>NZ_CP186061.1:0-4800000 GCF_049315255.1 Micromonospora sp. WMMD558 | reverse complement strand
TCCGTCGCTGGACGCGGGCACGACACCACCGTGCAGGTGCACGTTCGTCGCGTGGTGCATCTCGTTGCGTACGCGCACCACCGCCGGCCGTCCACGCCTCGCGCGGATGGTGGGGCCGACGAACCGCCCGTTGTAGCCGAGAACCGGGGTGGTCAGCCCCGGCACGATCTCCGTCGTGGTGTGCCGCACGGCCACGTCGTAGACCTCCATTCCGCCTAGGACGGCGGTCGGGCGCAGCACCGGCGGCACCGGCATCGGGACGGTGAACGGGTCGACCGCCGCCGCCCGACCGGCTCCGCCGCCACCGGCGCCGTGGTGGTGGTGCGCGGTGTGCGTGGCGCGCCCGGACGTCGTCCGGCCACCGCAGCCCGGCAGCAGGACCGCACCCCCGGCGGCCAGACCACCGAGGGTGATGAGGCGTCGTCTGTCCACTGTCTGCTCCTCCCCCTGGGTGCCCGGCACCCGCTCACGATGAGGCGCCGGTCGGGCCGGTGGCTCCCGGCTCGACCGGCCGCGGGCGATGCAACCAACCGGCGCCCGTTGCGCACTCGACGCGCGCTCGGGCTCGCTGCTGGAGCGGTACGCGCCCGGCTCCCGGGACCGCGTCCCGCCCGCCCCACCACGTCCCGCCGCGTCCCTGCCCCGCCGTGTTCGCGGTCCGCCCTGTTCCCGGCCTGCCGGCAAGGGCCGGCTGACCCTCGGTGTCGAGGCGCGCCGCCTCCCGCGCCCACGCGCCGTCGGTCCTGCCTCGGCGTCGTGGAATCCTCCCGGGCCGCGTGGTTTGTCCAGGTGACAATCGCAAGATCGACGAGGGTGGGGCGGGTTGCGGCTGGACGGGGACCGCGCGCGTGCGCGCTACCGTGGTCGGGGAGGTGGGGCCGGGTGGAGGCACGGTGGGAGGCGACGGTCGAGGCGCAGATCCGCGCCGCTCAGGAGCGGGGCGAGTTCGACAACCTGCCCGGCGCCGGCAGGCCCATTCCCGGCCGCGACCAGCCGTACGACGAGTCGTGGTGGATCAAGAGCTTCCTGGAGCGGGAGGCGCTGCCCACCGACCTGCTGCTGCCGACGCCGCTGCAACTGCGCCGCCGGATCGAGCGGGTGCCCGACGAGGTGCGGGACCTGCCCACGGAGGAGGCGGTCCGCGGGTACGTCGGCGCGCTCAATGCGCAGATCGTCGCCTGGCTGCGCACACCCACCGGCCCGCAGGTCGTCGTGCGGCCGGTCAACGTCGACGAGGTGGTCCGCCGCTGGCGCGCGGAGCGGCAGCAGGCCGCCATCCGTCCGGCGCCGCCGACGGTGGCCACGGCCCGGGCGCGGCCGACCCGACGGTGGTGGCGCCTGCCGTGGCGCCCCCGCGCGGCAGCCTGACGACGCCTCGGCGAACTGCGACGGAGCGGCCCGCTGCGGGACGGGCCCGCGCCCGTCCCGCAGCGGTTCCGGTCACAACTGCCGGTAGTAGACCGCGATCGGAAGCTCCGTGCAGCCGAGCCGCTCGTACAGAGCCCGCGCCGGCGCGTGGAACGGGTCGCTGCCGGTGCCGATCTCGACCACCTCGGCACCCAGGGCCCGCAGCTCGTCGAAGGCGTGTTCGCAGAGCGCCGTGCCCAGGTGGTGCCGGCGGTACGCGGCCGACACGGCGAGGATCGTGACGGTCCCGTTGCGCCGGGCCGGATCGACGCTCCAGGCCACGTACCCGGCGATGGTTCCGTCGATCTCGGCGACCGCGACGTGCCGGTGTTCCTCGGGGGCGTGCAGCCCGGCGAGTTGCGTTCGGTAGTCGTCCCGCCAGGCACCGTGCTGGTTGGCGAAGATCACCTCGCCCACCAGGGGACGGAAGTAGTCCTCGTAGAACGGCCGGAACGTCTCGATGGTCAGGTTGGTCAGGGGTGCCAGGTCGTCCTGGCGGAACGCGCGGATGCGCATGGAAGTGCACCTCGTCACTGGAGGAATGAAGCCGGACAGAAAGGCGTCATCCGGGCCCCGCGCGGCCGGTCACAGCGGCGCGCGGCGGCCCTCAGCGGCGGGTACGCCCGGCGGCGAAGCACTCCATGCGCGCCAGTCTACGGGACGGCGGCGGTGCCGCTACCGGCTCCGTACGGCCATCCGCACGCCGTACCCGACGGCGGCGAGGACGAGCACGGCGCCCAGGAGCTGGAGGCCCGGCGAGTCGTCGGACTCCCCGTAGACGACCGCGGCGACGCCGATCGCGACGGCGAGGATGGCGAGGAGGTACTTCATGGGGTGCCCCTTCGAAAGACCGGCGCGCAGCGACGCGGGATGCATCACACGCATATATCGACTATCACCCGTTACCTATCGAATGTCAATCGATTCCGTCATCCCTGAGGCGTACGCGGCGGTCGGTGATGCCGTCGCGGAACCGGAGACGGTCAGCTCCGGCGGTCCGCGCGGGAGCCGTAGGCCGGGCCGAACACGACCAGGAGCGTGAGGTCCTCGGTGACGTCCACGAAGCGGTGTTCCTCGCCGGCCGGGACGAAGATCACCGCGCCGGGACCGACGTGCGCCTCGCCGTCCGGCGTCACGATCCGGGCCCGCCCCGCGGTCACCAGGTAGATCTCGTCCTCGGTGTGCGGGCTCTGGTCGTCGACACCGCCGGCCGGGATGCGGTACGTACCGACGGACAGGTCCGGCACCCGCAGGTGCTCGGCCCAGTCGTTGGCGGCCGCCTCAGCCGGCTCCGCCCACTCACCGGCACCTTTGATGATCTGCATGGCGGCGACCCTATCCACCGGTCCGCTCCGGCCGCGCCGGCCACCGACGCACCGGTGGTCTGCGGTGGACGGACCCTCCACAGGCACCAGACGGCGGCAACGGCACCGAAGGGCGTGGGGTCACTGCACGGCCGCGCGCCAGGTCCACGACGTGCGCCGGGGCCGTCCCGGCAGCTCACCTCGCCCGGTGCACCACAGCAGCACCTGCGGCGCCGGCCCGTCCGGGGCGTCCGGGAAGAGGCGGTGCAGCACGGCCCTGCTCAGGTCCTCCGGTGGCATCCACGGCACCCCGAGCCCGCGCGTGAGGTCGTAGGTGTGCAGGACGGTCTCGGCCACTCCCATCGCCGCGAAGCCCTCCGGGTCGCACGGCCCCCAGTGCCAGGCCCGCACCTGCGGCCCGGCCGTCTCCACGGCGGCGCGCAGCAGCGCCCCGCAGGCCGTCACCACCGCCAGGACCTCGGCCGGGCCGGCGGCGGGGGAGACCAGCAGGTCGTACGGCAGGTAGCTGGAGTGCGGGCGGCCGGCGACCTGACCGGCGTACGCCATCAGGTCGTGCGCCACGTGAGCGGCGGTCGTCCAGCAGCTCCACTCGAGGTCACCGGCGCGAACCGACCAGTCCCTGTCGGTGTGCGGGCCGAGCAGGGCGGTCATCTCCGCCACGGCGCGGGTGACGTCGGTGCCGGTTGTCACGATCACCGCCCGACCGTGGCACAGCGGCGCGGGACCTGCAATCCGTCGTGCCGGCCGGCATCATCCACTGCGGACTCCGGCACGGCCGGGGTCGACCCGCCGGGGTCGGGACGACGCGACGGGGCTGCGCCGCACCCGGTGATCCGGGTAGCCTCGGCCCGTGACTGCCGGGTCGGCCTTTGGCCACGAGCGGACAGGGCACCCGGCGATTCGATGACGCCGGGGCGGGCCCGCGCCCCGCCCGATCTCCCCGCCACCCTCCTGGGTTCTCCGCGTACCAGTTCGTCTTCGCGCCGCCGAAGCGGCGCCGCTCCTCCGTGCCCGCCGACGGATCGGCCGGCACGCCATGTCCGCTCAGGAAAGCAGCGTATGCCCAACGACTTCAACCAGCAGATCATCGACGAGTTCCGGACCAACGCCGGCCGGGTGCGCGGGCCCTTCGAGGGCGCCCGCCTGATCCTGCTCACCACCACCGGGGCGCGGTCCGGCGCCCCGCACACGACCCCGGTCGGCTACCTGCCCGACGGCGGGGAGCGCATCCTCGTGATCGCCTCCGCCGGCGGCGCCGACCGCCATCCCGACTGGTTCCACAACCTGGTCGCCGACCCGACGGTCACCGTCGAGGACGGCGTCTTCACCTATCCTGCCCGGGCCGAGGTGCTCACCGGCGTCGACCGGGACCAGGTCTTCGCCCGCGCGGTGGAGGCCGATCCGGGCTGGGCCGCGTACCAGGCGAAGACCGAGCGGGTCATCCCGGTGGTGGCCCTCCACCCGCAGGACGCCGGTCCGCCGGCAGCGGCGTCCTGGGGCGCGGCGCTGCGGCTCATCCACGACGCGTTCCGGCGCGAACTGGCGCTGATCCGCGACGAGGTCGAACGGTCCGGCGCGACGCTCGGTGCGCAGCTACGGGTGAACTGCCTGACCCTCTGCGGGGGCCTGCACGCCCACCACACGCACGAGGATGCCGGCATGTTCGTCGGCATCGGCGCGCAGCGCCCCGACTTGGCCGACGTGCTCGACCGGCTCCGCACCGAGCACCGGCGGGTGGCCGAGCTGGTGGGCGAACTCCAGCAGGCGGTCACCACCACGGTCACCGACCGCGACGAGGTCCGCGAGCGGGTCGCGCGCCTCGTGGCCGAAGTGGAGGCCCATCTGGCGTACGAGGAGGAGCAGCTCATCCCCGTCCTCGACACCGCTTGACCACTCCGTCGCCCCGGAACCCGAGGAGGCCTGCCCGAGGGGGCAGGCCTCCTCGGTGTTTCACCCGAGCCGGGTTCCGTCGGCCCGCACCCGGTTTATCGAAATACCGGCAACATCAATCCGACAAACACCCGGGACAAAAGGGATAGATTCGCCGTACATCATAATGTCTGTTCTTGTGCATAAGCCCGCAGGCTGGTGTAAGCGCGGGCCCGTCGCGGGGCGCGGCTCAACACGGTGGTCAGGCGGGCGCGGCGGCGTCTTTCGGCCGGTCGGCGCCGATCAGGAGAAAGTTCGCCGCCCGCTGGTGGTAGGCGTCGAGGAACGCCGCCTCGATGCCCGTGCGGTGCTGCGAGTGGGTGCGCAACTCCCAGTAGGGAATGGCCTCGGCGGTGAGGTCGACGACCCGGTACGGGACGAGCCCGTTCGCGGCCAGCGCCGCGAAGTAGGTGCTGCGACGGTGCATGTGGCAGCCGTAGTGGCGGTCGATGCGCGCGGTGTCCGCCGTCGGCCCGGTCAGGTCGTCGACGCACCAGGTGATGAGGACGTACCGGCCGCCGGGGCGCAGGATCCGAGCGAACTCGCGGTACAGCTCGAACAGGTCGACGTACATGGTGGTCTCGTTGGTCACGATCGCGTCGAAGGACGCGGAAGGCAAGCCGGTGCGCAGCATGTTGCGCAGGTGGAAGCGCACGCTGTCGGCGCAACCGCGCCGCTGCGCCAGGTGGGTGGCGAACTCGACCTGGTAGCGGGAGATGGTCAGGCCGTCCACCTGGCAGCCGAACCGGTCGTGCAGCATGAAGGCGGTGCCGCCGCGGCCCGACCCGCCGTCCAGCAGCCGATCCTCGGCGCAGACCGGGGCCAGGGTGTCCAGGATGCGCTCGGTCTGCTGGTTCTCCAGCCGGTGCAGTTCGGCGAGGACGGCGGTCTCGCGGTCCGCTGCCGGCAGGTCGAGGATCGCGCGGTCGAAGTCGCCCACGCCGTAGTGGTGGTGGATCACGCCGTCCTCCGCGCCGAGGAGCAGGTTGATCTGGTCGTCTCGTTTGGTGTCCCAGTACCGGGCGACGGCGGCCTCGTACTCGGTGACGATGGCCGCGGGGGGATCGGTCAGCGGTGTCGACATGGTTACTCCTTCGAAGGTCCGGATTCCCGGCGAAGGAGCGCCGATGCCGTGTCGTAGTCGCTGACCTCGTACATGTTCCACACGAAGAGCGTGTGCGCCCACAGGAAGCGGGTCAGCGTGGCGAGCGCGGACGGTGCCGTTCGCCGGGCAGCGTCGAGGTGCGCGAGATCGGCGGCGCAGGTCTCGCGGAGGCGCTGGCGGGCGGCCTGTTCGGCGGCCGCGTCGCCGAGGCCCCGGGCGGTGAGGTCACGCTGCAGCAGCCAGACCGCGTTGAGCGTGCCCTCCTCCCGCTCGCGGGCGGCCGACCGCAGGTCGTTGGCCAGCCGGAAGCAGCGCGCCGCGGTGTCGATCACCGGATCGAGCGCGGCGAAGCTGTCCGCCGCGGCCGGCTCGTCGGCGAGGATCGCCGCCGTGACGGTGTACGGGCGTACGGAGATCGTCGTCATGCCGTTGCGCAGGTACGTGTCGTAGCCGGGCTGGTCCGCCGGTGTCCCGGCGGCGCTCCAGCGCCGCTCCCGCAGCATCCCCCGGACGATGTCCGCCATCCCGGCCCGCCACCGGCGCGCGAACCGCGGGTACAGCGGGTAGCGGCTCAGGTCACCGCGGATCGACCCGTACGCGGCCAGTAGCGCGTCGTCGTCGGCCGGGAGTTGACCCGCGAAGCGACGCGCCCAGGTGTCGACCCGCTCGTCCGGAACCGCCCGGTCGTCGAAGACGTCGTCCACTCCGAAGATCCACAGCCACCATCGCGTCAGGAGCCCGAGTTCGGTGACGCGCAGGTGGGGCATGGCGACGGTGGAGACCAGCGCGCAGGCGGCGGTGACGGAGGGGCGGCGCACGATCGGGTACTCGGTCAACCAGGCGTCACAGCGCGCGGTCACCTCCCGCGCACGGTCGAGGAGGCGTCCGTGGTCGGCCACCGGTACGAATGCCAGCAGACCGCTGGCCAGCTGCGGCACCACCGCTCCTCGACGCTGGCCCGGCCGCGCCCGGCGACCGGGCTGTTCATCCGCCGGTCCTCAGTCTGCGCGCCCGGACCGCCCGGCTCAGCCCCCCGAACGGTCACGCTCCGTCGCCGTACGGCCGTGCCGGTCGGGGATCGCGCACCAGCTCGAACGCAGACCGGCCGGGTGGCGCGGCGCCCGGTGCCCACCGAGGGTCAGCCGCCGGCCCGCCCCTCCGCGACCAGGGCAGCCTGGCGCTCGCGCCAGCGCCGCTGCGCCGCACGGTTGCAGATCCGGCAGACCCGGCGGTAGCGACCCGTCCCCGGGTCGGTCTCCCGGTCGTGTCCGTTGCGGCACTGCGGCCGCTGGGTGCGTTCGCGGCAGTTCTGCGCATGGCTGAGCTGGCGGAGATGGGTCGGCTCGATGCAGTCCGGCACCGCGCAGTCGTGGCGGACCTCGAGCGTGGGATCGTAGTCGCCGACGAACACCACGTACGCCGCGACGTGCGCCCAGGCCCGGCCGGCGAGTTTCTGGTACACACCGCGTCGGCTGCCGTAGCCCCGCACCACGAGACACCCGTTGTCGAGACGGACGGCGCGGTTCAGCAGGTACGCCCGGAGGGTGTCCTCGGTGAAGTGTCGGGAGAGGCCGTTGATCTGGGACAGCACAGCATCAGGGTAGGAGTCGGGGACGACGATCGGCGCTCAGGTGCGGGCGCCGCCGAGGCCGAGCAGCACCGCCAGCCCCAGGGCGGAACGCGGGGCGTACGGGACCCGCCACAGCCCGCCGTGCGCGGCCGCGTACGCCTCGTCCTGCCACGGATGCGAGTGGGTGGGGCCGCCGCCGGTGCGCAGGTCGTGCACGAGCAGCGCGGCCATCAGCGTGTTGCTCGTCGCCGGGTCGAACACCTCGATGCCGAACCGGTGGGCGCCGGCGTAGGCGGCGGCGAGCGCCCGGTTGCGCAGCACCGAGCGGGTGCGCGTGGGCGGGGCCACGGTGAACGACACGGTCGTGCCGGCGTCGCGCGCCACCGCGGCCCGCCAGCGTTGCAGGCGCTTGGCGAGGGCGTAGTTCGGGCCCTGCTGCGGCACGAGGCTGTCGTTGACGCCCGGGTCGGCGTCCGGGGGGTAGTTGCGGTGCAGCAGGCGCCCGCCGGAGGCGACCCGCAGCGCGCGGCGCGCCACACCCCGCCGTGCGTAGCCGCGTTCGGCGTGGGCGACCGCGTCGCCCGGCACCGCGAACACGTCGGTCGGGGTGGCGAGGAACGCCAGCGCCAGGTCGGGGCGCCGCTGGTGGAGGTGGCGGGTTAGGGCGTCGACGGCCATCGCGACCCGGACGTTGGTCGCCCCGTCGGCGTACACGTAGTTGCCGAGGACGAGCCGGCCGTCGACGCCGTCGAGCCACCGCGCGACCTGCGGGAGCCGGTGCAGCAGGTCGAGGCCCGCGCCGGCGGCGAGGGCGGTGTCGTCGTCGGCGTCGGTGCCGGGCCGGACCGGCAGGTGCAGCCGCCCGCCGTGGCGACGGGCCGTCGCCAGTACGCGTCGCCAGAGTTCCGGGCGGGGCAGGTCGACCGCCACCACGTCGCCGCCCCAGCGCAGCACCGACGGCAACGGGCCCATCTCGGCGCCCGCGCCGAGCACCACGATCCGCTGGTCGCGCAGGTCCAGCCAGTCCGGGTTCGCGAGCACCGCGCCGACGGCCTCGGCGCAGGACGGCTCGATGACGCCGGCGCCCACCCAGGCGTCGAGGCGGCGGCGCAGGTCGTCGCCGCGCAGCCGCCCACCCCGGTACGGCAGGGAGAACTCCCGTTCCACCGGGCCGCCCCCGGTCACCGTGGCGGTCTGCGGCGGCTCGTGGTCGTCGGGTGCGACGGCGGCGTCGTCCAGGCTCGTCTCGTGGCCGTCGGGGTCGACGTACCGCATCCGCTCGTGCAGGGACGCGAGGCCGTCACGGGCGATGGTGAGCGCGGCGTCGCGGCTGAGCAGCCCGGCCTCGACCAGGCGGCGGAAGTGGACGAGGTAGCCGTGCCGCCAGTTCGTCTCGTGTTCGGCCGCGCGGGCCCCCACCGGGTCGACGGCGCGCAGCGCGTCGGCGACGACCGCCCGGCCCAGGGCCGAGGTGCTGCGCCCCGCGCCGGTACGCGGGAAGACGACCCCGGTCGGACCCTCCACGGACACGGCACCCTCCCTGCCTCGGTCGCCCGGCGGGCACCGGGCACGGGTGCCACTCTGCCGCATACGACCGCGGCCCGCCGGAGCGGGACCGCCGGCGGGAGCGGACAATGAGCCGGTGACCCTTCCGTTCCCATCGCCCACCGTGCCGGCCGCGGACCGCCGTGAGGTGTTCCTGCGCTACCTGGACTACTTCCGGGAGAGCCTGATCGCCAAGGTCGAGGCGCTGCCCGGGCCGGAGCTGCGCCGCAGCCGGGTCGCGTCGGGCTGGACGCCGCTGGAGCTGGTCAAGCACCTTCGGCATGTGGAGCGGCGGTGGATCGAGTGGGGTTTCCAGGGCCGCGCGGTGAACGAGCCGTGGGGCGACCGGCGCGACGACCGCTGGTACGTGGCACCGGAGGAGGACCGCGACGGTCTGGTCGCCGGGCTGCGGGACCAGGGCGCGTACACCCGCGCGGCGGTCGAGGCCGCCGATCTGGACGCGGTCGGAGCGCCCGGACCGCGGTGGGACGGCGCGGAGCCGGCGACGCTGGAGCGGGTGCTGTTCCACCTGGTGCAGGAGTACGCCCGCCACCTCGGGCACCTCGATATCGTCGCCGAGATCGCCAGCGGGCCGGTGGGGGAGTGACGGTCGGCTGACCGGCGCGGGCGACGCGCGGTCAGCCGGCGTGGCGGACCTCGGCGTCCCAGCACGGGCGCGGTCGAGCCGGGCACGCACCGCAACGACAGCAGGGGCAACCTGGTCCGACGAACGACCCAGGGCAGCACGGTATGAGGTTGTGAAGACATGATCTCTCTGGACCTGACACGAGGCCGAAGGACGCGCGGCCTCGAACGCTGTAGGACCGGGCGCACGAGGGCAGCCCGGCAGAACCGACGGGAGCGTCGGCTACCGGTGAGCGGAAGAAGGTGTCAGGTCTGGAGAGCAGGCGGGGTCACGCGGTTCGTCCTCTGTCCTCACTGTGACGGGCCGCGGGCAACCTACGGGAACGCGGAAGGACGGCTCAAACGGTTTTCCGACCGAACGCCGGTGAGCCGGCAAGGCTCCGCGTCAGCCGGGGGTCAGGACGCAGAACTCGTTGCCCTCGGGGTCGGCGAGGCACGTCCACGGCACATCGCCCTGGCCGACGTCGACGCCGGTGGCCCCGAGAGCCGTCAGCCGGGCCACCTCGGCCGCTTGATCATCACCGGGGTGCGGCATCAGGTCGAGATGGACGCGGTTCCACACGGTCTGCACGCCGGACGTGCGAAGGAACTCCAGGTACGGCCCGACACCCTTGGCCGACCGCAGCCGCGCATGGTCATCGGTCACCTCGTGCAGCGCCCAGTCCAGCGTCTCGCCCCAGAACCGGGCCATGGCCCGCGGATCCGCGCAGTCGACCACCACCGCGGCGATCGGCCCGGTGTCCCGGTAGATCTCCCGAGGCTCCAACACGCAGAACACGTTGCCCTCCGGGTCGGCCAGGACCGTCCACGGGACATCGCCCTGGCCCACATCCGCGGGCGTCGCACCGAGATCCTTCAGGCGCGCGACCAACTCCGCCTGGTGGGCCGCCGAGGTGGTGGCGAGGTCGAGGTGCACGCGGTACTTCACCGTTTCGGGGTCCGGGACGGTGACGACGTCGACGCAGACGGCGGCGGGGTCGGGCCAGGTGAAGCCCACGGGCTCGACGTTGGTCACCCCCGGTCCCTCGCGGGAAACACCCCAGCCCAGCGCCTCCGCCCAGAACCGGCCGAGGGCTGAGTCGTCCCGGGCCTTGACATTCACCTGAACGAGTCGCAGCGCCATGCCACCCACCCTATGCCCAGGTGGACGAGGTCACCGACAGCGAGCGGCCGGGGCGGGCGTCGCTGGCGCCGACTGTGCACCATGGGGCGATGAGCAACGAGCCGATCGACCTGGCGACCGCGTTCGCCGCCTTCGACCAGCTGTGGAGCCCGCGCATCGTCACCCGCGTCAACGACTACGACGTCCGGATCGCGAAGGTGGCGGGGGAGCACGTGTGGCACGCCCACGACGACACCGACGAGTTCTTCCTCGTCCTGGACGGCGAGTTGCGCATCGCGCTGCGCGACGGCGAGGGTGGCGCGGAGCGGGAGGTGGTCCTGCGCACGGGCGCGGTGCACGTGGTGCCGCGGGGGGTGCAGCACCGGCCGTCATCGCCGGGCGGCGCGTCGATCCTGATGTTCGAGCCGACGGGGACGTCCAGCGTCGGGGACCGGCACGACCCGGTGCCGGACCACGTCGACGCCACCACCGGCCACGTCCTGTAGGGCCGGTCACCGCGCGGCCGGCCGGCGCCGGCCGCGCGGCACCGACGGGGGTGTCCACGTCAGACGCCGTACGCCCGGCACCACGGCGCTGCCGAGGCAGGCGAGCGCGACGAGTCCGGCTGCGGTCAGCAGGGGGGCGCCGGGTCCCCAGGCGTCGGCGGCGAGCGGTGCGAGGGCGTATCCCAGCGGCACCGCACCGAGGGACGCGAGCCAGTCGTAGGAGGTGGCGCGGGCGAGCACGCGCGGTGGAAAGTGGGCCTGCACCACGGTCGCCCACACCGGGTTGAGGTAGCCCAGCGCGGCCAGCGCGACGCCGTAGGCGGCGATGACCAGCGGGGCCGGCGCGGCGGCGGCGAGGAGCACGAGCGGGATGGCGTAGCTGGCCAGGCCGACGTTGGCGGCCAGCACCGGCCGGCGCGGCCGTACCCGGGTGGCCAGTAGCGACCCCGCCAGCATCCCGACCGCCCCGGCCTGCAGCAGCAGGACCCAGACGTGTTCGCCGCCGAGCTTCCGTACGGCGATCGCCGGGCCGAGGGTGGTCAGGACGGCGGCGGCGCCGTTCCAGGCGCCGTGGCCGACGAGACTGACGACGAACCAGTCGCGGGCGCGCACCTCGCGCCACCCCTCCCGCAGGTCAGTCAGGACCGACCGCCGGGGCGCCGTCACGTGCGGGACGCGGGCGGCGGCGAGTAGGAGCGCACTGAGCCCGAATGTGGCGGCGTCGAGGACGAACGCCCAGGCCGGCCCGGCAGCCCAGATCAGCGCGCCGGCCAGGGCCGGGCCGGCGAGCCGGCTGGCGTTGCCGGTCGCCGCGAGCAGGGCGTTGGCCTGCTGGCGCTGCGCCGGCCCGACGGCGCCGGCGACCAGGGGCGCGGCGGTGGGCAGCGCGAATCCCCCGGCGGCGCCGCTCGCCGCGGCCGCTGCGGCGATGGTGGTCAGCGACGGATCGGCGGCCAGTTCCAGGGCGACAACGAGCTGCGCCGCGCCGCGGACGACGTCGGCGAGGACGGCCACCCGCCGCGCGTCGAACCGGTCGGCGAGTACGCCGCCGACCGGGAGCAGGAGCAGCCGGGGCAGCATCGCGCACGCCAGGACGAGGGCCAGCGCCGCGGCGGACCCCGTGGCGCGGAGGACGGCGAGGGCGAGGGCGGCGGGGACCACGGCGTCGCCGACCGCGGAGACGGTACGAGCGAGGAAGATCAGCCGGAACGCGGGCTGTCGCAGGGGGTGGCTCACACCCGCCGACGATATTTCGTCGTCGAACATTTCGACAGCGAATATTTCGTCGTTGACGTACGCTGTGCGGCGTGACGCCTGAGGACGGTATCGACCGGCACGTGCGGCGGTGGATGGGCGTGCTGCCCGACATCGATCCGGACGTCGAGGGCCCGGTCAGCCGCATGCAGTTCCTCACCCGGCACCTGCGGTCGGTCAAGGAACGAGCGCTGGCGGAGCGGAACCTGCAGGGTCACGAGTACGACACGCTGCACGCCCTGGCCGGCCGCGGGGGCCGCGCCGCACCGTCGGATCTCGCCCGCGATCTGGCCGTGGCGCCCGCCTCGGTCACCGCTCGGGTGGACGGGTTGCTGCGGCGGGGGTTCGTGCGCCGCGTGCCGTCCGACACGGACCGCAGGCGGGTCGACGTCGAGCTGACCGACCCGGGCCGCGCGGCCTGGCTCGGCGCCATGGCGGTGCGCGGGGGCGAGGAACGCCGCCTGCTCGGCGCCCTCGACGCCGACGAGCGACGGGTCCTGTCCGATCTGCTGCGCCGGGTGGTGCTGCGGGCCGAGGAACCGCCGGCCTGAGCGGCGCCGGCGATATCGCCTGGCGGGACGCGTACGCCGCTGGCAGGGTGACCGGCATGACTGCGCAGGTGCTGGCGGGGGCGCTCGCCGACGACGGACGACGACGCGTGTTCGCGGCGATCGTGCTGGGGGCCACGGACCGCGCGGCGGTCGCGGCCCGCAGTGGGCTGGCCGGCCGGGAGGTCGTCACCGCGCTGCGCCGGCTGCGCGACGCGGGCCTGGTCACCGGCGACGACGGCGACCTGGCGATCGACGGCGGGTGGCTGCGGGAAGCGGCCCGGAGCGCACCACCGCCGACGGACGCCGAGCGGCCGGTGGCGGCGGGCGAGCGGGTCCTGCGGACCTTCCTCCGTGACGGCGTCCTGGTCGGACTGCCGGCGCAGCGGAGCCGACGTCGGGTGCTGCTGGAGCACATCGCCGGGTCGTTCGAGCCGGGGGAGCGGTATCCGGAGCGCGCGGTCGACGAGGCGCTGCGCGGCTGGTGCGCCGCGGGCGGGTCGGACCACGTGACGCTGCGGCGGTACCTGGTCGACGAGGGGCTGCTGGCGCGGGAGCGGGGCGTGTACTGGCGGGCGGGTTGACCGTCAGCGCGGAAGATGATCCCGCTCGGGATGGTCTTGTTAGCCTCGGGGAATGTCCTCGTGCTCGCCGGACGGCGCCCCCGACCTGTTGTTCCTGCTCTCCTGGGCGACCCACGCGCTGCTGGCCGAGCAGGCGGAGGGCCTGGCGGAGCTGGGCATCTCACCGCGGGCGCACCTGGTGCTGTTGCGCGCCGGGTCGGGGAAGCTGACCCAACGCCAGATCGGCGAGCTGTGCGGTATCGACAAGACCACGATGGTGGTGACGCTGGACCAGTTGGAGGCGGCCGGGCTGGCCCGGCGGCGCCCGTCGCCGACCGACCGGCGGGCGCGCCTGGTGGAGGTGACGCCGCAGGGCCGGGCGGTGCTCGGCCGGGCGCAGGAGATCGCCGCCGGCATCCAGCGGGACGTGCTCGCCGGCCTGCCCGAGGCGGACCGGGCGGCGTTTCTCCGGTCGATCGAGGCCCTGGTGCGGGGACGGCTCGCGGCCGCCGGACCGTGCGGGCCGGGTAGCCGCCCCGATTGGTTGGGCAGCAGATAGTCCTGCACGAGACGATCTGCTACGGTCGCGTTGTCTCGTCACGTCGACCGAGGAGCCGCCATGAGCGCCACCGCCCGTCCCGCGATCGCCGCCCTGTCCACCACCCGCCGCCGCGGTCTCGCCGTCGCCGCCGCCGTCGCCGCCTGCGTCCTGATCTGGCTCGTCGGCCGCCTGTCGGGCGTCGACTTCACGGTCAAGAACCCCGGCCAGCCGGAGATGGTCATCGGGCTCGCGCCGGTGGTCCTCGTCTCCTTCCTGGCGTCCCTGCTCGGATGGGGCGTGCTCGCGCTCCTGGAGCGCCTCACGCGCCGCCGGGCCACCGTGGTCTGGACCGTTCTCGCGGTGCTCGTCGCCCTGGTCTCGCTCGCCCCGGTGGCCGCCACCGACGCCACGGCCGGCGCGAAGGTCACCCTCGGCGCGATGCACCTCGCGGTGGCGGCGGTGCTGGTCGCCCTGCTGCCGAGCCGGGCCCGCTGACCCTCCCACCCGGCAACTGTTCCTGGGCGACACCCTCGACACCGACAAACTGGAGGCCGGGTACGACAACGGCGTCCTCACGCTGCGCATCCCGGTGGCCGAGCGGGCGAAGCCGCGCCGGGTGACCGTCACCGCCGGCGGCAACGGCCGCAAGCAGATCAGCGCCTGAGCCGGGCGGGACACCAGCGGGACGGCCGTCCGGGCCGTCCCGCTCGCGTGTGTGCGACGACACCGGCAGGGCGCGCCTCCGAGCGTTTCCCCGGCCGTGCTGAGAACCTTTCGCACATGCTCCACTCCGACGCCCCGGTGCGGCACCGACCGTCGCCGCGACCGGCACTGCCCGCCGGCCCGGCCGACTTCACCGAGGCGTGGCTGCGTAACCGGCGGCTGAGCGAGCACACCCGCGACGCGTACCGGCGGGACGTCGCCAGTTGGCTCACCTGGTGCGCCGAGCGCGACCTGGATCCGCTGCGCGCGACGTTCCTGCATGTCAACGAGTACGCCCGCACACTGGAGTCGACCCTCGCCGCGCGCACCGGTAAACCGCTCACCCCGGCCACCGTCGCCCGCAAACTCTCCGCCCTGTCCAGCTGGTACGACTTCCTGGTCAAGCTGCGTGCCGTCGACGCGAACCCGGTGGCCGGCGCGGACCGGCCCCGCATCGACCGGGACCACTCGGCGACGGTCGGGCTCACCCCGGAGGAGGTCGACGCGCTGCTCACCGCGGCCGAGGCCGCCACCGGCCCGACCGCCGCCCGCAACCGGGCGGTGATCGCCCTGCTCGCCGACCTCGGACTGCGGGTGGGGGAGCTCGTCTCGCTGGACGTCGCCGACCTGGGCGCCGAACGCGGTCACCGCAGCGTCCGGTTCGTCGGCAAGGGGGGCAAGGCCCGCCGCCGCGCGCTGACGCCGGGCACCGCGTACGCGGTGGACGTGTACCTGGCGCAGCGGGCGGCCGGCCACGGCGTGCCGGTGCACCAGCTGACCGGCCCGCTCCTGGTCACCGCGACCGGCGCCCGCCTCGACCGGCACTCGGTGTTCCGGCTGGTGCGCCGCCTCGCCCGGGAGGCCGGCATCGCGGCCTGGGCGCGGCTGTCACCGCACTCGCTGCGGCACTCCTTCGCCACCACCGCCCGCGCCGAGGGTGTGCCGCTGGAGGACGTGCAGGACGCGATGGGCCACGCCGACCCGCGTACCACCCGCCGCTACGACCGGGACCGGTACAACCTCGACCGGGACCCCGCGTACGTGATCTGGGCGGCCCGCTCCCGCCGCCGCGGCTGACGCCGGCCGGGCGACGCACGGGCCCCCGTCAGCCGCGACCGTCGAGACGCCACACGGTCACCCGCCCGTCGACGCGGCACACCAGGCGGGTCACCGCCGCACGGCACTCCCGGGTCCCCGGCGGCAGCACACCGCGTACCCGGGGACCGTCCGGGCCGACCACACCCACCAACAGCCGCTCCCGGTCGGCGGCGGGACGCAACAGCACCAGCGGCTCGGCCGGGCGCCGCCCCGGCACGGCCCGCCACGCACCGCCGTCCGGCCACGTCCACGCCGGCGCTCCGGTGTCCGGCCGCAGCGCCCACCGCGTGCGCCCGAGGTGCAGGCAGAGCAGGCCGGCGCAGCGGCGCACGGTCAGCTCGCCGCCGGGCAACGGCCGCTGCCAACGGGCCGTGAAGGCGGGCAGGTCGAAACCGGTCAGCACCGGGCCCGCCGCGGTGGGATGGCGCAGGACGAGCCGGCCGCCGACCACCTGCGGGTTGTCCGGGGCGTAGTCGGCCGGCGGCAGGCGCCCCTCACCCAGCGCGGCGCCGCCGCGCGCGTCGTGCACCCGGGCCAGCCCGCTGTCGTGCACCAGCAGCACCCGCGCCGGCGCCTCCGGCAGCACCGTCACCACCGCGGTGGACGGGACCGGCACGGTCCACCGGGTCCGCCCGGTGGCCGGGTCGACGCCCCGCACCGCGCCCTCGACCCGCCGGCCCGGCTCGATGGCGCTGCGGACCTCCGTCACCGCGATCGCCTGGTCCCCGGCGGCGTACACCCGGTCGGGGCGCCGCCAGCGCTGCTGCCCGGTGGCCGCGTCGCGGGCGGTGGTGGCGGTGGCCTGCCCGACCTGGCCGCGTTCCACGATCAGCAGCAGCCCGGCGGTGGACTCGGCGGACCAGCCGGCGGCGACGGACACCCGCGCGCGCCAGCGGGGTGCCCGGTCCGGGGCCGCGGCGTCGTACGCGGCCAGCTCCGGCGGGTCCACCACCAGCACCGAATCCCCGGCGACCAGCACGGTGCCGCTCACCGGCACCGGTGGCCCGACGGCGGACGGCAACGCCGCCACGGGAGCGGCCGGCCCGAGCAGCAGCAGGCAACCGGCGGCCACCGCCAGCGCCGACTCCCCCCGGTGGGGCCGGGCCCGGCGGGGGACGTCCGCACCGGGCGCGCCCCGCTCGTCGCCCAGCTCGATCAGCGCCGCCACCGGGGATCCGCTCATCGTCGCCACCCCCGGCGCGCCTCGGACCGCGGCCGGCGTGTGCCGGACGGGCGCAGCCGCCGGTCCGGTGTCGGCGGGGTGCCGGACGGGCACCGCTGCGCGGGGCGGCTCATCGGCGGGCTCCTGGGCACGTGTCCGGGGCTTGCGCCGACGGTAGACGATCCGGTGACGACCGCGACAGGGGCCGACTTCCTGCGCGCGGGCCGGCCCGTTGCCTACGGTCGACGGGTGGGCGCTGAGCAGCCGTGGAGCCGGCCGGCCCGGCCGCGCCGACCGGTGCGCGCCGGGCTGGTGTTTGCCGGTGTCGGCGTCGCGCTGTGCTGCGTCGGCGTCGCCGGCCTCGGCGCCCGGAACCTGCAGGTGGTCACGCAGGCCAGCGGCCCGGTGCGGGAGACCGCCGACGGATTCCTGCGGTCGGTGACCGCCGGCGACACCGACGGCGCGTACGACCGGCTGTGCGCCGACGCCCGCACCCGCTGGAGCCAGCTCGGTTTCACCAGCTGGGTCCGCACCCCGCCGACGGTCAGCGACTACGAGATCCTCGACGTGTCGGTCGCCACCCGCCGCGGCCGTCCCCAGGGCACGGTCACCGTGCGGCTCACCCGCGACAGCGGCACCACCGAGCAGCGGGAGATGACCGTGGTGAAGGAGGACGGTGGCTGGCGGGTGTGCGGCGACCCCTACTGACGCGGCCGGCCCGGCACCGGCTGCGCGGTCAGGCCGGCACCGGCTGCGCGGTCAGGCCGGCACCGGCTCGCCCGCCTCGACCAGCCGGCCGTCGCGCAGCACCAGCACCCGGTCGGCCAGCTCCATCAGCGTCGGGTCGTGGGTGGCCACCAGAGCGGTCATCCCCCGGGCGTGCACGAGCGCCCGCAGCAGATCCATCACCGACCGGCCGGTCTCCGAGTCGAGCTGACCGGTCGGCTCGTCGGCGACCAGCAGCGGCGGGTCGTTGGCCAGCGCGCGGGCGATCGCCACGCGCTGCTGCTGCCCGCCGGACATCTCGTACGGGCGCTGCGCCGCGTGCCCCCCGAGGCCGACCAGTTCCAGCAGCACCGCCACCCGCTGCTCCCGTTCGGCGGCGGGCACCTTCGCCAGGCGCATCGGCATCCCGACGTTCTCCGCCGCGGACAGGATCGGGATCAGCCCGAACGACTGGAACACGAAACCGATGGTGTCCCGGCGCAGCTCCAGCAGTTCCCGCTCGCCGGCGGAGGTCACCTCGTGCCCGGCGACGTGGATCCGCCCGGCGGTGGGCGTGTCCAGGCCGCCGATCAGGTTGAGCAGGGTCGTCTTGCCGGCGCCGGAGCGGCCCCGGATGGCCACCAGCTCCCCGCGGCCGGCGGTGAAGGACACCTCGCGCACGGCGTGCACCACCCGGTCGCCGCTGCCGTAGTCGCGGCTGACCCCCTCGACGCGTACCAGCTCGTCGCCCATCACTTGTCCTCCGTCCTCGGGTCCACGCCGGGCCGCACCTGCACGTGGTCCGGCTCCAGGTTGAGCCGCACCCGATCGCGCAGCGCCAGGGCGTCGACGAACGCCGCCGGCAGCTGCATGCGGCCGGCCCGGTCCAGCACCGCGTACTCCTCGGTGACCAGTTCCTCGACACCGTCGGCGCCGATGCGGGACGAGCGGTGCACCTCCGAGGCGGTGCGGCCGTCGCGGATCGCCACCGTCCGGCGGACCTGGGAGGCGACCTGGTGGTCGTGGGTGACCACCACGATCGTGACGCCGAGCTCGGCGTTGATGGTGCGCAGCGCGGCGAACACCTCCCCGGCGGTCGCCTCGTCCAGCTCCCCGGTCGGCTCGTCGGCGAACAGCACCTCCGGGTCGTTGGCGACGGCCACCGCGATCGCGCAGCGCTGCTGCTCACCGCCGCTCATCTGCCCCGGCCGGCGGTCCGCGCAGTAGCCCACCCCGACCAGGTCCAGCAGCTCGTCCGCGCGCCGGCGCAGCCCCCGCCCGCGCCGCCCGGCCAGCCGCATCGGCAGCTCCACGTTCTCCCGCGCGGTCAGGTACGGCAGCAGGTTGCGTCCGGTCTGCTGCCACACGAACCCGACGGTGTGGCGGCGGTAGCGCAGCCGCTTCTTCGCCGACATGGTGAGCAGGTCGTAGCCGGCGACGCGGGCGATGCCGGCGGTCGGCACGTCCAGCCCGGACAGGATGTTCAGCACGGTCGACTTGCCCGACCCGGACGCGCCGACGATGGCGACCAGCTCGCCCCGGTCGACCACCAGGTCCAGCCCCTGCAACGCGACGACCTCGACGCCCTCGGTGGTGAAGATGCGGACCAGCCCGTCGCAGACGATGTGCCCGCGCAGCCGGTCGGCGCCACCGGCGCGGGCGGCGGCGCGTTCCGCCGCCCGCCGTTGCAGCGTCGCGAGGTCCGGTGCCTTCTCCTCGACCGCAGTCATGAGTTCTCCTCTCCCACCCGGAGCACCTCACCGAGACGCATCCGGCGGTTCGCCAGATTCTCCACGGCCAGCCCGGCCAGCAGGCCGACCGCCACCAGGGCCAGCACCCCGCCCACCACCAGCGGGTCCAGGTGGTCCCGCACGGCCACCCCGGGGGTGAACGCCGACAGCCCGAGGGAATCCCCGAGCAGTCGCGGCAGCGCCACCCCGACCGTCGCTCCGGCCACCGCCGCGACGACCACCAGCGGCACGAGTTCGTACACCAGCAGCCGCCGCCCCTGAGCACCGGACAGCCCCATCGTGCGCAGCCGGGACAGCACCCGGCCCCGGCCCGCGGCGTCGGCGACCACCGCGAACCCGACCGCGAGCAGCGCCAGCGCGGTGCCGCCGGCCGCGCCCGCCGCGAACGCCAAGGTGAGCACCTCGTTGGCGCCGGTGCGGTCCAGCCCTTCCCGGTACGCCTCCCAGGTCTGCAGCCGCGCCGGCAGCTCCGGCCGGTTCACCTCGGCGCCGAGCACCGCCGCCTGCCAGGATCGCTGCTCGTCGTCGGCGACCTGCACCAGCCGGGACACGTCGATGTCCGTCCCGGCGATCAGATACCGGTTGGGAACGATCGGGGTGGCCGCGTACTCGGGCAACGCCTGCCACGGCAGGACCACGAACCGTTCGCTGCCCAGCCCCACCCCGGGGAACTGCTCCGCCACGGCGGCGACGCTGAACTCGTAGAGCCGGTTCTGCACGTCGGCCGCCCCGCCGCCGGCGAGCAGCTTCGCGACCTGCGGGGAGACCACCGCCGGCACCGGCCCGTCGCCGCGTGCGGCGGCGCGCAGCGCGGCGGGCACGTCGACGTCAACGCCGCTGCGCTGCGCCACCCGGGCGAACGCGGGCGCGTCGACCACCAGCACCCGGGCCTGGCCGAGCAGCCGTGCCCGCGGGCCGGCGTCCGAGAGCACCCGCCGGTTGGACTCCGCCCACACCCGCGCCACCTCCTCCACACCGGACACGCGAGCCAGCCGCTCGGCGCTGTCCGGCGCGAAGGCGTACCCGGTCAGCCACGCGTCGCCCGGCACGGTCAGGGTGCTGGCCCGGTCCCGTGCCTCGTCCACGGTGGTGGCCACCACCGCTCCGAACACCCCGGTGCTCACCGCGACGATCAGCACCGCGAGCGGTCCGAGGGTCACCGGCGCGCCCCGGCCGGCGCGCGCCGCCCCGAGGAACAGCAGGGCACCGCGGGCCCGTGCGGCCACCCGATCCACCAGCCGCAGCGGCCACGGCAGCACCCGCAGCGCGACCAGCGCCGCGGCGACCGCCACCAGCACCGGCACCGAGGACAGGTAGGCGTCCACGCCGTCGGCGGCGATGAGCCCGCGGCGACGCAGCAGCAGCACCCCGGCCACCGCCACCAGCAGCACGGTCGCCTCCACCGTCAACCGCCGCGCCGACGGCCGGGCCCGGGTCAGGTCCTTACGCGCGGCGACGACGCCGATCCGCCGGTGCCCGGCCATCGCCAGCACCGGCACCACCCCGGCGGTGAGCAGCGCCAGCAGCAGCAGAAGCGGCCAGGTGACGCCGTCGGCCCGGCCCGGCACCTGGGCGCCGACGAGGACGCCGGCCAGCACCGCGACGGGTTGCACGAGCACCGCCTCGGCCAGGGTCCAGCCGCCGATGCCGGCCAGCGCGGCGCCGCGGGCACGCAGCAGCGCCAACTCGTCGTGGCGGCGTTGCACCGCGAGCCGGGCCGCCAGGACGATGAGCCCCAGCAGGCTGGCCACCAGGCCGGCCTGCACGACGGCGAGCAGCCCCCGCGCCGAACGCAGCTGCTCGGTGAACCGGGTCAGTACCACGTCCAGCGAGGTGGCCACGGCGCTGGACCGCTCGAACTCGGTGCGCCGGGCCTGGCCCACGGCCGAGATGACCGCCGGGAGGTCGGACGCGTCCAACCGCCGCTCGTCGATCCGGTACCGCCAGCCGTAGCTCACCTCGGTGGTGTTCTGCCTGGCCACGGCGTCGATGCCGGCCCAGTCGGTGACCGCGACGGCCAGGTACGGATCACCGTCGTTCTGTGGCGCCACCGGGTCCAGGGCCAGCTTCAGACCTTCCCAGGCCGGGTCGCTGCCGTCGCGGGCGGCGAAGACTCCGGACACCACGGCCTGGGCGGGTGTACCGCCCCGGGAGCCGGTGAACCGGATCGGCGTGCCGGGCCGCAGGGCGAGCAGCTCGGCGACCGGCTCGGAGACGGCGACCTGGGCCTGCCCGCGGGTGGAGGCGGGCCACCGCCCGGCCCGCAGCACCGCGGCCTCCTGCAGGCCGGTCTGGGCGTACAGGCCGATCTGTTTGGGGGCGCCGCCGTTCATCGGCGGGCTGTCGCCGGTCGCGATCAGGCGGTCGGGGTTGAACGCGGCGAAGTACCAGCTCGGGCCGACCAGCCGGGGTAGCGGCTGCGGCAGGGCGGCCGCGTACCGGTTCAGGTCGCGCTCACCGGCGGCGGCGGCGAACGAGCTGTCCGGCAGCGTGGTGGTGACGATCGACAGATCGCGGACCAGGTACGGCTCGGCGGCGACGTCCGCGCGCAGCGCCCGGTCGGCGTAGTGGTTGACCAGCCGGGGGGTGGCGGTGAGCAGCACCGCCGCCACCAGCCCCAGCCCGGCCAGCAGGCCCGCGTGCGCGGCCAGCACCCGCAGCCGCCGCACCACCCTCCCCGCCATCATCGCTCCTCCCCGATGCGCAGCTGGCTGCCGGCCAGGCGGCGTCGCATGGTCAACGAGACGGCCGCGCTGAAGGCCAGCGCGAGCAGCAGCAGGCCGACGCCGGTGGCGACGATCGGCGGCCAGTCCACGTGCAGCAGCGGCGGCGGGTCGGGTCGCTGCGCCGCGGGGGTGAGGATCACCAGCGGGGCCATCGTCGCGGCGACACCCACCCCGACGAACAGGCCGACCAGCACGCCCATCCCGGCCAGGAGCCCCTGTTCGGCCAGGAGCGAGCGGGCCACCAGGCGGTGTCCGGCGCCGAGCGTGTGCAGGACCGCCAGTTCGGTGGCGCGCCGGCGGGCGGTCGCACTGACGTCCACGGCGACGCCGACCGCGGCGAGCAGCACCGCGGCCAGGGCCGCGGCGAACAACGCCCCCCGCGCGCCGACGCCGAACGGTTCCCGTGCCAGCTCGGCGGTGATCCGCCCCCGGTCGAGGACGGTCAGGCCGCCGAGCGCGCCGACGGCCGTCGCCGCCTGCTCGCGCTGTGCCGGCCGGACCGTCAGCCACCACTCCTGCGGTGATCGGACGAGGCCGTTGCTGTGGAACACCCGGGTGCTCAGTGACGGTAGGTCGACCAGGAAGGCGGCCCTCTCGGTGCCGCCCGGAACCGACTCCGCGACGTCGACGAAGCGGACGTCGACCTCGGTGCCACCGAGGACGAGCCGGGTCTGCGCGCCGACGTCGAGCCGCAGAGCGGCGAGCGCCGGCGGGGTGGCCACCACGGGCACCGGCTTCGCCGCTACGGGCGGTGCGATGGCGAACTGGACCGCCGACAGGCCGCCGATACTCCACGCGCCGGCCTGCGCGCTGCGCGTGTAGTGGACGGTCAGCCCGTCACCGTCGGCGTTGTAGCTGGCGACGGGCCCGCCCCGGTTCAGCACCTGCCACCTCCCGGCGCCGCCGAGGTCGACCCTGGTGCCCGTCGTGGCATCGGTGCCGGCCCGGAGGTCGGTCAGCCGCCAGTCCACGGACGCCGCCGGGGAACCCACCGTCTCGGCGGTGAAGCCGGCCAGCCGCCACGGGCCGGCACCGGCCGGAAGGTCCACGGAGAACCGGACCGGCTCGCCGGCCGGGACGTCGGCGAGCAACAACCGCCGGTGCCCGCCGTGCGGCTCGACGAGCACGGCGTGGCTGCGCACCCGCGCGGTCAGGTCGCTGCCCTGCACCAGCAGCTGGCCGGTGAGCGTACGGGCGCCGGCGGGCAGTTCGGCGTGTGGGGCGGTGACCCGAGCCCGCCCGAGGTCGCCGAACAGCTCGGTGGCCGAACCGCCGGCCAGGTCCGGGCGCATCCGCACCACCGGTTCGGCGGCGCCGGCGTCCCAGGCCACCACCGACGCCGGCGCGTTGTCCGGCCCGATCCGGATCGTCTCC
Source organism: Micromonospora sp. WMMD558 (assembly GCF_049315255.1). Taxonomy (NCBI): domain Bacteria; kingdom Bacillati; phylum Actinomycetota; class Actinomycetes; order Micromonosporales; family Micromonosporaceae; genus Micromonospora; species Micromonospora sp. WMMD558. The sequence goes on along the minus strand of NZ_CP186061.1, from coordinate 4,776,442 downwards.
CGCCAGGTCGCCAGGACCGCCTCGACGCCGGGTACCGCGGCGAACTGGTCGGCCCGGTCGTCCGGGGCGGACCCGTTGAGCTCGGTCAACCGCAGGTCGGCGCCGACGCGGTGGCCGGCCTGGTCGTCGAGCGACTGCTGCGAGGTGCTGCTGAGGGTCCAGGCGAGGGTGGCGACCGCGACGGCGAGGGCGAGCAGCAGCACCGGGCCGGCGTGCGGGCGTCGCCCCGCCTGCCAGGTGCCGAGGATGGTGGCGGTCCAGGGTTTGCGGTCCACCCACCGCTCGGCCAGCCGGGTCAGCGGCGGCAGCAGCCGCAGGGCGAGCACCGCGCCGGCCAGCACGCCGATGGTGGGCGCGGCGGCCAGCAGCGGGTCCACGTCCAGGGCACCGGAGCGGCTGCGGGACAGCGGCGACGAGTACTGGCGCAGCTGATACCAGCTCAGGACGGCCAGTGCCACCAGTACGACGTCGACGCCGGCGCGCTGGACCAGGCCGCGGCGGCTGGGCCGGGACCGGCTGGCCAGGTCGGCGACGTAGGTGCCGCCGCCGCGCAGGCTGGGCACCAGCATGGCCACCAGGCAGCCGGCGGCGGCGAGGGCCGCGACCGGCCACAGCGGGCCGGTCAGGGTGGCGCCCGGCCCCGCCGACACCGCGGCCAGGGCGGGCACCCGTTCGGCGTACGCGAGCAGCCGCGCCGCCAGCGGGGGTGCCAGCACGGCGGCGGGCAGGACGACCAGCGCCGCCTCCCGGGCGGCGAGCCCGGCGAGTTGGGCTCGGGCGGCGCCCCGGGCGCGCAGCAGCGCGGTCTCCGCACGGCGGTGCTCGGTGAGCAGCAGCGCGACGAGCAGCAGCGCGTACCCGCCGAGCACGACCACCAGCAGCATGGGGGTGACCAGGGCGGACCGCCCGACCAGGGTGGCCCGTTGCAGGCGCTGCACCAGGTCGTCGAGGGTGGTGAGGGCGGTGCCGGAGTCGCCGAGGCCGGCCTCGCGGGGCGCGGTGGCGGCGACCCTGGTGACGCCGTCGGCGAGCCGGTCGAGGGCGGCGCCGCCGGTGACACCGCGCAGGTCCGGCTCGACCAGCCACCCGGCGGAGGCGTTGGTGCGGAAACCGGCGAGGAAGTCGTCGCGGTGCACGGTGAACGGTCCGTACGTGGCCGACTGGGGCAGGGTGCCGGTGGCCGCCTCCGGAGCGAGCCGCCAGTACGTGTCGGCCGGGTCGATGGGCGTGAACAGGCCCACCACGGTGACCTGGGTGACCCGGCCGGTGAAGCCGTCGGTGACCGGAACCCGGTCGCCGACGTCGACGCCCAGCACCGCGGCGGCGGGCGCGGCGAGGGCGGCCTGCACCGGGCCGGCGCCCGGTTGCGGCCAGGCGCCGGCGGTGAGCCGGGCGTGCGCGGCCAGGTCGTCGAGGAACATCACCGACGCGTAGACGGTTCCGCCCGCGTCGCCGACCGCCGAGCCGGTGTCGCCGCGCAACTGGCGGCCGGCGGCGTACCCGGCGGCGGTCACCGTCGGGTCCAGGCCGGGCAGGTGCGCGGTGACGTGCTCCCGCAGGGTGGTGTCCCGCTCCCGCAGGGCCTCGGCGGTGCCGCCGGCCGGGCCGCGGACCAGGATCGACCGTTCCTCGGCGGTGGCCTCGGTCAGCACGCTGGCGGTGCCGGAGGCGACGACGTCGTCGTTGTAGGCGGCGAGGCCGGTGAGGGCGGCGGTGGCCACCAGGGTCGCCCCGGCCGCGGCGAGGAGCAGTCCCCTGGCCCCGCGGGCCCGTCGTAACGCGAGCCTCATGTCGTGGTGTACCCCCCGTACGCGCAGGGCGGGGCGGCGCCGGTCGCCGTCCCGTCGTGCGTGAGAGGGGCGAGGGTTCCGGAAAGGTTCGCGCCGTGATCAAACCGTGTCCAACGCGGTCCGCCCCGGCGCCGGGTCAGCGCGGGCCGAGGTCCCCCGCGCGGTAGTGGCGGCGGCAGAGCACCTGGTAGCGGACCTCGGCGGTGTCGACGGTGTCGCCGATGACGACCTGGGCGCCCTCCCGGACCACCCGGCCGTCGACCACGCGGGCGTTGAGCAGCCCTTCCCGGCCGCACCAGCACAACACCTCGACCTGGATGCGGGCCACCTGGTCGGCGAGTTCGAACAGCCGCTGCGCGGCGGGGAACAGGCACGACCGGAAGTCGGTGGCCAGGCCGAACGCGTACACGTCGACGTCGTAGCTGTCGACGAGCTCGGCCATCTGCTCGACGTGCGCGACGCTGTAGAAGCTCGCCTCGTCGCAGATGAGGTAGTCGACGCGGACGCCCTCGGCCCATGTGTCGCGTACCAGGGTGCGCAGGTCCAGGTCGTCGGTGACCTCGACGGCCTCGTGGGCCAGCCCGATGCGGGTGGTGACCTGCGGGCCAAGCGACCGGTCGATGCGGGTGGTGACGAGGCCCCGGCGGCCCTGCCGGGCGTGGTTGTGGTTCATCTGCAACGCCATGGTGGACTTGCCGCAGTCCATCGGCCCCCAGTAGAACCGCAGCGCCGCGGCGTGCAGCGGGCGCCCGTCGACGGCACGGGCGGCGGCGCAGCTGGCGGGTTGCTCGTCGGGGCCGGGCAGCGGGCGTGCCAGGCAGGTCGGGGCAGCGGCGTCGTCGGTCACGGTCGGGCAGCATAATCCATCGACGGTCCTCGTTCGGCCGCATGATCCAGTTCGGGCCGCGCCGGGGTGCGGTCCGCGCGGGTCCGGTCCCGGTCCTCCGTCTGCCCCTACAGCACGCGCGGCGGCGTGTTCCCGGCGGCCACGATCGCCCGGCGCATCGGCACCGCCAGCAGCAGTACGAACCCGACCACGAAGAAGATCAGCAGGGAGACCAGGCCCACCCGGTAGGAGTTGGTGAGCTGGAACACCAGGCCGAACGCCAGCGGCCCCAGCCAGCTCGTGCCCTTGTCGCTGATCTCGTAGAAGCCGTAGTACTCGCCCTCCCGGCCGGCGGGGATGAGCTGGCTGAACAGCGACCGGCTCAGCGCCTGGCTGCCGCCGAGCACCAGGCCGATGGCCGCGCCGAGGGCCATGAACGGCAGCGGCGCCTCGGCGGGCAGCCGGAACGCGCCGAGGATCACGCCGGTCCACAGCACCAGGCTCAGCAGGACGGTCTTCCACGCGCCGATGCGCCGGGCGAGCGCGCCGAGCAGCAGCGCGCCACCGAAGGCGAGGAACTGCACCAGCAGGATGGTGACGATCAGCGTGCTCTGCCCCAGCCGCAGCTCCTCGGTGCCGTACTGGCTGGCCAGGGCGATCACGGTCTGGATGCCGTCGTTGTAGACCAGGAACGCCAGCAGGAAGAACAGCGTCAGCGGGTACGCCTTCAGCTGCCGCAGCGTACGCCCGAGCTGCCGGAACCCGTCGGTGAGGACGTTGCCGCCGCCGTGCAGCGCGGCCGGCGTGGGGTGCTCCCGCAGCCAGCGCAGCGGTACCAGAGTGAACAGCGCCCACCACAGCCCGGCCGACACGATGGACCAGCGGGCCAGGTCCAGGGTGCGTTCCGGCTGCCCGTTGTCGAGGCTCTGCACGGCGACCAGGTTCAGCGCGAGCAGCAGGCCGCCGCCGAGGTAGCCCAGGGCCCAGCCGCGGCTGGAGATGCCGTCGCGGTCGTCGGGGCCGCCGAGTTGCGGCAGGAACGAGTTGTAGACGACCACGCCGGCGCCGAAGGCGATGTTGGCGACGAGGAACAGGGCGCCGCCGAGCAGGTACCGGTCGCCGGTGACGAACAGCATCGCCACGGTGGCGCCGGCGCCGGTGAACGCCGCCGCGGCCAGCAGCCGCTTCTTGTGCACCGACCGGTCGGCGACCGCCCCGACCACCGGCAGCACGAACACGGTGAGGAACACCGACAGCGACACCAGGTACGGGAAGTACGACCCGGCCGCCACCTTGATCCCCAGCGGGTACACGTGCCCGGAGCAGGTGTCCGCGCCCAGTTCGCAGCCGGCGGCGAGCTCGGTGACCGTGGTGAGGAACGGCCCGAGAAACACGGTGATGACGGTGGTGGAGAACGCCGACATCGCCCAGTCGTAGAAGTACCAGCCGGTGCGTTCGCGACGGGTGCTCGACGGTGCGGGAACGTCGTCCACGGTGGTGGCGGGGAAGGTGGCCATCGCGGTCCTTCGGGCGGGTCAGGCGGCCCAGTGGCCGCGGCTGCGGTAGACGTCGCGCAGCACGCCGACGTGATCGGTCATGATGCCATCCACGCCGAGGTCCAGTAACTCGTGCATCTCGGCAGGTTCGTCGATCGTCCAGACATGCACCTGCAGCCCGATGCGGTGGCAGTAGGCGAGGAACCGCCGGTCGGTCACCCGTACCCGCCCGTACCGGACCGGCACCTGCGCGGCGACCACCGACTCCGGCAGCCGCAGCGGCCGGCCGGTCAGTGACGCCATGCGCAGCCGGGCCACGCCGCGCATGCCGAGGCTGGTGGCCACCCGTCCCTGCGTGAGCGCCCGCATCCGGGTCAGTCGGGCGTCGCTGAACGAGGCCAGCAGCACCCGGTCCGCGGCGCCGGACCGGGTCACGGTCGTCACGGCCGGCTCGACGCCCCGGTCGGCCTTGACGTCGACGTTGAACCGCACCTGCGGCCACGCGTCGAGCACCTCGTCCAGCCGCGGCACCACCGCCTCCCCGCCGACCCGCACCGTCGCCAGGTCGGCCCACCGCAGGTCGGCGATGCGGCCGGCCTCGCCGGTGACCCGCCGCAGCGTGGCGTCGTGGAAGATCACCGCGACGCCGTCGGCGGTGGCGTGCACGTCGGTCTCGACGTACCGGTAGCCGAGTTCGACGGCCCGGGCGAACGCCGCGGCGGTGTTCTCGTCGCCGTCGGCGGCGCCGCCGCGGTGGGCGAACGCGAGGGGCGCGGGCGCGTCCAGGTAGGGGTGCGGGGCGGTCAACACGCGAGGGAGTATGCCGGGCGCCGGCGGCGCGCCGGTGACCGGCCGGCGGCCGGGACGTGACGCCGCGGCCGCCGCGGTAACTGCCGCATGTCGGACAGTAACGATCACGATGGCTGCGCCGCCGACGATGATGGGCGCATGGTCTCGTGGACGCCGTCCGGGCCGGGCCGCGCGGAGCCGCCGACCCCACCCGGCCCGCTCACCAGAGCACCGCTGGATCCGCTGCCACCGCCCGCGGTGCCACCGGCACCGCCGCCGGGCGGCGGGCTCCCGCTCGCCGCCCGGGTGGTCGTGCTGCTGGTCCTGGCGGCCGGCAACCCGTGGGTGTCCCGGCCGCTGACCGAGTGGCGCTTCGACCTGTCGGACGCCGAGGGCTTCGCCGCGCTCGTCGCCGCCCCGGGCGAGATGATCCTGTCCGCGCTGCTCGCACTGCGCTGGGAGGTGCGGATCACCGACGACCGCCAGCTGCCGTTCTGGCTGGCGCAGAACGCCCGGACGCTGGTGTTCGTCCTGGTCACGGTGTGGCTGCTGCGCCGGCTGGCCGCCGCCGTACCGGCGCCGTCGCCGGTGCACCGCGCGCTGGCCGTGTTCGCCGCGCCGGTGGCCGGCGGCGCGCTGGCGGCCGCCGGCGGAGTCGTCCTGCTCGTGCTGCTGGGCGCGGGTGACGTCTACGGCTACGACCGGCCGCAGTACGTGCGGGGCGCGCTGGCCGACGGGGTGCACGCCGGCTTCGTGCTGGGTGTGTTCCTGGCGTGGGTGCTGCCCCTGTTGCGGCCGGCCCCGACCGGTGACCCTGCGACAGTGGAACGGAGGTGACGCGCATGCTCCGGGAGGACGTGCGGCCGAAGCGGACGGCCGCTGCGCCGGAGGCGGGCAGTGAGGCGACCCGCTACCTGTGCGCGGCCGCGCACACCGACGAGGCCTTCGCCGAGCGGGCGCTGGCCGAGGTGCTCGAGGACGACCTGCGCGCCGTCGCGCCGTCGGTGGGTTTCGACCTGACGTCGGTGCTGCGGCACTGCCTGCACGCCCGCGGTCGACGCGTCCGTCGGGACGGGTGGCTGCTGCTCGCCGGCGGCGCCGCGGTGCTGCTCTCGCCGCTGTGGACCCTGCTGGCCGGCGCGGCGATGGTGCTCGGCACGCGGCTGGCCCCGTTCCGGCCGACCCGGCAGGGTGCGCTCGGGCCGGTGCTTGCCCTGGTCTCGGTGGCGTTGATCGCGTTGATGTTGCTGGTGCAGCTGCAGGGCGTGGCCGGCGCGGAGCAGGAGCGGACCGGGCTGCCCGGTTGGCTGGTCGGCCGGCCGGTGCTGGCCCTGCCGTTCGGCGTGGTCGCCTACCTGGTGGTCGTGGTCCACCTGCTGGGCACCCGGCGGCTGCTGGTGACCCGGCTCCGGCGCGGCCGGTTCCGCCCGGCGTCCCCGGACACCTCCCGCGACGGCCGGTACGCCGCCCGGCTGGCCGCCGTCGACGAGGCGCAGCGGGGCAACGTCACGGTCTACAGCGGGTACGTCCCGTTCGTGGGGCACGGCACGCCGGTGGCCGGGTGGTCGTTCGCCCTGCCGATCGTGCCGGCCGGGCCCGGGTCGGTGCTGCCCGCTGCGCCGGCCGGGGCCGCCGCGGCGGACGAGCCGGTGCCGTTCGCGGTGCTGGACCTGATCGACCATGTCCGGTCGCGGCTGGCGGCGGTGGGGCGGGACGGCCCGGACGCCGACCGGCTGCCGGACCTGCTGCTGGAGGACCGGATCTTCGTCGGGGGGCGGATGCTCACCGACGACGCGCGCCTGCTGCCCGACCGGGAGCGGACGCCGCGGCAGCACTGGACCGACGAGGAGGTCCGCCGGGTGGCCGCCCGTCCCCGGGGCGCGGCCCGGCACTACCTGTGCGCGCTGGTGCCGTCCTGGGGCGGCGAGGTGGTGGCCGGCACCTTCCTGCACTTCTCCACCGACGGCCGGGTGCTCTACCTGGAGTGCGCACGCACTCTGGTGGAGCCGCCGAGGTGGGAGCACCACGACGTGGACCGGCTGACCGAGTGGCTGCCGGCGAGCCAGTTCGCGCAGCTGCTCGCCAGCGGCGCGGAGGGGCTGCTGCGGACGGCGCTCGGCGCGCCGCTGCGGTTGACCGGGGACGCGGTGCGGGTGCTGCGCCACCACCGCAGGCGGGCGCGGGCACGGCGGCTGGCCCGGGAGGATCTCGGCTACGACTACGGGGCCCGGGCCGGCGTGCGGGAGTTGGCGGCCGGGTCCGGCTACCACAACTACTTCCAGGTGCTGGACGCCGCCAAGCACCTGAAGGTGGTGGAACGGCACGTGCTGGCCGCCATCGTGGACTTCCTCGACGAGCGGGGCGTGGACACCGCCGAGTTCCGCAGCCGGCAGACCATGATCCTCAACCAGGGGGTGATCCAGACCGGCGGGCTCAGTGTGGTCGGTAACCAGGCGGTGGGCACGGGAGCTCGGGCCGAGCAGCGGGCGGAGCAGGTGCCCGCGCCGCGCGGTGGGCGGCCCCGCAGCGAGTGAGGACGGGACATGACGGAGATCAACTACGGGATCCAGCAGTCGGGCGGGGTCAGCCAGGTGGGCAACCAGGCGGTCGGCCCCGGGGCGTACGCGTCCGGGGGGAGCCTGCACGCCACGGCGCCGGCGGCGGTCGACGTGGCGGCCCTGGTGCGGCAGCTGGTGGAGCTCGTCGACCGGCACCGCGGTGACCTGCCGGAGCCGGCCGTGGCGGTGGCGGCGCAGGTGCGCGAGGAACTGTCCCGCCCGGATCCGCGGCCGGCGCGGGTCGAGGCGTTGCTGCACCGCCTCGCCGCCCTCGCCGCGCCGGTCGCACCGGTCGCGGCTGCCGTGACCGAGGTGGTCAGGGCGGTCCAGGCGGCCTGAGGGCGAGCCGGTCCACGCCGGCCGCGAGCCGCGCACGCCGGGCCACCGGCAGGAAGGTGGACGGCGGTCAGCGGCGGCGGCGGTGGGCGCGGCTGGTGTCGACGGGCCGCCCGGGGTCGACGTGGCGGGGCCGGTCGGGCTCGTCCGGCCGCAGCGGCGCCAGGATGTCGGTGATCGCGTCGATGATCCGGTCGGTGCCGCGGCGGGCGGCGCCCGGCGTGCCGTACGTCAGGTCGGTGAGCACGACCGGCGCGCCGAAGTGCACCCGCACCACCGGCCGGCGCAGCAGAGCCCGGGCGATGCCGGGCAGCAGGCCCTTCGGGGTGCGGTAGGGGAGCACCTCGTGCGAGCCCCACTGGGCGACCGGGAGCACCGGTGCGCCGCAGGCGAGGGCGAGGCGGGCGACGCCGGTCTTGCCGCGCTCGGGCCACAGGCCGGGATCCAGGCCGATCCGCCCCTCCGGGTAGACGAGGATCGCCGATCCGCCGGCCACCGCCGCGGCGGCGTCGTCGAGGGCCTTGTGCACGGCGCTGGTGCCCCGTTCGACGCGGATGTGCCCGGCGCGGCGCATCGCCGCCCCGACGACCGGGGCGCGGAACAGCCCGCCGGTGGCCATGAACCGCGGGGCGACGCCGGCGGCGCGGGTCGCGGCGGCCAGCACGATCGGGTCGAACGGGCTGATGTGGTTGGCGGCCAGCACGAGGGGGCCGCGGCGCAGGTGCGCCGGCACCTCCCCGGTGACCTCCAGCCGGGCCAGGGCGCCGACCGCGGCGCGGGCGAGCAGTTGGGCGGCCCGCCAGATCAGTGGCGGGCGCCAGCGGGAGTGCGTGGTGTCCATCAGCGCGCAATGGTCGCACGCGAGGGGGTGAGGACGGGTCCCGCCCCGGGCCGACCGGCCGGGGTGATCAAGGTCATTGGTCCCGGACCGCTTCGGGCCCCTCGACCCTGCCGAAACGCCTACGACGAGCAGTAGTATTTACTACGTCTCGTAGTACGCATGGCTGGGGGTTTCCAGGTGGACGCGTTGGACGTCGCCCGCTGGCAGTTCGGTGTCACCACCGTCTACCACTTCCTCTTCGTCCCGCTGACCATCGGCCTGTCCGTGCTGGTCGCCATCCTCCAGACCCTGTGGCACCGCACCGGCGACGAGAAGTACCTCAAGCTCACCAAGTTCTACGGCAAGCTCTTCCTGATCAACTTCGCGATGGGCGTGGTCACCGGCATCGTGCAGGAGTTCCAGTTCGGCATGAACTGGAGCGACTACTCCCGCTTCGTCGGCGACGTCTTCGGCTCGTTCCTCGCCATCGAGGCCCTCGTGGCGTTCTTCCTCGAGTCCACCTTCATCGGCCTGTGGATCTTCGGATGGGACCGGTTGCCCAAACGGCTGCACCTCGCCAGCATCTGGGCCGCCGCCATCGGCACCAACCTGTCGGCGTACTTCATCCTCGCCGCGAACTCGTTCATGCAGAACCCGGTCGGCTACCGCGTCAACCCCGAGTCCGGCCGCGCCGAGCTGACCGACTTCGTCGCCGTGCTCACCAACAAGGTCGCCCTGATCACCTTCCCGCACACGATCGCCGGGGCATTCCTCGTCGCCGGGTCGCTGCTGGTCGCCGTGGCCCTGTGGCACCTGATCCGCAACCGCGGCTCCGCCGACACCCCCGCCTACCGGTTCGCCGCCAAGTTCGGATCCTGGGTGACGCTGGTCGCCGCCGCCGCGGTCGTCATCACCGGCGACATCCAAGGCAAGATCATGACCCAGGTGCAGCCGATGAAGATGGCCGCCGCCGAGGGCCTGTACGCCACCGAGAGCCCCGCCTCGTTCTCCGTGCTCACCGTCGGCAGCCTCGACGGCACGCGGGAGCTGTTCGCCATCAAGATCCCGTACCTGCTGTCGTACCTCGGCACCGGCGACCCCAACGGCACCGTGCAGGGCATCAACGACCTGCAGGCCCAGTACACCGCCCAGTACGGCGCCGGCAGCTACACCCCGATCATCCCGGTCACCTACTGGAGCTTCCGGTTCATGATCGCCTTCGGGTTGGCCGCCGCCGCGATCGCCCTGCTGGTGCTCTGGACGCACCGCAAGGGCCGCACCCCCACCAGCCGGTGGCTGCTGCGCGCCGGCCTGGTCATGCCGCTGCTGCCCCTGGTCGCCAACTCCTTCGGCTGGATCTTCACCGAGATGGGCCGCCAGCCGTGGATCGTCTTCGGCGAGATGCTCACCCGCGACGGCGTCTCCCGCAGCGTGTCGCTGGCCGAGGTCCTCACCTCGTTCACCGCCTTCACGCTCATCTACGCCACCCTCGCCGTCGTCGAGTTCAAGCTGCTCGTCCGCTACGCCCGGGCGGGCGTACCCGACCTGACCCCGGCCCCCGAGCCCGACGACACCGACGACGCCGAGCGCCCGCTCGCCTTCGCCTACTGACCCGGAGCCCCACGTGGAACTGACGACCGTCTGGTTTCTCCTCGTCGCCGTCCTCTTCACCGGCTACTTCATCCTCGAAGGCTTCGACTTCGGCGTCGGCATGCTGCTGCCCGTCCTCGGCCGCGACGACCGCGAACGCCGCGTCCTCATCAACACCATCGGCCCGGTCTGGGACGGCAACGAGGTGTGGCTGATCACCGCCGGCGGCGCCATGTTCGCCGCGTTCCCCGAGTGGTACGCCACCCTGTTCTCCGGCTTCTACCTGCCGCTGCTGCTCATCCTGCTCGCCCTGATCGCCCGCGGCGTGGCCTTCGAGTACCGCCACAAGCGCCCCGAGGCGTCCTGGAAGCGCCGCTGGGACGCCGCCATCTTCTGGGGCTCCCTGCTGCCGGCGGTCCTGTGGGGCGTCGCGTTCGCCAACATCCTGCGCGGCGTGCCGCTGACCGCCGACCACGAGTACGCCGGCGGCCTGTTCGATCTGCTCCACCCGTACGCCCTGCTCGGCGGCGCCACCACCCTCGCGCTGTTCCTCACCCACGGCGCCGTGTTCATCGCCCTCAAGACCGTCGGCGACGTCCGCGAGCGCGCCGGCGCCCTCGCGGTGCGCCTCGGCGTGGCCACCGCCGTGCTCGCGGTCGCGTTCCTCACCTGGACGCTGACGATCCGCTCCAGCGCCGCCGCCGTCGTCCTCGCCGTCGGCGCCGCCCTGGCGCTGGTCGGTGGTCTCGCCGCCGCCCGGGTACGCCGGGAGGGCTGGGCCTTCACCGGCACCGCCGTGGCGATCGGCCTGGCCGTGGCGACCCTGTTCGCGGCGCTGTTCCCGAACGTCCTGCCCTCCACGCTGGACGCCGCCGGCACGCTGACCGCGGCCAACGCCGCCTCCACCCCCTACACCCTGAAGATCATGACCTGGGTGGCGGTGGTGTTCACCCCCGTCGTGCTCGCCTACCAGGGCTGGACGTACTGGGTGTTCCGCAAGCGCATCGGCGTCGCGCACATTCCGCAGCACTGACCGAACGCCCCGGCCCGCCACGGCGGCGGGCCGGGACGCTCGTCGCGGCGGCAGCGGCCTGGGAGGTGTCCGCCGGGCCTACGCTGGGGCGGTGAGCGGGGACGTGTGGACGGACTTCGTCAGCGGTGCGACGCCGGTCGTCGGCGCGCCGATGGCCGGGGGCGCCACCACGTGCGCCCTGGTGTCGGCCGTCGCGGCGGCCGGCGGCTTCGGCTTCGTCGCGGCCGGCTACAAGACCCCCGAGGCGGTCGCCGCCGAGCTGGCCGAGCTGCGGGCGGCCGGCACGCCGTGCGGGGTGAACCTGTTCGTGCCCGGCCCGCCCGAGATCGGCGAGGCGGAGTTCCGCCGGTACGCCGGCCAGATCGCCGCCGAGGGCGGACCGTACGGCCTCGACCTGGCCGCCGCCCCGCTGCTGCACGACGACGACCACTGGCGCGACAAGATCGACCTGCTGCTGGCCGACCCGGTGCCAGTGGCCAGCTTCACCTTCGGCCTGCCCGACCCGGCGCACCGACGAGAGCGGAGCGAGCCGCACCCACCGCGACGCCGTCGCCGACGCGGCCCGCACCACACCGTGATCACCCGCGCCTTCACCGGCCGGCCCGCCCGGGGCCTGCGCAACGGCTTCGTCGAGCGGTACGAGGCCACGGCGCCGCTGGGCTACCCGGCGGTGCACCACCTCACCCGGGGCATGCGGGCGGCCGCCGCCGCGGCGGGCGACCCCGACCGGCTGCACCTGTGGGCCGGCACCGGCTACCGCAGCGCCAGCACCGGACCGGCCGGCGCCGTCGTCGACCGGCTCGCCGCCGCCCTCTGACCCCGGTGGTCGTCTCCCGGCCGGCGGCATCGCGGCTGCCCGGAGCGCCGATCGACCCGATGCCAGCGGCATCGGGTCGATCTTCCGGACCGGGGACGTCTGGTGGCCCGTCACACCGGCCCGGCAGACTGGGCCCATGCGCGAGCACCACTACCGCACCACCGTCACGTGGGCCGGCAACCGCGGCACCGGCACCAGCGGCTACCGCGACTACGACCGCGACCACCTGGTCACCGCGGACGGCCCGCCGCCCATCCCCGGCAGTTCCGACCCCACCTTCCGGGGCGACCCGGCCCGCTGGAACCCGGAACAGCTGCTCGTCGCGTCGCTGGCCCAGTGCCACATGCTGTGGTACCTGCACCTGTGCGCCGAGGCCGGTGTCGTCGTCACCGACTACACCGACACCGCGTCGGGCACCATGGCCGCAGGCCGGTTCACCGACGTGGTCCTGCGTCCCACGGTCACCGTGGCACGGCCGGACATGGTCGAGACCGCCACGGCGCTGCACGCCGACGCCCACCGCGCCTGCTTCATCGCCAACTCGGTGAACTTCCCCGTCCGGCACGAGCCCGCCGTCACGGCAGCGGCCTGACCGGATGGGCGGCGGGCAGGCCCACGTCAGCCCCCGACGGTGCCGAACTCCGGCGCGCCCGCGTGGTCGTAGGTCAGCATCGTCACCCCGCTGCCGGAGGTCCGGCTGTCGGTCAGCCACAGCCCGGCCGGCGGCACTGCGTCGGCGAACAGGCGCCGGCCGCGTCCGAGCACGACCGGGAAGATGAGCAGACGGTACGTGTCGATCAGCCCCTCGCGCATCAACGACTGCGCGAGGGCGCCGCTGCCGTGCACCTGAAGCTCCCGGCCCGGGCGGCGCTTCAGGTCGCCGACCGCCGTCGCCAGGTCGCCGGTCAGCCGCTGCGTTCCCGGCCAGGTCAGCTCGTCGCCGCGGGTGGTGGCGACGTGCTTGGGCAGCCGGTTCAGCGGCCCGGCGATCGGGTCCCGCGGGTCGGTGACCTGCGGCCACCAGGCGGCGAAGATGTCGTACGTGCGGCGGCCGAGGAGGAACCCGTCGGCGTGGGTGAAGACCTCGCCCATGTACGCGCCGAGCGAGTCGTCGAAGAGCGGCGCCCCCCAGCCGCCCAGGTCGAACCCGCCGCTGCGGTCCTCGTCCGGCCCACCCGGCGCCTGTATGACGCCGTCCAGGGTCAGGAACGTGGTGATCGTGAGTCGCATCGTGACGTCTCCCTCGGGATCGGGCCGGCCCGCGCCGGCTCTCACCTTCCCGACGGCTGAACGAGCCACGAACCGACATCAACGCCGGTGACTCACGTCACAACGATCCGTCGCCGTGCCGCGCACGCTGTCGTCAGCCGGCCTCCCGCAGCTCCGCCAGCCGCGCCTCCACCTCCGCCAGCTCCGCCCGCAGCTTCTCCGCCTGCCGCTCCGCGTCGGCCCGCTCGGCCGCGAGGATCTGCTCGACCGCCTCGTGTACACCCGGCACGTCCACCAGCGCGACCATGCGCAGCGCCTCCGCCGGCTTCACCACGTACGGCTTGGCGAGGACCTTCGCGCCCTGCTGCGCCGCGACCGTCCACTCGCCCTCGGCGTACGCCAGCGTCACCGTCAGCCCCGCGGGCCCCTTCGGCTTGGCGGCCTTCACCGCCCGCCGCGCCGGCTTCGCCGCCTCCACCTGCGGCGCCGCCTCCGGCTCGGCGCGACGCGGCGCCGGCGGCGCCGGAGTGTCCAACACGAACTCCGGCTCCGCCGGCGCCGCCGGCTCCTCGGTGGGCTTCGGCTCCGCCGCCTTGCGGCCCGCGCCGCGCGGCGCCACCGCCAGGTCGGCGGGGGAGAAGGGCAACTCGTCGCGCCCGAACCGCACCACCACGAACTCGTCCGACACCGCCGGGTCGGTCAACGACACCACCTGACCCACCTGCCCGGCGATCTGACCCGCCGCCGCCGTGAACACCACCCTCGGCTTCCGGCCCGCGGCCAGCGCCTCCCGGATGCCCGCCACCTCCTCGGTGGACAAACCCTGCCCTGTCATCACGCCCTCTTCCGTACACCTGTCCGACAGCAGCCCTTGATACCAGCCGGCTGCGACAGGCCGACGATCAACCCCCCAGCGCCCGCAACGCCCGGTCCGCGTGGTCGTTCATGCTGACCTCCGAGTGGATCACCTCGATCACCCGCCGGTCGGTCCCGATCACGAACGTCATCCGCCGCGTGCTCAACGGGCCCAGCGGCAGCCGCCGCCGCACCCCGAACCGCCCCGCCACCGCACCGTCGACGTCCGACAACAGCGGATAGTCGAACCCGTGCAACCGGGAGAACTCCGCCTGCCGCGCCACCGGATCCCGGCTGATCCCCACCCGCTGCGCGCCCACCGCGGCGAACTCCGCCGCCAGGTCCCGGAAGTGGCAGCTCTCCGCCGTGCACCCGCGCGTCATCGCCGCCGGGTAGAAGAACAGCACCACCGGCCCGGACGCCAGGAACTCCGACAGCCGCCGCATCCGACCCGTCTCGTCCGGCAGTTCGAAGTCCTCGACCACCTCACCGACCGCGACCACCACACCCACCTCCACCCAATAGCCGTCCACGCGAGCCTAGGCGATCATCCCCACACCGCCGCCACCTCGTCGACCACCGCCGCCGCCTGCGCCCGTCCCGCCCGCGCCGCGCCGGCCCGCCGGGCCGGGTCCAGCACGTTGCGGCCGATCGCCGTCCGGGCGCCCGCGTCCGGCATCACCACCGCCACCTGCGCCCCGTCCGCCCGCAGCGCCGCCACCTGAACCGACAACCGCGGCATCGGCCCGAACGCCGCCGCCATCGGCGCCAGCACCACCACCCGTTCCGCGCCCGCCGCCAGGTCCGCGTTCACCGCCGACCGCATGCCCCCGTCCATGTACCGCCGCCCGCCGACCGTCACCGGCGGCCACACACCCGGCACCGCACAGCTCGCCCCCACCGCGTCCACCAGCGACACCCCCGAATCGGCGTCGAACACCACGAACTCGCCCGTCGCCACGTCCACCGCCGTCACCAGCAACCGCCGCGGCGGCCAACCACGCGTCGGCAACCGAGACTCGATCACCGCCCGCCGGGACTGCTCCGACGGCGTACGCGCCGCGACCGCCATCGCCCCGATCCGCGCCCGCGCCGCCACCGGATCCCGGGTCACGCCGCCCGCCCACACCAGCCGCGCCAGCGCCGGCCACCCCAGCCGCGCCGCCACCTCACCGCCGGCCGGGCGCAGCTGCGCCGCGTACAGGTCCTCGACCGGTACGCCCGAGCACACCTGCGCGCCCACCACCGAGCCCGCCGACGTCCCCACCACCAGGTCGGCCGCGGCCACCTCGACGCCCCGCTCGGCCAACCCGGCGAGCAGCCCGAGCTCCCACGCCACCCCGGTGACCCCACCGCCGCCCAGCACCAACGCCCGTGACACGCGCCACCTCCTCCGCAAGCTGCCGGTCACGGTAACGTCGGGCATCCGCGCGGACCAGGGGAGAGGGCATTGAATCCCGTCACCGTCATCACCGGCGGCAGCCGCGGCATCGGCGCCGCCACCGCCCGCCGCCTCGCCCACGCCGGCCACCACGTCGCCTTCTCCTACCGCCGCGACCGCACCGCCGCAGAGAAGGTGCTCGCCGACCTGCACGCCACCGGGGTACGCGCCGTCGCCATCCCCGCCGACACCCGCGACCCCGACCAGATCACCGCCCTGTTCGACGCCGCCGCCGACCTCGGCCCGGTCACCGGCCTGGTCAACAACGCCGGCGTCACCAGCCCCATCGGCCCCTTCGTCGACCTCGACCCGGGCGACCTGCGCCACGTCGTCGACGTCAACCTCGTCGGCTACATCCTCGCCGCCCAGCAGGCCGCCCGACGGATGAGCACCGGCGGCGCGATCGTCAACGTCTCCTCCGTCGCCGCGACCCTCGGCAGCCCCGGCGAGTACGTCCACTACGCCGCCGTGAAGGCCGCCACCGACACCCTCACCGTGGGCCTGGCCAAGGAACTCGCCCCCCGCGGCATCCGCGTCAACGCCGTTGCCCCCGGCATCATCCGCACCGAGATCCACGCCCTGTCCGGTCAACCCGACCGTCCCGACCGCGCCGCCGCCCGCATCCCGCTCGGCCGCCCCGGGGAACCCGACGAGGTCGCCGCCGCCATCGCCTGGCTGCTCGGCCCGGACGCCAGCTACACCACCGGCACCGTCCTGCGGGTCGGCGGCGGCCTCTGACGGGCGGCAGTCCCCCTCTTCGTTCTCGCCCGGGTTGGCGGTCGCGCCGACGTCGGGTGACCCACGTCGCCCCCATGGCATTGCAGTCGCATCGTGAACCGGATACGGTCAGATGCAGTGCAGTCGTATTGCAAAATTCTGGGGGAGGCGTCCCATGCAGGTCGTTCCGCTGTCCGACATCACCGCCGACATGGCGGACCTCGTCGGCGGCAAAGCAGCCGGCCTGGGGGAACTGATCCACCACGGCGAACACGTCCCACCCGGCTTCTGCATCACCACCGACGCCCTGACCGGCGACCTCCCGGCCGCGGAGATCACCGACGCGTACCGCCACCTCGGCGGCGGCCCCGTCGCCGTACGCTCCAGCGCCACCGCCGAGGACCTGCCCGACGCCAGCTTCGCCGGCCAGCAGGACACCCTCCTCGACGTCACCGGCGACGCCGGCCTCCTCGCCGCCGTCGACGCCTGCCGGGCCTCCCTGCACGGCCCCCGCGCCACCGCCTACCGCGACGCCCACCACATCGACCACGACACCGTCCGGATGGCCGTCGTCGTGCAACGCATGGTCGCCCCCACGGTCTCCGGCGTCCTCTTCACCGCCAACCCGCTGACCGGCAACCGCACCCAGATGCTGGTCGACGCCGCCCCCGGCCTCGGCACCGCCGTCGTCGACGGCGCCACCACCGTCGACCACTACCTCCTCGACGGACCCGACCACCACGACACCGGCTGCCTCACCCCGGCGCAACTGGCCGAACTCCACGCCCTCGGCCAGCGCCTCCAGCACCACCTCGGCAGCCCACAGGACGTCGAGTGGGCGTACGACCACGACGGCACCCTCTGGGTGCTCCAGTCCCGACCCATCACCACCCTGTTCCCACCGCCCCCACCCACCGACAAGCCCGAACCCCGCGTCTACCTCGAATTCGGCCACGTCCAAGGCATGCTCCAGCCCGTCACCCCGATGGGCATGTCGTCGCTCAAGGCGGTCATCGCCGCCATGCTCGCCGCCCTCGGCGTCCGCGTCGACATCGTCGACATCGGCGGGCGCCTCTACGGCGACCTCACCGACCAGGCCCGCGACCCCGCCACCCGCAAACGGCTGGTCAAACTCCTGGCCGTCGACTTCGGACCCCGGGCCCAGGCCGTCATGCAACACGTCCTCGCCGACCCCCGCTTCGCCCCGCAACCCCGGCGCACCCGCACCGCCGGCGGCCCCACCGCCCGCACCGCCGGCCGCGCCGCCAGCGGCGTCCTGCGGGCCCTCACCCGCCCCGACACCGCCCGCGAACGCATGCTCGACGCCATCGACCGGATCCGCCGCACCTGCGCCGCGCCCACCGACCTGACCACCCCCGCCGACCGGCTCCGCTTCGTCCGCGACCAGGACACCACCGACAGCCCCAACGAGATCATCTGGCCCATCATGGCCGGCATGCTCGCCGCCGCCCTGCCCCCGTACCTGCTCAAGGGCATCGCCGCACCCGGCGAGATCCACACCGTCCTGGGCGGCATGCCGCACAACGTCACCATCGAGATGGACCTCGCGCTGTGGCACGTCGCCCAGCACGCCACCGACCACCGCCGGCTCCTGCTCGACACCCCACCGGCGGAACTCACCGCCCGCCACCGGCAGGGCACCCTGCCCGACATCGGCCTGGACCGGTTCCTCGACACCTACGGCCACCGCGGCGTCGCCGAAGTCGACCTCGGCGTGCCCCGCTGGGAGGAGGACCCGACACCCGTCTTCGCCATGCTCGCCAACTACCTGCGCCTCACCGACCCCGACCAGGCCCCCGACCGACGGTTCGCCCGCGCCGCCGCCACCGCCGAGGCCACCCTCACCGACCTCGCCACCCGCGCCCGCCGCCGACGGCCCGTCCGCGGCCGCCTCGCCGTGTTCCTGCTGCGCCGCGCCCGCGCCCTCGCCGGCCTGCGGGAGGCCGGCAAGTTCGCCGGCCTCTACCGCCTCCGGGAGATGCGCCGGCAACTGCTGCACATCGGCGCCGACCTGACCGACGCGAAACTGCTGGACCGGCCCGACGACGTCATGTTCCTCACCCTCGACGAGGTGCACGACGCCGTCCACCACGGCACCGACCACCGGGACACCGTCACCGCCCGCGCCGCCACCCACCGCCGCGAACTGCGCCGCCGCACCATTCCGGTGGCGCTGCTCTCCGACGGCACCGACCTGGAGACCGTCCTGCCGGCCGCCCCCGCCGCCGAAGGCACGCTGCGCGGCGTCGGCGCCGCACCCGGCCGGATCACCGGCCCCGCCCGCATCGTCCACGACCCGGCCACCGCCCGCATCGAACCCGGCGACGTCATCGTCGCCGCGACCACCGACCCCGGCTGGACGCCGCTGTTCCTCACCGCCGCCGGCCTGGTCACCGAGACCGGCGCCGTCATGGCCCACGGACCCACCGTCGCCCGCGAGTACGGCATCCCCGCCGTCATCTGCGTCCCCGACGCCACCCGCGCGATCACCGACGGGCAACTCGTCACCGTCGACGGCGCCGCCGGCACCGTCACCGCGCTCCGTCCCGGTGCGACCGCACCGTGAAAGCATCGACACCATGCCGAAGAAGGTGGACCCCCGGCAACGCCGGACACTCATCGCCGACGCGCTGATGCGGGTCGCCGCCGAGCAGGGACTGGAAGCCGTCAGCCTGCGCCACGTCGCCGCGGCGGCCGGCGTCTCGGCCGGAATGGTGCAGCACTACTTCCGCACCAAGGACGAGATGATGACCTTCGCCCTGTCCGTCGTCCGCGACCGCAGCCAGGCCCGGGTGACCGACGCGGTCACCGCCCTCGGCGACCGACCCGCACCACGGCACCTGCTCCGGGCGATGATCTCCGCGCTGCTGCCGCTCGACGAGCAGTCCCGCGACGACGGCCGCGTCGCACTGGCGTTCCTCGCCTACACCGCCGTACGGCCGGAGACCGCCGCGACCCTGCGCGAGGACAACGCGCAGATGGTCGCCTTCGTCGCCGGCCTCCTCCCGAGCCCGCGCGCCGACGACGCCGCGGCCGGCCTGCTCGCGCTCATGGAGGGCCTCGGCGTCCAACTCCTCAGTGGCAACTACACCCCGCAGCAGGCGCTGCGCGCACTGGACCACCACCTCGACCTGATCTTCGAACCGGCGGCAGGGGAGAGGCACCCGATCAGCCCGAGGTGAGGAAATCCCGCCCCACCGCGCCGCTCACCGTCCTGGGGGCACAGCGTCATCCGGTCCTGGCGCCGACCCGGGCCACCCGCTCACCGCCGGCCGACCCGGCGTCGACCAGAACGCCGGGATTCAACACCCAGGACGGGTCCAACGCGGCCTTCGCCGCCCGCAGCGCCAGCGCCACCGGATCCGGGCGCTGCCGGTCGTACCAGGGACGATGGTCGCGGCCGACCGCGTGGTGATGGGTGATCGTGCCGCCCGCGGCGAGCAGCGCCTCGGACACGGCGTGCTTGATCTGGTCCCACTGCGCGAGCATGCCGTCCCACCGGCCCGCCGCGTAGACACCGAAGTAGGGGGCCGGCCCGTCCGGGTAGACGTGCGTGAACCGGCAGGTGACCACACCGGTCGCGCCGACCTCGGCCAGCGCCGCGCCGGCCGCGTCCAGCACCGCCGCGCGCAGCGCCGGGTAGCGGTCCCAGGTGCAGGCGGTCTCGAACGTCTCCACGATCATCGACCGCGCGGCGAGCGCGTCCCGCTGGTACGGCATCCGCAAGAACGACGACCGCCACGTGTCCACGGCGCCGCCACCCCGCCCACCGGACACGTCGCCGTGCCGGGGCGGCTCCGGCAACGTCCCGCCGTGGTCGCGGCACAGCTCGACAGCCCGGTCCAGCGCCGCTGCGACCGGATGGTCGGCCGACTCGAAGCCCAGCACCAGCACCCCTCCGCCGGTGGCGGCGCCCGCGTTGAGCAGGGCCTCCGCCGGGTCGAGCAGCCGGCAGTTGCTCGGGTGCAGCCCGGACTGGGCGACCGCCCGGGTGGCCCCGACCGCCGCATCGTGGTCGTCGAAGTGCACCGCCGCGTCCGCCCGCCAGCGCGGCCGGTCCTGCAGGCGCAGCCACGCCTCGGTGACGACCCCCAGCGCACCCTCCGAGCCGAGGAAGAGCCGGTCAGGTGACGGCCCCGCGCCGGAGGCGGGCAGCCGCCGGGACTGGCTGACACCCGACGGGGTGACCACCCGCAGCGACTCCACCAGGTCGTCGATGTGCGTGAGGACGGTCGCGTAGTGCCCGCCCGCCCGGGTGGCCAGCCAGCCGCCCACCGTGGAGAACTCGAACGACTGCGGGAAATGCCGCAACGTCACGTCGTGCGGGCGTAGCCGCTCCTCCAGCGCCGGGCCGAACACCCCGGCCTGGATGCGCGCCGCCCGGCTGGTCCGGTCGACCTCCAACACCCGGTCGAGCCGGCCGAGGTCGAGACTGACCGCGCCGGAATAGCCGTCGTGCACCCGCGGCTCCACACCGCCCACCACCGACGAGCCGCCCCCGTAGGGGATCACCGCGACCCCGTCCCGCGCGCACCAGTCCAGCACGTCGACGACGTCCTGTTCCGACGCCGGGCGGACGACCAGGTCCGGTGGGTGCCGCACGTCGCCGTGCAGGTTCCGGACGACGTCCCGGAACGCCTTGCCGTGCGCGTGGGCGGCCCGGTCGGTCGGCTCGGTCGAGCACAGACGCGCCAACGACGCCGGCGGGACGACCCGGGACGGCCGCAGACCCAGCTCCGCCACCGGCGGCGGATCGTGCCGGGTCAGATCGGCCTCGGGCAGCACCGCGCGCACCCGGCCGGTCAACGCGTCGGCCTCCGCGCCGCTCACCGCGTCCTCGACGTGGCCCCAACCCCACCACGAACGGTGCTTGCCGACCATCCGGCCTCCCCGCCGTCAACCAGCCCGACTCGCCGTAACCTACTCGACCGACGGCGCAGCCGGTGGCCGCGTCTCCGGCGGCAGGAGCGGTGTCAGACCACCTCGAGGTTGGCCATCATGCCCATGTCCTCGTGTTCGGCGTTGTGGCAGTGGAAGAGGTAACGGCCGCGGTAACCGTCGAAACGGGTGATGATCTCCGCCGATTCGCCCGGCCGCAGCGCGACGGTGTCCTTGAGGCCCGCGTCGTGGGGCAGCGGCGGCCGGCCGCTGCGCGAGAGGATCCGGAAGCCGACCAGGTGCAGGTGCACGGGGTGGTGGACGTCGGCGACCAGCCGCCACACCTCCACCTCCCCGAGACCGACGGTGACGTCGGAACGAGCCGGGTCGAACGGAATCCCGTCGATCACCCATCCATGATCGCCGTGCAGGCGACCGGCGCGGAAGGAGAAGTCGCGCACCCTGACGGCGTCCGACCGCCGCCAGGCCGGCAGATCGCCCGACAGGACGCGGGGGATGCGGCTGCCGTCGGCGGCCTTGCGCGCCACCCGGAAGGCCATCACCTCGCGGGTACGCCCGGAGCCCAGCCGGTTGACCACTCTGACGCGACCGCCGACCGGGACACCGGAGAAGTCGATGACCACGTCGTAACGCTCGGCCGGCGCGATCGGCAGCACACGATGGGTGACCGGCGCCGCCAGCAGCCCCTGGTCGGCGCCGACCTGGACGAGATCGAGCCGACGCCCGTCGTCGCTCACCGCTTCGAGCTCGTAGTGCCGGGCGTTGGAGGCGTTCAGGATCCGCAACCGGTAGCGAACCGCGTCCACCTCGTGCACCGGCCACGGGGCGCCGTTGACCAGGATCACGTCACCGAGGACCCCGCCGAGATAGGGCTCGCGAACGCCCAGCCGCCCGCGCAGCGTCGGGTCGAGGGCGGGGTAGTCGAGACCGCCGTCAGCGGCGAACGAACGGTCCATGATCACGAGGGGCAGTTCGCGCCGCCCCGCGGGCAGACCGAGCGCGTCCTCGGCGTCGTCCCGGACGATCTGCAGCCCGGCCAGCCCCCGCCAGATCGCGGGAGCGGTGAAGTCCATCCGATGGTCGTGGTACCACAGCAGCGCCGGCCGCTGCTCCAACGGGAAGGTGTAGTCGCGCGTCAGCCGGGTCACCACGGCCCGCGGATCGTGGTGCATGCCGTGCCCGCTGCCGTGCCCACCGTGGCCGCGGTGGTGCCCGCCGTGGCCGGGATCCGGCCAGCCCTCGGGAAGGACCAGGTCCGTCGGATACCCGTCGGACGCCGCCGGGGTGCGTCCGCCGTGCAGGTGCACGACGGTCGGCACGGGCAACTCGTTGCGGTGGGTCACGGTGACCGGCCGGCCGCTGCGCGACTCGATCGTCGGCCCCGGGAAGGTCCCCTCGTACGTCCACACCGGCGTCCTGACACCCGGCAGGATCTCCACCGTCGCCTCCCGCTGGGTGATCTCGTAACGGTCGGCACCGCCCGCCGTGCTGACCGGCTTCAACACGGCGGGAATCGGCAGCGGCACCTGGAACGGCGGCGGTAGCGGTATGGCGCTGCGCAGCAGCGCACCCGTGACCGCCGGCCGGCGGGCCATCGCGGCCGACGCCGACAGCCCGGTGACCGCCATCAACCCGAGCGTCCCACCGATGCCCAGCATCCGCCGCCTGGTCATGCCGGAGCCCACGTCGTGCTCACCCATCGCGGGCCTCCCGCCGCAGGAGGGGCCGACGCCAGACCGCGATGAACTGCACGACGAGCGCGGCGACGGTCATCACGCCCAGCGGGATGTGCAGCCACAGCGCGCCGTCCAAACCGGCGAGATACTGCCCCGTCTCGGCCGCCACCACCGCCGTCGTGGCCAGGAACGGCCAGACCTGACGCAGCCGCACCCACACCACGACCGCCGCGATGACCTGCAGGTAGCCGATGGAGGTGACCACGTCGGCGCCGACCACGTGCCAGCGCAGGCTGTCGAAATCACCGGTCAGATACACCCCGGCGAACACCGGCTGGCCGACGATCGCCACCACGTGCGCGCTGACGACGGCCCGCAGCACCCACCCGGCGCGGCCCGTCCGACCGACGGCCTCCGGCCGAGCCGGCGCGACCGGGCGGAACCTGTTGGCCGCGGTGGCCATGGGATGTCCTCCTCACGTTGTCCTCGATGCGGGAACACCACCACGTTATGACCTGGAGGGTTATCCTGCCCAAGACGAATATTGCTATGACGTTATGTCGTTGGAGGCATGACGGACACGACGGCGGGCACCGCCGCCACCCGGGACGCGCACGAACGAGGAGAGCCGTCATCGACCTGCACACGCTCAGGCAGTTCCTCGTGGTGGCCCGGCTGGAACACCTCAACCGCGCGGCCGACGAACTCCACGTCGCCCAGCCGTCACTGAGCCGCACCATCGCCCGGCTGGAGAGCGAGCTCGGCACGCCCCTGTTCGACCGTGCCGGCCGGCTCCGGCTGAACGACGCCGGCAAACTCTTCCGCGACTACGTCGAACGGTCCCTCGGCGAGCTCGACGCGGGGCGGCGGGCCGTCGCCGAGGCCGCCAGCGAGGGCCTCGGCACCGTGCGACTGGCGTCGGAGACCTTCCTCGCCCTCGCCCGGCCGCTCGCGGCGTTCCGGCGGGCCCACCCCTCCATCGAGGTCGAACTGCACCAGATGGCCGCCGGTGACATGGCCCGCCACCTGCGCGCCCAGGACGTCGACCTCTGCGTCGCCACCCAGCCGATCCCCGCCGAGGGCCTGCAAGCGGTCCAACTGCTCGACGAAGCGGTGTGGCTGGCCACGCCGCTCGACCACCCGCTGGCGGCGCGCACCTCGGTCGGCGTCGACGACCTCGCCGACCAGCCCTTCATCACCACCCGCCAGGGGCACTGGCAACGCCGGCTCCTCGACCACCTCTTCGCCGCACGGGGCCGCACACCGAAGATCGTCTGTGAAGGCGACGAGCCCGCCGCCATCCAGGCCCTGATCGTCGCCGGGCTCGGCGTCGGTCTCGCCCCCGCCATCGCCCGCCGGGCCCCCAGTTCTTCCACCGTCGCCTGGGTGGCCGTCGACAGCCCCGACTCCCGTCGCACCCTCACCCTGCTCTGGGGGACCGGCAACCATCTCTCGACCGCCGCCCGCCTGATGCGCAGCACGATCACCGGCTGGGACTGGATCGCCGGAGAACCGTGAGCTGACCCGGACGGGTGTTCCCGGCCGGTCGGGCGCGCCGGTCGGCCAGCCGCCGACCTGCCGGTCGAGGACGGGTTCCGCCTGAACGACCTCGACCCACTAAGCATTCGATAATGTACATTATGTCAAGTAAACCGGATCGGCCCTCCCTCAGGGAGCGGTACGTGCGGTGCGACGACCGGCAGCCAGCGGTCTTCCTTGGCGACCGCCGCCACGTGACCGTCGGCGCTGGGTAGCCGCACGGCGAACTCGTCGCCGAGGCGGAACGTGCGGTTGTCCCAGCCCTGCCGGGCGACGGGTGTGACCGTCAGGTCGCTCCACTGCGGAAACTGCGCCCGGACGAGGTCGCGTACGAGTTCCCCGTCGATGTCGACCATGGCTGGAGTCGTCCGGCTCGACTCGGACGTCCAACCGTTTGCGCCGCGCCTCGGCGGGGCGCTGCCGGAACCGTCTGCTCCCCTGCCCGCTCCCTCCCGAACGCGAAAACCATGCATAATACTGCTTATGCATGACAAAGCGGACGAACCGGTAATGCGGCTGATCGAGGAGTTCCTGACCGACCGCACCACCCGCAAGCCCTCCCCGCACACCCTCGAGGCGTACCGTCGGGACCTGCGGACGGTGGCGGCCCTCGCGGTCGAGGAGGCCACCCCTCCCCTCCCCCTCGACGTCCTGCCCGTCGCCGCCCTCACCCCCCGGGTCCTGCGGGCGGCGTTCGCGCGGTTCGCCGCTCCCCGCTCCGCCGCGTCGGTGCACCGGGCGTGGTCCACCTGGAACAGCTTCTTCTCGTTCCTGGTCGCCGACGGGATCGTCGCCGGCAATCCGATGCCGGCGGTGGGGCGGCCCCGCGCACCGCTCCCCCGGCCCAAGCCGCTGCGCGGCGCGGACACCCCGGAGCAGTTGCTGGCGGCGGTGGCCCGGGCCGACGGGCGGCAACGCGACCCGTGGCCCGAACGGGATCTGGCGGTGCTGGCCCTCGCCCTGTGCGCGGGGCTGCGGCTGTCCGAGCTGCTGGCGCTGCGGGTGGCGTCGCTCGCCGGGCGGGCCGGTGAGCGGCGGCTCGACGTGGCCGGCAAGGGTGGGCGGCCGCGGGTGGTGCCGGTGGAGCCGGAGTTGGACGTGGTGCTGGCGGACCATCTGGACAGTCGCCGGCGCCGGTTCGGCGCCCGCAGCGTACGCCCCGACTCGCCGTTGCTGGTGGACCGGCGGGGTGAGGCGTTGCGCCGGGGTGGGTTGCAGTACCTGGTGGACTCCTGTTACCGGCGGGCGGGGATCGGTGACCGGGTGCCGCGGGGGGCGCGGCTGCACGCGTTGCGGCACACGTTCGCGACGCGGTTGGCGGAGGACGGGGCGAGCGCGGCGGAGATCATGCGGTTGCTGGGGCACGCGTCGTTGGCGTCGTCGCAGGCGTACATCGAGGTGACGGCGGGTCAGCAGCGGGCGGCGGTGCGGGCGAACCGCACGTACCGGGCGTTGGCGGGGTTGCTGCCGGCTCAGGACGGGGGCGGCTGAGCGGATCGCCGGGAGGATGGTGGTGGCGGATGCGCTGGCCGGGCGGGGTGTGGCAGGCTGGGCCCGGACGCGACTGGCGGCACCGGGGATGGGAGTGACCATCGGGGAGCTCGTCGCGGAAGGTCGACCGCCTGGGCCTTCCGCGGGGCGAGGTGACCCATGTCCCGATCGACGACGACGGCCCGGCTGTTGCCGGGTGGGCCGGTGGCGGATCAGGTGCTGGCCGAGGTGGCCGGGGATGTGCGGGCGTTGCGGGCGGTGGGGGTGACGCCGTCGTTGGCGACGGTGCTGGTCGGTGACGACGACGCGAGCGCCGGCTACATCCGGATCAAGCAGCGGCAGGCGGCGGAGTTGGGGTTCGCGTCGCCGCATGTGCATCTGCCGGCGTCGGCGTCGCAGGCGGACCTGCACGCGGTGTTGGCGGACTTCAGCGCCGACCGGGCCGTGCACGGGGTGCTGGTGCAGCATCCGATCCCGGCGCGGTTGGACTACGACCGGGCGGTGGAGGTGCTGGACCCGGACAAGGACGTGGACGGGATGCACCCGGTGAACATGGGGCGGCTGGCGTTGGGGTTGCCGGGGCCGTTGCCGTGCACGCCGGCGGGCATCGAGGCGTTGCTGGCGTACCACGGGGTGCCGGTGGCGGGCCGGGAGGTGGTGGTCCTGGGCCGGGGTGCGACGTTGGGCCGGCCGCTGGCGATGCTGCTGGCGCAGAAGCGGCCGACGGCGAACGCGGCGGTGACGGTGGTGCACACCGGGGTGGCGGACTGGCCGCGGTACACGCGGCGGGCGGACATCCTGGTGGCGGCGGCGGGGGTTCCGGGGATCGTGCGGCCGGAGCACGTGCGTCCGGGTGCGGTTGCGGTACGAGGGGCGGCGGTTGCTGCCGGATGTGGACGAGTCGTGCGCGGAGGTGGCGGGGGCGATCACGCCCCGGGTCGGTGGGGTGGGGCCGACGACGGTGGCGATGCTGTTCCGCAACGCGGTGCGCGCCGCCCGCCGGGCCGCCCGGCCGGCCACCGCGGGTTAGCCGAGGTCGACCACGAGTGGCCGGTGGTCGGAGATGGTCGACAGGGGTGTGCGGACGGCGGTGACCGGCGGGAGCAGGTCGAGGCCCTGCCGGTCGGCGAGGACGTGGTCGAGTTGGACGCGGGGCTGGCCGGCCGGGTAGGTGGGGCGGCGGCCGAGGGGGCGCCAGCCGCTGATCAGGCGGGCGGCTCCGGCGGGCAGGTTGAGGTCGCCGAGGAGGATCCGCGGCGCGGGCAGGGTGCGCAGCGCGCGGACGGTCTGCCGGAGCTGCCTGGCGTTCCAGCCGGGGACGAACGACAGGTGGGTGGCGGCGACGGTGAGCGGGCCGCGGGGGGTGTCGAGGACGGCGGCGAGCACGACGCGGGGTTCGTCGTGCAGCAGGACGAGCCCGCCGCCGGGGCCCGGCACGTACACCGGTGAGCGGACCGGCGCGGGTTTCAGGCGGGTGACCCGCCACTTGGTGACGGGGTGGCGGCTGACCAGGCCGATGCCGTAGCAGGGTTCGCCGTGGCCGTCGTCGTCGTGGGTGAGCGGTCGGAACTGTTCGCCGGGGGTGCCGACGACGGCGGCGGCGAAGCGGTGTTCGGGGGCGCCGAGGGCGCGGGCGGCGATGGCGGTCAGGTCGAGCTTGCCGCTGCGGCTCTGGTCGCGGTCGACCTCCTGCAGGGCGAGGACGTCGGCGTCGAGGGCGTTGACGGCGGCGGTGAGCCGGTCGGGGTCGACCAGCCCGTCGGTGAGGGACCGGCCGTGCAGGAGGTTGAAGGTGGCCAGGCGCACCTGGTCACTGTATGCCGCCGTGGCATGGTTGCCGGGTGCTGAAGGTGCTGGTGTGTTCGGGGCTGGTGTTCGTGGCGGTGGGCTCGGTCGGGGTGTGGTTGCGGCGGCGTCGCGGCCGGTGACGGGGCCCGCGGGGGGGCGGTGAGGCTGGCCACAGCGGTTCCGCGTCGTGGGGCGGGGGTGGGCAGAATGGCCGCCCGTGGACCTGGACCCCTTTTCGCTGACCGCCCTGCTCGCCGTCGCCGCGATGGCGGGGTGGGTGGACGCGGTGGTCGGTGGTGGGGGTCTGTTGCTGTTGCCGGCGTTGCTGGTGGGGGCGCCGGGGATGCCGGTGGCCACGGCGTTGGGTACGAACAAGCTGGCGGCTGTCGCGGGGACGGCGACGGCGGCGGTGACGTACGCCCGGCGCACGAAGCTGGACTGGGCGGTGGCGGGCCCGGCGGCGGGCCTGGCGGTGTTGTGCGCGGGTGTGGGGGCGGCGTTGGCCGGGGCGGTGCCGGCGTCGGCGTACCGGCCGGTGGTGCTGGCGGTGCTGGTGGCGGTGGCCGTGTTCGTGGTGGCGCGGCCGCGGTTGGGGGTGGTGGCGCAGCCGCACCGGCGTACCCGGGCCCGGATGGTGGTGGCGGTGGCGGTTGCCGGGGTGGGCATCGCGCTGTACGACGGTCTGGTGGGGCCGGGGACGGGCACGTTCCTGGTGTTGGCGTTCACGGCGCTGGTGGGCGCGGACTTCGTGCACGGGTCGGCGATGGCGAAGATCGTCAATGCGGGCACGAATCTGGGTGCGCTGGTGGTGTTCGCCGCGACCGGGCACGTGTGGTGGCTGCTCGGGGCGGCGATGGCGGTGTGCAACATCGCCGGGGCGGTGCTGGGGGCGCGGATGGCGCTGCGCCGCGGGTCCGGGTTCGTGCGTGGGGTGCTGCTGGTGGTGGTGCTGGCGCTGGTGGGCAGGCTCGGGTACGACCAGTGGTTGGCGGGCTGAGCGGCGGGGCGGGCGGTCGCTGACCCGCGCCGGGTGGCCGGGCACCGGGCGTGTGATCATCGGCGGGTGGCGGTGCGGGCGGAACACGACCGGGCGGTGCTGGCGGACCTGCTGGGCGCGGATCCGGTGTTGCACGCGTACCAGTTGGGTGATCTGGACGACTTCTTCTGGCCGTACACGTCGTGGTTCCGCCGTGGGGAGGCGGTGGCGCTGCTGTACCACGGGGCGGTGCCGGCGACGTTGCTGGCGTTCGCCCCGCCGGCGGGGTTGGCGGGGCTGGCGGCGCTGCTCGGTGACCTGGCGCCGGTGTTGCCGGCGCGCTTGTACGCGCACCTGTCCCCCGGTCTGGAGGCGGCGTTGGCGGGCGCGTTCACGGTGGGGGCGAGCGGCGGCCACCTGAAGATGGCGTTGACCGACCCGGTGCGTCTGGCGGCGGTGCCGCCGGCCGGGGTGGTGCTGGGCGCGGCGGATCTGCCGGCGCTGCGGGCGCTGTACGCGGAGGCGTATCCGGGCAACTGGTTCGATCCCCGGATGGTGGACACCGGCCAGTACGTGGGGGTGCGCGACGGCGGTGGCCTTGTCGCGGTGGCCGGGGTGCACGTGTGGTCGCCGCGCTACCGGGTGGCTGCGGTCGGGAACGTGACCACCCATCCGCGGGCGCGGGGTCGGGGCCTGGGGGCGGCGGTGGTGGCGGCGTTGTGCCGGCGGCTGCGGTCCTCGGTGGAGCATGTGACGTTGAACGTGCGGGCGGACAACGGGCCGGCGGTGCGGTTGTACGAGCGGCTCGGTTTCACCCGCGTCGCCGACTACGGGGAGTTCACGCTGACCGGGCGTTGACGCCCCGCCGGGTGGGTCGTGGCCCGGCGCCGGGGGTCGTGTGCTACCGGCGCGCGTCGAAGCGGCCGGCGCGGATCTCCCGCAGGGCCCGGCGGCGGGTGTCGCCGCGCAGCGTGTCCACGTAGAGGCGGCCGGCGAGGTGGTCGGTCTCGTGTTGCAGGGCGCGGGCGAGGAACCCGGAGCCGGTGATGGTCAGCGGTTCGCCGTGCTGGTCGACGCCGTGCGCGGTGGCGTGCATGGCGCGCGGGGTCGGGAAGTACAGGCCGGGGATGGACAGGCAGCCCTCGTCGTCGTCCTGGAGTTCCTCGGACAGTTCCAGCGTCGGGTTGATCAGGTGGCCGCGGTGCCCGTCGGCGTCGTAGACGAACACCTGGGCGCTGACGCCGATCTGCGGGGCGGCGACGCCGGCCCGGCCGGGCGCGCCGAGCAGGGTGTCCATCAGGTCGGTGACCAGGGCGCGCAGTTCGGCGTCGAAGGTGGTGACCGGCTCGGCGGGGGTTCGCAGCACCGGGTCGCCGATGATCCGGATCGGGCGCATCGTCATGCGGGCAAGGTTATCGGTCGGCCCCGGCGGCGCTCGCCGGCCCGCCGCTGTCGGTGGGTCGGTGGCGGACGAGGACCTCGATGCCGTCGAGGATGCGGGCCAGGCCGAAGTCGAACGCCCGCTGCGGGTCGCCGGCGGCCTGGTACTCCTGCCCCGCGGCGGTGCCGACGCGGGCGGCGAGCGGGAACCGGCGCGGGTCGAGGGCCTTCTCCAGGTACGGGGCGTGCGCCGCCCACCACTGCTGCTCGGTCATGCCGGTGCTGGCGGCGGCCTGGGCGGCCTCCACGGCGCTGCGGACCGCGCCGTGGACGAACCCGTCGACGAGGGTGACGACGGCGTCCATCTCCAGGTCGGTCAGGCCGATTCCGTCGACCGCGCGCAGCTCCTGCTCGTAGCGGGCGATCAGGTGTGGGCCCAGCGGGGGGCGGGTGGTGGCGACCTGCAACAGCCACGGGTGCCGCAGGTAGCGGGCCCAGTTGTCCCGGGCGACCCGCTCCAGGCGGGCCCGCCAGCCGGCGCCCGGGTCGTCGGTCGCGGCGTCGACGGTCTCCCCGTGGACGGTGTCGAGCATGACGTCGAGGAGTTCACCCTTGCCCGGCACGTACGTGTAGAGGCTCATCGTGCCGACGCCGAGGCGTTCGGCGACGCGCCGCATGGACAGGGCGGCGAGCCCTTCGGTGTCGGCGACGTCGATGGCCGCCCGGACGATGCGGTCGACGGACAGGTCGGGCCGGCCCCTGCGGCTCACCCGCTCCCGGGTCCGCCACAGCAGGGCGAGGCTGCGGGCGGGATCGCCGGTGCCGCTGTACTCGGTCGTCACGCCGATCACCCTACCGTCCGCCGTACCGTATGATGTACCGTACGGCGTACGGAAACCGAGGATCGGGGGTGCGGATGCCAACGGCGATCGACGCGCAGGGGCTGCGCAAGCGGTACGGCGACACGCGGGCGCTGGACGGGCTGGACCTGACCGTCCCCGCCGGCGGGGTGTGCGGGCTGCTCGGCCCGAACGGGGCGGGCAAGACCACGACGGTGCGGATCCTCACCACCCTGCTGCGCCCGGACGCGGGCCGCGCCACCGTCGCCGGCGCCGACGTACTGCGCCACCCCGACCGGGTCCGCGCGCGCATCGGCCTGGTCGGTCAGCACGCCGCCGTCGACGAGGTGCTCAGCGGCCGGCAGAACCTGGTGCTCTTCGCGCGCCTGCACCACCTGCCGATCTCCCGGGCGCGGGCACGGGCGGCGGAACTGCTCGACCGGTTCGACCTCGCCGACGCCGCCGACCGGCCGGTCGGCACGTACTCCGGCGGCATGCGCCGTCGGCTCGACCTGGCCGCCGGGCTGATCCTCGACCCGCCGGTGCTCGTCCTCGACGAGCCCACCACCGGCCTGGACCCGCGGGCGCGGGCGCAGGTGTGGGACGCCGTGCGCGGGCTCGCCGCGGCCGGCACCACCGTGCTGCTGACCACGCAGTACCTGGAGGAGGCCGACCAGTTGGCCGACACCCTGCGGGTCGTCGACCGGGGCCGGGTGATCGCCGCCGGCACCCCGGACGAGTTGAAGACCGCGCTCGGCGGTGACCGCGTCGACGTGGTGCTGTCCCGCCCCGACGATCTGGACCGGGCGGTACGCCTCGTCGCCGTCGCCGTCGGCGCGGCACCCGACGTCGACCCGGCGGCGCTGCGGCTCAGCGTGCCCGTCACGCGGCGGGTCACGGCTCTCGCCGCCGTGCTGCGGGCGCTCGACGACGCGGGGCTCGCCGCGGCGGACGTCGCGGTGCGCCGCCCCACCCTCGACGAGGTGTACCTGCGGCTCACCGCCCGGGACGCCCCCGACACCGACCGGACGGTGACCGTGTGACGACCCTGCCCGCACAGCGGCTGCGCTTCGCCGTCTCCGACAGCCTGGTGCTCACCGGCCGCGCGCTCGCACACGCGGTCCGCCAACCGGTGCCGGTGCTGGTCGGGCTGCTCTTCCCGGTGCTGCTGGTGCTGATGTTCGGCTACCTGTTCGGCGGCGCGATGACCGTGCCCGGCGGCGGTGACTACCGGGAGTTCCTGCTGCCCGGCATGTTCGCCATGACGATGGTCTTCGGCATCGAGGCCACCTACACGGCGGTGGCCACCGACGCCGCCCGAGGCGTCACCGACCGGTTCCGGACGCTGCCGATGGCGCCGTCGGCGGTGGTCACCGGCCGGGCCGCCGCCGACCTGCTCCACTCGGCGGCCGGCCTGGCCGTGATGCTCGCCTGCGGGTTGGCCGTCGGCTGGCAGTGGCGGGCCGGGCCGGCGCGGGCGCTGGCCGCGGTGGGACTGCTCCTGCTGCTGCGCTTCGCGCTGATCTGGGTCGGCATCCACCTGGCGTTGGTGCTGCGCCGCCCCGAGTCGGTGGTCGCGTTGCAGATCCTGGTGTGGCCGGTCGGGTTCACCTCCAACGCGTTCGTGGCACCCGACACGATGCCGGGCTGGCTCGCGGCGCTCGCCGGGTGGAACCCGCTGTCGGCCACCGTCGCGGCCTGCCGGGAGTTGTTCGGCAACCCGGGCTGGGGCGGCGACACGTTCGCCGCGCAGCACGCCGTCGCCCTCGCCGTCGCCTGGCCGCTGCTGCTGATCGCGGTGTTCCTGCCGCTGTCCGTGCGCCGCTACCACCGGTCGGGCCGGTGACGCGACGGCATGCCGCCCGCCGACCGCGACGGCGACTTCGCCGACGCGTACGCGCGCCTGGAACTGCTGGAGGCTGCCGGCCACGGCACCGGCCCGGGCATGGCCGACGGGGTCCGCGCCGCCCTGGACGAGTTCGCCCTGGACGAGTTGGCCCGGCCGCGCTGAACGGCGCTCCCCGCCGCGACGCCGGGTGCCGTCACGGCCGCTATGGAGCTGAGCCGTCGACGACATCACAGCCGAGGCGGCCCGAACCGTTCACGACATCAGTTCCACAGCGGGCCGGGCCACGGGTCCGTCCGGGAACGGCGCCGACGGACCTGCGCCGGTGAGACGGCGTGGAACCGGCGAGGGCGCCACCGGCCGGCAAGGGCGTCACCGGCCGGCGAGGGTGGCGCGGACCGGTCCGGTCTTGGCGGCGGCCTCGGCGACCTCGGCGTCCGGGTCGCTGCCCCACGTGATGCCGCCGCCGGCCCACACGTGCAGCCGCTCGGCGTCGGCGGCGGCGGTGCGGATGGTCAGGCCCAGGTCGACCCGGCCCGCGGCGACCCAACCCAGCGCGCCCATGCTGGCGCCCCGACCGACCGGTTCCAGGGCGGCGAGGTGCTCCAGGGCGGCGAGCTTCGGCGCGCCGGTGACCGACCCGCCGGGGCAGACGGCCCGGAGCAGGTCGGCCAGGCCCAGGCCGTCGGCGACGGCCGACGACACGGTGGACTCGGCCTGCCACAGGTCGCACCAGCGGCGTACGGCGAACAGCTCGTCCACCCGGACGCTGCCGGTGCGGGCGACGCGGGCCAGGTCGTTGCGTTCCAGGTCGACGATCATGACGTGTTCGGCGCGTTCCTTCGCGCTGGCCAGCAGCTCGGCGCGGCCGGCGGCGGTGGCCGGGCGGGTGCCCTTGATGGGTCGGGTGAGCACCCGTCCGCCGGTGACCTCCACCAGGGTCTCCGGGGAGGCGCAGCCGATCGCCCAGCCGGCGCCGGCCAGGGTGCCGCCGTAGCGGGCGCCGGGCAGCGCGCCCAGGCGGGCGAGGGCCGGCAGCGGGTCGCCGGTGTAGGGGGCGGCGGCGTGCCCGACGAGGTTGACCTGGTAGACGTCGCCGCGGCCGATGGCGTCGCGGACGGCGCGGACGGCGTCGGCGTGCTGCCGCGGCGTCCAGCTCTCCGCCCACGTTCCGAGCCACCAGCCGGCGGCCGGCCGGCGCGCGGGGGCGGCGGCCGCGGCGTGCCGGTAGACGACGACCGCGACCTCGGGCAGCGCCGGGGCCGGGTTCGGGGCGCCCACGGCGCCGCCGGCGATGGCCGCGCCGGCGGCGGCGGAGACGTACAGGGCGGCCCCGCACACCCCGCCGGGGCGGTGGGCGGGGGCCGGGCGGGCGAGGTCGTCCAGGTGGAGGCCGTGGGCGGCGAGGAAGGCCTGCGCGGTCGCGGCCGGGTCGCCGCCGTCGGCGGGCCGCCATTCCCAGCGGGCCGACTCGACGAGGGTACGGCGACAGCCGGCCGGCGCCCCCGGCACATCGACCACTACCCGTGGGAGCGTTTCCACGCCGTCTGGCCCAATCTGCCTCGTCCGTTCAGCGGATTTCGTGTCTCGCACGCGCGTACCTGCTCGATGCCGGCCACTTTCGCTTGGTACTGTGCGTCACTGGTCATGTGAACCATGACACAGTGCCCCCACAGTCCGGAGAACCCGATGTGCCAGCACCAACCCACCTGCCCCTCCGCTGAAGCGACCGACCGGGACGCCGCCAAGGCCATCGCCTGTTTCCCTGAGCAGGGCTGGAGCCTGCTCTGCAACGGGGTCATCGTCTTCGAGGACACCGGCGAGCTGCTTCCCGACGGCCGCACCATCGCCCCGCACCGCGGCCCCGCCCGCCACGCCCTCGTCGCCTGACCGACCACTCAGCGTAACGTTCCTGTTCACGCCGGCTTCAGGCTAGTCCCCCGGTCCGGGACCAGTGGCGGCGGAGTCGACGTGAGCGGCCGGGGCGGCCCACGACCGCCCCGGCGGCACCCTCGTCAGCTCTCGAACGCCTCCGGCGCCGGGCACGAGCAGACCAGGTTCCGGTCGCCGTACGCGCCGTCGATACGACGCACCGGCGGCCAGTACTTCCCCGCCCGCTCGGCGGCCGGGTAGGCGCCCACCGACCGCGGGTACGGGTGCGGCCACTCGTCGGCCGACACCATCGCCGCCGTGTGCGGCGCGTTCGCCAGGGGGTTGTCCCCGGCCGGCCACTCCCCCGACCCCACCTTGTCGATCTCCGCCCGGATCGCGATCATCGCGTCGCAGAACCGGTCCAGCTCGGCCAGGTCCTCGCTCTCGGTCGGCTCCACCATCAGCGTCCCCGCCACCGGGAACGACATCGTCGGCGCGTGGAACCCGTAGTCGATCAGCCGCTTCGCCACGTCGTCGACGCTCACCCCGGTCGCCTTCGTCAGCGGCCGCAGGTCCAGGATGCACTCGTGGGCGACGAGGCCCTTGTTGCCCGCGTACAGCACCGGGAAGTGCCCGCGCAGCCGCGCCGCCACGTAGTTCGCCGCGAGCACCGCCACCCCGGTGGCCCGGGTCAGCCCGGACGCGCCCATCATCCGCAGGTACGCCCACGGGATCGGCAGGATGCCCGCCGACCCGTACCGGGCCGCGGAGATCGCCGGCCGGCCCTCGGCGGCGGTGAGCGGGTCGCCGGGCAGGAACGGCGCCAGGTGCGCCCGCACCGCCACCGGACCCACCCCGGGGCCGCCGCCGCCGTGCGGGATGCAGAACGTCTTGTGCAGGTTCAGGTGTGACACGTCCGCGCCGAACGTGCCCGGCTTGGCGAACCCGACCAGGGCGTTGAGGTTCGCCCCGTCCACGTACACCTGGCCGCCGGCGTCGTGGACCTTCGCGCACAGCGACGCGATCCCCGTCTCGTACACGCCGTGCGTCGACGGGTACGTCACCATGATCGCGGCGAGCGCGTCCCGATGCTTGTCGATCTTCGCGTCGAGGTCGACCAGGTCGACGTTGCCGTCGGCGTCGCAGCCGACCACGACCACCCGCATGCCCGCCATCACCGCCGACGCGGCGTTGGTGCCGTGCGCCGATGACGGGATCAGGCACACCTCCCGGTGCCCCTCGCCGCGGGAGCGGTGGTACGCGCGGATCGCCAGCAGCCCGGCCAGCTCACCCTGCGAGCCGGCGTTGGGCTGCACGCTGACCGCGTCGTAGCCGGTCACCTCGGCCAGCCAGCCCTCCAGCTGGGCGATCATCTCCCGGTAGCCGGCGGTCTGCGACGGCGGCGCGAACGGGTGGATGTGCGCGAACTCCGCCCAGCTCACCGGCTCCATCTCGGTGGTGGCGTTGAGCTTCATCGTGCACGACCCCAGCGGGATCATGCCCCGGTCCAGGGCGTAGTCGAAGTCGGCCAGGCGCCGCAGGTAGCGCAGCATCGCCGTCTCCGAGTGGTGGGTGCGGAACACCGGGTGGGTGAGGAAGTCACTCGTGCGGGACAGGCCCGCCGGCAGCGCCGCGTCCAGGTCGCCGGTGAACGCCGGCACCCCGAACGCCGTCCACACCTGCTCCAGGTGGCCGGTCGTGGTGGTCTCGTCGCAGGAGATCCCGACCCGGTCGGCGTCGACCAGCCGCAGGTTCACGCCGCGCCGCGCGGCGGCCGCGACGACGTCGGCGGCCCGGCCGGGCACGGTCGCGGTGACGGTGTCGAAGAACGCGACGTCCGCGACGCCGACGCCGCCGGCGCGCAGCCCGGCCGCGAGCCGCGCCGCCATCTCGTGGGTACGCGCCGCGATCGCCCGCAGCCCGTCCGGGCCGTGGTACACGGCGTACATGCCGGCCATCACCGCGAGCAGCACCTGCGCGGTGCAGATGTTGCTGGTCGCCTTCTCCCGCCGGATGTGCTGCTCACGGGTCTGCAACGCCAGCCGGTAGGCCGGGTTGCCGTCGACGTCCCGGGACACGCCGACCAGCCGGCCGGGCAGCACCCGCTCGAGGCCCGCGCGCACCGCCAGGTAACCGGCGTGCGGCCCACCGAACCCCATCGGTACGCCGAACCGCTGGGTGGTGCCGGCGGCGATGTCGGCGCCGATCTCGCCCGGCGGGCGCAGCAGGGTCAGCGCGAGCAGGTCCGCGGCCACGGTCACCAGCGCGCCGGCGGCGTGGGCGGCGTCGACCAGGCGGGAATGGTCCCGTACCGCCCCGGACGCGCCCGGGTACTGCAGGTGCAGGCCGAAGAACTCCGCCGGCAGCTCCTCGGTGTCCAGGTCGACCACGCGCACGTCGATGCCGAGCGGCTCCGCCCGGCCGGTGATCACCGCGACGGTCTGCGGCAGGGCGTCCGCGTCGACCACGTACACCGGGCTGGTGCTCTTCGAGGCGCGGCGGGCGAGGGTCATCGCCTCGGCCGCGGCGGTGCCCTCGTCGAGCATGGAGGCGTTCGCGGTGGCCAGCCCGGTCAGGTCGGTGACCATCGTCTGGAAGTTCAGCAGCGCCTCGAGGCGGCCCTGGCTGATCTCCGGCTGGTACGGCGTGTACGCCGTGTACCAGGCCGGGTTCTCCAGCACGTTGCGGCGGATCACCGCCGGGGTGCGGGTGCCGTGGTAGCCGAGCCCGATCATGGACACGGCGACGGTGTTGCGGGCGGCCAGGGCGCGCAGCTCGGCGAGCGCGTCGTGCTCGCTGGCCGGCGCCGGCAGGTCGAGGGTGCCGTGCCAGCGGATCACCTCGGGGATCGCCGCGTCCATCAGCTCGTCGACGGAGCCGTAGCCGACGACCTCCAGCATCCGGCGCTCGTCGTCCGGGTCGGGGCCGATGTGGCGGGCGGCGAACTGCTCTGCGGTCATGGGCTGCGCTCCCGGGGGGCGAGGTCGACAGGTCGCCCTCCCCCTCTGTCGCGCCCACGGGCGCTCCACAGTGCCTGCCCACGCGGTCCTTTTGCCTGAGAGGTTCCGGGGAGGATTTGCCCCTTCGGCGCCGCCCCGGGTGGTTGCGGGCGGTCTCTCCCACGTGGGTGCTACCGGCATGGTCAACGCTACCAGCGGGCAGGAATCCCGCGCCCGCGTCCCCCGGCCGCCGCGCCCCCGGGCTAGGACGCGACGGGCGTCACACCCGCCGGCGCGGGCGTGGCGGCGCGGTCGGCGAGCGCCGGCAGCAGCCGGCCCAGCGGCGCGTCCACCGTCAGCGCCGCGTACGCGTCGCCGCGGGTCGGGCCCTGGTTGACGATCGCGACCGGGATGCCCAGCTTCGCCGCCCGCAGCACGAACCGCCGCCCCGACATCACCGTCAACGACGATCCCAGCACCAGCAGCAGCCGCGCGGACTCCACCAGCGCGAAGCAGCGGGCCACCCGCGGCGCGGGCACCGTCTCGCCGAAGAACACCACGTCGGGTTTCAGCATGCCGGTGCGGCACACCGTGCAGTCGACGGTCCGGAACCGGGTCACCGCCGCGTCGGCGAGGTCCACGTCACCGTCGGGGTTGACCGCCGCCACCCGCGCGTCGAAGCCCGGGTTGGCCTCGGTCAGCCGCCGATCCACCTCCTCCCGAGAGGTGCCGTTGCCGCAGTCCAGGCAGACCACCTCGTCGAGGCGGCCGTGCAGCTCCACCACCCCGGCGCTGCCCGCCGCGGTGTGCAGGCCGTCGACGTTCTGGGTGATGATCCCGTCGACCAGGCCGGCGTGCTGCAGGCGGGCCACCGCCCGGTGGCCGTCGTTCGGGGCGGCCCGGGCGATCGTCCGCCATCCCAGGTGGCTGCGCGCCCAGTAGCGCCGCCGCGCCGCCGGGTCGCCGGTGAACGCCTGGTACGTCATCGGGGTGTGCCGGCGGGCCGCGCCGCTGGGCCCCCGGTAGTCGGGGATGCCCGACTCGGTGGACAGGCCCGCCCCGCTGAGCACCACCACCCCACCGCCGCCGACCAGGCGCGCCAGGGGGTCGACCATCTCCTGCGTCACGCACCAATGCTGCCTCACCAGCCGCTCCGCCGCCCACGCGCGGCCCGGCCGGTCAGGACGCCCGGCTGCGGGCAACCCCGGCGCCGGCCCGCGCCGCCCGGTTCGCGCCCGAGTTGAGGGTTCAGCCCTCCGCCACCCGCAAACCACCGGCAAAAGCCTCAAAAAGGAGTTCAATGAGAAACTTGAAGGTGTGAACGCCGACGAGATGACCCGCCACATCCTGGACACCTGCGACGGTGTCACCGCCCTC
Source organism: Micromonospora sp. WMMD558 (assembly GCF_049315255.1). Lineage (NCBI taxonomy): Bacteria > Bacillati > Actinomycetota > Actinomycetes > Micromonosporales > Micromonosporaceae > Micromonospora > Micromonospora sp. WMMD558. The sequence goes on along the minus strand of NZ_CP186061.1, from coordinate 4,737,522 downwards.
GAAGCCACCGGTGACCGGTTCTTCGTCTACGACCCGCGCGGCGACCTTCCCCCCGAGCGGCAGCTTCCGTTCGCGACGATCGTCACCGGCGACCACTACGACACCGTGTCCGACCTGAGCCGGCCGGGCGCCTACCGGCTCAACATCGGGCTCACCCGCGCCGGCTACTCGGCGCTGTTCGGCGCCGCCCCGTCCCGCCGCGACGAGCGGGGCGTCCTGGACACCGGTGCCGACCACGCGGCGACGGACACCCTGATGCCGCACCCGATCTACGCCTCCCAGCACTGGGTGAGCGTGGTCGACCCCGGCGAGGCGACCCTGCCGGCGGTGCGGACGTTGCTGGCCGAGGCGTACGCCTTCGCCGCCCGCAAGTACGCCAACCGGCGAACCCGACGCTCACCGGCCTGACGCCGGCCCCGGCGTGGGGGCCGGCCTGACGCCGGCCCCGGCGTGGGGGCCGGCCGGACGCCGGACCCCACGCCGGATCACCGCTGACCGTGGCGGGGCAACGCACCCTGCCCGGCACCCGCGGCGACCGCCGGGGCGTCCTGCGCCAGCCGCTGCATCGTCCGCGCCAGGTGCTCGCTGCCGTCGTCGAGGTGCCGCGCCGCCGCCTGCATGTGCGAGATCATCATCTCGCCGTAGATGCGCAGCGCCTCCCGGGCCGCCACCGAGTCGTCGAAGCTCGCACCCGCCGACGCGCGGTACTCCTGCACCGCCCGCTCCGCCTCCTGCCGGGCCTCCTCCGCCGCCGCCCGCACGTAGCTCTCGTACTGCGTCCGGGCGTACTCGGCGACCCGCCGGGCGTAGTCGTGCGCCTGGGCGATGATCTGCTCGGCCTCCCGCTGCGCCGCCGACAGCAGGTTCACCTCCTTGGCCGCCGGCACCGCCGCCGCCCCCGCGCTCGGCAGCACCCCGTGCCGGTGCAGCTCCAGGTGGTCGTTGAGCCGCTCGTTCTCCGCCCGCAGGTGCGCGATCTGCGACGCCAGCAGATCCAACTCGTCGGCCACCTGCACCCGGAACCGGTCCACGTCGGCGTTGTCGTAGCCCCGGCGGGTGAACGAGGCGGAGCCGAACTCCCACCGCCGCACCCGGTCCGAGGTCATCCGCACCTGCACACCACCGGCGACGTGCACACCGTCGTACCGACTGATCTGGCTCGTGCTCACCGTACCCGCCCTTCGTTCGTCACTGCGGGGCTCGCGACCGCACTCCTCGGGCTCACGGGACCTGCCTCCCATCGCCGGCCGCCGGGGCCGCCGCCTGCTGCACCGCCGTCCGCCACGACGGGCCGTACCAGTGCGCGCCCAACCCCTCGTGGTGCAGCTGCCCGGCGTGGTAGCCGGCGCGGCCCAGGGCCGTCACCGCGTGCGACACCATGTCGTCGGAGCCGCACACGAACACGTGCCGGGACCGCCAGTCGCCGTCCGCGAGAGCCCGGTCCACCGGGTACGTGAACGCCTCCGGCCGGCGCACGTCCATGCCGACCACGTAGGTCACCGACAGCCACGGATGCGACGACGCCAGCTTGTCGATGGCGTCGCTGTCGTAGAACTCCGTCCGCGACCGCGCCCCCACGTACAGGTCGACCCGCCGCCGGGAACCCTCCGCCGCGACCTGCTCCACCAACGCCTTCACCGGCGCCCAGCCGGTGCCGCCGGCCAGCAGCAGCAGGTCCGCCGACCCCGCCGAGGCCAGCGTCAACCGGTCACCGACCGGCGACGACAGGTGGATCTGGTCGCCGGTCGTGCACCCGTACACCAGACGGGACGACACCGCGCCACCTGGCGCGGCCCGCACGTGCAGCTCCACGGTGCCGTCGCTGCGGGGGGCGTTCGCCGGCGAGTAGTACCGCCACGACCGCACCGACGGGTGCGACACCCCGATCGACTGCCCGGGATCGAACGGCAGCAGGTACTGCGGACGCAACGTCAGCACCGCCACGTCGAACGCCCGCCGCTCGTGGGCGACGATCTCCGCCACCCACCACGGCGGGTTCACCGCCTCCGCGGCCTGCGCGCCGTCCATCATCACCTTCGACACCAGCCCGTACGCGCCGGCCCAGTCCTGAGCCAGCTCGTCGGTCCACTGGTCGGCCAGGAAGTGCCGCAACGTGGCCAGCAACGCCTCACCCACCGCCGGGTAGTGCTCGGCGCGGACGGCGAACTTGCGGTGGTCCGCGCCGAGGTCGGTGAGGAACCCGACCAGCCGGTCCACCTGGTCCACGTTCGACACGACGTGCCCCAGCGCGGTCACCAGCCGGTCCCGCTGCCCCGCCATGTTCGTCGGGAACATCTGGCGGGTCTCCGGATGCGCCAGGAACAGTGTGGAATAGAAGTAGAGCGGCACCTGGTCGCCGTGCGCGGCGACCAGGGACCAGCTCTGCTTGAGCCGGGCGACGTCCACGCTCAGACGCTCGCCCGGGTCCCGCCGGCCACCACCTGGTTCTTCACCTGGGCCAGCACCGCCTGCACGTCGGCGATGATGTCGCCCGGCACACCCAGCTCGGTCAGCGTGTCGGTGAGGTGGCCACCCACCAGCGCGTAGTGCGCGGACGGGATGTTCAACGGCTGGTGCGCCTCGGCCAGGCCCCGCCCGGCGTACTCGTTCGGCCCGCCCAGCACCACCGTCAGCATCAGCACCATGTGCCGCCGCTGAGCCGGCATGTCCACATCGGTGAAGTAGCCGGCCAGCTCCGGGTCGGCGAGAACCTTGTCGTAGAACAGATCCACGGCCGCCTTGACCGAACCGGCACCGCCGATCCGCTCGTAGTGGGAGGTGGGGGCGGTCTCTTCGGTAACCGTCACGGTCGATTCCTTCCGTGGTGAGGGGCGCGCGCTGGGGTCGGCGCGTAAGGGGTCACGCCCGCCCGCTCCGGCGCGTCGTCCACAAACGGCGCCCGGCGCCAAGGTGGGCCGTGACGGACCATAGCGCGTCGCACGCGCGCGGTCACGGCCGCCCTATCGGATTCCCGACAACAGGCGGCCACACAGCGTGATATAACGCCCCACGAACAGTCGACAATGGGCGATCACCCGCACGCGGACCGTCACCGCCCCGCGCCGCCCTCCACCCTGGACATGACAATCCCGTCGACCGCAACTCGCGGCGTCACCGGCGGTTCTCTCCACCGGCCAGCACCCACCGACCGCCCCACCCACACCACCACCACGCCGACCCGCACACCCGCCGACGACAACCCGCAGTAGTCACCAGACACCAAAACGCCCGGGCGCGTCACACCCGCCCGGGCCCACCACCACAACCGCGGAAACCGTCAACCCGCCCGACGCCGCGCCCGGCGCGCCGCCAACTCGTCACCCACCACGTCCGCCGCCGCCGGCGCCGCCGGCTCCACACCCACCGGCTCCCCGCCGGCCGGCTCGGACGGCAGATGCGACAACGACCCCAGGATCTCCTTGAACGCGCCACCGATCGCGATGCCGAACACCCCCTGACCGCCCTGCAACAGGTCGACCACCTCCTCCGGCGACCGGCACTCGTACACCGTCGTCCCGTCCGAGATCAACGTGATGCCCGCCAGATCCTCCACACCCCGCGACCGCAACGCCTCGATCGCCTTCCGGATGTTCTGCAAGGACACCCCGGCGTCCAGCAACCGCTTCACGACCTTCAGCACCACCAGGTCCCGGAACGAGTACAACCGCTGCGTCCCCGAACCCGACGCGTCCCGCACACTCGGCACCACCAGACCCGTCCGAGCCCAGTAGTCCAACTGCCGGTAACTGATGCCCACCGCGTGGCACGCCGTCACACCCCGGTAGCCCACCGCGCCGTCACCGTCCGTCGCCGACAGCGGCGCACCCTGCTCCGTACCCGAATCGGGATCCCGCGGCTCCTGCATCCGGACAACCTCCCCGCCCGTGCGGTGACACGTCGATTCCGGGACGCGCACCCCTCGATACGGCAACCCTAACGCCGCACCGGACGGTTACCACGCAACAACAGCCCCGACACGCCGCAGCCACCACACCACCACACCTGTCGTCACACACCGTGACGACAGGTGGTCGCGGTCAGCCGGCGAAATCCTCCGGACGCACCTGCTCCAGGAACTCGCGGAACTTCTCCACCTCGTCCTCCTGCTCGTCCGGAATCACGATCCCGGCCTCACTGAGGACCTCCTCGGCACAACGAATGGGAGCACCCACCCGCAACGCCAACGCGATGGAATCACTCGGCCGCGCCGACACCCGCACCCCGTCACCGATCAACAGGTCGGCGTAGAACACGTTCTCCTTCAACTCCGTGATCTCCACCGCCCGCAACGGCGCCTTCAACGCCGCCAACACATCCCGCAGAAGATCATGCGTCAACGGGCGCGCCGGCTTGACCCCCTGCTGCTCGTAAGCGATCGCCGTCGCCTCGACCGCGCCGATCCAGATCGGCAGATAGCGGTCCCCCTCGACCTCCCTGAGCAGGACGATCGGCTGGTTGCTCGGCAGCTCCACCCGAACCCCGACCACGCTCAGCTCGCGCACCGCCGCCTCCGTGTCGTTGTCACCTACGCCGCACCGCGCCCTTTCCTGCACGGTACACGGACCGCGACACGGCCGTCCCACGCGCTGCAAGCGCCACGCCCGCGCCAGAAAGGGGTTACCCCGGCAAGCCTACGGCACGCTTCCCCGCACAGATCTTTCCGCACGGACCCCGCTCACCGGCCCAACGTCGACCGCAACCCCACCCGCACCAACGCCGCATGCAACTGCTGCGACAACGCCACCAACTCCCGCGCCGTCTCCGCCGCCCGCGCCCGCGCCGCCGGATCACTCTGCCGCGCCAACGGCGCCACCAACTGCGCGAACAGACCCACCTCACGGTCCGCCGCCGACCGGTACCCCCGAAGGTGCCGCGGCTCCAACCCGTACGCCGCCAGACCCGCCACCGCCCGCGCGATGATCAACGCGTCCCCGTCGTACCAACCCGGCGGATCCGACACCACCACACCGAGCCGCTCCAACTCCACCAACGTCGACTCGTCGAGCCCGCTGCGCGCCACCAACTCGGCCCGGCCCAGCCGCACCCCCGGCGACTCGACCTCCGGCTCCCGCCCCGGCACCTCACCACCGGGACCCACCGCCACCAACTGCGGCCGCGACCGACCCGGCGACTCACCCGTCGCGTCCCACTCCGCCAACTGATCACGGATCACCCGCAACGGCAGGAACTGGTCCCGCTGCGCGGTCAACACGAACCGCAGCCGGGCCACATCGTCCCAGCTGTACTTCCGGTACCCCGCCGCCGTCCGCTGCGGCTCCACCAGGCCCTCAGCCTCGAGGAACCGCAGCTTCGACAACGTCGTGTCCGGAAAATCCACCCGCAACTGGGCCAGCACCTCGCCGATACTCATCAACGGCTGCGTACGGGCCGACCCCGGCGCGGCGGACGCCGCAGGCTCGTTCACCCCCGGCCGGCCTCCTCCGGCCGCGGACCGGCGATGAACACCACCCGGAACTTACCGATCTGCACCTCGTCACCGTTGCTCAACGTGGCCGCCTCGACCCGCTCACGATTCACGTACGTGCCGTTCAAGCTCCCCACGTCGCGCACCGTGAACGTCCCACCATCCCGGTGGAACTCGGCATGCCGCCGCGACACCGTCACGTCGTCGAGGAAGATGTCACTGTCCGGATGCCGCCCACTCGTCGTCACATCGTGGTCCAACAGGAACCGGGCACCCGCGTTCGGACCCCGCCGGACCACCAGCAGCGCCATCCCCGGCGGCAACGAACCCGACATGCGGCTCGGCACCACATCGGTGTCCGGCCCCTCCAGGACCTCGTCGAGCGAACCGAGATTGAGCGTCGAAGTGACGTCGAGTGGGGGGAACTCGTCGTCTGGGCGCGTCATGGGACCACCTCACGGATCAGTTGCGTCGGCGTACGGGAATGGCGGGTCTGGCCGCCGGGCAGTCTCTCACCCGGCGGCTGGCTCCCCGTGCCAGGGAAGGCAATTCCGCAACGCTCAACTATCGGATTCTCGGTCGACTGGGCGAGCCTAGCCAGCGCCGAAATGCAGGGCAACCGGACGCGCGGACCAACCGCCGCACCGGCAACGGACACCCTCAGCTCTCGGTGAGCTCGCGGTACCCGCTCGCCGACAGCAGCCCGTCCACCGCCGCCGGATCGTCCGGGGTGATCTCCACCAGCCAACCCGCACCGTACGGATCAGTGTTGACCACCTCGGGAGTGTCGCCGAGCGCCTCGTTGCGCGCCGACACCGTCCCACTCAGCGGGGCGTAGATCTCCGACACGCTCTTCGTCGACTCGATCTCACCCAACGACTCGCCAGCCGTCACCACCGCCCCCACCTCGGGCAGCTGGACGTACACGATGTCACCCAGCGCGTCCTGCGCGAAGTGCGTGATGCCGACCCGGACAGCGCCGTCGCCACCACCCGCCACCCACTCGTGCTCGGCGGTATACCGCAGATCCTCAGGAATCACCAGACGCGTCCTTCATCCCATCGGTGCACCGGCCCCCGCGGGGAAACCGGCGCCGGCCGCGCCGGTCAGGAGACCGGACGGGCGTGTTCCAGCTTGATCGGCGCGTGCAGCGCCGAAACCTCGGCGACCTCACGATCCTCGACGATCACCGTACCGCCGTCACCCGCGACCGTCGCCACCACCCCGCCCGGAATGTTCAACGCCGTACGCATCGTCGCCGGATCCCCGATCACCGTGATCGTGTACGGGCCCGTCAACCGCCGCCCGTCCACCACCAACGACCCGTTCTCCCCGTCCAGGAAGAACGTCGACGCGATGATCCGCACCGTCGCCCGGTCCCCACCGGAGATCTGCATCGCCTCCGCGCCCGCGCCACGCAACTCCTGCACCGCGTCCAGCACCCGCGATGCCGAGATCGGCTTCCCGCCACCGGCCTGGAACCGCACCGACAAACCCGGCCCCGTCGCCGGCAGCGTCCCCGCCAGGATCCCCAGCTCGTCCGCCCGCCGGCCCGCCTCCGCCAACGCCGCCTGCCGACCCTGCTCACCCGAACGCAACTGCCGCTGGCTCTCCTCCAACGTCGCGATGTCCTGCCGCAGCCGAACCTCCCGAGCGTTCAGGTCGTACAGGATCCGCACCAGGTCCTCCTGGCGCGCCGCCGACGTCGTCGGATCCGCCGACGTCGTCCGCAACTGCTCCACCAGCGTGAACCCCAGCAACGCCAGCAGCACCGCGATCATCAGCGTCGCCGAACTCACCCGCCGCCCCGCACCGGCCGCCCGGTCACCCCCGGCCGGCTCCGCCGCACCCGCCGCCGACAGATCCACCGTCAGCTCGTCACCGCCCGACGCCGCCGGCTCCTCCCCCGGCGCCACCTCCCGCTCCGGGGCGGCCTCCGGCACCAACGGGCTCAACTCGTCCGGATCCGGCGCCTCCGGCCGCGGATCCGGCTCCCCCGCCGGACCCGACGGACGCCGCGGACCCGCCGGCTGCGGCCAACCGGTACCCGTCTCGGTGTGCTCGTCGCTGCTCATCACCAACAACCTACGCCCGGAACAGGTGCCGGCGGATCGCCGCCACGTTCCCGAAGATCCGCACCCCCAGCACGACCACCACACCCGTCGACAGCTGGCTGCCCACGCCCAACTGGTCCCCCAGGTACACGATCAGACCCGCCACCAGCACGTTCGAGATGAACGACACCACGAACTGCTTGTCGTCGAAGATCCGGTCCAGCTTGGCCCGCACCCCGCCGAACACCGCGTCCAACGCCGCCACCACGGCGATCGGCAGGTACGGCTGCAGCGCCGCCGGCACCGTCGGGTCGAGCCACAACCCGAGCCCGACACCCGCGAGCAACGCCAACACCGCGATCATCGACTACCTCCGGAGGGGCTGGGAGACGTCCCCGAACCGGACGCCCCCGGACTGACCGACCGACCCGACGGCGTCGGACTCGGGCTGGGCGGCGGCTGCGCGTAGCGTAGCCGCGGCTCCGGAGCGGCCGGCAACGTGAGGTCCTCGGCGTCACGGATCCCGAACGACAAGCCCGTGTCCTCGGCCACCTTCCGCATCGTCGACGCGCTCCGGCCCCGCTCGTACCGCTCCCGCATCTCCTCCGGCCCGATCGCCGACACCTCGTACGGCCCCGTCACCGGCCGGAAGTCCACCAGGATCGCCTGCCCCGCCTGCCGGATCGTCGACGTCGCCGTCAACCGCTGACCGTTGATCGCGATCGCCTCCGCGCCCGCCGCCCACAGGTCGTTCGCGACCCCCTGCAGGTCGGTGTAGATCACCTTCGACGGCCCCACGTCCGCGTCGGGCACCGCGTCCTCGTCCGGCGGCGCGTCGGCCAGCCGCACCACGACGCCGTCACCACGCACCCGGCCCATCCCCGTGCCCGCCTCGAGGTTGCGCAGCCGCGCCGCCTCCGAACCGCCCAGCGCCGCGGCCCGCAACCGGGCCACCTCCGCCCGTAGCTCGTCGGCCCGCTCGGACAGGCCGTCGGTCTCCGTCTCCCGCTGCTTGATCTGCTGCACCAGACCCTCCCGGGCCTGGGTGCGCCCCGGCGCCTCCGCCACCGTCTGCCGGTACGCCACCGCGAACAGGAAACCCAGCACCAGCAGGACGACCACAGCCACCGACCGCGCCGACCAGTCCCGCCACCCCGCCGGCGACGCCTCCCGCCGGCGCTCCGCCGCGTCCGCGTACCCCGGATCGAGCGGGTTGCGGAACAGTTCGGTCAGGAAGTCCGGCGCGTACACCCGCGCCGTGCGCTGCGGGCTCTCCGTCGGCGTGCCGGTCATCGCCTCGCCTCCCGCACCAGCCGGCTTGCCTGCACCACGTACATCCCGCCGGCCACCCAGTAGAGCACCAGGCCCCACCATGCCAGCCCCCAGCCGATCGCGCCGGCCGCCGTCGCCGCGGCCGGTACCGCCGCCGCGAGCAGCAGGATCGGGAACGCGGCCAGCAGCAGGAACGTGGCCGTCTTGCCGACGTAGTGCACCGGCGGCGGCCCGTACCCGTGACGCCGCAGCACGGCGAGCGACCCCACCAGAAGCAGCTCCCGGGCCAGCAGCGCCACGGTGAACTGCCACGGCACCACCTCGCGGGCGGTGAACGCCAGCAGCGTGGCCAGGATGTAGAGCCGGTCGGCGAGCGGGTCCAGCAGCTCGCCCAGCCGGCTCACCTGGCCGAGCCGGCGGGCGATCCAGCCGTCCACCCAGTCCGTGGTGCCGCCGACGGCCAGCACCACGATCGCCGCCACGTCGGCGCGCGGCACCAGCAGCAGGTACAGGAACAGTGGGACACCGAGCAGCCGGACGAAGCTGATCAGGTTGGGCAGGGTGAGGATTTGGTCGCCCGCACCGGCGGAGGCTCGCGGATGCCCTGCCCGAGCCGGCCGACGCGACACCGAACCTCCTCCGCGACGCGCTCCGGCGCCCGGCCGGGACCGGACGGTGCGGAGGCTCGTACGCGCTCTCGGGCCGGCTGCGACCGGCTCCCCCTGCGGCCCCGGGCCCGGGGCCGACTTCCGACGCGGCCCGTGATCACGTGGGATCACGGGCCGGGTGAGTTGCGCTGCCACTATATCTGCCCTGTCGCGCCCGTTCGGGTCTCCGGTGCCGGCCCTGTCGCGCGCTCGTGGGTGTGGTGGGCGCCACATCGCGTAGAGCGTCCTAGGACGGTAGTCGAGGATGGGATCACGCCGAGCGGACGGCTACCTCCGGTGCCGGCTCGGCGGCCGACGCCGCCGCCCGGCTGAACGCCAGCAACGCGACGAGCAACTCCTGCTGCACCCGGCCCGGCATCCGGTCGAGCACCGCCTGTACGGCTCGGTGCCGGCGGTCCCGCACCTCGCACAGCAGCGCCTCCGCCGCGGGCGTCGGCACCAGCCGCACCTCCCGCCGGTCGCGCGGGTCCCCCACCCGCCGCAGCAGGCCGGTGGCCTCCAGCCGGTCGCACAGCCGGCTCGCCGACGACGGCACGACGTCCAGCAGCTCCGCCAGCCCGTTGACGTTGGTGTCCGGTCGACTGCTGAGCAGCGACAGCACCCGCAGCTGCGTCGGCGAGACGGTCAGCTGCTGCCGGGAGACCGCCGAGTCCAGCACACCCACGAGGGCTTCCGCCGCCCCGTCGATGGCCGCCGCCAGATCCGGAGAACGCTCCACCCGCTGTCTCCTGCGATTGTCCCGCTCGGGTCGGCGCCACCGGCGCGGCGCCCGCCCTCATTCCACGTCCCGACTGCCGAACCCGCGCCAGTCCAGGCAGACCACCACCGCGTCGTCCCGCAGGGCCGCCTCGTCGTGCCACCCGCGCAACTCGCGCATCACCGTACCAACCGCCTCCGGTGGCGGTTGCAACCGCGCCGCGCGCATCGCCCGGCCCATCTCACGGTCCCCGTACCGGCCCCGCCCGGCCGGATCGGCCGCCCACACGCCGTCGCTGACCACGAACAGCCGGTCCCCCGGTTCCAGGTCGACCTCCTGCACGTCGTAGCGGGTCTCGCCGAACATGCCCAGCGGCAGCTGCTGCTCCAGGTCGATCCGGGAGAGCGTGCCGCCGCGCAGGCGCAGCAGGTGCGGCGAGCCGGCGTCGACGGCCCGCAGCCGGCCGGAGCCGGTGTCCAGCTCCAACAGCAGCGTGGCGACGTGCCGCAGGCCCCGATGCTGGTGGAAGACGGTGTCCGAGGCCAGCTCCGCCTGCTCCACCAGACCCTCGCCGGAGCGGCGCGCGTTGCGCAGGGCGTTCACCGTCACGGCCGTGAGCACCGCCGCCGCGAGTCCGACGCCGGAACCGTCCAGCACCGTCACGGTCAGCCGCTCACCGTCCACCGACCAGTCGAAGTGGTCACCGGCCACCGTGTACGCCGGCTCCAACTGGCCGGCGAGCTGGAACGCGTCGTGGGTCACGCTGCGGCCGGGCAGCAGCTCCCACTGCAACTCGGCGGCCATGCTGAGGCGCTCGCGCCGGCGGACCCGGTGGTAGCGGTCGGTGCCGCGGTCCGCAGCCCGCAGCGCCGTCGCCAGCTCACCGGCGATCTCCGACGCCTGGTCGACCACCCCCGGCCCGACCGGGCCCGGCAGCTCGACCAGCAGCACCCCGACCCGCTCCCCCCACGCCGTCAGCGGCAGGTACCACCGGCACCGGCCGGCCGCGTCCTGCTCGCTGATCGCCTGCTGGCTGCTGAAGCACCGCCGCACCAGACCCCGCCGGTCGGGTGGGCCGCCGTCGCCCACCGGCCACAGGCCGCCCAGCCGGTAGTCCGCGATGAACACGGCCGTCCGCGTCGCGCCGAGCCCGGAGCGGATCGCCCGGTCGGCGGCCTCCACCAGCCCGTCCGGCCGGGCGGCACGGAGCGCGCGCGACACCAGGCCCAGCGGGTCCGACATGGTTCCCTCCGAACAACACTTGCAGCAGGGCAAGCATCATACGGAGACGGCGACCCGCCGCGGTGCCCGGTATCGGCGTGGCCGGCCGACACCGTCACCACCTGCGTCAGTCCTCGCCGCGCACGGCCACCCCGCCGTGGAAGGCGTCCGGCACCGCCGCCGGTGTTCCGTCGGGCCGCCAGTGCGTGATCGGCACGATCCCGTCGGTGGTGGGCGTCCACCGGCCGAGCAACGGGCGGAACGCCGCCGGCGCCCGCATCCGGAAAGCCGGCCCCATCATCGCCAGGGCCCGGGGGTACCCGGCCAGCTCCTCGGTGTCGAAGTCCACCGCGAGCAGGCTGCCCGGTGGCGTCGCCTCGTACAGCTCGTCGAGGGTGCGGGCCAGCGTCTCGTCGTCGAGGAACGCGGCCAGGCCCAGGAAGACCACGCCGACCGGTCTGCGTCCCCACCCCGGCACGAACCGGTGCAGCTGCGCCGGGTCGACGGTGCCGATGTCCGTCGCGTCGCCGAAGCCGTAGCCGGCCCGGTCGCTGTCGGCCAGGATCCGCTGGCCGAGCCGGATGGTGACCGGGTCGACGTCGGTGTAGAGCACCGTCGCGTCCGGGGCGGCCTCGTGTACGTTGCCCCTCGTGGGCACACCCGCCCCGAAGACCAGGAACCCGTCCACCCCCTCGGCGGCCATCGACCGCACCGCCCGGCCGAGGAAGGCGCGCAGCTCCCGGAACACCGGCGCGCACGGCCCGTACGCCGACTCGAAGGCCCGGGCGGCGGCGACGTCGACCGGGAAGTGGTGCTCCCCGCCGAGCCAGTGGTCGATCATCCGTGCGGTGCTCGGCTGGTCGGGTTCCTCAACCATCGACGACGCTCCCTCCCCGGTGGTCGTCGCCAGCGTACCCACCGTCCGGTCTGGGCGGTATCGCCGCGCGACCGTACGGTGACGGCGATACTGGCCCCGGAGGTGAGCGGGTGAACTCGGCCAACAGCGCGGCGGTGGTGGTCGGCGTGGACGGCTCGGAGCCGTCCCTACGCGCCGTCCGTCTGGCGGCCGTCGAGGCGGCCCGCCGCGACCGCCCCCTACGCGTCGTCCACGGATTCATCTGGCCGCTGCTGAACGTGCCGGTGGACGCGCCCGCCGGCGGCCCGCCCGGCGCGGGAATCCGCCACCAGGCCGAGCAGCTGGTCGCGGCGGCCGTCGCCGAGGCCAGGGCGGCCGTGCCGGACCTGCGCGTGTCCGGCGAGATCATCGACGGGGAAGCCGCCGCGGTCCTGGTCGGCGAGTCGCCGACCGCGGTGATGATCGTGCTGGGCGACCGGGGACTCGGCGGGTTCACGGCCCTGGTGGTCGGCTCCGTCGCGGTGCAGGTCGCCACGTACGCCGACTGTCCGATCCTGGTCGCCCGCGGCAGCGACCGCTCCGACGGACCGGTCGTCGTCGGCGTGGACGGCTCCGAGGTGTCCCGCCTGGCCGTCGAGTTCGCGGCGGAGGAGGCCGCGCTGCGCGGCGCCGAGCTGGTCGCGCTGCACGCCTACCGGCACCCGGTCTCCACCGGCCCCGGCGACATGCAGCCCCTGGTGTACGACGAGAGCGACCTGCGCGACGAGGAGAAGCGGGTGCTCGCCGAGTCCGTCGCGGGGCTCGGCGACCGGTGGCCGGACCTGACCGTCCGCCGGGCCACCGCCCACGGCCGCCCGGCGCGGATGCTCACCGAGGCGTCCCGGCAGGCGCAACTGCTCGTCGTCGGCGGGCGGGGCCGCAGCGAGTTGAGCGGCCTGCTGCTGGGCTCGGTGAGCCACTCCGCGCTGCACCACGCCGACTGCCCGGTCGCCGTCGTCCGCGCGCCACACTGACCGGTCCGGCGCCGCGACGTCGGCACCCGCCCGGGCACGGTTGACCGGCGCACCGACGGGTAGACCAGCCCGGTACGCCAACGGCGAGGACGACCGGAGGAGGCAGCGATGCCAGGACCACGGCCGGGCAGCAACGCGTACGACAAGCAGCGCGCACGCATGCGGAACGCGATCGACGATTCCGGACGGCGGGTGTCGGACCAGAAGGCGGACGACGTCGCCAACCGGATCCTCCAGCAGGACCGGGGCCAGCGAGGCGTGGTCCGCGGCGAGCGGATCTACGGGCCGAAGAGCGAGCGGGAAGCCGGCGACCCGACGTGAGGGCGGCGGACCTGGCCGACGGGGCGATCGCCGGCGCGGTCGGCAGCACGGCCCTGAACGCGGTCACCTACCTGGACATGACGCTGCGGGCCCGGCCGGCCAGCAGCAGCCCCGAGGAGAGCGCCCGCCGCGTCGCCCAGGTGGCGCACGTCGACCTCGGGCCCGAGGCCCGGGCGGCCAACCGCCGCTCGGGCCTCGGCGCCCTGCTCGGCTACGGCCTGGGCGTCACCGCCGGAATCGGGTTCGCTCTGCTGGCCCGGGGCCGGCGCATGCCGCTGCCACTGGCCAGCGGGGTGCTCGGCGGCGGGGTGATGACCATGTCGGACGGGTCGTTGGCCGCGCTCGGCGTCACCGATCCGCGCACCTGGAGCCGGACCGACTGGCTGTCCGACCTCATCCCGCACCTGGCGTTCGGTCTGGCGGCGGCGGCCACCTGGAACCGGCTCCGGTCGCCGCGCCGCTGACCGGCCCGGAATCGCCCGCGCCGCCCGTCCCCAGCTGGGAGCGGGCGGCGCGGGTGTGTGCCGGCGGTCAGCTCTCGTCCTCGGCCACCGGTTCCGCTGCGGGGCCGTACGGGGAGATCTGCCCCTTGGGCACCGGACGTCCCTCGTCACCCCGCGAGGAGCCCCGGTTGAGCGGGTGGCCCTTCGGCCCGGGCCCCTTGTTGTCCTGGACGTTCGAGCCCCGGGCGTTGCGCCGGAACTCCTGCTGCTGCGGGTTCGTCACGGGATGTCTCCTTCCGCGTGGGCGGCGGCGCACGGCGTACGCCGCCTCCCCGACCGGGTACCCGCCGCCACCGGCGCCATTCCGGTCCCGCCGTCCCCCGGCAGGGCTAACGCCGCACCGGCCGGGTACCCCCGCGCGATGGGCGATGACCGCAGGACGGCACGGGTGCTGCTGGAGCGGGGCGGGCGCACGTACGCCGAGGAGGCCGGTGTCCGACTGGCCGACCGGCCGGGGCCGCTCTACCAGTTGCTGGTGCTGGCCACCCTGCTCAGCACCCGGATCCGGGCGTGCGTGGCGGTGGCCGCCGCCCGGGAGCTGTTCGCCGCCGGCTACCGCACCCCGCAGGCGATGCGGGCGGCGAGCTGGCAGGACCGGGTCGACGCCCTCGGTCGGGGCCACTACCGCCGGTACGACGAGCGGACCGCCACGATGCTCGGCGACGGCGCACGGCTCTGCCTGGACCGCTGGCACGGCGACCTGCGCCGGATGCACCGCGAGGGGCAGGGGCAGCCGGCCCGGTTGCGCCGCCTGCTGACCGAGTTCCCCGGCATCGGGCCCACCGGGGCGGACATCTTCCTGCGCGAGGCCCAGGCGGTGTGGCCGGACCTGCGCCCGTACGCCGACCGGCGCGCCCTGAGCGGGGCGCGGCGGCTGGGCCTGCCCCACGACCCGGAGCGGCTCGCCGGGCTGGTCGACGACGGGGACTTCGGCCGCCTCGCGTCGGCCCTGGTACGGGTGGCCCTCGGCGAGGAGCCCGCCGGCGAGGTCGCGCGGGCGGCGGGCCGGTGAGCTGCTGCATGGACGCGGGGCGGCTCACTTCGCCGCGTTGTTCCCCGGCTTGGTCAGGTGCCACACGAGCAGGGCCGCGAGCACGGCGAGCACCACCAGGCCGCCGGAGATCCCCTCCCCGTCCTCCGCGTCGCTGCCGCTCATGCCGAAGTAGATCACCGCGAGGCCGGCCAGCACGGTGAGGGCGGTGCGCAATCCTCGGTCCTTCACATTCAGCGACGGTAGACCGGTAGCGCGGGCGTACGGGGTTGAATGCCGCAATTCACCCCGATCGGGGGTCTCAGTCGACCTCCAGGTCGTCGAGAGAGATCTTGTGGCTCATCAGCCACCGGGCCAACGCCGTCATCCCGAACAGCCACAGCGGCGCGGACTCGGTGGTGCCGTTGGTGGCGAAGATGGCGAAGCGCAGGTCCGGCGCCCGGTACGCCTCGATCCGCCACTTGTGCTGCTTGTCCCGCCAGACCGCCGAAGGGTCCATGGCCCGACGCTAGGCGACTGCCACCCCCGGCGGGGCCGGTTACGCCCGCTCCGCCGTCGGCCACGCCGCTACCGCCCGACGACGATGCGGCTGTCCCCCGGCAGCCGCCGGGTCACACCCCGCCGGTCCAGCAACTCCAGCAGGGGCACGGCCACCCGCCGGGTCGTGTCCAGCGCCTGCCGCGCGGTGCTGAGCGTGAACGGCTGCGGCAGCCCGGCCAGCACCCGGACGGCGTCGTCGAGCGCGCCGGGCGGCAACACCACGTTGTCGGCCAGCCGCAGCAGCGCCCCCGCCCGCACGGCCGCGCCGATCTCCCGCGGCCCCAGCCCCAGATCGGCCAGGTGGTCCGCCTCCGGGGCCCGGAACGGGTGCCCGGCGTACGCGGCGCGCACCCGCGCGACGGCACGCGCCACCGGCTCGGGCAACACGTCGGCCGCCGCGGCGGTGACCCGCCCCGCGTGCAGCCGCAGCGGGGGCCGCACCAGGGCCGCGACCAGCGCCCGCTCGGGCAGGTCGAGGCGCTGCCGCAGCAGCTCGACCGGGGCGCCCGGTTCCAGTGGGTGCGCGGTCGCGTACCGGTCGACCTCCTCGGCCAGGCGGGTGCCGAGCCGCCGCCAGTGCGCCGGGTCGGCGTGCCAGTCCCCGGCGACCGGCCGGCCCGCCGGTGCGACGCCCATCCGGGTGAGGTCGCCGGCCCGGGCCAGCTTGCGGCGGCGCAGCTCGCCGGCGAGGTCGGGCCGACCGTCCAGGCTGGCCAGTACGGCCGCCCGCGCGGCGGCCGCGCCGCGACGGGCCAGCGGCGGGGGCGCCACATCGAGCACGGTCACGCCGCCGGCGACGTGGTGGCGGCCCGGATCGCGCAGCAGCGCCCGGTCGCCGACCAGCAGCGGCAGCGGGCGGGCCAGCCGCAGCCGGGCGGTGTCCGTACCGAGCGGGCGGACCCGGGCGGGCACGGCGGCGGAACCGACATGCAGGGTGAGGGTGGCCGGCAGGCCGGCGGCCGGGTCGCCGGTCACCCGGACGTCGAACAGGTCGGTGCGGTGGAACCGGCCCGCCGCGAGCAGCGCGTCGCCCCGGCCGAACCGCTCGCGGGGCGTGCCGCGCAGGTTGACCGCCACCCGGGCGACGGCGGCGACCTCCGCGCGGGCGACGCCGAGGCAGTGCAGCCCGCGGACCCGGACCGCCTCACCGGTCGCCGCGCATTCCAGCTCGTCCCCGACGGCGAGCCGGCCGGCGCCCAGGGTCCCGGTCACCACGGTCCCGCTGCCCCGGACGGTGAAGCTGCGGTCCACCCAGAGCCGCACCGGGGCGTCCGCCACCGGGGCGGGGAGGGCACCGGCCAGCCGGTCCAGGGCCGCCCGGAGCTCCGGCAGCCCGGCGCCGGTCACCGCGCTCACCGCCACCGCGTCGACGGCGCGCAGCGACGTGCCGGCCAGCTGGTGCCGCGCCTGCGCCAGCGCCGGCCCCGGCTCGGCCAGGTCCGCGCGGGTCACCACCAGCAGCCCGTACGACACGCCCAGCGCGTCCAGCGACGCCAGGTGCTCGGCCGACTGGGGCATCCAGCCCTCGTCGGCGGCGACGACCACCAGCGCCGCCGGCACCGGGCCAACCCCGGCGAGCATGTTCGGCACGAACCGCTCGTGCCCGGGCACGTCGACGAACGCGACCGTCCGCCCGGACGGCAGGGCGGTCCACGCGAACCCGAGGTCGATCGTCATGCCCCGCCGGCGCTCCTCGGCCCACCGGTCCGGCTCCATCCCGGTCAGTGCCCGCACCAGCGTGGACTTGCCGTGGTCGACGTGCCCGGCGGTGGCCACCACGAACATGGTCAGCCGTCCGTGGGGACGCGCAGCACGGCGGCGCGGACGGTGTCGTCGGCGTCGGCGGGGACGCAGCGCAGGTCCAGCAGCAGCCGGCCGTGGGCCACCCGCCCGAGCACCGGCGGCTGCCCGGTGCGCAGCGGGTACGCGTACGACTCGGGCAGGCTCAGCGCCCACGAGGCCAGCTCCACGCCGGGAGCGCCGCCCCCGCCGACCACGGCGACGGCCGGTACCACCTCGGCCTTGCACCCGTCGGCGGCGAGGGCGTCCCGTAACCGCTCGGTGCGGGCCCGCAGCGCCGCCGGCTCGGCGTGCAGCGCCGCCCGGGTGGGTGTCACCGGGTCGGCGAGGGTGGCGCCCAGCGCCGCCAGGGTCACCTTGTCCACCCGCAGTGCCCGGGCCAGGGGGTGGCGGCGCAGCCGCCGCACCAGGCCGGCGTCGCCGAGCAACAACCCGGCCTGCGGCCCGCCGAGCAACTTGTCGCCGCTGGCCGTCACCAGCGCCGCTCCGTCGCGCAGCGTGGACGCGGCGTCCGGCTCGTCGGGCAGCAGCGGGTCGGGGACGAGCAGGCCGGAGCCGATGTCGGCGACGACCGGCACCCCGAGGGTGGCCAGCGCGCGCACCGGCACCGTCGAGGTGAAACCGCTGACCTGGAAGTTCGACGGGTGCACCTTGAGCACGAAGCCGGTGTCCGGCCCCAGCGCGGCGGTGTAGTCGTCGAGGTGGGTACGGTTGGTGGTGCCCACCTCGCGCAGCCGCGCGCCGGTGCTCACCAGCAGGTCCGGCAGGCGGAAGCCGTCGCCGATCTCCACCAGTTCGCCCCGGCTGACCACGATCTCCCGGCCGGCGGCGAGCGCGGTGGCGGCGAGCACCAGCGCGGCGGCGCCGTTGTTGACCACGTGCACCGCCCCGGCGTCGGGGACCGCGGCGGCGAGCGCGTCGAGGGCGTCCCGGCCGCGCCGGGCCCGCCGGCCGGTGGCCAGGTCGAGTTCGACGTCGGTGTGCCCGGCGGCGGCCACCACCGCGGCGACGGCCGCCGGCGACAGCGGCGCGCGGCCGAGGTTGGTGTGCAGCACGACCCCGGTCGCGTTGAGCACCGCCCGCGGCGCCGGGGCGGGGAGAGCCGCCAGCGCGGCGTCGCGTACCCCCTCGGGGGTTGTCTCGCCCCGCCGCGCCTGCTCCTGCGCCCGGCGCACGGCCGCCTTCACCCGGTCCCGGCCGTGGGTGGCGACGGCGGCGGCGACCCGCGGGTCGGCCAGCAGCGTGTCGGTGCGCGGCACCCGCCGGCGTGGATCGGCGCTGCCGTCGGCTGTCACGTCAACTCCCACCGTGCTTGGCGGAGACGGACGGGAATCGAACCCGCCTGGCCCGGGTCCCGGACCACACCGGTTTTGAAGACCGGGAGGGGCACCAGCCGCCTGAACGCCTCCACGCAGCATTTGACCACAGCGCGGCCCGCCGCGGCCCGCCGGGCGGCGGTGCCCGCCCGAGCGGACCGTCGCAGCCGGCCGTCCGGGCCGCACCGGCTCGGCGGGCTACCGTCGGCGAACTCGCACTGGCCGGGCGGCCGTCACCGGCTGGGCGTGTCGGCACTGGCTCGGCGGGCCGTCACCGGTCGGCGTCGCCGGTCTCCGCCCGCCGCCGCGCGACCCGTTCCCGCTGCGGCACCACCGTGTACTTCGGATCGCGCGCCGAGGCGACCCCGCCGTAGAAGATCCCGAACCGGGTGGCCACCGACCCGGCGAGCAGCGCGACCCCGGACGCCACGGAGGCGATCCGGCTGCGCCGGCCGAGCAGCGCCCCGGCAGCCCCGGCGACGGTCAGCGCCCGCGCCGCGCGCAGCAGCCGGCCGGGCCGGCCCGTCGTGTAGGGCTCGCTGAGCAGCCCGAGCCGTGTCTCCACGCGGTGCGAGCCGTACAGTTCGAGGGCCGCGCCGGCCACCGCCAGCCGGCGGGCCGGGCCGGCCTCGTGCGGCGGCGCGGCGACCAGACCGACGCCGGCACCGCTGGCCAGGGCGCTGCCCGCGAAGATGACCGGCAGTTCCGGGTACGCCTCGTGCCACGACGGCACGGCCGTGTCGGCGAGCAGCACCCCGGTGTACGTGGCCAGGGCGGGCGCCGTCGCCGCCGCGGCCAGCCCGGCGGCGTGCCCCACCGGCGGCAGCACCCGGCGCACCACTCCGGGAACCCCGCGCCGGGGCAGCCACGGGGCGGCCTCGGCGACCGCCGCGAGCCCGGCCGCCGGCCCGTACGCGGTGAGGATCCACGTGCCGACCGACATCGGCGAGGTCGGCTTCGCCACCCGCAGCATGTGGTGGAACCGCTCCGGCCGGCCCAGGTCCTTGACGAGGAAGACCGCGCTGGCGGTGACCGCGGCCAACGCGGTGACCCGCCCGGCCCGCCGTAGCACCGGCCGGCCGGTGAGCTGCCCGCCGGCGGCCAGCAGCGACGACCCGGCCGCCACGCCACCGGTGAACAGGTACGCGGCGATGTCCCACGTCCACACCGGCGGCTTGAGGATGGGCCGGCCGTAGTAGGAGGTGAACTCGGCCTCCGGGACGGCCAGGTCCCGGTAGCGGCGGAACCGGTCACCGACCGGGCGGTCCGGACTCACGAGGACCCTCCGACGAACGCGGCGACGGCCGCCGCCGCCATGGCCAGGGCGGCCAGGCCGGCCCGCTTCCACATCCGCGGCAGGTCCCGCGTCGTCACCACCGGGTCAGGAGGCAGCCCGTACACCTCCGGCTCGTCCAGCAGCAGGAAGAACGCGCCGTCGCCGCCCACGCCGTCGGTCGGGTCGTGCCCGTAGAGCCGCGCCTCCGGCACCCCCCGCTCGTGCAGGGTGGCGACCCGGGCGGCCGCCCGCTCCCGCAGCTCGTCCAGCGGGCCGTACTGGATGGACTCGGTGGGGCAGGCCTGGGCGCAGGCCGGGGTCTTCCCGGCGCCGATCCGGTCGTAGCAGAGCGTGCACTTCCACGCCCGACCGTCGTCCTTACGCCGGTCGATCACCCCGTACGGGCACGCCGAGACGCAGTAGCCGCAGCCGTTGCAGATGTCCTCCTGCACCACCACCGTGCCGAACTCGGTGCGGAACAGCGCGCCGGTCGGGCAGACGTCCAGGCAGCCCGCGTGCGTGCAGTGCTTGCACACGTCGGACATCATCAGCCAGCGGAAGTCGGTACGCCCCTCGGCGCTGCCGGTGCGGCCGGGCGGGCGCGCCGCCGGCATGCCGAGGAACCGCGTCCCGTGGCGCTCCGCCCCACCGGCCCCGCTGCTCGTCGCCATCCGGGCGGCCGCCTCGGACGAGCCCGGTGGCACGCCCGGGTCGGTGCCGGTGTCGTTCGGGCTGCCGGCGGCGACGGCCGCCGACGCGGAGCTCACCGCGGCCCCGGTCGGGTTGCCCGCGAACGGCGGCGTCCGGTGCCCGGCCGGCCGGGGCTGCTCGATGAACGCCACGTGCCGCCACGAGTTCGCGGTCAGCGCGCCGGTGTTGTCGTACGACATGCCGAGCAGGTCGAAACCGGATGCGGGCACGCCGTTCCACTCCTTGCAGGCCACCTCGCAGGCCTTGCAGCCGATGCAGACGCTCGTGTCGGTGAAAAAGCCCATCCGTGGTGGCGCCGCGGTCCACCCGGCGTCCGCGGCGGGGTCGAGCGGCCCGTGGAGGCTGTCGCCCTCCAACATCGTCATACCTGCCCCCCGTCCGTGCCGGCGTCGGTGGTGACGATCGGCACGCTCCGCTCCCCGGTCAACCCGGCCCGACGCTGATACTCGGCGACCAGGTGGAGCAGCGGCGGCCCGGTGGGCCGCCGGCCCGGTCGGATGTCGCAGGTACCCACCTTGCTCTCCTGGATGAGCACGTTCGGGTCGAGGCTGATCCCGAACAGGTCGTTGACCGAATCGCCGGTCACCATCCCCTGACGGCCGAAGTGGTACGGCAACCAGACCTGGTGGATCACCCGGCCCTCGACCCGCAGCGGTGTGAGCCGGTCGGTCACCAGCACCTTGGCCTCGATCACCGCGCGACCGCTGACCAGGTGCGCCCAGCTCAGGTGCGCCAGCCCGACCTCGACGGCCAGCTCCGGCGACACCTCCACGAACATCTCCGGCTGCAACTCGGCCAGCGGCCGGACGAACCGGCTCATCCCACCGGCGGTGTGGTGCTCGGTGAGCCGGCTGACGGTGAACACGTACGGGTAGACCTGGCTGTGCGGCTCCGGCGGGCTGGGATTGATCCGGTTCACCGGATGGTGGTAGATCTTGCGCATCGGGTTGCCCTGCTGCCCGTACATCAGGTTGCGCATCGGCGACTCGGGCGGTTCGTAGTGCGTCGGCAACGGCCCGTCGAGGACGCCGCTGGGCGCGTACAGCCAGCCCTTGCCGTCCCCCTGCATGATGAACGCGTCGTCGCCGGAGATCGCCTCCACACCCGCGGCACCCGGCGGCGGCCGGTACGACGGCGGCTTCGTCCGCTCGAAGTCCGGCACGTCGTAGCCGGTCCACTCGCCCTTGCCGGCGTCCCACCAGACGTACTTCTTGCGCTCGCTCCACGGCCGACCCTCCGGGTCGGCGGAGGCACGGTTGTAGAGGGTGCGCCGGTTCGCCGGCCAGGCCCAGCCCCACTCGGCGGCCACCCAGTCCTGCTCGTGCCGCGGCTTGCGGCGCGCGGCCTGGTTGACCCCGTCCTGGTAGACGCCGGTGTAGATCCAGCAGCCGATCGCGGTGGAACCGTCGTCGCGGGCCTCGGTGAACGACGGCAACAGACGGCCGGTGGCCACCTCGTACCCGTTGATCTCGCGCAGCACCGCGTCGGCGCTCGGCTCCGCGTGCGGACCGTGCGTGGGGTAGTCCCACGCGAGGTCCAGCAGGGCCCGGTCGCGCGGCTTGTCGGAGCCGGCCAGCCGCTCCCGCAGCCGCCGCCCCAGGTGGTAGAAGAACCACAACTCCGAGCGGGCGTCACCCGGCGGCTCGACCGCCTTCTCCCGCCACTGCAGCACCCGCTGGGTCTGCGTGAAGGTGCCCTCCTTCTCCACATGCGACGCGGCCGGCAGGAAGAAGACCTCGGTGCGGCACTCCTCCGGCACGATCTCACCGGTCTCCACCTCCGGGCTGTTCCGCCAGAACGTCGCGCTCTCGATCATGAACAGGTCGCGGACCACCAGCCAGTCGAGGTTCGCCATGCCGAGGCGCTGCGCCTTGCCGTGCGCCGAGCCGACCGCCGGGTTCTGACCGAGCAGGAAGTACCCCTTGACCTTGCCGTCGATCATGTTCAGCACCTGCTGGTACGTGCCGTGATCGCCGGTCATCCGCGGCAGGTAGCCGTAACAGAAGTCGTTCTCCGGCGTCGCCGCGTCCCCCCAGTACGCCTTGAGCAGGCTGGCGGCGTACGCCCGCGCGTTCGCCCAGTAGCCCTTCTGCCCCGGGTGGCGGATGCTGTCCACCCACTGCTGGAAGGTGGGGTGACTGGCGTGGTGCGGCATCGGCAGGTAGCCGGGAAGCAGGTTGAACAGCGTCGGGATGTCCGTCGAGCCCTGGATGCTGGCGTGCCCCCGCAGCGCCAGGACGCCGCCACCGGGTCGCCCCACGTTGCCCAGCAGCAACTGGATGATCGCCCCGGTACGGATGTACTGCACGCCGACACTGTGCTGCGTCCAGCCCACCGAGTAGACGAGCGCGCCGGTCCGCTCCCGCCCGGAGTTCTCCGTCCAGGCCCGGGCCAGCTCGAGGAACTTCTCCTGCGGGACGCCGCAGACCCGCTCCACCATCTCCGGCGTGTAGCGGGCGAAGTGACGCTTGAGGATCTGGTAGACGCAACGCGGATGCTGCAACGTCTCGTCCCGCATGGCGACGGCCGCCACCGGCATACCGTGCGACTCGTGGCGCAGGCCGGCAGCGCTGTCCCGCTCCCGGCCCGTGTCCTCGATCCCGCCGTCCCGCTCCTGGCCCGCGTACTGCCAGGTGGTCTGGTCGTACGCGCGCGTCTCCCGGCTGAAGCCCGAGAAGAGCCCGTCCAGGTCCTCGGCGTCGACGAAGTGCTCGCTGACGACCGTCGCCGCATTGGTGTAAGCCAGCACGTACTCCCGGAAGTCAAGCTCGTTCTCCAGGATGTAGCGCACCACCCCGCCGAGCAGGGCGATGTCGGTGCCCGCGCGGATCGGCAGGTACGTGTCGGCGAGCGCGCTGGTGCGGGTGAACCGCGGATCGACGTGGAAGACCTTCGCGCCGCGCTTCTTCGCCTCCATCACCCACTGGAAGCCCACCGGATGGGCCTCGGCCATGTTCGAACCCTGGATGACGATGACGTCAGAGCGCGAGAGCGCCTGCTGGAAATCCGTCGCCCCACCGCGACCGAAGCTGGTCCCCAGACCGGGGACGGTGGCGGAGTGTCAAATGCGCGCCTGGTTCTCGATCTGGAGCGCCCCCATCGCGGTGAACAACTTCTTGATGAGGTAATTCTCCTCGTTGTCCAGGGTCGCCCCGCCCAGGCTGGAGATGCCCAGCGTCCGGTTCAACGGCCGGCCCTCGCTGTCGACGTCCTCCCAGGTCTGCTCACGGGCGGCGAGGACCCGGTCGGCGATCATGTCGAGCGCGACGTCGAGATCCAGATCCTCCCACTCCGTGCCGTACGGCCGGCGGTAACGGACCTTCGTCTCCCGCAACGGACTCGTGACCAGGCTCTTGCTGGCCGAACCCTTCGGGCAGAGCCGGCCGCGGGAGATCGGGCTGTCCGCGTCGCCCTCGATCTGGACGACCTGCTCGTCCTTGACGTAGACCCGCTGCCCACAGCCAACCGCGCAGTACGGACACACCGAGCGGGCCACCCGGTCCGCGGTCTCCGTGCGGGCGGTCAGCTCCGCCGATCGCTTCGACTGCGCCGCGGCACCCCGGCCGAGCGGATCGGTGCCGGTGAGCTGCCGGTAGACCGGCCAGCCCTCGATGAAGGTCCGCAGACCCACCGCGCCACCCCCTCCCGGCGCCGACCCCGACCCCTCGAACCTTAGGGCAGCCGACCGACACTCGCGACCCCGACCACCGCGATTACCTCGGATACCGGGACCGCCCGGGCCGGGCGGGGTTTCCTGCTGTGGAGGCAGTGCCGCCCCCGAGCCCGGTGTGGGCTCGGGGGCGGCGCTGGGGTGTCGGTGTGCAGGTCGCCTCTCGGCGAGTGGCGCGTGGCGGCTCCAGCCGGACTGGTATTCCGCGACGGCATTTAAGGTGAGGCCCGGGGACACTGGACACACCGACACCCGACTCAACACGCTACCCCGCCCTCCTGTTCCACCCACCCCGGTGACCACGACCACGTCCGGCGCGGGGGTGCGGATACACCGCTGGCCGGCACCCGGATTTCGGGTGCCGGCCAGCGGCTTGGTTCCCCCTGTCGAGGAAAGACTGTGGGTCAGTTGTTCCAGTGCTCGGCGACGAGGTCGGCGGCCTGGGTCTCCCACTGGGCGTAGTGGAACGGGTAGGCCGACACCTGCACCGTCTGGGCGGCCTTGGTCAGCGGCATGTCCTGCCAACCGTCGACCTGCTTGAGACCCTTCAGGAACGCCAGCGTGGAGTACTCGGGGTCGGTGATCTGCTCGACCGTGCCCCACCCGCTGGACGGGCGCTGCTGGAACAGGCCCTGCGAGTCGTGGTCGTTGCGCTCACCCAGGTGACCCAGGTTGACCAGCTTCGACTCCTGCAACGCGGTGGCGATGGCCACCACGGCGGCCCGCTCGTCCATGTCGGCCTTCTTCGTCGCCGCGATGATCGCCTTCACATTCGCGACCTGCTCGTCGTCCAGGTCGACACGCGACTGCTTGCCCTGCACACCGTGCGGAATCAGCTTGCCGGTGTCGGGCTTGTCGGCCAGCACCGTGGCGGCGACCGGCTTCGACTCCACCACGGGGGCGGCGTGAGCGGGGCCGGCGAACACACCGGTGGCGAACGCCAGACCAGCAACACCCAGAACGCTCTTACGCAGCATCGTGTTCATCACCAAGCTCCATTCGGGGGATCGACACCACCACCACGAGGGGGACCACGGCGGGGTGCGAGCACCACTCAGGCACTCGAAAGACTTCGGGGGATCCCGTCCACGGCCCAGGGGGTGGACCAGACGGGGTGCAACCAAGACCGGCAACCCGGGGGATCCGCAGGCCACACCCTGCGGGGTGGGCGGCGCTCGTGATGCCGGGACCAGATGTAACGACCGCCGGCCCGCCATCATTCCGGGGCCGCTCGCCCTGCCATCAAGGCGGGGCGCTGCTCGATCGTCCAGGTGATGTAACGACCCCGCCCCCGCCCCCATTCCACCCCCACCATGCCGCCGACCACCCCCAAACCAGACACCCGGGCCTGACACGGCACAGACCAACCGGACATACCACCCAGCCGGCGCAGGGGACGCATCGAGATCATGGAAGAATTCGGCCCCTCCAGGGGCCAAACCCTTCCAAGATCTCGCCACGGAACAGGGCTGAGCCGACACCACCCACCCGGCCAGTCTGGCGTTACGCTGACACCATGCAGGGCCTCTCCCCCACGGCAGCCGGCGTGCCCCATCAGGCACGGCCCGGCCGACCCGCTGTGGTGGCCCGTACGCTCGCCGAGCTGGCCGGCCCGACCCGGGGCGTCGTCGAGCTGCCGGTACGGCTGATGTGGTGCCCGGACCGCCGCTTCGACCTGGGCGACCCGGACCAGTTGCTGTGGATGTACGAGAACGTCCTGCGGGAGACCACCCGCACCGACGATCTTCGCGATCTGATCAACGGCCGGACGTTGCGACGGGTGTGGCGGTTGCTCAACCTGCCGCGAGGCGTACGCCAGGCGTGGGAGAGCCGTCACCCCGGTCTCCGTACGGCGTGACCACCGCGCACCTGCACGGGTTCTACCGGGAGGTGGCCCGGCTGGCTCTGTCGGCGGCCGGGCCGCACCGGTTCGTGCTGGGCGGTGGCGTGGCGTGGGCGGCCCACGGGCTGGTGACCCGCCCGACCGAGGACGTGGACCTGTTCGCCGACGTCGAGGGGGCCGCCGCGGCAGCGGCCGGGGACGTCCGGGTGGCGTTGGAGCGCGCCGGTTTCGTCGTGGAGGACGCGGATCCGGACAGTGAGCTGGCCGGGCTGTTCGACGGCTTCGACCGGGATCTGCGGGACTTCGTGGTGAGCCGGGACGGGCGGCAGCTGCGGCTCAGTCTGGCCCGCCTCGACCGGCACCGCAGCCCGGTCGTGATGGACCTCGGCCCGGTGATGGACGTCCGGGACCTGATGGCCAGCAAGACCGCCGCCCTGGTGAACCGGCGCGAGGTCCGGGACTACATCGACGTGGCGGCGGCCCTCGACCGGCACGACGTCGCCGAGTTGCTGGCGCTCGCCTGGCAGCTCGACCCTGGCCTGGACCCGGCGGACGTCCGCGACGCCGGCCGCTACCTCGACCGGCTGCCGGACGCCCGCTTCGCCCGCTACGGCCTGGGGGCCGCCCGCGTCGCGCACGTCCGCAGCCGCTTCACCACCTGGCCCCGCTGACCGTCCACCCGCGTCGGCCAGCGCCAACCTGACGCCGCCCACCGCACCCGGGAGCCGCAGACCCGAGGACGCGGCGGTCGGCGTCCTCCTCCTCGCCGAGGTACGAGCGGCTCCGGGGTCATCTCCCCTACCCTGGCCGGCCGGCCGGCCGGCCGGAAACGGATGACGGGAGCACCGAGGGAGCCGCCCCGCCGCGGCTCGGGTCAGGCGCCGTGCCGCAGGTCCCAGCGGTGCGGGTCGTCCGGCTCCGGGCGGTCCCGACGCGGCTCGGTCTCGGTCAGCTCGACCCGCTCCTCCGGGCGGGCCGCCGGGGGCAGCTCGCCGAACCGGGCGTGCCGCAGGAAGGTGTACTCGTCGTCGGTGAACGGCGGCTCACTCATCGGGCGCCTCCCTCGTCGGCATTCATTCTCCGCCCGTCCCTGGTCGCCTGGCCAGCCGTGATCCCGGGCGCTGGCCAGGCGGTGAATTCCTGCCCCGTCACACCGCGTAGAGCGTCCTAGGATCCTATGGGAAAGGAGCGTGCGGGGAGGCGGTCCACCAGCGCCAGCGCGGCCCGCACCGGCATCCGGGCCAACGTCTCGTCGAAGCTCGCCCGCCCCTGACAGAACCGCACGAACATCCGCCAGCCCGGTGGAGTCGCGAGCAGCGCGTGGAAGACCTCCGGCCGGCGGGTGAACGCGTCGAGGAGGCGGTGCCCGGCACGCATCGACGGCACCAACACCTCGGCGACCCCCCGCTCGTACCCCGGCAGGTCGTCGGCGACCACCGCCGCGCCGGCCAGCGCGCCGGAGCGCAGCGCGTAGCTGATGCCCTCCCGGCTCCACGGCTCCAGCAGACCGGCCGCGTCACCCGCCACGAGCACCCGCCCCCGACGCACCGGCGAATCCTCACGGCGACAGCGGGTGAGGTGGCCGGAGTCGTGCACCGGCTCCACACCCGACAGACCCAGCCGCTCCACGAACGACCGCAGGTACGCCCGGGTCCGCTCCCCCGCCCCCCGCGCCGCGATCACCCCCACCGTGAGCAGATCGCCCTTCGGGAACACCCACGCGTACGAGCCGGGCAGCGGCCCCCAGTCCAGCAGCACGCGGCCCCGCCAGCGCGCCTGCTCCGCCGGCGGCACCGGCAGCTCCAACTCCAGCCCCAGGTCCACCTGCCGGTGGCGGACACCCACGTGCCGGGCGGTCACCCCGGAGGACCCGTCGGCGCCGATCACCGTACGGGCGGTCACCGCCTCCCCGCCGGCGAGCCGCAGGCGTACCCCCTCGGGAACCTCCTCGACCGCGCGGACCGCGACCCGCTGGCGCAGCTCCGCCCCGGCGGCGACCGCGGCCGCCCGCAGCCGGTCGTCGAACTCCTCCCGGCGCACCATCGTCACCAGCGGCCCCTCGTCGTGACGGCGGGTGAACCGGCTCCGCCCGTCCCGGGTGAACGTCACCCGGTCCACCCGGTCGTGCGCCGGCACCTCTACCCGGTCGCCCACCACGGCAAGGGACGTGCCGATCAGGCCGCCGCCGCAGGTCTTGTACCGCGGATGCGCGGCACGCTCCACCACCAGCGTGCGGACACCCGCGCGGGCGGCCACGTTCGCGGCGGACAGGCCCGCCGGACCCCCGCCCACCACCGCGAGATCCCAGAAGGTCACCGCTGCAGCCTAGGGCCTGTCCGGCCGATCATGTCGAGCCGAGGCGAGGTCGAAACGGCCCGTCACACGGGACCGGCGCGGCACCCCACACCGCCCGATCGGGTGGGCATCTTCGGTCACCCGCCGGGTAACCGCGGCGCAGGCCGCCTGCACCGTGGGCGGGTACCGAAGGAGGACGACATGCAGCAGGTGCAACTGTCGGAGGTCGAGGAACGGGTGTACGACGCGGTCGCGACCCTCGAAGCGCGTGGCCAGGTCCCCTACCCCGACCTCATCGCCGAGGAGACCGGGCTGACCGAGGAGCAGCTCCGCGCACCCCTGCACCAGCTCACCCAGAAGAACCTCCTGCACCGCGAGGACTCGCCCATGGCCGGCCTGGACTTCGGCCCGCGGTTCTGCGCGCAGCAGCTTGCGTGACGCTTCACCACCCGGGCTCGGGGTAGCGGTCAGCGTATGCGTGATCGTCCGTCTCCGGGCCCGACGGCACGCCCCGCCGGCGACCCGCCACCCGGGCACCGGCGGCGCTGGCCGGCCCTCGGAGTCGGTCTCGTCGCCGCCTTCATGACACTGCTCGACGTCAGCATCGTCAACGTCGCCGTCCCGTCGATGGAGCGCGCACTCGGAGCGTCCCCGAGCGACCTCCAGTGGGTGCTGTCCGGGTACGCGCTGACCTTCGGGCTGGTGCTCGTGCCCGCCGGCCGGTTCGGCGACGCGCACGGCCGGCGTACCGCCTTCGTCGTCGGCATCACCCTGTTCACCGTCACCAGCGCCGCCGCCGGCCTGGCACCCTCCCCCGCCTGGCTGGTCGCCGCCCGCCTGCTCCAGGGCGCCGCCGCCGGGGTGGTCAACCCGCAGGTCACCGGGCTGATCCAGGAACTGTTCCAGGGCCCCGAACGGGCCCGGCCGTTCGGGCTGCTCGGCGCGACCATCGGTATCTCCACCGCCGTCGGCCCCCTCCTCGGCGGCCTGCTCATCCACGTCGGCGGCACCGAACACGGCTGGCGGTGGGTGTTCTTCGTCAACGTGCCCGTCGGCGTCCTCGCCGTCGCCCTCGGCTGGCGGCTGCTCCCCCACCGACCGCGGGGCCGCCCCGACCACCGGCGGCTGGACCCGTTCGGCGTGGTGCTGCTCGGGATCGGCGTGCTGCTCGTCCTGCTGCCCCTGGTACAGCAGCAGTGGCGCAACCCGGCCAGGTGGCTGCTCGTACCGGCCGGGCTGCTCGCGCTGGCCGCCTTCGCCGGATGGGAACGGTGGTACGCCCGCCGCCGCGAGCCGCTGTTCGACCTGCGGCTGTTCGGCGTCCGATCGTACGGGCTGGGCGCGCTCATCGCGCTGATCTACTTCGGCGGCTTCACCGCCATCTTCTTCGTCTTCACCCTGTACCTCCAGAACGGCCTCGGCTACAGCGCGCTCGTCGCCGGCCTGGCCATCACCCCGTTCGCCCTGGGCTCGGCCGCCGCGTCCGCCATCGGCGGCCGGATCGTCAACCGGTACGGCCGACCCCTCGTCGCGGTCGGGCTCCTCGCCGTCGTCGGCGGCCTGCTCAGCGTCGTCCTCGCGCTGGACCGGGTCCCCGCCGGCGTACCCGTACCGTGGTGGACCGCCGCACCGCTGCTGCTGGCCGGTCTCGGTAGCGGCCTGGTGATCGCGCCCAACCAGACCCTCACCCTCTCCCAGGTCCCGGTCCGTCAGGCGGGCAGTGGAGCGGGCATGCTCCAGACCGGGCAACGCATCGGCTCCGCCGCCGGCATCGCCGCCGTCGGCTCCACCTTCTTCTCCGCCCTCGCCGCGAGCGGCGGCGACTGGTCGGTCGCCTTCCGGAACTCACTGCTGATCGCCAGCGGCACCATCGCGCTCGCGCTGGTCGCGGCCCTCGTCGACATCCTCCGCAGCCGCCGGGGCTGAGCTCTTTCCGGGGGTACGCCGGCCGGCCGGTTCAGCTCTTCAGGGGTACGGGCGGGGTTTCCTGCTGTGGAGGCAGTGCCGCCCCCGAGCCCGGTGTGGGCTCGGGGGCGGCGCTGGGGTGTCGGTGTGCAGGTCGCCTCTCGGCGAGTGGCGCGTGGCGGCTCCAGCCGGACTGGTATTCCGCGACGGCATTTAAGGTGAGGCCCGGGGACACTGGACACACCGACACCCGACTCAACACGCTACCCCGCCCTCCTGTTCCACCCACCCCGGTGACCACGACCACGTCCGGCGCGGGGGTGCGGATACACCGCTGGCCGGCACCCGGATTTCGGGTGCCGGCCAGCGGCTTGGTTCCCCCTGTCGAGGAAAGACTGTGGGTCAGTTGTTCCAGTGCTCGGCGACGAGGTCGGCGGCCTGGGTCTCCCACTGGGCGTAGTGGAACGGGTACGCCGACACCTGCACCGTCTGGGCGGCCTTGGTCAGCGGCATGTCCTGCCAACCGTCGACCTGCTTGAGACCCTTCAGGAACGCCAGCGTGGAGTACTCGGGGTCGGTGATCTGCTCGACCGTGCCCCACCCGCTGGACGGGCGCTGCTGGAACAGGCCCTGCGAGTCGTGGTCGTTGCGCTCACCCAGGTGACCCAGGTTGACCAGCTTCGACTCCTGCAACGCGGTGGCGATGGCCACCACGGCGGCCCGCTCGTCCATGTCGGCCTTCTTCGTCGCCGCGATGATCGCCTTCACATTCGCGACCTGCTCGTCGTCCAGGTCGACACGCGACTGCTTGCCCTGCACACCGTGCGGAATCAGCTTGCCGGTGTCGGGCTTGTCGGCCTGCACGGCGGCGGCGAGCGACGTGGTGCCGACCGTGCCGGCGGTGGTGGTGTCGTGGTTCAGCGGGCCGGCGGCGAGACCACCGGCGACGGCCAGACCAGCGATACCGAG
Organism: Micromonospora sp. WMMD558; assembly: GCF_049315255.1. Classification (NCBI taxonomy): domain Bacteria; kingdom Bacillati; phylum Actinomycetota; class Actinomycetes; order Micromonosporales; family Micromonosporaceae; genus Micromonospora; species Micromonospora sp. WMMD558. The sequence continues at coordinate 4,706,176 of NZ_CP186061.1, read as the reverse complement.
AACGCTCTTACGCAGCATCGTGTTCATGATCAAGCTCCATTCGGGGGAAGACGCCACCCGCCACAGGGGGATCGGGCGTGGTGACGCAAGCACCGTCCGGCGCTCACAGACATTCGGGGGATGATCACCAGTCCCAAGGGGGGCGGGCAGGTGGTGCCGGGACCAGATGTAACGACCAGGCGGCCGCCATCATTCCGGCCGGCCCGAGGGGCCGCATCCACCCGCTCGGGGCGGGGCCCTGCTCGATCGTCCAGGTGATGTAACGACCCCGCCCCCGCCCCCATTCCACCCCCACGATGCCGCCGACCACACCCCCAAAACCCGACACCCGGCCTGACACGGCACAGACCAACCGGACACACCGCCCAGCACGCGCAGGTGACGCACCGAGATCACGGAAGAATTCGGCCCCTCCAGGGGCCAAACCCTTCCAAGAATCCCACCCCGCGGAACTGCACCACCCACCGCAACCGCCTAGCCGAGCCGAGCGAGGAGCGCGACCGTCCAGAGCAGACGGACGCCGGACACGGCAATTACGAACCCCGATGGAAAGACTGGAGAACACTGGCCGTGCGGGGCAGCGGACGGGGCGTACTTGACGGTAGACACATAGACCATGACGAACACCCTCGACCGTCGTACCCTCCTGCGTGTCGCCGGCGCCTCAGCCGGCACGGCCGTGCTCGCCGGCGCCACCCTCGCCGGCCCGGCCCAGGCCGCCGGCGGCGCGTTCCGACACGGCGTGGCCTCCGGTGACCCCCTGCCCGACGGCGTCCTGCTCTGGACCCGGCTCACCCCCACCGAGGAATCGCAGCCGGGCTCCGGTGTCGGCCCGGACGTCACGGTGGCCTGGCAGGTGGCCGCCGACCCGGACTTCGCGTCGGTGGCCGCGCAGGGGACGCTGGTGACCGGTCCCGCCCGTGACCACACCGTCAAGGTGGCGGTCAGCGGGCTGGCGGCGGCCACGACGTACTGGTTCCGCTTCGGCTACGCCGGAGCCTGGTCGCCCATCGGTCGCACGATGACCGCCCCGGCGGCGGACGCCGAGATCGACCGGCTGCGACTGGGCGTGGTGTCCTGTTCGAACTGGGAGGCGGGGTACTTCGCGGCGTACCGGCACCTGGCCGAGCGGGGCGACCTCAACCTGGTGGTGCACCTCGGCGACTACCTGTACGAGTACGGCACCGGTGAGTTCGCCGCCGGGGACACGGTGGTGCGGCCGGTCCGTCCGGCGCACGAGACCCTGACGTTGCAGGACTACCGGATCCGGCACGCGCTCTACAAGAGCGACCCGGATCTGCAGGCCCTGCACGCGGCGGTGCCCTGGGCGATCACCTGGGACGACCACGAGGTGGCCAACGACCAGTGGTCGGGTGGGGCGGAGAACCACACACCGGGCACCGAGGGCAGCTTCACCGACCGGGTGGCGGCGGCGCGCCAGGCGTACACGGAGTGGATGCCGGTGCGCACCGGCGCGGACGGTGCCATCTACCGGCGGCTGCGCTTCGGCCGGCTCGCCGACCTGTCCATGCTGGACCTGCGTACGTACCGGTCGCAGCAGGCCTCGGGGGTGGCGGTCGACGACCCGCGGCGGACCCTCACCGGCGACGCGCAGATGGCGTGGCTGAAGGCGGGCCTGGCGTCGTCGGACGCGCGCTGGAAGCTGGTCGGCAACCCGGTGATGATCTCCCGGCTGGACGTGGGCGCCCTGCCGGCGTGGCTGTTGGGGCCGCTGGGCACGCTGCTGGGCATCCCGCAGAACGGGGCGGTGCTCAACACCGACCAGTGGGACGGGTACAACGCCGACCGCAACGAACTGATCGACCACCTGCGGTCGAACGGCACGAAGGACGTCGTCTTCCTGACCGGTGACATCCATACGTCCTGGGCGAACGAGGTGACCACCAGGTCGACCGGGCTCAGCGACCCGGCCGCCGCCGAGTTCGTGGTGCCGTCGGTGACCAGCGACAACGTCAACGACTTCCTGGGCCTGCCGGCGGGTAACGCGCTCAGCGCCCTGGGTGCGGGCCTGATCCGCTCCACCAACCCGCACGTGCGGTGGACGGAGCTGGACGGGCACGGCTACGGCGTGCTGGAGGTGACCCGGCAGCGCTGCCGGATGGACTGGTACCACCTGGCCGACCGGACGCGCGCCGCGACCGGTAGCCGCTGGGTGGCGGGGTGGTCGGTGGCCGCCGGCTCGGCGCGGCTGCGCCGGGAGAGCGCGCCGCTGGTCTGACGACGAGGACATGACGAACCGGCCGGCCCCGTTCGGGGACCGGCCGGTTCGTCATGCGGTCGTCACCAGTTCTGGGCGACGATGTCGGCCGCCTGCTCCTCCCACTGCGCGTAGTGGAAGGGGTACGCCGAGACCTGCACCGTCTGCGCGGCGGTGGTCAGCGGCAGGTCCTGCCAGCCGTCGACGTTCTTCAGCGCCTCGAAGAACGCCGTGGAGGCGTACTCCGGGTCGGTGATCTGCTCGGGCGAGCCCCAACCCGACGACGGACGCTGCTGGAACAGGCCCTGCGAATCGTGGTCGTTGTACATGCCCAGGTGGCCCAGGTTGTACAGCTTCGACTCCTGCAGCGCGGTGGCGATGCCGATGACCGCGCCACGCTCGCCGACGCCGGTCTTCTTGGCGACCTTGATGATCTCCTTGGCGTTCTCCCGCTGGGCGCCGTCGAGCGGTACGCGCGACTGGGCGCCCTGCACGCCGTGCGGAATCAGCTCCTCGCGGGTCGGCTTGCCCGCCCGCGGCTTGTCGGTGGTGCCGCCGGTCGTCAGGCCCGACTCGACGGGCACGTCGGACGTGCCCGGCCCGGAGTCGCCCGGCTTGGCGCTCTTGCCGGTGGCCAGTTCGATGGCGGCCACGGCACCCGCGTGCGGGCCGCTGGTGATGGGTGCGGCCACTGCCGACGGGGCGACGGCCAGGGCGCCGATGGCGGCGACGCCGGCCACGCTGAGCGCGACCTTGCGGTTCGGTTCCTTCGTGATGGCCGGAAGCCATCCGGCGATCTTCTGGTGCGAGTCCTTCGCGATGGCCGGGAGCCATCCAGTGAAGTCGTACTTCACGATGTGCCCTTTCGGTCAGGCGAAGCGCTCCGGAATGAGCACTCCATGGGGGAACTGCCACGCCGGAGGGGTTTGAGTTCCGGCAGTACGGGGGACACAACCCGGTTGGGCAGGTGGTCATTCCGGGGAACCAGCTTCGGCGACGGGTCTGCGGTCCAGGTCACGCCGAGTTTCCGACATCCGGTCGGCGACGGCGCAGAGGACGACAGACCGGCCGGGCGCAGGCCTCACCGGCCATCACGCCCGAGGGTGGGTCGGAACCGGACACCGAGCGCGCCCGTGCCGAATCGGGGCGGGAGTGTACCCGGAACCGGTGCTCCCGGACGGCCTCCGAGCACCGCCGAACGCCGGGGCTAGAGTGGGGACTCGACCGGGAGGCGAGGACGGTGACCACTGGGGCCGTGGTCGGCCAGGTCGACCTGGGTGACCACATCTGCTGGACGCACGACGACGAGACCAGCGGTCTCGACGCCGTGGCCTGGTTCGTCCCCACCGGTCTCCCGCGGGACCAGAACGTCCGCTGTCTCCTCGGTGCGCCCGGCCCGGGGAGGGTCCTGGCCGCCGTACGCGAGCGGGGCGCGGGGATGGCGTCGTGACGGGGACGTTGCCGGCTCAGGACGAGTTCGTCCACGAGGGGTTGTTCTACCGCGACACCGACGCGCTGGTCGCCGGCCTGGTGCCGTTCGTCGCCGGCGGTCTGGCCGCCGGGGAACCGGTCCTGGTGGCGATGCCCCGCGCCCACCTGGACCTCGTCCACGACGCCGTCGCGGAGCCGGACGCGGTGTGCTGGGCGGACATGGCCGACGCCGGGCGCAACCCGGGGCGGATCATCCCGTGGGTGTTGCAGGCGTTCGTCGACCGGCACCCCGGCCGGCGGGTACGCATCGTCGGCGAGCCGATCTGGGTCGGGCGCAGCGCCGCCGAGTACCCGGCGTGCGCCCAGCACGAGGCCATGATCAACCGGGCCTTCACCGGCCGAGCCGCCACGATCCTGTGCCCGTACGACGCGGCGGGCCTCGACGACACCGCCCTGGCCGACGCGTACGCCACCCATCCGGTGCTCGTCGACGCCGCCGGCCGCCGGTCGAGTCCCGCGTACGCCCCGTCGGACGTGGTGGCCCGCTACAACGCGCCGCTGCAGGCGCCGGCCGAGCCGGTCGACGTCCGCGCGTACCACGTGGACACGCTGCCCGAGCTGCGCCGCTTCGTGGCTTCCCGGGCGGCGGTGGCCGGCCTCGCCGCGGACCGGGTGGCGGACCTGCAGATCGCCGTCACGGAGCTGGCTGCCAACAGCGTCGCCCACGGGGGCGGCAGCGGTGTGCTCCGCGTGTGGACGAGCCCCGAGCACCTGGTGTGCGAGATCCACGACGGCGGCTGGCTGAGCGATCCCCTCGCGGGCCGGCTGACCCCGGCGAGCGACGGCATCGGCGGCCGGGGTCTGGTGATCGTCCACGCCCTCTGTGACCTGGTACGCGTGCACACCACGCCGGCCGGCACCTCGGTACGCCTGCACATGCGGCGCCCGCTCTGACGCCGGCGCCGGAACGCCCCGGCACACCCGCGACCGCCGCGCCGGAACGCCCGGCCACGGCCCGCGACCGACGCGTGTGCCGTTCAGTGCCCGCGGGCCACCCACTCCTCCAGGTGCGGTGCCTCGGCCCCGACGGTGGTGCTCGCGCCGTGCCCGGTGTGCACGATCGTCTCCGGTGGCAGCGTGAACAGCAGGTTCCGGACCGAGCGGATGATCGTGCCGAAGTCGCTGTACGAACGCCCGGTGGCGCCCGGCCCGCCGGCGAACAGGGTGTCGCCGGTGAACACCACGCCGAGCGCCGGCACGTGGAAGCTGCACGCGCCGGGGCTGTGCCCGGGGGTGTGCAGCACGAGCACACTGGTGCCCGCCACCTCGACGGTCGCACCGTCGCGCAGCTCCCCACCCGGCGGCTCGTCCGGGTGCACGAGATCCCACAGGACCCGGTCGGCGGGGTGCAGGAGCACGGGCGCGCCGGTCGCCCGGGCCAGCGCAGGCGCCACGCGGACGTGGTCGTCGTGCGCGTGGGTGGCGAGGATGGCCCGCACCCGGCGATCGCCGACGACGGCGAGGATCGCGTCGACGTCGTGCGGCGCGTCCACGACGACGCACTCGGTGTCGTCGCCGAGCACCCACACGTTGTTGTCGACGTCGAACGTCTGCCCGTCGAGGGAGAAGGTGCCGGCGGTGACGGTGTGGTCGACCCGGGCGGCCATCAGAAGACCACCACCGAGCGGAGCACGTCACCCCGGTGCATGCGGGCGAAGGCCTCCTCCACCTGGTCCAGTGCGATCTCCTCGGTGACGAACGCGTCCAGGTCGAGCCGGCCCTGCAGGTAGAGCTGGGTGAGCGTCGGGAAGTCGCGGCTCGGCAGGCAGTCGCCGTACCAGCTGGACTTGAGCGCGCCGCCGCGTCCGAACACGTCCAGCAGCGGCACCTCGACCGTCATCTCCGGGGTGGGCACGCCGACCAGCACGACCGTGCCGGCGAGGTCACGGGCGTAGAACGCCTGCTTCCACGTCTCCGGCCGGCCGACCGCCTCGATGACCACGTCGGCGCCGACACCGCCGGTCGCGGCGCGGATCGCCTCCACCACGTCCTGCTTCGTGGCGTCGACGGTGTGGGTGGCGCCGAAGCGGCGGGCCCAGTCGAGCTTCCGGGCGTCGGTGTCCACCGCGATGATGGTGGTGGCGCCGGCCAGGGTGGCCCCGGCGATGGCCGCGTCGCCGACGCCGCCACAGCCGATCACGGCCACGGAGTCGCCGCGGGTGACGCCGCCGGTGTTCATCGCCGCACCGAGGCCGGCCATGACGCCGCAGCCGAGCAGGCCCACCGCCGCCGGCCGGGCCGCCGGGTCGACCTTGGTGCACTGTCCCGCGTGGACGAGGGTCTTCTCGGCGAAGGCGCCGATCCCGAGGGCCGGGGCGAGTTCGGTGCCGTCGGTGAGCGTCATCCTGCGGGTCGCGTTGTGGGTGGCGAAGCAGTACCACGGGCGACCCCGGCGACAGGCCCGGCACACCCCGCAGACGGCCCGCCAGTTGAGCACCACGAAGTCGCCGGGCGCGACGGAGTCGACGCCGGCACCGACCTGCTCGACGATGCCGGCCGCCTCGTGCCCGAGCAGGAAGGGGTAGTCGTCGTTGATCCCGCCCTCGCGGTAGTGCAGGTCGGTGTGGCAGACCCCGCAGGACAGGACGCGGACCACCGCCTCGCCCGGCCCGGGATCCGGCACCACGATCGTCGTCACCTCGACCGGCGCGCCCTTGCTGCGGGAGATGACTCCCCGGACCTGCTGGCTCACGATCTCCTCCTGCTCCGCGGCGTCGCCCGCCGCCGGTCGACAGACGCGGTGCCCCGGCACCGCCGATCACGCTTCCGGGTGAAAATACCGCCGAAGTTCCCGATCGTCGTGGCGGCGCGGGGGTTAGCGCCACCGGTGCGGGGTAGGCGGGCGCACGGTTCGATCGTCCGACGGGAGTGGGCCATGAAGGTCAGCCATGTGCCGCTGCGGGTCAGCATCGGCGCGTTCATCCTCAACTCGGGGTTGAGCAAGCGGGGACTGGAGGGCGAAGCCGCTCAGGGCATGCACGGGATGGCCGTGGGAGCCGTCCCGCAGCTCCGGCAGCTCGACCCGGACCGGTTCGCCCGGCTGCTCTCCCGGGCCGAGACCGCGCTGGGGGTCGCACTGCTCACGCCGTTCGTCCCGTCGGTGCTGGCCGGTCTGGGTCTGGCCGCGTTCGGCGCCGGCCTGGTGCAGCTCTATCTCAAGACGCCCGGGATGCGCGAGGCCGGCAGCCTGAAGCCCACCCAGCAGGGCATCGGTCTGGCCAAGGACTCCTGGCTGCTCGGGGCCGGCCTGACCCTGGTCCTCGACGACCTCATCCTCCGCCGCCGGTTCAGCTGAGCACCGGACCGGACGCATCCCTGCCGGCCGCCGGTCAGGAGGTCGCCGGCGCGACGGCCGGCGCCGGGGCGGCCTGCTCGGCGGCGTGGCGACGCCGGGCGGCGTTGCGCCAGCGCAGCACCTGCACCGCTCCGAGCGCCCAGAGCGCGTACTGCACGCCGAAAGCCCAGCGGAACGCGGTCAGGTCGGGTGTGCCGCGCCCGCCGGGAGTGGCCAGGTCGAGAACCACGCCGACCGCGAGGACGAGGCCGATCGAGGCGACGAAGCCGCCGACGTTGACGATGCCGGCGGCGCTGCCGATCCGGTTGACCGGATTGAAGGTGCGGGCGTAGTCGAAGCCGATCATCGAGCCCGGGCCGTTGACGGCCAGGACCAGTACCAGGGTCACCAGCAGCCAGTCCGGCGCGCGGCCCGGCCAGGCGAGCACGACCGTCCAGACCGCCGCGGTGGCGCCGGTGATGGCGAAGACCAGCACCGAGCGACGGTACGGGTGCCGGGCGCACAGGTGCGCGATCACCGGCCCGGACAGCAGCGTCGCGACCGTCATGAGGGTGAGCAGCGAGGCGGCCGCGGTGGGGCTGAGGCCCTGTCCCTGCACCAGGAACGGATACCCCCAGAGCAGGGCGAACACCGCGCCGGAGAACTGGGTGACGAAGTGCGTCCAGAGCCCGAGTCGGGTGCCGGGCTGGGCCCAGGCCGCGCCGAGCTCCCGGCGCACGGCGGCGAGGGTGGGGGTCGGGCCGGTCGCGGTCTCCCGGTGCGGTGTGTCCCGGACGGCGGCGACCACCATCACCAGCACGGTCGCGCCGACCGCGGCGGCGACGAGGAAGGCGGTGGTCCAGCCCGCGCGGTGCAGCAACGCCACCAGGGGTACGGCGCCGAGGATCGCCCCGAGCTGCCCGAGCGTGCCGGTCAGCTGGGTCACCAGCGGGTTGCGGCGTCCGGGGAACCAGAACGCCACGATCCGCAGCACGCTGATGAAGGTCGTCGCGTCGCCCAACCCGACCAGCATCCGGGCCAGCACCGCGAGGCGGACGTCGGTGGCGAGGGCGAAGCAGAGCTGACCGGCGAGCATCAGCGCACCACCGGCGATCAGCAGCCGGCGGGAGCCGAACCGGTCGAGGAGCACCCCGACCGGCACCTGCATCGCCGCGTACACCGCGAGCTGGGCGACGGAGAACGTGGCCAGCGCCGCGGCGTTGATGTGGAACCGTTCCACGGCGTCGACGCCGGTGACCCCGAGCGAGCTGCGGTGGAACACCGCCGCCACGTACGCGGTCAGGGCCACCCCCCAGACCAGCGCGGCGGAGCGACGGGGCACGACCGGGCCGGCGGCGACCGGCAGGATCACCGCAGTGTCCGCGCGATCTCCCTCGGGCGCCGAGGGATGCGTCATGCCTCCATGATGCGGCCGGGTCGTCCGTCGAGGTACGCCGCCCACCGGGACGGTGGCTCAGGCCACGCCGGTGCGCGGAGCGGCCCGTCCGACGGCGACGTCAGGACGGCGCCGTTTCCCGCACGAGCAGTCCGTCCGGGTCGACGGCGACGGGGCCGGCGAAGGGTGCGCCGAACCCGCCGAGCAGGTCGGCGAACCAGCGGGCGTCGTCCGGGCCGGCGCGCTCCAACCGCAGCCGCCGCATCCGCACCGGGACGGCCCGCAGTCGGCGCAGCCGGCCGGTCGCCCAATCGAGCGTGGGCAGCCACAGCAGGCGCAACTGCGGCCGGTACGCCTCGTACCCGCCGATGCCCTCGTAGTCGTCGACGAGGTCGCCGCAGCCGTAGAGGACGAGGCGGTCCCGGTACACCTCGACGGGGCGCGGGTGGTGGGAGGAGTGCCCGTGCACCACGTCCACGCCCGCGTCGACGAGGCGGCGGGCGAAGGCCACATGTTCGGGCGGCACGTCGTACCCCCAGTTGGTGCCCCAGTGCACGGAGACCACGACCCGGTCCCTGGGCCGCGCTTCGGCGGCGATCCGGGCGGCCAGGGCTTCCGCCGACGCGGCCGACACCTCGGGCAGGTACGCGACGCCCGCCCGGTCGTCGCTCGCCGCCCAGTGCGGCGGCACGCCGCTCGACGGCGCGGCCACGGACCAGACCAGCAGGCGGCCGTCGGTGCGGCGCACCACGGCGGGCCGCCAGGCGGCGGTGGCGTCCGGCCCGGCGCCGGCGGTCGCCACCCCGGCTCCGGCGAGCGCGTCCAGGGTGTCGGCGAGACCCACCGGCCCGAAGTCGAGGCAGTGGTTGTTGCCCAGCACGCAGACGTCGAGCCGCGCGGCGGTCAGTGCGGCGACGTTCGCCGGGTGCATCCGGTAGTGGACGCCCTTCGTCGGGTCGTGCGTCCCCCGCCCGGTCACGGCGGTCTCCAGGTTGACGATCCGCACGTCCGGGGCCGCCGCGTCGAGCAGGCCGAGCGCGTCCCCCCAGAGCCGGTGCGGTGGCGCCGGCCTCGGGACGGGTCCGTTGGCGGCCTCGGCGAGGGCCACGTACTCGCGGGCGTCGCGCACCGCCGCCTCCCGCAGATCCGGCGGGGCCGGCCGGGCCAGGACCGCGTCGACGCCGCGGCCGGTCATCACGTCGCCGCCGAGCAGCAGCGTCAGGTCGCCCATCCGGTCCGTGTTCCCCGCCCGGCCGCGCCCTCACCTGCCGCATGGACACGTCGCCCGCGCGGTGGCAGGGCCGCCGATTCGCCCGTCACCTGCCGCTGCCGGCGGGCCGGAACCGGGCCGGGCGGCACCGGATCGAGGCGCGCAACCGGGTGCTGACCGCCGCCCTGCGACGCCCCACCGGCATGGTGCTGCGCGCGGCGGCCGGCGCCTCGCGGGACCCGGCCGGCGAGCGGGCAGCGGTCGCCGCGGCGGCGCCGGCGGCGAACTGACCCGGCGCGTCGGCGGGCCGCCGTAAGGTGGGGACGGAGCGTCGGCAGCGCCGGGCCCGCCGCGGCCTCGTCCGGCGCGCCCCGCACGCCGGACCGCCCGACGCTGTCGGCGGCGGGGCCGCCCGGCGCTGTCGAACCGTAGGGCCGGGGCCCGCAGTACCGCGAGGAGACCGGGGTGACCACGACGGGCACGCTGCGGCCGTGGTACCGGCCGATGCGGGCCCGCCGGCGCGAGGAGGAGCACCGCGGGACGACCCCGCTGGAGCTCTTCTTCGACCTCTGTTTCGTGGTCGCGGTGGCCCAGGCCGCGGACAACCTGCACCACGACGTGTCGGCGGACCACGTCGGCCACGCGGTGGGCAGCTACCTGATGGTGTTCTTCGCCATCTGGTGGGCGTGGATGAACTTCACCTGGTTCGCCTCCGCGTACGACACCGACGACGACGTCTACCGGATCACCACCCTGGTGCAGATCAGCGGTGCGCTGATGCTGGCCGCCGGGGTGCCCCGGGCGTTCACCGAGGGCGACTTCAGCACCATCACGTACGGGTACGTGGTGATGCGCCTCGCGGCCGTCTCGCAGTGGATGCGGGCGGCGGCCGGTGACCCCGGCCATCGGGCGGCCGACCTCCGGTACGGGATCGGCGTCAGCCTGGTGCAGGCGGGCTGGCTGCTGCGGCTGCTGCTCCCCGACGACCTGCGGGTGGCCTCCTTCGTCGTGCTGACCGCGGCCGACCTGCTCGTGCCGGCGATCGCCGAGCGGCCCGGCATGACGCCGTGGCACCCCCGCCACATAGCCGAGCGGTACGGGCTGTTCACCCTGATCGTGCTGGGCGAGGTGGTGCTGGCGACCTCGCTGGCCGTGCAGACCGGGGTGGACGCCGGTGACACGGGGCTGTGGCGTCTCGCGGCGGCCGGCGCGGTGATCGTCTTCGCGCTGTGGTGGCTCTACTTCGACCGCGAGATCCAGGTGCCCACCCGGTTGTCCCGCAGCTTGACCTGGGGCTACGGCCACTACCTGATCTTCGCGGGCATCGCCGCCGTCGACGCCGGGCTCGGGGTGGCCGTGGACCACGAGCGCCACCTCGGGAACGTCGGCGGGACGATGGTGGGGTACGCGGTGGGCGTGCCGGTGGCCGTTTTCCTGGTCACCGTCTGGATGCTGCGCATCTGGGGGCAGCAGCGTGCCGCGGTGGTGGTGGCGTTCCCGGTGACCGCGGCGCTGGTGCTGCTCGTCCCGCTGGCTCCGGGATCGGTCTACCTGGTGGCGGCGCTGCTCGTCGGGCTGGTCGCGGTCACCGTGCTGGTCCGGCAACGGGAGATCCGGGCAGCGTCATGACCGGGCGGCGTCGCTGTCGCCCGGGGCCTCGGCCGGGGAGCCCTCCGCCCAGAAGTCGACCAGCAGGCGGTGGAACTCCTCCGCGCGTTCGATCTGCGGCATGTGCCCGCAGTCGTTGAACAGGTGGGTGCGGGCGCGGGGCAGGCGCGTCCGGGTGTGGGCTCACTCCGCGGAGGGTGCCGAGGTGGTGCGCGGTCTCCAGCATCACCCGCGCGGCGTGCGGCTGGCGGGCGACCTCCAGGGCGTACGCGATGCGCTCGGCGGTGGCGAACGCCGCATCGTGGAAGAGGGCGCGTTCGGCGCGGCGGGCCGACCACCGGCTGGGTCGCAGCAGAAGCCGGCCGAACGGGCGCAGCGCGAGCAGCCGCAGCAGGATCGTCACCTCCTTGCCGAAGCCGAGGCTGGCCACCCGGGCCGGTTCGGTGGCCGCGAACTGCATGGCCACCGCCCCGCCGAGGGAGTTGCCGACCAGGTGCACCGGCCGGTCGACGCCGACCACGTCCAGGTAGCGGCCGACGAAGCCGGCCAGCTCGGGCAGCGTGTAGGGCGCCGTCATCGGCAGCGAGCCGCCGTACCCGGGCAGGTCGACGCTGTGCACCCGGAACCGCTGCGCGAGCCGTTCGTGCAGGTCGTCGAAGTCGCGCATGGTCCGCCCGATGCCGTGCAGCAGGAGCACCGGCGGGCCGTCACCGTCGACGCGGTGGCAGACCCGCCGTCCGGCGACGGTGACGTGGCGGGGGCGGGGGCGGGCCGGGGAGGCGGGTTCCGTGGTGCTCACGCGCGGTCTCCCGCCGGGTCGGTCGCCGGCGCCGCCTCCGGTTGCCGGGCGGCCGGGACCGGTGGGGACGACGTGGTGAGGCGGCGGGCCGGGTCGCCGGCGGCGCGGTTCAGCCCGACCCGCAGGAACTTCCCGTGTGCGGCCGGCGCGATCCGGGCCAGCAGGTCGGGCAGCTTCGCCGACCAGCCGATGAGGACGCGGCCGCGGCGCCGCTCGACGCCGCGCAGGATCACCTCGGCGGCCTTCGCGGGCGGAATGCTGAGCAGCTTGTCGAACTGCCGCCGGCCCTCCTCGTACTCCTCGACAGAGACGCCGCTGCCGACGCGGGCGTTCTCGGTGATCCGGGTGGCGATCCCGCCCGGGTGCACGGAGGTGACGCCGATGCCGTCGTCGGCCAGTTCGTGACGCAGCACCTCGGTGAAGCCGCGCACGGCGAACTTGCTGGCCGAGTACGCGGCCTGGCCGGGCGGCCCGATCAGCCCGAAGAGGCTGGAGACGTTGACCAGGTGGGAACCGGGCTCCGCCTTCAGGGCCGGCAGCAGCGCGTGGGTGAGCTGCACGACCGCCCGGAAGTTGATGTCGACGACCCACTGGAACTCGTCCAGGGTCACCTGGTCGAAGCGGCCGCCCAGGGCGACGCCGGCGTTGTTGACCAGCAGCCGGATCCGGGGGTGCCGGGTCCGGACGTCCTCGGCCACCCGGGTGGTCGCGGCGGCGTCGGCGAGGTCCACGACGTGCGTGTCGACCTGCCGGTCCGGGTGGGCGGCGCGGATCGCGGCCACCACGGCGTCGAGGCGCCGCGCGTCGCGGTCGAGCAGGACCAGGTCGCTGCCGCGGCGGGCCAGCCCGTGGGCGAGCGCCTCGCCGATCCCGCTGGCGGCGCCGGTGACCACGGCGGTCGCGGCGGTGAAGTCGAACCTACGCACGGACGGTGCTCCTCTCCGGCGTGCCGGCCCTGGAGAACCGGACGCCCTGGTCGGTGAGCCGGCCGTACCGCATCAGCAGCACGTCCCGGGGGTAGTTCTGGTACAGCCGCCACGGCGCCCGGGCCCCCTGCCTGGGCAGCGCGTCGACGCTGCGCAGCACGTACCCGGCGGTCAGGTCGATGATCGGGTGCAGGTCGCCGTCGGGCGGCGGCAGCGGCGTGACGACCTGCTGGCCGGTGCGGTCCAGGTGCGCGAGCAGCCGGCACACGTACGTGGCGACGAGGTCGGCCTTCAACGTCCAGGAGGCGTTGGTGTAGCCGATGGTCATCGCGAAGTTGGGGACGCCGGAGAGCATCATGCCCTTGTAGGCCACGGTGGCGGCGGGGTCGACGTCCTCGCCGTCCACGGTGAGCACGGTGTCGCCGAGGGCGAGCAGGTTGAGCCCGGTGGCGGTGACGATGACGTCGGCCGCGAGCTGCTCCCCCGACGCGAGCCGGACGCCGGTCTCGGTGACGGTCTCGATGGTGTCGGTGACGATGGACGCCCGGCCCCGCCGGATCGCGGCGAACAGGTCGCCGTCGGGCACCACGCACAGGCGCTGGTCCCACGGGTCGTAGCGGGGCGAGAAGTGCCGGTCGACGTCGTACCCCACCGGCAGCCGGCCCCGCGCGGCCCGGCGCAGCAGGCGCTTCACCAGCGTGGGCGCACGGCGGCTGAGTTGGAAGTTCGCGGTGGCGAGCAGGACGTTCTTCCACCGGACCAGCGGGTAGACGGCCCGCTCGGGCAGGACGCGGCGCAGCGCGCCGGCGACCACGTCGCGCGAGGGCAGCGCCATGACGTACGTGGGTGAGCGCTGGAGCATGGTGACGTGGGCGGCCTGCTCGGCCAGCGCGGGCACGAGCGTCACCGCCGTGGCGCCGCTGCCGATCACGACGATCCGCTTGCCGGCGTGGTCGAGGTCGTCGGGCCAGTGCTGCGGGTGCACGATCCGCCCGGTGAACCGGTCCGCGCCGGGAAGGTCGGGGGTGTAGCCCTCGTCGTAGCGGTAGTAGCCGGCGCAGGTGTGGAGGAACGAGCAGGTCAGCCGGACGTCCTCGCCGGTGTCGGTGCGGTGCGCGTGGACGGTCCAGCGGGCGGTGGTGCTGTCCCACTCGGCGCGGACCACCCGGTGGTGGAACCGGATGTGCTCGGTGACGCCGTACTCGCGGGCGGTCTCCCGGACGTACTCGCGGATGGCGGGCCCGTCGGCGATCGCCTTCGGGTTGGTCCACGGCCTGAACGAGTAGCCGAGGGTGAACATGTCCGAGTCCGACCGGATGCCCGGGTAGCGGAACAGGTCCCAGGTGCCGCCGATCGCGCCTCGGGCCTCCAGCACCGCGTACGTCTTCTCCGGACAGTTGCGCCGCAGGTGGCACGCGGCGCCGACGCCGGAGAGGCCGGCACCGACGATGAGCACGTCGACGTGGTCGGTGGTGGCCATGTCGTCTCCCGTGACGAGGCGGTGGTGCCGGACACTATCCACCGGCGTCGACACGCGTCAACACCCCGTTGAGAACAATCGACACCCTGTCGAGCGGGTGTAACATCCACGGTCATGACGCCCATCGCGACCTCGTCCCCCCGGGGTCGCCGCACGGCGCGGTCCGCCGGGGACGACCGGGAGTCGGCCATCCTCGCCACCGCCGAGCGGCTGCTCGGTGAGCGGCCGTTCGCCGACATCTCGATCGACGACCTGGCCCGGGGCGCCGGGATCTCCCGGCCCACCTTCTACTTCTACTTCCCGTCGAAGGACGCCGTCCTGCTGACCCTGCTCGACCGGGTCATCGAGGAGGCCAACGCGGCCGCCGGCCACGTGCTGGACCGGCTCGCCGAGAACCCGCGCGCCCGGTGGCGGGAGCTGATCGACCGGTTCCACGAGACGTTCGGCGGCCACCGGGCGGTGGTGCTGGCCTGCGCCCAGGTGCGCGGCACCAACGGGGAGGTGCGCCGGCTCTGGGCGACGGTCATGGAGGGATGGGTCCAGGCCATCGAGGCGGCGATCGACGCGGAACGGAAGCGCGGCGCGGCCCCGGACGGGCTGCCCGCCCGGGACCTCGCCATCGCGTTGAACTCGATGAACGAGCGCGTCTGGTACGCGACGTTCGCCGGCGACGGCCCCGCCGTCGCCGAGCCGGACGTGGTCGCCGTCCTTCTCGACGTCTGGCTCGCGGCGATCTACCGCAACGCCACGCCCCCGCCCGCCGGAGGCCCGACGCCCAGCGGCGGACTCAGTCCGACGCCCGGGTGAGGTCCAGGAAGTCGAAGTCGCCCATCACCACCCCACCGTCCCCTCGGCCCGCGTGTCGGCGACGTACGCCTCGACGTCCGGCCGGTCGGGCGCGAGCACGTGCCGGATCCAGGCGGCCCGCTCGTGCTCCAGCATCCCCAGCTCCCACACACAGCCCACCACCGGACGGCGCATCTCCACGAAGTGCGTCGGGTCGTCGTCCGGGCAGCCGATCGCCGGTTGGCCCGCCTCGGCGACGTGCGCCTCCACCACGTTGTCGAAGAACCAGGTGTACGCGAGCAGGTAGGCCCCGGTGTCCGCACCCCGGTGCAGCACCACCCAGCTCACCGGTGGGGTCCCGTCGGCGCCGGCGGGCGGCAGCAGGCGGGGCAGGAAGGCGTACGCCGCCCGCTCCACCTCCGGTTCGAGCGGGCGTTCCGGCTGATCGATGTGGTAGCGCTTGACCCGCCGCCCGGCGACCGTGATCGGTGCCGGCACGCGGAGTTCCTTGTCGCGAAATGCCATGCCGGGACGGTACGAGGGGTCCACTGACACGTACTGTCAGTGGAGTGCGGGCCAGTCGACTCCTCTCCCTGCTGTTGCTGCTCCAGACGCACGGCCGGATGACCGCCGCGCAGCTCGCGAAGCGGCTGGAGGTCTCCGTCCGCACGGTCTACCGCGACGTCGAGTCCCTGCACTCGGCCGGCATCCCGCTGTACGGGGAGGCCGGGCACGCCGGGGGCTACCAGCTCGTCGACGGGTGGCGCACCCGGCTGACCGGGCTGACCGCCGAGGAGGCGGAGCGGCTCTTCCTGGCCGGCCTGCCCGGGCCGGCGGCCGAGCTGGGCTACGGAGCGGTGGTCGCCACCGTGCAACGGAAACTGCACGCCGCCCTGCCGTCCGCGCTGGCCGACCGCGCGGCGCGCCTTCAGCAGCGCTTCCACCTGGACACGCCCGGTTGGTACGCCGACGGCGACGGCTCGCCGCACCTGGCGGAGGTGGCGGAGGCGGTGTGGCGGCAGCGCCGGGTGGCGGTGCGCTACCGCAGCTGGAACGGGGAGGCCGAGCGGACGCTGGAGCCGTACGGCCTGGTCCTCAAGGGCGGCCGGTGGTACGTGGTGGCCGCCCGCCCGGGGCGGGACGGTGCGGCCACCTACCGGGTCAGCCAGATCCTCGCGCTGACCCCGCTGGACGAGGAGTTCGACCGGCCCGCCGGGTTCGACCTGCCGGCCTGGTGGCGGGCGCACGTGGTGCGCTTCCGGGCCGGGCTGCACCGCGACGAGGCCACGATCCGGCTCTCGCCCCGCGGCCGGGAACGGCTACGGGAGATCGCCAGCGACGTGGTGGTCGCCGCCGCCGAGGGGTCCGCCGGCCCGCCGGACGACGCGGGCTGGGTGACCGCGACGGTGCCGATCGAGTCGCTCACCCACGCGCACGGTGATCTGCTGCGCCTCGGCGCCGACGTGGAGGTGCTGTCCCCGCCCGAGCTGCGGGCCCGCCTGGCGGCCACCGCCGCCGAGCTGGCCGCGCTCTACGCCACGAGCATCGGGGCGGCCGTCGTCACCGGGTCGGAGATCCGGGCGGCCGTCACCGGGTCCTCCGTGGCCGGCTGACGCCGGGCGACGCCACTCCGGGCCGGGTCAACCGAGCGGCACCTGGACAGCGACGTCGTGCTTCGGATAGTTCTGATCCACCTGGTCCGGGCCGTACTTCGCGCGGAACATCGCCACGATGTGCTCGACCCGGTCCGGGTCGGTGATCGGCGTGGCCGGACCGTTCACCGCGGTGCCGTTGGCGGACACCTCGATCATCGGGGTCTTCCGGACGTTCTTGTACCAGTCGCTGTCCGACCCGGTGATCGGCACCAGGAACATGCTCTGCTCCTCCTGCACGAACCACACCGGGTGGGAGATCTGCCGGCCGGTCTTCCGGCCGGTCACGGTGATCTCGACCTCCTGCTCGCCGGCGAAAGCGTCCCTGGCCGCCTCCATGCTCACGCTGGCTCTCCCGTCCTCGGACCTGCTCCTGCTGCCAGGCTATGGACCCGGAGTCCCGGTTGCCGGCGAATCCGTGCCGCTGGCATCGCGGATTCCCCGGCCCGGAAGACCCCGGTGCCCCCCGGCACGGGGTTGATCACACGCCAGCAGTCGATCATCAGCGCGAACGGAGGACATCACCGAGGACGGCGAGGCCCTCCTCGATGGCGGTGGCCGGGTTGGCCGCGTACCCGAGGACCAGGCCGGGCGGGCCGGGTCGCTGCCGGTGCCAGGAGAGCGGCTGGACCTTGACGCCGCGCTCCAGCGCCGCGGTCGCCAGGTCGGTGTCCGGCACGTCCCCGGTCAGGGTGACGGTCAGGTGCAGCCCGGCCGCCGCGCCGTGCACGGTCGCGCCGGGCAGGTGGCGAACGATCGCGGCGATCATCGCGTCCCGCCGCCGGACGTGCCGGCGGCGCAGCAGCCGCAGCTGCCGCTCCAGCGCGCCGGAGGTCATCAACTCGGCGAGCACGAGCTGCGGCAGCACGGCGTTGCCCAGATCGGCGTTGCGTCTCGCGTCGACCACGTCCGCCCGGTGGCGGGCGGGCACGAGCAGCCAGCCGATCCGCAGCGCCGGGGCGAGCAGCTTCGACACGCTGCCGGCGTAGCAGACGCTCTCCGGCAGCGCCGCGCGCAGCGCCGGCACGGGGGGCCGGTCGTAGCGGTGCTCGGCGTCGTAGTCGTCCTCGATGACCAGACCACCGTCCCGCGTCCAGGCGGCGAGCTGCCGGCGGCGGTCCCCGTCCAGCACCACCCCGGTCGGGAACTGGTGGGCCGGGGTGAGCATCACCGCCGGCGCGCCACAGGCGACCAGGTCGGCCACCCGCAGGCCGGCCGCGTCGACCGGGACCGCCGGGGTCTCCACCCGCCAGTTGTTGAGGTGCTGGCGGACGCCGAGCGACCCCGGGTCCTCCACCGCGACCCGGGTGATGCCGACGTCGCGAAGCGCCTGGGCCAGCAGGCCGAGCGCCTGCGAGACGCCGGTGGTGACGATGACGTCGGCCGGGTCGACGGTGACACCCCGGTAGCGCGCGAGCCAGGCGGCGACGGCCCGCCGCAACGCCGGCGCGCCGCGCGGGTCGCCGTAGCCGAAGTCCGACGCGACGAGGTGCCGCAGCACGGCCCGCTCGGCGCGCAGCCAGGCCGCACGGGGAAAGGCGGCCAGGTCGGGTACGCCGGGCGTCAGGTCGATGCGGGCGGGTGCCGCGCGTACCGCGTCGAAGATGTCCGTGCCGGGAGCCGGCGGGAACGGTCGGGCCGGGACCGGCGCGGCGGCCGGGACCGGGGTCGGCGGCACGGCCGGCGCCGCGACCACCACCGTGCCCGCGCGCCCCCGGCCGGCCACATGCCCCTCCTCCACCATCCGCTGGTACGCCTCGACGACGACGCCCCGGGAGACACCGAGGTCGGCGGCGAGGACGCGGGTGGCGGGAAGGCGACCGCCGACGGGGATCCGCCCGTCGGCGATGGCGGCGCGCAGCCGACCGGCGAGCCAGTCCGCGCGGCCGCCGGGCGGGGCGTCAGTGACGTCGAGGTGCAGGAAGTCGGAGCCGGCGACGGACGAATTGGTCCTTCCGTCGAGGGCCGGTTTGGCTCTGCTCACCGGACCATCCTGCCCGGCAGGGTGGGCACATGACCATCGCCTTCCTGGTGACCACCCTGGTCGTGGTCGCCACCCCCGGTGCCGGGGTGCTGTTCACCCTCTCCGCCGCGCTGTCCGGAGGCCGCCGCGCCGCCCTGGTCGCCGCGTTCGCCTGCACGGTCGGCATCGTGCCGCACCTCGCGGCGGCGGTGACCGGGCTGGCCGCCCTGCTGCACTCCAGCGCGCTCGCCTTCGCGCTGCTGAAGTACCTCGGCGTCGCGTACCTGCTCTGGCTGGCCGTCGCGACGCTGCGCGACCGGGGCGCGATCGCCGCCACCGGGCAGCCGGTGCCCCGGTCGGCGGCCCGGATGGTGGGGTCGGCGGTGCTGCTGAACCTGCTCAACCCCAAGCTGACGATCTTCTTCGTGGCGTTCCTGCCGCAGTTCGTCGACCCGGACCGGCCGGGGGCGGTGCCCGCGATGCTCGGGCTGAGCGCCGTGTTCATGCTGGTGAGCCTGGTCGTGTTCGCGGCCTACGGGCTCTGCGCCGCCGCCGTCCGCCGGCACGTGCTGGACCGTCCCCGCGTCGCCGACTGGCTGCGCCGGGGCGTCGCCGGCTCCTTCCTCGCGCTGGGCCTGCTGCTGGCCCGCGCCGACGCCTGACCGGAGGTTCACGGTGTACTTCCAGCACTCGCCGCGGATCCGGGCGGAGCACCCCGACCTCGTCGTCGGCGTCCTGTACGCGGAGGGCGTGGCCGGCGAGCCGCGGGGCGACCTGCCCGTCGCCGACCTGCACGCGCGGGCGCGGGAGCGGCTCGCCACCGGGAGCGAGGGCGGCTTCCCGGAGATCCAGGCGTGGCGGCGGGCGTTCGCCCGGATGGGCCTGGCCCCGACCCGCTACCGCTGCGCCTCGGAGTCCCTGCTGCGGCGGCTGCGCACCGAGGGTGCCCTGCCCGTGCTGCACCCACTGGTGGACCTGGGCAACGCGGTGTCCGCGGCGTACGCGATCCCGGTCGGGATCCTCGACGTCGACCAGGTCACCGGCGGCATCGAGGTGCGGCACGCCCGGGGCGACGAACGGTACCTGACGTTCACGGGGGTCGAGGAGCACCCCGACCCGGGTGAGGTCGTCTTCGCCGACGAGATCGGGCGGGCGCACGCGCGGCGCTGGACCAACCGGCAGAGCGGCTGGTCGGCGGTGCGCGACGGCACCGGCCGCGTCCTCGTCGTGGTCGAGGCGATGCACGACGGCGCCGACCGGGACGTGCCCCGGCTGCTGGACACCCTGGCCGGGGAGCTGGCGCGCGGCTGGGGCGTGGCGGCACGGCGCGCGCTGCTCAGCGCGGCGACGCCCCGGTTCGCGGCCTGACCGCCAGGGCCGGTGTGATGACGGTCGCACCGCCGTCGACCGGGCCGTCCGCGGGACCGCCGGCGGCCGCCTCGCGGAGCAGGTCGAGGTGACCGAGGTGGCGGGCGGTCTCGGCGACGAGGTGGTGCAGGATCCACCGCAGCGTGTGCCGGCCGTTCGCCGCCACGTCGTCCAGGCCGTGGGCGGCGACCACCTCGTCGCAGCGGCGCGACTCGGCCACGTACGCCTCCACGAGCTCGGGCAGCGGCACCCGGTCCGGGGTGGGTGGCACACCCAGGTCGTCGGTGTCCAGGCCGAACGCGGCCAGGTCCTTCTCACCGGCGAACCACCGTCGCAGCCAGCACCGCTCGACGTCACGCAGGTGGCAGACCAGCCGGGGGACGGTCAGGCCGTTGGGCGTGGCGACCCGGCGGGCGTCCTCCGGGAAGTCGGCGACGCCGCACACCACCTGGTCGCGCTGGCGTTGCAGGAAGACCAGCAGCATCTCCCGCTCGTCGGCCGCGTACGTCCTCAGCGACATGTCACTCCTCCTCGGGTGGGATCGATTCGCCGGGTCTCCGGCACCGGTAGCCGGGGACGGTCTCACCGAACCAGCCGTTGACGCTGGCCAGCCCCCGGTCGTTGAGCTGGGCGTCGTGGATCGCGACCGTGCGGGCCGCGCCCGCCGCGACCGCGAAGTCGATCGCCTCGGTGAGCTTCAGCCATGACGCCTGCGCGGGAACGAGCAGCGTGTGCACCGGCCGGCCGGGCGGGTGCAGCGAGTCCCCCGGGTGGTAGACGGCGTCCTCCACCAGGTAGCCCAGGTTGGCGCAGGCCGGCTGGCCACCGTGGATGGTCGCGTGCCGGCCACCGGTGGCGGTGACTGCGAACCCCGCCGCGTCGAAGCGCTGCCCGGCGCCGACCCGGGTCACCGGCAGCGGCGTGGACGCGGGCAGCCGGGCCCCCTCCGGGGCGAAGACCGGCACGCCCAGGCCGGCCAGCCGCAGCACGTCGATGTGGTCGGTGTGCTCGTGGGTGACCAGCACCGCGTCGGCGCCGGCCAGCGCCACCGGCTCGCTCCAGGTGCCCGGGTCGATCACGAGCACCCGCCCGTCGTGCTCGATCCGGACACAGGAGTGGGTGAACTTGGTGATCCGCATCGGCCGACCGTACGCCGCCGCGGCGCGGTGGCCGGCGCGGGCCGCGTCAGCCATGCCCGGCGTGGGCGCTGTGCGCGGGCGGGCGGCCCGGTCGCTGGCCCGGCTCGACGACCACGAACTGGCCCATCATCCCGGCGTCCTCGTGGTACAGCAGGTGGCAGTGGTACATGTACGGCACGTCCGGGTCACTGTGGTCGGTGAAGCGCATCGCGACCCGGACCGGTCGCTGGGGTGCCAGGTAGACGGTGTCCTTCCAGCCGGCGAGTTCCGGCGGCGGGGCCGCCCCGGCGACGGAGAGCACCTGGAACTGCACGTCGTGGACGTGGAAGTTGTGCGGGGTGCCGTCGATGTTGACCACCTCCCACACCTCGGTGGTGTCCCGGGTGGCGGCGAAGTCGATGCGGTCCATGGACATCGACTGGCCGTTGATGGCGCGGCCGGCGAACTCCAGGCGGCGGGTCACGCTCGCCGAGCCGGGGTCGATCCGTTCCATCGGGACCAGCGTGCCGGGCACCGCCGGTGACGGGGTGAGCCGGTCGGCGGCCCGCAGTTGCAGCACGTCGAAGCGGTCCCGGCCGCCGGCGAACCGGTCGGCGAGAAAACCGGCGCCCAGGTCCGGGGCGATGCTGCGCAGGGTGACCCGCTCCCCCGGCTCGACGGTCACCACGATCTCGGCGCGCTCGCCGGGCGACAGTTGCACCCGGGTGAGCCGGGCCGGGCGGGCCAGCAGCCCGCCGTCGCTGGCGATCAGGTCGAACGGCCGGTCGTCGGCGAAGCCGAAGTTGTACAGCCGGGCGGTGGAGCCGTTGAGCAGCCGCAGCCGTACCCGCTCGGTCGTCACGTCGAGGTAGGGCCCGACCGTGCCGTTGACCAGCAGCGTGTCACCGAGCACCCCGATCGCGTTGATCATGTTGCGGGTCTTGCGGAACTGCCCGTCGCCGGAGAAGCTCCGGTCCTGCACGATCACCGGGACGTCGTCGACCCCGTAGCGCCGGGGCAGCGGCAACGCGGCCTCCCGGTCGTCGTCGACGAGGAACAGGCCGGCGAGGCCGCGGTAGACGTGGTCCTCCGTCTCGCCGTGCGGATGCGGGTGGTACCAGAGTGTCGCGGCCGGCTGGTCGACCGTCCACGTGGGCGACCAGGTGGCGCCGGGCCGGATCATCTGGTGGGGACCACCGTCCATCCGCGCCGGCAGGTGCATGCCGTGCCAGTGCACGCTGGTGCGGCCGGTCAGCCGGTTGACCACGTTGACCACGACCTGCTCGCCACGCCGGGCGCGCAGGGTGGGCCCGAGGTAGTCACCGTCGAAGCCGGCGGTGCGGGTCAACCGGCCGTCACCGTGGAAATCCCGTCGCCCGTCGCGGGCGAGCAGGTCGAAGACCCGCCGCCCGCGCTCGTCGACCCGCGACTCGGCGAGGGGCGGGACGGCCAGCGGCCGGGTGAACTCGACCTGGTCGACGGTGTCGGTGCCGGCCCGGCTGTACGCCCAGCCACCGGCCGCCACCCCGCCGCAGCAGAGGACGAGACTGACGGCGAGCAGGCCGAGCAGGAGCCGGACCAGGGGTCGTCGTCGGGCGGCCACGATGGCACCTCCAGTAGCGTCGGTACCTGTAGTCTCCCTTCCTATCCGCCGGACGGCCAGCCCATCGGCCCGAAATCCGGGGTTCTCTCCGGGATGCCCCGGAGGGCAACCCGCCCCACCGGGCGTCGGGGTGCCGGATGATCGGGGTGTGGATTCCCGACCGGAGCACGGCCACCGGTGCGTCCCGCACACCGCGGACGTGCGCATCGAGGCGTGGGCACCGACCCGGGAGACGTGCGTGGCGGAGGCGGTCACCGCCCTGGTGGACAGTTTCACCGACCCGGCCGCGGCCCTCCCGGAGGCCGAACGGGAGTTCCACGCCCCGCCCGCCGACGACCAGGACCTGCTGGTGGACGTGCTCGACGAGGTGATCTTCCGGATGGACACGGTCGGGGAGCTGCCGCTGCGCACCGAGGTCACCGACGACGGCGACGGCGGGTTGCGGGTGCGCTGGCACACGGTCAGCACCGACGGGGTGGAGTTGATCGGCGCCGTCCCCAAGGCGGTCGCCCTGCACGAACTGCGGTTCGGCCCGGACGGTTCGGGCTGGTCCTGCGCGGTGACCCTCGACGTGTGAGGCGCCGCGCGACCACCCACCGGCGGTACGAGAACCCGCCGGTCAGCCCTTGACCACGCCGATCGGGACCACGCGGGCCACCTTGCGGCACAGCCCCGCCCCCTCGGCCGCCGCGACCACCGCCGACACGTCCTTGTACGCCGCCGGCATCTCCTCGGCCAGCCCACGTCGGGAGGCACCGCGTACCGCGATGTCCTGGTCCTCCAGCTGGCGGCGCGGGTCGTGGCCGCGCTCGGCCTTGACCGCCTGCTTGCGGCTCTGCACCCGGCCCGCGCCGTGGCAGGTGGACGCGAACGCGGGCGAGCCGGCCACCCCGGTGAGGACGTACGAACCGGTGCCCATCGAGCCCGGAATCAGCACCGGCTGCCCGGCGTCCCGCAGGTCGGCCGGGAGTTCCGGGTGCCCCGGCGGCAACGCCCGGGTCGCGCCCTTGCGGTGGACGCAGAGGCGCCGGGAGTCCCCGTCGGTCCCGTGGGTCTCGATCTTCGCGAGGTTGTGCGAGATGTCGTACACCAGGTCGAGGCTGCTGCCGGTGACCCGGCGGAAGACCGTACGGGCGGCGTGGGCGAGCAGTTGCCGGTTGGCCCGCGCGTAATTGGCGGCGGCGGCCATCGCGCCGAGGTAGGCGCGTCCCTCGTGGGAGTCGACCGGGGCGCAGGCGAGCTGGCGGTCCGGCACGTGGATGCCGTGCTGGCGCATCACCTTCTCCATCCGCCGGACGTAGTCGGTGCAGATCTGGTGGCCCAGGCCCCGGGAGCCGCTGTGGATCATGACGGTCACCTGGCCCGGCCGCAGGCCGAACGCGGTGGCCACCGTTTCGTCGTAGACCTCCTCGACCGCCTGCACCTCCAGGAAGTGGTTGCCCGACCCGAGGCTGCCCACCTGGCGCGCGCCCCGCTCGATGGCCCGCTCGCTCACCTGCGCCGGGTTCGCGTCGTCCACCGCGCCGTAGTCCTCGCAGCGCTCCAGGTCCCGCTCCACACCGAAGCCGCGCTCGACCGCGTACCGGGACCCGCCGCGCAGCACCGCGTCGAGTTCCGCACCCTTCGACAGGTGCCACACCGCGCCCTTGCCCATCCCGCGCGGGGTCGACTCCCCCAGGCCGTCCATCACGGCGTCGAGCTTCGGGCGCAGCCCGGCGAGGTCGAGGTCGGCGGCGAGCAGCCGGACGCCGCAGGAGATGTCGAAACCCACCCCACCCGGCGAGACCACCCCGCCGTGCTCGACGTCGGTGGCCGCGACCCCGCCGATCGGGAAGCCGTAGCCCCAGTGGATGTCGGGCATGGCGTACGAGGCGTCGACGATGCCCGGCAGGGTGGCGACGTTGGCCACCTGCTCCAGCGACTTGTCCGCCCCGGCGTCGGGCAGCAGCGACTCGGACGCGAACACCACCCCCGGCACCCGCATCGGGTCGTGCCGGTCGATGCGGAAGCGGTACGGCGACTCCTCGACCAACTCCATCCGCGCGACCTACCCGGTGCGGCGGGTGTTACACGCCGGCAGGACGGCCGGTCAGGCGGGGTCGACGCGGGTGACGGCGACCGTCTGGGCGAGGTCCTCCCGGTCTCCGCAGCCGGCCGGGAGCGGCGCGATCGTGCCCCGCACGGTCACCCGGGCGCCCGGGCGCAGCGCCGCCGCGGCGTCGCCGCTCAGGGCCCACCGCCGCTCACCGACCAGCAGCATGGTGCACTCGCCGGCGCGCTCCACCGTGCCGGTGAGGGTACGGGCGCCGAAGGGCAACGGGCCGGGCAGCTCACCCGTGCCGGACGGGACCGGCGCGGCTGACGGACCGCCGGGCGGCCCGGACGGTCCGGGTCGGGCGGTGGCGGCCGGGCCGGACGGGGCCGGGGGCGTACCGGCGGCCGACGGGCCGGACGCACCGGGCTGCGGGACATCCGGTGCGGACGAGCAGGCGCTCAGCCAGCACAGCAGGCCGACGGCGGTCAGCAGGACCGATGTTCTTCGCATGACGTCAACCTCCGCCACATGGGACGCGCTGGCAACCCGGGCGGTTCCCGCCGGTCAGAGCCGGTAGAAGCCCCGGTACCGGCGGACCAGCCGCCACTGCACGACCACCGCCGCCACGGTCAGCAGGATCATCACCAGCGTCGCGGCGGCGGCGTAGCCGTAGCGCAGGTACTCGAACCCGGTGCGGTAGATGAACAGGGACAGGTACGTGGTGGCGTACGGAGGTGGGCCGCCGTCGGTGACCACGAACGCCGGCACGAACGAGAAGTGCAGGCTCGCGACGGCGTCCCGCACCGCCAGCAGGGCGAGCACCGGCGCCATCAGCGGCAGCGTGACCCGACGGAACACGTCCCAGCCGGTGGCGTCCTCCAGCGCGGCCATCTCGTACACGTCGCGGGGCAGCGCCCGCCGGGCGGCCAGCAGCACCACGAACGTCTCCCCCATCGTGAAGACGCTCATCAGGATGATCGCCGCGCGGGCGTCGGTCGGGTCGGTCAGCCACTGCGGCGGCGTGCGGCCCAGGGCGGTCAGCCCGTTCTCCCCGCCGACCCGCAGCACCTGGTTGATCGGGCCGTACAGGGGGTTGAACAGCCACAGCCAGAGCAGGCCGTACGCGATCTCCGGCACCGCGGTGGGCAGCACGGCGGCCGCGCGGGCGGTGCCGACCCCGAACGCCCGGCGGTGCAGCAGCAGCGCCAGGCCGAGGGCGAGCAGCACCCGCAGGGGTACGGCCACCAGCGCGAACACCAGCGAGTTGGTCAGCGACACCCGGAACACCGGGTCGTCGACCAGCGCGACGAGATTGTCCAGCCCCACCCACCTCGGCGGGTTCACCAGGTCGTACTCGGTGAACGCCAGGGCGAGGGTGACGGCCGCCGGCAGCAGCACCAGCCCGACCAGGCCGACCAGGTACGGCGCCAGCATCAACGCCAACTGCCGCCGGGAGCGGGTGTCCGGCCGAGCCCGCCGCGCCCGCGAATCCGGCTCGCTCCGGGCGCTCACCGTGCCGTCCTCGCTCGTGACCGCCGGGCTCACCAGCCCCGGCTCACTCGGCGCGCTCACGGGGCGTACCGGAGACCGGAGTCGGCGTGGAAGACGTGGGTGTCCGCCCAGTCGACCCCGACCTGGACGGCCGCGCCCCGCTCGGGGCGGCGGGCGGCCGGCACCCGGGCGACCACCGGCTGCCCCGACGCGAGGGTGAGGTACGCGTACGCGTCCTCGCCGACCACCTCGACCCGGGCGACGGTGGCCGCCGCCCCCTCCGCCGGGTCGAGGGCGACCGCCTCGGGCCGGAACCCGATCTGGAGGCCGCCCGCCGGCACGCCCGGCGGGGCGTCCCCGGCGGGGCGGACCGGGCCGTCGGCGGGAAGCAGGTTCATCGCCGGGGAGCCGACGAACCGGGCCACGAAGGTGCTCGCCGGGGCCCGCCAGATCTCGTCGGGGCTGCCGACCTGCTCGACCCGGCCGTCGCGCAGCACCGCGATCCGGTCGGCCAGCACCAGCGCCTCGGTCTGGTCGTGGGTGACGTGCACCATCGTGGCGCCGAGCCGGTCGTGCAGGGCGCGCAACTCGGCGCGCATCTCGACGCGCAGGGCGAGGTCGAGGTTGGACAGCGGCTCGTCGAGCAGGAAGACGTCCGGCTCGCGCACCAACGCCCGGGCCAGGGCGACCCGCTGCCGCTCCCCGCCGGAGAGCTGCCCCGGTCGCCGGTCCAGCAGTCCGGCGCAGCCGACCGTCTCGGCCGCCGCCCGGGCCCGCTCCCGGGCCACCGCCCGTGGCGTGTCCCGGACCTCCAGGCCGAAGGCGATGTTCTCGGCGACCGTGAGGTGTGGGAAGAGGGCGTACGACTGGAAGACCATGGACACGTTGCGCCGGCCGGGACGGTCGGAGGTGACGTCCCGGCCGGCGATCCGGACGCGGCCGGCGGTGACCGGCTCCAGGCCGGCCACCACCCGCAGCACCGTCGACTTTCCCGCCCCGGACGGGCCGAGGACCACGAGGAGCTCGCCCCGGGCCACGGTCAGGTCCACCTCGTGCAGGACGGTGGCGCCGCGGTAGGCGGCCGACACCCCGTCCAGGGTCAGACCGGGTTCGCTCACCCGTGCTCACCGCGGGCGAACAGCGGGCGGGTCTGCTGGTCCAGGTCGCGGATGACGTCGTCCAGCCGGTCGCCCCGGTACAGGGCGTTCTCCAGGATCCCGTACGTCACGTCCTCGATCTCCGGCCAGGTGGAGACGGTGGGCAGGGCCCGGACGGTGGGGATCGTGTCGAGGAACACCTTGGCGCTGCGCGGCGGCTGGGACGGGCCGAGGAACGCCGGGGACTGCGACACGCCGATGTGCGACGGGACGGTCCGGCCGGTGGCGGCGATGATCCGCTGTCCCTCCTCGGAGATGGCGAACTCCAGGAACCGCCACGCGGCGTCCTTCCGCTTCGCGCCCCGGGTCATGCAGTACGCGTCGGAGTGCAGCACCCCGACCTGCTTCTGGTACACCGGCAGCGGGGCGACGTCCCACTCGAAGTCGGTGATCGAACGGAACGTGGTGGTGGAGCGGCGCGACGACATCAGCATCGCCAGCCGCCCGTTGGCGAAGCGGGACTCGTCGTCCTCGGCCTCGACCTCCTCGTCGGTGGGCACCACCCCGTACGCCTGGCGGAGGTCCACCAGGTTCTTCAGCGCCTCCCGGGCGACCGGGGTGTCCAGGGTGAGCCGGGTCGGCTTGTCGGGGTCGTCGACGATCTCACCGTTGGCGGACCAGACGAACGGGGCGACGCGGATGATCGACGGCTCGATGCCGAGCCCGTGCACGGCCGGCCGGGCGGCGGCGCCCTCGCTCTCGGTGCCCTTGACCACCACGCCCCGGGAGTCACGGGTCATCGCGATGGCGGTGCCGACCATGTCGTTCCAGGTCCAGCCGGCCTTGGGCTCGGGCACCCCGTACTTCGCGAACAGGGTGCGGTTGTAGTAGACGGCCAGGCTCGAAACGTTCTGCGGCAGGCAGAGCTGCTTGCCGCCCCACTTGAAGGCGTCCATCGCCACCGGGTAGTAGTCGGCCGGGTCGATCGCCTCGGAGCCGGCGATGCGCTCGTCCAGCGGCTCCACCACGTTCTTCGCGGCGAACTGGCCGTAGAAGCGGTAGTTCATCAGGAACAGGTCCGGCGGAGCGCCCCCGGCGACCGAGGTGGCGAGCCGGGCCAGCAGGTCCTTGCGGTCGCTCGCCTCGACCAGCTGCACGTCCGTGCCCGGGCGGGCCTTCCGGTACGCCTCGGTGAGGGTGCGGTACGCGGCCAGCTCCTCGGGAGCGCCGAAGACGAGCAGCCGCACCGGACCCGACTCGTCCTTCGACGATCCGGAGCCGGTGCCGCAGCCGGTGGCGAGCAGCGTGCCGGACAGCAGCAGGGCGAGCAGCGTCTTCGGTCTCATGGGCGGTCCCGTCCCGTCGGATCGTCGTGGTGCAGGAAACGGCGCTGGGCGAGCACGAACACCAGCAGGGCCGGCACGGTGGCGAGGACCGCCCCGGCGAGGAACACCGGGAAGTTCGTCGGGTCCAGCACCGACAGCGAGCGCAGCGCCAGCGGCAGGGTGAACAGGTCGCGGTCGTACACGTAGATCAGTGGGTCGAGAAAATTCGACCAGGTCAGCACGAAGGTGAGGGCGGTGAGCGCGGCGGTGACCGGGCGGACCAGCGGGAGGGCGACCCGCCACCAGATTCGCATGGGTGAGAGGTCCTCCACCAGGCAGGCGTCGTACAGGTCCCGCGGCAGTGCCCGGAAGGCCAGGTAGTAGACCAGGACGTACAGCGGCGAGGTGCCGAGCAGCGCCGGGGCGATCAACGGCACCAGGGTATCGGTCAGGCCGAGCGCGCGGAAGATCGCGAACCGGGGCACGAGCAGCGCGGTGGCCGGCACCATCAGGGCGACCAGCGAGGCGGCGACGACGGTGGCGGTGGTGCGCGGGGCCAGCCGGGCCAGCGCGAACCCGGCGAGCGCGGCCACGAGCACGCTCAGCGGCACGGCGACGACCGCGACGAGCACCGAGTTGAGCGAGGCGCGCAGCAGCCCGCCGATCTCCAGGGCCTGTTCGTAACCGGCGGTGGAGACCGGGTCCGGGACCAGCCGCGGCGTCGGTGACGGCGGCAGACCGGGCTCGGTGAGCGAGCCGGAGAGCAGGAGCAGCAGCGGCGGGACGAACACGAGGATGACGAACGCCGCGCCGAGGGTACGCCAGGCACGGCCGGCCGCCCCGGGCAGCGGTGGGGGGCCGCTCGCGCGGCCCCCCACCCGGTTGGTGCCTTTGATGGTCTACCTACTTCAGCTTGAGCTGCCAGGCGCCGAGACCGTGCGAGGCGGCGTAGAGGATCCGCTTGCCCGGCACGATGGTGAGCCCGGCGACCTCGACGTTCGGCATGCCACCGGCCGCCTTGGTCCAACTGGTCGAGCCCTTGGCCAGGCGCAGGACCCCGAAGTCGGTGGACGCGTACAGGTCACCGGTGACGTCGTCCCGGACCAGGTCGGTGATCGGCTGGTCGCCGAAGTTGTACGACCGGTCGGTCCAGGTCGCCGTCGCACCGGCCACCTTCACCTCGAACGCGTGGCCGAGCGTGGTCGGGGTGTTCGAGTTGAAACCGCTGTAGGACACCCACGCCCGGGCCGGGTCGGCCGGGTCGACGTGGATGCTCGTGACGAAGCGGCCCGGCGTGCTGGCGTTGTCGATCCGGGTCCAGGTCACCGCGGAGGCCGGCTCGGCGTCGACGTTCTGGGTGACGAAGACCCGACCGGTGCTGGTGGCCGCGTACGCGGTCGACGAGTTGGAGTCGACCCGCTGCACCACCGAGACGGCACCGCCGGCCCGGTCGCCCCAGGCGGCGTCGGTGAGCCGGGTGGTGCCCAGCTCCGCCCAGTCACCGCACTGGGCCTCGAAGGTACCGGTCCAGGTGTTGCAGATCCGGTTGGCCTCCTCCAGGGTCCGGTCACCCAGGCCGAAGGTCTTGGTGCGGTAGACGGTCCGGGCGGTGCCGGCGAACATCGTGCCGCTGACCTTCGGGTCGGAGATCACCGGGGCGTAGAACAGGTTGCCCGGCTGGCCGTAGATCGGGTCCGCGGTCCAGATCCAGTCGGCGATGTCACCGTTGTCGAAGTTCACCTCGGGCGACACGTCGAAGAAGGTGTGGAAGCGGAACTCCGGCTTGCCGACGTCGAAGCCGGAGGCGCCACCGTCACCGATCATCGTGTTGACCCAGCGCCGGCGCTCGCCCTTGTTCTCCCAGGTGCCGTTGTCCTGCGTGCCACCCTGGAGCAGGTTCACGTCGTGCGGACTGACCGACAGGCTGATGAACTGCAGCGTGTTCATGCCCTTGTTGACGCCCTCCAGCTTGGCGGGGATCTTCGAGAGCATCTGCTTGCAGCGGTCCTTCTGGGCCTGGGTGGTGAGGTTGCGGTCCGGGTTGTCGCACCAGGCCGAGCGGTCGACGAACTGGCCGGTGGAGCGCATGATGCCGCCGTCGTTGGCCTCGAAGAACTGGAACGGGTTGCGCGGGTTGGTCACCAGCGCGTGCTGGTCCGGGTGCAGGCCGTTCGGGTGCAGCTCGTCGGTGCCGTCGTAGGTCATGTCGGTGCCGCTGACTCCGGCGTCGGTGGAGAGGATGACCGCCCGCTTGTGGGCGACCGTCTCGCCGTAGACGTAGGAGCCACCGGTGTAGACGACGTCGGGGTGCCCGGCCGGGGTGTGCACGAACACGTCGTACCAGCACTGGCCGGTGCACTGGTTGTAGGTGGCGAAGCCCGGGTCGGCCGGGTTCGAGCTGGTCAGGTCGGTGAAGGTGGGCGCGCCGGCGGCCACGTCGTCGCTGCGGAACAGCCGCGAGTACGGGTTGCCGATGTTGCCCTCGTAGACGTACATCCGGGTCTTGCCGTTGGGCAGGGCGGTGACGTCGATCGCGGCGCGGGTCTGGAAGACCGCCGGGTTCAGCGAGGTCTTGATCTGCGTCCAGGTGGCGCCGGCGTCCGGGGAACGCCAGACACCGCGGGCGTACGACGAGGCGTACACGATGTTGGAGTTCTTCGGGTCGAGCTTGACGTAGCGGACGCCGCGCGGGGAGCAGGCGGCGGTGTTCGCGTACTCGGCGGCGCTGCCGGTGCAGTCGGCGGCGTTGGCCGAGCCGTTGTGGAGGAAGGTCCAGTTCTTGCCGCCGTCGGTGGTCTTGTACAGGCCCCACTTCTCGGCGTCCGGCACCGGCCGGGTCACGCCGGTGCAGCAGGAGCTGGACATGCCGCGCAGCGCGATGGTGGTGGCGACGTACATGGTCTTCGGGTCGCCCGGCTTGATGGTGATCTCGGCGATGCCCTTGCCGGAGAGCACGTCCTTACCGAGCGGACTCGACCAGGTCAGACCGCCGTTGGTGGACTTGTAGAGGCCGACGCCGGCGACGCAGCCGGAGCCGCAGGTGTTCGCCTCGCCGGTGCCGACGTAGATCGTCAGGCCGGTCTTGTCGTTACGGTCGATCTTGACCGAGCCGGCCGCGTTGATCCCCAGCGGGCCGCCCAGATAGAACCACTTCGGCTCGGCGGCGAGAATGTTCAACGTTCCCCAGACACCGCCGCCGGCCGGGGTCGCGTACGCCCGGCAGAGCAGCTGGTTGCAGTCCGGGCTGATGTCCAGCGAGGTGACCCGCCCGCCCGCCACGTACTCGTTGGGCACGTAGTTGAAGGCGTTGCGGAACTCGGTGAACGGGTACAACGCCTCGCTGGGGCCGACGCTGGTCCAGCGCTGGCTGCCCCGGAACCGCTTCTCCGCCGCCGCGTACGCGGCCTTGGCACGATCCACCTCGGCGATGCTGATGTCGTTCGCCGGGTATGCCCGCTCCAGGAACTCCTGCTGGGCGGCGCCGCCCGGGCCGTCCGGGGACATGCCGTCGTTGCCGGGCGCCGCCCGCCGCAGCCGCTCCAGATGGGCGCCCAGGGCGTTGGGCATCTCGCCGTCCCCGACCGCCGCGGCGGCCGGCACCTCGGCGCCGGTGAAGTGGATGCCCGCGGCACCCGTCGTCGCCACGAGAGCGGCGACCGCTAGTCCTGCGAGTAGATGGCGACGTCTGCGCTTCACGAGGGTTCCTCCAGGAAAAGAGGCGTCGCCGCAGCGCGGCACCCAGGATTGGCGACCGTCGCTGGCAGCGTCCATGCAGGAGAATGTCAGAGGGTGATCGGGGACACAATCCTCTGCGTCGATTGAGTTCACAAATGATTGTCGTCGGGCCCGCGGCCCGGCGTGCCGGTGGGACGGCCCGGGGACGCGCGGGAGGTCGCCGCCGTGGTCGAGCCCACGTAACACTCCGTTACGCGGCGGGTTCACAGTGTCCACCTAGGGTGGTCGGCGGCCCGGTCACACGACGGCCGGGCCGACGACCGGCCCCTACCCGGGGCCTCGACGGAAGGACACACGATGCCCCTCGCCCAGCGGATCGCCGCGCTCTCCGCAGCGGCCGTCCTCGGCACGACCGCGCTCACCGTCGCGGCCACCCCCGCCCACGCCGCCCCCACCGGGCAGACCACCTCCGTGCTGCTGCTGAGCGTCGTCCCGCACACCACCGGCGCGCCCCGGGCCGCCGCGCTGCGGTGCGAGCCGACCGGCGGCACCCACCCGTACGCCACGTCCGCCTGCCAGGACGTCGCCGCGGTCGACGGCGACCTGGCCGCGCTGAGCGTCAACACCGGCCTCTGCACCCTGGAGTACGCCCCGGTGACCGTCCGGGCGGTCGGGTTCTGGCGGAACCGTCCGGTGTCGTACGCCGAGACCTTCGGCAACCGCTGCGAACTGCTGCGCGAGACCGGTTCCCTCTTCGCCTTCTGATTCCCGCCGCGCGGCGCCCGCTCCCCCGGGCGCCGCGCGGCCCCTCCCGGGCCTGACCTCAAGCACCGTGCAGGTCGCATGGCGGCATGACGGCCCCGGAGGGAGCCGCGCTCTTCCACGATCTCCCGACGTCCGTCCAGGTCCCGCCGAGTGGGAGAATGG
This sequence comes from Micromonospora sp. WMMD558, assembly GCF_049315255.1. Lineage (NCBI taxonomy): Bacteria > Bacillati > Actinomycetota > Actinomycetes > Micromonosporales > Micromonosporaceae > Micromonospora > Micromonospora sp. WMMD558. The sequence continues at coordinate 4,672,734 of NZ_CP186061.1, read as the reverse complement.
GGCGTTCGTTCGGCAACCCTCAGCAGGAGAAGACGGTCAGCGTGTCGGAAACCGGCCCGGAGAGGCTGCGCGCCGACTGTTCCCGGTGCGTCGGGCTCTGCTGCGTGGCCCCGGCGTTCGCGGCCTCGGCGGACTTCGCGATCGACAAGCCGGCCGGCCGGCCCTGCCCGCACCTGGGGTCGGACTCCCGCTGCGGCATCCACGCGCACCTGCGCGACCGCGGCTTCCCGGGCTGCACCGTCTTCGACTGCTTCGGCGCCGGCCAGCGGGTGACCCGGGTGACGTTCGGCGGACGGGACTGGCGGGACGACGCCGCGACCGCACGGGCGATGTTCGACACCTTCGCCGCCGTACGACCGCTGCACGAGCTGCTCTGGTACCTGACCGAGGCGCTGGCGCTGGACCCGCCACCGGACCTGCGCGCGGCGCTGGCGGACGCGCTCGCCGAGACCGACCGGCTGGCCGGCGGCGACCCGGACACGCTGCGGGCGCTGGACGTCGACGCGCACCGGGGACGGGTCAACCCGTTGCTGTCCCGCGCCGGGGACCACGCGCGCGCCCGGGGCGGCCGACCCGGCCCGGACCGGCGCGGGGCCGCCCTGTTCGGCGCGGACCTGCGGACCGTGAACCTGCGGCGGGCGAACCTGCGCGGGGCGCTGCTGATCGGTGCCGACCTGCGGGGTGTGCACCTGGGCGGCGCCGACCTGACCGGCGCGGACCTGCGCGGAGCCGACCTGCGCGGGGCCGACCTGTCCGCGAGCCTGTTCGTGCACCAGTCCCAGCTCGACGCGGCACGTGGTGACCGGCACACCGTCCTGCCACCGGGGCGTACCCGCCCCGCGCACTGGACGGCGCTGCCGCTGACCCCGGTCCCCCGCCGCCGGCCGACCGCGGCGCGGCGCCGCCCTCGCTGACCGCCCCCACCGCGACCGGTCGACGTCCACGTTTCCACCGGGAAGGGCCGGGTAGGCGGTGCGGGACACGGTCACCATCGCCGACGGGGAGGCACGGGCGTGGGATACCGAGTGCGGCAGGGTGAGCAGCCGGTCGATCCGGAGCACGCCGAGGACGAGGCCGGTCAGGCCCGGCTGGTCCAGGTCGACGCGGACACCGACGTGCCGCCGCCGGACGGGACGACGACGAAACCGGACATCGTGACCGAGGACGACGGGTCCGGCGTGGCCGGGGGGTCCTCGGGCAGCAGCAGCGGCGGGTCCGGCATGCCGGGCCACCCGGACGCCGCCCGCTGACGTTTCCGTCGAGCCTGACGGGGCAGGAGAGCGCCATGACCGACCAACACCGTTTCGACCTGGCCGACACCGACGAGCCGGACGGCGCCACCGCGATGGAGGCGTCGCTGCGGCCGCCGGGTGAGTCCCTGCACACCACCGAGGACGTCGGCGACGACTTCGAGGACCTGCCCGCCGAGGACCGGCGGTCGGCGCGGGAGGTCAGCCGCGCCGGGTACGACGTGGCGGAGGTCTCCGGCACCACCGACCCGAACCGGGAGTGAGGCCGGGCCGCGCGGCGCGGCCCGGCTCAGCGCCCGGTGTGACAGAGGAGGCAGGTCACCCGGCCGGCTCGGTCGCGGGACTCGCACCGGCCGGGGCCGCCGTTCCGGCGACCGGCGCGGGCTCGCCGGGAGCGGTGAGGGGTCCGGTTTCGGGGAAGTGGCAGGCGGTGGCCTGCCGGCCGCCGTCGCGGGGGGTGAGGTCGGGTTCCTGGGTGGCGCAGATGTCGCGGGCTTTCCAGCAGCGGGTGCGGAAGCGGCAGCCCGACGGCGGGTCCAGGGGTGTGGGCACGTCGCCGGACAGGCGGATGCGCCCGGCCGGGCCGAGCCGGGTCACGTCCGGGATCGCCGACAGCAGGGCCCGCGTGTAGGGGTGCTGGGGGCGTTCGTAGATGTCGGTGCGGTCGCCGATCTCCACCACCCGGCCCAGGTACATCACCGCGACCCGGTGGCAGAAGTGCCGCACCACGGCCAGGTCGTGGGCGATGAACACGAACGCCAGCCCCAGGTCGCGTTGCAGGTCACGCAGCAGGTTGACCACCTGCGCCTGGATCGAGACGTCCAACGCCGACACCGGCTCGTCAGCCACGATCAGCCTCGGCTGCAACGCCAGCGCGCGGGCGATACCGATGCGCTGCCGCTGCCCGCCGGAGAACTCGTGCGGATACCGGTTGTAGTGCTCCGGGTTCAACCCCACCAGTTCCAGCAGCTCCCGCACCCGGGCCCTGGTCCCGCCGGGCGGGGTGATCCGGTTGACCTGCAACGGCATCGCCACGATCCGCCCCACCGTGTGCCGCGGGTTCAACGACGCGTACGGGTCCTGGAAGATGATCTGCAGCTGCTGCCGCAACGGCCGCAACCCACGCCGACCCAGATGCGTGATGTCCCGCCCCGCGAACTCGATCGACCCGGCGGTCGGCTCCAACAACCGCACCAACATCCGACCCGTCGTCGTCTTCCCACACCCGGACTCCCCCACCAGACCCAGCGTCTCCCCAGCCCGCACCTCGAAGTCCACCCCGTCGACCGCGCGCACCAACCCCGCCGCCCGCAACCCCGTCCGCACCGGGAAATGCTTGGTCAACCCCCGCACCCGCAACAACGGCTCCTGGTCCTGCGCCACCCGCACGACCTGCTCCGGCACGCTCATCGCGCCACCCCCACCTCGGCGACCTCGTCACGGTAGATGTGCTGCCGCTCGGCCTCCGGCAAGTGGCAGGCCACCAGGTGCCCCCGCTCCCGCACCTGCCGCAGCTCCGGCACCTCGCTGAACGAGCGGTTCCCGTTGCGGCCCGCGTAGCGGCAGCGGGGATGGAACGCACACCCCGACGGCAGATTGATCAACGACGGCGGATTGCCCGGGATCGGCACCAGGTCCGCCGCCGCGTCACCGTGCAACGACGGCACGCTCGACAACAACCCCCACGTGTACGGATGCTGCGGCCGCCGCAACACCTGCTCCACACCCCCGTGCTCCACCCCCCGACCGCCGTACATCACCAACACCTCATCCGCCACCTGGGACACCACCCCCAGGTCATGCGTGATCAAAACGATCGCCGACCGGAACTCCGCCTGCAGATCCGCGAGGAGATCCAGAATCTGCGCCTGCACCGTCACATCCAACGCCGTCGTCGGCTCATCCGCGATCACCAGATCCGGATCGTTCACCAACGCCATCGCGATCATCGCCCGCTGCCGCATCCCACCCGAAAACTCATGCGGGTACTGCTCGAACCGGCGCCCCGGCTGCGGAATCCCCACCCGGCCCAGCATGTCCACCGCCCGCCGCCGCGCCTCCCGCCGCCCGGCATCCGGATGATGCACCCGGTACGCCTCAGCGATCTGCCGCCCCACCGAGTAGTACGGATGCAACGCCGACAACGGATCCTGGAAGACCATCGCCATGTCCCGGCCCCGCAACCGGCGCACCTCCTCTTCGGACATCCGCACGAGGTCGCGTCCGGCGAGCAGGATCCGCCCGGAGAGCCGGGTGCGGCGGGGGTCGTGCAGGCCGAGGATCGCCAGGGACGTCACGCTCTTGCCGGATCCGGACTCGCCGACGATGCCGAGGGTGCGCCCCTGCTCGACGGCGAACGACACCCCGTCGACCGCCCGGACCACGCCGTCGGCGGTGTCGAACCACACCCGCAGGTCCTCCACCTGGAGGTAGGGGCCGGACCGGTGGCCGGCCGGCACGGTGCTGGTGGTCATTTGGTCTCTCCTCGTCAGCTCAGTCGCACCCGTGGGTCGATGACCGCGTACAGCACGTCGACGACGATGTTGGCGATCACGATGAAGATGGCGGCCAGCAGCACGGTGGCCATGACCACCGGCAGGTTCAGGTACTGCACCGCCTCGACGGTGGCCTTGCCGAGCCCTTGCAGGCCGAAGATGGTCTCGGTGATGAACGTGCCGCCCAGCGCGGTGCCGATGTCGAGGCCGGCGATGGTCACGATCGGGGTGATCGCCGCCCGCAGGGCGTGCCGGGTGTGCACCCGGCGCAGCGGCAGGCCCTTGGCGCGGGCGGTCCGGACGAAGTCCTCGGACAGGGTCTCCAGCATCTGCGCCCGGGACAGCCGGGCGTACAGCGCCGAGTTGAGGAAGCCCAGGGTCATCCAGGGCAACAGGAGGCCGAGCGCCCACTTCGCCGGGTTCTCGGTCAGTGGCGTGTAGGTCGGGAAGGGCAGCAGGCCGGTCGCGTACACGAGCAGGTAGAGCAGGATGAGGCCGAAGAAGTAGACCTGCATGGAGGCGCCGGCGAGGCTGACCCCGATGGCGAGGCGGTCGAAGACCGTGCCGCGGCGCAGCGCGGAGATCATGCCGAGGGTCACGCCGAGCAGGATCCAGATGGCGGCCGCGCCGAAGACGATGCTGAAGGTGACCGGGGCGCGCTGGGTGACGATCTCGGTCACCGGCTGGTCGTTGCGGAACGAGTACCCCAGGCAGGGCGCCGGGCACTCGCGTTCGAAGTCGCCCGAGCCGAAGGTACGGCCGACGAAGATCCCGCTGACGAAGTTGGTGTACTGCTCCGGCAGCGGGTCACGGATGCCCAGCCGCTCCTCCACCTGGGCGATGTCCTCGGCGGTGCAGTTCTTGCCGCACATCACCTTGGCCGGGCTGCTGGGCACCGCGAAGAAGAGCCCGAAGGTGACCAGGCTGATGACGATGAGGGTGACGACCGCGACGAGCAGCCGCCGGACGATGAAACGGAGCATCCGTCGAACCTCTCGGGCTGCGGGTGGGGAGCGGACGAGCCGCTCCCCACCCGGGATGTCACTGCTTGACGTGGATGGTGTTGACCTGGATGGCGCCGAAGGCGTCGCTGAGGAAGGCGTTGCCGACCTTGGAGCCGTGCAGCACGTACGTGGCGTCGTAGTAGACCGGGATGACCGGCACGAACTCACGCATGATCTTTTCGTCGAGCTTCATCCACTCCGCGTCCTGTTCGGCCGCGGGCAGCTTCCGCACCCGGTCGATCTCGGCGCTGATACCCGCGTCGTTGAGGTAGGACAGGTTCTGGTTGCCCTCCGGCCCGATCTCCCGGCCGTCGTACAGCGGCGGGATGATGGTCGAGCCGGTCGGCCAGTCGGAGCCCCAACCACCGAGGTACAGGTCGTACGGGTTGTTCTTCCGGCCGACCTCGTCGTAGTAGCTCGACGACTCGATCGACTTCATGGTGATCTTGAAGCCCCGCTCGGTGAGGCTCTTCCGGATCGCCTCGGCCTGCTGGGTGCGCAGCTCGGTGTTGGCGTGTGCCAGCACCAGCTCCGGCGTCCGCCCGCCCAGCAGATCCTTCGCCTTCTGCGCGTCACCGGTGGGCGGCACGCCGAAGGCGTCGTACTGCTTGAACCCGGCCGTCGTGGGCGACATGAGCGTGGTGGCTGGCGTGCCGGCGGCCTGGCCGCCGATCGCCTTGAGCGCCGCGTCCTTGTCCACCGCGTAGTTCAGCGCCTTGCGGATGTTGAGGTCGGTGACCCGCTGGGTGTTGATGTTGAGCACCCAGGTGTACTGCGTCGGGCCCTTGACCACCCGCTCGGCCACCGGGCCGGTCGTGGTCCGGGACAGCACCGCGGGCGGCACGTCGGTCCAGGTGAACGCGGTCTGGTCGGCGGGGGCGTCGGCGACGAGACGCTCGGCGATCTGTGCCGCCTCCAGGCCGAACGTGAACCGGAAGCCGTCCGGGTACGCGGTGCGCAGCGGGTCGCTGTCCGGGTCCCAGTTCGGGTTGCGCTCGAGCTCCAGCGCCACGTCCCGCTGGTAGGACTTCACCTTGTACGGCCCGGAGGAGAAGGGCCGCAGGTCGTAGTTGGTCTTCGTGTCCTTCGCCGCGGGCACCGGCGCGGTGGTGGCCATCGCGGCGGCGTACGGCATGTCGCAGTGCGGCTCGGGGAAGGTGAACCGGATCGTCTTGTCGTCCGGCGTCTCCACCCCGTCCGGCGCCGGTTTGCCGCCGTCGTACGGCCCCTTGTAGGTGGCGTTGTACTCGCCGCCGGGGTAGAGCCACTGCTGGATGTAGTGGGGTCCCTCGTTGAGCTGCGGGGCGAACGACCGCGCGACACCGTGCGCGACGTCCTTCGAGGTGACCGGCGAGCCGTCCTCGTACTTCAGCCCGTCGCGGAGGGTGAACTCCCAGACCTTGCAGTCGCCGTTGACGTCCTTGCCGGGATCCCGGGCCAGGTCGCCGACGAGGAGCATCTCGCCGGTGCCGTTCTCCTTGTAGCCGGTCAGGGACCGGTAGATGAGGCCGGTGGTCAACTGCTGGACGTTGACGTAGTTGCGGGCCGGGTCGAGGTGCTCGAAGTCGAATTCCCGCAGGACGGTGATGGTCCCGCCCTTGGTGGCGCCCTCGACGGCCTTCGCCGGGCCCTGGTTGTCGGCCGCCTCGTACGAGATTGAGCCGGTCTGGGTCTTCGCTTCCTCGTTGCCGTTGCCGGTGCCGCCGTCCTCGGTGGTCCGGGTGCATCCCGTGGCGACCAGCGCCACGGACAGGACACCGATCGACAGTGTCCGGATCTTTCTACGCACGGTGCTTCTCCCTTCTTGCCCGGCCCGGGCCGCGCGAGGCCCGCCGTCCGCCGGGCGAACGGTTGGTGATCGGATTTCGGTTACCGGGTGGACCGGGGGTCCAGGGCGTCCCGCAGCGCGTCACCGAAGAGGTTGAACGCCAGGACGAGAATGAAGATCGTCAATCCGGGAAAGAGCGTGTACCACGGGTCGCTCGCCACGTAGCCGATGCTGTTGTAGATCATGCGACCCAGGTCCGGGGTGGGTTCGGTGACGCCGATGTTGACGAACGCCAGGGCCGCCTCGATGGCGATGAACTGCGGCACGTTCAGCGACAGCGTGACCAGGATCGGCGCCCAGATGTTCGGCAGGAACTGGCGCAGCAGGAGGTGGCCGGTCCCGGCGCCGGCGGCCCGCGCCGCGTCGACGAACTCCCGCTCCCGCAGCGAGATGACCTGGCCACGAACCAGCCGCGCCGTGTACGTCCAGCTGAACAGCCCGAACGTGGCCACGATGAGGGCGATCCGGAAACTCGGGGGCGGCGCCTCCCGCTCGGTGAAGAAGCGGTCCTCGACGATCGGGATGACGGCGAGGGCGAAGATGAGGAACGGAAAGGCCAGGGTCACGTCGATGAACCAGTTGACGAGACCGTCGAGCCAGCCCCGGGCGTACCCCGCGACGACGCCGACGGCCACCCCGATCAGCGACGCCAGCAACGCCGAGACGAAAGCGATGAACAATGACGTACGCAGGCCGTAGACCAGTTGCATGAGGATGTCCCGACCGCTGCCCGGTTCGAGTCCGAGCAAATGGTCGGCACTGATCCCGCCGGCGTAACCGAGCGGCATCCCGAAATCGTTCAACCGGTCGACGAACTTGTCCGTCGGATCGATGCCGGTGAGCCACTTCAGCAGCGGGGCGGCGAGCGCCACGACCATGGCGACGACCAGCGTGACCGCGCTGAGCAGGGCGGTCCGGTCCCGCTTGAGCCGGAGCCAGGCGAGCTCGCCGGGTGAACGGCCGACGATGTCACGGTTTGCGGCGCCGGCCGGGGTGTCGGCGGGCGAGTTCACCTCCGCCACCGGCTCGGTCGGCTCCCCCGCCAGGGAGAGGGACGGCGGGTGGGACATGTCGCTCATCGCGGGCCCCTTCGTCTGCGGAACTGCCATCTGCGCCGACGATAAGCGAATTCGAAAGGGCGAAAAGAATCGTTCGGATAACGGCCGGATCGGTTGTCATGCATCCACAACGGTTTGGCAACGGCACCGGCTCCTTGCCGTAACGGGGCCCTTCCGTTGTCATCCGTTCGGTCAGATCCGGGTCAATGCGCAACGCGACGACCACGGCAGCGGTTGTCATCCGCGCATTTCATTTCCATGTCGGTTCCTCGACGCCGGGCCGCGGGAAAGCCGGCCGACGACCACGAGGGCCGGCGACGGTGTCAGCCGTCGGAGCGGGAGGCCCGGATCGGCGGGGCGCCCGTGACGGGCGGAGGTACGGTCCACGTCGCCCGGCGGCGGGACGGCACCAGGCGGTCCCGGAGCCGGGCGGCGGCGTCACCGGCGGTCGCGGCGACCATCGGCAGCAGGCGCGTGGAGCTCATCACCGCGACCTCCTCGGCCGGCGTGGTGGCGCCGTCGAGGAAACGCAGCACCCGCTCCGGCGGGTTGCGGTCGAACAGCCGGTCGAAGAAGTCGGGGCCGCCCACGCCGCCCCGGTCCAGCGCCCGCAGCGCGACCGCGTCCATCCACAGGTGACGGCGGGGGTACGCGGGCGCCGGCACCGGCGGCCGGCCGGCGCCCAGCGCACGGGCCACCTGGTCGGCCTGGCGGTGCATGGCGGAGAACGTGAAGCCGGTGGACGGGCGGGTGGCGCCGCCGGCGGTGCCGAGGCGTACCACCCGGAGCGAGGGCCGGGGCTCGAACGGGCCGTCGGTCATCGGGATCACCCCGTTCTCGACCTCCCGCACGGTCAGCCGGGCCGGATCCAGGCCCAGCAGATCCCGGTACGCCACCAGCGCCGCGTCGTAACCGGAGTCGGTGAGCAGGCCGGGGGTGAACTCGGTGTACTCCACGAGCGCGTACCGGTCACTGACCGGAAGCACGTACCCGAAGGAGACGCCCCGCGCCGGCTGCGGGGTGCGGAAGTCCATCAGCACCGCCCGCCGCGGGTCGAACACCGGCCGGTCGGCCGCCACCCACCACCCCCGGAAGTGCTGGAGCCAGTTGGTGCGCCCCGGCCGCCGGGGCGGGCGGGGCCGTGAGTCGAGCACCCAGGACGCCCGGAACGTCGACCCGGCCGCGTGCACGGTGACGCGTTCGCCGTCGTCGTCGAGGGCCTCCGCCGGGGCGACGACGCGGATCACGTCGAGGCGCTGCTCGGCGGCGGCAGCCCGGTCGTAGACCGGGCCCGAGCGCAGCATGGCGTACCGCAGCGGGGTGAGGTCCAGGACGCGGCGCCGCGCCGGCGTCGCCACCTCTACCTGCGACCAGCTCGCCGCGAGCAGCGGATCGAGGTCGTCGTCGGGCCGGCCCCAGAACGCCCAGGTGCGGTCCTGGCCGCGGCGGTGCACCGGGTCGACGACCGCGACCCGCAGGCCGCGCACGCGGTGCCGGTCGAGGGCGGCAAGCACGAGCGACGCGGCGCCCCCGCCGCCGACCAGGGCGAGGTCGACGTCGACGGGCGCGGCGGTGTGCACCCGTCCACGCTGCCACACGGACGCCGGGGGCCGACCGACGGCCTTGGTCCACTCGATGCCGGCGGCTTCGCGCGGTCCGGCGGTACCGACACCGCCGGGCCGGCGGCATCGGGTCATTCCGGGCCATCGGCCCACGGGTGACCGCCCGGCCCCGGGCGGCATCGACCGGAGCAAGCCACGCGCACGCCCCGTCCCGGCATATCCGCTGCTGCCTCCGCCTCGCGGGTGGACACGTGACGGCAACGAGGATTTCTCATTTTCACCGGATCGAGGGCCCAACCCTCCTAGTGTTGGGCACACCGGTGCTAGTCGCGGAGTTGGCCACCCGAACGACGTCCCACCCAACTGCGGACGAAGAGTGAGGGAAGACGCGTATGAAGGCGAAGACAGTCCTCGTGTCGGCGGCGGTCGGCGTCGGCCTCGGCACGCTCCTGCTGCCCGGCGCCGCGTGGGCGGAGACGACCGTGTCGCCGGCCACCACACCGGCGGGCGGGACGATCGTGTCGCCGGCCACCACCCCGGTGGGCGGAACGGTCATCCTCACCGCCACCACCTGCAACCCGAAGTCCGGCGACGCGATCTTCCGCGTCACCGGCCCCAACCGTGACATCAACGTCCGCTCCACCACGGCCGCGGCCGGCGGCGGGCTCAGCGCGGAACTCTTCACCGCCGGCTTCACGCTCGGCACGTACACGGTGACCGCAACCTGCGGCGACGGAAGCGCCGCCGGCACGGCCACGTTCACGGTCACCCCGATCGGCGGTGCCCAGGCCGGGGGCGGCACGCCCGGTGACCGCACCGGCTCCGTCGCCGCGGGGGTCGCGCTCCTCGGCTCCGCGGCCGGCGGCGCGCTCATCCTGGCCCGCCGCCGCCGGCACGCGGTCACCGCCGCGACCGGCTGAACCGGGCCCGTCCATCCCTGGATACGGGTGCCCGCCCGGCGAGCCGCCGGCGCGGGCACCCGGGCGACGCGCGTACGGAGGTGGGAGGTGTCCCGACGCCGGCCCGGCTGGGCGGTCCGAGTCGTCGCCCTGCTCGCCGCCGCCGGACTGGGCCTGCTGACCAGCGGACTTCCGGCGTCCCCGCCCCGGCCCCGGCCGGGCGACGCCCCGGCCGGCGCGCGCCCCGCGACCCCGCTGCCGCCCCTGCCCCGGGCCGAACCCGTCGAGGTCCGCATCCCGTCGATCGGGGTGCGGGCGCGGCTCGTACCGGTCGGCGCCGACGCCCGCGGGGAACTCGAGGTGCCGCCGCTGGACCGGCCGGGCATCGCCGGGTGGTACCGACACGGCGTCACGCCCGGCGAGACCGGCAACGCCGTCGTCGTCGGCCACGTCGACACCACCGCCGGTCCGGCGGTCTTCTTCGACCTGGGGCGGCTGCGCCCCGGTGACACCGTCCGGATCGCCCGCGCCGACCGGAGCGTCGCCACCTTCGCCGTCGACGGCGTCGCCGCGTACCCGAAGGAACGGTTCCCCACCGCCCTGGTCTACGGCCCGAGTACCGCCGCCGGCCTGCGCCTCGTCACCTGCGGCGGCCGCTTCGACCCCGACCGCCGCAGCTACGTCGACAACGTGATCGTCTCCGCCACCCGGGTGCCGTGATCCGGAGCGGGCCCTCCCCGCCCAACGGCCTCAGTCGTCGTCCTTCTCCTCGTCCTGCTTCTCGTCGTCCTTGTCGTCCTTTTTGCCATCCTTCTTGTCGTCGTCCTTCTCGGCCGGGGTGTTCTGGCCGGCCACGGAGAGCACGGAGCCACAGGTCGCGCCGTCGAGCTGGAACCGGCCCGGCAGGGAGTTCACACCCCGGTAGGTCCCCTCCACGGTCGCCGTACGGGACGTCGCCGCCGGCAGCTCACCGATTCGCGCCTGCACCGAGTTGCCCGCCTGCCGCCAACCACCGGGTGAGCCCCGTAGGAGCCGCTGTTCACCGGGGAGGGCGAAGGTGAGCCGGCCGGCGCGGAACGGGACGGTTCCGGTGTTGGCGACGCTGACCGCCGCGGCGAACCGGCCGTCGGCGGCCCGACGGACGGTGTATTCGACGGTGCACTCCGGCGCGCGCTCTCCCAGCGCCGCCACGGCCGCCGGCGGGGCAGCCAGCGTCCGGTCTGCCCGGCCGGTGTCAGCCGAGAACGGCGCCGCCACCACGACGCCGGCGGCCACCAGGGCGGCGGCACCGGTGCCCGCGACAGCCGCCCGCCGGGCGGACGGCATGTGCCGCCAGCGACGCAGCGGCGCGTCCAGGGGGCGGCCCGCCCACCAGGCCGCAGCGGCGGCGACCCGGCCCGGCAGGTCCACCGCGGTACGGGTCCGGGTGGCCGCACCGGCGTCGCCGGCCTGGGGCAGCAGGAGGGTGGCGGGAGCCAGGCCCGCCACGGAACCGAGGGCCTCCGCGACGTCGGCCGCCAAAGGGCGCCGGTCCGGGTCCTTGTCCAGGCATCGCCGGCACAGGTCACCCACCTCGGGCGGCAGGTCGGCGATCCCCGGCAGTGGCGCCGGCTCCTGGTAGCGGTGGGCGGTCAGCATCTGTGTGGTGGTGGCGGCCTGCCACGGCAGCCGGCCGGCCAGGGCGCGGTACAGCAGCAGGCCGAGGGCGTACACGTCGGTGGCGGGCCGTACGGCGCCGCGCTCCAACCGCTCCGGCGCCAGGTACGCCGGCGTGCCGTACAACTGGCCGCCGGCCTCGGACTCCCCCGACGTCGCCGAGATGCCGAAGTCGACCAGCCGCACCCCGGCGCCGGCGACCACCACGTTGCCGGGTGTGACATCACGGTGGACCACACCCTGTTCGTGTGCCGCGGCGAGCGCGGCGGCGACCTGGGCGCCGATCAGCACGGCCACCCGCCACGGCAACGCGCCGCCGGTGAGCAGCTCCGCCAGCGACCGCCCCTCGACCACCTCCATCACCACGTACGGCAACGGGGCACCGTCGCCGGTCGCGTCGCCGTAGTCGTACACGGCCACGATGTTCGGATGGCGCAGCCGGGCGGCCGCGCGGGCCTCCGCGCGAATGCGGTCCAGCAGCTGCGGGTCGGCGGCCAGGTCGGACGAGAGCACCTTGACCGCGACGTCCCGCCCCAGCACCTCGTCGTGGGCCCGCCAGACCACCGACATGCCGCCCGCGCCCAGCCGCTCCCGCAGCCGGTACCGCCCGCCCAGCAGAGATCCGGTGTCCATAATCCGTAGCGATGCCCACCGGGCACCTGCGGAAAACACCGGCAGCCGCCGGCTACCCGGGACGACCACGCCACCCCTGGCCGGCCACGCTCTCCTCCGCGCGGAAAGATGACCACCATGGCGAAGCGTGGAGAGCGGGCCGGCCCGGTCGGAACCTGCCCGTGCGGCTCGGGCATGCCCTACCCGGAGTGCTGCGGCCGGCTGCACCGGGGCGAGGTCGACGCGCCGACCGCCGAGACGCTCATGCGCTCCCGCTACTCCGCCTTCGCGGTCGGGGACGCCGCGTACCTGCTGCGCACCTGGCACTCCTCCACCCGCCCGGCGCGGCTGCGGCTGGACCCGGACGAGCGCTGGACCGGCCTGGAGATCGTCGACACCGAGCGGGGCGGCCTGTTCGACACGACCGGCACGGTGGAGTTCCGGGCGCACCACCGGGAGCGCGGCCGGCCGGGCACGCTGACCGAGCGCAGCCGGTTCGTCCGGGAGGACGGCCGCTGGGTCTACCTGGACGGCGAGACGCGCTGACGGCCGGGAAGTACACGGACCCGGGTGGTGCGGCGACGGGTGTCCGACCACCCGGTCGGGGCGCTAGGATGGGGCCGGCGCCGTCCTGCGCCACACCTCCCTCCCGGTGCTCACGCCACCGGCCTCGCGGAGGCAAAGGGGGCCTGAGCCCTCGGGACGCACCACCACGTGCCCCACTCCGGCGGGGTCGGCGGGAGCGTGAGTCCCTGCGACCGTGCCGTTGACAGGGAGCATGTGATGACCAATCAGCGCGCCTTCAAGGCCCGGGTCCGCGCCCGGATGGACAAGACCGGCGAGAGCTACACCACCGCCCGCCGGCACCTGCTGGCCCGGATGCCCGCCGCCCCGGCCGAACCGCCCGCCGTCGTCGCACCCGGAACCGAACCTCCGGCCGTCGACCTTGGCGGCGAAACCCCGGCCGTCGAACCGCCTGCCACAGCGCCCGCCCCCGGCAGCGCCGCCGGCGGGCCGGCCGAACCGCCGGCCACGCCGGTCGAGGCAGCGCCGGCCCGTGCCGGCACGGCCGGGCAGGTGGCCCGGATCCCGGACGCCCTGCTGCGCGAGCGCACCGGGCGGGGCTGGGAGGAGTGGTTCGGCCTGCTCGACGAGTGGGGCGGGACCGAACACACCCACACCGAGATCGCCCGCTGGCTGGTGGCCGTCCACGAGGTGCCGGGCTGGTGGGCGCAGACCGTCACCGTCGGGTACGAGCAGTCGCGCGGCCTGCGCGCCCCCGGCCAGCAGCGCGGCGGCGCGTACTCGGCCGGGGGCAGCCGCACGGTGGCCGTGCCGGTGGACCGCCTGTTCGCCGCGTTCGCCGACGAGACGCTACGCCGCCGCTGGCTGCCCGACGTCGACGTGCGGGTGCGTACCGCCACCGCGCCGAAGACGTTCCGCGCCGACTGGGCGGGCGGCCCGACCCGGATCGTGGTCGGGTTCGTGCCGGCCGGCGACACGAAGTCCCGGCTGTCCGTGCTGCACGAGAAGGTCGGCAGCGCGGAGCGGGCGGCGGAGCTCAAGGCGTACTGGCGGGAGCGGCTCGACGCGCTCAAGCAGCTCCTCGAGACGGAGGGAGACCGACGGTGACGCGCGGGCCGGCCGCCGGTCAGCCGGCCCGCGCCACGGTCAGCCGACCGGGCGGTCAGCGGGCCCGGGTGGTGGGCGAGGCTCGCCGGGCCCGATCGGCCGCCATCAGCAGGGCCATGACGAGGTACGGGCCCGCGGCCACCGCGAACGCGACACCGTTGCCGGCGGCGGTGGCGAGCAGCCCGTACGTGGCGTAGACGGCGATGATCGTCACGTCGGTCGCCATGCCGGCCAGCGACGTGACCGTCGCCCGGCTCGGGCCGGTGATCCGGGCCTGGAGCCGGGCGTCGGCCAGCACGGTCGCCAGTTGGAAGCCGCCGAAGGCGGCACCGACCAGCACGAACCCGACCGGCTGGCCGAGCAGCGCGCCCACGGCCAGCGCGGCGGCCGACCCGGCGAGCAGGCCGCCGTAGCCCCGGCGGCCGAGCCGCTCCCCCGCCGGGGCGAGCAGGCCACCGACCGCCACCCCGACCCAGGTGAGCAGGAGCAGCAGCGGCACGACCGGCTCGGACACACCGGTGTCCCGGGCCAGCAGGGGGGTGTACTCGTCGAGCGCGCCCCACACCGCGGCGACCGCGGCGACGAGCAGCACCGCCGCCCGGACCCGCCGGTCGGCGTGCGCCTCGGCGAGCCCGGCCCGCAGGCTGCCCCACCAGCCGAGGTCATCGTCGCAGTCCGTGCCGCCCGACTGGCCGGACCGGCCGAAACCGTCGGAACCACCGGAGTCGCGGGAACCGCCGGAACCACCGGCAACGCCGGAGCGGGCGGAACCGCCGGGCGGACCGGAGCCGGCGTGGTCGGCACCGGGGTCGCGGTGCTCCGGCAGGCGGGTGGCGACCGCGGCGGCGAGCAGGCACGCGAGGACGCTCGCCGCCCCCACGGCCGGGTAGCCGCCGACGGCCAGCACCGGCGCGGCCAGCACGATGGACGCCAGCACGCCGACGGTCTCCGCGGTGCGGGCCCGGCCGATGACGCGCGCGTACCGGCCGGCCGCGCCGAGGTGGTCGAGTTCGGTGTAGACCAGCGCCTCCAGCGCGCCGGAGGCGAGCGCCCCACCGGCGCCCCAGAGCAGGAAACCGGCGGCGAACGCCGGGTACGACGGGACGAGCACCCAGAGGGCGAACCCGGCGGCGGTCACCAGCGGCGCGAGACTGAGCAGCAGCCGCCGCGAGAGCGCGTCCGCGAGCGCGCCGGAGGGGACCTCCAGCAGGATGCCGCTCGCCGACCAGATGACGAACAGGGTGGAGATCTGCCAGACCGACAGGCCGGTGTCGGCGAAGAGCAGCGCGTAGACCGGATAGAGCAGCACGAGGTCGCGCAGGCCCGCGTACGCGTAGAGGGTCGCCGCGAGCCGGCGGACCCGGCGGTCGGGCCGCCGGACGGTGATGGGGGTCATGGAACCTTCCCGTGGGGTGAGAGTGGACGCCGGACGTACGGCGGCCACGGCGGCCCACGGGACGGGCTCTCAGCGGTGGATCAACATCGCCACGTCATGCCGGTGATGCTAGACGGCCCCGGCGCGGGCGACCACACGGTTCGGGGCGGGATCCGTCGTGGATCCCGCCCCGAACACCGGCCGGTCAGCGGCGGAACTTCTCGCTGTCCGCCGGCGGGATGACCACCGTCGCCTCGACGTCGTCGGCCGCCGGTTGCGCCGGTCGCGACGGGACCGGGGTGGCGTCGGCGTCACCGGCACGCGGCACGGGCACGGTTGGGTCGGCGTCGGTCGTCGCCCTCGGCACGACCTGCGTGGCGTCGGCACCGGCACCCAGGTGCGCCTCGGTGTCCCGGCGTCCCGCCTGGTAGGCGCGGGCGTGGGTGGCGATGGCGTGGGACTCCTGCTCCGCCCGGGTCAGCCACGACTCCCAGCGGCTCTGCATCGGACGGACCAGGCCGCCGCCGACCCCGACGACGAGAATGCCGCCGACGGTGGCGAGCACGGCCACGAGCACCGGGGTGGTGATCGCGGTGGCGACGCCGATCTGGTTCAGCGCGGCGATCACGCCGAGGCCGAGGATGAAGACGTACGCGATGGTGGCCAGGATCCGCCCGTACGACAGGCCGCCCAGGGCGCCGCTGACGATGTCGCGGACCGCGTTGGCGATCGCGGCCGCCACCACCACGATCACGATCGCCACGAACGCCCGCGGCAGCCAGGCGATCACGCCGGCGATCAGGTCGGAGATCGGGTTCGGGCCCCAGATGCCGAAGGCGATCTGGAGCGTCACCAGCAGGATCGCGTAGTAGACGAGCTTGGCCACGAGGTCGCTGGCGTCGTAGCGGGAGCGGGCGAGCGCGCGGCGGATGCCGCCACGCTCGACGGCCCGGTCGAAGCCGACCCGCTCCAGCACCTTGTCGACGATCTTGAGGGCTGCCTTGGCGACCAGCCAACCGACCACCAGGATGGCCACGAAGGCGAGGGCCTTGGGCAGGAAGAGCAGCACCGAGCGGAGGGCGTCCCCCGCCGCGTCACCAATGTTCTCTCTCATCGAGTTCCTCCAGGGGCATGCGGTTCGTCCGCCCGACCTACCCCTGGCGCCGACGCGAGAAACCCCGGCGTCAGCGGCGGCAGGCGTAGCTGACCTCCGTCCGCGCCTGCGCCGGCGCGGGCTCGGTGATGTTGACCGTCGCCGTCTCGGTGGTGCGGCCGACCCCGGCGAACGACCACCGCAGCGTCAGGTCCACGGTGCGCTGGCCGCGGCCGACCCGTTCGGTGAGCACCGCGCCCGGCGCGCTGCCGGAGCGCAGCCACTGGTAGCGGATCTCGCCCGCCCGGCCGTTGGTCGTCACCGTGGCGACCACGTCGACGGTGACGTCGCAGCGGTCACCGGCCGGCTCGGGCACCGCCACGGTCACCCCGTTGATCTCCAGTGGACGGAACTGCTGCCACAGGTAGAGCCCGACGACCGCCACCAGCACCAGGGTGAGCAGGGCGGACAGCACCGACGTCACGCGCCGCCACAGCGGGCGGCGGCGCGGCGGTGGCGCGGGCGACGGCCAGGCCGGGGCGGACAGCGGCGCGGCGGGCACACCGGGGCCGAACCGCACCTCGCCGCCCGTCGGGGACGGCCGGGTGTCCGGGGTACGCGCGCCGCCACGGGAGGCGGGCCGGCCGGTGCGCCCGCCGAAGACGGTTCCCGGTCCGGTGGCTGCGGTGCCCTCCCCCGCCGCGGTGGCGGTCGACTCCCCACCCGGTGCCGCAGCGGTCGAACTCCAGGTGGCCGCGGCGGTCGTCGGCTCCCACGTCGGCGCGGCGGCGGTCGTGGTCTCCCAGGTCGGGGCGGCGGCGAGGTGGACCGTGCGCTCGTCGGCCGGTTCCGGCGCGCGCAGGTGCACGGTCGCCTCGCCCTGGTGCACGGTCGCCTCGCCGTCGTACGCGGTCCACCCGCCGGCGCGCAGATCCGTCGTCGGCTCCTCGGGAGGCCGGCGCGCGGCGGGCGGGGCGGCCGACAGGTGCAGGGTCAGCTGACCCTCCGGGCCCGGCGCGGGGACGAACCGGGTCGTGGCCGCGTCCGGCGCCAGCCGGGCCGTGGCCTCGTCGCCGCCCAGGCGCACGGTCGCGTCCGCCGCGTCGAGGTGGGTGGTCGGCTCGTCCGGCGCGGGTGGACCGCCCAGGTGCACGGTCGCGCCGTCGTCGGGTGTCCACCCGCCCGGCGTCGTCCGGTCGTCCGGCTGGGTCACGGCAGCCCGCCTCCTGTCGGTGTGCCGGGCGTCAGCCCGGGGTGCAGTACGGGTAGAGCGTCACGTACACCGGGCCGCCCTCCGCCGAGGTGTTACCGGCCCGGTCGGTCGCGACCACCCGGACCGGGATGCGCGTGCTGTCGGCCGGCCGGGGCAGGTCGCCGAGCACGCCGGTGAACACGCCCCGCCCGGCGGCGCTCATCGTGACCTCGGTGGTGCGGTTGTCCAGCGTGTACCGCAGGCGTACCCGCAGGTCCCCGGCGGCGGTCCGGTCGTCGGAGGCGGTGGCGGTGACGGTGCTCGCGGTGGGCCCGTACGGGCAGCCCTTCGGGTCGAGCTGGGTGGGGCTGGCGCCGACCTTCCCGACCGTCGGGGCGGTCGTGTCCGGTGGGGGCGGCGGGCTGGTGGACGTGGTGGGCGGGGGTGCCGGCGGGGTGGTCGCCGGGGCGGTCGTCGCCGGGGCGCCCGGCGTGGTCGGGTCACCCGGCGCGCCCGGGGTGCCGGTCGCGCCACCGGTCGGCGCCGCCGTCGTGGGGCCGGCGGTCACCGTGGAGGTGGCCGTCGGGTCGGGCGTCGCGGTCGGCGCCCCGGGCGCGGCGCCCGGAGCCGTCGTGACGACGGTGTCGGCGGTGGGCTTCGCGTCGGCCGTCGCGCCGGGCGCCGAGTCCTCCCGGGCGGCGTAGCTCAACCCGGCACCGCCCAGCACGACGGCCGCCGCCACGACGCCGGCCACCAGGGCAGGGCGGGCCCGGCCGCCGCGCAGCCACCCCCACCGGCCGGTGCCCGAACTCAACGTCGTGGTCGCCACGCTGGTGGCGCCGCCGGTGCCGTCGCGGAACGGGAAGAGCGCGGCGAGCAGGGCGGCCCGGCGGGCCAGCTCGCGCAGGCCGCGCTCCTCCCACTCCGGCCCGTACGCGTCCGCCGCCACCTGTTCCAGGGCGGCGAGGAAGACCTCCGCCGGCTGGGGACGCTCGTCCGGGCGCTTCGCCATGCCGTGCCGCAGCAGGTCGTGCACCGGCGCCGGGGCCGGGTCGGTGGGGATCGGCTCCTCCGCGTGCTGCCGGCGCAGCGTGAACAGGTCCCGCCCGTCGTACGGGGGCCGGCCGGTCAGGCACTCGTAGAAGGTGGCGGTCGCGGCGTAGATGTCGCAGGCCGGGCTGGCCGGCGCGCCGGTCCACTGCTCAGGCGCCATGTAGCGGGGTGTCCCGGAGACGGCGGCGCCGGAGCCGGTGCCGGCCGGCAGGGCGATCCCGAAGTCGGCGAGCTTGCTGGCGCCCTCGGCGGTGACCAGCACGTTCTCCGGTTTGTAGTCCCGGTGCACCACGCCACGGGCGTGCGCCGCGCCGAGCCCCGCCAGGGATCCCTTGAGGACGACCAGCGCCGCCTCGGGCGTGGTGGCGCCGTTGGCGCGCAGCATCTGGCGCAGGGAGACACCGTTGACCAGTTCCATGACGATGGCCGCGCCGCCGGGCGACTCGACGTACTCGTAGAGGCGCGACACGTGCGGGTTGTCGATCTCGGCCAGCACGCGGGCCTCGGTGCGGAACGCGTCCCGGAACGACGGGGCGTCGCCGACCGCGCCGGTCAGGTACTTGATCGCCACCGGCGTGCCCGTCGCGTCGTGGACGGCGAGGTCGACCCGCCCGGACGCGCCCACGCCGAGCTGCCGCACGGGCGTGTAGCCGGAGACCTGCCAGCCGGTCACGCCAACCCCTCCTCCGACCCGGCAGGACGGGTCACCCGCCCGCCCCGCTGCTCATTGTGGTCGGGCCGGCGGGCCGGGCCATCGGCGCATCGGTTGCTTCCCCGGCCCGGACGTCGGGCCGGGGCCGCCCCGGGGACCGGGCTCCCGGGATCATGGTCGGTTACGGACACGGCCCAGTGGTAGCAGGTACCCGCAAGCTCACCGGCCGGTGACCGGGGTGGGACGGCGCGCGTCGTACCTCCACGGCGGGGGCCGGGAGTGACCCGTCGGACCCCGCCCGCCCGGTCTACCGGCGCGGGCCGCCGTCGCCGCGGTGACCGTCGCCGGGCAGCGGGCCCACCGGCTCCGCCACGACCTCGCCCTGGTCGGCGGACGTGGTACGCGCGTACTTGTCGAAGAAGCGCAGCAACTCCACCGGGAACGGCATCACCAGCGTGCTGTTCTTCTCCGCGGCCACGTCCGACACGGTCTGCAGCAGCCGCAACTGGTACGCCCCCGGGGTGCCGGCCATCATCCGGGACGCGTCGGCCAGTCGCCGGGACGCCTGGTACTCACCGTCGGCGGCGATGACCCGCGCCCGCCGGTCCCGCTCGGCCTCGGCCTGGCGGGACATCGAGCGCTTCATCCCCTCCGGCAACGCGACGTCCTTGACCTCGACCCGCTCGATGTTCAGCCCCCACGGCTCCTCGGTCGGGGCGTCGATCACCGACTTGAGGTCGGCGTTGACCCTGTCCCGGTCGGAGAGGAGGATGTCCAGGTCCACCTTGCCGATGACCGACCGCAGCGCGGTCTGCGAGATCTGCAGCACCGCCGCCGGGTACTGGCGCACGTTCACCAGGGCCTTCACCGGGTCCACGACGCGGTAGTAGACCACCGCGTCCACGGTGACGGTCACGTTGTCGCGGGTGATGACGCCCTGCGACGGCACGTCGATCACCGTGGTCTGCATGCTGACCCGGACCATCCGGTCCGCGACGGGGATGATCAGCCGTAGGCCGGGCTGCCGGACGGGCTGCACCACGCGGCCGAACCGGAACACGACACCGCGCTGGTACTGCTGCACGATCCGGATGCTCAGCACGCCGAGCAGCACCAGGACCGCAAGCGCGATCACCACGCCGATGACACCGCCTACCATGAAACCCCCGATCGGTACGCCTCCGCGGCGGCCCTTTCCCGCTGCGGGGCGGAATAGTCCTCGGGAAACCGGCCGGGTCACGCGTGGGAGTCGAGCAGCCGGTCGAGGTTCACGGCGGTGCTGATCAGCGACAGGTGGCTGAAGGCCTGCGGGAAGTTGCCGGTCTGCTCGCCGCTGGCCGCGATCTCCTCGGAGTAGAGGCCGAGCGGGCTGGCGTAGGTGAACATCTTCTCGAGGGTCAGCCGGGCGTCGTCGAGCCGGCCGGACTCGGCGAGGGCCTGGACGTACCAGAACGTGCACATGGTGAAGGTGCTCTCGCTGCCGGCCAGGCCGTCCAGTGCCGCCTCCGGGTTGTAGCGGTAGACGAGGCTGTCGGAGACGAGCTCGGCGTCCATGGCGCGCAGGGTCGACTGCCACATCGGGTCGGTCGGCGACACGAAGCCGACGGCGGGCATGGCGAGCAGCGCCGCGTCCAGCACCTCGGTGCCGTAGTGCTGGACGAACGCCTGGCGGCCGGGGCGGAACCCCCTCGCCATGATCTGGTGGTAGATGTCGTCGCGGACGGCCGTCCAGCGGTTCGTGTCGCCGGGGCGTCCGTGCCGGTGCGCGAGCCGGACGGCCCGGTCGAGGGCGACCCAGGACATCAGCCGCCCGTACGTGAAGTCGTGCCGGCCACCGCGGGTCTCCCAGATCCCGTCCTCGGGCTGGTCCCAGTTGTCGCAGAGCCAGTCCACCAGGCGCGCGGTGTTCCGCCAGCCCTCGTGGCCCGGCTGCAGTCCCTGGCCGTCGGCGACGTGGAGAGCGTTGAGCGCCTCCCCGTAGATGTCGAGTTGCAGCTGGTTGGCGGCACCGTTGCCCACCCGCACCGGCGCCGAGCCGCGGTAGCCCTCGAAGTGGTCGAGCATTTCCTCGGCGAGGTCCGGTGAGCCGTCGACGCGGTACATGATCTGCAGTGGTCGATCGCTCTCCCCGGCGTCCCGGACTCGGTCGTTGACCCAGCGCATGTACTGCATCGCCTCGTCCTTGAAGCCCAGGCACAGGAGCGAGTGCACCGAGAAGGACGCGTCGCGGATCCAGGTGTAGCGGTAGTCCCAGTTGCGGACGCCGCCGATGTGCTCGGGCAGCCCCGCGGTGGGGGCGGCGATCAGCGCCCCGGTGGGCGCGTACGTCATGAGCTTGAGGGTCATCGCGGACCGCTCCACCATCTCCCGCCAGCGGCCGGTGTACCGGGAGCGGCCCAGCCAGCGCCGCCAGAAGTCGCGGGTCTCCTCGAGCAGCTCCCGCGCCTCGCCGGGGCTGTAGGCGCCGGGCGGATCCGGCGATTCGCCGGTCTCCAGGTGGATGCCCCCGGCCTCGCCCTCGTGCAGGGTGGCGATGAGACACAGGCCGTCCTCGCTGCGCCGGCGTTCGTGCTCCTCGGACAGCCGTTCCGCGTAGCGGATGGGACTCAGGGCGAGGGAGAGCGTGGAACTGCGCAGGATGCTGCCGTTGGGGTGCACCTCGAGCTGGTAGGCATCACGGCCGTAGTTGAACCGGGGCCGGCAGTCGAGCCGGAACCGCATGCTGCCCCGAACCATGCGGAGCAGCCGCACCAGGCGGTGCCGGTCGGTCGGTCGGTCTCCCGCCACCGGCATGAAGTCCACCAGCTCACCCACGCCGTCCGCGCTCATGAACCGGGTGATCAGGATCGCCGTGCCGGGCAGGTAGAGCTGCTTGCTCACGTAGTCGACGCCGTCCGGCACGATCTGGAAGTAGCCACCCCGGTGCCGGTCCAGCAGTCCGCCGAAGATGCTCGGCGAGTCGAACCGCGGGGCGCAGAACCAGTCGATCGTGCCGTCCATGCTCACCAGCGCCGCGGTCTGCAGGTCGCCGATCAGCCCGTGCGCCTCCACGGCAGGGTACGAGTCCACCCGACCTCCCCAGGTCCCTTTCCGACCGCGCGACTACCCCCGACCTCGCCCGGCACACCTCGCATCGGGTCCGGGCACGGAAGCCGGCGCGAGCCGGTCCGGGCTCGGGCCAGCGGCCGGAGATTGGATCTCGCTCCGCCACCGCTGTCCGTCCCTACGATGGGTGCTCGACCGCCCCGAGGGAGGACGTCGGATGCCGGAGCCGTTCACCGACCTGTCCACGCCGCTGGTGGCCGACGCGTGCGTACGGCTGGGGGTGCCGCTGCGGGCCGCGCCCGCCGGGATCCGGCCGGTCGTCGCCGGCCAGCGCCTCGCGGGGCGGGTGCTGCCGGTCCGCCACCACGGAAGCGTGGACGTGTTCCTGGAGGCGTACACCCGGGCGGCGCCCGGTGAGGTGCTGGTGATCGACAACGCCGGGCGGACGGACGAGGCGTGCGTGGGTGACCTGGCGGTGCTGGAGGCCGCGGCGGCCGGGGTCGCCGGGCTGGTGGTGTGGGGCCTGCACCGCGACACCCCCGAGCTGGTGGAGATCGGCGTGCCGGTCTTCAGCTACGGCGCCCTGCCGCTGGGCCCGATGCGACTCGACGACCGGGATCCCGAGACGCTGACCAGCGCCCGGGTCGGCCCGCACGTGGTCGACGGCGCGGACCTGGTGCTGGCGGACGACGACGGGGTGCTGTTCGTCCCGGCCGCCCGGGCCGAGGAGGTGTCCGCGACCGCCGAGCGGATCCGCCGCACCGAGCGCGTCCAGGCCCAACGCATCCGGGCCGGCGAGACGCTGCGGGAGCAGACCGCCTTCGCGGAGTACCTGGCCCGCCGCGACGCCGACCCGGGGTACACGTTCCGGGCGCACCTGCGCCGGGTCGGCGGGGCCATCGAGGAGTGACGAATCCGCAGGCCCGGCGGCACGTGAGGGTGGTCATAACGGCTGGACGGCGGATCGTCACGCGCTGCTAGTGTCGGTCCAGGTCATGAGCGCCAGCGTGAAGCCCCGGCTTGCTGGCCGGCAACCCTCGTCCACGTAGGGGTGCCCCGGGTGAGGACCGGGCACCGGAGCGGGCTCCGGTGCAAGCGTGGCCTGGCACCCCAGGTCAGCACCGACCTGGAGGAGAGCCGTGTCCGTCCGCACCGTCGCCCCGCCAGCCCTGACCCGGCGTCGTCACGTCGACATGATGCGGGTCTGCAGCGCCGCGTGTAGCTGAGCGCCCCACTCCCTCGCACCGAACCATCCCAGCGGTCCGCCCACCGGCGCACCGCCGGCGGCGCACGCCCGTGCCCGCCCGGACAACCCTCTCGGAGACACCTGTGCGATTCCTTCCTGCCCTGACCCGGGCCGCCGCCCTCGCCGTCGCCGCCGTCCTCGGCGCCGCCACCCTCACCGCCTGCGGCGGTGACGACGCCACCGGCTCGGCGAACAACCCGTACGGCCTGCTCCAGCCCGGCGTGCTGCGGGCCGGCACGCTCACCGACGCACCGCCGAACGTCTACCTGAAGGACGGGACGTTCACCGGTTTCGACAACGACCTGCTGGTCGCGGCGGCCGACCGGATCGGCCTGAAGGTGGAGTTCGTCGGCACCGACTTCTCGGCGCTGCTCGCCCAGGTGGCGAACCGCAAGTTCGATGTCGGAAGCTCGTCGATCACCATCACCGAGGCGCGGAAGAGGACCGTCGACTTCGGCAACGGCTACGACTTCGGCTACTTCGGACTCGACGTACCGGCCGGCTCCACCATCACCGGCTTCGACCAGCTCGAGGGCAGGCGGGTGGTGGTCGTCCAGGGCACCGTGCAGGACGACTACGCCACCCGTAAGGGCCTCGACCCGGTGCGGGTGCCGGACTACAACGGCGCGATCAACCAGCTCAAGGCGGGCACCGCCGACGCGTGGATCGCCCCGGCGGAGATCGGCGACGCGTCCGCCGTGGAGAGCAACGGCAAGATCAGGGTGGCGGCCAAGGAGCTCAGCCCGGCCCCGACCGCGTACGCGTTCGCCAAGGACAACGACAAGCTGCGCGCGGCCCTCGACAAGGCGCTCGACGAGGTCATCGCCGACGGCACCTGGAGCCGGCTGCAGCAGCAGTACTACCCCGGCCGACCGATCCCGCCGGACTTCAAGCCCGGCAGCGGCACGGTACCGGTCGGCTGACAAGGAAGGGCCCCTTGTTAACGCCTGGCGAGGTGAAGGGGCCCCTTCTTAACAGGAGAGAGCGAGCGGGGCGGTAGGAGAGGCGACTGATGGATCCGTTGAGCACCCTGTGGGAGACCTTCTTCGACTGGGACTCCATGCGCGAGGCGCTGCCCGAGATGCTGACCGTCGGGCTGCCCAACACGCTGATCCTGGCGGTCTCCGCCGCCCTGCTCGGCTCGGTGCTGGGCATGCTGCTGGCGGTCGCGGGCATCTCGCGTACGCGATGGTTGCGCTGGCCGGCCCGCGTCTACACCGACGTCTTCCGCGGCCTGCCGGCGGCGGCGACGATCCTCCTGATCGGCGTCGGGCTGGCGCCACTGGGGATGGAGGTGTGGGGCCCGAACCCGTACCCGCTCGGCATCCTGGCGCTGTCGCTGATCGCGGCGGCGTACATCGGGGAGATCTTCCGGTCCGGCATCCAGTCGGTGGAGGCCGCCCAACTGGACGCCGCCCGGGCCCTCGGCTTCTCGTGGGCCGAGGCGATGCGGGTGGTGATCATCCCGCAGGGCGTCCGCCGCGTGCTGCCCGCGTGGGTCAACCAGCTCATCGCGCTGATCAAGGACTCCAGCCTGGTGTACTTCCTCGGCCTGCTGGCCAGCCAGCGGGAGCTGTTCCGGATCGGGCAGGACTACGCGGCGAACACCGGCAACCAGTCGGCGCTGCTGCTGGCCGGCCTGTTCTACCTGGCGCTGACCGTGCCGTTGACCCATGCGGTCAACTGGATCGACCGGCGGCTGCGGCACGGGCGTCCGGCCGGCCCACCCGGTGACGAGGACGGCGACCTGGCGCCCGCCGGCGCGGTGGAGGGGAGCCCCCGATGAGTACGTCGGTCAGTGTGAGCCTCCGCGACGTGCACCTCGCGTTCGGCGCGAACCGCGTGCTGCGCGGCGTCGACCTGGATGTGCCGCGCGGGGCGACCGCCTGCGTGATCGGCCCGTCGGGCTCCGGCAAGTCCACGTTGCTGCGGACGGTCAACCGGCTGATCGAGCCGGACCGCGGTGACGTGCTCCTCGACGGCCGCAGCGTGCTGGGCGACGACCCGGACCGGTTGCGGCAGCGGGTCGGCATGGTGTTCCAGCAGTTCAACCTGTTCCCGCACATGAGCGTGCTGCGCAACGTCACCCTCGCGCTCCGGCGGATCCGGAAGCTGTCCGAGGACGAGGCCGTCGCGGTGGCCCGGCACGAGTTGGACCGGGTCGGCCTCGCCGCCAAGGCGGACGCGCGGCCGGCGCAGCTCTCCGGCGGGCAGCAGCAGCGGGTCGCCATCGCCCGCGCGCTGGCGCTGCAGCCGCAGGTGATGCTCTTCGACGAGGCGACGTCGGCGTTGGACCCCGAGCTGGTCAAGGGCGTGCTGTCGCTGATGGCGGAGCTGTCCGCGGGGGGCATGACGATGGTGGTGGTCACCCACGAGATGGGCTTCGCCCGCGAGGTGGCCGACACGGTGGCCTTCATGGACCGGGGCGTGGTGCTGGAGGCGGGGCCACCGGCCGCGGTGTTCGATTCCGCCCGGCATCCGCGCCTGCGCCGGTTCCTCTCCCAGGTCCTCTGACGAGGGTCCGATCGGCACAGGACCTAGCGCTGCCGGCGTCCTGGCAATATTCTCCACCTCACGCCCGGCCTTTGGAGCTGGTTTTCACGCGGCTCACTCCCACCCCCGCGTGCCGGGCGCGGAGGAGATGCCATGCACGTCGAGCAGAGCGAACTGGACCGACGCACGCTGCTGCGGGCCGGCCTCGGCGCCGCCACCGTGGCGGTCGTCGGCAGTGAACTCGCCTTCCCGGCCACCGCCCACGCCGACCCGGGCGCCGACCTGGACTGGATCTACAGCTGCGACGAGTGGGGCGCCCGGCCACCCAAGGACCCCCTGGTGGTCAGCGCGATCCCGACCAACAAGATCATCGTGCACCACATGGCGTTCCCGAACGTCACCGACTACAGCGAGGCGCAGGCCATCAAGCTGGCCCGCGACTGCCAGAACCTGCACATCGACGGCAACGGCTGGTCCGACACCGGCCAGCATTTCACCGTCAGCCGCGGCGGGTACGTCCTGGAGGGACGGCGGGGCAGCCTGGAACGGCTCCAGGCCGGTGACCGGCAGATGGTCTCCGCGCACTGCCCGGGCGAGAACGGCCGCGCCATCGGCATCGAGAACGAGGGCACGTACGTCACCGAGACGCCGCCCGAGGTGCTGCTCGACTCGCTGGTCCGGCTCTGCACGACCATCTGCCGGCAGTACGGGCTGCACGCACACGACATCTTCGGCCACTGGGACTTCCGCAACACGCTGTGCCCCGGCGCCGCCTTCTACCGACAGTTCCCGATGCTGCGCCGCCGGGTCTTCGCCGAGCTCGGCACCGACCTGGCCGACGTGCCGGCCCGCCGCTGGCCGGACCTGTGGCGGTTCGTCGGGTCGCCGTCGGTGCGGGTGGTGCAGTACCTGCTCGCCCACCGCGGGTACGCGGTGACCCCGACCAGCGTCTTCGACGCGGCCACCGTCGCCGCCGTGCAGGACTGGCAGGCACGCAACGGCATCCCGGTCGACGTCGACGCCACCCTCACCACGCCCACCTGGGAGACCCTCGCGCCCGAGCTGGACCAGCACGCCGCCGGCCTGCCGGTCGCCGCGGTGCAGTTCATCCTCAACGCCAAGGGGTACGCCGAGGTCACCGTCACCGGCGAGTTCGACCACGTCACCAGGAAGGCCGTCAAAGACGTGCAGGGGCTGCACCGCCTGCCGCACAACGGCAAGGTCGACACCAACACGTGGTGCGTGCTGGTGGGCGGCTCGGTCCGCCAGTCCTACCGCTGACGGCCTCCGCTCCGCGGTGGAGGTGGTCGACCACCTCCACCGCGCCGGCGGCGACGCGAGGGGCGCACGCGTCGTTGCCCGGTACCCGGTCGTTGCCACGGTGAGGCTGGCTACGACCTAGGAGGGTGTGCCCGTGCAGACCAAGCTGAACCCGTACCTCAACTTTCCCGGCACGGCGCGGCAGGCGATGGACTTCTACCAGAGCGTCTTCGGCGGGAGCCTGAACCAGAGCACGTTCGGCGAGTTCGGCAACGACGACCCGGCGCTGAAGGACAAGATCATGCACGCCATGCTGGAGGCGTCGAACGGCATCACGCTGATGGCGTCCGACATCGCCCCCGGGATGGAACACCAACCCGGCACCAACATCGCCATCAGCCTCAGCGGCGACGACGGTGACGAGCTGCGCGGCTACTGGAACAAGCTGTCGGCCAGCGGCACCGTCACCATGCCGTTGGAGAAGCAGGTGTGGGGCGACGAGTACGGCATGTGCGTGGACGGCTTCAGCATCGGTTGGATGGTGAACATCACCGCGCCGACGCCCTGACGGTCCGCCGTCCGCCCGAATCGCAACCGACGTCAGGCGATCTTCCCGGAAGGAGATCGCCTGGCGTCGTTCTACCCAAACGATTGTTCCGCCGAATTCAACCAAGTGTTCGGCGTACGCAAGCTCGGGCTCCCCCAGCTCTTCACGTACGTCCACGGTGAGGTGGCGCCGACCGGTGCCGAGGAGCCACGGCTCTGGGCGATCGGCCCGCTGGTGCTGGTCTTCCTCATCACTGCAGGCGGCCAAACGCATCAGCCGGACGCTGGAGCTGGTGGGAGGGCCATCCGCGGGTTCTTCACGCCCGCCGCACCGTCGGCCGGCATCACGGCGACCCAACTCGGCGGGCTCCGGCTTCACCGCCCTCGCCTCCGGCGATGAACTGGTACGGGATCAACGGCCGAGCCCTACGCTGGACGCCATGCAGGACGCCGCCCCCCACGGTGCCGAGGTGCCCTCCCGCGAAGCGATCCTCGACGCCGCCACGGCACTGATGGCGCAGCTCGGCTACGCCGGTACCTCCATCTCGAAGATCTCCGCCGCCTCCGGGTCACCGGCCAGCTCGATCTACTGGCACTTCGGCAACAAGGACGGGATCTACCTCGCCGTGCTCCGCCGCGCCCGCCAGCACCTCGTCAACTCGCTTCCGGGAACCCCGGCCGGCGACACGGTGGACGAGCGGCTCACCGCGTTCCTCGACGGCGCCAGCGCCGCGTTCGAGCAGCACCCACACGACCTACGGATACTGCTCGATCTCGGCATGCTGGAGCAGGGCACCGGCGCCGCGGCCATCGCTGAGCTAGGGCAGTACCGGCTTGCCCTGCGGCAGTGGGCCGCCGAATCGCTCGGCCACGTCTTCGGCGTCGCCGACCGCCCGGCCGTCGCCGAGGAACTCGCCCGTTTCATGCTCAGCGTGGTCGGCGGGACCGCGATCGCGCGCTGGTTCGACGGTCCGGTGACGTCGCTGCCCGTACCGCAGCTGCGCGTCGCCCTGCTGGCCCTCGCCCGCCATCACCGACTCCCAGGGTTGGACGAAGGTCCGCCGTAGGCGGAGCCGTTGGAGGCCCAACCACGCGCGCAGCCACCCGACCGGTCGTAGAACACGGTCGAGTGTCGGGCGTCCATGGTCACCTGCGCCGCATTGGGCTTCGGAGTCGTGGCCAGTGCCCCTGGCGGTTCCTCCCGCCGAACCGCGACGCCTCACATCCATTGACATCAGTCGTTGCGCTGGCCATCCTGAACGAGCAGGTTACTGAACGGTCACTATCCATACGCGTCCGCATATGGACCGATTTTGTCAGCAGGACCGGCCCAACGAAGGAGGACACGATGTTCCTGCGCAGACTGACGCTGACGGTGGCCGCTGCGGTCGCCGTCGCCGGCACCTCGGTCGCCGGCATCCCCGTGGCGAGCGCCACGGACAGTGGCGAGCAGCAGGCCGCGGTGACCGAGACGAGGACCATCCGGTACCAGGTGAACAGCGTGACCGACGCGCCGGACAGCGCCCCCGGCGACGGACGCTGCCGGGCCGACAACGGTGGCTGCACCCTTCGGGCCGCGGTGATGGAGGCCAACGCCACCTCCGGATCGACCATCGTGATCCCGGCCGGGCGGTACACCCTGAGCATCCCGCCGCGCGGCGTGCCGTTCACCGACTACACGCTCGCCGACGCCGCACACGGCAACCTCAAGGTGATGGCGCCGACCACCATCGTCGGCGCCGGCCTCGACAGCACGGTCATCGACGGTGGTCGCATCGACCGGGTCTTCACCGTGCGCCGCCCGGCCACGATCTCCGGTCTCACCGTCACCGGCGGCGTCGCGACGCCGCTCGCCGGGGCCGAGAGCTACTCCGCTGGCGGGGGCGTGCTGAACACCTCCGAGCTGACGATGGAACGGGTGCGGGTCACCGGGAACACCGCGGGCTTCGGTGGCGGCGTCTTCAACACCCCGACCAGCTCGTTCATCCTGCGCGACAGCCTGGTGGACCTCAACGAGGCCGGTGAGGCCGGCGGCATCCGGTTCGATTCAGACGGGCTGGTCGAACGGGCGACGATCACCCGTAACCGGGTCGTCAACCCGCACGATCCCACCCGACCCGGCGAGCTGGCCGGCCTCGGCGGCGGCATCGACGTACGTGGTCCCGGGATCACCGTGGTCGGCTCGCGGGTGACCGACAACTACGCCGAGGACGGGGGAGGCGGCATCAACATCACGCTCGCGTACGTACCCGGTCCGGAGGTGCCGGTGGGCCCTGGCCGGGTCGAACTGCAGGACTCCGTCGTCACCGGCAACACCCGCGCGGGCGGGCCGAGCGACTGCCGAGCGGTGCTGGCCAGGATCGTCGACCTTGGCGGCAACACCGACTCCGACGGCAGCTGCACCTGATACGACGAGCCGCCGCGCCCGGCCGATCCGCAACGCACGGCTCGACCGGCCCGCCAGGTTCAGCCGGGCGTGGCGCCACCGATCGCTTAGGCAGCCTGGAGCGACTCCCGCACCCTGCGTCTGCCGTCGGGCGAGGTGAAGGCGAGCGTCCGGTCGATCGCGTCGCGCAGGTCGAGCTGTCCGCCGATCGCGTTCTCCCAGAGCGGCGTGTTGGCGTCCTCGTGGTCGGCGAGCCACACCGTGGCGCCCGAGTTGCGGGCGTTGATCGTCATCTTCGCGTCGGTCGGGCAGTCCACGGGACGCTGCCGTCGACTCCAGTTGCGCGGCCGGCGGACCGCGAGTGGTGGGCGGTCGGACCCGCACCCCCGTTTGACCGGGCACGATCGCGGAAAGAGTGGCGGGCATGAACTGGGCCCGTCGAGCCGTACCCGCCGCCGTCACCGCCGTGGCCGCTCTCGCCGCGCGCGACCTGCTGCAACGTGACCACGCGCTGCTGCGGAACTTCCCGGTCCTCGGTCGCGCCCGCTACCTGCTGGAGTCGATCGGGCCGGAGCTGCGCCAGTACATCGTGGCCGGCAACAACGAGGAGCGGCCGTTCACGCGCGACCAGCGACGCTGGGTGTACGCGTCGGCGAAGGAGCAGAACAACTACTTCGGGTTCGGCACGGACAACGACATCGAGTACACCCCCGGGTACCCGATCATCAAGCACCGCACGTTCGGCCGGGCGGTGCCGCCGTCGTCCCCCGGCGCCGGGCACGACGTCACGCTCCCCTGCGCGAAGGTGCTCGGCGCCGCCCGGGGCCGGGCCCGCGCGTTCCGTCCGGAGTCGGTGGTCAACATCTCCGGCATGAGCTTCGGCTCCCTCTCGGGCAGGGCGGTCGAGGCGCTGAACCGGGGCGCCGCCCTGGCCGGCTGCCTGCACAACACCGGTGAGGGCGGGCTGTCGCCGTACCACCGCAAGGGCGGTGACCTGGTCTTCCAGATCGGCACCGCGTACTTCGGCTGCCGCGACGAGCACGGCCGGTTCAGCCTGGAACGGCTCAAGGACCTGGTCGCCGGCGCGCCGGTCAAGGCGCTGGAGATCAAGCTCAGCCAGGGCGCGAAGCCGAGCCTCGGCGGCCTGCTGCCGGCGGCGAAGGTGTCCGCCGAGATCGCCGCGACCCGCGGAATCGCCCAGGGTCGGGACTGCGTCAGCCCGTCGCGGCACGCCGAGTTCTCCGACTGCGACAGCCTCCTGGACTGGGTGGAACTGCTCGCCGCCGAGACCGGCCTGCCGGTGGGCATCAAGTCCGCGGTCGGCGACCTCGGCTTCTGGGAGGAGCTGACCACGCTGATGCGCGACACCGGGCGCGGCGTGGACTTCGTGACGGTCGACGGCGGCGAGGGCGGCACGGGCGCCGCGCCCTTGATCTTCACCGACTCGGTGTCGTTGCCGTTCCAGCAGGGCTTCTCGCGGGTCCACCGGGTCTTCGCCGAGCGGGGCCTGCACGAGCAGGTCGTCTTCGTCGGCGCGGGCAAGCTCGGCCTGCCGGACAACGCCGTGGTGGCGTTCGCCCTCGGCGCCGACATGGTGAACGTCGGCCGTGAGGCGATGCTGGCCATCGGCTGCATCCAGGCCCAGAAGTGCCACACCGACACCTGCCCCACCGGCGTCGCCACCCAGAACGCGTGGCTGGCCCGGGGCCTCGACCCCGCCCGCAAGTCGGTGCGGGCCGCGAACTACATCCGTACGTTGCGGCGCGACCTGATGAAGGTGGCCGAGGCGTGCGGCGTCGAGCACCCCGGGCTGATCGACACGGGCTCGGTCGAGGTCCTCGACGGGCGTACCGCCTCCACCCCGCTGGACCAGGTGTACGGGTACCGCCCCGGGTGGGGACTCCCGTCGGCCGCCGACCGGGCCGAGATCGTCCGGCTGATGACGGCCGAGGCGCCGCAGGGCAGCAGCGCACCCCCCTCCCCGACCGCGGTGGGCTGACCACGAAAAATCGCGGGCGCCGCCGGGCGGGTCTCGCCTACGGTGACGCGGTGCTGATCCGACGTGAGTCCCCCGCCGACATCGCCGCCATCCACGCCGTACACGCCGCCGCGTTCGCGGACCCGCAGCGGCCGGACGCCGTACCGGTGGAGGCCGCCCTGGTCGACGCGCTGCGCGCCGACGCCGGCTGGCTGCCGGCGCTCTCCCTGGTCGCCGTCGTCGACGGCGAGGTGGTGGGGCACGTCGTGGCCACCCGTGGGCACGTCGACGGCGAGCCGGTCGCACTGGGGCTCGGGCCGCTCGGGGTGCTGCCGGTCCGGCAGCGGCGCGGGGTCGGGTCGGCGCTGATGCACGCCGTGCTCGGCGCCGCCGACGCGCTCGACGAGCCGCTCGTGGTGCTCCTCGGCCACCTCGACTACTACCCGCGGTTCGGGTTCCGCCCCGCGGTCGACCTGGGCGTCACCCCGCCGGTGCCGGCGTGGGGCGCCCACTTCCAGGCCCGCCCGATGACGGCCTGGCGGGACACCATCAAGGGCGAGTTCGCGTACGCGGCTCCGTTCGCGGACCTGTAGGCCCCGGCTCCGCGCTCCGCGCGGCTTCCGGGCGCGTGGTCCGGGCCCCTACAGTGGACGGTGCCCGGTCGGACACGGGCGGTCGTGGAGGGCTGGATGCGTCCGGAGTCGGACCGATCTCTGCTGGTCGACCTCGCCAGGCCGGTCGTCGACCGGTTCTCGCCCGGCGAGACGGAGCTGTTCCCACTGCTCAGCGAGGCGCACTTCGCCGATCCCCGTGCGTACGCCGAACCGGAACGGCGCGGTGGCCCGCTGACGTTCGGGGTGCCCGAGGTGCTCGTGCTGCTGACGCCGGTCGCCCTGGCGGCGATGACCGAGGCGGTGCGGTACGTCGCGGAGCGCGCGATGCGCAAGGGGCACCAGGTCACCTCGGCGGCACTGCGGCGGGTCTTCCGGGGCCGTCCCGACGGGCCGGCGGAGGCGCCGCCGCTGGAGTTGACCGCGCAGGAGTGGGCCGAGGTGCGGGGGATCGTCGAGCGGGTCGCGGTGCGCGGTGGCGTCGAGCCTGAACGCGCCGCCATGATCGCCGACGCCGTGGTCGGGCAGGGACGGCTCGGCGGCGAGACGCGCTGACCGCCGTGGCGCCCACGACCGGTCACCGTGTGGCCCCCGGCGCGGCGGCCGTGTACTTCGCCCTGCTGGTGGGCGCGGTCCTCGCCACCAGCGTGGTCGTCTTCTTCAGCGTCGCCCTCTCCCCCTCGATCCGCATGGAGGCCGTCCAGGCCCGTCTGGCCGAGTGCGCGGCCACGTTGGACGCCGACGCCGCCCGACTCGCCGCCGAAGGCACGCTGGACGCGCCCGGGCAACGCGAGGCGCTGACCGCGGACTTCCGGTCCTGCCTGCGGCCGGCGTACGCCGCACCGCTCACGGCGGTCGCCGCCGGGCTCGGGCTGCTGACGGTGGTGGCCCTCACCCTCTACCTCGCCCATCCCTGGTGGATCGTGCGGCGGGACCGCTCGACGCGGCTCACGCCGGACCTGGTTCCGGGACTGGCGCACGACCTGGCGCGGTTGAGCCGGGACCTGGGGCTGGCCCGGGCGCCCGAGTGGCGCCTCGTGCCGCACCGGGGCGCGCCGAGCGGCCAGGCGTTCGGTCTACCGGGCCGGCGGCGGATCCACCTCGGCGCTGGACTGCTGGTGCTACGGGCCACCGATCGGCCGGCGTTCCGTGCCGTTGTGGCACACGAGCTTGCGCACCTGCGTAACCGGGACGTGGACCTGACGTACCTGACCATCTCGATCTGGCGGGCGTTCCTGTTCGTGGCGGTGCTGCCGCCGCTGCTCGTGCTGCTTCTGTTCACCACGTCCCGTGGGTGGACGTGGCGCAGCCCGGTGGACGCGCTGGCGGGCAACGCGCGCCTGCTCGGCGCGATGCTCGCCCTCACCTGCCTGGTCTACCTGCTGCGCAACTCCGTGTTGCGGGCACGTGAGACGTACGCCGACGCGGTGGCCGCCTCCGTCGGCGGAACGGGCGCCGCGCTGTCCGCCATCCTCCAACGCCAACCGGCGCCGCGACGGTGGCTCGCCCGGTGGGGCACCCACCCGCGGCCCCACGACCGGCTTCGCGCCATCCGTGGTCCGGCGACGACGCTGACGTCCACACACTGGGACCTGGTCGCCGCCGGTCTCCCCTCGGGAGTGCTGACCGCGAACCTGGTTGCCGTGGCGGGCGGCGCGCTGGGGCTCGATCCGGTGCTCGGCACCGCCCTGCTCGCCCTGGTGGTCGGTTCGGTGCTGGCAGCCCTGCTCGCCCTGACGGTCTGGCGAGCGGCACGAGGGACGACCGTGGGAACCGGGCAGTCACGTCGGGTCCCCTTCTGGTTCACCAGCGGGACGGTCCTGGCCGGGTCCTTCATGGCGGGCACACAGGTGTCGGTGGTCGCAGTGACCGGGACGCCGGGATCGATCGGCGGTTCCGGCCTGGCTTCCACGCTCGTCGCAGGACTGTTGCTGACGGTCGCGGCGGTGGTGCTGGCCGCGTGGGCCGACTCGACCTCCCGCGCAACGTGGCTCCACGCGACGGCCCACCTGGCCGATCCCTCCGTCGAGGCGGCCGCGAGCGACGCCAGCGTGGCCGGAGCGAATCCGAGGGCTGCCTCGGTCGGCCCCGGCCGGCCGGCACGCTGGGCGTTGGCGGCGACGCTGGCCGCTGCCGGGTTGGCCGGTGCGGCGGCACTCGCCGTCTGGCTGCCGTTCAGCACGGTGCGCTTCGGGTTCGCGATCGACTGGGGACCGCCACCGGCCGACGGTGCCGGCTGGTACGCGACGGTCGGGCGGCTGAGCACCGCCGATCTCGGTCCGGCGTACCGGTTCGTGTACAACCCGCTCACCCTGCTGGCCCTGACCGCGCTATGGCTGGTTCCGGCGACGCTGGCAGGACGCGCCGGCCGGGGGACGATTCTGTGGCGGTCCGGGCTGGTCGGGCTCGGCGGCGGCGCGGTCGTGGCGGTCGTGGGCGCGGTGCTGCCGGTGGCCGCCGGAGTGGTCGTTCCGGTCGGCGTGCGCCAGGCTGTCCCGGAGCCCGACGAGATCTCGTTCGGCGCGGTCGTGGACAACTCCACGATCGCGGTCGGCTCCCTGGTGGTGGCGATCGCGATGGCGGTGGTGGTGGCCGGCCGGGGTCCGCTGCGACCGGCCCGCGCGCTGCTCGCCGCGACGGTGGCCACGGCGGCCGCCACCGCCGCGATCTGGTGGGTGGCGGGCCCCGTGCGCTGCCTGACCGGCGTAGGGCTGTGCCGGGAGGCGGTGGATCTCGACGCCATGTCCCGGACGGCGCTCTGGATCCTCGTGCAGGGGCTCCTCGTGGCGGTGCCGCTGGTGCTGGCGGCGGCCGTGGCCGGTGCTCGCCGCCGGGCACCCGGTGGCCCGACGCCACCGGCGACGACCGGCGGCGACCCGCCGACGGCACCGGCCACGACGGGTAGCGACGCGCCGGCGGGGCACCGCCGGACCGGGACGGCCAGGGTGGTCGCCCTGCTCGTCCTGCTCGCGGTGATCACCACGCTGGTCTGGGGCATCCGGACGTCCGCCTACGAGACGTGGTTGCGCGGCACCTTCGGCTGACCCGCCCCCGCCGATCCGACCGGCACCCGCCCGACCGGTCCCGCCCCAGCTGGGAGACTGGACGGGCGTCTGGAGGTTCCGGGTGCTGGCTGTCGGGAGGTCGCCGTGGCGGTGGACGTGGTGTCGGAGGTCGTCATCGACCGTCCGGTCGCCCGGGTGGCGGCGTTCGCCGGCGACCCGGCGAACGCTCCGGCCTGGTACGTGAACATCGGGTCGGTGGAGTGGCTGACGCCCCCGCCGCCGCGGGTCGGCTCGCGGGTGGCGTTCGTGGCGCAGTTCCTCGGCCGTCGGCTGGCCTACACGTACGAGATCGTCGACCTGGTGCCCGACGACCGGTTGGTGATGCGCACGGCGGAGGGCCCCTTCCCGATGGAGACCACCTACCGCTGGGAAGCGCTGGACGGCGGCCGCACCCGCATGACGCTGCGCAACCGGGGCGAGCCGAGCGGTTTCGCCTCGATCGCCGCCCCGGTGCTGGCCGGGGCGATGCGCCGGGCGAACCGCAAGGACCTGGCACGGCTCAAGGGCCTGCTGGAACGACCGGAGCGGTGAGCGGCGGCGTACCGGCAGGTCGCTGCACGAATTAGCACATGCGTGCGAACATGGGTGCGTGTCGACCGAGGCCACCGTCCTGCACGCCGATCTGGACGCGTTCTACGCGTCGGTGGAGCAGCGGGACGACCCACGCCTGCGCGGCCGGCCGGTCATCGTCGGCGGCGGCGTGGTGCTCGCCTGCAGCTACGAGGCCAAGGCGCGGGGTGTCCGCAGCGCGATGAACGGCCGGCAGGCCCGCCGGCTCTGCCCCGACGCGGTCGTGGTGCCGCCCCGGATGGCGGCGTACACGGCGGCCAGCCGCGCGGTGTTCGAGATCTTCCGGCACACCACGCCGCTGGTGGAGGGGCTCTCGGTCGACGAGGCGTTCCTCGAGGTGGGCGGCCTGCGCCGGCTGGCGGGTCCACCGGCCGACATCGCCGTCCGGCTGCGCCGGGAGGTCCGCGAGCAGGTCGGCCTGCCGATCACGGTCGGCGTCGCCCGGACGAAATTCCTCGCCAAGGTGGCCAGCGGCGTCGCCAAGCCCGACGGGCTTCTTGTCGTTCCACCCGGGCAGGAACTGGCGTTCCTGCACCCGTTGCCGGTCGAGCGGCTGTGGGGCGTGGGCCCGGTGACGGCGGCGAAGCTGCGCGAGCGGGGCGTCTGCACCGTCGGTCAGGTGGCCCGGCTCGGGGAGGCGACGCTGGTGACGCTGCTCGGCGCGGGAGCCGGCCGGCACCTGCACGCGCTGGCGCACAACCGCGACCCGCGGCCGGTGCAGGTGGGGCGCCGGCGGTCGTCGATGGGCGCGCAGCACGCCCTCGGCCGCGGCCCGCACTCCCCTGCCGACCTGGACGCGATCCTTTCCGGCCTGGTGGACCGGGTGACCCGCCGGATGCGGGCGGCCGCCCGCTCGGGGCGGACCATGATGCTGCGGCTGCGCTTCGCCGACTACACGCGGGCGACCCGCTCGCACACGATCGGCAAGGCGACGGCGGACACGGCGCCGCTGCTGGCCACCGCGCGGTCGCTGCTGCGGGCGGCGCTGCCGGAGATCGAGCGGCGAGGCGTTACGCTGATCGGCGTCTCGGTCGGCAACCTGGACGACGCCCCGGTCCAGCCGCCGTTGCCGTTCGACCGCGACCCGGGAGCCGACCTGGACGCCGCCGTGGACGCGGTGCGCAGCCGCTTCGGCTCGGCCGCGCTGACCCGGGCGACCCTGCTCGGCCGGGACCCCGGCGTGGAGATGCCGCTGCTGCCCGACTGACGGTCAACGGGCAGGCCGGGCGGCAGACTGAGGTCATGCCGCGATCGGCCGGCCCTTCCGACAGCGATCCCGCCCGTCCGCCCCTGTCGGCGTGGCGGTTCGTGCTCTGGTTCGGTGTCGTGGCGATGCTCGCCGACATCGTTTACGAGGGCGCGCGGTCGATCACCGGCCCGCTCCTGGCCGGCCTGGGGGCGAGCGCACTGACGGTGGGCGTCATCACCGGCGTGGGCGAGGCGTCCGCGCTGGTGCTGCGGTTGGTGTCCGGGCCGCTGGCGGACCGTACCGGCCGTTTCTGGGCGTGGGCCCTCGCCGGGTACGGGCTCACCGTCGTGAGCGTCCCGCTGCTGGGCGTCGCCTCGGTGGTCTGGGTGGCCGGGACGCTGGTCGTCGCGGAACGGGTGGGCAAGGCAATCCGCCAGCCGGCCAAGGACACGCTGCTCTCCCACGCCGCCGCCGTGACCGGTCGCGGTCGCGGTTTCGCGGCGCACGAGGCACTGGACCAGGCGGGAGCGCTGGTCGGGCCGCTGGCCGTGGCCGCCGTGCTGGCGGCGAGCGGCGGCGACTACGGGCCGGCGCTGCTCGCGCTCGCGGTGCCGGGAGCGCTCACTCTCATCGTCCTGGTGTGGTTGCGGATGCGGGTTCCGCACCCGACCCGCTACGAGAGCGGCGGGCCCCCCGAGCGGCCGCGACGGCGGGACCGGGCGGCGCCGCGGGAGGCGAGCCGACTGCCGGGCAGGTTCTGGGTGTACGCCGCCTTCGCGGGGCTGACCATGACCGGCTTCGCCACGTTCGGGGTGCTCTCCTTCCACCTGGTGGAGGCGGACCTGCTGCCCGCGACGGCGGTGCCGGTGCTCTACGCCGCCGCGATGGTCGTTGACGCGGTCGCCGCCGTCGCCACCGGGTGGGCGTACGACCGGTACGGCGCGCGGATCCTGGTCGTCCTGCCGATCGTGGCCGCCACCGTCCCCGCGCTCGCCTTCTCCCCCACGGTCGGGCCGGCGGTGGCCGGCGTGCTGGTGTGGGGCGCCGTGCTCGGCGTGCAGGAGTCGACGTTGAAGGCCACCGTCGCGGATCTGGTGGGTCCGGGCCGGCGCGCGACGGCGTACGGCGTCTTCGGAGCGGTGGTCGGCGTCGCGGCGGCCGTGGGTGGCGCGCTGACCGGCGGGCTGTACGAGACGTCCGTGCCGCTGCTCGTGGCGGTGACCGCGACGGTCCAGGCGGTCGCGCTGGGCGTGCTGGTGACCGTCCTGCGCCGGGACCGGGTCGGCTCGCCGCGCCGGGGCGGTGTCGGAGGTGCGGGTTGACGTGCGGACGTGACCGGACCTGGGGATGTCCCGCCCGAGCTTCTCGACCGGCTGCGACAGATCTGTCTCGGCCTGCCCCAGGCGTGCTGCCCGGGTGCCACCCCCGGTGCCTCCGGGCGACCCCGCCCGCTGAGGCAGCGGGTGGCGGGGGCTCCGATCGACGCGCCCGCGACGGCGGTCGGTCACGGTTCGTACGCCGTCAGGCGGCCGACGGTCCCCCAGTCGGTCGGGCTTCCGGCCCGTGTGTCGTACCGCCGGAACCCCGCCGTGTCCGCTCTCGTTACGTGACCGCGAGCCCCGGCCGCCCTCCCGGCGGCGACGCTCGGCGGAGGTGAGCGGTGTCGGAACGTCACGATCCGGTGACTCCCGCGTGGGTATGCCGGGACTGCGGGCAGAGTTGGCCGTGCCCGACCCGCCGCCAGTTGCTGCTCCGGGAGTACGGGCCGCAGCCGGCCAACCTCAGTGTCTACCTGGCGGCCTGCCTGACCGCCGCCACCGCGGACCTGCGGTCGCCGCCGGCCGCCCTGCGGGAGCGGTTCCTCGGCTGGATCCCGCACCCGCGCCACCGCGCGTTCTGAATTGTCGGTTCCCGGTCGGGCGCCTGCTGAACAACCACGATGACCGTGCCCGCCGACGGGTACCGGATTTGTCACACAACCGTCATGCGGCCGAAGGGTGACCGCGAATCCGGGCCGGCAGGTTGTGGGCTGAACGGAAGCGTCGCGGGCCCGACGGAGGCGGCGACACCGTACCCGGTGAGCCCGCAGCTGAAGGAGGGACCGGCACGATGACGGTCGTCCGGGGCGACGAGCGAACGACACTGGTCTGCGACATCTGCGGGGACACGGTCGTCGAAACGGGAGGCGGCCCGGCGGACGGTGGCGTGGTCTGGACCATGGTCGCCGACCACGGCTGGAGCGGCTCACCCCTCGCCGACGGCCCCCACCGATGCGCCCACTGCACCATGGCGGCGAGGTCCGGCCACGCGGTGCCGGACGGGCCGGGGACCGGCGGGATCCTCGGAATCGACCACCGTGGGGACGCGACCGTGATCACGTGCGCGGGCGACATCGACGTCGACGGCGAGGACACCATGCGCACCGCCCTGCGCCACGCGACCGACATGGGCGGGCACGTCGTCGTGGATCTCACCCACGTGCACCTGATCGACTCGACCGGGCTGGGCCTGCTGGTCCGCGCGCACCGCGACGCCGCCGCCCGCGGCGCCACCGTGAGCCTCGCCGCGCCGTCGCCGTTCCTCCGCACCGTCCTGCGGACGCTACGCCTCGACGGGATGTTCCCGGTGTACGACAGCCGCGCCGAAGCGGTCGCCCAGCTGAGCGGGCGGGCCGGGTCCGCGGCGTCCGGGGGCCGGCCCTGATCCCGAGCAACGAGCCCCGCTTCGGCCTGGAGGTCCCCGTGGCGTCGATGTCGATCACCGTGACCATCCTGTCCGCCGGCGTCGTGGTCCTGGTACTACGGGGCGGCATGCGCGGCGCGGACGTCGACACCCTCCGCGACGCGCTGCACCGGGTGCTGCGCGACCGGCCCCGGGAGGTGCACCTCGACCTCTCCGGCGTGGTCGACGTCGAGCCGTCCGCCGCCGCCGCCGTCACCGCCGCCGCCCTCGAGGCGGAGCGGACCGGGACGATGGTGCGGGTCGTCCATGCCTCCCCGCCGGTACGGCAGCGGATGACGACGGCCGGCGCGGACGGTCTGCTGCGCTGACGGTTTGCCGGCGGGACGGGCGGGAACGCCAGGGTCCGGGCGGCACGAGCGCGTCCTTGTGCCGCAGCCGACACGGGGAGGGTGACATGGGTGACCGCGAACGGCTCCACGACCTGCGCCAGAAGGCCCACGACGCGGGCATCGAGGGCAACTCGAAGATGACCGAGGACCAGCTCCGCGACGCGTTGCGCCGGGTCGGCAGGGGCGCCGACCCGCAGCTGGCCAAGCAGCAGGCCAAGCGCTGACGGTACGGCACGTCCCGCGCCGGTCCGGTACCCGAGGCGGCGCGGGACGTCGTGCCCGGATCAGCTCATCGTCGCCAGCAGGTCCCGGCATGCCTGCTCGCAGGCGCGGCAAGCGTCGGCGCAGATCCGGCAGTGCTCGTGCCGGTCCGCGTGCCGGGCGCACTCGTCGCCACACGCCCGGCAGGCGGTCGCGCACGCCTCCAGCAGGCTGCGGCTGATGTTCGCGTCGTACCCGGTGTGCCGGGACAGGACCCGTGCCGTCGTGGTGCACACGTCGGCGCAGTCCAGGTTGGTGCGAACGCACTTCGCCAGTTCGGCGACCATGTCCTCGCTCAGGCAGGCGTCGGCGCAGGCGGTGCAGGCCTGCGCGCAGTCGTTGAGGGCGTCGATCACCGCGGCCAGCTTCTTACGGTCCAGGTTGATCGACTTCGGGTAACTCTCCAGCATCGGCATGGTGGTGCCGGTCATG
The DNA here is from genome assembly GCF_049315255.1 of Micromonospora sp. WMMD558. NCBI lineage: Bacteria > Bacillati > Actinomycetota > Actinomycetes > Micromonosporales > Micromonosporaceae > Micromonospora > Micromonospora sp. WMMD558. Next base: position 4,631,220 of record NZ_CP186061.1, on the reverse strand, counting down.
GCTTCTCCTCTCGGGATCGTCGTCTCAACGTCGTACCCCTTCCCTCACGCCGCACTCCCGGACGTCCGGGAGCCCCCAGCGGTGACGGACGGCTCGACCGACGTCGGTGGCAGCGCGGGCGGTGGGGGCTCGGCAGCTTCGGACGACGTGGTGGTTCGCGGGGTGGGCGTCGGTTCCGCCGTCACCGGCGGCTCGGACGTGGCCGACGGCTCCGCCGTCACCGGCGGCACCGACGTGGCCGGCGGATCCGACGGCGGCGGATCGGACGGCGGCGGCCCACTCGTCGGCGGCGCGGTGGTCGGCGGGTCCGACGGCGGCGTCGGCGTCGGCGCGGCGCCGGACGGAGTGGTCACCGACGGTGACGGCGGCACGGGCGCCCCGCCCGCTCCGCGACCACTGCTCCGGGCGCCGCCCGCCGGTGGCCCGCCGGCGGAGCCCCGGCCGGCCGTCTCCGTCGGCGCCGCCGCCGGGACGGCCGCGACGGACGGGAGCACGGACGTCCGGACGTGCGTGCCCGTGCGGTCGCAGACGACGTCGCCCACCGTGAACCGGCGGGGTGGCTCGTGTCCACCGGTGTCCGCCCGGCCGTGCAGCGTCGCGGTCAGGTCCCCTCCCGGTACGGGCGGCTCGGCGAGGCGGAGCGTCACCCGCCGCTCGTCCCGGGTCCAGGCGGCGCCGACGACGTCGAGGAGCCGCTGCCCCTCCGGAAGGGTGAAGGTCAGCGTGCGGTGCTGCGTGCCCGGACCGCCGATACCCGTCACGGTGATCCGTGCCGTGAAGCCGCCGTCGGCTCCCTGCTGCGCCAGGTAGCGGGTTCGACAGCCGGCCCCGGACGGGGCCGGGTCGGCGGATCGGTCCTCGGCGGTGACCAGTCCCGGCAACAGCCCGGCGAGCGCGGCGGCCGCCGCGGCGGGAGCCGCGAGGCGAACGCCACGGCGTACGCCTCGCGCCGGCCGGCTCGCGACCCGCGGGCGCGCGCGCCGGGTGGGGCCCGGGACGGTCCGGGCGGGCACCGCGGGTCGGGCACCACCGGCCGTCGGGTCCACCGCCACGGTCGTCCCGGTGAGCGGCCCGAGCGCCGCCGCCAACTCCGCCGCTGTCGGCCGCCGGCCGGGATCCGTCTCCAGGCACGCGCGGACCAGCTCCACGTGGGGCGCCGCGAGCCCCGGGAGGGCGACGCTGGCTGCCGGTTCGTGGGGGGCCCGCTCCGGCACCTGACCGGTGAGGCACTCGGCGAGGACGACGCCGAGCGCGAACACGTCGCCCGCCGGTGCCGCCTCCGCGCCGGCCGCCTGCTCCGGCGGCAGGTAGGCCGGCGTACCCCAGACCAGCCCGTCCGGGTCCGCCACGTCCTCGCCCACGCCGGCGGCGATTCCGAAGTCGACGACCTTCACCCCGCTTCGGGTGAGCATGATGTTGCCGGGCTTGACGTCGCGGTGCACCACGCCGTGCGCGTGGGCGGCGGCGAGGGCCGCCGCCACCTGCCGACCGGCCCGCAGCACCTCCGGTGCCGGGAGCGGCCCGTCACCGCGGAGCCGGGCGGCCAGGGTCCGCCCGTCGACGAACTCCATCACCAGGAACGGAGTGGGGGTGCGGGTCAGGTGCCACTGCTCGCCGTAGTCGTAGACCCGGGCGACGTTCGGGTGGTCGAAACGGGCGGCGGCCAACGCCTCATGGCGGATCCGGTCCCGGGCCGCCGGGTCGCCCAGCAACGCCGACGACAACAGCTTCACCGCCACGGTACGCTGCAACCGCAGGTCGTAGCCGCGCCAGACGGTCGCCATGCCTCCCCGGCCGACCGGCTCGTCGAGCCGGTAACGCCGTTGCAGACAACGCACCGCCCTGCCCCCTCCCGGTCCGGCACCCTCGCGGGCGCCGTGTCGCTGTCGGTCGACATCGGAGCCGGAGCCCCGGTCGACCATCGCGCTACCCGGCCCCCGGCCGGCGAAAACTCCGATCGGGAGCCCGCCCGGTGTTGTCACACGACCGTCACGTTGCCGCGCGACGGCCGTCACACCTCGGAGCGTTCCTGGTGACAGGAGCACTGTCGACGGTCACGACGAAGGCAGGTGATCACCATGGTCGGGCAGCACGGCGTCCGCCGCGCGGCGATCGCCGCGGGACTGGTCGCCGCCCTGCTGTCGGGCGGCTGCTCCCGGGACCCCGGCCCCGAACCGCCGCAGCGGCCCTCCAGCACCAGCCCGCCGAGCACGCTCGCCCGTGCCGCCGTCGGCGACCGGCTCACCGTGACCGCCGCCGTCGAGCGGGTCATCGACGAGGGCGCGATCGTCGTCCGGGACGTCGACCTGAGCGACGGCCCACTGCTCGTGCTGACCCGGCAGGCCGTCGAGGCGACGCCACCGCAGCTGGTCACCGTCGAGGGAACCGTCATCCTGTTCTCGTCCGGCGACCTCGCCGCGGAGTTCGCCCCGCACCCGTACCGCGCGTTCGACGGAAAGAAGGCGCTGGCGGCCGGGACCGTCACCGTGTGGCGGTGACGATCCGTCTCCGGCGGCCACTGCTCCCGAGCCCGTCATCCGTGCCAACCGGCCCTGCCCGCAGCGGGCCGACCGACGGCACGCGCGACACCCGATGGCGTCGCAGACGGCGGATTCCCGCGCCGGGCCCCCGGGCGGGGCATAGCGTGGGCAGGGACGCGACCGGACCGGAGGGAGAGTGCCGTGACCGAGCCGGAGGAGGGCCGGGAGAAGAGCCCGAAGACCGACCGGGTGCTGTTCTCGCCCGACGGAGACCCGCACCACACCGTGGCCCAGGCACCCCAGCCGGACGAGCATCTGGAGGTGACGGTCACGCACGACGACCGCACCGACGTCGTCGACGACGAACAGTCATGACGGTCACGCGTCCGGATGCTTCTCCAGCGTCGACGCGGAGTAGTGGATGGTCTGCGCCACCGGCAGGCCGTCCGGCCGACTTCTGACCGAGCCGGTCAGCGCAGGCGGTCGGCTGTGGTGAAACCGCCCCTGGGCCAGCATCGCGGACGGAAACTGACCGGGTGAGCGTTCCGCCGCCCCTCCGCCGCTCGCGGTGGCTCATGCCGGTGGCACCCGGCAGCCGGGTCACCCGGCTGGAGCTGTTCTACGACCTGATCTTCGTCTTCGCGTTCCTCAACGTGACCGGTCTCGTGTCCCGGGAACTGACCCCCGTCTCCGTGCTGTCCGGCACGATCGTCCTGGCGCTGCTCTGGTTCTGCTGGACCGGGTTCGCGTCGCTCGGCAACGTCGTCCGCGCCGACCACGGGTTCCTGCCGCCGCTCGGCTTCGGCATCATGGCGGCGGCGTTCATCCTGGCGATCACCATTCCACAGGCGTTCATCGACCAACCCGACGACCTGCCCGGCCCGGTGGTGTTCGCGGTCTCCTACCTGGCCGTACGCGGCCTCACGTCGGCCGGGTTCCTCTACGTGCTCAGCCGGGCGGGCCGTTCCCGCCGGCAACTGGTCGTCATCACCGCCCCGGCGGTGCTGGCCGCCCTGCTGGTCGGGCTGGCCGCCACCGCGCCCTGGTGGGTTCCGGCCGACGCGGTCCTCGCCGCACGCCTGACGTTGTGGGGCGCCGCCCTGCTGGTCGAGTACTCGGTCGGCCTGTTCCTGCCGTACGCCCGCTGGGGGGTCGCCTCGGCGGGACACTGGGCGGAGCGGCACGCCCTGATCATCCTGATCGCCCTCGGTGAGGCGGTCATCGCGCTGGGGCTGGGACCGGGCCGCTTCGACCGGCTCGCCCTGACCGGGCCGGTCATCACCGGCTCCATCCTCGGCATCGCGTTGCTCGCCGCGATGTGGTGGTTGCACTTCGACACCCTCGCGCCCAGTGTCGAGCATGCGATGCACGGCACCCGGGGCCCGAGCCGGATACCCCTGGCCCGGGACGTCTTCACCTACCTGCACCTGCTGGTCCTGGTCGGAATCGTGATGACCGCGCTCGGGCTCAAGCTCGTGCTCGAGGAGGTCGCCGCGCCCGGCGTCGAACCGCTGCCGGGGCCCAGCGCCGTCACCCTGTACGGCGGCGTCGGCCTCTTTCTCCTTGCCGACGCGCTCGTCGCCGCGCGCACCTTCCGCCGGTTCCGGCGCTCCAATCTCGTCGCCGCGGCGGCACTGGCTGTGCTGGTCGTGCCGGCGACCCTGGTCACCCCGCTCATCGCGCTGGGCGTGCTCGTCGTCTTCTCCGGCGTCGTCGCCCTGGTCCAGCGGTTCACCGGAGCGGACGCCCGCGAGCGGATCAAGGACTCGGTCCGCCAGGAGGAGCGGGTGACCGAGAGGGCGCTCAGCGAGTGGCGCTGCCAGCATCTCTGACCGCTACCGCCCCTCGTCGCGCACATCGGCGAGACTGCTGCCGTCGCCGAGGCCGCTGCGGGTGATGACGCTGAGGCTGCCGTCCGTCTCCAGGACCACCGCCGCGAGTTGACCGAGGTCGCCGGCGCCCTGGCTGCGGGCGGCCTGCCGGATCTCACTCTCCGCCACCCGGACCCGGCGCATGGTGTCGTACCGTGGCCGCCCGTCCCGCAGCAGCATGGTCGGCCGGGCCTTCAGCAGCCGCTGCGACGGGGGCCAGCGGACGGCGAGCAGGGCGACCGCGTACTGCAACGCCACCAGCAGGGCCAGCGCGAGGATCCCCTCGACCAGCGAGACGTCCCGCGACAGCAGTATCGTCGCCAGCGTCGAGCCCAATGCCACCGTGACGACGAGGTCGAACGCGTTGAGCTTGGACAGTGTCCGTTTCCCGGACACCCGCAGGATGACCACCAGTGCCGGATAGAAGAGCACGGCGACGAGGAGCAGGCGCAGCAGGTCGGCGGGGTTCTTCAACACCATCCCCGGGAGCTACCCCACACGTGCGGCGGTATCCGCCCCACGCGCCGGATCCGGTCAGCCGGTGGCCCACGCGGAGGTCGGCTGCAGGACGGCCTCCCGCAGGGCCTCCGTGCGCCACCGGGTCACCTCCTGGTACTCCGGATCGGCGACCATCCGGCTGAAGGCCGTACGGCTCGGGTAGCGCACCAGCAGCACCGCGTCCCAGGCCTGGCCCTCCTCGGCCACCAGGGCCGGGCCACCGTCTCCGGCGTAGAGCACCTCGCCGCCGTACCGCGGCAGGAACGTCTCCCGCAGCGCCGCGGCGTACCGCTCGTACGACTCCCGCCCGCCGTCGGCGAAGCGCAGGAGGTTGAGCATCACCACCGGCTCTTCAGGGGTGGCTGCCAGGAACTGCTTCAGATCGCGACCGGTCGGGTCGACTGCCATCAGTGCGCCTCCAGTCCGCTGTCCGGGTGGCGATCATCAGACCACAGGTCACCGGCGGTCGAAAAGGGAGCCGGCGCGGTGGTTGTCGGCCCCCCGATGACGGGTAGGGCGGACGGAGCAATGCCTCCACGTGCCGGATGAAACTCCTATATCGTCGCAAATTAGTGCTGCCACTGACCGTGCCCGGAAGACGAGGAAACCATGGCAGATCGAGGGCGCCGGAGTTTCGCCCGCCCCTGGAAGCGCCGTCCCGCCGGCCGCGCCGGGCGACGGTTCGGAGCCGTCGTGCGGATGGTCGCGGCGCTGGTGCTGGCCGGCGGCGCGTACACGGTGTTCGCGCCCCAGGCGCAAGCGCAGGAGGAGCCGCGGTTGAGTGCCGCCGCGGCGGAGGGTGAGGCGCTGTTCGAGGTCGGCTGCATCACCTGCCACGGTCGCTCCGCCGGCGGCGTGGAGGGACGGGGACCGAGCCTGATCAACGTGGGTGGGGCTTCGGTGGAGTTCCAGGTGGGCAGCGGCCGGATGCCGCTGGCCCGGCAGGAGGCACAGGCACAGCGCAAACCCGAGCTGTACACCGACGAGCAGGTGCGCCAGCTGGCCGCGTACATCGACTCGCTGGGGGTCGGCCCGGTGGTGCCGGACGACGTGGACGCCCTGGTCAAGGACGCGAACCTCGCCCGCGGCGGTGAGCTGTTCCGGATCAACTGTTCGCAGTGCCACGCGTTCGGTGGCGGTGGCGGGGCCCTGTCGTCGGGCAAGTACGCGCCGAGCCTCTACCCGGCGAGCGACCGGATCATCTACGCGGCGATGCTCAGCGGGCCGCAGAACATGCCGGTGTTCGGCGACACCACGCTGACCCCGGACCAGAAGGCGGACATCATCGCCTACATCCAGCAGGTGATCCAGACCGACACCGACCCCGGCGGGTTCGACCTCGGGCGGTACGGTCCCTCCACCGAGGGCCTGGCGGTCTTCCTGGTCGGCATCGTCGCGCTGGTCTTCGCCAGCCTGTGGATCGCGGGCAAGTCGTGAGCGAGCACGTGACCCAGCAACAGCGGGGGGCGGTCGACGTCAACGACCGGTCGCTGTCGCGCTTCGACATCGTCCGGGAAGGCGCCCGCCGCGACGACATCGAGATCGTCCACTACGAGCCGCAGGTCGTGTCCGGCTCGAAGGCCGAGCGCCGGCTGGTACGGATCGTCGCGGCGCTGTTCCTGATCGCCGGGCTGGCGGCGACCGCGTTCCTCGCGGTCTACATCTGGTGGCCGTGGCGCTACCGGCTGGTCGCCGACATCGAGGAGTACTACACGCCGCTGCTCGGGGCGACCCTGGGCATCGCGCTGCTGGGTGTCGGCTTCGGCGTTCTCGTGTGGGGCAAGAAGCTACTGCCCAAGGAGGTGTCCATCCAGGACCGGCACGAGGGCGCCGTGTCCCCCGACGAGCAGCGCATCACCGGTCAGACCATGCTCTACATGGCCGACGAACTCGGCGTGCGGCGTCGACCGCTGCTCGGAGTCTCGCTGCTCGCCGGGCTCGTCCCCGTCGGCGCGGTCGTCGCCGCACCACTGGTCGGCGGCCTCATCCGCGACCCGCACACCGGCCGGGAGCTGTACCAGACCGGCTTCGCGCCCGCCGACGAGCAGGGCGCCATCACCCGCGTCCGCCTGGTCCGCGAGGACGGGCGTCCCGTGCGCCCCTCCGACCTGCTCGCCGGCGGCCAGGTCACCGTCTTCCCCGGCATCCCGCACGGCGTCAGCAACCAGTACGCCGACTCGGTGACGCTGCTCATCCACCTGCGCGCCGAGGACGCGATCACCGCCCGCCTCAACAACCGCGACGCCGGCAAGGTCGACTGGATGTGGGGCAACTACATCGCCTACTCGAAGATCTGCACCCACGCCGGCTGCCCCGCCAGCCTCTACGAACAGCAGACCAACCGGCTGCTCTGCCCCTGCCACCAGTCCCAGTTCCTCATCACGAACAACGCCGAACCCGTCTTCGGCCCGGCCAACCGCCGCCTGCCCCAACTCCCGATCGAGGTGGACGAGGAGGGTTTCTTCGTCGCCACCGCCGACTACCAGGAGCCGATCGGCCCCGACTTCTGGGAGCGCCCCTGACCGCGCCGCCGGCCGGCGGCCGGCGGACGTCCGGCGCCGGTCACCCGTCCGGTGGGCACAGCCGGTTGCTGACGTCGTGGACGTCCGCGGCACCCCAGGCGAGGGTGTGGGCGTGGGCGCTCACGTCGGCCGAGCTGACCGTCCCCTCCAGGATGACCACCCGGTTCTGCACCTCGATGCAGATGCGCTCGTGGCGCAGCACCGGATCCCGCTGCATCTGCTCGAGCAGCCGGCAGGCCAACCGGGCGTCCTCCGAGGCGGGGGTGTTCTGGAACAGCGATGGCAGGTCGTCGGGGAAGAACCAGGGGTACGTCACGACTCACTCCTCACGTCTCGTTGACCTGCGGAGAGCCCTACCCCCCACGCTTCGCCGTCAATACGACAAAGTCGTGACGATTCGCGCCCGCGACGGTGACGAGTCACCGCGGCCCGCACCGGCCACCGCCGGACCGACCACCGCCACCCGCTGACGCCGTGCCCACCCACCGCCGGCCCCTGCCGCCCACCCGGCTCCCCGGATGACCGGCCGTCGGGGCGACCAGCGGTCCCGCGACGCCGTCCTCAACGGTCTCGCCCGGCGGCTGGACAAGCCGATGGGCGCCCTCGGCGTGCTCTTCCTGCTGGTCGTGCTCGGACAGTCACTCGCCCGGCACCCCACCCTGTCCACCGCCCTGACCGTCACCAGCTGGGTCCTGTGGGCGGTGTTCGTGGCCGAGTTCGCCCTGCGCGCCTGGCTCGCCCGGCACCACCCCCGCGCCTTCTGGCGCCGCAACTGGTGGCAGGTCATCTTCCTCGCCGTACCGTTCCTGCGGTTCGCCCGGGCCGCCGCCACCCTGCGCGCCACCCGCGCCGGCGGCGTCATCACCGCCGCCGTCCGCGGCTCCCGCTCCGCCGGACGCCTGCTCACCGACCGGCTCGCCTGGCTGGCGATCATCACCACCACGGTCATCCTGTCCGTCGGGCAGTTGCTCGTTCTCACCGGCTCCTACCGGACGTACGGGCAGGCGCTGCACGACGTCGCCCTCACCACCATCACGGGCGAGCCGCTCACCGCCACCGACCCGCTCGCCCAGGTCGTCGAACTGGCGCTCGCGGTCTACTCGGTGGTCGTCTTCGCCACCCTGGCCGGAGCGCTGGGAGCCTTCTTCCTCAGCTCGGAACGGCAGCGGGACGAGGGTGACCGGGAGCAGCGGGAGTGACGGCCGGCGGCACCGCCCCGTCCGGGCGGTACGTCGTACGCCGGGCGGGACCGTCCCGCGTACGCCAGGATCAGGGCGTGACGCCCGGGATCTGGACGCCGTGAGTCGGCCCCGCAACCCTGCGGCGCTGGCCGCCGAGGTGCTGGCCAGCTTCTGGCTGCTGCCGGCGGTCTGCGCCGTGGGGGCGGTGGCGGCGGCGATCGGCCTGTCGGTGCTGGAGCTGCACCTGGACCTCCCCGTCGAGTGGCTCCTGCCCGGCGGGCCGGCCGGCGCCCGGTCGCTGCTGTCGTCGATCATCACCGCGATGATCTCCTTCACGGCGCTGGTCTTCTCCATCACGGTCGTGGCCTTGCAACTCGCCAGCAGCCAGTACTCGCCCCGGGTGCTGCGCACCTTCCTGCAGGACCGGACCATCCAGGCGACGCTGGGCACGTTCGTCGCGACCTTCCTGTTCGCGATGGTCGTCCTCGCCGCGCTGCCGGCCCGGGACGAGCAGCGGCTGCCGGAGTTGTCGCTCGCCGTCTCGATGTCGCTCGTCCTGGGCAGCAGCGGGATGTTCATCTACTACCTGCACCACATCACCACCGTGATGCGGGTGTCGCACATCATCGCGTCGATCGGCGCGCAGACGCGCCGGACCATCGAGCGACACCTGCCGGACGACGAACACCCGCCCCTGCGGGTCACCGGCGACGTCGTACAGGTCCTGCCGGCTCCGGTGCCGGGCATGGTCACCGACGTCGACGTCGCCCGGCTCGCCCGGCTGGCCCGGGAACACGGCTGCGCCATCTCGGTCGTCCCCACACCGGGCGATTTCGTGGTCGCGGGCGCGCCGCTCTTCCGCGCGCACCGGTGTCCGGGCGACGAACCTCGCCCGCTGCCCGCCGATCGCGCCGCACGCACGGTGACCATCGGTGTGGAACGCACCCCGGGTCAGGACGTCGGATTCGGCTTTCGGCAACTCGCCGACATCGCCGAGCGGGCCCTCTCCCCCGCCTCGAACGACGTCACCACCGCGACCCGCGCCGTACAGGAGGCCCACGACCTGCTCCGCCGGCTCGCCACCCGCCCCGAGCGGGCCCGCACGGTCCGCGACGACGACGGAACCGTCCGGGTACAGGTGAACAGCCTGCCGTTCGACACGTACCTGGCGATGATCGTCGACGACGTGCGCGCGACCGCGGGCCCGCAGCCACGGATCACCCGCCTGCTGGACGCACTCCTCGACGACCTGTACGCCGTCGCGCTGCCCACCCACCGGCCCGCGATCCGGCGTCGCATGCCGCACGGGTGACGCACACCGGCGACCACCGACGAGGCCCTCCGCCGCCTCACGACGGCGGCGTCGTCCGGGGCGGCGGCACGGGGCGGGCGGCGGCATCCTCGGTCGGCGTGCCGTCCGGCGATTCGAGGCGCTGGCGCAGCGCCGCGATCTCCCGCCGCAGCGCGGCGATGTCCTCGGCGGTGGCGACGGGTTGCTGGCCGCGGCCGGAGACCCGGTCGACGATCCAGGTGGCGAGGGAGCCGGTCACGAAACCGATCAGCCCGATACCGCCGATCATCAGGCCGACCGCCACGAACCGTCCCTCGGTCGTGACCGGGTAGAAGTCGCCGTATCCGACCGTGGTGATGGTCACGGCCGCCCACCACAGGGCGTCCCCGTAGCTGGTGATGGAGGAGTCCGGGGCGTACCGCTCGGCGTCGAGGACCGCCAGGGCCGCGACCACCACCAGCAGCAGGGTGGTCGCCGCCACGTAGACGCCGAGCCGGCCGCGGACCCAGATCTCGGTACGCCGGCTCAGCGTGAGCACGACCGTCACCAACCGCAACGCCCGCAGCGGGCGGAGCACCGGCAGGAGCAGCACCGCGAGATCGAACAGGTGCTCGCGGACGAACCGCCGTCGATCCGGCTGCTGAACGAAGCGGACACCGATGTCGAGCCAGAACAGCAGCCAGATGGCGAGGGTCGTCAGCTGGCAGGCGCGCCTCCAGCCCGCCCCGAGCTGCGGATCCAGGATCGGCGCCGCGTACGCCGCCAGGAACACCAGGGAGAGAACGGTCAACGGCAGCGCGGTCACCCGCTCCCAGCGGGTGGTCCGCACCGCCGGTGAGCCGGTGGAGCCGGCATTTCCCATGGTCACCCCTCCGACCATAAATGCGTGTATCCGTGCAATCATTGGCCGGTGCGACTCTACGTGGAGCCGGCGGAGTCCCCGACGGCGGTGGACGAGGGCCTCGTGGATGCCCTGGCGGCACTGAGCCGATCGCTGGTCGGCATCACCGTCCGCTCGCTCGGGGTCCTGGACGTCGACCTCACGATGTCGCAGTACCGGACCCTCGTCCTCCTCGCGTCCCGGGGGCCGGTCCGGGTCGTCGACCTCGCCGTGGCGCTGCAGGTCCACCCGTCCACCGTCACCCGGACCTGTGACCGCCTGGTCCGTCGCGGTCTGGTGGCACGGCGACCGGGCGAGAGCGACCGGCGGGTTTCCTGGCTCAGCCTCACGACGGCGGGCAAGGACATCGTCGGCGCGGTGATCCAGCACCGCACCGCCGAGATCCGGCGCCTGGTGGCGACGACCGGGGTGCGGGCCGGCGGCGGGCTGAGGGAATCGGTCGAGGCACTGGTGGCGGCAGCCGGCGAACCGGACGAACGACAGTGGCGACGGCACTGGGAACGATGCGCCGGGCCGCCCGCACCGCCGACATGAGCGTGCCACTCGAATGGGCCTTCCGACGCGACTTCCGCGCCGGCTCCACCCGGATCGTGCTCGCCGGTGGCTGCCCGCCCGACGCGGAACCGCTGCTGACCGCCGTCCTGCGGGACGGCGACGTCGACGCCCCGCTGGACCTCGTCATCGACCTGCGGGACCTTCCCACCGTCGCGGTCGCGTCAGCCGGCACGGTGATCGCCCCCTGGGCGGCCGCCCGCGCCGGCGGGCCGGTCCTGACCGTCGAGCCGCCGACGCACGCCGCCGGCCTGCTGCCGGCCGGCCCCGGTCGGGATCCGAAAGGGGCACCTGGCCGCCGCCGGGCCCACCTGAACCTGCCCGCGCACCCGGATTCCCCCGCCGCCGCGCGCCGACTCGTCGCCGACCGCTGTCGGGCGTGGGGTCGCCCGGGGATGATGGAGCGCGCCGTCATTGTCACGTCCGAGCTCGTCAGCAACGCCGTGGAACACGCCGGCACCGAGCTCGACGTCACGCTGGTGGAGCAGGCAGGGGCGGTGCGGGTGAGTGTGCGGGACCGCGCCGCCGACCGCCCGGACCCGGCCGCAAACGGGAACCTGCTCGCCGAGCGGGGCCGTGGCATCCCCATCGTCGCGGCCCTCGCCTCCGACTGGGGCTTCGTGACCGTCGGCGACGGCAAGACGACCTGGGCCGTCGTCGGGGGCGACCTTCCGGCCGACGGGTGACCTGGGGCGCGTCCGGACCGCACCGGGACGGCCGGATGTTGCGCCGCAGCATGCGCCGGGAGCTGGTCACCGAGGAGGAGCTGTACGCCAACCCCGACCACCCGGGCGCCGGCGGCGAGGAAGTCGGCGGCGTTGGTGGCGTCGATCCCGCCGGTCGCCACGAAGCGCAGGTCGGGCAGCGGTCCGGCGACCGCCCGTTTTGGAACCGGTTCGTCGGCCGGGACAAGGTGCTGCTGATCGGCTCGTCCAACACCGTCGGCCCGGACGTCGGGCGGCTGAACGTGACCCTGCACCACAACCTCTTCGACGGGGTCCGCCAACGCCTGCCCCGGGTCCGCTTCGGCCAGGTCGACGTCTACAACAACCACTACCGGCTGGCCGGCGACGGGTTCGCCTACGCGATCGGGATCGGCGTGCGGTCGGCGGTGCACGTCGAGCGCAACGCCTTCACCCTCGGCGCGGGGATCACCGCCGCCGACCTGCTCCACGACTGGGGCGGCACCGCGGTCACCACCCGCGGCAACGTCGTCGACCCGGCCGACGGCCCGGCCCGCCCGGTGGACCTGGCGGCCGCCTACAACGCCGCCCACGACCCCGACCTGGCACCCGACGCCGGGTGGACGCCCACCCTGCGCCACGGCCCGGTGCTGCCGGCCGTGGCCGTGCCGTACGTCGTCGGGGCGTTCGCCGGCGCCGACCGCCTGCTGCCCTGACCACCCTCCCGTCCACACCGTGGTAACCGGTCACGGCGGTGTCCGGCGGCCGCCGGGCACCGCCGTAACCCGGACGGGTGGCCGGACGGCGTTCCCGGCCGCCCGCCGCCCCCGCGTCCCTAAGGTTCGACAGGTGTCGTGGGAAAACGGGGAGACCGGCATGTCGGCCTACCCGGCAATCGAGGATCACGGTCTCATCGGGGACCTGCAGACCGCCGCCCTGGTCACCCGCAACGGCACCATCGACTGGTTCTGCGCGCCCCGGTTCGACTCGCCGAGCATCTTCGGGGCGCTGCTGGACCGCCGGCGCGGCGGGTACTTCTCGATCGTGCCGGACGGGGTGCGGTACATCAGCAAGCAGCTCTACCTGCCGGACACGCCGATTCTCATCACCCGCTTCATCAGCGCGGACGGCGTCAGCGAGATCGTCGACTTCATGCCGGTGACCGGCGAGCGGCCCACCGACCAGCACCGGATCATCCGGACCATCAACATGGTGCGGGGCAGCATGCGGTTCCGCGCCGAGTGCTGCCCCCGCTTCGACTACGGCCGGGAGCGGCACGAGTTGGACGTGCACGCGGACGGTGCCGTCTTCCGGAGCCCGTCGGCCACCCTGACGCTGCACACCTCCCATCCCGACGGCCGGCTGATCCCGATCGAGAACCTGCAGAACCTCGACGGGGACCTGATCGCCTTCACCACCCTGCAGGAGGGTGACACGGGCGCGATCGTCATGGAGACCGCCGGCACCCAGGCGCCCCGCCGCTTCAGCCGGGAAGAGGTCCAGGCGCTGTTCGAGTTCACCCGCGACTACTGGCGCCAGTGGCTCGACCGGTCCCGGTACACCGGGCGGTGGCGGGAGATGGTGGAACGGTCGGCGATCACCCTCAAGCTCATGACGTACGCGCCGACCGGCGCCATGATCGCCGCACCGACCGCCTCCCTGCCCGAGGAGATCGGGGGCACCCGCAACTGGGACTACCGCTACACCTGGATCCGCGACACCTCGTTCTCGGTGCACGCCCTGCTCGGGCTGGGCTTCACCGAGGAGGCGGCCCGGTACACCAACTGGCTCGACGAGCGCATCCGCGAGGCCGGCGACCACGCGGCACCTCTCAAGATCATGTACCGGGTGGACGGCTCGTCCGACCTGCACGAGGAGGTCCTCGACCACCTGGAGGGGTACATGGGGTCGGGGCCGGTCCGGATCGGCAACGGCGCCGCCGACCAGCTCCAGCTCGACATCCACGGCGAGGCCCTGGACGCCATGCTCTTCGCCGACGAGCAGGGCATCCGCGCCTCGCACCAGGTGTGGCGCAGCACCGTCCGGATGGTCGACTGGCTCTGCGACAACTGGGACCAGCCGGACGCGGGCATCTGGGAGAGCCGCAGCCACCCCCGTGACTACACCTTCGGCCGCCTGATGTCCTGGGTGGCCATGGACCGGGCGATCCGCCTCTCCGCCCGCCACGGCCGCCCCGGCGACGTGTCCCGCTGGGTCCGCGAACGGGACGCGATCTACAACCAGATCATGTTGCGGGGGTACGACTGGAACCGCCGCTCCTTCGTCCAGGCGTACGGGGAGCACGTCCTCGACGCCGCCCTGCTCATCATGCCGTCGGTCGGGTTCGTCACCCCGAGCGACCCGCTGTGGCAGTCCACCTTGCAGGCCATCGACCGGGACCTGGTCTCCGACAGCCTCGTGCACCGGTACAAGCCCTCCGAGGCGCCGGACGGGCTCCCCGGCGACGAGGGCACGTTCAACATGTGCACCTTCTGGTACGTCGCCGCCCTGGCCTGCTCCGGGCGACTCGACGACGCCCTGCTCACGTTCGAGAAGATGTTCACCTTCAGCAACCACCTGCGCCTCTACGCGGAGGAGATCGCCCTCACCGGCCAGCAGATCGGCAACTTCCCGCAGGCGTTCAGCCATCTCTCCCTGATCACCACGGCCCTGGCGCTCAACGACATGCTCGACGCCCGCAACCGGCGGGGGTGACCGGCGCTCACTCCACGTCGGTGTGGTTGTCGGTCCACCGGCCGCCCACCGGCGGGGTGTCCAGGCGCAGCGCGCCGTCGGCGTTGCCGGCGAGGTCGTTGTCCTCGATCCGGCAGGCCACGCAGCTGCCCCGCCCGGTGATCCACAGGCCGTACGTCTGGGTTCCGGCGCCGGTGTCCCACACCCGGTTGCCCCGTACGGTCGCCGAATCGAGCGGGGCGTTGACGGTGATCCCGGCGCGGACCGGCGGCGGGGCGGGCAGCTCGTACCGGCTGCCGGGCTCCGGCACCGCTTCGTTCCACCCGCTGGCGGCGTCCGGCCGTACCTCGGCGAGGCTGAGCTCGGTGGCGCTGTTGCCGGCGACCACGGCCGTCCGCCCGCCGACGTGGACGACCTTGCCCCGGTGACCGTCCGGTGGCCAGGTAGCGCCGACGTCGGTCACCGTCCTGCGCCCGTACCGCACGGAGGCTCCCGACCCGCTCGTGGCGGGGGCGCAGCGGCGGCCGTTGTCGCGGATCCGGTTGCCGACCAGGAAGGCGTCGACCATCGGCCGGTCGACCCGGACGGCGTCGAGACCGTTGTCGGCGAGGTCGTTGCCGTCGACCACGACGGACACGGCCGGACCCCGGTAGCCGTTGCCCAGGTCGTGCTCGTGGAAGCCGTACCCGCCGTTGCCGCTGATCCGGTTTCCCCGGATCGTGTACGGGCCCGGCGTGTTTCCCATGCTGATGCCGTCGCCGACGTTGCGGTCGATGACGCAGTCGGTGAGGATCCCGCCGCGGCCGGCGACGCCGGCGGTGCCGTTGGCGGAGACGTCGAAGCCCGCCTCCAGGTTGCCGGTCAGCGTGCAGGCGGAGACGACGAGACCGTCGGCGCCCCAGTCGGAGATGCCGAAGCGGTTGGCCTGGCTGTGGCAGCCGACGATGCGGTAGCCGCGCGGCGGCGTCCAGTCCGGCTTCTGGAGTTCCAGGAAGATCCCGTTGGTGCCGTTGCCCAGCGTGGTGCAGTTGGCGATGGTGCAGCGCTCGATCTCGCCCCACCCGCCGACGCCGATGCCGATGCCCGCACCACCCATCTGGAGGCCGTTGTCCAGGCGGCCGCAGCCGATCACGACCACCCCGTCGATCAGCGTGTCCTGGAGGAAGTCGCAGCCCAGGCCGGTGGCGCCGGTGTGGTGGATGTAGAGGTTGCGGAACACTCCCCGCACGACGTACTGCAGGCCCAGGCCCTTGGCGAGGTAGCTGTACTCGGTCATCGCCACGCCCGAGCCGTCGATCTCGAAGTCGGCGAACGTGCACTCGGCGATGTGCCGGTCCCGGTCCGCGCCGTGCTGCACCGTGGTCCAGAAGGCGAGCGGCACCGGGTCGGACCGGTTGCCCTCGTTGCTGAGCAGGAAGCGGGTCGCCGCCGGGCCGGCCCCGATGAGTGACACGCCGCTGCGCCACACCGTGCCGGCGTCCCGGATCGCGTAGATCCCGGGCGGGCAGTAGATCACCCGGGCCCGTCCGTCGGCCGCGTACCCCTCGCCGAGCCGGTCCACCAGCGCCGCCAGGGCCGGCTGGTCGTTGGTCACCCCGTCCCCGCGCAGCCCGTGGTCCCGGGCGTCGCACCAGAGGGGCGCCCCGGCCACGGGCGTGAGCCGCTTCGGCACCGCGGTGGACAGACCCTGGTGGGACACGGCGTGCTCCTCCGACCGTCGATCGGCTGTCGGGCGCCGCCCGCGTTCCCGTTGCCGGCCCCGGGAAACCCGTCAGGCCGCACGCGCGCGGAAGGCCGAGCCGGCGAGCGACGCCACGGCGAGGACGACGAGCCCGGTCCCGGCCGTGACGAGCGGGATGACGTCGACCGCACCGAACCGGGCGCAGAGGCTGCCCAGGGCCGAGCCGGCGAGGATCCCGACCTGGAAGAGGATGCTGTGCAGGGCGCTGGCGGTCTCCGCCCGCCCGCCGTCGACCCGGCGCAGGACGGCGAGCGCGGTGAGGACCGCGAGCAGCGAGAACGACGCGCCGGAGAGGACCAGCAGCGCCGCGCCCGGCACCGTGGCGCCCGCCCGGCTGCTCAGCCACAGCGCCGCCGGCACCACGGTGAACGCCGCCGCGGCCACCCGTACGCTGGCGACCGGCCCGGCGTCGGCGAGCCGGCCCCCGGCCGCGCTGCCGGCCACCGACGCGATCCCGTAGCAGAGCAGGACGAGCGAGAGGCCGGCGTCCCGGACGCCGAGTTCGCGGTCGGCGTACGGCGCCAGGTAGGTGAAGAACGCGAAGTGCCCGGCGACGGCGAGCAGGGTGACGGCCAGGACGGTTGGCAGCCCGGCCGTGCGCAGCGTGACGGCCAGCCGGCCGTCGGTGCCCGGGCCCCGGTCGCCGGGCAGCGCCGGCAGCGTCCGGGCGAGGACCCCGGCGAGGGCGAGCGAGGCGACGACGACGGTCGCCGCGGCGGCGCGCCATCCCCACGCCTGGCCGACGAGGGTGACCAGGGGGGTCCCGACCACCAGGGCGCTGGCCCCGCCGACCGCGACCCGGCTGCCCGCGCGGCCCTGGCGGTGCGGGGCGGCGAGGCGGGTCGCCACCGGCATCGCGACCGCGAAGTAGACGCCGTGCGCGGCCGCCGACACGCACCGCCCGGCCATCAGGACGGCGACGGTCGGCGCCAGCGCGGTGACGAGGTGCCCGAGCGCGAAGGTGGCGGCGCAGGCGACCAGGACCCGGCGCCGGTCCCAGCGGGCGAGCAGCCGGGTCAGCGGTACGGCGGTGGCCGCCGCGACGGCGGCGTAGAGAGCCACCGAGAGACCGACCACGCTCGGCGCGGCGGGCAGGTCCGCGGCGATCTGCCCGAGCAGTCCCACCGGCAGCGTCTCACCGGTGACGAGGGCGAAGGCGGTCGCCGCGAGGACGAACGCCGCGATCCCGTCCCGTGCGGCGGGCCGGTCGGCCGGCCGGTGGTGCGGGGAGGTGACCGCGGGGGCGGCTGCGCTCATGCCGTTCCTTTCGGCGCGCGCCCGGCGCGGCAGCGGCCACGGTCGTGCCCCCGGGAGCGGGTGTCGACCGGTCGCCGCGTCGCGGCCCGATCATCATGCGGCCGCCAGCGTCTCACGCCCGCCGCGGGCACCCGGAACGCGGCTCCGGCGGTGTGCGCGGGCACACCGCCGGAGACCGCATCCGCGCCCGGCGGTGTGCGACCGACCGCCGGGCAGCCGCGTCAGGCGGCGAGCGCCACCGGCGGCACCACGTCCGGTACGCCCAGGCGGACGGCGTCTGCGGCCTCGTCGTCGGCCTGCTCGTGCGCCGCCCGCTCGGCGTGCACCCGGGCCACGTAGTGGGCGACCTCCCGGTCGACCCGCTCGGCGTCCCAGCCGAGCACCGGCGCCATCAGCTCGGCGGCCGGGCGGGCGGCGGCGAGCCCGCGGTCGAAGGTCTCGATCGAGATGTGCGTACGCCGGGTGAGCACGTCCTCCAGGTGCAGGGCGCCCTCGGCGGACGCCGCGTAGACGATCTCCACGCGCAGGTAGTCGTCGGCGCCGTCGAGCGGCTCGGCCAGCGCCGGGTCCTCCCGCAGCAGGTCCAGCACCTCGTCGACGGCGGCGCCGTGGCGGCGCAGCAGGTGCTCGACCCGCTCGGCGGACAGGCCGTGCTGCCGGGCGATCCGGCGGCGCTGGTTCCACCGGGCGACGTAGCCCTCGGCCCCGTGCAGCGGCACCCGGTCGGTGCACGAGGCGGGGACGCCCTCGCCGAGACCGCGCACCGCCTCGTCGACCGCGTCCCGCGCCATCACCCGGTACGTCGTGTACTTGCCGCCGGCGACCATGACCAGTCCCGGCACCGGGCTGGCCACGGTGTGCTCCCGGGACAGCTTGGCCGTGGCGTCGGAGTGCCCGGACAGCAGCGGGCGCAGGCCCGCGTACACGCCCTCGACGTCGTCGCGGGTCAGCGGGGTGGCCAGGACCTCGTTGACCCGCTCCAGCAGGTAGTCGATGTCGCGGCTGGTGGCGGCGGGGTGCGCCTTGTCCAGGTCCCAGTCGGTGTCGGTGGTGCCGATCAGCCAGTGCCGGCCCCACGGGATCACGAACAGGACGCTGGTCTCGGTGCGCAGGATCAGGCCGGTGGTGGAGTGGATCCGGTCGCGGGGCACCACCAGGTGGATGCCCTTCGACGCGCGGACCTGCACCGGGCCGCGCTCGCCGACGAGTGCCTGGATGTCGTCGGTCCACACGCCGGTGGCGTTGATGACCTGCCGGGCGCGGACCTCGAAGACCCGGTCGGTCTCCAGGTCGTGCACCCGCGCCCCGATGACCCGGTCGCCGTCGCGCAGGAAGCCCACGACGCGGGCCCGGGACAGCGGGTGGGCGCCGTGCGCCGCGGCGGTGCGGACCAGGCAGGTCACCAGCCGGGCGTCGTCGACCTGGGCGTCGTAGTACTGCAACGCGCCGACCAGCGCCTCCGGCCGCAGCGACGGGCAGGCGCGGACCGCGCCGCGCCGGGTGAGGTGCCGGTGGGCCGGTACGCCGCGGGCGTGGTTGCCGGAGAGGCTCATCGTGTCGTAGAGCAGGACGCCGGCTCCCGCGTACAGCCGCTCCCACCCGCGGTGGCGCAGCGGGTAGAGGAACGGCACCGGGCGGACCAGGTGCGGGGCGAGCCGTTGCAGCAGCAGGCCGCGCTCGCGCAGCGCCTCGCGGACCAGGCCGAAGTCGAGCATCTCCAGGTAGCGCAGGCCGCCGTGGATCAGCTTGCTGGAGCGGCTGGACGTGCCGCTGGCCCAGTCGCGGGCCTCGACGAGCCCGACCGACAGGCCCCGGGTGACGGCGTCGAGGGCGCAGCCGGCGCCGGTGACGCCGCCGCCGACCACCAGGACGTCCAGTTCCTGACCGCTGCTGAGCGCGGCCAGGGACCGCTCGCGGGCGGCCGGTGACAGTGTCGCGGAGTGCATGCGTTCGTTCTCCTGTTTCTGGGCGGCCGGCGCGGACGTCGGCCGGTCCGGGCGGCCGGCGGGGGACGCCGGCCGCCCGGTCCTCGGGTGGGGGTGTTGCTGATCAGTCGACGTCGACCCAGTCGAGGGTGCGCTGGACCGCCTTCTTCCAGCGGCCGTAGCCGTTCTCGCGCTGCTCGGGCGACCAGCTGGGCTGCCAGCGCCGGCTCTCGTTCCAGTTCTCCCGCAGCTCGTCGGTGTTCTTCCAGAAACCGACGGCGAGGCCGGCGGCGTACGCGGCGCCGAGCGCGGTGGTCTCGGCGACCACCGGCCGGCTCACCGGCACGCCGAGGATGTCGGCCTGCATCTGCATGCACAGGTCGTTGACGGTGACGCCGCCGTCGACCTTGAGGACGTCCAGGGGCACCCCGGAGTCCTTCTCCATGGCCTCGGCCACGTCCCGGCTCTGGTAGCAGATGGACTCCAGCGTGGCCCGGGCGATGTGGGCGTCGGTGTTGAACCGGGACAGCCCGACGATCGCGCCGCGGGCGTCGGAGCGCCAGTACGGGGCGAACAGCCCCGAGAACGCCGGTACGAAGTACACGCCGCCGTTGTCCTCGACCTGGCGGGCGAGGATCTCGCTCTGCGCCGCCGTGCTGATGATCTTGAGCTGGTCGCGCAGCCACTGCACCGCCGACCCGGTGACCGCGATGGAGCCCTCCAGGGCGTACACCGGGGCGTCGGTGCCGAACTGGTAGCACACCGTGGTGAGCAGGCCGGCCTTGGACCGGACGATCTCGGTGCCGGTGTTGAGCAGCATGAAGTTGCCGGTGCCGTACGTGTTCTTGGCCTCGCCGGGGGCGAAGCAGACCTGCCCGACGGTGGCGGCCTGCTGGTCGCCGAGGTCCCCGGTGAGCGGGACCGGGCCGGTGAACGGGCCGTGCGGCGCGGTGGTCCCGTACGTGTTCGGGTCCGACGACGGCCGGATCTGCGGCAGCATGGCGCGCGGGATGCCGAAGAACGACAGCAGCTCGTCGTCCCAGTCCAGCGTCTCCAGGTTCATCAGCATGGTGCGGCTGGCGTTGGTGGGGTCGGTGACGTGCACCCCGCCCTCGGTGCCGCCGGTGAGGTTCCACAGCAGCCAGGTGTCGGTGTTGCCGAAGATCGCCTCACCGCGCTCGGCGTCCTCCCGGACCCCCTCGACGTTCTCCAGGATCCACTGGATCTTGCCGCCGGAGAAGTAGGTCGCCGGCGGCAGGCCGGCCTTGCGCCGGATGACATCGCCCTTGCCCTCGCGCTCCAGCGCGGAGGCGATCCGGTCGGTCCGGGTGTCCTGCCAGACGATGGCGTTGTAGTAGGGGCGGCCGGTGCGGCGGTTCCACACGACGGTGGTCTCGCGCTGGTTGGTGATGCCCAGTGCGGCGAGGTCGGCGGCGCTGAGGCCGCGCTCGTTCATCGCGGTCTGGATGACGGTCTGGGTCCGCTCCCAGATCTCCAGCGGGTTGTGCTCGACCCAGCCGGCCTGCGGCAGGATCTGCTGGTGCTCGAGCTGGTGGCGGCCGATCTCGTTGCCACCGTGGTCGAAGATCATGAAGCGGGTGCTGGTGGTGCCCTGGTCCACCGCGCCGACGAAGTCAGCCATGCGGGAGGTCTCCTCTGCGGGTCGTAGGGGGATGTGTCGATCAGACGCGGGCGGGCTCGGGCTCCGCAACCGTCTCGGTGGCGAGAGTGCCCGGCTCCGGCTCGTCGCTCGGCAGGAACCGGCCGATGAGCAGCTCGTAGAGGCCGGCGCCGAGAACACCGCCGACGAGCGGCCCGACGATGGGCACCCAGAAGTACGGATATCCGCCGGCGTCCTGGAACGCCGTCTCGTACCCGGTCAGGAACGACGCGAGGCGGGGGCCGAAGTCACGGGCGGGGTTGATCGCGTAGCCGGCGTTGACCGCGAAGGCCATGCCGATCGCGACGACGATCAGGCCGACGATCAGCGGGGCGAGGTTGGAACCGGGCAGGGAGTTGCGGGCGTCGGTGACGGCGAGCACGAGGAACAGGAGGATCGCCGTACCGATGATCTGGTCGCGCAGCGCGCCCCACTCGGTGACGCCGGCGCCCGGCAGGGTGGAGAAGACGCCCTGACTCTTGCTGGTGAGGCCCGGGTCGAACCGGGACAGCACCTCGCTGTAGTTCCAGCGGATGATCAGGGCCGCGACGAACGCGCCGGCGGTCTGGGCCAGCGCGTACGGCATGACCTTGCGCCAGGAGAAGCCCTTGAAGACGGCGAGGGCGAGGGTCACCGCGGGGTTGAGGTGGGCGCCGCTGATCCGGCCGGCGACGTAGACGCCGAGGGTCACGCCGAGGCCCCAGGCCCAGGCGATGCTGTCGAACTCGCCGGTGCCGGCGGCGGCGACCTGGGCGACGACGCCCACGCCGAACAGGATCAGGATGGCGGTGCCGGCGAACTCGGCGGCAAGTTCGCCGAGCAGGCCCGGCGCTCTCAATCGCTGTGTCATGGTGCCTCCAGGGGGGTGGCGGCCCTCCGCTAGCAGGGGGACGGGCGGAGGGCCGGTCGGTGTCGGCGAGGTGTCGGACGTCGCCGTGCGGTGAACCGTAGGAAACGCAGGAAGGCGGGTCAACGAACCCCGGTCGACAATGTCGAACACTGTTGCGATGGCCCGAACGCGATTAGCATTCCGGCCCATGCCGGGTCAGGTGCAGTCCATCGCACGTGCCGCGGCGATCCTCCGCCTGCTGGCCAGCAGTTCCGGCCGGCTCGGCATCGGAGAGATCGCCCGCTCCCTCGACCTGCCCAAGGGCACGGCGCACGGCATCGTGCGCACCCTCCAGGACGTCGGGTTCGTGGAGCAGGACAAGACCTCCGGCAAGTACCAGCTCGGCGCCGCCCTGCTGCACCTCGGCACGAGCTACCTCGACGTCAACGAACTCCGCTCCCGCTCCATCAACTGGGCGGACCCCCTCGCCGCGCGCAGCGGCGAGGCAGTCCGCATCGGCACCCTGCTGGACGGCAAGGTGCTGGTGGTCCACCACGTGTTCCGCCCCGACGACACCCTCCAGACCCTGGACGTCGGGTCGCTGCTGCCCCCGCACGCCACCGCGCTCGGCAAGGTCCTGCTCGCCTACGACGTGGGCGCCGCCAACACGGTCATGCAGGGCGAGCCCGAGCCCTACACCCGCCGCACCCTGGTCACCGCACGGGCCCTCACCCGGGCCCTCAGCGAGATCCGGGACAACGGCTGGGGAGCCGAGATCGAGGAGATGACCCCCGGCAAGGCCGGTATCGCCGCGCCGATCCGCGGCTACGGCGGCCTGGTCGTGGGCGCGATCGGGCTCTCCGGTCCGGTGGACCGCATCTGCGACGGATCGGGAGTCCCCCGCCCGACCCTCGTCACGTACGTCCGCGACGCCGCCCGCGCGGTGTCCCGTGATCTCGGCGCCGCGCGCTGGTGATCAGCCCACCCCACCACCCGGCTTCACGAAGGACGCGCCATGACCGAGAGCTACGTCGTCGCCATCGACCAGGGAACGACCTCCACCCGCTGCATCGTGTTCGACCGCCGCGGCAACCTCGTCTCGGTGGCCCAGCGGGAGCACCAGCAGCACTTCCCCCGGCCCGGCTGGGTGGAGCACGACGCCGCGGAGATCTGGCGCAACGTGGGCCGGGTCGTCCCCCGCGCCCTCGCCCAGGCCGGCGTCACCGCCGACCAGATCGCCGCGATCGGCATCGCCAACCAGCGCGAGAGCACGATCGTCTGGGATCGGCGCACCGGCGTCCCGGTGGCGCCCGCGATCATCTGGCAGGACACCCGCACCGACGCGGTGGTGGAGACCCTGACCCGCTCCCCCGGCGCCGAGGACGTCCAGCGGCTCTGCGGGCTGCCACTGACCACGTACTTCTCCGGGCCGAAGCTGCGCTGGCTGCTCGACCACACGCCCGGCCTCGCCGAGCGGGCCGAGCGCGGTGAGGTGCTCTTCGGGACGATGGAGAGCTGGCTGATCTGGAACCTCACCGGCGGCCCGGACGGCGGCCTGCACCTGACCGACGTCACCAACGCCAGCCGCACCATGCTGATGGACCTGCGGACCCTCGACTGGCACCCGGACCTGCTGGCCTTCTTCGGTGTCCCCGCCGCCATGCTGCCCGAGATCCGCTCCTCCTCCGAGGTGTACGGCACCGCCACGACCGTCCTGCCGGGCGTCCGGATCGCGGCGGCCCTCGGCGACCAGCAGGCGGCCCTGTTCGGGCAGACCTGCTTCGCCCCCGGCGACGCCAAGTGCACCTACGGCACCGGCAGTTTCCTGCTGCTCAACACCGGCGCCGAGCCGGTGCACTCCAGTCACGGGCTGCTCACCACCGTCGGCTACCGGATCGGCGACGAGCCCGCCGTGTACGCCCTCGAAGGGTCCATCGCGATCACCGGGTCCCTGGTGCAGTGGTTCCGCGACCGGCTGGAGCTGATCAGCACCGCGCCGGAGATCGAGACCCTCGCCCGGACGGTCGACGACAACGGCGGCTGCTACATCGTGCCCGCCTTCTCGGGGCTGTTCGCGCCGCACTGGCGCAGCGAGGCGCGCGGGGTGATCGTCGGGCTGACCTCGTACATCACCAAGGGGCACCTGGCCCGCGCGGTGCTGGAGGCGACCGGCTGGCAGACCCGCGAGGTGGTCGACGCGATGAACGCCGACTCCGGGCTGGAGCTGACGGCCCTGCGGGTGGACGGCGGGATGACCGCGAACAACCTGCTGATGCAGTTCGTCGCGGACGTGCTCGCCGTGCCGGTGGTACGCCCGATGGTGGCCGAGACGGTCTCCCTCGGCGCCGCGTACGCGGCCGGGCTCGCGGTCGGGTACTGGCCCGACCTGGAGGGCCTGCGCCGCAACTGGCACCTCGCCGCCCGGTGGACGCCGGAGATGGACGCCACGGTCCGCGACCAGGAGCGGGAGAACTGGCAGCGCGCCGTCGAGCGGACCTTCGGGTGGATCAAGCCCGAGGCCCGGGCCGCGAACGGCTGACCCGGTGCCATGGCCGTGCCGCGCCTGTCACCGGGCCTCGCAGATCCGGCCGGTCATCGCCGGATCACCCTCCCGGCCGGCGGCCCAGATCGGGTTCACGTCGAGGATGAGCGGCGGCGCCTGCCAGGCGGCGCTGAACCGTTGCACCACCTCGTACCCCCCGAGGGGTTGGGCGACCGGCTCGCCGGCGAGGAAGTGGATGGACTGTTCGTAGACGTCGTCCCGGTTGAGGAGGCCGCCGTGCAGGGCCGGAACCTCGACGACCGGAACGTCCGTGTACTCGCCGGGCGGCGCCTCGGCCGCGCCGACCAGGGGCAGGAAGGCGATGATGCGGACGCCGGGAACCGGGCAGAGGATGCGGTTGCGGTAGAAGGGCGCCTCGGCGATGACGGACCGGATGAACGGCTCGTCCGGTCCGGTGTCGATCTCGCTGACCAGGTTCGTGACGGCGGCGATGCCGCGCAGCTCCCAGCCGGCCACCACGCCCCACCCTTGGTGCCAGGGTGGCGGGTAGTAGGCGCGGCCGGGCCAGATCAGCGGGCTGTACAACAGCACCGCCGCCACCGGCCCGGGGGCGAGCTTGTCGAGGTATGTCCGGATCACCAGCGCGCCCTCGCTCTCCCCGGCGAGAGCGATCGGCCGGCCGGTCCGCTGGTGCAGCGCCTCGACCTGCTGCCCCAGCAGGGCCGCGCTGGAGTCCAGCGAACGGTGGGTCGCCTCCGGCCGGTACGGCAACGGCCGGCCGGAGCCGTCGATGCCGGCGTACGAGAAGCGTTCCACCCGCGGGTCGACCGGTGGCTGCCCGTCCCAGCTCGACTCGAAGCCGGCCAGGACGATCACCGCGTAGGGCACCCGGTCCGGGAGCGGGTACCGGACGAGCGGCGGGGTCCACGCCCCCCTCGTCCCCGCCGCGAGTCCGACCAGCGGTGGGACTCCCACCGCGGCGACCATGGTGAGCACGATCGCGATCGGCGCCACCGGCACCCGTGCCCAGTGGGCTGGCTCGTGCTGGACGGCCGCCCGCACCGTCCGCCGCCACAACAGTCCGTTGACCACACCGGCCAGACCCGCCACGAGGATCCGCGACCAGCCCGGCACGCTCACGATCACGGCGCTGGCAATGGTGAGCACCAGGAAGTTCAGCAGCGACCAGCCGAGGAGCCGGGCCGACGGCAGTCCCCGCCACCAGTGCTGGACGACCCCCGCCCGCTGGAGGAACGGCGCGATGACCAGCATCGGAACCACCGATGCGAACAGGTACCAGGAGAGCGCCACCGCGGAGAACGCGACGGAGATGGCCGCCCACGGCGAGATGATCAGGATGGCGATCGCCGCGACCTCCAGGTTGCGCAGCACCAGCCAGCGCCACGACGGGCGATCCAGCTCCGCCGGCCAGGCCAGTGCCGTCAGGCCGGCGGACAGCACGCCCCGCACGACGACAGCGACCACCAGGCCGAGCAGGAACATCGCCCACGAGTTGTGGTAGACGAGCAGCCAGCGCAGGTCGTGGTACGAGTCGTACGGCCAGACGGCGGTGGCCTGCGGAGCCAGCGGCTGCGCGGCGAAGAACCCGAGGCCCAGCAGGGCGCCCATCTCCAGCATCGGCGGCACCGCGGCCAGCAGCAGCAGCGCGGGGCCGCGACGGGAGCCGGCCATGGTGACGTGCATTGTCCGTAGGATGCCCGGTCGCGGTTACCGTGCGTGCAGCTTCCCGGCAACAGGTCTTGACGGTGACCTGCGGCACACCATTCAATGTGCAGGTGGCACGGTGCCACGTCGGAGCGGCCTCGCCACGGGACTCCGCCACTTCGACCGGTTTCGCTCTGGCGTCACCCGGCGGCACCCGCCGGGTGCGGTAGGTGCGGGGGGCAATCGGTGAACGAGCGCCGCCGACGCATGCGGCTCAGTGCGGCCCTGCACGTCGTCTCGCACGGGGTCGCCGTCCTGTACTGCCTTCTCACCCTGGACCAGCCGCACCGGGGCAAGATGCTGGTGATGTACGGCTGCGGCATGGCGGGCGGCGCGGTGGGCCTGTGGGCCGCGCGGCGGGTGACCACGAAAGCGGCCGGCTACCGCACCTCCGGCGTCATCATGATGGTCACCCTCGTCGCACTGGCGCTGGGTTCACACTGGGACGGCGGCGCGGCCGCACCCGCCGCCCTGGGTTTCGTGACCACCGTGGTCTTCGTGGCCACCCAGACTCCCGGCCTGCGGCTCATGATCGCGCTCGAGGTGCTCACCCTCGGGACGTACGTGGGGGTCGCCGCCGTCGGCGAGCCGATGCGGCCCGGCCACCTCTTCATCAACGTCGCCGGGATGATCGTGCTGATCTCGGTCTGCTCCACGCAGGCCCGCAAGGTCGCCCGGCAGCGCTCCCAGCTCCGCGCTCTCGCGACCCTGGATCCGCTCACCGGCGCGCTGAACCGGCGCGGACTGGCGGAGTTCGCCTCCACCCTGTTCGTTCCCCGGTGCCGCCCCGGCCCGTCCCTGCTCTGCCTGGACCTCGACGACTTCAAGCTCGTCAACGACCGGTACGGGCACGCGGCCGGTGACCAGCTGCTCCAGACGACGGTGGCGGCGGTCCGCCGGACGGTCCGCCCGGACGACGTGGTCGCCCGGATCGGCGGCGACGAGTTCGTCGTCGTCCTGGTCGAGGCCGACGCGGCGACCGCGCAGGCGGTGGCGGCCCGGGTCGACGCGGCGGTGGGCCAGCAGGCCGGTGTCAGCATCGGCTGGGCCACCGCCCCGTACGACGGGACGACGCTGGAGTCGTTGATGCACGCCGCCGACCAACGCCTCTACCGGGTCAAGCAGGAGAAGCACCGGGCCACCGGCACCCACCTGCCGTCCCGTCAGCCGGACACCCTCGGCGTGCTCCCGTAGGCGCCGCGGTCGGAGGCGGGTCTAGAGTGAGGCCACGGGCGGGAACTGCCCGCACCGGCCGGTGATCGCAGCACCGCCGAGGGGGGACCGTGAGCGACCCTGCGCCTCGCAGCCGCGCCCCGGGCGTCGGGGCCGACGGCGGGCCGGCGCACGGCGAGCGGCCTCCCGACCGGTCCGACGTGTCCCCTGCGACGGTGGTGGCCGCGGGTCCCGAGGCCGTGCACGCACAGCTGAGCGGTCGCTACGGTCGCCTGCGGATCAGCAGCGGCGGCGGGCCCCACGTCCTGCGGCTCGCCGAATCCCGGCTCGGCCCGGTCCGCCTGGACCGGCTGGTGTTCCAGATGCACTTCGACGCGGACGTCGAGCCGCCGGGCGCCGTCCACGTCGGGCTGCTCACCTCGGGAGCGATCAGCTTCCGCTCGGCCGTCGGCCCCGAGCGGGCCCTCCGCCCCGGGGACGTCTTCCTGCCGGCGCCACCCGACCAGCCGTACACCGCCCGGGTGCGCGACGCCGCCGCCCACGTGGCGGTGTTCACCACCGACCTGGCCGACCAGGTCGCCGAGACCGCGCCCGGCCGGGCGCCGGAGCCGGTGCGCTTCCTCGACCTCCGCCCGGTGTCCGCGGAAGCCGCCGCCGCGTGGCGGCGCACCTTCGCCTACGTCCGGGGCGAGGTCCTGACCATCCCGGAGGTGGCGGCCAACCCGCTGCTGGTCGGCAACGCGGCGCGGCTGCTCGTCGCGGCCACCCTGTCCGCCTTCCCCACCACCGCGCTGACCGAACCCACCATCGAGGACCGGCGGGACGCCGGCGTGTGGGCGTTACGCCGGGCCGTCGCGTTCATCGACGACCACGCCGCCCTCGACATCAGCGTCGCCGACATCGCCGCGGCGGCCCGGGTGAGCATCCGGGCGGTGCAGCTGGCCTTTCGGCGTCACCTCGACACGACTCCGACCGCCTACCTGCGGTGGGCCCGTCTCGATCACGCGCACCGGGAGCTGCGGGACGCCGACCCGGGCACGACCACGGTGGGCGCGGTGGCGGCCCGCTGGGGGTTCTCCAGTCACAGTCGCTTCACCGGGCTGTACCGGGCCGAGTTCGGCGTCCCTCCGAGCCGGACCCTGCGGGCCTGACCGGTCGGGCGCGTCGCGCTAGTACCGGGCGCGCGGCAGCCAGCCCAGGAACCGGTTGCGGGCCCGGGCCACCGGGAGTGCGGGGAGGTCCTCGACCGCGGCGAACAGGCAGGATCCGAGGTAGACGGCGAGGCCGGTGCTGGCGCCGCCGTACTCGGCGAGCAGCTGGCTCTGCTTGGTGGCGCAGGGCCACTCCTCGCCGCAGCCGCCGCACGTCCAGCTCGGCGTGTCCGGCAGGTGTTCCGGCGGCCGGGCCGGTCGGTACCGTCGCGACGCGCCGTTGCGCTTTCCCGGGCCGGGACGCGCCGGCCCGGCGTTGGGTGAGCTCTGCTCCTCCGGTGCCAGGCGCCGCCGGACCGTGCTGAGCAGCGCGCCCACCCGGATCAGCGCGTCCGGCCCCACCCGGTGCGGCAGCAGGACGGTGAGCAGGTGGTGTCCGAGGGCGTCGAACACGGCACGGGTCAGGCCCAGCTCGGCGCAGAGCTCCGACAGCCGGTCCGGCCGCGGTGGCCGGTCGGAGCGCAGCACGTCGGCCAGGACGTCCCGTAAGCAGGCCTGCACCTCGCCGGCACGGGTGTCGACCGCACCGACACCGCGGTCGAGGGTCAGTCGGCGCACCGTCTCCGCCGCCGTCGCCCGGGCGATCCGCGTGGTGTCGCTGATGTCCACTGTTCTCACCCCGTTCGTTCGTCCACCGGGGACGACGCGCCGTGTCCACGGTGCCCGGCCAGCGGTCGGACGGGTACGGACCTGGCATGGGTCCCGGCCAAGATTCACTGGTCGCCGACGACGGTAGCTAGCCCGCCGGGCGCGGCCGGCTAGCCCGTTTGCGAAGGAGGAACGCCGACCGGGCCACGGTGGGGGAATCCGGGCCGGTCCACGGCGGGAAAACGCTATCCCCCGCAGTCGTCGGACCGTACACTCCACCACAGGGCGTTGCGCCCGGCGAAATTCCCGCTGCCGCTGGACACACCGGTTGCTCAATCCGCGGGAGGCGGAGTGAGTACGCAGGAAGCCGTCATCCACCGCTTCGACAGCCGCGATCCCGACCTGATCCACGACCACCTCGCGGCGTCGTACGGCACCCGGCTCCGGATCGAGGCCGGCGACGGGCCGTACCGCCTGCGACACCACCGCGTCGACCTCGGTGCGGTACGCCTCGACGACACCGCCCACTCCGGCGACCTGCGAATCGACGCCGAGCCCCTCGGCACGCTGGTCGTCTGCGAGACGGTCACCGCGAGGGTCAGCCGGACCTGCGCCGGCGCCGAGCACCGGTTCACGCCCGGGGACACCTTCCTGGCAGCGCCGCCCGAGCGCGCCCACTCCGTACGCTGGCAGGTCGGCGCGGTCGCGGTGTGCGTCCTGGACCTCGGCCTGCTGGCCAGGGCGACCGGCACGGCGACGCCGCTGCGCTTCGACGTCCTCACGGCCGCCCCGCCGCACCTCGCCCGGCACTGGCGGACAACCGTCGCCTACCTGCGGGAGGCCGTCCTGGCGAACCCGGAGGCCGCCGGCCAACCGCTGGTGACGGGCGCGGCGATCCGCATGGTCGCCGCGGCCGCGGCGACCGCCTTCGGCGGAGCCGCCGGGCTGGCCGCGACCGGCGAGGACCGCCGGGACGCCGGCGTCGCCACGGTCCGCCGTGCGGTCGCCTTCATGGAGGAGCACGCGCACGAGGACATCGGCGCGGCGGACATCGCCGCGGCGGCCCGGGTCTCCCCCCGCGCCGTGCAACTCGCCTTCCGTACCCATCTCGACATCACGCCGATGGCGCACCTGCGCGGGATCCGGCTGTACCGGGCCCATCAGGACCTGCTGCGGGCCGACCCGGAGCGGGAGACCGTCGCCCGCATCGCCCACCGCTGGGGCTTCGTCAGCCACAGCCGATTCACCGCCCGGTACCGGGCCACCTTCGGCGTGCCGCCCAGCCGGACCCTGCACACCTGACCGCGCCGCCGGTCGGCGGTGTCGCACGCCCACCGGCCGGACCGGCGACCAGGGCGAATCGACGTGTCAGCGGACGCTCACGGTGATCTTGTCGAAGTCGGGTGCCGGCCCGTGCGGATTGAACATCCGCACCGAGTTGGCGCCGGGTCGCAGCGTCATCGTGACGGTCGTGCTGTCGACCGTGCTCCACCCGCCGGTGTCCGGGAAGGTCAGGACGATGGGCGACCCGCCGTTGACGCTGATGTGCCCGACCCGCGGGCCCTCACCGTTGACGAAGGTGATCGTCACGGTGGCCGTGCCGCCCGCCCGGGCGGTCACGCCGTTGAACTGCAACGCCCCCATGTCACGGCCGACGTAGCCCACCTTCTTCTGCCCGGAGCAGCCGGAGCAGGTGAAGGTCCGGGTGCCCGCCAGCCCGTTCACCGGCGACTCCGCCTCGTACGCCGTGGTCACCACCGGCGGTGCGGCCGGGGCGGCGGGCGGCGGTGCGGCCGACGGGCGCGCCGTGGACGACGACGGAGACCGGGACGGCGGGGTCGACCGGTTCTCCACTGATCCCACGCGCACGTCCCTCCCGGCCGGGGACGCCGGAGTGGACGCTCCGGCGGCGCCCTCACCCGCGCCGGCCGAGGCGGACGATTCCGGGGCGGACGTGACGACGCCGGCCCCGGGGCCGGGATCCGCCCCCGTGGACGGTCCACCGTCGACGCCCGCCGTCCGGGCCGCCAGTGCCAGTACGACGATCAGGTAGCCGACCCCCACCACCGCCAGCAGGCGGACCGGCCCGATCCGCCAGACCCCGTCCTGGTCGCGTCCATGCCGTGGGCGCACGTCGTCCTCCCCCTCGCCGCTGTCGCCTCGACACCGGCGCACGACTGTGACCGGTGACACAGGATTGTATGGGCATTGGAGCCGATTTGACCGCCCGCACGTCCCGTTCCCGATCATCGTCACAGCGGGTTCCGGCCTGGTTGCCGAACCCTTCCACGGTGATGGCGCCGCGGTCCCGAGTTCCGTCACCCGACGGCCGCGTTCCCCCGGCCCGAGCAGGGGCCGAAGGTCCCGGCCGGGGCGGGACCGGTGGCACACCGGGAAGCGGACCAGCGCCCCTGCCGACCGTCCGTCGATCGCGGTGGAATCGATGTGTGCCCACCGGGGGCACATCGGAGGACGAGAGGACGTGGACGCCATGACCGCGATTGCCGAGCGGCAGATCCCGAAGGTGACCGCTCCGGCGGTCGGTATCGACAACACGCGGACGACGACCGCCGGCACCGCCGCGCGGTACGTGTTCGCGGGTGTCCGGCTGGCCCTCGGCTGGACGTTCCTGTGGGCGTTCGTCGACAAGGTGTTCGGGCTCGGCTTCGCCACCCCCACCGAACGGGCCTGGCTCAACGGCGGCAACCCCACCAAAGGCTTCCTGAGCGGCGCCGAAGGACCCTTCGCCGGCATCTACCACGACCTCGCCGGCACCGCCTTCGCCAACTGGACCTTCCTGCTCGGCCTGCTCGGCATCGGCCTGGCCCTCACCCTCGGCATCGGCATGCGCATCGCCGCCGCCACCGGCGCCACCCTCTACGTCATGATGTGGTCGGTCGCCCTGCCCCCACAGACCAACCCGTTCCTGGACGAACACCTGACCCTCGCCGCCGTCCTGGTCGGCCTCACCCTCATCGGCGCCGGCCGGACCCTCGGCCTCGGCGCCACCTGGGAGAAGCTGCCCATCGTGCGGAGGCTGCCCTTCCTGAAGTGACGGGACGGCGTACCCGGAGGGGCCCCGCTACGGCGGGGCCCCTCCGCGTCGTCCGACCCCTTTCGCCCGCACCGCGGCCGAGAACCTGTTGCCATCCGTCGCCGTCGATGGCAGAGTATCGTCCATCCGAAGTGGATGAGCCACTGATCCAATCCGAGGACGGACGCCGTGACCACGACCCGGATCGCCCACGACAGCCTCGTCGACGCCCTGGTCAACCGGATCCGCGACGACGTGCTGGCTCGCCGGTACCCGGCCGGCAGCCGGCTCCCGCCGGAGCGCGACCTGGCCGCGTCGTACGGCGTCACCCGCACCTCGCTCAAGCACGCGCTCGTGCGCCTCGCCCAGGCGGGGCTGCTGGAGACCCGGCACGGAGTCGGCACGGTGGTGCTGGACTACCGCCGCCACGGCGGTCCCGACCTCCTGCCGATGCTGCTGACGCACGCGCTGGGCGAGGGCACGGACGGCCGCTGGCTGGTCGAGGTGTTCGAGGTACGCCAGGAGGTCGGCGCCCTCGTCGCGGCGCGGGCCGCCGCGCACCGCGGCGCCGACCAGGCGGACGCGCTGCGGGCGCAGCTGGCGGCCGTGACCGCCGCCCGGGACGCCGACGCCGCCCAGCTCGCCGAGGCCGAGGTGCACCGGATGCTCGCGGCGGCGGCCGGCAACCGGGTGTACGAGCTGCTCGTCAATTCCCTGCTGAAGGCCTACCTGGAGGTGCGGTCGTTGTTCCGGGCGCCGTTCGCGGACCCGGCGGTGGCGGGTGCCCGGCTGGCACCGCTCGTCGACGCCGTCTGCGCCGGCGCCCCGGACGCCGCGCGGACCGCCGCCGAGGAGTACCTGGCCCGGACGCGGGAGCTGATGCTCGGCCGGTGACCGCGTCGCCATCCACCGCACGTGCCGACCGCCCGCTCGATCCCGATCGCGAGGAGTGTGGGACATGGAGGACCTGCTGGCATCCCGGTGGCGCGGTCAGCCCGGCCGCAAGGAGGTGTGGTACACGACCATCACCGACCCGGCGACCGGGACCGGCGTCTGGCTGCACCACGAACTGGTCGCCCCCACCGACGACGCCACCCCGTACGCGCACGGGCTCGTCGGGGTGTTCCCCCCGGACGGAAGGCCGGTGCTGCGTCACCTGCCGCGTGCGCCGTGGCGGCCCGACGGCGCGGTCTTCGCCAGTGGCGACGTCCGGATGACCCGCGACCGGTTCACCGGGCACGTCGACGACGTCTCGTGGGACGTGTCCTGGCGGGACGGCGGCCGTCCCATCTACACGTTCCCGCGCTGGGCGTGGCACCGGGAGCTGCTTCCGGCGGCGCAGGTCGTGCCGGCGCCGAGGGCGCTGCACCACGGCGAGGTGCGCTACGGCGACCGTGTCGTACGCCTGACCGACGCCCCCGGTGCGACCGGCCGCATCTTCGGGCACGGCATGGCGCGCCGCTGGTCCTGGTTGCACGCCGACCTCGGCGGCGGCGACGTGCTGGAGATCGTGGCCGCGGTGGCCCGCCGCCGCGGCTGGCGGCACCTGCCCGTCCTGCCGTTCGTCCGGCTCCGGATCGACGGCGTGGACTGGCCCGGTGGTGACCCGCTGCTGGCCGCGCTGCGGTTTCGCGGGGTGCTCGCACTTCCGGAGTGGCGGGTGCGCGGCCGGCACGGGGACCGGCGGCTGTCGGTGACGGTGCGGCAGCACGCCGACCGGACGCTCAGCGTGCCGTACACCGACCCGGACGGGTCGCGGTGCGTCTGCCACAACTCCGAGCGCGCCGACGCCGAGATCCTGCTGGAGACGCGCGCCGGTGGCGGCGACTGGCGACCCGAGCGCCGGTGGCGCCTGCACGGTACGGCGCACGCCGAGGTCGGTCTGCGCTGAGCCGCACCCTCCACGCCGACCACTCCGCTCGGCCACGGTGGCTGAGCCACTGAGCCAGCCGCCCGCCCACCGTCTTCCGAAAGGGGTCGAACGCCCATGCGCCGTACCGTCGCCACCCTCGCCTGCGCCGCCGTCCTGCTCGCCGTCACGCCCGGGGTCGGCCGGGCCGGCACCGCACCGCCCGCCACCGTCCACTCCCCCACCGCCGGCGACACCGTCGGCGGGTACACGCCTCCGCCGTTCGGCGCGGGCTGCGTCGTCCACCGCTTCGGCGAGGGAGAGTGGCCGCCGGTCCGGCTGTGGTTCACCGACCCGCTCTGCGTCGAGTACGAGAAGCGGGACATCACCGCCGACAACGGCGGAGCCCTGCGCTTCCTGCTGGCCGAGCCGTCCCGGTTCGCCCTCGCCGCCACCACCTGCCGGTACTGGCAGCAGGACCACTGGAGCGTCCAGCGCAGCCGGGGAGCCACCCCGCTGGTCGCCTGGGACGGCAGCTACTGGTTCGACCGCCGGGCCCGCCTCGCCGCCCTGCGGTTGACCAACTTCCGCGTCGCCGGGCGCACCGCCGGCGTCGGCGACGTGGTCGCCGCCCTCGCCGACGACCACCCGGAGCTGGCCCGCGCCCTGGCCCGGTACGGCGCGTCCCCCGGCGAGACCGGGCTCGCCGTGACGCTGCCCCACAGCCCCTGGTGCGGCACCTCGTGAAGCGCCGCCGGCTGTTCACCGCCGCGCTGGCCGGTGCCGCGCTGCCCCTGATCGGCGGGGCGGCACCGGCCGCGGCGGCCCTGCCCGCGTCCACCGTGGACACCCTCGACGCGTTCACCGACACCCTGATCCCCGGTGCGAAGCGGTTTCCCGGGGACGTGGCCGTCGCCGGGGTGGCCACCGGGCCGGGCGGAGCCGACGCCGGGTTCCTGACCCTGCTCACCGATCCGCGCGTCGGCGCGCGGCCGCTGCTCCCCGCCGTCGCCGCCCTGCTCAACGCCCGCGCCTGGGGCTACGCGCTCAGCCAGGGCAGCTGGCCGACGCCCCGGCTGCCCGCGTTCGTGGCGTTGTCGTACCGGCACCGGTCGGCCGTGGTGGCCCGCCTCTTCCAGCGCGACGACCCGGACCGCGACCTGTGGGCCGTGCTGGCGCTGGCCTCCGGCCTGGCCTTCGACGCGGCGGCGCACCTGCCCACCGCGCAGGCCGTCCGCGACCGGCACCCCGGGCTGGCGGTGCTGCGCTTCCCGCCGCCCGATCCGGACGGGTTCTGGCGCCACCCCGAGTCCTCCTACCGGCTGGTGCTGGCCGACCGGCACCCCGACACCACACCCGAGGGGAACCCGCGATGACGGAACGCTGCGACGTGGCGGTGATCGGCTCCGGATTCGGCGGCGCCATCCCCGCCTACTACACCGCCGCCGCCGGCGCCCGGACCGTCGTGCTGGAACGGGGGCCGTACGTCTCGGCGGCCGACGTGCGGCACAGCATGCAGCTCGGCAGCGTCGGGCGGATCGTCGACGCCATCGAGGGCGACGGCCTGACCGTCATCGCCGGCAACTGCGTCGGCGGGTCGAGCGTGGTCTACTTCGCCGCCTCGCTGCGTGCCCCCACGGTCACCTTCGAGCGGACCGGCAGCACGGGGCGGCGGCTGTGGCCGGCCGCCCTCAGCCGCGCCACGCTGGATCCCTGGTACCGCCGGGTCGAGGCCGCGCTCCCCGTGACGACGCCCGACTGGCCGGATGTCTCCTACGCCGGCGGGGTCTTCGCCGCCGCGTGCCGGCACACCGGCCACACCGCCAATCCCGTTCCCCTCGCGGTCGACCTGCCCCGCTGCACGAACTGCAACTGGATGTTGTCCGGCTGCCACGTCGACGCCAAACGGTCCATGCTGCTCAGCTACCTCCCGG
The DNA here is from genome assembly GCF_049315255.1 of Micromonospora sp. WMMD558. Classification (NCBI taxonomy): domain Bacteria; kingdom Bacillati; phylum Actinomycetota; class Actinomycetes; order Micromonosporales; family Micromonosporaceae; genus Micromonospora; species Micromonospora sp. WMMD558. The sequence goes on along the minus strand of NZ_CP186061.1, from coordinate 4,595,118 downwards.
CGGCGACGGCGCACGGCGCGGACGTCCGGCCGCTGCACGAGGTGCAGACCATCTCCCCGGCGAGCACGCCCGGTCACCGGTACCGCGTCACCTACACGGTGGTGGACCCGGACGACTACCGGATCGTCAGGTCGACCGGGTGCCTGGAGGCGCGCGTCGTCGTGCTGGCGGCGGGCGCGGTGGGGACGCCCGTGCTGCTCCGGCGGTCCGCTCCCCTGCTCGGCGGCGTGCCCGCGGCGGTCGGCCGGTACCTGTCCGGCAACGGGGACCGGATCACCGTCGCCGACGTCTCCGAGGCCGCCGTCGCCGATCTGCTCGACCTGCGCCGCGGTCCCGGCGGCGCGTACGACGCCCATCACATCGGACGGGCGATCACCGCGATGACGTACGACCACCTGGACGGCGGGCGGCCCGAGTTCGAGCGGTTCGGTCTCCAGCAGCTCGCGTTCCCGGCGCTGACGAACCTGTTGGCGGGCGCGCCCGGGTGGTACGGGGTGGCGAAGAAGGAGCTGCGCTCCCGGTGGCGGTCCTGGCTGACCGTCCTCGCCATGACCGAGGACGACAACGAGGGCACCTTCGGCGTACCGCCGCTGACCGGGTCGTTCACCCGGGTCACGAACGGGCTGGGGCTGGGCGGCTTCTCGTACGCCCCCACCGCCGCCACCCGTGACGGGTGGGCCCGCGCCGACGCGACCGTCCGCCGCATCTTCGGGGGCGGCCTGGCGACCGTCCATCCGTGGACGGCGGAGGTCGGCGGGGCGGTCACCGCCCATCCCCTGGGCAGTTGCCGCCTCGGGGACGACCCGGCGACCTCCGCGCTCACCCCCGACCACGTGCTACGCGGCCATCCCGATCTGTTCGTCACGGACGCCTCGGCGGTGCCGGCCGCGCTGACCGTCAACCCGTCGCTCACGATCGCCGCACTGGCCGAACGGGCCAGCGAGACGGTCCTGGCGCGGCTCGCCGCCCTGGGCGTGGCGCCGCGCCGGAAGATCCCCCCACCCGGTTGAGACCGACGATAGGTCGCAAACCGGTCGTGGCTCGCCGTACCGTTCAAACCTCGCGCTTTCTCCAATCGGAGCGGGCCGGTCGCAGGTGCCGTTACGGTGCGTGACGTGGCACCTTTTCGCATCGTCGCCGTGACGTTGAGCGCCCTCCTCGTGTCGCCCGTCGGCGCGGCCGTGACCCGGACCCGGGCGGTGGCCGCGCCGCACCGACCCTGCCCCACTGTGGAGCCACCCGCGCGCCCGCCCGCCACACCGTCACCGCCGCCGGTCGACCCGAACCACCGGGCGATCGGCGGGGAGGGGCTGGCGACCCCGGGGCTCGCCGCACCCCGGGATGCGCCGAGGCCGCCGGCCGTGACCGCCACCTCCTGGGTGGTGGCCGACCTGGACAGCGGCCGGGTGCTGGGTGGCTGCGGACCCCACGAGCACCGGACGCCGGCCAGCGTGCAGAAACTGCTGCTGGCCGCGGCCCTGATGCCCCGCCTCGACCCGACCGAGGTGGTCGAGGTGAAGCGGGAGGACCTGCGCGACCTCGATCCGGAGAGCTCGCTGATGGGGGTGGCCGCGGGCGGCCGGTACTCGGTCCAGGACCTGTGGTTGGGGTTGCTCCTCGAATCCGGGAACGACGCGGCCAACGTACTGGCCCGGCTCGGCGGGGGCGCCGCCGGACGGCCCGGCGGGGTGCAGGCGATGAACGACGAGGCGCGCCGGCTGCGGGCGTACCAGACCCACGCCGCGACACCGTCCGGCCTGGACGGTCCCGGCCAGTACACCAGCGCGTACGACCTCGCGCTCATCACCCGGGCGGCGTTCGCGCGGGAGGACTTCCGGAGGTACATGGCGACCCGCGCGACGCAGGTCCCCGAACAGCGGGGACGCGGCACCCTCGCGATCACGAACGACAACGCCCTCCTGGGCCGCTACCCCGGGATGCTCGCGGGCAAGACCGGCTTCACCGACCTGGCCCGGCAGACGTACGTCGGGGTGGCCGAACGCGACGGACGACGGCTCGCCGTGACCCTGCTTGGCGCGGAGACCGCGCCGCTGGGCAGCCTGGGCGAGGCGACCGCCCTGCTCAACTGGGGATTCGGCCTCCCTCCCGACGCCTCCGTCGGCCGCCTGGTCGCCCCAGACGAAAAGGACAAAGACGACCGGGTCGTCATCGCCGCCGGGGACGGACGCGGTGGGGGCGGTGACTCGTCGTCGCTGTCGCCGCCGTTCCTGCTCGGCCTCGGCGCCGCCATCCTGCTGAGCGTCGTGCTCGGGGCGACGACGTTCCGGCGACGGAACACGCGTCTTCCATCCGCGCCCCGCGCGACAGCAGACGCGGAGGACTAGGCTGGCCGCATCAGATGCTTGCCGGTGCCCACCGAGCGCCGCGCCAGCTCCGCGAGCGGGCTACGAGCCACCGCTGTCGGTGTCAGTGATCCCAGCCGAGTCGGTTGCGCAGCGCCGTCACCCCGCGCCGCGGAAAGCCGGGATCCTCGTCGAACTCGCTCTCGGCCAGCTCGAGCAGGGAACGGGCGGCGGACTCGACATCGCGCTCCAGCGCGTCGGCGATCGCCCGGCCGGCAGCGGGATACACCTGCTCGAAGCGCCGGAACGGATCCAGGTCGTCCAGTCGATGGCCGGCGCCGGCCGGCCGGGCCAACCGCCAGGCGGTAAGTAGGTGACCGACCGCGACCGTCCGGACGAGTTGGCTGGCGACCAGCACCTCACCCCGACGACACCGCCCCACCCCCACCAGCAGCACCGCGACGAACAGGCCAAACTCCCGATCGGCGCGGGCCGACCGGCCAGGCTTCGGGCGAGCCGCCACCCGGGCGAAGGCCTCGGCGACCCCGTCGCGGTCCAGGACCACCTCGTAGGCGTTGGCGTGCCACGATTCAAGCCCGGCCAGCGACGTGACGCCGAACTCCAGCAGGTGGCCGTCGTCGTAGACGACCTTGAAGCCGTCGTGTTCTTCTCGGAGAATGAGGGCGATGTGGGCTGCATCGGGCAGCCAGCTCGGGTCGCCACGCAGCCGCTCCTCGGCACCGTCCACCGTGACCACGGCGAAGTCGTGGTCACTCCACTCGTCGACCCGTTCGCGCGCCGCGGTCGAACCCATGAAGACGAGTCCCTGGACGTCGGCTCGGGCCACGAGGTTGTCGCGCAGCCGAGCGCCGAACCGAATGAACCGGTCGAGCCCCGGGGACGGTCGTGCTCGGTTGTCTGTCACGCGCTGCCTCCTGCAGGCACTCTCTCTGTCGGCACTCGACGTCACCCCACCCGGCGGTAGACCGGGATTTCGTCCAGCGGCGCCGGACGGTCCAGCTCGACTGGACCCGTGTGCCGCTCGCCGGTGAAGAAGTCCTCCCACTCCCCCGGCGGTAGCCATACCGGCCATGTGCGGGCACCGGGTTCGGTGACCGGAGCCACCAGGAGGTCGTCGCCGAGCTGCCACTGCTGCGGCCAGTCCCAGACCCGCTTGTCGTCCGGGTGGTCGAAGAACAGTGGCCGCATCAGGGGCTTGCCCGTCTGGACCGACCGTTGCGCCTGCTCCACCAGGTACGGCACGAGTTCCTCGCGCAGCCGGGCGAACCGCCGAAAGACGTCGAGCACCCGCGGTTCCCCAGTTCGCGCCGCGATGTTCCAGGGCGTACGGTCCACCAGGGGCTCACGGTGGTGGTTGAACTCGGAGTGGTACTGCATGACCGGGGAGAAGCAGGCCGCCGCCGCCGAGCGCAGGTAGAGCTCCGCGTCGGGGATGTCGCCGGAGAATCCGGCAAGGTCCCAACCCCAGAAGAAGATGCCGCCGACACCGGCGGTCAGGCCGGCGGTGATCGAGGCGCGGTAGGCCTCCCACGTGGAGTCCTCGTCGCCCGCCCAGTGCACGGGGAAGGCTGCCGATCCGGTGAACCCGGCCCGGCTGAACGTGACGCCCTCGGTCCCCGCCGACTTCATCAGCTCGTGGTAGGCGGCGGCGTAGCGGACCGGGAACAGGTTGTTCCCCTGGTCACCGCGTGATCCGTCGAAGTACCGCAGATCGTGACCCCACGGGTGCTCGCCGCCGTCGGTCTTGAAGCCGTCAACGCCGAGCTCCTCGACCAGGTAGCGCCGCTTGTCCAGCCACCAACGCCGGGCCTGCGGGTTGGTCCAGTCGGGCAACAACGCCCCGGGGAACCACCAGCCCCGGTTACGGTGCGGCGATCCGTCCGCCTCGCGAACGGCGTACCCGCGCTCGGCCAGGATGGTGAGGTCGGCGGCGAGCTGGCCGTCGTCGCCGCGGTCGGTGGGGATCAGCGGGATCTGCCACAGCAGCACCTTCACACCGGCCTCGTGCAGTTCGTCGATCATCGCCTTCGGGTCGGGCCAGGCCCCGTCGGCGGGGAACTCGAAGTCGGCGAGGCGGTGGGGTGCGCCGTCCGGGTGCACCTCGTAGCGCGCGTCGCGGAAGGCCACGAAGGTGGCCTCGTCGCTCCAGGCCTCGATGACGATCGCGCCGACCGGAATGCCCTCGGCGAGGCTGCGACGCACCTCGGCGAGCACCCGGGTCTGGGTGTTCCACTCGTTCCCACTCATCCAGGGCCGGAACACCCAGGCCGGTGGGATCGGGGGCTGCCCGGTCTCGGTGAGGAACGTCCGCACGACCTCGGCCGGCTCGCCGGTGTAGAGGTGCAATGGCAGCACGGGCGTCGCGGGGTCGACCTCGGCCTCGACGAGGATCCGGTCCGGCCGCGAGGCGCCGACGTCGTACCAGGTACGTCGGCTGGTCACCACGTGGAAGCCCCAGCCGCCGCCGACGACCACGGCGAACGGCATCGGTAGGTAGGTGCGGTGCCCCTGCCGCTTGTACTGCTCGAACACCGTGGCGTCGAGCACGTGGCCGCGCTGGTCGAGCGCGTGGTACCGCTCGCCGAATCCGACCACGTGCGCACCCTCGGCGAGCCGGAGCGCGAAGCGTACCCGCCGGGGTCCGTCGCTGCCGGTCAGCCATTCGACGCTGCCGGGGTCCAGGACGGCGGCGCCGCCGGGATCGCGCACCTCCAGCCGTCCGCCGGCACCTTGCCAGACCAGCGGCCGCACCGGGAAGGCGGCCGTCCGGACCGCACCGCCCGCCGAGGTCCGGCCGACGACGGTGTACGCGTCATCCGTGTCCGTCGTCGCCCGGGCGATCCACGCCGTGCGGCCACCGGTGTCCGGGGTGGCCGCGGCGGCGGAAGCCAGGTGACCCGTCGAGCCGGTCGGCGGAGCGGCGGGCGCCCCGAAGTCCAGGGTCACCGTGGCCGGGTCGACACGCTCGGCGGGCACCTGCGTGCCGTCACCGAACTCGACCCGGACCTCGGTCACGTCCGGGTCGGTGAGCACCCGGATCTCGTACTCCTCACCGCGCAGCGGATAGACGGGAACCCGCTGGTCCAGGTCGTGTCGATAGGGGTGCCCGGTCCCGACGGGGCGATGGCTGATCACGGCGTCACTCACAGTCCGACCTCCACGGCAAGCGTGACGAACATGGCGTGCGACCACAGCAGGGGCGTGGCCACGGGCCCCCAGCGCTCGGTCCACTCGGCGATGTGTTCGGGCCGCTGGGTGTGGCTGCTGACCTGCTCGGGCAGGTGGCCCTCGGGGGTTGCCTGGGCGGCGATCCACTCCAGCCGCTGTCGGGCCGCCTCGGTCCGGCCGGTACGCGCCTCGTGCCAGCCCAGCCAGGCGGTGAGGATCAGCCACTCTCCGCCGCCGTAGAAGGTGTCGCCGAGGTAGCGGTAGACGCCACCACGCAGCAGCTGGTCGCGTACCTCCTCGTAGGTGCGCTCGGCGACCGTGCTGCCGGGGTCGACCACGTCGAAGGGAGTCAGGCAGGCCAGGAGGCTGCCGTCGACGGCGGTGCCGCCCAACCACTTGGTGAGGTGCCCGTCCGCGGTGCCCTCGGCGGCGACCAGGGCCTCGAACTCGCTCACCCTCGCGGCGGCGGCAGCAGCGCGAGCGGCGGCGAGCAGCGGCTCACCGTGCTCGTCGCGGGCGGGGACGACCGCGCGCAGCCCGGCCAGCACCGCGCCCAGCGTCGCGACGTGCCGGTGCTCCGCGTGCTCCTCCCACCAGTCGTAGCAGGGCCGGTCGCCGAACGCGATCAGGTAGTCGACCGTGGCGGTCACGGCCGGCCGGTAGGCGGCGAGCGGCCGCCCGTGCCGTGCCGCGTGCTCGACGAGCATCCACAGCCAGGTGCCGTAGCCGTCGAGCTGGAAGTTCCACCAGGGCTCGTCGCCGTCGGCGCCGTCCAGTGTGTAACGGGTCGGCAGCATCTCGTCGGCGCCGATGTCCTCCCCGCGCTCGGCGCGGGCGACGAGGTCGGCGATCCCACCGGCGCGGGCGTCGATCACCGTGGCGCACCAGCGGAGGAAACTGTCGGCGCTGTCGGCCCGACCGGCCCGGCTCATGGCGTCGGCGATGAAGGCGCCGTCGCGAAGCCAGCTGTAGCGGTAGACGGGGTAGTCGGGGCTGGCCGGGTAGGCGCCGGACGGATGCTGGTGTGCCTCGATGAGGGTGAGGCTGGACTCGACGAGCGTACGCAGGTCGGACCGTGCGGCGATGGGCACGGGTTCCTCCAGGAGGTGTCGGTATGGTCGTGCGCGGGGCGCGGCCGAGTGCGGAACGGCCGCGCCCCGCTGGTTCCCACTACTTGATGAGGGCGGTCACCGCGGCCGCCGCCTCGTCCAGTGCCGCCTGCGGGCTGGCCTGGCCGGATGCGGCCTTCTCCAGTGCCTGGGTGACGATGTCCTGCATCTTCGACTGCTGGGCGTCGAGCACCGGCGGGAGCGCGATGTCCGCCAGCGCGTCGAAGACGGCCTTACGGTTGGCCGGCGGCGTCTGCTTCAGGTAGGTGTCGAACGCGGCCTGGTCGTTGACCGCCGGCAGTTCCCAGTTGGAGGCGAGCCGGGTCTCCACAGCCGTCTGCGAGGTGCCGAGGAACCGGGCCCACTTCCAGGCCGCGGTGGCCTTCTTCGTCTTCGCGGACACGGCCGTGGCGTTCATGAAGACCGCGTTCGCCTTGCCGGTGTTGCCCGGCTCGGTGACGATGTCGAAGTCCAGACCGGGCGTGCTCGCGAGCTTGGCGATCTGCCAGATCCCGTTGTGCCACATGGCCAGCTTGCCGCTGGTGAACAGGGCGGTGTCGTAGTCGGCCTTGCCACCGATCTCGGCCACGGTGGGCTGCACGGTGCCCGGCTTGCTCAACAGCCACTGCGCCGACTCGAGGCCCTTGGCGTCGTTGAAGGTCGCCTTCTTGCCGTCCGCGGAGAGGAACGACCCGCCGTTCTGCGCGAGCGCCTTGTAGAACTCGTGGAAGGTGACCGGTTGGTAGTCGCCGTAGATGCCCTTGGCCTTGTCGGTCAGCTTCTCCGCCGCCGCCCGCTCGTCGGCCCAGGTCCAGTCCGCCGTCGGGTACGCGACGCCGGCCGCGTCGAAGAGCTTCTTGTTGTAGAAGAGCACCACGTCGGAGAACGTCGAGGGCACCGCGTAGAGCTTGCCCTTGAACTGGAAGGCTTCCCGCGCCTTCGGGTAGAGCCGGTTCGCGTCGTAGTCCTTGTCGGCCTTGGCCGGTTCGTCGAGCGGCAGCAGCGCGCCGGCCCGGGCGTACGTCACGAAGTTCTCGTAGTTGAGCTCGAACGTGTCCGGCGCCGTGCCGCCCGCGATCGCCGTCTGCAGCTTGGTGAAGTAGTCGTCGTACGCGGCCGTCTGCACCTGCACGGTGATGCCCGGGTTCTGCTTCTCGAACTCGGCCTTGATCGCGTCCAGGTCCTTCAGGTGGTCGGGCGCGGCCGAGAAGGTGAAGTAGGTGACGGTGCCGGTGGCGCCATCCTCCGCGCCGCCGGACGCGTCCTGCCCGCACGCGGCGAGCAGGCTCACCGTGGCGATCGCCCCGGCCGCGGCCGCCAGAACTCGTCTTCTCGTGGTCATCGGATCTCTCCTTCGGGGGTGGTGGGTGGTGGAGGAGCTAGGACTTGACGCCGGTGAAGGCGATGCCCTGCACGACGTAGCGCTGAGCGAAGACGTAGAGCGCGAGGATCGGCAGCACCGACAGGGTCGAGCCGGCCATGACCACGTTCCAGGCGGTGCTGTACCGCCCCTGCAGCAGCGACAGGCCGACCGGCAGGGTCATGTGTGCCTCCGTCTGCGCGATCACCAGCGGCCAGAGGAACGCGTTCCAGCTGGACATGAAGGCGAAGACGGCGAACGTGGCCAGCGCCGGCGTCACCAGCGGCAGCAGCACCTGCGCGAAGACCCGCAGGTGCCCCGCCCCGTCGACGTACGCCGCTTCGTCCAACTCCTTGGGCAGTGCCAGGAAGGCCTGTCGGAGCATGAACACCCCGAAGCTGGAGACCATCGTGGGCAGCAGGAGCCCGGCGTAGCTGTCGACCAGCCCGAGGTAGCGCATCTCGATGAACAGCGGGACGATGATCACCTGCATCGGGATCATCATCGTGGCGAGGTAGAGCACGAACACCAGGCCGCTGCCGCGGAAGCGAAGGCGGCTGAACGCGTACGCGGCGGTCGCGCTGGTGACGAGTTGCAGCAGGGTGGAGACGACGGCGACGCCGACGCTGTTGGCGGCGAAACGCCAGAACGGGAAGGCCTGGCCGAGCCGCTCGTAGGGCTCGACGGTGGGCGGGTCGGGCAGCAGGGGTGTGTCCACCCGGCCGAGCTGCGCGTCGCCGGTGAGCGAGGTGGCCAGCATCCACGCGAACGGCCCAAGCATCGCCACCGCACCGAGCGTGAGCGCGACGTACCGGAGGATCTTCCTACTCATAGTGCACCCACCTGCGCTGCAGCCGAAGCTGGGCCAGGGTGATCAGGAGGATCACCGCGAAGAGGACGATGCTCATGGCGGAGGCGTAACCGACCCGGCCGTACGAGAAGGCGTAGCTGACGATCTGCTCGACCACGACACTGGACGCGCCGCCCGGCCCGCCTTCGGTCATCACCCACACCTGGTCGAAGACCTGAAATCCGTTGATCATGCTGATCACGGTGACGAAGAACAGCGACGGGGAGAGCATCGGCAGGGTGATGCTGCGCAGTTTGCGCCACACGCCGGCGCCATCGAGCGAGGCTGCCTCCACCACGTCGCGCGGAATGGCCTGCAGACCCGCCAACAGGATCACGGCGACGAACCCGACGTCCTTCCAGACGGAGGCGAGCACCACCGAGGGCATCGCCCAGTCCGGGTCGGTCCACCACCCGGGTCCGGTCACGCCGAACGCGCCGAGGATCCGGTTGACCAGGCCGTCGGCCGGGTTGAGCAGCCACTTCCACAGCAGCGACACGGCGACCCAGCTGCTGATGACCGGCAGGAAGAACGTGGCCCGGTAGAGGGTCATCGCGGGGAGCTTGGCGTCCAGCAGCAGCGCGACGGCGAGCCCACAGACCAGCACCAGCGGCAGGTAGCCGACCAGATAGGCCAGGGTGTGGCCGAGCGCGGCATGGAACTCGGCGTCGCCCAGCAGTTCGGTGTAGTTGTCCAACCCGACGAACGTCGGCACGCCGATCAGGTTCCAGTCCTGCAGGCTCACCCACGCGGTGCCGAGCATCGGGCCGATCCAGAAGCCCAGTAGCAGGAGGAGACTCGGGGCGAGGAAGCCGGCCGCCGCCAGGGCCGTGCGCAGTCGCCGGCGGGCGCCGGGCCGACGACGCGGCGGGGTCGGCCCATCCGGCCGCACCGTGCGTCGGAGGGTGGTGGCGGTACGCGGTGCGGTCACTGGGTCACCTCGGCGCCGGGAAAGGCCGCCAGCCGTGCCCGTATCGCGTCGGCGTGCGGCTCCGCGTCCATCGTGAAGGGCGCCCGGAGCACCAGGGCGGCGGCGCCCAGCGCCCACTTCGTGTCGTCCCACGGGTCGACGTGCACACTGACCCCGTCGGCCATCGGCGGGAACATGCCGGCGCGCAGGGCGGTGAGGAAGCCGTCGGCGAGGTGCGTCCAGGCCAGGGTTCCCTCGCCGCTGACCAGGATCGCCTGCGGGTCGAGCACGGTGGCCAACCCGGCGGCGATGGTGCCGAGGCGGGCTCCGGCGGCACGGTAGACGGCTCGCGCGCCGGCGTGCCCGTCGTCCGCTGCCGTCCGCAGGTCGGCCGGACCGGCGTCCGGTCCGACGGCACCGGTCTCGCGCGCCCGCTCGACGAGCGCGGCGTCGCAGACGTACGTCTCCAAGCAGCCGCGCTTGCCGCAGTGGCAGGGCGGTCCGTCGGGGTCGATCGGCAGGTGCCCGAGTTCGCCCGCCGCGCCGTGCCCGCCGCGGCGCAGGTCACCGGCGGAGACGACGGCCGCGCCGACGCCCTGTCCGAGGGTGATGGTCAGGAAGTCCTCGTACGGCCGGCCCAGGCCGTACAGGTGCTCGTACGCCGCCAGGGTGTTGACGTCGTTGTCCACGAGCACCGGCACGTCGAGCAGCTGGCTCAGGTAGTCGCGCAGCGGCATGTGCCGCCAGCCCAGCAGGGGTGCCTCCACCAGGCCGGTGCGGCTGTCGACGAAACCGGGCACCCCGAGCCCGACCCCGAGCAGCGGTGCGTCCCCGACGGCGGTCACGTGCGGCGCGAGCAGCTCGGACAGGGCGTCGAACGGGTTGACGGCGGTCTGGTCGAACGGTGCGGAGAACGTGTCCAGAACGGTTCCGTCAAGGTCGGCGCGTACGCCGGTGAGCCGACCGGCGGCGACCTTGACCCCGATCGCGTGCGCGGCCGGGCCCACCACCGCGAGCAGCTCACTGGGGCGCCCGCCCCGCGGAATCCCGTCGTCGACCTTCCGGATGACCCCGGCCTCGATGAGCGAGCGGGTGACCGCGGTGACGGTCGGCGGGCTGAGGCCGAGCCGCCGAGCGATGTCGGCTCGTGAGATCGGCCCTTGTCGACCGATCAGGGCGAGCACGGCGACCCGGTTGATGTCCCGCAGGCGCGGCCCCGACGTCGCAGCCGTCATGGCCCACTTCCTTTCACCGCTAAATTCGGTGTCCTAACAAAGGTTCTGAAGTCAGAAGGCGGAAGTCAAGGTCCGTGACCAGACCGAGACCATCGGCGGCGACCCGGCGACCTGCGCGATACCGGGCGCCGCCAGCGGCGACGCGACGAGCCGAGCCATGCGGCCAACCAGGCCGCCACAATCACCCATCCGGGGGTCGCTGGCGCTAGGATCCCGCGACGTGAATCCCGTACGCATTCCCTGGCCCCGGGTCCGGAAGATCGCCGTCTGGACCGTGGCGGTCCTGCTGGTGCTGGTCCTCGTGCTCGCCGTCGCCGCCGTCTGGGCGGTGCGCCGCTCGTTCCCCCAGCACGACGGAACCCTGCGGCTCTCCGGGCTCTCCGCCCCGGTCACCGTGCACCGCGACGACCACGGGATTCCCCAGGTGTACGCGAAGAGCGCCGACGACCTGTTCCGCGCCCAGGGTTACCTGCACGCGCAGGACCGGTTCTGGGAGATGGACTTCCGCCGCCACGTCACCGCCGGCCGGCTCGCCGAACTCTTCGGCTCCAGCCAGGTCGAGACCGACATCTACCTGCGCACCATGGGCTGGCGCCGGGTCGCCGAGCAGGAGTGGCAGATCCTCGCGCCGGACACGAAGCGTCACCTGCAGGCGTACGCCGACGGCGTGAACGCCTGGCTTGCCGACCACGACGGGGGCCGGGCGAGCCTGGAGTACACCGTCCTCGGCCTGCAGAACCCGGACTACACGGTGGAGACGTGGAGCCCGGTGGACAGCCTCGCCTGGCTCAAGGCGATGGCGTGGGACCTGCGCGGCAACATGGAGACGGAGATCGCCCGCGCGGCCCTGCTCGCCGCGGGTCTGACCCGCCAGCAGGTCGAGGAGCTGTACCCCGCGTACCCGTACGACCGGAACACCCCGATCGTCACCGGCGGCGGCATCGTGGCCGGCGCGTTCGACCAGCAGGCCGGACCGGCGACGCCGCCGAACCCGGCGGCCGGCGGCGGCACCGGCGGCGGCACGGCCGCCGGCGGCGTCGACGTCACCGGGCCGGGCGGCGACGCGACCACCGCGCGGACGCTCACGGCGATGGCCGACGGCCTGTCCCGGCTCCCGATCATGCTCGGCAACGGCGGCCAGGGCATCGGCTCGAACTCGTGGGTCGTCGGTGGCGGTCTCACCGCCACCGGCAAGCCGATCCTGGCCAACGACCCCCACCTGAGCCCCACCATGCCCGGCATCTGGTACCAGATGGGCCTGCACTGCGAGTGCGGCTTCCACGCCGCCGGGTTCACGTTCTCCGGGGTGCCCGGAGTCGTCATCGGCCACAACGCCCGGATCGCGTGGGGCTTCACCAACCTCGACCCGGACGTGACCGACCTGTACCTGGAGCGGGTGGACGGCGACCGGGTGCAGGTCGACGGGGAGTGGCGGCCGCTCCAGACCCGCGCCGAGACCATCAAGGTCGCCGGCGGCCGGGACGTGTCGATCACCGTACGCGCGTCCGGGCACGGGCCACTGCTGTCCGACGCGTCGGCGGCTCTGCGGGACATCGGCGTCGCGCCGCCGGTCGACCCGGCGGGCTCGCCCGCGCCGGTCGCCGCCGCCCCCCAGCCCTCCCCCGGCCGACCGGCGACCGGCGGCGACCAGCGGGACGGGTACGCGGTCGCCCTGAGCTGGACCGCCCTCCGCCCGGGCCGGACCGCCGACGCCCTCTTCGCGCTCAACACCGCCACGAACTGGACCGAGTTCCGCGCCGCCGCCGCGCTGTTCGAGGTGCCCGCGCAGAACATCGTCTACGCCGACGTCGACGGCAACATCGGCTACCAGTCCCCCGGCCGCATCCCGGTCCGCGGCAAGGGCGACGGGCGGTGGATGGCGCCCGGCTGGGACTCGGCGTACGACTGGAAGGGGTTCATCCCCTTCGCCGAGCTGCCCAGCGTCCTCAACCCGACCGACGGCTACCTGGTCACCGCGAACCAGGCCGTCGTCGGCCCCACCTACCAGCGCTTCCTGACCAGCGACTGGTCGTACGGCTACCGCAGCCAGCGCATCCGCGACCTGATCGGCTCGGCCCGCGACGCCGGGAAGATCACCGTCGAGGACCTGCGACGGATGCAGTTCGACAACCGCAACGGCTTCGCGCCGACGCTCGTACCGGCGGTCGTCGCCGCCCTCGGCACCGGCGATCCGTCCGACCTGTCCCGCGTCGCCGCCACCGAGTTGTGGAAGGACTGGGACTTCCAGCAGCCGGCCGAGGGCGCGGCCGGCAGCACCGAGGGGCGCGGCTCGGCGGCTGCCGCCTACTACAACGCGACGTGGCGGCACCTGCTCGCGGCGACCTTCGACGAGCTTCCCGAGGACAACCGGCCCGACGGCGGCGACCGGTGGTACGAGGTGGTCCGGGGGCTGCTCGCCCAGCCGGAGTCGCCGTGGTGGGACCGCCGGGACACCCCGCAGGTCGAGCGCCGCGACGACATCCTGCGGTCGGCCGCCGGCGAGGCCGCCACCGAGCTGCGGCGCGACCAGGGCGACCGGCCGGCCGACTGGCGGTGGGGCCGCATGCACACCCTGACCGTGCGGAACCAGACCTTCGGCACGTCGGGCATCGGGCCGGTCGAGTGGCTGTTCAACGCCGACCCGGTCGGTGTGTCGGGTGGCGACGCGATCGTCAACGCGACCGGCTGGGACGCCGCCGACGGGTACGAGGTCGACGCCGTCCCGTCCATGCGGATGATCGTCGACCTGGCCGACCTGGACGAGTCCCGCTGGATCCAGCTCACCGGCAACTCCGGGCACGCCTTCCACCCGAACTACGACGACCAGCTCGAGCTGTGGCGTACCGGCCGTACCCTGCCCATGCGCTGGGACCGGACCACCGTCGAAGCCGAGGCGGCCCGGACGCTCATCCTGCAGCCGTGACCATCCGGGTCCGCCGCTGAGGCGTCCCGCACGCGTTCGTGCGGGTGCGGGACGCCGTCCTCGGCGCCGAACCCACCGGCCCGGGCCGCAACACGCACGGGACGGCACGCAGCGCGACCGGTTGGTAACGTGGCGGCGACCTCGGCGGTCGGTGTGCCGGCGTGCCGGGTGTGCCGTTGTTCGGTGGGTCCCGGGGAGGGTCGTGTGTGGGCGGACGAGGCTGCGCTGGACGCGGCGGGGCGCCGGCTCGACGAGTGGGAGTCGGCCGTCGCCGACCGAGCGGCGAAAGCGAAAGCCCTGTCGGAGCGGGTTCGGGCGCTGACCGGCACCGCGTCCAGTCCGGACCGGATGGTCGAGGTCACCGTCGACGCCGCCGGCTCCCTGACCGACCTGTGGTTGGACGAGCGTGTCCGGCAGCAGTCCGCGGCCCGCACGGCTCAGCAGATCCTGGCGACCACCCGGGCCGCGCACGCCGACCTGCTGCGCCAGGTCACCGCCGCGGCGTCCGACACCCTCGGCGACGGGGACCCGGCCGCCGAGGCGGTCGTCGACTCGTACCGCCGGCGGCGGGACACCGACCCGGGTTCACCGGATGCCCGCCGGTGACGGCATCCAGGTCGACCCCGACGACCTGAGGGTGCACGCCGCCCGCCTCGACCGCCAGGCCGACAGCATCGACACCGCCGGCCACGCCGGCCAGCACGTCCGGCTCGGCGCCGACGCGTACGGGCAGCTCTGCGCGGTCATGCCGGCCCTGCTCGACGGCCTGCAACGCGTCCTCGTCGACGGCGTGGGCACGGCGGCCGGATCCGTCCGCGACACCGCCGACCGGCTCCGCACCAGCGCCGACCGCTACCGGGCCTCCGACGCCCGCGCCTCCCGGCAGCTGGACCGAATCCGCCCGTGACGGCGAGCCCCCTGGTCGCCACCGCGGCCGACACCCCGCCCAGCGCCTGGGCCGGCGTCTGGATCTGCGAGGACATCGAACTCGTCGCCCAGGGCATCCGCACCGGGAGTTGGGTCGACGGCAGCCTCGGCGTCGTCAGCGCCGGCCTCGACGCCCTCGCCCTCGTCTCCGACCCCGCCGGCGCCCTGCTCCAGTACGGCATCGCCTGGCTCATCGAACACGTCAGACCGCTCAGCGCGGCCCTCGACTGGCTCGCCGGCGACCCGGCCCAGATCACCGCCCACGCCCAGACGTGGCGCAACGTCGCCGCGTCGCTCCGCGAGGAGGCCGCCGACCTGGCCCGCGCGGTCCGCACCGACGTGGCCGGCTGGGGCGGTGCCGCCGGCCCCGCCTACCGCACCTGGGCCGCCGAGCAGCAGCAGGCCATCGGCGGCCTGGCCGCGGGCGCCGACGCGATGGCCGCGATCACCGAGGGCAGCGCCGGCCTGGTCGCCGCCGTCCGGCTCCTGGTCCGCGACGCCATCGCCACCTGCGTCTCGCGGCTGACCGTGTACGCGGTCGAACTCCTGGCCACCGGCGGGCTGGCGGCACCACTGGTCGTCGAACAGGTCACCACCACGGTGGCGTCCTGGGCCGCCCGCATCGCGAAACTGCTCCGTGCCCTGCTGACCAGCCTCCGCCGCCTCATCCCCGACATCCGCCGCCTCGCCGGCCTCATCGAAAAACTCAAGCAGGCCCTCAGCCGGCTCAGGTCCGGCCCGACCGGATCGAGCAAGGGTCCGCCAGACCCTGAAGTTCCTCGCGAGCCCTCTCCAACGGGAGTAGGCGACGAGCAGCGCGTTCGAGAGCTCGGTATGGATCCGGCGACCGGTCGGTTCCGACCAGGCGAAGCAGAGACGGCGGTCAGGCTGGAGCGGGAACTCGGCGTCACGCTGAGCCGCGCCCCGGCGGACTCGTCGGCCGACTGGGTCGACGGCGCTGGTCGCACCTATGATGCTGTCGGCAACTTCCCAAGCCAGTTCTTCGACCGGCAGTGGCCCCAGCTCCAGTACCAGATTCAGCGGCACCTGGACAAGGCTGATTTCGTGCCGGTCGACGTCTCCAGGTTCTCGCCTGAGCAGATCGCCATTCTCAAGCAGTTCATAGCGGACCGGAACCTGGGTCCGCGGGTCTTCATCGTGGGGGATTGATGGCTGGTCTCATCGTGCTCAAGCCCGGAGTCGACTGGACGGCATCGGGTGGGCTCTTCGATTGGACGTTGGAGTTCCTGATCTCGCGTCTCTCCGACCGTCAAGCCGCCGACAGTCTCCAGGAGATCATCGACAACAACCTCGGTTCACTGTGGGTCGCGGACATGCCGACCCGTGTTCAGCACGAGATCATCGGCCATTGGCGCGACGGCCTGATTGCGGCAGGCGAGCGCGAACTGCCGGACACCGAGCACAAGACGGCTGTCATCCATCGTCTACAGGAGTTGGTAGACGCGACCTACCTCGCCTACCCGAACAGCTTCCCCCGACGCGTGGACCCCAGGTAGCCGGAGGGCCGTACATCTCCTGGCCGGTGTGGCTGGCAGGGTTCCAACATCCAGTCCAACGAGACCACACCCGGGGCGAGTACGCCTGGGTATGGTCGTGGGTGTGATCAATGGCGCGCACGTGGTGATCTACAGCCGGGACGCCGAGGCGGACCGGGCCTTCTTCCGGGATGTGCTGGGCTATCCGCACGTCGACGCGGGCGGCGGGTGGCTGATCTTCAAGTTGCCGCCGGCCGAGGTCGCGGTGCACCCCGCGGAATCCACCTCGCACGAGTTCTTCCTGATGTGCGACGACGTCGCCGCGACCGTTACCGACCTGACCGCCAAGGGGGTCGAGTTCACCCAGCCGGTCAGCGACGAGGGCTGGGGGCTGATGACCGTGCTCCGGCTGCCCGGCGGCGGCGAGCTGGGCCTGTACGAGCCGCGCCACGCCAGGGCGTACGAACTCTGACGACCGCCACGACCCATCCCGGGTTGGTCACACGCTTTTCACGGACCGTTCGGCCGGCCGTCGCGCGTACGCGGGTGGCGGTGGTTTCCATCGACCTGTGACAACCTCCTCGACACGCGTGAAGGCGGCAGCGTTCGCCACGACGGCGTTCGTGCTCCTCTCGACCGGCCCGGCGGTCGCCGCGGACCGGACCGGCCACGACGGCGTACGCCGTGGCGCGCCCTGCGGAATGGACGCCTCTCTGGTCGGCTTCTCGGACCGCCTCGACAAGGCGACCTTCCAGGACACCAGCGTGTCCGGCCTGTCCGCGCTGGCGCTGACCGGCCGCTCCGGCGCGCTGGCCCTCGTGGACAACGTCGGCACGACACCCGCCCGGGTGTACGGTCTGGACCTGGCCACGGACCGGCGTGGCGTCTCGGTGGGCGTGCGCGGTGTCACGGTGCTGAAGCGTCCGGACGGGACGCCGTACACCGGGGCGGACTTCGACGGCGAGGGCCTGGTCGCGGAGCGCGGTGGCAGCATCCTGGCCAGCTCGGAATCCGAGCCGTCGATCCGGCGGTTCCGGCTCTCCGACGGGCGGCAGACCGCGATGTTCGAGGTGCCGGCCCGGTTCCGGGTCGCGCCCGCCGGTCAGGCCGCGGCGAACCAGACCTTCGAGGCGCTCGCCGCCACGCCCGACCACCGGGTGCTCTACGCCGGCATGGAGGGGCCGCTGTCCGCCGACGGCCGCGACAGCCAGGGCCGCGGGCTGCAGCGCATCCTCCGGTACGACGGCCGCGAGGGCCGCGCCTACACCCCGACCACGCAGTACGCGTACCGCACGGACCCGGGGCTGGGTCTGGTGGAGCTGGTGGCGCTGGGCGGTGACCAGTTGCTCGCCCTGGAGCGTGGCTTCACCGCCGGCGTCGGCAACACGGTTCGGGTGTACCGGGTCTCCGCCACCGGCGTGCCGGACGTGTCCGGCGTGGAGTCCCTGGCCGCGCTGACCGATCCGCGCGCCTGGCTGGGCAAGCAACTCCTGGTGGACGTCGTCGACTGCCCGCCGTCCGGCGCCACCGCCAAGCAGCCGCAGCCGAATCCGTTGCTGGACAACGTCGAGGGCATGGCGCTGGGTGGCCGGCTGCCCGGCGGGCGGCAGCTGCTCTATCTCGTCTCCGACGACAACGCCAACCCGGCCCAGACCACCCGGGTGTACGCGCTGAGCGTCGCGCTGCGGCCGGAGCCGGAACTGACCGACCGGGCGCTGCTGTCGGCCACCGCGTACCAGCCGGGTCCGGTCTCCGGCACGCAGCTCGCGCCCACGCCGGTGAACGGGGTCACGCCGCCGTTCCCGGGCCAGCCCGTCCCGGGCTTCTCCGCGGTCATCCCGTTGCGGCCCGGCGACCGCTCCGGCGGCCGGCTGCTCGCCATGCCGGACAACGGCTTCGGCGCCAAGAACAACTCGGCCGACTTCCTGCTGCGGGCGTACGACATCGAGCCCCGGTACCGGACCGGCGAGGTGCTCGTACGTGGCTTCCTCAGCTTTCGCGACCCGGACCGGAAGGTGCCCTTCCCGATCGTCAACGACGGCACCGCGGACCGGCTGCTGACCGGCGCCGACTTCGACATCGAGTCGCTCGCCCGGGATGCCCGCGGCGACCTGTGGATCGGCGACGAGTTCGGCCCGTACCTGATCCGCACCGACCGGACCGGCAAGGTGCTCCAGGCGCCGATTCCGCTGCCGGACGGGGCCAGGTCCCCGCAGTCGCCGGACCTGGCCCGGGGCGAGACGCCGACCGTTCCGGCCAGCCGCGGCTTCGAGGCGATGGCGGCCAGCCGGGACGGGTGGACCCTCTACCCGATCCTCGAAGGGGCGAAGACCGACGACCCCGACCAGCGTCGTCGCGTCGTGTACGAGTTCGACGTCCGCGCCAACCGGTACACCGGCCGCACGTGGTCGTTCCGGGTGGACGATGCGTCCCTCGTCGTGGGGGACGCGGCGCTGCTCGACGGTCGGCGGCTGCTGCTCATCGAGCGGGACAACGCGATGGGCCCCCAGTCGCTGGTGAAGCGGCTGGTGGTCACCGACCTCGACGCCGCGGCGGCGGACGGGACGCTTCCCCGCCGCACCGCCGTGGACCTGATGCGGATCGCCGACCCCGACGGCGTCTCCACGCCGGCGCGGCCCGGCGAGTACGGCGTCGGAGCGCTCTTCTCCTTTCCGCTCCAGTCCGTCGAGTCGGTGCTACCGCTGGCCGGTGACCGGGTGCTCGTGGCCAACGACAACAACTTCCCGGGCAACGACGGCCGGATCCCCGGCCGGGCCGACGACACCGAGCTGATCGTCCTCGACGTGCCCGGCCTGCGGTAGGTCCCTCCCGCCTCCGAGATCAGGGCGTCCCTCGGTCGGTTCCCGCGGCCGGTGGACGCCCTGGTCCGTTCGGCGCCACCGGAACACCGGCCCCGGCGACCGCCGGAGGCCGGGACATTGTCCGACACATCGAAGTGCACTACTATCTAGGCAATTTGATCAGCCCTTCGGCGATAAGCCGACGAAGAACCCGGAAACCCGGCCGGCAACCCCTGAAGACTGTGGAAATCCCGAGGAACACCCGCCACTCCAGCAGACGTCGAGCCGATCCGACCAGGCTCGGGGCCACGTCCGTCGGTCCCCGCCACCCGCAGGCCAGCCAATTTCGATGCCTGACCGCAACCATTGGTCATCGAATCGAAATAGGAGTGAAACAGGGCATCCGCACGATTGGTCGAGGACGTCGGAAATTGTCCTGAGTGGATGGGGCGGAAAGGGGGCGGCGATGCCGAGAATTCCGGCCGCGTCCCTGGTAATCGGCATCGCATCCTCGCCGGCCGAACGCAGACAGCTCGCACAGCTGCTCGGCGGGACCGAGGCGTTCCTGATCGTCTCCAGCGTCGACCAGGCACGCGAGTTCCTCGACATGCCCGGGACGCCCCACGCCGCGACGGCCACCACTCCCGTTCCGGCCCTGATCGCCGAGACCGTCGAGGAAGCGGCCGAGCCACCGCCACCCGTGCTGACCATCGACTCCAACCGCCGGGTGCTGCGCTGGCTGGATCGCGAGATCGAACTGACTCCGCTGGAGCACGATCTCCTGCTGTGCCTGGTCGGCGCGTCGGGTCAGGTCTGGACCTACGAACGGCTGCACCTCGAGGTCTGGGGCAACGCGCACCTCGGCCGCGGCTCCGACATGCACTCGGTGGTGCGCCGGGTACGCCGCAAGCTGACCCGGTTGGGGGCCACGGCGACGATCGACGCGGTCCGCGGGGTCGGCTACCGCCTCGCCCCGACCTGACCGCCCGTCCCCCGCCACGGTCCACCATCCCACCGTCGAAGGTGGCCGGCCCGCCCGGTCGAAACCAGGCGGGCCGGATGTGTCAACAACCGGTCACGAGTCAGCAGCGGATGGGCGACAGCGCGAAGTCCTCCACGGTGGGTGTGCTGGTGTTGATCCTCGTCTGACGGGTCTGGGGCTTCCAGCCGTCCTTGGCGACGATCATCGTCATCGGGTTGTTCCGACGGTCCATCCAGTAGGCGTACCTGCCCTGCGCGTCGGTGGCGAACGTCCACGACATCGCCCACGAGTCGATCTGGACCACCGCACCGGGGATCGGTGCGGTGGCGCCCTGGCAGCTCGTTCCGGTGACCGTGCCCATCAACTTGCCCCAGGTCGTCGGAGGCTGCACGGTCATCGTCACCGACACCGGCGGCACCGGGTACGGCGTGTTCTCCTTGATCGACACCGACCCGGAGTAGGTGCCGGGCTGGTCGACGTTCGCCGTCATCCCGACGGTGACCGTGACCTTCTCACCGGGCGCCAGCGTGGCCGCCGTCTTGTCGATCGTCATCCAGCTGACGTCGGCGGCACCCTCGGCGCACTCCTCGAACCCGGGCAGCGCCTCGCTGTCCGGCGTCGCGTTGAACTGGCCGGACGAGCCGCCGACCTTGTAGAAGCCGCACGCCGCGCCACCGCGGTACCGCGCCGTGTTGGCGTTCGGCAGGTCGGACCAGGCGTTGGTGCCCGGGTCGTAGGCGAAGCCGGCGTTGGTGATGGCACCGGCCTGCACACCGCCCACCACCAGCAGCTTGCCGTTCGCCACGGCGAACGAGCTGGCCCAACTGTCGGCCGGCGCGTCAGCGACGGCGGTCCAGGTGTTGGCGGCCGGGTCGAAGGCGTAGCTGGCCTTCTGCGCCGCGGACCCGTCGTTGCCGCCGGTGCAGAAGACGACCCCGTCGATGCCGCCGCAGGAGAGGAAGGCCACCGACTTCGGGTAGTCGGGCAGCGTCTCCCACCGGTCGCCGGCCGGGTCGTACCGGAGGACGTCGTTCGACATCGGCGTGCAACTCGCCGTCGTACAACCACCGATGGCGTACAGCTTGCCGTCGACGACCGCCTGCCCGGCGGCGGACCGCGGCGCGGGGTTGTCGGCCCGCTCCGACCAGGAGTTCGCCGCCGGGTCGTACGACCAGGTGGTGGCGTCGGGGCCGGACGTCCCCCAGCCGCCGGTCGCGATGATCTTCCCGTCCAGGACGCCCACCGTCATGGCGTTGCGCGCACCCGGGAGATCGGCGATCGGCGACCAGGCCAACGCGACCGGGTCGTAGACGAAGTTCTTCGTCGTGGACGCCGATCCGTTGCCGCCGGCGATCGAGTACACCTTGCCGTCCAGGTTCACCACCCGGTTGTCCATCACGTTCGCCGGGTAGTCGGCGACGTCCGTCCACGGCTCGGCCTGCGGGCCGATTGCGGCCGACGCACCCGACGCCGACATGCCGGACGCCCTCGCCGCGAACGACGTCGGCACGGTGAGCCGCTGCTCCGCTGCGCCGCTGGACCCGAGCACCTGCTGCCTGCTCATCCGGGACCCGTCGGCCCGGAGGAGTTCGAATCCGCCGTCACGCTCTGCGAACTCGACGGTGACGGGCGCCCCGCCGGTGTTGGTCACGGTGAAGGTCTTGTTGACCTTGCCGGTGGGCATCCGGACCGTCCCGCTCACCGCCGCCGGCTGCACCGACAGCCGTCCGGCCGCGAGCCGGAAGGTGACCGCCGTCGCCCAGTCGGCCTGCACGTCGACCTGCTTGCGCTGGCTGACGTAGTTGCCGGCCGTCGCCGTGAACGGGTGCGTGCCGGTCAGCGAGGAGAACATCCAGAAGAAGCCGTCGGCCACCCCGGGGTCGTCCGGGGTCGCCACGGTGGTCGCCTTCTCCGCCGGCCGGTCGTCGCTGGTGACCGTGGCACCGTTGACGTAGCCGTTGTCGTTGCGGTCCCGGACGTGGCCGAGCACCAGACCGCCGTTGACCGGCTCGCAGCTGACCTGGCTGCCGATCAGGACGTTGTCGACCTGCCACCACCACTCGAACGAGGCGTCGTAGTAGTGGAACCGGACCCGGACCTCCGCCTGGCCCGCGGCCTGCGGAATCGGGATGTCGGTCACCCGCGGCCCCCGGACGTCGGCCGCCTGCCGGAGCACGTTGGTCCAGGTGGTACCGCCGTCGATGCTGAGGTCGACATCCGCGCGGTCCGGGCCCAGGTGGTTGAAGTCCTGGTTGAACCGGATCACGGGTGCCGTCACGGCGGTCAGGTCGACGACCGGGCTGACGAGCGAGGTGTCCTGCCGCCCACCGGTCCCGTAGTCGTCGCTGTCGATGATCGCGAAGTTGCCGGTGCCGCCGGTCAGGTTGCCGCGGTCGCCGTCGTCGGTGAACTTCCAGACCTGACCCGTCCCGGCGTGGTCCACCACGGACCAACCGGCCGGCGCGGCGGTGCCGTCGAACGTCTCGTACTCGCCGTCCGAGCCGTACCGGTATCCCGGCGCCGTCGTACACGCGGTGATCTTCACCGGTACGGCGACGTTGTTGACCACGTTGCGCGAACCGACCACGACCTCCTCGGTCACCGTCTGGTAGCCGGGGTACTGCGGCTCGACCTTCAGGCTGTACGTCGCCCCGGCCGGGAGGCTGAAGCTGTACCGGCCGTTGACGGGCGTGGTGTAGTCCGACACACCGGACGGACCCTCGACGGTCACCTTCGCGTAGAGCGGCCAGCCGTGTCCGGAGCCGTCGGTGACCGTTCCGCTGACGGTGACGCTGGGTACCGCCGTCAGCGCGACGGTGACGGTCGTCGTCGCGTCCTCGGTGACCGTCGCCGGCACCGTCCTGCTCGCGTACCCGAAGGCCGTCACGGCGACCTGGTAGTCGCCGACCGGCAGGAGGGACGAGAACGTCCCGTCGCTCCCGGTGGTCAGCTGGCGGCTGGCCGGACCGGTCAGGGTGACCGTGGCGTCCGCGACCGGGTTGCCGGTGCCCGCGTCCGTCACGGTGCCGGCCAGGGTGCCGGTGTCGCCGATCGGGGCGGTGTCGAGCAGCGCGAGCGCGTCCAGCCGGCCCTCGCCGAACACGTTGTTGTCGTCGGTCGTGCCGCCGCACTGGGCGTCCGCCTTGTCGACGGCCGAGTTGTCCAGCAGTGCGCGCGTGGCCGCGACGTCACCGACCAGCGCCGGCGCCGCCGACCACAGCAGCGCGATCGCGCCCGCGAGGTGCGGTGCCGCCATCGAGGTGCCGTTGAAGCTGGCGTACGCGCTGCCCGGAACGCTCGACCGGACGTTCACGCCGGGGGCGGCGATGTTGGGCTTGATCTCGCCGTCCTGCCCGGCACCCCGGCTCGAGAAGCTGGCGATGTTGTTGTTGACGTCGTACGCGCCGGCCGAGTAGTTGCCGATCCGGCTGCCCGGCGAGCCGCTGGTCTGGCAGGCCGAGCCGTTGTTGCCGTTGGACCAGGTGCCGAAGATGCCCGACGCGGCCCAGGCGTTGGTGACGTCCTCCATGAACGGGTCGTTGGACGGCGTCCGGGTTCCCCACGAGTTGTTGATGATGTTCGGACGCTTGCTGGCATCGGGGTTCTGGCCGCTGAGGTCGGTCGGCTCGAGCATCCACTGGCCGGAGGAGACCAGGGCGGCGTCACTGGGGCAGCAGCCGTTCGCCGCGATCCACCTGACGTCCGGTGCGACGCCGATCTGGTTCGCCCCGTCGGCGCCGGCCATCGTGCCCATCGTGTGGGTGCCGTGGCCGTCGCCGTCACAGGGCGCGGCGGCGCAGGTCCCGGCGGCGTCGAACCAGTTGTAGTTGTGGTCGAACGTGCCGTCCCCGTTGTTGCCACGGTAGGAGGCCACGAGGGCCGGGTGGTCGAACTGGACCCCGGTGTCGATGTTCGCCACCGTGATGCCCGCACCCTTGACGCCGTACCGGGACCAGACGTCGTCGGCGTTGATGTTGGCGATGCCCCATTCGAGGGCGTTCACCGTCTTCTCGTCGGCCCCGTCGGTGACCTCGGGCACCTTGTAGTCGACCGGGGCGTACAGGCCCTCGACCTCGGCGTGGGCGGCGAAGTTCTGCGCCATCGCCAGGGAACCGCTGCTGACCTTGATGGCGTTGGTCGCCCAGAAGGTCTGGTACTTCGCGCCCGCGCCGTCGAGTTCGGCCCGGACCTTGGCCTGGCTCTCGGCGGCGGTCTTCTTCAGGGCGTCCGCGACCGCGGTGCCCCGCTCGGCCCAGTCCTCGACCGCGCCGGCCGGGCCCAGATCCGCCCGGTCCGTGAAGCGGATCCAGAAGTCGCCCTCGCTCTTCGCCTGGAACTGTTTCGCCAGTTCCGGCCGGATCTTGTCGGCTGGTGCGGCCGCCCCTGCCCCCGCCGGCGCGGCCTGCGCGCCCCCGCCGGTGGTGACCAAGCCTGTCGCGACGAGGACCATCGCCGCGCCGGCGCTCACCAGTGATCTGGCGACGCGCCTCCTGTGTGGACGTCTGAACATCGGTGCTGCCTCCTCCAGAACGACCCAGGATCGGATGAGCCATGGTGGAGGGTGCAGGGCGCCTCTGCCGTTCGGATGAACCGGACCGACCCCCCCTGCTGCCCCCAGGCGCCGCGCGGGTCACGCCGGCTGCCCGTCTGGACACTATGATCGAAAAGAAAGGACGATCAAGCACGTGCGGTAAGCAACTTGTCGCTAACAGTTGATGGGTTGAGGGCAGCGCTGCCGATTGTTGTCACGCACATGACGACGTTGGGCAGGATCTGCCCTTCGTTTCCAGGTGGGTGCTGTGGGGGCGCACGACGAACGCACGGTGCCGGGCGGGTCCGATCCGCCCGGGGAAGCTTTCCCGCTGGTGATCGCGGTGACGTCGTCGCCGGCCGAGCGGATCCGGCTCGCAGAACGCCTCGACGGCGTCGCGCCGCTCCTGCTGGTGGCCGATCTCGACGAGCTCCGCAGATTGATCACGGCTCCACGGCAGCCGCCGACGGCGTCGTCCACGCCGGGAGCAGCCGCCACCGCGCCCGAGGCGGTCGACGACACGCTGCTTCTCGACTCAGCTCGATCGACCGTGCGCTGTCGGGGCCGGGAGATCGTCCTGACCAGACTTGAGCACGACCTGATGGCCTGCCTGACCACCGAGCCGATCCAGGTCTGGACCTACACCGCGCTGCACCGGTCGGTGTGGCACGACGAAGGGCTGCAGCGCAAGGCGGACGTGCAGTCCCTGGTGAAGCGGCTGCGGCGCAAGCTCAACCAGCTCGGCACCGGCGTGACGATCGACGCCGTGCGCGGTGTGGGGTTCCGGCTGAGCGAGCACCACGAACCGAAGGTGAGCGGAGCATGACGCCTGCCTGACGAGGGCGAGCGTGTTCCCGGGTGTGCTGATCCAGCCGGCAGTCAGACCATCAACGGACGGGCCGCGCGGGGGTGGCCGAGCCAGGCCGGCTACTGCCGGCCCCGGTCACGGCTCCCGGGGCACCGGCTGGGCCAGGGCTTGCAGTTCCGTCGGCAGCTGCGCCAACGCGTCCTCGAACTCGCCGTGGCCGACCACGCGGGGCAGGGTCTGCAGGACGGCTTCGACGCCCCGCTCTGCGAGGTCCTGATCCACCCCGGCGCGCTCCCCCACCCGCCGCAGGAACTCGTCGTACGCGAAGACCTCCGGCTCCTCCGTGCCCTTGACCAGGCAGTCGCGCAGCTCGTACGCGACGTGGTCGGCCAGCTCCGCCGCCTCGCCACCGCTGATCCGCTCGGCGAGGGTGCGCAGGGTGGCCTCGGTCAGGGATCGCGCCGTGTCCGACGCAACGCCCGCCCGTGCGGCGACCTTCTCGAAGAACTGCAGCTCAGCCATGCCCCGTCCTTCCGTCTGGAACGCGGCTGGCTACCCGGAGCCACCGGTCACAAACGGCGGGGGTCGTCCCGGGATCAGGCCCGGCCCATCTCGGCGAGGATTCCGGTGCCCTGACCGAGCTCGATCAGGTAGCCGTCGGGATCTCGCAGGTAGCACCGGATCTCGACGCCGTGGTCCTTCGGCTCGGTGAGGAACTCCCCGCCCCGCGACCGCCACTGCTCGTAGACGGCGTGGACATCGGTGACCCGGATGTTCATCGCGCCGCTGAGCGTGCGCGGGTCCGGCGGCGCCTGGGCCTGTACGTCCGGCTTGTCGTCCGTCGGCCCGCCCTCGTCGTTGAGCACGATGTAGCTGTTGTGGAACCGCAGGATCGCCGGCTGGCGGTCCCGCACCACCGTCGCTCCCAGCACCCGCCGGTAGAACTCCCGTGACCGGTCCACGTCCCGCACGATCAGCAGATGCGTGAGCACCAGCCCGCCCTCGGGCTGGAAGTAGTCCGGCGCCTCGCTGGCCATCCGTACCTCCCCGGTCCGACCGGGTCGGGGCGTACCCGCCGGAGACGCCCGCACACCCCCTCAGGGCCGTCCGGCCGTCACAGGTTGTGGCGGTCGTCGGCCGGCAGGCGCGGCGGCTCCGGGGGCTCGGGAGACTGGCCGGGCTGCCCCAGCTGCGCGACGTGGGTCGGGTCGAGGACGCGCGACAGGAAGGAGCGGGTCCGTTCGTGCCGCGGCGCGCCGAGCACCTCCTGCGGCGGTCCCTGCTCGACCACGACGCCGCCGTCCATGAACACGACGCGGTCGGCGACGTCCCGGGCGAACGCCATCTCGTGGGTGACCACCATCATCGTCATGCCGTCCTCCGCGAGCGTCCGCATGACGGTGAGCACGTCGCCGACGAGTTCCGGGTCGAGCGCCGAGGTCGGCTCGTCGAAGAGCATCAGCTCGGGTTCCATCGACAGCGACCGGGCGATGGCCGCGCGCTGCTGCTGCCCGCCGGAGAGCTGAGCCGGGAACGCGCCGGCCTTGTCGGCGAGGCCGACCCGCTCCAGGTTCTCCCGCGCGATCCGCTCGGCCTCGGCGCGGCGGCGCCGGAGCACCCGGCGCTGGGCGATGGTGAGGTTGTCCAGCACGGTCAGGTGCGGGAAGAGGTTGAACGACTGGAAGACCATGCCGATGCCGCGGCGTACCGAGTCGATCTCGACGTCCGGATCGGTCATCTCGATGCCGTTCACCCAGATCTTGCCGGCGGTCGGCTCCTCCAGCAGGTTGACGCAGCGCAGCAGCGTCGACTTGCCGGAACCGGACGGCCCGATGACGCAGACCACCTCGCCGTGGCCGACCTCGAAGTCGATGCCCTTGAGCACTTCGAGCGGGCCGAAGGACTTGTGCAGGTCGCGGATCTCGACGGCGGGCCGGGATCGGGTTGTCGTCATGCGGGTCACCGGGCCTTGGCGTAGCGGAGTTCGAGGCGCCGTACCACCTGGGACAGCGGCAGGGTGATGATCAGGTAGGTGAAGCCGGCCACCAGCAGCGGCGTGGCGTTCACCCGGTCGTTCAGCGTGTCCCGGCCGAACTTGGTGATCTCGATGGTCGACGCCGTCACGCCCAGCACGTAGGCGAGCGACGAGTCCTTGGTGAGCAGGATGAGTTCGTTCGTCAGCGGCGGGATCACGATCCGGAACGCCTGCGGGATGACGATGGTGCGCATCGCGGTGAAGTGGGACATGCCGAGGGTGCGCGCCGCCTCCATCTGTCCCTTCGGCACCGCCTGGATGCCGGCCCGGATGGTCTCCGCCATGTACGCCGCGGCGGTCAACCCGAGGCCGATCGCGATCGAACCGAACACGCCGCCCGGGATCTCCCGCTCCGGGAAGGCGATGGGAATGCCGTACCCGACGAGGAAGAGCACCAGCAGCGCGGGCAGGCCCCGGAACAGCTCGATGTACGCCGTCGCCACCCAGCGGTACGGAGCCACCCGGGACAGCCGCATCAGGGCGAGAACGGTGCCGAACACCAGGCCGAAGGCGAACGCGCCCAACGTGTAGAGGATCGTGTTCCGCAGGGCGACGGTGATGATCGTCGGGAACATCGACTCGATGATGTCGACGCGGAAGAACGCGTCGCGCAGCCTGCCCCAGTCCGCGGCGTAGACCACCGCCGCGAGGACGGCGACGAAGGCCAGGTACTGCAGCCAGAGGGACAGCCGCTCCCGTTGGCGGCGTCGCAGCTTCACGATTCGATGCTCCTCGCCCACGCGGAGGGCGCGCGCCACGCGCGCGCCCTCCTGCCACCCGGTTCGGTCACTTGGCCGGCTGCTTGCCGATCCACTTCGCGTAGATCGTGTCGTACGAGCCGTCCTGCCGGGCCTTGGTCAGCACCTCGTTGATCTTCTTGAGCAGCTCCGGGTTGCCGTCCTTCTTCACCGAGAACCCGTACTGCTCGCCGGTGTCGAACTCCGCGGTCACCTCGAACCCGCCCGGGTTCTCCTTGATGTACTCGGTCCAGACCGGCAGGTCGTTGACGGCGGCCTCGACCTGGCCGTTGGCGAGGGCCTGCTGCAGGGCGGCGAGGTCCTCGAACTCGACGAGCTGGAGGCCCTTCTCCTGCTCGAACTTCTTGGCGTAGTCACGGCCGGTGGTGGCCGCCTGGATGCCGAGCTTCTTGCCCCGGAGGTCGTCGAGCGACTTGTACGGCTTGCCGGTCTTGACCAGAAGCGCCTGGGTTGCGTCGAAGTACGGATCCGAGAAGTCCATCACCTTCTGCCGTTCCTCGGTGATGGTCATGCCGGCGGCGGCCGCGTCGCACTTGCCGGTGTTCAGGTCCTGGCCGGACTTGATCCCCTCGAACGGGGTGTCGACGATCGTCTGCTCGACGCCCAGCTCCTTGGCGACCAGGTCCATCACGTCGACGTCGAACCCGACCACCTTGCCGCTGGCGTCCTTCGACTGGAACGGCGCGTACGGCAGGTGCGTGCAGACGGTCAGCTTGCCCTTCTCGATGAGCTTGACCCCGTTCGCCTGGACCTCGCTCTCGTCCTTCTTGGCGCAACCGGCGGCGCTCAAAGCGAGCGCGGCGACCGCCACGACGAGTCCTGCCTTGCGGACCGACCTCTGCAAAGTCACGCTGCGTCCCTCCGATTCAGCCCCCGTGTGACGGGCAGCCAGCGTTCTGCACGTACGTGTGTGACAGGCGACGCTACCTCGATCCGGGAAGTCGCACCAAGATCACGGCGGTCGTTTGGCCGGAGCGTTACCCGTCACACTCGGTGAACCGGGCGTTCTGGACACATCCGGACGGCAGCCGACCCGGGCGGGGCGAGCGCGGGCCGCCGGTCCGGGGCGTGTGAGGATGCGCGCATGCGTGCGGTGATCTTCGACGAGTTCGGTGCCCGGCCCGAGGTCCGCGACGTCCCGGACCCGGAGCCGCCGGCCGGGGGCGTGGTCATCCGGGTCGAGGCGACCGGACTGTGCCGCAGCGACTGGCACGGCTGGCACGGCCACGATCCCGACATCCGGCTGCCGCACGTCCCCGGCCACGAGTACGCGGGCGTCGTCGCGGCGGTCGGCGCCGGCGTACGAGGATGGCGGGCCGGCGACCGGGTCACCGTGCCCTTCGTCTGCGCCTGCGGGCGCTGCCCGGCCTGCCAGGCGGGCGACCAGCAGGTCTGCGAGCGGCAGACGCAGCCCGGATTCACCCACTGGGGGTCGTTCGCCGAGTACGTGGCGGTGCGCGACGCCGATGTCAACCTGGTCCGCCTCCCCGACGAGCTGGACCACCCGGTCGCGGCCGCCCTCGGCTGCCGCTTCGCCACCGCGTTCCGGGCCGTGGTCGGCCAGGGACGGGTGGCCGCGGGCGAGTGGGTGGCGGTGCACGGCTGCGGTGGAGTGGGGCTGTCCGCGGTGATGATCGCGGCGGCGTGCGGCGCGCAGGTGGTGGCCGTCGACATCGCCCCGGGCGCACTCGACCTGGCCCGGAGCTGCGGGGCCAGCGTCTGCCTGGACGGCAGCGCCCTCGCCGGGCCCGGCGCGGTGGCGGCGGCCGTCCGCGAGACGACCGGCGGCGGCGCCCACCTGTCGCTGGACGCGTTGGGCAGTCACGCCACCTGCACCGCCTCGATCGAGAGCCTGCGGCGGCGCGGACGGCACGTGCAGGTCGGGCTCCTCCCCCCGGCCCAGGGCCGCCCGGCCCTGCCGATGGAGCTGGTGATCGCGTACGAGCTGGAGCTGCTGGGCAGCCACGGCATGGCCGCGCACGCCTACCCGGAGCTGCTGCGGCTGGTCACCTCGGGTGTCCTGCGCCCCGCCGACCTGATCACCCGCACCATCGGCCTCGCCGAGGTGCCCGAGGCGCTGGCGACGATGGATCGGCCCGGCCCCGGCGGGATGTGCCTCATCGACCCTCGCTGAGAGCCGCACAACCCGCCCTGAAGACCGTCAACCCAGACGGCGGCATCACCCCCCGGCCCACGCCGGTCGCGGCAGAGACGCCGGGCGGCTCGGTGTCCGTCAACGCCAACGCCTGGTCACGGTCATCGTCGTCGCTGAGTGGTCATCTCCCGAGATGGGTGAAGGCGGCCCACGCGAGCGGCTCCGCGTTGTCCCGACGACCACATTGGGCCGCGAGTTCGGCCGGCATACCGTGGGGTGGCTTCCGGTCCGGATCGAGCATCCACAACTGGGCCCGGTGCAGTGCCTCCGCCGGCGGGCATCCCTCCTCGTACACGAAGTGATGCACGAGGTACATCAGCAGTGACGTGCCGACGTCCGGCACCGACCACAGGGACCCGAAGACCGTGTGGGCCCCCGCTGCCAGGAAGGCGGTGGCCAGGCTGAAGGCCTCGTCGTGATTCCCGCCGGTCAGGTTCGTCGTACAGGCAGCGAGGAACACCTGACCGAGCTCGAGCGCGGCGATTCGGGACACCTCGAGCAACTGCCGCGCGGGCAGCTGCCCTCCGGACAGCATCAGGTGAGAGTCCGCCGGCCTCGTTGGATCGACACGGCCGTGGCAGGCGAGGTGCAGCAGGGACGGACCGGACTGAACGGCCCGGATCCACTCCAGCACGTTGTCCGGATGGGCGATCCCGTCCGGGCCCTCGGCGGGTCCACCGAGGTACCGACCGTCGGGATGGAACCGCTGGTGGATCGCGCGTGCCTCGACGCCGGCGAAGGGCAGGTCGCCGAGCGGGTCCCCGACCACGAGGGCCGACCGGACCGGACGGGCCGGTCGGGCGGCCGCAGCGCACAGCATCCGGGCCGAGGGGCTGTAGGAGATGATCAGGTCGTGCACGGCGTACCGACGGCCGGACGGCGTATTCCGGTAGGCGGCGTGCCAGGGAACGAGGCCGAGGACACCCATCGGGATGAGAACCAGCCGGGCCGGGCGCGTGGTCCGCATCGCTCCCGTTTCGGCGACGAGCTGGGCCATGGCCGCCCGCCACGCCCACCGGCACAGATCGTCGATCCGGGCGCCCGCCAGCGGCGCAGCCGCTCCGCCGACCGGTCCGGCGTCCCGCTCCCCGGCGTCCCGTCCTCGGCCGGTGACACCTCTGCCCAGAGCGGCGTGCAGCAGCTTCTGGACCGGTGAGTTGTCGCCGACGACGAGATCGGGGAGCTCGACCACGTCGATCTCCCCGGCCGCGGGTACGACGACAGCCAGACCCGGCACCGGTTCGGCGGCCGGGACAAGGTAGACCAGCGCATCCACCTCCAACTCGGTCAGCGCCTCACGGATCTCGCCGACACGGACCTGCGCCAGTGGGCCCTCGATGGCCACACCGGCGCTCTCCAGGGCACGCAGCACGCGCGGTCGCAGGTCGTCGGGAACCTCGCCGGCGGAGAGGACCGCACCGAGGACGTCACCGGTGATCTGGTCGCGCCCCAAACCAGCGGTCTGCCGCCACTCCTCGGCGAGGTCGGGCCGCCCGGCGTCCCTGAGCAGGTCGACCACCGTGCGGGACGCGGTGGCGGCGTGCAGGACGAGGCCGCGTCCCGCGTCCAGGGCGGTGACCAGGTCCTCGTCAGCCTGGTCCTGCAGGCACCACCGCACCACGGTGGTCGCGTCGGCGGTGGCCTCGCGGGCGGTGTCCATGGCGTGGTCGGTGCCGGCCTGCAGGAGCACTTTCCGGGCGTGCCCGTGCAGGGCGGCGAGCCCGAGCCGCCGGGTCCGGGCCCGATCCGGGTCGCCGGCCCGGCGCAGCGCCTGCGCCTGATCGCGGATCATCCCGGTCCACAGGGGATGCTCGGGCCCGCCGGATTCCGTCGCCGCCTCCCCCATCAGGCGGGCGGCGCGGGCGGCGGCGGCGCGGTCCCCGAGCCCGATCGCCTGGGCGAGTTCGGCCCGTGCGGCGAGCGTCAGCGCCGCCAACCGAACGGTGTGCCCCGGCTCCAGCCGGCCGGCGAGTTTGGCCAGGTGATCGGCCCAGCGCCGGAGAAGGAGAAGGTCCCCGCGCCGGACGGCGGCGGCCACCTGAGTGGTTCCGGTCACCACCGCGGTGGCCAGCGTGAGGTGTGTCAGCGGCCCGGCGGGCAGGGGCGGCGGTGGCTGCGGCCGCACCTGCCCCTCCCCGGTGATGACCGCGGCGATGTCCTGGCAGGCCTGGACGACCGGTCCCAGCACCCGGGCCCGGTTGCGCGACGGGCCGAGCCGGCGCCAGAGCGCGAGCATCCGGTCGCGCGCCTCGCGCATGCCGTCGAGGTCGCCTTCCGAGCCAAGCCTGGCCGCCTCCATCGCCGCCGACAGCACCGCCGACTCGGCGACCAACGCGGCGGCCGGGCCCTTGTCGCCGGAGTTGACCGCGAGGTCGCCGGCCAGAGCGCGGGCGGCGCGGTAGCCCCGCAGGTCGCCCGTGCCGGCGGCCCTGGCCTGCAGGGCGAACGGCAGGATCGCTCGCAGGCGGTCGCCGTGGGCCTTGGCGAACGTTTCGTCCTTGCCGGCCCGGAGCAGGGCCGTGATGCCGTCCGAGTCGCGGCTCGCCGTACTGGAATCCGCATACTGCTCCAGTATCCCCTCCGCCGCGTCCAGCAACCCGGCGAAGCCGGGCGGCGGATCATCGCCGATCGCCCGGCCGACCGCGAGCAGGTGGCGCAGTCTCGGCAGATCGACGTGGTCCGCCGCCTCACCGAAGTGCGAGAACTCGGCGTAGACCAGTACGGCGGCGAGAACGCCACGTTGGTGGGCTGTGGCGGCATGGTCGTCATCCAACGCGCCGTCCGCCTCGTCCAGCGCGTGACGTAACTGGCGAAGACTGGAGGTCGCGGAGCTGTCGTCCCGGGCGACGTCGTGCTCCAGCGCCTCGTTCGCGACCACCACCCGGGCGGCGTGTGCCGCCAGGATGTCCTCGGCCGTGCCGCCGATGGCGAGGGCCTGGTCCAGACATCGAGCGGCGGCGTCGAGGCTGCCCGGTGCGCGGGCGAGTTGCCAGTTCAGCCGATGGACCTCCCCGAGCTGCCGCCACACCGGTCCCGGATCCTCGGTCGGCGACAGGGCTTGCTCGAAGAGCGCGATCGCCTCGGGGAGCCCGGCCGGGTCGTCAGTCCTGATCGCTCCGCTGTGCAGCAACTCGGCGAGGCTGACCAAAATGCTTGGATCAGGATCGTGGTCGCGAATCGTGCGCCAGCAGGCGATCGCCCGGGCAAAGTCGGCCGGATCCTCGTCGAGGTCCCAGAGCGCGGTGTACGCGGTGGCCTGACTGTGGTGGAGGCGGAGCCAGCCCGGTTGATCGGGCCCGCAGGCAGCGAGGGCGCGTTCCGCCGAGCGCACGGCCAACTGCACGTAGGCCCGGTCCTTCCGGAGGCCGGCCACCTCGAGGTAGGCCGCTGCCAGGTCGGCGGAGGCGACAGCGAAGTACGGGGTGGTGTCCGGCGTGAGCTGGTCGAGGGCGGCGGAGAGCGCGGCGACACCCCGGTCCAGGTCCGGCTCCCGCTCCCCACCGTCGTCGTACCGGGCCAGCAGCCCCATCCCGAGGAGCAGCTGGGCGTAGGCGGCCAGGTCGGTGGCCGCCGGGTTGACCTGGACGGCCTCCATCGCCGTCACCGCCTCGTGCGCGTCGGCCGCGGCGGCCTGCGGGGTCCGTCCGTCGTCCAGCCACCGCGACCGGAGCCGGTCCCAGATCGTCTCCAGCAACTCCACCGCCACGACGTCGCGCTCGGGGTCGTCCGGCGGCCGTCCCTGGTACGCGGCGGTCAGGTGGGAGACGGCCCGCTCGTGGTCGGCCCGAGCGTCCGTGAGCCGGGCCCGTTCGGCGTACGCCGTGCCGAGCGCCCACAGCCAGTTCACCGTCTGGTCGTGCTCCGGGACGGCGGCCAATGCGGAGTCCAGGTTGGCGATGGCGGCGGAGAGGACATCGTCGTCCGGATCGAGCTCGTAGCGTTCCAGGTACGCCTGCCCGAGCATCGCGGTCAGCTGCGCGACGTCGGCGTCGGGCGGGGGATCCGAAACGAGCGCCGTCAGGTGGGCGATCCAATCGTCGAGCGACGGCTCGCTCACGCTGCTCTCCGATGTCACCGGCTCATCCCTGGCGCCTGGGGCGCATGGTCCGCCGGCACCTCGGTCACCACCGGCACGGCCAGGGTGATCCAGTCACACGCGCTTCCCTCGACAGCACCGGCGTCCCGGTGCACGGCCGCGAGACCCAGCCGTCCCAGCAGGCCGGTCACGGCGAGTGGGGCCCGCGTCCGGCCCGGCCAGGCGTATTCCACCGCGGGCAGCTCGAACGGGGACGAGCTGAACTCCTCCTCGGCGGCGAGCAGGATGAACCAGTCACGCGTGGTCGCTCCCGCTTCCACCCGGCTGTCGGCGGGGAGCCGCAGTTCGACCGGGCGCCCGTACAGCGCCGCACCGACGCACCCGGGTGCGACGTGGGCCCCGGGGAAGAGACCGGCGTGGACCCGGTGCCGTTCGGTGATGTCCAGCAGAACGTAGAACAGGCGGCGATCGCTGTCGTTGCGCAACCGGACGAAGATCGTCGGCGGCACCCATCGTCCCTGCTCCCACCGGTACCGCACGTGCACCGCGCCGTCCCCACCGGGACGCAGTGGCGGTCGGTGCGCCGGTACGGTCAGCTCGCTGGGGCGGGCTTCGACGAGTTCCATGGACACCGCGCCCGCCAACGAGGACACCGGGTTCACCAGAGCCTTGACCGCGTGCGTCCGGGCCAGGTGTTCGAGCGCCGCGGCAACGCGCCGGCCGCCGTCCCGACCGACGTCCGTCAGATCGCCGCAGAGCAGAGCGCCGTCGGCACCGCGGATGCGCACCCGGTCCGGCTCGTGGGCATCCACGAGCAGTTCCGACGTCCGCCCTCCGTCGTCGCCGTCGACCGGTCGCACATGCGGCGAGGGCCCGCCACCAGGTCCCGCCGATGCCAGCGCCGCCAGCACCCGCTCCGCCGTCGGCCGATGTCCGCCATCGACCCCGACCGTGACCGTTGGCGTGGAGACCCGGCTGAGGACAACCGGGTACTGACGATCGTCGTCCGGTTCCCAGCCGATCGGCCGGACGACGCTGCGTTCGGGGTGGACCTGCACGACGCGCGCCTCGCGCAGCTCCGAACCGGGTACGGCCACCCGCACGTCATCGTCGAAGCCGACCGACAGCCCGTGGCAGGAGCCGACATCGATCTCCCACTCGCAGCGGGTTCGGCGCATGCGCATCCCGGTGGCCGACGGCGTGATGTGGCCGCCCAGGAACGGCTGGTCGGCGATGCCGGGCGGGACCGGTTCCAACTGCGGCACCTGCTGGTACACCTGACGCTCCACCTCGCACCGCGCCGCAGCCAGCAACTCTCGGTAGGTTGCCGACGGACCGAGCCGACGCATGGCGTTCAGCAGAGACCAGCTGAACAGGCCGTGCGACCGTCCCTCCGCCCACGTCTCCCCCGCGGTTTCGAACGACCGGCAGGCCGTCAGCACGACATGTTCCGTCCAGGGCCGGGCCGCGGCACGGCGCAGCTCCGGAAGCAGCGACTCGATCGACGGTGCGGTCTTGAGCGCCGGTACCGAGCGGACAGTGTTGCGGGTGGCGCCGAACGAATGGCAGCTGTCCAGGACGACCGCCAGATGACAACCGGTCGCGGCGACCTCGGCCAGCAGCAGGGACAGCTCCTTGTCGTACAGGTCAGGCACCTCGTCGTGCCGGCTGTCGTGGCACAGCAGCGTCTGCATCTCTCCGGTCGGCTCCAGGTGCCACAACTCGTCGGGCACCGGCGCCCGGGAGCCGTGGCCGCTGAACCAGAACAGCGCCGTGTCACCGGGTCCGGCCTGCCCCAGGTGGTCCCGGACCGCACCGATGACCGCCTCCCGGGTGGCGTCCTCGTTGATGAGCGGCAGGATGGCCGGCGGCTCGTCCCCTCCGGCGCGTACGCGCAGGAACTCCGCCACCACGGACACGTCGTTGCCGCATCCCCAGAGTGGCGTGACGGCCCGGTAGCGGTCGATCCCGACCAGCAGAGCGAAGACCCGCTTCGTCATGAGTCCTCCCCTGTCGGTACGTGGAGCCAGCAGTGCTCGACGAACTGCTTCTCGGGCAGCTCGATCGTGATCTCGGTGAACTGGTCGGGCAGTGGAGGCACCACGGAGTGCCGGATGACGTCCCGGTACAGCACGTCCGGCACGCCCACAACGAAGTCGACCCCGGGGTTGTCCCGCAACGCTGCCCGCAGCGGCGGGCTGTCGAGGATCCGGTGCACGGCGATCGCCGAGGCGCCGACCCACCCACTGTCGGCCGGCTTCATCAGCCCACGATGCAGGGCGACCCTCAGCCGCACCCGCTCCGCTGGGCTCAGTCCCTGATTCGTCCGAAGCAACGCCTCGGCCAGACCGCCCATCAAGCAGGGAATCACCGCGGACTCGTCGATCCCGACGGGCAGGACGGCGAACTGTCCGTCGCCCTGCGCCTGTACCGCCACCGCCGACTCGTCGAGACGGGCGGCGCGTCGCGCGTCGGCGAGCGCCCGTACCAGCCAGGACTGTGTCCGCTCCGCGAGGTGGTTGGGCCGTCCGCTGTAGCTCGCCACGTCGGCCGCCATGCACAGTCGCACGGCCGCCGCGGTCGGTTCGACGTGACCCGGCAGCGGCTCACGGAACACGACCGCGTCCTGCAAGGTCGCCTGGCGCCGGACAGACCGGTCCCGCCACGTCCCTACCGTGTCGACACGCAGCCCGATGCGCCCGGACAGTTCCGGGACCGACGCCGGCACCTCGACCAACGCGTGCATGCCGTACGTCAGCGGTAGGAACATCCGGCCGGACGGGTCCTCGTACGTCCAGCCGAAGCGGTGCCGATGCGTGCCGAACGACCAGGCCCGGGGTCGGCCGGTCCGCGGGGCCATGCGGACCAGCCATCCGGGACGAGCGGCGCTGGCCATGACCGCGCGGTCGGCGGCGACGGTCACCGGTCGCGGCGGCCCCGTGCCATAGCTCAGCCCGAGCGCTCCTCCGTCGCTGTCGAGCCGTACCGCGACGGCCTCCTCCGCGTCCAGACTCACCTCGAAGCGGACCGACGTGTAGCGCCTGCCCTCGGCCAACTCGTCCAGGTCGAACGCGACCAGCATGCCGTAGTAGTGCCGGCCGGTCGCCAGGGCGCGCAGCCGCAGCGGGGCCGGCAGGTCCTCGGCCGGCACCGGGAAGAGCAGGGGACGCCCGCAGCTGACCGCCCCGAGACCGAACGGCGAGTCCGGCTCGTCGGGATCACGGGACTGGCTCGGCAGCAACGCCGAACGGGCCAGCACGTCGGATGGCCGCAACCGCTCGTCCCCGGACGACGCCCAATCGTCACCGGTCATCGGTCCTCCAACTGGCTCAGGCCGTTCCGCAGCAGCCGGTGGCCGCCTCCACGGTCGTTCAGATCGCGCAACGACGCCGTGTTCAGGGGTGCGCGACGAGGAATTGCCAGACCGGCCGGCAGCCTGCATCGCACGTCCGTCGACGAATGTCGCGTACGCGTTATCGTCACGGGCCCGGCCATCCCGACTTTTGCGCCGAGTCCGTAAATCCCCATCGACGGGGCTCCGATCATTGCCGAGGCGCCCGACAGTTGACCGCAACTGTCGCCCACCTGACAGACACACCATTCGGTCGGTCGGACCGTCATCCACCATTCCGTGCACGTCCCCACGATCGCCCGAGCCGTGAATGGGAATCCCGTACTAATCCGGGATCGTCCGGATCGGCCGGTGTCAGGCTCGGACCAGACGACGCAGGCGAAGGAGCGACAGTGGGTCCACAGACGAGACCAGCCCCGGCCCGATCGGTGACCTCCGGCCGGACGGCGGGCCACCGGGTCGTTGCGGGTGCACGCCCGGTGTCGCAGACTTGCCGGGTCAACGGCGGTTCGCACAGGCTTGGCGAGGTGGGAGTGGACGGTGTCACGCGGCGCCCGGACGCCCCACCGGCCAAGGGGTTCCTCGCCCGACTGCCGGTCGCGGTCCGACGGGAGCTGCTCGGACGGGGCCGTCGCTGCCGGTACGAGCCGGGCGAGCGGCTGCTTCTCGAGGGCGGCACCGACACCCACGTCGTCCTGCTGACCAGTGGCTTCGTGAAGGTGACCAACAACGTCGAGGGCGTCGAGGCGTTGGTGGCGATCCGCGGCGCCGGCGACATCGTGGGAGAGGCCGCCGCTCTCGCCGAACAGCCCCGCATGGCAAGCGTGACCGCCTGCGGCGTGGTGATCGGCCATCTGGTCACCGCCGAGGCGTTTCGGCACGTCCTCGGTAGACATCCGGACGCCGCCCGGCTCGTCACGACGACGGTGGCCGAGCGACTGCGCTGGGCGAACCAGCGCCGTGCCGACTTCGTCGCCTACCCGGCGGAGGTGCGGGTCGCTCGGGTCCTGGTCGAGATCGCCGGGACGTACGGGCGGCAGGCCGACGACGGAAGCGTGGTCATCGACGTACCGCTGAGCCAGCCGGAACTGGCGACCATGATCGGCGCCGCGGAGGCCACCGTCCACAAGGCACTGCGTGCGCTGCGCGACGACCGGCTCATCCGCTCCGGGTACCGCCGGATCGACGTCCTGGATCCGCAGGCCCTGCGGCGGATGGCTCACGAGCCTCCCGACCTGACCGCATAGCCGAAAGTCTCTCCTGGCCGGATGATCGGCGCCGGACGGACGCGTTATCTGATAACCGTTCGGTCGATCCTTTAATCCCTTCGGTCGACGCGACGACCGGGCCTTCACAGCAAACATTCAGAACACCGCTATTACATCCCTTGTCATTTCTCGCTCTCCTCGCAGGACCGTCCACGGGATCACCCGTGAAGGACGACCCCGCCGCAGGAGTCCCGGAAATGCGGCGGTATCCCTCCCCGATATCTGAGCCGAACCGGAGAACCATGTCCGATCTCAGCGCGCTTCGCAGCGATATCCGCGCCACCCAACGCATGGTGCTCAACCTCGGGAATGCCCTCAACGAGGTGGGGACGCAGGTCGACGCCATCGGGCAGGAGCAGCAGGCCACGCGACATGACCTCCTCGCCCTCCGCGCCGCGTTCACCCGCTTCGCCGAGCAGGCCGAACGCACCGCCAACGTCCATCGCGCCGAGACGGCCATCGGCACCCTCAAGAACGACATCGAGCACCAGTTCGGCCACCACAAGGTGGTTCGCCGCACCGCGGTGGGCATGCTGCAATCCTTCGACCTCGGGCTGGTGAGTGAGGACACCGTCCGGGCCGTCGGTGAACAGCTGATGGTGCAGACTCCCCGCTACTGGCTGGCCCCCGTGCTGGTCGCGCTGGCAGCCTGGGCGGGGGATGACCCTGAGCTGTGCGTCCGGGCGGTGGAGGAGGCGTACCGACGCTCGCCAGACCGCACCGCACTGCTGATGACGCTGGTGCTACGGCGGCAGGGACGACGATCCAGTGCCGTGCGGTGGCTGCGCCACTACCTCGACGCGCAGGACCCGGCAGCGCTCAACCGCGAGTTCGCGGTCATCCTGGAGGCGATCGCACAGGGTGCCTTCGGCCCGGCCGGCCTGGAACTCGTCCGGGACCGCCTCGACGCCTGGCGCAGCACGTTGCTCGACGACGAGGCGGCCACCCTCGCCCAGGTCAACCGCTGGCGCCAGGAGATGGAGACACATGTCCGGCCCGGCGGCGTCGAGAACGACTTCCCGCGCCTGGCCGTGGCGTCACCGCAGTGGCCGCAGCTGCACCGGGCGCTGGCCTGCGCCGAGGCACACCAGTCGATCATCGACCGGTACACCGGCCTGATGAAGGCGGAGGCACCGTCGAGCAGCCGCATCGAGGACGCCATCGACGACATCCTCGACCGCCTGGTCGAGGAGTACGACCTCGAGGAACTGCCGCTACGCCGGGAACTCGCGGCCAAGGAGGCGATCGTGGCGGCCGGTGGTGACCTCGAGGAGGCGGCACGGACGGCGGGCCTGCAGTCCACCGGCCTGGAGGATACCCGGGACTACCTGACGATCCAGACCGAGTCCGCGCTCGATGCCGACCGCATCGGTGTGTCGACACAGACCCAGCGACTGGCCGTCGCGTTCTGCCACGACTGGATGCGACAGTCCCATGCGGCGTTCACCCGCGACTACCGCCTCGGTGTGCCCGCGACGGTGGAGGCGACGTTCGACCTGGCCGGCAGCGTCGGCCTGCCCGCGTTCAAGCCGCCGCGCTGGACCGGTTCCTTCGAGCGGCCGATGGACGTACTGGAACAGTCCTTGAGCAGGCACTGGGACCGGTACGCCGAACCGTTCGTGGCGAGCCTGGCCTTCGACTGGCGCAAGCGGATCATCGCACCGGCGGTGGTGCTGTTCCTCGTCCTGCTGGTCGTCTCGGCCGTCGGCAACGTGGGGTGGGGTCTCCTGGTCGCGCTCGCGGGCGGTCTGGTCTGGGGCCTGGTGCTGAAGTCCCAGGCCGACAACGCGGCCGCCGAGCAGGAGAAGGCCCGGGCCCGGGTGGCCGAGGCCAAGAAGACGTCGCTGGTCACGCTACGGGCAACCGGAGCCGAACTCACCGACTGGACGAGTCGGTTCAGCGCGGCGGACGGCAAGGAGACCGAGGTGAAGGTCCTCATCGCCGACCTCGCCACGGCAGGTGCCCCGAGCAGCCGACACGAGCGTCGTGCGATGGGTCGGATCGAGGAGGAGTGACATGGCACCGTCTGACCGTACACAGGAGCCCGCGGCGTCGGCCCCGGCAGAGTCCAGCGAGGCCGACGCCGTTCCCTGGGCCCGAGCGCCGGTCCCGCCTCGCCAGCGGACCACGAGCCGCGCCCGGAGAATCGCCGAAGAGCTTCCCGACTGGGAGCCGATGCCGCCGGGCGAAATCATCGTCCGTCGTCCTCGTCAGGGCTGACGTGGTCGTGAAGGGCAGCGGCTACCAGGAGTGGGCCACGTTCCTGGAGCGATGGCAGGCCGGGCAGGCGCGCGATCCCTCCGGGCTGCCCACACTGGCCGAGCACGACTACCCGGCGGACGGCTGGGCCCGCCTCGTACGCCGGATCACCGAGGCCCTGGCTCGCCGGTTGCAGGCGTGGGCCGACGGACTGCTGAGTGCCATGGACTCGGCCCGGGACGAGTTCGAGGTGGCGCGGGCACTGACCCAGGCACGGCACGGCCTCGCGTCCATCCGGGCGGTCGCGGGTCACCCCGGGCTGCCGGAACGACTGTCCCGGCAACTGCGCGACGCCGTGGACGAGGAGATCCGCTCGGCCCAGCAGGCGTTGGAGGACGGCGTCGAGGCGGCGCGCCGCGCCGGGGTCGATGACCGGCTGGCCCAGACCCGGCTACGCACCTTCCGCGACAACCCGCTCACCGTCGCCGATCCCCCGGCGCCCTTCCGCGCGGACGGCTGGGCCACCGACCCGACCCGACCGGCTCGCCGACGGGTCATCGTCGATCCCCGCCCGACCCAACCTGAGGAGTAGCGTGTCCCACTACGACGAGGCCCGCCGGGACCTCGAGAGTTACATTGCCGCCCGGGTCCCGCTCATCGGCATCCGCAGCGCCGAGCAGGCGCGCGCGATCCGCCTCATGCGAGAGGTCGCGGGAAGCCCGCGCCGCGCCAACCTGCCCTTCTGGATCTATACCCGGGCCACCGGCCTCCGGGACCTGCGGACCAACAGCCCGGTGCAGGAGGACCGGTCCCTGGTCGCCGCCATGGAGTTCGCCGCGGCCCAGCTCACCCGGCGGGCGCAGGCGACGATGGTCTTCGTCGAGCCGGACGACCTCAGCGGCGACTCGCCGGTCACCCGACACATCGCGGAACTCGCCCGGCTCGCCGACGACCAGTCCGGCAGCGTCGTCCTGATCACGGACACACCGCTCTGGAGCGGCCTGCAACGCCTCGGCATGAGCGTCTCGCTGGACCCGCCCAACGCCGCCGAGATGTACGACATCGTGGTCGACTTCCTCAAGGAGCAGCAGGGGGCCGTCACCATCGACTGGACCGAGCCGGACGCGCGGCGGGTGGCGGACTTCCTCGTCGGCGTGCCGGAGGGTACCGCCGTCAACGTCCTCGCGACCATGGCCGCGACCGGACGGTTGCGGCGGGAGGACGTCGACCGCCTCGCCGAGATCAAGGACAAGCACTTCTCCGACCTCGCCGGCTTGGAGCGCATCCCCATGAACCGGGCCGACCACGAGATCGGCGGACTGACCAACCTACGCGCCTGGCTGGACCGCCGGCACCAGGTCATGCTCTCCGACCTCCGGGGCACCGGGCTTCGCCCGCCCCGGGGTGTGCTGCTGGTCGGCGTACCCGGCTGCGGCAAGTCGCTCTCCGCCAAGGCCGTGGCCGCCCAGTGGCGCCTGCCCCTCTACCGGCTCGACTTCGCCGCCATCCTCGGGATGTACGTGGGCCAGTCCGAGGCCCGGTTGCGTGAGGCGCTGGACATGGCCGACCGGACGGCGCCCTGCGTCCTCTGGATCGACGAGATCGAGAAGGGCCTGGCCGGGCAGTACGACTCCACCGGCGTCGGTCGCCGCATGGTCGGGCAGTTCCTGTTCTGGCTGCAGGAGTCACAGTCCCGGGTGTTCGTCGTGGCCACCTCCAACGACGTCCGCTCGCTACCGCCGGAACTGCTGCGCAAGGGCCGCTTCGACGAACTCTTCTTCGTCGACCTGCCCGACGACGCCGACCGGGCGGAGATCATCCGGCTCTACCACCGGCGCTACGTCGGCGAGGAGCCGGCCCAGGACCTGCTGGATCGGCTGGTCACTCTCTCCGAGGGCTTCGCCGGCTCCGACATCGAGTCCGCCCTCGGAGAGGTGGGGTACGAGGTGCTGGTGAGCGGAGACAGAGCTGTCCGAGCCGAGTTCATCGTCGACACCTTCGTCAACACCATCCCGCTCAGCCGCACCCATCCGGAGGAGGTCGCCGAGATCCGCGCGTGGGGTCGGGACCGGGCGATACCGGCCGGCGCGACGGGCTCCACCGGCTCACCTGCCGCCGGCGCCCGCCGTCGGGTGATCGTGCCGGGCGACGCGTGACGGGAGGCGCGAGATGAGCAGTGACAAGCAACCCGACGGTGGCCCCATCTGGAACGCCCGTGCCCTGGTCGGCGACCTCGCCGACGAGCTGCCACCGACCACGCCGGCGAAGACGTCGGCACCGGGAGCAGCGGCAACAGCTGGAGCGTCCCCCGCACGCTCCGGCCCTGCCGGAACCAGGCCCACGAGCCGCCCGGGCCCCGTCGCAGCCGACACGGCCGAGGGGAGCACCCGCCCGACCGTGAGTGTCGCCGACACCCACGACGCGCCGGAACGCGCCGAGCCGCTCGTACGGGGTGGCTGGGTGAGCGGCGAGGTGATCCCGCCGACGAGCGGGAACTCGTTGCGGACGGCAACCATGCTGGCCGGAATCGCCCTGCTGGCGGTGCTCGCGGTGCTCATAGGGGCGGCCGTGGCGAGCGGCGGCGACGACCATACCGATCGGTCGTCCTCGGGTGCGGCCCCGGAGGAGCTACGCGACCTTCCTCCCGAGGGCGACAGTGTGGCACAGAGCTGGGCGGAGCCGAGCATCTCCGCCACCGAGGCCAGCGACCCGGAGGAAGAGGCGCTGTCGGCCCTGCAGAACCTCAACCGCCAGGACCTGCCGACGGTTTCCCTCGACGGCCGGTACGCGGCTCAGCTCGCGTCCAAGACGGTGGGCATCGTGGACCCCCACCAGGTCGCGGCCAACGGATCGCACACCTTCTACGCGCAGGACATCCTGGTCGAGCACACGCAGCTGCGGCAGGAGCTCAGCGGCGACGCCACGATCGTCCTTCTGCTGAGCACCGACTACGGGCGGCAGCAGTTGTACGAGGGTCAGCCGCTCTGGGTCACCTTCGCTCTCGTACCGGATTCCTCGAAGGAGGCGGTCGGGGCGTGGTGCGCGGCGCGGT
This sequence comes from Micromonospora sp. WMMD558, assembly GCF_049315255.1. Classification (NCBI taxonomy): domain Bacteria; kingdom Bacillati; phylum Actinomycetota; class Actinomycetes; order Micromonosporales; family Micromonosporaceae; genus Micromonospora; species Micromonospora sp. WMMD558. Next base: position 4,550,839 of record NZ_CP186061.1, on the reverse strand, counting down.
TCCCGCAGATCACCGGGTCCGCGTTGGAGAACCGGTGCGTGCCACGTCGGCTGAATCCGCCCGGCAGCGTCGGCTGACATTCCGATATGAATGACGGAATCGTGTTACGCCGACGTCTCGGACACCGCCTCGATGATGCGCAGGTCGCGTTCGGCACCGTCGGCGAGCGCCCGCAGCGCCTCCTGGTAGGCGGGGCTGTGGTAGGCGGCGATCGCCGCGTCGACGCTGTCGAACTCGATCAGCGTCGTGCGCTCCACGATCCCGGACTCGAACACGTGAGCCGGTAGCCCCCGCGCCAGGAACCGGCCGCCCGCCGCGCGCATCGCCGGCCCGGCCAGCTCGACGTAGGCGGCCAGCTTCTCCTGATCGGTTATCGACCGGAAGGTGTTGATCCAGTAGGCCTTCGCCATCGTCTCAGTCTCCTGTTCGCTGCCACGCCGTGAGGAGCCTAGCGCGCAGTGGGGAGTCCAGGGATCTTGTCCCGGCTGTCCGCCGGGCACAGCCCTCTACGTCCGGGCGGTGGCGATCGTGGCTGACGTGTGCCCGCCCTCCGCCGGTCACCTCCGCCGTAGCTCGCGGAGGATCTCGACGCACTCCGCGTATGCCTTGTCGTCGGCGTAGCCGGAGTGTCCGAGCGTGGCCGGATAACAGCTGTCCCCCGCCGTCCTGGCGAACGCCGGGTCGATGATCCGCCGGTCGACGTCCTGCTGGGCACCCGCGGTCCCCTCGCCGGCCCCCTGCTCGCTGCCTGCCTCGACCGGTGTGACGTCGCTCAGGATCCACCCGCCGATCGGGTCGCTGGGCCGGTAGAGGTTGCGCCACGGCCAGCGGGCGCGGGCGCGGTCCGTGATGTCCAGCGGCCGGCCCATCAGGAGGGCGCCGGTACGGCGCAACGCGGTCGGCCCGAAGTACGCGGGAAAGAAGCGCGCGTAGAGCCGACGCAGCGGACTGCCGTAGGTGAGCAGGGCGACCCGCGCGCTCTCCGCGTAGGTGAGTTGCATGACCACAGCCGCCCCGATGACGGTGCCCTGGGAGTGGCAGGACAGCAGGACGCGACCGCCGCAGGTGCAGCCCAGGTACGCGATGCGCCGGATCAGATCCGGGACCGCCCGCTCGGCGTAGCAGGGGGGCGCGAGTGGATGCGTCGCGCGCGGCCAGAACGTGCCGACGTCCCACAGGACGCCGACGGTGCGGCGGAACCGCGGGTTGCGGTACGCCTGGCGCCCGACATAGAGGAGGCTTGCCGCGAAGCCACCGACCAGCAGGTCGCCGATGTTGACCGCCCAGCGCGCGTGTTCGTAGACCCAGTCGCGGTCGAACAGGTAACCGATCACGCCGGCTGCGGTCAGGGCCGCGAGCAGGACGACGAAGGCACCGCCGACCCGCCCACCCACGTCGCTGACGGTTGCGCGGGACCAGGTGGCGGCGATGTGGCGGGCGCGTCGCAGCGTCTCCGCGTGTTGCGGCACGTCGGGAGTCCGGAGAACGTTCGCAACCGTCTCCGGCGGGTAGGCCGGGACGACGTGGTCTCGCAGCATCCGGTCGGTGCTGCGCCGCACCCACCACAGTGCGACACCCGCCAGCAGCAGGGCCGTCGCCGCCACGGGGACCGCCATCGCCGCTCCCCAGAAGTACACCAGTGGGACGACGATGGCGTCGGAGGAACGATCGGTCGGCGCCGGCTTGCCCACGACATGGGCCACCGCGAGGGCGAAGCCGGCGGCGAAGGCGCCGGCGAGCGCCACAGCGAACATCATCAGCGCGCAGGTCGCCAGACCGGACCACGCCGGTGGCTGTTCCGCCGCCGAGCTCGCGCGTCGTGTCCGGGCACGATGCGTCAGCAGGAGGACCAGCATGGCCAGCAGCAGGACGACCTGCGCGGCAACCAGCACCTGGACCGCCCCCGTGAGCCACGGCAGCTGCGAACGTGCCTCACCCGGCACGCGCACCGGCGCGTTGACGTCGCGCTGCCAGACCAGCACCGCGCCGAGAACGGTCACGCCCAGGGCCAGCCACGGCAGGAGGGTGTAGAGGTCCCGCCGGTCGTCGTGTGCACCGTCCCGGTCCGGCCGGGGGCGGTCGTTGCGGAGGCAGACCAGCACCACGGTCAGTCCGAGCAGGCCCAGCGCCAGCCAGAACAGGACAATCGCGGCCCCGGTGGCAACGCCGGGCTGCGCGGCGCGAAGGCTCCGACCCGGACCGGCGAAGGGCGCGAGCAGGAGGACGCCGGCCAGCGCGAAGCCGGCCGCGACGTGAGCCGCACGCAACCGGCGCACCTGGCTGCCGCCATTCCACATCCGGCGGTCCTCCAACGGCGTCCGGTCCTGCTCCTCGGAGGCGGCCGGCGGTACGTTCGCGGCTTCCAGTTGCCGCCACGTCTTGTTCGCCAGCCACCACAACAGGCCGACGACGGCCAGTGGCAGCGCGGCGGTCACGGCCATGCGCCGCCCCGGCAGGTCGAGCCACGGCCAGGACAGGAAGCCCAGCCACGCGACCCGGTCCGTGCAGTCCCGCGCCGGACGCACACACTGCCATCCGAAGAAGTCCACGGAGACCAGGACGACGGCCAGGACGAGGGTCAGCGTTATCGACAGCGCGAACAGCCGCAGGAGCACCTCCGCCGAACGCCGGGCACCCCGGCGCCCGTCGTGAGCGGGCGGCAACGCGAAGAAGGCCACGTTCACCAGCAGGAACGGCGTGAGCAGCAGCCACAGCGCCCGCTGCCCGCTGCCCGCGGTCAGCCCGCCCCAGGAGTACGCCTCCAGCCGCTCGTCCGCCGTGTCGGCGGAGGTCTGCCTCGCTTCCCACTGCCGGCGGTAGAAGCCCGCCTCGGCATCTCCCGCCACCCGCGCCACGTGCGGGTGTGCCAGCATGCGCTCCGGCGAGGTTCCGGACACCCCGTGAACCCGTAGTTCGGTCCAGCCACCGCCGTCCCGGTTCACGTAGCCGCCCATGTCCCACCTCCGGCGCTACCGCAACTCATGCCCTCTCTAACGGACGGCGCCGGAACCGGCAGTCACCCAGCGGACACCGAACCGCGAACGGTGTCGCCGATGAAGGGTCCACCGGGAGGCGCTGGGCGGGCGACGGCCGTCAGCCGAGGGTGACGCCTCCATCCGTGGAGCGTGGCTGCGGCAGGTCGACCTCCGCCGCGGCCCGGGGCTGCGGGGGTTCTACCTCGCCGCCGGGCGCGACGGCCCCCGCCGGCTGAGGCTCCGGTTCGACCGTCGCGGGCGCCTCGGCCCGGACGATCGCCTCGTCGACCCGGTCGAGCAGCGCGGACCGGTCGCGGATCCACGCCGGCAGCCAGAACCGCACCACCTCCGGCCAGCCCATGATCGTACGCAGCAGCGTGGGCGCCGAGTCGCGGTCGGCGACCGTGGGGCGCGCGCCCCAGTCGGGGCCGTCGAGCATGACGGCGACCTGCCACCGGGGCGAGCCGGGCCGGCGTACGGCGATGTCCACAGTGAAGTCGGACAGGCCGTGCGAGGTACGGACCTCGTGGCCACGGTCCCGCAGCGCCGCGGCCACCTCGTCGCGGATCCGGCTGCGCCGCTCGGTGCGGTCGGTGGCCAGGTCGCCGAGGCGGTCGGCGCCGGCGGCGGCCATCTCGCAGTACGCCCGCAGGTGCTGGGTGCCCACGGCCGAGGTACGGGACAGGTCGATGTCCGACGGGTCGAAGGACGAGAACACCACGACCTGGCGTCGGGCCCGGGTGATGGCCACGTTGAGCCGACGCTCGCCGCCGGCCTGGCTGAGCGGGCCGAAGTTCAGCGGGAGCTGGCCGGTGTCCGGGTTGGTGGAGAAGGCCAGGGAGAACAGGACCACGTCCCGCTCGTCGCCCTGCACGTTCTCCAGGTTCTTGACGAAGATCGGCTCCGCGACGGCACCGGACAGGTGCTCCCGGATGACCGGATCGGTGCTGTCCTCCAGCAGGTTGAGGATGAGGTCCCGCTGCTGGATGTTGAAGGTGACCACGCCGATGGACTGGCCGGTGGTGGCCGGGTCGTGCAGGCGCCGGGTGATGTCCGCGAGGATGGCCCGCGCCTCGACCTCGTTGGTCCGCGAGCCGCCGCGGTCGTACTGGCCGTCGACCCGCCGCCAGGTGATGCCGGCCGAGTCCCCGGCGCCGGGCGACGGGAGGCTGGAGAGCTTGCTGTCGTAGTAGTAGCGGTTCGAGAACGCGATGAGCGACTCGTCGTGACTGCGGTAGTGCCACGACAGCCACCGCTGCGGCAGTCCCGACTCGACGGCCTCGCTGAGGATGCTCTCCAGGTCCTCGAGGACCGGGCCGTCGCCGTCCTCGATCTCGTCGGTGGTGTGGCTGGCCTGCATGATGCTGGTCGGCGGCATCTGCCGGGAGTCACCGACGACCACGACGGCGCTCCCCCGGCCCATCGCGCCGATCGCCTCGGCGACGCGGATCTGCGACGCCTCGTCGAAGATGACCAGGTCGAACCGCTGGCTTCCGGGGGCCAGGAAATTCGCCGCCGAGGCGGGGCTGACCAGCACGCAGGGGGTCAACGCCAGCACCGCGTCCGGGTACAGCTCGAACAGTTCCCGGAACGATCTGCCGCCCCGCTTGCGGCGTAGTTCGGCGGCGAAGTCGGCGAAGCGGCCGCGCCGGTCGGTCGGGCTGAACGGGCGGCGGCGCACCAGCACCGACGGCAGGCGCTCGGGCAGCGCCGACCGCAGCTCACCGGCGGCCGTCTCGAACTGGGCGATCTCGTCGTCGTGCAGCTCCGGGTCGAAGTACTGCAGGCCGCCGGCGCGTACCCGCTCGGCGAGGGACGCCGCCGCGACTCCCCGGCGGTAGGCCTCCTCGGCGAGCCGCGCGATGACCTCGGCGCGGAGCAGCTGGTCCCGGTACTCGGTGAGGCCGGCCGAGGTGAGCACGTCGGCGTGGGTCAGGACGGTAGCCCACCGGCGCAGCGGGAACAGCTCCTCGGTCCGCAGCTCGTCCAGCCACGCCGCGCCGTCCCGCTGCCAGGTGTCGACCCAGTGCCCGCCGGCCGCCCACAGCGCCAGCTCCGGCTCTCCGGAACGCAGCACCCCACGCCAGGCTCGCCACCGGGAGGCGACCCGGTCCAGGAGGGTCGCCTCGACGTCGGTGACCCCGCGCTGGAAAAGGTCCCAGGCCTGCGGATGCCGAGCCAGCAGCGCCCGGCTGGCCCGGACGGCCTCGATCGCCTCCGCCAGCCGCTCCTGCGCGTCGGCGTTCGTCGGCTGCCACGCCGGCAACCGCAGCCCGCCGAGCGCCACCGCGTGCTGGTGCAGCGCGGCGGCCTGTGCTTGCGCGGCGACCAGGCGGCCGATGGTCACCTCAACCCGATCGACGTCGAGCGTCGCGCCGGCGACCAGGTAAACGGCCAGCTTGTCGACGACGGCCTGCCGGCGCTTGCGCTTGCCGAACAGCTTCTTCGCCGCCTCCTCCGCCTCGGCATGCCAGGCGGTCAGCTCGGGGCGGGCGTACACGTCCGGCCGGAAGGCGGCGAGCTCACCGGCGAAGCCCTGGTGGAAGGCGGCCAGGTCCGCCTGGAGCCGGGCCGCCGCCTCGTCCCACCGCCGGTCGCCGGCGCGCAGGGTCGTCTCCCGGTCCGGGAGCATTCCGCGTACGGCGAGCCAGGCGCCCGCCTGCAGCTCGGTGACCGTCTCCGGGGCGGGCAGTGTGCGCAGCAGCCCGACCAGGTGGGGGTGCGCGGCCAGGTCGTCCCGGAGGCGTTCCAGCTCGGCGGCGATCTCGGTGACGGCGGCGCCGTGCAGCCCGTCGAGGGTGCGGCACCCGCTGAGCGCCCAGGGGTGCTCGGGCCGGACGCGCGCCGAGCGGGCGGCGGCCGGGAACTCCCGCAGGGTCGTCTCGACCTGGGCGCGTACCTCGTCGGGCGCGTGCAGGTAGCTCACCGGGATCGGGGCGACCGGGCCGTCCCCGTACGCGAGGACCTGCTCGTAGGCCGACCAGAGCGACATCCCGACGGGGTTGGCGGTGTGGACCTGGGTCGGGTACTCCACCAGCGGCGCGAGGCGTGTCCGGTAGGCGGTCTCGACGGCCGTCCACGTGCCGTCACCGCCGTGGTCGTACTGGTCGAGTGCGTCGCGGAGCTGCTGGCGGATCGCGTTGAGGGACTGTTTGCGCCCGTGCAGGTCGAGGGCGAACGGCCCGAGGCCGATCTGCTTGAGCCGGCGCTTCACGACCTCCAGGGCCGCCTGCTTCTCGGCGACGAACAGCACCGACCGGCCGGCGGTGACCGCCCGGGCGATCATGTTCGTGATGGTCTGCGACTTGCCCGTGCCGGGCGGGCCTTCCAGGACGAAGGACTGGCCGCGCTCGGCCATCACGATGGCCTGCATCTGGGAGCCGTCGGCGGGGATCGGCAGGTGCAGCTCCGCCTCGTCGACGAGGTGTTCGGCGTCGGGGCGGGCCGGGTCGTCGAAGGTGGCGCCCGAGGATTCCACCAGATGCCGGACGACCGGGTTCTCCAGGAACCGGGGCCAGTGGTCGCCGAGGTCCCGCCACATCTGGAAGGTGGAGAACTGCAGCAACCGCAGGCTGGCGGTTTCGTCGATGCGGTAGTTCAGCCGGTTGTCGACCAGCCCGGTGTTGATCGCCGCGAGGGTCTTGGCGATGTCGATGCCGTGCTCGTCGAGGACCGGCTGCTCCAGCTCCGGGATCCGGACGCCGTGCTTGACCCGCAGCCACTCGACCAGGCAGTGGTTGGGGCTGGCGACCTCGGTGCCGTCGATGACCAGCGCGTACGGGCGGCGGCCGGTGCCGCCCTCGATGCGTACCGGCAGGAGGAACAGCGGCGCGTACGCCTCTCCCCCGGTCGTCTTGGTGTGCACCAGCGTGCCGATGGTCAGGTAGAGGTAGTTGCTGCCGGTCTCCTGCTCCATCGTGCGCGCCTCGCGCTGGAGCGCCCGCATGACCGTCTTGTAGCGGGCCTCGGTGACGGTGCCGTAGACCCGGCGGTCGGTGCGCAGCTCGCTGGTCAGGACCTCGGCGTCGAGGTCCTGCGCCCGGCGCGCACCGGCCAGCTCGTGGACCTGGCTGATGTCGTCCTGCGGGATGACCTGCACCTGGCGGCCGTCGTGGATGAGGTCGTCGAGGAGAGCGAGGGCGCCGGCCGGTACGTGCAGGTCCAGGCCACGGCCCCGCTTGGGCAGGTTGAGCAGCGGGTTGCGCAGGCTCAGGTCGAGCAGGGACTTCCGCCACTGCTGGATGCGCGCCGGCGAGCCGTCGGGCTGCTGCGGCACCTCGTCGCCCTCGTCGGCGAGCTGGCGCAGCTTGGCCGCGGCGACACCCGGCGGAAGGTCGAGGGACGCGGCGGCGGTGTCGGTGGTCGTCTCGGCGTCGACCGGGGCGGGGGCGACCAGTTCGTCGGCCGACGGCAGCGGCCGGATGCCGGAGCGGTGTGCGAGGTGGACGTCGACGACGCCCTGCAGGCGTTGGCCCTCGCCGCGGAAGTGGCCGAGCCCGACCCGTACCGCCTCGGTGAAGGTCGCCGACTGCGCGCCTGGCCCGATGCGGGTCAGCTCGACCGGCACCGCCCGGCCCGAGTCGACCATCGAGATCAGCAGGTTCGTCTCGGTCACCGCGGCGGAGCCGAGCCGCTCCTCCTCCAGCAGGAAGCCGCCGAGGGCGTGTCCCTCGCTGATGAAGACGAGCGGGTGCAGCCCGGCCGCCTCCAGGCAGGCGGCGTACGTGACGGCCAGGTCGAGGCAGTTGCCGAGCCGCCCGTCGAGCACGGCGGCCGTCGTCCGCACCTTCTGGCCGCTGTTCTCGAACGACGCCGGCAGCGTCTGGTAGGTGATCTCCAGTTGGCGTAGCGCCTCGTACACGGCGCCGGCGATCAGCGCCGCCCGTTCCGAGCCGTCCTGGTAGCCCTGCAGCGAGCCGGAGCCGGTACGCGCCAGCAGGATCTGCGCCGCCGCCCGCAGCACCGCCTCCACCGCCCGGGTGTTCGGCTGCACGAATGCCGCCAGGCTGTCGTAGAGGGCCGGGCTGTTGAACCACTCGTTGTGCGCCAGCACTCTCGACGGGGCGTTCAGCCTCAGCGTCTCGTCGCCTGCCTCGACGGTGAGGCGGTAGTCGACCGGGAACGCCTCGTCAGTGCGGTACAGCAGTGCGCGGTCCGGCGTGACGTCGCGGAAGTCGTCCCAGCCGGTGCTCGCGCCGGGCCGCAGCGGCGTGGTGAGCGTGCGCGTCCAGGGCTCGGTGAGCGCGCCGTCCGGGCCGAGCATCTCCAGCGTCAGCGTCACGTCCGACAACGGCACCGGGCTGCGGTTGACCAGCGTGAGGTGGCGGACCAGCGGCACCCGGTTGTGCACCAGGGCGGCGTTGATCGCCGGCTGCACCAGCAAGGCGACGGCGAGCTGGTCGTCGTCGGCGGTGAACTGCGCGAAGACGCTGTCGGACATGGGCGTTTCTCCAGACGAGGAGACCAGGAATCGCCAGCCTAACGGTCAGCCCACCGGCGGACGGGTCCCCGGCCGTATGCCGATCTTGTATGTCGTACGCCTCGGGCAGGATGTGCGGCATGACGACGCACCACCAGCGCGGCTCAGCATGACCGTCATCGACAAGGTCGCCTGGATCCGGTTGGAGAACGGCGCGATCCTCAGTTCCCGCTCCCGAGGCAAGGACGTCTACTACCTCCCGGGCGGAAAGCGCGAACCCGGTGAGAGCGACCTCGACACGCTCACCCGCGAGATCCGCGAGGAACTGAGCGTCGGCATCGTCGTCGACAGCGCCGAACACCTCGGGACCTTCCAGGCCCAGGCGCACGGGCACCCGGACGGCGCGATCGTGCGGATGACCTGCTACACGGCCGACTACCGAGGCGCCCTCCAGCCGGACAGCGAGATCGAGGAGATCGCCTGGCTCACCTACCGCGACCGGGACCGCGTCTCCCCGGTCGACCAGCTCATTTTCGACCATCTCCACGAGTCGGGACGCCTCAGCTGAACGCCGGACCCCGCGGTTCGCGCATCAGCGGATGCAGTCACCGACGATCGCGCCTATGACAGCCCGTTCAGGGAGTAGGCGCCGGCGGTGACGCGGTCGGGGAGCCGGTATCCGTGTCACCGGTCGGCTCCGGCGTCGGTTCGACCGTCGTCGCGGTGGGTGCCGCAGAGGTGCGGGCCGTGGCCGACGGCGTCGCACCTCGGCTGCTCGACGGTCCCGGGGCAGGTTCGGAGGCGCGGGCGGGCGTGGTGAGGTCCGGATCAGGCCGCGCGCTCCGCGCCCCGCTCGGAGCGTTCACAGGGTCACCCCCGACGGAGTCTGGCCCAGACGTGACAACGGAGGGCGATGGCCCATCGGACGGGCCGGGTGACCACCCGGTGCGATCAGCGAACACCACGGCAGCCGCCGCGGTGGCCAGAAGGGCGAGCACGACGGCGGTGATCCCACGCCACGCGCCTCGGCCGGGCCGCCGTGCCGCTTCCTTTGATCGGGTCGCTGCGGCACGGGCGGCTTCCGGCGCGGCCGGAGCCACCGCCGCGAGGGCGGGGGCCGTCGGCGAGGCGGGCGAGCCGGAGACTGCCTCCGCGGTGGCGGCCATGGCCGCGGCGGTCGGGAAACGATGATCGGGGTCCCTGGCCATCGCGGTGGCGACGAGGTGGCGTACGGCCGTCGGGACGTCGTCGGGCAGCGGGGGCGGCTCCTCGTCGAGGCGGCGCAGGGCCACGGCGACCGGGTTCTCGCCCGGGAACGGCGGATGGCCGGCGAGGCAGTGATAGGCCACCGCCCCCAGGGCATAGATGTCGGCGGCTGGAGCGATCGCGTTCCGGGACAGTTGCTCCGGCGCCATGTAGAGGGCGGTGCCCACAACCTGGTTCGCCGCCGTCAGACTCGTCGCTTCCGGGGAGTGGGCGATGCCGAAGTCGACGAGAACGACGTGTCCGTCCGGCTCGATGATCAGGTTGCCCGGCTTCACGTCCCGGTGGACCACGCCGACGTCGTGGGCGGCCTGCAGGGCGCGGGCGGTCTGCGCCACGATCGACAGCGTCTCGGCGGTACCCAGCCGACCGAGCTCGGCGATGCGGTCCGACAACGGCTGGCCCTGCACGTACGCCATCACGATGTAGGCGAGCCCGGACGCGCCGGGCAGGGGCGCTTCGCCGTAGTCGTAGACCTCCGCGACATTCGGATGCCGCAGCGCGGCCATGGCCCGCGCCTCGCGCCGGAAACGCTCACCGGCGCTGGCCTCCTCGAGGAACCGCGTGTGCAACATCTTGACGGCCACGGTCCGGTTGAGCGTCTCGTCGACAGCTCGCCACACCTCGCCCATGCCGCCGGCAGCGATCCGATCGGCCAGGCGGTAGCGGTCTCCGATCAGGTCCCCTACGTCTGGCATCCGATTCCCCTACCCCCGGCGCTGGTTTCCTACGCGTGGGCGTTTAGGCGGAGCCGCTCGACGCGGCCCCGCCTCCGGATCGTTGTGCCGGGTGACGCTCAGCTCAGACCGAAGGCCGGGGTGATCGTCTGCGAGACGCCGTTGCCGGCGCTGTCCCGGGCGGTGGTGTACAGCGCGACGAAGGCACCAGCACCCGGGGGCGTGATCAGCCGGCGCGCAGCTCGGCCGCCGTGCTGCCGGTCCGCTGGCGGAGCAGAACCCGCAGCGTGTGGGCGTGCTCGTACCCGACTCTCCGGGCGATCGCGTCCAGCGACAGGTCCGTGGTCCGCAGCAGGTGGGTGGCCTGTTCGACCCGGAGGTCCTGGATGAAGCGCACCGGGGAGACGCCGAGGTTGCGCCGTACGATGCGCTGGAGGGTGCGTTCGCTGACGCCCAGCGCGTCGGCGGCGTCCGGGATGCTGATCGGCTCCGACAGGTGCGTCCGGGCCCAGCGCTCGAACGCGGCCACGGTCGGATCGCTCTGGGCGAGCGCGCTGGGGATCGTGTACGCCGACTGGGACGGACGTTCGTCGACCACGAGGTACCGCGCCACGAGGTCGGCCAGCGCGGGGCTGCTCATCCGGACCACCGCCAGCGCGAGGTCGACGTGCCCGAAGGCGGCTCCCGCGGTCAGCACGCCGTCGGACATGCTCACCATCCGCGACTCGTCGAGGGTGACCGCCGGATAACGCTTCCGGAAGACCGGCGCGAGCCACCAACTGGTGGTGGCGCGCCGCCCGTCGAGCACGCCGGACTCGGCGAGCAGGAACGTGCCGGTGCAGGCCGAGGCGACCGGAACGTTGCGACCGCGTACCTCGGCCACCAGTCGGCGTACGGCCGCCGACTCGGGTCCCGACGCGTGCGCGAGGAGGGCGTCGGGCCGGCGCTCGGCGAGCGCCGGCACGAGCAGCAGATCCACGGCCCTGGCCTCGGCGATCGGCAGCGTGGAGATCACGTGGCCGGCCCCGGTGCGTACCCGGCGGCGGAAGCCGACCGTGCTGACCTGCCAGGCCGGCGGGGGCTGCGGGATCTCCCCGCGCATGGCGTTCGCCCCGTCGAGCACGTCGAGCAGGGCCGAGATGCCCGAGTCGAAGACCCCGTCGTACGCCAGGACCGCCAGCTTCATGGCGGGAACCGTATCAGAGCTGTCGTTTCCGACACTGTGGGTGAGCTGCTCGCGTGACTAGCTTTGCTGACGTCCCCGCTGCACCACGACGAAGCATTCGAAAGGATTCGCCATGACGATCGGACTGCTCGCCCGGATCGAGGCCAAGCCCGAGTACGCCGACGACGTCGAGACCCTGCTGCGCGACGCGCTGCAGCTCGCCCGGGAGGAGGACCACACCGTCACCTGGTTCGCGTTCCGGCTGGACGCCACCAGCTTCGGGGTCTTCGACACGTTCGCGGACGAGCAGGGCCGCACCCGCCACCTGCAGGGCCGGATCGCGGCGGCGCTGACCGAGGCGGCCGGCACCATGCTCGCCTCGCCGCCGGACATCCGCTCGGTGGACGTCCTGGCGGCCAAGCTTCCCTGATCCCCTTCCGCTTCCCGATCGAAGCCGCGACCGGCGGCAGCACAGGCAAGGAGAGACAGATGGCAACCCCTTCGGCGCGCTCACGGGTCCACACCTGGCTGCCGCCGGTCGCCCCGACCGCGGTCGCCGGCCGCTCCGGCATCGAGGCGCTCCGCCTTAACCTGTCCGGTGACCTGCCCGCCGCCCCCATCAGCGGCACCCTCGGGTTCCAGCTCACCGAGGTCGCCGAGGGGCGGTGGCCGTCTTCGAGGGCGAACCCGGCGAGCACCTGCTCAACCCGATGGGCACGGTCCACGGCGGCTTCCTGGCCACACTGCTCGACTCGGCGCTGGGCAGCGCGGTGCTGACCATGCTCGCCCCCGGCCGCACCTACACCACCGTGCAACTCGGCGTACACCTGGTTCGGCCGGTGCTCCCCGACACCCCGACCCTTCGCTGCGAGGCCACGGCCGTGCACGTCGGTCGCACCACCGCGACGGCGCAGGGACACGTCGTGGGCGCGGCGGACGGCAGACTGTACGCGCACGGCACGGCGACCTGCGCCGTCCTGACGCTACCGGCGGGAAGCTGAGGAGCCGAGCCATGGCAACCACCGTCGTCAACCTGAAGGGCCATCGCGACGACCCGGCGTACGCCGACGTGGTCTACGTCGGACGCGCCATGTACCGCGGCGGCTGGCGGCTGCCGGCCTCCCCGCTGTCCAGCCCGTACCGCCCCAGCCCGTACCGCCCCGGCCCGGACGGCAGCCGGGACGAGGTCGTCGAGAAGTACCGGGCGTACCTGCTCGGCCGCCCCGACCTCCTCGCCCTCCTCCCCGACCTGCGCGGGCGCCGGCTCGGCTGCTGGTGCGTGCCCGAGCGCTGTCACGCCGAGGTGATCGCGGAACTCGCCGACTCACCGCCGACGTCCGTCTAGTCGACGTGGTCTCCTCGGGCGCGGTGTGGAAGTGGAAGTCCGTCACGCCGCTTCGGGCGGCCGACCGGCGGCACGTCCCGGCGGGTGGGCTCGTGCCCGGCCTGGCCGCCGGGCCGCAAACCGAAGGCGGGGCCGCTGGACGCGGCCCCGCCTCTGGCGTGTTCCGTCGGGTGACGCTCAGCGCAGGCCGAAGGCCCGGGTGATCGTCTGCGACACGGTGTTGCCGGCGCTGTCCCGGGCGGTGGTGCGCAGCGTGACGAAGGACGCGGACTTCGGCGCCTTGAGGCTCGTCCGCCAGCCGTCCCCGTCCCGGGTCAGCGCGGTGCGCTGCCAGGTCGCCCCATCGTCGTACGACACCTCGACGGTGACCGCGCGGATCCCGGCCGTCACACCGGGCAGGTGCGAGGCCGTGACCGTCAGCCTGCCGTTGCGGGCCGCCCGGCCCGCCACGTCGGTCTCCACCCCGTAGTCGAGCTGGATCAGCGGCAGCGTCTCGGCGGACTCGGCGCCCGTGGCCGCGGAGGTGAAGCTCCACTCGGTCAGCGTCCGCCGCGAGTACGGGTTCGCCCAGTCGGCCCGGTCGTTGTCGACGACCAGCCGGTACGGCAGCCGCTCGGCGGAAAGCCCGGTGACCGGCAGGAACTCGGCGTTCCCCCAGCGCAGCTCCCGCTCGCCCTGGTAGAGCGTCGCCCGGTTGCGGACGTCCCAGTTGCCGTGGGCGTCCCCGACGTGGCCGGAGCCCGAGTCGCCCCAGCCGGGCACGGGGATGTAGACCGCGTCGAGGTACCGCACCGGCAGACCGTCGAGGGGTCCCATCCGGGGCCGGTGGATCGGACCGAACCAGCTCACCCGGCTGGTCTGGCGTGCCGGGTAGCGAAGGACGGTGATCGAGGCCTGCCCGGTCTCGCCGTTGATGCCGGCGCTTTCGTACCAGTCGACGCCGGCGGTGACCCAGTCGGTCCGCTCGCCCTGTGCGGGTGCCGTGAGTTCATTCCCGACGATCCAGCCGTGCCAGAGGTCGGCGCGGAACTCCCTGGCCTTGCCGGGCCGGTGGTTGCGGAAGGAGACATCCACCCGGGCCAGGTCGCGGTGGTCCACGCGCCAGGTCGGGTCGGTGGGGACCGCACCCTTCCAGTGCCGCACCACGTCGTAGAGGTACTCGGTGGTGGGGTTCGAGTCGACCGTCAGCTCGACCCGGCCCCGGTCGCGCGCCTCGATCAGCGAGGCGCCCTGGTCGGCGTTGAGGGTCGCCACCGTCAGCGGGGCCGGGCTCTCCGGGGTCCACGGTGTCTCGTCCCACGGCTGCAGCCGACCGATCCCGTCGCCCGCGACCAGGAGCAGGAGCGCGCCCGCCGCGGCTGCGGCCTCGGCCTGCTGGCGGATCTCGATGGTGTCGCTGCGGCGGACGACCACGGCCTTGCCGCGCACGTCGTGCCGAGCCAGTACTCCGGTCGAACCGTCGCCGGCGTAGACCGCCGTCAGCTTGCGGGTGCCCTTCGGCAGCGGCGCGGCACCGCGCTTGACCAGCAGGTCGTGATAGGTCTCCGAGCCGGTGCCCACGGTCAGTGCCGGCTGTTCCAGCCGGAAGCGGGCCCCGAACTCGAACTCGCCGTCGGTGACCTTGGTGCCGGTCGGCAGCGCCCACAGGCTGTCGTACGACTCGTTCGGGAGCGTCGAGCTCTCCACGAGGCTGTCGCCGTACGACCGGTGGACGTCCAACCGCATCCCGAGGGGGCTGCCCTGCCGCGGCACGTGCGCCTTGATCTGCCGGGCCTGCCGGGCGTCCAGGGTGACGGTGCGGTCCCGGTCCAACTCGACGTCGGTGAAGCTGAGCAGCGCCATGCCGAGTGAGCGCGGACCGTTGGCACCCTGGACGTCGGCGTCGAGCCAGCCGCTGTAGCTGCCGGGGGGCAGCCGTAGGGTGGCGGTGCCGGCCTCGTCGAGGTGGATCGCGGTGAAGAGCTCCCGTGCGGTGATGAGGACCCTGCCGGAGGCGGGCCGACCGGAGCGGTCCTTGGCGACGATCGTCAGGTTCTGCCGCTGGCCTTCCTTGCCGGCGCCGATCAGCGTCCGGGCGCGGACCACACCTGCCGCGTCGGTGGCGGTGATCATGCCGCTGAATTCCTGGTCGGCCGCGAGCCGGTCCATCTGGGCGGTGAGCGTCACCGTGGCGGTGCCGTTCGCGGGTACGGTCACCCGGTCGGCGGAGAGGGTGAAGAGGCCGGCCGGGGCACCGGCGACGTCGACCGCCAGAGCCAGCTCCACCGGCGCGTCCCCGACGTTGGTGTACGTCACCTGCTTGGTGTCGATCTTGCCCGGCTCGTGCGGCCAGTACTGGAAGCCGGAGTACGCGCTGACGGTGGCGAAGACCGTCGCGTCCACCGCCGCGGCGACGTCGAGCCGTCCGGCACCCGCCTGGTAGGGGGTGTACGCCTTGGTGGCCTTGACGCTGCTGACCAGTGCCTCCTTGAGCCGCTGGCCGGTCCAGTCGGGATGCGCGGCGGCCAGCAGAGCGGCGGCGCCGGCCACGTGCGGGGTCGCCATCGAGGTGCCGCTCATCAACCGGTAGTGGCCGGAGCCGCCCCGGCCGAGTTGCGAGCGGGCGGCGAGGATGTCGACACCGGGCGCGGTGATCTCCGGTTTCAACCCGCCGTCGGTTCGCGGGCCCTGGCTGGAGAAGTCGGCGAGCGCGTCGTTGCCGTCGACCGCGCCGACCGTCAGGGCGGCGTCCGCGGTGCCGGGCGTGCCGACGGTGCGCGGGCCGCTGTTGCCGGCGGCCACGACGAACAAGGCGCCGGTTTCGGCGCTGAGCGTGTTGACCGCCACGCTCATCGGGTCGGTGCCGTCGGTGCCGGCGCCGCCCAGGCTCATGTTGATGATTCTGGCCTTCGCCTGGCGGGCGGCCCACTCCATGCCGGCGAGGATGAAGGACTCCTGTCCGCGGCCTTCCGAGTCGAGCACCTTGCCGATGTGCAGCCGGGCGCCGGGGGCCACGCCGCGCTCCTTGCCGT
The DNA here is from genome assembly GCF_049315255.1 of Micromonospora sp. WMMD558. Classification (NCBI taxonomy): domain Bacteria; kingdom Bacillati; phylum Actinomycetota; class Actinomycetes; order Micromonosporales; family Micromonosporaceae; genus Micromonospora; species Micromonospora sp. WMMD558. The sequence goes on along the minus strand of NZ_CP186061.1, from coordinate 4,534,984 downwards.
CCGAGGCGGCACCGGTGCCGGCGATCGTCGAGGCGACGTGCGTACCGTGGCCGTTGTAGTCGTCGACGTACTCCTCCCACGGCACGAAACTGGTGGTGGCGTCGATCTGCCCGGCGAGATCGGGGTGGCCGGGGTCCACGCCGCTGTCCAGGACCGCGACCTTCACCCCGGTGGCGGTGTTCCCCCGCGCCCAGACCTGCGGTGCGCCGATCTGCGCCGTCGAGTCCGCCAGGGTGGCGGTCACCTTTCCGTCGAGCCAGATCCTGGCGATGCCGCCGGCGAAGGTCGGGGTGCCGGAGCGCCGGGCCTCTGTGCCGGCAGATGTGGCGGTCAACGCCGACCAGAACGCCGGGGCCTGGTCGCGATCCTGGGTGACGGCCGCGCCCCGCACGCTCTCCAGCCGACGTACGAGGGTCGAGCCGGCCAGCGTCGCGGTGCTGCGGGAGCGGGCGGCGGCGTCGGTGTACTGGACGATCAGCGGCAACCGGTCGACGCGCGTGTCGTCGTAGCCGTCGGCGAGGAGCCGGGTCACGTTGAACAGGCGCTGGTCCAGCACCCCGGCCGTGACGTAGGGCAGGGCGGCGTCGGGGTAGACGTACGTCGAGCCGTCCATGACCACGCGGTGGAAGCTGGCGCTGGTCCCGTACGCACCCGTGACGGAGTGGACGGCGCGACCGCCGGCCGCGGCGACGGTGACCTTGTCACCGGTGATCAGGGTGACGGTGCGCGTACCGCCGTGTGACGGCGGCGGGACGGCGGTGCCGGAGGGCGGCACCGGGCCGGCCGGGCCGGTCGGCGCGGCACCCGTGGCCGGCGTGCCGGCCAGCGTCAGGGCGGTGACCACGCCGAGCGCGATCAGCCCCGACCTGCGGTTGGGTAAAGGACGCAAGGAGGCCCCTTCCTGGGTCAGCGGAGCATGTCGATGTGACAGGATCTTGCGAGCCGGCACCGGTCACAGCAACGCGTTCGACTGGCGCAGTTGGGCCATGACCCACACGTGCCAGCGCAGACCCCCGCCGGGAGGTCATCGAGAAGTACCGGGCGTACCTGCTCGGCCGCCCCGACCTCCTCGCCCTCCTCCCCGACCTGCGCGGACGCCGGCTCGGCTGCTGGTGCGTGCCGGAGCGCTGCCACGCCGAGGTGATCGCGGAACTCGCCGACTCACCGCCGCCGTCCATCCACCCGGAGCGACTCGAGGGATGGTCTACGCCGGTGACCCGACGATCTGGCGGACGACCGGTGGCCTGTCCCCGGTGACGGCGTGGTGCCCAGCGGTCACGACCGCTCAGCGGTCGCCGCCCGGACGATGCCGGACCAGCCCCCCAGCTCGGCGGAGAGCCGTCGGCGGATCAGCGCTTCGCTGGGACGACCGGTGGACCGAGCCCACGAGGCGTAGCCCTGAATGGTGACCCGGCCGACGGTGCGGGCGTACTCGGCGACGGCAGCCAGGAGGTCGTCAGCCGTGTACGCCGTGTCCCCGGCCCGGGTCGCAGCCGGGACGACGACATCGGTCGCTCGGCGGCGGTAGAGCTGAGCCGGTCGTCCCGGCCCACTCCGGTCGACGTGTTCGGTGCCCTCGATCTTGTCGTCGACGAATCGACGGAAGGCGTCCTTGTGGCTGGCCCGGCCGTCGACGGCGTCGTGGATCTGCTGCAGTTGGCGGATGGTGAAGTGCTCGTTCAGCAGCCGGTCCGGATCGGCCGCGTCGCGGTAGCGGGCCCGCAGGTCGTCCACGGCCCGGGCGAGGATCACCTCATGGTCGGCGGGCAGCGTGGCCTGGCCCTCGGGCAGTGGCGGGCGGTGGCCGTCCGGCGGGGCCACAGGCGCGAGGTGGAGATCGGGCCGCTCCTCGACCTGCCGACTGATCCGGTCGTACGGAACGGTGTCGGCGTGCGCGACCGAGATGACCCACCCCCGGGGGTCCCGGTCGGGGTCGTCGAAGACGTGCAGCTGTCGAGGGGCGAGCCCGGCAATGCCGCACTTGTCGTGCAGCAGCCGTAGCACGGTCTGGGCCAGCCGCTCCCGTTCGTGCACGAAGGTGCCGGGCAGCGCCCATCGGCTGCCGGCCAGGGGCTCGTCCCGCCGTACCAGCAGGGCCGCGAGTTGGCCGGTGTGCGGTGTCACCGTCATCAGTGCGACGTCCACCGCGAGCGACGGACGAGGGTAGTCGACGAGCCGGCGGCCCTGGCTGTCGCGCCATGCGGATTGAGCGTCGGACTTCACGCCACCACCTTATCTTGCCTACCACGAAAACTCCTGTTAGCTTTACCGCGCCGAACGAGATAAGTACCAACAGGAGGCTTCGATGACCGCTCTGCCCGCCCTGCACCTGGGCGCCCCGACGCAGGCCGGACCGCTCACCGTCTTCCCGGTGTGGACGGATGCCCCGATCGCGCCGGCCGCCTGCCGCACCTCCCTGCCGGCGGACGCCCGGATCGACGAACTGCCGACCCCGGTGGTCGGGACGTTGCGGGTCAGCAACCCGGGCGGCACTCCCCTGCTGCTGCTGGAAGGCGCGCTACTCGACGGTGGATGGCAGCACCGCGTGGTGACGCGCAGCGTGCTGGTCGACGCCCAGGGACAGCGGGACGTGCAGGTCGCCTGCGTCGAGCAGAACCGATGGGCGGGCGGCAAGATCCAGCGCCTCGCCCGACACCGCGCGCCGCTCGCCGTACGCGGTGCGTTGCACGGCCTGCGCGCGGAGACCCCCGGCCGCGGGACGGAGGTCGACCAGAGCGACGTGTGGCGGCGGGTGACTCGCTACGAGCGCGATCTGGGCAACTCGCCGACCTCGTCCCTCGTGGACCTGCAGAACCGCCAGGCGGCGGAGTTGGCGGCGATCCTCAGCACGACCTGTCCGCTGTACGGGCAGCGTGGCGTGCTCATCGGTGCGGCCGGTCACCCGGTGCTGCTGGAGGTCTTCGACGACCCGCAGACGCTGGTCGAGCAGTGGGAAGCCCTACTGTCGGCGGTGGCCCTGGACGCGCGCCTGGCGCCGCCGCAGCCCACTCCCGGGCGCCGGGCGCGCGCGTTCGTGCAGCGGCTCACCGCGGCACCGGTCCGGTCGACCAGCATGGGCGGCAGGGCGGTCGCCCTCGGTGCGGACGCGGACAAGCTGCTGTCGGCTCGGGGTATCGCCCTCGGCAACCGGCTGCTGCACCTCGCGGCCGTGAACGCGAAGCATCAGTTCGTGCTCGCCGCGTGAGCGTTCTTACCGGGGATCCGGCCCGTCGTACGGTGGCTCCTCGTAGCCGTCGATGATCTCGGGGCCGTAGTCGGGGCCCCAGTCGGAGAACCTGCTTGGTTCCCGCCGAGGCGCAGCCGGCTTCCCGATTGCCGGTTCGTCGTCCGGACGCGGTCGCTCAGTGGGCACGACCGCACGCTAGCGGATACGTATGCCGATCTTGAAAGTCGTACCCCTCAGGCAGGATGTGCGCCATGACGACGCACCACCCGACCACCCGGCGCCTGGTCTACGGCCACGCCACCCATCACGACTGCCTCGCCTTCGCCGACGCCGACACCGCGACCGAGGAGGGCGCGGAGATCAGGGCGCTCGCCGCCGCGCGTACGTGGGGCGAGGCTCGGCAGGTCCAGATGACGCACCTGGACAACCCCGCCGGCCCCGAGTGCTACGAGCCGGAGGACTACGCCGACGACGAGCCCTTCGACATCACCGAGGTGGGCGCGGTCGTGGAGGGGTACTGGCCCCCGATGGTCACGACGCGGGCGTTCGACGTGCTGCCGGAGGACCTGCAGGACCAGTACGGCAAAGTCGTGTCCACGGTGCACAACGGTGAGTACCTCGAGATTCCGCTCGACCGCGAGGGTGAACTTGTCGTGGAGTTGCGTGAGAGTGGCTACGAGGTGACCCGCGACGACGACCTCATCAACCTGCTCGACGGCTCCAACCTGGGCTCGCTCGCCGAGTAAGGTTTTACCGGCGGCCACCGGAGCTGGCACACTTCCCCGCCGTGACGATCATGCGTACCCGAGCGGCACAGACCGCGGCTGCGAGCGCCATGCTGCCCGTCCTGCTGCTCAGCGGGTGTGCCGGCAGCGAGCAGCCGACGGCCGTGCCGTCACCCAGCCCGATTCGCACCGTGCCGGCTGACCTCTGCGACCGCATCGACTACACGCTCGCCAACCCTGCCTTCCGCGAGGCGATGCCCATTCCGCCAGCGGACGATGACCGGGGCCCGAACTTCCGCTGCAGTCAGGGATACTTCGGCGGGGATGGGTACGCGGGTGGGTTTGTCTTCGTGCGGGTGCAAACCTTCGACAGCCCTGGCGACGCCCGAACCGTGTTCGAGGGTGCCGCTCCGACAGGTACTGCAGAACCATTCCAGGGCGGCTCCGAGATCGTCGCGGATGCGGTCCGCTACCAGCAGCTCTCGGGAACGGTCGAGGTCTTGGACGCGAACGTGATCATGGAGGTTCAGTTGACCGCGCCAGGCCAGGTGAGCGACGAGCAGGCCGCACAGTTCACGCCGGCATCGGTCCAGATCGCGCTTCAGGCATTGGAGCTGATCCGCCGGTCATGACGCCCTCCCAGCGGCGGTGTCACGGGCTGAGCGGGATTCAGATCTCAGGATGCACCGCGGAGAAGGGACGGCAATGAACGCTCTGCTGCGGTGGAAACTCGCCGGGCCGTTGATCGGGCTGAGCCTGCTGCTGGCCATCCCGGCCGGGTACGGCACGGTCGCCTGGTGGTCGTTGCAGGGCACCGGGTACCGGGTGCTGAGCGTCATCATCTGTCTCGTCCTCGCCGCGCAACTGGGCGTGGCATTCTCCATCGGCGTGCGGCCGGGCAAGGACGTGCCCTGGATCAGGATCGGGCTGGTCGTCCTCGGCATCCTGCTGACCTGCGGCCTGGCCCGACTCCGCGGCGAATTCTGACTAACCCGCTCCGGCTGGCGCAGGGAACTCGCCTTGCCGGCGAAATCTTGTCGCCGGCCCAGGACGGCACTGTCCTCGTCGTACTCCCCGCCAGCGGCGGTGTCCCAGCCGACCGATCACGCGGAGTGGGAGATCGGCAGCCGACACAAACGGCGGAGGGGCTTCTGAACGACCGGCCCTGCAACAGCAACTCTTCCTCTACCAGGATCGAGGCTCAACGTACGCGGGCAGGACGGGGGCCAGGGCGTGGTCGACGACGACCTTCGGTACGAGCCGCCACAGCATCGCTTCGACTGGTTGGTGCAACTCGAGCCAGCGACGTGCCTCGTCGTCGGTGAGGTACCTGCGAGCGATCGGGATGTGGTGAGCGGGCTCGCCGGCGAGGTACGCGAAGCGCCGGCGAACTCCCTGGTCCGGCTGCTCCACGCAGGCACGTACGCCTTCAAGCGCGCCGGTTCGTGGCATGCCGCAGTCATCACGTCTGGCGGGGAGCCGGCGCGGCCTGAAAGCGCTCGCTCGCGGTACACCGAGGACGGACACCTGGTGCACGCCGGCATCGTGTACGAAGCCCTGTGGCCGGGAGCCGAGGCGTTCGCTGGGCGGGCGAAGTTTCGGCGCGGCGACATGGTTCGCACCAGGAGCGGCGCCGGCGGTATCGGCCGCGTGAAGGAGGCCGTGGCGCTGGCCGGCACCTATCAGTATCAGGTGGACCTGCACGGCGAGATCAAACGCTACAACGAAGACTCCCTCGTCCTGGTGGTCGGCGACCCGCGGGACCCCGCCTTCTGGCTGTCGCAGCCACCGGTCGGCGCCGAGGATCTGTCCCTCACCCTGACCTGGACGAAGCTGCGTCACCCGCTGACGGACACGTTGTACTCGTTTGCCTCCAGCAAGACCGTGTTTCGGGCGTATCAGTTCAAACCCGTGCTGAAAGTGCTGAACGGATCATCGGGGCGGCTGCTCATTGCCGATGAGGTGGGTCTCGGCAAGACGATTGAGGCGGGGCTCATCTGGAGCGAGTTGGAGCAGCGGTCTCGACTTGACCGGGTTCTTGTCGTCGCACCCGCGGTGCTGACCCTCAAGTGGAAGGCGGAGATGGGACGGCGATTCGATCGCCAGCTCGAGATTCTCCGACCGCGCGACCTCGCTGAGTTCGCCGAGCGACTGGGAGACGGCGACGAGCCGAGCCTGCACGGCGTCGTTTCGCTCGAGTCACTGCGCGGCGCCGATGGCGTCCTGGAGCAGCTCAACAACCTTCACCCGCGGTTCGACCTTGTCATCGTCGACGAGGCCCACTACCTGCGGAACCGGGAGAGCAAGTCGCACGCTCTCGGACGACTTCTCGCCGACTGGTCCGACTACCTGATCTTCCTCTCCGCGACGCCACTCAACCTCGGCAACAACGACCTGTTCAACCTGACGAGCCTGCTCGACGAAGGCCACTTCGGTGATCGCGCCGTCTTCGAGGCCCAACTGGCGCCGAACCAGATCCTGAACGACGTCGCCCGGTCGCTGCTCCATGAGGGGCGCAAGACACCGCGGCAGCTATTGCGCCGCCTGTCGGATCTGGACGCGCTCCAGTTCGGCGCGGCGATCACCGACCGCCCGGACTATGGCCTGCTCCGTTCGCTGTTCGATGTCGACCGGCCACTCGACCATGACGAAGTGGCCCGGTCCCGGCGGCTCCTCTCCGACCTCAACGTGCTCGGTGGCGTCCTGACCCGCACCCGTAAGGCGGAAGTGCCTGACCAGAAGGCAATACGCGAGGCTCGCAACATCAACGTGGTGTGGACCGAGCAGGAGCAGGCGTACTACGACGCGGTCTACGCCTGGTACATGAGCCGGGCGCTGGAGATGAACACTCCCCCAGGCTTTGCGATGCAGATGCCGCTACGGCAGGCCGCCAGCTGCATCCCGGCCTCACAGCAGTTGATCCGGGAGCGCAACCCGGAGCATTTCTGGCAGGAGGTCGACGACCCGGAGGAGGAGATCGCGGCCGACGTGGCGGGCCTGCTGGACGTCCCGACGCTCGCCGTGCCGCTACGGGTCGACAGCAAGTACGACCAGCTCCTCGCCGAGCTGCTCAAGGTCCGCGCCGCAGGCCTTCGGCAGGTGATGATCTTTTCGTTCTTCCGCCGCACTCTCGGCTACCTCGCAGGACGCCTGCAGGAGCATTTCAAGGTTCGGGTCATGCACGGTGGCGTCCCGATGCCCGAGCGGGAAGCGATCATGCGGCAGTTCCGCGACGGACAGTTCGAGATCCTGCTGCTCAGCGAAGTCGGCTCGGAGGGTCTGGACTTCGAATTCTGCAACGTACTGGTGAACTACGACCTGCCGTGGAACCCGATGCGGGTTGAGCAGCGCATCGGACGTCTGGACCGGTTCGGCCAGGAGCACGAGAAGATCTTCATCTACAACATGCACGTGCCGGGGACGATCGAGACCGACATCTTCCAGCGGCTCTACTACCGGATCGGGGTGTTCGAGAGCTCCATCGGCGAGCTGGAGCCGATCCTGCGTGAGCAACTCGGCGACATCACCAAACAGCTTCTCGACCCGAGACTCGACGCGGCCGGCCGACGGCGGGAGGTCGACCGGATCGCAGTGGCGATGCAGCAGCGGTCCCACGAGATCGAAGAGCTGCGCGCATCGCAGGCTCAGCTGTCCGGCCTCGACGGCCTGCTGATCGAGGGATTCACGGAGTCCGGACCCGGCAACGGCCGCTTCATCGGTGCCGCCGAGATCCAGCGGCTGCTCGACAAGCTCTTTCAGCGGCTTGGCGGTAAGCGGCGCAAGCCCGACAAGAACGGCATCTTCCATGTGATCGGTTCGAGAGACCTGGCAGAGCGGCTGCGGTCCAGCCGAGTGGGTGACGGCGGCAGCCGACTCACCCGGTCGAAGCTCGCCGCCTTGCTGCAGAACGGGACGCCGCTGGAGTGTACGTTCCAGCCGGAGACGGCGAGCAAGTACGACGCCGAACTGCTGTCGGGCAGGCATCCACTGGTGAAACTCGCCTTGGAAGTGCTCGACGACGAGACGTTGGACCTGCGACGGTACGGCTCCATGGCAGTGCCTGGGCTACCGCCGGGGAAGCGGTACCTGGTGACGATCGACCTCGCTGAGACGACCGGCCTACGCAAGTTGCTCGAACTCTGGGCGACAGCAATCGACCTCGACACGCGCCAACCGAATCCCGATGTGGGGGATGCCATCCTCACCGCCCTGGCGGAGGGTCGGCTCACCGACGGCCGGATGACCCCACTCGGTAACTTGAAGGAGGTGTGGCTCCAGGCCCAGGAACACCTCGCGGTACGGCACCGCGAAATCGAGCGGCTCCGTCAGCAGGAGAACGCAGCGTTGGTGGAGGGGCGGATCCGGGCGCGCGAGGGCTCCCTGGACCTTCAGATCCAGAAGACCCGGGAAACTCTTCAGCAGCTGCACTTCGACAATCGGGGGCCGAGCATTGTCCGGCTGAATGAGGGGCGGCTGCGCAACCTGCACGCCCGGCGTGCCGAGATCCGGCACGAGCTGACCGCCCGTAAGGAGCTCGAGATATCGCTGACCGCGGTCGCCGTCGCCCTCATCGAATCGGCGGAGCCCACTCCTTCTCCATGTACCACGGAGTAGGCGGCGTCGGGGTCACCTCTTCGACGCTGCGCAGCACCAACTGCGCGTGGTCACGGCCACGGATCACCGGCCAGCGGTCGACCCGCATGTGCACCCGCTTGCCGGAGCCGTGCCGGATCAGGATGCGGCCGTCGCAGTAGAGCTTGAACCCCATATTGCGGCCGAACGTCAGGCTCACACCGTCCATGGTCTGGCCGTCGAACTTCAGCCCGAGCGGTTCGCCGGTCGTCGCGCGTACCCGCAGCCGGCCGGTGCCGTGCTGCGGGCCGGGGAAGTCCCGGCCGTGGCGCTCGTAGCCGAGGTCGGACTGCCCGTTCAACACCTGCCACGGCTCGTAGAACGGGGTGTACGCGGCATAGAGGGTCTCCTGCCGGACCTGCCCGTTCTCCTCCCACTCGACGACGAAATCGAAGCCGGGGCGGTGCAGGTTGAGCCGTTCGTAGCCGGCGGTGTCAGCGAGACCGGCCACGATCGCCTCGTCGGGCTCCACACCCGCGTTGTCGAACACCTGCGCGTTCGCGAAGAGCGCGCCGATGCGCCGCTCGACGTACGGAATGCGGCTCATCCCACCGGCGAGCAGCACGTAGTCGATGTCACGGCTCAGCTCCGCCGGCCCCAACGCGCGCAGCTCAGATGGCGACCGATTGCCCCGCTCGGTCAGCCGGGCGGCGCGCAGCGCAGCCCAGACCAGCTGCTCAGCGGCGTCCATCTGGGGTCGGAAAGCATCCTCCAACTGCTCACGGGTGTAGGTGAGAACAGGCACGCGCCCGATCCCCCGCGAGGGCAGCACAACGCGGTGCTCCGAGAGCCGGGACAGGTTCACCTTGGCATCACGGGCCGCGCGAAGCACGAGCGCCCGCATCAGCTCCGGATGTGCAACCGCCTCGACATCGAAGCCGCGCCCGCCAAGGTCCTCGAAAAGGTCGCGGGCGATCGCGTGGTCGAGCATGTCGCCGGCGTACGCGGTGCCCAGCGCGGTGAGCACCGACACCTCCGGGTGGGCGCCGCCGACGATGTCCAGCACGGCGATGTCGAGGGTGCCGCCACCCATGTCGAAGACGAGCAATCGGCCCTCGGGGCGCTCTCCGTAGGCCAGGAACCGGTGGGTCACCCAGGCGATGCCGGCGGCGATGGGTTCGTCGACCAGGGCCGAGTCCTCGGCCGGGAGGCCTGCTTTTGCCGCCAGGTCGAGCAGGCGTTGCCGCTGCAGCCCATCCCACATCGCCGGGCAGCCCAGTCGCAGCTCGCGATCGGAGGTGAGCGGTTCACCGGCTTGAGCCGCTCGCTCCCCGATCTCGGCGAGCACCGCGATGATGACCTCGTCCGCCGAAACCGCCCGCGGCCCGTTCGGGCCGGGCAGCGAGACGGTCTCCGTGTTCTGGGTGATGGCCCGCTTGACAGACCGGATCACCTGGTCGCTCGGCAGTGCGTCGGCGTCCTCGCCGATCAGCAGCGTCTCGCCGCGGTAGCCCGCCACGGACGGAAACCACCGTGTGGTACGGCCCAACGGCGCGATCTCCACCGGCCGGCGACCCGCCCGAGTCGCCACCAGCGACGTGGACGTGCCGAAGTCGACCCCGACGGCGTGGCCGTGGGCTCCCCCCATGAGTGCTCCTAGGTCGTCGTCACCAGCGCCTTCTCGATGAGGACGTCCTCACCGGACGGGCACCAGCGGTATCCAGGTCGGATGACCGTAACCGCGTCCTCCCTGCCCGGGGCACCGACGATGGGCTCGTGGGTAGTCGGATCAAAGGCCAGTTTCTGGCCGGCCTGGCCGACGGGTTCGAGTGCCTGCGCGGACACTAGTGCCCGTACCCGTTCCACGAGCACCTCCGGGGCTGTCTGTTCGGCGGCAAGCTCCTCCACCTCTGCGGCAAGATCGGCCAGCGACCGGATGATATCGATCTGAATCTGCCGGTCCTGAGCCGAGCGGAGCGATGCCGCCTGGCGGTGCTCCGCGCGCAGGCTCTCCTCCAGCCGGTCGCACCGGTCCGCGAGCGCGGCTGCCCGCCGTTCCGCCGCCTCGACCCGCTGCTCGGCGGCCGCCACGTCCGCGTGTGCCCGCTCCACGTCTTGGCGCAACGCCTCAATTCGACGTTCCTGAGCCAAGGCGCCGACCAGTCCGGCCACTACCTGGTCGTCGCCGGCCACGCGCCGGAAGGCGGCGGCCAGGCCGTCCGCCGGCAGGTTCGACACGAACTCGCCCGGCAACCCGAGCAGGAAGCCGAGCCTGGTCCGGGACGTCACCCGGGACAGCTCCCGGGCCACGAGCGGGCCGACGTACTGCTCGACGATCTCGGGACGAGAGGTGACGCCCCCCAGAGGGCCCGTCGCGCATTCGGCGAGGGCGTCAACGGTCACGCCCTCCCACCATTCCGGCGACAGCAGGGCCTTGCTCCGGAACTTCGCAATGGCGGCGAGCAGGGCGGCGCGGCCGCCGTCTCGACTCAGCGGCAGGTGCGCCACCGCCTGCGCGAGTCCGGTGAGATCAAGACCCGTACGCTCGTCGCGCGACAGGGCCGGCAGGAGGCGACCGAGCGCGCCAGCGGCCGCGTCGAGGACGGGGATGTCCTGCTCGCGCCGCGCCGATGCAACGGCGATGATGAGGGAAATCAGGGCTGCAGCGGCTGACCCGGGCAGGTCGTCGACCGCCGACGCGCGCCGGAGCAGCCAGGCGGCGGCTGCGAGAACCCCAGGTTCCGGTTCCGCGTACCCACGGAACTCCTCGGCAGCAGCGGCGAGGACCGGTTCGACGACAGACCCCGCGATGGGCTTGCGCCGGCGGGTGCCGTCGATTGCTGCCGACTGGCGCGGCAGCGCGAGCAACAAGCTCTCCGCCACTTCACGGTCGTGCTCGGTGAGTGCGCCGAGGAAGTCATCGATCCGCTGGCTGTCAGCCTCGCCGAACCGGGCGCCGGTCGCCAGCGGCCGCAACACGTAGTCCCGCAGCTTGGCTGGGTGCACATCGCCGATGAGGTCGGCGATCCGCTCGGCGAGGGACGGTTGCGCTGCCCGTGGGAGGACTTCCTTCGGAGCTGCCTTGCCGACCGGGGACTCCTGGCCCGGCGGCGCCGCGGCGGGCTCCGTCGAGACTGACTCGACGGGCGCCGGATCGCTCGCGTCCAGCCCGACAAGGTCACTTCCGGCGGCGCCGTCGCCGACGACTGTCTCCGAAATCGGCGTTTGCTCGGCGACCCCGTCATCAGACGTGTGCGTAGCAGGCGCGGGGGTCGTTTCGGGGACCGCTTCCGAGCCAGTGGTTGCTGCCGCGACAGTGTCGGCTGCCTCGTCATCGGGCCCGATCCATTTGTAGGTGCGCCCCGTACCCCTGCCCTCCTGGTGCACCTGGTCGCACTTGTCGATCGCACGCTTAGCAGCCGGCCAGGCCTTCTTGACCGCCTGGCTATCGAGGCCCAACCCGCAGAGCTCTTCTGTGATCCGCTTGACGGTCATCGCGGAACGCTGTTCCCGGAGCAGACGCAGGATGAAGTCGGTCGAGCCCTCAGCGAACGAGGCCCGTAGCGGTTGCGGATCGACCAGGAACTGATGACGTAGAGAACCCCGCCGCGCCCACCGATACTGCCCGCCAACCTGCAGCTCTTCCTCCTCGCCGCTGTCCTCCCAGCGGACGCGGTATCGACCGTTGCCTCCCGACAGCACCACGCCGACCAGTGCCCGCCCGTTACGCCGAAATGACTGCCGGACGACGACCTCAGCTCGCTCCACGGCTGAGACTTTAGACCGGGTGCCGAGGCGGCCTCGATCGGCTCGGCAGGTGAACATGCACCGGTCAGGAGGCCGACCGCAGCACATACCGACCGCGCGCCCGGCACCCGGCCCCACATCCAGCGATGATCGTGAGCGGGGCAGAACATGCGCCGTGACCAGCACCTCTTCCTTCCGCCAGCCCCAGCTACCTCGCAAGCTCATGTACGGGCACGCCAGGGCCCACGACTGCCTCGCCTTCGCCGACGCGGACACCGCCGCCGAGGAGGCCGCCGAAATCACGGCGATCGCCTCCGCCCGTACCCGGGCGAAGCACGCAGGATTTCGGTCCATCACACCTGGAACCCGGCCGGGGACGAATACGTCGGCAACGATGAGCACGGCGATCACAACCCGTTCGACATCAACGATGTCGGTTCGGTGAGCGATGGGGACTGGCCCGAGATGGTGACGAGTCGGGCGCTCACTCTCCTGCCGAGGGACCTCCGGGCGCGACTCGCCAAGAGCGTTCCCACCGCGCTCAACGGCGACTACCTGGAGATCCCTCTCACCGCCGAGATTGAACTTGTGGCCGCCCTACAGGAACGCGGCTTTGAGGTGACCCGCGACGACGACCTCATCAATCAGTTGGACGGCTACGCATTCCTGTATGCCTAACGCCGTCGGATTCCAGCGCGGTGGTCGGCTCCGGGATTTCTAGGGCACCTGAAGGGCCTGGTCGCCACTTTCGCGGACGAGACAGGTCCGCCGCAGTCCTGCGGCGGATCTCCTTGAGCGACACGAAGTCTCCGGTACGTGCGTCCTCCGTATGCCAGAAGTCGAGCCCATCCGTCGCCTTGGTCGTCGGCGGGACGTCGGGGCCGTGCACGTCGATTTTCACCGCCTCCCCTGCGCCGGATGGCGAGGTGAAGGGCCGGCGACCGTAGCGAATGTTGCCATCGGCAAGGAGCTCGGCTTGGTAGTGCTGCCCGAAGTACTTGGCGACGAGAATGGAGCCCGGTCGTAGGCGACCTACCGCGATCATGTCGGTGAGGTGCAGCTTCCGCTCTTCCGGGCTCACCCGTGGCTTGCCTGGGCGGGCCGTTGCCGTAGTGCGGAACGGTGGACGCTGCGCCTCGGCCGCCCCCACGTCGGCTCGGTGCGTCGGGGCGGCCGAGTGCGCGGCTGGCGCCCGAGCCGGTCCAGCGGTGAACGGGACAGTCGCTGCGGGAAAGTCGAAGGTGGCCCTCGCCCGTAGGAGACTGAGCCGAATCTCCTCTCGGCTCAGTCTCGGCAACCGACGGTAGAGCAACGCGACGAGTTGGGGCAGCTGCTCCTCCCTGAACAGGTCAACTAGTGCGGCATGCACCTGCCGGTCGACGAAGAAGCCCGGCCAGAGTTCGGAGATCCGGTTGTCCCGCATGTTCGCCTTGCTGAGCAGCGACAACAGCTCGAGCGTGCCGTCACTGTCGTCTTCAAGGCGAACGCTGCGGAACAGCTTCTGCTCGACCGGCCCGGCCACGCGCGCGTTGTAGACGCGCCACTCGGCCCCGTCTGTCAGCGCCACCCACTCCACACCTGCCTCGGCGGCGTCGGTCATCAGATGGGCAGCGGAGCGCGGATCATCAAGATCGTCGCCAAGGCCCCGGGCCTTGATGAACAGCCGAGGCGTGCGCAGCAAGAGCAAGGCGTAGTCCACCGAACTGTCACCGTTGCCTGGCAGATACCCGCGCTGCACCTCGTCCGGGTCGAGCACGTCCCAACCGAGTGCGGCGATGACCGGCTCGATCAGGCCGGCCTTCGTGTACTGTTCGCCGACCTGCTGCGCGGTTCGCCGGTACCGTTCCAACCGTTCAACGCACTGCTTGACGACGTCCCGTAGCTCCGTCACTTACCGTCACACTCCCAGCGCCTTGCGGGCGAGTTCGCGCCACTTCGGGACGTCGACGCCGTTCAGGTCGTCGGTGGTGACCAACGTTCCGCGCGGGCCGCCGCCCTCCTCGTACGGCAGGACGCCGTTGCGGGCGTACCAGGCCTTCTTCTCCGCCCACTTCGTCGCGTACCGGGGGTCGGTGAGCATGCCGAGGTGTTCCCAGTAGACCGTGTCGCCGAGGTCGGTCTCGATGGTGAAGTCCGGCCGGACCGTCCGGCCGTCCTCGCCGGTGAACGGCTCCTCGTACCGGTAGACGGCATTCAGCTGCCGAAGCAGGTTGGCAATGATCACTTCACTCTTGCTGCGTACCAGCTCCCCACCGTCGGTGCGGTGCACCAGGCCACGGTCGATGACGGTCCCGTCGACCTGTATCGGCTGAGACGGCACAAAGAGGTTCGTCAGGCGGCCGGCTGTGTCGGACCATACCGCCGAGCTGTACGTCGCGACCTCGTTCAGGTCGGCCTCGTGCAGCAGGATCACCTTCCTGCTCTGCCGGGTCAGCGCGGTGTAGAGCAACTCGCGACTCAGGCCCGCGCCGTCGGCGGGCAGAACGACGATCGTGATCCCGAACTCGCTGCCCTGCGCTTTGTGGATGGTAATGGCCCAAGCGAGTTCCAGCATCGCCGCCCGGTCGTTGTCGGACCAGTCGTAGTAGTCGTACCTGACACCCGCTCGTCCGCTGAACTCGACCTCCGTCTTCCAGGGCCGCTTGACCCACTGCGAGCGGGTCTGGCCCACCACCACGCCGAGCTCGCCGTTGGCAACGAACAGTTCCGCATCCTTCGGGTAGACCCCCGACTCGCGGAACGTGTGGTTACGGATGTTGATCACCTTGTCGCCGACGACGATCCGTTCCGGCCCGATCGGTTTGGCGTTGTAGCGGTTCAGCCCGGTCGCCTGCGCCAGCGCCTTCGCCCCGAAGGCATCCTTGAGCGCCCGATTGATCTCGGTGGTGCCCCAGCCCCGACCGCGCACCGGGGACAGGATCTGCCAGGCATCGGCCTTGGCCCCGGACCCCTTCGGGAAGTACAGGTTGCCCTTGCCGGAGACCTGGCCGCCGTAGCTGCGGCCGAAGGCGCCTGCGAGGTCCTCGTCGGAGACTTCCCGGAGCTCCTCGACCTCCTCCCGAAGCACGGAGAGCAGGGTGCTGAACATGCTGGGCCGCTGGTACCGGACCGCGCGCAGCGTGGCCATGTTCTCTCCGGAACGCAACCGCTCCCAGATGAGATCGGCCGCCGGGGACAGCTCGCCGTCGGCGAACCAGCTCGCCAGGACCAGGTCGTCACGTTCATCGCCGGTCTGCCGGCGTGGGATCGTGAGTTCGGCGTAGCCGGGCGCGCACCGCGGGAAGACGGTGGTGATGTCCTCGGGCGCGAGCCGCCGTACGATGTCAACGAAAGGCCGACCGGCCCCAATCGGCGGAAGCTGCCGCGGGTCACCGACGAGAACCAGCCGCTGTACGCCGGCGACCGCGTCGAGGAGTGCACCCAGCTGTTCCTCGGTGAGCATCGAGGCCTCGTCGACGACCACAGTCTTGTAGTTCGTCGCGCGGCTCTGGGGATCCCCGGTGATCAGGTACCGCTCGCGCTGCGGGTTGTACCGTCCCGTCCTGATCAAAAACTGCGCGAGGGTGACGGCGTCCGACTCAACCCGGTGCGCCAGCTGCACGCGGGCCTTGCCGGTGGGGGCGACCAGCAGGACTCCCCCGGCGGCGACGGGTTCGGTGTGCCGCAGCACCTTCAACAGGGTGGTCTTGCCGGTTCCCGCCGGCCCGATGAGCACGCTGATCCGCGACGAGTACAGCGTCTTCAGGGCGGCGACCTTCTCCGCCCGCGCCCGCACCTCGGCGTCCCGCTCGTCGGCCGTCAGGTCGCCCTTGATCTCGCCGAGGGCGTCCCCGAGCCGCGCGGCGAAGTCCGGTTCGCCACCGAGCGCTGTGGCCTTCGCCCGCTGCTCCACCCGGTCCCGGATCAGTCGGCCCACCGCCGCCAACTCGGTGAGCTGCAGCGCCGGTGCGCTGTCCGGCAGCAGCACCCCCGTCAGTGGCGAGTCCGGTGGCAACGTCCCGGCCGAGAGGTGGTGCGCGTCGAGGACGTCGGCGCTGACCGGGCACGGCGCGCTCAGCCCATGCTCGGCACGGTCGCGGATGTGGTTGACCAGGTCGGCCTGCGGGCGCAGCGTGTGCCCCGCGACCTTCTCCCGCTGCAACTCGTCGATGAGGAGCGCCTGTACGCGCCGCGCGTCGAGCCCGTCGTCCATCGCCGTCGGCTTGGCCAGCGGGTACGCGGAGGCGATCTTCGCGTCGGGGAAACAGCCCCGGTCGATGACGGAGAACGGTACGGCCTCCTGCTGGTCGCGGTCGGTCTCGAACAGCAGGTACGGGTTGGCGATGATGGCGTCGTCGGTCAGCGCCGGGTCGCGCTGCTCGACCACGAAGAAGCGCTCGGCCTGCTCTCGGGTGAGCGAGAACCGGCTCAGGAGTTGGAGCAGCTCCCGCCGCTCGGGCTTCAGCGCCTGCCAGGTCTTTCGCAGGCTCGGCGTCAGGTGTGTGGCCGCGGTGATGCCGAGCCGATCGGGGTCGGCCATTGCCTCCTCGAGCGTTGGCCAGGGATCCGCATCGGGACCGGCCGCCGCCGCGACCATGTGCGCGAAGGTGACGGACTGCCGTACGCCGAACGCCGCGAGGACGCTGGCGAGGCCGGGACGAGGCCCGCGGAGCTTCCACAGCCGGTTGAGCTGCCCCTCCAGCCAGTCGAACCCGAGCGGGCCGGCGGCGTCGCCGAGGATCCTCTCCACGTTGCGGCCGGCGGCCTGCAGGGCGAGCAGCGCGTCGATGGCGAGGTCATGACTGACGTGCTCGGTGACGTACGAGAAGGCGACCCACCCCGCTTCGGGTGCGTAGGCCAAGGCGTCGCCGATGTCGACGCCGTCGGTGTCGCGGGCGGCCAGCAGCGCCTGGTACGGCAGCAGGAAGCCCTGCTGCTGGTTCGGGCGCAGCGAGTGCTCAATGGTGGTCTCCCACATCTGCGCCGGGAACCGCTCGCCGCCCCGGCTGCGGTAAGCGCCGGTGGGCGTGACCTTGGCGACCGTCGCCGCCCCGACCAGCAGGCGGCGCGAGTCGTCGGTGAGCGGGCTGTGCTTGGCGTAGAAGAAGACGAGACTGCGGTCGGGCTGCACGGTGTCGAAGAAGGCGTCGAGCAGGCTCTTCTGGTTGTCGCCGTGCATCACCCAGTTGATGTTCTTCCAACCGGTGATCGCGTCGACCTGCTCCTCAAGCTCCGTCTGCAGGCCGATCTGGCGCTCCTCGCCGATCTTCTGAGCGTCGTCCCGGGACATCCACCGGAACGGCACCGCCTGGGCCGAGTACGGCGGAAGCGGCTGCGGCGTGGGCAGGAAGGTGGCGAACCCCTGGTTCTTGTCGGTGAACGGGTGGACGCGCTGAAACTGGATGGGGCGCGGCGACATGAAGGTGGCGCGCTCGGCGACGCACGGTGGCGCGTCGGCGAGCGAGAGTTCGGCAATCGGTTTGCCTGCCAGGCTCTGCTCCTGCTGGTCGCGCCGGTTGTGGCCGATGTTCGGCAACAGCACGCACGTGCCGTTGCCGCGCGGATCGTGGCACACCGTGCCGTTCCAACCCCCGTCGTGCCACGGCACGCGGATGGAGATGTGCTCGATCGGCCGGACCGGCTCCCCCATGGACGCTCCTCCTGTTGGATGTGCGATCAAACCTGCCGGGAGTCCGTCGTGCGTGGAATCGGTCGTGCGGTCGAACCAACCGGGTCATCGGTCCCGAGACAGCCGGTTGAGTGTCCTGCTGGCCTCGTGCCGCCGGCCCGCGCTGAGCTGCAGCAGCCCGATGTCCCGCTGCAGGTCGGTGATCCGCGTGTCGTCGCCGTCGATGAGCGGTTGGACGTCGCGCAGCAACTCCTCCAGCTTCCGCAGCGCCCGGTTGCCGTCGCCGATGCGGCTGTAGCAGGTGGCCTCCCGCTTCCGGCAGTGCAACAGCCGGTCAAGGTTCTCGCTCACGCCGAGATCGTCCGCGATGTCGGCGTACGCCCGAGCTGCGTTCGGGTAGTCGCCGTCGTCGAACCACCTGTCGGCGAGCTGCAGTCGGCGCTCGAGTCCGGACCCGTCCTGGGCGGGGCTCTCGCCCTCGGGCGGCGGATCGACGCTGGGTGGTGCGGTGGGCTGCGACGTTGCCGGTGCGGGCGCCGCCGCGGCCGATGGTACGTCGGTGAACACCCGGCTCAGCACGTCGGCGTACATCCGGACGGGGCTGCGCTGCGACGGCGGGTGGAGCGCGCCCGGCAGCTGCCCCAACTCGCGGACGAAGGGCCGCAGGCGTTGGTGGACGACGGCCGCGTCGACCGGTCGGTCCTCAGGGTTCTTCGCCAGCAGATCGAGCACGAGCCGTTCCAGCGTGGCCGGCACGTCGGCGCGTACCTCACGCAGCGCCGGCGGCGGCTCGTGGACGTGCTGGTTCATGAGGAGGTAGGTCGTGGACCCGTCGAACGGCCGCTCACCGGCGAGCATCTCGTGCAGCGTGCAGCCCAACGCGTAGAGGTCGCAGGCGGGACCGGGCTCGGTCCCGCCGAGGAACTGCTCCGGCGCCATGTAGGCGAGCGTTCCCGGGTTCTGATCGCTATGGGTGATCCTGGAGAAGCCGGGAACTGCGGAAGCGACCGCCAGACCAAAGTCGAGCACCTTGACCGCGCCGTTCGGCTCGAGCATCAGGTTGGCCGGCTTCAGATCACGATGCACCAGGCCGGCCTCGTGGGCGGCGACGAGTACGGAACAGACCTGTGCCGCGATCGCCGCCGACCAGCCGATCGGCAGCGGCGCCTGTTCCGCGATCAGGTCGGCGACGGTGATGCCGCGGATCCGCTGCATCACCAGGAAGGGACGTCCGTCCTGCTCGCCCCAGTCGTAGACCGCCGGTACGCCCGGATGCTCCAACCGGGCCATGATGCGGGACTCACGTCGGAACCGCCGTACAAGAGCTTCATCGTTCCGGTCGTCCTGCAACCGGATGAACTTGGCCGCGATCTCCCGGTCGAGCGTGGTGTCGCGACCGAACCAGACCTGCCCCATCGCGCCGCCGGGGACCGGCAACGGCTCCAGCTCGTAGCGACCGTTCAGCTGAGTGCCGGTCACAGTTCAGACCTCGCGTCCGAGCAACACGTGCACCGCCAGGCGCGGGCACTTACCGACATCGAATAGCACTCGCTCGACGACGTCCGGCTCGGTCTGCCACTCCTGAGCCCAGTTGCGGGCAAGCTCGAGGTACGTCTCGTAGTCGGCAACTGAGTTCCCGCGCAGGTCGAGCCCGCACAGCATCCTCAGCGCGTCACGGACCACGCGGTCGAAAATGAGCGGCCGGAGCTGGTCCACCGCGCTGAGGTAGCCGGCGAAGTATAGGAACTTCGTGAAGAAGGACGGACCGACACCGTTTACATACAACCGCCCGCCCGGCAGCAGCGCGGCGTACGCGGGGAAAGGACCCTCATCTTGTAGGAGACGCGCGGCAGCAGCCAACCGATTCGCGACAACCTCGAAAGCGTCCGCCCATGACCTGGTGCGCAGCCTTATCCGTCGGTTGCCGCTTCCCCAGACCGTCGCCGCGACGAAGGTGTGGGCTGCCGCGACTGGTTCAGTTGCGCGGCGGCCGATCACATGCACGAGGGTTCGATCTATGGTCGATCCTGCCTCCTCGAGTTCGCGCGGCCACCACCGACTGTCCGCCGAGAGCGCGTCCTGCCACAACTGTGGGTCGAACTCCGTGGTCTGGCGTTCAACCCAACGGAGGCGGTCCGGGGGAAGACCGCGGAACGGCAGCGGATGACTGCTTGCCGGGCTGCTCATGCCATATCCGCTTCACGGAACCACAGCGCGTAGACCGCGTCGGCGACGCTGCCTGAGGCAACGGGCGCGTCCAATTCAACTGCTCCACCCGCGCTCTCGACGGCCCTCCGCACTTCCGAAAACCGGCGCGGCCGAAGGTTCGGATCTCTGACGAAAAACGCCACCGGCCGGTCCCGCCGGTTCCCCGGCTCGACGCGGACGACTACCGCAGGTGGCCATGCCGACGCGTTGCCATGAGGCTCTTCACGGTCAGGTGCCAGAGTCACCAGGACCAGAACGTGACCGGGGAGTACCTTTCGCTCATCACCGCGGCGGAGACGCCACCAGTTGACCTCCGCGCCGTGGCCGTGCCGTCGCTTGACCTGTTGGAACGTCTCCTCCGCAGCCCGACTCAAGCCGTCGTCCGTGGGAACGCTCGTACCGATCCATAAGGGTTTGGCCCGGTTGGGAGTTGGCATTCGGCGTGTAGGGATACGGGGAGTACGGCGCGGCTCGCGGTACACCTTCCTTGCGTGGGCAAGCCACTCGTCGTCGATTTCGTCCGCGAGCCCAACCCAGATGTCGAGTTGTTCACTGACCGCGTCACATACTGTCTCGTCGTCGGTGACGATCGCTGCCTCGTCCAGGACGTCGCGTGAGCTCTCCGAGGCGTTGGCCGATCCAACCACAGCTGTGCGATAGCCCCGCGCCTTGTGAAGAAGGATGACCTTTGCATGTAGGTCGGGAAGGGACCATACCTCGACGCCCATCTTCCGCCACGCCTCTATGGCATCGGGATGGACAGCGCCAGCAGCCAGTGACGCGTCACTGCCGTTGACGACGAGGATGTCGTCCCGCTGGAGCCGCAGTATCTGTGGTGCAGTTCGACCTGCAAACGCGATGGCTACCCGCCGACGCGTTGCACGATCGATTTGTCGCTGCAGGTCATCCCATACGCGGCCAGCGAGAAACTCCACCGCAGCATTATGGACATCACGGACCCAGCCAGACCAGGGTGCGTTTGGTTGTTCAGCGAGCGCCGGCCGTGAACGCCAGGAACGGGCTGGGCTGTCCGCTCCAGGACACGTGCAGCGCCTCCCGTGCCCGCGTACTCGCCACGAACAGCAGGCACCGCTCCCGGAGCAGGTCGCTCTCGTGCTGCATCGGATCCACCTCGGACGGCGTAACCTCCTTCGCGAAGGGCACCGACCGCGCCGTGACACCGACCACCGCCACGCACCGGAACTCGAGCCCCTTCATCGCGTGCATGGTGGCGAGCCGCACCCCATCGACGTCCGCGCCGGGCTGGTCCCGCACCCGCACAGCCGGGATCCCGGCGGCGGCCAACTCCTCCTGCACATCGCCCAGTGTGGTGTTGAACCGAGCGCACACCGCGATCTCACTCGCCGCTACACCTTGCTCCAGCCACTCCCCCACCCGCTCCACGAGCGCCGCGATCTCGGCCTGGCTCGTCGGGTACCCGGCGGCGTGCGGCCGCTTGCCGTGCAACAGCGACCGGTAGCCGGCGAGGCTGTCGTCACCGTCGCCGCCGAGGTCCTCGATCCGCGTCCCGACGAGTACGCCGGTCGACCAGGACAGGATCTCCTCGGTGCTGCGGTAGTTGACCCGCAGCCGGCTGCTGCGCCCGGTGACGGAGATGCCGAGGGCGCTGAGCGAAACCCGCGAGTCGTAGATCCGCTGGTGCGGATCTCCGGTGATGAAGAGGTCGTCCGGGCCGGGTGCCACGGCGGCCCGCAGCACCCGCCACTGCGCGGGATGCAGGTCCTGCGCCTCGTCGACCACGACGTGGTCGTACCCGTGGTCGGTGAGGTCGGCGTTGCCGAGCAGCTGTGCCGCTCGCGCGCAGATCTGCAGGTGGGTTGCGGTGCCGGCGGCTGACAGCTCCTTCTGGAACATGTCCACGGCGTCCCACACCCGGTCGCGCTGGCGCGGGCCGAGCGCCGACCCTCTCCCCCGCCGGCTGGCTGCGCGGTACTCCTCGCGGCTCTGCACGTTGTGGGCGAGTATCACGTGCCGGAACTCCTGGGCGAGGAACTGCTCGGTCCAGGGCAGGTTCAGCCTCCGGCACACCCGCCGCCAGACCTGCCGCTCGTCCACGTCGCCGATCGGGGTCGGCACACGCCCGGCGAGGGCCCGCACGGTGCGGTGCGCGAAGCCGTTCACCGTGGTCACTTCCACCCGCGCCAGCTGCTCGTCGTCGTCGTCGTCGAGGAGCAGCGCCAGGTTCTCCCGCAGGGTCGCGGCCAGGGCATTGGTGTACGTGGTCAGCAGCACCCGGCTGTCGGGCGTACGGGAGAGCAGGTGCTTGACCCGGTGCAGCGCCACCACCGTCTTGCCCGTGCCGGGCCCGCCCGTCACCTGGGCCGGCCCGTTGTAGGAGACCCGGTACGCGACCCGCCGCTGCGACGGGTGGAGGAACACCCGCCAGGCGGCGAAGGGCTTGTCGAGGATCTCGGCGAGCTCGTCGGGCCGGGTCACCAGCGTAATGCGGTTGGCGGTGTTGGCGATCGCCACGGCCAGGCTCTCGCTCGGCTCCGGCGTCGCGTCCGCCGGCCGGCGTTCGGCGACGACGTCGCGGTAGACCTCGTCCGGCGTGAAGCCCTCGGCGAGGTACTGCAGCACCTCGAACTGGTCCTCGGGCAGCAGCGTGCCGAACGCGTCCAGCTGACGCTTGTCGATGATCGTGCGTACCGCCCGCAGCACCTGGTCGTCGATGCCGAGGTGCCGCAGCACCGTGTCGGAGTAGCGAGCGAAGAGCAGGCTCGGCGCCTCCGCCGCGGCCTTCTCCAGCGCCGGGGTGAGCTGCTCGATGGCGACGACGTTGCGGACCTCCAGCGCCCGCGTCGCCGTGTTCACCGTGTAGAGCCGCTTCGCAGCCCAGGTGTACGCGTCGTCGTGCGGCACGACGTTGAGCAGCAGGAACGTGTCGCTGCCGTCGTCGGGCGCCAGCACCACCCCGCGCCAGAAGTCCGTGACCCGAATGGTTCGCATCCGCGGGTCCCGCGCGTTGTTCACCGACTCCAGGTGCAGGCCCTTGTCGGCGTGCAGCTCGGCGATGCTGAGCTGCTGGAACTTCTCCATCGCCTTGCGTACGCCGGCCTTGACCGGCTTCTCCAGGACGTCGTAGCTCTGCCAGAAGCTGTTGGCCAAGGCGAGCTGCGGCACGGCGCGACCTCCTGTGTCTAGGCAAGGGCGGTGGGTGCGACCCTACCGTTCGCCTGCGCCGCGAGGTTGGCCGCAGCACACCGGCGCCACAGTCGAAGTGGTCGTGACTAAGCCAAGCTAAATCTCGATCACTGCGTCCGGGTTCGCCCAGACGGAGCGCAGTTCTACGATGTTGTTGAGGGGAGAGTTCTTGGCGACCTCGACGATCCCGGTGACGCATGCGTGGATGGTTTCTGCGTCGCGGTCCTCGATAGCCTTGTCGAGCCTCGTGAAGAAGGCTCGATGCAGTTCGCGACGCTCCTCAAAAACGCGATCCAGGTAGTCCCGCAACCCTTGACTCGCGGCGCTGATTCTGGCGATCTCCTTGTCGCGTTCAGCTACGATCCGGGCGCGCTCTGTCATGTTGGCGTCGATACGCTTAGCAACATCGACAATTGCCATGAGGTACTGGGCCGCGTCTGCGGTGGTGGCCATCCGGCCCACCGCTTCAACGACGATGTTCGGGCGGGTGTCAGGCATTGGGGTGCTCCGGGTTGTAGTTGCGGTACTTGACCACCAGAAATTCGCCGTTGGGGTCGAGCGTCAGATCTGGATTCACGACGGGCGCTGCGCCGACTTCGCCGACACCCTTCACGACGAGGAGCACCGCTTGTAGGCGGTGCGCATGATCATCGTTGTCGAGGTCAAACCCGCCGGGCTCGCGCTCAACCTGTTCCAGGTAGTCGATCGTTTCCCCTGCGCACCTCACCAGCCCCGCCAGAACGTCCTGCATCTCGCCGACCCGCTTGTCGATGCCGCGAAACAGTTCGTTGCGCTGGTTGTATTTGGCGACTGCTTCCTGGACGTCTGCATCGTACTTAGCGACTGCCTTGTCGGCGTCAGACTTCGACTTGATCATCAAGCCTACGCTGAGCGCGACCGCCGGGACCGCGGTGATGATGTTGAGCCGGAGTACGCCTGCTGCGATACCCCCGCCTCCGGCCGCCTTGGCCCCGCCTCCAATCGCCGCGAGGGTTGCGTTTTGTGCTGCTGCGCCGCTCAGCGTCTTGATCGCAGTTCCGGTAGATGCCGTGGCTACCTTCGCTACGGTTGCATAGGCGGCACCACTAAGGCCGCCTCCGGCGGCGGCCGACACAATACCGTTCATCGCGGCCGCGATTTCGCCGGGACTCGAGACGTCGGGCGATACGTCGATCTCCCGTTTTTCGGGCGTCTCTCCCTCCTCGATGATTTGGCGTTCACGCATCCGCAACTGGCGCTCGTTGCGTTCTGCAAAGGCTTTGATCCGGGGCATCACAATGTCGAGGGCGGACTTTTGATGCTCACCCAGCGTTGTCAACTTCGCAGAGGTGGAGTCAGCGGCGGCTCGGTGCTTCGCGTACTCATCATCGTGGTGGGCCTGCAGGTCTTCCATCTTCTTCTTCGCCTGATTCTCGATAACCTTGTTACCCACAAAGTTGGCGACCGCTGTTCCCGCGGCAACGGCCACGAGAACCACAGGAAACGGCATGACCCACCTCGACACTCAATCGTTGTTTCCGCGGCTCACACCCTAGCAGTGGTTGCCCACTGTGCACCGGCTCGCAGGAGCCCGCAAAAGTCGTAGGCTGTCCGCCTTGATCCGGTTGACATAGGAGCGCCCTTTAAAATCACCCAAATGGCCGAGTCCCAGGTGTTGCCGAGCAGCTAGCCGCTCTCCCCGCCCGCCAGGTTTCCACGTACGTCATTGAGGCGCTGCCGCCGTCGGATATCCGACGGTATACGGGCCACATTGCAGGCGGCAGGCCACGGCGAGTTCCCGTACGACCCGATCGGCGCCGCGCAGCGGCTGGCCGCCCATCGGCAGCACGGCCGTGCACCGGCAGGCTCGTGCCGGCCACCCAGCATGGGTAGCGCTGGCCAACCAGGCCAGTCATCACCTCGCGGCCCAACCAGATCCGCGTCGCCCTCGGCGATGGCTGGAGACCTGATGACCTCACCGCTACCTGTCAGCCTGCGGTCGCAGCGCGGCGACCCGGGCCAGCACCGGCCGGAACGCAGCATCCTGACCGTCCGGCCCGATCGCGACGCCTTCGAGCCACACCCACTCTCCGTGGTACCACTCGCTGAGGTCCGGCCGGACCCGGACGATCCGGAGCCGGAGCGGACCGTCGGCGTACCGGTAGTCGGACTCGGCGAGCTGGACCACGTCCCCGGGGACGACGGACACGCACGGGACGACCGGCACCCGGGCCACCGCCGCCGGCGCCACCTCGGCGGGGCCTTGCGGGCGCGCCGCCGGCCGCGGTCCGGTCCCGGCGGCCAGCGCCGCCCGTCGCGCCCGCAGGATCAGCCGGTTGCGGATCTGCGCGGGCGACAGGTCGGAGACATTCATCGCCAGTACGTCCGCAGGCAGCGCACGATGATCGTGTCGGCCCAGGCAGCCCGGGGGCAGGTGCCGTCGGCGCGGCAGTCCGGGCATTTCCTGGTACGGGGATCCTCGGTGGGGCTCCGCCAGTGCACCTCGACCACCCGGTTCGCACGAGCGAGCTGAGCAGGCGTCACGAAAAGTTCGTCGTCCGGGTCCGGCCGGGCGGACCAGGCCGGCTCACCGCCGGGCGGCGCCTTGTCGGCCGGCGTCGGGAACCTCCCCCGGTTCCGCTTGCCTCGCCGGTCCGGTTCATAGCGGCCCGCGCGCTGGTTCCGCGCCGAGGAGGCCGGCCGCTCCTCGGGCCGCTCGTAGACGAGCGCGCCGTCGCACCGCCAGGTCACCCGCAGCTCCGGTACGACGTGTTCGACCACCAGCCGCCGAAACCGCCCCGGCACGTCACCGTCCGGCACCGCCTGCCCGGTCAGGTCGATCACGACCGTGCGAGGCCGCAGGAACCACTTCCATCGCCTGCCCATATCCCCTCCCCGGCTACCGTCCCGGTCGAGGCGAGCCTAGCACGCCTATAAAGCCTGTAAAGATAGGAAGGGGTTCCTTTATATGACCTCGGGGCTGGCTGCTTCCCTGATCACATGCCGTATGCCCAGCCGCTTTGGCGCCAGATCAGGGAGGATCTCCGCGCCAAGATTCGGGCCGGCATCTACCCACCGGGAAGCAAGCTTCCGTCGGCTCGGCTCCTCGCCGAGGAGTACGACACGAGCCATGTGACGGTTCGACGCGCCCTGGACTCCATGATCGAGCTTGGCGAACTCGTCGGCCGCATGGGAATCGGCGCCTTCGTCTCTGATACCTCAGACCGAGATTCGTAACCGCGAAACCGGCCCCAGGAAGTTACTCCCGGGGCGAGCCGCGAAGACGCTATCCCGCTGTCGCTGGGGCCGGGTTGGCTGGGTGTCGAGGACCGTGCCCCGGCGGCGGGGCAAGGGTCGACGTGTAGGTCTCTCCGTCAACCAGCGGGTTTGTCAGGCTGACGCCGGCAGCAGCCATCCGGTCGTACTCGGCAAGGATCAGCTCCTTGGTCCGGTACGTGCCGCACTTCGCCTCATCTTTACGCTTGACGATCGGGAACGTCTCCATGATGTAGTCCACATCAATTCGCGAGATGCCATAAAGGTGGAAGAAAAGAGCGTCCAACTCGGCTCGGATGATTGATCGACGGGTCTCGCTCCAGCAAAAGGGCTTACCGTTGTCGCCTAGATCACGGCTGAAATGCATCATGTCATCTGCTGTAAAAATCAGCTCTAGAACGCGATGCTTGATGAAGGAAACGTGAGGAAGGAGGGTCTCAGGCGAAGGGATGGGCAGCTGTCTCCAAATGAATTTGCTCATACTCGTTCCGCCAACCTTTTGGCGACTCACAAAGTCACACACAAAGGAGGCCTGGCATGCGTATAGGCCTGCTAGATAGCTGGCGTCAAGGGACGACAGCATGAGGGGGATCTTGTTTCCGACAGCCGACAGCGGAAGCAATGTAGGGATTGCTGTCCGGTCATCGGTTGCGCGAGCAATTTCGCGCCATCCAAGCAGCCAGCCCCTCCGCCAACCCTTCCGCGCAAGCTTCTCCGCCACCTCGCGCTCTTCAACCCAATACCGAGGAAGGGCGAGAGTAGCTGGATTTCGCTTCTCCGATTCGCCGAAATCTCGTACGGCACCCGTTTGCTCGTAAGTGGCCCAGCGGTGATCGTAATGGTGGGCCATCTTCCCTTCGTATAGCGGGAGCATTCGCCTTTCACCCCTACAAAAGGCGTTGCTCCTGAGCATCCATCCTGCGGAATCTAGCTCGCCCGATGAGTGGAAGAGGAAGGAGTCATGGGACATATGGAACATATCCATGAAGGACGCCCTCCACGGGTTGCCGGCTGGGTCACCCTCCTTGAGTAAGACGGGGAAGCGACGGTAGGCATCAAGGGTGATTTCTACGTCACGGCGGGAGCGGAAGACGGGGCAGGTACCGGTGTTCGGATTGAGCAGAGCGATCTCCCCGGGGGTGAGGGTGAACGCATTGTCAGGGTCGTCGAGTTCCGCCGGATCGTGCAGAAAGAACGCGAGGCGAATAGCCAACTCCCGGAGGCTTTCTCCGGTTAGCGCAAGGATGCTGAACTTGAATGAACGATGCACCTCTGGGAACAGGGGTGCAGCATTCTCAAAGTCGTAAACCGCCGCGATCGAGCCGGTCCGCACAAGGTCATTGAAGAAGTATTGCGTCCTAGCGTCAGTTGCGACTCCCGTGGGGACGATGATGCCAGCACGCCCGCGTGACCCAAGCAAGAGGCGAGCTGTCTCCGAGAAAACCGCGTAGGTATTTAGGTTCCCTTGACCCGTGAGCGGAGCACGGCCTGATCGCCGCAGGAAGTGACTCTCGGCGTAGACCCCACGTTTGGCCGCTGAGTACTCGTTGTACAGCGGAAGCGTATCAGGGTCCTCCTGGAGTGCGGCAATCAGCCTCTTTCGGGCGTCCGTCTTCGATGCTGCAGCGATCGCAGGTGAGCGCCGCGCAAAGAACTCTTGCTCCTTAAGTTCCACATTTTCCCACGGCGGATTTCCCAGTACACAATCGAAGCCGCCCGCCCAGCCCGTCGCACTTGATGCACCTTGGCCGTCCCCTGGGACCGAGAAAACCTCCGGGAACTCGAGATGCCAGTGAAAGAAGCGGTATTGGTGACGAAGGCGGATGATCTCGTCGTGGGTTGCCATCGATGCGCCATGCACCGTCGGGTCGTCGAGTGAGCGGAAAATGCCGTGCGTGACTGCCCTTGGCGCATCTGACTTCTTTATCCACATGAATGCAGCGCACCAGGCATCCGCGAGGTGGAGAGCGTTGACGTAATCGGAGGACTTGGCCCACCTCGCATACGCCGCCGCCTGGTCCCGGACATCACGAAGGGTGCCGGGGGCCGCAGCCGTGATGCGCCGCACGGTGGAAGCGAAGGCAGCGTTGGCTACCTTCATGGCGTCATCCTCAATGTCGAAGAGGCTTGACTGGCCTCGGCGTTCCTCGGCGTTGAGCTTCTCGAGCACCTTGGCGTGCTTCTTATCATCGCCCTCTGTGGGGATGAACGCCTCGTCGGGAACTCCCCCCTTGAGCAGTGCGGGCGTGGCGCCGATCAGCGCGTTGCCGCACTTCACGTGCGCGTCGAGGAAGCTCAGCGGCTTGCCCGGCTCCAAGGCCTCCATCCAGAGCGACACCTTGGCCAGTTCGACGGCCATCGGGTTGAGGTCGACGCCGTAGATGCAGCGGGCGACGACCTCATGAAGGGCGTGGCGGACCGCGTCGACGGTCGGTTCGGGGTTCCGCTCACGGACGGCGGCGACCCGCTTGGCGATCCGCCGGGCGGCGGCGACGAGGAAATGCCCGGAGCCGCAGGCCGGATCGCAGACGGTGAGCGACAGCAGCTCGTTGACGATCGCGTCGTTCGGTTCGGGCTGCCCGGCCGCCGTGGCGGCCTGCTCGCCACGCTTGACCGCGTCCTCGATCACGGGGTCGAGCGCCGAGTCGAGCAGGCAATCGATCAGCGAGGACGGGGTGTAGTAGGAGCCGGTGGTCTTGCGGGTGTTGCCGGCGAGTTCGACCAGTTCGAAGGTGCGGTCCACAGCGCTGTGCTTCGGCACCAGTTCCAGCAGCGACTCGTAGATCGAGCCCAGCTCCTCGGCGTCCAGGTTGCGGTAGTCGACCGAACGCCACCGGCGCGAGCCGGCGTCCCGCACCAGCGACAGGTGCCGGACCGCCGTCAACAGGTAGTCGTTCGACAGCGACAGGTCCTTCAGCGGCTTGTCAGCAACCTCGTCGTAGTCAAACAGGCCACCGAGGCCGGGCAGGCCCAGCTCCGGACGGCCGTTCTCGTCGCCGAGCGCGTCGAGGACGACCCGCAGCGCCTGGTAGAGGTCGCTGTGCGTGGTACCCCGGCGGCGCCGCGCCTGCGTCCGCAGCCGGGCGGACGAGAAGTACGCGGCGTACCGTTCGCGGGCCTGCTCGCCGGCGTCGGGGTGGTGCAGCGCGTCGCGGTCCTCGGCGACGAAGAGGAAGAGCAGCCGGTAGACCAGGCGCAGCAGGGCGTTGTGGAGGGCCTGCGGGTCGACGTTCTCCCGCAGCGCGGCGTTGTCGGGGTGACGCAGGAAGCCGGTGCCGAGCGCGGTGATCGCCTCCTGGACACCCTTGCGGAGCTGGTCAAGTGCCCGGGTGCCGGCGGTGATCGCCTCGGTGCGCCACTTCTCCAGCCAGCACGTCGACGGCGCCGCCCCCTCGGCGACCTCGAAGCGAGACACGTGCAGTAGCCGATACAGCAGAACGAACTCGCTGAACAGCTCGCCGTCGAAGATCGCCTCCAGGTCGAACTCGACGTACGCGGCGGTGGCGAGTGCGCTGGAGTCGCGCAGCAGCCGCAGCTGCCGGCCGTTGGTGAGCACCCCCCACAGGTGGGCCTCGGAGCGGTTCAGCAGCTCCTGCACGAGCGACTGCGGCGGCACGCTGCCCGCGCCGGCCGGCCGCTTGTCCGGCGCCGCGTTCCACGGAGCCAGGTGGATCGGCACGTGGTTCCAGCGGTGGCTGATCGCGAACGTCTTGGCACCGTCGTCCGAGGTGATGCCGGTGACGCCGAGCGCGGTCAGCCGGCCAAAGCCGAGCTCCGCGAAGAGCGGCTCCAGCCACTGCGTGACCGCCAAGCCGGTCGGGTCGGCGGGAGTCTCGGCCTCCGGAGCGACGGGGAGCCGGTCGCGCAGCTCCTTCCAGACCGACTTTAGGTAGTCCCAGTGCCGCTCAGCGTCGTCGCGGACCGACCGGGAGCCGATCACCCGGTAGTCGGCGGGCTTGGCGCCGCTGACGTCCTTGCCCTCGGCGATCCGGACCAGCATGTCGGCGGGGATCAGCCCGCCGATGGTGTGGACGGCGGAGAAGACCTGGTTGCGGGCGGTGGCGGACATCAGGCGTTGCCTCCGGCGGGGGTGGAAGCGGGCAGGTAGACGTAGGCGCCGAGGATGTCGGCGGGCTTCTGCGCGGTGACGGTGAGGCCGCGGACGATCTCACCGGCCGCGCTGCGCACCCGGCGGTGCGAGGCGAGCAGGTCGGCGGCCAACTCTTCGCCGTACGCCTCGAGGTGGTCGGTCACTTCGGGCAGCCCGTCGAGGATCCGGCTCATGGTGCGCTCGCCGAAGTCCGGGTCGGTGTTCTCGTCGGCGGTCGCGTCGAGCAGCCGCAGCGCGTCGTCGGTGGGCAGCCAGGTGGCGTTGGCTGGTGCGCCGGCGAAGGCGAGCAGCCGGGCGTCCTCGGCGACGATCTGCCGGGTTCCGGTGCGGGACGGCAGGGTGAGGTGGAAGCGGTAGCGGACCAGCAGCAGCGTGGTGCGGCCGGTGACCGCACGGGTCCGGATGACGCCGCAGCGGCGGGCCGGGCGCGATCCGGTGATCTGGTCGTCCAAGGCGGCGTTGAGGACGTACCCGGCGAGCGCCACCACGGCCGGGTCGGTGCGGACCAGGGCGGCCTCGCCACGCGCGACGGCCGCCGTGGTATTGAACGGGACCTTGCGGCCCTGCTCGACGTCGCCGCCGAGCACCGGGGCGAGCGCGTCGCGGAGCCCGGCGGGGGCGCCGCTCACATCGACGGTGAAGTCCCCGGTCCCGCCCGGTTCGTCGCGCAGCACGCCGTCGAGTGCGCGCAGCGCCTGGCGTACGAAGTCGCGGATCTCGGCGGCGCGGCCGAGCGTGTCGCGGATCGCGGCGACCTCCCGGGCCACCTCGTCCGGGCGGATGGTGTGCTGGGCGAACCGGGACCGGGACGTCTTCTCCTTCTCGGCGGCGGACTGCCACTCGGTCGCCAGCGCGGCGGCCTTCTTGTCGATCGCGCGGTACTCCTCGACGTCGAAGAGGCTGCCCTGTTCCTGCTCCTGGCCGCGTAGCAGCAGCCACTCGACGATCGCGTCGGTCACGCCCTGCGAGGCGGCGTCGGGGACGGAGACGGAGACGCCGAGGTCCTTGCGGATCTGCCGGTGCTTGCGGATCAGTACGTCGAGGACCTTGCCGTCGATGCCGTTGTCGCTGCCCCAGAGGGTGATGACCCGGACCACGTCGCGCTTCTGACCGTACCGGTCGACCCGGCCCTCCCGCTGGTCGTGCCGGGTGGGGTTCCAGGCGAGGTCGTAGTGGACGACGGCGTCGAAGTGGTGCTGGAGGTTGACGCCTTCGGAGAGGCAGTCGGTGGCGATCAGGACGCGGCGGGCGGCCGGGTCGTCGCCGGCCGCCTCGGCGAGTTCCTCGATGCGCTGCAGGCGCTGCTGCGGGGAGAGGGTGCCGGTGACGGCGCGTACCACGGTCTTCTTGCCGAGCGCGCCCTCCAGGTGCTCGGCGACGTACTCGGCGGTGGGGATGTAGCGGCAGAAGACGATCGGGTGGTAGCCCTCCTTGAGCAGGTCCTTGAGGTGCTTGACCAGGGCAGCCAGTTTCTTGTCCTCGGCCGGTCCCTCCAGCTGGGCCGCCCGGTCGGCGAGTTCGGCGAGCCGCCGGCCCGCGTCGACCTCCACACCACCGGCCTCGGCGCCGGGGGCGACGTCCAGCCCTTCCAGCGCGTCCGCTTCGGAGAAGTCGCTGGTCAGTGGAGCGCCGAGCCGGTCGGCCTCCTCGGCGGTGACGGCGGTCGCGGTCGCCGAGCGGGTGCGCAGGGTCTGCGCGGCGGCGCGCGGCGAGGAGACCAGGGAGCGCAGCAGGGCAATTGCCGACCACCAGGCGATCCGGGCCTCTCGCCGGCCCCGGCTGTCCGCGGCGGTCACCCGCTCGCTGGCGTACGCGATGGCGTCGTTGAGCAGCGCCCGGTAGGCCGGGGAGAGTTTGTAGGTCTCGTCCTTGAACTCCCGGTCGGACGGGAAGGCTGTCTCCTGGGCGAGGCTGTCGTCGGCCAGGCCGTCTTCCTTGGTGAGGTACTGCCGCACGTCGGCGCGCTTGCGGTGCACGAAGTGCTGGGCGAGCATCCGCCGGCCGGCCTCCGAGCCGAGGTCGACGGTGGCGAGTTCGGGCCGGACCAGGCCGAGCAGGTTGCGAAAGGCGCTCTCCTTGCCGCTGTGCGGGGTCGCCGTGACCAGCAGCAGGTGCCGCTCGGGGTCGGCGGCGACCCGCTGCAGCAGCTCGAAGCGGAGCTGGTTCTGGGCGGAGGTGTTGTCGTCGGCGGCGACGCAGGTGTGCGCCTCGTCGACGATGACCAGGTCCGGGCAGTGGCGGACGAAGTCGTCGCGGTGCCGGGTGGACTTGATGAAGTCCATGGAGACGATGACGTGCGGGTGCTTGTCGAACAGCGACTGGCCCAGGTCCAGCCCGCGCTCCAGCTTGGACACCGTGGAGGCCAGCACCAGCTCGGCGTCGATGCCGAACTTCGTACGCAGCTCGGCCTGCCACTGCTCGGCCAGGGCCGGCGAGCAGAGCACGGCCAGCTTGCTGGCGCTCCCCTGCGCAAGCAGCTCGCTGGCGATCAGGCCGGCCTCGACGGTCTTGCCGATACCGACGTCGTCGGAGATCAGCATCCGCACGGTCCGCTGCCGCAGCGCCATCAGCAGCGGCACGAGCTGGTAGGCCCGCGGCTCGACGGCGATCCCGGCGAGCGAGCGGAACGGGCCGGCGCCGGAGCGGAAGCCGATCCGCAGCGCGGAGCGGAGCAGGCTCGCCGCGTACGCGTCGCCCAGGTCGGACGGCGTCGGCGGCGCGAACTCGGCGCTCTTCACCTGCTCGAAGGCGGGGAAGACGGCGGCGATGTCGTCGTCGGCGCCGCCCAGCGGTCGCAGGACCAGCATGTCGGGGGCGCTCTCGGGCAGCACGACCCAGTCGCGGCCCCGGGCGGAGACCAGCGTTCCGGCGCTGAAGGTGGTCATGAGGCTGTTCCTCGCGTCGTCATCGTGAGCGGCGGTGGGGTGGTCAGGCGCTGGTGCCGAAATAGCGCTTGTTCTTGGCGGCGATCGCGGACCAATCGGCGTCGTACGGGAACCGCACGACGTCCCAGCCCATGTCGAACAGGCGTTCCTCCGCCTCGCGGTCGCGTTCGGCGACCGACTCGTGCTCGTGGACCGGTCCGTCGACGAACACCGCCACGTTCGCCCCGGGCAGGCGGTAGACGTAGTCGGGACGGGCCAGCGCCTCGGTCACGAAGACCTGCGTGTCGTCCGGCAGCCGCAGGCCGCGCTCCTTCAGCCAGGCGATCAGCTTCCCCTCCAGCTTGGTGTCCGACTGGGCGGTGAGCCGGGCCAGCTGCTCCGTCCGGGACTCGCCCTCGCCGGTGGTTCGCGCCGCCGCAGCGGCGAACCGCAGCAGCAGGTCGCGGACCAGGTGCCGGTTGATCGAGTGGTGGTTGAGCTGGTTGCCGTAGGTCAGCAGGCACTCGTAGCAGCCCCAGGCGCAGGACCGGTCCTTGTGCGGTCCGCCCCGGTCGGTGCCGTCCGGGTCGAAGTGGCAGATGTCCAGCGCCGTGGCGGCAGCGCGGGCCAGCGCCGCCGGATCCGACTGCATGAGCCGGAGTACGCCCGCTCCGCCCTCGGCCGCCTCGGTGAAGAGCATCCGGTCGCGGGGACCGTCGTCCGGCGGAAGCAGCTCGGTGGTGAGTTCCGAGTCCTCCAGCTCGAAGGCCGCCTCGATGCCGCGTTCCAGCGCGTACATCAGGGTGAGCGCGACGTCGTGCTCCAGCGGCTCGTCGAGCTTGAGGACGAGGATGTTGCGGCGGTCCTCGACGTACGGGATGACCCGCTTCTTGCGCCGCTTCTCGTTGCCGTCGGCGTCGACCACGGGCATCTCGCTGGAGTCGCCGGACGCCTCGCCGGCGTCGCGTTCGTTCATCCACCGCCCGTCCGCCGGGTCGAGCCAGAACCCGTCGGGCTCGTCCTGCTTGGCACGGACTCGGCCGACGTTGGTGATGCGCACAGTGGCCGAGTCACCGTACGACAGGGTGGCGAGCCGGTCGTCGCCGTCCGCGACAGTGGCGTCCTGCCGGCCGGACCGAGCGCCGTGGTCCTGGAAGCGGTACGACGTCACAAGCCGGAAGCCCGCCCGGCGCCGCTCCTCCTCGTCGGAGGAGATCCGTTCCCGGCGCTTGGTGTAGACGGTGTGCAGGTGCAGTAGGCCGTAGGTGGTGTCGCCGAGCGGTTCGTCGCACATCTCGCAGCGGACGGCGCCGCCTCGGGCGTCGTGGTGGTAGCCGCAACTGGTGCAGCGCCGGGCCTGGCTCGTCACCACCTCGCCGGCCGCGTCCGGCGGCAACTGGATGCGGGTGACCTGGTAGCGGGCGCCCTCGTGGTAGATGAGCGCGCCCGGGCCGAACTCCCGGATGGCCAGAAAGCGAGGGCGCTGCAGGTAGTCGCCCTCACCCGACCGTCGGCCGGTGGTCGGCACGTACGCGGCCAGCGGCAGGCGCGGGAACGAGTAGCCCGGCAGGAAGCCCTCGCTGGCCAGGTAGCGGTACGGGTTGAAGTCCGACAGCACCGACCGGTTCTCCACCGTCTCGTTCTTGAGCAGGTTGAGCTGCGTCTCGGCCTCCTTGCGCCGGCCGACGGCGATCCGGCGGTCACGCTCGGAGAGGGTGTGGTCGAGGACGCGACGGTTCTGCTCGGCCTGGTCGACGAGCGCCGCCTTGAACAGGTCCCGCCAGCGGTCGAACGCCTGGTTGAACCGCTCCGGCGTGGTCCGGACCGTGTCCTCGATCCAGTTGTCGTCCCACCAGGTCGACTGCTCGAACTCGGGCACCAGCGCGGCGAACACCCGCCGGGCCGCCGCCATCGCGCGCTCCTGCGCATGCGAGTCGCGCAGCGCCGCCTCGATGTGGTCGTGCAGCTTCAACGCCGGGTCGGGGCGGCGGCTGTCCTCGAGGTAGGCGATGTCGATCGTCTCGGGGATCGCCCGGCCCAGCTTGAGGCCCGCCTCGGCCAGCCAGATCGCGTGCACGTGCGAGCGCACCAGGTCCTCGTTGGCCAGGTCCAGCCGAGGGGGTGCCACCGCCCCGGCCACCATCCGCTCGGAGCGCCGGAAGTAGTACTGGTCGTGGCTGTTTCCGGTGGCGCAGTAGGTGGTGACCAGCGCCGGCTGCCCCGACCGTCCGGCGCGGCCGCTGCGCTGCGCGTAGTTCGCCGGGGTCGGCGGGACGTTGCGCATCATGACGGCGTTGAGCTCGGAGATGTCGACGCCGAGTTCCATCGTCGGCGAGCAGTAGAGCAGCTTCAGCTCGGCCCTGCGGAAGGCCTCCTCCCGCCGCTCCCGCTCCATGGGGTCGACCTGGGCCGTGTGTTCCCGGGCGGTCAGCCCGGCGAGGGTTCCGGCCGCCGTCTTGTACAGCTCCCGGAAGAAGGTGTTGACCCGCGGCCCGTCGCCGCTGGCATACGTCCGCGTCAGCGGGTCGTGGCTGCCGGTCTCGCCCGTCCCGGCCCGCCAGATGAGCGCGCCCGCCGAGACCTGGTAGCCGGTCACCGGGGTGCCGGCCGAACGCCGGTACCGGCCCGCGCGTTCCGGCACCTGTACCACCTCGGTGACCTGGCCGCCTCGCTTGAGTACCTCCAGCAGGTCGGCGATCAGCTCCTGGGCGTCGTTCCACGACAGCTCGGGGAAGTGCACTCTGCGCAGGTACTTGCCGAACTTGCCTCGACCGGAGAGGAACAGGTTCGACCGGTCCAGGCCCCGACCCGAAGGCTGCGGGTAGGCCGCGCCGACCTTCGGCTTGTCGCCGGCGGACAGCACCCAGGGGTCGACGAGGCGTTCCTCGCTGGCCCGCTGGAGCGAGTCGAAGTCGTCGCGGAAGTACTGGACGTCGATCGCCAGCCCGCGGCGCATCTCGTCCAGCAGCACCCGCATCATCTCTTCGCGGTCCTCCGGCTCCGCGTCGCGCAGCTTCTCGTGGGTGCCTGCCCAGCGGTCCTGCCGTTCGGCGATCCACGCGAGATCCCGATAGTCGATTTTCAGGAGACCGGTCTGCTCCAGGTTCGGCATCGTGATGCGCCAGCCGCGCTCGAGGTCGAGATAGAGCCGGAACGCGACGACGTCCCGCAGGGTCTTCGCCGCCAGGCTGGCCAGCGACGGTGGGAGGTCGGCTTCCCGCGCGTAGTCGCCGAGGCTCAGTCCGAGCGCGGCGGTGACCCGAGCGGCGAGTTCCTCGTGCGTGATGCCGTCCTTGCCCGCCTCGACCACCGCCCGGTAGAGGGCGCCGCGCAGCTGCGTGACCTGCACGAAGTCGTTGAAGTGGCCGGCCTGGAGCGAGGCGTCCTGGCGGTTGTCGACGAAGGTGAGCAGCTTGCGCGCCTTCTTGTTCAACGCCTCCGGCGGCGCCTGCATCAGCGACCGGACGATCGACGCCGACACCAGCGAGGTCGCCGAGGAGCGGCCCTCCTGGTCCAGCGTGGCGAGCTTGGCGAAGTCCTTCCCCCGGGTCTGCTCGTAGCTCACACCGCAGTGCAGGCAGAAGAGGAACGGGGACGGGATGAAGGCAGCCTTCAGGTCGCCGTGCCCCTCCCAGCCCTGCGGGTTCACGGTGATCGCCTGGGGCAGCCGCTGACGGTAGGAGCTCTTGACCACTTCGCGCCCGCCGGCGTCGACCTCCAGCCACGATTCGGGGACCCGGCGGGCCTCGATCGCCTCCTCCTCATGCGCCGGCCACGGGCGGTCGGAGTCGATGTAGAGGTAGCCGTCGTCGCCGCGGCCACCGGTCGCGGCGGTGTCCCGGCGGGGCGCGTACACGACCTTGCCGTCCTTCTCGGACCGCCACACGGTCAGGTACTCCTGCCCGCACTCACGGCAGAAGGCCAGCGGCAAGAGGATCTTGCCGTCCGAGCCCGGCAGGACGAGCTGGTACTCGCGGGTGAGATGCCGGGTGAGCCCGTCCTCGAGGGTGACGTAGACGGTGTCGCCCTTGGAGAGGAACTGGTGCAGCCGGAACGCGAAGAGCGGACGCTCCGTGCGCGGGTGCCGAGCTTCGGAACCGGCCTTGAGGGTGGCCCGGATCGCCTGGGCGCAGTCAGCGGCGGTCAGGCCGCTCACCCGCGCCAGTTCCAGGGCGGCATCCTCGATCTTGGCCGGCTTCTGCCGAACGAGCTGGCCGGTGACCGGATCGGTGGCGAGCCCGAACCGGGTCTCGATCCAGCGGGCCAGCGGGTCCTCAACCAGATCCGCGTACGCCCGCGGAGCGCCCGGCGCCCGCAGCCGCTCCACCGGCACGCTGTCTGGTGCCTCAGCCGTGGCCCGGATCAATGTCTCGCCGATGACGTTGCCGCTGCTGACCTCGGTGCCGAAGAGGGTGGTGGCTACCCGTGCGACCGCCTCGCGCTGGTCGTCGAGGGTGCCCTCGGTCGACATGGTGGCGGAGGTCCCGATGCACTGCAGGTCGGTCGCCTGGCAGGCCTCCCGGACCCGCCGGATCAGCAGGGCGACGTCCGCACCCTGCCGGCCGCGGTAGGTGTGCAGCTCGTCGAAGACCAGGAACTCCAGCCCTCGGGCCATCTTGATGAGCGACCGGCGGTCGTCCGGCCTGGTCAGCATCAGCTCGAGCATCACGTAGTTCGTGAGCAGGATGTCCGGCGGGTTGTCGCGGATCTCCTTGCGCCGCTCGTCGCTCTCCTGCCCGGTGTACCGGGCGTAGGTCACCGGCTCACGGCCCGGCCCGTACCCGTCGCAGAGGTACTTGTCGAGTTCCTTGAGCTGGCTGTTGGCGAGCGCGTTCATCGGGTAGACGATGATCGCGCGGACGCGCTTCTGGGCCTTCGCGCCCTCCTGCTCGCGCGCCTTGAGCACCTTGTCCACGATCGGAACGATGTACGACAGGGACTTGCCGGAGCCGGTGCCGGTGGTGAGGACGTAGGAAGCGCCGGACTGGGCCTTCTCAATGGCCTCGCGCTGGTGCCGGTGCAGGGTGAGCGGTCGCCCGTCGCAGTCCGTGCCGCCCTCGGTCTTGTTCGCCTGGAAGATGCGCGCACACTCCCGATGCAGCACGCCCTCGTTGACGAGTTCGAGCATCGTGCCGCCGGAGGCGAAGAACGGGTTCAGCGACAGCCACGGGTCGGGCCACTGCGACTTCGCGTCGAGGTCGCGCTCGACGAAGTCGGCGATCCGGTCGTCGCGGATGATCGTGCCGCCTTCGGTGAAGGCCCGGTAGTCGGCGATCAGCCGTCGGTGCACTCCGAACACGTCCATGCCGGAGGCCGGGCCGGTCATGACCGTAGGCTCGGGAGCCGCGGGTCGGGTGGTGGCGGCACCGATGGTGTAGGCACTGCGGAAGTGAGCGACCGGGTTGTAGTCGTCCCAGCCGGGGACCTTGTCATCCCCCTTCGCCAGCGGCAGCAGCGTTTCGCGGACGGCCACGGCGTCCTCCGGCCGCTCCGCCGGGTCCTTGGCGAGCAGGCGTTCGATGAGCCGTTCCAGGCTCGGCGGGACATCCGACCGCAGCAAGCGCACCGGTGGCGGCGGCTCCTCCAGGTGCTTCTGCCCCACCTCGTGTGCCGAGCCGCTGTGGAACGGCGGCACACCGGTCAGCAACTCGAACAGGACACAGCCCAGCGCGTACAGGTCGGCGGCCTGGGTGACCGCTGAGGCCCGGAACTGCTCGGGGGCCATGTAGCGGGCGGTCCCCACCGTGACGCCGGTGCTGGTGAGCCGCTCGGCCTCGTCGGC
Source organism: Micromonospora sp. WMMD558 (assembly GCF_049315255.1). Classification (NCBI taxonomy): domain Bacteria; kingdom Bacillati; phylum Actinomycetota; class Actinomycetes; order Micromonosporales; family Micromonosporaceae; genus Micromonospora; species Micromonospora sp. WMMD558. Next base: position 4,495,760 of record NZ_CP186061.1, on the reverse strand, counting down.
GTCGACGATCCGACCCATGCCGAAGTCGAGAACTTTGACGAGGCCACGACGCAGGAGCATCACGTTCGACGGCTTGAGGTCGCGGTGGATGACCCCGGCGGTGTGTGCCGCGGCGAGAGCGTCGGCGATCTGGGCGCCCAGCGCGGCCACCCACGTGATCGGCAGTTGTGGCTGCTCGGAGATCAGGTCGTGCAGCCCCTGGCCGTCGAGGAACTCCATGGCGATGTACGGCAGGCCGGAGGAGTCGACGCCGCCGGCGATCGAACGCGGCAGGTTGGGGTGGGTGAGCCGGCGCATGATGCGGGTCTCACGCTCGAACCGCTGCACTGCCTTGCTGTCGGCGCTCGAATCAATGACCGCGCCAGTCCGGCTGCGGAGGATCAGCTTGACCGCGACCACCCGGTCTGGCGAGCCCTCCGGCGCCTGAAGGTCCTCCGCCCGGTGGACCTCTCCCATGTTGCCCCGGCCCAGTGCGTTCAGCAGCCGGAACCTGTTCGCCACCAGTTCCTTATCCACGGCCATTCCCCACGTCCCCACTAGCCGCCGTTTGTCCACCTGCCCTACGAGACACCGCTCGTGTCAGGGTCCGCCTCCGCAGTCCACGTCCCCTCGCCCGCTCCTAAGAATTCCGCGAAGCAAGGAGTATGCCTGGCGACCTCCAACGCCGTAGTCCTCCACTCGGCTAAATGATCAAACCGACCCTCACGGACCGTTCCCCCAACTCGTTCATGTGGTTCGGCTGGAGGCGCGAGCGCCGCCTCGCTCCGTCGGGTCCCGGGTCGCCCGCCCTCTTGGCCTGTCAAATTTCCGCGTATGCTCCCGAACCGCCCCGTCGGTGTCGGGTATCCGACGCCGCATGGCCTCATCGGTTGCCGCCCTCCGGCCGGAGGCCGCCTTGGGCGAGGCCGTCGGCGGTGAGCTGTGCCAGCTCCGCCCCCAGCGTCGCCGCCTGCCGCATCGCCGACTCGAACGCGTCGAGCCGCCGGAACGCCTCCCCGTGCGCCCGCTGCTCGTCCAGCGGCAGCCGCCGCACCAGCGCCCGACGGATGTCGAACCGCAGCGTCCCCGACAGGCTCGACGCCTGCTTCTCGTTCGCCGTGTTGCGCAGTTGTCCGGCCAGGAACCACGGATCCAGCGCCGCCGGATTGGGCCGCAGCAGGTACATGTTCGGACCGAGCACCGCATTCTCGTCGGCGATGACGCGGGCGGTGATCCGGCGAGCCACCACCGGCACGACGACATCTCCCGGCACGAGCCGGATCGGCTCCCCCGCCGGCTGGTCGCCGCGTGACGACGGCCCGGTCCCCTCGATCACGTCCCGCGCGTGCAGCACCGGAAGCTCCGACTCCCCATCGGTGTCGCGCGCCGCCCGTACCGGCCCGAGCAGCTGCAACGCTCCCGTGCGGGCCAGCTCTGCGACCGGCACGGCCGGTGATGTCGCCCCGTCGGGTGTGGGCGTGACCTGCGGGATCAGCGCCGGCAGGTCCCGCACGACGGCGGCGAGCCGCTCTCTGGTGCGGACCATCTGCTCTCCTGTCCGCTCGCCCCCGCCGGCGGGTTGGCGGCGGGCGGGCGTGAGGTCGACCTCCTCGTCGAGCAGTTCGATGACCGGAACCGCGCGGGCGAAGCCGGCCTCCTCGACGTCCACCTCCGGGGCGGCGGTGAAGGCCTCCCAGGTGGCGAGGATCCGGGGCGCCAGCTCCGCCAGGTCGCCGTCGGCGGCGTCGACCAGCAGGGTCCGCGCCGGTGGCGGCGCGTCCGGGGCGGGGCGTCGCAGCACCCACAGATGAAGGGGTACGCCGTGCGGCGCGGCCACCCCGCTGGGCAGCGCGATGACGGCCCGGAGCGCGCCGCGGCGCAGCAGCTCGGCGCGGATCCGCCGGCCGGTGCGGCGCCCCGCCGCGGTGGGTGGCATGAGAAGTACGGCGTGCCCGCCGGCGTTCAGGTGTGCCAGGCAGTGCTGCGCCCAGGCCAGCTCCGGTTCGGTACGCGGTGGCACCCCGCCGTACTCCCAGCGCGGGTCGTAGCTGAGCTCCTCGTGCCCCCAGGTGGTGACCCCGAACGGCGGGTGGCAGACCACCGCGTCGAAGGTGTGGCCGGGGAAGGCGTCGGCGCGTAACGAGTCACCGGGGCGGACGTCGCCGGGGACCTCACGTAGCGCGAGCCACAGCCCGGCGAGGGTGGCGAGGTCCTGGTCGAGCTCCTGCCCGTACGCCTCGGTGCAGCCGGCGCGGACCGCGGCCCGCAGAGTGGCGCCGGAGCCGGCGGCCGGGTCGAGGATGGTGCCGCCGTCGGCACCGGCGAGCCGAACCATGAGGTCGGCCAGCTCGTCCGGTGTGGCCCAGGGGCGTCCGGGGGCGGGCGCGGAGAAGCGTTGCCACAGCTCGTCGAACGCGGCCGGTGGCGTGAGCTCGTCGGCGAGGGCGTCGATGTCCGGCAGCAGCGGCTTGACGGCCGGGTCGACCGCCACACGTTTCCCGGCGCGCTGTCGACTCAAAAGCTGGGCGCCGACGCTGGCGAGCGCGGCCGCTGGGCTCTCGGTGACCGCGGCGAGGTGCCGCCAGAGTCGCTCGGCGCGGGACAGCTCGGGAAGCTTGCCCTGCTCGCGTAGCCACGTCTCGACCTCGCCGAGGTCGAACTCGGGGCTGGCCGCCGTGCCGCCGACCGGGCTCGGGAAGTCCGGGTGGCGTTTGCGCCAGTTGCTGACGGCGGCGCGGCCGACCCCGGCGAGCCGGGCGATCTCCGCCGCCGTGATAGTCGGGTTCACCTGCACCTCCGCAGTGTGTCACACATGTCAAGCATCATGCTTGTTGACAGTGTTCACGGCTCATGCTCTTATTGACGCCGCAACGTTCACACCAGGAGGACAACGATGCGCAAGACCACCACGTTCGCCCTGTTCGCCACCGCCCTCATCGCGCTGGGCTGCGGCGCCGGCGCCACCGACGAGGCCGGCAGCTCCGGCGGCAGCGACACCGCCGCCAAGGGCGAGGACAAGCCCAAGACGGCGAAGATCGGCCAGGCCGCCCGGGACGGGAAGTTCGAGTTCACCGTGAAGTCGAACAAGTGCGGCGTCGCCAAGGTTGGCTCCGACCTGCTCGGCGACAAGGCCCAGGGCCAGTTCTGCCTGGTCACGGTCAGCGTCAAGAACATCGGCAAGGAACCGCAGACGCTGATCGACAGCAGCCAGAAGGCGTACGCCGCCGACGGCACGGAGTACTCCACCGACTCGGAGGCGGCGATCTACGCCAACAAGGACCAGCAGACCCTGTTCGCCGAGATCAACCCCGGCAACCAGGTGACCGGCGTCCTCGTCTTCGACATTCCGAAGAAGGTCAAGCTCGCCAAGCTCGAGCTGCACGACTCGCCCTTCTCCGGCGGCGTCACCGTCGCGCTGAGCTGACCCTCCCTATCCCACGCCGGGGCGGGCCGATCACGGTCCGCCCCCCAGTTACCCGACTCAGTTCACGGAGGGAGCACGAGTCATGAAGGATCCCACCCGTCCGCACGCCCCAGCCGAGGCCACGCCTTCGCCGAGCGCGGCCGATCTCGGTGAGCCGGCCGACCCGGAGGGCGCGCGCGTGGGCGGGAGGCGCAACGGGAAGCTGCTGGTAGCGGTGGCGGCGACCGCCGTGCTGTTCATCGGCGCCGGAGCCGCAGCCGCTCTCACTGGCGACTCCCGAGACGAGGGCGAAGCCGAGCCGAAGCCGTCCCGACTCGCCGCTGCCCGGGAGGCGTGCAGCCCCGGCGACAGTCTCTACGCGCAACTGGGTGACGACGGTAGGACCCTGACGCTTCAAGGCGCTGGCGAGGAAACCCGGGGCCTTGAATACAACATCCTCAAGTGCTACTGGCGAGCGCTCGATGTTCCGGACGCGATCGTCGCGGAGATCGGTGCCACCCGTGCACTCGACGGCCGGCAAAACGGCGAGTGGGACACGATGCGCGCCTCCTGGAGCTACCACCCGGATGACGGGCTCCAGATGGTCTTCACCACCTCCGAGTGATCGCACGGCCCGCCAACCCAGGTCCTTCCGCAAGAAGAACGGACAACGGTCCTTCGCGATCACGGTGCCGTGAAGCGCTGGCGCGAGCGGCTTCCTTCTTACCCTCCCCGCAGTCCGCAACAGGAGAAATCGCCATGAATGATCAAGGCAATCCGAGTCCCGAACACCCAGCCGAGCCGACTGTCCCCGCGCCGCAGATCCCCTATCCGCCGGTCAACCCCGCGGCGCCCTCGCCGGGTACGTCCCTCCCGCCGGGAGCCACGCTCCCGGGAGCCGCCATGCCGGGCAAGCGCTCCAACACGCGTGCCTGGCTGGTCGGCGGTCTCGCCCTCGTCGTCGCCCTCTGCTGCGGCGGTGCCGTCATCGGCGCGGTCGGTGGCGACGACCCGGAAGAGACCGCCGCCGCCAGCACGTCGCCGTCGGCCAGTCCGACCAGCGCCGCTCCCACCACGGCGGCGCCGACGTCCGCCGCCCCTACCACGGCCGCTCCCACGACGACCGCCCCGGAACCCACGACGCCTCCGCCGGCGCCCAAGCCGAAGGTGATCAAGGGCCGCGGCGACGACGTCGTCCGCATCGCCGAGCTGACCGACCTGGCCGTCATCAAGTTCACGTGCAAATGCTCCAGTAACACGATCCTGCGCAGCGACGGCGACGGCCTGCTCGTCAACGAGATCGGCTCGTACAACGGGAAGCGGTGGATCAACCTCGAGGATGGTTCGCTGACCACTCAGTTCGAGGTGGAGGCGTCTGGGTCGTGGACCTTGACGATCGGCACGGTGGACCAGATGGCCACCAAGGCCTTCTCCGGGAAGGCCGCCGGCAAGGGCGATGACGTGGTGGTCCTGGGCGGTGACGCCGCCGCCGCGAAGATCACCCACTCCCGCGGTGACTCGAACTTCGTCATCCACGCCTACTCGATGGAGACCGGTGAGGGCGGCCTGCTGGTCAACGAGATCGGTGGTTACTCCGGCGTCCGTCCTCTGGAGGCGCCCGCTCTCGTCCAGATCACCGCAGACGGCAACTGGACCATCGCGCCGGCCTGATCCGTCTGCGACATCAGCTCCAAAGCGCCGGGCGAGCACACTCTCTCGCCCGGCGCCCCTCCCCCATCCCCCGCGAGACGTCAGGAGGCGTCGTGCGTCCCGATGAGTTCCTGCGCGCCCTCGACCTGCTCCCCGCTCCCCTGCACGGTCGCACCGTCGCGCTGCGCCACTACGCCCGGCCGACCCGCTGCGAACACTGCCAGCGCATCGGCGACGCCGTGCGGCTGGCCCTCACCGCCGCGCACTGGGACGAGCTCGACTCGGCTCGGCAGCTGATCGACGCCGCGGAGGAGCAGGCCGTGCGGCACGGCTCGGCGTGCCTGCCGCGGTCAAACGACCAGCTCGGTCGCGGCCGGGTCGGGCGGTGGGCGGGGGCGTCCGCGCCGCTGGTCGCCGCGACCGACGCGAGCTGGAAGGGGCGTGTCGGCGGCATCGCGTACGTCGTCAGCGACGGTCACTACGGCCTGCGCGGCCGGGGCACCGGCCCGCTCGACCCGACCGGGTCGTCCCGGGTGCTGATCAACGAGCTGCGCGCGGTCGACTTCCTGCTCTCCGGGTACGAGGACGCACCGGCGGGGATGACCGTGCTGCTGGACAACCTGACCGCTCTGCGGTACCTGCACCGCTGGCAGGCCGGCCGGACCGAGGCGATGCCGAGCGGCTACAGCCTGCGCCCGCGCCGGTCGGCACCCCAACCCACCCTCGTCCGGCTGGCGGAGCAGGTGAGCCGGCGGCCGGACCTGTCCTTCGCCCATGTGAAGGGGCACGCCGGCCACGCGCTCAACGAGGCCGCGGACGCCCTGTCGCACATGGCGCGGCGCCGCCTCACCGAAACCTTCGACGTACGCCCGCGCGCCCAGGCCCTGGTCGACGCGTTCCTACACGACTGGCACGCCACGTGCTGACCACATCCGACTCCACCACGGGGAGAGCAATGTCGACGAACCACAGCCCGAAGCCACAGCCCGAAGACGTGTCCGGCACCGACGACCAGGACGTGCTCGGCGTGGGTGCGTACCAGATCATGACCCGCCGGTACGTGGAGCGGCGGATCGCCGAGCTGCCCGCGGGCCCCGGCGAGACCGAGGCCCGACTGCGTGGCCTGCTGGACATCTTCGAGGACATCACCGCCAAGGGCCATCCCGAGCCCTTGAGACTGCTGGCGGCCGTGCTGGGCATACCGGTCGACACGCTCGTCACCCACCTGCGGGCCGCCGGCCGTCCGTGGGGTGAGTCCCGGTGACCTACCAGCCGCCGCGCTACGAACCCACCCCGCCGGTTTCCGGCCCGCCCAACCCCTCCTTCCCCCTCCACCCGCGACGGTGCAAGGTTCGGCCACGGCATGGCCGTCGCCGGTCTGGTCCTGGGCTACGTCTTCGTCGGCCCGATGATCGCCTTCACCATCCTGATGTTCTTCGGCGGCGCCCTGAGCGCGGCCACCCCCTGAGGCCCGCGTACCGATGGCTCACTGACAGATCGCCGGAGCTTCCGTCGTCGGACGGAAGGTGACGACCAGGTCGCCGGTATCCGAGGTGAAGCGCAACGTCTCCGTGGTCAGCAGGCGCATCGTGCCGGAGATCTCCCCGTCGTACCGCATCACCGTGGGATCGTTCGGATCAGGCCGCGCCCCCGGGTCGTCCACCGGGTGCGCCGCCTTCCACCGGCGGCCACGGAACTCGGTGACGTCGATCCCGCAGTGCGTCGAGAGGGTGACCGCATAGTCCCGACCGGTCTCGGCGTCGGCCGGCGCCGGCGCTGGTTCCGACGCGCCCTTCCGCTCGGCACACCCGGCCGCCGCCATTGTCAGCGCCGTCAGTAATGACGCTGCGGCGAGGGCGACGACACGGGAGTCACGCACTGCCATGGGTCACGTCCTTCCACTACTTTCCGTGACGATATCGCGGGCCGCGCAACGGCGAGACGACGGAGGGCCGAGCGGATCGAGCAGCGTAGACGGTGGTTACGGCGCCATCATGGAGACTTTCGTCGGTGCGGAGAAAAGTTGCACCGTCGATGATGAAAGCTATGGACATCCAGGTATGTCTTTTGTAGCGTCGACGCGTACCGATGTGTTTCGTCGCGATGGAGCCCCAGGTCGAGCAGCGGCTCGGCCGGGCCTGACCGCGGTCGGGTAATCGGCACCGAACACCCGACCGTCCCGTACGTGATCCGTCCCCCACTCCCAGAAACGTCCGCCTGTCGCCCAGCCCGGTAGCGACGCCACCGACCGACCCGGCCGGCCGCGCACCGCAGCCCCGTGCGACGGGCGGCTCGACCCTGCCCGGGAGGAACCGTCGCCGACAGAGGAACGAGCAGGACCTGCCCCGACCCCAGTCCCGAGCACAAGGAGAGGCAGATGGAACGACGACTCGCGCTCGCCGTAGCGGGCCTGACGACCCTGGCGCTCGCCGCCACCCCCACCGTCGCGACGGCCGCCCCGACGGCCGCGCCGCCGGACAGCGCCTTCCAGAAGGTCACCCTCAACGACACCCCGGGCGAGCCGATGGACCTCGCCGTGCTGCCCGACAATCGGGTGCTGCACGTGACCCGCCCCGGTGAGGTCTGGCTGCACCACCCCGCCACCGGCCGCAACACCCTCGCCGCGACGTTGGACGTCTACCGGCACGACGAGGAGGGCCTGCAGAACGTCGCGATCGACCCGAACTTCGGCAGGGCCGGCAACAACTGGGTGTACCTGTACTACTCGCCGCCGATGGACACCCCGGTCGACGACCCCTCGACGCCGGACGTCAACGAGGGCGACGCGCCGGCCTGGGGCACGGTTGCGGACTTCGAGCGCTTCGAGGGAGTCATCCGGCTCTCCCGGTTCCGGTTCGTCAAGGACAAGCTGGACCTGACGACCGAGCAGCGGATCCTCGACGTGCCGGTCGACCGGGGCATCTGCTGCCACGTCGGCGGGGACATCGCCTTCGACGCCAGGGGCAACCTGTACCTGTCCACCGGGGACGACACCAACCCGTTCGAGTCCGGCGGATACGCGCCGATCGACGAACGCGCGGGCCGCAACCCGGCGTACGACGCGCAGCGCACCTCGGCCAACACCAACGACCTGCGCGGCAAGATCCTACGCATCAAGGTGGGCCGGAACGGCTCGTACACCATCCCGGACGGCAACCTGTTCCCGAAGGGCACGCCCGGCACCCGGCCCGAGGTCTACCTGATGGGCCTGCGCAACCCGTTCCGCATCGAGCTGAACCGCGAGACCGGGGACCTCTACGTCGCCGACTACTCGCCGGACGCCGGTGAGCCCGACCCGTCGCGGGGACCGGCCGGGCACGGCAAGTGGCTCGCGGCGCGGAAGGCCGGCAACTACGGCTGGCCGTACTGCGCCACGGCGGAGCTGCCCTACCGGGACTACGACTTCGCAACCGGCGCCTCCGGGGAGAGCTTCAGCTGCGCGGCGCCGATCAACGAGTCGCCGAACAACACCGGCCTTCGGAAGCTGCCGCCGGTGGAGCAGCCGCAGGTGTGGTACAGCTACGGCACCTCGGAGCGATTCCCGGAGCTGGGCACCGGCGGCATCGGCCCGATGGCCGGTCCGGCGTACGACTTCGACCGGCGGACGACGCGGGGACGCAACCCGGTCGCGTGGCCGGCGTACCACGACGGGAAGCCGCTGTTCCACGAGTGGACCCGGGACTACGTGAAGGCGTTCCAGCTGAACCGCCGCGGCGACCTGACCGGGATCGAGCCGGTGCTGCCCTCCGTCACCATCGACAACCCGATGGACCTGGAGTTCGGCCCGGACGGCGCGCTCTACGTCCTCGAGTACGGCGACGGCTACTTCAGCGAGAACCCGGACGCGCAGCTGGCCCGGATCGACCACACCGGCTGGACCGGCAACCACACCCCGGTCCCCCGGGTCTCGGCCACGCCCACCGACGGGCTCGCGCCGTTGACCGTCGCCTTCTCCAGCGCGGGTACCAGAGACGAGGACGGCGATCGGCTGACGTACGAGTGGTACCTCGACGACGACGACCGGGTGGACTCGCGCGCGGCGAACCCGACGTTCACGTACCGGGAGAACGGCCTCTACGACGCCACCTTGAAGGTGACCGACCGGAGCGGACTGTCGGCCTCCGCGTCGGTCCGGATCGTCGTCGGCAACGCCACGCCCGTGGTGGAGCTGGTCAATCCGGTCGAGGGCCAGGCCTTCGCCTTCGGCGACACGGTGGAGTTCGAGGTACGGGTGACCGACGACCAGCCGGTGGACTGCGCGCGGGTCAGCGTCACGTACATCCTCGGTCACGACGACCACGGGCACCCGCAGACCACCGCGAACGGCTGCACCGGTTCGATCCAGACCACGGTGCCGTCCGGCCACGACCCGGAGCACGACAACCTGACGGGCGTCTTCGTCGCCTCCTACACCGACGCCGGTGGGGACGGGCTGCCCGCCCTGACCGGTAGCGACCAGGTCGTTCTGGTTCCCACCATCAGCCACTGAGACATCGAAGGGGCCACCATGTGTTACGGATACGACGGCACGGCCGCGCTGCGGCAGTCCCTCGGCCGACGGAGCCTGCTACGCGGCTCGCTGGCGACCCTCGCCGGCGTCGGGCTGGCGTCCGGCGTCGGGGCGACCAGCGCGGCGGCCAGCGCAGACCACCGGGGACGGCGACCCGTGCCCCCGGGCCTGATCAGCATTCAGTTGTGGACGGTGCGCGACGCGCTCTGGGGTTCGCCCGGGTACGACGCCACGCTCACCCACCTCGCCCGGATCGGCTACCCGCGGGTGGAGCTGGCGCTCGGCTACTTCGGGCGTGCCGCCGCCCAGCTGCGCCAGTTCCTGGACGGCATCGGCGTCAAGGCCAGCTCCAGCCACGACGGGATCAGCGCCGACGCCGCCGCCCTGGACGAGAAGATCGAGAACGCGCTCACCCTGGGCCAGCGGTTCATGGTCGTGCCGTACCTGAACTCGACCAGCGAGGACGACTGGAAGCGCTGGGCGGAGCAGATGAACGTCGAGGCCGCCGCGGCCCGGGCGGCCGGCCTGCGCTACGGCTACCACAACCACGCCCATGAGTTCACCATCGACTTCGGGAACGGCCGGCGCCCCTGGGACGTGCTGACCGAGGAGCTCGACCCGAGGCTCGTCCACCTGGAGATCGACATCTACTGGGCGGTGACCGGCGGCATCGAGTCCGGCGACGGGGTTTCCGACCCCGAGGGGTTCACGCTGGACGTCATCCGCTCCGCGCCGCAGCGCGTCCTGCAGTACCACGTCAAGGACCGGCACGAGTCGACCGGCGACATGGCCGACCTGGGCACGGGGATGATCGACTTCGCCCGGATCTTCCGGAAGCACTCGGTGCTCGAGTACATCGTCGAGAACGACACCCCAGATGTGACGCCGCAGCGGACCGCCGAGGTCGGCTACCGCTACCTGCGCAAGCTGCGGTACTGACGAACCGGGGAGCGCAGCGTCGACGGACACCGGGGCCGGCGTCCGGTCGTCGGCGCTCGTGGCGTGCTGGTCACGAGCGCCGGCGATCCGGAACTGCCGGCCCCGGTGTTCGTTGCAGCCCAGCAGGGGGATTGCCGCCACTCGTTGACAGCGCAAGAATCGACCACGTTCGTGCCATGCCTCGGATGACCGCCGCGGTTGCGGTGGTCCACGGCAACGGAGATGCGTATGCAGGTTCCGGCACCTTTCGCCTACGAGCGAGCGACGAGCGTCGAGAACGCGATCGAGCTACTGACGAGACACGGCCCCGAGGCGCGCGTGGTCGCCGGCGGGCACAGCCTGATTCCGATGATGAAGCTGCGGCTGGCACGGCCGGACGCGCTGGTCGACATCAACGACCTCCGCGAGTTGTCGTACGTGCGCGTCCAGGGGGACGAGCTGTGCATCGGCGCGCTGACCCGGCACAGCGAGCTGCTCGAGTCCGCCGTCGCCGGTGAGCACTTCCCGATCTTCCACGACGCGGAGCGGGTGATCGCCGACCCGGTGGTCCGCAACTTCGGCACGGTCGGCGGCTCGCTGTGCCAGGCCGACCCGTCGGAGGATCTGTCCGCCGTGTTCGCCGCGGTGCACGCCACCGCCGTGCTGCGCGGGCCCGACGGCACCCGTACGGTTCCCGTCCGGCAACTCCACCGTGGACCGTATGAGACGGTGCTCGCGCCGCAGGAACTGCTGGTTGAGCTGTGTGTGCCGATCCGGGGTGGCGGCGGGAGCGCGTACGAGAAGGTGGAGCGCCGGGTCGGCGACTACCCGGTCGCGGCCGCCGGCGCGGTGCTGTGGCTCTCCGGCGACTCCATCGCCGATGCGGGCGTCGGCCTGACCGCCGTCGGCGCCCCGCACTTCGTGTCGCCGCAGGCGGAGGCGGTGCTGCGCGGCGCGTCGGCGACCGAGGAGACCTTCGTCGCGGCCGGCCGGGCCGCGGCGGCGGAGTGCAGCCCGGTCGCCGACCAGCGCGGCCCGGAGGACTACAAGCGGCACCTGGCGGCGGAACTGACCACGCGCGCGCTGCGCCGGGCAGCCGCCCGCGCCCGGGGCGAGGAGGGCTGACGTGCGGATCACGGTCAACGTCAACGGGGTCGACGAGACCCGCGAGGTGGAGCCGCGCCTACTGCTCGTGCACTTCCTGCGCGAGACGTTGGGCCTGACCGGCACCCACTGGGGTTGCGACACGTCCAACTGCGGCACCTGCGTGGTGCTGCTGGACGGTCGGCCGGTCAAGTCGTGCACGGTGCTGGCCGTGATGGCGGCCGGGCACGAGGTGCGTACGGTCGAGAGCCTGGAGCGCGACGGGCAGCTCGACCCGGTGCAGCAGGGCTTCATGGAGTGTCACGGCCTGCAGTGCGGCTTCTGCACGCCGGGCATGCTGATGACCTCCCGGGCGCTGCTCGACCGTGACCCGGACCCGTCGGAGCAGCGGATCCGCGAGGCGATCTCCGGCCAGCTGTGCCGGTGCACCGGGTACGAGAACATCGTGCGCTCGGTCCGCTGGGCCGCCGCGCACCAAGCCACGGCGGGCACGGGCGAGGCCACGGCAGACTCGGTGCCCACCCCGCGGGACGCCGCCGACGAGAGCGCCCAGGAGGTGCCGGCATGACGGTCATGGAGGAACGCGCGACGGTCGGCTTCGGCCGGACGCTGCGCAAGGAGGACGCCCGGTTCCTGCGCGGCCGGGGCACGTACGTCGACGACGTGCGGCTGCCGGGCATGCTGCACGGCGCGATGCTGCGCAGCCCGTTCGCGCACGCGCGCATCGTGTCGATCGACACCTCCGCCGCGGAGGCGCACCCGAAGGTGAAGGCGGTCGTCACCGGGGAGACCCTGAAGGGTCTCAACCTGGCCTGGATGCCCACCCTGTCGTACGACGTGCAGGCCGTGCTCGCCACCGACAAGGTGCGCTACCAGGGTCAGGAGGTCGCGTTCGTCATCGCGGAGGACCACTACTCGGCGCGGGACGCGGTCGAGCTGATCGAGGTGGAGTACGAGCCGCTGACGCCGGTCGTGGACGCGAAGCGGGCGCTGGACCCGGACGCGCCGGTGATCCGCGACGACCTCGAGGACCGCACGACGAACCACATCTTCGACTGGGAGGCCGGCGACCGGGCCAGGACCGACGACGTGTTCGCGCGCGCCGACGTGGTGGTGGCGCAGGACATCCTCTACCCGCGGGTGCACCCGGCGCCGCTGGAGACGTGCGGCGCGGTGGCCGACTTCGACAAGGTCACCGGGAAGCTGACGATGTGGACGACCACGCAGGCGCCGCACGCGCACCGCACCGTGTACGCGCTCGTCGCCGGACTGCCCGAGCACAAGATCCGGATCATCTCGCCGGACATCGGCGGCGGCTTCGGCGGCAAGGTGGGCATCTACCCGGGGTACGTGCTGGCGGTCGTCGGCTCGATCGTCAGCGGGAAGCCGGTGAAGTGGGTGGAGGACCGCTCCGAACACCTGATGAGCACGGCCTTCGCCCGTGACTACCACATGCGTGGCGAGATCGCGGCCACCCGGGACGGCAGGATCCTCGGCGTACGCGTGAACGTGCTGGCCGACCACGGCGCGTTCAACGCGACCGCGCAGCCGACCAAGTTTCCGGCCGGGTTCTTCCACGTCTTCACCGGTTCCTACGACCTGGAGGCGGCGCACTGCAAGGTCACCGGCGTCTACACGAACAAGGCGCCGGGCGGCGTGGCGTACGCCTGCTCGTTCCGCATCACCGAGGCGGTCTACCTGGTCGAGCGGATCGTCGACGTGCTCGCGTACGAGCTGGACATGGACCCGGCCGAGCTGCGCATGAAGAACCTGATCCGGCCGGAGCAGTTCCCGTACACCTGCGCGACCGGGTGGGAGTACGACTCCGGCGACTACCCGAAGGCGCTGCGGCTGGCCATGGACATGGCCGGGTACGACGAGCTGCGGCGCGAGCAGGCGGCGAAGCTGGCCCACCGGGAGGCGCACGGGCGCGGCTCGCTGACCGGCATCGGCGTCGCCTTCTTCACCGAGGCGGTCGGCGCGGGGCCGCGCAAGCACATGGACATCCTCGGGCTGGGCATGGCCGACGGCGCCGAACTGCGGGTGCACCCGACCGGCAAGGCGGTGCTGCGCATCTCGGTGCAGACCCAGGGGCAGGGCCACGAGACGACGTTCGCGCAGATCGTCGGGCACGAGCTGGGACTGCCGACCGAGGACATCGAGGTGGTGCACGGCGACACCGACCAGACCCCGTTCGGCCTGGGCACGTACGGCTCGCGATCGACGCCGGTGTCCGGCGCCGCCACCGCGATCGTGGCCCGCAAGGTCCGTGAACGCGCGAAGATCGTCGCCTCGGCGATGCTGGAGGTCTCCCCCGACGACCTCGAGTGGGAATCCGGCCGCTGGCAGGTGCGCGGCGACCCGGAGCAGGGCAAGACGATGCAGGAGATCGCGATGGCCGCGCACTCCAACCTGGAGCTGCCGGAGGGCATCGAGGGCCACCTCGACGCGACCACCGTCTACAACCCGCCCAACCTGACCTACCCGTTCGGGGCGTACATCTGCGTGGTGGACGTCGACCCGGACACCGGGCAGGTCAAGGTGCGCCGATTCGTCGCGGTCGACGACTGCGGCGTACGGATCAACCCCATGATCGTCGAGGGCCAGGTGCACGGTGGCCTCGCCGACGGCGTCGGCATGGCGCTGATGCAGGTGATGGCGTTCGACCCGGACGGCAACCACCTCGGCGCGTCGTTCATGGACTACCTGCTGCCCACCGCGATGGAGTGCCCGTCCTGGGAGCTCGGCGAGACGGTCACGCCGTCGCCGCACCACCCGATCGGGGCGAAGGGCGTGGGCGAGTCCGCGACCGTCGGTTCGCCCTGCGCGGTGGTGAACGCGGTCCTGGACGCGCTCAAGCCGTTCGGGGTCCGGCACGCCGACATGCCGCTCACCCCGGCCAACGTGTGGTCGACGATCCAGGGCCGGCCGCTGCGGACGGACCTGGCGCTCACATGACACCGGTCGACCTGTTCGCGAGGGCGGACGGGCTGCGCGCCCAGCGCACCCCGTTCGTCCTCGCGACCGTTGTCCGGGCCGAGCGACCGACCAGCGCGAAGCCGGGCTACCGGGCGATCGTCCTGCCGGACGGGACGATCGAGGGCTTCGTGGGCGGGGCCTGCGCCGAGTCGACCGTCCGGCTGCAGAGCCTGAGACTGCTGCGGACGGGCGAGTCGACCCTGCTGCGGGTCACCCCGGGGGCCGCCGCCGAGCAGGCGCCCGCCGAGGGCATGGTCGTCGTGGACAACCCGTGCCTGTCCGGTGGCACGCTGGACATCTTCCTGGAGGCGGTCGTGCCCGCGCCGCTCGTACACGTCTTCGGCGACACCCCCATCGCGCGAGCGGTCGCGGAGGTCGGGGCGGCCGCCGGGTACGCCGTCACACGGAGCACGGACCCGGCCGCGCCGATCCCGCCGGACACGGTCGGCGTCGTCGTCGCCGCCCATGGGCACGACGAG
The DNA here is from genome assembly GCF_049315255.1 of Micromonospora sp. WMMD558. Classification (NCBI taxonomy): domain Bacteria; kingdom Bacillati; phylum Actinomycetota; class Actinomycetes; order Micromonosporales; family Micromonosporaceae; genus Micromonospora; species Micromonospora sp. WMMD558. The sequence goes on along the minus strand of NZ_CP186061.1, from coordinate 4,480,738 downwards.
GAGGCGGTGCTCCGCGCCGCGGTGCACGCCGACGTGCCGTACGTCGCGCTCGTGGCGAGTCGTCAGCGTGGCCCCACGGTGCTGGCCGGGGCCGACCTGCCGGCCGACCTCGCCGCCCGCGTGCGGAGCCCGGCGGGATTGGACATCGGCGCCCGCACGCCCGGCGACGTCGCGCTGTCGGTACTGGCGGAGCTCGTGCAGGTGCGGGCGTCGACGCCCGGGGAGGCGACGGTGCCGGCGCAACGCCACGGCGACGACCACGACGACCACGAGCAGGCCGCCGGACCCGGGAACAGGGCACTGCTCACGGTGCTCGACCCGGCCACGGCGGTCGATCCCGTCTGCGGCATGAGTGTGGCGGTCGGCCCGGCCAGCCTTCATCTGGAGCGCGCCGGGCGGACTTGGTACTTCTGCGCCGCCGGGTGCCGCAGAGCCTTCGCCGCCGATCCGGGCCGGTACGACGGATGACGCGGCCAACCGACGTCGACGCGTTGCGCACCGGTCTCGACTCCGTCGGCTACCTCGCCGACGAGTCACTCGCCACCGCCCTGTTCCTCGCCGTCCGGATGAGCCAGCCCATCCTGCTCGAGGGCGAACCCGGGGTCGGCAAGACCGAAGCGGCCAAGGCGCTCGCGGCCGCGCTGGACACCCGGCTCGTCCGGCTCCAGTGTTACGAGGGGCTGACCGCCGCCGAGGCGCTGTACGAGTGGAACTACCCGCGCCAGCTCCTCGCGATCCGCCTCGCCGAGGCGGGCGGTGCGGCGCTGCGCGAGGCCGACCTCTTCACCGACGAGTACCTGCTGGCCCGGCCGCTGCTCACCGCGCTCGACCACCCCGGGCCCCGCCCCGCCGTGCTGCTCATCGACGAGGTGGACCGCGCCGACGACGAGTTCGAGGCATTCCTGCTCGAACTGCTGGCCGAGTCGACCGTGACGATCCCGGAACTGGGCACCCGTCGCGCCGCCGTTCCCCCGGTCGCCGTTCTCACCTCCAACCGCACCCGCGACCTGCACGACGCGCTCAAGCGCCGCTGCCTCTACCACTGGATCGCCTACCCCGATCCCCAACGGGTCGCGGAGATCGTCCGCCGGCGGGTGCCCGGCGTGGGCGATCCGCTGGCCGACCAGGTGGCGGCGGCGGTCCGCCGGATGCGCGCGCTCGACCTGTACAAGCCGCCCGGCGTCGCCGAGGCGATCAGCTGGGCCGCCGCGTTGCAGGTGCTCGGCATCGGCACGCTCGACGCGACGGCCGCCGCGCGGACGCTCGCCACCGTCGTCAAGTACGACGAGGACCTGGCGACCGTACGCCAGGCGGGGCTCGCCGGGCTGGTCGGCGATGCCTGACCTGGCCGCTCGCGGACCGGCCGACCTCGCGCTCCTGGTGGCCCGGTTCGGCGCGGCGCTGCACGCCGCCGGGTTGCCCGTCGGGCCGGACCGGAGTGAGCGCTTCGCTCGCGCGGTCCTGCTGGTCCGGCCCACGACGACCCGTGCGCTCTACTGGTGCGCCACGGCCACGCTGGTGGGCGATCGGGGCGACCTGCCGGTCTTCGACCGCGTCTTCGACCTCGTCTTCGGCGGCCTCGCCGACCCCGGAGAGCAGCGCGGGGACGCCGGCAACGCCGAGCCCCCGGCGCCCGGCACGGCACCGACCCCGCCCGCACCGGCCCGGCAGCCCCGCCCACCCGGCGGCCAGCCGTGGTTCGCCGATCGCGGTCACCAGGGCGACCGCGCGGCCAGCGAAATCCCCCACCCCGCGCTCGCCGCCGCCACCGAGCGGCTGGCCGAGCGGGACTTCGCCGACCTCTCCCCCGACGAACTGGTCCGGCTGGTCGAGCTGATGCGCCGGCTGCGGGTGGCCACGCCGCTCCGGCGCACCCGGCGCCGGTCGCCGGCCGCCCGCGGCTCCACCGTCGACCTGCGGGCAACGCTGCGGCACGCCCGCCGAACGGCCGGGCACCCGGTAAGGCTGCACCGCCGACGACCCCACCGCCGGCCGCGCCGCCTCGTGGTGCTCTGCGACATCTCCGGCTCGATGGCGCCGTACGCCCGGGCCATGCTCCAACTGCTCTACTGCGCGGCCGGGGGCGCCAGCGCCGAGGTGTTCACGTTCGCCACCCGGCTGACCCGGCTGACCCGGCTGCTCGGCCGCACCAGCGCGGCGCAAGCTCTCGACCGGGCCGGGCGGGCGGCGCCCGACTGGTCCGGCGGCACGCGCATCGGTGCGACGCTGAAGGAGTTCAACGACCGGTACGGGGCGCGCGGCGTCGCCCGTGGCGCCGTCGTGCTGGTCGTCTCCGACGGCTGGGACACCGGCGACCCCGCGCAGCTCCGCCGGGAGATGGCCCGGCTCTCGCGGCTCGCGTACCGGATCGTGTGGGCCAATCCCCGCACGAAGAGCGCGCGGTACCAGCCGCTCGTCGGTGGGATGGCCGCGGCCTGGCCGTACTGCGATGCGGTGGTCAGCGCCCACGACATCGCGGCCCTGGACGACCTGCTCGACGCACTCGCCGAGCCCGCCGCCCGGCGGTCGCGGTGAGCGGCGTCGTGGGTCTCGTGCTGGCCGCCGGCGCCGGACGTCGCATCGGTGGGCCGAAGGCACTGCTGCGCCTGCGCGGCACGCCACTCGCGGAGCGTGCGGTGCAGGTCGCCCGCGACGGCGGCTGCGCCCCGGTCGTGGTCGTCCTCGGCGCAGCGGCCGACCGGGTACGCGCCGCCGCCGACCTGACCGCGGCGACCGTGGTCGTGAACCCGGCCTGGGAGAGCGGACTCGCCTCCTCGCTTCGCGCGGGACTGGCCGCGCTCGCCGATACCGACGCCGCGGCGGCGCTGGTCCTGCTCGTCGATACCCCGGGCATCGGCCCGGAGGCGGTGCGACGCGTCGCGGCGCACGGCGACGAGCGGGCCCTCGCGTGCGCGACGTACGGCGGTCGCCGCAGTCATCCCATGCTGCTCGGCCGGGCGCACTGGGCCGGCATCGCCGCGGGCGCGGCCGGCGACGTGGGCGCCCGCCGGTACCTGCGCGCCGCCGGTACGGCGGTGATGGAGGTGCCCTGCGACGGCGTCGCCGACCCGACCGATGTGGACACCGCCGACGACGCCCGGCGGTACGGCATCGCCCCTGGTGGCGCGGCGCCGTGGGGGCCATAGTGATACTTGTGTCGTCAACTACCGCCGGAGGACGATGAGCATGCGCGACGTGCTCGGTGATCTCCTGGACTGGTGGCGCGCGGACCAGCCGGTCGCGATGGCGACCGTCGTCGGCACCTGGCACAGCGCACCCCGACCACCCGGTGCGGCGATGCTCGTCGGCCCCGACGGCACAGCGGTCGGCAGCGTCTCCGGCGGCTGCGTCGAGGCCGCCGTCTACGACCTCGGCCTTGCGGTGACCGAGTCCGGCGCGCCGCGGCTCGCCCGGTACGGCGTGAGCGACGACGACGCGTTCGAGGTGGGACTGACCTGCGGCGGCACCATCGAGATCTTCGTCGAACGCGTCGACCGCGCGTCGTACCCGGAGCTCGACCAGGTGGCGGAGGCGATCGCGGCGGGCCGACCGGTCGCGGTGGCAACGCTGGTCCGCGGCGACGCGGACCGGCTCGGCCGGCGGCTGGTCGTCTGGCCCGACCGGGTCGCCGGCGGCCTCGGCTCGCGCCGGCTCGACGACGCCGTGACCGACGACGTCCGCGGCATGGTGGCCGCCGGACGGACCGGTCCGCTGCGGTACGGCTCCGACGGCGAGCGCCTCGGCGACGAGCTGACGGTGTTCGTCGCCTCGTTCACACCGCCCCCGCGGATGATCGTCTTCGGGGCGATCGACTTCGCGGCGGCGCTCGCCCGCACCGGCGACTTCCTCGGGTACCGGGTCACGGTGTGCGACGCCCGGCCGGTCTTCGCCACCGCCCGCCGGTTCCCCGGTGCCGAGGTCGTGGTCGACTGGCCGCACCGCTACCTGACCGGCGAGATCGACGCGGGACGGGTCGATCCGCGCACCGTCGTGTGCGTGCTCACCCACGACCCGAAGTTCGACGTCCCGGCGCTGCGCGTCGCCCTCGGGCATCCCTTCGCGTACGTCGGTGCGATGGGCTCGCGACGCACGCACACGGACCGCGTCGCCCGGCTCCGGGCCGAAGGGGTGTCGCCGGAGCAGCTTGCCCGGCTCGCCTCGCCGATCGGGCTGGACCTGGGGGCGCGCACACCTGAGGAGACCGCGGTGAGCATCGCCGCGGAGATCATCGGCGCCCGATGGGGCGGCACCGGCCACCGACTGTCCGAGCTGGACGGTTCCATTCACGAGAACCTGGATCGGTACTGATGCAACTCGAACACCACTTCGTCGTGGCAGCACCCGTCGACCGCGCCTGGGAGGTGCTGCAGGATCTGGAACGGATCGTTCCGTGCATGCCGGGCGCGGCGCTCACCTCCCACGAGGGCGACGAGTTCACCGGCACCGTCCGCGTGAAGCTCGGCCCGATGGTCATGACGTTCGCCGGCCGGGGCCGTTTCGTCGAGCGCGACGACGCGGCGCGCCGGATGGTGATCGAGGCGTCCGGCCGCGACACCAAGGGGGCCGGATCGGCGTCGGCGACGGTCGCCGCCACCCTGCGCGCCGACGGCGACGCCACCGCCGTCGCCGTGCTCACCGACCTGACGATCAGCGGTCGGGTGGCCCAGCTCGGTCGCGGGATGATCGCGGACGTGAGCAGCCGGCTGCTCGACGAGTTCACCGCCTGCCTCGCCGGACAACTCGCGCCGACGCCGGCCCCCGTCGCCTCGGCCGCCGCGCCGTCGGCCGCCGCCTCCGCCGATCCGTCGGCGGATGTCGCCGAGGCCCCGCCCGCACAGGCCGCCGGCCAGCCGGCCATGCCGACCGCCCACCCCGTTGCAGCCGCCGGCCAGCCGGCCGCGCCAGCCGCCTCGCCGGTGGCGTCCGCCGGTGCCCGGCCGGCCGCGGCCCTCGACCCTCCGGGACCCGGCGCGGTGGTCCCCGCCCCGCGCGGTCCCGTCGAACCGATCGACCTGCTCGGCGTCACCGGCGTACGGGCGACGGCTCGCCGCCTCGCGCCGCACGTCGTGACGTTCCTGCTCGGCGGGGCCGTGGGCGCGGTGCTGGGAGTGTGGCTGGCTCGACAGTGAGGCGCGGCAAACCACCGGAGGCGGCCGTCCGGACCGGGCCGGACGGCCGCCGTGTGGTTCGTCAGCGGTTGCCGCGGACCCGACGGACGGTGTCGCGGTACCAGAGCGCGCTGCGCTTCGGCGTGCGCCGCTGGGTGTCGTAATCGACCCGGACGATGCCGAACCGCTTGTCGTAGCCGTACGCCCACTCGAAGTTGTCCAGCAGCGACCAGGCGAAGTAGCCCCGCACGTCCGCCCCGGCCTGGCGGGCCCGGGCCACCGCGCGCAGGTGCTCGGCCAGGTAGGCCACCCGGTCGTCGTCGGCCACGAAGCCGTCGGCGTCCGGCTGGTCGTCGAAGGCGGCGCCGTTCTCGGTGATCACCAGCGGCACGCCCGGGTAGTCGCGGCCGAGCCGGACCAGCAGGTCGGTGAACGAGTCCGGCACGATCTCCCAGTCCATCGCGGTGCGGGGCAGGTCCCGGCGGACCACCCGCCGCACCGGCCGGCCCTCGTCGTCCCGCTCGCGCCCCTGCTCGTCCACGCCGGAGAAGAGCTGCCCGAAGTAGAAGTTGACGCCGAGCACGTCGATCGGGCTGGAGATGACGTCCAGGTCGCCCTCCCGCACCGGGATGCGTACCCCGTCGCGGGCCAGGTCGGCCACCACGTCCTCCGGGTACCGGCCGTGGATCAGCGGGTCGAGGTAGAGCCGGTTACCGAGGCCGTCGGCGGCGCGGGCGGCGTCCCGGTCCGCCGCGCTGTCGGTGACCGGGTCGGCCGTGGCCAGGTTGACGGTGATGCCGAGTTCCAGCGGCCGGGTGGCCGCCGCCCGCAGCCGCCCCGCCGCCAGCCCGTGGCCGAGCAGCAGGTGGTGGGCGGCGGCGATCGCGTCGCCCAGGTCGCGCCGGCCGGGCGCGTGCAGGCCGTACGCGTACCCGAGCATGGCCGAGCACCACGGCTCGTTCAGCGTGGTCCACGTCCGTACCCGGTCGCCGAGCGCGTCGAAGACCAGCTCCGCGTAGTCGGCGAACCGGTAGGCGGTGTCCCGGGCCGGCCAGCCGCCGGCGTCCTCCAGCTCCTGCGGCAGGTCCCAGTGGTACAGCGTGACCCACGGGTCGACTCCCCGGCCGAGCAGTTCGTCGACGAGCCGGTCGTAGAAGGCGAGCCCGGCGGCGTTGGCCGGCCCCCGCCCGCCGGGCTGCACCCGCGGCCAGGCCACCGAGAAGCGGTACGTGTCCAGGCCGAGGTCGGCGATGAGGGCCACGTCCTGCGGCATCCGGTGGTAGTGGTCGCACGCCACGTCGCCGTTGTCACCGTTCACCACCGCGCCGGGGACCCGGCAGAAGGTGTCCCAGATGGACGCCGTGCGACCGTCCTCGGCGACCGCGCCCTCGATCTGGTACGACGAGGTCGCCACACCCCACCGGAACGTCGGTGGCAGCGTGTCGATCGGGTCGGCCTCGGTCGACGTCGCCGGGCTGGTGGGGATGCTGTCCATGGTTCTCCTCGCGGTCGCGGACGGTGGGTCGGAATCGGGCGTGCGGGCGTCCGCCGGGCCGGGGTGGCTCACCGGGTCACCACGTCGGCGGCGGGGTGCAGCCAGCAGGCGACGGTGCGGCCCGGGTGGTCGTCGACGGGTGCGCCGAGGACGGGAAGCGCGTTGTCGCAGGGGGTGAACGCTCGGGGGCACCGCGGGTGGAAGGCGCAACCGGCCGGCATGGCGCGCAGGTCCGGCGGGGAGCCGGGGATGCCGGCGAGCTCGCGCCGCGGCCCGCGCAGCGCCGGGAAGGAGTGCAGCAACCCCTCGGTGTACGGGTGCAGGGCGGCCCGGTACAGCTGCGCCGCCGGTGCCTCCTCGACGATCCGTCCGCCGTACATGATGGCGATCCGGTCGGAGAACTCGACCAGCAGGGACAGGTCGTGGGTGATGAACAGCACCGCGAAGCCGAGCCGCTCGCGCAGCTCGGCGAGCTGACCGAGGATCTGCCGCTGCATGACGACGTCGAGCGCCGTCGTCGGCTCGTCCATGATGACGATCTGGGGTTCCAGCGCCAGCGCCATACCGATCATGACGCGCTGGCGCATGCCGCCGGAGAGCTGGTGCGGGTAGCTGTCCATCCGGTCGGCCGAGATGCCGACCAGCTTGAGCAGTTCGCGGGCGCGGGCGAGCCGGGCCGGAGCGCTCATGCTCGGCTCGTGCGCCTTGATGACGTCGAGTAGCTGGGTGGAGATCCGGTGGACCGGGTTGAGCGAGTTCATCGCCCCCTGGAACACGATCGACGTCTCCGCCCAGCGGAAGCGGCGCAGTTCGGCGGGGGAGAGCGCCATGATGTCGATCGGTTCGCCGTCGGTCGGGTGGTAGCGGACGGATCCGCCGCGGATCACGCCGGGCGGCGGCAGCAGCCGGGTGATCCCGTACGCCAGGGTGGACTTGCCGCTGCCGCTCTCGCCGGCCAGCCCCAGCACCTCGCCGCGGCGCAGGGTGAGGTCGACGTCCCGGACCGCGCGCACGGCCTGGTCGCCGATCCCGTAGTCGACGTTGAGGCCCTTGATCTCCAGGACCGGTCGCGTCATCGAGGACCACCCTTCCGGTCGGTGCTGCTGAGGACGACCGCGTCGACCGGGACCGGCGGCGGGGCCGCCGCCGGCGGGTCGAGTACGGGGGTGAATCCGACCCGCATCTTCACGGTGTGCCCGGACGCGGTGCGGATCCGGGTCCGGCCGCTGCTGCGCAGGCGGGGACTGACGAACTCGTCGATGCCGAAGTTGATCAGAGCGAGCGCGGTGCCCAGCAGCGCGATGGCCAGGCCGGCGGGCACGAACCACCACCACGCCCCCTGCGCGAGGGCCTGCTGGCCCTGCGCCCAGAACAGGATGGTGCCCCAGTTCCACGACGTGATCGACGAGATGCCGATGAACGCCAGGGTGATCTCCGACATCACCGCGAAGATGACGGTGCCGACGAAGCCGGACGCGATGATCGCGGTGAGGTTCGGCAGGATCTCGAAGAGGATGATCCGCCAGGTCCGCTCGCCGGTGGCACGGGCCGCCTCGACGTAGTCGCGGCGGCGCAGCGACAGCGTCTGCGCGCGGAGCACCCGGGCCCCCCACGCCCACGAGGTGAGGCCGATGATGAGCGCGACCAGGGTGTCGCTGGCCCGCTCCACGATCGACGTGATGATGATGATCAGCGGCAGTGCCGGGATCACCAGGAACACGTTGGACAGGGCCGACAGGCCCTCGTCGGCCACCCCGGAGAGGTAGCCGGAGGTCACGCCGATGAGGATGGACAGGAGCGTCGCGATCACGCCGGCGATCAGGCCCACGACGACGACGCTTCGGGTGCCGACCAGGATCTGGCTGAAGATGTCCTGGCCGAGGTGGGTGGTGCCGAACCAGTGCTCCGCCGACGGCGCCTGCAGGACGTCGCTGCTCCGGGCGCTCGGGTCGTACGGCGCCACCCACGGCCCGATGATCGCGAAGAGGCCGTACACGGCCAGGACGACCAGGCCGGTCGCGACCTTGGCGTTGGCGATGAACCGGAACCGGCGCCGCTTCGCCCGGCCCGGCGCGGCCGACGGCTGGGCCATGGCTCCCTGGCCGGGGATGACCTGCTCGATGCTCGACGGTGAGAATGTCATCGCTCAGCTCTTTCGGGTCCGCGGGTCGAGGAGCAGGTACGCGACGTCGGCGAGCAGGTTCGCGACCAGCACGGAGATCGTGATGATCAGGAAGATCCCCTGCATCAGCGGGTAGTCCTTGGCGCCGACCGCCTGGAAGAGCTGGTACCCGAGCCCCGGGTAGGAGAAGACGATCTCCACCAGCAGGGTGCCGCCGACGATGAACCCGAGCGACAGCGCGAAACCCGAGACGTTGGGCAGCAGCGCGTTGCGGGCCGCGTAGCTGAGCGCCACCCGCCGCTCCGACAGGCCCTTCGCGTGGGCGACCGTGATGTAGTCCTCCGAGGAGACGGTGACCATCATGTTGCGCATGCTGAGGATCCACCCGCTCATCGAGGAGACCAGGATGGTGGCGGCGGGCAGGATGCTGTGCTGGATGGCGCTCGGGATGAAGTACTGGTCGAACGCCGGCACGAGGCCCGGCTCGTAGCCGCCGGAGGACGGGAAGAAGCTCCCCGGCCCGGCGAACAGGGCGATCGCGACGAGGCCCAGCCAGAAGTACGGGATCGAGGAGAGGAACGTGGTGGCCGGCAGCAGGGCGTCGATCCACGAGCCGCGCCGCCAGCCGGCGCCGACACCGAGCGCGGTGCCGAGCAGGAAGCTGACGATCGTGGTGACGCCGACCAGGCCGACGGTCCACGGCAGGCTGTCGCCGATCACCGTCGACACCGGCGTCGGGAAGAACGTGAAGGACAGGCCGAGGTCGCCCTGGACGAGCTGTTTCCAGTAGTCGACGTACTGCTCCCAGACGCTGTCGTTGTCGTCCAGGCCGAACAGGACGCGAAGCGATTCGATGGCGTCGGCGCTGATCCGGCCCTGGTTGCGGGAGATGAGGGACTGGACCGGGTCGCCGGGGATCAACCGTGGGATGAAGAAGTTGAGGGTGATGGCCGCCCACGCCGTGAACAGGTAGAAGGCCACGCGCTGCAGCAGGAACCTCATCGGGCGTCCCCCACGGTGGCGGTGCCGTCCCGGCGAGCCGGCGGCACGGTCGGGTCGGCGTCGGGCGCGGCGGAGCCGGGGCCCTCGGCGGCGACCGTGGCCGGGTCGTAGAGCCAGCACGCCGCCCAGTGGCCGGGCCGGTCGCCGATGGTGTGCCGGGGCGGCAGGTCGACGGTGCAGCGGGGCATGACGTGCGGGCACCGGGGGTGGAAGCGGCAGCCGGCGGGTGGGCTGATCAGGCTCGGCGGCTCGCCGTGGCCGCGGTCCGCCCCGCCGACGTCGGCGCCGCCGTCGCCGGTGATCCGGTCGGGGTCCGGCGCCGACCCGATGAGCAGCCGGGTGTACGGGTGGGCCGGGTTCTGGGTGACGGTCTCGCTGTCGCCGCCCTCGACCATGCGGCCGGCGTACATGACGATCGTCTCGTCGGCGAAGTAGCGGGCCGAGGCGATGTCGTGGGTGATGTAGAGGACGGCGAGGTCGAGCCGCTCCTTGAGGTCCCGCAGCAGGTTGAGCACCCCGAGGCGGATGGAGACGTCCAGCATGGACACCGGCTCGTCGGCGAGGAGCACCTCCGGGTCGGCCCCGAGCGCCCGGGCGATCGCGACGCGTTGCCGCTGGCCGCCGGAGAGCTCGTGCGGGAACGCGTCCAGGTAGCGCTCGGGCGGTGTGAGGCTGACCCGGGTGAGCAGGTCGGCGAGGGCCTTGTCCAGGTCCTCGGCGGTGCGCCCGGCGTTGCCGTGGATCCGCAGCGACCGGGTGAGGTGGTAGCGGACGGTGTGCACCGGGTTCAGCGACGCGAACGGGTCCTGCAGGATCAGTTGGACGCGCCGCACGTACGCCCGGAACGCGCGCCCGCCGCGGACCCGGGTCGACGTGCCGTGCAGGCGGAGGTCGCCGGCGGTGCGCGGGTAGAGCTGGGCCAGCAGCCGGGCCACCGTGGACTTGCCGGAGCCGGACTCTCCGACCAGCGCGGTCACCTGGCCCCGGCGCAGCACGAACGAGACGTCGTCGACGGCGTGGACGGCGGCCGTCGATCGGGTGAGAAGGTCACGCAGCCGCCTGCGGACGGGGAAATGCTTGGTCAGGCCGACGGCCTCCAGCACCACCTCGTTGACCGGCGCCTCCGCGCTGTCGCTCAACGTCATGGCGAGTTCCTGTCTTGGGGTGGGTGTGGGTGCCCCTCCCCGGCCGGCAGTGGCCGGGGAGGGGCACCCGAGGGGATCAGCTGTTGGCGGGCCTGAGGTGCAGGACCACGTCCACCGCGTTGGGCTGGGTGGGCTGCATCGCGCCGTACGGGTTCGAGTCGTCGGGCCACCCGACCCAGTTCTTCGTGCTGTACGCGCCACCGATGTTGTCCGCGCCGACCGGGATCATCGGCATCTGCTCGACGAAGATCTTCTGCAGCGTGTTCATCGCGGTGGTCCGCGCGGCCTCGTCGGTCGCGTTCGCGTACGCCTTCAGGGCCTCGGTCGCCTGCGGGTTGTTGAAGCGGCCGAAGTTGCCCGCCGGGGAGGCGGTGCCGATCGGCTTCAGCACCCGGCCGTCCATGACGGTCCGGTAGATGTCGTACGGCGTGGCGCCGCCCTCGGTCCACCGGAAGGTCGCGTCGAAGTTGCCCTGCTCGACGTTGCGGAACCAGGCGTCCTGGTTGGCCTTGTCGATCGTGGCGGCGATGCCGATCTTGGACAGGTTGTCCTTCACGATCTCCAGGCTGGTCTGGTAGTCGGACCAGCCGGCCGGGTCGGTGAGGGTCAGCGTGACGGCCTTGCCGGTCCGGTCCTTGAGGGTGTTGCCCTCCAGCTTGTAGCCGGCGCCGGTGAGCAGCGCCTTGGCGCCCTCGACGTCGACCTTGTGCTCCTGGCCCTTGAACTCGGGGGCGATGAACGGGTCACCGGCGGGGCTGGGCAGGCCGGTCACGCTCTTCACCAGCGGGTGGAAGTACGCGGCCTCCGCCGTGGTGAAGATGTCCTCGCGGTCGATGACCATGTTCATCGCGCGCCGCAGCGCCGGGTCGTCGAACGGCTTCTTCGTGGTGTTGATGTAGAGGCCGTGGATGCCGAGGATCGCCGGCGCCCACACCTTGTGGTTGGCCGGGTCCTTGTCGACGAAGACGGCCTTGTAGTTGGGGATGAAGACGAAGCTCCACTCCGACTCGCCGTTGGCGAGGGCGGTGGTCTGCGCGCTGTTGTCGGTGTACGACGTGAAGCGCAGCTCCTTGACCTTCGGCAGGTCCTGCCAGTAGCCGCTCTCCCGGACGGTCAGGGTGGTGGTGGCCGGGGTGAACGACTTCAACGTGTACGGGCCGCTGCCGACCGGCTGCTTGACCTGGTCGGTCGTCGGGTCGCTGATCTTCTCCCAGATGTGCTTGGGCACGATCGGCACCCGCCACAGGACCTTCTGCTGGTTGACGAACTGCGGGCTGGAGGTCTTGATGGTGACCTCGTTGCCGCTGGCGGTCGCCTCGGTGTAGGGCACGCCCTGGTCGTTCAGCGCCGGGTACTTCTTGACCAGGTTGTACGTGAAGGCGACGTCCTCCGCCGTGACCTTCTGACCGTCGGACCAGGTGGCGTTGTCCCGGATGGTGACCTTGACGGAGGTGTAGTCCGCCGACCACTCGGCCTTGGTGGCCAGCCACGGCTTCATCGGGTCGGCCGGCTTCACCGGGTTCCACATCATCAGCGGCTCGTAGATCTGCCACCGGTAGCCCAGCGAGGCGGCGGCCGACGTGGTGAGGAACGGGTTGTGGTTCTCGGCCTGCGGGCCGTTCGGCATGCCGACGTTGAGCACGGTGGCCGCCGGGCCGTTGTTCTTGTTCGCGTTCGGGCTGTCGCCGCAGGCGGCGAGGGCCGTGGCCACCGTGCCGGCCAGCACGATGGTGAGGAGCCGTCGTCTTCTCATGGAGGTCTCCCTCGATGCGGGGGTGTGGTGGATGGAGGGTGTGCGGTGGTGCCACCGGAGGGCGGGGCCCGCCGGCGTCGTCGGTGCGGGACAGCGTCAGGTGCCGTTGGTCGAGGCGCGCACGGTGAGTCCGGTGGGGATGACGATGGGACTGTCGGGCAGCGGGGTGCCGTCGAGGTGGGAGATGAGGGTGCGGGCCGCCGCCTCCCCCATTTCCCGCAACGGCTGGCGTACGGAACTCAGCGGCGGGTGGGTGTGTCCCGCCAGGGGCAGGTCGTCGAAGCCGACGACCGCGACGTCGGCCGGCACCCGTCGACCCGCGTCCATGAGGGCCTGCAGGGCGCCGGCGGCGGACAGGTCGTTGTGGGCGAAGACCGCGTCGAACGGCACGCCTGCGGCGAGCAGGCGCTGCACCGCCGCCCGGCCGCACTCGAAGGTGAAGTCGCCGTCCACGACGAGATCCGGGTCGATCGGCAACCCGGCCTCGGCGTAGCACTCGGCGAACCCGGCCGACCGCTCCTCCGTGCACCCGAACTGGGGCACGCCGGTGATGACGAGTGGTCGCCGCCGCCCGAGTTCCAGCAGGTGCGCCGCCGCGGCGCGGGCACCGGCGTGGTTGGTCGTCCGCACCGAGGGGAAGCGCGGCCGGTGGACCCGGTCGTCGATGAGGATGACCGGCAGGCCCTGCTCGTGCAGGGCGGTGATGTGGTCCAGCGTGCCCTCCGGCTCCACCACCAGCAGGCCGTCGAAGGACTTGGCCGACACCTGGGAGGTGAACCGCCGCATCGACTCGTCGCCCCGGTTGCAGGTGAACAGCAGCAGGGCGTACCCCTCGTCCTCGACCACGTCGACCGCGCCCTGGAGCACCTCACCCATCCAGGGCCAGGTCAGGGCGGGCACGAGCATCCCGACGACCCGGGTCCGGCCGCGGGCCAACCCGACCGCCCGCGCGCTGGGCACGTAGCCGAGGTCCGAGATGACCGCGCGGACCCGGTCCGCGGTGCTCTGGTCCACCTCGCCCTTGCCGTTGAGCACCCGGGAGACGGTCGTCTTGCTCACGCCCGCCCGGCTGGCGACGTCGGCGATGGTGATGGGCACGTGACACTCCACGGGGTGTGTGGAACCGGTTCCGGAACCGGTTGCGGAACCGGTTCCGTCGCAGTCAAGCGGAGTGACGCCGGTCACGTCAATAACGGGCGAGTAACGAATGGTTAGGTTTCCTTCCGGTGCCGCCACCGGCCGGCAGCGCCTAGTCTCGGCGCATGGCGCGGTACTACGACGTACACCCGGACAACCCGCAGCCCCGGATCCTGCGGCAGGTGGTCGACCTGATCCGGGACGGCGGCCTGATCGCGTACCCGACCGACTCGTGCTTCGCGCTCGGTTGCCAACTGGGCAACCGCGACGGGCTGGACCGGATCCGCGAGATCCGGCACCTCGACGAACGGCACCACTTCACGCTGGTGTGCCGGGATTTCGCGCAGCTCGGCCAGTTCGTGCACGTCAGCAACTCGGTCTTCCGCCTGGTCAAGGCGTCCACGCCGGGCAGCTACACGTTCATCCTGCCGGCAACCAAGGAGGTGCCGCGCCGGATGCTGCACCCGCGCAAGCGCACGGTCGGTGTCCGCGTACCCGATCACACCGTCACCCAGGCGCTGCTGGCCGAACTCGGCGAGCCGCTGGTGTCGAGCACCCTGGTCCTGCCCGGTGAGGACGAGCCGCTGACCCAGGGCTGGGAAATCAAGGAACGGCTGGACCACCTCCTCGACGCGGTCGTCGACGCCGGCGACTGCGGCAAGGAGCCGACCACGGTGGTCGACCTGTCACAGGACGAGCCGGAGATCCTGCGCCGGGGAGCCGGCGACCCCTCCCGCTTCGAGTGACGGGGCGTAGGCTGGCTGGCGTGGATCAAGAGGATCGCATTGCCCTGTTCCTCGACTACGAGAACCTCGCGTTGGGCGTACGCGACCACGGCAACGGAGTCGCCTTCGACTTCCGTCCCATCGCCGACGCCCTCGCCGAGCGGGGGCGGGTGGTGGTGCGCCGCGCGTACGCCGACTGGTCGTTCTTCGACGAGGACCGCCGGATGCTCACCCGGTCCCACGTCGAACTCATCGAGATACCGCAGCGGATGGGCGCGTCCCGCAAGAACGCCGCCGACATCAAGATGTCCGTCGACGCCGTCGAGTTGGCCTTCGAGCGCGAGTACATCTCCACGTTCGTGATCTGCACCGGTGACAGTGACTTCACGCCGCTGGTGCACAAGCTCCGCGAACTCAACAAGCGCGTCATCGGCGTGGGCGTCGAGAAGTCCACCTCGGCCCTGCTCCCGCCCGCCTGCGACGAATTCCTCTACTACGACCGGCTCGAGGGCGTCGACATCCCGTCGCCCCGCGTCCGGCGCGGCCGTCCCGCCCGGTTGCCGAGCCCCGAGCCGCTGCGAGTGGAACCGGAGCCCGAGCCGCAGCCGGAGGTCGAGGAACCCGCACGGGACGTGGAGACCCTGTCGGCCCTCGTGGCGCAGACCGTGGCGGGCCTTCAGGGCAGCTCCGGTGGCGAGGTGACCGCCTCGCGCCTGAAGCGCACCCTGCTCCGGAAGGACCCGACGTTCAGCGAGTCGGACTACGGGTTCCGCACGTTCGGTGAACTGCTGCGGCACCTCGCCGACCGCAACGTGGTGGAGCTGGCCGAGGGCCCGGCCAAGGGCGACCCGGAGGTGTCCCTACCCGAGCACGGCGAACGGGAGGAGGCCTTCGGGCTGGTCCGCTCCGTGGTCCGGGACCTGACCGGCGGCGACGGCACCGTGCCCCTGTCCGGCCTCAAGAACGCCCTGCGCCGGGCGAAGCCCGACTTCAGCGAGAAGAAGCTCGGCTACCGCAGCTTCCTCCAGTTCTGCCGGGCCGCCGCCACCAGCGGAGCCGTCGAGCTGCGGTGGAGCCCCGAAACCGACGACTATCTCCTCACCGCCGCGCAGTCATGAAAGACCTTCCGCGGACCGGCTGGCCAGGTCGTAGGCGGCGAGGACGACGCGCCCCCGGGGCGAGATCCGGTACCCGGTGCCGAGGCTCTCGGTCAGGCCGAGCTCCTTCAGCCGCCGCACCTGGCGCTTGAAGGTGTCGGTGGGCCAGCCGAGTTCGACAGCCAGATCAGGCGCCCGGACCGCGGGTCGCCGCAGAATCGCCCGTAGGACGGGCAGCACCCACGGCCCCCGCTGCGCCTGGTCGTCCATGCGTCGGAGCGCGGCCACCACACCCGCGAGTTCCGCCGATTCCAGTTGGTCCTGCTCGCGCAGCCGGTTCCGGGGATCCGGACCGGCGTGGCGGATACCGATGCGGTAGATGTCGCCGCCGGGCCGGCCGGCGAGGAAGGTCAACAGGCTGTCGCGCGATTCGAACCCGGCCCGCCGCGCGTCCTCGGGGTCGATCTCCTCCGGCTGGACGACACCTACCGAGGTGATCTCGACGAGGCCGATCAGGGTGCGCAGCCGGGTGCCGGGCCGCACTCTCGGTCTGGTCCACCGCCGGAACGCCAGCGTCACGTCGCCTCGTTCCACGGCCTCCAGGGTCGTGGCGGGAAACAGCATGCTGACCTCGATTCGGACCGTGGTTGGATGGCGGGATGCAGTTCACGGTGATCGACGTGCCCGAGCGGGAGCGGTTCGAGGCACGGGACGAGACGGGCGTGACGGCCGGGCTGGTCACCTATCAGCTCACCGGCACCATCATCGCCTACACCCACACCGAGGTTGCTCCGGAGTTCGAGGGCCGGGGTGTCGGATCGACCCTGGCCCGCGCGGTGATGGACGACGCTCGGGCGAAACGGCGGACGGTCGTGCCGATCTGCCCCTTCCTCAGTGAGTGGCTGGGCAAGCACCCGGGGTACGACGACATCGTGGTCCGGTCGACGCGCAAGGTGAAGTAGCCCCGACTCGTGCTGTGACACACGGCGCACCGTCGCGGTCCCCCGCCCGGCGGCGTGGTGCCTAGGGTCGGGGCATGAGCGTCGATGAGGTGCGGGACTGGCTCCGCGAGCGCGGAGCCGACCGGATCGACCATCCCGGTGGGAGCCTGTACGCGCACCTGTGTCGGGTGCGGGAGCGCCTCGCCGCTCTCGGCTGCGACGCCGACGTGCAACTGGCGGGCCTGACGCACGCCGTCTACGGCACGGACGGCTTCGACGTGGCACTCCTCGACCGGACCGGCCGGGCCACGCTGCGCGACCTCGTCGGCGACGAGGCGGCGGACCTGGTGTACCGGTACGGGGCGTGCGACCGCCGGCGCACCTGGCGGGGGCTCGCGACGACGGGCGCGGTGTACGACCGGTTCACCGGTCAGGTGACCACGCTGCGGGGCGAGCACCTGCGATCCTTCGTCGACCTGAGCGTCGTCAACGAGCTGGACGTCGTCGAGCAGGATCCCTCCGTCCTCGACACTCACGGGGCGTTCTTCCACGACCTGTTCGCCGCCTGGGCTCCGGCCATGTCGCCACCGGTCGCGAGTGAGGTGACCCGAGTCTTCGGTAGTCGGAGAAGTGGTGCCGCTGGGCAATGATCCACCGACCGCGCCACCGATGGTGTCCAGATCCCGCCAGACGACCAGCGGCCGCCACGGAAGGCTTCGGGATGCCACCACGCGCAACCGCAAGGAGAATCCGTGCTTCCGAAGGTGTCCCCCGCCCTGTCGACAGCGGCCGAGACGTTCGCCGCCCTGCACCGCCCCGGCGACCCGCTGTTGCTGCCCAACGCCTGGGACGTCGGGTCGGCCGTCGCGATCGTCGACGCGGGAGCCAGGGCGATCGCCACGACGAGCGCCGGCGTCGCCTGGTCGCTCGGCGTACCCGACGGCGCCGACCTCGGACCTGACCGCGCCGCGGCGGCGGTCGAGCGCATCGTGGCCGCGGTCGGCGTACCGGTCTCCGCCGACATCGAGGCCGGGTACGGCGCGGAGCCCGACGCCGTCGCGGCGACCGTCACCGCCGTCATCGGCGCGGGCGCCGTCGGCGTGAACCTGGAGGATCGGAGCGGCCACCCGGACGCGCCCCTGTTCACCCCGACCGAACAGGCGGAACGGCTCGCCGCCGCCCGTGCCGCCGCGAGCCGGCTCGGCGTCCGGCTGTGGATCAACGCACGGACCGACATCTTCCTCGCCGGAGTCGGCCCGGCGGAGCGCCGCCTGGACGACGCCCTCGAACGCGCCGAGCGGTACGCCGCGGCGGGCGCGGACAGCCTCTTCGTACCCGGACTGCTCGACCCGACGGCGCTCGCCGAGTTGGCCGCCGGGCCGCTGCCGATCGCCGTTATGGCCGGGGCGGGCGCCCCGCCGGTGGCCGACCTCGCCGCCGCCGGCGTCGCCCGGATCAGTCTCGGTTCCGCGATCGTGCAGGCGGCCTACGCGGTCGCCGCCCGCGCGGCGGCCGAACTGCTGTCGACGGGCACGTACGGGTCGGTCGCCGAGACGGTCGCGTACGGCGAGATGAACACCGCGCTCGCCGCCGGCTCGCGCTGACCCGAAGCCCTCATGGCGCCGCCGGGTGGGGCGACCGGGCACGCCCGGTCGCCCCACCCGGCCGTCCGCGCCCCGCGTTGACCTACGGCCGGATGTCCAGGGCGCCGATCAGACCGTCGCGGATCGTGAACCGGTGCCGCAGCCGGACCGGGCTGCCCGGGAACGTGCCGGTGACCAGCGCCGTCACCACGAAGGTGTCCCCCGCCTCCGCCACGACCTCCTCCGGCACGGCGTCGTAGTCGTACTCGGCCGCGGTCCGCTGACGCCAGGCCCGGATCGCCGCCGGGCCGTCGTGGAGCCCGTCCTCGTCGGCGACGGTCGCGTTGTCGGTGAAACAGGCGACGAAGGCGTCGATGTCGCGTTCGCCGATGACGCGGTAGTAACGGGCGATCACATCGGGAACGGTGGTGGTCATGTGTCTCTCCTCAACTCGCAGTGCGGGAGCACGCCGGTGCGGCGGTGGGCGCCCCGTCAGTCGCCGAGCCGCCCGTCGGCGAGCCGCAGCCACCGGTCCACCCCGATCTCGGCGAGGAACCGCTCGTCGTGGCTGACTACCACGAACGCACCCCGGTACGCCTTGAGGGCGCTCTCGAGTTGCCCCACGCTGACCAGGTCCAGGTTGTTGGTCGGCTCGTCGAGCAGCAGCAGGTGCGGTGCCGGTTGCGCGTACAGCACGCAGGCGAGCGTGGCGCGCAGCAGCTCGCCGCCGGAGAGGGCGCCGACCGGTAGCTGAGCGCGGGCGCCGCGGAACAGGAAGCGGGCCAGCAGGGTCATCCGTTCGGCCTGCGGCCGGTCCGGGGCGTACGCGGCGAGGTTCTCCGCGACGGTGCGGCCGGGGTCGAGCAGGTCGAGGCGCTGGGACAGGTACGCCACCCGTCCCCCGGCCCGGCGCACCGCACCCGACTCCGGGGTGAGGGAACCCTCGACCAGGCGCAGCAGGGTCGACTTGCCGGCGCCGTTGGGGCCGGTGAGAGCGATGCGCTCGGGTCCCCGGACGGTCAGGTCGACGCCGTCGTCGGCGAAGAGCCTCCGGACCTGCATCCGCTCCCCCACGAACAGGGTGCGGCCGGCGGGGACGGTGGTGTCGGGCAGGTCCAGCGTGAGGACGGCGTCGTCGCGGAGGGCGCGGCTGGCCTCGTCGAGGCGGGCCTGAGCCTCGCCGACCCGGTTGGCGTGCGTGTCCTGGGCCCGTCCGGCCGACTCCTGCGCGCTGCGCTTGAGACCGCCGGCGACGATGCGGGGCAGGCCCGCGTTCTTGAGGTTCCGGGCGGCGTTGCTGGCGCGGCGTTCGGCCCGCTCGCGGGCCTGCTGCAGCTCCCGCTTCTCCCGCTTGACCTCCAGCTCGGCGCTGCGGACCGTCCGCTCGGCGGTCGCCCGGGCGGCCTGCGCGGCCTCCTCGTACGCGCTGAAGGTGCCGCCGAAGAACGACACCGACCCCCGGTCGAGCTCGGCGATGCGGTCCATCCGGTCCAGCAGCGCCCGGTCGTGGCTGACCACCAGCAGGCAGCCGGGCCAGTCGTCGAGCGCTGCGTACAGGCGGTGCCGGGCGTCGAGGTCGAGGTTGTTGGTGGGCTCGTCGAGCAGCAGCACGTCGGGCCGCTTCAGCAGTTGCGCGGCGAGGCCGAGGGAGACGACCTGGCCGCCGCTGAGCGTACGCAGGCGACGGTGGAGCGCGACGTCGGCGAGGCCGAGCCGGTCCAGCTCGTGGCGGGTGCGCTCCTCGACGTCCCAGTCGTCGCCGACGGTGGTGAAGTGCTCCTCGGCGGCGTCGCCGGCCTCGATGGCGTGCAGGGCGCGCAGCACGGCGTCGACGCCGAGCACCTCGGCGACGGTCAGCTCACCGTCGAGCGGCAGGGTCTGCGGCAGGTAGCCGAGCACGCCGTCGACGGTGACGGTGCCGCCGGTCGGTGCCAGCTCGCCGGCGATCAGCCGTAGCAGGGTGCTCTTGCCGGCGCCGTTGGGCGCGACGAGGCCGGTGCGGCCGGGTGGCACGGTGACGGACAGGTCCTGGAGGACGGGGGTGTCGTCCGGCCAGGAAAACGACAGGTGGGAACAGACGACGCAGGCGTCGGACATCGGACGGATCCTCGGGGCGAGACGGACGGGCGATGGTCGCCCGGATGACGCCGGGGGGCGGGCGCCGGCGCGCCCGCGGGTGGGGTCACCCGGAGATGTCGTCGTCCCCGATGAGCATGTCGAACTCCTCGATCCGGTCAGCGCCGTCAACCCTAACAGCGCGCCCGGTGATCGCCCACGCCTTTCCGCCGCGTCGGCTGGCCGGCCCCCGGACGGCCGGCCGGCCGACGCGGGCGACGGTCAGCCGAAGTCGGCGGCCGTGAACTCCTTGCGCTCCACCAGCACCAGCCAGTTGCCGGAGTTGTCCCGGGCCACCGCCTCCACCCCGTACGGGCGCTCGGCCGGCTCCTGGAGGAACTCGACGCCCTTGCTCCGCAGCTCGTCGTAGGTCTTGCGGCAGTCGTCGACGCCCATGCCGAGGCCGAACAGCCCGCCCTCGTCCTGCGCGCGGCGGACCGTCTCGGCCAGTTCCGGCGACAGCGGTGGCCCGGGCAGGGTCAGGTGCACCTCCAGCTCGGGCTGGCTGGGGTGCTTGACGGTGCACCAGCGGTACGAGCCGTCGGCCAGGGTGATGTCGGTGTGCTCCTCGAAGCCGAGGACGTCGATGTAGAAGGCCTTGGCGGCGTCGATGTCCTTGACGAAGACGCTGGTGATGGAGACGTGGGTAATCATGGGGCCAGGTTAGGAAGGATCCCCCGGCGGCGGCTTCTCCTCGCTTGCGGACGCGCCGCGCCGTTCCGCCAGCCCCCACATGAAGACGAAGCAGCCCGGGATGTGGGGTGCGCCGGCCCGGGCCCAGCGGCGCTGGAAGTCCCGGGGCGTCTCCCCCACGATCCCCCGGAACCGGCTGCTGAACGAGCCGAGGCTGGCGAAGCCGACCGCGTGGCAGACCTCGGTGACCGTCAGGTTGGTGGCGCGCAGCAGGTCCTGCGCCCGTTCGATGCGCCGGCGGGACAGGTACGCCGCCGGCGACACCCCGTACGTGATCGTGAAGAGGCGCTGGAAGTGGAACCTGCTGAGACCGGCGACCGCCGCCACGGTCGCGAGGTCCAACGGCTCGGTGTAGTGGCGGTCGATGTGGTCACGGGCCCGCCGCAGGTGGACAAGCAGGTCACCCGGGGCGCGGCGGGGCGGTGTACTCATCACCGCCCAGCCTAGGTCCGATCACGCCGCCGGAGCCGGGTGGGCCGGTCGCTCCGCCACACCGCCGACCTGGAGTCGTCACGGCGACACCGTCGGTGGAGCATTCGGGCGAACGGGTACCCGATCCGGGCGGCCGGACGCTAGGGTCCGCCCGTGCACGTCAACACCGAGATCGTCGAGTCGCTCAAGGCGGATCCCGCCGCCGCCGCGCTCCGCCGGTCGCTCGAGCTCTCCTACGGCGATCCGGCCCGGGCGGCGGCGATGGACCGCTTCTACGCCCAGTTCGTCGGCGCCGGTGACCTGGTCATCGACGTCGGCGCCCACGTGGGCGACCGGACCGGCAGCTTCCGCCGCCTGGGCGCACGGGTGGTCGCGGTGGAGCCGCAGCCACTGTGCGCGCGGGCCATCCGGGCCCTCTACGGCGGGGACGACCAGGTCGTCCTGGTCGAGGCGGCGTGCGGCGCGACCACCGGGCTGCTCGAACTCCACGTCAACTCCGCCAACCCCACCGTGTCGACCGCGTCGCCGCAGTTCATCCAGGCGGCGGACGGCGCCGACGGATGGCGGCAGGAGATCTGGGACGCGCGGCTCGACGTGCCGTCCACCACCCTCGACGCCCTCGTCGCGGAGCACGGCGTACCGGCGTTCGTGAAGGTGGACGTGGAGGGCTTCGAGGACGCCGTGCTGGCCGGGCTGACCCGCGTCCTCCCGGCGCTGTCGTTCGAGTTCACCACCATCGAGCGGGCCGTCGCCCGCCGCGCCCTCGACCGCGCCGCCGCGCTCGGCTTCACCCGTTTCAACCTCGCCATCGGCGACACCATGGGGCTGGCCGAACCGTCGTGGATGTCCGCGACCGCGCTGGCGGCGGTCCTGGACGCCCTTCCCCACGCCGCGAACTCCGGCGACGTGTACTGCCTGCCTTGACGTTCTCCCCGCCCTAAAGGACGGGGATTCCCTCCGCGCTGCGCGCGGAACACGCGGCGCCCGGGTGGATTACCGCTTCCCTGCGCACCGCCGGCACGAGTGCCGGTCTTACGTGCGCTCCACGGTCGTTTAGGCTCTCCGCCCGTCCGGCGGCGAGCACGTTGATGGCGGCGTTGACGTCCCGGTCGTGGGCTGCTCCACAGGGGCAGTCCCACGATCGGACATTTAACGCAATCTTCTCGTTGATCCGTCCGCAGTCGGAGCACATCCGGGTGGACGGGAAAAACCGATCTACCCGGGCAAAGGTGCGCCCGTACCGAGCGGCCTTGTACTCCAACATTGCGGTGAAGCTGGCCCAACCGGCATCGTGCACCGATGTGGCGAGCCTCGTCCGGCCGAGACCGACTACGCACAGGTCTTCGACGTACACCGCTTGGTTGTCGCGGATGATCGCCGTGGACAGCTTGTGCTGCCAGTCGCGCCGGGTGTCGGTCACCCGGGCATGCGCCCGCGCGACCTTGACGACGGCCTTCTTCCGGTTCTGACTGCCTCGCTGCTTGCGGGACAGGTCCTGCTGCAACCGCTTGAGCTTCCGTGCGGCGCGGCGCAGGAACTTCGGCGCGGCCACCTTCGTGCCGTCCGACAGCACCGCGAAGTGCGTCAAGCCCAGGTCGACGCCGATCTCCGAGTCCACCTCGGGGAGCGGTTCGTCCGTCGTGGTCACCACGAACGAGGCGAAGTACCTCCCGGCCGCGTCCTTCACGAGCGTCACGCTGGACGGGTCGGCCGGCAGCTCGCGGGACCAGCGGACGTCCAGGTCGCCAATCTTCGGCAGCCGGAGCCGACCGTTGTCCAGCACCTTGAACCGGGCGTTGGCGGTGAACCGGATCGCCTGCCGGTTGTCCTTGCGCGACCGAAACCGCGGCGGCGCCACCTTGCGACCCTTGCGCTTGCCGGTGACCGAGGCGAAGAAGTTGCGGTACGCGGTGTTCAGGTCGGCCAACGCCTGCTGCAAGACGACCGCAGAGACCTCGCCCAGCCACGCCCGCTGCGGCGTCGTCTTGGCCTGGGTAATGACCTGCTTGGACAAATCCCCGTCCGAGACGTATGGCAGGCCCTCGGCTCGCGCCTCCTGCCGTACGCGCAGCGCGTCGTTGAACACCACCCGAGCACAGCCGAACGACCGCGCCAGCGCCTCGCGCTGGGCTGCGTCCGGGTACACCCGGTAGTTGTAACGAAGCTGCACGATCGCACCGTACCGTTGGTTTATGGCTGATCTCGAACGGAGCACTGACGCGCACTCTGGTAGCGGTCACGTAGCGGGCTCGGGCTGGGCGGGCACCGGCGGGCGGGCGACCGGCGCCGCGTCGTAGCCGGCGGCCTGGAGGGTGAACAGGTCGGCGTACCGGCCGCCGGCGGCGATCAGCTCGTCGTGCGTGCCGGACTCGACCAGGGCGCCCTCGTGCAGGACGAAGATGCGGTCGGCGTGGCGGACGTTGGCCAGCCGGTGCGTGATGAGGATCGTCGTCGCCCGACCGTGCCGGTCCCGGATGGCCTGGAAGAGGGCGTCCTCGGCGCGCGGGTCGAGGGCCGAGGACGGCTCGTCCATGATCAGCAGGTCGGCGTCGCGGAGGAACCCGCGGGCGGCCGTGATCCGCTGCCACTGCCCACCGGAGAGGTCCTGCCCCTTGGCGAACGTGCGGTCGAGCAGCGTCTCGTACCCGTACGGCAGGCCTTTGATCATCTCGTGGGCGGCCGCGCGGGCGGCGGCGGACTCGATCCGGTCCTGACGCGCCTCGCGGTCGACGTCGCCGACGGCGATGTTGGTGGCGGCGGTGAACGGCCACCTGTGGTACTCCTGCGTGACGACCGCGATGCGCGCGCGGACCCGCGCGAGGTCCCACTCCGCGACGGGGCGGCCGTTCCACTCCACGGCGCCGCCCGTGGGGGTCCGCAGGGTGGCGATCATCGCGGCGAGGGTGGTCTTGCCGGACCCGTTCTCCCCGACGAACGCGACCGTCTGCCCGGCGCGGATGGCGAGGGTGACGCCGTCGACGGCGGGCGTGTCCCGCTCCGGGTAGTGCAGGGTCACCCCCCGGACGGCGACCTCGCGCAGCGGGCCCGGGGCCGGCCGCGGCGTGCCGGCCGGGTCCGGCAGGTACGCGGCGGCGCGCGCCATGAAGCCGGTGTAGTCGCCGAAGTGCTGGCCCTCGGTGTAGACGGCGTCGATCTGGAAGGTGACCGTGCTGAGCGACCGTTGCGCGGCCTGGACGGCGATCACGCAGGTCGCCGCCGCGGCGAGCGGGATCTGCCCCTCGATCAGCAGGAGCCCCAGCAGAACGTAGACGACGGCGGTGGCCAGGCCGCCGACCAGCGCGCCGACGGCGGTGGTCGTGGTGACCCGGCGGGCCAGGGCGAGCTGGATGCCGGTCTCGGTGTCCATGACCCGGTCGTACTGGTCGAGCAGGAACTGGCGCAGCCCGTACGACCGCAGCTCCGGCGCGGACGCCCGCTCGGCCATCAACCGGTGCAGGATCCACAGGCGACGGCGGCGGACCGAGCCGGCGATGTACGTCCGGTACCGCAGGTGCCCGGCGCGCAGCGCCGCCCACGCGTTGGGCACCGTCGCGACCAGCAGCGCGACGAGCAGCAGCGGGTGGATGACCAGCACCGCTACCGCCACCGCGAGCAGCCCCACCAGGCCGGCGATCAGGTTCATCGAGGACTGCACGAGCGAGATCGCCGAGTCGGTGCCCCGGGTGGCACGCTCCATGTCGTCGGCGAACGCGTCGGCGTCGAACGCGTCCAGCCGTACCGCGGTGGTGACCTCGAAGAGGCCACGCTCGACCTCCCGGTCGACCCGGGGCGTGAGGCCGTTGACCGCGTACCCGGTGGCGATGCCCAGGCCGGCGCGGATCCCGGTCACGGCGGCCAGGACGGCGAGCGCCGGCAGCGCGGCGAGCACCTTGTCCGCGGTCGGGCCGCCGGCGAACAGTTCCACCAGCGCCCGTTGCGTGGCGAGCAGCCCGCCGGCGGCCATCGCGCCGGCCCCGATCGTCGCGACGGCCACCACCGACGTGCGGAGCCGGTCGGCCCGCCAGCTGATCGCCACGGCCTGGGCGACCAGCCGTGGCAGCTCGGCGAACACGGCGAACAGCCCCGCCTCGGCGCGGGCTCGCACGCCGGTCTCCCACCACATCGTGCGCAGCTCCGGCAGCACGGACTCGGGCTGGCTCACGGCGGGACGGTCGCGGGTGGACGATGACACGGGCGCCTCCTCCTCGTGATGGAAACATCACCGATGGTGGCAGGAGGATGCGTCAAACCCGTGCCGGAGGAAGGCGGTTCGCACCGCCTGTCGGATGCCGGTCAGCAGGCGGACAGCGGTGCGCCGGCACTACCCGTGGCAACGTCCGTCACCTGGCCCCCGTGCGGCCGGTCCGCTTGCTTCCGAACGACTCCATGGTGGTCGCCTTCCGTGCCGGCGCCTTCTTCCGCGCCGCCGTCGTCGCCGGCGCCTTCTTCGCCGTGGCCTTCGTCGCGGGCGTCCGCTTCGCCGGCGGCGCCGTCCTCGCCGTGGCCTTCGTCCCGGGCGCCTTCTTCGCGACGGCCTTGGTCGCCTTCCTGGCCACCGCCGCCTTCTCGGTCGGCCGGCGGGTCGGGGCGGCCGTGGCCGAGGTGGCCTTCGTCCGCGCGACGCGGGTCGTGGTCGGGGTCGGCTTCTCACCCGCGGACTTGGCCGCGGTCGCTCCGGTGGCGCGCTTGGTGGCGGTCGCGACCTTCTTGGCCGCCGCCCTCCGACTCATCGGGGCCTTCTTCGCCCCGGTGGCCTTCCTGGCCCCGGTCGGCCTGCTGCCCGCCGGGCTCGCGCTCCTGCCGTCGGCCATCCTCACTCCTCCTCGGCGACTCGCCCGCCACGTCGGCGCCCCGCCGGCAGCCGGGCGCTACGAAACGGCGTCCCACCGACGGTCGCGTCCGCCCGGTCTTCCCGCCGGCCAGGTGGGCAAACGTCACCGGCCGGCATCCCGGGTCCCGTCGGCGGCCCTCGGCCCGGCCCGACGCTCATGGTGCGATTCCGGACGGATTGACACGCACGGTCGTACGGACTGCACTGGTGGTGACGGTGGGCGCCGGCCGCGGATCTGCCGGTGACGCCGCGGGAGACACCGGAGGCGATCATGGACGTCTCGCCTGCCCGACGGCCGCAGGACGCGCAGACGGTACGCCGGCTCCGGCTCGGCATCGGCGTCGTCGGCGTCCTCCTGCCAATCCTGCTGGTCGTCGGCCATTCGCTGGTCAGCGGCCGGTTCGCGCTCCTCAGCTCGCTCAGCGCGTACTACTACACCGAGCTGCGGGACGTCTTCGTCGGCAGTCTGTGCGCGATCGGCGTCTTCCTGATCTCCTACCGGCACCGGAGGCTCGACGACCTGCTCAGCACCGTCGCCGGCGGGCTGGCGATCGCGGTCGCCCTGTTCCCGGCCGCGACGCAGCAACCCGGTTCGGCGATCACCTCGAACGACGTGCTCGTCGGCCGGGTGCACCAGGTCGCGGCCGCGGCGCTCTTCGTCATCCTGGCGATCTTCTGCATCGTGCTGTTCCCCCGCCGCGATCCGCGTGAGGCGCACGGCCGGGTGCGCCGCGGCCTGTACCACGCCTGCGGCGGCCTCATCCTCTGCGCGATCGCGGTCGCCGTGGCGAGCAACGCGCTTCCGGACCCGACCCGGGACGCGCTCCGGCCGCTGTTCTGGTGCGAGGTGGTCGCCGTACTCGCGTTCGGTGTCGCGTGGTTCGCCAAGGGCGAGGCGTTGTTCGGCGCCGACGGTCAGTAGGTACCGGCGGCACCGACCCGCGCGGCCACCCGCTCGTGCAGCGCGGCCAGCCCGGGGCTGACCGTGGCGGTGAGCGGCTCCGGCTCCGCCAGCCGCCGCGCCGGCCCGGGAAGCCAGGCCAGGTCGGCGTCGAAGCGTTCCCGCGCGGCGCGGACCGCGGCGGCCGGGTCGGCGGCGTCGAGCCGGCGCCCGCCGCGCATGACCGGTACCAGCAGCGGCTCGCGCCCCGGCGGTGGCGGCTCCTCGCGCAGCCCGACGATGTCCCCGCCGGCGCCGGCGCGGTCCCGGAAGACCTGCTTGGCGGCCGGGAGGGTGGCCTTCCCCGGCGACAACTTGAGCACCGGCCGGTCGCCGTAGGCGACCAGCTTGTAGGCGCTGTCCAGGGACGGGGCGTCGTAGGAGACCCCCATCTTCGTGCCGACGCCGTACGCGTCGATCGGCGCGCCGGCGGCGACCAGTCCCGCGATGACGTCCTCGTCGAGGCTGCCGCTGGCCACGATCTGCACCTGGGCCAGCCCCGCCGCGTCGAGGATCGCGCGGGCCTCGCGGGCGAGGGCGGCGAGGTCTCCCGAGTCCAGCCGGACGCCGAGCGGCCCGGTCAGGCCCAGCTCCGTGATGACGTCGACGGCGGCCCGCACCCCGGCGGGCGTGTCGTAGGTGTCGACGAGGAAGATCGGGTTGACCGGGAAGTCCGCGGCGAAGGCCCGGAACGCCGCCCGCTCGTCGGGGAACGCCTCGACGTACGAGTGGGCCATCGTGCCGGACGGTCGCAGCCCGTACCGGCGGGCGGCCTCGACGTGGCTGGTCGCGGCGAAGCCGGCGATCGCGGACGCCCGCGCCACGCCGGCACCCGCCTCCACCCCGTGGGTACGGCGGAACGCGAAGTCGACCAGCTGCGCGCCGCCGGCGGCGAGACGGCAGCGGGCCGCCTTGCTGGCCACCGTGGTCTGGAAGGTGACCACGTTCAGCAGGCCCGTCTCGACCAGCTGCGCCTCGGCGATCGGCGCCGTCACCTCGAGCAGCGGCTCGTCGGCGAACACCACCCGCCCCTCCGGCACGGCCCACACGTCACCGGTGAACCGCAGCACCGACAGCGCCGCCAGGGTCGGGGTGTCGAACCCGACGACGTCGCGCAGGTACGCCACGTCGTCGTCGTCGAACGCGAACGTCTCCAGGAACGTCAGCGCCTCGTCGAGCCCGGCGGCGACCAGGAAGCCCCGCCGGTGCGGCAGCCGGCGGGCGAAGAGGCTGAACGTGGCCCGGTCCGTCATGTCCCGGCGCACGTAGCTGGCGGCCATGCGCAGCTCGTACAGGTCGGTCAGCAGCCCGGTCATGTCACCTCCTCGCCCGCCGCCGTGCGGGGCGGCCCGGAACGCGTCACGCCCCCACTGTGGTGGACCCGGCGCCGGCGTGTACCGGAAACGCCACATCCACCGGGGCCCGGCGGGCTGGCTCACCGGGTGGGCAGGTCCGCCGGGGCGGTGCGTAACGGACGGGCCTGGCCGGGCGCTCTTCGCGGGTGTAGACAGAGAACTGATCATGACGGTGTGCCGCGCGCCCCGTCGACGGTGGAGGGCGGGGGGAGGGCCAGGTGCAGGGCGAGCTGCAACGGATCGTCGACGCCGTCGCCGCCCACGCCGGCCGCCCGGCGCTGATCGAGGACCGGCGGCAGCGGGTCGTGGTCTACAGCGAGCAGACCGGGCTGATGGACGAGGTCCGGCGGGCGTCCATCCTCCGCCGGCAGACCACGCCGGAGGTGATCGCCTGGCTCCGCGAGTTCGGCATCGCCGACGCCCGGACGCCGGTGCGTACCCCGGCCCACCCCGGGCTGGACCTGCTGCCCCGCCTCTGCGTGCCGGTGCGCCACGACGACCTGCTCCTCGGCTTCGTCTGGTTCATCGACCCCGACGGCACCATGGCCGACGTCGACCTGGCGGCGACGGGGCTGCTCAAGGAGCTGTCCCTCGCGCTGTACCGGGAGAACCTGCTCGGCGAGCTGGCCGCGCAGAGCGAGACCGAGGCGGCGCGGACGCTGCTCGCCGACAGCCCGGAGACCCGTGACCAGGCGGTCCGGACGCTGCTGGAAGCGGGCATGATCGCCGCGGACGGCCCGACCGCCGCGCTCGTCGCCCGGCTCGTCGCGCCCCGGGAGCGGCAGCCGGACGAGCGGGCCCGGATCGCGCTGGAGCAGTCGCTGGTGGCCGCCCGGCGGCGGGCCGGCATCCGCGAGGCGCTGCACCTGGTCCGCCACGACCACGGGGTGTTGCTGCTGCCCGCCGAGCCGGCCGCCGGACGGCCCACGCCGGAGGCCGCGGCCCGGCACCTCGACGACGACCTGCGGCAGGTCACCCGCGCCCTCGGCTCGGTCGAACGGACCGTGGTCGGCGTCGGCCGGACCCGGCCGCGCCTCGTCGACGCGGTCGAGTCGTACGCCGAGGCGCTGCACGCCGCGCGGGTCGGCGCGCGGCTGCCGGCGCTCGGCCGCGTGGTCCCCTGGTCGGGCCTGGGCGTCTACCGGGTGCTGGCCCGGATCGACGAGCACCACCTCGACGTGGCGGACGTCCATCCCGGACTGGCCCGGCTGCTGGACGCTCCGGGCAACCAGGCGCTGCTCGCGACGCTGGAGCGGTACCTGGACCTGGCCGGCAACGCCCACGCCACGGCGGCGCAGCTCCGGCTGCACCGCACGACGCTGTACTACCGGCTGCAACGCATCGAGGAGCTCGCCGGCACCGACCTCAAGGACGGGGGCGAGCGGCTCTGCCTGCACCTGGCGCTGAAGCTGGCGCGGCTGACCGGTCACGACCGGCCGGCGGAGTGAGCGGGCGGATGCGACAGGCGTAGCAACTCGGATCCGAGATCTTCGACAGGTGCCCGATGACCCCGGGTCGGCGGGGTTCGTAGGTTCGGCGGAACCCGAAGGACAGGGGGTGGTGCGGTGGCCGGGCGGTGGCTCGGGCGGTACCTGGTGCCCGCCCTCGTCGCGGCGCTGTTCGCCGCCCCGCTGTGGTTCATGGTGGTCGGCTCCCTGCGGCCCGCCGGCTCCCCACCGCCCCGCACGCTGGAGCTGTGGCCGGCCGAGCCCACGACGGCCGCGTACGAGCGCCTGCCGGAACTGGTCCCGCTGTTCCGCTACCTGGCGAATTCCGCGCTGGTCGTGGCGCTGGCCGTCCCGCTGACCGTGCTGGTCGCGTCGCTGACCGGCTTCGGGTTGCGGCTGCTGCCCCGCCCGGCCCGCCGGCGGGCGCTGCTCGGGCTGCTGGTGCTGCTGCTGGTGCCGGTCACCGCCGTGTGGGCCACCCGCTTCGAGCTGTTCCGGCTGGCCGGGGTGGTCGACACGTACCTGCCGCTGCTGGCCCCGGCGTTGCTCGCCGTCAGCCCGTTCCTGGTCCTGCTGTACGCGTGGAGCTTCGGCGGCGTACCGGACAGCCAGTTGCACGCCGCCCGCCTGGAAGGCGCCGGATGGCTCACCATCTGGCGGCGGCTGGCGCTGCCGCAGGTCAAGCCCGCGACCCTCGCCGTGGCGGTGCTCGCCTTCACCTTCCACTGGGCCAACTTCATCGACCCGCTGCTGTACCTGACCAGCGGCGACCGTTACACGTGGCCGCTCGGGCTGCGGTTCCTGCTGCTGCTCAACCCCACCGACTGGCCGCTGCTGATGGCCGGCTGCGTGGTCGCGACCGCGCCGTGCGTGCTGGTGTTCCTGCTGGCACAGCGGATCCTGCTGTCCGACGACCCCCTCGCCGCACTCCGAGCGAAAGGACGCCGATGACCCCCAGCTGGCGACGCGCGTGCGCGGCCCTGGCCTCCGTACTGCTGATCGGCAGCGGGTGCACCTCCGGCGCCGCCGAGGACCGGGCCGGCATCACCGTGGTGCTGTTCGGCGACGCCGAGGAGGTCGCCGGTTACCGCACCCTGGTCGCCGGCTTCACCGCGGCCAACCCGGACGTCGACGTGACCCTCTCCCCCGTGGCCACCCAGGACGAGCTGATGGCGCGGCTCACCACGTCGTTCGCGGGCGGCCGGCCGCCGGACGTCTTCCTGCTGAACTACCGCCGGTACGGGCAGTTCGCCGCGCAGGGCGCGATCGAGCCGGTGCAGTCCTACCTGGACGCCAGCAGCGCGATCAAGGAGAGCGACTTCAGCCCGCGGGCCCTGGACGCGTTCCGGTTCGACGGCAGGGCGCTCACCTGCCTGCCGCAGAACCTGTCCTCGCTGGTCGTCTACTGGAACGCCGACCTGTTCCGGGCCGCCGGCGTCCCGGCGCCGGCCGCCGGCTGGACGTGGGACGACCTCCTCGCCGCCGCGAAGGCGCTCACCCGCGACGGCCGGTACGGGGTGGGCGTCGAGCCGTCGATCGCCCGGCTCGCACCCTTCGTCTGGTCCAACCGGGGTGAACTGGTCGACGACCCGACCCGGCCGACCGCGCTGACCCTGCGCGGCGACCCGGCCACCCGGAAGGCCGTGGACTGGTTCCTCGACCTGCAACTGCGACACCGGGTCGTGCCGCCGGACGCCGAGGAGCAGAGCGAGTCCAGCGAGGCGCGTTTCCTGCGCGGCACCCTCGGCATGTACCTGAGCAGCCGGGTCGCCGTGCCGACCCTGCGCACCATCGACGGCTTCACCTGGGACGCGGCGCCGCTGCCGGTCGCCCCCGGCGGCGTACCGGCGTCCATCCTGCACAGCGACGCGTACTGCATGAGCGCCGGCCTGCCGGACCACCGTCCGGCGTGGCGGTTCATCGAGTACGCGATGGGCGCCGCCGGGCAGCGCACGCTCGCCGAGTCCGGCCGGACCGTCCCGTCCCGACTCGACGTCGCCGGCTCCCCCGCGTTCCTCGACCCGGCGAAGCCGCCGCGGTCGTCGCGGGTCTACCTCGACGCCGAGCCGCACCTGCGGGCCACCCCGCGCACCGCCACCTGGGCCCGCGTCGAGAAGGAGGCGGACGTGCTGCTGGAGGAGGTGTTCTACGGCCGGGTCGACCGGGAGGAGGGGCTGCGCCGGCTGGAGACGACCGTCCGCCCGTTGTTCACCCTGCCGGTGAGCAAGTGAGCGGGCTACGTGGCGTCATCCGGCTGGAGGGGCTGACCCGCTCGTACGGGCGGACCACCGCCGTCGACGGCGTCGACCTGGAGGTGCGGGCCGGGGAACTGGTCACCCTCGTCGGGCCGTCCGGGTCGGGTAAGTCGACGATCCTGCGGCTGATCGCCGGCCTGGACCGGCCGGACGGCGGCCGGGTCCTGGTCGACGGCGTGGACGTGGCCGGGGTGCCGCCGCACCGGCGGGCGGTGGCGATGGTCTTCCAGGACTACGCGCTCTTCCCGCACCTCACCGTCCACGGCAACCTGACGTTCGGGCCGCGCGTCCGCCGGGTACCGCGCGCCGAGGCCGACCGGCGGGCCCGCGCCGCCGCCGAGCGGCTCGGCATCGGCGACCTGCTGGACCGCTACCCCGACCAGATGTCCGGCGGGCAGCGGCAGCGGGTCGCGCTGGCCCGGGCGCTGCTGCGCGACCCCAGCGTCTACCTGCTCGACGAGCCCCTCGCGAGCCTGGACGCGCCGCTGCGCTTCGCCACCCGCGCCGACCTGCTCGCCCTGCACCGGGAACTGCGCACGACCACCGTCCACGTCACGCACGACCAGCACGAGGCGATGACCCTCGGCGACCGGGTGGTCGTCCTCGCCGACGGGCGCGTCCGGCAGGTGGGCCCACCCCAGCAGGTGTACGACGAGCCGGCCGACACGTTCGTCGCCGGGTTCCTCGGCAGCCCGCCGATGAACCTGGTGAGCGGCGGCGGTGTGCTCGGCGGCGACCCGGGCCTGACGCTCGGCGTACGTCCGGAGGACCTCACGCTCGACGGCGACGGACCGGTGGTCGCGACCGTCGAGGCGGTCGAGGCGCTGGGCAGCGAGGCGATCCTGCTGACCCGCTGCCCGGACGGCACCCGGCTCACCGTCCGCACCGGCCCCCGCCCGGGCGTCGCCCCCGGCGACGAGGTGCGGCTGCGCGCCGACCGGCTGCACCGGTTCGACGCGGCCACCGGGCGGCGCCGGTGAGCCGCCCCCGGCCACCGCTGACCGGCTGGGCGTTCCTCGCCCCGTACGCGGTCGCGGTGGCCCTGCTGGTCGCGGTGCCGGCGCTGCTCAACGTGGGGTACGCGGTCACCGACCACACCGGGTTGACCCGCGACCCACGGTTCGTGGGGCTGGCCAACGTACGGCGGATGCTCGACGACGGGTTCCTGCTCGACAGCCTGCGCGCCTCGCTGGTCCACGTGGCGCTCGCGGTGCCGGTGCGGTTCCTCGCCGCGGTGGGGCTCGGTCTGCTGCTCGCCGCCCCGCGCCCCGGCGGCCGCTGGTTCCGCACCGCCGTCTACCTGCCCACGGTCATCCCCGACGTGGCGCTCGCGGTGCTGTTCCTGTGGGTGCTCAACCCGCTGTACGGTCCGCTCAACCAGGTGCTCGGCCTGTTCGGGCATCCCGGCTTCACCTGGCTCGCCGACCCGACCACCGCCCGGGTGGGCGTGGTGCTGATGCTGGCGTTCCCGATCGGCGAGGGGTTCGTCGTGGTCCTCGCCGCCCGCCGGCTGCTCGACGGCCGGCTGTACGAGGCGGCGGCCCTGGAGGGGTGCGGGCCGTTCGGGCAGCTGCGCCGGATCACCCTGCCGCTGC
The DNA here is from genome assembly GCF_049315255.1 of Micromonospora sp. WMMD558. Taxonomy (NCBI): domain Bacteria; kingdom Bacillati; phylum Actinomycetota; class Actinomycetes; order Micromonosporales; family Micromonosporaceae; genus Micromonospora; species Micromonospora sp. WMMD558. The sequence continues at coordinate 4,446,966 of NZ_CP186061.1, read as the reverse complement.
TGGCGCCGGTGCTGCTGCTGCTGGCCGTCCGGGACACCGTCCTCACGTTGCAGGTGAACTTCGTGCCGGCGTACGTGCTCACCGACGGCCGGCCCGCCAACGCCACCCTCTACCTGCCCGTCTACATCTTCGACCAGGTCTTCGAGTTCTCCGGATTCGCGTACGGCTCGCTGCTCACCATCCTGCTGACGCTGGTCACCGCCGTGATCATCACCGGCCTGCTGCTCGCCGTCCGGCGGTGGCGGGTGCTGCGCTGACCGTGACATCCTTGCTGCCCATGAGACTCCGGGCCCTCGGTGCCGTCGCCGTCCTCGCCGTGCTGGCCGGATGCGGCGGCACGGCGGAGGCGCCGGCCGGTGGCAACCGGGACCTGCTGGCCAACCTGCCGAGTTGCGACCGGGTGCCGCTGGACCAGGAGCCGGAGGTGGCCGCGGACGTGCCCGGCCTCGTCCTGCCCGACGGGGCCCGGGTGACCAGCGTGGTCGTGCAGGGCGCGCTGACCAGCGTGGAAGCCACCGTCCGGATGTCCCCGCTGGACGTCCGCGCCCACTACGAACAGCGCACCGACGTCGACCTGCTGCGCATCGAGGACGAGATCTTCGAGACCGAGGTCCTCGCGCGGGCACGCGACCGGCGCATGTACCTGCGGGCCACCGCCCTCTGCGCCGACGGCACCACGCTCACCGCGATGGTCGCCCCGGACTCCGACGACGCGGGCCTCCCCGAGTTCCGCACCGGCTGACGGCCTCGACACCTGTCCTAACCGGGCGGCCCGTTTCCCGACAGATGATCGGTGACGTTCACCGATGCGCTGTCTAGCGTGCGCAGACAGGACCGTCCGCGTACGGACAGGAGAGCCCCATGACCCTCACCCTCGCCCGAAGTCGTCGCGGGCTGACGGCGACGGCGCTGCTGGCGCTGACCGCCACGGTCGCGCTGACGGCGTCGTCCAGCCCGCCACCGCCCGCGCAACCCTCGCTGGCCACGAGTTCCCCCACCGGCCCCATGGAACTCCCCGACGAGTGGATGACCGCTCAGCGGATGAGTGACGGCAGCACCGACCTGTCCGCCGCCAAGTACGCCCGCGCCCGCGGCGAGGCCAACCAGCTCGCCGCCCGGACCCGCAGCGTCTACCGGCCGCTGGCCGAACGGGACTGGTCCTTCTTCGGGCCCACCGACATCGGCGGCCGGGTGGTCGACATCGCGGTGGACCCGCAGGTGCCCGACCAGGTGTTCGTCGCCGCCGCCTCCGGCGGCGTGTGGAGGTCCGGCGACGCCGGCGCCACCTTCACCTCGGTGTGGCCGGACGGCTGGGGCCAGGCGATCGGCGCGGTGGCCATGACCAGCAACGGCGTCCTCTTCGCGGGCACCGGCGAGGCCCAGCCCGGCGGCGGCTCCATCACCTTCGGCGGCGACGGTGTCTACCGCTCCACCGACCGGGGCGCCACCTGGGAGCGGGTCGGCCTGGCCGACAGCCACGCCATCGCCCGCTTCGCGATCGACCCGGGCAACGAGGACCGGATCTTCGCGGCGGCCAGCGGCAACCTGTTCGTCCCCGGCGGCGAGCGCGGTGTCTACCTCACCGAGGACGGCGGCGACAATTGGCGGCAGGTCCTGGCCCCGCCGAACGCGACCACCGGCGCCACCGAGGTCCTCATCGACCCGAGCAACCCCGCCCGGGTGTACGCGGCCATGTGGGACCACCTGCGCGAGCCGAACCAGCGCACCTACGGCGGCCCCGGCTCCAGCCTCTGGCGCTCCGACGACGGCGGACGGACCTGGGCCCGGATGACCACCGGCCTGCCCACCGACGCCGACCAGGGCCGCTGGGGCCTGGCGCTCGCCCCGAGCAACCCGAAGCGCCTGTACGCGTACGTGGGCACCGCCCTCGGCCCGTTCCGGGCGTTCTACCGCTCGGACGACGGCGGCGACACCTGGACGCAGACCCCGGTCACCGCCGGGCAGGCGTCCCAGTCGACGTTCAGCTGGTGGTTCGGCAAGCTCTTCGTCGACCCGGCCGAGCAGAACCACGTCTTCCTCATGGGCGTCAACCTCATGCGCTCCACCAACGGCGCACAGAGCTTCTCCCCGGTCGGCGGCGTCCACGCCGACCAGCACGCCATGCGCTGGGACCCGAAGGTGCCCGGCCGGGTCTACCTCGGCAACGACGGCGGCTTCTACCGTTCCGAGGCCAACGGCGCCGGTAGCTGGGTGAAGGCCACCGACGAGCGGTACACCCAGTTCTACACCGTCGACGTGGCGCAGACCGACCCGCGCCTGAAGGTCGGCGGCACGCAGGACAACGGCTGCAACCGCGGCTACAACGGGGCCGGCGGGCCGTGGGACCCGATCGGCTGCGGTGACGGCCTCCAGACGCTCATCCACCCGGAGAACCCGAACATCGTCTTCGGGTGCAGCCAGTACGGCTCCTGCTACCGGTCGGAGAACGCCGGCGCCAGCCCGCGCGCGCCGATCGGCGCCGGCCAGACCACCTCCCAGCGACGCAACTGGCTCACCCCGCTGCAGTTCGACCCGAGCGACCCGAACGTCATGTACTACGCCGGCAACATCGTCAACCGGTCGACGGACAACGGTCGCACCTGGACCGCGATCAGCCCCGACCTCACCGGCGGCGGCCCCAACGACCCGGCCGGCTACCCGTGGGGCACGATCACCACGATCGCGGCCGCACCGACCGACGGCGACACCCTGTACGCCGGCACCGACGACGGCAAGCTCTGGTGGACGCACGACCTCGGCCGGAGCTGGAACGAGGTCGACCCGGCCCAGCTCCCCGGCACCTGGGTCACCCGCGTCGCGGTGCATCCCACCGACGCGAACATCGCGTACGCGACGTTCTCCGGCTTCCGCTCCGGCAGCGACCGGCCGCACGTGATGCTGACCCGTGACGGTGGCCGGACCTGGACCGACATCGGGCGCGGGCTGCCCGACGCGCCGGTCAACTCGGTGGTCCCGACCGCCGACGGGCTGCTGCTGGTCGGCACGGACGTCGGTGTGTTCGTGTCGGCGTGGAACGGCGGTGAGTGGGCGACGCTCGGCGCGGACCTGCCGAAGGCGGCGGTCATGTACCTGCGGTGGCACGAGCCGACCCGCCAGCTGACGGCGGCGACGTTCGGCCGGGGCATCCACGACATCACGGTGCCGCGCTGCCCGGCGGCGTCCACGAAGCTGCCCCTGAAGCAGCCGGGGGTCGGTGTGGTGGGCGTGCTGTCGTCCTGCCGCGCCGGCTGACCGGCCACGGAGGCCACCTCCCCGTCGGGGGAGGTGGCCTCCGTGCGTCGATGGCCGGCGTCGCGCCTCAGCGCAGCCGCCGGGCGGGGAATCGCACCGGCGGGTCGGCGATCGCGTCCTGGGCGGCGACCAGCTGGAGCTCCCGGGTGCCCGCCGCGAGTGTCGCCTCGAAAACGGCGAAGATCGACGACGTGGTGCGCTCCAGGGCCGTCGCGGGCGAGGCGGCCGTCGACAGGTGCGCGAGGTACAGGGCCGCGGTGACGTCGCCGCCGCCGTTCGGGCTGATCGGCAGCAGCGGTGTGGTCACCGCCCAGGCGCCCTCGTCGGACACGGCCACCATCTCCAGCGACCCCTCCGGCACGTCCCCGTGGAGCACGCTCGTGACGAGCACGTGCCGCGGCCCGGTCGCCCGCACCGCGTCCACCGCCTCCAGCACCTCGTCCAGGGACGTGGTCGTGCGGCCGGCCAGGAAGTCCAGCTCGAACTGGTTCGGCGTGATGACGTCCGCGCGCGGGACGACCACGTCCCGCAGGTACTCCGGGATGCCCGGCCGGACGAACATGCCACGGCCGACGTCACCCATCACCGGGTCGCAGCAGTAGACGGCGTCCGGGTTGGCCGTCTTCACCAGGGTCACCGCGTCGAGGATCACCGCGCCCATCGCCGGGTCGCCCTGGTAGCCCGACAGCACCGCGTCGGCGTCCCCCAGGACCCCACGGTCCGCGATGCCCGCGATCACCTCGGCGACGTCGGCCGGCGCGAGCAGCGGCCCGCGCCACGCGCCGTACCCGGTGTGGTTGGAGAAGTGCACGGTCAGCACCGGCCAGACCTCGTGCCCGAGACGCTGGAGGGGGAAGACGGCGGCGGAGTTGCCGACGTGGCCGTACGCCACCGACGACTGGATGGACAGGATCCTCACCGGCCCATCATGGCGGTTGCCACCGCGGCCGTACGCACGACCCGGCCCGCCGCCCTCAGCCCCGGGACGCCCGCCCGGTCCGGCCGGCCGTGACCCGCCGCGCCGACCTGCCCGTTTACGGGTGCCGGTAACGGGTGAAGGTAGGGTCAGTACCAGCTCATGAGGGGGGCCCCACCATGTCCGACACCAGCCACGACCGGGCTGACCGCCACGACCGCCCGGACGAGGTGACCGACCCGCTGCTGTGGGGGCTCGCCCTCGACGTGGCCGACGCGCACCAGCCCGACCAGGGCGGGGCCGACTGCGTCAACCTGCTCTGCGCCGGCCACGGCTGGCCCTGCGCCGCCTGGGAGAACGCCCAGCGCGCGCTGCAGATGGCCCAGGCGTCGCCCGAGCAGCGGCCGGCGACCGCCCCGGCCGACCGGTCGGACGACGCGCTGACCGGATGGTCACCGGTGCCCGCGCGCCAGCTGCGCCCGGCCGCTCCGGCGCCGGCGAGCCGCACCGGCGCCGCCGCCTGACGCCGCGCTGACCAGCGACGACGCAGCCCGGCCGTCGACCGGAATCGATCGGAGGTCGGGCCGATGGAAGTTCCATCACGGACCGCCCTGACGGTGTCCTTTCCGACAGATCCGGCGGGTTGTCGAACTGGCGGATGGCGGCGTGACCGACCCGACCGTTAGGCTCAACTGCCGAGTGGAGTCGTTCACCGCCGATCAATCATCTTCGCTCTGGGCCGACGTGACGGATATTCGCTGGTCAGCAGCACCGGAAGGCAGGCTGGAGTGGGCCGAGCAGAGGAGCCTGGGACCGAAATCGCCTATCGCGCGGACAGCAAGCGACTGGCGTTCGAGGTCTCGGGTGCGCCGGACGGACACCCGGTCTTCCTGATGCACGGCACACCGGGCAGCCGCAAGGGGCCGAAGCCGCGCGGCATCGTTCTGTACCGGTTGGGCGTGAAACTGATCACCTACGACCGGCCCGGCTACGGCGGGTCCGACCGGGTCGAGGGCCGCGACGTGGCCGAAGCCGCACGCGACGTGGAGGTCATCGCCGACCATCTCGAACTGCCCCGGTTCGCCGTCGCCGGCCGGTCCGGCGGCGGTCCGCACGCCCTCGCCTGCGCCGCCGACCCGGCGCTGCGCCACCGGATCACCCGCGTGGCGGCGCTGGTCGGGTTCGCCCCGTCCGACGCGCCCGAGCTGGACTGGTTCGCCGGGATGAACGACGACAACCTCAACGGCTTCGGCGCCGGCCGCTCCGACACGTCGGCCGTGGTGGAGGAGATCCGCCGCCGGGCGCAGCGGGCCAGCGAGGACCCGCGGCACCTGCTGGAGGACCTCATGGCGCAGATGACCATGGCGGACCGGCGGGCGGTGCGGGATCCGGCGCTGCGGAGAATGCTCGCCGACACCTTCGAGGACGCGTTACGCGCCGGCCCGTACGGGTGGATCGACGACGTGCTCGCGCTCCGCCGGGACTGGAAGTTCGACCTCGGCCTGATCGACACGTCGACGACCAGGGTGAAGCTCTGGCACGGCGCCGAGGACACCTTCGCCCCGGTCGGCCACACCCACTGGCTGGCGTCCCGCATCCCCGGCGCGGAGCTGGAGGTGCAGGCCGACGCGGCGCACTTCGACGCGATGGAGGAGCTGCCGCGCATCCTGCGCTGGCTCACCGCCGACGACGACGCGGTGGCGGTGAGCCGCGACCTGCTGATCGGGGCCCGTCCCGGTCAGTAGGGGTGCGGGTCGAGCACCCGCCGCACGTACCGTCCCTCCCGCAGGTTCACCACGCTCGGGTGGTGCTGCCCGATCCGGTTCGCCAGCCGGTCCGCGAGCCGCATCCGCTCGATGCTGCCGGCGCCGCCGGTCGCGGTCTGCTCGGCGACCGCCAGGTTTCCCCGCCCGCGGAGCGTGTCCGGATGGTCCTCACCCAGGGTCTCGCGCAGCCGGCCGACGACGATGCGCAGCTGCTCCCGCCCGGCCTCCAGCTCGCCGTGCAGGATCGTGAAGACGGCGAGGTTGTTGGCGACCGCCATGGTCAGCGGGTGGGTGCCGCCCAGCGCCGCGGTGACCGCCGCCGCCGTCCGCGCCGCCAGCTCCCGGGCCGGCACCACCTCACCGGCGTCCCACATCGCCACACTGCGGTTGTTGCGGCATACCAGCACGTACGGGTGCCCCTCGCCGAAGACCTGCGCGAACTGCTCCTCGGTCTCGGTCAGCTCGAGGCGGGCCCGCTCCCCCTCGCCCTGCAGCATCAGGTTCGCCGCGCGGGACAGGCGGCTGAACAGGGTGTCCGGGTTGAGCGGGCCGAACCCGGTGAGCAGATGCTCGTACGCGTCGTCGAGCAGCCGCGCCGCCTCGGCGATCTCGCCGGTGCTGCGCAGCGACGCGGCGAGGTTCGTCTGCGCGGTGAGCACGTTGCGGGACTGGTCGCCGAACAGGTTGCGGTACCCGGCCACCACCGTCTGGAGCAACGCCACCGACCCCTCGTAGTCACCGGCCTCCCGCAGGTCCCGCGCCAGGTTGTTGGCGGTGAGCAGGGTGCGCGGGTGGTCCGGCCCGAGCACCACCCGCAGCCGGCGGTAGGTGGCCTCGTCGCCGTCGAGGGCCCGCCGGAAGTCACCCATCAGCCGGTAGGACGCGGCCAGGTTGTTCGCGGCGGTCAGGGTACGGCGGTGGTCCTCGCCGAACACCTCCACCGAGGCGGCGTACGTGCGCAGGTCCCGTTCCAGCGCGTCCGAGTAGCGGCCGATGGCCCGCAGGTCGCCACCGTAGCCGCCCGCCGTCATCAGGGTGTACGGGTGGCTGGACCCGATCAGCTTCTCCTGCGCGCCGAGCGTCTCCTCGTCGAGACGGCGGGCGTCGTCGAACCGGCCGAGGCCGCGCAGCAGGTTGGCCCGGTTGAACCGCAGGTGCAGCAGCTGCACCTGCAACGCCCGATGGTCCGGCGTGTCCGGGGCGAGCTGGGCCAGCAGCCGCGACCAGGCGGCGTCGGCCTGCTCGGCGTACCGGTGGCCCTGCGCGTACCCGCCGTTGAGGTAGATGTAGCGAATCCGGTCGATGATGAGCTGACGCACGTCGTCGTCGGGCGAGGAGAGCGCGTCGGCGCCGTCGAGGTGCGGCCAGAGCAGACGCAGCCGCGCCTGGGCGGCCGGATCCTCCACCTCACCTGACGGGCGGGAGCCGGCGAGGATGCGGTGCACGTCCTGCTTCACGCCGGCCAGTTCGTCGGGCGTCATCCGGGCGCGCAGCGCCGCCTGGAGCAGCCGGTGCACCTGGACCTGCTGGGCGTGCAGGTCGACCTTGACCAGGGCGAGGCGGTTGATGCGCTGCACGAGCGCGGCGGCGATGTCCCGCTCGGAGACGCGGTCGGCCACCCGGGCGGCCACCACCGGGTCGTGCGCCGCGATGACCTTGGCGACCTGGTCGCTGTAGAGCAGCTCCAGGGAGATCTCCGGGGCGAGCACCGACGCGAGCTGCAGCAGCCGGTACGCGCCTGCCGACCCCTCCCGCAACCGCTGGAGGGAGAAGTCCCAGATGTCCTCCGCCGGGCCGGTGCGCTCCAGGCCGGTCAGGTAGTCGGCGACCGGGGTGCCGGTGTCGGCCAGCCACGCGCCGGCCATCGCCACGAAGATCGGCACGTTCTCGACCGCGTCGGCGACCTGCTCCGCCTCACCTTCCGTGATCGACCGCTCGCCGACGCGGGCCCGCAGGTGCGCGACGCTCTCCGCCCGCTGGAACGCCTCGACGTCCAACGCCCGGGCCAGGTCGCCCCAGTCCGGGTTGCGGGTGGTGACCAGCACATGCCCGACGCCCTGCGGCAGGTAGTCGCGGACGTGCTCGTACTGGTCGACGTTGTCGAACACGAGCAGCCACTGCTCGGGCGGACCGCCGTCCGGGCGGCGCTCGGGGCGGCTGAGCCGCTGCCGCACCGCCCGCGTCATCTCCGGGATGGTGGGCTGCCGGGGCAGGCCCAGCTCGGCGCCGAGGTCGGCCACCCGGACGTCGACGAACTGCGGCGGGTCCGCCTGGACCCACCAGATGACGTCGTACGCGCCGCGGAAGCGGTGCGCGTACTCGATCGCCAGCTGCGTCTTGCCGATGCCCGGACCACCGCGCAACGCCACCGGGATGCCGATGCTGCCGGCGGCCTTCAGCTCCTCCCGGAGCTGGCGCAGCAGCTCCTCCCGGCCGGTGAACCGCAGGTTGCGGCTGGGCGGGTTGAACACCGGCGCCCGGGAGCCCGGGTAGCGGGCGGCGCGCACCACCGGACGGCCGTGGCCGGGCGGCGGGGTCACCCCGACCAGCTGCACGAGCCGGTCGACGGCCTCCTCGGAGGCCAGCTCGTGCAGCGACACCCAGCTGCCGATCGGGGCGTCCGGCGAGGGGGTGGTGCTGTCCACGTACACGATCAGTGCCGCGCCCGACCGGCGCGGATCGACCTGCTCGTCGTGTGCGGCCCGGTAGGAGCGGGAGACCAGCGTGACGTCACGGGTCACCGTGCCGGCCCGCACCGGCGACAGGTCGTCCACCGCCGCCGTGGCCACCCGCAGGTCCACGGCCGTGAGCACGGCCTGCACCCACTCCGCCCAGGCCTGGTCCTGCGGGACGTGTCGCAGCACGATCAGCTCGTCGGCCACGGCCGGCTTGCGCTCGAAGCGGGCGACGGTACGCCGGCGCAGCGCCTCGTCCATCCGCGGCAGCGCGGCGAACCGGCCACCGGTGATGTGACCCGTCAACGTCTCGTACGCGGACAGCAGGGTGGTGCGGCCGCCCGGGATGTCGCCGAAGGTGGCGAGGGTCTCCTCGTACGCGTAGTAGGCCCGGTAGGGCACCTCGACGGTGAGCCAGTACTCGCGCCGCTCGGCGTCGGTCATCCCGCCGGGGAGCCCGGCGAAGCGCTGCATCGCCACCGCCCGGCCGGCGTCGGCCTTGCCCTTCTCCCCCTCGTCCACCCGCATCGGCACCGGCAGCACCCGCCGGGCCCGCCGCCCCTCGTAGCCGCGGACCCGGGCGGCGACCGTGGCGGCGCCGTCGATGCCCTGGTCGCTCAGCGTGAAGCAGTCGACCAGCACGTCCGGCAGGTGGATGGTGCAGATCTCGGCGACGTCGCTGATGCCGGTGCGGCTGTCGATCAACGTCCAGTCGTAGTGGCGCTTCATGTCCTCGCGCAGCGCGTCGAAAAACAGCGCCCCGCCCAGCCGGTTGTAGAAGTTGTCCCAGTTCAGGCCGGTGACGCTGCTCGCGTAGTCCGGGTTGTGCCGGCCGGCGAGCAGCAGGTCGAGGCTGCCGCCGCCGGGGAACTCCCAGTTGACGGAGAACGCGTACTTCTGCACCTTGGCCAGGTGGCGGTGCCAGTCGCTGGGCCGGGACTCCACCGGCTCGGCGAGCCCGGCGGCCTCGGCCTCCCGGCGGCGCTTCAAATTCGCCCACTCGTACTCGACGATCAGGTCCATCACGCCGCCGGTGGAGGCGACCTGCTCGTGGTCGAGGAACGGCGTGAAGAACCGGTGCAGCCCCGGTGACTCCAGGTCCCAGTCGGCGACGAGGACCCGCTGGCCGTTCGCGGCCAGGATCCAGGCCGTGTTCGCCAGGGCCATCGTGCGGCCGGTGCCGCCCTTGTACGAGTAGAAGGTGACGACCTGACCGTCGCGCCGTTCCGTCATCGGTCCTCTCCTCGTCGCCGCTGGTCGGATGGGTCGGTCGGGCGCAGGCTGGGCCGCGGTGCGCCCGGGGTGTCCTGCGGGTAGAGCGGGCCGTGCCGGAGGAACTGCTTCCGTGCCTCGATCACCAGCAGCGGCGCGCTGCGCTCGAACTCGTCCACGCCGTGGACCGGCCGCACCTCCGGGAACCGGGCCTCGCGCAGCGCGGCGTCGATCTCGTCGGCCCCCGCCGCCCGGGCCGTCCCACCGGGTGCGGCGTCGGCGCCGGCCACGACCAGCGGCACGACCCAGCGCGGCAGCCCGGCGACCGCCTCCCGGACCGCCGCCGCGCCCAGCTCGGCGTCGATCAGCAGGACGGTCGGGCTGTCCGGGGCGTGGTCGCGGGCGCCGGCGAACTCGACGACCCGGGTCGGCAGCCCCAACCGTTGCGCGGTGGCGGCCACGTAGTCGGCGATCGTCAGCACGTGCCGCCCGGCGAACGGCCGCCACTGCCGCCCGTCCGGCCCGGCGAGCGCGGTGACGACCAGCGCCGGGTCACCACGGTCCTCCACCCGGGCGGCGCCCAGCGGGGCGGCCCGCGAGCGGCGCAGCGGCGCGGTCTCGGTCACCGCGATGATCCGCTCGGCGAGGGCGCTGAGCACCAGGTCGTACTGCCGCCGGTAGGCGCTGAGCTTGCACAGTGCCCGCAGCCCGTTCTCCGCGTACTCGGTGGGGCCGCCGACCAGCTCCACCGCCTCGGCCATCTCCGGCCGGTCGTCCCAGGGCGGAAAGGGGATCCACAGCACCGGCAGGATGTGCCGGCCCGCGTCGGCCGGCGGCAGCAGGCCCAGCCGGGACCGGAAGGCGGCCCGCTCGCCGACGGCCCAGGCGTTGCTGAAGTAGTTGGGCGAGTAGAGCGGCACGAAGACGTGGGTGAGGCTGAGCGCGTCGGTGAGCGCCTGCTTCAGGTCGGCGCCGGGGGCCACGAGCCCGTCGAAGAACCCGATGTCGAGGTCGCCGGCGCGGCGCGCGCCCCGCTGCACGGCGGCGTGCAGGTCCTGGAAGAACCGGCTGACCCAGTAGTCCGTGTCCGGACGGGCCGCCGCCGACAGCGGCACCGAATGGGCGTAGCTGAGGAAGAAGTACGTCTCCCGGCCGGCGCGGGAGCCGCTGGTGTCAGTCCAGCTCATCGCCGGCCTCCTCGAACCCCTCGCCGAGCTCCTCGATGCGCGACACGTACGGCTCGACCCAGTGCGTGTCCACCGCACGCACCACCCGCTGCGCGAGCCGCCACACCACCGCGTCGTACGCGTCCTTGCCGTTGCGGCCCAGGCTGAGCAGGCCGTAGATGCCCTCCTGCTGGTACTGCGGGGCGATGTCCGGCGGCAGCCCGGTCGGGGAGAACATCTGCCGCCGCCGGATCGCGTCCGGCAGGTGGCGGCGGCCCATCACCGACCAGTTCACCGGGATGATCGGCCGCTCCCCCGGGGTCGCCCGCGCGTCCGGGCGGCGCACCTGCCGGCGGCGCACGAACGCGTTCCACTCGCGGGCGCACCAGACGCTGCGCAGGTACTGCGGGGAGATCAGCGGAATGAAGACCTGACAGTGGCCGGTGGCGAAGGCCAGGTCGTCCGCCCACACCTGGCCGCCGTCGAGGACCCGGTCGAGGAAGCCGGCGGTGCTGCCCGCCGGCAGGCCCAGCAGCTCCGACACGTGGTCGGAGAGGTCGACGTAGAGCTGGAACACCTTCTGGTTGGTGTCCCGGGGCGGCTCGGCCGGCCGCTGCTTGGCCCGGGCGTAGCTGAGGAAGAACACGGGGGCGCGCGGGTCGACCCGGAACTCCTCCTCGCTCACCCGCCGCTCCCGTCCGAAGGGGACACTCCCGCGGCACCACAGTATCGGCAGTGGCAAACCCGGAGCCGCCCTCGTGTCCGGTGCCCGCTCATCCACCGGCCGGCGAAGTCGACGGCCGCACGCACCGGCAGCAGCCGGCCGGTGCCGGCGCCGACCCGGCCGCGCCGCACCTCCGGCCGGCGGTCCAGCGCCGCGCCGATCCGGGCGAAGTCGGAGTCGTCGAGATCGAGGGCGAGGAAGTCGCGCCGGACCCGGCGGCCCGCCTCGTCCCGGACGTAGCAGCGGTACGGACGTGAGGCGGGCGGTGGGTCGAGGCGGTACTCGGCGAGGTGGAAGGCCGTGCACGTGGCGTAGTCGACGCCGAGCAGCAGCACCAGGGCGTCGGCGGCGTACAGGGCCGCCTGCGGGGACCGCTCGCCCAGGTGGCACTCCAGGTCGTGGACGGCGGTCAGGGCGGCGGCGGCCGGGCCGAGCGCCGCGAAGGACGTCTGCGGGTGCCGGCTGCGCACGGCCCCGGGCTGCCGTCGCACGTGCTCGGCGAGCGCTCCCATGCCCTCGGACGGGCTGCGGTCCGGGTCGAACGGCGGGATCCGGGCCTCCACCGCGGCCGCCTCGCGCGCGGTCAGGCCGGCAACGGCGGTGCGGAACGCCGGCGACGTGTTCGAGTTGCCGGCGGTCTGCGTCGGCACCACCACCGTCCCGGCCGGGCCGAGCACGTCGCACAGGGCTGCCAGCACGGCCGCCGGGCCGCCCGCGACCGGCCCGATCCGGCGCAGCGACGCGTGGACCAGCACGGTCGCGCCGATCGGCAGGCCCAACGCCCGCAGGTCGGCGGCCAGCCCGGCGCGCCCGACGGTCATGACCAGCTGTCCACCGTGGCGCGCATCCGGGCGGCGAACCGCTCCCCCGCCGGTGTCAGCACCCCCAGCCCGAGCAGGGCGTCGAGCGCGCCGTCGGTCCAGTCGCGGTACCGGCGGTGGTGGGCGGCGGCCTCCGCGCCCGGCCGCCGGCGCCACACGTCCGCGACGCCGAGGTGCGCGTACGTGCCGTGCAGCACGCCCTCCACCGGACGCGGGTCGTTCCGCCACGGCACGGTGAGCAGCCGGGAGTCCCGCCGGTCGACCAGTTCGCAGACGTCGAGCACCCCGTCGAGCTTCAGGTGCTGCACCTCGTGGACGAGCAGCACGGCGAGGGCCGCGTCGTCGGGGACCGGCGTGACGGCGACGGCGCCGAAGGCGGACGCGGCGGCGGCGCTGCGCTGGCGGCCCCGCCGGTCCGGCCGCACCGGGACGACCGCGCGCAGCAGCGCCCGCACCCCGGGGGCGTACGCCTGCGCCTCGGCGTCGATCCGGCCCACCGCCGCGGTGAGGTGGGCGGCCCACCGGGCGGCGGCGTCGGCGGCCAGCCGCGGCGCGACCACGAGATCCTGGTAGCTGTCCCGGTACGGGTCGGTGTCCTCGATCAGCACGTCGGCTGCGCCGGCGCGGCGCACCGGGCGCCAGACGGATGTCTCCTCGCCGGGCCGGACGTCGACGGACCGCCCGGCCCCGCGCACCCGGAAACCCCCGTCCACCGTGGTCAGCAGGACGGGACCGGGCAGCTCCGGCAGGGCGAGCGCCCCGAGGGTGGGCAGGGCGAGCACGCCGTCGCGGACCGGCACGTCCAGGTCGACGCGGGCATTCGCGCGGACCGCCGCCGCCGCGGCCACCGCCGCGAGGCGAGCGACGTCGGCCAGCGCCGGCCGTTCCAGACACCGGTGCGCCCAGCGGCGGACGAACGGGTGGCCCAACACGTCCCGTACCGCCCCCGGCGCGGTGACGTCCAGGTCGACCAGCTGCTCCCAGGCCGCCGCCGCGACCGGGTGCCCGGCCGTGGCCGGGCTGAGCGCGACCAGCAACGCCCGGGTCTTGGCCAGGTGGACGGCGGCGAGCTGGCGGACCGAGGCGTCGGTGCCGTGGCCGGTGCCGAGGTCGTCGAGCACCTTCGGGGCCAGCTCGTCGGGCCCGCCGTCGTCGTCGGCCGGCTCGCCCGCCGGGTCGGCGCGGTCGGCGGCTTGGTCGACGCGGCCGCCCGCTGCTGATCGACTCGATGCCGGCGGCATCGCGGCATCCGGACCGCCCGGACCGGCCGATGCCGCCGGCATCGCGGCGGACCCGGCCGGGCGGGCCGGTGGCGAGGGTGGGCCGCCGGTGACGCCCTCGATCAGGTGGGCCAGGTCGGCGCAGTAGACCGACGGGTTGTCGAAGCCGGTGCCCGGACGGTACCGGTGGGCGAACAGGCCGCCGCCGCACTGGCGGACGACCGGGCAGGCGCGGCAGGTGGCGGAGAGGCCGGCGAGCCCGGCCTGCCGGACGGCGACCATCGGGTGGGCGGCGACCACGTCGACCGGATGCGTGAAGACGTCCAGGCCGGTGGCCGGCGCACCGTCGTACGCGGACTTGAGCGAATCGACCTGCTCGTAGCTGCCGTCGGTCTCGACGACCGCCAGGTCGGCGGCGGCCAGCCCGACCGCCTCGGTGCGGGTGACGCCGCCCGCGGCGGTGGCCAGCAGCGAATCCAGCAGCCGGATCGGCACCGGTCGCCCGTCGGCCGTCCAGGCCCGGTGCACGGCGAGCAGCCAGTCGGCGTACGGGGTGGGGACGCCGGCGGGGCGCGGCGGGGGGCGCTCCCAGTTGGCGTGCGGCAGGAGGAAGTCGATGTGCGGCGGGTCCTCGGCGAGCAGCGCCCGGTAGACGGCGACGGGATCGTTGGCGAGGTCGACCGTGCAGAGCAGCCCGGCGTAGCACGGCCGGAACTCGGGGCGGCGCAGCAGCGCCAGCGCCCGCAGCACCTTGGCGTGGCTGCTCGCGCCGGAGGCGTACCGGCGGTGGCGGTCGTTGGCGACCCGGTCGCCGTCGAGGGAGATGCCGACCGCGACGCCGTGGGTGGCGAGCACCTCGGCGATCTCCTCGGTGAGCAGCACGCCGTTGGACTGCATGCGCAGGTCCAGCCGGGTCACCGGGTCGAGCCGGCCGCGCAGCTCGGCGGCGGTGGCCGCCAGCCCGGCGGCACCGGCGAGCAGCGGCTCACCGCCGTGCAGCACCACCCGCACGGCGTCGAGCCGGTGCGCGACCGCGTGCTCGGCGATGCGCCGGGCGGCGGCGGCCACCGTGGTGGGGGCCATGGTGTGCGGCTGGCGGCGCCAGGACTGGTCGGGATGCTCGTAGACGTAGCAGTGGTCGCAGGACAGGTCGCACCGGCTGACGATCTTGAGAACGAACTGACTCAGCGCTACGGCCGACGCGGGCCGTCCGGGCGTCGCGGGCTCACCGGCCTCAGATCGAAGAGCCGAAGGCTGCGACATCGACGCGGGCCGGCTGGTCCACGGTGCGGGTGTCGGGCAGCGCCACGGTGCGGGCGCGGGAGAGCGGAATCTTGCCGAGCGGAGTGCGCCGGAGATCGGCCAGCGGAGCGGTGGTCGTCGACCGGCCTGCGTTGCGATCCACGTGAGTCCCCCCATCGGACTTGTGGGTCAGCGGGAGCCACCCGGGACGGCGGCCCTAGACAACTGTCGATGAGTCTACAACACGCCGAGTAGTCTCAGCGGCGCGGTACGCCATCTTCTTCAAGGGTTCTCGCCATCCAGACCTCATTGGACAGTGCGATGAGACGTTCCGCCTCGGCCACGACCGCGTCGTCGTCGGCCCAGCCGTCCCCGTCCCGCCGGGCGCGGAGCAGCCGGACGAGCTGGTCGGCGGTGCGCGCGTACTCGATCTGCTGGTGCTCGTACTGCTGGGCCGCGCCGTACCCCACCACCGCCGTCGTCACCGTGGCGACGACGCCCACCCACGCGGCGAGGCCGAGCCCGTCCCCGAGCACGCCGACCACCGCGGAGAGCACCGCGCCGCCCGCGGTCAGGCCCGTCGTGACCACCCGGACCCGGCGGGCGGCGGCGCCCGTCCGGCGGGCCTCCGGCAGGTAGTACCGCTCGACCTGCCGGTCCACCCGCCGCAGCAGGTACGACGGGACGTCCGACACCTCCGGCAGGGGTCGGGACCGCGGTGCGACGTCGACCGTGTGCCCGACCAGGTCACCCGCCTCGTCCACGATCGCGTCCGCGCGGCTGAGCAGCACCGCGTCGCGGTCCGGCCCCCGGTACGGGGCGACCCCGGCGAGGTGGCGGTGCACCTCGGCCTTCAGCGACTCGGCGACCGACCGCAGCCGCGTCCAGACCTGCACCGGCTCACGGGCCGTCGACCGGGCGGCCAACGGAACGAGGCCGAACGCCGCGGCGGCGATGATGGCCAACGCCCGGCTCGCCGCCAGGTGCACGCCGCCGAGCTGCGCGGCGGCGGTGGCGGCCACGGCGGCGACCACGGTCAGGCCGGCGACCAGACGGCGGCCCCGGACGATGCGTCGCCGCGCCGCGTCCGCCGCCCGGGACCACACACCCTGCTGCTGCCAGACCGTGTCGAGCACGGCTGGTGGATCGACGGTCGACACTCCCCGAATGGTAGGGCACCCGGTCCGCTCCCCCGGCCGCGCGAGCACCTTGCGCTCTGGCTGCCGGCCACCGGCCGCACCGACGACGATCCGCCGCCGGCGACGTCACCGCTCCGACGCGTGCGGGCAGCAGACGGTCAGCGCGCCGGGCACCACGCGGACCTTGAGCTTCGTCACCGCACCCCGGGCACCGCCGTCCAGCTCGTACGTCCGGGGCGCGGCGAGCCTGACCCGCACCCGGCGGCCCCGGGTGATGCGCACGAACGGGGATTCCGCGGAGCGGCCGGCCGCCATCCGGCCGAGCGTCCGCGCCCAGTCGACCGCACCGTTCGCGGTCGACACCCCGATCTCCAGGGCGCCGTCGTCCGGGCGGGCGTCGTCGAACGCCGGGATGCCGCCGGTGATCGTGCCGACGTTGCCGAACAGCACGCAGCTCGCCTCGCCGTCGAACCACTCGGCGCCGTCGACCGTGATCCGGGTGGGTACCAGTTCGCCCCGTACGTGCCGCAGCCCGGTCCACAGGTAGGCGATCCGGCCGAGCTGGCCCTTGAGCTTCCGGTCGGCCTCCCGGATCAGGTCGCCGTCGAAGCCGGCGCCGGCCATCACCGCGAAGTGTTCGCCGTTGAGCTTCCCCAGGTCGAGGGCGCGACGCGGGCCGTGCAGACCGATCCGGACGGCCTCCGGCAGGTCCGCCGGGATGCCCAGGTTCGCGGCGAAGAGGTTCGCCGTGCCGGCGGGCAGGATCGCCATGGGCGTGCCGGTGCCGGCGAGGGTGTCGGCGCAGCGCTGCACCATCCCGTCACCGCCCCACACGAAGACCAGGTCGGCACCCTTCTTCAGCGCCTTGCGCACCTTCTTCGGGGCCTTGCGGCTCTTCGGCACCTCGTACCAGATCAGGTCGTCGACGCCCGCCGCAATCAGGTCGGCGCGCAGGGCGTCCAGGCCGCCCCCGAGGGTCTTCTTCCGGTGCGCGACGACCGCGACCGTGCCGACGCCGGTCCCGGTCGGCGTTGCGGCGCGCTCCGCCGTACTCATGCTCATGCCCGCCGGTGTTACCCAACCGGCGTGATTCCCATGCTGGCCACGGAGGCCGCCCGATCCGCTTCACGCCTCCTCCGGGGCACGCGGACCGTGGCCTTCGGGCTGCCGCGCGATCCATACCTGACCTCGACGGCTTCCCGTCGCGGCCAACTGTGCGACGGCCGCCGGCAACCACGGAAAAGGCGTTAATCTCCTGACCGCTTTCCGACAGGAATGACGACTGCGGCAAATGCGAGAGGACTGGTCACACCGCCGACGAAGGGGCTGCGGCGGTCGAGCATCCGACAACGTAACAGAATTCGCAATTGTCTGGGATCTACTCCCATTGCCCATCGCTCGACGAGACAAATTCCGCAACAACTCGCCGAGCATTGCCAACGGGAAGGGAACGACATTGCCCAGAAAAAGAGACGCACTGATCGTCGCGGGGCTCGCCCTGGCGCTCAGTGTGGCCGGCGTGGGTCCGGCTCAGGCCGCACCCACCCCCGACGCCGGCGCCACCACCACCTTCCGCCTGGCAGCCGTCGGCGGCATCACCGACAGTTGGATCGTCCTGCTCAAGGACGGCAACCGGGAGCCTGCGCGTCGTGCCGGTGAGCGGTTGGCGGCCCGGCACCACGGCAGTGTGAAGCACGTCCTCACGTCGCTGAACGGCTTCACGACGCGCATGTCGGCCGCCGACGCGCGGGCGCTCAGCAAGGACCCGGCGGTCGCGCTCGTCGAGCAGGACGCCAGGATCGCCGGTACGGACGTCCAGCCGAGCCCCACGTCGTGGGGGCTGGACCGCATCGACCAGCCACGGCTGCCGCTCAACAGCGCCTACACCTACCCGAACACCGGCGCGGGCGTGCACGCGTACGTCCTGGACAGCGGCATCCGCTCCACCCACAACGACTTCGGCGGCCGGGCCACCCGGGACGCGGACTTCGTCGGTGACGGGCAGAACGGCAACGACTGCCACGGGCACGGCACACACGTCGCCGGCACGGTCGGCGGCGCGGCGCACGGCGTGGCCAAGGGCGTCCGGATACACGCCGTCCGGGTGCTGAACTGCGCGAACAGCGGGCAGTGGTCGTGGTTCGTGTCCGGCGTCGACTGGGTCATCGCCAACGGGGCCCGGCCGGCGGTCATCAACGCCAGCCTCGGCGGCGGCGGCAACACCGCGGCCGACGCCGCCGTGAACCGGGCGGTCACCGCCGGCATCCCGGTCGTCGTCGCGGCCGGCAACGACAACGCCGACGCCTGCGGTTTCTCCCCCGCCCGGGTCCCGGCGGCGATCACCGTCGCGAACGCGACCTCGGCCGACGCCCGGTCCGGCACCTCGAACTTCGGCCGGTGCGTGGACCTGTTCGCGCCCGGGGCGGGCATCACCTCCGCCGGCATTGCCAGCGACACCGCCACCGCGGTGTTCTCCGGCACCTCCATGGCGTCGCCGCACGTGGCCGGCACGGCGGCGAAGATCCGCCAGCGCAGTCCGTCGAGCACGCCCGCGCAGATCGCCACGATGATCATCAACGAGTCCACCCCCGGCGTCATCACCGACGCCCGCCCGGAGACGCCGAACCGGATGCTGTTCTCCGGCAACGACGGCTTCGGCAGCAGCCACGGCGACTTCAACGGCGACGGCCGGGAGGACATCGCGACCTTCACCCGGGGTGGCGCCGGTGACGTCTACGTCGCCCTGTCGAATGGCTCCTCCTTCGTCGGCACGTCGGTGAAGTGGCACGACAACTTCGCCTTCGGCACCGAGTTGCCGCTCGTCGGGGACTTCAACGGCGACAACCGCGACGACATCGCCACCTTCACCCGCGGGGCCGCCGCCGACGTCTACGTCGCCCTCTCCAACGGCTCGTCGTTCGTCGGCACCGCCGTCAAGTGGCACGACTTCTTCGCCGTCGGCTCGGAGATCCCGGTCGTCGGGGACTTCAACGGCGACAACCGCGACGACATCGCCACCTTCACCCGCGGGGCCGCCGCCGACGTCTACGTCGCCCTCTCCAACGGCTCGTCGTTCGTGGGCACGAGCATCAAGTGGCACGACTTCTTCGCCGTCGGCTGGGAGATCCCCATGGTCGGCGACTTCAACGGCGACAACCGCGACGACATCGTCACCTTCACCCGCAGCGGCAGCGCCGACGCGTACGTGGCCCTGTCCAACGGCTCCTCGTTCGTGGGCACGAGCGTGAAGTGGCACGACTTCTTCGCCGTCGGCTCGGAGATCCCGACCGTCGGCGACTTCAACGGCGACAACCGCGACGACATCGCCACCTTCACCCGGGGCTCCACCGGCGACGTGTACGTGGCGCTGTCCAACGGCTCGTCCTTCGTGGGCACGAGCGTGAAGTGGCACGACTCGTTCGCCTACGGCAGCGAGGTGCCGGGTGCCGGTGACTACACCGGCGACGGCCGCGACGATCTGGTGGTCTTCACCCGGGGCTCGGCGGCGGACGCCTTCGTCGCCCGGTCCACCGGCTCGTCGTTCGTCGGCACCGGCGTGAAGTGGCACGACTTCTTCGCCGTCGGCACCGAGATCCCGATGCCCGGCGTGCTCTGGTAGCAGCAACGGCCGTGGGCTCCAGGCGCCGCCTGGAGCCCACCGCTCGCGCGGAGGCGGTGACCGGGCAGAGTCGACAGCGCCCGCCGGACGCTGGCAAGGTGGCGGCAGTGCGCCTGAAGCGGCCCGGCAGCGGGGAGGCCAGAGATTGATCGCTCGACCAGGGCCGAGGCGGGAAACAAGGTTCCAGAGCGACCGGTTCACGTCCTGGCGGCAGGTCCAGAGCGGCCTCTGGGTACCGCCCCCTGCCGTCGAGCAGCACGGTGACCAGGACGAGCCGTCCCTGCCGGCGGATGACCGTGGCGATCCAGCTGGTGCCCGTACCAGGTCGGAGAGGGACGCACTTCCGGGCCCCGCGCTCGTCCGAAGGCGACAGCGCGACGGTGGCCGCCAACGCACCATAGCGAAGCGACAGCTGGTCGCCCTGGCACTACTGCTGTTGGTGACTGCCACCGCGAGCGGTGTCGGCTACGGGAGAGTGGCCTACCGGTCCGCACCGATCCAGGAGAACAGTGGTAGTCCGACCTACGTCGCCGACGTCCCGGCAAAGATCGAGTCGCTCTCCTTCGACGTGGCCATTGGCGACACGATTACCACCACAACCATCACGTTGACCCTCGCCGACTGGTCGCCGGGTGAGCCGCTGACCCTCAGTTCACCTACCGGAGACAAGGTTGACGTCGTCAGGCTGAACGCGCGGGCGGACGACGGCAGGTCGATCGGTTCTGACGGCTGGCGACATGTCGGTACGCCCGGACTCGGCGAGCGGGACGAGTCATATCTCGTACTCGTCCCGCAGACGCTGCCGGCACCGTCCCAGGTCTCGGTCAGCCTCCGGAACGGCAGCCTGTCCCACTCCAGCCAGTACAGGTTTGTACGCACAGCGCGTATCGACGTCGCCGGCGAGCGCGGATCGGCGGCATCCGCTGGCGGCACCGTCTCCGTCCACACAGGCGCCTACAAGGTGGACCGCTTCGAGACGGACGGCGTAAGCCGGCCGGGCGAGTCCGAAGGTTCGATCACCAGGTACTCGCTGACCTCGTCTCGGGTGCCCGGCGCCAACGAGGACCGGCTTCCCGTACCCGCGGTGTCGATCGACCTCGTGGACGTAGAGCGGGAGCGTACGCGGGAGCCGGACCTGCTCGTCCTCGGCGCGGTCCTCGGTATGGCGGGAGCACTGGTCATCGAGATCCTGCTGACCACGGCCTACCTGAGCACGTCGAGAGCGTCAGCCGCGCGCGACTCGTAACGGCCGCCGGGGGGCCGTCCCGTCATCGCGCCGCGCACAGATCGCCTGCACCGATGCGGGCGATGGTGTCCCTCGGGCCGAGGCCCGTGGCGAAGCCCCTGACCGAGTGCTCCCCGACCGCGTCGGTTTCCACCCACCATTCGGGACCGAGGCTGGTCTCCGTCAGAACGAAGTTCCGGCCGTACAATTCGCGAGCCCTCGCCACGGTGTCGCCGAGGCGCAGTCCCTGGTCCGTCGACGCCTTCCCAACGTCCCAGGCGACAGGGGTGATCGGATCATCCGCCCGGGGACCGAAGAGGTAACCGGCCAGCCCGCGGTCGTTGAAGACGAGCACCACTCCGTCCCAGGCGAGGATCCTCGACGTCGCGGAGCTTTCGCAGACCATCTCGCGGACCTCCTCCGGACCCCAGCGCTCACGCAACCGCCCGCTGGCCTGTTCAATGGAGTCGCCGAACTCGGCGAGCGAGAATCCGTCATCGCTCAGCGTCAACCGATCCCGGTCGGCGGGCTCCTCGTCACCATGCAGCAGCGAACAGCCGGAACCGGTCAGGACCAGGAAGATCAGGAGGGCGGCGGCTGCGGCCCGCGTACGTCGTCGAGCACCAACCTCATTCATCGATGTGCCTCCTCGGCACGGCACGAGGATCCAGATATCTCAGTCTATGGACGGCGCGCGGCGGTGGCGGTCGCGCCGCTCGTACCAGCCGGTCCGGAGAGCGGATGGGCGGTGGCGCGCCGGTTCCGGCACCGCCACGTCCTGACGGCGACGCTGGCGCTCACCGGCGGCGTTCCCGTCCTGCTGGTCGTCGCCCCGAGCCGCGTCACGGCCGTGGTCGTCGTGGTCACCACCAGCGCGTCGTTCGCCGTCCTCAACGTCGCCGCGCTGTCGCTCCGGCAGCGGCTCGTACCCGACGGGCTGCTCGGCCGGGTCGTGGCCGCCTCCCGCACGCTCACCTACAGCTGCACGGCCCTCGGGGCCCTCGCCGGCGGCGTACTCGCCGCCCGGGCCGGCCTGGTCGCGCCGTTCCTGCTCAGCGGCGCCGTCGCCGTCGTGGCGACGGCCGGCTGGTGGGTGGCGTCCCGGCGGAGCACCGCGACCTGACGCCGGGGACGCCGCCATCGCGGCGTCCCCGCCGCCGGTCAGAGGGTACGGGCGAGGCGCTCGGCGAGGATCCGGGTGAACCGGGACGGGTCGGCCAGTTCCCCGCCCTCGGCGAGCAGCGCCATGCCGTACAGCAGCTCGGCGGTCTCGGTCAGCGACTCCTCGGTGCCGCCCTGCTCGCGGGCCTTGCGCAGGCCGCTCACCAGCGGATGGGCCGGGTTCAGCTCGAGGATCCGCTTGACCTGCGGCACCTCGTGGCCCATCGCCCGGTACATCTTCTCCAGCGTGGGCGTGAGGTCGTGGGCGTCGCCGACGACGCAGGCCGGGGAGGTGGTCAGCCGGGACGACAGGCGGACCTCCTTGACCTGGTCGGCGAGGGCGCCGCTCAGCCAGGTGAGCAGGTCGGCGTACTCGGTGCGCTGCCGCTCCCGCTCGGCCTCGGCCTCCTTCTTCTCCTCCTCGGTGTCCAGGTCGACCTGGCCCTTGGCGATCGAGCGCAGCGTCTTCCCGTCGTACTCGCCGACCCGCTCCACCCACACCTCGTCGACCGGGTCGGTGAGCAGCAGCACCTCGTAGCCCTTGGCGCGGAACGCCTCCATGTGCGGCGAATTCTCGATGGTGGCGCGGTTCTCGCCGGTGGCGTAGTAGATGTCGGTCTGGCCGTCCTTCATCCGGCCGACGTAGCCGGCGAGGTCGGTCGGCTCGGCGGCGTCGTGGGTCGAGGCGACCGACAGGATCTCCAGGAGGGTGTCCCGGTTCTCCGTGTCGTCGATCAGGCCCTCCTTGACCGCGGCGCCGAACTCGGCCCAGAAGGTGCGGTACTTCTCCGGCTGGTCGGCCTTGAGGTCCTTGACCGTGGCGAGGACCTTCTTCACCAGGCGACGACGGACGACCTGGATCTGCCGGTCCTGCTGGAGGATCTCCCGGGAGATGTTCAGCGACAGGTCGTGCGCGTCGACCACGCCCTTGACGAAGCGCAGGTACCCCGGCATCAGCGCCTCGCAGTCGTCCATGATGAAGACGCGCTTGACGTAGAGCTGTACGCCGCGTCGGCCCTGCGGGGCGAACAGGTCGAGCGGGGCGTGCGAGGGCAGAAAGAGCAGCGCCTCGTACTCGAAGGTCCCCTCACCCCGCATGTGCACGATCTCGAGCGGGTCGGCCCAGTCGTGGCTGACGTGCTTGTAGAACTCGTGGTACTCGGCCGGCTCGACCTCGTCGCGGGGCCGCGCCCACAGCGCCTTCATCGAGTTGAGGGTGGCCACCTCGGTGGTGGGCTCGCCGCCGTCCGCGCCGGGCCGCTCGACGGCCATCCGGATGGGGTGGGCGATGAAGTCGGAGTACCGCTTGACGATCTGCCGGATGGTCCACTCGGCGGTGTAGTCGTGCAGGTTGTCGTCGGTGTCGGCCGGCTTGAGGTGCAGGGTGACGGCGGTGCCCTGCGGCGCGTCCTCGACCGGGGCGATCGTGTACGTGCCCTCGCCGGTCGACTCCCAGCGGGTGCCGCCGGTCTCCCCCGCCCGGCGGGTGACCAGCTCGACCCGGTCGGCGACCATGAACGCGGCGTAGAAGCCGACGCCGAACTGGCCGATCAGCTCCTGCGAGGCGCCGGCGTCGGTCGACTCGCGCAGCTTGCGCAGCAGCTCGGCGGTGCCCGACTTGGCGATCGTGCCGATCACCTGGACGACCTCGTCCCGGGACATGCCGACGCCGTTGTCCCGCACCGTCAGGGTGCGCGCCGCCTTGTCGACCTCGATGGCGATGTGCAGGTCGGACGTGTCGACCTGGAGATCCTTGTCGACCAGCGACGCGAGGCGCAGCTTGTCCAGCGCGTCCGACGCGTTCGAGATCAGCTCCCGCAGGAAGACGTCCTTGTTCGAGTAGATCGAGTGGACCATCAGCTGGAGCAGCTGACGGGCCTCGGCCTGGAACTCCAACGTCTCGGTGCTCACACCGTGTCCTTTCGTCCGCGCAGCCGGTGCCGGGGCGCGCCGGCCCGGGCCGGCGCGTTCCGAAGGGGTTCGCCGAAAGGATACGAGCACCTCACGGAGGGCGACCCGACACCCGTGCCCTCACACCGCCAGGGCGGCCCGGACCGCGGCGCTCGCGCCGGCGCCGGCGTCGCCGGCCGACGTCACCCGACCGGATTCCAGCACGTGGTAGCGGTCGGCCACCCGCAGCGCGAAGCCCAGGTGCTGCTCGACGAGCAGCACACTGATGCCGGCCTGCCGAGTGAGCCCGACGATCCGGTCCTGGATCTCGGTCACCACGGACGGCTGGATGCCCTCGGTCGGCTCGTCGAGCATCAGCAGCCGGGGCCGGGTGATCAGGGCCCGGGCCAGGGCGAGCTGCTGCCGCTGCCCGCCGGAGAGCAGGCCGGCGCGTCGCCGCAGCAGCGGCCGCAACGCGGGGAAGAGGTCCAGCACGTCGGCGGTGGCTGCCGCGCCGTCGCGCCGCCCGTCGGCCACCAGTCGCAGGTTCTCCCCCGCCGTCAGGTGCGGGAAGCACTGCTGCCCCTGCGGCACGTACGCCAGCCCGCGCGCCACCCGCCGGTGCGGGGCGAGCCGGGTGACGTCCTCGCCGTCCAGCTCGACTGTGCCGGCGTGCGGACGCAGCAGCCCGGCGGCCACCCGCAGCAGGGTGCTCTTGCCGGCCCCGTTGTGACCGAGCACGGCGACCACGCCGTCGGTGGGCACCGCCAGGTCGACGCCGTGCAGCACCCGGCTGTGGCCGTACCCGGCGGACACCCCGCACAGTGCCAGCATCACGCCTCACCTCCGCTCGAACCGCTGTCGACCGGGTGGCCGAGGTAGACCTCCTGCACCCGGGGGTCGGCCTGCACCTGCGCCACGGTGCCCTCGCTGAGCACCCGGCCGGCGTGCAGCACGGTGACCGTCCGGGCGAAGCGGCGCAGGAAGTCCATGTCGTGCTCGATTACCACCACCGTGCGGTCGCGGCTCACCGTCTCCAGCAGAGCGCCGGTGGCGTCGCGCTCCTCGTGGCTCATCCCGGCGACCGGTTCGTCCAGGAGCAGCAACTTCGCGTCCTGCATCAGCAGCATCCCGATCTCCAGCCACTGCTTCTGGCCGTGGGCGAGGGTGCCGGCGAGCCGGTCGGCGTGCCCGGCCAACCCGACGGTGTCCAGCGCCGCGGCCACCTCGTCCGGCACCCCGCGCCGCCGCCGGGCCAGCGTCGCCCAGCTCCGCCGCGCTCCGGCCGCGATGTCGAGGTTCTGCAGGACGGACAGCTCCTCGAAGACCGACGCGGTCTGGAAGGTCCGACCCACCCCGAGGCGGCTGATCCGGTGCACCGGCCGGCCCAGCAGCTCGTGTACACCGAAGCGCACCGAGCCGGTGGCCCGAGCCAGCCCGGTGACCGCGTCGACCAGGGTGGTCTTGCCGGCCCCGTTGGGACCGATGAGGAACCGGATGTCCCCGGGCGATACCTCCAGGCTCACCCCGTCGACGGCGGTGAAACCGTCGAAGCTGACCCGCAGGTCGCGGATCACCAGCCCGTCCGGCCCGCTCACGCCGCCGCCTCCGTCCGGCGCCGGCGCAGCCGGGTCAGCGGCCCGCCGCCGGTGCCGCGCCGGCGGCTGCACAGCGCCGCCAGGCCACCCGGAAGGAACGCCACGACCAGCACGAACAGGCCGCCCTGCAGGTACGTCCAGGTGCCCGGGAACCGCTCGGACAGGGCGGTCCGCGCCCACGCCACCGCGACTGCGCCGAGCACCGGGCCGAGCAGGGTGGCCCGACCGCCGACGGCGACGCCGATGACGAACTCGATGGACGGGACGATCCCGATCAGCGCCGGCGAGATGATGCCGACCGCCGGGACGAACAGCGCCCCGGCCAGGCCGGCCATGCCGGCGGCGGTCACGTAGGCGACCAGCTTGACGGTGGCCGGGTCGTAGCCGAGGAAACGGACCCGCTCCTCGCCGTCGCGGACCGCGACCAGCAGTTCGCCGTAGCGGCTCTGGATCAGCTGGCGGGCCAGCCACAGCAGCGCCAGCAGGGCGGCGGCGATGAGGAAGTAGACCGTCCGCTGGTTGACCGGGTCGTCCAGGTCGTAGCCGAAGAAGCCCTGGATGTCGGTGAGCCCGTTGGTGCCTCCGGTGGTGCCCTGCTGGCCGATCAGCAGGATCACCATGGCGGCGGCCAGCGCCTGGCTGAGGATGGCGAAGTACGCGCCGCGTACCCGCCGCCGGAACACCAGCGACCCGAGCCCGAAGGCGACCGCCATCGGCAGCAGCACCGTCGCCGGCAGGGCGAACCACGGGCTGGCGAACGGACGCCACCACAGCGGCAGCTCGTCGAGTTGCCCGTACAGCTGCATGAAGTCGGGCATCTGGCCCGGACCCGCGTCGGCGAGCTTGAGGTGCATGGCCATCGCGTAGCCGCCGAGTCCGAAGAAGACGCCCTGGCCGAGGGTGAGCAGGCCGCCGCGGCCCCAGGCGATGCCGATGCCGATCGCCACCATGGCCAGGCACAGGTACTTGGCCAGCAGCGACAGCCGGAAGTCGGACAGCGCCAGCGGCGCGGCGGCGAACAGCAGGACGGCGCCGAGCGCGAACCCGACGGCGGTCCGCAGCCGGCCGGCGCGGCGGCCGCGGCCGGGGCGTGGGCCGGCGGCCGGGGCGGCGTCGACGGCGGTGGTGGCGGGCGGTCCGGCGAGGGCGGTCATGCCAGGCTCCTGGTACGCAGGGTGAACAGGCCCTGGGGGCGCCACTGGAGGAACGCGACGATGGCGATGAACACCATCACCTTGGCGACGCTCAGGGTGGTGAGGTACTCGCCGGTGGCCTGGAGGACGCCGAGCGCGAACGCCACGATCACGCTGCCCTTGAGCTGGCCGATCCCGCCGACCACGACGACCAGGAAGGCGTCGATGATGAGGTTGGTGCCCATGGTGGGCCCGATCGGGCCGAGCAGGGTGAGCGCGACGCCGGCGACACCGGCCAGGCCGGAGCCGACGAAGAAGGTGATCCGGTCCACCCGGGCGGTGGGGATGCCGGAGACGGCGGCGAGGTCGCGGTTCTGCACGACGGCGCGGATCCGCCGGCCAAGCGGGGTGAGTCGCAGCGCCAGGGTCAGCGCCGCCACGGCGGCCAGCGCCAGGACGAGGATGAACACGCGGTTGTTCGCGACGGTCACCCCGCCGGGCAGCGCGACGTTGCCGGTGAGCGGCTCCGGTGCGCGGGTCTGTACGTTGGGGCTGCCGAAGACGTCCCGGGCAAGTTGCTGGAGGATCAGCGACACGCCCCACGTGACCAGCAGGGTGTCCAGCGGGCGGGCGTAGAGGCGGCGGATCAGCAGCGCCTCCAGCAGCACGCCCATCGCGCCGGCCACCACGAACGCGACCGGCAGCGCGACCAGCAACGACCAACCGGCGCCGGTGATGATCTGCTGCAGGACGTAGGTGGTGTAGGCGCCGGCCATGATGAACTCGCCGTGGGCCATGTTGATCACATTCATCTGGCCGAAGGTCAGCGCGAGGCCGAGCGCGATGAGCAGCAGCACCGCGCCGATGCTGATGCCGGTGAAGAGTTGGCCGAAGAGGACTGTCACGGTGCGCACTCCGAACGGGTGGGGTGGCCCGGGCGGCAGGGCCGCCGCCCGGGCCACGTCGGTCAGCTCAGGCCGCTCGCCCAGGGGTAGCTCTTGAGGTACGGGTCCGGCTCGATCGGCTGGCCGGAGTTCCACACCTCGGTGATCAGCCCGTCCGCGCCGATCTTGCCGATCCGGGCGGTCTTGGCGATGTGCTGGGTGGTGCCGTCGACGGTGACCAGGCCCTCCGGCGCCTCGAAGGTGATGCCGTCGGCGGCGGCGCGCACCTTCTCCACGTCGAAGCTGCCGGCCTTCTCGACCATCGCCTTCCACAGGTGGACCGAGACGTACGCGGCCTCCATCGGGTCGCTGGTCGGCTTGTCCGCGCCGTACTTCTTCTTGTACGCGGCCACGAACTTCTCGTTCGCCGCGCCCGGCGTGGTCTGGTAGTAGTTCCAGGCCGTCAGCTGGTCCTTGAGGTACTGCGTGCCGATGCCCTTGACCTCCTCCTCGGCGATCGACACCGACACCACCGGCAGGCTGGCGGCGGTGAGCCCGGCGGAGGTGTACTCCTTGAAGAAGGCGACGTTGCTGTCCCCGTTCAGCGTGTTGAAGACGGCGTTCGCGCCGGACGATTTCACCTTGTTGACGATCGTGCCGAACTCGGTGGACCCGAGCGGGGCGTAGTCCTCCCCGGAGACGGTCATTCCGTTCGCTTCCGCGTACGCCTTGATGATTTTGTTGGCCGTCCGCGGGAAGACGTAGTCGCTGCCCACGAGGTAGACCGACTTCACGCCCTGGGCCTTGAGGTAGTCGAGCCCGGGAACGATCTGCTGGTTTGTGGTCGCGCCGGTGTAGAAGATGTACGGCGACTGTTCCAGGCCCTCGTACTGGACGGGATAGAACAGCAGTGCCTTGTTCTTCTCGAAGACCGGCTTGACCGCCTTGCGGCTGGCCGAGGTCCAGCAGCCGAAGACCGCGGCGACCCGGTCCTGGCTGATCAGTTTCTCCGCCTTCTCGGCGAAGGTGGGCCAGTCCGAGGCGCCGTCCTCGCCGACCGGCTCGATCTTCTTGCCGAGGACCCCGCCGGCGGCGTTGATTTCCTCGACGGCGAGCAGGATCGCGTCTCGGACGGTGACCTCGCTGATCGCCATGGTGCCGGAGAGCGAGTTGAGCAGTCCGACCTTCACCGTGTCGCCAGAGACGTCGGCGCTGACGCCCGCGGCGGTGTCGGTGTCGGTGGTCTTGCTGCCGCACGCGGCCAAGGCGGCCGCGGCGACCAGGGTCATGGCACCCGCCAGGATGCGGCGGCCCCGGATCAGTGACATCGGTTCTCCTTGCACAGAAGCGTGGAGCAGCGGTCTGGTGCGCCGATCAGTTGTCGGCGATCGTTTCGGCGATGTCGTGGTTGACGTCGGTGTCGCGGTGCGGTCCGTTGTGGATGGTGTCGGCGGCGAGCGGTCGGCGGGTGGACACCGGCCGGGCGCCGCGCATCGGATATCGGGCAGGGAAAGCTTCGATCCGCTTCGTTGCGCGGATGTTTCCCGCTCCTCAATTGACTGTTTCCGATCGCCTTCGGATCGGCACGAAGAATGCCGGCGCCACGCCGACGGAAAATCGGCGTACGGGCACCGGCATGCAAATTCCCGACGCTCTCGGCGGCAATTACCGCCTCGCGTCACGGCGCGCGTGAATTCCGGATCCATCCTGGATGCTTCACGCAGGAAGCATCTTAGGCGGCCGATGGGTCGGCCTGTCAAGGCACCCGGGTCACAGCTCGGCCAGGACGGTGAAGTCCAGCCTGTCCGCCTCGGCCAGGTAGATGCGCTGGCGGACGTGCCGGCGCCGCAGGCGCAGCTCGCCGCGCGGCCCGTCGTACGACACCACGTCGGCGGACGCCTCCACCGCGCGTACGTCCAGCGTGCCGGCCTTCGCGATCAGCGCGGCGAGCAGCATGACCCCCTCGTAGCAGGACTCCCCCAGGCTGCCCAGCGGCGGCGCCTCCACCCCGAACCGCCGCCCGAACGCGCCGTGGAAGTCCAGGTTCTCCGGGGTGACCAGGCCGGCGAAGAAGCCGGCCGTGCTGAACAGCCGCCGGGTGGCGGTCGCCCCGCTGGCCAGCAGCATGTTCTCGTCCATCAACGTGCTCAGGCGCAGGCACCGCTGGTCCAGACCGGACCGCGCGAACGCCCGGTTGAAGCGCACCGCGTCCGCGCCGACCAGGAGCATCAGCACCGTGTCGGCGTCGCTGCGCTCGATCCGGCCCAGCACCTCGGCGAACGCGTGCGTCTCCAGGGGCAGGAAGTGCTGCCCGACGACGCGGCCGCCGCTGCGCAGTGCGTACCGCCGGGCCGCCCGCGCCGTCCGTCGCGGCCACACGTAGTCGTTGCCCACCACGAACCAGCGCCGCGCCCCCAGCTCGCCGGCGAGCAGCCGCATCGCGGGCCAGAGCTGCGCGTCCGGCGTCTCGCTGGTGAGGAAGACCCCTTCGGTACGCTCGCCGCCCTCGTACAGTGCCGTGTAGACGTACGGCACGCGGTGCGCGATGCGCGGGGCGACCGCCTGGCGCACCGAGGAGATGTGCCATCCGGTGACGCCCTGCACGGCGCCCACCGAGACCAGCGCCTCCACCTCGGCGGCCACCTCGGCCGGGGGCGCGCCGCCGTCCACCGGCACCAGCCGCAGTTCCCGGCCCAGCACCCCGCCGCGGCGGTTCACCTCCTCCACCGCGAGCTGCGCGCACAGCTCGCAGCTCGGCCCGAACATGCCGGCCGGCCCGCGCATCGGGTAGACCAGCGCGACGCCGACCACGTCCCGGTCGACGGTGAGCCAGGACGCCCCGGCGGTGCGGCGCTCCCCCGCCCACGGGCGCCCGGACCCCGGAACCGGTGCGGACATGAACATATGGTGGCCGTACGCCATCGGCGCTGACCAGCGCTCCCCACCCAGCGGGACGGCTCGGTACGATGGCGGAGCCACCGCCAGGCGGGAGAGCCATGTCTGACCGTCCCGGAACGCCAGCCGACCTGCTTCGGCTGCTCACCCGCGCCGAACGCCTCCTGTCGCACCGAGTCGGCGCGCTCCTCGCCGCCGAGTCGCTCAGCATCGAGGCGTGGCGCGTGCTCTGCCTGCTCTCCGACGGCCTCGGCCACCCGATGACCGAGGTGGCCGCCGAGGCGTCCCTGCCCCCGGGCACGCTGACCAAGCTGGTCGACCAGCTCGTCGACCGCAACCTGGTGTTCCGCCGGGTCGACCCGCTCGACCGGCGCCGCATCCGCGCGTACCTGACCGCCCGGGGGCGGCGCGAGCACGAGCGCGTCGACGGGTTGGTCCGCGCCAACCTGGCCGAGCTGGCCACCTCCGCCAACGCCGACCTGGCCCGCCACCTCGACGCCCTGATCGGCCGGTTGGACCCGGCCCGCCGCCCCGTCCCGGCCACCGCCTGACCGTCAGGCTTCGGTTTCCCGGCTCATCCGGGCCGGTGAACTGAGTCCTCTCCGTCCCGGATCGCGTTCCGTACCTCCTCATTCGCCGACGTCGGGTCGTAACCGGTGGCGCGGAGCAGGTCGCTCGCGGCGGTGCGGAGCTGGGTCACCACCGCATCTCCGAAGTCGTTGACTCCCCGGGCTCGGGCTCGTCCGGCCGCCTGCACCGCATCGCGTACCTTCTGCTTGGTCCCCTCGGGGGGACGCCCGGCCCGGTGCTCGCGGCGCAGCGACTCGACCCCGTCGGCGAGGTGGCCGACGCCCACGGACAGGTCGGGTTGGATCGGCTCGTCGTACTGCAGCGCCAGCGCCGACCGGCGGGCCAGCCCTCGACTGTGTTCGATGACCCGCTCCAGGTAGACGGTCGCGTGGGCGAAGCGCTCCACATCCTGGCGGCGCCGCCAGCGCGCCGGCGCCAGGCTGACCACCTCTTCGGCGCCGCTGAGCGCCTGGTGCATCCGGTCGAGGTCGGGTCCCAGGCCGCGGAGCGTGTCCAGCGCCCGGACCGCCCGCTGCTGATCGTGGGTCGCCAGCGCTGAGCTGACCTCCCTCAGCTGGTCGGCGAGGCACCCGTAGATCGGGGCCGCGTCGCGGTCGAGGATCCGCATCGGGTTGATCGGCAGCAGCAACATGACCACCACGAGTCCGACGGCGCTGCCGACCGCCGCCTCGACGATCCTCGGCCATTCGAGGTTCTGCTGCGCCGGTGCCAGGGTCGCCAGCAGCACCGCCGTACCGCCGGCCTGCCCGACGGCCGACCCGCTGCCCCCGAACAGCAGGAGCGTGGTCAGGATGGCGCAGGCGACAACGAAACCGGTCTGCCAGAAGCCGGTACCCAGAAGTGTCAGCAGGAAGTCGGTGGTGACGATACCCAGTCCGACGCCGAGCAGCAGTTCGCCGGTGCGGCGGGCACGCTGGCCGAGCGCGGCGACGATCGTACCCACCGCGGCGGAGGGCGCGAAGACCGGCGAGGAGTTGCCCAGCACGTCGTGGCCGATCCACCAGGCCAGCGCGGCGGCGAGCCCCGCCTGCAGAGAGATCACCAGAGCGACCTCGAGCTGGTGCAGCCGCAGCCGACCCGCCTGGCCACCTCGACCCCGGGCCCGGCCCGCGGCGACCTTCACCTGCTCAGCCCCGCGATCGAGCCGGGACCGGTCAACGTGTCGCCGGTGGTCGTCAGCACTCACCGACCACTCGTACCATGCGGCGGTCCACGGAGTCCGGCCAACCGAGGAGGCCACCACAGGTGACGATCGCCGTGTGCCCGCGGGCGGATCAGATCGGCGGCGTCAGGCTCTCCCGCAGGGTGTGCGCGTCTCGGGCCGTCGCGGTCCACAGGGTGGCCCGGCCGCCGGCCAGCGGCAGCCGGGCGACGGCCCCGCCCACGGTCACCAGGGGCGGCCCGGCCGGCCGGCCCGGATCCACCACCAGCAGTGTGCCGGTGGCCGGCGCGCCGTCGAGCACGGCCGGCCCGGACCAGCCGGGCGCGTCCGGCCCGACCGCGAGGGACTGCCGCAGCAGGGGACGGCCCCCGTGGTCCACGCTGGTGCGGACAACCGCGTCGCCGGACGGCTCGCCGTGCCGGCCGCAGACCAGCTCGTCCCGCCAGAGCAGCGTCCCACCGTCGGCCACCTCGACGCTGGAGTCCGCGACGTGCGCGCAGCCGGCCACCGCGACCAGCTGCTCGGGCAGCCAGTGCAGGCTGGCGCCGGCCGCCACACTCGCCCGGACCCGCATCCGGGAGACGGCGCCGGGGTGGCCGGGCTGGGCCACCGAGGCGGCCACCGTGTGCACCCGGACCGCCGCGCCAGGCCCCACCTCGACGTCGAGCCGCAGGTCGTCGCCGGCGAGCGGCCCGGCCGCCCCGCCGACGACGTACACCGTCACGCCACCGCCCCGGCCGGGCACCTGGCGCAGCAGCACCGGGGGTTCCCCGCGCAGCTCCGGCAGGATGGTGCGACCGCGACCGTCGGTCCGGGCGACCAGCCGGGCGGTGGCCCGCATCAGGCCGGTCCGGCGGGCACGGCGACGGACACCCGGTGGTGCGCCACCTCGTGACGGATCCAGTTGGCGACCCGCACGGCCAGCGGGTCCTGTGCGATGGAGAGGAACACCGTGGGCAGGTCGCCCCGCCGGGCCCGGGCGTCCCGGTCCATCACGGACAGATCCGCGCCGACCATCGGCGCCAGGTCGGTCTTGTTGATGACCAGCAGGTCGGCGGCGGTCACCCCCGGCCCGCCCTTGCGGGGCACCTTGTCCCCGCCGGCCACGTCGACCACGAAGATCTGCCGGTCCACGAGGCCCCGGCTGAAGGTGGCGGTCAGGTTGTCCCCGCCGCTCTCCACCAGCACCAGGTCCAGCGGGCCGACCGCCTCGGCCAGCTCGTCGACGGCGTCCAGGTTCGCACCGATGTCGTCGCGGATCGCGGTGTGCGGGCAGCAGCCGGTCTCCACCGCGCGGATCCGCGCCGGGTCGAGCACCCCGGCCCGCTTGAGGAAGTCGGCGTCCTCGGTGGTGTAGATGTCGTTGGTGACCACGCCCAGCCGCAGTTCGCCGGCGAAGGCCCGACAGAGCGCCGCGACCAGGGCGGTCTTGCCGGAGCCGACCGGTCCGCCGATGCCGACCCGCAGCGCACGGCCGGCGGGGGCGAGCGGCGCGTGCGGGTCGACGCCGGGCTCGGGATGGGTGTGCGGAACGGACTCGTCGTGCTCGATCTCAGGACGCAAAGAGACGCACCTCCCAGGTGGCGTGGACTTCGGCATGGATGTCGGCGAGCGGCGCGGCGGCGGCCGGCAGCTCCGCCGGCGGGCCGTCGGCGGCCCGCCCCGCGTCGGCGGCGGTGGCGTCGCAGGCGCCCGCCAGGGTGACCAGCAACGCCTGGACCTGGTACGGGTCGAGGCCGAGCAGCCGCACCCCGGCGCTGGCCGCACCGGTCACCGTCCCGTAGGCGGCGGCCAGCGCGGTGTCGGCCCGGCTCAGCCCGGCGGCAGCGCCGAGCAGCCCGAACACCAGCGGCTGGTGCGGGCCCACGCCGCCACCCGGCAGGTCGCCGAACGGGGCGTCCGGCCAGATCGCCCGCCCGGCGCGCAGCAGCGCCCGGCCCTGCCGGCGGGACACCGTCCGCAGCGCCGGTGCGGCGGTACGCGCGTCCAGCTCGGCGTCCAGCACGGCCAGGACGGCCGCCCGGTCGCCGGCCGGGACGGCCCGGTGCGCCGCCGCCGCGAACGCCGCGCCGACCAGCCCCGCGGTGGCGAGCCGACCGCGCAGGAACGCCGCGAGGGTGGCCAGGTCGGTGACCCGACCGGCGGCGACGGCCGCCTCCAGGCCACCGGAGTGGGCGTGCGCCCCGGCGGGGAAACGCCCGTCGGCGAGGAGCAGGAGCAGGCTGCGCGTGCCCATCAGAACAGGAAGTACCGCTGGGACATCGGCAGCTCCGGCACCGGATCCGGCTCCACCACCGCCCCGTCGACGCGGACGGTGAAGGTGTCCGGATCCACCTCGATGTGCGGCATCGCACCGTTGTTCGGCAGGTCGGCCTTGCCCCGCGACCGCACGTCGGCCACCGGGACGACCCGCCGCCGTACGTCCAGCCGCAGCCCGGCGTCGAGCGCGGCCGGCGCCACGAAGGCGAGGCTGGTGGCGGCGGGCGCCACGCCGTAGCCGCCGAACATCGGGCGCGGCAGCATCGGCTGCGGCGTCGGGATCGACGCGTTCGCGTCGCCCATCTGGGCGTACGCGATGAAGCCGCCCTTGAGCACCAGGTGCGGGCGGACGCCGAAGAAGGCCGGATCCCACAGCACCAGGTCGGCGAGCTTGCCCGGCTCGACCGAGCCGATCTCACCGTCCAGGCCGTTCGCCATGGCCGCGCAGACGGTGTACTTCGCGACGTACCGCCGGGCCCGGTGGTTGTCCGCCGCGCCGTCGCCGGGCAGCGCGCCGACCCGGGCCTTCATGACGTGCGCGCTCTGCCAGGTCCGCAGGATCACCTCCCCGACGCGCCCCATCGCCTGCGCGTCCGAGCCGATGATCGAGATCGCGCCCAGGTCGTGCAGCAGGTCCTCGGCGGCCATCGTGGACGGTCGGATCCGGCTCTCGGCGAACGCCAGGTCCTCCGGCACCGCCGGATTGAGGTGGTGGCAGACCATCAGCATGTCCAGGTGCTCGGCCAGGGTGTTGCGGGTGTACGGGCGGGTCGGGTTGGTCGACGACGGCAGCACGTTCGGCTCGCCGGCCACGGTGATGATGTCCGGCGCGTGGCCGCCGCCGGCCCCCTCGGTGTGGTACGAGTGGATGGCCCGCCCGCCGATCGCCCGCAGCGTGTCGGCCACGAAACCGGCCTCGTTGAGGGTGTCGGTGTGGATCGAGACCTGCACGCCGGAGGCGTCGGCCACCCGCAGGCAGGCGTCGATCGCGGCGGGCGTCGTGCCCCAGTCCTCGTGCAGCTTGAAGCCGCCGGCCCCGGCCCGCAACTGCTCCCACAGCGCCTCGGTGGAGACCGTGTTGCCCTTGCCGAGCAGCAGCACGTTCACCGGGAACGCGTCGAGGGCCTCGTGCATCCGGGCCAGGTGCCAGGCGTTCGGGGTGACCGTGGTGGCCCGGGTGCCCTCGGCCGGCCCGGTGCCCCCGCCGACCAGGGTGGTGATGCCGCTGGCGAGGGCCTCGGTGACGATCTGCGGGCAGATGAAGTGGACGTGGGTGTCGACCGCCCCGGCGGTGAGGATGCGACCGTTGCCTGCGATCACCTCGGTCGCCGGACCGATCACCAGGTCGGGATGGACACCGTCCATGGTGTCCGGGTTGCCGGCGCGGCCCAGCGCCACGATCCGCCCGTCGCGGACACCCACGTCGGCCTTGACCACGCCCCAGTGGTCCAGCACCACCGCACCCGTGATCACCGTGTCGAGGGCGCCCTCCGCGCGGGTCGCCCGGGACTGGCCCATCGACTCGCGGATGACCTTGCCGCCGCCGAAGACGGCCTCGTCGCCGCCGGCACAGTGGTCCTGCTCCACCTCGATCAGCAGGTTGGTGTCGGCCAGCCGGATCCGGTCACCGGTGGTCGGCCCGTACAGGGCGACGTACCGGTCCCGTGCGACCGCGCTCATGCGGTGGGCCCTCCGTTCGTACCGTCGGAGCGGTCGTCGGAGTCGGCGGCGCGACCCCGGGCGCGGCCGTCGAGCGGGCCGGCGCAGGCACCCCGCAGGCCGGGCACGACCCGCGCGCCGCCCAGCGGGACCAGGTCGACCTCCCGGCTGACACCCGGTTCGAAGCGCACCGACGTCCCCGCCGGCACCGCCAGCCGGTGCCCCCAGGCGGCGGCCCGGTCGAAGCGCAGCGCCGGATTCGCCTCCGCGAAGTGGTAGTGCGACCCCACCTGCACCGGGCGATCGGCGGTGTTGACGACGAGCAGGGTGGTCACCGGCCGCCCGGCGTTGATCTCGACCGGACCGGGAGCGGGCAGGACCTCGCCCGGGATCACGGGATCGGGTGGTGCACCGTCACCAGCTTGGTGCCGTCCGGGAACGTCGCCTCCACCTGCACCTCCCTCAGCAGCTCGGGGACGCCGTCCTGCACGTCGTCCCGGCCGAGGACGGTGCGCCCGGCGGACATGAGGTCGACCACGGTGCTGCCGTCGCGGGCCCCCTCCAGCAGGAAGGCGGTGATCACCGCGACGGCCTCGGGGTAGTTGAGTCGCAGGCCACGGTCGCGCCGCCGGCGCGCGACGTCGGCCGCGACGTGGACGAGCAGGTGGTCCTGCTCGTGCGGGGTGAGATACACGGGTGCTCCCGGTGGGGTCGGTGCGTCCCGGCCCGGAACCGGGCGCACGGCGCCCAGGGCTCACGAGCTGGGGATCACACGGACGCTGACCGGCGCCGGCGGGACGATCCCGGGACTCCACCATCCCGGGCCGCTTACGCGCCACCCAGCGGTCGTCGGCTGCGGACCGCACCGCGCCACCGCTGAGCAGACCGTAGAGGATGCGTGGCCGGCGGAGCAACCAGCGGAATGCGCAGGACCGGGTGACTCGTCGCCGGCATCCGGCCGATGGCCGGTCCGGAGCATTGAGTTGACCTGCGTGGCCTGTCCGGTCGGTAACGCCGTGGCCGGGTGGAAGGAAGGGCCCCTGCTTAACGCCTCGCGTTGTAGAAGGGGCCCTTCCTAACACCTCAGGCGGCTGAGCCCGGCCGGCGGCCAGGCTCCGGTCACGAGGGCCGGTTGCGCTCCTGGCTGAGGCGCTCGTCGAGGCGGCCCAGCTCGTAGATGGCGTTGAGGTCGGTCGGCAGCCGGGACACGTTGTCCGGTGCCGGCTCCGGGTCCGGGCCGGTGGGACCAGGCGCGGCGGCGGAGCGTTCCGGCGCCACCGGGGCTCCGGCTGGGACCCTGCGCCGCCGCAGGGCCAGCAGCACCGGTACGGCCGCCACGCCGACGGCGAGGGCGTACACGAGGAGCCGGCCGGTTTCGCCGCCGCTGTCCACCGCCGGACCCGGCAGTGCCTCCGGCGGATCGCTCGCGGCCGACCCGGTCGGCGTCGGCTCACCCGGGGCGCGGACGCCCGCGCCGCCGCCGGTGCGGCCCGGCACCGCGTGAGCACCGTCGGAAGTGGGCGCTGCCGGCTGGGCCGAGGCCGTCGCTGCCGGCTCCCCGGAGGTCCCGGGCGCCGAGGGCGTGCCGGCGCTCGGCGTGGCACCCGGCGACGGGCTGCTGCCACCGTCGAGCAGATCGCCCACCAGCCCCCCGACTCCGCCGAGCAGACCCCCGACCACCCCGCCAGAGGGCGACGGCTCGGGCGAGACGGAGGGCGTCGGGGCGGGAGCGAGCGCCAGGGTGAGAGCGAGCGCGGCCACGGCAGGCATGTTCACCTCGGAGGGATCGGGCGTGGTCCGCACCGTACCGCACTCCGTGAGCGGACGGTGACACCACACCGGCCCTCCGGGGCGTTAAGAAGGGCCCCTTCTACAACGCGATGCGTTAAGAAGGGGCCCTTCCTTACCGTCAGGCGGGGAGGCCGCCGACCTGGGTGTTGATCCAGGAGCGGATCGACGGCAGGTCACCGTAGATGGACGGGCCGGTGGCGCAGGTCGCGTTGTTGTTGCCCGACCGGCTGGTCGCGCCGATCAGGTTCCACACACCGCCGATCCGGCGCACCTGCGGGCCGCCGGAGTCGCCGTAGCAGGCGCCGGAGTTGCCGCCGGTGTTGTTGGTGCAGATCTCGTACGGACCGTTGATGCCGATGCAGCGGCTGTCCGACACGATCGAGGTGTCCAGCTCGTGCGCGATGGTCGGCGCGGAGCCGCAGCCCCGGTTCGGGCAGGTCAGGCCCCAGCCGATGATGCGGGTGGCGGTGCCGACCGCACCGGAGGTCGTCGGGATCGGCGCCGGGGCGTACGAGACCGAGCTGGACAGGGCCAGCAACTTGACGTCGATCGTCGGGTGGCTGACCGAGCGGCTGACCCGGACCACCGTTCCGCCGCTGGTGCGGTTGACGCTGCCGACGCGCACCGAGGACGGCGTCGGGCAGTGCCGTGCGGTGACCACCCAGTTCGCCTTGATCAGCGTGCCGGTGCAGCCGGACGTGTAGACCAGCCACGGGTAGTTCTCGGTGGCCGGCCGCCCGCCCACCACCAACGGCGTGACATCGTCGGAACCCCAGGTGAAGGTGCCGGTGGTCACCGTCGCGCGGCTGCCGGCGAACAGTGAGTTCACCCGCGAGGCCTCGGCGCTGCTGGGGTACGCGTTGCGGCACGAGACCGGTGCGCTGCTGCCGGACATGAGGTCGGAGCAGAGGCCGGTACGCCGGTCGGGCAGGCCGAGGATGTGGCCGAACTCGTGGCTCGCGATGCGCGTGCGGTCGTACCCCTGGTTCACCGCGGTCCAGCCCATCCAGATGCGGCCGGAGCCGAGTCCGGTGACCTGGGCGCGCGGCCACCCGCTGTCGACGTAGATGGTGACGTTGCCCGGCGTACGCGGGACCAGCCGGACGTTGCTGACCGAGCTGTTCCAGATCTGGGCGGCCTGGTCGAAGTTCGTGCGGAACTCGCCGGCCCGGCTCGCGTCGTAGTAGACGGTGCGGGCGGCGGAGGCCGGCGCACCGGTGGCGACCTGCACCCCGGCCGCCGCGAGCACCGCCGCCAGCACGGCTCCGGCCGCGCGCAGCAGTTGTCGTCTGAGCATCTCACTCCCCTGTCGTCGGCGGCAGCGCCGCCATCCATCGATGTACGTGGATGTTAGATCGACCTACGCCGATGTCCCGACATAGCGGAAGAGTCATACCGGCCGACGCGCCCTGGTCCACGCGCGCCCACCCGCAGCGGGCCCCACTCACTGTTACGTGGCCGTTACGCCACGGCGAAGGTGGCGTGGCGCACCGCCGCCACGGTGAAACCGGGTCCCGCGAGAAGCGCGACCGACGACACCGGGACCGGCGACGACGCCGGACCGTCGGCATCCCGGCGGTGGGCCGGGAACAGCCACGAACGGCAGGAGGAGACAGATGCGGATCAAAAGTGGACTCATGGTCCTGGTGGTCGTACTCACCGGACTGGTCGCCGGCGCGGGCACCGGCACGGCCGCGCCGACCGGCACGACGAAGGCGGCGGCGACGGGCTCGCCGTACTGCGGGATCACCTGGGGCAGCCTGACCAAGTCGGCGGGTTCGCTGAGCACCGCCCCACTGGTCGACGTGCGGACCGGGCGGCACGACTGCTACGACCGGGTGGTCTTCGAGTTCGCCGGCCCGGTGACCGGCTACACGGTCGCCTACGGCGAGACCTGGACCGAAGGCGAAGGACTGCCGCTGTCGCCGTACACCGCCGGGGACGAACTGCTGCGGGTCTCGTTGCAGGCCCCCGCGTACGACGACGAGCACGTCGCCACCGTCCCGTACCGGGTCGGCGAGCACACCGCCAACCTGCTGCGCCACCGCACGCTGCGCGACGTCGTGTTCGGCGGCAGCTTCGAGGGCTACACCACCTTCGCGGTCGGGGTGCGGGCACGGCTGCCGTTCCGGGTGTTCGTCCTGGCCGGCCCCGGTACGCACAGCCGGATCGTCCTCGACGTGGCCCACCAGTGGCAGGAGTGACGACGGCGGAGGGTCCGGCGCCGCCCGGACCCTCCACACCGGCCGTTTCGCCAGGTCAGCCGGGGCCCCAGCGGGGCTACGCTCAGCGCATGGAAGGCCGGGTGCTGGTCGTCGAGGACGATGCCTCCATCCGTGAGGTCACCGCCCTCGGCCTACGGCGCGCCGGCTTCCGGGTGGACACCGCCGTCGACGGCCGGTCGGGGCTCGCGGCGTGGCGCGCCCGGCCGGTCGACCTGATCGTCCTGGACGTCATGCTGCCCGGCCTGGACGGCTTCGAGGTCTGCCGGGAGATCCGGCGGACCAGCCAGGTCCCGATCCTCATGCTGACCGCCCGGACGGACACCATCGACGTGGTCGTCGGCCTCGAATGCGGGGCCGACGACTACCTACGCAAACCCTTCGACCTGCCGGAACTGGTCGCCCGGGTCCGCTCGGTGCTCCGGCGGGCCACCACCGCGCCGGCCCCCGGCACCATCGAGATCGGTGGGCTGGAGATCGACCCGGCCAGCTTCGTCGCCCGCAAGGACGGGCGGGACCTCGCGCTGACCGCCACCGAGTTCCGGCTGCTCCTGGAGCTGGCCCGCCGGCCCGGCCAGGTCTTCACCCGGGAACTCCTGCTGGAACGGGTGTGGAACCACGACTTCCTCGGCGACTCCCGGCTGGTCGACGTGGCGGTGCAGCGGCTGCGCGCCAAGGTCGAGGACGACCCGGCGAACCCCCGGCTGGTCCGGACCGTCCGGGGCGCCGGCTACAAGTTGTCACCGACGTGAGGGAGGTGCCCGGTGCGGACAGCGGACCCGGTCGTCCCCGGTCGCCTGCGGCGCCGGCTGACCGTCGCGTTCGTCCTCGTCGCCGGTGTCTCCGCCGGGCTGCTCGCCGGCGGGTCGTACGCGCTGCTGCGCCAGGCCCGCTTCGACGCCTCGGTGCAGCAGGCCGCCGCCGACGCCCGCTACCAACTGGTGCTCGCCGGGCAGTTCGTGCCGCTGACCGCGCAGCGCCGGGCCGACCTGCTCACCAGCTTCGAGCGCAGCGGCCGGCACGTGGTCCTCGTCGACGGCGAGGCGTACCCCTCGAACCCGTCGTACGCGCCGGCGCCGGGCGCGGGGCTGCGGGCGACCGTGGCGGCCGGCCAGCTCGGCTACGAGCGGTCGGCGCCGCAGGCCCGACCCCGGCTGCTGGTGGTCGGCGGTCGCGTCCCCGGCTCGACCGCCGAGCTGTACGTGGTCACCGTGGAGGACGACATCGCCGCCGGCCTCGACCAGCTCCGTACCGCCCTGCTCGCCGGCTGGGTGCTGGTCGTGCTGCTCGCCGCCGCGGTGGGGCACACCCTCGCCCGCCGCACCCTCGACCCGGTCGGCCGGGCCAGCCGGGCCGCCCGCGCGCTCACCGAAGGGCTGCTCGCCACGCGGCTGCCGGTACGCGGCCGGGACGAGTTCAGCGTCTGGGCGGCCTCGTTCAACGAGATGGCCGAGGCGCTCCAGGACCGGATCGAGGCCCTGTCCCGGGCGCAGGCCCGGGAGCGGCGGTTCACCGCCGACGTCGCACACGAGCTGCGTACCCCGGTCACCGCCCTGGTGGCCGCGGCCTCGCTGCTCGGCGACCACCTGGACCGGCTGCCCGACGACGCCCGGCGCGCCGGGGAGCTGCTCGTCACCGACGTGGTCCGGTTGCGCCGGCTGGTCGAGGACCTGATGGAGATCTCCCGCCTGGACGCGGGGCGGGAGGCGCTCGCCGTGACCACCGTGGACCCGGCCGCCCTGCTGCGGTCGATCCTGCGGGCGCGTGGCTGGGCGGACCAGGTGACGGTCGACGCGGCGCCCGTCGACCTGCGCACCGATCCCCGCCGGCTGGAACGGGTCGTCGCGAACCTGGTCGCCAACGCGGTCGAGCACGGCGGCGGCCACGTGCGGGTGGGCGTCCACCGTGCCGGCCCGGAGGTCGTCTTCGACGTCACCGACCAGGGTCCGGGCATCCCCGCCGAGCACCTGCCCCGGCTGTTCGAACGCTTCTACAAGGTCGATCCGGCCCGCTCCGGGCGCGGCAGCGGGCTCGGCCTCGCGATCGCGTGGGAGAACGCCCGCCTGCTCGCCGGCCGGTTGAGCGTGTCGAGCGTCCCCGGCGCCGGTACGACCTTCCGGCTGGCGGTCCCGCAGGCGCCGCCCGACGCCGCCGGGCCACCGCACGAGACCGGGCCCGCGAGAGACAGCGTGCCGCGGAGCCGCGGCGACATCGCGCCGGCCGACGCGATCGGGAAGGCCGGCACGCGACAGGAGAGAGCGCAGCCGGGAGGTGCGCCATGAGGCGAGGTGCGATCGCGCTGACCGTCGCCGCCCTGCTCGCCGTCGGTGGCTGCGCCGAGCCCCGGTCCGGCTCGCTGGGGCCGGCACCGACCGCGGCGCCGCCGGCCGCGTCGACCCCGCCCGGCGCCGTCACCCCCGCGCCGTCGAGCACCGGCCCGGGCCCGACCGGCCCCTCCGGCCCCGGTGCGGCCACCACGCCGCCGGCTCCGACCGGCCCCACGGCAGCGCCGACCGGCACGGTCACGATCGAGCTGTGGTACGTCCGCGACGGCCGGATCGCCCCGACACGGCGTACCCGTCCGGCCACCGTGGCCACGTCCCGCCTCGCGCTGACCGAACTGGCGACCGGGCCGACCGCGGCCGAGCGCGCCACCGGCCTGGCCACCCTGGTGCCCGCCGGCACCGAGGTCAGCCGGATCGCGGACGGGACCGCCGTGCTCGGGGTGCTGCCGACCACGGGCGGGCCGGCGGCGGTCCGGCTGCGCGAGGCCCAGGTGGTCTGGACGCTCACCCAGTTCCCCACCGTGCGGCGGGTCCGCTTCGGCACCGCAGGCCCGGTCGACCGCACCGACTACGCCGACCTGCTGCCACCGATCGTCGTGACCACGCCCCTCATCGGTGCGCGGGTCACCAGTCCGGTCACGGTCGCCGGAACCGCCGACGTGTTCGAGGCGACG
Organism: Micromonospora sp. WMMD558; assembly: GCF_049315255.1. Lineage (NCBI taxonomy): Bacteria > Bacillati > Actinomycetota > Actinomycetes > Micromonosporales > Micromonosporaceae > Micromonospora > Micromonospora sp. WMMD558. The sequence goes on along the minus strand of NZ_CP186061.1, from coordinate 4,403,785 downwards.
GTCAGCGTCCGCGTCCTCGACGCCGGCGGCCGGGAGATCGCCACCACGTTCACCACCGCCACCTGCGGCACCGGCTGCCGGGGCGACTACCGGGTGGCGGTGAGCTACCGCGTCGACCGGGAACAGGCCGGCACCGTCGAGGTGTACGAGGTGTCCCCGGCCGACGGCTCACGGACCAAGGTCGTGGCGGTCCCCGTACGCCTCACGCCCCGCCGCTGAGCCGGGTGGACTCGTCTCGGTTGAAGATGCCCCGGGCTCAGCTGTCATCGGCCAGCTCTGAAAGTTCCACCAACGGCAGCCTTTCGGCCAACCCGGTCCACCCTGCTCGTCGAGCGGTGCGGAAACGGTGGCAGAGACAGCAAACAACGTCACACTTCGCAATTTCCGCCATGAGCCGGCTCTTGCCAATGCCGTTTCGCGCCTCCGCGATCGAGAAAGACTTCACCTCGCCCTCGCGGTGGTCAAATTCCATAGCAAAGAACGGAAACTCCATGCCGCAGTCAGCGCAGGGTATGGCCTTGAGCTTTGCTAGCATCTCGGCGCGTTCTCGACGGCGCCTTGCGTTTCTCCGCCTGTAGACATCCCTGTTGTTCTCGTACCATCGACGCCGCGCCGCGCGTGCAGCTTCAGGATTCCTGCCGACGCCGGTGCCGTGATTCCAGCCCTGCCCCTTGAAGTGGGAGACGTCTAGCCCCAGATGTTCCGTCCTGGCCTTGAGAGCCCGGAATGAATTTCCCCCGGTACTGATACGCAGTCGCAGGGCGACTTGCCGCCAGGAGGTGACCGCGGCTATTGCTTCCTTGAGGTCCTCGTCGTTCCACCGAGGCTTAACGCCAGGCATGCCCTCCCCCGGGTTGAAGTTGGTGTCACTGTGGACATCGACGCCGCGATCGCTAGGCCCGATGCTAGACAACAACCATGAATAGTTCAGCCCGCATCACCGGTCCGTGTGGATTACTTGCGCCGCCGCCCCAAGCAGGAGTCGGACAAGGTCTCTCCGGTTTTGTGGACCGCCGCTCTCTCCGCTGAGCCAATGCGGGCGGCCGGCGCCCGCCCCCCGACGGGCGCCGGCACGGTGTGTCAGCCCTTCACGCAGACCACCTGCTTGAGGTGCGCCACCACCTCGACCAGGTCCTCCTGCTGCGCCATCACCTCGGTGATGTCCTTGTACGCGCCCGGGATCTCGTCGACCACCCCGGCGTCCTTGCGGCACTCGACGCCGGCGGTCTGCGCGGCCAGGTCGGCGGTGCTGTACGTCCGCTTCGCCTGGGCCCGCGACATCCGCCGCCCCGCGCCGTGGGACGCCGAGTGGTACGCGTCCGGGTTGCCCCGTCCCCGCACGATGTACGAGCCGGTCCCCATGGAGCCGGGGATGATGCCCAGCTCGCCCCGGCCCGCCCGGATCGCCCCCTTGCGGGTGACCAGCAGGTCGACCCCGTCGTAGGTCTCCTCCGCCACGTAGTTGTGATGGCAGCTCACCGGCTCGTCGTACCGCACCTGCGGGAACCGCTCGCGGACGACCTCGCAGAGCACGGCGAGCATGACCGCCCGGTTGCGCCGCGCGTACTCCTGCGCCCACCACAGGTCCCGGCGGTACGCGTCCATCTCCGGCGTGCCGGCGAGGAACACCGCAAGGTCCCGGTCGGGCAGGTCGGCGTTGTGCGGCAGGTGCCGCGCCACCGCCATGTGCCGCTCGGCCAGTTCCTTGCCGATGTTCCGCGACCCGGAGTGCAGCATCAGCCAGACCCGGCCGGCGTCCGCGCCACCCTGCTCCAGGCAGACCTCCACGAAGTGGTTGCCGCCACCGAGGGTGCCCATCTGCCGCCGCGCCCGGGTCTCCAGCTGGGCCACCCGGCGGTCCAGGTCACCGAACCGCCGCCAGAAGTCGTCCCACCCGCGCTGCTCCAGCCCGCGGATCCGCCGCGGATCCACCGCGTCGTCGCGCTGGGCGAAGCCGACCGGAATCGCCGCCTCGATCGCGGACCGGAGGTCGGCCAGGTCGTCCGGCAGGTCGTCCGCGGTGAGCGAGGTCCGGACCGCGGACATGCCGCAACCGATGTCCACACCGACCGCGGCCGGCGACACGGCCTGCCGCATGGCGATGACCGAACCGACGGTGGCGCCCTTGCCGAAGTGGACATCCGGCATGACGGCCACGCCCTCGACCCAGGGCAGCGCACCGATGTTGCGCAGCTGGCGGGCCGCCTGCGGCTCGATGCCGTATGGGTCGGTCCAGACCCGGACCGGCGCGCGGGTGCCCGCCAGCGGGGTGAAGCCCATCGTCGTCTCCTCGTGTCGTGAAACTGTTAAGAGGGGACCCTTCCGCTACCGGAGGCGTTAACAAGGGGCCCTTCCTTACACCTCGGGCAGGAAAAAGCCGCCCGGACCCGGTGGGGTGGGCGGCGGTGGGCTCCCTCGGCTCGGTGCGGGCTCGCGGCGAGGACCCTACGGCCGGCGTGGGGTGACCGCAATGGATATTGGCCGGGCCGGCGGCGATAGGGTCGTGCCCATGCGGACCAAGCAGGAGCTGGGCGCGGCCATCCGGCGGGACCGGCGGGCCGCGCTGGTCATCAACGCCCGCTCCCGGCGGGGTCGGCAGCACTACGAGCGGGCACGGGCGCGGCTGGTCGAGTCCGGTTTCGACCTGCTCGGCACGTACCCGGTCGACCGGCCCGGGCAGTTGGAGGAGAGCCTCGCCGAGGCGGTCGGCCTCGGGCCGGACCTGCTCGTCGCCGGCGGCGGCGACGGCACGCTGAGCACCGCCGCGCGGCTGCTCGCGCACCGGGACGTCGCGCTCGGCGTGCTGCCGCTGGGCACCACCAACAACTTCGCCCGCACGCTCGGCCTCCCGCTCGACCTGGACGCGGCCGTCGCGGTGCTCACCGACGGGAAGGTGGTCGACGTCGACCTCGGGCTGGTGGGCAACCTGCGGTTCGCCAACCACGTCGGCGTGGGCCTGTCCGCCGACGTGATGGCCAGCACGCCGCCGCGGCTCAAGCGGCTCGGCGGCCGGCTCGCGTACCCGGCGACGGCCCTGGCGCTGCTGGCCCGCCACCGTCCGCTGCGGGCCAAGGTGCGGGCCGAGGGGCGGGAGCACGAGTTCGTCACCCACCAGCTGTACGTGGCCAACGGCGGCTTCCACGCGGGCCGGCCGATCACGGCGGACGCGAACGCGGACGACCGGTTGCTGGTCGCGTACCCGGTGGGCGGTCCACACCGGCGCGACCTGCTGCGCGACACCGCCCGCAACGCGGCGACCGGGCACCGCCGCACCCTGGGTGACGATCCGTTCCTCGCGGTGGGTCAACTCTGGCTGGAGACGGACCGGCCGGCGCCGGTGGAGGTCGACGGCGAGTTGTACGGCGAGACCCCGATCCGGATCGGCCTGGACGCCAACGCGTTGCGGGTGGTGGCAGCCGCCGACAGCGCCGACCGCTGAACCGCGCCGTACCGGCTAGGCGTCGGTGCCCGTGGCCCGAAGGATGCGCCCGCCACCCCGGCGTGCACCGCGTAGCATCGGCTGCCGTGGCCCTGCTGCGCGTTGACTTCCACTCCGACGTCCTCGGCCTCTCGACGTCGATGACGGTGATCCTGCCGCAGCGCACGGCCTCGCAGATCGGCATGGCCGGCGTCGCGCCGGCCGGTGACCCGCCGGTGCTCTACCTGCTGCACGGCCTCACCGACGACGACACGATCTGGCTGCGGCGCACGTCGATCGAGCGGTACGTGGCGCCGCTCGGCCTGGCCGTGGTGATGCCCCAGGCGGGGCGCAGCTTCTACCGCGACGAGGAGCACGGCAACCGGTACTGGACGTTCCTCACCGAGGAACTGCCGGCGGTCTGCGACGACTTCTTCCGCCTGTCCCGCCGGCCGGAGGACACGTACGTCGCCGGCCTGTCGATGGGCGGGTACGGGGCGGTGAAGTGGGCGCTGCGCCACCCGGACCGGTTCGCGGCGGCGGCGAGCCTGTCCGGCGCGCTGAACGTGGCCAGCCGCCGGCACCACCCCACCCGGCCGGTCGACCCCGGCGTGTGGCACACGGTGTTCGGGGAGCGCGCGGTCGCCGGCACCGACGACGACACGGTGGCGCTGCTCGACCGGTACGCGGGCGGGCCGGCGCTCTACGTCGCCTGCGGCACGGACGACTTCCTGTACGAGGACAGCCTGCGCTTCGTCGACGTCGCCCGCGCGCGGGGTGTGCCGCTGACCGTGGACTTCTCCCCCGGCGACCACGACTGGGCGTACTGGGACGCGAAGATCCAGGACGTGCTCGCCTGGCTGCCGCTGCGCGAGCGGCCCACCGGCTGAGCGAGCGGCCGGCTGAGCGAGCGGCCGGGTGAGCCGCCGGCGGCGTGCGCAGGCGGAGCGGTCGGCGGTGGCCGGCCGACGTCGTGCCCGGTTCCACCGTTCGGCCGCCGGTTGACCGCAGGCGCTACGCTGACCGGCGGTGTGCCGGGAAGTCTGGTCGGCGAGTCGTGAGCCCCGACGACCCCGGGAGGCTGCCGTGAGCGCACCCGCCATCCGCACCGAACGCCTGACCAAGCGGTACGGCCCCCTGGCCGCCCTCGACGGCCTGGACCTGACCGTTTCCGCCGGCGAGGTCTTCGGCTTCCTCGGCCCGAACGGCGCCGGGAAGTCCACCACCATTCGGCTGCTGCTCGGGCTGGCCCGGCCGACCTCCGGTCGGGCCTGGATCTTCGACGTCGACGCCGCCGACGTCGCCGCCGCGCACCAGCGGCTCGCGTACGTGCCGGCCGACGTGGCGCTCTGGCCGCGCCTGACCGGAGCGGAGGTGCTGGAGCTGCTCGGTGCCGTCGGCCCGGGCGTCGACCGGGCCTACCGGAGTGAGCTGGTGGAGCGGTTCGCGCTCGACCTGTCGAAGCCGGCCGGCACCTACTCGACCGGCAACCGCCAGAAGGTCGCGCTTGTCGCCGCGTTCGCCACCCGCGCCCCGCTGCTGGTCCTCGACGAGCCCACCAGCGGGTTGGACCCGCTGATGGAGCGCGAGTTCCGGCGGGCGGTGGCCGACGCCCGCGCTGACGGGCGGACGGTGTTTCTCTGCTCCCACCAGCTCGCCGAGGTGGAGGCGGTCTGCGACCGGGTGGGGATCCTCCGCGCCGGGCGCCTGGTGGACGTGGCGGCGGTGCCGGACCTCCGGGCCCTGCACCGCACCGAGGTCCAGGTCCGGTTCGCCGGCCCGGTCCCGGATCTCACGGACGTTCCGGGCGTGCAGGCGGTGGAGGGCACCGGCGAGGGGGCCGTGCGGTTCACCCTGAGCGGGCCGCCGGGTCCGGCGCTGCGGCAGATCGCGGCGGCCGAGGTCAGCGCGGTGAGCATGCGGGAACCCTCCCTGGAGGAGATCTTCCTCGACTACTACGGGGAGGACCGGTGACCACCGTGGCGGCGCGGGCCGTCACCAGTTTGGCGGCGCGCCAGGTCCGGCGCGGCGCGCTGGTCGTCCTCGCCGTCACGGCCGGCATGTCCGCCCTGGTCGCCGCCACGTACGAGAGCACCATGGGCACCGAGGCCGATGCGGCGGCGCTGGCCGCCCTGGCGGAGAACCCGGCGATCCGCACCCTGTTCGGCGAGCCCGTGGCGCTGAATACCCCCGGCGGCTTCGCCGTCTGGCGCACCGGCACGGTGCTCGCTGTCCTGCTGTCGGTGTGGGGGCTGCTCGCCGCCACCCGGATCACCCGGGGCGAGGAGGAGTCCGGCCGGTGGGGTCTCCTGCTCGCCGGGCGGCTGGCCCTGCCGACCGTGCTGCGCCGGCACCTGCTCGTCCTGGCCGTGGTGATGGTGGCCGTCGGCGCGGCCGTCACCGGCGCGCTCACCGCCGTCGGCACCCCGGCCTCCGGGGCCGTACTGCACGGCGCCGGTCTCGCCCTGGCCGGGATGTTCGCGGTCGCGCTGGCCGCTCTCGCCGCCCAGGTGTTCCCCACCCGGGCGGGGGCGACCGGTGCCACGGTGGCGGTGCTCGGCGTCGGGCTGCTGGCGCGGATGGTGGGTGACGGGGTGGAGGCGCTGGCCTGGTTGCGGTGGCTGTCGCCGTTCGGGCTGCTGGCGCTGACCCGGCCGTATCTGGACGACCGGGCGTTGCCGCTGGTGGTGCTGGGTGCCGCCGCGGTCGCGGTCGCGGCGGCGGCGGTGCTCGTCGCCGGGCGCCGGGACGTCGGCGGCGGGCTGCTGACCGGCGCCACCGGGCGGGCGCCGCGGCTGCGCCTGCTCCGCTCGGTGCCGGCGTTCGCCCTGCGCCGGTCGCTACGCCCGCTCGCCGGTTGGGCGGCCGGTGTGGGCGCGTACTTCCTGCTGATCGGTGTGGTCGCGACGTCGATGACGCGGTTCCTCAGCGACAATCCGCGCTTCGCCGATCTGGCCGCCCAGGCCGGCTTCTCCGGGTTGGGCAGCGTCCGCGGATACGCGGCCACCCTGTTCGCCCTGCTCGCCGTGCCGGTCGGCACCTTCGCCGCGGTCCGCCTGGCCGCCTTCGCCACGGCGGAGGTGGAGCGGCGGTTGACCCCCCTGTACGCCCTCCCGGTCACCCGGCTGCGGGTGCTGGGTGCCGAGGTGGCCACCGTCCTGGCCGGGTCGGTGGTGCTCCTCGCCGTCGCGGCGGCGACCACCTGGGCCGGGGCGGCGGTCGTCGACGCGGACCTGCCGCCGGGGGCGGCGCTGGCCGGCACGCTGAACGTCCTGCCGGTCGTGCTGCTGTGCCTGGGCGCCGCGGTGCTGGCCGTCGGGTGGGCTCCCCGGGCGGTGGCCGCCCTCGGCGCCCTGCCCGCCGCCGGCGGTTTCCTGCTCCAGGTCGTCGCGGACAGCGTCGGCGGACCCGCGTGGGTGGCTGACCTGTCGCCGTTCGCGCATCTCGCGGCCGTTCCCGCCACCGGGCCGAACTGGCCGGCGGCGCTCACGATGGCCGGCCTGGCGCTGGTCGCCGCCGGCGTGGGCGCCGCCGGCCTCCGGCGGCGGGACCTGCGTGGCTGAGCCGGGCGGCACCCCGCCGGCGGGGCCCGGCCCGGCCCCGCCGGTCGATCCGGCGGGCAGCGGGGCGAGGTGGGTACGCAGGAACCGCAGCGCGGCCACGTCGTCGTCGACGCCGCCCGCCTCGTGGCCGTTGTACCGCCACACCGACAGCTCGCTGGGGCCGCGCCAGGCGTTGACGGCGGCGAAGACCGTCGACGGCGGCACGATGTCGTCCATCAGCGCGACGGAGAAGCGGGCCGGCAGCCGGCAGCGCCGGGCGAAGTTCACCCCGTCGACGTAGGCGAGGGTGGCGAGCACCCGGTCCTCGGCGTCGCGGTGGACCGCCAGGTAGTCGCGGATCTCCCGGTACGGGTAGGCGTCGGTGCTGACCACGGCGTGCGGGATGTCGCAGAGGAACGGCACCCCGGGCCACGACCGCCCGCACCCCCGGCGCCAGGGCGGCGGCGGCCAGCGCCAGCCCGCGGGCAGCCGGAGCCGGAGCCAGGCCCGCACGGGCTGGCCCGCGTACCCGGCGAAGGTCACGTCGTACACCTCGACGGTCGTCAGCCCGGTCGCCACCGGCTCGGCCCGGACCGGCCATCCGGCCAGCCGGGCCGCGCCGATGGTGTCGGCCCAGAAGAGGTCGAAGTCCTCCGGGTCGGTGACGGCGCCACGGTGGGCCCGCAGCCGCTCCTCCGGGACGTCGGTGTACACGCCGGTCAACCGGCCGCCGGGGCGGGCGTCACCGTGAAGCCGGGGTGCAGGGCACGGCGGTGGTCGACGTGCCGGGCCGGGCCGTGCAGGCTGACGGCCGCGACCAGCCGCGGGTCGGTGCTGGACGCCGCGAGCCGCAGCTCGAGCGCGCCCGGCTCGACGACACGGCGCCCGTCACGCCCGGTGAACGCGAACAGGTCGGCCGGCACGGTGACCTCGACCCGGCACGCCGCGCCGGGTTCGAGGGGGATCCGGCGGTAGCCGACCAGTCGCTGCACGGGCTGCACGACGGACGCCACCGGGTCGTGGGCGTAGACCTGCACGACCTCGCTCCCCGCGCGGTCGCCGGTGTTGGCCAGGGTGAAGTGCAGCCGCAGCTCGCCGTCGGTGGCCGCCGCCGGCACGTCCACCACCAGGTCGGTCCAGGCGAAGGTGGTGTACGTCAGGCCGTGACCGAAGCCGTACGCCGGCGTCGGGTCGACGTTGGACACCCCGTTCGCCTGCCCCAGCCGGGGGCTCAGGTAGGTGGACGGCTGCGCGCCCGGCCGGCGCGGCACGCTCACCGGCAGCCGCCCGGACGGGTCGACCCGGCCACTGAGGACACCGGCGATCGCCGGGGTGCCCTCCTCGCCGGGGAAGAACGACTGCACGACCGCGGCGGCCTCGTCGACGGCGCGACCCAGCGCGTACGGGCGGCCGGCCAGCAGTGTCACCACCACCGGCGTGCCGGTGTCGAGGAGCGCGTCGAGCAGCCGCTGCTGCGCCCCGGGCAGGGCCAGCGACTCCGCGTCGCAGCCCTCGCCGCTGGTGCCGCGGCCGAACAGCCCGGCCCGGTCGCCGAGGGCCGCGATCACCACGTCGGCGTCGCGGGCCGCCGCGACCGCGGCCGGCACCCCGGTGACGTCGTCGCCGTCGACCGCGACCCCGGTCACGGTGACCAGCTCGCTGTCCGGGAACTCGCGGCGCAGAGCCTCCGCCAGGGTGGGCAGGTCGATGCCGAGCGGCACCTCCGGGTGGTGCGCCCCGACGTGGGCGGGGAACGAGTAGCAGCCGAGCACGGCGGTGCGCTGCCGCGCCTGCGGGCCGACCAGCGCGAGGCGCGCCGGCCGGTGCAGCGGCAGGGTGCCGTCGTTCGCGAGCAGGACGACGGCCCGCTCGGCGACCTCGCGGGCGAGGGCCCGGTTGGCCGGCGGGTCGAGGTCGAGGCGGCCCCGCAGGGCGTCCGGGTCGGCGAGATCGGTCCCGGCCAGGGCCGGCGGCACCGGGCTCCAGTCGGGGTCGAGGAGACCGAGCTGCGCCTTCTGCCGCAGCACCCGGCGTACCGCGCGGTCGACCAGGGCCTCCGGCACCCGGCCGGCGTCGAGCGCCTCCCGCAGGGGCGCGCCGAACGTGCGGACCGTGGGCAGCTCGACGTCCACGCCGGCGGCGAGGGCCGCCGCGGCGGCCTCGTCCCAGCTGCCGGCCACACCCTGCGTGGTGCGCAGGAAGGCGATGCCGAAGTAGTCGGCCACCACCGTGCCGTCGAAGCCCCACGTTTCCCGTAGCAGCCCGGTCAGCAGCGCCTCGTCGGCCGTCGACGGCACGCCGTCGGTGTCGGTGTACGCGGCCATCACCGACCGGACGCCGCTCTCCCGGATCGCCATCTCGAACGGCGGGAGCATCACGTCGGCGCGCTCGCGGATGCCCATCCCCACCGGGGCGTGGTTGCGGCCGCCCCGGGATGCGGAGTAGCCCACGAAGTGCTTGAGGGTTGCCACCACCCCGGCCGACTCGAGGCCCTGCACGTACGCGGTGCCGATGGTGCCGACCAGGTACGGGTCCTCGCCGATGGTCTCCTCCACCCGGCCCCAGCGGGCGTCGCGCACCACGTCGAGGACCGGTGCGAGGCCCTGGTGCACGCCGACCCGGCGCAGGTCGGCGCCGATCGTGGTGGCCATCCGGCGGATCAGGTCGGGGTCGAAGGTGGCCCCCCAGGACAGCGGCACCGGGTACGCGGTCGCGCCCCACGCGGCGAAGCCGGCGAGGCACTCCTCGTGGGCCACCGCCGGGATGCCGAAGCGGTTGGCGGCCACGATCCGTTGCTGCGTGCGCAGCAGCGACAGCGCGCCGAGCGCCGGGTCGACCGGCGCGGTGCCGAACGGGCGGGTGAGCTGGCCGAGCCCCACGTCCAGCAGGCCGTCGAGGTCGACCGGTTCCTCCATCTCGTGCTGGTGGGGGGCGACCTCGCCGCCGTCGGCGGACGCGCCGACCCACACGCCGTACAGCTGGGCGAGCTTCTCCGGCAGGGTCATCGCGGCGACCAGCGCGTCGACGCGGGTGTCGATGTCGAGGGCGGGGTCGGCCCAGGTGGCGGCGCCGGATTCGATGTCCAGGGTCACGTGGCGGTCACTTTCCCCCCACGCCCATCAGGCCCTGGATGAGGGCCCGGCGGGCGGTCAGGTACACGAGCAGGACCGGCACCATGGACAGCACCACCGCGGCCATCAGCCCGGGGATGTCGATGCCGTACTGCGTCTGGAAGTTGTACAGGCCAAGGGTGATGACCTTGGTCGAGTCGGACTGGGTGAGCACGAGCGGGAAGAGGAAGCCGTTCCACGCCTGGAGGGCGGAGAAGACGGCGATGGTGGAGATGCCGCCCCGGGACAGGGGCAGCACCAGGCGCAGGAAGACCCGGGTCGGCGTCGCGCCGTCGATGGCCATCGCCTCGTACAGGTCCGGGGTGATGTCCCGCATGGCGCCGCTGAGGATCAGCGCGCAGATCGGCAGGGCGAACGCGGCCGTGGGCAGGATGACGCCGAGCAGGTTGTCGTAGAGGCCGGTCGTGCTGATCAGGTAGAAGATCGGTACGACGACCGCGTGCGCGGGGATCGCCAGGCCGAGCAGGAACAGCCGGAACACGTGCCCGGTGAGGCGGCTGCGGCTGCGCACGATGGCGTACGCGAGCGGCGTGACGAGCAGCAGCACGATCGCCACCACGCTGGCGGTCACCACGATGGTGTTCAGGAAGTAGCGCCCGAAGCCCTGGGCGAACACCCCGGTGTAGTTGTCGAGGGTGAAGGTGTCCGGCAGGGAGATCGGGCCGTTGTCGCCGTAACCCTCGCGGGTCTGCACGGTGATCGACAGCATGACGTAGATCGGCACGCCGACGACGAGCAGCCAGGCGACCGCGCCGATCCCGGCGAGCCAGTTCGGACGGTGCCGCGTCACAGCCCCTCCAAGGTGGAGCGCATCTTGTCGTAGCCGGAGGCCCGGACCATGATCAGCGAGATGACCGTGGCCGACACGACCAGCAGCAGGGCGATGGCGGCGCCGGCGCCGAAGTCGAAGCTGCGGAACGCCTGCTGGTACATGTAGTAGGCGGTGATGGTGGTGTCGGTGCCCGGCCCGCCCTGGGTGAGGATGAGGACGGTCTCGAAGGTGGTCAGCCCGCCGACCACCATGATGACCAACGAGGTGATCATCGCGTTGCGCAGTTGGGGCAGCGTGACGTGCCAGAACTGGTGCCACCGTCCGGCCCCGTCGATCTCGGCCGCCTGGTAGAGCACCGCCGGGATGGCGCGGGCCGCGCCCTGGTAGATCAGCGCGTGGAACGGGATGTACTGCCAGCTGGCCACGAAGACCAGGACGGCGAGCGCACCGGCCCGGCTGCCGAAGAGGTTGCCGTCGCCGAAGAGCCAGCGCGCCTGGCCGGGCACGCCGAAGTTCGGGTCGAGCAGTGCCCGCCACAGCACCGACACGGCGGTGGCGGACAGCAGCAGCGGCAGGAAGAAGATCGCCGACAGCACCGCCCGGTTGCGCTGCCGGCCTGCGGCCCAGACACCGGTGAGCAGGCTGAGCGGGGTCTGCACGGCCACGCCGAGAGCGGTGAGCAGCAGGCTGAGCCAGAGGCTGTCGATCATCACCGGGTCGTCGGCCAACCGCCGCCAGTTGGCGAGGCCCACGTACTCGACGTCGCCGATGCCGGCCCAGCTGGTGAGGGACAGGACGACCACCAGGACCAGCGGGACGAGCGCGAAGAAGGCGAAGAACAGCGTGGCGGGCAGGGCCCAGGCGAAGCCCGGGCGGGCGAGCATCACCCCGCCGCCCGGGCGTCGCACGGCCCGCCGCTCCCCGGTGGTGGCCCGGGGCGCGAGGGTGGTGGCGGCCATCCGTCAGCCGGCCTGGAGCGACTGCATGGCCTTGATGAAGCCGTCGGCGTCCATCCGCCCGTTGGTGTACTGCTGCACCGCCTGGTGGATGGTGGTGGTGGCGGCCGGCGGGTACGCCTGGTCCCAGGAGAGCTGGAACGACGGCGCCTGCTTCACCAACTCGAACTGGAACTTCGAGTACTCCGGGTTCCCCGCGGTGTCGAGGAACTTCTCGGTGTTGACGGTGGTGGGCAGGTTGCCGATGCCGAGCTGCGCCTGGACGAACTCGTCGGAGTACATGAGCTTGAGGAACTCGGCCACGGCCTCCGGGTGCTTGGTCTTCTTCAGCACCGAGTAGAAGTTGTTGGTGTTGCCCGCCACGTTGCGCGGGTCGCCCTTGCCGCCGGGGATGCTGGGGAAGGCGGTCCACCCGAGGTCGTTCTTGGCGAACTCCGGCTTGGAGTCCTGGTGGGTGGAGTACGCCCACGAGCCCATCAGCTCGAAACCGGCCTTGCCGGTGGCCAGCAGGGTCGGCGAGCCCTGGTCGGTCCACTTCACGGAGTCGAAGTTGGTGCCGAAGGCGCCGGCGTCGGTGAGCTGGCGCATCAGGTCGAGGGCCCGGCGGCTCTCGGCGCTCTCCCAGACGCTCTTGTCACCGCCGAGCGCCGAGCGGAACAGCTCGGGGCCGGCCACCCGGTCGTAGAGGTACTGGTACCACATCTGGGTCGGCCACCGGTCGCCGCCGCCGAGCGCGATCGGGGTGATCTTCTTGGCCTTGAGGACGTTGACCGCGTTGAGCAGGTCGTCCCAGGTCTTCGGCGGCGTGAGCCCCGCGTCGGCGAGGACCTTCTTGTTGTGGAAGAGCAGCACCGGCTGCGTGCCCCGCATCGGGATCCCGTACGCCTTGCCGTCGACCACGGCGCTGTCGAACACCGAGGGCAGGAAGTTCTCCTTCAGACCCGGGTCCTTGGCGATCATGTCGTCGAGCGGTAGGAGCAGGTCGGCCTTGACGAACGGCGCGATGCTGCCGCCGCCCCAGTTGAAGAACACGTCCGGCGCCTGGTTGGTGTTGATGATCGTCTGGAGCTTCGTCTGGTAGTCGGCGCCGGGGATGGTGTCCAGGACGGCCTTGACCTTCGAGGTCTTGTTGAACGTCTCGACGATCTGCGTCTCCACCTTGTTGGTGGCGTCGCCGTACACCAGGATGCGGATCTGGTCCGCTTCACCGCCCGCGTCGTCGCCACCGCAGGCGGCCAGCGGCAGTGTCAGGGCGAGGGCGGCGCCGACCGCGACGGCGCGGGCGAGCCGCGATCGTAGTCTCATATCGAGGCCTTTCGTTGGTGGGGGTTGGGGGTGGGCGGACCGAAAGGTGTCCGATAAACTTCCGGAACGTTTCCGTAACTTGCTCGCACGCTAGAACCGCCCCGGCATGTCGTCAACCCCCATCCGTGGGGCAAGATGACCGTGGGACGGGCGAGCCGTTCCGGAGCTGCGGTGATGCCTGGCCGGTCTTCCCGGTCGGTGAAGGAGGCGCGGGTGGACACGGACGAGGGACGCAGGGTGACCATCACCGCGATCGCGCGGGAGGCCGGCGTCTCGGTGCCGACCGTCTCCCGGGTGCTCAACGGACGGTCCGACGTGGCACCGGAGACCCGGGAGCGCGTCGAGGAACTGCTGCGCCATCACGGCTACCGGCGGCCGGGCAACCGCACCGTGCACCGCGCCGGCCTGCTCGACCTGGTCTTCAACGACCTGGACAGCCCCTGGGCCGTGGAGATCATCCGGGGTGTCGAGGACGTCGGGCACGGCGCCGGCGTCGGCACCGTCGTCTCGGCGATCCACCGCCAGCCGGCATCCGCCCGGCAGTGGTTGCAGAACCTGCGGGCCCGGGCCACCGACGGCGTCATCTTCGTGACCTCGCACCTGAGCCCGCCGCTGCACGCGCAACTGCGCCGGCTCAACGTGCCGGTGGTGGTGGTCGACCCGGCCGGTGTTCCGGCCACCGACGTGCCGACGGTCGGCGCGACCAACTGGGCGGGCGGGCTCGCCGCCACCGAGCACCTGCTCTCCCTGGGGCACCGGCGGATCGGCTTCGTCGCCGGCCCGCCGCACCTGCTGTGCAGCCGGGCCCGCCTGGACGGGCACCGCGCCGCGCTGGAGGCGGCCGGGGTGGCGGTGGACGACCGCCTGGTACGGCCCGGGGACTTCTACCACGCCTCCGGATTCGCCGCCGGGACGGCCCTGCTCGACCTCGACGACCCGCCGACGGCGATCTTCGCGGCCAGCGACCAGATGGCGTTCGGGGTGTACGAGGCGATCCGCCGCCGGGGCCGGCGCGTGCCGGACGACGTCAGCGTGGTCGGCTTCGACGACCTGCCCGAGGCCCGGTGGGCGTCGCCGCCGCTGACCACCGTCCGCCAGCCCCTCGTCGAGATGGGGCGGCTGGCGGCGCGGACGGCGCTGCGGCTGGCGCAGGGCGAGACCATCGACTCACCCCGGGTGGAGCTCGCCACCGAGCTCGTCGTCCGGGACAGCTCCGCCCCTCCACCGGGTTCCTGAGCCCTCCCCACCCCGCCGGAACGCTTCCGGTAGAGCGACGGAACTTTCGGCGGTCAGGCGCGGCGCCGGCCCCGGCGGCGTCTCCGGGGTGACCGGGCCGAGCGCACCACCAGCGTCAGCAGGCCGGCCAGCCCGGCCACCGCCGCGACGATCAGCGGCCCCGGCCCGGTCAGCCCCTCGGGGAGCGGATCACCGGCGGCCACCCGACGGGCGGCGTCCCCGGCGGCCGGTGGCGCGGCGGACGCCGCGGCGTCCAGCTCACCCGGCTCGACCAGCCGGCCGACGGCGGCGTCCCGGGGCAGGGCGAAGCCCCAGTCGAGCAGGGCGGCACCCTGCTCCCAGCCCCGGGCGGGTCGGGACTCGGCGCCCAGCACCGTGACGACGAGCCGCCGGCCGTTCCGCTCGGCCGCTCCCACGTACGTGTGGCGGGCCAGGTCGGTGAAGCCCGTCTTGCCGCCGAGGGCACCCGGGTAGCGGCGGATGAGCGGGTTCTCGTTCTGGATCTGGAAACCCTTCGTGCGGGGCCGGCTCTGCGCGGGGATCTGGTGCGTCCCGGTCAGCGCGTACCGCCGGAAGGTGGGGTCGGCGAAGCAGACCCGGGCGATCAGGGCGAGGTCGTACGCGCTGGTGAACTGCCCCCGCCCGTCCAGTCCGGACGGGGTGACCGCATGCGTCTGCCGGGCGCCCAGGTGGCGGGCGAGTTCGTTCATCGCCCGGACGCCGCCGGCCCGGCCGTCGGCGCCGCCGCCGAGGCGGGCGAGCACGTTCGCCGCCTCGTTCCCGGACTGGAGCAGCAGGCCGAGCCAGACCGTCTCGACCCGGTAGCGCCCGCCGACGACCAGGCCGACCGCCGAGGAGCCCGGTTCGATGTCGAGGTCCTCCCGGGTCACGGTGACGACCTGCTCCGGATCGAGGCGCGGCAGCACGGCGGCGGCCAGCAGCAACTTCTGCACGCTCGCCGGGGTGGCGTGCTCGTGCGGGCCGCAGGCGCCCAGCACCTGTCCCGTGTCCAGGTCGGCGACGAGCCACGACGTCGCGGTCACGCCCGGCGGCCGGGGCGCGCCGGACGGGACGACGAGGCCCTCGGTGGCCAGCGCCGCCCCGCCCACCGCCCGGTCCTCGGCGACCGCCGGGGGCGGCGTCGGGCGGGGCGGACGCGACGGCGCGGGCGCCGGCACGGCCACCCGCGGGCACGGCACATCGGGGGCGACGGCGGTACGCCCCGGCGCGGCCGCGGCCGCCGTGGGGACCGCGACCGGCAGGAGAAGGGTGCTCGCAGCAGCCGCCAGCAGCCGAACTCTCATGTCCTCCGACTCCCTCGTCGACAAGATCACGTCAGACCCTAGTTGACACGGCCGCCGGCCGGGAGGGGTTCAGTCGGGTCACCGATCGGCGTCGACCGGCCGCGCGTCGCGGGTGGCGACGAGGCTCCACCCGATCGACACGGCGAGGGTCACCACGATGACGCCGAGG
Organism: Micromonospora sp. WMMD558; assembly: GCF_049315255.1. Lineage (NCBI taxonomy): Bacteria > Bacillati > Actinomycetota > Actinomycetes > Micromonosporales > Micromonosporaceae > Micromonospora > Micromonospora sp. WMMD558. The sequence continues at coordinate 4,387,952 of NZ_CP186061.1, read as the reverse complement.
GTCACCGGGATGGGCAGCTTGCCGACCGGCGTCTCGGAGAGGATCAGCTTCACGCCGGCGAAGGCGAGCAGCACCGCCAGCCCGTAGTGCAGCTTGGTGAACCGGCGCAGCAGCCCGGCGAGGCAGAAGTAGAGGCTGCGCAGGCCCAGCACGGCGAAGGCGTTCGCGGTCCAGACGATGAACGTGCTGGTGGTGATGGCGAGGACGGCGGCGACCGAGTCGATGGCGAAGATGAGGTCGGTCGCCTCGACCGCGATCAGGACGACGAACAGCAGGGTGGCGACACGCCGGCCGTCGACGCGGGTGAAGAACCGCTCGCCGTGGTAGCGGGGATCGGTCGGGATCATCCGGCGGACCAGCCGCACCACCAGGTTGCGCTCGGGGTGGACCTCCTCGTCGTGGCGGAAGGCCATCTTCCAGCCGGTCCAGACGAGGAACGCGCCGAAGACGTACGCCGTCCAGAAGAACGTCTCCAGCAGTTCGGCGCCGACGAAGATGAACACCAGCCGGAATCCGAGCGCGCCGACCACGCCCCAGAAGAGCACCTTGTGCTGGTACGCGGCCGGGACCGCGAAGTACGTGAAGACGAGCGCGAAGACGAAGACGTTGTCGACCGAGAGCGCCTTCTCGATCAGGTAACCCGCGTAGTAGGCGCCGGCCGCCTCGTCGCCCTGCCACCACCACAGCAGGATGCCGAAGGCGAGGCCGGCCGCGACCCAGACGGCGGACCAGACCGCCGCCTCGCGGAACTCGATGACGTGGTTGTCCCGGTGCAGAAACAGGTCGACCGCGAGCATCAGCGCGATGCCGGCGGTCAGCGCCAGCCAGGCCCACCACGGAACGGACAGGGACATCCCGACTCCCCTCGACCGGCCGGCGCGGATCGCCGGCGTTCCGGCCGACGGTCTCCCCGGACCGCCGGCGCGGCGGCCCGCGCCGCCGGGGCCGCCAGCCCCGTGGCACGGCACGGAACGGGCGGCGCCGTACTGACGGCGGCGCGTCGGTGTCGGGTACTCCCCATCGAACTACGCATCATTATTCACGAAACGCAGTTCGCTTGTCTAGCGTCCGGACGGGGCCTCCGCCAACGGGCGCTTCAGGTGGTAGCGGTGCACCTCGGTGCTGCCCTGCACGTTGTTCACGTCCTCGGCCGCGGAGACCAGCTCCCACCCCTCACGCCCGACGCGGTTGAGGTGGGCGATCGCGGTGTCGCCGTACGCCGTGACGTCCCGGCGCGTCCCGTCGGGGGCGTACCAGATGAAGCTGACGTGGAAATTGCGGCCCTGCCCCTGATAGCGGCGGACCAGAAGGGCGTACTCCCAGGTGACCATGGCCATCATTATGAGTGTCCACCGAGGACGGCGGAACGCAGGCGGTAACGCATTGCCGTGCGGTGAACGCGGTGTGTCAACCGACCGGGACGGAGACGCCCCGGCGGGCCGACTCGTCGGCGACGAGCGCGGCCAACCGGTCCAGGCCGACGTCGATCTCGGCCGGGGTGACGGCGCTGACCGACAGCCGCAGCGCGTGGACCGGCGTGCCGTCGTCGTAGAAGTGCGCCATCGGCGTCCACAGCACCCCGAACTCGCGGGCCGAGCGGTGCAGCAGGGCGTCGTCGACCGGGAACGGCACGGTCACCACCACGAAGAAGCCGCCGGTGGGCACGGTCCACCGCACCGGCGACCCGGCCGGGAAGCGCCGCCCCAGGCCGTCGACCAAATGATGGAGGTTCCGGGTGTACGCGGCCCGCTCCCGGACGGTGGCGGCGACCAGGCTGCACCCGTGCTCCAACAGCGCACCCCCGACCACCGCCTGGGCGATCGGCGAGGTGTTCACCGTGACCATGCTCTTGATCTTGGCGAGCTGGTCGGCGAACAGGCCCACCGTGCCGTCCGCACCGGCCACCCGCTGGTCGGCCACCACGTAGCCCACCCGCGCGCCGGGCAGCACCGTCTTCGCGAACGAGCCCAGGTAGACCACCCGGCGAGCGGTGTCGAGCGCCTTGAGCGTGGGCAGCCGCCGGGCGTCCCCCGCCGGGAAGAGACCGTACGGGTTGTCCTCGACCAGCAGCAGGTCCTCCTCGGCGGCCAGGTCCAGCAACGCGCGCCGCCCGGCCACGCCGATGCTCGTCCCCGAGGGGTTGGCGAAGTCCGGCATCAGGTAGCAGGCGCGCGGGCGCAGCCCCTCGGCCCGGGCGCGCCGCACCTCGGCACGCAGGTCACCCGCGTCCACCCCGGACGGCCCGCCGGCCACCGGGCGCACCGGCAGGTCCAGCAGCCGCGCCGCCCCGGTGAGCCCCACGTACGTCGGTGCGACGGCGAGCACCACGTCGTCCGGGCCGGCGCGCAGGGCCCGCAGCACCAGGAACATCGCCTCCTGGCACCCGACCGTCACGACGAGGGCCTCCGGGTCGACCGTCAGCCCCTCGTCGACGGCGAGGTTGCGGGCGACCAGGTGGTGGACGATCCCCTTGGTCCGCCCGTACTGGAGCAGGGTGCGGTGGACCTGCTCCGGGGTCTGCCCGAGGTCGTCGGCGAGGTGCCGGCGGAAGGTGTCCAGGTGCCGGTGCAGCGCCGCGACGTCGAAGAACTCCTCGTACGGCCGCCCGGCGGCCAGCGACACCGCATCCGGGTAGTGCTGCGCCACCTCGTTGAGGAAGTTCATCGAGTTCAGCGCGGCGTCGTCGAGGGCCGGGTGCAGGTCGGCCACGTGCAGGTCCACGGTCATGCGCACTCCACCGTCGTCGTCCGCAGGTCCCGGGCCTCCGCCGGGTCGGCGCAGCCGGCCAGCGCGAGCGCGTCCCGGAACTCGCCGGCCAGCAGCGACAGCGCGGTCTCGGCGCCGGAGCGGCCCCCGGCGGCGAGCGCCCAGAGCATCGGGCGGCCCACCAGCACGCCGTGCGCGCCGAGGGCGAGCGCGCGCAACACGTCGACGCCGCCCCGGACACCGCTGTCGAGCAGCACCTCGCACCGGCCGGCAACCGCCTCGACCACCCCGGGCAGCGCGGCGGCACTCGCCGGTGCGCCGTCGAGCTGCCGCCCGCCGTGGTTGGAGACCACCACCGCGTCCACCCCGGCCTCCGCCGCGCGGACGGCGTCGCGCGGGTCGAGGACGCCCTTCACCACCAGCGGGACCGGGGTACGCTCGCGCAGCCAGTCCAGGTCGGCCCAGGTCACCGCCGGCGCGAAGACCTCGCCGGTGTGGGCGGCGACGGCGGACACGCCCGGGGTGGCGGCGTGCGCCAGGTCGTCCCGGCCGGCGGGCAGGTTCGCGGCGATGACGTGCGGCGGGATGGCGAACGAGTTGCGCACGTCGCGCAGCCGGCGGCCGAGGATCGGCACGTCCACGGTGAGCACCAGCGCGGCGCAGCCCGCCGCCCGGGCCCGGTCCAGCAGGTCGGTGACGAGCCCCCGGTCGCGCAGCCAGTAGAGCTGGAACCAGACCGTCCCGCCGGCGGCGGCGATCTCCCCGATCGGCGCGCTGCTCAACGTGCTCGCCACGTACGGGACGCCGGCGGCACCGGCCGCGCCGGCGAGCGCGGTCTCCCCGTCGGGGTGCAGCAGCCGCTGGTACGCCATCGGTGCGACCGCCACCGGCAGCGCGTGGGTGGCGCCGAGCAGCCGAGCCTCGGTGCGCGGGGTGGCCACGCCGCGCAGCACGCGGGGCAGCACGCCGACCCGGTCCAGGGCGCGACGGTTCGCCGCGAGCGTGGTCTCGGCGCCGCTGCCGCCGTCGACGAAGTCCCATACCTCCGGCGGTAGCACCGCCCGCGCCAGGTCCGCGAAGTCGGCGAGTCCGGCGGGGGCGGGTGGCTCGCCCAGCGGCACGTCCGGCTTCGACAGGGACGTCTCAGACATCGCCGGTCACCGTCCCGGCCGGGGCCGCCACCGCCGGTTCCGTGAGCCCGAACCGCTCGCGCAGGAACGCGGCGGCCTCGTCCTGGGCGCGCCGGCCGTCGTCGAAGGTGCCGGGCATCGCGAAGAAACCGTGGACCATCCCGGCGTACCGGGTGCGGGTCGTCGGCACTCCGGCGTCGCGGAGCCGGTCGGCGTACCGCTCGCCCTCGTCCCGCAGCGGGTCGTGCTCGGCGGTCACCACCAGCGCCGGCGGCAGCCCGCCCAGGTGGTCGGCGAGCAGGGGCGAGGCGAGCGGGTCCCGGGCGTCGGCCGGGTCGGCCAGGTAGTGCGACCGGTACCAGGCGACCGAGCGCCGGTTGAACAGCAGCGGGTCGTCGTCACCGGCCGGCTCGGCGGTCTGGTCGGTGTTCGGGTAGACCAGCAGCTGCGCCGCCAGCCGGGGACCGGTGTCGCGGGCCAGCAGGGTGACCGCGGCGGCGAGGTTCCCGCCCGCGCTGTCCCCGCCGACGGCGAGGCGTTCCGGGTCGGCGCCGAACTGCGCCGGGTGCGCGGCGACGAAACGGAGCGCCGCGTGGCAGTCGTGCACGGCCGCCGGGAACGGGGCCTCGGGGGCGAGCCGGTAGCCGACGGTGACCACCTGGCACGGCACGGCGTTGGCCAGCCGCCGGCAGATCCCGTCGGCGGTGTCGACGCTGCCCAGCGTCCACCCGCCGCCGAAGAACCAGAGCAGGGTGGGCAGCGGTCCCGGGCCGGCCGGGCGGTGGATCCGGACCGGCACGTCGCCCGCCGGGCCGGGAACGTGCGTGTCGCGTACCTCGTGCACCGGTTCGACCACGCCGGAGCCGGCGCGGATCGCGGCGAGGTCGGCGGCGCGCGCCTCGGCGAGGGTCTGGGTGTACAGCGGTGGCGTGCCGGCGGCCGCCCGGGCGGCCCGGTACGCCACGGCCTGGGGATGCAGGCTCACGGTCGCTCCTCTCCCCCGGTGCCGACCAGGAGCTTGTCGATGCCGCGCAGGAACAGGCTGCCGCTGTAGGTCGGTGGCTCCTCGACGCGCAGCCGGGGGAAGCGGGACAGCAGCCGGGGCAGCGCCAGCCGCCCCTCCAGGCGGGACACGGCGGCGCCGAGGCAGTAGTGCGGGCCGATGCCGAACGCCAGCGACGGCGGGCCGGGGCGGCGCGGGTCGAAGCGGTCCGGGTCGGGAAACCGGGCCGGGTCGCGGTTGGCCGCGGCGAGGACGAGCAGGACGTTCTGGTCGCGGGCGACCGGCACGCCGCCGAGTACGGCGTCGCGCGGCGCGGCCCGGGCCAGGAAGTGCACCGGCGCCTCCAGCCGCAGGATCTCGTCGACGGCGCCCGCGGTCAGCTCCGGGTCGCCGGGCAGCGCGGCGGCCACCTCGGGGTGGGCCAGCAGCAGCGGCAGGCCGTTGCTGAACATGTAGACGGTGGTGACGAAGCTGGCGTTGAACAGCACGATCAGGTTGCTGATCAGCTCGTCCTCGGTCAACTCGACACCGCCGGCGTCGACCGCATCCACGAGTCCGCTGATCAGGTCCTCCCCCGGGTTGCGACGGCGGTGGGCCAGCAGGTCCGCGTAGAAGGCGCGCAGCTCGGCGCCGGCGGTGTTGGCGGCGGCGAGCCGCTGCGGGGTCTTGCCGGCCACGTCCAGGAACTCGTCGATCCGGTCGACCCGCTCCCGGTACCAGGCCAGGTCGGCCTCGGGGATGCCGATGAACTCCGCCATCACCCGGGCCGGCAGCGGGTACGCGAAGTCGGCGACGAAGTCGGTTCCGCCGCTCCCGGTGTCGGCCATGCCGTCCAGCAGTTCGTCGGCGACCCGGAGGATCGCCGGTTCGAGCGCGCCGAGCCGGCGCGGGGTGAAGGCGCCGGCGAACACGTGCCGCATCCGGCCGTGGTCCGGCGGGTTGACGAACATCATCGACGTCTGGAAGGTCCGCAGGATCTCCTGTTCCTCCCAGCCCGGTGGGGGCTGCTTGTACCACTCCGGGTCCCGCAGGACCGCGTCGACGAGGTCGTAGCCGACCGCCACGGCGGCGATCGCCCGGTGCTCCGGGCGGGGCGGCAGCGCGGTGATCGGCCCCAGCCCGTGCAGCCCGGCGTAGATCGGATACGGGTCCTGCCGGCCCTCGTCGCTGTAGAGACGGGTCAGCAACTGCTGGACGTCCACCATGGATGCTCCTCCCCAGGATGCGGTGGTGCGGGCGGCGGGCTCCCCCGCCGCCCGCACCGGGGGTCAAAGGCCGAGCAGGCGCAACGGCACGGCGTTCGCCATCGCCTGGTTGCCGGCGTCGTTCGGGTGGATGTGATCCCCCGAGTCGTACGCGGGCAGCAGCCGGCTGGGCTGCGCCGGGTCGCGCAGCACTTGGTCGAAGTCCAGCAGCCCGTCGAACTCGGTGCTGCTTCGCAGGTACGCGTTCACCGCCTGCCGGGTCGCCTCCTTCTCCGGCGTCCACACGCCCGGGTTGCCGTGGCCCTCGTACGGGGTGAGGGTGGCCACGAGGCTGCGCAGGCCGCGCGCCTTCACCTGCTGGTTGATCTGCCGCAGCGAGGCGATGACCGCGTCGGCGGAGTCGCCCGACATCCAGATGTCGTTGATTCCCAGGTGGGTGATCACCGTCCGGGCGTCGGTCTGGGCGAACACGTCCTCGTCGAGCCGGGCCAGCGCGTTCGGCCCCAGCTCGTGGTAGCCGGGGAAGCCGCCGGCGCCCGGCTCCGGGCCCTCGTGGTTGAGCCGGTTGCCGGCGAGGCTGGCGTTCAGCACGCCCGGGGTGCGGACGTCGGGGCGGGCGTCGATGAGCCGGTCGGCGAGCAGGTCCGGCCAGCGCTTGTTGGCGTTGACGGTGCTGCCGTTGCCGTCGGCGATCGAGTCACCGAAGACCACCACCGAGCCGGGGCTGTGCCGGCGTTGCACGTCGATGCCGGACAGGAAGAACCAGCAGCAGTTCGGCCGGATGGTGAAGCCGGCGCCGTCGGCGGCCGACGTGAGGTCGGTGGCGCCGATGAAGTTGGTCTGCCGGGACTGGCCGTGGAAGGTCACCGGGCCGGTCGGGGTCGGGAAGTGGACGGTGAGCACCAGGTCCTGCTGATCCCCGATCGGGAAGGCGATCGGGTCGCTGAGCAGCTCGGCGCCGCGGTTCATGGTCGCCGAGGTGGCGCCGCCGAAGGTCAGCTCGCGCAGCGTCGCGGGGTCGATGTCGGACACGTCGTCGGGGGTGCCGGTGTTCGGACGGGCGATGGTCGCGCGGCCGACCTTGACGGCCTGCTCGCCGTACATGTTGCTGAGCCGGACCCGCAGGACCGGCCCACCGACGGTGGTGTGCACGACCATGCGGACGCTCTGGTTGTTGAGGCCGGTGTTGGTCAGGCCGGTCGCGTTGCCGCGGGTGACCGCGGTCGCCCAACTGGCCGCCCAGGTCGTCCGGCCGCGCTCCGTCCCGGTGGACGACGGACCGGCGCTGGCCACCACGGCGGGGGTGCCCGCCACCAGCAGCGCCGCCGCGGCGGTGACGACATGCCATCTCTTCGGGGTCGACATTGAACCTCCATCGTCGGCAGCCCAGAACCCCGTCCGTCGACGGCGTTCACCTGGGCGATGGTCCGGAACCTAGCCGCCGCCGCTGACGGGCGTCAATCGACCTGATCGACGTGATCAAATGTCCCGCCGGGGCCCGCCGGAGGCCCCTTCGGCTCCTGTCCGTCCTCGCCCGGTCACCCTAGGCTGCGGGTGGCAGCGCGGTCGCCGCAGCCGCGCACGCCGTTTCCGCACCACGCGGCGTGCGAGGATGGGGGTGTCCGGATGACCGACCGACCACAGCCGGGGTACGTGCACCGCGCGCTGGACCTGTTCGCCGGGTACGGCGACCGCGAGGCCCTCGTCGGCGGCGGGCGCCGGCTCACCTACACCGACGTGCACACCGCGGTACGCGGGTTCGCCGCCACGCTGGTCCGGCACGGCGTACGCCCCGGCGACGCGGTGCTCGTGTCGCTCGGCAACCCGGTCGAGGCACCGCTGATCCAACTCGCCCTGCACCTGCTGGGCTGCCGGACCATGTGGGTCGCCCCGGTCACCTCCCGCCGGGAGATCGACGAGTTCGTCCGGCTGGCCCGCCCCGACGCCCTCGTCCACGACCCCCGCGACCCGGCGAACGTGGGCACCGAGCTGGCCGCCGGGCTGGCGGGCGTACCCGTGCTGGGCCTCGGCGCCGACCTGGACCTGACGGCCGGCCCCGACGCGTCCGCGCTTCCCGTCGACGTGCCGGTGCCGGAGTCGTTCCTCCAGACCTCCGGCACCACCGGCACCCCGAAGCTGGTGCACCACCGGGAGAGCTTCTACGCGCAGATCCTCGCCCTCGCCGCGGACTTCCGCGCCGCCGGGTTCCCGCTGCTGCGGCACCTGTCGTACTCGCCGATGTGGCTGGCCAGCGGCCAGATCACGACACTGTTCAACCTGTTCACCGGGGGCGTGCTGTTCCCGCGGGACGGGTGGGACGCGACGGCGTTCGTCCGCACCGTCCCGGCCGAGCGGATCACCTCCACCTTCGTCACCCCGCCGATGCTGTACGAGGTGCTCGACCACCCCGACCTGCCCGGCGCCGACTTCTCGTCGATGTTCATGTTCAACGTGGGCGCCGGGCCCGCCGCCCCCGCCCGGCTGCGGCAGGCGATCGCGCGCTTCGGCCCGGTGCTGCGCATCGTGTACGGCCTCAGCGAGGCGGTCGTCGTCACCGCCCAGCCGGGGCTCACCGAGGACCCGACCCATCCGGAGCGGCTGCGCTCCTGCGGGAAGCCGTACGGCGACGTACGGATCGAGATCCGGGCCGAGGACGGCACGGTGCTGCCCACCGGTGTGGACGGCGAGGTGTGGGTGCACACGGCGCTGCGCTTCGCCGGCTACCACGGGCAGCCCGAGCTGACCGCCGACACGCTGGTCGACGGCTGGGTCCGCACCCGCGACATCGGGCACCTCGACGCCGACGGCTACCTCTACCTGGTCGACCGGCTCCAGGACCGGATCCTCACCCGGCAGCGCAGCTGGCCGATCTACTCCCGGCCGATCGAGGACGCGCTCGCCGCGCACCCCGCCGTCCGCGCCGCCGCGGTGATCGGCGTGCCCGACGAGGTGGCCGGCGAACTGCCGTACGCGTACGTCGTGCCCGCGCCCGGCGCGGCGGTGACCGGCGCCGAGCTGATCGACCTGGTCACCGCGACGCTCAGCGACACCTGGGCGCCGGGTGGCGTGGCGTTCGTCGACGCGCTGCCGCTGAACCGGTCGAACAAGGTGGACAAGCGGGCGCTGCGCGCCCGGTACGCGGCGGACCACCCGTCGGCCGTCGAGCATCCGGAGGCCTCGATCGGCAGCCGCGCGTGACCGCCCGGCGGGAACTGGTCGCCCTGGTCGGCGCCGACCTGCTGTCCAACCTGGGTAGCCGGATCTCGGTCGTCGCCATCCCCTGGCTGGTGCTGGAGACGACCGGCAGCCCGACGAAGATGGGGCTGGTCGCGGCTGCCGAGACGCTGCCGTATCTGCTCTCCAGCGCGCTCGGGCCGCCGCTGGCCGACCGGATCGGGCTGCGCCGCACCTCGATCCTCGCGGACGTGGGCAGCGCCGGCCTGATGGTGGCCGTGGCACTCACCCCCTGGATCGGCTTCGGCGCCCTGGTCGCCCTGGTCGCCGTGGTGGGCACGCTGCGCGGCGTCGGCGACCGGATCAAGCACGTCATGTTCCGCCCGGTCGCCGAGGCCGCCGGTGTGAAGCTGATCCGGCTGACCTCGGTCTACGACGGGCTGGGCCGGGTGGTCACCCTGCTCGGGGCCGGCCTGGGCGGGCTGCTCATCTGGTGGTTCGGGGTGACCTGGGCGATCCTCATCGACGCGGCGAGCTTCGCCGTCTGCGCGCTGATCGTGGCGGCGCTGGTCCGCCCGCCGGCACCGGCCGGCGCCCCGGCCACCGCCACCCAGGGCTACCTACGGGCGCTCGGCGGCGGCTTCCGCTACCTCGGGCGGGACCACACGCTGCTCGGCATGCTGCTGGTGATCTCGGCACTCAACATGGTGGTGAACGCGAGCATCGCCGTGTACATCCCGCTGTGGGTGGCCGACGTGCTGGGCACCCCGGCCGGGCTGGGGCTGGTGCTCGGGGCGTTCTCGGCCGGCGCGCTGCTGGGGAACCTCCTGTTCACCGCGCTCGGCCCCCGGCTGCGCCGCGACCTGACGTTCGCGGTCGGTGCGGCCGTCAGCGGCCCACCCCGGCTGCTGGTGCTGGCGCTCAGCGACGACCTGTCGGTGGTGCTCGCCGTGACGTTCGTGTCCGGCATCGGCATCGCCGTGGTCAACCCGCTGCTCGGGGTGGCGCTGTACGAGCGGCCCCCGGCCGACCTGCAGACCCGGGTGATCGGGCTGGCCGGTTCGCTGGCGTTCGCCGGGCTGCCGCTGGGCGCTCTGCTCGGCGGCTGGTCGGTCACCGCCCTGGGCCTCGGGCCGGCGCTGGTGGCGGCGGCGCTGTTCACGCTCGTCGTCACGGCCGTGCCCCTGGCGACCGCGCTCCGCCCGCAACCCCGCCCCGCGCCTGCCGAGGTGTGAGGAGTCGGCCACCCGCGTCCAGTTGCGCCAGTCCCCCTGGCGGTGTCTTGTGGCCAACACCGCGAACGAGAGAGGGACAGCATGACGGAGAACATCATGGTGCGGCGCGGCGGTGCACTCTTCGTGCAGAAGGCGAGGGGTTATCGGCCGCGTGTGGATGGGCGGCTGCTAGCGGTTACCTCGGCGCGCAGGGCCGCCGTAAAGATGGACACGGTTGTCGACATCGCAGTCCGGTTCGCCGCTCAGAAACCGGTCGTGTGCAACATCGCCGTTGCTCACATGGAGCACCCAGTCCTCGTAGTACCAGCTGGGGTCGCACGCGCAGTCGGTGAACCGGAACCGGAAGTTGGCTCTATACCTGCCGACCTGCCCGTGCGTGAGGGTGAACAGCTGAGTCGACACTCCCGTCCGGGGAAACGCCGCCCCGCCGGGCAGGCGCTCGACGGTTACCGCCGAGCCGTCGAAGGTGAGCCACAGAGTGAGGCTGCGGGCGATGCTCACGCCGCCGGCCAGTACGTCGGCGCGTCGTGCGTAGCTGGCGGCCTCATCAGCCAGGACGTCATGGACCACAACATCGCCTGTTGGCAACGGCGCAGGAAGTATCAACGGGCGGTTGAGTCCTCGACGGGCGTCGGCCTGTGGCGCACCGCGCCCAGTCGCGCTCCATCGCACGCGCACCCGCTGGATGACGATCACGCCCAGACCATGGCTCACGGGCTGCACGTCGCGCCAGCCGATATCCGCTTATGCGGCGATCCGATCGTTACAGATCGTTACGGTGGCAGGCGCCGCTGGCGCACGATCATGCCGAGAAGAGTGCTCCTGCGCATCGAGTTCTTGCGATCACGGGGGAAGTTGGGATGACGCGAAACCGTAGAGCGAAAAATGATCACGGCTCTGTGCCATACGCCGCGCCTGAATGATTCTGTGCAGCGATCCGAGCACGCCAGAAGCTTGCGGCATCCTGGCCATCCTGCATTGCGACGAACTCGTCCGTCCTGATCGCCAGAGCTGTGGCGGGTAGTGTGCCTTCGACGAAAGACTCGAGACCACGGTTGAGGGCGCTGCCGGCGAGGAAGTCAGCATACTCACGGACGGACTGCACCACCGCGAAGCTCGCGGGGTTTCCGTGGACCAACGCGTTGCGAACGCGGCGGCGGCGCGCTTCGAGCACTTCGCCCTCGGCAGTGTACTCCTGGATGAGGGTGCTGTAGGTGGCGTGATCGCCGACGCTCGTGAACATTCGCGCGATCCAGGCGCGCTCATGCTCAAGGCGGCACAGCGACAGGAAGTCATCGGCTCGATCGGCAAGAAGCAGGATCCACGGCTGCTTCGGTCGGCTGGAAAACCATTCACGCGTGAGCTCGGTGAGCAGCTCGTCGCGCCGACCACCGCCGAACAGGCACATCCCCGCTGCGCGCCGAAGATCCGTGAGCCATCGGGTATGCGGCCAGCGCTCTCCGAGCAGTGCGAAGAGATCGTTTGGGTCCATGGCCGCATGTGCAGCGATGTGCTGCACCACTCGGTCCGAGAGCGGGATTACGCTGCTGATGTCGGCTTCCGACGGCTTCCGCAGCGCCATATCGCGGCTGAAAGGGTGATCGGCTGTCGTCTGCACTTCGATAGCCGCAGCCAGGAACCTGGGGAGTTCTGATCGGGCAAGTGCCTCGGCGATGCGCGGTCCATGTTGTTCGATCGCCTCAGCGGTAATCCCAGCTCCGTAGTAGTCGTCGGGAAAACCGGTCTCACCCCAGACGGCCAAGAAGCCGGCGGAGCCGGGTTTCCCCGACCGAATGACGGCGTGCTGAGCTAGCCGCGGACGGATCCCGCCAGCGCTGTGGATCGACACATTCAGGATGGTGTCCACGATGTCGACGGCGCGCGAGACTGCACCGCAGCTGTCGTGTTGCCGAGGTCGACGCGCACAAGGATGTCGACGTCGGACTCCTCGTCAACCAACTTCGCAACCTGGAATATGAGGCCGTCCCGGACCAGTTCCGAGAGCTCTGCCTTGTGGGCGAAGTCCTGCCCGTCAGGCTCAGCGTTCGGAACGGCCCAGTGCGCGTCGAGGAAGGACACACGCCCGGCAGAAAGATGAAGATGAATAGGTCCGCGGTAGCCCAACCAGACGGCGATCGGTTCGACCTGGGCGGGTGTGCCGACGAAGGCGCGCGCGTTCGTCAGCCGCTGATCGAGGGGCACATCCTTCTCGCCGATGGGGATATCGTTAGGGTCGCGGCCGAAGGCCACGATCGACACCAGATCGCGGAAGGCCGCCTCGGCGCTGAGACCCCGCCGCTGCAGCTGCTCGAACAGAAGCTCAGCGATAGGGCGATACTCTCGCCGCGCCAGGGTCCGATCCTGCGCGGTCACGACCAGGTCGTCCCAGCTGGCGCGTACCGCATCGTCCGAGTCGAGCTTTGCGAGGAGCTCGCGTGCGGTGGAGAGCAGGTTTGTCCAGGCCGTGTCAGTACGAGTGCCGGGCGGCTGGGCGAGCACCGCCGGGGGGCTCGTGGAGAGCTGCAATAGGACTGCTCGAAATGCGGCGAGCTTCCCTGCGATGTGATTGCTGAGGGTTGCGCCAACCGCGCCTACCGACTCGTCGAGGTCTAACAGGAGAGAGCGGCGGTTGGCGGGCTTTTTCCACGCGTCGGTGCCGCTAGCAAGCTCGACCCACTCGGCGATCTCCTCGACGATGACCGTGAGCGGCAGAACGCTGCTGAGGCCATGATGGCGGTCGAGCGAGGAGACCAAGGACTTCAGCCAATCCGGATCGTCATCGGACCAGTGGTCGCTGACGTTGTAGTCGATCATCATGGGCGCTCCGATCACAGGAGTGTTGCCACGACGATGACACGGCTGTCGTAGCTGTAGTCACCACGGTAGCCACCACCGCACGTCAAGATCGAGTTTGGCGCGCACTGATCTGCCGCCGATCGTGCGCAAAGGGCCGTCGGTGAGTCGTCATGCTCGGTGAGAGCCCGCCTGACCCGCCGGCATCCTGACTGCCGATGAGCGTGCGTGTCGGATCCGGCCAAGGCGAGAGACGACGGCGGCATCCGTGACGAAGCTCGGTGCCGAGCACAGATGCCACCGTCGTGCTGCTCAGCGAGGTGCCTGTCCTACCTGCCGAGAACGTTCCGGTCCGATAGATGCCGATAGTCAGTTGCGGTAGCGGTAAAGGATCCGGCCGCGGTCGAGGTCGTACGGGCTGATTTCCACGAGCACGCGGTCAAACGGCAGGATCTTGATGTAGTTCTTCCGGATCTTCCCGCTGATGTGCGCCAGCACCTTGTGCCCGTTCTGGAGTTCCACTCTGAAGGTGGCGTCGCGAAGACACTCGAGAACGGTGCCCTCAAGTTGGATGCCGCCGTTAGCTTTGACCATGTTTCCTAGTACTCCGTTCGAGGATGGTCGGGTCGAGGAGAGGACATCAACGGAGCACCAACTCCAGATTGCTGCCCGCACGCCGGGCGCCGACGCCTTCGAACAGCGCGATCGCTGCGCCGTTGGACTGGTTGACATCCGCCGACGCCGTCGCGATCCCGCGCCGGTGGGCCGAACCCAGCACCTCGGCCAGTAACGCCCGAGCGATACCTCGGCGGCGCTGATCGGACCGGACCGCGATCAGACCGATCCGTGGTTGCCGCGGAAGCGGCGCTACGCGTACCAATCCCACATATTGATCCGACCATGCCGCCACGGCATACGTCGCCGGGTCCGGTCGGGGAGGGCCGTCCGGACCGGACAACACCTCCGCCGGCATCTCCTGCCATCCGACAGTGGCTTCGATCTCGTCGCGGATGACGCGGTCCAATGCGCGGAGCGGAGCCTCCTCGGCCTCGCCAACGGCCAACGTTGTCACGCCCCGTGGCGGTGGCGCCGAGGCGAGTCCCGTGATCCGCGGGTCGGTGGGCACGACGTACTCCCACTCGCGGCGGCGGGGCGCGAAGCCCGCTCGCTCCCACTGGAGCACCAGGTCGAGGTCGGCCTCGTCAACGACGGTGTACAGCGGCCTCGGCAGGTCCGCCAGCATGGCGTCGGCAAGCCGGTCGAACACCACATCGTGCCACGCGTCGATGCTGAGGAAGAGCCGCCCGTCGGGACGGTGGGATACCTCGCCGCGGCCGACCACCTGGTCGTCCTCCAGAGCGTGCCATTGCCGCTCCGCGATCCGCGTGATGGCAACGGCATGCTCGCCCGTGCCGTTAAACAGGTGCGCAGAATCCATAGGGTGTCGCCTCTCGGGAGTGCCTTGTCCAGACGCTCCCGGGCGACACCTGCATCAATCGCCCGACCGTGACGACGAGGGGAGCACCCACATCGATACAACGTTCACGGTGCTCACCTCCTCGCGCAATGCCACGGCCGGACGCCAGGCTATCGGCGCGCACGGTGTCCCGTCTACTGCTTAACCGCTGACCAACCGACCTCGCCAGTGCACTCTTCTGCCGCGAAGCGCTCGTCACCCAAGTGCCGTCGGCGCCGGTCGCTGGCATCCGAATGTGCCGATGATCGGGCGTCCAGAGAGAATCGGGCATGCCCCACGCCACGATCGCAACGGTGACGATGAAGACGCACATGCCCTCCGAGGTCGCCCGATTCTGGCGAGACCTCCTCGGCTATCGGCTCGCACCGAACCACAGCAACTCAGTACTGCTGGTCAGCGATGACGCGCCGGCCCTGCTGATCCAGCCTTCTGTCGAGCAGGTCGAGCCCGGCGCGATCCACCTGGATCTTCGCCCGGAGAATCAAGCGGCCTGTGTGGCGCGTGCGGTCCAATTGGGCGCCGCGCACGTCGGCATCGGGCAGACCGGTGATGAAGGCTGGGTGGTCATGGTGGACCCCGGCGGCAACTTGTTCTGCGTCCTCCAGTCGCGAGCGGACTACCTCCGCTCACTCGCGGAGGACCCCGGGACCCCCACCCGGGTCGGGTGACCAAGCGCTCGCTCATGCCGCTGACCGCGTGCATGAGGGCATCTCAGTGGCCCAGCGCCCCGGGCTGAGTAGTCACTCGGCCCAACAGCGGCGGTCACCTGGTCAGCGGGGCGTTCGCACCCTGGAGGCCGGCAGCCCCTTCCGCTGGGCTGACCGTTCCGAGGTCAGCCAGGCGGTCGCGGGTGGGCGCGGAGGAAGTCCACCACCTGCCGCGCGAACCCGGCGCTGAGGACCGGCAGGTGGCTGCCGCCCGCGACGGTCCAGAGTTCGACGTGCCCACCCGGCCGGCAACCCGCCGCGTAGGCCAGGGTCCGGGTCTCCGTCGCGTCGGGACGCCGGGGTGTCGACTCATCCGTGACGACCAGGTCACGGGCCGGGCCCCGCTGTCCGGGCACGGCGCACCCGTTACGGCGGGCCCAGTCCTCCACCGTTCGCACCGCCCCCGGGTATCCGCCGCCCATCTCGCCACCCTCGTACCGCACGGACGTGTCGGCGTCGCCGTGAATCTGCAGCACCCCCACCGGCCGGGCCGGGCGGCAGTCCGCCGCCGTCAACGGCCCGGCGCCGGCGATGCTGACCACGGCCGCCACCAGGTCGGCGTGGTCGCACGCCATCCGGTGGGCCATGAAGCCCCCGTTGGAGAAGCCGACCACGAAGATCCGCCCGGGATCGACGGTGTAGTGCCGGCGGATCTCCTCGACGATCCCGCGCAGGTACGCGGAGTCGTCCACACCGGTGCCGTCCTGGTCGCAACAGGCGGCGAAGGCGTTCCAGAAGTGCCGGCCTCGGCGGTCGCGCAGCCCCTCGGGCCGCGCGTACAGCATTCCCTCGGCCTCCGCGACCGGCCCGAGCGCGAGGTAGTTCTCGTCCTGGTCCGGGCTACCGCCGAACCCGTGCAGCATGATCAGCAGCGGTGCCGGCCGGCCCGGCCGGTACCCCGGTGGTACGGCCATCCGCACCGGCCGGTCGCCGCCGATCGCGGGTCCGGTCGGCGTGGCGACGCTCGCGGGAGCGGCCGGCGGCGTCGCGGTCCCGGCCGGCGCCGCCGGTGGGCCGGAGCAGGCGGCCAGCACGGTGGCGCTGACCAACAGCGGCAACAGCCGCGTCGAACCCCGCATCGGCGCATGTTAGCCGCGCGAGACCCGGGCGGCCCATCCTCCGAGCAGGTGCCCCCGCTCGACGGCTGGCGAGGGGCCCGCGCGGCTGGTTCGGGCGCGTATGGTCAGGCGCATGGCCACCTGGGACGACGTGCGCCGGATCGCGCTAGCCCTGCCGGAGACGACCGAGGCGCCCTCGTACGACGGGCTGCCCGCCTGGAAGGTGCGGGGCAAGGGCTTCGTGTGGGAACGGCCGCTGCGCCGGGCGGACCTCGACGCGCTCGGCGACGACGCGCCGGACGGGCCGATCCTCGGTGCGCAGGTCCCGGACGTGGGCGCCAAGGAGGCCCTGCTCGCCGACGACCCGACCGTCTACTTCACCACCCCGCACTTCGACGGGTACCCGGCCGTCCTGGTCCGGCTGGACCGCATCGGTGTCGCCGAGCTGACCGAGCTGATCGTGGAGGCCTGGTACGCCCGCGCCCCGAAACGCCTGGCCGCCGCCCACCGTGCCGCCGGTCCCGCACCGTCCTGACGTGCCCCTCCGCTAACCTCGACCCGTGGCACTCGCGGGGGTCCCGGTGGCGGGGCTGGTCTTCGACATGGACGGGACGCTGATCGAGTCGCACGCCGCCGTCCCCGCCGCGTACCGGGCGGCGGTCGTCGCCGGTGGCGGCCGCGAGCACACCGACGAGGAGATCATCGGCGGGTACTCGATCGGTTCTCCGGCTGACCTGCTCACCGCACTGCTCGGCCGGCCCGCGACCGCCGCCGACCTCGCCCGGTACCACGACGAACTCGCCTCGGTCGCCGACCGGGTGACCGTCTACGACGGGGTGGCGGCCCTGCTGGCGGAGGCCGCCCGGCGGGTGCCGGTGGGCCTGTTCACCGGCGCGAGCCACGCCGCCGCGGAGATCCTGCTCGACCGCACCGGCCTGGCGGGGCACTTCACGGTCGTCCTCGGCGGTGACGAGGTCGACCGGCCCAAGCCGGACCCGGCGGGCGTGCTGCTCGCCTGCCGGCGGCTCGGCGTCGAACCGGGGCGGAGCGCGTACGTCGGTGACTCGCCGCTGGACCTGCGGGCCGCCCGGTCCGCGGGTGCCCGGTCCGTCGCGGCGGGCTGGGGCCACCAGTACGACCCGTCGGTCCCCACCGACCTGACCGCCGACCATCCCCGCAACCTGCTGGCCCTGCTGCCCTGACACCCCCGTCAGCCGAAGACCTGGATCGAAGATGGCCATTCTCGATCCAGATCTCGCGAACCTAGACCCCGATCGCGCCGATCGCCTCTTCCGGTGTCGTCACGTGACGTACGCCGGGCACGGGGGTGCCGGTGGCGTCGACGATCCGCCAGCCGCCGAGCGCCACCACGGGAATGCCGCCACGGCGCATCGCCAGCGCCACCTCGCTCACCGTCCCCCAGGAGCCGCCGACGGCGATCACCGCGTCCGCGCTCCACACCAGGATCGCGTTGCGGGCCTGCCCCATGTTGGTGACGACCGTGGCGCTGACGTCGGCGGCCGGCCCGGGGGCGGTGCCGTCGTCGGGGCGTACGCCGATCACCAGGCCGCCCCGGGAGCGCGCGCCGGCGGCGACCGCGGCCATCACCCCGCCACCGCCTCCGCAGAGGACGGTCACGCCGCGCTCGGCGAGCAGCTCCCCCACCCGGCGGGCGTGCGTCAGCTCGACGTCGGTCGCCGCCGCCGGCCCGCACACCGCCACCTGAACCACGGACCCATCATGCCGCCACGGCTGTTATCGAGGGGCCCTTCCGTGCGCTAGCGTCCCGGCATGACATCGACGTTGACCGAGGCGACGGATCCGTACTGTCTGCGGGAGGGCGAGAGCGCGGCGCTGCTGCGCGGGCACCCGTGGCGGCGCTTCGCGGTGCTCGGCGACAGCGTGGCCGAGGGGCTGTGCGAGCCGGTCGACGGCTATCCGGACGTGCAGTGGGCCGACCGGATCGCCGCCGAGCTGCGTGCCGCCGCGCCTCAGCTCGCGTACCTCAACCTCGGCCTGCGCGGGTTGCGGGCGCACGAGGTCCGGGCCACCCAGCTCGGCCCCGCGCTGGACTTCCGGCCCGATCTCGCGCTGGTCGTGTGCGGCGGCAACGACGCGTTCCGGCCCGGGTACGACGCCGACGCGGTGGACGGCGAGTTGGCCGCGATGGTCGAGGCGTTGCGGGCGGCCGGGGCGGACGTCATCACGGTGGGCATGTTCGACGTGTCGTACAGCCCCGCCGTGCCGGAGCAGCACCGCGCCGGCCTCGGCCAACGGATGCGCCGCCTGGCCGCGCACACCCGCGCCCTGGCGGGCCGCCTGGGCACGATCCACGTGCACCTGACCGACCACCCGCTGACCGCCGACCCGTCGATCTACAGCGGCGACGGCCGCCACGGCAGCGCCCGCAGCGACGCGATAGCCGCGGCGGAGACGATCCGCCGCCTGTCGCACCACCTCCGCCCCCGAACCTCCCCCGGCTCCCCGGCCTTCCCCGCCCAGCAGGGTTGACCATGAGGTTGGCGGGGCGACACGCCGTACCGGAGCCCGCTAACCTCATGATCAACGCGGGCGGAGGGGCGTCAGTCCACCACCAGGAGGCCGGAGAGGAGGACGCCGCGGGCCAGGTTGAGCACCCCGTCGCAGCCGGGGAAGCCGGTGCGGATGCAGGCGCCGGCCGGCCGGCGACCGAACAGGTACGGCGCGACGCTGTACGGCACGTCCGCGGAGACCGTCTCCCCGGTCTCGATGTGCACGAAGTCGAGCGGCACGTCGTCGGCCCTGACGTAGTGCTGGAGGACGAACCCGCCCCGCGCGGCGAACCGGCCCACCCCGTCGCGCCAGGTGTCGGCGTCGGTTTCGCGGCCGATCAGCACGTCCACCCCGGCGGAGCCGTCGGCGGGCTTGGCCACCAGGTCGTGCCGGTCGGCCACCGCCCGGTCCACCAGGTCCGGCGTGAGGATCCAGGTGCGCGGCACGTAGCGGTGGACCAGGTCCCGGTCCGCCGCCGGCAGGTCGTCGGCGTCGTCCCAGAGCCACGCGAACACCTGCTTGTTCGCGATAAGCCAGGCCGCGGCTGACACCCACATCGGTACGCTGCCCGCCCGCACCGCCGCCTCCAGGGCGTCCACGCCGGCGCTCGGGGTCACCCGGTTGGGCACGAAGAGCCGGAACACCCCGTCGACCGGGGCGCCCCGCGCGACCAGCCGGCCCGAGGAGTCCCGCGTCACCTGCGACACCGGTGTGATGACCAGGTCCAGCCCGTGCACGGCGGCCCGCTCCACCACCGGCGACAGGAGCCGGAAGAACCGCTCCGGGTCGTCCAGCCCCGGGTACTCGGCGTCGAAGTCGATGAGCATCGCCACCCGGGCGCCGTCGGGCAGGGCCAGGCCGGAGCGGATGGCGGCGAACCGCAGGTCGACGGCCGAGGGGGCCGGTTCCAGCCGGGCGCGGTCGGTGAGCCCACGCCGCCGGTAGACGTCGACGAACCGCCGGACGGTCGTGTCGGCGTCGAACGCGCCGCCGAGGCTGCTGTCGATGTTGTACTCGACCACCCGCGGCACCCCGTCGCTGAGCAGCACGTCGGGCCGGAACGCGGCCAGCAGCCGGTCGCTCAGCGGCTCGGCGTCGTCGAGGAGCCGGGTCTCGCCGTCGGGGACGCCGAGCAGCCGGCGCAGTTCCCCCGCCGTGCCGGCCCGCCGCCGGCCGGCCTCGAACAGGAGCTGGGCCAGCCGGTCGCAGATCGCGTTGAGCACGCCGAGGGTGGTCTCGTCCATCACCGGCGGGCGGGCCAACCGCCACTGCTTGTTGTACGTGGCCCGGCCGTCGAAGATCTCCCGCCAGGATCCGGCCCCGGCGGCCACCAGGTCGGCCCGCAGGTCGGCGGGCAGGTCCAGCCACGCCTGCGCGGCGGACGGCCAGCGGTAGTCGACGTCGGTCATGTGTCATCCGTCCTTCATGACGTGTTGGATGGCGGATCGCAGGTGCTCGCGGCCCGGCTGCACGGCCCGGTCCAGCGCCGGGGCGAAGGGCAGCACCGCCCCGTCGGGGCGGGTGACCCGCCGTGGGGGCGCGTCCAACCGGACCCGCTCGACCACCGTGGCGATGACCTCCCCGGCGATGCCGCAGGACCGGTTGGAGTCGTCGACGACCACCAGCCGCCCGGTGCGGGACACCGACGCGAGCAGGCCGTCCCAGTCGAACGGGTACAGCGTGCGCGGGTCGAACACCTCCACCGACACCTGGTCGGCCAGGTCGTCGGCGACCGCCAGGGCGTCGTGCACCAGGTGCCCGACGGCGACCACCGTGACGTCGTCGCCGGGCCGGCGTACGACGCCCCGACCGAGGGGCACCGGCTGCAACGAAGCGACGTCCACGTCCACCCGGACCTCCATCGCCCCGGCCGGGGCGAACACCACCACCGGGTCGTCGCAGCGGATCGCCGACACCAGCAGCCCGTACGCGTCCGCCGGGGTGGCCGGCACCACGGTGGTCACCCCGACGTGGGCGAACAGGCTGTACGGGTGGTCGGAGTGCTGCCCCGCCCACCCGGTACGCGACCCCGAGCCGGGCACCAGGTAGGTGACCGGCACCGCGCACTGCCCGCCGGTCATCAGCGGGAACTTGTGCGCGTGGTTGACGATCTGCTCGAAGACCAGGAACAGCAGCGACGGGATCTGGAACTCCACCACCGGTCGCGCCCCGGCGAGGGCCGCGCCGGTCGCGAAGCTGGTGAACGCCTGCTCCGACAGCGGGGTGTCGCGGACCCGCTCGGGACCGAAGCGCTTCAGCAGCCCGGCGGTGACGTTCGACGCGGCGACCCGGATGTCCTCCCCGAGCAGGAAGACCTCCTCGTCGCGGGCCAACTCGTCGGCCAGCGCCCGGTTGAGCGCCTTGCGGTACGACAGCCTCGGCATCTACCCACCTCCGGCGCGGGCGGTGAGCCCGCTGGCGTACAGGTGCTCCAACGCGCCGGCCGGGTCGGGCTCGGGGCCGGCCAGGGCGAACGCCACCGCGGCGTCCAGCTCCGCCTCCACCGACGCGTCCACCTCGGCGCGCCGGTCGGGGGGCAGCCGGGAGCCGGCGATGTCCACCGGGTCCCGGGACCGGCCCCGGGCCACCTCCTCCGGCGGTCGGTAGTCGAGGCGTACCGCGTGCTCGAAGGTGTGGTGGGCGTCGAAGCGGTAGGTACGGGCCTCGAGGAACTCGGGGCCGCCCCCGGCGCGCATGCGGGCGACGGCGGCCGCGGTGGCGGCCCGGACCGCCTCCGGGTCCTGACCGTCCACCACCGACGCCGGGATCCCGAACGCCTCGGCCCGGCCGGTGATGCTGCCGGCCACCGCGCCGGCCACCGGCATCGTGGTGGCGTAGCCGTTGTTCTCGCAGACGAACAGCACCGGCACCTGCCACAACGCGGCCAGGTTGAACGCCTCCAGCAGCATGCCCTCGTTGACCGCACCGTCGCCGAGGAAGCTGACCCCGACCAGGTCCTCGCCGCGGCGGCGACGCGCCCAGACGGCGCCGGTGACGATCGCGCCGCCGGCGCCGACGATGGCGTTCGCGCCGAGCACGCCGACGGCGAAGTCGGCGGCGTGCATGGACCCGCCCCGGCCCCGGTTGAGGCCGGTGGCGCGGCCGCACAGCTCCGCCATCATCCGGGCCGGGTCGGCACCCTTGGCGAGCACGTGCCCGTGCCCGCGGTGGGTGCCGGCCACCACGTCGCCGGGGCGCAGCGCCGCGCACACCCCGGCGGCGACGCCCTCCTGACCCAAACACGGGTGGATGCCCCCGACGACGTGGCCGGAGCGGACGAGCTCGATCGCCCGCTCCTCGAACCGGCGGATCAGCCGCACGGTCCGGTAGAGCCGGACCGGGTCGGTCACGCGGACCCCTTGATCACCGTCAGGATGTCGTCCCAGAGGCGAGCCCGGGCGGCCAGGGCGGTGTTGACGGTGTCGGCGCACTCCTGCCACTTCGCGTCGTCGTCGCCGCACAGGTCGGCGAGCATCTGCATCGCCATCGGGGTGTGCTGCTCGCCGTCGACCTCGATGTGCCGCTCCAGGTAGTCGACGAACCTGTGCAGCCGGTGCGTCCGCTCGTTGACGGCGACGACCTGGGTGAACATCTCGGGGATCAGGTCCTCCCGCCCGAACGCGAACGCGGCGGCCTGGCAGTGCACCGGGGTCGTCTCGATGATCCGCCAGGTGGTGGCGGCGAACGCCGCCGACGGGCCGGGCACCCCGGCCTCCACCAGCGACTCGGTGACGGGGCGGCCGGCGCGCAGCAGGTCGACCAGCCGCTCCACCGGCCCGGTGTCGGCGCCGGCCTCCCGCATGCCCTGCACGTACAGCTCGAAGTGGCTGATGTAGCCGTCGCCCAGCTCGTCGCTCTCCTCCACCATGACGATGTCGTTGATGAGGCGGCGGCTGCCGGTGGGGCCGGTCGGGATCCACGGCACCGTCACGCAGGTGAGCTGCCGCTGCAGGGACTTCAGCAGGGACATGAAGTCCCACACCGCGAAGACGTGGTGCTCCATGAAGGTGACGAGGGCCTCGTGGGTGTCCAGGTTGGCGTAGAGCGGGTGCCGCACCACCACGTCCCGGCTGGCGGTCACCGCCTTCTCCAGCCGCTCGATGCCCGGGTGCGTCTTCCCCCAGTCGTAGCGTGACATGACTCAGCCTCCCTGCTGGGCGCGGTGGCGCCAGATGACCGGGCAGTATTCGGGGTCCGCGTAGTCCGGCCGCCCGTCGTGGGTGCGGCGGACCAGCACGTCGTGGTTGTACGCGGCGAGGGTGCCGTCGGAGAGCGGGTACGCCCGCCACGCGTTGTCGCCGTCCTGCAGGTGCAGCGAGACGGCCTGCCGGGGCCGGTCGCTGACGTTCGCACCGCTGCCGTGGTAGGTGCGGCAGTGGTGGAAGCTCATGTGTCCCTTGGGGATCACCATGGGGATCTTGCGGATCTCGGCGCCGTTGTAGGCGGCGTTCTCCGCGAGCATCTCCTCCAGCTGGTCGCGGTCGCGCTCGGCGAAGTGCCGCACCACCGTGTCGTCGGCGCCGATCTCCCGCCAGCGGTGCGAGCCGTCGACCATCGTGATCGTGCCCATCTCCTCCCCGCAGTCGTGGAAGGGGATGAACGCGGTGAGCATCCGCTCCGACGACGAGGACGCCCAGTAGTGCTTGTCGAAGTGCCAGGGCACGATGTTGGACGGCTCACCGTCGATGGGTGGCTTGTAGATCAGCGTGGACTGGAACACCCGGATCTCGTCGGCCTGCGCCAGCCGGGCGGCGACCGCCCCGATCAGCGGCTTGCGCAGGATCGCCCCGAGGCCGTCGTGTTCGTGGTGGACGTAGTCGTTGTGCCGCTGCACCGGCCCCTTCGACGGGTCCCAGTAGGCGAGCTTCGGCGGGCGGACCGGCAGGCGGCGGTCCCGCTCCCCGCCGTAGTACCGGTCGGCGGCCGCGGCGAGGGCGTCCACCTCGTCGTCGGTGAGCAGCTTCTTCGACAGGTACCAGCCGTGCTCGGCGTAGAACGCCACGTCCTCGTCGGACGGGAGCAGCGCCTCCTCCTCGGCGGTCAGCGTCGGGTCGAACTCGGTCGTGGTCATGCCGTCACCCCCTGGGCTGTGGCGGCCGCGACGGCGGGGGTCGCCCCCGCCGCGGCCAGCTCCCGTTCCTTGGCCTCGTAGAGCGCCTTGATGTTGCCGCTGCCGAACGTCCGCGCCCCGCGCCGCTCGATCAGTTCGAGGAAGAGCGTGCGGCGCACGTGCATGGATTCGGTGAAGATCTGCAGCAGTTGGCCGCCGTGGTCGCGGTCGACCAGCACGCCCAGTTCGCGCAGCCGCTCCAGCGGCGCGTCGACCCGGCCCACCCGGGCCTCCAGGGCGTCGTAGTAGCTGCCCGGGGTGCCGGCGAAGCGCACCCCGCGCCGGCGCAGCGTCTCCACCGCGCCGACGATGTCGTCGGTGCGCAGCCCGAGGTGCTGCACCCCGGCGCCGGTGTGCTGGTCGAGGAACGCGTCGATCTGCCCGGCCCGCCGGGCGGTGTCCGGTTCCAGCAGCACCAGCGTCACCCGCTCCGACGGGCTCTGCACCACCGTCGAGTTCATCGCCTGGCCGGCGACCTCGATGTACTCGTGGAAGATCTCGGCGAAGCCGAACACCTCCCGGTACCGCCGGGCCGTCCCGGCGAGCTGCCCCGCCGGCACGCACACCGCCAGGTGGTCGATCTCGGCGAGCAGTTCCTCGCCGGCGTCGTCCTCCGGCGGCAGCATCTCGACCAGGCCCGGCAGGAACTCCCGCCGGTCCCCGCGCCGCTCGACCAGCCGGTGCACCACGTCGCCGAAGCCGTCCACCTCGGCGACGACGACCTCGGCGTCCGCGCCGGTGACGGTGGTCGGCGGCAGCACGCCGGTCGCGCCCCGGGCCAGCAGCTCGGCGTACGCCCCGACGGCGTCGTCGACCTCCAGCGCCACCACGGCGATGCCGTCGCCGTGCCGCTGCACGTACCGCGACGCCGGGTGCTCGGCGGTCAGCCCGGAGGTGAGCACCATCCGGATGTCGGCGTGCCGCAGCAGCAGCGACCGCTGCCCGGCCAGCCCGGTCTCCGGGCCGCCCTGGCCGCAGAGGTGGAGCCCCACCGCCCGGCCGAAGTAGAAGGCGGCCTGCCGGGCGTCCCCCACGTAGAGTTCGATGTGGTCTATCCCACGGATGTCCATGTCCCAGCCCTTCGCACAGTTCCCCCCGTGACTGCCGTGCGGGCGTTCGCGCCCGCTGATTCGTGTGCCGTCACCGCCGCGGCCGGGCGGCCCGCGCGAGCAGGAGGCTCACGTTCTGGCCGCCGAAGCCGAAGGAGTTGGTGAGCGCGTACCCGCTCTCGGTCGCCCGGGGCTCCTTGCGGATGTGGTCGGCCGGGCAGGCCGGATCCGGGTCGTCGAGGTTCCAGGTGGGCGGCAGCAGGCCCCGCCCGAGCGCCAGCGCCGTGGCCGCCGCCTCCAGCGCGCCGGAGGCGCCGAGCAGATGGCCGGTGAGCGCCTTGGTGGAGCTGACCGGCACGCCGTGCTCACCGAAGACCTCGGCCAGTGCCGTGGTCTCGGCGACGTCGCCCAGCTTGGTGCCGGTGCCGTGCGCGTTGACGTAGCCGACCTGCGCCGCCGGCACCCCGCCGCCGGCCAGCGCCCGCCGCATGCACTCCGCCGCGCCGGCGCCGTCCGGCCGCGGCGCGGTCGGGTGGTACGCGTCGGTCGTCACGCCGTAACCGGCGACCTCGGCGTACCCGCTCGCGCCGCGCGCCGCGGCGTGCTCGGCGCTCTCCAGCACCAGCAGCGCCGCCCCCTCGGCGAGCACGAACCCGTTGCGGCGGGTGTCGAACGGGCGGCTCGCGGCCGCCGGGTCGTCCCAGCCCCGGGCGAGCGCCCGGGCGTTGCCGAAGGTGTCGGCGAACGTCGGGAACAGCGGCGCCTCGCTGGCCCCGCAGAGCACCACGTCGGCCTCGCCGGCCCGGATCAGCCGCACCCCGTCGGCGACGGCCTGCGCGCCGGAGGCGCAGGCGGTGCCGACCGACGAGCTGTACCCGCGGATGCCGTACCGGATGGCGATCCGCGCCGACGGCATGTTCGGCAGGATCCCGGTCAGCAGGTACGGGTTGACGGCGGCCCGGCCCCGGGCGGCCCGGGCGAGCACCTGGGCCTCCAGGGTGGCCATCCCGCCGACCCCGCCGACGATCACCGCCGTCCGCTCCGGGGCGACGTCCCGGCCCACCTCGATGCCGGCGTCGGCGAGCGCGTCGGCGGCGGTGAGCAGGGCCAGCACCACGATCCGGTCGAGCACCTTCGTGTCCGGCCCGGACGACACCGTCCTCGGGTCGATGTCGGGCAGCACCCCGGCGACCTCCAGCGAACCCTCCGCCGGGTGCCCCTCGGGCGGCCGGACCAGGCCGGAGCGGCCGGTGCACAGGGCGTCGAAGGTGGCCTCCACGCCGCGTCCCACCGGTGTGAACAGGCCCATCCCGGTGATGACCGCGGTCACGGCAGCTCCTCGGTTCGCGACTGCGGGGCTCGCAACCCCGGCTCACTCCTCGCGCTCACGAGGCCGCCTCGCTGAGGTAGCGCTCCCGCAGGGCGACCTTGCGGACCTTGCCGGTGACGGTGACCGGGATGTCGTCGGAGCGGACCGGCACCACCCGGCGCAGGGTCGCGCCGACGTCGGCGCCGAGCGCGACCCGAACCCGCTCGGTGCGGTCCTCGGCCCCGTCCGCGCCGGCCGCCAGTTCCAGCAGCACGTCGGTGACGACCCGCCCGTCCTCGGCGACGATGACCACCGTGCAGTCGGTGACGTCGGGGCAGGCGGCGAGGATCCGCTCCTCCGACAGCGCGGTGTAGAAGCGCTTCCCGTCGCCGGCGTCGACCGAGTCCACCGCGCGGTCCAGGTGGTAGTAGCGGCCGTCGGCGTCGGCGTACACCAGGTCGCCGGTCAGGTACCAGCCGCGCTGCCGGAACCGGTACGTGGTCGCCGAGTCGTTCCAGTAGCCGCGGAACAGCGACGGCGAGTCGATGCCCAGCCAGCCCACCTCGCCGGTGGGCACCGGGTCGCCGTTCGCGTCCAGCACCGCGACCTTCGTGAAGTGGTACGGGCGGCCGATGCACCGGCCGTACCGGTCGGTGTCGCGGGTGTGGGTGACGTGGAACATCGAGTGCCCCATCTCGGACGAGCCGAGGCCGTCGATGAACACCGACCCCGGCACCCGGGTGACGCCCGCGCGGGTCATCACGTCCCGGGAGCCGACCGCCACCAGGCGGCGGATGTGCGGCTCGTGCGACGAGTCGCCGGTGTTGAACCACAGCCGCACCGACTCCAGGTCGTACCCGGACAGGTCGAACCGGGCCAGCTCCGCCCATGTGACGGAGAAGCCGAACACTCCGTCCGGGCGCCAGCGCTGGATCGCGTCGAGCACCCGCTCACCGCCCTGGTCGGACAGGAGGAACATCTCCGCCCGGTTGCCGAGGGCCTGGTTGACCATGAGCACGGTGGCGGTGTGCGGGGCGGGCAGCGCGTTGAGGATCCGGCTGGTGCCCTGCGCCTGTGGCATGGAGAGCAGGTGCCGCGTCGCGGCGAACAGGCTGGCGTGCGAGTGCAGCACCGCCTTCGGCACTCCGGTGGTGCCGGAGGTGTGGGTGACGACGACCGGGTCGTCGGCATGGTGCCGGTAGTGGGCGGGCGCCGCCGCCGGGTCGCCGGTGCCGGCGTCGGCGGGCGTACCGAGCACCGGCACGCCGAGGTCGTGCCCGGCGAGCAGCGCGGTGTGCGCGTCGTCGGCGAGCACCGCGACGCCGCGCAGCCGGCGGATGTACTCGGCGGCGATCTCCGGCCGCAGCCGGCCGTTCATCAGCGCCGGGATGGCGCCGAGCCGGGTCAGCGCGAGGTAGCTCAGCACCATGTCGGCGGCGGCGGTGGCCCACACGGCCACCGGATCCCGCGGGCCGATCCCGCGCTCGTGCAGCCACGCGGCGCGGGCCGCGACCCGCTCGTCGAGCCGTCCCAGAGTCAGTGGCGTCTCGGCGGGGTGCCCGTCCACCGCGGTGTCGAACGTCAGGCCCGGCCCGTCCGGGTCGGCGCCGTGCGCCAGCACCCGGGCCAGGACGTTGCCCGCGCCGATCAGCTCGTCGGCGGCGAGCACGCCGCGTAGTCCTCTGGTCCTCATGATTCTCCTCCCCCCAGCAACATCGCGACGGCTGAGTCCGCACCGCCGTCCGATGCCGTCTCGATCAGGACCAGCAACGCCGCGTCGGCGTCGCCGTCGTGCAGCAGCAGGTCGGCCTCGGCGAGCCCGGCGGCACGCGGGTCGCCGGCCGGCGCGAGGCAGACCACCGGCCCGCCCAGCCCCCAGCGGGCGGCCACGTGCCCGGCCACGCTGTTCGGCACCGACTGGAAGAAGAACAACGGTCCGGGCCGCCCACCGCCGGCCACGGTGGCGCGCACGTGACCGGCGCTGGCCTCGTCGCCGGTCGCGCTGACCAGCACCACCGCGGTCCGCTCGCCGTCCGGCGCCGGTGCCCGCCCGTACGCCCGGGTCAGGCACCGGTCCGCGACGGCCGCGACCAGCGGGTTGAACGCCGAGTGGACGAACCCCGGCAGCGGCGGCGGCGCGCCGTCCCCGGGCTCGGGCCAGGCCGCCTCGGCGCGCACGGCCGGCGCGGGACGTGCCGTCCCGCCGGGCACCGGCGCCGCACCGGCCCCGCGGCCGGTCGCTCCGGTCATGCGGCCGGTCGCTCCCGTCATGCGGCACCCACCAGCAGGGCGGTGTTGGCGCCGCCGAAGGCGGCGTTGAGGGTGAGCGCGTACCGGGTGGCGGCCGGGCGTGGCGCGTCCCGGATGACGTCCAGCGGGCAGTCCGGGTCGGGACCGAGCCAGCCGGCGTTGACCGGTAGCTTGCCGTGCCGCACCGCCAGCACGGTCACCACCAGTTCCAGCAGCCCGGAGGCCTCCAGGGCGTGCCCGTGCAGGGCTTTGGTGGAGCTGACCGGTGTCCGTTCCGCCGCCGGCCCCAGCGCGGCCCGCAGCGCCGCCGCCTCCGCGGCGTCGCTGTACCCGGTGCCGGTGGCGTTGGCGTTGACGTATCCGATGTCGTCCGCCGACAGCCCCGCCCGGTTCAGCGCGGCGGTGACCGCGCGGGCCAGGCCGCGCCCGGTCGGCTCCGGCTGGCACGGGTGGAAGGCGTCACCGGCGCGGCCCCAGCCGAGCAGGTCCGCCACCGGTCGCCGGGCCACGTCGGCGCGTTCCAGGACGACCGCCGCGACGCCGTCGCCGAGCAGGAGCCCGGTGCGTCCGGCACTGAACGGGCGGACCGCCGTGTCGGTGGCGAGGGCCCGGCCGGCGTCGAAGAGCGCGTACTGGTCGGGCTCGACCAGGTAGCCCGCGGCGACCACGGCCCGGTCGACGTCGCCGCGCCGGATCAGCGCCGCCGCGTCGGCCACCGCGCTGGTCGCCGACACGCAGGCCGTGGTGTACGTCCGCACGTCCGGGAACCCGGTGGCGGTGGCGAGGTCGGCCGCCAGCGCCGGCACGTCCGCCCCGCCGTGCACCGCGAGCAGCAGGGCCGCCCCGGCACGCCGGCCGGTGTCGAGCCCGGCGGACCGGCACGCCGTCTCCACCGCCTCGGCCAGTTCGTCGGCGAGGTCGCCGGCGTCGGGCAGCGTGGCGGCGGCGTCGACCCGGCGCGGCCCGGTGTCGAACCGGCGTACCGGGCGGAACGCGGGGACGCCCGCGAGCACGCCGGCCAACTGCGCTTCGGCGCCCCTGCCGAGGGCGCTGGTGGCGTGCACGGCGGTGATCCGGACGTGGGCCGGCTCAGCCATCGGCGGCGACGGTCAGGGAGGTCCGGAAGACCGCCAGGGCGTCGTCGACGGTGCGGATCCCGGCGAGCTGGTCGTCGGTGAGGTCGAGCCGCCGGTCGTAGCGCTGCTCGACCAGGTGCACGAGCCAGGCCAGCTCCATCGAGCCGATGCGCTCGGGCACGTCGGTGGCCGGTCGGCCGGTGAGTTCGGCGAGCATGGTCACCAGGTCAGCTCGCCCCAGGTCGGGCTGACCGGCCATCAGGACTGGTCGCTCGTCGCCCCGGCGACCCGGTCGGCGACCATCGTGGTGAACTCGCCGACCGTCATCAGGGCCAGCTTCTCCGACTCGTCGTCGGCGAACTTCAGCCCGTACCGGTCCTCGACCCGGACGGCCAGGTCGGCGAGGGCGAGGGACTCCAGGTCCACCCCGGACGGGCCGAGGGTGGTGTCGTCGTCGATGTCCTCCACGTCGTAGTTCATGTCGGCGAGCTGCTCGATGACGAAGGCGCGGACCTCGGTCCTCATGGTTAACCTCTCTCCGTGAGCCAGTTACCGGTGCCCGGTCGGGACACCGTGTACGTGTGGGTCGGCGGGGACGCCGGCGGTCGGCCGGCCCCCGCCGGGCGGCTGCTGCGCCGGGCCGCCGCCGCGCTGCTCGGCCGCCCCGAGGCGGAGTTCGTGGTGGGTCGCCGGCCGGACGGAGGGCCGTCGGTCCGCTCGTCGACCGCCGGGGACGGCGGTTCCGGGCCGGTCGAGGTGCCGGCCAGCGTGAGCCGCACCGACGGGGTCGTGGTGGTCGCCGTGCGGGCGGGCGGGCCGGTCGGCGTGGACGCCGAGTGGTGCCGGCCGCTGCCCGCGCTGGGCCTCGCCGGCCGCTGGTACGACCCCACCGAGGCGGCCTGGCTCGCCGGCCGGCTCCCGTGCGGACGGGAGCGGGACTTCCTGAGGTTGTGGACCGCGAAGGAGGCCGTCGGGAAGGCGCTCGGCATCGGGCTGCGCGACGGTGGCCTGCGCCGGCGCATGCCCGCCCCCGACGGTGCCGGGCCGCTGCTGCGGCCGGTGCCGGGAAACCCCACCGTCCGGGTCGGTCATCCGTGCGCCGCCACCGGCCTGGTGCTGGCGGTCGCGGTCGCCGGCGTGCGGGGTCCGGTGGAGGTCGTCGTCGAGGAGACGGTCGGGCGGGACGGGCAGGCCGTCGGGGCGGTGCAGCGGGCCGGTCACGGCGTCGCCGCCGTCCGCAGCGCGTCCGTCGACCGGACCAGCTTGCCGGTGGTGGTGCGCGGCAGCTGATCGAGCAGGCGCAGGGTACGCGGGCGCTTGTAGCCGGCCAGCCGCTCGGCGAGCAGCTTGTCCAGCACCTCCTCCGACAGCGGCCCGTCCGGTTGCACGTACGCGGTGATGCCGTCGTCCCAGACCACCACGGCGGCGGCGACACCGGGCAGGTCGGCGACGGCTGCCTCCACCTCGGTCAGGTCGACCTTCATGCCGCCGACGGAGACCTGCGAGTCGAGCCGGCCCCGCACGGTGACCAGGCCGGTGTCGGCGTCGACGGTGCCGGCGTCCCGGGTGTGCAGCCACCCGTCGGACCAGCGGCTGTGGTCGGTGAGCCCGACGTACGGGGACGCGGGGCAGCTCACCCACAGCTCGCCGGCCACCTCGCGCACCTCGATGCCGGGGGCCGGCGCGATCGACGGCCGGTGCCGCCCGTACAGGTCGGTGCCGATGACGCCGACCTCGGTCATCCCGTACATGTTGCCCAGCGGCACGCCGAACCGGTCGGTGAAGGCGCGGGCGACGGCCGCCGGCACCAGTTCCCCGCCGGTGGTCATCCGCTTGAACTGCGGCAGTGGGCGGTCCGGCCGGGTGGAGGCGACCAGTCCGATGTGGAACGGCACGCCGAGCACGGTGGCCGGGGTGTCGTCGGCGGCGATCGCGGCGAGCACGGCGTCGCCGCTGAGCCGCTCCGGCGGGACCAGTTCGACGCCCGCGTGCAGCCCGTAGAGCAGGCCGCCGACGAGTCCGAGCACGTGGACCATCGACGGGAGCAGGATGATCCGCTCGCCGGGCAGCGCCACCCCGTCGATGCGGGTGTACCGGTGCACCTCGGCGACCAGGTCGGCGGCGGTGCGGCCGATCACCTTGGACGGGCCGGTGGAGCCGGAGCTGAGCTGGATCACCGCGTGGCCGCTGACCGCCGGGCGGTCGGCGTACGGGGTGACGCCCTCGGTGACGTCGACGAAGACCCGCAGCGCGCCCCCGCCGGTGCGGACCGGCGCCACGACCACCTGCGGGGTGAGCCGCTCCAGCGCGCGGCCCACTTCGTGGTCGGTGAGCCGGTGGTCGAGCAGGATCGCCTGGGCCCCGCTGCGCCACGCGGCGAGCAGGTTCACCACGTACGCCAGCGACGGCGGCATCCGCAGCGCGGCGGCGCCACCGGGACGCAGCCCGGCAGCGGCGAGGCGGCCCTGCGCCTCGGTGACGAGCCGACGCAGCGCGCCCCGGTCGACGGGGTCGGGCAGACGTAGACAAACGTCGGTCGGCCGACCGGTGAACAGAATGTCATCGACCCATCCAGGGTCTGTCGCCTTAGGATCGTCGGTCGAGGGGTCCACGCTCACTGCCGTTCACCGCCCAGCACAAAATTGGGCATCTCTGCCCAAAGGAAGCGATCGTCGGGGTGCTGCGGCAGACCCTACGGCAGGCCTCAGATCCATTGCTAGATGCAAATGGCTAGATCAGAAAGGGCGGCCGGCCGGATTGCCGACAGCCACTTCGCGGGGCAGGATCGGGCGCGTACGCCCGCACAGCGTAACCAACGGATGACACCTCGTGCGTACGGCGTGCCCGGCCAACCGGATGGCCGATGGCGCCGGGCGGATGCCGAGCAGCCGGCCGGCGCCGCGGGACGGGACGTGGTCGCAGGGTCAGGCGGAGGCCAGGGTGGGAGTCTGGGCGTGGATGTGGAAGCGCAGCGAACGGGCGTCGGTGAAGCACTCCCGCATCGGGCGCACCAGGTCCCGGTGCTCGGGGCTGCGTTCCCACGCCTCGAAGTCCGCGAGGCTCACCCACTCGCTGGTGATCAGCCACTGCTCCGGGTCGGTCGCCGACCGGCAGACCTGGTCGACCAGGTGCCCCGGCACCCCGCCGGCGACCAGGTGCCGCACCGCCTCGTACGCGGCCAGGAACGCCGCCGTCCGCTCCTGCGGCACCCGCACCAGGAAGACCACCCGCGCCCGACGCTCGCCGTGCTCGCTCATGCGTCCCCCTCCGTCGGCGCGCCCAGCACAGGGCCAGCGCCGTTCCCCTCCGTCGGCGCGGCCCCGCGCAGGACCAGCGCGCTGTTGAATCCGTCGAAGCCGCGCGCGCAGACCAGCGCGACCCGGCTGCGGGGCCGCCGGCGCGCCCGCAGGAAGTCCAGCTCGCAGCCCGGCGCCACGTCGTCCGGCCCGGCGGACGCCGGCAGCGTGTCGTGGGCGAAGGCGAGCAGCGCGGTCGCCACGTCCAGCGCCGCCCCACCCTGGTGGGCCCGCCCGGTCAGCGGCTTGGCCGTCGTGACCGGGGGCGGCCGGTCGGCGAAGACCGCGCGCAGGGCGGCCGCCTCGCTGCGGTCGTACCGGGCGACGCCGAGCGCGTCGGGCAGCACCACGTCCACCGCGTCGGCGCCGACACCCGCCCGGTCCAGGGCCAGTCGCATCGCCCGGGCGTACTGCGCCGGGTCACCGGCGCTGTCCGGTCCGGTGTGGACGGCGTCGTGGGTGGCGCCCCACCCGGTCACCTCGCCGTAGACCCGGGCGCCGCGCGCCAGCGCGTGCCCCAGCTCCTCCACCACGAAGACCGCGCCGCCCTCGGCCGGCAGGTAGCCGCTCGCCGCGGCGTCGAACGGCCGGTAGGCCCGCTCCGGGTCCGCGACGTCGCTCAGCATCCCGGACGCCAGCTGGCAGGCGAGGGCGTACGGGCTCAGCGGACACTCGGTCGCGCCGGCGATCACCACCGGGGTGCCCCGGCGGACCGCCCGGGCGGCGTGCGCCAGGCTGTCCAGCCCGCCCGCGGTCTCGGCGACCAGCACCCCGCACGGTCCCTTGAACTGGTGGTGGATGGAGAGCTGGCCGACGCTCGCCGCGTAGAACCAGGCGATCGACTGGTACGCCCCGACCGTGCGGGTGGGCCCGCCCCACAGCCGTTGCAGCTCCCGCTGCCCGAACAGGTTCCCGCCCGACGAGCTGGCCAGGGTGACCGCGTAGCCGTACGGGTCGGGGGCCCGGTCGGGCAGCCCGGCGTCGGCCAGGGCGAGCCGGGTCGCCGCGAAACCCAGGTGGGTCCACCGGTCGGTCTGGACGAGCCGGCGGTTGTCGGCGTACGCGGCGGCGTCGAACCCGGGCACCTCCCCGCCGCACCGGGTCGGGTAGCCGGTCGGGTCGAACAGCGTGATCGGGCCGGTGCGGCGGGTGCCGGCGAGCACCGTTCGCCAGTGCGCGTCGGCGCCGATCCCGCTGGGCGCGACCACGCCGATCCCGGTCACCACCGCCCGCGCGGTCACCGTGGCACCCGGCGGAACACCATGGCCGACTGGAAGCCGCCGAACCCGCTGCCCACCGACAGCGCCACGTCGACCGGCAGCTCGCGGGCCTCGTTGGGGACGTAGTCCAGGTCGCACTCGGGGTCGCGGGTGGCCCAGTTCGCCGTCGGCGGCACCACGCCGAACTCGATCGCGAGGGCGCACGCGGCCATCTCGATCGAGCCGATCGCCCCGAGCGAGTGCCCGACCATCGACTTGATCGAGCTGACCGGCACCCGGTACGCGTCCTCACCGAGCGCCCGCTTGAACGCGGCGGTCTCGTGCCGGTCGTTCTGCCGGGTGCCGGAGCCGTGCGCGCTGATGTAGGACACCTGGTCGGGGCGGACGCGGCCCTGCTTGAGGGCGGCGGTGATGGCCAGCCCCATCTCCAGCCCGTCGGGGCGCAGGCCGGTCATGTGGTAGCCGTTGCTGCGGCTGGCGTACCCGGCCACCTCGCAGTAGACGTGCGCACCGCGCCGCCGGGCGTGCTCCGCCTCCTCGACGACCAGCACCGCGGCGCCCTCGGCGAGGACGAAGCCGTGCCGGTCGGCGTCGAACGGGCGGGAGGCGTGGGCCGGGTCGTCGTTGTCCGGGCTGGTCGCCTGGATCGCGTCGAAGGAGGCGACGGTGACCGGGGAGATCGGTGAGTCGGCGGCGCCCGCGAGCACCAGGTCGGCCTCACCGTCGGCGATGAGCTGGTGGGCGTACCCGATGGCGTCGATGCCGGACGTGCAGCCGGTGGAGACCACCTGGGCGGGGCCGTGCAGGCCGTGCCGGCACGCCACGTCGGCGGCGAGGCTGCTCGGCACCAGCGCCTGGTAGAGGTACGGGCCGCCGCGGGCCGCGTCGACCAGCCAGCGCCGTCCGCCGTCGCTGACCGTGACGTACTCCTGTTCCAGCGCCATCGTGCCGCCCACCGCCGTGCCGAGCACCACGCCGGTGCGGTCGCGCTGCGCGTCGGTCAGGTCGAGGCCCGCGTCGGCGACGGCTTCGGCGGCGCAGGCGAGCGCGAACTGCACGTACCGGTCGGCGCGGCGGCGCTCGGCCTCGGTGAGGCCGGCGGCCACCGGGTCGAAGTCGCACTCGGCGGCGATCTGGGAGCGGAACGGCGACGGGTCGAAGAACGTGATCCGCCGGGTCGCGGTACGCCCCTCGGTGATCGCCTTCCAGAACCGGTCCCGGCTGGCGCCGCCGGGGGCGACCACCCCGACACCGGTCACCACCGAGCGGCGCCCGGTCACGACCCGCCCCGCTGCGCGACCAGCTCGGTGTCGACGTGACCGAGTTCCGGGCGGGGGGCGAGGGGACCCAGGTGGAAGACGACCTCGGCGTCCTCGGTGCCGGTGTTGCGCAGCCGGTGCCGGACGTTGACCGGGACGAACAGGGCCTCGCCGGCGGCCAGCGGCACCGCCTCGTCGTCGAGGTCGACGGTGACGGCGCCGCGCGCCACGTACAGGAACTCCTCGCTGTAGGGGTGGTAGTGCTCGGCGACGCGCTCACCGGGGCGCAGCGTGACGACGCCCATGAAGCCGGAGGTGCTGCCGACGGTACGGGGGCCGAGCAGCACCCGCAGCTCCCCACCGCGGCGGGTGTCGGCGGGCACGTCGGCGGCGGCGACCAGTCCCTGGACCTGCTCACTCATCGTGGCCCCCCGCGATCCGCTCGACCTTCTCCTTGATGACCGCGAGCTGCACCGCGCTGTTGGCGTTGATCCGGTCGGTCATCTCGGCGTTGCCGACCGGCGCGGTGGGCCGCATCGCGAAATCCTGCACCCACGTCATCCGGGTGCCGCCCGGCTCCTCGGTGTAGCGCCAGTGGATCCGCATGTACTCGAACGGGCCCGGCTCGACCCGGTGCGCCCGCACCTCGCGGGTGACCGGGTCGGCGGTGCGTTCGCTGACCCAGCTCCACGCGATGCCGTTCTCGTCCGGGTGCATCGTGAGCCGGAACCGCACGGTGTCCCCGTCGCGGTGCAGGATGTCGGCCACCGCGTACTCGGTGAACAGCCGCGGCCAGCCGGCCACGTCGTTGGTGACGTCCCAGACCAGCGGCAGCGGCGCGGCGATGACGATGCTGTTCTCGGTGTGGCCGGGTGGCTCGGCGCGCCGCGCGACCAGGTCCGCCACGGCGGCGATGCTGAGCTGGCCGGTCTGCTCGGGGATCCGCACCTGCCAGCGGTCGGCCACCACGGCGGACAGTTCGAGCAGGGCGAGCGAGTCCATGCCCAGCTCCTCCAGGGAGGCGGCCGGGGCGCGGGCGGCGGCCTCGGCGTCGAGCCCGCAGTGCGTCACCAGGATGTGGGTGATGTCGTCGGTGAGCGGGCGGCCGTGGGTGACGGTCATGGGTTCCTCCTCGGTGCGACGGGCGGGACGGCGAGCAGCTGGTCGACCAGGCCGGTGCAGTAGCGCCCCTTGCGGAAGCCGGCGTGGTCGAGCACGCGGCGGACGAACGGGATGGTGGTGCGGACTCCGGGGCCGGCGACGTCGAACTCGTCGAGCGCGCGTTCCAGCCGGTTCAGCGCCAGTTCCCGGTCCGGCGCCCAGACGGCCACCTTCGCCAGCAGCGAGTCGTAGTGGGGGCCGACGAGGTAGCCGGGGCGTCCGTGGGTGTCGACCCGGGTGAACGGCCCGCCCGGTGGTACGAATCGCTCCAGCCGGCCCGGGGTCGGCGCGAAGTCCCGGTCCGGGTCCTCGACGTTGACCCGGCACTCGATCGCGACGCCGTTCGGGCGGATGTCCTCCTGCCGCCAGCGCAGCGGGACGCCGGCGGCCACGTGCAACTGCTCGTGCACCAGGTCGATGCCGGTGATCATCTCGGTGACCGGGTGCTCGACCTGGATCCGGCAGTTGATCTCCAGGAAGTGGAAGCGTTCCTCCGCGTCGACGAGGAACTCCACGGTGCCGGCGCCGGTGAAGCCGACGTCCAGCGCGCCGCGCAGGGCGCAGTCGGCGATCGCGTCCAGGGTGCCGGCCGACAGCGACGGGGCCGGCGCCTCCTCGACGAGCTTCTGGTGGCGGCGCTGCACCGAGCAGTCCCGGGTGCCCAGGTGCACCCCGTTGCCGTGGGCGTCGCAGAGCACCTGCACCTCCACGTGCCGGGCGCCGGTGAGGTAACGCTCGACGTACACCCGGTCGTCGCCGAAGGCGACCTGGGCGGCGGCGCGGGTCCGCGCGTACGCCCGGGGCAGGTCGGCGGGGGTGTGCACGACGGTCATCCCGCGCCCGCCCCCACCGGCGGCCGCCTTGACGATCACCGGGTAGCCGACCTCGGCGGCCACCCGTGCGGCGTCGGCGGCGGTCGGCGCCGGCGCCACGCTGCCCGGCGGCAGAGGCAGCCCGGCCCGCCGCATCAGCGCCCGGGCCGACGACTTGTCGGCCAGCGCGGACATCACGTGCGGGGGCGGGCCGACGAACGTCAGCCCGTTGTCGGCGCAGATCTCGGCGAAGTCGGCGTCCTCGGAGAGGAACCCGTACCCGGGGTGCACGGCCTGCGCGCCGACCAGGCGGGCGGCCTCGACGATCGCGGCGGCGTTGAGGTAGCTGCGCCGGCTCGCGGCCGGTCCGATCCGGACGGCCTCGTCGGCGAGGCGCACCGCGGCCGAGTCGGCGTCCGCCGTGGAGTAGACGACCGCGGTCCGGATGCCCAGCTCACGGCAGGCGCGCAGGACCCGCAGGGCGATCTCGCCCCGGTTGGCGATGAGCACCTTCCCGAACATCGCCACCACCTCAGGCCGGGTCCAGCGCGAGCAGCGGCTGGTCGTACTCGACCGGTTGACCGTCGACGGCGATGATCTCGGCCACCCGCCCGGCCCGGTCCGCGGTCACCTCGTTCATGAGCTTCATCGCCTCGACGATCCCGACGACCTGGCCCGGGTGGACCCGGTCGCCGACGGCGACGAACGGCGCCGCGCCGGGCTCCGGCGCACGGTAGAAGGTGCCGACGATGGGCGAGCGCACCGCGTGCCGGGCCGGCCCGGCAGCCGGGGACGCCGGCGGTACGGTCGCCGACACCTCGACCGTGGGCGGCAGCGACGCCGGGGGCGGCCGGACGCTCTCCGCCGGCGGGTGCCACTCCACCTCCAGCACCGTGTCGCCGCTGCGCAGCATGACCCGCCGCACCGACCCGTCCAGGTCGGCCACGAGCTCCCGGACGTGCCGGCGCAGCGCGGCCACCGCGCCGGCCGGGGCCGTGTCGACCGCGGCCGTGTCGACCGCGGCCGTGGTGCCCGTCGGGGCCGCGGCGGCGGTGCCGGCGGCGACCGGGCCGGCCGGGGGTCCGCCGGCGGAGGGGGCGCCGGTGCCAGCCGTGACCCTGGTGCCAGAGGGCCGGCCGGCACCGGCGGGTCCGTCGCCCGCGCCGCCGTTCGTCGCGGGCACGCCGACCGGCGCCGTCCCGGCGGTCACCGGGCACCCACCCGGGTGCCGAGGCGCGCGGCACCGAAGCGGCGGAACCGCTGCCGGCGCCGGCGGACCAGGGTGGCGGTGGGCACCTCCAGCAGCGGCAGCAGGTGCGCCAGCACCGCCTCCCGCACCGCCCGCACGGCCGCCGACGGATCCTGGTGCGCGGCCGGCGCCGGCTCGGCCACCAGGGCGTCGACCACGCCGAGGCGGCGCAGGTCCGCACTGGTCAGCCGCAACGCCCGGGCGGCCTGCGGCGCCGCGGACCGGTCCGGCCAGAGGATCGCGGCGCAGCCCTCGGGGCTGATCACCGAGTAGACGGCGTGTTCCAGCATCAGCACCCGGTCGGCGACCGCCAGGGCCAGGGCGCCGCCGCTGCCGCCCTCGCCGGTGACGACGGCGACGACGGGCGTGGGGAGCGTGGTGAGGGTGAGGATGTTCTCCGCGATCGCGGCCGCCTGGCCCTGCTCCTCGGCGCCCACCCCCGGGTCGGCGCCCGGGGTGTCGACGAGGGTGACCACGGGCAGGCCCCACCGGGCGGCGAGGCGCATCAGCCGCAGCGCCTTCCGGTGCCCGGCCGGGCTGGCCATCCCGAAGTTGCGGGCCATCAGCTCGGCCGTGGTGTGTCCCTTCTGGTGGCCGATCACCATGACCGGCCGGCCGCCGAGGTGGGCGGGGCCGCCGACGATCGCCGGGCAGTCCGCGCCCAACCGGTCGCCGTGCAGCTCGACGAAGCCGTCGAACGCCGACTCCAGGTAGTCCAGGGTGGTCGGCCGGCCCGGATGCCGCGCCAGCCGGACCGTCTCCCAGGCGTCCCGTTCGCCGCCGTGGGGCACGCCGGCCGGTGTCGCGTCGACCGGTGGG
This sequence comes from Micromonospora sp. WMMD558, assembly GCF_049315255.1. NCBI lineage: Bacteria > Bacillati > Actinomycetota > Actinomycetes > Micromonosporales > Micromonosporaceae > Micromonospora > Micromonospora sp. WMMD558. The sequence continues at coordinate 4,348,322 of NZ_CP186061.1, read as the reverse complement.
CGTTCCGGCCGGGGTACGCGGCGACGTGCCCCGCGCTGCTCGCCCCCACCGGTGGTGGCGAGCAGCGCCGCGAGCCGGCCGCGCAGGGCGTGCCGGGGCACCACCATGTCCACCTGGCCGTGCCGCAGCAAAAACTCGGCGGTCTGGAAACCGTCGGGCAGGTCCCGGCCGGTGACCTGGCGGATCACCCGGGGGCCGGCGAAGCCCATCCGGGCGCCGCTCTCGGCGATGACCACGTCGGTGTTGGTGGCGAAGGAGGCGGCGACCCCGCCGTACGTCGGGTCGGTGAGGACGCTGACGCTGGGCACACCGGCCTCCCGCAGCGCCGCGATGGCCTGGCTGACGGTGGCCATCTGCATCAGCGACAGGACGCCCTCCTGCATCCGGGCGCCACCGGAGGCGGTGACGAGGACCAGGGGGACCCGCTCGGCGACGGCCCGTTCGGCGGTCCGGGTGATCAGCTCCCCGACCGCGCAACCCAGGCTGCCGCCGAGGAACCGGAAGTCCATCACCGCCAGCGCGCACGGGTGGCCACCGACGGCGCCGGTGCCGCAGACGACCGCCTCGGCCAGCCCGGTGCCGGCCCGCGCCGCGGCGAGGCGGCGCGGGTACGGCAGGACGTCGACGAAGCCGATCGGGTCCACCGCGGCGGCGCGGTCCGGCAGGGCGGCGAACGACCCCGGATCGACCAGCTGCGCCAGCCGTACGGGCGCGTCGAGCCGGGCGTGCGTGCCGCACTCGGGGCAGACGTCCAGATTGCGCCGCAGCCGCTTGCGGTAGAGCAGGCTGGCGCAGCCGGCGCAGCGCGACCAGAGCTGCTCGTCGCCGGGCGCCGTGGCGGTCACGATCCCGCCCCGGGGGCGTCGAACCGGTAGAAGCAGCGGGCCATCGCGTCGCGCGGTTCCCGCCACGTCGGCAGGTACGGCGAGACGTACGGGCGCAGCCGGTCGCTCACCCGGGCGAACTCGGGGTGGCCCCGGGCCGCCGCCACCGCGCCCTCCCCCGGCAGTTCCGTCTCGAGCAGGTGCACGTACAGGTCGTGCAGCCGGTACAGCGACCGGTGCCGGACCCCGGCCAGGCGGGGCAGCTCGGTCGCGTCGGACTCGGCGAAGATCTCCGCGACGCGCGCCTCGGCGGTCGGGTCGACCTTCGCGACGATCAACGAACGGTCCATGGATGGGCCTCCCCCCACGGCGTCGGGCGCCGTTCGCGCCGGACGCCGACCGAGCCGGACGACTGGCGTCACCCTGTCCCCATCGGCGTCACCGCCGCGTCACCGTCCGGCGCCAAAGCTCGCGCTTCGGTGACGGTGCGTTGACGCTAGCTGTGCATCCGCTGTGGAGTGATCGCGACCGGAGGCGACTATGCGCAGTTCATAACGGGTTTCGCAGCTGTCGACACCACGACCAGTCCATTGACTCAGAGTGACCGTGATTGATAATCTTCGTCACGGTCAGCCCGGCGGCCGTGACGCGCGACGCCGCGCCGCGGCACAGCGCCCCGACACCGGGGTATGGGCAGCCGCGCCGGGAACACCAGTCGAGGATTCTCCGACGAGCGTTCCGCAGGGGGTACGCCGTGGCCGTCGATCCGTCCATGCCGACCGCCGGGCGCCGCGCGGCGGCGCCCATCCGGCTGCACCTGCTGGGCGGGTTCCGGCTGCTGCACGGCGACACCCCGGTGGTGGTGCCGCGCGGCCTGCAACGCGTCCTCGCGCTGGTCGGCCTGCGCCCCGGCGCCACCCGCAGCCATCTGGCCGGGTTGCTGTGGCCGGACGCCCCCGAGGAACGCGCCCTGTCGTCCCTGCGCACCGCCCTGTGGCGGCTACGGCAGGACCCCTGCTGCCCGCTGATCACCAGCGGCGACACGGTACGGCTCGACCCGGTGGTCCGGGTCGACGTCGACGCGCTCGTCGGCACCGCCGCCCGGGTCCGCGACGGCGACGACCCGTGCACCGCCGCCGCGCTCGCCGCCGGCCGCCACGACCTGCTCCCCGGCTGGTACGACGACTGGGTGCTGGCCGAACGCGAGCGGCTGCGGCAGCTACGGCTGCACATGCTGGAAGGGCTGGCCGACCACTACCTCGCCGCGGGCCGGCACGGCGAGGCCCTCGAAGCGGCGCTGGAGGCGATGGCCGCCGAGCCGCTGCGCGAGACACCGCACCGCCTGGTGGTGCGCATCCACCTCGCCGAGGGCAACGCGTTCGAAGCCGTGCACGCGTTCTACGTCTACCGGGACCTGCTGCGGCGGGAACTGCGGCTGGAGCCGTCCGCCACGATGACCGCCCTGCTCGACGAGACCCTCGGGCCGATCCGGCAGGCCAGCCGGGACACCCCGGTACGCCGGCCGGCGGCCGAGCGGGCGGCGCCCCGCGCCCGCTGACCCGCGTCACCGGGCCGGCGGCCGATGTGACGGGCAGGTGACAGCCGTCCGGGCAGCGTGGACCGCACCACCCGGCCCACCGGGCCGGGCACCACCGGCGGAAGGAAGACCATGAGCCGTCTCGTCATCGTCAGCAGGATCATCCCGGGCGCGGAGGGCCGCGTGGCGCAGATCTTCGCCGAGTCCGACGCGACCGAACTGCCGAGCCTGACCGGGGTGACGCACCGGTCCCTGTACTGCCTGCACGACCTGTGCGTCCACCTGATGGAGACCGCGGACGTCGACCCGGACGCCCTCGCCGGCGCCCGCAACCACCCGCTCTACCGGCAGGTCAACGAGCGGCTCTCCGCGCACACCACCCCGTACCTGCCGACCTGGCGCTCGCCCCGCGACGCGATCGCGGGCTGCTTCTACCGTTGGGACGCCGCGGACGCCGCCGCGCCCCGCGTGGCCGGCTGACCCGGGACGCGCGTCGTGTCCACCAGCGGACCGCACGTCCTGGTCGTCGGCGCCGGCACCGGCGGGTTGTGCCTGGCGCAGGGGTTGCGCCGCGCGGGGATCAGCGTGTCCGTCCACGAGCGGTACCGCACCCGCGGCGAGGGACTGCTCGGCTACCGGGTCGGCATCGGGCCGACCGGCAGCCGGGCGCTACGGGAGTGCCTCCCGCCGGAGCTGTTCCGCACCTACCTCGCGACGTGCGCCCGCTCCCCCCGCTACTTCAACGTCATCACCCAGCGGATGCGGCAGACCGCGTCTTTCCCGCTGCGGCCGGACACCGACCCGGTGAACACCGAACGGTCCGTCGCCCGGATGACGCTGCGCCAGGTCCTGCTCACCGGCCTGGAGGACGTCGTGCACTTCGACAAGGCCCTCACCCGGTACGAGCAGCGCGACGACGGCACCGTCACCGCGTACTTCGCCGACGGCAGCAGCGCCGACGGCGACCTGCTGGTGGCCGCGGACGGCACCCACTCGGCGGTCCGCCGCCAGTACCTGCCGCACGCCGTCACCAGGGACGCCGGCACGATCAACATCGCCACCCGGATCCCGCTGACCGACGAGGTGCGGGCGCTGCTGCCCGAACGCGTCGAGAAGGGCATCTCCCTCATCTTCGGCACCGGCGGCATGATGGGCGTCCTGCACGTCATGGAGTTCCCGTGGGACCGCGACGGCAGGCTCAAGGCGGGGCTCGACCCGGCCGACGCGGCGCTGCTCGACGGGTGGCCGGGGCGGGCCCACGACAGTACCCGGGACAACGTCAACCTGGTCATCTGGAGCACCGCCCGGCGGTTCCCGCCCGACGTCATGCAGCGCCGCGGCGAGGAGCTGACCGGGCTCGCCCTGGACCTCACCCGCAACTGGCACCCGCACCTGCGGCGCCTGCTGGCCAGCGCCGACCCGGACAGCGCCCTGCCGATCAAGGTGGCCACCAGCGAGCCGGTTCCACCGTGGAAGAGCAGCACCGTCACCCTGCTCGGCGACGCCATCCACACCATGACACCCGGCCGCGGGGTCGGCGCGAACACCGCCCTGCGGGACGCCGCGCTGCTCTGCCGGCAGCTACGCCTCGCCGCCGCCGGGGAGAAGACGCTGGTGCAGGCGGTCGCCGACTACGAGGCGGTGATGGTGCCGTACGGGTTCGCGCGGGTGGCCGACTCCCTGAACCGCAGCGGCACCAGCGGCGACGACCGCATGTACAAGCCGGTCGTCGGGCGGCTGGCTCTGCTCGGGGCGCGGGGCTACTTCGGCGTCACCAGCCGCGTGCCCCGGCTGGCCCGCCGGTTCGTCGACGACTTCTACACCTACCGGGGCGAGGAGGACTAACACCCCGCGTCGCGTGCGGACCCCGGTCCGGTACCGGGGTCCGCACGCGTGCGCCCGGCGGCGTCCGCCGCCCCCGGGTCCGGCGACGGTGCGTCGCGTCACCGGCACCCCGCGTACAACCCGTCCCACCAGCGGGGCCAGCCGTCGAGCCGTGCTGTCGTACCGACCCACGCATGTGGCAAGCTGCGGCGAGTTTTTGTCGACTGACTCGCGAATCGATAGGGAGGGTCCGCCGTGGCGTGGTCGGACTGGCTGATACTTGTCGTGGCTCTGGCGGTGGGCGTCGCCGCCGGGTGGGCCGTCTTCAGGCGGCGGGGGGCCGCGCCGGCCCCGTCCACGGTGGACGGTGAGCCGACCACCGCCACGACCGCCGTCGTGCACGAGCCCACGCCCGCCGCCACCGCCGACACCGCACGTCCGGACGCGACCGTCGACCCGGCGCCCACGGCGGTCGCCGATCCCACCGTCGACGTGGCGCCCGACGGACGCGCCGACGACGAGCCCGCGCCGGCCCCGGCGTCCACCGCGGTCGCGGACCCGGTCGGCCACGCCGACATGGCGCTGACCGGTGACCCGGTGCCGGCGCCCGAGCACGTCGCGCCGGCCGCCGACGACACCGCGTCGACCGCGCCCGCCGCCGACGGAGCGGAGGTGGCGGTGGTCGCCCCGCGCCCGGCCCCCGAGGCCGAGGACGACACCCGCGACGACGCCGCGCCGGCCCGCCCGGAAGCGACGGTCGCCGCGGCGGCCGCCGAGGCCACGCCCCGGGAGCCGGTCGCGGAGAAGCCCGCCGAGGTCACGCCCGAACCGGCGGTCGCGACGCCGGAGCCGGCGGCCGTGCCGGCGGCTCGCGGTCCGGTGGCCACCCCGCCGGTCCGGCCGAGGGCCGACGCGGAGGCCGCCGACGACTTCCGGCGCATCCAGGGCATCGGGCCGAAGATGGCCGCCGCGCTGCACGCGGCCGGCATTCGGACGTACGAGCAGCTCGCCGCCCTGGACGAGGCGGCGCTGCGGGAGACCATCCGCGCCGCGGGCCTGCGGGCCGCGCCGGGCCTCGCGACGTGGCCGCAGCAGGCGCGGGTCCTGGCGGGCGCGCCCGACGCGGCGAGCGTCCTGCCCGCCGGCGACGGCGAGGACGCCTGACCGACGGCGGTGCCCGGCGGTCCCGAACGGGACCGCCGGGCATTTCGCCCATATATCGCGTAACGCGGCACAGCTCTCGTTACCGTCGGACGAAGGCGGCCGGCCGGCCGCCGATCCCGGTACACAGGAGCAGCCGTGCAGTCCGCCTCGCCGGGGCCGGACCCGCGCCGGGGCGGCCCGCCGCTACGGCACGACGAGTCGCCGCGCCGCGTGACGCTGCTGGAGCTGTTCTTCGACCTCGTCTACGTGGTCGCGCTCGCCCTCATCTCGCGCGGCCTCGTCGAGGAGCTCGACTGGCACCGGGCCGGCCAGGCGCTGGTCATCCTGGCCGCCGTCTGGTGGACCTGGGCCATCACCACGCTGGTCACCGACATGTACGACCCCGAACGCCCCGAGATCAAACTGCTGATCGCGGCGGTCATGTTCGGCGCGCTGCTGATGACCACCGCCATCCCGGAGGCCTTCGGCGCCCGCGGCCTCGTCTTCGCCGGGACGTACGTCGCCATCCACCTCGGCCGGGGCCTGTTCCTCATGCCGGCCGTCCGCCACGACCGGCAGACCCAGAAGCGGGCCGCCCGCATCTTCATCTGGTTCGCCGTCTCGGCGGTGCCGTGGATCGGGGGCGCCTTCGTCTCCGGCGACGGCCGTCTGTTCCTGTGGGCCGGCGCGCTCGCCATCGACTACCTGGGCTTCCGGCTCGCCTACCCGGTCCCCGGGCTCGGCGCGGTCCCCAGCACCCAGCGCAACGTGACCGCCGAACATCTCGCCGAGCGCTACCAGCAGTTCTTCATCATCGCGCTCGGCGACGCCATCCTGACCATCGGCACGATGTTCAGCCTGGAGCAGCACGAGGTCGACAACATCGCCGCGTTCGGGGTGTCGTTCGCCACCACGCTGCTGTTCTGGCGGATCTACGTGCACAAGTCCGGTGAACTTCTCCCGCTCGCGATCGCCACCTCGCGGGAACCGAACAAATTCCTCCACACCGCCCCGTACACACACCTGCTGATGGTCGCCGGGGTGGTGACCACCGCCGCCGGCTTCGACCTGATCCTGCACGAGCCGGAGGGCCGCACGCCGCCGGCCTGGGCGGCCGTCATCCTGGGCGGTCCGGCGCTCTTCCTGGTCGGCCGCTCGATCTTCGAGTACGAGGTGTTCAGCCGGGTGTCGCTGTCCCGTCCGGCCGGGCTGCTGGCCCTGCTCACCGTCGCGCCGGCGGTGCTGTTCCTGCCGGCGTTGTCCGCGGCGGCGGCCGCCATGCTGGTCCTCGCGGGCGTGGCGATCGCCGACCTCCGGCGCAGTTACGGGCGCCCGCCCGAGGCTCCCGCACCGCCGCACTGACGTCACACCAGCACCGCGGCGTACCCCCGTACCCCCAGCCGGCGGCCCGCCGTGGCGCCCAGCCGCACCTGGAGCCCGAGCGGCGCGGCGGCCCTTCGCACATCGTCGACGTGCAGCGAGCCGTGCCGTTCGACGATGAGCACCGGCGGTTCCTCCGGGTCGCCCTCGGGCGCGTGGAACGACAGCACGGTCACCGACGTCGGCAGGTGCCGGGGGTACGCGGCCCGCGCCGCCGCCTCGTCCGGGTGGGCGAGCACCACCAGGTCGGCCGCGCGCGCGAAGTCGGCGGCGATGCCCGCCGCCTTCCAGTGGGCCGGCTCGTCGCCCGCCCCCGGGCGGTGCCGGGAGCGGTTGGCCGAGGTGACGTGCAGGTGATCGGTGCCGGCCTCGGCTACCGCCCGGCGCAGGAACGCGTTCGACGGGCACCGGGCGCCGGGCGCGATCACCTGCACGGTGCGCAGTCCGCGGTCGTGACACGTCAGGTGGGCCGGCAGGCGGTCGGCGGCCGGGCCTCGGAAACCGAACGGTCCCGCGTCCCAGAGCGCGTCCATCAACTGCCGGACCCGGCCCACCGGCAGGCGGTACGGCAACCGTGACCAGTCGAACAGGGCCGCGACGCCGTCGGCGGGGGCGGTGATGCTGCCGACCTGCTCCGACGGGCGTCCCTTGACGACGTTGGCTCGGCGGACCGTGGCCGCGTCGGGGCGCGTGACCAGGGCGTAGAAGTTCCCGAAGGCGGCCGCGACGACGGCACCGTCGGCCACCGCCCGGGCCGCGGCGGCGACGTCCCCCGGGCGGTCGAGGTGCAGGTGCGGTGTCCACACGTCCATCAGTCCTCCAGCGCCGTGCGTTCGGCGGTGGTCGACGCCCCGGCCGGGCTGGGCGTCGAGGCACCGCGTAGGGCCTGTTCGGATGGCTCACCCGAGCGAGCCGAGGCCCAGCCGGGCATGGTCTCGTGGAACAGGCCCTAGCACGTTCTACGCCGGCCGGTGTGCCGGATGGCCCGCTCGGTCGTCGATCCGATAGCAACCGGTGCCGGCCGGCACCCGCGGGGTGCGGTCGCGCACCCACCCGCGGCTGGTCGCCGGCACCGTTAGCCGGGTAACCCGATTGGGTACAAGGGCTCCACCTCGAAACCACCACATCCCTTCGGAGGCACGCGATGCGTGGAACGTCGATATTCGGAGTCCTGGTCGTCATCTGGCTGCTCATCGGCGCGATCGCCGCCGGTCAGCGCGGCTACTACTCGGGTGACGACACCAACTGCGCCGAGGCCGGCACCATCCTGGTGACCATCGTTGCGGGGCCGCTGAACTACATCGGCGCCAACCCGAAGGTCGACTGCGAGCTGCCCGAGCCGTCCGAGTAGGACACCGAGCCTCCGGGCCCGCGCCGATTCGGCGCGGGCCCGCTCCATGTCCGGCACCGACGGCACCAGGTGGACCGGGCGCGATCGGCGTCGGCGGACCGGTTCGTGCTCACCGTCGATCCGGGACAGCGACGACCTGTGGCTCCCGGGGTCACATCGCGTAGTGCTTCCTAGGAGGCTGGGTCATACGGGTTCGCGCCGGGAGACGACGACGTGTCTCCCGGCGCGGATCCCTGATCGTGCCTACCGGAAGCAGTGGGCGACCGGCACCTTGCCCCCCACGCAGTTGGTGGGATTGTTGCCCGAGATCACGGTCTCCCCGTCGACCTTGGCCTGGGTCTTGTCGGCGTGGATGCCGCCGGCCGGCACCCGCGACCGGTTGTCCACGACGGTGCTGCGGTAGAGGGCGAGCCGGCCCATGCTGACCGAGACGCCGCCACCCGTCGATTTCGCCTCGACGGCGTGGTTCCGCGTCACGGCGCTCTCCCGCACCAGCAGGTTCGACTTCACGGCGTGGATGCCGCCGCCGTGGCCGTGGGCGGTGTTGCCCGCCACCACGCTGTCGTCGAGCGGCACCAGCCCCTGGAAGGTGGAGATGCCGCCGCCGTTTCCGGTGGCGGTGTTGTCCCGGACCTCCAGGCCGCGCAAATAGATCAGCGCGTCCGAGTTCGCGATCCCCCCGCCGGTCTGCGCGCTGTTCCCGACGACCTTCGAGTCGGCGACCCGGGTACGGGCCGAGAAGCTCGCCAGTCCGCCGCCCTGCCCCGCCGTGTTGTGGGCGAACGTGCTCGTGCGCACCTCCGCCGCCCCGCGGTAGTTGCCCAGCCCGCCGCCGTACGCCACGGCGCTGTTGTCCTTGAACGTCGACGAGTGAACGGTCAGCACGCCGCCGTTGAGCAGGCCCCCGCCCTTGCCCACGGCACCGGCCGCGTGGTTGTCGATGAACGTGCTGTCCCGCACGACCATGTTGCCGTCGTTGAACAGGGCGCCACCGCCCCCCTCCTTCGAGAAGGACCTGCTGCGCACGACGGTGACCCGCTCGATGACCGCCGACGCCCCGTGCACGACGTGCACCGCGCCGCCCTCGGCGGCGGACCGCCCGTTGACCAGCTCGACGTCGCGCAGCGTCAGCTCCCCGCCGTCGCGCACGGTGAAGAACCGGAACACCTCGGCGTGCGTGGCGCGCTCGATCGTCGCGCCCGCCCCCTCGATGGTCACCGGGTGGTAGATCACCGGCAGCCCCGCCTTGTCGTCGGCCGGGTTGCGCGGCGGCGCCTCGGCGTCGCCCGGGTTCTCCGCCGAGTCCGCCGCCTCCCGCGCGTCGCGGATGCCGCCGTCGTAGTCGTCGGGCTGCTGGAACGCCCCGGTGAGCGTGTACGTGCACTTCGGGGCGAGCCGCAGGGCGCCACCGCCCTCGGCGTTGACCCGCACCAGCGCGCCGATCAGCTTCTTGGTGTCGCATGGAACGGAGACAGCGTCGCGACCGCGGCCGGGGCCGTCCCCCTCCCGCGCGCCCTGCTCGTCCCGGCCGTCCCCGTGGCGGCCGGTCCCGTCCCGGCCCGTCGCCTCCCCGCCGACCGGCTCGCGGCCCGCCCCGTCGCGGCCGCCCTCCTCGTGGGCCCGCTCGTTGCGGACGGTCGACGCGTTCCCGCCGGAGTGCGGCAGGTCCTCGGCCCCGACCGGACCGGCCATGCCGACGAGGCCCGCAGCGCCGGCGACGAGGCTGCCGGCCACCAGCCCACCGGCGAGGAGCCTCCGGGACCGCCGCCGGGACCGCGATGGTCGGCGGCTGTCGTGATACGTGGACATCGAGCTTTCCTGCCTCTCCCTCGTGCCTGACACGGCCGTCCCGATCCGGGCGGCGGGGTGTCGACCACGCGGTCGGCACCGAACGTCACGGTACGGGCAGGAAACGGGCAGAGCGGCGTGTAGGTGAATGAATCACCCATTCGCCTTCATGTTGCGTTCACGGGCAGATACCGGGCAACAGCACCGTCCGGCGTGGGCGGAGGAGGCCGTCAGGCGCCGGCGAGCAGCCGGACCAGCGCATCCGGATCGGTCACCGTCACCGTCAACCCCGGATGCCGCGGCCAGCCGCCCGGCAACAGGGCGGGCACCGGCTCGGCGAAGCGGACGCAGACACCGGCGACCGTGCTGCTGCCGAAGGTGACACCGGCATCGGCGAACGACAGGTGGGGCCCGATCGCCCGCCACCAGCGGTACGGCCCGGCCCGTTCGGCGCCGGTCACGTTCCGCCGTGAGGTCCGCAGCCGCCACGGGCCGAACCGCACGGCCAGTTCGTCGTCGTCCACCTGCAGCCAGGCCGTCGCCGGCCGGACGCCGAGCAGCGCCAGCGCCGGGCGGAACCGCCGGTCGAAGCGGAACGGGAAGCGGTGGACCGGGCCCGTCACGTGCGGCCGTCCCGGCCGGTGCGGCGGCTGTCCCCGGGCCGGGCGGGACGCGGTCGGACGGCGGGTCGGGGTCGGGGTCGGGCGGCGGGCCGCCGGTCCGGGCAGGTCATGGCGCGCACGTACCCGGTGCGGGCCGGCCGACACCCCCCGGGCCGGCCGGCCCACCGAGCCGCTCCCCCACGAGCGGCCGCACCGGGCCCCGTCACCACCGGCCGTTCCCCCGTCGAACGGCCGGGCCCCGTCGTGACCGGGCCTGCCCCACCGGGACGGCTCGGTCCCCCCGCGCTCGCGGCCACCGCCCCGTCCCGCCGGGCCGGACCGGTCGCAAGCCGGACCGCACACCGGCCGCTCCCCCTCGGGCGGCCGGATCGCGTCGCCCCCGCCGTGCCGGCGGGCGGGACGCGTCCCCGCGCTCCGCGCCGCCGCGGAGCGCGGGGACCCCCCGTCCCGGCTACTGCAGGAACGCCCCGAGGGGCGACAGCAGCAACCGGCCGAGCAGGGCGGCGTTGTCGTCCAGCCGCGCCCGCTCGCACTCGTGGGCGGTCGGATCGTGCCGGCACCGCCAGATCTTCTGCGCGTTACGCCAGGCGACGTCGCGGGTGTACTCGACCAGTTCGCCCTGGTACCAGTCGTCGATGTCGCCGTTGAGCATGTCGATCATCAACTGCCACTGGTCCAGGTAACCGCGACGCAGGCCGGGGATCTTGTCCGCGAAGATCTCGTTGATCTTCAGGTAGTCGCGGTGCTGGTCGGTGCCGTCCATCGGCTCCGACTCCAGGCTGTCGAACGTCGTCACCAGGGCGAACGGCAGGTCGTAGTTGATGTGCGCGTTGACCCCCGCGGCGGCCGACGGCAGCGGCCGGGCGTCCGGGCCGCGCATGCGCTCGAACAGGCACGACCACGCCTTCGGGCAGTTCGGGCTGGAGTCGGTCCAGAAGCGCAGCGCGTCGAAGTAACGCGCGGCGAACTCGACGTCCAGCCGGGACAGGAAGACCGGGTCGGCGAACCAGTCGTCGTAGAGACCGTTCAGCACGCTCTCGGTGATGACCAGGTAGAGCTTGTTGAAGTCCGCGAGGGGGCAGCTCTCCTCCAGCGGAGGGAGCCGGACCAGCAGGTCCTGCAACTTCGTGAGGTGGTCCACGACGGCCGGAACATCCGCGGGACGATCGGCGAGCAGGTCGACGATGTCCCGGTGAACGGGCCCCCAAACCGGTTCGGTCATCTCTCCTCCACCTGCTCCCCCCAAGGTCACCTGTCCTGGTGACGGTGCACAGCCTTGCAGCCGACGGCGGTCGGCCGGATCAGTAGAACGACGTATACGTACGTGCGCGCGGAGGGCCGGCGTCCTAGGCGGGGCGGTTGCGCAGGAAGATCGCGCTCGCCTGGACCCGGGTGCGGACGTGCAGCTTGTCGAAGATGTGCGACACGTGCACCCCGATGGTCCGCTCGCTGATGAACAGCCGCTGGCCGATCTCCTTGTTGGTCAGCCCCTCGGCCACCGCCGAGAGCACCTCCCGCTCCCGGGCGGTGAGCACCGCCAGCTCGTCCCCGTCGCACGACGCGGCGGCCGACACGCCGGACGCGGTGTCCCGTTCCTCCAGCGACACTCGCGCCCGCCCGGCCAGGGTCCGGATCTCCGAGGTCAACGGGACCGCGCCCAACCCCTGCGCCACCTGGTACGCCGCCCGCAGCAGCTTTCCGGCGGTGGCGCTGCGGCTGCGCCGGGCGAGCAGCGCCTCGGCCTGACGCAGCCGCGAGTACGCCGCCGGGTACGGATGGTTGCGCCGGTCCCACTCGGCGACCGAGCGCGCCCACAGCTCCGGGTCACTCCCGTCGAGCCGGCTCACCTCGGCGGCGCACAGGGCCAGGAAGGCGTCCACGACGTTGCGGACCGCCGGTGGGGCCGAGGCGCTCTTGCGGGCCACCCGCTCGGCGGCCTCGCGCAGTCGCCGTACCGCCGTCGGGTCGACGTCGACCGTGCGACTGGCGTGCGCCTCCGCCTCGGCGCGCAGGCCGTGCCAGACCAGCGCGGCGAGGATGGTCACGTCGTCGGAGCGGCTCTCGGTCAGGCCGCGCTGCACCGCCTGCCGGGCCAGGTCGTGCCGGCCCTGCCACATCGCCAGCCCGGCGCGCAGGGTGAGCAGCGGGATCACGTGCCGGGCGCCGCCGCCGGCGAGCACCGTGGCCACCGCGTCCAGATCCCGGTCGGCGGCCTCGATGTCGCCGTACCCGACGGAGAGCCGGCAGCGGGCCAGCAGCAACTCGACGGCGTCGGCGCCGGACGGCCGGTGGCGCAGCGCCGCCGCCACCACCTTCTCCGCCTCGGCCCACTGGCCGACCCGGAACAGGCCGTTGGTGGCGATGGCGAGCAGGCGCGTCTCGTACGTGCGGCCCAGCCCCAGCTCGGCGACCCGCTCGGCGCCCCGCCGGGCCACCACGACGCCCTCCTCGAGGACGTTCAGCGGACCGGTGAGCAGCTCGGCCAGGTGCAGGTACGCGCACGCCACGTCCTCCGGGCGGCCGGCCCGCTCGGCGGTCTCCAGCGCCCGCCGGACGGCGGCCAGGCCGGAGTCCGGGTCCTCCAGGTACGCCTCCGAGAAGCCGAGCGCCGCGCTGGCGAGGACGACCTCCGACGTGGAGCCCTCCACCGCCGCGGACAGCTCCAGCGCCTCCCGGGCGCGACGGCCGGCGTCGGCGTACCGCCCGAGGTGCAGCAGCAGCTCGGCCAGGTGCGCGGCCGCGGTGGCCCGCTCACCCGGCGTGCAGTCAGGGTTGTCCAGGGCCCGCTGGTACTCCGCCTCGGCCAGCGCCGACCGGCCGGCCGCCGCCAGGTAGCGGGCCCGGCGGATGTGCAGCGCGCACGCCGGCCGGTCGGCGTCGGAGGCGGCCAGCTCCTCCAGCAGGGCCAGGGCCCGGGCGTGCTCGCCGCAGTGGTGCGCCGCCTCCGCGGCCCGTTCCAGCAGGGTGACCCGGTCCACGGCCGCCCCGGCGGCGGGCGGGTCGGCCAGCTGCAGGGCGGCCGACCAGTGCCGGTGTGCCTCGGCGTAGCCGTGCAGCCGCTCGGCCTCCTCGGCGGCCGCCACCGCGGCCGGCAGGGCCCGGGCGGGCTCGCCGGCCAACCGCCAGTGGTGCGCCAGCCGGGCCTGGTGCAGCTCGTCCGGCGCGGCGGTCAGCGCCTCGGCGTACCGCCGGTGCAGGGCGGCCCGCTCCGCGGGCAGCAGCTCGTGTTCCAGAACCTCGGCGACCAGCCGGTGCCGCAGCCGGTAGCCGTCGTCGGCGCCGACCAGCAGCCGGTGCGCGACCGCCGCCCGGACCGCCTCGATCAGCTCGTCCTCCGGCAGGCGCACCACCTTGGCGAGCAGCCAGTGCTCCACCGGCTCGACACCGGCCGCCACCGCGTGCACGACCGAGTGCGCGTGCTGCGGCAGCGCGTCCACCCGGGACAGGAAGATCTCGCGCACGTTGTCGGAGAGGCCGTCCCGGCCGTCGCGCAGGTCGCGGGCCAGTTCCTCCACCACGAACGGGTTGCCGCCGCTGCGCTGCCAGACCAGGTCGGCGGCGTCGGGCGTCAGGGGCCGGCCGACGACCGCCGCGGCGAGCTGGTCGGTGGCGGCCCGGTCCAGCGGGGCCAGGTCGATCACCTGCACCGTCCGCAGGCGACGCAGCTCGGTGAGCACCCGGCGCAGCGGGTGGGCGCCCTGCAGCGACTCCGCCCGGACGGCCGCCAGCACCGACACCTGCAGGTCGCCCAGGCCGGCCAGCAGGTAGAGCAGGAGCTGCCGGGTGCTCCGGTCGACCCACTGCAGGTCGTCGAGGACGAGCACGAGCGGCCGCCCCTCGGCGATCAGGTGCAGGCCCCGCGAGACCCGCTCCAGCAGCGCCCCGGCGCTGTCCGACCCGGCGGTCTCCTCGGCGAACATCCCGAGCAGCCCGCGCACCGCGGACGCCGTGCGGGCGTGCGAGGCGGTCAACTCGGCGTCGAAGCGGCGCAGGGCCTGGAGCAGCGGATGCAGCGGTGAGGCATCGCCGATGTCCAGGCAGGCGCCGGTGAGCACGAGGGCGCCCGCGTCCCGCAGCCCGGCGCCCACCTCGCGCAGCAGCCGGCTCTTGCCCACCCCGCTCTCACCGGAGAGGAAGACCGCCGCGGTGTGCCCCTGGGCGACGGCCCCGAGCAGCGCGGACCGTACCGCCTTGACCAGGTCGGCCCGGCCGACGAGCGGTGCACCGTCCACATCGCTGGCCATGGCACGCAGCCTAGTCACAGGTCCCCGGACCGTTCTACAGGCCTTTCGGTCCTCTCGTACTCATCGGGTCGACATTGCGACCAAAGGTTGCGGCCGGCGGACATACGTCGTTCTGCCGATCCCCGGTCGGCCCAGGGGTGACAGTCTCCGATCGTCGTCAGCCACCAACCGGGGGGAAGGGCAGGTGCGATGCCCATGTTCACCATCGCCGCTGGTCCGGGGCGCGTCGCGGGGCGGGCCCTCAGCGCGGTCCCGGCGCGTCCCACGCGGTGCTCCGCCGATCCGCCGGACCGCTGGCCGGTGCCGGTGGAGAGACGGACGGTGACCGTCCTCTTCGCCGACATCGTCGGGTCCACGGCGCTGGTCGACCGGCTGGACCCGGAGGACGTCCGGGCGTTGCAGCACGCCTACTTCGACACCGTGGCGGGGGTGCTGGGCCGCTGGCACGGCGTGGTGGAGAAGTACATCGGGGACGCGGTGATGGCCCTGTTCGGCGCGCGCGAGTCCGACGGGTTCGACGCGTACCGGGCGGTGCGCGCCGGGCTGGAGATCCAGCGGTCGCTGGACCGGCGGTCGCTGGTCGGGGGGCCGGCGCTGCGGGTCCGGGTCGGGGTGGCCACCGGCGAGGCGGTGGTGGACCTGGCCGCGACCCGGGACGGGGGGCACGGCACGGCGAGCGGCGCGGTCATCACGCTGGCCGCGCGCCTCCAGGAGTACGCCCCGCCGGGCGGCGTCGCGCTCTGCGCCGCGACCCACCGGGCCACCGACGGGCTGATCGGCCAGCGTCCGGTGCCGCCGGTGGCGGTCGCGGGCAAGGCGCTGCCGCTGGACGTGTGGCACGCCACCGACGTGACCCGGCCCGCGCCCGGCCTGCACGCCGGGCCGCTGATCGGGCGGCGACGGGAACTGGCCACCGTCCGGGACCAGCTCGTGCGGACGGTCCGGGAGCGCCGGCCGCGGTGGGTGTCGCTGGTCGGCCCGGCCGGCAGCGGGCGCAGCCGGCTGCTGCACGAACTGGTCCGGACGGTCGAGGCGGTCGACGGGAACCCGGTCCGCTGGTGCGTCGCGCACTGCCCGCCGTACCCGGCGGAGGCCCTGGCGCCCGTCGCGGACCAGGTCCGTGGCTTCGCCGGCCTCCGCGCGCAGGACACGCCCCCGGTGGTACGCCGGCAGCTCGCCGCCGCCGTGACCGACCTGGTGCCGGCACCGCGCCGGACCGAGGCCGTGTACGCCCTGGAAGGTCTGCTGGCCGCGCCGGACGCCGGGGCCGACGCGCTGCGGGGTGCGGCCGTCTGGCAGGAGTGCCTGCTCGCGCTCGCCGAGCGGCAGCCGGTGGTGGTGGCGGTCGACGACCTCGACCGGGGCGCCCCGGAGCTGGGTCACTTCCTGCACCGGCTGCTCACCGCCGCCCGTACCCGGGCCGTGCCGCTCGCCGTGGTGGCGCTGCACGGTCCGGACCGGGCCGATGCCCGGCCCGGCGACCCGGGGTGCCGGGTTCCGCTGGGCCGGCTGTCCACGATGGAGTCCGGGCGGCTGCTGCGCCACCTGCTGCACCGGGCGGGCCGCCCCGCGCCGCTGGTCGCGGCCCTGCTGCCGTGGGTCGACGGGAATCCGGGGCGGGCCGCGGCCTACGTGGCGGCGCTGCCACCCGACGGGGCGGACCCGGCACGGATGCCGGTGCCCGACCCGGTACGCCGGACCGTCGACACCCGGCTGGACCGGCTCGACGGCCCCCGGCGGGCGGTGCTCATGGCGGTCGCGGCGGCCGGTACGCCCGTCGACGCCGCCGCCGTGGACCACCTGCTCGGCTGGGTGCCCGGCCGGGCGATGGCGGCGCTGCGTGAGCTGGTCGACCGGGGCCTGCTGACCCGACGCCCGGCCGGGTACGCCGTGGGCGACCCGGTGGTCGCCACGGTCGCCACCGCCCGGCTGACCCGGGCGGCCCGATCCGAGCTGCTCGCCCGCGCGGACCAGCGGCGCGGACCGTCCGCCCTCGCCACGGTCGCGCCCGCCGCGCCGACGGCCCGGTCCGCCGAGCCTGGCCCGCGCCCGGTGCCCGCCGACGGCCAGCCACGCCCCGGGTCCGCCGACCCCCGCACCGGTCCGGCATCCACCGGCGGCCATCCGCGCCCCGCGCCCCACGGCCACCCGAATCCGGTCGTCGCCCACCGGACCGGCGACGTGCCGTCCGGACCGGGCCTCCAGCCCGCCCCCGGCCCGGCCGGTCGCCCGCCCGGCCGGCCATCCCAGGCGGGCATTCGTCCGGACACCGCCGGCGCCGGCTCTCCCCGCCTCGCGGCCACCGCCACGTCCCTGGCTGGCCTCATCCCCGCCGCCCCTCGCGACGGCTCCGGCTCCGCCACGGCCACCCCCGGATCCCCGCCCCGCCACACCGCCGCCGCCTGATCGGATACGCCGCAGCGGCACCGCGACCGGCGGTCGTGCCGCTGCCGGGCAGGCGAACAGGGCGCTCAGCGCCACCGGGGCGGCGGACCCGGGGCCCGCGCGGGCCCGGCCGTCAGTGGGGGTCGAGGAAGGCCAGGACCCGCTCCCAGGTGCGTTCGGCGGCGGCCTGGTCGTAGTCGGGCACGTCCGGGTCGGTGTACAGGTGGCCGACGCCCGGGTACCGGTGCACCGTCAGGTCGGCGCCGGCCGTGGTCATCTCCCGCTGCCAGGCGTCGAACTCGTCCGGCGGCTCCCACGGGTCGGGGTCGGCGAGGTGCACGTGCACCGGCAGGCCGGGCCGCACCCCGTCCGGCGCGCCGCTGGCGGCGTGCAGCAGCACCAGCCCCGCGGCGGCGGGACGCTCGCGCAGCATCGCGCCGGCCACGCCGGCGCCCATCGAGAACCCGAGGAACACCGCGTGGGCGGGCAGGTCGCGGACGGCCGCCCGGGCCCGCTCCACGACGACCTCCCAGCCGATCTTGTCCAGCAGCGCGATCCCGTCGTCGACGGTCTCCGCCGCCGGGACGCCGTACAGGTCGGGGGCGATCACCCGGTGCCCGGCGGCGCGCAGCCGGTCGGCGGCGGCGAGCACGGCGGGCCGCAGGCCGTACACGGAGTGGAAGAGCGCGACGTGTCCCATGTGCACATCCTGCCGGACGCCGCCGGGCGCCGCGCCCGGCTCAGGAGCCGTTCAGCGTACGGCTGCGACCCCGGAACTCGGCGACCACCTCGCCGTCGTCGCGGGTGACGGTGACGTCGTAGATGCCGCTGCGGCCGTACCGGGTGCGTTCGGTGGCCCGGGCGACGAGCAGGTCCCCCACGCGGGCCGGCCGGACGAACGTGACGTCACCGCCGGCGGCCACGGTCACCGGGCCGTGGCTGTTGCAGGCCAGCGCGAACGCGGTGTCGGCCAGCAGGAAAACGTACCCGCCGTGGGCGATGGCGTGCCCGTTGACCATCGCGGCGGTGACCCGCATCCGGGCCACCGCCGCGCCGTCGGCGGCCTCGACCAGCTCGATGCCGAGCGCGCGCGAGGCGACGTCGGCGTCGAACATGTCGTACGCGGCGTTGCGCTCCCCCACGTCACCCGCCCCGCCGCTGGTCGACGATCCGGCGCATCTTGCCCATGGACCGCTCCACGCCGTCCGGGTCGAGCACCTCGACCGCCACGCTCACCCCGATGGTGTTCTTGACCAGGCCGACCAGCGCCGCGCCGGCCCGCTCGGCGGACGCCCGGTCGGCGTCCGCCCGCCGCTCGACCCGGACGGTGAGGGTGTCCATCCGCCCCTGCCGGTCGAGGACGCACTGGAAGTGCGGAGACAGCGGGGGCGTACGCAGGATCAGCTCCTCGATCTGGGTCGGGAAGACGTTCACGCCCCGAACGATCATCATGTCGTCGGTCCGGCCGGTGATCTTCTCGATCCGGCGCATCGGCCGGGCGGTGCCGGGCAGCAGCCGGGTGAGGTCCCGGGTGCGGTAGCGGACGACCGGCATCGCCTCCCGGGTGAGCGAGGTGAGGACCAGCTCGCCGCGTTCCCCGTCGGGCAGCACCGCACCGCTGACCGGGTCGATGATCTCCGGGTAGAAGTGGTCCTCCCACAGGTGCAGGCCGTCCTTCGTCTCGACGCACTCGACGGCCACGCCCGGGCCCATGACCTCGGACAGCCCGTAGATGTCGACGGCGTGCATGTCGAGGCGCCGCTCCATCTCGCGGCGCATGTCCTCGGTCCACGGTTCGGCGCCGAAGATCCCGATCCGCAGCGACGTGGAGCGCGGGTCGACGCCCTGCCGTTCCATCTCGTCGACGATGGCGAGCATGTAGCTGGGGGTGACCATGATGACCTCGGGTTGGAGGTCGCGGATCAGCAGCACCTGCCGCTCAGTCATCCCGCCGGAGACCGGGATGACGGTGCAGCCGAGCTCCTCGGCGCCGTAGTGCGCGCCGAGCCCGCCGGTGAAGAGCCCGTACCCGTACGCGACGTGCACCCGGTCCCCGGGGCGGCCCCCGGCGGCCCGGATCGAGCGGGCCATCAGCCGCGCCCAGGTCCGCACGTCCTCCGCCGTGTACCCGACGACGGTGGGCCGGCCGGTGGTGCCGGACGAGGCGTGCAGCCGGGCGACCCGGTCCCGCGGCACGGCGAACATCCCGTACGGGTAGTTGTCGCGCAGCTCCGCCTTGGTGGTGAACGGGAACCGGGCCAGGTCGGCGAGGTCCCGGCAGTCGTCCGGGTGCACGCCGGTGGCCGTGAAGACCCGGCGGTAGTGCGGCACG
The DNA here is from genome assembly GCF_049315255.1 of Micromonospora sp. WMMD558. Classification (NCBI taxonomy): domain Bacteria; kingdom Bacillati; phylum Actinomycetota; class Actinomycetes; order Micromonosporales; family Micromonosporaceae; genus Micromonospora; species Micromonospora sp. WMMD558. The sequence continues at coordinate 4,328,891 of NZ_CP186061.1, read as the reverse complement.
TGGTCGTACGCGTGCCGCAACGACCGGCGCAGCCGCTCCAGCTGCACCGCCCGCAGCTCGTCGACGCCGGCCCGCTCGATCGGCTCCAGCTCCTCCGAGCGGGGGGTACGGTCCTCCACCACGGCCCTCCTCACGCCTGCCGCTTCGGGCGGAGTCAGCACCGCGCCGATCTTGGTACCGTACGCCCGCTCCGCGCCGGCCACCACCGCCGGCCCGCGTCCGCGTCAGGTCGGTGACGCCGGGCGGCGTCAGAGGTTCCGCGGGTCGAGGTTCCGCTCGCGCAGCAGGGCGTCCAGCTTGGCCTCGATCCGCTCGTCGGACTCGCGGCTCTGGGAGGAACCCCAGTAGTAGAACAGCGCGTCGATCCGGCGGCGGTCGGCGCGGCAACGGGTGCGGCGCGCGGGGCCGGGAAGGACGCCTTCCCGGCCCCGCGCCGATCATCGCAATGCCCATTCTTTCGTAGTTGCAAATTATTGGCAAGAAGGCCTGGACACGGGGCGCCAGGCGTAACTAGCCTTCTCCGCATGGCTCCTTACATTGCGAACGCGGCGGCCTGGCAGGAGAGCTGGGACCGCCAGCAGGAGGCGTACCTACCGGACCGGGAGCACCGCTTCACGGCCATGCTGGACGCCGTCGACGCCGTCCACGACGGCGGTCGCCCGCTGCGCCTGCTCGATCTCGCCGGCGGCACCGGCAGCATCTCGGAGCGGACCCTGCGACGCTTCCCCGACGCGCGGGTGACGCTGGTCGACCTGGACCCGGCGCTGCTCGCCCTGGCCCGGGCAACCCTCGGCGACCGGGTCGCGATCGTCACCGCCGACCTCGGCACGCCGGCCTGGCGGGACGCGCTTCCCCACCACGAGTACGACGCGGTCCTCACCGCCACCGCACTGCACTGGCTGCCCGCGGAGCGCATCACCGCCCTCTACGCCGAGGTACGCGACCTGCTCCGGCCCGGCGGCCTGCTGGCCAACGCCGACCACATGCCGGACGACACGCTGCCCGACCTGACCAAGCGCCTGCTCGACCGGGCCCGGGCGCACCGGGACGCCCGGTACGCCGCCGGCGCCGTACCGTCCTGGTCACAGTGGTGGGACCTGGCGGCGGCCGACCCCGCGTTGGCGCCGCTGGTGGCGGAGCGGCGGCGGATCTACCCGACCGGGCACAGTCCGGAGTGGAACCCGCCGGTCTCCTGGCACCTCGCGGCGCTCACCGGGGCCGGGTTCGGCGAGGTCGGCACGGTGTGGCGAGGCGGTGCCGACGCGGCCGTCGCCGGAGTCCGCTGACCCCGGCCCACGGGCTCGCCCGGCCCACCGGCCCGCCCGGCTCGCCCCGAGCCCGGCCGGCGTGATCCACCCCGTGCCGGCGACATCGGTGATCCACGGCGTCCGGGGGCCGCGATGGCGGCGGCACGGAGTGGATCACGAGGTAGGGTGACCCGGTCCGACGCCGGAGCAGGTGGGAGGGCGGGTGTCCGGTCCGGAGCAGCGGCGTGTCGACCCCGACGTCGACCTGCGCGTACCCGCCGACCGGGCCGAACTGGCCGCCCACCCGGCGGCGGTGCTCGGGGCCGTCGCCGCGGGCGGTGCACTCGGCGCCCTCGCCCGGGCCGGCGTGTCGGCCGCCCTGCCGCACGGCCCGACCGGCTTCCCCTGGGCCACGTTCGCGGTCAACCTGAGCGGCTGCCTGCTGATCGGCGTCCTGATGGCGGTGCTCACCCGGCGTGGCGGGCCGGCCCTGGCCCGGCCGTTCCTCGGCGTCGGGGTGCTCGGCGGCTACACCACGTTCTCCACGTACGCGGTCGACGCGCACCACCTCGTCGTCGCCGGGGCGCCGGCGACGGCCCTGGCGTACCTGGCGGCCACCCTGGTCGGCGCGCTGCTCGCCGTCGCGGCGGGCCACGCCGTCGCCGACCGGCTCGCCGGGCACCGGCCGGCCGCGCCGGTGCGCCGAGACGCCGGAACGCCGGGGGCCGGCCGGTGACCGCACTGCTGATCACACTCGGCGCGGCGGTCGGGGCGCCACTGCGCTACCTCACCGACCGCGCGGTGCAGGCCCGCTTCGGTACGGCGTTCCCCTGGGGCACGCTGACCGTGAACGTGGCCGGCTCCCTGCTGCTCGGGTTCCTCGTGGGGGTCCCGGTCCCGCCGGCGGTCGGCGCGCTGCTCGGCACCGGCCTGTGCGGCGCGCTGACCACGTACTCGACGTTCAGCTACGAGACGTTGCGCCTCGCCCGGACCGGCCGGCGCGGCCGCGCCCTGGTCAACGCCCTGCTCAGCGTGGCAGCGACCGTCACGGCCGCCACCCTGGGCTACGCGCTGGCCCGGGCGCTCCGCTGACCCTCCCTCGGGGCGGCGGGTGGTCCGGACGTGTCGGTCAGGGCCACGACCGGGCCGACCACGAAGACGGCCGGCGGCCCGACGCCGCTGCCGCCGGCGACCGCCCCGATCTCGTCCAGGCGCGCGGCCAGCGACCGCTGCCCGGGGAGCCCGGCGTCCTGCACGGCGAGGACCGGCGTGTCCGGGGCGCGGCCGTGCGCCAGCAGCACCGCGGCGATCGCGTCGACCGTGTCGACGGCCATCAGCAGCACCAGGGTGCCGCGGGCCCGGGCGAGGGCCGCCCAGTCGACCAGCGAGTCCGGGTGTCCGGGCGGCAGGTGTCCGGAGACGACGGTGAACTCGTGCGCCACACCCCGGTGGGTGACCGGCACGCCGGCCAGCGCCGCCGCGGCGGTCGCGCTGCTCACGCCGGGAACGACGGTCACCGGCACCCCGGCGGCCGTGCAGGCCTGGACCTCCTCGTGGCCGCGCCCGAAGACGTACGGGTCGCCGCCCTTGAGCCGGACCACCCGCCGGCCGGCGCGGGCGTGCGTGACCAGGGCGGCGTTGATGGCGTCCTGGCCGACCGACGGTCCCCGGGGCACCTTCGCCGCGTCGACGACGATCACGCCGGGGCGCAGCGCGGCGAGCAGCCCCTGCGGGGCGAGCCGGTCGACCACCACCACGTCGGCGGCGTCGAGCAGCGCCCGACCGCGGACGGTGATGAGGTCGTCGGGCCCCGGCCCGCCGCCCACGACGGCGACGTGCCCGGCAGGCAACGGCGGCTCGTGGTGGTGGTGGCCGCCGACGGGGTGGGCGTGGTGATGGTGGCCGTGCCCGCCGGCCGGGTCGTCGGGGTGGTCGTGGGGGGTCTGCGGCCGGCCCACCTTGTCGGCGAAGCCGGGCATCAGCACCCGGTACGCGCAGGTGTCGCAGTTCATCCGGATGTCGCCGCGGACCGCCTCGGCGTGGCGTTCGAGGATCAGGTCGGCGAGGGCGTCGCAGTCGCCGATCAGGTCGGCCACCCGGACGTCCAACTCCGGGTGGGCGGCGGCGTACGCCCGGGACTGCGCGACGATCCGGTCGGGCAGCACCCCGGCGAAGAGGAAGTACGGGGCGACGACGATCCGCCGGGCACCGAGCCGGCGCAGCCGGTCCAGCACGTCCGGCACGGACGGCTCGGCGAGCGAGATGAAGCCCGGTTCGACGCCGGCGTACCCGCGCCCCTCCCAGAGCAGGCGCGCCACCTTGGCGACCTCCGCGTTGGCGTCCGGGTCGGTGGAGCCGCGCCCGATCAGCGCCACCCAGGTGCCGGCCCGGTCGTCACCGGCCAGGGCGGCGTCGATCCGCTCCTCCAGCGCGGTGTGCAGCAGGGGGTGCGGGCCGAGCGGCCGCCCGTACGCGTACCGGAGACCGGGGTGGCGCTGCTGCTCGCGGGCCAGCGCGGCGGGGATGTCGCCCTTGCCGTGGCCGGCCGCGGTGAGCACCAGCGGCAACGCGACCAGCGACCGGTGGCCCCGGGCGGCCAGCGCACCGACCGCGTCGGTGAGCGGCGGGCGGGACAGCTCGATGAAGCCGCCTTCGACGTCGCCCACCCCCGCGCGGCGGATCCGCTCGACCAGCGCGGCGAACTGGGCCACCCCGGCCGCGCTGCGGGTGCCGTGGCCGACGATGACCAGCGCACCGGCACCTCCGGCACCGGGCCCCACCATCCGGTCGGTTCGTTCGCTCATGCCGCCTCCTCCGCGTAGAGCAGGGCGTTGAGGGCGGCGGCGGCGACCGCCGACCCGCCCTTCTCGCCCCGGTTGGAGACCGCGGGCAGGCCGCTGGCCCGCAACGCGGCCTTGGATTCGGCGGCGCCGACGAACCCGACCGGCAGGCCGACCACCAGCGCCGGCCGCGCGTCGAGGGTGAGCAGCTCCACCAGTGCCGTCGGCGCGCACCCGACCACCCACACCGCGCCTGGACCGACCCGGTGCAGGGCGACCCGCATCGCCGCGGCGGAGCGGGTGATCCCGGCCCGGCGGGCCAGGTCGGCCGTGGCGGCCTCGGCCACCGGGCAGGTGGTCTCCCGGCCGGTGATGCCGGCGGCGACCATCGCCACGTCCGTCACGACCGGGGCGCCGGCGCGCAGCGCGGCCAGCCCGCCGGCCAGGGCCGCCTCGTCGCACACCAGGTCGGTGACGTACTCCAGGTCGGCGCTGGCGTGCACCACCCGCTCGACGACGGCCCGGGTCAGCGGCGGCAGGTGACCGAGGGCGGCGCGTTCCCGCAGGATCCGGTAGGACTCCACCTCGATCGGGTGCACGACCCGGCTCACCGGCCCTCCCCCGCGCCGGGCGCGGCCGGGTGGGCCGTCGCGGCGCTGACCGTGGTCGTTCTCATCGGCTCTCCTCCACCGTGGTCGGGGCCGGTGGCGCGGATGGCGTCCACCGGGCAGATCTCCAGGCATTCCAGGCAGCCGGTGCAGCGGTCGGCGCGGACGACGAGACCGCCGGCCACCGGCCGGATGGCGTGGGTGGGGCAGGTCAGCAGGCAGGCGCCGCAGCCCTGGCAGGCGTCGACCGTCACCGGCGCGCGGCGGTTCATCCGCGCCACCGGTAGCCGCGCGGGGTGACCATCCGGCCGGCGACCACCCGGGTCCGGCTGCTGCCCACGACGACGACGCTGTACATGTCGACCACCGCCGGGTCGAGGGTGGCCAGGGTGGCCAGGTGCACCTGTTCGCCGTCGCGGCTGGCGTTGCGGACCACGCCGACCGGGGTGTCCGGCGGCCGGTGGGCGGCGAGGATCCGCAGCGCCTCCGGCAGCTGCCAGTCGCGGGCGCGGCTGCGCGGGTTGTAGAGCAGGGCAACGAAGTCGCCCTCGGCGGCGGCGGTGACCCGGCGGGTGATGACCTCCCACGGGGTGTGCAGGTCGGACAGGCTCAGGTAGGCGTGGTCGTGGCCGAGCGGCGCCCCGAGCAGGGCCCCGGCGGCGAGGGCGGCGGTCACCCCGGGCACCCCCACCACGTCGATCCGGTCGTCGGCGTACTCCAGGGCGGGGCTCGCCATCGCGTACACGCCGGCGTCGCCGGACCCGATCAGGGCGACCGCGTGGCCGGCGGTGGCCTCGGCGACGGCGGCGCGGGCCCGTTCCTCCTCCGCGCCGAGGCCGCTGGCGAGCACCCGGGTGCCGGGGCGCAGCACGTCGCGGACCTGGTCGACGTACTGGTCCAGGCCCACCACGACGGCGGCCCGCCGCAGTTCGGCCACCGCACGGGGGGTGCGCAGGTCGGGCGCGCCGGGGCCGAGTCCGACGACCGCGAGCCGGCCGCGCGGCGCGTGCCGGGCGACCGCGACGGTCGCCATCGCGGTCGCGGTCTTCGGTACCAGCAGCTCCGCGTCACCGCCGAGCAGCGCCGCGGCCTCCGCGACGCTCGGGGTGCCGACGGCGGCGCGGACCACCTCGCTGGGGTTGGGCACGTCGACCGCCGCCAGCTCCGCCGCCGACCAGGTCACCAGGGGTACGCGCAACGCGTCCGCGGTCGCGCGGATGCCCGCCTCGTCGGCCTTGACGTCGGCGCTGGCCAGGCGGCGCAGGCTCGCCGGGCTGAGGCCGGCCTCGGTGAGCACCCGGTCGAGCAGGCCGCGGACCTCCTCGGCGGGTACGCCCCGGCTGGCCCCGACGCCGGCCACCAGCGACGGCGGCCGGAGCACGGCGGTCCGCCCGTCCAGCGGCACGATCCGGTCGGTGACCAGCAACCGGTACCCGGCCCCGGGTTGACCGCTCCCGTCAGCCGGGCGGACGTTCTCCGGCAGGGCGGGCAGCGGCCAGCTGTCGTCGGCGATCAGCGTGACCGGCTCGCCGTCGAGGATGGCCCGGCTCACGGCCGCGACCGCCCCGTCGACCGACCAGCCCAGGGTGTCGAGCCCGGGCACGCCGACCGCGTCGGTGGCGGTGGTGACCACCGGCGTGGCGTCGAGCAGCGCGCCGACCTCCGCGGCGAGGGCGTTGGCACCGCCGGCGTGCCCGCCGAGCAGCGCGACGGCGTGCCGGGCCGCCTCGTCGACCACGACGACCGCCGGGTCGGTGCGCTTGTCGCCGAGCAGCGGGGCGAGGATCCGCACCGCCGCGCCGGTGGCCAGGAACGCCACGATCCCGTCGCACCGGTTCCAGGTCTCCCGCAGCGCGTCGGCGGCGCTGCCCGCGTCGACCGGCCGGGCGTGCGGCCACGCGTCGGCGAGGATGCGGGCGTGCCGCCGCCCGGCGGCGGTGACGGCGACGAGTCCGATCCGGCGCGGGATCGCGCCGGGGTCAGGGTGGGTCACGGGCGCTCCCCGGTGAGGACGACCACCGGATTGGTGGCGGCGAGGCGGACCGACCCGCCGGGCAGGTCGGCGAGGCGGGCGGCGGACAGTTGGACGCCCTCGACGGCGTAGCCGGCGTCGCGCAGCAGGTTCCGGGCCGGGGCGACCCGGTCCAGCGCGGCGAGCGCGACGACCACCCGCGCCGGGCGGCGGGCCGCGACGGCGGCGAGCACGCCGGTGCCGCCTCCGCCGACGAACACCGCGTCCGGCTCGGGCAGCCCGGCCAGGGCGTCGGGTGCGCCACCGCACACCACCCGCACGTCGACGGCGTGCCGGGCGGCGTTGGCACGGACCAGGTCGGCCGCCGCCGGGTCCCGCTCGACGGCGACGACGGCCGCGCCGAGCAGGGCGCACTCGATGCCCACCGAGCCGCTGCCGGCGCCCACGTCCCACACCAGCCGGCCGAGCCGGGGCCGCAGTCGGGCCACCACGAGGGCGCGTACCTCCGCCTTGCTGATCATGGAGTCGCGGTGGGCGTACGCGCTCTCGGGCAGCGCCCACCCGCCGGCGGGCGCGGCGGCCGGCTGGTTGTCGACGCGCATCCCGTCCGGCGGCTCGCCGACGCTCAGCAGGACGTGCGGGTCGGTCCAGGAGCGCGTGGCGGCCTCCGCCGGGGTGGTCCAGGTGACCCGCTCGGCGCCGGTGCCCAGGTGCTCGGCGACCACCAGGCGGCGGGGCCAGCCGACCAGGCCGGCACCGAGTTCGGCGGCGCCGGCGCCGGGCGCGGTCAGCACCGCGACCAGCGGCAGCGCCCGGGCGGCGTTGAGGGCCGGCCGGGGGTCGCGCCCGTGCGCGGTGACCACGACCGCGCCGTCCCACGGCAGGCCGGCCCGTGCGAACGCGGCGGCCACACTGGACACCGCCGGCAGCACCCGCACCGGCAGGCCGGCCGCCCGCAGCCGCCGCACGATCCCGAAGAGCCCGGGGTCGCCGCTGGCCAGCACCACGGCCGGCGTGGCGGCGGCGACGGCGGCGAGCCGGTCCAGGGCCGGCGCCAGCGGCCCGAGGACCACGGTCTCCGCGCCGGCCGGAACCGGGACGGCGGCGAGGTGCCGGGCCGCACCGACCACGAGTCCCGCCCGGGCGAGCACGCCGGCCGCGGCGGGCGGCGGCGGGTTGCCGGCGGCGTCCACGCCGACCACCGTCACGTGGGGCGGGTCGGCGTCCGGCTCGCCGGCGGCGAGGCCGCGTGGCCCGGCGTCGGCCACGGTCACGGACGTCGTTCCGGCGTCGCCCGGGCGTGCTCCGGCGGCGGTCACCCGGCCCACCGCCCGGACGAGGCGACGACCCGGGAGCCGGTGAAGTCCACCAGGGCCACGTCGACGTCGAGCGCGTCCTCCGCGAACCGCCGCAGCACCGCCCGGACGCGGCGGCAGAGCAGGTCACCGGCGGCGCCGAGCAGGCCGGCGTCCTCCCACAGCTCGTACGCGTGCCGCCCGGTGTTGGCGGCGGTGACGGCGGCGACCAGGTCGGCGTCCCCACCGGCGTCGGCGGTGACCGCGCCGAGCAGCGACAGGTCCACCTTGGAGCGCGTGTAGTGGGTCATCAGCACACCGGCGGCGAGCTTGGCCAGCTTCCCGGCCATCCCGACGAAGACCACCCCGGTCAGGCCGTCGGCGACCGCCGCGGTGACCGCCGCGCCGGTGAAGTCGCCGACCTCCACGAAACACACCTCGGGCAGGTCGGGCAGCAGCGCCCGGGCGGCCCGCTCGGTCCGCCCGCCGGTGCAGAGCACCACGGTCCGCTCGCCCTGGGCCGCCATCACGTGCACCGCCTGCACGACACTCGCCCGCCAGGAGGCGGTGGAGAAGGGACGGACGATCCCGGTCGTACCGAGGATGGAGATGCCGCCCAGGATCCCGAGCCGGCGGTTGGTGGTCCTGCGCGCCATGATCTCGCCGCGCGGGACGCTGATGACCACGCGGACGCCGACGGTCGCCAGGTCGACGACCTCGCCGACGGCCTCGCCGATCATCCGGCGCGGGGTGTCGTTGATCGCCGGCCCGCCGACCGGCAGCCCGAGCCCGGGTTTCGTCACCGTGCCCACCCCCGGCCCGCCCTCCAGGACGAGCCCGGGGACCTCCCGCCAGGCGACCGTGGCGGTCAGTTCCGCGCCGTGGGTGACGTCCGGGTCGTCGCCGGCGTCCTTGACCACCACCGCCTCGGCCCGCGCCGCCCCGCCCGGCGTGCCGGTGGCCGGCGAGAGGTCGCAGCGGGTCACCGGGAAACGCACCCGGCGGCCGGCGGGCAGGCCGATCTCCACCTCACCCTGCGGGACGCCGGTGACCAGCGCGGTCAGCGCGGCCTTCGTGGCCGCCGTCGCGCAGGCGCCGGTGGTCCAGCCGGTACGCAGCGCGGTGGGCCGGACCTTCGCGGTACGCGGCAGGTCCGGCTCGCGCAGCGGCGGCAGGTCGTACGTCATCAGGCCTCGGCGGCCGGCGGCGCGGCGCGGTCGGTGCGGGCCCGGCGCAGCGCGGCCCGGGCGGCCGGCTCGGCGCGGCGGTACGTGTGGAAGTGCCCGGGGTGGTACAGGTGGGAGCGGGTACCGGCAGCGTCCAGCGCCGGCCCGACCAGGAAGAGGGTGTGCTTCCACAGCCGGTGCTCCTTGACCGTGGCCTCCAGGGTGCCGACGGTGCACCGCACCACCAGCTCGTCGGGCCAGGTGGCCTGGTACGCGACGACCGCCGGGGTGTCGGCCGGATACCCGCCGGCGAGCAGTTCGGCCTGCACCTGCCCGGAGCGGGCGGCGGAGAGGAACAGCGCCATCGTGGTTCCGTGCCGGGCGAACTCGCGTACCCGCTCGCCCGCCGGCATCGGCGTCTTGCCGCCCTCGAGGCGGGTGAGGATCACCGACTGGGCCACCTCGGGGATGGTCAGCTCCCGGCCGACGAGCGCGGCGACGGCGGTGAACGAGGAGACGCCGGGGACGACCTCTACCGCCAGGCCGAGCGCCCGGCACAGGTCGAGCTGTTCCTGCATCGCGCCCCACAGGGCCGGGTCGCCGGAGTGGATCCGGGCCACGGTGAGTCCCTCGGCCGCGGCCCGCTCGTAGAGCGGCAGCACCCCCTCGATCGGCAGCTGCGAGGAGTCGACGATCTCGGCGTCCGGCCGGGCGTGAGCGAGCACGTCGGCGTGCACCAGGCTGGCCGCCCACACCACCACGTCGGCGGTGGCGATCACCCGGGCGGCGCGCAGGGTCAGCAGGTCCGCCGCGCCGGGCCCGGCGCCGACGAACCAGACGGTGCCGGTGGTGGTCACAGCTTCCCTCCCCGCCGGTCCCGGCGGGCCGGGACCAGCAGCGTCGACAGGTACGGCACGTCGCCGTCGGCCTCGGCGGCCGGCCCGACCTGTTCGCCGGGCAGGCCGAGCCCGCGGCCGAGCACGGCGTCGGCGAGCCGGCCCTGCCGGCGCAGCTCGGCGAGCAGCTCGGGGTGGCGGCGCCAGCCCTTGTAGGCGACGACCGTGCCGGGGCCGGCGACGGCGTCGGCGAAGAACGCCAGGCCCGCCGTGGCCGGCAGCAGCGTGAGCGGCTCCCGCCCCTCGCACAGCGGGACGCCGCTGCGGGCGGCGAGCTCCTGCATGGCGGTGATGCCGGGGACGGTCTCCACGCTGACCTCCGGCCGCAGCTCCCGCACGGTCTGCGCCAGGTAGCTGAACGTCGAGTACACGTTGGGGTCGCCGATGGTGGCGAAGGCGAGGGCCCGGGCGCCGCCGTCGACGGCGGCCACCACCGCCCGGGCGGCGGCGTCCCACGCCCGCTCCCGGCGGGCGGTCACGCCGCCCCGGTCGTCGAGGGCGAACGGCAGCCGGCGCAGCCGGTCCGGCGGGACGTGCGGCGCGACGGTGGTCTCGGCCCGTCCGGGGGCGGCGGCGCCGTCGGCGTCGAGCCGGTCCAGCACGGGTACGAACACCAGCTCGGCCGCGCGCAGGACGCGTACGGCGCGCAGGGTGAGCAGGTCCGGGTCGCCGGGTCCCACCCCGACCCCGGTCAGCGTGGCGGTCACCGGGCCGCCTCCACCAGCCGCCGGGCCGCGCCGGGGTGACCCGCCCAGTGGGTGTGCAGGTAGGAGGCGTGCACCCGGCCGGCGACGAAGCCGTGGGCGCCGCCGGCCCAGCGCCACGCCGGCCGGTCGCCGTGGCCGGGGTCGGTGGCGGTGCGGTGGAACTCGTGGCCGCGTACCGGGTCGCCGGCGGCGTGCACGGGCGAGTCGGTGGCGGCGACGGCGTCCCGGTAGCCGAGGGTGAGCCGCCCGGTCATCCGGGCGGTCAGGTCGAGCCGGCCGCACATGGGCACCCCGTCCAGCTCCCGCCCCAGGTAGAGCAGCCCGGCGCACTCGGCCACCACGGGCCCGTCGAACGCGGCGAGGTCGGCGCGCAGCCCGGTGTTCGCGGCGAGGGCGTCGACGTGCACCTCGGGAAAGCCGCCGCCGATCACCACCGCGCGGGTGCCGGCCGGCAGCGCCGGGTCGCGCAGCGGGTCGAACGGGACGACGGCCGCGCCGGCGGCGGCGAGCAGTTCGGTCGTCTCCGCGTACGCGAAGGTGAAGGCCGGACCGCCGGCGACCGCGACCACCGGACGCTCCGCTCCGGCGGGGCCGCCGACGGCGGCGGCCGGGTCCCACGCCGGCACGGTCAGCGGCGGGGCGCTGCCGGCCAGGTCGAGGACGGCGTCAAGGTCCACGGTGGACTCGACCAGCGCGGCCAGCGCGTCGACCACGGCGAGCGACTCGGGGGCCCGCTCGGCGACCGGCACCAGCCCCAGGTGGCGCGACGGGGCGGTGACCTCGGCGGCGCGGGTCACCGCCCCCAGCACCGGTACGCCGACCTCGGCCAGGGCGTCGCGCAGCAGGGTCTCGTGGCGGGGCGAGCCGACCCGGTTGAGGATCACCCCGCCGATCCGCACCGCCGGGTCGAACGCGCGCATGCCGAGCACCAGCGCGGCGGCGCTGCGCCCCTGGGCGGTGGTGTCCAGCACCAGCAGCACCGGCGCGTCGAGGAGGCGGGCGACGTGGGCGGTGGAGGCGTACCCCCGGCGGCCGACCGCGCCGTCGTGCAGGCCCATCACGCCCTCGACCACGGCGACGTCGGCGGGGGTGGGGGTGCACGCGCCGTGCCGCAGCAGCGGGGCGATCCGCTCCTCGCCGACCAGCCAGGGGTCGAGGTTGCGGCCGGGCCGGCCGGCGGCGAGTGCATGGTAGCCGGGGTCGATGTAGTCGGGGCCCACCTTGTGCGGGCTGACGGTGCGGCCCCGGCGGCGCAGCGCCGCGAGCAGCCCGGTGGCGACCGTGGTCTTGCCGTGCCCGCTGGCCGGCGCGGCGACGACGACCCGGGGCAGCGCCCACGGTTGCGGGTTCACCACTCGATGCCCTTCTGGCCCTTCTGGCCGGCGTCCATCGGGTGCTTGACCTTGGTCAGCTCGGCCACCAGGTCGGCGGCGGCCATCAGGCGCGGGTCGGCGTCGCGGCCGGTGATGACGACGTGCTGGAAGCCGGGGCGGTCGGCGAGGGTGTCGACCACCTCGGCCACGTCCACCCAGCCCCACTTCATGGGGTAGGTGAACTCGTCGAGGACGTACAGGCCGTACCGCTCGGCGGCCAGGTCGCGCTGGATCTGCCGCCACCCCTCGCGGGCGTCGGCGGCGTGGTCGGCCTCGCCGCCGCGCTGGATCCACGACCAGCCCTCGCCCATCTTGTGCCAGGTGACGGGGGCGCCCTGGCCGGTGCGCTCGTGCACCTCGCCGAGCGCGCGGAAGGCGTTCTCCTCGCCCACCCGCCACTTGGCGCTCTTGACGAACTGGAACACCCCGATCGGCAGCCCGGCCGTCCACGCCCGCAGCGCCAACCCGAACGCGGCGGTGGACTTGCCCTTCATCTGCCCGGTATGGACGATCACCAGCGGCCGGTTCCGCCGCTGCCGGGTGGTCAACCCGTCCGCGGGCACGTGCGACGGCTTCCCCTGTGGCATCAGACGGCGCTCCTGTCGGTGACGGCGGAGATCTTGGCGGATTCCAGCCCCCGCAGGTGCCGTTTGCTGCCAGGATCCGGATCGGCGGTGAGCCGGACGAGGGGTGCGGTGGTCACCCGGTCCAGGGGGTGGTGGTCGGCGTTCAGCTGCGTGGCGAGACGGCGGGCCAGGTTCAGGCGCACCGGGCCGGACTCGCAGTCGACGACGACGCAGGGGGCGCCGGTCGAGCGCAGCACCGCCGCGGCCAGGTCCGACCTGGCCAGCGGGTCCGGGCCGGCGGTGGCGCGGCCGTCGGTGACGACCAGCACCAGGGGGCGCCGCTTCGGGTCACGCAGACGTTCCCGGCGCAGCAGGTCGGCGGCGGCGAGCAGGCCCTCGGCGAGGGGCGTACGGCCACCGGTGGGCAGCTCGGCCAGCCGCGCCGACGCCGCGAGCACCGACGAGGTGGCCGGCAGCAGGGTCCGCGCGCCGGCGCCCCGGAAGGCGACCACCGCGACCTTGTCGCGGCGCTGGTACGCGTCGGTGAGCAGGGCGAGCACCGCGCCCTTGACCGCGCTCATCCGCTGCCGCGCGCCCATCGACCCGCTGGCGTCCACGACGAACAACACCAGGTTGCCCTCGCGCCCCTCGCGGACCGCCTCCCGGACGTCGGCCGGGCGCAACCGCAGCGGACCGTGCTGCCGCCCCCGCGTGGCCTGGTGCGGGGCGGCGGCCCGCACCGTCGCCGGCAGGTGCAGGGCGCCGGGCCGCCCGGCCGGCACGCGCGCGCCGGTCGTCCGGCCCCGCCCGGTCCGGGCCCGCGACCGCCGCCCGGGCACGCCCTCCCCGATGCCGGGCGCGGTGAACAGTCGGGCCCGCAACCCACTCCGGGGTACGGCCACCGCACCGGCCGTCCGGTCGGGACGCATCCGGTCGGACGACCCCGACTCGCGTTCCCGTCCCGACCGGCGTCCACCCCCGTCGCCGTCGGCTGTCGCACGGTCGGCGGGTCCGCCGTCGGCCGGGTCGCCGAGGTCCGGCGGCGCGCCTTCCGCCGGTCCACCGGACCGGTCGGCGCGGGAGCGCGGCGGTTCCCACCACCCGTCGCGGTCGACCGGTGACCGGTCGGCCGTCGCGCCGTGCCCGCGGCCGTCGCCGTGCGCGGATGCGCCGTCGCCGCGGTCATGACCGTCCGGGGTGTCGCCGGCGGGCCGGCCACCCGACCCAGCGTCCGCGGACCACCCGTCGGACCCACCACCACCGGGGCGGGAGTCACCCCCGGGCCCGCCACCCGGGCCGCCGTCCGGCCCGGAACCGCCGGCACCCCGGCCCGCGCCGTCGTCCGGGTCGTCGGGGTGCTCGTCCCGGGCCCGTTGCAGCGCCTCGTCGAGGCGCTTCTCGTCCAGACCCGGCGTGTCGAACGGGTCGCGGCGCCGCCGGTGCGGCAGGGCGAGCCGGGCGGCGACCCGGACGTCCTCCGCAGCCACCCGCTCCCGGCCCTGCCAGGCGGCGTGGGCGACGGCGGTGCGGGCGGTGACGATGTCGGCGCGCATGCCGTCCACGTCGAACGCGGCACACACCTCGGCGATCTGGCGCAGCGCCGCGTCGCTCAGCACCACCCGGTCGAGCCGGGCACGGGCGTCGGCCACCCGGCGGGCGACCGCGGCGTCCGCGTCGGCCCAGCGGGCGGCGAAGCCGGCGGGGTCGGCGTCCGCGGCGAGCCGGCGGCGGACCACCTCCACCCGGACGGCCGGGTCACGGCTGGCGGCCACCTCCACGGTGAGCCCGAACCGGTCCAGCAGCTGGGGTCGCAGCTCCCCCTCCTCCGGGTTCATCGTCCCGACGAGGAGGAAACGGGCGGCGTGGCTGACCGAGACGCCCTCCCGCTCGACGTGGCAACGGCCCATCGCGGCCGCGTCCAGCAGCAGGTCGACCAGATGGTCGTGGAGCAGGTTGACCTCGTCGACGTAGAGCACACCCCGGTGGGCGGCGGCGAGCAGGCCCGGCTCGTACGCGCGTACCCCCTCGGCGAGCGCCTTCTCCAGGTCGAGCGACCCGACGACCCGGTCCTCGGCGGCCCCGACCGGCAACTCGACCAGCGCGGCCGGGCGGTGCTCGGCGACCGGCTCGGCGGGGTGCGGCCCGTCCGGGCAGCCGGGGTCGGGCGCGGCCGGGTCGCAGGCGAAGCGGCAGCCCACCACCCGGTCGACCGGGGGCAGCAGCGCGGCCAGGGCGCGCACGGCGGTGGACTTGGCGGTGCCCTTCTCACCCCGGACGAGCACCCCGCCGATGGCCGGGCTGACCGCGTTGAGCAGCAGGGCGAGCCGCATGTCGTCCATGCCGAGGACCGCGGAGAACGGATAGGTGGTCACCGCGCCGCCCTCCGTTCGCGACTGCGGGGCTCGCAGGCCCGGCTCACTCCTCGCGCTCACCGCTGGTCCTCCAGGTCGCCCTCGCTGGCCAGGTACGTCTCGCGGAGCCGGTCCAGGGTGCCCGGATCGGGCTCGGCCCACAGGCCCCGGTCGGCGGCCTCCAGCAGCCGCTCGGTGATGCCGCGCAGCGCCCACGGGTTCGACGTCTCCAGGAACGCGCGGGTCTCGTCGTCGAACAGGTACGCCTCGGCGAGGCGCTCGTACATCCAGTCGTCCACGACGCCGGCGGTGGCGTCGTAGCCGAACAGGTAGTCCACGGTGGCCGCCAGCTCGAACGCGCCCTTGTAGCCGTGGCGGCGCATCGCGGCGATCCAGCGCGGGTTGACCACCCGGGCGCGGAACACCCGCCGGGTCTCCTCGCCGAGCGTGCGGGTACGGACGTCGTGCGGCATCGCCGAGTCCCCGACGTACGCGGCCGGAGCGGCGCCGGTGAGGTGGCGGACCATCGCCACCATCCCGCCGTGGTACTGGAAGTAGTCGTCGGAGTCGACGATGTCGTGCTCGCGGGTGTCCTGGTTCTTCACGGCGACGGTGATGCGGGCGAAGGAGCGTTCCATGTCGGCGCGCGCCTCCCGCCCGTCGAGTCCGCGCCCGTACGCGTAGCCGCCCCAGACGGCGTACACCTCGGCAAGGTCGGCGTCGCTGCGCCAGTTCCGGGCGTCGATGAGCGGCAGCAGCCCGGCCCCGTACGCCCCCGGCTTCGACCCGAAGATGCGCGCGGTGGCCCGGCGCTCGTCGCCGTGCTCGGCGACGTCGGCGTCCACGTGGGCCTTGACGAAGTTGTCGGCGGCGGGCTCCGCCAGCGCCGCGACCTGCCGGACCGCGTCGTCGATGAGCGCCACGACGTGCGGGAACGCGTCGCGGAAGAAGCCGGAGATGCGGACGGTGACGTCGACGCGGGGCCGGCCCAGCTCGGCGAGGGGCACCACCTCGACGCCGGTGACCCGGCGGGACCGGTCGTCCCACAGCGGCCGGCAGCCGAGCAGCGCCAGCACCTCGGCGATGTCGTCGCCCTGCGTGCGCATCGCGCTGGTGCCCCACACGGTGAGGCCGACCGACCGCGGGTACGCGCCGGTGTCGGCGAGGTGCCGGGCGAGCAGCGAGTCGGCCAGGGCCACACCCACGTCCCAGGCGTTGCGGCTTGGGATGGCCTTCGGGTCGACGGAGTAGAAGTTGCGCCCGGTGGGCAGCACGTTGACCAGGCCGCGGGTGGGCGAGCCGGACGGGCCGGGCGGTACGAAGCCACCTCCGAGCGCGCCCAGCACCCGGTCGATCTCGTCGGTGGTGCGGTCCAGCCGGGGCACCAGTTCGGTGGCGGCGAAACGCAGCACGGCGGCGGCGTCCGGGACCGGCCGGCCGGTGACCTCCTCGACGACGGCATCGGCCTTGCCGGCGTCCCAGCCGAGCGTCTCCATGCCGACCACGAGCCGGCGGGCCAGGCCTTCGACGAGGTCGACGGCGTCGGCGGCGGTGACGGCCGGCCCGTCGACCGCCTCGGTGAGCGCCGCGGGCAGCGCCACCCGCTCGCCCGGCGACGCGAGCAGCGCCTGCTCGTCCAGGCCGTAACCGGCGGCGAGCGCCTGGCGCAGGCCGGGCAGGGCGCGGGCGCCGCCCCAGACCTGCGGGGCGCGCAGCACGGCGAGCACCAGGTTGACCCGCGCCTCGCCGGTCGGCGCGG
This sequence comes from Micromonospora sp. WMMD558, assembly GCF_049315255.1. Lineage (NCBI taxonomy): Bacteria > Bacillati > Actinomycetota > Actinomycetes > Micromonosporales > Micromonosporaceae > Micromonospora > Micromonospora sp. WMMD558. The sequence goes on along the minus strand of NZ_CP186061.1, from coordinate 4,312,171 downwards.
CGGCCAGCACGTGCAGGCCGTCGCGGATCTGCACGTCCTTGACCTCGCACAGGTACCCGTCGAGGTGCAGCACGAAGTCGTCGAAGTCGTCGGCGGCCGGCATGTCGGCCTGGTGCAGGTCGTGGTGCAGCTCGGCGGCCCGCACCAGGTCCCAGATCTGCCCCTGCACCACCGGCACCTTGGCCGGGTCGAGGGCCTGCACGGTCGCGTACTCGTCGAGGAGCTGTTCCAGCTTCGCGAGGTCCCCGTACGTCTCGGCGCGGGCCATCGGCGGCACCAGGTGGTCGACGACGACGGCGTGGGCGCGGCGCTTGGCCTGCGTACCCTCCCCGGGGTCGTTGACGATGAACGGGTAGACCAGGGGCAGGTCGCCGAGCACGGCGTCCGGGGCGCAGTCGGCGGCCAGCCCGAGGCCCTTGCCGGGCAGCCATTCCAGGGTGCCGTGCTTGCCCAGGTGCACCACGGCGTCGGCGCCGAAGCCGCCGTCCGCGACCGGCGCCGACAGCCAGCGGTACGCGGCCAGGTAGTGGTGGCTCGGCGGCAGGTCCGGGTCGTGGTAGATGGCGACCGGGTTCTCGCCGAAGCCGCGGGGCGGCTGGATCAGCAGCGCCACGTTGCCGAAGCGCAGCCCGGCGAGCACGATGTCGCCGCCGTCGGTGTACAGCTCACCGGGCGGCTCACCCCAGTGCTCCCGCATCGCCTCCCGCAGCTCCGCCGGCACCTCCGCGAACCAGCGCCGGTACGTCTCCCCCGGCACCCGCGCCGACGCGGCGGCGAGCTGCTCCGGGGTGAGCCACTCCACGTCGTGGCCGCCCGCGGCGATGAGGGCGTGGATGAGCGTGTCCCCGTCGTCGGGGACCGGCGCGTCGCCCAGGTGGTATCCGGCGTCGGCGAGGGCGGTGAGCAACCGCACCGCGCTGGCCGGGGTGTCCAGGCCGACGGCGTTGCCGACCCGCGAGTGCTTCGTCGGGTACGAGCTGAGCACCACCGCGAGCCGCTTGTCGGCGTTCGGCACGTGCCGCAGCCGGGCGTGCCGCACGGCGATGCCGGCGACCCGGGCGGCCCGCTCCGGGTCCGGCTCGTACACCGACAGCCCGTCGGCGTCGATCCGTTTGAACGAGAACGGCACGGTGACGATCCGCCCGTCGAACTCGGGGATGGCCACCTGCATGGCCGCGTCCAGCGGGGACAGTCCGGCGTCGCTGCCGGCCCACTGCGCGCGGGTGCTGGTGAGGCAGAGCGCCTGGATCACCGGTACGTCGAGGGCGGCGAGCGCGCCCACGTCCCAGGCGTCCTCGTCGCCGCCGCCGGAGGCGTCGGCGGCGACCGCGCCACCGGCGGCGAGGACCGTGACCAGCAGCGCGTCGCAGCGGGCGAACAGTCCCAGCGGTCCGGCGCCGGCGGTCAGCCCGCGCAGCGAGCCGCAGAAGATCGGCAGGGCGTTGCCGCCGGCCGCCTCGACGGCGTCGGCGAGGGTGTCGACGAACGCGGTGTTGCCGGCCAGGGCGTGCGCCCGGTAGAAGACGATCCCGATGGTCGGCCGGTCCGGGTGGGCCGGCCGGTCGCCGTGGATCCCGTACGCCGGTGTGGGCGCGGGCGGGGCGAAGCCCTCGCCGGTGAGCAGCACCGTGTCGGACAGGAACCGGGCCAGCTGCGCCAGGTTCTCCGGACCGCCTTCCACCAGGTAGGACAGGGCCTCGGTGGCCACTCCGGACGGCACCGTGGAGACCGCCATCAGGTCCGCGTCCGGCACGCTCTCGCCGCCCAGCACGACCGTCGGCACGCCGGAGGCGAGCACCGCGGCCAGGCCGTCCGGCCACGCCGCCCGGCCGCCGAGCAGGCGTACGACGGCCAGGTCGGCGCCGTCGACCAGCGCCGGTACGGCGTCGGCCGCGACCCGGGCCGGGTTGGCCAGGCGGTAGTCGGCGCCGCTCGCGCGGGCGGCGAGCAGGTCGGTGTCGGCGGTGGACAGCAGCAGGATGGGCACGAGGGGGCTCCGGAGAGTGACGCCCGCCCCCCGGGGTGAGGCCGGTCGGGCTGGGGGCGAGGGATGGCTGCTCGGTCAGCGGATGCGGTGGGCCGGCGCGCGGCGCGACGGTGCGCCGGGGCCGGCGGCGAGCGGGCTCGTCAGGCGCGTGGTCGGCGCCGACCGGCCCGGCCGGTCAGGGCGAAGCGACCGGCCGGGCCGGTCGGGGCGACGCGTGCGGAGCGGCTGGGCGTCCGGGCGGGGCGGCGGCGGGCGCGTCGGCACGCGCGGAACGGATACGACGATCGTCGTCGATGGCGGGGACGCTGCGCGTCATCGGGTCCTCCTCGGGTGTCCACGCCCTGGGGTGCACCGACGGCCGAAGTATCCTGGCTCCCGGATCGACGCTCACCCCCGGCCTTCCAACCGCGCACGCGCGGCCGTGACTCGCGAGGGGGGATCGCTCCCCGGTGACAGTGGCGGGACCGCGCCGGAATCGCACCGGCTTCCTTCACTGCCGTCCGGCCGCGAATGCTGCCACACCTCCGACGGCCGGTCAACGCGGCCCACACGTGCCCGACGGTCCAGCTAGGATCGGTGTGATGGCGGACACCGACGGGGCGGCGAGCCCCGCCATCGAGTTCCATCACGTCGCCGGTCGGGTGTGGGCGACCCCTTTCGACCCGGATCCGGCCTGGGTCCGGCCCTCCGTCGCACTGGTCGCGGACGAGCGCGGCAGCGTGCTGGTCGACGCGGGCCAGAGCCCGGCGCACGCCGCCGAGATCCAGGTGGCGCTGCGGGCCGCCGGGCTCCCGGAGCCACGCTGGCTGGTCTACACCCACCACCACTGGGACCACGTGTGGGGCGCCTGCGCCTGGCCCGGCGTGGAGATCGTCGGCCACGTCACCGGCGCCGACCTGCTGCGCGCCGAGGCGGCCCGCCCGTGGAGCACCCGCTACCTGCGGGAGCAGGTCCGCGCCAACCCGCGGCTCGGGCCGAGCTTCCGGGCCCGGGCGCTCGCCGTGGACTGCTGGGACGACTTCGCGGTCCGGCCGCCCACGCGGACGTTCACCGACGGGCTGGACCTGCCCACCGGCGTCCTGGTCCGGCACGTCGGCGGCCACCACGCCCCCGACTCGACCGTGGTGGTCGACCCGGCCTCGGGCGTGCTGCTCCTCGGCGACAGCTGGTACCCGCCGCCGCTGCACCTGCGCTCGCCCGACGACGGGCCGGACCTGGCCCTGGTCCGCCGCCTGCTCACCGACGACGTCGGCTGGTACGTCTCCAGCCACAGCCCGACGATGACCCTCGACGAAGCGCGCGCCGCCGTCGCGGGGTGAGCGCCGGCGGGGCCGGCAGGACAGGCCCTAGCGGGCACGGCGCTCCGGGTGGGCCCGGTTCCAGGCCCGCATGCGCTCCGGGTACCCGGTCTTCGCGGCCTCGTACAACGGCAGGGCGAGCCGGTTCGCGAGGGCCGCCGCCACCCGGGGCGACCCGGTCCGGCGACGGATCCACTCACCGTCGTGGGCGATCGCCACCACCGTCGTGTTCGTCGCGGTCGTCTCCGGTTCCAGGTAGAACTCCACCCCGGTCCGGCTGGCCACGAACGCCTCCAGCGCCGCCAGATCCTCGCGGGTGGCCTCCCGGTCGAGCTTCGTCGCCGGTCCCTCGGACCCCCGGGTACGCGACCGCCGGCTGAACCAGCCCATGTGCGGCTCCCTCCCTCGGCGAACCTCCAGTTCAGCACGGTTTTCTGGCAGTCTCCTGCGAGCCCGGTGTGAGCCCCCTGGGCTAGGGCCTGGGCTAGGCTCGCGCGGATGCGCGAAGCGACCATGGACGCGGCACGGGACAACGCCGCCTGGTGCGACCTGGTGTGCCGCACCCACGGCCTGACCGGGGTGACCGACGCGGACGCCTGGTCGGTGCCGCGCCGCTCGCCGACCTGGTACCCGGACGCGGTCACCCTCCGCCCCGGGGTCGACGCCGCGACGCTGCTCGGCCGCATCGACGCCGGCCCGGGCGCGTCGGTCAAGGACAGCTTCGCCGATCTCGACCTCGCCCGGTTCGGCTTCCGGGTCCTGTTCGACGCGCACTGGATCCACCGACCGGCCGCCGCCGTCCACCGCCCGCCCGCCGCGCCGACGGCCGGCGCCGCCTCCGCTCCGCGGGTTCCCGCGGCACGGCCGGGCTCGCCGCTGACCCGGGTCACCACACCCGGGGGATTGGCCGGGTGGGCGGAGGCGCACGGCGGCGGGCCGCTGTTCCGCCCCGCCCTGCTCGGTGACCCGCGGGTCACCGTCCTGGCCCGCGTCGACGCGGGCGTGGTCGCCGGCGGCGCGGTCCTGCACCACGGTGGACGGGCGGTGGGCGTCTCCAACGTCTTCGCCCGCGCCGTCCCGCCGGAGGAGGTCTGGGCGGGCCTGCCGGGCAGCGCCGCACTGGTCGGCTACGAGTCGGGCGACGACCTGGCCGTCGCGCGATCGGTCGGCTTCCGCCCGGCGGGCCCACTGCGGGTCTGGCTGCGCGACTGACGCCGGCCCGGGCCGGGTCCGGCCGCACGACCGGGCCCGGCGCTCACCGCGACGGACGTCGGTCTCCGCGGCCGGACCGGGCTCGTCGGCCGTCAGTCGGCGGGTCGGCGGGTCACCGGCACCAGCGCGAGGGTCGGCAGCAGCAGGATCGGCACGACGAGCAGGGCGCGCAGCGTACCGACCCGGTCGCCGAGCAGGCCCAGCAGCGGCGGGCCGGCGAGGAAGGCGGTGTAGCCGATCACGGCGACCACGCTCACCCGGGCGGGGGCGCGGTCCTCCTCGTCGGCCGCCGCGCTCATCCCCACCGGGAAGCCGAGCGACGCGCCGAGCCCCCAGAGCGCCACGCCCACGACGGCCACCGGCCCGGAGCCGCCGAGCACCGCGATGCCCGCGCCGAGCACGGCGAGCAGGATCGTCGCGGTCAGCACGCGTACCCGGCCCCACCGGTCGAGGGCGAGGGTGCCGAGGGTACGGCCGAGCGTCATGCCCACGACGAACACCCCGAACACGGCGGCGCCGGCCGCCTCGCTGAGGTCGTACCCGTCGACGAAGGCGACCGCGACCCAGTCGTTGGCGCTGCCCTCGGCGAACGCCATGACCAGCACGAACAGTCCGATGAGCAGGGTCCGGGGCTCGCGCCAGGCGGCGAGCAGCGCGCGGCGGCGCGTCGCCGGCGAGGTGGTGTCGGCGGCCGGCGCCGTCTCGGCGGCCGGCAGGAAGGCCCGGGCCCCGAGCACCGTGCCGGCCAGCACCACCACCGCCGTCAGGGCGAGGTGGACGGACACGGGAACGCCGAGCCGGGCGGCTCCGGCGCCGAGCCCGGCCCCGGCCACCGAGCCGAGGCTCCACGCGGCGTGGAACCGGGGCATGATCGTGCGGGCGAGTCGCCGCTCGACCGCCGCGCCCTCGATGTTCATCGCCACGTCGCAGGTGCCGGAGCCGTAGCCGAGGGCGAACAGGCCGATCGCCACGCCGCCCAGCGAGCCGACCGTCCCGGCGCTGACGCCGGCGACCGCCAGGCCGAGCGCGACGAGCAGGGTCGCCAGCACCACCGTCCGGGCGGTGCCGAGGCGCTGGGCGACCAGACCGGACGTGGGCATCGCCAGGATCGCCCCCGCCGACATGGCGAGCAGCAGCAGCCCGAGGCGACCGGCGGTCAGGTCGAGCCCCTCACGGACCGCCGGCACCCGGGCGAACCAGGAGGCGACGGCGAGGCCGTTGAGGGCGAAGACCACCGCGACACCGGTGCGGGCGGCCCGCACCTGGCGGGGGGTGACGGTCGGGCCGGCCGGGGCGGTGACGCTACTCACGAGCGATGATCCTCTCCTGTGGGAGCGTTCTCCGGGAACCCTCTCACAGCCCGCACCGTCATCACCATCGGCCGTGGCGCCCCTTACCATCCTGCGGGACGACGGCCACCGGGTTTACCGGCGGCCAGCCGGGTAACCGGCCACACCACCCGAGGACGAGGGACGGAAGCCCGTGGCCGAACCCGCGACGCCGCACCGGGTGCCGGAGGAGAGCCCCCGGCACGGCCGGCTCACCGCGCGTCCCGGTCCACCGTCGGTGCGGGCCGCCACCGGGCTGGTTCCGTTGACCGACGCCGCGGGCGACCCCCTCGCCATGGTGTACGCCCCGGAGCCGGCGGACGGCCGGCCGTACCGCCTGGTCCTGCTGCTGCACGGGGCCGGCGGCTCGACCCGGCAGGGCCTCGACCTGCTGCTCCCGGTCGCCGACACGCACCGCCTCCTGCTGGTCGCCCCGCAGGCCGCCGCCAGCAGCTGGGACCTGATCGTGGAGGGCTTCGGCGTCGACGTCCGCCGCATCGACACGCTGCTCACCAGCGTGTTCGCCGGCCACCCCGTCGACCGGGTGGCGTTCGGCGGGTTCTCCGACGGCGCCTCGTACGCCCTCTCCCTGGGCCTGACCAACGGCGACCTGGTCGACGCGGTGGTGGCCTTCTCCCCCGGCTTCGCCGCGCCGCTGGTCACGCACGGCCGGCCGCGGGTGTACGTCTCGCACGGCGTCGCCGACCCGGTCCTGCCGGTCGAGGCGTGCAGCCGGCGGTTGGTGCCCCGGCTGCGCTCGCTGGGCTACGACGTGACCTACCACGAGTTCCCCGACGGGCACGAGGTGCCCGCCGACATCCGGGCCGAGGCCGGTTCCTGGTTGACCGGTGCCTAGCTGTTCGGCCCGGAGCGGTCGGGCACGTCAGACGGTGATGACCACCTTCGCCCGCGCGTGCTCACCTTCGAGGTAGCGGAGGGCCTCGGGCACCTCGTGGAGCGGATAGGTCCGGTCGATGACCGGGGTGAGGCGGCCGGCTTCGGCGTAAGCGCGGAGCGTGTCGAGATGCTGCCGGCCGGGTGCCGTCGTCAGGATGCCGATCCGCTGCCGGACGAAGGGTGCCAGCAGCCGCCCGCGCATGATGAGCCCGATCGGTCCGACGAGGCTGCCGCCGCGGTACACGCCACCGCCGGAGAGCACCAGCGCCCCGGTCGGGGTCAGCGCCCGCCGGAGCGCCGTGAGTGAGCGGTTGCCGACCAGGTCGAACACGACGTCGTGGCGGCGGGTGTCGCGGGTGAAGTCGTCGCGGGTGTAGTCGACGACGTGGTCGGCGCCGAGGGAGCGGACCAGGTCGACGTTGCGGGTGCTGCACACCCCGGTCACGGTCGCGCCGAGCACCTTGGCCAGTTGGACGGCGAGGGTGCCGACGCCGCCGGAGGCGCCGTTGATGAGAACGCGGTGGCCCGGCCCGACCTGCCCGACGTCGCGCAGGCCCAGGAGCGCGGTGGTGCCGGCCAGCGGCAGGGCGGCCGCCTGCTGCGGCGTCAGGTTCGCCGGCCTCGCCGCCAACAGAGTCGCGGGTACCCGGACGTACTCGGCGAACGCGCCGTTGGCATCTCCGAGGTCGCCGAAGACGGCATCGTCCGGGCGCACGTCCCGAACGTCGGTTCCCACGGCCTCGACCCGGCCGGCGAAGTCCCGGCCACGGACGCGCGCCCGGGGCCGTGACCGGCCCAGCGCCAACCGCGCCAGCCGCGGATCGCCACGCATGACGTGCCAGTCGTACGCGTTGAGCGCGGCGGCCTCCACCCGCACGAGCACCTCGTCGGCGGCCGGCACCGGCACGTCGACGTCCGCGAGCGTGAGCGTCTCCGGCGGGCCGTACCGGTCCTGGACGATCGCCTTCATGTCTCCCCTCCCCTGGTGTACGGCGTACACCTTCCATCAGACACGGTAGGTGTACGCCGTACACCCGTCAAGGGGATTAGTGTTCAACCGCCGACGGGAGACGAGGAACGAGATGGCTGAGCAGGCTGAGACGCTGCGCCGGACGCCGCTGAGCCGGGACCGGATCCTGCACGCCGCCGTCGCGCTCGCCGACGAGGCCGGGATCGAGTCCCTCAGCATGCGCAACCTCGCACAGGAGCTGGGCGTCGTGCCGATGGCCCTCTACAAGCACGTGGCCAACAAGGACGAACTGCTCGACGGCATGATCGACGTGGTCGTCGGCGAGATCGACCCGCTCGTGCCCGACACCGACTGGAAGCACACCGTCCGCCGGCGCATCCTCTCGGCGCGGCAGGCGCTACGGCGCCACCCCTGGGCGCCGCTCGCCATCGAGTCGCGGAACATGGCGACGCCGGCCATCCTGGCCTACCTCGACTCGATGGTCGGGACGTTCCGGGCCGGCGGCTTCTCCGCCGACCTCGCGCACCACGTGATGCACGCGATGGGCAGCCGGATCCTGGGCTTCAGCCAGGAGCTGTTCGACGCCGCCCGCGACGCCGGCCGGTCCGGCACGACCAACCCGGACCCGCCGGCGGCCCTGCCGCCGGAGATCGCGGCCCGGTTCCCGCACCTCGCGGAGATCGCCGGGGCGGCGTCCCACGACGGCGCGTCCGTCGTCGGGTCGGGTTGCGACGACCAGTTCGAGTTCGAGTTCGCCCTGGACCTGCTGCTGGACGGCATCGAACGGCTGCACCGGCAGGGCTGGACCTCGGCACGCCGACGCCGGTGAGACCGCCGGCCCTCCCCGGAGCCCGGTGGTCCCGGCACTGGCGGCCCAAACCAGAAGATCCGGCGCCGGCACTCATCGTCGGCGGGAAACCGATCCCGCGACACGCCCGGTTGGCTAGTGCGGTGGTGACGGCGCCTCGGGCGGGCGCCCTCGGGCGCGGATCGCATCGGCTACGGCGATCCCGGCCAGGACAAGGACCGGCGCGATGGCGACGGCCATCGGCGGCAGGAGGGTCACGGCCGGTGCGATCGCCGCCAGCAGGAGCACCCCGATCACGCGAGATCGGGACACTCGGCCGAACACCCCGTACTCGAACATGCCCCGGCCGGCAAGAAACAGTGCGGGCCCGGCGAGCATGACGGCGATCCAGGCCGGCTGTGCATGTCCGAACGGGTGCTCGATGACAAGCTCGACGCCGACGGCGATGGCCACGATGCCCGCGATCATCGTCAGGTGGGCGTACAGCGACCAGATGAGGGCGCGGACCGGATCGGAAGCGGCGGCGAGCGCCTGCGCCAACAGCGCGCCAGCACGGTGGATGTAGATCCACCACAGCAACGCCGTAGTGGCGAACGCGACCACGCCCGCGGCAACCCGGTCGAACTCGAGGCTGCTGCGACTCAGGGCCAGCCCCGTGACCAGGATGGGTTCGCCGAGCGCGATGATGAAGATCTGCCGGTAGCGTTCGGCCTGATGCGCGCCGGAGATCGCATATTCGGCTACCCGCATGTACGCACGCCCCAGCCGCGGCGTGGGGACGCCGAGTGCGAGGGCGATGGCCTCCGCCGCCACCGCCAGCACCCACAGCACCTCACGTGTCGTACCCGGCACGAGCGCGCCCGCGATCCACGGCACCGCGGACACGCCGGACCAGAACAGTGACCGCGCGAAAGCGACCCCCGCCTCGTGGCCCCGCAGCAGGAGCACGACGACGGCGGTGCGACCGACCTGAGTGACGACGTAGGCACCGGCGAAGAACAGGCCCTGCTCGCCGAACGCCTCAGGCAACGCGGCAGCCATCACCAGGGTGCCGAACATCGTCGCCACGACCAGCACCTGGATCACCCGGTGCTCAGAGTCCAACCTGTCCGTGAACCCGGCCGTATGGATCCACACCAACCACAGGGCGAGCAGCAGTACCAGTGTCTGAAGGGCACCGTTCCAGGTCAGATCTTCCAGCAGCTTGTGTGAGAGCGACACGAGCGCGAAAACGAACACCAGGTCGAAGAACAGCTCCAGGAACGTCGCCTGTGGTTCTCCGGGTCGTCGCAGCAGCCCAGCCGCCCCACTCGTCATCCGACCGCCCGTTTCAACCGCTTTGGTCTATCTTGCTGGCAGTTGTACCACAGCGGAGTGGCCCCCGAATCAGGGCGCGATGCGGAGCCGACGGATGTGCCGGTCGTCGTAATCCTCGAAGCGGAACCGCAGGCCGGGGACCGGGCTACCGGGAAAGTCTCCGCTGATCGTGGCGGTCACCACCGCACCGGCCGGGGTCTGCTCGACGTCGGTGATCTCGTACGTCACCAGCGGCACCTCGGCGCGCCAGGCGCGGATGGCGTTGACACCGATGTGCGTCCGCCCCTCGTCCTCGACGACGGCGTCGTCGGCGAAGAGCGCGAAGTACGCCTCGGTGTCCGGCTGGGATGCCAGCGCGAAGTACCGACGGATGATCTCGGGCGCGGATGCGACCTGGGGCATCGGGTGATCTCCTGCAGCGCACGACGGACGTCGCGGGGACGCCGTACAGTTGCTTCCGAACTGGAAGTTAGTCGCTTCGACTTTAGCACCTACCCGCCGGAGGGATGTCCGTGGCAGGCAAGATCCGACTTGAGGACCGCGAGTGCCCGCTGTCGAGCGCGCTCGGGCACGTCGGTGAGTGGTGGACGCTGCTGATCCTTCATGACTGCTTCGACGGCTACACCCGCTTCGATCAGTTCCAGGCCAACCTGCAGATCTCGTCGAGCATCCTGACCAGCCGGCTCAAGGCCCTTACCGAGAGTGGCCTGCTCGAGCGGCGCCGGTACCAGACCCGCCCGGACCGCTACGAGTACGTCCTCACCGAGCTCGGCCGCAGCCTCCGACCGGTGGTCATCGCCCTTGCCGCGTGGGGCAACTCCCGGCTGGACCCGGCGCAACGCAGCATGATCCTGGTCGACAGAGAGACCGGCGTCGAGGCCGATCCAGTCATCGTGGACCGGACGACCGGGCGGCGCCTCGACGGTGACGACTTCGTGTTCACCGCCGGCCCCGCCGCCACTCCGACGATGCGCGCCCGCTACACCAGATCACGTGCTGGTGAGCGAACGGTGTGAAGCGAACCTTCACACCGCTCCGAACCCACCCCACCGGATCATCGCCGCCTCCTCACCCCCCCCGGCGGCGAGCGTAACGGCGCAGGCCGGTCAGGGCTTCCACACCCCGGTCACCGCGGTCGCGGCCGCGTAGCCGGCGAAGTCGCGGGCTGGCCGGCCGAGAACCTGTTCGACGCCGTCGGCCACGTGCGCGTTGCGGCCGTCGAGGACCTCCGTGAACAGGTACGTGAGCAGGCCCGCCACCGCACCGGGGACACCCTCGGCGGCGAGCCGCGCCGCGTACGCCTCGGTGGTGACCGTGGTGAAGCGGACGTCGCGGCCGGTCGCGGCGGCGATCCCGGCGACCGCCTCGGCGAAGGTCAGCGCACGCGGTCCGGTGAGCTCGTAGAGCTGGCCGGCGTGCCCGTCCCCGGTGAGCGCGGCGACCGCGACGTCGGCGATGTCGTCGGCGTCGACGAACGGTTCGGGCACGTCCCCGACGGGCAGGGCGACGACCCCGGCCCGCACCGGGTCGACCAGGTGGCTCTCGCTGAAGTTCTGCTGGAACCAGCTGGCCCGCAGCACCGTGCAGGGCACCCCGGCGGCCCGCACGGCCGCCTCGGCGTGTTCGGCCTCCGGCTCGCCGCGGCCGGAGAGCAGGACGATCCGGCGGACATCATGCGCGGCGGCGCGGCGGGCGAACGCGGCGACGACCTCCGCGCCGCCGGGCGCGGCCAGGTCCGGCTGGTACGTCAGGTAGACCGCCCCGACACCGGCGAGGACCGGGTCCCAGCCGGCCGGGTCGGTCCAGTCGAACGACGGGGTGCCGGCGCGGGAGCCGAGCCGGACCGGGACGTCGAGGTCGGCGAGGCGGTGGGCGACGCGGCGGCCGGTCTTGCCGGTACCGCCGAGGACGAGAGTCGGGTTCGTTGTCATGTGGACAGTCAAGCCGCCGGCGGCGAGACGGTGAATGGTCGAGGATCGTGCTGCCATACGCGGGCGTCTACAGTGCGGGGGTGGATCCGCTCACCGGACTGCTCGACGGGCCCCGGGCCCGAGGCGCCTTCCTGCTGCGGTCGATGCTCGACCCGCCGTTCTCGCTGCGCATCGAGGATCGCGCGCCGCTGACCGTGGTGGCTCTGGTCCGCGGCGACGCCTGGCTGGTGCCGGACGACGGGCCGGCGGTCCGGCTGCACCCCGGCGACGTGGCGGTGCTGCGCGGCCCCGACGGCTACCTGGTGGCCGACGACCCAGCCACCCCGCCGCAGGTGGTGATCCACCCCGGGCAGCGGTGCACCACCATCCACGGCGAATCCCTCGCCGAGAGCATGGCGCTCGGCGTGCGGACCTGGGGCACCAGCCCGACCGGCGCGACCGTGCTGCTGACCGGCACCTACCAGCTGCCCGGCGAGCCGGGCCGGCGGCTGCTCACCGCCCTGCCGCCACTGGTCACGGTGAACGGCGACGACTGGCGCAGCCCCCTCGTAGCGCTGCTCGCCGACGAGGTCACCCGCGACGCCCCCGGTCAGGCGGCCGTCCTCGACCGGCTGCTCGACCTGCTGCTGATCGCCGCGCTGCGGCACTGGTTCGCGCGTCCCGGCGCGGCACCCGCCTGGTACGTGGCCGCCGCCGACCCGGTCGTCGGCCCCGCCCTGCGGCTGCTCCAGAACGACCCGGCCCGGCCCTGGACGGTGGCCACCCTCGCCGCCGAGGTGGGCGTATCCCGGGCCGCCCTGGCCCGCCGCTTCACCGACCTCGTCGGCGAGCCGCCGATGACGTACCTGACCGGCTGGCGGCTGGCGCTCGCCGCCGACCTGCTCCGCGAGCCGGACGCCACGCTCGGCGCGGTGGCCCGCCGGGTCGGCTACGGCAGCCCGTTCGCGCTGAGCACCGCCTTCCGGCGGGTCCGGGGCGTGAGCCCGCGCGACCACCGCCTCGCCGCCGTGGAAGGCTGACCGGCATGACGGAGCGGCACGCGGTCGTGGTGGGTGGCGGGATCGGCGGGCTCGCCGCGGCGGTCGCCCTGCACCGGCACGGCTGGCGGGTGAGCGTCCTCGAACGCGCCCCCCAACTGGGCGAGGTGGGCGCCGGGCTGACCCTGATGACGAACGCGCTGCGCGCGCTCGACGCGCTGGGGCTGGGCGACACGATCCGGTCGCAGGGCGTACCGGACACCCCGGGCGGGCTGCGGACGTCGACCGGGCGGTGGCTGTCCCGGGTGGACGCCGCCGAGATGACCCGGCTCCTCGGCACCACCGCGCTCGGCATCCACCGCGCCGAACTGCACCGCGTCCTGCGCGACGCCCTGCCCACCGGCGCCCTGCACACCGGCTCCGAGGTGACCGACGTCGACCCGGACACCGGCGAGGTGTACCTTCGCGGGTCGGCCGGCCTCCGGGCCGACCTGGTGGTCGGTGCCGACGGGCTGCGCAGCGTCCTCCGCGCCCGGCTCTGGCCCACGACGCCTCCGCCGGCGTACGCCGGCACGACCGCCTGGCGCGCGGTGACCACCGTCGCCCGGCCGGTGCCCACCGCGATCAGCTGGGGTCGCGGCACCGAGTTCGGCATGGTGCCGATCGGCGGCGACCGGATCTACTGGTTCGCGGCGGTCACCGCCCCGCCGGGCCTGACGGTCCCGGACGAACTGGCCGCCGTACGGGACCGGTTCGGCGACTGGCACGACCCGATCCCGGCCCTGCTCGCGGCGACACCACCCGAGTCGGTGCTCCGCACCGACCTGTACCACCTCGCCACGCCACTGCCGTCGTACGTGCGCGGCCGGGTGGCGCTGCTCGGCGACGCCGCGCACGCGATGACCCCGAACCTCGGGCAGGGCGCCGGCCAGGCCATCGAGGACGCGGTGGTGCTCGGCGCGGTCTGCGCCGGCGTGCCGGCCACCGGGGTCCCGGAGGCGCTGCGCGCGTACGACCGGCAGCGCCGGCCCCGCAGCCAGGCGATCGCCCGCGCCTCGTACGGGATGGGGCGGTTCGGCCAGCAGCTGCGCAACCCCGCCGCGATCGCGGTGCGCAACACGCTGATGCGGCTGGTCCCCGCCCGGGTGGCGCTACGCAACATGGCCCGGTACGCCGACTGGCACCCGCCGGCGTCCCGCTGACGGCGCGCGCCGCCGGAGGGCCCGGGTCGCCGATACGGCTCGGGTCCGGGCGACTTTCGCCGGTCGGCGGGCCAGCTCCCCCGCGGGCCGGTCAGGAGACGGCCGGCTCCGCGGCGCCGGCGGCCAGATCGGCGTACGCCGTCGAGTCGAGGAATCGCGCCAGCATGTCGGCGGTGCCCGGCGTGTACGGGCGGCCGTCGCGGACCTCGTCGACGGTGAGGAACACGATCGCCGCGCCCTCACCGAGCACCACGTCCTCCTGCCGCGCCCGGGTGGCGCCGCAGAAGTAGTGCTTGGTCAGGCCCCGCTCCGGCAGCTCCTGCCGGCCGAAGAGCCGGAGCGGACCGGCCGGGGACAGCCCGGTCTCCTCGTGCAGCTCCCGCAGGGCCGTCTCCTCGGGGCTCTCCCCCGGCTCACCGTGCCCGCCGGGCAGGCCCCAGGTGTGCGGGTAGTACGGCGCCTCGCCGTCGCGCAGCTGCATCAGCAGCCGGCCACCCGGATCGACCAGCAGCACGCAGGAGATCGGAACCATGCCGGGCAGCGTAACGGGCCCCACCGACGGTGGGGTTCCGGGACGCGGTGCCGAGAACACGACAGACAACGTCTCCCGGTTCCGGTGCCACCATGGACGCAGGTCCCCGATCCGAGGAGCGGGCCATGGTCGCCGGAATCGTCAGCGCGGTCGTGCACGTCGTCGCGGGCGCCACGCTGGGCGCGCTGGTCGCCGGTCCGGTCGGGCTGTCCGCCGGGGCGGTCGCCGGGCTGATCCCGGGTGCCGTGTTCGGCGGGGCGGTCGCGGCCACCGGGGTCTACCCCCGTGGGCCGCGCGGCGTCGCCCTGTTCCTGGTCGACCACACGTGGAGCCTGCCCAACACCGCCCTCGGCGCGGTCTACCTGGCCCTGCACCTGGCCGCCGGGCACACCCTCGACGCGCCGGGCTGCCGGCACGCCTGCCGGGTCAGCGTCGTCCAGGGCGTGTGGCCCCGGTACGCGACCACCCTCGGCACGGTCTGCGCCGGCAGCAACCCGCGCATCCAGCGCCACGAGGACACCCACATCCTCCAGGCGCGCCTGCTCGGCCCGCTCTACCTGCCGCTGGTCGCCGCCAACTACGTGCTGTTCACCGTCCTGCCCGTCTGGTGGCTCTGGCACGACCACGCGGGCGCCCCGATCGACCGGGTCCGCCGGTACTTCGAGGTGGGCGTCTACCCGCACGTCTGGCACGAGGCGCACGCGTACCGCGTCCAGGGCCGGCCACCCCGCTGAGCCCCGTGGCGCGGGTCGGGTAGAAGTGGGTCATGGAGTTCCCCGCGCACCTCGCCACGATGCCGATGCACGCGATCACCGAGATCCACGGCGAGCCGGGCCTGCTCGCCCGGTTCCGGCTGGAGATCCGTGACTTCGCCGAGGCCGAGCGGGCGCGCCTCACCGACGCCCTCGACCTCGCCGCCCACCTGCACCGCGACGACCGGCGGGTCCGCGAGCCGTACCTCAACCACCTGCTGCGGGTCGCCATCCGGATGCTGCACCACTACGAGGTCCGCGACGTCGACGTCATCGTCGCCGGCCTGCTGCACGACACGGTCGAGGACCACCCGGCCGACCTGGCCGCCCTGGGCGGCGGCCGCGCCGGCACCGACGTCCGCGAGGCCGCGCTGGCCACCCTCGCCGACCGGTTCGGCCCGCGCGTCGCGCGCCTCGTCGCCGCCGTCACCAACCCGGTGTACGACCCCACGCGCGACCGTCACGAGCAGTACCGGGAGCACGTGGCGGCCAGCCTCGACCGGGAACCGTGGGCGCGGGTCATCAAGGTCTCCGACTTCACCGACAACGGGGTCGGCGTGATCCACTCGGTCGGGCCGAAGGTGCCGACCTGGGCGGCGAAGTACCGCCCCCTGGTGCCGGTGCTCCGGGACCTGGTGACCCGGCCGGACACGCCGCTGGCACCGCCGGTGAAGCGGCACATCCTCGACCAGCTCGACCTCGCCGAGGAGCGCTTCAGCGCCATCCTCGACGCCCCGGCGCACCCCAACTGACCGGCGGGAGCGGCTCCGGCACTGCGCGGTCGGCTCGGACCCCACGCGACCGGTGAAGCTGCCTATGCTCTGCGGGGTTTCCCCTGATCATGGGGGTTGGGGACGAGAGAGAGGCTGAATCATGCGTGTGGCACGCGTACTCGTGCCATTGGCCGTCACGGGCATGGTGCTCGCCGGCTGCGGTGAACCGACCACCGGCGGCGCCACCTGGTCGGCTCCGGCGGACGCCGCGTCCGCGGCCGGCAACGGCGTCGCGGACCTGACGGCAGCGGAGATTCTGAGGAAGACGAACGCCGCCCTCAAGAAGGCCGGATCGTTCCGCGTCGAGGGCCAGCGGAAGGACGGAGGCAGCACGCTGTCCATCGACCTCAAGGTCATGGGCGAGGATCTGGCGGGCACGCTCGGCCTGAACGGCCAGCGCATTCAACTGCTGCTGGTCGGCGGTCAGCCGTACTTCAAGGCCAACGAGACCTTCTGGAAGGAGAGCGGCCCGCGGGGCGAAGGCATGGCCCAGCTGATCGGCGACCGGTGGGTCACGGTGGCCCGGGACGACAAGAACTTCGGCAGCCTCTTCACGATCGCCGAGGATGCCGCGAATCTCGCGCCGGACGGAACGGCCACCAAGGGCGAGGCCAAGACCATCGACGCCGGCCCGGCGATCACCCTCATCGACGAATCCGACCGGAGCACGCTGTACGTGGCGACGACCGGTGAGCCGTACCCGCTGCTCATCGTCGGCCCCGACAACCAGGGCCAGTTGGCTTACAGCGAGTTCGGGAAGTCCTTCCCGGACATCAAGAAGCCGGCCGCGGCCGACGTCATCGACTTCAGCAAGCTCTGATCCGACCGTGACGGAGAGCTGACCGTCACGTTCACCAGTCAGGCCCGTACGCCCCGGCGTACGGGCCTGACGGCGTTCACGGCAAGCCCGTTTTGCAGGGCCGCGAAGGTCAGCCCCGCCGCGTTGTCACGCGGCCTTGAACACGGTGTCAAGGTGCCACTCGAGGAACTCTCGGTTGGGGCGGTCGGCGCGACGCTCCGGAAGGGTGATCAGTTCTCCGGCCTTGGCGTAGAACTGGTCGCCATTGCCGAACTCGCTGCGAAGGCGAGGGCTGACTAGCAACCGGTACCTGGGATCGACGCCGAGGTAGCCGCGGTCGAAGAGGGTGTGCACGTCGGATTTGAGGAGAAGCCCGTTGTCCAAGCGATGTTGACCGCCCTTCGGCAGCGGACGGATGTGCGCCGCCTGTAGCACCGGTGCCACCTTGTTGCCGGTGACAGCGCATCGCCGACCGTAGGCCCCCAGCACGACGGCCTTGAAAGCCTGCTGGCCGAGACGCTGCGGCGCCAACCGAGGATCACCGTACACAGGGCCTGGCCGATGCCACGGCTCACTGAGGTCAAGGTCGACTGCGGTGCCGATGAGACGGTGGATCAGTAGCTGGAAGTAGTCCTGCGTCTGAGGATCCGCAAGGTCGTACGTCTTACCTTGCACGACGTTCGACGCGAGACCTTGTGGCGGCGCCACGGTCGCCTCGTCCGGAAAGTAGGTGACGTCGCGGATGAAGATGCAGCCGATGACCGGATCCTCGTCCGATCCGATCGCCTGTTTACGGTAGCGCCCGACGCTCCTGCGCATGTCCGCCACCGTCGCGGCACCGTTGGCTTCGCCAAGCAGTTCCCAAGCTTCGGAGATGCGAAGTGTTGCGAAGCCGCTGAAGAATCCGCCTCCGATGATGCGGTTCAGCGGGTAGTGCGCCTTGAAGAAAAATGGTTCACCAATTGTCAAGGCACGGAAGGCGCCCCCGGACGGTCGCCAGAAGTTGATTTCGTTCAGATGTGGCCGCGCCGCCAGAAAGCGGTACCACCTCTCGTCGGTCACACCAACGTAAGCCCGCACGGGATGATCGTGCCCCTACGTCGATCTTCTCGCCACCGGCTGATCGGCCGAGGCGTTCGACAGATTCGAGGTCACGGCTCCCGCATCCAGAGCTTTGGATCGTTCACGAAGACACCCTTGCCTTGGTGACGCCAGATCACCCGCAGGGCCTCCAGCCGCACGTAGACCTGCTTGACGGTGGACGGGCTGACCTTGTGCGTCGCGGCGAGCTGCGTGATCGAGGGCAGCCTGTCCCCCGGCTTGAGCTTCTTCGCCCTGATGTCGGCGACGATCTCATCGGCGATGCGGATGTAGTCGGCGGTGATCGGCATGACCTTCCCCCTGCGTGGCATGCCAATTCGATCACGCAACGACACCTCGCAACAACTCATCGTTTGACTGAGGTGACTGGGGCAGCTAAGTTGAAGACCGCCTCTCCCCCTTGCGTGGCAACAAGGAGCAGAGGCATCCCCCTGGTCGGGGCGGGTGCGCGTGCCCGTCCCGACCCATCGGACTGCTCCGCTGTCGTACCGCTGAATCGAGCTGCGGCGGCGGAGCGGGCGGGTCGTCCGCGGCCGGCGTGCGGACGACCCGCCCTTCCACACCTACCGACGGAGCCTTCGCTCCCGGCTGCACCGGAAAGGATCGACGTGGCCCAGGTGTACCGAGGTGGCCACCTCCACGGGATCGGCCACCCGGCCCGGCTGACCCCGCACGAGGCGCGGACCCGAGCGTTCGCGCCGCGCCGGCGCGGCGTCGACCCCGATGATGTACGCCAGTTCCAGGCGCTGGTCGCCGACGAGCCGACCGACCTGCACGGGCAGGTCCGCCTGCTCACCGAGGAGAACGACCGGCTCAAGCGGGCGCTGCGCGACTGGCAGACCATGCACGCCCGCGAGTGCCGTCCGCCGAACTCCGGCCCCTGGTGACCGCGCGCCCCTCCCCCGGCGATCTGCTGATCGTCGACGGTCACGCCTCGGTGCAGTTCGCCGGGGACCGCGCCCTGACCTTCCGCGTCGTCTCGGTGTCCGGCCAACCGACGTACCACGGCTGGATCTGGCTGACCGGCTACGTCCTCAACCGGCGCGGCGAGGCGACCGCCAAGCGCGAGATCTACGTCCAACTCGCCGGCCTCCGCCGCACGGCCGAACCGGCGCCACCGCGCGCGGAACGGGCACGGCCAAGTCGGACGCAGCGTGAGCCAGGAACTCTATTTCCTCGACAAGTCGGCGCTCGCCCGCTGGCCCAAGCCCGCGGTAGCCCCCGTGCTTGACGAACTGTCCGAAAGGGGCCTTGTCCATGGCGGACCTCCTGACCGCCGCCACCGCCGAGCGCCACGACGCCACTGTGCTGCACTACGACGGCGATTTCGACATGATCACGGCGATCACCGGTCAGCCGACAACCTGGGTGGTGCCGGCCGGCTCGGCGGACTGACGCCGTGCTTGCGGCTGCGCGCAATGCCGACGGGTGGAGCAGGTTGGGCAGCGCGGCCGACTGCCCCTTGGTAACCCGGCACTTCCCGTCCTGCGGGGGCCGTTGCAGCAGCGAGCCCCGGCAGCGGCCGGGCCGCCTGCGGGTTGACGGCGCGCCTATCGCCGCTGCTGCAGGGCAGCGGTCACCGCCTTCGCGTCGAAGCGGGCCGGGTCGAAGTCGGTCGGCTCATCCAGGTCCAGCCAGGCCAGCCGGTCGCGGTGCTCAGGATGCGTGGGGTCGCCGAGCACGTCCACCAGGTCGGCGTAGCCCCACACGCCGCCGCAGTCCTCCGGAGGCGCGGCCCGCCGTCCGCCGACACAGCGCGGGTACGCCACGGACGCATCCCGGCCGAGGATCTTCTCCACCAGGATGTCGTGTTCCCAGTTGTCCCCGAAGTCGTACGTGTACCGCAGCTTGTCCCCGGCAACGGGGGCGACCTGCTCCAGGCTGACCCGGGAGGCAGCGCGGTGGCCGAGTTCGGCGTCGGGACGGCCGAAGCTGCCGTACCGGGTCTCGAAGACGTGCAGATGGCTGTCGGTCCAACCGAAGGCAACCTGGATCAGCTCGTGCAGCCGGGCGAGGGTGACGTCGGCTGGCACCTCAAGTCGCCGCCAGATCGGTGGGCGGGCCCCGCGCAGGCCCACCTTGATCTGGTAGATCGGTGCCGGGCCGTCGGACTTCCTGCGCTTCGCGGGCAGGCTGGCGAGCCGGCGCTGGGCCGGTACGGGGAAGCCGCCCCGGCGGGGAGCCAGAACTTCGAGCAGCGCGGACATCGAGGCGACGTCCAGCTCGCCGTCGTGGCGCGGAGTCCGCCTGCGACGCCGGGACTCCGGCAGCCACCGGATCCAGCTCCGCAGCAGCAGCGCCAGAGCCTGGTAGCCCGGGCCGTCCTCCTCGCGGAGGTCGTCGAGCACCCCGGGGTCGCCCTCGTCGTGTTCGGCGCGCGCGTCCAGCGCATCCTCCACGGCTCGGCGGAAGTCCGCCGGCCGTAGCTTCTCCTGCGTGACGTCGGCACCGCCGGCGCGCAGGTCGGACAGGAGCCCTTCACGCGCCTCGTCCCACCGGTCGGAGTCGATCAACAGGACCTGACCAGCGGCACCGCAGTCCTGGTCGTCCACGGTGACGAAGACGGCGTTCGCTCGACCGGCCCGGTGGAACCTGCCGGCCAGCAGGAACGTCTCTCCCCACGGACTGACCAGGCGACAGGAGTCCTCGACCGTGACCGGGGCGTCCAGGTCGGCCAGCCACGGTGGTGCGGTGACGCCGGCATCGGCAAGCCGGCCGGCCGCGTCCGCCGCCGCTCGACCGATCTCACCGTGGGCGATTGCCGCGATCGCCGCGAGCATCGCCCGCGCCTCCGGGGTGGCCTTCGCCTCGAACGCCGGCACGAACAGGTCCAGCAGCGCCCGGTCGAAGTCATCGCCCATCGCCGCCCCGGTCGCCAGCAGCATCGCGGCGGCGATCTCCACCTCGATCGGATCCTGCAGGGCGCCGACCGCCTGTGGGAGCAGGTCCTCGACCTCCCCCGGCGTTCCCTGAGCCCCGGAACAGTACGGGCAGTCGCACTCCTCCGGCGCCCGTACGACGGCGAGCGGTGCTCCGCCACGAACTGATCGCCTCTTGCCGTTGCGCCGACGGTTGCGACTCACTGGGCTCACCCACGCATTCTGCCGCAACCCACCGGCGCAACCGCAAGCCGCGACACCCAGAACGGCGCCGTCGTGTCGAACGAACCGACCCCGCAGTCCAGCTTCGGCCAGCCCGGGATGTCCCACGGATGACCGACGACCCCGGGTCGCCGGACCGCGAGCCGCTGCCGGTCCGGTGGCCGACACCTTGTTAACGTGAGCACGCAGCGCTGCCGCACCTGCCGGGCGTCCCCCTCGTACCCGGCACCGACCGCACCGCGCCCCGGCCATCCGCCATCGGGCTGCGGTCCGGTCCGCGGACGAGGGAGGGGGACATGGCCGAGGGTCCACCTGCGGAGGCGACCCCGCCGGACCGGCAAGTCCAGGTCGACCAGGATCGGGACCACGCGTCGGCCGGCACGACTACCGGCCCGGGGCGATCCTGGGCGCGACTGGTCAGGATGTGCCGGCGTCGCACGAAACGACTGGTCGGGGCGTCCCGGCGGCTCTGGGCACGGGTGGCCCCCAGGTCAAAACGGCTCACGGCGCGGCTGGTGCCGGCTGCACAACGTCTGTGGGGGTGGATGCTCTCCGTCGCCCGCAAGGTGGACGCGGCGGCGAAGGAGGGCCCGCCCCCACCCCCACCCGAGGAGCCGATCGAGCGGCGCGAGTCGGCCGGCCCGTTCACCGTGCCAGCGCGGGGGTACGTCTTCGCCTTCAGCGTCCGCGCCGCGTTCACCTGGTCGGCCCAGGGCCTGCGGCCGGAGCAGCTGGCCTGGTACGCGCACTACTTCATGCCGCAGGCGACCCAGCGGCTGACCCGCATCGCCGGTGACCTGGCGCGTACCGTCCCGCCGCACCGGGCGGGCGAGCTGGAGGAACGGTTGCAGCGGGTGCTCGGCCGGCAGGAGCCGTGGTCGTTCGAACGCGGCGGGAGGACAGTGACCTGCCGGCCCGAGGCGTGGGTACGCCTCGACGAGCGGGTCCGGCGGGCCCTCCAGCCGTACTGGGAACGTCTGATCACCCTGGACTGCGAGTACGAGGAGCAGACGCGGCGCGCGCAGTACGCCGAGCGGATCAACCGGCGGTGGGCGGCCATCCTGGACGACCTCGCCGGCGCCGACGTGCCCGAGGACCTGCGCGAGAAGGTGAACCTCGCCCGGAAGCACACGATGGCCGAGCAGCGGACCGCCGCGCAGTGGACGGGCGACCTCCTCCGCCAACGGCGCCGCCAGGAGAACCTCTTCGAACCCTTCACCGAGATCGACCCGACCGCGAAACCCGCGCCGCCGCAGCAGTCCGGCGACACGATGCGGCCGACCGGTCCCGCAACCCGGCCGACCGCCGAGCGCCCGGCCGGACCCGGTACGGGCGACCCGACCTCTGAGTCCGGCTGAGCTGTCAGCACAATCGCTTCCTCGACACAATGGCGGTGACGGGTAAACGACACCGCTTGCCGGCGAATATGGACGACTGTCGCCGATCATCGGCAGGTCCGTCGCCCACATCCACCGCAAGTCGGTTGGTGAATGAAACACGCTCCGGCAGGGTCATAGTCGCTCGACAACTGTCCTATTTGCACTCACTCAGCGAATGCCGAGGTCCGGATATGAGCGAGGTGGTAGCCATTATCGCGACGTTGGTGGTCGGCGGAATCGTGACGGCGGTGCTCTGCGTCGTCGTCCACCGGAAGTGGTCGGCGAACCCCGGCGCCGCCGTGCTGCTCGGCATCATCGGCGTGGCGGCGACGATCCTGCTGGCGACGGTCGCGCGGCCGGTCGAACGATTGTGGGACAGCACGCTCGGTCCCTTGACCTCGGATCCCGAGGTGCTCGCGTCGCCGGTAGCGACCGCGCCCATCCCGTCGACTCCGGCCGCTCCACCGACGACCGGATCGATGAGCCCACCGACGGAAACAGCCTCTCCCAGCCCCGACATCAGCGACGACACCGAAGGAACACCAGACACGTCCGCGACTCCCGACCTGCCGGCGACGCTCTACCTGTCCGAGTACCCCGCCATCAAGAACAACGGCGCACGCGGGACGTTCTCCATGGACGGTGTGGCGTACAGCCAGAGCAAGAAGGTCTACTGCGGTGAGACTCCGTCTGCGTCGGTCTGGTCCGTCGCCGGCTATCAAACGATGGACGCGACCATCGGCATCGCCGACAACGAGAAGCGCGGACTGGGCGTCATCGGGCGAATGTCCTTCCGCAACGAGGACAATCAGGATCTGATTCCGCCGGTCGATGTCTCTCTGGGGTCACCGAAGAAGGTGACCGTGCAGTTGAAGGGCGCCGTCCAGTTGCAGATCGGGTGCGTCGGCAGGGAGCGCGACAGCGGAACCTCGCAAGGCTTGTTCTACGCGGTCCTGGGAGACGCCTACCTGAACCGCTAGGAACCGCTGGCCGCCGACCGCGAGACCCGGTGACCAGTGCCTTCCGGCGCGTATCGGTCACCGGCGGCTGGCGAGGACGGCGAGGGTCACCCGGCGGACCTTGTCGGGTTCGTGGACCAGGCGGCGGTGCGAGAACCGGACGGTCAGGATCCCGGCGGTGGCGAGCAGAGCGTCCCGCCGCAGGTCTATCTCGCGCTGCCGCTGGTTGCCGTGCGTGGCGGCACCGTCGAGCTCGATGTCGACCCGCTCGTGCTCGGCGTACAGGTCGAGGTACACGCTCCGTTGGCCGATCCGCAGTCGGAACTGCCGGTGGAGCTTCGGCATGCCGGGGCCGACGAAGACGTGCTCGTGTCCCCAGATCTCCAGCGGGCTGCGGCAGCCGTCCGCGAGGCGGGTGAGCAGGGTACGCAGCGGGGCACGGCCGGGCAGCCTCGGTAGGGGCGTGAGCGCGGCGCGCAGCCGGTCGGGAGTGGTGAGCCGCTCGTTGACCGCCCTGATCACCGGTCCGTGTCGGTCGGCGAGCGGCAGCAGCGGCCACGAGTCGACCAGCGCCGCCTCGAGCCGGGTCACTGGCAGGTCGTGCCGAATCCGGACGTGCGGAGGATCGAGGCGGAAGCCCTGACGATGGTGCACGATGATGCCGGGCCGGCTACGGAGGCCCGATGCGCTCGGTGTGGTCAGGTGCAGCAGGTCCCCGGGGGCCTGCTGGTACAGGCCCCACACGTCGAGGGCGGTCAAGTGGCTCAGGGCGGCGCGCCCGTCCGCCCAGGCGAGCGCCGCACGGCGGCCGAGCGCCGGGACGAGGCGACCGATGAAAGGCTGGCTGTCGTCATGCCTCGAAACCAGCTCACCGGCCACGTACACCGTGGGCAGGACTCGGACCAGCTGTCCAGACCCGCATGCCCGCCGCAGCGTCCATTCGGGCACGACCTGTCAAGCCAGCGGAGTGGTGACCACCCCGTCGTGAGCCTCGACCAGATCCCGCAGCAGCCCGTCCACGCGTCCGAACCCTGCCGCCCCGACCTCGGCCGAGCAACCGCCACAACCTCGGATCTGTGGACAAGAGCGAGCTGTGGACGACAGCCACGCCCCGGGCCGACGGTGATATGCAAGATCGGATACGCCTGAGCGGCAGGAGGCCCGGCGTGTCGAGTCGGTGAGACGTATTGGATCTTGGCGCACACCTCGACTACCCGGGTTCGCGTCGATCTTCGTCGGTGTTCGCCGGCCCGTCGGACGCCGGTGGCCTGGGCGATGGACCCTACCGGCGTGCGTACTCCGGACGCTCCGAGACCGGTGCGGTTCGTGGCGCTCGGTGACTCGATCACCGTGGGCCTCGGCGACCCGATGCCCGACGGGACGTGGCGTGGGTGGGCAGCGCTGCTCGCCGACGCGGTGGGGCCACCCGGCACGGTCGAGTTCCACAATCTCGCCCGCACCGGCGCGCTCACCGGCGACGTGTTCCGCGACCAGCTGCCGGCCGCCCTCGCGTTGCGCCCGACGGTCGCCGCGGTGGTCGTCGGGGTGAACGACACGCTGCGCGCCCACTTCGACGTGCCGGCGGTCAGCGCGGCGCTGCTGGGCACGGTGGGCGCGCTCAGCCGGGCCGGAGCCGTGGTGCTGACCGCCCGGCTGCCGGAGCCGGGCCGGATGTTCGGGTTGCCGTCGGGGTTGGCCCGGCCCCTGGCGCGACGGATCGCCGCGGTGAACGCGGTCACCGACCACGCGGCAGCGCTGTACGGCACCGTCCACTTCGACGCGGCGACCCACCCGGACACGTACCGGCGGGACATGTGGAGCGTCGACCGGCTGCACCCGAGCGAGCGGGGGCACCGCCTGCTCGCCGGCGCGTACGTGGATCTGCTGCGGGAGCGGGACGTGCCGGTGCACCGACGCCCGGACCCGCGGCCGGGCAACCCGCCGCCGACGCGGGCGGCTCAGCTGGCGTGGTTGGCCGTGAAGGGCACCCGGTGGGTGCGGGACCGCTGCACCGATCTGGTGCCGCAGCTGCTGTGGCTGGCCGCCGCCGAATCCTGGTACTCGCTGCGCGGCCAGGCGAGCCGCCTCGACGAGCACCTCGGCCGGGACCTGGCCGCCGCCCTCGCCGCAGGCACCGGCACCCCGGCCGTCGGTGTCGACCCGACCGCCCACCCCAAGCACCCACCCGCCCCGACCTAGCCACCGAGCGGCCGGAGGCATGCCGCTAGCCGCGACCGCGCGTTAACAGGGGCCCCTTTCACTACCGCAGGCGTTAACAGGGGGCCCTTCCTTCCACCTCAGGTGGGGACGTCGCGGTGGCGGAAGCCGGCCAGGCCGGCGGTGAGCAGCAGCGCACCGACGCCGGTGAGCACCGCGAGGGGCGGGACGGACAGGTCCACCGCCGGCACCGACGGCACGTGCGTGTACGGGGACAGGTTGAGCACCGCCTGCGGCAGGTCCAGCACCGCGCCGAGCTGTCCGAGCAGCA
Organism: Micromonospora sp. WMMD558; assembly: GCF_049315255.1. Classification (NCBI taxonomy): domain Bacteria; kingdom Bacillati; phylum Actinomycetota; class Actinomycetes; order Micromonosporales; family Micromonosporaceae; genus Micromonospora; species Micromonospora sp. WMMD558. The sequence goes on along the minus strand of NZ_CP186061.1, from coordinate 4,286,360 downwards.
GGAACGCCATCAGCACCGCCCACGACAGCGCCACCGACCAGCGGGGCGCCAGCCCGAGCAGCGCGGTCACCACCCCGGCGACGACGAGCAGCGCCGGCAGCCGCAGCAGTGCCGCCCAGCCCAGCTCCAGGGTGTGCCCGAGCCCGTCGCCGGCCACCAGCCCGTAGCCCAGGCCGGTCGAGACGCCGGCCAGCAGCATCAGCGCCACCGCACCGAGCACCGCGCCGGCGATCTGGGTCAGCAGCCAGCGGTGCCGGCTGACGGCGGTCGCCAGCACCGCCTCCAGGATCCCGTCGGACTCGTCGGCCCGCGTGCGCAGCAGGGCCTGCACGACGTACGCGCCGAGGGTCAGGGCGAACAGCCCGAGCATCGCGGCGAGGAACGCGTCGACGAGGTCGGTCCCGCCGCCCAGCGCGGCGATCGCCTCGGCGGCGGCGGGGTTCTCGGCGATCATGTCGTTGACCTCGTCGGCGGCGACCCCCATCGAGAACCCGAGGATCACCACCGCGACGGCCCAGCCGAGCAGGGCGCCGCGGTGCAGCCGCCAGAGCAGGCCGGTGGGGCTGAGCAGCCCGGCGGCGGCACGGGCGGGACCCCGGCGGGCGGCGAGCAGGCCGGCGCCGAGGTCCCGCCGGCCGGCGAGGGCGAAGGCGGCCGCCACGCCGGCCACCAGCAGCGCGACCGGCAACGCCAGCACCCACCAGCGTTCCCCGCCGAACGCCCGGACCTGGTTGCCCCAGCCGAGTGGGGACAGCCAGGACGGCCAGGCGCTCTCTACCCGCAGGCCGTCCCGCTCGCCGAGGACGTCCCCGGTGGCGCGGAGCAGGAACGCCACGCCGACGGTGGCGGCGGCGAGCGCGTTCGCGCCGCGCGAGGTGACCGACAGCTGGGCGGTGACGGCGGCGACGGCGGTGAAGGCGACACCGACCCCGGCGACGGCTCCGGCGGCGGCGAGCGACCCGGCGAGCGGCAGGCCGGTCGCGGCGAAGGCCAGTCCGAGGAGTACGCCGGACGCCACGTTCGCCGCGACGACGACGAGCAGGGCGGCGGTGAGCAGCGCGTACCGGCCGACGACGGCGGCGCCGAGCAGCTCGGCGCGGCCGGTCTCCTCGTTCTGCCGGGTGTGCCGGACGACGGCGAAGGTGCTGACCAGCGCGGCGAGGACGGCGAGGGTGATGTACGTCTCGGCGACCACGACCGCGCCGAGGTCGACCCCGACGATCGGCCCGTTGAAGGCGCGCGCGACGACGCTGGTGGCGGCGGTCTCGGCGTACTGCATGCGGGACGGCTCGTCCGGGTAGACGCCGGAGACGCTGCCGGCGAGGCCGACGCCGAGCAACGGCGTGCCGAGCACCCAGATGCCCAGCTTGATACGGTCGCGGCGCAGGGCGAGCCGGGCCAGCCGGCCGGTGCCGGTGTACGCGCTCACCGGGTACGCTCCGCGCCGGTCGGGACCCGGCCGTTGGACGCGCCGTCGTAGTGCCGCAGGAACAGCTCCTCGAGGGTCGGCGGGGCGCTGGTGAGGGCGCGGACGCCGAAGCGGACCAGGTGCGCCAGCAGTTCGTCGAGGTGCTCCGGCTCCACCTCGAGGCGGGTGCGGCCGTCGACGGGCCGGACCTCGTGGACGCCGGGCAGCTCCGCCACCCCGGTCAGCGGGTGGGCCGTCTCGACGGTGACCGTGGTGCGGGCGAGGTGCCGCAGCTCGGTGAGGGTGCCGGACTCGACGGTGCGGCCGGCGCGGATGATGCTCACCCGGTCGCAGAGGGCCTCGACCTCGGCGAGGACGTGGCTGGAGAGCAGCACGGTGGCGCCGCCGTCGGTGAGCCGCCGCACCTCCTCCTGGAACACCGCCTCCATGAGCGGGTCGAGCCCGGAGGTCGGCTCGTCGAGGACGTACAGCTCGACGTCGGAGGCGAACGCGGCGACGATCGCGACCTTCTGCCGGTTGCCCTTGGAGTAGGCGCGGCACTTCTTGGTCGGGTCGAGGTCGAACCGGTCCAGCAGTTCGTCGCGGCGGCGCCGGTCCAGCCCGCCGCGCAGCGCGCCGAAGAGGTCGATGGCCTCGCCGCCGGACAGGTTGGGCCACAGGTTCACGTCACCGGGCACGTACGCGAGCCGCCGGTGCAGCGTCACCGCGTCGCGCCAGGGGTCGGCGTCGAGCACCCGCACGTCGCCGGCGTCGCGCCGCAGCAGCCCGAGCAGGACCCGGATGGTGGTGGACTTGCCGGAGCCGTTCGGCCCCAGGAAGCCGTGCACCTCCCCCGCCTCGACCCGCAGGTCGAGCCCGTCGAGCGCGCGGACCGCGCCGAAACTCTTGACCAGGCCGTCGATCGCGATGACGGGCATGGCACCTCCTGTGGCCGCCGGTTCGTCGCACCCAGCGTACTGACCATCGGTCAGCCGGATCAACCCGGCGGTCAGGACGGCGGCTACGCTGGGCGGCATGACCGTCGAGGCGCCGGACGACACTCGGACCCGGATCCTGCGGGTCGCGCTGGACCTGTTCAGCCAGCACGGCTACCAGCGCACCTCGCTGCGGCAGATCGCCGAACGGCTGCGGCTGACCAAGGCGGCGATCCTCTACCACTTCCCCGCCAAGGAGGACCTGCTCACCGCGCTGACCGAGCCGTTGCTGGTGGACCTGGAGATGCTGCTGGACGCCACCGCCGCGCTGCCGCTCCCCCGGGCCCGGGAGGCGCTGCTCGCCGGCTGGGTGGACACGATGCTCACCCACCGCCGCTCGCTCGGCATGCTGTTCCACGACATCGCGATGGTCAGCCGGGGCCGGACGTACCACCGGCTGATGCAGATCGCGATGCGGGCCAACGAGATCGTCGCCGGGCCGGACGCCGGGCGCCGGGAACGGGTCCGCGCCGTGCAGGCGATCGCCATGTGCAGCGACCCGGTCGTCTTCTTCGCCGACGTACCCGAGGAGACCCTGCGCGCCGACATGCTCGACGGCGTACGCCGGCTGCTGGGTGACACCGGCGGCGCGGCGGCCGGGGACGGCGCGCAACCGGCGACGGACGCCGCCCGCGCCGCGCGGCGCGGGCCGGGACGCCCCCGGTCGATGGGGCCGGAGCAGGTCCGCACCGCCCGCCGGCTGCACGCCGCCGGCACCCACTCGGTCGACGACATCGCCGCCGCACTCGGGGTCTCGCGGGCGACGGTGTACCGGCACCTGGACGGGCCCGGAGCGGAATAATGAGACGGGTTTCGCGACGGTTTTGAGACCCGTTTGGTCGCCCCGGCAGCGGGTAGCCGACCCGCCCGTCCTGCGGACGGGACCGGGCCGCGCACGTGGCCCGCGGCCGGCGCGACGGGACGGTGGCGGATGGGTGCGGTGCTCGCCGGGCGGGCGATCCGGCGGCGGACGGGTGGACGCTGATCGTGTGCGGCATCGGCGGGGAGGTACGCCTCGACGGGTCGACACCCGACGCGGAGGCGGTGGCCCGGATGACCGACGCGATGCGGTCCCGGGGGCCGGACGGCGAGGGCCTGTGGAGCGACGGCTGGGTGACCCTCGGGCACCGCCGGCTCACCATCATCGACCTGTCCGACGCCGGCGCCCAGCCGATGGTCCGCGAGGACCTGGGGCTCGCGCTGGTCTTCAACGGCTGCGTCTACAACTACCCCGAGCTGCGCGAGGAGCTACGCGCCGCGGGGCACACCTTCCGCTCCACCAGCGACACCGAGGTGATCCTGGTGGCGTACGCGCAGTGGGGTGAGGCGTTCGTCGACCACCTGGTCGGCATGTTCGCCATCGGGCTCGTCGACCGGGCCCGGCGGCGGCTGGTACTGGCCCGCGACCGGCTCGGCATCAAGCCGCTGTACCTCGCCGAGACACCCGGGCGGCTGCGCTTCGCCTCGACCCTGCCGGCGCTGCTGCGCGGCGGCGACGTCGACACGGGCATCGACCCGGTGGCCCTGCACCACTACCTGTCCTGGCACTCGATCGTGCCCGCGCCCCGGACCGTCCTGCGCGGCGTCCGCAAGCTGCCCCCGGCGACGCTGCGGGTGGTCGAGGCGGACGGGCGCAGCCGGGAGCGGGTGTACTGGCAGCCGGAGTACGTCCGCGATCGCGCCCACGCCGGCATGGACGCCCGGGACTGGCGGGCCGCCGTCGGTGGCGCGCTGCGGACGGCCGTACGGCGGCGGCTGGTCGCCGACGTCCCGGTCGGGGTGCTGCTCTCCGGCGGTCTGGACTCCAGCCTCATCGTGGCGCTGCTCGCCGAGGCCGGCCAGGACCAGCTCCGCACGTTCAGCATCGGCTTCGACAGCCGGGGCGGCGAGGCCGGCGACGAGTTCCACTGGTCCGACCTGGTGGCCGGCGCGTACCGGACCGACCACCACCGCATCCGGCTGGCCGACGACGACCTGGTGCCGGCGGTGCGGGCGACGGTGACCGCGATGACCGAGCCGATGGGCAGCCACGACGTGGTGGCCTTCCACCTGCTGAGCGAGCAGGTGGCGAAACACGTGAAGGTGGCGCAGTCCGGGCAGGGCGCCGACGAGGTCTTCGCCGGGTACGGCTACCACCAGCCCCTCACCGGGGTGCCCCGCGACGGCGCGGCGGCGGCGTTCGCGGCGGCCTTCTTCGACCGCGACCACGCCGAGCTGACCCGGGTGGTCGACCCCGCGTACGCCTGCGACCACGACGCCAGCCGCGACCTGCTCACCGCCGAACTGGCCGCGCCGGGCGCGCAGACCGCGCTGGACGCGGTGCTGCGCCTGGACACCCACCGGATGCTCCCCGACGACCCGGTGAAGCGGGTCGACAGCATGAGCATGGCCTGGGGGCTGGAGGTGCGGACCCCGTTCCTGGACCAGGACCTGGTGGCCCTCGCGGCGGCCTGCCCGCCGGAGCACAAGGTGGCGCAGGGCGGCAAGGGGGTGCTCAAGGAGGTCGCCCGGGAGGTGCTGCCCCCCGAGCTGGTCGACCGCCCGAAGGGCTACTTCCCGGTGCCGGCGCTGCGCAACGTGGACGGCCCGGTGCGTGACCTGGTCGTCGAGGCGTTGCGGGCGCCGGTGGCGCGGGAGCGCGGCCTGTTCCGGCCGGAGTACGTGGCGGAGCTGCTCGCCGACCCGGAGGCGGCGCAGTCGGCGGCCGGCAGCAACAAACTCTGGCAGCTCGGGCTGCTGGAGCTGTGGCTCCAGACGCACGACATCCGCTGAGGTGCAAGGAAGGGCCCCTTGTTAACGCCTGGCGTTGTACAAGGGCCCCCTGCAATCACGCCGCCGGGCGGGTCTGGGCCGCGAGATGGTCCAGCACGGCGCGGACGTCGCAGCCGGTCCGGGCCAGGACGCGGCGCTGCCGGGCCGCGCCGTTGCCGTCGCGGCGGACCCGGTGCAGCTGGTCGAGCACGTACGTCAGGTCGCCGTGCCGCAGCAGCGCGGGCGCGACGGTGGCGAACAGCTCGTCGACCAGGTCCCACGCCGGCCGGGCAAGGCCCGAGCGCAGGTCGATGAGGTCGCCGTCGAGCCCGTCGTGGGCGGCGCGCCAGTGGGCGGCGGAGAGCAGGCAGTCCCGGATCCGGGGGGCGAGGATCCCGTGGCGGACGTCGCCCGCCACGGTCGCGACGAGGGCGCGGACGAGCCCGGCGACGAGCACGGTGTCGTCGACGGTCGGGCAGACGTCGCCCACCCGCACCTCGACCGTGGGGTACGCGACGGACGGGCGGGCGTACCAGTAGACCATCGCTGCGTCCAGCATGATGCCCGCCCGGATCAGCTCCTCGACGGTGGCGTCGTAGTCGGCGACCGACTCGAAGTGCGGGGTGGGGCCGATGCTCGGCCAGCGTTCCAGCTGCATCGACCGCCAGCTCGCGTGCCCCGTGTCCCGGCCGTCGTGCAGCGGCGAGTTGGCGGTGATCGCCTGCACCACCGGCAGCCAGGGGCGCAGGTGGTTGCAGACCTGCACGGCGAGTTCCCGGTCCGGGACACCGACGTGCACGTGGCAGCCGCAGACCGCCGGATCGTGCGCGACCGGCCCGAATCGCCGGGACATCGCGTGGTAGCGGGGTTTGTCCGGCACCGTCCGGTGCGGTTCGTGCACCGGCGTGGCCCCCACGGCGACGAGGCGGGCGCCGGCGGCCTCGGCCGCGTCGGCGGCGGCCCCGCGCAGCGCCACCAGGTGCTCGCGTACCTCGGCGAGCTCGGACGAGACCGGCGTGACCATCTCGACCATGCTGTGCCGGAACTCCTGCCGGCTCTGCTCACGGGCGGCGCCCGACAGCCCGTCGAGCACCTGTCCGGCGACCGGCAGGCTCGCCCCCGTGTCGGGGTCCAGCAACAGGTACTCCTCCTCGACGCCGAGGGTCAGCGTGGTGAGGTCGGGGAGGGTGGGGGCCGGACGGTACGTCATGAGCGGTCGGCGTCCGTTCGTCGGGCGGCGCGCCGGGCGCCGCACTGCCGTGCCTCGGGAGTTCCCGCCCGCCGCGGCGGAAAACGCTCGGGGTCCGCGGCCCGCGTTAAGAAGGGACCCTTCCTCTACCGGAGGCGTTAACAGGGGGCCCTTCCTTGCACCTCGTCCGCCGGGTGGTGAGGTCGTGGCGCACGGCCCCTCCTCGGGCGAGGGCGTACCGGCGGCCCCACGGCACCGACGGTTTCGACAACACCGAGCGACATTTCTCCGGGGGCACGTCGTCCCGGACGTTCCCCGGGAGAAGGACCCTCGCATTCCGGGCGCGGCCACTAGAGTCGACCGGGGGGTGCCGGGGATGTCGGAGGCGACGGAGACGTTCTTCGCCGGGCTCGTCCGGCACGGGCACGAGCGCCTGACCCGCAAGACCTGCGGCTCCATCCGCTTCGACCTGATTCACCCCGACGGGACCGACCACTGGCTGGTGACGATCGACCGGGGCACGGTGCGGGTCACCCGGGAGGCGCGCACGGCCGACACGGTGATCCACGCGGACGAGTCGTTGTTCGAGCGGATGGCCCGCGGCGAGGTCAAGCCCCTCTCCGCCTGGCTACGCAACGACATCACCACCGAGGGCCAGTTCCGGTACGTCGTGCTGCTGGAACGCCTGTTCGCGCCGCCGCCCGGCGCCCGCCACCCGCGCGCCGTCAGCCCGACAGCCTGGGACCGGGCGTGAAGGCCGACCTGGTCCGGATCCTGGACGGCAACATCTTCGTCCTCAGCGAGGAGAACGGCGACATCGCGGCGACCCCGGCGAACCCGTGCGGATTCTTCGACTTCGACACCCGCTTCCTGTCCCGCTGGCGGCTCACCATCAACGGCGAAACGCTGCACCCGCTCGCCGTGCACGAACCGCACTACTTCGAGGCCCGGTTCTTCCTGGTGCCCGGCGTTCCGACCCACTACGTCGACGCGAAGGTGTCGGTCATCCGGGACCGCGTCATCACCGGCGGCAGCTTCCAGGAGACGCTCACCGTCCTCAACCATCGGTCCGAACCGACGGACTACACGGTACGGATCGACGCCGGCAGCGACTTCGTGCCGATCCTCGCGATGCAGCAGCCGCACGGCCCCGCCGGGCGCTTCTACCGCCGGACAGAGAACGGCTCCCTACGCCTGGGCTACCAGCGGGAGCGGTTCCAGCGGGAGACGGTCATCTCCAGCACGGCACCCGCGGACGTCGACGAGAACGGGCTGACCTACCACGTACGGATCGACCGGAACGGGCGGTGGACGACCACTGTGCGGGTCCGGAGCCTGGTTCTCCGCCCGGACGGCGAGGACGTGCGCGAACGGTTGCACCGCCGTCGGCGGCGCGCCGCCGACGAGCTCCGGACCGACCTGGGTCACTGGCTGGCCGAGTCGCCGCGGCTCAGCTGCGACTGGGAGGTCCTGACGACGGCGTGGCGGCGCAGCCTGGTGGACCTCGCCGGCCTGCGGTTCTCGCCGCTGACCCTGCCCGAGGAGGCGATGCCCGCCGCCGGCCTGCCGTGGACCGCCACCATCACCGGCCGGGACAGCATCCTGACGAGCCTGCAGGCCCTCCCGGTCGCTCCGGGGCTCGCCGCCGCGACGCTGCGCATGCTCGGCATCGACCAGGGCGCGGTCCTCGACGACTTCCGCGACGAGGAGCCGGGAAAGATCCTGACCGAGTTCCGGTACGGGGAACGCGCCGCGTTCGAGGAGCGTCCGCAGTCGCCGTACTACGGCAGCGCCGACACCACCCCGTTGTACGTCGTCCTGCTCGACGAGTACGAGCGGTGGACCGGTGACACCGCGCTGGCGCGGGAGTTCGAGGAGGAGGCCCGGGCGGCGTTGCGGTGGATCGAAGAGTACGGCGACATCCGTAACGACGGGTACGTCTGGTACCAGCGCCGCAACAACGACACGGGCCTGCTCAACCAGGGCTGGAAGGACTCTCCCGACGCGGTCTGCTACCGCGACGGGCACCTGCCCGGCCTGCCCCGGGCGACCTGCGAACTTCAGGGGTACGCGTACGACGCGAAGCGGCGGGGCGCCCGGCTGGCCCGCGACGTCTGGGGCGACCCGGCGTACGCCGACCGGTTGGAGCGGGAGGCAGCGGACCTGAAGGTGCGCTTCAACCGGGACTTCTGGCTGGCCGGCGACGGCTACTTCGCGCTCGCCCTCGACAGCGACGGCACCCCGGTCGACGCCCTGTCGTCGAACATCGGGCACCTGCTGTGGAGCGGCATCGTCGACGATTCGCGGGCGGCGTCGGTGGTCGAGCACCTGCTCGGCCCGCGGCTCTTCTCCGGCTGGGGGGTACGCACCCTGGCGGAGGGCCAGGCCCGGTACAACCCGCTCGGCTACCACGTCGGCACCGTGTGGCCCTTCGACAACGCGCTGATCGCCGCCGGGCTGCGCCGGTACGGCTTCCGACGCGAGGCCGGCGTCATCGCGGAGGGGATCATCGCGGCGTCGGCGTACTTCGACGCCCGCCTGCCGGAGGCGTTCGCCGGGTTCGACCGGGAGCGGACCGGTTACCCGGTGCGCTACCCGACGGCGAACAGTCCCCACGCGCTGGCGACGAGCGCGACCTTCATGCTGGTCCGTACGCTGCTCGGACTGGAGCCGTACGGCGAGCACCTGGTGGTGGCCCCCGAGGTGCCGGCGCGGTTCGGTCGCGTCGAACTGCTGGACATTCCCGGCCGCTGGGGCCGGATGGACGCCATCGGCACCGCTCGCGCCGATCATCAGAGCTAGCTTAAATAAGTACTGCCTGATATAAAGGTCCGGTGCACGCGTTCGATGTGCTCGGCGATCCGGTGCGACGCCGGATCCTGGAGCTGCTGGCCGACGGCGAGATGACCGCCGGCGAGCTGGTCGAGGTGGTCCGGGCGGAGTTCGGGATCTCCCAGCCGGCCGTCTCCCAGCATCTGAAGGTGTTGCGCGACAACGGCTTCGCCACCGTCCGCCCGGCCGGCACGCGCCGGCTGTACGCGGTCGACACCCGGCCGCTGCGGGAGGTCGACCAGTGGTTGGAGCATTTCCGCCGGTTCTGGACCAACCCGCTCCAGGCACTGGCCACCGAGCTGGCCCGGGGCCAGCGCGAGCGGCGGCGACGCGAGCCGCCGCCCCCCGACGACAGGAGTGAACGATGATCGACGCCAGCAGCCAGATCAGCGCCGTCCGGCGCCAGCTCGGCCGCCGTGCCCTCGAGGCCGGCGAGGCCCGGGTGATGACGATCAGCCAAACGTACGACGCGTCCCCGGAGGACGTCTGGGACGCCTGCACCAACCCCGAACGCATCCCCCGCTGGTTCCTGCCCGTCTCTGGGGACCTGCGGCTGGGCGGCCGCTACCAGTTGCAGGGCAACGCCGGCGGCACGATCGAACGCTGCGATCCGCCGAAGGGCTTCGCCGCGACCTGGGAGTACGGCGACGAGGTGAGCTGGATCGAGGTGCGGCTCGCCCCGGTCGAGGACGGCCGGACGCGGTTCGAGCTGGACCACATCGCGCACGTCGACGACGACCGCTGGACACAGTTCGGCCCCGGGGCGGTGGGCGTGGGCTGGGACCTGGCGGCGCTCGGCCTCGCCTCGCACCTGGCCGCCGCGGGCGCCGGCGTCACCCCCGAGGAGAGCGAGGCCTGGATGGCCTCCGACGAGGGCCGACGGTTCGTCGCGCTGAGCAGCGAGCAGTGGTACGACGCGAGCGTCGCCGGCGGCACCGACCGGGCCGAGGCCCGGGCCGCGGCCGACCGCACCACCGCCTTCTACACCGGCGCCGAGCAGGCCTGACCCGACAGGTGCCGCCGCGCGGCGGTGTCGCGTACCCGCGGACACCGCCGCGCCCCCGGGAGCGACCGCACGCCCTGCGATGCGACGGGTAACGTGCGACGGCATGACCGCGACGCCGTACTCGCACTGCTCCTACTGCGGCACGGCCTACCCGCCACCGACCGCGTGGCCCCGCGTCTGCGCGGCCTGCGGCGAGACCGTCTGGCGCAATCCGCTGCCGGTGGCGGTGGCGGTGCTGCCGGTGCGCACCGACGCGGGCCTGGGCGTGGTGGTCGTCCGCCGGGACATCGAGCCGGCGCGTGGGCAGCTCGCGCTGCCGGGCGGCTTCATCGAGTACGGCGAGGAGTGGCAGGACGCGCTGGTGCGGGAGCTTCGCGAGGAGACCGGCCTGCTCGCCGACCCGGCCGACGCGACGCTGTTCGCGGTGCACAGCGCCCCGGCGGGCGGCACGATGATGATCTTCGGGGAGTTGTCCGCCCGGCCGGCCGCGACGCTGCCGCCGTCGGCGCCCACCGAGGAGGCGACCGAGTGGCTGGTGCTCACCGAGCCGGTCGAGCTGGCGTTCTCGACCCACACCCGGGTGCTCGCCGACTTCCTCTCCCGGCACGCCGGCTGAACCCGGCGGCTCCGACCGGGCGGCCGGGCAGCGGGCGGGCCGACGGCGCCGGGCCGGCAGGCCGAGCGGGCCGAGCGGCCCGAGCGGCCCGAGCGGGCCGGCCGGGCAGCGGCGGCGGTCAGGCCTCCAGATAACGGGCGGGGACGGTGTCGGTCAACCAGACACCGTTGGCGCTGCGGTAGAAGGCGTGGCCGTCGCGCGCCATGCCGGCCGCGTCGACGGTCAGGACCACGGTCCGGCCGGCGCGCCGGGCCCCCACCCGCCGCGCGGTCTCCACGTCCGGCGAGAGGTGGACGTGGTGCCGGCCGCCCCGGTGCAGCCCGCTCACCCGGATCGAGTCCAGCACGGCGGCGCTGGTGCCGTGGTAGAGCACGGCCGGCGGGTCCACCGGCGACAGCCCGAGATCGACGGGGATCGAGTGCCCCTGGTTGGCCCGGATACGCTCGACGCCGTCCGGGCCGCGCTCCACCGCGAAGCGCTGCTTGTCGTTGCCGGCCACCGCGTCGTCGAGGTCGGCGCGGCGGATGCCCAGAGCGGCGAGGACGTCGTCGACGGGCACCCAGCCGGCGCGGTCCGGGGCCAGCCCGAAGCGGTCCGGACGGTGCCGCAGGGCGAGGGACATCCGCTTGCTCAGCCGGACCAGCCGCGCATCATCCACGCCCGGATTGTGGCCGGACACCCCGGCCCGCCGCCACCCGGATCGGGTATCGGGCGGCAGGCGTGACCGGGCGTCGAACGGGTAGACGGCGCCCACCGCGCGGCCCGGGGCGGCCGTGCCGCCGTACGACGCCTCCGGGGGGCCGATGTCGGACGCGCCAGCACCTCCGGGCGGACGCCCGGACGACGTCGTGGAGCTACGCGTGCACGGCGCCTCCGGCGCCAGCGCGGAACAGGTGCTGAACCGCCCGAACGTCGAGCAGGTCGCCGGTGACCGCAGCGGCGGCTTCTACCGGCCCCGCACCGGCTACCCGGGCACCAGGGGGCCGGGCGGGGTGGTCCTGGAGGCGTACCGCTGGAGCGAGCTGCCGTCGGGCACCGCCGTCCGCACGTTGTCGCTGGTGTTCCTGCTGCCGTTCATGCTCTGCAACGTGGCGTTCTGGATGCGCCCGACCAGCTCCGACGCCTGGGCCCTCACCGTCAAGGGCCTCTGCCGGGTGCTCGCGCTGACCCTCACCGCCCTGTACGTGCTCGCCGTGGCCGGGGTGGCACTGGACCTGGTCGCCTGGAAGTGCATGTCGTCGCCGCAGTGCCTGGCCGAGCGGAGCTGGCTGTCCTGGCTCGGGGGCCGGCCGGTGGGGCTGCGGCTGGCGGTGCTGGCGCTCGTCCCGGCCGCCGCCGTCGGGCTGGTCTGGTGGCTCGGGGCACGGCCGGAGCGGATGTTCGCGTCGTTCCGCGTTCCCCCGACCGTCACCGGCGTGCACCAGCTCACCGCCGTCGGCCAGTGGGACGCCGCGCCGCTGGTCGGGCGGCTGCGCGCGATCCACGTCGCCGCCGCGTTCGGCACGCTGGACGCCGTCCTGCTCACCGCCCGCGTCAACCTCGGGGCCTCGCCCACCACGGTGACGCTCAGCGTCCTGACCTGCGCGGTCCTGGCCACCTGTGTCGTCCTGGTCTGCGCGCATCCGCTGATCGATCAGCCCGGGACGGGGCGGATCGACCGCACGACCCGGGTCCTGCGGACGCTCGCGTGCGGGTTGACCGCGGTGGTCCTGGCCGTGCTCGCGGCCGACCCCGCGCGACCGCCGACCGGCGTTGGGCTGCCCGGGTACGGCGACATGGTGGCCCGGCTCTTCCTCGCGCAGACCGTCCTGCTGCTCGTGCTCTGGCTGGTCGTGCCGCTGTCGCGACGCGGCGGCGGGCCGCCGCTGCGGGCGGTCGGCACGCCCGTGTTCGGTGCGGTGGCGACCGGTCTGGCGGTGGCCTTCTCCGCCGAGCTGGTCTACCGGATGGCGGACTTCCTGGACCGCGACGTCGGGACGGGTGAGCAGTCGGCGACCGGCCCGCCGCTGACGTACAAGTGGGCGATCTTCGCGTTCTTCCTGGCGGTGGTGGCCGCGGCGACGGTCGCCGCCGTGGTGGCCGTCACGTCGCGACCGGCCCGGTGGCAGGCGGCGGGCGCGGCCGTGGCGCGGGACTACCCGGACGCGCCGCCCGAGGCCGGGCGCCGGCTGCGGGAGGTCGAGACGGTCATGGCGCGGGCGCGGTTCACCGAGCGGCTCGTCCCACTCGCGATCACGTACGCCTGGCTCGCCGGCTTCGGCATGGCGACCAGCGCCGTGGGCATGTTCGAGCTGGAGCCCGGCGCGACGCTCGAGCAGTGGTTCGGGTTCCCCGCCGGCCTGGTGCGGTTCGGCCTGCGCTTCGGTAGCTGGGTGATCTTCGGGCTCATCCTCGCCCTGGTCCTGGGCGGCATCTTCGCGTACCGGACGGCCGAGTTCCGCCGCTACGTGGGCGTGCTGTGGGACCTGGGCACGTTCTGGCCCCGGGCGGCGCACCCCTTCGCCCCACCCTGCTACGCCGAACGGGCGGTGCCGGAGCTGAGCCGCCGGATCGCCTGGCTGACCGGCCAGGGGCACCGGGTGCTGCTCACCGGGCACAGCCACGGCTCGGTGCTGCTCGCGGCGACCGTGCTCCAACTCCCACCGGGCGCCGGTGACCGGGTCGCGCTGCTGACGTACGGGTCACCGCTGCGCCGGCTCTACTCCCGGTGGTTCCCGGCGTACGTCGGCGACGAGGTCCTGCGCGAGGTGGGCGAGCGGATCGGTTGGCGCTGGCTCAACCTGTGGCGGGACACCGACCCGATCGGCGGCTGGATGTTCTCCCCGCACCGGCCGGGCGAGCCGCCCACGGTCTACGGGCCGGCGGGAACCGTCGACCGGCGGCTGCGCGACCCGAGCGACGTGGTCATCCCGCCCGACGACAGCGTCCCGCCGCCGATCGTGGGGCACTGGCCGGGCGAGTTCGACCCGCGCTTCGCCAAGGCGGTCCGGGAACTGGCGGACCGGCTGCGGCGGACGGCCTGACCGCACCGGCTGCGGCGGACGGCCTGAGCAGGCGGCATATCCTGCCCGGGTGAGCACCGCCCGGAAGCCCGACCGCACGCTGATCGCCTCGAACAAGAAGGCCCGGCACGACTACACCGTCGTCAAGACGTACGAGGCGGGGATCGTGCTGGCCGGCACGGAGGTCAAGTCGCTGCGCGAGGGACGTGCGTCCCTGGTCGACGCGTTCGCGCAGGAGCGCGACGGCGAACTGATGCTGTACGGCCTGCACATCGCCGAGTACGGCTACGGCACGTGGACCAACCACGCGCCGCGGCGCACCCGCAAGCTGCTGCTGCACCGGGTGGAGATCGACCGGATCCGGGAGAAGCTGCGCGACGGCGGGTTCACCCTGGTGCCGCTGTCGATGTACTTCTCCAACGGCTGGGCCAAGGTGGAGCTGGCGCTGGCCCGGGGCCGGAAGTCGTACGACAAGCGGCAGGCGCTGGCCGAGCGCGACGCGCAGCGGGAGATCGCCCGGGAGCTGGGCCGCCGTCTCAAGGGCCGCCCGCAGCGCCGGAGCTGACCGGGCGCGACTGCTGACGAGGCCGGCGGACGCTGCGGCCCACCCGCCCGCGCGGTCGGCTCCACCGGTCAGGCCCTGGCGCAGTCCGCGCAGGTGCCGAAGATCTCCAGCGTGTGGTCCACGTCGGTGAAGCCGTGCTCGGCCGCCACCTGGTCGGCCCAGCGCTCGACCGCCGGGCCGGCCACCTCGACCGTCCGGCCGCAGGAGCGGCAGACCAGGTGATGGTGGTGGCGGCTCTGGCTGCACCGGCGGAACAACTGCTCGCCGCCGGGCAGCCGGGTGGAGTCGATCTCACCGGCGTCGACCAGCAACTGGAGGGTGCGGTAGACGGTGGTCAGGCCGACCCGGGCGTCGCGGTCGCAGAGCATCCGGTGCAGCTGCTGCGCGGTGTGGAAGCCCTCGACCTCCCGCAGCAGCGCGAGCACCTCGGCACGCTGCCGGGTGTTCCGGGTCACGTTCGGGATCGCCTGCGTCACCGTACTCCCGCCATCTCCGCTGCTCCGACCGCGACCAGCGGTCCCGGACCGACACCTCGCCGGCTGCCCACCATTATGCGCGCCCGGCCGGCGCCCGCCTCACGGCCTGATCCGCACCTTCAGGGCGGTGCGCTCGTCCATCGCCCGGTAGCCGTCCGGCACCCCGTCGAGCGTGACCGTGCGGTCGAAGACCGGCGACGGGTCGATCCGGCCGGCCAGCACGTCGGCGAGCAGCTCCGGAATGTACGCGCGGGCCGGGGCGACGCCGCCGCCGAGCCGCACGTTGCGGCCGAACATCTGGCGGATGTCCACGCCGGCGCTGCCGCCGTGCGGCACGCCCACGTAGCCGACGGCGCCGCCGTCGCGCGCCACCGAGATGGCGGTGCGCATCGACTCCTCGGTGCCGACGGCCTCCAGCACCGCGTGCGCGCCCTGCCCCTTGGTCAGTTCCCGCACCGCCGCGACGGCGGCCTCGCCGCGCTCGGCGACCACGTCGGTGGCGCCGAACCGGCGGGCGATGTCGGTCCGCGCGGTGTGCCGGCCGAGCGCGATGACCTGTTCCGCGCCGAGCCGGCGGGCCGCGAGCACCCCGCACAGCCCGACCGCGCCGTCCCCGACGACAGCCACCGTCGCGCCGGGCCGCACACCGGCGGCGAGGGCGGCGTGGTGCCCGGTGGACATCACGTCGGACAGCGCCAGGATCGCGGTGAGCAGCCGGTCGTCGCCGGCCGCCTCGGCGGGCAGCCGCACCAGCGTGCCGTCGGCGTACGGGACGCGCACCGCCTCGCCCTGGCCGCCGTCCGAGCCGGGCTCACCCCAGAAGCCGCCGTGCGGGCAGGACGTGTGCAGGCCCTCGACGCAGAAGTCGCAGGTGCCGTCCGACCAGACGAACGGCGCCACCACCAGGTCGCCCCGGCGGACCGTGCTCACCTCGGCGCCGGTCTCCTCGACCACGCCGAGGAACTCGTGCCCGATCCGCTGCCCGGGCCGGCGCGCGGCCACCCCCCGGTACGCCCACAGGTCGCTGCCGCAGACGCACGCCTGCACGACCCGGACGACCGCGTCGGTCGGGTTCCGGACGGCGGCGTCGGGCACCTCCTCGACCCGGATGTCGAACGGCGCGTGGATCAGGGTGGCACGCACGGGCTTCCTCCGCTGCTCGGGGCGGCGCCACTGCGCCGTCCGCCGAGGCTAGCGGGACGTCGCGCCGGCCCGACAGACCGTGCCCACCGGCGGTGGCTCTCCTCACCCGGGCCGCGTCGACAGCGGCCGTTGCCGGCGGGCCGGGGTGGGTGTCCGGCGCCGGGCCGGCTGGCGCGTCCGCGGCCCGCCGCACCGCGTCCCCGGCCGGCCAGTCGCCCTATCGCGGATGCCGGGACGGCAGGGGGCTTGAGTGTGCAGCAGCGAGCCGCCATCCATGGTTCCGCTCGTGGATGCGACAGCATATGGTGTCCTCCGTGGCGATGTTCCGGATCGGGGAGGCGGCCGAACTGCTCGGCGTCAGCGCGGACACCGTGCGCCGCTGGGTGGACGCCGGTCGGCTGCGGGCGGTCCGCGACGAGCACGGGCACCGCACGGTCGACGGGGTGGACCTTGCCGCGTTCGCCCGAGCCCAGGCGGCCGACCCGGACGAGCGGGCGGACGCCTCGTCCGCCCGCAACCGGCTGCGCGGCATCGTCGTGAACGTCGTCAAGGACACCGTGATGGCACAGGTCGACATCCAGGCTGGCCCGTTCCGGATCGTCTCGCTGATGAGCCGGGAGGCGGTCGACGAGCTGGACCTGCGGGTCGGGTCCCTCGCGGTCGCGGTGATCAAGTCCACGACGGTGGTGGTGGAGCGCGCCACCCCGGCGGCCGGTCCCCGGGGAAGGCAGGCGTCATGAGAGCACGCGTCGTCCGTACCGTCGCCGTGGCCGTCGCCGCCACGCTCGCCCTGGCCGCCTGCGGAGACGGCGGGTCCACGGGCGCGGGCGGATCCGCCGGGGGTGTGACCGGGACGGTGACCGTGTTCGCCGCCGCGTCGCTGACCGAGTCGTTCACGCGGATCGGCCGGGACTTCGAGGCGGCCAATCCCGGCACCGCCGTGGTCTTCAACTTCGCCGGCAGCTCCGCCCTCGCCACGCAGATCACCGAGGGCGCACCCGCGGACGTCTTCGCCTCCGCCTCGCCGCGCACCATGGCCACCGTCAGGGAGGCCGGCGGCACCGACGGCGAGCCCACCGTCTTCGTCCGCAACCAGCTCGTCGTCGCGGTCGCGCCCGGCAATCCCGAGGGCGTCCGCGGCCTGGCCGACCTGACCCGGCCGGGGCTGAAGGTGGCGCTCTGCGCCGAGCAGGTCCCGTGCGGCGCGGCGGCCCGCACCGCCCTCGACACGGCCCGGGTCACGCTGACCCCGGTCACCCTCGAACAGGACGTGAAGGGGGCACTGTCGAAGGTGCGGCTCGGCGAGGTGGACGCCGCGCTCGTGTACCGCACCGACGCGCGCGCCGCCGGCGCGGACGTGACCGCCGTGGAGTTCCCCGAGTCCGCCCGGGCGGTGAACGACTACCCGATCGCCGTCCTGGCCGACGCCCCGAACCCGGCCGGGGCGCGGGCCTTCGTCGCGTACGTCCGGTCGGCGCCGGGGCAGGCGGTGCTCACCGGGGCCGGGTTCCAGGCGCCGTGACGGTCGCGGGGACCGGGTCGCCGACCGGGCGCGAACGGCGGCCCCTCGGCGTACGCGGGCGGGCGGGCGGCGTACCGGTGGCGCTGCTGCTGCCGGCGGTGCTCGGCCTGGTGTTCCTGGTCCTGCCGCTCGTCGGCCTCCTGGCCCGGACCCCGTGGAGCACCCTGCCGCAGCGGCTCGCCGAGCCGGGGGTACTCACCGCGCTGCGGCTGTCGCTGCTCACCGCCACCCTGGCGACGCTGCTCTGCCTGGTGCTCGGGGTGCCGCTGGCGTGGCTGCTCGCCCGGGTGGAGTTCCCCGGCCGGCGCCTGGTCCGCGCGCTCGTGACCGTGCCGCTGGTGCTCCCGCCGGTGGTCGGCGGCGTGGCGCTGCTGCTGGTGTTCGGGCGGCGCGGCCTGCTGGGTGGCTGGCTCGACTCGACGTTCGGGATCACGCTGCCGTTCACCACCACGGGGGTGGTGCTCGCCGAGGCGTTCGTCGCGATGCCGTTCCTGGTCATCGCGGTGGAGGGCGCGCTGCGCGGCGCCGACCGCCGGTACGAGGAGGCGGCGGCGACTCTCGGCGCGGGCCGCTGGACGACGTTCACCCACGTCACGGTGCCCCTGGTGGCGCCCGGGCTGGCCGCCGGCGCGGTGCTGTGCTGGGCGCGGGCGCTGGGCGAGTTCGGCGCCACGATCACGTTCGCCGGCAACTACCCGGGCCGGACGCAGACCATGCCGCTCGCCGTGTACCTGGCGCTGGAGACGGACGTGCAGTCGGCCGTCGTGCTCAGCCTGATCCTGCTCGTCGTCTCGGTCGCTATCCTGGCCGGCCTGCGCGACCGCTGGATCACCGCGCCGTGACCGCGTGCCTGCTGGACGCGCACCTCGTCGTGGACCGGGGCGGTTTCCGCCTGGACGTGCCGCTGCGCGTGGCGGCCGGCGAGGTGGTGGCGCTGCTCGGCCCGAACGGCGCCGGCAAGACCACCGCCCTGCGGGCGCTCGCCGGCCTCCAGCCGTTGACTGCCGGCCACGTCACCGTCGACGGCGCCGACCTCGACCGCCCCGACCGGCGCGCGTTCACCCCCACCGAACGCCGCTCGGTCGGCGTGGTCTTCCAGGACTACCTGCTCTTCCCGCACCTGAGCGCGCTGGACAACGTGGCCTTCGGGCCGCGCCGGCACGGCGCCGACCGGCGCGCCGCCCGGGGGACGGCCCGCGCCTGGCTGGGCCGGGTGGGGCTGGCCGAGCACGCCCACCGGCGGCCCCGGCAGCTCTCCGGCGGGCAGGCGCAGCGGGTCGCGCTGGCCCGTGCCCTCGCGGTCGCGCCGGCGCTGCTGCTGCTGGACGAACCTCTCGCCGCGCTGGACGCGCGCACCCGGCTGGACACCCGCGCCGAGCTGCACCGGCACCTCGCCGCGCACCCGGGCGCCACGGTGCTGGTCACCCACGACCCGCTGGACGCGCTGGTGCTCGCCGACCGGCTGGTCATCGTGGAGGGTGGCCGGGTGGTGCAGGAGGGCGACGCGGCGAGCGTCACCGCGCGGCCCCGGACCGATTACGTGGCCCGCCTGGTCGGCCTCAACCTGCACCGGGGCCGGGCGGAGGGGCACGCCGTCCGGGTCGCCGACGGGCTCGTCCTCACCGTCGCCGACCGGCTCGACGGGGACGCCTTCGTGGCGTTCCGGCCGTCGGCGGTGGCCCTGCACCCCGCCCGACCGGAGGGCAGCCCGCGCAACACCTGGCCGGCGACCGTGGTGGGCGTGCAGCGGCACGGCGACAACCTGCGCGTCCAACTGGACGGGCCGATCGCGGTCGCCGCCGACGTCACGCCCGCCGCCGCAGCGGCCCTGCGCCTGGTGCCCGGCCAGCCGGTCTGGGCCGCGGTCAAGGCGACGGAGACGCACGCGTACCCGGCGGTGTGAGCCCGGGTGGCCGCGGTGGCCGGCGCGCGGGCATGGCTCCCGGCGGCTCAGCCGGCCAGCAGGTCGGCGTGGGCGGCGCGCAGCCGGGCGAGCGTCGGGTCGGTGCCCGGCGGGATCCGCCGGTCGAGCTCGGCCCACACCTCGGCGAGCGCGGTGGTCACGGCTCGCAGCTCGGCGGCGTGCCGCTGGGCGCCGCGCCGGTGGGCCTCGTCGAGCCGGCGGGCCCAGCCGGCGGTGACGGCGGCGAGGCGGTCCGCGTCGGCGCGGGCCGGCGCGGCGCTGCGGGCGGCGGTGGCCGGGACGATCGCGGCGACCGGCCGGGGATCGCCGTCGCGGGTGAGCAGGGTGACGGTGTCGGTCAGCTCGGCCAGGGCGACGAGCTGGGTGAACCGGGTGCGCGCCTCGCGCAGCGGCAGGGAGCGCGGCCGGCCGGCGTCAGGGGTGAGGGCGGGGACAGCCATGGATGCATGGTGCCGCCCGGGTACGACAGAAACCGTCCATGCCGGAGCCTGGACAACTACAGTTAACAATCCTAATAATTGTGCATCCGTCGATCCGACGGCCCCACGTACCGGGAGGTCCGGATGCGTCGCCCTGCCCGAAATCTGTTGCTGGCCGCCGTCGCGGCCCTCGTCACCGTCGCCGGCACCACGCTGGTCCTGGCCGCGCCCGCCCGGGCGGCCGGTCCCACCGCCACGTTCGTCAAGACCTCCGACTGGGGCACCGGATGGGAGGGGAAGTACACGATCACCAACGGCGGCACGAGCACGCTGACCGGATGGCAGGTCGCCTTCACCCTGCCCACCGGCACCACCCTCGGCTCGTACTGGGACGCCACGGTGAGCAGCTCCGGCGGGCGGCACACGTTCACGAACCGGTCCTGGAACGGCACCGTCGCGCCGGGCGCCTCCGTCTCCTTCGGCTTCCTCGCCACCGGTCCCGGCTCCCCCACCGACTGCACCCTGAACGGCGCGCCGTGCGGAGGCGGCCCGACCAGCCCGCCCACCACCACTCCCCCGCCCACCACCGCGCCACCCACCACGCCGCCGCCGACCACTCCGCCCCCGACCACGCCGCCGCCGACCACCCCGCCACCCGGCGGGTTGCCGAAACACGCTCTGATCGGCTACCTGCACGCGAGCTTCGCCAACGGTTCCGGGTACCTGCGGATGGCCGACGTGCCGGCCGACTGGGACATCATCAACCTCGCCTTCGGCGAGCCCACCAGCGTGACCTCGGGCGACATCCGCTTCCAGCTCTGCCCGGCGGCCGAGTGCCCCGGCGTCGAGACGGAGGCCGAGTTCATCGCGGCGATCCGCGCCAAGCAGCAGCAGGGCAAGAAGGTGCTGCTCTCCATCGGCGGGCAGAACGGCCAGGTCCAGCTCACCACGACCGCCGCCCGGGACACCTTCGTCCGGTCGGTCTCGGCGATCATCGACCGGTACGGCCTGAACGGCCTCGACATCGACTTCGAGGGGCACTCGCTCTACCTGAACGCCGGCGACACCGACTTCCGCAACCCGACCACGCCGGTGATCGTCAACCTGATCGCCGCGATCCGCGCGCTCAAGCAGCGGTACGGCGCGAACTTCGTGCTCACCATGGCGCCCGAGACGTTCTTCGTGCAGCTCGGCTACCAGTTCTACGGGCCGGGCCCGTGGGGCGGCCAGGACCCGCGCGCCGGCTCGTACCTGCCGGTGATCCACGCCCTGCGCAACGACCTCACGGTGCTGCACGTGCAGGACTACAACTCCGGCCCGATCGTCGGGCTCGACAACCAGTACCACACCATGGGCGGCGCCGACTTCCACATCGCGATGACCGACATGCTGCTCGCCGGCTTCCCGGTCGCCGGCAACGCGGACCGCGTCTTCCCCGCCCTGCGCGAGGACCAGGTCGCCTTCGGCGCGCCGTCGTCGGTCAGCGCCGGCAACGGGTACGTGGCGCCGGCGGGCGTGCAGGCCGCCGTCACCTGCCTGGTACGAGGCCAGAGCTGCGGCTCGTACGCCCCGCGCAGCGGCACCAACCCGAACTTCCGGGGACTGATGACCTGGTCGATCAACTGGGACCGGTACTACAACTGGGAGTTCCGGCTCAACCACGGACCGTTCCTCAAGGCCCTGCCCTGACGCACCGGGAGGCGGCTCCGCCCGGAATTCGCTGGGCGGCGCCGCCTCCGCCGCAGGATGATGGCGGGCGATGAGGAGGTCGCCCGTGCCCGGGCCGGTGTCGGCGTCACCGCCCGGCCGCGCCGGGACGTCGCCGCATGTCCTGGTTCCGGCCCTCGACGACGCCGTCCGCGCGGTCGTGCTCGTCGAGGGCGCCAGCGACCGCGTCGCCCTGGAGACGCTCGCCGCCCGGATGGGGCGGGACCTGCCGGCCGAGGGGGTCCGCGTGCTGCCGATGGGCGGCGTGACGAACGTCGGTCACTTCCTCGACGCGCTCGGGCCGCCGGGCCTCGGCCTCCGGCTGGCCGGCCTCTACGACGCGCCGGAGGAGGGCTTCGTCCGGCGCGGCCTGGCCCGCGCCGGGCTCGGCGCCGCCCTCACCCGCGCCGACCTGGCGGCGTACGGCTTCCACGTCTGCGTCGCCGACCTGGAGGACGAACTGATCCGGGCCGCCGGGGTGGACGGGGTCCGGGCGGTCCTCACCGCGGCCGGTGACCTGCACTCGTGGGACCTGTTCCAGCGGCAGCCCGCGCAGCGCGGCCGGCCGGTCGAGGCGCAACTGCGCCGGTTCATCGGCACCCGGTCGGGGCGCAAGGCGGCGTACGCGCGGCTGCTGGTCGACGCGCTGCGCCCGGAGCGGGCGCCCCGGTCACTGCACGCGGTGCTCGACCACCTCTGACCCGCGCGCCCGCCACTCGTCGGCGAGCACCGACCAGACCTCCATGTCGACCCGCCCCTCGCCCACCGGCGCCGGGTAGACCGAGCGCAGCGTGCCGTCGAGGGAGAACCCGAGCCGGCGGGCCACGGCGATGCTGCGGTCGTTGCGCGCGTTGCAGCGCCACTCCACCCGCTGGATGCCGCGTTCCTGGACGGCCCAGTCGACCAGGTGGGTGACCGCCCGGCTGACCAGCCCCCGCCCCTCGGCCGCCGGCTCCAGCCAGCACCCCGCCTCGCAGAGCCCGAGGGCGGCGTCGAAGGACACGAACAGCACCCCACCGACGAGGACGCCCCGGTCCCACAGGCCCCAGATGCCGCCGGCGTCGTGGGCCCAACGGTCGGCGTGGCGCTGGAGCACCGCGCGGGCCGAGTCGAGGTCGGTGGCCACGAACGACGGCCCCACCCAGGGACGGATGTGCTCCCGGGCCCGGTCCAGGTGGGCGAGGAACTCCTCGGCCCGCCAGGGCTCCAGCGGACGCAGGACCACGTCCTCGGTCAACGGCAGCGTGAACACTTGAGACCTCCCCGTGCGGCGGGCTCCCATCCTTGCCGATCATCGGCCGCTGCCGCAGCCGGGTTATCTGCTCGCACGGGAACAGCCCCATCCGGGGTGGTGCCACCGACACCACCCGGCCGCCCGTCGTCACCGCCGGATCTGCGAGGTGATGGTCGGGTCGGTGATCTGCGTGTCCCGGGCGAGCAGCCGCGCCTTGCTGAGGATGACGCCGAGCATCCGGTCGCCCTCGAAGGGAAGGAAGACGCCGGTCGGCCCGGCCTCCACCGCCTGTTTCGGGACGATGCACAGGTACTGGTCGTTGGGGCTCATCAGGATGTTGCCCGACCCGAGGTGGATCTTGTAGTCGCGCAGGTCACCCCGGACTCGCAGGAAGCGGCCGTCCACCTCGCACCGGTCGGCCACCGCCAGCCGAGGCACCAGCCGGGCGAGCAGGTCACGGCGGGTCTCCGCGGTGGCCGACAGCTCGCCGAACCCGTACGAGTGCCAGTACTCGCGGTACCGGCCGGTGGGCCCGCCGTCGGACCAGGTCGGGTCGTTGCCGACGCTCGCCACACCGACGAAGAGGTCGACGTCGCGCATCACCTCGCTGAGCACCAGCGGCGGGACCTGGTCCAGCGGCAGCGGCGCGACCGGACCGGCGCCGCCGCGCACCCACTGCTCGTACCCGCCACCGCCGGCGTGGGCCAGGTTCTCCGGGGCGTGCACCGGGTAGAAGCGCACCTGGTCGGTCACCACGCGCAGGTACGCCCCCGACTCGCTGGTGTCCACGCCGTAGTCGTCGCCGGCGCCCTCGACCCAGAACTCGGCCCGCAGGCCCCACTCGGGCAGCTCCCGCGTCGCCGGCGGGTAGTCGTCGTCGACCATCAGCCGCAGCCGGTTGCGCCAGCCCCGGACCGCGGCGAGCGCGTGGAACTGGTGCTGGCGCAGGACGTGGGCGGCGAACCGGTTCGAGTAGACCCCGGTGCGTTCCTCGGCGGCGGTCAGCAGGTAGACCTCCCGGTGGGCCTGCTTGAACGGCTGCACGACGCCGTGCCGTTCCAGCCACGCGCGCCAGGCCAGGACCTCGGCCACGTCCCGCCCGATCGGGTGCCACAGCGTCACGGCGGCGCCGCCGGTCGCCGTGACCGGGTCGCCGTCGAGGGTGCGCAGCGCGCCGTCGGCGAACCCGCACGGCTGGCCGTCGACCAGCCAGATCAGCCGCCGGCCGAGGGTGCCGACCAGCGGATGGTCGAGGTAGCGGGCGCGCCACGTGGCGTACGGCCAGCTACGCCGGCCGAGGACCTGCCGGTCGAGGCGCTCGGCCTGGGCGGCCAGCATCTTCTCGACGTCCTTGACCGCCGCCTTCAGCTCGCGCAGCTCCTCGGGACGGTCGCGGCGGACGGCCGCCGGCGGGCTCTTCACCACCCGGCCGGCGGCGGTGCGCCAGGTGAGCGACACCGATCCGGCGGTGACGGTCAGCTCGGCCTCGGCGTCGCCGAGCCGCTCCACCCGGCGGCCCACCTCGGTCAGGCCGTACGTCGGCACGGCGAGCTCCTCCACCTCGGCCCGGGACAGGCCGAGGGCCTCGGCGCGCCGGTCCAGCGCCGCGGTCAACTCCTTGAGCGTGCCCTTGTAGGTGACCCGGGTGGCGAGGCGGGCGAGCTGGGCCAGGGCGTCGTCGCCGTCCAGCCGGGCCAGCGCCCACACCGCGGCGTTGGCGACCTTGGGGTTGCGCGGGCCGATGCCGGCGACCTTGCGCAGCGACGTCTCGACCAGGCCACCGAGCGTGCGCGCGGTGGCGGCGTCGGCCGGGCCGTCGACGGCCAGCGCGAGCAGCCACACCAGGCCCCGCAGCGCGGTGGCGTTGTACGGGTCGTACGCGTGGGCGATGTCCGGGTCGTACTCTCCCCGGTCGAGCGGGAAGGTGCGGGGCCGCCAGACCAGCGCCAGCCACCCGGTCACCGTGTCGCGGTACCCGGCCGGCCCCACCTGATCGAGCAGGGACCGGGCCTGCCGCTCCCAGCGGGCCGACGGGCGCGCCGAGGTGGCGGTCAGGGCGTGCCGCACCAGCTCGGGCCAGCCGGCCCCGAGGTCGGGCAGGTCGGCGAGCACCCGGTCGGCCCACGCCTCGCCAGGGCTGAGCAGCGGCGCGTCCACAGTGGCCAGAACGTCGTGCAGCGGGCCGCTGGCGTGGTAGGTCGCCAGCGCCGTGCGGCGGGCCACCGCGACGGCGTGGCCGGGCAGCTCGCCGTCGACCCGCCGCACCTCCCGGCACAGCCGGGCGAGCTGGTCGAGCCGCCAGTACGTCCAACACCGGGACGCGGCGTCGAGCTGCGCGCGAAGGCGCTCATCGGTGGGGGCGCCTGGGCGCAGGGCGGACGGCAGGACGCTCATCAGCCACCCACCAGCGGGACGAGCTTGAGGAAGCACACCTCGGTGCCGACCCGCAGGTCGACCTCGACGTCCAGCTCCTCCACCTGGCGGTCGTCGACGAGCACCACGAACCCGTTGCGGGTGAACGCCTCCACCGCCCGCGCGAACTGCTCGTCGGCGTCCACCCGGCGCCGCTCCCGCATCCGGTAGCCGTTCAGCGTGCGCTCGGTGCCGCCCGGCTGCACCAGCCCCCGGAACACCTCCGGCTGGCGCGCGTTGTGCTCGGCCACCTCCTGGAAGACGCGCCGGCGGATCAGCTCCCGCAGCGGCAGCCGCTCCTCGAAGATCTCCAGATGCCAGGCCTCGTCCCGGGCGCCGGACGTCGTCCCGTCGACGAACCTCACCATCACCATGCCGGGCACAGTAGGGACGCCCACCGACAGATTCCGCGCCGTTCACGGCGGCTCGGCGAGCAGGTAACCCCGTCCGTGCACGGTCCGCAGGTACGGCCTGCCCGGCGTGACGGCGTCCAGCTTGCGCCGGAGGTTGACCATGTGCGCGTCGACGGCCCGGTCCGAGACGTACCGGTCGGCCCCGTACGCGACGTCGATGATCTGCCGTCGACTGTGGACGCGACCGGCCGCCCGCGCCAGCACGACCAGGATCTCGAACTCCCGGGCGGTCAGCTCGACCCGGGCCCCGCCGAGGCGGACCTCCACCGCGCGGGTGTCGATCTCCAGGGCACCGACCCGCAGAACGACGTCCGCACCGGGCGTCGGTGCGCGCCGCAGCAGCGCCCGTACCCGGGCGGCGAACTCGGGAACGGGGTACGGCACGGACAGCACGTCGTCCGCGCCGGCGTCCAGGGCCCGCACCGTCTCGTCGGCGACGCCGACGGTGTCCGGAGTGTCCGGTGACCGGCCGGACGACCCCGCCGGCGGGCCGTCCGCTGCGGGCGGGTCGACGAGGACCAGGATCGGCACGTCCGACCGGGACCGCAGGATGCGGCAGAAGTCGGCTCCGTCCAGCGGGGGCAGCCGCCGCCCGACGACGACCAGGTCCGGGCGCTCCGAGCGCCACCGGTCCAGTCCGCGCCGCGCGTCCGACGCGAGTCCCACCTCGTAGCCGGCCCGCTCCAGGTGCGTCCGCGTGGTCGCGGCCTCCGCCGCGTCGCCCGCCACCACCAGCACGGACCGCCGCCGTCCCGCCCTCCGGCCCGGAAGGACCGTCGCCGGTCCCGCGTTCCGCCCGCCCCGTACCGTCACCATGCGCGCTCCGTCGCCGCCGGGGCCGTCCGGTGGGCCCGGGTCCCGGGGGGTACGGAACCGGGGCCCCGCCGGATCGACACCGGGAGGTGGATCACCCGCCGGCCACCGCCCCGCGATCCGGCGCGGCCGGCGGCATTCCTAGATCAGGTACCGTGAGAGGACCGTCGATGGAGCGAGAGGGGCGGTCATGGCGACCCTGTCGGACGTGGCCCGACGGGCCGGCGTCTCCCCCGCCACCGCGTCGCGGGTCATCAACGGCAGCAGCAAGCCGGTCACCGACGAGCTGCGCGAGCGGGTGCTGCGCGCCGTCGCCGAGTTGCAGTACGTCCCGAACGCGCACGCCCAGTTGCTGGCCCGCCCGCAGCGCACCGCCGTCGGCGTGATCGTGCACGACGTCTCGGACCCGTACTTCGCCGAGGTCACCCGGGGGCTGCAACGGGTCGCCGGTGACCAGGGCCGGCTGCTGATGATCTGCAACAGCTACCGCGACCCGGACCGGGAGCTGGAGTACGTCGAGCTGCTGCGGGGGCAGCAGGTGGCGGCGATCATCCTGGCCGGCTCCGGGTACCACGACGCGGAGTTCACCCGGCGGCTCAACGAGAAGCTGGCCGCGTACGAGGCGACCGGCGGCCGGGTGGCGGTCATCGGGCGGCACGAGCACTCCGGTGACGCGGTGATGCCGGACAACCGCACCGGCGGCTGGCTGCTCGGCACCGAGCTGTGCCGGCTGGGGCACCGGGCGATCGGCGTGGTCGCCGGCCCCGAGGTGCTCACCACCACGACCGACCGGCTCGCCGGGCTGCGCGCCGCGCTCGCCGAGCACGGCCGCGACCTGCCGGAGCGGCGGATCCGGTACGCGGCGTTCGACCGGGACGGCGGGGTCGCCGCGACCGGTGACCTGCTCGACGCGGAGCCGGGGATCACCGCGATCGTGGCGCTCAACGACACGATGGCGATCGGGGCGCTCGCCGCCCTGCGCGCGCGCTCCGTGGCGGTGCCGCGGGAGGTGACGGTGACCGGCTTCGACGACATGCCGATCGCCCGGGACGTCACCCCGGCCCTGACGACGGTCCGGCTGCCGCTGGTGGAGATGGGCGCACGGGCGATGTCGCTGGCGCTGGACGCGGGCGGCCCGGCCCCCCGGGTCGAGGTGCTCGCGGCCGAACTGGTCCGCCGCGACAGCGCGGGCCCGGTCAGATGATGAAGTGCGTCCAGTACGCCAGCCACGCGACGAACAGCGCACCCTGGAGCAGGGCGAGGGCGGCGGTCAACCAGACGTCGACGGTGACCCGCCGGGTCCAGCTGGCGAGCACCAGGGCCACCGGGAAGACCGCCAGCAGGTAGCGCAGCAGGCTCTTGTAGACCGGTGGGCCCATGGACACCGGCACCAGCACCATCATCACGCCGTACACCAGGTAGGGCAGCCCGAGCCGGCGGGCGCCCGCGACCAGGACGGCCAGGACCACGACGGCGATCCAGACCCGCAGGGCGTCGCGCGGTGCCGTTCCGGTGAGGCCGTGCCAGAGCACGCCGAGCGGGTTCTGCACGCGGATGCCCCACCCCTCCTCCTGGGTGTGCTTGTAGGCGAACCAGTCGCCGCCCTGCCACCGGCAGAACGCCATGAAGGCGAGCCAACCGGCGGGCACCAGCAGCAGCGGCCAGCCGGTGCGCAGGTAGGTCCAGAGCGAGCGCGGGTCGAGCCGGTAGCGGTGCTGGCGGAGCAGCACCAGGGCCAGCGGGACGACGACGAAGAACCCGGCCGAGCGGCTCAGCGCCAGGAAGAAGCCGATCACCCCGACCAGCAGCCAGCGCCGGTGCTCCGCGTAGTGGAAGGTGGCCAGGGCGAGGCAGAGGAAGAGCGACTCGGTCAGCGCCGCGTGGAACAGGAACGCGGCCGGCAACAGCACCAGGTAGCGGACGAACCGCCGGGCCGCCGCGTCGCCGCCGTTGTCGCCGTTGTCGCCGTTGTCGCCGGCGCCGCTGCGGTCGGTGCCGTCGCCGAGCAGCCGCTCGCCGAGCCGGTGGGCGTAGTACAGCATGCCGACGAGGGCCGCGTTGGCGACGAGCAGCAGCGCCAGCGCGGTGTCGCCGCCGAGCAGCGGGGCGAGCGGCCGGGCGAGGAACGGGTACAACAGGGGGAAACCGAAGTCCCGCCACGGCTCGTCGAGCGGCTGGCGGGCCAGGTGGTCGTAGAGGAACGAGTCCCAGGCGAACCAGAGCGAGAGCCACCGGTGCGGTGAGACCTCCCGCTGCTGCTGGCGCATCACCGCCTCGTCCGGCGGCGGCGACCACGGGATCTCGTCAAAGGCGGCGAGCGCGACCACGCCGACCAGGCTGAGGACGACCTTCGTGCCGACGAAGACCGCGAGCACGTACGGCCAGGGGGCGGGCACCCGCGCGAGCAGTCCGCGCACCCGCCCCCCGTCGACCATCCGTCCCCCGACCGTCCCCACCACGAACGGTGCCGCGTACCCCGCCCGGGGCCGTCGACACCTGCGGTCGGCAGGTGACATCGCCGCCGGGCCGGGTAAGCGGCCGGCCGTCCGGTCGACGGGGTGTCGACGGGGTACGGAGGCGCGGGCGTATGGGCGACGAGAACGGCACCGTGGTGATCGGTGCGGGTCCGGCGGGGCTGACCGCCGCGTACGAGCTGCTCCGCTGGGGCGCCCCGGTGCGGGTGTTCGAGGCCGACGAGGTGGTCGGCGGGATCAGCCGGACCGTGGAGCGGGACGGGTGGCGCTTCGACATCGGCGGGCACCGCTTCTTCACGAAGGTGTCCCGGGTCGAGGACTTCTGGCACGAGATCCTCCCCGACGAGGACTTCCTGCTCCGGCCCCGGATGAGCCGGATCTACTACCGGGGAGCGCTCTACGACTACCCGCTGAGCGCCGCCAACGCGCTGCGGAACCTGGGTCTGTGGGAGGCCGCCCGGTGCATGGGCTCGTACGCGCGGGCCCGCCTGCGGCCGCCGCGCGACCAGTCGCACTTCGAGGGGTGGGTGTCGGCCCGGTTCGGCTGGCGGCTGTACTCGATCTTCTTCAAGACGTACACCGAAAAGGTCTGGGGTATGCCGGCCGACCGCCTGCAGGCCGACTGGGCGGCGCAGCGGATCAAGAACCTGTCACTGGCCAAGGCCGTCCGCAACGCGGTGCTCCCGAAGCGCAACCGCAAGGACGTGACCAGCCTCATCGAGGAGTTCCAGTACCCGAAGCTGGGTCCCGGAATGATGTGGGAGCGCTGCGCCGAGGTGGTTCGGCGGCGCGGCGGCCGGGTGGCCACCGGCACGTGGGTCACCGCCGTGCACCGGGATCCGGAGCACCGGCGGGCGGTCGCGGTCACCGTCGACGGTGCCGGCGGCCGGCGGACCGAGCCGGCCGACCACGTCGTCTCCTCGATGCCCATCTCCGAGCTGGTGGCCGCGCTGCGGCCGGCGCCACCGCCGGAGGTCCGGGCCGCCGCGGAGGACCTGCGGTACCGGGACTTCCTCACCGTGGCGCTGGTGGTCCCGGCCGAGTTCTCGTTCCCGGACAACTGGATCTACGTGCACGACCCGGGCGTGCAGGTGGGCCGGATCCAGAACTTCGGCTCCTGGTCACCGCACCTCGTGAAGGACGGCCGCACCTGCCTCGGCCTGGAGTACTTCGTCTCGGTGGACGACGAGACGTGGCGGACGCCCGACGCGGACCTGATCGCCTCGGCGACGGCGGAACTGGAGGCGCTGGGGCTGGTGCGCCCGGGCGTCGTCGAGGCCGGCTACGTGGTGCGGATGCCGAAGGCGTACCCGGTCTACGACGAGCGCTACCAGCGCAACGTCGACGTGATCCGGGAGTGGCTGGCCCGCGAGGTGCCGAACGTGCATCCGGTGGGTCGCAACGGCATGCACCGCTACAACAACCAGGACCACTCGATGCTGACGGCGATGCTGACCGCCGAGAACATCGCGCGGGGAGCCCGGCACGACGTCTGGGCGGTCAACGTCGAGCAGGACTACCACGAGGAGACCGCGACACCGGACGGCGACGGCCGTCGCGGCACCGGCCGGGACGCGCCGATGTTGCCGGCGCCGCCGCTGCGCCCCACGGCCACCGTCGGGCTGGCGGCCGACCACGACGGCGGCGCCCCGGCCCACCGGCCGACCGGGGTACGCCCCGGACTCAGCCGCCTGGCGGGCGGCGGCGGCGCCGGCAGCGGCACGCCCGCCCACCGGCCGACCGGGGTACGCCCCGGCTGAGCCGCCGTCGGCGGGGACGCGGACGGCGGCCGGCCCGGGTAGTGTCCGCGGATGCACCCACCGGGAGGAATCCGCTTGCGACCGCGGCGCCCGGCTGCCTAGCGTACGTCCCGATGCGGATCCGAGAGTTCGACGACGCCGACTGGGCTCAGGTGTGGCTGATCGTCGCGGAGGTGGTCCGGGCGGCCGACACCTTCGCGTACGACCCGGGCCTGACCGCCGGGGCCGCGTACCCGATGTGGGTGGAGGCGCCGCCGGGACGGACCGTCGTCGCGGTGGACGGCGGCGCGGTGCTGGGCACCGCGAAGATGGGGACCAACCGCCCCGGTCCGGGCGACCACGTCGCGACGGCGAGTTTCATGGTCGCCCGGGAGGCCCGGGGCCGGGGTGTGGGGACCGCGCTGTGCCGGCACGCGCTGGCCTGGGCCCGCGAGCGGGGGTACGCGGGGATGCAGTTCAACGCGGTGGTGGAGAGCAACGCCCGGGCCGTCGACCTCTACCGGCGGGAGGGTTTCGCGGTGGTGGGCACGGTGCCGGGCGCCTTCCGGCACCCCGAGCGGGGCCGGGTCGGCCTGCACGTCATGTACCGGGAGCTGTGATCCGGAGGCGTGTCCCGGCCGGCGACCTCGCCGGCCGGGACGTTCCCGGGTCAGCCGGCGAGCTTCTTCGCGCCCTTGATGGCGGTGGCCAGGTTCTCCAGCAGCGGCGCGGCGCCCGCGTACGAGAAGCGCGGCACGGCGTCCCAGGGGGTGACCTGGTTGGCCTTGACGGCGGGCAGCTGGGCCCAGGTGGGCTTGGCGGCGAGGTCCTTGGGTTGGAGCGCGGTGCTGCGGTTGTCCAGCAGGATCAGGTCGGCCGGGAACTTCCCGGCGTTCTCCCAGCTGAGCGCCTCGAAGTAGTCGCCGGCCTCCAGCTTGGTGGGCACCACGATGTCGACGCCCAGCTCGGCGAAGAACATGAGGTCGGTGCTGACCTTCGGGTTGGACACGTAGAACAGGTCGGGGCTGCCGGAGCAGGCCATCACCCTGATGCCGGGGTTGGCCTTGACGGCCTGGCGGACCGATTCGGCGGCGGCCTCGAAGCGGGCCTTGGCGTCGGTGACCTTCGCGGCCGACAGGTCGGCGCCGAGGGACTCGGCGAGCTGCGCGTACCGCTCGATGGGCTTGGTCATCGGCACCCGCGCGGTGGTGATCGCGGCGACCGGCGCGAGCGGGACGATCTTGTCCTTGCTCTCGTCCGGGACGTACCAGAGCGCGCCGGGGTCGTACATGTGGGTGACCAGCAGTTCGGGGCGCAGGGCGGCGTACTTCTCCAGGTTGAACTCGCCCCACACGTTGCCCAGGATCTCGACGCCCTCGACGTTGAGGTCGCCGGCCTGCGGGTCCTTGCTGCCGTCGGCGCGCTTGGTCTCGCCGAAGACGCCGACGATCTGCTTGTCGAGCCCGAAGTCGACCAGGGCGGCGGCCACGCCGGTGAAGGCGACCACGCGGGTCGGGCGGGCGACGGCGGTGAGCTTCTCGCCGCGGTCGTCGGTGAACGACCACGGCCCGCTGGAGGTGGCGCC
Organism: Micromonospora sp. WMMD558; assembly: GCF_049315255.1. NCBI lineage: Bacteria > Bacillati > Actinomycetota > Actinomycetes > Micromonosporales > Micromonosporaceae > Micromonospora > Micromonospora sp. WMMD558. The sequence continues at coordinate 4,254,135 of NZ_CP186061.1, read as the reverse complement.
GGCGGACGGGGTGTCGGTGTCGTCCCGGCCGCAGCCGGCGAGGAGGGCGGCCAGGGTGGCGCCGCCGGCGGCGGCGAGCAGGCCGCGACGGGAGAGTCGGCGGGCGGGCACGGGATGCGACATGGCAGGTCTTTCGGTCGGGGGTCGCGATGACCATGGACAGCGGGGGTTAGGTTAACCTAACCTAAGGTGCTGTCAAGCCCCGCCCCGGCGTTCCGCACCACATCGGAGTCCACCCTGTCCGTCACTCATCCACCACTGTCCGATCTCGTGGCGGGCGCCCCGGACGCGCCGTCACGTCGTGGCCGTGCCGCCACGCGGGCCGGCGGGCTGGTGGCCGCCACGCTCGTGCTCGCCACCGTCGCGGTGCTCAGCATCACCGTCGGCGCGAAGTCGCTCCCCCTCGCCGACGTGTGGCGGGGACTGCTCGACCCGGGCGCCGCCGAGTACGCCGTGGTGCACCGCATGCGGCTGCCGCGTACGCTGCTCGGCCTGCTCGCCGGCGTCGCACTCGGCGTGGCCGGCGCGGTCATGCAGGCGCTGACCCGTAACCCGCTCGCGGATCCCGGCCTGCTCGGCATCAACGCCGGCGCCTCGGCGGCGGTGGCCACCGGCACCGCGCTGGTCGGCGTAGCCACCGTCGGGGGGCAGGTCTGGTTCGCGCTGCTCGGCGCCGCCGCCGTCACGGCCGCCGTCTACCTGGTCGGCGGCGGACGCGGCGCCACGCCCGCCCGGCTGGCCCTGGCCGGCGCGGCGCTCAACGCGACGCTCTACTCGTACGTGAGCGCCGTCATGCTGCTCGACACCGCCTCGTTGGAACGGCTGCGGTTCTGGACCGTCGGTTCCCTCGCGAGCGCCAACGCCACCACCGTCGGCACGGTCGCCCCGTTCGCCGGAGCGGGGCTGCTGGTCGCCCTCGCCGTCGCCCGGCCGCTCAACGCGCTCGCGCTCGGCGACGACACCGCCCGCGCACTCGGCGCGCGGCCCGCCCTGGTCCGGGGCGCGGTCATCGTGGCGGTCACCCTGCTCTGCGGGGCCGCGACCGCGGCGTGCGGGCCGATCGTCTTCGTCGGGCTGCTCGTGCCGCACCTGGTCCGCGCGCTCACCGGGCCGGACCTGCGCTGGCTGCTGCCGTACTGCGCGGTGCTCGCGCCGGTGCTCCTGCTCGGGGCCGACGTGGTCGGCCGGGTGCTGAGCCGGCCGGGCGAACTCCAGGTCGGCATGGTGACCGCCGTGCTCGGCGGGCCGCTCTTCCTCTGGCTGGTGCTGCGGGGGCGGGTGGCCCACCCGTGATCGTCCTGCGTACCCCCGGCGGGCTGTCGTTGCGCCTGCGCCCCCGCGCCCTCGCCGTGGGCGCCACCTGCGCCCTGCTCACCCTGGTGGTGGGCGTGCTCGCGCTGGGCAGCGGCGACTACCCGATGAGCGCCGCCGACGTGCTGCGCACCCTGGCCGGCGACGGCACGCCGGCCGAGCACTTCATCGTCCACGAGTTGCGGCTGCCCCGTTTGGTCACCGCCGCCGCCGTCGGCGCCGCGCTGGCGCTGGCCGGCGCGGTCTTCCAGTCGCTGGTCCGCAACCCGCTGGGCAGCCCCGACCTGCTGGGCTTCACCCAGGGCGCGGCCACCGGCGCGCTCGTCGTGGTCGTCGTCGGCGGCACCAGCGCGATGCTGTCCGGCGCCGCGGTGGCCAGCGGCCTCGCCACCGGCGCGCTGGTGTACGCGCTGGCCTGGCGCCGCGGCGTGCACGGGTACCGGCTGGTCCTCGTCGGCATCGGCGTCGCCGCGATCCTCACCGGCGTCAACGGGTGGCTGCTCACCCGCGCCCCGCTGATGGACGCCGCCCGGGCCGTGCTCTGGCTGACCGGCAGCCTCGACGGGCGCGGTTGGACGCACGCCGTACCGCTGCTGGTCGCCCTGGCCGGGCTGGGAACGGTGGTGCTGGCCGCCGCCGGGCCGGCGCTGCGGCTGGTGGAGATGGGCGACGACGCCGCCAGCGCCCTCGGCGTCCCGGTGCAGCGGCTCCGGCTGGCCCTGCTCGCCACCGCGGTGCTGCTGGTGTCCCTCGCGGCGGCAGCCGCCGGGCCGGTCAACTTCGTCGCGCTCACCGCGCCGCACCTGGCCCGGCGGCTCACCCGCGCGCCGGGGCCGAACCTGCTGCCCTCGGCCGCTCTCGGTGCGCTGCTGCTGGTCGCCGCCGACCAGGTGGCGCAGCGCGCCTTCCCCGGCCACCAGCTGCCGGTGGGCGTCGTGACCGGGGTGCTCGGCGGCGGATACCTGGTCTGGCTCCTCGCCAGCGAGCGCCGGGCCGGTCGGCTGTGACGGCCCCGAGCCGGCCGGCCCCGAACGGGCCGGCGGTGACGGCCCCGAACGAGAACGGAGCACCGAGCATGCAGTCCCGGTTGCGCGGCACCGCGATGACCCTCGCGTACGAGCGGCGGACCATCGCCCGCGACCTGACCGTCGACATCCCCGACCACTCCTTCACCGTGGTGATCGGCCCGAACGCGTGCGGCAAGTCCACCCTGCTGCGGGCCCTGTCGCGGCTGCTCAAGCCGGCCGTGGGGGCGGTGCTGCTGGACGGGGAGGACATCCAGCGGCGACCGGCCCGGGCCGTCGCCCGGACCCTCGGCCTGCTGCCGCAGTCGTCGGTCGCGCCGGACGGCATCGGCGTCGCCGAGCTGGTCGCCCGGGGCCGCTACCCGCACCAGGGGCTGCTGCGGCAGTGGTCCCGCGAGGACGAGCGGGTGGTCACCGAGTCGATGGCCGCAACCGGCGTCGCGGACCTCGCCGACCGCGCGGTCGACGAGCTCTCCGGCGGGCAGCGGCAACGGGTGTGGCTGGCGATGGCCCTCGCCCAGCAGACTCCCCTGCTGCTGCTGGACGAGCCGACGACCTATCTGGACATCGCCCACCAGATCGAGATCCTGGACCTCTGCGCACGGCTGCACGAGGAGCAGGGCCGTACGCTGGTCGCGGTGCTCCACGACCTGAACCACGCGGCGCGGTACGCCAGCCACCTGATCGCGATGCGCGACGGGCGGGTGGTCGCGGCCGGCCCGCCCCGGGAGGTGGTGACGGCCGCCCTCGTCGCGGAGGTGTTCGGGCTGCCCTGCCGCGTCATCGACGACCCCGAGACCGGGACCCCGCTGGTCGTACCGGCGGCCCGCCGCCGCACCGCGACCGAGGTCACGGCGTGAGTTGCCCTGTGTCAAGCCATCGCCGGTTGATCTTGGCTGAGCAAGTGTTGGAGGGCTCGGTGCCGGTCGGGGTTGTAGGGGGTGTTGGTGGTCCAGCACTTCCAGATGATGTCGAGCCAGGCGCGGGCGAGGATGCGGACGGCGTGGGGGTGGTCGTGGCCGCGGGCGCGGGCTCGTTGGTAGAGGTTGGCTGCCCAGGGGTTGGCGTGGCGGCTGTCGCCAGCGAAGTCGCAGACGGCGTCGCGGAGTTGTTTGTCCACGGCCCAGCGGAAGGCGACGATGCGGACCTTGCCGGATTCGCGGGTCGACGGGGCGACGCCGGCGAGGCAGGCCAGGGATGCTGGGGTGGGGAATCGGCCGCGGGCGTCGCCGATTTCGGCGAGCAGCCGGGCGGCGCGGACGGTGCCGGAGCGGGGCAGGCTGGTGAAGATGTCCCGGTCGGGGTGCCGGTCGAGGGTGTCGGTGATCTGCTGGTTGAGGGTGTCGATCTGGGCCACGATCGCGGCCAGGGTGGCGAGGTAGGCGCGGGTGATACCGGCCAGGGTCTGTCCGTAGTCGCCGGTGGCGCCGCGAGGCGCGGCGGTGATGCGGGCGTGCAGCACGGCTGGGTCGGTGCGGCCGCTGTAGCTCACGCTCTTGAGCCAGCCGGCCAGGCGTGTGGGCGACAGCCGGTCCAGGGCGTCCTGGGTGGTGAACCGGGTCAGGAACTGCCGGCTGATCGGCGAGTCGATGTCGTTGAACAGCTCGACGGTGCCCGGCAGGGCCGTGGCCAGGTGAGCGCGCAGCTGGTTGGCGACCGCGATGCGGTGGGCGATGAGGTCTTTGCGGGCGCGGCACAGCTTGCGCAGCGCGGTGGTCGGTGGGCTGTCCAGCACGAGCGGGGTCAGCCGTCGCCGGTCGGTGCGTACCGTGTCGGCCAGGACGTAGGCGTCGAACCGGTCGTCCTTGTTCCCGGCCGAGCCGTACCGTCGGCGCAGTGCTTTGACCTGCGAGGGTGGGATCACGTATACGGTCGTGTCGGCGGCCAGCAGCGCATCGACGATCGGGCCGTCCGGGCGTTCGATGCCGACCGCGTCCACCCGATGCCGGTCGAGCAGGTCGATCAGCCGTCTCAGGCCGGTCTTGGTGTATGTCAGCGTCAGCCGCTCCAACGGCTCACCGTCGGCGTCGATGACGCAGACGGCGTAGTCGTCCTTGGCCCAGTCCACCCCGGCCGAGTTCCCTCGCGCCGACGCGGCACTGTCGGTCACACTCATGGTTGCCTCTCCGCTGCGCTACCAGTGGGGAAGCACCTGGCGGTTCCGGGACACCACTGCCGGTCGCTCATTGAGCGGCGCTCGACGGCGCATAGCCCTGTTGCCAGTCGGGGTGTCCCGGGCCGCCGGGCCTCGCAGAACTCACGCTGGACCTCAAAGATCGAGCGAGCTGGGCGATGGCCCGACGGTCACCGGTGCACTCGAACCAACATCAGCTCGAGTGAGACAAGGGTGCACCAATGAGCGCGCGCGCCGAGCACACCCAGGGGCACCGGACCGCCGGGCCCCGCGCCGGCACCGAGCGCGGTGCCCGCGCGGGTGGCCGGGTGTTCCGGGACCGGTGGGGCGTGCCGCACCTGCGGGCCGGCGACCCCGGCTCGCTGGCCCACGCGCAGGGCCGGGTGACCGCCTACGACCGGGCGTGGCAGCTGGAGGTCGAACGGCACCGGTCGCTCGGCGCCAGCGCCGCGTTCCTCGGCGCCGACGCGGTGCCGTGGGACCGGTTCGCCCGGCAGGCCCGCCTCGACGACACCGCCCGGCGGTGCCACGCCCGGCTCGACGAGGCCACCGCCGGCTGGGTGGCCCGGTACGTCGACGGCGTCAACGACGGCCTGGCCGCCGGCGCGGCGCGCGACCCCCGGTTCGCCGCCGTCGGCCTCGCCCCCGGGCGGTGGGAGCCGTGGACCCCGCTGGCGATCTGGCTCACCCACCACGTGCTCTTCGCCGGCTTCCCCACCAAGCTCTGGCGTGAGCACGTCGCCCGGCGGCTCGGCCCGGACGCCGTGACGCTGTTCCACGCCGACGGGCCGACCAGCTCCGGCAGCAACGGCTGGCTGCTCGCCGGGGACCGCACCGCCACCGGCGCCGCGCTGCTGGCCGGCGACCCGCACCGGTACATCGAGGACCCCGGCATCTACCAGCAGATCCGGCTGGCCTGCCCGGAGTACGACGTGGTCGGCCTGGCCGTTCCCGGGGTGCCGGGCGTCGCCCACTTCGGGCACGCCGGCGACGTCGCCTGGGCGATCACCAACGCGATGGCCGACTACCAGGACCTGTACGCCGAGCGGCTGCGCCGCGACGGCGGCGGCGTCGAGGCGTACGGGCCGGACGGCTGGCGCCCCGCGCGGGCCCACACCGAGACGATCACCGTGGCCGGGGGCGACCCGGTCGACGTGGAGGTCGTCGAGACCGACCGGGGACCGGTGGTGGTCGGGGGGCCGGACGCGCCCGAGGCGATCAGCCTCCGCTACCCGCCCCGCGTCACCGGCGAGCTGGGCTTCGCCGCGCTGCCGGCGCTGCTGCGCGCCCGGACCGTCGCCGACGTGGACGCCGCCGTGGACGTGTGGGTGGAGCCGGTCAACGTCGTCCTCGCCGCGGACACCACCGGCGGCCTGCTGCACCGCGCCGCCGGGATGGTGCCCGCGCGCCACCCCGACAACCGCCTGCGTGTGGTGCCCGGTTGGGAGCCCGGGCACGCGTGGCAGGGCTGGCACGCGATGCCCCGCGCCGAGGTGCCCGACGTCGCGGTGATGGCAAACGAACGTGGCGTCTCCACGCCACTGGGGGTGGAGTTCGCGCCCCCGTACCGGGCGCGGCGCATCCGGGACCTGCTCGACGCGTCCCCCGGCTGGACCGCCGGGCGGATGGCCGAGGTGCACACCGACACGTACGCGGCCGCCGCCGGGTCGCTGCTCGCGATCCTGTCCGACCTGGACGGTCTGCCGCCGGAAGCGGCCGCGCTGCGGGACCGGCTGCTGCGCTGGGACCGCCGGATGGCCGCCGACAGCGGGGACGCGGGCGCGTACGCCGCCGTGCGGGCCGCCCTGGTGCGGCGGATCGCCGCCCACCCGGCCCTCGCGGCGCTCGCCGAGCCACCGGCGTACCCGGAGCTGTTCGCGCCCTGGCTGGCGCTGACGCCGCGGGTGGGGACGGCGCTCGGCGCGCTCCTGGCCCCGGGGGTGCTGCCCGGGGCGGACGCGGCGGCGCTCGCCCGGGAGGCGCTCGTGGAGGTCGCCGGCGGCGACCTGGACCCGGCCGTCGGCGGCGCGGGCGCCCGCTGGGGCGCCCGGCACCGGCTCGCCGCGTGGCGGGCCCTGCCCGACGCCGGCCCGGACGGCGGGCCGGAGCTGGACGGGGACCACGACTGCGTGCTCGCGACCTCCAGCGTGCCCGGGATCACCGACCGGTGCCTGCGCGGGCCGGCGGCGCGGTACGCGTGGGACCTGGCGCGGCGCGAGGACAGCCGGTGGGTCGTGCCGCTCGGCGCCGACGGGGTGCCCGGCGCGGCGCACCACACCGACCAGCTCGCGGCGTGGCAGCACGGGGAGCTGCTGCCGGTGGTCACGAACTGGGACGACCTCACCGAGGAGCGGGATGGGTGACGTGGTGTTCGGGCGGGATGTCGCGGGGTTCGGTCGCGTCGAGCTGCGGCCGGTGGAGCCGGACCGTGACGCGGACCTGATCCACGGCTGGGTCAGCCAGGAACGGGCCCGCTTCTGGGGGATGCGCGACGCCGGCCGGGACCGGGTGGCGGAGATCTACCGGTACGTGGACTCCCTCCCCACCCACCACGCCTGGCTGGCGCACCGGGACGGGCGGCCGGTGGCGCTGTTCCAGACGTACGAGCCGGCCGCCGACCCGGTCGGCGAGGTGTACGACGTCCGGCCCGGCGACCACGGCGTGCACCTGCTGATCGGCCCGCCGGCCCACCCCGAGCCCGGCTTCACCGGCCACCTGCTCGGGGTGCTGGTCGCGTTCGTGTTCGCTGACCCGGCGCACCGGCGGATCGTCGCCGAGCCGGACGCCCGCAACGGCCGGGCGGTGGCCCGCCTGCGTCGCAGCGGGTTCGTGGCGGGTCCGCTGGTCGACCTGCCGGACAAGCGGGCCCGGCTGATGTTCCTCGACCGCGGGACGGCCGCTCAGCCGGCGCAGCGGTCGGAGAGCGCGTAGCGCACCAGCGCGACGTCGCCGATCTGGCGGACCTCGGCGACGCGGGCGCGGCGACCGGCGTGCCAGGGGAAGCAGCCGTCGCCGCCGAAGCGCGGGGCGCGGCTGTCGCCCACGAAGAACGGCGCGACCACCAGGTGCAGCTCGTCGGCGAGACCGGCGGTGAGGAACTGGGCGTGCACGCTCGCGCCGCCCTCCACCATCAACCGGCGTACGCCCCGGGCGGCGAGGTCCCCCAGCGCCCGGGTCAGGTCGACCGGCTCCCCGGCGTCGACCACGGTGGCCCGGTCGCCGAGGCGCTCGCGGGTCTTCTCGACCGCGGAGGTCGCGCAGTAGATGAACCGGTCGGTGTCACCGACGGTGAAGAACCGGGCCTCCGGGTCGAGGTCGCCGCAGCCGGTGAGCGTCACCCGCGCCGGCGAGGCCGGCAGACCCCGGGCGACCCGGTCGGCGCGGCGGGCGTCGGAGCGCACCAGCAGGCGCGGGTCGTCCCGGCGGACCGTGCCCGCGCCGACCAGGATCGCGTCGCACCCGGCCCGCACCTCGTCGATCCGGTCCAGGTCGGCCTCGTTGGACAGCACCAACCGCTGGCCGGTGGCGTCGTCGATGTAGCCGTCGATCGAGGCGGCGCAGCTGAGCAGGACGTACGGTCGCTCAGTCATGGACGAGAGGTAGGTCGAGGGCGTGGTCGCCGCGGGTCACCTTCGCGGCCAGGTAGCCGGCGTTCGCCGGGGAGAGGTACACGCCCGTGGGCACCCGCTCGGTGATGGTGACCCCGAGCCGGTGCAGCTGGGCGGCCTTGTCCGGGTTGTTGCTGAGCAGGGCGACCTGCTCCACGCCGAGCGCGGCGAGCATCTGCGCCGCCACCGTGTAGTCCCGCTCGTCCTCGCGGTGGCCGAGCGCGAGGTTCGCGTCGTACGTGTCGAGGCCGGCCTCCTGGAGCGCGTACGCCTCCAGCTTCGCGTACAGGCCGATGCCGCGGCCCTCCTGCCGCAGGTAGAGCAGGTACCCGCCGCTGTCGGCGATCCGCTCGACGGCCTCCCGCAACTGGGGACCGCAGTCGCAGCGCTGGCTGCCGAACACGTCCCCGGTGAGGCACTCGCTGTGCGGGCGGACCAGCGGCACGGGCCGGCGCGTGCCCGCCGGGTCGAGGGGGTGGGCCCGGTCGCCGAGCCCGAACGCCAGGTGCTCCCGCCCGTCGGCCAGGCCCTCGAAGGAGAAGACCCGCGCCGTGGTGGTGTACCCGTCGGGGAAGCGCAGCGGGACGGTGACCTCGGTACGGATCGTGGTGGCGGGCGGTGCGGAATGCATCGGACTCCTTGTCAGACGGTGCCGGCCGGCACGCGGACACGACGGGCCACCAGGACGGCGGCACCGGGAAGGCTCGCGACGAGCACCAGGGCTCCGTACACCGTCGCCGTCGAGACGCCCTCGGCGGCGGAGAGGCCGGCGGCGCCGAACGCCCACGCGGCCACGCCCTCGCGGGGCCCGAAGCCGGCGACGTTCGCCGGCACCCCCATCGCGAGCAGCGCCAGCAGCGTCAACGGCACCAGCAGGGACAGCGGCGCGGTGGAGCCGGCGGTGCGGGCGGCGAGCACGAACGTCGCCAGGTGACCGGCGACCGCGAGCGCGGAGGCGAGCAGCACCCCGCACCAGGTGCGGCGGGCCAGCAGCCCGGCACGGACGTCGGCGACCGCGGCGCCGAGCGCCCGCGCGAAGCGGGACGGCTTGGCCACCGGCAGCGCCCGGGCCAGCAGGAACACGCCGAGCCCGAGCGCGGCGAGGGTCGCCGCCACCGCCGGCAGGTACGGCCGGACCGGGGACGGGAACGCGGCGAGCACCACCACCGCCACCGCGGCGAGCACGACCTGTCCGGCGGTTCGCTCCCACACGACGGCACGGATACCCCGCCCGACGTCGCCGGAATCCCGCCCGTGGCGAACCGCGCGGTGCACGTCGCCGAGGATCCCGCCGGGGAGCGTCGCGTTGAGGAACACCGCCCGGTAGCAGTGCGCCACGGCGGTTCGCAGCGGCAGCCGGACCCCGAGCCCGCCGGCGACCAGGCTCCACCGCCACGCGCAGCACACCGTGGTGAGCACGCCGATGGCCAGCGCCGCCGCCAGCGCGGGGGCGTCGATCAGGCGCAGCCCGTCGAGGAACGGGCCGGCGCCGACCCAGCAGAGGAGCCCGCCGAGCATGCCGACACCGCCCAGCGTCCGGACCCATGCCAGGGCCCGCCCCGAGACCCTCCGGCCCGCCGCGGGTGCGGTGGTCACCGCCGTGTCCATCCGGACCTCCCTCACGATCTTTCCCGTGGGTAGGCACGTACGGCGACGCTCACGGGTTCACCGTAGGCAGGGCGAGCAGGTCGCGGTGGTCGATCAGAACGGTCAGCCGGCCGGCCGCGACGGCGGCGCGCCGGCTCCGCGCGTACGCCCCGACCGGGCCGATCAGCTCCGGCCGCTGCTCGCAGGCCGCGTCGAGCCAGCCGGCGAACCACCCCTCGAACAGGTCCGGTTCCTTCGGGCCGAGCCGCCACGGGCTGGGCCGGAGCACGACGTCGGCGCCGTGCCGGACGAACGCGGCGGCCGCCACGTCGACGGCGTCCGGCCCGAGCAGGGCACGGCCGCCGACGGTACGGCGCTGGTGCTCGTTGAACGCCTCCGCGATCTCGGTGTCGAGGGCGTCGACCGGATCGAACCGCACCCGGCCGACGACGGACAGGGCGAACAGGGCCGGCCGGCCGGCGCAGGCGGCGACGACCCGCTCGACCTCGTCGGCGGTGAGCATGTCCAGCAGCGCGGACGCGGTGACCAGGGAGGCGCCGGCCAGGTCGGCGGCGGTGAGCCGGGTCAGGTCACCGGGGCGGGTCTCGACGGTCACCGGGGCACCGTCGGCGGCGGCCGCGGGCAGGTCGGCGGCGGCGCGGGCGAGCAGACCGGCGTCCCCGTCGTGCAGGATCCAGTGCTGCGGACCGGGCAGCCGCGGGGCGAGCCAGCGGCCCATCGACCCGGTGCCGCAGCCGAGGTCGTGCACGACCAGCGGGGTGCCGGTGAGCCGGGACCGCACCCGGTCGACGAGGTCCGTGGCGCGGGCCGCCGCGTCGGCGGGCTCGCGCAGGGTGAGCCAGTCCGCGAAGCCCGCGGGCAGGTCGACGGTCATGCCGCTCCTTCCAGCGCCGTCGCCAGCGCGGTGGTCGTCGTCGTCCAGTCGTCGAGGGCGGCCCGCCGCTCGCGGGCGGACCGGCGCAGGCGTCCGCGCAGCGCCGGGTCGGTGAGCCAGCGCCGCAGCGCGCCGGCCAGGGCGGCCGGGTCACCGGGGGGCACGAGCAGCCCCGGCGGGGTGCCGTCCGGGGCGCGGCCCAGGGTGTCGGGCAGCCCGCCGGCCGCGGTCGCCAGCACCGGTACGCCACGGGCGAGGGCCTCGGTGACCGCCATGCCGTACGTCTCGATCCGCGACGCCAGCACCAGCAGGTCGGCCGCCGCGTACGCGGCGTCCAGATCGGCCCCGGGGTACGGGCCGGCCAGGTGCACCCGCCCGGCGAGACCCTGGTCGGCGACGCGCCGCCGCAGCCGGTCGACGAACACCGGGTCCCGGGTGAGCGACCCGGCGCAGACGCAGCGCCAGGGCAGGTCGGCGACCCGGGCGAGCGCGTCGACCAGGGTGTCGTGTCCCTTGAGCGGGGTGACCGCCGCGACGCAGAGCAGTTCCCCGCCGGTCGACGAGCCGGCCGCCGGGGGTGCCGGGTCGACGCCGGGCGCGGCGACGTGGATCCGCCCGGCGGGCAGCGCGTACCGGTCGATGAGCCACCGCCGCGTCCAGCCGCTGGTGGTGACGACCGCCGCCGCGCACGCCAGTGCCGCGCGCTCGGCGTCGTGGTCCAGCGGCAGGTGCACGAGCACGACCGGGCGCAGCCGTCCGGCACGCGGCGCGAGGATCTCGGGCACGGCCGAGGCGACCAGGCCGTCGAGCAGGGTGACCGCCCCGTCGGGCAGCGCGTCGAGCACCCGGGCGAGACCGGCCCGGTCGGCCGGCTCCGGGTCCGGCCAGCGACCGGGTACCGGGTGCTCGTGCACGGTCCACCCGGCGGCGGCCAGGCCGTCGAGGACGCGCCGGTCGTACCGGTTGCCTCCGCTCGGTGTGGCCGGGTCGTCGATGTCGCCGGGCAGCACCGCGTGGACGGTGCCCGTCACAGCGACCGTTCGTAGCTGGCCCATGCCACGTGCGACTCGTGCAGGGTCACCGTGATCCCGGCCAGGCCACGCGCACCCTCGCCGAGGTCACCGGCGTGCGCCGCCTCGGCGAGCCGGTCGGCGACGGTGCGGGCGAGCACCTCGGTGGTGGTGTTCACGCCCGCGAACGCCGGCTCGTCGTCGAGGTTGCGGTAGGTCAGTTCGCCCAGCACCGCGCGCAGCCGGTCGGTGGCCCGCCCGATGTCGACCACGATGCCGTCGGCGTCGAGGTCGGCGCGGCGGAAGGTGGCGTCGACGACGAAGGTGGCGCCGTGCAGGCGCTGGGCCGGACCGAACACCTCACCCCGGAAGCTGTGGGCGATCATCATGTGGTCACGGACGGTAACGCTGAACACGGTTAGTCCTCTCCGTCGTAGGTGATGAGGTGGCACAGGGCCGGCAGCCGCCCGGCGGCGAGCCGGGGCAGCACGTCGGGCAGGTCGGCGAAGCGGGACTCCCCGGTGAGCAGCACGTCGAACACCGGATCGGCGAGCAGGTCCAGCGCCAGCGCGAGCCGGTCGGGGTAGCTGCGGCTGCTCCGCCGGGCCGGCGCGATCCGGCCCACCTGGCTGCTGCGCAGGGTGAGCCGCCCGGAGTGGAACTCGCCGCCCAGCGGGAGGGTCACCTCGCGGTCGCCGTACCAGCTCAGCTCCAGCACCGTGCCCTCCGGCGCCACCAGCTCCAGGCAGCGCCGCAGGCCGGCGGAGGTGGCGCTGGCGTGCACCACCAGGTCGCGTCCGCCCGCCGCGTCGGCCGGCGCGGCGAACTCGACGCCGAGGGCCGCGGCCAGCGCCGCCCGCGCCGGGTCGACGTCGACGAGCTGCACCCGTACCCCGGGGAAGCGCGCCGCCAGGGCCGCGACGGTGGCACCGACCATGCCGGCGCCGACCACGGTTATCCGGTCGCCGACCAGCGGCGGCGCGTCCCACAGCGCGTTCACCGCGGTCTCCACCGTGCCGGCCAGCACCGCGCGGGCCGCCGGAACGCCGTCGGGTACGACCGCCACCGCGTCGACCGGGACCACGTACGCGGTCTGGTGCGGGTGCAGGCAGAACACGGTGCGCCCGCGCAGGTCCTCCGGCCCCTCCTCGACCACGCCCACGCTGAGGTAGCCGTACTTGACCGGCGCCGGGAAGTCTCCCTCCTGGAACGGGGCGCGCATCGCCGCGTACTGGCCGGTGGGGACGCCGCCGTTGAACACCAGCGTCTCGGTGCCGCGGCTCACGCCGGAGTACCGCGCCCGGACGAGCACCTCGCCGGGGCCGGGGGCGGGCAGCGGCGCCGGCCGGATCTCCCCCTGGCCGGGTGTCCGCAGCCAGAAGGCCCGGGCCGTCCGTGTCACCGGCTGCTCCTTTCCGCGTCCGGGCGAACCGGACCGTCGTTTCATGCGTACTACCCAGTCAGGGAGTTGTCGATCATAGACACGGAGGCACGGTGGCCACGGTTCGAAACGGTCCGCTGATCGGGCTGGGCGTCCAGATTGTCCTGCTGGCCGGGCTCGCCGGGACGGTCGGTCTCGGCCCCACCGGCTGGTTCGCCGGCCTCGGGTACGGGCTGGCGGTGTGCCTGACGCTGCTCGTGGGCCTGCACCGGGCGGGGGTGACCGCTCTCGGGCCGGCCGACCGGGTGACCCTGGGCCGGGCGGTGCTCGTCGGCGCGGTCACCGCGCTGGTCGCCGACGGGTTCGCCGGCCGGCCGGTGCCGATCGGGCTGTTCACCGTCCTCACCGCGGTGGCCCTCGCGTTGGACGCCGTGGACGGGTACGTGGCCCGGCGCACCGGCACGGCCAGCGCGCTCGGCGCCCGGTTCGACATGGAGATCGACAGCATCCTCGTCGCCGTGCTCAGCCTGCACGTGGCGCCGGCGGTCGGGGTCTGGGTGCTCGCCCTCGGCGCGATGCGGTACCTGTTCGTCGCCGCCGGCTGGGCGCTGCCCTGGATGTGCCGGCCGCTGCCACCCCGGTACTGGCGCAAGGTCACCGCGGCGGCGCTGGGCGTGCTGCTGCTGGTCGCCGCGTCGCGGGTGCTGCCGCCGCCGGCCGCGGTGGCGCTGCTCGTCGGGGCGCTGGCGCTCCAGGTGGAGTCGTTCGGTCGGGACGTGCTCTGGCTGTGGCGGCGCCGCTCCGCGCCGGTCCCCACGCCGGCCACGGCACCCGTCGGGCAGCCCGCGATGCCGGTCGCCGGCGCGCCGCTGCCGGGCGTGCCGGTGGGCGCGGGCCGGCCGGCGGCGCGCCGGGAACTCGTCGCCGTCCACGACTGACCGAGGAGCACCGTGCAGAACGACGAGAACACCGCGCGGCCCGACGAGAACACCGCGCGGCCCGACGAGAGCAGCGCGCGGCCCGACGAGAGCAGCGCGCGGCCCGACGGGAGCACCGTCCCGGTCGACGAGCCAGGCACGGGGCGTACCCCGGGGCAGGTGGACCGGCCGGCGCGGTGGCGGCGGGTCGTGGGGTGGCTGGCCACCGCGGTGGCCGTGGCGCTGGTGCTGGTCGCCCTGGGCGCGCCGCACCGACCGGGCCACCTGACGCCCGCCGCGCTGGTCCGGATCCCCCTGGAGGGTCTGGTGCTGGCGGCGGTCCTGCTCGCCCTGCCCACCCGGGCCCGCCGCCCGGTGGCGACGCTGGCCGGGGTGGCGCTCGGGCTGCTGGTGGTCCTCAAGGCCGCCGACCTCGGCTTCGGCTCGGCGCTCGGCCGGCCGTTCGACCTGGTGCTCGACTGGGCGCTGCTCGACGAGGCGTTCACCTTCGTGAGCGGTTCGGTCGGGCGGGCCGGCGCCGTCGCCGCCGCCGTCGGCGCCGTGCTGCTGGCCGTCGGGCTGCTCGCCACCCTGACCTGGGCGACCCGGCGGCTGTGCCGGCTGCTGGCCGGCCACCCGGACCGGTCCCGCCGCGCGCTGGCGGCGCTGGTGGTGCTCTGGCTCGTCGGCGCCGCCGCCGGGGTGCGGATCGCGCCGGCCGGGCCGGTGGCCGACGCCTCCGCGACCGTGCTGGTCAACGCGCACGCCCTGCAGGTGCAGGCGCGGCTGCGCGACCGGGCGGTGTTCGCCGGTGAGGTCGACGCCGACCCGTACGGCGACGCGCCCGGCGACCGGCTGCTCACCGCGCTGCGCGGGAAGGACGTGCTGGTCGCCTTCGTCGAGAGCTACGGGCGCGACGCGGTGCAGGAGGAGGAGTTCGCCAACGTCGGCGTGGTGCTCGACCAGGGGCAACGTCGGCTGTCCGCGGCCGGCTACGGCACCCGCAGCGCGTTCCTCACCTCGCCCACCACCGGCGGCGGCAGCTGGCTGGCCCACGCCACGTTGCTCTCCGGCCTGTGGATCGACAACGACCAACGCCACCGTACGCTGCTGGCCAGCGACCGCAGCACCCTCGGCACCGCCTTCCAGCGGGCCGGCTGGCGGACGGTCGGCGTGATGCCTGCGGCCAACCAGGCGTGGCCCGAGGGGGCGTTCTACGACTACGAGCAGTTCTACGACGAGCACAGCCTCGGCTACCGGGGCCCGCGGTTCAGCTTCGCCCCGATGCCCGACCAGTACACCCTGTCGGTGTTCCACCAGCGGGAACGCACCGCCACGGACCGGCGGCCGGTGATGGCCGAGCTGGCCCTGATCTCCAGCCACTCCCCCTGGACGCACATCCCCCGGCTGCTGGACTGGAACGCGCTCGGCGACGGCAGCGTGTTCCGCGACGCCACCGAGCGCAGCTCGTCCAAGCAGCCCCGGCTGGGTTACCGGCGGTCGATCGAGTACACGCTGGGCGCCCTCACCTCGTACGTCCAGCGGTACGGCGGCGACAACCTGGTGCTGATCGTGGTCGGTGACCACCAGCCCGCGCCGATCGTCACCGGCCCGGACGCCAGCCAGGACGTGCCGATCCACCTCATCACGCGGGACCGGGCGGTGCTCGACCGGATCGCCGGCTGGAACTGGCAGGACGGCCTACGGCCGGGACCCGACGCGCCGGTGTGGCGGATGGACACCTTCCGGGACCGCTTCCTCACCACGTTCTCCCCCGGCCTCGACCCGCGCGCAGCGGCGGCCGGCCCGCCCGGCTGATCCCGGCGCCGGCCCCGTCGTCACCGTCAGGGGCGGCGGAGGACGGCGAACCGGCGGCCGTCCCGGTCGGCCACCTCGTGCACCGCGAGGCCGACCGCGGCGGCCACCGCCGGCAGCGCCCGCTCGTCGAGCCGGGCCCACCGGAACCACGGGCCCCGCCGGGACACGCCGTCGACCGTCCGGTACGCGAGATGGCTGACGCCGCGCCACAGGCCGGGGCCGGCCGGTTCCACCTCCACCACGACGGTGCCGCGCGGGCGGAGGAGGTCCCGGCAGCGGCGCAGCAGGGCGACCGGGTCGCCGCCGATGCCGATGTTGCCGTCGATCAGCAGCACGTGCGCCCAGCGCCCCTCGCCGGGCAGCGGGTCGAACACGTCCCGGCGCAGCGCGACCGCGCCGCGGGCCCGGGTACGGCGGACGGCCTCGGCGCACACGTCGAGCCCGACGGCCGTCACACCGGCCTCCACCAGCGCGCGGGTGACCCGGCCCGGCCCGCAGCCGACGTCCAGGGTGGGGCCGGCGCAGCGGCGCAGGACCGCCCGCAGCGCCGGCTCCGCCGCCG
This sequence comes from Micromonospora sp. WMMD558, assembly GCF_049315255.1. Taxonomy (NCBI): domain Bacteria; kingdom Bacillati; phylum Actinomycetota; class Actinomycetes; order Micromonosporales; family Micromonosporaceae; genus Micromonospora; species Micromonospora sp. WMMD558. The sequence goes on along the minus strand of NZ_CP186061.1, from coordinate 4,237,887 downwards.
CGTGCCAGCGGTCGACCGGCAGGCGGGTCCGCCGCCCGTGGGTGTCGACCAGCCAGTGCGTCCCGGTCGGGGTGGTGAGCGCCGCCGCGAAGCCGGCGGCGTCCGGGTCGGTGGCGAGGGCGGTCACCGCCGTGTCCCGACCGTCTCCGGGTCCGGCCGGACGGCGTGGACCTGCCGCGCGAACCGGCTGCCCGGCAGCATCGCCGCCACGGCCAGCGCGTCGGCCCACTCGTCGACGTCCCGGAGCACCGGCAGCGGCTGAACGCGCAGGCGGCACGCGGCCAGTGCCTCGACGGTGCGTCGCCCGGTCAGCGGGGTGGACATGGGCACGTCCCGCAGGGCGGTCGCGTGTCGGGGATCGCGCAGGCCCAGGCCCCACCAGCCACCGTCGACCGCGGGGCCGAGCAGCGCGTCCGCGCCGGCCAGGCGCCGCGCCGCCGCGCCGAGCAGGACCGGGGACACCTGCGGCGTGTCCATGCCGATCTGGAGCACCGGCCGGCCGGGGTACGCGGCCGCGATGTCCGCGTACGCGGCGGCGAGCCGGTCGCCCAGCCCGGCGCCACGCTGCGGCAGGACCGTCCAGCCGGTGACGGCGGTCCGCAGCGCGTCGGCGGCCACGCCGTCGGCGAGCCGCCCGTGCAGGGCGAGCACCGGGGTCACGCCGGGGGTCGCCGCGACCGCGGCGAGCGTGTCGCGCAGCGCGGCGGCGGCGACCCGGGCCGCCTGGTCGGGGGTGGCGGGCGGGCACAGCCGGGTCTTCACCGCGCCCGGCACCGGCGCCTTCGCCACGACCAGCAGGACGGTCACCGGGTGCCGCCCATGCTGCGCAGCACGCCGGCGAAGTCGCGGGTCGCCCGCAGGGTGCCGCGCACGGAGCCGGAGACCTTCGAGCGGGTGCCGGCGGCGCGCGGCGCGTACGTGACGTCCAGTTCCCGGATGCGCCAACCCGCGGCGGCCGCCCGGACCAGCAGTTCGAGCGGGTAGCCGAAGGCCCGGTCGGTGACGCCGAGGCCGAGCAGCGCCTCGCGCCGCGCCACCCGGATCGGGCTCAGGTCGCGCAGCGGGACGCCACGCTGGCGCAGCAGCGCCGCGATCAGCGCGGTGCCGGCGCGGGCGTGCCACGGCCAGGCGGACGCCGACACGGGCCGGCGGCGGCCCACCGCGAGGTCGGCCGAGCCGTCCGCCACCGGGGCCACCAGGGCCGGCAGCTCCGCCGGGTCGAACGAACCGTCCGCGTCCAGGACGCACACCAGTTCGGTCTCGGCGGCGAGGAGCCCGGTGTGGACGGCGGCGCCGTAGCCGCGGCGGGGTTCGTGCACCACCCGGGCGCCGAGCCGGGCGGCCACCTCGGGCGACCCGTCCCGCGACCCGTTGTCCACCATGAGCGCCCGGTACCCGGGCGGCAGCGCGGCGAGGACGCCCGGCAGCGCCGCAGCCTCGTCCAGGCACGGCAGGACCACGTCGATCTGTGTGGACATGCCTCGACGCTAGGGCGGCGGCGGACCCGCGGCGGCCGGAACGTGCTTACAGATCGCTTACCGGGGGACAGATTCTTACCGACCGGTGACGGGACGCCGCTTCGCCTGCGCCACCGCGTCGCAGCCCGTACCGTGCGGTCGTTGTGACGTCCACACCGACACGAACCGCCGCCGCCCCCGCGGCGCCCGCCCGCCGGGGCCGCGCCGACCTGGTGGTGCTCGCCGTGGAGGCGGCGCTGCTGGCGGCCGCCGTGGTGGTGGGCGCGGTGCTCAACGCCCGGGGTTCGGGCCTGCACGCGGACGCCGCTCCGGCCTACGCCACCTGGCGTCCGCACGTCGGCTGGGGTACGCCGGCGGTGGTGCTGGTCGCCGTGGTGGTGCTGGTCTGGGGCGTTCCGTGGGCGCGGACCGCCCGCTGGGGCCGGCTGCTCTTCGCCGGCTGGCTGGCCTCGGTGGCGTGGACGCTCGCGCTGGCCCTGGTGGACGGCTGGTCGGCCGGTCTCGCCGAGCGGCTGACCACGCAGGCGGAGTACCTGCACGAGGTGCCCCGGGTCACCGACGTGTCCGCCGTGCTGGCCGGTTTCACCGGGCGGATCCTCGACTTCCAGCCGGACTCGTGGTCGACGCACACGGCCGGGCACCCGCCCGGGGCGCTGCTGGTCTTCGTGTGGCTCGACCGGGTCGGGCTGGGCGGCGGCGCGGTGGCCGGCCTGGTGTGCGTCCTGGCCGGCGCGACGGTTGCGGTGTCGGTGCCGGTGACCCTGCGGGCGCTGGGAGCCGACGGCGCCGCCCGGGCCCTGGTGCCGTTCCTGGTGCTGCTGCCGGGCGCGGTCTGGGTGGGGGCGTCGGCGGACGGGCTGTTCGCCGGGGTGGTGGCCGCCGGCCTGGCGCTGCTCGCGACCGGCGGCCGGTGGACGGCCTTCGCCGGCGGGCTCGTGCTGGGCTTCGCGCTGCACCTGTCGTACGGGTTCGTGCTGGTCGGGTTGCTGGCGGTGGCCGTGCTGGCGGTGCGGGCCCGGGACGGGTGGGCAGCGCTGGCCGCCGCCCTCGCCGGGGTCGCCGCCGTCGTGGTGGCGTTCACCACCGCCGGGTTCTGGTGGTGGGACGGCTACCGCCTGGTGGTCGAGCGCTACTACCAGGGGTGGGCGGCCGATCGCCCGTACGGCTACTGGGTGTGGGCGAACCTGGCCGCGCTGCTGCTGTCCGCCGGGCCGGCGGTGGGGCCGGCGCTGCGCCGGGCGCTGGTGGCCGCCGTCGGGCCGGTTCGTGGCGCGCTCGCGCGGCTCGCGGCCGGGTCGGCCGACGGCGGGGTGATCGCCGGGCCCGCGGGGCGGATCGGGCGTGCCGCGCGGTGGTGGTCGGCGATGGCGGGTGCCGTCCGGGGCGCGGGACCGGTCGTCGTGCTCCCGGTGGCCGCGGCGCTGGCGGTCGTGGCGGCGGACCTGTCCGGGCTGAGCAAGGCGGAGGTGGAGCGGATCTGGCTGCCGTTCGCGGTGTGGCTGCTGGTGGCCGTCGCGCACCTGCCGGCACGTACCCACCGGTGGTGGCTCGCCGGGCAGGCAGTGACCGCCGTGGCGGTCAACCACCTGCTGTTCACGGTCAGCTGACGGTCGCGGCGTCCGGCGGTGTGCGCCGGCTGCGACAGCGCAGGATGCGCCATGCCGTGCCGGCGCCCCGCCCGGGCATCGCGCCGGCCGGTCAGGCCGGCAGGGCGGACGGCTCCGCCGCCACGGCGGGCTCGGACGGGGCGGCCGGGGACGGCCCACCGGCGGGCACGGCGGCCGGTTCCCGCAGCGGGTCGCGGGCGAACGCGGCGACGCCCTCGGCGAAGCCGACCCGGGCGGTGTAGCCGAGGAGGCCGGCGGCGCGGCGCGGGTCGGCGACGACGTGGCGGACGTCGGCGGCGCGGGCACCGCCGACCACGAGGGGCGCGGGACCGCCCATCGCCGCGGCGAGGGTGGTCGCGAGTTCGCCGACGGTGTGCGGCTCGCCGGAGCAGACGTTGACCGGCACCAGGCCCTCCGGCGCCGGGGCGGTCAGCGCCAGCAGGTTGGCCCGCGCCACGTCGGTGACGTGCACGAAGTCGCGGCGCTGGCGGCCGTCCTCCAGCACGCGGGGCGCCCGCCCGGCCGCCAGCGCCGAGCGGAAGATCGAGGCCACGCCCGCGTACGGGGTGTCGCGGGGCATCCGGGGGCCGTAGACGTTGTGGTAGCGCAGCGCCCACACCCCGCCGCCGGTCTGCCGGGCCCAGGCGGCGGCCAGGTGCTCCTGCGCCAGCTTGGTGGCCGCGTACGTGCTGCGGGGATCGAGGGGCGCGTCCTCCGGCACCAGGGCCGGGGTGAGTGGACGGTGGCAGGCGGGGCAGGTCGGGTCGTACCGGCCGGCGGCCAGGTCGGCGGGGCGGCGCGGAGCGGGGCGGACGACGCCGTGGGCGGCGCACCGGTACGTCCCCTCCCCGTAGACGACCATCGAACTGGCCAGCACCAGCCGGGTCACGCCGGCCCGGTGCATGGCGGCGAGCAGCACGGCGGTGCCGTGGTCGTTGTGGCTGGTGTACGCCGGGGCGTCGGACGGGTCGAGGCCGTGCCCGACCATGGCGGCCTGGTGGCAGACGGCGTCCACGTCGCGCAGCAGCCGGTCCAGCAGCGCCGCGTCGCGGACGTCGCCGACCACCGGCCGGTGCGTCCGGGACCAGACCGGCAGCCCGGCCCCGTGCGCCTGCGGGAGCAGCGCGTCCAGGCCGACCACGTCGTGCCCCTCGGCGACCGCCAGGTCGACGACGTGCGACCCGACGAAGCCGGCCGCGCCGGTGACGAGTATGCGCATTCCGGTCACGCTAGGCCGGCCGGGCGCGGCGGCCCGGGTGTTCGGCCGGACCGTCACGACTTCGTAAGACCGACCCACCGGACGGGGGACCCCGCGTCGGCGCGTAAGCGGCTCGTAATGCCGCAACCGGGGCCGGGCCGTCCGCGCCCGGTCTAGCGTCGCGGTGGAGACCCGGCCACAGTGAGGAGCGCCCATGCCCGGGGACGGTGACGGCAGGCCCGCCGGCGAGCGGGAGTACGGCTTTCCCGCGCCGCTGTGGCGTGCCCTCGCCCGGCACCGGCCGCCCGGCGCCGGGGCCGTGACGCGGGGCTGGCGCAGCCCGCTGCGCGGGCCGTGGCTGACGGCCGTGTACGGCGCCGTGCTGCTCGTCGGGCTGCCCCTGGTGTTCCTCACCGGGCTGCTCGATTACCTCGCCTACGGGCCGCAGTTCGGGCAGGCGTTCCCGCGCGACGTGGGCTGGCTGCGGCTGCCCCAGGTCGACTGGCCCACCCGCCCGTCCTGGCTGTTCCGGGTCACCCAGGGGCTGCACGTGACCCTCGGGATCATGCTGATCCCGGTGGTGCTGGCCAAGCTGTGGTCGGTGATCCCGAAGCTGTTCGACTGGCCGCCCGCCCGCTCGGTGGCGCAGGTCCTCGAACGGCTCTCCCTGCTCCTGCTGGTCGGCGGGATCCTCTTCGAGATCGCCACCGGCCTGCTCAACATCCATTACGCGTACCTGTTCGGTTTCGACTTCTACACCGCGCACTACTTCGGCGCGTGGGTGTTCGTCGCGGCCCTGGTGGCGCACGTGTCGCTCAAGCTGCCGAGGATGCTCTCCGCGCTGCGGTCCCGGCGGCCGGCCGACGAGGCGCGGACCGGCACGGCGGCCACCCGGCCGGAGCCACCCGACCCGGACGGCCTGGTGGCCCCGGCGCCCGGCCCGGCGACGGTCAGCCGGCGCGGCGCGGTCGCTCTCGTCGGCGGGGGCGCGCTGCTGCTCGGCGCGCTGACCGTCGGGCAGAGCCTGGACGGCCCGCTGCGGCGCACCGCGCTGCTGCTGCCCCGGGGGCAGGACCCGGGCAGCGGCCCGAACGCCTTCCCGGTCAACCGCACCGCCGCGGCGGCCGGCATCTCCGCCGAGGACGCCGGCCCGAGCTGGCGGCTGTCCCTGCGCGGTGGTGGCCGCGAGGTCACCCTGGACCGGCCGGCCCTGCTCGCCATGGCCCAGCACACCGCGCGCCTGCCGATCGCCTGCGTGGAAGGGTGGTCCACCCTGCAGACCTGGACCGGTGTGCCGTTGCGGGACCTCGCCGCGCTGGTCGGGGTGACCGACCCGGCCGCCGCGCACGTCCGCAGCTTGGAGCAGGGCGGCCTGTTCGACCAGGCCACGCTCCAGGCCAACCAGGTCCTCGATGGGGACTCGCTGCTGGCGCTGCGGGTCAACGGCGTGGACCTGTCCGCCGACCACGGGTACCCGGCCCGGGTCATCGTGCCGGCCCTGCCCGGCGTGCACTGCACCAAGTGGGTCGCCGCCATCGACTTCCGGACCGATGGCTGAGCGGGTGGCGCGGCTCCGCGCGGCGTACGGGGCCGGGGCGCGGCACCTGCTGGTGCTGCTGGCCTGCTTCGCGGTCACCGGCTGGGTGGCGCTGCGGCTGGCCGGCGAGGCGGACGCGGTGCGGATGCTGATCTGGTTCCTCGGCGCCGTCGTGGCCCACGACCTGGTGCTGTTCCCGGTCTACGCCACGGTGGACCGGGCGCTGCGGCGGGTCGTCGGGGCGCGCCGCCGTGCCCTGCTCAACCACGTCCGCGTCCCCGCCCTCGCCTCGGCGCTGGTGTTCCTCGTGTACCTGCCCGGGATCCTCGGCCTCGGCGGCACCACCTACCGGTCGGCGACCGGCCGGGAACCGACCCCGCTGCTGGGCCGCTGGCTGGCGCTGAGTGCGCTGTTCTTCCTGGCCAGCGCGGTCGCGTACGCCGTCAGGCGGTGGCGCCGGCGGTAGGCCCGGGCCGGCTGACCGTCCCGCTCAGCCCGGAGGCTGGTCCACCGGGCAGGCGTACGCGGTGCGGGCGCCCAGCTCCCACACCCGGACCGCCGCCCCGCACCGGCGGCAGGTGTTCCGCTTGTACACCCAGCGTTCGTCCGGCGCGGCCGGGTCGCTCACCACCTGCCCGGCGTCCCGCCCGAGCGCGAGGTGCCGCACCGCGAGCGCCCACAGCTCGCCGGCGGTGCGCGGCGGCACGCCCCGCCGGTCCGGGTCGAGACCGGCGAGGAACAGCAGCTCCGCCCGCCAGGCGTTGCCGATGCCGGCCCACACCGCCTGGTCCAGCAGGGCCGCGCCGACCGCGCCGCGGGCCGCCGACAGCCGGCGTACCGCCTCGTCGGGGTCGGCGTCACCGCGCAGCGGGTCGGGGCCGAGCGAGTCCCGCAGGGCCCGCACCCGCTCCGGCGCGAGCGGTTCGCACCGTACGGGCGCGATCAGGTCGTACGCCGCCCGGTCACCGGCGAGGCGGACCCGGACACCCGGCCGGGGCGGTACGGCGGAATCGTCGTGGCGCAGGAAGAGGCCGCGCATGCCGAGGTGCACGTGCAGGGTGGGTGCGCCGTCGACGTGGTAGAGCAGGTGCTTGCCGTACGCCTCGACCGACCGCAGCGTCCGCCCGTCGTACGGCCGGGGGTCGAACCGGCCCTGCGGGCTGGACACGGCGAGCACCTGCCCGGCGAGCGCGGCGTCCTGCTCGCGCGCGTACCGGTGGACGAGGTGTCCCTCGGGCACGTCAGCGGACCGGGGCCGATGCTGCGGACATGCCGGCGGATACCCGGCGCGTCGGGGCGGAAACGCCCGGATCATCTCGGCGTGGATTGAACGACCCGGGTCCGGCAGCCGTACGTCCGGGTGGAGGGAGATGCCCATGAAGCGGATGACCCCGATGCTCACCCTGGCGACCGGGACCGTGCTCGCGGCCGTGCTGTTCACGATGAGTGCCCAGGCGGCACCACCGGCGCCGGCAGCGGGCGCGGGCGCGGGACAGGCGAACGCCGCCGCGCCACCGGGCGCCGCGCCCGGGGCGGCTCCGGACGCCCCCGGCGCCCCCGGGGCGCCCGCCGACGAGCCCGCCACGCCGGGCGCCCAGCCGGCTGCCACGTCGCCACCGCCGTCCCCGCCCGCCGCGTCGCCGGCACCGGGGACCGCCGCGGTGGACGGCACGTGGACCGGCCACCTCGACGGCGGCGCCACGATCGCCCTGACGGTCCGGCAGGGCAAGGCGGTCGCGTACGTCTGCGACGGCCGCAGCCTGGAGATCTGGCTTCGCGGCACGGTGACGGGCAAGGAGCTGGACCTCACCGGCAAGGACGGCGCGCGGCTCACCGGCACGGTCGAGGGTGACCGGGTCCGCGGCGAGGTACGCGTCGGCGACAAGCGGTGGGCGTTCACCGCCACCGCGACCGGTGGCACGTCCCCGGCGCTGTACCGGGCCACGGCGCAGGTCCGCGACGCCGGGGTCGACGGCGGTTGGATCCTGCTCGCCGACGGCACCCAGGTCGGTGTGGTGACGTGGAACGGGAAGCCGGTTGCCGCGCCGCCGCTGGACCCGGCCTTCGGCACCACGATCGTCAACGGCGTCACGATCACCGCCGTACCGGTGTTCCCCGACGCCCCGGCGGGCCGGTGATGGCGGACCACCGCCGGGGCGGCACGCACGCGCTGCCCGATCTGGACGACGGTCCGGCCGTCCAGGTGCTGCCGGACCCGTACGCGGACCCGCCCGCCCCCGCGCCGCGCGCCTCGCTCGTCGTGCCGCTGCTGGTCGGCGCGGCGGTCGCGGTGGCGCTCGGCGTCTACGGCCGTACGCACACCCCGACCGGGATCGCGGTCAACGTGGCCGGCTTCTCCGGCCCGCAGACGGTGAAGGTGTGGCTCGGGACCGGCGCGGCGTTCTTCGCCGTGGTGCAGCTGCTGTCGGCGCTGGCGATGTGGGGCCGGCTGGGCCGCGTAACCGCGTCCTGGGCCGGCGGCGCGCACCGCTGGTCCGGGCGGATCGCCTTCCTGCTGGCCGTGCCGGTCGCGGTGCACTGCCTCTACGCGCTCGGCTTCGCCGACCACGACCTGCGCACGCTCGCCCACTCGGTGTTCGGCTGCTTCTTCTTCGGCGCGTTCACCACCAAGATGCTGGCGCTGCCCCGCCGGGGGCTCGCCGGCTGGGTCCTCCCGGTCGTCGGTGGTGTGGTCTTCACCGTGCTGATGCTGGTCTGGTTGACCTCGTCGGTCTGGTACTTCACGACGTTCGGGTTCCAGCGGTGACGCGGGCCCCATCCGGAGAGGACACGCCCATGAACGAGGACGCGGGCACCGCGTCACGGCGGGCCGTGCTGGCGGGCACCGGGGCGGCCGGCGTCACCGCGGTGCTGGCCGGCTGCCAGACGTACGGGGCGGCGTCCGCCCCGGCTCCGGCGGCTCCGGCGGCTCCCGTCGCCCCGGCGGCGACCGGGACGGCGGGGCCGCCCCCGGCGGGCGGGGAGGGTGCCGCTCCCGCGCTGGCCCGCCTGGCCGACATCCCGGTCGGGGGTGGACGCATCTTCGCCGAGCGGGGGGTGGTGCTGACCCAGCCGACGGCCGGCACGGTCAAGGCCTTCTCGGCGACGTGCACGCACGCCGGCTGCACGGTCAGCTCGGTCGCCGACGGCACGATCGTGTGCGCCTGCCACAACAGTCGGTTCGACATCGCCGACGGCTCGGTCCGCGGCGGCCCGGCCGGCTCCCCGCTGCCGCCCGCCGCGGTGACGGTCGACGGCGACGCCGTCCGCCTGGCCTGACCGGCGGCGGCTCAGGCCGGGTCGGCGCGGCCGATCCGCCAGTAGCCCATGAAGGCCACCGCCCGCCGGTCCAGCCCACGCTCGCTGACCAGGTGCCGGCGCAGCGTACGGATGACGCCGGCCTCACCGGCCAGCCACGCGTACACGGGCACCGGGGCGGCCGGCGTCGGGACCTCCCAGAGGATCTCCGCGTCGACGTCGACGTCGGCGACCGGTTCCTCGGCCCCGCCCGCCGCTCCGGCGAGCAGGTCGGTCGCCGCGGCCGACACCGCCGGCACCAGCCGCGACCCGTACGCGTCGCCGCCGCGGGCGAGCCAGCTCACCGTGACACCCGCGGGTGCGGTCACCGGCAGCACGTCGTCGGCCTCGGGCACCTCCAGCAGGACCCGCCCCGCGGCGGTCGCCGGCAACCGCTCCAGGATGGCGCAGATCGCCGGGACGGCCGTCTCGTCGCCGGCCAGCAGCAGGTGCCCGGCGGCGGGCGGGCGGAACTCGATGCCGCCGTGGTCGCCGTCGAAGCCCGCGTCGGGGCCGAGGATCGCGATGCCGTCGCCGGGTCGTACGCGACGCGCCCAGCGGGTCGCCGGGCCGCCGTCGCCGTGCAGGACGAGGTCGACGTCCACCTCGGACAGCTCCGGCCGGACCGCCCGGACGGTGTAGGTGCGGATCGGGTTGCGCTCGTGCTCGGGCAGGGCCCGCCACCGCGCGTACCAGTCCGGGCCCTCCGGCAGCCGCGCCCCGCGCTCGCCCGGCAGCGGGAACGCCAGCTTGATCCGCTGGTCGTAGCCGTTGTCGGCGAACCGGTCCAGGTCCGGCCCGGTGAAGGTGACCCGCACGAACGACGGGCTGAGCCGGTGTACCGCGCGGACCTCGACGGTGAACATCCGCCACGGTGCGACGGGCAGGGTCTGGGTCATGGTGCCTCTCTCGGACGGGCGCTACCGCGCGGCGGCGGCGGTGGCACGGGATCGCCACAGCAGCCAGACGAAGTACGGGGTGCCGATGATGGCCGTCACCAGGCCGGCCGGGATCTGGGCGGGGGCGATGACGGTGCGGCCGAGGGTGTCGGCGACGCTGACCAGGACGGCGCCGAGCAGCGCGGCGACCGGCAGCACCCGGGCGTGCCGCCCGCCGACGAGCGCGCGGGCGGCGTGCGGGGCGACCAGGCCGACGAAGCCGATCACACCGACGGCGGAGACGGCGGTCGACGTGAGCAGGGCCGCCGCGCCGAGCGCGACGAGGCGGGTGCGTTCCAGCCGTACGCCGAGCACCCGAGGCGTGTCGTCGTCGAGGGCCAGCAGGTCCAGCTCGCGCCGGGCGGCCACGACCGCCGGGGTGAGCACCAGCAGGGCGATCGCCACCGGAAGCACCTGGGCCGCGGTGCGGCCGTACGTCGAGCCGGAGAGCCAGGTCAGCGCCTTGCCGGTGTTCCACGGGTCGAACGCGACGATCAGGAAGGTGATCACCGCCATGCCGCCCTGCCAGGCGCCGAACCCGATGAGGACCAGCCGGTCGGAGCTGAGCCCGCCGCGCCAGGCGGCGCCGTAGACCAGGGCGAACGCCAGGATCGCGCCGAGGCCCGCGACGCCGGAGACGGCCCACACCCCGGCCAGCGGCACGAAGGTGAGCAGCGCGACCGCGCCGAGCCCGGCCCCGGCGGTGATGCCGAGGATGCCCGGCTCCGCGAGCGGGTTGCGGCAGACCGCCTGCACGGTGGTGCCGGCGACCGCGAGCGCCGCGCCGGCCAGCACCGCCGCGGCGACCCGCGGCCACCGCTGGTCCAGCACGAACGTGTACGCCGGTCCGGTTCGGCCCTGGAACCAGTTGACGATGTCGCCGAAGAGCACCCAGGTGTCCCCGGCGAGCATGCCGACGGACACCGCCACGACGGCGGCCACCGCGGCGACGGCGACGACGGTCCGGTGGAAGGCGCCGGAGCGGACGGCGGCGTGGCCGCCGGGCGGTCGGCGGGTGGGTCCGGCGTCCCGGTGCCGGCGGGCGAGCCAGATGAGGACGGCCGCCCCGAGCAGCGTGGTGACCACGCCGGTGGGGATGTCCACGCCCGCCTGGCCGCCCATGACGGCGCGCAGCAGGACGTCCGAGCCGAGCACGATGGCCGCGCCGGCGATGCCGGACAGCGGCAGCAGGGCGCGGTGCCGGTGTACGCCGGGCACCACCGGCCCGAGCAGGCGGACGATGACCGGGGCGCAGAGGCCGACGAAGCCGACCGGCCCGGTCAGGGTGACCGCGGCGGCGGACAGCAGCACGGCGAGCACGGTGACGACGAGCCGGGTACGCCGCACGTCGAGCCCGAGGACGGTCGCGGTGTCGTCGCCGAGGGCGAGGATGTCGAGGCGGTGGCCGAGCAGCAGCAGTGCGACGACGGCGGCCAGCATCACCGGGGCGAGCTGGGTCAGCGCGACCAGGTCGCTCTGGACTAGCGAGCCGTTGCCCCACGCGAACAGCCCGATGGTGGCCTGCTCGAAGAGGAGCAGCAGGAGCATCGTCAGCGAGCTGAGGGCGAGCGCGGTGGCCGACCCGGCGAGGATGAGCCGGGTGGTGCCGGCCTGCCCGCCCGCTGACATCGCCATCACCAGGGTCGCCGCCGCGAGGCCGCCACCGAAGGCGAGTGCGCCGGCCGGTAGGGCGGGCAGCGCGATGCCGAACGCGGCGACGGAGACGATGGCCAGGTGGGCGCCCGCGTTGACGGCGAGCGTGTCCGGCGAGGCGAGCGGGTTGCGGGCGATCGACTGGAGGGCGGCGCCGGCGAAGCCCAGGGCCACGCCGATGGCGAGCCCGGCGAGCAGCCGTGGGATGCGGGACGCCACCAGCACCCGGGCGGCCTCGTCGTCGCCGCCGGTGACCAGGCGCAGCAGGTCGAGGGCGCCGACGGTGGAGGTGCCCTGGGTGATATGCACCGCGGCGACCACGAGCAGGAGCAGGGTCGCGGCGGCGAAGGCCCCGGTGAGGCGGGGGACGGAGGGCCGCCCGGCCGGAGCCGGCCGGGTGGCCGGCTCCGGGCGCGGGGGTGCGGACAGCTGGGTCACACCGTGTAGGTCTTCACGAGCTGGTCGATGTACTGCTTGCCGGAGAGCGGCCCGCCGAAGGTCCAGATCCCGTCCGGCATCTTGTGCAGGTTGCCCTTCTGCACGAACGGCAGGGACTTCCAGACGGCGTTGCCGGCGAGGCCGTCGGCGAAGACGTCGGTGCCGTCCGAGGCGTTGTAGAAGAAGTGCAGGTTCGGGTCCTTGAGGACGGTCAGCCCCTCGACGTCGGTCTGGCCCAGGCCCCACACCTCGTCGGTCTTGCCGGTCCAGGCGTTGGTCAGGCCGAGCTGGATGCCGAGCTGGGAGACCAGCGAGCCCTGACCGAACATCCGGATGCTGACCGTGCTGCCCTCCTTCCAGCCGTCCGCGATGGCGAACGGCCGGCCGGCCGCGCCGGCGTCGGCGATCTTCTTCTTGCCGTCGGCGAGGGCGGCGTCGAAGTCGGCGAGCAGCTTCTCCGCCTCGGTGGTCTTGCCGACGGCGGTGGCGATCATGTTCAGGTCCGACCGCATCCGGCCGAGGTTGTCCTTCGCGTCGCTGCCCTTGGTCACGATGACCGGGACGTACTTCTCCAACTGGGCGACGAGGGCACCGCCCCGGTCGTCCTCCATCACGACGAGGTCCGGCTGGAGGGCGACGACGGAGTCGACGCTGGGCTCGGAGCGGGTGCCGACGTCCTTGACCGACGAGTCGAGCTTGGCGGCGGTCACCCAGGTGGCGTAGCCCTTCGTGTCGGCGACGCCGACCGGCATGACGCCGAGGCTGACGAGCATCTCGACCTCACCCCACTCCAGGCCCACGACCTTGGTGGCCGGGGCCTTCAGGGTGACGGCCTTGCCGCGGCTGTCGGTGACGGTGACCGGGCCGGCGGCGGCGGAGCTGGTGGCCGCGGGGGTGGCGGTGTTCTCGGTGGTGCCGCAGGCGCTGAGCAGCAGCGCGGCCGCGGCGGCGAGCAGCGCGGTGACACGGGTACGGGTCATGGAGGTTTCTTTCTCGGGTAGTGACGGTTCAGCCGGGCACCCGGCTGGTGTGCCGGCCGACCGGGCGGGTGGAGAGCAGGCCGGTGACGGGGTCGGTGGTGACCTCGACGCGGATGCCGTAGGTGGCGCTGAGGTCCTCCTCGGTGAGCACGTCGACGGGCGCGCCGGTCGCGCGGACCCGTCCGGCGTGCAGGAGCACCACCTCGTCGGCGACGGCCGCGGCCTGGTTGAGGTCGTGCAGCACCACGCCGACCGCGACGTCGTGCTCGTCGGCGAGGTCCCGGACCAGGTCGAGGATCTCCACCTGGTACCGGAGGTCGAGGAAGGTCGTGGGCTCGTCGAGCAGCAGCACGGGGGTGTCCTGGGCCAGGCAGGTGGCCAGCCACACCCGTTGGAGCTCGCCGCCGGAGAGCTCGTCGACCGGCCGGTCGGCCATCGCGGCGACGCCGGTGACGGTCATGGCGCGGCCGACGGCGGCGGGGCCGTCGGGGTCGTCGGCCCGCCAGCGCCCGCGGTACGGGTGGCGGCCGTAGCCGACCACGTCGCGCACGGTGACCCCGCTGGGCACCGGTCGGCTCTGGGCGAGCAGGGTGACCCGGCGGGCGAACTCCCGGGCGGGCAGGCCGGCGGCGTCCCCGCCGTCGGCCAGCAGCACCTGGCCACCGCCGACCGGGTGCAGCCGGGCCAGTGCGCGCAGCAGTGTGGACTTGCCGCTGCCGTTGGGGCCGACGAGGGCGGTCACCGTGCCGGGGCGGAGCGCGATGGACGCGCCGTGCACCACGGTCGCTCCGTGGTAACCCAGGCTCAGCTCCACGCCGCGAAGGCGGGGCGTTGCGGCGCTCGACCGCACTGCACTCGACATGCGGTTAGGTTAGCCTTACCTGATCAAGTGTCAAGACGCGGGGGGTCCTCGCGGTCCGAACGTCCGGGTCCGGCCGACCACCTCGCCACCTCTGCGTGCCGACAGGTGGGGCAGGGGTTCAACCCGTTCACCGACGGCGGTAGCGTGTCGCCACATCGTTGCCCGTGGGGCGGTCCCTCCCCGGCGTGGCGTTCGCGATCGTACGGAGGATGCAGCATGTCCCACGGCGACGAGCCGTTCGCGGTCCGCGACGACAACACGTCGCGGCCCACCTTCGACACCGCGCTGCGCGGCTACGACAAGCGGCAGGTGGACCGGCACCTCGACCAGCTCGACGGCGAGCTGGTCCGGACGGCGGCCGACCGCGACGAGGCGCGCTCCCGGCTGGACGCCCTGTCCGAGCAGGTCGGGCAGCTCGAGGCGGAGGTCGCCGAGCTGCGCGAACGGCCGGCGCGGGTCGACCGGGCCGCGTTCCGCGACCTCGGCCCGATGGTCGAGCAGATCCTGGCGCTGGCCGAGCGGCAGGCCGAGGTGATCGGGGAGGCCGCCGCAACCCGGGCGGCCGAGCTGGAGGCCGCGGCGGAGAAGGCACTCACCGACGCGCGGGAGCACGCGGCGCGTACCCTCCGCGAGTTCGAGGAGGAGCTGGCCGCGCGCCGCGCCACGCAGGAGAAGGTGGACGAGGAGCGGCGCGCCGCCGCCCAGGCCGAGCTGGCCGAGATCCGGGCCGCGGCCGAGCAGCTGCGGGAGGCCGGGGAGGCCGCCCACGAGCGGGCCCGGCAGGAGGCGAACCGCATCGAGGAGCAGAGCGCCCAGAAGATCGAGCAGGCCCGGGCCGAGGCCGAGGCGTTCCTGACCTCCGCGCGGACCCAGATCCAGCAGGAGGTGCAGGCCGCGCGTAGCCGTACGCAGGAGGAGCTGACGCGCTGGCAGGCCACCGTGGAGCGGGAGCTGAACGACCGGCGCACCGCCGCCGAGCAGGAGCTGACCGAGCAGAATGCCGCCGCCGAGCGGGAGCTGGCCGCGCAGCGCACCGCCGCCGAGCAGGAGATCGCCACGCTCATCGCCGAGGCGCAGCAGTACGCCGCCAAGGTCCGCCAGCGCGCTGACGAGCAGGCCACCACCCACCAGCAGCAGCTCGCCACGGTGCAGCAGAGCGTCCGGGACCGCCGGGAGACGCTCACCCGGCTCCAGTCCGAGTTGGAGACCACCCAGCAGCAGCTCGAACAGGTCCGCCAGGAGGGGGACACCACCGAGCGGGAGCTGGTCACGGTGCGCCAGCGTCTCGGCGAGACCCGGCGGGAGCTGGCCGACCAGTTGCACCGGCTGGAGGAGGCCCGACGGGCGGCGGACTCCGCCGAGACGCACGCCAAGGAGGTGCGGGCGCGGGTCAAGCGGGAGGCGAAGCGGGTGGCCGACCTGGCCGCGGCGGCGGTGATGGCGGCCGCCGGCGGTGGCGAGACGGCCGAGTACCCGCAGGTGGTCGCGCGTACCGGCAGCGAACCCGCGCCCGCCGGACGACTTGCGGGGGACTCGCCGGCCGAGGCGGGTGCCCACCGGGCGCCGGACGAGACCCCGGGACCGGCCGGCGACGAGCCGGCCGGCGCCGAGCGACCGTCCGGGGAGGAGTCGGCGGCGCCGGATCCGGCCGGCGCGAAGGAGACGGTGGCCGCCGGCGGCTGAGCGACGCCGGGCCGCGACGACGTGACCCACCCGAACGGCCGCGCCGGCTTCCGGATCGGCCGTTCGGCTCATGGGGTACGGCGATTGGTGGACCGGCGTACGCCGTTGCGTGCCGGCCGTCTTCGGCCGGACGGCGAGCGGCGGTCCTTTTCCGACGACGCCGGTACGACGGCGAGAATCGCCAACGGCCGGCGCGGAGTTCCACCCTCCCCGACACCGGCCCGGGGAATTCCCCAGCGTTAGCGCCAACCCCACCCGGGGCGGGCGCAGCGGGCGGCCGAGGGCATTTCCCGGGGCGCGGATCGGCCACGAAAAGCGACCCGGCATTCACGCTCGGCGTTCGCCGGCCACCCCGGCGCGACGGCCCGAGCCCCCGAGTCGATCTTCTCTGAGATTGCGCCACTGGTTCGGTATCGAACACGCTCCGCTATGGAAGTTGCGCATCCGAGTGACGACGGTTGCCGGCGTGGTGGGTGAGGGCCATCCGCCGCAGCGCGGTCAACGCCACGTCCAGGAGGACGAGGCGGGCGGTCAGGCGCATGCACGCCTCCGCGTCCGGCGGGTCGGCCGGCACGTCCGTGGCCTCGTACGCACCCAGCTCCCGCGCGGCCTCGGCGTACGCGTCGAACACCTCGACCCCGTCCGACCAGCCGAGCCGCCGCAGCATCGCCAGCACCTGGGCGAGCGTCCGCCGTTCCGCCGCGTCGTCGTCCACCTGCCAGCCCAGCCGCTCGACGTATCCGTCGACCTCGCGGCGCACGTCATCCTCCCCGTCCACGGCCGGCATCGCCGCCACCGTGGCGTTGATCACCGTACACAGTCCACGGAGTGGACGGCCCCGCGAGTCGATCGCCGCCAGCACCTCGCGCACGTCCGAGATCCCGAGCCGACCGGGGCCGGTGAGGACCTGGATGAACCGCAGGCGGGCGAGGTGTTCCTCGGCGTACTCGGCCTGGTTGCGACCGGTGCGCACGCCGGGCTGGAGTAGCCCCTCACGCAGGTAGAACTTGATTGTCGGGACGGACAGGCCGCTCTGCTTGCTGAGCTCCGAAATGCGCATCTAATTCCATTACACTCGCCGCCGACCTCGCACGCCATAGTGTCCCACAGCGGCCGACCGGCAGCGCGAGCGCCGATCGGAGAGCAACTCTACATGCACACATGGCGACCCGGAAGTGTGTCGTGGACACCAGTGATTACCACTGTCGACCGGCCCGTCCGGCGGCCCTGGGATTCTCATTCTTGCCGGTTACGAAGCGTTACCGGCGGCCGGCCGACACCTGGCAGGACGTTGCCGCACACAATCGTCTCGGCTAATATCCATTCCGTTCTGACCTGCCTGTCCAGGTGCCTGAGGAGTTTATTGAACGGACGCCGACAGCCATTGAATGACTGACTGAACGTCCAGATCCGCAACCAGGCCGGTCACTCCAGAAACCGCTGGAGAAAGAACGCGCCCCGACATCGGACGATTCGCCCGACCGGCGACCGAAAATGTCGGCACAATGCGTTCGACGGTACTGGGCAACCATTTTCGACAAACCTGGGGGAGACGAAACGTGTCGCACACTGTCGAGAAAGTTGCCGAGCGTGTCATCGAGTTGATGCACAATGATCTGAGCAGGCAACTCACCATTGACGAAATGGCACGCACCGCCATGTTCAGCAAATTCCACTTCTCCCGCATCTTCCAGAGGGCGACCGGGGTGACCCCGGCGCGCTTCCTGTCGGCGCTGCGCCTGCAGCGCGCGAAGCAGCTGCTGGTCTCCACGTCCATGACGGTCGCGGACATCAGCATCCAGGTCGGGTACACCAGCGTGGGGACCTTCAGCTCGCGGTTCAGCCGCAGTGTCGGCCTCTCCCCCACCACCTACCGGCGGCTGGGAGGCTTCACGCCACAGGTACCGGTCATGGACCACGCCCTGCCGGAGTCGGCCACCGGGTCGGTGAGCGGTGCCATCCGGGCCTCGTCGTCCCACGAGCCCGCCCTCATCTTCGCGGGGCTGTTCCCGGACCGGATCCCCGAGGGGCGTCCGGTCCGGTGCGCGATCATGCGGGAGCCCGGCCGGCTGCACCTCGACCGGGTGCCCGAGGGCGAGTGGTACCTGCTCGCCCACTCGGTCGCCGGCAACGATCCGGAGGGCTCCCTGGCCGAGCCGTACCCGGCCTGCGTCGGCAGCGTGGGGCCGTTGACGGTGCGACGTGGCATCGTCACGCGGTCCCGCGACCTCCAGCTCTCGCCGACCCGCTCGGTCGACCCGCCGGTGCTGCTGGCCCTGCTCGACGTCCGCCGCGCGGCGGTGCACGAACAGAGCCGGCGGGAACTGGCCGGAGCGGCCGCCTGAGCGGCCGCGCGACCCGCCTGCCCGACGGGACGCCGGTGGGGTCCACAGGGGACCCGGCCGGCGTCCCGCCGCGTACCCGGCACACCGCCGGGCACGGCGGTGTGCCCGACCGGGCGGCACCACGGCCACGGCGACGTCGTCGCCCGGCCGGCACGCGCGACGAATGGGCGGGTGCCTGCGCACCCGCCCACCCGTCGCGCCGACTCAGATCGCCGGCTGGACCGTCATCGACAGGCCGCCCCGCACCCGCAGCGACAGCATCGGCTCGGCCACCACCCGCTGTCCGGCCGGGGCCACCAGCGCGAACTCCCGCGACACCATCGCCACCACGAACACGGCCTCCATCAGGCCCAGGTGGTTGCCGACGCAGAACCTCGGCCCGGCACCGAACGGCACGTACGCGTACCGGGGCCGGTCCGCCGTCGCCTCCGGGTCGAACCGCGCCGGGTCGAACCGCTCCGGCTCCGGCCAGAACGCCGGGTGCCGGTGCAGGGTGTACGGGCAGATCAGCACGTCCGCGCCGGCCGGCACCCGATACCCGTCCACGACGTCGGCGCCGCGCGCCCGGCGGGACAGCATCCACACCGGCGGGTAGAGCCGCATCGCCTCGCTGACCACCATCTTCGTGTACGTCAGTCGGGCCAGGTCGGCGTACTCGGGAGGCCGGTCGCCGAGCACCTCGACCGCCTCCTCGCGCAGCCGCCGCCGTACCCACGGATGCCGGTCTACCAGGTGGAAGGTCCAGCCGAGCGTGCTCGCGGTGGTCTCGTGACCGGCCAGCAGCAGCGTCACCAGTTCGTCGCGCATCCGCTGCCGGGCCACCCGGGGATCCGGTTCGTCGCGGGTGGAGGCGATCAGCCGGGACAGCGCGTCGTCGGCGCCCGCCACGTCGCCGCGGGCGGTCCGGTCGGCGACCAGCCGGCCGACGATCCGCTCGAGTTCCCGGCGGGCCCGCCGGAACCGCAGCTGCTGCGGCAGCGGCACCCACATCGGCACCATGCTCATCGAGGCCATCTCGAACATGGCCTGGTTCTGCATCTCCTCGAAGGCCGCCCCGACGGTCGTGAACGCGTCGAGGTCGGCGTCGAGCAGCGTCCGGCCGAGGACGCCGAGGGTCAGCGCGGTGAACTCGTCGGTCAGGTTCACCACGCCCGCGCCGCGGCGGGCCCGCAGCCGGGCGATGAGCCGCTCGGCCTCCTCCGCCACCGCGTGGGCCTGGCCGGCGATGCGCTTGGCCTGGAACACCGGCTGGATCACCCGCCGCTGCTTGCGCCACAGCTCGCCCTCGCTGGTCAGCAGGCCGTCGCCGAGCGCCCGCCGGGCGTGCACGAGCCCGAGCCCCTTGGTGTAGTTCTGACTGTTGTCGGCCAGGACGTGCTTGGCGTGGTCGGGGTGGTTGAAGAAGTACAGCGCGCGGGGCCCGGCCCCGAGCCGGACGGCGTCGCCGTAGCGGGCGGCGGAGGTCATCAGACCCAGCCGGTCCCGGCCGAGCTGCCACAGCGACCGCAGGAGGGCGGGGCCGGTCGGCCCGGGATAGGTCCGGCCGGCCGCCACCAGCGTCACGTCGCCACCCCGCTCGGTTCGGCCGCGACGCGGCGGAAGCGGCCCCGGAGGAACAGCACCGGATCGTCGTCGCCGCGCCGCTCGGCCGACAGCAGCCGCCCCGTGACGATGCTGTGGTCGCCGCCGTCGTACACCTGCCAGACGGCGCACTCGAACCGGGCCAGCGCGCCGTCGATCAGCGGCGTCCCGGTCACCCGGCCCGGCGTCCACTCCACCGTGTCGAACTGGGCCGCGCCCAGCGGGCGCCGGCGGTCGGCGAAGTGCCGGGCCACCTTCTCCTGGTCGTCGGCGAGGACGGAGACGCCGAAGACCCCGCTGGCGAGGAGCCGGTCGTGCATGACGGCCCGGCGGTCCACGCAGACCAGCACCAGCGGCGGGTCGAGGGAGACCGACGTGAACGAGTTGGCCGTCATGCCGTGCGGCAGCGGGCCACCGACCGACACCACCGTCACCCCGGTCGCGAAGGTCCCGAACGCCCCGCGCAGCCCGTCCGGGTCGGTGGCCGCGACGGGTGTCACCTGGTCGATGCTCATCAGGTCCTCCTGGTTCCGGCCGGTTGCGCCCCGGTCGGGGCGCGGTACGGGCGCAGGGCCCGCACCAGCGCCTCCGGCACACGCGCCGGCCGGGTCCGAGTGTTCGGTCCCCGCATGCAGGCCACCCGCTGCCGGCCCCGGGCGACGAGCGTGCTGCCGCCGCCCGGGTCGAGCCGGACGTAGTCGAAGCTGAACTCCAGCTGCGTCTGGGCGAGGTCGACCAGCCGCATCCGGATGGACAACTCGTCGAAGGCGGTGATCTCGGCGAAGAACTCGCAGTCGACCTTCAGGGTGAACAGCTTCAGGTCGTCGCGGACGTCGGCGAGCACCTCCGGGGCGCGCTCGTGGAGGAACATCTCCCGGCACCGGCCCTGCCAGCGCAGGTAGTTGACGTAGTAGACGTTGCCGACGAGGTTGGTCTCCTCGAACCCGACGATGTGCCGGTACTCGTAGTAGTCGCCCATCGCGCGTCACCCGTCCTTTCCGGTCAGCACCGCGAAGACCACCGGCGCGGCCTGGTCGCGCAGGGTCGCCGGCGCGGTGGCGATCCGCAGGTCCCCGGAGGCGAGCAGCACCCGCCCGTCGCCGGTGGAGTGCAGCGCCAGCGGCGAGCGCTGCGGCAGCCCCGCCTTCTGGAGGCACTCCGTCGCCGTCCAGACCCGGGTCGCCGCGACGGCGAGATCCTCGCCGGTCTCGGCGGCGACCAGGTCGGCCAGGCCCCGGTTCGGGCCGAGCAGCCCGTCCCACTCCGGTGCCGGGCGGGCCGTCACCGGCTCCACGTCGCAACCGAGCGGGCCGGGGCCGACCACGCAGAAGGTGAGCCCCGCGCCGTGCGCCGCGGACACCTGCCGGTCGCCGTCGACCTCGGGGCGCCCGTCGGGCCGGTACCGCACGTCGACCGCGCGGCCGAAGGCCCGGCCGGCGGCGCGGGCGGTGCGGCCCCGACCGGCGGCGCCGGCACCGCCGTCGCCGGGGGCGTCGGGCTCGACCGCCACCGCGATCGGGACGCCCAGCAGGTCGCCGAACTCCCGTTCCAGGTACGGCCCGAGCAGCGGCGCCACCCAGCGCAGGTCGCTGCGCTTGCGGACGGCCTGCAACCGCAGCCCGTCCCAGCGCTCCAGGACCCGCCCGTCGGCGTCCCGCACGGCGATGTCGTAGACGTAGGTGTCCCCGTCGCGGCTGCGTTCGCGGGCGCAGTAGCGCACCTCCCCCGCCGCCGCCAGGGCCGCCCCGCCGGGGTGGACCCGCTCGATGCCGGCGGGCAACAACGTGGCGTGCGGGACGCACACCTGGTTGCCGTGCATCAGCGCGTCCCGCACGCCGGGGTCGCCGAGGATCAGCTCGGCCGGCAGGAAGCCGGCGAACCAGTCCGTGTCGGGGTGCACCGCGAGGTCCGCGTCGACGTCCCGGGCGGCGGCGCGGTGGTAGCGGCGCAGCCGCTGGAACCGCCGCCCCTGGAACAGGACGTCGCCGTACAGGTCCCGGTCCGGCGCCAGCGGGACGTCCGGCAGCCCGGGCCCGACCTGCTCGGGCGGGCCGTCCGGCGCCGGGGCGTCGGTGAAGCGCAGGCGGGCGCGGAAGTGGTCGGCGGCGAAGCCGGTCTCCGCGCTGCGGATGCTCACCTGCACCGTGTCGTCGTCGGTCACGACCGCGGCGATCCGGACGGTGGTGCTGCCGTCCGGCGGCACCACGATCGGCCGGGCGAACTCCGCCGCCTCGATCAACGGGACCGACCGGCGACCGGTCAGCGCGGTCGCGACCTGGGCCATCGCCTCCATGCCGAACACGGCCGGGAAGAGCAGGTTGCCGTCGAGCAGGTGGTCGGGAAGGTAACGGTCGGTGTCCGCGCTGAGCGTGGTCTCGGAGACCAGTTCGACGCCGGGGTAGTGGACCGGCAGCCGGTCGACGAAACGCAGCAGCGGCAGGTCGGGCACGTGGTGCCGGACCGTGTCGATGCCCTGCGTACGGCCGCTGACGACGACGACCGGCGGGGCGTCCGCGTCGACCAGCAGCCGGCGCATGATCGCCACGCCCTGGTCGAGCGTGATCGGCGTGACGCCGTCGCGTTCGAGGGCTTCGACCACCGACAGCCGCTCCCCCATCCCGGCCCCCGACCAGACCGACCACTCCAGACAGAGCGTGCGGCACTCCGGGTGGTGGCGGCCGAACTCGGTGGTGAGGTCCGCGAGCCAGTCGTTGGCCATCGCGTAGTGCGCCTCGCCGCGCAGGCCGCTGCGACCGATGATGCTGCCGAACGTGATGAGCGCCTTCAACCGGCCGGTGTCGACCGCGTCCAGCACCGCCCGCAGGCCGTCGATCTTCGGCGCGAACGTCCGCCGGACCGCGTCCCGGTCGAGGTTGGTGAGCGCGGCCGGCTCGTTGCGGCCGGCGCCGTGCAGCACGCCGGTGACCGGGCCGAGCGCGGCCGTCACCTCGGCCACCGCCGCCCGGACCTGCCCGGCGTCGGTGACGTCGGCGCGGGCGTAGTGGACGGTGAGCCCCTGCTCGCTCATCCGTCGCAGGTTCGCGGCCAGCTCCTCGTCGGCGGCCGGGTCGGAGCGGCCGAGCACGGCCAGCCGCGCCCCGGTGTCGCGGGCCACCACGATGGCGCACTCCGCGGTGATGCCCTTGCCGCCGCCGGTGACCAGCAGCACGTCACCGCCGTCCAGCGGCGGCACCGGCCGCGCCGCTCGTACCGGCATGGCCCGCAGGGTCGGGACGAGCCGCCGTCCCTGCTCGTCGTGGTGGACCTCGGCGAACTCCTCGGTGGCGGCGACCTCGGCCAGCACCCGCTCGGCGGCCACGCCGTCGGTCGGGACGTGCACGACGGTCACCCGGAGCTGGGGTGCCTCCAACCGGAGCGTCTTGGCCAGGCCGGCCGCGCCGCGCCCGCGCTCGACGACGACGAACCGGTCGCCGAGCTGGCCGGTCAGGGCGGCCCGGGCACCCTGGAGGGCGAGGTCCAGGTGTTCCTCCTGGCAGTCGGCGGGCAGGCAGACCAGCACGCCGGAGCCGACCCGGCCGCGTTCGAGGCCACGCCGCAGCTTCTCGGCGAGCGGGTCGCCGTCCGGCGCGTACACCCGCCAGTGGCCGTTCTCCTCGGCCGGGCCGCGCGCGGGCAGTGGCACCGGGTCCAGGTCCAGCCGGAACGGCCGGGACCACGGCGCGGCGCCGGCCACCACCGGCCGCTGCTCGGCGTCGGCCGGGCGGGCCGTCCGGTGCAGCTCGTCGAACGCTTCCGCCAGCTCCCGCAGGGTGGCGGTGGCGAAGTTCGTCGGCGTCTCGGCGGCACCGATGCCGAGCTGCTGGGCGGCCTGGTTGACCACCTGGCCGACGGTGATCGAGCTGAGGTGCAGGTCGTCGAGGAGCCGGCTGTCGTCGCGCACCATCTCCAGCGGCAGCTCCGCCCGTTCGGCGGCCAGCCGGCGCAGCAGTTCCAGGCCGGACTCGCCGCTCCCGGCCGGTGCGGCGGGCTCGGTCTCGACCGGCGCCCCCGCCGCGACGGGGCGGACGTCGACGGTGGGAGCCGCCTCGCACGGGCTGGCGAAGAAGCTGAACTGCTGGCCGAGCTGCACGGGCCGGATGAGCCGGCCGTGGAACAGGCCCGGGTGGACGTCCGCGGCGCCGGTGACGTACGCGGCCGCGACCACCCGCAGCAGGCCGGTCAGCGACTCGTCGTCGGTGTCCAGCGCCACGGCCGGCACGTCGGTCACCGCGGCGGCCAGGCCGCTGAGCACCCGGCCGGGGCCGACCTCGACGAACAGGTCGATGTCCTTCGCGGCGAGGGCGACGGCCTGCGCGAAGAGCACCGGGTCGGTGATCTGCCGGTGCAGCAGCGCCGGGACGTCGGTGTCCGGGGCGAGCACCTCGCCGGTGACGGTGGAGACCACCGGCTCGCGTACCGGTCCGAAGTGTTCCTCGGCCAGCCGCTCGCCGAAGGCCGCGGCGGCGGGTGCCACCAGCGGGGAGTGGAACGCGTGCGACACGGACAGCCGGGTGGCGTTGATGCCGGCGTCCTTCGCGGCCCGGCTCACCGCCTCGACGGCGTCGACCGGTCCGGCGACCACCGTCTGCTGCGGGCCGTTGTAGCCGGCGACGACCACGTCGTGGCCGGGCAGCAGGCCGGCCACCGCGTCCGGCGAGGCGGCCAGGCTGGCCATGGTGCCGGAGGCGCTGTGCTCGGCCATGGTGCGCCCGCGTACGGCGGCGACCCGCAGCAGGGTCTCCCCGTCCATGGCGCCCGCCCAGTGCAGGGCGGACAGCTCGCCGAGGCTGTGCCCGACGGCCACCCGCGCCTCGACCCCCAGGTCGGACAGGACCCGCAGGCCGGCCATGGACCCGGTGACGATGCGGGGCTGGGCGACCGCGGTGGCCACCATGTCGCCGCTGGTCGGGAGGGCGGCCCGCTCGTACACGTCCTCGGCCCGGCCGAACCGGCGGCGCAGGGCGCCGCCGCTGGTGCCGCGGCCGGAACCCTGGCCGGGGAAGAGGAAGCCGATGCGGCCCTCCTCGACCACGTGCCCGCAGAACGCCCGCCCGTCGGCGGTGAGCAGCCGGGTCTCGCCGGCGTCCAGGGCGTCCCGGACGCGCCGCAGCTGGCGCTCCGCGTCCTCCGGCGAGGAGGCCACGACCGCCGCCCGGTACGGCCGGTCCTGCAGCTCCCGGTGCAGGGTGGCGGCCAGGTCGCCGAGCTGGGCGTACGCCACCTGGGGGACGAAGTCCAGCAGCTGCTGCACCCGGTCGCGCAGTAGGCCGGCCGACTCGGCGTCGACGGCGAGCAGCTCGGCGTCCTGCACCGAGCGGCTCAGGTTGCGGGTGCGGCTGTCCATCCTGGTGCGCCGCTTCGGTTCCCGCTTGTCCAACACCACGTGGGTGTTGATGCCGCCGAAGCCCATCGCGGTGATGCCGGCGCGTACCGGGGTGTCCCCCGGCCAGGGTTCGGCCCGGCGCAGCACCCGCAGCGCGGCGTCGTCGGCGGTGAGCAGCTCGTGCGGGTCGACGCAGCCGATCGCTGGCGGGATCATCTCGTGGTGCACCGCCATGGCGGCCTTGATGAGGCCGGCGACGCCGGCGGCCGCCTTGGTGTGGCCGATCATCCCCTTCACGGAGCTGATCGCGGCCTTCGGAGCGCGCGGGTCGGCCGCCCGGCGGGCCAGCGAGAGGGCCTTCAGCTCGGTGGCGTCGCCGACGGCGGTGCCGGTGCCGTGCCCTTCGAACAGGCCGACGGTGTCGATCCCGAACCCGGCCCGCTCGTACGCGCGGCGCAGCGCGAGCTGGTAGCCGTTGACCTCGGGGCGGGTGATGCCGCCCTTGCCGTCGGAGGAGATGCCCCAGCCGGCGATGGTGGCGTAGACGCGGTGCCCGGCGTCGAGGGCGTCCCGCTCGCGCATCAGCACGATCATCCCGCAGCCCTCGCCCGGCCAGAAGCCGTTGGACCTGCGGTCGTAGACGCGCATCTCGTCGCGGGCCAGCGCGCCGGTCTTGGCGAAGCCAATGATCTCGAAGGGGTCGATCGAGATGTCCACGCCGCCGGCCACCGCCACGTCGACCTCGCCGTCGAGCAGGGTCTTGCAGGCGGTGGCGACGGAGAGCAGGGAGGACGAGCAGGCGCCGTCCACCGTGTACCCGCCGCCCTTGAGGTCGAAGTGGTTGCAGATCCGGCCGGCGATGGTGTTGGACAGGCCACCGGCCAGGGTGTCCTCGTCGATGCCGGGGAACGGCGCCTTGTAGCGGGCCTCGAAGTCGGCCAGGAACGCGGCCAGCTGGTCGTCGTCCCAGTCCTGCTCCTTGAGCGCGGCGGCCACCATGCGCTGCACGTACGGCCACCGCAGCCGCAGCTGGTTGGCGCGGGAGAACTCGCCGGTGAGGCTGTTGCCGACCACGACGCAGGTGCGTTCGCGGGGCAGCCCCTCGGCCATCGGGAAACCGGCGTCGGCGAGCGCCATGGCGGCGACGTCCAGCGCCAGCCAGTGGGTGAGGTCGGTGGACCGGTACGTGCTGCCGGCGATCTTGTAGGCGATCCGGTCGAACTCGTACCCCTCGATGACGGCGGCGGTACGGGCGTAGAAGCGGTCCGGTGTCGCCGGGTCCGGGTCCCAGTAGTCGTCGAGCCGCATCCGCACGTCCGGTAGGCGGCGGAAGGCGCGGCGGCCGGCGACGGCGTTCTCCCACAGCTCGCCTGGGGAGGTGGCGTCGGGGTAACGGTTGGCCATCCCGACGATGGCGATCCTGCTCATGCCGGCACGACCTCCTTGCCGTGTTCGGGGGCGGCGACGACGGGTACGGTCGGCGCCCGGGTGACGGACGGGCCCGCCTGGGCATCGCGGCGTTCGCGGGCCTGGTTGACGAAGTGCAGCGCCCAGTGGAAGCCGCCGCGGGCGAGGCACACCAGGGCGGTGGCGAAGAAGATCCCGTACGCGATGCCGGCGCCGGTGAGGAGGCCGTAGACGACGGCGACGCCGGCGCCGAAGGCGAACTGGGCGGCGGGCGGGGACGGGCTGGTCCCCGGGTCGGTGACCATGTAGTTGGTGAACAGCACGAACGCGGTGCCGGTCATCATGGCGAGCGCCCCGGTGATCGAGACGTCCAGCACGACGCCGCGGATGACGGCCTGGAGGACGAAGAAGGACACCCAGCCCGCGATGAGCCACATGCGACCGGTCAGCTTCCCGTTGATCATGGTGCCGCCGACGATGATGATCGCCGGCACGAACCAGTCCCAGAAGCCGGTGATGTGCTCGGTGAAGTGGTAGGGCGGGGCGATGCTGGCCCACGGGAAGAGCAGCAGGATCACCGCGATGCCGAAGTTCGACGGGTTCATGTAGTGCCGCATCCGGCCCTTGAAGGGGGCGCGGAGGACCCACTTGGCGCCGATCGCGACCGCCACGCCGAAGATCAGCACCAGGATCTGGTCGTTGACGTAGATCAGCATGTTCATCGCGAGGCTGGTGATGTGCGCCGGGTAGAGGAACTGGACCAGCCCGCGCAGCCCGTTGCCGAGGTAGCGTGGCCGGCGGCCCTCCGCCCGGGCGCCCACCGCCTCCAGGACGATCTCGATCGAGTAGCCGGTCGCCAGGGCGACGAACGGCCACAGCCAGGGCTGCTCGAAGCCCAGCACGGTGTAGCCGAAGATGTTGAACACCGTGATCGAGATCGCGAAGTTGCGCAGCGCCGTGATCACCTTGGGGTCGTGGCGGGGCGCTGCGGTCGGGGTCGCGGTCATGTCGCTCACCTCTCCTGGGCCTGGGAGCCGAGCCGCAGCGTGTGCCAGCCCGGGGTCAACTGAAGTTCCTGCTGCCGGACCTGCCCGGTGCGGTCGCGCCACCGCAGGTCCACCCGGACCGGGCCGGTGACGTCCCGGCCCAGACCGACGTGCGCCTCGTGGCTGCGCTTGCCGGAGTGGCCGCTGCCGCCGTCGACGCGGGTGATGAAGGTCCGCCCGTCGGCGGTGGTCACCCGCACCTGGGCGCCCACCACCGGTGAGCCCGGTGCCGGCAGCCCGGCGTCGGCCGGCGCGGCCGGGCCGTCGTGGATCAGCCGGAGCCCGAGGAACGCGCCGGGCGACGGGCTCTGGTTGTGGTAGAAGACCGGCTCGTCCCACTGCCGGGCCACCGCGAAGTCCAGCCGGCCGTCGCCGTCGGCGTCACCGGTGGCGATGCCGCGGGTGGGCACCGGAATGTCGAGGCCCAGTTCGCCGGCGAGGTTCACGTACCGGCCGTCCGGGCCCTTGGCGAAGAAGTGCAGCCGCTGGCTGCCACCGATGTCGTCGCCGGCGTTGACGTTCGGCCACCACAGCGGGTGCCGCAGCAGCTCGTCGTTGGCGGTGGCCAGCTCCTGGAGCTGGGGCCAGCGGTTCACGTCGCCCTTGACGAAGCCGGTGGTCTGGGCGACGACCAGCTCGCCGCCGTTGTCGAAATCGGCCAGCTTGGCGTCCCAGCCCCAACCCGACCAGGCGAGGCCGAGCGGCGCGCTCCGGTCGGTGTACGGGGCGCGGCCCGCGGTGAACTGCCGGCGCAGGTCGGCGTCGTCCTTCGCCGTGTCGATGAAGGCGAAGTGGCTCTCCTCGATGCCGAAGGAGGTCGTGATGTTGCTGACGAACATGTCGTACCGGCCGTCGCGGTCCAGGTCGCCGAAGTCGACGCCCATGCCCTTGAACGAGTCGACGCCGATCCGCTTGGACTTGGGGACCAGGGCGCGGCCGACCGCGCTCTCCACCAGCGCGAACCTGATGTTGCCCGGGGTGGAACGGTTGTGCAGCAGCCGGTCCGGGCCGAAGTCGTGCGCGACGTACAGCTCGGGCAACTGGTCGCCGTCGAGGTCGTTGGCGCCGGCCGCGAGGGCCCAGCCCTTGGACGCCGCGAACGGCAGGACGTTCTCGACCAGCTCGTAGGTGGCCGTCGGGGTGGCGCCGCCGGTGCCCCCGGTGAAGCGGAGGACGTAGTCCTCGCCGCCGTTGACGCCGTGGGACATCGAGTCGTTCATCTGCACCCCGCCCTTGACGGTGTCGTCGAGGACGGCGCTGTGCGGGAAGTAGTTGCCGACGAAGATGTCCACGTGACCGTCGCCGTCGAAGTCGTCGACCGCGACGGCGTTGGTGTTCCACAGCGGGCCCTCGTACCGGGCGGGGTTGCCGGGCACCAGCTCGGTCGGCTGGTACGCGGCGGCGGAGAGCCCGGTGACGCCGGCCTTCGCGAGGTAGAGGATCGGCGTCCGGCCCCACAGGTAGACCAGCAGGTCCGTCCGGCCGTCCTCGTTGAAGTCCCCGGGCACGCAGCCCATCGGCGCCATCGGCGTGGTCATCGGCAGGGGGTCCGGGCGCAGCGCGAACGGCGCGTACCGGTCGCCGCCGCGGCCGGGAACCGGCGTGACGCTCACCTGGTCGGTGCGGGGGTCGGTGACGCAGAGGTCGTTGGCGAGGCCGTCGCCGTCGAGGTCGTTCATGGCGATCGCGGAGCCGACCGACGAGATCCACGCGTCGATCTTCTTGTAGTCCTGGTTGACCCGGCGGATGGTCTGCTGCGGGAAACCGCCCGGCAGCGAGACCGTCGTCGGCGCGAACCGGTACCGGTCCGCCAGGTCCTCCCGCTCGTCGGCCGAGGCGTACGGCAGCCGGGAGGCGAAGAACAGGCCCACCATCAGCACGAGGGCCAGCACCCCGGCCAGCTGGCGGCGCAGCCATCCCACTGTCATCGACATCTGTCAGTTCCTTCCGATCACGACGAACTCGTCCGCCACCGCCTGCCGCCAGACCTCGTACGCGGGCGGCCCGCCCGGCACCTCGCCGGACGGCCGGCGCAGGTAGGCCAGGTCGGCGGCCTCGGCCACGCTCATGCCGCACAGCGCCCGCGTGGCCACCTCGTTGTGCGGGACCACGAGCCCCGCCCGGACCCGGGCCGACGCGGCGAAGACGCTGCCCTGGGAGACCTGCGTGCGGTGCTCACCGGCGCGCTGCCAGAACGCCCGCAGCTCCTCCTCGTCGGCACCGCCGGCGTACGTGGCCGCCAGGCCGGCGCCGCTGTACAGGTCCGCCCGGCGCTCCGGCGCGAAGCCCTCGATGGTCTCGGTGACCCGCTCGGCGTCGGTGCCGCAGACGAACCACAGCGCCCGGCCGATGCCCTGGTCGATCGCCCGGTCGGCGTAGCCCCGGTGGGCGCCGCCGGGCGGCCACGGGAAGGCCGGCTCCCGGTACTGGCCGTGCACGTACCGGTCGGTGGCGAAGTACGCCTGGTGGAAGCCGTAGCCATCCAGCGCCAGCCAACGCAGCAGCGGGTCGGGCGCGGCCAGCGTCCGCCAGCGGAACCGGGGCAGCCGGGCCATCGCCCAGCCCACCCCGACGTACGCCATGTACACGTGGGAATCGCCAGGGCCGGTGAGGAACCGCGCCACGTGCCGGCTCCGGCCGGGCAACGCGTCGAGCACCGCCAGAGCCATCGCCGCGCCCTCGTACGCGAACCCGCGAAATCGCGTCGGGATCTGGTCGAGCCGCTGCGACAACGGACCGTGCTCGGGCGTCTCGGCGGCATATGAATAGCCGGTGAGAAAGGTACGCCCGATCGTTTCGAGCAATTCCCGCGCCGCCGGATCCTTGGCCTTGAATCCGCGCACGTCGAGGTTCGTGGCGGACATGTCGGGCGTGAGAATGCGACGTCTCAGCGTACGCCAGGCACTGGTCACGGTCTCCCCCAACCGAGGACGCGCTCGTCCTCTGACGACTGTGGATGAAATGCTGCCAGCGGTCGACGTGTCATGTCTTCTTCGACTGTGCGAATTGGAGAAACGACCTCTGGCAATTGTTTCGGAAGCGGAAAGTGCCGGTACCCACCAATGCGCGGGCGTCGTCGCCAATGGCGGCGGACGCGGCGCGGTCAACCGCGCGCCGACGCCGCGTGGAATCGCGCCCGCACCCGGCTCCGCCAGATCTCGTACGGCGGCACCAGCCCCTCGGCGGCACCGGAGACGGCCACCTCGTCGGCGAACTCCGCGGCCGCCTCCACGGTCATCCCGGTCAGCCCGAGCAGGGCCGCGCGGGTGTGCTCCGGGACGCACCCGGACCAGGAGCGGGCCTTCGCCGCGAACACCGCGCCCTGGGCGAGGTCCGGCGCGTGCTCGCCGGCGGCACGGTGCAGCGGCCCGGCGTCGCAGCCGCCCGCGAACGTGGCCGCGAGGCCGACGCCGCTCCACAGGTCCGGGTGCCGGTCGGCGGCGAACCGGCCGACCGCCGCCGCCACGTCGGGAACGTGTCCACCGTGGATGAACCACAGGGCACGGCCGATCCCCTGGTCCACCGCGCGGGGGAAGTACTCCGCCGCGCCCTGCCACGGGTACCGGGCGAGCCGCTCCTGCCGGTCGACGACCCGGGCGGTGTCGAAGTAGGCCCGGTCGAAGCCGTACCCGTCGACGGCCAGCCAGCTCATCGTCGGGTGGTACGGGATGCCGGTCAGGTCCGGCAGCACGTTGCGCCAGAGGATCCGCGGGAGCCGGGCCATGGCGAAGCCGATGCCGATGTACGCCAGGAACACGTGCGGCCGCCCGGGCCCGAGCAGGAGCGAGCGGGTGCGGTCGGACCGGCCCGGCATGACGTCCAGCACGGTGCACGCCATCGTGGCGCCCTCGTACGCGAAGCCGCGCAGTTCCTCGTCCACCAGTTCCAGGCGCCGTTCCAGCTCCCACTGCTCGCGGGTGTCGACGCCCCACTCGAAGCCGCAGATCACCGCCCGGGGCACCGCCTCCAGCCGCTCGGTGGTCGCCGACGGTGTCGCCGGGAAGCCCCGCCGCCGGAACGAGACCTCGGCCAGGGCCGGCGCCAGCAGCAGGCGGCGCACGGAACCGACTGCGGTTGCCATGGATCCTCCCCGGGATCGGTGGCGGGCGGCGCACCGGGGCGCCCGCCGTTGCGGAACCGGTCAGCGGCCGGCGAGGCGCGCCCGCGGCACGTGGTGACTGCCCACCCGGCGGGCCGCCACGAAGCTCGCCCAGGCGGCCGCCTCCACCAGGCTGCGGTCGTCGGGGTGGTGGGCGCGGAACTCCCCCACCACCTCCTCGTCGACCTGGTAGGAGGCGAGCGCGGTGAGCAGGGCGAGACGGCCGGCGGCACGGTCGGCGGCGGGCAGGTCGGCGACCAGGTCCTCGCACCACTGCCGGCCGAGCCCGGTCTCCTCGCCGCGCCAGTCGTCCAGTCGGCGGAGCACCCGGTCGCGCACCGCCGGTGCGAGCGTCCGCTCGCCGGCCGCCTCGAAGGCGGCGTAGGAGCGGGCCACGGCCGCGGCCACCGTCGGGTTGCCGGCGGCCCACCGGGCGTCGGCGGGCAGGTCCGCCGGCGGCAGCAGGGGCAGCGAGCGGCCCGGCGGGTACGGCTCACGCAGCGTCGGCCGGAGCAGCCGGCTGATGCCCTGCTTGAGCCGGCGCCGGGCGGCCGGCCCCAGGCCCGGCGGCAGCAGGAAGTTGGCGAGGAAGACGTTGACCATGCGGGTCAGGTAGTGGAAGGAGACCAGCACGCCGACCAGCTCGGGGCGGTCCGCCTCCTCGAACGGGGCGTCGG
This sequence comes from Micromonospora sp. WMMD558, assembly GCF_049315255.1. Taxonomy (NCBI): domain Bacteria; kingdom Bacillati; phylum Actinomycetota; class Actinomycetes; order Micromonosporales; family Micromonosporaceae; genus Micromonospora; species Micromonospora sp. WMMD558. Next base: position 4,205,738 of record NZ_CP186061.1, on the reverse strand, counting down.
CGGCGCCCGGCAGGTCGGCGAGGTGCGCCGACCGGGCCCAGCCGGCCACCTGCCGGACCGCGTCGTCGCGCACCTGCTCGACCCGGTCGGCGACGATCGCCTCGGCGTCACCCGCGTCGCTCAGGTCGTACATGCCGGTGCTGTGCATGTCCGCGCAGTACGGGCAGATGTTCGCCACCGAGACGGCGGCGGCGACCGCCTCCTTCGCCAGGCGGCCGGCACGGCCGGTGGCCAGCAGGGGTTCCCGCATGAGCATCCAGTACGCGGCCAGGACCGGCGGCGCCGGCGAGTGCAGCAGCACCGGAGGACTGACGATGCGCTGCTCCTCGGCGGCCTGGGCGTAGACCGCACCGACCGCCCCCGCGGCCTCCGGCGCGGGCACCGGCCGGACGTACCTGACCTGGCGCTGGACGACCGACGAGACCACCCGTCCGGCAACCATTGCCTGCCTCCCCTGTGTTCGCCAACGGACCACGGCACGGTGGCACGACCGCACGGCGACGGTGTGTAACGACGTACTCACCCAAGGATGCGGGATCGTCCCCCCGGTGTGGATATTCCAGATTGCGCAGCCCGGTCGACTGTGGACGGTGCTGGTCGAACGCCGCACGTTGCGAGAACACCCGCCACCGTCCGCCCGCCGATAATCGCCGGACGGGCCGCACACCGGAGGAGGTCACGATGACGGTGCTGGTGACCGGGGGTACGGGCTTCGTCGGGTCGCATTCGGTGGCGGCGCTGCTCGCCGCCGGGCACCGGGTGCGCCTGCTGGTCCGGGACCCCGCGCGGGTCCCGGTGGCGTTGGAGCCGCTGGGGATCGGGCCGGCGGCGGTCGAGGTGGTCACCGGCGACGTGACCGACCCGGACGCGGTGGCCGCCGCCGTCCGCGGTTGCGCCGCGGCGCTGCACGCCGCGTCGGTCTACAGCTTCGACACCCGCGACCACGCCCGGATGCGGGCGGTCAACGTCCGCGGCACCGAGCTGGTGCTCGGGGCCGCCGTCGCCGCCGGCCTGGACCCGGTGGTGCACGTCTCCAGCTTCGGTGCCCTGGTGCCGGCCCGCCGGACACCGATCACCCCGGACGCCGAGGTGGGCACGCCCCGGGAGACGTACCTGGACAGCAAGGCACGGGCCGACCGGGTCGCCCGGCGGCACCAGGCCGAGGGCGCGCCGGTCGTCGTGACGTACCCGCTGGCGGCGCTCGGGCCGCACGACCCGCACCTGGGCGACCAGACCGCCCGACTGCGCAACGCCCTGCGCGGGCTGATGCCGCTGTGGCCGCGGGGCGGCTTCCCGGTCGGCGACGTACGGGACGTGGCCCGGCTGCACGCGGCGGTGTTGGAGCCGGGGCGGGGCCCGCGCCGGTACCTGGGCCCGGGTCGCTACGTGGACACGCGGGAGTACCTGGACGTGCTCCGCCGGGTCACCGGCCGGGCGCTGCCGGCGGTACGCCTGCCGGCCGCCGCGATGCTGCCGGTGGGCCTGCTGGCCGGGCTGGTGCAGCGCGTCACGCCGGTCCACCTGCCCGCCGAGTACGGCGCCATCTACACCTGCGCGGTGGCCGGGCCGGTGGACACCACCGCCACCGACCGGCTGCTGGACGGCGCGGCCGTGCCGTTCGAGCGGACCGTCGCCGACACGGTGTCCTGGCTGGCCGCGACCGGCCGGATCAGCCCGCGCCAGGCCGGTCGGCTGGCCGCCGCCGCGCCCCCGCCATCCGGGCGCCCAGCCGCCGGGCCGCGGTGAGGCTGGCCCAGGCGGTCACGGCGAGCAGGTCCGCGTCGCCCGGCACCCGGCGCCGGTGGTCGTCCACCACGTCGTCGTCGACCTGGTAGGAGGCCATCGCGGTGAGCAGCGCCAGCCGCGCCGTGGGCCGGTACGCCGGCGGCAGCCCGACCACGGCGTCGCCGACCCAGGCCCGGCTGATGCCCGGCGGGCTCCCGTCCCAGTCGGCGATCCGCTCCCCCACCAGGTCCCGCACGGCGGCCGGGACGGCGGCCCCGGCCAGCTCGTCCACCGCCGCGGACGCCCGCGCGATCGCCGCCCCGACGGTCGGATGCCCGGCCGCCCAGTCGAGGTCCGGCGGGAGCGGCGCGGGCGGCAGCAGGTCCAGCGCGGTGCCGGGGCGGGACTCGCGGCGGGCGGCCGGGCCCATCATCGCGCCGAGGAGACGGCGGGCCCCGCCGCGCAGGCGGCCGGGCACGGCCGGCGGCAGCGGCGAGCCGTCCAGGAAGACGTTCACCATCCGGTTCAGGTAGTGGAACGCCACCGCGACGCCGACCAGCTCGGGGACCTGCTCGGCGGGGAACGGCGGCGGGTCCCCGGTTACCGGTCCCCGCGCCCAGCGCACCAGGTCACGGACGGCGGGGTCGGTGACGGCGTCGACGCGGTCGGCGGCGACCGCGGCGGCGTCCGGCCCGCGGACCAGGCCGTGCAGCGTGGAGGTGTGCACGTCGACGCAGTACGGGCAGGCGTTGCCGAGGGAGACCGCCGCGGCGACCGCCTCCCGGGCGGCGCGGGTGCAGCGGCCCCGGGCCACCAGCGTCTCGCGCAGGATCACCCAGGCCGCGGCCAGCGCCCGCGGCTGCGGCGCGTGCAGCGCCACCGGCGGGGCGAGGACGCCGAACTCGCGCTCCAGCGGGTCGTACACCCGGCGCACGGCGGGCGGCGCCGACGCTGGGGCGACCGGGCGGACGTACCGCACCCGCCCCAGCGAGCGGCGGACGGCGGCCCGGGCGAACCTGTTGACCACGGTGCCCTCCTCGTTGTGGTCGCCCGCCGGTGGATGGACGCTCGGCGGGGCACGACGCCGGGGCGCGGGCCGGCGGGGTCGGGGACAGCGACCCCGCCGACCCCGCCGGCCTACCGGGCGGCCCGGCCGCCGACCAGGGGCAGCACCGCGTCCCGGCCGGCGGTCGCGCCGTCCGGGGCGGGCGCGCCGTACCGCACCGCGACGCCGCGCTGCCGGGCCGCCTCGACGATGGCGGGGACGGCCCGCTCGGCCAGCGCGGCGATGGTCATGGCCGGGTTCACCGTCAGCGCACCCGGCACCGCCGAGCCGTCGGTGACGAAGATGCCGGGGTGGCTGCGCAGCTCGTGCCGGTCGTCCAGGGCCGAGGTTGCCGGGTCGTCGCCGATGCGGCAGGACGCCAGCGGGTGCACGGTGTACGCGCCGACCACGTCGTTGGTCCACGGCATGACGCGGGCCAGGCCGTCGCGTTCGAGGATGTCCCGCACCTCGGCGTCGGAGGCGGCCCACCCGCGCAGCGTGTTCTCGGTGGGCCGGTAGCGCAGCGCCCCCCGGCCCAGCATCTGCTGGGAGACCCGGACGGCGTTGCCGGTGGGCGGCGGCGGGCCGAAGACGCCCTCGTTGTCGTCCTCGCTCATCGTGAAGATGGTCAACCAGGACTTCCAGTGGCGCAGCAGTTCCTTCTTCTCCGCGCCGAACCAGGTGGGCCCGGTCGCGTCCGGCACCTGGGCGAGGATGGTGCCGAAGCCGGGCGGGAAGTAGAGCTGCTCCAGCGAGTAGCGGAGGTACTCCGGCAGCGACCCGTCGAGCCGGTCCCAGGTGGCCACGCAGGGCCCCTTGCCGATCTGGTACGCCTCGTACGGCACCCCGTCGGAGCGGCTGAGCCCCAGCACCTCACGCACCCGGTCCTCGTCGACGACCGCCGTGTTCAGCCGCTCCCCGTTGCCGGAGAAGTAGCGGCCGACGGCGGCCGGCATCGGGCCGAGCGTGTCGGCGGAGCGTTGCAGGATCACCGGGGTTGCCCCGGCGCCCGCGGCGAGCACCACGATCTTCGCGTCGATCGCGCCGCCGCCCACCTCGACCCGGTAGTCGACGTCGTCGACCACGGTGTAGTGCAGGCGGTAGCCGCCGGCGTCGGTCCGCTCCAGCCGCTGCACCTCGTGCAGCGGCCGGATCCGGGCGCCGTGCGCGATCGCGGCCGGCAGGTAGTTGAGCAGCAGCGAGCGCTTGGCGTCGAACCGGCAGCCGGACATCATCCAGTTGCAGTTGACGCACCGTTCGTTGTCGATCGCCACCGGCACCGGGTTGGCGGTACGCCCGGCGTGGTGGCAGGCCGCCGCCCACAGGCCGCCCGCGTACGGCACGTCCGGCCAGTCCTGCCGGGTGACGGGCAGCGCCTCGGCGACCCGGTCGTACCAGGGTTCGAGGGTGTCGCGGCTGATGGCGGCGGGCCACATGCGCCGGCCGATGCTGCCGTGCCGCTCGAAGACGAAACGCGGCGCGCGCGGCATCGCGGCGAAGTAGACGACGCTGCCGCCGCCGACGCAGTTGCCGGCCAGCACGCTCATGCCGTCGCCGATGGTGAAGTCGAAGGCCCGGGTGGAGGACGCGCCGAACTTGAAGTCCTGGTCGAAGTCCTGCCCGGTCAGCCACGGCCCGCGCTCCAGCACCACCACGCGGGCGCCGCCGGCGGCCAGGTGGTACGCGGTGATCGCGCCGCCGAACCCGCTGCCCACCACCACGACGTCGGTGCTCTCGATGGCCGTCATGCCGGGCTCCCTGAGGGTGTCGTGTCGGGGTGGGGGTGGGCGAGCTGCCGGCCGTAGGAGAACTCCGGGAAGCGCCACAGGCCGTCCGCCTGCGGCGGCTTGAAGCCCATCGTCGTCATCCCGGGATGCCCGGCGGCGAGCGCGTCGACGGTGTGCAGGTGCGCCGCGGCGTCGAAGGCGATCGTGCTGAACATCGCCACGCTGACCCAGATGTCCCGCTCGGGATGGGTGGGTGCGGTCAGCCGCGCGACAAGTTCGGTGCGGTCGGGGAAGGAGAGCGCGACGAACGGCGGCACCGCGGGGTCGAGGCTCAGACCGCGCTCGGCCGCGTACCCGCCGGCGTGCCCGTTGAGCGCCTCGGCGAGGTTGTCCAGCGCGGGAGCCATGCCGCCCTCGTCGGTGCGGAGCACCGCGACGGCCCCGGAGGCGACCGCGCCGCCACCGATGGCCGCGCCGGCCACGGTGACGTCACCGGGGAAGCGCTTCTCCCCCGGCAGAATGGTGTCGGCGAATGCTTCGAACGTCATTGTCGTCACGTCGTCCTGGGCGCTGTCGTGCACGGGTCATCCCTCCTTTCACATGCGTCGGGATCAGGCGACGGGAGAACCGGTCCGGGTGGCCGGACAGCGCCGGGGCGGAACGTGACTGACGGCCGGGAGCAGCACGGCCGATTCCGCGCCCACGGCACCGTTCTCCGCGGCTACAGCTTGCGCCCGCCGCTCGTGGGACGCATCTTCGGACGTGCGCAGCCGGCGGTCGCCCCGGGCCCACCGAAAGGCTCCCGGGGCTCGTGACGAACCGGCGAAAATTGCGATGGGAATTGCGCGGCGACCGTTGCGGGAAACTGCGCAAATTCGAAGAAGAACCGGTTCGGAAGCGTCGATAGCCTGGCCGGGAAAGCACTAGCCAGGAGGGACGGATTCCGCATGACCACCGTCAGCAGCACCTCGCGTCGGGAGGGTCTCATCCACCGGCTCAACGGGCGGCACCACCGGGCGGCGCTCACCGCCTACCTGGCCATCGTGATCGGACACTGGGCCGAGCACCTGGTGCAGGCGTACCAGATCTGGGTGCTGGGCATGCCCCGGCCGCAGTCCCGCGGCGTCCTCGGGCAGTGGTTCCCGTGGCTGGTGAGCTCGGAATGGCTGCACTACGGCTACGCGCTGGTCATGCTGGTCGGCCTGTTCCTGCTGCGGCCCGGCTTCACCGGCCGCTCACGCACCTGGTGGACGGTGGCGCTGGCGCTTCAGTTCTGGCACCACATCGAGCACCTGCTGCTGTTCGTGCAGGCGCAGACCGGGACGTACCTGTTCGGCCAGGCGGTGCCCACCAGCGTCGTCCAACTGCTCGTCGGCCGGGTCGAGCTGCACCTGTTCTACAACAGCGTGGTCTTCATCCCGATGGTGATCGCGATGTACCGGCACCTGCGCCCGTCCGACCCGGAGCTGCACGCGGCGTCGTGCAGTTGCCTGGCGGCGCAGAAGCGCGCCCTGGGCGTGCCGGCGGCGCCGGCCCCGGCCTGATGGGCCGGGTCACGCGCGTCCTGGCGGTCGTCGCCCTGGCCGCGCTCGCCGTCCCGGCGACACCGGGAGCCGCCCGTGCCGACGAGGGACTCGCCGGCCCGGCTGACGCCCGCGCCGACGAGCGGCTCGCCGGCAGTGACCCGGCCGCCGGGGCGGCTCTCGCGACGGCGCCGGCGGCGGTCGAGCTGACCTTCGCCGGCGAGCCGGACCTCGCCGACTCCCACGTCACGGTCCTCGACGGCGACGCGGCCGTGGTGAGCACCGGGGAACCGCAGCGGGCGGGGCGGCGGACACTACGGCAGCCGCTCGCCGCCGGGCTGACCGGAGACCTGACCGTCGCCTGGCACGTCGGCCTCCGCGACGGCGGCCAGAGCCGCGGGACGCTGCGGTTCAGCGTCGGAACCGGCCGCCCGCCGGCACCGGCCGGGCCGGCGCTCGACCGGGCCACGGCCGAACTCCTGGACACCCACGCGCACCGCATCGACCCGCTCAGCGCGGTGCTGCTCCTCGTCAACGCGGTGGTGGTCCTGGGCGCCGTCACCCTTCTGGCGGTCCGTGACCCGCGCCGCCCGCGGGCCTGGCGCCTGCCGGCCGAGTTCGGCGGGCCGCCGACCAGCCCAGGGGCGGAGCCGGGCGAGCCCGGGCCCGCCCACCTCGACAGCCGGACGACCGGAAGGGGTACGACGTGACCGATCAGCAGCAGGACGTGATGGCCGCCCTGGTGGCCGAGGGTAGGGAGGTCGACGGGCTGGTGGCCGGGTTGGCCCCCGAGCGGTGGGCGTTGCCGACCCCCGCTCCGGGGTGGACGGTCGCGCACCAGATCGCCCATCTGGCGGCCACCTTCCGCCTGGCCGGGATGGCGGCGGCCCAGCCGGACGCCTTCACGGCGGTGGTGTCCCGGCTCAGCGGCGACTTCAACGGCAACGTGGAGGCGGCCCTGTCGGAGTACCTGGCCGACCCGCCGGAGGTGCTGCTGGAGCGGTGGCGTGCCGAGCGGACCACCGCCGAGAAGGCCCTCGCCGCGGTGCCGCCCACCCAGTTGGTGCCGTGGCTGGTGCGGCCGCTGCCGCCGGCTGTCCTCGCCGCCGCGGGGATGATGGAGCTGTTCGGGCACGGGCAGGACATCGCCGACGCGCTCCAGGTCCGCCGCACGCCGACCGACCGGATCGGGCACCTGGTCGGCTTCGCCGTCCGCACCTGGGACTTCGGCTACCTGGCCCGGGGGCTCACGCCACCGGAGGCGGCCCTGCGCTTCGAGCTGACCGCGCCGTCCGGTCGGGTGTGGACCTTCGGCCCGGAGGACGCGACGGAGACGGTGACCGGCCCGGCGTGGGACTTCTGCCTGCTGGTCTGCCGACGCCGCCACCGGGACGACCTGGCGCTGCGGGCGACCGGCGCGGTCGCCGACCACTGGCTGGACATCGCCCAGGCCTACCGCGGGCCGGCCGGCCCGGGCCGGGAGCCGGGCCAGTTCGCCGAGCTGGACCGGCGCTGACCGGGCCCGGCGCAGGAGGGTGGGGCGGCCCGGCCACGGGCGGGCCGCCCCGACCCGCCGGCCCGGCCACGGGTGGCGCGGCGCCCCGGCCCGCCGGGCCACGGGTGGCGGCGATCAGCGGCGGGCGGCGGAGGGCCGCTCGACCGGGCCCGCCGACGGCTCGGGCGACCGGCGTAGCGCGCGCAGCAGCAGCGGCACCGGCAGCACCGCCACCACACCGGTGGCCACGGCGAGCACCGCGAAGCCGCCGGCCGCCAGCACCGCGCCCGCCGCCACGCTGGCCACCGCCGAGGCGGTCCAGACCACGGCGTCGACGCCGCCCTGCACCCGGGTCCGGTACGCCGGATCGAGCGCGCCGGTGAGCTGGCTGCTGCCACCGACGAACGTGAGGTTCCAGCCGAGCCCGAGCAGGAAGAGAGCCACGTTCAACCGGGCCAGCCCCGGAGCCGGGCCGACGGACGCGAGCAGCACCGACACGACGAGCACGCCGACGCCGGTCAGCGACGCCACCAGCCCGCCGAACCGGTCGGCCAGCTGCCCGCTCAGCGGGGCGAGCCCGAACATGCCGACCAGGTGGAAGGTGAGCACGAGCCCGACGGCGCCCAGACCGTGGTGGTGGTCGTGCATGTACAGCGGGGTCATCGTCATCAGCGTCACCATGGCCACCTGGCCCGCCACCATCGCGCTCAGCGCGGTCACCACGGCCGGCTGCCGCCACACGGTGCCGGGGACCCGGCCGGCCGGCCGGCTCCGCGCCTGGATCCGCAGCCGGGGCAGGGCCGCCGAGGCGGCCAGCGCGCCGGCCGCGGCCACCATGGCGACCAGGAACGGCCCGGTCAGCGCGGGCAGTCCGGCGGCGGCCGCGCCCGCGCTGCTGGGCTGCATCAGGTTCGGGCCGATGATGGCGCCGACCGTGCCGATCCAGACGACCAGGCCGACCACGAACCCCCGGCGGTGCGGCGGGTACAGCTCCGCCGCGCAGTAGCGGGACAGTTGCGCGCCCCCGTTGCCCACGCCGAGCAGCACCATGCCGAGGAGGAACGGGACCATCGCGCCGGCGACGACGGCGTACCCGGCGACGGCGGCGCCGAGCAGCGCCACCGCGTACCCGGCGGTGAGGGCGAGGCGGGTGCCGCGCCGGCTCATCAACGCGGCCAGCCCCAGCGTGCCGGCGGCGGTGCCGACCACGCCGGCGGCGTTGGGTACGCCGCTCCAGGCGGCGCTGAGGCGGTCCGCGCCGATCAACGTGGCGACCGTGCTCGCCCCCACCATGGAGGTGTTGGTGATGGCGACCCCACCGATCAGCGCCGCCGTCGACCGCCCGCGTGCGGTGATGTCCGTCGATTCGCTCATGACTGCCTACCTTGCACCAGGAGGGCGACCGGCAGCCACCCCAGGACGTCCGACACGCGCAGGTGCGGCGTGTCGTGGCGCTGCCCGGTGAGCACGTCGGTCCATCCGGCGCCGGGCAGCGTGAGCAGGGTGTCGCGCCAGCCGCCGGCCGCCGCGAGACCGACCGGCAGCCGGGTGGCGACCGCCGCCAGGCCGGGCGCCCGGTGGAAGCCGACCAGGTGCGCCCGGGCCGGCCCCTCGGCGCTCACCGGGCGGTAGCCGCGGAACAGCTCCGGGCGGGACCGGCGCAGCCCCAGGGTCCGGGCGGTGAGCAGCAGCTTGGCCGCCCCCGTCTCGTCCACCGGCGGCAACCAGCCCGCCTCGATCCGGTCGAGCAGCCGCCGCCGCAGCGCGAAGTCGACTGGCCGGCGGTTGTCCGGGTCGACCAGGGAGTGGTCCCACAGTTCGGTGCCCTGGTAGACGTCGGGAACACCGGGACCGGCGAGCTGGAGCAGCTTCTGCCCCAGGGCGTTGGACCAGCCGGGCGGGGCGATCCGGCCCACGAACTCGGCCACCTCGGCCAGCAGCTCCCGGTGGGCGGCGACCCGGCGCGGCCAGTCCCGGACCAGCCCCTCGTACGCCGGGTCCGGACGCAGCCAGTCGGTGCGTGTCCGCATCTCCCGGACGACCTTGAGCAGGTGGTCGGCGAGCCGGTCCACGCCGATCGGCCACGCCCCGACCAGGGTCTGCCAGGCCAGCGGCTCGACCGCCGGGTCGCCGACCGGGCAGCGGGCGGACCAGCGCCGGACCCGTCCGGCCCACTCGCCGGGCAGCTCGCTGAGGACGGCCAGCCGTGCGCGCACGTCCTCGGCGCGCTTGGTGTCGTGCGTGGACAGCGTCGTCATCGTCGCGGGCCGGGCCGCCTCCCGGGCGGCGTTGGCGGCGTGGAACTCCGCCGGGGGCACGCCGAACCGGTCCGGGTCGCCGCCGACCTCGCCGAGCGCCACGAGCGCCTGGTGCCGGTAGAAGGCGGTGTCCTCGACGCCCTTGGCGCTCACCGCGCCGGTGCTCTGCTGGAAGCGGACCGCCAGCGGGCCCGCCGGGCGGGCCACCATCTCGTCGCGCAGGCGCCGGGCCGGCCCGGCCAGCCGGGGGTGCTCCCGGGCCACCGTGGTGACCGCCTCGTCCAGCGTCCAGCGGTGCGCGGGCAGGTAGGCGCGGTACGCCGGCATCGCGACCAGCAGCTCGCGGACCAGGTCGGTCACCGCCTCGGCGGGCTGCTCCGGCAGCACCGCCCGGGCCGCCGCCACGATCCGGTGGGTCTCCGCCACGAGGAGGGTGTCGACGACGTGCCGGCGGGCCGCCCGCGCCACCGCCGGGAACCGGGTCCGGCCGGCGGGCCCCGCGGCGGCGGCCAGGCCGTCGCGCCCGCCGGGGTCGACGAACACCCCGCAGATCTCCCGCAGCGCCTCGTACCCGGTCGTGCCGTCGACCGGCCAGGTCGCCGGCAGGTTCTCGCCGACCGCGACCACCTTCTCCACCACGATCCAGGCGTGCGGGGCGGCCGCCCGCAGCCGGCGCAGGTACCCGGTCGGGTCGGCCAGCCCGTCCGGGTGGTCGATCCGCAGCCCGGTGACCTCCCCGTCGGCGATCCAGCGCAGTGGCAGCGCGTGCACCGCGTCGAACACCTCGTCCCGCTCGGTACGCAGGCAGGCCAGCGTGTCGATGTTGAAGAACCGGCGGTACGTCAGCTCGGCGACCCCCCGGCGCCAGCCGACGAGGCGGTAGTGCTGCCGCGCGTGCACCTCCCCGACCGGACCGGTCCCGGTGCCGGGGGCGAGCGGGAACCGGTGCTCGTGGTAGGTCAGGGTGTCGTCGACGACCTTCAGGTCCCGCTCGGCGGCCGCCCCGCCGTCGCCGTCGTCGGCGAGGACCGGCAGCAGCAGCGGCCCGGCCGACCAGTCGACGTCGAAGTACCCGGCGTACGGGGAGCCGGGCCCGCGCCGCAGCACGTCCCACCACCACGGGTTCGCGGCGGCGTCGGCGACGCCCATGTGGTTGCACACCACGTCCACGACCAGGCCGAGCCCGGCCCGGCGGAGCCGGTCGACGAGCTCGCGCCGGCCGGCCTCACCACCCCGGTCGGGGTCCACTTCGAAGGGGTCGGTGAGGTCGTACCCGTGGTCGGAGCCCGGCGTGGCGGCCAGCAGCGGCGACGTGTAGACGGCGCCGACGCCGAGCCGGTCCAGGTAGTCGACCAGGCCGGCGGCGTCGGTCAGGGTGAACCGGGGCGAGACCTGCAGTCGGTAGGTGCTGGTCGGCGCGGCCATCAGCCGGTGAACCCGCTCGGCCGCCGGCTGGCCGCCCGCCGGTCCCGCCCGTACGTCTCGGTGAGCCGGCGCAGCCGGAACTCCAGCCCGGGGCTGAGCGCCCGGGGTGGCAGCCGCCACGTCCAGTTGCCGTCGGTGCGGCCGGGAACGTTGAGACGCGCCTCCGAGCCGAGTTCCAGCAGGTCCTGCACCGGCAGCACGGCGAGGTACGCCACCGAGCCGAACACCGCCCGCGCCATCGACCAGCAGATGCCGTCGGCGATGCCGCCGAGGTAGCGCTCCACGCGGGACCGCTCGTCGGCGCTGCGCTCGGCCCACCAGCCCAGCGTGGTGTCGTTGTCGTGGGTGCCCGGGTAGGCGACGCAGTCGACCGGGTGGTGGTGCGGCAGGTGCTGGTTCTCGTCGCCGCCGAACGCGAACTGGACCAGGCGCATGCCGGGGATGCCGGCGTCGACGCGCAGGTGCTGCACCTCGGCGGAGGCGGGCCCGAGGTCCTCGGCCAGCAGGGTCACGTCACCGAGGTCCTTGCGGAGCCGCTGGAACAGCGCCAGGCCCGGCCCGTCGCGCCAGGACCCGTCGCCGGCCCGGCCGGGCACCGGGACGGCCCAGTAGCGCAGGAAACCCCGGAAGTGGTCCAGCCGCACCATGTCGTACCACTCGGTCATCCGCCGGACCCGCGCCACCCACCAGGCGAAGTCGTCGGCGGCCATCCGGTCCCACCGGTAGAGCGCGTTGCCCCAGACCTGCCCCTCGTGGCTGAACTCGTCGGGCGGGAAGCCGGCCACGGCGACGGGCCGGCCGTCGGCGTCGAGGTCGAACAGGTCCGGGCGGGACCAGGTCTCGACGCTGTCGACGCCCGGGAACATCGCGATGTCGCCGATCAGCTCGACGCCCAGCGCGGCGGCCCGGGCGCGGACCGCCCCGAAGTGCCGGGCGAACAGGTACTGCTCGAACCGGTACCGGTCGAGGTCGTCGGCGGCGCTCTCGTCGAGCCGGGCCAGGGCGGCCGGGTCCCGGCGCGCCAGCGGCCCCGGCCACCGCGTCCACGGGCCGCCGTGGCGGTCCCGCAGCACCATGAACCGGGCGTAGTCGTCGAGCCAGCCGGCCTGGTCCCGGCAGAACGCACGGTAGTCGGCGGTGGGGGTGAAGGCCGCGTGCGCCCGGGCCAGGAGCCGCCGCTTCACGGCGAGGGCCCCCGGATAGTCGACCCGCTCCCCCGGCAGCTCCGGCTCGGCGCCCAGGTCCGCGGCGTCGAGCAGGCCGTCGTCGCGCAGCCGGTCCACGCTGACGTAGAGCGGGCTGCCGGCCAGCGTCGCCGGCGACTGGTACGGGCAGCCCTCCGCGCCGACCGGGTTCAGCGGGAGCAGCTGCCACACCGACTGCTCGGCCGCGGCCAGGAACTCCAGCCACTCCTCGGCGGCGGGACCCAGCTCGCCGATGCCGTACCGCCCGGGAAGGGAGCTGGGGTGCAGAAGGATCCCGCTGCGTCGGGTCAGCATGGCGCGTGTCGTCCTCTCGGTCGTCAGGGCGGTGCGGTCAGTCGGCGGGGCGGTAGAGGGCCTCGTACCGCCGCGCCGCGTCGTCCCAGGTGAACCGGGCCCGCATGCCCCGGTCGCGCAGCGCCGCCCAGCCGGCGGTGTCGGCGTGCCGGGTGACCGCCGCGCGGACGGCGGCGACCAGGTCGGCCGGCCGGTCCCCGTCGTACGCGATGCCCAGCCCGGACTCGCCGATCGTCTCGGCCATGCCGCCGACCCGGCGCACCACCGGAACCGAGCCGTAGCGCAGGGCGATCAGCGGCGCCAGGCCGCACGGCTCGTAGCGGGACGGCGCGAGGAAGGCGTCCGATCCGGCGTACGCGAGGCGGGCGGCCGCCTCACCGCTGTCCGGGTGGAAGGCGACGCCCGGGTGCCAGCGGGCGGCCCGGACGAACGCCCGCTCGTACCCGGCGCCCGTGCCGACCACGACGAGTTGGATGCCGAGCGCGGCGATCTCGTCGATGCCCTCCAGCAGCGCCTCGACGCCCTTCTGCGGCACCAGCCGGCCGACGAACGCGAACAGCGGCACGTCCGGGTCGACCGGCAGGCCGCTGGCCCGCTGCAACGCCGCCCGGTCCACCGCCTTGCCGGCCAGGTCGTCGACGTCGTAACGGGCCGGGAGGAAGCGGTCCGTCGACGGGTCGAAATGGTGGTAGTCGACCCCGTTGAGGATGCCGTGGTAGTCGCCGCCCCGGGAGCGCAGCAGATGGTGCAGCCCCGAGCCGTGCGCCGGGGTGAGCGTCTCGTCGCGGTAGCGCGGGCTGACGGTGGTGACCGCGTCGGCGTACCGGATGCCCTGGGCCAGCAGGTTGCCGGTGCCGTAGCCGGTCAGACCCAGCTCGGTGGCCTTGTCGTACGGGAAGAGTCCCTGGTAGGCGAGGTTGTGGATGGTCAGCACCGAGCGGGGCGCGGCGGGTCGCCGGCGCAGCTCGGCGGGGACGTGGCCGACGTGCCAGTCGTTGCAGTGCACCGCGTCCGGCCGGTGGCCGGGGTGGGTGGCCAGTTCGGCGACCGCGCGGGAGAAGAGCACGAACGAGGCCAGGTGGCGCTCCACGTACCCCTCGGGCCGTTCCCAGTCCGGGTGCGTGTCGGAGCCGAGCGTGAGGTACCGGACCCCGTCGTGGTCGCCCAGGTCGGTGACGTGGAAGCGGGCTCGGACCCGGCCGGCCGCCACCGGCACCGTCCCGACCGGACGGCCGGCGGGCAGGCCGGCGTACCCGGGGAGGACCAGGTCGACCCGGTGCCCGCGCGCGGCGAGCGCCTTCGGCAGCGCCTGGGCGACGTCACCGAGCCCGCCGACCTTGACCAGCGGAGCCACCTCCGACGTGGCGAAGAGAACCCGCAGCGGGGTGCTCACCGGCGTACCCCCGGAACGGTCGACGCCGGGTGGAGCCCGCGCCCGGGCGCAGACCCCGGTGGGCCCGCCGGCGCGGGCGGGGCGGCTCGGAGCAGGACGGCGGCCGTCCCGGCCACGTCCAGGCGGACGCCGCCGGGGACCGGCGCGACGCGCAGCGCGGCGACGGCGGGCGCGGTCCACGTGGCGCCCGCGGCCGTCAGGCCCTCCTCCGCGCCGACCGCCACGCTCGCGGCGCCGGCGGCCGTCGCCGCGCGGACGCCCCCGGAGGAGTCCTCGACCACGAGGCAGTCGGCCGGGTCCAGGCCCAGCCGTTCGGCGCCGAGCCGGTAGCAGTCCGGGGCGGGCTTGCCCCGGGGCGTCTCCCCCCAGGTCACCGTCGCGGTGAACGCGCCGGCCAGGCCGAGCTCGCGGACCACCCGCCGGGCCCGCCGGTCGGACGCCCCGGTCACCAGCGCCATCGGCAGGCCCGCGTCGCGCAGCGCGCCGACCAGCGCCACCGCACCGGGTACGGCGACGAAGTCCAGCGCCGGCTCGGCCTCACGCACCTGGCGCAGCACGTCCTGCCGGTCGGCCTCGGGCAGGTCCCCGAAGAGCGTCGCGACGGTGTGCTCGGGCGCGCAGCCGAGCACGTCACGCCGGATCGCCGCCGGGTCGGGCCAGCGCCCGTACCCGGCGGCGATCCGGCGCCACAGCCCCACGACGGCCCGGCTCGAGTCGATGAGGACTCCGTCCAGGTCCCACAGGACACCGGCGAACTCGCGCATGCTCACCCGGCCCCGCCCGCGACGGCGGGCAGGATGACGAGCACGTCGCCGTCGTTGGTGCGGGTGTCGAGCAGCCCGCTCTCGCGGACGTCGACGTCGTTGACGTACAGGTTGACGAACCGGCGCAGCCGACCGTCGTCGGTGACCAGCCGGGAGTGCAGGCCCGGGTGCCGGGCGGCCAGGTCGGACAGGACGTCGGCGAGGGTCGCGCCGTCCGCGGTGACCTGTCTGTCGCCGCTCGTGAACTGCCGGAAGACCGTCGGGACGGTCACGTGCACGGCCACGGATGCTCCTCTCAGGTGGTGGGGATCTCGTCGCCGGGCATCGCGCCGGCGAGGTACGACAGCCGGCCGGCCGCTACGGCGTGCCGCATGGCGGCGGCCATGGTCAGCGGCTCCTTCGCCTGGACCAGGGCGGTGTTGACCAGCACCGCCGCCGCGCCCGACTCCATCGCGAGGGTGACGTGCCGGGCACTGCCCAGGCCGCCCTCGACCACCACCGGGATGCCGACCTCGTCGATGATCCGGCGGATCGGCGCCGGGTCGGGCACGCCCCGGCCGGAGGCGACCGGCGCGGCCATCACCCGCAGCGCCGAGCAGCCGAGCGACTCCAGTGCGCGGGCGGTGTCCAGGTCGGGCAGGATGAACGGCAGCACCTCGTAGCCGGCCTCGCGCAGCCGGCCGGTGGTCTGGACGGTCGCCCGGTTGTCGGGCAGGTTGGTGCCGTCGCGCACGTCGAGCTTGAACACCTCGATGCCGTACGAGTCGTGCAGGATCTCGACGGTCCGCCACGCGCTGTCGGCGGACCGGGCGAAGGACGTGGTGCCGACCCACAGGTAGCGGTCCAGCGGCAGTTCGTCGTCCAGGTCGGACAGCAGGAGGCTGGACCGGCGGTTGTCCGGGTCGACGGTGGTGATGAAGATCTGCGACCCGGTCACCTCCAGCACCTGCCGGACCACGGTGGGCTCGGTGTACTGCTCGATGCCGACGAGGAGCCGGGAGGTGAGTTCGCGGCCGCCCAGCACCAGCCACGGCTCCGTCAGATCCCGCTCCGGCAACGTCTCCACGGACAAGGGGACACCTTTCTGTCGCGGCCACCGGCGGGGTGACCGGTCGGGGGCGGCGGTACGCGGCCGGCGGACGCCGGCCGCGTCGGTCCCGCGCGCTCTCGGGGAAGGGGTGGGCTCAGCCCTTGACCGGGCTGGACTGGTACGACAGGACCCGCCAGTCACCGTCGGCACGGACGGAGACGAACGTGATCCGGCTGGACCGTTCGGGGGCGACCTCGTCCTCACCGACCAGCAGGAAGCCGCCCTCGGCCACCATGAAGGCGCAGTCGGCGTGCAGCAGCTTGATCTCGACCGGCTCGAAGCGCAGCCGCGAGCCCTTGTACGGGCCGGCGAACGCCTCGGCGAGCCAGGACCGGATCTCCTCCCGGCCCTTCAACTGCTCGTCGCCCATCAGCATGCTGCCGTTGTCGGTGAACATGGCGGCGACGGCGTCGGCGTCGCCCGCGTCCCAGTTGGCACGGACCCGCAGCGGGGCCGTCAGCGAGTGGCCCTCCTCGCCGTTGCTGTAGGCGCCGTAGTTGGTGGCCCACTGCTTGGCCTGGGTGACCAGCGACGCTGCCTTGGTGGTCATGTCTGCTCCTCGCGGGATGCACCGGCGCGGGGCGCCGGGTCGGTGGACACGGGGTGTGGGTCAGCCGGCGGTCAACGCCGCCTCGACCGGGGCGGGGACACCCCGGAGCAGGTCGGCGGCCTTCTCGCCGATGGCGATGGTCGCGGCGTTCGGGTTGCCGCTGACCAGGCGCGGCATCACCGAGGCGTCGGCGACGCGGAGCCCGTCGACGCCGAGCACGCGCAGCTCCGCGTCGACGACCGCGCCCATGGCGCAGGTGCCGGCCGGGTGGTAGATCGAGTGCGCGTACCGGCGGACGTAGTCGCGCAGGTCGGCGTCGGACTCCGAGGCCGGCGGCCGGTACGGCCGCTCGGTGTACGGCGAGAGCGCCGGCTGCCGGGCGATGTCGAGCCCGATGCGCAGCGCCGCCACCGCGTCGTCCAGATCGGACTCCTCGGCGAAGTAGTTGTGGATGATCTTGGGTTTCGCCGTCGGGTCGTCCAGGGCCAGCAGCACACTGCCCCGGCTGCGCGGGGCGAGCATCGACGGGCCGTACGACAGGGCGTGGTCGGTGGGCGTGCCCAGCCCGTTGTCGGCGAACATGACCGGCGCGGCGAGGAACTCCACGTCCGGCGCGGGCAGGCCGTCGCGGGTACGGACGAACCCGCCCGCCTCCGGCCCGTTCGAGGTGAGCGGCCCCCGGCCCTCGGTCATGAACTGCTCCAGGTGCTCCGGCGTGCCGGCGGCGAGCAGGCTGACCGGGTGCGAGTGGGCGTAGATCAGCGGCACCAGGACGTGATCCTGGAGGTTCTGCCCGACCTGCGGCTGGTCCAGCACGACGGGCAGGCCCAGCGCGGTCAGCAGCGCCGCCGGCCCGATGCCGGAGAGCATCAGCAGCTGCGGCGAGTTGTACGCCCCGGCGGAGAGCACCACCTCGCGCTCGGCACGGATCTCGACGTCCTCGCCGAGCCGCTGGCCGACCACGCCGACCGCGCGGCCGTTCTCGACGAGCACCCGGTGCACCTGGAGGTTCGTCTCGACGGTGAGGTTGGGCCGGTCGGCGGCCGGGTGCAGGAAGGCGGTGGCGGTGCTGCACCGCCGGCCGTCCCGCTGGGTGAGCTGGAACAGGCCGAAGCCGTCCTGCTCGGCGCCGTTGAAGTCGTCGTTGGCGCCGAAGCCGGCCTCCTGCGCCGCCGCCACGAAGGCCGCGGACATCGGGTTGCGGGCCCGGCCCTCGGAGACGGCGAGCGGCCCGCCGACCCCGTGGTACGCCGACTCGCCCCGCTCGTTGTCCTCGGAGCGCTTGAAGTACGGCAGCAGCTCGTCGTAGCGCCACCCGGGCTGGTCCCAGCCGTCGAAGTCGGAGCGGTGACCACGGATGTAGATCATCGTGTTGATCGAGCTGGTGCCGCCGAGCACCCGGCCGCGGGGCAGGTAGATCCGGCGGCGGTTCAGGTGCGGCTCGTCGTGCGTGTCGTAGTCCCAGTCCAGCTGGGTGCGGAACAGCCGGCCGAACGCCACCGGGACGTGCACGTTCTGCGCCGTGTCCGCCGGGCCGGCCTCGATCAGGCAGACCCGGACGTCGGGATCCTCGCTCAGTCGCGCAGCCAGCACGCAGCCCGCCGAACCGGCGCCCACGATCACGTAGTCGTACATCCACCCCTCCTCGTCGCCGGGCCGCCAGGCGGGCCGCCGGCGCGGCGTGCTGCGGGAGCCGGCCGCCGGTGCCACCGGCGGCCGGCCCGATGTCAGATGTAGAGGCTGTTGGGCTCCAGGCCGCAGAGCACCCGGCCGTAGAGCTCGTAGTTGGTGTGCGGGGTCATCAGGGCGTGCAGGTTGACCGTCTGCACGTCGCGGGCGATCCGCTGGATCGGCACCGAGCTGTAGATCGAGGAGCCGCCGCTGGCCATCGCCAGCACGTCCACCGCGGCCCGGCCGAGCTGGCAGACCGCGCCGACGTCGGCCCGGGAGCGGGCCCGCTCCTCCACCGTCCACGGCTGCCCGGAGCGGCCCTTCTCGTCGACCAGCGCGGTGACCCGGTGGGCGTGGAACTCGGCCTGGTCGGTCCGGAGCGTGGCCTCGGCCACCTGGAGGTGGGTCACCGGCGCGTCGGCCTGGCTGTCGTAACTGGTGTACGTGATCTTCCGGCCGGGCAGCCGCTCCAGGAACGCCTCGCGGGCGGCCCGGGCCAGGCCGAGCACCGTGCCGACCGACGAGGCGGCGGCGACGCCGAGCAGCGGCGCCCGCCACACCGGCGAGTCGGCGTTGCGCGCGGACGCGTACTGCCCCTGCAGGACCGCCGGCAACGGCAGCACCCGCTCGGCGGGTACGAAGACGTCCCGCGCCACGGTGGTGACGCTGCCCGAGCCGCGCATCCCGGCGGTGTGCCAGTCGTCGACGATCTCCAGGTCGGTCATCGGCACGAGCATCATCACCGGCATCGGCGTGCCGTCCGGCGCCGCGCCCATCGCGATGATCTCCTGCCACTGGCTGTGCCAGGCGCCGCTGATGAAACCCCACTGCCCGTTGAGCAGCACCCCGCCCGGGCGGGGCTCGGCGTTGCCGGTCGGGCTGAGCGTGCCGCAGACACGGACGTCGGGCGTGGTGAAGACCTCGTCCTGGACCTCGTCCGGGAACATCCCCACCATCCAGCCGGGGATCCACCACACCGAGGCGGTCCAGGCGGCGGAGCCGTCGCCGCGGGCCAGGTGGGCGGCCACGTCGCAGAGGGTGCGGGTGTCCGACTCGTACCCCCCGTAGCGGCGGGGGACCCGCATGCGGAACACGCCCGCGTCGCCCATCGCCTCGACGACCTCGTCGTGCAGGCGGCGGTTCTCCTCGGACCAGCCCGCGTGCTTCTGCAACAGGGGCACCAGCTCGGCCGCGCGGCGCACCAGCTCCGGGCCGGGCACTGTCTGGGTGACGTCCACCCTGACCTCCTCGCAAGTCGTCGTGTTCGGCGGTTCCGCCCACCCCGGGGCACGGTGCGTGCCGGGTCGCGGGGTGTGCCACGGGTCGGCGACCCGGTACGGCGTGGTCCCCGGCACGGGCGGCGGAACGGACCCGGTCGGCCGGTCCTGACGTGCCCCGGGTGCCCTTGGCATCGTCTGCGGCGCACGCGGAGCCCCGCATCTTTCGAAGTGCGGTGTTGCCGGTGCCGTCGGCCGGCCCAGGAGGGCGACCACCGCCCGGTAGCGCAATCACAAAGATGCGTTGAGTGACGGGCCCCGGCCACGATTCAGGGAGCGATCACCACCGGTACCCGGCGTGGTCCCGGCCGCCGGCCGGCCCCCGCCGCACCCGAGGGAAGGGAACACCCCATGTCCACGACCACGCAGGCCACCCGGCCCGACCTCGACGCCTACTACGGCCCCTTCACCAGCGAGAAGGAGAAGGAGGTGCTGGGCGTTCCGCTGCGCCTGGTCGGCGCCTGGAGCCGCAACGACGCCGCCGGTGTGGCCGACACGTTCACCGACGACGGCATCCTCATCCTCCCCGGCGACGTGTTCAAGAAGGGTCGCGACGAGATCTTCTCGTTCATGGCCGCCGCCTACGCCGGCCCGTTCAAGGGCACCGGCGTGACCGGCAACCCGGTCGACGTGCGCTTCGTCAACGACGACGTCGCCCTGCTGCGCACCCACGGCGGCATCCTCGCCCCGGGCGAGACCGAGATCGCGCCCGAGCTGGCCGTCCGCTCCACCTGGGTCTGCGTCAGGCGCGACGGCGAGTGGAAGCTCGCCGGCTACCAGAACAGCCCCCGTGGCGCCGGCGCCACGCTGCGCTGGTGACTCCCGCCCGACATCCCGCGAGGAGCGCATCATGACCACCACAGCGACGACGCGGTGGGGCGACGCGACGCAGATCCTCGGCGCCGCCGGCGTCACCGAGGATCCCGCCTACGTCCGCGACTTCCCCAGCGCCGAGGAACGGGCGATCCTGGCCGTCCCGCAGCTCATCCAGGCGGCGTGGAAGGCCAACGACGCCGACCTCTTCGCCGACATCTTCGCCGAGAACGGCAGCCTGCTGATGGGCGACGAGCAGCTGACCAGCCGCGAGGAGATCCGCGCGTACATGGCCAAGGGGTTCGGCGGCCCCTACCGGGGCGCGTACGTCAAGGGTTACCCGGTCGCCCTGCGGATGCTGCACCCGGACGCCGCGATGGTGGTCACCGGCGGCGGCATCATCCTGGCCGGCGAGAGCGGCATCGCGCCCGACCGCCACATCCGCGCCACCTGGATCATCGTCCGCCGCGAGGGCGAGCGCCCGCAGTTGCTGTCCCACCAGAGCAGCCCCGTCACCGGCTGACCGGCGGGGCCGGCCCGTCCCGGGCCGGCCCCGCCCGCCGTCCACCCACCCACGATCGAGGAGTCTTCCGATGTCGACCGAGTCCGTGGAGCGGCCCTCACCGGCCCGGATGTACGACTACTTCCTGCACGGCACGAACAACTACCCGGTGGACCGGGTGGCGGCGGAGGCGGTGATCGGCCGGGTCGGTCAGACGCTGACCCGGGACGTGGTCTGGGAGAACCGCCGCTTCCTCGGTCGTGTCGTGCGGTACCTGGCGGCCGAGTGCGGGATCCGGCAGTTCATCGACGTGGGCGCCGGGCTGCCGAGCCAGGAGAACACGCACCAGGTGGCGCAGCGGGCGGTGACCGCCCCGCGGGTCATCTACGTCGACAACGACCCCGCGGTGGCCGAACACGGCACGCGGCTGCTCACCGAGCAGGAACGGGCCAACACCGCCATCCTGACCGCCGACCTGCGCGACCCCGCCGCGATCCTCGACCACCCGGACACGAAGGCGCTGATCGACTTCTCGGAGCCGGTCGCCGTGCTGTTCGTCGCGGTCTTCCACTTCGTCCGCGACAGCGAGGACCCGGCGTCGATCCTCCGCGCGTTCCGGGACCGGATGGCGCCCGGCTCGTACCTGGCGCTGTCCCACCTCGCGGTGGAGGGCTCGCCGGCCGAGGAACGCGCGCTGATGGAGGAGAGCTACCGCAACGCCACCGCGCCGATGGTCTACCGGTCGACCGCGGCCATCCGCGGGCTGTTCGACGGCTTCGTCCTCGTGCCGCCGGGCCTGGTGCCGACCGGCCGGTGGCGGCCCGACGAGCCGGACGCCCCGTCGACCGAGCGGATGTACGCCGGCGTGGGACGCAAGCCCTGACGCCACCCGCAGACCATCCGGCCCCGCACACCCGAGGAGAGACATGCGCGTCGTCTTCGCCCTGTGGCCGAACCCGGCCCACCTGTACCCGCTGGTCCCGCTCGCCTGGGCGATGCAGAGCGCCGGGCACGAGGTCCGCGTCGCCTCCCATCCGATACTGGCCGACAGCACGAAGGCCGTCGGGCTGACCCCGGTCGCGGTCGGCGACCCGCAGCTCATGCCGATGGGTCCCGGCCGGCCGCAGCCGCGCAGCGTCAAGGAGCGGCTCGACCGGATCACCGCCGCGCTGGACCTCTCGCCGGCCGACAAGGACGTCTGGGACGTCTTCTACCAGTTCATGCTCCCGTCCATGTGGGACTTCCACCCGGTCGGCTCGACCGCCGCCGACCCGCACCCGGTCCTCGACGACCTGGTGGAGTTCACCCGCGCGTGGCAGCCCGACCTGGTGCTGTGGGACCCGTGCTTCCCGGCCGGGGCGGTGGCGGCGCGGGCCGCCGGCGCGGCGCACGCCCGGCTGCTGTGGGGCCTGGACTACTTCGCGTCCACGATGGACCGTTTCGCCGAACGGGCCGCGCGCCCGGGCCCCGGCCCGGAGGCCAACCCGCTGGTCGAGACGATGCGCCCGGGTGCCGAGCGGCACGGCCTGGACGTCGACGACGAGCTGCTGCTGGGCCAGTGGACGGTCGACCCCACGCCGGCCGGCGTACGGCTGCCGACCAGCGTCCGGACGGTGCCGGTGCGGTGGGTGCCCTTCGCGGCGCAGGAGGCGCTGCCGCACTGGCTGCACCGGCGCCCCGAACGGCCCCGGGTCGCGCTGTCCCTGGGCCTGTCGCAGCGGATGTACTTCAAGGGCGGCTGGGACCACGTTCCCGGGTTGCTCCGGATGGTCGCCGACCTCGACGTCGAGGTGGTCGCCACGCTGAACGCCGACCAGCTGGCCGGGATCCCCGAGCTGCCGGAGAACGTCCGGGCGCTGGACTACCTGCCCCTCACCCAGCTGCTGCCGTCCTGCGCCGCCCTCGTGCACCACGGGGGCATGGGCACGTTCGCCAGCGCGGCCGCGCTGCGGGTGCCACAACTGATCACCGACTCGGACGACGACAACGGCATGATCACGATCGAGGCCGACGGCCTGGAGTGGTCGATGGCGACCAAGCACATCGAGTCGTCGGTGACCGCCCGGTGCGTGGCGCAGCGGGGCGCCGGCCTGGTCCTGGACATCAAGAACCTGTCCGTGGAGGCGATGCAGAAACAGCTGGTCCGGGTGCTGGACGAGCCGTCGTTCCGGGAGGGCGCGGACTCGCTGTACGAGGACCTGCTCGCCACGCCGAGCCCGACCGAGATCGTGCCCGTGCTGGAGAAGCTGACCCGGCGGCACCGGGCCTGACCCCGCCGGCCCGGCGGCACCGGGCCTGACCCCGGCCCGACCCTCCCCCGGCGGCGCCCCGCGCGTGCGACGCCGCCGGGGCGACCCGTCGCGCCCTGAGCGCCCTGTCGCGCGCGGGCCGATCCGCGCCCGTCCCGCCGCCGGCGGACCAGCCCGCCCCGACCACCCGGAGAACCGATGATCAACGTCTTCCAGCCGACGCTGGGCGCGGCGGAGCTCGACGCCGTGCGCGACGTGTTCGACAGCAACTGGCTGGGGCACGGGCCGCGCACCCGGCAGTTCGAGCGGGAGTTCGCCGAGCACGCCGGGTTGGCGCCGGAGCGGACCATCTTCATCACCTCGGCCACCGCCGGTCTCTTCCTCGCCGTGGAACTGCTGGGCCTCGGGCCGGGCGACGACGTGGTGCTGCCGTCGATCAGCTTCGTCGGGGCGGCCAACGCGATCGCGGCCGCCGGCGCCCGGCCGGTCTTCTGCGATGTCGCCCCGCACACCCTCAACCCGACCGTCACCGACGTGGAGCGGGCGCTCACCCCCGCCACCAAGGCGGTGATCGTGCTGCACTACGGCGGCGTGCCGGGCGAGGTGGCGGCGATCGCCGAGCTGTGCCGGCAGCGCCGGCTGGCACTGGTGGAGGACGCGGCGTGCGCCGTCGCGTCCACCGTCGACGGCCGCGCCTGCGGCAGCTTCGGCGACATCGCCATGTGGAGCTTCGACGCGATGAAGATCCTCGTCACCGGCGACGGCGGGATGCTGCACGTGCGGGACGACGAGCTGGCCCGGCGGGCGCACCGGCTGGCGTACCACGGCCTCGAACACGCCAGCGGCTTCTCCGCCGCCGGCAAGGGCGTGCCGCACCGCTGGTGGGAGCTCACGGTCCGGGAGTACGGCCGCCGGGTCGTCGGCAACGACCTGACCGCCGCGATCGGCCTGGTCCAGCTGCACCGGCTGCCGGATTTCGTGGCCCGCCGGCGGGAGATCGCCGGGACGTACGACCGGCTGCTGGCCGACGCCGAGGGGGTCCGGCTCCCACCGCCGGTGCCCGACGGCCAGGTCAGCTCGCACTACTTCCACTGGGTCCAGCTCGACCCGGCGATCCGCGACCAGGTGGCGGCGGACCTGCTGGACCTCGGGATCTACACCACCTTCCGGTACGCGCCGCTGCACCGGGTGCCCGCGTACGGCGACGGCGGGCACCTGCCCGGCGCCGACGAGGCGGCGCGGACCACTCTCCTCCTACCGATGCACCAGGGGTTGACCGATGCAGACGTACGAACGGTGGCGGACAGCCTGCGCAAGTCCGTCGACCAGCGACAGGCCGCGGCCGGTGGCTGACCGGACGGCCGGGCGCTCCCGAGGGCGGGCCAGGTGAAGGCCCTGGTGCTCGCCGGCGGCTCCGGCACCCGGCTGCGCCCGCTGACCTACTCGATGCCCAAGCAGCTCGTGCCGGTGGGCAACCGGCCGGTGCTGGAGCACGTGCTGGACGCGGTCCGCGCCGCCGGCGTGACCGACGTCGGGGTGGTGGTGGGCGGCTGGGCCGAGCAGATCGCCGACGCCCTCGGCGACGGCTCCCGGCTGGGCGTACGGCTGACGTACCTGCGCCAGGACCAGCCGCGTGGCCTGGCCGACTGCGTCCGGGTGGGCCGCCGGTTCCTCGGTGACGACGACTTCCTCATGTACCTCGGCGACGTCATGCTGCCCGACGGCGTGGCCCGGTACGCCGACGAGTTCCGCGCCCGCCGGCCGGCCGCGCACGTGCTCGTGCACAAAGTGGCCGACCCGCGCGCCTTCGGCGTCGTCGAACTGGGCCCGGACGGGGCCGTACGGCGGCTGGTGGAGAAGCCCCGGCACCCGCGCAGCGACCTCGCCCTCGTCGGGGTCTACTTCTTCACCTCGGCGGTGCACGCCGCGGTCGACGCGATCACCCCGAGCGGCCGGGGCGAGCTGGAGATCACCGACGCCGTGCAGTGGCTGGTCGGTGCCGGCGCGGACGTCCGCGCCAGCGAGTACCACGGCTACTGGCGGGACACCGGCCGGGTGGAGGACCTGCTGGCCTGCAACCGGCACCTGCTCGACGGCCTGGCCCGCGAGGTGGCCGGTCAGGTGGACGCCGCCAGTGAGCTGACCGGACCGGTGGTGGTGGCGCCCGGCGCCCGGGTGGTCGCCTCCCGCGTGGAGGGGCCGGTGGTGATCGGCGCGGACACCGTCGTCCAGGGCTGCCGCATCGGGCCGCACACCGCGATCGGCCGCGGCTGCCGGCTCACCGACGCCGAGGTGACCGACTCGATCGTCCTGGAGGGCGCCTCCATCACCGCCGTCCGGGGCCTGCAGGGCTCGTTGATCGGCCGGTCCGCCACGGTCCGTCCCGGCCCGACGACCGGCAGCCGGCTGGTCGTCGGCGACCACACCCGGGTCGAGATCGCCGCATGACCGGCGCCGGCCACCCGGCCGCCCGCCGCCGGGCCGAATCCGCAAGGGAGATGCGATGAGCGACGAACAGAAGGCGTTGCTGCTGGACAGCGTCCGCAAGTACCACCAGGAGATCCAGGAGGAGCGGCCCTTCGTTCCCGGCGTGACGGAGATCTGGCCGTCCGGCGCGGTGCTGGGGGTCGAGGAACGGGTGGCGCTGGTCGAGGCCGCGCTGGACCTGCGTATCGCGGCCGGGCGCAACGCCCGCAGGTTCGAGTCCGCGTTCGCGCGCAAGCTGCGGGTCCGCAAGGCGCACCTGTGCAACTCCGGGTCGTCGGCGAACCTGCTCGCGGTCTCGGCGCTCACGTCGCCGCAGCTCGGCGACCGGCGGCTGCGGCGCGGGGACGAGGTGATCACCGTCGCCGCCGGGTTCCCCACCACCGTCAACCCGATCCTGCAGAACGGGCTGGTGCCGGTCTTCGTCGACATCGAGCTGGGCACCTACAACGCCACCGTGGAGCGGGTCGCCGCGGCGATCGGCCCGAAGACCCGGGCGATCATCCTCGCGCACGCGGTCGGCAACCCGTTCCCGGTCGCCGAGATGGCCGAGCTGGCCAAGGAGCACCGCCTGTTCCTCGTCGAGGACAACTGCGACGCGGTCGGGTCGTTCTACGACGGCCGGCCCACCGGCAGCTTCGGTGACCTGGCGACGGCGAGCTTCTACCCCGCCCACCACATGACGATGGGTGAGGGCGGCTGCGTGGTGACCTCCAACCTGGTGCTCGCGCGGGTGGTGGAGTCGCTGCGGGACTGGGGACGCGACTGCTGGTGCGCGCCCGGCGAGAGCAACACCTGCATGAAGCGCTTCGAGCACCGGATGGGCTCGCTGCCTGACGGCTACGACCACAAGTACATCTACTCGCACGTCGGGTACAACCTGAAGACCACCGACCTCCAGGCCGCCCTTGGGCTCGCCCAGCTGGCCCGGGTCGACGAGTTCTGCGCGTCGCGCCGGCACAACTGGCGGCGGCTGCGCGACGGCCTCGACGGCGTGCCGCACCTGCTGCTGCCGGAGGCCACGCCGCGCAGCGACCCGAGCTGGTACGGCTTCGTCATCACCGTCGTCCCGGGAGCGCCGTTCACCGTTCCGGAGCTGGTGGACTTCCTGGAGGAGCGGAAGATCGGCACGCGGCGGCTGTTCGCCGGCAACCTGACCCGCCACCCCGCGTACGCCGGCCAGCCCTACCGGGTGGTGGGCGAGCTGACCAACAGCGACATCGTCACCAGCCAGACCTTCCACGTCGGCGTCTACCCCGGCCTCACCGACGAGATGATCGACTACGTCGTCTCGTCGATCCGGGAGTTCGTCAAGACCTACGGGTGACCGGCCGGCCCGTCGGGGCCGGCCGGCATCCTGATTGGAGCCTGAGATGGGTGTTCTGACCGACCGACGAGACCCACGGGTGGCGGTCATCGGCCTCGGCTACGTCGGGGCCTGCATCGCGGCGGTGCTGGCCGAGCGGGGCCTCGACGTGGCCGGTGTGGACGTCGACCCGCACCTGGTCGACGAGCTGCGCCGCGGGCACTGCCGTTTCGAGGAGCCCGACCTCGCGGGCCTGCTCCGGGCGGGTGTCGACACGGGCCGGCTGCGGGTCGGCACCGACTACGCGGCGGTCGCCGACGCCGACGTCGTCCTGGTGACCGTCGGCACCCCGGTACGGCTGGACGGGTCGCTCGCCGACGACCAGTTGCGCGGCGCCTGCGTGGAGCTGAGCCGCCACCTGCGCCGCGGCCAGCTGGTGGTGGTCAAGAGCACCGTCCCGCCCGGCACCACCCGGGACTTCGTGCTGCCGCTGCTCGCCGGCGGCGGGCTGGTCGGCGGCACCGACTTCGGGCTGGCGTTCACGCCGGAGCGGCTCGCCGAGGGCACGGCGCTGCGGGAGCTGCGGACCTTCCCCATCGTCGCGGGCGGCCTCGACGCCGGCAGCACCCGGGACGCGGAGACGTTCTGGCGGCGCGCGCTGGGCGTCGACGTGATCCCGGTGGAGTCGCTGGAGGCCGCGGAGATCGTCAAGCTCGCCGACAACTGGTGGATCGACCTCAACATCGCCCTCGCCAACGAGCTGGCCAAGTTCAGCGCGCTGTACGAGGTGGACGTGCTGGAGGTCATCCAGGCCGCGAACGGCATCCCGAAGGGCACCGGCACCATCAACATCCTGCTGCCCAGCGTCGGGGTGGGCGGTTCCTGCCTGACCAAGGACCCGTGGATGGTCTGGCACTCGGCGCAGCAGCGGGGCCTGGAGATCCTGACGGCGCCGGCCGGGCGACGGGTGAACGCCGGGATGCCCGCGTACACCGCGCGGTTGATCCTCGACGAGTTGGCCGCGCTCGGCCGCCCCGCCCGTGGGGCGCGGGTGGCGGTGCTCGGCCTGGCCTTCAAGAACGACACCGGGGACCTGCGCGCCACGCCGGTGCTGCCGGCGGTCGAGGCGCTGCGGGAGGCCGGGTGCGCGGTGCGCCTGCACGACCCGCTGGTCGACCCGGACGAGACCGAGAAGCTGTTCGGCCTGCGCCCGGTGGCGGACCTCGACGACGCCGTACGGGACGCGGACTGCGTCGCGGTGCTGGCGCACCACCGGCCGTTCGCCGGGATCGACTTCGCCGCGCTGCCGGTCACCCGCCCGTGCCTGGTGCTCGACGGGCGGGCCTACTACAGCCGGGAGCGGATCGCCGAGCTACGGGCGGCCGGCTTCCACTACCGGGGGATCGGCCGGTGAGCGCGCGGGTCGTGGTGACCGGCGGGTACGGATTCATCGGCGCCCACCTGGTGGAGCGGCTGGTGGCGCGGGGCGACGAGGTGACCGTCGTCGACGGCGCGCCCCCGGCGACGGGACGTCCGGCGTGGGCCGGGCAGGTCCGGTTCGTGCAGGCCGACGTCCGGGACGCCGGGCGGCTCGCCGAGGCGATCGCCCCGGGCGTCGACGTGGTCTACCACCTGGCCGCCGTGGTCGGCGTGGACCAGTACCTCGCCCGGCCGCTGGACGTCATCGACATCAACGTCACCGGCACGCGTACCGTGCTGGACCTGGCCTGCCGGGCGGACGCCCGGGTGCTGCTCGCCAGCACCAGCGAGGTGTTCGGCAAGAACCCGGCGGTGCCGTGGCGGGAGGACGACGACCGGGTGCTCGGCGCGACGTCGGCGGACCGCTGGACGTACTCGACGAGCAAGGCGCTCACCGAGCACCTCGCGTACGCCTTCGGCCGGCAGCACGGGCTGGCCGCGACGATCGTACGGTACTTCAACGTCTACGGTCCCCGGCAGCGGCCGGCGTACCTGGTCAGCCGCTCGGTGCACCGGGCGCTGAACGGCCGGCCGGTGGTCGTCTACGACCGCGGCCGGCAGACGCGCTGCTTCACGTTCGTCGACGACGCGGTCGCCGGCACGCTCGCCGCGGCGGACCGTCCGGAGGCCGTCGGCGAGTCGTTCAACATCGGCAGCATGGTGGAGAACACCATCGCCGAGGTGGTGGAGCTGATCGGCGCCCTGACCGGCGGCGCCGCCCGGTCCGACGTGGACACCCGGGCGGTGCTCGGCACCGCCTACGAGGACCTGGCCCGCCGCATCCCGGACACCACCCGGGCCCGGACGATGCTCGACTGGAAGTGCGAGGTGCCGCTGCGCGACGGCCTGGCCCGCACGGTCGGGTGGGCCCGGGACAACCCGTGGTGGCTCGCCCTGCCCGACACCGGGGCATCCTGACCCGACAGACCAACCGTCGCCGCCCGTCCCCGTTCCGGGGCCGGGCGGCGACAGCGCGTTGACCAGGAGGCATTCGGACCGGCTCCCGCCGCCGGAGGACGCGAGACCTCATGGTCAACGGACGCGGGCCCCTCGGGGCCCAGCGGCGCGCACGGCGGCCGGGGTGCGGGGGGCGGCGCCCCGGCCACCGTGCGCGGTCGGTGGGGCTACTGCCGCGCGGGCTCCGGGGAGCCGCCGGTGCCGGCCGCCGGTTCCCCGCTCCCCTGCGCCGCGTCGGCCGACGGCTGCTCCGCCGTCGGGCGGACCCGCCGCAGCAGCAGCGCCGAGAGCACGGCGAGGAGCACGGCCAGCCCGGCGCTCACCACGCCCGCCGCGTTGAAGCCACTCGTGAACGCCTCCCGGGCCGCCTCCAGCAGTGCCGCGCCGGTCTGCTCGGGCAGCTGGCCGACGACCGCGCTCGCGCCGGCGAGGGACTCCTCGGCCGCCTCGCTGACCTCGCCCGGCAGGCCGGCGGGGACGGCGGGGGCCACCTCGCCGCGGTAGACCGCCGTGCCGACGCTGCCCAGCAGCGCGACGCCGAGCGCGACACCCAGTTCGGTGCTGGTCTCGGACATCGACGACGCGGAGCCGGCCCGCTCGGGCGGCGCCGCACCGATGATCAGGTCGGTGCCCAGCACGGCTCCCGGGCCGAAGCCGAGGTAGACGATCACCAGACCGGTGACCGCCAGCCCGAGCCCGCCGGCGCTGCCCACCAGGCCGATCAGCGCGTAGCCGACCGCGGCGATCGCCATGCCGCCGGCCACCACGTAGCCCGGCGCGACGCGCTGCGCGATCATCGGCGCCAGCATCGACCCGATCAGCATGGACACCGCGTACGGCAGCATCCAGAGACCGGCGCGCAGGGGCGAGAGTCCCTCGACGAGCTGGGCGTACTGGGCGAAGAGCAGCGCGATGCCGCCGATGGTGGCCCCGCCGATCAGCATGATGAGCAGCGCGGCGCTGAAGGTGCGGTTGGCGAACAGGCGCACGTCCAGCAGCGGGTGGGCGAGCCGGCGCTGCCGGTGGACGAAGGCCACGCCGATCACCAGCCCGACCACCATGGCCAGCAGCGGCGGCGCCCCGAACCCGTCCTTGGCCAGCTCCTTGAGGCCCCAGACCACCGGCAGCACGGTGGCCAGACTGAGGGCGACGCTCACCAGGTCGAGACGGCCGGCGTCGGGGTTGCGGTACTCGGGCAGCAGCGCCGGCGCGGCGATCAGGAGCACGACCATCACCGGTACGCCGAGCAGGAACACCGAGCCCCACCAGAACCCCTCGAGCAGGGCGCCGCCGATCAGCGGCCCGATGATCGAGCCGATCATGAAGCAGCTCATCCAGATGCCGATGGCCATGGTGCGCTGCTGCGCGTTGCGGAACATGTTGCTGATCAGCGACAGGGTCGACGGCATCAGCGTCGCACCGGCGACGCCCAGCAGCGCCCGCGTGGCGATCAGCATCTCGGCGCTGGTGGAGTACGCGGCGACGACGGAAGCCACGCCGAAGGCGGCCGCACCGATCATCAGCAGCCGCCGCCGGCCGATCCGGTCGCCGAGGGTGCCCATCGTGACCAGGAACCCGGCGATCATGAAACCGTAGATGTCCATGATCCACAGCAGCTGGGCGGCGTCCGGCGCCAGGTCGGCGCTCAGGTGCGGCAGCGCCAGGTAGAGCACGTTGAGGTCGAGCGCCAGCAGCAGCGTGGGCAGGGCGAGCACCGCGAGCCCGACCCACTCCCGCCGGCCGGCCCGGGGCCCGGCCTCGCTCTCGTTGACGTCCATCATGGTCCTTTCCGTCCGGGGTACGCGGAACCGCGCGGCCTACTTGTCGTAGTCGTCGTGCAGCCGCCACCAGCTGTACGGCGTGGTCTGCGGCCGCCCGTCCGGGGTGTCCTCCCAGGTCTCCTGGCGACCCAGCGGGGTCAGGTCGAGGAACGTCCAGTTGCTGCCGAGGGCCTCCACGCCGCGGGCGGTGGTGAAGTACGTGCGGTACACGTCGTCGCCGTCGCGCAGGAAGACACTGAGACCGAAGGACTCCCCCGCCTCCGACGTCAGCCCGAGGTCAGCGTTGAAGTCGGTGCCGTAGGACGAGTACCAGGGCACCGTCCAGCCCATGCGCTCCTGGAAGGGCGTGATCTCGGCCAGCGGGGCCCGCGAGACCAGGGCGAGCGTGGTGTCCCGGGCGTTGAGGTGGGCCGGATGCCCGAGGTTGTCGACGAACATCGAGCAGCCCTCGCAGCGGTGCGCCGAGCCCGGCGTGAACATGAAGTGGTAGACGACGAGCTGCCGTCGCCCCTCGAACACGTCGGCCAGGCGGGCCTTCCCGGCCGGGCCCTCGAAGACGTACTCCTTCTCGATCCGCGTCATCGGCAGCCGGCGGCGCTCGGCGGCGAGCGCGTCCCGGGCCCGGGTCGCCTCCTTCTCCTTGACCAGCAGCCGCTCGCGCGCGGCCTGCCACTCCTCCGACGACACGACCGGTGGCAGGTTCATGATCTCTCTCCGTCCGTGGTGTGAAAGCGTCCTGGGGGGGGTGCCGGCGGCCGGCCGCGCACGCGCGCGGGTCACGGCGAGGGGACGTGGCCCGTGCGGGGGACCCACGACCGGCCGTGGTCCGGCACCCTGGTCCACCCTGTCCGGCGCCCCTCTCGGTCCACTCCCGGTCCACTCGCGGTCGCCGCCGGTGACGTGACGGCCTGTCGCCGGAGCGCTGCGTTACGGTGACACCATGCGTTTCGGGCTCCTCGGTCCGCTGGGCGTCTGGACGACGGACGGCGCGCCGGTCACCGTGCCCGATCTGAAGGTCCGTGTCCTGCTCGCCGCCCTGCTGGTCCACGAGGGCCGTCCCGCGTCGGTCGACCGGCTGGTGGAGGACGTCTGGCGGGACCGTCCACCGGCCAACCCCACCGGGGCGCTCCAGACGAAGGTCTGGCAGCTGCGCCGCGCCTTGAACGCCGCCGAGCCCGGTGCCCGGGACCGGGTGGTCTCCCACTCCCCGGGGTATCTGCTGCGCACCGACCCGGACCCGACCGACGCCGAGCGGTTCACGGCGCTGGTGGAGCGGGCCGCCGGCACGACCGGTCCGGACGCGCGGGTGGCCCTCCTCGACGAGGCGCTCGGTCTGTGGCGCGGCCCGGTGCTGGCCG
This sequence comes from Micromonospora sp. WMMD558, assembly GCF_049315255.1. NCBI lineage: Bacteria > Bacillati > Actinomycetota > Actinomycetes > Micromonosporales > Micromonosporaceae > Micromonospora > Micromonospora sp. WMMD558. The sequence goes on along the minus strand of NZ_CP186061.1, from coordinate 4,173,367 downwards.
ACTTCCCGGAAGCCCCGTTCGTCACGGCGCTGGCCGTCCGGCTCGACGAGCAGCGGTTGGCCGCCACCGAGGACCGGGCCGAGGCCCGGCTCGCGCTGGGCGAGCACCACCTGCTCACCGGGGAACTCGCCGACCTGGTGACGCGTCACCCGTACCGGGAACGCCTGCGCGCGCTGCACCTGCGGGCGCTGTACCGGGCGGGCCGGCAGGGCGAGGCCCTGGACCGCTACGAGCGGTTCCGCCGGCGGCTCGCCGACGAGCTGGGCGTGGACCCGGGCCCCGAGCTGGTCGCCCTGCACCGGGCGATCCTGTCGCACGACCCGGCGCTGCTCGCCCCGCCGGCGACGACCGGCGCGGTCACCGTCGCGCCGGCCCCGGCGGGCGCCGCGCACCCGGCGGGGGTACGCGGCAACCTGCCCGCCCCGCTGACCGACCTGGTGGGCCGGGAGGAGGCGGTACGGGACATCCACGGCCTGCTCGACGCCGCCCGGCTGGTGACCCTGGTCGGCTCGGGCGGGGTGGGCAAGACCCGCCTGGCGGTCGAGGCGGCCCACCGGCTCGTCGGGGCGTACCCGGACGGGGTGTGGCTGGTCGAGCTGGCGGCGCTGCGCCGCGCCGGCCCGGCGGCGCTGGCCGGGTCGGTCCTCGCGGTGCTCGGCGTCCGCGAGAGCGTGGACCTCGCCCCCGCCACGCCGGCCGAGCACCTGGTGGAGGCCCTGCGCGGTCGCCGGCTCCTGCTGGTGCTGGACAACTGCGAGCACGTCGTCGAGGCGGTCGCCGAGCTGGCGGACCGGGTGCTGCGGCACGCGCCGGACGTCCGCCTGCTGGCCACCAGCCAGGAGCCGCTGGGCGTCGCCGGGGAGCAGGTCTGCGCCGTACCGCCGCTGGCCCTGCCGGACCCGGCGGTCAGCGACCCGGCGGTGCTCGCCCGGGCCAGCGCGGTCCGGCTCTTCGTCACCCGCGCGGGCGCCGCCGCGCCCGCCTTCGCGCTCGACGAGGGGAACGCCCGGGACGTCGCCGAGCTGTGCCACCGGCTCGACGGCATCCCGCTCGCGCTGGAACTGGCCGCGACCCGGGTCCGGTCCCTGGGGGTCCGCGGCCTGCTGACCCGGCTCGACGACCGGTTCCGGGTGCTGACCAGCGGGCACCGCGGCGCGCCGCCCCGCCAGCAGACCCTCCGCGCGATGATCGACTGGAGCTGGGAGCTGCTCGGCGAGCCCGAGCAGGTGGTGCTGCGGCGGTTGGCGGTGCACGCGGACGGCTGCGCGTTGGAGGCCGCCGAGGCGGTGTGCGCCGACGACCGCCTCCCCGCCGACCAGGTGCTCGACCTGCTGGCCCGGCTGGTCGACCGCTCGCTGGTGGTGATGGCCGAGCTGCCGGGCGGGCCGCGGTACCGGCTGCTGGAGTCGGTGGCCGCGTACTGCGCCGAGCGGCTGCGCGAGGCCGACGAGGTGGCTTCCGTCCGCCGCCGCCACCGGCGGTACTACACGGCGCTGGCCCGCCGCGCCGACGAGGCGCTGCGCGGTCCCGAGCAACGGCAGTGGCTGACCCGGCTCGACCAGGAGACCGCCAACCTGCGCCACGCGCTGGACGGCGCGGTCGCCGACCGGGACGCGGCCGGGGCGCTGGAGCTGACCACCGCGCTGGCCTGGTACGGCTACCTGCGCGGGCGGCTGCGGGAGGCACGCCGGTCGATCGAGACCGCCCTGGGCGTGCCCGGCCCCGCCCCGGAGCCGCTGCGGTCGGCCGCAGCCTGCTGGCAGGCCGGGCTGGCGCTGCTGGAGGGCGGCGGTGACCACGCCCCGCTGGTCGCCCCGGCGCTCGCCGGCTGGCCGGCCGGCGCGGACCCGGCGGCTCGGTCGCGGGCGGTCTGCTTCCTCGGGCTCGCCCTGCTCAACACCGGCGACGTGGCCGGCAGCACCGCGCTCGTCGACGAGGTCCTGCCGGAGTTCGAACGGCTCGGCGACCGGTGGGGCGTGGCCACCGCGCTGAGCCTGCGGGCCAACCAGGCACAGGCCCGGGGCGAGCTGGCCGCGGTCCGCCGCGACGCCGAACGCGCCGTGGCCCTCTTCCGGGAACTGGGTGACCGGTGGGGCCAGTTGCAGGCGTCCTTCCCGCTCAGCTCCCGCGCGGAGGCGACCGGGGACTACGCGGAGGCGGCCCGGCTGCACCGCGAGAGCCTGCGGATGGCCGAGGAGCTCGGGCTGTGGCTGGAGGCGGCGGACCGCCTCTCCGGCCTGGGCCGCATCGCCCTGCTCGCCGGCGACTACGACGGGGCACGGGAGTTCCACGAGCGGGCGCTGCGGCTGGCCGCCGAGCAGAACTGCAAGCCCGCCGAGCTGTACGCGCAGATCGGTCTGGGGCTCGGGGCCCGCCGGGAGGGCCGCCTCGCCGAAGCGGAGGGGCTGCTGCGCGGCGTGCTGGAGTGGACCCGGCAGCCGGGCCTGGACGCCGAGGTGGTGCGGGCGCTGCTCCTGGCGGAGCTGGGGTTCGTCGCCGAGCTGCGGCAGGCCGCGACCGCCGCGCACGACCTGCACGCCGAGTCGTTCGCCCTGGCCACCGCCATCGGGGATCCGCGGGCGCAGGCGCTGGCGTTGGAGGGGCTCGCCGGGGCGGCGGCCGTCGACGGCCGCCCCGGGGACGCGGCCCGGCTGCTCGGCGCGGCGGCGGTGGCGCGGGCCTCGGTGGGCGCGCCGCTGCCGGACGGGGAGCGCGGGGACGTCGACCGGATCACCGCCGCCGCCCGCGCCGCGCTTGGCGCCGCGGCGTTCGCCGAGGAGTTCGACCGGGGCACGACGCTGCGGCCGGACCAGGCCTACCGGTCGGTGTCGGCCACCGCCGGCCGTCCGGCCTGACCGGCCGGGCGGCACGCCGCCGCCCGGCCCGGTCCCGGCAGCCCGCTGTCAGCCGTCGGCGGTGCCCTTCGAGTTCTGGTACGCCGCGATGTGCCACCGCCCGTCCCGCCGCACCACCGTGGACGTGGCGAGGAAGCCACGCTCGGGGACGATCCCGCTCTCGCCCTCCAGCAGCACGCTGCCCCGCGTCACCAGCAGGGCGATGTCGGCGGTGAGGAACCGTACGTCGAGCGGCTCGACGTACACCCGCATCCCCGCGTACGGGCCGGCGAACCCGGCGGCCATGAACGCGCGGATCCCGTCCCGGCCCTTCATGTACGAGTCACCGATGAGGGTCCCGTCCTCGGTGAAGATCGCCGCGAAGCCGTCGGCGTCGTTGGCCGCCCAGGCTGCCATGATGCGGTTCGCCACGTCCCGCACCGCGGCCTCGTCGGTCAGCACGGCGGTGTCGCCTGCGGACATGTCCTACCTCCTCGTGGTCCCACCGGCACGCCCGGCGGCGTGGGTGCGTCTCAACAGGTGATCCGGGCGTCCGGCGAGGTCAGGTAGCCCATCATGTTGGGATCCCAGACGACCGCCCGGTACGTCCAGGTGCCGCTGCCCCGGCAGGCGAAGTCGAGCCGGTTGACGGTGCCCGGGTCCATCCAGCGCTCCAGCACGGTCCGCCAGCCGGTGTCGGTCGACTGCCAGCGCATCAGCCAGAAAATCGCGTAGACCGTGCAACCGTTGGTCGCCACGCTGCGTACCGACACGCCGGTCGGGCTCAGGGTCGGGGTGCTCGGGGCGGTCACGCACGTCGCCGGCGCGGTGTCCGCCCGCGCCGGGGCGGGGCCGAGGGTGGCCGTCGCCGACGCGCACACGGCAACGAGAGCGGCGGACGCGACCCGGATGGAGACGCTCATGGTTTCCTCCTCAACGGTCCCGCTCACGGGACGCGTACCGGTAGGCGTCGACGATCGTCTGCTCCAGCCGGTTGCCGTCGGTGTCCACGAGGACGGCCCGCACCGACAGCGACGCCGCGCCCGGCGGGGTGGCCACCACGGCCCGGTAGCCGGCTCCGCCCGCAGGCACCACGCGCGCCGGCCGCCACGTGCGGCCCGCGTCGCCGGAGACCTCGACGGCGAGTTCCCGTACGGCACCGACCCGGGCCTGCGGCTGGGACATCACCGTCACCGGCAGCACGGTCACCGGTCCCGGACGCACCCGGTTGTGGTCGTCGACCGGCGGCGCGTACCGGACGGCCCAGAGCGGGAACGACTCGCCCGCCTCCCCCGCCGTGTCGGAGCGGAACGTCCACACCGAGTCCACCCGCGTCGACAGGTCGGAGAAGGACGGCCGGGTCGTCCGCTTCTCCACCCGGAACGTGCCGGGGCCGGGCGGGACCTCCGTCTCGAGGTTCCCGGCGCCGGAGCGGGCCAGCAGCACCCCGTCGCGGTAGAGCAGGGTGGACGCGGTGTCGGTGAGTGAGCCGCCCCGGTGGGAGTCCTGGTCGGAGTACATCGGGACGCCGAACCAGACGGTGTCGCCGCGCCGGCCGGCGTGGCCCGCGAAGTCGAACATCGGCCCGAACACCGCGGCGTTCCACCGGTCGGTGTACCGGTGGCCGGCCCGGTAGCTCCGGTAGCCCTGCCCGAGGGCGGTGACCTCGGTGGGTAGCCCGCCCGGCCCGGGGACGTTCTCACCGAAGGCGCCGCTCCACTGGGTGTCGCCCGCGTCGAGCAGGTGGACGGTGCGGGCCGGCAGGCGGAACGGCAGCAGGGCGGCCAGCGTCCCGGTCACGCCGGGAGCCGTCGCGAAGTGGGCCTTGGTGGCGGGCCGGCCGGGCACCTGCGCGACCAGCCGGGTGTCGACGGCGGCGAGGTCGCCCTCGGCGACGGTGCGGTCGAGGCCGGTGAAGAAGCCGCCGGGGCGGGTGTCCAGCAGGCCGTACGTGTACGGGGTGTCCGCGAAGTCGCCGCGTGGCCCGGGCACCCCCCAGGTGGAGGCGAGGTAACCGGTCATCCGCGTGGCGTCGACGTCGCCGCCGATCTGCCCGGCGTACAGGCCGTCGAAGCCGTCCGCCGCCAGCGACAGGGTGAACCCGGGGCGGTCGCCGTCGCGCCGCTCGAAGCCGAGGTCCACCAGGGCGGTACGGGCGTCGGGCCGGGGCACGGAGGTGCGTACCGGCGCCGATCGCCGCGCGTCGACGGTCACCGTGGCGTCCCGGTCGAGGACCAGCTCGGGCTGGACCAGCCGGTGCCAGGTGGAGTCGGTGTCGCCGAAGTCGACCACGTCGGCGACCAGGACGTACGTCCCCCGGGGCAGCTCGGCGGAGGATGTGCCGGCCGCGTCGCTCAGCACCGCCCGGACGTCGCCGGTGAGGTCGAGGACCATCGTCTCGGCGACACTGCTCGCCCGTCCGTCCGGGCCGAGGTGGCGCACCGTCAGCGTGTGGGTCTCGGCCGCCGGTCCCGCACCGCCCGACGCGCTGGTGCTCGCGGGCCCGGACGCACCGCCGGACGTCGCGTCGCTCCCCTGCCCGGACGCGCCGCCCGACGTGGCGGTGCTCCCCGGGCCGGGGGCCGGGGCGGCCGGGGTGTGCAGCCGGATCCGGGCGAGGTGCGCCCGCTGGGAACGGATCGCCGCCCACGCCGCCGGGGCGGCCGACTTCGTGACGGTCACCGCACCCGCGTGCGGCAGGCGGGCGGTGGTGCGCAGACCGGGCCCGGTGAGTCCGGCCGCCGGGTCGGCGCCGCGTCGGGTGACGAGCAGCGGCAGCCCGGGGCTGCGCGCGTCGTCGTAGCCCGCGCGGACCAGTTCGGTGACGTCGAACAGCCGCCGGTCCAGCAGGCCGGCGGTGACGAGCGGACGCGCGTCCTCGGGGAGCACGAGCTGCCGGCCGCCCGCGCGGAGGGTGGTGAACCGGATCCCGGCCCGGCCGGCGCCCGGCGTGACGGTCACCTGCGCGCCGTCCGCCGAGGCGGTGACCCGGTCGCCGGTGAGCAGCGTGACGGTGTGCCGGGCCGGCGCCGTGGACGGCGGGCCGGCCGGCGCGGGACGGGCGGCCCCCGACCCGCCGGCGTCCGCCGCCGTCCCCCCGCTGTCCGCACCGGACCGCACGGCTTCCCGACCGGACGGGGCAGCTTGAGCCGGTGGGGCCGGCAGCGCCAGGACGGCGGCCAGCAGGACGGGGACCAGTGCCCGCCCGGTCCCGCGACCTGGTCGACCTGTGCCGTCCGGTGACCGCTCCCCACCCACGTCCCGTACCTCCGCGTTCGACCGGCCGCCGGGCGGCGCACGCCGGGCGGTGACTGGTTTCCCTCGTCCGCATCGTTCTCCGGCCGTCCCACGGCGCGCATCTTCCACCGTGCGCTCTCCCGGGCCCGCGCCGTCGGCTGCGCACGGTGGAAGATGCGCCGTACCGCGCGGCGGCCGGACGATCCCACGGTGTGGAGGGCGGATGCGAGGGAGCCTCCGCGACGACCAGGCGGCCGTGACCACTCAGGTGGGCGTGTCCGCGGTGAGGAGCCGGTGATGACGGCGGTACGCGAGGACCGAACAGACAGACGCGCGAGGATCTTCTTCCCGGAGCTGGAGGGACTACGCGGGATCGCCGCCGTGCTGGTCATGCTGACCCACGTCGCGCTCACCACCGGCGTGATCGCCTCCGACATGTACGGCGCGCCCGGCAACCCGGTCGCCGGGCCGGTGCTGAACACGATGGACGTCAGCGTGCCGATCTTCTTCGTCCTGTCCGGGCTGGTGCTCTACCGCCCGCTCGCCCTGGCCACGCTCACCGATCGGCCGGCGACGCCGCTGCGGCCGTACCTCTGGCGGCGGGCGCTGCGGATCGTGCCCGCGTACTGGGTGCTGACGGTCGTCGCGCTGGTGGTGCTGAACGCCGACGCCGTGGACGGGCCACGGGACGTCCTGTTCCCCCTGCTGGTGCTCCAGGTCTACGACCCGGCGACGATGCCGACGGGCATGGAGCAGACGTGGAGCCTCGCCACCGAGGTCGCGTTCTACCTCACGCTTCCGCTGGTGGCGTGGGCGCTGCGCCGGTGGGCGCGTCGGGTCACCGACCCGGCCGCGCGGGTACGGCGGATCGTCCTGCCGCTGGGCGGCGTCGTGCTCGTCGGCGCCGCCTTCGCCGCCTACCACCACCTGCCGTCCATGGGCGCCTTCCCGGCCCAGCATTTGTGGCCCACCGAGTACGTGGGCTACCTGGCGGCCGGCATGGTCCTGGCGACCCTGTCGGCGGTCGCCGAGGTGGCACCCGAGCGGCAGCCGGCGGTGTACCGGTTCCTCGGCCGCTTCCCCGGCGTGGCGTGGCTCGGTGCGCTGGCCGCGTACGCGCTGGCCTGCTCGCCGGTCAGCGGCCCGAACGAGATGAACTACCCGCCGCTCGGCGCGGCCATGGTCGACCACACCCTCTACCTGGCGATCGCGGTGCTGGCGGTGGCACCGCTGGCCCTGCCGACCGGGCGTCCCCGGTACATGCGCGCCGTGCTGTCGAACCCGGTGGTGGCCTTCCTCGGCCGGATCTCCTACGGGGTCTTCCTCTGGCACGTCTTCCACCTGTGGCTCTTCTTCGGCCTCACCGGCACGCCGCTGGGGACGGGCAACTTCTGGCTGGTGACGGCGACGATCCTCGGCGCCAGCGTGGTGACGGCGACGGCGAGCTGGTTCCTCGTCGAGCGGCCGGCCATGCGGCTGCGGCCCCGGCTGGGCCGCGCCCCGGTCGATCCCGGCGCGGAAGCGCCGCGGACGGTGCCGGAGCAGCCGGCCGTCTCTGACGCGCTGCCCGGTTGGGCCACCGGGACGGCCACGCCGGTCGCGCCGGTCGCGCCGGTCACGTCGGCGAACTGACCACACCGGACCGGCGGTACGCGGGCGGAGGGTCCGCCCGGTGGGAACGGAGGGAGAGGCGATGAGCGGGACCCCGAGGGACCGGGCGGTCGTCCTGGGCGCAAGCATGGCCGGCCTGTTCGCCGCGAAGGTGCTCGCGGAGGCGTACCGGGAGGTGGTCCTGGTGGACCGGGACCGGTTGGCCGACGGGACGGCCCCGCGCCGCGGGGTCCCGCAGGGCCGGCACCTGCACGGGCTGCTCGCCCGCGGGCAGCGGGCCATCGAGGAGATCTTCCCGGGCTTCACCGCCGAACTGACCGCCTCGGGCATGCGCTCCGGTGACCTGGGCACCCGGATCCGCTGGTACTTCGACGGCCGCCGCCTGGCGCCGGCGGAGACCGGCCTGCTGGTGGTCGGGGGCTGGCGGCCGGGGATCGAGGCCCTGGCGCGGCGTAAGGTCCTCGGCCTGTCCGGGGTACGGCTGATCGACGGCACCGACGTCGTCGCGCCGGTCGCCGCCACGGACGGCACCCGGATCACCGGCGTCCGGATCCACCGCCGGGACGCGGGCACCCCGGAGGTGCTCGACGCCGACCTGGTGGTGGACGCGACGGGCCGCGGCTCGCGGACCCCGACCTGGCTGGCCGAGCTGGGGTACCCGGCGGTTCCGGAGGAGCGGGTCAAGATCGGGCTGACGTACACGAGCGCCCGGTTCCGGTTCCGCGACGACCCGTTCCACGGCGACGTCTCGATCAACCCGGTCGCCACGCCGGCCCACCCGCGCGGGGCGTTCCTGGCCACGCTCGGCGAGAACCGGGGGCTGCTCTCGCTGACCGGCGTCCTCGGCGACGAGCCGCCGACCGACCGGGACGGCTTCCTCGCGTACGCGCAGTCGCTGCCGGTGCCCGACGTCATCGACGCGGTACGGGACGCCGAGTTCCTCGACGAGCCGGTCTCCTTCCGGTTCCCGGCGAGCGTCCGCCGGCGGTACGAGCGGCTGCCCCGCGTACCCGACGGGCTGCTCGTGGTCGGCGACGCGCTGTGCACCTTCAACCCCGTCTACGGCCAGGGCATGACGGTCGCCGCGCTGGAGGCGCTGCTGCTGCGCCGGCACCTGGCCGCCACGGCGGCACCGCGTCCGGGCCGGTTCTTCGCCGACGTCGCCCGGCTCCTGGACGCGCCGTGGGAGGTCGCGGCGGGCGGCGACCTCGCCCACCCCGGTGCCGAGGGCCGGCGTGGCCTGATGGTGCGGATCGCCAACAGTTACCTGGCGCGGGTGCAGGCCGCGGCCACCAGGGACGCGCGGGTCACCGAGGCGTTCCTGCGGGTGGCCGGCCTCATCGACCCGCCCCAGGCGATCATGCGGCCGTCGGTGATGTGGCGGGTCCTGCGCCGGGGCGGCCGGCCGGCGGCGCCGGTCCGCGGCGCCGCGACCGCCGTCCGCCCGACTGCCGACGACCGCGGATGAAACCGCCCGACGGTCCCCCGCGGGGACCTCAGCCGGGGCGGGTCAGCTCGGCGTAGTCGGCGGCGGTGAGGGGCGCCAGCGACAGCGACCCGTCGGCGCGGGGCACCCCGAGCGGCTGCCCGTCGCGCAGGAACGACACCGAGTCGACCTCCGCGCGGGCGGTCAGGGTGCACACGATCTGTCCGAAGGCGAGGATCTCGTCGCTGCGACCGATCTCGTCGCCCGCCTCGGGCACCTCGACCTCGGCCCGGGCGCCGGCGAGCCGCACACCCGCCACGGTGACCCCGCCGGGCAGCGCGGTGGTCAGGCCGTTGTCGCGCTCGGCCTGGTTCGGGCCGGCGAGCAGGTGCTGGAGTTGCTCGTCCAACGTCGGCGGCGTGTCGATCCGCCGGACCACGGGCACGAGGCGGTCGTCCCGGAGGAAGCACAGCACCTCGTCCACCTGACCGGCCGGCACGGTCGAGGTGGCCGTGCCCGGTGTGGGGAACGGACCGGGCGGCACCTCCACGGCGCGTGGCCCGTCGTCGGTGGGGACGCCGCAGCCGGCGAGGAGCAGGGCGAGCAGGACGGCCGCCGCCGCGCGCGCGGTCACCCGACGCTCCCGGGCAGCTCCACCCGGAAGCGGGCGCCACCGCCGGGCCGGTCCCCCACCGTCGCGCGCCCGCCGTGCGCGGCGGCGTGCTGCGCGACGATGGCCAGGCCGAGGCCGGTGCCGTCGGTCCCGGCGCGGGCGTGGGCGGCGCGACCGCGGACGAAGCGGTCGAAGATGCCGTCGCGGTCCTCCTCCGGTACGCCCGCGCCCGCGTCGTCCACCTCGATCACGCCGGTGCCGGCGTCGACCGACAGGCGCACCGCGACCGGACCGCCGCCGTACCGGTCCGCGTTGTCGAGCAGGTTCACCAGCAGCTGCTCGGTACGCCGCCGGTCGACCCGCCAGTCGGCCGGCGTGTCCGGCTCGACCCGCACCAGGTCCTCGGGGAGCGCCCGGGTGCGGCACACCTCGCGGGCGAGCGCCGCCACGTCCACGTGTTCCCGCTGTGCGGGCTGGTCGGCGCGGGCGAGCTCGATGAGGTCGTTGACGAGTTGCTGGAAGCGGTCGATCTCGTCGGCCACCAGCCCCGCCGCGGTGGCCGTCCGTTCGTCGTGGTGATCGCGGCGCCTGGTGAGGACGCTCGCCGCGGCGGAGAGGGTCTGCAGCGGCGAGCGCAGCTCGTGGCTCACGTCGGCGGCGAAGCGGCGGTCCCGCTCGATCCGCCGGGCCAGTTGGTCGACCATGTCGTTGAACGAGGTCGACAGCCGGGTCAGGTCGGGGTCGGTGGCCGGGGCCAGGCGGGTGGTGAAGTCCCCGGCGGCGATCTTCTCGGCGGCGTCCGCGACCGCCGTCAACGGGCGCAGGCTGTGCCGCGTCGCGTACCAGCCGAAGGCCGCGCCGGACCCGGCCACCATGATCGCCACGGCGGTCAGCGCCAGGGCGAGCACCTGGAAGGTCTCCTCCAGCTCGCGCAGCGAGGTCAGCTCGTAGTAGGTCGCCCGCTCGGACAGCGGCACACCGACCAGCAGGGTGGGCTGCCCGGCCAGCCGGACCCGCTGCACCGCGGGCCGGCCGGCGCGCACCCGCTCGTGCAGCGCCTCGGGGACGCCGGTGGCGGCGGTTTCCGCGGTCCGCGCGTACCAGGAGCCGTCCAGGTGCAGCAGCGGGCGTCGGGCGCTGCCGGTGTCCAGTGACCGCAGCACCTCGGCGACGTCGGGTCGCTCGGTGTCCAGCCCGGTACGCACCACCGCCGCGTCGAAGTACGCCGCCCGCACCGCGGTGCGTTCCCGCTCGTCCAGCAGGGACCGCCGGGTCAGGTCGTACGAGATCAACGCCATCGACGCGGCCAGCAGCGCGGCGCCGACGGCGAACCCGGCGGTCACCCGCGCGCGGAGCCCGAGCCGTCTCATCGCTGCAGCTTGTAGCCGAGCCCGCGCAGGGTGACCAGGTGCCGCGGGTTGCCCGGTTCCGCCTCGATCTTCTGCCGCAGCCGCCCGACGTGCACGTCGACGAGGCGCTCGTCGCCGGTGTCGTACCCCCAGACCCGCTGGAGCAGCTGCTGCCGGGACAGCACCCGGCCGGCGTGCTCGGCGAGCTCGCAGAGCAGCCGGAACTCGGTCCGGGTCAGCGGCACCGGCTGCCCCGCCCGGCGTACCTCCCCCGCGTCGGGGCTGATCTCCAGGTCACCGATGACCTGCACCGGCACCGGTCCGGTCAGGGCCCGAGCCCGGCGGCGCAGCGCCCGCAGCCGGGCCGACAGCTCCTTGATCGCGACCGGCTTGACCACGTAGTCGTCGGCGCCGGCCTCCAGCGCGGCGACGATGTCGTGGGTGTCGTCCCGGGCGCTGACCACCACGATCGGGACGTCGTCGTCCCGCCGCAGCTGCCGGATGCACTCGAACCCGTCGATGCCCGGCAGCATCAGGTCGACCAGCACGTAGTCCGCGGGCTCCGAACGCTGGAGGCGCAGCCCCTCCTCGGCGGTCGCCGCGCCGCGCGCGGCGTACCCCTCCTCCTCCAGCGCGAGCAGCAGCGCCAGCCGGATGCGGTCGTCGTCCTCGATCACCAGTACGGCCGTCATACCGGAATCATCCCTGCCACCAGGGCAGGTGCCCACCTCCGGTGTCCCGCCGGGGAATTTGTCACACGACTGTCATGCAACTGCGCCGGCCGCTACAAGAGCCCCTTGAAGGGTGAAGGACATGCCCGAAGGGACGCGACGATGACCGGCGACGCACTCGTCCACGCCCTCGTCGTCGGCCTCGCCGTCGGCGCGTTCGGGCGGCTCGTCCTGCCCGGGCGGCCGGTCGCCCCGGTTTGGCTGACCCTGGCGGTGGGCGTCGGCGCCGCCCTGCTCGGCACCATCAGCGCCCGGGTCGCCGGGGTCGACGTCGCCGCACCCAGCCCGCTCCGGCTGGCTGTCCAGGCCGGCTTCGCCGGCACCGCGGTCCTGCTCGCCCTCGTCACGGCGGGACGGGCCCCGCGCCCGACAGGCCACGCCACGACCCGGTGGCGATCCGCCATCGACCCGACCACGGTGCCGGCGGACCAGGAAGGGAAGGGCCGATGACCGTCGTGCCGGACGAGCACGTGATGACCCTGATCTGCGACGGCTGCGGCGACACGGCCGCGAGCACCGCCGTCGTCCTGCCCGACGCCGAGGTCGTCTGGACCCTGGTGTCCGAGCACGGGTGGACCGGATCCCCGTTCGCGACCGGCCCGCACCGGTGCCCACGCTGCACTCCCCTCCCCACCCCCGGTTCGGCGGCGGCCGGCCCGCACCCCCTCGGGATCGACGACCTCGACGAGGTCGACGATCCGGTGCCGGCCGCCGCCGAGGCGGAGACCGACGCGCTGCGCGCGGCACTGGCCGCGGCGGAGGAACACGCCGGCCGGGTGACGGTCGACCTCTCCACCGTCGAGCACATCGACTCGGCCGGCCTCGGGCTGCTGGTCCGCGCCCGGCAGGAGGCCCGCCAGCGGGGCATGGAGCTGTGCCTGCACGCCCCCTCCCGGTTCGTGCTGACCGTGCTGCACACGATGCGTCTGCAGGCCGCGTTTCCGGTGGTTCCGCCCCGGTCCGGCAGCGCCACCGAGCCCGAGGTGCTTGTCTGAGCGGAGCGCCGCGCCGCCCGGTGCCCGGCGGCACCGCGCCCCCCGAACCAAGGATGAGGACACCGACATGGTCATGCCCTGGCCCCTGCCCGAGAACGACCCGTTCCACCCGGCGTGGGACCCGCCGCAGCCGGACGACGAGGACACGCGACTGGCGGCGCTGGCCGCGCAGCGGCTCAGCATCGACTGGTCGACCCGCCGTCAGCAGATCACGGTGACGGTGCAGAACCGGGTGGTGATCCTCGCCGGCACGGTCGCCGATGTGCAGGCCCGCAAGACCGCCGGGGAACTCGTCTGGGACGTGCCCGGCGTCGCCGACGTCTGCAACACTCTCCGGGTGGTGGAGCGGCGCCGCCGTTGACGCCGGGGCGGCTGTAGGACTCCTGGGCCGGTCGGGTCCTGCCCGCGCCGCGCGCGCCGCCGTGCCGTCCGATTGCCGACACCTTCCACTGTGGTGGGTCGTCCCTAGAATGGGACATGGCCCGGCCCCGGATCACCAGCGCCCTGCTCGACGTGCTCGGGCTCCTGCTCGAGGCGTGGGATCAACAGACCGAGGTGCACGGCTGGCAGATCATGCGGTCGGTGCGGCGCTCGGGCCCGACCGTCTACGCGGTGCTCGACCAGCTGGAGGACGCCGGCTGGATCACCGGCTCGTGGGAGCGGCGGGCCGCCGACTCACCGGTCCGACCACGGCGGCGGTACTACCGCCTGACCCCGAGCGGCGCCGAGGCCGCCCGTCGCGAGGTCCCGGCGCCGGTCCGGACGCCGCCGGCGCGCCCCCGCCCGGCTCCCGGCTTCGGCCGCGACGCACACCCCACGCCGGCGGGCTGACCCGGTGGGCACGGTCGAGGTCGTCCTGGCGCTGGTGCTGGGGCTGATCGTCAACGAGATGACCGACCTGTCGCCGTGGCTCGGCCGCAAGCTGGTCACCTGGTCGGCCCGGCTGCACTACCCGGACGACCACGAGCGGGCGGAGATCCGCGCCGAGGAGCACGCGGCCATCATCAACGAGCGGCCCGGCAAGCTCTTCAAGCTCGGCACCGGGCTGGGGTTCCTCGCCGACGCCGTACTCACCCGGCTGCGCCGGCTCGCCGGCCGGGAGCCCGGCGGAGAGGTGGCCGACGACCTGCTGGGCGCCCGGCGGGTCCTCCCGCTGGAGGACGAACCGACCCCCGGCGTCGCCCGGTACCTGTTCCCGACCGAGCGGTACCGGGGCGAGTGGCGCCGGCACTGGATCCACCCGGTGAAGAGCGTCGGCGTCGTCGCGGTCTACGCCGTCCTCGGCGTGCTGGTCGCCCAGCAACGCGTCAACCCCCGCTACACGGGCTGGGTCATCGCCGCGGTGCTGGTGGGCGCGGTGCTGCTGACCGCGCACCGCGTCCTGGGCTGGCACCTGGGCCGGTTCGTGATCACGAACAAGCGGCTGATGTCGACCGAAGGCGTGTTCGTCCGCCGGGTGGGCATGATCCCGCTGCTGCGGGTGACCGACATGCGCTACGTCCAGTCCCCGCTCGGCCGACTGCTCAACTACGGCACCTTCCAGTTGGAGTCGGCGAGCCGGCGCAACGTCCTGCGCCGGGTGGTGGACCTGCCCAACCCCAACGAGCTCTACCTGCGCCTGGTCGAGGAGATGTACGAACCGGACGCGGTGGAGGCCCGGCTGGGCGTCGACGTGACGGACCGCGACGCCGAGGACCTGTCCGACCTGGAGCTCGCCCTCGGCCACGGGACCGGGCCGCAGTGGCACGACGGCGTCACCTCTGCGGACGCGCCCCGGCTCGACGTGGTCGACCCGGCGGCGGTACGCCGCGAGGTGGTCCTCCGGGTGGCCGATCTGACCGCCCAGCTGACGGCGCTGACCGAGGCGATCAGCCGGCTGGAGCCCCCGCCGGCCGGGCCCGCCGGGCACGGCGACCCGGACGCGTCGGTCGCCACGGAGGAGACATCTCCGGCCGGTCCCGCCGAAGCGCCGGTCACGCGGCCGGTCCTGCGTCCCCGGCGGCCCCGCGCCGACCCGCTTCCGAACACCGGCGACTGACGGACGGGTCGCGCGGGGTGAGGCCGGCCCGGAGACGCTGCGTCGTCTCCGGGCCGGCCCGTCGCTCAGAGGTCCACCCGGCCCGGGTCGGCGTCCGGCTCCGTCACGAGGCGGAGCAGGCCAGGTCGGTCGGGGCGGTGCCCGCGCCGATGCCGGTGAACCCGAAGGTGGTGCTGGCCCCGGCGGCGAGCGTGCCGTTGTACGGCTCGTTGGTCACGGTGTTCGCGCCGCCGGACGTGGTCAGCCTGCCGTTCCACAGTGCGGAGATGGCGGTGCCGATGGGGTTGGTCCAGGTGACCCGCCACGTGCTGGTCGGGCCGGTGCCGGTGTTCCTGACCGCGACCTGCCCCTGGAAGCCACCCTGCCAGGAGTTGGTCACCGTCCACGTCGCCGCGCACCCGGCGCCGCCACCGCCACCGGCCGGCGTGGTGAACGTCCGGCCCGCCGACGACGCCGACGCGTTGCCGGCGGCGTCGCGCGCCCGCACGCTGACGGTGTACGCGGTCCCGGCGGCGAGGTCGGTGGCCCGGTAGGTGGTGCCGGTGACGGTGGCGACGACGGTGGCCGGCCCGGACCCGACCGCCCGCAGCACGTCGTACCCCGTGACGCCGACGTTGTCGGTGGCGGCGGCCCAGGTCAGCGTGGCACCGGTGGCGGTCAGGTCGCTGACGGTCGGCTGCCCCGGAGCGGTCGGCGCGACGGTGTCGCTCCCGCCGCCTGCGTACCGCTCGGCCAGGCTGATGCCGGTGGTGGAGGCGGCGCCGCCCAGGCGCACCTGGTGGTCGAGGCTGACGAACCTGCCGTTGTGCTGCCACAGGACCGGCTTGAGGATCTGGTTGTACTTCGTCTCGTCCCAACTGGTCCAGTCGTCGCGCAGCAGGCCGCCGGTGTCGCCCGAGTTCGGGTTGAGACACCAGAACGTGTGGTGGATGCCGTACTCGCCCATCATGTCGCGCAGCGCCGCCATCCACCTGTCCTGCCGGGCGTCCTGGCCGAGCCGGCCGCCCCACTCGCCGACGAGCAGCGGCGCGGTCCCGTTCTCGTGGAGGTAGAGCCAGTTCGGCCGCCACACGTCGCTGATCAGGGAGTTCTTGTCGAAGTCCTGCTGGAACCAGGGCTGCTCGAACACCAGGGGCCCGTAGTCGTGCGGGGAGTAGACGAGCTGGTCCTGGTGCGCGCCGAGGTTAACCGGGTGCTCGGCGACGCCGCGAAGGTTTCCGCCCCACCAGTTGTAGTGGTAGTTGGGACTGAGGTCCGGGTCGGTGTTCGGCGAGTTCCACGTCTCACCTGCGCGCGGGTAGACCTCGATCCCCTCGCAGAGGATCAGCAGGTTCGGGTTGACGGCGAGGATCCGCCGGCCGGCCGTCTCGCAGGCGTACTTGAAGTTGTCCTGGTCGGTGCTGGAGTCCCACTTGGCGCGCGGCGGCTGGTTCGGCGTGCCGTGCGGTTCGTTCTTGATGTCCATCGCGACGATCGTGTCGTTGGTTTTGTAGCGGTCGGTGACCCATTCCCAGCCCTGGTAGAACAGTTCCGGCGTGATCGTGCCCTTCCACCACACCGGGTAGACGTGACCGGAGTTGTCGGCCTCGGCGCTGTGCACGTCGAGCATGACCTTCAGGCCGTACTTCTCGCACAGCTGCAACCAGTGGTCGAAGACCTGGAGGTTGTTCTTGCCTGCCAGCTCGGGGTTGACGTACGTGTTGACGTTCGGGACGACCGTCTGGCCGGCCTTCCACTCCAGCAGGAGCTGGGTGGAGATCGGCACCCGGACGATGTTGATGCCGCGTTCGGCCATCTGTCGGGTGATGGTCTCGATGTTGGCCGACCACAGGCCGTGGAAGACGCGCTCGGAGGCGTTGAAGCCGAACCAGTTGACCCCGGTCAACCACACCTGGTTGCCGGCCTCGTCGACGATCCGGTTGCCGTCGGTGTGCAGCCAGTCGGCGGTGGGTGCGGCGGCGACGAGGGGGGCGGGGGTGTCGGGCGCGGCGACCGCGACCGTCGCCGGGGCGGTCAGGCCGACGGCGGCGCAGGCCGCCACGATGGCGGCCCGCGTGCGTGCGCTTACAGGCATGTCCTGTCCTTCTCTGGTGGGGTGGAAGGCCGGATCGCCCGCCCGGTACGGCGATCCGAATCGATGGGAGCGCTTCCACAGAGGTTAGGGCGTTGTGCCGGCCAAGGGAAGGACGATCTCGCCGACGGTCCGGGATGGACGGCTTCGCGACCGCCCGACCGGCGCCGACCGTGCCCCCTGACCGCCGGGGCCCGCCGGCGCTCGGCGGCGGTTGATCCGGTCGGCCGTCCGGGACGTACCGGTGGAGGGGCGGGCAGCGTTCGGTACGGTACGCTACCGCCCGATCACTACGACGAATCGTCGTGGCCGGCGGCGGGCGCCGGGACGGGCGCGGGAGGTGTCGATGGCGGACGACGACGCGGAGGTCACCGCGTGGGCCCTCGCCGCGGGGCGGGGGGACCGCGACGCCGCGGCCCGGTTCGTCCGGGCGACGCAGCAGCAGGTCCGCCGCTTCCTCGGCGCGCTGGTGTCCCCCGCCGAGGCCGACGACCTGGCGCAGGAGACGTTCCTGCGGGCGGTGCGGTCGTTGCCGTCGTTCGCCGGCCGGTCCACGGCACGCACCTGGCTGCTCGCCATCGCCCGCCGGGTCGCGGTCGACCACGTCCGCGCCGCGACGGTTCGCCCACGGACGGTGCCCATGTCCGACTTCTACGACGCCCCGGACCCGGCACGCAGCGGGTTCGACCGGCAGGTGGCCCTGGAGCAGCTCGTCGCGGCGCTGCCGGCCGAGCGACGGGAGGCGTTCGTCGCCACCCAGATCCTCGGCCTGTCCTACGGCGAGGCGGCGGAGGTGTGCGACTGCCCGGTCGGCACCATCCGCTCCCGGGTGGCACGGGCCCGCGAGGACCTGGTGGCCGCAGCCGAAGGCCGGCCGGGCGCGCGCCGGGGCGGCGGCACGGCCGGCTGAACGCGGCTCTGGGCCGTCCCGACGGTGGGAGTCCCCGGGCGGCGTCCGGAAAGTGCCGGGAACCGTCGCCGCCGCCGGTCCGACTACCGGTACATGGGGTGTGAGCAGTGGCGCGAGGTGCTGTCGGCGCAGCTCGACGGCGAGGAGACGCCGGCCGAGCGGGCGGCGGCCGAGGCGCATCTGAGTGGCTGTGGTGACTGCCGGTCGTGGTTCGACCGGGCCGCGGCGGTGACGCGGCGGGCCCGACTGTCGGTGCCGCTGCCCGGCACGGATCTCACCGACGCGGTCCTGGCCGCCCTACCCGCGCCCGCTCCCCGCCGGCGGCGGGGCCGCCTCGTGCTCGGCCTGCGGGCGGTGCTGGGTCTGATCGGCGCACTCCAGCTGCTGCTCGGGCTGGTGCAGATCGGTCGCGGCGCGGCCGGCGCGCACGTCCACACCGCCGGTACGGTGGGCGCGGGGCACCTGTGGCACGAGTCGGCGGCGTGGAACGTCGCGGTGGGCGCCGGTTTCCTGTTCGTCGCGGCCCGCCGTACTCCCCCGACCGGCCTGGTGCCGATGCTGAGCGCCTTCGTCGGCACGTTGCTCCTGCTGTCGGTCAACGATCTCGTGCTCGGGCGGGTGGACGGCAGCCGGCTGGTCAGCCACGCGTTCCTCCTCGCCGGGTACGCCGTCGTCGTCGCCCTGTCCCGCCCCCGCCTGCGTCCCGGCGGCCCGGCCCGACGCGGACGCGGCGGCGACGGACCGCGCTGGCGTCTCGACGCCGACGAGCCGGCCGAGGTCCCGCGGCTGCGGCTCGTCCCGCCGCCGTACCCGGGATCCGCTCACCTCCCCGACCGCCGTGCGGCGTGATCATTATCGGACACAAGATCGGCTAGTCCGGGGCGCGCTGCACGGCCTCCCGGTCTGGGCGCTGCGGCTCGGCGTCCCGCTCGTCGTCGCCCTCGGTTGGCCGCTGCCCTGGTTCGGCGGCACCCTCGTCGCGTTCCTCGTGGTGGACGCCGTCCTGGGCGTCGTCGCCCGACGGCACGGACGTCCCCTGCCCGTGGGGTCCGACGTCGACTGACTGTGCCCTCCGGCGGCACGGATGAGGCGATTCGGCGGCCGGCTCCCGGCGGGGCCGGCCGCCGACCCTTCCCTTCCGTGGCGAAATCCGTCAGGCTTAGCTCCAATCATCGAAGGTTTTCGACATTGGAGGTGCTGGATGGGTAAGCGGTGGACCGGCCTGCTCGCGACCGCGCTGCTGACGCTCGGCGTGCTGCTGCCGGCAGCGCCGGCGGCGGCCGCACCGACGTTCAAGGTGCCCTTCCCGTGCGGCCAGTCCTGGTCCGGGCAGACCCGCACCAACCACAGCCCGGCGTACGCGGTGGACTTCAACCGGACCGACGACCTCGGCGACCCGGTGGTGGCCAGCGCACCCGGCACCGTCGACCGGGTGACCGACCTCGGCGGCACCAGCTACGGCAAGTACGTCCGGATCAACCACGGCAACGGTTACAGCACCTACTACGCGCACCTCAACGGCTTCAACGTCTCGGTCGGACAGACCGTCGGCTACGGCAAGGTCATCGGCTGGGTCGGCAGCACCGGCGGCTCCACCGGCCCGCACCTGCACTACGAGCAGCGGCTCAACGGCAGCGACATCCAGGTCCGCTTCAACGGGACCCTGGCCCTCTACTGGGGCACGAAGACGTACACCAGCGACAACGGCTGCGGCGGCGGCACCGCGACCGGCACCGTCAACACCAGCGGCACCCCGCTGACGGTCCGTTCCGGCCCCGGCACCGGGTACGACGCGGTCGGCACCGTCGCCGACGGCGCCACCGTCACCATCCGGTGCCAGACCAGCGGCACCACCGTCACCGGCACGTACGGCACCAGCTCCATCTGGGACCGGATCGGCGCCGGCCGGTACATCGCCGACGCGTACGTCTACACCGGCCACGACGGGTACATCCCGAACGTGCCGCGTTGCTGACGAAAGCGGTTAGGAAGGGTCCCTTGTACAACGCCAGGCGTTAACAGGGGGCCCTTCCTTTCCGTCAGGCTCCCACCTTGGTGTAGCCGCGTAGGAGGTCGCGGGCGATGATCAGGCGCTGCATCTCGTCGGTGCCCTCGAAGATGCGGTAGAGGCGCACCTGCCGGTACCAGCGTTCGATCGGCAGTTCCCGGGTGTAGCCCATGCCGCCGTGGATCTGGAGCACCCGGTCCACCACCCGGTTGACCATCCCCGCGCCGTACAGCTTCGCCATGGAGGAGGCGTGCCGGGGGTCGAGACCGGCGTCGACCGTCCACGCGGCGCGCAGCACCAGCCAGCGGGCCGCCTCCAGCTCGGTCTCGGAGTCGGCGATCATCCACTGGATCGCCTGGTTGGTGCCGATCTTCGCGCCGAACGTCTCGCGCGTGTTGGCGTACTCGATGGCCATCTGCAGCGCCCGCTCGGCGATGCCGAGCGCGTGCGACGGGATGGTGTAACGGCCCTTGCCGATCCACTCCATGCCGAGCGTGAAGCCCTGGCCGACGTCGCCGAGGATGTTGCGGTGCGGCACGCGTACGGCGTCGAAGACCAGCGACGCCGGCCCGCCCTCGCCCATGGTCTGGATGAACTCCGACCGCCAGCCCATCGCCCGGTCCACCAGGAACGCGGTGGCACCGCCGTTGCGGGCGCCCCGGTCCGGGTCCGTCACCGCCACGACGATCGCGAAGTCGGCGTCGTTGCCGTTGGTGATGAAGGTCTTCTCGCCGTCGAGGATCCAGTCGTCACCGTCGCGCCGCGCGCGCAGCTTGATGTTCGCCGCGTCCGAGCCGGCACCCGGCTCGGTGATGGCGAAGCAGGAGACCCGCTCCCCCTCGATGGTCGGGACGAGGAACTCCTTCTTCTGCTCCTCGCTGGCGTGGAAGAGGATGTTGTCCGCCTCCCCGCCGAAACGGAACGGCACGAACGACCGGCCCAGCTCGGTCCAGATCAGCGCCTGGGTGACCGCGGGCAGGTCCATCCCGCCGTACTCCTCCGGGGTGGCCAGCCCCCAGAAGCCGAACCGACGCGCCTTGAGCTGCAGCTCCCGCAGCTCGCTGCGTTCCAGGCCGGGCTGGTGGGCCCGCTCACGGCGCAGCACCTCCTGCTCCAGCGGCATCACCTCCCGGCGGATGAAGTCGCGGGCGGTGTCCCGGATGGCCCGCTGCTCGTCCGAGAGCGCGAAGTCCATGTCCCCTCCTGGTCCTCTGTGGTGCGCGTACGGTCGTAAGCCCTGGTCTAGAAGGCGTTGACGCCGGTGAGCGCCCGGCCGATGAGCAGTTGCTGGATCTGACTGGTGCCCTCGTAGAGGGTGGCGACGCGGGCGTCGCGCAGGTACTTGCCGACCGGGTACTCGTCGATGTAGCCGTACCCGCCGAACACCTGGATCGCGTCGTTGGCCGCGCGGACGGCGGCCTCGCTGGCGAACAGCTTGGCCATCGACGCCTCGGTGGCGAACGGCTCGCCCCGGTCGATCAGGTCGGCGACCCGCCAGACGAGCAGGCGCGCGGCGGCGGTGTCGACCGCGATGCCGGCGAGGAGCTGCTGCACGAGCTGGTGCCCGGCGATGGGCTTGCCGAACTGGGTGCGCTGGCCGGCGTAGCCGACGGCGGCGTCCAGGCAGCCCTGCGCGATGCCGACGCACCCGGCGGCGACGGACATCCGCCCCTTGGCGAGGGTGGCGAGCGCCAGCCGGAAGCCGCCGCCCTCGTCCCCGAGGCGGGCGGTGTCGGGGACCCGGACCTCGTCGAGGACGAGTTCCGCGGTGGCCTGCCCGCGCAGGCCGAGCTTGCCGTGGATCTCCCGACGGGTGAGGCCGGGGGTGCCGGTCGGCAGCAGGAACGCCGTGATCCCGCGGTGTCCGGGGCCGCCGGTACGGGCGAAGAGGAGCGCGACGTCGGCGGTGGTGCCGTTGGTGATGAACGTCTTCCGGCCGGTGATCAGCCAGGTGTCGCCGTCGCGGACCGCTCGCGTGGTCAGGGCGGCGGCATCCGAGCCGCTGTCCGGCTCGGTCAACGCGAAGCAGCCCAGCGCGGCGCCGGAGCAGAGTGCGGGCAGCCACCGCTGCCGCTGCTCGGGCGTGCCGTGCGCGGCGATCGACTTGGCGACCAGCCCGAGCGAGACCGAGACGATGCCGCGTACGGCGGAGTCGCCGCGCCCGAGCTCTTCGAGGACCAGGCAGTACGAGAGGTGGTCCCCGCCGGATCCGCCGTGCTCCTCGGGGATGGTCAGCCCGAGGAAGCCGACCTCGCCGAGCTTGCCGACGATGCCGCGGTCGACCGACTCGCGGCGGTCCCACGTGACGGCGTGCGGCACCACCTCACGGTCGACGAAGTCGGCGGCCAGCCGGCGGACCGCCGCCTGCTCGGCGGAGAGGTGAAGGTCCATGCACGGTAAACTAGCGGTGCAAGTTTTCGGCTGTCCAGACCTGGGTGTGGCAAAGTCCCCGGCGGACCACCGAGCAGAGGAGGACGGACATGCCCCGGCCGCGGCAGGCGCTGCTCACCCGGCAGCGGATCGTCGAGGCCGCCGCCGCGCTGATCGACGCCGAGGGGCTGGCGGCGTTCTCCACCCGCCGTCTCGCCGCCGAGCTCGGGGTACGCGGACCCTCGCTGTACAACCACTTCGCCACGAAGGACGAGATCCTCGACGCCGTCGCCGACAGCGTCACCGGCCAGGTGGACGTGTCGTTCTTCGGCCACGTCGACTGGCGGGAGGCGCTGCGCCGCTGGGGGCACTCCTACCGGGCCGCGCTGGCGGCCCACCCGCACATCGTGCCGTACCTCGCCCAGGGCCCGGGCCGGCGGCACGCCGCCCTGGCCATGGCCGACGCCGTGTACGGAGGGCTGGTCGAGGCGGGGTGGCCGCCGGCCCGGGCCACCCACATCGGCGCACTCATGCGGTACTTCGTGGCCGGCTCGGCGCTCGGCTCGTTCGCCCGCGGCTTCGTCGAGGACCCGTCGGTCTACGCCGACCAGTATCCGCACCTCACCCAGGCCCACCGCCTCGCCGAGCACCAGCAGCAGGTCGACGAGGGCGCCTTCGGCCTCGGCCTGGACGCGCTGATCGACGGCCTGTCCCGCACGTACGAGCGGACCGTGGGGCCACTTCCGCCTCTCCCGCCGGCCGCCGAACCGTACTAGAGTCGAAACTTGCACTGCTAGTTTTGGGCGACGTGAGGGGCTTGATGGATCTCGCACGGACCGACATCTACCTCGACGGCCACTGGGTCACGGCGTCCCCCGGACCGACCATCGAGGTCCACAACCCGACGACCGAGCAGGTCGTCGCGACCGTACCGGCCGGCACGCCGGCCGACGTGGACCGGGCCGTCGCCGCCGCCCGGGCCGCCTTCGACGGCTGGGCCGCCACCGCGCCGGCCGACCGCGCGGCCCGCCTCGACCGGCTGCACGCCGCCCTGACCGCCCGCGCCGACGAGATCGCCCGGACCGTCGCGCTGGAGCTGGGCACCCCGCTCAAGGTGGCCACCCGGGTGCAGGCCGGCCTGCCGCTGACCGTGCTGCGCAGCTACGTCGACCTGGCCGGGCACCCGCCGGCGCCGGCGACCGTCGGCAACTCCCTCGTCGTCCGGGAACCGGTCGGCGTGGTCGGCGCCATCACCCCGTGGAACTACCCGCTGCACCAGGTCATGGCCAAGCTCGCGCCCGCGCTCGCCGCCGGGTGCACGGTGGTGCTCAAGCCCAGCGAGCTGACGCCGCTGACGGCGTACCTGCTCTTCGACGCGATCGACGAGGCCGGCTTCCCACCCGGCGTGGTCAACCTTGTCCCCGGCACCGGCCCGGTGGTCGGTGAGGCCATCGCCGCGCACCCGGACGTCGACATGGTCTCGTTCACCGGCTCCACCGCAACCGGCCGGCGCATCGCGCACCTGGCCGCCGACCGGATCGCCCGGGTCGCCCTGGAGCTGGGCGGCAAGTCGGCCAACGTGATCCTCGACGACGCGGACCTGGCGACCGCGGTGAAGGTCGGCGTCGGCAACGCGTTCCTCAACTCCGGTCAGACCTGCACGGCGTGGACGCGGATGCTGGTGCACCGCGACCGGTACGACGAGGCGCTCGCGCTGGCGGCGAAGGCCGCCGACGGCTACCGGCTCGGCGATCCCTCTGACCCGGCCACCCGGCTCGGCCCGCTCGTCTCGGCGGCGCAGCGGGACCGGGTCCGCGACCATGTCGCCCGGGGCCTGGCCGACGGGGGTCGCCTCGTCGCCGGCGGACCGGACGCGCCCCTGCCCGAGCGGGGCTGGTTCGTCGCCCCCACGGTGATCGCGGACGTCGACCCGGACAGCGCGCTCGCCCAGGAGGAGGTCTTCGGACCGGTCCTGGCCGTCATCCCGGTCGACGACGACGAGCACGCCGTCGCGGTCGCCAACAACTCGCGGTACGGCCTGGCCGGCGCCGTCTGGTCCGGCGACGAGGAGCGGGCCCTCGCGGTGGCCCGGCGGATGCGCACCGGCGCGGTCGACGTCAACGGCGCCCCGTTCAACCCGCTCGCCCCGTTCGGCGGCTACAAGCAGTCCGGCCTCGGCCGGGAGCTGGGCACCTACGGGCTGGAGGAGTTCCTGCAGACCAAGGCGATCCAGCGATGAGGGCGCTGGTCGTGCGGGAGGTCGGCGGCACGCCGCGCGTCGAGCAGGTCGAGCCGCCGGCCCTGGCCCCCGGGCGGGTACGCGTCGACGTCCGCGCCGCCGGCGTGTGCCACTCCGACCTGTCCATGGTGGACGGCACCCTGAAGCCGCCGTACCCGCTGGTGCTCGGGCACGAGGCGGCCGGCGTGGTGGTCGAGGTCGGCGACGGCGTACGCCGCGTGGCCCCGGGCGACCACGTCGTGCTGAACTGGGCCCCGCCCTGCCGCGACTGCTGGCACTGCGGGCACGGGGAGCCGTGGCTGTGCGACCGGTCCGGCGGACCGGCCGTGCCCGGCGGCCGGACGTCGTCCGGGGAGCCGCTGCACGTCACCCTCGGCCTGGGCGCCCTCGCCGAGCAGGTGGTGGTGCCGGAGCAGGCGGTGATCCGGGTGCCGGCCGAGCTGCCCTTCGAGGCGGCGGCGCTGCTGGGCTGCGCCGTGCTGACCGGCGTCGGCGCGGTACACCGCACGGCGGGCGTGGCCCCGGGCGACTCGGTGGCCGTGATCGGTCTCGGCGGGGTCGGCCTGTCGGCGGTCTCCGCCGCCCGGGCGGCCGGCGCCGATCCGGTCGTCGCGGTGGACGTGTCGCCCGCCAAGGCGGAGCTGGCCCGGGCGGCCGGCGCCACCGACTTCCTCCTCGGCGACGAGACGCTCAGCCGGGCGATCCGCGGCCTGACCGGCGGGCGCGGCGTCGACCACGCGCTGGAGTGCGTCGGACGCGGCACCACCATCCGCGCCGCCTGGCGGGCCGCCCGCCGGGGCGGCCAGGTGATCGTGGTGGGCATGGGGTCGAACGACGACGTCGTCGGCCTCAGCGCCCTGGACATCTTCCACTCGGCACGGACGCTGCGGTCCTCGGTATACGGCTCCTCCGACCCGGACCGGGACGTCCCCGAGCTGGCCCGGGCGGTGCTCGACGACACGCTGGACCTCGCCCCCCTGATCTCCGACCGGGTCACCCTGGACGGCGCCCCGGCGGCGTTCGACCGGATGGCCCGCGGCGAGGGCGCCCGGACGGTGGTGCTGTTCGACTAGGTCGACGATGGCGCATTCGTCGTCGTCATCGAGCGGCTCGGTCCCCCCGGATCCGGCGAGCACCCCGTGCTTGGTCGCGAGAGTGCGGATCTCCTCCCACGACATGCGGGCCATCTGGACGGGGTCGCCGGTCGCGGGTGCTGCGTCGGCGAGGTGGGAACCGGGCTGGCTGGCGATGAGCATGCATACGCCGGGCGGGAGGTCGATGGCGGCAAGCTGATCAACTAGCAGGCGGGAGGGGTCAATCTGCTGGCCGGTACGCCGGCCCAGGACCCGGTCGACATGGTCGAGACCGTCGATGATGAGAAGCCCGCTCTGCCCGGGCCGCGCTTCGCGGCATGCCTGGACTGCGATGGCGAGCTGCGAGTTGTTCGCACCGCCAGGATTTGCCGACACCGGGTTCGCCGGTAACGACGACGCGGCCGCCAGCGGGGGCGCGATGACCCGGTAACTAGCGGGTCGCGGCGCGGGCGGCGGTGTCGATGAGGTCCGCCACCGGGCCGGGTTGGGAGACGGCCACGGCGTGGGACGCGTCGATCTCGACCGTCGTGGATCCGGCCCGTTCGGCCATGAAGCGCTGCGCCGCCAACGGGATGGTCAGGTCCTGGCTGGTGATCATGGTCCAGGATGGGATGGTCTTCCAGGCGGCCCTGGTCGCCGTCTCCTCCAGGGCGGACGCCGCGATGGGCCGCTGGGTGGCCGCCATCAGTTCGGTGATATCCGGGGCGACGTCGGCGGCGAACACGTGCCGGAACTTGTCCTGCTGGATGTACAGGTCGGTGCCAGTGCCGCCGCCCGGCAGGGGCAGCGGCACGGGGTGGAGGGCTGCGCCGAGCTCGGCTCCGGGGAACTTGGCCGCCAACTCGCCCGTGCTCTCGCCGACGTCCGGGCTGAAACTGGCGACGTACACCAGGGCCTGGACGCCCTGGGCGCCGTCGGCAGCCTCGCTCATCACCGATCCGCCGTACGAATGGCCGGCGATCACGACCGGCTCGGACCGGCTGTCCAGGACGGCACGCAGGTAGTCGGCGTCCTCCTTGAGGCCGCGCAGCGGGTTGGCGACGGCGATGACCGGGTAGCCCCGACGCTTGAGGGACCTGACCACCTCGTTCCAGCTCGACGACTCTGCGAATGCGCCGTGGACCAGCAGGATGGTGGGAAATTCTGCTTGTCGAGCTGACCTGTCAGGACCGGCGTCCATCGGCACTCCTTTCGTGGTCCGCCGCCGTCGCTGCGCGCGTGCTGGCGGGAAGCGGCCGCGCCGAGAGGACGGCGGTTCGCTGGTGGGCCGGGTACTGGGCCGCACGGAGACCGCCAACATGCAACATGTAGCACGAAGGAGGCTGCCGGCGGCCAGCATCCAGAAAGGCCGGGCGTGGTTGCTGGTCGGGGTGGCTGCCGCGGACACCCCTTCCGAAGTGGGTGCTAGGGTCGAAGCAACTAGCTTCTAGTTCAGAAGAAGCTGGGCCGCCCGGCGCGGCCGCCCGATCAGCGGAGACTTTCCCGGTAGCCCGTTCGCCGGCCTGCGATACCGCTTCGAGGACTACGACGACCGTCAGATCCGTCGGCTCCGGATCGCACCCTGATCATGTCCCGGCGTACTGGCTGCGGCGCGTGACGTGGCCACCAGATACGCCGAACGCGCATCTCTACCGGGCCAGCCTGGTCCTGATCGCGGCCATCATCTGGCTTCCGTGACCGACACCGGCTGCCCTATACGGCCACCCGGCGTGAGCCGACGAACCAGGCATCCGATCCCACATCAATCGGTTCATCGATCCTTGGCTGCACGATCGCGGCGATCTCTACCGTCAACGGCCACATGTCCATGACCCAACCCTCAGGCGTCACGTCAACGTGTGCGCGCAGTGGCCCCACGACCTCTGGTGGCAGGTCCCAGGACCGCTCCAGCAAGCCGTCCGCACCGAACGTCTCCACCATGTTGACCACGACCACGGCTGAACTCTAGTTACAGCTCACGTCACCTGACTCCATGATCGGCAGGACACGCCCTAGGCGGCCGCGTCGCGTTCGGCTGCGCGGATGGCATCGTCGGTGACCCGGAGCATGCCGAGCAGCAGGGCGAGCGCCAGCGTACCCATGATGGCGAACACCGCACGGAGGCCGAACATCTCGGCCAGCAGACCGCCGGTGGCGGCGCCGAACGGCAAGGTGCCCCAGGCGATCAGCCGGTAGCCGCTGTTGACCCGCCCGAGGAGACGGTCCGGGGTGATCCGCTGGCGCAGCGACACCGTGATCACGTTCCAGGCGGCGAGCAGGATCCCACCGCCGAAGTAGACCGCGCCCAGCGCGAACGGGTCGGTGATCAGCGCCGGCGCGCCGACGACCACGGCCATGGCGACCACCGACACGCCGAGCGCGCGGGCCCGGCCGAGCCTGCGCTCGATCCACCCGGCGAGGAGCGATCCGAGCACGATGCCGGCGGCGACGGTGGTCAGGAAGATCCCGTACCCGGGCTCGGTGAGCCCCATCGCCGAGTCCGGGCCGACCGCGTGGAGCACCAGCACCCCGAAGATGGCGTTCGTGGCGAAGTTGCCGCCACCGACCATCATGGCCAGCGTCCGCAGGAGCCGGTGCCGCCACAGGAACCGCAGCCCCTCCGCGATGTCGGACCGTAGGGTGCTCGGCGCGTCCCGCTCGACCCGGAACCGACCGCTCACGAAGAGCAGCGCGGCGACGGCGAGGGCCCAGAGCCCCGCCGGCCCGGCCAGGGCGAGGGCCGCCCCACCGGCCACCAGGAAGCCCGCCAGCGGTGGGCCGATGAACTGGTTGGCCGTCAGTTCGGCGGCGTGCAGCCGCCCGTTCGCCCGGGGCAGCAGCTCGCGCGGGACGACCTGCGGCAGGATCGACTGGGCCGAGGTGTCGTAGAGGGTTTCGGCGGCGCCGACGCCGAACGCCACCGCGTAGAGCAGCCAGATCGAGCCGGTGTCGAAGGCCACCGCCAGTGCCAGTGCCCCGAGAAGCGCCGCGCGCAGTGTGTTGGCGGCCAGCATCGCCCGGCGCCGGTCCAGCCGGTCGACGAGCGCACCGGCCGGCAGCGCGAAGAGCAGCCACGGCAGGCTGAACGCCGCCGCCACCCCGGCGACCAGCGCCGGCGAGTCGGTGTAGCCGATGGCGACCAGCGGCAGGGCGATCTTGACGATGCCGTCGGCGAGGTTCGACACCGCCGACGCCGACCAGAGCCGCCAGTAGTTGCCGCCCAGCCCGGCCGGGGCGGGGCCGGGCACCGCCGCCGGATCCGTGCGTAGTGGTTCCCCGACCCCCGTCATGTGACCGAGGATGGCAGAACTGCCGCGCCCTGTCTGTCCCGGTGCCGGATGCTCACCGCAGCCAGCCGAGGAAGCGTCGGTGCAGCACCCCCGCCGGCACCCACGTCAGGTCGTTCGAGGCGCGCACCAGTTGGGCACCGAGGTAGAGAGCCAGGGATATCGGAGCGCCGTCGAACTCCGCGCGCAGCTCCCGCTGCCGGCTCCGGCAGGGCCAGGGCGCGTCGCAGCCGCCGCACGTCCAGATCGGCAGCACCGGGCCGTGCGTCGTCATGCGCGGCCTCCGAGCAACGCCGCCGTCAGCGACCGCGCCCGCCGGCTGGTCGCCCAGTCCACCTGCCAGCACGGGTACGGCGCGAGCCGCGCCCACCACGCCCGACAGCCGATGCACATCCCATCGAGGCCACGCAGATGCACGGCCAGGATGCCCTTCTCCTGGTCCCTCACCGCTCCTCCCCCGGCCAATGCGCACCACTGATCGGAATGCGATGCCGGACGCGGCAAGGCAGCTCAGCGCCACAGCGGCAGACCCATCGCCACCGCCTCCAGGACCACACCGGCCGGTGCCGTCGCGCCAAGGTCATCGCGGCTGCGACCAGGTACTCCGCGTAGGACACCCGACGCATCGTCGCGGGCGGATTCCGTTTCATCCGGTCCGCCTGTTCAGCTCGCGCCGACCGGGCCGACGGGTTGGAACTCCACAGATGAACGCCATGCCAGCACCGTCCCGCTGAGCGCGGGTCGGCGGCCATGTCGGCCGGTCATGTCACGGTGACATGACCCTTCTCGACCCGCCCCGATTCCCGGCCTAGGCTCCCGGGCAGACACCTTGAGTAATCACTTGGCGACGCGCGGGAGCTGACGTGCTGATCGATCCCCTTCGGATCCCAGCGGACGTATGGTCCGACAGGGTCGTCTGTGAGTCGCTGAGCAGACGGGACATCGGGGGGTTGTTTCGCAGACTCAGTCGACTAACCGGCGCGAGTCAGACCCGGATCGGCGCTGCCGTCGGCTTGGAGCAAGGCTATGTCAGTCGCGTCGTGGCCGGCCGGAAGATCAGCTCCATTGAGGTGCTCGAACGGATAGCCACGGGACTTGAGATGCCCGACGAGTCTCGGGTGGCGCTGGGCCTGGCACCGACGCGGTGGCCATGTCACCACGACATGGCTCGCACTGCGGAGCAGCGGCAGAGTGACACCCCGGTCGACCGATGCTGGCGCGACGACCTGCGCGCCGCTGTACGGCTGTGGGAAGGCGACGTGAACCGCAGAGACATGGTCCGCCAGACGGCTTTCGCCTCGGCGAGTTACACCCTCCCCGCGCTGCGCTGGTTCACCGCACCGTCCGGGCCGCCGGTCAACACGTCCGGCCGTCGCGCCGTCGGTCAACCCGACATCGACACCATCCGTGAGATGTCCGCGACCTACCGCCGGCTCGACAACCACTACGGCGGCGGTCATGCCCGCGACACCGTGGCACGCTATCTCCACCAGGAGGTCACTCCGCTGCTGACCGACGGCCAGTACGACTCGACAACAGGGCGCAGCTTGCTCAGCGCGACCGCCGAGCTGACCCAGCTCGCGGGATGGCAGGCGTACGACGTGGCAGAGCACGGCACCGCCCAGCGCTACCTGACCCTGGCCCTGGACCTCGCCCGCGCCGCCGACGATGCCGGCCTCGGCGCGGAGATCCTGGCCGCGATGAGCCACCAGGCTACCTACCTCGGCCATGCCGCCATCGGCATCGACCTCGCCCGCGCCGCGAGACAGGCCGCCCGACGTGTCGGGCTGGCAGCCCTGACCGCCGAAGCGTACGCGACGGAAGCCCACGCCCATGCAACGGCCCGCGACGAGAAGGCCTGTGCGACCGCCCTGCACCATGCCGAACGAACCCTCGACCGAGCCGATCGCAGCGGCAACCCGCAGTGGCTGGGCTACTTCGACGAGGCCTACCTTTCCGCGAAGTTCGCCCACTGCTTCCATGCCCTGGGCAAGGCGTCGCTCTCTGAACGCTTCGCCAGCCGGTCGCTCAAGATGGACGAGCGTTACGTCCGCGGCAAAGCGTTCAACCTCGCTCTGCTCGCGTCCGTGCAGGCGCAACGAGGAGAGCCGGAACGCGCCTGCGCGATCGGCACGGAAGCACTGACGCTCACCGCCCAACTTCGCTCGTCGCGAGCCGTCCGCTACGTACGGGACCTCCAAGCCCGGCTCACGCCACACCGGACTCGACCCGTCGTACGACAGTTCATCGCGCGAGTCGACACCGCCCTCGGCACCCGGCGGTGATCACTACAGCTCGCCGCGCGCCTCCCGGGCGATTAGCTCCAGCACCGCGATCACTGTGCCCGCGCCGGCGATTTCACCGCTGTACACCAGCTCACGCGCCTCGACGAGCGGAATCCAGGCGACCTGCTCCGCTTCGTTGACATCCGTCGGCGCCCCGATGTGCTTCGCGCTCCGCGACAGAAACAGCAGATTCTCCGCGTCGGCCGAGCCGACCCACGGCTGGAAGGTCAACAACGGCTCGACATCACCTGGGCGCCAACCGGTCTCCTCCTCGACCTCCCGGGCCGCACAGACCGCCGGCTCTTCCTCGTCGTCGACGTAGCCGCCGGGCAACTCCCACACCCAGCGGTCAAAGACGAAGCGGTGTCGTCGCATCAGAAGCAAGCGTTGGCGATCATCAAGAACAGCGACCATCGCCGAACGGGGCGCACGGATCACGTACTGCTCGAACCGGACGCCATCTGGCAACTCCACCGACGCGATGCTCAACCGCGCCCGCCGGGTGTCATCCACCACCCGCTCGCCGTGGATCGTCCACCGGGTCAACTTCGCCATCCGGCCAGTATCGAGGCCCACAGGTTGCCACACCAACCTCCCGTCCAGAGCTGGTTTGCTGGTTCGGTGGCCCGCTCAGGGCCGCAAGCTCACCGCCTCACCGAGACGGCGCTCGACGGACAACCCCTCACCCGGCTCAATTCGCCTGCGCAGACGCACCAGCGAGGTCGGCGCGGGTGAGCAGCGCTCGCAGGTCGATGCCCTCCGCCGCCAGCGCCTCCGCACCGCCTTCCTGGCGGTCGATCACGCAGACGGCGGCGTCGACGTGAGCACCGAGACGGCGAAGCTCCCTCGCCGAGAGCACCACCTGACCGCCGGAGGTCACCACGTCCTCCACGACGAGCACCTGCCGTCCAGCCACCTCCGCCCCCTCGGCCAGCCGGGCGGTGCCGTACGCCTTCGCCGCCTTGCGCACGAAGGCGCAGGGCAACCCGGTGTGCCGCCCGAGCGCGGTCACCACGGCGATACCGCCCATCTCCAGGCCGGCCAGCACCTCCGTGCCGGCGGGCACCAGCGCGGCCATCTGTTCGGCCAGGGCGTCCAGCAGGATCGGGTCCGCCTCGAACTGGTACTTGTCGAAGTACTCGCTGGCGGTGCGCCCTGACCGTAGTACGAACTCCCCCGTCAGGCGGGACTTCTGGCTGACCTGACGCGCTAGATCATCGAGCTTCACCGGAAGATCGTGACACGGTCGGTCCTGCCGGAAGAACTAGCCCAGTACGCGGGCCAGTTCGGTGCGGGAGCGGACGCCCAGCCGGTGGAAGATGTTGCGCAGGTGGTGGTCGACGGTGCGGGTGGACAGGAACAGCTGGGTGGCGACCTCCCGGTTGGTGGCGCCGGAGGCGACCAGGTGCGCGATGCGCAACTGCTGACCGGTGAGCAACTTCGCCGCCGCCCGGGCCGGCGCGCCGACGGACTCCCCCGCCGCCCGCAGTTCCGCGGTGGCCTGTTCCGCCCACGTGCCCGCTCCGAGCAGGGTGAACGCCTGGCGGGCGCGGTGCAGGTGGGGCCGGGCGTCGCGGGGTCGCCGGCTGTGACGCAGTTCCCGGCCGAAGAGTAGTTCGGTCCGGGCTCGCTCGAAGGTCGCGGAGTCGGCCGGGTGCAGCCGCAGCGCCCTTCGGAACTGCTCCTCCGCCTCGGCGCTGCCGCGCGGCGCCAGCAGCGCGTGGCACCGTGCGGACAGGGCCCGGCGGGACGGGCTGGCCGTACTGCCGGCCCAGCGGTCGAAGACGGCGAGCGCGGCGCGGGCCTGCGGATGGTGGCCGACGTGGGCGGCGGCCTCCACCAGGTGGGGCGTGGCCATCACCTGGACGAGGACCTGGCCACGGCCGGTGCCGGGACGTGCCAGCGAGGTGAGGCGGTCGGCGGCGTCGGCGTACCGGCCGTCGGCCAGGTCGAGCACCGCCAGCGCCCACCGGGTGAGGGCGTACGGGCGGCTGCCGGGCGCGGCGGTGTCGCCGATCTCGGCGACGTGTCGCAGACTGGTGTCCCGGTCGTCCCGCAGGGCGGCGAGAACGGCCAGCAGGCCCAGGTGCACGGCGGCGCAGGTGTGCTGACCGCTGGCCCGGGCCACGCGCAGCCCTTCCCGGCAGCTGTCCGCCGCGGCGTCGTGCCGGCCCAGCCAGTACTCCGTCATCGCCCGCAGCTCCAGGGCTCGGGGCAGCTGGGACAGGTCCCCGGCGGCGCGGGCCAGGTCGACGGCGCGGTCGGCCAGCCGGTGTGCCGCGGCGTCCACGGCCACCAGCAGGCCGGCCACCGCCGCGCCGGTCAGCGCGGTCGGCGTGAGCGCGTCCCCGGTGAGCCGTCCACCGAGGACGACGGCGCGGCGCAGCAGTGGTCCGCCCTGCTCGTGCTCGCCGCGCAGGGTGGCGGCCACCCCGGCGATGAGCGCGGTCATGAGTTCCGCCCCCGGTGGGTGGCCGTCGCGGTGCAGCGCGGACATCCGGCGCGCCACGTCGGCGTAGCGGTAGTGGTCGCCCGAGAAGCAGATGGCTTCGCCGGCGCGGACGAGACCGAGCAGGGCCTCGGCGCGGTCGGTGGCGGCGATCGCCTCGGTAGCGGCCAGCAGGGTGGTGACCGCGGCGGCCGGGGCGTCGCACCGTAGCTGCAGCTCGCCGCGCAGCAGGCCGGCCGCGGCGGTCACGACCGGGTGGGCCGGGGTGGACGGCAGCCGGCGGAGCACCTGCCGGGCCGTGTCGGGGTCGCCGCCCCGCCAGGCGTACCGGGCTGCGGTGACCAGGCGGGCGGCCGCCTGGACCGGATCGTCGCTGAGGTCCGCCGCGTGCCGCAGGGCCGCCGCGGCGGTCGCCCAGCCGTCCCCGCCGTCGGCCGCCGCCGTTTCGAGTTCCGCGGCGAGCCGCGGGTCGGGGCCGTCCGCGACCGCGGCGAGGTGCAGGGCCCGCCGCAGCCGCCGGCCGTCGAGCGCCCTGGCCAGCAGCAGGTGGGCCGCGCGCCGTTCGGCGAACGGGACGACGACCTGCACCATCGTCCGGGCCAGCGGACTGGGGAAGGTCACGCCGGCCGGGCCGGTACGGACCAGGCCGGCGGCTTCGGCCGGTGCGAGGGCGTCGACGGTCGTGCCGGCCGCCCGGGTGGCCCGGACCAGGGTGGCGGGGTCATCGTCCCCGTCGAGGGCGGCCAGGAGCAGCACCTGCCGGCTGTCCGGGGGCAGGCGGTCCAGCCGGGCACGGTACGCGGAGCCCAGCGCGCCGCCCGCCGGTGGTGCGGCGGGCAGCGGCTCCTCGCCCTGCCTCTGGCCGGGGGTGAGCACGTCGACGAGGTCCGCGAGGGCCTGCGGGTTTCCGCCACCGACCGTCGCCAGCACGGCGGTCACCGGCGCCGGCAGTCCGGGGCACCGGTCGGCGAGTGCCGCCCGGCTGTTCCGCTCGTCGAGTGGGCGGAGCCGGTGAGCGGGGATGCCGCCGGCTGCGGCGTCGGTGTCGGCGGCGAGCAGGAGGGTGACCGGCAGGCGGTGCAGGCGGCGGGCGACGACGGCCAGCGTCTCGGCGGTCTGCCGGTCGCCGGAGTCGACGTCGTCCACCGTGCACAGCAGCGGACGGTCGCGCGCGGCGGCGGCGAGCAGGCCGAGCACGGCCATGGACAGGGCCAGCCGCTCGTCGGCCGGACACCCGCCGCCGGCCAGGGCGCGCCGCAGCACCCGCCGCTGCCGCTCCGGCAGCGTGGCGGCCCGGTCGAGGACGGGATCGAGGAGGCGCTGCAACCCGGCGTACGGCAGGGTGGCCTCGTCGGCGAGCCCGGCGGCGGTGAGGACGGCCCGGTCCCCGGCGTGGTGCCGGGCGTACGCCAGCAGCGCACTGCGCCCCGACCCCGGCTCACCGTGGACCAGCAGCGCTCCCCCATCCGGGCCGTCGAGCAGCCGCCGGATCGCCCGGCACTCGTGGTCCCGACCGCGCAGCACGGTTATTTGCACTGTCGATGCAGTAACCATGCATCCAGTTTTACCAATCGGTAACCGCTCGGAAAAGAGCGTCGTGCCGGTCAGTCGGCGACGGCCGCCAGCAGGGCGCCCACCGTGCGCGCCATCACCGCCCTGGCCTGGTCCACGCCGAGCCCCAGGCCGTCGCGCAGCATCGACCAGGTCCCCCACGTGCTCACCGCCACGACGGCGTTCACCACCTGCTCGCGGCCCGCGCCGGCCCGGTCCAGCTCGACGGCGAACAGCGCCTCGACCTCGTCGCGGACCCGGTCGATGTGCTTGAGCCGGTTGCGGTGCAGCTGCGCGGACAGCGGTTCCCGCATCTGGGCGGCGCGCGCCGAGGGCGCGATGAGCTGGAGCAGCTTGGCCCGCTGCCGGCTGTACGCGTCGACCCGCTTGGCCAGTGGTAGCTCGGTCGAGATCGGCCGCCACGCGGCGTCCTGCTGCCGGAGCACCTCTTCACCGCTCGCCTCGAAGAGGGTCTCCATGTCCTTGAAGTTGGTCCAGAGCGTGCGCAGCGAGATGCCGGCGCGCTCGGCGATGCGCTCCCCGGTCGGCCGCAGGTCACCCTCGGAGATCAGGGCGAGGTGCGCCTCGACGATCGCGGCCCGGGTGCGTTCGGCCCGGGCCGTACGCCCGTCGACCCGGCCCGGCGCCTCGGCCCCGCCCATTCCCGCCCGCCTCCTTCACCGCGGCCTGGTCTCGCCCGCACGCCGAGTGTAGACGTGCGGTTACTCACGATCCGGTGGCTGACACCGGGCCCGGCCCGACCCTCCCAGCGAGCGGTGGCCGGTGGCAGGTGGGCCGGCCGGCGGGGCCGTGCGCCGGCCCCGCCCCGGCCGCGACCGGATCAGGTGGTCGGCACGCCGTTGGCCGGCGGTGCCACCGCGGGGGCGGTGTACTCGTTCACCGCCCCGTCGCCCTCGTCGGTCTCGTACGCGGGCCCGAAGTAGGCCTGCACTCCCCCGCTCACCCGGGTGAGCCGGCCCCCGCCGTAGCCGGAGTGGTCGGTGGCGGAGAACCGCAGCGGAGCGAGCCCGGGGCCCTGGTAGCCACCCTTGCGGACGGCCTCGGTCAGCGACTCGCGGGTGAGGTCCCTGCCGGCGGCGAGGAGCACCTGGACGAAGAGGTACCCCACGGCCATGCCGTACACGGTGTTGCCGTCGAACGGCGCGTTCCCGTTGTGGTCCCGGTTCACCTTCGTGAACAGCTGGATCCACGGGTTGGTCGTGTCGTTCTGCATCGGCAGGTAGTTGATGCCGACCATGCCGTCCAGCAGGCCGGCGGCGTCGCCGAGCTGCTTGGCGAGGGTCGGGTGGTCGGCGCCGACGTTGGACACCACCCACTGCGGCCGGAAGCCGAGCCGGGCGGCGGTGCCGATGGACAGGGCGGTGAAGCCCGGCACCGTGGCGAGGACGACCACCTCGCAGCCGGCCGCCTTCAACGCGCCGATCTGGGGCGCCACGTTGGTGTTGCTGACCACGTAGTCCTGGCGGGCCACGACGGGGCCGCCGAGCACCTTCTCCACCCCGGCGAGGCTGTCCCGGCCGAAGTCGTCGTTCTGGCCGAGGAAGCAGACCTTCTTCCCGGGCAGGGTGGTCTTCACGTGGTGGGCGAGGATCTTGCCCTCGACCGTGTAGTCGGGGTTGAAGCCGAACGTGTTCGGGTAGCGGTCGGGCTGGTCCCAGCTGCGGCTGCCGGAGGCGACGAAGAGGTCGGGGACCCGGTTGGTGTGCAGGAAGTCGAGCACGCCGCTGTGGGTCGGGGTGCCGAGGCCGTTGAGGACGGCGAAGACCTTGTCCTGGAGGACGAGCTGGCGGACGACCTGCTGGGTGTTCGCCGGGTTGTACCCGTCGTCCATGACCTTGTAGGTGATCTTGCGACCGTGCACGCCGCCGTTGGCGTTGACGTAGTCGAAGTACGCCTTGGTCGCCGGCGCGATCTTGGAGTAGCCGGCCGAGGCCGGGCCGGTGAGCGGCATGTGGGTGCCGACGACCACCTCGGTGTCGGTGACGCCCGGGACCGGCCCACGGCCGGCGGACCCGCCGTCGTTCCCGCCGCAGGCCGCCGCGCTGAGCAGCAGGGTGATGGAGGTGGCGATCGCGAGACCGCGTCGTGCGATGCGTCGCATGGGGTACCGACCTTTCTCGGCCAGGGTGGATGGTGTGGTGGGTGGATGAGGTGCGCCCGGCCGGGGCCGGACGGGTGGTCAGCGCCGCCCCGCCCGCCACCGGTCCCGCAGGGTGCGGGCGAGGCGGGACAGCAGGCCCTGCACGCCGCCGGGTGCGGCGATCATGACGACGACCAGCGTGCTCCCGAAGATCGCCAGCGGGAGGTTGCCCTCCAGGCGCTGCGCCGCCGCCGGCGAGAGCGTCAGCAGGTCGGTCAGGGTGTGCGTCAGGTCGGGCAGGGCGACCAGCAGGGCAGCGCCCCACAGCGCGCCGGCCAGCCGGCCGAGGCCGCCGATGACGACGGCCATCAGCAGGAACAGCGACAGCGTCAGCGAGAACGCGCCGGGCGAGACGCTCTGCGCGAGCACGGCGAGCAGGGCGCCGCCCAGCCCGGCCCCGGCGGCGCTGACCACGAAGGCGAGGACCTGGGTCCGGGCGACGTGGATCCCGGCGAGGCGGGCCGCGATCTCGTCGTCGCGTACCGCCCGGAAGGTGCGGCCGTACCGGCTGCGGACCAGGTTCGCCAGCAGCACCAGGCAGAGCAGCGTCGCCGACCCGGCGACCCAGAGCTGCCACCGCTCGTACGGGAAGTACGGGCCGAGCGCCGCCGGTGGCGGTGCGACCGGGACGGGCAGCCCCTGCTCGCCGTTGAGGACGCCGTCGAAGGTGACGGTCAGGGCCGGTACCACGACCGCGACCGCCAGGGTGACGCCGGCCAGGTAGGGGCCGCGCAACCGGGCGGCGGCCACGCCCACGACGGCGCCGACCGCGACGCTGGTGGCCACCGCCGCCACCAGGGACACGACCAGCAACCCGCCGCCGGTTCGGCCGCGGTCGGCGAAGGCGTCCTGCGTCAGGGCGACCGTGTACGCGCCGACCGCCATCAGCGCGCCGTGCCCGAGTGAGAGCTGGCCGTTCAGTCCGGTGAGGATGGTCAGCCCGGCGGTCGCGCAGAGGTAGGCGGCGACCGTGGCGAGCTGGAAGTTCCGGAACGGTTCGAGGCCGTAACTGACCGCCAGCAGTGCCGACGCGGCGACGGCCGCGAGCCCGAGGTGGCGCAGCAGGGTCGGGACGCGCCGCCCCTCCGGCCGGCCCTCGGGACGGGGCGCCCGGGTCGCGGGTGGGGCCGCCACCCCGGTGGCGCTCACACCCGCCTCGCGGTGACCGGGGCGAACAGGCCGCCGGGGCGGACCAGTAGCACTGCCAGGAGCAGCACCAGCACCGCGAGGGGGATGAGGTCGCCGCCGGCGTAGCCGCTGACGTACGACAGCAGCAGCCCGACCCCGACGCCGCCGACGATCGCGCCGGGCGGGCTGTCCAGCCCGCCCACCACGGCGGCGGTGAACGCCGAGACGAAGACCAGGTCCATGGCGTGCGGGTGCAGGCCCAGCTCGGTCGGGATGACGAGCATGCCGGCCAGGGCGCCGACACCGGACGCGAGCGCCCAGCCGAGCGTGAGCATGCCGCCGACGTTCACCCCGAGCAGGCGGGAGACCTCGGGAGCGAACGCCGCGGCCCGCATCCGCAGGCCCACCGCGGTCCGGGTGAAGATCCAGGCGAGCGCGGCGCCGACCGTCCCGACGGCGGCGAAGACGAAGACGTCGTACGGCGACAGGACGGCCAGACCGCCGACGGTCAGGGCGCTGCGGCTGAACGGAGCCGCCGCCGGCCGGAACTCGTTGCCGTACACCATGCCGAGGACGGCCTGGATCAGCAGGACCAGCCCGAGCGCGACGATCACCGGGTTGAGCGGCGAGCGGTGGTCGACGAAGCGCATGACGGCGACGTCGACGACCGCGCCGAGGAGCAGGCCGACGGCGAGCGCGGCGACGAACCCGAGCCAGTACGAGCCGGTCGCGGCCGAGACGCTGTAGGCGGCGTACGCGGCGGCGACGGCCATCGCCCCCTGGGCGAAGTTGACGATCCGCGCGGCCCGCCAGATGAGCACCAGGGCCAGCGCGAACGCGGCGTAGACCGCTCCCCTCGACAGGCCGTCGAGGGTGAGGAAGACGAAGCGGTCCAACGGGCCTCCTTGTCGGCGGTGGTCAGAATCCGAGGTACGCGTGGCGCAGGTCGGCGTCGTCGCGGAGCCGGGCGGCCGGCGCGGTGGTGACGACCCGGCCGAGGGACATCACGACGCCGTGGTCGGCGACGCCGAGGGCGCTGCGGACGTTCTGTTCGACGAGCAGCACGGCCAGCCCGGTGCGGTCGCGCAGTTGCCGCAGCAGGGTCATGGTCTGGGCGACCACCCGCGGCGCCAGGCCGAGCGAGGGTTCGTCGAGCAGCAGCAGGCGGGGCCGGCCGACCAGCGCGCGGCCGAGGGCGAGCATCTGCCGTTCGCCGCCGGAGAGTTGGTGGCCGAGGTGCCGCCGGCGCCGGGCCAGCGGCTCGAACAACTGGTAGACCTCGTCGTGGGCGCGGGCTGCGTCCGCCCGGTCCCGCCGCCACAGCCCGCCGAGGCGCAGGTTCTCCTCGACGGTGAGTTCGCCGATCACGCCACGTCCCTCGGGGACGTGCGCCAGGCCGCGCCGGACGAGCTGCTCGACGGGGGTGCCGCGCAGGTCCTCGCCGTCGAGGAGGATCCGACCGGCGGTGGGGCGCAGCATGCCGGAGAGGGCGCGCAGCAGGGTGGTCTTGCCGGCTCCGTTGGCGCCCACGACGGCCACGATGGCGCCGGCCGGCACGCGCAGGTCGACAGCGTGCAGCACCGGCGCCGCCCCGTACCCGGCCACCAGGCCCCGCACGGCGAGCAGGTCGGTGCCGGGCTGCGCACTCGCGGCGGTCATGCCGCCGCCTCGTCGACGGCCGCGCCGAGGTACGCGTCGGCGACGGCCGGGTCGTCGCGGATCGCCTCGGGCGTGCCGGTGGCGACCACCCGGCCGAAGTCCAGGACGACGATCTCGTCGCACACCGACATCACCAGGTCCATGTGGTGTTCCACCAGCAGCACCGCGCACGGGTCGGTGTCGCGGTGGGGCAGCTCCCGGATCAGCTCCGCCAGCTCGGCGATGTCCTCGCCACCGAGGCCG
This sequence comes from Micromonospora sp. WMMD558, assembly GCF_049315255.1. Taxonomy (NCBI): domain Bacteria; kingdom Bacillati; phylum Actinomycetota; class Actinomycetes; order Micromonosporales; family Micromonosporaceae; genus Micromonospora; species Micromonospora sp. WMMD558. Next base: position 4,133,099 of record NZ_CP186061.1, on the reverse strand, counting down.
CCGGCGGGCTCGTCGAGCAGGAGCAGCCGGGGGCGGGCGGCGAGCGCGCGGGCCAGGGCGACCCGTTGGCGTACGGCGAACGGCAGGGTCCCGGGTACGGCGTCGGCGTACCCGGCGACGCCGAGCGTGTCGAGGACGGCCAGGGCGTGCCGGCGCAGCCGGCGCTCGTCCCGGTCGCTGCGGGGCAGGCCGAGAAGCGCGGCGAGGAACCCGGCCCGGGCCGCGTGGGAGGCACCGGCCACGACGTTCTCCAGGACGGTGAGCCCGGCGAACAGGCCGGTCCCCTGGAGGGTGCGGGAGATTCCGAGCCGGGTGAGCCGGTGCGGCCGGGGCCGGAACGGACGGCCGTCGAGGGTGAGGCTGCCCTCGTGCGGGCCGACGAAGCCACAGAGGACGTTGAACAGCGTCGTCTTACCGGCTCCGTTCGGACCGATCACGCCGACCACCTGGCCGGGGGCCACCCGCAGCGAGACGTCGTCGAGGGCGGTGAGGCCTCCGAAGCGCACCCCGACGTGGTGCAGCGCAAGCCCTTGCTCCATCGCCCATCCCTCGCATCGGGGTCCCGATTATTACACTGGCAGTGTATGTTTCTCGGCCTGACCGTCAAGCCCGTCGCCGCCAGAAGGCCTCGTGAGGCCAGGAAGTTGCACTGCTAATGCGTCTAGCCGTCATCAGCGACCGGGGCGGAAGAGCCGGTCGGCGACGTGCCGGGGCGGCCGCACACCGGCGACCGCCCCGGAGCACGTTCAGGAGTGCGGACAGGTGTTCCGGTACTCCTCGATGGCGAACCCGGTCGGGCCCGGGCAGAGGAACGGCTCGTAGCGGGTGTCGTTGTCGACGAACCGCTTCAACCACGCCACCATCTGCCGGGCCATGGGCGTGTTGGTCGTCTGCGGGAAGAAGTGGTCCGCGCCGTTGAGCTCCAGGTACGCCTTCTCCGACGAGGACGGGATGCTGGCGTAGAACGGCTCGGAGTGCGAGGAGACCGACGCGATGCTGTCGTACTCGCCGCCGATGATCAGCGTCGGTACGCGCACCTCCGACCAGGTCTTGTCCAGGTTCCACGGGGCGAGCGGCACCGCGGCCTGCAACGACGGCCGGTCCGCCGCGGCCTCCAGGCTGCCGCCGCCGCCCATCGAGTGCCCGGCCACCGCGAGCCGGGTGGCGTCGATCCGGCCCCGCACCGAACTGCGCTCAGTGAGCCAGTCCAGCGCCGCGAGCAGTTGGGCGCCCCGGCTGGCCGGCTGGTCGAAGCGGCTGTTGGTCTCGATGCCGACGACCACGAAGCCGTGCGAGGCGATCCGCGGCCCGAGCCAACTGAGGCTGGACCACGAGGCGGTGTAGCCGGGCGAGATGGCGATCGCCCCGAAGGTGCCCTCGCTGGTGCTGGTCGGGTAGTAGACGACCCCGCCGCCGAAGCCGCTGACGCTCAGCGACGAGACGCTGAACGACGAGGTGGCGAAGGGGCCGCGGCTGGCCTCCAGGATCGCGGTGGTCGGCGCCGGGCCGCGCTCGTACGGGTTCTCGGCGGCCTGCGCGCCGGCCGGGACGGCCAGGGCACCACCGACGGCGAGGACGGCCGCGACGGCCACCCTCGTCAGGGCGGACACGGAGGTACGGGTACGGGTGGTGGTGGGTGATCGCACGTCGGGTACTCCCTGCTGAGGGTTGGAGTGTTATCGACGTACGTCAGTCTTTGGCCTGGTCGCCGACGCCACATCGGCAAAATCACCGGTCCCCGGGGGGACGGCGCCGGGCAGGCCGGGACGCTCGGGGTGGCCGGTGGCCGGCCGCCCCGGACCGCTGGTCCGGACTACCTCAGCGGATCAGGCGGAGGCCGGTGAGCGTCCGGTCGTGTGCCGGGAACGCCTCCGCCGTGCGCGGTGCGTAGATCCACGTGCGCAGCGAGTCGGCGGCGGTGTCCACCTCCACCAGCCGGACCGGGTTGGTCCGTCGGGAGTGGAACGCCTGGAGGAACGAGTGGATCCGGTTGCCGTGCACGCCGGTGTCGACCCGGTACGCGGCGCTGCCGGTGTGACCGGAGAAGACGAGGCGGACGTTCGGGTAGCGCGAGATCAGGTTGTCGAACAGGTACTGCGGGCTGGTGGACCCGTGGGCCGGGCTGCGCCCGATCGTGCCGTCGGCCTCCAGGTAGTGGTGCGTGACGACGACGACGTTGTGCCTCGGGTTGGCGGCGACGACGTTCCGGGCCCAGGCGACCGCCGCCCGGCGCGGCCACGGCTCCAGGGTCAGCACCAGCCACCGCACGCCGCCGGCCTCGTAGGTCGCGTACGCGTTGTCGACCTTGCCGGCCTCGAACTGGCCCCGGACGGCGCCGAAGCGGTCCGCGGTGAAGTACCGGTTGAACACCGTGGTGTCGCGCAGCAACGGCCCGGCGGGGCTGCGCCGCTTGCCGTCCGGGCCGTAGACCTGGCCGTCGTGGTTGCCGACCGCGAGGGAGTACGGCAGCCGGGCCCTCTCCAGCGGTCGCAGCGCGTCCCGGGCGCGGGTGTACTGCACGTGGTCGGGGGTGTCGAAGTTGACCACGTCGCCGATGTGGGTGACGAACCGCAGGTCCAACGCGGAGCGGTTGGCGACCAGCCAGTCGGAGCGTTGCCGGAACCGGGGGTCGTCCGCTCTCAGCACCTCCTCCTGGGTGTCCGGCACGACCGCGAACCCGAACCGGGTGTCGGCGGCGGCCCGGAGGGTGCCGGTCGGCAGCGTGGACGGTGGCGACTCGACCGCGTTGGCGACGCCCGCGAGGCCGCCCGCCGTCAGCACCACGACGGCCGCCACGATGGTCCGCGTTATCCGCATCGGACACCTCCCACCAGGTCACCGGCGGTCGCCGGCTCCCGGGGATGCTACGGCAGGCCGCCGGCCGCACCCCGGAACCCCGCCATGACCGTGCGTGGTGGGCGTGTCCACGAAGAGTAGTCAGGTTTCGCGGCGGCCCGCCGCTACCGACCGGCGGGAATGAGGTCCGGCGCGAACCGGAACGAGACGGCCTCCATCAGCGGCTTCCGCTTGGTGTTCTGGAAGGCGGCGATCCGCCAGCCGCCGTCGGCGGTGCGGACGAGCACGTAGGTCTGCACCTTGGTCAGTTTGCCCGGGCGGTCGCCCTTGTAGATCTCGCCGCGACCGGTGACCACGGCGGTGTCCGGCCCGAAGAACCGGAGGTCGAGGATCTCGTCGGCGAGCTTCGTTCCCTTGACGAACCTGGTGAACAGCGCCCGGTGGCTCGCCACGATGTCACGCCGCCCCCGGTAGTGCGTGCCGACCCAGGTGACGTACGTGGCGTCCTCGGTGAAGAGCCGCCCGTACGCCTCGGCGTCCTGCCGGTTCCACGCGTCCACCAGCGCGCCGATGACGGAGGTGACGGCGGTACGGTCGTCAGGCATGATCCCTCCAAGGTGTCTGCACAGAAACAGTATCTGCGCGCATGCAGATAATAGGAGGAGGTCCATCGGCATGGCAAGGCAGTCCTGGGACGAGCGGCACGCCATCTTCCGGCGGTACCTCGACGCGGTCGGCCTGCACGGGATGGCCGGGGCCGAAGCGGCCGGGCTGCACCCGTCGGAGTGGCACGCGCTCAGCGTCATCACGTTGGAGGGACCGCTCACGTCCGGCGACCTGTCCACCCGGATCGGGCTGACCACCGGCGCCACCACCCGCCTCATCGACCGGCTGGAACGCGCCGGCTACGCCCGCCGCACGGCGGACCCCACCGACCGCCGAAAGGTGGTCGTGGCGCCCGTCCCCGAAGCCCTCGGGCGCATCGACGAGGTCGTGAGCCCGGCGCGCGAACGGATCGCCGAGGTGCTCACCGCGTACACGCCGGAGCAGCTCGACGTCCTGTTCGACTACTTCGAGCGGGCCGCACCCGCGTTCCGCGCCGCCACCCGGCAGATCCGTACCCGGCCCCGCCGCTGACCTCCGACCGCCGGACGGATCAGTGGCCGCGGTAGAGCGCCTCGACGTCCGACCGGAAGCGCTCCTCGACGACGCCGCGCTTGATCTTCAGGGTCGGGGTCAGTTCGCCGTCGGCCTCGGTGAAGTCGCGCGGCAGGATGGCGAAGGTCTTGACCTGCTCGGCCCGGGACACGGTCTGGTTGGCCTGGTCGACCGCCTCCTGGATCTCGCCGCGCAGCGCGGGGTCGTCCCGCAGGTCGGCGACCGAGGCGTCCGGCCGGCCGTGGGCGGACCGCCACCGCGGCCACGCCTGCGCATCGATGGTGACCAGCGCGGCCACGTACGGTCGATCGTCGCCGACGAGCATGCACTGGCTGACCAGCGGATGGGCGCGGACGGCCTCCTCGATCGGCGCGGGTGCGATGTTCTTGCCGGCCGCCGTCACGATGATCTCCTTCTTGCGGCCGGTGAGCCGGAGGAAGCCGTCGGGGTCGAGGCTGCCGAGGTCACCGGTGCGAAGCCACCCGTCCGGCGTGAAGGTGTCCCGGGTGGCGTCCGGGTTGTTCCAGTACCCCGGGAACACCACGTCGCCGTGCGCCAGCACCTCGCCGTCGTCGGCGACCCGGATCTCCACGCCGGGCAGCGGTCGGCCGACGGTGCCGATCCGCTGCGCCGACGGCAGGTTCGCCGTGAGGGCGGGCGACGTCTCGGTGAGGCCGTACCCCTCCAGGACCTGGATTCCCGCACCCCGGAAGAAGTGCCCCACCCGCTCGCCGAGGGGTGCGCCGCCGACGATCGCCGTCCGACACCGCCCGCCGAGCGCCGCCCGCAGCTTCCGATACGCCAGCAGGTCGAACACGGCCCGGGCCAGCCGCAGCAGCGGGTTCGGCCCGCGCGGCCGGTCGAGGGCCCGGCTGTACCGCACCGCCACCCGGTCGGCGAGGGCGAACAGCCGGCCGCGCCGCGCGTCCTCGGCCTTCTGCCGGGCCCGGTTGTACATCTTCTCGAAGACGCGCGGCACCGCCAGGATGAACGTCGGCCGGTGCCGGCGCAGCTGCTCCAGCACCCCGGCGACGTCGGCGCTGTGCACCATGGTCGCGCGACTCTGCACCACCCCCACCTGGATCAACCGGGCGAACATGTGCGCCAGCGGCAGGAACAGCACCGTCGACGCCCCGGGGTACAGCAGCCGCGACAGCGCCGCGACCGCGGCGGTCACGTCGCAGTGGATGTTGCGGTGCGTCAGCACGCAACCCTTCGGGCGCCCCGTCGTGCCGCTGGTGTAGACGATCGTGGCGACGTCACCGCCGGTCACCCGCTTGCGCCGGTCGTCGATCCGCGTGTCGTCGACGGTGCGCCCCTGGCCGGCGAGGGCGATCAGGTCACCGGCGTCGATCTGCCACACGTCACGCAGCGCCGGAAGGCCGTGCCGCAGGGCGGCGACCATCTCCCCGTGGCTCGCCGACTCCACCACGGCGCCCATCGCGCCCGAATCCGACAGGATCCAACCGACCTGGTCCGAGCTGGCCGTCTCGTACACCGGCACCGGCACCGCCCCGATCGCCCACAGGGCGTAGTCGACCAGGGTCCACTCGTACCGGGTACGGCTCATCAGCACGATCCGGTCACCGTGGCCCACGCCGGCGGCAACGAAACCGCGCGCCAGCGTGAGGACGTCGTCCCGGAACTGCTCGCACGTCACCGGCAGGTCGCCACCCTGCACCGACCGCGGCGCGGGCCACGCGCGCGACACCGGCGCGGGGCGTACGAACTGCACCGCCTGCGGAGCCTCCCGGGCGTTGACCCACACACGCTCCGCCAGCCCCGGCACCACCGCCCCGACGTCCAGCGGCGCGACAGCGACGTCCTGCACGTCGACCCCCCACCAGCTGCGCTCCCGGCACACCGGACACGGCAGCCGGCCGTACGGTCATGCTGCCGCCGCCACCGGCCCGGGCGGCGGCTATCGGCGAAACCCGCCCCGGCCACGGGGACGCGTGGTAGAAGGCCCCACCGGCCCGAGCTCAGATCGCGACCGCCGCCGACACCTTCCACTCGCCGTCGACCGGGACCAGGGTGAGCACCACCCGGTTCTGGTCGACCTTCTCCCCGGCCGTGGTGACGTTGCGCCGGTACTGGTTGAGGTACACCAGCAGCTCGACCCGGGCCGGGCCGGCCGTGACCACGCCGGCCGAGGACACCTCCGCCAGCACGACCGCCTGCTGCTTCACAGCCGTCTGCTGCAACGCGGCGGTGGTCCGCGCGTACTCGTCGGCGAAGGGCCCGGTGACGAAGCCGCGGCCGTTCGCCACGCTCTCGTCGAACGTGCGGTGGTCGTACGAGAAGATCGCCTTCGCCGCGGCCGGGGCGACCGCCAGGGCCTGCCTCGCGGCGGTGTCGGTGCGGGTGCCGGCACGGTCCCGCTGCCAGCCGACGGCGGCGGTGCCGGCGGCCAGCGCGATCGCCACCGCCAGCGCCGGCACCAGGGACAGGCGGCGGCCCCGGCGCCACGGCCGGAGATTCCGGATGCGCATATGTCCTCCCAAGGTCGGCGCCGGTGTCACCCGACGAACTGCAGACGGGACACCAGCCACTGACCCGAGCCCCGGTCGTGGACCAGGTCCAGCTGGATCCGGTAGTGCGCCGCCCGGCCGGCGGGCGCCTTCGCGTTCTTGACGGTGGCGTCCACGGCGACCAGCACGACCGCCCGGCGGCGGTCACCGGTGACCAGGCCGGCCCGCAACACGGAACCCCGCGACTCGACCTTGTTCTCCACCACCGCCGTCCGGACCTGCGCCTGGCCCCGGGTGAACTCGTCCTTGAACTCGCCGGTCGCCCCGTCCACAATCCGCTGGAGGTCGCGGTCCACACTGGCCGCGCTCACCGACACGAAGTCGACGCTGGTCTGCTTGGCGGCGGCGAGCGCGCCCTGGCGGGCCTCCTCCAGCGCCCGGTGCCCGTACCAGCGGTGGCCGTACAGGCCGGCGAGGGCGAGGGACCCGGCGAGCAGGGCGACGAGCAGCCCGACCAGGAGGCGACGGCGGCCGGGACCCGCGGACGCCGGGGCCAAGTCGCCCGCCGCCGCGGGATCGTCGCCGGGCGCGTCGGCCGCCTCGAGCCGGTCCTCGACCCGCTCCGGATCGGCGGGCCCGGTCGGGACGCCGCCGACCGCCGCGTCCTCGGCCGGCTCCTGGTCGATTCGCTCGAGCACGTCCTCGATCGGCGTCCGCACCGACCGCAGGACCACCCGGCGCTGGGCGGGCCGCCCGGCCGCACCGGACCTGCTTCCCTTGATCACCTTCAGCGTGCGGTCCCTCCGGGTCGGCACGGCAACCTCCTTCGATCGGTCCGTCACGGGGTCACCCCGGCGAGCAGCAGGTGCTTCCACGACTGGTCCCCCGCCATCCGGTACTGGCCGCCGGCCGCGCCGAACTGCAACGGCCGCCCGTCGCTGCCGAGCACCAGCCCGGTCGCCGGGTCGAATCCCGCCGCGTACGCGGGCGGCGGGGCGGCGGGGGCCGGAGCCGGCCGGCCGCCCGCCCGTGGCGCGTTGGCCGACCCGCGTACGCCCGCCCCGGCCGCCCGGTCCTTCGCGCTGCACTGCCGGCCGCCGTCGCCGTACCGGCAGGGCGGCGGGTCGTTCGCGTTGAGCACCAGGCCGAGGTGGGCGGTGCCGTCGCCCGGCGTGACCGTGAAGCCGCCCGAGACGGTGATCGGGTAGACGACCAGCAGGTGCTCGATGTTCGGCAGCCGTCGGGCGGCGATGCCGTTGACGGTGACGAGGTTTCCGAGCAGCGTGCCGACGGTCGGTTCCAGTCCCCGCAGCAGCGCGGTGACCTCGGTGGCGGCGGGCGGTCCGACGGCGAGCAGCCGGCGCAGGTCGGGATCGGCGGCCCGGACGGTGGCGGCGAGCGCCGCCAGGTCGGCGGCCCAGCGGCGCAGGGCCTCCGCCGACTCGGCCTGGGTCTGGAGGACGGTCCGGCCGTCGCGGATCAGCGCGAGGGTCTCCGGCAGCGCGGCGGTGGCGTCGGCGAGCAGCGCGTCGCCGGCGTCGAGGAGCCGCGCCAGCGCCGCCTCGTTGCCCTCGAACGCGGTGCCGAGTTCCGTGATCACCACGGCCAGGTCCTCGGGGCCGACCGACCGGACCAGCGCGTCCAGGTTCGTCAGGAGCACCTCGGGCGGCAGCGGCACGCCGGTCCGGTCGGCCGGGATCACCGCCCCGTCGCGCAGGTACGGCCCGCCGTCGCGCTCCGGCCGCAGGTCGACGTACTGCTCTCCGACGGCGGAGCGCTGGGCGACCACCGCACGGAGGTCGTCGGGGATCCGTACGCCGCGGTCGATCCGCAGGTCGGCGCGGACACCGCCGTCGCGCAGCTCGACGGCGGTGACCCGGCCGACGGGAACACCCCGGTAGGTGACCGGTGCGTGGGGGAAGATCCCCCCGGCCCGGACGAGGTCGAGGTGGACGCGGTACCCACCGCCCAGCAGCGTGTCACCGAGCCCGACGTAGCGCAGGCCCACGTAGGCGACGCCGAGCAGGCTGACCACCACGAACGCGAGCACCTTGAGCCGGGTCGACCGTCCGATCACGGCAGCAGCCCCCCTCCGAGGACGTCCGGCAGGTCGCCGACCTGGCCGAGGATCTCGCCGGTGACCGGGAGCAGGCAGTCGGCGGTGAGGACGGTTCCGGCGGGCAGTTCCGTCCCTTCGGGAAACGCCGTTCCGGCCGGCACCAGTCCCTTGGGGAGGACCAGCCCGCCGACGGGCACCGGCGAACCCGGCTTGAGCAGCGTGCAGCCCTCGGGCAGCAGGCACTTCGCCGACGGGACCCAGGTCGCCGGGAAGTTGTCCGGGTCGGGCAGGCACTCGGTCAGGGGCAGGTCGAGGTTCCCCGTGCCGCCGGGCTTCGGCACGGGGACGCCGCCCGGGGGGCGTGGTGCAGCCGGCTGGCCCGGCCGGGCGGCCGGGCGGGCGGGCGGCGGGGCCGCCGCCACCAGGTTGGCCAGGATGCCGGCCGCGTCCAGGTCGGCGGTCACGGCCAGGTTGACGAAGTCCCCGACGATCGCGCCGGTGACGTTCGGCGGGAACGGGTACGACAGCATGAAGTCGAGGGACTTCGGCAGGTCGTCGCCGGCGCGCACCAGCTGTTCCAGGATCGGTTTCAGGGCCTTCAGACTGGCCACGGTGTCCGCGCGGCTGCTCTCGACCACCCGGGTGCCGACCCGCCCGAGGTCGCCGAGCGCGGTGAGGACGCCGGTGAGCTGGGCCCGCTGCTCCTCCAGCACGGTCAGGCCGGGGGCCAGCGAGTCGACTGCGGCACCGATCACCTGCTGCTGGCGGGCCAGCCGGCCGGTCAGCCGGTCGAGCGCCTCGACGGCCCGGACGATGTCGGTCTTCTGCCGCTCCAGGCCGCCGATGAAGGTGTCGAGCTGCCGCAGCGCGTCCCGCACCGCCGGCTCCCGCCCGTCGAGGGCCGTGGCGAGTTCCTGGTTGATGGTGCGCAACTGGGCCAGGCCGCCACCGTTGAGCAGCAGGCCGAGGGCGGCGAGCACCTCCTCGACCTCGACGCCCCGGGTGGTGCGGGACAGCGGGATGACATCGCCGTCGGCGAGGGCACCGGTGGCGGGCGGGCCGGACGGCGGGGCCACCGTCACGTACTTCTCCCCCAGCAGGCTGCTCTGCCGGACGGCGGCGGTGGCGTTGGCCGGGAGTCGGACGTCGGCGTCGAGGCGGAGAACGACCTGCGCGGTCCAGCCGGACAGCGAGATCCTCTCGACGCTGCCCACCGTGACGTCATCCACCTTCACGGCCGCCTGGGGCACCAGGTCCAGCACGTCGCGGAACTCGGCGGTGACGCGGTAGCCGCGGCCGTCGGGCGCTCCGCCGGGCAGCGGCAGTTCGGTCACCTCGGGCAACCCGCAGCCGGCGGGCAGCAGTGCCACGGCCAGGGTGGCGGCCAGGGTGCGGCGCATCCGGCGGGTCATGCCGGCCCCCGCAGGATGCCGCCGAGGGTGAGGTCGGGGCCGCCCGGCGCGGGCGACGGCACCGCCGCGCCGGGCGCCACCGGTGAGGGTGTGGCCGGTGGCGCCGGGCGGGTCGCGCCGGGCGGCAGCTTGAGCAGCTTCCGGAGCTGATCGGTCATCGGAAGCTTGCGGGCGTGCAGGGTCTGCGCGAGGGCGGTGCACGTCGCGGGCACCGTCGCGGGCGTCTGGTCGACCAGGAGGGAACAGACGAAGCTGGCGGGATCGTAGGGACCGAGGACGTTGTCCCGGGTGTCCAGCGTTCCGGACCGGGGGTTGTAGGCCAGCGCCAGGTTGTTCAGCGCGAGCGGGGCGACGTCGAGGATGTCGATGACGGCCTGCTGTTGGCGGACCAGCACGCCGGTGACGTCCGCCAGGGCGGCGACGTCGGCGGTCAGCAGGTCGCGGTTCTGCCGGACGAAGGTGGTGACGTCGGCGAGCGCGGTCGCCAGGTTGCGCAACGCGGCGGCGAGCTCGTCCCGCTCGCCGGCCAGTTGCGCGGCCACCTCGGCCAGTTGCCGGTTGAACGCCCGGACCTGCTGGTCGCTGCGGGCCAGGGCGGTGGTGAAGCGTTGCAGGTTGGCCACCGAGCCGAAGAGGTCCTGCCGCCCGTCGGCGAGCGTGGTCAACGCCTGGGAGAGCCCGTCGAGGGTGTCGTGCAGCTCGTCGCCGTTGCCCTCCAGGTTGGCACGGCCGGTGGCGACGAGATCGGACAGGGCGCCGTCGGCGTTGGCGCCCCGCGGACCGAGCGCACGGTTGAAGTCGTCGAGCGCCCGGTAGATGTCGTCGATCTCCATCGGGGTGGCGGTGCGCTCGACGGGTATCTCGGCGCCGTCGGCGAGCACGGCGCCGCCGGCGTACGCGGGGGTGAGCTGCACGTAGCGGTCGCTGACCACGCTGGGCGGCACGACCACGGCCTGCGCGCCGGCCGGCACCTGCACCTCCCGGTCGTAGCGCATGGTCACCCGGACCGTGCGGCCCTGCGGTCGCACCTCGACCACCTCGCCGACGCGGACGCCGAGCACCCGCACGTCGGAACCCGGGTGCACGCCGACCGTGCCGGTGAACTGGGCGACGAGCCGGCGGGGCGGCGTACCGGGACGCAGCACCGCGACGGCGGCGGCCACGGTGACCAGCACGGTCGCGGCGGCGACCGGCCGGCGCCAGCGGCGTACGGTGTCGGGCATCAGCGTCCTCCCGTCGTGGGCTGGAACGGCTGGACGAGCCCCTGCACGTACGAGTCGAACCACCGTCCGTTGCCGACCACGTTGGCGAAGGCGCTGACGAACGGCGCCATCCGCTGGACGGTCAGTTCGAGGTCGTCCCGGTTGCGTTGCAGGATGGCGACCACGTCCCGCAGCTGGCGCAGGGCCGGACCGAGCTGGGCCTGGTTGTCGGCGACCAGACCGGACAGCTGGGTGGCCAGGTCGTTGGTGCCGACGAGCAGCTCGTGGATGGCGTCCCGGCGGCGCCGCACCTCCGCCAGGAGCGCCTCGCCGTCGGTGACCAGCGCGCGGAACTCCTCGTCCCGGGTCGCGAGCACGTCGGTGACCGTCCGGGCGCGGGCCAGCAGCGAGCGCAGTTCGGCGTCGCGGTCGGCGACGGTACGGGAGAGCCGGGACAGCCCGACCAGCGAGGCGTTGACCGTGCCGGGGGTGTCGGCGAACGTCTCCGACAGGGTGGCGAAGGCGGCGGCGAGCTGGTCAGTGTCGATCGTGTCGAGGGTGTCGGCGAGGCCGGTGACGGCCTGCACCACGTCGAACGGCGCGGCGGTGCGCTCGAGGGGGATCTGCGCGCCCTCGGGCAGCCGTCCCCCGCCGTCGGGCGCCAGCGCCAGGTACTTCTGCCCCAGCACCGTCTTGATCCGGATCGTCGCCGCGGTCCGGTCGCCGAGGCGTACGCCGTCGTCGTCGACACGGAAGCGGACCCGCACGTACGGGCGGGTGTCCCGGGCCAGTTCCACGGCGGTGACCTTGCCGACGCGCACGCCGGCGACGCGGACCTCGTTGCCCACCGCCAGCCCACTGGCGTCGGTGAACGCCGCCTGGTAGGCGCGCCCGGTCAGCGCCGCGAGCCGGTCCAGCTGGAAGGCGCCGAGCAGGGTGGCGCCGACCAACGCGAGGCCGACGGCGCCCACGGCGACGGGATTGCGTTCCCGGAACGGTCTCATCGGCTGCCTCCGGTCGCGCACCGGGCGGCCGGGGCGCTGAACGTCACGGGATTCAGGGTCTGCCCGCCGGCCGTGACCCGGCCGTCGAAGTCACAGAGGTAGAAGTTGAACCACGACCCGTACGAGGCGACCCGGGTCAGCGACTGGTACCGGTCGGGGAGCCGGCCGAGGGTGCCGTCGATGACGGCCGCGTTGCGGTTGAGGGTGCCGGCGAGCGTGTCGAGGGCCCGGATGTCGGCCGCCAGGGGTGGTCGCGCGTCCTCCAGCAGCGCCGACGTGGCGGTGGTGAGGTCGCCGATGCTGACCAGCGCCTCGCCGATCGCGGTCCGGTCGGCCGACAGTCCCGAGACGAACTGCTGCAGCTGCCGGATCGCCTGGTCGAGTTCGCGGTCGCGGGTGGCGAGGGTGCCGAGGACGGTGTTGAGGTTGGTGACGACCCGGCCGATGACGGCGTCCCGGTCGGCGAGCGTGTTGGTCAGCGACGCGGTGCGGTCCAGCAGGCTCGTGACGGTGCCGCCCTCCCCCTGGAGCACCTGGATGATCTCGTGGGCGAGCTTGTTGACGTCCTGCGGGTCGAGCGCGGTGAACAGTGGACGGAACCCGTTGAACAGCACGGTCAGGTCCAGCGCGGGAGTGGTCTGCCCGATCGGGATGAGCCCGCCGGGTCGCAGCGGCCGGCGGTCGCCGGGGCCCTCGGTCAGCGCCAGGTAGCGCTGGCCGACCAGGTTGCGGTAGCGGATCTTGGCGCGGACGCCGGTGGCCAGCGGAACGTCGTCGCGGACGGTGAAGGACACCTCGGCGACGGTGTTGTCGACCACCCGGATGCCGCGGACCTGTCCGACCCGGACGCCCGCGATACGCACGTCGTCGCCGGGCAGCAGCCCGGTGGCGTCGGTGAACCGGGCGCGGTAGGTGGGGCCGCCGGCCGGGAACGCGCCGAGGGTCTGCGCGAGCAGGGCGGTGAGCAGCAGCGTCACGGCGGCGAAGAGGCTCAGCTTGAGCAGCGAGGCGGTGGTCTTCCCGGTCATCGCGTGTTCACCACCGCGCCGCGCAGCAGCGGACCCCACAGCAGGACCGCGATGTCGGGCACCTCCACCGGCGGGGTGCCGGTGACGGCGCCGACGATGGGGCCGACGAGGTCCTGCTCCTCCGTCGTGCCGGCGCGTCCCATCTCGACCGGAGCGGCCGGGGCGGCGGCGCCCGGAGCCGGTACGCCGACCGGCAGGAGCGGGCGGGGACGGTCGCCGGAGTAGTCGTACCCGTCGTCGATCGGCACCTCGGGGGCGGGCGTCCCCGGTCGGGGCAGCCCGTGGCAGTCCGGTCCGCCGCCGGCGCCGTAGACCGGCTCGTCGCGCCCGCGCTCGTACTTGCCGCCGTCCCGGGTGACCTCCAGGGTGATGCGCATCCGCCCGCCCGCGAACACCTCCTCGACCCGCGGTTGCAGGGCGACCAGCCCTCGCATCAGGCACGGGTACTCGGGGGCGTATGCGGCGAGCAGTTCCAGGACCGGCCGGCTGACCTGGCCGAGCCGGATGAGCTGGTCGCCGTGCCGGTCGAGGAACCCCCGGGTGACGTCGGCGGTGCCGGTGGTCCCGGCCAGGAACGCCGCGAGCTGGCCGCGCTGGTCGGTGACGGTACGGGCGGTGACGGTCACGTCCCGCAGCAGCGCCAGCAGGTCGGGCAGCGCCGCGTCGTACCCGTCGAGGACGACGGCGAGCGTCCGGATGTCCTCCTCGATGGTGGGCAGGGCGGGGTTGAGCTGCTTCAGGTAGGCGGCGAGCCGGTCGAGGTTCGCGCCGAGCTGCTCGCCGCGGCCGTCGAGGGCGGCGGCCAGCGCGCCGAGCGTCACGGCCAGCTGGTCGGGGCGGACGGCCTGGAGCAGGGGCAGCGCCTCGTCGAGGACCCGTTCCAGCTCGACGGCGGTACGGCTGCGGTCCTGGGTGATGACGGCGCCGTCGCGGATCGGTCCGGCGCTGGTCGCCTCGGGCGGAACCAGCTCGACGTACCGCTCGCCGAAGAGCGTCTTCGGCAGCAGGCGGGCGGTCACGTCGGCGGGGATCCGCCGGGTCAGGGCCGGGTCGAGCGCCAACCGCAGGGTGGCCCCGCCGCCGTCGCTGCGCACGGAACGCACGTCGCCGACGACGACGCCGCGTACCTTGACGTCGGCGCCGTCGCTGAGCTGCAACCCGGCGCGGTCGGTGTGCAGGGTGACCCAGGCGACCGGCGTGAAGGCCCGGTGGTAGTGGAGGACGGAGGCGGTCAGCGCCGCGGTCAGCACGGCGATGAAGACGACGCCGAGGATGCGATTCTTCATGGTCACCCCGCGATCCGGACGGTGGTGGTCGCGCCCCAGATGGCCAGCGACAGGAAGAAGTCCACGATGTTGACGGCCACGATGGCCAGGCGGACGGCGCGGCCGACGGCGATGCCCACGCCGGCCGGCCCGCCGCTGGCGGTGTAGCCGTAGTAGCAGTGGACCAGGACGACGATCACGCTGAAGACCAGCACCTTGCCGAAGGACCACAGCACGTCCCCGGGCGGCAGGAACAGGTGGAAGTAGTAGTCGTACGTGCCGGCCGACTGCCCGAAGTAGGACACCGCGATGGTCCGGGTGGCGAGGTAGCTGGAGAGCAGCCCGATCACGTACAGCGGGACGACCGCGATGAACCCGGCGATCATCCGGGTGGTGACCAGGAACGGCAGCGAGGGCACCGCCATCACCTCCAGCGCGTCGACCTCCTCGGAGATGCGCATCGCGCCGAGCTGTGCGGTGAACCCGCAGCCCACCGTCGCCGACAGGGCCAGCGCCGCCACCAGGGGCGAGATCTCCCGGGTGTTGAAGTACGCGGAAATGAAGCCGGTGAAGGCGCTGCTGCCGATCTGGTTGAGCGCCTGGTAGCCCTGGAGTCCCACCTCGGTGCCGGTGAAGAAGGTGAGGAAGCAGATGACGCCCACCGTCCCACCGAGCACCGCCAGCGCCCCGGTACCGAAGCTGACCTCGGCGAGGAGGCGGACGACCTCCCGCTTGTACCGGCGTACGGTGCGCGGCGTCCAGGCGAACGCCCGCACGTAGAAGGCGAGCTGCCCGCCGAGGTCGTCGAGGTGTCGCAGCGCCGGCACGTCAGCTCCCCTTCTGCGGTACGACCTGGAAGTACACGGCGGTGACCACGAAGTTCAGGGCGAACAGCGCCATGAACGTGAGCACGACGCTCTGGTTCACCGCGTCGCCGACGCCCTTCGGGCCGCCCTTGGCGGTCATTCCCTTGTAGGAGGCGATCAGCGCGGCGGCGGCGCCGAACAGCAGCGCCTTCACCTCGCCCACCAGCAGGTCGGGCAGTTGTCCGAGGGCCTGGAAGCTGGCCAGGTACGCGCCCGGCGTGCCGCCCTGCATGACCACGTTGAACAGGTAGCCGCCGCTGACCCCGACGACGCTGACCAGGCCGTTGAGCAGCACGGCCACCAGCATCGAGGCGAGCACGCGCGGCACCACCAGCCGGTGGATCGGGTCGATGCCGAGCACCTGCATCGCGTCGAGCTCCTCCCGGATGCGGCGGGAGCCGAGGTCGGCGCAGATCGCGGAGCCACCGGCGCCGGCGATCACCAGCGCGGTCACGATCGGCCCGGCCTCGCGGACGACGGCCAGGACCGACGCGGCGCCGGTGAAGGACTGCGCGCCGAGCTGGCGTACCAGGGAGCCGAGCTGGAGCGCGATCACCGCGCCGAACGGGATCGAGACGAGCGCCGCCGGCAGGATCGACACCGAGCTGATGAACCAGGCCTGCTGGACGAACTCGCGGACCTGCACGGGTCGCCGGCCCAGTCCCCGGAGGGTGTCCAGGCAGAAGGCGAAGAAGTGGCCGGTCTCGCGCAGGACCGCCGTGCCGCTCATCCGGGCGCCCCGTCGCGGGTGAGGACCGGCGGTTCGAGGCTCGGCCGGCCGTCCGGCCCGGCGAAGGAGCCGGGCGGCGGGACGACACCGTGGTCGCGGCACCACTGGCCGGGTGGTCGTTCGGCTCGCCGCCGCCGCCCGTCGGACGGTTGGAGCTGCGGCGGGATGGGTGGCAGCGGCGGCAGCTCGGCACCGGCCTGCGCCTCGGCCCGCAACTCCTCGGCGTCCTTCTCCTCGGCCATGCCGATCGGGCCGATCCGCTGGGCGTTGAGGAACTGCCGCACCACCGGCTCGGTGCTGGACAGCAGCATCTCCCGGGGCCCGAACATGGCCAGGTGACCGTGGTAGATCAGGCCGATGTTGTCCGGGACCGTCCGGGCGGTGTTGATGTCGTGGGTGACGATCAGGAACGTCGCCTCGGTCCGCTGGTTGAGGTCGATGATGAGCTGGTTCAGGTAGGCGGTGCGGACCGGGTCGAGCCCGGAGTCGGGTTCGTCGAAGAGCACGATCTGCGGGTCGAGGACGAGCGCCCGGGCCAGCCCGGCCCGCTTGCGCATCCCGCCGGAGATCTCCCCCGGCAGCTTCTTCTCGGCGCCGACCAGGCCCACCATGTCGAGCTTCTCGGTGACCACCGTCCGGATCTCCGACTCCGACCGGCGGGTGTGCTCGCGCAGCGGGAAGGCCACGTTGTCGTAGATGGTCATCGAGCCGAACAGCGCGCCGTCCTGGAACAGGACGCCGAACAGCTTCCGCACCTCGTACAGCTCGCGCTCCGGCAGCCGGGGCAGGTTGCGGCCCTCGATCAGGATGTCCCCCCGGTCGGGCCGGAGCAGCCCCACCAGGGTCTTGAGGAACACCGACTTCCCGGTGCCGGACGGGCCGAGCAGCACCGAGATCTCGCCGGCCGGCAGGGTCAGGCTGATGTCCGACCAGACCGGCTGACCACCGAAGGACTTCGTCAGTCCCCGTACGGCCACTTCGACGCCCACGTCGCCTCCCCACCTCGCTACTGGAGACATCGCGGCCGTCGGCCCGAACGCAACAACTACTTTGCGCAGCCATGCGGCCACCCTGGTCGGGCTAGGCAAACCGGGCCGGGCTCGATAGCGTGCCGGTTAACTCGCCGGTAACAGAGGTGTCTTCCAATCCGATGACGACGACGACCGAGCCCGAGGCCGAGCTCGTCCGCCGGGCGGCCCGCCGTGACAGCGCCGCCGTCGCGGCGTTGCTCGCCGGCCTCCGCCCGGGGCTGGTGCGCTACTGCCGGGCCCGGCTGGGCCGCATCGGCGGGGCGTACACCACCGCGGACGACGTCGCCCAGGAGATCTGCCTCGCGGTGCTGCGGGCCCTGCCGAACTACCGGGATCAGGGGCGGCCGTTCTCGGCGTTCGTCTACGCCATCGCCGCGCACAAGGTCGCCGACGCCCACCGCGCCGCCGTACGCGCCGCCACCGTCACGGCCGACGACGCGCCACCGGAGCACCCGGACGCGGATCCGGGCCCGGAGCAGCGGGCGGTCGCCACCGACCTGGCCCGCCGGCTGTCCGAGCTGCTCGACCGGCTGCCCGAGATGCAGCGCGAGATCGTCCTCCTCCGGGTCGCGGTCGGGCTCTCCGCCGACGAGGTGGGCACGATCGTCGGGATGACGGCGGCGGCGGTACGGATGGCCCAGTCCCGGGCGCTGGCCCGCCTCCGTACCCTGGCAGGCGACGCGTTTGGCGAGGTGGCGGCATGAGCGGGCGGACGCCGGAGAGCGGCGGCGAGATCGACCTGGCGGCGATCGCCCGGGACGACGAGCTGCTCGACGCGCTCGGCCGCGGTGACCCGGCGCCGGAGGGGGACGACCTCGCCACCATGCTGGCCGCCTGGCGTGACGACCTCGGCGACGCGGTCGACGAGCAGCCGGTCCGCCCCGCGGTGCCCGCGCTCCCGCCGGCGTCGCCCCGACGGGTACGGCTCGGACGGCCGCTCGTCCGGGTCGCGGCCGCCGCCGTCGTGCTCGCCGGCGTCGTCACCGGGCTCGGGATCGGCAGCCGCGAGGCGGGGCCGAGCAGTCCGTTGTGGGCGCTGACCCAGGTGCTGCACCCGGAGCGGGCCGAGGTCCGGCTGATCGAGGACACGATCCGGCAGGCCCGGTCCGCCCTCGCCGCCGGCCGCCCGGACGAGGCACGGAACCTGCTCGACGAGGCACGGCGGCGCCTCGCGTCGGTCGACGACCCGTCCACCGCCCGCCGCCTCGCCGCGGAGATCGACGCGCTGCGCCCCGCGCCGGCCGGCACGGTGCCGACGCCCGCGGCCCCCGGCCCGTCGCCCACGCCGACCACGACGTCGCCGTCGCCCCCGGGCGGCACCGGACCGCAGGCACCGACGTCGACGCCGCCGCCGTCGCCACGGCCGTCCTCGTCGCCGCTGGTCGTGGTGCCGTTGCCCGAACTGCCGGTCCTGCCGGACCTGAGTGCGGATCCGGCCGAGTCGTCGCTGCCCGGGCTGCCGCTGCCCACCCTGGACCTCCTCGGTTAGGGCCGGGGGTCGACGTCCTCGGTCGAGGGCCTCGCCAACCGACCCTGGGCCCCTCCACATCGCACGCACCGCACCCGTCCATCATCGACGCTCCGTGACGATCAGCGACGTGGCGCAACCCCGGCCGACGGCGCCGGCGGCGGCCTGCCCACCCCCGCCAGAACGCTCTTGACCTGCGCATTGTCGGGTCTTGACACTTGGTGGCCACGCGTGCGGGTGATATGACTTGAGTACCGGCCACCAACGACGCGAGCCGTCACATCCCGTTACCGCGCGAGCCGACCCTTCGGAGCAGGCCGAGCGGCGGCGGATCCGGCGGGAGGAGCCGCGGTGCCGAAGATGCGGATCTGGCGTAACCGACAGCCGTTCCAGAACGCGGTCGTCGTCACCGCTCCCGTGTGCGGCGTCCTGATGATCACCCTGGAGGTCCGCCCACCGTCGGTGGAGGTGGCCATGCCGGGGCCGGTTCGCCTGGGCTGGGAGCTCGGGCTGGTCGTGGCCGGGCTGGTCGGGCTCGCCGGGCTGCTGTGGCCGGGCCGGTGTTCCACCGCTCTGGGCATCGAACTGGCGTCGATGCTGATGCTCGGCACCCTCGCGGGCATGTACGCGGTCTCGCTGGCGGCGTTCTCCGGCCGGATGGCCGTCGCGGCCGCGTCGTTCGTCACCGCGGTGGCGATCGGGTCGTGGTGGCGGTCGGCGGAGATCGTGCGTGACCTCCGTGCCCTGGCCCGGCCGCGGCAACCTTATCCCGGCAACACCTTCGGCAGGCTCCCGTGACACCCTCGCCCGCGACCAACGCCGCTCCCCACTGGGTGCAGATCGTGCTGTCGGTCCTCGGCGTCCTCGGTGGTGCCGGCGGCCTGGCCGCCATCGCCGCCGTGATGGTGCAGCGCGGCAAGTTCCGGGCCGAGGCGGCGGACATGCTCACCGACACCGCCCTGACGCTGGTGCAGCCGATGCGCGCGCGGGTGACCGAACTGGAGGCGGAGGCACAGTCCGCACGGGAACTGCTGCGGGCGTCCGACGAACGGGCCCGCCGGCTCCAGCTGACGGTGGCCGAACTCCGCGCGATGCTCGACCGCTGGTACGCGCTGATCTTCGCGCCGGACGCGACCATCCGTGCCATCCGGTACGCGGTCCGCGAGGACCGGCGCAAGCTCGACCGGTAGCGACGGCCCGGCGGACGGCACCGCCGGCGCGGGTGTCGTGGCGGCGCGGCTCAGCCCTGTCGGGCCTTCTGTCGCGGATCGGCCTTGTTGATGACGTAGACCCGACCGCGACGGCGCACCACGATCGAGTTCATCTTCCTCGTCAACGAACGCAGCGAGCTGCGGACCTTCATCGTGGTCCACCCCTTCCCGGCGGCTGCCGACACTCCGGCCGCGTGGCGTGCTGCGGCCGCTCGACGCGTACCCGGAGCCGAATCGGCCATGCGTCCCGGACGCCGGCCGGACATGCATTGGTAACAGTCTTGACAGATGTTTCGGGCATCGACAGACTTCGCTCAGGAGAGCGCTCTCAGGCCCCTCTCCACGGTGACGGCGCGCCGCGGTGGAGGCCCGTGCACAGACCGACGTCCACCACCGACCACGGAGATCCCCATGCGCAGAGCCCGTCCCCTCGGGCGGCGACTGCTCGTCGCCGCCGTCGCCGCCGTCACACTCGCCGCGTCCCTCGTCCTGCCAGCGCCCGCCGGCCCGGCCACAGCCGCCATCGGCGGGATCACCTGGCAGGACGAGTTCAACGCCCCCGCCGGCACGCCGGTCGACCAGAGCCGGTGGCGGTTCGACATCGGCGGCCACGGCTGGGGCAACAACGAACGGCAGTACTACACCAACAGCACCAGCAACGCCGTGCACGACGGCCAGGGCAACCTCGTCATCACGGCACGCCGCGAGAACCCGGCCAACTACCAGTGCCACTACGGCCGGTGCGAGTACACCTCCGCCCGACTGCTCACCGCCGCCACGTTCACCCAGGCGTACGGCCGCTTCGAGGCCCGCATCAAAGTCCCGCGCGGGCAGGGCATCTGGCCCGCGTTCTGGATGCTCGGCAACGACATGGGCAGCGTCGGCTGGCCGGCCGCCGGCGAGATCGACATCATGGAGAACATCGGCCGGGAGCCGAACACGGTCTACGGCACCATCCACGGCCCGGGGTACTCCGGCGGTGGGGGCATCACCGGCAGCCGCACCATCGGCCAGCCGCTGGCCGACGCCTTCCACACCTACCGGGTGGACTGGGAGCCCAACTCGATCATCTGGTACCTCGACGGCGTCGAGTACCACCGCGTCGACCCGAGCCGGCTCGGGGGTAACCGGTGGGTGTTCGACCACCCGTTCTTCATGATCCTGAACGTGGCGGTCGGCGGAAACTGGCCCGGCTACCCGGACGCCTCGACCCAGTTCCCGCAGCAGATGCTCGTCGACTACGTCCGCGTCTCGGGCTACACCTCGGGCGGCGGCACCACCACGCGCATCCGTGGCCAGCACAGCGGCCGCTGCGTCGACATTCCCGGCGCGAACCCGGTCGAGGGCGCCAAGCTGCAGATCTGGGACTGCAACACCACCGCCGCCCAGGCGTGGACGTTCGCCACCGACGGCACGGTGCGGGCCATGGGCAAGTGCATGGACCCGGCGTGGGCCGGCACGGCGAACGGTACCGAGGTCAACCTGGTCAGCTGCAACGGAAACCCGGCGCAACGGTTCACCCTCAACGGCTCGGGCGACCTCGTCAACCTCAGCTCCAACCGGTGCGTGGACGTCCGGGACTGGGTCAGCGCCAACGGCGGCCGGCTCCAGTTGTGGGACTGCACCGGCGGCGCCAACCAGAAGTGGTCCCGCGCCTGACCGGGACGGTGATCGGGCCCTCCGCGCGGAGGGCCCGATCCGTCGCGCCACCGGGCGGCCGGCAGGTCGTGAAGCGGACAGTTCCTGACCAGCGGTCGCCGCGGGCCGCAACGGCGCGCCGGTGAATGACATCATGTCCCCGAACGGCCACGGTCGCCGTTCAGGGAGGGCGAGCTGCCGCATGGCGCGTTTCGAGGCGACGACGTCCAGCGACGCCGGGCGTGTCACGGTCTGGTTGTCCGGCGAGTGCGACCTCGCCGTCCGCGAGCGGTTGACGTCCGTGCTGCTGGCGGCGGTGGCCGACAGCCCCGTCGTGGTGGTCGACGCGGCCGGCCTGGACTTCCTCGACTCCAGCGGCGTGCACGGCCTGGTCACCGCCCACCACGCGGCACTCGCCGCCGGCGGCCGGCTGTACGTGGTCAACGCCGTCGGCGGTGTCGCGCGCGTCCTGGACCTCACCGGGGTGGGCGAGCTGCTGCGCCAACCGGCGGACGATCACGGTTCGGAGCAGCGGTGACCAGCGGCCGACCGGCGCGCGACGCCGCCCACCACCAGCTCGCGGCACCCTCGCCCCCGGCCGAGTCGATGCCGTACGCCCGACCGGAGGACCTGGCGGCCGTACGCGCGTTCGTCCGCGCCCGGGCGCTCGCCGGCGGCCTCTCCCCCACCCGGGTCGACCTGCTCGGGCTGGCGGTCAGCGAGCTGGCGACGAACACGTTGCAGCACACCGAGGGCGGTGGCCTGGTACGCGTGTGGACGGCGGCCGACGACGTGGTCTGCGACGTCGTGGACCGGGGCGGCCTGCGCAGCGTCGCCGGGGAGATGCCCGCGGCCGACGCCATCCGGGGGCGGGGCCTGGCGATCGTCGCCCGCATCTGCGACGAGGTGACGGTCTCGGCGAGTCCGGAGGGCACCCTGGTACGCGTCCGCTTCCGCCGGTGACGACGGTCAGGGCAGCACGCGGACGGCCAGGGTGCAGGTGTCGTCGTCGGGGCTGGGCCGGTGCAGCACCTCGCGCAGCCGCGGCAGGGTTTGCGGGCCCGGCTCCCGGGACACGGCCGACAGCCCCCTGAGCACCGGGGCGAGCAGGTCCGGATTGTCGCCCACCCGGCGCTCGACAAGCCCGTCGGTGTAGAACAGCAGCAGGTCGTCACCGCGCAACCGGACGGTGGCCACCGGGTAGGCGGCGCCCGCGTCCGCCCCGAGCAGCAGCCCGGCCGGCCGGTCCAGTTCGCTCGTCGCCCCGGCCCGGGACAGCAGCGGAGCCATGTGACCCGCCCGCGCCCAGGACAGCGTACGGCTCGCCGGGGCGTACAGTCCGACCACGGCGGTGCCGGTGACGGCCAGCTGACCGCAGAGCCGGTTCATGTGACCGAGCAGCACCCCGGGGTCGCGGATGCCGATCGACAGCCAGGCCACCAGCGCGTACCGCAGGTGGGCCATGCCGCTGGCCGCGTCCAGGCCGTGCCCCGCGACGTCGCCCACCGCCAGCGCGACCAGCCCGTCCGGCAGGGTCTGCGCGTGGTACCAGTCGCCACCCACCCGGACGGCGCTCTCCGCCGGCAGGTAACCGACGAGCACCTCCAGCCCGGCGAGCGGGAACGGCTCGCGGGGTACGGGTTGGATGAGATTCTGCAACTGTCCGGCGAGGCGATGCTCCGCCAGCGCGGTCATCTCCCGGCTGCGCAACTGGTCGCTGAGCCGCTCGATGGCGGTCTGCGAGTCCACCCGGGCCGTCACGTCCTGCACCACGGCGTAGACCTTCACCGGGGCGCGGTCGGCGTCGCGCGCCACGTCGGACAGGATCCGCAGGTGCTTCACCGTGTCGCCGGTGTGGAACCGGACGGTGACATCCGAGGCCACGCCGCTGTCCATCGTCTGCCAGGCCGCCTCCCGCAGCCCCACGTCCTCGGCGACGACGGCGGCCGCCTGCTCGGCCCGGGACATCGGCCCCAGAGCCGGGTCCCGGTCGAAGATCCGGTACATGCCCGGCGACCATTCGCTGAGGCCGGTCACCAGGTCGTACTCGGCCCAGCCCAGGCTGCCCAGGAGCTCCGTACGCTCCAGCCGGCGCCGGGACTCGTCGAGGCGCTGCCACCACACCAGCAGTCCACCCAGGACCCGGTGCACGCTGACGTCGAACATCGAGTCGGCGACCACACCGGCCTGCCGGCCCTCGTACCGGAAGCCGGGCAGGCGGTCCGGCACGCCGGTGGCCAGAACCTGGAGGTACGCCTTCCACAGCGGTCCGCCGACCATCGTGGGATACAGCTCGCTGAGCAGCGACCCCACCCGGCCGGCGCCCCGGCCGTAGACGTCGCGCGCCTTGTCACTGGTCGCCGCGATCCGGAAGTCGACGACCTGGTCGTCGGGCCCCGCCACCGGCAGCAGCCACGTGCAGCCGGCGGGGATCGCCGCCAGCACCTGCCGGACGGCCGCCACGATCGGCTCGTCCAGCGACGGCGGCGCCACCCCGGTGGGTCCGGTCCGCAGGGCATCGTCTGCCATGCGCGCAGCCTAACCACTCCCCGCGCCGGCCAGCGGGCGCGCCGTTCCGGGGGCGACCGCGACGGGTCAGACGGCGCGCGGAAGCCACCATTCCCACACCGGCGGGAACCGCACGATCCGGTCGTCGTCCGCCCCCGAACGCCGCCGCGCCGTCACCGGGACACCCCGCCCGCAGACGGCGCGGGGGCGTTCGGGGGCGGATCGGTGGTGGACCAGCCCAGGCCGGTGGGTTCGCCGCGTGGCGTGCCCGGCCCTACCGGTCCAGCAGCGCCCGCAGGGCCTTGACGACCTCGGCGGGCGCCTCCTCCGCCATGAAGTGGCCGCAGGTGACGGTGGTGTGCCGCAGGTCGGGCGCCCACGCGCGCCAGCGGGCGGCGGCGTCGAAGCCGAGGGCGGCTCCCCAGTCCTGCTGCAGGACGGTCACCGGCATCCGCAGGCGGGTGCCGGCGGCGCGGTCGGCGACGTCGTGCTCGACGTCGACGCCGGCGGACGCCCGGTAGTCGGCGACGATGGACGGCACCGCCGCCCGGGAGGCCGCCAGGTACGCGTCCCGCACGTCCGCCGGGATGGTGTCCGGGTCACGCGTCCACACGTCCAGGAAGTGACCGAAGAAGGCGTCGGGGCTGGCCCCGATCAGCTGCTCGGGCAGGCCGGGAGGTTGCGCCATCAGGTAGAGGTGGAAGCCGATCGCGGCGGAGGTGCCGCGCATCACCTCCCACATGTCCAGCGTCGGCAGGACGTCCAGCGCGGCGAGGTGGGTGACCACGTCGGGGTGGTCCAGACCGGCGCGGACGGCGACCAGGGCTCCCCGGTCGTGGCCGGCCAGGGCGAAGCGGTCGTGGCCCAGCGCGCGGGCGAGGGCGACCACGTCCGCGGCCATCGTGCGCTTCGAGTAGACCGACCGGTCGGTCGCCGCGGGCTTGTCGCTCTCGCCGTACCCCCGCAGGTCGGGGCAGATCACGGTGTGGTCGGCGGCGAGGTCGGCGGCCACGTGCCGCCACATGAGGTGGGTCTGCGGAAAGCCGTGCAGCAGGACGACGGGGCTGCCGGAGCCGCCGACCGCCGCGTGGAGCGTCATGCCGTCGCCGACCGTGACGCGCTGGTGGTCGAAACCTTCGATCCTCGGCTTCACCGGGGACACCTCTCTGCTCGGGATCGTGTCGGAGGCCGGCGCGGTGCCGGCCGGGATCGACACTGCCCCCGGGGGATGAGCAGCCGATGAGCGTCGGATGAGTGCCGTGACCAGCGCCGGGCGCACCGATCGGCGGCGCATAGGGTGGGTGCCATGACCGGGCTGGCAGGGGCACCGGCGGTGACGTTCCGGGTGCTGGGGCCGCTGGAGGTGGCCGACCGGCGGGGACCCGTACCCCTCAAGGGCCCGCGGCAGCGGGCGGTGCTGGCCCGCCTGCTGGTGGCCCGGGGCCGGGTCGTGCCGGTCGACCGGCTCGTCGGCGACCTGTGGGAGACGCCCGGGGACGGCGCCGTCGCCGCGATCCGCACCTTCGTCGCGGACCTGCGCCGGGCACTCGAGCCCGGGCGCCCGGCACGGCAGCCGGGGCGGCTGCTGGTGACCACGCCGCCCGGGTACCTGCTCCGGGTACCGGCCGACGCCGTGGACGCGTGGCGGTTCGAGGCGGCCGTCACCGGGTCGGGCCGGTCGCTGGCCGAGGGGGACGCGGCGTCGGCGGCGGACCACCTGGCCGAGGCCCTGGCCTGGTGGCGGGGGCCGGCGTACGCGGAGTTCGCCGACACCCCCTGGGCGCGCGGCGAGATCAACCGGCTGGACGAGCTGCGGATGCTGGCGACGGAACGGCGCGGCGAGGCCCTGTTGGCGCTGGGGCGGTCCGCCGAGGCGGCCGTCGAGTTGGAGCAGCACGTCAGCGCCCGCCCGTTACGCGAGGACGCGTGGCGGTTGTGGGCCACCGCGCTGTACCGGTCGGGTCGGCAGGCGGACGCGCTGGCGGCGCTGCGCCGCGCCCGCGAGACCCTGGCGGCGGAGCTGGGCCTGGATCCGAGCCGCCGGCTGCGCCGGTTGGAGACCGACATCCTGACCCAGGCGCCCGGCCTGGACCTCCCCACGCCGGCAGCCGGGACCGGTCGGGTCACCACGACCGTGCCCGCCACCGGCACCCCGGCGGGCGCGCCGGCCGGCGCCGGCCGGCCGGGCGGGCTGGTGGGCCGGGACGCGGAGCAGGCCCGGCTCCGCCAGGCGGCCGAGGACGTCGTCCGCGGGCGCCGGCCGGCGATCGCCCTGCTCTCCGGCGGCCCCGGGGCGGGCAAGACGGCCCTGGCCGAAGCGCTCACCGCGCGGCTGGGACCCGCCGGCTGGGCCACCGCCTGGGGCCGGAACCCGGAGTACGAGGGCGCGCCGGCGGCCTGGCCGTGGACCCAGGTCGCCGAGGCGCTGGCGCCCGAGGTGCCCGACGGGCCCACCGTCGTGTCGCACGCCGACGATCCGGCGCTGGCCCGGTTCCGGCGACACCGCGCCGCCGTGGCGCTCGTGACGGCGGCGGCCGCGCGGAGACCGGTCCTCCTGGTCCTCGACGACCTGCACCGGGCCGACGAGGACACCCTCGACCTGCTGGCCGCGCTGCTGACCGAGCCGGAGCCGGTCACCGGTCCGGTGCTCGTTGTCGGAGTCTTCCGCGCCACCGGGATCGGGCCGGGGCTGACCGCCACGCTGGCCCGGCTCGCCCGGATCGAACCCGTCCGGGTGTACCTCGACGGCCTCGACGAGCCGGCCACCGGGGACCTCGCCCGGGCCGTGACCGGGGCCGACGTCGCCCCGTCCACCGTGCGGCTGCTGCACCGGCGCACCGGCGGCAACCCGTTCTACGTCCGGGAACTGGCGCGGCTGCTCGCCGCCGAAGGAACGGCGGCGCTGGACATCGTCCCGGCCGGTGTCCGCGACGTCGTCCGGCACCGGCTGGCCCAGCTGCCCGAGGCGGCGCGGACGGTGCTGAGGCAGGCCTCCGTCCTCGGCCGGGACCTGGATCCGGAGATCCTCACCGCGCTGGCCGGGGACGAGACGGTGGTCCTGGACGCGGTCGACGCCGCCGTCCGCGCCGACCTGCTGACCGAGCGGGGCACCGAGGGACGGTTGCGGTTCACCCACGTCCTGGTGCGGGACACCCTGTACGGCGACGTGTCCGCGCCGCGGCGTGCCCGTTGGCACACCGCCGCCGGTGAGGCCGTCGAACGCCTGCACCCGGGCGACGTCACCACGCTCGCCCACCACTTCGCCCGGGCCGGCACCCGCGCCACCGCCGCACGCGCCGCCCGGTACGCCGCCGCCGCGGCGGAACGCGCCGAACGGCTGTCGCGCCCGCACCAGGCGACCCGCTGGTGGCAGGAGGCGCTCGCCGCCCAGCAGCGGATCGGCGGCGACGACCCGGGCGCCCGGCTGGCGTCGTTGACGGGACTGGGCCGCACGCTCGCCGTGACCGGACATCTGGCCGAGGCGCGCCGGCACCGCGCCGCCGCCCTCACCGACGCCGAGCGGACCGGCGACCCGGAGCTGACCGCCCGGGTGCTCACCGCCTTCGACGTGCCGGCGATCTGGACCCGCAACGACGACGAGGACCTGTCCCGGCGCGTTGTCGAGGCCATCGGGCCGGCCCTGGCCGCCCTGCCCGCCGACCGGGCCGAACAGCGCAGCCGCCTCCTGAGCACGCTCGCCCTGGAGGTACGGGGCACCACCGGTGACCGGGGACGCCGCGCCGCCGACGAGGCCGAGGCCGTCGCCCGACGCCTGGGGAACCCGTCGCTGCTGGCGTACGCCCTCAACGCCCGCTTCATGCACACGTTCGCCCGGACCGGCCTGGCCCCGCAGCGGGCCGCCGTCGGGGCGGAACTGGTCGACCTGTCGCGCCGCCACGAGCTGGTGACGTTCGAGGTCCTGGGTCATCTCGTCCTGCTCCAGGCGCGGTGCGCGCTGGCCGACCTCGACGCCGCCGACGCCCACGCCGACGCCGCCGACCGGCTCGCTGACCGCTACGACCTGCCGCTGGTCGGCGTGTTCACCCGCTGGTACACCGCGCTGCGGCTCGCCGTCACCGGGGACGTGGCGGCGGCGGAGACCGCGTACCGGGCCGCCGAGCCGGGCCTGCGGTCCGCCGGCATGTCCGGTATGGACGACGGCCTGCTGCCCCTGGCGCTGCTGTCGCTGCGCCTGGCCGGCCCGGTCACCGCCGAGGTGGACCCGCTGCGGGTGCACGCGGACGAGTGGCGGGGGTACGCGTGGGGGCCGCACGAACCGTGGGTCCGCCCGCTGACGCTGCTCGCCGCCGAGCGTCCCGCCGGCGCCGCCGACGCGCTGCGCGCGCTGCCGGAGTCGCCGCACGACCTGCTCCGCGAGGCGCGGCTCTGCCTCGCCGCCCGGGCCGCGCTCATCCTGGACGACCGCGCCGCGATGCGACGGACGTACGCCGACCTGCTCCCCGCCGCCGACGAACTGGCCGGCGCCGGCTGCGGCCTGCTCACCCTCGGCCCGGTCGCCGACCATCTCGCGGCCCTGGCCGCCGCGCTGGGGCGGCCCGACGAGGCCGCCGACCACCGCCGGTCCGCCGCCGCGGTGACGGCCCGGGTGGCCGGTGCCGCTCCCCGCGCGGCGACGGCCGGCTGAGCCGGTTCCGGATCACACCGAGACGCGGCACCGGACCGTTCTCCGAACCGAGCACTGTGGAAGAAGCACGACCGGTGACCGGAAACCTACGGTGGGGACGGCACGTGAGGTCGAGGCAGGCCCGGCGGCGGGTGCCGGTCCGGGACCGGGGAGGAGCCCACGGTGACCCGGTACGTCGAAGAGGTCGATGGCCCGGCGAGGCGGGCGGACCAGCCACCACGCACGCCGGGCCGGACCGGTACCCGGCCGCCCGCCCCCCGCTGGTGGCGACGGCCGTGGGTGGTGCCGCTGGTGGTGCTCAACGCCGCCTTCCTCCTGTTCGTCCTGCCGCCGTACCTGGGCCTCGACCCGAGCCGGTCCCGGGTCGTGCTGAACGAGGACTTCCCGGCCCACTACGCGGTCGTGGTGGCGCACATCTTCTTCGGCACGATCGCACTGGTGACGGTGTGCCTGCAGGTGTGGCCCTGGCTGCGGCAGCGGTACCCGGCCGTGCACCGGACCAGCGGGCGGCTCTACGTGATCGCCGGTGCGGTCCCCTCCGCCCTGCTCGGGCTCGCCCTCATGCCGTTCGCCGCGGTACCGGTCGGGCTGCTCGGCAGTGCGCTGGCGGCCGTGGGGTGGATCGTCACGAGCCTGGTCGGCCTGCACATGGCCCGCCGGCGACGCTTCACGGAACACCGCCGCTGGATGGCGTACAGCATCGCCTTCGCCCTGCAGACGCTGTGGGGACGGATCTTCGTCCTGACGTCCGCGCTGACCGGGGTCACCGTGAACCCGATCGTCCTGGGCGAGGCGGCCGGTTGGCTCAGCTGGCTGGTGAACCTGGCCGTCGCGCACTGGTGGGTGCGTCGCACCGCCCGGCCGCCCCGCCCCGCGTTCAGTTGAGACTTAGGCGAACCGCCAGCGGGTCACGTTGAAGCCGGCCTCCTTGTCCATGCCGATCACCTTCGCCGGAGTCACCTCGTAGACGACGTACGGCGCCGGGCCGATGCCGTCGCCGTCCAGTCCACCGTCGACGACGGTCACCGGCCAGCCGTGCTTTGTCCCGTAGCCGTCGGCCACCCGTTCCAGGGTCTCCTTGTCGGTGACCCGGGACGCGGTGCCCTCGATCGAGAGATCGAGGTCGGGCCCGGCGGCGGTGAGGACGCACTGCGGGTTGGCGGCCAGGTTCCGGACCTTCTGGGCGGACTCGCTGGAGCAGAAGTACATGGCGCCGTCCAGCCACATCCCGAGCAGCGGCACGGCGTGCGGCCGGCCGTCCGGCCGGACGGTGGACAGGTAGAACTCGCCCGCCTCCGCCAGCCGTTCGTGCGCCCGGGACCAGGGCGTCGGCGTGGAGCCCTCGCTGGCGAAGGACGGTTCCGCGACCGGCTCACGGTCGACCATGGGTTCCCCTTTCGTTGACGATGACAGGTGATGGGATCAGCACGCAGAGTAACCCGGCCGTTCGGCCGCCGCATAACGGCGGGCCGCCGGCGCGGGCGCGCCCCGGCGGACCGCGCGGGGCACGCCGGGGCGTCGGTGGAGGGTCCGAGGTCAGCAGGCGATCACCACGTCCGGGGACGCCAGGTAACCCATCATGTTCGGGTCCCACATGACGGACCGGTAGGTGTGCGGGCCGGTTCCCCGGCAGTCGACGTCGAGCCGCGCCGTCGTGTGCGGCTCCATCCACCGCTCCAGCACCGTCCGCCACCCGCCGGGCTCGTAGCGCAGCAGCCAGAAGACCGCGTACGAGCTGCACGTGTTGTGGGCGGTGCTGCGCACGAACCCGCCGAGCGGTGTCTTCGCCGGGGTGCTCGGCGCGGCCGCGCAGGTGGCCGCCCCGGGTGCCTCGGCTGCCGTGGTCGCCGCGTCCACCGCCGGCCCCGCGTACGCCGCGGCGGGCGCGCCACCGAGGGCGAGCGCGGCGGTCAGCGACGCCACCGTCACCACTCTCCGGATGTCCGTCATGACCCTGCTCCTTCGTCCAGCCGGTGCACTCCCCGCGGGCCGGCACGGGTGTCCGCGCGCCCGCCCGCGGGGCGTCACCGGACCAACGGGTACGCGTCGACGATGGTCTGCGTCAGGCGGTTGCCGTGGGAGTCGACGAGCGTCGCGCGCAGCGACACGCTCGCGGCGTTCGACGGGGTGCGGAAGACCGCCCGGTACGCCCGGTCGCCCGCCGGTACCACCAGCGCCGACCGCCAGGTGCGTCCCTGGTCCCCGGAGACCTGGACGGTCAGCCGCCGCACGGTGCCCACCCGCGCCTCGGGCTGGGCGATCAACGTGACCGGCAGGACGGTCACCGGCATCGCCCGGGACCGATTGCGATCGTCGACCGTCGGCGCGTACCGGACCACCCAGATGGGCAGCCACTCGGTGCCCGCACCGGATCCCTCCGACCGGAAGGTCCAGGTCGCGTCGATCCTGGTGGAGAGCCCGGAGATGGACGGCCGGGTGGTCCGCTTCTCCACCCGGAAGGCCGCCGGCCCCGGCGCCACGGTCGCCGTCACGTCGACCGCGGCCGACTCGCCGACGAGCCGGTCGCCGCGGTAGAGGCGGGTGGACGCCGAGTCGGTGAGCGAACCGCCACGGTGGCCGTCCTGGTCAGAGAAGATCGGGACGCCGAACCACATCCGGTCACCCTGCCGGCCCGCGTGGCCGGCGAAGTCGAGGAGCGGCCCGAAGGCGGCCGCGTTCCAGCGGTCGGAGTGCACCCGGCCGGCCTGGTAGGTCTGGTAGCCCTGGCCGAGCGCGGTCACCTCCGCCGGCAGCCCGTTCCCGTCGGGGCGGTTCTCCCCGAACGCGGCACTCCACTCCACCGGGCTCGCGTCGAGGCGGTGTGTCACCCGGGCCGGCAGGTCGTACGGCAGCAGCGAGCCGACCGTGCCGGTGACGCCCGGGGCGATCGAGAACAACGACTTGGTCGCCTGCCGCCCCGGCACCTGCTGGTTGAGCCGGGAGTTCACGGTCGCCAGGCCCGCGTCCGACACCGTCCGTCGGAAACCGGTGAAGAAGCTGCCCCGCCGGGTGTTCAGCAGGCCGTAGGTGAACGGGCTGTTCCGGAAGTCGCCGCGGGCGCCGGGGACCGCCCAGGTCGAGGAGAGGTAGGAGGTCAGTTCCTCGGGGGCGACCTCGGGGCCGAGGTGCCCGGCGTGCAGCCCGGCGAAGTCGTCGGCGATCAGCGAGAGCCGGAACCCGGCGCCGTCGGCCGCCGGCCGGTCGAATCCGAGTTCGACCAGCACCGGGCGGGCCTCGGCCCGTGGCACGGTGGTGGTCACCGGCGCCGCCCGGCGGGCGTCGACGGTCACGGTGGCGTCCCGGTCCAGGGTGAGCCGGGGCTGCACCAGGCGGTACCAGGGGGCGTCCGGCCGTCCGAAGTCGACCACGTCGCCCACGAGGACGTAGTCGCCCTTCGGCAGCCGTGCCGTGGCGGTGTCCCCGGTCCCGTGCAGGACGGCCCGGATCTCCCCGGCCCGATCGAACACGGTGGTCTCGGCCCGGGTCGTCGGCCGCCCGGCGGCGTCGAGGTGCGCGACGGTGAGCTGATGGGTCTCCGTGTCCTGCGCCGGGGAGGCGGGCCTCCGGCCGGTGACGCCGGCGGGCGACGTGGCCGGGTCGGCCTGGGGTGCGTCCAGCGAGATGCGCCGGGCGGCGCCCGAGGTGATCGCGTGCCACGCCCGGCCCGCGTCGGACTTCGCCAGCACGGCGGCGGTGGCGCCGGACGCGTCCGGACGGCGGACCGCCCGCACGCCGGGCAGGTCGGCGCCGTCGCCGGCCACGACCAGCGGCAGGTCGGCGCGGCGGGCGTCGTGGTAACCCGCCCGGACCAGGCCCGTCACGTCGAACAGCCGGCGGTCCAGCAGCCCGCCGGTCACCAGCGGGCGGGCGTCCTCCGGTACGACGTACCGGTGCTCGCCGGTGCC
The DNA here is from genome assembly GCF_049315255.1 of Micromonospora sp. WMMD558. Classification (NCBI taxonomy): domain Bacteria; kingdom Bacillati; phylum Actinomycetota; class Actinomycetes; order Micromonosporales; family Micromonosporaceae; genus Micromonospora; species Micromonospora sp. WMMD558. Next base: position 4,100,702 of record NZ_CP186061.1, on the reverse strand, counting down.
GTAGCTGCTGAAGCGGATGCCGTCCCGCCCGGGCGCCCGGGTGACGGTGACCCGCGTTCCGTCGGCGGAGGTGCGGACCCGGTCGCCGGTGATCAGGGTGACCTCGTGCGTCGGTTGTACGTGGCCGGGCGCGGTGGCCGGCGCCGCCGGGCCGGGCGGCGGAGCGGCGGGGCGCGCGCCGGCCGGTGCCGGCTGCCCGCCGAGCAGCAGGGCGACGGCCGACCCGACGGCGACCAGCCGCCCCGCCAGCGTGATCCCCGTTCGCCGGGCCGGGGCCGGTTGCGGTGTGCCACGCACGTGTCTGCCCTCCGATGTGGGTCGCACGGTCCTTCGGATCTGGCGGTGTCCGGTGGTCCGCCCCGGACACTGAGGATCCTGGTCGCTCCGCGCGGGGGGCCGCATCTCCCGACGTGCGCTCTCCGACCGGCGGTATGAGCCAATCGATATTGATTAAATTCTATTGAAGTTCGTTACGTTGACGCTGCCTGCCGGACCGGCCGGTGCCGGGGCCGTGGGGAGCGGCCCCGGACCGGCTCAACCCCGAAAGGCACCGGGGCCCGCCGCCGCGCCCCTGACCCCGAGGGCGCGACCGGCGGGGCACGGCCACACCGTCCCGCCCGCGGCGTCACCCCCACGCCGCGGCCGCTCCCGAGGAGGCCATGAATGAGACGAAGCCTCGCCGCCGTGGCAGCAGCCGTCCTGCTGCCCGCCGGCGCCATCGCCGTCGCGGTGCCGTCCGCCGCCACGGCGTCGCCCGCCACCACCACGAGCACCGCCGCACCGGCCGAGGCGGCGTCGTCGGAGATGCTCGCCGCGATGCAGCGCGACCTCGGCCTGACCGCCGACGCGGCCCGCACCCGCATCGCCCGCGACGAGAAGGGCAGCCGCACGGACGCCAGCCTGCGCCGGTCGCTCGGTTCCGCGTACGCCGGCGGCTGGCTGACCCCCGACGGCCTCGTCGTCGCCGTCACCGGCGCGGCGGCGGCCGACCGGGTGAAGGCCGCCGGAGCGCGGGCGACGATCGTCGGCCGCAGCGGGGTCCAACTCGACCGGGTCAAGTCGACGCTGGACCGCCACGCCGCGAAGGCGCCCGCCGAGTCGGTCCCCGGCTGGTACGTCGACGTCACCACCAACACCGTCGTGGTGCTCGCCCGCGGCGACACCCGGGCCGCCACGGCGTTCGTGCGGGCGAGCCGGGTCGACGCCGCCGCGATCCGGGTCGTCCGCACCACCGAGGCCCCGCGGACGTTCTACGACGTCCGCGGCGGCGACGCGTACTACATGGGCGGCGGACGCTGCTCGGTCGGCTTCTCGGTGACCGGCGGGTTCGTCACCGCCGGGCACTGCGGCACCACCGGCACCGCCACCCAGGGCTACAACCAGGTGTCCCAGGGCACCTTCCGCGGGTCGTCGTTCCCCGGCAACGACTACGCGTGGGTGCAGACCAACTCGAACTGGACCCCGCAGCCCTGGGTGAACAACTACTCCGGCGGCAACGTCACGGTGGCCGGCTCCACCGAGGCCGCGGTCGGCGCGGCGATCTGCCGCTCCGGTTCGACCACCGGCTGGCGCTGCGGCTCGGTCCAGGCCAAGAACCAGACCGTCAACTACCCGCAGGGTACGGTCACCGGCCTGACCCGCACCAACGCCTGCGCCGAGCCGGGCGACTCCGGCGGGTCGTGGCTGTCCGGGCAGCAGGCGCAGGGCGTCACCTCCGGCGGCTCCGGCAACTGCAGCTCCGGCGGGACCACCTACTTCCAGCCGCTCAACGAGATCCTTTCGGTGTACGGCCTGACGCTGCGCACCAGCGGTGGCGGCGAGCCGCCGCCGCCGACCGGCTGCACCGGCTACGAGGCCACCTACACCGGCAGCATCTCCTCGGGGCAGAGCCGCTACCAGCCGAACGGCAGCTACTACTACTCGTCCGTCTCCGGCACCCACCGCGGTTGCCTCGACGGGCCGACCGGGGTCGACTTCGACCTCTACCTGCAGAAGTGGAACGGGTCGACGTGGGTCGACGTGGCCGGCTCGTACAGCCCCGGACCGGACGAGACGATCAGCTACAACGGCACCGCGGGCTACTACCGCTTCGAGGTGCACGCGTACAGCGGTTCCGGCAGCTACACGCTGGGCATCACCAACCCCTGACCGGCACTCCGCCGCCGGCCCGTCCGGACGGCGACGCCGGTGACGGCGGGGCGTGGATCCTCCGATCCGCGCCCCGCCGCTCTGCCGGTCGGCGGTTGCCGCTCGCCGAGCGCTCGCCGTTCCGGTTCGGGGCGGCCCGTTTGCCGACGTCGCCGCCGGGAACTCAGCGGGCCCGTCCGAGAGGAAGGCCGCACGGTGAACGACAACGAGTTCCTCGCCCTGGTGGCGACCCGGTCCGGGATGTCGTCGGAGCAGGCCACCGCCGTCACACGGGCCACCCTGACCACGCTGGCCGAACGGATCGACGGCGGCGAGGCACGTGACCTGGCCAGCCAGCTCCCCGCCGGGCTGCGGGCGTACGCCTTCGGCGGCAGCGAGACCGGCGAGCGGTTCGGGCTCGACGTGTTCGTCGAACGGGTCAGTGGCCGCGCCGACGTCGACGTCGACCGCGCCCGGGACGGGGTGACGGCCGTCTTCGACGTCCTCCGGGACGCCCTCGGTCCCACCGGGTACGAGCAGGTGGTCACCCAGTTGCCCGCGGAGTACGGCGACGTCGCCGACCAGACCGCGCCGTACGCCCGGCGGCAGGCCTGACCGGGGGCCGGGATGACGACCGATCGGGAGGACATCGACCCGGTGCCCACGGCCACGGCGGCGGACGCCCAGGAGCAACGGCAGGACGAGACGGAGGTGGGCCCCGCCGACGCGGTGACGGACGCCGTGCCGGAGGCGTCCGAGGCGGACCTGGCCGAGCAGGGCGCGCTGCCGCCGCCCAGCGCCGGGGCCGGCCTGGCCGACGCCGCCGGAGGCGATGTCACCCCGGCGGACGCCCAGGAACAGAACCTGGAGATCCCGACGCCCGACGAGGACCGCCGGGACTGACCGCCCGGGTACGGCGCCGTTCACCGCCGTGCGCCGCTCCTTCTCGGTGCGCGCGCCGCCCGCGCCGGTCGCCGTTCCCGGCCGCACCGGCACGCCGTGGTGCCGGCACGCCGCGCCCGGACATTCAGACTCCGGTGCAGGCGGCCTCACCCACCCGGCACGCCTCCGGCCCGGCCGGTTGGGTGCCGCGGACGTCGAAGGTGAAGGTCACGGACCCTCCCGCCGGTACCGGAGGACCCGAGAAGGTGGCCTCCGCCCCCTCCTGCCGCCAGGTGGCACCGTCGGCGTCGACGACGGCGGCGTCGCGGGCCAGGGTCACCACCACGGTCCAGGCGGCGGAAGTGGCGCCGGGGTTGGTCACCTCCACCTCGCCCGTCCATCCGAGGATCCGCTTCGAGCTTGTCTCGTAGCGGGCGGTCAGCCGGACCGCCGGGGACGCGCTGACCGACGGGCTCGGTGTCGCGCTCTTCGTGGGTGTGGCCCGGGGCCGGGCGGCCCGACTGGTCGCGCCGGTGGTGGGGCGCGACGGCGCGGACACCGCCGACGGCCGTGCGTCCGACGGCCCGGCGCTGAGTGTGGGTGCGGGATCGGCGAGGGCGCCGGCCGGTCGCGGGTCGGCCGGTGCGAGCGCCCACAGCGCCACCCCGGCAACGAGCGTGCCGGCGGCCGCGACGGCGATCGTCGCCCACCGGCGGCGTGACCGCGCGGCCACCACCGGGCCGGCCGGGGCTCCGCCCGGAACCTGCGGGCCGCCGACCGCGTCGCCGGCCCGCAGGTCCACCTCCCGGAAGGCCAGCCAGTCGAGGATGGCGGGCAGGCGGACGCCCAGGGCCTGCTGGTAGCACCGCTCGCGGTCGGTGCGCAGGGTGGTCGACCAGGCGCCGTACTCGAGGACCTCGCGCACCGTCAACCGGCAGCCGGCGCTGGTAGGGGTGACGGTGCAGGTGACCTCGCTCCGCCGACCGGCCTCGTGCCACCGCATCGCCAGGCGCCGCGGCGGCTGGCGGTCCAGCACGGTCACGTCGACGGCGGCCTCGAAGCCCGGCAGGTTGCCGGTGCTGAGCCGGGGGCCCGCCAGCGCTCCGGACGGGACCTCGACGTCGGCGAACCAGCGGCCGACCACCTCCGCGTCGGCCAGCGCCTGCCAGACCCGCGTGGGCGGGTGGAACAGCTCGCCGTCGACCTCGATCTCGATCACCGTCGGAATGTACGCCCCGGCGGCGGCCGGCGGTTCCGAGGGCGGACCGCGGGCGGCGTCGTTCCGCCCGTCCACCCGGGACCTGGCATCCGGACCTTTCGGAATTAACGCCGTGTGACGTGTCCTTCCTGGAGCGTGACGGGTTGTATCACGTGTGACGACATCAACGGTCATCGAAGACCGGCGACCGGCGGAGGCCGCCCGATGGCGGACCACCTGGGCGCGCCTGGAGGACGACCGGCGGCGGCAGGCGTACGACGAAGCGACCTCGGCCTGGCAACGACATCACGACCACCTGGTACGGCTGCGGGCCGAGGCGGCCGACTTCCACGGCTGCCGACCCCCGGCCGCCGGCCTGCCGGTGGAGTTCGAGGACGGCGAGGTCGTCCACCGGGTCGTGCCGGCGGCGCAGCTGGTCGAGGTCTCGGCACGGCACTCCCCCGGCCTCCCGGTCCCCGGGCTGACGACCGGCGTCCGCCCCGGGGCGTTCGGGCGGAGGACCCCACGTGGCCTGCGGGTCCTCGACGCCGGCGCGGTCGTGGTGACCGATCGACGGGTGACGTTCTCGGGCCGGCACGGCGACCGCGAGTGGCGGTTCACCGCCGTCTCCGGGCTCGCGCACCACCCTGACGCCCCGCTGTCCCTGCTGCACACGGTCGACGGCCGTCGCCTCGCCGGTCTCCTGGCTCCGCCGGTGTCGGTGCTGAACGCCCGCTTCTATCTCACCCTCGCGTTCGCCGGCGCCACCGGGCGGCGCAGCGCGGTCGCCGCCGAGGTCGACGACCTCCTCGCCGCCCACGAGGCGGCCCGGCCGACGGCACCACCGCCCGCGCGACCGGCGGACGCGCCGCTGACCGCCCTGCGGCCGGACCGCCGGGCGGGCAACGTGCTCGCCATGGCGGTGACCGTCGTCGCGTTGGGCGCCGGCGCCTTCGGCTCCGCGCCGACCGGCGAGCCGTACCGTGCGGAGGCCGGCGCCGCCGGACCGCCCGCCGCCGAACCGTCCCTCGGTGAGCCGCCCGCCGCCGCCGAACCGTCCCGCCCCGCCGATCCGGTGACCCCGACGACCGGCCCGTCGCCGAGCACCGCTCCCGCCGCGACGCCGGTCGTCCACTCCGGACGGGGATCCGCGCCCGCCGCGTCGGGGACGCCGAGGGCTCCGCAGACCGCCGCACATCCGACGACCGGGAGCCACGGGCCGGGGCCGGCTCCCACCGTCCGCCCGACCACCGGTCCGGCTCCCACCGCCCCGGCACCGACCACGGCACCCCCGCCGGGTACGGCACCGTCGCCGACCACCGCTCCACAGCCGGACGCTCCCCAGTTGATCACCGTGTGCCTGGGCCCGATCGCACTTCCGTTGGTGGACCCGCTCCTCTGCCCGCAGGCGCCGGCCTGACCGACCGGCGTTCCTCTTCCTTCGCAGCGGCGGGCACCGGAACCCACGACGCCGGGGCCGCGGAGTCGGATCAGCGACAGTTCGCCGTCCACACCGTCCGGAGCCCCGGTCAGATGACCGCTGAGCTGGTCTTTCGCACCATCCGCGTGGCTATAGTCGAGGTGTCGCCCAGCGTCGGTCGGCGGACAGGTTCGACGCCCGGTGGAGGTGCGGCGTGGAAGCGTTCTTCGGCAGATACGGCAAGGCAATCGCCGCGATCGCGTTCGCGGCCCTCACCGCCCTGTACGCGACATCCTCCGGCGACGGCGTCGTCGACCCGGACGAGTGGATCGCGATCGCGATCGCCGCCGCCAGCGCGGTCGGCGTGTACGTCGTACCGCTGGCGCCGCAGTACCGGTGGACGAAGACGGCCGTCGCCGCGCTGCTGGCCGGCCTTCAGGTTCTCGCCACGGTGATCCTGGGCGGCGTGGACGCCAACGAGTGGCTGCTGATCGCCATCGCGATCGGGCAGGCGTTGGGCGTCGCCGCCGCACCGGCGACGTCGGACAACGGCGTCACCAGCCGCGTTCGGCCGGCTCCGCCCGCGGCACCCGGCCCGGTGACGGGCACCTGACCCGCGGCCCCGTTCGGGACGGGGAGTCCACCGGGAACGACCTCGGCGCGATACATCATTGTCAATCTATTGACACATGTTGTTAACGGCTGGACGCTGGGAGAGCGCTCTCTCAGCCCGTTCCGCCACCCCGAGGAGTTGCCGTGGGCATCCGAAGAAGACTCCTGGCCGCACTCTCCGCTCTGGTCGCCGCCGTTCCGGTGACCGCCGCCGCGTCCCCCGCCCTGGCGGTCGGCCCCGCGCTGCTGCCGGTCACCGTCACCAACAGCACCGGCCGCGGCGAGGCCGTCCACCTCTACGTGATCGGCACCCAGCTCGCCACCGGACGCCTGGGCTACGTCAACCAGGCCGGCACCTTCGCCCCCTGGTCCGGCGGGCAGGTTCCGCCGGCGCCGGCGCCGGACGCCTCGATCCCGGGACCCGGCACCGGGGGCACCACCACCATCCGCTTTCCGCGCGGCTTCTCCGGCCGCGTCTACTTCTCCTTCGGCGAGAAGCTCAGGTTCTTCCTGACCCCCGACGGTCTCGTGCAGCCCGCGCCGTGGGCGCCCGGGGACGCCAACCGCGACATTCTCTTCGACTGGAGCGAGTTCACCTACAACGACGCCGGGCTGTGGCTCAACAGCTCGCAGGTGGACATGTTCGCCGTGCCCCACGCGGTCACCGTCACCGGTGCCGACGGCGTCACCAGGCGCACCGGCGACGTGGTGGCCAACGGCCGCACCGCCATCATCGACGGCATCCGGTCCCAGCCGGGCTGGGCGAACACCATTCACACCCGCTCCGACGGAGCGGTGCTGCGCGTGCTGGCTCCCGGTAAGGCGGCCGGAGCCGGCCTGTTCAGCACCACCTACCTGGACCCGTACATCGCGTCGGCCTGGAACGCGTACACCACCAGGACGCTGACCGTCGTGCCGTTCGCGAACCAGCCGCACATCCGCTACTTCGGGCGGACCTCCGGCACCGTCATGACCTTCACCAACGGCTCCGGCCAGGTGGTCGCCGCCTTCAACCGGCCCTCGTCGGCCAGCGTGTGGGGCTGCGACGGCGACCTGCCCGCGCCGAACGACCAGGTGGTCGGCCCCATCTCCCGTACGCTGTGCGCCGCGCTGAACCGGGGCACCCTCGGCACCATCGACACGCAGCCCAGCACCAACCCGGCCGAGTTCTACCGCAACAACCCGACCAACCACTACGCCCGCGTCATCCACGCCAACATGGTCGACGGCAAGGCGTACGCCTTCGCCTTCGACGACGTGGGCGCGTTCGAGTCGCTGGTCCACGACGGCGACCCCCGCTCCGCCGGCCTGATCCTCAGCCCGTTCGGCGCGGGCGGGCCGGGCGGCCCCGGCAGCGGGGTCCCGCTGGTGAGCAACTGGAACAACAAGTGCATCGACGTGCCCAGCTCCAACTTCAGCGACCGGGTGCCGCTGCAGACATGGGGCTGCAACGGCACCGACGCGCAGAAGTGGACGTTCACCGGCAGCGCCGTGCAGAGCCGGAACAACAAATGCATGGACGTCGACGGCGGCGCGACCGGCAACGGCGCGGTCATCCAGCTCTACACCTGCAACGGCACCGGCGCGCAGCAGTTCACGCTGACCGCCGGCGGCGACCTGGTCAACCTGCGCGCCAACCGGTGCGTCGACATCAAGGACTGGAACGGCGCCGACGGCGCCCGACTCCAGCTCTGGGACTGCGCCGGCACCGCCAACCAGAAGTGGCGCAAGGGTTGAGCCCGCACGGGCAGGCAGAACGAGTGGGAGCTCTCCCAGGGACACCACCGGGTCGCGGCGCCAACCAGGTGCGGCGCGTGCCGGCTGACGCCCGCGCCCGCCCCCGTCCGCGGCACGGACGGGGGCCGGCCACGGACGCCGCAACTATCCGGCCCCGATGGGCTTTCCCGCTCCGGTACCGGGTAATCGGTGCCACCCCGCCGCCGCGGTCAGGACGCCGCCGCCGGGGCGGGCGCAGGGATCCCACCCGGGACCGCGGGAAGGAGCGGGTCATGGAGTACGAGCAGTTGATCGCCACCGTACGACGTCGCGCCGGGCTGAGCGACGAGGAGGCCGAGCGGTCCGTGCGGGCCGTCCTGTCGACGCTCGGCGAGCGGCTCGCCGGCCGCGAGGCCGACCACCTCGCGGCCCAGCTACCCGACCGACTCGACCAGTTCGTCACCCGCAACCCGCAGGGACGACGGTGGGACGTCGGCGAGTTCCTGCGGATCGTCGGCCGACGGGAGCAGTGCGCGGACGCCGACCTGGTACGCCAGCACGCCCAGGCCGTCCTGGTCACCGTCGCCGAGGCGCTCGACGACGACGAACGCGCCAGCCTGCTCGCCCAGCTTCCCGGCGGCATCATCGACCTCTTCGGTGTCCCCGCGCCGCGCGGCTGACCATCACCGGCGCAGCGGCACGTGCCGATACACTTGCCCCAGCCGGATTCGGGGCGGGTGCATGGCTGGTCGTTCGTACCGCATTCTCCGGCGAGTCATGGCCGGCGTGTGCCTGGTCTCGGTGGCGGCGCTGCCCGCCGGATCGTCGGTCGCCGGCCCGGCCGGCGCCACCTCGGTGCGGGTGCTCCAGATGAACCTGTGCAACAGCGGCATGGCCGGCTGCTACACGGGCCGGTCGGTGGCCGAGGCCAGCCGCGTGATCCGGGTCGAGAAGCCCGGTCTGGTCGCTCTCAACGAGGTCTGTGCGGACGACGTGGCCGCGCTCGAGCGGACGATGGCGGGCGTCCACGCCGGCGGTACCGTCGTCGCGGCCTTCCGGGCCGCCCGCAACCGCCGGACCGGTGGCCCGTACCGGTGCCTGAACGGCGAGGAGTACGGCGTCGGGCTGCTGGCGCACATCCCGGCGCCGTACCGTGGCCACACCGTGCACAGCGGGATCTACCCCATGCAGGACGCGGCGGACCCCGAGGAGCGGGCCTGGCTCTGCGTCGACGCCACCAGCGCCCTCTCCGCCTGCACCACCCACCTGGCGTACACCAGCCCGGTCCTGGCGCTCGCCCAGTGCGCCTACCTGCTCGGCACGGCCATCCCGCTCGTGCGCCTCCGCGACCCCCGCCAGCCCGCCGTCGTGTCCGGCGACCTCAACCTGCGGCACGGCGGCTCGCCCGACGTACGGTCCTGCGTCCCGTCGGACTACCTGCACAGCCACGACGGCGCGGTGCAGCAGCTCATGGCGACCGGCGGTCTGGCCGTCCACTCCAGTCGGTCGGTCGGCATGGGCGGGACCACCGACCATCCGAGCTTCCTGGTCACCCTCACGGTCGGTCGTGGGCGGAGCCGGGCCCACTGACAGGTCAGCCCAGCGGTGGCTGCGGGGTGACACCGCGCGTCGCGTAGTAGCAACCGGTCGTGGGCAGGCTGGTCGCGGCCGGCGGGGTGACGCCGTCGTAGATCGCGAGAAGGAAGGCCTGCGGGCACCGCCGGGTGCTGCCGGTGCGGATGCCGAAGTGCAGGTGCGGTCCGGTGGAGTTGCCGGTGTTGCCGGTCAGGCCGATCTGCTGTCCGGGTGAGACGGACGCGCCGCTGCCGACCGACCAGGACGAGAAGTGGCAGTAGGTGTAGACCGCCCCGTCGACGCCGGTGAGGTTGACGCCCCGGCCGCAGGAGCTGTCGTCGATGATGGTCACGGTTCCGGCCCGTACGGCGTAGGCGGGTGTCCCGGTGCCGACCGGCAGGTCGATCGCCGGGTAGTCGTGGTGCGGGTCGTCGTACTCGCTGCGCGGCAGTGCGCTCTTCGGCACGGGCAGGGAGAACGCGGGGCTGCCGGTGGTGGAGGTGACGCGGACGGCGTCCGCGACGACGTAGCCGGTGCCGCCGGTCCAGCGGCTGACCCCGACCACGTCGCGGTCGCCGGCGGCCAGGGTGAAGGTGCCGAGGGCGACCCAGCGTCCACCGCTGGCCCGCTGGTCGACGGTCACGCTCTGGTTGCCGCTGCTCGTCGCCACGACGAACGGGGTGGCGTTGTTGTATCCGGGGTCCGCCGGGTACCACACCTCGACCAGGTGCGGGCCGGTCGCGGCGACGGCCGCACGGAACCAGGCGACGTCGCTCGCTCCGGTGTACGGGGTGGCGAACCGATAGTCCGCCCCGTACCTCTGGCTCGACCAGGAGGACGTACCCCAGTTGGCGCTGGCGGTGAAGCGGCCGGCGGTCGCGTTGTCCACGGTGACCGTCGCGGCGGACGCGGACCCGGCCGGGGCGAGCAGGACGAGCGGGACCGCGGCGAGCGCCGTGACCAGGGAACGCAGGGTTGCGGTGAGTCTCATGACGATCCTCCGCGAGGTCGAGGACGCAGGGTACGGCGGGCGCCGGACCGCTCTGGCGACCATCAGGTGCAGGCACGATACATCTCGACACACGTCGATGTCGATAGTTGCCCGCGCGCCTCAGCGTCGCGAAGGTTTTCGCCGCGCTCCGACGCCGGGTCAGCGCTCGGCGGCGAGGGCGAGGACGTCCCGCGCCACGGGCAGCGCCGCCTCCCGGTGTGCCGGGACGAGTCCGATGCGGGTGCGCCGGTCGAGCAGGTCGTCGACGGTGAGGGCGAGCTCGTGCCGGGCCGCCCAGAGCAGTTCGGCGCCGGTGACCGGGATGTCGGGACCGATCGGCCGGCGGAGGTGGGCCGGCGCCTCGGCCAGCACGCCGACCGCTTCGGTGCCGTACCGCTGGACGAGCCGGCGCGGCGCGGGAACCCGGGCCAGCTGGGCCCGGCTGGCGGCGCCGGGCAATGGGAGGCGGCGGGTCCGGCAGGAGCCGGCGGTCAGGCCCCGGCGGCGGACGGCGGTGTCCACCGCGTCCTGCGCCATCCGGCGGTAGGTGGTGAGCTTCCCGCCGACGACGCTGATGATCCCGTCCGGGTCGTCGATGACGGCGTGCCGCCGGGACAGGTCGGCGGTCCGGGCGTCGGCATCGGCGAGCAGCGGCCGCACCCCGGCGTACGCACCGAGGACGTCGTCGGGTCGCAGGGGCTGGTCGAGGACGCTGTTGAGCACGTCGAGCAGGAAGGCGATGTCGGCGTCGGTGGGTTGCGGCACGTCGGGGACGGGCCCGTCCACCGGTTCGTCCGTCAGCCCGGCGTAGACCAGACCGTCGGTCTGGGGCAGGGCGAAGACGTAGCGGGTGAACTCGCCGGGCACCGGGATGGTCAGCCCGGCCCAGAGCCCGCCCAGCCGGGCGGCGGACAGGACGATGTGGGCGCCCCGGGACGGGCGCAGGCGGACGTGCGGGGTCAGGTCGCTCGCCCACACACCGGTCGCGTTGACCACGGCGCGCGCGGCCACGTGCAGGCGGGAACCGGTGCGGGTGTCCTCGATGGTGGCGCCGTCGCGGTGCAGCTCGACGGCCCGGCAGCGGGACAGCACCCGGGCGGATCGCGCGGCGGCCGCGCGGGCCAGGCCGACCACGAGCCGGGCGTCGTCGCAGAGCTGACCGTCCCAGGACAGGTGCGCCCCGCGGAGCCCGGCCGGACGCAGCGCGGGCGCCATCGCGGTCGCCTCGGCCGGCCCGAGCCGGCGGGCCCGGGGCAGGGTCCGGCGGGAGGTGCCGGCACAGGCGCGGAGCAGGTCGCCGGCACGCAGGCCGGCCGCCGCCGCGCGATCCTGCCACCCGGTGGTGTACCGGGTGGCCGGCAGCAGCATCGGCAGCGGCCGGGTCAGGTGCGGGGCGGTGCGGGTCAGCAGGACGTGCCGCTCGGTGGCGCTCTCGTACGCGACGCCGACCTGGCCGTGGGCGAGGTAGCGCAGGCCGCCGTGGACGAGCTTGGAGCTCCAGCGGGACGTGCCGTGGGCCAGGTCCTCGGCGTCGACGGCCACCACGGACAGGCCGCGGCTCGCCGCGTCGAGCGCCACCCCGGCGCCGGTGACGCCGAGCCCGACGACGAGGACGTCGACCGGGGTGCCGCCGGCCAGCTCCGCCAGCTCCCGCTCACGGCGTACGCCGGTCAGCGATGCGTCCACGACCCCTCCTTGCGATTGAGTGACGTTTGATGTCACTCTGTCACACATGGATGTGCGAGGGGAAGCGTCGTCCGCCGGCTGGGCCCGATGGGGCACGGCGACGAACGCGAAGGTGCTGCCGGACTCCGCCGCGAAGCTGCTGGCGCAGGTGCTCGACCTGACGCCTCCGCCGCCGCCGGTGCCGCTGGCGGCGGCGGTGCCGGAGTGCGAACTGGACGCCGCGGTCCTCGACGCCCTGCGGCAGGTGGTCGGCGACGGGCACGTCCTCACCGCCGCCGAGGCGCGGGCACGGCACGCGTCCGGCATGTCGACGCCCGACCTGCTGCGGGACCGGCGCGGCCAGGTGCGACCGGCCCCGCAGGCCGTGGTCCGGCCGGCCGACCACGCCGAGGTGGTGTCCCTTCTCGACGTCTGTTCCCGGCACCAGGTGGCGGTGGTGCCCTTCGGCGGCGGCACCTCGGTCGTGGGCGGGTTGACGCCCACCGCGCCCCGGCACGTGACCGTCGACCTGGGCCGGCTGGACGCGCTGGTCGCCGTCGACCCGGTGTCGCGGACGGCGGTCCTGCAGGCCGGGGTGCGCGCCCCGCGCGCCGCGGACCTCCTCGCCGAGCACGGGTTCACCCTCGGCCACGTCCCGCAGTCCTACGAGTACGCCACCATCGGCGGCTTCGCCGCCACCCGGTCGTCCGGGCAGGCGTCGGCCGGCTACGGCCGCTTCGACGACATGGTGACGGCGCTGACCGTCGCCACCCCCCGCGGCACCGTCCGGGTGGGCCGCGCGCCCGCCTCGGCCGCCGGTCCCGACCTGCGGCAGCTCTTCCTGGGCAGCGAGGGGACGCTCGGCATCATCACCGACGTGACGCTGCGGGTGCGCCCCCTGCCGGCGCGGTCGCACTACGAGGGCTGGCGGTTCGAGTCGTTCGCCGCCGGCCTGCACGCCGTGCGGCGGCTGGCGCAGGACGGGCCGCGGCCCACGGTGCTGCGGCTGTCCGACGAGGTCGAGACGATGATCGGGGCCACCGGCTCCGGCCGCTCGGAGGGGGGCTGCCTGCTGGTCGCCGGGTACGAGGGCGAGGACGTCCAGCCCACCGTCGAGGCGGCCGCCGGTGTCCTGGCCGCACACGGGGGCACGCCGCTGGGCCCGGAGGCGGGGCGGCAGTGGAAACGGCACCGCTTCGACGCCCCGTACCTGCGGGACGCACTGCTGGACGCGGGGGCGTTCGCGGAGACCCTGGAGACCGCCGCGTACTGGTCGGCGGTGCCGGCGGTGCACGACCGGGTCCGGCAGGCCATCCTCGACGCGCTGCCGGACGGGGCCCTGGTGCTGGCCCACATCTCCCACGTCTACGAGACCGGCGCGTCGCTCTACTTCACCGTGATCTGCTCCCCCGGCCCCGACCCGATCGGCCGCTGGCACACCGCGAAGGCGGCGGCCAGTGACGCGATCGCCGCCGCCGGCGCCACGATCACCCACCACCACGGCGTCGGCGCGGACCACCGACCCTGGTACGCCGCCGAGATCGGCGACGTCGCGGTGGACCTGCTCCGGGCGGTCAAGGGGCACCTGGACCCGGCCGGCATCCTCAACCCCGGCATCCTGGTGCCGTGAGGTGCGCGCCTTCGCCGTGATCCTCGGGCCGGCCGCGCGCCGAGGACTGTCCCGCCTGATGCCGGTGGCCCACCGGCTCCGCGCCGCCGGCGCCCGGATCCGGGTCGAGTACACGCAGACCGCCACGGAGGCCCGGCGACACGCCGCCACGGCGGTGCAGGGTGGTGAGGTCGTCGTCGCCGCCGGGGGCGACGGCACGATCCGCCTGCTCGCCGGCGCGGTCGCCGACGCCGGCGGCCTGCTCGGCGTCGTCCCGGCCGGGCGCGGCAACGACCTCGCCCGCCAGCTGGCGTTGCCGCACTCCCCCGACGCGGTCGCCGACCTGCTGCTGCACGGCCCGACCCGGCACCTCGACGTGCTCCGCGTCGCCGGGCAGACGATCGTCGGCAGCGTCTACGCCGGCCTCGACGCGGCGGCCAACGAACTGGCCAACCGGTCCCGACTACCCGCCTCGCTGGTGTACCCCACCACCGGGCTGCGCGCGCTGCTGCGCTGGCCGCGCACCCGGTACACGATCACCGTCGACGGCCGCACCGAGGAGGTGTACGCGTACACGGTGGTCGCCGCCAACTGCGGCTACTACGGCGGCGGACTGCACGTCGCCCCCGCGGCGCGGCCCGACGACGGAGCGCTGGACGTGGTCGTGATCGGACACGCCACCAAGCTGCTGTTCCCGGTGGCGCTCCGGCGGATGCGCACCGGCCGGCACGTCGGGCTCCCGCAGGTCACCACCTACCGCGGCAGGTCGGTCACGGTCCACGCCGACCGCCCGGTGGCCGTGTACGGCGACGGCGACCCCGTCGGCCGGGTGGACCGGTTGCACGTCGAGGTCCGTCCGCGGGCCCTTCGGATCATCGCCTAGCTGCCCGTGCACGCCGGCGCGAGCCGCACCGCGTCGTACGTTCGGCGGCCGCGACGTCGTTCACGGTCACCCGATTCCACTGTGCTGGGGATAGCGGGCACCGTTGACGGTGACCCGCAGCGTGTACACGCTGGTCCCCGCGGTGACGAACAGGTGGTTGCGCTTGGGTCCGCCGAACGTGAGGTTGGCGACGGATTCCGGCAGCAACAGCTTGCCGATGAGGGTGCCATCGGGGTCGAAGCAGTGCACGCCGTCCCAGGCGGCAGCCCAGACCCGTCCGGCGTCGTCCAACCGGAGCCCGTCGAAGCGTCCGTTGTCGCACTCGGCGAAGACCTTCCCACCGGACAGGGTGCCGTCGGCGGTGACGTCGAAGACGCGGATGTGGCTGGGTTCCTGCCGGGTGTCCGCGATGAAGAGTCGCTGCTCGTCGGGGGAGAAGGCCAGGCCGTTCGGTCGGCAGAAGTCGTCGGCGACCACCCGCAGCTCGCCGGTTGCCGGGTCGAGGCGGAACACGTGGCAGGCGCCGCCGAACTCGCTGTCGCCCTGGTTGCCCTCGTAGTCGCTGAAGATGCCGTAGGTCGGGTCGGTGAACCAGACCGTGCCGTCCGCGCGGACGACCACGTCGTTGGGGCTGTTGAGCCGCTTGCCCTGGTACCGGTCAGCCAGGACGGTGATCGTGCCGTCGTGCTCGGTGCGGGTGACCCGTCGGTTGCCCTGCTCGCAGGTGATCAGCCGGCCTTGCCGGTCGACGGTGTTGCCGTTGGCGTAACCGGAGCAGTGGCGGAAGACGCCGACGGCGCCGGTGGTCTCGTCCCAGCGCAGCAGCCGGTCGTTGGGGATGTCGCTCCACACCAGGTAGCGCCCGGCCGGGCAGTACGCCGGGCCCTCGGTCTTGCGCGAGCCGGTGTGGAGGCGTTCGACGACGAAGTCGCCGTTGACGTACTGGAAGCGTTCGTCGAGCACCTGGAACTGGGCGGGAATGGTCTCGGCCACCTGAGGCTCCTCACCTGAGCGGAGTACTGTTCGGCAGAACGCTAACATCGCCGAACCTGATATGGTCAACACGCGAGTTGGCCGGTTCACGTTCTAAGGGAGTGGGGCGCAGTGGACGAGGTAGACCGGGCACTGCTCGCGGAGTTGCAGGCCGACGCCACGCAGGCGTACGCGGCCCTCGGCAAGGTGGTCGGGCTGTCGGCGGGGTCAACCCACGAGCGGGTACGCAAGCTGCGCGAACGTGGGGTCATCCGACGTACCACTGTCGACGTCGATCCAGCCGCCGTCGGCCGTGGCGTGCTGGCGTTCGTCATGCTCCAGGCCAACGCCTGGATGGGCGACCCACCGACCCGGGACGCTCTCGCGGCCATCCCCCAGATCCAGGAGGCCCACATCATCGCCGGGTCCGCGTCGCTGTTGGTGAAGATCCGCACCTCGACCCCGGAGGAGCTCCAGGCGGTGCTGCGCCGCCTCTTCGACGTCGAGGGTGTCACCGGCACCCAGACCATCGTCGCGCTCGAGACGTTCTTCGAACGACCAATGAACGTCACCGATCTGGACGCCGGCCCGACCGCCGGTCAGCCATCGCGGCCCGCGAACACGTAGGATCCGCGACGCGGCCGCGCACCCACCACGGACCCCGGCGCCAGTCCTAGCTAGTCCGGTCGCAGGTAGCCGTCGACCAGCCGGGCCAGTTCCTGGTCGAACTCGGTGGCCGGCACGGTGTCGGCGACCGTGCGGACGGAGAGCACGAAGGACTGCGTCGTCAGGAAGACCGCACGGGCCATGACACCGGCGTCGCCGGACCGGATCGAGCCGTCCGTGCGACCGTCGGCCAGGGCCGCCGCCAGGAACCGCAGCATCTCGTCCTGGCCGTTGCCGCGCCGGTCGAGAAGGTACGGGAGCAGCACCTCGGGATCGACGTCCCGGATCTTGCAGAGCAGCGGGTGCTCCCGCAGCAGTCGCGCACCCGCCACCACCCGTGCCACCACGCGCGCCCGGGCCGGCCCCTCACCCTCGTCGGCCGCGGTGGCCATCAGCACCTGGTGCCACTCGCGGCTCATCAGGTCGCCGATGAGCGACTGCACGTCCGGCCAGCGCCGGTAGACGGTCATCCGCGAGACCCCGGCACGTCGCGCCACGTCCGTCAACGTCGTGCGACGGACGCCGTAGGCGAGGACGCAGTCCCGGGCGGCGTCCAGGACCCCGTCGTCGATGCCGCGCTCCCCGGACTGGCTCACCTCCACCACGCGGAATGTCTACCACGCGCCCACCCGCGCCGGGCACCGGCGGGGCGCGGCTCCCCGGGACGCGCCGCGCCCTGCCGGATCAGCGCTCCGCTCGCGACGCCTCGGTGATGTACCCGTGACGTCGACGGCGGACGATGGGTCGTATGCAGTTCACCCGACGGGGGCTTCTCGGCGTGACCGCGGCCGGAATGACCGGCCTGGCGGCCGGCTGCGAGCCGGCCGGGCGGGAGTCCGCCGCCCCACCGGCCGCCGCCCCACCGGCACTCGATCCGGCGAGCTGGGTCAGCGTTCAGGCGCAGTTCGCGATCGAACGGGCCAGCGCGCACCTGGCCACCTTCGTCTTCGCGCCCCATCCCGCGCCGGTCCGCGCCGCCGTCGCCGCGCACCGCGACGGGCTGGACCGGGACGCGACGGGTTACCTGGCGGCCAACGAGGAACGGCTCGACACCGCCGCCCTGGCGGCGGCCGCCGGGCACCTCGGGACACGCCCCGACCAGATCGCCCTGACCGACTCGACCACGATGGGTCTCGGCCTGGTCTACACCGCCGTACGGCTGCGGCCCGGTGAAGAGGTCCTGACCACCGAGCACGACTTCTACGCCACGCACGAGTCGCTGCGGCTGCGGGCCCAGCGCGACGGCGTCACCGTCCGCCGGGTGCGCCTCTACCGGGACCCGGCGGCGACCAGCGTCGACGAGGTGGTCGGCAACCTCGCGGCGGCGGTCACCCCGCGCACCCGGGTCGTCGCGCTGACCTGGGTGCACTCCAGCACCGGCGTGAAGCTGCCGATCCGGCAGCTCGCCGAGGCCGTCCGCGCCCGCAGCCCCGAGGCACTGGTCTGTGTGGACGGGGTGCACGGCTTCGGCGCCGAGGCCGCCACCCCCGATCAGCTCGGCTGCGACGTGCTCGTCTCCGGCTGTCACAAGTGGCTGCTCGGGCCGCGCGGCACCGGCCTGGTCTGGGGCAGCGACCGGGCGTGGGCCCGGATGACAGCGGTGATCCCTCCTTTCGACGGACGCAGCATCGGCCACTGGCTGTCCGCCGGCGCGGGTGCACCGGCGATACCGGGCGGCCCGGCGCACACGCCCGGGGGCTACCACACCTTCGAGCACCGGTGGGCGCTGGCCGAGGCGTTCGACCTGCACCGCCGGATCGGCCCGGAGCGGGTCGCCGCGCGGACCCGCGAACTGGCCGACCGGCTCAAGGGCGGCCTGGCGGGCATCCGCGGCGTGCGGCTGGTCACGCCACGCTCCGCCGACCTGTCCGCGGGCATCGTCTGCTGCGCCGTCGCCGACCTGCCGGTGGGCGAGGTGGTCGGTCGGCTGTACGCCGCCGGCGTGATCGCCAGCAGCACGCCGTACAACCCGTCGTACGTGCGGTTCGGCGCGACCATCGCCAACAGCGAGGCGGACGTCGACGCGGCGCTGGCGGCGGTTCGCGGGCTGATGTGAGGGGACACCCCGCCGGCGTCGAGGGTGCACCACCAGCGGCGCCGTGACGCCCGGCGGGGCACCGGACCGCCCCGCCGGGCGGATCGTCAGCGGCCCCGCTTGGCGCGGCAGATCTCCACCGGCACGGCCGGCGCGCCGTCGACCGGCGCCGGGTCCTCCGGGGTGGCGGCGATCCCGCCGGCCGCGATCCGGTCCAGGGTGGCCAGTCCGGCCTCGTCGACCGTGCCGAAGACGGTGTAGTTGGGGCGCAGCGCCGAGTCGGACTGCACCAGGAAGAACTGGCTGCCGTTGGTGTCCGGGCCGGCGTTCGCCATCGCGAGGGTGCCCCGGACGTAGAGCCGGCGGACCCCGGTCGGGTCGGTCGGCGCCGGCGGCAGGTCGGTCGGCAGCTCATCGGCGTACCGGTAGCCGGGGCCGCCGGAGCCGGTGCCGGACGGGTCGCCGCACTGCAGCACCTTGAGGGTCGGGTACGCGGTGAGCCGGTGGCAGGTGGTCCGGTCGTAGAACCGGTGCCGGACCAGGTGCAGGAAGCTCTGCACGGTGCACGGCGCCTGCTCCCGGTCGAGGGTCAGCCCGATCGGGCCCTGGTTGGTCCGCAGGGTGACCCGGACGGTGCCGTGGTCGGGCGTGCGCCGCGGGTCGGGTGGCAGCGGCACCGGCCGGGCCGCCGGCTCCTCCGGCGTCGGCGTGTACGCGCACGGCCCCTTCGTGGGCGTCGTCGCGCTGGGCATCGTCGCGGTGGGTGGCGCGGCGATGGCGGCGGTGCCGCCCGCGGCGACCAGCGCGGCGGACACCACCGCGACGCCGGCGAGGCGGGACAGCAGCGGCGGAGCGGCGTGCGCTCGGGTTTCGCTCGGCACGTGGATCCTCCCTGGACTCGTGGCACCAGAAAGATCGGAGTCTATGGATCCGGCGCCGCGATGTCGATCGATGCGGCGGCAGGTTTCCGGACCACGGTGTAGCGGCGGACCCGTTCCGCGGCCGGCGGTTCGCGCGGGCTCCGTCGGGCGCCGACGCGTGGCTGTGTCGATCCCCGACAGCGATCGGTGAGCGGGAGCGCTTTCAGGCCGCGGTCGGCGCCGGAGCCCGCCGCGTCCCGAGCGGGAAGGGACGGGCCAGTAGCCCGGCGAGCCCCCGCGGATGGAAGGCGCCCGGCACGAGCACGGCGCACGCGAGCAGTCCCGGCAGCACCCCGAGGGTGTGCAGCGCGATGCTGACGACGGCCGCCGTGCCGAGCCCGAGGCTGACGGCCACGGCCAGCAGCAGGCCCACCGCCCGCACCCGGCCGAGCCCGTCGCCGGCCCACCAACCCGCCTGGAGCCACAGCATCGTCGGGAGCAGGACCGCCCCCATGCCGTACAGCGTGAGGGCCACCGGGCTGGTGAGGAACGCGAGCGGGTCGACCGAGCCCGCCTGCCAGGCCGCGGTGGTGGGGGCGAAGAACCGGCGGTACCCGGTGCCGTCCCAGCCGTACGCCAACACGAAGAACATCGCGAAGTAGCCCAACGGCATCTGCAGCCAGGAGAGATACCGGTGCCCGCGGCGCCACAGGTGCCGGGCCACGGCGTACCCGACGATGCCCTGGGTCACGTTGGTGACCGCGAAGGCGGCGACCAACCAGGCCGGCAGGTCGGCGGGCGCGACCGCCGCGTGCATGGTCTCCCAGCCGGTGAACTGCCACAGCAGCCACAACCCGCTGGGGGCGAAGAGACACGCCAGGAACAGCACCGTCGTGGTGAACCGACGGTCGGACAACAGGGGGCGGACCGGTTCGGCGGCGGCCGCCCGGGCGGCCGCCGCGCCGAAACCCGCGCCGATCGCGTAGGACCAGAAGACGTCAACCTGGACCATGCTCACTCCCTCCGGGCTCACCGTGCCGGGCGACTCCGTCGAACATCAGCGCGACCACGGCGCGTATCCACCGGTCGCGCAGGGGCCGCGGATCGTCGGTCCGCGTGACCTGGGCGGCGCCCTCGAAGATCATTCCGTTGATCACCCGCGCGGTCGTGTCGACGTCCAGCTCGGGGCGCAGGAACCCCTTGGCAATCCCGTTGCGGAGGTACGCCGCGGTGTACTCGGCGAACGTCTCGTGGGCGGCGTGCAGGCGCTCCCGCAGGTCGTCGTCGACGGCGCCGAGGTCGTGGAAGACCAGGCGGCCGAGCGCCCGATCGGCCGCGAACAGGTCGTACAGCCGGTGGCCGATCCGCTCCACCTGCGCCCGGTACTCGGCCAGGGAGCCGGTGGCCGTCGCGTCCTCCGCCGTGACCACCGCGGCGATCCGCTCGAGCGCCCGGTCCAGCACCGCGGCGGCGACGTCGCGCTTGTTCTCGAAGTACCGGTACACCGTGCCGTGACCGATGCCCAGCTCTCCCGCGACGTCGGCGATGCCGGCGGCGGCGTAGCCCTTGCGGGCGAAGACCGAGTGGGCGGCGTCGACGATGGACTGCCGGCGGTGGGGGTCGACGGTTCGGGCCATGGAGGAATGACACGTCATTCCGTTACGCCGCACAACCCCACGGCTGGGCACGAGGGGCACGGCGCGCGGCTGACCTGGGCCCTCGGCGAAGGCGGTCACGCCATCCGCCAAAACTCGCACCCGAACCGGGACGCCGCGCCAACTTTTAACAAAGTTAATTGATAGCCTCCCATCAATCGATGAGGAGGTACGCCATGGGACTTCGACGGGCGATTCCCGCCCTTGTTGCCGGCGCGGCGCTGGTCGCCGCCGTCGCGGCGCTGCCGCGGGCCGCCAGCTTAGCGGCGGCCACGGACGCGCCGAGCACGACGCTGGCCGCCTGCACGGCACCGGCCTGGGCGGAAGGGGTCAGCTACGCCGTCGGCAGCCGGGTGACCTACGCCGGCCGGTCGTACCAGGCGCTGGTGGCGCACACCCCACCGCCCGGCGCCGGCTGGAACCCGGCCGCCACCCCGTCGCTCTGGACCGACCTCGGGGCGTGCGACGGTACGCCACCGCCCTCCCCCACCCCGACGCCCACCGCCACGCCCAGACCCACGCCCACGCCGACCGCAACGCCCACGCCGCCCGGTCCCGACACCTGCGCCGGCAAGCCCAAGCCGGCCGGCAAGGTGCTCCAGGGCTACTGGGAGAACTGGGACGGCGCGGCGAACGGCGTCCACCCGCCGCTGGGCTGGATCCCGATCACCGATTCGCGCATCCCCGCGCACGGCTACAACGTCATCAACGCGGCGTTCCCGGTGATCCGCGCCGACGGCACCGTGCTGTGGGAGGACGGGATGGACGCCACGGTGCGGGTGCCCACCCCCACCGAGATGTGCCGGGCCAAGGCCGCCGGCCTGACCATCCTGATGTCGATCGGCGGCGCCACCGCCGGGATCGACCTCAGCTCGGCGGCGGTCGCCGACCGGTTCGTCGCGACCGTCGTGCCGATCCTCAAGCGGTACAACTTCGACGGCATCGACATCGACATCGAGACCGGTCTCACCGGCAGCGGGAACATCACCCAACTGTCCACATCGCAGGCGAACCTGATCCGGATCATCGACGGGGTGCTCGCGCAGATGCCACCCACCTTCGGCCTCACCATGGCGCCGGAGACGGCGTACGTCACCGGCGGCAGCGTGACCTACGGGTCGATCTGGGGCGCGTACCTGCCGATCATCAAACGGTACGCCGACAACGGCCGGCTCTGGTGGCTGAACATGCAGTACTACAACGGCAGCATGTACGGCTGCTCCGGTGACTCGTACCCGGCCGGCACGGTGCAGGGCTTCGTCGCCCAGACCGACTGCCTCAACGCCGGCCTGGTGATCCAGGGCACGACCATCCGCGTCCCGTACGACAAGCAGGTGCCCGGCCTGCCGGCACAGCCCGGCGCCGGTGGCGGCTGGATGGCCCCGTCGACGGTGGCCCAGGCGTGGAACACCTACCGGGGTGGCCTGAAGGGCTTGATGACCTGGTCACTGAACTGGGACGGCTCGAAGGGCTGGACGTTCGGCGACAACGTCAAGGCCCTCCAGGGCCGCTGACCGGGTGGGGGCGGCTGCCGGGTTCCGCGCGGAACCCCGGCAGCCGCCCGACGCGGCGCCCGCCGAGCGGGCGCCCCGGTCAACGCGCGCGCAGTTTGGCGCGCAGGGCACCGAGAATCAGGCCCGGTGTGGCCAGCGTCCCGGGGTGCTCCCGCATGGAGACGACCTCGTTGAACCGCCGCGCGATCCCCACGTCCGTGACGGTGGCGTCGATGATCTGCCTGCTGACCCAACTGGACAACCGGTAGCCGCGCGGGTAGGGCCCGTCGACGTGCGGCAGGGCCAGGTCGGCGGAGGTCGACAGCGACCAGGCGGCGTCGACGACGACCTTCTGCAGGGCGAAGAACCGGTGTGCGGGCACGGCCGGATCCGGGTGCGACCGCAGGTACATCGAGAGGCAGGCCGCGTGCAGCGCCGCCGCGGTCATCCCCTGCCCGTACACCGGGTTGAACGACGCGACCGCGTCGCCGACGCTGACGAGCCCGGCCGGGAACCGCGTCAGCGCGTGGAACTCGCGCCGCCGGCTGTCGGTATGGCGGTAGGTCCGCACGTCGCCGAGCATCTCGCAACCGGCGACCTCGCCGAACTCCGGTGGAAGCTGCTGCCGCAGCCGGCGTACGAAGTCCTCGGCGGTGTGCCCGGGGCGGTTGTCCCCGTAACCGGCCATCATGGCCATCCACCGGCCGTCCTCGATCGCGAAGAACGCCGCGCCGGCCACGTCCGCCGAGACCCACGGGCTGTTCAGGGCCATGACGACCGTGAGATCCGGGTGCGTCTCGCGACGTCGGAACAGCGCCGTCGCGTAATTGAGGTGCACGGTCATCCGCCGCGTCACGGGCCGGTCCCAGCCGGCCTCCTCCAGCCACCCGGACAGCCGGCTCGAACGCCCCATGGCGTCCACCACGAAGTCACCGCTCTCGACCCCGGACGCGCCACCGACGTCGCAGCGGACCCCGGTCGTCACGGCACCGTCGAACACGAGACCCGTGGCGCGGGCACGGACGGTCTTGACGTTGGGCAGTCGGAGCACCTGCTGACGAATCAGCCCTTCCAGGAGGGGCCGGCTGCCGGCCAGGCTGTCGGCCTCGTCGGGTACGACGACCTTCAGCCGGCCGTCGAGGTAGGTCCGCCGCGCCACGGGCGGAGCCTCTACGGCGCCCTCCGCGATCGCCCGGTCCCGAAATCCGGGAAACAGCCGCTCGAACTGGAGCAGGCCGCCGGGCAGCAGCGCGTGCAACTGCGTCCCCTGCGGCACGCCTGGCCGCCAGCCGGCCACGTGCAGGTCGTCACGGTCGATGATGACGACGCTCTCGGCGTGATCGGACAGAACCCGGGCGGCCATCAGCCCGGCGACACTGCCGCCGATCACCACGGCCTTGTTCACTACCGGCGAGGGCTGGTCGGGCGGTCGAACCGCGCTCAGCGCGGCGAACACCCGGGCCGGCGAGAGGGACATCGTGCTCTCCAAAGGGGACGAGGTGTGGTGCCGTGCCGCCGCGCTGCCCGCCGCCGGTTGCGGGCGGAGCGGCGGCACGGGTCCGGTCACATGCCGTCCGACGATCCTCGCACGATCGTCGGGCACTTCCCGTACCCGTCCACGAGGTGGTCCGGTGCGAGTCGCGGCGCAGGTCGCGGCCCGCCTGGTCGGCGGACCCAAATCTCGGAATGTGGATCGACAAGACGGCTCACATCGTGGAACATCTATCTTCATGACCACCGGTTCCACCGACGCGCTGCCACCCACCGCGATCGCCGGGCGTGACGACGTTCCCGCCACCGCAGACTCCGGCCGGTGGGGCCGCTGGCGGTGGCTGCGGCACGAGTGGACGGTGGCGGTGCTCGGCGGGCTGCTGCTGGCGGTCGTGCTGACCTGGCCGACGCTGCGCCATCCGGCGAGCACGGTCCCCGGCGACATCGCCGACCCGACCCTGCAGGCGTGGCAGCTCGCCTGGGGCGGGCACGCCCTGCTCCACGACCCGTCCGGCCTGTGGCACTCGAACACGTTCTTCCCCGAGCGGTACACGTACGCGTACAGCGACACGCTGCTCGGGTACGCCCCGGCGGGGATGCTCGGCTCGGGTTTCGAGGCCGCCCTGGTCCGCTACAACGTGATGTACGTGCTGGTGCACGCGCTGGCGTTCGTCGGGGCGTACGCGTTGGTCCGCCAGCTCGGCGCGGGCCGGTGGGGCGGGGCGCTCGCCGGGCTCGCGTGGGCGTTCGCGCCGTGGCGTCTCGCGCACGCCGGTCACCTGAACATCCTGTCCAGCGGTGGGATCGCGTTGTGCCTGGCGATGCTGGCCCGCGGCCACGGCTGGTCGCTGCGGCACGGGTACCGGCCGGAACGGCGACGGCCGGGCTGGGCGCTGGCGGGGTGGCTCGTCGCCGCCTGGCAGGTCAGCCTGGGCTTCGCCATCGGGCTGCCGCTGGTGTACCTCCTGCTCGCCGGGGTGCTGGTCGCGGCCGGCGGGTACGGCTGGTCGTGGTGGCGGCGGAGGCAACGACCGGCGTTCGGCCGGCGGCTGCTGGTCGCGGACCTGGCCGGCGGTGCCGTCTTCGGGTCGGTGACGCTGCTGCTGGGCCTCGTCTACCTGCGGGTCGTGAACCTCAATCCGCAGGCCGAGCGGACGCTGGACTGGACGACGCACTTCTCGCCACCGCTGATCGGGTTCGTCACCGCCCCGGCGGATTCGTGGCTCTGGGGCGAGCGGCACGCCGCCGCCCGGGACCAGTTGACCTGGCCGCCGGAGATGGCGTTGCTGCCCGGGATGACCCTGCTCGGGCTGGCCGGGGCGGGGCTGTTCCTCTCGGTGTACCCGGCCCGGCGGCGGATCGCGGTCGGGCTCGGCGTGCTCGGCACGGTGCTGCTGGGCCTGGGCGCCACCCTCGGTGGCGACGGAGATCCGGGCTACCTGACGCTGTCCGAGCACCTGCCCGGGTGGGACGCGCTGCGCACGCCGGGCCGGATGATGCACTGGACGAGCCTGCTGCTGGCGGTGCTGGCGGCGGGCGCGGTGACGGCGCTCGCCGGGGAGGTGCGGCGATGGTCGGCCCGCTGGTCACGGCTCCTGGCGCCGGTGGTCCTGCTGACCCCGCTGGCCCTCGTCGGCGTGGAGGCAATCAACCGGACCCCGCATCCGGAGGTGCCGCCGCCGCCGGCCGCGATGCGTACGGCGGCGGAGCCCGCGCTGGTGCTGCCCGCCGGCGGCGCGCTCGACCTGATCTACATGGCGTGGACGACCGACGGCTTCCCCCGGGTGACGAACGGGCTGGCCGGTTTCGAGCCCGCCACCCAGGCGCGTACCCGGGCCGCCACGGCCGCCTTCCCCGACCCGGGCAGCGTGGCGTACCTGCGGAGCATCGGGGTGCGGTCCGTGGTGGCCCTGCCCGGCTGGGCCGCCGGGACGCCCTGGGAGGGCATCGCGTCCCGGCCGGTCGACGGGCTGGGCATCACCCGGGAGGACATCGACGGTGTGCTGGTCTATCAGCTGTGACCCCGGTGCCGGGCCGCGCGGCGGCCGGGCCTCCTCGGGCCAGGCGGGGTGACGGACGTGCGCCTGTCGGTCGTGGTGCCCTGCTACAACGAGGAAGCCTCGGTGGAACGGCTGCACGCGGCGGTGACCGCCGCGATCGCGGAACTGTCCGACGTGGACCTCGAGATGGTGTACGTCGACGACGGCAGCGCGGACGGCACCCTCGCGGCGCTGCGCCGGCTCGCCGCCGCCGACCCGTCCGTGTGCTACACGTCGCTGAGCCGGAACTTCGGCAAGGAGGCGGCGATGCTGGCCGGCCTGGAGCGGGCCAGCGGGGACGCGGTCGTCATCATTGACGCCGACCTGCAGCATCCGCCACGGTTGCTGCCGCACATGGTGGCGTTGTACCGGCAGGGTTTCGACCAGGTGATCGCCCGCCGGGACCGGCACGGCGACCGGCTCCTGCGGATGCTGGCCTCGCGCTCCTTCTACCGGCTGGTCAACTGGTGGATCGACGTGCGGCTCCTGGACGGGGCCGGCGACTTCCGGCTGCTGTCCCGGCTCGCGGTGGACGCGGTGCTGGCGATGCCGGAGTACAACCGGTTCTCCAAGGGGCTGTTCTCCTGGATCGGCTTCCGCACGGTGGTGGTCGCGCACCGCAACGAGTCCCGGCGGGCGGGCCGGAGCAGGTGGACGTTCGGCACGCTGTTCAACTACGCGTTCGACGGGCTGCTGTCGTTCAACAACCGGCCGCTCCGGTTGGCCATCTACGGCGGCCTGTCCCTCACGCTGATCGCGGTGGTGTACATGGCGTGGGTCGTCGCGGACGCCGTCAGCAAGGGAATCGACGTCCCCGGCTACACCACGATCATCGTCAGCGTGATCGGTCTCGGCGGCCTCCAGATGACGATCCTGGGCGTGATCGGCGAGTACATCGGCCGGATCTACTACGAGACCAAGCGCCGACCCCACTACCTGGTCCAGGAGACCGAGGACCTCTCCCGGCAGCGTCCACTCCGTCGCGCCGCCGGCGAGTCGGTGGTCGGTGGCCTGCCGGTCGCACCGGCGGGCGACGCCCCGGCTCAACCGGAGATCGGCTGAGCCGGGGTGCCCGGATGGCCGGCAGCCGGCGACCGTCAGGTGCGGGGTGCGGCGACGGCGGCCTGGGCGTCGACGACGCCCCAGCCGTACAGCGGCGTGTAGACGCCGCGCAGCCCCAGCAGTGGGGTACGGGCGGTCGACATCAGCACCGAGTACACGTTGTCGAGGCTGCGCTGCTGGGCGAAGAGCAGCGCCGCCACACCCGCCACGTACGGCGTGGCCATCGACGTGCCCGCGTACGCGTCGTAGTCGCCCTGCCCGCAGCCGGCCGAGCCGGTGCCCCTCGGGACGGTGGACCACACGTCGTCGTCGCAGTCGAGCGTGCCGGCGCCCCCCGGTGCGGCGACCGCCCTCAGGTCGAGCTTCACGCCCAGGTTGGCGTAGGCCGCCTTCACCTCGTTCCGGTCGGTGGCGGTGACGCAGAGCGCGCCCGCCTCCCAGGCCGGGGTCGCGCACAGCGGTGACGTCTCGTTGCCGGCGGCGGCGATGACGGCGACCCCCTTCGTCCGGGCGTACGCGATCGCCTCGGTCGCCGCCGACTCGAGCCCGGTCAGGGTGAGGGCCTGGGTGCCGGGCAGCGCGCCGAGACTGAGGTTGACCACCTTGGCGCCGTGGTCGACCGCGTACCGGATGCCGGCGGCGATGTCGGCGAAGCTGCCACTGCCCGCCGCCAGCACCTTGATCGGCATGATCTTCGCGCCGGGGGCGGCTCCCGCGATGCCGACCCCGTTGCCGGCGGCCGCGGCGGCGATGCCCGCCACGTGGGTACCGTGCTCGTCCGAGGCGTCGGGCGCGCCGTCGGGACCGCGCCAGTCGCCGTCGCCGCACGGGGCCGGGCCGCAGTCGATGAACGTGGCGCCGGGCACCAGCTTGGAGCTCAGGTCGGGGTGCCCGAGGTCGACGCCGGTGTCGACGACCGCGATCACCACACCCGCGCCGGTGCTGGTCCGCCAGGCCTGTTCGGCGTGGATCTGCCGCAGACCCCACTGCTTGTCGTACAACGGATCGTTGACTGTCCCGCTCGCGGGGGTGGCGGCGGCGGCCACGAGCACGGTGGCCACCGCGGTGCCGGCGAGTAACCGGGCGATCGGCATGAGACGTCTCCTCAGATGCGACAGCACGTCATCTATGAATCGGAGATCACGCGCGAGACGCAACAGCCACGACGGATGCCGCCGTGCGGCCCGTTCGGGACGCTCCCCGCCGGGCCGCGCACCGACGCCCCTGACCGGCGGGTCAGGCCGGGACGGGGTGGTCCGCCTCGAAGCGGGCGCGGGTCAGGAAGGCCAGCTGGGCACGCTTGTCCGGCATGTCGACCTCGGAGCCGAAGGTGAACCCCTCGGCCGCCAACCGGCGCAGGGCGACCTGGTTGCGGATGTCCGGCTCCACGACGATCCGCTGCGCGGCCGGATCACGGAACAGGAACCGGGCGAGCGCCGGGCCGACGGCGGTGGTCAGGCCACGGGCGTAGCGGCGGCCCGGGTTGAGGAGCAGGTGCATCCCGACGTCGCCGGGCTGGACCGGGTAGCGCTCGCCGACCGGGTCCGCCTCCGGCTGGTAGGTCTGGAACAGCCCGACCGGCTCGTCGTCGACCATGATCAGGTACGCGTGGTGCGTCGGCAGGCTGTCGACGAACGCGTAGATCTCGCGCACCTGGTCGAGGGTGTGCGTTCCCATCCCCCAGAACGAGTTGCGGGGCTGGGTGACCCAGCCGTGCACCAGTTCGGCGTCCCGGTCGGGCTCCAGGGTCACGAGCGACAACTCGCCGAGACCGGCGATCTTCTCCTGGTATGTCATGGCGCGCTGTCCTTAGCTACGGGTGCGAACGGGCCAGGCCGTGGGTGCCGGTCGGTCGCCGGCCCGCGGCGGCGACTCCGCGCACATCGCCATCGACCTGGCTCGACATCGCTGCGCGTCGCGGTGGGTGACACGCGCCTTCCGTCGATCACTCAACTTAGGCTAACCTGCCCTAACTGAGGTTGACCTTACCTGGAGGGGTGCGTGAAACGGAACTGGGAGGCCCTGGTCCTGAAGGCCATGGGAGGCCGGGACTTTCGGCTGACCGTGCTGGGTTCGGAGTCGATCGACGGGCACTACCAGCGGCTGCTCCTCGACGGTGGCGGCCTGCTGGACGCCTGCGGCGTCCACCCCACGATGTGGATCCGGCTCTGGTTCGACAACGACGGCCGGGCGCACCAGCGCGCGTACACGCTGGTGGACCCCGACCCGGCCACCGGTCGGTTCAGCCTCGAGTTCGCCATCCACGACGGCTGCGCGGCCCGGTGGGCCACCACCGCGCAGGTCGGGGACACCATCGACGCGACCGTGCAGGGCACCGCGTTCAGCCTGCCGGAGCCGGCGCCCGAGCACCTCTACCTGATCGGCGACGCGGCCTCCCTGCCCGCGGTGAACAGCCTGCTCGACGCCGGCTCCGACATCCCCGCGACGGTCTGGCTGGAGTACGCCCACGAGGGCGAGAAGGCACTCGCGCCGCGCGCCCGGGCGCATCACGACGTCACCTGGCTGCCCCGGCGGGAGGCCGGGCAGCACCTGGTCGACGCAGTCTGCGCCGCCCTGCCCGCCAGCGACTCGGCCCACTACTGGGTGGCGTGCGAGGCGGCCAGCACGCGCACCATCACCCGGCACATCCGGCGATCCCTGGGCGTCGGCAAGCACCAGGTCACCTCCCTCGGCTACTGGCGAGCCACGTGACCGGGCGTCTCGGCACCCTGACCGCGCTGTACGTCACGCAGTACCTCGGCATCGGGTTCATCACGGTCGGCTTGACCGCCATCCTGCGCGACGGCGGCACGTCGCTGGAAACCCTGGCGCTGCTCCAGATCGTCGGCCTGATCTGGCCGGTCAAGTTCCTCTGGGCGCCGATCCTCGACCGCTACGGGTCCCGGCACCGGGGCCACTACCGGTCCTGGCTGCTGGTACTCCAGGCGGCGCTGGTGCTGGCACTGCTGGCGCTGCTGCCGTTCTCCCGTCCCGCCGAGCAACTCGGCCCGGTCGTCGCGATCTGCGCCGCGTTCGTCTTCTTCTCCGCCACGCAGGACATCGCGGTGGACGCGGTCGCCGTCCGGCTGTTGAGCGAGTCGGCCCGGGGCACCGGAAACGGCATCCAGGTGGCCGCGAGCTACCTGGGCAACCTGCTCGGGGGCGGCGCCTGTGTGCTGGTCTACGACCGGTTCGGGTGGGTGTCGGCGGTCGGTCTCCTGGCCGTCCTGACCGCGGTCGGGCTGCTGGTGGTGTGGCGGTTCCGGGAGCCGGCCCGCACCGACCGGGTGGCCGGGGTCGGCACGGCGTACCGGGCGCTGCTGTCGGTGTTCGGCCAGCCCGGATGCCGGTGGTGGACCTTCGGCGTGGTACCGCTGGTCTACGTCGGCGCGGGCATGGCGTACGCCCTGATCACGCCCGCACTGGTGGACGCCGGCTGGTCGCTGGGCCGGATCGGCGTGGTGACCGGTGTGGTGACCAGCGTGCCCGCCATCGTCGCCGGCCTGCTGGCGGGAGTCGGGATCGCGCGGTTCGGGCGTGGCGGCGTGCTGGTGGCCGGCGGGGTGGCCCTGGCGCTGTCGACGGTGCTGCTGCTCCCGCTGATGAACGGTCACGTGCCGCTGGCCGGGACGGTCGCCGCCCTCTGCTTCTTCCTGGCGGCGTACACCATCGCCAACGTCGTGCTCTACACGGTCAACATGGACTATTCGCGGCCGGGGACGGGCGGCACCGACTTCACCGTGCTGTCGTCGTTCGGGCTGGTCTGCTCGTTCGTGGCGGCCTCCGCGGGTCTCGCGGCCGCCGGCGGGTTCGGCTACCCGGCGGTGGCGGTCGCGTCCATCGTGCTGGTGGCGGCCGGCGTCGCTCTCGGCCTCGCGCACCAGCGGCGGTTCCGGCGCCCGCCCGCTTCCACGCCGGGGACGCCCGGCGAGCCGTCGACGGTGGGCGACCCGGCGATTGTGGCGTGAACCTCGCCCCCACCACCTTGATCTCGACTTAGGTTAGGCTAACCTAACCTTGGGCGGCGCCAGTCGCCGCACCTGTGTCCACTTTGACCGCTGAGGACCTGCATGAGCCTGACCGGAAGCACGCTCGACAGCTCGCCGACCGGGGCGGGGCCGGACCTGTCCGCCGCTCGGGCCCACCTGTTCAACGCCGGATCGGTCGCGCACTACCGACGCGCGCTGACCCAGGGCATGGACCGGGTGGCCGACCGGGTGGCCGGCGCGGACCGGCCGTTCACCGGCGTCACGCCGGACACGCTGGCTCCCCTGATCGCCGGCATCGACCTGGACCGGCCGCTGCACGACACCGACGCCGCCCTCGACGAACTGCACGACGTCTGGCTGCGGGACGCGGTGTGGTTCCACCACCCGCGCTACCTGGCACACCTCAACTGCCCGGTGGTGATCCCGGCGCTGCTCGGCGAGGCCGTCCTCAGCGCCGTGAACTCCTCACTGGACACCTGGGACCAGAGTGCCGGCGCGACGCTGATGGAGCGGCGGCTGATCGAGTGGACGACGGGGCGGATCGGCCTCGGCGCCGCCGCCGACGGCGTGTTCACCAGTGGTGGCACCCAGTCGAACCTCCAGGCGATGCTGCTGGCCCGCGAGGAGGCGTACCGGCGGGTGGTGGGCGGCGCCACCGCCCGCCCGGCCCGCACGGAGGTGCTGGCCCGCCTGCGGATCATCACCTCCGCCGCCGGTCACTTCAGCGTGCAGAAGGCCGCCAAGCTGCTCGGCCTGGGCGCGGACGCGGTGCTCACCGTCCCCACCGACGCCGGGCGCCGGATGCGCACCGACGAGCTGGCCCGGACCATCGACCGCTGCCGGCGGGAGGACCTGGTGGTGATGGCGGTCGTCGCCACCGCCGGCACCACCGACTTCGGCACCATCGACCCGCTGCCGGAGATCGCCGACATCTGCACGGCGGCCGGTGTGTGGCTGCACGTCGACGCCGCGTACGGGTGCGGGCTCCTGGTCTCCCCCACCCGCCGGCACCTCCTCGACGGCATCGAGCGGGCCGACTCGGTGACGGTCGACTACCACAAGTCGTTCTTCCAGCCGGTCAGCTCCAGCGCCCTGCTCGTGCGTGACGGCCGGGTGCTGCGCCACGCCACCTGGCACGCCGACTACCTCAACCCGGCCCGCGCGGTCGAGCAGGGCATCCCCAACCAGGTCGACAAGAGCATCCAGACCACCCGCCGCTTCGACGCGTGCAAGCTCTGGCTGACCCTGCGGATCATGGGGCCGGACGCCATCGGGGCGCTCTTCGACCAGGTCGTCGACCTCGCGGCCGAGGCGTGGCGGCTGCTGGACGCCGATCCCCGCTTCGAAGTGGCAGCCCGGTCGCAGTTGAGCACCGTGGTCTTCCGCTACGTCCCGCCCGGGGCCGGGCCGGGCCTCGTCGACGACGCCAACCTGCACGCCCGGGACGCCCTGGCCGCCTCCGGCGCGGCCCTGGTCGCCGGCACCAAGGTGGACGGTGCCCACTACCTGAAGTTCACCCTGCTCAACCCCGAAACCAGCGTGGACGACATCGCCCACGTTCTCGACCTCATCGCCGACCACGCCGCCTGGTACGCGCAGACCACGGCCGCCGCCGAACTGTCCTGCCCGGTCGGCTGACACCCGCGCTTGGAGACCCGATGTCGACCCACGACTTCATCGCCATCGGGCTGGGCCCGTACAACCTGGGCCTGGCCTGCCTCACCGCACCGATCGACGACCTCGACGGGGTGTTCCTGGAGACCCGGGACGGCTTCGACTGGCATCCCGGGATGCTGCTCGAGTCGACCCGGCTGCAGACGCCGTTCATGGCCGATCTGGTCACCCTCGCCGACCCGACCTCGCCGTACTCCTTCCTCAACTACCTGAAGGAGAGCGGGCGACTCTACCCGTTCTACATCCGGGAGAGCTTCTTCCCCCTGCGCGCCGAGTACAACGACTACTGCCGGTGGGCCGCCGCGAAGCTGCCGAACCTGCGGTTCGGGCACACCGTCACCGCCGTGGAGTACGACGAGGCCGACGACCGCTACGTGGTGCACGCCGACACGGCCGACGGCACCGCCACCTACCGGGCCCGCCACCTGGTGCTCGGCACCGGAACCCCGCCGTACGTTCCGGACGCCTGCGCGGGTCTCGGCGGCGACCTGATCCACAACTCCCGGTACCTCGACAGCCGGGACGCGCTGCGGGCCAAGCGGAGCATCACGGTCGTCGGCAGCGGGCAGAGCGCCGCCGAGATCTACCACGACCTGCTCACCGACATCGACACGTACGGCTACCAGCTCAACTGGGTCACCCGGTCGCCCCGGTTCTTCCCGCTGGAGTACACCAAGCTCACCCTGGAGATGACCTCACCGGACTACGTGGACTACTTCCACGCCCTGCCGGAGCAGACCCGCTACCGGCTGGAGTCCGACCAGAAGGGCCTGTTCAAGGGGATCAACTCCGACCTGATCAACGACATCTACGACCTGCTCTACGCCCGCAGCCTCGACGGCCCGGTGCGGACCCGCCTGCTGACCAACACCGAGCTGACCAGCGCCGCCCACGACGCCTCGACCGGCCGGTACCACCTGGGTCTGCGCAACGTCGAGCAGGGGCGGGACTTCACCCTGGACACCGAGGGCCTGGTCCTGGCCACCGGCTACCACTACCGGGTCCCCGAGTTCCTGGAGCCGGTCCGCGACCGGCTCCGCTGGGACTCCCACGGCCGCTTCGACGTCGCCCGCAACTACAGCATCGACCACACCGGCCGCGTCTTCCTCCAGAACGCGGGCACCCACACCCACAGCATCACGTCGCCCGACCTCGGCATGGGCCCGTACCGCAACTCGTGGATCATCCGCGAGCTGACCGGCCGCGAGCACTACCCGATCGAGAAGGCCATCGCCTTCCAGGAGTTCGGTGCGCCCGCGGGGGCGATGTCATGACCGTGTTCACACGGCACGACGACCGGCTCGGGGAGTTCGCGCTGCGCCCCCTCGACGCCGACGCCGACGCGGCGCTGCTGCACGGCTGGGTCACCCATCCCAAGGCCGCGTTCTGGCTGATGCAGGACGCCGACGTGGCGGCGGTCGCCGAGGAGTACCGGAGGATCGCCGCCCACCCGCACCACGAGGCGTACCTGGGTCTGTGGCGCGGCGCCCCCGCCTTCCTCGCCGAACGGTACGACCCCGCCCGGGTCGAGCTCGTCGGCCGGTACGACGCCGCGGACGGCGACGTCGGCATGCACTTCCTCTGCGCCCCCACCGACACCCCGGTGAGCGGCTTCACCCGCGCGGTGATCACGACCGTCATGGCCTGGCTCTTCGCCGACCCGGCGGCCCGGCGGGTCGTCGTCGAGCCCGATGTCCGCAACACCGCGGTGCACGCGCTCAACGCCGCCGTGGGCTTCACCGTCGTGGGCCCGATCCGCAAGCCCGAGAAGGAGGCCCTGCTCAGCGTCTGCACCCGCGAGCAGTTCCTGGCCGCGACCCGAGGAGGGGTGCCCGCGTGAAGGCCACCGCATCCGTGGACCATCTGACCCCCGACGCCTGGGCCACGGCCAACCGGCTGCTGGTGCGCAAGGCACTCGCCGAGTTCGCCCACGAACGTCTCATCACCCCCGAGCCGGCCGGCGCCGGGCGGTGGGTGGTCCGCAGCGACGACGGCACGGTGGCGTACCGGTTCGCCGCCCGGCGCCTCGCCCTCGACCACTGGCAGGTCGACGCCGACAGCATCAGCCGGCACCGCGACGGCGACGAGCTGCCGCTGGACGCCGTCGACCTCTGTCTCGACCTGCGCGACGCGCTCGGCCTCACCGACGCGATCCTGCCGGTGTACCTGGAGGAGATCACCTCCACGCTCGCCGGCACCGCGTACAAGCTCGGCAAGCCCCCGGTGAGCGCCGCCGAACTCGCCCGGGCGGACTTCCAGGCCGTGGAGACCGGCATGACCGAGGGGCACCCGTGCTTCGTGGCCAACAACGGCCGCATCGGGTTCGGGGTGCACGAGTACCACCGCTACGCCCCGGAGGCCGCGGCGCCCGTCCGGCTGCTGTGGCTGGCCGCCCACCGCGACCACACCACCTTCACCTGCGCGGCCGACCTGGACTACGACACGCTGGTGCGGGCCGAGCTGGACGCCGACACGGTCGACCGCTTCGCGGGTGCCCTCACCGGCCTCGGCCTGGACCCGGCCGACTACCTGCTCATCCCGGTGCACCCGTGGCAGTGGTGGAACAAGCTGGCGGTCACCTTCGCCGGCGAGGTCGCCCGCCGCCGGCTGGTCTGCCTGGGCGAGGGACCGGACGAGTACCTCGCCCAGCAGTCGATCCGCACGTTCTTCAACGTCACGGAGCCGACGAGGCACTACGTCAAGACCGCGCTGTCGGTCCTGAACATGGGCTTCATGCGCGGCCTGTCCGCCGCGTACATGGAGGCGACGCCGGCCATCAACGACTGGCTCGCCGACCTGATCGACAACGACCCCGTACTCAAGCGGACCCGGCTGTCGATCATTCGGGAGCGGGCCGCGGTCGGTTACCGGCACCGCCAGTACGAGGCCGCCACCGACCGCTACTCCCCGTACCGGAAGATGCTGGCCGCGCTCTGGCGGGAGAGCCCGGTCGCCGGCCTGGAGCCCGGCCGCCGGCTCGCCACCATGGCCTCGCTCCTGCACGTCGACCGTGACGGCCGCTCGCTCGCCGCCGCGCTGGTCGCCGAGTCCGGGCTGGCGCCGACGGTGTGGCTGCGCCGCTACCTGGATGCCTACCTGGTGCCGCTGCTGCACAGCCTCTACGCGTACGACCTGGCCTTCATGCCGCACGGCGAGAACGTCATCCTCGTCCTGCGCGACGGCGCGGTCGAACGGGTGGTCTTCAAGGACATCGCCGAGGAGATCGTGGTGATGAACCCGGAGGCGGACCTGCCGGAGCCGGTACGCCGGATCCGGGCCACCATCCCGGAGGACGAGAAGATCCTGTCCATCTTCACCGACGTCTTCGACTGCTTCCTCCGCCACCTCGCCGCCATCCTGGACACCGACGGGACCATCGTCGAGGAGGACTTCTGGCGGACGGTCGCCGAGTGCGCGCTCGACTACGCCGACAGCGTCCCGCACCTGGCCGACCGGCTGCGCCGCCACGACCTGTTCGCCGAGGAGTTCACGCTGTCCTGCCTCAACCGGCTCCAGCTGCGCAACAACCAGCAGATGGTCGACCTGGCCGACCCGTCGGCCGCGCTCCAGTTCGCCGGCACCCTGGCCAACCCGCTCGCCCCCTTCGCGCCGACCCGATGAACGCCGATTCGGTGGCCGCCGCGGCGGCCGGCCCGGCGAACCACGCCGGACCGGCCGCCGGCCCGTCGGGCGACGCGCCACCCCGGTCCCCCACCCGGTGGCTGATCCTGGCCGTGCTCTGTCTGGCCCAACTCGTCGTGGTGCTGGACAACACGGTCCTGACCGTGGCGGTGCCGGTGCTCACCACCGAGCTGGGTGCCAGCACCGCCGACGTGCAGTGGATCATCAACGCGTACGCGCTGGTGCTGTCCGGGTTGCTGCTCAGCGCCGGCAGCGCCGCCGACCGGTACGGGCGGCGCCGGATGCTGCTCGCCGGGCTTGTCCTGTTCGGCCTCGGCTCGCTCGCCGCCGGGCTCGCCGGTTCCGGCAGCCAGTTGATCGCCGCCCGCGCGGGCATGGGTGTCGGCGGCGCCCTGCTGGTCACCGCCACCCTCGCGGTCGCGATGCAGGTCTTCGACGCAGCCGAGCGGTCCCGCGCGATCGGCATCTGGGCGGCCACCAGCGCGCTGGGTTTCGCGGCCGGGCCACCGATCGGCGGCGCCGTGCTCGCGCACCTGCCCTGGGGTGCCATCTTCCTGATGAACATCCCGATCGTGCTGGTCTGCCTTCTCGTCGGCCGGGTGCTGATACCCGAGTCGCGGGGTCCGGCCGGCGGACGGCTCGACGTGGGTGGGGTGGTGCTGTCCACCGCCGGCCTGACCGCGGTCGTCTGGTCGATCATCTCCGGACCGGAGCGGGGGTGGGCATCGGCCGAGGTGCTCGGCGCGGGCGCTGCCGGCGTGCTCCTGCTGGGGCTCTTCGTCCACTGGGAGCGGCGGGTCCCCGACCCGATGCTCGACATGCACTTCTTCCGGGACCGCCGCTTCGTCGGCGCGATCTCCGGGGTCGTCCTGATCACCTTCGGTGCCACCGGCGCGCTGTTCCTGCTCACCCAGCACCTGCAGTTCGTCCGCGGCTACCCCGCCTGGGAGGCGGGTCTGCGGATGGCGCCGTTCGCGCTGTCCATCGTGCTGCTCAACGTCACCGGCGCCGCCGCGGTGGCGATCCGTCGGCTCGGGTTGCCGGCCGCCATCGCGGTCGGCATGACGCTGCTCGCGGCCGGTCTCCTGCTCGTCACCCACGCCCCCGCCGACGGCTACGCGGTGCTGCTCGGTGGGCTGCTCGTCATGGGTACGGGCTGCGCGCTGGCGAACCCGGCGATCGTCGAGGCGGTGATGAGCGCCATCCCGGCACAGAAGGCCGGCGCCGGGGCCGGTGTCGACGGCACCATGACCGAGGTCGGGAGCAGCCTCGGCATCGCCGTGCTGGGCGCCGTGCTGAACGCCCGGTTCACCGCCCTGCTGCCGGCCGCGCTGGTCGGCGCCGGATCGTTCCCGGCGGCCCTCGCCGCCGCCGGCTCCGGTGCGGACCGTGAAGCCGTCACCGTCGCCTTCGCCGCCGCGCTGGAGACCGGCCAGACGGTGGGCGCCGCCGCCGTCCTGGTCGGCGGCCTGGTCGCCGCCGGACTGCTGCGCCGGGCGGAGCGGTCCGGCTCGCCCGACCACGCCGTCGCGCCGCCACCCGTCGCGCCGTCGGGCGTCGCGCCGTCGGGCGTCGTGCCGGCGGCTGACGGCTGACGGCTGACCGGGACACACCCGACAGAAGCTCGCAGACCAGGAACATTAGGGTAGGCTGCCCTAACCAGCATGATCGGCCAGTCGACGGAGGCGGGATGCGGCTGTACCTCACCGCGCTCAACCCCACCGACGCCGTCCTGGAAGGATTCCTCCCGGCGGCCGCCTCACTCGGACTGCCGGTCACCGTGCTGACCGACCGGCCCGAGCAGTGGCCCGCCGGCACACCGGTTGCCCGGTGCGCCGTCCGCGACGCGGCCGCCGTCGTCACGGCGGCGGTCCGACCCGCGGCGCTGCTGTCCAACAGCGATCACCTCCAGGAACCGACCGCGATCGCCGCCCGCAAGCTCGGCCTGCCCGGCAAGGACCCCGACGCCGCCCGGCTCTGCAAGGACAAGGCCGCGGCCCGCCGGGCTGTCGCCGCCGCCGGGCTCGACCTGGTCCGCGCCGTCGCCGTCGACCCCGGCACGGCACCCGACGTGCCGGAGGCGATGTTCCCCGCCGTGGTCAAGCCCCGCGACGGCGTCGCGAGCGAGGACGCCTATCTGGTGACCGACCCCGGCGAGCTGGCCGCGCGGATCGACGGGATCCGCCGCCGCCGGCCCGAGGTCGCGCTGGTGGTCGAGGAGTACCTGGCCGGTGAGCTGCGGACGTACGACACCCTCGGCGACGCCGCCGGCCTCGCCGTCCTCGGCGGGTGGCACACCGGCCTCGGCCCGCCACCGACGTTCACCGAGACGACCCTCGACTGGTCTCCCCCGGCGGAACGGGACGACGTCGAGCTACGGGCCCGGCTCGACGTGCTCGGCGTACGCTTCGGCGCCTGCCACACCGAGTACGTCGTCCAGGACGGCCGAGTGCGGCTGATCGAGGTGAACTACCGCCTGATCGGCGACCGGATGGACCTGATCCTCGCCGAACTGCTCGGCGTGCCGCTGTTCGAACACGTCATCCGGCTGCACCTCGCTGAGCCGCTGACCGCCCTCGACCTGCCCGTACCGGCCGCGGTCGCCCGGCACGCCCGCGTCGAGTACGTCTGCGCCGACCGGTCCGGCCGGCTCACCGCCGCTCCCGGCCGGCTGGACACCGTCCGGGACGGCGTCCGGCTGGCCTGCCGGCCCCTGCGCGAAGTGGGCCGGACCGCCGACCGCACCGGCACCAACCGCGACTACCTCGCGGCGCTGCACGCCATCGGCCCCGACCGGGAGACCGTCCGGACCGCGCTGGCCGCCTTCCGACGCGGCCTGCGGTGGACGATCGTCGCATGACCGACGACAGCGAACGGCAGGTTTTCCGCCGGGTGCTCGACGCCCTGCTGCGCGAGGACCACCTCGGCCTGTCCAGCCGCGGCCGACAGGACGGCCCCGGCTGGTGGGCGGTGCGGCACCCGGCCGGGCTGCTGCGCATCCCGGTCCGCGCGGACGGTTTCCAGCAGGC
This sequence comes from Micromonospora sp. WMMD558, assembly GCF_049315255.1. Lineage (NCBI taxonomy): Bacteria > Bacillati > Actinomycetota > Actinomycetes > Micromonosporales > Micromonosporaceae > Micromonospora > Micromonospora sp. WMMD558. The sequence goes on along the minus strand of NZ_CP186061.1, from coordinate 4,061,417 downwards.
CCTCCGCAGCGCCGCGCCCGTGCTGCACGTCCTCGCCGAGGGGACCGTCCGCGACGTGGACACCGTGGACGGTCTCCTGGCACTGCTCGCCCCGCCGGACGACCCGGAGGCCGAATCCGGCTGGGCGGCGTTCACCGTCGAGTGCCGGGCCGACCTCGCGGCCCGCCGGCTCGCCGCCGGGGCCCGGCGGCGGGTGCTCGCCGCCGTCGCGGCCGAACGCGCGGCAACCCCCGCCGGCATGCCGGCGGCGCTGCTCGACGACGTGCTCGCCGCGTACGCCGGCCATCCGGTCTACCCCACCGACCGCTGCCGGCACGGGCTCGGTGACGAAGAACTACACCGCTACGCCCCCGAACACGCACCCCGCTTCACCCTGCGCTGGTACGCCGCCCGCGCCGGGGCGGTGCGGCTCACCGGCGACCTGCCCGACTGGTGGCCGCCGGCGCGGCGGCCCGACCGAGTGCTGATGCCGGTGCACCCGCTCACCGCGGAACGCTACCGGCTGCCGGCGACCGACCGGCCGGCGATCACCGTACGGCCCACCCTCTCCATGCGGACCGTGGCGCTCGCGCAGGACCCGTACACCCATCTGAAGCTGCCGCTGCCGACCGCGACCCTCGGCGCGCGGAACCGACGGACCCTGCATCCCGACACTCTCGCCGACGGCGCGGCGGTCGCCGGGCTGCTCGACCGGATCGCCGGCGCGGAACCGGCCTTCGCCGGCCGGATCCGGCACGCCGACGAGGGCACCTACGGTGCCGCGGGCGGCGACGAGCGGCTCAGCTTCCTGCTCCGCCGCTTCCCGCGCGACCTGGCCGGGGTCCGGGTGGTGCCGGTCGCGGCCCTCGCCGCGCCCGATCCGCAGGCGGGCACCGTGCTCGAACGGCTCGGCGAGCCGGTGGCAGTCGTGGAGTCCTACCTGGACCTGCTGCTCGACTGGCACGTGTGCCTCTGGCTACGGTACGGGGTGGCCCTCGAGGCCCACCCGCAGAACATTCACCTGCTGGTGCATCCGGACGGGACGGTCGGCCTGCTCTACAAGGACAACGACGGCGCGCGGCTGGACCCGCGCCATCGCGGGCCCGACGGACCACCGCTGCGGGACGGGCGGATGTGGGCACGCGATCCGCAGGAGCTGGCCGACGTGTTCATCACCATCACCCTGCACCTGGCCGCGGCGGCACCCCTGCTCGCCCTCGCCGCGCGCGGGCTGCCCGTACCGTCGCCGGCCGCCGCGCTGGCACCGAGGCTGGCGGCGGCCCGCGACCGCTGGGGCGACGGGCCGGCGGCACGGTTCTTCACCGAGCGGGTGTTACGCGCCGCCCGACTTCCGGTCAAGGCGATGCTCACCGCCGGCACCCTGTTACCGAAGCAGCGGCTCGGCTGCGCCGACGTCAACAAGTACTACCGGCGTACCGGCCCGAACTACCTGCGGGAGACGCCATGACGGACACGGTGTCGCGACCTGGGCAGTGCCTCGACACCGACCGGCGCGCCGACCTGGCCGCCGCCCACGCCGTCCTCGGCTGCCTGGTACGCGAGATCGCCCTGCCCGACGGCGACGTGACCGTGGGCGGGGGCGCGGTGGTGCTGCGGCTACGGAACTCCGACGCGACGCTGCGCTGCGCCACCGCCCGGGTGTCACCGCTCGGCGCGCACCGCTACGCCGGCCCGGTGCAGCTGCGGCTCGGCGGCGACCGGTGGACGGACGTGGACGCGGGCCGGCTGGCCGGGCTGGTCGCCGCGGAACTCACCGCCCGCACCGGCCGGACGAACGACGAGTTCGTCCGGCAGGTGCGGGCCAGCCGGGACGCGGTGACCCGGCTGCTGGCCGATCGGCCGGACCGGGATCCCACCCCCACCGGGGAGCCCGCCGTCGACGCGTACGTGGAATCCGAACAGTCGCTGCTCTTCGGCCACCCGTACCATCCCGCCCCCAAGTGGCGCAGCGGCGACCCGGACAGCTGGCGGGCGTACGCGCCGGAGCTTCGCTCCGCGTTCCGGCTGCACTGGCTCGCGGTGCCGGACGACCTGGTCGCGGGCGCCGGGCCGTTCGATGCGCTGCTGGCGGGCCTCGACCCCCCGCGCCCGCCGGCCGGGCACCGGGTGCTGCCCGTACATCCCTGGCAGCTGGCGCTGGTTCCGCCGGCACATCCCCGGGTCCGCCGGCTGGGCCCGGCCGGCGTCCCGGTACGCCCGACGGCGAGCGTCCGCACCCTCTACGCCCCCGAGGCCGACCTGTTCGTCAAGGCCAGCCTGCACGTGCGGATCACCAACTGCCTGCGCAAGAACGCGCGGTACGAGCTCACCGGAGCGGTCGCCCTGACCGAGCTGCTGTCCCGCCTGCCCATGCCGCCCGGGGTCGCGCTGCTCGCCGAGCCCGCCTATCGCACGGTCGACGCTCCGGACGCCGACGAGGCGTACGGCACGATCCTGCGCACCGGCCTGCGCCCCCACCTGGAGCCGGGGGACACCCCGTTGCTGGCGGCGGCGCTGGCCGCCACGCCGCTCCCGGTGGCGGACCCGGTGACCTGGTGGCGGGCGTACGTCGGGCTGCTGGTGCCGGCGGTGCTGCGCAGCTGGCTCCGGCACGGCGTCGTGCACGAGGCGCACCTGCAGAACGTGGTCGCGGTGCTCGACGCCGAACGCCGCCCGGTGCGGATGCTGCTGCGCGACCTGGAGGGGGTCAAGCTGGACACGAGCCGGTGGGCCGGCTGGCCCGCCGGCGTCCCGTCGCAGGCCGCGTATGGGCCCCGGGACGCCCGCCGCCGCGTCGTCTACTGCCTGTTCGTCAACCACCTGGCCGGGATCTGCGGCGCGCTCGCCGACGCGCGGCCGGGCATCGAGCCGCTGCTGTGGCGGGAGGTCGGTGCGGTGGTCGAGGCGGTGGCCGCCGACCTCGGCGATCCTCCCGAACTGCGTGCGCTGCTGCGCGGCGAGCCACTGGTGGCCAAGGCGAACCTCCTGGTCCGGTGGCGGCGCGACGCCGACCGCGCCGCGCCGTTCGTGCCGGTGCCGAACCCGTTCGGTGGACCGCGGTGACCCGGCCGGTGTACGTGCACGACCTCGACGGGCTGGCCGCGCACGTCCGGTCCGTCCGGGCCGCCCTGCCGCGCCGGGTCGAGCTGCTGTACGCCGTCAAGGCGAACCCGGACCCGGGTGTGCTGCGGACCCTCGCTCCGGTCGTCGACGGGTTCGAGACGGCCAGCCGCGGCGAGCTGCGGCGGATGGCCGAGGTGCTGCCCGGACTGGTGCCGGCCGCGTACGCCGGGCCCGGCAAGACCGACGAGGACCTCGCCGCCGCCCTGGCCGCCGGGGTGGACCGCGTCCACGTCGAGTCGCCGGCCGAGCTGCGCCGCCTCGGCGCGCTGGCCGCCGCGGCGGGCACGTCCGCCCGGGTGCTGCTCCGGGTGAACCTCCCGGTGGCCGCCCCCGGGGCGAGCCTGGTCATGGGCGGCGGGCCCAGCCCGTTCGGGATGGACCCGGCCGACGCGGTGGAGTGCGTCCGCCGTCCGCCCACCGGCGTCGAGGTGCGGGGCGTCCACGCCCACCTGGCCAGCGGGCTGGACGCCGCGCTCGCCGGGGCGGTCGCCGCCGCCGTGGTCCGCTGGTCGGTCGCCGAGGTGGGGGCCGCGGAGGTCGACGTGGGCGGCGGCATGGCCGTCGACTACGCCGACCCGGCGGCACGGTTCGACTGGGTGGGCTACAGCCGGGCGCTGGCGGACGTCCTCGACGCACACCCGCGGCTGCGGCTGCGCGTCGAGCCGGGGCGGTCGGTGACCGCCTACTGCGGGGCGTACCTCGCCGAGGTGGTCGACGTGAAGCGCTCGCACGGCGAGTGGTTCGTGGTGGTGGAGGGCGGCACGCACCACCTGCGCACGCCCGCGGCGAAGGGGCATCCGCAACCGTTCACGGTGCACCGTCGGCGGGACGCCGACGGTGCCCGCACCGACGGCGGGCCGGTCACCGTGGTCGGGCAGCTCTGCACCCCCAGGGACGTCCTGTCCCGGTCGACCACGGCGGGGCCGATCGGTGTGGGGGACGTGCTGGTCTTCGCCATGGCCGGGGCGTACGCCTGGAACATCAGCCACCGGGACTTCCTGCTGCACGAGCCGCCGGAGTTCCGGACCGGCGACCCGCACCGGGTGGCCGCCGAGTGGGCCGCCCGACCGTCCCGGTCCTGACCGGGCCGCCGGTGAGCCTCAGCGGCTCACGCCGGCGGCTTCGCCGGCCCGGCCAGTACCGACCGCCAGTGCCGCCACCGCTGAGCCGGGGACGTCAACACGCAGTCACCGCACGTTCCGCCGCCCGGAATGCGGTAGTAGAGGCAGCAGTTTCGCCGCACCAGGAACCACCGGACCCGGTTCGGATCCGGCCGGACCAGGGTGCCGGTGCCGGCAAGCGGCGGCAGCTCCAGCGCCCCCGCCAGGACCGCGCCGGCCCGCTCGGCGTGCGCCGGCGCGGCATCGGCGAGCACCCCGGCAGCGCCCGCCAGGGCGGAGGCGACGTTGCCCCACAGGACCTGCGGTGACAGTCGGAACCGGGCTCGGAATGCGTCCAGCAGCAGCCGCACCGGGCCCTGCGCCGCGGTCTCGACCAGCGCCGCCGAGACCGAACGATCGTCCAGGTCACCGGTGGGCAGCACGTCGAGCGGGCCGTGCGCGAGCGGCCAGGGCCCGGCTGTGGGTGGACGCCACCAGAGGTCTTCCGAGCCCGCGAGCGGCAGGGCACCACCCACGACAGCCGCCCCGAGCGGCGGGGACACCAGCCGCGCCGCCAGGCCCAGGAAGGTGACCGACGCGACGACGCGCACCGGTACGGCGTCCGCCGGCAGATCGCACCGCGTACGCAGCGTGGTGGCCGCCGCGTCCACCCGCTCGGCGAGGACGTCGCCGTCGAGCAGCTCGGTCAGTGGCCGCCAGCCCGCCCGGTCGGACCACGGGGACCAGGCGAAGAAGGGGCCCAGCACGGAGGCCGCCGCCAGCGCCTGCCGGGCGTCGCGTGGTTCGGACGGCGGTCGCGGCGGCGCTGCCACCTACCGGCCGGCGGCCACGGGCACCGGCTGCCGCGACAGGCGTGCGCCCCGCTCGGCCATCAGGCCGAAGACCAGACCGAGCGTCGTCCACACGACGAGTTGGGTGCCCAGCGACGCCAGCCGGAAGTTCCAGAGCAGGATCGGCGAGAAGCCTTCCGGGACCTCCTCGATCGAGGGCAGCAGCGCCAGCGCGAGCCCGACGACCAGGACGAACGCGCCGGCTCCGACGAGGCCCGCGTTCCAGGTGCCGAGCCGGGCGACCTGCGCTCGGCCGAGGTATCCGCCGAGCGCCACCCCGGCGAGCGCGATCACCATCATCAGGAAGAACAGCGAGGTGCGTCGACCGATGGTGTCGGGGTCGCCGGTCGCCGGCGGGTTGGCCGGGTACTTGAGCCACGGCACCAGCGCGACCACCACGAACCCGGTGAGCGCGACCAGCACCGCGGTCGCCCGCGGGCCGAACCGACCGATCCGCCCGTAGGCGGCGGCGAACACCATCGCGAAGATCCCGCCGAGGGCGACGGCGTAGATGAGCGACGCGGTGAGCAGGCCGACGGTGCTCTGCACCGTCCGGCTGATGCCCTCCGGCTCGCCGGCCACGGCCGGCTCCGGTGCGGCGTTGGCCTCCTCGAATGCGATCGCCTGGTCGATCGGACCTTCACCGACGAAGTAGGCGAACACGAATGCCAGGAGTCCGGCGGCGAGGCCGGCGAGCATGCCGCGGACGAGCAGGGCGCGGGGTGACAGCATGGTTTCGGACCCGCCCGTCAGTGGCAGGGGAAGCCGAGCAGGTGACGGCCGTCGTGCACGAACTCGTGCACGTTCGCACCGCTGACCACCTGGAAGACACCCTGCTCGGTGCCGACGAAGTAGAGCAGCACGAGGGCCAGCACCGTGCCGAAGAGCAGCCACGGCTGCAGCTCACGCCACGGAATGGCGACGGGCGGGGTGACCGGGCGGGGCAGGGCGGAAGACGGGCTGGACACGGGCAACCTCCTCGGGATCACGCGTCCCACAACGGGTTCCAGTGACGGTGGCGGGTCTGACTTCCGCGTCACCCCTTGCCTACCGGGTGGACGCGGTCACAGTGGCGCGACCGTGCCGGAATTGCACCGGCTTCCGCACACATCGTCGCCCCGGACGCTACGGTCGGCGACGCCACAATGTCAACTGTGGCCTCGCCGACCGCCGAGGGCCCGACCCCACTCCCCCGCCGAGCTGGCCGCTCTCCTCGCCCACGCGGAGCCGACGGCCGGCGCCGACCCGGCGGGGCCGTGACGGTCAGCTCCGCAGGCCGACCGGTGGGCCGAACCGGACCGGGACACCCGGCGAGTAGAGCACGCTGACCGGATGCGCCGTCGGCGGCGGAAGCCCGGCGGCGGTGACCAGCTCGTCGTCCAGATGCAGCAGCTCGGCCCGGTGCAACGGCCAGCGGGGGTGCCAGTTCGGCAGGTGCAGGGTGCGGCCCCACGCCCGGGTGTGCAGACCCCACCGGGCGGTGACGAAGTGCTCCAGCGGGGTCGGGTCGACGACCCGCTCGCCCACCCGGACCGCCATCCGGCTCGTCGTGCCGGCCGGACCGGGCCAGCGGCGCCGGAGCCGGTACGTGAGACGGTCACCATCGCGGTCCAGGCGCATCGCCGACCAGAGGTACGGCAGCCGCAGTGTCGCCCGGGCGACCAGCACCGGAACCAACCGGGACGCGTCGAGCGAGCGGAACACCACGGCACGCCGGCCGGTGTCGTCGACCGAGTACAGCCGCACGTTGGTCTCCCAGAAGGTGCCGAAGTACGGCACCCCCGGCCCTCGGCCCAGGCCCAGCCCCACCATGCGGAAGCCGATCAGACCGACGTAGGTCGAACCGTCCATCATGTCCGGTCGGGTGCCGGGCGGCAGCAGGGGCGCCACCAGATCCGGTGCGACCGCCCAGTGCAGGAAGGTGAGATCGTCCCAGCGCTGCCGCAGGATCGCTCGCGGAAACGCCTGCTCGGGCGCGCAGTCGACCGGCTCGATGTGCACACGTCCATCCTGCCCTGGGTGGGCGCCGCCGGGACGTACCGTGCCGGCCGGCTCCACCGCGAGGCGGCGGGACCGGTTGCCGGCTGCGGTCACGCCGCCGTGGTTCGTTGCCGGTGGGTGGCGTCGGCGTGGGGACGGCGGGCGGCGACGAATCCGAAGACGGCGGCGGTGAAGAACATCACGGTGCCGTAGATGGCCGGCGGCATGGCGATGTCGTTGTTGCCGAGCAGGGCCGGGCTCAGCGCGATCGTGATGGCCAGGGTCGCGTTGTGGATGCCGATCTCGAACGAGGACGCGACGGCTTCCCGGTGCCCGACGCCGGACAGGCGCGGCGCCGCGTACCCGATGGCCAGGCTGACCAGGTTGAACAGCAGGGCGACGAGGCCGACGGCGCCGACGGCGGCGGCGAGCTCGTCCTTGATGCCGATCACCGCGCCGGTGAGCACCACGACGAGGACCACGATGGAGAGAATCTTCACGGGGCGCTGCATGCGCGCGGCGAAGTCGGGACGGTGCCGGCGGACGGCCATCCCGATCGAGATCGGGATGAGGACCAGCGCGAACACCTGGAAGACCTTGTCGAACTGGAGGCCGATCGAGCTGTCCGAGCCGATGAACGCGGCCACGGACAGGTTGACGATCAGGGGCAGGGTGAACAGCGCGAGCACCGAGTTGACGGCGGTCAGGGTGACGTTGAGCGCGACGTTGCCCTTGAACAGGTGACTGTAGAGGCTGGCCGTGCTGCCGCCGGGCGAGGCGGCGAGCAGCATCATCCCGACCGCCAGCTCCGCGCGCAGGCCGGCGGCGACCACCAGGCCCAGGCAGATGACCGGCAGGACCAGCATCTGGCAGACCAGGGAGACGAGGACGGCCCGGGGGTAGGTCACGACGCGACGGAAGTCGTCCACGGTGAGGGTGAGCCCGAGACCGAGCATGACGATGCCCAGGGCGACGGGGAACAGCACGATCGACAAGCCGGTACTCATGGCGGTGGCCTCCTGATCGCGGTAGGCGAACGACCCCCGGATCGTCACACCGGGGCGGCGCGACCGTCATCTCGTGATGTGCGCACTCCGCGACGCCCGCCCGGGCCGGCGGCCCCGGCCCGGCCGGTTGGCCGGGCCGGGGCCGGCGTGCCGTCAGTGGCAGTGCCCGGCGTTCGCGGTGACCCCCTCGTACCGGTCGTGGTGGGGGAACTCGTTGACGTACCGCTGCCGGCCCAGCGGCGTCAGGTCCAGGTAGTGGTAGGTGGTGAGCACCGCGTCGAGACCGCGGCCGTACGTCGAGTAGGTGTGCAGGACCCGGTCGTCCGCGTCGGCGACGAAGACGCTCAGCCCGTGCGCCTCGCCGTGCAGGTGGTGCGCCAGCCCCTCCCGCTCCAGGGTCGCGCGGTCCTTGTAGTTGTACGCCACCGGCGCCACCGCCTCGTCGAGGGTGACGTGGAAGTCGTAGTTGAAGTCGCTGCCGTGGGACGAGTACCAGGGGAAGGTCCAGCCCATGCGGTCCTTGAACGGAGCGATGGACGACAGCGGCGCGCGGGAGACGGCGACGAACGTGGTGTCACCGGCGTGCAGGTGCGCGAGGTGGCCCAGGTTGTCGACCAGGAACGAGCAGCTCGTGCACCCCTCGCTCCAGCTCGGGTCGAACATGAAGTGGTAGACGACGAGCTGCCGTCGTCCCTCGAACATGTCGCGGAGCCGTACCGGCCCGTCCGGTCCCGCGAACCGGTAGTCCTTCTCGACGACGACGGCCGGCATCCGGCGACGCAGCGCGGTCACCTCGTCCCGCAGCCGGGTGAGGTGCTTCTCCCGGTCGAGCAGCTCCGTGCGGACGGCCAGCCACTCCTCCTGCGACACGACCTTCAGATCATCCATGTGCGGCACACCCTTCCGATCCAGGGAGAGTCACCATCACAGCACGGTCGGTGAAGGTCCGGGAATGCGCGGTCGTGCGGTGTCGATGGCCGCGGCCGGCCTACCGCGGCGGGGGTGACGCGGAGCCGAACCCCGTGTCGAGGTCCGGCCGGCCGGGCATCGGCGGGCCGTCCTGCGCACCGCGGGCGAGCCGGCTGTTGCGGCGGCTGTACAGGAAGTAGACGAACAGTCCCAGGACCATCCAGGCGACGAAGCGCAGCCAGGTCTCCACGGTGAGGAACAGCATCAGCACGACGCAGGCGACGATCGCGAGGACCGGTATCACCGGCCCCCAGGGCACGCGGAAGCCGCGCGGCAGGTCCGGGCGGGTACGGCGCAGCAGGATGACCGCCGCGGCGACGAGAACGAACGCGAACAGGGTGCCGATGTTGACCAGCTCGGCGAGTTCCTCCAGCGGGACGAACCCGGCGAGCACGGCCACCAGGAGGCCCACGATGACGGTGATGCGGTGCGGGGTGCCGTAGCGCGGATGCACCCGGCTCAACCAGCGCGGCAGCAACCCGTCCCGGCTCATGGCGAACGCGACCCGGCTCTGACCCAGCATAAGGATCATGACCACGGTGGTCAGTCCGGCGAGAGCGCCCAAGGTGATCAGGTTGGCGAAGAAGGGCTGGCCGACCGCCTGGAACGCCGCGGCCAGCGGTGCCGCCGTGTCCAGCTCGGCGTAGTTCTGCATGCCCACCACCACCAGCGAGACGGCGACGTAGAGCGCGGTGCAGATCGCCAGCGAACCGAGGATTCCGCGGGGCAGGTCACGCTGCGGCACCCGGGTCTCCTCCGCCGCGGTGGCCACGATGTCGAAGCCGATGAACGCGAAGAACACGAGTGCCGCCGCGGCGAAGATGCCGCTGACGCCGAAGTTGGCCGGCGCCTGCCCGAAGATGGCCTCCAGCAGGGTTGCCTCGGCGCCGGTTCCGCCCGCCGCCGGCTGGGCCGGCGGGACGAACGGCACGTAGTTGTCGCCCTTCAGGAAGAACAGCCCGGCGGCGATCACGAAGAGCACCACCGCCACCTTGATGGCGACCACCACGGCGTTCACCCGGGACGAGATCTTGATGCCGGCGACCAGGACCGCGGTGAGGAGCAGCACGATGAGCGTGGCGGGCAGGTTGAACACGCCGCCCTCGCCGCCGGTGACGGCGGCGGGCAGCGTCACCCCGAGCGTCTCCAGGAGCACCGCGAGGTACTGCGACCAGCCCACCGCCACCACGGCTCCGGCCAGCACGAACTCGAGGATGAGGTCCCAGCCGATGATCCACGCGACCAGTTCGCCGAGCGCCGCGTACGAGTAGGTGTAGGCGCTGCCCGCGACCGGGACCGTGGACGCGAACTCCGCGTAGCACAGCGCCGCCAGCGCGCAGGCGACACCGGCCAGGACGAACGACAGCGCCACCGCCGGTCCGGCGGACCGGTTGGCGGCCACGCCGGTGAGCACGAAGATGCCCGTACCGATGATCACGCCGACGCCGAAGACGGTGAGGTCCAGTGCCGACAGCTCCTTGCGGAGCTGGTGCTCCGGCTGCTCGGTGTCCCGGATCGACTGCTCGACCGATTTCCTGCGCAAGAGGCTCACGACCCGACCACCTCACCGTTCCAGAGCGACTGACGACTGCCCACCGGCTAACGACTGACCCGGGAAACTGGAAACTAACTAGACCTCGACCCCGGGGATGCGGTGACCCGGCTGCGAACCGTTGGTGGGTTCTGTGGTCGCCGGCGGCACGATTGCGGCGGCCAAGGCGCGGATCTCCGGGGCCATCGTCGCGGCGGCCGGTTCGCGGCGCAGTTCGCGCAGCAGCCCGGCGACCATGCCGACCATCACGAACAGGAACGGCAGTGCGGCGAGGATGGTCAGCGACTGCAGGGCGGACAGCCCGCCGGCGAGCAGCAGCACCGCGGCCACCAGCCCGGTGAGGACGCCCCACAGGGCGACCAACCAACTCTTCGGCTCGATGGTGCCGCGGGACGAGAGGGTGCCCATCACGACCGACGCGGCGTCGGCGCCGCTGACGAAGAAGAGCGCCACCAGCACCATCACCAGGATGGCGGTGACGGTGAAGAGCGGGAACTCGCGCAGGACCGCGAAGAGCGCGGCCTCCGGGCTCTCCGCCACCGCGGCTGACAGGTCGGTGCCGCCGAGCTGCAGGTCGATGGCGGTCCCGCCGAACACCGAGAACCAGACGAAGCTGACCAGGCTCGGGATGGCCACCACACCGAGCACGAACTGGCGGATGGTGCGGCCCCGGGAGATGCGGGCGATGAAGGCGCCGACGAACGGGGTCCAGGAGATCCACCAGGCCCAGTAGAAGATCGTCCAGCCCGCCATCCACTCCTCGCCGCCGAATGCTCCGGTGCGGAAGCTCATCGGGATGAGGTCGTACAGGTAGCCTCCGGTCGACGCGGTGAGCGTGTTGAGGACGAAGACCGTCGGGCCCACCACGAGCAGGAAGAACAGCAACGCCACCGCGAGCACCATGTTGGTGTTCGACAGGAACTGGATGCCGCGCTTAACGCCGGTGACGGCGGAGACGACGAACGCCACGGTGAGGACCGCGATGATGCCGATCGCCAGCGGAGTGGACTTCGGCACGTTCCAGAGGTTCGTCAGGCCGCTGTTGATCTGAAGGGCCCCGAGGCCGAGGGAGACCGCGGACCCGACCAGCGTCGCGAAGATCGCGAAGATGTCGATGGCCTTGCCCGCGCCCCGCTCGGCGCGCTCGCCGATGAGCGGGACGAAGGTGCTGCTGATCAGGCCCCGGCGACCCTTGCGGAACGTGAAGTAGGCGAGCGACAGGCCGACCACGGAGTAGATCGCCCACGGGTGCAGCGCCCAGTGGAAGAACGAGTACTCCATGGCCACGCGGGCGGCCTGCTGGGAGTTCGGTTCGGTGAGACCCCGCGGCGGCGTACCCAGGTGAGACAGTGGTTCGGCGGCGCCCCAGAACATGAGTCCGATGCCCATGCCCGCGCTGAACATCATCGCCACCCAGGAGACGGTGGAGAACTCGGGCTTCTCGTCGTCCCGGCCGAGCTTGACGCGGCCGTACCGGCTCAGCGCCAGCCAGACCGACAGCACCACGAAGGCGGCGCTGGCCAGCACGAAGACCCAGCCGAACGCCCTGACCACCCAGTCGAGCGCCGCGCTCGTCACCGACGCCAGGTTGTCGGTTGCGACGATGCCCCACAGGACGAAGAGCACGGTCACCGCAGCGGCGATGCCGAGCACCGTCCGGTCGACGTCCCGCTGGCCGCTCTCCGGCTGGGCCGCGTCGCCCGGCGGGATGTCGTTCTCACTCGCCGCACGTGTGGCAGGCACCGCCATGGTCTGTGGACCTCCTTGATGTTCGGTGACAAGGCGGCCACCACTCTCGGTGTCGATCTTTGAGCTGGACCTGCTATTCCATGACAGTTGCGTGACAGGGCTGGTGCGCAACCAGCACGAATCGGTCAGCCCGGCCGCGCGCGGTGACGGTTCACACTGCTGCCCCTCCGCGGAACGCGGTTACGCGTGGCGCCGCACAACAGCGAAACTGCGACTGTCCGTGGTCGGGGGGCGGGCCGTCCTGTGTTTCTGAGTCACCGCCGGGCGCCGTGGGGTGACGCGTCGGCACGACCGCACCCCGGCGGGGCCGCCTGAGCTGCCGGGACGATAGCGTCGGGGGCGATGTCTACCCCGTCCGGACCGGCCAGCCTGACCAGGGCCGAACGTGCCATCGATGCCCGCTTCCGCGCGATCCTGGCGCGGCTGCCCCGGAACGGGCCGGCCGGCTGGCTGACCGAGTTCGCCGTCTTCGGGCTGAAGCAGGCCTGGGCGTGCGTGTTCGGTGCGGCGATGCTGGCGGTCATCCTCGCGGCGCACCTGTGGTACCCGGACGACGCGGCACTGGCCCGCAACGACGTCCTCACTCTCGCCGCGGTCGCCATCCAGGTCGCCATGGTGGCCGGACGCCTGGAGACCCTGCGCGAACTGCGGGTGGTGGTTCTGTTCCACGTCGTCGGCACGGTGATGGAACTGTTCAAGACCCACGTCGGCTCGTGGACCTACGAGCCGGACGGCGTGCTGCGGCTCGGTGGGGTGCCGCTGTTCAGCGGCTTCATGTACGCCGCCGTCGGCTCCTACATGGTCCGGGTCAACCGGCTGTTCGACCTGCGTTTCGTGCGCTACCCGAGGCGCTGGGTGACAGCTGTCGTGGCGGCGGCCATCTATGCCAACTTCTTCACCAACCACTACCTCCACGACATCCGATGGCTGCTCATCGCCGCCGTCGCGCTGGTGTTCGGGCGGTGTGTCATGCAGTTCCGCATCTTCCGGTTCCGCTGGCGCATGCCGCTGCTGCTGGCCTTCCTCCTCGTCGCCTTCTTCATCTGGCTCGCGGAGAACATCGCCACCTGGTCGAACGCGTGGCTCTACCCGAGCCAGGTGGGCGGTTGGCAGCCGGTTTCGGCGGCGAAGCTCGCGTCGTGGTTCCTCCTCATGATCATCTCGGTGGTGCTGGTCACCTGGATCGCACCGCCGCAGCCGCCCGACGACGGGCAACCGGCAGCGGCGGACGCCGACGCGGCTCAGCCCGCCCCCGTCCTACCGACAGGCTGAGCCGGTCGGCGGGCGTACCGCCGCCGACCGGCCGGCGGACGGTCACCGGTCAGGTGTGGCCGTTCCGCCTCGCCGCCGCCTGGCGGCGCAGTTCGTGGCGCGCCAGGGCGTTCCTGTGCACCTCGTCGGGTCCGTCGGCGAAGCGCAGCGTGCGAATGCCGGCGTACGCGGCCGCCAGCGGGAAATCCTGCGAGAGGCCGGCGGCACCGTGCACCTGGATGGCCTTGTCGAGAATCCACTGGACCGTCCCCGGAGTGGCGATCTTGATGGCCTGGATCTCGGTGTGGGCACCCTTGTTGCCGACGGTGTCCATCAGCCAGGCCGTCTTGAGCACGAGCAGGCGCAGCTGCTCGATCCGCACCCGGGACTCGGCGATCCACTCCCGGATCACCCCCTGCTCGGCCAGGGGCCGGCCGAACGCGGTCCGCTGCTCGGCGCGGGCACACATCAGCTCGACGGCCTGCTCGGCGAGGCCGATGGAGCGCATGCAGTGGTGGATGCGGCCGGGGCCGAGCCGGGCCTGGGCGATCGCGAACCCGTCGCCCTCGGCACCGATCAGGTTCTCCACCGGCACCCGGACGTCGTGGAACTCCAGCTCGGCGTGCCCGCCGTGGTCGTGGTCGTCGTACCCCAGCACCGCCATGCCCCGCTTGATCTCCAGGCCGGGCGTGTCCCGCGGGACCAGCACCATGGACTGCTGACGGTGCCGCTCGCCGCTCGGGTCGGTCTTGCCCATCACGATGAAGATCCGGGCGTTGGGGTTCATCGCGCCGGTGATCCACCACTTGCGTCCGTTGATCACGTACTGGTCGCCGTCCCGCTCGATGCGGGTGGAGATGTTCGTGGCGTCCGAGGACGCCACGTCCGGCTCGGTCATCGCGAACGACGACCGGATCTCACCGTTCAGCAGGGGCTCCAGCCACTGCTTGCGCTGCTGCTCGGTGCCGAACATCGCCAGCACCTCCATGTTGCCGGTGTCCGGTGCGGCGCAGTTGAGGGCGGCGGGCCCGAGCGGGCTACGCCCGGTGATCTCCGCCAGCGGGGCGTACTGCAGATTGGTCAGCCCGGCCCCGTGCTCGCCCGGCAGGAAGAGGTTCCACAGCCCGCGCTCCCTCGCGGCGGCGCGCAGCTCCGCGAGTACCGGCGCCGAATCCCAGGCCCACCGGTCGTCGAGCTGCCCGAGCTGTTCGCGGAAGATCGGCTCGGCGGGGCGGATGTGGCTGGCCATGAAGTCCAGGAGGTTGTCGCGCAGCCCTTCGGTCCTGGGGTCCAGGTTGAAGTCCATCAGTGCTCCTTCAGGTAGGTCAGGCCGGCGTCGAGCAGTACCTCGGTGACCTCGCCGAGGCGCTCGAAGCCGGTGCCGACGGTCTGCCCGCGCAGGTGGCGGTAGTGGATGCCCTCGCAGATCGCGGCGAGCTTGAAGGCCGCCAGGCCGAGGTGGAAGCCGAGTGGTGGGAGGGGGTCGGTGCTGCGGATGGCGTACCGGTCGAGTATCTCGTCCTCGGTGAGGAAGCCGGGCGCGGAGGAGGCGTCGGCCATCGCCTCGCCGACGAGTCGGCCGACCCGCTGGTAGAGCACCAGCAGGGCCAGGTCGGTCAGCGGGTCGCCGAGGGTGGCCATCTCCCAGTCGATGACCGCATCGATCCGGTCGTGATCGTCGGTGAGGACGTTGTCGAGGCGGTAGTCGCCGTGGACGATGCCCGGCGCCGACGCGCTCGGCACGGCGGACGTCAGGCGGGCGTGCAGCTCGTCGGCGGCCGGCAGGTCGCGGCAGTACGACGCGTCGAGCTGTCTCCTCCAGCGGCTCACCTGCCGGGCGAGGAAGCCCTCCGGCCGGCCGAAGTCGGCCAGCCCCACGGCCGCCGGGTCGACCGCGTGCAGGGCGGCGAGGGTGTCGACGAGGCGGGTCGAGACCACCCGGGTGCGTTCCGCGCCGAGCCGTTCCAGTTCGGCAGCGTGCCGGTACGCCGTACCGGCGACCCGTTCCATCACGTAGAACGGCGCACCCAGCACGTCGACGTCCGAGCAGAGCCCGTAGGTCGCCGGCACCGGCACGTCGGTGGCCCGCAGCGCCGACATGACCCGGTACTCGCGGGCCATGTCGTGCGCCGTGGACAGCACGTGACCCAGTGGCGGCCGCCGGACGATCCAGGTCGTCCGTCCGTCCCCGACCTCGTAGGTGAGGTTGGACTTCCCACCGGCGATCAGCCGCGCGGTCAGGCCGCCGCCCGCCCCGGGCACCGACGCGGCGAACCAGTCCGCGAGCCGGGCCAGGTCCAGGCCCGGTGGTTCCTGTGGTGGGGTACGGGTCACGGGACCAGGATGCTGACGGTCTCGACCACGCAGGCGGGCTTGTCGGCGCCGGCCAGCTCGACCGTCACCTTCGCGGTCAGCTGGTAACCGCCGCCGCCGGGCACCAGCGACAGCAGTTCTACGCCGGCACGCACCGACGAGTCGACGGGGACCGGAGCGGGGAAGCGGAGCTTGTTGGCGCCGTAGTTGACCCCCATGCTCACCCCCTCGACCTTGTACACCTGCCAGACCAGCATCGGCACCAGCGACAGGGTGAGGTAGCCGTGGGCGATGGTGCCGCCGAACGGGCTGCGGGCCGCCTTGACGGGGTCGACGTGGATCCACTGGCGGTCACCGGTCGCCTCGGCGAAGGCGTCGATCTGCTGCTGGCTGACGGTGTGCCAGGCGGAGTAGCCGAGGTGCGTGCCGACGGCCCGCTCGAGTTCCTCGATGCCCTGGAAGACCTTCATCGTCACTCCCTCCCGCTCAGGCCTTCGGCCCGCCGGCGACGTACAGCACCTGACCGGAGACGAAACCCGCGCCCTCGCTGACGAGGAACGACACGGCGTGCGCGATGTCCTCGGGCGTGCCGGTGCGGGCGACCGGGATCTGCGCCGCGGCGCCCTTCTTGAAGTCGTCGAACGGCACGCCGAGCCGCGCCGCGGTCGCGGCGGTCATCTCCGTCTCGATGAAGCCGGGGGCGATCGCGTTGACGGTGACACCGAACTTCCCGAGTTCCAGGGCGAGGGTCTTGGTGAAGCCCTGCAGCCCGGCCTTGGCGGCCGCGTAGTTGGCCTGCCCGCGGTTGCCCAGCGCGGACGTGCTGGACAGGTTGACGATCCGCCCCCAGCCGGCCCTGGTCAGGTAGCCCTGGACGGCGCGGGTGACGAGGAACGAGCCACGCAGGTGCACGTTCATGACCGCGTCCCAGTCGTCGGCGGTCATCTTGAACAGCAGATTGTCCCGGGTGATGCCGGCGTTGTTGACCAGGACGGCGGGCTCCCCCAACTCCTCGGCGATCCGGTCCACGGCCGCCCCCACGGCCTGCTCGTCGGCGACGTCGGCGCCGACGGCCAGGGCCCGGCCGCCGCCGGCCTCGATCTGCTCGACGACCGGCTTGCACGCCGCTTCGTCCAGGTCCACCACGGCGACGGCGAAGCCGTCCCGCGCGAGCCGCTTCGCGACGCCGGCACCGATGCCACGGGCCGCTCCGGTGACGACGGCGGTACGGGTGATGGTCATGGGTCAACTCCTCACTGGGTGGGGGATGTGGCAGGGAAGGACGGTCACGAGACGTACACCACCCGGCCGACCGTGACGCCGTCGGCGAGCCGCTGGATCCACTCGGCCGCGCCGGCGAGCGGGAGGCGCTCGCTGACCAGTGGCCGTACGGCGCCCTGGTCGGCCAGCGCGGTGAGGGCCCGATGGCATTCGCCGACCGCCGCCGGGTCGTAGCGGTGGTAGAGGCCCCAGTGCAGGCCGACGATGGAGTAGTTCTTCACCAGGGCGTGGTTGAGCGCGGCGGACTGGATCCGGCCACCGGCGAAGCCGACCACGAGGATCCGCCCCTCGAACGCGACGCACTTGGTCGACCGCTGGTAGGTCTCGCCACCGACCGGGTCGTACACGACGTCGGCGCCCCGGCCACCGGTCTCGGCCCTGACCACCTCGACGAAGTCCTCGTCGTGACGGTCCACGACCACGTCGGCGCCGAGCGCGCGGGCGACCGCCGCCTTCTCCGGACCGCCCACGACGCCGATCACCCGGGCACCGGCCGCCCTGCCGAGCTGGACGGCGGCGCTGCCGACTCCGCCGGCCGCCGCGTGGACCAGCAGCGTCTCGCCCGCGCGCAGGCCGGCCCGGCGGTGCAGGCCGAACCAGCCGGTCTGGTACCCGATGTAGAGCGAAGCCGCCTCGGCGTCGTCGAGCGCGGCGGGCGCGGGAAACGTCGTCGCCGCCTCCAGCACCGCGAGTTCCGCGAACCCGCCGGACGGCAGCGCCGCGCCGCCGAGCACCCGGTCGCCGACGGTGAATCCGTCCACCCCCTCGCCGAGGGCGACGACCTCGCCGCACAGCTCGACGCCGGGGGTGAACGGGAGCTGCGGCTTGACCTGGTACTCGCCGCGGCACATGAGGACGTCCGGGAAGTTCGCCGGACAGGCCCGCACCTTCACCACGAGCTGGCCGGGACCCGGCTCCGGGTCGGCCACGTCGTCGAGCCGCAGCACGTCCCGGGGCTCGCCGAGCGCGGCCACCCGCCATGCCTTCATCACAGCACCCCCTGGTCCTCGAACTGTCGCTGGATCCGGTTCATGCCGTTGAGCCACCGGTCGGTGTCGGTGGCGCGGTGCACGTAGTAGTCGGCCACCCGGGGATGCGGCAGGACGAGGAACCGGTCGTCGTGGAGGGCCCGCCACGTCGCCTCGGCCACGTCCTCCGGGGAGAGCGCCCCGTCGTGGCTGAGCATCTCCTGCAGCGGCCCGGCGTTCTCGAACATCCGGGTGCGCACGCCCTGCGGGCAGATGGCCTGCACCACGATCCCCCGGTGCCGGTACGTGGCCGACAGCCACTCGGCGAACGCCACGCAGGCGTGCTTGCTGACCGAGTACGCCGGATTCCCGATCGCCGTGAGCAGCCCGGCCGCGGACGCGGTCACGACGAACCGGCCCGAACCACGCGACACCCAGCTGGGCATCAGCAGCCGCGCGGCCCGCACGTGCGCCATCACGTTCACCTCGTGGCTGGCGGCCCACTCCTCCTCGCCGGCCCCGAGCCCCCGGCCCCGCTCGATCCCGGCGTTCCCGAACCACATGTCGATGCCGCCGAGGTGGTCGCGTGCCGCCTCGACCAGCGCGGCGACGCCCTGCTCGCCGGCGGCGTCGCCCGGAGCGGCGTGACCGCCGATCTCGTCGGCCACCTGGACGGCCGCGTCGGCGTCGAGGTCGTTCACCACGACCCGCGCTCCCTCGGCCGCGAGTCGGACGGCCAGGGCCCGGCCGATGCCGTGGCCGGCGCCGGTGACGACGACGCCCTGGTCCCGTACCGGCATCAGACACCTCCGGTCAGGGTGAGGCCACCGTCGAGGACCAGCAGCTGGCCGGTGATCCAGGCGGCGTCCTCCGACAGCAGGAACGCGACGGCGCCGGCGACGTCCTCGGCGACACCGAGCCGCTTCAGCGGGTACGCGGCCGCCACCTGTTCCTCCCGCCCCTCGTAGAGGGCGGTGGCGAACCTCGTCTTGACGACGGCCGGGGCGACGGCGTTCACCCGGACGTCCGGGGCGAGCTCCACGGCGAGCTGTTGGGTGAGGTGGGTGAGCATCGCCTTGGTGGCGCCGTAGAACCCGATGCCCGGCGCGGGACGGACACCGGCCACCGAGGAGACGTTGACGACGGCGCCGCCGTGCCCCTTCATCCAGACCCGGTGGACCTGCTGCACCCACGACAGGGTGGCCAGGCAGTTCACCTCGAAGACCTTGCGGGCCGCCGCGGGGTCCAGTTCGACCATCGGGCCGTACGCCGGGTTGATGCCGGTGTTGTTGACCAGCAGGTCGGCGCTGCCGAAGGTGTCGACGGCGCGGGCCACGACCTCGGCCTGGTGGTCGGTGTCGTCCGCGTGGCCGGCGACGGCGAGGGCGTGCTCGGGGCCCAGCCGGGCGACCGCCTCGTCGAGCGCCTCCCGCTTGCGGGCGGTGAGGACGACCTTGGCGCCGTCGGCGACCAGCCGCTCGGCGATGGCCAGCCCGATGCCCCGGCTCGCGCCGGTGACGATCGCGGTCCGTCCAGCGAACCTTGCGGGCGTCGGTGCTACTCCGTTGCGAGGTGTGGTCACGACACGGCTCCGAGGTTACTAAGCGCTTGCTTAGGATACATTTGATGGAGTGTGCGGCAGCGCCCCAGCCGCCGTCAACAGCCCGGACCCCGGCGACGTGGTATCAATGCCCGGCGAGGTTCGGGCAGGAAGGATGGCCGCGTTGACCGACACCGCCGAACTCTCCCGCGCCGACGCGACCCGTGCGCGACTGCTCGAGGCGGCCGTCTCCGCGTTCGCCGAGAAGGGCTTCCACGGCACGACGACCCGCGACATCGCCGCCGCGGCAGGGCTGAGCCCGGCCGCGCTCTACGTGCACCACAAGTCGAAGGAGGAGCTCCTCTACCTGATCTCACGATCAGGGCACGACCACGTGCTCCGGTTGGTGCGGGACGCCGCCGCGTCGTCCGACGACCCGGCCACCGCGCTACGGCGGCTGGTCCACGACTTCGTGGTCGTCCACGCCCGGGACCACATCAGCACCCGCGTCGTCAACTACGAGCTGACCGCGCTCAACCCCGAGCACCTCGCCGAGATCCGCGCCGTCCGGCACGGCATCGAGCAGGCGATCCGCCAGCTCATCGAGAGGGGCGTCGCCGCCGGGGTCTTCGACACGCCCGACCCGCGGATGGCGGGCGCCGCGCTGATGTCGCTCGGCGTCGACCTCGGCCGGTGGTACCGCGACGAGGGCGGCTGGAGCCCCGAGCACATCGCCGAGCAGTACGCCGAGATGGCGCTGCGCATCGTCGGCGCCCGCTGAGACCCGGGACCGAGGCACCCGCCTCCCGCCACCCCGACGCGCCGCCGGTTTCTTGATGCATTCAAGAGAAAAGTGGAGCATACTGCGCATCATGGCCACGACGGCGGAGTTCGAGCGCATGCTACGCGGCGCCGCGCTCCGCGTGACCCGGCCACGGCTGGCGGTGCTGGACGCGGTGCACCAGCATCCGCACGCCGACACCGACTCGATCATCCGTGCCGTGCGCGGGGACCTTCCCGAGGTGTCCCACCAGGCCGTGTACGACGTGCTGCGGGCGCTGACGGCCGCGGGTCTGGTACGGCGCATCCAGCCAGCCGGATCCGTGGCCCGCTACGAGTCGCGGGTCGGGGACAACCACCACCACCTCGTGTGCCGCTTGTGCGGTGCCATCACCGACGTCGACTGTGCCGTCGGTGGGGCGCCCTGCCTGACCGCGTCCGACGACCAGGGCTTCTCGATCGACGAGGCCGAGGTCACCTACTGGGGCGTCTGTCCCGGGTGCGTCGCGGCACCGGCAGCCAGTTGACCGGACAAGAGACAAGACAGGAGATGGACCGACGTGCCTGAGCACGGCAGCGAGAGCGAGAACCCGGCAATCCCCTCCCCGACCCCCAAGCCAGACCGGCGACCGCAGACCAACCAGGACTGGTGGCCAAATCAGCTGAACCTTCAGGTTCTCCACCAGCACTCGCCCCGGGCGAACCCGCTGGGCGAGGACTTCAGCTACCCGGAAGAGTTCAAGAAACTCGACGTCGAGGCGCTGAAGCGGGACATCTTCGAGGTCATGACGACGTCCCAGGACTGGTGGCCCGCCGACTACGGCCACTACGGGCCGCTCTTCATCCGGATGAGCTGGCACTCCGCCGGCACGTACCGGATCGAGGACGGCCGCGGCGGCGGTGGCGACGGCGCCCAGCGCTTCGCCCCGCTCAACAGCTGGCCGGACAACGCGAACCTGGACAAGGCACGCCGGCTGCTCTGGCCGGTCAAGCAGAAGTACGGGCAGAGCATCTCCTGGGCCGACCTCCTCGTCTTCGCCGGCAACTGCGCGCTGGAGTCGATGGGGTTCCGGACGTTCGGATTCGGCTTCGGGCGCGAGGACGTCTGGGAGCCCGAGGAGGTCTTCTGGGGACCGGAGGACACCTGGCTCGGCGACGAGCGCTACAGCGGCGACCGGGAGCTCTCCGGTCCGCTGGGCGCCGTGCAGATGGGCCTGATCTACGTGAACCCGGAGGGGCCCAACGGCACCCCGGATCCCCTCGCCGCCGCCCGGGACATCCGCGAGACGTTCCGCCGGATGGCGATGAACGACGAGGAGACCGTCGCCCTCATCGCCGGCGGTCACACGTTCGGCAAGACCCACGGCGCCGCCCGGGCCGACGAGTACGTCGGCCCCGAGCCCGAGGGCGCCCCGCTCGAGGAGCAGGGTCTGGGCTGGCGGAACACCTTCGGCTCCGGCAAGGGCAAGGACACGATCACCAGCGGCCTCGAAGGCGCGTGGACCCCCACCCCGATCACGTGGGACAACAGCTTCTTCGAGACCCTGTTCGGCTTCGAGTGGGAGCTCTGCGAGAGCCCCGCCGGCGCGAAGCAGTGGAAACCGAAGGACGGGGCCGCCGCGGACGCCGTGCCCGGCGCCCACGACCCCTCGGTCCGGTACGCCCCGATGATGGCGACGACCGACCTCGCGCTGCGCATGGACCCGACGTACGAGCAGATCTCCCGGCGCTTCATGGCGAACCCGGACCAGTTCGCGGAGGCCTTCGCCAAGGCCTGGTACAAGCTCCTGCACCGCGACATGGGACCGGTGTCGCGCTACCTCGGCCCGTGGGTCCCGGAGCCGCAGCTGTGGCAGGACCCGGTCCCGGCGGTCGACCACGAGCTGGTCACCGACGAGGACGTGGCCGCCCTCAAGCGCCAGCTCCTCGCCTCGGGGCTGTCCGTCGCGCAGTTGGTCCGCACGGCGTGGGCGGCGGCGGCGAGCTTCCGCGGCACCGACATGCGCGGCGGGGCCAACGGGGCCCGGATCCGCCTCGAACCGCAGCGGAACTGGGAGGTCAACGACCCGGCCGAACTCGCCACGGTGCTGCCGACGCTGGAGCGGATCCAGCAGGAGTTCACCAGCGCCCAGTCCGGCGGGAAGAAGGTCTCGCTCGCCGACCTGATCGTCCTCGGCGGGTGCGCGGGCGTCGAGCAGGCGGCCCGGAACGCCGGGCACGACATCACGGTCCCGTTCGCGCCGGGGCGTACGGACGCCTCGCAGGAGCAGACCGACGTCGAGTCCTTCCGGGTGCTCGAGCCGAAGGCGGACGGGTTCCGCAACTACGTCCGGGCGGGTGGCAAGCTGCCGCCGGAGACCCTGCTGCTGGACCGGGCCAACCTGCTGAACCTGACCGCCCCCGAGATGACGGTCCTCATCGGCGGCATGCGGGCCCTGAACGCCAACGTGGGGCAGACGCCGCACGGCGTCTTCACCGACCGGCCGGAGACGTTGACGAACGACTTCTTCGTCAACCTGCTCGACAACACCACGGAGTGGAAGGCGTCCACCTCCGCGCAGAACGTGTTCGAGGGCCGGGACCGCGCCACCGGGAAGGTCAAGTGGACGGCCACCGCCGTCGACCTGGTCTTCGGTGCGAACTCCCAGCTCCGAGCCATCGCCGAGGTCTACGGCGGTCACGACGCGCAGGGGAGGTTCGTCCAGGACTTCGTCACGGCGTGGGTCAAGGTCATGAACCTGGACCGGTACGACCTCGCCTGATCCCGAAGCGGCGGGCCCCGGTCACCGATGTGGCCGGGGCCTCCTCGTGCCCGGATCACTCCTCGCCGGCTCCGGCCCTCGCCGGGCCCGACCGGCGGGTGCCGTCGACGTACCGCCTAGGGTGGCGGCATGCCAGGCCCTGATCCGTCCGCCGGCGACTCGGTGGCGCAGAATCCGCTCACCCGGCTGACGCTGGCCGACCTCCGGCGGCGCACCAGTGTGAAGTGGCGCATGCACCCGCCCGACGTGCTCCCCCTCTGGGTGGCGGAGATGGACGTACCCCTCGCCCCCGCCGTGGCCGACGCGCTCCGCCACGCGATCGACCTCGGCGACACCGGGTACGCGCACGGCACGGCGTACGCCGAGGCGCTCGGCGACTTCGCCGCCGGCCGGTGGGAGTGGCACGACTTCCGCGTCGACCGCACGACCGTGGTGGCCGACGTGATGACGGGCATCGTCGAGGTGCTCCGGCTCGTGACCGACCCCGGCGACGCGGTGGTGGTGTGCTCCCCCGTCTACCCGCCCTTCTACGCGTTCGTCAGCCACGCCGACCGGCGGGTGATCGAAGCGCCGCTGGGGCCGGACCTGCGCATGGACGTCGCCGCTCTCGACGAGGCCTTCCGCCGCGCGCGGACGTACGGCCGCCGGCCGGCGTTCCTGATATGCAACCCGCACAACCCGACCGGCGTCGTCCACCGCCGCGACGAACTCGAGGCCGTCGCCGAGGCGGCCGGCCGGCACGGCGTACGGGTGATCTCCGACGAGATCCACGCTCCGCTGGTGCTGTCCGGGGCGCGCTTCACCCCGTACCTCACGGTGGCCGGCGCCGAGAACGCGTTCGCCCTGATCTCCGCCTCGAAGGCGTGGAACCTCGCCGGCCTCAAGGCGGCGCTCGCCGTCGCCGGGCCACGGGCAGCCGCCGACCTGAGCCGGATGCCGGAGGAGGTCAGCCACGGGCCCAGCCACCTGGGCGTCATCGCGCACACCGCCGCGTTCCGCGCCGGCGGACCGTGGCTCGACCTCGTCCTCGACGGCCTGGACGCCAACCGCACGGCGCTGGAGACGCTGCTGGCGCAGCACGCGCCGGCCATCCGGTACCACCGCCCCGAGGGCACCTACCTCGCCTGGCTGGACTGCACGGCGCTGGGCATCGACTCCGGGCGGCCGACCGGCGAACCGGGCGTCGCCAGCGACATCGCCGGGCCCGCGAAGATGTTCCTCGACCGGGCCCGGGTCGTCCTCAGTTCCGGGCACGTCTTCGGCACCGGCGGGGCCGGCTTCGTACGCCTCAACTTCGCCACCTCGCCCGCGATCCTCACCGACGCCGTGACCCGGATGGGCCGGGCGGTCGAGACGCACCACGCGTCGGCCGGCTGAAGTCACCATCTCGACACACCTCTACCCCACCGCCTGCCGCGCCACGAACACTTCCGGTATGGAGAACAGCGAGCGTGAGCGCACGGACGAGCGTTTCGAGAAGGTGGCCGAGCAGACCTCCGAGACCGTGACCCACGCGGCCTCGGTGCTCGAGGAGGAACTCGCGGCGGGCATGGCCAGCGCGCGGCGGCTCGAGGAGCGGCTCAGCGCCAACCGCAGGGTGGACCCGGAGGCGTTCGACGAACTGGTAGGGCGGGTGCGCACGGACGGGCACGCGCTGATCGACACCGTGGTCGGGCAGCTGAAGACGTCGGACGACCAGCGTGGCGAGGTCATCCGCCGGTACACCTCCGACGCGCACGACGCGCTGGACACCGTACTCAACCTCGCGCGACTGCTGCCGGACATGGCGAACGGGCTCGCCGACCGGCTCACGCCGCCGGCCCGGCAGGACCCGACGCCGTCGGACAGGTGAGCGGGCGATGGCGTCGACCACCGGCCTGGCCGGTGGGCGCGTCGAGCACATCCTGGAGCGCTACCGGACGCTCGTGATCGGCGCGCTGCTCAACGACCTGCCCTCGGGCGGGCCACGCTACCTCTACGACCTGGTGGCCGAGTACCCACGGCGGTGGGGCAAGGGGCTGCGCGCCGCGCTGTGCCTCGCGACCTGCCGGGCGTTCGGCGGTGCGACGCCGGTGGGGCTCAACGCCGCCGTGACCGTGGAGCTGTTCCACAACGCGTTCCTCATCCACGACGACATCCAGGACGAGAGCGAGCGGCGGCGCGGGGCACCAACGCTGCACGCCGAGTACGGGGTCGGCGTCGCCCTCAACGTCGGCAACATGACGAACCTGCTGGCGCTGCAACGGCTCGCCGCCAACCGCGAGGCGCTCGGCTCGGGCATCGCGTGGCGGCTGTTCGAGGAGACCGAGCTGATGCTGCGCCACTCGTTGGAGGGGCAGGCGATCGAGATCGGCTGGATCCGCGACAACGTCTGCGACCTGGACGCCGACGACTACTACCGGATGTGCCTGAAGAAGACCTCCTGGTACACGTGCATCTATCCGTGCCGGACCGGAGTCCTCGCCGCCACCGGGCGGCACGACGCGGTCGACATCCTGGACCGCTACGGCTGGTACCTGGGCGCGGCGTTCCAGATCCAGGACGACGCGCTCAACCTGACCGGCGACTACGCCCGGTACGGCAAGGAGATCGCGGGTGACCTCTGGGAGGGCAAGCGCACCCTGATCCTCATCGACTTCATGCGGAGGTGCACCGGCGACGAACGCGAACGGCTGGTCGGGTTCCTGAGCCGGACCCGGACGCAACGCACGGCGGCGGAGGTGCGCTGGCTGCACGGGCGACTCCTCGCGTACGACTGTGTCGAGTCCGCGCGCCGCAGCGCGCGGGAGCTGGCCGCGGCCGCACGGCGTGAAGGCCAACGGGCGCTGGGCGCGGCGGCCGAGACCGAGGACGGACGGTTCCTGCTCGACCTGACCGAGTACGTCGTGGAGCGCAGCCGGTAGACGACCGGCGCCCCGAAGCCGGACGCGAGGCTCGACGAACCAGGCCGGACGCGGCCCGGTCATGGCCCGACCGCGGGCGGAAGGTCGACGACGCGGGTCGCCAGGCGAGTCATCAGCGCGGGATCGTGGGTGATGAGGAGGACTCCGGCGTGGTGCCGCCGCTGGTAGTCGGTGACGACGGTGGCGAGATGGGCCTGGGTGGAGGCGTCCAGCATGGCGGTGGCCTCGTCGCAGAGCAGGTAACCGGGCCGGTGCACGAGCGCCCGGGCCAGGCAGGCGCGTTGCAGCTGTCCGTCGCTGACCGCGTGCGGGCGGCGGGTGAGCAGGTCCGGGGTGAGGCCGACGAGGTCGGCCAGCTCCGCCACCCGGGCCCGTGCCTCGCTCGTCGGGGTGCCGGTGGCGCATAGCGGCTCGGCGACGATGTCGGCGAGGCTGAGCCGCGGGTCGGTGGCGGCGCGCGGGCTCTGGAAGAGGATCGCGACCCGGGTACGGATCGCGGCCGGCAGCCGGTGCCGGGCTCCCGCCAGGGGCACGCCGTCGAGGGTGACGTGCCCGGCGTCGGGCGCGTGCAGCAGGGCGAGGACGCGGGCGAGGGTGGACTTGCCGCTGCCGGACGGCCCGCGCAGCCCGACCGTCTCGCCGCGGGCGACGTGCAGGTCGACGCGGTCGAGGACGCGTTGCCGGCGGTACGAGACGGTGACCGCCCGGGCGGCGAGCGCGGCGGCGGTCATGCCGTCACCGGGTGGTGACAGGCGACCCGGCCGGAGCCGTCCGCGCGCAGGCCGGGCAGGGAGCGGCAGGTGTCGGTGGCGCGGTCGCACCGGGGGGCGAAGGCGCAGCCGTCGGGCAGGGCGGTGAGCATCGGCGGGTGGCCGGGGACGGGTCGGAAGGCGCGGTCGGGCAGGGCGTCGAGGAGCCCGGCGGTGTAGGGGTGGGCCGGGGCGTCGAACAGGGCGCCGGTGGGGCGGTGTTCGACGATGCGGCTGGCGTACATGACGGCGACGGTGTCGGCGACACGGCGGGCGGCGGCGAGGTCGTGGGTGATGAGCAGGACGGTGCCGCCGGTGTCGCAGCGGCGGCGCAGGAGTTCCAGGGTGTGGTCGGCCAGGGGACGGTCGAGGCCGGTGGTCGGTTCGTCGGCGAGCAGGAGCGCCGGGTCGGGGGCGAGGGCGAGAGCGGTGGCCAGGCGCTGGGCCATGCCGCCGGACAGTTCGTGGGGGTAGCGGTGCAGGTCGGCGGGGTCCAGGCCGACGTCGGCGGCGAGCCGGTCGGCGGCGGCGGGCGCGTCGCGGCGGGTGTGACCGTGCGCGCGCAGCGTCTCCTCCAGCAGCCGCCGTCCGGTGCGGACCGGGGTGAGCGCGGTGGCGGGGCTCTGCGGTACGAGACCGACGACGCGTCCGCGCACTGTACGGGCGAGGTGCCGTTCACCGCAGCCGGTCAGGTCGACGGGGTCTCCGGTGTGCGGGCGCAGGCGCGCGTGGCCGGTGACGGTGGCGTTGCCGGGCAGCAGGCCCAGCAGCGCGTGAGCGAGCACGGACTTGCCGCACCCGGACTCCCCGACCACGGCGAGGAGCTCGCCGGGTTGAAGGGTGAGGTGCAGGTCGGTGACGGCGTGGACGGTGGCGTCGGGGAGACGGAACCGGACGGTCAGTCCGTCGATCTCCAGAAGTGGCGGGCGGCGGCCGGTGCCGGTCCCGGTCGTGGCGAGGGGCGCGGTGGTGGTCACAGGTTCAGCTCCGCTCGTACGCGGGGGTCGAGGCGGTCACGCCACCGGCCGGTCAGGGTGGCCAGGGCGAGGGTGACCGCGACGAGGGCGAGGCCGGGGACGATGCTGGCCCACCAGGCGCCGGTGAGCAGGGACCGCTGCCCGTCGTTGATCATGTTGCCGATGGAGGCGAGGTGCGGGGGCAGGCCGAGACCGAGGAAGGACAGGGCGGTCTCGTGCCAGACCGCGTGCGGGACCATCAGGGTGGTCGCCAACGCGAGCCGGGGCAGCACGTGCGGGAGCAGGTGGCGGGTGAGGACGCGGGCCCGGCCGGCACCGCCGGAGATCGCCGCGTCGACGAAGGGCCGGGTGCGCAGGCTGAGCAGCTCGGAGCGGACGATGCGGGCGGTCGACAGCCAGTGGGTCAGCCCGATGGACAGGATCACCGCCCCGAGGCTGGGTCGCAGCATCGCGACGACGAAGATGCCCAGCAGAAGGTGCGGCAGCGCGGCGATCGTGTCGACGACGCGCATCAGCACCCGGTCCACCGTACCGCCGACGGTGCCGGCGACCGCGCCGACGAGGCCGCCGATGACGGTGGCCACCAGCGCGGCGACCGCGCCGACGAGCAGGGAGACGCGCAGGCCGTAGAGGCTGCGGTGGGCGACGTCGCGGCCCAGGTCGTCGGTGCCGGCCGGGTGCTGCCAGGAGGGGGCGAGCCGGACGCGGGACAGGTCCACGGCGCTCTGGTCCAGCGGCCAGAGGACGGGGGCGAGCAGGCAGGCGGCGAACGCCACGGCGAGCACGCCGGCCGCGACCGTGGCCCCGGTGCCACCGGAGCGCCGCCGCCACCGTCGGGCGCGAGCGGGCAGGGCGAGGTCAGTCATCGAGGCGTACCCGGGGATCGGCGGCGGTGTAGGCGAGGTCGGTGGCGAGGTTCGCGGCCAGCACCACGACGGTGGTGGCGAGTGTGGTGGCGGCCAGCAGCGGGAAGTCGGCGCCGAGCGCGGCCTGCACGGTGACCGCCCCGACGCCGGGCAGGGAGAACACGGTCTCCACCAGCACGGCGCCACCGACCAGCTCGGGCAGGTGGGTGCCGACCAGGGTGAGGAACGGCAGCAGCGCGGTGCGCAGCGCGTGGCCGAACAGGACGGTGCGGCCGGGCAGGCCGCGGGCGCGCGCGGCGAGGACGTGGTCGTCGCGGAGGCTCTCCGCGACGGCGTCGCGGATGAACAGCACGAACCACGGCGCCTGGGAGACCGCCAGCACGGTCACGGGCAGGATCAGGTGCCGCGCCACGTCCGCGGGATCCGTGCCGGTGCTCCGGATGTCGGTGAGCCCGCCGGCGGGAAGCCAGCCGAGGGCGAGGGCGAACACGGCGATCGCCGCGAGCCCGATCCAGAACACCGGCATCGACTGGACGGCGTACGCGGTGGCGCGCAGCGCGCGGTCGAACCAGCCGCCGCGCCGGTACGCGGCGAGGGTGCCCAGCAGCACGCTCGCCACCAGCACCAGGGCGAGCGCGGTGCCGACGAGCAGCAACGTCCAGCCGGCGCGGGCGGCGAGGACCGAGGTGACCGGCTCGTGCCGGCTGGTCGACCAGCCCAGGTCGCCGTGGAGCAGGTTGCCGACCCAGCGGGCGTACTGCACCGGCAGCGGGTCGTCGACGCCCCAGTTGGCGCGGATCTGGGCGAGGTTCTCCTCGCTGGTGGTGAAAGCGGCGGCGCCGGCGTACTGCTGGGCGGGGTCGATCGGGGAGGCGGCGCCGAGGGCGAACATCCCCATGCTGGTCGCGGCCAGCACGGGTACGGCGACCAGGGTCCGGCGGCGGATCACCGCGCCGGCGCCGGCCCACCGCCGCCGCCCGTCCCGGACCCGCGCCGGGGGTGCCGTGTCGACCGGTGACGTGGTGGTGGTCACGGCTTCGTCGTCCAGGTGTGGACGTTCCACCAGAGGCTGTTGGCCACGTCGTGCTCGTGCGGCTCCACCCGCGGCGTCACACCCGCCACCGTGTCCTTCACGACGTAGGTGTGCTGCAGGTAGGTGAGGAAGACCCACGGCACGTCGGCGGCGAGCTGCTTCTGGAAGGTCGCGTACGCGGCCTTGCGGGCCGCCGGATCGGTGCTGTCGCGGCCGTCCTGCAACGCGTTGTCCACCACGGCCGACCGGTACGAGCCGGGGTTGAAGAAGCCCTGCCCGGCGAAGGCGGAGCTGAACAGCTTGTAGGAGACGAAGTCCGGGTCGTACGGGGTGCCGTAGCCCATCATCAGCGCGTCGGTCTTCATCCGGGGGGTGATCGCGTCCCAGGTCAGCCCCTCCGGCGTGACCTTGACGCCGACCTTCTTCGCGTCGGCGGTGACCGCGAGGGCGAGTTCCTTGCGCAGGCTGTCGCTGGCCGGGTACATCAGCGTGAACGCGGCCGGCCGGCCGGCCTTGACCCGGATGCCGTCCGGACCGGGCTTCCACCCGGCGGCGTCCAGGATGGCGGTCGCGGCGGCCGGGTCGGCCGTGGCCGCGCCGACGACGGACGGCTCGGCGAACTCCGACGACGGTGGCACCGGCCCGAACGCCGGTTCCCCGGCCCCGCCGAGCACACCGGTCACCATCGCCCGCCGGTCCACCGCCGCGGTCAGCGCCCGCCGCACGGCGGGATCACCGGTCACCGGGTTGCCCATCGGCAGCATCACCCCGCGGTAGTCGGCGGTGGGTACCCGCTGCACCCGGTAGCCGCCCTGCCCGTCGAACCCGGCGGCCAGCTTGGGCGCCAGCTCGGCCGCGTCGAACTCGCCGGCCCGCATCCGCTGGGCGCGGACGTTGTCGTCGGCGACGAACGCCACCACCACACCGGAGTTGGCGGGCCGGCCGCCCCAGTAGGTTTCGTTGGCCGCCAGCACGAGCCGGTCCCCCGGCGTCCACGACGTCACCCGGTACGGGCCGGTGCCCACCGGCTTCCGGTTGAACTCCGCCTTGTTGACGTCCTGGCCGGCGAACGCCTTCGCGGGGACGATGCCCAGCGCCAGGCGCTGGAGGAACGGCGCGTACGCGTACTTCAGCGTGAAGACCACGGTGGACGGGTCCGGCGCGACGACGGAGGCGAGCATGTCCAGATCCGAGCGCAGCGTCGAGTCGACCTTCGGGTCCAGCACCGCCTGGTAGGTGAACACGACGTCCTGCGCGGTGAGCGGGCTGCCGTCGTGGAACAGCACCCCCTCACGCAGCTTGGCGGTGACCGTCCTGCCGTCCGCCGACACGGCCGGCAGCTCGCGGGCCAGGGCCGGAACGATCTGGTTGCGGGCGTCCCGGGCGACCAGACCGTCGAAGATCAGCGAGCCACCGTCCACGCCGTAGTTCAGCACCGGGTTCAGCGTGTCCGGCTCCCCCGCCGTCGCCACCACGACGGTGCCGGCGCCGTCGGACCCACCGGAGGGCGTCGCCGACGACGAACAACCGGCGACGGCGAGGACGGCGGCGACGGCCGCCGCCGTCACACGCGCGGACATGCGCTTACCCATTTGACGTGCTCCCGAGGTTGTGCGGTGCGGTGCGGTGCGGCCCGCTGATGCCAGCGTTACGCAGTTGCCATATCTTCGCAATAGCCTCGGGAGTCGCGATCATCGGGTCGCCGGTCGCCGCGAACTGAGACGCGACGATCCGCCAGCGGAACGCGTGGTACGGGCAGGTGCCCGGGGAGGCAGCTAGTGCGGTGTCCACTTACGTTTGCCGGGTTGGTGGCTGTGGGGATTTGTCGTACGGGTGGTGTTGGCTCGGCCTCATGCCACGTCGTCGTGATCCGGGCGCGCCGCGGGTTGTGCATCGCACTGCGCGTGTCGCGTTGAGGTTGACGTCGGGGCAGCGGCGGCGGTGTTTTGGGTTGTTGCGTTCGGCTGGTGACGTGTGGGCGTGCGTGCTGGAGATCAACTCGTGGAGGCGCCGCCGCCGCGATGCGCCGCTGGCCGGCTATCAGGAGTTGTGTCGGGAGTTGGCGGCGGCCGGGCCGGGCACGTTTGGCGAGTTGGACACGACCGGTGCCCGGTCGGTGTTGCGGCGGTTCTCGGATGCGTGGTTCGCGGCGGCGAAACGTCGCGCGGCGGGTGAGGTGTCGGCCCGGTTTCCGCGTCGGCGGCGTCGGTTGGTGCCGGTGCGCTGGTATCACGGCACCTTCACGATCGAGGGGCGTCGGGTGCGTATCCCGGCTGCCAAGCGCATGCCGCCGTTGCGGGTTCGGCTGGCGCGAAACCTGCCGTATCCGGTCGAGCAGGTCCGTTCGATCACCCTGCTGTGCGACGGTGGTCGCCTGTTCCTCGACGTCACCGCCGAAGTCCCGATCGCCACCTACCCGCCCGGTGAGGAACCGGACCCACACCGGGTGGCCGGCGTGGATCTGGGGATCATCCACCCGTTCGCGGTCGCCGGCTGCGACGGCGAAGGGCTGCTGGTGTCCGGGCGGGTGATCCGCGCCGAGCACCGCATGCACCTGGCCGACACCAAGGCCCGCCGCCGCGCCGTCACGCGGCGGGCCCCGAAACCGGGTGAGAAGGGGTCACGGCGGTGGCGACAGTACCGCCGCCGGGCCCGGGCGGTGCAGGGGCGGCATCGGCGGCGGGTCCGCCAGGCCCAGCACGAAGCCGCGGCAACGGTCATCGGCTGGGCGCAGCAACGGCGGGCCGGGGTGCTGCACGTCGGCGACCCCCGCGGTGTGCTCGACATCCCGGCCGGGCGGCGGCACAACCTGCGGCTGCGCCAATGGCAGATCGGCCGGCTCCTGCAGATCCTGACCGACAAGGCCACCCTGGCCGGGATCACCGTCCGGCTGGTCGACGAGCGAGGCACCTCCTCCACCTGCCCCACCTGCGGCAGACGGGTACCCAAACCACGTGGACGGACGTTGTCCTGCCCGCACTGCACCTACTCCGGGCACCGCGACCTCGTCGCGGCCGCCACCATCGCCGCCCGCACCCCGGGCGGCGGACCCACCACCACGGCAGCACCCGTGCTGCCGGAGGTGGTCACGCACCGTCGAGCCGGCCGGCACCTCCCCGGCGCCGGCCGGTCCCGACGTGACCCCCGCCGCCCAACGATGGCGGCGCGAGGATCAGTTGGCCCGCGGAGGCCCGCCCCACCACCCGGTGGGGAGTCGCTCGCCCACCCGGCGAGGATCCACAGCATCCACCGGATTACCCGGTGAACGTTAGTGGACACCGCACTAGGCGCCGACGTAGGCCGCGAGATGCTCGCCGGTGAGGGTGGAGCGGGCCGCGACCAGATCGGCGGGGGTGCCCTCGAAGACGATCCGGCCGCCGTCGTGGCCGGCGCCCGGGCCGAGGTCGATGATCCAGTCGGCGTGCGCCATGACCGCCTGGTGGTGCTCGATGACGATCACCGACTTGCCCGAGTCGACGAGCCGGTCGAGCAGACCGAGCAACTGCTCGACGTCGGCGAGGTGGAGGCCGCTGGTCGGCTCGTCGAGGACGTAGACGCCGCCCCTGTCGGCCATGTGGGTGGCCAGCTTGAGCCGCTGCCGCTCGCCGCCGGACAGCGTGGTGAGCGGCTGGCCGAGGCTGAGGTAGCCGAGCCCGACGTCGGCCATCCGGGACAGGACCGCGTGGGCCGCCGGGGTCTTCGCCGCGCCGGACCCGAAGAACTCGGTCGCCTCGGTCACCGACATCGCGAGCACCTCGCTGATGTCCTTGCCGCCGAACAGATAGGTGAGCACCTCCGCCTGGAACCGCTTGCCGCCGCAGTCCTCGCAGACGGTCGTGACCCCGGCCATCACCCCCAGGTCGGTGTAGATGACGCCCGCGCCGTTGCAGGTGGGGCAGGCACCCTCGGAGTTGGCGCTGAACAGCGCCGGCTTCACGCCGTTGGCCTTGGCGAACGCCTTACGGATCGGGTCGAGGAGTCCGGTGTACGTCGCCGGGTTGCTCCGCCGCGAGCCGCGGATGGGCGTCTGGTCGACCGACACGACCCCGGCGGAGGCGGGGATCGATCCGTGGATCAGTGAGCTCTTGCCGGAGCCGGCGACGCCGGTGACGACGCACAGCACCCCGAGCGGGATGTCGACGTCGACGTCCCGGAGGTTGTGGGTCGCGGCGCCGCGGATCTCCAGCGTGCCGCTCGGCTTCCGGACCGACTCCTTCAGGGCGGCCCGGTCGTCGAAGTGGCGGCCGGTGACGGTGCCGCTGGCCCGCAGGCCCTCGACGGTGCCCTCGAAGCAGACGGTGCCGCCCGCGGTTCCGGCGCCGGGGCCCAGGTCGACGACGTGGTCGGCGATCTCGATCGCCTCCGGCTTGTGCTCCACGACCAGCACCGTGTTGCCCTTGTCCCGCAGCCGCAGCAGCAGGTCGTTCATCCGCCGGATGTCGTGCGGGTGCAGCCCGACGGTGGGCTCGTCGAAGACGTAGGTGACGTCGGTGAGCGAGGAGCCGAGGTGGCGGATCATCTTGACGCGCTGCGCCTCGCCGCCCGACAGCGTGCCCGACGGCCGGTCGAGCGAGAGGTAGCCCAGCCCGATCTCCACGAACGAGTCGAGGGTCCGCACCAGCCTGGTGAGCAACGGCGCCACCGACGGCTCGTCGAGGCCACGGGCCCAGTCGGCCAGGTCGCTGATCTGCAGCGCGCAGACGTCGGCGATGTTCCGCCCGTCGATCCTCGACGAACGCGCCTCCGCGCTGAGCCGGGTCCCGTCGCACTCGGGGCAGGTCGTGAACGTCACCGCCCGCTCGACGAAGGCGCGGATGTGCGGCTGCATCGCCTCGACGTCCTTGGACAGGAACGACTTCTGGATCGTCGGGATGAGCCCCGTGTACGTCAGGTTGATCCCGTCGACCTTGATCTTGGTCGGCTCCTTGTGGAGCAGGTCGTGCAGTTCCCTCTTGGTGTACCTGCGGATCGGCTTGTCGGGGTCGAAGTAGCCGGACCCGCGGAAGATGCGGCCGTACCAGCCGTCCATGCTGTAGCCGGGGATGGTGAGCGCGCCCTCGTTCAGCGACTTGCTGTCGTCGTACAGCGCGGTCAGGTCGAAGTCGGTGACCGATCCGGTGCCCTCGCAGCGCGGACACATGCCGCCGAGACGGTTGAAGGTGACCTTCTCGGTCCTGGTCCTGCCGGGGCCGCGCTCCACGGTGACCCCACCACTGGCCCGGACCGAGGGGACGTTGAACGAGTAGGCGTTGGGCCCGCCGATGTGTGGCTGTCCGAGCCGGCTGAACAGGATGCGGAGCATCGCGTTGGCGTCGGTGGCGGTGCCGACGGTGGAGCGGGGGTTGGCACCCATCCGCTCCTGGTCGACGATGATCGCGGTGGTCAGCCCTTCCAGCACGTCGACCTCGGGCCGGGTCAGCGTCGGCATGAAGCCCTGCACGAACGCGCTGTAGGTCTCATTGATCATCCGCTGCGACTCCGCGGCGATCGTGCCGAACACCAGCGAACTCTTGCCGGAGCCGGACACGCCCGTGAACACCGTGAGCCGGCGCTTCGGGATCTCGACGCTGACGTCCTTGAGGTTGTTCACCCGCGCGCCGAGCACGCGGATCAGGTCGTGGCTGTCCGCGGCGTGCGTCGTCGGCGGCTGCGTCCTCGTGGCCTTGCTCATCGTGTCTCCATCTGTGACGCGGGGCCGCCGTCGCGGACGGCGACCAGGGCACCGCCGCCGACGTCGCGGCCGTGCCCCAGGGCGCCGTCCGTGCGGATCACCGGACGGCTCAGCCCAGCTCCTGGATGCGGATCATGTTGCCCGCCGGGTCGCGGAACGCGCAGTCGCGGACGCCGTACGGCTGATCGGTCGGCTCCTGGACCACCTCGGCGCCGCTGGCCGCCAGCTTCGCGAAGGTGCCGTCGACGTCGGCGGTGGCCAGGTTGACGCCGAAGTAGCTGCCCTTGGCCATCAACTCGAGGATGGTGCGGCGCTCGTCGTCGGTGAGACCGGGGGTGGCGGTCGGCGGGTGCAGGACGACGGACGTGTCGGGCTGGCCGGCCGGGCCGACCGTGATCCAGCGCATCCCCTGGTGTCCGACGTCGCCGCGGACCTCGAAGCCGAGGGTGTCGCGGTAGAAGGCCAGGGAGGCGTCCGGGTCGGTGTGCGGAAGGAAGCTGGCGTGGATGGTGAGGTTCATGGCGGTCACGCTAGTTGCGGCTCGTCGGCCGGGGCTTCTCGATTCCTGACCGGTCTGGTCACCTGCTTCGCCACGCACGGCGGCATCCCCGCCGTCGCGCGCGCCGCCTGCTCCCGGTAGACGCTGGGCGGCACACCGACCAGCTCGGTGAAGCGGGTGCTGAAGGTGCCCAGCGACGAGCAGCCGACCGTGAAACAGACCTCCGTGACGCTGAGGTCACCGCGACGCAGCAGCGCCATCGCGCGCTCGATGCGCCGCGTCATCAGGTACGCGTACGGCGACTCCCCGTAGGCCAGCCGGAACTGGCGGCTGAGGTGCCCGGCCGACATGTTCACGCCGCGGGCCAGCGCCTCGACGTCCAGCGGCTGCGCGTACTCCCGGTCGATCCGGTCCCGGACGCGACGCAGCAGCGCCAGGTCGCGCAGGCGCTGCGGGGTGGCGGATCGGCCGGTCACGCGCACGATCGTGCCACGTCGCGCGGACATTGCCCAGGTAGCCGGCGCCGGTGTCCCCGTACCGTCCCGCGGCCGGTCCGCACGACGTGACCACGTCGCGCGGACCGGCCGGCGCCGTGGCGCCTCGCCCGCGGCCGGGGTCAGCGTCCGAGCCACTCCCGGTACGTGGTGGGCGCCACGACAGCGCCTTCCTTCGCGATGAGCACGTCACCCGGTACGGCGGCGAACATGCCGGCGCTGTCGTCGGTCGTGACGGTCCGCTGGTCACCGCGCGCGGCCAGCGTGATCCTGCCCAGCTCGTCGAGGGTGAAGACCTCGGGGCCGCCGACGTTCCGGGTGCCCTGAAGTGGGGCGCCCAGGCTGACATCCGCGACGGCCTGTGCCACGTCGGCCGCGGCCATGGGCTGGACCGGGGTGGCGGGCAGGCGGACGGTGTCGTCGTCGGCGGTCCAGGAGAGCACCGCGTCGACGAACTCGAAGAATTGGGTGGCCCGGACGATCGAGTACGGCAGCCGGCTCGACTTGAGAATCTCCTCCTGGAGGACCTTGGCGCGGTAGTAGGCGAGGTCGGGGACCTGGTCGACGCCGACGATGGAGAGGACGACCGTGTGACCGACGCCCTCCTGCCGGGCGGCCGCCAGCAGGTTGTCCATCGTCGTCTGGAAGAACCCGGCCGACGCCTCGTCGAAGGTCGGCGAGTTCGTCAGGTTGACGAGGACCTCGGCGCCCCGCAGCGCCTCCGGCACGCCCGCTCCGGTGAGCAGGTCGACCCCCGTGGACGGCGAGTGGGGCACCGCCTCGTGTCCGGCCGCCTGAGCGATTTTGACCACCTGTGAGCCGATCAGCCCGGTCCCACCCATGACAGCGATCTTCATGTCGTACACCTTCCCAGGGTTCTTCCCATTTAACCGGTTTGCCCCGGTCGGCTGGAATTCTCCCGCGCCTAAACTCGGACCCGTCCTGTCCGGATACCATACTCGGACACAGGATGGCCGAGTATTCGGGTGGCTAAGGTGGGGCGATGAGGATGTCCGGCGGTGTCGAGTGGGCACTGCACTGCTGCGTCGTCCTCACCGCCAGCAAGGAACCGGTGCCCGCCGCCACGCTCGCGCAGCTGCACGACGTGTCCGGCAGCTACCTGGCCAAGCAGTTGCAGGCCCTGTCCCGCGCCGGCCTCATCCACTCGGCGCAGGGGAAGTCCGGCGGCTACGTGCTGACCCGGGCCGCGGAGAGCATCACGGTGCTCGACGTGGTCCAGGCCGTCGACGGCCCGGCGCCCGCCTTCGTCTGCACGGAGATCCGTCAGCGCGGCCCGTTGGCGGCCCCGGCCGCCGCCTGCACGGCGCCCTGCCCGATCGCGCGGGCGATGGGAGCGGCGGAGGAGGCCTGGCGGCAGGCGCTCGCGACGGTCACGATCGCCGATCTCGCTCGCGACGTCACCGCCGACTACGGCCCCGAGGTCATGCCCGGCATACAGGCCTGGCTCACGGGCAGCAGGAAGACCGCCTGACCGGCTCGGACGTCGCGACGACCGGCACCGGGTCTGCCCAGGGTTAGTGCCGGTCGGGCCGGGTAGACGCGTCTGCCACGCGGGCGGTCCGGGGACCATCCTCGGACCCCGTCCGCGTTTGGGACTGCCGAGATGTTCTCGGAGGGTCGATGTCAGACGGGCCAGCGGGACCGCGCGGGCCGGCGCGGCCGGATGACGTGGTCGAGCTGCGGGTGCACGGGGTCTCCGCCCCGAGCGCCGCCCAGGTGCTGGCCCGCCCGCTCGTGCACCAGGTCGCGGGGGATCGCAGCGCGGGCTTCTTCCGGCCCCGACCCCCCTGCGCGGAGGTCACCGGCCCGAGCGGGCTGACGACCGTCGAGGCGTACCGGTGGAGTGACCTGCCCTCCGGCACCGCGGTCCGGACCCTGTCGCTGCTGTTCCTGCTGCCGTTCATGCTGCTCAACGTGGCGGTCTGGATGCGACCGGGAGACCCGCCCTCCGACGCCGTGGTCAGGTCCCTGTGCCGGGTGCTGGGCCTCTCCCTGACCGTGCTCTTCGTGCTGGCCGCCGCCGGCATCGCGCTGGATCTGGTCGCCTGGCAGTGCATGTCGTCCCCGGCCTGCCTGTCCGGCCGCAACTGGTTGTCCTGGCTGGGTGAGCGACCGGCCGGGTTGCGGTTGGCGGTGCTCTCGCTGGTCCCGGCCGCCGCCATCGGTCTGATCTGGTGGGGCAGCACCCGCCCGGGACGGGCGTTCACCGCGTTCCGTCCGCCGGAAGGCACGGCGTCCCGGCACCCGCTCAGCACAGTCGGCCAGTGGGAGGCCGAGCCGCTGGTGGGACGGTTGCGCTCCATCCACATCGCTGCCGCGTTCGCCACCCTGGACGTCAGCCTGCTCGCGGCGCGGGCGGCACAGGGCGCCTCGGCCGCCACCGTCGTGTTGGCGGTGGCAACGGCAGCCGTCCTGGCGACCTGTGTCGTCCTGCTCTGCACTCCCCCGCTGATCGATCAGGCACCCGCGAACCGGCAGCTCGACCGGGCCGCCCGCGTGCTGCGGATGATCGCCATCGGTCTCACGATCGTGGTCCCCGCCCACCTTCTCGCCGCGCCGACGCGCTGGCACGAAGGGGGTGGCCTGCCCGGCTACGGGTCGACCCTCACCTGCCTGTTCGTCGCTCACTTCGGGCTGCTGGCCGCCCTGGCGGCCGTGCTGCTGTTCAGCCGGGGCCGGCAGCCGGGTCGCCAGCCGCTCATCGGGCTCGGCACGCTGGCGGCCGCGGCCACCGCCACCGGTATCGCGGTCGCGTTCTCCGCCGAGATCGTCCACGTGGCGGCCGACTTCCTGGACCGCAGCGCGGCAACCGCCGAAGGCATGGTCCCCCGCGCGCCCCGGGCGTACACCTGGGCGATCTACGGGTTCTTCCGGGCGGCGCTGATCACGCTGGTCGTCGCCGGCCTGGTGACCCTGATCTCCCGGCCCGGCCGCTCGCGCACGGCGGCCGCGATCGTCGCGCGCGACTTCCCGGACGCCCCCGCGGAGGCCATGCCCCGGCTGCGGCAGGTGCAGCAGGCGATCGTCCGGGCCCGCTTCACCGAACGGCTGTTCCCGCTCGCCGTGCTCTACGCCGGCCTCATCGGGCTCGGCGCGGCAACCACCGCGATCGACCTGCTGGCGCTGTATCCCGGCGACGCCCTCGAGCGGAACGTCCAGGTGCCCGCCGGCCTGGTCGACTTCGCCATCCGGTTGGGCGGCTACACGATCGCGGCGACCATGCTCGGCCTGGTCGTCGGCGGAATCTTCGCCTACCGGACCGCCGCGTTCCGGCGCTACGTCGGCGTCCTCTGGGACCTGGCCACCTTCTGGCCCCGCGCCGCCCATCCCTTCGCGCCGCCCTGCTACGCCGAACGGGCCGTGCCGGAGCTGGCACGACGCATCACCTACCTGGTCGGAAGCGGCAACGCGGTCCTGATCGCCGGGTACAGCCACGGCTCGGTACTGGTCGCCGCCACGATCCTCCAACTGCCGCCCCAGGTCAGCGGCCGGGTCGCCCTGCTCACCTACTGCTCACCACTGCGCCGGTTCTACGCTCGCCTCTTCCCGGCCTACATCGACGACGACATGATGCAGGAGGTGGGTGATCGGGTCGGCTGGCGATGGCTGAACCTGTGGCGCGACACCGACGGCATCGGCGGCTGGATCTTCTCGCCCCACCGGCCGGACGAGCCGGTCACCGTGACCGGTCCGAGCGCGACGGTGGACCGCCGCCTGCGGGACCCCAGCGACCTGGTGGCCCCACCCGGCGACAGCGTCCCCCCACCGATCAAGGGACACTGGCCCTACGAGGACGAGCCCTTCACCGAGGCGACCAGGGAGCTGGCCGAGCGTCTCCGCGAGCCGACGGATCCCGGGCCGGATCCGGCCGACCGGGCCGGACCATGAGTTCCGACGCGACGAGGTGACCGGGCCGCCGCCGTTACGGCCGTGCGCCGCGCAGCGACAGGGGCTCCGGTGGGTGCCGTCGGGCACGGGCCGCGTCGGCGGCGGCGACGCCGGCGAGTACGGCGGTCGCGGCGACACCGGACAGCAGCGGCGGCACGTGCGGCATCGCGGGTGCCAGGGCGGCCAACGCGAGCAGCCCGGTCAGCCGGCTCCGGGAGACGCGGGCGAAGACCACGTACTCGAAGGTGGCCCGCCCGGCGAGGAACAGCGCGGGACCGCCGAGCACGACGGCGGCCCAGGCCGGCCGACTGTGCCCGAGTGGGTGCGCGATGACGAGTTCGGCGCCTACGGACGTGACCACGACGCCGGCCACCATGGCCAGGTGGGTGTGGAAAGCGAATCGCGCGCGCCGGGCCGGGTCGGGGGCCGCGGCGATGGCCGCGGACAGCAACTCCCCGGCGCGGAAGATGTAGATCCGCCACAGCAGCACGGCAGTGGTGATCGACACGAGGAAGGCCACGGTCCGGTGGCCGGTGAAGGCGGTGCCGCGCATCGTCAGCCCGGCCAACAGGATCAACTCACCCAGCGCGATGATGTAGAACTGCCGGTACCGCTCGGCCAGATGCTCGGCGGCGCTCGGCAGCTGAGCGGCGGGCGTGCGGCCGATCCGGGGCGTGGGGTGCCGCAACACGTACGCGGTGTAGTCCAGGGCCACCGCCAGGGTCCACAACGCACCGCGCGCCGGACCGTGCACGAGCGCCCCGGCGAGCCACGGCAGCGCGGACAGGCCGAACCAGAACAGTCCCCGGATCGTGCTGCGTCGAAGGTCGTGACCCCGCAGAGCGACCACCAGGAAAAGGTCGCGACCGATGTGGATGGCGACGTACACACCTGCGAAGACCAGGCCCTGCGCACCGAACGCGTCCGGTAGCGCGACCGCCATGA
This sequence comes from Micromonospora sp. WMMD558, assembly GCF_049315255.1. Lineage (NCBI taxonomy): Bacteria > Bacillati > Actinomycetota > Actinomycetes > Micromonosporales > Micromonosporaceae > Micromonospora > Micromonospora sp. WMMD558. Next base: position 4,020,166 of record NZ_CP186061.1, on the reverse strand, counting down.
TCAGGGCGCCGACCATCATCGCGATGGTCAGCATCTGGATCGCGGGGCGGTGCGGGTCGAACAACTCGGTGATCCACGCCGTGGTGAACCAGACCCACCACACGGCCAGCAGCAACACCGACGCCTGGAAGGCACCGCTCCACGTGAGGTGCTGGACCAGCGCGTACGAGAGCTGCGCGAGCGCGAAGACGAAAGCCAGGTCGAAGAACAGCTCCAGGAATGTCGCCTGCGACGCCCCGGGCCGCCGCAACAGCCCGTCCGCCCTGCTGGTCGTCATGCGCTCGCCTGTCCTGCCGGTTCCGCCCGGGCAGAAGCAGTAATACCACGCTTGTCAGAGCTACCACCGCAAACCGGAGGAACGACCGGCGAGGCGTCGACGGTCTGGACGAGGACGCCCCAGCGGAGCAGGCGCCGCAGGACCGCTTCGTGCGGGGACGGGCGGGAACGCCCCAGGTTCGGGCCGGCGGCGTACAGGTTGGTCATCGTGGTGCCCGGGTGGGCGACGTTGCTGCTGATGCCCCAGCCGGCGGCCCGGCTGCGGCGGTCCAGTTCGAGGCCGAAGTGCAGGGTGGCCAGCTTCGAGAGGTTGTACGCCCGGACCGCCGAGTACTTCCGCTCGCCCTGCAGGTCCGTCCAGTCGATCTTGGCGTAGCGGGCCGCGCTGCTCGACATCGTGGTGACCCGCGCCTGCCCGGCCCGCAGCAGCGGCAGCAGGCCGGCGGTCAGCGCCACGTGGCCGATGTGGTTCGTCCCGAACTGCAGTTCCATGCCGTCCCGGGTGACGTGCCGGGTCGGCGGGGCCATCACCCCGGCATTGTTGATCAGGATGTGGACGGGGCGACCCTCGTCGCGCATCCCGTCGGTGAACGCCCGGATCGAGGCGAGTGAGGCGAGGTCGAGGTTCCGGACGGAGACGGTGCTCCCGGGCGCCGCCGCCCGTACCGTCTCGGCCGCCGCGGCACCTTTGTCCGGGTTGCGGACCGGAAGTACCCCCTCGGCGCCGGAACCCACCGTCACACCGGCGTCGGCGGGCAGCCAGGTCACGCGTATCCAGGGATCGAGAGGCCCTGGATGTCGGTGCCCGCTTCGTCGCTTGAGCTCACCGACGGGCGCACGGCAGACTCGGGGCATGACGCGAGGCACCGCCCTGGTCCGGCGACCCAGCGCCCGGCTGGCCGAAGGGCTGGTCACCCACATCGAGCGCACGGACGTGGAGGTCGAGCGAGCCCGGCGTCAGCACGACGCGTACCGGGCCGCGCTCGCCGACGCCGGCTGGCAGGTGCGCGAGGTCTCCCCCGCCGACCACTGCCCCGACTCGGTGTTCGTCGAGGACACCGTCGTGGTCTGCGACGACCTCGCGGTGATCACCCGGCCGGGAGCGCCGCAGCGCCGCCCGGAGACCGCCGGCAGCGAGAAGGCGGTACGCGAGGCCGGGCTGGAGGTCGTGCGCGTCGCGGCTCCCGGGACGCTGGACGGCGGCGACGTGCTGCAGGTCGGCAGCACCGTGTACGTGGGCGAAGGGGGCCGCACCAACGGCGAGGGCATCGCCCAGCTGGGTGCGCACCTGGCGACCCGCGGGCGTACGGTGCTCCCGGTTCCGCTGCGCGACGTGCTGCACCTCAAGTCGGCGGTGACCGCACTGCCCGACGGCACCCTGCTCGCGCTGCCCGACCTGTTCGACACAACCGGGCTCCGCCACCCGCTGCGCGCGGTGCAGGAGGAGGCCGGCTGCCACGTCGTACCGCTCGGTGACGACCTCGTGCTGCTCGCCGCGTCGGCGCCGCGCACCGCGGCGCTCGTGGCGGACCTCGGCTTCACGCCGGTCGTCGTCGACATCAGCGAGTACGAGAAGCTCGAAGGCTGCGTCACCTGCCTGAGCGTGCTGATCCCCCGGGCCTGACCTCCGTCCACCTCGTCGACGCGAGCAACGCAGTGGTGCGGGAGCGCGCCGCGGTGGGGCTGGCCGGGCTGGAGCGGCGCCCGGCCGAGGCCGGATCGATCAGGAAGAGAGAAGCCCTGGCCCGGGAGCCGCGCCTAGCATGATCGTCATGGACATCACCATTCACACGAGCTTTCTCCCGCATGACGACCCGGAGGCGTCGTTGGCCTTCTACCGCGACGCCCTCGGCTTCGAGGTCCGCAGCGACGTCGGGCAGGGCAATATGCGCTGGATCACGGTCGGCCCCGCCGGTCAGCCCGACACGTCCATCCTGCTGGCGCCGCCGGCCGCCGACCCCGGCGTCACCGAGGACGAGCGCCGCACCATCGCCCGGATGATGGCCAAGGGCACCTACGGCTGGATCCTGCTCGCCACCCGGAACCTCGACGAGACGTTCGACAAGGTGCAGGCCGCCGACGCCGAGGTGGTCCAGGAGCCGACCGAGCAGCCGTACGGAATCCGCGACTGCGCCTTCCGCGATCCCGCCGGCAACCTGGTGCGCATCCAGGAGCTTCGCTGAGCCAGGAGGTCTCTCATGTGTCACCCCTCGTGGGGGCGCGCACGCGCCGAGGCGCAGCGCCTCGGCGACCTCGCGCGGCAACCGCCCTCTGCTGTGTCACCGCCAGCCGCTCGGCCCGGCCGCCGGTCCGGAGACGGCAGCCGGGTGGACCCGAACGATGACCGACGGAGCCCGTCCCGTGGAGGACGGGCTCTGTCTCAGCCGATTCCGTAACGCTCGCGCGCCTCCTGAACGGTCTCGGGCTTGACCTCGCCGCGCCGGGCCAGGGCCGCGAGGGCCGCGACCACGACCGACTGCGGGTCGACCCCGAAGTGACGACGGACGGCCTCGCGGGTGTCGGAGAGGCCGAAGCCGTCGGTGCCGATCGAATGCCAGTCCTGCGGCACCCACTGGCTGATCTGGTCCGGGACGGCCCGCATCCAGTCGCTGACGGCGAGCACCGGTCCAGGTGCGCCGTCCAGCGCCCGGGTGACGTAGGGGATCCGGTCCTCGCCCTTGAGCAGCGCCGCGTCACAGTCCAGGGCGTCGCGGCGCAGTTCGCTCCAGGAGGTGACGGACCACAGGTCGGCCGCCACGTTCCAGTCGGCGGCGAGCAGCCGCTGGGCCTCCAGGGCCCAGTGGATGGCGGTGCCGGAGGCGAGCAGTTGCAGACGCGGGGCGTCCGCCGCCACCTGCCGCGTGTCCGCCTCCCGGAACCGGTAGATGCCCTTGAGGATGCCCTCCTCGACGGCCGGGCCCGGCGGCATGGGCGGCTGGATCTTCGCCTCGTTGTAGACGGTGAGGTAGTAGAAGATGTCCTCCGCCTCCGGCCCGTACATCCGGCGTAGACCGTCGCGGACGATCACGGCGATCTCGTAGGCGAACGCCGGGTCGTAGGCGATCGCCGCCGGGTTGGTGGAGGCGATCAGGTGGGAGTGGCCGTCCGCGTGTTGCAGGCCCTCGCCGGTCATGGTCGTCCGGCCGGCGGTGGCACCGATGAGGAAGCCACGTCCGAGCTGGTCGGCGAGCGCCCACATCTGGTCGGCGGTCCGCTGCCAGCCGAACATGGCGTAGAAGATGTAGAAGGGGATCATCGGCTCGCCGTGGGTCGCGTACGACGTGGCGGCGGCGGTGAAGTCGGCCATCGAACCGGCCTCGGTGATGCCCTCGTTGAGGATCTGCCCGTTCGTGGCTTCCTTGTAGTACAGGAGCGTGTCGCGGTCGACCGGGTCGTAGGTCTGGCCGCGCGGCGAGTAGATCCCGGCCGTCGGGAAGAGCGACTCCATGCCGAAGGTACGCGCCTCGTCCGGGACGATCGGCACCCAGCGCCGGCCGGTCTCCGGATCCCGCATCAGGTCCTTGACCAGGCGGACGAAGGCCATGGTCGTCGCGATCTCCTGGTTGCCGGATCCCTTGGCCAGGGTTTCGAAGGGCTTGGCGGGCGGCCGGGGCAGCGCCACCGGGTGGACCCGGCGGGCCGGGGCCGGTCCGCCCAGCGTGGCCCGACGCTCGTGGAGATAGCGGACCTCCGGCGAGTCGGCGCCCGGGTGGGCGTACGGCATCACCTCGTCGTCGAGCCGGTGGTCGGGAATGGGGAGTTCGAGGCGGTCGCGCAGCGCGCGGAACTCGTCACCGGTCAGCTTCTTCATCTGGTGGTTGGCGTTGCGTGACTCGAAGCCGGAGCCGAGCGTCCAACCCTTGACCGTCTGCGCGAGGATCACGGTCGGCGCGCCCCGGTGCTCGACCGCGGCCCGGTAGGCGGCGTACACCTTGCGTGGCTCGTGGCCCGCCCGCGAGGAGTGGAAGCACTCGGCGATCTTGGCGTCGGTGAGCACCTTCGCCATCTCGACGAGCGCCGGGTCGGCGCCGAAGAAGTGGTCCCGGATGTAGGCGACGTCCCGGGCGGCGTACGTCTGGAACTGCCCGTCGGGGACCTCGCGCAGCCGGCGTACGAGCGCGCCCGTGGTGTCGAGCGCGAACAGGTCGTCCCAGGCGGTGCCCCACAGCGACTTGACCACGTTCCAGCCCGCCGCGCGGAACTGGGCCTCCAGCTCCTGGACGATCTTGGAGTTGGCGCGTACCGGCCCGTCGAGCCGCTGGAGGTTGGCGTTGACGACGAAGGTGAGGTTGTCCAGGCCTTCGCGACCGGCGAGGGCGAGTGCGGCGGTCGACTCGGGCTCGTCCATCTCGCCGTCGCCGAGGAACGCCCACACCCGCGAGGCGGAGGTGTCCTTGATGCCACGGTGCTGCAGATAGCGGTTGAACCGTGCCTGGTAGACCGCCGACAGCGGACCCAGGCCCATCGACACGGTCGGGAACTCCCACAGCCACGGGAGCCGGCGCGGGTGCGGGTAGGAGGGGAGGCCGTCGCCGCCCGCCTCCTGCCGGAACCGGTCGAGGTGGCCCTCGGTGAGCCGCCCGTCCAGGAAGGCGCGGGCGTAGATGCCGGGCGCGGCATGGCCCTGGATGTAGAGCTGGTCGCCGGAGCCGTCGGCCTCCTTACCCCGGAAGAAGTGCTGGAAGCCGATCTCGTAGAGCCAGGCGGCGGAGGCGAAGGTGGCGATGTGGCCGCCCAGGCCCCGGCGGCTGCCGCGGCTCACCATCGCGGCGGCGTTCCAGCGGTTCCAGGCGGTGATGCGCCGCTCCATCTCCTCGTCGCCGGGGAACTCCGGCTCGGCGGCGGTCGGGATGGTGTTGAGGTACTCGGTCTCCAGCAGCTTGGGCAGCACGAGGCCGGAGCGCTCGGCGTGTTCGACAGTGCGGCGCACCAGGTACGAGGCGCGGTTCGGCCCGGCCGCCGCGGTGACGGCGTCGAGCGAGGCCGCCCACTCGGCGGTCTCCTCGGGGTCGCGGTCCGGGATCTGATCGAGGGCGCTCGGCTGGTTACGTCCGATGTCGGTCATTGCGGGTCACCTTCCGACGGTTCCGGACCTCCCGCCGGCAGGGCGGGAGGTCGACACGATGGGACTGGGGGAGCTGCCGGCCGGGGATACTCCGGCCGGCAGCTCCCGGCGACGGGACGTGGGAGTACTAGGACCTGGGAGCGCCGGACGCGTGCGCGTCCCGGTACGGGGCCAGGAACGTGGTCAGCGTGGCCAGCATCTCGTCCGGGGCCTGCTCGGCGAGCCAGTGCCCGGCACCGGGGATGACCACGGTCCGCACGTCGTTCGCGGCGGCCTCCATCGCGTGGCCGGCGTGGTCACCCCAGCTCTTCTCGCCGCCGATGCCGAGCACCGGCATCGTCAGCGGCAGGGTCTTGCGCTGCTCGTTCTGCGCCAGGGTGGCGTCCCACGCCCGGTACAGCCCGAAGCTGCCCCGCAGCACCTCCGGATCCGAGTACACGCCGACGTAGTACTTCACGACGTGCTCCGGCAGCGGCTCGCCACCCTGGATCGCGAACTCGTAGCCGTAGAAGATGTCCTCCCGGCCCCGGACCAGCTTCTCGGTCAACTCGTCGTCGACCCGGTTGAACGGGATGTGCCACACCCGGTTGTTGACCGCCGCCGGCACGAACAGCGGCGGCGCCGGCGCCACCCCGGGCGGCCCCGGGATCTCGGCGAGGGCCACCCGCTCGACCCGGTGCGGATAGTCCGCGGCCAGGGCGTACCCGATGATGTAGCCGGTGTCGTGGCCGACCACGGCGAACCGCTCGTGACCCAACGCGTCCATCAACGCCGCCAGGTCGTTGGCCAGCGTCGCGCTGTCGTAGCCGTCCCGAGGCTTGTCGGTCAGCCCGATGCCCCGCTGGTCCGGCACGATGACCGTGAAGTCCCGCGCCAGGGCCGGCATCACCAGACGCCACGCGTACCAGTTCTCCGGCCACCCGTGCACCAGCAGCAACGGCGGACCCTCACCACCGACCACCACATGCTGGCGAATCCCACCGGCCTCCACGTACCGGCTGGTGAACGTGTCGGTGAACCCGGCCGGAAGCTGCGGCGCCTGCGAAACCGAGCCGGGGCCCTCCGCGAGGGGGAACCGGCTGAAAGATGAACTCACGACGTCTCCTTCTCACCACACTCGGCGAATCGGTACCGGATCGGTGCTTCGTCCTGCGCCTTTCGGCTTCGTCGGCGAGCTGCCCCGCCCTGTTCACCATCAAGGACCAGGTGACCCTGGGATCCGTGACAGCCCGGCCCGACGCCCAGATGGCGATTCGAATCACGGAACGGGTATGCCGGTCGCTGAGGCGGCAACCGGCACGCTGGAATCAGGTGGACGACAAGAATCCGACACTACCGACAGCCCGTGACTTGTGGGAGGAAAGGGACGTCATGCCCCACGGCGAGGTCTTGACGGATGCGGTGCGGGCCTTCGACGCCGTCCGGCCCCGCCTGTTCGGCATCGCATACCGGATGCTCGGCACCGTCCAGGACGCCGAGGACACCGTCCAGGACACCTGGCTGCGGTGGCAGCACGCGGACCGGAGCGCGGTGCGGGACGCGACAGCCTTCCTCGTCACCACGACGACCAGGCTCGCCCTGAACGCGGCCACATCGGCGCGTGCCCGGCGGGAGTCCTACGTCGGCCCGTGGCTTCCCGAGCCCGTCCAGACGTCGCTCGACCCGGCGGACCGAGCGGAGCAGGGCGAAGCCGTCGGCCTCGCGTTGCTCCTCCTGCTGCAGCGACTGACCCCGACCGAGCGCGCCGTGTACGTGCTACGCGAGGCCTTCGACTACTCCTTCCGGCAGATCGCCGAGGTCCTCGACATCACCGAGGCGAACGCCCGGCAACTCGGGCGCCGGGCGCGTACGCACCTCGCGGAGGAACGGCACATGCCGGTCGCCCCCGCCGATCACGGCCGGCTGCTCCACGCCTTCCTCGGCGCCGCCCGCTCCGGCGATCTCGGCCGGCTGGAGAAACTGCTCGTGAACGACGTCGTCTCCTACGCCGACAGCGGTGGCCTCGTCAGCGCGGCACGGGTGCCGGTCACCGGCAGCGCCAACGTCGCCCGCTACCTCGTCGGTCTCGTGCGAAAGTACGGCGCGGGCGTCTCGCTGGACGTCGTCGAGTCCAACGGCCAGGAAGCCGTCCTCGTCCGCCGGGCGGGGTCCGCCGTCGCGCTCTGCGCGATCGATGCGTCGCCCGAGGGGATCGCCCGGGTGTTGATCATCCTCAACCCGGCCAAACTCGCCCGGTTCGGCCCGCACGCCGTCTTGTGATCCACATCACCCCGCTTCACGGCCGGCGTTAGCCCCCTCGTCTCGTGGTTGTCATCACCGCGAGAAGGAGCAGGGACATGAACAGGATCGTGATTCTCGGCGCGGGGTACGCGGGCATGGCCGCGACCGTCAGCCTGGCCGCTCGCACCGCCCGCCGCGACGACGTGCACATCACCGTCGTCAACGCGGACGATCGGTTCACCGAGCGCCTGCGGTTGCACCAGACCGCCTCCGGGCAGCAGTTGGCCGACCTGCGCATCCGGCACCTGCTGGACGGCACCGGGGTGGAGTTCGTGCGCGGCTGGGTCACCGGCGTGGACGCCGACGCGCGTACCGTCCGCATCGACGACGGGCGGTCGCTGGAGTACGACCGACTGGTCTACGCGCTCGGCGCGGTCGCCGACACCGCCGCCGTGCCCGGTGTGGACGACCATGCGTACACCTTGAACAGCGCGTACGACGCCGAACTCCTGGCGCGGCGGCTGGCCGACCTGGGCACCGGAACCCTGGCCGTGTGCGGCGGCGGGCTGACCGGCGTCGAGGCGGCGGCCGAGATCGCCGAACGGTACCCCGACCTGGACGTGATGCTCGTCGGCCGGCAGGAGCCGGGGTCGACGATGGGACCGAAGGCGAAGGCGTACGTGCGAGGCGCGCTCGCGCGGCTCGGCGTACGCGTCCTGAGCGGCGTCGAGATCGCCAAGGTGCGGCCCGAGGCGGTGGATCTCGCCGGTGGGGACAGCGTCCCGGCCGACGTGGTGCTGTGGACCAGCGGGGTGCGGGTGTCGCCGTTGGCGGCCGCGGCGGGTCTGCGGGTCGACGAGCGGGGCCGGATCGTCACCGACCACGCGCTGCGGTCGGTGTCGCATCCGCAGGTGTACGCGATCGGTGACGCGGCCGCCATCCGGCAGCGCTACGGGACCATGCACGGCACCTGCCAGAGCGGCATGCCGACCGGCGTGCACGCCGCGCTGTCGATCGCGCGGGAGCTGACCGGCCGGCGGCCGGGACGGTTCCGGTTCGGCTATCTCCACGCCCCGGTCAGCCTGGGCCGGCGCGACGCGGTCGTCCAGTTCACCCGTCCCGACGACAGCCCCGGGAGGCTCTGCCTGACCGGCCGCGCGGCGGTCTGGTACAAGGAGACGGTGAGCTCGTCGCCGTGGCCGTCGTTCGCCCGGCTGAAGACGTTCCCGTCGGCGGGCTCGTTCGCGTGGCGTCGCGGCGGCCGGTACACGCGATGACGTCCGACCCGCGCGGGCAGGTGTTCGACGACCATCGGAACCTGCTGTTCTCCGTGGCCTACCGCGTCCTCGGCACCGCGGCCGATGCCGAGGACGCGGTCCAGGACGCCTGGTTGAGGTGGTCGGCGGCCGACCGGTCGCAGGTGGCCGACCCCAAGGCGTATCTGGTGCGGATCGTGTCGAACCTGGCACTCGACCGGTTGCGGTCGGCCCGGGCCCGGCGGGAGACGTACGTCGGCCCGTGGCTTCCCGAGCCGATCCTGACCAGCACCGACACCGCCGACGACGTGGCCGCCACGGACGCGCTGTCGATGGCCCTGCTCGTGGTGCTGGAGACGCTGACCCCGCTGGAGCGCGCGGTGTTCGTGCTGACGGAGGCCTTCGGCTTCAGCTACGCCGAGATCGCCGAGGCCGTCGAGCGCTCGGAGGACGCCGTACGCCAGGCCGGGCACCGCGCCCGCAGGCACGTGCAGGCCCGGCGGCCCCGCTTCCCGGCCGACCGCGCGCGGCAGACGCAGGTCACCGAGCGCTTCCTCGCCGCCGCCACCGGCGGCGACATCAACATGCTGATGCAGATGCTCGCGCCGGACGTGACGCTGTGGACCGACGGTGGCGGCAAGGTCCGCCAGGCCATGCACCCGGTCACCGGCGCGGACCGGGTCGCCGCCTGGTTCGCGGGTATCGCGACCCGCCCCTACCAGGGCGTGGAGCCCGCCGACATGGTCGTCGAGCTGGTCGAGCTGAACGGCCGGCCGGGCATCGTGTTCAGCGGCGGTGGCCGCGTCATCGCCACGCTGACCCTCGACCTCGACGAGGACGGCCACATCGCGGGCATCCACAACGTGGCCAACCCCGACAAGCTCCACGCCGTCGCCGCCCGGACCGTCCACCGCCTCGAAACCGGCCCCTGACCAGGTCCGCGGACCCGACGGAGGCGGCGCGGCCGGGGACGGCATAGCCAAAAACTCTTGTGGGGTTCCTACAAACGGCACCGCGAAGGGTTCGGCGGTTACGACATGGCGCTGCCGGCCGGCAGGCGGAAGGGTGATCACTGCCGGAGGCCCGGGGGGTCGCGGCGCGTACCTGTGGGTCTACCGGAGGGGTCGGACGGGTGTTCAGCCGTGTCGCCATCGTCAACCGTGGTGAGGCCGCGATGCGGCTCATCCACGCGGTCCGGGAGCTGGCCGCGGAGACCGGGTCCCGGATCGAGACCGTCGCCCTCCACACCGACGTCGACCGTACCGCCACCTTCGTGCGGGAGGCGGACATCGCCTACGACCTCGGTCCCGCGTCCGCGCGCCCGTACCTGGACCTGAAGACGCTGGAGCGCGCGCTGGTCGAGACCGGCGCCGACGCCGCGTGGGTCGGTTGGGGCTTCGTCGCCGAGGACCCGGCGTTCGCGGAGCTGTGCGAGAAGGTCGGGGTGACCTTCGTCGGGCCGAGCCCGGAGGCCATGCGCAAGCTCGGCGACAAGATCGGCGCGAAGCTGATCGCCGAGGAGGTCGGCGTACCGGTCGCGCCGTGGAGCCGGGGAGCGGTCGAGACCCTGGACGCCGCCCGCGCCGCGGCGGCCGAGATCGGCTACCCGCTGATGCTGAAGGCGACCGCGGGCGGCGGCGGGCGCGGCATCCGCGTGATCACCAACGAGGCCGAGCTCGCCGACGCGTACGAGCGCACCAGCCAGGAGGCGGCGCGGGCGTTCGGCAGCGGCGTCGTGTTCCTGGAACGCCTGGTCACCGGCGCCCGGCACGTCGAGGTCCAGGTGATCGCCGACGGCCAGGGCACCGCCTGGGCGCTCGGGGTCCGGGACTGCTCGGTGCAGCGGCGCAACCAGAAGGTCATCGAGGAGTCGGCGTCGCCGGTGCTCAGCCCGGCGCAGGCGGCCGAGCTCAAGGCGTCGGCCGAGCGGCTCGCCGTCGCGGTCGGATACCGGGGCGCCGCGACCGTCGAGTTCCTCTACCACCCCGGTGACCGGCTGTTCGCGTTCCTCGAGGTCAACACCCGCCTCCAGGTCGAGCACCCGATCACCGAGCTGACCACCGGGTTCGACCTGGTCAAGGCGCAGCTGCACGTCGCCGCGGGCGGCCGGCTCGACGGCGAGCCGCCGGTGGAGCGCGGGCACGCCATCGAGGCCCGGCTCAACGCCGAGGACCCCGACCGCGACTTCGCGCCCTCCCCCGGCCGTATCGCGCGGCTGGACCTGCCCGCCGGGCCGGGCATCCGCGTGGACACGGGTGTCAGCGAGGGTGACACCATCCCCGCCGACTTCGACTCGATGATCGCGAAGATCATCGCCTACGGTCGCGACCGCGACGAGGCGCTCGGCAGGCTGCGCCGGGCGATGCAGAACACCACCGTGATCATCGAGGGTGGCGCGACGAACAAGAGCTTCGTGCTCGACCTGCTCGACCAGCCCGAGGTGATCGACGCCAGCGCGGACACCGGCTGGATCGACCGCGTCCGCGGGCAGGGCGGGCTCGCCACCCACCGGCACTCCGCCGTCGCACTGGCGGCCGCCGCCGTCGAGGCGTACGAGGAGGAGGAACGCGTCGAGCGGCAGCGGCTGCTGTCGACGGCGTCCGGCGGTCGCCCGCAGGTGCAGCACCAGAGCGGCCGGCCGCTGGACCTCAAGCTGCGTGGCGTCGGGTACCGCCTGCGCGTGGCACGCGTCGGCGCGCACCGGTTCCGCGTCGGCCTCGAGGCGGGCGGCGACGTCCGCACCGCCGACGTCACGCTCGACCGCTTCGACCGGCACACCGGGCAGATCGCCGTCAACGGCGTCACGTACCGCCTGCTCACCGGGACGCACGGGCCGATCCACCTGGTCGAGGTGAACGGCGTGACGCACCGGGTCGGCCGCGACGAGGGCGGCGTCGTCCGCTCTCCCATGCCGGCCCTGGTCGTCGCCACGCCACTGGCAATCGGCGCCGAGGTCGAGGCGGGCGCGCCGGTGCTGGTGCTGGAAGCGATGAAGATGGAGACGGTGCTGCGGGCGCCGTTCCGGGCGCGGCTGAAGGAGTGCGCCGTCTCCGTGGGCAGCCAGGTGGAGGCCGGCGCGCCGCTGCTGCGGCTGGAGCCGCTCGCCGACGAGGGCGCCGAGGCCGTGGCCGCCGGGCCCGCCGGGTCGGTCGAGCTGGACCTGCCCGCCGCGCCCGAGGACGTACCGGCGCGCATGCGCGCCCGGCGCGGCCAGGAGGATCTGCGCGGCCTGCTGCTCGGCTTCGACGTCGACCCGCACGACGACCGTCGGGTGCTCGACGACTACCTCGCCGCCCGGCGGGCGGCCGCCGAGGACGGCCACCGGCCGCTGGCCGAGGAGCTCGACCTGGTCGACGTCTTCGCCGACCTCGCCGAGCTGAGCCGCAACCGGCCCACGGGCGAGGACGGCGGTGTCGGGAGCCAGGTCCACAGCGCCCGCGAGTACTTCCACACCTACCTGCAGAGCCTCGACGTCGAGCGGGCCGGGTTGCCGAGCGCGTTCCAGGCCAGGCTCGCCAAGGCGCTCGGGCACTACGAGGTCACCGACCTCGAGCGCTGCCCCGAGCTGGAAGCCGCCGTGTTCCGGATCTTCCTCGCCCAGCAACGCGCGTCCGCCGACGCCACGGTCATCGCGACGCTGCTGCGCGCGTGGCTGCGGGAGCCGCCGCCGGACGAGACGCTGCGTGAGCCCGCCGGCCTCGCGTTGGAGCGGCTGGTCGCCGCGACGCAGGTCCGCTTCCCCGTGGTCGCCGACCTCGCCCGCGGCGTGGTGTTCGCCTGGTTCGCCCAGCCGCTGCTGCGCCGCAACCGCGCCCGCGTCTACGCCCAGGTCCGCGGGCACCTGCGTCACCTGGACGCAGACCCGGACGCCCCGGACCGCGCCGAGCGCATCGCGGAGATGGTCCGCAGCACCGAGCCGTTGGTGCGGCTGCTCGGCCAGCGGCTGATCCGCGACCACCTCGACAACACGGTCATGCTGGAGGTGCTGACCCGGCGCTACTACGGCAACAAGGCGCTCACCAGCGTCCGCGCCCGCACGACCGCCGGCTGCACGTTCGTGGTCGCCGAGCGTACCGACTCGACCGTGGTCTCCGCCGCGGTGGGTTTCGACGCGCTCGCCGGCGCGCTGCGCGGGCTCGCCGAACTGGCCGGCGGCGAGGATTCCATCGACGCCGACATCTACCTCGCCTGGGAGAACCAGCCGGAGGACTTCGACGCGATGGCGGCCGCGCTGCTCGAGGTCATCGCCGCGCACCCGCTGCCGCGCCAGGTACGCCGGGTCACCACCACCGTCGCGGGCCGAGGTGGAGCGGTGATGCACCACCACTTCACGTTCCGCCCCACCGGCGCGGGGATGAGCGAGGAACGGCTGATCCGCGGCCTGCACCCGTACATCGCGCAGCGGATGCAGCTGGAGCGGCTGCACAAGTTCGACCTCACCCGGCTGCCGTCGTCGGACGAGGAGGTCTACCTCTTCCAGTGCGTGGCGCGGGAGAACCCGTCCGACGAACGCCTCGTCGCGTTCGCGCAGGTGCGCGACCTGACTGAACTGCGCGAGCACGACGGGCGACTGGTCGCGCTGCCGACGACCGAGGACGCCGTCGCGGCGTGCCTCGACTCGATCCGCCGCGCCCGGTCGCGGCGACCGTCGAAGACCCGCTTCAACACCAACCGGGTCGTGATCTACGTCTGGCCGCCGAGCGAGCTCACCCGCGAGGAGATGGAGATGATCGCCGGGCGGGTGCGCCCGACGACCGCGGGCGCCGGGCTGGAGGAGATCCTGTTCATCGCGCGGCAGCGCGACCCGAAGACCGGCGAGCTGACCAAGATCGGCGTACGGATCTCCTTCGACGTCACCGGCGGCGCCGAGCTGGCCATCGGCGAGCCGCCGATCGAGCCGGTCGAGCCCCTCGACGACTACCGGCTGAAGGTGCTGCGGGCGAGCGCCCGCAACACGGTGTACCCGTACGAGCTGACCCGCCTGCTCGGCGACTTCGTCGAGCACGACCTCGACGACGACCACGCGCTGGTGCCGGTCGACCGGCCCAAGGGGCGCAACAGCGCGGCGATCGTCGCCGGCGTGGCCACCACGCCGACGCGGCGGCACCCGCAGGGGGTCACCCGGGTCGTCCTGCTCGGTGACCCGACGAAGTCGCTCGGCGCGTTGTCGGAGCCGGAGTGCCGCCGGGTGATCGCCGCACTGGACCTGGCGGAGCGGATGCGGGTGCCGCTGGAGTGGTACGCGCTGTCCGCCGGCGCCCGGATCTCCATGACGTCCGGCACGGAGAACATGGACTGGGTGGCGGCGGCGCTGAAGCGGATCGTCGAGTTCACCCAGGACGGTGGCGAGATCAACATCGTGGTCGCGGGCATCAACGTCGGCGCGCAGCCGTACTGGAACGCCGAGGCGACGATGCTCATGCACACCAAGGGTGTCCTGGTGATGACCCCGGACTCGGCGATGGTGCTCACCGGCAAGCAGTCGCTCGACTTCTCCGGCGGCGTGTCCGCCGAGGACAACTTCGGCATCGGCGGCTACGACCGGGTGATGGGGCCGAACGGCCAGGCGCAGTACTGGGCACCGGACCTGCCCGCCGCGCGGGACGTGCTGATGGCGCACTACGACCACACGTACGTCGCGCCCGGCGAGGACGCGCCGCGGCGAGCGACCACCGTCGACCCCGTCGACCGCGACATCTCCGACTTTCCGCACGACGTGGCCGGCAGCGACTTCACGACCGTCGGCGAGATCTTCTCCACCGCGGCCAATCCGGACCGGAAGAAGCCGTTCGACATCCGGACCGTGATGCGGGCACTCTCCGACCAGGACCACCCGGTGCTGGAACGCTGGGCCGGCATGGCCGACGCGGAGACCGCGGTGGTGCAGGACGCGCACCTCGGCGGCATCCCGGTGTGCCTGCTGGGCATCGAGTCCCGGTCGGTGCCGCGGCGCGGCTTCCCGCCCACCGACGGCCCCGACACCTACACCGCGGGCACGCTGTTCCCGAGGTCGTCGAAGAAGGCCGCGCGGGCGATCAACGCGGCCAGCGGCAACCGGCCGCTGGTGGTGCTGGCGAACCTGTCCGGCTTCGACGGGTCACCCGAATCGATGCGGAAGCTGCAACTGGAGTACGGCGCCGAGATCGGCCGCGCCATCGTGAACTTCCGCGGGCCCATCGTGTTCTGCGTGATCTCGCGCTACCACGGCGGCGCGTTCGTGGTGTTCTCGAAGGCGCTGAACCCCAACATGACGGTGTTGGCGCTGGAAGGCTCGTTCGCCTCGGTGCTCGGCGGCGCTCCCGCCGCCGCGGTGGTGTTCTCCCGCGACGTCGACGCCCGCACGGCGACCGATCCGCGCGTGCGGGACCTGGAGGCCCGCGCCGCGGCCGCCTCCGGCGCCGACCGCGCCGCGCTGACCGCGGAACTCGACGAACTCCGCTCGTCGGTCCGCGCGGAGAAGCTCGGCGAGGTGGCCACGGAGTTCGACCGGGTGCACGACATCCAGCGCGCTGTCGAGGTCGGCTCCGTCGACGCCGTCGTCCGCGCCGCCGAACTCCGGCCCCGCATCATCGAGGCCATCGAGTCACCTCTGCGGTGACCGGTGTCTGCTCATCCGTGCCGGTGTCTGCTCATCCGTGCCAGGAGCGCCACAGCGCGGCGTAGGCGCCACCGGCACGGATGAGCTCGTCGTGGCTGCCGAGTTCGGTGATCCGGCCGTCCTCCAGCACCGCCACCCGGTCGGCGTCGTGCGCGGTGTTGAGGCGGTGCGCGACGGCGATGACGGTACGGCCGGTCACGACGGTGGCGAGCGCCCGCTCGGTACGCCGGGCGGTTGTCGGATCGAGCGCGGCGGTCGCCTCGTCGAGGACCAGGATGTCCGGGTCGGCGAGGACGAGCCTGGCCAGCGCGAGCTGTTGCGCCTCGGCGGCACCGAGTTCGCGGCCACCGTCGCCGACGTGCGTGTCGAGGCCGTCGGGCAGGTCGGCGTACCAGTCGGCGCCGACGGCCACCAGCGCGGAGCGCATCTGCCCGTCGGCCGCGCCCGGCGCGGCGAAGGCGAGGTTGTCGCGCAGCGAGCCGATGAAGACGTGGTGCTCCTGCGTGACGAGGGCGATCCGGCGGCGCCGCTCGGCCGGGTCCAGGTCGGTGACCGGGCGGTCGCCCAGTCGCACCACACCCTCGCGCGGCGCGTCGATGCCGGCGAGCAACCGGGCGAGGGTGGACTTCCCGGCGCCTGAGGGGCCGACGACGGCGAGCCGTTCGCCAGGGCGTACGTCGAGGTCGATCCCGTGCAGCACGTCATGGCCGTCGGCGTACGAGAATCTCGCGCCGCGCACCACGAGCCGCTGTCCGGCGGGCTCGGACGCGGCGCCCCGTGGTTCCGGTACGCCGACCGCGGCCGGGGCGACCGTGCCGGAGCGGGACGGGTTCCCCGGCGCCTTCTCCGGGCCGACACCGAGCACGCGAGCGAACGAGGCGAGGCCGCGTTGCGCCTGCTCCATCCACTGCAGCAGCCGGTCCAGGGGGTCGATCGCCTGCTGGAGATAGAGCGCGGCGGCGACCACCTCACCGAGCGTCACTGTGCCTCTGGGCAGGAAGAAGCCGCCGACCAGCAGGACCGCGGCGATCGGCAGCGGGTAGCTCGCCTCCACCACCGGGAAGAAGACGGACCGCAGGGCCAGGGTCGCCCGGCGGGTTGCCCACACGCGGCCGATGCGCCGCGTGCCGTACCCGACGCGGTCGCCGCCGAGACGGAGCGCCTCGACGGTGCGGGCGCCCTCCGCGGTCGTGGTCAGCGCCTCGGTCAGCTCGGCGGTCGCGGCCCCCTCGGCGAGGTACGCCGGCCTGGCGCGACGCAGATACCAGCGGGTCACCGCGACGATCGACGGCAGCCCGGCCAGGGCGACCAGGCCGAGCAGCGGGTGCAGCAGGAAGATCGCGCCGAAGAGGAGCGACAGTTGCGCCGAGGCGATGACGATGACCGGCACCACGTCACGGACGGTGGTCCCGACGGTCGTCACGTCGACCGAGCTGCGGGTGGCGAGGTCGCCGGTGCCGGCGCGCTCGACGAGCGAGACGGGCAGGTCGAGCGTCCGCGAGACGAACTCCTCACGCAGCCGGGCCACGGCACGTTCGCCGAAGCGGTGGCCGGCGTACTGGGCGTACCGGGTGAGCAGCCCCTGGGCCAGCACGCAGATGCCGATCGCCAACGCGAGGCGGTCCACGGCGGCGGCGCCGGCGCCCGCGGCGACCTCGTCCACGATCGTGCCCAGCAGCCACGGTGCGGCGAGCCCCGCGATCGCGGCGGCACCGTGCAGCAGCAGCACGACGGCGACGGCGCGGCGGTCGCGGGCGATGAGGTCCAGCGCGGCCCGCCGGACGACGGCCCGGTCCGCGACGGGGAGGCCGCTCACCGCACTGCCCCGTCGACGTCGGCGGACGCGCTGTCCCGGGACACCAGCGCCCGGTACCCCGGGTCCCGGTCGAGCAGCTCGACGTGGGTGCCGGCGGCCACGATCCGGCCCTCGCGCAGGTACGCGACCGTGTCGGCGCACCCGAGCAGCAGCGGTGACGTGGCCAGCACGATCGTTGTCCGCCCGGCCCGCGCCGCCTGGAGCCGCTGGGCGATGCGCGCCTCGGTGTGCGCGTCCACGGCCGACGTCGGGTCGACCAGGATCAGCACGTCCGGTTCGGCGAGCAGGGCCCGGGCCAGGCGTACGCGTTGTCGCTGGCCGCCGGAGAGGCTGCGGGCACGGGTGCCGATCGGCGTGGCGAGCCCGTCCGGCAGGGCGTCGACCACGTCCTCGGCCGACGCCGTCCGCAGGGCAGCTCCGATGTCGGCGTCGCCGATGCCCGCCCGGGTGCGCAGTATCTCCCGCAGCGTCCCGGCGAAGACGTAGGAGTCGTGGTCGGCGACGAGGATCCCGGCGCGCACGTCGTCGAGCGCGATCCTGGCCAGCGGTACGCCGCCCCAGGTCACGTCGCTGGCGACGAACCGCCCGAGGCGGTCGGCCAGCGCCACGGCCTCGGCCGGGTCGTCGGCGGCGACGGCGAGCAGCCGCCCGGCGGGTGCCGTCAACCCGGTGGCGGGATCGTGCAGGTCGGCGTGGCCGTCCGGCGGGGGCGGGACGGTCGTTCCGATCGCCCGCGACGGCGGCGCGGCGTCGTCCGGAGTCAGGTTGAGCAGGGCGACGATCCGCCGGGCGGCGACCCGGCCGCGGATCAGCTGGTAGCCGCCCTCCAGCAGGAACCAGACCGGCACGATGAGGACCGCCACGTACCCGTAGACGGCGATCATCTGCCCGATCGTGATGTCGCCGTCGGCGGCCATCCGCGCCGCCAGCCAGACCACGGCGGCCAGGAAGAGACCCGGGATGACGATCGTCAGCGCCTCGATCCAGCTGTTCACGGCGCCGACCCGGTACCCCTCGGCCAGCAGTTGCCGGGACCGGGCCGCGTACCGGCCGGCGAACAAGCCGCGCCCACCGACGCCGGCGAGGACGCGCAGCCCGGCGACGATGTCGCCGGCGCGGGTGGTGAGGAGGCCCTGCTGGTGCCGGTAGACCGACTCGACCCGTTCGAGGCGGCGCAGCAGCGGCCCCACGACCACCACCATCGCGGGCACTCCGAGCAGCACGAACAGCGCGAGGAGCGGGGACACCGACCACAGCAGGACGGCGACGAACGCGTACGCGAGGACCGCGCCCACGCCGGGCCCGGTCATCGTCAGCACCGCCGACGTGTGCGTGATGTCGGCGCCGCCGACGGTGGCCACGTCCCCGGCGGCGAGCCTGCGTGGCAGCACCGCGCCGATCCGGGACAGGTGTCGCAGCAGGACGGCGGCGGAGCGGGCCGACGCGTCCTCCCGGACGAACGTCATCGTGCGGTGCCGCATGATGCCCAGGTACGCCAGGCCCACTCCCGCCACGACGATCGCGGCCACCCACGACAGCAGTGCCCGGTGGTCGGAGGCGCGCAACCCGTCGTCGATGGCGCGGGCGACGAGGTACGGCCGGACCGCCAACCCGAGCATCCAGGCCGTGCCGATCAGGCCTCCGCGCAGCACCCGCCACGGCTGGCAGCGGACGAGCCACCAGATGTACCACATCGGCCCCCTCGTGTCCGGCACGCCAGGCTCGGGGTGAGGGAGCTGTGGGGGCACCCGCCCAGATTACCGATCA
The DNA here is from genome assembly GCF_049315255.1 of Micromonospora sp. WMMD558. Lineage (NCBI taxonomy): Bacteria > Bacillati > Actinomycetota > Actinomycetes > Micromonosporales > Micromonosporaceae > Micromonospora > Micromonospora sp. WMMD558. Next base: position 4,001,168 of record NZ_CP186061.1, on the reverse strand, counting down.
CGGTCGCCGGCGGATGCCCCGCTCGCGAATGCATCGACAGCCGTCTCTAGCGCGAACGACGCCCAGGTGGTAGGAATCTGCCAAGGGTTTGATCGGGTATGAAATTTCCTACCGAGGGGGCGTCGATGAGGATGCGAAGGATCATGGCCAGCCTCATGGCCGTGGCCGGTCTGGCCGCCTCGGCCACACCGACCTCGGCGGCCCCGTCGGACGAACGGGCCGTCAGCTACCGCGGCTACCGCCTGACGGTGCCCGCCGGTTGGCAGGTCGTCGACCTGTCCACCGACCCGCACGCGTGCGTCCGGTTCGACCGGCCCACCGTCTACCTCGGCCATCCGGGCGACGAGCCCTGGTGCCCCACCCGGCTCGCCGGGCGAACGGCAGGACTGATCATCGAGCCCATCGACTCGGTCACCGCGGACCGGCTCACCGCGGACACCGCGATCACGAACAGCGGAACGGCGACCGCGGGCAACCCGGTGTCCCGCGACGGAACGATCCAGATCGCCGTGCGCGACGCGGGCGTGCTCGTCACCGCCCTGCACACGCCGGACACCGAGCCGGTGGTCCGCCGGGTCCTCGCCGCCGCCCGGCTGGGCCCGGACGCCAGGCCGGCGCCGACGGGCCCGGTTCGCACCGACGCGGGACCCGCCACGGCGACGCCGTCGGCGGCGTCCGGCCCGCAGCCGGGCACCTACACCGGCAAGGGCTTCGACACGTGCACCGCCCCGTCGCAGTCCACGATGGATGCCTGGCGGAACGCCTCGCCCTACCGGGCGATCGGCATCTACATCAGCGGCTCCAGCCGCTCCTGCACCCAGGCCAACCTGACCGCGAGCTGGGTGACCAACCAGACCGGCAACGGCTGGCACCTCATTCCCATCGAACTCGACCGCCAGGCGCCGTGCGGCACCCGTACGCCGAAGATGTCGTACGACCCGGCCACGGCCCGGTCCGAGGGTGCGACCCGGGCGACCGCCGCGGTGAGCGCGGCCCAGGCGCTGGGCATCCCCGCCGGGAGCGTGATCTACAACGACATCGAGCACTACCCGTCGAGTGAGTCGTGCAAGGCGGCCGTGCTGTCGTACCTGTCCGGCTGGACCGACCGGCTCCACGCGCTCGGCTACCTCTCGGGCATGTACTCCAGCGGATCCTCCGGGGTCCGGGACCTGTGCGACGCCTACCACGACAGCCGCTACACCCGCGTCGACCACCTCTTCTTCGCCTGGTGGAACGGGGTGGCCGACACCGACGCCGGCGACTACTGCCCGGACGCCCACTACGCCGCCCGGCAGCGCATCCACCAGTACACCGGTGACAGCTACGAGACCTGGGGCGGCGTACGGATCTACATCGACCGGGACTACCTCGACGTCTCGACCGGCACCCCGCCACCGCCGGACGGGTTCGACAGCACGATCGACAACACCACCACGGGGCGGTTCACGGCGAGCGCGAACTGGGGCACGTCGACGTACTCCGGCCAGCGGCACGGCGCCGACTACCGGTTCGCCACCCCGACCCCCACCAGCGACGTCGCCTGGTTCCGGGCGGCCCTACCGGAGACGGGCTCCTACCAGGTGTCGGTCTGGTACCCGGCCGACCCGGGCTACAACGACTCGACCCCGTACGTCGTGGCCACCGCGAACGGCAGCCAGACGGTACGGGTGAACCAGCGCCTCAACGGCGGCCGGTGGGTGTCGCTCGGCGTGTTCACCCTCTCCGCGGGCGACCGCAACACGGTGGGGGTGAGCCGGTGGACCAGCGGCACCGGCTACGTCATCGCCGACGCCGTCCGCATCACCCGCGTCTGACGGTGCCCACCGGTTCATCCGTTTGCCGCGGCATCCCGCGCCCGTTGCGCCGGCACGGCACTCGCCCGGTTGCCGCCCGCGCGCTTCGCGGCGTACATCGCGCGGTCGGCGTGTGCGAGGGTCTCGGCGACCACGTACGCGGGACCGCTGGCGACCCCGACGCTGACCCGTGTCCGGCAGGTCGTCATGCCGGCTACCGCGTCGACGGTCCGCCGGGCGACGTGCGCGGCGGCCGCGGAGTCGGCGCCCGGAAGGATGGCGACGAACTCGTCCCCGCCCAGCCGGGCCACGAAATCCCCCTTGCGGACGCTGGCCGTGAGCACCTGCGCGACGGCCCGCAGCACGTCGTCGCCGGTGGCGTGCCCCAGCGAGTCGTTGATGTGCTTGAACCGGTCGATGTCCACGGTCAGCACCGCGACGCAGTCGCCGGCTGCGGCGCCGGCGGGCAGGTTCCGCAGGAAGTTGTCGAGACCACGGCGGTTCGCCACCCCGGTCAGTGGGTCGGTCTGCGCCGCCCGCTCGGCCTGCTCGTGCTGCCACCGCAGGACGTCGTACGAGTGCATGGTGACCGCCGTGTGCAGCCAGCGGTGCCGCTGGCGCCACAGCAGCTCCGCGAGCGCGTCTCCGTAGGTGAGCCCCGGTGCGGCGTCGCGCGACCCGTTGGCCGCGAGCAGCACCGCGTGTGTCCGGTGCAGCGCCGCCGTGACCAGCCAGTCGGTGTCGGGCGACAGGGCGGCGACGGCGGTCTCGATGACGCGCAGGGCCTCGTCCGGGCGCCCCGAGCGGCTGAGCGCGACGGCGTGGAAGGGCCGGCACAGCAGCAGTTCCTGCTGCTGCTCCTGCAGGCCGTGGGTCCGTAGCAGCGCCATGTACCGGGGAATGTCGGCCGCCGCGCCGGCCGGGTCCTGGCGGTCGGCGCGGGCGCACGCCGCGTACAGCAACGCCGAGAGCCGCCACACCTCCGCCTTGGGCCCGCTGGCCTCCGCCGCCGCCCGCACCGCGTACTGCTCGGCGGCGGTGGTGTGCTGCTCGGCCTCGGCGACCTGACCGACCTGGTACAGCTCCAGTGCCCACATCAGGTTGAGCTCCGCCAGGTTGCACAGCCACATCGCGCGGTTGCCGTTGTCCGGGTACGACACCCGGCGGGTCGCCTCGTAGGCCGCCTGGAACTGGGGTTCGGCCAGCTCGTAGAGGCGCAGCTGCGCGTACCCGATCGCGATCCCGGTGTGCGCGTTGCCGGCGATCACCGGGTCCGGTTCGCCGGCGAGCAGGGCGGTCTCCGCGCTGACGAGGTCCCGTAGCACCGCCTCGATGTCGTACTCGGCGATGTCCTGGTCGCCGAGGCGCAGCCGCCGGTTGGCGCGCAGCGACAGCGCGCAGGAACGCCACCCGACGCTGTGCTCGCGGTCGGCGGCGGCCAGCATCAGGTCGGCGGCGGCGACGGCGGCCGGCAGGTCCCCCAACCGGGTCAACGCCACGACGCGGGCGAAGTGCATCGCCGCCGGACCGTCGCAGATCTCTCCGGTGGCTTCGCGGAGCGCCGACTCGGCAGCCGCCAGCACCTGCGCCGCGCCGCCGGCCTGTGCCTCCTCGAGGAGGCACAGCGCCCGGAGGGTCATGTCGTCCATGCGGTCGCCTCCGCACCGCCAGGGAAGAAACAGCCCGATGTTACGGTAATCGATCCGATTCGAGGAGCCGCAGCCGTCCCTCGCACCGGCGAGCAGCCCGCGAGCCGCTGCCTCGGCGGCCGTCACCGGGACATTCGATCAGGTCCGTGGGCCGCCGGCACCACTACGATGCGAGCGTGGCTCGCGTTGCCCCGCCGTCGCCGACGCGCTCGCCTCCCGCGGCCTGCCGCGTCCGGTCGTCGACACGGCCGCGCCGACGTCACCTGCCACGGCCGCGACCACCCCGCGGCCCGCCGCCGGCGCGCCGGCCACCTCCCGGCCGGCCACCGGCAGCCGGACCGCCCCAGCCCCGGACCTCTCCGCCGTGACCACGCTGCGAGCGGGCGTGCTCGCCACCCTGACCAGGGCGCCGGAGTCGTACCGGCTCAGCGTCCGCGGGACCGAGTTGGCCGTCGAGGGCAGCGACGTCGGTGGCACCGCGGCCGGACTGTACCGGCTCGCCGACCGGATCCGCTCCGGCACCGAGGCGCTCCCCGCCGCCGACGCCGATCGGCTGGTCACACCCCGGCTCGGCCTGCGGCTGACCGACGCCGGCTCGGTGGGCCGCGAGCCCGACCCCGCCGCCTTCGCCGCCGGCGACGACTACAACCTGAACACCGACGTGGTCCGGGAGGCGCTGCGGCCGCGGGCGCCGTGGGTGGACGCCGACGCGGTGGCCCGCATCGACGCGCAGTTCCGGCAGTTCGTCGACCATTCGGTGAGCCAGGGCTACAACGCCGTCGTGGGGGTACGCCGCCGTCGCCGGTGCCACCCTCACCGCCGTCGGCCTGCTGCTGTCGCTCGGCCGCCGCCGGCCGGCGGCCTGACCGCCGCTGTCGCCGGCGGACCCGGGGAACGCATCGGCGGGCTGGGCGCGCCCCCGGGGTGGGGCGGTCGGCGGCGGCTGCCTACCGCTCCGCCGGCCGCCGGCCCCGGGTCGACACGAACTGGTACGACATCACGGCGAACGCCGGGTCCCGCAGCAGCCTGCGGAACGCCTCCAGTTGGCCGGCCGACAGGCCCGCGTCGAGCAGTTCGGGCTCCAGCTGGCGGGAGTTCGTCCCGTACAGCGACGCCCCGGTCGAGCCTCCGGGCCAGCTCCGTGAGTGGGTCACCGTGTCGACGTCGACGAGGCCGGCGCCCACCAGCTCGGCGTGCACGTCCTGCGCCCAGGCCAGGTCCGCGCCGTGGGTCTGCAGAACGCCGAGCATGGCGTCGGTCACCTGGGCGAAGAGCTTCGCCGCGTCGTCGTTGGGCGCGGTCAGCACCCGCAGCGGCGCGGTGCAGTCGAACTCCTCGACCACCAACCACCCGCCCGGGGCCAGCGCGCCGGCCAGGGTGGCCAGCACCCGCCGCCGCTCCGGCAGGTGCAGCAGCACCAGCCGGGCGTGGACCAGGTCGAACGCGTCGCCGGGCGGTGGGTCGCTGCGCACGTCGTGCCGGCGTACGTCGAGATTGGCGGCCGGGGCGAGGTGCGTGGTGTCGATGTCGGTCGCCAGCACCCGGCCCGCCGGACCGACCGCCCGGGCCATGCTGCGGGCCACCGAGCCGCCGCCGGCGCCGACCTCCCAGCACACGGCGCCCGGAGCGAGCACCGGCGGGGCGATCCGACGAGCCGTCACCGGATCCAGGAACGACTCCAGGGCCCGCAGTTGGGGCACCGCCTCCGGGGAGCCGTTGTCGAAGGTGTACCCGCTGTCACGGATGCCGGTCGGCATGATGACTCACTCCTGTCCACGGTTGTCGGGTCGGGTACGCGGGATCTGCCCAGAGCCCGGGCACCGGCCGGGGAGCCGGCGGCTCCGCGACCGCGGCGACGCTGAGCATCGCCGCCAGCGCGCCCGGGTCGGTCCGGGCCTCGCTCGCCGGCCGGTCGTAGACCACCCGGCCGTACTCGAGCACCGCGATCCGGTCCGCGACCTCGATGGCGTGCTCTAGCTGCTGCTCCACCAGCAGCACGGTCAGCCCGGTGCGGGCCAGGACGCCGACCAGGTCCCGCACCCGGGCCGCCAGGTCGGGGGCGAGGCCCTCGCACGGCTCGTCGAGCAGCAGCACCCGGGGCTGGCCGAGCAGGGCGCGGGCGATCGCCAGCATCTGCTGCTCGCCGCCGGACAACTGGTCGCCACGATGGCGCAGCCGGGTCGCCAACCGTGGCAGCAGCTCCAGGATCCGGGTGACCGTCCACCCCTCGCCGCCGGGCGTCGCGGCTCGCCACGGCGCCGCGGCCAGGACCAGGTGTTCGGCCACGGTCAGCCGGGAGAAGACCCGCCGGCCCTGCGGGACGAGACCGACCCCGGACCGGGCGATCCGGTGCGGCTGCCGGCCGGCCACCTGCACACCGCCGATCTCGATCCGCCCGCCGTACGGCCGCACCAACCCGGCGACGGTGTGCACGAGGGTGCTCTTGCCGGCGCCGTTGCGGCCCACCACCGCCAGGACGGTGCCGGCCGCCACGTCGAGGCTCACCTCGTGCAGCACGATCCCACCGGCGTAGCCGGCGCAGAGCTGCTCCATCCGCAGCATCAGGCCATCCCTTCCGCGTAGGCCCGGCGCACCGGACCGGAGGCACGGATCTCGGCCGGCGTCCCGGTGGCCAACGTCCGGCCGTCCCGCAGCACGGTCACCGTGTCGCAGAGCGCGTACACCAGGTCCAGCCGGTGCTCCACCAGCAGCACCGCGACGGCGCGGGGCAGCGCCCGCAGGAACCCCACCAGCCGCTCGACCTCGACGCCGGACAGCCCCGCGGCCGGTTCGTCGAGCAGCAGCAGTCGGGGCCGGCCGGCCAGCGCCATGGCGATCTCCAACTGGCGGCGCTGGCCGTGGGCGAGCCGGCCAGCGGGGATCCCGCCGAGCTCCGGCAGGCCCACCCGCTCCAGCAGGGTCGTCGCGGTGCGCTCGGCGGCCCGCCGCCGCCCGCCCGGTCGCCACCGGTCGGCGCGCACCGCGTGGGGCAGCGCGGCGACCACGACGTTCTCGATCGCGGTCAGCGTCGACCAGACGGCGGGGCGCTGGTGGATCCGGCCGATCCCCCGCCTCGACCGGGCGGCCGGGCCGAGCCGGGTGACGTCCCGGCCGGCGAGGAGCACCCGTCCCCCGCCCGCCGGGGTCGACCCGCCGAGCACGTCGAGCAGCGTGGTCTTACCGGCCCCGTTGGGCCCGATCAGGGCGTGCCGCTGGCCGTGGTCGATCCGCAGGTCGACGCCGTCCAGCGCGGCCAGGGCGCCGTAGCGCACGGTCACACCCCGGGCCGACAGCAGCGGTGTCATGCCCGGGCTCCCGTCGGTGCGGGCCGGTCCCGGCGGGGCCGTCGGGCCACGAGGTCCGGGAACAGCCGCCCGCGCACCGCCGGCCGCCGGTGACCGTTGCCGGGCAGCAGGTGGACGGTGACCACGAAGGCCAGTCCCAGCACGAGGGGCGCCTGCCCGGGGAGCACGCCGAACAGCCAGTCCCGGGCGGCGATGACGATCACGGCTCCGACCAGGGCGCCGCCGACCGACGCCGTACCGCCGATCACCACGCCGAGCAGCAGCAGGGCGGAGGTGTCGAAACCGAAGTCGGCCGGCGAGACGTACCGCTGGGCCACCACCAGCACGGAGCCCGCGGCGCCCGCGACCGCCCCCGCGGCGACGTGGACGCCAGCGACGTGGACCGGTACCCGGTGCCCGCTGGCCCGCAGCCGCGCCTCGTCGTCCCGGCCGGCCCGCAGCAACAGCCCGACCCGGGTACGCAGGACCAGCAGCACCACGCCGACCAGCACCACGACGATCGCCAGCGTGTAGAGGTAGCGGGCCCGGTCGGTGGCCAGCACCGGCAACCCCCACAACGGACGGACGGCCGGGACGCCGGCGAGCCCGTCCGTCCCGCCGGTCACCGACCGCCACCGCCCGGCGACGGTGACCACGAGTTCGCCGACCGCCAGGGTGATCATCAGGACCACCACCCCCCGCGCGGACACCACCAGCGGGACGGTCATCGCGGCCAGCGCCGCGCCCGCCGCCGCCGCGACGGCGAGGTGCACCACGCCGACGTCGGAGAGCTGACTGCCGACGACGGCGCTGGCGTAGGCGCCCGCCGCGTAGGGCGCGGTCTGCCCCAGGGTCGGCAGCCCGGCGACGCCGGTGAGCAGGGCGACGCTGACCCCGACCAGGCCGAGCGCCAAGGTACGGGCGAGCAGCGCCGCGGTGTAGTCGTCGACGGCCCACGGTGCCAGCACCAGCGCGGCCAGGACGACCACGGCGACGCCGCGCCGCAGGGCGCCGACGGCCTCCTCCCTCACGTCGTCCTCCGGGCCGGGGCCAGGCGCCGCGCCCGCACCGCGAGCACCGCCGCCATGGCGGCGAAGAGCAGGAACGGGGCGGCGGACGGGGCGAGCGCGACGCCCAGGGTCTGGACCTGCCCGACGGCGAGGGCGGCGAGCAGGGTGCCGGTCATCGACCCGAGCCCGCCGAGGACGACGATGACCAGGGACAGCAGCAGCACCACGTCGGCGGTGTCCGGCCCGGGTCCGATGATCGGCGCGCCCAGCACGCCCGCCGCGCCGGCCAGGGCCCCGGCGACGGTGAGCACGCCCACCCGGATCCAGGCCGGGCTCACCCCCAGGACGGCCACCATCTCCGCGTCGTCGACGGCCGCGCGGACCAGCATCCCGGCCCGGGTACGGCGCACCGCGAGGTGCAGCAGGCCGGCGAGCAGCGCGGCGACGACGATGAAGACCAGCCGGTACGCCGCATAGCGGTGGCCGGCGACGACCACCGTCCCGTCCAGCGCGGCGGGTACGCGCACCGGCGGATCGTCCGGCCCGAACGCCCCGACGAGCAGGCTCCCGCCGGCCAGCGCCACCCCGAACGTCAGCAGCGCCTGGGTGAGGTGGTTACCCGCGGCGACCCGGGTGAGCAGCACGGCGACCAGCGCGCCGGCCGCGGTCGCGGCGACGACCCCGACCGCCAGCGCCAGGACCAGACTCGGCCAGCCACCGTCCAGCAGCGCGGCGGCGGTGTAGCCGCCGATCGCGTAGAGGGTGCCGTGCGCCAGGTTCAGAATGCCGGCGACGCCGAAGCTGAGCACCAACCCCGCCGCCGCGACGAACAGCAGCAGTCCGTAGGCCACCCCGTCCAGGGCCGGCACGACGTACGGGTCGAACCGGAGCGCCACCGCGGTCACCCGCCGACGGTGGCGAGGTCGTCCACGACGGTGTTGGACAGCGCCCGGCCGTCCTGGCGCACCTGGCGCAGATACCACTTCTGCACGGGCGCGTGGGTGCTCGGTGAGAACTGCCAGCTGCCGCGCGGACTGGCGATCTGGCCGAGCTGGCCGATGGCCGCGTTGATGCTCTCCGGGGTCGGATCGTCCCCGGCGGCGGCGATGGCCCGGTCCAGCACCGCCGCGGCGTCGTACGAGGCCATCGCGTACGTCGTCGGGGAGCCGTCCTTCGTGGCCTTCCAGGCCGCCACGAAGGCCCGGTTCTCCGCGTTGTCGAGGTCGGGCGAGTAGTTGAGCACCGAGTAGATGTCGCGGGCGGCCTCGCCCTGCGCCTGCAGGACACCGCCCTCGGTCAGGAAGCCGGCGGCGTAGAGGGGCAGGTCCTTGATCTCCGACTGGGCGTACTGCTTGACGAAGTCGACGGCCGCGCTGCCGGCGTAGAAGGTGTAGACGGCGTCCGCGCCCGAGGCCTTGATCCGCGCGAAGTACGGGGTGAAGTTGGTGGTCGTCGGGAACGGGGTGAAGGTGGTCCTGCCGTCGGGGTTGGCCAGGGTGCCACCGGCCTTCACGAACGTGTCGGTGAAGCCGCGCAGCTCGTCCCAGCCGCCCTGGTAGTCCGGGCCGATCGCGTAGACGCTGCCCTCGACGTTGTCGCGCACGTGCTGGGCGATCGCCTCCCCCGGCTCGTCGGAGAGGTAGGAGGTGTGCCAGATCCGGGACACGTCCTTCAGCTCCGGACGCCCGTTCGAGCCGACCAGCGGCACCCGGGTCTCGTTGAGCAGCGGGTAGACCGCGGCCACCGAACCGCCACCGACGATGCCGGTGAGCGCGACCACCCGGTCCTGTTTGAGCAGCTTCGTCGCGGCGGGCACCGCGGTGGCCGCGCCGTTGCCTTCGTCGGCGACCACGAGTTCCACCGAGCGACCGCCGAGCTTGCCGTCGTGCGTGGACAGGTAGAGCTCGAAACCGTCGCGGATATCCTTGCCGACCGCCTGGTACGTGCCGGACAGGGAGGCCAGCAGGCCGATCTTGACCGGTCCGCTTGACGAGGCGCCGCGCTCGCCGTCGGCACAGCCGGACGCGGCGAGCAGGATCAGGGCGAGCAGCGCCGCGGTGCGGGCACGGCGGCGCCGCGGGGTGGTCAGTGACATCTTCTCTCCTGGGGAAGGGGTGGAGTTCCGGCGTGCGGGCGCCGGGGTGTCAGCGGCTGCGGCTGAGCGCCGCCGGGGTCAGCGCGTCGCCGATGCGGTTCGCCAGCTCGGTCATCTCGTAGGAGACCTTGCCGACATCGCACCGCGGGTCGGCGAGCACGAGCAGGGAGGCGCCGTCGTTGAAGGCCATGGAGAACATGAAGCCGCCCTCCAGCTGGGTGACGTTGGAGATCACCGCGCCCGCGCCGAAGAACGCCGCCGCGCCGCGCAGGAGGCTCACCAGCCCACTGCCGGTCGCCGCCAGCTGGTCGGCCCGGTCCGGCGGAAGGCCGCGGGTGGCGGCCACCATGAGGCCGTCGCTGGAGATGGCGATCGCATGGCTGACCTCGGTGGCGCGCTCGGCGAAGGCGTCCAGCAGCCAGCCGAGATCCTGTTGGTCGGTCACGTGCACTCCCTGTCGGATCAGTTGTTGACCAGGTTGGGCCGGCGGCCGGCGACTCCCCGCGCGTACGCGGCCATCGCGCTGGCCACCTGGGTCGGGTCGCGGTACTCGGAGCGCTGCTGGGGCACCGTGACGCCGCCCGGCACCAGCAGCCGTTGCGGCTGCCGCCGGGGCAGGCCGGCGGAGGTGGTGTCGGTGACCTCTGGCGGGTGGGCACGGGCGGCCGTGCGCCAGGCGTCGTCGGCGGGGCTCGCCCACGGTGTCCCGTCGGCCCCGTCGGGGCGGTCGGCCTGGAACCACTGGTTCGTCTGCTGGAAGATGCGGAGCTCCTCGGTCGGCGCGTCGCCCCGCCCGGGCGGCGTCGGCGCGGGCCGGAAGACCGGCGCCGCTGGCAGCACCCGGTCGCTCACCGCTCTCCCGGCCTGCGGCTGTGGGCCTGGCCGGTGGGCCGGCGGCGCGACGGCGGCCCGCGCCGCGCGCCGGGACGGTCGAGCGGGCGTGAGCAGGAACTCCTCCGGCGGCATCGGCCGGATCATCGTTCCCGGGAGCGCCGCCTCGGCGATGGTGCCGCGGCGGGGACCGGGGCGGAGTTGGACGGCCACGCCCAGCCGCGCGGCGAGTTGCCCCACGACGACCAGCCCCATCGCCCGCACGGCGGCGACGTCGATGGCGGGCGGGCGGGCGAGCAGGTCGTTGAGCTGCTGGCGACGTTGCGGGGACAGCCCCACGCCCTCGTCGCTGATCTGGACGATCACCCGGTCGCCCAGGCTGCGTCCGGTCACCCACGTCTCGGTGTCCGGCGGGGAGTACCCGGTGGCGTTGTCCATCAGCTCGGCCAGCAGGTGCACGATCTCGTCGACGGTCCCGGCCGCGACCGCGACGTCGCCGTCGACCATGCCGAGGCGGATCCTGGCGTAGTGCTCGATCTGGCTCTGCGCGGCCTGGAGCACGTGTTGCAGCGGTACGTCGTGCCGCCGCACCCGCCCGACGCCGACCCCGCCGAGCACCAGCAGGCTGGCGTTGATCCGCCCCATGCGGGTGGCCAGGTTGTCCAGCGTGTACAGCTGGTGCAGCCGCTCGGGGTCGGTCTCGTCCTGCTCGACCTTGTCGACCTGGGCGAGCACCGCGTCGACCAGCCGCTGCTCCCGGCGGCTGAGGTGGATGAAGATGTCGGCGGTGTTGGCCCGCATGACGGCCTGCTCGGCCGCGGTACGCACGGCCGCCCGGTGCACCGCGCTGAACGCCTCCCCCACCTCGCCGATCTCGTCGTCGCTGGACGGTTCCAGGGCGTCGGCGGCCTGCCGGCGGGCCAGGTCGTCCGGGTCCACCGAGGAGCTGTCCGGCTGCTGGAGGCGGGCCACGACCTGCGGCAGCCGCTCGAAGGCGACCTGGTTCGCGGCGTCCCGCAGCCGGTGCAGCCGCCGGGTGATCTGCCGCGCCACCGCCCAGGTGACCAGCGCGGTGAGCAGCAGGGCCACCAGTGCGGCGGCGGCCTCCACGACCGTGCGTCGGCGTTGGTCCGCGTGCGCGGCCCGGATGTCGTCGAGCACCGCCGCGTCGACCCGGTGGCGCAGCTCGGCCAGGCGGACGGTCCACTGCTGGGTCGCGGCGACCCAGGTGCCGAGGTCCAGCCGGAGCCGGCTCCCGGACCGGGTTCTGGACACCTCGTCCTGCATCCGTTGCAGCAGCAGGGCGTCCTCGCCGCTGCCGGCCTGCGCCCACCAGCCCCGCCAGTCGGGCCGGGCGAGCGCGAGGAAGGACAGGCTGGACTCGGTGAAGCCCGCCCGGGCGGCCGTGATGTCCTGCTGCACGGCGGGGGTCAGCTGATCGGCCGCGACCGCCCGCAGGACGGCGACCTGCTGCTGGCCGACCGCCTCGGCGGCCTTGGACAGCGCCGCGGAGGCTCGGATGCCGTCCGCGATCGAAGGGTTGACCACCCCGAGGGTGACGCTCTCGCGCAGGCTGAACAGGTCGGCGATGGCGATCCGGTAGCTGAAGGTCATCGCCGACACCGAGGCGTGTTCCGCCGTCCGCACCTGCGCACGCAACGGCGGCAGGCTGGCCAGGGCCGCGTCGACCCGCAGCAGGACGGCCTGGTCGGTGGCGGGCGCGGCGGGCATCCGCGCCCGTTGCCGCTGGTAGCGGGCGACGGCGTCGTCGGTCGCGGCGGTGACGTCGGCGAAGGCCTCCTGCTGCTCGGGCGCGCCCCGGGTCAGCAGGTCGGCGGCGGCGATGCGCTCGTGCTGCAACCGGTGGGCCAGGTCGCCGGCCTCGGCGCCGAGTTGTGCCAGGAGCCCGAGATCGCTCGCGCGGGTGGTCTGGCGGGCGCTCTCGGTCAGTGCCAGCCCGGCGAAGCCCATCACCGCGACCAGCGGGGCCGCCACGATCAGCCGCAGCCGGCCGGCTATCTTCCAGCCGCGGCGGCGCGTCGGGTAGGGTCGGGCCGCGTGGGACCTCGTGCTCGACGCCAAGAGTGACTCCTGCACTTCATCTACGAAGGTCTGTGTGCAGATTGCCGTTTGCACGTCTCATTGCGCCGGAACCTGTGCTCGGAGACCAGACCTGACGGTGGTACAAACAGCCCGTACCAGCATCTGTACCCAGAGTCAGGCAGCGCTGAAGGGACACTTCCCCAGGTCCGGTGTACTCCCGGGCGAGGGTCAGCGCTGGTCGGCCGACCGGCGCGGCGGTCCGCCGGTCTCCGGCTGGCCGAGCACCTGGCCGATCAGCTCCCGCAACTCGTCGATGGCGGCCGCCACGACCGCCTCCGGGTTGCGCGCGTCCCGCAGGTGGACCGGCGCGGCACCGTCCGGGTCCGCCCGCGGTGTCTCCCCGGCCCGGGGCCCGCGCCGACCATCCGCGGCCAACTGCTCGGCCGCGACCTGCGGCCACAACGCCGCCAGCCGGCCCCCGGTGCCGAGCACCTCGTCGCAGCGGACGGCGAACTCCTGACTGCCGTACCGGCGGCCGGACTCGACCGCGGCGACCGTCTCCCGGCTGAACCGGACCCGCTCCGCCAGCGCCCGCTGGGTCAGCCCCTGCCGGGTCCGCCAGCCGCGCAGTTCGGAGCGGAACCGATGGCTGGCGTCGGAGGGTGCGGCGCTCGACGGTGGCGTGCGGTCCATGTGCTCACCTTCACGACGCCGGCTCGGCATCGGCGTCAGACCGAGGTTGGGCGATGACTGGGCGTTCGCAGGGGACAATTCTTAACCCACGGATCAACGGGTGTGAAGACGTGACTGCGCTGAGTGTTCGCCCGGCGGGGGTGGACGGTTGCTCGGGACGACCCGGCGGATCCGGCGCGGACGGTGCGTGCCCGCAGGCCGGCGGCGGTCGCCCGATCCGGCCCGGTCGCCCGGTCGACGCCCCGTGCGGCAGCATGCGTCAGGCCGCCGGCCGCTCGACGCCGGACGCCGTCCGGCTGCCGGACGGCCGTGCCGTGTCGATGACCACCGGCAGGCCGCGGTGCGCGCGGAACGCGAGGTTGGGCTGGTACGAACGGCGGTGGCCGGTCGCCAGCCGCAGGCCGGGAAGGGCCGCGGCGAGCCGGTCCAGCGCGATCCCGGCCTCCAGTCGAGCGAGTGCGGCGCCGATGCAGAAGTGCGGCCCGTGCCCGAAGGAGAGATGGTCGCCGGCGTCGGGCCGGGCGGGGTCGAACCGGTCCGCCCGGGCGAACACCGCCGGGTCCCGGTTCGCCGCGCCGATCAGCAGCAGGCAGCGCGCCCCCGCCGGGATGGTGACACCGCCCATGAGGACCGGTCGGGTGGTCACCCGCAGCCAACCGTCGATGGCGGGCGCGTACCGCAACGTCTCGGTGAGAAACCCGGGAATCAGCCCCGGGTCCTCGGTCAGCGCCCGCCACCGGCCCGGACTGGACAGCGCCTGGTCCAGCGCGTGGGCGAGCAGCCCGGCCGTGGTCTCGTGCCCCGCCACCAGGAGGTTGAACACGATGCTCGACACCTCGGCCACGGTGAGCACCTCGTCGTCACCGTCGCGGTACGCCAGCAACCGGCCGACGTGGTCGTCGCCGTACCGGCCGCCGTCGAGCCGGCGGCCGACGAACTGCTGGCAGTAGCGCCAGAACTCCAGCAGCCCCTGCGCCAGCCGAACCTGTTCGGCCGGGTCCGGCCTCCCCCAGATCAGCGCGATCTGCCCGTCCGCCCAGGCCCGGACCCGCCCGATGTCCCCCTCCGGCACGCCGAGGATGTCGAGCAGGACCAGCAGGGGCAGCTCGGTGGTGAAGTCCGGGACGAGGTCGGCCCGGCCGCCGTCCCGGGCGACGAGCCGGGACACCAGTTCGTCGACCCGGCGCCGCACGATCGCGCCGTACCGCCGCTCCACCCGGTCCGGGGTGTTGGCGAAGGTCGCCCGCAGCGCCCGCCGGGTCCGGGGGTGCACCGGCGGGTCGGCGGCGGCCGTCGTGGGCGGCGCGTCGATCCGCATGACGACGTCCATCGCCTCCGGGCAGACGTCGTAGACCGGCGCGAGGGTGAGCGCGTTGCCGAAGGCCCCGGCGTCGCTCAGCGCCCGGCGCACGTCCGCGTGCCTGGTGATCAACCACAGCCCCAGCTCGTCGTCGTGATGCACCCCGCCGGGCACGTCGAGGAGCTGCCGCCAGACCTGCGCCGGATCGGCGAGATACGCACCGGCGAACGGATTCAACCGCATGACCGCCTCCTGACTGTCGAATATCGGATTCGACGCAGCATCCGGACGGTCCTGATCGCCGCCGGACACCTTCACGGTGCGCGAACGACCGAATCAAGTCAAGAATTGTCCTTGTCGGTGAATGTCGATTGGGAATTGCGACTCCGTGACATTGCACATTTCCTTGCCCACCTGCAAATTGCGGCCCGCCGCTTGCGCGGTGAAACCGCCTATGAGCAGCGCAAACGACCCAGCAACCCGGGGTTCGCGCCAGCGCCCGAACATCGCGGTTCCACCCGCAACGGTCCGGGTGTCACCGAGAGGCGGACCTGTCCACGGCCTCTCGTTGTCATTCGCGGCCACGACGGCGCGGCCACGCCCGCATCGCATTCTGGGGACGCGCGCGTCCATTGTCTCGGCCGCGCATCCGCCGCTGCCATTGTCGGGAACAAGCTCCGGCAATACTCCACGGCGTCTGTCGGGCCGGCACGCGGGGCAGCGACCGGAGCGACCTCCCCCGAACCTTGCCCTTACCTGACTCGAACATCGGCGGACTAGCGTTGCTGCACATGACTGAGCGGGAAGCCGTCGCACATCTGCTGCGTCGCGCCACCTTCGGCCCGACGGCCGGGGAGGTGGACGCGGCGGAGCGGGCCGGCGTGGCGGCCACTCTGGACTCACTGCTCGCCCCGCCCGGCGCCGACCGGGGAACGGCAGCGACCCCGCTACCTGCGCTGGGCCCGGACCCGTACGCGGAACTGGCCGACAAGCCGACCCGGGAGCAGCGGCAGGCGGCCAACCGGGAGCGACGCGAGCAGGTGCTGCGGCTGTCCGGCTGGTGGCTGGACCGTATGGTCGCTGCCGACGACCAGGCGGGCGAGAAGTTGCTGTTCTTCTGGCACGGCCACTGGGCGACCAGCGTACGCAAGGTCCGGTCCGCGCCGCTGATGCTGCGGCACCTGGAAACGCTACGCCGGCACGGGCGCGGTCCGCTGGACGCGCTGGTGACCGCGATGGTGCGCGATCCCGCCCTGATCCTCTGGTTGGACGGCCACAGGAACACCCGGAAGGCGCCGAACGAGAACCTGGCCCGCGAGCTGATGGAGCTCTTCACGCTCGGCATCGGCGGCGGCTACACCGAGACGGATGTGAGGGAGGGCGCCCGGGCGCTCACCGGCTGGGTGGTGGACCGCCGCACCGGGGCGGCCCGGTTCACCCCGCGCCGGCACGACCCGGGGCCGAAGACCATCCTCGGGGTCACCGGCGACCTCGACGCCACGGCGTACGCCCGGCTGCTGGCCAGCCGTCCGGAGGCCGCGCGGTTCGTCGCGAGCCGGCTGTGGTTCCGGTACGCCGGCCCGCAGGTGCCCGCACCGGCCGACCTCGCCGGCCCGGACACCGTCGGTACGCTGCGCCGGGTGTTCACCGCGCCAGCCTTCGCGCAGAGCCCGGGCACCCTCGTCAAGCAGCCCGTCGAGTGGCTGGTCGGGGCGCTACGTCAGCTCGGCGTCCGCCCCTCCACCCTGCCGGAGCAGCGACGCCGGCAGCTGCTCGCCGGCTTGGAGGCGATGGACCAGGTACCCCTGCGCCCGCCGAGTGTCGGCGGTTGGCCGGCGGGCGGCGCCTGGTTGACCACCTCGTCGTTGCAGGCTCGACTCCGCTCGGCGAACCTGCTGGCCGCCGTCGCCGCCCCCGCCGCGCTGGACCGTCTCGCCGCCGCGCCGCCGGACGGCCGGCTCGACGCGCTCGCCCGGCTGCTCGTCGTGGACAGCTGGAGCGACCGCACCCGGGCCGCCCTGACGCCGCTGGCCGGTGAGCCACGGCAGCTACTGGCCGCCGGCCTGGTCAGTCCCGAATACACCGTCAGCTGAGCCGGAGGAAGCCCGATGGACGCCCTGACCCGACGACGGTTCCTCCTGGCGAGCGGGGTGGTCGGCGCGACCGCGCTCGCGGCCGGCGCCGCCGCGTACCGCCTGGACGACCTGTTCGCCACCGCCGGCGACCGCGACCCGGACGCCGCCACGCTGGTCCTGGTCACCCTGTACGGCGGCAACGACGGTCTCAACACGGTCGTCCCGTACACCGATCCGGCGTATTACTCCGCCCGTCCCGAACTGGCCTACTCCGCCGAGCAGGTGAAGCGGCTCGACGACACGGTGGGCCTCAACCCGGCGCTGGGCGGGCTGCACCGTCTGCACGGCGAGGGCCGGCTCGCGGTGGTCCGGGGTGTCGGCTACCCGAAGCCGGACCGCAGCCACTTCCGGTCGATGGACATCTGGCACACCGCCCAGCCGGCGCGCCCCGGCACCACAGGGTGGCTCGGTCGGTGGCTGGACCGCGCCGGCGGCGACCCCCGACTCGCGGTGTCGTTCGAGCCGGCCCTGCCCCCGCTGCTCGCCGGTGAGCGCGCGGCGGGTGCCTCGGTGCCGGTGACCGAGCGAAAGGCGGCGCGCGGCCTGCCCGAGCCGGTCCTCGCCGCGCTCGCCGCCACCGAATCGGGCGAATCGGCGGCCCGGGCCCGGGCCGCCGCCTGCTTCGCCGACCTGCTGTCGGTCGACGAGATGGTGCGCACGGTGCACGACGCCGCCGGCACCGACGAGCCGGAGGCGGACGGCGAGGCCGGCCCCGCCACCGCGACCGGGGGTGCCCGCACTCCGCTCGACGCCCAGCTCGACCTCGTCGCGCAGTGCGTCGAGGCCGGGGTGATGACTCGGGTCTTCTCGGTCTCGCTCGGCGGCTTCGACACGCACGCCGACGAGAAGCAGTTGCAGGAGGTGCTGCTCGGCCAGGTGGACCGCGCGGTGACCGCCTTTGTGGACCGGATGGCGCGGAGCGGGGCCGGCCGGAAGGTCGTGGTGGCCGTGTACTCCGAGTTCGGGCGCCGGGTGCGTGCCAACGCCTCCGACGGCACCGACCACGGCACCGCCTCCGACGTGCTGCTGCTCGGGTCGGCGGTGCGCGGCGGAGTGCACGGCGAGGCACCCAGCCTCACCGACCTGGACGACGGGGACCTCACGTTCACCACCGACTTTCGGGACGTCTACGCCACCCTGCTGGAGCAGGTTCTGGAGACCGACCCGGGTGCGGTGCTGGACGGCTGGCGTGGCCGGCTGGCCGGCGTCGTGTGACCGTGCGGCCCCGACCGGACCGGCACGGTCTCCGACGGGGCATCGCACATGAACCGACCATCGGTGGGTAACGGTCGGCGATGGCACGGTATACCAAGCCCGATCTCCGGGAGCAGATCAAGGAAGAGATCAAGGCATCGGACAAGGGCGGCCGGCCCGGACAGTGGTCGGCCCGCAAGTCGCAGCTGCTCACCCAGGAGTACAAACGGCGCGGAGGTGGCTTCCAAGGCCCGAAGGACGAGCGGCAGAAGTCGCTGCAGCGGTGGGGCAGCGAGAACTGGCAGACCAAGGAAGGCGACACCCGGGCGCGGCGGGACGGCGAGACCCGCCGCTACCTTCCGGAGCAGGCCTGGAAGCGGCTCTCACCCGAGGAGCGACGCGCGACCGACGCCAAGAAGCGCAGGGAGTCGAGGTCGGGCCGGCAGTACGTGCCCAACACCGGGCCGGCCAAGCGCGCCCGCCGGAACGCCACGTCCGCGGGGAGGCTGTCCGAGCTGACGGTCGCCGAGGCGAGCAAGCTCGTCCACGGCCTGGACACCCGCCAGCTCAAGGCGGCCCTGGAGCGGGAACGCGGCGGCAAGGCCCGCAAGACCCTGATCCAGCGGCTCCAGTCGGAGCTCAACCGCCGCTGACCTGGCGGTTGGGGTGCCGCGCCCGCAACCCGTGACGACGAACTCGACCCGACCGGCGACGCGGGTCCGGGTCGCGTGGGGCCCGGACCCCCGGCTCACCGGTCACGACCACGACACCTGGGGGGACGGGTAGAAGTCCACCTCCTGCAGGCGCCACCGCGGCGCCTGCGCCCCCAGTCGGGTCCGGAACGACTCCCAGTCGTGGCTGGCCGCCTGCGACCAGCCGAGTTCGGCGATCGCGGGCAGGCGCGGGAAGGCCATGTACTCGATGTCGTCCAGGCTGCGCAGCGTCTCCGACCACAGCGGCGCCTCGACGCCGAGGATCGCGTCTTCGCCGACGCCCGTCACGCGGTGCGCCGGGTCCCAGCCGTACGCGTCGCGCACCTCGATGTAGCCGGCCCACCGCAGGCCCAGGCGGGTGGTGGCGTCGTACTTCATGTCGAGGTAGGCCTTGCTCGCCGGCGACATGATCACCTTGTTGCCCCGGGCGGCGGCCTCGGCCAGCACGTCGTCGGTCGTGCCGGTACCCCAGAACTGGGCCACGACGTCGGTCGGCGGGTCCACCTGCACGATCTCGTTCCAGCCCGAGGTGCGCTTGCCGTACTTCGCGACGAGCGGCAGCACGCGCTCCATGAACGTGCGGTAGTCCTCGTCCGTGGTCGCGTGCGCCTCGTCGCCGCCGATGTGCAGGAACGGCCCGGGCGTGATCGCCGCGACCTCGCGGATGACGTCCTCGACGAACCGGTAGGTCAACTCGTCGTCGATGCACAGGGAGCTGTAGCCGACCGCCATGTCGGTACGGGGCGGCGGCGCGATTCCGTCGCAGTTGAGTTCGGGGTACGTCGACTGGGCGGCGTTGGTGTGCCCCGGCATGTCGATCTCGGGAACGATCGTGATGTGCCGCTCGGCGGCGTGGGCCACCACGGCCTGGTAGTCGGCCTTGGTGAGGTACCCGGGCCCGGCACCGTCGACGCCGGTGCCCGGACCGCCGCCGACGGTGGCGAGCCGGGGCCAGGAGTCGATCTGGATCCGCCAGCCCTGGTCGTCGGTGAGATGGAGGTGCAGATAGTTGATCTTGTACTGGCTCAGCAGGTCCACGTACGCCGTGATCTCGTCGACGGTGTGGAAGTGTCGAGCCAGGTCGAGCATCGCCCCCCGGTACGCGAAGCGCGGATAGTCCACGATCCGCCCGCCGGGCACCGACCAGGTGACCCGCTGCCGTTCGGACGCCTCGATCCGGGCGGGCAGCAGTTGCCGCAGCGTCTGCGTGCCGGCGAACAGCCCGGCCGCCGTGTTCGCCCGGATCGTCACGCCCCGCCGGGTGACGTCGAGCTGGTATCCCTCCGGGCCGACGCGCCCGTCCGCGCCCTCCATGACCAGGGCGATCTCCGGCAGCGGCGTCGAGCGGACCGGCAGTACCGGCAGCGGGTAGCCGGTCGCGGGGCGCAGCGTCTCGGCGAGTTGCCGCCCCACCCGCCAGGCGGGGACCGAGCCGGGCGACGTGCGGATGACGGTGTGCGGGCCGAGCGTGAACGTGCCCCGGGCGTCGGGGCGGGTCTCGACGGGCGCGGGGACCACATCGCTCAGCTGCCGGACCGGGGCGGCCACGGCCGGGGCCACCGGGAGGACGAACGGCAGTCCGAGTACGGCCACGGCCAGCAGGCGGGTCATGGTGTTTCGCCGACGCACGAGTACCTCCAGGGTCGCGGCAATCGATACAGGTCGATCGATCAGCACGCTACCCGCGCGGTGCGCATCCTGTAAACCTTCCTTACAGTAAGGTCTCCGAACGTCCGCCGGGTGGGCGCGACCCGGCGTCCGGTCGGGATTCGCCTACTCCTCCTCGGCGAACACGACGTCGCGGCGCTTGCGGATGGTCGGGAGGAGGGCGACGACGAGCGCTGCCACGGTCAGGGCCAGCAGCACCGCGGAGATCGGTCGGGTCAGGAAGACCGACGAGTCGCCGCGGGAGATGATGAGCGCGCGCCGCAGGTTCTCCTCCAGCAGCGGTCCGAGGACGAAGCCGAGCAGCAGGGGCGCCGGTTCGCAGCCGCACTTGATCAGGATGTACCCCAGCAGCCCGAAGAACACGATCGCGTAGACGTCGTACGGGTTGAAGCTCAGCGAGTAGGTGCCGATCGCGGCGAACAGAATGATCATGGGGAACAGCACCCGGTACGGGATGCGCAGCATGCGCACCCAGACGCCGATCAGCGGCAGGTTCAGCAGCACGAGGAGCACGTTGCCGATCCACATCGACGCGATCAGGCCCCAGAACAGCGCCGGCTCGTCGGCGAGGACGTTCGGGCCGGGGGTGATGCCGTGCACGATGAACGCGCCGACCATCAGCGCCATCACCGGATGGGCGGGCAGGCCCAGGGTCAGCAGCGGGATGAACGACGTCTGCGCGGCGGCGTTGTTCGCCGACTCGGGGCCGGCGACGCCCTCGATCGCGCCGCGCCCGAACTCCTGCTGCCGCTTCGAGATCCGCTTCTCCACGGCGTAGGAGGTGAACGAGGCCAGCACGTGGCCACCGCCGGGCAGCACGCCCAGCGCGGCGCCGAGACCGGTGCCCCGCAGGATCGGGCCGGCGATCCGGCGCCGGTCCTCGCGGGTCGGCCAGAGGTTCCGCACCTTGCCGACGATGGCCGTGCGGCCCTGCTCGTTCTCCAGGTTGCGCAGGATCTCCGCCACCCCGAACATGCCGACGGCCACCGACACGAAATCGATGCCGCCGTACAACTCGCGCTGGTCGAAGACGAACCGGGGCGTGCCGGTGTAGATGTCCTGACCGACCGTGCCGAACAGGACGCCGAGCGCGATCATCGCCAGCGCCTTGAGCACCGAGCCACGCGCCAGCGCGATCGACACGATCAGGCCGAGCAGCACCAGCGAGAAGTAGTCCGCCGGGCCGAACTGCAACGCGACGCGGGCCAGCGGTGGGGCCGCGACGGCCAGCACGACCGTGGCCAGGGTGCCCGCGACGAAGGACCCGATCGCGGCGGCGGCCAGCGCCGGTCCGGCCCGACCCTGCCGGGCCATCTCGTGACCGTCGAGCGCGGTGACCGCCGCCGACGACTCACCGGGCAGGTTGATCAGGATGGCCGTCGTCGAGCCGCCGTACTGTGCGCCGTAGTAGATGCCGGCCAGCATGATCAGCGCCGTCACCGGCTCGAAGTTGAACGTGATCGGCAGCAGCATCGCCACCGTCGCCGTCGGTCCGATGCCGGGCAGCACGCCGACCGCCGTGCCGAGCAGCACGCCCACGAAACAGTAGAGGACGTTCTGGACCAGGAAGGCGGTCGAGAAGCCCAGCACGAGGTTGTCGAGAAGGTCCATGCCTCAATCCGGGTGGCGCGTCAGAACGACAGCCAGGGACCCCACAGCGGGATCCGCAACTGGAGGCCGACGACGAAGATGAGCGTGCTGGCCACGGTCAACCCGGCGGCCACGACCACGGCCGTGCGCAGTCGCACCTGTCGGCTGGCCAGGGTGGAGAGGAGGGCGGTCACCGCCGCCGTGGGCACGAACCCGAGCTTCCGGAAGCTGTATCCGAAGAACACGACCGCGACCACGATGACGGCGACCGCCCGCCAGGGCACCACCCCGAACGGGAGCGCCTCGCCCGCGACGAGCCCCTTGCCGACGATCGCCAGGCCGAGAGCGGCCAGGATCACGCCGAGCACCAGCGGGAAGTAGCCGGGACCCATCCGCAGCGGGGTGCCCAGCTCGTAGCTGAGCGACCCCACCACGAATGCGCCGCCGACGAGGACGAAGATTCCTCCGGCCAGAACGTCCGGAAGGGACCGTCGGCGTTCCACCTCAGGAGGCCTTGACCCCGGCGTCGGCGATGATCTTCGCCCAGGTGCCGAGCTGCTCCTCGAGGTGCGCCCGGTGTGCCTGCGGGGTCGCGTCCGCCGCCGGGACGGGCGCGGTGCCCAGCTTCGCCATCTGGTCGATCACCGCCTGGTCGGCGAGCGCCGCCGTCAGCGCCTCGGACAGCTTCTGGACGACGTCCTGCGGTGTGCCCTTCGGGGCGTACAGGCCGTGCCAGACGCTGACCTGGAGCTGGGGCAGCCCCGCTTCGGCGGTGGTGGGCAGGTCGGGCAGGCTCTTCACGCGCTCCGGGGTGGTGACCGCGTACGCCTTGACCTTGCCCCCGGAGATCTGGCCGCTGGTGTTAGTCGTCTGGTCACACATGAAGTCGACCTGGCCGCCGACGAGGTCCGTCAGCGCGGGGCCGGTCCCCTCGTACGGGACCTCCTGGAGCTTGACACCGGCGGCGTGCTGGAACAGCAGGCCGCACAGGTGGGACGCGGCGCCGATGCCGGCGTTGGCGAGGGTGACCTCGTTGGCGTTCGCCTTCACGTGGCTCACCAGGTCCTGGAGAGTCGTGGGCGGGAAGTCCCGGCGGGCGACGATGGTCATCGGCACCTCGGTGACGAGCCCGATCGTCTCGAAGTCCTCGAGCGGCTGGTAACCCAGGTTCTGGTAAAGGGCGGGCGCCGTGGACATGCCGATGTGGTGCATGAGCACGGTGTAGCCGTCGGGCTCGGCCCGCGCGACCTCGCCGGCGCCGACCGTGCCACCCGCCCCCTCGACGTTCTGTACGACGATCTTGGCGCCCAGCTTCGCGGCCATCGGCTCGGCGATCATGCGGGTGACGGTGTCCGTCGGACCGCCGGCGCTGAACGGCACGACGAACGTGATGTTCCGGTCCGGGTAGTTCCCGGCGTCGCCGCCGCTGCCGCCGTTGCCGGAACAGGCGGCCAGGAGCGCAACGGCGCCGATCGCGGCGATCATCCGCGCGGCGGCCCGGTGCCTGGTCGTTGTCATGTCGGGGCCTCCTCGTCAGCGCATGCGCACTCGTCCGTGAGTGCGCCGCCCCAGTCTCGACCGGCGGGGACGCGGATGGTGTCAGAGGAATCCCAAGAACTGGAGGGCTTACACGAGCGTCGATCGGGCTCGTACAATTCGCCGGTATGCGGATCACCGTCATCGAGGATGACGACCGTGTGGCGCGGGGTCTGGTGACCGTCCTGGCCCAGGCGGGCTTCGAGGTCCACCGCGTCGCCACCGCCGCGGCGGCCCTGCGGGCCGCTCCGTCCGACGTGGTCCTCGTCGACCTGGGCCTGCCCGACGGCGACGGCCTCGACGTGATCCGCAGGCTGCGCGACCGCCCGGCGACCGCCGTCATCGCCGTGACGGCGCGCTCGGAGGAGCACGAGCGGGTCCGTGGCCTGCGCGCCGGCGCCGACGACTACATCGTGAAGCCGTTCGGCATCCCGGAGTTGCTGGCCCGGATCGACGCCGTCCTGCGGCGCACCCGGGCCGCTCGTGCCCTGAGCCGCCCCGACGAGCCGCTCGTCCTGGGTCCGATGCGGGTCGGCGTCGGCACCCGCGAGGTCACCGTCGACGGCACGCCCGTGACGCTGACCCGCAAGGAGTTCGAGCTGCTCCTGCTGCTGGCCCGGCGTGCGCCGAACGTGGTGAGCCGCGACGTCATCCTCGACCAGATCTGGGGCGCGACCTGGGAGGCGTCGAGCCGCACCCTGGACACCCACATCGCGGCGTTGCGGCACAAGCTCGGGCCGGCCGTGCTCATCCGCACGATCCACGGGGTCGGCTATCGGCTCCTGGCCGACCAGCCGGAGCTGATCGGCTGACGTGCCGTGCACCGTCGCCTGCTCGTCGTCCTGGTGCCCCTCGCGGTGCTGCTCGTGGCGGCGCTCGGGGTGCCGCTCAGCGTCACCGTGGCCGAGCGGGAGATGCAGGAGACGTACGTCGACCGGCTGGGCGACGTCGGCCGGTTCGCGTCGCTCGCCGAGACCGCGCTGGCGACCGGGCGGACCGAGGCGCTCAACCAGGCGCTGGTGCGCTACCACGAGCTGTACGGCATCCCGGTCGCGCTGATCGACACGTCCGGCACGGTGCTGCTCGGACCAGGCCGTGCGTACCAGGAGGCGGCGCGGGCCGAGCCGGAGTTGCCCCGGATCGTGACGGCGGCGCTGGCCGGGTCGAGGTCCGAACCATCCGGGGAATGGGCGCCGTGGGACGACTCGGCCCTCGTGGTCGCGGAGCCCGTGGGCCGGGACAGCGAGGTCGTCGGCGCCGTCGTGACGATCTCCGACCTGTCGAGGACGCGCGACCGCATCCTCGTGCGCTGGGCCCAGCTCGCCGGGCTCGGGCTGCTGCCGCTGATAGCGCTGGTGGCCGTCGCGTGGCCGGTGTCGGCGTGGGTGCTGCGACCCGTCCGGGAGCTGGACGCGGCGAGCTCGCGGATCTCGCGGGGCGACCTGACGATCCGGGCGGACGCCGAGGCCGGCCCGGTCGAGCTGCGGCGGCTGACGGAGTCGTTCAACACCATGATGGACGCGGTCGAGAACGCCGTGCAGCGGCAGCGGGCGTTCGTGTCCGACGCGTCGCACCAGTTGCGCAATCCGCTGACCAGCCTCCGGCTCGCGGTGGAGAGTCTGGAACCGCACCTGCGTCCGGCCGGTGCCGGGCGGCAGGTGTACGACGTCGCCGTCGACGAGCTGAAGGCGATGCAGCGGATGCTGAACTCGCTACAGGCCAGCGCGCGGATGGAGAGCATGCGGACGGCGTCGCCGGTGGACCTCGACGCGGTAATGGCGACCCGGGTGGACCGGTGGCGGGCGTTGACGGCGGCAGCGGGGCAGACACTGGCGGTCGACGTGCCGCCGGGGCTGCGGCTGCTGGAGCCGCCGGGCGGGCTGGGCAGCGTCCTGGACGAGCTGGTCAGCAACGCGTTGCGGCTGTCCGACGCTCAACTGGTGGAGGTGAACGCCCGGGTCGTCCCCGGCGCGGCGGACGCCGGACGCGGCAACGGCCCGACGGCCGGAGGCATGGTCACCATCGCCGTCCGTGACGACGGCCAGGGCCTCGACGTCTCCGAGCGGGCCCAGGCGCTCGGACGGTTCTGGCGGTCGCCGCGGCACCAGAACGTGCCCGGCACCGGGCTGGGACTGGCGATCTGCGCCGACCTGGTCGGGGCTGCCGGGGGCGCGCTGCGGCTGGAGGAGGGCCTGCCGCGTCCGGACGGGTCCGGGCACGGATTCGCCGCCGTGATCACGTTGCCGGTCGTTCCCCGGGTGGCGTCGCCGGCCGCCCCGGCTCCGACCCCGGTCTGAGCGGGCCCGGCCGCGCCGCTCCCCCCACGTCAGCGCTTACGGTCGCGGAACCAGGCGGCCGCGCCCGGATGGAGCGGGACCGATCCCGTGGAGATCCCGGTACGCACGTTGATCTGCCACGCTTCCGGAACGGCCTCGGCGTCGTCCCGGCTCGCGGAGGTGATCGTGCGGGTGTGCGTGAAGATCGTGTCGGTGATGGCGTGGACCAGGTCGTCGGGCAGGTCGTCACGCACCAGGAGCACGTTCGGCACGGCGACGGTGCGGGTGGCCGGGACGCCGGCGTAGGCGGTCGCGGGGATCACCGCCGGAGCGTACGGACCCGGGTACGCCGTGAAGAGCGCGTCCGCCTGTGCGTCCAACGGGATCAGCCGGACCGGGTGCCGCTGCGCCAGCTCCGTGACGGCGGGGGTCGGGACGCCGGTCAGGGAGAACATCGCGTCGATCTCGCCGTCGCGCAGGGCCGCCGCCGATTCGGCCTGGCTGAGGTACCGACCGTCGGCGCTCACCGGGCCGAGCTCCAGGACCCGCAGCGACGTGAACTCGGTCCCCGAGTCGCGCGCACCGAGGGAGACTCTCCTGCCCTGCAGGTCCCGGAACGTGTCGATCGCCGAACCGGCCAGCACCACGAGGTGCAGGTGACTGTCGTAGAGCCGGCAGATCGCCGAGAGCCCCTCGGGTGCGCTGCCGTCGGTCCTGATCAGCGCGTCCAGGCTCGTCAGCCCGAGGTGCACCTCGCCGGCCAGCAGCATCCGGATGTTGTCGGTGGACGCCCCGCTCGGCACGGTGGTCACCGTGACCCCGGGCACCTGCTCGGCGATGTGGTCGGCCAGCGCACCACCGATGCGCCGGTAGACCGCCCCCGCCGGCCCGGTGGCCAGTCGCAGGTGAACCTCGTCGACGTCGGGCCGCCGGGAGCACCCGGCGAGCAGCCCTCCGGCGGCCACCAGCACCACCCGCCGGCTGAACCGGACCTCCAGGTTCAGCGCCATGCCGAGATGATACGGACGGGGGTCGATCGAGGCCGCCGCGCGCCTCAGGCGGCGTAGCGGGCAGCCAGGTCCACCGTCCGCCGGGCGGCGGCCACCATCGCGCGGTCGGCGAACCGGCCGTCCGGCAGCACCACCGTTCCCGAGTCCCGGGTCTGCGCCTCGGCCACGGCGGCCAGCAGTTCCTCGGCCCGGGCCACGTCCCGCTCGGCGGGGCGGAACGCCTCGGCGATCACCGGCAGTTGGCGGGGATGGATGGCGGCCCGGCCCAGGAGGCCGAGGCGCCGGCCGACCGCGCAGGAGGCGGCCAGTCCGTCGGTGTCGGTGACGTTCGCGTACACCGACATGGCCGGCGGGGCGAGGGCGGCCGCGCGGGCGGCGACCACCACCCGCGAGCGCGCCCAGGCCAACCCGGCCTCGTCGTCGACACCCAGGTCCGACCGGAGGTCGGCCTCACCGAGCCCGACCGAGGCGACCGCCGGGTGGGCGGTGGCGATGGCGTACGCCGCCTCCAGGCCGAGCGCCGACTCGATCAGCGGGTGCAGCGGGGTGTCCACCCGGGCGGCCAGCGCGGCCACGCTCGCCGGTGACTCGACCTTCGGCAGCCGCAACCCGGCCAGCCCGGGGCGGCCGGCGACCGCGGTCAGGTCGGCGTCGAGCTCCGGGCCGGTCAGTTCGTTGACCCGTACCTGCACCGGCAGCGGGTGCGGCTCGGCGAGGAACTCGGCGACCGCGTCCCGGGCGTACGACTTGCGGCCGGCGGCCACCGCGTCCTCCAGGTCGAGGATGACCGCGTCGGCGCCGGCGGCGACCGCCTTGGCGAACCGGTCCGGCCGGTCGCCGGGAACGTAGAGCCAGGTGAGCAGCACTCAGATCACCCCCTGGTCACGCAGCGCGGCCAGCTCGGCGTCGTCGAGTCCGAGGGCCCGGAACACGGCGTCGGTGTCCTGGCCGTGCCGGCGCCCGGCGTGCCGGATCGCTCCGGGGGTGTCGGCGAGCCGGAACGGCACGTTCTGCATCCGCACCTCGCCCAGCTCCTCGTCCGGCACGGTGCGGACGGTGCCGAGCGCGGCGTACTGCGGGTCGGCGAGGACGTCCCGCACGTCGTAGACCGGCGCGACCGCCGCCTCGGCGGCCTCGAACGCGGCCACCACCTCGTCCCGGCCGCGCCGGGCGACCCAGGCGCTCACCGCGGCGTCCAGTTCGTCGGCGTGCGCGGCGCGGCCGCTGCCGGTCGCGAACCACGGCTCGTCGACCAGTTCGGGGCGGCCGACCAGCCGCATCACCCGCTCGGCGATGCTCTGCGCGCTGGTCGACACGGCCACCCACCGTCCGTCCGCGCACCGGTAGGTGTTGCGCGGGGCGTTGTTGTTGGACCGGTTGCCCAGCCGTGGCTGGAGGTAGCCGAGCTGGTCGTACCAGGTGATCTGCGGGCCGAGCATCGCCATGATCGGCTCGATGATGGCGAGGTCCACCACCTGCCCGGCACCGGTGAGGTCGCGGGCCCGCAGCGCCAGCATGGCCGCGTACGCGGCGGCCAGCGCGGTCACCGAGTCGGCCAGCCCGAACGGGGGCAGGGTCGGCGGGCCGTCGGGTTCCCCGGTGGCGGCGGCGAAACCGCTCATCGCCTCGGCCAGGGTGCCGAAGCCGGGCCGCCGGGCGTACGGGCCGACCTGCCCGAAACCGCTGATCCGGACGATCACCAGCCGGGGGTTGACCGCGTGCAGCTCGGCCGGGCCGAGCCCCCACCGCTCCAGCGTGCCGGGGCGGAAGTTCTCCACCAGCACGTCGGCCTCGGCGAGCAGCCGGCGCAGCAGGTCGGCACCGGCCGGGTCGGACAGGTTGCAGGTGACGGTGCGCTTGTTGCGCCCGAGCACCTTCCACCAGAGGCCGACGCCGTCCTTGGCCGGTCCGTGCCCGCGCGACGGATCCGGCTTGGCCGGGTGCTCCACCTTGATCACGTCGGCGCCGAAGTCGCCGAGGAACGCCGCGGCGAGCGGCCCGGCGAACAGGGTGGCCAGGTCGACCACCGTCACCCCGTCCAGCGGCGCGGTCACCGGGTCGCCTCCGTCGCGTCCCCGCCGCCCGGCACCGCAGCAACCAGGTCGGCCGCGCAGCGGAAGCCGACCTGGTCGGAGCGGGTCATCCCGGCGCCGAGCAGCAGCAGCTTCACCGAGACGTCCGGCGGCTGGGGGCCGCCGTCGAGGTACCAGTCGGACCCCTCGGCCCGGTACGCGGCACCGCCCTTCACGATGGCGAACCGGGTCCGGCCGTCGGAGTGCTCGCTCTCGGTGAGGTTCCACACCAGCGGCTCCCCACGAACCAGCAGTCCCGCCTCGGCGGCCACCTGCCACTCGTCCTCGGTCGGCAGCCGCAGCCCGGCCCACGCCGCGTACGCGCGGGCGTCGGCCAGTTCCACCCCGGTGACCGGGGCGTCGGCCGGCCCCTGACCGGCGGTGAACCGCTCCGCGCGCACCGGCCGGTAGCCGGTGGCGCGCAGGAACTCGGCGTACTGACCGTGGGTCACCTCGTGGGTGGCGATGGCGAACCGGCCGAGGTGGACGCTGCGGCGCAGCGTGCCGGTGTGGTGCAGCCGGGGCGGCAGCGGCTTCCACTCGTCCAGGTAGGGGGTCTCGCCGTAGAGCCCGGTCTCCCGGACCCGGTGGTGGACCACCAGCTCGCGCCGGACGCCGTCGACGGCGACCATGCCCGTCGGCACCCCGGTGCGCGGCGCCCACGGGGTCCGGACCCGCACCGCGGCGCGGGCCGGGAACGACGGGTCACCGACCGGGGAGGCGTGCGCCGGACCGGCGTCGTCGGCGGTGGCGACCACGGCGGCGATCGCCCCGGCCGGCAGCGGCCCGCCCACCGCGACCCGACCGTCGGCGGTCGGGGCGGCGGCCAGCTCCGCGCCGGTGACCAGGTCGACGTAGCGTCGGCCGGGACGCGGCTCGGTGACCAGCCACGGGCCGTCGTGGTCGCCGCCGGTGTTCGCCACCGTCCACAGCGGCTCGCCGTCGTGCGTCCAGCGGGACGCGTACACCCGACCGGTGCCGGGGTGGTCGGCGAGCGGGACCCAGTCCTCGGCGCGCAACCACGCGGCGTGGCTGGCCTGCACGCGGCGCATCGCCCGCAGCACCGCCCGGTCCCGGTCGTTCCAGCCGACCCAGACCCCGAAGACGCTCTCCCAGACCAGCACCCCGACACCGTTGAGCCAGGCCGAGTGCAGCTCGTCGAGGTGGCTGCGGTGCCAGCGGCGGGTGTGGTGCAGCACGTGCCGGCGTTCGAACCACTTGGCCCGCAGCACGCCCGGCACCTCGGAGTCGGCGAACCACTGCGCCCAGCTCATCGCGTGGTCGGCGACGCGGGCCAGCGGCACCCGGCTCTCCCCCTCCAGCACCAGGCCGGGGCGGACGGCGTCCAGCTCGCGACGCAGCTCGCCGGCGCCCTCCTTGAGGGTGTCCAGGAAGACGCCGTCCACGCCGAGCGTGCCGGCCAGCGCGGCGACCTCCCGGGCGTCGGTACCGGCCTCGCGTCGGGTGCCGGTGTCCCACGGGTTGTAGTCGACGAACACCCGCACCCCGCGCCGCTGAAAGGCGCGCACCACCTCGGGCAACTCCGGCACGTCCCGGTAGAAGTCGAACTGGTTGCGGTCGTCCAGGCCGATCACCGGGTACGCGTGCCAGAGCACCACCCCGTCGAAGCCGCCGAAGTCGCGCTCGGCGGTGTCGAGGAACTCGTCGACGGTGAAGACACCCCGCTCGTGGTCGTACAGCGTCTCGTCCCACAGCCAGGCGAGGCAGACGCTGAAGCAGTCGCCGGGGATCTCGGCGTAGTGGGAGCCGGTGTACCCGATCCGCGCCCGGGCGTCGGCCCGCCAGCGGGTGAGCTGCTCCCGCCAGGCCGGCCAGTCCGCCGGGTCGGCCGGGGCGGCGAAGATCTTCGCCTCGTCCAGCGTGCTGAGGTCGGCGTCCGCGCCGAGCGGCACCTCCGTGGGCCGGTCGATCGGGCGGGGCACGTACGGGTTGAAGCTCACTCGGTACCTCGGTAGGTCGCGGTGTACAGGGCGTCGATGGCGGCCCGCTCGGGCAGCGCGGTCGACGCGCCGGGGCGCTGCGCGCAGGCGGCGCCGGCGGCGCACGCCCAGCGCACGACGTCGGTGACGGCGTCGGCGTCCGGCGCGCCGCCGCGCTCGGCCCAGCCGACCGCGAGCGCGCCGGTGAACGCGTCACCGGCGGCGGTGGTGTCCACGGCGTCGATCAGCGGGGCCGGGACGGTGCGGCGCGCCCCGTGGCGGTCGGCGTACGCGGCACCGCGCGCGCCGAGGGTGAGCACCACCCGGGGCACCAGCGTCAGCAGCGCGTCGAGCAGCACCGCCGGGTCGTCGGAGAACACCCCGGCGACGACGGCCGCCTCGTGCTCGTTGACCACCAGCACGTCGACCAGGTCGAGCAGCTCCGCCGGCAGCGGGACCGCCGGGGCGGCATTGACCACCACGACGGTGCCCGCGGCGCGGGCGAGGTCGGCGGCGCGGACGACGGTGGGCAGCGGCACCTCCAACTGGAGCAGCAGCACGTCGGCCGCGCCGATCACCGCCGCGTCGTCGGCGTCGAGTTCGGTCAGCGCGGCGTTGGCGCCGGGGGCGACCACGATGAAGTTCTCCGCCGCCTGGTCGACGGCGATCAGCGCGACCCCGGACGGGCCGGGCACGGTCCGCAGGCCGCGCAGGCCGACCCCGGCGCCGGCGAGACTGTCGCGTAGCTGCCGGCCGAACGCGTCGTCGCCGACCGCGCCGACGAACTCGCAGCCGGCGCCCGCGCGGGCGGCGGCGACCGCCTGGTTGGCGCCCTTGCCGCCGGGAACGGTGCGGAAGTCGCCGCCGAGCACCGTCTCACCGGGGCGGGGCAGCTGCGGCGTGCTGACCACCAGGTCCAGGTTGGCGCTGCCGACCACGACCACCCGCGCGCTCATCGCGTGCCCGCCGGGGTGCTTCCGGCCGGCGCGCCGGTCCCGGCCAGAGCGGCGGTACGGGCCGCCAACTCGTCGAAGCCGATCCCGTCGAAGCCGGCGATGCTGCTGGCCAGCCGGTTGTGCAGCGGCGCGACCCAGCGGTCCGGCAGCCCGGAGGCGCCGGTCAGGGCCCCGGTGACCGCCCCGACGGTGGCGCCGGTGGAGTCGGTGTCCCATCCCCCGCTGACCACCGCGCAGATCGACCGTTCCAGGTCGCCCCGCCCGTACGCGAGCGCGGCGGCGATCAACGCGGCGTTGTTGCGCACGTGCACCCAGTGCAGGTGGCCGTGCCGGGCGTACAGCTCGTCCACGACGGCCTCCCAGTCGTCGGTGCCGGACCCGAGGGCGCGCGCCTCGCGGACGGTGGCGGCGAACCGGCTGCGCGGCGGCAGCACCGCCTCGCCCGCGTCGAGCACCTCGTCCACGTCGCCGGCGACGGTGGCGGCCGCGGCCATGGCCGCCACCCAGATCGCCCCGTACGCCCCCGCGCGGACGTGGCTCACGCTGGCGTCCCGCCAGGCCAGCTCGGCGGCCCGGTCCGGGCGGCCCGGGTTGACCCAGCCGTGGACATCGGTGCGGATCTGGGCGCCGATCCACTCCCGGAACGGGTTGTGCCGCCGCGCGGTGGCCGGCGGGGCCAGCCCGAGCAGCAGGTTGCGGTAGGCCACCCGCTCGGCGGTGAAGACCCGCCCGCCGGGCAGCCAGTCCAGCCACGCCTGGGCCACGTCGGCGCTGGTGAAGCCCGGCCCGTGCGTCTCCAGCACGCGCAGCGCCAGGAGCGCGAAGTTGAGGTCGTCGTCCTCGGGCATCCCGTCGATGTTCTCGGCCAGGCTGGTCGGGGCGCTGCGCCGGTTCCACGGCCAGCGGGCCGCCACGTCGGCGGGCAGCCCGCGCGCGGTGAACCAGTCCCGCAGCGGCCAGCGACCGGTCGCGACGAGAATCTCCCGGATGCCCTGCCGGGGGATCTTCTCCACCGGCTTGCCGAGCAGGCAGCCGACCGCCCGGCCGAGCCAGGCCCCGTGCAGCCGGTCGTCCGCCGCCGGGCCGGCCGGCAGCGACCAGGTCGCCGGCCAGGTGGCCCGGACGGCGTCCAGGTCCTCCGGTTCGTCGGCGGACGCGGCGGCCGGCAGCGCGTCGGCCGCGTCGAGCAGCTCGGTGGCGAGGGACCGCAGCTCCGGCGTGGCCGGGCTCGCCGAGGCCCCGCTGACCGGCGGGGTCAGCTCCCCACCGGCGGCGGCCCACCGCCGGGCGATCGCCTCCACGTCGCGACCCTCGTCCCGGCTGGCCGCGATCTCGTGCGGCAGCAGGTCCTCCGGCTGCACCCAGGTGATCCTCACGCCGACTCCCCCACCTGCCCGTCGCCGAGGCCGGCGAAGCGCTCGGCGCGGCGGGCGAAGCGGGCCCGGTCGCGGTCGAAGACCTCGGTGGCCACCGCGGCGAGGGTGCGGGCCGGCTCCACCAGGTCGGTACGCGAGGCGGTGGCGACCGCCTCGGACCACTCGGCGGGCACCGCCGACGCGCCGCCCAGCGCCCCGGCGATCGCCCCGGCCATGGTGGCGGTGGAGTCGGCGTCCCGGCCGTAGTTGACCGCGCCGAGCACCGCCGCGCGGTAGTCGCCCCGGGCTACGACGAGCATGCCGATGGCGACCGGCAGTTCCTCGATGGCGTGCAGCCGGCTGGGTCGCCGGGCCCCGAGGCCGGGGTTGCGGTACTCCTCGCCCACCGTGTCGTAGCGGGACACCGCGGCGCGCAGCGGCGCGATGGCGGCCCGCCAGTCGTCGTACGCCCGGGCCTCCTTGACCACCGCGTCGATGGCCGCCCGGGTGCCGTCGCGGGCCAGGTCCAGGGTGGCGGCGACGACGTCCTCGACGCCCGCGCCGGGGGCCGCGGCGGCGGCGACCGCGGCGGCGAAGACCGCCGCGGCCTCCCGCCCGTAGCTGTGCTGGTGCGCCCCGGCGACCTCCACCGCCTCGGCGTACGCCCCGGCCGGGTCGCCCGCGTTGACGATGCCGACCGGGGCCATGTACATGGCCGCGCCACAGTTGACGATGTTGCCCACGCCCGCCTCGCGGGGGTCGACGTGCGCGTGGTGCAGGCGGGTGACCAGCCACCGCTCGGCGGCCGCGAGCCGGTGGAAGGTCACCCCCTCGCGCTCCAGGTCCGGGATGTACACCACCCGCTCGATCAGGTCGGGGACCAGCAGCTCCACCACGTCGTACGCGTCCAGGTGGTCACGCTTGGCCGCGTACGCCCGCACCAGCGCGTGGGTCATCAACGTGTCGTCGGTGATGTGCCCGTCGCCCTTGTGGTACGGCGCGAGTGGCCGCGCGGTGGCCCACTCGGCGTGGAACGGGGGCACGATGCCCTCCACCCAGCCGCCGAAGCGGTGCCGGATCTGCTCCGGGAGTGCCGTCTCCGTGGCCCCGCCGAGGGCATCGCCCACGGCGGCGCCGACGAGACATCCGACCGACTTGTCGAGCAAGAGTGACATCGTTACCTCAGAACCTGCTTGCCACCGTCGACCAGCTGCGTGCCGAGCTGGTCCAGGGTGATCTTGTTGGCGAAGTACTGCTGCAGGGCCGGAGTGGCGTACTTGGTCTTCCACTCCGGGTACCCGTCGGCGAGCTGGAACGGCGCGACGGTCAGGTCGGCCGCGCTGTCCGCGGCGACGTCCCAGCCCTGCTTGCCACCGGTCAGCTTGACCAGTTCCTCGTTGGCCTGCCTGCCGGTGGGCACCAGCCAGTCACCCTTGGCGAGCGCGGCCATGTTGGCCGGGTTGAGGAAGTACTCCAGGAACTGCGCGGCCTGCTTCTTGCTCTTGGAGTCCTCGGCGATGGACAGCGTCTGCGGGTTCGCCGCCTGCTTGCTGGACAGCCCCTTGACCGGGGGCAGCGTCACCCACTCGAAGCCGGCCGGCGCCTGCTCGACCATCTGCTGGCGCAGCGACACCGAGCCGGGCAGCATGGCGTACTTGCCGCCGAAAAAGCCGGGCAGGGTGTCCGCGCCGCTCATTCCGAGCGCCTCGGGGGACGCCGACTTCGTCGTGTAGATCATGTCGTGGATGCGCCGCGGGACCTCCTTCTCCGGGTCGCCGACCTTCACCTCGGTCCGGCCACCGTCGGTGTAGAAGAACTTCCCGTCGAAGTTGAGCGCCAGGTTGAGCACCCGGTTGGTCGGCGACTTCAGCGCCCAGGCCACGCCGTACTGGCCGGGCTTGGTGAGCTTCTGCGCGTTGGCCTGGAACTCGTCCCAGGTCCAGCCGCCGTCGGCCGGCGGCACCGCGACGCCGGCGGCGTCGAGCAGCTTCTTGTTGGCGATGACGACCTGTGACTCCAGGAGGAACGGCACGCCGGTGACCTTGCCGTCGTAGGTGACCGTGTCCCAGACGCCCTGGTCGATCTGGCCCTTCAGGTCGCCGGACACCAGGCCGGACAGGTCGGCCAGGTAACCCTGCTTGCTGAACTCCCCGATCGCGGACGCCTCGTAGTGGACGATGTCCGGTGCGTCGCCGCCCTCGAACGAGGTGACCAACTGGTCGTGGATCGAGTTCCAGTCACCCTGGACGTACTCGACCTGGATGTCCGGGTGCTCGGCGTTCCACTTGGCGACCAGGTCCTTGTTGGCCTGGAGCGACTCCTTCTGCCAGGCCAGGCTGAGGAAGCGCAGCTTCACCGGGCCGGACGTGGACTCGTCGTCGCCGCCGTCGCCGCACGCGGTGAGCGCGCCGAGGCCGACGACCGCTACCGCGGCGGCCGCGGCGAGTCGACGGAATCTTCTGCGGAGCATGGGGGGAACCTCCTCGGTGGTGGGGTGTGCGATCAGCCCTTGACCGCGCCGGCGAGCGACCCGGACGAGAGCCGGCGTTGCATGAACGCGAAGAAGATCAAGCTGGGCAGGGTGGCCAGCAGCGAACCGGCCGCGAGCGGGCCCAGGCGGGCGGTGCCCTCGATGCCGACGAACCGCGCCAACGCCACCGGCAGGGTGGCCAGTTCGGGCGTCTTGACCAGCACCAGGGCGAAGAAGAACTCGTTCCAGGCCGAGATGAACGAGAACAGCGCGGTGGCGACGACGCCGGGCGCGAGCAGCGGGAAGACCACCCGGCGCAGCACCTGCAGCCGGCTGGCGCCGTCCACGCTGGCGGCCTCCTCCAACTCGCGCGGGATGTTGCGGACGAAGCCCTGCAGCATCCACAGCGCGAACGGCAGCGCCCAGACCACGTAGATCACCACCAGCCCGGCGTGGGTGTTGGCCAGGCCGACCTGCCTCAGCACCAGGAAGATCGGGATGATCAGCAGCACGAACGGGAAGAGCTGCGAGAGCAGCACCCAGCCCAGGGCCACGGTGCCGAGCTTGGAGCGGAACCGGGCCAGCGCGTACGACGCGGGCAGCGCCACCAGCACGGTGAGCACGGCCGAGGCGAGCGAGACCTGGAGGCTGTTCAGCGCGGCCCGGCCCAGCTCCTGCTCGGTGAAGGCCTGCACGAAGTTCTGCACCGTCGGGTTGGACGGCACCAGCGTCGGGTGCAGCTGCACCAGCTCCCGGGGCGGCTTGAACGCCGTCGAGACCAGCCAGACCAGCGGGAACCCGAGGAAGATCAGGTAACCGGCCAGCGCCACGTACTGCAACGTCCGCCCGGTACGGCTCGGCCTTCCGATCACGTCAGTTCGCCTCCCTCAGCCGGCGACGCAGGTAGACGGCGAGCAGCGCCACG
Organism: Micromonospora sp. WMMD558; assembly: GCF_049315255.1. Classification (NCBI taxonomy): domain Bacteria; kingdom Bacillati; phylum Actinomycetota; class Actinomycetes; order Micromonosporales; family Micromonosporaceae; genus Micromonospora; species Micromonospora sp. WMMD558. The sequence continues at coordinate 3,964,630 of NZ_CP186061.1, read as the reverse complement.
ATGATCACGACCATCACGTTGCCGAGCGCGGCGGCGTAGCCGTAGTTGCCGTAGCGGAACGCCTCCTCGTACGCGAACAGCATCGGCAGCATCGTCTTGCCGCCCGGACCGCCGGCGGTGAGCACGTAGACCAGCCCGAACGAGTTGAAGTTCCAGATGAAGTCCAGTGCGGTGATCGCGACGATCACCGGCGCGATCGCGGGGAGCGTGACGTGCCGGAAGCGGTGCCAGGTGCTGGCCCCGTCCACCGCGGCCGCCTCGTGCAACTCCCGCGCCACGCCCTGCAGGCCGGCCAGGAGGACGACCGTGGTCTGCGGCATGCCCGCCCAGACCCCGACGATGATCACCGCCGGCAGGGCGGTGCTGAAGTCGCCGAGCCAGTTGGTCCGCAGCCCGTCGGCCCCGACGCGGTGGAAGAACTCGTTCAGCAGACCGGCGTCCGGGTGGTAGACGAGTTTCCAGAGGATGCCGATCACCACCGGGGGCATCGCCCAGGGCACCACGGCCAGCACCCGCGCCACACCCCGGAAGCGCAACTGCTGGTTCAGCAGCAGCGCCAGGCCGAGGGCGAGCAGGAACTGCAGGACGGTCACCCCGAAGGCCCAGAGCAGACCGATCTTGAACGAGTTCCAGAACAGGTCGTCACCGAGCAGCTCGCGGTAGTTCTCCAGGCCGGTGAAGCTCACGTCGACGTTGCGGCCGGCGCGGGCGTCGGTGAAGCCCAGGTACATGCCGCGCAGGAGCGGGAAGACCGACAGCAACAGGATGGGCACCAGCGACGGAAGCAGCAGCAGGTAGATGGCGGTCCGGTCGGAGCGGGACCGGGCGGAGCCGCGCGGCTTCCCGCGCCGCGCGACATCCGGCCGCTCGGCCACGGCGGTCATGAGGGCAGCTCCTCGGTGGACGGGCGGGGCCCCGGCACGGCGACCCGGCTGGAGGCGCGTACGGCGAGGCTGGGCGGCACCTGCTCCCGACGGGGTGGCAGGCTCGGGTCGGCGATCCGGGTGAGCAGCAGCTCGGCGGCGCGCCGCCCGCGCTCGGCCGAGCCCAGGGAGACGCTGGACAGCTGCGGGAACATCATCTGGGCCAGCTCGGTGTCGTCCATGCCGACCACGGCCACGTCCTCGGGCACCCGGTGCCCGGCGGCGAGCAGCGCGTGCAGCGCCCCGACCGCGATCAGGTCGTTGGCGCAGACCAGCGCGTCCGGCCGGGCCCGGGCCAGCAACCGCTCGGCGGCGGCGCGGCCGGCCGCGTACTGGAAGTCGCCGACCTCGACCAGGTCCTCGTCGAGCCCGATGCCGTGCCGGTCGAGGGCGGCACGGAAGCCCGCGTCGCGGGCGGCGCCGGGAACGGTGTCGAGCGGGCCGTTGACGAACCCGATCCGTCGCCGTCCGGTGCCGACGAGGTGGTCCACGGCCAGGGCGACGCCGTGCCGCGAGTCGGTGCGTACGTTGTCGACCGGCGCGTCGGCACCGAGCTGGCCGACCACGACCACCGGGACCGGGCTCTGCACCAGCGCGGCCAGGTGGTCGTCGGTGACCCGGATCGGGGACAGGATCATGCCGTCGACGTAGCGGTTCGCCAGCCGGCGCAGCAGGCTGGTCTCGTTCGCGATCTGCCCGCCGGTCGCGTGCACCAGCAGCTGGCGTCCGGAGGCGGCCACCACCGCCTCGATCGCCCGCATCATCGACACGTAGACCGGGTTGCCGATGTCCTCGACGGCGAGCGCGACCAGTCCGGTGCGCTGGGACTGCAGCGAGCGGGCGATGGCGTTGGGCACGTACCCGACCTCGGCCGCGGCCGCGCGGACCTTGCGGATGGTCTCCTCGCTGCCGCCGACGCCGTTGAGGACGCGGGAGGCGGAGGCGATGGAGACGCCGGCGCGGGCGGCCACGGTGTGCACGGTGGGCCGACCGTCGGCGGAGTCCTGTAAACGTTTACGAACCACGACCCGGCACCTCCGTCTCATCCTGTAAACGTTTCCGGGAGTGTGCGCCGCGTCCACCAGGCAGGTCAAGAGCTCGTTACGAAAACGTTTCCAACCGCCGGAGGACGGCTCGCCACCGTACATTCGTGAGCCATGTCGGGCGATGTCACCTCCCTGTCGACGCAGATCGCCGGATGGTTGCGGGAGAACGCGCCGCTCACGTTCGAGAAGCTGAACCCGCCAGCGGATGAGCCGGCACTGGCCGAGCTCGCTTCGGCGTTGAACACCGAACTCCCGGCGGACCTCTCGGAACTGCTTCGCAACTTCGACGGCTCCGACGCACGAGACGTCACCGGCGTGATCCTGCTTCCGCCGGGCTACCAGGTGATGGGCAGCTCGGAGATCGCAAGCGACACTCGCCAGCGAGCGTCGATCTGGGGCGACGCCTGGCAGCCCACGTGGATCGCGTTCGGAAACGACCTGTGCGGTGGCTGCCTCGTCCTCGACACCGGGCCACAGCCACCGTACGGGCGGATATTCCAGTTCGACGAGATCGACGGCCCGTTCGGATTCGCGTGGGGCAGCCTGACGGATCTGCTCACCGAGATGTTGGCCCTGGTCGAAGGACGAGCGGTCCGCCTGGCTCACCGGATCCCCTACGACTATCCCCGCGCGCCGGATCCCCTGAAGCCGGTTGTCCAGAATGGGGAGTTGGAGTGGGAGGTGGGATAGCAATTCCGCTTCGGTGACCAGATCACCTGTCGACGGGAGCGCCGTCCTGAGCGATGTCGCCGGCCGGCGGGCGATCGAGCCCCGGGAACGCCGCCCGGCACACGGCGGCCACGGTGCGGAAGGCCGGGCCGTGCGCGTACATGGCGGCGGTCAGCGCGTCGACGGCGGCAGCCAACGAATCGTCGTTGGTGGCCTGGGTGACGGTGGGAAACGCCAGGTCACCAGCCCGGATGGCGACCCGGGCCAGGCTGTACCGGGCTTTCGCCTCGCCCGCCGGGTCACCGGCCGCCCGGGCCCGCTCGATCTCGGCCTCGCTCATCCGCACCACGGCGTCGGTGTCACCGCGCCGGAAGGCCGAGCGTACGTTCTCACTGAAGTTCACTGGTCACTTCCGACGTGTGGGTCATCAGGCGGTGTGCGTACGCACCCAGTCGAGGACGGGCTGGGCGACCTCGCGCCAACCGCTGTCGAAGACCAGGGAGTGGCCGCGATCGTCGAACGTGCGGTACTCGGTGTTGCCGCCCGGGCGGTAGAGCTCGGCGGCCTGCCGCGCCACCACCTCGGGGATGGTGTGGTCCCGGCCACCGCCGATGATCAGTAGCGGTCCCCGGTTGCGGTCGTCGAGGTCGACCGCGACGGGCGACGCCGGGTCCTTCTTCGCCGCGGTCAGGTCGAAGATCGGCCGGCCCGGGCCGCGGATCGCCCAGCGGTCGTAGAGCTGGTCGGACTCCTCGCGGCTGACGGCGTTGCCGAAGCGGTACCGGAACTGGCGGCGGCTCAGCATCACCGCCCGGTCGCGGTTGGCCTTGCGACGCAGCACCGGCAGCGCCGACCAGACCTGCGCGAACGGAAGTGCTCGGACGCCCTTGATCGGGGCCGGGTCGATCGCCACGGCGGCCCGGGCGACGCCCGCGGCGAGCAGCTTCTGGGCGATGAGCCCGCCGAACGAGTGCCCGATCACGATCGGCGGTTCGCCGAGCCGCGCGATCCGCGTGAAGTGGTCGGCGATCTCGCGGACGCCGTAGCCGGCGACATGCTGCGGCTGTCGCCGCGTCTGGGTGACGGTTTCGCCGTCACCGGGCCAGCCCGGTGCCTCCGCCTCGAACCCGGCCGAGCGGAAGAGGTCGAGCCACGGATCCCAGGCGCGGGCGTGGATCCAGAGGCCGTGCACGAAGAGAACACGAGTCGCCACGGAATACTCCTATGAACGGACGGATAGAAAGAACGGTCGTTCTCCCTAGGCTCAGACCGTAGCCTTACCCCTCCCCTTCAGCAAGTGGTCGACATGTGAGAGAAAGAACGGTCGGTCTGGGGTGTAGGATGCAGTCATGGCGAGCACCAGGCAGTCAGCGCCCCGCGACCACCTCCTCGCGACCGCGAGCCGGCTGTTCTACGACAACGGCATCAACAGCGTCGGGGTCGACCGCGTCCTCAAGGAGGCCGGCGTCACCCGCGCCACCCTCTACCGGCACTTCGCCGGCAAGGAGGCGCTCGTCGTGGCGTACCTCGAACGCGAGGACCAGATGATCCAGGCGCTCTGGGACGAAGGGCTCGGCCGGGCCGTCTCAGCCGATCACGCACTCGAGATGGCCATCGAAGGCATCGCCGACGACGCCCACCGGCACCACACGCGCGGCTGCCCGTTCATCAAGGCGGCCGGCGAGTTCCCCGACCCCGAGAGCCCGGTGCGCCGGGTGATCGACAAGCACCGCGCCTGGTTCCACGCCGAGTTGCGACGCCTGCTCACCGAGGCCGGCCGCGACGACGTCGACGCCAAGGCCGAGACCCTCGCCATGCTGCGCGACGCCCTCATGATCGGCTGCTTCCTCGACGACCCCGACGTCACCCGCCGCACGTTCGTCCGCAATGCGCGCTGGGTGGCGGGCCTGCGCTGAGCGGAACCCGACCGGTGCACGGCTGGCGGGGTTCACCTCCACGGAAAGCGCCGGCCACCCGGAAACGGCCCCCCGGACGGGTACTTCTCGGGTGATCGCACCCGTCCACGGCCCTCCCACGCTGCTAGCGTTCGGCGGTGTCCGCAGGCCCCGAGGAGGTCCAGCCGAAAGGTCCCGCTCACCAGCCGGCCGACGTCGGTCGACTCGCGGCGTTCAGCGACGGTGTCTTCGCCATCGTCATCACCCTGCTGGTGCTCGAATTGCGGGTACCCGAATACCACCAGGGTGAGCTGCTCGCGTCGCTCGGCAAAGAGGCCCCGTCCCTCCTGGCGTTCGTGGTGTCGTTCGTCTACATCGGCGTCCTCTGGCTCAACCACCACGCACTGCTGCGGCTGGTCCGCGGCACGACCCTCGCGCTCAGTTGGATCAATCTCGCCATCCTCTTCGGCGCGGTCATCATCCCGTTCCCGACCGCGGTTCTCGCGTCGGCGCTCGTCGACGGCGACACCGACGACCTGCGGGTGGCGGTCGTCATGTACGCGCTGGCCGCGGCGCTGATGTCGGCGCCCTGGTTGGTCTTCTTCGCCTACCTGCACCGCCATCCGATGCTGCGCGCGGAGGACGTCGGCCCAGACCAGGTCCGCGCGCAGGAGGCCCGCCCCATCACCGGTCTCGTGCTCTACGGACTGGCCGGGTTGCTCGGCTGGGTCGTGAGCCCGCTACTGGGACTCCTCGGCATCATTGTGATGATCATTTATCACGGCGTGACCAGTGAAGGCCTCCGCACCGGAGCGCTGCGGTGGGTTCGCCGTCGAGGTTGAGGCACGGCGGAAGGTCCGCACGGCGCAGCCGGACCCGCGACACCGGTCGGCGTGACCGCTGAGGTCAGTGCGGCGGACGCAGGTGGGTGTGCCGGCTCTTGCGCCCCGCCTCGTACGCGGCCCGGGCGGCCCGCCCCTGCTCGGTGGTGGAGACCTCGGCGACCGGAACGTCCCACCAGGCGCCGGCATCCGGACCCGCCTGGAACCGGTCCGTCCGCACGTGCACCACGCTGGTCCGGGTCGCCGCCGTCGCCGTCGCCAGAGCCGCCCGGAGCTGCGCCATGGTCGACACCCGGATCAGGTCCGCGCCGAGGCTCGCCGCGTTGACGCCGAGGTCGATCGGCAGCGGCGCACCGGCCCGGTCGACGTAGGCGGTGCCGAGCCGGTGCGCGCCGACGTTCTCCGACAGCCGGCCGATCGAGGCGAAACCGGAGTTGTCGACCAGCACCACGACCAGCTTGACGCCCAAGGCGACCGCGGTGGCCAGCTCGCTCGGCAGCATCAGGTAGGACCCGTCGCCGACCAGCACGAACACCTCGCGCTCCGGCGCGGCGAGCTTCACCCCGATGCCGCCGGCGATCTCGTAGCCCATGCAGGAGTAGCCGTACTCGACGTGGTAGCTCTTCGGGTCCCGGCTGCGCCACAGCCGATGCAGGTCGCCGGGCATCGACCCGGCCGCGCACACCACCACGCCGCCTGCGCCGGCAGCGTCGTTGACCGCACCGATCACCGCGGTCTGGGTCGGCCGCGCGTCAGGTGCGGCCTGCCGGGCGCTGTCCGCCACGGCCGACCAGCGCTCACGCAGCCGCGCCACCGACGCGCGGTACGCCGGCCCGGTGGCCCAGCCGGCGCAGGTCTCGTCGAGGGTGGCGAGGCTCTCCCGGGCGTCGCCGACGACCTGGGTGCCGGACAGTTTCGCCGCGTCGAAGCTCGTGACGTTCAGGTTGACGAACCGGACGTCGTCGCCGAAGAGGGTGCCGGAGGCGGTGGTGAAGTCGCTGTACCGGGTGCCCACCCCGATCACCACGTCCGCGCCGGCCGCGACCTCGTTGGCCGCGGTGGTCCCGGTGACGCCGACCGCGCCGAGGGCGAGCGGGTGGTCGTACGGCATCGCGCCGGTGCCGGCCTGGGTCTCCGCCACCGGCACCCCGTGCTCCTCGGCGAACCGGCGCAGCACCTCGGTCGCCCCGCTGTAGATCACCCCACCGCCGGCAACCACCAGCGGCCGGCGGGCCGCTCGCACGACCCCGGTCGCCCGGTCGACCGCCGCCTCGTCGGCGCGGGGGCGCGGCACGTGCCAGACCCGTTCGGCGAACAGCTCGTCCGGCCAGTCGTACGCTTCGGCCTGGACGTCCTGCGGCAGGGCGAGGGTGACCGCGCCGGTCTCCGCCGGGTCGGTCAGCACCCGCATGGCGGCCAGCAGCGCGGCCGGCAGCTGTTCCGGCCGGTTGATCCGGTCCCAGTAGCGGGAGACCGGCCGCAGCGCGTCGGTGACGCTGACGTCGTAGGAGCGCGGGTCCTCCAGTTCCTGGAGCACCGGGTTGGCCACCCTCGTCGCGAAGATGTCGCCCGGTAGCAGCAGCACCGGCAGCCGGTTGACGGTCGCGCCGGCGGCGCCGGTGACCAGGTTGGTCGCGCCGGGGCCGATCGACGTGGTGCAGGCCAGGGTGCTGAGCCGGTCGGTCATCCGGGCGTACGCCGCGGCGGTGTGCACCATGCCCTGCTCGGTGCGGCACAGGTGATAGGGCAGGTCCGAGCCGGCGGTGGCCAGGGCTTCACCGATGCCGGCGACGTTGCCGTGGCCGAAGATGCCGAAGCACGCCGGGACCAGCCGTTGCCGTCGCCCGTCGCGTTCGGACCACTGCCGGGCCAGGAACCTCACCACCGCCTGCGCCACCGTCAACCGGCCCATCACGCCTCCTTCGTTCCGGGCCGGGTCAGCGGCAGCCGCGGGTCGACCGGCTGGCCGGCCCAGCTGCCCCGGATCCAGCCGTGCCGCGGATCGTCCACACAGGCCATGGTGCGCTCCGCGCCGGGCCCGGCCAGCACGTTGAGGTAGTACAGGTCGTAGCCGGGCGCGGCCATCGACGGCCCGTGGTAGCCGTACGGGACGAGCACCACGTCACCGGTACGCACCTCGGCCAGCACGTCGATCGGCCGGCCGGCCGTGCCGTAGACCCGCTGGTAGCCCACCGGACCCGCACCGGGCGTGCCACCGGCCACCTCGAAGTAGTAGACCTCTTCGAGCGCCGCCTCCACCCGTCCGTCGTCGTGGGTCCGGTCCTCCTCGTGCTTGTGCGGCGGGTACGACGACCAGTTCCCGCCGGGGGTGAGCACCTCCACGGCGACCAGCCGGTCGCAGTCGAAGGCGTCCGGTGCGCAGAAGTTGTTGACCTGCCGGCTGGCCGGCCCGGCGCCGCGCAGTTCCACCGGCACGTCCCGGGCGGCACCGTAGCGGGGCGAGAGCCGGCGGGTGGCCCGGGCCGACGGCAGCGCGAGACGGCCCTCGCCGCGGATCGTCGCGACGGCGTCCCGGGGCAGGTAGGCGAAGTCGGTGACCGCGGCGAACACCGACTCGCGCCCGGTCAGGTTGAGCCGCAGCCCGTCACAGCGCACGGTGGCGGCGCCGGCCAGCGGCAGGACGAGCATCTCCTCGTCGCCGGTGGCGAAGCTGACCTCGCCGCCCGCCGGCAGAGTGAGTACCCGTAGGCCCGCGTACCGCCATCCGGCCCGCTCCGGAGTGACCTCCAGCGCCCATGGCGAGCGGGCCGTGCCGCCCCACGGCAGGTACGCCTCGCCGGTCCTCACGCGTCCTGCCCCGTGGGCAGCAGCGACCCGGCGAGGTCCACCGCGGCGGCCACGTCGTCGTCGGGCGGGTAGAGCAGCGCCCGGCCGACCACCAGGCCGCGCACGCCGGGCAGCCGCAGCGCCCGCTGCCACCGCGCGTACACCACGTCCGGCGCCTCCACCGGGTCTCCGCCGAGCAGCAGGACCGGCAGGGTCGTGGCGGCGACCACCCGCTCCATCTCGTCGATGGCCGGCAGCTTCAACCAGGTGTACGCGCTGGTCGCCCCGAGCGCCTGCCCGACGCTGACGCCCTTGATGACCGATTCCGGGCGCAGGTCGGCGTTGACCCGGGCACCGTTGCGGACCACCCACAGCGGTTCGACCAGGGCCACGGTGCGGTGGGCCGCGAGCGCGGTGACCGCCCGGGCGCAGGCCTGGAGGGTCGAGGCGGTGCCGGGGTCGTCCGGGTCGATCCGGCAGAGCATCTTTCCGCCGTCGTAGCGCATCGTGGCGATGCTGTCGGCGTCGTAGGCGGTGAACCGGTCGTCGAGTTCGAAGGTGGCGCCGGAGAGGCCGCCGCGGTTCATCGAGCCGATGGCCAGGCGGTTCTCCAGCGCGCCGAGCAGCAGCAGGTCCTCCAGGATGTCCGGGGTGCCGAGCACGCCGTCCACGCCGGGCCGGGACAGCGCCAGACGCAGCCGGTCCAGCAGGTCGGCGCGGCCGGCCATGGCCATCGGTCGGTCCCGTACACCGAGGGCGCCCCGGGCCGGATGGTCGGCGGCGATGACGAACAGCGGCCGGCCGGGGTCGGGCCAGGGCCGGCGGGTACGGCGGGCGGCGGCTTCGGCGATCGCCTGTGGCCGGTGGGCGCGGGTGCGGGTCAGCGCGTCGTACTCGGTGCTCACCGGTCTTCTCCTCCCGGGGCGGCGGTCGACGGTGCCGGTCGCGGCGCGGCGGACCGGGCCAGCGCGGCGGTCTCGGCGTAGTCGGGCATGGCAGCGGAGCAGGCCAACCGGGACGCGACGATCGCGCCGGCGGCGTTGGCGAAGCGCAGGGTGTGCTCCAGCGGCCAGTCGCGCAGCAGCCCGAGGCAGAGCGCGCCGCCGAAGGCGTCGCCCGCGCCGAGCCCGTTGACCACCTCGACCGGCACCGGCGGCACCCGTACGGTCTGCGCGTCGGTGCGGGCGAGGACCCCCGCCGGGCCGAGCTTCACCACCGCGAGGCGCGGCCCCCGGTCGAGCAGGAGCCGGGCGGCGTGTTCGGGGTCCCGGGTGCCGACCGCGATCTCCACCTCGTCGAGGTTGCCGACGGCGACGGTGACCTGTGGCAGTGCCTCCGCGATCGCCGCCGTGGCCGCCGCTGGGTCCGACCAGAACGTCGGACGGTAGTCCAGGTCGAGCACGGTGTGTGGGCGCCGGTCGCGGGCGGCCAGCGCGGCGGCGTGGGCGTCGCGGCTCGGCTGCTGGCACAGGCCGGTGCCGGTGAGCCAGAAGACCCGCGCGGAGGCGACCGCGTCGAGGTCGAGTTCCTCGGGCCGGATCTGAAGGTCGGGCGCGGTGGGGGTGCGGTAGAACCAGAGCGGGAAGTCGTCCGGCGGGAAGATCTCACAGAAGGTGATCGGGGTGGGCAGCCCGTCCACCGGGCGGACGTGGCTGTCGTCCACGCCGAACTCGCGAAGTGCCTTGTGCACGTACCCGCCGAAGGCGTCCGCCCCGGTACGGGTGATCACGCCGGCGCGCAGCCCCTGGCGGCTGGCCGCGACGGCCACGTTGGTGGGACTGCCGCCGAGGAACCTGCCGAAGGTCTCGACCTCGGCCAGCGGCGTGGCGACCTGCAGCGGATAGATGTCCACCCCGACCCGGCCGATGGTGAGCACATCGAGCATGCGGCGCCCTTCGTCCCGGCCGGCGACGGCGCGCCCGCCAGCCCGCTTTCGTCCCTGACAGGTAACAGTGCTCCGCGAGTTGTGTCAATGTGTTGTCATGACATCCGTCCTCTGCGCGCAGTGACCGCTTCGGTACAGTGACGCCCGTCCCCCGAGATCCCCGCGCGTCGCACAGCGAGGAGGTGCCGTGAGCGGCCCCGAGATCGCGGTCGACCGGAGCAGCCCGGTCCCGCTCTACTTCCAGGTGGCGGAGCAGTTCGCCGCGGCGATCCAACGCGGCGACCTGGCGCCCGGTGACCGCCTGGACAGCGAGTTGCAGCTGGCGGACCGGCTCGGGTTGTCCCGCCCGACCGTCCGCCAGGCCATCCAGCACCTGGTCGACAAGGGACTGATCGTGCGCCGTCGCGGGGTCGGCACCCAGGTGGTGCGGGGCGAGGTGCGACGGTCGGTCGAGCTGACCAGCCTGCACGACGACCTGCTGCGCGCCGGCCAGCGACCGTCCACATCGGTGCTGGAGTTGGCTACCGTGCCGTGCCCAGCGGAGGTCGCGGCCGCTCTCGGGGTCCCGCCCGGCAGCGAGGTGCAGCACCTGCGCCGGCTTCGGTTCGCCGACGGCGAACCCCTCGCCGTGATGGAGAACTGGCTCCCGCTCGACCGGGTGCGGCTCACCATCGACGCACTGCAGGGCAACGGCCTGTACGGGATCCTGCGCGCCGGAGGCATCCGCATCCGCGGCGCCCAGCAGCGCATCGGCGCCCGGGCGGCGACCGGGGCCGAGGCGCAGATGCTCGGCGAGCGACGCGGCGCGCCGCTGCTCACCATGACCCGTACCGCGTACGACGACCAGGGGCACTACGTCGAGCACGGCGCACACATCTACCGGGCCAGCCGCTACTCCCTCGAGGTCACCGTCGCCGAGCGGTGACGGTGGATGTTTCTGGTTCATTTCAGTGACAGGTATTTACGTCGTCAAGCTGTCATGACATTGTGGCCGCAAGCACCGCCGGCGGCGGACGTGCGGCCGGCGGGCGACCCCGCGAGTCTCTTCGAAGTCTCTCCTTGCGAAGGGAAACAGCCCATGTCAGCCAAGCCGAGACACGCAGCGGGCGTGCTCGCCGCGTTCACCGCCGTCGCCCTCGCCGTCACCGCCTGCGGCGACTCGTCCGAGCCCGCCGGCAAGGACGCCAAGAACATCACCCTCACCATCTCCGCCAACGCGATCGCCGGAGGCAAGAACGCCGCCGGTGCGGAGTGGATCGAGAAATGGGTCATTCCCCGGTTCGTCGAGGCGCAGCAGGCCAAGGGCGTCACCGCCAAGGTGACGTTCGTGCCGAGCGGCGTCGACGACGAGCAGTACAAGACCAAGCTGGCCCTGGACCTGCGCTCCAAGGGCGGCGCCGACGTGATCGCCGTGGACGGCATCTGGGTGGGCGAGTTCGTCCAGGCCGGATACCTGAAGCCGCTGTCGGAGGTGGCCGGCGACCAGGTCGACTCCTGGGAGGGCTGGTCGCAGATCCCGGAGAGCGTGCAGGGCCTCGGCAGCTTCGAGGACAAGCGCTACGGCATCCCGCTCGGCACCGACGGCCGGGTCCTCTACTACAACAAGAAGCTGTTCGCCCAGGCCGGCCTGCCCGCCGACTGGCAGCCCAAGAGCTGGCAGGAGATCCTCGACGCCGGCGCCAAGCTGAAGGCGCTGCCCGGGGTGACCCCGATCCAGATCAACGCCGGCACCGCGATGGGCGAGGCCACCTCGATGCAGGGCGCGCTGCCGCTGCTGGTCGGCGCCGGCGGCGAGATCTACGCCGACGGCAAGTGGGCCGGCGCCAGCCAGCCGGTCAAGGACATGCTCGACTTCTACACCAAGGTCTACGGTGGCGGCCTGGGCGACCCGAAGCTCCAGCAGGAGGCGAAGGGACGGGACAAGTCGTTCACGGAATTCGCCGCCGGCAAGATCGGCATCCTGGCCGAGGGCGACTACTTCTGGCGCAGCGTGGTGAACCCCAAGGACGGCATCGCCAAGATGGCCGACCGGGACACCACCGTCGGCTACGCGATGATCCCCGCCAAGCAGCCCGGCGCGGGCATCCGCGGCCAGGACTTCGTCAGCATGTCCGGCGGCGGCGTGCGGGTGCTCAACCCCAACTCGAAGTTCCCGTCGCAGGCGTGGGAACTGCTGTCGTTCATGCACTCGGCGGAGGCGGTCAAGGCCGAACTGGCCGGCGCCACCCGGATCACCGCCCGCACCGACGTGAACAAGGAGGTGCTCGCGGCCGACCCGATGCTCAACTTCGTCGCCGAGAAGGTGCTGCCGATCACCGCGTACCGGCCGCCGCTGGCGGTCTACCCGCAGGTCTCGGTGGCGTTGCAGGAGGCCACCGCCGACGCGACGGCGGGCAGGAGCGTGGACGAGGCGGCCAGCGCGTACCAGAAGAAGGTCGAAGGGATCGTCGGTGGCGCAGGCAACGTCACCTCCTGACGAAATGGTCGAGGGAGCGCGCCCGGTCACGGGCGCCTCCCCCGCCCCCGACGCCGCCGGGCTCGGGCGGGCCCGGGCCACCGGGTTCCTCGTCCCCGCCATGGTGCTGATCCTGGTCTTCCTGGTGGTGCCGGCCGTCTGGACGATCTACCTGGGCGTCACCAACTACCGGCTGACCGGCCTCGCCGCGGCCAACCCGGAGATCGTCGGCCTCGACAACTACACCGAGGCGCTGGGCGACGAACGGTTCCGCACCTCGCTGCTGCTGACCCTGCAGTTCGTCCTCGGCTCGGCCGTCATCGGCCAGGCCGGGCTCGGCTTCGCCATCGCCTTCGCGCTGCGCGACCGCCGCGGCCCGCTGCGCCGCGTGGTCGAGGGTTTCGTCCTGCTCTCCTGGATCCTGCCCAGCTCGGTGGTCGCCTTCCTGTGGATCGCGCTGCTCGACCGGGACGCCGGCACGCTCAACGCGCTGCTCGGCATCCCCGGAATGGCCTGGCTGCTCGACTACCCCATGCTGTCGATCATCATCTTCAACACCTGGCGCGGCACCGCGTTCTCGATGATGCTCTACGCCGCCGCGCTGGAGAACGTCCCCCGCTCGCACCTGGAGACCGCCCGGCTGGCCGGCGCGTCGACCTGGCAGCAGCTGCGCGACGTGGTGTTCCCCCGCATCCGCGGGCACGTGCTGACCAACCTGCTGCTGATCAGCCTCTGGACGTTCAACGACTTCGCGCCGTTCCTGATCACCGCCGGCGGCCCCGAACAACGTTCGGAGATCCTGCCGGTCTACGTCTACAAGGTGGCGCTCTCCGGCGGCGAACTCGGCTTCGGCGCCGCGATCTCGTTCATCATGCTGCTGATCAACCTGGTCATCGCCCTGGTCTACCTGCGGCTGCTGGGCCGGCGGAAGGAGTCGGCGTGACCGTCACCACCGCGAGGCCCACGCCCGCCACCGATCCGACCGGCGAGCGGCCCACCATCGCGGTTCGCCACGTGCTCGCCCGGATCGGCCGCTACACGTTCCTCTGCGCCGTCCTCGGCTTCTTCGCACTGCCGCTGCTCTGGCTGGCCACCGCCCCGTTCGACGACACCCCGACCGTCACCGCCTCGCTCCCGCAGTTCACCCTGGACAACTTCCGCACCCTGCTGGACAACCCGTACGCGCTCAGCTCGCTGCTCAACTCCGTCTACCTGGCCGGCGGCACCGCCGCGCTGGTGGTGACGTTCGCCGCGCTCGCGGCGTACGCGCTGAGCCGGGTCCGGGTGCCCGGCCGCGACGCGCTGCTCTACGGGCTGCTGCTGCTGTCGTCGATCGTCACCGGCACCGCGACCATGGTGCCGCTGTTCGAGCTGGCCTTCCGGCTCAACCTGATCGACTCCCGGCTCGGCGTGATCCTGATCCTCAGCGGCGGGCTGCTACCCGCGGCCATCTTCATCCTCAAGGACTTCATGGACTCCACCCCGACCTCCTACGAGGAGTCCGCCCGGGTCTTCGGCGCCAGCCCGTTGCAGATCATGCGGCACATCGTGGTGCCGGTCGTCCGCCCCGGCCTGGCCACCGTCGGGGTGTGGGCGGTCGCCAACGTCTGGGGCAACTTCCTGGTGCCGTTCCTGCTGCTGCGCGGTCCGGACAAGGCCCCCGCCGCGGTGATCATGTACACCCTCTACACCGAGGGCGGCCAGGCCGACCTGCGGCTGCTCTCCACCTTCTCGCTGCTCTACTCGCTGCCGGTGGCGCTCATGTTCGTCTTCGTCAGCAGCCGGTACGGCTTCCGCTTCCACGGAGGGATCAAGCGCTGATGTCCGCCATCACCATGCGCGAGCTGACCAAGGTCTACCCCGGCGGGGTACGCGCCCTGGACGCCCTCGACCTGGAGATCGCCGACGGCGAGTTCTTCGCCCTGCTCGGCCCCTCCGGCTGCGGCAAGACCACGCTGCTGCGGACCATCGCCGGGCTGGAGGTCGCCTCCGGCGGCAGCGTACGCATCGGCGACCGCAACGTCACCAACCTGCCGCCGGGAAAGCGGGACGTGGCCATGGTCTTCCAGGACTACGCGCTCTTCCCGCACATGACCGTCCAGGACAACATCGCCTACCCGCTGCGGATCAAGAAGGTCGACCGGCGTGAGCGCGCCGGCAAGGCCGCCGAGACCGCCGCCGAACTCGGCCTGTCCACGCTGCTGCAACGCCGCCCGGGGCAGCTCTCCGGCGGCCAGCAGCAACGCGTGGCGCTCGCCCGGGCGATGGCCTGCCACCCGCAGGTGTTCCTGCTCGACGAGCCGCTGTCCAACCTCGACGCCCGGCTCCGGTTGGAGGCGCGGACCTTCCTCAAGCGCCTGCAACGGGAACTCGGCGTCACCACCGTCTTCGTCACCCACGACCAGGCCGAGGCGCTCGCCCTGGCCGACCGGATCGCGGTCATGGAGGGCGGCCGGATCCGCCAGGTGGGCACCCCGACCGAGGTGTTCCGCCGTCCCGCCAACACCTTCGTCGCGGGGTTCATCGGCTCCACCCCGATGAACCTCCTCGACGCCCGGGTGCACGGCGGTGAACTGGCCGTGGGCGGGGCACGGCTGCCGCTGCCCGACGACGCCCACGGCCGGGTCACCGACGGGGAGCGGCTCGTCTACGGCGTCCGCCCGGAATACCTCGAGTACTCCCCCACTCCCGTCCCCCGGGCGCTGAGCGGGCAGGTCGTGGTGGTGGAGAACCTGGGCAGCGTCTCCCTGGTCTCGCTGGACGTCCCCGTCGACGACGACGGCAGCCGGGCCGGCGCGGACGACGACGCGAGCGGCACCGGCGCCGCCGGCCGGACCAGCGTGCAGGTCGTCGTCGCGGAGGGCCGCGAGCCCGAACCGGGCGACACCGGCTGGGTGGTGCCCCGACCCGGCCGATCGCTGCTCTACCGCGACGGCAACCTGGTCACCGACGCCGAACCGGCGAGCGTGCCGACGCCCCGGGCCGGCGCTACCGTGCAGGGCTGACCATGGTCGCGCACCGGGGCAGGTGGACCCTGCAGGACCGCGCCGACGGCGTGATGCGGGCCCTGCCGGTCACCGTCGCGCCCGGCACCGCCGCGCTCACCGTCCGGCTGGACTACCCGCGTGCGGCCGGGGTGCTCGATCTCGGCTGCGTCGGCCCGGACGGCTTTCGCGGCTGGTCGGGTGGCGCCCGGGACGGCTACACCATCGCCGCCGACTGGGCCACCCCCGGCTACCTGCCCGGTGAACTGGAACCCGGCGAGTGGCAGGTGCTGCTGCGGCTGCACCGCATCCCGCCCGACGGGCTGGATTACGAGGTCACCGCCGACACCAGCGGCACACCGCCGCCGGCACCCGAGCCGCCGGCCGCGCCGCCGCGCCCCGACCTGCCGCCGCGCCGGGACCTGCCCGGCGTCGACGGCCGCCGCTGGCTGGCCGGTGACCTCCACGCGCACACGGTGCACAGCGACGGGGCGCACTCCGTCGACGAGCTCGCCGCGCTCGCCGCCTCCCGCGGCCTGGACTTCCTCGCCGTCACCGACCACAACACCGTCAGCCACCACCCGTGGCTGCCGGCCGCCTCGGCGCGCTACGGCCTCACCCTGCTGCCCGGCCAGGAGGTGACCACCGACCGGGGGCACGCCAACGTCTTCGGCCCGGTGAGCTGGGTCGACTTCCGCCGACCGCCCGACGAGTGGCTCGCCGCCGCGCGCCGCGACGGCGGGCTCATGTCGGTCAACCACCCGCTCGGCGGCGACTGCGCCTGGCGCCAGCCGCTGGCCGACCGCACCCCGCTGGTCGAGGTGTGGCACTCCGGCTGGTGGGACCGCACCTGGGGTGCCCCGCTGGCCTGGGCGCGGGCGTGGGCGGCGGACGTCGTACCCGTCGGGGGCAGCGACTTCCACCGGCCCGGCGCCGACGCGTTCCCCGGCTCCCCGACCACCTGGCTGCTCGCCGATCGCGACCTCCCGCCCGGGGACGCGGTGCTCGACGCCCTGCGCGGCGGCCGTACCGCCATCTCCGCCGACCCCGACGGGCCGCTGCTGCTGCGGCTCGGCGACGAGCTGCTGGCGCTCGGCGCCGACGGCGCGTTGCTGGCCTACCCGGACGGCCGACACCGGCTGGTCCGCGGCGACCGGTGCCTGCTACCGGCCGGCGACGGGCTGCACGTCCTGGAGTCCCACCGCATGGAGGTGATCGCACTGTGCCGCTGACCGGACGCACACGGGTGGCCGGCGCCCCCGTCAACTACGGCATCTACCAGCCCACCGGCGCACCCGTCGGCCCCGACGACCTGCTCGCGGCGCTGGCCGACGACGGATACACCGGGGTGGACTCCGGCCCGATCGGCTACCTCGGCACCGGCGAGACCCTCGCCCGCCGGCTGGACGCGGCCGGCATCGGGCTGGCCGGCGGCTGGGTGGACCTGCGCTTCGCCGACGCGGCCGGCTTCGCCGAGGACCTGGCCCAGCTCGACGCCGCGCTCGACGTGTTCGCCGCCGCGCCGGCCGACGACCCGCGTTTCGTACCCCGACCGACGCTGGCCTGCCCCGGCAACCCGGCCCGGATGGCCCGCCCCGGCACCCCGACCGACCTGGCGTCGGCGCTGCCCGCCGCGGCCTGGCCGGACTTCGCCGCCCGGGTGCGGCAGGCTGCCGGCCGGTGCCGCGACCGCGGCCTGGAACCGGCGTTCCACTACCACCTCGGCACCGACGTGGAGACCGAGGCGGAGGCCGACCGGTTGCTCGAACTCACCGACATCGCCATCTGCCTGGACACCGGGCACCTGGCGCTGGCCGGTGGCGACCCGGTCGCCGCGGTACGCCGCTGGGCCGGGCGGATCGGCCAGGTGCACCTGAAGGACGCCGACCTCGCCGTCCACGCCCGGGTCCGGGCGGCCGGCGGCGGCCTGCCGGACGTGGTCGCCGCCGGCGGCTTCTGCGCCCTGGGCCGCGGCGACGTCGACCTCGCCGGGGTGCTCGCCGGCCTCGACGACGTCGGCTACACCGGCTGGCTGGTGATCGAGCAGGACAGCCCCGAGGAGAGCCGGGACCTGGACCGGATCCGCGCCGACCAGCACGCCAACCTCCGGTGGCTGGAGGGGGCGCTGCGATGACCGAGCCGGGCAAGCGGATCCGGATCGCGGTGGCCGGGCTGGGCATCATCGCCCGGACCGTGCACCTGCCGCTGCTGCAACGCCGTGACGACCTGTTCGAGATCGTGGCGCTGGCCGACCTGTCCCCGTCGCGGGTGACCGAGCTGGGCCAGCGGTACGGCGTCGAGCCGGCCCGCCGCCACACCGACGCGGCCCGGATGGTGACCGACGGCGGCTGCGACGCGGTGCTGCTGGCCACCTCCGGCTCGCACGGCGAGCTGGCGGCGCTGGCGCTGCGCGCCGGGCTGCCCGTGCTCTGCGAGAAACCGCTGGCCTACACGACCGCCGAGACGGCCCGACTGGCCGAGCTGGCCGCCGGAACCCCGGCGCTGATGGTCGGCTACATGAAGCAGTACGACCCGGCGGTGGCCGAGGCCGCGCGGCTGCTCGCGGACCTCGGCGGCGCGGAGCGGGTGCACGCGGTCGAGGTGACCGTGCTGCACGCCGGCGGCGACCGGCAGCTGCGCTTCGCGAACCTGCCCCCGGCCGCCGGCGACGTGCCGGCCGAGGAGGCGGCCCGGCTCTCCGCCGCCGACCGGGAACTGCTCGACGCCGCCGTCGGCGCCGACCCGGGCGCCCGCACCCTCTACCAGATTCTGATCAACAGCATCTCGCACGACCTGTCCCTGCTGCGGCTGTTCACCGGCGCACCGGCCACCGTCGAGCACGTGGCCACCTGGCCGCTCACCCCCGACGGCCCGGCCGAGCCGTCGGTGGAGATCAGCGGGCGGCTGCCCGGCGGCGCCCGCTACGGCGTCCGGTGGCTCAACCTGCCGGACTACCCCGCCTACCGGGAGACGGTCACCGTGCACCACGCCCGCGGCTCGCTGGAGCTCGTGTTCCCGTCGCCGTACCTGCTCAACGCACCGACCACGCTGACGGTCGTCGACGACCACGGCGACGGCGAGCGGCGGGCCGCGTTCCGGTCGGTGACCGAGGCGTTCGAGCAGGAACTGGTCGCGTTCCACGCGATGGTCACCGCGGCCGCCGCGCCGCTGACCGGCATCGTCGAGGGCGCGGCCGACGTACGGACCAGCCAACAGGTGGTACGCCGCTACGGTGAGCTGACCGGGGCGGCGATCGGCGGAGAGGCGGCGAGCCGATGACGCGACCGACCGAGATCATCGTGGTGCCACACACCCACTGGGACCGGGAGTGGTACGAGCCGTTCCAGCGGTTCCGGCTGCGGCTGGTGGCGCTGCTCGACGAGGTGTTCGACCGGATGGAGCGGGACCCGCGGCAGCGGTTCACCCTGGACGGGCAACTCGCCGCGGTCGACGACTACCTGGAGGTCCGCCCGGAACGGCGGGAGCAGGTGATCTCCCTGGTACGCGCCGGGCGACTGGCGGTGGGCCCGTGGCAGATCCTGCTCGACGAGTTCCTCTGCTCGGGCGAGAACATCGTCCGGAACCTGGAACGCGGGCTGAGCCGCAGCGCGGAGTTGGGCGGAGCCATGCCGGTCGGCTACCTGCCCGACATGTTCGGTCACATCGCCCAGATGCCGCAGATCCTGGTCGGTGCCGGGCTGGCCCACGCCTGCGTGTTCCGCGGCGTACCGGAGCGGATGCGCCGTCACGCCTTCGCCTGGGAGGCACCCGACGGCACCACCGTCCGGACGGAGTATCTGCCCGGCGGCTACGGCAACGCCGCCGGCCTGATGGACGACACCGCGCAGGTCACCCGCCGGGCCGACGACCTCGCGACGAAGCTGGCCGGGTGGCGGTTCGAGGGTGCGGACACCCCCGCGCTGGCCATGTACGGCACCGACCACGCGGCACCGGCACCGGACGCCCCCGACCTGCTCGCCGCCGCCGATCTCGCCGACACGCGGTTGCGGCTGGGCACCCTCACCGAGTACTTCGCCACCCAGCCGGCCACCGTCGACGGCCTGCCGGTCGTCCGCGGCGAGCTGCGCTCGCACGCCCGGGCCAACATCCTGCCCGGCGTGATCTCCGTCCGCGGCCACCTCAAGCAGGCGATGAACCGCGCCGAGCGGCGCGTCGAACGGTACGCCGAACCGCTCGCCGCGCTGACCCACGACGCGTCCGTGCGGCGCTTCCTCGACATGGCCTGGACCCGGCTGATCGACGCGAGCTGCCACGACTCGGTGACCGGCTGCGGCTGCGACGAGACCGCCGAACAGGTCGCCGCCCGCCTCGCCGAGGCCGACCAGCTCGGCCGGGCGGTCTGCGACCTGGTCGGCGCGCGGCTGGCCGCGGCCGTGCCCCGGGACGGTCACCTGGTGTTCAACCCCACCCCGACGGCCCGCACCGCGCTGGTGCACCTGGACGTGGCGGCACCGGCCGACAGCACGGTGGCCCTGGCCGACGCGGCCGGCCGCAGCGTCGCGGCCCAGGTCCTCGACCGGAGCCGTACGCTGCTCGCCGACGACGTGGTGCCGGCGGCCGACCTGCCGGCCGTGCTCACCCGGGTGCACGGCCGGGAACTCTACGGCCAGGAGGTCGCCGCCTGGTCCGTGTCGCCCGAGGACGCCACCCTCACCTTCCACGTGGCCCGGCACGGCGACCCCGCCTTCGACGTGGAGGATGTCCGCTCGGCGCTCACCGCCGCCGGGCCGCGCGACAGGTGGCGGGTGCGGATCCTCGCCGAACCCCGGGCCACCGTCGCCGCTCTCGTCGAGGTGCCGCCGCTGGGCCGCGCCGCGGTCCGGCCGGTGCCCCTGCCCGCCACCGGGGAGCCGGCGGCGGCCCCGGTGACGGTGGCCGGGCGCGCCCTCGACAACGGCCTGCTCCGCGTCGATGTCGCCGAGGACGGCACCCTGACGCTGACCACCGCGGACGGCGTCACGGTGGACGGAGTGGGCCGGATCGTGGACGGCGGTGACGTGGGCGACAGCTACAACTACGCCCCGCCGGCCGCCGACGAACTCGTCGACAAGCCACGGGCGGTGCGCACCTCCGTGCGCCACGACGGGCCGCTGGTGGCCGTCGTGGACGTGGTGCGGGAGTACCGGTGGCCGGTGGCCGCGGACGTCGACGCCGGCTCCCGCGCCGTGGACCGCGAGCCGATCACCGTCACCACCCGGGTCGAGCTGCGCTGCGGCGAGCGGTTCGTCCGGCTGCGCGTCGAGTTCGACAACCGCTGCGACGACCACCGGGTCCGGCTGCACCTGCCGCTGCCGTCGCCGGCCGACAGCTCCTACGCCGAGGGCCAGTTCGCGGTGGTCGAGCGGGGCCTGACCGCGGAGGGCGGCGGTGGTGAGGTGCCGCTGCCCACCTTCCCCGCCAACGGGTTCGTCGCCGCCGGCGCACCGGACGGGGCGCTGGCGGTGCTGCTGACCCAGCCCACCGAGTACGAGCTGACCGACTCCGGCCACGAACTGGCGGTCACGTTGCTGCGCGCGATCGGGATGCTGTCCCGCAACCGGCACGCCCTGCGCGACGAGCCGGCCGGTCCGCAGCTGCCCACCCCCGAGGCGCAGTGCCGCGGCGCCCGCACCGTCGAGCTGGCGGTGCTGCCGTACCGGGGTGCCTGGCACGGGGCCGGGGTGCTGGCGGCGGCCGAGGCGTACCGGCACGAGCTGCTGGCCTTCGCCGGCGCGGCCGACCCGGGCACCGCCCTGCCGGCAGCGACGAGCGGGTTGTCCGTCGACGGTCCCGGCGTCGCGCTGACCAGCGTGCGGGACCGCGCCGGCCGCACCGAGGTGCGGCTGGTGGCCCAGACTCCGGTGGACACCACCGCCGTGCTCGGCGGCGCGACCATCCGCGCGGCGTGGTGGGCGGACCTGCTCGGCCGGGCCGGCGAACCGGTTACCGTGGACGGTGACGGGCTGGTCCGGCTGCCGCTGCGGGCCTGGGAGATCGCCACGGTGCAACTCGACCTGACCTGACGGCTCGAATTGGGCGGTTCATGTTTGACGTGATCATTGCCGGGGGCGGACCGACCGGCCTCATGCTGGCCACCGAGCTGCGGCTGCACGGCGTGCCCGCGCTCGTGCTGGAGAAGGACGCGGAGCCGACCAGGGTGGTGCGGGCGCTCGGCCTGCACGCACGCAGCATCGAGGTGATGGCCCAGCGCGGTCTGCTGGACCGGTTCCTCGCGCACGGTCAGCAGTACCCGGTCGGTGGCTTCTTCGCCGGCATCAACAAGCCGCAGCCGGACCGGCTGGACACCGCGCATCCGTACGTCCTGGCCATCCCGCAGACCATCACCGATCGCCTGCTGGCCGAGCGGGCCACCGAGCTCGGCGTCGAGATCCGCCGCGGCTGCGAACTGGTCGGGCTGAGCCAGGACGAACACGGGGTGACCGTCGAGCTGGCCGACGGCACCCGGTTGCGCTCGCGCTACCTCGTCGGCTGCGACGGCGGCCGCAGCACGGTGCGCAAGCTGCTGGGTGAGATGGCGGTGGCCGCGGCGCCGGAGGCGGTGGCCGCCGTGGTGGCCGAGGTCCGCAGGACCCAGCTGCGGTTCGGCGCCATACCTCTCGGGGAAGGGGTGTACCGCGTCGTCGTGCCCGCCTCGGGGGTGGCCGAGGACCGCACGGTCCCGCCGACTCTCGACGAGTTCAAGCAGCAGCTGCGGGCCACCGCCGGCACCGACTTCGGCGTGCACTCGCCGCGCTGGCTGTCCCGGTTCGGTGATGCCACCCGGCTGGCCGAGCGCTACCGGGTCGGCCGGGTGCTGCTGGCCGGCGACGCGGCGCACATCCACCCGCCGGCCGGCGGACAGGGCCTCAACCTCGGCCTGCAGGACGCGTTCAACCTCGGTTGGAAACTGGCCGCCGAGGTCAACGGCTGGGCCCCGGAGGGGCTGCTGGACAGCTACCACACCGAACGGCGCCCGGTGGCGGCCGACGTCCTCGACAACACCCGCGCGCAGATGCACCTGATGTCCACCGAGCCGGGTCCGCAGGCGGTGCGCCGGCTGGTGTCGGAGCTGATGGACTTCGAGGAGGTGCACCGGCACCTGATCGAGAAGATCATCGCGATCGGGGTGCGCTACGACTTCGGTGCGGGACATGACCTCCTCGGCCGGCGGCTGCGCGACGTGCGCCTGGAGCGGGGCCGCCTCTACGCGCTGATGCACACCGGTCGCGGCCTGCTGCTCGACCAGACCGGCCGGCTCTCGGTGGACGGCTGGGCAGACCGGGTCGACCACGTCGTCGACGTCAGTGCGGACCTGGACGTGCCCGCGGTGCTGCTGCGGCCGGACGGCCACGTGGCGTGGGTCGGCGCCGATCAGCCGGACCTGCTCGGCCAGTTGCCTCGGTGGTTCGGCGGTGCCGGCTGAGCAGGGCTACCGGTCGTGCTCGGTCGGACGGGCCATGGTGGACAGGGCGTCCTGGGGCGCCGCCGCGCGGAGGTAGTCGCGGCGCATCGTGCGCCGTTCGCGGCGGCACCGTCGGCACGCCCACGGCAGTGGCCACCACCGGCCGCAGATCCAACATTTCACGTCGATCCCCCCTGGGGACACCGTACGCGGATCGGTGGCCTCATCGGTTGCGTCCACGTTTCGGCCACCGCCCGACCTGCCGGCTCCGATGCCGCGTCCCGGCGGGACGGCCTGGACGGAACGGGCCGCCACAGCGCCGTGGCGGCCCGTTCCCGATCGCTCCGCCGGCCGACGACCGACGGTCGTGGTCAGGACGTCGGAATGGCGTCGGCCGGTGGTGTGACCGGCGGCTCGGGGAACTCCCTGACCTGTTCCTCGCCGTCGTCGGTGAGGTAGGTCGGACCGAAGTAGGCCTGCACTCCGTTCTGCACCTTGGTCAGCCGGACGCCGCTGTAGCCGGCGTGGACGAACCTGGTGTACCGGAAGGGGGTCACGCCGGGCCCCCGGAACCCGCCCTTCTGCACCGCCTCGACCAGCTTCTCGCGCGTGAGGTCCGGGCCGGCGGTGAGCAGCGCCTGCACGAAGGTGTACGCCATCGAGTAGCCGTAGATCGCGTTGCCGTCGAGCGGGTTGGCGGCGTTGTAGTGCTCGTGGATCTTCCGGAACGCCCGGATCCAGGGATCGTTCGCGTCGCCGGCCATCGGCAGGTAGTTGTCGGCGATCATGCCCTCCAGGATCGCCTTCTTGTCGCCGAGCTGCGTCGACAGCGTGGTGTAGTCGGCGCCCACGTTGGACACGATCCACTGGGCCTTGAAGCCCTGGGCGGCGGCCTGACCCATGGCGAGCGCGGTGAAGCCGGGAATGGTAGCGGCGACGACCACCTCGCAGCCGGCTGCCTTCAGGGCGCCGATCGCCGGCCCGACCTGCTGGTTCGTGGTGGTGTAGGTCTGCTTGGCCGCCACCGGGCCGAGGATCTTCTCGACACCGGCGAGGGAGTCGCGCCCGAAGTCGTCGTTCTGCCCGAAGTGGCACACCTTCCGGCTCGGGAACTCCTTCTTCACGAACGTGGCGAGGATCTTGCCCTCCACCGTGTAGTCCGGCTGCCAGCCGAAGGTGGTCGGGTACCTGTCGGGCTGGTTCCAGGTGCGGCTGCCGGAGGAGACGAAGAGGTCCGGCACCTTCTGGGCCTTGACGAACTCCAGCACGTTGGTGTGGGTGGGGGTGCCCAGGCCGCCGAGGAGCGCGAAGACCTTGTCGTCGAGGACGAGCTTTCGGACGACGTTCTCGGTGTTGGCGGGGTTGTAGCCGTCGTCCATCACCTTGTAGACGATCTTCCGGCCGTTCACCCCGCCCTTGCTGTTGACGTGCTCGAAGTACGCCTTGGTGGCGGCGGAGATTCGGGAGTACCCGGGAGCGGCCGGGCCGGTGAGGGGTTGGTGGGTGCCGATCAGGATCTCGGTGTCGGTGACGCCCGGGACGTTGTCGGCCGCCCGTTGGGCGTCGTCGGCGCAGGCCGAGGCGCCGGCCAGCAGCGCGAGGCCGGTGGCGGCCGCGAGGCAGCGACGTGCGATGGGATACATCGTTCTCCTGTCCTGTGCGAGGTGGTGGGGTGGGTGCGACCGGTGGCTCAGCGGCTCGGGACGCGTCGCCGGAGCCGCGCGACCAGCGAGCGGGCGGCGCCCTGCAGACCGGCCGGGGCGACGATCATGACGACGATGAGGATCAGCCCGAACACGGCGAGGGCGAGGTTGCCCTCCAGCCGCTGGGCGAGGCCCGCGGGCAGGGCGAAGGTCTCGGTGATCCGGCTCGGCAGGTCCTGCAGCGCCACCAGCAGGATCGCGCCCCAGACCGCGCCGGTGAGGCTGCCGAGGCCGCCGATCACGATGGCCATCAGCAGGAACAGCGAGAGGTCCAGCGCGAACTTGCCCGGGGCGACGGTCGCGGTGAGCACGGCGTACACCCCGCCGCCGAGGCCGGCGCAGGCGGCGCTCACCACGAAGGCGAGCACCTGGGTACGGGCGACGTGGACGCCGGCGAGCCGGGCGGCCACCTCGTCGTCGCGGACGGCCCGTAGCGAGCGACCGAAGCGGCTGGCCACCAGGTTCGCCATGAGCAGCATCGTCAGCAACGCCGCGACCAGCGCGATCCAGGCCAGCCAGCGCTCGGGCTGGAAGTACGCGCCGAGGAACGCCGGCGGCGTCTCGGTCGGGAAGCGCAACCCCTGTTCCCCGTTGAAGACCTCGGTGAAGATCGTCGTGACGGCCGGGACCAGCGTCGCGACGGCGAGCGTGACACCGGCCAGGTACGGCCCGCGCAGCCGGGCGGCGGCCAGCCCGATGACGAGTCCCACCACCGCGGTCACCGCGACGGCGAGCAGCAGCGACAGCGGCAGGACCCACCGGCCCTGCACCGCCCGTTCGTCGAAGGCCTGCCGGGTCAGGGCCACGGTGTACGCGCCGGTCGCCATCAGCGCCCCGTGTCCGAGGGAGAGTTGGCCGTTGAGCCCGACCAGCACGGTGTAGCCGGCGGTCACGCAGAGGAACGCGCAGACCCGGGCCACCTGGAGGTTCTGGTACGGCTCGAGCTGGTTGGTCACCAGCACGACGACGGTGCCGGCGAGCACGGCCAGGATCAGGTGCCGCAGCAGGGTGGAGCCGCCCGTGACGGGGTTGCCCGGCGGGCCGGGCAGCAACCGGCGCAGCGGCGACGGCCGGGCGGGCCGCGGGTCTGCTGTGGACACGTCGGTCCGGGTGGCGGTCACACGTGTCTCGCTTTCACGCTGGAGAAGAGGCCACCGGGGCGGACCAGGAGGACCGCCAGCAGCAGGACGAGGACGGCCAGCGGTGTGGTGTCGGGGCCGAGGTAGCCGGTGACGTAGGACAGGATCAGGCCGACCAGCAGCCCGCCGACCACGGCTCCGGCCGGACTGTCCAGGCCCCCGACCACGGCGGCGGTGAACGCGACGACGAAGACCAGGTCCATCGCGTGCGGGTGGAGTCCCAGCCCGGTGGGGATGACCAGCATCCCGGCGAGGGCGCCGACCGCGGCGGCCAGGGCCCAGCCCACCGTGAGCATGCGACCGACGTCGACGCCGAGCAGTCGGGACACCTCGGGCGCGAAGGCGGACGCCCGCATCCGCAGCCCGATCGACGTCCGGGTGAACAGCAGCGCGAGCAGCACCACGACCACCATGACCGCGCCGAACACCCACAGGTCGTACGGGGAGACGGCGGCGATCCCGCCGATCGACAGGGCGTCGGTGTCGAACGGTACGGTCGCCGGCCGGTACTCGTTGCCGAAGACCATCCCGAGCACCGCCTGGATCAGCAGCACCAGGCCGAGGGCGACGATGACGTCGCCCAGCGGGTTGGCGGGCCCGACGAAGCGCATCAGCACCCGTTCCACGAGCGCGCCCAGGGCCAGGCCGGCCAGCACGGCCACGCCCAGGCCCAGCCAGTAGGAGCCGGTCGCTGAGGCGACGGCGTAGCCGACGTAGGCCGTCGCGACCGCCATCGCGCCCTGCGCGAAGTTGACCAGGCGTGCCGCCCGCCAGATGAGCACCAGGGCGAGGGCGAACGCCGCGTAGACGGCTCCGGTGGACAGGCCGTCGAAGGTGAGGAACAAGAACCGGTCCAACCGCGGGATCCTTCCTGAGGAGGGGCTTGTCAGAACCCGAGGTACGCGTGGCGGAGCTGCTCGTCGTCCCGCAACTGCGCCGCCCCGGTGGCCATGACCACCCGGCCCAGGGACATGACGACCCCCTGGTCGGCGACGGAGAGGGCACTGCGCACGTTCTGCTCGACGAGCAGGACGGTCAGCCCGTTGCTGTCGCAGAGCCGGCGCAGCAGCGCCATGATCTGCGCGGTGACCCGGGGGGCGAGCCCGAGCGACGGCTCGTCGAGCAACAGCAGCTTCGGGCGCCCGACCAGCGCCCGCCCGAGGGCGAGCAGCTGCCGCTCCCCGCCGGAGAGCTGGTGCCCGGCGTGCCGGCGCCGCCGGGCCAGCGGCTCGAACAGCTCGTACACCTCGTCCTGCGCCCGCCGGGCGTCGGCGCGGTCCCGCCGCCACAGCCCACCGAGGCGCAGGTTCTCGTCGACGGTCAGTTCCGCGACGATGCCGCGCCCCTCGGGCACGTGTGCCAGGCCGCGCCGCACGAGGCCCTCGACGCGGACGCCGCGCAGGTCGGCGCCGTCGAAGAGGACCCGGCCGCCGGTGGGCCGGAGCAGGCCGGAGAGCGTACGCAGCAGGGTGGTCTTGCCGGCGCCGTTGGCCCCGAGCACGGCGGCGACCGTCCCGGCCGGCACGCTGAGCGTGACCTCCCGCAGTACCGGCACCGGGCCGTAGCCGGCGCTGAGCCCGTCGACCTGGAGGATGGGGTCGGCGCTCACGACCCGGCCCCCCGGCCCGGCGCGGCCCCGGTCACCTCGGTCGGGACGTCGGCGCCGAGGTAGGCCTCGGTCACCGTCGGGTCGTCGCGTACCTGTTCGGGTGGCCCGGCGGCGATGACCCTGCCGAAGTCGAGCACCACGATCTCGTCGCAGACGGACATGACCACGTCCATGTGGTGCTCGACGAGCATGATCGAGCACGCGCCGGCCACGCGGCCGGGCAGCGCGGTGATGAGCTCACCGAGTTCGGCGATGTCGTCGGCGCCCAGCCCACCGGCCGGTTCGTCGAGCAGGAGCAGGCGGGGTCCGGCGATCAGGGCACGGGCCAGGGCGACGCGTTTACGCACGGCGTACGGCAGGGTGGCGGGGGCTGCGGCGGCGTGCCGCGCGACGCCCAGCTCGGTCAGCAGGTCCAGGGCCCGTTCCCGCAGCCGCCGTTCGTCGCGGTCACTTCTCGGAAGGCCGAACAGGGCCGCGGCGAAACCGGCGCGGGCGGCGTGGCTCGCGCCGGCCATCACGTTCTCCAGGACGGTGAGGCCCGGGAACAGGCCGACGCCCTGGAGCGTGCGGGCGATGCCGAGACGGGTCAACCCGTGCGGGCGCGGCCGGAACGGTCGGCCGTCGAGGGTGAGCGATCCGCTGGTCGGCGCGACGAAACCACAGACCACGTTGAACAACGTCGTCTTTCCGGCTCCGTTGGGCCCGATGACGCCGACGATCCGGCCGGCGGGTATCCGCAGGGAGACGTCGTCGAGTGCGACGACCCCGCCGAAGCGGACGCCGACGCGGTGCAGCGCCAGGTCGATGCCAGCGGGGGTGCCGGATGGTGGGTGGCTCATCGTCACCTCGGGCTTTCCACGTTCGCTCGGTCACGTTCGCTGGACGCCGTACCGACCAGTCGGTATGTTCTGCGTCCGGCGACGGTAGCGAGCCGCCGGCATGTGCGTCAATGGGTAGACAGGTGGGACCTCGAACGGACGCCCGAGGTGTGGAGTACCTGCATCCACCGGGGCTCCCGCGACAGCCGGGGCCGGTCGACCCCGCGACGAGGCGAGCCGGACGGGAGCGTGCGACGTGAACGGTGACGAACCGTCCACCGGGGAGACCGCCGCGGGTGGGGACCCGGTCCCGGCCGAGCTGGCCGAGGTTCTGGAGCGCCAGGCCAGGCTGCTCGACCCGGCCCGCGCCGACGCGACGGCGGGACGACACGCGGCCGGGCGGCGCAGCGTACGGGAGAACCTCGCCGACCTGCTCGACGAGGGCACCTGGCTGGAGTACGGCGGCCTGGCCGTGGCGGCGCAGCGCTCCCACCGGCCGCTCGCGGAACTCACCGAGGCGACCCCCGCCGACGGCGTGCTCGTCGGGGTCGGCCGGGTCGGCGGCGCCCGCGTCGGCACGGTCGCGTACGACTACACCGTGCTCGCCGGCACCCAGGGGCTGACCGGTCACCGCAAGACCGACCGGCTCTTCGGCATCGTCGCGCGGGAGGACCTGCCCGTCGTCATCTTCGCCGAAGGTGGCGGTGGCCGCCCCAGCGACACCGACCATCCGACCGTGGCGGGTCTGGAGCTGACGACCTTCGCGTCGCTGGCCCGGCTGCGCTCGCTACGGGTCGGGATCGCGGCCGGCTTCTGCTTCGCCGGCAACGCCGCGCTGCTCGGCACGTGCGACGTCACCATCGGCGTCGCGGGCGCCAGTATCGGCATGGGCGGACCGGCCATGGTGGAGGCGGCCGGGCTGGGCACGGTCGCACCGCAGGACGTCGGCCCGCTCGAGGTGCACCTGGCCAGCGGTGCCGTGGACATCCGCGCGGCGGACGACGCCGACGCCGTACGCCTGACCCGGCTGGTGCTGGGCTACGCGGACGGGCGACCGGCGCACGGGAGCCACGAGGACCAGCGCCGGCTGCGCCGCGCCATGCCGGAGAACCGGCGCCGGGCCTACGACGTACGCGACGTCATGCGGCTGCTGTTCGACGTGGACTCGGTTCTCGAACTCCGGGAGCGGCACGGCCGGTCCCTGGTGACCGCGTTCGCCCGCCTCGGCGGGCATCCGGTCGGCGCGATCGCCAACAACCCGCTGCACCGTGCCGGCGCGATCGACGCCACCGCCGCCGGCAAGGCGACCCGCTTCCTGCGGCTCTGCGACCGCCTCGGCCTGCCCGTGGTGAGCCTCTGTGACACCCCGGGAATCATGGTGGGTCCGGACGCGGAGCGGACCGGGCTCGTGCGGGCGGTCGGGGAGTTCTTCACCGCCGGCGCGTCGCTGCGCACCCCACTGGTGACGGTGGTGCTGCGCAAGGCGTACGGCCTCGGCGCCATGGCGATGGCCGGCGGAAGCTTCCACGAGTCCCGCCTCACCCTCGCCTGGCCGACCGGCGAGGTCGGCGCGATGGGTCTGGAGGGGGCGGTCCGGCTCGCGCACCGCCGGGAACTGGCGGCCATCACCGACGACGCCGAGCGCCGGCGCCGCTACGACGAACTGGTGGCACTCGCCTACGCCCGCGGCAAGGCGCTCTCCGCCGCCGCGAGCTTCGAACTCGACGACGTGGTCGACCCCGCGGACACCCGGGCGAGGCTCCTCTCCGCGCTCTTCTGACCGGCGGTGACGCCGCCGGCTGTCACCTGGCGACCACGGTCAGCGGGCTGCCTCGGGCCGCAGTGAGGCCAGGAGCAGGCCGGCGAAGTGATCGCCGACCTGCTCCGCGGTGAGCCGGCCGCCGCTGCGGAACCACGCGCCGAGATGGTGCACCGCGCCGAAGAAGTAATCGACCACCAGGTCGGCCGGCACGTCGGCACGGAAGGTCCCGGCGCGCTGCCCCTCCTCGACCAGCGAGCGGAAGCGCTCGTGGTACTCGCGGCGGGCCGCCCGCACCGCGCGCCGGCGGTCGGCGGACAGCAGATGCATCGACTGCAGGAAGATGGTGGCGTCGTCGAGGTTGGCGATCGCGGTGACGACCACGTCGGCGGCGGCGGCGTGCAGGCGCTCCGCCACCGGCTGCGGGCCGGCCATGATGGTCTCCAGGCGCTCGCGCTGCATACGCAGCAGCCGCTGGTAGATCTCCTGGAGCAGGTCGTCCTTGGCGGCGAAGTAGTGGTACATCGCGCCCTTGGTGACTCCGGCCGCCTCGACGATCTCCTGCACCGAGGTCTTCTCGAAGCCCTTCTCCGCGAACAGCCGGGTCGCGACCGCCAGCAGCCGCTGGGGCAGTGCCTCGCCGCCGACCGTACGCCCCACGTCGCCTTCCCTTCCGGGCCGCCGGCCCCCCGGTGGGCCAGCGTACGCGGCTCAGGCGGGCTCGACCCGCACCGGGATGCCGTTGAGCACGACGTTGCCCGACAGCGGATCGACGGCCGTCTCGTCGGTGAGCACGTTGCTGTTGACGCCGGCGTGGGCGCGGGCCACCGACTGGCGCGTGCCCGGGAGGTCGTGTCCCCAGCCGTGCGGCATGCTGACCACGCCGGGCATCGTGTCGGCGGTCAGCTCGACGGGCACGACGACCGACCCGACCCGGGAGGAGACCCGCGCGGCGTCCCCGGCGTCGAGCCCGAGTCGGGTCGCGTCCTCCGGGTGCACCTGCAGCGTGCAGCGGTCGCGCCCCTTCACCAGCGCGGGCACGTTGTGCATCCAGCTGTTGTTCGACCGCAGGTGCCGGCGCCCGACGAGGACGAATCCGTCCGGTGGCGCGTCGCGCGCCGCACGGAGCCGGGCCACGTCGGCGGCGATCGGCGACGGGCAGAGCTCGACGGTCCCACTCGCCGTGCGCAGCACCTCCGGCAACCGCGGTCGCAGCGGCCCGAGGTCGACGCCGTGCGGGTGGTCGAGGAGCCGGGCCAGGGACAGGCCGTCCGGTCGCGCTCCGAACTGGTCGCCGTAGGCGCCGAGCCGCAGCCGCGCGTCGAGCAGGCGCTCGGCCGGCCGGTCCCCGGTGACCAGGGCACGCAGCTGGGCCGCCGGCCGGCCCGACGTCTCGGCCGCGTCGGCGAGCGTCTGGCCGAGCAGGTGCTCGTGCAGCTCCGCCGGGTCGGCGTCGGCGCCCCGGCCGGCGGCGATCAGGGTGAGCCGGGCGAGGATGTCGCACTCGTCGAGGCTGTCCGGTTCCGGCGGCAGGGCGGGGGGCGAGTAGCTGGCGACGTTGCGGACGGCCAGGGTGAGGAACGCGAAGTCGTAGTGGCCGGTGCGGGCGGCATCGGGCGGCGGCAGGACCACGTCGGCGTGCCGGGTGGTCTCGTTCAGGTACGGGTCGACGCTGACCATGAAGTCGAGCGAGGCGAGGGCGCGGTCCAGCCGCCGGCTGTTGGCGGTGGAGAGAACGGGGTTACCGGCGATGGTGATGAGCGCCCGGACCTGGCCTTCCCCCGGTGTCTCGATCTCGTCGGCGAGCGTGGCGACGGGGAGTTCGCCCTTGACCTCCGGCAGGCGGCGTACCCGGCTGGTCCAGCGTCCGGTGCGGAAGCCCCGGCCGGGCCCGGCGGCGCGGGGGCGCTGGTGGGCGGCGAGGGGGAACATCGCCCCGCCCGGCCGGTCCAGGTTGCCGGTGAGCACGTTGACCACGTCGACCAGCCAGCTGGTCAACGTGCCGAACGCGACGGTGCAGGTGCCGATGCGGCCGTAGACGGCCGCCGCGGGAGCGGCGGCGAGCTCGCGGGCGAGCTGGCGGATGCGCGGCGCGGGCACCGCGCACCGGTCGGCCACCCGTTCGGGCGCGAACGCCCCGGCCAGGTCCCGGACGGCGTCGACGCCGGTCACCTGCTCCGCCAGCCGCCCCAACCGTACGAGGTCCTCGTCGAAGAGGGTGTGCACGACGGCGAAGAGCAGCAGCGCGTCCGTGCCGGGCCGGATGGGCAGGTGCTCGTCGGCGGCGGCGGCCGTGCGGGTGCGCCGGGGGTCGACGACGAGGAACCGGCCGCCGCGGGCCTGCAGCGCCCTGAGCCGGCCGGGGAAGTCGGGGGCGGTGCAGAGGCTGCCGTTGGACTCGAAGGGATTGGCGCCGAGCAGCACGAGCAGGTCGGTGCGGTCGAGGTCGGGCACCGGGATGGCGTTCGGGTCGCCGTAGAGATAGCCCGAGGAGACGTGCTTGGGCATCTGGTCGACGGTGCTGGCGGAGTAGACGTTGCGGGTGCCGAGCGCCCGCACGAGGGGACCGACATGCAGCCCGCCGGCCATGGTGTGCACGTTGGGGTTGCCGAGGTAGACGGCGACGGCGTCCCGGCCGCCCGACCGGGCGGCGGCGAGTCCGGCCGCGACGGCGGCGAACGCCTGCTCCCAGCCGACCTCGCGCAGCGTGCCGTCGACGCGCAGCAGCGGCCGGCGCAGGCGGTCCGGGTCGGCGAGGAGCTGTGGGAACGCGGCTCCCTTCGGGCAGACGAAGCCGTGGCTGAACACGTGGTCGTGGTCGCCCCGCGTGTGGGTGACCCGATCGCCGGTGATGGTCAGGGTCAGGCCGCAGGTGGCCTCGCAGAGCGGACAGGTGCGGTACGCGGTGCGCGTCGCGGTCGTCTCCGCCATCGCGGGCCCCGTCCGGTCGGTCGGTTCGACGGCTGGCATCCCCTACTCCTCCGCGACCTGGAGCACCAGCTTGCCGAGGTTCTCACCGCGGAACAGCCGGAGCAACGTCTCGGGAAACGCGGTCACCCCACCGGGAACAACGTCCTCCATCGAGCGCAGTTGGCCGGCCGCCAACCACTCGGCCAGCTTCGCGACGGCCTCGGAGTACCGGTCGGCGTAGTCGAAGACGACCATTCCCGTCATGGAGGCGCGGTTCACGAGCAGCGACAGGTAGTTGCTCGGCCCCTTGACCGGCTCGGTGTTGTTGTACTGGGAGATGGCGCCGCAGATGACGATGCGGGCACCTCGGGCCAGCCGGGTCAGCACCGCGTCGAGGATGTCGCCGCCGACGTTGTCGAAGAACACGTCCACCCCGTCCGGGGCGTGCTGGCGTAGCGCTTTCTGCACATCCTCGGACCGGTAGTCGATCGCCGCGTCGAACCCGAACTCGTCGACCACCAGTCGGCACTTCTGCTCGCCGCCGGCGATGCCGATGACCCGGCAGCCCAGGAGCTTGGCGATCTGGCCGACCACACTGCCGACCGCGCCGGCCGCCGCGGAGACCACGACGGTTTGCCCGGGCTGCGGGCGGCCGACGTCGAGCAGGCCGAAGTAGGCCGTGATACCGGTCATGCCGAGGGTGCCGAGATAGACCGGAAGCGGTGCGAGCGCGGGGTCCACGATGGTGACGTCGCGCCCGTCCGACACGCAGTACTCCTGGACGCCGAAGGCGCCGGACACGTGGTCGCCGACCGCGAAGCCGGGGTGCCGCGAGGAGACGACCCGGCCCACCGCGCCGGCGCGCATCACCTCGCCGATCTCGACCGGCCGGATGTACGACCTGGCCGCGTTCATCCAGCCCCGCATCGCCGGATCGAGCGAGAGGTACCGCACCTGCACGAGGAACTCACCCTCGCCCGGCTCCCCGACCGGCACCTCGGTCAGCTTCCAGTCGGTCGGCCGGGGCAGCCCGACGGGACGCGCAGCCAGGAGCAGTTGACGGTTGATGCGCTTCATCTCGGCGGTCCCTCGATTCTCGCGGCTGACGGATGGCTGAACGTGCACGGCGACAGGCTCGGGCCGCAGCTCGACACGGCCATCACGGCTGGGCGTACCGACCGGTCGGTTTGTAGTCAAGCTACGTTCACGCCGCAACGGAAGCAAGCACCACCCGAGTCCGGGCCGCCGCCCACGGGTGAGATCCGCCTCTCACCCCCGGTGGAGCGCCCACGCTCCGCCGCGTGACACATCGTGAAATGTTGATTACAAGGGGTGTCGCCTGCCGGGGGTGGGTGGCTACGGTGGCCGCGGTCGCCGCGGCACGTCAGGCCAGCTGGTGTGTGCCACGACGCCGATGGGACTCATCGTGCTGCGCCACGCCGAGATGCATCACCTGCTTCGCGACCCCCGGCTGGCGCAGAGCGGCGAGCGCTGCCTGGAGCTGATGGGCATCTCCGACGGACCACTGCACGACTGGCATCCCGAGCTGGCCGGGCGCCTGCGCGGCCTGGTGCTCTTCGCCACCTGGGCGGGCCGCATCCTCGACCGGGCGCCGCAGAACCGGCTGCAGATCCCGCTGCTGGAGACCGGTGTCCTGCAGCGGATCGCGCGCACCCGTACCGGAGGTGTGCTGTTCGGAGCCGCGCAGTGCGGCACCCGGCCGTCACCGGCCATGATCTCCGTGTTCCGCGAGGTCTTCGTCCGGCAGAACCACCAGCCGCTCATCCCGATCGTGCGGGCCTTCAGCCGGGAGGACCACTATCCCCGGCTGGACGAGATCACCGTACCGACCGTCGTCGTGGTGGGCTCGGCGGACCGATCGACGCCCCCGAGCCACTCGCACCGGCTCGCCGCCGGGGTGCCCGGAGCGCGGCTGGTGACCGTGACGCCGGACACATGCTGAACTGGGAGGCGCCGGACGTTCTCGTGGAGACCATCGCGTCACTCCAGCCGTGACACCCGCG
This sequence comes from Micromonospora sp. WMMD558, assembly GCF_049315255.1. NCBI lineage: Bacteria > Bacillati > Actinomycetota > Actinomycetes > Micromonosporales > Micromonosporaceae > Micromonospora > Micromonospora sp. WMMD558. The sequence continues at coordinate 3,929,780 of NZ_CP186061.1, read as the reverse complement.
CGGCCGAGCGGTCGACGACCGAGGGCGCCGGGACGGTCAGAAGTCGTCCGGCGTGCGCATCCGCTCGCGCACCCAACCGCCGGCCGGCTTGAGCCGGCCCGTACCGCTGAACTGCCCGCTGCCGCACGTGCCGCCGGTGAAGACCGCGCCGGAGCGGAAGTCGTCGGAGTAGTTCCAGCTCACCCAACTGATCTTCCTGCTCGCCAGCAGGTCGAGGTAGCGCTGGGTCATCGTGAAGTTGTTCGGACCGTCGCCGGAGGCCTCCTGGCTGCCGAACTCGGTCACGAAGATCGGGAGCCGGTCCGCCGCGCGCGCCAACGTGTCGTAGTACCGGTCGCCGTGCGAGGCGGCGTAGAAGTGGAAGACGTACATGATGTTGGTCGCGGCCACCGGGTTGGCGGCAATGGTGTCGACGCCACCACCGGTCCCGGAGACACCGAGCGACGACCAGTCGGGGGTTCCGACGAGCACCACGGCCTCCGGATCCCGCTGGCGGATGACGGGGACGACCTGGTCGGCGTAGCTCTTGACGGCGCTCCAGCTGACGCCGTTCGGCTCGTTGGCGATCTCGTAGAGGACGTTCGTCTTGTCGCGGTGGCGGTCGGCGATCTCGGCGAAGAAGGTACGGGCCCGGGACAGGTTGTGGTTCGGATCCCCGGGGGTGAGCATGTGCCAGTCGACGATCGCGTAGAGGCCGCGGGCGGTGGCCAGCTCGATGTAGTGATGGACCAGGTCGGTGAAGCGGCGCGGATCGGTCTCGTAGCCGCCCTCCTGGACGTACATCGAGATCCGCAGGACGTCCGCCCGCCACTCCTGCGCGAGGACGTCGAGGGAGGCGGGAGTGACGCAGTTGGCGTACCACTGGAGGCCGTGCGTGCTCATCCCCCGCAGTTGGATCGGCTTGCCGTTCCGGTTGCACAGTTGCCGTCCGCAGACCTGGAGCTGTCCGTTCGCCGCCACCGGCGTGCTGGCGGGAGGCGCGGTGGTCGGTGGAGGCGGGGGTGGGCTCGTCGTCGGCGGTGGGGTCGCGTCACACGGCTGGCCGTTGAGCCGGCAACCGGTGGGGCTGCCGGACCCGTTGCCGAGAAGGCCGAACGTCACCGAAGTGCCGGGAGTGAGCGTGCCGTTCCAGGACCGGTTGGTGAAGCTGTAGTGCTGCCCGTCCCGGGTCATCAACGCGTCCCAGTACGAGCCCACGCTGGTACCCGCCGGCAGGTCGAACTCGACGCGCCAGGAGTCGAGGGTGCTGCCGCCCCGGTTGGTGATGGTGTACCGGCCCTCCCAACCAGATCCCCAGTCGGAGGTCTTGACGAAGGTCGCGGTCGGCGTGGCCGCCGCGGCCGCGGTGGCGCCGACGGCCACGGGGACCGCCGCCATGACCGCGACGACGCCCGCCAGGACGAGATTCCTGACGTTCAGCTTCACAGGTCCTCCGGTGGAGACGTCGCCCGAACGGCTCGCGCGGCCGGCATCGGGACGGCGCCGCGGCGCATCGCAATCGAACTATAAACATACTTAAATGTTCTGGCAACGGGCGGTCGAGGCCCACCGGCGGTCCGTGATGGCGGGCGAGCGCCAGCAGGGCCACGCGCAACTGCGGTAAGGAACGCGGAGAGCCGCTCCCCCACCGTGTCACCGGCCGGCGTCCCGGGGAGCAACGACGAGCCGCGATATCCCGGGCGGCCGTAGCGTCAGTTCCCGGCTCGGCCGGAAGCGTCGACGGTCGACACGGGGGTGCCGAGTTCGACGGTACGGGAGACGGTGCAGAGCCGGTCGTGCGACTGCTGCAGCGACCGGGGCAGCGCCGCACGCGCCTTGTCGCCGTCTTCGTCCATCGGGAATTCCACGGTGAACTCGACCGTGAGGTTCCGCATCCGGTTCCCTCCGGTCTCGTCCCGGACCTTGTCGCCGCTGACCTTGACGGTGAACCGGGTCGGCTCGGCGCGGCGGCTGGTGATGTGGTCCACGTCGATCGCGGTGCAACCGCCGATGGCCGCCAGAAGCAGCTCCACCGGTGTGAAGCTGGCGTCCTCACCCGCGCCCATCGGCAGCGATCCGCCGCGGACGTTCCGCGCGACGTACTGCCCGACGCTGGTGCGCTCGATCTCGACGGAGCGGAAGGTGTCCTCACTCATGACCGGGACGCTACCCAACCGGGCCGGTGGCCGCCGGGAGAGGTGGATGATCGGGTGAGACGAAGCTGACACGCCGACGCGACATCTAGTGTTGCTTGCTCGACGGTGTCGGCATATATGGTGTTCCCCGCAGCTGGTTCGGCCGTTCCCGCAGGGGCGGTCGAGGCAAGAGGGAACCCGGTGCGAGTCCGGGACTGCCCCGCAGCGGTGAGTGGGAACGACCGCCGTCATCGAGCACTGGGCCTGATCGGGCCTGGGAAGCGACGGCCAGTAGGCGACCGGCGACCCCGGTCAGGCCCGCGAGTCCGAAGACCTGCCAGCGCGCCGTGCGCCTGTGCGCGCGGCGGTCGGAGGTCGCGCGGGACGACCGACGCCAGCAGCCGGGCCTGCCGTCCGTCGGGTCCGCTGGCGTTCTCCCGCGTCCGAGGGCCATCGGAGACAGCGCGAGGAGAGGTCATGACGGTCGTACAGGAGAGGCTCGCGTCCGGCGCGGGCGCACCGGAGCCGCGCCGGCAGGTGATGCAGGTCCGCAAACGCAACGGCGACGCCGAGCCGGTGGACGTCAACAAGATCGTCAAGGCGGTCGAGCGGTGGGTGGCCGACCTGGACGAGGTGGACCCGATGCGGGTCGCCACGAAGACGATCAGTGGTCTCTACGACGGGGCGACGACCGCGGAGCTGGACAAGTTGTCGATCCAGACGGCGGCGGAACTGATCGGCGAGGAGCCGCAGTACTCGAAACTGGCGGCGCGGTTGCTGGCCGCGTACGTGGACAAGGAGGTCCGCGGGCAGGGTGTGGCGAGCTTCAGCCAGTCCATCCGGTACGCCCACGGGCTGGGCCTGATCGGTGACGACACCGCCGCGTTCGTGGCCCGCAACGCCCGCAAGCTCGACGACGCCGTGGACCCTGTCGGTGACCTGCGGTTCGAGTATTTCGGGCTGCGCACCGTCGCCGACCGCTACCTGTTGCGCCACCCCGAGTCGCGGCTGGTGGTGGAGACGCCGCAGTACTGGCTGCTACGGGTGGCCTGCGGGCTGTCCGGGACGCCGGGCGAGGCGATCCGCTTCTACCGGCTGATGTCGTCGCTGGCGTACCTGCCGAGTTCACCCACGTTGTTCAACTCGGGCACCCGGCACACGCAGATGTCGTCCTGCTTCCTGGTCGACTCGCCACGGGACGAGCTGGACTCGATCTACGAGCGGTACCACCAGGTGGCGAAGCTGTCGAAGTTCTCCGGCGGCATCGGCATCGCCTGGTCGCGGGTACGCGGCCGGGGCGCGCTGATCCGCGGCACGAACGGCAGGTCGAACGGCATCGTGCCGTTCCTCAAGACCCTCGACGCCGGCGTCGCGGCGGTCAACCAGGGCGGCCGTCGCAAGGGGGCGGCCTGCGTCTACCTGGAGCCGTGGCACCCGGACATCGAGGAGTTCCTGGAGCTGCGGGACAACACCGGGGAGGAGTCCCGGCGTACGCACAACCTGAACCTCGCCAACTGGATCCCGGACGAGTTTATGCGCCGGGTGGAGGCGGACGGCGACTGGTCGCTGATCGACCCCTCCGACGCGCCGGAGCTGCCCGACCTGTATGGCGAGGAGTTCGACGCCGCCTACCGGATCGCCGAGAAGAAGGCGGTCCGGACGGTCAAGGCCCGAGACCTGTACGGGCGGATGATGCGGACGCTGGCGCAGACCGGCAACGGGTGGATGACGTTCAAGGACCCGTCGAACCGGCTGTCCAACCAGACCGGCGTACCGGGCAACACCATCCACCTGTCCAACCTGTGCACCGAGATCCTCGAGGTGAACAGCGACACCGAGACCGCGGTGTGCAACCTCGGCTCGGTCAACCTCGGCGCGCACGTCACCGGGGACGGGGTCGACTGGGAGAAGCTGCGCTCGACCGTACGCACCGCGGTGGTCTTCCTCGACCGGGTGATCGACATCAACTACTACCCGGCCGACCAGGCCGCGGCATCGAACCCGCGCTGGCGGCCAGTCGGGCTCGGCCTGATGGGCCTGCAGGACGCGTTGTTCACCCTGCGCCTGCCGTTCGACTCGGCCGAGGCGAAGGAGCTGTCCACCCGGGTGCAGGAGGAGATCTTCCTGACCGCCCTGGAGACGTCGGCCGGCCTGGCGGAGCGGTTCGGCCCGCATCCCGCGTACGCCGAGACCCGCGCCGCCCGCGGTGAGCTGCACCCTGACCTGTGGGGTGTCGAACCCGCCCAGACCGAGCGGTGGGCGGCGCTGCGTTCGGCGATCGCCGCGCACGGCCTGCGCAACTCGCTGCTGGTCGCGATCGCGCCGACCGCCACGATCGCCTCGATCGCCGGCTGCTACGAGTGCATCGAGCCGCAGGTGTCCAACCTGTTCAAACGCGAGACCATGTCCGGTGAGTTCCTCCAGGTCAACACGTACCTGGTCCGCGAGCTGAAGGCGCGGGGACGGTGGACGCCGGAGATCCGCGACCAGATCAAGCGCGCCGAGGGATCGGTGCAGGGGATCACCGATCTGCCCACCGACGTGCGGAAACTGTTCCGCACCGCCTGGGAACTCCCCCAGCGGGCACTCATCGACCTCGCCGCCGCCCGCGCACCGTACGTCGACCAGTCGCAGTCGCTGAACCTGTTCATGGGGGCGCCGACCATCGGCAAGCTGTCGTCGATGTACCTGTACGCCTGGAAGTCCGGGCTGAAGACCACCTACTACCTGCGTTCGCGTCCCGCGACGCGGATCCAGCAGGCCACCGTCGCCGTCGCGCCCACGGCGGTCGCGCCTCCGGTCGTCGCCGCCGACGCCGAGGCGCTGGCCTGCTCCCTGGAGAACCCCGAGAGCTGCGAGGCCTGCCAGTGACCACGACGTCCGAACCCCGTACCGACACCCGGCACATGCTGCTCGACCCCGGCATGGATCTGACCCTGCGCCCGATGCGCTACCCGCACTTCTTCGACCGGTTCAAGGACGCGATCAGGAACACCTGGACCGTCGAGGAGGTCGACCTGCACTCCGACCTCGCCGATCTGGCCCGGCTCTCCCCCGCCGAGCAGCACCTGGTGTCCCGCCTGGTCGCGTTCTTCGCCACCGGCGACACGATCGTCGCCAACAATCTCGTGCTCAACCTCTACCAGCACGTCAACTCCCCCGAGGGCCGGCTCTACCTGTCCCGGCAGCTGTTCGAGGAAGCCGTGCACGTCCAGTTCTACCTGAACCTGCTCGACACGTACGTCCCCGACGAGAAGGAACGCTTCGCGGCGTTCGCCGCGATCGAGAACATCCCGTCCATCCGACGCAAGGCCGAGTTCTGCTTCCGCTGGATCGACTCCGTCTTCGAGCTCCGCGAGCTGAAGAGCCGCGAGGACCGCAGGGCGTTCCTGCTCAACCTGATCTGCTTCGCCGCGTGCATCGAGGGCCTATTCTTCTACGGCGCGTTCGCGTACGTCTACTACCTGCGCTCCCGGGGCCTGCTCAACGGCCTCGCCTCCGGCACCAACTGGGTGTTCCGCGACGAGTCGATGCACATGGCGTTCGCCTTCGACGTGGTGGACACCGTACGGCGTGAGGAGCCGGACTTGTTCGACGACGAGTTGGTCCAGCGGGTCCGGGAGATGCTGGCCGAGGCGGTCGAGTGCGAGGTCCAGTTCGCCGAGGACCTGCTCGAACAGGGCGTCTCCGGGCTCTCCCTGGGCGACATGCGGCTGTACCTGCAGCACGTCGCCGACCGCCGGCTCGCCCAGCTCGGCATTGCACCGCTCTACGGCTCGACGAACCCCTTCGCGTTCATGGAACTGCAGGACGTACAGGAACTGTCGAACTTCTTCGAGCGGCGCGTGTCGGCGTACCAGGTGGGCGTCACCGGAAGCGTCACCTTCGACGACGACTTCTGAGCAACGGCCGGGGGGTGAACGGCTGCACCGCGAACCTGACTGAGGCCGTGCTCACCTCGACGGTAGCTGATCCGGATCTCCGTTGATCTTGCGCGTCTGATCCGTCACCGCTGCCAGGAGAGCGGTCAGTGCGGGAGCCGGCGGGGTGTCTCGGGTGACGACGACCAGGCGGCGCCGGAGGGTGGCTTCGGCAACGTCACGGATCGCCAGAGCGGGATCGCCGGTCGGTAGGGTCAACGCCGGCATCAACGCGACGGCTGCTGCGACGCGGACGAGTTCGAGTTGCACGTCGGCGTCGCTGGCGCGGTGTCGCAGGTCGGGCTCGTACCCGCCGAGGGACCGGCAGGTCCCGACCACCATGGCGTGGTGGCCGGTCCCCTCGGCGGAGGCGGCCCAGACGTCGGATCGCAGCGCCGCGACCGACACGGGTCCTCCCGTTGTGGCGAGTGGATGCGCTGCCGGTAACACGACCTTCAGCGGTTCCTCGTGCAGGAGCGCGAAGCGTAGCCCTGCCGGCCGGGGCCGGGGGTGGCCGTCGTACTCGTCGCCGATCATCAGGTCGACCGCGCCCAGCCGCAGGCCGGGTAGCGCCTGTTCGAGTTCGAGTTCGAAGATCTCCGCGCGCACCTGCGGGTGGTCGGCCGTCATGCGGGCCACAGCGGGCACCAGCAGACGGCGAGCCGCCGATTGCAGGCCGCCGGCTCGCACCGCGCCCCGGATGTCGCCGCCCAGGGCCGCCAGGTCCGCCTCCGCCGCCTCCGCCGCCGACAGCAGCACGCGCGCATGCTGGGCCAGCAGTCGCCCGGCGTCGGTGAGCCGGACGCCGCGCCCGGCCTTCTCGAACAGCCGGGCACCGGTCTCCCTCTCCAGGAGGGTCAGTTGCTGGGAGACCGTCGACGGGCTGTAGCCCAGAGCGGCGGCGACGGCTCCGAGGGTGCCGCGCTCCTCGAATTCCCGAAGGAAGCGGAGGCGGCGAAGATCCAATGCGACCATGTAGGAATTCTAATGAGTTCGCTCCATCAATCATCGCTAGACCTGACGGTTTTGGTGGTTGATGCTCGACGCATGGGTCCCGCACTGTGTCTTGTCTCCGCGGCCTGTTTCGGCGCTATGGCGATCTTCGGCAAGTTCGCCTATGACGCCGGCGTCTCACCGGGGGCTCTGCTGCTGGTGCGCTTCAGCCTGGCGGCCGCGCTGCTGGGGGTTCTCCTGCTCCTGCGGCCGGGGCTACGACGAGCGGAACCGGGTGCACACGGTGGCCTACCGGCCGGTCGGGCACCGGCAGGGCACGGCCGGGTGCTGGCTACCGCCATCGGGTTGGGCGCGATCGGGTACGCGACCCAGGCGGGCCTGTTCTTCTCGGCCTTGCAGCTGATGGATGCCTCGCTGTTGTCCCTGATCCTCTACACCTACCCGGTCCTGGTCACCGTGGGCGCGGTACTGCTCGGCCGGGATCGGCTGACCCCCGGACGTTCCGCCGCGCTGGTGGCCGCGTCGGGCGGAGCGTTGCTGGTCCTGCTCGGCGCCGGCGGGGTGAGTTTCCACCCGCTCGGCGCGCTGCTGGCCTTCGGTTCGGCGATCACCTACACCATCTACATCCTCGTCGCGGACACCGTCGTGCACCGGCTGCCGCCCGTGGTGCTGTCCGCGCTGGTGATGGCCGGGGCTGCCGGCACCCTCGGCGCCCGCGCCGGGTTCACCGGCGGGGTCGACCTCGGCTTCGGGTTGCCGGGATGGTTCTGGCTGGCCTGCATCGCCGGCGTCTCCACCGTGTTGGCGATGCTCACCTTCTTCGCCGGCCTGAAGCGGACCGGTCCGTCGACCGCCGCCATCCTGTCCACCTTCGAACCCGTGGTCACCACCGCACTGGCGGCGCTCACCCTCGGCGAATCCCTGACCCCAGTTCAGCTCGCCGGCGGTGCCCTGGTGCTGTCGTCCGTCGCTGTTCTCCAGGTCCGCCCAGCGAGGGGCCGGAAGCAGGATCAGGCCTCACGCCCGGCGCCCGACCAACCCGACCGCGCCTGCCACGGGGCGCCGGCGGCCGCGCAGAGCAAATCCGGCGAACCGCAGGCGGTGGCGCCATCGGCTGAGCCGGCCGCCCGGTGCGGCTCATCGCAGCGCCCGCGTGCCTGTTGCTAATTCGCTTTCGGCATGGCGCCACCACGGTGTCTGATCAGACTGTGTCGATCGTGTTGAGCGAGCCAGCAGTCGATGGGTTGAGCGAGGCCGTGCGCGTGCTGCGGGAGTGGCAGTACGACGGGGCGCCGATGCAGCTGCACCCAGGGGACCTGGGCTGGCACTGGCGGTTCGGCGCTGAGGCGACGGCCGCGGCGGTCCGGACCTGGAGCCGTGACGGACAGATTCTCGCCGTCGGGCTGTTGGACAGTCCCGGCCTGTTACGACTGGCGATCGCACCGGACGTTCAGGACGACGAGGAGCTTGCCCGACAGATGGTCACCGACGTGACCCGGCCGGAGCGCGGCGTCCTGCCGCAGGGGAACGTCTACATCGAAGCACGATGTGGCGCATTGCTCCACGGGCTGCTGTTCGATGACGGGTGGGACGCCGACGAGCCGTGGACACCGCTGCGGCGCGACCTCGCGGAGCCGGTGGAGGGCTGCGGCGTGCGGATCGAGCTGATCGGCCCGGCGCGGGCGCACGTGCGGTCCGCCGTCCAGCGGGCGTCGTTCGACAGGTCGACCTTCACCGACGAGCGCTGGCACGCGATGGCCGCCGGATCACCGTACGCCGACGCCCGGTGCCTGGTCGCGTACGACGACCAGGGCACCGCGGTGGCGGCCGCGACGGTGTGGTCCGCCGGTCCGGGGAAGCCCGGGTTGCTGGAACCGGTGGGCGTGCACCGCGACCATCGCGGACACGGCTACGGCAAGGCGGTCGCCGTCGCCGCGGCGGCCGCCCTCCGGGCACTGGGCTCGTCGAGCGCGATCGTGTGCGCCGAGAGCTCCAACGTCGGCGCCGTTGCCACCTACCGGTCGGCCGGCTTCGAACAGCTCCCTGAGGTGCGGGACCTGCACCGGAGCGCCTAGGAAACCGTCCTGACCGTTCCGGGGTGCCGCAGACCGTCATTATATCGATAGACTTACATCTATCGTTCTAGTGCTGGTTCCTGGGAGGAGCGACAATGAGACAGGTCCTGCGTCGCCTACGGACGGCGGCGGTCACGTTCAGTGCGTGCACGCTCGGGCTGAGCCTGGTGTCGGTGCCCGCCGCCGAGGCGTACTCGGCTCAACCGCTCGCACCGCATTCCGAGCGGGCACCGGAATCGGATCAGTTCTCGGCGGAGGGCGTGACCACGGTCGGTGAACTTCGCACCGTGGACGGCTCGCTGTCCTACGCCCGCGCCGGCCGGCGACAGATCATCCGGCACCCCGGCGCGGCGTACGTCAAGGTGCACTTCAGCTCACTGCGACTGGCTCACGGCGACTACGTCACCGTGTCGAGCCCCGACGGCCGGGAGAGCTACCGGTACGACCGCTACCTGAACCGGGCGACCAGCTCGGACTACACCACCGACGGACAGCCGGGCTTCTGGGCGATGTCGGTGGAGGGCGACACCGCCGTGGTGACGCTGCACAGCAGCCGCCCCGCGCACGGCAGGGCCGCGACCATCGACCGGTTCTGGCGCGGCTACGACCGGACGGAGATCACGCAGTACAACCTCTCCACGCTCTCCGTCTGCAGCACCGACGCCCGCCGCGACGTGGTCTGCTACCAGAACAGCCACCCCAGCGAGTACGCCCGCAGCAACGCGGTGGCGCGGCTGCTGATCAGCGGCGGTGGGTTGTGCACCACCTGGCGGGTCGGCAACACCAACCGCATGCTGACCAACAAGCACTGCATGTCGACGCAGTCGACTGTCAGCGGCAGCGAGATGCAGTTCAACTACCAGTGCGCCACCTGCGGCGGCGCCAACCCTGGCCCCGGCACCAAGGTGAGCGGCGCCACCCTCTACCGGGTGAGCAGCGGCGGCTCCAGCCAACTCGACTACACCCTGTACTCGGTGAACAACTTCACCAGCATCCAGGGCTTCGGCACGCTGTACCTGGCGACCACCGCCACCAGCACCGGCGCGCAGATGTACATCCCCGGACACGGCGACGGCAGCCCGAAGCGGCTGTCGATCTACGAGAACGCCCAGGGTGGCACGAGGTGCACCGTGCGGAACGCGAACTACAACACCTGGAACATCAGCTACAGCTGTGACACCTCTGGCGGCAACTCGGGCTCGCCGGTGCTGAACGCCAGCCACCGGGTGATCGCCCTGCACCACCTCGGCGGCTGCCCGTCGAACCAGGGCGCCAAGGCACACGTGATCTACAACGAGATCGCCGGCCTGATCGACAACGGCTGACGACGGTGGGCCGTTGCGGCGCTACCGGCGCCCCAACGGCCCCTTCGGGTCCCGGTGGGGCGCGGCGGGCGCGGTCGGCGCCGCCTCGTGGTCAGGCACGGTGGACGGGCCGGGGTCGGTGGCTGTCGGGCGGGCGCGCAGCAGCGCCGCGACCTGCTCGCACCACTCGCGGTTCTCCTGCTCGAACCGACGGCCGCGCAGACACGTCAGGTACGGCCCGATGCGGTCGCCCTCGCGCAGGAACGTCTCCTCGTCCCGCTGGCCACGCAGCCGCCGTAGCATCCGATCGAAGAGGTCGACCTTCGCCGCCGCCATGGCCGCGCGCTCCTCGAGCTGGGCGATGACCGTGGCCGGGTCCAGCCGGTCGACGGCCTGGACCATGACGAGCAGATCCTCCCGGATGGACGACGGCTTCGACGGCGTAGCGGCGAAGGCGGCCAGCTCCGCGAGGCCGGCCTCGGTGACCGTGAACAGTCGCTTGTTGGGCCGGTCCCGCTGGATGACCTGCCGGCCGACGATCAGCCCCTCGCGCTCCAGCTTGGCCAGCTCGGCGTAGAGCTGCTGGGGCACCGCGTACCAGAAGTTCGACAGCGACACGTCGAAGGCTTTGGCCAGTTGGTACCCGCTGTACTCGCCGTCGAGCAGTGCCGCCAGCACGGCGTGACGCAACGCCATCGGCCACACCTCCCACTTCCCTCGTCGCCTAGTCAGTGATATGACTACTCCTATCATTGACTATAGGGGAGGTCGCGCCGTGACGACCGTCGAGCGGTTCCGTGCCGCAGTCGAGGCCGGGGACCCGGCCGCGTTCGAGGGGCTGTTCAGCCCGGACGTCCGCTTCTTCAGTCCGGTGAAGTTCACCCCGTTCGAGGGGGCGCCGGCCGTCCACGGGCTCCTCGGCGTGCTCCTACGCACGTTCGAGGATTTCCGGTACGTCGGGCAACTGGCCGGCGAGGCCGAGATCGGCACGGCGGGCCGACCGGTCGAGTCGCACATCCTCATCTTCCGCGCGACCGTGCGCGGCAAGCAGATCCACGGCCTCGACCTGCTCCAGCTCGGCGACGACGGTCTGATCGAGGAGTTCACGGTCATGGTCCGCCCGCTGTCCGCCGTCACCACGTTGAGCGAGGCGGTCGTCGCCGGTCTCGCCGCCGACGGCATCGCCCCGTGACACGGAAGGTCGCGCGATGAAACTCGGGTACACCACCGGCTACTGGTCCTCCGGCCCCCCGGCCGGCGTCACGGAGGCCATCGCGGAGGCCGACCGCCTCGGCTTCGACTCGGTCTGGGCCGCCGAGGCGTACGGATCGGACTGCCTGACCCCGCTCGCCTGGTGGGGCGCCAGCACCTCCCGCGTGCGGCTGGGCACCAACATCATGCAGATGTCGGCCCGCACGCCGACGGCGGCCGCGATGGCGGCGCTCACCCTCGACCACCTGTCCGGCGGCCGGTTCATCCTCGGGCTCGGCGCCTCCGGCCCCCAGGTCGTGGAGGGCTGGTACGGCCAGCCGTACCCCCGGCCGCTGGCCCGCACCCGGGAGTACATCGAAATCGTCCGCGCCGTCCTCGCCCGCACCGGCCCGGTCGAGTACGACGGCGAGTTCTACCAGCTGCCGCACCGTGGCGGCACCGGCCTGGGCAAGCCGCTGAAGTCCACCGTCCACCCGCTGCGCGCCGACATCCCGATCTTCCTCGCCGCCGAAGGGCCGAAGAACGTGGCGCTGGCCGCCGAGATCGCCGACGGCTGGCTGCCGTTGTTCTTCTCCCCCAAGGCGGACGGCTTCTACCGCTCCGCGCTGGCCGAGGGCTTCGCCCGACCGGGCGCCCGGCGCGGCCCGGACACGTTCGAGATCGCCGCGACCGTGCCGATCGTCGTCGACGACGACGTGGAGCGGGCGGCCGATCGCATCCGGCCGTTCGTCGCACTGTACGTCGGTGGCATGGGTGCCAAGTCGGCCAACTTCCACCGGGACGTCATCGCCCGCCTCGGATACGAGCGGGAGTGCGACGTCATCACCGAGGCGTACCTGGCTGGCAACAAGCAGGAGGCGATCGCCGCCGTACCGACCGCGCTGGTGGAGGACATCGCGCTGATCGGGCCGACCGCGAAGATCAAGGACGAGCTGCAGCGGTGGCGCGAGACGGTGATCACCACCCTGCTGGTCCAGGGCGGCCCACGACAGCTGCGCCAGTTCGCCGAGTTGGTCGACTGAGGAGCCCACTGCCGCTACGGCCGGTTCCTCGACCGGCCGTAGCGGCAGTGCCATCGGTGCGGGCCGACCGGTGGCACCTCTCGCCGCCACCTGCTGGCCGGCCCGCTCCAGCCTGACGGCGTCACCTCGACTCCGACATCCATCGATGGATGGCTATTGACGGTGGACTGTTAACAAACTTTACTGAGAGCGACGTCCATCGCTGCGGGCGCCGGTCCCGCCAGGTCAGAAGGAGCGCGCCATGCATCTACCGCGCCGCGCCACCGTCGCGGCCCTCGCTCTGCTGCTCTTGCCCACCGCCGTCATCACAGCCACGCCAGCGGCAGCCGCCGCCGGCCTGACCGCCACCTTCTCCAGCGCCGACCACGGCTCCTGGTGGCAGTCCAGGTACGTCGTCGCGAACCCGACCAGCGCCGCCATCACCGGCTGGACGCTGGAGTTCGACCTACCGTCCGGCGTCACCATGAGCGGCTCCTACAACGGCAAGGCCACCGTGTCCGGCAGTCACGTGACCGTCGTCAACGAGTACTACAACGGATCGGTCCAGCCCGGTGGCAGCACCGAGCCGTACAGCTTCTGGTTCATCGCCTCGGGACCGGGCACCCCGACCAACTGCCGGATCAACGGCAGCAAGTGCGACGGCAGCGCCGACCGGCCACCGTCGCCCCCGACCGGCCTGCGCTCGACCGGCCGCACCACCAGGACCGTGTCGCTGGCCTGGGACGCGGCAGCCGGCGGGGACTTCCCGGTGGCCGGCTACGACGTCTACCGCGGCGGCACCCTCGCCACCAGCGTCACCGGCACGTCGGCTGTGGTCACCGGGTTGTCCCCCGACACGGCGTACACGTTCACCGTGACGTCGAAGGACACCCGCGGGAACCGGTCCGCGGCGAGCACACCGGTCACGGTGACCACGCTCAACCCGTCCGACGACAACACGGCGCCAAGTCCACCGGGCAACCTGCGCTCGACGGGCAGGACGTCCAGCAGCGTGTCGTTGGCCTGGAACGCCTCGACCGACGCCAGCGGGATCGCCGGCTACGACGTCTATCGGGGCGGCACCCTGGCCCTGTCCGTCACCGGCACCACCGCGACGGTGACCGGGCTTGCGCCGTCGACGGCGTACACGTTCACGGTGAAGGCCCGCGACCGGTACGACAACGCCTCGGCGGCCAGCAACGCGGTCACCGCGACGACCGATGACGTGGTCGGCGGTGGCGGCCATGCCCGGGTCGGATACTTCGTCCAGTGGGGCATCTACGGCCGGCAGTACTTCGTCAAGAACCTGGACACCACCGGCGCGGCGGCGAAGCTGACCCACGTCAACTACGCCTTCACCAACCTCGACCCGGTGAACCTGACCTGCCTCAACGGCGTCACCAAGGGCACCACCCCCGACCCGCAGGACCCCGACCAGGGCACCGGCGCCGGTGACGCCGACGCCGACTACACCCGACCGATGAGCGCGGCGCAGTCCGTCGACGGGGTCGCCGACACCGGCTGGGAGCCACTGCGGGGAAACTTCAACCAGCTCAAGAAACTCAAGGCCAAGCACCCGCACCTCAAGGTGTTGATCTCGCTCGGCGGCTGGACGTACTCGAAGTTCTTCTCCGACGCGGCGGCCACCGACGCGGCGCGGAAGAAGTTCGTCAAGTCCTGCATCGACATGTACATCAAGGGCGACCTGCCGGCGTACAACGGCGCCGGCGGCGCGGGCGTGGCCGCCGGCATCTTCGACGGCATCGACCTGGACTGGGAATGGCCCGGTGCCGAAGGACACCCGGGCAACCACTGGGGCCCGCAGGACAAGGCGAACAACCTGCTGCTGTTCGCCGAGTTCCGCCGGCAACTCGATGAGCTGGGCGCGACCACCGGCAAGCGGTACCTGTTGACCGCGTTCACGCCGGCCGACCCCGCGAAGATCGCTGCCGGCTGGGACATCAGCACCTCCGACGGCACCCCGAGCGTGTTCGACTACATGGACTTCGCCAACGTGCAGGGATACGACTTCCACGGCGCGGGCAGCGACAACTCATGGGAGCCGAACCGGACGGGCCACGCCTCCAACCTCTACACCGACGCGCAGGACCCGTACACCGTCCACTTCAGCTATGCCGACGCCATCCAGGCCTACCTGGATGCCGGCGTGAACCCGCGCAAGCTCACCATCGGGCTGCCGTTCTACGGCCGCGGCTGGCAGGGCGTGACCGACGGCGGGGTGCACGGCGAGTGGCAGGCCGCCACCGGCGCGGCGCCCGGCCAGTTCGCGGAGGAGGCCGGTACGCGGGGCTACAGCAACCTGATCGCCAGCGTGCCGGGCTGCACCGTCCACCACGACGAGCAGTCGATCTCGACGTACTGCTACACCGGGCCCGGTGGCCAGTGGTGGACGTTCGACGACCCCTGGTCTCTGCAGCGCAAGACCGCTTGGTTGAAGTCCAAGGGTCTGCTCGGCGTGATGATCTGGGAGATGTCCGGCGACACCGGGACACTGATGAACGCCGTCGACGGCGGACTGAACTGAGCACGTTCGCCCGGGTGGCGGAGTTCGGCCGACCCCGCTCCGCCACCCACGTCCGCTGCGGCGATCCGCTCACCGCCCTGGGTGGTCCGGGACGTGGCGTGGGACAAGGTGAGCGTCGCCGGGTCCGCGACGACTACGGTGTCGTCATGGTTGGCGACCAGGTTGACGAGGCGGCGTCCGACGCCCACCGGGCGGCGCCGCGGACCGGCCGCACCGGTGACGACGCCATCTTCGACCGGGGTCCGGGCCGTGCCCGGCCCTCGGGCGGCTGCCCGTACGCGGAGGTCGACCCGGCGTGAGGAGATCGGCACGGGGTCTGATCGATCTGGTCATCGAGCCGGGAACCTGGGAGTCGTGGGACGAACCCGTTGCCGACCCAACCCCGCTCGACGCCGACTACGCGGAGGCGCTGGCGGCCGCGCGCCGGGCCACCGGAGTCGACGAGGCGGTCATCACCGGCGCGGGCCGGCTGGGCGGGCGGCGGGTCGCCGTCATCGCCGGCGAGTTCGCATTTCTCGGCGGCTCGATCGGCGTCGCGGCGGCCGAGCGGCTCACCCGGGCCGTCGAGCGGGCGACCGCCGAGCGGATCCCGTTGCTGGCCGCGCCCGCGAGCGGCGGCACCCGGATGCAGGAAGGCTCGATCGCGTTCGTGCAGATGGTGAAGATCAGCCAGGCGATCACCGCGCACAAGGCCGCGGGGCTGCCATACCTGGTCTACCTGCGGCACCCGACAACCGGCGGCGTGTACGCGTCGTGGGGGTCCCTCGGGCACCTGACAGTCGCCGAGCCGGGCGCGCTGATCGGCTTCCTCGGGCCGAAGGTGCACGAGGCGCTGACCGGCTCGCCGTTCCCGGCCGGCGTGCAGGTCGCCGAGAACCTCCACCGACACGGTCTGATCGACGCGGTCGTCGCGCCGGAGCAGGTGGCGCCGCTGGCCGCGCGAGCGCTGGCCACTCTCAGCGCGCCGCGCCGCCTCCCCCGTCCGCCCGTCCCGGCGGAAGACCCGCCCGACGAACGCACCGCCTGGGACGCCGTCCGACGATCCCGGCGAGCAGACCGTCCCGGCATCCGCCGACTGCTGAGACACGCCGGCCGGGATGTCGTGCCGTTGCACGGTACGCAGAGCGGCGAAACCGGAGCCGGTGTGATCGTGGTGCTGGCCCGCTTCGGGGAGGCCCCCGCCGTGGTTGTCGGACACGACCGGCGCGACAGCCCGCCCGACCCCGCTGGCCTTCGGGCCGTCCGGCGGGGGTTCAAGCTCGCCGCGGAGTTGGGCCTGCCCGTCGTCACCGTTGTCGACACGCCGGGCGCCGCCCTGTCACCACAGGCCGAGGAGGGTGGCCTGGCCGGAGAGATCGCCCACTGCCTTGCCGATCTCGTCACCCTGCCGGTGCCGACCCTGTGCGTGTTGTTGGGTCAGGGCAGCGGCGGCGCCGCCTTGGCCCTCCTGCCGGCCGACCGTGTCATCGCCGCGGCGCACGGCTGGCTCTCGCCGCTGCCGCCGGAGGGCGCGTCGGCGATCCTCCATCGCACCGTCGAACGGGCGCCGGAGATCTCCGCCGCGCAGGGCATCCGTGCGCAGGACCTGCGGGCGAGGGGCATCGTGGACCGGATCGTGGCCGAGCGACCCGACGCCGCCGACGAGCCCGCGGCGTTCCTCGACCGGCTGGGGGCGGTACTGGCGCACGAGCTGGCCACCCTGCTCGACGTCGACCCGGCGGACCGCCTCCAGGCCCGCCGGGCCCGCTACCGTCGACTCTGACCGCGAACTCCCGCCGAATGGTCGCGATCGCCAGGTCGCCTGCCCCCGGCTCGACCTGGTGGGTTGTCGTATAGCGGATTGACCTCGTCACCTGGATCGGTCGAGGCTTGCGGAACAGGACGCCGGTGGCTGTGCCCGCGTCCCGGACCAGGCGCACGGGCCCGGGTGGCTCCTGGCCAGGTGAACACCGACGGAGGTCAGAAGGAGAGTGGCAGTGGAGGAAGCGGCGTGGATCGGGTCGCTGGCGGCGACCGGCGCGGGGGCGCTGGTCGGCGCGGCCGCCAGCGACGCCTGGCAGACAGCCCGCGACGGCGTCGTCGCGCTGTTCCGGCGGAGCGGGCCGCGCCGGGCCGCGCTCGTCGCGGCGCAGCTCGACACCGATGCCGCGATGCTGGAGCAGACCGACCCGGCCGATCGCGACCAACTCCGCCGGCAGCTGCTGCCGGCCTGGCGGACTCGGCTGGCCGATCTGCTCGCCGAGCACGCCGATGAGGTCGGCGCCGACAGCGCCGTGGCCGCCGAGCTACGCACGGTGACCGCCGCCGTCCTGGCCGAGCTGTCCGCACCCCAGCAGACCTGGGTGCAGCGGGTTCACGCGTCCGCGCCCGGCGCGATCGCCCAGGGCGTCCAGGGCGGCGGAAACATCGTCAACCACTACGGCGAGGCGGCGCCGACGCCCGCGAGTACCGACCCGGCGGGCAGGTGAGCAGCACCGTCGGCTCGCGCTACGTCCAGCATGTCACCGCCACCGCCGGGTTCGCCTACGGCGTGATCGGCGCCGACATCCATGTCCTCGGCGACGGCACTCCCCTGTACGTGCTGGAAGACCACCGCTCCGCCCGGCCGCCCGACTCGGTGTGGCTGCTCGACGTGCCCAGCCGCATGCTCGACGCCCGCTACGCCGTCGTCGACTTCACCGGCCGCCGGACCGAACTCGCCCAGCTGCACGCCTGGCGTACCGATGTCGGGCGGCGGCTGGCCGCCCGATGGCTGCACGCCCCGGGTGGGCAGGGCAAGACCCGGCTGGCCGACCAGTTCGCCGCCGAAGCGCGCGCCGCCGGCTGGAAGACCGTCACGGCCACCCACGGCCCGGGCGCTGCCATCCCCCAGCCCGGCAGCCAGGATCTACGCCTGGACGGCTCCGCCGGGCTGCTGCTCGTCGTCGACTACGCCGACCGGTGGCCGCCCAGCCACCTGAACTGGCTGCTCAGCAACGCCCTGCTCGGCCAGCCCGGGATGGCCACCCGCATCCTGCTGCTCGCCCGGATCCCGACCTGCCCACCCGCCCTCGTCAAGACCCTCACCGATCTGCAAGCCGGCGTCTCGCACCAGTGTCTCGGCCCGCTGCTCGCTCCCGCCGGCGACCGGGCCCGCATGTTCACCGCCGCCCGTGACGGGTTCGCCGCCCACTACCCTGCCACCGACACCAGCGGCATCGAACCGCCGGTTCGGCTCGACCATCCGGACCTGGGCCTGACCCTGGCCGTCCACATGGCCGCCCTCGTCGCGGTCGACGCCCACGTCCACGGTCGACGCCCACCCGACGACGCGGCCGGACTGACCTGCTACCTGCTGGAACGCGAACACCAGCACTGGGAACGTCTCTACCAGCACCGCAACCACGACGGCCACCCCACCAACCTGGAGTACGAGAGCCCGCCGGGCGTCATGGCACAGGCGGTGTTCACCGCGGCGCTGACCGGGTCCGTCGACCATCCCACCGGCAAGGCCATTCTCACCGGTCTCGACCTGGAAACCCACCCACAGCGCATCCTCGCCGACCACGGCGACTGCTATCCACCGGCCGACCCGACCCGGGTGCTGGAGCCGCTGTACCCGGACCGGCTCGCCGAGGACTATCTCGCCCTCACCGTCGCCGGCCACTCCGCCCACCACCGCAGCTTCCCCTGGGCGGCCCCCACCGCGATCGCCCTGCTCACCCGCGACGCCGACGGAGCAGCCCCGGCGTGGGCGCCCCGCGCGATCACCTTCCTCGCCTCGGCAACGCAACGCTGGCCCCACCTCGGCACGGCCACCGTCCACCCGCTGCTGCGCACGGACCCGAAACTCGCCATCGACGCCGGCAGCGCCGCCCTGATCGCCCTCAGCGACCTCACCCATCTACCACTCGACACACTCAAGGCCATCGAACGACTTCTACCCCGCGACCGGCAGTTCGACCTCGAGCCGGGTGCCGCGGCGATCACCCGTGCGCTCCTCCGCCGCACCGACACCGCCACCACCGACCTCGCCGACCTCGCCGACCTGCAGGACAGGCTCAGCAGGCGACTCGTCCACGCCGGCCACTACGACGAGGCGCTGGTGCCCGCCCAGGATGCCGCCGAGGCGTACCGGCGGCTCGCCGAGGCCGACCGCGCCCACCTGCCGCAACTCGCGGCAGCGCTGGACAGCCTCTCCCAGCGTCTGGCCGAACGCAGCCGCCATCACGAAGCGCTCGCTCCCGGCCGGGAAGCGGTCGACCTGTTCCGACACCTGGCCGACCTCGAGCCGGCCGTGTTCCGGCCCCTGCTCGCGGCGTGCCTGCACAACCTCAACATGCTCCTCGGCGACCTGGGGCGCCTTGAGGAGGCCCTGACGGCGGCCCAGGAAGCGGTCCACCTGGTGCGGGGTCTGATCGAGAGCGACCCGTCCACCGACCCGAAACTGCTCGCCGGGTCGCTGCACAACCTCGCCGTCCACCTGGCGAAGCTGGGGCGGCGGGAAGAGGCACTGGCCGCCGGGCAGGAAGCCGTCGCCATTCAGCGGCGGCTGGCGCAGGACAGTCCGGCGCGCCTGCCCGGCCTCGCGACGATGCTGAACACCCTCGGTCTGGACCTGAGGAACCTGGGCCGCCACGAGGAGGCGCTGGCCGTTGCCGAAGAAGCCGCCGACAAGTACCGGCGGCTGGTCGACATCAACCCGGCCGTGCACCGGCCCGGACTCGCGATGACGTCGTACAACCTCAGCCTCCACCTGTCGGCGCTGGGCCGCGACGAGGAGGCGCTCGCCGCCGCGGCGGTCGCCGCCGACCTGTACCGGCGGGTCGCCGAGGCCGACACCGCCGTGTACCTGCCCGCGCTCGGAGCGTCGCTCGACCGCCCCGGCCGGCTCCTGTCGAAGCTGGGCCGGCGACAGGAGGCCCTGGCCGCGCACCAGGAGGCCGTCACCATCCACCGACGGCTCGCCGAGGTCAACCCGACCGCCTACCAGCCCGGCCTGGCCATGGCGCTGACCCGCGCCGGCGCCGAACTGGCGGGGGTCAGCCGGCGGCGAGAAGCCCTGGAGAGCAGTCGAGAAGCAGTAGCGCTCTACCGGCGTATCGCCGAACGCCATCCGACCGCCCACCTGCCCGGCCTGCCCTACGCACTGTACGGATTCGCATGGGTACGTGCCCGGGTGGGACGCGAGCTGCGCCAGGCACTCTCGGCGGTCCGCGAGGCCATCGCGCTGTACCGCCCCCTTGCCGAACAGGAGCCGGACACCTTCGGTCCGGAACTGTGGTCGGCACACCGCACCCAGGCCGATGTGCTCGACAAACTCGGTCGTAAGGCGGAAGCGGCGCAACTACGTCACGCGCTCGCCACCGCGGCAGCCACCGTACCCCGCACCAACTCCGGCGGGCGAGCGCGATCCTCGGCAGCCGATGGTCCGCCTGAGCGGAATGGCGACGCCGGTCACCGTGCCGGGCTGTCCGGTGGGTCGAGGGAGAAGTAGTCCTCCTCTTCCTGCGTCAGGTGCAGGCGGAGCACGGCGTCCAGCCCGTACAGGGTGGCCAGCAGGTCGGGCACCGCGTCGCGGCGCAGTCGACCGTCCGGTTGTTGCGCCAGGTGGCCGCCGATCCGGTCCACCAGCCGGCTGATCTCCACATGTGTCCGGCTCATCGTCGAGGTCGCCTCGTCGCTGCCGAGCGGGCCAGCGAGGGCCGGATAGAGCTGCCGCTCCTCGGCCGCCTCGTGTGGCAGGACCTCGTCGACCAGCCGGCGGTGCACCTCGCGCAGCGCCGGCACGCACTCCGGCGCGTCGGGGCGGGTCGCCACCAGGTCGGCGGTGTCGCGCAGCCGGTCCAGCACGCCGCGCACCGCGACGTGCTCGCCGGCGTACCGGTCGAGCAGTTCCCGGGTCCGCGGCGGGACGTCCCGGCGGCGCACGCCGCCGCCGAGGGCGCGCAGCGCGTTGAGGATGACCAGCACGTCGATGCCCTCCTGGAGGAACGCGCCGGCGACCGGAGGCAGCCTGCCAGCGGCGGCGAACGCCATCGCGACGACGGCCAGGCCCATGCCGACGGTGGCGCTCTGCACCGCGATGCGGCGCGCGTACCGGGCGATCTCGACGGCGTCGGCGAGCCGGTCCAGCCGGTCGACGGTGAGCACCGCGTCGGCCACGTCGGCGGAGGCGGTCGCTCCGGTGGCGCCCATCGCCACGCCGACGTGCGCCTCGGCCAGGGCCGGCGCGTCGTTGACGCCGTCGCCGACCATCACGGTGACCGCCTGCCGGGACTCCGCCCGGACCCGGGCCACCTTCTCCTGCGGCGAGCACTGGGCGATCACATCGTCGACGCCGACGGTCTGCGCCACCTGCCGGGCGGTACGCGGCCGGTCACCGGTGACCATGATCAGCCGGCGGAGCCCCGCCTCCCGCAGCCGCCGCACGGTCCGCCGGGCGTCGGGGCGTACCGGGTCCTCCAGCAGGATCGCCCCGAGTGGGGCCCGGTCGTCGCTGACCCAGACGGTGGAGTGGCCGGCCAGTTCGGCGCGCTCGCGTACCTGGTGCGCCCACTCGGGCGGATCGCCGACGAGCTGGCCGACCCGGATCATCCGCCCCTCCACCCGGCCGGTCACCCCGCGCCCCGGTTCCTCGGTGACGTCGGTCGGTTCGGCCAGCGGCAGCCCCCGGTCCCGGGCCTGCCGGACCAGAGCCGCGGCCAGCACGTGCGGGGAGAGCTGCTCGACGGAGGCGGCCAGGCGAAGCAGTTCGTCCCGGTCGCCGCCGGGCGCGACGACCGTCTCGGCGGCCCGGGGGTGGCCGGCGGTGAGCGTGCCGGTCTTGTCCATCAGCAGGGTCCGGGCGCGGCCGAGCAGCTCCAGCGAACCGCCGTCGCGGACCAGCACGCCGCGCCGGGCCGCCCGGGACAGCCCGGAGACGATCGCGATCGGCGTGGCCAGCAGCAGCGGGCAGGGGGTGGCCACCACCAGCACCGCCACCGCCCGGAGGAACTGGCCGGTCAGCAGCCAGGCGGCGCCGGCCAGCAGCAGGGTGAACGGCACGAACGCGGCGGCGTACCGGTCGGCGAGCCGGACCATCGGGGCCTTCCGTGCGGTGGCCTCCTCGGCCAGCCGGACGATCCCGGCGTACGTGCTCTCCGCCGCGTTCTTCGTCGCCCGCAGCCCGAACCCGGCGCCGGCGTTGACCACGCCGCTGGCCACCTGCTCGCCGGTGGTGCGAGTGACCAGCTGCGACTCGCCGGTGACCACCGACTCGTCCAGCGTGGCGGGCTCCTCCACGGTCCCGTCCACCGGTACCGCGTCGCCGGGGCCGACCACCAGCCGGTCCCCCACCGCCACCCGGTCCAGCGGCACCACCTCGATCCCGCCGTCCGGGGTACGCCGCCGGGCCTGCCGCGGCGCGCGTTCCAGCAGCGCCCGCAGGTCGCGGGTGGCCCGGCGCTGGGCGTAGTCCTCCAGCGCCTGCCCGGTCGCGACCATCACCGCGATCACCGCGCCGGCCAGGTACTCGCGGACCAGCAGGGTGCCGACCAGCGCCAGCACGGCGACCACGTCGACTCCGAACTGCCGATGCCAGAGCTGCCGCAGCGTCGACCAGACGGCCGGCAGCAGCGCCACCAGGGTCACCGCCGCCCAGATCAGCTCGGCCGCACCCCGCAGCCCGGCGGACCACAACCCGGCACCGACCAGCACGGCCAGGGTGAGCAGGGTCAGCGGGGCCCACTGGCGCCAATCCACCCGGTGCCGCCGCACCGGCCGCTCCGGCACGCATCCACCCGATTCCGCTCCCACCTGCGGATCGTCTCAACGGCGCGCGTCGCCGGACCGGGCAACCGGGGCAATCCGAACGAGGGCGAAGGGCCCGGGCGCGGGGGCCGGGTCCTGCCCGACGGCCGGTTCGTCATCGCCGCGCCGGCAAACCGCCTGTTCGACCGCGAACCACCCGCGAGCAGACGTACGTTTCTTCTCTGGATCTACGGTGCGCGGGGGTGGTGCGGTGGGCGAGCCACGGGAGGCTTTCGTCGAATTGCAGGACCGGCTGCGCCGGCCGGGTACGGCGATGTTGGATCGGCTTCGGCGCGCCCAGGCCGAGGACGGGCGGGTCGATGCCGAGGATCTGGCGCGGGCGGCAGGCGAGTTCGGCTGGCCGGTGGCGGCCGTGACCGGCTCGGCGACCTACTACGCGGACTTCGCGGAGGGTCGCCGTGGCGGGCGGCACGTGCGAGTGTGCGAGGGCACCTCCTGCTTCGTGAGCGGCCAGGGCGAGCACACCGCTCGGCTGGAGCGGGCGCTGGGCGTGCGGCTGGGCGAGCGTGCCGCGGACGGGTCGGTATCGCTGCAAGGGGTGCGCTGTCTCGGGTACTGCTACGACTCGCCCGCCGCACTCGACGGGGAGCTACCCGCCAGCGGGGAGACTCTGGGTGGGCTGTTCGGTGACCCCTTGGCCGCACAGCGGCGGACGCGGCCCGGTTGGGTCGAGCCGGCGAAGATGCGGGCGGCGGAGATCCCGTACGCGAGCGCGGTCGATCGGCCGGTGGTGCTGGCCGGGTTGCTCGGTGGCGAGCAGCCGTGGACGGTGTGGCCCAGCGTGGTGGCGACCGGATCACCGGAGCGGGTGACCGCCGAGGTCGCCGCCTCGGGCTTGCGTGGGCGGGGCGGGGCCGGTTTCCCGGTGGCGGAGAAGTGGTCGATGGCCGCCGGCGAGCCCGCGCCCCGGTACGTGGTGGGCAACGGCGACGAGGGTGATCCCGGCTCGTACGGGGATCGGCTGCTGATGGAACAGGATCCGCATCGCGTCCTGGAGGGCCTGGCGCTGGCCGGTTTCGCGGTGGGCGCGCGGCACGGGCTGATCCTCGTCCGCTCGGAGTACCCGGTGGCCGCCGATCGGCTGCGTGCCGCGGTGGCGCAGGCGCGAGAGGCCGGCCACCTGGGCGAGCGGGTGCACGGCTCGCCCGTCGACTTCGACGTGGAGATCGTGGTGGGCGCCGGCTCGTACGTGGCCGGGGAGGAGACGGCGCTGCTGCACGCCCTGGCCGGGCTGCGGGCGGCCGTGCGGGCGCGCCCCCCGTACCCGACCAGCCACGGCTTCCTCGGACGGCCGACAGCGGTGAACAACGTGGAGACCCTGGCGGCCGTACCGTGGATCGTCCGGCATGGTGGGGCGGCCTACGCCCGGCTGGGCCACCCGGACGAGCCCGGCACCAAGCTGGTCTGCCTGAGCCAACGGTTCCGCCGGCCGGGCGTGTACGAGGTGGAGTTCGGCGTGCCGCTGCGCCACCTCGTGACCGATCTCGGCGGCGGCCTGCGCGAGCCGTACCAGCTACGCGCGGTGCAGGTCGGCGGCCCGCTCGGCGGCTTCCTCACCCCCGACCAGCTCGACCTGCCGCTGCTGACCGAGCCGCTTGCGACGGCCGGGGCCGCGATGGGCCACGCCAGCCTCGTCGCGGTCGACTCGACCGTACCGGCCGCCGCGATCCTGCGGCACGCGTGGGCGTTCGGGGCGGCGGAGAGCTGCGGCGCCTGCACCCCCTGCCGGGTGGGCACCCGCCGGGGCATGGAACTGGTCGAGCGGCTCGGCGAACCTGAGCAGGCCGGGGCGGTGCTCGCCGACCACGAACCACTGCTCGACGTGCTGACGGCGGCGAGCCTGTGCGCGTTCGGGCGTGGGGTGGCCTGCGCGGTGCGCAGCCTGCTGCGGGTGTACTCCGACGAGCTGCGCCGAGCGGCCCCCACCGGCGGCGGGGGCGGATAGATGCGGTTGTCCGTCGACACCATCGGCGTCGAGGTGGGCGCGGGGGCCACCGTGCTGGACGCCGTGCGGGCGGCCGGGGCCGTGGTGCCGACCCTCTGCTACGACGAGCGGCTCACCCCGCAGGGGTCGTGCCGGGTCTGCCTGGTCGCGGTCCAGGGGCGGGCGGTGCCGGCCTGCACCACCCCCGCCGCCGACGGGATGGAGATACAGACCGGCGGTGAAGTCGCCCGCAGGCCGGCGCGGCTCGCCCTGGAACTCCTCGTCTCCCAGCTGCCCGCGCGGGCGCTGGACATCCCTGCCGAGCGCAGCGAACTGGTGCGCGCCTGCCACCATTTCGGCCTGACCGCAAGCCGCTTCGACGGTGCGACCCGCAACGCGGGCGTCGACCATTCCCACCCGTACGTCAAACTCGACCGGGACCTGTGCATCGCCTGCAACCGGTGCGTACGCATGTGCGCCGAGGTGCAGGGCACGTTCGCGCTCTCCCTGGCCGGTCGTGGGTTCGACACCGTCGTCGTCGCCGGCACCGGCGGGCCGTGGGTCTCGTCCCCCTGCGTGGCCTGCGGTGGCTGCGTCGACACCTGCCCGAGCGGGGCGCTGTCCGAGCCGGGGCTGTCCGACCCGCGTCCGATCAGCCGGACGACCACCACCACCTGCGGGTACTGCGGCGTGGGCTGCACCCTGCGGGTGCACGTACGCGACGATGCCGTCGCGGCGATCACCCCCGTGCACGACGCCCCGGTCAACCGTGGCCACGCCTGCGTCAAGGGCCGCTTCGCCCACGCCTTCATCCGGTCCCGGGAGCGGCTGACCACCCCACTGGTCCGCGACGGCGGTCGTGACTCGCCGTTGCGGCCCGCGTCCTGGCGGGAGGCTCTCACCGTCGCGGCGACCCGGCTGGCCGCCATCCGCGACCGCCACGGGCCCGACGCCATCGGCATGATCTCCTCCGCACGGGCGACCAACGAGGAGAACTACCTCGCCCAGAAGTTCGCCCGCGTCGTGCTCGGCACCAACAACATCGACAACTGCTCCCGGCTGTGCCACGCCCCGTCCGCGGTCGGGCTCACCGCGTCCTTCGGCCACGCCGGGGGCACCAACTCCGTCGACGACCTCGACCACACCGACTGCATCCTGATCGCCGGCGCGAACCCGACCGAGGCCCACCCGGTCATCGGCGCCCGGCTCAAACAGCTGGTGCTGCGCGGTGCCCGGCTCGTCGTCATCGATCCCCGCCGCATCGACCTCGCCGAGATGGCCGACGTGCACGTCCAGGCCGGACCGGGATCCAATGTCGCCGTCTTCAACGGCATCGCCCGAGTGCTGCTCGACGAGGGATACGCCGACCGGGAATTCCTCCGCACCCGGGCCAGCGGGCTCGCCGAACTCACCGCGCTGCTGGCCGACTATCCGCCCGACCACGCGGCACGGCTCGCCGGCGTCGCGCCCGGGACGCTGATCGAGGCGGCCCGCCTCTACGGGGCCGCGCGCCGCCCGGCGATCCTCTACGGCCTCGGCATCACCGAACACGCCCACGGCACCGACGGTGTACGCACCCTGGCGAACCTCGCCATCCTCAAAGGCGCGGTCGGAACCCCCGGCTGCTGCGGCGTGCTGTCCATGCGAGGACAGAACAACGTGCAAGGCGCCTCGGACATGGGTGCCCTGCCGGACATGCTGCCCGGCTACCAACGCCTCACCGACTCCGGCGTCCGCGCCCGGTTCGACCGAGCCTGGCACGCGGAGGTACCCGCACGGCCCGGCCTGCGCATCCTGGACATGTTCGCCTCCGCGATCGCCGGCCACGTGCGCGCGATGTACGTCATCGGCGAGGACATCGCCCAGACCGACCCGGACAGCGGCAACGTGCGCCGGGCACTGGCCGCCTGCGACCTCGTCATCAACCACGACGTGTTCCTGTCCACCACCGCCGAACACGCCGACGTGGTGTTCCCCGCCGTGCCCTTCCTCGAGAAGGACGGCACCTTCGTCAACTTCGACCGCCGCGTCCAGCGGGTCCGCCCGGCGCTGGACCCGCCCGGACAGGCCCGCAGCGACTTCGACATCCTGCACCTGCTCGCCGCCGCCATGGGTGCCGACCTCGGTTGCCCCACTCCCGCCGACGCGATGGCCGAATGCGCCGCACTGACCCCCACCTTCTCCGGCATTTCGCACACCCGGCTCGACCGCGACGGGCCGCTGCACTGGCCCTGCCGCAGCCCGGACGAACCCGGCGAAGGTCGCCTCTACCTCAACTCGTTCGCCACCCCCGACGGCCGGGCCGCACTCGCGGCCCGGCCGCACCTGCCGCCCGGCGAGCAACCCGACGCCACCTTCCCGTACGTTCTGATCACCGGCCGCCGACTGGAGCACTACAACAGCGGATCGATGAGCCGCCGCACCCCCAACCGCCAGCTCCGCCCCCGCGAAGTGCTCGACCTGCACCCGGACGACGCCGCGCGGCTCGACCTGGCCGACGGCGACCTCGTCGACGTGACCAGCCGCCGGGCAACCGTCACCTACCCCGTCCACCTGACCGACACCGTCGCCCCCGGGCAGATGTTCACCACCTTCACCTTCCCCGACATCCGTACCAACGCCCTGACCTCCGACGCCACCGAC
Organism: Micromonospora sp. WMMD558; assembly: GCF_049315255.1. Taxonomy (NCBI): domain Bacteria; kingdom Bacillati; phylum Actinomycetota; class Actinomycetes; order Micromonosporales; family Micromonosporaceae; genus Micromonospora; species Micromonospora sp. WMMD558. The sequence goes on along the minus strand of NZ_CP186061.1, from coordinate 3,902,297 downwards.
GCGGAGACCGGCTGCCCCGAGTACAAGGTGACCGCCGTCTCCCTGAGCCCGGTCAGAGCCGGACGCCGAGTCGAGAGCCTCGCGGTCGTGCCCGGCCGCCCCGGCTGATCCCGGACGAGGCCGGCGGCGAACGCTGCTGCCCGGGTCGCCGGATCTCGGCGGGCGCGGCCGGGTGCCCGGTGCCAGTTCATACCCGGCGTACCCGCGCAGGTCCGCGTCCGGCCGGTTACGAACCCCTGTCGGGATGGTGATCGAAGTCGTTGACCGGGGCGTGTTGACTTGGGTGACGTAGTGGCGAGCTGATCGACCTGGCGAAGGGTGGTTCCCGTGACCGACCGTATCGAGCGATCGGATGCCGCGCCGCCGGCCGTCGACGTCGCGGTCGCCGCCGCCCGGGTCGCGGTCGCCCGCCTCGCCCCCGAGGAACTGGCCGTCTTCGACGAGCTCGCCGCTGAATGGCGGAGACGGCCCGAGCGGGTCCGCTGGTCCGCGCCGGGACGGTCGGTCGGCTTCGGCGTCGAGACGGTCCTCGTCACCGAGGTCGCCCTTCAGGCCGCCGGGCAGGCCGTCGCCGAGGTACTCGTCCTCGGCGGGGCCCTGCTGGGCCGACGTTGGTGGCGGCGCCGGCAGAGCGAGCCACCGGTGGTGGTCGGGGTCGTCGAGCCTGGCGAGGGGGGAAAGCCGCCGCGGTTGGCGCTCACCGCTGAGCAGGCCCGCCGGCTGCGGTACGCGTGCCGTCAGCACGCCACCGCGCTGGGCCTCGACGCCGCGCGGGCGCGGGTCCTCGCCGACGCCGTGGTGGGTGCCCTGCATCTCGACTCCGAAGCCACGTGACAGCGCCGTCGACGCAGCGATCCGCGCCGGCGCCGCTCACCTGGCTGTACGTGCTCGTCGCCGCGCTGACCGCCAGCTTCGGTGCGATGGTGGGCGACCTGGTGTTCCACGCCTACCGGCCGCTGGCGGCCGGGTACGCGGTGGCCCTGACCGGGTGCGATCGGGCCTTCCCCGGCTACCCGTTCACCGGGCCGGACCATGACCTCGCGACGGTGAACGCCTTCCTTGGTTGTATGCGCGAACCGACACAGCTGCGCGGCTGGACCATGCTCGCCGGCGCCGCGCTGCTGGTGGCCGGCCTCGCCGTACTCCTGGTGCTGGTGCCGCTGGTCGATGCCACCCGGCTGCGGCGGCACCGGCTCGCGCTGCCGGCCGCGCAGGAGCGTTTCGCCGTGCTCTGCGCCGAGGCCGGGCTGACCGGCCGGCGCGCGCCTCAGCTGATGGTGGCCGGTCCGCCGGTGCGTGAGGCGTTCACCACCGCCCGGCCTGGAGGGCGGCCGTTGGTCGTGCTGCCGGCGGCGGTCGCGGCAGCACACGCCGATCCGGCCCGCTTCGACCCGGTCGTCCGGCACGAGCTGGCACACGTCCGGGCGCGTGACGTGGCCTGGGTGTCGACCATGCGTGGGCTGCCGTGGGTGGTTCTTCCGGCGGTGCTGGCGGTGGCGGCCCTGCGCCCCCGGGACAACTGGCCGGCCGTTACGCCGGCGCTGGTCCGCTCGGCGATCCTGGTCGCGGCGATCGCGCTGCTCGCGGCGGCGCTGCTGCGGCTGCGCGAGCACGCCGCCGACCGGCTCGTCGCCGACGATGGCGGCCCGGACCCGCTCGCCGCCCTGCTGGCCCAGGCACCGGCCGGCACGGGACGGGCCGGGCCGCGTCGTCTGCTGCGCCGCGCCCTGGGCCGCCATCCGGATCCCACGGCGCGGATCGCGGCTCTGTCGGCACCGGCGGCCACCTTCGATGGCGGCTTCACCCACGCCCTCGTCACGGCCGTCGTCACCGTGACCGCGATGGGCGCCGCGAACGGCGTCGCCCACGCCCTGGACGCGACCCGTGACGCATCGGGGCCGCCGGCCGTCGTTGCCGGGCTGCTGTTCGGTCTCGGCCTCACCCCGGCGTTGTTCCGCCGCGCAACCGCCAACCGCGGCGCCGACGGTGCCGGGGTCTGGTGGCGGCCGGTGGCGGGGGCGGCGGCCGGCTTCGTCGCCGGGGCGTTCCTGCTGCCGGTCACCTCGGGGATCGACGCGGTCGCCTTCCCCGGAGGCACCACCGACCCCGGGTCCGCGCTGAGCAACGCCGCCGTGACCGCCGTGGCGGGCACCTCGCTCACCGTGCTCTGTGTCCTCGTCGCGCGGCTGCTCGCCGACGCGGCCCCGTCGCCCGACGTGCGCGACCGCACGTGGCGGGCGGTGAGTTACCTCGCTGTGGGCGCCGTCGTGGCCCCCGCCGTCTGGGCGGTACCGGTCGCCTCGCAGGCCGTCCGTTCCCCGCGCGGCTACGTCCACGACTGGTTCGTCTTCTTCGCGCCGACGGTGTGGTGGTCGCTGTCGGCGCTCGTACCGCTGGCCCTCGCCGTGCTGCTCCGTCGCAGGGCGGGGCGGGGGTGGTGGCTGGTGCCCGCACTGGCCGCCGCCGGTGCCACGCTTGCCGCCGCCGCGGTGGCGGCGGTGCACGCCGCCCGGCATCCGGCTCGCACCGTCGCCGAGTTGATGGCGGTGCTGCAGGACGGGCAGTGGGCGGCGGCACTGGCCGGCTGGGCGGTCCTGGTGGCCCTCGGTGTCCGGCGTCGACGGCACGCCGTTTCGACCGCGATCGTCGCCGCCTGGACGACGACGGCGGCGGTCGGCGTCGCGCTGCACGTCCAGTCGTTGGTCGCCGGCTTGCCGCCGAACCTGTGGCGGTTCCGGATGCACGCCGTCGCCCCGCTGGTGTGGCTGCTGTACCTGACAGTGCTCACCGTCCCGGCACTCGCGGCGGTGGCTGCCGTCCGGAGCCGGAAGCCCCGGACCGCGTCCCGGACGCCACCCCCGCCGCCGCCGGCGGCGGCGCGGTCGGTGCCGGCGGAGGTCTCTGGCGGAGGTACCGATCCGGTGCACGCCGCACGAAGGTGGGCAGCGCCGCTCGGCGCCTCCGGCGTCGCGCTCGCCCTGGCCCTGCTGGCGAGCGGGCCCGCCGCCGCGCTGCTACGCGCTCCCGGCACCGCCAGGTACGCCGCCGCAGCCGCCGTCACCGGATCGCCGTCCCCGACCGCCCGCCCACCCGCACCGCCGCCCCCGCGACCCGGCCACGCCGCCGACCCGGGCCGGTTACTGACGAAGACGGAGGCCGAGACGGCGGCCCGAGCGGTCAAACCGGCCCTGCCGGCTCACTGGCTGTCGAAACCGTGGAGCAAGGCGCCGGAGAACCCCATCACCCCCGACACCTGCCTACCGTTCGTCCGCGACCGGTTCCTGGACCCGCTCACGCCACACGAACGGGTCGACACGACGCTCCGCTACGAGACCCGACCCGGCCCGGTGCCGCTGGCCTCCACCACCCTCGAAGTCGGGGTCACCTCGTACGCCGACCGGGTCCCCGCGACGGTGCTCACACAGGCCGAGGCCGAACGCGCTGCGTGCCGCCGCTTCGTCACCCGCGGAGAACCACCCATCACCGTCGACGTGGTGCCAGGGGCCGCGCCCGGCCTGGGCGAACAGTCCTGGCGGGTCGACCTGCGGATGTCCGCCGCCGGTTCCGGGATGACGCTGACCGGGACCTCCGCCTACATCCTGATCCGCATCGGACACAACCTGGTCAGCGTGCAGATGACCGCCGTCATGGAACCGCTGGACGACAACCTGCTCCGCCAGGCGGTGACCCGCACCGTGGCCGCCCTGTCGGCGCCGCTCACCGCTGCCCCGGCCGCCACGCCGGCCCGACAGCTCCCGGGCCCGTCCGCACCGTCGCGCCTGCCGCGCTGACGCGCATCCCGTTCGCTGGCCGGCACAGCAGCATCGACCTCAGGTCAGCCGGTGCGAACGAGCAACGGGCGCGCTGGCGGGGCCGCCGCCGTTCCCCACCCGAGGGGGAAGCCGACGGAAACGTTGGCGGCATCCCGTGGAAGCTGTCTAGGGTCAGGGCGACAGCGGCACCAGCGGCACGGGACACGACCCATGGATGCGTTCCTCGAGGCGGTGTGGGACACCAGCACCGTGACCGGTCGCCTGGTGACCACCCTGGTGATGATCGTGGCGGCGGCGCTGTTCGCGATCATCGCAGGGCGCCTGTCCACCCGCCGGGTGGACGACACGCACACCCGCTACTACCTCCGCAAGGCGGTGCACTACGTCACCGTCGCGGTGCTGCTGATCGGTCTGGCCATTCTCTGGCGGCCCTTCGCCGGTCGGATCGGCGTCGTCGTCGGGCTGATCGCCGCGGGCCTGGCCCTGGCCATGCAGGAGGTCATCGGTGCCTTCGCCGGCTGGATCAGCATCCTCACCGGTCGTCAGTTCCGGGTCGGCGACCGGATCCAGATGTGCGGCGTCCGCGGCGACGTTCTCGACATCACACCGCTGCGTACCCGGATCCTGGAGAGCGGGTCGTCCACCGACCCGGAGTCGTGGATCCGTGGACGGCAGTACACCGGGCGGGTGGTGTCGCTGTCCAACCGGTTCGTGTTCACCGCACCCGTCTACAACAGCAGCACGGTGCTCGACCATCTCTGGGAGGAACTCACCCTGCCCATCCGGTACGACGCCGACTGGCACCTGGCCGAACGCATCCTATGGGAGGAGGCGGAGTCGATCTCCTCCACGGCGGAGGCTCGGCGCGCGATAGCTCAGATGCGACACCGCTACCCGGTCGCCGAGGCCGAGGTCGATGCCCGGGTCTTCATCCGCGCCACACCGAACTGGGTGGAACTGACCGCCCGCTTCGTGGTGCCGGTACGCGCCGCCCGTCAGGTCAAGGATCAGGTCACCCGCCGCGTCCTGGACCGCCTCGCCGAGCACGGTCTGCGCGTGGCCTCGGTCACCCAGGACATCACCGTCCGCACGCCATCGACGACGGCCGACGCGGCCATGCAGGCTGAGCGATGACCGCCTCGCCCGGTGGAAGTGTCCCCACCCACGTCCGGCCGACCTCCCCCCGCCGACGACTGGTCCGCGGATGCGGTTCCGCCGGACAGAATCGGGTACGCCCGCAGGATGGCAGGAGAACCCAGCCCGGAGCATGTGTACGTCCGGGCCCGGTCGGAGGGCGAGCGCCGGCTGTCGATGAGCGCCCTGGAACAGGCGTCCACGGGGTTCATCGCGGGGGTCACCATCGTGTTCGGGATCGTCGCGCTGGGCGTCGCCCGCGAACTGGCGGCGCCCGATTTCGCCTCCGGGGTGGGGCACCTGGTCGGCGCGCTGGCGTTCGGCATCGGTCTGGTCTTCGTGGTCGTCGGCCGCACCGAACTGTTCACCGAGAACTTCTTCGACCCCGTGGCCGCGGCGGTGGCCCGCCGGCGGATCCCGGCCGTCTGGCAGCTCGCGCGGCTGTGGATCCTGGTGCTCGTCCTCAACTTCGTCGGCGGCGCGGTCATGGCGGCCGTGTTCACCGTCGAGGGAACCCTGCCGTCCCGCGCCCATCACACCCTCGCCCTCGTCGCGGAGGAGATCGCCGCGAAGGGAGGCCTTGGGACCTTCACCCGGGGCATCGCCGCCGGAACCCTGCTGACCCTGCTGTCGTACCTGCTGCACGCCGTCGGCTCCGCCGGTAGCCGCATCGTCCTGGCGTACGTGGTCGGCTTCTTCCTCGCCCTCGGTCCGTTCGACCACGTCGTGGTCTCCGGCCTGCACCTGTTGTTCGGCATCTGGCTCGGCGCCCACGTGTCCTACGCCGACCTGGGGCTCAACGTCGTCCTCTCGGGTGCCGGAAACCTGCTGGGCGGCCTGCTGCTGATGACCCTGACCCACGCTGTGCAGGTCAGGTCCAGCGCCTGAGCCGACCGGCCGGACTGTCCGACCCGGCGACCTCGGCACCTGTGACCCGGGCCGGCTCGGCCTTGCACCGAGCCGGCCCGGGTCAGCCGATCATGGTCGCGGGCTGCGCCGACGCCCGGTCGGCCCTGGGCGCCGTTGCTAGCGTTGCAGCGTCAGCAGACCCGGTCGGTACGGCAGGAGGCCGTAGTCGCCGCCGGAGTTGGGGGAACGGCCCTGGTAGAGCAACTGCAGATTGCAGGGATCGACAGTCATGGTCTGATCGGCGTTGGCCCGGATCAGCTCGCCGTGGCTGATGTCGTTGGTCCAGGTGGCGCCACTGTTGGCTCTGCCGGCGAACGGGTTGCTCTCGGTTGCGGCCTGCGGTGTCCACGAACCGCCCAGGCTGGTGGCGGTGAACGAGCGGAAGTAGCGGCCCTGTGCGCCGATCGCCTCGACGAGCATGAGGTATCGGTTCTGGCCCTGGAGCTTGTAGACCTGAACCGCTTCGAACAGGTTGTTCGTGGAGTCGCTCATGATCACCGTCGAGGTGGAGCCGAAACTGCCCGGGAAGTTGCCGATGGGCATACTGGCCCGGTAGATCCTGCCGTTGTCCCCGGCGAAGAACAGGTACATGTTCGTGTCGTCACCGATGAGTGCCTGGTCGATGGGTCCGGTCGAGGAGTTGGAGATGCTGCCGGAGAAGAGTGTCTGCGGCGCCGACCAGCTGTTCACGTTGGTCGGGTCGGTCGACGTGCGGTAGGAGAACGCCGGGCCACCCCACTGGTAGGCCAGCACCCAGACGTTTCTCGGGGCGAAGTGGAACAGGGTCGGCGCGACAGCCGCGAACGGCATGGGGTTCTGGCTCGCCGAGGCCATGTCCGACCAGTTCGTGAAGAGACCGAAGTTCATCGAGCCCCACGTCGTGCCCGTGTCATGCGTCGTGGCGTAGACGAGATGCCGGCCGTTGTAGGGGGCGTGGGTGAAGTCCTTGAGCGAGACCCACCCCGACCTCGGGTTCGCCAGCACACCTGTCGACGTCCAGCGGTACGTCGACGGAAGCGCGCACGTGCCGGGCGGCGGCGTCGTAGGGGTGCCCCCGCCGTCGACGCGGACGAGTTGCCACTGCTGGTTGGCGCCGTTCCAGTCGTCGTACTGCACGATGTTCCCACCGTCGGCGGTCGAGGCACCCTGCACCTCCACCACCTTGTTGCTGTGCCGGCTGATCAGACGGACATGGCCACCATCGGAGTCGGCCAACCGGAACTGCTGGTTGGTCCCGTTGTGATCGGTCCACTGCACGATGCCGGCGCCGTTGGCGGTCGACCAGTTGTAGACGTCCAGCACCTTGCCGGACAGCCGCGACCTCAGCCGGTAGTAGCCACCGCCCGAGTCCACGAACTGCCACTGCTGCTGGTTGCCGTTGTTCCGCGCCCACTGCACGATCCGAGCACCGTCATTCGTGGCCAGGTTGTACACGTCCAACGCCTTGCCACTGTTGCGGTTGATCAACACGTACCAGGCGGTCGGGTCGACTGTCGCCGCGGCGGCGGGTGTCGACACCACCGCCGCGGCGGTGACACCGACCACGACCGCCGTCACACCGGCGGCTACGACCCGAGGCAGCCAGCCCCGCCGAGACGGCGGCGCAAGTGATGGAGACCTACCAAAGGCAAACATGATCCTCCTCCAGTGCTGAACCCAACGGTTTTCGACGATGGGCGCACCGTGCGGCGCGTGGTGCGCCCGCCTCGAGAAGCGTTAGCGCTAACAATGCGTCCGCACACCCTTGGGGTACGCCTGATCCGAACTCTCCGACGAAAGCGCTGCCCGGTGAGCCGCAGACGTCGTCGCCCTTAACTATCGACTGTGAGCGATAACACGCGGCTAGTCAAGCTGCCGTCTTCTGAGTTTCACCGGGGCGGTGCCGCCTCTACCCCGATCGAGCAGCCCACCGGATTCCAGGATGGGCCGGTGGCCCCCGGAGACGGGCCCGGCGACCGGTTCAGCGGCGCGGTGGGGCGCCGACGCTGCGGCGAGGGATCAGGGTCGGTGCAATGGTGTGCCGCCCGGGGCCGGTGCTGTTCGTCTCGATCTGGGCGAGCAGCAGGTCCAGACTCGCCTGGGCGACCGCGGCGAAGTCGGGTCGCACGGTGGTCAGCGGCGGGATGAAGTACGCCGCCTCCGGCACGTCGTCGAAACCGACCACGCTGATGTCGTCGGGCACCCGCCGACCGTGCTCGTGCAGAGCGCGCAGCACACCGAGCGCCAGGTGGTCGTTGGCCGTGAAGATCGCGGTGACCTCCGGCATCCGGACCAGCATCTGCCCGCACCGGTAGCCGGCCGCCGCGGACCAGTCCGCCGGCACCAGCGGTGGGATCTCGGCACCGGCCGCCTGCAACGCCTCCCGCCATCCCTCGATCCGCCCGGCGCTGTCGAACCAGTCCGGCGGCCCCGACACGTGCCATACCGTGCGGTGCCCGGCGTCGAGTAGGTGCTGGGTGGCCGCGCGGGCGCCGGCCACCTGGTCGACCGTCACCAGCGGCACCGGCCGGCGCGGGTCACCGTCCACCGTGACCAGCGGAACGTCCTTGGGTAGGCGTTCCAGAGCCTCCCCCGCCGACTCGACCGGCGCGATCACCACGATGCCGGCGACCCGGTGAGCCAGGTGCCGCTCCACCGCCGCCGAGATCGACTGATGATCCAGGTCGCGGACGCTGCCGACACTGACGGCGAAGCCGGCCGCCGCGGCCTCCTGCTCAAGGGCGGCCAGCAGGGACGCCGGGCCGTACAGGGTGGTGTTCTGCGCGACCACGCCGATCACCTGCGACCGGCCGGTCACCAGCGCGCGGGCCGCCCGGTTCGGCCGGTAGCCGAGTTCGGCGATCGCCGCCTGGACCCGTAGCCGGGTCTGCTCGCGTACGTTGGGGTGCCCGTTCAGCACCCGAGACACGGTCTGGTGGGAGACGCCGGCGAGGCGAGCCACGTCCGTCATCGCAGGACCGCGCACGGCCACCTCCCTCTCCCGCCTCGCCCTCGACGACCGCGCCGCCCGGTCGGCGGAAGCCCCCTGGAGGGACGAATCGTTCGGGCAGCCGCCACCGCGGTGTTTCCGAGCGGCCGGTGCCGGATCGCCGCCAGTCTACGCCAGTTGTCATGACGCCCACGGCGCGGCAGAGCTCCCGGTCGAGTGTTCCCGCCGGAATGGCGATGAATTGGCGGACACCATTCTTTTCCGCGGGACTGGCGGCACCGCACAAGCGGCCACCACCTCTTTCCGGCCTGCGAGTGAGAGGTCCGTTCCCGCGCCGCGGGCGGGAACGGGAACGGCATTGCCGGCCGGTGCGTTCACCGGGACGAAAGCGCGTCAAATGGTTCTCGCAATCCCGCCTCGGGGAGAATTTCCGGCCGTGACGTCAACCGGTACCAACCACTACGCGAATCCACGAACTGTCACTGCCGCCGGTTCCCGTCGTTACCCGACCACTGGTTCAGAAGCCCCGGGCGAGCCGGTAGTACGCCTGGTTCCACCGCAGTTCGTCGGCGAAGCGGCTCGGGTCGGTGTCGGCGTCGATGACCACCAGCTCGGTACGGGAAATCTCGGCCAGGTCGCGCAGTTCCTCCACACCGACCGCCTGTGAGAGCACCGTGTGGTGGGGAGCGCCGGCGGTGATCCACGCCTCCGCCGAGCCGGGCAGGTGTGGACGGGGCCGCCAGACCGCCCGGGCCACCGGCAGCCGGCGCAGCGGGTGCGGCGGTGGCACGACGTCGACGACGTTGGCCACCAGCCGGAACCGCTCCCCCATGTCCGCCATGCCCAGCACCACGGCCGGACCCGGCGCGGCGTCGAAGACCAGCCGCACCGGGTCTTCCCGGCTTCCGATGCTCAGCGGGTGGATCTCCACGTTCGGCACACCGGCGGCGATGCTCGGGCACACCTCGAGCATGTGCGCGCCGAGGACGAGTTCCTGACCCGGGGTGAGGTCGTAGGTGTAGTCCTCCATGAAGGAGGTGCCACCGTCGACGCCGACCGCCATCGCCTTGAGCATCCGGACCAGGACGGAGGTCTTCCAGTCACCCTCGCCGCCGAAGCCGTATCCGTCGGCCATCAGGCGCTGCACGGCGATCCCCGGAAGCTGCCGCAGGCCACCGAGGTCCTCGAAGTTGGTGGTGAACGCCCGGAAGCCGCCGTCGTCCAGGAACGTGCGCAGGCCGACCTCCAGGCGCGCGGCGTACCGCAGGGAGGCGTGCCGCCGGCCGCCGGGCCGCAGCTGCGGGTCGACCCGGTAGGTGTCGTCGTACTCCTTGACCAGGTCGTCCACCTGCGCCTCGGCGACCTGGTCGACCACGGCGACGAGGTCGTTGACGCCGTAGGTGTTGACCGACACGCCGAAGCGCAGCTCAGCCTCGACCTTGTCGCCGTCGGTCACGGCGACGTCGCGCATGTTGTCGCCGAACCGGGCGAGCCGCAGCGATCGCACGGCCGACCAGCCGATGGCGGCGCGGGCCCAGGCGCCGACGCGTCCGACGACCCGAGGGTCGGTGACGTGGCCGGCGACGGTCTTGCGGGCGACACCGAGCCGGGTCTGGATGTACCCGAACTCGCGGTCGCCGTGGGCGGCCTGGTTCAGGTTCATGAAATCCATGTCGATCTCGTCCCACGGCAGCAGGACGTTGGCCTGGGTGTGGAGGTGCAGCAGTGGTGTCTGCAGCGCGTCCAGCCCCGCGATCCACATCTTCGCCGGGGAGAAGGTGTGCATCCAGGCGATCACCCCGACCGCTCCCCGCGCGGTCGCGTCCCGGCACGCCGTGAGGATGTCGGTGCTGGAGGTCAGGACCGGCTTCCAGACCACTCGGGCGGGGATGTCCGGTGACTCGTCCAGCCGCGCGGCGATCTGCCGGGACTGGTCGGCGACCTGCCGGAGGGTCTCCTCGCCGTACAGGCCCTGGCTGCCGGTGAGGAACCAGACCTCGGGCCGGGGGTGGCTTGCCATGTCGTTGCCTTCCGCGGTAGGGGCGGTCACTTGAAGCGGATGCCGATGAGGCGCTGGAGGAGGATGAAGGCGAAGAGCAGGCCGCCAATCACGATCTTGGTCCACCAGGAGTTGAGGCTGCCGTCGAACGTGATCAGGGTCTGGATGACGCCCAGCACCAGCACGCCGAGGACGGTGCCGAAGACGTAGCCGGATCCGCCGGTGAGGACCGTGCCGCCGATGACGACGGCCGCGATCACGTCGAGTTCCATGCCGATGGCGATCAGCGGCGCACCGGAGAGCGTGTAGAACGACAGCAGGATGCCGCCGATGGCCGAGCAGAGCCCGCTGACCGTGTAGACGGCGATCCGGGTACGGCCGACCGGCAGGCCCATCAGCAGCGCGGAGTGGGAGTTGCCGCCGATGGCGTACACGGTGCGGCCGAAGCGCGTGTACGCCAAGACGTACGCGGCGACGAGCACCACCGCGAACGCGATCAACACGCTGATCGACACGAAGTTCCCGGCGGGATTGCCGATGCGCTCCTGCGACATGGCCGTCCAGAAGCCGTCGGTGATGGGGATGGACGCGTCGCTGATGAACGTGCACATGCCCCGGGCGAAGAACATTCCCGCGAGGGTGACGATGAACGGCTGGATGTCGAAGAAGTGGATCGCACAGCCCATCAGGAGCCCGAGCGCCGGACCGATCAGCAGCGCGATGACGAGCACCAGGGCCGCGGGCAACCCGTCCTGGAGCAGGGCGGCCGACACCATCGCGGTCATGGCGGCCACCGAGCCGACGGACAGGTCGATGCCGCCGGTGAGGATCACGAAGGTCATACCGACCGCGACGACGAGCAGGAACCCGTTGTCGATGAAGACGTTGAAGACGACCTGGATGTTGGAGAAGGCCCGGTACTGGGACACGCCGATGCCGTACATGACCAGCAGCAGGGCGAGGGTGGCCAGGACCGGGACGTGCCGGCGGGGCAGGCTGGGCCGCCCGGTACGGCCGGTGGTCAGCGACGTGCTGCTCATGCCGGCACCTGCTCCTTCTCCCGTTGCGAGGCCGTCGGGCCGGGTACGGCTCCGCCGTGGCGGCGGCGGAACCGGGCGCGGAACCCGGGGGACTGGATGAGGCAGACGGCGATGACGACGACCGCCTTGAACAGCAGGGACGTCTGCGGCGAGATGTCCATGGCGTACACCGTGGTGGTGAGGGTCTGGATGATCAGCGCGCCGAGGACCGTGCCGCTGAGGGAGAACCGCCCGCCGGCGAGGGAGGTGCCGCCGATGACCACCGCGAGGATCGCGTCGAGTTCGATCCAGAGGCCGGCCGCGTTGCCGTCCGCACTGGACACGTTCGCGGTGATCATGAAGCCGGCGAGCGCGGCGCAGGCGGCGCTGACCACGTACACCAGGAAGATGACGCGGCGCGAGCGGATGCCGGCCAGCCTGCTGGCCTCGGCGTTGCCGCCGACGGACTCGACGATCAGGCCGAGGGCGGTGCGGCGGGTGAACGCGGCGACGAGCAGCGCCGCCGCGAGTGCGATGAAGATCGCCAGCGGGAGTGTCAGGAAGTGTCCGAGCCCGATCGCCCGGTACGGACCGGAGTTGATCGTGATGATCTGCCCCTCGGTGGTCAACTGAGCGAGCCCTCGGCCGGCCACCATCAGGATCAGCGTGGCGATGATGGGCTGAATGCCGATGACGGCGACCAGCACCCCGTTCCACATGCCGAGCACGAGCGCGGCCCCGAGGGCCAGGGCGAGCGCGGTGAAGACGGTGGAGAGGCTGTTCTGGTCGGGTGACCGGCTGATGTGCAGACATGCGATGGCGCCGCTGATCGCACAGAGCGAGCCGACGGACAGGTCGATCCCGCCGGTGGCGATGACGAGGGTCATGCCGAGAGCGACGAGGATCAACGGCGCGCTCAGCCGCAGGATGTCGATCGGTGTGCCGTAGAGATGCCCGTCCTTGACCTCGACGGCGAGGAACCCGGGCCGGTAGATCGTGTTGGCGACGATCATGAGGACGAGCACGAGGGCGGGCCAGAACAGCCGGTGGCCGGTGAGCGGGCGTACGCGGTCGGCGAGGAGTTTCACGGGTGCACCTCCGCACGGTGCGACCCGCCGGCGATGGTCTGCATGATCCGGTCGGCGTCGAGGGTCTCGTCGTTGGTGAGTTGGGCGACCATCGTCCGGTCACGCATGACGGCCACCCGGTGGCTCAGGCGCAGCACCTCCTCCAGCTCGGCGGAGATGAACAGCACCGCCATCCCCCCGTCGGAGAGTTCCACCACCAGCTTCTGGATCTCGGCCTTCGCGCCGACGTCGATGCCGCGGGTGGGCTCATCGAGGACGAGCAGGCGCGGTTCGGTGATGAGCCAGCGGGCCAGGAGCACCTTCTGCTGGTTACCGCCGGAGAGGTTGCGCACCGGCAGGTCCGGGTTCGGCGGCCGGATGCTGAGCGCCTCGACGTACCGCTCGACCAGCTCGTCCTGCCGGCGGCGGGGAATGGGCCGCAGCCAACCGCGCGCGGCCTGCATCGCGAGGATCATGTTCTCGCGGACCGACAGCTCGGGGATGATGCCCTCCGCGCGGCGGTTCTCCGAGCAGAAGCCGACCCCGCGGTCGATCGCCGCGCCCGGACTACGCAACGACACCTTGTCGCCGTCCACCGCGACCTGCCCGTGGTCGGCACGGTCGGCGCCGAAGAGCAGCCGCGCCACCTCGGTGCGACCGGACCCGAGCAGGCCGGCCAGGCCGACCACCTCACCGGCCTGGATGCGCAGGCTGAACGGGGCGACCGCGCCCTTGCGGCCCAGCTCCGCGGCGTCGATCAGCGGGCTGTCGTCGGATTGGACGGCCGTGGTACGTCGCTGCTGCTCGTCGAGGCGCTCCAGGACGTCGAGCTCCTTGCCGATCATCTTCTCGACCAGGCTGAACTGCGGCAGCTCCCCGGTCCGGTACTCCCCCACCCGGGCGCCGTTGCGCAGCACGGTGATGCGGTCGGCGATGGCGTACACCTGGTCGAGGAAGTGGGTGACGAACAGGATCGCGATGCCCTCGTCCCGGAGCTGTCGCATGATCCGGAACAGTTGCGCGACTTCGCCGGCGTCCAGGCTGGAGGTCGGCTCATCGAGGATCAGCACCCGGGCCCGCACGTCGATCGCCCGGGCGATGGCCACCATCTGCTGCACGGCCAGCGAGTACGTGCCCAGCTGCGCGGTGACGTCCAGGTCGAGATCGAGCCGGGCCAGGAGTTCCCGCGCCCGCCGGCGCATCTCACCCCACCGGACGGCGCCCAGGCGACGCGGCTCCCGGCCGATGAAGATGTTCTCCGCCACCGACAGGTTGGTGCAGAGATTGACTTCCTGGTAGACGGTGCTGACGCCGGCTGCGGCGGCCTGCATCGGCCCGTTGAAGGCGACCTGTTCACCGGCGAGGGTGATGGTGCCCTCGTCGATGCCGTGGACGCCGGTCAACACTTTGATCAGTGTCGACTTGCCGGCGCCGTTCTCGCCCATCAGGGCGTGGACCTCGCCGGGAAACAGCCGGAAGTCGACGTCGTGGAGTGCGCGGACCCCGGGGAAGATCTTGCTGATCCCGGTCATGGTCAGGACCGGACGGCTACCCGTCATCCCATCGGACCTTCTCTGGACGGTGTCGGTACGGAAGCGAGCGACGGGCCGGGGCCGCCGTCCGGTGCGACGGCGGCCCGGCGTCGGGTCAGTACTTGCGGTTGGGCAGCGCCTCCTTGGCCTGCTCCTGCGTGAAGGTGGTTTCCTCGGTCTCGATCCGCGGCGGCACCTCCTCGCCCGCGTGGACCTTCTTCACCAGGTCCATCAGCTGTGGGCCGAGCAGCGGGCTGCACTCCGCGATGAAGTTGAACCTGCCGTCCGCGAGGGCCTGCATGCCGTCCTTCACCGCGTCGATGGTGATGATGACGATGTCCTTGCCGGGCGTCTTGCCGGCCGCGGTGATCGCCTCGAGCGCCCCCAGGCCCATGTCGTCGTTGTGCGCGAAGAGCACGTCGATGTCCGGGTTGGCCTTGAGGAACTGCTCCATGACCTGCTTGCCGCCGGCGCGGGTGAAGTCACCCGACTGGGAAGCGATGATCTTGAGGTTCGGGTTGGCGGCGATGGCCTCGGCGAAGCCCTTCTTGCGGTCGTTCGCCGGCGCCGATCCGGTGGTGCCCTGCAACTCGACGATGTTCACCGGTCCGGTGGCGTTCTTGGTGTTCTCCACCAGCCACTCCCCGGACAGCCGGCCCTCCTTGATGAAGTCCGAGCCGAGGAAGGTCTTGTAGAGCGTCTTGTCCGCCGAGTCCACGGCCCGGTCGGTGAGGATCACCGGGATACCCGCGTCCTTGGCCTCCTTGAGGACGGTGTCCCACCCGGACTCCACCACCGGCGAGAAGGCGATCACGTCGACCTTCTGCTGGATGAAGTTGCGGATCGCCTTGATCTGGTTCTCCTGCTTCTGCTGGGCGTCGTCGAACTTCAGCTCGATCCCCGCCTCGGTGGCGGCGTCCTTGATCGAGGTGGTGTTCGCCGTCCGCCAGCCGCTCTCCGCGCCGACCTGGGAGAAGCCCAGAACGATCTTCCCGTCGCCGCCGTCTCCGCCGCCGCCGGTGTCGCTGTTTCCGCACGCCGCCACGCTGCCCGCGAGCAGTACGGCGGCGAGTACCGCGATGGTGGTGCGTGCCGTTCTCCTGGTTCTCATCGGTTCTCCTCGGGGTTGGGTAGCCCGGTTCGCGCCGCCTGAGTCCGGCGACTCCGGTGTGGTGGGGGTTGGTGCGAGAAGGGATCGCGCCGGACGAGTGGTGCGGGTCAGGGTGTTCGTGGACGGCCGGTCACCCGGTCGTCGGCTGGCGCTGGCCGTAGACGGTCTGGTACCGGTGGTGAAGCGAGTCGATGTCGGCCTGCGCGATCGGCAACGGCTGCCCGAGCGCGCGGGCCAGGTGTGCGGTGCGGGCGACGTCCTCGCACATCACCGCTGCCTTGACCGCCGCGCGGGCGTCCCTGCCGATCGTGAAGACCCCGTGGTTGCGCATGAGCACCGCGGACGAGCGGTGCCCGGACAGGGTGCTGACGATCCCCTTGCCGATGTCGTCCCCGCCGATCAAGGCGAACGGCCCGACCGGGATCTCCCCGCCGAACTCGTCGGCCTGAGCGGTCAGGAAGCACGGGATCGCCTCGCCCCGGGCCGCCCAGGCGGTGGCGTAACCGCTGTGCGTGTGGACGACGCCGCCGACCTCGGGCATCGCCCGGTAGACGTAGGCGTGGGCGGCGTTGTCGCTGGACGGGGAGCCGGCCCCGTCGACGACGTTTCCGTTGAGGTCGCAGACCACCATGCTGTCCGCCGTGAGATCGTCGTAGTGGACGCCGCTGGGCTTGATGACCATCAGGTTCTGGTCGGGGACCCGGGCCGAGACGTTGCCGGCGGTCCATGCCACCAGGTCGTACCGGGTGAGTTCGCCGTGCAGGCGGGCAACGGTGTCCCGCAGCTCGGCCACCTGTCGAGCCACGTCGCCGTTCATCCGACCACCTCCAGAACCGGGTCGGCCTGCGCCGCGGCCGCGTCGAGGGCCGCGTTCCGGATCGTCCGCAGGCGGAGCATGACGTCGTTGCCGCCACGACCGAAGTGGTCGTGCAGGGCGCGGTACTCGGCGTAGAGGGCGTCGTACGCCCGCACGTTGCCCGGATCCGGTCGGTAGACCGCCTCGTGGACCCGGCCCATCGCCGCCGACGCCTCGTGGATCGACGGGTACGCCCCGGCGGCGACCGCCGCGTGGATCGCCGAACCGAGTGCCGGGCCCTGGGCCGAGCCGATGATGCTCAATGGGCGGTCGGTGACGTCGGCGTAGATCTGCATCAACAGTGAGTTCGAGGTGAGACCGCCGGCCACGACCAGGTCGGTGACCGGCACCCCGGCGTCGACGAACGCCTCGACGATCATCCGGGTGCCGAACGCGGTGGACTCCAACAGTGCCCGGTAGACGTCCTGCGGCCGGGTCGCCAGCGTCATCCCGACGATCAGCCCGCTCAGGTCGTGGTTGACCAGCAGCGAACGGTTGCCGTTCCACCAGTCCAGCGCCACCAGGCCGTGCGCGCCGACCGGTTGGGCGGCGGCCAGCTCGGTCAACCGTTCGTGCGAGTCCGTCCCGGCCGGGGCCGCGTGCGCGACGAACCAGCCGAAGATGTCGCCGACGCCGCTCTGCCCGGCCTCGTAGCCCCAGGCGCCGGGGCTGATGCCGCCGTCGACGACACCGCACATTCCGGGCACCTCGGCGGGATGGGTGCCGTTGAGGACGTGGCAGGTGGAGGTGCCCATGATGGCCACCAGCCGGCCGGGCTCCAGGGCCTGGGCGGAGGCGGCCGTGACGTGCGCGTCGACGTTGCCGACCGCGACCGCGATACCCTCCGGCAGGCCGGTCCAGGCGGCAGCCCGGGCGCTGAGGCCGCCGGCGCGGGCGCCCAGGGGTAGCAGCGGACCGTCCAGCTTGGTCACGAAATCGGCGAAGCCCGGGTTGAGCGCCCTCAGGTAGTCCCCCGACGGGTACCGGCCGTCCTGCCGGATGCCCTTGTAGCCGGCCGTGCAGACGTTCCGGGTTTCGGTGCCGCACAGCTGCCACACGATCCAGTCGGCCGCCTCGATGAAGCGCTCGGCGCGCCGGTAGGTCTCCGGGTCCTCCTCAAGGATCTGCAGGCCCTTGGCGAACTGCCACTCGGCGGAGATCCTGCCGCCGTAGCGGCCGATCCACCCCTCGCGCCGCTCGTGCGCCAGCATGTTGATCCGGTCGGCGTGCGGCTGCGCGGCGTGGTGCTTCCACAGCTTCGCCCAGGCGTGCGGCCGGTGGCGCAGTTCCGGGATCTCGCACAGCGGGGTGCCGTCGGCAAGGGTGGGCAGGACGGTGCAGGCGGTGAAGTCGGTACCGATGCCGATCACCTGAGACGGTGCGACGCCGGCGGCGGCCAGCGCGGCGGGGACGGCGTGGCGCAGCACGGCCCGGTAGTCCTCCGGGTCCTGCAGCGCCCAGTCCGGGGGCAGCGCCGGCCCCTCGTCGGGGAGCGCGGACTCGATCACGCCGTGGCGGTACTCGTGCACCGCGGTTCCGACCTCCGCGCCGTCGCTGACCCGGACCACCAGGGCCCGCCCGGAGAGGGTGCCGTAGTCGACTCCGACCACGTACCGCGCGCCGGCACCGTCCACACTGCTCATGGCCCACCTCCGCACAACGACGGGCTTAGTGTTAACGCTCACATCGACGTCGTCAAGACACCTGCCGGCAACAGCTCCGTAACGGGAGGGAGCAGCCGGGCCCGCCCCGCCCTGGGGATCACGGCGGATCGACATTCTGGGGGCGGTCACCGGGTCGCGACGTCACCCCGGCAGGCGGGTGTGCGGGCAGCCGGCCGACGGGCGCGTGCCGCCGATACGCAGTCGTCGATTGTTATCAAGAACATCGCCGGCTGCGTGGCGACGGTCAGTCCGGGGGCGGCGACGACCGCGCCGCGTACCAGCTGCGGCCCAGCGTGGCCGTCACGCCGTGCGCGACGGTGCTGAACACCACGACGAGGCTGCCAGCGGCCCAGAGCCGCCAGTCCCGGACGCCCTCCTCCCCGCTGTACGTGAGGTAGAACAGCGCTGACACGCCGACCGGCCCGAACCAGCCCAGGAACACCGTGTCCCGCCGCGGCATCTTCAGCGCGGGACGCACCGCCAGCACCAGCGGCAAGCGACGCAACAGCAGCACCGCCACCGCGAACCCGGCCGCCGGCCAGCCCAGGTGATGCCACTCGCGCCACGGCACCTCGACTCCGAGCAGGAAGAACACCGGCAGCACCAGGTACCGGGTCAGCGCGTCGTCCAGTTCCTGCTCCGAGGCCCGCGACTCGTTGCCGATCACCCCGTTGTAGGCCAGCCCGGTGACGAACACCGCGAGGATCCCGTCGGTGTGCAGCAGCCGGGCGACACCCAGGGCCGCCACGCCGAGCACCACCGCGAAGACCAACAGAGAGCCCTCCTCGACCTCCTCCCGGGCTTCGGCCGCGCAGACCGCCCGACCAGCCGCGTAGCCGACGACCAGACCGACCAGCACCGCCCCGAGCACTCCCCACACCGCCTCCCGAACCTGACCGCCCGCCGTGAGGTGTGCCGCGGGGATCAGCGCGAGCACGACGAAGACAAAAGCCAGTCCGTCGTTGGCGCCGGACTCCCCGCTGATCACCTGCCGCAGCCGACCCGGCAGTTGCCGCTCGGCCGGGCCGCCGGAGACGATGCTGGAGGCCAGCACCGGATCGGTCGGGGTCAGGCAGGCTCCGAGCAGCACGGCCAGAACCAGCGGCAGGCCGAGGACCAGCCACGCCAGGGTGGCGGTGACCACCGCCATCCCCGCCATGACCACGGTCAACAGCACACCGACCTGACGAACCACCGACCGGTACTCCGACAGGGGAAACCGCAGCGCCACCGCCATCAGCGAGATGGCCAGCAGGATCCTGCTGGCCTCCAGCATCAGGCCGGATGCCAGCTGATGGGGCAGGTCGATCAGCCCGAGAGCCGGGCCCGCCAGGACGCCCAGGGCGAGAGCGAGCAGCGGCTCGCTGAACGGTGCCCGACGGATGGCGCTGGACAGGAAGGCCAGCAACACCGCCAGCACACCGACCAGGGCATAGCTGAGATGGAGCGACTCCACCCCGCGGCGCTACCCCGATCGCCGTGGCTCCACTCCCCGCTCGCAGGGACATTTCGACACCACGGCCGGGTAGCGTCGCCGACCAGCGGCTATTCGGCCCCGACGTCCGGAAACATCCCCGTCGTCCCGGCCCGAGTTCGACCTCCCACCGCGCGCGCCTGACAGACTCGACTCATGGACCGACCTGTCGTTGCCGAGTTCCACGACGGTCCGCTCGACGGCACCCGCCGTGTGCAGCGTGAACTGTCGCCCGTACATGTGGAAGAGCTTCGCGGTCCGGCCGCGCCTGGCTCGTCGATGACCAAGGCCGAGTCGGCGGGACGCTCGATGGTGTACGTGCTGCGGGTCGACAACACCACCGGGCGGCCGGCCCCGGACGGGGACGGCCGCTACCGGTACGACTTTCACGGCTACCGATCAACGTAGGGGTAGCTCGGGTAGGCGTAGCCGGCTCCCCGTGCGGCCGCGGACGTCCCCGGCGGGGTCGACGAGGATCTGATCGCTGTCGCTGAGTCCGCGAGCGGCCGGCTGCCCCGCGTGCGACGTCACGTCCGGGCCCTGACCAGCGCCACCGTGCTCACCGCCGGCTCACTCGCACCGCTGCCGGGAGCTGTCGGATTTCCAACTCGGACGGCAGCCTCGCCCGGGCGCCCGCAACCATGGGACGGACACGGTGCGTAAGTTGCGGTACGACGAGTATGGAGGTTGGTACTTGCCGTGATGCCCGAGACCGCAGGCGAGGTTTCCCGGACGATCGACCGACGTATGGCACTGGCCCGGGAATGGGATGAGCTTGTCGAGGAGGTCCGCAAGCTCGACGACTTCAAGGATTTCTTGAGGCCGCCCCGGCTGGAGATGCTGTTGCCGGCCGCGGCGGACGGTCCCGTCGTGATCGTCAACGTCAGCCGGTGGCGCTGTGACGCCCTGGTGGTACGAACGAGCGGCGTCGAGGTCGTGAACCTTCCGAGCCTGACACTTCGTGCGGTCGTCGGTCAGACGAACGAGTATCTGCGGGTACTGCAGGAGGTGGATCAGGCTACCTACATCCTCCATCAGGCGCGGCGGCGCTACGACGACGGCGACCGGTCGCTGGACTCCATCCGTCGGTACACCGCCGCCAAGCAGTCGTGGCAGCGCGCCGCCGGCGAGCGTGACAGGACGCTCACCACCACCCTGCGATGGTTGTGGGATCAGATCGCCGAACCGGTGCTGGCGTGCCTGGGTTTCGTGACGACGCCGGCGGACGGGGCGTGGCCGCGAATGTGGTGGTGCCCGACCGGCCCGCTGACCCTGATGCCGCTGCATGCCGCCGGCTACCACGATCCGACGGACACACCGGCGGGCCGTACCGTCCTGGACCGGGTGGTGTCGTCCTACACACCGACCCTGCGGGCATTGCTGGAGGCGCGGCGTCCGCTCGGTTCACCGCCGGCGGAGGCCCGAATGCTCGTGGTCGCGCTCGCCGACACCCCCGACGAGGTGCCGCTGGCGGCGGTGAAGCGCGAACGGGACGTGCTCGTCTCACACTTCTCCCCGCGGACCACGCTGTTGGAAGGTGCGATGGCCACCGCGGCGGTGCGGGACGAGCTCGCCCGGCACCGGTGGGCGCACTTCAGCTGCCACGGAAGCCAGAACATGGCCGACCCGTCCCAAGGCGGCCTGCGGCTGCACGACGGGAGCACGTTGAGCATCGCCGAGATCAGCGCCCGGCAGCACGACGGGGAGTTCGCCTTTCTGTCCGCCTGCATGACCGCGGTGGGCGGGGTGGACCTTCCCGACGAGGTCATCACGCTGACCGCCGCCCTGCACTACACCGGTTACCGCCAGGTCATCGGCACGTTGTGGTCGGTGTACGACGACACCGCCGCCGATGTCGCCGAACTGGTCTACGACGACCTCATGTCGGACGGCACCTTCGCTCCGGCCCGCTCGGCCCACGCCCTGCACGGCGCGCTCCGCCATCTCCGCGACGTCCGAGGGCTGCCCGCCAGCGCGTGGAGTCCGTTCACCCACACCGGGCCCTGATGTGACAGTGCCCGCCGCCTCTTCCCGGAGTGGTCCCGTTGACCGACCATGACGATTCCGCGCCACCGCCGGACGGCGAACCGCTGCCGTACCGTGAGGTGACCGACGAGAAGTACGCCGAGTCAGCCGCCCGCACCTTCACGGTCGACGAACCCGACCCGGGTACGCTCGTCCTCCGCGGCCCGTGCCCGCGCTGCCACGCCCTCATCGATATCGCCGTGGTCGACGGCATCTTCCGGACGTCCCGGCTGCTCGGCGCGGGGCCGTGGCGCCGAGGGCGGAGCACGGCCGACCACGAGGAGCCGATGCTGTGCACCTGCCAGGAATCCCACCCTGGCCGGCCGGATGATGCCGTCGGCTGCGGCGCGTACTGGACGCTGGTGCTGTCAAGGCAGGACGGATGACCCCGACCGCGCCGACCGACTCATCCCAGCCGAGTCCGAGGTACCGGCTCTCCCCCGGTCCTCGCCCGGCCACCATCGTCGAACTGCGGACCGCCCAGGTGCGCGACCGGCTGCTGCGCACCGAACTGGCCCGCGTGCGTACCGCGGCGGCCGCCTGGCGCAACGGCTTGGGGGCGTTGCTCGCCGCGCTCATCGGGTTCAGCCTGATCAAAGGTCGCTCTGATGTCGGCCAGCTCACCACGGCCTGGGCTGCCTGGGTCGGCGTCCTCCTCCTCTTGGCGCTGGTAACGGGCACCGTGGGTGCTCTGCTCTTGATCCGGGCGGCGCACGGCCGCCCGGCGGTCACCGCGACCCGGGCCCTGACCTCGGTCCTGGCAGCCGACCACCTTGACGCGCTCGCCTCCACCGCCGCGCTGCGACGTGGCATCGCTGCCACCCTCGGCTGCACTCTCCTTCTCGTCGCCGCGGTGGGGGCCACCTGGTACGGCCCGGAGCGGGAGAAGCCATCCTTGCAGGTGACCACCTCCGCAGGCGCCGTCTGCGGATCGGTGGTCCGGCTCAACCGTGGCGTTCTCGTGTTGAAGACCACGGCGGGTGAGGTCGCCACCGACCTGACCACGGCTCTGACGATCACCGCGGTGGGCAAGTGCCCGTGACGCCCCGCTAGCTGATCCGCTGCGTGCCCGCTCCCAGCGTCGATCATCCCCGACCGTCGTCAGGAGGTCCGGTGCGAATGTCCGAACCCGAAGCAACCCTCGCCGCGTTGATTCGGCGCATCCACGCTTTCCGGCTGGGTGATCCCGGTCCGGTCCTGGCTACGCAAGCGGTGGCCGAAGCCCGCAGCCTGCTGGATCGCGCCGCAGGCGTGTACGGCAGCCTCCCGATCCACGTAGCAGAGGTGGTGGCCTGGATGCATCTGTGTCGTCACCTGGCCTCGGGCGACGGACGGGGTCAGGAGGACCTGCATACTGCGATCAAGATGTTCGCCGTGGTCGCCGAGGTGAACCCGCAGGCGGTACCGGAACCGGTGCGCCAGTACCTGGCTGACGGCGTCACCGGCATCGATCCGGGTATTCAGGCTCAGGTCGCCACGCTCCTCGAAGAGGCGCAACAGCGCGGCGACCGGGTGGCACTGGAGCGCGCCGTCACGCTCCTGACCACCGCGGTGGCCGCCACGCCGGCCGGCCACCACGACCACGCCAGGTATCTGTCCTGTCTCGGCAGCGCGCTGCATCTACGGTTCCAGCTCGGCGGGGCCGATCCCGACCTCGACGAGGCGATCCGGCTTGGGCGGCAGGCCGTTGCGGCCACCCCCGCCGAACTCGTCGCCCACGCGGCGATGCTGTCCAACCTGGGCAACGCGCTACTGGATCGATTCGGGCGAACCGGTGTTGTGGCGGACCTGGACGAGGCCGTTGACGTTGGCCGCCGAGCCGCGGCCGCCTCCATCGGCGACCAGCACCATGTCGTCTGCCTGTCCAACCTTGGCGGCGCGCTGCTCACCCGGTTCGGTCACACGGGATCGATCGCGGACCTCGACGAGGCGATCGGCATCGCCCGGCAGGCCGTAGCGACCACCCCCACGCACCACCCCGACCACCCCAGGCGGCTGGCCAACCTCGGCAGTGCTCTGCGGACCCGGTCCGAGCGGACCGGGTCCGTCCCGGACCTGGACGAGGCGATCGACGTCGCGCGGCAGGCCGTGGCGACGACTCCGGCGCACCACCCGGACTACGCTGGCCGCCTGGCCAACCTCAGCCGAACGCTGAGAGTCCGATTCGAACGAGATGCCGGGACCGATGCCGACCTCGACGCGGCGATCCGCTTCGCGTGGGAGGCCGTAACAGCCACTCCCGCTGACCACCCGAAGCGCGCCACGCGCCTGTACCACCTGGGCGGAGCCCTGCTCGCCCGGTTCCACCGCACCGGGGCCGCGGCCGACCTGGATGAGGCCATCGGGTTGGGCCGGCAGGCGGTGGCCGCCACCCCGACCGATCACCGCGACCACACCGTCTTCCTGTCCGACCTCGGCAACGCGCTGGCCACTCGGTTCGAGCTCGTCGGCTCGGCTGCGGATCTGGAGGAGGCGATCCGTATCGCACGGCAGACGGTCCGGGCCACGCCCAGCGGCGACCCCGACCAGGCCAAGTACCTGTCGAACCTTGGAACCATGCTGCGCGCACGCTTCGAGCGTGCCGGGAGTGCTGCGGATCTGGACGAGGCGGTGCTCGTCGGCCGCGAGGCCGTGACAGTCTCCCCCGACGATCACCCCGTCCGCGCCACCTACCTGTCCAACCTCAGCGCGACCCTGACCAACCGGTTCGCGTACGCCGGCGCCGCCGATGACCTGAATGAAGCCGTGAGCGTGGGTCGGGAGGCGGTATCGGCCACCCCGACAGGTCACCCTCGCCGGACCGAACGCCTCTCCAACCTCGGTCTCGCGCTGCAGACGAGGTTCGAGCACACACGCTGCCTGTCGGACCTGAACGAGGCGGTGGTCGTAGGTCGGAAAGCGGTGACTGACACCCCCACCGACCACCCCAGCCACGCCCTGTTCCTGTCCAACCTCAGTACTGCGCTCCACCTGAGGTTCCAGCACTCGGGGGCCACGGCAGACGTGGTCGACGCGATGCGCGGGTGGAAGCTGGCAAGCAGGTCGCCGGTCGCGCCGATGCGGGTGCGCCTGAACACCGCGGGCCATCGGGCCCAGCTGCTCGCGGCTCAGCGGAGCCCCGCAGCGGCCGTTGAGGCCTACGCCGCGGCGGTGGAGCTGCTCCCCTTGCTGGCGTGGCGAGGACTCAGCCAGCGCGAGCAGCAGGACCTGCTGCGCCTGAACGCCGGCTCCTTGCCCCGCGACGGCGCCGCCTGCGCAATCGCCGCCCGCCTTCCCGATCGGACCGTCGAGCTGCTCGAGTGCGGCCGCGGCATCTACTGGTCGCAGCTGCTCGACACCCGGACCGATCTGACCTCGCTACGGCAGGTGGCGCCCGATCTGGCCGCACGTCTGCACCGATGCAGCGTCGCACTCGAACAGCACGCCCGGACGGACGTCGTCGGCTGACGATCGATGAGGAGGTGCGATGCCCGATTACTGGGACTTCCGGGTCGCCGAGGCGGTGGCGGTCATGCGACAGGTGCAAGCAGGTGCGGACCCCACGGCGCTGGATCACGCCATCGGCCTGCTGCGGCAGACCGTGGCGGCCACCGCACACGGCCATCCGAATCGCGCCATCCACCTACAGAACCTGAGCAGCGCGCTGATGTTGCGTTTCACGTTCACGGGTCTGCGAGCCGACATCGACGCCGCGGTCGACGCCGGGCTGGCGACCGTGGCTCAGGCCACGCGTGGCGACCCGCGGTTGGCCCAGTACCGGCATCAGCTCAACCGCATTCAACTCGAACGCATCAGACTCTTCGGCCTGCCCGACGACCTGGACGCCGCCATCGCCGTCCTGCGCGAGGTCGGCGACGAACCGGACCTTCAACCAGTGCAGCGCTCCATGCTGGCCGAGAGCCTGGGCGCTGCACTACACCGTCGGTTCCTGCGCGACCACGACCCGGGGGACCTGGACGCCGCCATCGCCGTCGGACGGACCGCCGTGGCGCACGCACCCGATCGACTTCAGGCGTTGTGCGAACTGGGCAACACTCTGTGTACCAGGATCCAGGTCCAGGAGTCGCTCGATGACATCAACGAGGCCACCGACCTGATCCGGCAGGCACTCGCGGCGGTTTCGCCGGACGACGCCGCCCGTGCGGCATTGTGGTTCAACCTGAGCTTCGCGCTGCGGACACGGTACGTGCACACCGACGACGCAGCGGACCTCGCCGCAGCGGTCGACGCGGCTCGCGACGCAGTGGCCGCCATCAACTCCGACCGCGGCGACCGCGGCTCGTACCTGGTCAATCTGGCGGCCCTCCTGCACATGCGGGCAGATCTGTTGGGCGGCGCCACCGACCTCGACGACGCGATCGCCTTGGGGCGGGAGGCGCTGATCGGGGGTGTCGACGGCCAGGAGTCGCAGACTCACCAGTACCATCTCGCCGCCGCTCTGATCACCCGGTTCGCGGCCCTCGGCCGCTTCGCGGACCTCGACGAGGCGTTGAACCTCCTCGACGGCGCGGCGCAGATCATCAGCCCCGACAAACCCGTGGACCGGGCGGCGGCGGTGTCCGCGCTCAGCATCGGGCTGCGTATCCGGTTCGAGTGCGGCGGCACCCTCCAGGATCTGGCTCGCTCGGTCGACCTGGCGCGCGAGGCGGCAGCCTGCCCGCTCCCTCCGGCCCACCGAGGAATGATGCTCGCCAATCTTTGCGCGAACCTGCGGCTCAGCGCGATGCACACCGGCGCACTGACCGAGATCGACGAGGCCGTCACCGCCGGCCGGGAGGCAACGGTGCTCCTGCGGGCACCGTCTTCGAAGGCGGCGAAGGCGATGGCCAACCTCGGCATCGCGCTGCGCACCAGATTCGAGCTGGCCGGGGCGCTGGGCGACCTCGACGACGCACTGGCCAAGCTGCAGGCCGCCCTATCGGCTGTACCCGCAGGCCATCCTGACCGGACCCGGTGGACGTCACATCTGGCCATCACGTACCAGATCCGGCATGCACGGCTCGGTGAGCTTGCCGACCTGAACCGGGCCATCCGCAACGGCGCCGACGCGATCGCCGCCACACCGGTCGGGCACTACGACCGGCCACCCATGCTCGACCAGGCCGCCACCGCCCTGCTGACCAGATTCGATCTCACCGCGGATCCCGCCGACCTGCACCGGGCGCTGGAGTATCTCACCGAGGCAATCACCACCAGCCCACCGAGCCATCCGCAGCGCGCCGGCTATGTCGGCAACCTCTCCATCGCCCGGCGGCTCCAGTTCGAACACCGCGGGCGGACCTCCGACCTGGACGACGCGATCAAGCTCGGCCGCGAGGCGTGTCGTACAGTCGGGCCACAGCACTCCATCCGGCCGGTCACCCTGATCAATCTCTGTGAGGCGCTCCAGCTGCGGTTCGAGCGCACCGGGCAGGCCGCCGACCTGAACGATGCGGTCCGCACCGGAGAGCAGGCCGTGGCTCAAGCGCCCGCGCACCATCCGGAACGCGCGGCTGCCCTGTACAGCCTGGGCCTGGCCCGGCGACTCCGGTTCAGGCACGCCGCGCGCCGACAGGACGCCGATGCCGCCACACAGGCATGGCGCGAGGCAGCAGACACCGTGACGGGCGCCGTGGAGATCCGACTCCTCGCCGCCTACCAGCGGGCGCAGCTCGCAGCTTCGTCCCCACACGAGCCGTGGTCGGCCGTCGCGGACGGGTACGCAACGGCGGTGCGGCTGCTGCCGCTGCTGGCCTGGCACGGCACGGCACGCGTCAGCCAACAGCGGACCCTGGCGAACTGGCCGACGCTCGCCAACGACGCCGCCGCCTGTGTGCTGGCCGCCGCTGACCCGGGATGGGCGCTGGAGCTGCTGGAGCAGGGACGGACCGTGCTGTGGACGCAACTACTCAACGCCCGGGCGGACCGCGCCGCGCTCGGCGTTGCCGCTCCACGGTTGGCGGCCGCGCTCGAACGCATCCGGGACGAGCTCGACCGGACCACCGGCGTGGTGCCGACCCAGGCGAGTGGGTCCTGACTCTCGACCCGCGACGGCCGCGACCGGGCAACTCCACTGCTGACCGCTGGACTGACGGCCGGCCGTCTCGTCGGCGTCGACGACCGCGAAGTAGACCATCCAGTGGTTCGGCAGGCCCGGCGGCCACATGTCGCCGCGACCCAGACCGGCATGCCGGGTGAGCTGGTCGCCATGTCCGTCGATCCTTCCACCCGGGTGTGACGTCGCCCCGATTCCGCCCTCGGCGGCGAGCTTGCATCGGCTTTCTTACACACCCTCGCCTGCCCGCCGTCGAGCCTGCCAAGATGCCCTCAGAAAGATCGTGAAGTGTCTCTCAGCTCCGGTCGTAGCCCGAGCACCCGTGCTGGTCACGCCACGTGGCCGTGTCCCGGGTGCCCGGCGTTTGGCAGCGACACTGGCGGGAGGGCCGGTGGGGGGTACGTCGACAACTCAGGCCCGGCACGTGCGCGTCGAGGTACTGCACCGCTTCCGCGTGCTGGTCGACGGACGGTTCATCGCGCTGTCCGAGGGCAGTCAACGGCTGATCGGCTGCCTGGCCGTCGCCGATCAACCCCGCCCTCGGACCACCCTGGCCGGAACACTGTGGCCGGAACGCAGCGAGCGCGACGCGCACGCGTCGCTGCGGCAGGCGCTGTGGCGGCTCAACCGGCACGTGTCCGGGTTGCTGGAGCAGGAGAACCAGCACATCGGGCTGGCCCGGGGCACCGAGGTCGACCTGCACGAGATCTACCGGCTCTCCGACGCGGTCTCCGAGAGCGAGCCGAGAGTGAACCGGCAGGCGGTACGCCTCCTGGAGGGCGACCTGCTGCCGGAGTGGTCGTACGACTGGTTGGACGGTCACCGCGAGTCGCTGCGCCAGGTGCGCCTGCACACGCTGGAGGCACTCGCGCGCAACGACCTCAACGCGGGCCGTACCGCCACCGCCCTGGTGGCCGCGCTCGCCGCGGTGGGCCTCGACCAGTTGCGGGAGAGCGCCCAACGGATCGTGATCGCCGCACACCTCGCCGAAGGCAACACGGCGGAGGCGGTCCGCCAGTACGTCCGCTTCCGCGACCTGTTGTGGGAAGAGCTGCAGCTGCGGCCCAGCCGGCAGCTCCAGGAGATGCTGCCCGAAGGGGCCAGCTGACCCACCCGCACCCGCCCGGCTGATAGTTCGGTCCACCACGCGGGCGATCCTTCCTGCCCGTTCGGCCGTCGCCGGCTCCGCGTACCGTCCCGAGCCGGGGTGCCGGCTGTCCGTTCGAACCTCGGCGCAGGCGTCAGCGGAGACGCGCCGACAACGCGCGCGCGACGGCTCGACAACGCGGGCGCGACGGCCCGGCCACGATCGGGAGACGGGCCGACGACGATCGACGGCGAGAATCCGCCCATGAGCGTGCAGACGACATACCCCGGCGTGTACGTCCTCGAACGTCCGTCCGGCAGCCACGCGATCACCGGTGTGTCGACGTCGTTGACCGCGTTCGTCGGCGCCGCCCGCAAGGGCCCGGGCGACACCCCCGTGCCGGTGTCCAGCTTCGCCGACTATCTGCGGCGGTTCGGCGACGTGATGGACACCGCGCAGCCGATGGGTCACGCCGTCGGGCAGTTCTTCGTCAACGGCGGCGCCCAGGCCGTCGTGGTCCGGGCGCTCGGGGCGGGCGCGGCCGCGGCGACACTGGCCCTGCCCGCCGTGAACGGGCTGACGGTGACCCTCACGGCCCGCTCGCGCGGGGCGTACGCCAACGGCAGCGGCGCCGGGACGACCGGGCAGACCGGCCTCTTCGCCCAGGTGAAGGCGGCCGACGACTTCCCGTCCGACCGGTTCAACCTGGAGCTCACCGAGTGGACGCCCGGCGTCGGCGGCGGGCCCGCGACGGTGACCGTCAAGGAGGTCTGGCGGGAGCTGTCGATGTCCCCCGCCAGCACCCGTTACCTGGTGTCGGTGCTCAACGCCAGCACCCTGGTCACCGCCCAGGTCACCGGCACGCCGGCGCCCGCGCCCTCGGCCGGGACGTCCACCGGGGCGCTGAGCCCCGCCAACGTCACGGTGACCGGCAAGGCGTTACGACTCTCGGTCGACCAGGGCCCGGCGAACGACTACGTCCTCTTCCCGACCGAGGACCCGCCCGTCTCGCACACCCTCGCGCAGGTCCGTGACCACATCAACGCGCCCGGTTCGATCTGGCCGGTGACCGCCAGCGTGTCCGGCGGCAAGCTCGTGCTGACCAGCAAGACCAGCGACCTGGACAGTGCGGTCGTGGTCGGGCTGAGCGGGCTGAACGACGCGTCGGCCGACCTCGGCCTGGGCGTGGCCCGCGGCGGCGTCGAGGTCAGTGCGAGCGCGCCGTACCGGCCGGCCGCCGCCGCGGCGGCGCCACTGGCCGGCGGCTCCGACGGGGCGACCGTCGGCGCGAACGAGATCGTGTCGGCCACCGCCGGCCAGGGCCTGCTCGCCCTGGACACGTTGGACTTTCCCCGGTTCAACCTGCTCTGCCTGCCGGGCGTGACGACCGCGGACACCGCCTCGATCAACACGGCGCTGGACTACTGCCGCCGGCAGAACGCGTTCCTCGTGATCGACCCGGCGCCGGGGCTGAACCCGGCGCAGCTGAAGACCGCCGCGAACCTGCTGCGGGCGCAGGGCGCCCACGGCGCGGTCTACTGGCCCCGGCTGGTCACCGTCGACGGCGGCGCGGACGGGTGGGGTCCCAGCGGCGCGGTCGCCGGGATCATGGCCCGCACCGACGCGTCGCGCGGGGTGTGGAAGGCCCCGGCGGGGCTGGAGGCCGGCATCGCCGGAGCGGTCGGGCTCACCGCCCCGACCAACGACGACGTCTCCGGCGCGCTGAACCCGCTCGGGCTCAACGTACTGCGCACCTTCCCCGGCGTCGGCATGGTGGTGTGGGGCGCCCGGACCCTCGCCGGCAGCGACGTCCTCTCCAGCGACTCCAAGTACGTCCCGGTCCGCCGGCTCACCGACTACATCTCGGCCAGCCTCTACCTGGGAACGCAGTTCGCCGTCTTCGAGCCGAACGACCCGGACCTCTGGGCGCAGCTGCGCCTGGCGGTCGGGGGCTTCATGCGCGGGCTGTTCCGGCAGGGCGCGTTCCAGCAGTCCGAGAAGCACGCCGAGTCGGACAGCTTCTTCGTCGTCTGCGACTCGTCGGTCAACCCGCAGACCGAGATCGACAACGGCCGGGTCAACGTCGTGGTCGGGTTCGCCCCGCTCAAGCCCGCCGAGTTCGTGATCATCACCATCACCCAGCTGAGCCAGGCGGGAGAGTGACATGGCCGAGTTCAGCGTGAACCCCACGCGCTTCGACCCGTACAAGAGCCACATGTTCCGCGTCCGGTGGGACGGCGTGTACGTGGCGGGGTTGTCGAAGATGTCCCCGCTGAAGCGGTCGACGGCACCGGTCACGCACCGGGTCGGCGGTGACCCCGGCCACGACCGCAAGAGCCCGGGCCTGACCACGTACGACGCGGTCACCCTGGAACGTGGCGTCACGCACGACCTCGCCTTCGAAGCCTGGGCGAACAAGGTCTCCAGCCTGCGCCAGCCGGGCATCTCGTTGCGGGACTTCCGCAAGGACCTCATCGTCGACGTGTTCAACGAGGCGAACCAGAAGGTGCTCAGCTACAAACTGTTCCGCTGCTGGGTCTCCGAGTACCAGGCGCTGCCCGCGCTGGACGCCGCCACGGCAGTGGTCGCCATCCAGAGCATCAAGCTGGAGCTGGAGGGCTGGGAGCGCGACACGTCGGTCACCGAGCCCGCCGAGCAGAGTGTCTGAGGCGGGCCCGGTCATGTCGGCGGCACCCGGTCTGGCGCGGCTGGTCGCCGCGCTCGACGACGGCGACGGCCTCCTCGCGCAGGCCGTCGCCGTGCTGCGCGCCGCCGCACCCGAGCCCGACCCGGCGCACCTGCCGGCCAGCGCCGCCGACCGGCAACTGCTCGCCGTGCACGAGCGCGCGGTGGGCCGTCCGCTCGAACTCACCGTCGCCTGCCCGGGCTGCGGCGCGCTGACCACCCTGCCGCTCGGCCGGGCCGACGTCGGCGAGCACCACCCGCGCAGCGCCTGGTGCTCGCCCGGGGTCGGCGTACGCGAGCCCAGTTACGCGGACCTGCTCGCCGCCCGGGGCGACCCGCACCGGCTGCTCGCGCTGTGCCGGGTCGGCGAGGGTGCCACGCTCGACGACCTGGCCCGCGTCGAGGGGTCGCTGTGCGGACCGCTGCGTTCGTCGTGCTGCGACTGCGGTGGGCCGCTGGAGGTGGACGTCGACGTGGTCGCACTGGTGCTGCGGGCGCTCAGCGGCCTACGGGTCGACATCGACCGGGAGGTGCACCTGCTCGCCTCCCGGTACGGCTGGGAACTCGCGGTGATCGAATCGCTGCCGGACGAGCGTCGTCGCCGCCTGGCCGCCCTGGTCGCGGAGACGACGCCGTGAGCGTGCCGCCGGCCGTCGCGCGGCTGGTCGCCCGCGCTACCCGGCCCCCGGTCACCGTCGACTCGCCGCTCGCCGCCCACCTGGACGACGCCGGGACCGCACTCCCGGCCGTAGCCCTACCGCCGGTGCCCCACCTGTCAACGGCGGCACCGCCGGTCCCCCGCCCGTCCCGCGAGTCTCCGCCGGCCGCGTCCCCGAACGATCACCCGGCCGAGCCGCCGAACGACCACCATCGGGCGGGAACGTCGTCGCCGGCCCGGCCCGCCGTACCGCGCCCGGGCACGCCGGCCCCGGCCCCACCCCTGTCGTCCCCGGCACGCCGGTCTCCGCCGGCTGATCCGGCCGGGTTGCCGGCTCCGGGCGCGACCGACCGGACGGCGCCCCGTCCGGTCGGTGGGCCGCCGACGGCGCCGGCACCGGTCGTCGACCCCACCGTCGCGGACGTCGAGGGGATCCCGGCCGCGTCGCCCACCGGCGCGCCCGCCCGACCCGATGTCGCCGGCTGGCCGGACCAACCGGAGGGCAGCGCTGCGTCGGCGCCGCCGGCGGCCCGACCCGCCGCGCTGATCCGCACGCCCGAGGTCGCGGCGGTGCCGACCGACCCCACCGTCCCCACCCCGACCCCGGCGGCACCCAGGCCGGGCACGCCGGCGCCGGAGCGCACGACGCCGCCGGTCGGCGCCCCGGCGCCCCACGACACGGTGAAACCCGCCCCCGTGCCACCGGTACAGATCGGACGCATCGAGATCCAGGTCGCCCCGCCACCCACCGAGATCGACCCGTTCAGCGGCTGCCGCGCGCTGGAAGAGGGCGTCACCGCCCGGCGAGGGGGTGGCTGGTGAGCCTGTTCAGCCCCGGACCGCCCGTGCTGGCCGGCGTGGACGAGGTGCTCCGTGTGCTGACCACCGAGGCACTGAAGGGACTGGCCACTCCGGTCGGGGTCAGCGTCGGGCCGCTCGACCGCCCGGTCGACGGACCCCGGCTCAACTGGTTCCTCTACCGGATCGAGCCGGCGCCCGCGTACGCCAACATGGAGTCGCCGCAGCACGGCTGGCGGACCCGGCGCGGCCGCCCGCCGCTCGCGCTCACGCTGCACTACCTGCTCACCGCCGACGCCGGTGAGCTGACCGAGAGCGGCACCGAGGACGACGTGGTGCACGCCGCCCTCTCCGCGCTCATGTCGGCGCTGCACGAGAACGGGATCTTCGGCGCGGACACTCCGGTCGCGACCGGCCCCGACCGCGCCGTCACCGACGTCGCGGGCGCGTTGGAAGGCATGGTCGAACCCCTGCGGATAACCATCGAGCAGGTGCCGATGGAGACGATCACCGCGCTGTGGAACACCGGCTCGCACGCGCTGCGGCTGTCGATCGGCTACCAGGTCAGCCTGGTCACCGTGCCGGCGCTGACGGCGTACGCGCCGGGGCCGCCGGTGCGCGCCCGCCGGGTCGGCGTGGCACCGTCGCCCGCGCCGGTCGTCGACGACGTCCGGCCGGCGGTGGCCTGGTTCGACCAGGCTCTCACCGTACGGGCGCACGGCGTGACCGACCAGCGCCAGGTGACGTTGGGCCGGCTACCCGGCGATCCGGACGATCCCACCGACGGGCGTCCCGACCCGGCCACCACGCCCAGCACCGGGCCGTGGCGGCTCACCGCCAGTCCGGCACCGGGCGGCCTCACCGTGCACCTGCCCAACGGTGAACTCGTCCCTGGCGCCCGGCCCCTCGTGGTCACCAACCTCGCCGACGGGTTGGCGGCCGGCACCGGGTCCGCGACGGTGACGGTGGTGCCGGTCGTCGTGTCCGCCGCCGCGCCGCTGGCCTCCGGCGCCACGGCGACGCTGACGGTGCGGCACGTCACCGACGGCGGTCAGGCGTTCTTCGCCGGGCGGGCGGTGCCGTACACGGCACTGTCGGCGACCTCGATCCAGGTCGTCGTGCCCGCCCTGCCGCCCGACGCGCCCGGCGCGACGGTCCCGGTGAGCCTGCGGTGCGGCACGGTCGCCGGGCCGGCGACGGAGCTGGCGGTGGCGCCGTGAGCACCGCGACGGCCGAGGCGCCCGCCCGGGGGACACCCTCGGCGCTGACCGACCCGCGGCTGCTCGCCTGGCGGCACCTCTTCGTCTCCGGAGCCGCCGAGGTGCTGCGCCGCTACCGCGAGGCGTGGGCCGACCCGACGCTGGACGACGCGACCCGCGCGGTCGCCGCCGTCGGTGTCGTCGACCCGCGCGCCCGCGTCGCGCTGCTGCCGCTGCCGGCCGAGGGCGAGTTCGCCGAGCTGGTCCGGGTCACCGGCATCGACGCCGCCGCCGAGGCGGTACTCGCGGTGGCCTGGTGGGCGGCGGTCGAGCCGCAGGTGGCGATCGTCTGCGGCTGCGTGCACGACGACGCCGGCCGCCGCCGGCCGAGCCTCGGCCTGCTCGCGCACGTCCTCGCCGGTGTGGGCGTGACCGTGCCGCTGACCGTCGGCGCCACCCACCCCCTGGTCCGCGGCGGGCTGCTGGACGTCCTGGTCGACCCCGACGCCCCGATCCGGCTGCCCACCACCACCGTCGCCGCGATCGCCGGCCAACGCCCCGCACCACCCGCCCCCGTCGGGGTCGCGCCGCGGGTCGCCGCCGCCGCGACGCGGATCGCCGCGCTGCTCGACGCGGGCGTCCCCGTGCTGGTCCGCTGCGAGGTGCCCGACGATCGTGCGCCGGTGCGCGACGCCGTGGCAGCGCGGCTCGGCATCGCGCCGGCTCCCGGGGTACGGCCGCCGGCGGTCGCCCGGCTGCTGCTGCGCCTCCGGCACGAGCTCCCGGCGGTCCTCCTCGAGCCGGGCGACGCGTTGCCCGACGGGACGGTTCTCGCGCTGGGCGGCGCGGACGAGCCGGGCCCGCCCGGCTGGCACCTCGTCGAGCTGGCCGCGCCACCGCTGGCCGTGGCCGAACAGGTCTGGCGACGCGCGCTGCGGCAGGCCGGCGTCGCCGTGAACCCGGACGAGCTGGCCGACCTGGTCGGACGGCTGCCGCTGGCCGAGCCGGCGATAGCCGCCGTGGTGGAGCGGGCCCGCGTGGCGGCGGCCGTGGACGGCCGGGCCGCGACGGCCCGGGACGTGAGCGCCGCACTGCGGTCCCAACCCCGCCACGACCCGGGTGGGCTCGCCCGCCGGCTGCCGCCGACGACCACCCTCGACGACCTGGTCCTCCCCCCGGCGACCCTCGCCGCGGTACGCGACGTGGTCGCGCACGCGCGCCACTCCCCCGCCGCGCACGACCGGCTGGGGCTGACCGGCCGGTTGGGCCGGGCCGTCATCGCGCTGTTCCACGGGCCGTCCGGCACCGGCAAGACCGCCGCGGCCGAGGCGGTCGCCGCGGCGATCGACCGTGACCTGTGGGTCGTCGATCTGGCCCGGGTGGTGACCAAGTGGCTGGGCGAGACCCAACGCAATCTCGACAGCGTGCTGCGCGACGCGGCGGTGGCCGGCGCGGTGCTGCTCTTCGACGAGGCGGACGGGCTGTTCGGCAAGCGAGGCGACGTCACCGACGCCCGGGACCGCTACGCCAACCTGGAGATCGACCACCTCTTGCAGCGCATCGAGGTGCACGCCGGCGTGGTCGTGCTGACCAGCAACCGTCCGTCCGCGCTGGACGAGGCGTTCGCCCGCCGGATCCGGCTCGCCGTCCGGTTCGACCTGCCCGACCACGGCGAGCGGGAACGGATCTGGCGCCGCCACCTGCCCGACGTCGACACCGCGGCGGTCGCCCGCGAGGAGCTGTCCGGGGCCACCATCCGGGCCGCCGCGCTGGCCGCCACGGTCAGCGCCATCGCCGCGGGCACGGCGGTGCGGGCCGAGCACCTGCACGCCGCCGTCCGCCGCGAGTTGGAGAAGAGCCGCCGTCCACCCACCGCCCGGAGGCCCCGGTGACCGACATCCACGTGAACGTCGACCAGCCGCCCGAACCGGGTCTGCTTCGCGCCGCCATCGAGGCCGCGTTGGCCGGCCGGGCCTGGCCGGACGGGCCGGAGGCGGCCGTCGCGCGAGCCGTCGCGGACCACGTCACCGGCACCGACCACGGACCGAGGAGCAGGTCATGTTGATGCGCGGGATGCTGCTGTCCTTCTCCGACCCGGTGGCGGGCATGGTGCCGAGCCTGGTGCCGTTCCAGTACAACCCGGCCGAGGTGACCCGGGTACTGCGGGTGCAGCGCGGTGAGTCCGGCGGGTCCGGGCTCCGGGTGGGCGGACCGCCGGTGGAGTCGTACACCTTGAAGATCGAACTCGACGCGCTGGACGCGATCGACAAGCCGATCACCGGCTCGCTCGGCATCGGACCGCTGCTGGCGACCATCGAAGGGCTGCTCGAGCCGGGCGGCGGCGGGTTGGCCGCGCTGGTCGGGGCGATCACCGGCGCACTCGGCGGCGGTGCAGGCCCCGCGCCGGTGCCCGCACCGTCGCTGCCGCTGGTGGTACTCGCCTGGAGCCTGGAGCGGATCGTCCCGGTCCGGGTGGACAGCTGCACCATCCACGAGACCGGCTTCGACGCGATGTTGCAGCCCGTGCAGGCCACCGTGGACCTGTCGCTGACCGTGCTGCGCAGCCGGGACCTCAGCCCGGACCTGAAGCTGGCGAACGTGCTGGCGACGGCCTACCAGGCGGTACGCACCGCCAGTGCCACCGTCGGCATCGCCCAGGGCGTGGAGTTGATGCTGTGACCGGCCGGTACGCGGACCAGCCGCAGCTGGACGTGGCGCAGGACGACGGCACGACGCGGCCGATGTCGACGCCGCGGATCAGCGTCGCGCCGAGGGCCGACGTGGTGTACCCCGTCCGCGCCGGCGACCGGCTCGACCTGCTCGCGGCGGCGGCGTTGAACGACAGCACCCGGTGGTGGGTGATCGCCGACGCCAACCCGGCCGCCGACGCGCTCGCCCTGGAGGAGCCGGGGACGATGCTGGCGGTGCCCGATGCCTGAGACGCGCACCGTGATCACGGTCGACGGGAATCCGCTGACCGCGCACCAGCTGGAGCTGGTGCAGAGCGTCAGCGTCGAGGAGTCGCTCGGCAGCCCGGACAAGGCCAGCGTCACCGTCGCGATGGACACCGACAACAACAGCGCGTGGCACAGTTCGCTGGACGCGCTGGTCGCGCCGGCCACCCCGTTCACCGTGCGGGTGGGCCGGGGCGGGGCCAGCTTCGAGATCGACGCCCGCAGCGTGAGCGCGAACTGGAACTTCACGCCCGGCGGGCGGTCCACGTTGACCGTGGAGGGGATGGACCGCAGCGTCGAGATGGACCGCCGCGACGTGCAGCGGCTGTGGCAGGACACCACCGACTCGACGATCGCGCGGACGCTGTTCACGCAGTACGGCCTGGCCGCGCAGGTCGAGTCCACCCCGGCCGGGACGGACTCGGCCACCTACTCGCCGCAGCAGAGCGCCACCGACTGGGCCTTCCTGCGGGGCCTGGCCGGGCGCAACGGGTTCGACCTGCACGTCGAGTCGATCGGCGGAGTGGTCACCGGGGTGTTCAAACGGATCGACCCGACGGCGGCGGCGCAGACCACCATCCGGCTGGGCTACGGCGAGCTCGGCGGCCGGGCCACCGCGTCGGTGCAGCTGCTCGCCGGTCAGGAGGTGCACCTCACCCGTGCCGTCCCGGGAACCACCGACACCGACGTGGCCAGCGACCCGGGCACCGGGCACGCGATGGGCCCGCGGTCGCTCGGCGGGGCCACCCTGATCCGTACCCACGCTGCGGCCGGCATCAGCGTGCTGGACGCTCGGACGACCGCCACGGCGATGGCCGAGCGCAGTGCGTTCGGCGCGTCGCTGTCCACCACGCTGACCGCCCCCGACATGCCGCTGGTCCGCGCCCGCCGCACCATCACCGTCGCCGGGCTCGGCCCGACGCTGGACGGGCTGTGGCTGGTCAAGTCGGTGCGGCACACCATCACCGCCGGCGGGCACAGCCAGGCGTTGGGCCTGATCCGCAACGCCCTGGGCGGCGGCCCGGCAGGTGCCGGCGGGCTGGCCGCCCTCGCCGCGGGGGTGGCGCTGTGAACGCCGCCCACGTCGGGCTGTTCCCCGGCACGGTGCACGACAACGACGACCCGGAGAAGAAGTGCCGGATCAAGGTGGTCGTCCCGGAGCTGCTGGACGGCCCGACCGGCTGGTGCCTGCCCGCACTGCCGTACGCGGGGGACGGCTGCGGCTTCGCGTTGGTCCCCCCGGTCGGCGCGGCCGTGCTGGTGCAGTGGCCGCGCGGCGACCTGTCCGCGCAGCCGGTCTGGTCGGGCGCGAACTGGAGCGCCGGCAAGGCGGTGGCGGGTGCCGGGCCGAACACGGTCGTGCTGCTCACCCCGGGCGGGCACCGGCTCGAACTGTCCGACGAGGAGGGCGCGCTGACCGTCACCTGCTCGGCGGGCCCGGTCATCACGCTCGATGACGACGGCGTGCGGATCGACAACGGGTCGGGCGCGACCATCGTCATGCAGAACGGGCAGGTCGACATCAACGACGGCGCCCTGGTGGTGAGGTGACGTGCCCGGCTACCTGCTCACCACCGCCACCGTGGCGACCTGCCCGCACGGCGGGTCGGCGAGCTTCACCGCGAGCCAGGACCGGGTGCTGGCCGACGGCGCCCCGGTGCTCGTGCTCTCCGACAGCACGACGATCACCGGCTGCCCGTTCATGGTCGGCAACGTCGCCAGCCCGTGCACGACGGTGCGGTGGCAGTCCCCGGCCGTCCGGGTCACGGCCGGCGACCCGGTGCTGCTCGACACCAGCGTGGGGCTGTGCCTGAGCGCGGCGTCCGCGCCGCAGGGCACGCTCCAGATCAGGACGAACCAGTCGAAGGTGGAGGGCAGATGAAGCGGTTCGCCGCCCAACCCTGGGCCGTCGGCGCCGGCCGCCGGCTGGCCACCCGGTCGGCACTGGAGCACCTGGACGACCTCGTCCGCATGGTCCTGCTCACCGGGCCGAACGAGCGGCTGCACCGGCCGGGTTTCGGCGCCGGGCTGGGCCCGTCGACGCTGTTCCAGCCGCTCTCCCCGGACCTGGCCGGCACCGTGCGGGCCCGGGCCCGGGGCAGCCTCACCGACGCGCTCGGCGACCGCCTCGACGTCGTGGACGTGACCGTGACCGTCGCCGACTCGACGGTGTCCGCGCAGGTGGTCTACCGCCCCCGGCCGGCGGGCGAGACCCGGACGGTCACCCTCACCCTGCCGGCGGCGGCGCTGTGACCACCTTCGACGCCTACACCGAGCCGGTGCAGCCGCAGGCCAGCCCGCTGCGCCGGCCGGAGGCGCTGTTCGCCGGGGGCAGCGTCATCGGGCTGCGCGCGGCCAGCGCGACCGGCTCGGGAAGTACCCGCACCGTCTCGGTCTGGCTCTACGACGACCCGCCGGCCGGGCTGACCGCCGCCGGGCTGTGGACGTTCCAGGGCCGCCCGGCGGTCACCGTCACCGGCCCGGGGACGGTCGTCGCGGCGACCACCGACCCGGACGGGAATCCGGTCCCCGCGCACCTCGACCTGCCCGTGCAGGCGGTGGGCGCGGCGCTGCCCGGACGCGCGCCGTACCGGCTGGGTGTCGACCCGGCGGGCCTGGCCGGGCTCGGGCTCCAGGTCGACCCGCTGCGCCGGCACCTGCCGGTACGGCTCCGCCCGGAGTGCGGCGACGTGCCGGACTGCGTGCGGATCCCGGAGCAGCCCGCCCCGCTCACCCCGCCCGACTACGACACCCTGGCCCGCGACTACGCCGGGCTGCGGGCGATGCTCCTGGAACGGCTGGACGTCCTCGCGCCGAACTCCGACCACTCCCCCGCCGACGTCACGGTCACCCTGCTCGAACTGATGGCGCACCTCGGTGACCTGCTGCACTACCGCCTGGACCGGGTCGCCACCGAGACCTGGCTCGGCACCGCCCGCCGCCGCGCCAGCGTCACCCGGCACGCCCGCCTGGTCGACCACCCGGTGCCCCCCGCGACCAGCGCCGCCACGTTCGTGCACGTGCGGCGGGCCCACCCGAACGCCGGACCGACCGACAGCAGCTTCGTGGTCCAGCCGGGGGACACCGCGACCGACGCCGTCGGGGACCCGGAACGGTCGCCCGACGCCGCGCACTTCACGCTGGAGACCGACGCCCCGGTCACCGTCTTCGCCTCGCACGCCGAGGTGCCGCTCTACGACTGGACCGAGGCGGACGCGGTGCTGACCGCCGGCGCGACCAGCGCGGTGCTGGTCCGCCCCCGCCCGGCCGACGGCGCACCGCTGGCGACCTGGCTGCCGGTGGGCTCGCTGCTCGCCTTCGAGGTGGTCGCCCCCGGGCCGGCCGGCGCGCAGCAGGACTGGGCGCGGCGGCTCACCAACTGGCCGCCGGACGACGGCGGCGGCGAGCAGATCCGCCTCCCCCTCGCCTCGTTCCCGGCGCAGGTGGTCCGGGTGACCCACGCGGTCGAGATGACCGACCCGCTCTCCCCGGGCCTGCCGCTGGTGCGGGTGTTCTGGGACGCCGCCGACGCGCTGACCCGGCCGGTGCCGGTCAGCGTGGACCACTCCGGCGGCACGCCCCGCGTCGGCGTGGCCCGGCTCGGCGTCCTGCCCGCCCACCACGGTCTGCTGGTCGACGGTCCGGCGGCGATCGCGCCGCTCGACCCGCTCACCGGCGGCCGACCCGACCCGGCCCGCCAGCGGGTCGCGGACTACCTGCTCGTCCGCGCCGCAACGGCGGGACTGTCCTGCGCGCCCGGCGGCCGGCCGTGGCGGCTGGACACCCGGGTGGCGCTGCCCAGCGGCATCACCGTCGGGGCGACCCGGGTGACCAGCCTGCTGCGGGCGACGACGGAGGGGTTCAGCGTCGTGGTCGACCACGACGACGACCACCCGCCCCGGTTGCGGTTCCGCACCGGCGTGCTGGGCGTGGTGCCGCCG
The DNA here is from genome assembly GCF_049315255.1 of Micromonospora sp. WMMD558. Taxonomy (NCBI): domain Bacteria; kingdom Bacillati; phylum Actinomycetota; class Actinomycetes; order Micromonosporales; family Micromonosporaceae; genus Micromonospora; species Micromonospora sp. WMMD558. The sequence goes on along the minus strand of NZ_CP186061.1, from coordinate 3,861,449 downwards.
GCCCGGTCGGCGGTGACCGTGCGCTACGAGGTCGGCGCCGGCCCGGGCGGGCTGATCGCGGCGAACACGTTGACGCGGCTGGTGCGGAGCACCTCCCCGGCCGGGCAGCCGTGCGTGTGGGCGGAGGCCGACGCGAGGGTCACCGCGCGCAACCTCACGCCGGGGGTGGGTGGCGCCGCCGCCGTGCCGCTCGACGACGTACGCCGGGACGCTCCGCAGGCGTACGCGGCGGTGCCCCGGCGGGCGGTGCTGGTGAGCGACCTGCCGCCGTTCGCGACGCAGGTCCCCGGTGTGGCCCGCGCCGCGGCGCGCCGGTCGTGGTCCGGATCCTGGCCGGTCGGCCTCGTGGCCGTGGAGCTGGCGGGCGACGTGGACGACCCGTCGGTCGGCGCCGCGGTGGCCGAGGTGATGGACGCGGTGCGGATGGTCGGCACGGAGGTGGTCGCCCTGCCGGCGACCCCGGTGGGCCTGCTCGTCGCGGTGACGGTGTGCCTGACCCCGGGGACCGATCCCGCGCTGGCCCGGCTGCGGATCCTGGCGGCGCTGCGGCCGGGCCGGCCGGGGGCGGTCTTCACGCCCGCCGCGCACCCGCTCGGCACCTCGGTGTACGTGTCGACGGTCGTCGCGGCCGTCGCCGGGGTGCCCGGGGTGGACGCGGTGCGGGTGACGGAGGCGCGCCGGCTGTCCGAGCCGGCCGGGACGTACCACGAGGTGCTGGTGGTCGGGCCGGACGAGATCGCGGTCTGCGACGACGACGCCGCCGCGCCGGACCGGGGCCGGATCGAGCTGACCGTGGAGGGTGGCCGATGAACGCACCGGAGCCCCGTGAGCTGACGCCCCGGCCCGACCCGCCGCCGGGTCTGCCCCGGCTGCGTCGCCGGCTCGCCGACCGGTACGACTTCCGCGACGGGCTGCTCGCCGGGATCGCCGGGGTGACCGGGGCGGGCGGGGCCGGACCGCTGGGCGCGCGCCTGGACGTGGCGGGCGACCCGGCCGTCGTCACCGCCGCCGAGCTGTGGTCGCGGGTGGCCGACTCGGTCGCCGCGTACACCGAACTCGCCGCCGGCGAGCGGTACCTGGGCACCGCGCAGGACTGGACGGACCTGCGCCGGACCATCGATCTGCTCGGCCACCGGCCGACGCAGCGGACCGCGGCGCACGGCTGGATCCGCTGCACGACGGACTCCGGGGCCGGTCCGCTCGTCCCGGCCGGCACCCGGGTGCAGGCGCCGGGCACGCCCACCCGGGCCGCGCAGACCTTCGAGGTGGTCACCGACACGCAGCTGCGCGCCGACTGGGCCGACCTCACCGTCACCGCCGTGCCGACCCCGCAGCCGCCGCCGGGTCGCGGGCTGCGGCTGCTCACCGATCCGGGCTTCGGCGCCGGCGACCGGGTGGCGCTGGTCGCCGAGAAACCCTCGGGGTACGTGCCGATGCCGTCGACCTGGTGGGGCTGGCTCGGCTGGATGTCGATCGTCTACACCCTGTTCGCCAGCAACCTGACGCTGCGCGCCGTGGTGACGGTGACGAAGAGGTCCGACGACCTGGGCGCCTTCCTGGTCACCACCGACCGGGAGCTCGCCGGGCTGCTGGCGCCGGTCAGCGGCACCACGTACGCCGCCTACCGGGTACGCGCGAAACTGTCGCTGGCGCACCGGCTCAGCAAGTTGTCCTACGTGAACTCCTCCGGCGCCGCCGCCACGGCCGCCGTCAGCTACCCGGGCGAGGCCGCGGCGGTCGGCTCCGGCCACCTGCTGGTGACCGACGCGAGCGCGGCGAGCCCGGGTATGAACATCCTCGTCTCGAACGCGTACGGCGCGTTCGTCACGACGGTCGAGTCGGTCAGCGGCGTGGACTGGTCGGTCGCCCCGGGGACGAAGCACCACGTCGGCCGGATCGAGCTGACCGACCCGCTGCCGCCGGGCCAGCGGAACGACGACATCGAGATCCTGCTCGTCGACCACCGGGTCGTCGCCCAGCACCACGAGCTGCCGCCGCTGGCCCCCGGCGGGACCCGGCTGCGGGTGCATCCCCGGCCCGCCGAGGTGCCCACCCGGATCGCCGTGCAGACCAGCGCCGGCTGGGAGCTGGCGGACTGCTCGCGGGACGCCGGCGACACCACCGACGACGTGGGTGGCATGCTGCTCGTCCTCGGCTCCGGGCTCACCGGGACGGCCGCGAAGGCCCCGGCGACCGCCAACCTCGTCCCGGTCCGGCACGGCGAGACGCGCCGCGGACCGCTGACCGTGGCCGACGGCGGCACCGTCGTCCCCGGCCCGGTCACCGCCGACGTCGACCAGTCGGGCCGGGTCACCGACAGTCTCACCGTCCGGGTCGGCGGGGTGGCCTTCGACGAGGTCGACAGCCTGTACGGGCGGGACCCGACCGCACCGGTGTTCACCACCCGGCTCGCCGCCGACGGCCGCCTCGTGGTCCGCTTCGGCGCCGACGCGGTACGCGGCGAGGTGACGGCGACCTGGCGGGTCGGCGGCGGCCTGGTCGGTGAGCTGGACGCGACGCGGATCGACACGTTGCTCGGCAGCGTGCGGGGCGTCCGCAAGATCGCCGGGGTGGGCCGTACCACCGGGGCCGCCGACCAGGAGGACTCGCTGCAGATGCGGCGGGCCGCCGCGGCCCGGGTCCGCGCGCTGGACCGCGCGGTGTCACTGGACGATCTGGCCGACCTGGCGCTCGGCGTGCCGGGGACGAGCCACAGCGTGGCGTGGCGGGGCGCGGGCCCGGTGGGCTGCCCCTGCGGCGGGAGCGGTCTGCATGTGGCGTCGCTGCGGTTCGGCGACACGGGGGTGCGCGCACCGCTGCCCGCCGAGCTGACCTCGCTCGCCGGCTACCTGGACGCCCGGCGGGACACCTCGGTGGGCCTGTGCGTGTGCGCGGGCGTGCCGAGCGCGCTGACCGCCACGCTGACGGTGACCGCCGACCCGCGCCGGGACCCGGTGACGGTCCGGGAGGCGGTCGGCGCGGCGCTGCTCGACCCGGCCGGCCCACTCGCGCCCCGACCGCGCGACCTGGGCGTGCCGGTCGACGCGAGCGACGTGCTGGCCGTGGCGCAGGCGGTCACCGGGGTCGTCGGCGTGGTCGCGCTGTCGGTCACCCCGGGCGTCCGCGCGCCGTCCGCCGCCGAGGCCGCGATCGGCCGGACACCGGCTGAACGGTACGAACTGTTGAGCGTGACGGCGGTGCATCTCCAATGAGCGAACGTTTCCTGCGTATGGTGCCGCCGGCCCTGCTGAACACCGGGCCGGCCGGCGCCGACACACCGCCGCTGCTCGCGTTGCTGGCGGCGTTGGAGGAGCAGTGGCTGCTGCTCGCGGCGGACGTCGACCGGGTGCTCGACGACGCCTTCCCGGACAGCGCCGCGGACTGGGCGCTGCCGTACCTGGGCGCGCTGCTGGGGCTGCCGCCGGACGCCGACCGGCGCGAGATCGCGTACGCGACCGCGCTACGCCGGCGCAAGGGGACCCCGGCCGCCCTGGAGGACTTCGCCGAGGTCGTCACGGGCTGGTCGGCACGGGTGCGCGAGGGCTGGACGGCGACGGTGTGGTGCCAGCAGCTGCGCCACCCGGTCCGGCGTACCGCCTCGCTGGACCTGCGCAACGGCGAGCACCTGCTGGCGGGCACCGGGCTCGACCCCGCGCGACGGTCGGTCACGCCGGGCGGGTCGTTCCACCCGGCGGCGGCGACCGTGCAGGTGTTCCCGTGGCAGGTGCTCGGCTACGAACAGGTCCAGGTGGCGCCGCTGGGGGGCGGCCGGTTCGCGCTGCACCCGCTCGGCGGCAGCGCGCCGCTCTACCTACGGCCGCGACCGCTGGAGATCGCCAGCGACGCCGAGGACGAGCGACCACCCGGCGAGCCGCCCGCACCGCGTCGTCCGCGCACGCCGGACGAGCTTCCGGTACGCGCCACGTGGCGGCTGATCGACGCGCTCGGCGACGTGAGCTACGGGCCGGTGTGGACGCTCGCGGCCGACCATCCTCTCACCGGTGACGGGCCGGCGCTGCTGGAGCTGACCGTGGACGGCGTGCCGCTGCCCTGGGCGAAGATCGGGCTGACCGCCCTGCCGCCCGCCGGGTCCCCCGCCGCCCCGGCGGGGACGGTGCTCGTCGACCCGTACCGGGGGGTGGTGAAACCGGCCGGGGACGTGCCGGGCACCCTCCGCGCCACGTTCTACCGGGCCGTCCCGGGGCGGCTCGGCGCGGTGGCGAGCACCGCCGAGACCCGCGACGACGCGGGCGTGGTGATCGTCGTCGATCCGGCGTCGGGTCCGCACCCCGCCGGGCAGATCGTCGTGCCCACCCTGACCGCGGCGTTCGCCGCCGCCACCGCGGCGACCAGCAGTTCCAGCGAGCCGGACGCCCCGCAGGTGGAGATCCGCCTGCTCACCAGCGACCGGCTCGCCGCGCCCGCGGCGCCGGTGACCGGCACCCCGACGCTGACCCGGTGGCGGGTCGTCGCCCCGACCGGGTGCACCCCGGTGGTCACCGGGGACCTGTCCCTGCAGCTGACCGACGTGCGGATCGAGCTCTGCGGGTTCCTCCTCGCGGGCGCGCTGCGGATCGGCGCCCAGCTCGCCGGCGTCGACCTGGTCGGGATGACCGGCGACCCCACGTCCGGGCACGGGATCGACGTGGACCCGACCGCGTGGACGGTCCGGCTGGCCGCGACGCGCTGCCTGCTCGGCCCGATCCGCGCCGACCTGTCCGCGTACCCGATCCAGCTGACCGACTGCGTCGTCGACGGGCGGGGCGCGGCGCTGATGCCGTGCGGCGGCGATCCGGGCGGCGACCCGACCCGCGCCGCGGTCGCCGCCGCCGACCGGTTCCCGCCCGACCTCGTCGCCACCGGGGTCACCTTCGTCGGGCCGGTCGGAGCCGACGAGGTGTGGGTGACCGACTGCCTGTTCACCGGCGGGCTGCGCACCACCGTCACGTCCACCGGCTGCGTGCGCTACTGCCACCTGGGCGAGCACGACTCGCCGCAGGCCCACCCGCCCGCGTACCACTGCCTGACCGGGCCGTTGCCGCGCTTCGGCGGGATCGGCTTCGACTCGGCCGGCTACTACGCGCCGGTGCTGGACGCCCCGTCGGCCCGCCCGTCGCCGGCACTGCTCACCGGCGCGAGCGACGGTGGCGAGATCGGCGCCTACCACCACGCCCGCCGCGGGCCGCTGGCCGTCCGGCTGGCGCAGCGCCTGCCCGAGATGACCCCGCTGACCGTGCATCCGCACCTGAGCGTCGCGCACCCGGAGGAATGACATGACCGGAGACGTCACCAGCGTCCCGTTGCGCGCCACCGACCGGTGGACCGCTGCGCTCATGCAGCAGGGCCGGGTGCTGCTCGACACCGACTGGAACCTGGTCGTCGGGGGCTCCGCCCGGGACGCCCGGCAGCTCGCCCGCGACGCGATCGGCCCGGCCGGGGTGCCGGTCGGCAGCACCGCCTTCAAGGTGGAGTTCGTGGGCGGGGCGTTGACGGTCCGCGCCGGGACGATGTGGATCGGCGGGCTGCTCGCCCGCAACCCCGCCGACCTGGGGTACGCGGCACAGCCGGAGGTCGCCGCGCTGCCCGCGTCCGGCCTGGTGAACGTCTACCTCGACGCGTTCGTCGAGGAGGTGCAGGCGGCGGAGGACCCGAGCCTGCTCGACCCGGCCCTCGCCGGCGTCGACACCACCACCCGCACCCGGGTGGGCTGGCGGGTACGGGCCGTCCCCGCGACGTCCCCCACCTGCTCGGGCGCCGGCCTGCCCGTACCGGTGTCGACCGGCCGGCTGGACGTCTCGCGGACCGCCGCGCCGGTGTCACCGGACCCGTGCGCGCCTCCGGACGACCCGCGCAGCAAGCTGCCCGACGGGCTGCTGCGCATCGAGGTGCTCGACGCGGGCACGGAGAAGACGGCCCGGTTCGCCTGGTCGTACGCGAACGGCAGCGACGCGGTGGCGGCGACGGTGGCCGGCACGACGGTGACCCTCGCCCCGTCGCCCGCGGTGACGTTCGCCCCCGGCGACCTGGTCGAGGTGTCGACGCTGGCGCGCCGGGCCGACCGGCGCGACCACGGCGCGCTGTTCACCGTGGCGGCGGTGGCGCCGTCGGCCGGCGGCGACACGGTCACCCTCGGTACGGCCAGCCCGCTGGCGGGCGACCCGCCGGGTACCTGCCTGCGGCGCTGGGACGGGCAGGTCGTCGGCGCGGCCACCGCGGTCCCGCTGACCCTCGGCGGGGCCGACGTCGGCATCGCGTTCACCGCCCGCGCCGGCGGCTACCAGGTCGGCGACTGGTGGGGGGTGCGGGTCCGCGGCAGCGCCGCCGACGCGGTGGAGACGCTGACCGACGCCCCGCCCGACGGCGTCGTGCACACCGCCGCGCCGCTGGCCGTGGTGGACCTGACGAACAAGACCGTGCTCACGGACTGCCGGCCGACCTTCCCGCCGCTGACCGACCTGCGCGGCGGGACCTGCACGGTGACCGCGTTCCCGGGTGACGACCTGCAGGCCGCCCTGGACGCGTTGCCCGCCACCGGCGGCGAGCTGTGCCTCGCCGCCGGCACGTTCCGGGTCGGTGCCCCGCTGACCGTCACGGGCAAACAGCGGGTGGTGATCACCGGGATCGGACCGGCCACGGTGCTGGTCGGCGAGAAGCACGAGGCGGTGCTGGTCGCGACCCGCTGCCCGGACATCGAGGTCACCCGCCTGCGGGTGGAGTCCGGCCGGGCCCCCGACACCCCGCCCGGTGAGGAGCACCTGCTGGGCGCGTTGACGTTCCTGGGCTGCGACGGGGTGCGGGTGCGCGACTGCGAGGTGTGGTGCCCGGACTCGTCCGGGCGTGCGCAGTCGGGCATCTACGCGGCGCCCGACCCGGACGGCAGGCGTCCCGGCGCGGTGGAGGTGCGTGGCAACCGGCTGGAGATCGGTGACCACCAGGCGGGCGTCATCGTCGCGTCGGCGACCGAGAGCACGGTCGTGGACAACACCGTCGTGCTGTCGGCCGGCAAGGCGACCACGCTGATGACCCGCCTGGTGGCCCGCGAGCTGGGCCGGTTCGTCGCCGGCCACCTGGCCGCCGACCCGGCGGCCGGCGGCGGCGCGGCGGTCGAGCTGGCCGACGGGCGCACGGTACGGATGGGCGGCCCGGCCGCGCTGCGCCGGGTGGCCGCCGACTGGGCGAAGGCCACCTCGACCCGGCGGCTGAAGTCCCGTGCCTCGCTGCACCAGGGGCTGGCGCGGTTCGTCACGGCCAGCGCCACCGAACCGCACCAGGCGGCGGTCGGCTCGGTCAGCGGCCGGTTCCTCGCGGCGGCGCTGAAGGACACCCGGGCCGTCGGGCAGGGCATCGTGGTGGCCGGCGACCGGGCGAACCTGGTCCGGGTCGAGGGCAACGAGGTGACCGGGGCGCTGCAGGGCGTCCATGTGGCACTGCGGGCGGCCGGCGGGGGCCGGCGGGTGCTCGGCCAGGTGGTGATCAGCAACAACACGGTGTCCTGCGCGGTGCCGTTCTTCTGGGGCCGCCAGCGGCACGCCTTCTACGTGGGCAGCTTCAGCAGCCTGACCATGCTGGACAACCACGCGCGGTTGCACCGTACGGGCGACCAGACCGACGGCACGCCGGTCGACGCGGTGCGGGTGACCGGCCAGCTCGGCGCGTTCCTGCAACTACGCGGCCTCGACGCGTCCGGCCCGTTCCGGGCCGGCGTGGTGCTGCGCGACGAGGGGGCTGCGCAGAGGGTGTCGTTGCGTTACGTCAGTGACGTGCTCAACCCGCTGGGCGTCGGGGTACGCGTCGAGTCGGGCTCGTTCCTGCTGGACCGTTGCTTGCCATGACGGCGGGGAATATCCTCGTAGGTCCAGGCATGCGCCAACCCGCGGTAGGGACAGCCGAGACCTTGTGTAGCGGATGAGGGGTTCGACACCCCGTATGGCTGGACGGCACGGATGAGAAGGCGCCGACGAGGTCGGCGCCTTCTGATGTGTCCGGGGTCGTTCGGGCTCACCAGCCGTTGGCGGGGGTGATCGTGCCCCCGCCGGTGGGTGAGTAGTCGGCGTTGAGCTGGCGGATCCGGATCCGGCCGGCGGCGAACGCGGCCCGGATCGCGTTCTCCAGCGCGGGGTCGCCGAGGTTCAGCCGGCCCGGTGCGATGGCGGCCTGCAACTCGGCCCGCCAGGTGGGCTTGAGGGTGGTGGCCGGCGTCGGGAAGCTGCCCACGGTGGACAGCTTCACGTCGGTCGCGATGAGAGTCACCTGACCGTTGGCGTCGATCTGGGCGGTGTAGAAGTCGCCGCCGGGCACGTTCGAGCCGGTCGGTCCCTGCAACCCGATCTCGCCGCGGGCCAGTGCCGCCCGCCAGGCCGCCGCCTCGCCCTCGTCGGCCCGGATGCCGGTGATCAGCGACCGGGCCGTCTGCGCCGACGCGGACCGCTGCCCGAGCACCTCGCCGGAGAACGGGTCGACGACCTGGCGGGCCGGGTTGGGAACGAACGCGCCGGTGGAGACCCGGATGGTCAGCGCCTGCTGCGGTTGCTGCGCCGGCGCCTGCTGCTGGACCGGCGCCGGCGCCTGCTGCTGCACCGCTGCCGGCGCCTGCTGCTGGACGGTTGCCTGCTGCTGCACCGCCGCCCGGCCCTGCTGGACGAAGCCGCCGTCGCTGTCGCGCACAACGATAGTGGTCGAGGCGGAGGACTCCCCCACCCGCAGCGACGGCCCGACGTTGCCCAACCCGATCATGGCCGCGCCCGCGTACGCCCGCACGCCGCCCATGAACTGCCGGCCGAGCTGGAAGGCGCGCTGCTGGGTCGGGGTGACCGTGGTGGGCTGGCGGCCGGCCAGCCCGCCGACGGTGAGCCCCAACGCGCCGGCCTGCAACGTCTGGCTCCAGTCGCCCCCCGACTGGAGGTACGTCCCGCCGGCGCCGGCCAGGCTGGGCAGCCCCACGCCGACGCCGAACCGCGCTCCGGGTGAGCTGAGCCACCGGGAGCCGGTCCCGGCCGCACCGCCGAACATGCCGAGCCCGGCGCCCCACGCCCCGGAGCGCAGCACGAAACTCGCCCGGCTCTCGCCCTCCGGGACGTCGCTGAGCGCGGCGCCGGTCATCGACCCGATCGCGTTGCCGCCGCCACCGGCGAGCGCACCGCGCCACAGCTGCCCGCCGCGACTCAGCCCGGTCGCGCCCATGCCGAGGTTGCCGGCCAGCCCCAGGCTCGCCCCGCCGCCGACGCCGATCGCGAAGCCCGCCCCGCCGACCCGTCGCCCCTCGCTCAGGCCGGTCCGCAGCGCCGCCTCGCCACCGTGGCCGGCGACCAGCTCACCGCCCGCCCCACCGGCGAACCCGAGCAGGAAGCCCTCACCGCCGACGACCGCCCCGGTGCCGACCGCGGTCATGCCGGTGGCCAGCAGGCCGGTCGCGCCGGTCCCGGCGACGCCGGCCGCGACCACCGGGGCGGCGAGGATCGCGCCGATGGACAGCGCCACCGCGAACGCGAGGTTCCGGGTGATGGTCAGGCCGGTGACGATCGAACCGGCCGCCGCGACCGCCCGGTCGATGCCGTCGAGCACGACGGTCTGCGCCTGGTCGGCCTTCTCCACGGCGGTGAAGACGGCGTCCGCCATCTCGGTCAGCGAGCCGCGTTGCTGGGCGTTACGGAAGCGGCTGAGCGCGATGTTGGAGTCCGCCATCGGGTCGAGCATGCGCCGCTGGACGTCGACCGGCTCCTCGCCGCTGACGACGCTGACGAAGAAGCCGACGACGTACTGGTCCTCGTAGTTCAGTCGCATGTGCTCGCGCATGCGGTACTCGGTGCTGTCGTTCACGTCCCGCGCCCGGCGCGCCGCCTCCTGCAGCGCGGCGGTGACCTCGGCCCGCACCCGGTCGGCGAGTTCCTGCGGGAAGACGAGCAGCTCGCCGTCGTGCATGACGTACGCCATACCCGGCTGCTCCTGGTAGGGCCGGATCGATTCGATCAGCCGGATGTTCGCGAGCACGCCGGACCGGTCGGCACCCGCCGCCGGGGACAGGGCGCGGGCCAGTCGCTGCTGCTGCCGCTGCGCGCTCGCCCGGCCGAGTTCCGCGCCGAGGCCGGGCTCCAGCGCCGCGAGCTCCTGCCGCAGGATCCACCGGGTGTCCCGGCTCAGGTCCGGACGCTGCAACCAGGCGGTGATCAAGTCCACCTCGGCCCGTATCTCGTCCGGGTCGGTGAGCTGTCTGCTGTTCCGCTCCCGCAGGATGCGCGGCATCTCGGTCTGCTCGGGCAGCTCCGGCTGGGCGGGCGCCTGCCCCGCCCGGCCGCGGCCACGGCGTCGCGGTGGCGGCCGGTCGGCGGCCCGGATGGCGGCCTGCCGGCGGGCGAGCTCCGCCTGCAGGGCCTCCTTGGCCTCCATCATCCGGTCGGTCTCCTGCGAGCCCACGATCTGCCGGTTGAGCCATTCGTCGACGGCGCGCAGCTCGTCCACCAGCTCGGTGAACCCGTAGTGCCGGACATCCGGGGTCGTCTGCAGCCAGTCCTCGGGGGCGAACGCGACGTACCACGTGCCGGTGGTGCGCAGCGGCCCGAGCGCGTCGAGGTCGTGCGCGCCGTGGTGCGCCTGCGCCTCCGCGTCGTCGGGTGCGGCATCCCCGTCGCCGGACTGCTGGGCGGCGTGGATCAGCTCGTGGGTGAGCAACGCTTCGGGGAGCTCCTGCCCCGGCCCGACCGCGATCCCGATGTCCCGCCCGGCGGTGAACGCGGCGGCGCGGCCGGCCCGGGCCGCCGTCCGCACGTGCGGGCCGGTGTGCACCCGTACGCCGGCCAGCGACACGCCGGTTGCGGCCTCGACGGATGCACGGACCGCGCCGTGGACGGGCCGGACCGGGTCGGCGAACGCCCGCTCCAACGCCACCCGGCCGAACTCGGATCCGGCTGCCGGCCGCGGCGACGCGGACGGGCGTTGCTCGGTGGTCGGAACGGTCTTCACCGCGGGCGGGGCGGCGCTCGGGGCGGCAATGGCGTGGGATTGGCTCACCGCAACTCCATCCGTCCCTGCCCATCATGCCGGCGCGCCGATGGTCGAACAAGGACCGTTCGGGCTGGTGAGCATCACCGCGCCAGCGGACCCGCCGCGCGGTTACCGTCGCGTGGCGCGGGCGGCGGCGTCCTGCTGGGCGCGGGTCAGCGCGTCCACGAACGAGCGCAGCTGCGGGACCGCGGCCTCCTGGACCTGCTTCAGTTGCGCCATCATCTCGGACAGGTCCACTGCCGGCCCACCATGGCCGCGTTGGGCCTGCTGCTCGTCCAGGGCCGCGTTGACCGCCTCGACGATCGCGGCGGCTACCCGCTCCATCGGCAGCCCCTTCAACCCCGGATCGAGCGTCAGCGCGGCGAGCCGTCCATCCGCGCCCAACTCGGCCTCGACCCAGCCGTTCGCCGCGCTCGTGCGCACCGGCTCCGCGCCGCCGGTGGCTGCTTCCTGCACCCTGCCGGCGGCGGCGACCACCTGGTCCAGCATCTCGGCGAAACCCTCACTGCTCGGACGCATACCCCGCTCCCCTGTCCCCTCGGCCGCCCCTGAGCGTACGAACATGCCACACCGTCCGCGGCCCGCACCCGACGGACCCGGGACCGTCCGCGTAACCCGCGGGTTGGCGTCTGCCGATAGGATCCGTGCCGCCACAGTCCGTCACTCGATCGGGGGAACGGTGCCAGGCTTCGACGTGCAACCGGAGGCGATCCTCACCGCCGGCAACAACCTCGCCACCAGCGGCGAGGATTTCCTGGAGCAGTTGGCGGCGTTCGAGGCCGCCACCGCCGCCTACGACGGCGCCTGGGGCGACGACACCATCGGCACCTACATCGGCACCGCCTACGTCGCCGTCGCGCAGTGGGCGCTCGACTGCTGGCACACCGTCGCCGACGAGCTGGCCGCCGCCGGCGACGACCTGGTCGGCGTGGCGGAAGCCTACGAACGGGTCGAGGCGGACGCCTTCGCCGCGTTGAACGCCCTCGGCGAGAGCCTCGGCTGACCGGCATGGGACTGCAGCTACCGGGTGAACTGGTGTCCATCCTGGGCATGCTCGGCTACGACTGGCCCACCTCGGACGAGGAGCGGTTGTTCCAGCTCGGGCAGTTGTGGGTGGAGTTCGCGCCGAAGATGGAAGCCGCGGGAGCCGCGGCCCTCGCCTCAGCCTCCACCTACTTTGCGAACAACCAGGGCGAGGCGGCCCAGGCTTTCCAGGCGTGGTGGAACGGCGCCGACAGCCCGGCGAACGCGCTTGCCCAGGGCATCCCCGGCGCCTCCCTCGTCGGGGCGGGAATCATGGTCTGCGCCGGCGTCGTCCTCGCCCTCAAGATCCAGGTGATCGTGCAGTTGGCGATCCTTGCCGTGCAGATCGCCCAGGCCATCGCGACCGCCGCCGTGACGTTCGGTGCCTCGCTCCTCGAAATCCCGGTCTTCAAGATGATCACCTCGCTGATCCTCGACCAGCTCATCGCCATGGCCGTCGAAGCGGTGCTCAATGGCTAGAGGCCGAGGCGGGCGAGGCAGCGGACGGCGTGCGACCCCGGGCGGCGCACCGAACGCCCGCGGACCGATCGGCGCTGCCGGACGAGTCATCCCCGCCCCACGCACCCGCGCCCGGATCGACTTCAACGCCGGTCAGCCCGGAGCGTGGAACCGCACGGTGAACCGGCGCAAACTCCAACCCAACACGACCTACGTGGAACGCACCACCGGCTACACCTACAAGACCGACTCCAAGGGCCGGGTCACCCACTTCAGCGGACGTCTCCAGGCGGTGGACGGACACCGCAACGCCTACCAGCAGCGCGTCGCCGGCAGGCCGTTCCGCAAGTCGACCGACCAGGGCGGCCACCTGTTCGCCCACATCTTCCGCGGTCCCGGCGAACGCATCAACCTCGTGGCGATGGACTCCAACCTCAACCTGTCCGCCTGGAAACGGATGGAGAACAGGTGGGCGCGGGCCCTGGACCCGGACCACCCCACCCCCGGCGCCGGCTCCCAGACCGTCCGAGTCGAGGGCCGGGTGCACTACGATCCGAACTCAGCATCAACCCGGCCGACCGCGTTCACCATCACCGAGCAGATCGACAACGGCCCCAAACGCACCCACCGATTCCGGAATCCATGAAAGGTGCCGTCGTGCCTGACGGTCGTGACAGCGACATCATCACCCGCATCGGGCAGATCCTGCTGTCGGTCCTGCCCGACAACGCGGAAACCATCATCGCCAACGGCGAAACCGACGTCGACTACGCCAACGCGTCCCTGGAACTTCGGGGGCCCGACGGGAAAGCGTTCTACTTCTCCTGGGACGACAACCCCGACGAGGCCGTCGACGAGATCACCGACCTGCTCATCGACCTGCGGCAGGTGATGATCGACGACGGCGGCGACCCCTGGTACGGGTTCACCATGGCCGTCCAGCGCGACGGCGCCTTCGAGGTCGACTTCTCGTACGAGCCCCCCGCCGACTGACCGGACGCCACACCGGACCCCCTGTTCCGATGCTGGTGAACGTCCGACAGCGCAAGAAGCTCACCGCCCGCCTGATGGCGTCGCTGCTACGTGACGATCTTCCGGCCGTGCTTGCGCTGTTGCGCGCGGGGGCAGACCCGAACGCGGCAGACCGTGACGGCACCACGCCTCTCTACCTGGCCGCGCTGCAGGACAAGCGTGCGGCGGTGCGGATCCTCCTGGACGCCGGTGCGGACCCGAACGTCGAGAGCGGGCGCGGCGAGGAGGGAACACCGTTGACTGGAGCCGCAGCGTGGGGACATGCCGATGTCGTCCGCGAACTCCTGACAAGGGGCGCAGATCCGAACCTCCGCGAGGACCACGGCAGCGGGCTGTCGCCCCTCGAATGGGCCGTCCGAAGTGGCCACCCTAAGACGGAATCGCTGCTCAAAGCCGCAGGGAACGGTTGAGCGACGAGGACGCTGCGAGCTCATGCGACTGCAGCGCTCTGGCCCAGGTGCTTCTGCTGGGGTTGTAGCCCGGCACCGGCGCACGATCAGCGGCATGCCAGTGCGTTCAGCCGAGGGTGGGCCGCCCCTCGGCGATCTGTTCTTCCACCGGCCGACCGGACCAGGCCAGCCATGGCTCCGCGCCGGACTTGGGTACGACCACAGGTCCGTTGCCTACCAACGAATCGGGTATGTCCCTTGACTCGATGAAGGCGCGTGACTGGTAGCCCACGGACCATGCGGTCTCGTGCTCTCGCGCGCCGATGATCACCCATTCACCGGTGTGGATCTTTTCCATGCGACGTCCGTCCGACCGGCAGCCAGGCCAGCTCGGCGTCACGCTGCCTAACGCGCGGCAGATCCGGGTACTTGACCGATGCTCGCTGGCCGTGGCGAGGCCACGCGCGTTCGAGGTGCGGTGGACATCTATGGTCCCTGCATGTCGATCACCGACCAGGACCTGGTCATCGAAGCGGCGGAAGCCGGGGCTGCGGTCGTCCGCTCGCACTACGGATCATCGCTGACACGCTTGCAGAAGTCCGCAGGTGACTTCGCCACCACGGCCGACATCGAGGCCGAAAGAGCCATCATCGACGTGTTGCGTACCGCGCGCCCGGACGATCTCGTGCTGGGTGAGGAGAGCGGGCGCACGGGCAACGGCGACAACGATCGTACGTGGCTGGTCGACCCGTTGTGCGGAACGTTGAACTATGCCGTGCGTAACATGCTGGCCTCGGTGAATGTGGCGCTGCGAGCCGGTGAGCAGGACACGGTGGCCGCCGCCGCGGACCCGTTCACGAACGAGGTGTTCTGGACTGACGGTGCCGCTGCATACGTGCGTCGCGGTGGTTCGGACCAGCGACTTGCCCCGTCGGCCGAGTCGAGACTGGTCGACGTCAATCTCGACCCACCGTTTCCCAACAAGGGAGTCTTCTCGGCCGCCCGGATGCTCGCCGACGAAGGATTCATCGAGCAGTTCCGCCCTCGCGTCGTCTCCACCACCCTGGCCGTGGCTTGGGTCGCCGCTGGCCGCCGCGCCGCCTACGTCACCGATGGTCACCTGTCCGACAGCGTTCATTTCGCGGCGGGAATCGCCCTCTGCCAGGCAGCCGGTTGTGTGGTCACCGGAATCGACGGCCAGCCGATGCACACCGGTCTGGGCGGTCTGGTGGTGGCTGCGGACGAGCAGACGCATGCCGCCATACTGACCCTCGTCGCGAACCAGCGCCCACGAACGGAGTGATCCGGTTTCCCCTTGGCGCAGCGGGCATCGTCGTCGCTGGGCGCGCCTGTCGTCGAGGAAGCGGTGACCCGCACGATCCTCCACCGCCTTGGGGAGGCCGGCATTCCCATCGCCTCCGCCACCCGGGAGGTGACGCTCCGCCGGGCAGCTGGTGGCGAGTCGTGACGGACACCGTGTCCGGTCCATCCACACTCGCCGCCAGGCCCGGGTCCCGACGGCGGCACCGCTGCGGAACCGGCGGCGGTACCTTGTCCGGTCCGGCGGTCCGGGCAGCGGGACGGTTGCGGTCGCATCGGCGGGACGGGCGGGCGTCACAGGTCCGCCGGCTGTGGTCGGCGGAGCAGGGGTACGCCCGGCGGCCGCCGCGCCCGCCGCCGGGCGGACGTCCAGCAACCGGTCGAGCCCGGTGCGGTGCAGCGCGTGGTATGCCTCCGGGCCGACGTTGACCAGGCAGAAGCGGGATCCCACGTGCCCGCAGGCGCGGCGGGCGTCGAGCAGGGTCCGGGCGGCTGCCATCGGCAGGTGCCCGGCGTGACGCAGGTCGACGACGAGCATGCGCGGCCGTCGGGCGAGCGCCAGGTCCATGAGCAACTGTCGGAGGCGGGCCGCCGCGGCTGCGTCCACGACGTCCGCGACCGCCACCACCGCACAACCCCGACCGGCCTCGTACGTGCGCACGCGCAGGTCCCCGTGGCCGTCGACGGCGGGCCGCGGTTCCGAGGTCCGTTCGGACAGCGTCGCCCGCAACTGGGCGAGGGCCTGCGTGAGCACCCGCGACACTGTCATCTGCGAGGTGCCGAGGTCGGCGGCGATCTGCGCCTGCGTACGGTTGCGGTAGAAGTACTCGTGCACGGCGTGCCGGGCCCGGGGCGCCAGTCGCTCGACGGCGGCCCGCAGCGTTACCCGGTCGCACACCGCTTCCAAGGCCTCGTCCCGCGCGCCGAGCAGGTCCTGCTGTTCGCAGCTGTCGTCGTCGGGCCTCGCCGGCCGGTTCAGCGAGTCCGCCCGGTACGCCGACATGCTGCCCTCGGTGGCGCGGACGTCGGCCGCGCTGACACCGAGGGCGGCGGCGATCTCCCCTGCCGACGGCCGCCGGTGCAGGCGCTGCGTCAGGTCATCGCGGGCCCGGGTGACCTCCAGGCACCGCTCCTGCAGCCGCCGCGGCACGTGCACGCTCCACACCCGGTCCCGGAAGTGCCGTTTCAACTCGCCGAGCACGGTGGGGGTGGCGTAGCCGGTGAAGCTGGGGCCCCGGCCCGGGTCGTACCCGTCCACCGCCTTGACGAGCGCGAGCGCCGCGACCTGCTGCAGGTCGTCGAGGCCCTCGCCCCGGTGCTGGTAGCGCCGGGCCAACCGCCGGGCCAGCGGCAGGTTCCAGCGCACCACGTCCTGCCGCAGGCGGTCACGCTCGCCACCGGAGCACCGTGGGTCGCGCAGCCGGCGGATCGCCGCGACGGTCGCCTGCTCCCGGCGCTCGGCCCCGACAACACCGGTGTGGGTGTCCCGGACAGCATCGATCGAATACATGTCGCTCCCGTGGTCGTCGAGTGGGCGGGCCGTCGGCCCTGCCGCCGCGGGGCGCGGATGGTGCTCAACGGACGGCGCCAGCGCCGCTGGCACGGGCTCCACACCGATCACGCCCCGCCACCTCGGCACCGGTTGGCGGACCTGCCGTCCGGCGCCCCACGGTCAGCAATCTCCTCGACGTCGCCCGGAAAACCGCCTTTGAAGGATCGTCAACGACTTGTCACCGACCTGTGCAACGCCGACCGGCCCAGCGTCGAACGTCCACCCGGCGAGGTGACGGGAGGGCCGGTCGGACAACGCGCCGCTTGGGACCCACGGGCATCGTCGGTCGGCTCCCTTCCGTCGGTATCGGACCGGTTCGGCGCTACCACCGACGCCCGCGGTGGTCCGGAAACCGGGGGGACGGCCCTGCGTCGGGGCCGGCCGGGACGGGTAGAGCCAGCCGCCGACCGAGGAAGGGAGACGATCATGTTCAGCCTCACCGCCAACCGGGAAACCGCCGCGGAGGAAGCCGCTGCCCTGCTCGATCCGGCCCTGGACCGTGCGCTGCTGTGGCAACGCCTCGACGTCGTCGGCACCGACTTCGCCGTCGTCGACCAGCAGCTCACCGCCGCCGACGGCGTCGCGCTCATCGGCGGAGTCCTGCCGTACTGCCTGCACTACCGCCTGCGCCGGGAGCCGGACGGCCGGTGCACCACGCTGTCGGTGACCACCGAGGGCGCCGGCTGGCGCCGCCGCGTACGCCTGCGACGCGACGCGGAACAGTGGCGGGTCGACACGCACGAGAGCGGCGACCTCGACGCCGCGCTGCGCCGCGCCGGACGTCCAGTGGCCCCAATCGCCGGCATCGATGACACCAACCGCCTCGACGCCGTCGGTGAGATCGCCATCGCCCGCGCACCGCTGTTCGCCACACTGCCAGGGCGACACCGCGACGGGTCGGAACCGACGCGCACCCGGGTCGGCCTGGTCGTACCGCCGTCACTGGCCGTCGTCGTCGTCGACAGCCAGCGGCATCCGCTGCCCGACGGCGGCATGCGCGTCGAGTCCGACACCGGCAACGCCACCATCTCGTTCGACAAGGCCGGATTCGTGACCCACTGGCCCGGCGTCGCCCGACGGGCACCAGCCCACCTGGCCTGACCGGTGCCGTTTATCCGCCGCACCGCCCCGGTAGTGGCTGCGGAACGCCCTGTGCGACGACCGACAACGACAGAAGGGAGACCCCGATGACCCGCCAGAGTTCCCTGTCGCTGACCAAGCTCGGCGACAGCGATCAGGTCCTCGTCGACCCCGCCGAGGACATCCGGGGCCGCAAGGTCCGCGACCGGGACGGAAACGACCTGGGCAAGGTCGACGACCTGCTCGTCGACAGCGAACGGCACAAGGTACGGATGCTGCGGGTGGAGCACGGCGGCATCCTCGGCCTGGGCGCCACCCCGTCGTACCTCCCGGTCGACGCCGTCACCAGCATCTCCGACGACGTCGTGTGCGTGAGCGAAGCCCGGGACCGGGTGTCCGACGCACCCCGGTACGACCCCGACCTCGTCGACGAATCCGACTACTACCAATCCCTCTACGACTACTACGGCTACCCGCCGTACTGGGGAGCCGGCTACGTCTACCCGACCTACCCCTACTACCGCTTCTAGCGGCGGGCACGGTGGTGTGCCGGACCGAACCGGCACACCACCGCCCCGGCCCTCGCCGGCGGGACGGTCAGGCGCGCGGCCGGCGAGGCCAGGTTCAGGCTTCCAGCCGGCGGACCCGGTTGCTGACGTCGTGCACTCCGGGTGTGCGCCAGGCGAGGATGTGCGCCTTGGCGCTCAGCTCGGCCGTGACGAACGGATGACGATTCCTGCCCACCCCTGTGACGGTCCGGCGATGGGCGGCGGTCCGAGGTTTGCCGGCGGGGGGTTCGGGTAGCGGGCCAGCCAGGGCGCAGGCCTGCGCCGCCGGACGACCGCGGAGGAGGACGGAGCCGTGACGCGCCGATCGCGCTGGGTGGCACTGCTGGGCAGCGGAGCGATGCTGGTCGCCACCGCCGGCTGCACCGCCGACGACGGTGACACGGCGACGGCGGCACCGACCGCCGGGGCGACGGCCGCGCCGGCACCGGCCAGCGTCGACCTGCCACAGATCATCGCGCGGTTGCAGCCCTCCGTCGTAGCCGTACGGGTCGGGCAGGGCCTCGGCTCCGGGGTGGTGTTCCGGGACGGCGGGCTGATCCTCACCAACGAGCACGTCGTGGGTGATCGGGAGAGCGTGGAGGTCGCCCTCGCCGACGGCACGCGCGTACCGGCCCGGGTGGTCGCCGCCGACGCCGTCACCGATCTCGCCGTGCTCCGCGCCGAGCGCGCCGACCTGCCGCCCGCCCCGTTCCGCACCGAGCTGCCCCCGCCCGGCGAGCCGGTGGTCGCCCTGGGCAGCCCGCTGGGCTTCCTCAACAGTGTCACCGCGGGCATCGTCTCCGGCGTCGGCCGGGAGATCCCCGGTTCGGCGAGCCAGGGCAACGCCCTTGTCGACCTGATCCAGACCGATGCGGCCATCTCGCCCGGCAACTCGGGCGGCGCGCTCGCCGACTACTCCGGGCGGGTGATCGGCATCAACGACGCGTACCTCCCGCCGCAGACCGGCGCGGTGTCCATCGGGTTCGCGATCCCCGCCGCCACCGCCCTGGACATCGCCGACGACCTGCTCGACGACGGCCGGGTCACCCAGCCGTACCTCGGGGTGGCGGTGGCCCGGCTGACCCCGCAGATCGCCAGGTCGCTCAATGCCGGCACCGACCGGGGGGTCCTGGTTCGGGACGTCGACGGGAACGGTCCGTCGGCCGCGGCCGGCCTGCGCCCGGGGGACATCGTCACGCAGGTGGCCGGTGAGCGCACCGACACGCTGGAGGAGTTCCTCGGCGCGCTACGGTCGGTCGAGCCCGGCCAGCGCGTGTCCGTGACCTACCTGCGCGACGGCGACACCCGGCAGACCACCGTCACACCGACCGCCGCCACCCGCTGAGGCCGCCGTGCCCGACCGCCACCGGAAGCCGCGGCCATACCGCGCCGGGCGATCTCGCCGTCCGCGGCTCCCGCTCCGCCGGACGCCTGCTGCGCGCCGGCTTGGCGGATCGAGCCGGCCGGACAGGTTGATCACCGCTCGGGTGTGGCGGTCGCTGCTGTGAGGGTTGACAACGCAACGGCTCAGGTGACCGGACCGCCGCCGAGTTCCACCGCCGCCCGACGACCGGACGAGGCGCCTGGCCACGAGCGTCCTGAGACGATTGACAGGTCCTGGTCGACGCGCAGTAGCCGTAGCACGCGGTGGACGCGCGGGGCCGGATCTGACACGATGAGCCGCCCACCGTGCTGACGCAGCCGCCGGTTCAGGTCGATCAGGTGCCCGACGGCGGCAGCGTCGATGTGTCGACACTCGGACAGGTCGACGACGAGACGTGCCGGCCGCAGTGCCAGGAGTTGGCCGCACAGCGCCTCCACCTGCGGCACGCATGCCAGGTCACACTCGGTGATCCGCACCTCGACGAGCGACAGCCGGCAACCGCCTGGTGCTGGCGTCGTCACGGGACACCCTCCTTTCGTCATGTCGCTGCTCGATAAATCACGCTGGGCGATTGCCGTAGCGGTCGCCGCGCGGATCGATGACAGTTGCTCAACAAGTGCCGAGCAAACGAAATATCAGGGATCTAAGAGCGAGATTCTGAGCGACTGATCGGGCCGGCGGCCTTCACAGCAGCTAGATTCCCGACAGCCCGGTCAACAGACGCCGCTCCAATTCCGATAATCGCCGCTCAATACCGGCTACGCTCCGTCCCCTCAACCGCCGGCCTGGAGGCAGCCATGCCCCGCACCCACCAGCAGACCATCAGGCTGTTGTGTGCCCGACGACGGAGGTGGCGTCGCCGGTAGGGGTGGCCTGCTCCCGCACCCCGACTACGGTGGGACGTCCGGCACTGTGCGCCACAGGCGCCGGCGCCACCGCGCGGCCCTCGGCGCGAACCGCACGGTGGTCGGTGTCGTCGGCGCGCTGCTGGCCGGGGCGGCGGTCGTACCGGTGCCGCCCGATGCCGGACCCAGAGAGCGTGAGCACATCCTGCGCGATTCGGGGCCGAGGCGATGCTCGTGCCGGCGGACGGTGTGGGACCCCGAATCACGCGGGTGCCGCCGCCGGCCTGGTGGGTCACGCGGGCAACGCGGTCATAACACCGTCGGTATTGCTCATTCGGACTGCGCGCGCCGTTGCCACTCGATGCTCTCCTCTATTCACGTCGATGCATCGATAGGAGGCAGTCATGTGGAGACGGCTCACCGCCGCCGGCGCGACGGTTCTCGCCCTGGCGCTGCCCGCGCCGCTCGGAGCCAGCGCGGGCAGCGCTGTCCCCGATCCGGGCAGCGCGGGTGCGTACGCCGCCGGCTACGTCGACACCACCGTCAGCGCGGCCGGCCGATCCTTCTCCGCCCGGGTCTACTATCCCGCCACCACCCCCGGCAACGGCCAGCCCGTCGCGGCGGGCCGGTTCCCGGCCATCGCCTTCGGGCACGGCTTCCTGCAGGGGATCTCGCGCTACCACTCGACCCTCGGCCACCTCGCCACGTGGGGCTTCATCGTCGTCGCGCCCGGCTCGCACGGCGGGTTGTCCCCGAACCACAGCGCCTTCGCCGACGACCTGAACGCCGCGCTCGCCTGGACGGTCGCGCAGGACGCAACCGCCGGGTCACGGTTCGCCGGGCGCGTCGACACCGACCGGCTCGGCCTGTCCGGTCACTCCATGGGCGGCGGCGCCAGCCTGCTCGCCGCGGCCCGCAACCCGCGCGTCGTGACGGTGGCCAACCTGGCCGCCGCCGAGACGAACCCGTCCGCCAAGGCAGCCGCCGCGACGCTCACCCTCCCGGTGCAGCTGGTCGCCGGGGAACGGGACAGCATCGCCGGGATCTCCGGCCACCAGCGGCCAATTTACGACAGCAAGCCACCCGCGAAGCAGCTACGCACCATCCGGGGCGGCTACCACTGCGGCTTCCTGGACAGCTCCTCCCTCTTCTGCGACAGCGGAAGCATCAGCCGAGCCACCCAGTTGCAGCTCACCCGGCGACTGCTCACCCAGTGGTTCCTCCGCCACCTGGCCGGCGACCCGGCGTACGACGCGGCGGTCTGGGGCACGCCCGCGCAGACCGATCCGGCGGTCGCCTTCGAGGGCGTCCGCTGACCGACCCGGCCGGGCCGCCGACCCCCGGATGGGCCGGGTGCGCCGAGCCGAAGCGGTCAAGTCCCAAGCTCGACTCGGCGCACCCCCACCGCATGACGAACGGGCGCTACCGGAGACGGAACGTCCGGGTGGCGTACGGGCCGAGCGGAATCGCGGCGCCGCAATCGAACACCTGAGCGGCGCCGGTCTCCGCCAGGTCGCACTCCGTCAACGAACCGTCGGCGCCGGACAACGCGGGGCTCCGGCGGCGGCCGGGCGACCGGACGGGATGCGATGATGAGGTCCATGCCTCTCGGGACCGGGTCGACCGCTGCGCCGTTCGCCCACCTTCAGGCACAGCACGCGACCCTGTACCGACAGGTTCTCGACGTCTTCGTCCGGGCCAAGCAGCGGTTCACCGTGCATCTGCGTCCTGAGGATGTCGTCGCCGAGATCGGCGCCGGCCCGTCGCTGGAGACCGTCCGTGCCGCCCTGGACCAGCTCGCCGACTGGGGCAACCTGCGCGCCGACCCGGACACTGGCCGGGTCACCACGGTCGAGGACTTCCACCGGGCCCGCTATCTCTACCAGCTCAGCCCGGAGGGGCATGCGGTCGAGGAGGCGGTCGCCGCCTACGAGGCGGCGCTCGGACGGCGCGGGGCGTTGCAGTCGGTCGCGCTGTCCGACATCGCGGAGCAGCTGCGGGCACTGCTGGTCGTCGCCGAGGCGGCCGCAGCCGGCGAACTCCCGGACTCGGCCAAGACCCACCTGCTGATGATGAGCCTCGTCGACCGGTTCACCGGCCTGGCTGACAACGCGCAGGCCTTCATGGCATCGTTGCGCCGGGCCATCGACTTCGCCGACGCCAACGTCGCGGCGTTCCTGGCGTACAAGGAACAGTTGATCGCCTACCTGGAACGGTTCATCGCGGATCTGGCCAACCGGGGCGCGGAGATCGCGCTGCTGGCCCGGCAGATCGAGGCGGCCGGCGTTGAGCCGCTGCTGCTGGTGGTGGCCCAACGCGAGGCCGCCGACGCGGCCCCCACCGAGGTACCCGAGGATACCGGCACCGACCCCAAGTCGGAGGCGACCGGCACCGCGGCGCAGGCCGATCCGGCAGCCGGCGCCCGGACGGAGACCGCCGCCGGTGTGACGGACGATGTCGGTACGGACGCGGGCGGCCCCCACAGCCATGAGGCCGCCGTCGGGGAGGCGCTCGACGCATGGCGGCAGCGCTGGGTTGGACTGCGGGACTGGTTCGTCAGCGCTGACGGCAGCCGCCCGTCGCAGGCGCGGCTGTTGCGGACGGCTGCGATTGGGGCGATCCGGCAGCTGCTCGGCATTGTGGCGGCGATCAACGAGCGGCGGTCCGGACGCTCCGACCGTACCGCCGACTTCCGCCGGCTCGCCCTCTGGTTCGCCCAAGTCCCCGACGACGAAGCGGCACACCGGCTCTGGCACACGGCGTTCGGCCTCTCCCCCGCCCGGCATCTCACCGTGACCGCCGAGACGCTCGCCGTCACCGAGCAGCAGCCGGTCCCGGCGGCCACCCCGTGGGCTCAGGCCCCGCGGCTGCAGATCAGCCCCCGGCTGCGCCGCACCGGCTCGTACGAGCGGCGCGGCTCGCCGAATCGTGTGCTCGACCGCACCGAGCAACGGCGCCTGCTCGCCGAGCGGATGCGACACGAGGCGGAACAGACCGCGCGGGCCCGCGCCGCACTGGCCACTGCGGGCCCGGTCACCCTCTCCGAGCTGGCCCGACTCGACTCCGCCGAGTTTCGGCTCTTCCTCCAGTTGCTCGGCGACGCCCTGGCGGCCAGCCGACCCGACGGCTCTGGGGCAGAGACCACCACCTCCGACGGGACGATGGCGGTACGGCTGCGTCGGGTGGCCGGCGGCGCGACAGTCCGGATCGTGACCGAGGACGGGGTGCTCGCCGGACCGGAGCACCTCATCGAGATCGTCGATCTGGTCGGGGCGGACCGGTGAGGGCACGCGGCGCCGCCGAGGATGTCCCCGAGGCCCGCAAGCGCCGGGCGGCCCGGCTGCTGCTCGCCCGCCCGCTGCTGGTCGCCGGGCAGACCGCCGACGACGAGTTCCGCCTGGTTCGGGCGTACGCGGCGGAGCTGCGCGAATGGTTCGACCGGGAGACCGGCTGGCGGCTGCTCGCCGACGCCCAGACGATACGGCTGATGAAGCTGACCGCCGACCCCCTCGACGGCAGCCACCCGGCCCGGGACCCGCGCTCGCGTACCCCCTTCTCCCGGCAGCGGTACGTCCTCACCTGCCTCGCCCTGGCCGCGCTGGACCGCGCCGACGGGCAGATCACCCTGGGCCGGCTCGCCGAGGATGTGGTGGCAGCGGCCGCCGAACCGACCCTGGTCGCGACCGGTTTCACGTTCGCACTGGACCGCCGGGAGCGGCGGGCCGACATGGTCGCCGTGGTCCGCCTGCTGCTGCACTGGGGCGTGCTGCGCCGGGTCGCCGGAGACGAGGAGGCCTACCTCGGCGCCGGCGGCGACGTCCTCTACGACGTGGACCGACCCGTCATCGCCGGTCTGCTCGCCACGACCCGGGGGCCGTCGATGCTCGGCGGGGCGACCCTGAAAGATCGGCTGGCAGCGCTGACGCTGGAGGTCGTACCGGACGTCGACGACGCCCGCAACCGGGCGCTGCGGCACCGACTGACCCGGCTGCTGCTGGAGCAGCCAGTGGTTTACTACGACGAACTCACCGAACCGGAACTGGCGTACCTGACCAGCCAGCGGCACGCACTGTTGACCCGGATCACCTCGTTCACCGGGCTGGTCGCCGAGGTGCGACGGGAGGGGATCGCGATGGTCGACCCCGACGACGAGCTCACCGACGTACGGATGCCGGCCGAGGGAATGCAGAGCCACCTGACCCTGCTGCTGGCTGAGCGGATCGCCGCCAGCGACCACGGAGTACGCGTCAGCGACCTGCACCGACACGCCCGGGAGCTGGCCCGCGAGCATCGGTCGTACTGGCGCAAGCACGCCACCGATCCCGGCGCGGAGGTGGACCTGGTCGCCACGGCTCTCGACGCGCTGCGCGCGCTCAAGCTGGTCACCGTCGAGTCGGGCGACGACCCGCTCGTGCTACCCCGCCCGGCGATCGCCCGGTACGCCCTGGCCGAGCCAACCATTCGAGAGCCCGCCGCTGCCGCGCCGGCCGAGGGGCCGGGGCCACATTCGCCCGAACGAACGAGGGAGTCAGCCCGGTGACCGACGCACTGCCGCAGCCCGACCGGCAGCGGTGGCAGCCGCTGCGCGCCGGACTGGTCGACGTCTTCTACTACGACCAGGAGGAGTTCCACTTCCACGGCGGAAGCCTGCTGCTGCGCGGCAACAACGGCACCGGCAAGTCGAAGGTGCTGGCTCTGACCCTGCCGTTTCTGCTCGACGGGGAGCTGACGCCGTACCGGGTCGAACCCGACGGCGACCCGAACAAGCGGATGGAGTGGAACCTGCTGCTCGGCGGCAAGCATCCGCACCCGGAACGGCTCGGCTACACCTGGCTGGAGTTCGGCCGCCGCGACCGCGACGGCGACCACTTCGTCACCATCGGCTGCGGCCTCAAGGCGGTCGCCGGTCGGGGCATCGCCCGGCACTGGTTCTTCGTCACCAGCCAACGGATCGGCGTCGACCTGGCACTGGTCAGCCCGACCGGCACCGCCCTTGCCCGGGACCGGCTGCGCGACGCGATCGGGACCGCCGGCATGGTCTACGACCGGGCGGTCGACTACCGGCGGGCCGTCGACGAGGCGCTGTTCGGGCTCGGCAACCGCTACGAGGCACTGGTCTCGCTGCTGATCCGGCTCCGCCAGCCGCAGCTGTCGAAACGGCCGGACGAGAAGAGCCTGTCCCGGGCGCTGAGCGACGCGCTGCCACCGCTGGACGAAAACCTGATCACTCAGGTCGCCGAGGCGTTCCGGGGGCTCGAAGGCGAACGGGAGACGCTGCGCGAGCTCGCCGAGACCAAGCGCGCCGCAGACGACTTCCTGACCCGCTACCGGGAGTACGCCCGAGTGGCGACCCGCCGCCGCGCCACCGTCCTGCGCCAGCAGCACAGCCGGTACGAACACCTCGGCCGGGAACTCGCGGACGCCCAGCGCGGCTGGGAGCAGGCCGACGCCGAGCTCACCGGGGCGCTGACTCGCCTCGACGAGTTGGCGACCCGGACACAGGAGTTGGGTACCCGCCTCCAGGCGCTGCGGGAGAGCCCGGAGGCGCGGACCGCTGACCACCTGCGCCGGCTGGCTGAAGTTGCCGCAGACCGGGAGCTGATTGCGGGCCAGCAGCAGCGGCGGCTCGGCGAGTTGCAGGCGGAGGCGGCCCGCGCCGCCCGAGACGCGCAGGACGCCGTCCGGCGGCTGCGGGACGCCCAGGCGTCCGAGGAGGCGACCCGCGACCGGGCGGCCCAGCAGGCCGTGACGGCCCGGATCGGCGACCGGCACACGGCCCGGGTGGCGGCGGCCCTGCCGTACGGGGTCGGCGAGGCGACCCGGGCCGCCGAGGAGCTGGTCGAGTCGCGGAGATCGGCGCTGCGTACCCTCGACAGGTTGCGCAGCACCGCCGAGGCCGCGCGGGATCGGGCCGAGCGGGCCCGCGAGGAGGTGGACCGGCTCGACGCCGAGGTCGCCGCCGCCGACCTACGCATCGCCGACGCCGAGACGGCCGCGACGGATGCCGGGCATCGGCTGGTCGACCAGACCCGGGAGCACCTCGCCGGACTGGTCGAACTTCCGGTCGGCGACCCCGAGGCGGTGCTCGCCGAGCTCGAACTCTGGGTTGCCAGCCTGGCCGGGGAGAACCCGGCGGCCCGGGAAACGGCCCGCGCCGCCCGAGCCGCGACCGAAACCCTGGCCCGCGCCGACGCCGCTCTCGACGCCGAGGAGGGCGGGGCCGGGGCCGCGCTGGCACAGGCCGAGGCCGAACTTCGTGAGCTCGAGGAGGGCGGGCACCACCCACCGCCGTCTCCCTATACCCGGGCCGACGAGGTACGCCGGGACCGGCCCGGCGCTCCACTGTGGCGGGTCGTCGACTTCGAGCCGGAGGTGACGCAGCGGGCGCGGGCCGGCATCGAGGCCGCGCTGGAGGCGGCCGGTGTGCTCGATGCCTGGCTCGACCCGGACGGCGCACTGCGCGACCCGGTCACCGGGGACGCCGTGCTGCGCCCCGGCCCGCCGGCAGCCGCGAATCTGGGCACCGTGCTCCACCCGGCGATCGACCGCGCCGATCCGGGCTGCGCCGCGTTGAGCGACGGGGCGGTCACGGCGGTCCTCGCCGCGATCGGCCTCGGCGTCGACTCGACGGCGACGACCTGGGTCGACCCGAGCGGCGCCTTCCGCAACGGCGTCCTCGCCGGGCGGTGGGCCAAGCCCGCGGCGGAGCACATCGGCGACGGCGCCCGGGAGGCGTACCGCCGGGCCCGGATCGGGCAACTGCGGGATGAGATCGCCCGGCTCTCGGCGACCCTGACCACGATCGCCGAAGCGCGCGGCGAGTTGCGCGAGCGGCGCGACCGGATCACCGCGGAGGCGGACAGCCTTCCCCCCGATCAGCGCCTGCGAGAGGCACACGCCCTGGTCCGCGGCGCCCACGAGGCCCGCCGCGGCACGGCCGACCGCCGAGCGGAGGCTGACGGGCGGCTGCGCCAGCGTCACACCGAGGCAGCCTCCGCGCTGGCCGAGGCGGCCGAATTCGCCGCCGACGTGGACCTGCCGTACGACGTCGACGAGCTGGCTGTGGTTCGCGACGGGTTGCACGCGTACCAGCTGGCGCTCGCGGCCTGGTGGCCGGCGGTGACCGCCGTACGGACCGCGACCGGCTACCGGGACGAGACGGCCAGCCGCCACGCGGAGCTGTTGGAGCGGCTGGAGCCGGCGGCCGCCGACGCGGCCCGGGCCCGCGACGCGGCGACCGCCGCCCGGGTGGAGTACGAGACCCTCGACGCCGCAGCCGGCGCCTCCGTCGCCGAGCTGGAACGGCGTCTCGCCGAGGCGACCACGCAGCTCGACGAGTGCGAACGGGAGCGCGGGGAGGCAGGCCGGCAGGAAGCCGCGGCCCGCGACGCCCGGGGTAGGGCCGACGGGCTGCGCGAGCGCCTCCACGCGGAGCTGGACGAGGCGACCGCCGGCCGCGATGCCGCCGTCAACGGGTTGCGTGCGTTCGCCGGTACGGGTTTGATCGCGCTGGTCTGCCCCGGGCTGGAGGTGCCGGAGCTGGCGCAGCCGTGGGCGGCGACCCCAGCGGTGACCCTGGCCCGCGGCATCGAACGGGAGCTCGCCGACGCCGATGACGACGACCGCCGCTGGGACCGGCTGCAGCAGCAGGTCAGCGTCGAACTCAAGACGCTGACCGACAGCCTCTCCCGGCACGGGCACCAGGTGCTGCCCACGGTCCACGAGGAGACCATGGTCGTCGAGGTGACCTTCCAGGGCAGCACCCGCAGCGTCGCCGACCTCTCCGCCGCCCTGGTCGACGAGATCGACGAACGGCACCGGCTGCTCTCGGCGCACGAGCGTGAGGTGTTGGAGACTCACCTGGTCAACGAGGTGGCCGGGGCGCTCCAGGAGCTGATCGTCGGCGCCGAGCGGCAGGTCGGTGGGATGAACACCGAGCTGGAGCGCCGCCCCACCTCCACCGGGATGCGCCTGCGGCTGTTGTGGCGCCCGACTCGGGACGCCCCGGCCGGGCTGGCCGAACTGCGGGCCCGGCAGCTACGGCAGAGCACCGACGTGTGGAACGACGAGGACCGGCGCGCCGTCGGTGCGTTCCTGCAGGAGCAGATCAACCGGGAACGCCTGCGCGACGACGCGGCGACCTGGACCGAGCAGCTCACCCGGGCGCTGGACTACCGGGCCTGGCACGAGTTTGCGATCCAGCGACACCAGGACGGGCAGTGGCGGCCGGCGACCGGTCCGGCCTCCGGCGGCGAGCGGGTGCTCGCAGCGAGCGTGCCGCTGTTCGCAGCCGCCTCCTCCTACTACGGGTCGGCGGGTAACCCGCACGCGCCCCGGCTGATCGCGCTCGACGAGGCGTTCGCGGGGGTCGACGACGACTCCCGGGCCAAGTGCCTCGGCCTGCTCGCCACCTTCGACCTGGACGTGGTGATGACCAGCGAACGGGAGTGGGGCTGCTACCCGCAGGTGCCGGGCCTGGGCATCGCCCAGCTGGCCCGCCACGACGGCATCGACGCCGTTCTGGTCACGCCGTGGCGGTGGGACGGCCGGGAACGGCGGTTGATGACCCGTCCGGAGCCCGCACCGCGTCCCCCGCACCAGCGCGAACCCGAGCCGCAGGATCACCAGCAGGTTGCGGCACCGGGGCTCTGGGAAACCGAATGACGGACCTGGAGCGCCTGCGGCGGCAACTCGGCGGCCCGGAGACCGGGCGGCTGCTGCAACGCCTACGCCGCCGGCTCACCCGGGGGCAGCCGCTGACCGGCACACTCTCGCTCAACCAACCGAGCCCGGACGAACGCCGGGCCATCGAAGGGCTGCTGGGCCGCCCGCCCGGCCGGGGCGGCACCCTGACGGTCAACCTGGACGAACTCGACCAGGTGGTCCGACGCAGCGGCATGCACCCAGCCGGATTGGCCGCCGCGGTCGAGGCGCTGACCGGGACCATCGCCGTACTCGCCGACGTTCGGGCCGCCGAGGCAGCGGCCTGGCGCGCCGCGTCAGCGCCACTCGTCGCGCTCGGCGAGGCCCGTACCGAGCTGGCCGGGTGGTGCACCGATCCACGTACCACCACGCTGCTGCGCCGGCTGTCCGGCTCGCCGGAGGCGGCGGCCCGCCTCGCCAATGCGCTGGTCGCCGTGCTCGGCGCGTTGCCGGCCGCCGGGGAGCCGCTGAGCCGGCTGGCGGCGCGGACGACGGACGACGCGCACGCCCTCGACCCGGACCGACCGCTGGCCACCCTGGTCCGCTCGGCCATCCGGGCAACCTGGTGGGGCAGCGAGCCGCTGCCGGAGTCG
The DNA here is from genome assembly GCF_049315255.1 of Micromonospora sp. WMMD558. Classification (NCBI taxonomy): domain Bacteria; kingdom Bacillati; phylum Actinomycetota; class Actinomycetes; order Micromonosporales; family Micromonosporaceae; genus Micromonospora; species Micromonospora sp. WMMD558. Next base: position 3,831,523 of record NZ_CP186061.1, on the reverse strand, counting down.
GCCGCCATGCAGCGCCGGATGCTCTGGTACGCGGTCGGGGTCACCGTCGACGAACTTTCCTCCACGGTGCTCGCGGTCAACCTGCCCACCCGGCCCGGCTGCCGGCTGCACACCCTCGCCGGGCCAGCCACGGCGCTCGGCGAACCGGTGGTACTCACCCTGCGACAGCTCACCCGCGACGAGCCGAGATTCGCGGCGGAAGAAATCTATGCCTGCGAGAACCCGACCGTGCTCGCCGCCGCAGCCGACGAACTCGGCCCGGCCTGCCCGCCGCTGGTCTGCGTCGGCGGGCAACCCACCACGGCCGCGCTGCGCCTGCTCACCGCGTTGACGGCGGACGGCGCCCGGCTGCGCTACCACGGCGACTTCGACTGGGGCGGCCTGCGGATCGCCAACCTGCTGCACGCCCGGCTGCCCTGGCGACCGTGGCGTTACCAGGCCGAGGACTACCTCGCCGCGCTCGCGGTGCATGGTTCGACCCGGCCGCTGCGAGGCAGCACCGTGGATGCGGCCTGGGATCCCGAACTCGCCGCCGCGTTGCAGGGCCGCGGGGTACGGGTGGAGGAGGAACTCGTCCTCGACGACCTCCTCGGCGACCTGTCCGAATTCGCCAGCGCCTGAACCGGTTCTGTCTTGGCGGTGAGCGATCTGCTTGCCCCTTTGCGGTTTCCAGAACTCGTCGCACCTCTGCGACAGCTCAACCAGACCCCGCACGCACAGATCTCGGCAGATGTCAACTCAGCTCGCCCGCGGCGGCGAGGCCCTGCGGAACTGGCCGCCGGTCTAGTTAGCGACTCAAGGATCTTGGTGTCGAGGGTGTAGCGCGTGGGTCGTCGCTGCGAGATGTCTGACATCGAGTGGGAGGCGCTGTCGCGGTATCTGCCGTCGGCGGTGACTGGTGGTCGGCCGCGGATCGATGACCGGCGGGTGCTCAACGGGACCGTGTGGAAGTTCCGAGCTGTCGAGCGGATGCTCGCCGGGTCCGGGCCGATGCGGACGCGGCTGGGGACATCGACCGGCTGCTCTCGGTCGACTCGTCCATTGTGCGGGCCCACCAGCACGCCGCGGCCAGCCGCCGGGACGGTCACCTGCACAAGGAACCACCGGTGGCGTGGCCACCGAATTCCGACGATCACGGGCTGGGCCGCTCGGCGGCGGGGTCACCCACAATGACGCACCTGGCCTGCGAGCAGGGCCGCGAAACCCTCGCCGTGGTGATCACTGTCAGGGCAGCGCGCAAACAGCCCGGCAGTTCATCACCGTGCTGGAAATGGATCAGTGATCGTCGGGGTCGATGTAGCGGTCGGGGTTGGTGGCGGTGGTGTGGGGGCCGTGGTCCGACGGCAGATCGTGCAGCCATCGGCGCAGGCCGGGGTCGGTGGTGAGGGTCCAGGCGGGGCCGGCAGGGTGCTCGTCGTGCAGGCCGGTGGCCACGGGCATGGCGGTGGGCACGTCGGCGAGGGCGTCGAGCAGGCTGGCCTCGCGGCGGCGGTGGGGCACGCGCAGCAGGACGGGGTATCGGGGGCCGTACTCGGCGAGGCGCTCGTAGGCGCGCAGCTTGCGCAGCACGCTGGCAGGCGGTTCGGTGCCGTTGTCGTGTTCGAGGAAGAACCCCACGGTCCGGCCGCCGGCGGTCCAAATGCCGTGGCCGTCGGGGCGGATCCCGGCGAGATGGTAGGCGGCGGTGGCGTGCTGCTCGGACCACCAGCGTCGCAGGTGGGCACGTGAGTCGGTGCGCGTGTAGGCGATCAGGTCGACGAAGAGCTGGTTGACGCCGAGCAGGTGCCGCAGCCGGGGGCTGCCGATGATGCGTTCGGTACGCTCGATGCTGCTGCGTGGCGGTCGAGCGTCCGGCCGGTCGGGATCGGTGTATGTGGTGGGATGTACGAGCATCCCGAGCGGGCCGAGGGTGTAGAGGTGCTGGCTGTCGCCGGTGGTGACGTCAACGAACCGGTGCACGGCGTCGATGCGGTGCAGGGTGTCCAGGCGCAGCCGGGCCGAGCGCTCCGACGGGAACAGCGCCCGGGTGATCTGGGCGGTGGACAGCACGTAGTGCTCAGCGAGCCACGGGAGGAGCTCACGGTCGAGCAGGGTCAACCGCCGCAGGTGCGACAGTCGCTGTGACTTGTTGGACGGAGTTCGGGGCGACGACGGACGGAACACGGGAATGGAGGAATCGCTGTTCATGAGGTGTTTCTTCAGGGAGTAGCGGGAAGGGACCCCTCCCGTGGGGAGGAAGTCTGGAACTGTCGCCGCTGATGACGGTGGACGGTCACGGGGCGGCGTGCTGAGGCCGTGCCGTGGGAACCGTGACCGGCAGATCCACACCGAGCCCCGGTCGATCGCCAGTCGGGCAGCAACTGGGGTGTTCGAGCCTGCCTCCGCAGACCAGCACGATCCGTGCCTCTCACCGCGCTGACGCCTGCGCCGTCTTACGGTCTGCACCCTGCGACGGCGATCGATCGGCACCGGCCAGCGGGATCGTCGGATCCGGCACTCCACCACCAAGCTGATGGAAACTGTCGACTCAGGACGCTAGCCCTTCGCCTCCAGAGCGGAGCGTTCCCATCTGGCCAGGTCGGCGGCGGCCGCGTAGGTCGAGCGGAGGAACTCGGTCAGCACGGCGTCGGGATCGGGCGCGCTGGCGACCGTCTCGTAGGGCAGCACGCACTCCCGCAGGTCTTGGTCGTAGAAGGCGGCCGTGCGCTCTGGATAGCCCGGCGGCTCCGGATAGGCGTACGCATAGAAGGCGCCTTCCTCGCCGCCGCCCGGCCAGAAGCCGAAGCTCGCCAGCTCGTGCGAATAGCCCTCCTGCATCACCGCCGGCGGGCAGTTGGGCACGCCGCCCGGGTGGGCCGGGGCGACGCGGCCGGAGAATCGCGTGTAGGCCAGATCCATCGCTCCCCAGAAGAAGTGCACCGGGCTTGCCTTGCCCACGAACTCTGAGCGGAAGCGGCCGAGGACGCGTTCGGCCTGCAATAGTTGCTGCCAGAAAAGATGCGCGGCCTCTCCGTCGTACGACTTGTTCTTGTGGTCGTCAGCGAAGGGGATCGCGATCTCGACCTCGTTGGGAATCGCATGGATCTGCGGCTCGAGTCCGAGCGCGGCCAGCGTTTCGAGGGTTTCGCCGTAGAACGTCGCGACTGGCTTTGGTTCGAGGGCGATGTCGCTCGAGCCGCCGTCGCTGGTGCGCAGGCGAAGCCGGTGATCGAGGAAGTCGAACTCGATGTCGAAGGCCCCCTCGCGGTACGGCACCGGCGACGTGGTCAGGCCACGCGCGGTCGGATAGAGCGTGACGTGCCACCAGTGGTTGACCGCCGGCGCGTAGGCCATGCGAATCTTGCCGATGATCTGGGTCCACATGTGCAGCGTGTCGCGGGTGTCGGCCCAGTCCGCCACGCGCAGCCGGGGCCATGACGCGGTGATCGCGTTCTGCATCGCCTTAACCCGCCCAGCCGGTCGACGTGGCCGCCTTGAGAATGATCTCGGCCACCGCGGTGGGCTCCGAGGCGGGGATCGCATGCGACGCACCGGGAAGTTCCACGCTCGCGCGAGCACCGGCGCGCTCGGCCATGAAGCGGTGTGCCTCGAGCGGGATGTTGTAGTCCAGCTCCGGGTACACGAACCAGGACGGCACGGTCTTCCACGCCGGTTCGCCGGAGCCCTCGTTAAGCGCCGTGGTGTTGAGCGGGCGCTGGGCGGCCGCGTCGACGGCGGCTCGCTCGGGCGGAACATCGGCGGTGAACTGGTGGTGGAACTTATCCTGCTGGATGTACAGATCAACCGTTCCGTCCGGCAGGGGGACTTCCTGGAGGGTCTCGCCAAGGGTGCCACCGGGGAACTTGCCGGACAGCTCGCCGATGCTCTCACCGGCTTCAGGCGCGAAGGCGGCAACGAACACGAGCGCCTTGACGTGGTCGTGGCCGACAGCGGCGTTGGAGATGACCGCCCCACCGTAGGAGTGGCCGACGAGTACGACCGGTCCGCCGATCGTGGCCACGACGCTGGAGATGACGGCGGCATCGCCGGACAGGCTGCGCAACGGGTTGGGCGCGGCGACGACCGGGTAGCCGTCGGCGTGCAGCCGCTGGATCACGCTGTTCCAGCTGGCGGACTCGGCGAACGCGCCGTGGACGAGGACGATGGTGGGTTTCATTCCAGTGCCTTTTCATCGGGTCGACAGCAGGACGGTGGACAGGAACTCGGCGGCCTGGCGGATCGCAGCCTCGGCCGCCCGGGTTTCACGGAGCACGTTGAGCATCACGAAGTCGTGAATGACGCCCTGGTAGCGCACCGCGGTAACGGGCACGCCGGCTTGACGCAATTTGTCGGCATACGCCTCGCTTTCGTCACGCAGCACGTCGGCCTCGGCGACGATGACCAGGGCCGGCGGCAACCCGGCCAGTTGCTCGGCGGTGGCGCGCAGCGGCGAGGCGGTGATCTCGGCACGCTGCGCGGCGTCGGTGGTGTTCCTTCAATGATCTGCGTGGATCAGTCCGGGGTTTCGGCCCCGCCGTCCACCAGTTCGTACTGCAACGCCCCCGACGGGCAGCGCCGCACCACTTCGGCCAAGCGCTCGGCCTCGGCACCGTCGGGCCGAATCCACGGGCGCTGGCCCGTGTCGAAGACTTCCGGCAAGCCGCGCACGCACTCGGCGGCGTGTAAGCAACGCCTCGCCTCGAACGTGACGGTGATCTTCTGGCCCTCATACGCTTTCTTCTCGGTTCTGCTGCTCATGCGGGCCTCCGTCGCTGCCATGTCCGGCTGTTCAATCGCTGACTCTGCTGTAGGACTGGTACACCAGGTCCTGATACTCGGGGTGCCTGGCGATCCACCCCGCGATAAATGGGCAGGTGGCCAGGACCAGCAGGTTCGCGGCGCGCGCCTCGTCGAGGGCGGTGCGGGCCAGTGCTGCCCCGACTCCCCTGCCCTCGTACTCGGGCGGAACCTCGGTGTGGACGAACGCGACGAGTTCCGTGGTACGGATGTACTGCGCGACGCCCGCGACCTTGGACTCTCCCTCGATTCGGGCCTCGTACCGCTTGGCCTCGGGAGCATCACTCACTCTGACTGCCATGTGTCCTCCAGGTGTCTTTGGCGTGGGTCTGAATTCACACCGGTTCGGTCTGTCTAGCTGATGCGTCACTTAAGGTCACCGGCCTTCTGGGCCGACCCGTTATCAGGACTTGGTGGACAACGCGTCGCTGGGCGTCGCCAGGTTGAGCGGGCGCAGCCGTCTCCGCGTCGTCTCGGCGAGCGCGGCAATCCTGCGGCCACCACCCAGTGTGCGTCAGCAACCGGCCACGACCAGTGACACCGCGTCACATGCGGTGATGACACGGCGCCACTGCCGGATGAGCTGCGCGCGCTTCAAGAAGGCCTGACCACCCTGGCCACGGAGCCGCCGAATCGAGCGGATGGCCAGTACTCATGGAGTGCTCTACGACCTGGTCGCCGCCGACCAGTACTCCGTAGAGCGGCCAGTCCGGTCGGTCAGGATGCCGGCCACCAGGCCACAGATGATCAGCGACACGGTGTTGGTCAGAATCGTGCGGTCACGCATCGCATTCTGGTCAACCTCGATCCACATGGTGCAGCCAGTTGGCGGTGCCACGGCCCCGGCGGGCCGCTCACCGTCACAACGTGGCGATCACGACCTCGGCCGCCCGGGCGATCAGGGCGTTGTCGTAGCCGGCGTCCTTCTGGTCGCGGCTGGACAGCACCGCGAGGACGATCGGCGCACGATCCGGGGGCCAGATCACCGCGATGTCGTTGCGGGTGCCGTAACCGCCGGCACCGGTCTTGTCCCCGACGACCCAGCCGTCGGGCACACCGGCGCGGATCAGCTCGCCGCCGGTGGTGTTGCCCCGCAGCCAGCCGTTGAGGATGTCGCGGTCCGCGGGTTCGAGGGCGTCGCCGACGGCGTACGCCCGCAGGTCCTGGGCCATGGCCCGCGCGGTGCTGGTGTCCCGCCGGTCACCCGGCCTGGCCTCGTTGAGCGCGGTCTCGTAGCGCGCCGGATCGGTGACCTTGTCGCCGACCTCGCGCAGTTCCTTCTCGAACTTCTGCGGTCCACCGAGCCGGCGCAGCAGCAGGTTACCGGCGGTGTTGTCGCTGTACCGCACGGCCGCGTCGGCGATCGCGCGCAGCGTCATGCCGTCGGCGACGTGCCGCTCCGTGATCGGCGAATAGGTCACCAGGTCGTCCGCCGAGTACCGCACCACCCGGTCCAGCTCGGCGTCGGTGGTCTCGTCGAGGACCTCCGCGGCGGCCAACGCCTTGAAGGTCGAGGCGTACGCGAACCGCTCGTCGGCCCGGTACCCCACCGTCCGGCCGGTGCCGGTGTCGATCGCGTAGACCCCCAACCGCGCGTCGACCCTCTCCTCCAGCCGTCGAAACTCGCGGTCCGGGTCGGTCTGGGCGGAGACGGTGGCCGTCGCCACGGGGTCGGGCGGCGGCGGCCCGGCGGCATCAGCGGGGCCGCACGCGGCCAGGGACACCGCCGCCACCGAGGCCACCAGACGGTGTGTCGCAAAGGTCATCATCGCTCCTTGCTCGCTGCCGTGGGTCCGGCGCGGGCGGCGCCGGTCGGACAGGACTTGACCCTGGCAGGGATCTGGCATGCGGTCGAAGACGGAACTGGCGGTGTTCATGCTGATCTGGCATTGCCGGCGCGGCGCGGATCGGACCGGTCCTGCTCGAGATCAGGCCGGCGGTCACGAGCTGGGATCCGCGAGGGGACCGTCGGCGGTGAACGCCCGCTTCGCGAAGCGTTCGGCGATGCGCCGGTGGGTGGCGGTGTCCGGGTGGAGCTGGTCGGGCAGCGGCAGGTCGGCGAAGTCGGATCGGCCGTAGAGGTCGAGGCCGTCGAGGTGGTGCAGGTTCGGGTCGCCGGCCGCCCGCTGCGTGCTGATGCGGGCCAGCTCGTCCCGGGTGACGCCGAGGGTCAGCTTTTCGCTCGCCCGCTCCGCCGGGTCGCCGGTGGCCCGGAAGCGCACCTGTCCGGTGCCGAGGCGGTGGGGCTGGTGGCGTTGGGGCCCTGGCTGATGGAACTGCCGTGGTGCAGCCAGACCCGGCGCCCCCCGGTCGGGTACCGGTGCGACGGGGGCGTCGGTGCGCAGGGCGACGAGTTCGGTCCTCTCGTGGTGCGGCAGCCAGATCTCGACGTCCTTCACGCGGTCGGACAGTCCGGTGAAGCGGACGGTCCCGGGTGGGCCGGATCGGCGCTCCGTGGTCCCGCTGGTCATGTCGATGGTCACCGTGTCGCCACCGGTCACGCTGGCCTGGTCGGTAACGGCCGGTGCGGCAGCACACCGCGCGCCGTTTGCTGCACGTCGAGTGCGCCGCGCAGGAGGTCCGTGCTGATCGGGGGTGGTGATCCAGGTGGAGGTCGTGCTCTCGATCCGTCGATCGGTCTGGGGTGGGTTGCGCCCGGCGAGGACCGGCCGGCCCGCCGGTTACAGCCAGTCGTGTTCGCGGGCGTAGCGCGCCGCTTCGTGGCGGGTCCGGGTCTGGGTCTTGCGCATGGCGTTGGAGAGGTAGTTCCGGACGGTTCCCGGCGCGAGGTGCAGCCGAGCGGCGATGTCGACGACCGAGTAGCCCTCACCGGTGACCCTCAGCACGTCGACCTCGCGGTCGGTCAGGGGGCAGTCCTCGGTGACCGCGAGTGCGGACACGTCCGGGTCGATCCAGCGTCTACCTGCGTGCAGGGTGGCGATGACTGAGGTGATGTGGGCCGGCTCGGCGGACTTGCTGACGAAGCCCTGGACGCCGAGTCTCAGGGCCTTGCGCAGCACGCCGGGCCGGGCGTGCCGGGTCAGCATGAGGACCACCTGCTCCGGGCGCGTGCGGCGGATCTCCGCGACCGCGCCGAGGCCGTCCACGCCGGGCATCTCCAGGTCGATGACCAGGACGTCGGGCCGGTGCCGCAGGGTGGCCTCGATGGCGGTCTCGCCGTCCTGCGCCTCGGCGAGGACGGTGATGTCGCCTTCCAGGGGCAGCAGTGCGGCGAGGGCCGTACGGAGCAGCACCTCGTCGTCGGCGAGCACGATGGTCGTCATCGACCGTCCTCCTCCCCCGGGGCCGGCGGGGCCGCGGCGCCACGGGCGGGCGGGAACGTCGCGGCGGTCCGGAACCGCCCCTCGTGCTGCTCCACGATCAGCTCACCTCCGTCGCCTGCCACCCGCTGCCGCAGCGCGGACAGTCCCCTGAGCTGCGGCGGTGTGTCGGCGGTCGCGCCGTCGTTGACGATGGTGATGCCCGACTCGGAGAGCGTGATCTGCACCTGGGTGGCCTGCGCGTGGCGCAGGATGTTGGTGGTCGTCTCGCGCAGCACCTGGCCGAGCAGTTCGCTGACGCGGACGTCCACGTCGGCCTCCCGGGTCACCCGGACCCGGATGCCGGCGGCCTCGAACAGGTTCTTCGCGTTCTCGATCTCGGCGGTGAGGTTGAGCCGCCGTTGGGCGTAGGCGAGTTCCTTGGTCTGTGCGATGGTGTCGCTGACCAGCGCGTACGTCTCCCGCAGTTCCTTCTCCGCCCGTGCGGTGTCGCGGAGCAGCAGTCGCTGGGCCAGAGCGATCTTCAGCTTGACCACGTGCAAGGTGTGGCCCTGGATGTCGTGCAGGTCGCTGGCGAACCGGACGCGCTCCCGGACCACGGCCAGCTCCGCCTCGCGTTCCCGGGTCTGTTCGAGCTCCCGGATGAGGTCGTAGAACCGCTCGCCCACCATCGTGAAGACCGTCACGACGACGGTGAGGGCGGTCGGGATGAGGACGTAGGTGACCAGGACGTGACCGATGTCGTCCCGCTGCACCAGCAGCCGCGCCGCGCCGACGGCGGCGACATAGCAGAACAGCCCGGCCACCGCCAGCCTGCGGTGTCGCCGGACCTCGCGCAGGGCGAGGGATCCCACGGCGCAGAACCCCCAGTAGGCGTTGGGGCTGCCGGTCACCAGGACCCCCAGTGGCCACACCGCTGCCCCGACGATCACGCACGGCAGCGCCACCCGTGCCAGGTCGTTGGCCGTCCACCGTTCGAAGGCCACCACGGCCGCCACGGCTCCGGGCGCCAGGACGACGAGGTGCCACCAGGTCCGCGCGTCGGTGTAGAGCAGGACCACGGCGGCGATCACGACCGGCGGCAGGGACGTCGCCAGGTTGAGCCGGCGCAGCCTTCCCTGCGTCGACTCGGTGAAGCGCGGCGATCGTGCGGTCACCGCACCAGTATCCGGCAGCCAGGGGCCACGACCAGTGACAGCACGTCACATACGGTGATGACGTGGTGCCACTGACGGGCCGGCGGCGCCCGCGCTGTCATAGGGTGCATGTCCGCCACACCCGTCATCGAAGTCGACCGGCTGAACCTCACCTACGGTGACTTCCACGCCGTCAAGGACCTCTCCTTCGAGGTATGGCCCGGAGAGCTGTACGCGCTGCTCGGCACCAACGGGGCCGGGAAGACCTCGACCTTGGAAGTTGTCGAGGGCCACCGGAGGCCGGCCTCCGGCACCGTGCGCGTCTTCGGGCACGACCCGGGCGACCGGCGCGTGGTCCGTCCCCGAATGGGCGTCATGCTCCAGGAGAGTGGTTTCTCCCCGGACCTCACGGTTCGTGAGTCCGTCCGGCTCATCGGCCAGCTCACCCGGCGCAGCGACGACGTCGGGCGAGTGCTCGACCTCGTCGACCTCACCGGCCGGGCCAGCCGCAAGGTGTCGCAGCTCTCCGGTGGCGAGAAGCGGCGGCTGGACTTCGCCACCGCCGTCTACGGCACCCCGGAGCTGCTCTTCCTGGACGAGCCGACCACCGGCCTCGACATTCAGTCCCGCGACGCCGTCTGGGCGACCGTCGACCGGCTCCGCGAGAACGGCGCGACCATCGTGCTCACCACCCACTACCTGGAGGAGGCACAGCAGCGCGCCGACCGCATCGGGCTGATGCACCAGGGCACCCTCCACCGCGAGGGCACCGTGGCCGAGTTGACCCGCACCCTCCCGGCGGTCATCCGCTTCACGCTGCCCCCGGCGGCGCCGACGCTGCCGCTGCAGGCCGCCGTCGGCCCCGACGGAAAGGTCGTGGTCGAGACCGTCGCCCTGCAGAAGGACCTGCATGTCCTGCTCCGGTGGGCCCAGGACCACGCCGTCGAGTTGCAGGGCCTGGAGGCCGGGCCGACCCGCCTCGACGACGTCTTCCGCGCCATCAGCAACTGACCCGCCACCTCGACAGGAGTGCCACCGTGTTGTCCATCGCCGCAAGCGAGCTGATCCAGATCTTCCGCAACCGGCTGGTACTGATCACCAGCCTCATCATCCCGGTAGTCGTCAGCGCGTTCTTCGTCCGCCAGCACGAGACCTACGCCGCCCTCGGCAGCCTCGGCTACATCGCCGCGATCGTGATGTTCACGATCACCGCCTTCGGCCTCTACGCCACCGCCGTCACCACCCTGGCCTCCCGACGGCAGAACCTCTTCCTCAAGCGGCTGCGCTCCACCGCCGCAAGCGACACCCGCATCCTCGCCGGCCTGCTACTGCCCGTCGTCGTCCTCGCCCTGATCCAGGTCACCGCGATCCTGACCGCCCTGGCCCTGGTCGCCGGCGGGCCGGCCAACGTCGCCCTGCTCGTGGTGGCGACCGTCGCCACCCTGGCCATGATGATCGGGCTGGCCCTGGCCACCGCCGGGCTGACCAACTCACCCGAGCACGCCCAGGTCACCACCCTGCCCGTCACTCTCGGCGTGATCGCCGTGTCCAGCTGGATCGGCATCACCGGCACCACCGACCTCACCTGGCTCAAGCGACTCCTGCCCGGCGGCGCCGCCACCGAATTGACCATGAACGCCTGGAACGGCGGCGTCGCCGTGACCGAATCCCTCGCCCTGCTCGCACCCACCCTGGCCTGGGTCGCCATCGCCGTCACCCTTGCAACCCGACTCTTCCGCTGGGAGCCCCGCCGATGACCACCGAACCCCGGTCGGACGTCCCGACCCTCGCGGAAGATCTCCTACTGCTCCTGTTCCAGCCCAGGTCCGGGACCATCGCGGGGGAGAACACGCTGTTCTACGTCCTCGGTGGAGCCGTCCTCGCGGACCTCGCCCTCGGCGAACACCTGACCACGCCGGCCCGGGGCCGGGTCAGGAGTGTGGAGGGCCACCCACCGTCGGACGACCTCCTCCGCCCGGCATGGGACTACCTCGCCGAGAAACCGAGGGGGGTGCAGACGGCACTGGCGGCGATCGGTCCCGCCCTGCGCAAGCCGGTGTTGGACAGGCTCATCACGCGAGGCGAGATCGACCAGCAGCCGCACAAGGTGCTAGGCCTGTTCCGCACGACCGCCCTGCGCGAGGGTGGGACCGGACGCCGGGCGCGTCTGCTCGCCGACGTCCGGCACGCCCTCGTGGACGGTGCACAGCCGCAGACCCGCATCGCCGCGCTCGCGGCACTGCTCTCCGCGAGCGGTACCCTCCCGCAGTTCCACCGCGAGATCCCGTGGACGGCACCGGTGATCAACCGGGCCAAGGAACTCGAGCGCGGCGACTGGGGCGCCGACGCCGCGGCGCAGGCCGTGACCCGCACCGTGACGGCCACGGTCGTCAACAGCGCCATCGCGGCCATCACCGCGCTTCCGCGCAGCTAGTGCGCCCGCATTTGGGACGACATCGACACCCACCCGAGGTGTACGGCGTGCCCGCCGAGCTCAGCCTGCTCCGGCCGCGTGCGGGCCGGGCGCGGGACAACTACACGCCGGTGGCGGCGTCGGCTACCTCAGCTATCCGGCACACCCGACCCACGCCGCACCGTGTCGACATCCACCAGACGCGGTCCCGTACAACTAAGGAGACGCGCGTGACCTCCCCGTCTTCCGCGCCGGATACCGACGCCGAGCCCACCCGTCCTTTGCGACGGCGGTGGCTCCGGATCGTATCCGGCGTCCTCGCCACCGTGGTGGCCGCCGTCAGCCTCGGCGTCGCCGCCCTGCAGCTCGGCCTGCCCTGGCAGATGGGCGACGGCGACCGCAACCACGTCTACGAGGGCGACGCCGGTTCGCAGCGCTACCAGGTCCACCTCCCGCCCCAGCACAAGGGGACGACCCGGCTACCGGTCATCATGGCGATCCACGGCTGCGGCATGACCGGCTACGGGTGGAACTCCATGAAATCCACGACGCAGTTCAACCGCCTGGCCGACCGGGAGGGCTTCATCGTCGTCTACCCCACACAACTGATCACCCGCAACCTGATCGCCTGCTGGAACTCCGCCAACCCACGGCATCAGCACCGGTACACCGGCGAACCCGCGCTGCTCGCCGGCGTCGCCCGCCAGGTGGTCGAGAAGTACGACGCGGACCCCGCGCGGGTGCACGTGGCCGGCGCCTCGTCGGGCGCGGGAACCGCGGTCATCCTCGCCGCGACCCACCCCGACATCTTCGCCACGGTGACCTCGGTCGCCGGCGGCGAGTACGGGCTCAACCAGGTCGACCCGGACGATCCCGACTCGACGTCGCCGCTGGACACGGCACGTCAGGCCTGGGCCCAGATGGGCGACCGGGCCCGCCGGGTGCCGCTGCTGGTCATCCAGGGCGAGCGGGACGAGGTCGTGCCGCCTCTGGTCGCCACCCGCCTCGTCGAACACTGGACCGCGGTGGGCGACCTCGTCGACGACGGCCTGCCCAACGACAGCCTCGACACGACCGAGAAGACCGTGTCCATGCCCGCCGCGGCGGGGCGGCACGCGTACACGCAGACGACGATCTCGGCGCCGGACGGCTCGTCGATCGTCGAGGCGTACCGCGTCCAGGACATGGGGCACGTCTGGCCCGGTCCGGACGGCGACGGCCGCTACACCGATCACGCGGGCCCCGATGCCAGCGCGATCGTGTGGGAGTTCGCCGAGCGCCACCCGATGGCGTGAGGACCGCGTCGGCCCGGCCGCGCCTATCCGGGGCCGGTCGTCTCCTCAGCCAGGTCGACCGGGCGCGCCTTGAGCTTGGTGGCGATGCGCATCAGCGCGCGTCGGTCCGCGGGGGTGAGCGGGTCGAGTTCGCGGGAAGGCTGATCGCCTTCGACGACGCCCGTGTGCACTGACAGCGCGACCAGGGGTTGACACACACGAGTTACCAACCAAAGGAGTGGTTCACGGTGCGGAGTTCGCAATCGGCTGAGGCCGGCGTGCCCCGGGTGCTGGTGACCGGCGTCCGCGGCAAGACTGGTCTACCACTGGCGGAGCTGCTCGTGGCACGACGAGACGTCGACGTGCTGCGCGGCAGCAGCGATCCGTCCACCATCGGCATCGACGGCGTTCACCCTACCGCCTTCTCGTGGGACGAGCCGTCCGGGTGGGCGGCGGCGACCGAGGACGTCGACGCCGTGTACGTGGTCCGGCCGGACCGCGCGGACGCGCCGCAGCTCGTCGGTGCGTTGCTGGCCGGAACGTCGCCCCGGACCCGGGTGGTACTGCTGTCCGACCAGGACGGCGGCCACCCAGGCCCTGACCATCCGGACCCCGCCGGCTGGGCACCGCGTGTCGAGCGTGCGGTACGCGACAGTGGGCGCGCCTGGACGGTCCTGCGGCCGGGTTGGTTCATGCAGGTCCTCACCGATCCGCGCTTCTACCGCGACCAGATCGTCGGTGCCGGTGAGCTGCCGTTTCCCAGCGGCGACGCCATGGTGGCCTGGATCGACGCCCGGGACATCGCGGCCGTCGCCGCGCGGGCGCTGCTCGAGGACGGGCATGCCGGCCGGACGTACCGGATCTCCGGTCCGGAGGCACTGTCGTTGCCGCGCACCGCGGAGCTGCTCTCCGCCGCGGCAGGGCATCCCGTGACCCACCGGGACGTGACCGTCGACGAGGCTGTTGCCGGTCTTGAGGGCTTCGAACGAGACCTCTCCGCGCTGACGTTCGAGCGGGTACGCGCCGGCAGGTTCGCGGAGGTAACCGACATCGTCGAGCACGTCACCGGACGGCCGGCGCGTGCGCTGCGGAGCTTTCTCGCCGACACCGAGCCGGCGTTGCGGCGCGGGGGTCGCTGACATCCGGGACGGCCGACCTCACGAGGGCCTTTCTCGACCGAGCCCTGCGTGCCGCCTGACCGCACATGGAAAGGTACCGAAGTGCGCACCGGCGAGAGCGGCACCGTCCGGTCGACGCACGCGGGATCGGCGCCAGCGGAACCCTGACAGATACCGAGGTGTGAGATGCCAGATGTGAACCCGGTTGCAGCGCAGCGCATCGAGGCCGCTGTCGTTGCTGCCCTCGCCGTCGTCGTGACCGTCACCGCCGGGTACCCGTGGTGGTGGCTGCTTGCCCTCTTCCTCGTCTTCGACCTGTCAATGCTCGGCTACCTGCACGGGCCACGCCTTGGAGCCACCTGCTACAACCTGGCGCATTCCTACACCCTGCCGGCGTTGCTCGGTGCGGTGGCCGTGATCACGGCCGCACTCCGCGACCCGATCGACTGGCTCGGAGTCCTGGCCGTCGCCTGGGCATTCCACATCGCGGTCGACCGCGCCCTCGGTTACGGCCTCAAGACGACCGAGGGGTTCGAACACACACACCTCGGTCGGATCGGGAAGGCCCGGCCCCTCGACCGCTGAACCAGCCGGCTTGGTGGAGGCGCTCCGGGAGACGACCCGACGGCATCCGGAAGCTACGGGCCAGCAAGCGCAATTACGTGCTGTCCGGCCACCGTTTAGGCCAAGGGATCCGAAGGCGGCCGGCCGCCCGCGTTCGATCCGGTCGTCTACCGGCAGCGTCACCTAGCGGACGCGAAGCCCGGCGACGAGGAGATCGACCAGGCGGCGTGCGTCGTAACCGGGATCGCTGCCCGCGCCGATGCAGAGATTGCCGACGCCCCGCAGCAGTCCGTAGGCGTCCATGTCGGGGCGGATCTCGTCGGCGGCGACGGCAGCGTCGAGGAGCTGGTCGCACACCGGGACGAGCCGGTCGAGGAAGTAGGCGTGCAGGGTCTGGAAGGCGGCGGCGTCGGACTGTAGCGCTGCGGCGAGACCGTGCTTGGTGACCAGGAAGTCGACGAACAGGTCGATCCACTGCGCCAGGGCGGCGTGCGGTGTGTCGCTGTCGGCCAGTAGGGCCGGTCCTGCCTCGGCGCACGCCTCGATCTGGTGCCGGTAGACGGCGACGATGAGGTCGGATCGGGTGGGGAAGTGGCGGTAGATCGTGCCCACGCCGACGCCCGCCCGTACGGCGATGTTCCGCACGGGGACGTCGACGCCGGAGGTGACGAACGCCGCGGCGGCAGCGTCGAGCAGGGCCTTCTCGTTGCGCCGGGCGTCGGCCCGCTTGCGCGGGACCGGTTGCTCCGAGCCCCTGTCGATGTTGGCCACGTCGCGTTACCTCCGTCACTCCCCTTGGCATCCGGAACGCCGTTCCGTATGTTGTTTATCGGAACAGCGCTCCGCTTGCTCAGCATACTGACCGGACGGGCTGCCACCAACTGACCGGACGGGCTGCCACCAAATCGTGGACCGCCGGACGCCTGAAGGAGAAACAGTCATGCAGTACCGCACCTTGGGTCGCACCGGTGTGCAGGTCAGCACCCTCGCACTCGGCGCGATGAACTTCGGCAGGATCGGCAACACCACCCAGGACGACGCCACGGCCATCGTCGACGCAGCGCTCGAGGCGGGGATCAACCTCATCGACACCGCCGACGCCTACAGCGGCGGCCAGTCCGAGGAGATGGTCGGCAAGGCCATCGCCGGCCGCCGGGACGACGTCGTCCTGGCCACCAAGGCGACCCTGCCGATGGGCGACGAGCGCAACCAGCGGGGCGGCTCGCGCCGCTGGCTGGTCACCGCGTTGGAAAACAGCCTGCGCCGCCTCGGCGTCGACCACGTCGACCTCTACCAGATGCACCGGTGGGATCCGACGACCAGCGACGAGGAGACGCTGTCGGCGCTGACGGACCTGCAGCGCGCGGGAAAGATCCGTTACTTCGGCTCCTCGACCTTCCCGGCCTACCGCATTGTGCAGGCGCAGTGGGCCGCCCGCGAGGGACGCCTCAGCCGTTACGTGACCGAGCAGCCGAACTACTCGATCCTGCAGCGCGGCATCGAAACCCACGTGCTGCCCGCGACGCAGGAGTACGGCATGGGCGTGCTCGCCTGGAGCCCGCTGGCGTCGGGCTGGCTGTCCGGGGCGATCCGTGCCGGCCAGGAAATCAGCACGAACCGCTCGGGCTTCATGCAGCAGCGCTACGACATCAGCATCCCCGCCAACCGCGCCAAGCTCGACGCCGTCGAGCAGCTCGCCACAGTTGCCGACGAGGCTGGCCTCAGCATGATCCAGCTCGCGCTCGGCTTCGTCACCGCGCACCCGGGCGTGACCAGCGCGATCATCGGCCCCCGCACGATGGACCACCTCCGCTCGCAGCTCGCCGCCGCGGACACGGTGCTTTCGGCCGACGTGCTGGACGCGATCGACGCGATCGCGGCTCCCGGCGTCGACCTCGCCGCCCACGAGAAGAACGACACCCCACCCGCTCTGCTCGACCCGGCGCTGCGCCGCCGCTGATCACTCGGCACTCGGTGACCAGGCTGCAGACGGACGTGCGCCTGCGCGTCCGCCTGCCGCCTGACCCGCCGCACAGCCAGGCCTTCCCAGGCTAGCGCCGAAAGCACGAACGGACCCATGCCAAGCAAGCCCTCGCCCAGCCTCGGGCTCATGACCGCCCCGATGTACGTCGACTACCACGACATCCTGCGGGTTCGGCAGGAAGCGGACGCCATCGCCGAGATCGAGCACGCCTGGCTGTTCGACCACCTCATACCCATCAGTGGCGACCCGGGCGGACCGGCGTACGAAGGCTCGACCCTGCTCTGCGCCCTCGCCACGCAGACCGAGCGGCTGCGCCTGGGCGTGATGGTGACCAGCAACCGCTTTCGGCCTCCCGCGATGCTCCCCAAGATCGCCACGGTCGTCGACATCGTCCCCGGCGGGCGCCTCGACTTCGGCATCGGCGTCGGGTCGCGGCCTGGTCACCCCCTGGCCCGGCGGGAGTACGCCGCACACGGCCTGCCCTTCGCCGACGCCGTGGGCAACCTCGCCGAGGCGCTCACGGTCATCCGGCGACTCTGGACCGACAACGAGCCGTTCGATTTCTTCGACACCCTCGCCGCAGTGCTGCGGCCGGGCCTGCCCGTCGAGATCGTCGATCACGATCCGGTCGGTGCGGTCCGGAAACATCGACGCGTACGCGGCCCGAGCGCCGACCCGTACGACGTTCCAAGAAAGCTCGCCTTCTCCTCCCCGAGCGCAGCCCGGATCGCATCCAGGTCCCGCGCCGTGTTCGCCGTCGTCACATGCCGCAGCCGGCCCTGCGTGTCGTTGGCCGCGCACCGGTCCAAGCAGGAGACCATGGAGCAGCGTCCCGGCGGGGCATCCGATCATTCAGGGCGGGAACTCGTGCAGCGATGGCAGCCGCTCCAGGCTCGACCGGGCGCTCGCCGTGTATGGGTGCGCTTGACCCAGCACCCGAACGTAGTCGGCCAGCACGTCCGTTAGCACGCTTCTCGCCCGACGACGCTGGCCTCGTACCGCGAGGGCCAGTCCCAGGTTGCGGCGCGCGTTCAGCGATGCGGTGTGGTCGGCGCCCAGTATCCGCTCCCGGTCCTGCACCACCCGCTCGAACAGTCGCAGTGCCCGGCGGCCCTGGCCTGCGGCCAGCAACGCACGGGCGAGGAAGAGTCGCAACCGGATCAGGCTGGGGTTGTCCCGCGGAAGAGCTGCCTCGGCCTGTTCAACGAGGCCGCGCAACAACGCAATCGCATCGCCATGGCGGCCTGCGGCCGAGTAGGCGGCCGCTCGGTACTGCGGCCACCACATGACCTGCGTTCCAGCGGCCTCGGCGCAGTGCACGCTAGCGTTGATCTCGTGGAGCGTGACCGCCTCCGCCGCACGGCCCGCCCGGACATATGCTCGGGCGAGTTCGCCACGGGCGTTAATGGTCGACTCATGCTCGGGCCCGTACACGCGGATATTCTCGCGAAGATTTTCTTCGAAGATCGGCACCGCGTCGTCGTTCCGGCCCATTGAGCGCAGCGTGCTGGCGATGTTGATGCGCGCGGCCATGGTCGAGCGGGCATCGGGGCCGCAGATGCGCAGGCTCTCCTGCAGGTTGTAGCGGTGGATTTCCAGGGCGCGCTCTAGGAGGCCGGCGCATTCGCAGCAGTATCCGAGAAGGTTGCGGGTCGCCACGGTGGCCGCCTGGTCGGGGCCGTGCACGCGCATCCGGTCCGCGAGAACTTCCTCGGCGAACGCCAGCACGTCGAGTTCGCGGTGCGTGCCAATGCCCGCGTCGATCACTGCGCGGCGGGCGAGGAAGACAGCCTCGTCGTCGATGCCGTCTGTGTTCTGATGCTCCTCCAGCACGACGAACGCGGTGGTCAGTGAGCGGGAGGATTCCCCGAGGATGCCGAGCCGTTCGACGCTCCACCGGCGTAGCCGCAAGAGTTCGGATACGAGTGCCTCTGCCTCGGGGTCGCCGTTCAGGTCGCGGCGCACGGCGGCCCAGACATCGGCCACGTGGTCGACGACGTCGGTACCGGACGGCGGTGTGGCCGCAGCGGCGGCGCCAAGCACCTTGGTCGCTTCCTGCGCCGCTGCCCGTACTCGACCCTGGGTTCGCATACGTGTCAGTGCGAAGCGCCGCGTAAGCCGGTGCATCACTACGACTGTTCCGGTGACATCGAACCCGATGACGGACGCGCCGGCGAGCGTCCCGAGGGCGTCGTCGACTCCAGATCGCTCGATGGGCAGGTAGTACAGCAGGTCGCGCCGGATGCCGGCGGGTGACAGCAGGGCCATGAGATCGACGATGCGTTGGGCGACGCCGGTCGGGTCGGCCGCTTCCGCGTCGGCGATCGAGCGGAGTGTGGCTTGCTCGACGCTGTTCGGGTAGGCGTCGCCTGGTACTCGGGCCAGCATCGAGGCGAGCGGCCCGGTACGGAGTCCGGCGAGGTAGTCGCCAAATGACTGGCGCCGGCGGCGAATCACCGCACCCGCCTGGGACAGTGCGAGGGGTAGATCGCCGAGTTCGTGCGCGACAAGCGCGGCCTGTTCAAGGTCGTCCAGGCCACTGCGGGTGCAGAGAAAGGCCGCCGCCTGTGCCGGGGTGAACACCTCGACGCGGACCTCGGTGCCGAGTTGAGCGAAGTCCTGGTTGGTCGTGGTGATGACGACTCGCGCTCGGCCACGGCGGGGCAGCCAGGGCAGGACGGCGTCGGGGTCGAGGGCGTTGTCGAGGACGATGAGCGACGGCGTGGGTCGCTCTTCGATCCAGCGCAGCGCGGCCTTCGCCGCGGCGTCGGCATCGATAACCGTCTCGACGAGCCTGACCTCGCGGGCCAGGGCCGCCAGTGCCGTCGTGATCGCGGCGGCGTCCTCGGCGACGATCCAGAGCACCAGCCGCAGTCGCCGGGCTAGGTGTTCGCGGGTGTACGTCGCGGCAAGGTGGGTTTTGCCGACGCCGCGCCCACCGGTCAGCGCGGTGACGGGGCCGTTGTCGACGGCGCGTGCCAACTCGTCGAGCAGCGCTGCCCGGCGGGTGTAAGCCAGTGGCTCTCGCGGCACGTCGCCGATCACGACTGGCGCCCGCCACCGCGCGGGCCAACGCGACGCACCCTTGGTTGAGGTCTGGCGCAGCTGGAGGTACGAGACCCCAAGCCCGGCTACGGCCACGATCGCGCTTACAACGCCCACCGTCACCTCGGCGCTCACATGCTCCAGGCAACCATAGGCAGGGATCCGTGTGACTCCGCCGTACGGAGAGACAATCACTCATGTCGAGCATGGACAATGGCTCAGTCCGCCTCCGCCTTCGCTCCGCACCGAATCCACGACACCATCGCCGCGATTGCAGACAGCCAAGACGAGTCGCACCTAGACGAGTGATTCCCAACTCTGGGTTGAGCGGCGTGGCAGGTTGACCAGCGCAAGTAGAGAGGGCATCGATGGTCGTTTGTGAAGACAGACCTCGACACCCTCTTGACCGCACTGTACGTGCTTATCGACGACCACGTCATCCCGCCCGGCCGCAAAGGCCCGGGCCGGCCGAAGCGACTTTCCGAGGCCGAACTGGTCTGCCTGGCCGTGGCTCAGGTGCTGCTGGGCGCCCGCTCCGAGCACCACTGGCTGCGGATCTGCTACGGCCGTCTCGGGCATCTGTTTCCCTACCTGCCCAAACAGCCCGGCTACCACAAGCGGGTCAAGGCCGCCGCGCCGCTGATCTGCCGAACCACGATGTACCTGGCCGGGCTGTGCCCCACCATCGGCGACCAGCTGCGGCTGCTGGACGCCACCCCGGTGCCGTGCGGCACCTCTCGGTCCACCGTGCAGCGCTCCGCGCTGGCCGAGATCGCCGGCTACGGCTACTGCGCGTCGCACTCGCGCTGGTACTGGGGCCTGAAGCTGTACCTGTTGACCACCGCCGAAGGGCTCCCGCTGGCGTGGTGCCTGGCCGACCCGAAGATCGGCGAACGCGAGATCGCCGAGGACCTGCTCGACTACGCACGCGAACTGGGCGCTCTGGCACCGGGCATGGTCGTGCTGGCCGACAAGGGCCTGGCTGGCAGGGCGATCGAACGCTACTGCGCCGAGCAGGTCGAGGTGCTACTGGCCAGGCCGGACCGCAAGGACGAACGGCGCCGTTTCGGCAACCTCGCCGGGGTCCGGCAGTGGATCGAGTCGGTCAACCAGACCCTGAAAGGCCAGCTCAACCTGGAAGGACACGGCGGTCGTACACCGGCCGGGGTGTACGCCCGCGTCGCCCAACGGCTCCTGGCCATGACCGCCGCGATCTGGCACAACTGGCGCATAAACGCCGACGTCAAACGCTCCCTGACCGCGTACGACCACTGATCCATTCGGAATCACTCGTCTAGAGGAGAGAGCGACCGTACTGGCCCGCGCTCAACTCGCCGACTGCGATACCAAGCTCCCGGGCAGCGCTTGAAGCCGGCGCGGATCCCAACATCGTTACGGGATGGATCGCTGAGGTTGAGGCGGATCGTCAGCGTGCCCTCGCAGTGCTGAACGAGCCCAAGCCGAGGTCCGCTCCCAGGATGAGCCGTGAGCAGATCACGGAACTCGTCCAGCAACCGGGCGACATCACCGCGGCCTTGGGCGAGGCCGACCCAGCCGACCGCACCGAGGTCTACCGGCAACTCGGACTGCGGCTGACCTACCACCCGCAACAACGCGGGTCATCAGGCGGGATCCTCGGTCGGGCCCCGGCCCTTCAGTCCGTTGTTCGACCGGAACCCACCGAGCAGTGTGTCGTCCCAGAGGAACCGCTCCACAGCCTCCTGATCGCGGCTCCTGTCCTGGTCGTAACGCTCGTGGTGGACGATCTCGTCGAGCCCGCGCCGCGAGGTCGGGGTCGGCATCACGGCCGGGTATCCGACGCCGAACATGTCGTAGATCCGCATGTGCCGCGGGATGCCGAGCCAAGACTTGATCATCGTGCTCATGTAGGGCGAGCTCACGTCGCTGACCCACTGCGAACCGAGGCCGAGCGAGGCGACCGCGAGATGGGCGAAGACGGTCGCCTGAGCCAGGCTCGTCACGAAATGGGACTCGCCCTTCTCCAGCGCAGTCCGCACGGGATAGGCATCGATCACTCGTGGGTCGCCCAGCACGAGGACGAAGACCGGCGAGTGCCGGAAACCGGTGTAGCCAATGTGGTCGCGATGACCCCACACGGCCTCCTGCATCTCGCGCTTGTCGGCCATCTGCCGGGCGTAGAGCTCGGCGATCCGCTTGCGCGTTTCGGCGTCGCGCACCACGAGGAATTCCCACGGCTGGGCGTTGCCCGCCGAGGGCGCCCAGCGGGCGACCTCCAGGATCTTGTCGATGGTCTCGTCAGGCACCTCACGGTGCGGATCGATGGCCCGCACCGAGCGGCGGTGCCTGGCGAGCGCGAGGAGTTGGTCGTACGTCGCGGCGTCCGGCGGGGGCGTGCCGACCTGCTGCCCGTCGGTCTCTGCCGTCGTTGTCATCGCGTCTCCTTCGTCGTGATGTGGTGCCCCAGCCTGGACGAAACTAGTGAGAGCGTCCAATATCGGTTCTCATCTGTCTGATAGCGCGGCGTGATCAGAGGTGGAGTGGTGGAGTTCCGACATCTGCAGTACTTCGTGGCGGTAGCGGAGGAGCTGCACTTCCGCCGGGCCGCGGAACGGCTGCACATCGTGCAGCCCGCCCTCAGCCAGCAGATCGCTCGCCTCGAAGAGGAGCTCGGGGTCCGGCTGCTGCAGCGCACCAAGCGGCACGTCGAGCTGACCGCGGCGGGCCGGGTCTTCCTGGTTGAGGCCCGGGCAATGCTCGAGCACCGCGACGAGGCGACCGCCGCGGTGCGCAGGGCCGCGGCGGGCAGCACAGGGCGCCTCGCCGTGGGGTTCGTCGGCCCGGCCGCGTACAGCGTCCTACCGGGGGTGGTGCGCGCGTTCCGCGGCGAGTATCCCGACGTGGACCTGAGCCTGCACGAGCACACCACAGCCGAGCAGCTCGAGATGCTGGCCGCGCGCCAACTCGACGTCGGGTTCGTTCGCCTGCCTTCGGCAGCGGAGGGCCTCGAGCTCGAACAGGTGCTCTCCGAGCCGATCTGCGTCGTGCTTCCTGCGGGACATCCGCTTGACAATCGGCCGAAGGGCGCTCCACTGGAGGTCACCGAGCTCCGTGGTGAGGGTTTCGTGGTGGTCCCCCGCTCCCGCGAGGCGCTGGTCTTCGACCGGATCGTCGCGCTCTGCCACGGTGCGGGGTTCAGCCCGCGCGTCGTCCAGGAGGCACAGCAGGTCCACGCCATCATCGGCTTGGTGGCTGCCGGCATGGGTATCGCCCTCGTGCCGGACTCCATGCGAGCTCTGCGACGCCCGGGGGTCGTCTACCGGTCACTGCCGCCGTCCTCGAACACCGCGGTCGGAACCGGACTCGCCTGGCGGCGAGAGGAGGAATCACCGATCGTCGAGCCGTTTGTCCGCATCGTCCGGGCCTTGGCGAAGAACCAGGTCGACGGTGCGACATCAGCCAGGCCGTGAGGAACCGGTCGGGCTCAGGACACCGGCGCCGAGGACAACCGACCGCGGAGGGTCCGACCGGCCGCGCGCGAACGCGATCACGGGCCGCCTGACGCCGCAGTCCGGGACCCACCCGACGAGCGGGCGCAGGGTAGGTACTCAGTACACTGACCATTCTCGGCGAATCGGAGGCGAACCGAATGACGGCACGGCAGGCGGGCCATGACGGTGTGGTGGACCGCGTCGAGGTGAAGCTGGTCGACATGCCCCTCGGGGCGGCCCGCGGCGGATCCGGAGCGACGCAACTGCAGCTCGTCCGGGTCGAGGTGACGGCCGATGACGGCGCCGCAGGCGTCGGGTTCACCTACTCGCTCGGCCCGGGAGCCGAGGCCGTCGCGGCGTTGCTGGAGGCGGTGCACCTGCCCGCCGTGCTCGGGTTGCCGCTGCAGGACTGGGACCGCACCTGGTACGCGCTGCGCGACCGGACGAGCCGCCTCGGCGCGGGAGTCGCCCTCCTCGCGACCTCCGCCGTGGACATCGCCGTGTGGGACCTGCGCGCCGTGCGCGCCGGGGTCCCGCTCTTCCGGCTGCTCGGCGCCCACCGCGAAGATGTGCCGGTGTACGGCAGTGGCCGGGCCACGCACGGGATGTCGACGGCCGAGCTGGTCGAGGGGGCCCTGTCCTACGTCGCGGAGGGATACCGGGCGGTCAAGCTGCGGGTCGGGGTCCATCCCCCTGCCGTCGACGTCGCCCGGGTCGCTGCCGT
The DNA here is from genome assembly GCF_049315255.1 of Micromonospora sp. WMMD558. Taxonomy (NCBI): domain Bacteria; kingdom Bacillati; phylum Actinomycetota; class Actinomycetes; order Micromonosporales; family Micromonosporaceae; genus Micromonospora; species Micromonospora sp. WMMD558. Next base: position 3,807,738 of record NZ_CP186061.1, on the reverse strand, counting down.
GCGGGCGGCCGTGGGTGACGAAATAGCTATCATGGTGGACGCCAACGAGCGGCTCGATCTGGCGACCTCACTGTGGATGGGACCCGCGCTCACCGAGCTGGGCGTCGCCTGGTTCGAGGAGCCGCTCCCGTCCGCCCACGTCCGGGCGCACCACACGCTCGCCGCCGCGGCGGCGCCACCCCTCGCCGTCGGCGAGCACCTGCTCGGGCTGGGCGGCTTCACGCCTTTCGTCTCCGGCGGCGCCGCGATCCTCATGCCCGACGCTCCGCTCACCGGCGGCGTGTCGGAATTCCGGCGCATCGACGCGCTCGCCGAGGCGCACGGGCTCGCCCTCACGCCGCACTTCCTGCCCGAGCTGCACGTCCACCTGACGGCGGCGGCGCGCAGCGGCACGTGGCTCGAGCACTTCCCGCTGCTCGACGATCTCCTGGGCGAGGTCCTCACCCCGGTGGACGGGCGGGTGGCGCCGCCGCAGCGGCCGGGCCACGGCATGGTGTGGGACGAGGCGGCGCTCAACCGGTTTACTGTCCGCACCGCCGTGGCCGTCCGCTGACCCAGACGGGTCAGTCGTAGGCGACCTGGTGGTGGTCGACGACCAGGTTCAGTAGCCGGACGAACTCCACGCGCTCCCGTTCGCTCAGCCCGAGCAGGAGCTGCTCGCTGACGCGCTCGGCCGCGGGGAGCGCCCGCTGCAGCAGTGCGCGGCCGGCGTCGGTCACCCGGAGCAGGTTGCGCCGGGCGTCCCCGGCGTCGCGGAACCGGACCAGGAGGTCCCGCGCGACAAGGCGGCGGACGATCTCCGCGGTAGTCGAGCGGTCCATGCCGGCCAGTTCCCCCAGCATCCGCTGGTCGATCCCGGGCTTCTGGTCGAGGATGTTCAGCACCGCGAACTGCGCGGACGTGACGTCGCCGGGCACCTCGCGCGCCCAGATCTCCCGGTGCACCTGTTGCAGCCGGCGGACGAGGTGACCGGGGGCCGCACGCAGCTCGAAGGGCTCGCTCGACTCCTCCTGGGCATCAGTCAGGCGATCGGCCGGGGACATGCCCACAGTGTAGTGACGGGACTGCTCCGGCCACGCCGTCCGGGAACTCGCCACGCCCGGCCTATTGCGCACGCCGCCCCGCTCTCCTAGCCTCTTGCCCCAAGATGCTCAGTGTACTGAGCATCTATGTGGTCAGTGTACTGAGCATTGGCGACGAAAGGGGCTGATCATGACCATGAACACATCGGAGAAGGCGTACGAGGAGCTGGACGCCCTCGCCGTCGCCCCACTCTGGCGGTACTTCGGGGAGCTGTTCCTCCCCGAGCCACGCAGCGCCGCCCGCCCGCACCGCTGGGAGTACGCGGCGCTGCGGCCACACATGATGCACTTCGCCGACGCGCTGTCCCTTGAGGACGCCGAGCGCCGGGTGCTGATGCTGATCAACCCGGGGCTGCAGGACCCGCCGGCCACCGTGAACAGCCTGTTCGCCGGCCTCCAGATCATCATGCCGGGCGAGACGGCGCAGGCGCACCGACACACCGCCAACGCCTTCCGTTTCATCATCGAGGGTGACGCCGCGTACACCACGGTGAACGGCGAGCGAGTGCACATGCACCCGGGCGACCTGCTGATGACGCCGGGTTGGCACTGGCACGACCATTATCACGCGGGCGACCGGCCGATGATCTGGCTCGACGGCCTCGACTTCCCGATCACCAATGCGTTCGAGGCGGGCTTCTTCGAGCTGTTCGGCGACCGCTCGCAGAAGTCGACGGTGCCGGACGACCTGTCCAGCCGCCGGTTCATCCACGGCAGGCTGAACCCGGCCTGGGAGCAGGCCGCCGGGCCCGCCTCCCCCGTCGGCAACTATCCCTGGCGCGAGACCGAGCGCGCGTTCGCCGCGATCGCCGACGACGCCGAGGGCAGCGAGTCCGAGGGCGTCGTCCTGGAGTACACCAACCCCTGGACCGGCGGTTCCGTCCTCCCCACGATCGACTGCAAGGTCAGCAGGCTGCGCCCGCGCTTCGGCGGCAGGCCCCGGCGCACCACTGCGAGCACGATCCTGCAGGTGGTTCGCGGGCAGGGGCACGTCGAGATCGGCGACGAGCGGTTCGATTTCGCCCCCCACGACGTGATCGCCGTGCCCGGTTGGGCGCCGCACCGGTTCGTCAACGGCTCGGCGACCGAGGACGTCGTCCTGTTCGCCTACAGCAACCGCCCGGCCCTGCGGGCCCTCGGGATGCTCCGCGAGGAGATCCCGGGAACGGAGGTGTGACATGGTGCGCCTCGGAGAGGTCGTGATCGCCGGCGGCGGGATCGGCGGCCTCGCCACCGCGCTCGCCGTGCGGCGCAGCGGTGCCGCCGCCCGGGTCCGCGTGCTCGAACGCGCCGGGGAGTTCGGCGAGGTGGGGGCCGGGCTGCAGCTCGCACCGAACGCGGTCCGCGCCCTGCGCTGCCTTGGCCTCGACCGCGAGATCGACGACTACGCCTTCTACCCGCGCCGGCTCGTGATGCTGGACGCGCTGACCGGCGACCTCGTCACCGCCCTCGACCTCGGCGGCGACTTCCGCAGACGCTACGACGCGCCGTACGTGGTGATGCACCGCAGCGACCTCCTCGCGATGCTGCTCGACGAGGCCAAGCAGCACGACGACATCGAGCTGTGCAGCGGAACCGAGGTCACCGGCGTCGACCAGGACGACCGGGGAGTGGTGGTCCGCACGGCGCCGGGCGAGGAGTTCCGGGCCGACCTCCTCGTCGGCGCGGACGGGCTGCGCTCCGTCGTGCGTGCGGGCATTGTCGCGGACGGCGAGCCGGTCGGCGCCCGCTACGTCGCCTACCGCGGCACCCTCCCGTTCGACGACGTCGCCGGGATCGCCGGCGGCGAGGACGTGCTGCTGTGGGCTGGACCCCGGATGCACCTGGTGCAGTATCCGATCCGCCGCGGGGAGCTGTACAACCAGGTGGCCGCATTCGAAAGTGACCGCTACACCCCCGATCACGACCGTTGGGGCGACCCTGCCGAGCTCGACGAACGGTTCGCCGAGGCCTGCGCCCCCGTGCGGACCGCGGCCGCGCTCATCGACCGCAGCCGACGCTGGCAGATGCTCGACCGCGAGCCCGTACGGAACTGGGTACACGGACGGATCGCGCTCCTCGGCGACGCGGCCCATCCGATGCTGCAGTACGTCGCCCAGGGCGCCTGCCAGGCCATCGAGGACGCCGTCGCCCTCGGTACGGCCCTAGAGGCCGAGGCGGACGTCGACGCCGCACTCGCCCGCTACCTCCACGAGCGCGTGGACCGCGCCTCTCGGGTTCAGCACACCGCCCGCCTGTTCGGCGAGCTGATCCACCTCGCCGGGATGGGCGCCACCGTCCGCAACCGGCTGCTCTCCGCCCGCCCGCACGACGACTACAGCGACATCGACTGGCTCTACCAGACCGCCTGACCCCCGCTGACGTCTCGAAGGAGAGATCATGTCCAGCGCCGTTCCCGCAGTGCCCCCCGCCGTGTCCCCCGCTCCCCCGGCTGCCGCCGACGTCCCGGCCGACCCGGCCGCGAGCCGTCGGGTCGCCGCCGCCAGCCTGATCGGCACGACCATCGAGTACTACGACTTCGCCGTCTACAGCATCCTCGCTTCGATCGTTCTCGGCCCGTTGTTCTTCCCCTCGGCGAGCAGCACGGCCTCCACCATGGCCGCCTTCGCGACGTTCGCCGTCGCGTTCGTCGCACGGCCGATCGGGTCGATCCTGTTCAGCACGATCGGCGACCGCGTGGGACGCCGTCGCTCGCTGCTGATCTGTCTGCTGATGATGGGCGGCGCCACCGTCGCCATCGGGCTACTGCCGACCTACGCCGGCGTGGGCGTGCTGGCCCCGGTGCTCCTCGTCGTCCTACGGATCCTGCAGGGCCTCGCGCTGGGCGGGGAGTGGGGCGGCGCGGTGCTCCTCGCCACCGAGCACGCCCCGCCCGGCAGGCGCGCGATCTTCGGGTCCGTCCCGCAGATCGGGCCGCCACTCGGCTTCGTGCTCGCGAGCCTCGTCGTTGCCGCCGTCACCGGCGTCATGGACCGTGCGCAGTTCGTCGCGTGGGGCTGGCGCATCCCGTTCCTGATCAGCGTCGTGATGGTCGCCGTCGGCCTGTGGGTCCGGTTCAAGGTCGCCGAGTCACCGGTCTTCGAGCAGGCGGCGCAGAACCGGCAGCTCGTCCGCTTCCCCGTCGTCACCGTGCTCCGCGAGTTCCCCGGCCGGTTCGCGATCGGCGTGGCCGCCCCCGTCGGCGGGCTGGCGACCTGGTACCTGATCACCGCGTTCAGCGTCTCCTACGGATCCTCCGCGCAGGGAATCCCGCAGGCTCAGATGATCCTCGTGGCCTGTGCGACGGCCTTCACGCACATGGTGCTCGTCCCCCCGGCGGCTCTGATCGCCGAACGTTTCGGGCGGCGCATCCCCATGCTCATCGGCGCCGCCGGCGTCGCGATCTGCGTCGTGCCCGCGTTCGCGCTGCTCGAGACCGGCAACGCGCTCCTCGTGGGCGTCGGCTTCTGCGTCACCATGATCCCGTTCACGCTCATCTTCGCCCTCGTCGGCGCGTGGCTCGCGGAGTTCTTCCCCACCCGGGTGCGTTACAGCGGGGCGTCCGGCGCGTTCGTCCTCGCCGGCGTGCTGGGCGGCGGCTTCGCCCCGCTGATCGGAACCGCCCTCCTCGCCAATGGCGGTTCCCCGATCCGGCTCGGCCTCTACGCGGGCGCGCTGTCCCTGATCTCGACCGCGGCACTGGCGTTCGCGCCGGAAACCAGGCACCGCGCACTCACCTCGACCCACTGAGATCGCCATCCCCGACCCAGGAGGTCCGCCATGCGGCTCGCCACCTTCGACGACGACCGCGTCGGTGTCGTCACCGAGACGGGCGTCGTCGACGTCTCCGACCTGATCGACCGCCCGGTCGACGGCCCGATCGCCGCTGCTCCGGGAACCAGCCGGATGCGCCGGCTCGCGGCCGCGCCCGCACTGCTCGCCCGGATCCGGCACGAGTTCCCGGCACGCAGCCCGCGTCCGCTGGCCGACGTGACCTTGCAGGCGCCGCTCCCCGATCCCGGCAAGATCGTCGCCGCACCGGTGAACTACCGGGACCACAAGGCCGAGATGCGCCTCAAGGGCGACATCAACGCCATGGGCTTCTTCCTCAAAGCACCTACCTCAATGCTGGGCCCCGGCGGGCAGGTGCGGCTGCCGTACACCGACCGGCGCATCGACCACGAGGCCGAGTTCGCCGTGGTGATCGGAGCGCCGGCACGCCACGTCCGCCCGGACGAGGCGCTCGGCCACGTGTTCGGCTACACCGGCCTGATTGACGTCACGATGCGCGGCGGCGAGGACCGGTCAATGCGCAAGTCGTTTGACACCTTCACCCCCGTCGGCCCGTGGATCGTGACACCGGACGAACTCGGCGATCCGACGGACGTCGGCTTCACGCTGTGGACGAACGGCACAGTGCGGCAGAAGAGCAACACCGCCGAGCTCATCTGGGACGTCGCCCGGTTCGTCGCGTTCGCCTCGACCGTCACCACGCTCCTACCTGGAGACGTTATCTCCACAGGCACTCCCGCGGGCGTCAGCCCGCTCGCCGATGGCGACACCGTCACGCTCGAGATCGACCGCATCGGCCGGCTGACCGTCACCGTCACCGCGGACGGCGCCGTTCCCTGTCCCCTCACCCCGGTCGAGGGCTGACCGCCTGGCGGGCCATGGCGCTCGAGCACACGTGCGGCCGGCATGGGCCGCACGTGTGCTCGCAGGGGTAAGGCAAGTGCATCGTGGTAGGCGATGTCGATCGAGGCGCTCGTGCTGGCGACCCCTCTCGGTCAGGTCCGAGGCCTCGGCGTCCGACTCCGAATCGGCTGCCCTCGATCTCTTCCGGTTCAGCGACAGCCCGATGTTCGAGGCGCTGCAGCCGGACAGCTTCCAGACGGAAGGACAGGAATGAAGCTCGCCACTATCCGCACCCGCGACGGCGCGACTCAGGCCGTGCGCGTGGACGGGGAGACGCTGATCGACCTCGGCCTTGCCGACGTCGGTGAACTGCTGGCCGAGCCGGACTGGGCCGAACGCGCCGCCCGTGCCGGGGACACGGTCAAGGCGTTCGGCTACGCGCCGGTCGTGCCCCGCCCCGGAAAGATCATCTGCGTTGGGCTGAACTACCGCAACCACATCCTGGAGATGGGGCGGGAGCTGCCGCAGTACCCCACGTTGTTCGCCAAGTACCCGGAGGCGCTCATCGGGGCGTACGACGAGATCCAGCTCGCGCCGGAGTCCGAGCAGGTCGACTGGGAGGCCGAACTCGCCGTCGTCATCGGCAAGACCGTGCGCCGCGCCACCGAGGCCGAGGCAGGCGGGGCCATCGCCGGGTTCGCCGTCCTCAACGACGTCACCATGCGCGACTGGCAGTACCGCTCCCAGCTGTGGCTGCAGGGCAAGACCTGGGAGAACAGCACCCCCTTCGGCCCCTATTTGGTTACCCCCGACGAACTGCCCGGCGGCACCCGACCTTCGCTCACCCTCACCGGATTTGTCGATGGTGAGGTGGTGCAGCAGTCCGACACCTCGAACCTCGTGTTCGACCCCGTCGCCCTGGTGCGGTACATCTCCACGATCGTCACCCTCAAGCCGGGCGACGTCATCGCCTCCGGTACGCCTGGCGGGGTGGGCCATGCCCGAAAGCCGGCCCGGTACCTTACCGACGGCAGCGTTCTGACCACCGAGATCACCGGTCTGGGGCGTTCCGAAGCACAAGCTGTCACGGAGTTCATCTCTAATGGTCGCTGATCGCACCCACGTCGACAGCCTGCGATGGATGGCCCAGGGCACCAAAATCTTCTTCGATGCCCTGGCCGCCCTGCCCGATGATGAGCTTGACCAGCCGACCGCGCTCGATGGCTGGACCGGCAAGCATCTGCTGGCCCACGTCGCCGCCAACGCCGACGCGCTGGTCAACCTGACACGCTGGGCGCGCACCGGCGAGGAAACGCCGATGTACTCCTCTCCAGAGCAGCGTGACGCCGACATCGAGGCCGGCACCAGGCGGCCGACGGCCGAGTTGCGTGTCTGGGCCGCGCAGGCCGCCGCGGCCCTCGACGCACGGCTCGCCGAGCTGAACGAAAAGCAGTGGACCCACCGGGTCCGGACCGCCCAGGGCCGCATGGTCCCTGCCGAAGAGATCCCCTGGATGCGCGCCCGCGAGGTCATGGTCCACGCGGCCGACCTCGGCGCCGGAGTGGGCTTCGACGATCTACCGTCCGATTTCCTCGCCGCCCTGATAGACGACATCGCCGCCAAGCGTTCCGGCGGCGGCGGTCCCGCGCTCATGCTTGCGGCCAGGGACCAGAAGTGCACGTGGGCCGTCACCGGCACCGGCACCGGCACCGGCACCGGCACCGGCACCGGCACCGGCACCGGGGAACCCATACTCCTGACCGGCACCGTCGCCGGCCTCGCGGCGTACCTGTCCGGCCGAGCGGCCGACGGCGTCACCGGCTCAGGCGGTCAGCCCGCCCCCGAACTGCCGCGGTGGCTCTAGAACGGGCCCGACCTTCCTGAAAGGAGCGTCGGCTCGTCGATTCCTGGAGTGCGGGGTACGCCGCCGTGCGCCAGGGCCCGGCCGGCCCGGTGGGAAAGGAGACCGTCGGTGGGTCTGCCTGACATGATGCTGGCGGCGTACCTCACCGAACTCGGGGGCCCGGAAGGCATCCGGATCGGCCACCTTCCGGTGCCGGTTCCAGGCCCCACCGACGTTCTGGTGAGGACGGCGCTGATGGCGGTCAACCACGTCGACACGTTCGTACGCTCCGGCGGGTACAGGACACAGACGCCGATCCCGTTCGTGATCGGTCGCGACCTGGTCGGCACCGTGGTACGGACCGGCGAGGGGGTGGACGACCTCGCGATCGGAGCAAAGGTCTGGTGCAACAGCCTGGGGCACCAGGGGCGTCAAGGGTCATTCGCGGAGTTCGCCGTGGTGCCTCGGGAACGTCTCTACCGCCTGCCGGCGCAGGCCGACCCGGCGACCGCCGTCTCCGTACTGCACACCGCGGCGACCGCCTACCTCGGCCTGTTCCGGACCGGCTCCCTGCGGCCCGGTGAGACGGTCCTCGTCGCCGGGGCGGCGGGTGGGGTCGGGAGTGCGGCCGTACAGCTTGCGGTGGCGGCGGGTGCTCGCGTCATCGCCACGGCGGTGCCAGAGGACTTCGACTGGTGCCGCCGGTGCGGCGCGGATGTGCTGATTGACTACCGCGACCAGGCCTTACCGGCTCTGCTGGCGGAGGCCGCGCCGGAGGGATTCGACCTGTGGTGGGACAACTCGGGACGCCACGACCTGGACCTTGCCGTACCGCTGCTCAAGCGGGGTGGACGGATTATCGCGCTGGCCGGGATGGCGGCCCGGCCGGTGCTGCCGATGGGCGCACTGTACACGCGTGACGCCAGCATCAGGGGGTTCGTCATCAGCAACGCCTCGGCCGCGGACCTGGCGGAGGCGGCCGCCGTTGTCAACGACCTGCTGGCCACCAACCGGCTCATCTCGCGAATCAACGGCACCTACCCGCTAACGGCGGCCGCCGAGGCTCACCGCCAGATGGAGGCCGGAGTGAAAGGCCGGATCCTCGTCGCCAGTGACCCCGATCCGGGCTGATGCGCGCACACCAGGAAACGTAGACGACAGCGGGGGTGGCTCACCATATCGGGGCCCGAGTCGGTAGGCGAGGCGCCTGTGGCGGCGGCCAGCACCGACCGTACGGACGGCAGCGGCCAGTGCCCGCCGGGAGCGCCGACGAGCAGATCCTTATCAAGGAACTCCATCAAAGCGGGAGATTTCAATCCGCCAGAGGATCGCCCGGCCGAGCTGACAACCACGATCCGCGTGCCATCATAAGCCATGCGTTCTCGGCGGCGCCGTTTGGCTTCGGGCATGGACATGGTGGAACGGCGGCTGTCCCGCGCCAGCGCGATCCACCGACGCTGGCCGCTCCTCTTGCTGGCCTTCTCGGCATTCGCCGCGCTCGGCGTCCTGGTCCTTCTCATCGGCCCGGTGGCTCGATGGCTGACGCCGCTGACCGGTGTGTTCGGCAAGGACATTCCAGCCTCCCTTAACGCGACACGTCAGATGCTCCTAGTGGCCGTCGCCGGCATAGTGGCGACCGCCGGGCTGGCCTTCACCGCGCGCACCTTCTTCCTCACCCGACGCGGTCAGTGGGCAGATCGGTACGGCAAGGCGGTGACGCAGCTCGGCTCGGCAGAACCGATGGAGCGAGTCGGCGGGATCTACGCCCTGGAACGCCTGATGGCCGAGTCCCCGCACGACCACTGGACGGTCGTCGAGGTCCTGGCCACCTTCGTCCGCCGGCACGCCGCACGGCTGGAGGGCGAGTCAGCGGACAGCGGGTCGCCCACGCCACCCGCGGTCGACGTTCAGTCGGCCCTGACCGTGCTGTGCCGCAGACCCCGGAGGCCGGAGACCCACACCCTCGATCTGTCGGGCTCCGATCTCCGCGGCGCGGCGATGTCCGGCGGGCATCTGCCGCGGACGCGCTTCGACAACTCCTGCCTCAAGCGAGCCGACCTCAGTGGAGCCGACCTGCGCGGCGCATCGTTCCTGACGGCCGACCTGACGGAGGCGCTGCTGGTAAACAGCAATCTCGAGGACGCGTTCCTGACCGCCGCCGATCTGAGCTGGGCTGCTCTTGCCGGGGCACGGCTGGATCGGGCGAGTCTCGTGGCGGCACGACTAGAGGGCACGATCCTCGAGGACGCCCGGCTGCACGGCGCTCTGCTGACCCCACCGGACGTCGACGGTCTCACCGCCGCCCAGTTAACGACGGCTCTGCTGGACGACGCTACGGAGCTGCCGTCGCACCTCGCCACGCCCTCAGGACCGGACCGGGCCGCCCGGGCCTGACACCTGCCGTGGCACGAGGAGGCGAACCCACCACCGGCGGTAAACCTGATCGATCTGCTTGTAAGCGGTGTCCAGGGAAGCGCCGTACGCCCTGTTCTCGGCCCGCAGTTGCTGGTTCGCATGCTGGAAGCTCGCCCTGTCCCTGCTCGCCTCAGACAGTGACTGCCGCAACTCGACGGCCTCCCGCGCCGCCTTCTCCCGGGTCGCGGAAAGCTCGTCGGTCAGCCGCTTCATTTGGGCGCCCCAGATCTCGTCGAGTTTGCGGAGTTCCTCCTGGGTGTCGCGCAGTTGCAGCTCGGCTTGGTGCTTGAGCCGCTCCTCGTACTGCGCCCGTTCGAACTGGAACTCGACCAGCCGGTGATTCACCTCCGCAAGCTCGGTGGCGATCCGCTCGCGTTCGGTGCTGACGACGAAGAGCTCACCCTTCAAGCGTTTGATGTCCCGGCGTAGCCGGCGGCGCTCGGACTCCAGCTCGGTGATCCGCTGCGCCAGCCGGTCCTCGTCGGCCTTCTTGCGCAGGGCCACGATCAGGGCCGAGACGCGGTCGACCTCGCCCTCGACCGAGCGCATGCCACGGACGATCTCATCGTGGTGCTCGCGCTCGGCGTCCGCGCGGCGACGCAGCTGCCGGCCCCGCGCCTGGAGGTCCGCGGGATCACTCGGGATCGCGATGGCGCGCTCCCCGGCCGTCGTGTCGCCCGATCCAGTCTGACCGAGCTCGAAACTGCCCTCCTCCTTGACGGCGGCGACCCACAACTTCTCGATCACCTGCACATCACCACCGAGGGCCTCGGTGACCTGCAGCCAGTATTCCCAGGCCGGCAGGGCCGGACCGGAGAGCATCTTCATCACCGTCTCCGGGATGACACCACCGGCCGTACGGGCAGCGATCTGGACCGGGTCGAGCGCGCCAAGCGTGGAGCAGAGCGCCCGGAAATGGTCCTTGAGGTCTTCGAGAGCCTTGGTCGACGTAGGACCATCCGATGGCATGGCGACTCCTGACAACCGCGACTGTGGGCTCTCTCGATGGAGACCCACAGTACCGACTGGGTACCTGAATCTGACGCACAAGGCGGCCGGAGGTGTCGGAATTCCGTCCCGGGAGCCTAGTAATGCGACGGCAACCGTGCCACTGCAAATGCCGAGGTGGCAAAAAGTACAGCCAGGTCCGCTTCGCCCACACCCGGCATGGCCCCGACCGGCGGCCACCACCCCGAAACACAGGCGCTGCAGGTGTTGAGCAGCCTGTCACGCTTCGCAGGGAGCTGATCGCGGCCGTCCGTGCGCCCGATCTTGACTGCGGCTGTTGATCGGACGACGCGACGTCACGGTCAGACGGGACTACACCGTTGGCCGGAAGTCCCTCCGTAGCATGTCGCGCCATGAGCCGCATCGTCGTCAGGCCCCGCATCCAGATCCCGATCCTGGTCGTGATCTTCACTGTGTGGACCCTGCTGGGCGTCACCTACTTCACCTCGGGGGACGTAGTGGCCGAGCGTGACTGGTTCGGCATCGTGCTGGGATGCGTGCTCGTCACGAGCGGCCTGACCGGGATCTGGCGTGCTGTTCGACTCGGCGTGGTCATCGACGCAGAGGGTGTCCGGGTCCGCGGCTTCGACAGCCGTGACCAGGTCACACCATGGAGCGCGATCCAGTCAGTCGACTGCGTGCAGATCGACGAACGGGGAGGCTTCCCGCTTTACGCTCCCGTCCTCCGCCTCGGTGACGAAGCCGGGGCCATGGCTCTTTCGGCGCTCGGCTCGTACTTGCGCCAGGATGCCGAACGCAAGGTCGAACAGCTGCGAAGCTTCAAGGCCGGCGCCGCGCGGTCCTGATCGAGATGCAGAGGCGGGCGCCCGACCAGCGGCAGATGTGCACGTTAGGGATGACCATGTGAAGCTGCGGATGAGCGGGATGTTTGCTCGGTCCGGACGGGATGCGAGGCTGAACGCGTGGCTTCCCGATCGACGTACACGTGGACAACTCCCGGCTGCCCGGCGGCTTGGTACGCACCTTGGACGCGTCGGTGTATCTGAAGACCGGCGAAAGCGCGGTGGAGTGTCACGGAACCGGGCTCACCCTGCGGCAGGTCGATGACATCCTCGCACAGGTGGAGCTTGTCGCCGGGTTCCTCGACTCGTACGCCCCGGACGCCCGCCAGTACCTGAGCCGGCGCGACGCCCGCCCGCCGGTGACGCCCGTATGAGCTTGGTGTCGGCGTTCGTACCGATCTGGATCCTTACCGCGGTCGGCTACGCGGCCTGTCGTTGGGGCCTGCTGGGCGAGGCGGTGGCGTCGGTGCTCGGCCGGTTCGTGTTCCATCTTGGATGCCGTCCGCCCTGTTTCTAGCCCTGTCCCGAATGCCGCTTTCCGGGTTCGCCGGCCGGTCGCTGCTCGCCTTTGGGGTGAGCACGGCCGCGGTCGTCGGGTTCGGCTGGGTCGGCGCGAGCTGGCTGTTCGGTCGCACGCCCGGCGAACGGCCGATCTGGGGCATGGCCGCCGGGTACGTAAACTCGGCGAACCTCGGCATCCCGATCGCAACGCAGGTTCTCGGCAACGTGTCGTTCCTGGCGGAGGTGGTGCTGCTGCAGGTGCTGGTGGTGACGCCCGTGATCGTGGTCGCCCTGGACCGGCACAGCGACCCGGCCGGGCGGGTACGGGTCCGCCGTATCGCCTCCCTGCCGGTACGCAACCCTGTGATCCTGGCGTCGCTGCTCGGTGTCGCGTGCTCGGCTGCCGGCCTGCATCTGCCGTCTGCGGCCGGCGCGTCGCTCACCCTGCTGTCGGGCGCCGCGGTTCCGGCCGCCCTGGTCGCGCTCGGCGCGTCGCTGCACCGCACGGCGCCGCCGCGGGCAGAGCCGGCCGAGCTGGCCGTGATCACCGCGCTGAAGCTCGTCGCACAGCCGGTCATCGCGTACGCGGCCGGGCTGGCCTTGCACCTGTCCGCGCCGCAGTTGCTCGCCGTGGTGGTGTGCGCGGGCCTGCCGACAGCGCAGAACACGTTCATCTTCGGCCAGGAGTACGGCGTCGGCGAGGCGGTGGCCAACCGGGCGGTGGTGGTGACCACGACGCTGTCGCTGGCCACCCTGGCCGCGGCGGCGGCGCTGCTCGGGTAGGTCCGTCAGCTGACTCGTCCAGCAATCATGGTGAGTCACGCCGACCATGGCGCTGGCGGCCAGGTCTGCAGCCACGATCATCGCCTGATGATGGGCGGCCTGTCGACCACTCACTCGTCTTCATCCCACCGCGACAGCTCTCCCCGCCGAGCGAGATAACGGCAAGCAAAGTCGCTCAACAACCAACCGCCCAACCAAGCGAGTGCTGCGACGAAGATGAGGTCAAGAAAGGCGTTGGACGCAAAGCGACCAACGCCCCAGGCAACCGCGGCGATTACCCCGGCTGGCCAGGTGACCCATCGGACCAGCGCCCGATCGTCCGACCCCATCAAACACCTCCGAATCCAGAGCGGCCCTCCACAGCGACTCCTCGGCACGGACCAACACGATCAAACGAAGACCAGCAATGTGCAAGGACTGTCTCTGGCATTTCGTCCTGGCGCCAACTCGCCCTGGCGATGGCCCGTTGAGCAGACGTCAGTGATGGATGCGGCCGGTGGTCTTGGACAGCCGGGCGCCGTCGCCGCCCCACCGGGCCGCGACGATCTCGGCGGCGATGCTGACCGCGGTCTCCTCGGGCGTACGCCCGCCCAGGTCCAGCCCGATCGGCGAGGCGAGCTTGGCCAGCGCCGCCTCCGGCACGCCGGCCTGGCGCAGCTGGGTCATCCGCACGTCGTGGGTACGCCGGGAGCCCATCGCGCCGACGTACGCCAGCGGCAGGTCCAGCGCGAGCCGGAGCACCGGGACGTCGAACTTGGGATCGTGGGTGAGCACGCAGACGACGGTGCGCTCGTCGATCCGGCCGGCCTCGGCCTCGGTCGCCAGGTACCGGTGCGGCCAGTCGACGACCACCTCGTCGGCGTCGGGAAACCGGCGGGCGGTGGCGAATACCGACCGTGCGTCGCAGACGGACACCCGGTAGCCGAGGAAGGCGCCTACGCGGGCCACCGCGGCGGCGAAGTCGATCGCCCCGAACACGATCATCCGCGCCTTAGGCGCGAACGAGTTCACCAGCACGGACAGCCCACTGCCCCGCCGTTGACCGTCAACACCGTAGTGCAGCAGGCCGGTCCTGCCCGCGGCCAACATGCCCCGCCCGTCGTCGGTGACCGCCGCGTCGAGCCGTTGCGAACCGAGCGTGCTCCGGCACTCTTCCGGCCCGATCACCATCCGCCGGCCGAGGCTTTCCGGCGGGCCCGTCACGCAGGTCACCGTCGCCACGGGGCGCTGCGCGGCGATCGCCGCCGCCACCTCCGGCAGGTCCGGGAACCGGTCCGGGTCGACCCGTTCGACGTACAGGTCGATGACGCCGCCACACGTCAACCCGACGGCGAACGCGTCGTCGTCGCTGACGCCGTACCGCTCCACGCGTGGCTCCCCGGACCGGATCACCTCCTGACACAGCTCGTAGACGGCCGCCTCGACGCAACCACCGGAGACGCTGCCGACGGCGGTGCCGTCCGGACCGACCAGCATGGTCGCGCCGGGCGGCCTCGGCGCGCTGCGCCAGGTGCCGGTCACCGTCGCCATCCCCACCGGCTGCCCGTCCCGCCACCAGCGCAGCAACTCTTCCAGCACGTCACGCATGGGGTGCCAGATCCAGGTCGTCGTCATCGGCCACGTCGGCGCAGGGCACCACCCGGACGGCGGCGGTGTGCGCTCGCAGGTACGGCCGGGCGCCGGTGTCACCCACGGCCAAGGCCGCGACGCCGGGCCAGTGGTCGCGTCCGAGTAGCACCGGATGGCCGGACCGGCCGTTGTCGTAGCCGGCCATGATCAGCTCTGCAGGGCCAGCGCCAGCAGCGACCCGCCGCACCGCTGCGGCTGTCACACCGGGCATGTCGACCAGCGTCACCACGGTCGCGGCGGCGCCGGTGTCCGCCAGCGCGGCCAGTCCGGCCCGCAGGGACGAGCCCATGCCGGTGGTCCACTCAGGATTGTCGACGACCGCGACCCCGTCGAGGGCCGCCCGAGCCCGGACATCGTCGGCCGCCGCGCCGAGCACGACGACCACGGGGGCGCACCGCGCTGCGCGAAGAACGCCGATCGCCCGGTCGACCAGGAGCTGCCCGTCCTGGCGGACGAGAGCCTTCGGCATGCCGAAGCGGCGCCCGCCGCCGGCGGCGAGGAGAAGCCCGGCCACCATCATCGGCGGAGGCTAGCATGCTGCCTGACGTCAGGGTTCCCCTGATCGGGGCAGGTTTAAGCTTGTTCTTTAACCTTTGCGCTGCTTACGGGCGGTGATGCTTAGGTCGCGTTTGACGGTTTTGCCGACGTCGTGGCGGGGGGCGGGTCGTCGGTTTCGGGAGCCGGGCGGCCGTCCTGGGCCGGGTTTGGCGGGTTTCGGGACGCTGGCTGGTAGGGCGCTGGTCGCGCGGATGTTGCGAAACCCTCGGCGTACGCGGGCGGGGGTGAGCCGTTCGGGTGGTGCGGGGCGTTCCCAGGGGCGGCGTAGGTCAGCGGCCAGGGGCCGGGCCAGGTGTAGCTGGGTGTAGGCGACGATGACTAGCCACGTCCAGCGGTCAGCGGCTTCGGTGGTGCGGATCTTCGGCCGGGTCCAGCCCAGGGTCTGTTTGAACAGGCGGAAGGTGTGTTCGAGGTCGAAGCGGCGCAGGAACGTCTGCCACCATCGGTCGATGTCGGCGGTGGTGGCGTTCGTGGCCGAGCACCACAGCCAGACCGGTTTGGGGTCACGCTCGCCGGGCAGGTGCTCGACCTGCAGCCGGATGAGGGTGCCGTCAATGACCGGCAGGTCGCCGTCGTGGTCGATCCAGCAGGTGCGGCGGGTCAGCCTGGGGTGTAACCGGTCCCAACTGTCGGCTCGTGCGGTGCCGTAGCGGCTGGTCGGGGTGAGCGTGGTGTGTTGCGGCGTTGGCCAGGTGGCCGGGTCATTGCAGGCGAACTCGGTACCGTGTTTGCGGGGACGGCCGGTGGCGCCCGGCTGCCTGGTCGGCTTGGGAAACCGTAGGACCCGGTCCGAGCGGATTCGGCCGACCAGTAGCACGGGCAGGTCGGACAGCACCCAGGCCAGTCGAGTGGTGTCGTAGCCGGTGTCACAGACGATCAGGATGTCAGGGTCGCCGGGCCGCCAGTGCCCGGCGCGGATCAGCCGGTCGATCAGCTGCCGGAGTTGGTCGGCGGTGACTGCGGTGGCGTCGTCGGCCGGGTCCAGCCGCACCGCGTCGAGCACCTGCGTCCACGATGTGCGGCCTGGTTCCAAGGCGGCGACGAACGAGTACGGCCAGCCGGGGATCATCTGGGCGGAGCCTCTGCCGCGGCCATAGACGTGGCAGAACAACCGATCCGGGCTGGTGGCCGCGTCCGGGCGCAGCCAGTTGCTGACGTCAACGGCGAGCATGATCCGCCCGTCGACGGCGCGGGGCAGCGCCAGCCCCGCGAGGGTCACCCGCAGCCGGCCGACATCAATCCCGCCAGCGCCCAAAGCGTCGTAGAGGGCGCCGTGACCACGGCGAGGCTCGGCGGCCAACGACAGGTCGACCAGGCTGGTCACGGGCCCGCCCGAGCACAGCAACGCGTCGGTGAGCTCGAACAACGCGTCCGCCCGACGTGGCAGACACCGGTAGAAGTCCCGACGAAACCCCGCCAACCTCGCCGCTGAATCCTCGGCCGACCTGACCGCCGACGTGTCAGAGGGGACGGGCGTGTCGGGCAACACGAGGCCACCCAGGTGGTCCAAAATCGTGGCCACGGCCACCGCCTGTTCTGTTCTTCGCGTCCTTGCAGGGAACGCAAAGGATCATCAGACGGTGGCCGGTCTACGTCTCCACGACACGCCGAGTCCACACAGGACTACCAGCCAACCGAGACGTCCGAGGTTAAAGAACAAGCTTAGCCGGGCAGGCGCAGTGCGAGGAAGAAGTCGACCCGGTCCTCGAAGCGGCTCAGGTCGCGACCGGTGAGCTGCTCGACCCGGCCGATCCGGTAGCGAAGTGTGTTCACATGCACGTGGAGCAGTTCCGCGCAGCGGCTCCAGGAACCGGAACAGGCCAGGAACGTCTCCAGCGTCTGTACCAGGCGGGCGTCGTGGACGCGGTCGTACTCGACGAGCGGGCCGAGCAGCCGGCCACGGAACGCCCGCCGGGTGTCCGTAGGCACGCCGGCCAGCAGCAGCAGGTGCGAGGCGAGTTCGCCGGCCGACACGACGGTGGCCCGACCCGGCCGCTCGCTCGCCGCGCGCCAGGCGTGCCGGGCCTCCTCTACCGCCCCGGACAGCGCGACGGCCCCCGCGGCCGGCCCGCTGATCCCGACGGTGAGCCGGCCGGCCCCCAGCGCCGGCACCAGCGCCGCGATCTCGGCCCGTACGGTGTCGAGCACGGCCGGCGCCAGCTGAGCCGGCACGGCGACGACGGCCAGGACACCGTCCGGGTCGGCGGCCAGCCTGGCGACCAGGGTCTGCGGCGCGTACGGCCGCAGGATCTCCTCGACCACAACCACGGCCAGCTCCTCGGGCGCCGACAGCCGGGCCAGGCTCGCGGCCAGAGCGAAGAACGTCGCATTCGGCGACAGCCCGCACGACGACAGCCGCGCGCGGAGCTCAGCAAGATCACCGCCGGAGTCGAGCAGCGAGCCGACCCGGTCAGCGAGCCGCCGCTCCACCCTGGTCGCCTCGTCGGCTTGGGCTCGGGCCAGCGCGACCAGGCTGACCAGTTCATCGGCGGCGTCGGGAAGCGGGGCCCGGGCGGCTCCGGCAGTCACTGCGAGCAGCCAGGACGCCAACCGGTGCTCGGGCCGGCCCGGCACGGCGAGCACGGTCAGCGGCCGCCCGTCCACAGTGATCGCTAATGGCAGCCGGTCGGCCGCGACGAACGCCGCGGCCAGTTCGGCCCGGGCGGTGGCGTCCAGGCCCGCGGTGCCCGCGACGATCCGGCCGGTCGGAGTCAGCACCCAGCAGTCCACACCCAGGTCGGCGGCGACCGGCGACAGCAGGTCACCCAGCCGCGCCCCGGCCGCCATCGCCGCCACCAGGCCGCGGTGCCGGACCAGCACGGTCGCCAGTCCGGTGGCCCGCCGCGCCCACAGCGACGGGTTGACCTCGTCGAGGATGTCCCGGAAGGAAACCTCGACCGGGACCTCGAACAACGGCATCTGATGGGACCGGCACGTCTCGACCAGGTCCGCCGGCACGGAGCCGTACGCCGCGTCGCCCGCGCCGATCGCGGCCACGCCGGCTGCCGCGCAGGCCGCCACGAAGGTCTCCGAGTCGGCCGGCGACCGCCGCCACATCAACCCCGTCAGCACGACCTCGCCGCCGGACAGGTACCGACGGGGGTCGAGCAGGTCGGTGACGTAGAGGCGGGTGAGCGGCCGGTCCAGGTCGTCGGCGCCGGCCAGCACCGACAGCCGCAGCTGTGGGATGCCCAACACCTCGCGCAGCAGCATGGCCGACCTTCCCGTACGCGCCGACCGGTCGCCCGGCTTGTAGGAACGCACAAGAAGCGTACGGCGGGCGTGCCACGGATTCGGTGTTCGAGCCGATGTCGCCCGGACGCCACCGCTGCTCTACTGCTCCTCAAGGAAGAGGGAGGTGATCGTCATCAGCCCAGGTGGCGGCGCTTTCGCCGAATTCAACCGCGCCCCGGCCGCGCTGGCCGAACGCGACCTGCTCGCCTGTTGTGCCGTACCGGAATGGGCCCGCGCGGTGGCGGGCGGCCGGCCGTACCGGGATCTACCCGCTCTGCTGGACTCGGCCGATGCCGGTCTGCTCCGGCTCTCCTGGGAGCAGGTCGCGCAGGCGCTCGCGGCGCACCCGCGGATCGGCGAGCGAGTGGCCGGCACGGACCGCGAGTCGGCCTGGTCGCGGCGTGAGCAGGCCGGCATGGACGGCGCCGACGCGGCGACGAGGGCCGCACTGGTCGAGGCCAATCGGGCGTACGAGCGGCGCTTCGGCCACATCTTCCTGATCTTCGCCAGTGGACGCACCGACGCGGAATTGCTCGCGGCGGCGCGTGGCCGGCTGACCAACGACGCCGCCACCGAGCGGCAGGTGGTGCGCCGGGAACTACGCAAGATCGCCCTGCAGCGGCTGGAGAGGCTCGTCGGATGAGGTACGCCGCGATCTCGACCCACGTGCTCGACACGGTGCGCGGTGAGCCGGCGCCCGGCGTACCGGTCCGGTTGGAGCGGGCCGGACCCGAGGGCTGGACCGTCGTCGCGGACGGACACACCGACACCGACGGCCGGTTGCGCGACTGGGTGGCGGAGCCGCACTGGGGCGCCGGCGGGTACCGGCTGGTGTTCGACGTTGGCGCCCACCTCGGGCCGGACGCCTTCTTCGCCGAGATCACGGTGGCCTTCCAGGTCCACGATCCGGCCCGCCATCACCACGTGCCGCTGCTGCTCAGCCCGTACGGCTACACGACCTACCGAGGGAGTTGACACCCATGGGCATCGCGCTCGGCGCCAACCAGTACGGCAAGGCGGAGACGCGGGTCGTGCGGGTGGTCCGCGACGGGCCGCGCCACGAGTTGCGCGACCTGAACGTCAGCACCTGCCTCGCCGGTGACCTCACCGCCACCCACCTGACCGGCGACAACGCCAACGTCCTGCCGACCGACTCGCAGAAGAACACGGTGTACGCCTTCGCCAAGCGCCACGGCATCGACCAGATCGAGGACTTCGGGCTGCTCCTCGCGCGGCACTTCGTGACGTTGCAACCGGCGATCACCCGGGCCCGGGTGGACATCGAGGAGTACGCCTGGCAACGGCTCGGTCCGCACTCGTTCCAGCGGGCGGGCGGGGAGGTGCGTACCGCGTCGGTGACGGTCGACGGCGACGGGACCCAGGTGGTGTCCGGGCTGACCGGGCTGGTGCTGCTCAACTCGACCGACTCGGAGTTCGCCGGCTTCGTGCAGGACCCGTACACCACGTTGCCGCCGACCAAGGACCGGATCCTCGCCACTGCGGTGAACGCGCACTGGCGGCACGCCGGCGAACGGGCGGCGCAGGACGCCGACTGGGCCGAATCCTATGCCGGGGTACGCGCCGCCCTGGTCGGCGGCTTCGTCGAGACGTACAGCCTCGCACTGCAGCAGACCCTGTACGCGATGGGTGAGCGGGTGCTGCGTGAGTGCGCCGGGATCGTCGAGGTGCGGCTGTCCCTGCCCAACAAGCACCACCTGCTGGTCGACCTGGCGCCGTTCGGGCTGGAGAACCCGGGTGAGGTCTTCGTCGCGACGGACCGCCCGTACGGGCTAATCGAGGGCACGGTGCTCCGCGACGACGCGCCGGCACCGGAGGGGGCCGGGTGATGGAGTTCCTGCAACCGTCCAGCTGGTCGGATGCGCTGGCGGCGAAAGCCGCCCGACCCGACGCGGTCCCGATCGCCGGGGGCACCGACGTCATGGTCGAGCTGAACTTCGACCGCCGTCGCCCGCCCGCACTGCTCGACCTGACCCGAGTGGGCGCGCTGACCGAGTGGGGGTACGACGGTGACCTGCTGCGCGTCGGGGCGGGCGTGAGCTATCGGCGGATCATCGACGAACTCGGTGGTGTGCTCCCCGGCCTGGCGATGGCAGCGCGCACGGTCGGCTCCCCGCAGATCCGCAACCGGGGCACGGTCGGCGGCAACCTCGGCTCGGCGTCGCCGGCGGGCGACGCGCACCCGCCGCTGCTGGCCACCGACGCGCTGGTGGAGGTGGCATCGGTGCGGGGCACCCGCACGGTGCCGGTGGACGAGTTCTTCACCGGGCCGAAGCGGTCCGTGCTGGCCCCCGACGAGCTGATCGCGGCTTTCCTGGTCGCACCGGCCGCCGGACCGCAGCAGTTCGCGAAGATCGGCACACGCAACGCCATGGTGATCGCGGTCTGCTCCTTCGCGGTGGCGCTGCACCCCGCCACGCGCCGGGTCGGCACCGGAATCGGGTCCGCCGCGCCGACGCCGCTGCGCGCTCATCAGGCCGAGGAGTTGCTCGCCGCCGAACTGCCGTGGCACTCACGCGGCTCGCTGCCCGCTCCACTCGTCCGCCGCTTCGGCGAACTGGTGGCCGGTGCGGCGGCGCCGATCGACGACGTGCGCGGCACCGCCGCCTACCGCCGACAGGCGCTGGCCGTACTCGCCCGGCGCACGCTCGGCTGGGCCTGGGCGCAGTTGTCGGCATCGCAAGGGGAACCAGGAGGCCGCTCGTGAGAATCACCTGCACGGTCAACGGCGAGCGCCACGAGGCCGACGACGTGTGGCCCGGCGAGAGCCTGCTCCACGTGTTGCGGGAGCGGCTCGCCCTGCCCGGCGCCAAGAACGCCTGCGAGCAGGGCGAGTGCGGCTCCTGCACGGTCTACCTCGACGGCCTGCCGGTCTGCGCCTGCCTGGTCGCCGCCGGCCAGGCGCAGGGCCGGACGGTCATCACCGTCGAAGGGCTGCCGGCCGAGGTCCACCCGGGACTGCCCGCCGGAACCGGGGAGGGGCTGTTTGCCGACGCCGGCGCGCTCGACCCGGTGCAGCGAGCCTTCATCGAGGCGGGTGCCGTCCAGTGTGGATTTTGCACTCCCGGTCTGGTCGTGGCGGTCCACGACCTGCTGGCCGGGCGGCGCGTTCGGCGCCCGCGAGGACCTGTCGATGCAGGTACATGCCAGCATGCTGGCCCTGCACACCCGCCGCCCGGTGAAAATGGTTTACTCCCGCGAGGAGTCCTTCTTCGGGCACGTGCACCGCCACCCGGCCCGGCTCCGGTACGAACACAGCGCCACCCCCGACGGACGGCTGGTCTCGGTGCGGGCGCGCATCCTGCTCGACGGCGGGGCGTACACGTCCACCACCCCGGCGGTGGTGGCCAACGCCGCCACCCTCGGCATCGGTCCGTACGAGGTGCCGAACGTGGCGCTGGACGCCTACGGCCTCTACACCAACAAGCCGCCGTGCGGGGCCATGCGCGGGTTCGGGGCGGTGCAGGCGTGCTTCGCCTACGAGTCGCAGATGGACAAGCTCGCCGCCGCCCTCGGGCTCGACCCGGTGGACCTGCGGATTCGTAATGCCATGACGACCGGCTCGGTGATGCCCACCGGACAGGTCGTCGACGGTCCGGCGCCCGTGGCCCGCCTGCTGCAGCTGGTCCGCGACCGGCCGGCCCCGCCGCCGGCCACCGGTGATCCCCGCGAGCTGCCGGGCGGGGTCGCCAACACCACCCACGGCGAGGGCGTGGTGCGTGGGGTCGGGTACGCCATCGGCATCAAGAACGTGTGCTTCTCCGAGGGGTACGACGACTACGCGACCGCCCGCGTCCGACTGGAGGCGATCGGCGGGGAGCCGGCGGTGCTGGTGCACACCGCCGCCGCCGAGGTCGGTCAGGGCGTGGTGACCGTGCAGGCGCAGATCGCCCGTACCGAGCTGGGCGTGCAACGGGTCACCGTGGCCACCGCCGACACCGCCGTCGGCAGTGCCGGATCGTCGTCGGCGTCGCGGCAGACGTACATGACCGGTGGGGCGGTGCGGGCCGCGTGCCGTGCGGTACGCGACCGGCTGCTCGCCCGCCTGCCCGCCACCGACCTCCGGCTTGCCGGCGGCAAGGTGGTCACGGCTTCCGGGGCGGTGGTCGCCGACCTTGCCGAGGTGATCGGCGAAGAGCCGGTCGAGGAGACGGTGGTGTGGCGGCACCGGCCGACGTACCCGCTGGACCCCCGGACCGGCCAGGGTGACGCGCACGTCCAGTACGCCTTCGCCGCGCACCGGGCCACCGTCGACGTCGACACCGAACTGGGCCTGGTGCGGGTGGTGGAGATCGCCACCGCTCAGGACGTCGGAAAGGCGGTCAACCCGCAGGCGGTGCTCGGCCAGATCCACGGCGGCACCGCGCAGGGCCTGGGGCTCGCACTGATGGAGGAGATCCAGGTGGTCGGCGGGATCGTCCGGAACCCGTCGTTCACCGACTACCTGATCCCGACGATCCTCGACATGCCGCCGATGGCGGTTGACGTGCTGGAACTGGGCGACCCCACGGCTCCGTACGGTCTGCGCGGGGTCGGCGAGCCGCCGACCATCTCGTCCACCCCGGCGGTGGTCGCGGCGATCCGGGCGGCGACCGGACTGGCGCTGAGCCGGGTGCCGGTGCGCCCGGAACACATCTGCCTGCCGACCTACAGACTGGCCCACTGATGGGGAAGCTGCCCGAGGGCGTCTACGCCGAACTCGACGAACGGCTCGGGCCGGTCGACGCGGCGCTGCGGGCCCGCTACCCGGGCGGGCGGGGCCGCCGCCGCCAACCGGTGCACACGGTGTACGTGCCGGCCGACCGGGTCCGGCCGGGTCTGGTCGACGACTGGGGCGCCGCGGCGCTGAGGGCACTGACCGAGCACCCGCCGCTGCCGTACGCGGCCGAACTGTCCGACCGGGTGGTCGCCAAGCTGCGGCGGGAGCCGATCGAGGATCTGCGGATCGACTTCGAGGACGGGTACGGCGTACGCGACGACGACGCCGAGGACGCGGCCGTGCGGTCGGCCGTCGCGGCGCTGCGCGACGGCACGGTGCCGCCATTTGTCGGGTTGCGGATCAAGAGCCTGGAGGCGGCGACCCGGCACCGGGCGGTACGCACCCTGGACACGTTCCTGGAGGCGTACCTGGGGGCGTTCGCCACCGTGCCGGGCACCTTCGTGGTCACCCTGCCGAAGGTCAGCGCACCGGAGCAGGTCGAGGCGATGGTGCTGCTGTGTGAGCGGCTGGAGCGGGCGTACGGGTTGCCGGCCGGTGCGCTGCGCTTCGAGGTGCAGGTGGAGATCCCGGCGGCGGTGCTCGGCGCCGACGGCACCGCGACCGTGGCGCGGCTGATCACGGCCGGCGGGATGCGGCTGTCGGCCCTGCACTACGGCACGTACGACTACAGCGCCGCCTGCGGTGTGGCGGCGGCCCAGCAGAGCCTGGCGCATCCGGTGGCCGACCACGCGAAGGCGGTGATGCAGGTGGCGGCGGCCGGCACCGGCGTCCTGCTCTCCGACGGTTCGACCAACGTGCTGCCGGTGGGCGGCACCGAGGCGGTCCAGGCGGCCTGGCGGTTGCACGCGGGGCTGGTCCGCCGTTCCCTGGCGGCCGGCTTCTACCAGGGCTGGGACCTGCACCCGGCCCAGTTGCCGACCCGCTTCGCGGCGACGTACGCGTTCTTCCGCGACGGCGCGGCCGCCGCAGCCGACCGCCTCGCCGCGTACCTGCAACGCCGCGCGAGCGGGGTGCTCGACGAGCCGGCGACCGCCCGGGCACTGGCCGGCTTCCTGCTGCGCGGGCTGGACTGTGGCGCCCTCGACCCGGCCGAGGTCGGTTTCCCCCGCGAACAGCTGGAAACGCTATGAACTCCTATGACCTGGTGGTGCGGTCGCGGTGGGTGATGCTGCCGGACGGTCCGCGGCCGGCCGCGGTGTGCGTACGTGACGGACAGATCGCGGCGATCGAGGAGTACGACGCGGTCGGCGGCCACGACCTCGGTGATGTGGCGCTGCTGCCCGGCCTGGTCGACACGCACGTGCACGTCAACGAGCCGGGCCGCACCGAGTGGGAGGGGTTCGCCAGCGCCACCCGGGCGGCACTGGCCGGTGGGGTCACCACGATCGTCGACATGCCGCTCAACTCCCTGCCGCCGACGGTCAGCATCGACGCGCTGGCGGTCAAGCGGGCGGCGGCCGCCGGGCAGATCCACGTCGACGTCGGCTTCTGGGGCGGCGCGGTGCCCGGCAACGCCAGTGACCTGCCGCCGCTGCACGCCGCCGGGGTGTTCGGGTTCAAGGCGTTCCTGGTCGACTCGGGGGTTCCCGAGTTCCCGCCGTTGGACCCAGCCGGGCTGGCGGCGGCGCTGGACGCGGTGGACGCCCTGTTCGTCGTCCACGCCGAGGACCCGACCGAGGTCACCGATGCGCCGGCCTCACGGCGCTACGGCGACTTCCTCGCCTCCCGACCACCGGCTGCCGAACTGCGGGCGATCGGCACGGTGCTCGACGTGGCGCGCCGTACCGGCGGGCGGGTGCACATCCTGCACCTGTCCGCCGCCGACGCGCTGCCACTGCTGAAGCAGGCGAGGGCGGCCGGCGTCCGGGTGAGCGCGGAGACGTGCCCGCACTACCTGACGCTGGCCGCCGACGAGGTACCGGACGGGGCGACCGAGTTCAAGTGCTGCCCGCCGATCCGCGGGACCGGCAACCGGGATCGGTTGTGGGCGGCGCTCGCGGCGGGCGTCGTCGACTGCGTGGTCTCCGACCACTCCCCCTGCTCCCCGGCACTGAAGTGCGGCGACACCGGTGACTTCGCGGCGGCGTGGGGCGGGATCGCGTCGGTGCAGCTCGGCCTGCCGGTGGTGTGGACAGCGGCCCGCCGGCGTGGCCACCCGCTCGAAGACGTGGTGCGGTGGATGGCGACGGGTCCGGCGGCGTTGGTGGGGTTGCGACGCAAGGGACGCATCGCCGTCGGCTGCGACGCCGACCTGGTCGCGTTCGACCCGGACGCGCCGTTCACCGTCGACCCGACGGTGCTGCATCACCGGCACCCGGTCACGCCGTACGCCGGCCAGGTTCTCACCGGCGTCGTCCGGGCCACCTGGTTACGCGGCATGCCGGTCACGCCCGGCGGACCACCGCGGGGGCGGCTGCTGGACGGGAGAGACGAATGAGCGACTTCACCGCGCTGCCCGACCTCGCCTCCCGCCTGCTCGGCGGCGGCGTTGTCGACGCCAACGACGAGTTCTTCGCGGCGCGCGACAACCTGGTCACCACCGAGCCGCCGGTCTTCGCCGCGGGCACCTTCGGCCCCAAGGGCCAGGTGTACGACGGCTGGGAGACCCGCCGGCGGCGAGAGCCCGGCCACGACTGGGCGGTCGTCCGGCTGGGCACCCCGGGTGTCGTGCACGGGATCGTGGTGGACACCGCGTACTTCACGGGCAACTACCCGCCGTACGCCTCCGTCGAGGGGTGTGACGTGGCGGGTTACCCGAGCCCCGCCGAGCTGGCCCGCGCCGACTGGTCGACGCTGCTCCCCCGCGCGCCGCTGGCCGGGGACATCCGCAACGCCTTCCCGGTCAGTTCCGAACGCCGGGTCACCCACGTACGGCTGTCCATCTACCCCGACGGCGGCGTGGCGCGGCTACGGGTGCACGGGGTGGTCGTACCCGATCCGCGCCTGTGGCCCGACGGCCGGCTGGACCTCGCGGCGCTGGAGCACGGCGGGCGTGTGGTGGATTGCAGCAACGGGTTCTACGGGGCACCGCACCAGCTCATCGCGCCGGGGCTGGCCAGGGTGATGGGCGACGGTTGGGAGACGGCCCGGCGGCGCGACGGCGGCAACGACTGGGTCGTCGTGCAGCTCGTCGCGCCCGGCCGGGTCCGTCTCGCCGAATTGGACACCATGCACTTCAAGGGCAACGCACCGGACGCGGCGACGCTGCGCGGGGTGGACGCGCGGACGGCGGACCCGGACGACTCGTCGGCCTGGTTCGACCTGCTCCCGCGTACCCGGCTGCAGCCCGACACCCGGCACCGGTTCCCGCTCGACGACGTCGCGGTGGCGACGCACGTACGGCTGGACGTGTTCCCCGACGGCGGGATGGCACGGTTGCGCCTACACGGGGTGGTCGACGCCGACGACCTCACGACCCTGGAACGGCGCTGGCGGCAGTCGGGGTAGGACCGCCCGCGGGCGGATGACCGCTGCCTACATCGGCGGTGCGGCCGACGCGAGGGCGGACAGCGCGGTCGTGAAGCATTCGACCGGCGGCTGCACCAGGCCGGCGCCGACCTGGCCGGTACCGGGTACCCGACCGGCGATGCCGGTGTTGATCTGGGGAAGCAGGCCGGTGCGGACCACGGAGGCCACGTCGATGCCGGTCGGCGCGCCCCGGAACTCGAGGACCGGCAGCGCGTACGCGGGGTTCTCCGCCACGGTGATCTCGTACATCTCGGACGTGGTACGGACCGCATCGGGCACGGTGCCGCCGACGAACCGGACGATCGCCGGCGCGCCGGCCATCGCGAAGCCACCCAGCCCGGCGGTCTCGGTGATGGCGGAGTCACCGATGTCGGGATTGGCGTCGTCAGGCCCGTACCCGCCCAGGAACAGCCCGGACGGCACGCCGGCTGGGCCGGTGAACCAGGCGTCCCCCGTACCGGAGACCTGGATGCCGAAGTCGGTGCCGTTGCGGGCCATGGTGGTGACCACCGTGGCGCCGGGGATGTTCGCCGCGGCCGCGGTCTGCAGCTTCGCGGCCGGCATGACGAGGTTGAGGAAGAAGTGGTCGTTGCCGCCGATGAGGCGGGCGACCGCGGCGACGTCGGTGGACGGCAGGCCGGCGTCGACGAGATGCGGAAGCAGGTCGCGGAGCAGCATGAGCGTGCCGGCGCGGTTGCGGTTGTGGCCTTCGTCGCCCATCTGGACCATCTGCCCGATGATCGCCTTGACGTCGATCGGCCCGCTGCGCCGCACGGCGGCCTGCAATGCGGGCCCGAGTACGGCGGACATCCAGCGGAGCCGGTCGATCACCTCGGGTGCGTAGGCGCCGTAGCGCAGCACCTTGCCGAGCCCCTCGTTGAGCGTGCACCAGCTCGTGCGGTCGTGCGCTTCGTCGCGGAGCACGAACACCCACATCGACGGCGAGACGACACCGGCCATCGGCCCGACCCCGCCCCGGGCGTGACAGGGCTCGATCGGCACGCTCCCGCCGGCGAGCAGCGACGATGCCTCGTCCGGTGATCCCGCGAGGCCCTCGAAGAGCATCGCGCCGATCAGCGCGCCACGCAGCGGTCCGGACGCGCGCTCCCAGGTGATCGGCGGCCCGGCGTGGCAGAACTCCCCGGGTCGCAGCCCGACGACCTCCGCGGCGGGGAGCACGTCGACCAGGGTCGCGCCCGCCGCGAGCATCCGCTCGGCGGCCACGGCGTTCGCGGCGGCGCGGCGCGGGTCGCCGAGGACCCGGGCGAGCTCCTGGTCGGTGCCCGGCAGTGGCGGCCGCCAATCGACCGGTAGATGCGCGACGGCCTGCGCGGCGAGCGCCTCGTCGAGGAGGCTCACGCCGGCGGTCACGATCCGGGGTTCGGCGGCGAGATCAACCATGGCCAGACTCCGAGTTCACGAGTTCGACGGCGCGCCGGGCCGCGTCGGCGTTGGAGGCGTAGACGGCGGCCCCGGCGCCGCGCAGCAGCGACGCCTGCCGCTGCAGGCCCTGCGGGTCGCTGGCCGTACCGACCAGCGACACGACGACGGGGACACGCACCGCGGCGATCGCCGGCGCCAGCTCGGCAGCCGGGTCCGGGTGTGCACCATGCCCGAGTACGACGTCCATCAGCACGACCCCGCACGCCGGGTCGGCGGCCTCGGCAGTGAGCCGGTCGAGGCGCTGCCTGCCGTCGATCATGGGGTGTGGGCGGCCCTGGGTCAGCACGTCGTCCCCGAAGTCGATCATCGCGTGACCGTCTGCGCGCAGGTCGCCCGGCAGCGCCCACTCGGGCCGCAGCGGGATGTTCGACCGCACCGGTCCGAGCGCGCCACTGACGATCAGCATCGCCTCGTCGCACAGCGTCCCGCCGGAGAACAGGCCACGGATCGCCGGTCCGGTCACCGCGGGCAGCGCGGGCGGCAGCCAGGCCGGCCACGTCGACGGGACCGGCGCGCCGATTCGGCGCAGTACCCGGGCGGCGACCTCGGTCAGGTCGGGTTCACCCGCGTCGAGCAGCGCGAACTCCACCGGTGTCGCCAGGCGCCTCGCGTGTTCCCGTACCCGCGCCGCGACATCGGGCGCCGGGGGCTTGGAGATCACCGCGATCAGTTCGGTCGCCACGTCGGCGTCCAGCATGTCGAGGGCGGCGAGGGTGGCCCGCGCGGCCACCGCCGCGGACAGGTCGCGGCCGCCGACGCCGAGGACGTGCGACACGCCGACCCCCGCCGCGTCGAGCAGGGTCGTCAGGTGCTGGGCGCCGGTGCCGGACGCGGCGACGACTCCCACTGGGCCTGGACGTACGACGTTCGCGAACCCGAGCCCGACGCCGCCGATGACGGCCGTACCGCAGTCGGGGCCCATCGCCAGCAGCCCACGCTGGGCGGCCACCTCCTTGAGCCGGATCTCCTCGGCGACCGATACGTTGTCGGAGAACACCATCACCGAGGTACCGGCGTCGAGCGCGTCCATCGCGTCGGCGAACGCGTACCGGCCGGGGGTGGAGACGAGCGTCAGGTTCGCCCCGAGCCGCCGTACGGCGGAGCCCACCGTACGCGGCGCGACGATGGGCGTTCCTGATGTGCCCGGTACCGGCGTGCTGTTCAACTCGACGTCGAGGCGGGCGAGTGCGGCCCGCAGCGATTCGTCGTCGACAGCGGCAACCGCGATGAGCATGTCGTTCGCGGTCGCGTCCGGCGGCGGCGTGAACCCCATGCCGGCCGCGAGGTCGACGTTGAGTGGGGTGGCCATCGCGACGAATCCGGCGGACACTCCCGGGGTGCCGGTGAGGGCCTGGCTGATCTGCATGAGGCGCACCGAGTCGCGGTAGGCGCCGCGCCGCAGTTCGACATGGTTCATACGGTCCTGCCCTCGTTCGCGACTGCGGGACTCCGCTTCGCTGCGTTCCTCGCGCTCACGGTCCTGCCCTCGTTCGCGACTGCGGGACTCCGCTTCGCTGCGTTCCTCGCGCTCACGCTCACCTCGTGAAGGGGCGGCTGGGCGGCGCATACCCCGTGCGCCAGACCGGCACCGGAGGTATGGCCGACGCGCAGCAGCGCCTCGGTCGCGCCCGGGGCGCCGGCGATGAGGGCGGCGAGTTCCGGCACGCATTCACCGCGTGCGGCGTGCCACAGCAGCGCGGCGGAGACGAAGGTCGTCCGGTGCGGCGCCCGTTGAATTGTCTCGGCTGCCAACCGGGCCCCGGCCGGGGAGTCGGCCGCGACGAGCGCGACGAGCGCTCCGGCGAGGACGTCGTCGCCGAGCGGTGTCAGTCCGGGACCGCGCCCGAGCAGCGCGGTGACGGGCCCGGCGAGCGGCGCGTCGCTCGCGAGATCCCGCGCGAGCCGGGCCACAGCGCCGGAGGTTCCGGCATCGAGCGGAGGTAGATGCGCGGCGGGCACCGCACCGACGGTTCGCGCCGGGCGCGCCGGCCGCCACCACCGTGCCGGCCGGTACGCCGCACCGCCCAGCACGAGTTGACCACCGCCGACGAGCCCCGTGTCACCGACCGTCACGTCCGGCGGTGGCGCGCAGTCGCCGAGGACGAGCGCGCACGGCACCCGGACGGCGCTCGACGTGACCAAGCAGATCGCCGGGCAGTCGGGGTCGCCGGTGTCCAGATAGACCGCCCGGTCGGTGACAGCGGCGACCGCGACGAGCCGGCGGGGGCCGCGCAGCACCGGGGCGACCGACACCGCGGCGGCGACCGGAAAGTGCTGCACGCCCACCTCCTGAGGACCCCTGAAAGGTAGGTGAGTCGGCTACAGTGCGCGGATGGTAGAACCTGCCAAAGGTCTTGGCGATCCTTCGGCTGAAGTCGCCCAGTTGGACCGGGTCGCCCCCGCGCTGGGCCTACGGGTACAGGAGATTCTCGGCGTTTCGTCGCTGGCCGGCGCCAAGGTACTCGCCGGCGCCGCCGGCCTGGATCGGATCGTGCGGTACCTCAATGTGATGGAGGTGCCCGACATCCTCCCCTGGGTCAAGCCGAACGAGCTACTGCTGACAACCGGCTACCCGCTCCGCGAGGATCCGCAGGCGCTTGTCGGCCTCGTCGGTGAGCTTGACAACCGCGGCTTGGCGGCGCTGGCGATCAAGCTGCACCGGTATCTCGACGAGGTGCCGGCCGCGATGCTCGCCGAGGCTGATCGGCGGGGCTTCCCGATCCTCGAGGTCCCGCCCGACGCTGGCTTCGCCGACGTGCTCAACGAGGTGCACGGCGAGTTGTTGAACCGGCAGGCGGCGGTGCTCGCCCGCAGCGAGGAGGTGCACCGCGCGCTGGTGTCGGTGGTGCTCGACGGCGGAGACCTCACCGATCTGGCCACCGAGCTGACCCGGCTGCTCGGCGGGCCGGCGCTCATCACCACGCCCGACGGCCGGGTGCTCGCCCGGGCCGGCGAGATCCCGACCGGCTTCGACCCGTCGGGTCGATTCCTGGTCGAGTCCGAGGGAGAGCACACGGTCGTACCCATCGTCGCCGGTCGGGTCGACCACGGCCGGATCGTGGCGTTCCCGGCCGACCCACGGACTCCGCTGACCGACGCCGACGTCCATCACCTGGAGCGGGCGGCGACCGTGGCGGCGCTGGCGATCACCAAGAAGCTCGCGGTGGCCGCGGTGGAGAGCAAGTACCAGGCCGATTTCCTGCGCGACCTGCTGGCCGGCCGAGTCGACGACCTTCCGGCCGCGGTCACGCACGCCCGCGCGTTCGGTTGGGAGATCGACCGCCCGTCGGTCGTCGTCGTGGCCGAGCTGGACCCCGATGCGGTGCCGCCTGCCACGTCCGCGCCGCAGCTCCGGCCGATCCAGGAGCGGTTCGCCGCCGCCTGGCAGGGCGTCGTGCGCTGGCGTGACCCGCAGGCGGCGGTCGTCAACTTCAACCGAGAGGTCGTGGTGCTGCTCGGGCTTCCCGCCGACGGCGACATCGACCGGCTGGTGGCCGAGCTGGTCCGGCTGGTCAAGGGCGACGGCGGCGGCGGGCGGCGCTCGTTCTCGCTCGGCGTCTCGCGGGCCGCCGCCGCGCCGCAGGAGCTTGCCCAAGCCTACGAGCAGGCGCGTGCGGCGGTCCGGATCGGCCGGCGGCTGCACGGGAACGGCGCGCGAGCCAGCTTCGACCGGCTGGGCGTGCACCGGCTGCTGTCGCTCATCGAGGACGGTGAGGAACTGCGCGGGTTCGTCGCCGACGTGCTCGGCGAGTTGGTCGCCGACAACGCCGAGAACGCCGACCTGCGCCACACCCTGGCCGTGCTGCTGGAAACCAACTGCAACGTGGCGGAGACGGCGCGACGGCTGCATTTCCACTACAACACGCTGCGCTACCGGATCGGCAAACTGGAACGCACGGTCGGGCCGTTCACCACCGATGCGATGCTCCGGCTCGACCTCATGTTGGCGCTACGCGTCCTCGAGATTCGCGGGCTGTGAAGTCTTGCCAAGTCCGCTCCGCCATGTTGGCGTGATATTGCCAATGATTCTCGGGTGACGTGGGCCACATCCTGATCGGCAATTCAGGCGCGGCCTGTCGCCGCGAGCTGCCATAGAGAGGAGCGGACATGGCCTTGCTGGACTGGCGGGTCGTCCATGGGGGAAAGACTCCGCCCCCGGGCGAGGTGGTCCGCCCGGACGAACGGCTCTCCTGGCCACGCACCTTCGGGCTGGGCGCGCAGCACGTCGTAGCGATGTTCGGTGCGACATTCGTCTTCCCGCTCATCATGGGGCTGAACCCGCAGCTCGCGATCATGATGAGTGGGATCGCGACGATCTGCTTTCTGCTGATCGTCAAGGGCAAGGTGCCCAGCTACCTCGGCACCTCGGCGTCGTTCGTCGGCGGTGTGGTGGCGATCCGGGCACAGGGTGGCGACTCGGCGGACGTCACCGGCGCGATCCTGGTGGCCGGTCTGATCCTGGCGCTGTGCGGCGTCGCCATCCACTTCCTCGGCGCGCCGGCATTGCACCGCGTCCTGCCTCCGGTGGTGACCGGCGCCGTCGTCATGCTGATCGGTTTCAACCTCGCACCGGTCGTGGCCGGCATCTACTGGCCCCAGGACCAGTGGGTGGCGCTGCTGACGATGCTCGCCGTGATGGGCATGGCGATCGGGTTCCGCGGCTTCCTCGGCCGGATCGCGGTCTTCCTCGGCCTGATCTTCGGCTACGTCCTGTCCTGGGTCTTCGACCGGGTCTTCGGAAGGATCAACTCTTTCGACCCGGCCGCCAACGAGACCACCGAGCACTTCCGGGTCAACTGGGCCGGAGTCCAGTCGGCGGACTGGTTCGGCTTCCCGCCGCAGACCTCGACGGGTCCGGACGGCAAGGAGATCGCCGGCTGGCACCTGCCCGACTTCAAGCTCACGTTCATCCTGCTCGTGCTGCCCGCCGTGATCGCGCTGATCGCGGAGAACGCCGGACACGTGAAGGCCGTCGCCGAGATGACCGACACCGACCTGGACCCCGTCATGGGCAAGGCGATCGCCGCCGACGGCGTGGGCACCGCACTCGCCAGCGCGGTGGGCGGTTCGCCGACCACCACGTACGCCGAGAACATCGGGGTCATGGCCGCAACCCGCGTCTACTCCACGGCCGCCTACTACGTCGCGGCGCTCGTCGCGATTCTGTTCGGTTTCTCGCCGAAGTTCGGCGCCATCGTCTCCGCGACGCCGGGCGGCGTGCTGGGTGGCATCACCGTCGTGCTCTACGGCATGATCGGGCTGCTCGGCGCGAAGATTTGGAAGGAAAACCGGGTCGACTTCGGCAACCCGATCAACCTGATCCCGGTGGCCGCCGGCATCATCATCGCCATCGGCAACACCACGCTGGTGTTCAACCAGGAGTTCCAGCTCGCCGGGATCGCGCTCGGCACGATCGTCACCGTCGTCTGCTACCACCTCGTCCGCGCCATCGCGCCGCCGCACATGCTCGACCAGCAGCGCGCCGAGGCAACGGTGATAGTCCCGGACCCCCGTCCGCCGGCCGAGGCCGGCGCCGCGGAAACGGCCGAGACCATCACTCGCGACGGCACGGCACCCAGGGCCTGATGAAGCCGTCGTCCTTCGATTACCACCGGCCGACCAGCCTCGGCGAGGCCCTCGCTGTCCTCGCCGAGGCTGGGCAGCACGGCAAGGTGCTCGCCGGCGGCCAGAGCCTGGTGCCCGTGCTCAACATGCGGCTGGCCGCACCGCGCGAGCTGATCGACATCAACTCCCTCACCGAACTGGCCTACATCCGGGTCCTCGACCGTGGCGTCGAGGTCGGCGCGCTCGCGCGGCATGCCGACCTGGAGCGCGACGCCGCGGCGTACGAGGCGATTCCGCTGCTGCGCCAAGCAACCGGGCACGTCGCCCACGCGACGATCCGCAACCGGGGCACGACGGTCGGCAGCCTGGTCCACGCCGACCCGTCGGGCGAGATGCCGGCGGTCCTCGCTCTGCTGGACGGCTGCGTCACGCTCGCGTCGACCGACGGCCGCCGCACCGTGGCGGCGGAAGACTTCTTCGTCGGGCCGCTGGAGTCCTGCCTGCGGCCCGGCGAGCTGGCCGTGTCCGCGACGTTCCACACACCGCCGGCCGGCACCGGCAGTGCCTGGCTCGAACTGTCCCGCCGGCACGGCGACTACGCGCTCTGCGGTGTCGGCGTACTCGTGACGCTCGACCCCGACCTGCGGGTCGTCCACGCCAGGGCGGCCTTCATCTCGGTCGGTCCGACACCGGTGCTCGTCGACCTGACCGAAGCGGTGATCGGCCAGCACGTCGACACCGCCGACTGGGCAGCCGCCGGGGCGCTGGCCACCGGCGCGGTCGAGCCGGAAGATGACATCCACGCCACCGCCGCCTACCGCCGGCACCTGGTCGGCACCCTGACGGCCCGGGCGGCGCGGGCCGCCGCGCGGGAAGCGAGCGCACATGTCCGAGCATGAGGTCCGGCTGACCGTCAACGGGATCGAGCGGGCGGTCCGGGTCCCCGCGCGGCGGCTGCTCTCCGACTGCCTGCGCCACGATCTCGGGCTCACCGGCACGCACGTCGGCTGCGAGCACGGCGTCTGCGGCGCGTGCACGGTGCTGGTCGACGGCGCTCCGATGCGCTCCTGCCTGTTGTTCGCGGTGAGCGTGGACGGCGCCGAGATCACCACCGTCGAAGGCTGCCGGGCGGTCGACGGCGGGCTGGGCCCGGTGCAGCAGGCGTTCCAGGACTGCCACGGACTGCAGTGCGGCTTCTGCACACCGGGGTTCGTCACCACGATCACCGCGTACCTGCGGGACCATCCGGAGCCGACCGAGGCGGACGCGCGCGAGGCGATCGGCGGGAACCTGTGCCGCTGCACGGGATACCAGAACATCGTCGCGTCGGTTCTACAGGCCGCCGACATCATGCGGAGCGAGCGATGAAGGTGTTCGGCGAGCCGATCGCGCGTCTCGAAGACCCGCGGCTGGTCTCCGGGCAGGGCCGCTATCTCGATGACCTCGGGGACAAGCGCACCCTAGGGGCCGCCTTCGTGCGCAGCCCGCACGCGCACGCGCGGATCATCGACGTCGACGTCACCGACGCGCTCGACGTCGACGGACTCGTGGCGATCTACACGTACGACGACCTGGACGACCGGGTGGCCGATCCGCTGCCGGTTCTCATCCCCCACCCGGCGCTGCACGCACCGCGCACCGGGTATCCGCTCGCCAACGGCGTGGTGCGACACGTCGGCGAGCCGGTCGTGATGGTGGTGGCCAGCGACCGGTACATCGCCGAGGACGTCTGCGAGCGGATCCGGGTGTCGTACGAGCCGCTGCCCCCCGTCGTCGGCATCGGCACCGCGTTCCGCGCCGAGCACGCCGTACATCCCGACGTGCCCGACAACGTCGCCGCGCACCTCGTCCAGGAGGTCGGCGACGCCCGTGCCGCCATCGAAGCAGCGCCGCACAAGCTGGAACTCCACCTCGACATCGAACGCTCCGCCTCGATGCCGATGGAGGGCCGGGGCGTGTACGCCCGCTGGGACGCCCACGACCGTTCACTTCGGGTGTACTCCTCCACCCAGACGTCCACGTCCCTGCGCTTCGCGATCGCCCACAAGCTGAACGTGCCCGTCGACCGGGTCGAGGTCGTCACGCCCGACGTGGGCGGCGGGTTCGGCGTGAAGATCATGCACCCGTGGCCGGAGGAGATCCTCGTGCCGTGGGCCGCGATCCGACTCGGCCGCGAGGTCAAGTGGGCCGAGGACCGCCGAGAGCACTTCATCTCCTCGGCTCACGAGCGGGGCCAGCAGCACACCGTACGGGTCGGGTTCGACGACAGCGGACGCCTCCTCGGCCTCGACGTCGAGTTCCTGCACGACAACGGCGCCTACACGCCGTACGGCATCATCGTGCCGGTCATCACCGCCACCCAACTCCTCGGCCCGTACAAGCCGGGCACGTACCGGGTCGAGTTCCACTCGCTGTACACGAACACCGTCATGGTCACCCCGTACCGGGGCGCGGGCCGGCCGCAGGGCGTGTTCGCGATGGAGCGCACGATGGACGCGATCGCCGATCACCTCGACCTCGACCGGGCGACGGTCCGCGAACGCAACTTCATCCAGCCCGAGGAGATGCCGTTCGACCAGGGCCTGACGTTCCAGGACGGCCGTGGGCTGGTGTACGACTCCGGCGACTTCCCGGCCTCGCTCGACAAGCTGCGCAAGCTGATCGGCTGGGACGACTTCGCGGCCTACCGGGAGCAGGCGCGGGCCGCGGGTCGCCGGGTCGGCATCGGGCTGGCCTGCTACGTGGAGGGCACCGGGGTCGGGCCGTACGAGGGCGCGCACGTGCGCGTCGAGACCAACGGCCAGGTCCACGTCGCGACCGGCCTGACCACCCAGGGGCAGGGCCACGAGACCGTGTTCGCGCAGGTCGCCGCGGAGGAACTGGGCGTGCCGGTCGAGGACGTCACCGTCGTCACCGGAGACACCCGGCGGTTCAAGTACGCGGTCGGTACGTTCGCCTCCCGGGCGGCGGTGATGAGCGGTAACGCCGTCGCGCTGGCGGCCCGCAAGGTGCGCCGCAAGGCCCTGCGGATCGCCGCCGAGGCCCTGTCCTGCTCCCCCGACGACCTCGACATCATCGACGGCGTGGTGCGCTCCGAGGGTGGTGCGGAGATCCCCCTGAAGACGGTCGCGGTGCTCGCCAACCCGATGCGGTACGCCTTCGACGCCGAAACCGCCCGCGCCACCCAGTTCGCGGTGGGTGGGCGCACCGACCGGCCGCCGGTCGAGGAGGGTGACGAGCCGGGGTTGGAAGCCACCGACTACTACTCCCCGCTGCGCTCCACGTTCGCCAACGGGGCACACGCCGCGATCGTGGAGACCGACCCGGAGACCGCCGACATCAGGATCCTGCGGTACTGCGTGGTACACGACTGCGGCACCCTCATCAACCCGCGGATCGTGGCCGGTCAGGTGCACGGCGGCGTGGCGCAGGGCGTCGGCGGGGCGCTGTACGAGCGCATCGTCTACGACGAGCACGGTCAGCTGCTGAACGCCTCCTACATGGACTTCCTGATCCCGTACGCCTCCGAGGTGCCCAAGATCGAAGTCGACCACCTCGAGACCCCGTCCCCACTGAACCCCCTCGGGGTCAAGGGCGCCGGCGAGGCCGGCGTGATCCCCGGCGCGGCAGTGATCGCGGCCGCGATCGAGGACGCGGAGGGGTTCCGCATCGACCGGATGCCGATCTCGCCGTCCGAGCTGTGGGAGCTGCGCCGGCGCCACGAGGCCGGCGAGGTGCCCGGCCTGAAGAGGAAGGTAAGCCCATGAAGGTGTCCGGCACGGCGTTCCTGCACGGCCCGGTCGAGACGGTGTACGCCGTGCTCAACGACCCCGCCGTGCTGGTGCGGACCATCCCCGGCTGCGAGACGCTCGAACAGGTCGGCCCCGACGCATATCAAGCCACCGTCACCGCGGGCGTCGCATCGATCAAGGGCTCCTTCGCCGGCGAGGTGCGGCTGACCGACCAGAACGCGCCGCACTCGTTCGTGCTGCACGCATCCGGCGCCGGGGCGCCCGGCACGGTCTCGGCCGACGTCACCGTCACGTTGGCCGACGAGGGCGACGGGGTGACCCTGCTGTCGTACGACGCCGAGGCGGTCGTCGGCGGGATGATCGGCGGCGTCGGCCAGCGGATCCTCGCCGGGGTGGCGAAGAAGACCGCCGCTGAGTTCTTCGCCGCCGTCGACGCGGTGCTGACCGGAGCCGCACCCGCCGAGGAGGCGCCGGCCCCGGTGTCGGCGGAGGCGCCGGCGGGGCTGCCGGTTGAGGCGACGGCCGCGCCCACCCTCTTCAGCAGGCCACATGCCGTTTCCGCACCGGCCGGCGGCCTCCTGCCGGGCGGCGACTTCACGCTCGGCGTGGCCGTCGGCGCCGGCATCGCGCTGCTCGGCGCGCTGGTCGGCGGCCTGGTCGCCGGCCGGGCCGCGCGCCGTCGCTGACCAGAGAGGATCGGACCATGCGCGCGTTCACCGCAGCTGCCATCCAGATCGCACCGACCCCCGGCCCGCTCACCGCCGAGTCGGTCAAGGCGAATCTCGACAAGTGCGTCGAGTACGTCGAACGCTGCGTCGACGCCACCGGTGCCGAGTTGCTCGTCCTGCCGGAGACGGTTACCACCGGGTTCACCCCCGCTCTTCCGCCCGAGGAGTTGTGGGATCTGGTGGGCCCACTCGCCGAGCCGATCCAGCAGGCCGCGTCGCGGATGTCGGTGCACGTGGTCTTCCCCACCTACGCGCGCGGCACCTCCCGCGGCGAGGTCTACAACACGGCGTCGCTGATCGGCCCGTCCGGCGACGTTCTCGGCACGTACCGCAAGACGCACCTGTTCGTCGGCGAGGACCGGCCCTCCGGCGGCTGGGTGACCGTGGGCGACGAGGCGGTCGTCGTCGACACCGAGCTCGGCAAGATCGGACTGATCATCTGCTTCGACGGCGACTATCCGGAACTGGCCCGCGTGGAGGCCGTACTCGGCGCCGAGGTGATCTGCCGGCCCTCGGCCCTGCTGCGCTCGGCCGACATCTGGGAGCTCACCAATCGGGCCCGCGCCTACGACAACCACGTGTTCATGATCGGCGCGAACGCCACCGGCGTCGACCCCGCCGGCATTCCGTACTTCGGCAACTCCATGATCGTCACTCCGATCGCCGAGGTCATCGCCCGCGCCGCCTCGCACGAGGGCTGGGTCAGCGCCCACCTCGACCCCCACACGGCCATGGCGTCACTGACGCCCGGGTCGAACGTCCCGCAGCGCTTCGATCACCTCGCCGACCGGAACCTCGCCTTCATCGAGCGGCACCTCGACGACCTCCGGCGGCCGGCGCACACGTCGTTCCCGCACGGCGAACGCGCGTAGGCCGATCGCCACCTGCTCACGCGAAGCGTTGGCACATGTTGCCGACGAGTTGGGCGTGCCTCGCCGGTTGAATGCTCGCCAAGGCGCCAGAAGGGACAGCGAACATGCCGGAGCAACGTCGCCGCGTCCGGGTGGGCATCGACACCGGGGGCACGTTCACCGATGTGGTGGCCTTCGACGAGGACACCGGCGAGGTGTTCACCACCAAGACGCCGTCGACGCCGGCCGACCCGGCCGACGGGTTTCTGACCGGCCTGCGGAAGGTGCTCCCGGAGGACGCCGTCGACATCGTCGCGGTCTGCCACGGCACGACCGTCGCCACCAACCAGCTCCTCGAAGGCAAGATCGACCGGATCGGCTTCATCACCACCGAGGGATACGAGTTCCTGCTCGAAATCGCCCGGCAGAGCGTGCCCGACGGGTATGGCAACAGCTACTTCTGGGTGAAGCCGCCCCGGATCGTCCCCGCCGACCTTGTGAAGACCGTCGGCGGCCGACTGGACCACACTGGCGCCGAACTGCGACCGTTCGACGAGGACCAGGCCCGCGAGACGGCCCGGTGGTTCGCCCGCAACGGCATCACGACCATCGGGGTGTGCTTCCTGCACGCGTACGCCAACCCCGCGCACGAGCTGCGGATGCGCGAGATCCTCGCCGAGGAGCACCCCGCCGCGGTGGTCTCGGTGTCGTGCGAGGTCCTGCGCGAGTACCGCGAGTACGAGCGGGCAATGACCACTCTGATCGACGCCGCCGTCAAGCCCCGGGTCGGCCGCTACGTCCAGAGCATCATACAGCGCCTGGGCGACACGCCGTTCTACATCATGAAGTCGAACGGCGGGGTGCTCTCCGCCGACGAGGTGACGAAGCAGCCGATCACCACGGTGCTCTCCGGCCCGGCGGCCGGCGCGCTCGGCGCGGCGCTGGTGGCCCGCACGGCGGGCTTCGATCGGGTGCTGACCCTCGACGGGGGCGGCACCTCCACCGACGTGTCGGTCGTGCTGCACGGCGAACCGACCCTGACGACCGAGGGCAGCATCGGCGCGTACCCCTCGAAGATTCCGATGATCGACGTGGTGACGGTGGGCGCCGGCGGCGGGTCGGTGGCATGGCTCTCCCCCGAAGGCACCCTCAAGGTCGGCCCCCGGTCGGCCGGAGCCGACCCGGGGCCGCTCTGCTACCGGCGGGGCGGCTCGGAGCCGACCGTGACCGAC
Source organism: Micromonospora sp. WMMD558 (assembly GCF_049315255.1). NCBI lineage: Bacteria > Bacillati > Actinomycetota > Actinomycetes > Micromonosporales > Micromonosporaceae > Micromonospora > Micromonospora sp. WMMD558. The sequence goes on along the minus strand of NZ_CP186061.1, from coordinate 3,767,491 downwards.
GCGCACGCCGTGCTCGGCCGGATCCCGCCGCACCTGCTCGGCGGCGAGGTGCCGCTCGACGTCCAGGCCGCCCGCGACGGGCTCGCGGCGCTCGGCGCCAAGCTCGGACTGAGCCTGGAGGCCACGGCCACCGGGATCCTGGAGATATCCGCCTGGAACCAGGCGAACGCGCTGCGCCAGGTCACCGTCAAGCGCGGCCTGGACGTCCGCGACTTCGCCCTCACCACCTTCGGCGGATCTGGGTCGCTGCTGGCCTGCCGGCTGGTCGACATCCTCGGGCTGCGCGCGGTGGTGGTGCCGCGCAATCCGGGCAACCTGTCCGCGTTCGGCCTGCTGACCGTCGACGTGAAGAACGACTATGTGCAGACGTACGTGGCCCGGCACGCCAACCTCGACGTCGACGCTGTACAGGGGCACTTCGACGTGCTGACGCGCCGCGCGGCCGAGGCGCTGGACGCCGAGGGCTTCCCCCGCGACCAGCACCGGTACGTCCGCTCGGCGGACCTGCGTTACTACGGGCAGGCGTTCGAGGTGCGGGTTCCGGTCGACGACCTCGATCCGGACGCGGTGGTGGCGGGCTTCCACGACGCCCACGAACAGCTCTACGGCTACTGCTTCCGGCACCGGCCGGAGCAGCAGGTCGAGTGGGTGAACCTCCGGGTGACCGGGATCGGCCCGATCCGGCGTCCGACCCTGCCCAGCCTCGACGCCGGCCCGGCGGCCCAACCCACGTTCCGGCGGGTGTGCTTCGGTGACGAGTACGCCGACACACCCATCTACTCGCGCGACGACCTGCGCCCGGGGGACACGGTCGAGGGCCCGGCGGTGATCGACGAGTACGGCTCGACCGTGCCGCTGCATCCCGGCTTCACCGCGACCGTCGACACCTACGGAAACCTGGTGCTGACCCTGGTGGACGCCAGCTGGGACGGGAGGGACGACTCGTGAACGTGGACCCGATCGTGTTGGAGATCGTCGAGGGCACGCTGGCCTCGATCGAGCGGGAGGTCGAGACGGCGATCGGCCGTACGGCGCGCTCGCCGATGATCCGCGACGCGCACGACTACCGCGCCGGCATCCACGACCGAAAGTTGCGCAAGCTCACCGGCCGTTCCTACTCGGCACTCGTGCACCCGGTGGCGCGCGACTACCCGCTGGAGACGATGCGGCCCGGCGACGTGTTCTTCCACAACGACGTCTACCTGTCCGAAGGGGGCATCGGGCACCTGCCGGACCTGTGCGTCACCGTGCCGGTCTTCCACGACGGCGAGGTCGTCGCGTTCGTGCAGGCGTTCGGCCACCACGACGACATCGGCGGCGCCTGCCCCGGCTCGATGCCCTCCGGCGCGACCAGCGTCTTCGAAGAGGGTCTGATGGTGCCGCCGATCCGGCTGCGGGACGCCGGGGTGCCCAACGAGGCGGCGCTGAAGATCATGACCCGGAACTCGCGGATGCCCGACTCGCTAGCGGCCGACCTCGATGCCGAGTGCGCGGCCTGCCTGATGGGCGCGCGGCGGTTGACCGACCTGTTCGCGCGCTACGGCCGCCAGACGGTCGAGGCGTGCTTCGACGCGATCGTCGAGAAGACCACCGAGACGTTCCGCCGCGAGATCCTGGCGAAGATCCCCGACGGGACGTACGTCTGGGAGGACTACGCCGAGCACGACGGTGTCGACGAGCCCCGACTGCACACCCAGCGGATCACGCTGACCAAGGTGCCCGACCGGCTGATCATCGACTTCACCGGCACCTCACCACAGGCCAAGGGGCCGATCAACCACTGCGGCGACTACGCGGACGGTAACTTCCTCAAGAAGTGGCTCGCGCCGATCCTGCGCAACCTCGCGGACACGCCCGAGCGGATGGCCGAACTGGACGTCAACGAGGGCGTGGTGCCGCTCATCGAGATGCGGTTCCCACCACCGGGGACGCTGCTGACGCCGGTCTTCCCGGCGCCGACGAACGCGCGCACGTTCGTCATCCTGCGCCTGCTCGGGGTGCTGGCCGGAGTGCTGGCCAAGGCGGTCGACGGTCGGATGCCGGCCGACCAGGAGACCATCCGGTACACCGGGGTCTACGGCACCGACGCCGAGGGCCGCCCCTACCTGATGCGCGAGGTGCTGGGCGGCGGCTCGGGCGGCCGGTACTACGCCGACGGCGAGGACACGATCCACGTCGTACCGGACTCGCGGAACATCCCCGTCGAGTTCGCCGAGTCCCGCTGGCCGTTCGTCGTGGAGCGGCTCGGCCTGGCCGTCGACTCGGGCGGTCCCGGCCGCTACCGCGGCGGCCTGGGCTACGACAAGCACATCCGGATGCTGCGCGACGCGAACTTCATGTCGATCGCCGACCGGTCGGTGCTGTCCTGCTGGGGCGTCAAGGGCGGGCAGGCCGGCCGACCGTTCAGTGTGGTGATCGACCCGGGCGGGCCGAACGAGCGGGAGGTGGACGCGCTCGCCGACGCCGAGCCGGTACGGGCCGGCGAGGTGATCCGGATCCGCACCACCGGCGGCGGCGGCTGGGGCGATCCGCTCACCCGCCCGTACGACGAGGTGGCCCGGGACGTGGCGTGGGGCAAGGTGAGCGTGACCGGGGCGCGCGACGACTACGGTGTCGTCATGGCCGGTGACCGGGTCGACGAGGCGGCCTCGGACGCACTCCGCGCGACGCTGCGGAGTCGGCGCACCGGCGACCAGCCGTTCTTCGACCGCGGTCCCGGCTACGCGCGGCTCTCCGGCGGTCGCCCGTGGGCGGAGGTCGACCGGGTGTGAGGAGATCGGCGCGTGACCTGATCGATTTGGTCATCGAGCCCGGAACCTGGGAGCCGTGGGACGAACCCGTCACCGACCCGGCCCCGCTCGACCCCGACTACGCGGCCGCGCTGGCGACCGCGCGCCAGACTGCGGGCGTCGACGAGGCCGTCATCACCGGCGCGGGCCGACTCGGCGGACGGCGCGTCGCCGTCATCGCCGGCGAGTTCACGCAGGTCGCCGAGAACCTCCGCAGACGCGGTCTGATCGACGCCGTCGAGCGCGGCAGCGTCAACTCTAATGGGCGCGAACTGTTGCCGAACAGAGCTGCCTCATTCGGCTGATGTTGCCCATGCATCGCCGTCGGAACCTTCTTAGAGTCCATCCGTGCGAGTGCTCGTCGCCCTCGGTGGCAATGCAATGACCTCCGCGGACGGCCTCGCCCGCGCGGAGGATCAGATCGCTGCCGTGCAGCGTGCGGCGGAGCGGATCGCCGAGGTCGTCGCCGCCGGCGCCGAGGTGGTCGTCACCCACGGCAACGGCCCCCAGGTCGGCAACCTGCTCGTCAAGAACGAGCTGGCCGCTGCCGTCGTACCGCCGGTGCCGCTCGACTGGTGCGGCGCGCAGACCCAGGGCACGATCGGTTTCATCCTGCTGAACGCGCTGGCCCGGCACCTGCGCACGCCGGTGGCCGCGCTGGTCAGCCGGACTCTCGTCGATCCTCAGGACCTCGGGTTCGCGGCGCCGAGCAAGCCGATCGGCCGGTACCTGCCCCGAGCCGAGGCGCAGGTCATGATCGATCACGGCCAGGTGTGGCAGGACCGGGGCGTCCGGGGCTGGCGCCGGGTCGTCGCCTCCCCCGAGCCGATCGAGGCGCTGGAGGCGCCCGCCGTAACCGCGCTGCTGGCCGCCGGGTACGTCGTGGTGGCCGGCGGGGGTGGCGGCATCCCGGTCGTGCGGAATGCCGACGGCAGCCTGCGCGGGGTCGAGGCGGTCATCGACAAGGACCTCAGCGCCGCGCTGCTCGGCCGGGCGATCGGCGCGGACGTGCTCGCGATCGCCAGCGACGTCCCCGCCGCGATGGTCGGTTGGGGGACCCCACAGGCCCGGCCGCTGGGCGCGGTCGACGTCAGGCAGCTGCGTGGCTACGCCGCCGAGGGGCACTTCCCCGCCGGTTCCATGGGCCCCAAGGTGGAGGCCGCCTGCCGCTTCGTGGAGCAGGGCGGCGGGCGCGCGGTGATGTGCACGCTGGACCAGATTGCCGAGGCGGTGGCCGGCCGGGCCGGCACCGTCGTGACCGCGAAAGACGAGAGGTGACCGCTGTGCCGCAGCCCATCGAAGTCCGCAAGGTGCCGATCAAGCACGTGTCTGACGCGTCCGGTCTCGCAGAGCTGATCGACTCCGGCGTGCTCGACGCCGATCGGGTCATCGCCATCATCGGCAAGACCGAGGGCAACGGCGGCGTCAACGACTACACCCGGATCATCGCCGACCGGGCGTTTCGTGAGGTGCTGGTGGCGCGCGGCAGCCGTACCGTCGAGGAGGTGGCCGGCATCCCGATCGTCTGGTCGGGCGGCACCGACGGCGTCATTTCGCCGCACGCGACGATCTTCGCGACGGTGCCCGCCGAGTCGGCCGAGGCGACCGACGAGCCGCGGCTGACCGTCGGGTTCGCGATGAGCGAGCCGATCCTGCCCGAGGAGATCGGCCGACGGGGCATGATCGAGAAGGTTGCCGCCGCGGTAACCGAGGCGATGGAACGTGCCGGCATCACCGACCCCGCCCACGTGCACTACGTTCAGACCAAGACGCCGCTGCTGACCATTCACACCATTCGCGACGCGAAGAGCCGCGGCAAGGATGTCTGGACCGAGCACACGCACGAGTCGATGGACCTGTCCAACGGCACGACCGCGCTCGGCATCGCCGTCGCTCTCGGTGAGATCAAGATGCCCGACGACGACGCGGTGATGCACGACCGCTCGCTGTTCTCGTCGGTCGCGAGCTGCTCGTCCGGGGTCGAGTTGGACCAGGCGCAGGTCGTCGTAGTCGGCAACGTCCAAGGCGTCGGCGGCCGGTACCGGATCGGCCACGCCGTGATGCGCGACGCTATCGACGCCGACGGCATCTGGGCGGCGATCCGTGACGCCGGGCTCGACATGCCCGACCGCCCCCACCACAGCGACCTCGATGGGCGGCTGGTCAACGTGTTCCTCAAGTGCGAGGTGTCCTCCGACGGCATGGTCCGCGGCCGCCGCAACGCGATGCTCGACGACTCCGATGTGCACTGGCACCGGCAGATCAAGTCCTGCGTCGGCGGGGTGACCGCGTCGGTGACCGGGGACCCGGCGGTGTTCGTGTCCGTGTCCGCCGCGCATCAGGGACCCGACGGCGGCGGACCGGTCGCCGCCATCGTCGACCTCGGCACCGACCCGACGGGTTACGTGGCACCATGACGGTCTTGTTCGCCCCGCACTGGTCGGCGCACCTGGCACCCGGCGTCGAGGCGGACCTCGGCCTCGGCGCCACGCTCGCCGGAGCGTGGACCGCGCGGTGGGCCGCCAATCCAGGCGCCGAGGTCATCGCCACTCCGTCCGGGCGAAGCGTGACCGCCGCCGAGCTCGAACAGCTCACCGCCGCGGCCGCCGGCCGGTACGCGGCGGCCGGGCTGTCGCCCGGCGACCGCGTCCTCGTGTCCGCCGGGCCGAGCGTGGAACTTGTCGTCGCGTACCTCGCCGCGTTGCGGTACGGGCTCACCGTGGTGCCGGCGAACACCGCGTACACCGCCATCGAGCTGGCCAACCTCGCCGCCGACTCACAGCCGTCGCTGGCGGTGCTCGACGACGTCGGCCGTGCACCGGACATCACTGCGACGACGCCGGACCTGGCCGGTCTGCCGGCTTCGCAGCCGACGCCGCTCGACCGCGTCGCGCCGGCGGATCCGGCGCTGATCGTCTACACGTCGGGCACCACCGGCAAACCGAAAGGTGCCGTGCTAAGTCACGCGAACCTGCTCGCGAGCGCGCACGCGGTGCGGCTGGCGTGGCGCTGGACACCGGAGGACCGGCTCGCGCTGTCGTTGCCGCTGTTCCACATCCACGGGCTCGGAGTCGGGCTGCACGGCGCGCTCGTCGCCGGCGGTTCGCTCCTGCTCGTGCCGCGGTTCGAGCCAGCCGCGATCGCCTCCGCGATCGACGCCGGTGCCACGATGTTCTTCGGCGTCCCCACCATGTACCACCGGCTCGCCGCGTCGCCGTACCTGGACGGCCTGAGCAGGCTGCGGCTGGCGGTGAGCGGATCAGCCCCGTTGCCGGCCGACCTGCACGACACGGTGCGCGAGCGCACCGGCCAGCGGATCCTGGAGCGCTACGGCATGACCGAGACGATCATGCTGGTTTCCAACCCGTACGACGGGCCGCGCCGACCGGGCACGGTCGGCCTGCCCTTGCCCGGGGTGTCGGTGCGGTTGGCGCCCCGCGAGGGTGGCGTCGCCGAGATCGAGGTCGCCGGGCCCAACGTCTTCGGCGGTTACCTCGACCGGCCCCAGGCGACCGCCGAGGCGTTCACCGACGACGGCTGGTTCCGCACCGGCGACCTGGGCGTCCTCGACGACGACGGGTACCTGCGCATCAGTGGCCGGGCCAAGGAACTCATCATCACCGGTGGGTACAACGTCTACCCGCGGGAAGTGGAGGACGCGCTGCGGTCCCATCCCGGCGTCGCCGACGCGGCTGTCGTTGGCAGGCCGTCGGCCGAGTGGGGAGAAATGGTCGTGGCGCATGTCGTACCAGCCGACGCGGTCGACGCCTCGGTGTTGGAACGTGAGCTGACCGAGTGGTGCACCGAGCGGCTGGCGCCGTACAAGCGGCCCCGCGCGTGGCGCTGGGTCGAGACCCTGCCGCGCAACGCGCTCGGCAAGATCCTCCGCCACAGGCTGCCCTGAGCATGCAGGCCCGAACCGGCGCCATTGCCCCGTCGGCAGAGCACTCCTTTTCGGGAGGTCACGCTGGCCCCCGGGCCATGTCGTCGGAGGGTCAGCGCGTCATCCTTGGTTTCAATCCGCTTGACCACTTCGGACGCGCTGACCACTTCGTTGAGCTGCACCCATTCTGCACCAGACTAGTACGGCAGCCGCCGTTTGAGATCTTGCTGGTGGACCGGGGTGGACGCGAGGCGGCCACCGCGTGATCGTCTGTGCGTTGTGGACACAACTTCAGATCTTGCGGTGGCCGCGTGCCACAGCGTAGCGGTTGGTCGGTGGGAGCGGGTGCTGGCCGAGGTGCTGGGCTGCTTCGCGGGCCGGTTCGGGCGGGTGGAACCGCGCCGTGCGGCGGGACAGTTCGTGACCGGGCTGCTCTCCGATTGTGAGGTCAAGACGTGCTGGCAGTTGGCTGAGCAGGCCGGACATGCCCGGCCGGATGCGATGCAGCGACTGTTGTACCGGGCGGTGTGGGACGCCGACGCCGTCCGCGATGACCTGCGGCAGCTGATCACCGCCCGGTTCGTGGTCCGGACGCGGTCTTGGTCGTTGACGACACCGGTGACCTGAAGAAGGGCGTTCACACGGTCGGGGTGCAGCGGCAGTACACCGGCACCGCTGGGCGGATCGAGAACAGCCAGGTCGGGGTGTTCCTGGGCTACGCCGGCGTCGATGGGCACACCCTGATCGATCGGCGGGTGTATCTGCCGGCGTCGTGGACCGACGACCGGGACCGCTGCCAGGCCGCTGGCGTGCCCGACGAGGTTGGGTTCGCCACTAATAAGCCGGAGCTGGCCGCCGAGATGATCACCGCCGCGCTGGACGCCGGAGTGCCGGCGGGCTGGGCCGCTGCGGACGAGGCTTACGGCAACAGCGCCGCTTTCCGCGCTGGCCTGCGCGAACACGGGATCGGCTATGTCTTGGCGGTGTCCCGCAGCCACCTGGTCCCGCTCGACGGCGGTAAGACCCGCGTCCGCGTCGACCGGGTGGCCGCTGACCTGCCCGCCACGGCATGGCAACGCCGATCGGCCGGCGCCGGATCCAAGGGCCCGCGCTTCTACGACTGGGCCTGGCTCGACGACGTCTGCACCGACGCCGACCCCGACGACGACGGCCGGCACAGCCTCCTGATCCGAAGGAACGCGACCACCGGTGAGCTGGCCTTCTACCGCTGCTGGACCCCCAGACCGGCCACCCTCGCCCAACTCGTGCGGGTCGCCGGCATCCGCTGGACCGTCGAAGAAGCCTTCCAGGCCGCCAAGGGCCAGGTCGGCCTGGACCAGCACCAGTTTCGCCGCTGGGACTCCTGGCACCGCTTCACCACCCTCGCCCTGGCCGCCCTCGCCGTCCTGGCGATCTGCGCCGCCGACACCACCGACGGCCCAACCGACACCGGACTGATCAAGCTCACGGTCAACGAGGTCCGCCGCCTGATCAACGCCTGCATCATCCGCCCGATCAGCGACCTCACCCACCGTTTGCACTGGTCAGGCTGGCGCCGCCGGCATCAAGCCCGAGCCCGACGAGCCCACTACACACGCCGCCTCAACCTCGAACTCCAGCCATGATCTCGAACGGCGGCTGCCGTACTAGTCATCCAGTCCCAAGGCGCAGACGAGACGATCGTCCGAGTCTGGCAACCGACGAGCGGTGAGGTCTGGACGGTGACGGAAGATTTCTGGTCGCCAGACGTCCTCGGAGTCGCGCGGATGAACGGAGACGAGCACCTCGTCGTAACCTATGACCGCCGCTCCATCGACCTGTTGGACCTGCCCTTCGGCCGCAAGCGCCGGAGCATACCGGTGCACCGCCATATCGAGGCCTGTTTCGACACACCCTTCGGTTTGGTGGTCCGCCTCGACATGGGGTTCATCGTTCTGCGGTTACAGCGTCCCTGACGACGACCTGCTGCGGGATCGGGTGCGGCTGGCTGACGGATCCCTCGCGCGTCGGCCTGCTGCTCTTCGGCGAGACACTGACGGTCACCGACGGAGCCGCCGGGACCCAGCTCCCTGTCTCAATCTTCCTGTGCATCTCGGCTAGCGTGACGGCGCGGTACTTGCCCAGGCAGCCCTCGTGGGGAACGAGGAGACTTGAACCCACAAGAACCTCACGTCAAGCCTCCTCCTTCAGGGCTTGTCATTGGTTGCCAAGACCCCTGGTTACCAACCGTAGCCACCCCGAGATTGTCATCGTTTGCCGCAAGTGGTCGTTTACCTGCACAGATGCAGCCAGGCGTTGGTCCCTTCTTGTCACTGGTCGTGAGCATCAGGACAGGGTTTTCGGGGGGTAAACAGGGGCACCGTCGGGACCCGTTCACGCCTCACCGCATTCCCACCACTGCGCAGTTCCCGCGCATCGAAGGACGGGCTGACCCTCACCTCAGCGGCAGTCAAACCGTGGGGGTTCATGTCGGAGGGGGGACTTGAACCCCCACGGTCCGCACTGGTGCGCAATATCCCGTACGTGTGTTTAAGCCTCCTTGAACACCACATCGACCGTCTGGCGTCACTGCGGGTGTCAGCCGAGCAGAGGCGGGGGTGGTTGCGATGACCGCCTCGTTCGTGCCGCCGGTGATTCCCAAGGTGATCCCCGGAGGCGCCGGTGCCGGCCCAGGACCATTGGGTCGGGCCCGACGGCCGCTTTCCGTGCCAGCCTTGGATTCCCAGTTCACACGAGTGACCGACACCGTCTACGCACTGGGCGCTGTGGACAAGAGCGGCCGGGTCGCCGATCGCAGCATCGTCCGGGCGCTTGGCTGGATGCCGGGCACCCGACTGGACATCCGCGAGCGGGCCGGCATCATCGTGGCCTGCACGGCCCCCGGCGGTGTCCACCGCATCGACGACCGCGGTCACCTGCATCTGCCCTTGTCGGTGCGTCGGTGGTGCCGGCTCGTTGCCGGGGACCGCGTTCTACTGGCCGCCGACCGTGCCACCGGTGTGCTGGTGGCGCATCCTCTTGCGATGCTCGACCGGCTGCTGTCTGACGTGCAGGCTGCTATGGAGGACGGTGAGGCGGCGTGAGCCAGACTGCCGCTGGCCGGGCGGAGTTGGAGGCGGCCCGGCTGTTGCTGGAGCGGATGGGCATCTCCCCCGCCGATCTGCTGCAGGTACGGCCGGCCCGTCCGCTGGCCCCGACGTTCGCCGAGTACGTGCCAGTGGTGGCCGCCGCGGTGTCGCCGGGTACTCGTCGGGCGTACGGCTCGTACTGGAATCGGGTGGTGCAGGCATGGGGGGAGCGGCGTATCGACGAACCCCGCCCGTCTGAGATCGAGCAGTTGCGGGCCCAGGTGCAGGCCAACGTGGTGGCGCGACGCAACAACCGCGGCGGCCGATCGGCTGCCGAACATCTGGTGGCCGCGCTGCGCTGCCTGTACCGGCGGGCGGTAGCGGACGGATACCTGGACGCAGCCGACAACCCGGCGTTGAAGGTGGACAAGCCACGCCGGCTGCCCAGCACCCGGCGGGCGATCGGCGACGCACGCCTGGCGGAGATCAACGAGGTGGCGACCAGCACGGGCGATGACCCAGGTCTGGACAGTTTGCTGATCCGGCTGCACACCGAGACGGCCTGCCGTCGTGCCGGGGCGCTGGCGCTGCGCCCGCGGGATCTGGACACCGACCAGTGTCTGATCTTCCTGCGGGAGAAGGGCGGCACGTCCCGGTGGCAGCCGGTCTCGCCGACGCTGGTGCGGCACCTGCTGGCGCATCATGCCGAGCGGGGTGACGGCGACCGGAACGGCAGTCTGCTGCGTTACCGCAACGGTCGGCCGCTGACCTACCGGCGTTACGACCATCTGTGGGTGCGGATCGGGCAGCATCTGCGATGGGTGCACACCCAGCAGATCAGTACACACTGGCTGCGGCATACCACCCTGACCTGGGTCGAGCGCACCTACGGCCATGCCGTGGCCCGCGCCTACGCTGGCCACACTGACGGCGGCAGTGGGAGCGGCTCGACAGCCACCTACGTGCGGGCGACCTTGCACGAGGTCGCGGTCGCTTTGGCCGGCCTGACTGGCGAGGACCATCCACTCGCCGCGGAAGCCTAAACGATGTCACCTGGTGGCCTCCCTCGCCTGCGGCGAGGGAGGCCACCCGTCCCGGAGAACAGCGTCGTCACCCCGATGATCCACTACAGGCCGATGGGGATCAGGATCGAGTGGCTTCCCTCACTCTGATGGAGCGGGTCCATGAAGCGGGGTGCCTCAACCCCGCCGCGCCGTCACTTCCACGTCCATAACCTCCCGGGCTTGGATGCGAGCCGCCGTCGGTGGATCCCGGTGTCAGGCCGCCGCCCGTACCCAGTCCCAGCACCCACCGATCGCAATCGCGACCTCGATGACCGGCGCAGCGGTCAGGTACGCCAACGAGCTCGTCGACCCCCGACTGGGACGAGTGGAGCGGCGGCCCGGAGAGCGTCCCGTTCCGCGTCGTCACCCGGCGGTGCTCAGGTCAGGTGCTCTCGGAACCAGACGCGTGCCGCAGCGCTCGACTCGGCGAACCTGGACAGGTACGGGTCGAAGTGGCCACCGGGGACGAGGGTCAGCTTCTTCGGTTCCAGTGCTCGCTCGTACGCGGCGAGGGCGAGGTCCGCGACGGTGATCGTGTCGTTGGCCGCCACGACCAGCAGCAGGGGTGTCGGTGACACCCGGCCGATCCAGGCGCCGGGCTCGTACATACGGGCGGCGCGCGTGGAGCGGAGGGTCACCTCGTTCGCCCAGGCGCCCGTAAGCAGGGGCTGGCGGTAGAAGGCGATCGCGTCCCTGGCCCGGTACGCCGCGGGTACCGCCGGGTCGTCGCTGACGACGGCCAGGGTGCGGGGCGCCTCGCCGCGGAGCTGAGCGCGCTCGTCCGCGGCGAAGGCCTCCTCAAGGCCAGCCACGGCTTCGGGCGAGACCCGACGCAGCCCCTGCTCGTAGCCGCTGATCGTCGGCACCTGGGCGACGACGCAGCGCAGCCTGCGGTCGGTGGCGCCGAGGACGAGCGCGTGACCACCCGCGTAGCTGGTGCCCCACAAGCCGATCCGCACGGGGTCGACCTCGGGCCGGCTTTCCAGGAAGGAGATCGCGCGGCGCCAGTCGGCGATCTGCCGCCAGGGGTCCACGTCCTGGCGCGGCCTACCGTCGCTGGCACCGAAGCCTCGGTGGTCGTGGACGAGGACGACGAACCCGTCGTCGGCGAACGCCTCGGCGAAGCGCTCGAGCCCGTGCTCCTTCACGGCCGCGTAGCCGTGCGCCATGGTGATCGCCGGGTGTGGGCCGGGCCCGTCCGGGAGGTAGAGCCACCCGCGCAGCGTCACCCCGCCCTCGGCGGTGAAGGCGACATCCTCGCGCTGTGTCACGCGTTCGCCTCCTTTGCCAACGCCGTCGACCCCGACGGCGACCACTCCGCTGTGTCGATGGGCGACCAGTTCTCCGCGTGCGCGTCGAGCCGGGCCATCCGTTTGGTCTGCCGAGTCTCCAGCACATCCTCGTCGAGCGGGGTCGTGAAGACGTTGTTGACGAGCGTGTACTCCGCGGCGAGGCGCCCGACGACCGGGACGGCCGCGGTGTCGATACGCCCCCGGTCCAAGTACAGATCGTCCCTGATGTGGAAGTTGACGACCTGTCCCCAGACGACATGGTCGAGCATGTCGCCAACGGGAATGATCCGGTCCACCACGCACTCGAAGGAGATCGGCGCCCCGCAGATGCGCGGAGCTCGAATCGTCTGGCACGGCCCCTTCTCCAACCCGAGGGCCTCGAACTCGTCCACCTCCGAGGCGAACTCGACAGCGGAGCGGTGCATGTGGTGGGCCTGCGGGAGCGACACCAGGTTGGTGGCGAACTCCCCCGTGTCCTGGATGTTGACCAGGGTGTCCTTCAGGGTCACCCCATCGGACCGCGGCTGAAGGGTGATGGACACCATAGGCGGCTTGCGCGATACCGCGGTGAAGAAGGAGATCGGCGCGATATTGCCGACTCCGTCCCGGGAAACGGTGCTCACCCAGGCGACCGCGCGGGGCACGATGCTCCCGATCAGCAGCTTGTACGCCGAGGCGGCGTCGAGGCCACTCGCTTCGACGATCATCTGTGTTCCTCCACGTCTGACGCCGCCGGTTCGGCGATTATCGATCGGTCGCGACGTCGTCGGGACGACGCGAGATGTGGGCGGTGAGCAAACCCGCGGTGCGGGCCGGAGCCTCGGCCGGCGGGAAGTGGCCCGCCCCGACCACCACGTCCTGCCGGACGTCGATGAATTGGGGGACGATCTGCTCGGCCGTGAGGTCCGCGGTCAGCACCGGGTCGAACTCACCGGTGAGGACCAGCACCGGGTTGGTGTAGCCGCCGACCTCGGCGGACACGTCGTCGACCGACCACGCCCTCAGGTACGCCTCGAGCGTCGGCGCCGAGGCCGTGCTCGTGGACAGCGCACCGATGTGCTTGCCGAACTGGGGGCCGAGGCGGCCTGCGGTGAGGTTGGTGACCACGGCGGCCATTACCTCGGGATCGTTGGCCGCCGCGGTGAACACCTTCTCCGTATCGGCGTCGAGCGGAAACCCACGGCTGGGCACCGCGCTCACGAGCGAGAGCGTGCGGATCCGGTCCCGGGCGTGGGCGTTCCCGGACAGCAGCTGCGCCGCCTTGCCACCCATCGAGTGTCCGACGAGGTGGAAGGAGTCCCACCCCAACTCGTCGACCACGTCGAGCAGGTCCTGGGCCATCTCCCACGTGGTCATCTGTCCACTGAGGTCGGCGGACGAACCGTACCCCCGAAAGTCGGGGAAGACCCAGGTCATCCCGTCGGTGTCGAGATACGGGTGCAGCGGCGTAAGCGTCGCGCTCGAGGCCGGCCACGAGTGCGCGACGAGAACATGCACCGGCCCGGCGCCGATCGTGGTGTACGACAGAGTCATTGCTTTCTCCTTAGAGTGACGTCACCAGCGAGGCGTGCCGTCAGCGAGTTGGAGCTCGCCTCGGCCGAAGGAGAAGTTCTCGATCGGCACCGGGATGAGGGCGACGAAGATGTCGTCCGGCAAGATGTCCAGCGCCTCGACCACCAGCTCGTTGATGGCCGCGGTCACCTTGCGCCGGTCCTCGAGCGGCCGGTGCGCGCCGAAGAGCACGGTGATGATCATGGCATCGGGACCGCGCCTCATCCCCATGAAGGTCGGGTCCAGATGCAACTCGCTCTCGTCGTGCTCGCTGATCACGATGAAGCGGTCGCCCTCGGGGATGTTGAGCCCCTGAACCAGTGACTGGTTGAGCGCGTCGGCGAGCGCGCGCTTCTTGTCCGGCGCGAAGCGGTTGGCCGGGATGTGAGCGTGGAATACGGGCATGTAACTCTCCTTGGGGTTTGCGGCGGTAGCAACGTTTCCTCGACCACCCAGACGATAGGAGCATATGCTCATGTCGTGGTTGACCTCAAGACCACGGAGCGAAGAAGGAGCGCTCACCTTCAGGTGCGCCGACGTGTTTGCGGGTTCCGAGCAACTGCGCATACCCTGACTCATGATGTCTCAGCGGACCACCATCGACCCGGCCGTCATCGATGGCATGTGCAACTGCTTCGCCATGCGCAAGGCGGCCCGGTACCTCACGGCCAGCTACGACAAGGCGTTGGCCCCGGCCAAGCTGCGCGCCACCCAGTTCACGATCCTCCATAAGGTGGCCACCCACGGCGAGACGACGATCTCCACGCTGGCCGCGATGATCGGCATGGACCGCACGACGCTCGCCACCAACCTCAAACCGCTGGAACGAGACGGCCTGCTGACCACCGCGCCAGCGGAGAACGATCGCCGCGCGCGGATTGTCCAGATCACCGCAGCCGGCCACGACCGGCTGGAGCAGGCGCTGCCGCTCTGGCAGTCCGCCCAGAACCGGTTCGAGGACAGCTTCGGCTCCACCGAGGCTTCGTCGCTGCGCTCGCAGCTGCGCGCGGTCCTCGACACCGGCCTTGATCCCTGGGCCGAGTAGCCGCTCCCCGTCGCCGGGGTGCTGCCCGCGCACCAGGGTGTTCCGCGATGCGCGGGCAGAGTCGTCCCACCGCGCCGGGCTCAAGAAGCCGACAGGCTGGCCTCCTGCTCCGCGGGTTGCGGCACGGTCGCCACGGCACGGTCGCGGCGGTTGGTCTCGGTGAGCACGAGGACACAGCAACACGAGATCGTCGCGGCGGCCACGACGAGGATCGCGACCGGCACGAACGAGCCGGCCTCCGCGTAGAGCCAGGTCGCCACGAGCGGAGTCAGGGCTCCACCGAACAGGAGCCCGATCTGGTAGCCGAGCGAGGCGCCCGAGTACCGGACCCGCGCGGAGAACAGCTCGGAGAAGAAGGCGGCCTGCGGGCCGTACATGGCAGCGCACAGCAGCTGGCCGACGATCAGGCTGAGCCAGACGAGCGGCGTCTGGCCGGTGTTGACCAGCAGGAACGCCGGGAAGGCCCACAGCCCCATGCCGAACGCCCCGAGGAGCAGCACGCGACGGCGGCCGATCCGGTCGGACAGCAACGCGAAGCCCAGCATGGCCGGCACCTGCAAGATGGCCCCCGCCAGGACGCCGCCCAGCACGGTGTTCTTCGGCAGCTGGAGCACCGTCGTGCCGTAGGACAGCATGTACGTGACGAACAGGTAGAGCCCCACGCCGAGCGCGATGACGGCGCCGGCCGCGAGCGCGACGTTCTTCGAGTGGTAACGCAGTACGTCGTACACCGGCGAGCGGGACGAGCCGCGGTCCTGCCGGGATTCCTTGCCGCCCGCAGTCTCCTCGAGCTTGCGGTGTGCGTAGAGCGCGACCCCGAACAGCAGAATGCTGAACAGGAACGGCACCCGCCAGCCCCACGCGGAGAAGTCCTGCTCGCTGATCCGCGCCATGATCACGAGGTACACCAGGCTGGAGAGCACCAGGCCGATCGGCACGCCGAGCTGGGGGAAGCTGCCGTAGAACCCGCGCCTGTTCGGGGGCGCGTTCTCGGTGGCGATGAGCACTGCGCCGCCCCACTGCCCGCCGACGGCGATGCCCTGGAGGAAACGAAGGACCACGAGCACGATCGGCGCGGCGACTCCGATCGTGCCGTACGTCGGCAGCAGGCCGATCAGCGTGGTCGAGCCACCCATCAGCAGCAGCGCGGTGACCAGGGCCGGCTTGCGCCCCAGCTTGTCGCCGAGGTGCCCGAACAAGGCGCCGCCCAGCGGGCGTGCGACGAAGCCAACCGCGAAGGTCGTGAACGCCAGCAGAGTTCCCACCAGCGGGTCGGTCTGGGGGAAGAAGAGCTTGTTGAAGACCAGCGCCGCTGCGGTGCCATAGATAAAGAAGTCGTACCACTCGATGGCCGATCCGGCACTGCTCACCGTGACGATCTTGGCGAGCGAGGCGGACCGCGGCGCGGAGCGATCGCGGGTTTCGGGCATGAACGTCTCCGGTGGGTAGGCGGCGACGGGCGCGTCGCCGCGCAAGGAGGGAGGAAGGAAGGTGCCGGATCACCACTGGCCGCAGGGTGGCTGGTGACGACGGCGCGACGTGTGCAGTGCCGGAAGGGCACTACACACATGTGATGAACGCGAGGTCGTCCAGGGTCACCGCGGTCGCCGGTGGCCGGGGAGACATCCGCGGCGTCTGCTGTGAACTCGTTGGTGCTGAAACAGCGCGAGTGGGCCGCAATCGTGTTGGGAGAGCAGGGAACGCGACGGGTCAGGCGAGGACGGCCCTCGGGTAGCGCCGCGGCTCCTGGCCGGAGATCACGTCACGGCCGCGCGCGGTGTCGGCGTAGAGACGGCCGAAGACGACCCGCCCGTCCTTGACCTTGAACAGGAACAGGTGCTCGTTGCGCATCCGGATACCGCGTGTGGACAGTGCGTCGGTCTTCACCGGGACGACGATGGTGTCGCCGGCGTCGATGATCTCGTGGGCGTCGTAGCGGAAGTACTCCCACTGCTTGGCAACCTCCTTCCAGTACGCGACGAACTCGGCCGCTCCGACGTACTTTCCGCCGTAGGGCAACGAGTCGGACATCTCGAAGGTGAAATCGTCAGCGAGCAGCGCGATCAGCGGTCCACGGTCGTTGCGCTCATATCCGATGAAAGCGGTTCTGAGTGCCGCCACGATCTCGTCATTGGGCATTCGGGGCCTCCTGGTCGGTGATGTGCGCCATAGGGTAGGCGCATATGCTCCTAACCGTCAACAGCGAACTTCCGTCACACTGTCGCTCCGGGTTGGGCCGGTGACATGGCGTGTCACTAGGCCGTGGTGTTGCTGCAGGTCAGGCGGTTGCGGGTGTCGCGTCGAGGACGCGGGGCGGCTCGGTGGTTTTCAGCTTGGTGAGCAGGGTCTTCTGGGGCTGGGACAGCTCGGTTCGTTGGGCGAAGGTGCCGGCGGGGCCGGTGAACACGCCGATGTGCAGCCGGTCGATCTCGGTGCGGATCTTGTTCCAGGTGTGGCCGGTTTCGGTTTCGGCGACGCGGACGAGCAGCAGGGCCAGCCAGCAGAGCGGGATGTGGGCGCGGATGCGGTCCTCGCGGCGGTGGAACACCGGGCGCAGGTCGAGGGTGGTCTTCATGTCGCGCCAGCCGCGTTCGACCTCGAGCAGTTGCTTGTAGCCCAGGGCGATGTCCTCGGCGGACAGTTTCGGGTCGGAGCAGCGCAGCAGGTACTTGCCGTCCAGGCGTTGCTCGGATCTGACCTTGGCCTGGTCGATGCGGAGTAGGCCGCTCGGGGTGGTGCGCAGGAATCGGTTGAGGCCGGGCTTGGTGGAGATCTGCCCGCGCAGTTCGGCCCGTTTGGTGGCCGACAGCTGGTCCGTGCCGTCGATGAGCGTGCTGAGCTGGTTGATCAGGCGTTCGCGGATGGCGGCGTCACGCTCGGCGGCTTCGGGGTTATAGCAGATGACGAACCGGTCGTCGGTGTCGATGTTGACTTCTTTGACCTGCAGGTTCTCCGCGACGGTGGCGCAGCGTCCCTGCCGGGCCAGAGCCTGGTCGGCTTCGACGGTGCCGGCGCGTAGCTTCTCGCCGAGGGGTGCGGCTCGCCGGTGAGCGTGGCGAGGGCAGCGGCGACTTCTTGGACTTCGGCGCGGACGTAGGTCATGGTGGTGCCGATGTCGTTCTTGCCGCTGTGTCCGGCGTAGGCGCGGGCCACCGCGTAGCTGAAGGTGCGCTCGACCCAGGTCAGGGTGGTGTGGCGCAGCCAGTGGGTGCTGACCTGCTGGGCCGCGACCCAGGGCAGGTGGGTGCCGATGCGGTGCCACAGGTGGTCGTAGCGGCGGTAGGTCAGTGGCCGACCGTTGCGGTAGCGCAGCAGGCTGCCGTTGCGGTCGCCGTCGCCACGCTCGGCGTGGTGGGCCAGCAGGTGCCGCATCAGCGTCGGTGAGACCGGCTGCCAGCGGGAGGTGCCGCCCTTCTCCCGAAGGTAGATGAGGCACTGTTCTGGATCCAGGTCTCGCGGGCGCAGCGCCAACGCCCCGCCGCGGCGGCAGGCGGTCTCCAGGTGCAGTCGGATCAGCAGGCTGTCCAGGTGCGGGTCGTTGCCCGTGGTGGCAGCGATGTGGCTGATCGCGGCCAGCTGCGCCTCTGGGAGGGCGCGGCGGGTGCTGGCCAGCCGGCGGGGCTTGGCGACCCTGGCGGCGGGGTTGTCGGCCTCTCGGATCAGCCCGTCCATGACTGCGTGCCGGTAGATGCAGCGCATGGCAGCGATCAGGTGTTCGGCGGCGGTGCGGCCACCGCGCGTGTTGCGGCGCACGACCACCTCGCCGCGGATCTCCTCGGCCAGCCGTTTGATCTCGAGGGGTGTCGGCTCGGTGATGCGCCGGGTACCCCAGTGCTGGCAGATCCGTTGCCAGTACGAGGTGTAGACCCGGCGGGTGCCGGGTGAGACGGCCTCGGCAACCTGCCAGACGTACTCGTCGAACGTCGGCACCGCCACCGCCGCTGGCGTTGAGTCGGCGAGCAGCTGCTCAGGGGTGACACCAAGTTGCTTGAGCAGGCTGCGCAGCGTCTCCAGCTGCGCGTGCTGATCCATCGGGCCGGTCATCGCCCGGCCCCGCTGTCGTCTGCCGGGCGGTAGAGGACGAGCATGTCGTCGAGCGTGGCCATCGGAATCACCAGCAGCTCGACCCGCCGCTGGTTCGCGACGACGAGTACTCGATTTCCGGCGGCGATGCGGCACCTGCGGCGTACCGTCAAGGGAAGTCGTAGATGGCCCCGCGGGTTGATGCGGACGGTACGACCGGTGCGGGCGACCACGATCGGGCCGGGCTCAATCGTCAACTCCACCGCCTGCCCGGCGGCCCAACCCATCAGTTTCAACGCTGACCGATCGGCCAGCCGCCCATCACGGTCAACCGGCGTGACCACGCAGCGGATCCCAGCACCGCGCGCAGCATCTGGCGGCACCGGCATCGGCAGCCCCGGCATGGGCCGCAATTGCGCGCCGGTGCCCGTGTGCGGCGGCGAGGCTGGCCGAGTACGCACCTCGAATGGCGCATCGTCGGCATCGCGCCGAGCGGAGGGGCGGCCTTTGGTCGGAGCGGCGGCACCGTAGCCGGTGACTCGTGCTGAGTCGCCGCTGCCGCCGCGGCGGGGGGTGGCGCGTTGCGATGCGCCACCCCCGACCTGTCGCGAGTCGCGGTCAGTCACGGCGACTCCTGTTGGTAAGGACCAGGAGGTCGACGCTGTAGCTCGGACCGTTGTCGCCGGCCGGCCAGCCCTGCCGTGCCGCCTCGGCTTCGGCCCGGGTGGCGTAGTACAGGAACTCATCGCCGTCGCCGTCGCCGTCGCCGGGGGCGGTGACGGCGACGATGCGCAGGACGTGAGTCAGGCCCGCGGCGCGGGCAGCGGGCAGGAGTTCACCGAGGTGCTCGGCGTAGGTCGTGCCGGGTTCGCCGGGCGCTGCGGAGCTGACGGCGGCGATGGCGCAGGTGTCAGCGGTCATGATGAGCCGGCAGGCGGCGAACAGGTCGGTGATGCTGGCCGGTGTCCGGGTGGTGTGTCGGGGCGGCCACCGCAGGACGACGAGGCTGACGGGTTCGGTGAGCATGTCGAGGTCGGCAACGGTGCTGGGGTCGGTGATGGACAGGTATGTGCGGGACGTATGGGCGCTGGCGTGCGCCAGGTGCGGGTCGTTGTCGAAGTCGACGACCGCGTCGCCGCGTCGGGTGTATACGAAGACGAGTCGCTGCGCCAAACGCGACGCAAGCCTGGTGCCGGGGGCGACGGCGGGTCCGGTGTCGTCGCGGTCGTCGAGCCGCCAGACGGCGATCGGGACGTCGCCGCCGACGAGGACTGCGTCGTCGTGCTGTCGTGCGTCGTGGTTGGACCGGTTCGGACGGGCCACGCCGTTCGGCGTGGGGTCAGGTACAGCAGTCATGTGCGGGTGGCTCCCGCGCTGCCTGGCCGTGTTCGCACCTACGAATGGCCTTGCCGGCCCGGCTCAGAGCATCGCCGCCGATGGGCGGGGACCCAACAGCGCCCAACAGCGTTCAGGTCTGTTGGGTGGCGCTACCCAACAGTTCGAGGGGTTCGCCCAACAGCTTCTCGGGTTCGACCCAACAGCCATCGGTGTTGGCCAACAGCGTCCGGTGTTGGCCTAGCTGGCGGTTTTCGTGCGCGCTGTTGGGTAGCCAACAGCCGGCATCTTGTGGTAGGCGACCCCGGGCGGCGGTCTCGCAGCGAGGGTATGGCAGCTGCCGCCGTTGGTGTCAGGGGTCGTTACGGCGCCCGTTCGTCACGCGAGCGTTGAGTTCGCCGGCGGCCTCAGCGCCCTCCGCGTTCAGGTCGCGTCTCAGCTGGTACCTGGCCCAGAGACGGCGACGACGGCCGGGTCCGAGTAGGGAGATCACCGGCCGGAGCGACTCCGCGATCCAGACCGCCCGGATCAGCCCGGCAGGCGGCGGCTCGGGTGCTACGTGCCCGACCACCACGGCAGCGCCGCCTGCCACAGCGGTGTGGACCAGGCCAAACAACGCCATGCCGGGCGCTTTGAGCCGGCCCGAATGTGGATGGTCAGGGTTGTAGGTGCACGGGGACATGCTCAATGTGTCCCCGTGCCTTCTTCCGGACCGACCACCGTGGCCGAGGCCGAGAGTTCGTGGAACCCGCGGATCTTCTCGGCCAACAGTACCCAACAGGGGCCGTGAGCTGCGCTGTTGGATCGCATTGCCTGACGATGCCGGGCACCGTACTCCTGTCGAATGTTGGGTGGACATGCCCACTGAGCAGGCCCAACAGGCTCCCGGACCCACTCGCATGATCGTGGACTGTCGGGTGGACGTGCGCGGATGGAGGTCTCGCGCCGCCGTCAAGGTGCGGTGCCGGACGTCTCGCAAAGGGATGCCATGTCTGCTCGATCCTGGCCGTCGTCGCCGCTGGCTGCGGCCGGCCGTGCCTTCACGCTGCTGGTCCAGCCGCCCACCCATGTCGGATTCGACGGCCGCGGGTTCGACGGTCTGCCGGACGAAATTCTGCCGCTGGAACGGCTCCGTGCGCTGCTGCTGGCGCCGCACACGAGCGTCGAGGTCCGCGACGCGGTGTGGCGTGAGCTGGTCGTTCGCGCTCGCCGGGACGGCCCGGCCTGGGTCGTGGCCTCGGTGGGCATTGCCCTGCCCGGCCTGCGGCACGTCGCTGGGCTGCTCGCCGCCGGGTGGCGCGGGGATACCCGTGATCTGGACGCGGAGCTGCTGGTCGGGTTCGTCGAACGGCTCAAGACCATCGACCTGGAGCCGCCGCGGGTGGTCGGCCGGCTCATCGACGCTGGCCTGCGCGCCGCTCGGAAGGCACGCGATGCCGACTCCGACGCCCAGCTCATTCACACCGACGCGACCGGGCCGATCGCGCCAATTCAGCCGTGGGACCACCCGGACTTGGTCCTCGCGCGTGCGGTCGCGGCTGGCGTCATCGACGCCGACGAGGCGAACCTGATCGCCGCGACCCGGCTGGAGCACGCCACGCTCGCCCAGGCGGCGGCGCGGATCGGCATCACGTCCAGCCTGGCTTCGTCGTGGCGGTTGAAGGCCGAACGTCGCCTGTTGGAGGCGATCCGCGAGGGTTCCCTCGCGTTCGTGCCGCTTCGGCCCCGCCGCCGCGGTGTCGCGACCCAACGGGTCGCCGCGACCCACCAGCGAATGGCAGCCGCCCAACAGCAATCCGGTGCTGCGGGTGCGACCCAACAGCGACGGGCTGTTGGGTCGCTGTTGGGTGGCGCCGCGGCGGCGGACGTCGTGTTGGCTACCCAACAGCAGGCATTCGTGGGCAAGACATCGGACCGAGAGGCGGCCGGTGTCGGCGCCCCGGGGATCGGGGTGCGGCCGGCCTGAGTGGCCGTGTTCGCACCCGATCACGTCATGGCTGGAAGGAGCGACGCTCCCACGGCCCGCCCCGATTCCCCGGCGGCGCACCTCAAATCCGATGCGAGCCCCGTATACGGGGCGGGAGGTGCCAACCATGTTCCGCCGCAACATCTACCGCATCACCGCAGTCACAGTCGTGTTCCTGGCGACCGTGACCGGGGCGGCTCCGGCGTACGCGGCCGAGCCGCACATCGTGGCCGCGCATCCGCTGCCTGTGATCATCGGCAACATCACGAATTGGATCATCGGGATCTTGGTAGGTGTGGCCACCCTGTTCCTCACCATCGGTGGCCTGCGCCGCCTGGCCGCCGGCGGCGACCCGACCGAGATCGACAAGGCGAACTCCGCGTTCAAAAACGCCCTCATCGGCTACGCCCTCGCGGTCCTCGCGCCGATCCTGCTCGCGGTCGTGCAGGGCTGGATCGGGGGCTGACATGGGCGGCTGGCTCGCCGACCAGATCATCGGCCCCATCCTCACCTGGTTCGCCGAGATGGTGATCGGCGCGCTGAACGCCTTGTGGGACCTGCTGTCGGTCACCGCGTTCGTCAGCCCGGACGTGACCGAACTGCCACAGGTCACCGCGTTCGCCAGCACGTCGCTGGGCATCGTGAATGTCTGCTACGTGCTGGCGTTCCTGTGGACGGCCATCCTGGTGATGGGCCGCGACACCATCCAGTCCCAGGTCGGGCCAGGCGAGCTGATCCCTCGCCTGGTCATCGGCCTGATCGCCGCCAACTTCGCCATCCCGCTGTGCTCCACCGTCATCGGTCTGGCCAACGCGTTCACGGCCGCGTTGACCAGCCAGGACATCACCGCACCCGGCTCGATGCACCAACTTCGCGCCACCACGGTCAGCGCGTTGAACGGCCAGACCGGCGCCACCGCGGTCAGCTTTCTGTTGCTGCTCATCGGCCTGCTGATCGCGGTGCTCACCGGCATCCTCCTCGTGCAGTGGATCATCCGGCTCGGGGTGCTCGTCGTCGCCGTCGGCATCTCACCCATCGCCCTGGCCCTGCACGGCACACCGCAGACCGAAGGCGCCGCCAAACTGTGGTGGCGCACGATCCTCGGCACGCTCGGCACCGTCGTGATCCAGGCGGTCGCCCTGCACACCACGCTGCGGGTCTTCCTCAACCCGGACAGCAACCTGCGCGTGCTCGGGCTGCCGATACCCGGCGGCGAACCCGCAGCGGTCATGAACCTGCTCATCGTCGTCTGCCTGTTGTGGGGCGTCGTCAAGATCCCCGGACTGATGCGCTGCTATATCACGCAGACCCGGCCGAACGCGATGGGCATGATCCTGCGCGTCGTGCTCGTGCAGCAGCTGACCCGCGGGATCTCCCGCGCGTTCAGCGGCGGTCGAAGCGCCACGGGGGCCGCCGGCCGCGCGGGCCGCGCCGGCGGCGGTGCAAGCGCCGGCGGGGCCAATCGGCCGTGGCCGGTGAACTGAGGCGGAGGCGGGACCGCACTCGCCCCGCCGTGCCCTCCGCGCCGTCCCCGACACCTCGCTCGGGGGCCGCGCCCCGGCCGTTGCCGCAGCCGGCGGGTGCCGGTCCCGGCCGGACCGGCATCGCCTATCCGACCGGTCGACCCGTACGCCCCTACACCCGTGACGAACTCGCGGGCGGCGTCGACCTCTACACCCGCGCCATGAAGGCCCGCGCCGGCACGCCCTCCCGAAAGGCACCCTGATGACAGCCGAAGGCCACACCTCGCGCCTTCACGACGAGGTCACTGAACTGTTCGACGCTCCGCACGAAACCTCCACCATCGTCGCCATCGCTTGGCCCACCGGTCGGCCTATCCACCGGTACACGGCCGCCGAGATCGCCGAGGGTGTGGACCTCTACACCCGGGCGATGAAGGCCCGTGCCGCTGGCACCACGCATCGGGGAGGCCATGATGCGCCCGAGTGATGACGTCACCCCGCACGCCCGAATTCCGGCCAACGTCGACACCCCCGACAAGATCGTCTACGGGTTGACCGCCCGCCAGCTGGCCATCCTCGCCGTGGCCGGCGTGATCGGCTACGCCATCTTCCGAGCGGTAGGGACGCTACTGCCACAGCCGGTCCTGTTCGCGATCCTCACCCCGCTTGTCGGTGCGGCGATCGTGCTGGCGTTGGGCCGCCGCCACGGCCTGTCCATGGACGCCTGGCTGCTGTCGGCGGTGCGGCACACCCGCAGCCCCAAGCGGATGGCCCCGGCCTCGTCCGGACGGCCAACATCGGCACCCGCGTGGGCGCCGACCACCGAGACGCCCAATGCGACAGTGCCAGTGCTGCGGCTGCCAGCCAAAGCGATCAGCGACACCGGCGTCATCGACACCGGCTCCCACGCCGTGGCCCTCGTCGCGTGCACCACCGTGAACATCGGGCTGCGCACCGGCGACGAGCAGGCCGCCCTGATCGGCAGCTACGGACGGTGGCTCAACTCCCTGTCCGGGCCCGTGCAGATCGTGATCTCCGCCCAGCGGGTCGACCTGTCCAGCCACGCCCAGCGCATCGCCGACAACGCGCAGACGATCGCCAACCCAGCCTTGGCCGACGCCGCCCGCGACTACGCCGACTTCCTCGACGACCTCGCGGCACGGTGGGACCCTCTGTGGCGCACGGTCACCGTCGCGGTCACCGCTGCCGGCGACAAGGGCCGCGACACGGAGGTCCTGCGCCGGGCCGAGCACGCCGCGTCCGCGTTGTCCGCGCTCGGGGCGCAGACCGCTGTCCTGGACGGCGGTCGGGCCGCTGCGGTGTTGACCTGCGCCACCGACCCGTACACCCCGGCCGACGTCACCTGGGCCCGTGCCCTGCCCGACGCGGCCATCACCGGACCAGGAGACTGACATGCCCATACTGCGACGGCACAAGACCGCCAGCACCGACGCGAGCCCGGCCGAATCGGCCCGGCTCGCCGCCGTTCTGGGCCCGGCCGCGATCGAGAACACTCCCCGCTACCTGCGGGTCGGTGACGGGTACGCGGCCACGCTGATCGTGACCGGCTACCCCGCCGAGGTCGGCCCGGCCTGGCTGGACCCGCTGCTGGCCTGGCCCGGCCGGCTCGACGTCGTCGTCTACATCGACCCGCTCCCGCCGCAGACCGCCGCCACCCGGCTACGCAAGCAGCGAGCGCGGCTGGAGTCCAACCGGCGCACCGACACGGAGAAAGGCCGCCTCGTCGACCCCATCACCGAGGCCGCCGCCGACGACGCCGCCGAGCTGGCCGACCGGATCGCCCGCGGCCAGTCGAAGCTGTTCCGGGTCGGCCTGTACCTGTGCGTGCACGCCACCACCCTGGACGAGCTCGACGAGGCGGTCGCGCACGTGCGGGCCACCGCCGCCTCCGTGCTGCTCGACACCCAACCCGCGACCTGGCGTCAACTGCAGGGCTGGACCGCCACCCTGCCGCTGGCCACCGACGGGCTCGGCATGCGCCGGGTCATGGACACCGACGCGATCGCGTCGGCGTTCCCCCTCGCCTCCTCGGACCTGCCGGCGCCGCTGCCCGGGGAGCCCGGCGCCATCGGCGGCATGCTCTACGGCCTCAACCCCGACAGCAACGGCATCGTGTGGTGGGACCGATGGGCACAACACAACGCCAACAGCGTCATCCTCGCCAGATCCGGCGCCGGCAAAAGCTACTTCGTCAAGCTCGAAGTGCTCCGATCCCTCGCAGACGGCGTGCACGTGGCGGTGATCGACCCGGACAACGAGTACATCCGCCTCGCCGACGCGGTCGGCGGCGTCACCATCGCCCTCGGCGCCGGCGGGGTACGACTCAACCCCCTCGACATCCCGCCCGGCGACCGCCGACCGCAGGCCCGCACCTACCGGGCACTATTCCTCCACACCCTCATCAGCGTCCTGCTCGGGCAGCAGCCGCCGCCGTCAGAGCGCGCCGCGTTGGACAAGGCGATCAACGACGCCTACGACCAAGCCGGAATCTCCAACGACCCCTCCACCTGGCGCCGACAGGCACCCCTGCTGCGTGACGTCGCCGCCGCGCTCACCGCCCAGCACACCGAAGCCGCCGACACCCTCGCGGCACGGCTGACGCCATGGACCATCGGATCGTTCCGGGACCTCTTCGACGGACCAACCACGACGGTCCCATCAGGGCAGTTGGTGTGCTGGTCCACGCGACAACTCGCCGACGAGCTACGCGCCCCCGGCATGCTCCTCGCTCTGGACGCGATCTGGCGCGACGTGGACACACCGGCCATCCGCTCGGCGCACACACCGAAGCGGCTGGTCGTCGTCGACGAAGCCTGGACCCTGCTCCACGACGACGAAGGAGCCAAGTTCCTCTCCCGCCTCGCAAAATCCGCCCGCAAACGGCGCGCCGGGCTGGCGGTCATCACCCAGGACGTCGGTGACCTCCTCGGCTCCGACCTCGGCCAGGTCGTCATCGCCAACGCCGCCACCCAAATCCTCCTACGGCAGGCACCCCAGGCGATCGACATCGTCGCCGACGTGTTCGGCCTGACCGCCGGCGAAGCCCGGCTACTGCTCGGCGCCCGCCGCGGCGAAGGCCTACTCATGTCCGGCACCCACCGGGTCAGCTTCCACGCCGTGGCCTCCAAAAAGGAGCACCGGCTGTGCATCACAGGCT
The DNA here is from genome assembly GCF_049315255.1 of Micromonospora sp. WMMD558. Classification (NCBI taxonomy): domain Bacteria; kingdom Bacillati; phylum Actinomycetota; class Actinomycetes; order Micromonosporales; family Micromonosporaceae; genus Micromonospora; species Micromonospora sp. WMMD558. The sequence goes on along the minus strand of NZ_CP186061.1, from coordinate 3,740,834 downwards.
TCGAGTTGGAGGAGTCTGACCGGTGATTCTGACTGAACTCTGGGGTGCTTTCCCCGAGTGCGGGGGGGGTATCCCCCAGAGTTCAGGGAACTCCGGACGCCGGCATATATGCGCGCTTGATGATGGATCTGGAGACCCAGCGACCGGTTGAGGTACCCGAGGTGCGACACGGCACCGTGGCGGCATGGCTGGCGGCGCATCCCGAGATAGAGGCGGTCTGCCGCGATCGAGGCCGATCCACTGCGGCGGCTTACCCCTCTTCGCGTTCAAACAGGAAGTCTTCATGTTCCGGTCCGGGGCCTTACAGACCGTGACCGTCAGCGTTGTGGAAAATAATGGCCCCAGGTTTCGCAGGCCACGGAGTCGTCGATTTCATTTGGCCCGAGTCATCCGGACCCGCACCACGGCCGCCCGATCTGGTGGCATCCAAGCCAACACAACGGCCGCCCGATCCGGTGGCATCCAAGCCAACACCACGGCCGCCCGATCTGGTGGCATCCAAGCCAACACAACGGCCGCCCGATCTGGTGGCATCCAAGCCAACACAACGGCCGCCCGATCCGGCGGCACCCAACCCAACACAACGGCCGCCCGATCTGGTGGCATCCAAGCCAACACAACGGCCACCTGCTCGGACGGCATCTTGCCTCCCAACACCGCCCGCATATGGTCGTCTGGCAACCTGCCCAGCGCCGCCGCGACTCCCCCCCTTGCCGGTATCTCTGCCAGCGTCGCCCGCACCTCGTGGTCGTTGGCCATCGTGGCCAAAATCGCCGCCGAGCGGTCGGCCGACATTTTGGCCAAGACCGCGGCTACCCATTCGGCTGGCATCTTGGTTAGCACTACCGTTGCGCGGTTTACCGGCATTTCATCCAACAACGCCTGTACCTCGTCATCTGGCATCTCAGCCAGCACCGCCCGCACCTGCTCGGACGGAACCTTGCCCCCCAGCATCGCCTCCACCCAGCGAATCGGCACATCGACCGCGATCATCGCCCGCACCTGCGCAGCCGGCATCTTGGAAACCAACGGCGTCAACTCCTGGACGGTCATGCCTACCATCGCCCGCACCGCCTTGGCCGCCGGCATCTCAGCCAACACCACCGCCGCATGGTCGACCGACATGTGGGGCAACATCGCCCGCACCCGGTCGTTTGACGTCTCGGACAGCACCGCCGCCTCCCGGTCGGGCGGCATCGAAACCAACACGCACACTGCTGAGAATTCGCTCATTTCAGCCAACGCCGCAGCGGCCACGTCGGTCGGCATCTCGATCACCACCGCCGCTGGCCTGTCGATCGCAGCCAACATCACCGCTGCCTCCGCAGTAGGCATTGCGGCCACCACCGCCGCCACGCGACCGGGGTTCATGTGGCTTAGAACAGCAGCCGCTTGTTGTGGGGACATCTCCATTAGTCGTTGGCCGGCTAACTGCTCATCGACTTCGATCAGCAGGTCGGCACTTCGTCCAGGGGGCATGGCGGCCAGCCGTCGCGCGGCGGATACGGCGTCCATCTCGGTAAGGATGGCTACCGCTTCTTCCCCACGCATTTTCATCAGCGTTTCCGCAGCCAGGAGAACAGGCATTGCCGCGAGGCGCTGCGCGTCAGACCGCACCTGCCCGGAGCTAATGTGGATGCTACCCTGGGCGACCTGGTAAACGTGGGCGTTTCCGTCAGCGCTAGCGTGGAAATGAGATCCGCCAGCAGGCGGCGGCGCAGGGTCCCGGCTCATCGTTCGTTGACATGCAGCGCGCCCTGGCCGACCTGATATACGCGGCCATGCCCGGACGCTTCTGCCCGCATGGCCACGTCACCGGTCCACGCCTGGCCGGTTACCGGCAGAGCCTGGGTGAGCTCCTCGTCCAGCAGTCGCAGCAGCTCCGCTGCCACGCTGGGGTCGGCAGCTAGTAGCCGCCGCAGCCGGCGCTGCCACTCCCGGACCAGTTCGGGCTCCACCTCGTCGTGCCCGGCCGCCCGGGCTGCCACAACCTCGGCGCGGGCCTCTACCAACTCGGCCTGCACCGCCTCAGCCCTCTCCGGATGCACCCTCTGCCACAGACTGCCGACGGCGGACTTCGCTGTCTCCCATGCATCCGTAGCCAGCAACGTCACCACGGTCGCCCCGGCCGTGTTGGCCAATGCCAACAACTCCGCGTCCACCCCGAGACACCTCACCCTCGCCGACAACGCTGACACTTCACTTTAGAGGTCGATGTCTAGCAAATCGCAGGCTGTTCTGGGCATCGGTTGGCTGCTAAAAGCCGGCGCGGCCGTACACCAGGCATGCGCGATGGGCGAACCAAGTGGCAGCATCATCCTGGACGCGGAGGCGAAGGCCTCACACCTCCAGGTCGCCCAACCGGGCCGACGCCGACGCCGACGCCGGCGTCTGCGTCCACATTGCAGGCATCTTGCCGTGGCCTGTTCTCCAGCTCGGCCTCTGATACCCGGGACCAGCCAGGTCTTGGCGCGCCTCGATCACGGCTGCCCTTGCCGAACCAGATATGCACACTGCCGCACTCCCCCAGATCACGGCGAGTACGGCAGGTCCAGGATGCGGGTCTCGTTCATCCTCAACCCGATACGCCGTCGACGGCGCCGCCAGGTAGTCACGCGCGGCGGATAGGGACTTACGCGCCGACGGCAGCCACTGCCGCCACTGCGAGAACAGCTCAACATCGTCCGGCACCCGAGCGGCCCCGTAGTCGGCGTTCACCGGTGGGTTGAACTCGTCAACGACCTGCTCGACAAAGTAGCCGGTCAGCTAATCGATGCCCCTCTGATGCCGGGCGATCAGAGAGTTGAAGAACTCTCCCATGCTCCACGCCATCTTCTGCACAGTCAGGGCTGCACGGCCTGCCCGCGCCGCGAGGACCCCGTCCGCGTCAGCTGGCTTCGCCGTCGAAACCGGCCGGTCAAGGAAGCGGATGAACTCAAACAACGTCCACCGATCGCCGCTGACGGCGTAGTCGCAGATCCCCCCGCCGACACGCGCCAGCAGCTACCGGTTCACCAACTCCTGCTCGTAGTCCGCCTCATCCTCAGCCGACCCGAGCCGACGCGGCGAACCCATCGAGGGCACGACAGCCAGCCCCACACCCCCTCCAACGATCGAAGAACGTGGCAGGAGGTCATGAAACAGACGACAGGTCGGAATTCCTGACCTTTGGTCAAACGCCCGTGCCGCTGGCGAGCGAGGCGAGATCGAAGGTCTGGTCACCGACCGCACACGCCACCAAGAACATCGACCGCAATCAACTATTGGTAGTTCCGGCAGGAGACCTGGAGCTGCCCGACGACGAGTGAACCCCAACACGCCTGTCGGTGTACGGGCTCAACTCCCGAAGTCCGGTACAAAGTCACTTCCAGAACCGGCCGGCAGCAGAGCGCGACCAATTCACCACTGAAAGTCACGGCAGGTAGCCGTCGCCGGTCGGTCGGGCGCCGACGGGTACGTTCTCATCGCGGCTACATGAGTACGTCCGATCAAGGTGAGCTGCGCGGCTTCCTGGGCGGACAGGCGTCGCCCCGGTTCGCTTACAAGATCAACCCGCTTCTTTGCCGTCCGTTGCGCTCGATCGAGTTGCGCGTCGACCCTCGTCAGCCGGCCGCCAAGTCGTCGCCTCATCTTCCAACTGCGTGGACTGAACGATCTTGCACTCAAGTGTGTTTCGTGCAGCGCCGCCGTCGTCTCGGATGGCTTGGCCGATTGAGTCGAGCGACGACACTACCTTCTTGATTTGCTGAACCACCGAATAGAGTGTGGTCGGGGCAGCCCAACCACCCTGGTACGGCGTCAGGTCCAAGTCGTAGCTGGCGGTCTCGACCGGCCCGAACGGCCCGTCACAGTCAACCTCGAAGCGGCACCGCAGCGGCGAGTTGCCCTTGAAAGGCTGGAAGCTGGGAGTTGCCCCCTGGTCCTGGACACTTGAGCCTTGGATCGTGATGGTCCGGGGAGATCAGGAGTCCCTGACAGGTGACTATTCAGGTAGGGCGGGGAGCCACGGGTTTCCGGTGAGGGCGTCTCGGAGGGCTGTGATCGCTGAGATGCCGTGTTTGCCGGTGGTGGAGATGTAGGAGCGCACGCGCAGCCAGGCGTGGGCGCCGGGGATGGTGTCAAGCCCCGGGTTTGGTGGAGAGTTGGTTAGCTGGTTTTCAGGGGTGCGGTGACCGGGTGGGTCATCGCGTGTAGTGCCTCGTGTTCGGCGGGTGGGATGTGGCCGAGTTCGCCGTGCAGCCTTCGGTTGTTGTACCAGTCGATGTACTCGACGGTGGCCATCTCGAGGTCGTCGAGCCCGCGCCACGGGCCTCGGTTGCGGACGAGTTCGGCCTTGTACAGGGAGTTGAACGCTTCGGCCATGGCGTTGTCGTACGAGTCTCCCTTGGCCCCGACCGAGGCGACGGCGCCGGCCTCGGCGAGCCGCTGGCTGTAGCGAATCGCTCGATACTGGACTCCCCGGTCCGAGTGATGGACCAGTTTACGCAGGTCAGCGTCCTGGTTCTCGCGGCGCCAGATCGCCATCTTCAACGCGTCCAACGCGAGGTCGGTGTAGAGCGACGGGGACACCTGCCAGCCGACGATCATGCGGGAGTACACGTCGAGGACGAACGCGGCGTACACCCAGCCCACGGCGGTGCGTACGTAGGTCAGGTCGGCGACCCACAGCTGGTTCGGATGTTCCGCGGTGAAGTCGCGTTTGACCAGGTCACCGGGGCGTCCCGTCTCGGCGGCGGGCCGGGTCGTACGCGGCGCCTTGTCCCGTAGCAGCCCGCGCAGTCCGGACTCGCGCATCAGTCGCTCGACCGTGCACCGGGCCACCGGCACCCCTTGGCGGTGCAGCTCGTGCCAGATCTTGCGGGCGCCGTAGACGCCGTAGTTCTCCTGGTGGATGCGCTCGATCATCTCGGTCAGTTCCTCGTCGCGCCGTGACCGGGCCGAGGCCGGGCGGGTCTTGGTGGCGTAGTAGGTCGACGGTGCGATCTGTGCCGGCGTGTCTTCGAGCGCCTGCAGGACCGGCTGGACACCGTGCTCTGCCTTCTGGGAGTCGACGAAGGCGACCTTCATCGCGACGGGCGGTCCAACTCCGCCGCGAAGAAACTCGCCGCGGACTTCAAGATCTGGTTGGCCCGCCGCAGCTCACGATTCTCCCGCTCCAACGCGGCAAGGCGTTCCGCGTCGCTGCTGGTCGTGCCCGGCCGCTGTCCGGCGTCGGTCTCGGCCTTCTTCACCCACGTGCGCAACGCCTCTGGGTGAATGCCGAGCTGACCGGCGATCCGCTGGATCGCCCCAGTCGCGGACGCCGGATCCCGACGCGCCTCGACCGCCAGCCGGGTCGCACGCTCACGCAGCTCATCGTTGTACTTCTTCGGTGCGGGCATCGCAGGTGTTCCTCCCAGGTTTCGATGTCTCCATCAAACCCGGTGCGGGACACGACCACCGACGACGACCCACTACGCGCGGACATAACCGACCAGACTCAGGACGGACGAGTCCTGCTGGAATCCGTCCGCCAGGCCAGACAACTCCTCGTTGCGCAGGACCGCGCGCCGGTCCTGCTCCCCGCGCCCCGCAAACCCGCCGTGATCACCCGCGACGATGTCGCGGTCGCCGCGCAGCCCCTCCTCGACGCGGTTCACGATGCGGTCCGTGACATCCTCGACGCCGCCGACATCGACCGCCAGCACCTCGCCGGCGTCATCCTTCACCAAACCGAGCCGGTGCCCGGACTGGCGGATCGGCTGGCCACCGCGACCGGCCTTACCCCGGCCACCCTCACCGGCCAGTCCCACGCCCTGGCTGACGGCGCCCTCGCCCTCACCGCACCACAGCCTCACGCACGTACCGCCGCCAACACTCAACTGCCGCGCGTGCGACTCCGCGTCCGGGACCTGACCAGCGCCACCGTGCTCACCGCCTGCTCACTCGCCCTCCTCCTGCAAGCAGTGCTAACCGCCGACATCACGACCGTCGAGTTTCGGATCATCGGCGTTCGCACCTCCCTACCCCAGCTCGGCGCCGCGGGTGCGCTCGCCATGCTCACGGCCTTCGCGGTAGCGCACCTCGCCCCGACTACCTGGCTCGCCGGAACACCCACCACATCAGCACCCGAACCCGCCACCGGCACCCTCATCCGACGCGGATACCTCGCCGCCGCCGTCGCAGGAGCCGTCGCCGCCGCCCTCTACGGCCTCGCCACCGGCACCTCCGTCGGATACGACTACAGCCCTTACCTGAAATGGACCCTCGGCGCCGCACTACCCCTGGCTGCCTGCGCCACCGTCATTGCCGCCACCGCACCGCGCATCCCCGCCACCGACCTGCCCACCTGGCTCGAACGCACCCGACCCGCAGTCGTGCACGCCGCCATCGCCACCGTCGGCATCTACCTCATGCGGGCGGCTCTCACGATCAGCCCACCCGTCGACTGGACCGGCATGCCGGGCCTCATCGGCAGCGCCGGAGCGGCTCTCCTCGGCATCGCCACCGCCCTGACCGCCAGCCGAAGCCGCACCATCCGCACCATCACCGCGCCCGGCCTCGCCATCGGCTACGCCATCGTCTTCACCAGCAACACCAGCAGCGCACTGATCGTCGGCTACCTCTTCACCCTCACATGGTGGGGAATTCAACTCACCGCGCACACACTGCGACTCGCCTTCCCTACCGCCGGGCAGGCGCTACGCCATTTTATCGACAAGCAAACCAGCTGAAGATTTCAACCAAACTACGGGCCGCTGTGACCGGATAGCAGGGTAGCGGCTCCAGTCAGTAAAGGCCCCACCGAGTTCTGGGTGGGGCTTTTCGCTGTGCCTCCATGTCGTCGTTAAGCGACAGACAGAATCCCGCAGAGCTGATGCGCTGCGGGCTACTCCATCTCCGAAGTAGCAAGCCCACGGAAGGAAGGCACCCGATGAAGGTTTCGTGTCAAGTCAATCAAACGATGACCATTAACCCTCGGAGCGCCTATGGCACCACAGAAACCAGATTTTCCGATTTCCCATGACCACGAATACAATCACCCCAGGGGACAGACGACACACAAACAGGACCCCCAACGACTAACCGTAATCGTGCCAACGGATCCACCCGACCTCAATCAGGTCGCCGCGCGCACACTTCTACGGGTACTGCTTGCCGCGCATCAACGACTTCTTCACCCCAAGAGCAAGGAAGCATGACAATGGAATGGACGAACAAAAGCCATAGCTCCACAGTGCGGACTTTTGCTTCACAGCCGCTTCGATTCGCGTTCTACGGACGAGTGTCGACTGAGGACCAACAGGATCCGGAAGCCTCTCGGGCATGGCAACTATCCCGGTCACGAGCGCTCATCGAACCGGCAGGCGGACAGGTGGTCGTCGAGTTCTTCGACGTCGGCCTGTCCCGCTCACTGCCCTGGAAGCGCCGCCCGGAAGCGGCCCGCCTGCTCGCCGCGCTCCGCGAGCCGCGCCGCGGCTTCGACGCCGTGGTGATCGGCGAGCCGCAACGCGCCTTCTACGGCAACCAGTTCGGCCTCACCTTCCCGCTGTTCGAGCACTACGGTGTCGCGCTGTGGGTGCCCGAGGTCGGTGGGGCTGTCGACCCGGGCAGCGACGCCCACGACCTCGTCATGGCACTCTATGGGGGAATGAGCAAGGGCGAACGTAACCGCATCAAGGTGCGGGTGCGCAGTGCCATGGCCGCCCAAGCTGCCACGGAGGGCCGATTCCTTGGTGGACGGCCACCCTATGGCTACCAAATCGTTGACGCCGGCCCCCACCCGAATCCGAGCAAGGCCGCTGACGGTCGACGGCTGCACCGGTTGGAACCTGACCCGCTCACGGCACCCGTCGTACGGCGCATCTACGCCGAATACCTCGCCGGACACGGCATCTTCGCCATCGCCGAAGGACTCACCCGCGACGGCATCCTCTCCCCATCGGCCTACGACCGGCGACGCAACCCGCACCGCACGACCGCAGCATGGAGCAAGAGTGCCATCCGCGTCATCCTGACCAACCCCCGCTACACCGGACGGCAGGTATGGAACAAGCAGCGCAAGACCGAGATCCTGATCGACGTTGACGACGTCGCCCTCGGACACGAGACCAAACTGCGCTGGAACCCCACCGAGGAGTGGATCTACTCCGGGGCCCTGGCCCATGAACCGCTCATCGATGACGAGACCTTCACTCGCGTCCAGACGCTGATCGCCAGTGCGGGCAGGCGCCCCGACGGGGTCATGAAGCCCCGGGCCAGCAAGCGCAACTACGCACTGTCCGGCCTCCTGAACTGCGGCATCTGCCAACGACGCATGATCGGCAGCTACAACAACGACCGCAACAACTACCGCTGCACCTACGCCGCCGAGTACGCCGATGCCAACCGCATCGCACACCCCCGCAGCGTCTATGTCCGCGAGGACCACATCCTCGAACAACTCGACCCATGGCTCGCCCGAGCCTTCTCGCCCAGCCGACTCACCGCAACTGTCCAGGCCATGGCCGACGCGCAGCACGACGACGTCGACCAACAGGCGATCAAGGCGGCACGGGAAACCCTGCGCCACCCGGCTGGACCGCTACCGCGCCGCCCTGGACAGCGGCGCCGATCCCACCGTCGTCAGCCGATGGATCGCCGACGTCCAAGCCGAACAGGTCACCGCCGAGGCCAACCTGCGTCGCTTCACCGGACGTCGGACCATGAGCGCTGACGAGATCCACCGCGTCGTAGAGGCTCTGGGAAACATTGCCGCCGTGCTCCGCGACGCTGACCCTGCCGATAAGGCATTGATCTACCGCGAACTGGGGCTCACCCTGACCTACCGGCCGACGACCCGCACGGTGTCTGCTCAGGCGGCCCCAAGTGGATCATGTACAAGATTGTGTCCGAGGGGGGACTTGAACCCCCACGCCCTATACGGGCACTAGCACCTCAAGCTAGCGCGTCTGCCATTCCGCCACCCGGACCTGCACGTCCAGCCTACCGCGCCGGCCGAGGTGATCTTCTCACCGGTCGGCCGCCCGGCGGGCCGCACGGGGAGTTACTGTACACCGCCCCCGTGGATCATGCACATCGACTCCCGGCGGGTGGGCGGAACCGGACGAACGGGCCGCTCCGGGTAGCGTCGGAGCACATCGTGCCGGCAGCATGACGACGTGTCGCATCCCTCCCCCCTGGCCGCCGTCCAGCACCGGGCCCTCGCTCTGCGCGACGCGGGTGACCTGACCGCCGCACGCCGGTTGCTGGGCGAGGCCGTCGAGTCCGCCGGTCCGCCTTACGGCCCGGACCACCCCGACGTGCTGAGCACCGCCCACCTGCTGGCCCGGCTCCACCGCGAGGCCGACGACCCGGCCGCCGCCCGCCGGGTCCTGGAGGAGGCGTTCGCGGCCGGCGAGCGCCGCTGGCCGCACGCCGACCCGCTGATGTTGGCGCTCTCCTTCGAGCTGGCCGCAGTGGCCGACGAACTCGGCAACCGGCACGAGGCCCGCCGCAACTACCGCCGCGTCGCCACCGCCGGGCCCGCCGTGCTCGGCGCCGACCATCCGGCGGTACGCGCCGCACGCGCGTACCTCGGCGATGCCGCTCCCGCCCCGGCCGACACCGCGCCGGGTACGCCGGACGCCGTCGATCAGGCCCCCGGCCTCGCCGCGTCGACCGGTCTGACGCCTCCACCGGACGTGCACCCGGTCGGCCCGCCGCCCTCGCCGACTTCCGGCGGCGCGGGCTCCTCCGGGAGCGTGCCCGATCTCGCCGCGCTGACCGCACCCACGGTTTCCCTGGCGGTGCTCAGCACCTCCTGGCGACCGCACGACGGCGCCACGACGGTCGCCCGGTCGACCACCACGGGCCGCGGCCCGTCCTCTGCGCCGCCACCGACCGCTCCGGCACCCGGCCGCCCCGCGCCGCCGTCGGTCACCGCTCCGCTCCACGCCCCGCCGGCGCCGTCGCCAGTCCCCTTCCCGCTCCAGGTTCCGCCAGCGCCGCGGCAGGTGGTCGCCCCGACCTCGGGCCCACCGGTGTCGCCGCAGGCTGTCCCCCCGGCTGCCAGCCCATCCACCCGGCCTCCGTCCGCCGAGCCGACCCGGCCGGCCACCACAACCGGGCCGTCCGCCGGGCCATCCCGGCCAGCCACCACAACCGGGCCGGTCGGCGCGACGCCACACCGGGCAGCAGCCACGACCGGCCCATCGGCGTACGTGGCACCGCCCGTCACGCACGCCCCGTCGCAGGGGTCACCGCCGTCGGCGTTCCAGCCGACTCGGCCGCATCCCGAGCCGCACCCCTCACCGCCCGCGCCCGACCCCGTCAAGGGCGGGCCGGCAGCCCACGGGACGGCGCCCGGCACCGCCACGCGACAGTCGCCCACCCTGCCTGCTTCTCGGCAGCCGATCAGCGACACGGGCCCGGCCGACGCGGCCGACGGTCGGGGCGGCAGACTGGCCCCCGCCTCCGGGCCGCCGACCTCGGCCGGCCCGTCCGCCGAGGCGGTGCCCGGAACGCGTTGGGACGCCCCGACGGTCCGGGTACGGCAGATCGAACCGCTGCTCGCCGAGGAGGCCACGCGCGGAAGCGCCCGGCCCGGCAAGCAGGCACCGCCGGTGGCTCCTCGGCACGGCGCCGAAGGCGCGGCGGCCGGCGATCCGGACACCGGGCCCGCCTCGAACCACCCGGTGGGCGGTTCACCACCGGGGACGCCTCCGGCCACCGCTTCGCCGGTGAGCACGCCGCCCGGGCCGTCGCAGGTCAGCGAGCCTCCCTGGCCGCACTCCCCCGCCAGCGGGCCCCCGGTCAGTGCGGCACCGGTCCCGCCCTGGGTGATGGCCGAGTCGCGGTGGGACGCCGCTGCACCACCGGCGTTTGCCAGCCGGTATGACGTTCCGTCCGGCGCTGGCGAGCCGGCGATCCTGACCAGCGGCGCACCGGCCACCGGCACCGCCGGCAGCACCCAGCCCGCGTACCCGACCAGCGGCGCACCGACCGCCGGCACCGCCGGCAGCACCCAGCCCGCGTACCCGACCAGCGGCGCACCGACCGCCGGCACCGCCGGCAGCACCCAGCCCGCGTACCCGACCAGCGGCGCACCGACCGCCGGCACCGCCGGCAGCACCCAGCCCGCGTACCCGACCATCGGTCCGCCGGGGGGTGGGCTGTCCGCGTACCCGGTCAGGGAGCCGGAGGGGCGCGGCCGGAACCGCATCGTGGTGATCGGCCTGGTCGCGGCCGTGGGCCTGGCCATCGTGGTGGCCGCCGGAGTGGGCGCGGTGGTGCTCGGCCGCGACGAGCCGGCGCCGGCCGCCGCTCCCCCGCCGGTCACGACGGCGAGCCCGAGCCCGAGCGTGGCGACCGGTGCGCCGCCGACGGACCTGGCGCTGCGGGACGACTCCGCCACGATCACCCTCACCTGGACCGACCCGTCCGGTGGGGCGGTGCCGTTCATGGTGGCCGCCGGTCGTGCGGGTCAGGGCCTGGGCGTGCTGGCCAGGGTGGACCCGGGTGTGACCAGCTACACGGTCAACGGGCTGAACTCCCGGGTGGACTACTGCTTCACGGTGCTCGCCGTGTACTCGACGGACACGTTCGCCACGTCCGGACAGGTCTGCACCGACCGGGCGAGGTGACGGCGGGATCGCACACGCTGTGTGTCCACAGGGGGACGGTACGGGTTCCCCTGGCACGGCCGGGCCCATATGATGGCACCCGGCTTTCGGGGAGGGCCGCCGCTTCCGGCCCCGTCACCTGCTCAAACGACACGGAGAGGCAGCCGGTTGTGGCCACCGCCGACGACACCGTGAACGCCCCGCCCCGCCGGTTCCGGGGCGGGCTGGTCACCGTCGCCACGGTGGCGGCCCTGCTGGCCGCGTTGGGGTTGACGGTGCTGGGTGTCGGCGCCGCCGACAACGCGGTCGCCAGCTACGACGCGAGTTCCTGGCTGTGGAGCACCGCGCGCAGCGAGCTGGCCCGGGTCAACGGGGTGACCGCCCGGGTGGACACCCGGGTGGAGGTTCCGGGCGCGCGGCGGCACTTGATGCAGGTCACCCAGACCGACCGGCTGCTGGTCCTGCGGGATCTGACGACCGGCCAGGTCAGCTCGCTGGACCTGGCCACCCTCCAGATCACGGCCACCTCGCGGACGACCCCCGGGCTGGGCGTGAACGTCGCGCTGCACGAGGACGCGGCGTTCGTGGTGGACGCGGTGCAGGGTGTCGTCCGGCAGCTCGACCCGCGCTCGCTGGCGCCGGTGGGCGAGCCGGTCCGCTACCCGCCGGGGATCACCGGGGGGTCGTTCGACGGCGAGGGTCGGCTGTGGATCGCCGTCCCGAGCGAGGGCACGGTCTCGGCGGTCACCGCCGCGCCCCTGCCGTCGGCACCGGTGTCCGCCGCACCCGCCGGGGCGGGCCTCAGCCCGAAGCGGGTCGAGACGTACGAGGTGGCCGAGCCGAGCCACGAGCTGGTCGTGTCCGCCCTGGACGACGGGGTGGCGGTGCTCGACCGGACGGCGGGCGTGCTGGTCCTGGTGCGCCGGGGCGACGTGACGCGGACGCCACTGACGACGTCCGCGCCCGCCGCGCTGCCCGCCCGCACCAGCGGGCCGGCGGTGCCGGTCACCGTGCCGGCCGAGCGGCGGGTGCACGTCGTCACCGACGGCGTGGTCCGCAGCTTCACCGTGCCGGGCAGCGGGGCCGGCCTCGGCCCGGCCGTGTCGTGGGCCGGCCGGATCTACTGCGCGGACGAGGCGACCGGCACCGTGTACGCGTTCGACGGTGCCGGCCAGCTGGTCGACACCGTGAAGGGCCGGCCGGCGGGGCCGCTGGAGCTGGAGGTCCGGGAGAACCACCTCTTCATCAACGCCCCCGACTCCTCGACCGCCCGGGTGGTGGACGACCGGCACCAGGTGCGCGAGGTCGACAAGTACGCCAACGACGTGCTCGGCGGCGACCCGCCGCCGGCTCCCCCGCCGCCGCCCCCGCCGAAGAAACCGACGGTGGGTAAGCCGGGGCCACCCCGCGCGGTCACCGCCGCGGCCGGCAACGCCCAGGCGCGGGTGAGCTGGCGGGCCGCCGCCGCCAACGGCGCCGAGATCACCAGGTACGTGGTGAGCGGGGGCGGCCAGCGCGTCGAGGTGGGCGCCAACCAGCGCGCGGTCGAGGTCAAGGGCCTGACCAACGGCGAGACGTACCGGTTCTCGGTGTTCGCCGTCAACGCCAAGGGCGACGGCCCGGCCCGTACCAGCAACCCGGTGACGCCGACGGCGGCGGTCCCGGACCCGCCGGCGAGCGTCACCGCCGAGGCGCGGCCGGACGGCACGGTGGTGGTGCGCTGGCCGGCGGCGAACGGGCAGGGCAACACGATCGCCCGGTACGCGGTCACCGCCTCCTCGGCCGGCACGAACGCCCCGGCCGGCGAGTCGACGAAGACGGAGCTGGTGGTGCCGGCGGGCGAGCTGGAGTACGGCACGCAGTACGCGTTCACGGTCGTGGCGGTGAACGACAAGGGCGCGGGTTCGGCGGCGTCCCCGGTGAGCAACACCGTCGTGCCGTACGCGGCGCCCGGGCGGCCGGTGGACCTGCGGGCGACGACGGTGGCCGACCAGCCCGGCACGGTCGCGGTGCGGTGGTCCCCGGCCGAGCCGAACGGGCGGCCGGTGACGGGTTACCTGGTCGATGTGGGCGGCCGGCGCAGCGAGGTGACCGACACCCGCACGACGGTGAACGGCCTGGGCGACGGGCAGAACGTGACGGTGACCGTCAAGGCGGTCAACGAGGCCGGGCCCGGTCCGGAGGCGACCGCCACCGCCCGGACGGTGGCTGAGCCCCGGGTGACGGTGACCGGCTCGTCGGCGACGGCCACCGCGGCGACGGTGACGTTCACCGTGGACGCCGGCGGCGGTCAGGCGACCTGCGCGCTCAGCACCGGCGGCGAGCCGGCGAAGGCCGGCCCCTGCTCCCGGATCACCATGTCCGGGTTGGCGCCGGGCACGGCGTACACGTTCACGGTCACCGCGAGCAACGCGGCCGGCCAGGGCACCGCCACGCGCGCCCAGGCGACCGCCGCGCTCTACGGGACGGCCACCTGCCGTAACGGTGACTCCGGGGCGGAGGCCACGTACTGCGACGCGGACGTCGACGGCCGCAACGGCAACGAGGTCTTCTCCGTTCCCCGGCAGGACAACAACCGGCAGGTCGGGTGGGCGCGGCCGGGGACGCGGCTCAAGGCGTTCTGCAGAAGGCAGGGCGAAGAGGTGTACGCGTACATCTACAACGACCACAAGCGCAGCACCTGGTGGGTGCAGGTCGACTACAAGGGACGCAACTACATTCCCTGGGCCTGGCTGAACCTCGACGGCGGCGACGACATCGGCGTCCTGCCCACCTGCTGACTTCGACGCCAGGCAAGGAGCACCACCGCGTGATTCCCCCCGAGCCGCTCACCCAGCCGGAGGTGCAGGGCTTCGCCGCGCTCGCCGCCCGGCTGGCCGAGAACGTCAACGCGGTCGTGCTGGGCAAGCCGCAGGTGGTGCGGCTCGCCCTGACCGCCCTGTTCGCGCAGGGGCACGTGCTGCTGGAGGACGTGCCGGGGGTCGGCAAGACCACCCTGGCCCGGGCGGTGGCGGCCACGGTGAAGGGTGAGTGGCGGCGGATCCAGTTCACGCCGGACCTGCTGCCCTCCGACGTGTCCGGGGTGACCATCTTCAACCAGGCGACCCGGGGGTTCGAGTTCCACCCGGGGCCGGTGTTCGCCAACATCGTCATCGCCGACGAGATCAACCGGGCGTCGCCGAAGACCCAGTCGGCGCTGCTGGAGGTGATGGAGGAGCGCACGGTCACCGTGGACGGCGTCCGCCATCCCGTGCCGCAGCCGTTCCTGGTGGTGGCCACGCAGAACCCGGTGGAGATGGACGGCACGTACCGGCTGCCCGAGGCCCAGCTGGATCGCTTCCTGGTGAAGCTCTCCGTCGGGTACCCGGACGAGGCGGTCGAGGTGGAGGTGCTGCGCGGGGCGACGGTCCGCTCCCCGGAGGCGCTGACTCCGGTGACCGACACGGCCACCGTCGGGGAGATGGTGCGGATGGCCCGGCGGGTGCACATCGCCGAGCCGTTGTACGCGTACGCGGTCAAGCTCGCGACCGCGACCCGGAACCACCCGCAGGTCCGGGTCGGGGTGAGTCCCCGGGGGGTGATCGCGCTGACCCGGGCGGCGTGCGCGTACGCCCTGATCGACGGGCGGGGCTGGATCATGCCGGAGGACCTGAAGACCCTCGCCGAGCCGGTCTTCGCACACCGGCTGCTGCTCACCCCGGACGCGCAGGTGCGCGGGGTGACCGCGACGGAGGTGCTGCGCCAGGCGGTCGCCTCGGTGCCGGTGCCGCTCCCCTCCGGGCAGCCGGCCCCGGCGCGGAGCTGACCGGGGCGCTGCCGTGGGGATCACCGCCCGGGGTGTCGGGCTGCTCGTCGCCGCCGTCGTGCTGCTGGCCGTCGGCTTCCGGTTCGCGTACCCGGAACTGGCGCTGCTCGGCGCGGCGGCCGGGACCGCGGTCGGGTACGCGCTGGTCACCGCGGCGTGGCGGCCCCGGCTGGAGGTGACGCGCCACGCCGAACCGGACCGGGTGGCCCGGGGTGAGCCGGCCGCGATGACGTTGACCGTGCGGAACACGGGCCGGCTGCGCGCGGCGAGCCTGGTGGCCGAGGACCGGTGCGGCGGGGCGGGCGTGCCGGTGCCGCTGCTGCGGCTGCGTCCCGGGCGGGACACCACGGTCCGGTACGACGTGCCGACGGCACGCCGGGGTGTCGTGCCGGTGGGGCCGCTGCGGGTCACCCGGCGGGATCCGCTGGGGCTGGTGGCGCTGTCCCGCCCGTACGGCGGGACGGTCCCGGTGTGGGTGCACCCGCGAATACACCCGCTGACGGCGGTGCCGACCGGCGCCGGCCGCAGCCTGGACGGGCGGGTGGACGCCGTGCCGCACGGTTCGATCACGTTCGACTCGCTGCGGGAGTACGTGGTCGGCGACGAGTTGCGCCGCGTGCACTGGCGGACCAGCGCCCGGGTGGGTGAGCTGATGGTCCGCGAGAACGTCGACACCAGCCTGCCCCGCCTGGTGGTGCTGCTGGACAACCGGGCGACGGCCCACCCGGATCGGGTGAACGGGGTGGCGGAGTCGTTCGAGTCGGCGTGCGAGGCGGCGGCGTCGGTGGTCACCGCCGCCGTCCGCGCCGACCTGCCGGTGGTGCTGCTGCTGGTCGCGCCGGAAGCGGCCGACACGACGGGATTCACCGCGCCGGGATCCGGCACGGCGGGATCCGGCACGGCCCCGCTGGACCGGCTCGCGGCGGCGCAGCTCGGCGAGAATGCACTCGACGCCACCCTTACCCGGCTGCGGCGGGACCGCCCCGGCGACACGCTGGTGGTCCTCACCGGCCCCGGCGGGCAGGGTTCGCTCGGGCGGATCGGGGCGCTGCGGGGCGCGTACCCGTCGGTGGTGGTCGGTGTGTTCGGGGCCGCGCGGCCGGCGCAGGCGACCGACCTGGTGGTGATCGACGCCGTGGACGGCGCCGCGTTCGCCGCCGAGTGGGACCGGGTGCGGCGCTGGTGACCGCGACGACCCGAACCCCCTGTCCGGACCCGGTGGATGCCCGGCCCGAGGTGTTAACAAGGGGCCCTTCTACTACCGCAGGCGTTGCGAGGGGGCCCTTCCTTACCGACATTCCGGTGGTGGTGGCGGTGGGGGGCATGGTGGCGCTCGCCGGGGTGGCGTTGGGGCGGGTGTACGCGGGGGAACTGCTCACCGGGTTGGTCGCGGGCGCGGCGGCCGGGTCGGTGCTGGTCGGGGTGGCGTGCCGGCGGCTGCCGTCGTGGCTGGTGGCGCCGCTGTCGGTGCTCGGCATGACGGCGTGGACACTGTGGTCGCTGCGATTGGCCGCGGGCCGGGCCGACCTGCCCGGATCGCTGGTCGAGGTGGCCGCCGACGCCGCCCGCAACGGCATCCCCCGGCTGCTGACCGCGATGATCCCGGTCGAGCCCACGCCGGACACGGTGCTGGTCCCGGTCGTCGCCGCCTGGCTGGCCGGCCTCGCCGCCACGGAGGTGGCGCTGCGGGCGGGCCGGGTGCTGCTCGGCTACCTGCCGCCGGTGCTGCTCTACGCCGGCGCGCTCTACGTGGTCGGGCCGAACGCCGACCCGGCGGTACGGCCGACGCTGGCGTTCGTGGCGGTGGCGGTGCTGGGGCTCGCCGTCCCCCGTGCGGCCGGGACGGCCGCCGACGACCCGGCGCTCGGCCTGCCACCGGCGGCGCGCGCCGCGCTGCGGACCCGGCTCGCCGGGGCGTCGGCGGCCGGGGCGGCGGTGGTGGTCGGGCTGGCCGCGCTGCTCGGTCCGGCGCTCGCCGGGCAGGTCGGGGGGCACCCGGTGGATCCCCGCCGGTACGTGGATCCGCCCCGGGTGGACACCCTCGACGAGAATCCGCTGATCCGCATCTCCGGCTGGGCCCTGAACCCGGACCAGAAGCTGCTGGAGGTGACGACGCGGCCGTCATCCGGCGCGGACCCGACCGCCGCCTTAGCCGAAGCGCCCGCCGGTGGCGGCCCGGCCGCGGGTGCCGGCGGCGACGACGTGCGGATCCGGCTGGCGGTGCTCAGCGACTACGACGGTGTGACCTGGCGGGTCGGGGCGACGTACCGCAACGCCGGCCGGGTCCTGCCCGCCACGGCGCCCGCCGCCGGCAGCACCGTCGACACGGTACGGCAGGACATCACCGTCGCCGACCTGACCGGGCGGCTGCTGCCCGCCGTCGCCACCCCCCGCGAGGTCACCGGAGCGCGGGTGGCGTACGACCCGGCCACCGGGACGCTGATCCGCCCGGAGGGGCTGACACCCGGGCTGCGGTACGCGGTGACCTCCGCCCGGGAGCGGCCGGACGCCAACCTCCTGGCCACGGCGAACGTCCCGGCCGGGGAGGAGGTGGCCCGCGTGCTGCGGGTGCCCGACGGGGTACCCGACCCGCTGCGGCGGCTCACCGCCCAGCTCGCCGAGTCCAACGGGGCACCGTACGCGCGGGCCGCCGCCGTCGAGCAGTTCCTCGCCGAGCACTACCGGCTCGTCGCGGACGCGCCGAGCGGGCACGCGTACCCGAATCTGGCCTTCTTCCTGTTCGGGCCCCGCGACGCGGGCGGGCAGCGCGGCACGTCCGAGCAGTTCGCGGCGGCGTTCGCGGTGCTGGGCCGCCTCGCCGGCCTGCCCACCCGGGTGGTGGTCGGCTTCCAGTCGCCGGGCAGCGGCCCGGTGCGGGCCGGTGACGCGTACGCCTGGCCGGAGGTGCTCTTCGACGGGCTCGGCTGGGTGCCGTTCGACCCGCTGCCCCGGCCGGACACCGAGCCGCGCCCGGTGGAGGAGGACTTCCGGCCGCCGCCGGAGGAGCCGCCGCCGTCGGAGGCGCCGCAGCCCACCCCCGAGCCGACGCTCCCGCCGGAGCCGGTGGCCGCGCCGGGCCGGCCGGCCGGGTCCGGCGGCCCGTCCACCCCGGTGCTGGTGGCCGGCGGCACCGGCGGCACGCTGCTGGTGGCGGCGGCGCTGCTGCTGGCCCTGCTGTGGCTGCGCCGCTCGCTCAGCCGGAACCGGTTGTCCCGGGGTGGCCCCGGCGAGCGCGTGGCGGGCGCCTGGCGGGAGGTGACCGACGCGCTGCGCCTCGCCGGTCATCCGGTCTCCGGCGACCTGGCGGCCACCGAGGTCGCCGCCCGCGCGCGCGACGTCCTCGCCGCCGCGCGCCGGTCCCCCGCCGGGACCGACGACGAGGCGGTCGGGGTGAGTGTCCGGGAGCTGGCGGGCCTGCTCAACCGGGTGGCGTTCGCACCGGGCACGGTCGCCGAGGAACAGTCGACCCGGGCCGTCGTCGCCGCTCAGGGCTACGTGGCGGCGCTCCGCGCCGCCCGTCCGTGGTGGCGCCGGCTTCTCTGGTCCGTGCATCCCGGTCCCCTGTTCCGGGCCCGGCGTCCCCCCACCGGCCGGGTGAGCGCCCGGGACGGACGACGCCGTGGTGAGCGAATGACGGTGGGCCGGCGTTGAGACCGCGCGTCGACCGGCGGCCGTCATCCGATCACGGCGCGCAGGCGGCCGACAGCGCGGCCAGCAGGCCGGCCGGGTCGTGCACGGCGCGGTGGCCGTCGCTGACGACGCGGCGGGTGCCGGCGTCGACCGGCCCGGTGCGCGCCCAGCTCACCGGAGCGACACCGATCTCGACCTCGAACCCGGACGGGCGCCGTACGCGGATCTCCCGCAGCGGCCCCCACTCGGCGAGCCGGGTCACCTCGCCGCCGAGCAGACCGGTCCAGAGGTCCGCGTCGGCGTACCGCGGGTCGTCGGTGAGGACCACGATGTCGATGTCGGAGTCCATCCGCGCCGCCCCGCGCGCCCAGGAGCCGACCACCAGCACGCCCCGGACGTCCTCGCGGCCGGCCGCCCACCCGGCCACCCGGTCGACCACCGACCACGCCTCCCGGGCCCGCTCCTCCGTCACCATCCGGGCTCCCGACACCTATCGTTCGCCGTCGACGCAGTTGGTGCTGGTCAGCGTGACCGAGTACTCCCGGTCGTCGGTCGTGACGCCGGACGGCGCGCCGTCGAACCAGGTCTCGACCTTCTCCCAGCCACGCCGCTGCTCGTAGTGCAGGTGCGGCGCGCCGGAGTTGCCGGTGCTGCCGACCCGCCCGATCTGCTCGCCCTGGGCGACGCGCTGGCCGACCTCGACCAGCGGCGGTTCGAGCAGGTGCAGGTACTGCGTCTCCCACCGGCCACCGTGGTCGATCTTCACCCAGTAGCCGCCGCCGCGCCCGCGCGGGCCGGTCGGGTTGCCCGGGGTACGACCACCGAGCGACCCGTTGATTCCCGCGACGGTGACCTTCCCGGCGGCGGACGCGAGCACCGGCCGCCCCCACGGGTCGCCCGCCGTCGGGAACAGGTCGACGTCGTAGTCGTCGTGGCCGGGATAGGTGCCGAGTCGCCACCTCTCGCCGCAGGCGACGGGGAGTTGGAAGTGCGGGCGCGGGCCCGGCGGGAGCAGCAGCGGCACGACGAGCACGGCGACCGCGACGACGGCCGCGACCGCCGTGACCACCAGGACCAGGCGGAGGGTGGGGCGTCCGGAGAGGCGGTCGGTCGTCATCGTTTCGAGCATCGCAGACGCCGGCAAGCCGCGGGCAGGCCGGTTCCGCCGCCCGGACCCGCTGCGTCAGGCGGTGAGGCGGCGGACCAGTTTCCGCAGGCCGGCCTGCCAGCCGTCGGGGTCCTCGGCGCGGCGGAGGGCGTACGCGGCCACCTCCGGGTGCGGCAGGATCAGGAAGCGCTCCTCGACGAGCCCGGCCACCACCGAGTCGGCGACCTGGTCCGGGGTGAGCACCGCGCCGGACGCGGCGATCACCTTCGCGCCCAGGTGACCGGCGGTCAGCCCTTCCGAGAGCATCGCAGTGTCGACGCCCTGCGGGCAGAGGGCGCTGACCCGGATGCCCCGGTCCCGGTAGGTGATCGCGAGCCATTCGGCGAAGCCGACCGCCGCGTGCTTGGTCGCCGTGTACGGGGCGTCGCCCACGGCGGTCAGCACGCCCGCCGCCGAGCAGGTCATGAGCAGGTGCCCGCCGCCCCGGGCGAGCATCGCCGGCAGCACCGCCCGGGCGGTGTAGACGTGGGAGAGCACGTTCACCCGCCAGGCCCGGTCCCAGTCGGTGTCCGGCGCGTCGACGCCCCCGCCGGTCGCCACGCCGGCGTTGGCGCAGAACAGGTCGATGCGCCCGTACCGCCGCTCGGTGTCGGCGACCAGCGCGCTCACCTGCTCCTCGTCGGTGACGTCCACGCGCACCGGGTGCGCGACCGGCCCGACGGTCCCGGCGACCGCGCGGGCCGCGTCGCCGTCCAGGTCGGCCACCACGACGGCGGCGGCGCCCTCGGCGGCGAACCGCCGGGCCAGTGCCGACCCGATGCCCCCGGCGCCACCGGTGACCACCACGACCCGGTCGGTCAGGTTCACCGCGACCCACCCCCGCCCAGCGGCACCGTCATACCCCATCGCGTCGTCACCCGTCGATGATGTCGGCTCCCGACGTCGAGGAGCAAGATCCGGTGCGCGGTCTTCCGCGCGCGCTACCCTCCGTTGCGTGACCTTCTCGCTCGTCGCCCGCTCCGACGACGGCCGGCTGCACGGCGTCGTCGTGGCCAGCAGGTTCCTCGCCGCGGGCGCCCTGGTCCCGGCCGCCGAGGCCGAGGTCGGGGCCCTCGCCACCCAGGCCCACGTGAACCTCGCCTACCGGCCGCAGGGCCTGGCGCTGCTGCGTACCGGTGTGGCCGCCACGGACGTGGTCGCCGGCCTGGTCGCCGCCGATCCGGAGCGCGAGCACCGGCAGCTCGGCGTGGTCGGCGCGAGCGGGGCCGGCGCCTCCTGGACCGGCCCGGCGTGCCATCCCTGGGCGGGTGGCCAGGCCGGGGACGGGTGGGCCGCGCAGGGCAACATCCTCGCCGGCCCCCACGTGATCGACGCGGTGCGCGACGGCTGGCTCGGCGGGTCGACCCTGGCGTTCCCGGACCGCCTGGTCGCCGCCCTGCGCGCCGGTGACCAGGCCGGCGGCGACCGGCGGGGCCGGCAGAGCGCCGGGCTGCTGGTGGTGGAGCGCGGCGGTGGGTACGGCGGCACCGGCGACGTCCTGGTGGACCTGCGGGTGGACGACCATCCCGACCCGGTGGCCGAGCTGGGCCGGCTGCTCGCCGTGCACACGCTGCTGTTCAGCCGGCCCGACCCGGCGACCCTGCTCGACCTCACCGGCGCGGTCGCCGCCGAGGTCGCCGCCCTGCTCACCGCTCTCGGGCACCCCGCCGACCCGGCCGCTCCCGAGGAGGCGCTGTTCTCCTGGGCGGGCCTGGAGAACCTGGAGGAGCGGCTGGTGCCGGGCCGCATCGACCCGGTCGTGCTGGACCAGCTCCGCAAGGCGGTCCCGCACGTCCCGGCGCCGCGACCCGCCGGCGAGGCCCTGCCCGCCGCCTGACGCGGGGCACCACCGACCCGACGGCGGCACGGGCCGCCGCCGGCGCGGCGGTCAGGGCGCGAAGGAGAGCCAGCGGAAGCCGGCGGCGTCGACGACGGCCCGCTCCGCGCCGGTCAGGGGTGTCCGGCCGGTGGCCTTGCGGATCAGCGTGAGCCGGTCCCATCCCAGGGCGTCCGGCGCCGGCCGGCCGCCGGTGAGGAGGTCGGCGACGACCGCGGCCGCGGTCGGGGTCAGCCACGGCGGCCGGTCGAGCGCCGCCGCCAGGTCCAGGCCGTGCACCCCGACCTCCACCACCCGGGTACGCAGGAACTCGACCACGGTCATCGCGTCGCCGTGCCGGGTGCGAACCAGCCGGCCGGCCGGCTCGGCGTCGACGGCCTCGAGGGTCGCCCGCCACACCCGGTCCACGTCGTCGGCGAGGTCCGCGGCGGTGAGGTCCCGGCCCTCGCGGCGGCCGGCGTCGATGCGCGCGGCGTCGACGGGCGGGGTGAACTTCGGCGCGCCGAAGTAGCCGGCGGCGTCCACCTCCGCCCGGGGCGGTGCCGGGGCGGCGAGCATGTCGGTCAGCCGCCCGAGCCCGGTGCGGACGTGCGCGAGCAGGTCCCGGACGGCCCACGGCCGGCAGTCGGTGGGCCGGTCGAGGTCGTCCTCGGTGATGGCGCGGAGCACGTCGACGAGTCGGCCGCACTCGTCCCGGAACGCCTCGCGTACCGCCGGCACGGTCACCCCTTGATCCGTGGGACGAGGCGGTGCACGCTGACCAGCACCAGCGCCATGACGATGCCCATGGTGCCGGCGATCCCGGCGGCGCTACCCGCGTACCCGACGAAGAGCGGGCGGCGGCTCAGCTCGTCCGCGGCGACCCGGGGCAGGTCGGTCAGCCAGGTCAGGGCCAGGGCGCAGGCCACCACCGCCAGTGCGCCGCCGATGCCGAGCACGCCGGCGGCGACCCGGTGCGCGTCGGCGGACTCGACCTGCGCCTGCTCCCGCTGGGTGATCAGCAGCAGCAGCCCGCCCAGCGCCGCCCAGACGCCCACCACGAGGTACGCGGCCACGGCGTCGCTGGGCCGGTGCCAGCCGGCGGAGAGGGTGGCGACTCCGGCGGCCGCGGCGTACGCCGCCCCGATGAACGCGCCGGCGGCCCGCATCGTACGGGGCAGGACGAGCACCAGGGCCACCGCGACCGATGCGGCGACCGTCGTGTGCCCGCTCGGCAGGCTGTTGCCGGCGTAGATTCGCTCCGGGTCGACGCCGAAGTCCGGCCGGGCGAGCCCGTACTTGAGCGCCTGGGTGGTGGCGTTCGCGCCGACGATGAGCAGCGTGGCGGTGACCGCGAGGGCGATCCGCCCCCGGATCAGCGCGATGAAGCCGATCACGGCCGTGGCGGCCAGCAGCGACACGACCGACATGGCGTTGAGGATCCGGTCGACCGGTCCGTCGATGCGGTCATGGCCGATCCGGTTGCCGGTCAGCGCGACCGTGTCGAGCCACTGGCCCAGCTCGGTGTGCACGGCCACGCGCCAGACGGCGAGGAAGGCGGCCGCCTGCACCAGCACGAGCACGACCAACCAGACCGCCGTCCAGCCCCTCGCCGTCGTCCGCACCCCGACAACCTACCGACACGTCACAGCCGCCGCCCGGGTGGCCCGCCACCGCTCCGCGACTAGGTTGGGACGTGTCCCGCGGGTGCCGGTCAACCGGCGCCGGGCCCGGTGACCGGCGCCTGGACGCCGCTTCGACCGGCACTCGTGGCGCGGACGGTAGGAGGTGAACGGTGACCAGCACACCGGAGCAGGGCACGACCCCGGCGGGGCCGCCGGAGTCGCTCGCCGACCTGCTCGGGGGGCGCCGCGGGGCGGTCGACGCCACGTTGCCGCCGGTGGCGTTCGCGGCGGGCTGGCTGCTCGGCGGGGAGTCGCTGCCGCTCGGTGTGGGCGCCGCGCTGGTGACCGGGGCGGCGGTGGCCGTCTGGCGGTGGCGCCGCGGGCAGCGGCCCCGGTCGGTGCTGGTCGGTCTGCTCGCCGTCTGCGTCGCCGCGCTGGTCGCGTTGCGGACCGGCCGCGCCGAGGACTTCTTCCTGGTGCAGCTGGTGGCCAACGCGGCGAGCGCGCTCGCCTGGATGGTCAGCATCGTGATCCGCTGGCCGCTGCTCGGGGTGCTCGTCGGCGTCGCCCTCCGCCAGCGTGGCCGGTGGCGGCGGGATCCGGCGCTGCTGCGGGCGTACCGGCGGGGTAGCTGGGTGTGGGCCGCCACGTACCTGCTGCGGGTGGCGGTGTTCCTGCCGCTGTGGCTCGGCGGGCAGGTCGTCGCGCTGACCGTCGCCCGGGTGGCGCTCACCTGGCCGCTGGTGGCGACCGCGCTCGCGGTGAGCTGGGTGGTGGTCCGCCGGTCGCTGCCCGCCGGCCATCCCGGTTTGCGTCACCCGTTGGACCCGGCGACGCTCGCGACGCCGGCGACGACCGCCCACGAGCGATGACGGCCGCAAAATGAGGGAGAGGCCGCCACGGGGGGAGCGGCCTCTCCGGTGACGTACGTTACTCCGTCGCGGTCCCGTCCGTGATCCCCGACGGGCCCCTTTTTCGGGCTTTTTCGCGCCCTGTGCACAACCGGGTGATGGGGTGGGCCGGCCGATCCGCTGCGTCGGCCGGACGGCCGGCCCACCCCGGCCTGACCGTGGGGAGTCAGGCCGTCCACCGGCGGGCGTCACGATCCCCCACGCCCGGCCGGCGTTCCCGGGCGGGCGTACTCGACGCCCGCCCGGAGGTGTGCGGTCAGCCGTCGGGGAACAACTTTCCGTAGTCGGCGTACGCCATCGCGACGTCCGCCTGGGCCCAGAACCGGTGGTACCGGAACTCCGGCTCGGCCCCGCCGTTCAGGTACGCCTGCACCTTCGGCCAGGCCGGGTCGTTCTTGTAGAACGACCGGATGTCGACGAAGCTCTTGCCCGGCGCGACCACGTCGCCGTTGGGCATCTCGCCGGTCCAGCCCTGCGGGACGTAGAGCCCCTGGCCGGTGCTGGCGTCGTAGACGTCGTCGAAGCGCCGGTAGTCGCCACGCTTCTCCACCGTCGACACGCCCTGGGTGTCACTGGCGGCGTGCAGCGCGTCCAGCAGGCCCTTGGCCGTGTTCTTCGCGGCCACGTTGCCCGACTTCGCCGCGTACGCGATGAGGGTCCGGGCGTACGCGGCGGCGACGCCGACGTCCTGACCCTTCACCGTGACCTCGACGTGCAGGTTGGTGTTGGGCTGCGGGTTGGTCGGGTTCCAGGTGGTGGGCTGGCCGGTCCAGCGCATGTCCGACGGGATCGACCAGTTGGTGCCGACCGTGGTGTTGGCGATGGCCCACGGCACCCACCTGTCGAGCAGCGCCTTGGCCTTCGCGTTGCCGGTGACCAGGTACAGCTCGGCGATCCGCTGCATCGACCAGGCCTGCATGCCGAACCACTGGTTGGACGGCGGGTCGTTGTAGACCGGGTCGACGTCGTAGTACATGCCGTAGAAGGTCGACGTGCCGGCCGGCGGCTGGCCGTAGTGGCCGCCCCAGCTGTTGGTCGCGCCGCCGGCGATGCCGCCCTCGGCGGACTGGAGCCAGGTGTAGAACTCCAGCTGCCGCTCGAAGCTCTTCTCCCAGTCGGCGACCGCGGTCGGCGACTTCGGCTTCAGCTCGTTCACGTTGGTCAGCGCCCACGCGGCGAACGGGTTCTGGTAGCCGAAGTGGTTGTGGCTGGAGCCGATCCGCCAGGACCAGTTCTGGTTCGGCTCGTACGCGCCGCCCCAGGCGTAGTACCAGGAGAGCAGGTAGTGCGCCGAGTCCTTGCCGCTGCCGGCGGGGCAGGCGGTGGGGCCGACGCAGTTGCCGATCTTCTTGAAGTACTTGTCGAACATGGCGTACCGCAGGTAGTCGCCCATCTTCGCGGCCTTGGCGACGGTGGCCGCCACGTCGGCCGCCTTGCCCTGCTCCTTGGCCCAGGTCAGGGCCCAGTACGCGGCCTGCACGGCCCGGGCGTCGGCGTCCGGCGCGTTGGTGTACTTCCACTGCTTCGCCGGGGCGTTGGACTCCTTGATGAACAGGTCGAGGTAGCCGTACTGGCCACCGTGGGCGAAGGTGTCGCAGGACGGCTGCGGCACCGTCTCCCACACCGACTCCTGGGTGCCGCGCTGGAAGGTGTTGATGTACGCCGGCCGGGTGGTGCCGTCGCCGCAGCGACCGAAGCCGTAGACGTTGTCGACGTCGAGCAGCCAGTGCATGCCGTAGATGTCGCCGGTGCCGTACGTGGACTGCAGCTCGGAGCGCAGCGGGTCCTGGCCCACCGACACGTTGGGCTCCAGCTGCGACGGGTACTGGCTGGGCAGGTCGTGCTCGGCGGCGTACTGCGGGGTGCCGGCCGCTCCCGCGGTGGGCTGGTCGGCGTGCGACGGGATGATGTACTTCTCCATCACCGTCCAGGCGTTGTTGAACGGCGCCCAGTTCTGCGTGACCCGGCCGTAGTAGGCCTCCAGCCACAGCCAGAAGCTGAACGCCTCCGAGGTGGTCTCGTGCCCGTGGTCGGGCGCCTCGACGATCAGCGTCTCGATGGAGTGGTACGGCACCCCCTCGGGGCTGAAGTACCCCGAGTTCTTGAGCTTGCCGTACTGGGCGAGGAAGCGCTCGACGTACTCGCCGTCGCCGCCACCCGGCACGTCGTTGTCGATCTCGGTGGCGGTGATCGCCAGCGGCGCGTACCCGCTTGCGGACGCGGTGATGGTGGCGGTGCCGCCGACGGTGTCGCTGTCCTCGGCGGCCGCGACGGTGACGGTCACGCCGGTGCTCCAGTTGCTGGGCGTGAGCGTCACCGACGTCGGCGCGACGGTGACGTCGGCGTCCCCGGTGCGGGCGAGGGACACCGGGACGTTCGCCGCGGGCGCCCTGGTCAGTTTCAGGTTCACCGTGGAGGTCCCGCCCTCGGTGACGCTCACCGCGGACGGCGTGGCGAGGAGCTGCGGGCCGGAGGCCGGCGTGACGGTGAACGCCTGCTCCGCGACGGCGGAGAGGTTCGCGTTGTCGTACGCCTTGGCCTGCACCGTGTAGTCACCGGCCGGCAGGTCCTCCAGGGTGTAACCGTAGGGGGCCGTCGTGTCGGTGTTGACCAGCAGGCCGTTGCGGTAGAACTCGACCTTGCCGATCGTCCCGTCCGGGTCGCTGGCGGTGGCGGTCAGCGGCACGTCGGCGGGTGCCTCGAAGGGCCCGGCCGGCACGCTCAGCGCGACCGTGGGCGGCTGCTGCTGCGCCCCGCCGCAGGTGACCCCGTTGACCGAGAAGGACGTCGGCTTCGCGTTGGTGCCGCTGTACGAGGCGTTGAAGCCGATGTTCGTCGAGGCGCCGGTGCCGAGGTTGCCGTTCCACGACTCGTTCGTGGCGGTGACCTGGTTGCCGGTCTGGCTCCACCTCGCCGACCAGCCCTGCGTGATGCGCTGGTCGCCGGGGAAGGCGAACCGCAGCGTCCACCCGTTGACGGGATCGCCGAGGTTCCTGATGGTGATGTTCGCGGTGAAGCCGGTGCTCCAGTCGTTGGTCGCGTAGACCACGTCGCAGGCCGGAGCGGCCTGCGCGACGCCGGCGGGCAGGGTGACCCCGCCGACGGCCAGCGCGGTGACGGCGACCATCGCCAACCGGCGACGTCGTGCCAGATGTCTCATGTGCGCGGTGTCTCCTCGGACCGGGCCGGGACGGGTCGGGGTCCCGGCGGGGCGCCTGGCCGGTGTCGTACCGGTGGGCGAGGCGCCCGGGATGAGGGTCTCCCCGGCGGGGCCGGGGCCGGCGGGAGCGACGGTGACCTGCCGTCCCACCTCGGGTGCCGCGCCGGACGCACCGGCTGCCCTCGGCGACCCGCGCTCACGTGACGCTGGCTCGGGCGTCAGTGTGCCATGCATGGAAGCGCTCCCACAAGCACGTGGGCGCGTTGCAGCAGATCGATGTTTCGATCTCGTTTTGGGGCTTTCACAAAGCGGTGACGGGCGTTACAGTCGCACCATCGCCGATGGGAGCGCTTCCATCGACGAAGTTCCACCAGGAAGATCACCCGGACCCGGTCCTGCCGGTGCCGGGAAGGCCCCGATGGCCGACGGCGGGCCAGCCCGGACGCCGCCGCCGGCCATCATCCCACCACTGTGGAGGGAGGTGGATCCTCAAGCCACTCGCGTGGCCCGGCTCCCGCGCGACACGCACGACTGGACGCCCATCCCGAACGTGCGTGTGCAGCACCGGTGGGGACGGGGGTTGCCCTCCCCCGTCCCCACACTAAACCCCCGTTCACGGTGGGAGAAAGAGGCGAACGGCCGACCCCGCCGCGCCCGTGACATTCCCGTCGCCCCGGACTCCCGGCCGGGAGAGCCGGAGGCTCACCCCGCGCTGTTGTGGGAGCGCTCCCGGTGGCACGTCCAGAGGAGACTCCCATGTCGATACTCACCCGGCGCCGGCTGCTCCGCCGCGCCGCGCTCTCGGCCACCGCGACGGCGGCCACCAACGCCGGACTCGCCGCCGCGACGGCGGCGGGCGGCGTACTGGCCGGCTGCGACGGGCCGCACGACCCGGAGGGCGCGGCGACGCCGGCCGCGGGCCTGCGCTTCCCACCCGGCTTCGGCTGGGGTGCGGCCACCTCCGCGTACCAGATCGAGGGGGCGGCGAAGGAGGACGGCCGCGGAGAGTCGATCTGGGACACGTTCAGCCGGACCCCGGGCCGGACCCGCAACGGCGACACCGGCGACGTCGCCGCCGACCACTACCACCGGTACGCCGAGGACCTCGACCTGATGCGCGAGCTGGGCCTGCGCAGCTACCGGTTCTCCATCTCCTGGCCCCGCGTCCAGGCGGACGGCACCGGCGCACCCAACCAGCGCGGGCTCGACTTCTACCGGCGGCTGGTGGACGGGCTCCACGAGCGGGGCATCGCGCCGATGGCCACCCTGTTCCACTGGGACCTCCCGCAGGCGCTGCAGGACGCCGGCGGCTGGGAGTCCCGGGAGGTCGCGTACCGGTTCGCGGACTACGCCGACATCGTCTTCGGCGCCCTCGGCGACCGGGTGCCGGTCTGGCTCACCATCAACGAGCCGAAGACCGTCGTGCAGAACGGCTACCTCTCCGGCCACCACGCCCCCGGGCACCGGGACCCGCAGGCCGCGTACCTGGTGGCCCACCACCTCCAGCTCGCGCACGGCCTCGCCGTCCGGGCGCTGCGCGACGGCGGCGGCACCGGACGGATCGGGCCGGCGTTCAACCTGCACCCCTGCTACCCGGCCGACGACTCACCCGGCGCGGCCGAGGCCACCCGGCTACACGACGGCTACGAGAACCGGCTGTACCTCGACTCCGCCCTCACCGGCCGCTACCCCGACGACGTGCTGGCCGACCTCGGGCCGGACAGCCGGATGGTCCGCGGCATCCGCGACGGCGACCTCGGCGTCATCTCGGCCCCGGTCGACCTGGTGGCGGTGCAGTACTACACGCCGATCTACGTCACCGCCGACGGCACCACCGTCCGGCGGTGGCCGACCTCGGAGGCCGACTGGCAGCAGATCCACCCCGACGGGATGTACGACATCCTCACCCGGGTCACCCGCGACTACGGCCCGGTGCCGCTGACCGTCACCGAGAACGGCCTGCCCACGCCCGACACGCTCGCCGCCGACGGCACGGTCGACGACGCCGGACGGATCCGGTTCCTCCGCGACCACCTGGCCGCCGCCCACCGCGCCCTCGCCGCCGGCGTACCGCTGGAGGGCTTCCACGTCTGGTCCCTGCTGGACAACTTCGAGTGGGCCGAGGGGTACGACCAGCGATGGGGGCTGGTCTACGTGGACTACCCGACCCAGCGGCGGGTGCCCAAGCGCAGCGCGCACTGGTACCGCGAGGTGATCGCCGCCGGCGGGCTGTGACCGGCGGGCCCGCCCGAAGCCGGCCCGCCGGCGGTCCCGGGCGGGGACCGGTCAGCGCGGCAGGGCCTGCTGGAGCTCCGCGCGCAGGGCGGGGGTCAGCATCTCCCCCGCCTGCTTGGCCAGCCGCGCCATCTCGTAGCCGACCACGCCGATGTCGGCGTCGGCGCCGGCCAGGGTGGCCAGGATCGAGCCGTCGCGGACCTGCATCACCAGGAAGTAGCCGCGACCCATCTCGACCACCGTCTGCTTGACCACGTCCCCGTCGAACATCTGCGCCGCGCCGGCGGTGATGCTCATCAGGCCGGAGGTGACGGCGGCGAGCTTGTCGGCGTGGTCGCGGGGCAGGTGATCGGAGATGGCCACCAGCAGCCCGTCGGAGGAGACCACGACCGCGTGCGCCACCCCCGGCACCCGCTCCGCGAACGCGCTGACCAGCCAGCTCAGGTCACGGGCCTCCTGGCTCAACGTCGTCACTGCTGTCCCCCTTCGGTGCTCCCGCGCTCCATCGGCACGGGCAGTTCGGTGGTGTCCTCGGTCTCGGCCCGGCGGACCCCGCTGTACAGGCGGGACAGCATGCCGCCGACCGCCTCCGGATCCGGGTCGTGGCGTCGCGCCGGTTCCTCCGGCCGCGCCGACTGGGTGACGGCGGCGAGCTGCGCCATCGGCACCCGGACGGGCAGACCGCGGTCGTTGGTGCCGCCGGTGACCGGCGCGGACGGCGGGGTGACGGGCGCCTCGGCGCCCCGGGTGGGGCCCTGGCGCGTCCACCAGCCGCCGTCGGACGGGGCGGACGCGTCAGCCGCCGGGGCGAGCACGTCCTCGGCCCGTACCGGCACCTCACGCGCCTGGCGCGGCACGACGGCCTCCGGGCGCCGGCCGGCCACCGGCAGCTCCACCGGCCCCCGCCGGCCCCGGGCCGGCCCGGCCGACGGCAGCCCGGCCGGCTCCGGCTCGTCGGCGGGTGCCGGGGCCAGCAGCCCCCGGGGCAGCCGGACGCGGGCCACCAGGCCGCTCTCCCCGGCGTGCAGCCGCACCTCGACGCCGAGGCGGGCGGCCAGGTGGCTGACCACGAACAGACCCATCCGCTCCACGGTGGCGACGTCGGCGGCGGGCGGCGTGGCGAGAACGCCGTTCGCCTCCGCCAACGCCGTCGGGCTCATGCCGAGACCGTGGTCGACGATCTCGATGAGCGCTCCGCGGGCCTCCCGGACGGCGACGACCTCGACCGTCGTGTCCGGACGCGAGAAGGCGGTGGCGTTCTCCAGCAGCTCGGCCAGCAGGTGGACGAGTTCGCCGATGGCGTGGCCGACGACGTGCAGGTCGGCCACCTCGTGGTGGCGCACCCGCTGGTACTGCTCGATCTCCGCGCTGGCGGCGAGGAGCACCGAGCCGAGACCGACCGGCCGGTTCCACCGGCGGGTCGACTCGGTGCCCGCCAGCACCAGCAGGCTCTCGTCGTTACGCCGCATGCGGGCGGCGAGGTGGTCCAGCTTGAACAGGTTCTCCAGCTGGTCCGGGTCGTCCTCCTCACGTTCCAGGTCGTCCAGGAGCTCCAGCTGGCGCTCGACCAGGACCTGGCTGCGGCGGGCGAGGTTGACGAACATGGCGTTGACGTTGCGCCGCATCGTGGCCTGCTCGACGGCCACGCCGACGGCGCTGCGGTGCACCGCGACGAACGCCTCGGCCAGCTCGCCCATCTCGTCGAGCGACCGGATCACCGCCGGCGCCACGTCGATGGGCGGGACTCCGCCGGTGACCGTCCGCAACCGGTCCAGGGCCTCCGGCAGCTCGATCTGGGCGATCCGCAGGGCCTGGCTGCGCAGCAGGCGCATCGACCTGGCGATGGACCGGCCGACCAGCAGCGAGATGAGCACCGCCACCAGCAGCACCGCGACGACCACGCTGACGACCAGCAGGGTGGTCCGCAGCTGCGCCCCGCTCACCTCGTCGGCCTGCCGGACCGCGTCCTCCAGTACCGACGCCTCGATCTGCCGGAGCAGCTCCTGGCGCTGCTCGCTGGCCGCCCACCACTGGGTCGCCGGCAGCACCACCGGTGCGGCGCCGTCGCGCGGCAGGCTCTGCTCCTCCAGCCGGGTCGCCGCCACGAACGCCGGGTCCACGGAGGTCTCGTCGTACCGGCGGACCTGGTCGGTGGTGGCCGCGACCCGGTACGCGCCCAACGCGGTCAGCTGCTGCGCGCGCAGGTCGGTCAGGAGGACGCGGTCCTCCAGCCCGTAGCCGCCGGCGCGGGCCGCCTCGTAGAGCTGGGCCCGGATCCGCGAGGTCAACTCCTTGACGCGGGCGAGCTGGACGTACCGCAGGACCGCGTCGCCCAGCGTGGGGCGGTCCTCGCCGGGGCTCGGCTCCGCCAGCAGGTTCAGCAGCGCGTCGACCACCCGGTTGTACGCGCCGAGGATCGTGTCGCTGCCGAGGACACCCTGCGGCACCGCCGCCCGGATGGCGACGACCTGCTCGTACGCCTCCCGCACCTCCGAGTACGCGACCCGCCAGCCGGCGTCCGCGGAGGCCAGCGGGTCGGCGGCCCGGGCGAGTTCGCCCATCGCCCGGTCGCTCACCTCCTGCAGCGGTGCGAGCGCGAGCACGGCGGCGTTCGGGTCGGCCGCGTCGCCCGCCCGCCGCAGCGCGCCCAACTCGCCGGCGGCCCGGTCGCGCTCCTGCTGGAGCTCGTGCACGGCGGCGGTGATCTCCCGGCCGATGCCGACCTGCTCGGCGAAGTCACCCAGCGCCGTGGTGCGCCCGACCAGGCTCTGCGTCTGCACGGCGGCCAGCACCAGGAACGCCAGCGAGGGGATCACGAGCACGGTGGCGAGCTTGGTGCGCATGCGCCAGTCGTGCGGGCGCAGCGCGGACCGCCGCCGATGGGGCACGACCCGGACGTCGAACCGACGCCGGCGGTGGCTCGGCACCGCGCTCTGCGCCGGCTCCGGACCTGCCCCCACACGCGCCTCCCACTCTTCCGCTCCTCCGACCCGAGGAGCGGAGTCCATCCAACCAGCCCCGGGAGCTGTGTCAACGGGCCAGGCGTCGCTGCGATTCAGGAGGGTGAGGCGGTCTCGTCCGTCCGGCCGATGTCGGCGAGCCGTGCGGCGTCGCCGACCCGACCGAGTGCGACGAGGGCCGCGCCCGTCGCGCCGATCTCCGGGTTGCGCTGGTGCCACACCCGCCGCGGCGCCAGCGCCGCGCCGAAGGCCGCCCGCCACCACGGGGACGCGGCCACCGCGCCTCCACCGAGGACCACCTCGACCGGGCCGTCCACCCTGGATTCGAGCAGCGCCAGATCCGTCACCACCAGGTCGCACAGGCCGCGCATCAACCCGGCGAGGATCTCCACCGAGGTCGTGCCGAAGCTCAGCCCGCGTACCTCGCCCGAGCCGGCCGGCGCCACGCCCGGCGGCCGGTCGCCGCCGAACCGGACGTTCGCCGAGGAGCCGCCGACGACGGGGACCAGCGCCAGGGCCTCGTCCAGGGCGGGCCCCTCCGGCAGGCGCAACTCCCGGTTCGCCCAGGCGAACAGGTTGCCCCCGGAGGAGTACGCGGCGCCGGTGACCACATGGTTGTGGTCCACCCGGTACCGCCACAGCTGCGGCGACAGGCGGGGCGGTGGGGCTCCCGCCGGAAGGGCCTCGATCATCCGGACCGCCGCCGAGGTGCCCACGGTCACCGCCACCCGGGTCGGGTCGACGCAGCCGGAGCCGACGTTGGACGCCGCCCCGTCGCCCACGGGGGCGGCCCACCCCACGCCGGCGAGCTGTGGCCAACGGCGGGCATGCTCGGGGCGCAACCGCCCACGCCAGCCGGCCGGTGCCAGCTCGGGCAGCTCCCCGGCGTGCGCACCGGCCAGCGCGCACGCCTCCGGATCCCAGTCGAGGGTCCGCAGGTCGAGCAGCCCGGTGCCGGAGGCCTGCGACATCGACATGGGCGCGGTGTCGAGCAGCGCGCCGAAGACGTACTCGGCCAGGCCGACGAAGCGGGCGATCCGCCCCGCGGTCCGGTCCCGCAGCCAGGGCAACCGGACCGTCCAGTAGCAGCGGTGCCACCACGTGCCGGTGCGCTGGTGGAAGGCGTCCGCGTCGGCCGGGCCGGCCGCGCCCGGCGGCGGCTCCGGTCGCGTGTCCAGCCAGGCCAGCACCGGCCCCAGCGGCGTCCCGTCGTTCCGCACCGGAAGCACCGAGTGCCACTGCGCGGAGGCCGCCACGAGCTGGACGTCGCGGAGGTGGCCGCCGGCCGCCAGTTCGTCCAGGCACTCGACCAGACAGGCCAGGTAGCCCACGGCGTCCAGGGTGCCGGTGCCGTCCTCACCGACCGTCAGGGTGACCCGGCGCCGGGCCAGCGCCCCGGGCAGCGGCCGGGCGTCGGCGTCCAGCACGAGGCCGCGTACCGAGGAGGTGCCCAGGTCGAGTGCGAGAATCTTCATTGCCGGTCACGTTATCGGTCCCGTCGGTCCCCCGCCGCCTGACGCGTCCGGCTTCCGGCCGGGGCGGGGACCGCGTAGGGTGGGCGCATGCTCGCGCACCTGTCCTGCTGGTGGCCCGCCGACCCGGCGGCCATCCCCCGCGCGTAGCTTCCCCACGCGGCCGCCCGACGAGGCGGCCGCCGGTCTCATCCGGGCACCCCGACCGCCCCGCCGGGCGGCACCCGGCCCCGAGGAGACCCGAATGACCGACCTTTCCGAGCTGATCGCCGCCGTCGCCGCCGGCGTCGATCCCGGCCCGTTCGCGCTGGTACGCCGCGAGGGCGCCGACCACGTGGACCTGTTCACCGGAACGGTGGACGTGGTGGAGCGACTCGCCGACATCCCGCTACCCGACGGGGCGCCCGGACCCCGCACCCTGGCGCTGGTGCCGTACCGGCAGGTCACCGAGCGGGGCTTCGCCTGTGTCGACGACGGCACCCCGCTGGAGTGCCTGGCCGTCGGACGGCACGACCGGGTGGACCTCGCCGCGGCGGTGGACGCGCTGCCCGCCGCGCCGGTGGTCACCACCGGCGCCCGGTTCGACGTCCCGGACGACGAGTACGCCGCCACCGTGAGTCGGGTGCTGGCCGAGGAGATCGGCCGCGGGGAGGGCGCGAACTTCGTCATCCACCGCACCCTGCACGCCACCGTCCAGGGCCCGCCGCTACGGGCGGCGCTGGCGGCCCTGCGGTCGCTGCTGCTGCGGGAACGCGGCGCGTACTGGACCTTCGTCGTCCACACCGGCGCCCGCACCCTGGTCGGGGCGAGCCCGGAGCGGCACGTCAGCGTCGACGACGGGCTGGTCATGATGAACCCGATCAGCGGCACCTTCCGGCACACCGGCGCGGCGGCCGACCGCGCCGCGCTGCTGCGCTTCCTCGCCGACCCGAAGGAGGTCGAGGAGCTGTACATGGTGCTCGACGAGGAGCTGAAGATGATGGCCACCGTGGCCGACCGGGGTGGGCAGGTCGTCGGGCCGTACCTGAAGGAGATGTCGCACCTCGCGCACACCGAGTACCTGCTCGCCGGCCGCGGCTCGAAGGACGTCCGCGAGGTGCTGCGGGAGACGATGTTCGCGCCGACGGTGACCGGCAGCCCGATGGAGAACGCCTGCCGGGTCATCGCCCGGCACGAGCGCACCGGCCGGCGGTACTACGCGGGGGTGCTGGCGCTGCTCGGCCGGGACGACACCGGCCGGCAGACGCTGGACGCGCCGATCCTGATCCGTACCGCCGAGCTCTCCCCCAGCGGCGAGCTGCGGGTGCCGGTCGGGGCGACCCTGGTCCGCCACTCGACACCCGAGGGGGAGGTCGCCGAGACCCACGCGAAGGCCGCCGGTGTGCTCGCCGCGCTGGGTCTCGGACCGCAGGCGCCGGTACCGGCCCCGGGGTCGCTGAGCCGACTCGCCGACGACCCCGAGGTACGTGCGGCGCTGGCCGCCCGCAACGCGCCGCTGGCCCGGTTCTGGCTCGACCAGCGGCCGGTCGACGCCTCCGGGCGCCCCGGGTTGGCCGGCCGCCACGCGCTGATCGTCGACGGGGAGGACACGTTCACCGGCATGCTCGCCCACCAGTTGCGGGCGCTCGGCCTCACCGTGGACCTGCGCACCTGGGACGCGCCGGGCGCCCTGGACGGGTACGACCTCGTCGTCGTCGGCCCGGGTCCGGGCGACCCGACGGACCTGGCCGAGCCGAAGATGGCGGCGATGCGGGGGCTGCTGGCCGGGCTGCTCGCCGCCGGCCGGCCGACCCTGGCGGTGTGCCTGGGCCACCAACTGCTCTGCGGGCTGCTGGGGCTGCCCCTGCACCGCCGCGACGCGCCCTACCAGGGCCTGCAACGGGCGGTGCCGCTCTTCGGCTCGCGGCGACGGGTCGGCTTCTACTCCACGTTCACCGCCCGGGCGGACGCCGACCGGCTGGACACCCCGTACGGGCCGGTGGAGGTGGCCCGCGACGCCACCGACGGTGCGGTGCACGCGCTGCGCGGCGCGGGCGTGGCCGGCGTGCAGTTCCACCCGGAGTCGGTGCTCAGCGCGGACGGGGTGGACGTCCTCGCCGAACTGCTCGGCGGGCTGTTGCCGGCACCGAGCGAGCCGTCGGCGGCGACGCGCGCATAGCGTCGCCGCTCCGGGGTACAGGTGGCGGCGGCCGGCGCTGCCGGGCGGGCCGAGAGCCCCCGTCCGGCACCGCCGGTCGTCCCGGTCAGGCGGCCAGGCCCTTTTTCAGCGCGGTCCCGATCTCCACGGCGCGCCGGGCGGTGAGCGCCGCCGCGCCCAGCGCGAGGCTGTCCGGCGCGATCTCACCGTTGTTGCTGGTGTGCGACGCGCCGTACGGGTTGCCGGCGACGAACTGGCTCGGGTCGGTGTACGCGGGGGTGACCACGACCCCGCCCCAGTGGTAGAAGATCGTGAACAGCGAGGTGAGCGTCGTCTCCTGGCCACCGTGTGAGGTGGCCGTCGAGGTGAAGCCGGAGTAGACCTTGTTGGCCAGTGCGCCCTGTGCCCACAACGGTCCGGTTGTGTCGATGAACTGCTTGAGCTGAGCGGCGATCATGCCGTACCGGGTGGGCGAGCCGAAGATGACCACGTCGGCCCATGCGATGTCGTCCAGTTGGGCCTCGGGCACGTTCTGGGTCTCCAGGTGGTGCGCCTGCCAGCCGGAGTTGGAGCGGATCGCCTCGTCCGGCGCCAGCTCGCGCACCTTGCGCAGCCGCACCTCGGCGCCGGCGTCACCGGCGGCCTCGCATACCGCCTGCGCCAACTGGTAGGTGATGCTGGTCGCGCTGTAATAGATCACCGCGACGTTCGTCCGGGCAGCCATCGGATGTCTTCCTCCTCAACGATCGGGCCAGCCCGGCGGTCTACCCGGTAGTTGCGGGGGCAAACGCCGCCGACCGGGACAGAATGGCATGCTCGTCCGGTGGAGATCCGCGACGCCGCACCCGACGACTGGCCCCGCATCTGGGCGTTCCTGCGTGAGATCGTGGCGGCCGGCGAGACGTACACCTGGCCCCGGGACGTGGACGAGGAACAGGCCCGCCGGCTGTGGCTGGCGCCGCCGCCGGGCCGCGTGGTGGTCGCGGTCGACACCGACGGCACCGTCCTCGGGTCCGGGAAGCTGGTTCCCAACCAGGCCGGCCCGGGCGGCCACGTGGCGAACGCCAGCTTCATGGTCGACCCGGCCGCCGGCGGGCGCGGGGTGGGGCGGGCGCTCGGCGCGTACGTGCTCGACCTCGCGCGCGCCGAGGGATACCGCGCGATGCAGTTCAACGCCGTCGTCGCCACGAACACCCGGGCGGTGGCGCTGTGGCGGTCGCTGGGCTTCGACGTCGTCGGTCGGGTGCCGGAGGGCTTCCGGCACCCGACCGAGGGGTACGTGGACCTGCTGGTCATGCACCGCTTCCTGTAAACACTCCTCAAGATTTCCGCAAGTTCCGCTCCGTGCCGGCGGCATGACGGCGGGTGGGCGGGATCCTGGTCACACCGGTGCCGGCAGCCACCGCCACGCCGGTGCGCCCGAACGGGGGGATCGCGCTGCGCCGGCAGTGGGCCGGCGTAGCGCGATCCGGGGGTCCTCCGCCCCTGACGGTCACTCGTTCAGGCGGTCCCGCAGGTCGTCCACCTGCTGCTGCAGCCGGTCCACCGCCGCCTCGTTGTTGACGACGGTGGTCACCCCGGCGGTGAGCGCCAACCCGATCAGGACGGCCAGGCCACTGAGCACCAGACCGCCGATCGCGACGCCCCGGCCGGTGACCTCCGGACGGCGGGCCATCCGCAGCGCGACGATGCCGAGGATGACGCCGATGATGCCGAGCACCACACCGAGCGGCGCCAGCACCGCGATCAGCACGCTGAACAGCCCGGACACCCCGAACACGAGCGCGAAGGTGGCCGCCGCGCTGGTCTTCATCCCGGCGCCGCCCCGGGTGCGGGCCGGCGCGCCGGCGCCACGGACCGGCTCACTTGACGCAGTCATGTCGCTCCTTCCCGCGCGCTGGGTGCGCGTACTCCACCCGTCGCATCCCCCCTGCGTTCCGGCTTATGCGTGCCGCGGACCGCTCCGGATCAGCCACGATCGAGGGTCGGGCTCGTCGCGTCCACCGTGCTGCGGATCAGGTCATGGCCCAGGTCGAAGCGGACGCCCTCCGGGTTGGTGAGTTGCGCCTCGGCGTACCAGGACCGGTCGGCTTCGGGGTGGGGGCCTGCCAGTCCCACCCGTCCGGCGCCGAACGTGGTGACGACGGCGGCGGCCGCGCCGTTGTCGTAGGTCGCGAGCACCGTGCCCGGCGCCCCAGGAGCCAGATTCAGCGTCGGACCGTCCTGGAAGTACAGGTACCGGGGGCGGCCGCGCCACCGGACCTGGATCACCGTGTCGTCGGCGTTGTCGACGCTCGCCCCTTCGGTGCGGATGTACTGGCCGACCTCCCCGTTGATCAGCCCGAAGCCGGGCCGGGCGGCGAGATACGCGCCGAGGCAGAAGCCGAGGTAGTGGCCGCCGTTGTGGACGAAGTCCCGGATGTCCTCGGCGTGGCCCCGCAGCCTTCGCCAGGCCGGGTTGACGTGGCCGCCGCCGGGTTGGGCGTAGACCACCGCCTCGGCCAACGCGTCCCGTGAGATCTGCCGCCGCTCGTCCGGACCGCAGTACTCGGTGCGGAACCCGGCCGGTGCTCTGCGCAGGAGGGCCGCCACCGCCTCCGCGCAACCGGAGCAGGCGGCCGGGCCCCGGTAGACCAGTGCCAGCGGCCGGTCCCGGTCCCCCGTGACCGCCGACACACCGGCCCAGCCCAGCGTGGCAAGGCCGCCCGCCGCGCCCAGACCGATCACGAGTCGCCGCCGGCTGATCTTCTGCGTCCCGTCGAGCAGCAGCCCGGGTCCGGTCCGCCTCATGTCCTTCCGCTGCCGTTCACTGCCGCACCCCGCTCGCCTGCCAATCGGCCCAGACCTCGCGCCCGGTCGGCTCCGGGGCGAGGTTCGTGAGCATGCCCGTCTCCTCGCGCTGGTACATCGACATGCCGGCGCGTTGCTGGGCTGATTGGACCGTCCTGGTGGCCAGTCGGCCGCCACCACGGGCGAGGAGCGTCACGGCCCCTTCCAACGGTCCACGGCCCGCCGTGGCCCACCATGCGGTCCCGACCAGCACGATGGCGACGATCTGCCAGACGTATCCGACCATCGGGTCGAAGGAGTCGAGTCCGGAATTGATGAACACGATGTGCGCGGTGTAGAACGTCAGCGTCATGCTTCCCGCGGCGGCCAGGGGCACCAGCAGCAGGGAGAGCGCCCGTCGCGGGAAGGGGTGTGCGACACGGCTGGCGAGCAGCATGACGCCGAGCAGGGCGACGGCGCTCCCGATCGTGCCGGCCAGGTCGAGCGGCGTGCCGGTGTGCGGCGCGTCGACGGCCAGCCACCACCACGTCGAGGTGGGTGTGCTGCCGTCACCGCCGAACGCGAGCAGCTCCGTCGTGTCCGCCACGGTGAGCCCGCTCTTCGGCTGGTTCAGCCAGATCTGCTGCCAGCCCGCGTACCGGTACAGCAGGACGTACGACGCCAGCGGCGCCGCTGCGGCGAGCGCGACTCCGGTGGCGAGCAGTCCGAGGATCACCGTCAGCCTGGTCAGCGTCAGCCGCCCGATCACCAGGCCGACGCAGAGGTACGCCAGCCACGTCACCGCCGGAAACTCCCCCGTCAGCGCAAGCTCGCTGAGCAGCGCGCCCGGATCGCCGACGAGATCCGCGAACTCCGGGTTCTCGTAGGCCGCCACCGGCAGCCGCGGCAGCAGGAGCTGCCGAAGCACGGGAGCACCGGCGGCCACGGCCACGGCGGTGACCGCCACCAACCAGGTCGGCAGGAACACCAGCGGAATCGCCAACAGGAACATCACCGCGTAGGCGGGCAGGATCACCGACGCCAGGGACGCGTCGGTGTAGCCGAGCGCCAACCCGATCGCGCCGATCGCCAGGGCCCGGACGCCGAGCGCCGCGGCCGGGCCCGAGCCGCCGGTCAGGCGGACCCGCCGTCGGCCGGTCATGAACGCGATGCCGACCCCGGCCAACACCGCGAACAGGGCGGCCGCCCGACCACCGAAGATCGTGAACGACCAGGTCGGCCGCCCCGCGGCGTCGGACACATAGAGCGAGTGCACGGCGATCATGCCGAACAGGGCGACTCCCCGGGCGGCGTCCACGCCGAGCAACCGGGGACGCCCGGCGGGCCCGGCCGGCGCGGCCGGCGCGGCCGGCGAACGGTCATCGGCCCGGCCGGCGGCGCGGCCGAGCTGGACGGTCTGGGTCACGGCCGCATCACCTCGTCCAGCAGATCGCAGCCGAGATCCACGCCGAGCCGGTCGGGGACGCGCAAGCCGGCGTCGAGGTACCAGTCGTCGGTGGCTTCGGGGTGCGGGCCGACGACACCGACCTTGCCGTCGCCGAAGCGGGTGACCACCGCGGCGACGGCACCGTTGAGGTAGGTGGCGAGGACCTCGGCGTCGGCGTCCGGCCGTAGCCGGAAGTACGGTCCGTCCTGGAAGAAGAGCGTCCGCCGCCGGCCGCACCAGGAGACCTGGACGACGGTGTCCTCCTCGGAGTCGACGGTGGCGCCGGCGGAGCCGACGTACTGGTCGGTGTCCCCGGGCAGCAGGGCGAATCCCGGGGTGGCCCCGGCGAGGTAGCCGCCGAGGCAGATGCCGAGGTACCTACCGCCGGAGTGGACGAACTGCCGGATCTCGTCGCGGTGGCGCTTCAGCTGCCGGTAGCCGCGCTTGAGGCTGCCGCCCCCGGGCTGGGCGTAGAGGGCCGCTCCGGCCAGGGCCTGACGGCTCAGCGGAAGGACCTCGTCGGGGCCGACGTACCGGACGTCGAAGCCCCACCGGCTGGACTTGAGCAGCGCCGCCACGGCCTCCGGACAGCCGGGCACGGTCGCCGGCCCCCGGTAGACCAGCGCCACCGGCGGATACGGCGACGGGGGCAGCGGCGAGCGTACGGTCAGGTTGCGGCCGGCGGTCACTCTCCTCGCAGCGGCGAGCAGCCGCCCGATACCTCCCGTCGCCATCACGACCTCGCCGGCAACGGGTTGTCGAGGGTCAGTGCCGTGCAGCGGACGCCGCCACCACCCTTGGCGAGCTCGGTCGTGTCGAGCTCGACGACCCGCAGATCGCGCTCCCGCAGCGCGGCGGCCAACCGGGGCGCCCCGCTGGTCATCGTCACGGTGGTGCCGTCGCTGATCAGGTTGAGCGCGAAACAGGCCGCCTCCTCGACACAGACCTCGATCAGGTCCATCCCGAGCCCGCGCAGCCGGTGCCGGCTCGGCCGGTCGAGGGCCTCCGGGCAGTAGGCGAGCACCCGCCCGGGCTCGACGACCCCGACCGCCAGGTCGAGGTCGTACCACTGCGGGCTCACCGTCCGCAGCGGCACCACCTCGTAGCCGAGTTCCTGCGCGAGTACGGCGTGCATCCGCCGGTCGGTGCGCTGTCCGTACCCGGCGAGCAGCAGGTCGCCGCAGGCCAGGGCGTCGCCCTGGCCGCTGAACGGGTACGGCGCCTCCAGCACCTCGTAGTCGTTGTCGATCAGCCACTCCTGGAAGTAGGGCAACTCGGCCTTGCGCTCCGGCGGCGGTGCTCCCAGCACCGCCCGACCGCCCCGCACCAGGGCCGCATTCGCGGTGAAGACCATGTCCGGGCACTCCGGCGCCGACGGCACGTACTCGATGTGGCGGCCCACCGCCCGGTGGACGGCGACGATGCGTTCGTGCTCGAGAAGCGCCGCCGCGTGGTCGGGCTGCACCGCGGTGTGCATGTACGGGTTGATCTCGTAGTCCACCCGGAAGTGCGCGGCGTCGGAGACCAGGAGTGCCTTGTTCATGGTGAGTGTTGTCCTCGGTTGGTGATGGATGGATGGACGGGGTTCGCCGCGGGCGGTGCGCTCGCGGCCGTACGGGTGTCAGGCCGCCCGTTGCGCAGCGGCGGGTTCCCGAGTGAGCACCCCTTGGGCGGGGATCCCCCGCCATCGGGTGCCGGCAATGAGGTGCTCGCCCTTCATCAGCAGCGAGAGCGAGCCCAGGAAGACGTCGTCGCCGACCACGGAGTCGTAGAGGACGATCGCCCGCGTGCCGATGGTGGCGCCGGGACCGACGGTGACCACCGACATCTTCATCACCCGGTCCTCGAACAGGTGGGTCTGCAGGGACACCTCGGTGCCCACGGTCGCGTCGTCACCGATCTCGACCAGGTCGAACTCGGTGAGGTAGGTGGTCCCGATCCAGGTGCGTCTGCCGACCTGGACCCCGAACCAGCGCAGCACCGGTGGCAGGAACGGCGTGCCGACCAGGAGACCGACGCCGGCGGGGACCGCCGCCGCCTCGAAGAGGCCGGTGACGAACTCGGTGCGGCGGACGAAGCCGCTCCAGAGTGGTTCCACGCGGGGGCGGTAGGTGCCGATGACGTTGCGCTTGGTCGCCGCGCAGAAGGCGATCACCGCGATGCTCGACAGCATCGCGACAAAGGGTGACACCAGCGCCGGGACGAGCAGGTCGCGGCCGTTGGCGAGCCAGGAGAGCGCCCAGAGATACAGGTAGAAGCTGGCCCCGAGCACCGCCGCGGGCAGGGTGGCGCGGAAGAACTCGACCAACAGCCGGTGGGCCACCACCCTGCGCGGCGGGCGGAACGTCTGCTCCTCGGAGAAGGTTCCGCTGCTCTGGCGCACCGGCAGGTGCATCGCCGGTGAGCCCAGCCAGGAGGTGCCCTCCGGGACACCGGCGTCGGGCGGCAGGGTGCTGACGCCGATCAGGGAGCCGTCGCCCAGCACCGTGCCGGCCGGCACGAACGCGGCGTTCCCGACGAAGGCCCGGTCGCCGATCGTGGTGGGCAGGAACGCCACCCGACCGTTGGCGAACGTCGCGGCGCCGAGGCTCGCCATGTCCGCGACGAAGCTGTCCGATCCCAGGGTGAGCAGGTCCGGGTCCAGGTGCGCGGCGGTGGAGACCTCGGCCCCGGGACCGACCTTGGCACCGAGCAGTCGCAGCCAGGGTCCGGTGTAGAGGGTCGCGTACAGCGAGTTCGTGAACGTCAGGCTGGCTTCGAGCAGCTTGTCGGCCACCCACTTGCGCACGCCCAGCATCGAGTGCACCTGATGGTGGACGCCGACCGGCACCCGTCGCAGCACCAGGCGCTTGCCGGCGGCGACCAGCGCACATACGGTCAGCACGTAGACGATGCCGGCCGGAATGGTCGCGACCAGGCCGGCGAGCAGGCCCCGGGTCAGCAGCACCCACCAGACCAGCGCCACGCTGGGCAGCACCATCGCGATCGTCCCGAGTTCCAGGCCGATCAGCCCGATCAGACCGGCTGCGACGTGGTGCAGGCGCCAGCCATGGCGCAGGGGGCGGTAGCTGAGCATGGATTCGACGGTGGGGGCGAGCCGGGTGGTCGGGGCCGGCGGTGACCCGGCCCAGCGGGCTCCGGGCGGCACCGTCTCGCCGTGGACGAGGACGGACTGCTCGCCGAGGCCGGCGTACGCCCCGACCGTGGCGCCAGG
Organism: Micromonospora sp. WMMD558; assembly: GCF_049315255.1. Classification (NCBI taxonomy): domain Bacteria; kingdom Bacillati; phylum Actinomycetota; class Actinomycetes; order Micromonosporales; family Micromonosporaceae; genus Micromonospora; species Micromonospora sp. WMMD558. The sequence goes on along the minus strand of NZ_CP186061.1, from coordinate 3,696,924 downwards.
TTCGAGGACCGCGTTCGCGCCGACGAAGGCACCCGATCCGATCGTGATCGGCGCGACCACGACCCACCCGTCCTCCGCCCGCCACGGGCGTACCGACACGCCGTACCCGATCGAGGCGCCCGGCCCGACGGTGACCAGGGTCGGCAGGCTGATCGCGCTGGTGGCGATGATGGTCCGGTGGCCGACTCGGGCACCGAGCAGCCGCAGGTAGGTCGCCATCAGGGGAGAACCGCTCAGGACGGTCAGCGGCCCGATCGCCAGCAGCGTGTTCAACGCCCAGAGCCGGACGTAGGTCGGCCCCCACAACCGGTACCGGCCCGGCCGGATGCCCGCGGCCAACGGCCGGGCCAGCAGCACCGGCAGCACCCAGCGCACGCCGAGGTAGCTGAGCAGGATCGCGACCATCAGCTCGGCGAGGACGCGGGCCGACACGAAGCCGTCGTTGCGGGTGTAGACGTAGGAGACGGGCAGCGTGACGGCCAGCAACAGCAGGTAGATCACCGCCCCCTGGCCGAACCCGGCCACGGCGATCCGCCGGCTGGGGTGCCGCAGCGGTTCGGGACGGGGTGGTGCGGTCGTCCCGCCAGCCCGCTCGGCCGCGCCGAGACGAGCTGCCATGCCGCGTACGGTCGGGTGGGCGTACAGGTCCCGGACTGCTGGGCTCACGCCGACGTTGCGGGCGCGCAGCAGCGACACGACCCGCGCCGCGAGCAGCGAGTGCCCGCCGAGATCGGTGAAGAAGTCCGCCTCGACCGAGAGCGTCTCGGGCTCGATGCCGAACGCCTCCGCCCAGGCCGCACGTACCTGCTCCTCCAGCCCGCCGGCGGCCGCGACGACCGGGCCGGTCGTGCGGGTGAGGCGGCGGCACGGCGCGGGCAGCCGCTTCCGGTCGACCTTTCCGCTCGGCATGGTCGGCAGCGCGGTGACGACGTCCAGGAAGGACGGGACCATGTAGCCGGGAAGCCGGGTCTGGAGGGTCTGGCAGAGCCGGCCGGTCAGTTCCTCCCAGCCGCGCTCGTCACCGTCGAGCGGAACGACGTAGGCGGCCAGCTCGCGGGGGGCGTCCGGGCCGTCGGCGACCGGCACGAGCGCGGCCACGGCCTCGGCCACCCCGACGTCCTCCAGCAGCACGCTCTCGATCTCGCCCAGGTCCACCCGATGGCCGCGGATCTTGACCTCGGAATCCGCCCGGCCGAGGTACTCGATCTCACCGTCCTCGGTGATCCGCCCCAGGTCACCGGTGCGGTAGAGGCGGCTGCCGGGCGGCGCCAAGGGATGCTCGATGAACCGGTCGGCGGTCAGTTCCGGGCGACCGACGTACCCGCGAGCCACCCCCGGGCCGCCGATGCAGATCTCGCCGACCTCGCCGTCGGCGACCGGCCGCCGCTCCTCGTCCAGCAGCACCGCCGAGTAGGTCGGCAGGGGCCGTCCGATGGTGACCGTCCGTCCGGGCAGCAGTTCGCCCCAGGTGGCGGTGACCGTGGCCTCGGTCGGACCGTAGGTGTTGAGAATTCGCCGGCCCGGCCTGCTCCACCGCTCGACCAGTTGTCCCGGGCACGCCTCCCCGCCGACGAGCAGGTTCCGGATCCGGGGCAGGTCCCGGGGGATCGTGGCCAGCAGCGTGGGTACGCAGTAGAGAACGGTGATGCGCGCCTCGTCCAGGAAGTCCGCGAGCTCGGCGCCGAGGCGGCGGGAGTCGTTCGGCCCGGCCACCAGCGTCGCGCCGACCGACCAGGTCGGCCAGATCTCTTCGATCGCGAAGTCGAAGGCGATCGTCATGCCCTGGTAGACCCGGTCGCTCGGCCGTACGTCGTACACGCCGGGCACCACGTCCAGGAAGTTGCAGATGCTCGACTGCGCGACCTCGACCCCCTTGGGCCGGCCGCTGGAGCCGGAGGTGTAGATCACGTAGGCGGTGGGGTCAGGTACGCCGTCGCGGCTGAGGTCCGGCCGATCGCTCGGCGCCGAGGCGACCTCGGCGACGTACTGGTCGAGGACGAGAGCGCGCCGGTCCCCCACCCGGTCGGCGAGCGCCGAGGAGGTCAACACCAGGTCGACATCGGAGTCCTCGGCGATGTAGGCGACCCGGTCGGCCGGGGACTCGGGGTCGATCGGTACGAACGCGGCGCCGGCCTTCCCCACGCCCAGCAACGCCACGTACGTCGCGACCGAGCGTTGCAGCAGGATGGCCACCCGGGAGCCGCTCGCGACGCCGAGGGCCCGCAGCCGGTGGGCGAGCCGGTTGGCGCGCTCGTCCAACTCGCGGTAGGTCAACGACGCGCTGCCGCACTCGAGCGCGACGGCCGCCGGTGTTCGATCGCACGCGGATTCGAACACGTGGTGCAGCCGACGCGTGCCGGCGACCGCGGGCCCGTCCGGCTGCCCGCTCGCCGAGTACCCGGTCGCCGAGCCCACGAGGCGGACGTCCGCCTCCGGGGGACGCTCCGGTCGCTCAGTTGACCTTGACGTGCCGAGGGACCCGAACTGCTGCACGGAACTGCCAACCTCCTGCGCCGAACACGTCTCGAACACATGTGCCGTGCAGCCACGACCGTGCCGGACTCGGCGGGTCACCCGGGGAGGTGACGCAGGAGTGCCGGCAGGCATGGAGACCACGGCGCATAACTCACGAAAGGTGAAAATCCGCCGTAAGGCCGGCAGAGCAACATGAAGGTAGCAGACACTCTCATCCCGGGTCGGCGAAAAGCTGATTGACGCCACAATCAGCGTTTCGCGGAGCCGGCGGGGCTGAGGCCGGCCGGCGGGTTCCGGGCAAGTGGGGTGGTCCTAGGGTGGTACAGACCCCCTGACCGAGGAGCCCCATGGCCGTGGAGCTGACCGCACAGGCCGCGCTCGCGCTGCGGATGAGCAGCCTGCTGCTACGCCCGCACCCGACCGTCCACCTCCGGACGGTCGGCGAGGTGGTCGAGTGGTTCGGCGCGATGCAGGCCCAGGACCTGGCGAGCGGCATGTGGTCCCTGGGCGTCCGGCTGCCCGAGCTGCGGCACAGCGACGTGCACGCCGCGCTGGAACGCCGGGAGGCGCTGCGCACGTGGCCGATGCGGGGCACCCTCCACCTCGTCCCGGCCCGGGACGCCCGCTGGATGCTGGAGCTGACCGGCGTCCGGGTCCGGACCGCCGAGGCCACCCGCCGCGCGCAACTCGGCCTCACCGAGGTCGAGGCCGAGCGGGCGGTGGCGGTGCTCGGGGGCGCGCTGGTTGGCGGCGGCCGGCTGACCCGCGCGCAGTGCCTGGCGACGCTGGAGGCGGCGGGCATCGGCACCACCGGGCAGCGCGGCTACCACCTGCTGTCGCACGCGAGCTTGACGGGCGTCACCTGTCTCGCCCCGAACGTCGGCGCCGAGCAGACCTTCGTCCTGCTCGACGAGTGGGCGCCGGCGCAGCACCGGCCGGAGCGGGACGAGGCCCTGGCGACGCTCGCCCACCGGTACGTCCGCTCCCACGGCCCGGTCACCGCCCGGGAGTTCGCCGGCTGGACGGGGCTGACGCTCACCGACGCCCGCCGGGGCTTCGCCGCCGCCGGCGACGCGGTCGCTCCGGTGCTGGTCGACGGCGAGACGGCGATGGTCGATCCGGTCCTGCTCGACACCGCTCCCCGCCCGGTGGACGACCTGCTGGTGCTGCCCGGCTTCGACGAGTACCTGCTGGGCTACCGGGACCGCTCACTCATGGTCGATCCCGCGCACACGAACGCGATCGTGCCCGGCGGTAACGGCGTCTTCCAGGCCACCGTCGTGCGTGGCGGCCGGGTGGTGGGCACCTGGAAGCGAACGATCGACAAGGCCCGGGTGACGGTGACCGTCGCACCGCTCGCCCCCTTGGACGACCGGGTCCGGGCACGGGTGGAGCGGGCCCTGGCCCGCTACGCCACCTTCCTCGACCGGTCACTGCGTCTCGTCTGGTCCGGATGACATCTCATCCGGGCAGCGAGGGCGGGCGCACCATGGGTCTGCGGAACGGGCCCCAGCCCACGAAGCGGTCGAACAGGTCGCGCGGGCGCGGCCCGTCGTGCGGGTTCAGGTGGTAGAGGTCGTGCATCGCCTCGTACAGCAGGCCGGCGAGGTAGATCGACAGGGTCGGGTACCGCCCGTCGAACTCGGCCTTGAGCAGGAGGCGGGCCTCGGCGCACGGCCACGGCTGGCCACACGCCCGGCACGCCCACACCGGCCGCAGCGGGGTGTGCGGCGGCACGCGCTCGGTGCGGTAGCGGGGGTGCTCCGGGTACGGCCCGAGCCTCGGCTGCGGCAGGTCGGTGAAGCTCACCACCGGCCCCCGTTCGCCCGCCACCGCTGGGCCGGGGTCAACCAGCCGGCGCGGCCGGCCCGGGGGTGGGCGGCGGTCGGCTCCGTCATCCACGCCGGCAGGTTCGCGCGCCGCACTCGTCGCGGCAGCGCCGGCGGGTCATCGTCGCGGCAGCGGAACCAGCGGGTACGCACATCGACCTCCTCGGTGGTGGAAGGAGGCCGCTCTGCCCTGGGGGAAGCAGAGCGGCCGGCCGCAGGACCCGCCCCGTCCACCTCTCGGTACCGAAGCGGGTCCGCGTAGTGACAGTCTGCTGAGGACACCGCTACGGTCGATACGTGCTCCCGCCATCCGTGCAGGTCAGGGCAGCGGTTGAGCAGGCACGGGGGACATGTCGACGAGGACGAGCAGGAGTTGAGGAATCGATGGGGACCGCTGCCGGGTACATCATCAGCGAGCTGCGCCTGTTCCGGGCCGGCCTCGGGCTCAGTCAGGAGGACTTCGGCCGGGGCATCGGGTACTCGGGCTCGCACGTCAGCTCGGTCGAGACCGGCGGCCGGGCGCCCACGAAGGAGTACATGGCGGCCGTCGACAACACCCACCGGACCGGGGAGCGGTTCACCCGGATGCTGCGCGACCTGGGCCAGCTCGACACCGCGCCACCCTGGCTGCGGGAGTGGATCGAGTTCGAGCGGGAGGCGAACACGCTGCGCTGGTTCGAGCTGGCCTACCTCCCCGGCCTGCTGCAGACCGAACGGTACGCTCGCGCGACGCTCAGCGGCGGCCGGTTCACCGCCGAGGAGGTCGACCGGAACGTGGCGTCCCGGCTGGACCGGCAGGCGATCCTGGACCGCGACGAGCCGCCGCAGCTCATCGCGGTGGTGGACGAGTCGGTGCTGCGCCGGCCGGTGGTCGACCAGCCGGGGCTGATGCTGGAGCAGTGCGAGCGGCTGGTGGAGCTGGCGGCGCGGGAGCACGTCCAACTGCACGTGGTGCCACCGGATGCCGGGATGTACCTGGGGCTGGCCGGCCAGTTCATCATCGCCGAACTGCCCGACGGCACCCGGGTGGCGTACGCCGACAACCAGCTCAAGGCGCAGATCGTCGATGCCCCGGCGGATGTCGCTAAGCTTGCCAAGACGTGGGAGATCGTTCGCAACGAGGCGCTCCCCCGCCGGAAGTCGATCGAGCGAATCAAGGAAGCGGCCAAGTCATGGATGTACTGATCCCCCGGTGGCGCAAGTCGAGCAGGTCCGGCGGCAACGGCGGAGCGTGCGTCGAGGTGGCCGACAACCTGCCGGGCGTCGTGCTGGTGCGCGACACCAAGGACCGCGACGGCGGCACCCTCACCTTCAGCCCGTCGTCGTGGCAGTCCTTCGTGGATCTGGCGAAGCGGGTTGGCCCACTGGGCTGATCCGCATTCGTCGCGGCGTCACCGCACGATGCGGCGCAGCGCGGTCCTGCGCCTGCGATCTGGCGTGTCCAGTTGTTTCGGAATCCGGCCCGGCGGCCGGTCCGCCGGCCAGCGCCGTCCGAGCGCGCGCGTGGGAGGTGGCCACATCGGGCCGCTCACGATCTGGAAATTCTCCAGAACGACAACAAGCGCCTTCTCCACCGCCGGGAGGCGGCTGCGGAACTCTTCGTCACTGACCTTGTCGTGCAGGGCGGCGAACGGGCGCAGCCGGTCGACCTCGCCCTCCAACATCAACACATCGGTGCGGAGACGGTCCCAGTACAACGCCTCGCGCCGGACGAGCGCCACCCGCTCGACGAGCAGGCGCACCTTGGCCATGAGGTCGTCGGCGGCGACCGCCTCGCCGTGGGCCTCCTTCACGGCCTGCATGTACTGGGCTGCCGGAACCTCCTCCTCGAACACGACGAGGAGCTCGGTGACGTCCTTCTCCCACCTCTCCCGGCGGCGCCCGCGACCCTGGACCCAGGGCACGACGAGGATCTGGACCACGCAGGTGACGGCGAGCGTGACAAGGCCTCCGACGAGTACGGTCACGCCGACGCGGTAGACGCGCGGCCCTGCCGGATCGGGATGGCTCGCTGTCTCCCCGCGGTCGGGTGAGCGACAGCGAGCCGTCCGGATCCGGCCCCTCCGGTCAGTCGGCCAGCGCCAGCGGGAGCCACCATCTCGGCGACGTGGTCAAGCACCCCGCATCACGATCACGTGTCGAGGGGGCGCCACTGGCCGGAGGTGTAGCAGTGGTCGCTGGCGTCGGTGGGGCAGTACGCGCTCTTGTAGGTGTGGCTGCCGAACGCCTGCACGAAGATGTAGTCGATCTGCCGGTTCGTCTTCGGACGGGTCGGGAACGTGTCCCCGAGGACCAGGTCCACCATGTTGCCGTACGCGCCCGGCAGCTTGTCCCGGGTCAGGTTGAAGTCGCCGGCCAGGGAGAATCGGCGTCCCGGCTCCATCCAGGCCGTCGCGTTCCAGATGTACTCGGCGGCCTGGTGAATGGTGTCGCTTTCCTTTCCGGCGCCGAGGTGCGAGGTGCACTGCCCCATGGGGCCCGCGTAGGTGCCGAGTTTCAGGCACAGCATGGTGCGGCATTCCGTTTCCGCGTCGGTGCAGGTCTTGCCCGGGTTGGACAGGAACCAGGCCCGCCCGTCCTGGCGGACCCCGCCGGGATGGAAGATCGCGTTGCCGAACTCCTGATTCCCGCAGTTGGTCTCCCGTTGCTTGCTGACCACGAAGGTGCCGGCGCTGTTCAACCGATCCGCCAGCGTCCGGAACGAGGTCACACAGATCTCGTTGACGGAGATGAACCAGGCCCCGTCTGCCACCGCCATCCAGACGAGGACGTCCCGTGCGGTGGCGGCCTGCTCGATCGTGCACGCCTCCCGCTTCGCGTTGCAGATGTTGTAATGGTGGATCTTCGCACTCACCGCCGCCGTCGACATCACCGCCGGAGCCGGGCGGGGCGTCGCCGGACCGGCAATGGTGATCACCGGAGGCGCCGGCACCTCGGCCGCGGCGGCGGCGACACCGGTCGTCGTGACGGCGGCGCCGGTGCTCATTAGAAGGACCGCAATGGACAGGGCCAGTCCGCGTCTCATGGTCGCCACTCCAATCGTCGGTAGCCGCCATGAGCTCACATACATCGATCTGTGTCAACTTGTTGATCAGCGACGCGGCGGCCCGGCCGCAGGATCGCGCGGAGGCGTCCAGGGTCAGGGGGTTGCCTTCCGCCGGTTCGGGAACACGACGGATGGCCAGCTGTCACCCCCATTCGGAGACGCGGACAGCCGGCCATCCGTTCGACGGATCCAACCCCTCCCGCTCAGTCGGCCAGCGCGCCCGCCGCCCGGCCCTCGTGCAGGGTCAGGTTGCGCCCGGTGTTCGGGTCGAACAGGTGGATCTTCTCCAGGTTGAACCAGACCCGGTGGTTCTCCCCCTCGCGTACGGCCGACTCGGCCGACAGCCGGGTGACCAGGCTCGCGCCCCCGCCGGTGAAGTCGGCGCCGGCGTCGGCGGCCAGCTCCTCCAGCTCGGCGGCGCTGGCCCGCTCCCCCTCGACGCCGAAGTAGACGTACTTGTCGGAGCCCATCGACTCGACGATCTCCACCGGCGCCTCGAACTCCATGCCCCGGCGGCGGGTGTCGTCGTCGACCAGCGCCGCGTCCTCGAAGTGCTCGGGCCGGATGCCGAGGATCAGCTCGCGCGGGGCGTCCGCGTCGTCGAGCTGGCGGCGGACCCGGTCGCCGAGCGGCACGTCGCCGAGCGCCGTCCGCAGCGAGCCGTCCTGCACGGCCGCGTGCAGGAAGTTCATGGCCGGCGAGCCGATGAACCCGGCGACGAAGAGGTTGCGCGGGTGGTCGTACAGCTCCTGCGGCGGGCCGACCTGCTGCACGGCGCCGCCCCGCATGATGACCACCCGGTCGCCGAGGGTCATCGCCTCGGTCTGGTCGTGGGTCACGTACACGGTCGTGGTGCCGAGCTGCTTCTGCAGGCGGGACACGACGGTCCGCATCTGCACCCGCAGCTTGGCGTCGAGGTTGGACAGTGGCTCGTCCATGAGGAACGCCTTGGGCTGGCGGACGATCGCCCGCCCCATCGCCACCCGCTGCCGCTGGCCCCCGGAGAGGTTGGCCGGCTTGCGGTCCAGCAGCGGGGTCAGCTCCAGGACCTTCGCCGCCTCCTCGACCTTCTGGTTGATGGTCTCCTTGTCCAGCTTCTGCAGGCGGAGCGGGAACGCCATGTTCTCCCGGACGGTCATGTTCGGGTAGAGGGCGTAGGACTGGAACACCATCGCGATGTCCCGATCCCGGGGGGCCTTGTCGTTGACCCGCTGGCCGCCGATGCGCAGCTCGCCGGAGCTGATGTCCTCCAGGCCCGCGATCATGTTGAGGGTGGTGGACTTCCCGCAGCCGGACGGTCCCACCAGGATGACGAACTCGCCGTCGGCGATCTCCAGGTCGACGTCGGCCACCGCGACGGTGCCGTCCGGGAACTTCTTGCTCACCTTGTCGAGCACGATGTCAGCCACGACTACCACCTATCCCTTGACTGCGCCGGAGGTCAGGCCGGAGACGATGCGGCGCTGGAAGAAGAGCACGAACAGGATGATCGGAATGGTGATCACCACGGCGGCGGCGCAGATCGCCCCGGTGGGATCCTCGAACTGTGACTCGCCGGTGAAGAACGACAGCGCGACCGGCACCGTACGGGCCCGTTCGGTGGAGGTCAGCGTGATGGCGAACAGGAAGTCGTTCCAGCAGAAGATGAAGACCAGGATCGCCGTGGTGAACAGCCCCGGCGCGGCCAGCGGCGCGATGACCCGGCGGAACGCCTGGCCCTGCGTGGCGCCGTCCATCTTCGCCGCCTTCTCCAGGTCCCACGGGATCTGCTTGAAGAACGCCGACAGCGTGTAGATGGCCAGCGGCAGGGCGAACGTGATGTACGGCAGGATCAGGCCGGGCCAGGTGTCGAAGAGGCCGAGCTGCCGCTCGATCTCGAACAGCGGCGACACCAGCGACACCTGCGGGAACATCGCGATCAGCAGCGACACGCCGACGAGCAGCTTCTTGCCGGGGAAATCCAGCCTGGAGATCGCGTACGCGGCCATCGCACCGAGCACGACCGCGATCAGGGTGGCGATCAGGGCGATGCCGATCGAGTTGACCAGGGCACGGACGAACTGGTCGGTCTGGAAGATCGTCCGGTAGTTGTCCAGCGTCCACTCGCGCGGGATGAACTTCCCGTCGGTGAGCGTGGCCGGGGTCTTGAACGACAGCGACGCGATCCACAGCACCGGGATCAGCGCGAAGACGACCACGAGGACGTCGAGCAGTCCCCAGCGCAGCTTGGCCTTGGTGGTGGTGTCCGCCATGTCAACGCCTCTCCCCGTCGTCGCTGCCGGGGGCAGCGGTACCGAACAGCTTCACGAAGATGAAGGCGATGATCGCCACGGTGATGAAGATCAGCACCGACATCGTGGACCCGATGCCGAGGTTCAGACCCCGGATCAGGTTGTTGTAGGCGATCATCGACACCGACGACGTCTCGTTCGCCCCGGACGTCAGGACGTAGATGTTGTCGAAGACCCGGAACGCGTCCAACGTGCGGAACAGCAGGGCGACCAGGATCGCCGGCTTCATGACCGGCAGCATCACCTTGGTGAACCGCTGCCAGGCCGTCGCACCGTCGGTGGAGGATGCCTTGAGCAGGTCCTCCGGCACCAGGGCCAGGCCGGCCATCAGCAGCAGCGCCATGAACGGCGTGGTCTTCCAGATCTCGGCGAGCATGATGATCGCCAGTGAGCTGGCCCGCTCGGTCAGCGGCGCGCCCTCGCTGAACAGGTTCGCCAGGTAGCCGGTGCCGGGCGTCCACGCGTACCGCCAGGAGAACGCGGCGACGACCGTGACGATGCCGTACGGGATCAGCGCCGCGGTCCGGACGATCCCCCGGCCGACCAGCGTCCGGTGCATGATCAGCGCCAGCCCCATGCCGAGCACCAGCTCGACGGCGACCGTGACGACGGTGATCAGCACGGTGACGCCGAACGCCGTCCACCAGAAATCGTTGGTAAGCACGGTCACGTAGTTCTCCAGCCCGATGAACTCGCGCTGGTCGGGGAAGCGCAGGTCGAAGCGCTGCATCGACAGCCAGACCGAGTAGAGGATCGGGTACGCCGTCACCAGCACCATGACCAGCGCGGCCGGCGCGCAGAGCAGCCAGCCGAGCTTGCGCTCGGCGCGCTTGTTCTCGCTCAGCGGGGCCTTGCGGCGGCCGGCCCGCTGGGCGGGCACGGCCGCGTGCCGCCCGGTGCGGGTGGCGGTCTCGTCGGCGGAGACGTCCGCCCCCGCCGGCGTCGCGTTGATGCTCATGCCGTCACCTCCCGGCGGCCGGAGTCGACCGCGTAACGGGTGCACTCGCTCACGGCAGGACCCCCTTCGATTCCAGCGCGTCGGAGATGGCGTCGCGCAGTTCGTCCGCGGTCGCAACCGGGTCGATCGCCGACGGCGGCGAGAGGATCGCCGACATCACCGTGGAGATGCTCTGGTACGCCGGGGTCAGCGGCCGCACCGCCGGCTCCTTCAGCTCCTCGAGGATCGTCTCCTTCATCGGGTACGCCTCGGTCATCTCCGGGTCGTCGTAGATGCTCTCGATGGTCGGCGGGACACCGTCGTTGATCGCGGAGAACTTCTGGTTCTTCTCGTTGCGGATGCACGTGGCGGCGTCGAACGCCTCCTCCGGGTGCTCCGAGTAGGCGCTGACGGCCAGGTTCACGCCGCCGATCGTGACCTTGCTCGGGGTGCCCGGCTCGATGCCCGGCACCCGCGCCCAGCCGACCTGCCTGGCCAGCTCCGGGTCCGCCTCCTGTAGCGCCGGGTAGACGAACGGCCAGTTCAGCTGGAACGCCCCGGCGCCGGACTGGAACTCCAGCCGGACCGGGTCCTCGGTGGCGTTGCTGAACGACGGCGACGTCACGCCCGACGTGGCGAAGCGCTGCAGCTGGGCGAGGGCTCGCACCGCCCCCTCGTCCATCACCGCCTCGGTGCCGTCGTCGTTGAGGATCCGCCCGCCGGCGCTCTCGACGAGCGTGTTGAAGAGCACCACCAGGCCCTCGTACTGGGCGCCCATGGTGAGCACCTGGTACGGCTTGCCCTGGTTCTTCAGCTCCTGGGCGGCGACGATCATCTGGTTCCACGTCGCCGGCGGCCCGGGCATCAGGTCCTTGCGGTACCAGAGCAGCTGCACGTTGGTGTTCTTCGGCGCCGCGTAGAGCCGGCCCTCGTACCGGGCGGTCTCCAGCGGGCCCTCCAGGGTGCCCTGCTCGGCCTCGGCCCGGTTCTCGCCGGTCCACTCCAGGATCCAGTCCGCGCTGGCGAACTCCTGGGTCCAGGTGACGTCGAGGCCGAGGACGTCCATGCCGGTGTCCTCGGCGGCGAGCCGGCGGACCATCTGCACCCGTTGCTCGTCGGCCTGCCGGGGCAGCACCCGGTAGACGATGTTGTACCGGCCCTGCGCCTGGGCGTTGCAGTCGTCGACGACCTTCTGCAGGTTCTGCTCGGGCGGGTAGTACAGGTTGATCGTGGGCGTACCGCCGTCACCGCCGGTCCCGCAGGCGGCCATGGGCGCCACCAACGTTAGCGCCGCGGCGGCGGCGACCGCGCGGGCGCGGGGTCGACGTCGCCGTCGGGCCTGGTCAGAGTCGCTCATCACCCCTCCCCTCCTTCTCGGCCAAAGCCGGGGGAAGGCTCCGTGCCCCGGCGCACGGCGAGACGGACGGGGCGCCGACCGGACAGATGCGTCGCGCCCCGGGCGTTTCGTGGCCTGAACACTGCCCGACCTGCGAAGTTCCGAAACCTGACGGCAACCGGAGCGCCACGATCCGTCCCGGTGTGGCGCACATCACCACGCTGCGGGCCGGGACGGGCGCCCGTACGCTCGCCCGATGGACGTCACCTTCTTCTTCGACCCCGCCTGCCCGTGGACCTGGCGTACGTCCCGCTGGCTGGTGGCCGTCGCCGACGCCCGTAACCTGCGCATCGAGTGGCGGGCGTTCAGCCTGGCCCTCCTCAACGAGGGGAACGTGCCGCCGGAACGCGCCGATGCGATGACCGCCTCGAGCCGGGCGTTGCGCCTGGTGGAGGCGCTGCGCGCCGAGGGGCGGCACGACGACGCGGGCCACTTCTACGCCGAGCTGGGCACCCGCACGCACGACGCCGGCAACCGGCCGGACCCGACGATCGTGGACGCGGCCGTCGAGGCGGCCGGGCTCGGCGGCGCGGCGGCGGCGCTCGACGACGAGCGCTGGGACGCGGCGGTACGCGAGTCGCACGCGCTCGCGTACACGTCGGTGGGCCCGGACGCCGGCTCGCCGGTGCTGATGCTGCCCGGCGCCGAGCGCGGCCTGCACGGGCCGATCCTGACCGAGGTGCCCGGCACCGATGACGCCCTGACCATCTGGGACTGCACCGTCCCGCTGATGCGCCTGCCCACCTTCCACGAACTGAAACGCGCCCGCCACTGACCCCGCCCCGGCAGGATCCGCGCAACTTCGGGGAAGATGTCCCCTCGCCGCGCGCCGAGGCAGCATCTTCCCCGAAGTTGCCCTGCCGAGCGTCGGGTAGGCCGTGGGTGCTGGTTATCCACAGGGGCAGACGGGGGCGGTGGGGGTCGTCCACCGTGGATGGATGCCGGTTCCTCCTCGACGGCCCGCGCGCCTGCAGGGGCGCCTCTTTCGTGGGTCCCAGGTCGTGTCCCAAGGGCTGCTCACCCGCGCTGAGCTGCGAAGCACCGCATGGCGGCCACTCTTCAAGGACGTCTACGCCGACGCCGGACTCGTCGTCTCGCATCCGACACGCTGCGCGGCGGCGGCACGGTGGTTGATCCCTCCCGGTGCGGCGATCGCCGGGCGAAGTGCCGCGGCCCTGTTCGGAGCCGGCCGCGTGGAGGCACACGAGTCACTCGACGTCCTGGTGCCCGCCGGCCGGCGGTTCGGTCCGGTGAGCGGCCTGGCCGTGCACACCGCCACCCTGCCCGGGACCGACGTGGTCCTCCGGGCCGGCGTTCCGGTCACCACGCCGGAACGCACCTGCTGGGATCTCGCGCAGTGGCTCCGGGTGGAGGATGCCGTCGCCCTCGTCGACGTACTCGTCCGTCGCCGGCTCGTCGACGCCGGGCAGCTGACCGAACGGGCGCGTCGGCACACGGGTGAGCGCGGCTGGAAGCGGATGCTCCGGGTCGCCGGACTGACCGACGGGGGCGCGGAGTCGCCCCCGGAGTCCCGCCTGCGAGTCCGGCTCGTCCTGGCCGGCCTCCCCGCCCCGGCCACCCAGTTCGTGGTCGAACGCGATGGCGCCTTCGTCGCCCGACTCGACCTCGCCTGGCCGCAGTGGAAGATCGCGATCGAGTACGACGGCATCTGGCACCACGACCCGGAACAGCTCCACCGGGACCGCCGCCGGCTCAACCGGCTGGTCGGTGACGACTGGATCGTCCTGCACCTGACCTCGAAGCGCCTCGCGACCGACTTCGACGGCTTCCTCGCCGAAGTCCGCCACGCCATCCGCACCCGCAAACGGTGAGACCCGCGCCAGCGAAGGACGGACACGTCCACGCGTCGAGGGACACGGGTCAACTTCGGGGAAGATGCTGCCTCCCGCGCGGACGAGACAGCACTTTCCCTGAAGTTGCGCGGCCGGGCCGGGGTCGGGGTCGGCGGTGGGGCGGGGCGGCCGGGACGGCATGATGGGGCCGTGATCGCGCGGTTCAAGGATCTGTGTCTCGATGCTGCCGACGCCCAGGTGCTCGGCGAATTCTGGGGGCGGGTGCTCGACGGGGAGGTCGTGGATGCCGGGGACGGGGACACCCGCGTTGATCCCCGGGCGGCAGGCTCCGGCGCCGAGTCGATCTGGGTCAACCGGGTGAGCGAGCCGCGTACCGGCAAGACCCGCGTACACCTGGAACTGCGGCTGGCCGGCGCGGACCCGGCGCCGCTGGTCGCGGCCGGAGCGCGAATCGTCCGCGAGCCGGACGAGGAGATCGAGTGGTGGGTGCTCGCCGACCCGGACGGCAACGAGTTCTGCGCCTTCGCCGGCCGGCCGGACACCCGGCCGGGGCCGATGGAGCTGGTGGTGGACTGCGCCGAACCGGAGCGACTGGCCGGCTGGTGGGCCGGCGTGCTCGGTGGCGAGGTGGAGATGACCGGCTGGGACGCGGCCTCGTTGATCGGCGCGACCGGCTTCCCGTGGGACGAATGGATCTTCAACCCGGTGCCGGAGCGCAAGACGGTCAAGAACCGGATGCACTGGGACGTGGACCTGGTCGACCCGGAGCCGACCGCCCTGATCCGGGCCGGTGCCACGCTGCTGCGCGAGCCGACCGACCAGACCCGCTGGTGGGTGCTGGCCGACCCGGAGGGGAACGAGTTCTGCGCCTTCCCGCCCCGTCCCACCGAGTGAGCGGACGGTTACCCGGCGACCATCGGGTGGACTAGCGTTTACCTGCGCGTTCGCCACCGACGTCGACACGCCTCGGCCGACCCCGGCCCGCCCGATCGGTTGGTTCTCGCGGGAACTCCCACCGCCGCCGCCCCGGTTGGGCAGGATCGTCCCCAACGAGGAGGTGCCGTCGTGCAGGACACCCGCGCTCTCGCCCTGACGTTCGAGGTGAGCGGCCTGCCACCGGTCAAGACCGAGGCGCTGTCCATCTTCGCCGCCGGGCATCGGCAGGCGACGAGGGTCCGCGCCCTGCTCCAGGCGGCCTGCACGGCGGCCCAGCGCACCGGCTGGACCCCGCTGTCCGGGCCGATCGAGGTGGACCTCGTGCTGCGTTGCCCGCCGGGGCACCGCACCTCCGACGCGAGCACCCTGCTCGGCGGGGTGTGCGCCGTGCTCCAGGACAAGAAGCGGGTGGGCAGCATCGGCCTGGCCCACCTCGGCGTCCTGGTGGACGTCGCCCTCTACGACGACGACCGGCAGATCCGGAAGTTGTCGTACACGGAGGAACCGGCGGAGAACTTCTCATATCAGGTACGGGTGGCGGCCGTACCGGCCGCGGTTTGACCGACGGCCGCGGTGGGGTACCGCGGTCGCCGAGGAAGGGAGCGCCGATGTCGGAACCACACGTCACGCTGGATCCCCGCGACGCGGTGCAGGAGAAGCTGCGCGGCCCGCTGGAGGATCAGCTGACCTCGGCGTTGCAGGCCGCGACCGAACGGGTGCGGGCCAGCTACGCCGGTGAGCCGGTCGAGCAGGTCTGCCAGCGGCTGCTGGACGAGACCCGTGCCGGCCTGCACCCCGACATCGCGGCCGGCTTCAACCCGGACATGGAGGAGTTCTGCCGGGTGGCGGTGGCGATCGTCCGCGGCGCGGGCAGCTGACGCCCGGCGGCCGGACCCGCCCTGCCTCTCATCAACTGCCTCGACGAGCTGTCGGCGGCGGGCATCGAAAATGGGTCAGGACCGGGTCCGCAACTACCCGGCCCTGACCCTCCGCCGTCCGGTGTGGTAGCGGACATCGCCATGGTGGACGCGCGGGCGCGGCACGCCGCCCACGCCGGGCCCACCACAGCGAGCCGGCCCGCCTGCACTCAGCTCCACGGTGCCCACAACCGGACCGCACGCGCTCCGACTCACCCCGAAGAGCCGTGAGCGCCGGATCAGGTTAGGCGCGTTTTCGCAGCGCAAACAAGGTTCGCACCGGCCGTGGGAGCGTGATTGATACCAAGGTGAAAAAGCGGCATGTCGACGTAACGCGCCACTGCGACCTAGCGCTGTTTCCGGTCGAGGCGACCACTACGCGCGCGGCCGGCGACGGTCGCCGCGACCCCGCCGGCGAGGAGGGCGCCCGCCAGCACGTGCAGCATCCGTACGCCGGTCGGAGCGATGTGTTCCGCAGCCGGCAGCAGCGGCACCACCGCCACCCCGACGGCGAGGACCACCCCCGCCACCGCGACGAACACCGCCCGGCGGGCCGGCACCGCCGACGGTGCCTCCGTCAGCATGTCACGGCGGTCCGCGACCCGACGTGCGACCCCGACGGTGACCACCGCGCCGAGCAGTGTGCTGGCCGGATCCGACACCGTCCACCAGTGCACGCCGGTGGCGCTGTACCAGTCGACGCCGAGGGCCCCCAGCCAGTTCGTGTGGGTGACCCGGTCCCACACGACGTGGCTGATCGCGCCGAGCAGCGCCGACCCGGCGGTGATCCACCAGGGATGCCGGACCGCCGCCAGCGAGGTGTAGTCCGTCCACCGGAAGCGGGAACCGGCCGGCAGGTGGGGGGCGACCACCGCCACCGCACGACGGAAGACCCACGCGTACGCGAGGGCCACCGGCAGGCACCACCAGAGCAGCCCGGCGGCCGTGTGCGTCCGTGGGAGATCCCACGCGGTGCCGGTGAACAGGTACGCCACGTCCGGCGAGACCGCCCCGGTGACCAGGGCGACCCCGTCGAACCAGCGGGGTCGCCAGAGCTTCAGCGGCAGCACCGCCGCCGGATGGGACGGAAACGTCAGCGGCACGCCGGGAGGTTACCGGGTCAGAAGTGCCGCAGCAGGTCCGGAAACGCGGCCAGGTGCAGGACACTCGGGTCGCTGGCGTCCAGTTCGTCGTGCTCCAGCACCCACGTGTTCTCGTTGGGGATGAACACGGCGTTCATCCCGGCCGCGCGGGCCGGCAGGATGTCCGACTTCGGGGAGTTGCCGATCATCCAGGCGTCGGCCGGGTCGAAGTCGTGCTCCTTGGCCAGCCACCGGTAGGTGTCGACGGTCTTCTCCGGCACGATGTGCGCGGCCCGGAAGTGGTGCAGCAGGTCGGACGCGTCGAGCTTGCGCTGCTGCTCCTCCCGTTCGCCCTTGGTGAGCAACAGCAGCTCGTGGCGGCCGGCCAGCTCGTCCAGCGCCTCGGCCACGCCGGGCATCAGCTCCACCCGGTGCTCGACCAGGGCGACCGCCAGGTCCTCGATCTCCCGCTGCTCGGCCTCGGTGGCCGGCCGCTCCCGCAGGTGCTGGAAGCACTCCCCCAGGCTGCGCAGGAAGACCTTGCTGCCGTAACCGTGCGTCACGGCGTTGGCCCGCTCGATGTCATCGAGGATGGCGCGGACCTCGGTGCGGTCCAGCGTCGGGTGGTCCACCCACGCCAGGAAGTCGTCGATGACCCGCTCGAACAGGACATTGTTCTCCCAGAGCGTGTCATCGGCGTCGAAGACCAGTACCCGTCCCGGCTCGATCACCACGTCACCCGTCACGTCGCCCCCTTCGTCGCCCGGCCACCGTACTGGCAACGGCCAGCCAGGTCACCCGAGTTCCGTTCAGCGGCGGAGGTCGAGGATGAGGTCGGCTACCAGGGCCGTCCAGCCGGTCTGGTGCCAGGCGCCCAGCCCGGCCCCGTTGTCGCCGTGGAAGTACTCCGGGAAGCAGATCAGGTCCCGCCAGTCCGGGTGGGTCTGGAAGAGCTGCGCGGCGCCGTAGATCGGCCGCCGGCCCCAGCCGTCCCGGGTGAACAGGGAGATCAGCCGGGCCGACAGGTCGTCGGCGATCTCGTCGAGGCTGCGCTTCACACCGGACCGGGTCGGGTACTCGACCTGGAGGTCGTCGCCGAAGAACGCGGCGTAGTCGCGCAGCGCGCTGATCAGCAGGAAGTTGGTCGGCATCCAGATCGGGCCACGCCAGTTCGAGTTGCCGCCGAACAGGCCGCTGGTCGACTCGGCCGGCTCGTACCCGACGCAGAACTCCTGCCCGCCGAGGGTGACCGCGAACGGCTTGTCCAGGTGGGCGCGGGAGAGCGTCCGCAGCCCGTACTCGGAGAGGAACTCGTCGGTGTCGAGCATCCGGGCCAGCAGCCGGACGATCTGCTCCGGGCCCACCATGGACAGCAGCCGCTGCTGACGGCCGTCCGGGCCGAGCCGCCGGGCGCCGATCACGTCGGCGTACTCGGGCCGGTTGGTGAGGAACCAGCGCAGCCGCGCGCCCAGCTCGGGCAGCCGGTGCAGGGTACGGGCGGTCAGCCGGGTGACGGCGGCGAGGGGCAGCAGCCCCACCACCGAGCGGACCTTCAGCGGCACCTTCGTGCCGTCGGCGAGCCGCAGCACGTCGTAGAAGAAGGCGTCCTCGTCGTCCCACAACCCCTGCGAGTACGCGGCCGCGGCGATGTACGCGAAGTGTTCGAAGAATTTGGTGGCGGTGTCCACCCAGGTGCGGTCGTGCTCGGCGAGGACGACGGCGATGTCGAGCAGGTTGAGCGCGTACATCGCCATCCAGCCGGTGCCGTCCGACTGCTCCAGCACTCCGGCCACCGGCAGCGCGGCCGAGCGGTCGAACGGGCCGACGTTGTCCAGCCCGAGGAAGCCGCCCTCGAACACGTTGTTGCCGCCGGTGTCCTTGCGGTTGACCCACCAGGTGAAGTTCAGCAGCAGCTTGTGCATCACCCGGGCGAGGAACGTGTGGTCCCGGCCCCCGTCGATCTCGAACACCTTGAGCGCCGCCCAGGCGTGCACGGGCGGGTTCACGTCGCCGAACGCCCACTCGTACGCGGGGATCTGCCCGTTGGGGTGCAGGTACCACTCGCGGAGCAGGAGCAGCAGCTGCTCCTTGGCGAAGCCCGGGTCGACCCGGGCGATGCTCACGCAGTGGAACGCGAGGTCCCAGGCGGCGTACCAGGGGTACTCCCACGGGTCCGGCATGGAGATCACGTCGAAGCTGGTCATGTGCCACCAGTGGCTGTTGCGCCCGTGCCGGCGACCGGCCGGCGGTGGCGCGGAGCCCGGGTCGCCTTCCAGCCACCGCTTGACGTCGAAGTGGTAGAACTGCTTGCCCCACATCAGCCCGGCGATGGCCTGCCGGGCTACCAGCGCCTCGTCCGGGGTGGCCTTCGCCGGGATCACCCCGGCGAAGAAGCGGTTCGCCTCGGCCCGCCGCGCCCACACCACCGCGTCGTAGCCGTCGCCGAGGTCGGCCGGCGGGGGCGGTGTGCCGCCGGGCGGTGGGGCGGTCCGGGTCAGCCGCAGGCGGATCTGCCGGTACCCACCGGCCGGCACGGTCAGGACGTAGTGCAGCGCCCCCTTGGTGCCCTCCCGCTCCGGGTTGACCGTCGGCGCCCCGGCGACGACGTGGTCGTTGATCCCGTCCTTCGGGTAGCGGGACCGGCTGGGCAGCCCCCACAGCCGCTCGGCGTTGGTGTCGTTGTCGCACAGCAGCGGTGTGGGCTCGCCGTCGCCCTCCAGCACGAGCTGGCCGAGCACCCAGTGCTCGCCGACCAGCCGGGCGCCCGCGCCGTCGGGGGCCGAGCCCGCCGCCGAGCCGACGATGCGGGGCACCCGGTCACCGCCGGGCAGGCCCCACGCCCACGTGTTGCGGAACCAGAGGGTCGGCAGCACGTGCAGGGTCTCCGCCCGGTCGCCGCGGTTGGCGACGGTGATCAGGACGCACAGGTCCGTCGGGCCGGCCTTGGCGTAGTCGACGGTCACCGCCCAGTACCGGTCGTCGTCGAAGATCCCGGTGTCCACCAGCTCGTACTCGGTGTCGTCCCGGCCGCGCAGCGCGTTGACCGCGACGAGTTCGTCGTACGGGAAGGCGGCCTGCGGGTAGTGGTAGCGCCAGCGCATCCAGGAGTGGGTGGGCGTGGAGTCCTCGTACCACCAGTAGTCCTTCGCGTCCTCGCCGTGGTTGCCGCCGTCCCCGCCGAGGCCGAACATGCGCTCCTTCAGGATCGGGTCCCGGCCGTTCCACAGCGCCAGGGCGAAGCAGAAGGTCTGCCGGTCGTCGCAGACGCCCGCCATGCCGTCCTCGCTCCACCGGTAGGCTCGGGACCGCGCGTGGTCGTGGGGAAAGTAGTCCCACGCCGTACCGTGTTCGCTGTAGTCCTCCCGTACCGTCCCCCACGCCCGCTCGGACAGATAGGGACCCCATGCGCGCCACTCCCGCTCCCCCGCGTCGGCCTGGGCGAGCCGGATCCGCTCAGGGTCGGGCGCGGAAGCGTCGGGAGGCGGCACGTCGGTGATCACTCGCACATCTTCGACGCCGCCGGGGTACTTCACCACAGCGGCCATTCTTCTCGTGCCGCGTCACACCTCGCCGCCGGTGGAGGGAAATTGATCGACATCACCTTCGGTCCACAGGTCTGCGGTGAGCTGACCAGCGCCGCCACCCGGGAGTGGCTGGTGCCGGACGGTCTCGGTGGGTACGCCATGGGCACGGTCGCCGGGCTGCGCACGCGCCGCTACCACGGTCTGCTGGTGGTGGCGGGCGAGACACCGGCGTCCCGACGCGTGGGACTGGCGAGCCTCGACCCGGCGGTCGTGCTCCCGTCCGGGGCGCGGGTACGGCTCGGCGCCCACGAGTGGGCGTCCGGTGACGTGGATCCACGGGGCTTCGAGTTGCTGGAGCGCTTCGACCTGGCCGACGGGCTGCCCCGCTGGCGCTGGCGGATCGGCGACGTGGTGATCGAGCGGGAGCTGGCGACCGTGCACGGCCGGCCGTGCGTCGCGGTGGTGCACCGGCTGGTGACCGGCAGCCCGGTCCGGCTGGAACTCGCCGCGGCCTGCACCTGGCGGGACGCCCACGGCGAGCGCCGCGCCGACGGGCCCACGCCACGGATGGACCCGGTCGCCGACGGCGCCGTGGTCGAGGGCTGTTTCCGGCTGGCCGGGCCGGGCTGGGTGCCGGAGGGGCAGTGGTGGCTCGGCGCGCACCACCGCGAGGAGGCCGCGCGCGGCCTGCACCCCGACGAGGATCTCTGGTACGCGGGCGGCTTCGTCGGCGCGCTGGACCGGCCGGGTGACACCGTCTCGGTGCTCGCCTGGGCCGGCGACCTGGCCGCCGAGCCGCCGCCCGGGCCGGAGGTGGTGGCCGCCGCACGGGCCCGCAACCGGGCCGTGGTCGCGGCCGCGCAGCCGGTCGACCCGGTCGAGGCGACGCTCGTCCTGGCCGCCGACGCGTTCGTGATCGGTACCGGCCGCGGCCCGGACGTGGTGGCCGGCTACCCGTGGTTCGGCGCCTGGTCGCGCGACACGATGATCTCCTACGAGGGTCTGTTCCTGTGTACCGGGCGCGCGGACGAGGGCCGCGAGCTGCTGCGGTCGTACGCGGCGACGCTGTCGGAGGGGATGTGTGCCAACACCGCCGACACCGGCCGGGTGGAGTACAACACCGTCGACGGCACGCTGTGGTTCCTGCACGCGGTGAGCCGGCACGTGACCGTCACCGGTGACACCGACCTGGGCGCGGAGCTGCTGCCCGGGCTGCGCGGCGTGATCGACGCGCACGTGGCCGGCACCCGGTTCGGCATCGTCGTCGACCCGGCGGACGGGCTGCTCACCCAGGGCGCCCCGGCCGTCGCGTTGACCTGGATGGACGCCCGGGTGTACGGGGTGCCGGTGACGCCCCGGGCCGGCAAGCCGGTCGAGGTCAACGCGCTGTGGATCAACGGTCTGGCCGGGCTCGCCGAGCTGGCGGAGCTGGTCGGGCAGGACGCCGCCGAGCTGTGGCGGCTGCACGACCGGGCGGTCTCCGCCTTCCGGGAGCGGTTCCCCGCCCCGACCGGATGGCTGCACGACGTCGTCGACGCGCCCGCGCCCGCGTACCCGCTGGGCGGTGCCGCCGTCCACGACGACGACCTGCTGCGGCCCAACCAGCTGCTGGCCTGGTCGCTCCCGTACGCCCCGCTGGACCCGGACGAGCCGACGCTGCGCCGCGTCGCCGCCGGGCTGCTCACCCCGCTCGGCCCCCGCAGCCTCTCCCCGGACTCGCCGGAGTTCGTCGGCCGGCACCGCGGCGGCCCGGCCGAGCGGGACGGCGCCTACCACCAGGGCACCGTCTGGCCGTGGCTGCTCGGCCCGTTCGTGGACGCGAGCCGGCGGGCCAAGCTCCCCGTCGACGAGCTGTTCGTCGGGATCGAGGCGCACCTGACCGAGTTCGGCCTCGGCTCGGTCAGCGAGACCGCCGACGGCCTTCCGCCGCACCGGGCCACCGGGTGCCCGTTCCAGGCGTGGTCGGTGGCCGAGTTGCTGCGGGTGCGCCGGGTCCGGTAGGCAGCGGTTTACACGACCGCAACGGTTGTGTCTCCGCTGGTTAGCCAGCTACCAGCAGGATTGGTCCCGATCCAGTCGCGACGTCAACGGGGCACCGAAATGGTGCCGGCCGGCGCGCGCTCGGGGACAACTCAAGGGGGCCGCATGTCACCAGACGCCGCCGTCATCGACCTCCAGCCCGCCCGGCACGAGCGCGTGCTGATGTTGTCGTGGGAGTACCCGCCGGTGCTCGTCGGCGGCCTCGGCCGGCACGTCCACGCCCTGTCCGTCGCCCTCGCCGCCGCCGGCCACGAGGTCACCGTCGTCACCCGCCACGCCGACGGCGCACCCCTGGAGGAGTACGCCGACGGCGTCCGCATCGTCCGCGCCGCCGAGGACCCCGTCACCTTCCCCCTGGCCACCAGCTCGCTGCTGGCCTGGACGATGGCGTTCAACCACACCCTCACCCGCGCCGCCCTGCGCGCCACCGAGACCGGCGGGTACGACGTCATCCACGCCCACGACTGGCTCGTCGCCCACACCGCCATCACCCTCGGCGAGCATCTCGGCCTCCCGCTCGTCACCACCATCCACGCCACCGAGGCGGGCCGGCACCAGGGCTGGCTCCCCGAGGAGATGAACCGCACCATCCACGGGATCGAGCACTGGCTGAGCAACGCCGCCACGCGGGTGATCACCTGCTCCGGTTACATGCGGGACCAGGTCACCACGCTGTTCGAGGTGCCGGCCGGTGACGTCGACGTGGTGCCCAACGGGGTCGACGACCGGGCCTGGCACGCCCGCCCCCGGGCGGTGGCCTCCGCCCGGGCCCGGTTCGCCGGGGACGGCCCGCTGATCGGGTACGCCGGCCGGCTGGTGTACGAGAAGGGCGTCCAGCACCTCGTGCGCGCGGTGCCGTACCTGCGCCGGCGGCATCCCGGGCTGCGGGTGCTCATCGCCGGCGACGGGCCGTACCGGGAGGAACTGGTGGACCAGGCGCGGGGGCTGCACCTGCACGACACGGTCCGCTTCGCCGGGTTCCTCGACTCGACGCAGCTGCCGGCCGTGCTGGGCGCCACCGACGCGACCGTCGTACCGAGCCTCTACGAGCCGTTCGGCATGGTCGCGCTGGAGGCGGCCGCGGCTGGCGCGCCGCTGGCGGTGGCCGCGACCGGCGGGCTCGCCGAGATCGTCGAGCCGGGGGTCACCGGGGTGACGTTCCCGCACAGCGACCCGGACGCCCTCGCCGGAGCGGTGGACCAGCTCCTCGCCGACGAGGTGTTCGCGCGGCGGGTTGCCCGCCGCGCCCGGGCCATGGTCGGCGAGCGGTACGGGTGGGCGACGATCGCGGCGCGCACCGCCGGCACGTACGCCGCGGCCCGCCGTGCGCACCTCACCGGCGGACGGCTGGCCAGGGCCCGGCCCGGCGAGCGCCGACGGAGCATCGAGATCCCGGAGGGGAACCTCCTCGCG
Source organism: Micromonospora sp. WMMD558 (assembly GCF_049315255.1). Classification (NCBI taxonomy): domain Bacteria; kingdom Bacillati; phylum Actinomycetota; class Actinomycetes; order Micromonosporales; family Micromonosporaceae; genus Micromonospora; species Micromonospora sp. WMMD558. The sequence continues at coordinate 3,673,224 of NZ_CP186061.1, read as the reverse complement.
GTGGGCGGTGCTGCCGGCTGAGCGGCGGTCGGTAGCCCCGGACCGGGCCGTCCCCGCGGCCGCCGAGCCACCGCGCACCGGCGGACGGCCGGCAGCGCGCCCGCTTCAGCGGATGAATCCCGCACATCTCCTGGCCTAGGGTGTACGCCGGGCGGTGGATGGGAGCACTGTGGAGCGAGTGCTGATCGCCGGCCGGTACCGGCTTCTGGAGATGGTCGGGCGCGGCGGCATGGGCCGGGTCTGGTGGGCCCACGACGAGGTGCTGCACCGGGAGGTCGCGGTCAAGCAGATCGTCCCGCCGAGCTGGCTGACCGGCGAGGAACGCGACGAGCTGCGGCTCCGCACGCTGCGGGAGGCACGCACGGCCGCGCGCATCGACCATCCCCACGTCGTCAAGGTGTACGACGTGGTGCCGATGGGCGACAGCCCGTGGATCGTGATGGCGTACGTGCCGTCCCGGACCCTTCAGGACGTGCTCGACGACGACGGCCCGCTGCCGCCCCGGCGCGCCGCCGCGATCGGGCTGGACCTGCTCGCCGCCCTCGACGCCGCGCACACCTCGGGGGTGCTGCACCGGGACGTCAAGCCGGCGAACGTGCTGGTCGCCCGCGACGGGCGGGCCCTGCTCACCGACTTCGGGCTGGCCGTCTTCGACGGCGGCGACGGTGCGATGACCCGCCCCGGCATGGTCCTCGGCTCACCGCAGTACGTGGCACCGGAGCGCGCCGCCGAGGGGGTGTCGAGCGCGGCGGCGGACCTGTGGTCGCTCGGTGCCACGCTGTACGCGGCGGTGGAGGGGCGGTCCCCGTACGCCCGCAGCACCGCCATGGCCACGCTCAGCGCGCTGGCCGCCGCACCACCGGACCCGGCCCCGAACGCCGGGCCACTGGCCCCGGTGCTGGCCGGGCTGCTGTGCCGCGACCCGGGCGACCGCACCGACCACGACGAGACGCGGCGCCGGCTGACGGCCGCAGCGGAGTCGCCGGAACCCACGGCCGACACCGGGGCAGCCGCGCCGCAGCCGGTCACGCCGCCCGCCCCGACGGGCGCCGGCGCGGGCGGTCGCCCCGCGCACCGGACCGCCGTCCGGCGGTGGGGGCTGTCGGCCGCCGCACTGCTGGTCGCCGTCGCCGCCGGGGTGGGGACGGCCCTGACGGTGGCCGACGAGCCGCCGGAGCGTCGCGACTGGTCCCGGCCGTCCGACGGGCCGGCCACCCACGACCGGGACCGCCGCCACGGGCCGGCGCCCGGCGACCCCTGGGCAAGCGCGGTCGGCGACGGGCAGGACGGCGGGCCGGACCACCCGAAGCCACCGCCGCCCGGCCGGCGCGGCTTCCCGCCGCCGCCGTTCTCCTGTGTCCGACCCGACGCGGTCGGCGAGCCCGTGGTCGCCGCCGCCCCACCCGCCGGGGAGACGTTCCGCCCGCCACGTGGCTGGGCCTGGCACGCCGACACCCGCGGCTTCCGGATCGCCGTGCCGGCCGGCTGGCGGTACTCCGGTGACGGCGACGTGGCCTGCTTCCAGGACCCGACCACCGGACGCGCGCTGAGCGTCGCCATCCCCGGCGGCGGTCCCGCCGGAGCGCTGGACCGGCTGCGTGCCGCCCGGGAGCGCGCGCTCGCGGCCGGCGCGCTGCCCGGGTACGCCGAGTTCCGGCTCGGCGCCGCCGGCGCGGCGGCGGAGTGGGAGTGCGCGTGGGACACCCCGCACGGCAGCCGGCTGCGGGCCCTCCAGGTGGTGCTGGCGGCACCGACCGCCGGCTGGACGCTCGGCTGGATCACCCACGACGCCGACTGGCCGGCCGCGACGGCGCAGCTCACCACCGTCCGGACGAGCCTGCGCAGCGTCCGCTGACCGACCGGCCACCGATGCTCCGGATGAGAATCTGCACGCCGCTGACTATCGTGTGACACGGGGTGACCGAGGGGGAACGCGAGAGTGCGGCAGGGGCTGATCGCGGGCCGGTACCGGCTGCTCGACCTGGTCGGTACCGGCGGAATGGGCCGGGTCTGGCTGGCCCGGGACGAGATGCTGCACCGGGACGTCGCGGTCAAGGAGGTCGTCCCGCCGAACTGGCTGGCCGAGGCCGAGCGGGACGAGGTACGGCTGCGCTCGCTGCGGGAGGCGCGGACCGCCGCCCGCCTCGCCCACCCCAACGTCGTCCGCGTCTACGACGTCGTCCACGACGGCGACAGCCCGTGGATCGTGATGGAGTACGTGCGGTCCCGCTCCCTGCAGCAGATCATCACGACCGACGGGCCGCTGGGCCCCCGCCGGACCGCCCGGATCGGGCTGGCGGTGCTGGCCGCGCTGCGGGCGGCGCACCTGGCCGGCGTCCTGCACCGGGACGTCAAGCCGCACAACGTCCTCGTGGCCGACGACGGCCGGGTGGTGCTGACCGACTTCGGGTTGGCCACGTTCGACGGTGGCGACGGCGCGATGACCGGGCCCGGCATGGTGCTCGGCTCACCGCAGTTCGTGGCGCCCGAGCGGGCGCGGGACGGGATTTCCGACCCGCGTACGGACCTGTGGTCGCTCGGCGCGACGCTCTACGCCGCCGTGGAGGGCCAGTCCCCGTACGCCCGGCCCACCGCGATGGCGACGCTCAGCGCGCTGGCCACCGAGCCGCCCGACCCGATGCGGCGGGCCGGTCCGCTGCGCCCGCTCCTGACCGGCCTGCTGCAACGCGACCCGTGGCGCCGGTTGACGGCGGCCGAGGCGGAGCCGCTGCTGCGCGCCGCGGCGGCCGACCACGACCGGCCGGTCGGGCCGACCCTGCCACCTGGCGCGGGTGCCACTGCCGGTCGGCCTTCCTCGGCGGAGGCCGGCCCGCCACCCGCACCGCCGGCCGATCCGATGTCGACTCGGCACCGGCCGGCGGGCGCCGGTCAGGCGGCGGCACCGGCCGGCGGGCCAACCGCCGGCCAGGCGCCGGGACGGCGTCCGAGGAGCTTCCGGCGGCGACGGCCGTGGATCGCCGTGGGCGCGGTGTTCCTGGTGCTCACCGCGCTTGGCGTCGGCCGGGCCCTGGTGGGCGGCGACGGCGGCCGGCCGGAGCCGGGGGCCGGTTCCGGTGGGGGCGTCGCACCGGAGCGCCCGGCCGCGTTCGCCTGCGCCGCGCCGCCGCCCGCCGCCACCCCGGTGCCGTCGGTGCCGCCGCCCACCGGCGCGCTGCGCCTGGTACGCGGCTGGACGTGGCACGTCGACCCGGGCGGGTGGCGGATCGCCACGCCGGTGGCCTGGCTGCGGTGGACGGAAGGGACGGTGACCTGTTTCCGGGAGCCGGGCGGCGTCCGCATGCTCAGCGTCGAGGCCGGTCCCCACCGGGTTGACCCGGTGGGTTGGTGGCGGTCGGAGGAGCAGCGGCTCACCGGTGGCGGCCTCCTCAGGGACTACCGCCGGTTCCAGATCGCCCCGCTGGACATGTTCGACGGTGCCGCGGTGTGGGAGTGCGCCTGGGTCAACGCCGCCGGGGTACGCGTGCACACGGCCCGGCTGCTGCTGAACGTGACGACCGCTCGCGCGTACACCGTGTCCTGGTTGACCTCGGAGTTCGACTGGGGGGTCAACAACCCGTACCTCCTGATGGTCCGGCAAAGCTTCACGCCGCTGCCCTGACCGACGGATGTGAGCGGCCGGCCGCCACCCCGCGGGTGCGGCGCTGAACTACAGTGACGTAGTTTCGGCGCTCAAGATCCCCGGGAGGATGAGCGGACATGATGGGACCGTCGCATGCGCTGTCCGGCGCGTCGGTGTGGCTGGCCGGGTCCTGGGCGCTGGACCACTTCGCCGGCTACGAGCAGTCGCCGCTGGCGCTCGCGGTCGGCACCGCGGTCTGCGCGGGCGGCGCGCTCTTCCCCGACCTCGACCTGTCGGGAAAGGTCACCCGCAACCAGGGCGGCGCCACCGTCGCCCGCACCTTCGGCGTCTTCTCGCTGTTCATCGCCGAGGTCACGGAGAAGGTGTCGCTCGGGGTCTACTACGCGACGAAGCTCAGCAAGGATCCACGCCGCAGCAACGGCCACCGGACGCTCACCCACACCATCCCGTTCACCGTGCTGGTCGGCTGGGGCACCACCACGCTGTGCGCCGCGTACGGCAAGTGGGCCGTGATCGGCATCCTGTTCTTCATGTTCGGCCTCGCCCTGCGCGGCCTCTTCGACGAGTGGGCCGAGCGGGCCGGCTGGGTGGTCGTGACCCTCCTGTCACTCGCGGCGGCGTGGTTCACCTTCGCCACCCTGCCCGGCGACCGCGGTTACCCGATGATCGGGCTCGCCGTCGGCGTCGGGAGCTTCGTGCACATCCTCGGTGACATGATCACCCGGGCCGGGGTACCGATCCTCTGGCCCATCCCGATCAAACGTCGGATGTGGACGATGATCAGCCTGCCGGATTCGATCGCCCTGCGCGCCGGCAGCAAGACCGAGGTGGTGGTGGTCCGCGCCGCGCTGACCGTCATCGCGGTGCTGGCCGCCGTCGGGCTCGTCGCCCCCTCGGTGCTGCAACGCTTCAACATCGAGGTGTGACGGTGGTGGCGGAGGCCGACGACGCGGACGTGCCCGCGTTCTGGCAGGGCCTCGGGCTGCCCGGCCTGGCCGACGTGCACGTGCACTTCCTCCCGCCGCGGCTGCTGCGCCGGGTGTGGGCGTACTTCGACGCGGCCGGCCCACTGGTGGGCACCGAGTGGCCGATCCGGTACCGGTGGAGCGACGCCGAGCGGGTCGCGTACCTGCGAGAGCTGGGCGTACGGGCGTTCAGCGCCCTCGCGTACGCCCACCGGCCCGGCATGGCCGCCGATTTGAACGGTTGGACGCTCGACTTCGCCCGCGCGACGCCGGGGTGCCTGCCGTCGGCGACGTTCTTCCCGGAGCCGGAGGCGCCGCGGTACGTCGCCGACGCCCTCGCCGCCGGCGCCCGCGTGTTCAAGGTGCACGTCCAGGTGGGCGGCTTCGCTCCGACCGACCCGCTGCTCGACCCCGTGTGGGGGCTGCTCGCCGACGCCGGCGTGCCCGTGGTCGTGCACGCCGGGCACGCCCCGGTCGGCACCACGCACACCGGGCCGGACCCGTTCGCCGCCGTGCTCGCCCGCCATCCCGCGCTCACCGCGATCGTGGCGCACCTCGGCGCGCCGGACTACACGGCGTTCCTCGACCTCGCCGAGCGGTACGAGCGGGTACGGCTGGACACGACGATGGCGTTCACCCCGTTCTTCGACCGGTTCGTGCCGTTCCCCAGCGAGGAGCGTCCCCGGCTGCGCGAGCTGGGGCTCGCCGGCAAGGTGCTGCTGGGCAGCGACTTCCCGAATCTGCCCTACGCGTACGCGGAGCAGCTCGCCGGACTGGCCCGCCTCGATCTCGGCGACGACTGGCTGCGCGCGGTCTGCTGGGGCAACGCCGCCGAGCTGTTCGACCTGCCCGGCTGACTCTCAGACCCCGACCCGCTGCTCGGGGACGCTGAGGCCGTAGAGGGCCATCAGCTCGGGGCTGTCGACCCGGCTGCCGTCGGCCACCGCGTCGCAGGCGATGTCGACGATCTGGTCCTTGTGCGCCAGCAGGTACGGGCGAGCGCCGACGTCGGCGCTGGCCAGGGTGGCGATGCCGGACCAGTGCCGGCGACCGAACAGCATCGGGTACCCGCGCAGGCCGTCGTAGGTGGCGCAGACCAGCACGTCCGGGTACGGCAGCGCGGTCACCCGGCGGACCGCCACGGCCGTCAGGCCGGGCATGTCGACCGGCACCACGACCACGGCCTCGATCCCGTCGTCGTCGATCGCCGCGAGGCCGGCGCGGATCGACGAGCCGACGCCCGTCCCCCAGGCCCGGTTGACCACCACCGTGGCGCCGCTGAGATCCGTCGTCTCGCGCACCTGGTCGGCCGCGGCGCCCAGCACGACCACGATCCGCTCGCAGCCCGCCTCCGTCATCGTGTCGATCATCCGGCTGACCAGGGGCTTCTCCCCCTGGTGCAGCAGGGCCTCCGGGCCGCCGATCCGGCGTCCCCCACCCGCGGCGATGATCATTCCTGCGATCCGGTTCAGCGCTGCGCCCCCTTCACCAGAGGCTGCCGGGAGATCCCGGTACGCGGTTTCCCGACAGCCTCTTGGAGCGGGCCGCGCCACGTCGGCCTGGCCCGCTCCGTCGTACGGACATGAGGAGAAACGAGCATTCCCGGGCGCGGGTAGCGGGGCAAAAGGGAAAATTGTGGGCTAAGCCGCGTCGGCGTAGCAGTCCACGATCGACACGTCGAGCGGGAACCGGACCGGCGTGTGCCCGAAGAGCAGCGCGGTGGCCCGCGCACCGGACCGGACGACCGCCGCCGCGACCACGTCGGCCCGCACCTTCGGGCAGTGCACGACCACCTCGTCGTGCTGGAAGAACACCAGCTCGCCACCGGTGCCGGCCAGCTCGCCGCGCAACGTGGCGAGCAGCGTCGACGCCCACTCGGCGGCCGTGGCCTGGATGACGAAGTTGCGGGTGAACCGTCCGCGCGACCGTGCCCGCGCCGACCGGTCGCCGCCGTCCGGCGCCGCCTCCTCCCCGTCGAGGCCGGCCGAGCCGGGCGGGCAGGTGCGGCCCAGCCAGGAGCGGACCAGGCCGCCGGTCTCACGGGCGGCGGCCTCGACGTGGCCGAAGGCGGTCGGGTAGTGGCGCCGCAGCACCTCCAGCGCGGGCACCGCCGCCCCACCGGTCTGCCCGTACATCGCGCCGAGCAGGGCCACCTTGGCCCGCGCCCGGTCGCCCCCGAAAGCGTCCCGGGCGAGAGCGGCGTAGAGGTCGCCGGCCCCACCGGCGGCGGCCAGCCGGGCGTCCTCGGAGACCGCGGCCAGCACGCGCGGCTCCAACTGGCCGGCGTCGGCCACCACGAAGGTCCAGCCCGGGTCGGCCACCACCGCCCGGCGGATCACCTTGGGGATCTGCAACGCCCCGCCGCCCCGGGTCGCCCACCGCCCGGAGACCACGCCGCCGGGCACGTACTCCGGGCGGAACCGCCCGTCGCGCACCCACGCGTCGCGCCAGGCCCAGCCGTGCGCCGTCCAGATCCGGTAGAGCTCCTTGTACTCCAGGACCAGCGGCACCGCCGGGTGGTCGACGCCGCGCAGCACCCAGGCTCGCGTGTTGGGCACCTCCACCCCCGCGCGGGCGAACGCCCTCACCAGTTCCGCCGGAGAGTCGGCGTGCAGCTGGCGTACGCCGAACGCGTCGGCGATGCGGGCCGCCAGCTCGGCGAGGCGCCGGGGCGGCCCGCCCACCGGGGACGGCTCGCCGAGCAGCTCGGCGAGGACGGCGTCGTGGACGTCGGCCCGCCACGGCAGCCCGGCGGCGCCCATCTCGACGGCGATCAGCGCGCCGGCCGACTCGGCGGCCACGAGCAGCCGGAACCGGCCGGGATGCTCGGTCGTGGCGACCCGGGCGAGCTGGTCCGCGTACACCTGGGTCAGGACGTCGACGCCGGGGCCCGGCGGGCCCGGCAGGGCCTCGAAGAGCGCGTCCTGGCCGTGGCCGGGCGGCTCGGCCGCGCGGGGCGGCGGGTCGGGCGGCACCGGCGCACCGGTGAGCCGCGCCCAGGCGGCGGCGAGCGAGCGGGGCTCACCCCAGCGGCCGGCGTGGCCGAGCAGCAGCGCCTCGGTCAGCTCGACGTCGTGACAGCGGTCGACACGGACACCGGCGCGCAGCAACGCCGGGTAGACCGTCGCGCCGGACGCCCACACCCAGCGCGGGCGGTCGGCCCGCTCCCGAGCAGCCACCGCGCCGGCCAGGTCGGCCACGGGCTCGGGCGGCGCGGTCGGCCGCCCGGCGGCGTCGAGGGGTTGCAGCACTCCCCCGCCGACCTCGTCCGCCACCACCGCCACCAGCACGGACGCGATTCTGCCCCGTCGGTGCGACACTCCCCCGCGCGCCGTCGGCCAGGCTCGTGCGACGCGTCGCGGGGAGATCGCCCCGCCACGGTGGCGACAACGAAAAACGGGGAGCATCTGCTCCCCGCCACTCTCAACGTATACCGCACCGGGGGGCTTGCGGCAAGACCCCAGGGGTGCCGCAGAATCGTCGGCCGAGGCCACGACCTGCGGAAACAGGAACCGCGTGGGTGGCGTTGACGCGTGCGTGCCACCGGACGGCGACGTCGCGCGCCGGCCGGTCGGTGCGCGCGATCGGCGCGAGCGGCCTCAGATCGGAGCTGATGACGTGAACCCGCTGACCACCAGCGCCTTTGATCTTCCCGACCACCTCTCACCCAAGGCCGACCCGGGTCTGATCGCCGGTGACGAGCAGCACTTCGCGGCCATCGCGGAGACACTCCGGCAGTCGATCGACGACCTGTCCGGCCGCCTCGACGCCGCCCGCCGGGCGCCCGGCGGCAAGGGCCGGCGGGCCGTGGACCGGGACCAGGAGGTCCACCGGCTGACCGCTCGCCTGCGTGGACTGCGTCGCTTCGGTCTGGACCTGTGTCTCGGACGCATGGTCGGCGCGGACGACTCCGAACCCGTGTACGTCGGGCGGTTCGGCCTCACCGACAGCGCGGGTCGCCGGCTGCTGCTCGACTGGCGCTCGCCCGCGGCGGAGCCGTTCTTCGGGGCGACCCACGCCAACCCGATGGGTCTGGCGAGCCGCCGCCGGTACCGCTGGACCCGTGGCCGGGTCACCGACTACTGGGACGAGGTGTTCACCCCGGACGGGTTGGACGGGCACGCGGCCCTCGACGACCAGTCCGCCTTCATCGCCAGTCTGGGCGGCAGCCGATCCACCCGGATGCGGGACGTGCTCGCCACCATCCAGGCGGACCAGGACGCCGTGATCCGGGCGGGATCGAGCGGCGCGCTCGTCGTCGACGGCGGCCCGGGTACGGGGAAGACCGTCGTCGCCCTGCACCGCACCGCCTACCTCCGCTACGCCGATCCGCGCCTCAACCACCGCCGGGGCGGGGTGCTGTTCGTCGGTCCGCACCAGCCCTACCTGGCCTACGTCGCCGACGTCCTCCCCAGCCTCGGCGAGGAGGAGGTGCAGACCTGCACCCTGCGGGATCTCGTTCCCGAGGGCGCCGCGGCGACCGTCGAGACCGACCCGGACGTGGCGCTGCTGAAGTCGTCCGGTGACCTGGTGGCGGCGGTCGAGGCGGCCGTCAGGTTCTACGAGGAGCCGCCGGCCGAGGGGATGACCGTCACGACCGACGACTGCGACATCTGGCTGAGCGCGGACGACTGGGCCGAGGCGTTCGCGGCGCCGGGGCCCGGCACGCCGCACAACGAGGCGCGGGACGAGATCTGGGAGGAACTGCTCACGATCCTGCTGGACCGGTACGACGGCGACGAGCCGGCGGACCTGGTCCGCAGGTCGCTGCTGCGGAACCGGGAGCTGCGGACGGCCTTCAACCGGGCCTGGCCGCTGCTCGACGCAGGCGACCTCGTCGGCGACCTGTGGTCGGTCCCCGCGTACCTGCGCCGGTGCGCCCCCTGGCTCGGCCCGGACGAGGTCCGGAGGCTGCACCGTCCTGACCCCCGGGCCTGGACGGTGTCCGACCTGCCGTTCCTGGACGCGGCACGGCAGCGGCTCGGCGACCGGGAGGCGTCGCGACGCCGGCACCGGCGCGACGCCGCCGTCGCCGTCGAACGGGAACGGATGGCCACGGTCGTCGACGAGCTGATCGAGGCCCACGCCTACGACGACGGTGAAGGTGTGCTGTCGAGCCTGCGCCAACTGGACCTCCAGGATGCCCTGGTCGACGAGGCGGCACTGCCCAGCGCCGAGCCGGACCCGCTCGCCGGCCCGTTCGCGCACATCGTCGTGGACGAGGCCCAGGAACTGACCGACGCGGAGTGGCAGATGTTGCTGCTGCGCTGCCCGTCCCGGAGCTTCACCATCGTCGGGGACCGCGCCCAGGCGCGGCACGGGTTCACGGAGTCGTGGCAGGAGCGGCTCGAGCGGGTGGGGCTCGACCGGATCAGCCTGGCCACCCTCAGCATCAACTACCGGACGCCGACGGAGGTCATGGCGGAAGCCGAGCCGGTCATCCGCGCCGTGCTCCCGGACGCGAACGTGCCCCGCTCCATCCGCGACAGCGGCGTCCCCGTCGTACGCGGGTCGGTGTCGGACCTGGGTTCGATCCTCGACAACTGGCTCGCCGCGCACGCCGACGGCATCGCCTGCGTCATCGGCGACCCCACGGTCCGGGCGACGTCCCGCGTCCGGTCGCTGAGCCCGGAGCTGTCGAAGGGGCTGGAGTTCGACCTGGTCGTCCTCGTCGACCCCGAGGCGTTCGGCACGGGCATCGAGGGAGCGGTCGACCGCTATGTGGCGATGACCCGCGCCACCCAGCAACTCGTGGTCCTCACCAGTTCCTGACGCGCACGCTTCCGCATCGCGATGGGAAAGGGCGGCCGTCCCCGTGGAACGGCCGCCCTTTCGCAAACGCGCGACTCGACGTCCGGTTACTTGCCGACGCCGGCGGTGAGGCCGGACTGCACCTGGCGCTGGAAGACGATGTACACGATCAGCACCGGCAGCATCGCCATCGTGACCCCGGCGAAGAGACCGGACCAGTCGGACTTGTAGCCCTGGTTGACCGACAGCTCGATCAGGCCCTGGGCGATCACCTGGTTCTTCGGCTCGCCGGCGACGGACTGCATCAGCAGCGTCGGCAGGTACCACTGGTTCCACTGCCCGAGCACGTTGAAGATGCCGATGCTGATCAGGCCGGGCTTGGCCATCGGCAGCATGACGCTGAAGAACAGGCGGGTGTGCGAGGCGCCGTCGACCAGGCCGGCCTCGGCGATCGCGGTCGGCAGGGTCCGGAAGAACGAGTGCATGAAGAAGACCGTGAACGACAGCGACCAGGCCACGTACACCAGGATCAGCATGACGTGCTTGTTCGGCCCGAGCAGCGGGAGCACGACGCCGGTGTTGTAGACCCCCTTGAACAGCGGGACGGCGGCGAGGTAGATCGGCAGCGTCAGCCCGGACAGGAACATCCAGTAGATCAGCCGGTTGCCGGGGAACTCGTAGCGGGCCAGGGCGTACGCGGCCATCGAGCCGAGCAGCATGGTGAGGAAGACACTGCCGACGAGCACCAGCAACGTGTTCAGGAAGAAGCTGTCGATGCCCGCCGTCCAGGCGCGCGCGAAGTTGTCCCACTGCAGTGACGAGGGGAACAACGACAGCGGCTCGCGGATCACCTCGGAGTCGGTCTTGAGGGCCGACATGACCACCCACAGCAGCGGGTAGACGACCATGATCGCCCACACCACGAGGAAGAGGTGCGAGAAGCCGTTGAAGATCCGTGCGCCGACGCCGTTGGCGGCGGACTCGGCCACCGGGCCGCGGGTGGTGCCGGTCGGCGGGGGCGGGGTGGGCCGGGCCCGGCCGGAGGTGTGGGTCACCGTGCTCATCGTCCAGGCCTCCTCAGTACTCGATCCGCTCACGGCGGGTGATCCGAAGCTGGAGGGCGGCCAGCAGGATCGTGAAGATCGCCAACGCCACGGCGATGGCACAGGCGTAGCCGAACTGGCCCTTCTGGAACGCGTTGAAGTTGATCACCGATGCGAAGATCTCGCTGGCGTGGTTCGGCCCGCCCTGGCTGGGTGTCATGACGTAGACCAGGGCGAACATGTCCAGGGCGATGAAGCCCAGGTAGACCCAGGCGACCGAGACCGTGTCCCGCAGCAGCGGCAGGGTGATCCGGAAGAACGTGTGGAACCGGCCGGCGCCGTCGAGGATCGCCGCCTCGTAGACGTCCTTGGGGATCGACTGCATCGCCGCGGAGAACAGCACCATGTAGAACCCGGCGCCGCTCCACACCGCGATGAGCAGCAGCCACCACAGCACCGCCGGGACACCGAGGAAGGGCTCGGGGTCGTTGGTGAACGCGATCGGGTTGTCGGCGTCGACCAGCCCGATCTTGATGAGCAGGCCGTTGATCAGGCCCTGGCCGTCCGTCCGGTAGATCTGCTGCCACATCACCGCGATGACGACCAGGGACAGCACCTGCGGGAAGAAAAAGATGACCTTGTAGAGGCCGGAGCCGAAGACCCCCCGGATGCCGGCCCTGTCCTCGCGTCCGCCCACATTGAGCAGGAACGCGAGGAACAGGGCCAGCGCGATCGTGAACAGCGGCACGGTGACCAGGAAGAACACGTTGTGCCAGAACGCCTTCCTGATCAGCTCGTCGGAGAGCAGCCGGACGTAGTTGTCCAGCCCGACGAACTGCTGCCGATCGGAGTAGCCACCCCAGTCGGTCAGCGAGTACCCGGCGGCCTGCACGAAGGGCCAGACCACGTAGAAGAGGTAGAGCGCGACGGGCAGGGCCAGGAAGCCCGTGACGAAACGCGCGACACCGTGCCGCATTGGACTCACTCTTTCCGTTGGGATCAGGCGGTACGGGTCTGCTTCTTGATCGACGAGTCCTTGGCGACCTTGTCGGCGGCCGCCTGCATCTTGTCGACGAACTGCTGGGCGGTCAGCCGGCCGGCCATCAGCTCCTCGGAGAGGTTCTGGCTCTCCTTGTCCAGGTCGGCGTAGAAGTTCCAGAACTTGACCGAGACGAGGTCCTTCGGTGCGTTCTTCATCAGCTCGTTCGCGCTGGCCAGCGCCGAGTCCTGGACGTTGTCGCCGGAGCCCTTGGTGGAGGCGAGCGACTTGGTCAGCTCGGCGAACTTCGCCGAGCCGGCCTTGGAGAGAACGGCCCGCAGGAACTCCTTGGCGGCGGCCTTGTTCGGGGCCTTCGCCGGCACCACGATGCCCTCACCCGCGCCGGCGTAGACGTCGTTCGGCGCCTTGTCGCTGGCGCCCAGGCCCCAGTAGTCCGAGATCTTCATCTCGAAGCCCGGCGGGATGGTCGCCGCCATCTCGTTCTTGAGCCAGGTGCCGACCTGGATGAACGCGGCCTTGCCGTCCAGCCACGCCTGCTGCGACTGGGTGTGGTCGAGCTTGCCTGGGAGCAGCAGCTTGTCCTTGACCAGCTTCTCCCACGCCTGCAGGGCCGGCAGGATGCCGTCGGCCTTCCAGGCGTTCTCCTTCAGGTTGTCGATGTCGACCACGGCCTGCTTGCCAGCGGACTTCCAGATGGTCGCCATCAGTGCCCAGCGCGGGTAGTAGCCGTGCACCGCGTCGTGGACGTACGGGGCCATGCCCTTCGCCTTGATCTTCGGTGCGAGCGCGAAGAACTCGTCGAAGGTCTTCGGCGGCTGCCAGCCCTCCTTGTTGAACAGCGCGGCGTTGTACCAGTTGCCCCAGACCGTGTAGGCGATGTTGACCACGTAGAACTTGCCCTGGAAGGTGCCGTCGGCGACGGTGCCCGGCAGCAGCGTGTCGGCCACCGTTCCGTCGCTGTCCCAGGCGGGGGCGGTGAGCAGGTCGTCCAGCGGCTCGATCGCACCCTCGTTGACCAGGGTGCTGATGTCCATGATGTCGGCGCCCGAGTTCATGACGACGTCGCTCGGCTGCGTCGCCATCTTCGGCTGCTCTTCGGTCTTGATCTTCTGGGTGGAGCTCATGTTGACCGTGATGCTCGGGTGCTTGGCCTTGAAGATCGCCATGTCCTCCTTGGCCCACTGGTCGCCCAGCCCGCCGTTGAAGACGACGACCTTGACGGCGCTGCCGTCCTTGACGCCGAACGGGTTGTCCTTGCTCTTCGCGCCGCCGGTGTCGTCGTTCTTGGCCGGCTCGCTGCCGGCGCACGCGCCGAGCAGCCCGGCGGCCGGTGTGACCAGCAGACCCGCGGCCGCGGCGCGACGCAGCAGAGTCCGGCGGTCGAGGTCGGGGGAAACAGACATCTCTGACTCTCCTTGGATATTCGGGTCAGGCGGTCCGCCGGAGGCGCCCGGCGTACCGCGACTCGAGGGCGTGGTTGTGCTCGTCCCCGCCGGGGACGTTGGCGGAGAGGTAGATAGGGGGTACCTCCCCGGCCTGGTGGAACCGTCGTACGACCTCGGCGGTCAGCAGCTGCGCCAGCAGCGCCGCGGTGACCGAGGAGACCGCACAGACCGCGCCGCCGTCCTCGAGCGGCAGCAGTGCGTCGCCGTACGGCGCGCCGTTGTCCAGCACGACGTCGGCGATGTCGGCGAGCCGGTGCCCGGACGGGTGCCGGGGGGCGACCCGCGCCGTGTGCTCGACCGAGGTGACCGCGATCAACGGGTGACCGCGCCCGGTGACCAGCGTCGCCAGCTCGACCACCGAGCCGTTGATGCCGGACTGGGACGCCACCACGAACACGTCCTGCGGCAGCGGGTCCGCGAGGGCGTAGATCTGGTGGGCGATGGAGGGGTCGCGCTCCAGCTTCGGATCGGCGAGCACGTCGCGCGGGGCGTCGCCGTGCAGCACCAGGTCGTGGATGGACAGCCGGTTGGTGGGGACCAGCCCGCCGGCCCGGGCGACCAGCTCCGCGGCGAACGCCTCGGAGTGCCCCGCCCCGAAGGCCTGGAGCACGCCGCCCGCCCGGAGGCTTCCGGCGATCAGGTCGGCGGCGGAGGCGAGCGCGTCGGCGCTGGAGTCGACGAGGCGGTCGAGCACCGGCCGGACCGCGTCGGCGTACCGCTGGGCGCTGATCATCGGCTGGCCCCCTCGCCGGTTCCGGTGTTGCCCGGCAGCCGCCTGGCGGCCTTGTGCCCGTCGACGGCCTGGGCGGTACGCCGGAAGGCCGCGTGGGCGCGGTCGTGGGTGCGCTGGGCCACCGCGATGTAGAGCAGGTCGAGCACGACGAGCTGGGGGTGCCGGGCCGACAGCGCGTCGGGGCGGAAGGTGGTGGCCTGGCTCGCCGTCAGCAGCGCGATGTCGGCGAGCTCGGCCAGCGGCGAGCGGGGAAAGCCGGTCACGGCGACGGTGGTCGCGCCCCGGCTGCCGGCCTCCGCGAGCATCTCGATGGTCTCCCGGGTCTGGCCGCTGTGGGAGACGCCGAGCGCGACGTCACCGGCGCGCAGCAGGGCGGCCGAGGCGAGACCCTCGTGGACGTCGTTCCAGGCCCAGGCGGCGACCCCGATGCGGTGCAGCATGAACTGCATCTCCTCGCCGACCAGCGCGCTGCCGCTGGCGCCGAAGATGTTCACCCGGCTCGCGCCGGCGATGGCCACCGCGGCCCGCTCCACCTCGCCGAGGTCGAGCAGCGCGGCGGTGTCGTGCATGGCCCGGGTGTCGGCGGCGATGATCTGGTCGAGCACCCGGCGCAGCGGGTCGCTGGGCTGGATCTCGCGCCCGATGTCGACGGTCCAGCCGGCCGAGCGGGCCCGGCCGGTCTCGGCGGCGATGCCGAGCCGCAGGTCCGCGTACCCCTCGAAGCCCATCGCCCGGCAGAAGCGGGTGATGGTGGCCGGCGACGTGCCGCTACGCTCGGCCAGCTCCACGATCGTCGCGCGGGCGGCGGCCTCCGGGTCGCTGAGCACGTGCTCGGCGACCCGCCGCAACGCTCCGGTCAGCTCACCGGCGCCGGCCCGGACCCGGGCGAGCACGCCGCCGGCAGCGACCCCGGCGCCCCGCCGGTCGAACCCGTCGGCGTCGACCACCGCGGTCACCGCGGTGGCGTCCACCTCGTGATCAACCATCGGACGCCCTTTCGGAAAAGACTGTTAACTGTTAGTGGTAAAAGTTCTTACTGAAGGCCCCTCCGTGTCAAGGCCGTGGGCGAAGTTTTCAAACTGTTACCTGGCGCACAGTCCGGGACCGGTCCGCTCCCCTTGCCCGGCACGCCCCGGCCGACCAGCATGAACGCCGTATCCGATCAAGGGAGGTGGGCGGTGTCCGGCACCGTCGTGGTCGGTCTCGACGTCGGGGGTACGTCCACCCGCGCCACCGCCGTGACCCTGGACGGGGAACGGCTCGGCACCGGCCGGGCCGGTGGCGGCAACCCGACCAGCCACGGCGCCGAGGCCGCCGCCCGGGAACTGCGCGCCGCCCTGCGCGCCGCGCTCAGCGGCGTCGACCCGGCACGGGTACGCGCCGGGGTCGTCGGGCTGGCCGGGGCCGCCCGGTTGCTCGCCGACCCGGACGGCCGGGCCGCCTTCGACCGGGCCTGGCACGACGCCGGGCTGCGCTGCCCGTACGCGGTGCACGGCGACGCCCTGGTCGCGTACGCCTCAGGCACCGCCGCACCGGACGGGACGATCCTGATCGCCGGCACCGGGGCGATCGCGGCGCGGGTACGCGACCTGCGACTGGACCGGGTGGCCGACGGGCACGGCTGGCTGCTCGGCGACGCCGGCTCGGGCTTCTGGCTGGGGCGGGAGGCGGTCCGCGGGGTGCTCGCCGACCTGGACCGGGGCACCGCACCCGGCCCGCTGGGCGCCGCCGTCCTGCGCGACCTGCTCGGCTCGGCCGAGGTCGCACCCCGGTCCCGGGACACGGTCGACACCCTGATCCAGGCCGTCACCCGGCGCCCGCCGGTGGAGCTGGCCCGGCTGGCCCCCCTGGTGACGACCGCCGCCGTCGACGGCGAGCCGGTGGCCCGGCGGCTCATCGACGAGGCCGCGCTGCACCTGGCGGAGAGCACCGCCCGGATCCGACCGGCGGGCGAGCGCACGCCGATCGTGCTCGGCGGCGGCCTGTTGACCGGCGGCACGCCGCTCGCGGCGGCCGTACGGGCGGAGGTGCGGCGACGTTGGCCGGACGCGCCGGTCCACCTCGCTGGCGACGGCGCGGCCGCCGCGGCCTGGCTCGCCGCCCGGGACCTGCCCGAGGTCACCGACCCGGCGGCGTTGCACGCCCTCCTGCTCCCCACCCGGGGAGCGCCGAGGTCGTGACGGCCAGCCCGCCCTACTTGAGCTGGCCGGCGGTCAGGCCGGCCTGGATCTGGCGCTGGAAGGCGATGTACACGACCAGCACCGGCAGGGTGGCGATGGTCAGGCCCGCGAAGAGACCGCTGTAGTCGCCCTGGTAGCCCTGGCTGACCGCGAGCGCGGCGAGCCCCTGGGCCAGCACCCACTTGGAGTCGTCGCCCTGCATCAGCACCTGCGGCAGGATGAACTGGTTCCAGTGGCTGAGGAAGTTGAAGATCGCAATACTGATCAGTCCCGGTCGCGCCATCGGTAGCATCACCCGGAAGAAGAGCCGGAAGTGACCGCACCCGTCCATCAGCGCCGCCTCGGCGACCGCGGTCGGCAGGGTCCGGAAGAAGGCGGTCAGGAAGAACACCGTGAACGGCAGCGAGTAGGCGGCGTACACCAGCATCAGACCGGTCCAGGTGCCGAAGAGACCGGCGTTGCGCACCACGAAGAAGAGCGGCACGAGGGCCAGGAAGACGGGGAACATCATCCCGCCGACGAACAGGTAGTAGCAGATCTGCCGGCCGGGGAACTCGTACCGGGCGAACACGTAGGCCGCCGTGGCGCCCAGCAGCATGGTCAGGCTGAGGGAACCGGCCACCACGATCGCGCTGTTCAGGAAGTACTGGCCGATGTGCGCCTCGGTCCAGGCCCGCGCCCAGTTCTCGAACCGCAGCGCGCCCGGCAGCCCCCACGGGTCGGACAGGATCTCCCCGTCGCTCTTGAACGAGCTGAGGAACATCCAGAGCAGCGGCAGCACGGTCAGCGCGCCCCAGAACACCAGGAACCCGTGCGAGAAGACGTTGGCGCCGCCGGTCTCGCGGCGCAGCTTCCGGACCTCCGGCGCCGACCGGTCCCCCGCGGCGGTGCCGCCGGACGCGGGCTTGTCGAGAATGGTCACGAGTACTCGATCCGATCACGTCGAGCGGCCCGCAGTGCCAGCACCGCCACCGACAGGGTGAGGAAGAACAGCACCACCCCGATGGCCGAGGCGTAGCCGAACCGGTTCTCGCTGCCGAACGCCGTCTCGTACATCCGAAGGCCGATGACGTCGGAGGAGAAGTTGGGGCCGCCGTTGGTCATCTGCTGGATCAGGATGAACCCGTCCAGCGCCGCGATCGCCAGGTAGATCCAGGCCACCTGGACGGTGTCCCAGAGCAGCGGGATGGTGACCTTGCGCAGGGTGGTCCAGCGGGACGCCCCGTCGAGCATCACCGCCTCGTAGATGTCCCGTGGGATGGCCGACATGGCCGCGCCGAAGAGCACCACGTAGAAGCCCACGTTGCTCCAGACCATCACCGCCAGCACGCACCAGAAGGCCGTACGCGGGTCGCCGAGCCAGGTCGGGGTGGGCAGGCCGACGGCACCCAACGCACCGTTGAGCAGGCCGCTGTTGGGGTGGTAGACCTCCCGCCAGAGCAGGGCGATGATGACCACCGAGAGCACCTGCGGGAAGAAGTAGACCATCCGGTAGACCGAGGTGCCGCGGACGCCCGTCACCCCGGCCCGGCCCTTGCGACCGCCCATCGCGAGCATGGTGGCGAAGAAGAGGCCCAACCCGATGGTCAGCACCGGCACCACGGCCAGCAGCCACGCGTTGTTCTTCAACGCGTTCCACACCCGACCGTCGTCCAGCAGCCGCTCGAAGTTGGCCAGCCCGACGGGATCGGCCTCGGCCGAGTAGCCGAGCCAGTCGGTGGTCGAGATCTGGAAGGCCTGCAGGTACGGCGAGATGACGAAGATGCCGTAGAGCAGCAGCGGCGGCACCAGGAACGTGACGATCAGCGGGTACTTGCCATGTCTCACGAGAAGGACCTACTCCCGATGCGAAGGCGGTGCTCCGGTGGGGACGGTCGTCGCCGCCCCCACCGGCCGGACGTCACACGGCCCGCTTGTACTTCTTGATCGAGCTGTCCTGGGCGATCGAGTCGGCGCCCTGCTGGCACCGGTCGAGGAACTCGGCCGGGCCGATCCGGCCGCTGAAGAACTCGCCGCACGCGGCGTCGACGAGTTCCCGCTCCAGCTTCCGGTAGTAGTTGTTGTAGACCCAGTTGAAGCCGTCGCCGCCGGAGGCGTCCAGCGCCTTCACCACCGTACTGAGGCCGAACGGCAGTTCGACGCCCTCGGTGGAGCCGGCCACCACGGTCAGGCTGGAGACCTTCCGGGTGAAGTCCTGGGCGCCCTTCCTGGACAGCATGATCCGGAAGTACTCCAGGCCGCCGGCGATGTTCTTCCCCTTCGCCGGCACCATGAACGGCTCGCCGGCGGTGCCGCGCATCGCCTCGAACGGCAGCTTGTCGCCGCCGCCCAGGCTCGGGGTCGGCTGGATGGTCATGTTGAAGCCCGCGGGCGTCACCTTCTTCTGCTCGCTCTCCAGCCAGGAGCCGCAGGAGATGAAGGCCGCCTTGCCCTGGCACCACTCGGTCTGCGACTGCACGTGGTCGAGGCCGGGCGAGCCCTCCAGGATGTACTTGTCCTTGACGATCTGGTGCCACGCGTCCGCCGCGGCCTTCATCGCGTCGGACTTCCACGCGTTCGGCTCGAGGTTGTCGATCGCGGTGGCGACGGAGGGCCCGCCGAACTTGATCGCAGTGGAGATCAGCGGCCAGCTCATGTAGCGCGGGTGCTTGCCGGCGTACGTCCACGGCGCGATCCCGGCCGCCTTGATCTGCTTGCAGAGCGCGATGTGCTCGTCCCAGGTCTTCGCGTACTGCCAGCCGCGGTCGCTGAACAGCTTGGTGGAGTGCCAGATGCCGTACGCGGTGTAGGTGTAGTTGAGCACCAGGAACCTGCCGTCGTACGACCCGACCTCGACCGCGCCGGGAAGCAGGGTGTCCTTGACGGTCTTGCCGGGGATGTCGAGGCTCGGCGCGTTGAGCAGTTCGCCCAGGTCGGCGATGGCGTTCTGGGAGACCAGCCCGTTGAAGTCGATCTGGCCGGCGCCGGAGTTGTTCACCACGTCCGGCGGGGTGCCGTCGACGAAGCGCGGCTGCAGCGTCTTGTTGATCTCCTGGGTGGCGGAGTGTTTGATCGTCGCCTTCGGGTACTTCTCGGTGTACATGGCCTCGTGGGCCTTCGCGTACTCCTCGCCGAAGCCACCGTTGAAGATGACCACCTCCAGCGGGGCGTCCTCCTTGACCCCGAGCGGGTTCTGCTCGGTCTTGGTGCCCTGGTAGGTGCCGCCGTCGCCCTGGTCACCGCCACCGCCGGTGGCGCAGCCGGTGAGCAGGCCGGCGGCCGGGGTCGCCAGGAGGCCGGCGGCGGCGCTGCGCCGCAGGATGTCACGCCTGTTCATCATCACTCCTCGGATCGGGTCTCCGGCGGCCACCGGGCAAGGGGGGTGGTGGGTCGCCGCGCGAGGCAGGGGGGGGGGAAGTTTGTCTTCAGTTTGACAAATATTGCTGAAGAATTTCTACGGCAGGAGCGTCCGGACTTCAAGACCCGAAGACCGAACCGTTACCGCGGCCTTGACCTAGGCTTGCGGCCATGGGTCGACTGCGCCGACTCGCCGAGGCCACGCCGCCGAGCCGGGACCGCTACGTCGATCTGCTCCGGGCGCTCGCGATCGTCATGGTCGTTCTCGGTCACTGGGCGGTCGCGACGATCGGGTACGACGACGCCGGGCAGCCCACCGGGCGCTCGGCGCTGCCCGAACTACCCTGGGCGTACCCGCTCACCTGGCTGGTCCAGGTCATGCCGGTGTTCTTCCTGGTCGGCGGGTACGCCAACGCCGCCTCCCTGACCGCCCACCGCCGCCGGGGCGGCGACGCCACCGGCTGGCTGCTCGGCCGTAGCGCCCGGCTGCTCCGGCCGACCACCGTGCTGGTGGTCGTCCTCGCCGCCGCGGCCCTGGTCGCCCGGGCGCTCGGTGCCGAGCCGTCGCTGATCCGGACGGTCGTCTGGTTCGCCACCATCCCGCTGTGGTTCCTCGCCGCGTACCTGGCCGTGGTGCCGCTGACCCCGGTGATGTACCCGCTGCACCGGCGCTTCGGGCTCCTCGTACCGCTCGCGCTGGCCGCCCTGGTGGCCCTGGGCGACCTCGGCCGAGGGCTCGGCCCCGCCGCGGCGGCCCTGCCGAACTACCTGTTCGGCTGGCTGGTCGTGCACCAGCTCGGCTTCGCCTGGTACGACGCCCGCACCGAACGATCACCGCACGACGACCGGGCCGAACCGTCGCCGCACGATGTCGCCGGTGAGCCGCCGGACCATCGCACCGGGCTGCGGTCGCGGCGGCTGCCGGTGTCCCGGCGGGCGGGGTGGACGGCACTGCTCGGCGGGCTGGCGGTGGCGGTGCTGCTCACCGGGCCGGGCCCGTACCCGGTCAGCATGATCAACATTCCCGGCGAGCGGCTGGACAACGCCGCGCCGCCCAGCCTGGCGCTGCTCGCGCTGACCACGGCGCAGCTCGGGCTGATCCTGCTGCTGCGCGGCCGGGCGGAGCGGTGGCTGGGGCGCGACCGCCCCTGGATGGCGGTGATCGCCGTCAACGCCGTGGTGCTGACCGTCTTCCTGTGGCACCTGACCGCGACGATCCTGCTGGTCGGCGCGCTGGACGCGGTCGGGCTGCTCCCGACGCCGGCCGCCGGCTCCGCCGCCTGGGCGGCCTGGCGGCTGCCGTGGGTGCTGATGCTGGCCGTCGTGCTCGCCGTCCTGGTCGCGGTCTTCGGCCCGGTGGAGGCCCACACCGGCCGGCCGCCGGCGGCCCGTGGCCCCGGACCGTCGTCCGGCGGCGGGGAGGGCCGCCGGTGGCGGGCCGCCGGCCGCGCCACGCTCACCGCCGCCGGTTTCGCCGCCGTGGTGTACGCGCTGGTCGACAACGCGGTCACGTCGCGCGAGGCCCCGGAACCACTGGGACTGCCCGCCTCGGCGCTGGTGGCGTACCTGGCCGGGGCGGGCATCCTGCGGCTGCTCAGGTCTGGGTGGGGAAGCCGAGGTTGACCCCGCCGTGGCGGGGGTCCAGCCAGCGGCTGGTGACCACCTTGCCCCGGGTGAAGAAGCGCACCCCGTCCTCACCGTGGGCGTGCAGGTCCCCGAAGAGGGACGACTTCCAGCCGCCGAACGAGTAGTACGCCATCGGCACCGGGATCGGCACGTTGACCCCGACCATGCCCACCTCCACCTCGTGCTGGTAGCGCCGGGCCGCGCCGCCGTCGTTGGTGAAGATCGCCGTGCCGTTGCCGTACGGGTTGGCGTTCACCAGGTCGACCGCCTCGTCGTACGAACCGACCCGGACCACGGACAGCACCGGCCCGAAGATCTCGTCGGTGTAGATCGACATGTCCGGGGTGACGTGGTCGAACAGCGTCGGCCCGAGCCAGAAACCGCCCGCGTCGCCGTCCGGCTCGACGTCCCGGCCGTCGACCACCGGCACCGCGCCGGCCGCCACGCCCGCCGCCACGTACGACCGGACCCGCTCGGCGTGCGCGGCGGTGACGAGCGGACCCATGTCGCAGCCGCGCCGCCCGTCGCCGGTGCGCAGCCCGGCCATCCGCTCGGCGATCTTCGTCACCAGGGCGTCGGCGACCGGCTCGACCGCGACCAGCGCGGAGATCGCCATGCACCGCTCCCCCGCCGACCCGAAACCGGCGTTGACGGCGGCGTCGGCGGCCAGGTCCAGGTCGGCGTCGGGCAGCACCACCATGTGGTTCTTCGCCCCGCCGAGCGCCTGCACCCGCTTGCCCGCCAACGAGCCGCGCTGGTAGACGTACCGGGCGATCGGGGTGGAACCGACGAACGACACCGCCTTGACCGCCGGGTGGTCCAACAGGGCGTCGACGGCCTCCTTGTCGCCGTTGACGACGTTGAACACCCCGTCGGGCAAACCGGCCTCGGCGAACCACTCGGCCAGCAGCAGCGCCGCGCTCGGGTCCTTCTCGCTGGGCTTGAGCACCACCGCGTTGCCGGCGGCGACCGCCACCGGGACGAACCACAGCGGCACCATCACCGGAAAGTTGAACGGGCTGATCACCGCGACCACGCCGAGCGGCTGCCGGAGCGAGTACGAGTCGACCTCGGTGGAGACGTTCTCGCTGAACCCGCCGCGCAGCGCCGACGGGAGGCCGCAGGCGTACTCGATGACCTCCAGCCCGCGTTGCACCTCGCCGGCGGCGTCGGCGAGCACCTTGCCGTGCTCGGCGGTGACGACCGCGGCCAGCCGGTCCCGCCGGGCGTGGACCAGCTCCCGGAACGCGAACAGCACGGCCGTCCGCTTCGCCAGGGAGGCGTCCCGCCAGGACCGCGCGGCGCGCTCGGCGGCCCCCACCGCCGCCGCGACGTCCACGGTGGAGGCCAGCTCCACCTCCCCGGTACGCCGACCGGTGGCCGGGTCGAAGACGTCGCCGCGTCGCGGGGACGCGCCCACCACGCGCTTCCCGTCGACGAAGTGCCCGATCAGGTTCACCGGCTCCCTCCTCGCGCTCACCGGGCCACCGCCTCGGCGGCGGTGCGGATGGCGTCGACCAGGATGGCGAGGCCCTCGCGGGCCTCGTCCTCGGTCAGCGTGAGCGGCGGGCCCATCCGCAGCACGTTGCCGTGCAGGCCGCCCTTGCCGGCGAGCAGGCCGCCGGCCCGGCACGCCTCGAAGACGCGGGTGGCCAGCGCCGCGTCGGGCTCGCCCGTACCCGGCCGGACGAACTCGACGCCGAGCATCAGGCCCTTACCGCGAACCTCGGCGACCTCCGGCAGGTCGCCCACCGCGGCGCGCAGTCCGTCGGCGAGGATCGCGCCGACGCGGGCCGCGTTCGCCTGCAGGTCGTGGTCGAGCAGGTAGTCCAGGACGGCGTTGCCCGCCGCGGTCGAGACCGGGTTGCCGCCGAACGTCGAGAAGCTGATGGCCGGCACCGACTCGACCACCTCGGCACGGCCGACGACACCGGCGAGGGCGAAACCGTTGCCGATGCCCTTGGCGAAGGTGAGCAGGTCCGGCGTGACGCCGTGAGCCTGGTAGCCCCAGAAGTGCTCGCCGGTACGCCCCCAACCGGTCTGCACCTCGTCGGAGACGAGCAGGATGCCGTGCTCGTCGAGCACCTTCTTCCAGGCGGCGAAGAGCCCGTCCGGGCCGTGCACGAAGCCGCCGACGCCCTGGATCGGCTCGGCGATCAGGCACGCCACGTCACCGGCGGTCTGCGTGGCGAGCACCTCGCGCAGGTCCTCCACCGCCGCGTCGACCCGGTCCGCCTCGGGCAGCCGGGCCAGCAGGCCGCGCAGCCGCTCACCGGAGTGCAGCCAGGCCACCTGCAGCGGGTTCAGCGGGCTGGCCGACCAGCCGCGGTTGCCGGTGACGCCCATCGCCGCGTACGACCGGCCGTGGTAGCTGTTGCGGACGGCCAGGACCTGGTGGGAGCGGCGGTGGTTGGTGGCCATCAGCAGCGCCGCCTCGTTGGCCTCGGTCCCCGAGTTGGTGAAGAAGACCCGCGGGTCCGGGATGCCGGAGAGCCGGGCCACCTTCTCGGCCAGCTCCACCTGCTGCCGGATCAGGTAGAGGGTGGAGGTGTGCACGATGCCGGTGCTGAGCTGGCGCTCCACCGCCTCCCGGATCTCCGGGATGTCGTAGCCGATCATGTTCGTCAGCACGCCGCCGAAGAAGTCCAGATAGGTGCGCCCCTGCGCGTCGGTGACCCGGCGGCCCTCGCCGGAGACGAGTTCGAGCGGCTCGGCGTAGTAGAGCGGCATCCAGGACGGGAGCACGGCCCGGTGCCGGGCCAGCAGGTCGTCGGCGGTCATCGTGGCGCCTCCCAGCAGTTGCGGTTACCGCACGCTCTCATCAGGCCCGGCTCGGGACAACTGTCACCGTGTAGCGCACGCGCCCCGGCGACCTGACAGCACGTCAGCTCCGGACGTTGACGCATCACCTGGTCGGTATGTCCGGGTCCGCTGTCGCCCGGTGTGCCGGATGTCCGGTTCGGCGGGTGACCGGCGGCACCGTCGCGGCGGAATGGTGGCCGGGCCGGGGTCGTTACATCACCTGGACGATCGAGCAGGGCCGCCGCCCCGAGCGGGCGCGATCCCCGGCCCACCGGCCGGAATGATGGCGGCCCGGCGGTCGTTACACATGGTCCCGGCGCCGTGAGGGCCCCCCGCCCCGCGTGGTCGCCGGTCCGGACACCCGGGACATCGCCGGTCCGACCCCCTCGGACCGTGCCTGCGAGCCCGGACGTCGCATCCGTTCGCTGATCCCCCCTTCTTGTCGGCGCGGGTGCCCTTCCCCCGAATGGAGCTTCTCGTGATGAACACGATGCTGCGTAAGAGCGTTCTCGGTATCGCTGGTCTGGCCGTCGCCGGTGGTCTCGCCGCCGGCCCGCTGAACCACGACACCACCACCGCCGGCACGGTCGGCACCACGTCGCTCGCCGCCACCGTGCAGGCTGACACGGTGGACAAGAACACGCTGATCCCGCACGGTGTGCAGGGCAAGCAGTCGCGTATCGACCTGGACGACGAGCAGATCGGCAACGTCAAGGCGATCATCGCGGCGACGAAGAAGGCCGACATGGACGAGCGGGCCGCCGTGGTGGCCATCGCCACCGCGTTGCAGGAGTCGAAGCTGGTCAACCTGGGTCACCTGGGTGAGCGCAACGACCACGACTCGCAGGGCCTGTTCCAGCAGCGCCCGTCCAGCGGGTGGGGCACGGTCGAGCAGATCACCGACCCCGAATACTCCACGCTGGCGTTCCTGAAGGGTCTCAAGCAGGTCGACGGCTGGCAGGACATGCCGCTGACCAAGGCCGCCCAGACCGTGCAGGTGTCGGCCTACCCGTTCCACTACGCCCAGTGGGAGACCCAGGCCGCCGACCTCGTCGCCGAGCACTGGAACAACTGACAACCGAAGTCTTTCCTCGACAGGGGGAACCACGCCGCTGGCCGGCACCCGAACCCGGGTGCCGGCCAGCGGCGTTTGTGCAAGGAAGGGCACCTTGTTAACGCCTGGTGTTGTACAAGGGTCCCTTCCTAACACCTCAGCCGGCGGCGGTGTCGCGGACCGCCTGGGCGAACACCTCCGAGCGGTGCTCGAAGTTGCGGAACCGCCCGTAGCTCGGCGCGGCCGGCGACAGCAGCACGACCCCGCCGACCGGCGTGACGTCGCGGGCCAGCCGTACGGCGTCGACCAGGTCGTCGACGACCTCGCAGCGCACCTTCGGCAGCCCGTCGAGCGCCGCCACGATACGTGGGCCGCTGTCCGGCACGCCGATGACGGTGATCTCCCGTTCGGCGAGGTGCTCCCGCAGCGGCGTGTAGTCCAGGCCGCGGTCAGTGCCGCCGACGATGACCGTGAGCGGCCGCCCGTCGTACGCGTCGATCGCGTGCATGGCAGCGTACGGGCTGGTGGCGAGCGTGTCGTCGACGAACGTGAGCCCGGACGGGTCGACGATCTCGGTGAGCCGGTGGGCGAGGCCCTGGAACTCGGCGACCGCCACCGCGAGCGTGTCCCGCCGGGCGACCACGTCGACGCCGAGCGCGTCGAGCACGGCGAGCGCCACGCACAGGTTGCCCTCGTTGTGCCGGCCCACCAGTGGCAGGACGGCCCGCGCGAAGAGCGGCTGGTCGCCGAGGTGGAACCAGGGCGTGCCGTCCGGGCCGGTCGCCACGTGGGTGGTGTCCGGGGTGCCGGCGCGTACGGCGGGCCGGTCGCCGAGTTCGGCGGCGAGTCGCGCATCGGCGCCGTTGACGACGATCGTCTCCGGGTGGTGCGCCAGCAGGTTGAGCTTGTCGCGGTAGTACTCCCGCTCGCCGCCGTGCGCGTCCAGGTGTTCGGGGAACAGCGCCGTGACCACGGCGACCCGCGGCGAGTCGGCCAGGTCGCTGCACTGGTAGCTGGACAGCTCCAGCACGTACAGCTCGGCCTCCGGCAGGTCCAGGGTCGGCACGCCGATGTTGCCGCCGAAGACGTTGGGCCGCTCCACCGCGGTGAGCAGGTGGCTGATCAGGCTGGACGTGGTGCTCTTGCCCTTGCTGCCGGTGACGCCGACGGTGCGTGCGGCGTGGTCGGCCAGCCACAGGGCGGTGCCCTGGGTGACCGGGACATCGCGCCGCCGCAGCTCCACCAGCCACGGGTGCGTGTTCGGCACCCCGGGTGAGCGGACCACGACGTCGGCGGCGAGCAGCCGATCGAAACCCGCCTCGCCGGTGACCAGCGGCGCCGCCTCGGCGAGGGGCCCCTCCCAGGGAAGGCTGAGGAAGGAGCGGCTGTCGTCGACCGCGACCAGGTCCGCCGGGCCGTGCGCGGCGATCGCGGTCACGGCGGCCCGGCCCTCGCGGCCGGTGCCCCAGACGGCGACTTTGCGTCCGCGCAGGTCAGACAGGCGCACGTGCTCTCCTCGGGATGTCGGCGACGTCGGCGGGCGGGTCCGGCGCACTCGGGCACGGCGGACGAACCAGGGCCTAGTATGGCGTGTGCCCAACGAGCAGCTCCGGCGGATGGACGCCTTCACCTTCCCGTCCTACTCGATCGACCTCTCCACCGGGGAGGTGTTGTTCGACTACGCCCTGACCGGGCCCGACGGCGAGCAGCGCTTCACCGAGGTGGTCACCCTGCCGCTGCCCGACGCGCCCCCGTCGGACGAGACGGTCGCGACCCTGGGCCGCGTCCTGGAGCTGCTGCACGTGGTGGCGGGCGTCAGCTACTACAAGACGGCCGCGCCGCGCCGGCTGGTGCTGCCGGCGCCGCTGGGGTCGGCCGCCGTCGAGCTGGTCACGGCCGTCTACACCAAGGGCCTCGGGGAGTACGCGTACCGCAACGCGCTGCCGCACGTGCTGGAGCTGCGTCCCGAGGTACCCGCCGGTGAGGTCGCACCGGCCGTCGGGTACGACACCTACGGCCGGCGGCCGCTGTCGGCGGTCGGCGGCGGCAAGGACTCGATCGTCAGCCTGGAGGCGCTGCGCCGGGGCGGTTTCGACCCGGTGCCCTTCTCGGTCAACCCGAACCGGGTGATCGAGTCGGTGAACGCGGCGTCCGGGCTGCCGGCGCTGGCCGCCCGCCGGCGGATCGACCCGGTGCTGTTCGACCTGAACGAGGCCGGCGCGCTCAACGGTCACATCCCGGTCACCGCGATCAACTCGCTGATCGCCGTCGCGACGGCGGTGCTGAACGGCCTCGGCCCCGTGGTGATGTCCAACGAGCGCTCGGCGTCGGACCCGAACCTGGTCTGGGACGGGCACGAGATCAACCACCAGTGGTCCAAGGGGGTCGAGGCGGAGGGGCTGCTGCGGGCGGCGCTCGCCGAGCACGCCGGGCTCACCGACCCGTACTTCTCCCTGCTGCGCCAGTTGTCGGAGCTGCACATCGCGCGGTTGTTCGCGTCGATCGACCGGTACGACGACGTGGTGACCAGCTGCAACGCGGCGTTCAAGCTGCGCGGCGCGAGCGAGCGCTGGTGCCGGAACTGCCCGAAGTGCCGGTTCGTCTTCCTCGCGCTGGCGCCGTTCATGCCGCGCGAGCGGATCACCCACATCTTCGGCGGTGACCTGCTCGCCGACCCGGTCCAGCTGCCGGGTTACCGGGAGCTGCTCGGCGTGGACGGGCACAAGCCGTTCGAGTGCGTCGGCGAGGTCGAGGAGTCGGTGGTGGCGCTCAGCCTCCTCGCCGAGCAGGAGCAGTGGCGCGATGCCCCGGTCGTCCGGGCCCTCGTGGACGCCGTCCCCGAAACGGCCTGGCAGGCGGCAACCACCTCGGACGTCCTCACCCCCGGCGGCCCCACCTTCACCCCCACCATCTACGCAAAAACCCTGGACTCCCTCACCTAACCCCACCCTCCCCCCACCCACCCCCCCCCACCCACCCCACCCACCCACCCACCCACCTTGCCCGCCGCGGCCCCGCCCGGGTTGATCATGAAGTTAGCGGGTCCGAATCGGGACGAACCAACCCGCTAACCTCATGATCAACAGGTAGGGGCGGGGCGCTGGGTCGGGAGTTAGGGGGTGCGGATGGCGTCCAGGGCCAGCAGGGCCACGTGCAGGGAGAGGCAGGCGTCGACCGAGTCCAGGTCGACGTCGAGGATGCGGCCGATCCGGGCCAGGCGCTCGTAGAACGCCGGGCGGGACAGGTGCGCGGCCGCAGCGCCCGCCGACTTGTTGCGGCCCTGCTCCAGGTACGCGCGCAGCGTGCCCAGCAACTGCTCCCGGGGGTGCTGGGCGTCGTACGCGAGCAGGGCCCCCAGCTCGCGCTCGACGAACGTCTGCACCCGGGGCTCGTCCCGCAGCAGGTGCAGCAGGCCGGCGAGTCCCACGTTCGGCAGCCGGAAGACCGGCAGGTCCCGGCGGTCGCGCCGGGCGGCGTCGGCGATCTGGCGCGCCTCGACCAGCGACCGCCGCGCCTCCCGCAGGCTGCCCACGCCCGAGCCGGCGGCGATGACGACGGCGGCGGACGGCACCAGCCGCACGGGCGCGGCACCGCCCCGCGGCACGCCCCCCACGCCCGACGCCTCCCGGGGTGCCGGCACACCGCCGCCACGGGTCTCCTCGTCCGGACCGGGCGCGGCACGGGAGGGCTCGGCCGGCCGGGGCACGTGCGCGTCCGGGCGGGTGCGGCGCAGGGCGGCGGCGAAGGTGGCGAGCGCCCGCTCCTCGGACGACGCGTCCGGCAGGGCGAGCAGCGCC
This sequence comes from Micromonospora sp. WMMD558, assembly GCF_049315255.1. Taxonomy (NCBI): domain Bacteria; kingdom Bacillati; phylum Actinomycetota; class Actinomycetes; order Micromonosporales; family Micromonosporaceae; genus Micromonospora; species Micromonospora sp. WMMD558. Next base: position 3,643,891 of record NZ_CP186061.1, on the reverse strand, counting down.
CCCACGGCCTGGTCGTCGAGGGCGCTGGTCAGGGCGGTGAGCTTCGCTTCGCGGACGGCGTGCCCGACCGCCTCGGCGAGGTCCCGCAGCCGGGCCGGCCCGGCCTCCGGCGCGCCCGGGGCGAGGCCAGGTTCGCCGGCCGGTTCGTGGCCACCGTCGCCGGCCGGGTCGTCGGTCCGGTACCGGACGACCACGCCCACCAGGTGCCGCCGTTCCAGCACCACGCCGAGAGCCCGCGCCCGCAGCGCCACCTCGTCCACCGGCCGGGAGTGGTCGAGCAGAGCGGTGAGCAGGGTGCGGTGCAGCTGCCGCTCCAGGCCTTCGGCGTCGCGGCGGATGAGCCGCCCCAGCGCCAGGGTCGACGCCGCCCGCTCCACGAGGATGGTCAGCCGGGTCGGCGGGCTGTCCGGGGTGCCCGCGCCGGCCGCCGGCTCGCCGGGTCGGGCCCCGCCGGTGGGCGCGTCCCGCCCGGACTCCGACGGCCGGCGCGGGCCACGGGTGGTCAGTTCGCCGTCGCCGGGCCAGCGCAGCAGCAGCCGCCCCCAGTCCTGCCCACGGGCCCCGACCATGGTCACCAGCCAGCCGCTGTCCGTGTCGTACGCGGTCCGCCCGGCCGGCCGGATCCGCCGCGAGTGCTGCTCCCAGCCGTCGAGCAGCAGTTCGGCGCTCTCCCCCGCCGGGTCGTACGCGAGCACCTGCCGGGACAGGTTCTCCAGCACCACCGGGCATCCGGACAGCTCGGCGGCCTGCCGGACCACCTCGCCCGGACCGGCGCCCTCCACGGACAGTTCGGTGAACCGCTGGTGGATCTCCTCGGTGGCCCGCAGCTCGGTGAGCTGCGCGTCGACGATCAGCGCGTGCACGGCCTCGGTGATCCGCACGAACGGCGTGGCGCGCCGCAGCTCGACCAGGGGCAGCCCGCGCCGCTCGGCGGCGGCCGCCATCACGCGGGGTACCCCGCTGAGGTACCGGCGGCCCAGCTCCACGACGAGGCCGGACACCCCGACGTCGGCCAGGTCGCCGATGAACGCCCGCAGCCCGGTGTCGTCGGCCGGTAGCCCGATCCCGGTGGTCAGCACCAGTTCCCCACCGCCGAGCAGGGTGGCGATGTCGGGTACCTCCGCCACGTGCACCCAGCGGACCGGCCGGTCCAGCCCGGCGTCGCCCGCGACCAGGCGCGGCGCGCCGTGCCGCACCGGCTCCAGCGCGAGCACCTCACGGACGGTAGGGAACACGGCCGACACGCTACCGTGAGTGACCTCGCAACGCTCACCCCTGGTGGTCCGCCCGGTCACGGACGGAGTGGCCGCGGCACCACCGTGCCGGTGCGGCGACGGTGGTCCGGTCAGAGCGGGTCGTCGCGGCCGAGTTCCCAGCAGGCGACGGCGGTGGCGGCGGCGACGTTGAGCGAGTCGACGCCACGCCGCATCGGGATCACCACGCGGACGTCACTGGCGTCCATGGCCGCCCGGGTCAGGCCGGCGCCCTCCGCGCCGAGCAGCAGGGCCGCCCGGGCCCGTTGGCCGGCGTCGAGGTGCTGGATCGGCACCGCGTCCGGGGCGGGGGTCATCGCCAGCACGGTGAAGCCGGCCGCCCGCACCTGGGCGAGCGCGTCCGGCCAGGGGTCGAGTTTGGCGTACGGCACGGCGAACACCTCGCCCATGCTGACCCGGACGCTGCGCCGGTAGAGCGGGTCGGCGCAGGTCGGCGAGAGCAGAACCGCGTCGACGCCGAGACCGGCGACCGCCCGGAAGATCGCGCCGAGGTTGGTGTGGTTGTTGACGTCCTCCAGGATCACGACGCGGCGGGCGGCGGCGAGCACCTCGGCCGCCGGTGGCAGGGGGCGACGCCGGAACGACGCCAGCACTCCCCGGTGGACGTGGAATCCGGTGGCCTGTTGCAGGACGTCCGGCGTCGCGGCGTAGATCGGCGCGTCCCCGGTGTCCAGGTCGGCGAGCTGGTCGGTTCGTTTGGCGTCCACCAGGTACGACCGGACCGGGTAGCCGGCGCGCAGCGCGCGGCGGAGCACCAGTTCGCCTTCGGCGATGAACAGGCCGTGCGGTGGCTCCCAGCGGGTCCGCAGTTCCACGTCGGTGAGGGCGCGGTAGTCGCCGATCCGCTCGTCGTCGGGGTCGGTGATGAGGTGGACGGGCACCCGACGATTCTGCCGGACGGCCCGCCGCCTCCCGCAGACGCCGCCCGCCGGCCGGTTACCGGAACGTCCTGAGGGGCCGGCACGGCATCGATCAGGTTGAGCATCTTGGTCGGCCGACGCCGCCCCGGACATCGAGGTTGAGCTTTCCGGAAACATTCCGTTAGCATCGATCTGCGCGGATGGGCACCCCACCGGAATTCTCGCAGGCACCCGGGCAGCCTGCGGCGGGTCGCGCCCGGCGCGGATGGGCAGCGCCGGCGGAACCCCGCACCCACCATCCGACCTCCCGGAAGGCATTTCGCCATGAGCAACCCACCGGTCCCCCGTGCGGACCGACCGAGCCGGGCCCGCGCCGCCCGACTCCTCGCCCTGACCGCAGCGGTCACGGGTGCCCTGGTCGGCGCGACCGTCGCCCTCGCCCCGACGGCCAGCGCCGGCACGACACTCGGCGCGTCCGCCGGCGAGAAGGGCCGCTACTTCGGTGCCGCGGTCGCGGCGAACAAGCTGTCCGACAGTACGTACGTGGGCATCCTGAACCGCGAGTTCAACTCGGTCACGCCCGAGAACGAGATGAAGATCGACGCGACCGAGCCGCAGCAGGGGCAGTTCACCTTCACCAACGCCGACCGCATCGTCAACCACGCCCGGTCGAACGGCATGAAGGTGCGGGGCCACACCCTGGCCTGGCACTCGCAGCAGCCGGGCTGGATGCAGAACATGTCCGGCACCGCGCTGCGCCAGGCGATGCTCAACCACGTCACCCACATGGCCACCTACTACCGCGGCAAGATCGATTCCTGGGACGTGGTGAACGAGGCGTTCGCCGACGGCTCCACCGGCGCCCGCCGCGACTCGAACCTCCAGCGCACCGGCAACGACTGGATCGAGGCGGCGTTCCGCGCCGCGCGGGCCGCGGACCCGAACGCGAAGCTCTGCTACAACGACTACAACACCGACGACTGGACGCACGCGAAGACGCAGGCCGTCTACCGCATGGTCCAGGACTTCAAGCAGCGCGGCGTGCCGATCGACTGCGTCGGCCTCCAGTCGCACTTCAACAACCAGTCGCCGTACCCGAGCAACTACCGCACCACGCTGTCCAGCTTCGCCGCGCTCGGCGTCGACGTGCAGATCACCGAACTGGACATCGAGGGGGCGTCGGCGGACACCTACCGCCGGGTCGTCGAGGACTGCCTCGCCGTCGCCCGCTGCAACGGCATCACGGTCTGGGGCATCCGGGACACCGACTCGTGGCGGGCCTCGCAGAACCCGCTGCTCTTCGACGGCAGCGGCAACAAGAAGCCCGCGTACACCGCGGTGCTGAACGCCCTCAACGGCGGCGCCACGCCGCCGCCCAGCACCACGCCGCCGCCGACGACCCCGCCGCCGTCGACGCCGCCGCCCAGCACGCCCCCGCCCGGTCCCGGCGGCTGCTCGGCGACGGTGTCGCTGCAGACCTGGACCGGCGGCTTCGTCGCCACCGTACGGGTCACGGCCGGCTCCGCCGGCACCAACGGCTGGGCGGTCAACCTGACGCTTCCCGGCGGCGTCACCCTCGTCAACACGTGGAACGCCACACCGAGCGCCAACAGCGGGGCGGTCCGGTTCAGCAACGTGAGCTACAACGGCCGGCTGGGCTCCGGCCAGACCACCGAGTTCGGGTTCCAGGGCAACGGCAACGCCGGCACCCTGACCCCGGCCTGCTCGGCGAGCTGACCGGGCCGGCGCCCGGTGCGGGTTCCCCCCTCCCCGCACCGGGCGCCACCCTTTCGTGGCGTTTCGTCCGGTCCGCTCCGGGAACCCGCCCGCCGCAGGCGCGAGCGGAGGGACCGATCAGGTGAGCATGGACGGCGACAGGTACATCCCGGCCGCCCCGTGGCCCCTGCCCCGCGACGCCACGGTCGCGGACCACATCGTGCAGCGGATGGCCTGCTGGGGCGTGCGCCGGTACTTCGGCTATCCGGGCGACGGCATCAACGGCATGACCTCGGCCCTGCAACGCACCCACGAACAGGCGCACTTCGTGCAGGTCCGGCACGAGGAGACCGCCGGCTTCGCGGCGTCGGCGCACGTCAAGTACGGCGGCGGCCCGCTCGGCTGCATCCTCGTGACCAGCGGTCCCGGCGCGATCCACGTCCTCAACGGCCTGTACGACGCCAAACTCGACCACCAGCCGGTCGTCGCGCTGCTCGGTCACACCGCGCTCACCGCCGAGGGCGGCGGCTACTACCAGGAGGTCGACCTGCTCGCCCTCTACAAGGACGTCGCCGCGGCGTTCCTCGCGCAGGTCGACCACCCCGCCCAGGTCCGCCACCTGGTGGACCGGGCCTGCCGGACGGCGCTCGACCGCCGTACCGTCACCGCCCTGGTCCTCCCCCTCGACCTGCAGGACAAGCCGGCGGTGCCGGACCCACCGCACGCGCACGGCTACTACCACACCAGCAGCGTGCCGAGCACCGGCCCGACCGTGCCGCCGGAGGCCGACGTCCGCCGCGCCGCCGAGGTGCTGGGCAGCGGCGAGCGGGTGGCGATGCTCGTCGGGCAGGGCGCGCTCGGCGCCGAGACCGAGGTACGCGAGGTCGCCCACCGGCTCGGTGCGGGCGTCGCGACCGCCCTGCTGGGATTCGCCGCCGTCGACCACCGTGAGCCCTGGGTCACCGGCGCGATCGGCCTGCTCGGCACCCGGCCGAGCTGGCACCTGATGAACCACTGCGACCGGCTGCTCATCGTCGGCAGCAACATGCCGTACTCCGAGTTCTATCCGCCGCCCGGGCAGGCACGGGCGGTGCAGATCGACCGGGACGGCACGCTGATGGGGCTGCGCTACCCGACCGAGGTGAACCTGACCGGCGACGCCGCACCCACCCTGCGGGCGCTGCTGCGGGAGCTGGGCCCGGGGCCCGGACCGACGAGGTGGCGGGAGACGATCACCCGGGAGACGGCGGCGTGGCGGCAGGCGCAGCGCGACCTCGCCCAGCAGCCCGCCGACCCGGTCAACCCGCAACTGCTCTTCGCCGCCCTGAGCGACCGGCTGCCCGACGACGTGATGCTGGCCGTCGACTGCGGAACCGCGACCGCCTGGTACGCGCGCCACGTCCAGGTCCGCCCCGGGATGCTGGCCAGCCTGTCCGGCACGCTGCTGTCCATGGGCGGCGCCATGCCGTACGCCCTCGCCGCCAAGTTCGCCCACCCGGACCGCCCGCTCGTCGCGCTGATCGGCGACGGCGCGATGCAGATGAACGGCGTCAACGAGCTGATCACCGTGGCCAAGTACTGGCGCGGCTGGCCCGACCCGCGCTTCGTCGTCCTGGTGCTCAACAACCGGGACCTGGCGTTCGTCAGCTGGGAGCAGCGGTCCACCGAGGGCACGCCGATGTTCCCCGACAGCCAGCAACTGCCCGACATCGGCTACCACCGGTGGGCGGAGGTGCTCGGACTCGGCGGCGAACTCGTCGACTCCCCCGACCAGATCCCGGCGGTCTGGGAGCGGGCGTTGACCGCCGACCGGCCGACCGTGATCAACGCGCTGGTGGACCCCGCCGAGCTGATGCTGCCCCCGCACTTCACCGCCGACCAGGCCCGCAAGACCGCCGGGGCGCTCTTGCGCGGCGACACCGACTGGGCGGGCATCCTCCGGCGGGGCCTGCCCGCGACGGTCGCCGCGTACAAGCCGCGCCGGGGTTGAGCGCCGTCGGTCAGTCGCGCTTCACCGCGGCGACGAAGACCCCCCAGGCGTACGGCTCGAAGCGCAGCGTCCCGCCGTCGCGGTCCTTGGAGTCGCGCACCAGCACCACACCCGGCAGATTGTCGGCAACCTCCACACAGGACCCACCGTTCGAACCCGAACGGGTCGACGTGCGCCATCGGGCGGCGTTCAGATCCATGGCCTCGCCACCTCCTCGATCAGTGTGAGCGACTGACTCCGCGACAGCGCTTCGCCACGAACCGTCTCCCACATCCCTTGAAGGGTAACGATGTCCTCGGCCTGCGCGACGACCTGTGCCCTGACCTGCTGGTCAAGATGAGCCACTGCTGATCCGTCCGGCAGCGTGGCCAGGATGAAGCCGCCCTGTAGTCCGGGATGCAGGCCGGCGGTCGCCGGTATCACCGCCACCTGGATGTTCGGTTGCCGCGCGCGGTCGAGCAGCAGCCGGAACTGCTGCGCCATGACCGAGGCGTGGTTGACCATCGGGCGACGGAGCGCCATCTCGTCGATCACCACGAGCATCTGTGGCGGGTCCTCCCGCTGGAGGATCTCCTGACGGGTGAGCCGCGCTGAGACCAACTGGTCGACCCGAGCCGCAGGCAACGGGACCCCGGCGAGCGTGGCGCGGGCGTAGGCCTCGGTTTGCAGCAGCCCGGGAAGGTCGGCCGGTTCGTACCAGCGGAGCGGGACCGCTTCCCGTTCGAACTCGATCCATTCGCGCAGCCAGACCGGGGCGGCGTCGTCCTTGACCAGGTCGGACCAAAGCCGGACGAACAGCCCGCCGGTGTCGAGCGCCTTGTCGATCGCGGCGAGGTAGTCCTCCCGGGGCGGCCGGGTGCCCAACTCCACGGCGCTGACCTGCTTGCCGGAGAAGTGCGCCCGCTCGCCCAACTCGTCCTGGGTGAGCCCGGCCAGGGTGCGCTGGCGGCGCAGTTCGGCCAGCAGGAACTCCGACGCGGACACGCTCATCGGTTCTCGATCCCCTCTACGCCGACCCGCCGCGATTCGCGGCCGTTCTCCGGCAGAGTGGCCAGGCTCCCCGGCGACCTGCCGAAGCTTCCGAGCGTAACGGTGTCCTCACCAGACTGTGCGCGTGCGGCGCCGGATCGGTCCGTCCCCCGGCCGATCCGGCGCCGCTCCGAGGAGGCGAACATGATGGACGGTGATGTCGGCCCGCACGCCCTACCCGTCGCGCTGCCGGAGTGTGGCGACTCGGCGGCGACGCGGATCGAGGTCTACTCGGCCGACTCTCTCGACGCGAACGCCTACACCTGCCACGTCCACACCGACGAGGCCCTCGCCGCGATCGGCCGTGCTGGGCTCCACGGGCACCCGGTGCCGCTCGCCCCCGACATCACCCGGCCCTGCGGACACGTGCACGTCTACCCCACCGGCCAGTTGGGTGACCGGCACAACCCGGGCCATCCGCCGTGGTGCGACCGGGCCGGCTGCACCACCCGTGGCCAGCACCGGTCCGTCCAACTGCCGATCAGCGTCGGCCAGCCGGAGGCGGCCATCGCCTATCTGGCCCTCACCCGGTGCCTCGCTCCGGCCCTGGAGCCGGCGCTGACTCTCACGGTCGTCGACGGCGACACCGGCACCGAGGTCGTGCTGTCCCTCGGGCAGGGTCGCGTCCTGTCGTACCGGGTCCGCCGACTGCTCGACCTGGCGACCCGACACCCCGGCAGGCGACCGCGCCGGTAGTGCCCCATCGGTCGACGGCGGCCCGCCTCGGTTCACCGAGCGCAACGGACGCTGGGAGGGCGCTGCACACGAGGAGCCCGCTAACCGGGGCGAGGGCTGGACAATGATGAAGCGCCCGTTCGAGGGCCGCCCCGGCTGCGGTCCATCGGCCCGGCTGCCCTACTGCGGCGGGTACTGCTGCGGCGGGTACTGCTGCGGGGGCGGCGCGACCTGGGTCACCGTCGTCGTCGAGCGACTCTTCGACTGGGCGAACCACCAGTGGATCGGCCAGATCACCCAGGCGATGCCGCAGGTGAACAGGCCGCCGACGGCGTAGAGGACGTGCATCCAGCCGGGAATCCCGCCTGAAGCCACGGTGGTCTGGTGGTAGCCGATCGGCGGGGGGTACGCCTGGGGCGGGTACGGGCCGGACGCCTGCGGCGGCGGGTACTGCGGGCCCCCCATCGGCGGCGGGTACGAGCCGGCTTGCGGCGGAACGGGCTGCTGCTGATGCTGGGTCGGGTCGTCCGGATACATCGGGCCAGGCTATCGCCGCGGGTCCACATCGGGCGCCCGCCAATCGGGCATGAAAAGCCCCGCCCTCGCCCGACCGCCGACGGGCACCGCGCCGGCTCGTTAAGAAGGGCCCCTTGTACAACGCCAGGCGTTAACAAGGGGCCCTTCCTTACACCTCAGCCGCGGCGGTCGAGCCAGCGGCGGAATTCCTCCAGCGGGTCCTCGGTGCGGTCCTCGCGGCGGTCGTCGCGCTGCGGGCGGCGGTCGTCCGGCTCGGGACGCTCGGTCGGGCGCTGCGGGTCGCCGACCAGCGCCGGGCTGGGCGCGGCGAACGCCTTCTCCGGCTGGCCCGCCACCGCGGTGGCGATCACCCGGGCCACCGCGTCGATCACCTTCGCCTGCACCGGGCCGCCGACGGCGTCGGTCGTGTCGTCGGGGTTGGCGGCGATGCCGGCCACCGCGACCTGCGGGGTGAAGCCGACGAACGTCTCGGTGGCGTTGCCCTCGGAGCTACCGGTCTTGCCGGCGACCGGGCGGCCGTCGAGGATCCGGGTCACCGAGGTGGCGGTGCCGCCGTTGCACTGGCCGAACGGGGACTGCTGGCCGACCGGGCAGCGGGCGGCGTCGGTGGCGGCCCGCGCGACGTCGGCGTCGAGCACCCGCTTGCAGGACGGCTCGACCGACACCGTCGAGCCGTCCGCCGCGGTCACCGAGACCACCGGCAGCGGCTTGCAGTACGTGCCCTCCGCGGCCACGGTGGCGTACGCGTTGGCCAGGTCGAGCGGGGTGGTGGAGGCGACGCCGAGGGTGAAGGCGCCCCAGTTCTCGGCGTTGTTCTCGGCGAAGGTGGCGTCGGCGTCGGCGCGGAAGGTGATGCCGAGGCGCTGCGCCATCTCGACCACCTTCTCCGGCCCGACCTGCTCGGCGAGCCACACGAAGTACGTGTTCACCGAGCGGCCGAAGCCGTCCCACATCATCCGGTACCCGTCCATCCACTCCGGGTTGGCGTTGGCCGGGCACCACCGGCCGTCGCAGGAGCCCTCGCCGTCGGCGGCGTACCGGGTGGGCAGGCGGCTCGGCGCGTCGAAGCCGGTGGACAGCGGCTTGCCGGCCTCCAGGGCGGCGAGCATGGTGAACAGTTTGAACGTCGAACCCGCCTGGTACCCGGCGACGCTGCCGCCGCCGGAGATCAGCGGGTTGACGGTGTTCGGGTGGTTGACCTGCCCGTCCGGGTTCGCGTCGAGGCTGTAGTGCCGGTTGACCGCCAGGGCGAGGACGCGGCCGGTGCCCGGCTCGACGGCGGCGATCGGCAGGGCGCGCTTGTTGTCGTACCCGTAGACGCTGGTCGCCTGCTGCTGGGCGGTGGCCTGGACCTGCGGGTCCAGCGAGGTGACGACGGTGTAGCCGCCGCGGCGCAGCGCCTGCTCCCGCTCCTCGACGGTCGCGCCGAAGGCCGGCTGGGTGAGCCACCACTGGCGCAGGTAGTCGCAGAAGAAGCCCCAGTCGTCGTGTCCGCCGGCCGGGGCGGTGCAGCCGTTGGGCTGGGCGGTGGGGCGCAACGTGAGCTTCTCGGCCTTGGCGGTCGCGGCCTGGTCGGCGGTGGCCGCGCCGGTGGCGACCATCGCGTCGAGCACGTACGCCCGCCGGTCCAGCGCCGCGTCGGCGTCGCCGTCGATCGGGCTGTACGCCTCGGGCGACTGCACCAGCCCGGCGAGCAGGGCCGCCTCGGCCAGGGTCAGGTCGGCCGGCGCCTTGGCGAAGTAGCGCTGGCTGGCCGCCGCGATGCCGTACGACCCGGACCCGAAGTACGCGATGTTCAGGTAGCGGTTGAGGATCTCGTCCTTGCTGAGGCTGTCCTCCAGCGCGTTCGCGTACCGGATCTCCTGGAGCTTCCGCTCGACGGTCTGCTCGGTGGCCGCGGCGCGCTGCTCGGCGGTGCGGCCGGGGTCGTTCTTGAGGACGTTGCGGACGTACTGCATGGTCAGCGTGGAGCCGCCCTGCGCGGTCTCGCCGCCGCGGACGTTGGCGACCAGGGCGCGGGCCATGCCCCGCAGGTCGACGCCGCCGTGGCTGTAGAAGCGGCGGTCCTCGGCCGCGACGATGGCCTGCCGCATCACCGGCGCGATCTCGTCGAGGGGCACGTCCGTGCGGTTGACGTCGTAGAACGTGGTGATCAACGTCTTGCCGTCGTTGGCGTAGAGGTAGGAGCGCTGCGGCGTGGCCGGGGTGCGCAGCGCGTCGGGCAGCGCCGAGTAGCCCCCGAGGGCCGCGCGGGCGGCGAACCCGACCAGCAGGTTCCCCGGCAGCGCGGCGACCGCCAGGATCAGGCCGGCGACGAGGCCGGCGAGCAGCACGGTGAACAGCCGCGCCAGCGGCGTACGGGAGGCCATGGTCCCCAGGATTGCCACGAAAGCCGCCAACCGACCACCCTGAGCAGGCCGTTGTCAGCAACCTCACGGTAAGTAACCAGCCCTCTCCCAGCCGCCGCCGACCTGGTCGATCATGAAGTTGGCGGGTGATGTGGAGATCGACACGCCCGTCAACTCCATGATCGACAGGAGCTGGGGCGTCAGCCCGCCGCCAGGGGGCCGCCGGGGGTGCCGGGGGTGCCGGGGGTGGGGGTGGAGGTTGCCACGCTGGCGTTCGTCGCGTCGCGGATGATGTCGCGCGGCAGCAGGCGGCCGGAACGGTAACCGATGCCGATACCGGCGATCAGCACGAAGATCGCACCGAACGTCTGCAACGAGCCGATCAGCGACCCGCCCAGGCCGAGCAGCGGCGCCGCGATCATCAGCATCGCGCCGTCCCCCATGCTGAACATGCCGGAGCGGGCCACCGCCCAGCCGATCGACAGCCACGCCAGGCTGTAGAACGTCGCGCCGACGAGCACCAGCGTGCGGGCGGTGGTGCCGAAGACCGGCGTCTCCTCCGCCAGGCCGGCGAACGGCAGCATGAGCACGGTGCCGGCGAGGCCCAGCAACAGGCCGGCCACCGCACCGCGGCGGCTGCGGGTCGCCGCGAGCAGGCCGGTCAGGGCGAGCACCGCCAGCAACCCGAGCCACACCGCGACCACCCACCCCACCAGGTAGAGGGGACGCCCGTCGGCCGGGTACGGGTCGTTGCCGATCCCGCCGTCGCTGGCCATCGACACGAGGCCGTAGAGGATCGCGTACGCGGGAAGCAGCCACACCGCCGCGCGGGCCAGCCGTCGCAGCGACCAGGCCCAGGTGGCGTTGGTGGCCGGCGCCGCGGGCGGCGGGTCGCCGACGAACGGCAGCACCCCGAAGCCCCCGCCGGTACGCCGGGTGCCCAGCGGCCCGGCGGGGTCGTGCGCGCCCGGCACCGCCGCCGAGGACCGTGACCGCTTCGCCGGATCCATCATGGGTGACCTCGCTCCCTGCACGAGCGGTGCGGGACACGCCGGGGCGCCCCGAGGCCTGGTCACCGCCCGTCCTAGGACCGATGGTGGCAGGCGCCGGAGCGCCCCATGAGGAGTTCTCGGTTTTGGCCCGGGTTTACCGGATCAGCCCCGTTCGCGCTGGTCGGCGGGGTCGCTGAGGAGGCTGGCCGGGGAGACCGGCTCCGGCGCGGGGAGCCCCTGCGGCGCCTTGCCGCCGGTGGCCTGCGCCTCGGCGACGCGTACCTCGTCGTGGATCTCCTGCGCGGCGGCGGCCGCGGCCTGCGCCGCCTCGGCGGCCTCGCGCTCGACCTGGCTCGCGCCGTCGGAGGCCTCCGGCGACGGGACGTCGCCGACCATCTGGCTCAGCCCGCCCAACGCGCCGCCCATGCCCTCGAGGGCCTTGGTCAGCTCGGCCGGGACGATCCAGACCTTGTTGGCGGTGCCGTTGGCGATCTGCGGCAGCGCCTGCAGGTACTGGTACGCGAGCACCTTCTGGCTCGGGTTCGCCTGGTGGATCGCGTCGAAGACCGTGCGGATCGCCTTGGCCTGGCCCTCCGCCTGGAGGATCCGCGCCTGCCGGTCACCGTCGGCGCGCAGCACCGCCGCCTGCTTCTCACCCTCGGCGGTCAGGATCTGCGACTGCTTGTGCCCCTCGGCGTTGAGGATCGCGGCGCGGCGGTCCCGCTCGGCGCGCATCTGCTTCTCCATCGAGTCACGGATGCTCGGCGGCGGCTCGATCGCCTTGATCTCCACCCGGGTGACCTTGATGCCCCACCGGCCGGTGGTCTCGTCGAGCACGCCGGACAGGTGCCGGTTGATCTCCTCGCGGCTGGTGAGCGCCCGCTCCAGGTCGAGGGAGCCGATCACGTTCCGCAGCGTGGTGACGGTGAGCTGCTCGATGGCCTGGAGGAAGTTCGAGATCTCGTACGTCGCCCGGACCGAGTCGACGACCTTGAAGTAGAGGACCGTGTCGATCGAGACGACCAGGTTGTCCGAGGTGATCACCGGCTGCGGCGGGAAGCTGACCACCTGCTCCCGCATGTCGACCTTGGTGCGCACCGAGTCGACGAACGGCACCAGCAGGTTGAGCCCCGGGTTCAACGTGCGCTTGTAGCGGCCGAGCCGCTCCACCACGTCCTGGCGCTGCTGCGGCACGATGCGCACCGACTTCGCCAGGGTCACCACCGCGATCACCGCCACGGCTATCAGCAGGACCGGGAACACGAGTTCCATATGCTCACCTTTTCGCGTCGGGTAGCTCGCCGGGGGAAGAAACGTCGTCCCGCCACACCAGGGCGGTGGCGCCGCGTACCTGGATCACCTGCACCCGGTCGCCCGGGACGAAGACCTGGGTCGCGTCGTACGAGCGGGCCTGCCACAACTCGCCGTCGATCTTGACCAGGCCGTGGTCGGTGTCGACCCGCTCCAGCACGAGGGCGGTGGACCCCTCGATGGCCCCCACGCCGAACGGCTCCTCGCCGCCGGCCGACGTGGAGCGCCGGCGCAGCGCCGGGCGGACGCCCAGCACGGTCAACGCCGAGACCACGGCGAAGACGATCGCCTGGATCTCCACGGGGGCGCCCAGCGCCGCGGCGCCCGCGGCGGCGAACGCGCCGACCGCGAACATGATCAGGAAAAGCGTCGTCGTGAAGATCTCGGCGATGGCGAGCACCACGCCGAGCACGATCCACAGCACCGCGTCCACGTAACGATCGTGACACGCGAATGCCAGTGTCATCGAACTGTCATGTTGGCCTCCACCCCACGGCTTTAGCCGGGGGATCCCCGTAGCTAAGGCGTTTCAGGCCGTAGCCGTTGGGGTGGTTGGCGCTTCGTTGACCGCCCAGCGGCGAGGTCTCCACGCCCGATCACCGCAAGCCCGGCGGCGAGGATGTTCTTGGCCGCGTTCACGTCGGCGTTGTCCTGGTGCCCACAGGCGACGCACCGGAAGACCACTTGGCTCTCGCGGGACTGTCGGGCGACATGCGTGCAGGCATTGCAGGTTTGCGACGTGTACGCGGGGTTGACCTTGACAATGGTCGCCCCATGGTAGCGGGCGGCGTGCTCAATCTGGACCAGGAACGCCCCCCAGCCCTTGGCGAGAATGGCCCGATTCAGGCCAGCCTTCTGCCGCACGTTACGGCCGGGCTGCTCGAGGCTGCCCCTGGCGCTGGCGGTCATGTTCGCGATCCGCAGATCCTCCACGACGACCAAGCCGTGGTCGCGAACGAGCTGCACGGCGGTCTGCGCTGCGAAGTCAGCCCGCCGGTCGCGGATACGGGCATTGAGACGGGCAAACTCACCTCGGATCCGATCGCGACGATTCGACCGGCGGTTACGGCCATGCACCCGCAACGAACGGGACAAGCGTTGCTGCAACCGCTTCAGTCTGACCGTCTCGCCTGGGGTGACGAACCCCCGGTCGTGCCGGTCGCCGTCGGAGGTGACCACCGCCACAGCTACACCCCGATCGACGCCGACTGGCGGCTTCCCGTTGGGCGCCGACTCGGCCACGCCGTCCTCAACGCAGAACGAGATGTACCAGCGCCCACCGCGGCGCGAGACGGTAGCGTTGCGGACGGCGCCGCCGAGCGGCCGACTCCACCGGAACCGCACCGCTCCAAACTTCGGCAGCCGCACTTCACCCCACCGCCGACTGAGCCGACGCACTACGATCTGCTCGCGATCGGGAAACCGGAACGACGGCGCGGTACGCGACTTGGACCGCCACCGCACCTTCCACGTCCCATGCGCCTTGCAGGCCCGTTCCAGGTCCCGCAACGTCTGCTGCAGCACGTGCGACGGAGCGTCGGCCAGCCACGCGCAATGCGGGTCCTTCTTCGCCTCAGCCATCTGCCGAGCCTGGCCCACATAGCCGATGAACGCCCCACGTCGACGGTACTCACGGCGCTGCTCCAACGCCGTGTTCCACACTGCCCGGCACGCCGCACCAACCTGTTCGGCATAGGCGGCCTGCTCATCGGTCAACGCGAGCAGGTAACGACGGCCGGTCAACATTCAACGCCCCTGGCCTGCTCCACGTACTACGTCACCGTCGCCAGCGGGCGCCACCGTAGCCGCCAGAAGCACGAGTTGACCTACGACGCCGCCAGCCAGCAGCAAGCAACCTGAACCCTCCCGCAACCCCATGGCGGACACCCAGCCAGCGTACAGCTGAGCACGACCCGCCGTCCGTCCACAACTGACACGCGGGCCCTACGCCCAACGCCCGGTTCTGCGTGCTACGCATTTCGTGATCAGTAGGCTTCGGGCAGCCGCGCCAGGAGGAGAGCCTGTGTCCCTGCTGCCCGAGACCGCCCGCCGGATCGACACCCTGGTCGCCGAGGCGCAGTCCGCCGGACGTACGCCGTCGCTCGCGATCGGCCTGGTTCGGGACGGCGCGCTCGCCCACCTCGCCACCGCCGGCGACACCCCCCGCCCGGACGCCGACCTCCAGTACCGCATCGGCTCGATCAGCAAGACGATGACGGCGACCCTGGTCCTGCAGGAGCGCGACGCGGGCCGGCTGGCGCTGGACGACCCGCTCGACCGGCACCTGCCCGGCACCCCGGTCGGCGGGCTCACCCTGCGGCACCTGCTCGGCCACGCGAGCGGCCTGCAACGGGAGCCGGTGGGCTCCTGGTGGGAGCGGGCCGAGGGCGGGGACCTGGCGGCACTGCTCGCCGGGCTGCACGCCGACAAGATCGCCTACCCGCCGCACCGGTCGTACCACTACTCGAACCTGGCCTACGGGCTGCTGGGCGGCGTGCTCGAACGGGTCACCGGCACCGCCTGGGCGGACCTGCTGCGGCAGCGGATCCTGGAGCCGCTCGACATGCGCCGGACCACGTACGCCGCGACCGAGCCGTTCGCCCGTGGCTACGTCGTCCACCCCTGGACCGACACGCTGCGGGAGGAGCCCCGGACGGACACCGGCGCGATGGCCCCCGCCGGTCAGCTCTGGTCCACCGTGGCGGACCTGGCCCGCTGGGCGGCGTTCCTCGCCGACCCCGCCCCGGACGTGCTCACGCCGGAGACGGTGACCGAGATGTGCGCGCCGGTGGTGATCAGCGACCTGGAGTCGTGGACCGGCGGGCACGGTCTCGGCCTGGAACTCCACCGGCGCGGCGACCGTGTGTACGTGGGCCACGGCGGCTCGATGCCCGGCTACGTCGCCGCCCTCGCGGTGCACCGGGCGAGCCGCACCGCCGTGGTCGGCTTCGCCAACTCGTACGGCTTCCGCAAGGGCGGGATCGGCGGCCTCGCCCTGCGGCTGCTCGACCTGGTGCTGGACGCCGAGCCGGTGCCCCCGGCGCCCTGGCGACCCGCCGCCGCGCCGCCGGACGAGGTGGCCCGGCTGGCGGGGCGCTGGTGGTGGATGGGCGTGCCGATGGACGTCACCTGGGAGGCCGGCGAGCTGGTGGCCGCCGTACGCGGCGAGCGGGTCAGCCGGTTCGCCGTGGAGGGGCCGGACCGCTGGCGGGGCCGCTCCGGGCCGGAGGACGGTGAGATCCTGTCGGTGCTGCGCGACGGGGCCGGCGCGGCCGTGGCGCTGGACATCGCCACGTTCGTCTTCACCCGCAGCCCGGACGAGGAGCCGTGAGGTCTCGGCGGCGTCGGACCGGCTCAGCGCCAGGGCCGGGCCGGCCCCCGCGACGTGCCGGGCGGCCCCTCAGTCCTCCGGCTCGGTGACGAAGTCGATCAGGCGCTCCATCGCGTTGATCAGTGGTGTCTCGACGTCGGCGAAGCTGTCCACCCGGGAGAGGATGTGCCGCCACATGTCGGCGGGCTCGGCCACGCCGAGAGCGGCGCAGACCCCCTCCTTCCAGGGCCGGCCGGGCGGCACCACCGGCCACGCCGCGATGCCCAGCGCCGCCGGCTTGACCGCCTGCCACACGTCGACGTAGGGGTGCCCGGTCACCAGCACGTACGGGGAGGTCACCCGGGCCACGATCCGGCTCTCCTTGGAGTTCGGCACGAGGTGGTCGACGAGGACGCCGAGCCGCCGGCCCGGGCCGGGCGCGAAGTCGCGGACCTCCGCGTCGAGGGCGTCGATGCCGTCCAGTGGCTCCACCACGACGCCCTCGATGCGCAGGTCGTCACCCCAGATCCGTTCGACGAGGGCGGCGTCGTGGATCCCCTCCACCCAGATCCGGCTGGCCTTGGCCACCTGGGCGCGGACGTTGTCCACAGCGATCGAGCCGGAGGCGGTGCGCCGCCGGGCCGCCGGCACCGTGGGGCGTGCCGGACGGCGCAGCGTCACCGGCCGGCCGTCGAGCAGGAACGCCGCCGGCAGCAGCGGGAAGTTGCGCCGCCGCCCGTGCCGGTCCTCCAGCACCACCGCGCCGGACTCGAAACCGACGACGGCCCCGCAGAAACCCGAGTCGGCGTCCTCGACCACGAGGTCGATCTCGGCGTCCACCTCCGGGGTGACCTTGCGCCGCCGCCAGTCCCCCGCCAACACGTCCTGGTCGTACCGCCCCACCATGCCGATCACGCTAACGACCCGTGCCCGCGTCCCGCTCCCGCCACGCCGCCCGCCCGCCCGGCCCTCGTCGATCACGAAGTTGCGGTGCCTGACAAAGGCCACGGAACGCCAGAAACGTCCACCACAACTCCATGATCGGTGAGAGTGGGACGAGCAGGGCGCGGGAGACCGACGGCACGGGCGGCAGTCGAGACAGGGGCGGTCGTCAGCACGTACCCTTTCGGCATGTCCACCCCCGCAGCGGGCGCCGCCACCATCGCGCCGCGCCGGTCCAGCCGGTTCGTTGCCTGGGTACGCGCGTGGCGCGCCGGGCTGGTGCCCTTCGACGAGGTCGCCGACGCCATCGCCGGTGACGAGGAGCACCTGGTCGCGGACGCCCCCGGCACCTGGACCGACGTCCCGCTGCCCGAGGCCCTGCCCACCCTCGCCAAGCTCTCGCCGGACGAGATCCGCCTGGTGCTGCCCGCCCCGGGTGACCCGCGGGGGCTGCCCGGGCCGGGTGACTTCGCCGGTGCGGCGCTGCTCGCGGGCGAGGCGGTGGTGGCCGGCGCGCTCGGCCTGATCCCGCAGGTCCGCACGCACACCTCCGGCTCCGGGGACACGTTCGAGACGGTGCTGTGGCGGGTCTACCCGCTGCCCGCCGACGCCCCGGCGGCGTCGCTCGCGCTGCCCGGCGCCGCCGAGGCGGAGGCCGAGCTGGCCGCCGCGCTGGCCGAGACCACCGCGGCACTGACCCGGCTGGACGTGGCGCAGTGGCGCCCCGAGCTGGCCGGAGCCCTGGAGGCGCTGCGCCGCCCCGACGGCACCACCGACCTGCCGCCCGGTTTCGACCCGCGCGCCCGCCGGCTGTTCGCCCGCGCCGCCGTACTCGACCGGGTGCTCGCCCTGGCCGGGCACGCCGCGCCCGGCGGCGCGATCAACAACTACGAGGCCCAGCAGCGCGACGCCGCGTTGCGCCCACTGACCACCGCCTGCCGGCAGGCGCTGGTCGCCGCCTGCAACGCCCCGCTGCGCGCGTAGCCCACGCCGGCCCCACCGGTCCGGTCGCCGCGTCCGCCCCGCGTGCCGTACTCGCTTGGCACCGGCCCGGCCTGCGTGTTCGCCTCCGCGCCGGCCCGGCCTGCCGTGTTCGCTCCGATCGGGTCGCCTCTCCGGCCGGGCGACATACCCGTCGGCCCCTTTGCTCTGCTTCAACCCACGCACCGGTTCCGGCACAAAACCGTTGCGTCCGTTGAAGCAGAGCAAAGGGAGGGACGCGGGACAGTCGGGGACGGCGGAGCGAGGGGCCACCCGAGGGTGCCGGCGGGGTCTCCGGCGATCCTTACGTCCCGTACGCCGCTAGGAAGACCCGCACCGCCTCGTCGGCCCAGCGGTGCAGGTCCGCCTCGGGGAACGTGTCGCGGACGCCGAACATCGCCTCGTTCAGCGGGATCGACAGGATCAGGTAGTTGAGGTGCTGCGCGGCGAGCAGCGGGTCGGGCGCGCGCAGCAGCCCCCGCTCGGTGAGCCGCGTGATGACACCGGCGAGGGTGGCGTGGGCGCGCTCGGGCGCGGCGCGGTGCCAGGCGCGGGCCAGGTCGGGGAAGCGGCCCGCCTCGGCGATGAGCATCCGCCGCAGCTGGATCAGGTGCGGCCGGGTCACGCCGACGATGTGCTCACGGGCGAACGCCCCCAGGTCACGCGGCAGGTCGTCGGACTCGGCGAGCGCGTCGACGAACGCCGAGCCGGCCTGTTCGGCGTCGGCGACCGCCCGGGTGAACACCGCTTCGAACAGGGCGTGCTTGTCGGCGAAGTGCGCGTACACCGTCACCTTGGACGCGCCGGCCCGGGCGGCGACACGGTCCATCCCGGCGCCGACGTAGCCGTGTTTCAGGAACTCGGCGAGGGCGGCGTCGAGGATCGTCCGCCGTTTCAGGTCTTTCCGCACACCAAAACTGTACTGTACCGTTCAGTTCATGCCCACGGTCACCTCGCGGGACGGCACCCGCATCGCGTACGAGAGCACCGGGTCGGGGCCGCCGCTGGTCCTCATCGACGCCGCCGGCCACTTCCGGGCCAACAGCTCCCTCCGCGAACTCGCCGACCAGCTCGCCCCGGAATTCACCGTCCTCCGCTACGACCGCCGCGGGCGCGGCGACAGCGCCGACACCCCGCCGTACGCGCCGGCACGGGAGGTCGAGGACCTCGCCGCGCTGGTCACGGCGGTCGGCGCACCCGCGTCGCTGTACGGATACTCGTCCGGCTGTCTCCTCGCGCTGCACGCCGCGGCGGCCGGCCTCGACGTTCACCGGCTGGTCCTGCTGGAGCCGCCGCTCGACCCGGCCGAGGACTCCGCCGAGCAGCGGGCGTTCACGGCGGCGCTGCGAGAGTCGTCCGGCGAGGACACCGTCGCCTTCTTCCTGACCGGCATCGGCGTGCCGGAGGAGATGGTGGCCGGCATGCGCGGCTCGCCGCACTGGCGGGCCATGGCGTCGGTCGCGCACACCTTCGCGTACGACAGCCAGCTCAGCGAGGAGACGACGGCCGCGCTGCTCAGCCGCGTGACGGTGCCGACGCTGGTGCTGGACAGCGCGGGCAGCAGCGGCGATCTGACCGGCATGGCCGCCACCGCGGCGGCGATGCTGCCGAACGCCGTCCACCGCAGCCTCCCCGGCGAATGGCACCAGGTACCGGCGGAAACGCTTGCGCCGGCGGTCGCCGACTTCCTGCGGTAGCCGGCCTCAGACCTCGTCGATCAGGTCGGCGACGGAGTCGACGATCCGCGACGGCCGGTACGGGTACCGCTCGGCCTCGGCGCGGCTGCTGATGCCGGTGAGCACCAGGATCGTCTCCAGCCCGGCCTCCAGGCCGCAGAGGATGTCGGTGTCCATCCGGTCGCCGATCATCGCGGTGGACTCGGAGTGGGCGTTGATGGTGTTCAACGCCGAACGCATCATCATCGGGTTGGGCTTGCCGACGAAGTACGGCTCCACACCGGTCGCCTTCGAGATCATCGCGGCGACCGACCCGGCGGCGGGCAGCGCCCCCTCCACCGAGGGGCCGGTCGCGTCGGGGTTGGTGCAGATGAACCGGGCCCCGTCGTTGATCAGCCGGACCGCCTTGGTGATCGCCTCGAAGCTGTAGGTGCGGGTCTCCCCCAGCACCACGTAGTCGGGCGCGAAATCGCTGAGCACGTAGCCGACCGCGTGCAGGGCCGTGGTCAGCCCGGCCTCGCCGATGACGTACGCGGTGCCGCCCGGCCGCTGGTCCGCCAGGAACTGCGCGGTGGCGAGCGCGGACGACCAGATCGCCGACTCCGGGACGTCCAGCCCCATCCGGGCCAGCCGCGCCTGGAGGTCCCGCGGCGTGTAGATCGAGTTGTTGGTCAGCACCAGGAACGGCTTGCCGGAGGCGCGCAGCTTGGCGATGAACTCCGGTGCGCCGGGAACCGGCTGGCCCTCGTGGACCAGCACGCCGTCCATGTCGGTGAGCCAGCTCTCGACGGGCTTGCGGTCAAGCATCGTGATTCCCAGGGGGTGTCGGGCCGCCGGGGCGGTCAGGAGGGGCGCCGGGCGGGGACGCAGCAGGCGGTCGGGCAGGTGTCCCACATGGGCAGCTCGCCCAGTCGGCGGCGCAGCGTCGCGCCGGCCGGGTCGGTGCGTTCGCGGACCAGTTCGCGCACCATCGCGACGAACCGCGGGTCGGTGCCGGGCGTGCGGGCACGGACGAAGTCGAGACCGAGCTGCTTCGCCGTCTCCAGGGCCTCGGTGTCGAGGTCCCACACCACCTCGAGGTGATCGGAGACGAACCCGATCGGGCTGACCACCACGCTGGTCACCCCCTGCTCGGCCAGCGCGCCCAGGTGGTCGTTGACGTCCGGCTCCAGCCACGGCACCTGCGGCGGGCCGGACCGGCTCTGCCACACCAGGTCGTACGGCAGGTCCGGGGCGGCGGCCGCGTGCACCAGCCGGGCGGTCTCGGCGAGCTGCGCCTCGTACCGGCCGCCGTGCGGGCCCGCGGTGGCCGCCGCCGAGACGGGGATCGAGTGGGCGGTGAACACGATCCGGGTGCTCTCCCGCTTCGCCGGGTCGAGCTGGGCCAGCGCCGCCGTCACCGCGTCGGCGTGCGGCTCGACGAAGCCGGGATGGTCCCAGAACTGCCGGAGCTTCTCGACCACCGGCGCGTCCGGGCCGACGGCGGCGCGGGCGGCGGCGATGTCCTCCTGGTACTGCCGGCAGGACGAGTAGCCGCCGAACGCGCTGGTCACGAACGCCAGCGCCCGCTTCACCCCGTCGTCGCGCATCCGGGCCACCGTGTCGGCGAGCATCGGGTCCCAGTTCCGGTTCCCCCAGTAGACCGGCAGGTCGACGCCGTTGGCGGCGAAGTCCTCCCGGATCGCGGCGAGCAGCTCACGGCACTGCTGGTTGATCGGCGAGACCCCGCCGAAGTGCAGGTAGTGCTCGGCGACCTCGGTCAGCCGCTCCGGCGGCACGCCCCGCCCCCGGGTCACGTTCTGCAGGAACGGCATCACGTCCTCGGGCCGCTCCGGCCCGCCGAAGGAAACCAGCACCACCGCGTCGTACACCATGGTCCCATTCTTGCCCGCGGCCCGGACCGGGCAGACGACGCCCCCGATTCCGGGCGTTAAGAAGGGGCCCCGCCTCTACCGGAGACGTTAAGAAGGGGCCCCTCCTTTCAGGCGCCGAGGGCGTGGTAGCCGCCGTCGACGTGGACGATCTCGCCGGTGGTGGCCGGGAACCAGTCCGACAGCAGCGCCAGGCAGGCGCGGGCGGCCGGCTCCTGGTCGGTCAGGCTCCAGCCCAGCGGGGCGCGCTCGGTCCACGCGTCCTCGAACTGATCGAAGCCGGGGATCGACTTCGCGGCGATGGTGCGCAGCGGGCCCGCCGCGACCAGGTTGCTGCGGATGCCCTGCTTGCCGAGGTGCAGCGCCAGGTAGCGGGAGGCCGACTCCAGCCCGGCCTTGGCCACGCCCATCCAGTCGTAGACCGGCCACGCCTTCGTCGCGTCGAAGGTGAGACCGACCACCGCGCCGCCGGGAGACATCAGCGGCAGCGCGGCCATGGCCAGGGACTTGTAGGAGTACGTCGAGACGTGCAGCGCGGTCGCGACGTCCTCCCAGGGGGCGTCGAGGAAACCGCCGCCGAGGCAGCTCTGCGGGGCGAAGCCGATCGAGTGGACGATCCCGTCCAGGCCGTCGACGTGCTCGCGTACCTTGTCGGCGAGCCCCGCGAGGTGCTCGGCGTTGGTCACGTCCAGCTCGATCACGGGCGCCGGCTCGGGTAGACGCTTCGCGATCCGCTCCACCAGGGAGAGCCGGCCGAAGCCGGTGAGCACGACCTGGGCGCCGTTCTCCTGGGCGAGCTTCGCCACCGAGAAGGCGATCGAGGCGTCGGTGATGACCCCGGTGACCAGCAGCCGCTTACCGGCCAGCAGTCCTGACATGTCGGTGTGTCCTCCGTGCTTTCTCAGTGGCCCATGCCGAGGCCGCCGTCGACCGGGATGACCGCGCCGCTGATGTACGCCGCGGTGTCGCTGGCCAGCCAGGTGACCACGCCGGCGACCTCGTCGGCGGTGGCGAACCGGCCCGCCGGGATGGCCTTGCGGTACTCGGTGCGGCGCTCCTCGGGCAGCGCGGCCGTCATGTCGGTGTCGATGAAGCCGGGCGCGACGACGTTTGCGGTGATGTTGCGGCTGCCCAGCTCGCGGGTGATCGAGCGGGCGACGCCGACCAGGCCCGCCTTGCTGGCCGCGTAGTTGACCTGGCCCGGGCCGCCGTACAGGCCGATCACCGACGAGATGAAGATCATGCGGCCCCACTTGGCGCGCAGCATCCGGCCGGAGGCGCGCTTGGCGCAGCGGAACGCGCCGGTCAGGTTGGTGTCCAGGACGCGGGTGAACTGCTCCTCCGACATCCGCATGAGCAGCGTGTCGTCGGTGATGCCGGCGTTGGAGACCAGCACCTCAACGGCCCCCAGCTCGGCCTCGATCGTCCCGAACGCCGCGTCCACCGAGTCGTAGTCGGTGACGTCGCAGCGGACACCGAACAGCCCCTCGGGCGCGTCGCCGCTGCGGTGGGTCACCGCCACCCGGTCGCCCTGCTTGACGAAGGCCTGCGCGATGGCCAGGCCGATCCCCCGGTTGCCCCCGGTGACCAGGACGGTACGGGCCACGGTTCCCCCTCTGCTCAGCCGATCTCCACGTCGGTCGGAGCCTAGGGGTTACCGGTAGGTAAGCGCTAACGCCGGAGACGTCGTACCTGGTCAGCGGGGGTGTGAAGGACGCCACGTCCGGCCGGGCGGACGGGTGTCGTCGGCCGGTCGGCCGAGTGCGCGCACCGCCGGCGGCGGGTGTACGATGATCCCCGTTTGCGAGCCGGGAACCGGCTCGCGTTTCGGGCCCCGCCGACCGCAGGAGGTGATCGCTGTGCGAGATAGCGATCCTCCCAGTCGTGGCCGGGACCCCCGTCAGCCCCGCTGAGCCCTGACCCGCCAGCCCGGCTGACCAGCCCTGCTCCCCGCACCGTCCGACCCGGCCGCCGGCCGGGACGACCGCTGGTGTCGGCCGGAGCCGCCCGGTCACGACTTCGTGTGCGCGTTCTGACCCATCCCCGCGGGCTGCCACGCCCGCGCCCAGTCGCCACCGGAGCCGATCCCATGAGCCGTTACGTCGCCCCGCTGGGCTTCACCCTGGCCGCCGTCTGGGTGGCCGTCCTCTTCGTCCTCGCCAACGGCGGCCACTGACCCGCCGCGCCGGTCCAGGACCGGTCGCCGCCATTCGTCGGCGGCGGGCCCTGGACCGACGCGAGTCGTCCTAGAGGATCCGGGACGACCACAGCAGGCTCGCCGCCCCCGCGCAGAGCGCGAACAGCAGCGCCACCCCCGCGTACCACTGGGTGACCTCACGGGGCTCGGTCCGGAACCCGATGGACGAGCCCATGTCCTGGTAGACCTGCTTGAGTTCGCTCACCGACGCCGCCTCGTAGAAGTACCCCTCGGTCGTCTCCGCCAGGTCCGCCAGGGCCAGCCGGTCGACCGGCACCCGCTGCAACTGGCCACCGATGTCCACCTGGCCGCCGTCGGTGCCGAAGGCGATGGTGGAGACCGGCACGTTGGCCGCCTGCGCCGCCGCCGCGGCCTCCTCGACCGACCGTCCCGAGGTGCGGTAGCCGTCGGAGAGCAGCACGATCCGCGCCGGGGGAATCCCGGCGGCGCCGTCGGCCGGCACCGACCGGATCGCCTCCAGGCACGTGAACACGGCCTCCCCGGTCGCCGTGGACTCGGCCAGCACCAGGCCGTCGATGGCGGCCGTCACGGCCTGCCGGTCCTTCGTCGGGGACACCAGCACGTTGGCCGCCTTCGCGAACGAGACCAGGCCGAGGTTGTAGCTGTCCGGCAGTTCGTCGACGAACTGCTTCGCCGCCTCCTGGGCCGCCGCCAACCGGTTCGGCGCCACGTCGTCGGCCTGCATGGACAGCGACACGTCGATCGCCAGCATCACGGTGGCCCGCTCCAGGGGCTCCCGGGTGTCCACCGCGGGCCGGGCCAGGGCGGTGGCCAGCACCAGCAGGGAGAGCAGGAACGCCGCCGCGGGGACGTGCCGGCGCCAGCCCAGGCCCTTCGGCGCGAGCGTACGCAGCAGGTCCACATTGGTGAAGCGCATCGCGTACGCCCGGCGGTGCAGCTGCCGCCACACGTAGAACGCCGCGAGGGCGAGCACCGGCAGCACGGCCAGCAGCCACCACGGTTGCAGAAAACGGATCATCGTGTCGTCCCCCGGGTGCGGGCGTGCCGCTGCGCGGCGACGAAGCGCACCATGTCCAGCAGCCAGTCTCGGTCGGTGCGCAGTCGTAGGTGGGCGGCGCCGGCGGAGCGCAGCGCGGCGGCGATCTCCGCCCGCTGGGCCGCGGCGGCCTCGGCGTACCGGGCGCGCAGCCGCGGATCGGCGGTCTGCACCTCGTGGAGTTCGCCGGTCTCCGGGTCGACCACCGGGAGCACGCCGACGTCGGGCAGTTCCAGCTCACGCGGGTCGACCACCTCGACGGCCAGCAGGTCGTGGCGGACCCGGAGCTTCCGCAGCGGGCGGACCCACTGCGCGGGCGGCGCGAGAAAGTCGGAGACGACCACGGCCACGCCCCGCCGGCGGGGCGGCCGGTTCAGCATGTCCACGAGCACGCCGAGGTCCCCGCGCCCGGGGCGGATCTCGGTGCCGGCGATCGCCCGTAGCAGACCCTGCGCCTCCTTGCGCCCGGAACGGGCGGGCAGCCGGGTGAACAGGCCGGGCCCGGGCGCCGGCGGCCGGCGTCGCCGACCACCCGCGGCGGGCTCGTCACCGGTGCCGACGACGGCGCCGATCCGGTTGCCACCGCGCACGGTCAGGTGAGTGAGGGCGGCGGCCGCGGCCACCACCACGTCCCGCTTCAGCCAGCGGCCGGTGCCGAAGTCGAGGCTCGCCGACAGGTCCACCGCGAGCCACGTCTCCAGCTCGCGGTCGGCCACCGTACGCCGCACGTGCGCCGTCGTCGTCCGGGCGGTGACCGGCCAGTCCATCCGGCGTACGTCGTCGCCGGGGCGGTACTCGCGTGACTCGCCCGCCTCGCTGCCCGGGCCGGGCAGCAGCCCGACGTAGTCGCCTTGGAGGAGGCCGTCGAGCTTGCGGGTGACGAGCAGTTGCAGGCGCGACAGGGCGGCCTCAGAGCGGTCGCGGGGGGTGGCGTCGGGGGGCCGACGGGTGGGTGAGGTCACGGCCGCTGCCCGGGCCAGCCGGCGCCCGGCGGCGCGGCGGCCGGTGTCGGCGTGGCCTGCTGCCGCGGAGCGACCGACGGCAGCGGGATGGTCGCCATCACGCGGTGCACCACATGGTCGGCCGGCACGTCGTCGGCGAGCGCGTCGTAGCTGAGCACCAGCCGGTGCCGGAGGATGTCGGGGGCGATGTCCTGCACGTCCTGCGGCAGCGCGTAGTCGCGGCCGCGCAGCAGCGCCAGGGCCCGCGTGGCGCGGACCAGGCCGAGGGAGGCGCGCGGGCTGGCACCGTACTGGATGAGTTGCGCGACGTCGGGCATGCCGTGCTCGGCCGGGCTGCGGGTGGCCAGCACCAGCCGGACCGCGTAGTCGACCAGCGCGTTGTGCACGAAGACCTGGTCGGCCTTGCGCTGGAGGGCGACCAGGTCCGGGGTGTCGAACACCGGCGTGGGCTCCGGGGGCGCGACGCCCATCCGGTACACGATCTCCCGCTCCTCGGCGTCCGTCGGGTACCCCACGATGATCTTCATGAGGAAGCGGTCGCGCTGCGCCTCCGGCAGCGGGTAGACACCCTCCTGCTCGATCGGGTTCTGGGTGGCCATCACGAGGAACGGGTCGGGCACCCGGTGGGTCTCGCCGCCGATCGACACCTGCCGCTCGCTCATCACCTCCAGCAGCGCCGACTGCACCTTGGCCGGTGCGCGGTTGATCTCGTCCGCGAGCAGGAAGTTGACGAACACCGGCCCCAGCTCGACGTCGAACTTCTCGCTGGACTGCCGGTAGATCCGGGTGCCCATGATGTCGGCCGGCACCAGGTCGGGCGTGAACTGCACGCGCGCGAACGTCCCGCCGACGACCTTCGCGAGGGTCTCCACGGCGAGCGTCTTCGCGACGCCCGGCACGCCCTCCAGCAGGCAGTGGCCACGGGCGAGCAGCGCGACCATCATCCGCTCGACCATCCGGTCCTGCCCGACGATCACCCGCTTGATCTCGAACAGCGCCCGCTCCAGCAGCGTCGCGTCCTCCGCCGGCGTCGTCGCCGGGGTGGGTGTCTCCGGGCCCGCCCCGTCGGGGGTCGTGGCGTCGGGCGTGGTCGGCTGGGCCACCGGTCCTCCACAGCATGATCGGTTGTCGGGCGTGGTGCGTTACAAGACTGACATGCCCGGCTGAGCACCGAGGTGATGAGAACCCGATTTCCGCCACGCCGTCCGGTGTCCCCGAATCGCCGATCACGGGTGGACAGGAACGGGGCCGGCACGTGCACGATTCACCCCGTCGCCGGGCGGCTCCCCCCGTGGCCGCCCGGCGCTCATCTTCTCCTCCCCGCCACCCTAGACTGGCCGGGATGGACACCCCCGCACCCGACGCCCTGGTCTGCTCGGCCCGTGGCTGCCGCGCCCCCGCGGAGTGGGCACTGCGGTGGAACAATCCGCGCCTGCACGACGCCGCCCGGCGCAAGACCTGGCTGGCCTGCGCCGACCACCGCACCTCGCTCAGCGACTTCCTCGACCTGCGGGGCTTCCTGCGTGAGGTCGTACCGGTGGCCGGATCGCCTACCCTCGAAGCGTGAGCGCGCACAACGGATTCCCGCGGTGAGCGGTGACGACCGCGCCGGGCCGCCGCCCGCGCCGACCGACCCGCCCTCGGCCCCGCCCGGCCGGCCACCGGCCCCGCCCGGCCCGCCCACGGCGCCGCCCGGCCCGCCCACGGCGCCGCCCGGCCGGCCGCCGGCCGGCCCGCTGGAGCCGTGGCCGGAGACCGTCCGCTGGCAGTCCGTCTCGTCGAACCTGATCTGGGTCGAGCTGCTGCGGCTGGCCGCTCTCCTCCTCGTCGTCATGGCGCTGCTCGCCATCGGCTGGGCCCTCAGCGGCAGCGGGCTGTTCGGCGCGGCGGTCGCGGTGGTGCTGCTGCTCGGCTGCCTGCGGGTGGTCGCCATCGTGCGCGCGGTCCGCGCCTGGGGGTACGCCGAACGCGAGGACGACCTGCTGGTCCGCCACGGCCTGCTGGTCCGCCGGCTGTCCATCGTCCCGTACTCGCGGATGCAGTTCGTCGACGTCAGCGCCGGCCCGTTGGAGCGCGCGTTCGACCTGGCCACCGTCCAGTTGCACACCGCCGCGGCGGCCAGCGACGCCCGCGTGCCGGGGCTGCCTCCGGCCGAGGCGTCCCGGCTGCGTGACCGGCTCACCGCGCTCGGCAGGGACCGGGCGGAGGGCTTGTGAGCGACCGCGCCGAGCGGGGCCCGGAGGAGGTCCGGCCACCCGCCCCGGAGCCGCACCCCGCTCCCTACCCACCCTCCGGCGCCGCGCCGCACCACGGCGCCTTCCCGACGCCCGGACCCCATCCGGCGGCTCCCGGCCCCGGCCTCCCGGCCGGCCAGGCGGAGCCCCGGCACCGGCTGCACCCGCTGTCCCCGGCGCTGCACGGCGCCAAGTCCCTGGTGGTGGTGATCGCCGGGCTTTCCTGGTCGACGCTGTCCCGGGTGGGCCTCGGCTGGTTCGCGGTGATGGCGGCGGTGCTCGCGCTGGGCGCCACCGTGCTCGCGGTGATCAGCTGGTACAACACCGGTTACCACGTCGTCGGCCGGGAGCTGCGCGTCTACGAGGGGCTGCTGTGGCGGCGTACCCGCGCCATCCCGTTGGAGCGGCTCCAGGCCGTCGAGGTGGTCCGGCCGCTGCTCGCCCAGCTCACCGGTCTCGCGGAGCTGCGCCTGGAGGTGGTCGGCAGCGGCAAGACCGAGGCGCCGCTGGCGTACCTCAGCGTCGCGGACGCGGCGGCACTGCGGCAGCGGCTGCTCGCCCTGGCCGGCCGCGCCCCCCAGGACGTCGCCGCACCGGAGGCCCCGGCCGAGGGTGCGGCGCCCGGCGACGCGGCCGTCCCGCCGGGCCGGCCGCTGCACGCCGTGCGCAACCAGGATCTGCTGCTCAGCCAGTTGCTCACGCCGCAGGCCTTCCTGGTTCCGTTCGGCGTGGCGTTCGTGGTGGCGCAGTTCCTCTCCGAGGGTTCCTGGTCGTTCATCGCGGTCGCGAGCACGCTGACCGCCATGGCGGGCGTGCTGCTGCAACCGATCCGCCGGGTGCTGGACGACTGGAACTTCCGGCTCGCCCGGGACGCCGGCACACTGCGCGTCCGCAACGGGCTGCTGGAGACCCGCGCACAGACCGTGCCGCTGCACCGGGTGCAGACGGTCGGGGCGACCTGGCCGCTGCTGTGGCGGGTCAAGGGGTGGCTGCGGCTGCGGCTGGAGGTGGCCGGCTACGCGGTGGGCGAGTCCGACGAGCGCAACCGGCCGGACCGGCTGCTCCCGGTCGGCGACCTGCGCACGGCGGAGACGATCCTCGCCGAGGTGCTGCCCGGGGTACGCCTCGGCGAGCTGCCGCTGACCCGACCGCCGGCGCGGGCCCGCTGGCTCAACCCGCTCAGCCGGCAGGTGCTCGGCGCGGGGCTGCACGGGAAGGTCTTCGCCGTCCGGTCGGGCCTGCTCACCCGACAGGTGGTCGTCGTGCCGTACGCCCGGATCCAGAGCGTGCGGGTCGTGCAGGGGCCGGCGCAGCGGCGGCTGCGGCTGGCGACGGTGCACGCCGACACGGCCGGCGGCGCCGGCGCCGCCGCGCAGGACCGGGACGTGGCCGAGGCGTGGGCCCTGGCGGCGGAGCTGACGGCCCGGTCGCACGCCGCGCGCCGCGCCGGCTGACCCCCGCGGTCAGCGGCCGGCGGACACCGCGCCGTCGCCCGCCGCGGGCACCTCGCCGGCCACCGGCCCGTCGAGGGTACGCCCGGAGCGCGGGTGCGGGATGGACCACGAGCGCTGGGTACGCCGGCCGCGCCGCGCCGCCCACCAGCGCTCCCCCAGGCCGACGGCGAGGAAGGTCATCCCCACGTACGCCCAGCCGACCAGCACGTCGATCACGTAGTGCTCGCCGCAGTAGACCAGGGTGAACGTCATGGCGAGGGGGTACGCGAGCAGCAGCGGCCACCACCGCTTCCGCGTCGCGCGCAGGAAGAACAGCACGACGAACAGGGCGAACGCGGTGTGCAGCGACGGCATCGCGGCGACCGGGTTCGAAGCGATCTGACCGGCGTTCAGCAGGTTGCCGGCGCCGTGCAGGCCGAACGCCTTCCAGCCCCGGGTGGAGATCCGGGCGACCTCCTCCAGCAGCCCGTTCTGCGCCGCCCACCAGGGCGGGGCCGCCGGGTAGAGGAAGTACGTCACCAGGCCGGTGGCGCAGAGGAAGCCCCAGCGGCGCATGAAGGCGGCCCACCGCCCCCGGTCCCGCAGCCAGAGCACGGCGGCGGCGGCCAGCGCCACCACGAAGTGCGAGAAGTAGACCCAGCTGGCGAGGACGTCCCACCACCGCACCTCGGGCTGGTACAGGTGCTGCTGGAGCCAGACCGTCGGGACCTGCCCGCCGGTGGCCCAGCCGAACATCAGCCGGTCGGCGACGATCAACTCGTACGCGTGCGGCGTCGCCCCGTTGTCGGCGAAGCCCCGGGACAGGTTGTAGACGACGAGCAGCAGCACGACCGGCAGCCAGTCCCGGGCGAAGCGGAGGTGGCTGCGCCACGGCCGGGTGGAGTTCCACGCGACCGTCGCGGCCCAGATCCACAGGAACGCGTACGCCGGGTCGGTGGGCAGGCCGATGAGAAGCCAGCCGGCGACGAAGCCGACACTCCAGAGGGTCATCGCCACCACGCGGCGACGTCCGCCCTCGGCCACCGGGGTCGGGTCGGTGCGGGCGGGAGGCTGGGGGTCGGTCGCGACAGACATCGCGGTCAAGGTTAACGGCGGTCGCCGTGGAGGCGGACGGAGGACCACCGGGAGTTGACGTCCGTGGTTTCCGGCTCAGGCGTGGCCCGCCGCAGCCGCTGCGGGCTCCTACAGGAGTCGCTTAGGCTGTGGACATGCAGGAGCAGCCCTTCACGGCGGGGTTGACCGCCCGCGTCGAGCTGACCGTCACCGACGCCGACACGGCGCAGGCGGTGGGCTCCGGGGACGTGCCGGTGCTCGGCACGCCGCGGGTCCTCGCGCTGGCCGAGGCGGCCACGGTGGCGGCGACCGCCACCCGGATGCCGAGCGGCTCGACGACCGTCGGGGTGCGGGTCGAGTTGGAGCACCGGGCGGCCACGCCGGTCGGGCGGACCGTGGTGGCGCGCGCCCACCTCGCGAAGGTCGACGGGCGGCGGCTGCTGTTCGAGGTGTCCGTCACCGACGGCGACACGACGGTCGCCGACGGCCGGGTGGAGCGGCTGCTGGTCGACCGGCAGCGCTTCGTGGAGCGCGCCGCACAGCCGTCATGACCGGCCGCTCCGCCCCCGGCCACTTCGCCACCGGTCGTTTCGTCGAGGTCGCCGACCGGGTGCACGTGCTGTGCGAGCCGCTGCTGCGGGTCAACGTCACGCTGGTCGTGGGCGACGGCGCGGCGCTGCTGGTCGACACCCTCTCCACGGCCCGGCAGGCGGCGGAGCTGGCCGAGGCGGCGCGGGCGGTCACCCCACACCCGTGGACCGTGGTGAACACGCACCACCACTTCGACCACTGCTTCGGCAACGCGACGCTCGCCGGTGAGCCACCCCGCCCGGTGTACGCGCACGAGCTGGCCGCCGCCGCCATGCGCGAGCCGGACCGGCTGCGCCGGGAGGCGTACGAGGAGATGCGCGACGAGCAGCCGGCGCTGGCGGACGAGCTGGCCGGCACCGACCTGCTGGCGCCGACCCACACGGTGCACACCGAGACCACGCTCGATGTCGGTGGCCGGCGGGTGGTGCTGCGCCACCCCGGTCGCGGGCACACCGCCGGGGACCTGGTCGTGCACGTGCCCGACGCCGACGTGCTGGTCGCCGGGGACCTCGTCGAGCAGAGCGGGCCGCCGGCCTTCGAGGAGTCGTACCCGTTGCAGTGGCCGGAGGCCGTCGCCGACCTGCTCCGGATGACCACGGCCGCCACGGTGGTCGTCCCCGGGCACGGCGATCCGGTGGATCCCGAGTTCGTCCGGGCCCAGCATGCGCAGCTCGCCGACCTGGCGTGGCTCATCCGCGCCGGCCACACCGGCGGCGCACCGCCGGAGCGGGTGGCCGCGGAGTCCCCCTTCGGCGCCCGCCCGGCCCTCACCGCCACCCGCCGCGGCTACGCCCACCTAAACGGCACCCCCTAACCCCCACCCACCACCCACCCCACCCGGCGGCCGGGGGGTGCGCGTTGATCATGGAGTTAGCGGGTGGTTTGGAGATCGAACCACCCGCTAACTCCATGATCAACGGGGACGGGGGGGGCGGGGGTGGGGGGTACCGCGCGTGCCGTCAGCCGGCGAAGCGGTTGACCACCTCGGCGCGGGAGGGCATCGCGGTGGCGCCGCCCCGCGACTCGCAGACGAGACCGGCGACCCGGAGCGCGAAGGCGACCCGCTCGTGCCACCCGGCCGGCTCCACGGGCTCGCCGTCGGCGAGGAGGTCCGCGACGAGCGCCCCCATCACCGCGTCGCCGGCGCCGGTCGCGTCCACCGCGTCGACCTTCGGCGCGGGTACGCGTACCGGATCGCCACCGGCGGGGGCGACCACCGCGCCGGCGGCGCCGAGGGTGACCACGACGGTGCCGGCGCCCAGCTCGCGCAGGTACGCGGCGACGCCCTCGACCGGCTCGCCAGGGTAGAGCAGGGCGGCGTCGGCGCTGCTCAGCTTGACCAGGTGGGCGCCGGCGGCGAACTCGGCCACCACCGCCCGCAGCCCGTCCAGCGCCGCCGGCCCGGCGAGCAGCCGGGGCCGGACGTTCGGGTCGAACACCCGCAGGCCGGTGGCGAGGGACCAGGCGTGGCGGGCGGCGGCGAGCGTCGCCGGGTGCAGCAGGACGATCGAGCCGCAGTAGGCGACGCCCGCACCGGCCACCAGGTCGGCGTTCAGGTCGTCGACGGTGAGCAGCGCGTAGGAGGGCGGCTCCCCGTAGAAGCGGAAGTCCGGCTCGGGACCGGTGTAGGTGGCCACCGCGAGCGCGGTCGGCGCCGGCGCGGTGACCGCGCCGGCCAGGCCGACGCCGGAGCGGCTGAGGAAGTCACGGATGCGGGCGGCCAGTGCGTCGTCGCCCAGCGACCCGACGAACTGGACCTCGCCGCCGAGCCGCGCCACGGCGACCGCCACGTTGAGCGGCCCGCCGCCGACGGCCTGCCGGTAGACCGGCTCGCCGTCCCACTCGGCGTCGAGGAGGTCGACCAGCGCCTCGCCGAGCACCACCGCGTATCCCATCCGGTCCTCCGTCCGCCGAACCCTTCCGCGCCCACCGTAGCCGGGTCGGAGGGTCCCCACTCGGCGGCTGCGCCGCAGCAGGCCACCTCCTGATGATCCGGGCGCCGGGGCGGCCCGTTCTACACATCGAGCAACGGCTATTGCACCGGGCCGGTCGTCCGTGATGGGATGGCGCATGCCGGGCGGTGCGGGGGCTGCCGCACCGCCGGCGCCGGGACATCACGCGAGGGCACCGGTCCGCGAGGCGGACCGCTGCGGCGCGCGTGCCCGCATCTCCTGCCGCACGCCCGCCGCGACCGTCGTGACCGCTCGTCGCCGCGGGCCGGCCGTGCCGCCCGCGCGTCACCCGCGGGGCGGTCCGCGCCCCGCGAGTCAGGAGTACCCGTGTCCCACCGTTCCCGTACGGCCGCGCTGCTCACCGCGGCCGCGACCCTCCTCGTGGGCGCCGTCGCGCTCACCGCCGGTCCCGAGCCGGCCGCCGCCCACGGTGCCGCCATGACGCCGGGCAGTCGGACCTTCCTCTGCTGGAAGGACGGCCTGACGGCCACCGGAGAGATCCGCCCGAACAACCCCGCCTGCGCCGCCGCGGTGGCCCAGAGCGGGGCGAACTCGCTCTACAACTGGTTCAGTGTGCTGCGCTCCGACGCGGGCGGCCGAACCGTCGGCTTCATCCCGGACGGCCAGCTCTGCAGCGGCGGCAACTCCGGGTTCCGCGGCTACGATCTGGCCCGCACCGACTGGCCGCTGACCCACCTGACGGCCGGCCGGACGATGGAGTTCCGCTACAGCAACTGGGCGCACCACCCGGGCACCTTCTACTTCTACGTCACCAAGGACAGCTGGAGCCCGACCCGTCCGCTGGCCTGGAGCGACCTGGAGGAGCAGCCGTTCCTCACCGTCACCAACCCGCCGCAGCGGGGCGCGGTGGGCACCAACGACGGCCACTACTACTTCACCGGCGCGCTGCCGGCCAACAAGAGCGGCCGGCACATCATCTACTCGCGGTGGGTCCGCTCGGACAGCCAGGAGAACTTCTTCGGCTGCTCGGACGTGACGTTCGACGGCGGCAACGGTGAGGTGACCGGGATCGGTTCCGGCGGCACCACCCCACCGCCGAACCCGACCACGCCGCCGCCCAACCCCACCACTCCCCCGCCGAACCCCACCACCCCGCCGCCGCACAGCGGCGACTGCATGGCGGTCTACAAGGTGGTCAACTCGTGGTCCGGCGGCTTCCAGGGCGAGGTCGAGATCATGAACCACACCACCTCGACCTGGTCGGGGTGGACGGCCACCTGGACCTGGCCCAGCGGGCAGACGATCACCCAGGTCTGGAACGGGACGCACACCGGTTCCGGGTCGTCGGTGACCGTGACCAACGCGTCGTACAACGGCACGCTGGCACCCGAGGGAAGAACCACGTTCGGCTTCCTCGCCAACACCACGGGCACCAACACCCTCCCGACGGTCACCTGCACCGGTCGCTGACGCCCGGGGCCGGGTTAAGAAGGGCCCCCTGCTATGCACCAGGCGTTAACAGGGGGCCCTTCCTTACACCTCAGCGGACCATGCTGCCCACCACGGGCTTGGTGAGCAGGGCGGACTGGTTGCGCTGGATGCCCGGGTCGAGGGTCTTCGCGACGAAGATCGCGTGCCAGATGCAGAAGATGAGCACCGTCCACACCTTGCGGGAGTGGTCCGCCTCCTCCCGCTTGTGCTCCTCGAGCAGGCGCAGCGCGTACGACAGGTCCAGCAGGTCGCCCGCGCCGGAGGTGGCCAGCACGTGCCGGGCCCACTCGTACATCTCGCCGCGCAGCCAGACCCGGGTCGGCGTGGGGAAGCCCAGCTTCTTCCGGTTGACGATGGCCGGCGGCACGACCCCCTGCAGCGCCTGGCGCATCGCGTACTTCGTGGCGTCGGAGCGGGGCGGGAGCTTCAGCTCGACCGGGATCTTCGACGCGACCTCGAAGACCTCGCGGTCGAGGAAGGGCACCCGCACCTCCAGCGAGTGCGCCAT
Organism: Micromonospora sp. WMMD558; assembly: GCF_049315255.1. NCBI lineage: Bacteria > Bacillati > Actinomycetota > Actinomycetes > Micromonosporales > Micromonosporaceae > Micromonospora > Micromonospora sp. WMMD558. Next base: position 3,608,958 of record NZ_CP186061.1, on the reverse strand, counting down.
CGAGATCCGGTCGGCCTTGACCAGGATGTCGCCGCGCAGCCAGGTGTAGAGGTCGACGTACTGCATCTTGGTGACGTCGTCGAGCTCCGTGCACTCGGCGTAGATCGGGGCGGTGACGTCGGTGTAGCGCACCGAGGGGTCGTACCGGCGCAGCAGCTGCTGCTTCTCCTCCTCGGTGAACATCCGCGCGTTGCCGTAGTACCGCTCCTCGATCGGGGTGGTGCCGCGCTCCAGGAAGCTCTTGCCCTTGACGCCCTGCGGGATGGCCTTGGACACCGCCCGCAGCCCCTTCTGCACGCCGCCGGGCAGCCCGTTGACCGTGCTGAGCGACAGCGGCTCCCGGTAGATCGTGTAGCCGCCGAAGAACTCGTCCGCGCCCTCGCCGGAGAGCACCACGGTGACGTGCTCCGCGGCCTTCTTCGCCACGAAGTACAGCGGCACCAGCGCCGGGTCGGCGACCGGGTCGTCCAGGTGCCAGACGATCTTCGGAAGCGCCTCGATCATGTCCTGCGGCCCGATCTTGGTCGGGATCGTGGTCACGTCGAGGTGGCGGGCCGACTCCTGGGCGACGTCGATCTCGGAGTAGCCGGGGACGTCGTAGCCGACCGTGAAGGTCAGGATGTTCGGGTTGAACTCGCGGGCGAGGGCCACCACCGCGGTGGAGTCGATGCCGCTGGACAGGAACGAGCCGACCGGCACGTCCGAGCGCATGTGCATCCGGACGCTCTCCCGCAGCGTCTCCCGGATCTCGTGGTAGAGCTTCTGCTCGTCCGGGACCGGGGCGGGCCGGAAGACCGGCCGGTACCAGCGGCGGACGTCGATGCGATCGCCCGGCGTCCAGGTCAGGTACTCGCCGGAGCCGATCCGGCGGATGCCCTGGTGCAGGGTGCCCGGCTCGGGCACGTACTGGAGGGTCAGGTAGTGACTGAGGTTCGCCGTGTCGATGCCGGCGTCACCGGCGTAGTTGGCCGGTGCGAACGGCAGCAGTGCCTTCTTCTCGGAGGCGAGGTAGAGGCCGTCGGCGGTCTCCAGGTAGTGCAGCGGTTTGATGCCGAAGTAGTCCCGGCCGCCGAACGCGCGCCGCTCCTGCCGGTCCCAGATGACGAACGCGAACATGCCCCGCAGCCGCGTGAGCACCCGCTCACCCCAGTAGTGGTAGCCGGCGACGATCACCTCGCCGTCGCCCGCCGTGGCGAACTGCGCGCCGAAGTCGCGGGCCAACTCCTCCCGCAGCTCGATGTAGTTGTAGATCTCGCCGTTGAAGGTCAGCAGGTAGCGCCCGTTCGCGTACGGCAGCGGCTCGTGGCTGGAGGCCACGTCGATGATCGCCAGCCGCTTGTGGGCGAACACCCCGTCCGCGTACCGGCCGGTCGCGTCGCCGACCACCTCGACCCCGGTCTCGTCCGGGCCGCGGTGGTGTAGGCATTCCAACGCCCCGGCGATGTGGTCGCGGTGGGCGGCGGCGTCGCCGCGCGCGCTGAAGAAGGCCAGGAGTCCGCACATGGTCGTCATCTTTCCACGCGTCCGTCACAGCCGTCGCGGCCGTCCGGCGAACCTGCCGGACGGCCGGGCCGCCCAGCCGCGACCGGTCGGCGTCGACGGCCCGGCACCCGGCGGGTCCCCGCCGGCACCGGCGCGCGGTACCGTCGGGGCCAGCAACGACGCGAGAGGGAGCGGGACCATGACCGAGGAGCGCACCGACACCAGACCCGCGGACGGCACCGAGTCGCACGACCCGGACTTCCCGGAGGCGTTCCTGGCGTTCATGCGGCAGGGCTGGCGGGACACCACGCTGCCGGTCGGTCCGCGCCCCGAGGTGCCGAACTACGCCAAGCGCCGCGCCGCGCTCTCCGCGGCCTTCCCGGGCGAGACCCTGGTGATCCCGACCGGCGGCGAGAAGGTACGCGCCAACGACACCGACCACCGGTTCCGGCCGGGCAGCGACTTCGTGTACCTGACCGGCGACCACGACCCGGACAGCGTGCTCGTGCTGCGGCCGAACGGCTCGGGCCACGACGCCACGCTGTACATGCGGCCCCGGTCGTCGCGGCTGACCGACGAGTTCTTCCGCAGCCGGCACGGCGAGCTGTGGGTCGGCCGGCGGCACACCCTGGCCGAGAAGTCGGCCGAGCTGGGCCTGCCCACCGCGGACCTCACCGAGCTGGACGGGGTGCTGGCCGACCTGGCGCCGGCCCGCACGCGGGTGCTCCGCGGCTTCGACTCCGGCGTCGACGCGGCCGTGCGCCCGTACGACGGCCCGCGCGAGGAGGGCCAGCCGGCCCGCGACCGGGAGCTGGCGATCACCGTCGCGGAGCTGAAGCTGGTCAAGGACGAGTGGGAGATCGCCCAGCTCCAGGACGCGATCGACGCCACGGTCCGCGGCTTCGAGGACGTCGCCCGGGCGCTGCCGGCCGACCGGGCCGTGTCCGAGCGGCTGCTGGAGGGGATCTTCGCCCTGCGGGCCCGGCACGACGGCAACGACGTCGGCTACGGCTCGATCGTCGGCGCCGGCGAGCACGCCACGATCCTGCACTGGGTGCACAACCACGGCGCCACCCGTCCGGGTGAGCTGCTGCTGATGGACATGGGCGTCGAGAACCGCCACCTCTACACCGCCGACGTGACCCGCGTGCTGCCGGTGGACGGCCGGTTCACCGCGCTCCAGCGGCAGGTCTACGACATCGTGTACGCGTCCCAGCAGGCCGGCATCGACGTCATCAAGCCCGGCGTGAAGTTCAAGGACGTGCACCTGACCTGCATGCGGGTGCTCGCCGAGGGGCTGGCCGACCTGGGGCTGCTGCCGGTGAGCGTGGACGAGGCGATGGACGAGAAGTCGACGGTCTACCGCCGCTGGACGCTGCACGGATTCGGGCACATGCTCGGCATCGACGTGCACGACTGCTCGAACGCCCGCAAGGAGATGTACCGCGACGGCACGCTCGGCGAGGGCTACGTGCTCACCGTGGAGCCGGGTCTGTACTTCCAGCCCGAGGACGAGCTGGTCCCCGAGGAGCTGCGCGGCATCGGCGTCCGGATCGAGGACGACGTCCTGGTCACCGCGACCGGCGCGGTGAACCTGTCCGCCGGTCTGCCCCGGACCGCCGACGACGTGGAGCGGTGGCTGGCAGAGCAGCGGGAGGCGGGTCCGCGCCTGCCGGGCTGACCCGCCCGTAACGACCACGGCGGGCCCCGCCGCCGGCGTCTGCGACGTTTCTCGTCGTCTGGATGCCGGTGGTGGGGCCCGCCGTCGTTTGCGCTGCTCACGCCCCACCGGGCGGGACGTCCGCACTCCCGCTGTCCGGACCCACCCCGTACCCAATGTGGGGTTTTTTCAGATACGCGCTCATAGTGAAGAACTCTCCCATACGGTGTTGTTTGCCAGCTACAACCGATTTGTAGCGGAGGTTGCCTCGCCACGGCGAAGCGACCTTGTCGGTACAAGGAGAGGACAGAGAGCTCCGATGTCCAACAACCTTCGCAATAACGATGACCCGACCCGCGACAAGAACTCACCGTTCCGCCGGCGCGGGCTCTGGTTCGTCACCGGCGTCGCCAGCCTCACCGGGGCGGTGAGTCTCGCCAGCGTCGCGTACGCCACGACGGGCGTGACCGGCTCGCACCGGGTGACCGACGTCAAGTGGTCCACCGCCCAGGTGGTCAGCGACAACGACAAGGACAAGGGCAAGGACGACAAGGGCAAGGACGACAAGGGCCACGACGACAAGGGCAAGGGCCACGAGGACAAGGGCAAGGACGACAAGGACTGGGACAAGGACTGGGACAAGGACAAGGACAAGGGCAAGGACGGCAAGGGCGACCACGGCAAGGTGCGGGAGGTGGCCTGCGACGACGACGAGTTGATCGAGGCCCTGGACCTGGCCAACCGTGACGACGGCGGCACGCTGAAGTTGGCCAAGGACTGCACCTACGAGCTCGACGAGTTCGACAAGAAGGACGAGGCGGGCCTGCCGACGATCAAGCAGGACATCAAGATCGAGGGCAACGGCGCGACGATCAAGCGCGACTCGAAGGACGGGTTCCGGATCTTCCGGGTGGCCGACGGTGGTGACCTGACCCTGAAGGACGTCGCGGTCAAGAACGGCGCCGCCGGCGACGAGAAGCCCCGGCACCACGACAACGGCAGGCACGACGACAAGGGCAGGCACGACGACAAGGGCAAGCACGACGACAAGGGCAAGCACGACGACAAGGGCAAGCACGACGACAAGGGCAAGCACGAGTCGCCGCGGGCCAACGGCTACCAGGGCGGTACCGGTGGCGGCGCTCCGGCCCCGGCGCCCGCTCCGGCGACCGCGAAGCCGACGGCTGCCCAGCTGGCGGAGGCCAAGCTGGCGGCTGCCCTGAAGGAGGCTGTCCAGAAGGCGGCCGCCAAGAAGGCCGCCGCGGTGCCGGCGCAGGGCGGTCAGTCGTCGGGCGGCAACGGCTGGAACGGCGGCAACGGCAAGGACTCCGGCGACCGGCAGGGCAAGGACCGCAAGGACTGGAACGACAAGGACGACAAGGAGCACGAGGGCGACGGCGGCGGTCTGCTGATCGAGCGGGGCGGCAGCGCCCACCTCGTGAACACCAAGTTCTTCCTCAACAGCGCCGAGAACAACGGCGGCGCGGTCGCCAACTTCGGCCGGCTCAAGGTCGAGAGCAGCATCTTCGACAACAACCACGCCGGCAAAGACGGCGGCGCCATCTTCAACGCCGGTGTCCTCAAGGTCTCGGGGTCCCACGACGGCAAGGGCGGCGAGTCCCGCATCACCAACAACACCGCCGGCAAGAACGGCGGCGGCGTGGCCAACGGTCACGGTGAGGAGGACAAGAAGAAGCACGACGACAAGAAGAAGCACGACTGGAACGGCAACGGCCACGACCGTCACGACGACAAGGACGGCAAGGACGGCAAGGCCGGCACCGTCGAGATCGAGAAGACCCTCATCGAGGGCAACACCGCCAAGAAGAACGGCGGCGGCCTGTTCAGCAACGACGGCTTCGTCGAGGTCCGCTGGAGCTTCGTCAAGAACAACACCGCCGGCGAGAACGGCGGCGGCATCTACGCCGTCGACACCGTCCTGACGGTCAAGGAAAGCAAGATCGAGAAGAACAAGGCCCACAAGGACGGCGGCGGCATCTACAACGTCAACAGCGACGAGAAGGACCGCAACCGCACCACGTCCTGGAACAAGGACGACAAGAACGACAAGGACGAGGAGAAGCGGGGCAGCGCCACCGTCACCGACAGCGAGATCCTCGAGAACAGCGCCGGCCGCTTCGGCGGTGGCATCTTCAACGGCAAGCCGATCGAAGAGCACAACGGCCAGCCGTCCCCGAGCAACTGGTCCAACGACAAGAACAAGGACCACGACGACTTCGGGGCCTCCCTGGTCCTGCGCGACAGCAAGGTCAAGGAGAACTTCGCCGGCAAGAACGGCGGCGGCATCTACAACAACAAGGGCAAGGTCACGCTCTCCGAGACCAAGGTCACGAAGAACAAGGCCGACAACGGCGACGAGCACAACAAGATCGCCGGTGGTGTCTTCAACAACGATGGCAAGGTCAAGCTCGACGACGAGTCCACCATCACCGACAACGACCCCACCAACTGCGCCAAGACCGTCGAAGACTGCTTCAACTGAGCGCGTCGAAGCGCTCTGGGGAACAGCCGGACGGAAAGGTCGGCCCCCTGCCACCGGAGGTGGCAGGGGGCCGCACCATGCGAACTAGCGCTGCACGAAGACCGCCACGCTGCGGGCGGGCACCGTGAAGGTGCCGCTCGACCGGTCGAACGAGGCCGTCCGCAGCGCCTCGTCGGCGGAGGTCCGCAGCACCGGGTGCAGCGCCACGTCCGCCCCGCGCAGGCCGGTGACCTGCTGGGTCGCCGTCACCGTGGTGGCGTTGAAGACCACCGTGACCGACTTCCAGCGCCCGTCGAGGCCGCGACCGTCCAGCGTCATGGTCAGCACACCGGGGGTCTCCGCCGTGCCGGACAGCGGGAACGCCACCCGCTTCTGCACCTGCTCGGCCGTGGCCAGCCCGAAGACCGGCGACGACGCCCGGATCGCCAGCAGCTCCGCGTACCGGGCGTCGGTCAGGTCGATCGCCGCGCAGTCCGGCACCAGCTTCGGGTCCGCCAGCAGGGGCTTCGCGTACGGCCACTTGTCCTTGTTGTCCTGCTCCGGCGGGAGGCCGGCGCCGAACCCGTTGCCCTGGCCGCAGTCCCAGCGGATCTGGTTGAACCAGTCCCCGGAGTTGTACGAGTTGCGGTCCAGCGACTTCGACCGCAGGCGCTCGGTGCCGGTGGTGACGAAGCCGGTGCCCTGGCCCATCACGACGGTGCTGAGCGCCAGCACCTGCATCCGGGCGCGGTCCACCGCCGCCGTGTCCTGCGGCAGCTTGTACGCCAGCGCGTCGTACAGGATCTCGTTGTCGTGCGCGTCGACGTACGTGACGGCCTCCCCGGGCGCGGCGGTGTACCCGGCGGGCGACCCGTTGTAGTCCACCTGGGCGCCGGTGACCTGCCGCCCGGCGGAGTCGGTGAACCGGTAGCCGCGCAGGTTGCCGGTGAGGCCCACCTTGATCAGGTCGTGCTGGTGCAGCAGCCGGGCCCGCTGGTCGGCCGCCGACCCGTTGACCGGATCCCCGTTGGGGTCGGTGAACAGCCCGGAGGCGAAGCCCTGCTGGCGCGGGTTGGCGTCGAACGGGCCGCCGCCGCGCACCGCGTCGCGGAGCCGGTCGTTGAACGTGCCGATCCCGGTGCCGGCCATGTTGGCCTGGGTGGCCTGGACGAACCGGACGTCGTTGGCGACCTCGCCGAAGTTCCAGCCCTCGCCGTAGAGCAGGATCTTCCGCCCGTCCACGCCGTCCCGCGCGACGGTCAGCTCGTCCAGCGCCGCCCGCACGGCCAGCATGTTCGCCTTGGGGTGGTGACCCATCAGGTCGAACCGGAAGCCGTCCACCTTGTACGCCTTCGCCCAGGTGACCACCGAGTCCACCACGAGCTTGCCCATCATGGCGTGTTCCGGGGCGGTGTTGGCGCAGCAGGTCGAGTTGGCGACGGTGCCGTCCTCCAGCAGCCGGTGGTAGTAGCCGGGCACGATCTGGTCCAGCACCGACTTCGGGTCGGTGCCCGCCGCGGAGGTGTGGTTGTAGACCACGTCCATCACCACACGCAGCCCGGCCGCGTTCACCCCGGCGACCATCTGCCGGAACTCGGTGGTGCGCGCCGCGCCGGCCGGGTCGACGGCGTAGCCACCCTCGGGCACGGTGTAGTGCAGCGGGTCGTACCCCCAGTTGTAGCCGTCGGTGTCGGCCACCGCGGCGATGCACTTCTGCTGCTCGTCCGAGTCCGGCGGCAGCTTCGCCAGGTCGCAGGGCGGCTGTTTCTGGTCGGCGCGGCGCTCGGGGATCGTGGCGAAGTCGAACGCCGGCAGCAGGTGCAGGTGGGTGACTCCGGCGTCGCCGAGCGCCGTCAGGTGCTTCATGCCGGCGGTCGCCGGGTCGGTGAAGGCGAGGAAGGTGCCGCGACGCTCGGCCGGGACGGTGCTGTCGGCGATGGAGAAGTCCCGTACCGACAGCTCGGAGATCTGCACCTTCGTCGACGGCACCGCCGCCGGCTTGCGCAGGCCGGCCCAGCCCGCCGGCGCGAGCCGCGGGTCGGCCAGGTCGACGATCTGGCTGTGCGTGGAGTTCGGTGCGAGCGCCAGCGAGTACGGATCGGTCACCGACGCGGTGACCACCTTCTGCGCCGCCGGCTGCCACGCCTCCACCTGGTAGCGGTAGTACTTCCCGGCCCACGAGCGGGACCCGCGCACCGACCACACGCCGGTCCGGTCGTCCCGGCGCATCGCGAGGGTACGCGGCTGCGCCGTCGGCGCGTCGAACAGCTGCAACGACACCGTCCGGGCGGTCGGCGCCCACAGTGCGAGCGTCGGGACGCCGCCGGTGAAGGTCGGGCCGAGGCGCGCCCCGGTCGCCCGGGAGTAGACGTCGTCGAGCACACCCGGGATCTGCACGCCGGTGGCGGCGAGCAGCGCGCCCTCGGCGTCCCGTTCGGTCAGCACGAGCTGCCCGCGTAGCGCCGCCGGCACCTTGGCCAGGTCCCGCCGGTCCAGCGTGAACGTCTGGTACGCCCACAGGTGCGGGAACCGGTCCCGCTGCGCCTCGGTCAGCCCGTTGCGCTGTGCCCGTAGCGGGATCGTCGTGTACGTCCCGGCCAGCTCGCCGTCGGCGACGGTCACCCCGCCGGTTGCCGCGGCCACCAGGGCGTACGTCTTGCCGTCGGTGGGGCCGGTCGGCCAGGCGAGGGTGGCGCGGTCGATCCAGTGCGCCTTCTGCTTGGTCAGGTCGATGTCCTTCGCGGTGCCGGTGGTGGCGGCCGGCAGCAGCCGGCCGCGCGTGCCGGCGAGCAGCCACACCTCGCGTCCCGCGCTGGCGAAGTCCAGGCGCTGGTCCTCGGGCAGGTCCTTCTCGTCTCCCTTGTGGATGATGTAGCTCAGCCCGGTGGCCCCGGCCGCGAGCGGCACCCGGAACTCGGCCCCGAACGAGTCGACGCGGGTCGGCGGCATCGGGTTCGCCCAGTCGGTCGGGCTGGCCGCGCCGTCCCACAGGTGCAGGCCCCAGCCGTCGTAGTTGCCGTCGGCCCGCCGGTAGTGGAGGACGGCCGTGCCCTCCTCGACGACCGGGTCCGGCTCACCGGTGGCCGCCTGCCGGGTGGGGTGGATCGTCGGGTCGCCGGCCTTCAGCCAGACCTCGCCGGTCTTCGTCACGTCGACCGTGCGGTCCTGCTCGACGTCCTTGGTGCCGTTCCTGTCGACCACGAGGAAACCCACCGACTTCGCGCCGGGCTTGAGTTTCACCCAGGCGAACCGACCGTAGGAGTCCGCACCGGCGAACGGCTGCCCCTTGGGCCACTCGGTCACGTACGCGGGGTCGATGTCGCCCCAGGCGTAGAGGCCCCAGTCGTCGTACCCGCCGGCCGGTCGCTGGTAGTGCACCACCAGCCAGTCGCGGGCGGCGGCCTGCGTGGGCGTGCCGACGACGGCGGTGGTGCGGGCGGTGGCGGTTCGCCCCTTCCCGTCCCGGACCACGGCCTTGTACTCGATCTTCGTCCCGCCGGCCAGGCCGGCCAGGTCGTGGTGCACGGTGTACGGGGCGCGGTCCGCCGACCCGAGCAGTGTCCACTTGCCGCCGGCGACGCGGGCCGCCACCGTGACGGTGGCCAGCGGGTCGCCGGCCACCTGGGCGGTGACCGCGGCCCGGGTGGGGACCGGCGTGTCCGCCTCGGGCGCGGTGATGCTGACGGTGGGCGCCGCCGACGGAAGCGCGATCGGCGTGCCGGCCCGGTGCACGACGGCCGACAGCGCCGGCACGGTGATGGTGAGCTTGCCGTCCCCGCCGGCCACCGGTGCGGTGGTGGTGCCGTAGACGCCGCCGAAGGTGGCGCCGGCCGACCAGGTGTCCACGGTGACAGTCTGCGGGGTGGTCGCGTTGTTCACCGCGACGACGTACTCGGTCCGCTGCTTCCGGTCGACGCGGGAGGCCGCGAAGACGCCCGGCCCGTCGGCGGCGTGCCGGGTGACCTGGACGCCGTCGCGCAGCGCCGGGTGCTCCTGGCGCAGCCGGCCCAGCTCGGCGATCGTCCGGTAGATCGGATGCGCCGGGTCGAACTGGTCGGCGGCGTGGGTGCGGTCGGTGCCGAGCAGGTCGTCGTCGAGGTAGTCGGCGGTCTTCGAGGCGAACATGTCCTGCCGGGCGTCCTTGTCGCCGCCGGCGCCGGTGAAGCCCTGCTCGTCGCCGGAGTAGATCACCGGCTGACCGCGGGTGAGGAACATCAGCTCGTGGGCGAGCTGGTCGCGGCGCAGGTGGGTGGCGGCGTCCGTGCCGCCGCCCGCGATGAACGCGCCGATGCGGCCCATGTCGTGGTTGCCGAGGAAGGTGGTGAGCCGGTTCGCGTCGGTGTCCCGCGCGTGGTAGAGGTCGTCGCGGGCGTACACGTCGGCGAGGGCCTTGGCGGAGCCGGCGCCCGAGACGAAGCCCTTCGCGGCGTCCTGGAAGGGGAAGTCGAGGGTGGCGGGCAGGCCGCCCCGGCGCACGTACGTCGAGGTGATCTCCGGGTCGGCGCTGTAGACCTCGCCGAACATGAAGAAGTCCTGCTTGCCCGCCCGGTCCGCGGCCTGCTCGACGCCCTGGCTGAACTGGGGCCAGAACTCCAGGTTCGAGTGCTTGACGGTGTCGATCCGGTAGCCGTCGACACCGGTGGTGCGCACCCAGTCGGAGTAGATCTTCGTCATGCCGCGCACGACCTCGGGGCGCTCGGTCCACAGGTCGTCGAGGCCGACGAAGTCGCCGTACTCGCTGTTCTCCCCGACGAAGGTCGAGTCGCCCCGGTTGTGGTACATGGTCGGGTCGTTCAGCCACGCCGGGACCTTGACCTTCGCGTCGGCCGGGGTCTCGAAGGCCGGCGTGTACGGGAAGGACTTCGTGTTCACCTCGGGGAAGTCGCGGGTGCCGTCGGCGTAGTGGCGGTCCTCGAAGGGCCGGCCCTGCGCGTCCCGGTATGGGGACGTCTTCTTGTCGACGTAGGCGTACTTGTCCTCGGCGTACCGGATGACGTCCGCGGTGTGGTTGACGATGATGTCCAGGTAGACCTTCATGCCGCGCCCGTGCGCGAGCCGGACCAGCCGCTTCAGGTCGTCGTTGCTGCCGAAGTGCGGGTCGACCTGGGTGAAGTCGGTGATCCAGTAGCCGTGGTAGCCGGCGGAGGCGTCCTTCCCCCCGCCCTGCACGGGGCGGTTCTTGAACACCGGCGCCAGCCAGATGGCGGTCGTGCCGAGCCCCTGGATGTAGTCCAGCCGGTCCATGACGCCCTTGAGGTCGCCGCCGTGGTAGAAGCCCTTGTCCGCCGGGTCGTGCCCGGTCTTCAGCCGGTCGCCGGTGAGGCCGCCCCGGTCGTTGCGCGGGTCGCCGTTGGCGAAGCGGTCCGGCAGGACGAAGTAGAACTGCTCGGCGCGGGCCTCGCGGTCACCGGCGGCGAGCAGGGCCGCGGCGGAGGGCTCGGTGCCCCACTGGGCCGCACCGGCGGCGGCGAGCGGATCGACGGGTGCGCCCGCGCCGCGACCGCTGGCGTCGGCGCCGAGCTGGTGTACGGCGACCGGAGCGCCGACGAGGGTGAGGGTCAGGAGGGAGACGAGGGCGAGCAGAGCCTTGCGCGGTATCGGCGGGGGTTTCATCGACGGCCTTCCTCTGGTCGCTGATTCGCCCGCACGCTAGCCCTTGCCGAAACATTCTGCAATACCTTGCAAACAGAGTCGCAACAAAGCAGTCTGCTTGCAGCAACCTTTCCGTCACGCGGGCCGGAAGAGCCGGTCCGCCGCGACCGTGTGCACGTGTCCGAGGTGGATCGTCAGCCGAGGACGCAGGGCACGCCGTCGACCGTGCAGCCGGTCGGGCGGGGGTCCGTCCGTTCCATGTGGAAGCGCAGCGTGGCACTGCCGCCCGGAGCCACGTCGACGCCGCTGCGGTAGGTGAAGCCACCCTCGGTGGGGGTCGCCTTGCCCTGCTCGGTGCCCTCGACCCAGGCGGTCACGAACCGCCCGCCGGCGTACGTCAGCCGCACGGTCCAGCCGCGCCGCTCCGCCGACCCGTTGCGTACCAGGATCTCGCCGATGAACCCGCCGTCGAAGGAGTTCACCACCCGGTAGCGGCCGGTCGTCCCGGCCGGCGGCGGTGGCGACGTGGGGTGGGCGGCGCGGCTGGTGACACCCGGCGTGGGGTGCGGGGGCCTCGCGACGCCCGTGGTGGGCTGGACCGACGTGCGCGGGGACAGCCCGGGCTGGACCGCCCCGGTCGGAGACGGGGCGGCCGACGACGACGGCGGCGGCGCCTCCGGCAGGAGCAGCGGCGGCGCGGGCGGGGCCGGTGCCGTGTCGGCGCCGCTGCGGCTTCGGTACGCGCCGAGCGCGATGACCAGCAGCACGATCATGACGACCACCCCGGCGGCCACCAGGATCCACGGAGAGGACACGATGGCGGCGGTGGCGCGGGACGACCGCGGGGCACGACGCAGGCCGGACATGTCCCTCCTCAGCGAGCCGTCCGGCAAGCGTAGCCACCGACCAGGTCGGACGGTTCCGGCCCGGCCACGCCCGCCGGGAACCCCGTCATTCGATGACGCAGTCGGCGTCGTTGACCGTGCACCGGTCGGGCTCCGTGTCGGCGCCGTCATGGCTGATCCACAGGTGGAACCGCTCGGCCTCCCCCGCGCCGACGGGCCCCGTGCCGCGCAGCACGTACCGGCCACCGCCCTCGGCCGACACGGAGACCCCGGACCTCCCGTAGACCCGGAAGCTGTCGATGTCGCCGGTGAACGTCAGTTCCACGCGCCAGTCCCGAGCCTCGCCCGTCCGGTTGCGGACGACCAGCTCGGCTTCGAACGAGTCGCGGTGCCGGTCGGTCACCTCGTACCGCGCGGTGACCTGGCCGGCGGAGGCGTCGCCGCCCCCCACGAGCGGGCTGGGCGGGACCGGGGAGCTCGCCGTGGCCGGCGGGGTGGACCTGGTCCGGGTCGGCCTGGGCACCCGCGTGGCCGTGGTGGTCGCGGACGCGGACGCCGTGGGGGACGCGGCCGCCGTCGCGGACGCGGGCGCCGGTGACGGGTACGCCGACGCCGCGGCGGCCGGCGTCGGCAGGACCAGCGGCGGCGCCGGCGGCGGCGCGGCATGCCGTTCGGACCCGCGGAACGACAGCAGCGCCATCACGAGCAGCACCACCAGCAGCACGACACCGGACAGCACGACGATCCACGGGACCGACGCCAGCACCCTGGATGTGGTTCGCCCATTGGTGTCCCCGGCCGGCTGCACTGACATCGGGCCCCCCTCATCGAACCGCCGCGCCAGCGTAGCCACCGACCGCCACCGGCGGAACGGCCCGTCCCCGGAACCGGCCGACCGGGCAGCGGGCGGCCGACGACAGGTGGTCGCCCGGCGACCGTCGGTCCCTCGGGCTCGGGCGGTCAGGCCACGCGGATGACAGTGCAGATGGCCGGCCCGTCGTCCGTGGAGCGCACCAGGTAGCGGTAACGCTCCCCCGGGACCCGGCGGCCCTGGCTGTCGAGGAACTCCCACTCGACGGCGACCATGGTGAGCAGCGCCGACACCTGCTGCACATCCTCGATGGTCGCGTGCGCCGCGACGAGTTCGCGCTCCTGGTAGTCGGGTGCGGCGCCCACGAAGGACAGCGCCACCGCCGCCGGCGAGGTGAACGAGAAGCTGTACGTGTCGGCGACCACGAGCCCGGGCAGGGCGTAGCAGCCGGTCAGGGCCGGCACGTCGCCGGCGGTCAGTGCCGCGCCGTACCGCCCGAAGAAGTCGGTCAGGGCGTCGAGTTCGGTGGAAGCCGTCACGCGGATGGGAATTGCCTGCGCGGGACTGACCCAAACCTCAACGCGGTGGTATGCGCACCTCGATCTCCGCCCCGAGCCGTGCGCCACCGGCCAGGCCGAGGTCGTCCCCGCTCCAGAAGCGGCCCGGGTCGTACCAGTTCGGACGCCGGCCGGGCGGGAGCAGCCCCATGGCCTCGTAGGTGACCGCGACGACCTCCGCGCAGTACGCCGTCTCCAGCCGGTGCTCGGGCACGGGGGCGCGGCCCCGGTCGTCCGCCGACCGGCCGTTCGGCGGGTCCCCGCGGCCGGGGCCGAGCGGCCCCCGCTGGCCGGGTAGCCGGACCGCCGGCGCCCGCCCCCGCAGCCATCGCCAGGCGAGTTGGGCGGTGGACGGGAACGGGGTGCCGTCGAGGCGGGCGATCGTCCGCAGCACCGCCTTCTCCATCTCCGCGTCGGCCGGCGGCTCCAGTTGGCGCAGCCAGCCCCGCTGCCCGTACCGGTTGGCCCAGACGCAGACCGCGTCGCGCAGGTCGTGCAGTTGCACGCCACGCTGGTGCGTGCCCGACCACAGGTCCGGCAACGACCGGCCCAGCTCGGCGTGCCACATCAGCGGCGGCATGTCGTCCAGGACCACCGCCATGCCGACGTGGTTGACCGGGCTGTTGGTGGTGAGCTGGATGGCCCGGTCCGGCACGCTGCGACCGCGGAACACCCACACGTCACCGGTGCGGGTCAGCTCCACGGCCTCGTCCAGGTCGAGACTCATGCCGGCGCTCCCGACCGCTCCGCGCCGGCCCGCGGCGCCACCGCGCCGCACCGGTGACCCGCCGGCCGGCGCTCGCCCGGGTGGCCCGATCCGAACCGCCGCGCCGGACACGCGGGCGCGACGCCGATATGCACGCTCATGAGCACCTACCCTAGGCCGATGCGGAAGAGGATGCGGTGGTGGAAGGTGCTCGGACTGGCGGGGCTGGCCGGCGTGGCGGCGTCCGGTGTGGTCATCGCCCGCGCGGAGCGGCGGCGCCGGGCGTACACGCCCGAGGAGATCCGGGCCCGGCTGCGGGACCGGCACGCGGAGGCGACGGTCACTCCCCGCGACGAATCCTGACCCACCCGTCGCCCGGCCGCGCGCGTCCTGGGTGACAGAGGCCCACGGCAGGTCGCACTCCGCGCCGTCGTCGGGCACCGGCACCGCGACCTAGCGCTACCCGAGTGGATCACACGAGGTTGCGCGAATAGCAAGACGGACGTACGGTTTTGTTGAGCATCCGTCCCGGGTAAGTGTTGCCTAAGCACGGCACCCTCCCGGCCGGTGCGACAGACTGCTCAGGACTACTCACGGTCGCTGGTGTGAAGGAGTACGACGTGGCGAGCCTCGACACCTTCGGTGCGAAGACCCAGCTACGCGTCGGAGACGCGAGCTACGAGATTTTCAAGATCAGTAAGGTGGAGGGCCACGAACGGCTCCCCTACAGCCTGAAGATCCTCCTGGAGAACCTGCTCCGGACCGAGGACGGCGCGAACATCACCGCCGACCACATCCGCCAGCTCGGCGCGTGGGAGCCGACCGCCGACCCGAGCGTCGAGATCCAGTTCACCCCGGCGCGGGTGCTCATGCAGGACTTCACCGGCGTACCGTGCGTCGTCGACCTGGCCACCATGCGCGAGGCCGTCCGCGACCTCGGCGGCGACCCCACCAAGGTGAACCCGCTCGCCCCGGCCGAGCTGGTCATCGACCACTCGGTCATCGCCGACCTGTTCGGCCGTGAGGACGCGTTCCAGCGCAACGTCGAGCTGGAGTACGAGCGCAACAAGGAGCGCTACCAGTTCCTGCGCTGGGGCCAGACCGCGTTCAACGAGTTCAAGGTGGTGCCGCCGGGCACCGGCATCGTGCACCAGGTCAACATCGAGTACCTGGCCCGTACGGTGATGGAGCGGGGCGGCCAGGCGTACCCGGACACGGTCGTCGGCACCGACTCGCACACCACGATGGTCAATGGCCTGGGCGTGCTCGGCTGGGGCGTCGGCGGCATCGAGGCCGAGGCCGCGATGCTCGGGCAGCCGGTGAGCATGCTCATCCCGCGGGTCGTCGGCTTCAAGCTCTCCGGCGAGATGCCGGCCGGCACCACCGCCACCGACCTGGTCCTCACGATCACCGAGATGCTGCGCAAGCACGGCGTGGTCGGCAAGTTCGTCGAGTTCTACGGCCCCGGCGTGGGCGCGGTGCCGCTGGCCAACCGGGCCACCATCGGCAACATGTCCCCGGAGTACGGCTCGACCGTCGCGATCTTCCCGATCGACGCCGAGACCGTCCGCTACCTCGAGCTGACCGGCCGGGACCCGCAGCAGGTCGCGCTCGTCGAGGCGTACGCCAAGGAGCAGGGCCTCTGGCACGACCCGGCCGCCGAGCCGGAGTACTCGGAGCGCCTGGAGCTCGACCTGAGCACCATCGAGCCGTCCCTCGCCGGCCCGAAGCGCCCGCAGGACCGAGTGCCGCTGGGCAGCGCCAAGACGCTGTTCCGCTCCGCGCTGACGGACTACGTGGCGGCCGACGAGACCGGCGGCGACCGGGACCGCAAGGCGGGCGTGCCGCAGCTGGAGAAGCCGTTCGGCGTGGCGGGCCACGCCGACGAGGCCAGCGCCGAGTCCTTCCCCGCCAGCGACTCCCCGGCCAACGGGGTGATCGACCCGGCCGACGCCCCGCGTGACCTGGAGACCGCGGCGGTGGGCTCCGGCGGCCGGATGACCAACCCGGTCCGGGTCACCGGCGCCGACGGCACCGAGTTCGAGCTGGACCACGGCGCGGTGGTGATCGCCGCGATCACCTCCTGCACCAACACCTCCAACCCCCAGGTGATGATCGGCGCGGCCCTGCTGGCCCGCAACGCGGTCGAGAAGGGCCTGAGCCGCAAGCCGTGGGTGAAGACCACCCTCGCGCCCGGCTCGAAGGTCGTCATGGACTACTACGAGCGGGCCGGCCTCACGCCGTACCTGGAGAAGCTGGGCTTCCACCTGGTCGGCTACGGCTGCACCACCTGCATCGGCAACTCCGGCCCGCTGCCGGAGGAGATCTCCGCCGCGGTCAACGCGAACGACCTCGCGGTCGTCTCGGTGCTCTCCGGCAACCGGAACTTCGAGGGCCGGATCAACCCGGACGTCAAGATGAACTACCTGGCGTCGCCGCCGCTGGTGGTCGCGTACGCGCTGGCCGGCACGATGGACATCGACCTGGCCAACGAGCCGATCGGCGAGGACAGCCAGGGCAACCCGGTGTTCCTGCGGGACATCTGGCCGAACACCGCCGAGATCCAGGACGTCATCGCCTCGGCGATCGGCGCCACCGGCTTCAGCTCGGCGTACGCGGACGTCTTCGCCGGCGACGCGCGGTGGCAGTCGCTGCCGACGCCGACCGGTGACACGTTCGCCTGGGAGGGCGAGTCGACGTACGTCCGCAAGCCCCCGTACTTCGAGGGCATGGAGCGGGAGCCGAAGGCGGTCGGTGACATCACCGGCGCTCGCGTGCTGGCCAAGCTGGGCGACTCGGTGACCACCGACCACATCTCCCCGGCCGGCTCGATCAAGGCCGACTCGCCCGCCGGCCGGTACCTCGCCGAGCACGGCGTGCCGCGCCACGAGTTCAACTCGTACGGCTCCCGGCGGGGCAACCACGAGGTGATGATCCGGGGCACGTTCGCCAACATCCGGCTGCGCAACCAGCTGGTGCCCGGCGTCGAGGGCGGCTTCACCGTCAACCACCTCACCGGCGAGCAGACGACCATCTACGACGCCTCGGTGGCCTACCAGGAGGCCGGTATTCCGCTGGTCGTCCTGGCCGGCAAGGAGTACGGCTCCGGCTCGTCGCGGGACTGGGCGGCCAAGGGCACGATGCTGCTGGGCGTGCAGGCCGTCATCGCCGAGTCGTACGAGCGGATCCACCGCTCGAACCTGATCGGTATGGGCGTCCTCCCGCTCCAGTTCCCGGCCGGCGAGACCGCCGAGTCGCTGGGCCTCACCGGCACCGAGACGTTCTCGATCGCCGGGGTCACCGCGCTGAACGACGGCGAGACCCCGCGGACCGTCAAGGTCACCACCGACACCGGTGTGGAGTTCGACGCGGTCGTCCGCATCGACACCCCGGGCGAGGCGGACTACTACCGGCACGGCGGCATCCTGCAGTTCGTGCTGCGCCGCATGATCGCCAGCTGACCCACCACGCGAACGGGCCCTTCCCCGACTCGGGGGAAGGGCCCGTTGCCGTACCGGCCGGCCCGCTACTGGCCTGCGACCCCGAGCGGACTAACCTCTTAGCTAAGGAGGCGACCATGTCGGGTGAGGCGGCAGCACAGTTCAACATCCACGACGCGAAGACTCACCTCTCGCGGATCATCGAGCGTGTCGAGCACGGCGAGGAGATCGTGATCAGCCGGTCCGGCACGCCGGTCGCCAAGGTCATTCCGCTACGTCACCAGCCTCGGCGCGGTCGCGGGTCACTACGCGGCCGGCTGGTGCTGGCGGACGACTGGGATTCCGAGGACGTCAATGACTCGATTGCCCGGGACTTCGGGGGGACCGGATGAGGGTGCTGCTCGACACCCATGTCGCCCTGTGGTGGCTGACCGACGACCCGACCCTCAGCGAAGAGTTGAAGGAGCACATCGACACCGAGCCTGAGGTCTATCTGAGTCCGGTCAGCGTCTGCGAGGTCGGCGTCAAGCAGGCGCTCGGTAAACTCTCCGGGCCCGATGACCTGGCCCGACTCGTCGCGGAGGCCGATCTGCGGGAGTTGCCGATCCGCCACGAACACGCCGTCACCGCGGCCACCCTGCCGCCCATCCACCGCGACCCGTTCGACCGCATGCTGATCGCCCAGGCTCGGCACGCCGGTCTCACCCTCGCGACCCGGGACGTCCAGATCCAGAAGTACGGCGTGCCGATCCTGGCGGTGTGAGTCAGCCGGCGTCGCGGCGGGCTTCGAGGGTCTTCATGGCGTGCTCCATCAGGGTGATGAGCACCTCCTTGCCGGACTTCCGCTGCCGGGCGTCGCAGAGCAGGACGGGCACGTCCGGGTCGAGATTGAGCGCGGCCCGCACCTCGTCGAGCTGATACGCACGGGCGCCCTCGAAGCAGTTCACCGCCACCACGAACGGGGTGCCCCGCCCCTCGAAGTAGTCGATCGACGGGAAGCAGTCGGCCAGCCGCCGGGTGTCCGCCAGCACCACCGCGCCGATCGCACCCAGCGACAGTTCGTCCCAGACGAACCAGAACCGGTCCTGACCCGGGGTGCCGAACAGGTAGAGCACCAGGTCGTCGCTGATGGTGATGCGACCGAAGTCCATCGCGACGGTGGTGGTGGTCTTGCCCTCCACACCGGACAGGTCGTCGATGCCGACCCCGGTCTCGGTCAGCACCTCCTCGGTGCGCAACGGGCGGGTCTCGCTGACCGCGCCGACCAGGGTCGTCTTGCCCGCGCCGAAGCCACCCGCGATCAGGATCTTGATCGCGGTGGGCAGGGGCGTCGCTCCCGCCGACCGCTCAGAGGGCCCGAAGTCCATTGATAACCGCCTCGAAAACGCTGTTGTCGGGAAGGCCGGCCGTCACCCGCGGCTCGCGTACCTGCACGAGGTTGCGGGCCACCAGGTCACCGAGCAGGACGCGGACGGTGCCAACCGGTAGGTCCAGGTGAGCGGCGATCTCCGCGACGGACTGCATGCGCTGGCAGAGCGCCACGATCGCCAGGTGTTCCGGGCCCAGGCCGATCTCCGGAGTCACGTCCACCCGGGTGGCGGTCACGAGGGAGATCAGGTCGAACGTGCCGGCGACCGGGCGGGCCCGGCCGCGCGTCACCGCGTACGGGCGCACGACCGGCCCGGCGTGGTCGTCGACCCATTGGTGCTCCGCCGACTCTCCCTGCACCGTCATCGCCGCTACTTCCCGCCGGCCGGCTGCTCGGCGCGCGACGGCGACGCGACGTACTTGCCGACCCGGGTGACCAGCATCGCCATCTCGTACGCGATCAGCCCCACGTCGGCGTCCTCGGTGGCCAGGACCGCGAGGCAGGCGTTGCGGCCGGCCGCTGTGACGAACAGGAACGACGACTGCATCTCGATGATCGTCTGCTGCACCTGCCCGCCGCCGAAACGCTTCCCGGCGCCGCGCGCGAGGCTCTGGATGCCGGCGGCCATCGCCGCCAGGTGCTCCGCGTCGTCCCGGGTCAGCCCACGGGAGGACGCCATCAGCAGGCCGTCTGTCGACAACGCGACCGCGTGCTCGGCCTGCTTGACCCGGCCGACCAGATCGTCCAGCAACCACGTCAGGTCGGCCGTCGAAGCCGTCTTCTGCGTCACTCGTCGCCCTCTTCTTTCCCGGCTCTGTCCGCCGGCTCGTCTTCGGCTGGCTGTCACGCCGGGGGCGTCTCGACGCCTCGCCCGGCGGTGCCGATCAGGTTGCCTGCTGGTCTCCCGGATCGGGGGCCGCGTCCGGCGGGTCGCCCACGCCGAGCAGCTTGGCGGCGTCGGTGCGCCCACGCCGGGTCCCGGTCTGGTACGAGCTCATCATCCGGCGCACCTGCTCCGGCTGGCGCACCGTGTCGGTGTCGGTGTCGGTGGTGTCGGCGTCGTCGTCGGCCGGCTCGTCGCGCAGTTCGGGCGCGATGCTGGCCTGCCGGACGCGGACCGGCAGCCCGGACTCGGTGAACGCCAGCTCCGGGTCGGCCGGCGAGGGCGGCGTCCCGGCCGCGGGGCCGGCCGACGCGCGTGCCGGGTCAACCGGCACGGCCCCGCCGGACACGGCGGGCGCGGCCTCGCCGGACACGGCCGGTGCGGCCTCGCCGGACACGGCCGGTGCGGCCCCGCCGGACACGGCCGGTGCGGCGCCGGTGGAGACGGCGGGCGCGGCCGGCGCGGATGGTACGGCGGTCCGCGCCGACGCGGCCGTCGGCGGTTCCCCGTCGCCGTCGGCGCCGTGGCCGTCCCGGGCCGGCCCGGTGGTGAGCGGCAGGCCGGTCGGCACCGTCGGCCCCTCCAGCGCGCCCGTGCCGCTGCCGGAGCGGGCCGTCGCGGCGCCGCCGACGGCCTCGGCGAGCGACCGCCCCCGCGACCGCGTCGGCAGGCCGCCGTCGGTGGGCAGGGCACCGTCGACGGGCAGGGCTCCGTCGACGGGCAGGGCTCCGTCGGTGGGCAGGGCTCCGTCGGTGGGCAGGGCTCCGTCGGTGGGCAGGGCCGGGTCGGCGGGCAGGGCCGCGTCGAGCGCGGGCCGGGGTCGGGGCGCGGTGAGCGGCTCGGCGATCGCCACCGGGGCGGGGCGTCCGTCGGCCGCCCCGCCGCCCCGTACGCCGGGCGAGTCCGCCGCACCGGCCAGGAAGCCACCCGAGGTGCTCGGATCGTCGTCGGCGGTGACCAGGTCGACCGGGATCAGCACGACCGCCGTGGTGCCGCCGTACGCGGACTCCTTCAGCTGCACCCGGACGCCGTGCCGCTCGGTCAGCCGGCTCACGACGTACAGGCCCAGGCGGGCGGCGTTGGCCAGGTTCAGCTCGGAGCGGTCGACGATCCGCTGGTTGGCGGCGGCGAGGTCCTCCTCGCTCATGCCGAGACCGCGGTCCTCGATCTCGATGACGAACCCGTTGCCGACCAACTGCCCCCGCACCTCGACGATGGTGTGCGGCGGCGAGAACGACAGACCGTTCTCGATCAGCTCGGCGAGCAGGTGGATGACGTCACCGACCGCCCGACCCGCCAGGGAGACCGAACCCAGGGGCAGCACGGTGACCCGGGTGTAGTCCTCCACCTCGGCCACCGCGCCGCGCACCACGTCGACCATCGGCACGTTGCGCCGCCAGGCCCGGCCGGGCGTGGCGCCGGAGAGCACGATCAGGTTCTCGGCGTTGCGCCGCATCCGGGTGGCGAGGTGGTCGACGCGGAACAGGTCCTCCAGTTCCTCCGCGTCCTGCTCCCGCCGCTCCATCGCGTCGAGGAGCGTGAGCTGGCGGTGGACCAGCGCCTGCGTACGCCGGGCCAGGCTGAGGAACACCTCCCGCACGTTGCGGCGCAGCTCGGCCTGCTCGACCGCGGTGCGGATCGCGGTCTCCTGCACGGCGTTGAACGCGTGGCCCACCTGGCCGATCTCGTCGTCGCCGAACTCGAGCGGCGGGGCCTCCTTGGCGACGTCGACCTCGTCGCCGCGGCCGAGCCGCTCCACCACGCCGGGCAGGCGCTCGTGGGCGAGACGGAACGCGGCCTCGCGCAGCCGCTCCAGCTGACGGAGCAGGGTACGCGCGGTGGTGACGGTCACAACGATGGAGGCGATCACCGCGACCAGACCGAGACCGGTCGCGAGCAGCACCCGGACGATCACGAGCGCGGCGATGCTGGCGGCGCGGCCGACGATGCCCTCGCCGCCGGCCACGACGACCTTGTTGATCTCCGCTGCCGCCGGCTCGACCGTGTCGCGCCAGTCCGCCGCGCTGACCGGCAGCGTCGTCGACGGCCGACCGTCGCGGATGATCCCGTCCTGGACGGCGCGGAGCCGCCGGAACGCATCCGACTCGACCAGCTCCCGGTACCGCCGCTGGTCCGCCTCGGACAGCTTCAGCCGGGTCTCCTCGCCGAGGAACCGTTCGGCGCCCACCAGCGAGCTGAAGCGGGCGTACTCGGGGCCGCTGATCCGGCCGCTGCCGACGAGGCCGCTGACCAGCGCGTCCTGCTGGGAGATCAGCTCCTTCATCCGGTTGAGCTGGATGAGGGCCGCCGCGTCCGCCGCCAGTTCCTTGTCGTCGAGGCTTCCGGTGACGTCGTAGATGAGGAAGATCGACCGGATGGCCTCGGTGTAGCGGTCGGCGGCCGCGAGCCGGTCGACGCCCCGGGACAGGACGGCGGCGCGCGTCTCCTTGAGGCTCTCCAACCGGCTGACCGATTCTGACAGGCGGCGCCCGAGCTCGTCGCTGCCGGCGAGGTCGACCTGCCAGCTCCGCACCGACGCGGCGAAGGCGGTCGCGAGCTCCTCGGTCCGGCGGTGCTCCGCCTCCAGGGCCGCCCGCCGGGCGGGCTCGGGGTCGCCGAGGTACTCCTGCGTCAGCCGCCGCTCGACCTGCAGTTCCTGCAGCAGCGGCTCGCTGGGCACGTACACCTTGGTGTTCAGCAGCTGCACGCCGAGCAGGTTGAAGCCGTCCCGGAGGGTCACCCAGGCCGCGAACATCCACAGTGCCACCAGCGAGAGCAGCAGTGCGACAACCTTGGTGCGGACACTCGTACCGCGAGATCGCATGGAACCGTCCCAGGCCGGGTTGACTCAGCTCATCAACGGATGGTCACAAAGGGCAGACGTCCCGTGCCGAACGGCGTCCGGGACGAGGGCCCTGCGTACGCTAGCAGTGTCCACATTTCGCCTCAAGGTGCGTGATCAAGACTCCGGCCCGAAATCGGAACCGGCTGCGGCGCGCTCCCGGGTCAGCCTGGAGTGGACGACGTGGGTCCCCGCGGTGACCGTGGCCCGCACGATTGTGGTGGGGCAGTAGAGCTCCTTGCCGTACCACAGTGGGGGGTGGTCGCGCCGGTTCCGGTTCCGCTGCAGGTAGGAGTGGCCGCGCAGGGCCGCCACGACGACCGCCGGATCGTCGCCGGGCAGGGCGAGGATGATCTGGAGCGCGTACGCCGTCTCCTCCGGCGTGCCCTCCCAGCGGCCCCAGGACCCGTCGTCGCGTTGCCGGGCCAGGGCCCAGCGTGCCGCCGCGCGGAGCGCCGCCGCGCTCTCCGCACAGCCGGACGCCGCCAGGGCCAGCACGCAGCACGCGGTCGCGTAGTACGCCGAGGCGTGCCATCGGTCGCGCCAGGCACCGTCGGCGTCCTGCCGGTCGAGGAGCACCCGCACCAGCCGCCGCACGGCCGCACGGTAGCGGTCCGCGTGCGGCTCACGCCGGAGGTGGTCGGCGAAGCTGTCGAGCACGTGGGCGTTCGTGGTGACCGAGAATCCGTCCTCACCGGGCCAGGTGCAGAAGCCGTCCGCCGTCTCGTACCGCCACAGGCTCGCGGGATCCGGCGCGTGGCCGAGGCGGCCGAGCGCGTACAGCGTCACGGAGGTGGTGTCCGCGTCCGCCAACAGGCCGGCGCCGGTGGCCGCACCGTCGACGCCCACGGCGCCGGCCAGGCTGGCCACCAGCGCCGGGGACGGCCGCACGTCCACACCGGCCCGGACCAGCGTGCTGAGCGTCCAGGCCCGTTCGAAGACGGTGATCGGCGACGGGCAGGGCACCGGTCCCCTGCTCTCGCCGACAAGCTCGTCGAGGAAGCGCCGCGCCTCCGCGCCCTCCCCCGCGCCGCAGACGTTCAACCAGGCGACCGTGGCGGCCGGTGAGGCCCCAACGGCCGGACCGGCCGGCGCGGACCGGCCCACCGGCCCGGCGAGCACCTCCCCGAAGTGCGCGAGTTTCGGCGGCAGGTCCGCACCGGCGGCGTACGCCGCGCGGACGGCCGTCAGGCGCGCGTCGGCGCCGGGCGACGGCAGGCGTACCGAGCGGGGCGCGGCGGCGGGAACACCGGGCCCCGCCAGACGCCTGTTGATCGACTCCACCAGCGCCGGCACGACCAGGTCGAAGGCGGGCGTGCCGGGCTCCGGCGGGGCGGTCGCGAGCAGCGCCGGGAGCGCGGCGAGCGCTCTGCCGACCGCGGCCTCCACCGCTGGGCGCCGTCCGGCCGGCGACCCGGCGTCCGGGAGGACCGCGAGGAGCGCGTCGGTGGCGCTCAGCGTGGGCACCACCGCGTACCCCTCCGGCGGCCCCCAGGCGCCGTCGGCCCGTTGCCGCCCCAGGAGGAAGGCGATCCGCTCGTCGTGCCGGTCCAGCCACGGCGCCAGCGCGACCAGCCGGCCGGTCTCGTAGACCGACGGGGCCACCTGCCCCCAGGGCCGCAACGCCATCGCGGCGACGAGCGCGCGCGCCTGCGAGCCGCACTCGTCGGACCCGCAACCGGGGTCGGCGGCGAGGGCCGACGCCGGCGGGATGACCGTCTGCGGCTGGCCGTCGCTCATGCTGCTCCCCAGAAGTCCGACACCTGGTAGAACCCGCTCGTGTAGGCGATCTGCCGACGCAGGTAGTCGGCCTGGTCCGGATCGGGGAGCCGGCCCAGCTCCTGCTCGGTCCGGTCGGTCAGGGCGGCCAGTCGCTGCCGGACCTCGGCCGGGTCCGGCACCAGCATCAGGGCGTTGAGGTCGCCCCACCGCACGTCCCGCCGGTACGTCGCCAGGTCGTTGACCAGCCGCAGGACACGCTGGACCCCGCGGCCGGCGGCGAGCAGCTCGTCCAGGTGCCGCAGGCACCCGTCGTCCCCGGTGGCGAGCCAGTGGGTGGCGTTGACGAACGAGCAGGCGAGGTTGTCCGCGTTGTCGAGGTACTCCTGGAACGTCGGCAGCGACCGGTCGTTCTTCCAGTGCCACTCCCGCTCCACGGCGGCCAGCATCCGGGCGAGTTCGTCGCGCCAGACGCCGGCGCGGCGGGTGAACGCCGGAACCGCCGCCAGGTCGTCGCGGATCTCCGCGAGGAGCCGGGCGAGGTGCCGCCCGGGCGGCGGGGTGGCGCCGTCCGCGACCGCCAGGCAGTCCGTCACGATCCGGCGTACGTCGTCGGCCGACCTCGCCCGGTAGTCGACCTGCCAGTCCGCGGCGAACACCCACAGCAACGTGCGGGTCGTCGTACGCAGCCGCGCCGCGTCGTACCCGGGCGCCGTGAAGGCGATGGCCGTGGCCACGGACCCGAGCAGCGCGGGGTCGAACGTCGCGTCGGCGAACAGCTCGGGATGGGCGGCGGTCACCTCCTGCAGGTCGCGCGTCCCCCGGGTGGCGAGGGCACAGATGCGCCCCTGCTCGGTCACCGCGGCCCAGATGTCCCGGAGCGGGACGTCCACGCCGGTCACCGGGGCTCGTGCTCCACCGGACGCAGCGTCAGTCGCGTCCGCTGCCGCGGCGAGAGGGAGGCTCCGATCCGGGGCGCCAGGTCCACCGGTTCGGTGCTGCGGAAGTGGTAGCGGCTGAGCACCGTGCTCACGATGAGCTGCGCCTCCAACAGGAACAGGTACTGGCCGAGGCACTGGTGGGGGCCGCCGCCGAACGGGTAGTAGGAGTAGCGGTAGCGGCGGCGGGGGCGCCCCGGCGCGAAGCGCTCCGGGTCGAAACGGTCCGGCTCGGGCCAGAACATCGCCATCCGCTGCGTGACGTACGGGCTGACCAGCACGGTGGCGCCCGCGTCGACGCGGACACCGCCGAGTACGTCGTCGGCGACGGCGGTCCGCGGGATCATCCAGCCGGCCGGGTAGAGCCGGAGGAGTTCCTCCAGCACCATCCGCCCGTACCGCAGCTCGGGCAGGTGCTCCCGCCGGACCGGACCGCCGCCGACCACCTGGTCGAGCTCCTCCCGGAGGCGGCCGGCCACCTCCGGGTACGCCTCGAGCACCGGCCACAGCCAGGACAGCAGCGCGATCGTCGTCTCCGTGGCGGTCGAGAACATCGCCACCACGTCGCCCCGCACCTGGTACTCGTCCGGCTGCCGCCCGTCCGGGCGTGGCCGGCAGAGCACGGAGATGATGTCGTCGCCGTCGCTCGGCCGGGCCCGCGCCTCCCGGATGATCGGCAGCACCACGTCGTCGATGGTCCGGACCGCGTTCCGGAAGGCCCGGTCCCCGGGCATCGGCACCGAGTACGGGACGAACGGCACGAGCAACCGGGGAAGCATGGCGGTCGTGACCGTGTCCAGGGCGGCGCTGATGCGCTCGGCGTCGGGCACGGATATCCGGTCCGCGAAGAGCACCCGCATGGTGGTCCGCAGGACGATCCTCGTCAGCTCCCGGCCCGCGTCGATCGGCTGCCCGCGGCCGGCCGGCTCGGCCCAGCCGTCGACGGCCTCGCCGATCGCCTCCGCCATCCGGTCGACCAGCGTCTCCGCCCGCTTCGCGGTGAACAGCGGTTGCAGGGCGCCGCGGCTGGACTCCCACACGTCCCCTTCGGCGACCAGGATCGCCTCGCCGACGATCCGTCGGACCGGCCGCCAGAGGAGCCCGTCGCCGTCGCGGATGTAGTTGGCCACGTTGTCGCGCAGCACGTACTGGAGGTGCTCCGGGTGGCTGACGAGGTAGGGGCGGAACGTCCCGAGGTTCAGGCGGACGACCTCACCGCGGGCCTCGTCGGCGAACCGGACCAGCGCGCCGAGCGGATCCCGCAGCAGCGCCGGCAGGGCGCGGTGCAGTGGGATTGTCGAGGCCTGCGCGGGGATCGGTGGGGTGCTGCTCACCGGTAGCTGCGACATCGCCACCACGTCTCCT
This sequence comes from Micromonospora sp. WMMD558, assembly GCF_049315255.1. Lineage (NCBI taxonomy): Bacteria > Bacillati > Actinomycetota > Actinomycetes > Micromonosporales > Micromonosporaceae > Micromonospora > Micromonospora sp. WMMD558. The sequence continues at coordinate 3,582,267 of NZ_CP186061.1, read as the reverse complement.
CGCCACGTCGCCGCCCAGGAACGACGCGGGTCCCTCGTGGAACTTCCGCGTCGAGTGACGAGATCATGTCACTTTCGCGCGTTCGTCTCCAGGGTCTGTGACATGAGAAATGTCCCTCCGTCAGACAAGTTGGCCGGTTGCAACGCCCGGCGGCACCGATCGCGGGCGCTCCGGGGCACCCTGTGCCAGGCTCATGGTCATGGACGACACGACCATCCTGAAGCGGATCTCCGAGCTGGTCGACGAGGAGCACCGGCTCCGCGCCGACGCCCAGGCCAACGAGGCGGGCACCGACGAGGAGGCCCGCACCCGCCTGCGTGAGCTGGAAGAGTCGCTGGACCAGTGCTGGGACCTGCTGCGCCGGCGGCGCGCCGCCCGGGCCACCCACGGCGATCCCGACGCGCAGGGCGTACGCCCGTTGCCGGAGGTCGAGCGCTACCTGCAGTGAGAGGCCGACGGCCTCGGCGACCGGCGGTCCGGCGCCGCCCACGGGGGCGGTGCCGGACCGCCGCGCGGTCCCGGGCGGCCTCGGCGGCCGCCCGGGACGGTCGGGGTCAGCGCAGGCCCGCCTCCCGCAGCAGCAGCCCGGTCAGGCTCTCCGGGTCGGCCTGCGCCGCCGGCAGCCCGCGCGCGGCGAACCACGTGGCGACCACCCGGACGTCCCGGGCCAGGAACTCCGGGCCCTGCGGGTTGGCGACCAGGTCGACGATCTGCGGCAGGTCGATCAGCACCAGGCGCCCCGCGTGCACCAGCAGGTTGTACGGCGACAGGTCGCCGTGGGCGTGGCCGGCGCGGGCGAGCACGACCAGCGCGTCCACGAGTTGCCGCCACAGGTCACGCAGCTCCTCGCCCTCCGGCCGCAGCTGGGCCAGTCGCGGGGCGGCGCGCCCGCCGTCGGCGTCGCCGAGGAACTCCAGCATCAGCTCGGTGCCGCGCAGCTGCACCGGGTACGGCACGGCGATCGTGCCGTACCGGGAGCCGATCTCCCAGAGCCGGCTCAGCGCGGCGAACTCGGCCGCCGCCCACTGCCCGGCGATCATCTGGCGGCCGAACGAGGTCCGGCCGGTCATCGCCCGCATCTCCCGCGACCGGCGGACGCGGCGTCCCTCCAGGTAGCCGGCGTCCCGGTGGAACAGCCGGTGGTCGGCGTCGCGGTACCGCTTGACGGCGAGCAGGCAGGACCGGTCGGTGCCGGGTACAGCCCGGCGGACCAGGTGGACGTCGGCCTCCTTGCCCGTCTTCAGCACGCCCAGGTCGGTGTCCTTGGCGGCCAGCTCGGTGACCAGCCAGTCCGGGTGCGGCTCGGGGCCGTGGACCGCGTCGTCCCAGGACGACCAGGTCTCCCCCGTCTCCGGGTCCGGCTCGGTTTCGGGGTCGGCGAGCAGCGGCTCGGCGGGCCGGCCGCGCTTCAGGAAGTGTGGTTCGTCGTCGTCGAAGCGGCGCTTGCCGCGGGTACGGCGCTGCGGCGCCGGAAGGTCGTGATCGCGCACTGCGGTGAGAGTCCCTTGGTCGAGGTTGCTGGAGGCAGGTGGAAGCGACCTGCGAAGACGGCCATGACCGACCCCCTCTCCTCGACCGGGCGTCCGGCCCGGGTTCACGCTGTCGCCCGACGACCGCCTGCGACGGCCGGCGCGGCGGTGCGGATGCGGCACCATGCTCACCGCCCGCGGCCCGGCGGGGCAACCGATTTAGCTCGGGTCAGGCGCCGAGGACCGTGGCGACGGCGGCGATCAGGCCGTCCACGGTGTAGGTCGGGGCGAACCGGCCGTCGGTCCAGGGCCGGCCCCGGTGCAGCCAGACGCTCGGCAGGCCGACGGCGGCCGCACCGCCGATGTCCGCCTCGGGACCGTCGCCGATCACCCAGGCCCCCCGCAACGGCATCCGGACCCGCTGAGCGGCCAGCGCGAAGATCCTCGGGTTCGGCTTGCTCACGCCGGCTTCCTCGGAGATGACCCAGTCGGCGACGTACCGGTCCAATCCGGTCCGCCGGATCTTGGCGTCCTGCTGGCGCACCGAACCGTTGGTCACCACCACGGGCACCCAGCCGGCGTCGTCGGCGATCCGCAGCGCGCAGGCCACGAGCGGGTCCAGGCGGGTGTACGCCACCACCCCGTCGTGCAGTTCCTCCACCAGGTCGATGGACGGGATCCGCAGCCCGTACCGGTCGCGGATGGCGTCGGCGATGTCCCAGCGGTCCGTGAGCCCGTCGGCGTCGATGGAGAGCAGCCAGTCGATGTCGGCGGCCGGCGCACCGATGCCGGCCAGGAACTGCTCACCCCAGGCGCGGAACGGACCCTCCCGGTCGAGCAGGGTGTTGTCCAGATCGAGCAGGAGCAGCGGCACTCGGGAACCCTACGGGACCGACCCGTCCCGCCGACAGGGCCGAGTGACCGGTCGCCGTCCGTCAGGCCGTCAACGACGAACGGGTGAGGCCCTGATCGGGAAGCCGGTCGAGGAGCATGGAGTGCGCGGCGCGGGTGCGGGCCAGCGCGTCCGGGTCCAGCGTGGCGACCAGCACCGCCTCCCCGGTGTCGGCGCCCCGGGCCAGCGGGCGGCCCTCCGGGTCGTAGACGGCGGCGCCGCCGTTGAACCGCCACGGGTCGGCGCCACCGACGGCGTTGGCGAACACCACGTACATGGTGTTGTCCAGGGCGCGCGCGGCGTAGTAGAGGTCGCGGCGGTGCGCGGAGCCGGCCAGGTAGCCGCTCGGGCAGAGGTAGGCGTGCGCGCCGTCCGCCGCCGCCGCCCGACCGTGCTCGGGGAAGCAGCCGTCGTAGCAGATGCCGAGGCCGAGGCGCCAGCCGTCGAGGAGCAGGGTGGCGCCCCGGTCGCCGGGATCGAACAGCTCCCGCTCGCCGCCCCAGAGCTGCTGCTTGTCGTACCCGACGTGGACCTCTCCGGCCCGGTCGACCACCAGGGCGGAGATGGTGCGCCGGCCGTCGGGGTGCCGGACCGCCGCGCCGACCACGACGACGGTGCCGCCGCCGCGCGCGGCGTCGCGCAGCGGCGCCAGGCGGGGGTCCGCGACCCGGCGCGCCGGGTCGGCCGCGACGTCGGTGCCGGCCGGGTCCACGGCGAGGGTCGGCGGGTGGTACGCGGGCAGGAACAGCTCCGGCAGGACGACCACCCGCGCCCCGTCACCGGCTGCCCGGCGCACGAGGGCCGCGCCGCGGGCCGCGTTTCCGGGCACGTCTCCCGGGGCGGGCTGGGACTGCACCGCCGCGACGGTCAACGGGGCGGTGGGGAGGGCGGAGGCGGTGGGGGGAGGCGTCACGCGCGGATCCTAACCGGCGGGCCGGCGAGGCCCACCAGCCACAAGCCGTACGTACGGTTTGCGTGACCCGGGGTGACCTGACACGATCGACCCGTGCCCAGAGTAAGTCAGGACCAGCTCGACGCGCGCCGGCAGGAGATCCTCGCCGCGGCGCGGGCCTGTTTCGCCCGGCACGGGTACGAGGGCGCGACCGTGCGCCGCCTGGAGGAGGCCACCGGCCTGTCCCGGGGTGCGATCTTCCACCACTTCCGCGACAAGGATTCGCTCTTCCTCGCCGTCGCCGAGGACGACGCGGCCACGATGGTCGAGACCGTCGCCCGCAACGGCCTGGTCCAGGTGATGCGCGACCTGCTGGCCCGCGCGGTCTCTCCGGACACGACCGGCTGGCTGGGCAGCCAGCTGGAGGTGTCCCGCCGGCTACGCACCGATCCGGCCTTCGCCAAGCGGTGGGCGGAGCGGTCCGCGGCCATCGCCGAGGCGACCCGCGACCGCCTGGCGCGGCAGCGGGAAGCGGGCGTCCTGCGCGACGACGTGCCGATCGCCGTGCTGGCGCAGTTCCTCGAGCTGGCGTACGACGGCCTGGTCCTGCACCTGGCGATGGGCCGGCCCGCCGGTGACCTCGGCCCGGTGCTCGACCTCGTGGAGGAGGCGGTCCGCCGCCGGTGACCGGCGCGGCCGCGTCGGCACGTTGCGGTCCGGTAACCGCACCGCCGCGCGCGGCGGTGCTGGCGGCGCTGCTCCACAATGGGTCCGCGATCCCTCTCGCGACAGGAGCAGCCCATGACCGTCCTCGCGGCCCCCGGCGACACCTGGGGCATCCCCGGCCCGGTCTTCCTCCGGCTCTACCTGCTGGCCGCCGCCGTGCTCGTCGTCGGCACACTCGTCCAGCGGGCCCGGTTGCTCCGCGGCGAGGCGCCCGACGCCGGCCCGCTCGGGCCCCAACAGGTCGCGTACCTCAACGGCGGCGAGCAGCTGGCCATCTGGACGTCGCTCGGCGGGCTGCGAAGCAGCGGGGCGATCGGCGGACGCCCCGGCCGTCGGCTCACCACCGGCGGCCCGCTGCCGGCCGGCGTCACCCCGCTCGACCAGGCGATCCACGTCGCCGCGGGCCGTGGTGTCCACACTCGGGAGCTGCGCCAGGACCAGTTGGTACGGTCGGCGCTCGACCAGCTGCGCACCGGTCTGGAGCAGCGCGGCCTGGCCCTGACCGCGGAGCGGCGGGGCGCCCTGCGCGTCGGCCCGACGCTGCTCACCGCCCTGCTGGGGATCGGCATGCTGCGGTTCTTCGCCGGCATGGGAAACGGCCGTCCGGTGGGCTGGCTCCTCCTGACCCTGATCCCCCTGATCCTGGTGACCGTCCTGCTGTACCGGCGGCCGTGGCGCACCCGCGCGGCCGACCACGCCCTGCGCCGGCTGCGCCGGGAGCACACCCACCTGGCGCCCCGGTCCGCGCCGGCCTACTCCACCTACGGTGCGACCGGAGCCGCGATGGGCGTCGCCCTGTTCGGCACGGCCACCCTCTGGGCCATGGACCCGGGCTTCGCCGAGCAGGCGGGGATCCAGCGGCAGGCGCTCAGCGACGGCGGCGCCTCCGGAGGTGGCGGCTGCGGGGGCGGCGACGGCGGAGGCGGCAGCTCCTGCGGGGGCGGGGGCGGCTGCGGCGGTGGCGGCGGGTGCGGCGGATGACCGGGCCGGCCGGGGTGGGCATCGGCTGGCGACCGGAGATCGCCGGATTCGTCGCCGAACTGCCCGCGCTGCGCTTCGTCGAGGTCGTCGCGGAATCGGTACCCGCCACCGGCCGGCTCCCGGACGGGCTCGCCGCCCTGCGCGAGCGGGGCGTCACCGTCGTACCCCACGGGGTGCGGCTCTCGCTCGGCGGCGCGGAGGCGGTCGACCCGGCACGGGTGGCCCACCTGGCCGCGGTCGCCGACCTGACCGGCGCGCCGCTGGTCAGCGAACACATCGCCTTCGTCCGCGCCGGCGGCCTGGAGGCGGGGCACCTGCTGCCCCTGCCGCGCACCCGGGAAGCCGTCGCGGCGGTCTGCGCCAACGTCACCCGCGCCCAGGCCGAGCTGCCGGTGCCGATCGCGCTGGAACCGATCGCGGCGCTCTTCGACTGGCCCGACGACGAACTGGACGAGGCCGCGTTCGTCACCGAGATCCTGGAACGCACCGGCGCGCTGCTCCTGCTCGACGTCGCCAACGTGTACGCCAACGCCCGCAACCGGGGTGCCGACCCGCTCGCCCTGCTGGACCGGCTCCCGCTGGAGCGGATCGCGTACGCGCACGTGGCCGGCGGGGCGGAACACGGCGGCTTCTACCACGACACGCACACCGACCCGGTGCCGCGCCCGGTGCTGGACCTGGTCGGCGAGCTGTGCGCCCGGCGACGGCCGCCGGCCCTGCTGCTGGAGCGCGACGGGCACTACCCGCCAGCCGAGGTGCTCCGCGAAGAGCTCGACACGCTCGCCGCCGCGTCCGGGTTCCCGGTGGTCACGTGAGCGCGGACCACCGGGTGCCGGGGTCGACGTCGCAGGCCGCCGGGACGCCGGGCCAGCCCCTGGCGGCCCGTCAGGCCGCCCTGGTCGCGGCGCTGGTCGCCGACGCGCCAGCACCGCCGGGCTTCGCGCCGGAGCCGCTCGCCGCCGCGCGTACCGCCCTGCTGCGCAAGCGGGCCGGCGAGGTGGCCCGGCACTGGCCGCTGCTCGCCGCCGGTCTCGGCCCGGAGTGGCCGACGGTCTTCGCCCGCTGGGCCGACGGGCGGCCGAGCGCCGGTTCTCTGCGCGACGGCTGGGACTTCGCCCGCGACCTGCGCGACGAGAGGACGCTGCCGCCGCTGGGCGCCGAGGAACTGGCCGCCCGGGAGGCGGGCCACCGCTACGACGGGCGGGGAACCCCACGTCCGCGCCGGCTGCCGGCCTGGGGTCGCGCCGGCGGCGCCGTCGCGGTCCAGCTCGCCGGTCGCGTACGCCTGCTGCGCCCCGCCCGCCGCTGACCCTCCCCCTCCCCGTGCCCCCCGCCCCCGCGCGCCTCCCGCGCGCCTCCCGCGGCCAGCAACTTCGGGGAAGTTGCTGACTCGAGCGGGCATGAGGCGACAACTTCCCCGAGGTTGTCGCCGCACGCTCCGGCGGACGGCACCGCGCGCCCGGTCACGACGGGGTGCGGGAGGATCGACGGCATGGATCTCGGACTGACCGATCGCGTGTACGTGCTGACCGGCGCCTCCCGGGGGCTCGGTTACGCCACCGCCGAGTGCCTCGTCGCCGACGGGGCCCGCGTGGTCCTCTCCGCCCGGGACGCCGACGCGGTGGAGGCCGCCTCCCGGCGCCTCGGCGGTCCGGGGCACGCCGTCGGCGTGGCCGCCGACCTGGCCGACCCGGACACGCCGGAACGCCTCGTGGCGGCGGCCCTCGACACGTACGGGCGGATCGACGGCGCGCTGGCCTCGGTCGGCGGTCCGCCGCTCGGCAGCGCGGCGTCGGTGAGCGACGAGCAGTGGCGCCGGTCCTTCGAGACGGTCTTCCTCGGCACGGTCCGGACGGTGCGGACCGTCGCCGGCGCGCTGACCGGAGGCGGGGCGATCGGGCTGGTGCTGTCCACGTCCGCCCGGAGCCCGCTGTCCGGTCTGGGGATCTCCAACGGGCTGCGCCCCGGTCTGGCCGGCGTCGCCAAGGACGTCGCCGACGAGTACGGGCCCCGGGGCGTACGGGTGGTGGCGCTGCTGCCGGGACGGATCATGACCGACCGGAACGTGCAGCTCTTCGCCGCGACCGGCGACCCGGAACGGGCGCGGGCCGAGGCGGAGGCGGACATCCCGCTGCGCCGGCTGGGCGATCCGGCCGAGTTCGGCCGGGTGGCGGCGTTCGTGCTCTCCCCCGCCGCGAGCTACCTGACCGGGATCACGCTGCCGGTGGACGGCGGCGCCCTGCGGGGCCTGTGATGGCCGCACCCCGCTACCCGCGCCCGACGAAGGCCGAGCTCGCGGCTGCGGCGGACCGACTCCTCCCCGACGTCGTCGCGTCCGGGCTGGACGTGCTGTTCGTCGGGATCAACCCCGGCCTGTGGTCGGCCGCGACCGGGTGGCACTTCGCCCGGCCGGGCAACCGGTTCTGGCCGGCGCTGCACCGGGGCGGGTTCACGCCCCGGCAGCTGCACCCCAGTGAGCAGCACGAGCTGCCCGGCTACGGGCTGGGCATCACCAACATGGTGGCGCGGGCCAGCGCCCGGGCGGACGAGCTGACGCCGGCCGAACTCGTCGCCGGTGCGGAGATCCTCGCCGGCAAGGTCGCCCGGTACCGGCCGCGGTGGGTGGCGGTGGTCGGGGTGACCGCGTACCGGATCGGGTTCGCCCGGCCGAAGGCGGCCTTCGGCCCGCAGCCGGAGTCGCTGGCCGGTGCCCGGCTCTGGGTGCTGCCCAACCCCAGCGGGTTGAACGCGCACTTCACCCCGGAGTCACTGGGTGCCGCGTTCGGCGAGCTGCACACCGCCGCCGCACCCAGCTGACCGCCCCCCGCCCCCGCCCCGCCCCCCGCCCCGCCCGTCCCGTCCCGGGTCGATCATGAAGTTAGCGGGTGATTTTGCGATCAACTCACCCGTCAACTTCATGATCGACACGGCGGGGCGGGTGGGAGGGAGGGGAGGGGGGTGGGCGGGAGGAGGGGGTGGGGTGGTCGGGTGGGCTAGTTGGCGGCGGCGGGCGGCAGGGCCTCGTCGGCGAGGTACGAGCGCATCGGCACCGCCAGCGGCTCCGGCCCGGTCGCGTCCTGGTACGGCGCCGGCGAGTCGGCGACGGCGAACTGCGTCCGGTACAGCTCGGCGTAGAGCCCGCCGACCGCGACCAGCTCCTCGTGCCGGCCCCGCTCGACGATGCGCCCCTGGTCGAGCACCAGGATCTGGTCGGCGTCCCGGACCGTGGAGAGCCGGTGCGCGATGACCAGCGCGGTCCGCCCGGTCAGCGCGACCGACAGCGCCCGCTGCACCGCTGCCTCGCTCTCCGAGTCGAGGTGGGCGGTGGCCTCGTCGAGGATCACGATCGACGGCGCCTTGAGCAGGAGCCGCGCGATCGCGATGCGCTGCTTCTCGCCGCCGGAGAAGCGGTAGCCGCGCTCGCCGACGACGGTGTCGAGGCCCTCCGGCAGGGCGCGCACCAGGTCGGCGACCTGCGCGCCGGCCAGGGCCGCCCACAGCTCGTCGTCGGTGGCGTCGGGCCTGGCGTAGCGCAGGTTCTCCGCGATGGTCTCGTGGAACAGGTGTGAATCCTGCGTGACCACGCCGATCTCGTCGCGGAGCGAGTCGAGGGTGGCGTCCCGGACGTCGACGCCGCCGACCAGCACCTGGCCGTCGGTCACGTCGTAGATGCGGGAGATCAGCATGGACAGCGTCGACTTGCCGGCGCCGGACGGGCCCACCAGGGCCACCATCTGCCCCGGCTCGACGGTGAACGAGACGCCCTTGAGCACCGGCTCGGTGACCGTGCGGTCGAGGGTGGCGACCTCCTCCAGGGAGGCCAGCGAGATCTCGGCGGCACTGGGGTAGCGGAAGCGCACGTCCCGGAACTCGACCCGGCCGTTGCCCTGCGGGACCGGCACGGCACCCGGCTTCTCCGTGATGCCCGGCTGGAGGTCGAGCACCTCGAAGACCCGGTCGAACGAGACGAGCGCGCTCATCACGTCCACCCGGACGTTGGACAGCGCGGTGAGCGGGCCGTAGAGCCGGGTGAGCAGCAGCGCGAGCGTCACGACGGTGCCGGCGCTGACGCTGCCGGTGACCGCCAGCCACCCGCCCAGTCCGTACGTGAGCGCCTGCGCGAGCGAGGCGACCAGCAGCATGGCCACGAAGAAGGTCCGCGAGTACATCGCGGACTGGATGCCGATGTCACGGACCCGCTCGGCCCGCCCGGCGAACCGGCCCGCCTCCACGTCGGGCTGGCCGAAGAGCTTGACCAGCAGCGCACCCGAGACGCCGAAGCGCTCGGTCATCGTCGCGTTCATCTTCGCGTCGAGGTTGTAGGACTCGCGGGTGATCTCGGCGAGCCGCTTGCCGACCCGGCGGGCCGGAATGATGAACACCGGCAGCAGCACCAGCGACAGCGCGGTGATCTGCCACGACAGGGTGAACATCACCGCCGCGGTGAGCACCAGCTGGATGACGTTGCTGACCACGCCGGACAGCGTCGAGGTGAAGGCGCGCTGCGCGCCGAGCACGTCGTTGTTGAGCCGGCTGACCAGCGCGCCGGTCTGGGTACGCGTGAAGAACTGCAGCGGCATCCGCTGGACGTGGTCGTAGACCCGGGTGCGCAGGTCGAGGATGATGCCCTCGCCGATGCGGGCTGAATACCACCGCTGGGCCAGCGAGAGCAGGGCGTCCGCCACGGCGAGCGCGGCGATGATCAGGGCCAGCCGGACCACCAGGTCGCCAGCCGCCGAGCCGCCCTGGTGGATCGCGTCGATCACGTCACCGGCGAGCACCGGCGTGGCGACGCCGATGACCGCGGCCAGCACGACGGTCACCAGGAAGACGACGATGTCGCGCCGGTACGGCCGGGCGAAGGCCACGATCCGCCGGGCGACGCCACGCTGGAGCCGGTGGGTGGAGATGTCGTCCCGGTTGCGCATCGACCGGAGCATGCTCCACCCGCCCATGCCACCGCCGGACATCGGATTGGACACGCTCACCTCCGGGTCGTCGGGCCGACCGCACCGCCTGAGGTCAATTCTCCCGACGACTGTGACAACCTCGGTCGTAACCCGGATCTTCCCGAACGGTCCTTACTGACTATTCTCCGCGCCCCGCGAGGTCGCGCAGCCGGCGGGTCTGCGCCTCCCGCTCCGCCCGCTGCTGGTCGGCGTGTGACCTACCGGCGGCACCGGCGAGCAGCGCCTTGATCTCCACGACCGCGTCCCGGTTGCCGGCGAGCAGCCCGGCGGTCAGGTCCCGGACGGCACCGTCCAGCTCGGCGGTCGGCACCACCAGGGTGGCCAGGCCGATCCGCTCGGCCTCGGCGGCGTCCATCCGCCGGCCGGTCGCGCAGATCTCCAGCGCGCGCGAATATCCCACCAACTCGACCAGGCGTTTGGTGCCGGCGAGGTCCGGGACCAGGCCCAGCGTCACCTCGGCCATGGAGAGCTTGGCGTCCTCGGCGAGCACGCGCAGGTCGCAGGCGAGCGCCAGCTGGAAACCGGCGCCGATCGCGTGCCCCTGCACCGCCGCCACCGAGATCAGATCGGGTCGATGCAGCCAGGTGAAACCGGCCTGGAACTCGGCGATCCGGTCCGCGCACTCCTGCTCGGGCAGGGTGGACAGCTCGGCGAACGAGCCCGGCCCGGTCGCACCGGCCACCGACAGGTCGAGGCCGGCGGAGAACGCCCGGCCCTCGCCGCGTACGACCACGACGCGCACGTCGCCGGGCAGGTCCCGGGAGAAGTCGCTCATCGCGCGCCACATCGCCGGGGTCTGGGCGTTGAGCACGTCGGGCCGACACAACGTGACCGTGGCGATCGGCCCGTCGCATTCCAGCCGTACCCCGGTCGCCTCGGGGGTCACCGGGCGGCCCGGGGCGCGGCGCTGATGGACGACGCTGGTGGGCGGGTCACGCCTTCTTGCGACGCCGGGCGCCGCCGCGCTGCCGCAGCTGCACCCCGGACTCCGTGAGCACCCGGTGGATGAACCCGTAGGAACGGCCGGTCGAGGCCGCGAGCGCGCGGATGCTCTCCCCCGAGGTGTACCGCTTGACCAGGTCCTTGGCGAGCGTCTGACGCTCGGCTCCGACGATCCGGCGACCCTTCTCAGTGCTGGTGGCTGTGCCAGTGGCTGCCATGCTGTGTCCTCACGTCCCAGACTGTGCGGTTCGGATACGGTCCCACCTATTAGACCGCCTCGAACGATCATGCGCCAGATATCAACTATTCGCCAACCGACACGCTATGCGATGTCAGGTTCCCGATAGGGTGACCCCGCGGCCCCGGGGCCACCGGCCCGGCCGGTCGGCCCGGCGCCGATACGGCAGGCGGCGGAGCGGCCACGGACGCCGTACCCTCCCTGGCGTGTTCGATCTCCTCGGCAGCGCGGCGGGCGCGGCGGTCGTGTTCGCCGCCACCGACGTCGACGACATCGTCATCCTGACGCTGTTCTTCGTCGCCGCCCGCACCACCGGGCGACCCCGGCCCGGACAGATCGTCGCCGGGCAGTACCTCGGCATCGGGGCGCTCGCTCTGGCCAGCGCGGTGGTGGCGGCCGGGCTGCTCGTGGTGCCTGACCCGTGGACCGGCCTGCTCGGCCTGCTGCCCGTCGCGCTCGGCGTCCGGGCGCTGCTCGACCGGGACGACGACGAGGCGCCCGACGTGGTCGGCGGGACGCTCGGCGTGGCCGGGGTGACCATCGCCAACGGTGCCGACAACGTGGCCGTCTACGTACCGGTGTTCCGGGCGCTGGGCCCCGCCGACAGCGCCGTCTTCCTGCTGATCTTCGTGGTGCTCATCGCCCTGTGGTGCGCCGCCGGGGCCTGGCTGGGCGGTCACCCCCGGGTGATCCGGCTGGTCGAGCGCACCGGGCGTTGGCTCGTCCCGGCGGTCCTCGTCGCCATCGGCGTGGCCATCCTGGCCACCTCCGGCGTCGTCGGCCACCTACTCGACCTGGCCGGCTGACCCGCCGCCGGCGTCGGCGGGCGACGTCGGCGGCGCGGCGGGCGACGTCGGCGGCGCGGCGGGCGACGTCGGCGGCGCGGCGGGCGACGTCGGCGGCGCGGTCAGGCCAGCTCGACCAATTCGAGGAGGTCGTCGCTCCAGGCGTCCTCGTCGCCGTCGGGCAGCAGGATCGCCCGGTCCGGCTTGAGCGCCGTCACCGCGCCGGGGTCGTGCGTGACCAGCACGATCGCCCCCGGGTAGCGCGCGATGGCGTCGAGCACCTGCTCCCGGCTGACCGGGTCCAGGTTGTTCGTCGGCTCGTCGAGCAGCAGCACGTTCGCGCCGGAGCAGACCAGGGTGGCCAGCGCCAGCCGGGTCTTCTCGCCGCCGGACAGCACCCCGGCCGGCTTGTCCACGTCCTCGCCGGAGAAGAGGAACGCACCGAGGATCTTGCGCAGGTCGGTGTCGCTCTGCTCGGAGGCGGCGCTCCGCATGTGCTCCAGGATGGTCCGGTCCACGTCCAGCGTCTCGTGCTCCTGGGCGTAGTAGCCCAGCCGCAGGCCGTGGCCCGCGTGCACGTCGCCGGTGTCCGGCTCCAGCAGGCCACCCAGCATCCGCAGCAGCGTGGTCTTGCCGGCGCCGTTGAGCCCGAGGATGGCCACGCGCGAGCCCCGGTCCACCGCCACGTTCACGTCGGTGAAGATCTCCAACGACCCGTACGACTTCGACAGGCCGGTCGCGGTCAGCGGGGTCTTGCCGCAGGGGGCCGGCGTCGGGAAGCGCACCTTCGCCACCCTGTCGGCGACGCGTACCTCGTCCAGGCCGGACAGCAGGCGCTCGGCGCGGCGGGCCATGTTCTGCGCGGCCACCGTCTTGGTCGCCTTGGCCCGCATCTTGTCGGCCTGCGCCATCAGGGCGCCGGCCTTCTTCTCGGCGTTGGCCCGCTCCCGGCGGCGGCGCCGCTCGTCGGTCTCCCGCGCCTCCAGGTACGCCTTCCAGCCCAGGTTGTAGACGTCCACCACGGACCGGGTGGCGTCCAGGAACCAGACCTTGTTGACCACGGCCTCCAGCAGCGAGGCGTCGTGGGAGATCACGATGAGGCCGCCCTTGTGGTTGGCGAGGAACCCGCGCAGCCAGGTGATCGAGTCGGCGTCCAGGTGGTTGGTCGGCTCGTCGAGCAGCAGGATGCCGCCGCCGTTCTCGCCCGCGTCGCGGAAGAGGATCCGCGCCAGCTCGATGCGGCGGCGCTGGCCGCCGGAGAGGGTGCCGATGGTCTGCGCGAGGGCCCGGTCGGGCAGGCCCAGGTTGGCGCAGATGCGGGCGGCCTCGGCCTCGGCCGCGTACCCGCCGAGCGAGGCGAACTGGTCCTCCAGCGCGCCGTAGCGGCGGACCAGCTTCTCGTCGTCGGCGCCTTCGGCGAGCTTCGCCTCCAGCTCCTTCATCTGGGTCATCAGCACGTCCAGGCCGCGGGCGGAGAGCACCCGGTCCCGCCCGGTGACCTCCAGGTCGCCGGTACGCGGGTCCTGCGGCAGGTAGCCGATGTTGCTGCGCCGGTCGATCTGCCCGGCGTACGGCTGGCCCTCGCCGGCCAGGACCTTCAGCGTGGTGGTCTTGCCGGCACCGTTGCGGCCGACCAGGCCGATGCGGTCGCCAGGCTGCACCCGCAGCGTGGTGTCGGACAGCAGGATCCGGGCGCCGGCGCGGAGCTCCAGGCCGGTGGCAGTGATCATGTCGGAGGACTCGCTCTCGGGGTCTGGAAGGGCTGACTCAGGGCACGCGAGAGCGCCGGCGGGCGGGAGACCCGTCGGCGCGGGGCGGTTCAGCCTTCGCAGAGCAGCACGCGGCAAGTGTACCGGGCGTCGCCGGATCATCCCGCCGGATTACCGCCCAAGATCATCGGGTACGGGAACGGACGTCCGGACCCGGTCCGGTACCGCAACCACCACACGGAATCAGACGGTGATCGGGGTAGACATGGAGCTGAACGAGAACGCGCGGATCGACACCAGCCAGGTGGACGACCGGCGAGGGTCCGGCGGCGGCGGTGGCGTCGGCGGGATCCCCATCCCGATCGGGGGCGGGCGGGGCGGCATCGTCGGCATCGTCATCGCGGTGCTGGTCGCCCTCGTCGGCGGCGGCTTCGGCCTGAACGCGGCCACCAACGGCGGCGGCGAGCAGGGCGACAACACCTCCCTGGAGCAGAAGTGCTCGGCGGACGACGCCCTCCAGCAGCTGGACTGCCGCAACACCCTGTACGTCAACTCGATCCAGGCGTACTGGCGGACCGCCCTGCCGCAGGCGTTCGGCGAGCAGTACCGCGCCACCGACACGGTCTTCTTCAGCCAGGCCGTCAACACCGCCTGCGGGCAGGCCGACTCGGGGGTGGGACCGTTCTACTGCCCCGCCGACGCGCAGGTGTACATCGACCTGACCTTCTACCGGGTGCTCGCCGAGCAGCTCGGCGCCGAGGGCGAGTTCGCCCAGCCGTACGTGCTGGCCCACGAGTACGGCCACCACGTGCAGAACCTGCTCGGCACCAACGAGCAGGTGCGGCGCCAGCAGCAGCGCGACCCGGACAACGCCAACGCGCTGTCGGTGAAGCTGGAGCTCCAGGCCGACTGCTACGCCGGGGCGTGGGCGCGCAACGCCACCGGCACCGCCGACGAGAGCGGGCAGAAGATCTTCAAGAGCATCAGCGAGCAGGACATCGCCCAGGCCATCGACACCGCGGAGAAGATCGGCGACGACGCCATCTCGGAGCGGGCGAACCGGCCGGTGAACCCGGAGGAGTTCACCCACGGCTCGTCCGAGCAACGCCGCGAGTGGTTCACGAAGGGCTACGAGACCGGCGACCCGAAGTCCTGCGACACGTTCTCCGGGGCGGCCTGACCGGCGACCGCCCACGGAAGGACCCCGGCGACCATCCGACGCCGGGGTCCTTCCGTGCGCGCGGGTCGGCGCGCGGGTTCAGGGGCGGCATCACGACCTGGTCAGCCGAGCCTCCTGTTGGGCGGTGCAGGGCGGGCGGCGACGCGACGGCACCGCCAACCGCTGACGTCAGTCGGCGCGCTCGGGTGCCGGGTCGCGGACCCGGATCCGGACCGCGCGGGCGGCGGCGATCGCGTCGACCAGCACCGCGTGCCGGGGCTCGGGCACGTCGAGCAGCCGGTCCGCGCGCAGCGCCGCGAGCGGGGCCAGCCGCCGGTCGGCCAGCACGGTGTCCACCGCCCGCCGGTCACCGCCGCACACCAGGGCGGCCAGCGTCGCCGCCTCCGGCAGGAGCAGCCGTACGGCCAGGTCCACCGCGTCGCCCAGCGCCGCCTTCGCCTGGTTGTCCCGCCGTCGCGCGAAGCGCTGCTGCGACCAGCCGCCCGCGGCGGTACGACCCTGCACGTACCGGGTGTCCACCTTCGACACCACGAGCTCCTCCCCCACGGCGATCCCGACCGCGACCGCGCCCTTGCGGGCGAGCAGCAGGCCGATCCGCCGGGGCGCGGTGGCGGCAGCGACGAATCCGTCGAGGTCCCCGGCGCCCGGCGCGCCGGGCGAAGCGTGCAGCTCGGCGGTCGCCCCGTCCGGAGCGGTGAGCAACAGCCCGTACTCCTGCGGACCAACCTCGGGCGAGCCATGCCGGCCGGCAAAGCCGTCAACCCAGCGGGCCACCCGTCCCGGGTCCACCTCAACCCAGCGACCACCCCCGGCTGCAGGCCTGCTGCTCACGCCTCGAACCTACGGCACCCACCCCTCCCCGCCCCTCCTCCCCCGCGATCTTGCATTTCCTGCCCGGTCGAACCGGCGCGAAAGCCGCAATCAGGGGACCGAAACTGCAAGATCGCGGGGAGAGGGGGGCGGGTTTACCCGGGCAGGAGGGTGGTGACGGCGAGGGTGGCGATGATGGCGCTGGAGGCCAGGGCCGTCAGCAGGCGGCCGCGCGGACCGGCGAGCACGCGGCCGACCAGGGTGCCGCCCCCGGCGATCAGCAACTGCCAGCTCGCCGACGCGAGGAACGCCCCGAGCACGAACGCGCCCCCGACGGTGAGGTCGGGGTCGGCGGCGTCCCGCCGGCCGAGGACGAGCGCCGCGAAGTAGACGACGGTCGCCGGGTTGAGCAGGGTCAGCGCGAGCACCCCGGCGAACGCCCGGGACGGGCTGTCCAGACCCCGACGCGGGGTGTCGGTCGTGGTGCCGCCCGCCGGGCGGAGGGCCCGCCAGGCGGTGTGGACGGCGAGGCCGAGCAGCACCAGCGCGGCGGCCACGCGCAGCGGACCGGCGACCGGGGCGATCAGGGCGGCCAGGGCCGCACCGCCGAGGGCGGCGACGGCGGCGTACAGGCCGTCGGCGGTGGCGACGCCGAGTGCGGCGGCGGCGCCGACCCGGAACGACGTCCGCGCGGCCAACCCCATGATGAGGACGGCGATGGCGCCGACCGGGATCGCGACGCCGTACCCGGCGACCAGCCCGGCCAGGAAAGCCCCGGTCACGACCGTGGTCGGCGGGTCGAGCCGGACCCGGACGAGGTCCGCTGTCGACGCGCGGGGGTGGCCGCGCGGACAGGGACCTGCACGGGGTACGCCTCGATCACCCGGTCATCATGGTCGAAGTCGGGCCGGCAGCGCGACCGGTTATCGCCGTCGCCCGCGCCAGGCCGAGATCGGCGAGACACAAGTGGGCATTGTTCACTTGTTCCGTTCCGGCTACCTACCCCGCTATGCTGCATTGTTCTGCTCGGCTCGACGGGTGGGGAATATGGCTCAGCAGATCGATGAGTTGGCGCGACGTTCGCAGAACTTCGGGTTCCTGGCGCCGCACGAGCCGCTGCTCGTCCTCGACGGCGCCGGTGCTGAAACGTACGTCTACTCGGACCCGGACGCGGCGTTGTTCAAGGCGCGTCGGTTCGGGGAGACCTTGGCGAAGAAGCTGGTCGCACTCACACAGACCCGCGTGGACGGCACGACCCAGCATGCCCGGCTCCAGGCATTGACCAACGCGGGGGTACTGCTCCCTAGGATCCGGCAGGCATTCGACGAGGTACGCAACTCTGGTAACCGGGCCGTGCACACCCATTTCGGGGACGTCCGGGTGGCGCTTTCGACGGTCGGGACCTGCTTCGAGCTGGGGCTGTGGTTCCACCGCGCCATCACAGGAGACCGCGAGCCCAGAGCATTTGTCCCGCCAGCAGAGCCAGAGGCCGACGGCGCAGCGGTAACGACCATCGAGCAGGCAGAGCTGGAGCAGCTCCGTAGCGAGTTGAGCCGTTACCGGCAACGGTTGGCTGAGATCAAGCTCCGCCGGGACGATCAGGCCACTCAGCTGGAGGCCGAGGCACGAGCTCGACTCGCCGCAGAGCAGGCGCTCGCCCAGGCTAAGGCGGACCGGGACCAGTTGCAGGTGCTGGTCGAACAGATGAATGCCCGTCTGGCCGAGGTCGAGGCGAAGTTCCTGCTCGAGCTGGCAACGCCGCCCAAGGTAAGCGCCGCCAAGCGCGATGCGTTCATTGAGAGCGCGCAGAGGGCTGCTCGGGAACCCTTGACCGAGGCGGAGGTGCGTGCCGAGGTCGACGCGATGCTGACCGCGGCGGGCTGGGTAATTCAGGACGCGAAGGCGCCGAACGTGTTCGCTGGTGACGGAATTGCGGTGCGAGAGGTCCGCACGGCGTCCGGTCCGGCCGATTATCTGCTGTACGTTGACCGCAAACTGGTCGGGGTAATCGAGGCGAAGCGGGAAGGGCAGATCCTCTCTCCGGTCGAGGCCCAGTCCGCCCGATACGCGACCAGCCTGACGGCGTCTCAGCAGTTGCAGGCGTGGCGACTGCCACTGCCGTTCCGCTACGAAACCACGGCGGCCGAGACGCACTTCACCAACATGCTCGACCCGGCACCTCGGGCCCGTGAGGTGTTCTGGTTTCACCGGCCGGAAACGCTTGCCCGCTGGATGCGGGAGGCGGACGCGGACGAGTCAGCTCCCACCCTGCGGGCACGACTCCGGCGGCTGCCCCCGCTCGATGAGCGGGGGCTTCGGCCAGCCCAGATCGACGCGGTCAAGGGTTTGGAGCGATCGCTGGCGCAGGACCAGCCCCGATCGCTGATCCAGATGGCCACCGGTGCCGGGAAGACGTACACCGTGGTGGCCGAGTCCTACCGACTGCTCAACTACGCCAACGCCAACCGCATCCTGTTCCTCGTCGACCGCAACAACCTCGGCATACAGGCCAAGACCGAGTTCGACAACTACGTCACGCCCGACGACGGGCGTAAGTTCACGGAATTGTTCAACGTTGAGCGGCTGTCGGGTGCGGGGATGCTCGCCTCGACGAAGGTCGTGGTCTCCACGATCCAACGCCTGCACGCGATGCTACGGGGCCAGAGCGTGGACCCGGACCTCGAGGACCCGGACCTGGACTCGTACGACATCGACGAAGTTGCGGAGGTCGGCTACAACCCGGGGGTACCGCCGGAGACGTTCGACCTGATCGTGGTGGACGAGTGTCATCGCTCGATCTACGGCAAGTGGCGGCGGGTGCTGGAGTACTTCGACGCGCACCTGGTCGGCCTTACCGCCACCCCGATCAAGCAGACCTTCGGGTTCTTCCACCAGAACCTGGTGAGCGAATACACCTACGCCCAGTCGGTTACCGACAACGTCAACGTCGACTTCGAGGTCTACCGCATCCGAACCAAGCAGACGGAGCAGGGCGACACAATCGAGGCCGGCACGGTCGTGCCGAAGCGGGACCGGCGTACCCGCCGCCAGCGGTACGAAGAACTCGACGACGACCTCGCCTACAACGCTGGCCAGGTCGGCAAGGACGTGATCAGCAAGGGCCAACTCCGGCTGGTGCTGGAAACGTTCCGCGGCCGACTGTTCACGGAGATCTTCCCCGGTCGCCGGTACGTGCCCAAGACGCTGATCTTCGCCCGCGACGATAACCACGCCGAAGAGATCGTGCAGATGACCCGCCTGGTGTTCGGGCAGAGCAATGACTTCTGCGCGAAGATCACCTATTCGGCGCGGGATCCGCAGAAGCTGCTCGCCGCGTTCCGCAACAGCCCGGAGCTGCGCATCGCGGTCACCGTAGACATGATTGCCACCGGCACTGATGTACGCCCCTTGGAGTGCGTGTTCTTCCTCCGCGACGTGAAGAGCTGGGCCTACTTCGAGCAGATGAAGGGGCGCGGCGCCCGCACCCTCGACCCGGCCGAACTCGCCCAGGTCACTCCTGACGCCCAGGTCAAGGACCGGTTCGTCATCGTCGACGCCATCGGCGTCACGGAGTCCCCGCGGGTGGACGCCTCGCCGCTGCAGCAGCACAGCGAGAAGCAGATCAGCCTGGAGCAGTTGCTCCGCAAAGCCGGCACGCTGACTCTCTCCCCAGAGGAGACCGGCACTCTTGCCTCCCGGCTGGCGAAGCTCAACCTGCAAATCACCCCGGACGAGCGTGCCGAGCTCGAACAGCTCGCAGGCCAGCCTCTCACGGCCGTGGTCACCTCGTTGCGACGCGCCACGGACCCTGACGAGCTCGAGCGCGCGGAATCCCGGGGCAGGCAGGGCGTGCGGGAGCTGGTCGAGGAGGCCGTACGGCCGCTGGCGGCGAATCCCGAACTACGCAACCGGCTACTGGAGATCCGCCGGGCGCACGACATTGTCTACGACGAGATCAACCCGGACGAGCTGATCGAGGCGCAGGGCGTCGACCCGAAGAAGCGCGCCCAGGAGACCGTCACAAGCTGGCGCAACTTCATCGAGGAGCACCGCGACGAGATTACCGCAATCGAGATCGCCTACCGGCATGGCGGCGGTCGAGGGGTCTACAGGCAGCTCAAGGAACTAGCCGCTCGCATCGGCCGCCCCCCACACGCGTGGACGCCCGAGCGGCTGTGGCGGGAGTACGAACGACTGGAACTGACCGCTCGCCGGCCGGGCCTCAGCTATGGGCCGGTCGATCTCATCGGCCTCATCCGGTACGAACTCGGCCTCGACGTCGAGCCTCGGCCGCATCGTTCGGCCGTGGAGGAACGCTTCGCCGCCTGGTTGCTCAAGCAGGAGCAGGCGGGGGTCACCTTCACCGTCGATCAGACCTGGTGGCTTGAGCGCATCCGCGACGTCGTCGCAACCAGCGCGGCCTTCGAGCACACAGATCTCGATCAAGTACCCTTCACCGAGCGCGGCGGCACCGACGGCTTCCTCCACACCTTCGGGGACGACCACGCCGAAGCCATCCTCACCGACCTCCACCGGGACCTCACAGCATGACCGAACTGCCAGCAGGCTGGACAAAGGTATCTCTCGGCGATCTGGGCACCTGGCTTGGCGGAGCTACGCCATCAAAGGCTCGCCAGGAGTTCTGGCAGGGCGGCGAAATTCCGTGGCTGTCACCCAAGGACATGGGCGCCGAGGTGATCAGTTCGACTCGTGATCATATTACGCAGCCAGCCTTACAACAGTCGCCCGTCCGCATGGTTCCGCCCGGTTCAGTTGCCATTGTCGTCCGATCAGGCATCCTTGAACACTCGATTCCGGTGGGAATTGTTCCGTTCGCAACCACTCTCAACCAAGACATGAAGGCTCTTTCCCCTGCCAACGGCGTCGACACCCGTTGGGTCGCATGGGGATTGCGAGCCTATGAACAAGAAATTTTGCGAACATGCAGGAAAGCGGGAACAACAGTTGCCTCCATAGAGCTTCCCCGCCTAATGAAGTTCTCGCTGCCACTGCCGCCTCTCGCCGAGCAGCAGCGCATCGTCGCTGCGCTCGAAGACCATCTCTCCCGGCTAGATGAAGCCATGCGGGGATTGTTGACCGCAACTTCGCGATTGGCGCGCTGGCGAATGGCGCTGCTCAATGCGACCATCAACGGCCGGCTTCCTGGCTATCAAGGCAAGTGGCCCGAGGTAGCCATTGGCGACCTAGCAGAGGTGGGAACAGGTGCCACCCCGCTGCGGTCTCGTCGAGACTTCTATGAGGGCGGGAGGATACCATGGATAACGAGCGCTTTACTTAATCGGCCGTACGTCGACAACGCCGAGCAGTACATCACCGATAAGGCGATCACCGAGACAGCAGCGAAGATCCGGCCTGCTGGCACTCTACTAGTAGCGATGTATGGCGAGGGGCAGACACGGGGACGTTGTTCCGAACTTCGCATCGCGGCTGCCACTAACCAGGCATGTGCAGCTATTGTGTTCCGCAAGGAGACCGAGGAGCGGCGGCCTTGGCTCAAGCTGTTCTTAGAGGCGACATACGAACAGAACCGCCGTCTTGCGTCAGGCGGCGTCCAGCCTAACCTTAACCTCGGACTAATTCGGTCCATAAAGATTCCGCTTCCGCCCTTGGAGGTACAACGCGCAGCGCTCCGCGATGTTGACGCCCAACTGACCATTGGGTCGCGCCTCCATCAAGAGTTGACGTCCGCGAGACGGAGGGCCCACAACCTGAGATCTTTGATCTTGCGGCAGGCACTCGCCGGCGGATTGGTGCCGCAGGACGTGTCGGATGAGCCGGCGTCGGAGTTGCTGGCGAGGATCAAGGCCGAGCAGCTAAAAATGCAGGTGCCGAGAGCGCGGCGTATCAGGAAATCTGCTGACATCGAGGGAGTCGGAGCGTGAGCACAGGCGACACTCGCGCGTTAGTCGCGAAGCTGTGGAATTACTGCAACGTGCTGCGCGCGACGGCGTTTCCACTATCGACTACGTTGAGCAGTTGACGTACCTGCTGTTCCTAAAAATGGCACACGAGCGCGCTACCCGAAAGCTCAACGCAGACACGTCGCTGGCGAACGTGGCGGGCGCGTGGCAGCGACTGCTGGACGCCGACGGGGACAAGCTGGAGATCGAGTATCGACACACGCTGGAGGAACTGGGCAAGCAGCCCGGCACCCTCGGCGTGATCTTCCGCAAGGCCCAGAACAAGATTCAGGACCCGGCAAAGCTTAAGCGGCTCATTGTCGACCTGATCGGCCAGCAGAGCTGGTCGAGCCAGGGTGTCGACGTCAAGGGCGACGCGTACGAGGAACTGCTTGCCAAGGGCGCGGAAGACATCAAGTCAGGAGCCGGGCAGTACTTCACTCCTCGTGCATTGATCTCCGCCATCGTGGACTGCGTCCAGCCCGGCCCGGACGACACCGTCTGCGACCCCGCCTGCGGCACCGGCGGATTCCTCCTAGCCGCCGCCGACCACATCACCGAACATTACGGCGCTACGCTTACTCCCGAGCAACGCGATCGGCTCGCCACGGGCGGGATCTGGGGCGTGGAGCTAGTGGATGGCACGGCCCGCCTGGCAGCGATGAACATGCTGTTGCACGGTATCGGCCGTCCCAACGGACCATCGTTGATCGAGGTGCGCGACAGCCTCGCTGAGCCGCCGAACAGGTATCCGAGTGTAATCCTGGCCAATCCCCCATTCGGCAAGAAGTCCTCGATCACGGTGATCGGGGAGAACGGGCGTGCGGCGCGCGAGGACATCGCCTACAGCCGCAACGACTTCTGGGTTACCACCACGAATAAACAACTCAACTTTGTCCAGCACATCGCTTCGATGCTCGGCGTACCCGGCCGAGCAGCCGTCGTCGTACCCGACAACGTGCTGTTCGAAGGCGGGGCCGGCGAGACCATCCGGAAACGGCTGCTCAAGCAGTTCGACGTCCATACCCTGCTGCGCCTTCCGACCGGCATCTGGTACGCCGGTGGCGTCAAGGCAAATGTGCTGTTCTTCGACAAGAAGCCGGCTCGGCCCGAGAAGCCGTGGACGTCGAAGCTGTGGGTGTACGACTTCCGCGTCGGCCAGCATTTCACCCTGAAGCAGAACAGGCTGCAGCGTCACCACCTGGACGACTTCGTTTCCCACTACCTCCCCTGCCAGCCGCGTGAAAGGCGGGAGGAGTCCGAGCGGTTCCGGGCCTTCACCTACGAGGAGTTGCTCGCCCGAGACAAGGTCAACCTCGACATCACCTGGCTGAAGGATCCAAGCCTCGAGGATGCCGACTCGCTCCTGCCGCCCGAGGTGATCGCTCGGGAAATCGTCGAGGACCTAGAGGCCGCCCTCAGCGAGTTCGCGGCGATCGCCGAGGCTCTGGAAGCCGCCAAGGCACCTTTGGCGGTTTCGGACGATTCCACGCAGTGAATCGTTACCAGGCCCCGGCAGGGCTAGCTGCTGCCCTTCCGGCTGTCGCGAGTCTGGGCCGACTGATCTGACTGGGTCCAGGCCGATGCAGTACCAGTCTGTGTGCAGGGCCCTCCATACGGTTGGTTGAGGTAGTCGGCGACGCGGTCCCTGTCACAGCCGTGTAAGAAGGCGAGATCGCGGACTCGCCGACTCATGGGCTACTCCGGCTCCACACCGCCGGCACGCAGGATCTGCCGCACTCGCTCGCGTGAGTAGCCCGTCCGCTTGACGAGATCCACCTGCCGAGCACCACGCCGGTACTCCTCGACCATGGCGCGATGCAGCTCTGCGCGGGCCTGGTCGAGCCGGGCCCGCGCCTCGGCCTTGATCTGCCTGGCCCGCTGCTCAGCTCGCGCCTCTGCTCGCGGCAGGGCGGCCTCTGCAACCCTCAGCGCACGCATCGCCTCGTCGAGGTCCACTTGGCCATCTTTGCTGGCAGCGGCATAGGCAAAACGCCTCGGGGCCCAGATTAGGCCAACCGTGAGGTTCACAGAGAAGGCCAACATGACTACTGTGCGAAGTTGGCCCTATAGAACGTCCCCCGGCCAGCGCCTCTAACGCCAACCAGGGGACTTGATCGGCCCCAGGGAGGTCGACCCGTGACAATCACGCCTGATCATCAGTCCGTCGTCCGTGCGGCGGTGGCCGCGCTGGACGCATTCGGCGCGCACTCCGCCCGCGAGGCGACCATCCTCATCGGCTACTGGTGCCGCCGCGACGAACTCACCCCAGACGACGTCGACGCCGTACTGCGCCGTTACCCGGACCGGGCCACCGATTCGCTGCCGCCCACGCCTACCCCGTACACCGCCGCCAGCCCGCACCGGGCAGGCGACGCGACCATCGGCGACCCGGGCGGCTGGACCTACGACCGCGCGCACGACACCAAGACGCCCGGCGGGCCGATCCCCGGCATCATCGCCGGCTACCCGGTGGGCGGCCGGCGATGAAGAGCCCCTCCACCACCCCCGACCCGCCCGCCTGCCCTCGCTGGTGCGACCGGGCCGACTGCGCTCGCCGAGGCCGGCACCAGTCCCGCGCCCGGCATGTCGAAACCGCCCGAGCCGAGGCGTACGTCATCGACCTGTCGCTGACCCAGTCGACACACCCGGCCGGCGAGCCGCTGCTACTGCTCACCGGCGTGGACGACGCCACCGTCGCCACCCTCACCCTGTCGCTGGCGCAGGGCGCCGTGCTGCGCTACCGGCTCGCCGCGCTACTCGACGTGGCCAAGATTGTCAGCAACCAGCGCAGGTGGTCGTGACGGCCTAGCCGACGGGCATCAGCAGCGCAGACGCGTCGAGCGCGACGCCCTAGTGGGCGTCGCGCTCGACGAGCGACCGGTGGCGTCCGGTCAGACGTTGAAGCCGAGGGAGCGGAGCTGGTCGCGACCCTCGTCGGTGATCTTGTCGGGGCCCCACGGCGGCAGCCAGACCCAGTTGATCCGGATGTCCTTGACCAGGCCGCCGCCGGGCCCGGTGGTCAGCGCCGACCGGGCCTGGTCCTCGATGACGTCGGTCAGCGGGCAGGCCGCCGAGGTGAGCGTCATGTCCAGGGTGGCGACGTTCTCGTCGTCGACGTGGACGCCGTACACCAGACCCAGGTCGACCACGTTGATGCCCAGCTCCGGGTCGACGACGTCCTTCATCGCCTCCTCGATGTCGGCGACGGCGGCCTTGCCGCCGCCGGTCGCCGGCGTCGCCGCGGTGGCGGTTTCCTCGCTGCTCATGCCTTCACCTCCGTCGGGCTGACGCCCACACCGGCGCGTGCCGCGGCGTCCTTGAACGCCATCCACGGCAGCAGCGCGCACTTGACCCGGGCGGGGTAACGGGCCACGCCCGCGAACGCGACCCCGTCGCCGAGCACGTCCTCGTCCGGCGTGACCTGGCCACGCCCGGACATCAACTCCACGAACGCCTCGTGCACCACGGCCGCCTCACCGGCCTTCCGGCCGGCCAGCAGCTCGTGCAGCACACTCGCCGAGGCCTGGCTGATCGAGCAGCCCAAGCCCTCGTACGAGACGTCGTGCAGCACCTCGCCGTCGGTGGCCACCCGGACGGTGACCTCGTCGCCGCAGGTCGGGTTGACGTGGTGCGCCTCGGCGACGGTCGCCGCCGGGTGGTCCGCGTCGCGCAGGCCGCGGCCGTGCGGGTGCTTGTAGTGGTCCAGGATGATCTCCTGGTAGAGCTGGTCGAGCTGCATCAGTCGAACACCTTCCGCACCTGCTCCAGGCCCGCCACCAGGGCGTCGATCTCCTCCGTGGTGGTGTAGAGGTAGAACGACGCCCGGGTCGTGGCCGGCACCCCGAACCGGGTGCAGACCGGGCGGGCGCAGTGGTGGCCCACCCGCACCTGCACGCCGAGCGAGTCGAGGACCTGGCCGACGTCGTGCGGGTGGATGTCGCCGAGCGCGAACGAGATCGTGCCGCCCCGGCCGACCGGCACCGTCGGGCCGAAGATCCGCAGCCCCGGGACGGTCGCCAGGGCGTCCAGCGCGTACGCGGTCAGCTGCTTCTCGTGCCACTGGATGGCCCGCATGCCGATGCCGGACAGGTAGTCCACCGCCGCGCCGAGCGCCACCGCCTCGGCGATCG
Source organism: Micromonospora sp. WMMD558 (assembly GCF_049315255.1). NCBI lineage: Bacteria > Bacillati > Actinomycetota > Actinomycetes > Micromonosporales > Micromonosporaceae > Micromonospora > Micromonospora sp. WMMD558. The sequence goes on along the minus strand of NZ_CP186061.1, from coordinate 3,556,619 downwards.
GCGGGGTGCCCGCCTCGAACCGCGCCGGCGGCGCGGCGAAGGTCGACCCCGACATCGCCACGGTCTCGATCATCGAGCCACCGCCGAGCACCGGCGGCATCGCCGCGAGCAGCTCCGAGCGGCCCCACAGCACGCCGATGCCGGTCGGGCCGCACATCTTGTGCCCGGTGAAGACGATGAAGTCCGCGTCGTGGTCGACCACGTCCACCGGCATGTGCGGCACCGACTGCGAGCAGTCGAGCAGCAGCAGCGCACCCACCTCGCGGACCCGCGCGGTGATCCGCGAGGTGGCGTTGACGGTGCCGAGGATGTTGGACATGTGCACCAGCGAGACGATCTTCGTCCGCTCGGTGACCAGGTCCTCCAGGCCCGACTCGTCGAGGCGGCCCTGGTCGGTGACCGGGAACCAGCGCAGGGTCGCGCCGGTGCGCTCGCACAGCAGCTGCCAGGGGACGATGTTCGAGTGGTGCTCCATCTCGGAGATCACCACCTCGTCACCCGGGCCCAGCCGGAAGCGCGGGTCGGCGGCCGGACGCAGCGAGGCGTTCGAGAACGCGTACGCCACGATGTTGATCGCCTCGGTGGAGTTCTTGGTGAACACCACCTCGTCCACGCTCGGGGCGTTGATGAAGGCGGCCACCTTGGCCCGCGCGCCCTCGTACGCCTCGGTCGCCTCGGTGCCCAGCGTGTGCACCGAACGCGACACGTTGGCGTTGTGCCGCTCGTAGTGCTCGCGCAGCACGTCGAGCACCTGGCGCGGCTTGTGCGAGGTGTTCGCGCTGTCCAGGTAGACCAGCGGGTGCCCGTTGACCTCCCGGTCGAGGATCGGGAAGTCGGCGCGGACCGCGGCGACGTCGTAGCGCGGCACGTCGTCGTACTGCGGCATGCCCGACGGGATCGCGATGGAGGTCATCGTCCTGACCGGCCCTTCCTGGTCAGGCCCGCGCCGACCCGGCCCCGGCGACGTACCGCTCGTAGCCCTCTTCCTCGAGCTTGTCGGCCAGCTCCGGGCCGCCCTCCTCGACGATCCGGCCGGCGACGAACACGTGCACGAAGTCCGGCTTGATGTAGCGCAGGATCCGCGTGTAGTGGGTGATCAGCAGCAGGCCGGTGTCACCGGTGTCGCGCACCCGGTTGACGCCCTGGCTGACCACGCGCAGCGCGTCCACGTCGAGGCCGGAGTCGGTCTCGTCGAGGATCGCCATCTTCGGCTTGAGCAGCTCCAGCTGCACGATCTCGTGCCGCTTCTTCTCACCGCCGGAGAAGCCCTCGTTGACGTTGCGCTGGGCGAACGCCGGGTCCATCTGGAGGCGCTCCATGGCGCCGCGCAGCTCGCCGCCCCAGGTGCGCAGCTTCGGCGCCTCGCCGTCGATCGCGGTCTTGGCGGTGCGCAGGAAGTTCGCCACCGAGACCCCGGGGACCTCGACCGGGTACTGCATGGCCAGGAAGAGGCCGGCGCGGGCCCGCTCGTCGACGGACATCTCCAGGACGTCCTCGCCGTCGAGGGTCACCGAGCCGCCGGTGATCTCGTACTTCGGGTGCCCGGCGATCGAGTACGCCAGGGTCGACTTGCCGGAGCCGTTCGGACCCATGATGGCGTGGGTCTCCCCCGACTTCACGGTCAGGTTGACGCCGTGCAGGATCGGCTTGAGCTCACCCTCGGGCAGCTTCACCGACACCTGCAGGTCGCGGATCTCCAGGGTGCTCATTATCGGGTCACTCCATTGCTCGGCGTCAGGTCGACGTAGATGTCACCGTCGCGGATCTCGACGGGGTAGACGGGTACGGGTTCGGTGGCGGGCAGCCCGGTCGGCTCGCCGGTCCGCAGGTCGAAACGCGAGCCGTGCAGCCAGCATTCCAGCGTGCAGCCCTCCACCTCCCCCTCGGAGAGGGCGACGGCGGCGTGCGAGCACTCGTCGTACACGGCGTAGAACTCGCCGTCCTCGCCGTGGACCAGCGCGATCTGCGTGCCGTCGACGTCGGCGCTGATCGCGGTGCCCTTCGGCACGTCCTCGGTGGAGCAGATGCGGATCATCAGGCGCCGGCCTTCGCCAGCCGGGCCTCGATCGCCTCGCCGAGGCGCTCGCGCAGGGAGTCCACCGGGATCTTGTTCAGCAGCTCGGCGAAGAAGCCGCGGACCACCAGGCGGCGGGCCTCGGCCTCCGGGATGCCCCGGGCCATCAGGTAGAACAGCTGCTCGTCGTCGAAGCGGCCGGTCGCGCTCGCGTGGCCGGCGCCGGCGATCTCGCCGGTCTCGATCTCCAGATTGGGTACGGAATCCGCCCGCGCGCCGTCGGTGAGCAGCAGGTTCCGGTTGATCTCGTACGTGTCGGTGCCGGTCGCCTCGGCGCGGATCAGCACGTCGCCGACCCAGACCGTGCGGGCGCTGTCGCCCTGCAGCGCGCCCCGGTAGCCCACGTAGCTGCGGCAGTCCGGCACGCTGTGGTCGACCAGCTGCCGGTGCTCCAGGTGCTGGCCCGAGTCGGCGAAGTACACGCCGTACAGCTCGGCCTCGCCGCCACGCTCGGTGTACTCGACGGTGGTGTACTGGCGGACCAGGTCACCACCGAGGGTCACCTGGACGTGCAGCACGCGCGCGTCCCGGCCCAGCTTGACCTTGAGGTGCTGCGCCTGCACCGCGTCGTCGGCCCAGTCGGACACGGTGACCAGGGTGAGCTTCGCGCCGTCGGCCACGGAGACCTCGACGTTGTCGGCGAGGGTCGCCGAACCGACGTGCTCCAGCACCAGGACCGCCTCGGCGAACCGGCCCACCTCCACGAAGGTGTGCCCGTAGGCCAGGGCGTCGGCGCCCTGGCCGACCACCCGCACGGTCACCGGCTCGGCCACCACGGCCTCGCGGGCGACCTGCACCAGCAGCGCACCGACCGCACCGCCGTACGCGAGGGCGCTGATCCGGTCGACCGGGGTCAGCACGCTGCCGACCCGGGGGTCGTCCGAGCCGATCCGCTCGACGGTGACGCCGGCCGGCAGGTCGCCGTACTCGTGCCCGACCGTGCCGGTCGCGGCCTGTACCCCGCCCGACAGGCCGCGCAGCCGCTTGAGCGGGGTGAAGCGCCACTCCTCCTCCAGGCCGGTGAGGGCCGGGAAGTCGGCGACGTCGTACGAGCGGAGCGCCTGCGACTTGGTGCTGGGCGGCGCGGAAGCCTGGGTAGTCATCTCTTCCTTGGTTGTTCTGCGACGACGGTGTCATTGATCGGAGGGCGGGCCGGGGTTCGCCCGGCCCGGCCCGACGGGTCGGCGTTCGCGGTCGGCGTCAGCCGACCGCGCCCTCCATCTGCAGCTCGATCAGGCGGTTGAGCTCCAGCGCGTACTCCATCGGGAGTTCCTTGGCGATCGGCTCGATGAAGCCGCGGACGATCATCGCCATCGCCTCGTCCTCGCTGAGGCCCCGGCTCATCAGGTAGAAGAGCTGGTCCTCGCTGACCTTGGAGACGGTCGCCTCGTGCCCCATCGACACGTCGTCCTCGCGGATGTCGACGTACGGGTAGGTGTCCGAGCGGGAGATGGTGTCGACCAGCAGCGCGTCGCACTTCACGGTGCTCCTGCTGCTGTGCGAACCCTCCAGCACCTGGACCAGGCCCCGGTACGAGGTGCGGCCGCCGCCCCGGGCGATCGACTTGGAGACGATGGTGCTGCTGGTGTGCGGCGCGGCGTGCACCATCTTGGCGCCGGCGTCCTGGTGCTGGCCCTCGCCCGCCATGGCCACCGAGAGCACCTCGCCCTTGGCGTGCTCGCCGGTCATGTAGACCGCCGGGTACTTCATGGTGACCTTGGAACCGATGTTGCCGTCGATCCACTCCATGGTGGCGCCCTCGTGGCAGACGGCGCGCTTGGTGACCAGGTTGTAGACGTTGTTCGACCAGTTCTGGATGGTCGTGTAGCGGCAGCGGGCGTTCTTCTTGACGATGATCTCCACCACGGCGCTGTGCAGCGAGTCCGAGGAGTAGATGGGCGCGGTGCAGCCCTCGACGTAGTGCACGTACGCGCCCTCGTCGACGATGATCAGCGTCCGCTCGAACTGGCCCATGTTCTCCGTGTTGATCCGGAAGTAGGCCTGCAGCGGGATCTCCACGTGCACGCCCTTCGGCACGTAGATGAACGAGCCACCGGACCACACGGAGGTGTTCAGGGCGGCGAACTTGTTGTCGCCGACCGGGATCACCGTGCCGAAGTACTCCTTGAAGAGGTCCTCGTGCTCCTTGAGGGCGGTGTCGGTGTCGAGGAAGACGACGCCCTGCTCCTCCAGGTCCTCACGGATCTTGTGGTAGACGACCTCGGACTCGTACTGCGCCGCGACACCGGCGACGAGGCGCTGCTTCTCCGCCTCGGGGATGCCCAGCTTGTCGTAGGTGTTCTTGATGTCCTCGGGCAGGTCCTCCCAGCTGGTGGCCTGCTTCTCCGTGGACCGCACGAAGTACTTGATGTTGTCGAAGTCGATCCCGGTGAGGTCGGCGCCCCAGGCCGGCATCGGCTTGCGGTCGAACAGCCGCAGGCCCTTCAGGCGCAGGTCGAGCATCCAGGCCGGCTCGTTCTTCTTGGCCGAGATGTCCCGCACCACCGCCTCGCTGAGACCGCGCTGGGCGATCGCCCCGGCGACGTCGGGGTCGGCCCAGCCGTACTCGTAGTTGCCCAGGGCGGCGAGCTGCTCCTCCTGGGTCAGGGGCTGGACGATCTGCTCGGTCATCTATCTGTCCTCACAGTGGTGACGGTCTTACCGGACTGGGCACGCCCCGGCTGGGCCGGGATGTGCGTGGTGCACACCCCGTCGCCGTGCGCGATGGTGGCCAGGCGCTGCACGTGGGTGCCGACCAGACGGGAGATCACCGCGGTCTCGGCCTCGCACAGCTGGGGAAACTCGGCGGCCACGTGCGCCACCGGGCAGTGGTGCTGGCACAGCTGGCCGCCCGAGGCGATCGTGGACGCGTTGGCAGCGTAGCCCTCGGCGGTCAGCGCTCCGGCGAGCGCCTCCGCCCGCGCGAGGGGGTCGTCGCCGGCGTCCTCCATGGCGGCCCGGCACCGGGCCTCCAGGGCGGCCACCTGGTCGGCGGCGAACGCCTCCACCGCCTCCGGCCCACCGTTACGGGCGATCCAGCGCAGCGCGGCGGTCGCCATGTTGTCGTAGTGGTGGGTGCCGCAGCGGATCCGGGCGGCGTCGGTGAGCAGGAAGACCTTGGCGGGTCGGCCCCGGCCCCGGTGACCGCGTACCGCCTGCTCACGGGCGACCACGTCGCCTTCGGCGAGCATCGCGTCGAGGTGCCGGCGGATGGCGGCCGGGCTGAGCCCGAGCGCGTCGCCGAGCTGGGCGGCGGTCGTGGCACCCCGCTCCAGCAGCAGCTGGGTGACCCGGTCCCGGGTCGAGAGATCGGACGCGGCAGACTGACCGGCGGCCGGTACGGGCGCCGGCCGGTGCCCGGAGACCCCCGCCGCGTTTTTCACAACGCCAACGTTACGTAATTCGTCAGGGGCCCGCAAACCCGGGGTCGGTGATCCGAACCACCGCACCGGCGGAGTCACCCGATCGGGTTCCACTACGGTGCGTAGGATTTGCGCCGTGACTCCTGCCGTCCGGTTCCCGGTCTCCACCACCCTGCTGCGCCGTCTGGCGTTCGCCAACATCGTCGCGAACGTCGCGATCGTCGTCACCGGCGGGGCGGTCCGGCTGACCGCGTCCGGCCTGGGCTGCCCCACGTGGCCCCGGTGCACCGACGAGTCGTACATCACGACGCCCGAGATGGGCGTGCACGGGGTGATCGAGTTCGGCAACCGCCTGCTCACCTTCGTCCTGGTGCTGATCGCCGGTGCCACGCTGCTGGCCGCGTGGGCACACCGCCCCCGCCGGCGCAGCGTGGTGCTGCTGGCCGTGGCGGTGGTGCTGGGCATCGCGGCGCAGGCGGTGATCGGCGGGATCACGGTGCGGATGCAACTGCACCCCTCGATCGTCGGCATCCACTTCGTGGTCTCCATGGTGCTGCTGCTGGCCGCCTACGCCCTCTGGCGCCGCATCGACGAACCGGACGGCCCGACGCACCCCCTGGTCCCGGCGCCGCTCCGGACGCTGGTGCAGATCGTTGTCGCGGTCAGCGCGGCGGTGATCGTCGTCGGCGTGGCGGTGACCGGCAGCGGGCCGCACGCCGGTGACGCCGACGCGGTGCGCAACGGGCTGAACCCCGAGACGATCTCCCAGGTGCACGCCGACCTGGTGTTCCTCCTCGTCGGCCTGAGCCTGGCGCTGTGGCTGGCGCTGCGGGCGGTCGGCGGGCCGGCGAGCGCCATCCGCGCCGCCCGCGTGCTGCTCGTCATCGAGCTGGCTCAGGGGATCGTCGGCTTTGTCCAGTACTTCACGGATCTGCCGGTGCTTCTCGTCGGCGCGCACATGCTCGGGTCCTGCCTGGTGTGGCTCGCCACCCTGTCGGTCCTCTGGTCGACCCGCGAACGCCGCCCGACCGCCCCCACCGGCACCACGCCCGCCACCGAGATACCGGTCGCAGTCCACGCCTGACGATCGCTGCTGTGGTGAGGGGACAACGTCGGGGAAGATGTCCCCTCGCTGCCGCTTGAGACAGCAACTTCCCCGAAGTTGCCGCGCCCCGCGCCCGCAGGTGGCGCGGGCGTCAGGTGCGGCTGGTGAGGTGGGTGAGGATGGCATCGGCGAGGCGCTCGGGGGCGCCGTCGGCGTACGCCAGGAAGAGGGACGGCTCGGTGAGCTCCAGCTCGACCAGGACCGGGCTGCCGTCGGCGCCCGGGATCAGGTCGACGCGGGCGTAGAGCAGCCGGTCGGGGCCGCCCGGCACCGCCGCGAGGGTCTTCTCGGCCACCGCCAGCTGCTCCGCCGTGGCGGTGCGGGCGGTGATCGCCTCGGGCTTGTAGAGGCCGTCGACGCCCAGGTCGGGACCGCTCAGCATCGCACCCTTGCGGATCGCGTGGCTGTAGGTGAGGCCGCCCGGGCCGGCGACGAACAGCAGCGCGGTCTCGCCGGCGGTGTCGACCGCCGAGAGGTACGGCTGGACCATGGTGACCCGCCCGGCCGCGCCGAGCCGCCGTACGTGCTCCCGGGCGAGGTCGCGGTGCCCGGGGTCGGCCAGGTCGTACCGGCCGGTGTCCTGGCTGCCGGCGCTGACCGAGGGCTTGAGCACGTACTCGCCGTGCTCGCCCGGCGGTTCCCACTCCTCGCCGGGGGTGACCCACGCGGTGGGGACGGTCGGCACCCCGGCGGCGGAGAGCTCGTCGAGGTACCGCTTGTCGGTGTTCCAGGCGACGATCTCCGCCGGGTTCGCCAGGGCCGGCACGGCCGCCGCCCAGGCGACGAACTCGTCGCGGCGGGGCATGTAGTCCCAGGGCGAACGGAGCACCGCCAGGTCGTAGGCGGCCCAGTCGACGGCGGGGTCGTCCCAGACGACCGGGTCGGCGCTGACGCCCCGGGCGGCGAGGGGAGCGACGACGAGACGGTCGTCGTCCTCCAGGTCGGGCAGGGCGGCGCAGGTGACGAGAGCGACCCGGGGTTCCCCCCGGGTCGACTGGTGGTGGTTGGTCAATTTATGTCAACGGGCCATCGTGCGCCGGGCCATCGACCGCCAGAGGTCGTTGCTCGGACGCATCTGGTCCATCAGTTCACGCTCCCAGGCGTTCTCGACGGTGACTCCCGCCTTGGCGCACGCCTGCCGCGCGACGACGGTGTCGTCCGCGAACTGGTCGCCCCAGGCCCCGTCGGAGCCGACGAGGACGATGCGTGCGCCGCGCTTGCCGACGTACTCGATGACCGCCTTCGCCCCGCCGTGTCCGGCGGCGAACGACTTGATACCGGCAACCAGGCCGTTGGGAGCCTGGTCGTTGGCGGTCTGTTCAGCCGTCAGCGTCGTATCGGAACCATCTGCCATGACGCGAAGCCTAAGCAGACTCGCACCCATGCGGGCGAGTTCCGTGAACCTTTTGTGATGCCAATTACCCCGAGGTTTAAGGAAGACCACAGGTGATTCGACCGGTTTTATCCCGTAATTTCCTCACGAATGGGTGGCGCCAAAGTTGCATAGACATGAACGTGAAAGACGGACCCGGGGGTGTGAGGAAATTACTATCTACCAAATGAAAAGCCGGACAACTCATCCATGAGGATGACTTGTCCGGACTGTTCGGGAGTGGATCAGATCAACGCGTCGAGCGCGACCGCCGCGAACACGATGGTCAGGTACGTCGTCGACCAGTGGAACAGCCGCATCGGCTTGACCGCCTCGCCCCGGCTCGCCCGGCGCGCCAGCTTGTGCGCCTCCACCAGGAAGATCGCGCCCACCACCAGGGTCGGCACGCCGTAGACGGCGCTCATCCCGAGCGGCCAGACCGCCAGCGAGGTGAGCACGGTCAGCCAGGCGAAGACCAGGATCTCGGCGTTGACCCGGCGGGTGGACGCCACCACCGGCAGCATCGGGATGCCGGCTCGCGCGTAGTCGTCCTTGTACTTCATGGCGAGCGGGTAGAAGTGCGGCATCTGCCAGAAGAAGACCACCGCGAACAGCGCCCACGCGGCGGGCGCCAGCGAACCGGTCACCGCCGCCCAGCCGATCAGCACCGGCGCGGCCCCGCACGCGCCGCCCCAGAAGGTGTTCGCCGCGGTCGTGCGCTTGAGCCAGGCGGTGTAGACGAGGTCGTAGTAGACGATCGCCGCCAGGGTGAGGCCGGCCGCCAGGAGGTTGGTGAACGCCGCCATCAGCGCCACCGACACCACGGCCAGCACCAGGCCGAAGACCAGCGCGTTGCGCGGCGTCACGGTGTGCGCCGGCAGCGGGCGACGCTTGGTCCGCCGCATGAGCTGGTCGATGTCCCGGTCGATGTAGCAGTTGAGGACGCTGGCCGCGCCGGCGGCGAGCGACCCGCCGACCAGCACCACGGCGACCAGCCACAGCGAGGGCATGCCGCCGTGCGCGAGCATCATCGCGGGCACGGTGGTGACCAGCAGCAACTCGACGATCCGGGGCTTGGTCAACGCCACATACGCCGCGACGACCGCCCGCACGTCCCGCCGCGAGGTGGCCTCGTCGGCCGGCACCGTGCGCACCGGCTGCCCGGCAGGGTTGCTGACGGGGCGCTCGGTGATCATGCTCACGGATTGCCACCTTCCGGCGTCGGCTGGGGAGGTCGGGATCGGCGCGACCCGGCTCGGGGTCCACACACCGCCCCACACACTACGCGCTGTCGTTTTGGCAGCCCGGGCGACCCGGCAACGGTGCGGGGCGTCACACCCTCGATCGAACGTGCAACCGCGCGGAGACGTACAGAACAGCATGCAGAGATCCCTGGGCGGACGTTTAGGACCGCTCGATAGGGTCACCAGTGAGGGTTCCGCCCATCTGCCGAGGAGCACAACCATCGTGGCTGCCAACCGACCCGAGCACCCCGCACTGAACTGGTCCGACCTCGACCGCCGGGCCGTCGACACGGTCCGCGTGCTGGCCATGGACGCCGTGGAGAAATCCGGCAACGGTCACCCCGGCACCGCGATGAGCCTCGCGCCCGCGGCCTACCTGCTCTTCAACCGGGTCATGCGGCACAACCCCGCGGACCCGACCTGGCCGGGCCGGGACCGGTTCGTCCTCTCCGCCGGCCACTCCAGCCTCACCCTCTACATCCAGCTCTTCCTCTCCGGTTACCCGCTGGGCCTGGAGGACCTGAAGTCGCTGCGGCAGTGGGGTTCGCTGACCCCGGGCCACCCGGAGCACGGGCACACCCCGGGCGTGGAGACCACGACCGGCCCGCTCGGGCAGGGCGTCGGCAACGCGGTCGGCATGGCGATGGCGGCCCGCCGGGAGCGTGGCCTGTTCGACCCGGAGGCCGAGCCGGGCGCCTCGGTCTTCGACCACGACATCTGGTGCATCGCCTCCGACGGCGACATCGAGGAGGGCATCTCCCACGAGGCGAGCGCGCTCGCCGGGCACCAGCAGCTGGGCAACCTCTGCCTGATCTACGACGACAACGAGATCTCGATCGAGGACGACACCCGCATCGCCAAGAGCGAGGACGTCGCGGCCCGTTACGAGGCGTACGGCTGGCACGTCCAGACGGTGGACTGGCGCCGCGGCGACGCCGACCAGGGCGACTACCACGAGGACGTGGAGGCCCTGTACCGGGCGCTGCTGGCCGCCAAGGCGGAGACCGGCCGCCCCTCCTTCATCGCGCTGCGGACCATCATCGGCTGGCCCGCCCCCAACAAGCAGAACACCGGCAAGATCCACGGCTCGGCGCTCGGCGCCGACGAGGTCGCCGCCACCAAGCAGATCCTCGGCTTCGACCCGCAGAACACCTTCGAGGTCGACGAGGAGGTCCTCAAGCACGCGCGGCAGGTGATGGAGCGCGGTGCGGAGGCACAGCGCTCCTGGACCGACGCCTTCGAAACCTGGGCGCAGGGCAACCCCGAGCGCAGGGCGCTCTGGGACCGGCTGGCCACCCGTACGCTGCCGCAGGGCTGGACGGACGCGCTGCCGGAGTTCCCCGCCGACGCCAAGGGCATCGCCACCCGCGCCGCGTCCGGCAAGGTGCTCGAGGCGCTCGCGCCGGTGCTGCCGGAGCTGTGGGGCGGCTCCGCCGACCTGGCCGAGAGCAACAACACCACCATGAAGGGCGAGCCGTCGTTCGTCCCGGCCGTGCACGCGACCAAGGACTTCCCCGGCCACGAGTACGGCCGCACGCTGCACTTCGGCATCCGCGAGCACGCGATGGGCGCGATCCTCAACGGCATCGCCCTGCACGGCGGCACCCGCCCGTACGGCGGCACGTTCCTCGTCTTCAGCGACTACATGCGCCCCTCCGTCCGGCTCGCGGCGCTGATGAAGCTGCCGGTGATCTACGTCTGGACGCACGACTCGATCGGCCTCGGCGAGGACGGCCCGACCCACCAGCCGGTGGAGCACCTGACCGCGCTGCGGGCCATCCCCGGCCTGGACGTGGTCCGCCCGGCCGACGCGAACGAGACCGCGTGGGCCTGGCGGCGGGCCCTCGAGCACACCGACCGGCCGACCGCGCTGGCGCTCAGCCGCCAGGCGCTGCCGACCGTCGACCGGTCGACCCTCGCGGGCGCCGAGGGTGTGGCGAAGGGCGGGTACGTACTGGCCGAGGCGTCCACCGGCAAGCCGCAGGTGATCATCGTCGGCACCGGGTCGGAGGTGCAGCTCTGCCTCACCGCCCGGGAGCGGCTGGAGGCCGACGGCACCCCCACCCGCGTGGTGTCGATGCCGTGCCAGGAGTGGTTCGCCGAGCAGGACGAGGCGTACCGCGAGTCGGTCCTGCCGCGGAGCGTGCGGGCGCGGGTCAGCGTGGAGGCGGGTGTCGCGATGTCGTGGCGCGCGATCGTCGGCGACTGCGGCGAGACCGTCAGCCTGGAGCACTACGGGGCGAGCGCCCCGCACTCGGTGCTCTTCGAGCAGTTCGGGTTCACCCCCGACCGGATCGTGGCCGCCGCGCACGCGGCGCTGACCCGCGTCGGTGACATCACTGGTTTCACCACCGGCAACTGAGGGGAGCGTGGACGGCATGACGGACAGGTTGGGTGAGCTCACCGCCGCGGGCGTGGCGGTCTGGCTCGATGATCTTTCACGGGTACGGCTCAGCTCCGGCGGACTGGACCAGCTGCGCCGGGAACAGCACCTCGTCGGCGTGACCAGCAATCCGACGATCTTCGCCAAGGCGCTGAGCGACGCCGACGAGTACGACTGGCAGCTGCGCGACCTGGCCATCCGCGGGGTGGACGTCGAGGAGGCGGTGCGCAACCTCACCGCGTACGACGTGCGGTGGGCCTGCGACGTGATGCGCCCGGCGTACGACGCCACCGCCGGGGTCGACGGCCGGGTCTCCCTGGAGGTGGACCCGCGGCTGGCGTACGAGACGGAGCGGACCGTCGCCGAGGCGAAGGCGCTCTGGTGGCTGGTCGACCGGCCGAACCTCTTCATCAAGATCCCGGCCACCGAGGCCGGCCTGCCGGCGATCACCGCCACCCTGGCCGAGGGCATCAGCGTCAACGTCACCCTGATCTTCGGCCTGGACCGGTACTCGCAGGTCATGGACGCGTTCCTCGCCGGTCTGGAGCAGGCGAAGGCCAACGGCCACGACCTGTCCAAGATCGGATCGGTGGCGTCGTTCTTCGTGTCGCGGGTCGACACGGAGGTCGACAAGCGCCTGGAGAAGATCGGCTCGGCGGAGGCCAGGGCGCTGCGCGGCAAGGCCGCGGTCGCCAACGCGCGGCTCGCCTACGAGCGTTACACCGAGGTCTTCTCCTCCGATCGCTGGCAGGCCCTCGCCGACGCCGGGGCGCACCCGCAGCGCCCGCTGTGGGCGTCCACCTCGACGAAGAACCCGGACTACCGGGACGTGATCTACGTGGAGGAGCTGATCGCGCCCGGCACCGTCAACACCATGCCGGAGCCGGTGATCCACGCGTTCGCCGACCACGGCGAGGTCCGGGGCGACACCGTCACCGGCGCGTACGACGACGCCCGGCAGGTCTTCGCGGGTCTGGAGTCGGTCGGCGTCGACATGGCCGACGTGATCGAGACGCTGGAGCGCGAGGGCGTGGAGAAGTTCGAGACGAGCTGGAACGAGCTGCTCGACGGCGTCCGCAAGTCGCTGGAGGCGGCGGTCAAGGGCACCGGTCACCCGGGTGGCGCCGCCAAGGACAGCGCCGAGGCCGCGCGGAAGGCCGGAGGTAACGCGTGAGCGAGCGCAGCGAGCGAACCATCAGGCACCGCAGTGTGGCGCCTCGCGCCGCCGCCGAGCGAAGCGAGGTGGCGGCGTGAGTGACCTGCTTTCCGGGCCGGTGGAGGCGGCGGCCGGGCTCGCCGTGTACGGGGCGGACGCCGTCGACCGGTCGGCACCTGCCTCCACCCGCCAGGCGCTCGTGGCGAACGAGGCCCCGGGCCGGCTGGCCCGCAAGGACCCGACCCTGTGGGGCCCGGAGGCCGAAGCCGAGGCGAAGATCCGGCTCGGCTGGGTGGACACCCACCGCCGCAGCCGCGAACTGCTCCCCCAGCTCGCCGAGCTGAAGGCGGAGCTGGGCGACCTGGACCACGTCGTGCTCGCCGGCATGGGCGGCTCGTCGCTGGCCCCCGAGGTGATCGCGCTCACCCTCGGCAGGCCGCTGACCGTGCTGGACACCACCGACCCCGGCCAGGTCCGGGCGGCCCTGGCCGACCGGCTGGAGCGGACGGTGGTCGTGGTCGCCAGCAAGTCCGGCTCGACGGTGGAGACCGACAGCCACCGCCGCGCGTACTGGCAGGCGTTCCTGGACGCCGGGATGACCGAGGAGGAGGCCGGCCGGCACTTCGTCGTCGTGACCGACCCGGGCTCCCCGCTCGAGCAGACCGCCGCCGAGATGGGCGCGTTCTGCGTCCTGGCCGATCCCAACGTCGGCGGGCGCTACTCGGCACTGACCGCGTTCGGGCTGGTCCCGACGGCGCTGGCCGGTGTCGAGGTGGCCGACCTCCTCGACGAGGCCGACGCGCTCGCCGAGTCCCTGGGCCGGGACCGGGACAACCCGGGGCTGGCCCTCGGCGCCGCGCTCGGAGCGGCGGCCACGATGGGCCGGGACAAGGTCGCGCTGGTCTCCGACGGCACCGGCATCGACGGGCTCGGCGACTGGATCGAGCAGCTGGTCGCCGAGTCCACCGGCAAGGCCGGCGTCGGCATCCTCCCGGTCGTGGTGGAGTCCCCCCAGGGCCCCGGCACCACGGGCCGGAACGTGCTCACCGTGACCTACGGCGGCGCACTGCCCGCCGGCACCGTCCCCGGCGGCGGCGCCGACCCCGACGTGGCGGTCAACGGCCCGCTCGGCGCCCAGTTCCTGACCTGGGAGTACGCCACCGCGATCGCCGGCGTGGTGCTCGGCATCGACCCGTTCAACCAGCCGAACGTGACCGAATCCAAGGAGAACACCAACAAGATCCTGGCCTCGGGGCCGCCGGCGGAGACGCCGTCGTTCACCGAGGGCGCGATCGAGGTGTACGCGCCGGCGGGCGCACCGGGCGACCTTGCCGGCGTCCTGCGCTGGCTGCTCGACGGGGTGGAGGACGACGGGTACCTCGCGGTGATGGCGTACCTCGACCGGTTCGCCGACGCCGACGCGGCCCGACTGCGGCCGCTGCTCGCCGGGCGCACCGACCGGCCGGTGACCTTCGGCTGGGGGCCGCGGTTCCTGCACTCCACCGGCCAGTACCACAAGGGCGGCCCGCAGCTCGGCAGCTTCCTGCAGATCACCGGCGCGGTCGACGTTGATCTGCAGGTGCCCGGCAAGCCGTACACCTTCGGGGAGCTGCAGGCGGCGCAGGCCGCCGGCGACCGGCAGGCCCTGGCCGGCCGGAAGCGCCCGCTGCTGCGGCTGCACCTGACCGAGCGGTCCGCGGGCGTGGCCCAGCTGCTCGATGCGGTCGGGGCACCGCGCGCGTGACGATGACGGACGTGACCGAGGCGGAGCGAGGAGGCGGCGTGAAGAACCCGCTACGCGACCCGCAGGACCGGCGGCTGCCGAGGATCCCGGAGCCCTGCGCTCTGGTGATCTTCGGCGTCACCGGGGACCTGGCCCGCAAGAAGCTGCTGCCGGCCGTGTACGACCTCGCGAACCGGGGGCTGCTGCCCCCGGGCTTCGTCGTGCTCGGCTTCGCCCGCCGCGACTGGGGCCACGGCGACTTCGAGACGCTGGCCTGCGAGTCGGCGAAGAAGCACGCCCGCACCCCGTGGCGGGAGGAGGTGTGGGCCCGGCTGGCCGGCAACATGAAGTTCGTCGGCGGGTCGTTCGACGACGACTCCGCGTTCGACCACCTGGCGGACACCCTGGACGAGCTGCGCAGCACCCACGGCATCCCCGGCAACGCCGCCTTCTACTTCTCCATCCCCCCGGCGGCGTTCCCGGTGGTGCTCAAGCAACTCGCCCGCACCGGCATGGCCGACAACGCCAAGTCCGGCGGGTGGCGCCGGGTGGTGGTGGAGAAGCCGTTCGGCAACGACCTGCCCTCGGCGAAGGCCCTCAACGACCTGGTCGACGACGTCTTCACCCGCGAGGACGTCTTCCGGATCGACCACTACCTGGGCAAGGAGACCGTCCAGAACATCCTCGCCCTGCGGTTCGCCAACAACCTCTTCGAGCCCCTGTGGAACTCGAAGTACGTCGACTCGGTGCAGATCACCATGGCCGAGGACGTCGGCATCGGCACCCGGGCGGGGTTCTACGACTCGGCCGGCGCCGCCCGGGACGTCCTCCAGAACCACCTGCTCCAGCTGCTGGCGCTGGTGGCGATGGAGGAGCCGACCAGCTTCGCCCCGGACGAGATCCGCACCGAGAAGCTGAAGGTGCTCAAGGCGATCACCCTGCCGAAGGACGTCGACAAGGGCACCGTCCGGGGCCAGTACCTGCCCGGCTGGGTGGGCGGCGAACGCGCCGTGGGCTACCTGGAGGAGGAGGGTGTGCCGCCGGACTCCACGACGGAGACGTACGTGGCGGTGCGGCTGGGCATCCAGAACCGCCGCTGGGCGGAGGTGCCGTTCTACATCCGGGCCGGCAAGCGGCTGCCGCGCCGCGTCACCGAGGTCGCCATCATGTTCAAGAAGGCGCCGCACCTGCCGTTCGACGACACGGACGTCGAGTCGCTGGGCAACAACCAGCTCGTCATCCGGGTCCAGCCGGACGAGGGCGTGGTCCTCAAGTTCGGCTCGAAGGTGCCGGGCACCGCCATGGAGGTCCGCGACATCGCGATGGACTTCCAGTACGGCGAGGCGTTCACCGAGTCCAGCCCGGAGGCGTACGAACGGCTGGTGCTGGACGTACTCATCGGTGACCGGACGCTCTTCCCCGACGCCGCCGAGGTCGAGCAGAGCTGGGCGGCGGTGGACCCGTTGGAGCGGGCCTGGGCGGGTACGACGCCGGAGCCGTACCGGGCCGGCGAGTGGGGGCCCCGCGCCGCCGACGAGATGCTGGCCCGCGAGGGCCGGGCCTGGCGGCGGGCGTGACGACCGAGCGACGTGAGCACACCGGGAGGCTCCTGTGATCGGCCTGTGGGACACCACCGGCAACGAGGTGGTCAAGGCGCTCGCCGCCGAGCGGCGCAGCGCCGGCGGGGTGGCCAGCGGTATGGCGCTCACCCTGATCGTGGTGGTGGACGAGAAGCGGGTCCGCGAGGCCGAGGCGGCGGCGACCATCGCCGCCGCCGCCCACCCGTGCCGGCTGCTGGTGGTGGTCCGCTCCGACGTCGAGCGGGACCGCAACCGGCTGGACGCGGAGATCGTCGTCGGCGGCCGGCTCGGCCCGTGCGAGGCGGTGGTCACCCGGATGTACGGGCGGCTGGCCCTGCACGCCGAGTCGGTGGTGATGCCGCTGCTGGTGCCGGACGTTCCGGTGGTGACGTGGTGGCACGGCGAGCCGCCGGCCGAGATCGCCACCGACTTCCTCGGTGTCGTCGCGGACCGGCGGATCACCGACGCGGCGCAGGCGGCCGACCCGGTGGCGGCGCTGCGGCAGCGGGCCTGGGACTACGTGCCCGGCGACACCGACCTGGCCTGGACGCGGATCACGCTGTGGCGCACGCTCGTGGCGGGCGCGTTCGACACCACCGAGGCGCAGGTCACCGACGCGACCGTGGTCGCGCCGCGCACCGACCCGACGGCCGCTCTGATGCGCGGCTGGTTGGCCGCCCGGCTGGGGATCGACCCGCAGTGGCAGCACACCGACCAGCACCCGCGGATGCACGAGGTGCAGCTGCGCTGCGCCAACGGCGACGAGCTGACGCTGACCCGGACCGACAGCATGGCAATCTTCCGGCGGACCGGCCAGGAGGACCGGCACCTGCCGCTGGTCCGCCGGCCGCTCGGCGACGAGCTGGCCGAGGAGCTGCGCCGGCTCGACGCCGACCAGGTGTACGCGGAGGCGCTGGGCGCCGCGGCCGGGCTCACCGGGCTGGACCAGCGCCCCGCCCAGCGGGTGCACGTCTGGAAGGATCCGGCGGAGGCCCAGCGGGCCGAGGCGGGGATCACCGCGCACTCCGGGACCAGCGGGCAGCACTGATCGCCCGGCGACGGGCCCGACGCGGCACCGGCCCAGGGGCCGGAGAAACGAAGGCACAGGCATGAGTGAGGCGAGTGTCGCCGTCCACGCCGACGCGGAGTTGCTGGCGCAGGCGGTGGCGGCACGGCTGGTGGTCCGGCTCCTCGACGCGCAGGCCGAACGCGGCCAGGCGTCGGTGGTGCTCACCGGCGGCCGGGTCGCCGCCGCGGTGTACCGGGCGGTGGCGGCGCTGCCCGCCCGGGACGCGGTGGACTGGTCCCGGGTGGACGTGTGGTGGGGGGACGAGCGGTTCCTGCCGTCCGGTGACCCGGAACGCAACGAGACGCAGGCGCGGGCGGCGCTGCTGGACGCGGTGCCGCTGGACCCGGCGCGGGTGCACGCGATGCCGGCCTCGGACGGCCCGTCGGGGCACGACCCGGAGGAGGCCGCCGCCCGGTACGCCGCCGAACTGGCCCGCTCGGCCCGCCCGGGCACCGCCGCGCTTCCCCACTTCGACGTGCTGCTGCTCGGCGTGGGCGAGGACGGGCACGTGGCGTCGGTCTTCCCGGAGCACCCGGTGGGCTACGAGAGCCGGCCGGTCAGCGCGGTCCGCGGCAGCCCGAAGCCGCCGCCGGTCCGCATCACCCTCACCCTCCCGGCGATCAACACCGCCGAGGAGGTGTGGCTGGTGGCCAGCGGTTCGGACAAGGCCCGCGCGGTCGGCATGGCCCTCGCCGGCGCGGGTCCGGTGCAGCTGCCGGCGGCCGGCGTGCAGGGCACCGGGCGTACCCTCTGGCTGCTGGACCGGGCCGCGGCGGCCGACGTGCCGGCCCGCTTCCGCAGCCTGCGCTGAAGGTGTAAGGAAGGGCCCCCTGTTAACGCCTGGCGTTGTACAGGGGGCCCTTCTTAACGCTCCGGCCGGCCGCGGCGGCGGCGCAGGGCGTCGAGGGCCTCGGCGAGGATCGCCGCACCCTCGGCGTCGGTGCGCCGCTCCTTCACGTACGCCAGATGGGTCTTGTAGGGCTCGGACCGGACGCGGCCCGGCGGGTTCCCGGGGTCGCGGCCGGCGGGGAGCCCGCAGCGCGGACAGTCCCACACCTCGGGTACCGGCGCCTCGGCGGCGATCCGGATCTCGACGTCGTGGCCGTTGCGGCACCAGTAGGTGACCGGCCGGCAGGAAGCCGGCTCGTAGCGTTCGGCGGGGCGGGCCGGGGCGGAGCCCACCCGGCTGCCCCGGAGGACGTTACCGTTGCGCACGGCTGCTAGCTCCTTCGTCGGAGGGGAACCGCCGTCGAGGGGGTGGCGGCGGGCGACGGCGGTGCAGCGGGATTGAAACGGACTGCGCGCGGCCCGTCGGGGGACGGACCGCGCGCAGATTGTACGACTTGGCGCGCCTGCTCAGGCGACGCCGCTGGTCTGCTGGAGCCGGAGCCAGAGCCCGAGCCCGACGATGCAGGCGAACCAGACGATGCCCACCAGCACGGTGTAACGATCCAGGTTCTTCTCGGCGACCGACGACCCGGCCAGGCTGGAGCTGACACCGCCGCCGAACATGCTGGACAACCCGCCGCCCTTACCGCGGTGCAGCAGGATCAGCATGGTGAGCAGGATGCTCGTGATGACCAGCAACACGATCAACGTGTATGCGAACCAGATCGGCATGGCTGGGGACAGTCCTCTCGTTGCGATCCTCGCCCGGGCAGATCGGGCACGGTGGCACCGGCCGGCGGACGGGCGGAGTCAAGAATAGCGAGCGATCAGCGGGCGGTGTGCTCCGGGAACCGGCAGATCTTCGCGAACTCCTCGGCGTCCAGGCTGGCACCGCCGACCAGGGCGCCGTCCACGTCCGGCTGGGCCATGATCGCCGCCACGTTGGAGGACTTGACCGACCCACCGTACAAGACCCGGACCTGGTCCGCGGTCTCCGAGCCGAAGGTGTCGGCCAGGCGCTGGCGGACCGCCGCGCACACCTCCTGGGCGTCCTCCGGGGTGGCCGTCTTGCCGGTGCCGATCGCCCAGACCGGCTCGTACGCGACCACGACCTTCGCCACCTGCTCGGCGGAGAGCCCCTTGAGGGCGCCGTCGAGCTGGTCGCTGCAGTGCGCCACGTGGGTGCCCTGCTCGCGGACGTCCAGCCCCTCCCCCACGCAGAGGATCGGGGTGAGCCCGTGGGTCAGCGCCGCCTGCACCTTCGCGTTGACCAGCGCGTCGTCCTCGTGGTGGTACGCCCGCCGCTCGGAGTGGCCGACCACCACGTAGGTGCAGCCCAGCTTCGCCAGCATCGGGCCGGCGATGTCCCCGGTGTACGCGCCCGACGTGTGCGGCGACAGGTCCTGCGCGCCGTAGCCGATGAGCAGCTTGTCGCCGTCCACGGCGGTCTGCACCGTGCGCAGGTCGGTGTACGGCGGCAGCACCACCGTCTCGACCTCGGTGAGCTGCTTCTCGGTGAGGCTCGCGGCGAGCTTCTGCACCAGCAGGTTCGCCTCGAGGTGGTTGAGGTTCATCTTCCAGTTGCCGGCCATCAGCGGCCGGCGGGTGGTGCTCGCCATTCAGTTCTCCAGGGCCGCGATGCCGGGGAGGGTCTTGCCCTCGAGGTACTCCAGGGAGGCGCCGCCACCGGTGGAGATGTGGCTGAACGACTTCTCGTCCAGGCCGAGCACGCGCACCGCCGCGGCGGAGTCACCGCCGCCGACCACGGAGAACGCGTCGGACCCGGCGATGGCTTCGGCCACCCCCCGGGTGCCGTTGGCGAAGGCCGCCATCTCGAACACGCCCATCGGGCCGTTCCAGAAGATCGTCTGGGCGTTCGCCGGGTCGCCGGTGGCGGACGTCTTGACGGCGGCGGCGAAACCCGCCACCGTCTCGGGGCCGATGTCCAGCCCGACGCGCTTGCTCGGGATGCCGTCCGCGGGGACCACGTCGTGCGGCGAGTCGGGGGCGAACGCGTCCGCGGCCACCACGTCGACCGGGAGCAGGATCTTGTTCTCGGAGCGCTCCAGCAGGTTGCGGCAGGTCTCCACCATGTCCTCCTCCAGCAGGGAGGAGCCCACCTCGTGGCCCTGGGCCTTGAGGAAGGTGAAGCACATGCCGCCACCGATGAGCAGCCGGTCGACCTTGGGCAGCAGCGCCTCGATCACCGCGAGCTTGTCGGAGACCTTGGAACCGCCGAGCACCACCACGTACGGGCGCGCCGGGTCGCCGGTCAGCGTGGAGAGGACCTCCACCTCGCGCAGCAGCAGCCGGCCGGCGTAGTGCGGCAGCCGCGCCGCGACGTCGTACACGCTGGCGTGCTTGCGGTGCACCGCGCCGAACGCGTCGTCGACGTACGCGTCGCCGAACGCGGCGAGCTGATCGGCGAAGGCGCCCCGCTCGGCGTCGTCCTTGCTGGTCTCGCCGGCGTTGAAGCGCAGGTTCTCCAGGAGGGCGACCTGACCGTCGGCCAGGCCCTCCACCGTGGACCGGGCGGAGTCGCCGACGGTGTCCTCGGCGAACCGGACCTCGGCGCCGAGCAGCTCACCGAGCCGCCCGCCGACCGGACGGAGGCTGAACTGCGGGTCCGGGCTGCCCTTCGGCCGGCCCAGGTGCGAGCAGACGACCACCTTCGCACCCGCCTCGACCAGCGCCGACAGGGTCGGCAGGACGGCGCGGATGCGGCCGTCGTCCGTGATGTCACCGGTCTGCTTGTCGAGCGGGACGTTCAGGTCGGCGCGCACCAGCACGCGCCGACCCGACACCCCCTCGGCGAGCAGGTCGTCGAGGGTCCGGATGCTCACAGCGACTGACCAACCAGCTTCACGAGGTCCACCAGGCGGTTCGAGTAGCCCCACTCGTTGTCGTACCAGCCGACGACCTTCACCTGGTTGCCGATGACCTTCGTCAGCGGCGCGTCGAAGATGCACGACGCCGGGTCGGTGACGATGTCGGTCGACACGATCGGGTCCTCGTTGTAGACCAGGATGCCCCGGAGCGGGCCGTCGGCGGCGGCCTTCATGGCGGCGTTGACCTCGTCCACCGAGGTCTCCCGGCCGACCGTGACGGTCAGGTCGGTGGTGGAGCCGGTCGGGATCGGCACCCGCAGCGCGTAGCCGTCGAGCTTGCCCTTCAGGTCCGGCAGCACCAGGCCGATCGCCTTCGCGGCGCCGGTGGAGGTCGGGACGATGTTCAGCGCGGCGGCCCGGGCGCGGCGCAGGTCCTTGTGGGGGGCGTCCTGCAGGTTCTGGTCCTGGGTGTACGCGTGGATGGTGGTCATCAGGCCCTGCTGGATGCCGAACGTGTCGTGCAGGACCTTCGCCATCGGCGCCAGGCAGTTGGTGGTGCAGGAGGCGTTGGAGATGATGGTGTGCTTGGCCGGGTCGTACTGGTCCTGGTTGACGCCCATGACGACCGTGACGTCCTCGTTCTTCGCCGGCGCCGAGATGATGACCTTCTTGGCCCCGCCGTCGATGTGCGCCTTCGCCTTGGTGCCGTCCGTGAAGAAGCCGGTCGACTCGATGACCACGTCCGCGCCGACCTCACCCCACGGCAGCGCCGCCGGGTCCTTCTCGGCGTACGCCTTGATGGTCCGGCCGCCAACGGTGATCTCGTCCGCGGTGGCCTTCACCTCATGCGGGAGGCGGCCGAGGATGCTGTCGTACTTGACAAGGTGGGCGAGCGTCGCGTTGTCGGTCAGGTCGTTGACCGCCACGACCTCGATGTCAGCGCCGGACGCCAGCACTGCCCGGAAGAAGTTGCGGCCGATCCGGCCGAAGCCGTTGATGCCAACCCGGATGGTCACAGGTCCCATCTCCTCGCGTTCTGGTCCGCCGGCGTGGTGACCCGCGGCCGGCGGAGTGGTGTGCGCCGACCGTTGGAGCCGGCCGTTGACGGTTCATCTCGGCCGCCCCGCCGCGGTCTGAGGGACCTGACCGCCCGAGGCGGTGAGCACGGCGAGGAGTGCCGGTGCCGGCCCCCTTGCCGTACGCAGCGACCATATCCGAGCGCGCGGGGTCGCGCTGCGGCGGGTGGTGATCCTTCCCGCGCCGTAGGACCCGCCACCGTCCTATCAGACCACGAGCATGTCGGGCGTGACAGCCGCTTCGGTATCCGGGATGCCCAGGTCACGCGCCCGCTTGTCGGCGAGCGCGAGCAGCCGCCGGATCCGGCCGGCGATGGCGTCCTTGGTCAGCGGCGGGTCGGCGAGCGCGCCCAGCTCCTCCAGCGAGGCCTGGCGGTGTTCCAGCCGCAGCCGGCCGGCCGAGGTCAGGTGGTTCGGCGCGTCCTCGGCGAGGATCTCCAGGGCCCGGGTCACCCGGGCGGCGGCGGCCACCGCGGCGCGCGCCGAGCGGCGCAGGTTCGCGTCGTCGAAGTTGGCCAGCCGGTTGGCGGTGGCGCGCACCTCGCGCCGCACCCGACGCTCCTCCCAGGCGAGGACGCTGGCGTGGGCGCCGATGCGGGTGAGCAGGGCGGCGATCGCGTCGCCGTCCTTGACGACCACCCGGTCCACCCCGCGCACCTCCCGGTTCTTCGCGGTGATGCCGATGCGGCGGGCCGCGCCGACCAGGGCGAGCGCCGACTCCGGGCCGGGGCAGGTGATCTCCAGTGCGCTGGACCGGCCCGGCTCGGTCAACGAGCCGTGCGCCATGAAGGCGCCCCGCCACGCGGAGACCGCGCAGCAGACGTTCGCGGCGACCACGTGCGGCGGCAGGCCCCGCACCGGCCGGCCGCGGACGTCGAGGAGCCCGGTCTGCCGGGCCAGGGACTCGCCGTCCTTGACGACCCGGACGATGAAGTGGCTGCCCTTGCGCAGGCCGCCGGAGGCGAGCACGTGGATCTCACTCGGGTACCCGTACACCTCGGCGATCTCCCGCCGCAGCCGCCGGGCCACCGCGCCGGTGTCCAGCTCGGCCTCCACGACCACCCGGCCGGAGACGATGTGCAATCCGCCGGCGAAGCGCAGCAGCGCCGCCATCTCCGCCCGCCGACAACAGGGCTTGGGCACG
Organism: Micromonospora sp. WMMD558; assembly: GCF_049315255.1. Taxonomy (NCBI): domain Bacteria; kingdom Bacillati; phylum Actinomycetota; class Actinomycetes; order Micromonosporales; family Micromonosporaceae; genus Micromonospora; species Micromonospora sp. WMMD558. The sequence continues at coordinate 3,533,615 of NZ_CP186061.1, read as the reverse complement.
TCGACCCGGCTCAGCTCGTCCTTGACCGCCGCCGTCATCGCCATTGTGCGTCCCCTCACGGACCGGTTCCGGCGTGTCGCCGGAGATTACGTACGTGTCTAACGAGCGGCGCCCAGGACCGGCACCAGAGCGGCACCGAGGGCGGCCGGATCATGACGGGGAGTGCCGTCGGTGACCGCGACGGGGGCGAGGACCAGCCGGGCACCAAGCGATTCTGCCGCACGCCCGACCGGTTCGGGATCACCCACCGCCTTGGAATCCCCGAGCACGTAGTCCACCTTCAACTCCGGTAGGTACCAGCGCAGCTCAGCCAGGTGGTCGGCGAGGGACAACCCGAACGTCTCCTTCTCCGCCGCCAGATTGAGCGTGACCAGCCGGCGGGCCGGGCTCCCGACGATGGCGGCGGCCAGCTCCGGCACCAGCAGGTGCGGCAGCACGCTGGTGTACCAGCTGCCCGGCCCGAAGATCAGCCAGTCGGCCGCGCCGATCGCGTCCAGCGCCTGCGGGCAGGCCTCCGGTGCCTCCGGGTTGAGCCGCAGCGACTCGACCCGCCCCGTGGTGACGGCCACCTGGTGCTGGCCGGTGACGGTGTCGACGTCGTCGGGACGGGCCGGGTCGACGCCCCGGACCCGCGCCTCGATCCCCACCGGCTCGCAGGACATCGGCAGCACCCGGCCGACCGCGCCGAGCATGGCGCCGGCGTGCTCCAGGGCGGCCACCGGGTCGCCGAGCAGCTCCATCAGGCCGCAGAGGACGAGGTTGCCCACCGCGTGCCCGGCCAGCCCGTCGCCCTGCGGCACGGTGTGCCGGCCTGCGGCACCGGTGGGCGTCTCCCGGCCGGTGGGCGTCTCCCGGCCGGCGGGCCAGGTCGGCGTGCCACCGCAGGCGGCACCGGTGGGCGCGCCCCGACCGGCCCCCTGCGCGGACACGTCGGCGAAGCGGTGCTGGAACAACCCGGCGCTGCGCCGGGTCGACGGGTGGTCTCCGGCCAGCGCGACGAGGGCCTGGCGCAGGTCGCCCGGCGGCAGGCCACCCCGCTCGGCGCGCAGCCGGCCGCTCGATCCGCCGTCGTCGCCGACGGTGACCACCGCGGTGATGTCCAGGTCGAGCTCGGGTGCGCAGCGCCGCAGCGCACGCAGCGAGGCGGAGAGGCCGTGCCCTCCCCCGAAGGCGACCACGCGGCTGGCCGTCATTCGCGCCCCAGGTCGCGGTGCTGGGCGTTGGCGGCGATACCGGACTGGCGCAGCCGGGCGGCCAGTTCCTCGGCGATGGCGACGCTGCGGTGCTTGCCGCCGGTGCAGCCCACCGCGACGGTCAGGTAGCGCTTGCCCTCCCGCTCGAAGCCGGCGGTGGTGGCGTTGACCAGGTCGGCGTACGTGGCCACGAAGGCGTCCGCGCCCTCCTGGCCCAGCACGTACGAGCTGACCGCCTGCTCCCGCCCGGTGTGCTCGCGCAACTCCGGCACCCAGTACGGGTTCGGCAGGAACCGGGCGTCGCACACGAAGTCGGCGTCCGGCGGGAGCCCGTACTTGAAGCCGAAGGAGAGCACGGTGACCCGCAGCCGGCGGGCGTCCTCCCCGCCGAACAGCTCCTCGATGCGCCGCCGCAGCTGGTTGACGTTCAGGTGGCTGGTGTCGATGATCACGTCGGCCTGGTCGCGGGCCTCCGCCAGGAGCCCACGCTCCACGGCGATGCCGTCGGCGAGCCGGCCCTCTCCCTGGAGGGGGTGCGAGCGGCGGACGCTCTCGAACCGCCGGATCAGCACCTCGTCGTCGGCGTCGACGAAGACCACCCGGGGCGAGAAGCCGCGTTCCTTGAGCTCACGGATCGCCCCCACCAGGTCGGTGGAGAACGCCCGCGAGCGCACGTCCAGCACCATCGCCGTACGCCGGGCGGCGCCGCCGGCCTTCATGGCCAGCTCGGCCATGTCGAGCATGAGCGCCTGGGGCAGGTTGTCCACCACGTAGTAGCCGACGTTCTCGAGAGCCCGGGCGACGGTGCTGCGACCGCCGCCGGACACGCCGGTCACCACCACGAGGGTGGTGTCCGCCTCCGCCGGCGCCGGCTGGCCCATGATCTCCGCAGCCGCCGTGGCGGCCTGCTCCGCGGTCCGCGCCTCGCTCACCAGAAACCCCCACCCGTGACGTCGCGGCCGGCCCGGCCGCGCATGGTCAGTCAGCGACTCTAACGGCTCCGACCCCACCCGGGATTCCACGGGGTGGCGCCCGGAACACCTGATTGTCCGGATACGTCGTATTCCACCCGGCCGACCGCCCGTCAGCGGTGGCGTCGGCCGTGGCGCTCGGCCGCGCGTGAGGCCCGGCGCTCGCGGTGGCACCCAGCCGAGTGTTCAGCCGCGCGTTCGGCCGCGCGTCGGGGGTCGCTCGTAGACTGCGCCAATGTCCTCCCCCACCGATCAGCGGCCCGGCGCGCTGGAGGCGCTGCGCCGGGTCTTCGGCTACGACGCGTTCCGGGGCTTCCAGCATGAGGTCGTCGACCACGTGGTGGCCGGCGGCGACGCGCTGGTGCTGATGCCGACCGGTGGCGGGAAGTCGCTCTGCTACCAGATCCCGGCGCTGGTCCGCGACGGCGTGGGCGTGGTGGTCTCGCCGCTGATCGCCCTCATGCAGGACCAGGTCGACGCCCTGACCGCGGTCGGCGTCCGGGCCGGCTTCCTCAACTCGACGCAGGACCCGCAGGCCCGGCGCCGGGTGGAGGCGGCGTTCCTCGCCGGCGAGCTGGACCTGCTCTACCTCGCCCCGGAGGCCCTCGCCGGCCGCGGCACGGTCCACCTGCTGGAGCAGGGGCGGATCGCGCTGTTCGCGATCGACGAGGCGCACTGCGTGTCGCAGTGGGGGCACGACTTCCGCCCCGACTACCTCAACCTGTCGATGCTGCACGAGCGCTGGCCGGGCGTCCCCCGCATCGCGCTCACCGCCACGGCCACCAGCGCCACCCGCGCCGAGATCGCGACCCGGTTGCGCCTCACCGAGGCCCGGCACTTCGTGGCGAGCTTCGACCGGCCCAACATCCAGTACCGCATCGTGCCCAAGCGGGAGCCACGCAAGCAGTTGCTCGGCCTGCTGCGCGACGAGCACGCGGGCGACGCGGGCATCGTCTACTGCCTGTCCCGGGCCTCGGTGGAGAAGACGGCCGAGTTCCTCGTCGGGAACGGGATTCCCGCCCTGCCGTACCACGCCGGGCTGGACGCGGCGACCCGGGCGGCGAACCAGCAGCGCTTCCTGCGCGAGGACGGGCTGGTCATGGTCGCGACGATCGCGTTCGGCATGGGCATCGACAAGCCGGACGTCCGCTTCGTCGCCCACCTGGACCTGCCGAAGTCGGTGGAGGGCTACTACCAGGAGACCGGCCGCGCCGGCCGCGACGGGCTGCCGTCGACGGCGTGGCTCGCGTACGGCCTCCAGGACGTGGTGCAGCAGCGCCGGATGATCGAGACGTCGGAGGGCGACCTGGCGCACCGGCGCAACCTGGCCGCCCACCTGGACGCGATGCTCGCGCTCTGCGAGACGGTCCGCTGCCGGCGGATGCAGTTGCTGGAGTACTTCGGTGAGACCTCCGCCGCCTGCGGCAACTGCGACACCTGCCTTGAGCCCCCGGAGTCCTGGGACGGCACGGTTCCCGCGCAGAAGCTGCTCTCCACGGTGTACCGGCTCGACCGCGAGCGCAACCAGCGGTTCGGCGCCGGGCACTGCGTCGACATCCTGCTCGGCCGCACCACCGACAAGATCACGCAGTACGGGCACGACTCGCTGACCGTGTTCGGCGTCGGCGCGGAGCTGAGCGAGGCGGAGTGGCGGGGCGTGGTCCGCCAACTGCTGGCCGAGGGGTTGCTGGCGGTCGAGGGCGACTACGGCACCCTGGCCCTCACCGGGACCAGCGGCGAGGTGCTAGGGCGGCGCCGCACGGTCATGCTGCGCCGCGAGCCGGCCCGCGCGCCGTCGGGCCGGTCGGCGAAACCACGCGGCGCGGCGACCGTGGTCGCCGAGCTCACCCCGACCGCCGCCGGCGTCTTCGAGCGGCTGCGCGCCTGGCGGGCCGCCACCGCGAAGGAGCAGGGCGTCCCGGCGTACGTGATCTTCCACGACGCCACCCTCCGCCAGATCGCCAACGACGCGCCGGCCTCCCTCGCGGACCTGTCCCGGGTCAGCGGGGTCGGCGAGGCGAAGCTCGCGAAGTACGGCGAGCAGATCCTCACCGTCCTCGCCGAGACCTGACCCGACCCCCGTCACACCCGCGCCGCGTCGCACCCGTTCCAAACTCCAAGCAACATCGGGGAAGTTGCTGCCTCAGCCGCACGGGAGGCAGCAACTTCCCCGACGTTGCCGTCTCGTCGCCTGCGGGCGCGGCGGTCAGTCGGCGGCCTGAGGCTTCGACTCGCCGCCGAGCGCGGCGAGGATCGCCTCGGCTGTCCGCCGGCCGACGCCCGGCACCTCGGTGATCTCCTCCACGCTGGCGGCGGAGAGTCGCTTGAGCGAGCCGAAGTGCCGCAGCAACGCCTTGCGCCGCACCTCCCCCAGGCCGGGCACCCTGTCCAGCGCCGACTCGGTCATCCGCTTCGAGCGCCGCTGCCGGTGGAACGTGATCGCGAACCGGTGGGCCTCGTCACGGACGCGTTGTAGCAGGTAGAGCCCCTCGGAGGTGCGCGGCAGGATGACCGGGAAGTCGTCGTCGGGCAGCCACACCTCCTCCAGCCGCTTGGCCAGCCCGCACAGCGCCACGTCGTCGACGCCGAGCTCCGCGAGGGCCTGGGCGGCCGCCGCGACCTGCGGCGCGCCGCCGTCCACCACCACCAGCTGCGGCGGGTACGCGAACTTGCGTGGCCGCCCCGTCGTCGGGTCGATCAACGTGCCGACCCGCGGCTCGTCGGGGACCCCCTGCCCGGCCGGGGCCTCCGGGTCGTCGGCCGACTCGACGCCCGCCTCACCGGTCTCGGCCCGGGCGTCGAGGTAGCGGGCGAAGCGCCGCCGCAGCACCTCGGACATCGCGGAGAGGTCGTCGGTGGCGCCCCGGATGATGAACCGCCGGTACTCGCTCTTGCGGGGCAGCCCGTCCTCGAAGACGACCATGCTGGCGACGACGTCGGTGCCCTGGATCTGGGAGATGTCGAAGCACTCGATGCGCAGCGGCGACGTCCGCATGCCCAGCGCGTCGGCGATCTCGTCGAGGGCCTTGCTGCGGGTGGTGAGGTCGCCGGCCCGCTTGAGCTTGTGCCGGGCGAGCGCGTCCCTGGCGTTGCGTTCCACCGTCTCCAGCAGGGCGCGCTTGTCGCCGCGTTGTGGCACGCGCAGGGTCACCCGGCTGCCCCGGTGGGTGGTGAGCCAGTCGGCGAGCGCGTCGGCGTCGGCGGGCAGCTCGGGGACGAGCAGCTCCCGGGGGACGTCGGCCTCGCCGTGCTCTCCCCCGTAGACCTGGGTGCAGAAGTGGTGCACCAGGTCGCCGGTGGTCAGCTCCTCGGTCTTCTCCACCACCCAGCCGCGCTGGCCGCGCACCCGCCCGTCGCGGACGTGGAACACCTGGACGGCGGCCTCCAGGGGGTCGTCGGCGAACGCGACCACGTCGGCGTCGGTGCCGTCACCGAACACCACGGTCTGCTTCTCCAGCGCCCGGCGCAGGGCGGCCAGGTCGTCGCGCAGCCGGGCGGCCCGCTCGAACTCCAACTGCGCGCTGGCCTCACCCATCTCGCGTTCCAGCTTGCGGACCATGGTGTCGGTGCGACCGCCCATGAAGTCGCAGAAGCCGTCGACGATGGCCCGGTGCTCGTCGGCGGAGACGCTGCCGACGCACGGGGCGGAGCACTTGCCGATGTAACCCAGCAGGCAGGGCCGGCCGACCTGGCCGGCCCGCTTGAACACGCCGGAGGAGCAGGTGCGCGCGGGGAAGACCCGCAGCAGCAGGTCGAGCGTCTCGCGGATCGCCCAGGCGTGCGAGTACGGCCCGAAGTAGCGCACCCCCTTGCGCTTCGCGCCCCGCATCACCTGCAGGCGCGGGAACTCCTCGTCGAGCGTGACGGCGAGGTAGGGGTAGGACTTGTCGTCCCGGTAGCGGACGTTGAACCTCGGGTCGTACTGCTTGATCCAGGTGAACTCCTGCTGGAGCGCCTCCACCTCGGTGGCGACGGAGATCCAGTCCACCGACTCGGCCGTGAACACCATCTGCCGGGTGCGCTGGTGCAGGTTGACCGGGTCGGCGAAGTACGAGTTGAGTCGGCTGCGCAGGTTCTTCGCCTTGCCGACGTAGATCACCCGACCGGTGCCGTCGTGGAAGCGGTAGACCCCCGGCGACTCCGGGATCGTGCCGGGCGCGGGACGGTAGGTCGAGGGGTCAGCCACGGCAGCAAGCCTAGTCCGCGCCCCCGACAGCCCCGGGTCGTCGGCGTACCCCGGATAACTGATTGACGTCTTCCGATGCAAGGCGGGAAAGGTTACCATCCGGTTTCCGAATGTTATTCGTGAATGATCCCCATCCCCCGGGAGATCACCATGCCGCGTACCCCCCACCCCCTGCTCGCCGGCGTCACCGCCCTCGCCGGGGTCGCCGCCCTGCTGGCCACCACCCCCGCCGCAGCCGACGCCACCACCGCGACGGCGAGCGCCACCGCGACGGCGACCGCCGCCGCTACGGGCGCCCGCCCGAGCGTCACCACCTTCACCCCCGACGACCACTGTCTCGGCGAGTGCGGCGACATCCTGCCGCCCGGCCAGAACGGCAACGCCACGCTGGTCGAGATCCTGGGCCACCAGGCCTTCGGCACCCTGCCCAGGCACTCCGCCGACCAGCTCGGCCGGTACGCCGACCTCGTCTACGGCTACGCCGGCCTGCGCGAGGACCAGATCGGCACGTTCTTCAACGACGCCTCCTTCGGCGTCCCACCCGGTCAGGTCGAGCGGGACTACTCGCCCCGTGCCGACGTACGGATCGTCCGCGACAAGGCGACCGGCGTCCCGCACGTCACCGGCACCACCCGAGGCGGAACCATGTTCGGCGCCGGGTACGCCGGTGCCGAGGACCGGCTGTTCACCATGGACCTGCTGCGCCGCGTCGGCCGGGGCAGGCTGACCTCGTTCGCGGGCGGCGCACCCGGCAACCGGGCATTGGAGCAGAGCGTCTGGCGCACCTCGCCGTACACCGAGGCCGACCTCCAGGCCCAGGTGGAGGCGCTGCGGACCAGGGCCGGCGCGCGCGGCGAGCAGCTCCACGCCGACGTGCAGGAGTACGTGGCCGGCATCAACGCCTACATCGGCGCCTGCATGGCGAACCGCAACTGCCCCGGCGAGTACGTGCTCACCGGCCACCTCGACGCGATCACCAACGCCGGCGGTCCGGAACCGTTCCGGATGACGGACCTGATCGCCATCGCCGGTGTCGTCGGTGGCCTGTTCGGCGGCGGTGGCGGCACCGAGATGCAGTCCGCACTGGTCCGCATCGCCGCCCGCGCCCGGTACGGCCCGGTCGAGGGCGACCGGGTGTGGAACGGGTTCCGCGGCCGGAACGACCCGGAGACGGTGCTGACCCTGCACGACGGGCAGAGCTTCCCGTACGGCGACGCCGACGACGACGCCCCCAGCGTGGTGCTGCCCGACCCCGGGTCGGCGCGGGTGGAACCCGTGGTGACCGACCCGACCGGCTCGGCCGCCGGCACGGCGGCGGCGACGTCGACCCGCTCGTCGGAGCTGGCGGCGGCGCTGTCCGGGCTCACCGTCGGCGCGGCCCACCGGGGCATGTCCAACGCGGCGGTCGTCTCCGCCGCCCACTCGGCCACCGGCCACCCGATCGCCGTGTTCGGGCCGCAGACCGGCTACTTCGCGCCGCAGCTGCTCATGGTGCAGGAGCTGCAGGGCCCGGGCATCAGCGCCCGCGGCGCCGCGTTCGCCGGCCTGAACCTGTACGTGCTGCTCGGCCGGGGCCGCGACTACGCGTGGAGCGCCACCTCCTCGGCCCACGACATCACCGACACGTACGCCGTCCCGCTGTGCACCCCCGACGGCGCGACGCCCACCCTGGCGAGCAACCACTACCTGTTCCGTGGCCGGTGCCTGCCGATGGAGGAGATCACCCAGGTCAACCGGTGGAGCCCGACGGTCGCGGACGGCACCCCCGCCGGGTCGTACAAGCTGGTCGCCCGGCGGACCAACCTCGGCCTGGTGGCGTGGCGGGGCACGGTCGACGGACGACCGCACGCCTTCACCCAACTGCGCTCCACCTACCGCCACGAGGCGGCCTCGGCGATCGGCTTCCAGATGTTCAACGACCCCGGGCAGATGGGCACCGCCGACGCCTTCACCACCTCGGCGAACCACGTCGAGTACGCCTTCAACTGGTTCTACGTCAACTCCACCCAGGCGGCGTACTTCAACTCGGGCCGCAACCCGGTACGCGCCGACGGGTCCAACCCGAACCTGCCGATGCGGGCCGAGCAGCGCTTCGAGTGGCAGGGCTACGACCCGGCCACGAACACCGCCAGGTACGCGCCGCTGGCGGCCCACCCCCGCTCGGTGGACCAGGACTACTACGTGAGCTGGAACAACAAGCAGGCCCACGACTTCGGCGCGGCCGACGGCAACTTCAGCTTCTCCGCCGTACACCGGGGTGACCTGCTGGACCGGCCGGTGCGGGCGGAGATCGCGGCCGGGCGGAAGGTCGACCGCGCGTCGCTCACCGCGCTCGTGCAGCGGGCCGGCCTCACCGACCTGCGCGCCGCCGAGGTGCTCGGGGAGCTGATCCGGGTGCTGGAGAGCCAGCCCGTCACCGACGCCACCCTGGCCGCCGAAATCTCCCGGCTCAAGGCCTGGCGGGCGGCGGGGTCGCTGCGGGTCGAGACCGCACCCGGCTCGAAGGTCTACCAGCACGCCGACGCGATCCGGACCCTCGACGCGTGGTGGCCGCTGCTGGTCCGGGGCGTGTTCCGGGCACCGCTCGGTGCGGATCTCTACCAGTCGCTGGTCAACACGATGCAGGTCGACGAGCCGCCTTCCGGCCGCCACGGCGGCGACGTCTCGGACCTGCCGACCTCCGCGAACAGCGCCCAGACCCACAAGGGCTCCGCCTTCCAGTACGGGTGGTGGGGCTGGGTCGACAAGGACCTGCGCGCGCTCCTCGGCGAGCCGGTACGCGGCGGCCCCGGGCGGGCCTTCTGCGGCGACGGAAACCTGGCCGCCTGCCGGCAGGTCCTGCTCGACACGCTGCGGGCGGCGAGCACCACCCCGGCCGCCGAGGTGTACCCGGGCGACGAGCACTGCGCCGCCGGCGACCAGTGGTGCGCCGACGCCATCGTGCAGTCCCCGCTCGGCGGCATCACCCACGCGAAGATCGCCTGGCAGAACCGCCCGACCTTCCAGCAGGTCGTGTCGTTCCCGGCGCGGCGCGGCGACGACCTGCCGAACCTGGCGGCGGGCCGGCCGGTGACGGCGTCCAGCAGCCAGTGGTTCCACGGGCCCGGCCGGGCGGTCGACGGCGACGACCAGTCCCGCTGGGCCAGTGCCTGGTCCGACGACCAGTGGCTCACCGTCGACCTGGGCGCGGCGCGGCAGGTCGGCCGGGTGGTCGTCGCCTGGGAGGCGGCGTACGCCCGGTCGTACCGGATCGAGGTCTCCACGGACGGGACCAGCTGGCGCACGGCGTGGTCGACCACGGCCGGGGACGGCGGCACGGACGTGGCCGCCTTCCCCTCCGGGTCGGCCCGGTACGTGCGGATGCGCGGGCTGACCCGGGCCACCTCCTACGGGTTCAGCCTGTGGGAGATGGCGGTGTACGACCGCTGAGACGAGGCACGGCCGGCGCGGGTGTTTCCGCGCCGGCCGTGCGCCGGGTGCCTGGTCACCGGGGCCGCGTCGCGGCGGGCCCGGCCCGGGTCAGGCGAGCGAGATCCGGTCGCCGTCGACCGTGACGTTCTTCGCCGGGAGGGGCTGGGTGGCCGGGCCGGCCTTCACCGAACCGTCCTCGATCGAGAACTTGCTGCCGTGGCAGGTGCAGTTGATCGTGCCGCCGTCGACGTTCGACACCGGGCAGCCCTGGTGGGTGCAGATCGGGTCGAAGCCCTTGAACTGGCCCGGCGACGGCTGCGTGATCACGACGCCCTGGGCGGCGAAGACCGCGCCCCCACCGACCGGGATGTCGGTCGTCCGGGCCAGGGACTGGGCGCCCTGGCGGTCGCCCCCGCCGGCGTCGCCGGTGTTGGACACGGCCGGGCCCGGGCTGGGCGCGCCGTCGCCGGAGTCGTCGCTGCCGCAGGCCGCCAGGACGACCGCCGCGCCGACGGCACCCGCGCCGGTCAGCAGCGCCCGACGGGTCTGGGTGCCCGGTCCGGTCAGCGCCTGATCGTCACTCATGCCTCGCCCTCTCCTCGACACGCCGCTCGTCATGATCCGCGGCTCTATCCCGGTACACGAACCACTCTGCCCGGCGGTTCACCCGATCGGCGACCCGGCCGCCGGCAACGGACGCCCAGGCTCCGGACCCGGGCCGGCTTCCGTCACCGAACCGCCGCCGGGCACGGACGCCGAGCGCCGGCCCCTGGGCGGACGTCCCGGCGGGGCTCAGCGGGCGCCGGCCGGCACCTTCCGCGTCGTCCGGGTCTTCGCGCCGTTGGCCTTGGCCGCCCGCGAGGTGGCCGCGGCGGCGCCCTTCGCCTCGCCGTCGAGCTTGAGGACCTGGCGCAGGAACTGGCCGGTGTGGCTCTCGGGCACCTCGGCGACCTCCTCCGGGGTGCCGGTGGCGAGCACCGTGCCGCCCCGGTGGCCACCCTCGGGGCCCATGTCGATGATCCAGTCAGCCGACTTGATCACGTCGAGGTTGTGCTCGATGGTGATCACCGTGTTGCCCTTGTCGACCAGCCCCTCCAGGACCATCAGCAGCTTGCGGATGTCCTCGAAGTGCAGACCGGTCGTCGGCTCGTCGAGCACGTAGACCGTCCGCCCGGTGGAACGCTTCTGCAACTCGGAGGCGAGCTTCACGCGCTGCGCCTCGCCGCCGGAGAGGGTGGGCGCGGGCTGGCCGAGCCGGACGTAGCCGAGACCGACGTCGACCAGGGTCTTCAGGTGCCGGTGGATGGCCGGGATGGCGGAGAAGAACTCGGCGGCCTCCTCGATCGGCATGTCGAGCACCTCGGCGACCGTCTTGCCCTTGTAGTGCACCTCCAGGGTCTCCCGGTTGTACCGGGCGCCCTTGCAGACCTCGCACGGGACGTACACGTCGGGCAGGAAGTTCATCTCGATCTTGATCGTGCCGTCGCCGGAGCAGGCCTCGCAGCGGCCACCCTTGACGTTGAACGAGAACCGGCCGGGGCCGTACCCCCGGACCTTCGCCTCCGTGGTCTCGGCGAAGAGCTTGCGGATGTGGTCCCAGACGCCGGTGTAGGTGGCCGGGTTGGAGCGCGGGGTGCGGCCGATCGGCGACTGGTCCACACCGACGACCTTGTCGACGTGCTCCAGGCCGGCCACCCGGGTGTGCCGGCCCGGCACCAGCCGCGCGCCGTTGATCTGGTTGGCCAGTACGGCGTGCAGGATGTCGTTGACCAGGGTCGACTTGCCGGAGCCGCTGACCCCGGTGACCGCGATCAGCTGGCCGAGCGGGAAGCTCACCGTCAGGTTGCGCAGATTGTGCTCGCGGGCGCCGTGCACGGTCAGCTCCCGCCCCGGCGTCTGCGGGCGACGCTGCCGGGGCGTCGGGATCACCTTGCGGCCGGACAGGTACGCCCCGGTGACCGAATCCGGATTTTCCAGCAGGGCCGGGACGGACCCGCTGTGCACGATCCGGCCGCCGTGCTCGCCGGCGCCCGGGCCGATGTCGACGATCCAGTCCGCGGTGCGGATGGTGTCCTCGTCGTGCTCGACCACGATCAGCGTGTTGCCCAGCCCGCGCAGGCGGACCAGCGTCTCGATCAGGCGGTGGTTGTCCCGCTGGTGCAGGCCGATCGACGGCTCGTCCAGCACGTACAGCACGCCGACCAGACCGGAGCCGATCTGGGTGGCGAGCCGGATGCGCTGGGCCTCGCCCCCGGATAGGGTGCCGGCGGGCCGGTCCAGGGAGAGGTAGTCGAGGCCGACGTCGAGGAGGAACCGCAGCCGGGCGTTGATCTCCTTGAGGACGCGCTCGGCGATCAGCTTCTGCCGGTCGGTCAGCTCGATGCCGGCCAGCAGGTCGGCGCACTCGCCGACGGACAGGTTGCAGACCTCGGCGATGCTCTTGCCGGCGAGGGTCACCGCGAGCACCTCGGGCTTGAGCCGGGCGCCGCCGCAGGCCGCGCAGGGCACGTCCCGCATGTAGCCCTCGTACTTGTCGCGTGACCACTCGGACTCGGTGTCCGAGTGGCGGCGCTCGATCCACTGCACCACGCCCTCGAAGCCGGTGTAGTAGGAACGCTCACGGCCGTACTTGTTCCGGTAGCGCACGTGCACCTGGTCGTCGGAGCCGTGCAGGATCGTCTTCTGCGCCCGCGACGGCAGCGCCCGCCACGGCGTGTCGACGTCGAAGTGCTCCGCCTCGCCCAGCGCCTCCAGCAGGCGCAGGAAGTATTCCAGGTTGTGGCCGGTCGACCAGGGCTGGATCGCGCCCTCGCGCAGGGTGCGCTCGGGGTCCGGGACGACCAGCTCCGGGTCGACCTCCTTCTTCGTGCCCAGGCCGGTGCACTCGGGGCAGGCGCCGTACGGCGCGTTGAAGGAGAAGACCCGGGGCTCCAGGTCCTCGATGGCGAGGGGGTGGTCGTTGGGGCAGGCCAGGTGCTCCGAGTAGCGGCGCTCCCGCTCCGGGTCGTCCTCGGGCAGGTCGACGAAGTCGAGCAGGACGATGCCGCCGGAGAGGCCGAGCGCGGCCTCGACCGAGTCGGTCAGCCGCTGCTTGGCGCTGGGCTTGACGCTGAGCCGGTCGATGACCACCTCGATGGTGTGCTTCTCCTGCTTCTTGAGCTTCGGCGGCTCGGTCAGCGGGTGCACGACGCCGTCGACGCGGGCCCGCGCGTAGCCCTTGGCCTGGAGCTCGGCGAAGAGGTCCACGTACTCGCCCTTGCGGCCGCGCACGACCGGGGCGAGCACCATGAACCGGGTGCCCTCGGCCATCGCGAGGACCCGGTCGACGATCTGCTGGGGGCTCTGCCGGGAGATCCGCTCCCCGCAGACCGGGCAGTGCGGCTCGCCGATGCGGGCGAAGAGCAGGCGCAGGTAGTCGTAGACCTCGGTGATCGTGCCCACGGTCGACCGGGGGTTGCGCGAGGTCGACTTCTGGTCGATGGACACGGCGGGGCTCAGGCCCTCGATGAAGTCCACGTCCGGCTTGTCCATCTGGCCGAGGAACTGCCGGGCGTACGACGAGAGCGACTCGACGTAGCGGCGCTGCCCCTCGGCGAAGATCGTGTCGAACGCCAGGCTCGACTTGCCCGACCCGGACAGCCCGGTGAACACGATGAGGGCGTCCCGCGGCAGGTCGAGACTGACGTCACGCAGATTGTGCTCGCGCGCGCCACGGATGATCAGTCGGTCGGCCACGGTGCCTGTACTCCCGGGTGCAGAAGATGGGGTGGTTCTGTCCGCTCGACGGCCCGTCCGAGCGGTTGTGCGGGCGCGGGAAAGGCGCCTCGGCAAGACTAGTCCTGAGGTACGACACTTTCCCTCGCCCGCACATTCCCCCAGCTCAACCCGGTCCGGTGGACCGCCGGCACCCGGCCGCCGGCCGCCGGGGCGTCGGACGCCGGCGGGTCAGAAGTCCCCCGCCGCGGGCGGTCGGGCGGACCGGCCCGCCCGCCGGCGCCCGCCACGCCAGCCGCCGCGCCGTTCCGCGGCGAGCCGGGCGTCGCGCCGCCGCGTCTCGTACCCCACCTCGCGTTGCAGCCGTCGCCAGCTCTCCCACCGCCGGGCGGTCAGCTCCCCGGACTCCAGCGCCTCCCGCACCGCGCACGCCGGCTCCCCGTCGTGCCCGCAGTCGGCGTACCGGCAACCGGTGGCCAGCGCGGCGATGTCGGCGAACGCCCGGTCCAGACCGGCGGAGCCGTCGAGCAGGCCCACCGCCCGTACCCCCGGGGTGTCCAGCACGGCCCCGCCGCCCGGCACCGGGACCAGCGCCCGCCAGGTGGTGGTGTGCCGGCCCTTGCCGTCGACCCGGCGGATCGCCTGGGTCGGCATCACCACCGCCCCGGCCAGGGCGTTGACCAGGCTCGACTTGCCCGCGCCGGACGGCCCGAGCAGGCCCAGCGTCCGGCCCGGCGCCACCTCCGCGCGCAGCGGGCCGAGCCCGCTGCCGTGTTCCGCGCTGACCGGCAGCACGGGCACGCCGGGCGCCACGGCCGCGATCTGCCGGGCCAACGCCGCCGGGTCGGGGGCCAGATCGGCCTTGGTCAGGACCACGACCGGGCGCGCGCCGGACTCGTGGGCGAGCGCGAGCAGGCGCTCGATCCGTGCCATGTCCGGTTCCGGGTGCACCGGCTCGACCACCGCCGCGGCGGTCAGGTTCGCGGCCAGCACCTGGCCGCTGGCGTCCTTGCCGGCGGTACGGCGGACCAGCGCGGTTCGCCGGGGCAGCACCGCCTCGACCGTGACGTTGCCGTCCGGCCAGGTGGCGAGCAGCACCCAGTCACCCGCGCAGGGCAGGCAGGTCAGGTCCCGGGCGGCGGCGGCCAGCACGGCCCCGCCGAGCGTGGCGCGGACCGGGCCGTCCACGCCGAGGACGGTGCACACGCCGCGGTCGACCCGGGCCACGCGGCCCGGTCGCTGGTCGGTGCGCCGTCGTACGTCACGCGCCCGGTCGGCGTCCCAGCCGAGGGCGGTCAGGTCGATCGTCATGGCGTCCTCACGGGTGTGGGTTCGGATGGCTCACGCGTGCTCCGACCGGCACGATCACCACCTCCTCCGACCTCCCGGTGCCGCGTTCGACGCCGACGGTAGGGCGCGCGGCGACCCGCCGAAAGCGATTTCCGTTCCTCTCATGACGCAGGAGTGAGCTCATGATCGGATGTCCTGCCTTGCGGTGGGACGGTCCCGGTCTTGCCCACAGACGTGGTGCCGGGTTGACGTTTCACAGCCACCGGCCCCGCGGGCGGGGTCTTACAGTCGGCTCGGCGTCCGTTTAGCGTCTCCGGGCCACTCCCGGCGACGGCGGCCGCCAGGGCCGCCAGGTTGCGTGCGGCGTTGACGTCCCGGTCCGCGACCAGGCCGCAGGTGGTGCAGGTGAAGGTGCGCTCGGACAGGGCCAGCTTGGTTCTCACCGCTCCGCAGCCCGAGCACGTTTTCGAGGAGGGGTACCAGCGATCGGCCACCACCAGCCGGCCGCCGTACCACTGGGTCTTGTAGACGAGTTGCCGGCGGATCTCGGCGAAGCCGGCATCAGCGATCCGCCGGGACAGTCTGCGGTTGCGCAGCATGCCGGCGACGTTGAGGTCCTCGACCACGATCGTGCCGTACGTGGCGGCGAGGCGGGTGGTGAGCTTGTGTAGGCCGTCGCGGCGCAGGTTCGCCACCCGGGCATGCACCCGGCCGAGCCGGCCGCGCGCCCGCTGCCACCGCTTAGAGGCATCACGGCGAGAGCGCCGGTCGGGGCCGACCTTGCGGGACAACCCACGGCTGATCCGGCGAATCTTCCGCAGCGCGGCATCAAGATGCTGCGGGTTCGGCACCGGTTCGCCGGTGGACAGCGCCGCCAGGCGCCTCACCCCAAGATCGACGCCCACCGTCGCATCCGGACACGTGGGGGTGCGGCGCGCCCGCTCGACCTGGCAGGTGAACGACACGTACCAACGGTGACCGTCACGGCGCACCGTCGCGGACAGGATCCGGGCGGTGCCAGCCGCCAGCCGGCGGGCCAGCTTGCGGGCCGACTCGTGCAGCCTCAACCGGCCCAGCCGGGGCAGCACCACATGCTTCCGATCCGGGTCCACGCGAATGGTGCCGGTGGTGAACCGCACCGACGGAGTCGACCGGCGGCGCGACTTGAACCGGGGAAACCCAACCCGGCGTCCGGCCCGCTTACCCGAACGGGAGTCGGCCCAGCTGTTCAACCCGCGCGCCAGCGCGTCCAGGCCGGTGTTATACGCCTCCTTCGAGTAATCCCGCCACCACGGCGCCACCTCACCCTTCGCCGCGTTCCACCCCCGACGCAACGCCGGCAGAGACCACCCGATCGCCGGGGTGAGCTCGTCCTCCGGGATGCCGTAGCTGCGTTCGGCCGCCCGCTGATCCAACACCGCCTTCACCCGAGCCAGCGCCCAGTTGTACGCCATGCGGGCCGCACCCACGTGACCCAGCACCGCCCGCTCCTGCGCCGGGGACAGGTCAAGAGCAAACCGGTACGCCTGCACGACGCTCAGCCGATCCCGGTGTCCCACACCCGGCACGATAACCATCCGGTACGACATCCACCCCGGCCAGCCACACCCCGTACCACCCACGCCACGAGCCAACTCTCACAAGCACACCAACGCATGTCAGCGCTTAGTCCATCAGCAACAGTTGACAACCCCGGCGACGCGACGCCGCCCGACCGCTAGGGTCGACACGTGACCACGGATCCGCTTCTGCTGACCGGCGAGGTGGACG
This sequence comes from Micromonospora sp. WMMD558, assembly GCF_049315255.1. Lineage (NCBI taxonomy): Bacteria > Bacillati > Actinomycetota > Actinomycetes > Micromonosporales > Micromonosporaceae > Micromonospora > Micromonospora sp. WMMD558. The sequence continues at coordinate 3,517,080 of NZ_CP186061.1, read as the reverse complement.
ACGCCACGGCTCGCCTGCTGCGCACCGCGGCGACCTTCGACGAGGCGGATCTCGCCGCGCCGTCCCTGCTGCCCGGCTGGACGCGGGGGCACGTACTGGCCCACCTCGCCCGCAACGCCGACGGGTTCGTCAACCTGCTGACCGCCGCACGCACCGGGGAGCCGATCCCCATGTACGCGAGCGCCGCCGCCCGTACCGCCGACATCGACGCCGGCGCGCCCCGGCCGCCCGCCGAGCACCTCGACGACCTGCGGCGCACCGCGGACCGGTTCGCCGAGGCGGTCGCGGCGATGCCGGTGGAGGCGTGGGGCGCCACGGTGGAGACCCGCCGCGGGCCGTGGCCGGCCGCGATGCTCGTCTGGGGGCGGTTGCGGGAGATCGAGGTGCACCACGTGGACCTGGCCGCCGGCTACCGGCCGGCCGAGTGGCCGGAGGCGTTCGGCCACCGGCTCCTCCACGAGGTCGCCACCGGCCTGGCCGAGCGCCCCGACGCGCCCCCGATGGTCCTGCGCTTCGACGGCACCCGGCACGAACTCGTGGTCGGCGACCGCTCGGCCGCCCCCACGGTGACCGGCGCCGCCCCCGAACTCGCCGCCTGGCTGATCGGCCGCAGCCCGGGCACCGTGCTCAAGGTCACCCCCGACGGCGCCCTGCCGACCCCACCGGAATGGATCTAGACGACTCATGACCTACACCGGAGACGTCACGCCCGGCGGTGCGCCGGCCGTACGCGACCTCGACCGGCTCACCATCACGAAGCTGTCGGTGGGCCCGATGGACAACAACGCCTACCTGCTGCGCTGCCGGGCCACCGGCGAGCAGGTGCTGATCGACGCGGCCAACGAGGCGCCCCGGCTGCTGGACCTGGTCGGCGACGGCGGGCTCGCGGCGGTGGTCACCACCCACCAGCACATGGACCACTGGGTGGCGCTGGAGGAGGTGGTGGCCAAGACCGGCGCCCGCGCGCTGGTGCACGCCGAGGACGCGTCCGGGCTGCCGATCGAGGCGGAGACGCTCGGCGACGGCGACAGCGTGCCGGTCGGCGACTGCGCGCTGGAGGTCATCCACCTGCGGGGCCACACGCCCGGCTCGATCGCGCTGCTCTACCGCGACCCGGCCGGCGTCCCTCACCTGTTCACCGGCGACAGCCTCTTCCCCGGCGGCGTCGGCAACACCGACAAGGACCCGGAGCGCTTCGGCCGGCTCATCGACGACGTCGAGCGGAAGCTGTTCGACCGGCTGCCCGACGAGACCTGGTTCTACCCGGGTCACGGCAGGGACAGCACCCTGGGCGCCGAGCGCCCCGCCCTTCCCCAGTGGCGAGCCCGCGGCTGGTAGCGACGCTCGGACCGACACCAGCCGCCGCCGCGTCAACGCCAGCACCACGCCGGCCAGCGCGACGCCGACCGACATCGTCACCACCATCGGGCTGGGCGCACCGGGCAGCAGACCGGCGAGCGACCGCGCCACTGTGCCGAGCAGCAGGTAGAGACCGGCCCAGGCCGCCGCGCCGAGCGTCGCGCAGCCCAGAAAACGCCGGTACGACATCCGCAGCCCGCCCGCGGCCAGCGGCAGCAGCGCGTTGAGGACCGGCAGGAAGGGCGCCACCAGCACCATCCGCCCGCCGCCGCGGCGCAGGATTCCCTCCGCCGCGGCCCAGCGCTCCTCGCCGATCCAGTCGCCGACCCGGCTGTGCCGCAGCCGGTCCCCCCAGCGGCGGCCGGCCAGGAAGGTCAGCGACCAGCCGGCCAGGCAACCGGCGACGACGGCGGTGAAGGTGGCCAGGCCGGCGGTGGGGCCACCCACCCCCACCGCCGCGAGGATCGCCACGTCCCCGGGAACCAGCACACCCAGCAGCGGCACGGCGTCGAAGATCATCACCACCCCGAGCACCCCCATCAGCAGGGTGGTGGGTAGTTCTCCGACCTGGGCCAGCCAATCCGCCATGCCACGTACGCTATGGCCGCCGGTCCACCCGGGACATCGGGTCGGATCCCCCACCGTCCCCTGGTCCCCGCCTCGGGGTCGTCCCTGATCCCGTCATCCGGGCCGCAGGACCTGAACCCGGCGCACGGGCGGGCCCGGGCTGGGTTCGGTGATCGGCACGAGGTAGTCGGCCACCACCACCAGCCCGTCCGGCGGCCGGTGGCCCCGTCCGGGGTCGCCCACCAGCACCTCGGCGCCGGCGGTGGCGGCGCGGCGCAGGAACGGCAGCACCCGGGCGGCCATCCCCGCGTCGTAGAGGACGTCGCCGGCGACCAGGAGGTCGACCGGGGTCGGCGCGGTGTCGAGCAGGTCCTGCCCGGTGGCCCGCACCGCCACCCGGTTGACCCGGGCGTTGACGGTGACGGCGGCGACCGCGTACGGGTCGACGTCGTTGGCGACCACGGCCGCTCCGGCCAGCGCGGCGGCGATCCCGACCAGGCCGGAGCCGGTGGCGAGGTCGAGGACCCGGCGTCCGGCGGCGAGTTCGGGGTGGTCGAGCAGGTGGCGGGCGAGCGCCTGCCCGCCGGCCCAGACCGACGCCCAGTACGGCGGCGGCAGCGCCCGTCCCGCGTGCGCCTCCATCCGCGCCCACCAGACGATCGGGTCCTCGGCGAGGTGCAGCCGGACCTCGGGGACGAAGGGGGTGGGCACCAGGCACAGCCGGTCCAGACCGGCGCCGGGCGCGTCGATCTCCCGTTCCAGGTCGATCAGGGCGTTCGTGACTCGGCTCACCGACGCCAGCATGCCGCACCCGGCGGTCCGCCACGCCGGGTCCGCCGAGCCTGTTCCGAGAGTTCACCGGACCGCCTACGGCACTTCGCCCGGCAGATCGGGGTTTGGGCGGTTACTGTCGGGAAGGTACCGGGCGATCGTCGGCCTGCGGTCGGTGGTCGCCTGCTTGGGAACAGGGAGAGATGCATGGCAACCGGCACCGTCAAGTGGTTCAACGCGGAAAAGGGCTTCGGCTTCATCGAGCAGGACGGCGGGGGGCCGGACGTCTTCGTCCACTACTCCGCGATCCAGTCGAGCGGTTACCGGGAGCTGAACGAGGGCCAGAAGGTCGAGTTCGAGGTGACCCAGGGCCAGAAGGGCCCGCAGGCGGACAACGTCCGTCCGATCTGATCCGTGGCGCCGGCGGCGGCCGGGTCCGGCCGCCGCCGCTCCCGCGGTCAGACCGCGAGCGGCGCCACCGGCAGGTCCCGGCGGTGGCGCAGCGGACCGACCAGCAGGATCAGCGGCGTGAGCGCCAACCAGCCGGTCATCACCGCGATCGCGGGGCCGGCTCCCAGGATGCCGGCGAGCACGCCGCCGGCCAGGGCGGCGACGGGGATCGTCCCGTAGTTCAGCAGCTGCATGCTGACCGTGACGCGCCCCAGCAGATGCTGCGGGGTGTACGTCTGCCGGAAGCTGCCCTTGACGACGTTGCCGACCGCGACCCCGAAGCTCACCAGTGCACCGCCCAGGGCCAGGCACCCCAGCCGCCAGCCGGGCGCCGCGAGGGGGATGAGCAGGGCCGGCGGACCGGTGAACGCCGCGGCCACCAGCAGGGCGCGGGCCGTCCCGCACCATCGGCCCACCGCCGTGGCCAGCAGCGCGCCCACGATCCCGCCGGCGCTCATCGCCGCCAGGAGCAGGCCGACCAGCCCCGGCGCGAGGTGCACGTCGCGGACCAGGAGGACCACCATCAGAGCCTGGTAGCCGGTCAGGCCGAAGTTGCTGGCCGCCCCGAAGACGGTCAGGACCCGGAGGTACGGGTCGTGGGCGACGACGCGGACGCCTTCGGCGATCTCGCGTCGCAGACGGCGGCGCGCCCGGGTACGCGAGGGGCGGCGCTCGTCCACCCGGATGCGCGACAGGCACAGGGCGGAGAGCAGGAAGCTCACCACGTCGAGCAGGAGTGCGGCAACGGCGCCCACGGCCTGCGCCACCAGGCCGGCGATGCCGGGGCCGAGCAGGTAGCTCGCCGTGCGGGTGGCCTGCAGGCGGGCGTTTCCGCCCGGCACCTGCTCCGGACGGAGCACCACGGGCAGGTACGCCTGGTCGGCCGTCTCGAAGAAGACCTTGGCCAGCCCCGCGCCCAGGGCGACCGCGAGCAGCTGACCGATGGTGAGCACGCCGAGCACCGCGGTGACCGGGACGCTGAGGAACAGCGCCGCGGACAGCAGGTCGCAGGCGATCATCACGGGCCGGCGCGGCAGCCGGTCCACCCACGCCCCGGCGGGCAGACCGACCAGCAGCCAGGGCAGCCACGCGGCCGCGGTCAGGACGGTGACGGCGAACGGGGTGGCGTCCAGCACGGCGACGGCCACCAGGGGGAGCGCCACCACGGTCACGTTGCTGCCGACGCTGCTGGCCGCCTGCCCGATCCACAGCAGACGGAAGTTGCGCTCGTGCCACAGCCCCCGTGCCGGCACACCGAGCGTGTCGACCGACGGGCCGGTCGACGTGGAGTCGGGATCCTTCCCGGCGGTCGGCCGTACCGGGTCGGCGGCCCGCGTCCCGGCGCGGCTCACGGTCGGGCCGGGACGCCGTGGGCGAACACGAAGACGGAGTCGCGGACGCGACCGTCGTCGGGCACCTCCCGCTCGGCCCAGCGGGCGAGCAGGTCGGTGATCTGGCGGCCGAGCTCCGCCAGTTCCTCCGGGGTGAGGCGCAGCCAACGGTCGGTGGAGAACGGCCCCTCCCCCCAGGCCGTACGCGCCTCGTCGTCGGCGCCCTGCCACGCGTGGACAAGCGCGGCGTGGCGTTCCATGTTCAGAGTGGCGGCCGCGTCGGCGACGGCCCGAGTCGCCGGGTCACCGGCGAAGTCGGTGGCGGACCACCGCACCGCCCGGTTCACCAGCCGCCACCAGCGTTCCCGCCGGTCGCGGGCGCGTTCGGGAACCTCCTCCACCAGGTCGACACCGGCCAGCATCCGCATGTGGTGGCTGACGTTGGCCGGTGCCTGCCCGGTGCGCTCGGCCAGCATCCCGACCGTCGACGGGCCGTCAACCTTGAGGACGTCCATGAGCCTGCGGCGCAGGGGGTGGGCGAGCAGCGCGAGCACCCTGGCGTCGGTGACCGTGCGGACGTTCTGTCTCTCCATGCCTCGGAGGCTAGTTCAGCAATAGTTCTTGCGCAATGCTTCTTGCCGAATACCGGGGCGGCCCGGCGGGAGGTTCCGGGCGATCCCCGCACGGGGCGGCGGCCCGCCGACCCCGGGCCGGCGCACCGGTCAGGCGGCCAGGCGGCGGGCCAGCTCGTCGGCCACCTGCTGGGCGAGCGTCGGTGGGATCGCCGCGGCGATCTTCTCCGGGGTGAGACTGGCCAGCACCCCGGTGACGATCGCCTGCTCGTCGGTGAAGTCGCGGTTGGACAGCGCCGTGAGCTGGTTGACCAGCACGTCCAGGCGCTGCATGGTGTAGTCGAGCTTGGCCACGAGACTGTTGCTGGCCGGCCTGGATCCCGAGCCGTCCGGGTCGACCCGGCGGCCCATGCTGTTGCCACCGATGAACATCCCGGTGAACACGCTGTCGATCTGCTGCTCGGCCTTCTCGCTCATGACGTCCTCCAGGAGTCCCATGCTGGTCAGGTAGCGGCGGAAGAGGGGGGTCTGGTCCCGGCCCGCCTTGATCGAGTCGCGGAAGAAGCTGAAGTGCGTGTGCCACAGGTGAGAGCTGTCACCGCTGGTACGCCGGCCGAGCCGGTCCCACCGACGGACGGTCCGGCCGTCCGGGCTGTAGATGATCTCGCGGATGTCCCGGGCGTCCGCGGCGTTGGCGACGCACTGCTGGACGCACCAGATCGAGAAGGTGCGCAGGGTGTGGGTACCGCCGCCGGAGCGGACCTCGAAGGTTCCGACGTCGAGCGCGGCGGCGTCGAGGGTCAGCCCGGCGGAGTCCCGCGGCGACTCGACGACCGAGTAGTCGTTGGCCACCACCCGGTCGGACCCGCAGTGGTAGCCGCCCCGGTGGTTGGAGTCGCCGACGATGCCCACCTCGGCCGGTTCGAGGTCCTGGCTCCGGACGGTGTTCGGGTCGACGTTGAGGTGGGTGAGGAGCAGGCCGCGAACGGCCAGCAGGTTTTCCGGAGCCCGCGTCATGGGTCCCCCTTGCGGATGATCGGGGGCCGGGCACGACGGTGACACCGCGTACGCGGGGTGGGGGCCTTACGAGCGAGCCCGGCCGTGATGCGCACAGCGCCGGGCGTGGCTCAACCATAACCCGCCGGACAATAAACGCCCAGTTCAGAGTGGCACTGTTTACCGTGGAGACAGGTAGGAGCCGGAGTGGACGATGGGGAGCACGACGGCGGACGGGTGCCGTGAGTCGTGCAGGATCTCCCGCCATCCAGCACGCAGAGTGACCGCCGTGCTGAGGGGCTCGCCGGTGCCGGGGTTGCGCGCGTACCGGGGGTGCGCGCCGCCGGACACCTGCACCCGCAGCCGGTGACCGGCCGCGAACCGGTGCGCCGTGGGCCACAGCTGCACCGGCACCCGGACGGCACCGGTCTCGTCGGCGCGGAACCCGTCCGGCGTCACCCGGACCAGCCCGTCGCACACGTTCCAGGACCGGCCCCGGGCGTCCACGTCGCACAGTCGCACGAAGACGTCCAGGTGGGGCAGGTCACTTCGGACGAAGATCTCCGCCCGGACCGGCCCGACCACCTCCACCGGAGCCGGCAGGACCTCGCTGGTCCAGGTCAGCACGTCAGGGCGGGCCTCGACGGGACGGTTGTCCACCGGCCCGGCCCGCTGGGCGACGAGCAGCGGGCCGCCCAACGACGGGGTGGGGTCGGCCGGGTCGTACCAGAAGCCGTCGGGGGCGGACTCCACCGGCGGCGCGGTGCTCAGCCCGCCGTACGGGTGCAGGTGCCAGGTGGTGGGCGTGGCGGGCGGCGGCCAGTCGGGCAGGTCCCGCCAGCCACCGCCGGCCCCGCCGACGTGCACCCGAACCGGGGCGCGTCCGGGCGCCGGCCGCCCGCCGAGGTGTTCGTCGAGCCAGTCGAGGCCGTCGCGCAGGGAGGCCACGAAGAGCCCGGGGCTCCCGTGCGTCCACGGCCCGACGGTGAGCCGGGGTCGGCCGCCGGCGGCACGCAGCGCCGCGAAGTCACGCAGCTGCGCCGGGAGGAAGATGTCGTGCCAGCCGCTGATCATGGCGACGGGAGCGCGGACCTCCGCGAGACGGTCGCCGAATATCCGGGTACGCCAGTACGCGGCGTCGGGCGTGTGGTGGCGCAGCCACTCCTGGAAGAAGGGCACGGTGACCCCGGTGGCCACCCGGTCCGCCTCGGCCAGCGGCAGGTGCGCGAGCGCAGCGGCGAGCCGCGGCTGGCCCCGCTTGAGTTCCCACTGCCGGGCGAGCCAGGGCACGGTCTGCGCCTGGAGGAGCTCCGCCCAGGTGAGCACGGTGTCCAGGGCGAAGGACTCCCCCGCGTACGTCGAGTCGCGGGTGCCGGAGGCGGTCACGACCGCCACCATCGCGCGCAGCTCCGCCCCGGCGTCGGCGGCCAGGGCCCACTGGACGAAGCCCTGATAGCTGGCGCCGAACATCCCGAACGCGCCGCTCCACCAGGGCTGGCGGCGCAGCCAGTCGAGGGTGTCCAGACCGTCGTCGCGCTCGTGGACGAGCGGGTCGAACACGCCGCCGGAGCCGTGCGTGCCCCGGCAGGACTGGATCACCACGTGGTAGCCCCGCTCGGCGGCGAGCCGGCCCAGCAGGCGCATCGGGCCGCCCCGCCCGTACGGGGTGCGGATCAGCACGGTCGGGGCGCCCGGCAGGTCCGGCGCGTGGTGGTCGGTGCGCAGCGCCACGCCGTCGCGGACCCGAACCGGGAGGTCGCGGGTCAGGGCGACCCGCCGGGTCCGGGGTGGTGGGAGCCGCAGCACCGCCGTGGCCAGCCGGGTCGCCAGCGCCGTGAGCACGACGGGTCAGCCGTTCGTCCGCCGCGGTGATGCGGCGCGTACGGCGTCGCGGTGCTCCCGGACCGTGGCGCTCATCGCCGTCATGAACCGGTGGACGGTCTCCAACTCGTCGTCGGTGAAGTCGGCCATCACCGCGTCGGTGCGCCGCCCGAGCGGCTGGAAGAACTCCATGGCCACGGCGGCGCCCCGGTCGGCGTAGTGCAGCAGGACCTTGCGCCGGTCGGTGGCGTCGCGGTCGCGCCGGATGTGACCGGCGCGCTCCAGCCGGTCGATCAGCGCGGTGACCGACCCGGACGACAGGTTGAGCTGCTCGCCGAGGCGGCCGGGGGTGATCGGGTCGCCCCGCAGCTCGGCGTCCATGACCGCGATCAGGGCCTGCAGGTCGGTGGCGCCCAGACCGTGCAGCCCGGCGAAGGCGTGGCCGACGTGCTGGGCGTCCACCGCGTACCGCCGGAGGTTGTTGGTGATCTCCGCGACCAGCTGCTCACGTCGCGTGTCGCGCCGCCGGTACATGCCGTGACCTGCCACGTCCCGCCGCATCTCCTCGTCTCGGTCCGGTTGCAGCATAACTCAGCGGCCGATAATCTCGTTCATCGAGATACTCGATGAGCCGGACATTCCTGGCCGTCGAGCGGTTTCCCGTCCAGCCCCGTGAGGAAACGATGTCCCTGTTCACCCACGTCGCCCGCGGCCGGTTGGCCGCGTGGCTCACCGTGGTCGCCGCGATCGTCCTCGGTGCCGCCGTGTTCGGCCTGCCGAAGCCCGACAACCCCGCACCCGTGTCGTCCACCGGGCTGTCGGTGGAGTGGCAGTCCACCCAGGTGGAGCGGCTCCAGGAGCAGCTCCCGTCCAGCGACGTCCAGCCGGCCCTCGTCGTCGCCAGCCGCGCCGACGGGGGGCCGCTCACCGCCGCCGACCGGGAAGCGCTCGCCGCGCAAGCCGGCGACCTGAGCCGGTTCGCCGTCGGCGGACAGGTCGCTCCCCCGCAGTTCTCCCCGGACGGCACGGTCGCGCTGGTCGCCGTGCCGCTGTCCACCGCCGGCGGTCAGGAGCAGGTCGCCGACACCGTGGAGCGGCTACGCGCCGCGCTCGACGACGCGCCCGCGGGCCTCACCGTCGACGTGACCGGTGGGCCGGCGTTCACCGCCGACCTCACCAAGGTCTTCGAGGGCGCCGACGTGACCCTGCTCGCGGTGACCGCCGGGGTGGTGGCGCTGCTGCTGCTCGTCACGTACCGCAGCCCGTTCCTGTGGATCGTGCCGCTGGTGGTGGTCGCGGCGACCGAGCAGCTGACCCTGCGGGCCGTCGACACGATCGTCCCCGCGGTCGGCATCAACCTCCAGGAGGGCGCCGTCACCGGCATCGCCAGCGTCCTGGTCTTCGGTGCCGCCACCGACTACGCCCTGCTGCTCATCGCCCGCTACCGGGAGGAGCTGCGCCGCGAGGCGGACCGCTTCCGGGCCATGCGCGCCGCGCTGCGCCGCACCGCCGAACCCATCCTGGCCAGCGGAACCACCGTGGTGCTCGGCGTGCTCACGCTGCTGCTGTCCGAGCAGGAGACCAACCGGGCGCTGGCGGTGGCCTGCGCGACGGGCGTCGTCCTCGCCATGCTCTCGGCCCTGCTCGTGCTCCCCGCCGCGCTGGTGCTCCTCGGTCGCGGCCTGTTCTGGCCGTTCGTGCCCCGGGTCGGCGGCGCGGTCCGCGAGGGCCGGCTGTGGGGCCGGCTGGGCGCCGGTGTCGTCCGACGGCCGGTGTCCGTCGCCGCCCTGGCGACGCTACTGCTGGTCGGCCTCGCCCTGGGCGGGCTGGGCATCCGCACCGGCCTGTCGGAGACCGAGCAGTTCCGGGTGGAGCCGGAGGCGGTCGCCGGGGCGCAGACCCTCGCGAAGGCCTTCCCGGCCGGGACGACGCAGCCGGTCGCCGTACTCACCAACCCGGCCGCGGCGGGGGCGGTCACCGAGGCCGCCGCAGCGGTGACCGGCGTCGCGTCGGCGCGGCCCGGCAGCGCCGGCGCCGGCGTCGCCCAGGTCGACGTGGTGCTGGAGGCCGAGCCGGGCACCGCCGCGTCCGACCGCGCCATCGAGGCGCTGCGGGACGCGGTCGCCACGGTCCCCGGCTCCGCCCCGCCCACCGTGGACGGCGCCGGTGCGCTCGACGGGGCCGTGGTGGGCGGCACGGTCGCCGCCACCTACGACACCGCCGAGGCCAACGCGAAGGACCTGCGGCTGATCCTGCCGATCATCCTGCTGCTGGTCGCGGCCGTCCTGGTGCTGCTGCTGCGGGGCCTGCTCGCCCCGGCGCTGCTCGTGCTCACCGTCATCGCGTCGTTCTTCGCCAGTCTCGGGGCGGCGTGGCTGCTCTTCGACCACGTGCTGGACTTCCCCGCGCTGGACAGCGGCGTCATCCTGCTGGCGTTCGTGTTCCTCGTGGCGCTCGGCGTCGACTACAACATCTTCCTCGTCACCCGGGCCCGCGAGGACGCCCGCCGGGCGGGCACCCGCGACGGGATGCTCTCCGCCCTGCGGGTCACCGGCGGGGTAATCACGAGCGCCGGCGTGCTGCTCGCGGCGGTCTTCGCCGTCCTCGGCGTGCTGCCGCTGATCCTGCTGACCCAGATCGGCGTCATCGTCTGCATCGGCGTCCTGCTCGACACGCTGCTCGTGCGGACGGTCCTCGTGCCGGCGCTGGCGTTCGTGCTGGGCGACCGGTTCTGGTGGCCGGGCCGGGTCCGCCGGGAGGCCGGGGCGCAGGCGCCAGCACCGCGTGAGCCGGTCACCGCGCACGACTGACCGTACGGTCGGCAGGGGTTGCGGCGTCCCCGCGCCGCAACCCCTCAGTACGAGAGGCAGACGCACTCGGTCATGAGGGCGCGGACGTTGCGCACGTACTGCGGGTTCGGGATGGTGAGCGGCTCCCCCTCGCGGGCGACCGCGCCGTGCCCGTAGTTGTACGCGGCGATCACCGCGTTGAGCAGGCACGAGTTCAGCTCGGTGGTGCACAGGGCCGCGTCCAGCCGGTAGTCGGCCTCGAAGTACATGTCGCCGATGTACTTCGTCAGCCAGGCCAGGTAGTTGGCGCCGAGGTAGGCGTTGTCGCGGTAGTCACGCACGTCGTAGCTCTGCCCGAACCGCTGGTTCATCCAGTCGGCCGTCGCGGGCATCACCTGCATCAGCCCGATGCCGCCGTCGCAGGCGACGATGTTGGACTGCCAGCCGCTCTCCTGCCAGGCGGTCGCCTTGACCAGGGGCAGCGGGATCCGGATGTCGGGAGCGGACGTCGGCCAGTACGTCTTCGCCGCCGCGTCGCCGAGCGCCGCCTTGACCTGCGCGCGGGTGGCCTGGGTGCCCTCGTAGCGGGGCGTGCAGGCGGTCGGTGCCGGCTTCGGCGGTGGCGGCGGCACCTTCGTCTCGGTCGGCGGCTTCGCCGCGGCGCGGGGAGCGGTGGCGCGGGTCGGCCGGTGCGTGGGCCGGGCGCTGGGCGACGGGCTGCGCCGCGGCGCCGCTCCCATCGACTCCCGCGCGGGCGGTGTCGCGGTCGCTGTGGCGGCGTCGGTCTCACCGGCCGGTGCGGCGCTCGCCTCGGCCGTCGCACCGACCGGGGCCGCGATCTCAGGCGCGGCGGCCCGGTCGCGCGCGCACCCGGCGAGCCCGGCGGCCAGCACAAGCGCCGTGAGCGTCGCCGTGGCCCCACGGCCTCCTCGCATGTCGACCCCTTCCCCCGGTGACCGCCGCACGGTAACAGGAGTCGACGGTGAGCCGCCGCCCCGCGCCGGACGGGCACGCGGACCCGGCGCCGACGTGGGCCCGTCGGGTCAGGCGTCGCCGGGCCGGTCGGCGGCGGGCGCGTCGGCCCCCGGCATGGTGGCCGCGGCGGCCCCGCGGGTGCCCGGCGAGCCGCCGACCGCCTGCTCCGGCGGCGCGGCGGCAGCGGCGGCCGGCGGCTCCGCGACGGCATCGCCCGGCACGTCGGCGACCGCCGCGCCGTCGGCGCCTCGTGCCGGTGGTGTGCCGGCGGTCACGTGCGGCGGGCCGGCGGCCGGCGGCTGCACGCCCACCGCCCGGTCGCGGGTCACCCACGCCACCATGAACACCGCCGTCCAGGCCACCCCGAGCAGGAGCCCGGTGAGGGCGCTGCTGCCCGTGCTCAGGCCCAGGTAGAGCCGGGCGCCGCCGACGCCGACGACGCCGGCGGCGGCGACCGTCCAGGCGGCGACCGCCACCGGCCAGCGCGCGCCCCGGGACAGCAGCCACGCGAGGGTGCACAGGCTCGCGGTGACCACCGCGTCCTGGGTCGGGAACAGGACCGGCGGCCCGGACCCGTCCGGGCGGGCCAGGTCGGCCGCCGCCGCGAGCACCACCAGCGGCACGAACGCGCCGGCGGTGCCGAGCACGCTGAGCAGGTCGGCCTGCCAGGGCCGGTGCCGCCAGGCCAGCACGCCGGCCACGACCGCCACCACCACGATCAGCACCGGCCCGCGCAGCACCGACACGACCGTGAGGGTCACGTCGACGGCCTCCGGGGTGCGGCGGGCCGCGAACCAGTCGGCGATCGCGCCGTCGACCACCGACAGGCCGCTGTGCCGGACCACGGCGCCGAGCACCCAGGCGACGGCGAGCCCGGCCAGGAAGAGCAGCAGGAGACCGGCGGCCAGGTTGAGCAGCAGGGTCCAGCCGGGCCCGATGTGCATGGCGAGCAGGAAGAACAGCACCCCGTACCGGCCGGTGAGCCAGCGCACCGGCGGCAGCGCGCCCGCCCGGGCCAGCAGCGCCCGGACCGGATCCGGGTTGCGGCCCAGCCAGCGCCCGACCAGCAGCACCGCGACCACCGCGCCCAGCAGCACCAGCACCGCCCCGGTGGCCCGGCCCAGCAGGTGCGACACCGTCTCGTACGACTCGCCGGCCAGGTTGCCGGCGAGCACGGAGGCACCCACCCAGGTCACCACCCCGGCCAGGTTGAACGGCGCGAACCGCCGGTACGGCATGTCCGCCGCCCCGGCCAGCCGGGGCACCAGGGTCCGGGCGAAGGCCACCCAGCGGGCGGTGAACACGCCCCGGCCGCCCAGCCGGCCGAGCATCGCGTCCGCCCGGCTCCACCGCTGCGGACCGATCCGGGCGCCGAAGCGGCTCGCGCGCAGCCGCGGCCCGTACCGGCGGCCGGCGCGGAAGGCGAGTGTGTCTCCGATCACGGCCGCGCCCACCATCACCAGCAGCGCCGGGCCGAGCCGTAACGTCCCCGCGTACGCTAGGAAACCGACCAGCAGCAGGGTCGCCTCGCCCGGCACCAGCAGTCCGAAGATCACGGCGGTCTCCGCCGCGACGATCAGGGCGGCGACCAGGTAGATCAGCAGGGGCGGCAGGCCCTGCAGTGCGGTCACCAGGTCGTGCATCTGACCCCCATGAACACGAGGGTCAGCATGCCAGTCGTGCCAACGGCTGGGACACATGTTTCGCCAGAGACCCGGGCCAACTGGGGGATCACCCCGACGCGACCCCGGCAACCGCAGACAGGAGAGTATGGAGGGTATGCAGCTTCGCACCGACCTCCGCAACGTCGCCATCATCGCCCACGTCGACCACGGCAAGACGACCCTGGTCGACGCCATGTTGCGGCAGGCCGGCGCCTACGGCGCCCGTGGTGAGGTGACCGAGCGGGTCATGGACTCGATGGACCTCGAGCGGGAGAAGGGCATCACCATCCTCGCCAAGAACACCGGCGTGCGGTACCTGCCGACGGACGGGTCCGACCCGGTCACCATCAACATCATCGACACCCCCGGGCACGCCGACTTCGGCGGCGAGGTGGAGCGCGGCCTCACCATGGTCGACGGCGTCGTGCTGCTGGTCGACGCCAGCGAGGGCCCGCTGCCGCAGACCCGGTTCGTGCTCCGCAAGGCGCTCAAGGCCCGGATGCCGATCATCCTGGTGATCAACAAGGTGGACCGCCCCGACGCCCGGATCAAGGAGGTCGTGGACGACACGTACGAGCTGTTCCTCGACCTCGACGCCGACGAGGAGCAGATCGACTTCCCGATCGTCTACGCGTGCGCCCGCGACGGCATCGCCTCGCTCACCCAGCCCGCCGACGGCTCGGTCCCGCAGGACAGCCACAACCTGGAACCGCTGTTCCGCACCCTGCTCGACACCATCCCGCCGCCCGCGTACGACGAGGAGGCCCCGCTCCAGGCGCACGTCACCAACCTCGACGCCTCGCCGTTCCTCGGCCGGCTCGCGCTGTGCCGGGTGCGGCAGGGGACGATCGCCAAGGGCCAGACCGTGGCCTGGTGCCGCACCGACGGCAGCACCCAGCGGGTCCGCATCTCCGAGCTGCTGATGACCGAGGGCCTGGAGCGCAAGCCCGCCGACTCCGCCGGGCCGGGCGACATCATCGCCGTGGCCGGCATCCCGGAGATCATGATCGGTGAGACGCTCGCCGACGCCGAGGACCCGCAGCCGCTGCCGCTGATCACCGTCGACGAGCCGGCCATCTCGATGACCATCGGCACCAACACCTCGCCGCTGGTCGGCCGGGTCAAGGGCGCCAAGGTCACCGCCCGCATGGTCAAGGACCGGCTCGACAAGGAGCTGATCGGCAACGTGTCGCTGCGGGTGCTGCCCACCGAGCGCCCCGACGCGTGGGAGGTGCAGGGCCGCGGTGAACTGGCCCTCGCGATCCTGGTCGAGCAGATGCGCCGCGAGTCGTACGAGCTGACCGTCGGCAAGCCGCAGGTCGTCACCAAGGAGATCGACGGAAAGACCTGCGAGCCGGTGGAGCGGCTGACCATCGACGCCCCGGAGGAGTACCTGGGCGCGATCACCCAGCTCCTCGCCACCCGCAAGGGCCGGATGGAACAGCTGGTCAACCACGGGACCGGCTGGATCCGCATGGAGTGGCTCGTCCCCGCGCGCGGCCTCATCGGCTTCCGCACCGAGTTCCTCACCGAGACCCGGGGCACCGGCATCCTGCACCACGTCTTCGAGTCGTACGAGCCGTGGTTCGGCGAGCTGCGGACCCGCAACAACGGCTCCCTGGTGGCCGACCGGTCCGGCTCCGTCACCGCGTTCGCCATGACCAACCTCCAGGAGCGTGGCCAGCTCTTCGTCGAGCCCGGCACCGAGGTGTACGAGGGCATGATCGTTGGGGAGAACTCCCGCTCCGACGACATGGACGTCAACATCACCAAGGAGAAGAAGCTCACCAACATGCGCTCCTCCACGGCGGACGAGACCGAGAAGCTGATCCCGCCGCGGAAGTTGTCGCTGGAGCAGGCCCTCGAGTTCTGCCGCGAGGACGAGTGCGTCGAGGTGACCCCGGCGGCGGTCCGCATCCGCAAGGTGGTGCTCGACCAGACGCAGCGGGCGCGCACCGCCGCCCGCCGCAAGCACGCCGGCTGAGCACCGGCAGGGGCCCCGCACCACGCCGTCGTGGTGCGGGGCCCCTGCGCACCGCTACCCTCGGCGGGTGATCTTCGACGCGCTGGACGCCCACCTCGACCGGGTGCCCGGCACCGTGTCCGCGTACGTGGGCCGCCTCGACACGCCCCCCACCTGGACCCGGCACCCGGACGCGACCCACTACGCGGCGAGCACGATGAAGGTGGCCGTGCTGGTGGCGCTGCACCGCGCCGCCGAGGCCGGCCGCCTCGACCTCGACGCTCCGGCCCCGGTCCGCAACGAGTTCGACTCCGCGCTGCCCGGCGCGCCCCGCTTCTCCTGCGCCCAGCACTACGACAACGACGACACCGTCTGGGACCGGGCCGGCGGCGCCGCACCCCTGCGCTGGCTCGCCGAGCGCATGATCGTCCGGTCCAGCAACCTCGCCACCAACGTGATCATCGACCAGGTCGGCCTGCCGGCCGTGGCCGACGTGTGGGCCCGCGCCGGAGCCCGGCACAGCGTCACCGGCCGCGGCATCGAGGACTTCGCCGCCCGGGACGCCGGCATCACCAACCTGGTCACCGCCGCCGACCTGGCCGCTCTCCTCGGCGGCCTGGCGCGCGGCGCCGCCCGGCCCGGCCGGCTGGCCGCACCGGAGAGCTGCGCCGCGATGCTCGACACCCTCGCCGCGCAGGAGCACCGCGAGGACCTCGCCGCCGGCCTGCCCGCCGGCACGCGCATCGCCCACAAGAACGGCTGGGTCCGCGGCGTCCGCCACGGCGTCGGCGTCGTCGCGCCCGACGACGCGCCCCCGTACGTCATCGCCGTCTGCACCACCACCGACGCCGCCGACGGCGGACCGAGCGGCGAGGACGTCGAGGACGACGCCTGCCGCCTCATCGCCCGCATCTCCCGCGAGGCCTGGAACGCCCGCCACAACCTGAACTGACCGCTGCGCCGCGAGGAGCCACCATGCCGTCCCGTCGTGTCCTGCTGGCCGCGTTCGCCGTCGTGGCCGCCGCGAACCTGCTCGCCAACGCCACCGGCAGCGCCATCGGTGAACTCCTCACCAAGCCGCTGCTGATGCCGCTGCTCGCCGTATACCTCTGGCGGGCCGGCACCGACCGCGGCGCCCGGCCCGACCGGCTCGTCCTCGCCGCGCTGGCCTTCTCCACCGGCGGCGACGTCGCGCTGCTCGGCGACGGCGACGCGGCCTTCCTCGCCGGGATGGCGCTGTTCCTGGCCGCGCACGTCTGCTACGTCGCGGCCTTCACCCGGGGCGGCGCCGCCGCCGCGCTGCGCCGCCCGCCGCTGGCCGCCGTCCCGCTGGGGTACGCGGTGCTGACCGTCGCCGCGCTCGCCTGGATGTGGCCGGGGCTGAGCGACGCCGGCCTGGCGGTGCCCGTCGCCGGGTACGCGGCGGCCCTGGCCACCATGGCGAGCACCGCCGCCGCGCACGGCTGGCGCGTCGGCCTCGGTGGCGCGCTCTTCCTCGGCTCCGACCTGCTCATCGCCACCGGCGTCGCCGGAGTGGGGACCCTGCCCGGCCCACCGATCTGGGTGATGGCCACCTACGCCGCCGGTCAGGCCCTCATCGTCACGGGCTGGGCCGCCCGCCCCACCGCTCCCGCACCGGTCACTCCAGCAGCCGCGCCCGCAGCGCCGTGACCAGATCGTCGTTCACCCCGAGCCCGTCGCGCAGGTACGCCCCGAACGACCCGTGCACCCGCCGCACCTCGTCGTACGCGGCGTCGAGGTACTCGTCGCGCACCTCCAGCACCGGGCGTACCGCGTCGACGTCCAGGTCCGGCTGCCGCCGGCGCATCGCGGTCAGGATCACCTCGCGCAGGCTCTCCGTCAGCGGGTTGTTGGCCAGGTAGTCGGCGCGGACCGCCGCCTCGTCCACCCCGAGCGCGTGCAGCAGCACCACCGTCAGCCAGCCGGTGCGGTCCTTGCCGGCCGAGCAGTGGTAGAGCAACGGCAGATTGTCCGCCTCGGCCGCCAGCCGCACGGCGGTGCCGAACCCGACCCGCGCCGACTCCCCGGTCACGAACCACCGGTAGATCGCCGTCATCGCCGCCGGAGTGCCCTGCCCGGCGAGTTCCGCGTACGCCCCGAGGTCGTGGCCGAGCAGCACCGCCGACACGTACGTGAAGACCGGGTGCGCCGCGTCGTGCACCGGCAGGTGCACCACCCGCGGCTCGCCCGGCAGCCGGTCCGGCGGGGCGACCGCCTGCTCCGAGGCGTCCCGCAGGTCCACCACGCAGGACGGTCCCAGCTTCGCCAGCACCGGCAGGTCCTCGTCGGTCAACCGGCCCAGCGCCGGGGTGCGGATGAGCACCCCGGGGCGTACCCGCCGCCCGTCCGCCCCGACCAGTCCGCCGAGGTCACGCGCGTTCGGCGCGCCCACCAGATCCCACTCGCGCGCCCTCATGCCGCCGCCCCGCCGCGCTCGGCGGCGCCCCGCGGCACCAGTCGGCTGTGCGTGATCCGCTCGCTCATCCGGCCTCCCCATCGCCTGCCCGTCCCCCTATAGGGTGCCCGACATGACGATCACCGCGGTACGCACCCACCGGCTCTCCGCGCCCCTGCACACCCCGTTCGTCACCGCGCTGCGCCGCACCACCACCGTCGACACCCTCGTCGTGGAGGTCGTCGACGCCGACGGGCGCCGCGGCGTCGGCGAGGCGCCGCAGGTGTGGCAGGTGACCGGGGCGTCGACGGCCGGCTCCGAGGCGTGCGTCCGCGAGGTGCTCGGCCCGCTGCTCACCGGCCGGGACCCGGACGACCTGGTGGCCCGCTGCACCGAGGTGGGGCGGGCCGTGGCCGGCAACGAGGCCGCCAAGTCGGCCGTCGACGTCGCCCTGCACGATCTGGCCGCCCGGCGGCTCGGCGTACCGCTGGTGCGGCTGCTCGGGGGCACGGCCCTGCGCGTCCCGACGGACGTCACGCTCGCCGCCGGCGACGCGGTGGACCTCGCGGCCGCCGCCCGGGCGCGCCGGTCCGAGGGCTTCGACGTGCTCAAGCTCAAGGTCGGCACGGACGCGGCCGGCGACCTGGACCGGGTACGCGCGGTCCGCTCCGCGGTCGGCGCGCGGGTCCGCATCCGGCTCGACGCCAACCAGGGCTGGACGCCCCGCGACGCCGTCCGGGTGATCCGGGGCATCGAGGACGCGGGGCTGGATGTGGAACTGGTGGAGCAGCCGGTCCCCCGGTGGGACCTGGACGGCCTGGCCTGGGTCAGCGAACGGGTGTCCACGCCGATCCTCGCCGACGAGGCGGTCTTCGGCGTCCGGGACCTGGTCGAGGTGATCCGCCGGCGCGCGGCCGACCTGGTGAACGTCAAGCTCGCCAAGTGCGGCGGCCTGCACGTCGCCCGTACCCTGCTCGACCTCGCCGTGGCCCATGGCATGGGCACGGTCGTCGGCTCCATGATGGAGACCCAGGTCGGCATCGGCGCGGCGGCCAGCCTGGTCGCGGCGTACGGCACGACCGCCGTCCCGGACCTGGACGCGGCGTGGTGGCTGGCCTGGTCGCCGGTTCGCGGCGGTCCCCGGTACGAGGGCGCGTCGGTGGTCCTCGCCGACGCTCCGGGCCTCGGGATCGACGCGCTCGCTGAAGCAAAGATTCAACAGGTCGATTGATCTTTGGCGGAAACTTTCATATCGTCGCGGCAGCGGGCGGCGTGACCTGGGGGTGGACCGTGGAGCTGCAAACCGGCCGCGAGGCCGTCGTCCGGGTCGGTGTCGCCACCCTGTGGGCCTCCCCCGAGGCGGTACGCGCGGTCGACAGCCCCGCCCTCGCCCCGCGCACCGACATCGCCGCCTGGATCGCCGGAATGGACGCCGACCAGCAGGTCGGCGACTGCGTGCTCAGCCAGCTCCTGCTCGGCGAGCGGGTGCTGGTGACCGAGCTGCGTCCCGACGGCTGGGCACACGTCGTCGCGGTGGAACAGCCCGCCAAGCTGGACCCGCGCGGCTACCCCGGCTGGCTCCCGGCCGGCCAGCTCGCCCCGGCGACCGCGCTCCCCGACACCGACCCGCTCGTCGTGGACGCCACCGTCACCGCCCTGCACGCCACGCCCGACGGTCCGGTCCGGCTGCCCGGCGTCGTCCTCGGCACCCGGCTGGCCACGGCCGGCCCGGTCGTGGCCGGCTGGCGGCCGGTGCACGCCCCGGGCCACGACGTGCCGCTCTGGATCCCCGCCCGGCACACCGCCGCCGTCGCGGACGCCGCCCCCACCGCCGAGGAGGTGCTGGCCGTCGCCCGTCGCCTGCTCGACGTCGTGTACGTGTGGGGCGGCGTCTCCTCGTACGGCATCGACTGCTCCGGCCTGGTCCACCTGGCCTGGCGGCGCTTCGGCGTACGGCTGCCCCGCGACGCCGACGACCAGGCCACCGCCACCACGCCCCTGCCGCCCGGCAGCGAGCGCCCCGGTGACCTCTACTTCTTCGCCCGCCCCGGACGGGGCATCCACCACATCGGCATCGTCACCGCCGACCCGCGCCCCGGCGACGACCGCCGGATGCTGCACGCCTGTTACCGGCAACGCCGCGTCCTGGAGGAGCGGCTGCCCGCCGACCGCACCGCCACCCTGGTCGCCGCCCACCGGGTCTGACACCACACGAACGACGGCGGGGGCGCCCCACCGGAGCGCCCCCGCCGTCACCGGCGTCTCAGCCGCGGGCCTTGACCAGCTCCCGGCGGCGGTCCCGGGACGACTTGACCAGGCTCGCCACGGTGGCCGCCAGCAGGGTTCCGAGGATGACCGTCAACGACAGCCAGATCGGGATGTGCGGGGCCCAGGCGACGTGCTCGCCGCCGTTGATGAACGGCAGGTTGTTGTCCGCGAGGGCCTCCAGCACCAGCTTCACGCCGATGAAGCCGAGCACCACCGCGAGGCCGTAGCTGAGGTAGATCAGGCGGTCCAGCAGGCCGCCGAGCAGGAAGTAGAGCTGCCGCAGGCCCATCAGCGCGAACACGTTCGCGGTGAACACCAGGTACGGCTCCTGGGTGATACCGAAGATCGCCGGGATCGAGTCGAGCGCGAAGATCAGGTCGGTCGTGCCGATCGCGATCATCACGATCAGCATCGGCGTGAACAGGCGGCGGCCGTTCTCGTACGTGGTGAGCTTCGCGCCGTCGTAGTCGCGTGAGATGGGCAGCGCCCGGCGGCTCCACCGGATCAGCACGTTCTCGGTGAACTCGTCCTCGTCCGGCTCGCCCTGCCGGGCCAGGTTGACCGCCGTGTAGATGAGGAAGGCGCCGAAGATGTAGAAGACCCAGGAGAACTGGGAGATCAGCGCGGCACCGGCGGCGATGAAGCCGCCACGCATGACCAGCGCGAGCACGATGCCGACGAGTAGCACCTTCTGCTGGTACTGCCGGGGCACGCCGAAGCGGGCCATGATGATCACGAAGACGAAGAGGTTGTCCACCGAGAGGCTGTACTCGGTCAGCCAGCCCGTGTAGAACTGGCCCGCCGCGCTCGGCCCGGACGCGAGCCAGACGCCCGCGCCGAAGATCAGAGCCAGGGCGACGTAGAAGCCGACCCAGAGGCTCGACTCGCGCACGCTGGGCTCGTGCGGGCGTCGACCGATGATCAGAAGGTCGACGAGCAGGATCGCCGTCAGTGCGACGAGCGTTCCCGCCCACACCGCTCCGGACACGTCCAAGGTTCATTCCTCCGGCAGACACGCAACGTCCGGCACACCGTACGCCCTCACGGGGCGCGGTGAGCCGGTGACGCTGACTCTGGTGACTGTCGGAGGTCTCTTCCGCCGCCGCCCCCGGATGGGACGGCGACCGACGGGGCCGGGTCGCGCCACCGGGGGCCGGCGGTCGACCGTGCTGACGACTCCGTCGCAGGGGAATACTCCCCTCCTCGCCCGTCATTCTCACCCACTGCGGCCAGTGACCGCACCTTGGGCGTCCGGTGTCCCTCCCCACCTCTCCGAACGGAATAGCGCCGATCACCGCGCATAAGGCTTCCTAGGAGGCTAGCCTCCAGCCTCGACCCGGCCGGCGCCCGGCCCGGCCGGCGCGGAACACCGCGCAGTGCAGGTCCCAGACCGCCGGATCGGCGTAGTCGACCGGATGGTCGTCGTACGTCCCGACGAAGCACACCCACGGGGCACCCGCGTGCGCCTCACGCAGCCAGGCCAGCCGCAGGTCGAGCGGGATCGACTCCCGGCGCGACGGTGCCACGACTACGGTGACGGCGGCGCAGCGGACGGCGGCGGCGGCGATCAGCGCGTGGTGCCCGGCGTGCGGCGGGTAGAACTTCCCGACCACCAGGCCGTGCCGGAAGTCGGCACCGCGCCGCACCTGCGGGCCGACGCCGGACCGTTCCCGCCCGATCACCCTGGAGATCCGTCCAGCCGGCGGGAAGCCGCCCCCGCCGCGAACCCCGCGCGCGCCGCCGTGCGAGGCTGCGCACATGGTGCTTGAGGTCGCGTTGATCGACGTGCTGCCGGGACACGAGGACAAGTTCGCCGCGGCGTACGCGGAGGGGCACCGGGTGCTCGCCGGCACGCCCGGCTGCCGGTCGGTGCGGATGACCCGGGGCGTGGAGTCGCCGTCGCGGTTCGTGCTACTGGTCGAGTGGGACTCGGTCGAGGCGCACACCGAGAACTTCCGGAACACCGAACGGTTCACCCGGTGGCGCGAGCTGATCGGCCCGCACTTCGCCAACCCGCCGCTGGTCGAGCACTTCGTCGACGTGCTCGCCTGACCCTGTCGTACCCGACGCCTATCGTGCTGTCCGCACGCGCCGGTCGCCGGTCCCGACGGGCTCGGGGGCGCCGGGCCCGGACGACCGCGCGGCTGCCGCCGTCAACCCTGCGACGGCCACCACGTCAGTCGGCGAGCCGCCGGCCCAGCGCCGCGACCGTCTCCTCCGGTGTCAGCGCGGCCTCCAGCAGCCACCCGGTGAGCCGTTCGTACCGGTCCACGTCGACCGGTGCGACCAGCCGGACGTCGGTGGTCAGCGCCTCCAGCATCACCGTGCGGGGGTCGGCCGGATCCGGGAACGAGTAGCAGGAGTACGGCGTGAGCGGCTGCACCCCGCCGCGTGGGGCCCGGTCGCGGGGCAGCAGGCGGATCGTCACGTTCGCCAGCTCGGCCAGGTCGACGAGGTGCCGGAGCTGCTCGCGCCACACCTCGGGCGGTGTGTCGCCGGCCTCGCACGCCGCCTCGGCGAGGATCGCCGTGTAACGGGGTGGGTCCTCCCGCCGCAGCACGTCGTGCCGGATCAGCCGGGCCCGGACGTCCCCCTCGACGTCCACCGTCGGGTCCACCAGGTGGCCGGCGGTGACCCGCAGCCGCGCGTACGCCGGGGTCTGGAGCAGCCCGGGCACGACGGCGGGCTGCCAGTCGACGATGCTCGCCGCACCGGCCTCCAGCTCCGCGTACGTGCGCTGCCGCTCCCCCATCTCGCCCAGCGCCCGCCACCAGCCCCGGCTCGTGGCGGCGTCCCGGGCGATGACGATGAGCGCGTCCCGCTGGGCCGGTGGCACCTGGTAGACGTCGAGCAGGTCCAGCACGTCGGCGAGGTCCGGGCGGCTCTGCCCGAGCTCGATGCGGGACAGCTTGGAGGTGGAGGCCCAGCCGAGCCGGTCGCAGACCTGCTCCAGGGTGAGTGCCTCCCGTCGGCGCAGTTGACGCAGCTCGGCACCGAGTCGCGCGCGTCGGATGACCGGACTTGTTGGCAACGGCATTTCCCGCCTCCCCACCGAGGGAGAGTACGCAGGACGATCACCCAGCGCAATACAACGCTTGCGGAAAGCGACGTTCCCGGGTGTGGCGCTGCCGGCCCCGGCCGCTCCGTCGGCCGGGGCCGCCGCGTTCACGGCCGGTACGTGCCGAAGGACCAGACCCGGCCGGCCGGGTCCCGAGCGGCGTAGTCGCGGGAGCCGTAGTCGGTGTCGAAGGGGGCGCGGACGATCTCGGCACCGGCGGCCCGGGCCCGTTCGTGATGGGCGTCCAGATCGTCCACCGCGACGTAGACCGCGTAGTCGTCGTCGGCCGGGCGGCTCCGCGGGCCCGGCCCCGTGCCCACCATGACGATCCCGTCGTCGAAAATCAGTTCGGCGTGCGTGACGGAACCGTCAGGTGTCTCGTGCACCTCGTGCACCCGGAAGCCGAACGCCCGGCACAGCCACTCGATCGCGCCCCGCCCGTCCGGATAGCGGAAGGTCGGATAGATGCTTCTCATGGGGCGATCCTGTCGGCCACCCGGTCAGGCCGGATTGGACGAATGTGATCCCGCCAGCGCGCCGGGGGTGGTGCCGGTGAACTCGCGGAAGTCCCGGATCAGGTGCGACTGGTCGTAGTACCCGCAGCACGCCGCCAGCTCCGCCCACCCGCCGCACCCCCGCCGAGGGGCGGCCCCACCGGGCGTCGGCGGGGACACCAGGTCCCGGGAGACGGTCGCGTACGCCCGCTGGAACCGCAACAGCCGGGCGGCGGTCTTCGGTGACACGCCGATCTCCTGCCGGAAGCGGACGGTCAGGTGCCGGCGGCTCCACCCCAGCTCGTCGGCCAGCTCGGCGACGCCGATCCCGCCGGCGGTGCCGGCCAGGCGTCGCCAGGCCCGCCCCAGCCGGGGGTCGACCGGCGCGGTGGCCGCCAGTCGGGTGGCCACCGCGGCGTCGAGCAGCGCGAACCGGCGGGTCCAGGTGGCCTCGCCGGCCAGCCGGTCGCCGAGCCGGGCCAGCCACGGGTCGGGCAGCCGGTCGAGTGCGACCGCCCGGTTGGTCACCTCGTCCAGTGGCAGGTCGAGCAGCCGGCGCGCGGCCAACGGGGTGAGGATCAGCTCGATCCCCGTGCCGACGCCCCGTGTCGTGGTCGTGCACCACCCGTCGTACGGGCCGGCGACGAACGAGGTCACCCCGACGGCGCCGGGCGCGGCCGCCCGCGGGTCCACGACGTCCAGCGGGTCGCCCCAGCCGAGGACGAGCACGACGAACGCGCCGGCCGCCTGACGCCGCACCAGCGGGAGCGGCGCGGTCTCCCGGTAGCCGAGGTAGTGGTCGACGAACGGGCGCAACCGCGCCTCCGGCGTGCCGACCACCACCTCGTCCATGGTCATCCCCGGGCGCTCACTTCACCCCGGCGGCGTCCATGCCCCGCAGTTCCTTCTTCAGCTCGGCGATCTCGTCGCGGATCCGGGCCGCCAGCTCGAACTGCAGCTCCCGGGCGGCGGCAAGCATCTGGTCGTTGAGCTCCTGGATCAGCTCCGCCAGCTCGGCCCGGGCCATCCCCTCCCGGGCGGGACCGGCGGCCCGACCCCGGCTGCGGGTCTCCTTGACCGGCGCCTTGCCCCGGGAGAGCTGCCGCACCGCCCCGCCGACCCGGGTGTCGGTGTCCTCCGCCTCCCGGTAGATGTCGTCGAGAATGTCGTGGATCTTCTTGCGCAGCGGCTCGGGGCTGATGCCGTTCGCCTCGTTGTGCGCGATCTGCTTGGCCCGCCGGCGGTTGGTCTCCTCGATCGCCTCCGCCATCGACGGGGTGATCTTGTCCGCGTACATGTGGACCTGGCCGGAGACGTTGCGCGCCGCGCGGCCGATCGTCTGGATCAGCGACCGGCCGCTGCGCAGGAAGCCCTCCTTGTCCGCGTCGAGGATGGCGACCAGCGACACCTCGGGCAGGTCGAGGCCCTCGCGCAGCAGGTTGATGCCGACCAGCACGTCGTAGTCGCCCTTGCGCAGCTCGCGCAGCAGCTCGACCCGGCGCAGCGTGTCCACCTCGGAGTGCAGGTACCGCACGCGGATGCCGTTCTCCAGGAGGTAGTCCGACAGGTCCTCGGCCATCTTCTTGGTCAACGTGGTGACCAGGACCCGCTCGTCCCGCTCGGTGCGCAGCTTGATCTCGTGCATGAGATCGTCGATCTGGCCCTTGGTCGGCTTGACGACCACCTCCGGGTCGACCAGGCCGGTCGGACGGATCACCTGCTCGACGAACTCGCCCTGGGCGTGCTCCAGCTCCCACGGGCCGGGCGTGGCCGACAGGAACACCATCTGGCCGACCCGCTCCAGGAACTCGTCGAAGCGCAGCGGCCGGTTGTCGGCGGCGCTGGGCAGCCGGAAGCCGTGATCGATCAGCATGCGCTTGCGGGAGGCGTCACCCTCGTACATGCCGCCGATCTGCGGGATCGTCACGTGCGACTCGTCGACGACGGTGAGGAAGTCGTCCGGAAAGTAGTCGAGGAGGCAGTGCGGCGGGCTGCCGGGCAGCCGACCGTCGATGTGCATCGAGTAGTTCTCGATGCCGGAGCAGAAGCCGACCTGCCGCATCATCTCGATGTCGTACGTGGTGCGCATCCGCAGCCGCTGCGCCTCCAGCAGCTTGCCCTGCCGCTCCAGCTCGGCCAGCCGCTCACCCAGCTCGGTCTCGATGTCGCGGATCGCCCGCTCCATCCGCTCCGGGCCGGCCGCGTAGTGCGTCGCCGGGAAGATCAGCAGGTGGTCGACCTCACGGACGACGTCACCGGTGAGCGGGTTGAGGTAGTAGAGCTTCTCCACCTCGTCGCCGAACAGCTCGATCCGGACCGCCAGCTCCTCGTACGCCGGAATGATCTCCAGGGTGTCGCCGCGGACGCGGAACGTGCCCCGCTGGAAGGCCATGTCGTTGCGGGTGTACTGGATGTCGACGAGGCGGCGCAGCAACTGGTCCCGGTCCAGCTCCTGGCCGACGGCGACCCGGACGGCGCGGTCCAGGTACTCCTCGGGGGTGCCCAGGCCGTAGATCGCCGAGACGGTGGCGACCACCACCACGTCGCGGCGGGTCAGCAGCGACATCGTCGCCGAGTGGCGCAGCCGCTCGACCTCCTCGTTGATCGAGGAGTCCTTCTCGATGTACGTGTCGGTCTGCGGAATGTACGCCTCGGGCTGGTAGTAGTCGTAGTAGGAGACGAAGTACTCCACCGCGTTGTGCGGCAGCAGCTCGCTGAACTCCTTCGCCAGCTGGGCGCAGAGCGTCTTGTTGGGGGCCAGCACCAGCGTGGGGCGCTGCATCCGCTCGATGAGCCACGCCGTGGTGGCGCTCTTGCCGGTGCCGGTCGCACCGAGCAGCACCGTGTGACGGTCGCCGCGCCGGACCCGCCGCTCCAGATCGTCGATCGCGGCCGGCTGGTCACCGGCCGGCTGGAACTCACTGATGACCTGGAAACGGCCGTCGAGCCGGGGAATGTCGAGCGCCATGACATCCACGGTACGCCCGGGGTCCGACACCCTGGGCCGACTACCGACGGTCCGTGACCGGCTTCGATATTCCCATTGTGTGCCCCATCCCACAGGACTACGCTTTTCGCGTAGGCCGCTCGCGGCGGCCGACCGGGCCGGTGGCCGGGCCCTCGACGGCCGGCCGCCCCCGGCACAGGGGTCGCAGCACCCGTTTCCGGAGTGCGCACCCGACGTGGTCGCGCTGACGGCGCTGACCGGCCGCCGCGAGCGCCCCTACACGTCACCCCCGGCCGGTGAAATCCGTTCAACCTCGCGTGGAGTCCTCCGCCCGCCGCCGCCGCACGCCACCCGAACCGGAGCGCCCGCCGGCCGCCGGCCGCGCTCCGCACCCGGTCGACCCCGACCACGTCGAGCCGGATCCGCCGCCGACGCCCGGCGACACGGCACCGGCCCGCACCCCGGCGCCCGGCACCGCCCCACGCGGCGCCCGCCGGCGCCGGATCCCCGGCGGCGTCCCTCCCCCGGCACCCCACCGCCCGCTGCCCGACGGTACCCAGACCGGTCAGCTTCCCCGGGTGCTCACCGGCCGCCGCCGCACCACCCTCCTGGTGCTCGCGGCAGTGGCCCTGGTCTCCGCCGTCGCCCTGGTCGTCGGGCTGCTGAGCTGGGCGCCCCGACCGTCGGACCCGCCCCGCGCGCTGACCGCCGAGGAGCGGACGCGGCTCGCGGCGATGCGGGTCACCAACTACCGCGACCTGCGGGCCGGCGTGCGTCTGACGGCGGGAACCGGCGGCGAGCGCACCGAACTGGTCGGCTGGGTGGACTGGTCCCGCCCCCTGGTCTACCTCGACGTCGGTGGACCGGGCGCGGGCCCCGCCCGAGGGCTCCTCCAGGCCACGCCGTCGACGGTGGTCCTGCGGCCGGACCCCGACGCCGTACCGACCCCGGCGCCCCCGCCCCTGGTGCCGCCGGCCGACCGGTGGCGCCTGACCGCACTGCCCGCCGGCGGGCGCCTCGCCCCCGTCCTCGATTTGCTGTTCGGGCTCGCGGCCGACCGGCCCGACGCGCCGGCCGCCGACACGGCGCGCTGGACCGGCCGGACCGACGTGGCGGCCCAGCCGGTGGACATCCTGACCGCGCCGCTGCCGGCACCCGCCGACGCCGCCACGCCCGCGCTTCCGGACGGGCGCTGGTGGGTGGACGGCGACGCCCGGCTGCACCGGCTCGAGGTCCGGCTGCCCGGCGCCGGTCCGGTCACCGTGCAGCTCAACCGCACCGACCGGCCCACCCTGCGCCCGGTGGACGCCCTGGGCGGACGACCCGGGACGCCACGGACACTCACCCCCGCCGAGCAGCGCCGCCTGGAACGGCTCCCCGCGCGCCTGCGCGACGTGGGCGGGGCGACCGTCACGGTCACCGCCCCGCTCGGCCCCGGCACGAACCTGCGCGGCGCCGGCTGGCTCACCTGGAGTCGGCGGGACGCCTACCTCGTCGTCGCCGACCTCGACCAGCCGGGGCGACGGACGCTGGTGCGGCACGACGCCGGCCGCGCCACCCGGACGGACGTGCCGGCGGGCACCGTCCCCGGCACCGTGGAGGCGCCCGGCCGCCCGCCGCTGCCGGTGCCGGTGGACGGCTGGCGGGCCGCGCCCGCCGACGACCTCACCACGCTGGTGGCGACCGCCCTGCGGGCCGGAACCGCCGCGCCGATCGGCACCGCCCGACGGATCCGCGAAGACAGCCTCGCCGGGACCGGCGTCGACGTGGTGGAGCTACGGTCGTCCGGCGCGCGGCTGCGCTACTGGATCGACCGGTCCGGCCTGCTGCGCCGGCTGGAACTGCCGACCCGGGCACACACGTGGGCGCAGCTCGACCTGGTGCCGGGGTCGGTGCCCCGACTCGACGCCGCACGCACCACCACGTCGGGCGGGCGGTGACCGGTCAGGGCCGCCA
The DNA here is from genome assembly GCF_049315255.1 of Micromonospora sp. WMMD558. Lineage (NCBI taxonomy): Bacteria > Bacillati > Actinomycetota > Actinomycetes > Micromonosporales > Micromonosporaceae > Micromonospora > Micromonospora sp. WMMD558. The sequence goes on along the minus strand of NZ_CP186061.1, from coordinate 3,488,683 downwards.
GCCGGTCTGCACGGCCCACTCCTCGGCCCGCAGGTGCTCCTCGTCGAACCACGGGTCCTTCGCCGTCGAGTAGGTGACGGCGTCCGGCGCGGAGGCGGCCAGCTCGCGCTTGAGCAGCAGATACGCCGCCCGCTGGTCCGGGTCCGCCCGCAGGTGGTCCCGCATCAGCAGCGCGTACCGCCAGCCCGGCGAGCCGGCTACCCGGACGTGCAGGTACGCCGGCCGGGCCGGGTCGGCGCTGCCGTGCAGCCGCTTCTCCCACCGGTCGTCACCGGGCAGCCGGGGCGTGTCCCACCACTCGCCGGGCAGGCGCGGGAAACCCGCCTCGGCGAGACGCTCGGCCAGCGGCCCGTCGGCGTCGGCGAGGCGCGGCACGGTGAGCTGGACGTCGATCACGTCCTTGGCGGCGAGGCCGGGGACCGCCGTGGAGCCGATGTGGTCGATCCGCAGGTCGGCCGGGGCGACGGCGTGCCGGATCCGGGCGGCCAGCCGGGCGTACTGCAGCGGCCACGTCGGGTCCGCCTCGATCAGTTCGACCCGCGGCGGTCGGACCGCCCGCCGTTGGCGGACGTTCGCCTCGTAGGGCAGCAGTCGGTCCGCCCAGAGCGCGTCGACCGCGGCGTGCAGCTCGGCGAGGGTGCCGTCGTTGGTGAGCACCACGTCGGCCGCCGCCCGCCGGCGGGTGTCGTCGGCCTGCGCGGCGATCCGCCGCCGGGCCTCCGCCGGGTCCATCCCCCGGTCCCGCGCCAGCCGCTGCAGCCGCGTCGGCACGGCCGTCTCCGCCACGACCACCAGGTGGTACGTGGGCGCGAGCCCCACCTCCACCAGCAGCGGCACGTCGTTGACCACGATCGCGTCCGGCCCCGCCGCGGCGACCAGCTCGGCGCTGCGCGCCCGCACCCGCGGATGGATGATCGACTCCAGCGTCCGGCGGGCGTTCTCATCGGCGAAGACCACGGCGCCCAGCGCGGCGCGGTCCAGCGCACCGTCGGGGGCGAGCACGCGCTCGGAGAAGGTGGCGACGATCTCGGCGAGCCCCTCGGTGCCGGGGGCGACCACCTCCCGGGAGATCAGGTCGGAGTCGACGACCACGGCGCCCCGCTCGGCCAGCCGGGCCGCCACCGCGCTCTTGCCGGAACCGATCCCGCCCGTCAATCCCACCTTCAACACGGCACCAGTCAACCGGATCATCCGCGACGTGCCAAACCGGACTCGGGCCCCGCGATGTCCGGCCGCGCGCCGCGGTGACGCCGGCATCGCGCTGTCCGGTCTGGCCGGATGCCGCGACGGCGTTGGCATGGAGTGGATCACGAGGTCGAGGTGATCGACTCAGCCTGCGGCAGCTCGGGCCTGGTCGCGGCAGGACGGGCCCGGTATGCCCCGTCCCGCGTCGATCATGTGTGGTGGCCGGCTCGACGGCCGGCGTGGAAACGGCGAGGGCCCCGCCCCGGCGATCTGTCGATCGCGGGGACGGGGCCCGTCGTCAGCGACGGCTCCGGGCGCTGCGGCGTCAGGCGCGCCGAGCTGGAGTTGTCGTGAGGGTCACTTGCCGCCGGCGAGCTTCTCCCGCAGCGCGGCGAGCGCCTCGTCGGTGGCGAGGGTGCCGGCCGGCTCCTCGGCCTGCCGGCTCGGGGCCGGGCTGGTCGTGGTGGTGGTGCCGGTGGCCGGAGCCGGGGCGGCGGCCGCCTCGGCGTCGGCGGCGCGGGAGGTCTGCACCTGCTTCTGGTGGGCCTCCCAGCGCTGGCGCGCCTCGGCGTACTGCTGCTCCCAGGTCTCGCGCTGCTTCTCGTACCCCTCGAGCCACTCGCCCGTCTCCGGGTCGAAGCCCTCCGGGTAGATGTAGTTGCCCTCGGCGTCGTAGGTCGCGGCCATGCCGTAGAGGGTCGGGTCGAAGTGCTCCTCGCCCTCGACGAAGCCCTCGTTGGCCTGCTTCAGCGACAGCGAGATCCGGCGACGCTCCAGGTCGATGTCGATGACCTTGACCATGACCTCGGAGCCGACCTGGACGACCTGCTCCGGGATCTCCACGTGGCGCTCGGCCAGCTCGGAGATGTGGACCAGGCCCTCGATGCCGTCGTCGACCCGGACGAACGCGCCGAACGGCACCAGCTTGGTGACCTTACCGGGCACGATCTGCTGGATCGCGTGGGTGCGGGCGAACTGCCGCCACGGGTCCTCCTGGGTCGCCTTCAGCGACAGCGAGACCCGCTCGCGGTCCAGGTCGACGTCCAGGACCTCGACCTCGACCTCCTGGCCCACCTCGACGACCTCGGACGGGTGGTCGATGTGCTTCCAGGACAGCTCGGAGACGTGCACCAGGCCGTCCACGCCGCCCAGGTCGACGAAGGCGCCGAAGTTGACGATCGAGGACACGACGCCCTTGCGGACCTGGCCCTTCTGGAGCTTGTTGAGGAACTCGGTGCGCACCTCGGACTGCGTCTGCTCCAGCCAGGCCCGGCGGGACAGCACCACGTTGTTGCGGTTCTTGTCCAGCTCGATGATCTTGGCCTCGAGCTCGCGGCCGACGTACGGCTGCAGGTCACGCACCCGCCGCATCTCGACCAGGGAGGCCGGCAGGAAGCCGCGCAGGCCGATGTCGAGGATGAGGCCACCCTTGACCACCTCGATGACCGAGCCGCGGACGACGCCGTCCTCGTCCTTGATCTTCTCGATCGTGCCCCAGGCGCGCTCGTACTGGGCGCGCTTCTTCGAGAGGATCAGACGCCCCTCCTTGTCCTCCTTCTGGAGGACAAGGGCCTCGATGTGGTCGCCGACCGACACCACCTCGGCCGGGTCCACGTCGTGCTTGATCGACAGCTCCCGAGAGGGGATGACACCCTCGGTCTTGTAGCCGATGTCGAGCAGGACCTCGTCCCGATCGACCTTGACGACGGTGCCTTCGACAATGTCGCCGTCGTTGAAGTACTTGATGGTCTCGTCGATCGCGGCGAGGAAAGCCTCCTCGGAACCGAGATCGTCGACGGTGACCTTGGTGGCGCTCGAGGGGGCCTCGATGCTGCTCGTCATGTGGGCGGTTGCTCCGGTCGGATGGGTTGTCATCACGGACGTGGGCCGCGGTGACCTGTTCGCGCCAGCGGATCCGCCGCCGGGCACACCCTACGATCGCTGATGGGGATCATGATGTGGCTCCGTCGACCGCGCACCTGCTCCCTGCCGAGGCACACGATCCGCGAGCGCATCGTCTAGCCTACCCGCTGCATTACCACAGCGTGCAAGCCCTCCCACCTCATCGCTACCTCGTCAGCTGCGAAAGCGGAGATTTCAGCCCGAACTCGCCTCGGGTGTCACGCGAGTCACACCGGCCCCACCGGGCAAGGGTAGGGCGTGGTCGGGGGGCCGAGGACCGACGCGCCGACGGCCCCGCCGGCCGCGGGCGCCGGGTCGCCGCCTAGCGTGAGCGGGTGGACGACGACAGCCGGGTGGCCCGCCGCACCGTCGGCGACGCCGAGGCGCGCCGCGCCAACCGCCGCTGGTGGGACGGCGACGCCGACGCGTACCAGGCCGAGCACGGAGCCTTCCTGGGCGAGGTGGACTTCGTCTGGTGTCCCGAGGGGCTGCGCGAGGCGGACGCGCGCCTCCTCGGCGAGGTGTCCGGGCGGCGGGTGCTGGAACTGGGGGCCGGAGCCGCCGCCGCGGCCCGGTGGCTGGCCACGCAGGGAGCCCGGCCGGTCGCCCTGGACCTGTCCGCCGGCATGTTGCGGCACGCGGCGCTCGCCGCCGGCCACACCGGGGTACGCGTACCGCTGGTGCAGGCCGACGCGCTCGCCCTGCCGTTCGCGGACGCCGCGTTCGACGTGGTGTGCACGGCGTTCGGCGCGGTCCCGTTCGTCGCGGACTCGGCGGCCGTCATGCGGGAGGTCGCCCGGGTGCTGCGTCCCGGGGGGCGCTGGGTCTTCTCGGTGACCCACCCGATGCGCTGGATCTTCCTCGACGATCCGGGCGAGCACGGGCTGACCGCCGTGCACTCGTACTTCGACCGCTCCCCCTACGTGGAGCAGGACGAGCACGGGGTCGCCACGTACGTCGAGCAGCACCGCACGCTCGGCGACCGGATCCGGGAGCTGGTGGGCGCGGGCTTCCGGCTGGTCGACCTGGTCGAGCCGGAGTGGCCGGAGGGGCACGAGGGAATCTGGGGCCAGTGGAGCCCGCTACGGGGGCGGCTCTTCCCCGGCACGGCCATCTTCGTCACCGAGAAACCGCCCACCTGAGAACCGGACCCGCGGGGACCGGACGCCTGAGGACCGGACCCGCGGGGACCGGACGCCTGAGGACCGGACGCGCGGGGACCGGACGCGCGTGAGGGCGCGGGCGGGCGGCGGTCCGGGCCCGGGGCCGACGGCGCGGAGCCGGCCGGGCGAGACCGGTCAGGCCCCGGCGGCGGTCGTTTCCGCCGATGTCCTCCGGGTACCCGGACGGCATGGCCAAGCAGGAGTTCCGCGAGGGTGACCACGTGTCCTGGGCCAGCCACAGCGGCCGGGCCCACGGCGTGGTCAAGGAGAAGCTCATCGACCGGACGCATGTACGCGGGCACACCGTCGACGCGTCACCGGAGGACCCGCAGTACCGCATCCGCAACGACCACTCGGGGCGGGACGTCGCCCACCGGCCGGAGGCGCTTCGCCATGAGCGGCGGTGACCAGGACCGGGACACCTACCGGGAGTTCACCGAGGCGGTGAACATGAAGCCCCGCGAGCTGTCCACGTGGCTGGAGACCGACGAGTCCAAGCACGTCGGCTGGCGCCGGAAGGGCGCCAAGAGCGGCGAGTCGGTCGGCCACGAGTCCGGCCGGAAGATCATCGACCTGTTGCGCCGTAAGCGTGGCGACCTCTCCGAGGCCGACTACAAGCACATGCGCAAGGTCGTCGGCTACGTCCGCCGGCACATGGCTCAGCGGCCCAGCGGCGACGTCCGCGACACCCGGTGGCGGTACTCCCTGATGAACTGGGGGCACGACCCCCTGAAGGGACCGCTTCCGCCGCCGGGCGGCCCGTCGAGGAAGGCGCTGGAGCGGCGCGGGGCCCCGCCGAAGGAACGCCGGGGCCCGGGCCGGTAGCCGGCGGGGTCAGTGGTCGGCGCTGTTCCAGTCGCGGCCCTCGCCGACCGAGACCTCCAGCGGCACCGACAGCGGGTACGCCCCACCCATCTCGCGCCGGACCAACGCCTCCAGGGTCTCCCGCTCGCCGGGGGCCACCTCGAAGACCAGTTCGTCGTGCACCTGGAGCAGCATCCGGGAGCGCAGCCCGGCCTCGCGCAGCGCCGTGTCGACGTGCAGCATCGCGACCTTGATGATGTCGGCGGCCGAGCCCTGGATCGGGGCGTTGAGCGCCATCCGCTCGGCGATCTCCCGCCGCTGCCGGTTGTCGCTGACCAGGTCGGGCAGGTAACGGCGGCGGCCGAGGATCGTCTCGGTGTAGCCGTCGTGGCGGGCCCGGGCCACGACCTCCTGGAGGTAGTCGCGCACCCCGCCGAACCCGGCGAAGTAGTCCTCCATCAGGCCACGCGCCTCCTCGGTGCTGATCCCGAGCTGCTGGGAGAGGCCGAAGGCGCTCAGCCCGTACGCCAGGCCGTAGTTCATCGCCTTGATCTTGCGCCGCTGGTCGGCGGTGACCGCCTCGACCGGGACCTGGAACACCGACGAGGCGGTGGCGGCGTGGAAGTCGGCGCCGGAGTTGAACGCGTCGATCAGGGCGTCGTCCGACGACAGGTGCGCCATGATGCGCATCTCGATCTGGCTGTAGTCGGCGGTGAGCAGGCACTCGTACCCCTCGCCGACCACGAAGGCCCGGCGGATCCGCCGGCCCTCCTCGGTGCGGATCGGGATGTTCTGCAGGTTCGGTTCGGTGGAGGAAAGCCGGCCGGTCGCCGCCACGGTCTGGTTGAACGTGGTGTGGATGCGGCCGTCGTCGGAGACCGACTTGAGCAGACCGTCCACGGTGGTCTTGAGCTTGGCCACGTCGCGGTGGCGCAGCAGGTGCGCGAGCACCGGGTGCGGATTCTGTGCGTGGAGCCACTGGAGGGCGTCGGCGTCGGTCGTGTAGCCGGTCTTGATCTTCTTGGTCTTGGGCAGACCCAGCTCGCCGAAGAGGATCTCCTGGAGCTGCTTCGGCGAGCCCAGGTTGAACTCCCGCCCCACCGCCTCGTACGCGCCCTGCGCGGCGGCCTTCACCTCGGCGGCGAAGTGCGCCTCCAGCTCGGACAGGTACTGGGTGTCGGCGGCGATGCCGGTGCTTTCCATGGCGGCGAGGACCCGCATGAGCGGCAGCTCCACCCCGGCCATCAGCCGGGCGGACTGCTCCCCGTCGCGCGACAGCTCGGCGTCGATGGCGTCGGCCAGGTCGAGGGTGGCCCGGGCCCGGAGCATCAGGTTCTGCTCGGCCTCGCCGTCGTTGCCGAGGCCGTCGAAGGTGAGCTGGCCGGTGTCCGGCGTGTCGACCCGCAGCTCGCGGTGCAGGTAGCGCAGGGCCAGGTCGGTCAGGTCGTACGACCGCTGGTCGGGCCGGGCCAGGTACGCGGCGATCTGCGTGTCGCGGGCGACACCCTCCAGTGACCAGCCGTGCGCGGCGAACGCGAGCACCGCCGGCTTGCTGTCGTGCAGCACCTTGGGGCGGGTCCCGTCGGCGAGCCACCCGGCCAGGGCGGACTCGTCGGCGGCGTCCAGCCGCGCCGGGTCGAGCCAGGCGCCGGCGCCGGCCGCGGTGGCCAGGGCGATGCCGGTCACCGAGGCGGTGTGCCGCCGGTTGGGGCCGGTGTCCAGCGTGACGGCGACGCCCACCGCGGAGCCGGCCGGAGCGTGCGTTCCCAGCCAGGCGGCGAGCGCCCCCGGCTCGGACAGCACCTCGCCGGCGAGGTCGAAGCCGGCCTCCGCCTCCGGCTCGACGGCCTCCAGGTACTGGTAGAGCCGGTCGCGCAGGATGCGGAACTCCAGCGTGTCGAAGACCTGGTGCACCGCCTCCCGGTCCCACCCGGCCCAGCGGGCGTCCTCGGGACGCAGCGGCAGCTCCAGGTCGGACACCAGGCAGTTGATCTCGTAGTTGCGGATCACGTCGGCGAGCCGCTCCCGCAGGCTGTCGCCGGCCTTGCCCTTGATCTCGTCGGCGCGGGCGACGACGCCGTCCACCCCGCCGTACGCGGTGATCCACTTGGCGGCGGTCTTCGGGCCGACACCCGGGATGCCGGGCAGGTTGTCGCTCGACTCGCCGACCAGCGCGGCCAGGTCGCGGTAGCGCTCCGGCGGGACGCCGTACTTCGCCTCGACCGCCGCCGGGTCCATCCGCGCCAGGTCGGACACACCCTTGCGCGGGTACAGCACCGTGACGGCGTCACCGACGAGCTGGAACGCGTCCCGGTCGCCGGTGGTGATCAGCACCGACATGCCCTGGTCCCGGGCCTGACAGGCGAGGGTCGCGATGACGTCGTCGGCCTCGTAGCCCTCCTTCTCGACGACCGGGATGCGCAGCGCCGCCAGGACCTCCTTGACCAGGCTGACCTGGCCCTTGAAGTCGGCCGGGGTCTCGCTGCGGCCGGCCTTGTACTCCGCGTACTTCTCGGTGCGGAAGGAGCGCCGGGACACGTCGAAGGCCACCACGATGTGGGTCGGCTGCTCGTCACGCAGCACGTTGATCAGCATGGAGGTGAAGCCGTAGACCGCGTTGGTCGGCTGGCCCGTCGTGGTGGAGAAGTTCTCCACCGGCAGGGCGAAGAACGCCCGGTAGGCCAGGGAGTGTCCGTCGACGAGGAGCAGGCGCGGCGTCGTAGCTGTCACGGTGGCGACTCTAGTCCGTACGCCCGACAATCCCCGCCCCGACATGGTCGGCCCGCGCCCGGCGCCCGGCCCGCCCCTCCCGGCGAAGCCGCAGCTTGCGGCCCGGCGGGAAGGGAACGGGAAGCGCCGCCGTCGATGCTGGCGGCGGACGTCCACCGTCATCGGCCGGCCCGGTGCCGGCGACCCGCCCGGCCGGAGGGTCATTCGGGGGCGGGCGGGCCCGACGCGGTCCGCCCGCAGCACCCTCCGCCGTCGGCGCGGCGCGGGTCGGCCCGGCAGGGGCCGGCCCCGCCGGCGCCGATCACCCGCGGTCCCCCGACCACGACTAAACTCGCGGCGAATCCCGTTCGCCGCGCCGCAGAGGACGTCGTTGGAGCTACGCCTGCTCGGTCCCGTCGAGATCCGGCACCACGAGCGGCCCGTCGCTGTTGGTCGCCGCATGCACCGCCTCCTGCTGGGGCTGCTCGCCCTGCGGGCCAACACGGTGGTGTCGACCAGCGAGCTGGTCGACTCGCTCTGGCCCGCCCGCGCCCCGCGCACCGCCCGGGCGATGGTGCACTCGCGGGTGTCCGAGCTGCGCGCCGCGCTGACCGCCGCCGGCGTCGACGACGACCGGCTCGCCATCCTCACCGACGGTGCCGGCTACCGCGCGATGCTCGACCCCACGACCGTCGACGTGCACGAATTCCGGCGCCTGGTGGCGCGGAGTCGCGCCGCCGACGACGCGCTCGGCTGGCCGGAGCGGCGGGACATGTTGCGCGAGGCGGTCGCCCTGTGGCGTGGGCCCGCCTTCGGCGGATGGATGCCACGCCAGCCGCCGCCACCCGAGGTCGAGTCGCTCGAGGACGCCCGCCTGACCGCCCTGGAGCAGCTCTACGAGGCCGAACTGAACGCGGACACCGATGGCGGTGTGCTCGTCGAGCGGCTGGGCCCGCTCGCGGCGCAGCACCCCAGCCGGGAACGCTTCACCCTGCTGCTCATGCGCGCGCTCGCCGCCAGCCACCGGCCCGGCGACGCGCTTCGCGCCTACGACCAGCACCGCCGCTGGCTCGCCGCGGAGCTGGGCGCCGACCCGGGAGACGAGCTGCAGCAGCTGCACCTCGAACTGCTGCGCGCCGTCACCCCGGGCGGTTCGGCGGCTGCCGCCGCTCGGCCCGCGCCCGACCCCGCCGTCCCGCCCGGGCCGGCCGAACTGCCCGCGGAACCGGCCGGCTTCGTCGGGCGCAGGGCCGAGCTGGCGCGCCTCGACGCCGCCGTGGACGAGGGCGGCGCCCGCACCCTCGCGCTGGTCGGTCCGGCCGGCGTCGGCAAGACCGCGCTCGCCCTGCGCTTCGCGTACGCCCGACTGCGCCGCCGGCCCGCCGCCCACCTGTACGCGGACCTCCGCGGCGGCGCCGACCCGGTCGCCCCGGCGGCGGTGCTGGAACGGTTCCTCCGCGCCCTCGGCGTCCCCGGCGACGCCGTCCCCGCCGACGTGGAGGAACGGGCCGCCCGCTACCGGTCGGAGCTGGCCAGTCGGCCGGTGCTGGTGCTGTTGGACAACGCCGCCTCCTCCAGTCAGATCCGGCCGCTGCTGCCCGGTGCCGGCGACAACCTGGTGCTGATCACCAGCCGGCGCCGCCTCGACGGCCTGGTGGCCACCCAGGGCGCCACCCAGCTGGTTCTCGCCCCGCTCGCCGAGTCCGACGCCCACGACCTGCTCCGGCAGGGGCTCGCCCCCGGGGCCTCGGACGAGCGGGCGGAGCTGCGCCGGGTCGCCGAGCTGTGCGATCGGCTGCCGCTGGCGCTGCGGATCGCCGCAGCGCGGCTGGGCGCGCCCGGTGGCGGCGCAGCCCTTGCCGGGCAGCTCGCCGCCGAGGGCGACCGGATCGGCCTGCTGACGGCGGAGGACGTCTCGGTGCGCGCGGCGCTGCAGGTGTCCCTCGCCGCGCTGGACGGCCCGAGCCGCCGGATGTTCCACCTGCTCGGCCTGCATCCGGGGCGGCTTCCCAGCACCGACGCGTGCGCGGCGCTGGCCGGGCTGCCGCTGGCCGCGACCCGCGACCTGCTCGATAACCTGGCCGTGTTCCACCTGGTGCAGGCGCTCGGCGACCGGCACCAGATGCACGACCTGGTCCGGCTGTTCGCGGCCGAGGGGGCCGCCGCCGACCCGGCCGCCGCGTCGGCGGCACTGGAGCGGGTGCTCACCTTCTACCGGGACGCGACCGCCGCGGCCGACCGCGTCCTGCGCCCGGCGGAACGGCCCAACTTCGACACCACCGAAGCCGCCATGCGGTTCGCGGACCTGCCGGCCGCGCTGGCATGGCTGGATGCCGAGGCCGACAACCTGGTGGCGGCCGTCGAACGGGCCGAGACGGAGCATCCGCGGCTGGCCTGGCAGATCGCCGCGGCCATGTACGGCTGGCTGTTCCGCCGCCACCAGCGCGACCACTGGGTCGACCTGTACTCGCGCGGGGTGCGGGCAGCCCGGCAGGTCGGCGACCATCGGGGCGAGGCCCTGCTCAGCGGCCGGCTGGCGATCCCGCTCAGTCTGCTGGGCCGGCACGACGAGGCGGCCGGCCACTGCACCCGCGCGTACGAGCTGCGGGTCGCCGGGGGCGACCGGCTGGGCGCGGCGACGGCGCTGCTGAACCTCGCGGCGATCGAGAACAACGCTGGCCGCCCAGCCGAGGCGATCCGACGGCTCACCCAGGCCGAAGAGCAGAGCCGGTCCCTGCCGGACGCGGGCCACCTGCGCGCCCTGGTCGCCAGCAACCTGGGCGAGGCCCACCAACTCGCCGGGCGGTTCGCGCCGTCGGTCGAGCACTACCGCACGGCGTTGGCACTCGCCGAGGCGCACTGCGGAGACCGGGACGTCGCGGAGATTCTGGTCGGGCTGGCCCGTACCCACCGCCGCGCCGGCGAGCCGCGCGAGGCCCTGCGCCTCGGCGAACGTGCCGTCGCGCAGGCCCGGCAGGCCGGGGACGTGCTGATCGAGGCCGAGGCGCGCGAGGAGATGGGCCGCGCCCACCTCGCCCGTGGAGAGCACGGCCGCGCCCTGACGGAACTGGCGACCGCGCTGGAGATCTACCGGGAGAAGGGCCACCGGAGCACCGCGGACCTGGCCCGCCAGGTGGCGGGACTGACCCGGACGGCGGCGCTCTGAGCGCCTCCCGGACAGCGCGGACCGGCCGGTGGCGACGACCACCGGCCGGTCCGCGGCACGGGTCAGGCCACGCCGAGGTACGCCTCCTTGACCGCCGGGTCGTGCAGGAGCGCCTCGCCGGTGCCCTCCTTGACGATCCGGCCGGTCTCCAGCACGTACCCCCGGTGGGCCCGGGAGAGCGCCTGCTGGGCGTTCTGCTCCACCAGCAGGATCGTGGTGCCCTGCTCGTTGATCCGCGTGATGATCTCGAAGATCTGCTGGATCAGCTTGGGGGCGAGCCCCATCGACGGCTCGTCCAGCAGCAGCAGCCGCGGACGGGCCATCAGGGCCCGGCCGACCGCCAGCATCTGCTGCTCACCGCCGGAGAGCGTGCCGCCGGGCTGCTTGCGCCGCTCGGCCAGCCGGGGGAACAGGTCCAGCACCATGTCGAGATCCTTGTTGATCTCGCTCCGGTCCCGGCGGGTGTACGCCCCCATCTCCAGGTTCTCCAGGACGGTCATGCCGGGGAACACGCCCCGGCCCTCGGGCGCCTGCCCGATGCCCCGGATCACCCGCAGGTCGGCGCGCATCCGGGTGACGTCGGTGCCGTCGAACACGATCGAGCCCGACGCGATCGGCCGCAGGCCGGAGATCGCCCGCATGGTGGTGGTCTTGCCGGCGCCGTTGGCGCCGATCAGCGCCACCACCTCGCCCTCGTTGACGTGCAGGCTGATCCCGTGCAGCGCCTGGATCCGCCCGTACAGCAGGGTCAGGTCCTTGATCTCAAGCAGCATCGGTCGGCACCCCCAGGTACGCGGCGATCACGTTCGGGTCCTCCCGGACCTCGGCCGGCAGGCCCTCGGCGATCTTCTTGCCGAACTCCAGCACCACGATCCGGTCGGTCACACCCATCACCAGCCGCATGTCGTGCTCGATCAGCAGGACCGTGACCCCCTGGTCACGGATCTTGCGGATCAGGCCCAGCAGCTCCTCCTTCTCCGCCGGGGTGAAGCCGGCGGCCGGCTCGTCCAGGCAGAGCAGGGCCGGGTCGGTGGCGAGGGCCCGGGCGATCTCCAGCCGCCGCTGCTCACCGTACGACAGGTTGCGGGCCAGGTCGTCGGCGCGCCGCTCGATGCCGACGAAGCGCAGCAGCTCGCGGCCCTTCTCCCGGCCCTGCTTCTCCTCGCGCCAGTGCCGGGGCAGCCGCAGCATCGCGGAGATCACGCTGGTCTTGTGGTGGACGTCCGCGCCCACCATCACGTTCTCCAGCGCGGTCATCTCCGGGAACAGCCGGATGTTCTGGAAGGTACGGGCGATGCCCGCCTTGGTGATCCACGACCGTCGCTTGCCGCTGACCCGCTCCCCCTTGAACCGGATCTGGCCCTCGGTGGGGCGGTAGACGCCGGTCATCGCGTTGAAGCAGGTCGTCTTGCCGGCGCCGTTCGGGCCGATCAGACCGAGGATCTCCCCCTTGTACAGGGTGAAGGTCACGTCGTTGAGGGCTACCACGCCGCCGAAACGCAGCGTGACGTGGTCGACCTCCAGCAACGGCTCCCGCCCGGCGGCGTCCGGCGCGGCCGGGGTGACCTCGGCCGGTTCGGCCGGGCCCTTCTCCGGCGGGACGCCGACCGTGCTCCGGCCGTCGGCGACGATGTCCCGGTCGCTCGACTTGTCGCGTTCGCTACTCATTCGCGGCTCATTCACTGGGCACCGTCTCCTGGGGAACCGCTTCCTTGCGCCGGTCGGCGAACTCGGCCGCCCGCCGCCGGTTGGGTACCAGACCCTGGGGCCGGAAGATCATCATGACGATGATGACCAGACCGAACACGAGGATCCGGTACTCGGCCGCGTCGAACTCGACGCCGACCAGGTCGCCGACGCCCCGCAGCCACTCCGGCAGGTACCAGGTGAGCGCACCGCCGACGATGGCTCCCTTGATGTTGCCGGCACCACCCAGGATGACCGCCGCGAGCACCAGGATCGAGCTCTCCAACAGGAACTGGTCTGAATTGATGAACGTCTGCTTGCCGGCGAACACCGCACCGGTGAGACCGGCGACCGCGGCACCGATGGCGAACGCCCACAGCTTGTACTTGAACGTCGGCACGCCCATGATCTCGGCCGCGTCCTCGTCCTCGCGGACGGCGATCCAGGCCCGGCCGACCCGGCTGTTCGCCAGGTTCCGCACCAGCAGGATGACGACGAGGATGAGGGTGAGCATCAGCCAGTAGTACGGCTTGGCGTCCACCACGCCGAACAGCGGCTTGCCGTCGGCCCCGGTGCCCGGCGGGTGCGGGATGTCCGGGATGCCCCGCTGACCCTGGAGGACGCCCTCGTTGCGCGCGGCGTAGAGCCGGATCATCTCGGCGAAGCCGAGCGTCACGATGGCCAGGTAGTCACCGCGAACGCGCAGCGTCGGGCCGCCGAGGAGGACACCGGAGATCATCGCCACCATGACCGCCAGCGGCACCGCCGCGAGCCACGGCCACTCGGTGCCGAGACGGCTCTCCGGCGACGTCAGCAATGCGACGGTGTACGCGCCGAGCGCGTAGAAGCCGAAGTACCCGAGGTCGAGCAGACCGGCGAAGCCGACCACGACGTTGAGCCCGACGGCCAGCAGCACGAACACGGCGGTGTCGAAGAGCACGCCGGCGAAGTCCGACCGGGTGGTGTAGAAGGCGAAGTACTCGCTGCCGATCGGGAAGCCCAGGTACTCGTAGAACCAGCGGTTGGGCAGGATGTACAGGAAGACGACCAGGGCCGCCAGGGCCGCCCAGCGGACCTGCTTGGGCAGGTGCGACCAGCGCGCCTTCATCCGCGAGGTCTTTCCGTTCTCCGCGGTGGCGGTCATGCGCGCGCCCTCCCGAGTGATTCACCGAGCAGACCGGTCGGCCGGAACATCAGCAGGACGACCAGCAGCACGAAGCCGGTGAAGTCCTTCCAGTCCCCACCGAACAGGCCCACGGCGTAGTTCTCCGCCATCCCGAGCAGCAGACCGCCGAGCAGCGCACCGCGCAGGTTGCCGATGCCGCCGAGCACCGCGGCCGCGAAGGCCTTCAGGCCGAGCAGGAAGCCGACGTTGAACTTGGTGTAGCCGAAGTTACTCACGTCCCACAGCAGCGCCGCGACACCGGCCATCAGGCCGCCGAGCACGAAGACCAGCAGGATGACCCGGTTCTTGTTGACGCCCATCAGCGCGGCGGTGTCCGCGTCCTGGGCGACCGCCCGGATACCGCGACCCAGCCGGCTGCGGTTCACGAACTGGTCCAGGCCGACCATCATCACCAGCGTCACACCGAGGATGATCAGCTGGATGTTGGTGACCTCCGCGCCGAAGATGGTGAAGAGCGTCTTCTGGGGCACCAGCGTCGGCATGCCGAACGGGGCGCGGTTGGTGCCGATACCGAACGACTCGGCGAGCACGAAGGACGCGCCGATCGCGGTGATCAGGAAGGCCAGGGGCGGTGCATTGCGCTTGCGCAGCGGCCGGTACGCCACCAACTCCACCGTGACGGCCGTGGCCGCCGAGGCGAGGGCCGCCATGACGAGCCCCGCCACCAGGGCGATCAGCAGCGGGCCGATGGCCGGTGCCGGGCTGTTCTGGTTGTAGCCGAGGGCCTCCCAGGTCCACAGGGCGGTGAAGGTACCGACCATGAAGACCTCGGAGTGGGCGAAGTTGATCAGGCGCAGCACACCGTAGACGAGCGTGTAGCCGAGGGCGATGAGCGCATAGATCGCGCCCTGCTCCAAACCGGTTATCGTCAGCGCCGGGAAGTTTCCGATGAGCTCATCAAAGTTCAAGTGGGGCTCCAACTGTGCGGCCAAACGGAGCGGCCGGGAGCAGAACTCCCGGCCGCACCGTGGGTATCCCGTAACGGGACCGGTTACCCGGTCAGGCCTTGGGGATCTCGACGTCCGGGACGACCTTGCCGGCGTTGACCTTGAACGCCCAGACCACGACCTGGGCCGGGTCCAGCTCACCGGTGTCGGTGAACTTGTAGGTCACGCCGGTCGCGGTGCCCGCCTTGTTGTACGACTTGATGAAGGACAGCAGGTCGGCACGGGTGGCCTTACCCTCCTTGATGCCCTCCAGCATGACCTTGGTGACGTCGTACGACACGTCGGCGTAGGTGCCCGGCTCGGCGTTGTCGAACGCGGCCTTGTAGTCGGTGAGGAAGCTGCCCTTGGCCGCCGTGGCCGGAGCGCACGGGCAGGTCAGGACGGTGCCCTCGGCAACGGCGTCGCCGGCGACCTTGATGAAGTTGGCGTCGTTGACACCGTCACCGGCCACCATGGTGCCGGTCCAGCCGGCACCCTTGAGCTGCTTGAGCAGCAGGCCCGCCTCGGTGTAGTAGCCACCGAAGAACAGCACCGTCGCGCCACTCGACTTGATCTTGCTGACCACGGCGGAGAAGTTGGTCTGCTTGACCTGGATCTTGTCCTCGCCGGCCACCGAGCCGAGGACCTTCTTGACCTCGTCCACCAGGCCCGCGCCGTACGCCGACTGGTCGTCGACGACGTAGACCTTCTCGGCCTTCATGACGTCCTTGATGTACCGACCGGCGGCCGGGCCCTGCGAGGTGTCGTTACCGACGCCCCGGTGGAAGATCTTCCAGCCCTTGGTGCTCAGGCTCGGCCGGGTGGCCGACGGGGTGATGATCGGCAGACCCGCCTCGTCGAAGATCGGGTCGGCCACCTCGGACTCGCCGGAGAACGCCGGGCCGACGACGCCGACGACCTTCTGGTCACCGACGGCCTGCTGGGCGAGGGCCGGGGCCTTGGCCGGGTCACCCTGCGAGTCGTACTCCTCCAGGTTGACCTTGCAGTCGGCGTTCTCCTTGTTGTACTGGTCGATCGCCAGCTTCGTGCCGTTGCGCATGTGGATACCGAGACCGGCGGCGTCACCGGTCAGCGGGCCGAAGAAGCCGATCTTGAGGTCGCACGCGGCGTTGCTGCCGCCACCCTCGCTACCACTGTCAGCCTTGCAAGCGGCCGCGCCGCCGAACACCAGCGCGCTGATGGCGACGCCACTCAGCACCCGTGCGAGCTTCTGCCTCACGGCTCGTACCCTCCTCCATCCCAATGGTCCGAACCACCCGGCGCCGATTGGCCCTTGCGCGGGCGGCCGAACCAGACCGTCGTCGCCGGTCTGGGGCCGGACGTTATCCCACCGTTGAGCTGTGACGTAAGCCCCAGGGGAGTGGGTTGACCGAACCGTTACACGCCGTGCCTGATCGGAAACGATCGCTGTAAGAACCTTCAGTTGTGAAAGCTTTTCACCTTCGTTTCGTCGGTAACGAGCGAAAGTCGTTAGACCAGCTACCGACCGACCGTCGGCACCCGCCCCCACCAGGCACGGGACCCTTTTCCGTCATCCTCCACCAACAGCAATCGATCTCCATCGGAAGCCACCGCCACCGCCGTGTCACCGGTGTCCGGAACCGCCCTCGGCAACGCCATCGCCCGCCACGAATCTCCCAGATCGGGCGAGAGCCACAGGCCGTGCCCGCCCGCCCCGCGCGTCGCCGCCACCAGGCCCCCACCGGCCACCGCCAGACCCCCCACCGACCGCACCCCGGCACCGGCGGCGCCGAACGCCCCCGCCCACCGCCACCCGTCCGCCGTCGACCGCCACGCGCCGAAACCCGCCGCACCCGCCGGGCCCACCGCCACCGGCCCGCCCCGGGTCGCCACCACCCGCTCGGCCGCGCCCGATCCGGCCGGCCCGCCCGGCAGCTCCGCCCGCCGCCACGCGCGGCCGTCGGCCGACGTCCACGCCACCGGGCGCGACCCCGCCGCCGCCAGCACCGACCCCACCACGAGCCACCCCGACGGTACGGCCACCGCGTCCTCCGCGGCCGTCCGCCCGCGACCGTCGCCCGCGAGCTCCGGCGCACCCTCCACCAGACTGAACGCCGACGAGTCCGGCGAGATCCACACCGCCGCCCCGGCCACCCGCGAACCCACCACCAGCCAGCCCCGCGGACCCGCCACCATCCGGCCGACACGCACCGCCCGCGGCCCACCGAACTGCTCGAACGGCGCCGGCACCTCCCGCAACACCCCGTCCGGGCCCTGCGTCCAGGTGCCGACCCGCGGATTGCCGTGCACTCCCCCGCTCTTCGACCCGACCGCCGCCACCCGCGACCCGCGGCACGCCACCGACGACAGCACGTGCTGCTCGCCGGAGAGGCTCGACGGCACCAGCGTCAGCGGCGTGAAGGCCACACCGTCCGCACTCGTCCACGCCGCCGGCCGGGTGCCACCCGCCGTGTCGGCGACGCCACCCGCCACGTACCACCGGCCCCCGCAGGACGCCGCGGCACGCAGCAGCAGCCGCCCCGGACGGCCCGGCGGGACCGGCAGGGTCAGTGGCGCCCAGGCCGGCGTGAGCGCGGGCTCCGGCCGCTCGACGGGCCTCGGCCGCTCGCAACCGGCGACCAGCACCACGGCGGCGAGCACCAGGGCCACAAACACCGTCGTCAGCCGCCGTACGGACACGGATCCGATGCTATCGATCCGGCGCGGTTACCGGACCGGCCGGACGGCGGGGTCCTCAGGTGGCCGGGCGGGCCACCTCGCCGCCGGCGGTCTCCGCGAGGATCCGCTCGGCGACCTCCTTCATGGTCATCCGGTGGTCCATCGCGGTGCGCTGGATCCACTTGAACGCCTGCGGCTCGGTCATCCCGTACGTCGTCATCAGCGCGCCCTTCGCGCGCTCGACCGTCTTGCGGATCTCCAGGCGGTCGGTCAGGCCGGCGACCTCCGCCTCGAGGGCGGCGATCTCCGAGTACCGCGACAGGGCGATCTCCACCGCCGGGACCAGGTCGCTCTTCTGGAAGGGCTTCACCAGGTACGCCATCGCGCCGGCGGCCCGCGCCCGCTCCACCAGGTCCCGCTGGCTGAACGCGGTCAGGATGATCACCGGGGCGATCCGGGCGCCGGCGATCCGCTCGGCGGCGGCCAGCCCGTCCATGATCGGCATCTTGATGTCGAGGATGACCAGGTCGGGCTTCAGCTCCTCGGCCAGCCGGACGGCGGTCTCACCGTCGCCGGCCTCGCCGACGACCTCGTAGCCCTCCTCGGCGAGCATCTCGGCGAGGTCCAGCCGGATGAGCGCCTCGTCCTCGGCGATCAGTACGCGCCTGCGCTCGGCGTCCGTCTGCGTCTCGGCCACGAGCCACTCCCACCAGTCTGAACCCGACACCCGACCGACCGGGCGCCACGCCCCATAGCGTAGTGGGTACTCTATGAGGCGCCACCAAGGCGTTCCGCGAGGAAGTCCCCGTATTCCAACCGGTAGAGAAACGGAGCTCAAACCTCCGACAGTGTGGGTTCGAATCCCACCGGGGACACCACATTGTCGCACGCTTGTTCGAAGATGCCCGTGTGCATCCACCCCACGTACGCGCCGGCGCGCGAACGCTGTACCTGGGCGGCGCGACCGTCGCGGAGGTCGCACGGAGCGTAAGCCTGCCCTATTCGACCGTGCGCTACTGGTGTAAGGATCGACCAGAGCCGAAGCAACTGGGCACCGCCGCCCGCTGCTTCCGCTGCCGCCCGGACGTCGACGATCCGACAGATCCCACGAGCTACACGTACCTGCTGGGCCTCTACCTCGGCGACGGCCACCTGGTGACGTCGGCCCGGGTACCGGTGCTTCGCGTCTCCTGCAGCAACAGTTGGCCGGGCCTCATCGACGCCTGCGACGCGGCGATGCGGGCGGTCCTGGCGAACAAGGTCCAGCGGGTCGCGCACCAAGGCTGCGTCAGCGTCCAGAGCTACGGCAGGCACTGGCCGTGCCTCTTCCCGCAGCACGGGCCGGGCGAGAAGCACCGACGCGCGATCGTCCTCACAGACTGGCAGCGCGAGATCGTGAGAGCCCGTCCGGGCGATTTTCTCCGGGGCCTCCTCCACTCCGACGGCGCGCGGTTTGCCAACCGGGTGAAGGTGCGCGGCAAGGAGTACGTCTATCCGCGCTACATGTTCACGAACGAATCCACCGACATCATGGGGCTCTGCCAGTGGGCCCTCGACCTGCTCGGCATCGCCTGGCGGATGAACCGCCGAAACTCACTCTCAGTCGCCCGCCGGGAGGCGGTTGCCGCCCTCGACGTGCACGTCGGCCCGAAGTACTGACGGGAAGTCAGCCGAGCGTGGCGAGCGCCGCTGCCAGGTCCTCGCGCAGGTCCTCCGGGTCCTCCAGGCCGACCGAGAGCCGCAGCAGGCCGTCGACCGGCTTGGCCTCTCCCTGCACCGGCCGGTGGGTGAGCGACGCCGGGTGCTGGATCAGCGTGTCGACGCCACCGAGCGACACCGCGTGGGTGATGAGCCGGCAGGCACCGGCGACGGCGGCCGCGGCGGGCGCGTCACCGCGTACCTCGAAGGCGAGGAGGCTGCCCGGGCCGGCCATCTGGCGGCCGACGAGCCCGGCGGGGTCGTGCAGCGAGGGGTGGTGAACGCGCGTGACGGCGGGGTGGTCGGCGAGCCAGGCGGCGAGTTTCTCGGCGCCGGCCTGCTGGGCGCGGACGCGCAGCGGGAGGGTCTGGAGGCCGCGGTGGGCGAGGTACGCGCCGAGGGGGTGCAGGATCGCCCCGGTGAGCGCCCGGACCTGCCGGAGCCGGGCGGCCCAGTCGGTGTCGCAGGCGACGACGCCGGCGAGGACGTCGCCGTGGCCGCCGATGCTCTTGGTGGCGCTGTGCAGGACGAGGGTGGCGCCGTGCCGGGCGGGCTGTTGGAGCACGGGCGTGGCGACGGTGTTGTCGACGAGCAGCGGCGCGGGCCCGGCGGCGCGGGCGAGGGCGGCGATGTCGACGAGGTCGAGGGTGGGGTTGGCGGGGGTCTCGACGAGGACGAGCGCGGTGTCGGGGCGGACGGCGGCGGCGACCTCGTCGGGGCGGGCCCAGGTGATGTCGGTGCCGAGCAGGCCGGTGGCGAGGACGTGGTCGGTGCCGCCGTAGAGGGGGCGGACGGCGACGAGGTGCCGTTTCCCGTCGCGGGTGGCGGCCAGCAGGGTGGCGGTGAGGGCGGCCATGCCACTGGCGAAGGCGACGGCGTCGGTGGTGGCTTCGAGTTCGGCGAGGGCGGTTTCGAAGCGGGCGACGGTGGGGTTCCACAGCCGCTGGTAGACGGCGGTGCCGCCGGGTGGGAGGGTCCCGCCGGTGGCGAGGGTTTCGTACGCGTCGCCGCCGGTGTCGACGGAGGGCAGCGGGTTGGTGGTGGAGAGGTCGATGGGCGCGGCGTGGACGCCGAGGGCGGCGAGGTCGTCGCGGCCGGCGTGCACGGCTCGGGTGTCCACGGTCGTCATGCCGGGAAGGATCGAACATGTGCGGCATGGAGAGCAATAGGCGCGAACATGATTCGGGAAGGCGGCTAGCCAGGGCCGTGCGATTCGGGAGAGGATGGCGGCATGCCCCTTGCACCGAACGATGTGCGGCCGTACGCGAGCCTGGACGACACCGACCGCGCGATCCTGGCGGAGTTGGCCGCGGACGGCCGACTGCCGAACAACGCCCTCGCCGAGCGGGTGGGGGTGGCGCCGTCGACCTGTCTGGCGCGTACCCGGGCGTTGCGGGAGTGCGGGGCGATCCGGGGGTTCCACGCGGAGGTGGACCCGGCGGCGGTGGGCCTGCCGTTGCAGGCGCTGGTGTCGGTGCGGCTGTCGGCGCACGACCGGGCGGTGGTGGACGCGTTCCGGGCGCGGTCGGTGCGGCTGCCGGGGGTGGTGTCGGTGTTCCACGTGGCGGGCGCGGAGGACTACGTGCTGCACCTGCGGGCGGCGTCGGCGGACGCGTTGCGGGACTTCGTGCTGGACCATCTGGCGGTGGATCCGGCGGTGCAGCACACCCAGACGAGTCTGATCTTCGAGCAGGCGCGCGGCGTGGGTTAGGCCACCGCCCGAAACAAACGGGACGCGGCGCGGGTTGGCGAGGGTTGTGATCGACGTACCGTTGGCTGTTCTTGATCTTGCTCCGGTGGCGCGTGGCGCGAGTGCCGGGGAGGCGCTGCGGCACACCACCGAGCTGGCCCGCCGCACGGAGGAGCTCGGGTACCACCGGTTCTGGGTGGCCGAGCACCACAACATGCCGGCGATCGCGTCGTCGGCGCCGGCGGTGCTGCTGGCGCACCTGGCGGCGCAGACGAGCACGATCCGGCTGGGCTCGGGCGGGGTGATGCTACCCAACCACGCGCCGCTGGTGGTGGCCGAGCAGTTCGGCACCCTGGAGGCGCTGCACCCGGGCCGGATCGACCTGGGTGTCGGGCGCGCGCCGGGCACCGACCAGGTGACGGCGCTGGCGCTGCGCCGGACGATGGAGGGACTGTCGGCGGAGGGGTTCCCCCGGGAACTGGCGGACCTGATGAACTACTTCACCGGTGCGGATCCGGGGCCGATCACGGCCACGCCGGGCCTGGGGCAGCGGCCGGTGGTCTGGCTGCTGGGCTCCAGCGGGTTCAGCGCCCGGTTGGCCGGGCTGCTGGGTCTGCCGTTCTCGTTCGCGCACCACTTCAGCGCGCGGAACACGCTGCCGGCGCTGGCGCTGTACCGGCAGAGCTTCCGGCCGTCGCGGTGGCTGGAACGGCCGTACGCGATGGTGGCGGTGAACGCGGTGTGCGCGGAGACCGACGAGCGGGCGGAGTGGCTGGCCGGGCCGGCCGGGCTGTCGTTCCTGAAGCTGCGTTCGGGCCGTCCGGAGCCCCTCGCCACGCCGGAGGAGGCGGCGGCGTACCCGTACACGGAGCTGGAGCGGGAGTTCGTCGCGCAGCGCCGGGAGGGGCAGGCGACGGGTTCGCCGGAGACGGTCCGCCGCCAGCTCGGTGACCTGCTGGAGCGGACGGGCGCGGACGAGCTGATGCTCACCACGCTGGTCTACGACGTGGCCGACCGGGTGCGGTCGTTCGAGCTGATCGCCGAGCGGGTCGCCGGTGGACTGCGCCGGAACTCCTGAAACACGATCTTCACGCCGACGTCACTCCCGGGACGCGCGGCGCGCATAGCTTGGGTTCCGGTGGTGGTACGGCACTCCCGGTCGGGACGGGTCGGGGGTGCCACGGTGTGGCGCACCGGGTCGGAGTCAGCGGTTCCGCGGCTCCGGCCCGGTGCCTCATTCTTTCCGGTCAGCGCAGGTGGATGTCCGGGATGGGTGGTGGGGTCATGCCGGCCCCGAGGAAGAAGCTCGTCTGCGACTCCGCGCAGCAGGGGTGCCAGAGCAAGCGCCTTCTCGACACGATCGGTCGCCGTCCTTGCCTCCGCCCCGCCATTCTTGATCCACTCGCGGGATGGCTGCGCACATGACCCCCGAGGAGTTCCGCCGCGCCGGGCACGCCGTGGTGGACTGGATCGCCGACTACTGGGCCACGCTGCCCGAACGCCCGATCACCTCGGCGGCCCCGCCCGGCACGGTGGTCGCCGCCCTCCCGGACGGGCCGCCCGAGCGCGGTGAACCGGTCGAGGCGGTCCTCGCGGACCTCGACACGCTGGTCACGCCGCACCTCACGCACTGGCAGCACCCGGGCTTCTTCGGCTACTTCCCGGCCAACACGTCCGGCCCGAGCGTGCTCGGCGACCTGGTCAGCGCGGGGCTGGGCGTGCAGGGGATGCTCTGGGCGACCGGGCCGGCCTGCACCGAACTGGAGACCGCGATGCTGGACTGGCTCGCCGACCTGCTCGACCTGCCGAAGCGGTTCCGGTCCGCCGGCGCCGGCGGCGGCGTCATCCAGGACTCGGCCTCCTCGGCGACCCTGGTGGCGACCCTGGTCGCGGTGCACCGGGCCAGCGGCGGCCGGTGGCGGGAGGGCGGCGTCGACCGCCGCTACCGCGCGTACACGTCCACCCAGGGCCACTCGTCGATCGAGAAGGCCGCGCGGATCGCCGGGCTGGGCACCGACGGCGTCCGGGCGGTCGAGGTGGACCCGGAGACGCTCGCCATGTCACCGGCCGCGCTGCGGGCCGCCGTCGAGGCGGACCGGGCCGACGGGGTGGTGCCGGCCCTCGTGGTCGCCACCGTGGGGACCACCTCCACCACCGCCGTGGACCCGCTGCCGGAGATCGGCGCGATCTGCGCCGAGTACGGCATCTTCCTGCACGTGGACGCCGCGTACGCGGGCGCCGCGGCGGTCTGCCCCGAGCTGCGGTTCGGGCACGCCGGCCTGGAGTACGCCGACTCGTACTGCTTCGACCCCCACAAGTGGCTGCTCACCGGGTTCGACTGCGACGCGTCCTGGGTGGCCGACCGGGGCGAGCTGACCGAGGCGTTGACGGTGCTGCCGGAGTACCTGCGCAACGCGGCCAGCGAATCCGGCGCGGTGATCGACTACCGGGACTGGCAGGTGCCGCTGGGTCGCCGGTTCCGGGCGTTGAAGCTGTGGTTCGTCCTGCGCTGGTACGGGGTGGAGGGCCTGCGCGCGCACATCCGGTCGGGGGTGGCGCTCGCCGCCCGGTTCGCCGACCGGGTACGCGCCGACGAACGGTTCGAACTGGCCGCGCCGCACCCGTACTCGCTGGTCTGCTTCCGGCTGCGGGCCGACGACGCGGTCAACGCCGAACTGCTCGCCCGGGTGAACGCGACCGGCCGGGTGCACCTGACGCACACCAGCGTGGCCGGCCGGTACGCACTCCGACTGGCGGTCGGCTCACCCCAGACCACCACGTCTCACGTCGACGAGGCCTGGACCCTCCTGACGGAAACGGCCACCACCCTCCTCCCCCACTGACGCCCGACCCGGCCCGACCCGGCCCGACCCGGCCCGACCCCGTTGATCATGAAGTTGACGGGTGATTCGAAGATCGAACCACCCGCCAACTTCATGATCGACAAACGAGGGGGGTCAGGGGGTGGGGGCGGTGGTGACCGGTTCGGGGGTGGGGTGGGCGGGGGTGGTGGGGGGCGTGTGGACGGCGTTCGCCAGCGCCCGGGCGCGGCGGGTGCGCAGCAGGGCCCGGACGGCGAGCCCGAGCGCGGCGACCCAGCCCGCGACCAGCAGCGCGTACACGGCCGGCCGGACCCCGCCACCGAGGTCGGCGGCGCGCATCAGGGTGCGGGCGTTGGTCAGCACGATCACCCCGCCGATCGCCGCGCCGAGCAGCTGGGCGGGCACGATGCGGACCAGCCAGGCGGCCAGCGGCGCGGCGATCAGCCCGCCGACCAGCAGGGCGGCCACCATCGGCAGGAGGAAGCCCTCGGAGCCGAGGCCGATGAGGAACCCGACGCTGGCCGCGCCGGCCACCAGGAACTCGGCGGTGTCCACCGAGCCGATCACCTTGCGGGGCTCCATCCGGCCGCTGACCAGCAGCGCGGGCGTCGCGACCGGCCCCCAACCCCCGCCGCCGGTGGCGTCGACGAACCCGGCGACCAGGCCGAGCGGGCCGAGGAAGCGCCCGCGCAGCCGGCCGGCGCGCCGCTCGGTGCGCAGCGGCCGGGAGAAGCGCACCAGCAGGTACGCGCCGAGCGTGAACAGGATGGCCGCCATCCACGGGGCGGCGGCCTCGGTGGAGATGGCGCTGAGGAAGGTGGCCCCGGCGAACGCCCCGAGCGCGCCGGGCACGGCGATGCGGCCGACCACCCGCCAGTCGACGTTGCCGAACCGCCAGTGCGCCACGCCCGCGGCGAGCGTCGTGCCCACCTCGGCGAGGTGCACCGACGCCGAGGCGGCGGCCGGTGCGACGCCGGCGAGCAGCAGCAGCGTCGTCGAGGTGAGCCCGTACGCCATGCCGAGCGCGCCGTCGACGAGCTGGGCGGCGAGCCCGACGAGCGCGAGGACGAGCAGCTTGCGCACGACACCTCCCGAGTTTCTGGGTATCTCCTATCGACTTGGTCGACAATGCGGGACGGGGGGTGCCAGGGTCAAGCCCCTGTTCGGTCAGTGGGACGACCCACGCCCGGTCGCCGGGTTCGGCGGGTGGACGGCCGGTCAGGTCCAGGCGGCCGGGTCGGCGGCGAGTTCGGTGACCCGCGGCGGGAGCGTGCCACCGGCCACGTCGGCGACGGTCACCAGCTCGAGGATCTGCCGCTCACTGGCCCGCAGGGCGATCCACACGTCCTGCAGGGCGCGCGCCGCCCCGTGGTAGCCGAGGTCCTCCGGTCGCTGCCCCCGCACGTGCGCCAGCGGCCCGTCGATCACCCGGATCACCGCGGCGAGGGAGATCTCGGCGGCCGGCCGGGCCAGCCAGTAGCCGCCCTCCGGGCCCCGCTGGGCGTGCACGATGCCGCCCCGGCGCAGTTGCAGCAGGATGCTCTCCAGGAACTTCGGCGGGATGTCCTGGGCGCGCGCGATCTGCTCGGCCGTCACCGGCCGCCCCCGCCCGGCGGTGGCGCCGCCGGTCACCGAGGCGAGCTCGGCGACCGCGCGGAGGGCGTAGTCGACCCGGGCGGAGAGACGCATGCCGGACAGGTTATCCGGCCGGTCACCCCGCCCGGCCGATCACCCCTCGGCCGATCGGCCGGGCAGCGGCCGATCCGGGCCCAGGTCAGGCGCCGACGCGGCGCAGCAGGCCCTCCTGGACGGCGCTGGCGATCTGCCGCCCGTCCCGGGTGAACATCCGGCCGGCCGCCAGACCCCGCGCGCCGGACGCCGACGGGCTCCAGCAGTCGTAGAGGAACCACTCGTCGGCCCGGAACGGCCGATGGAACCACAACGCGTGGTCCAGGCTCGCGCCCACCAGGCCGCCGGGACCCCAGACCTCGCCGTGCACCGACAGCACCGAGTCCAGCAGGGTCAGATCGGAGGCGTACGTCAGCGCGCACGCGTGCAGCAGCGGGTCGTCGGGCAGCTTGCCGTCGATCCGCATCCACACCCGCTGGTGCGGCTCCGCCGGACGGTCACCGGGGCGGACCCAGCCCGGCTCGCCGACGTAGCGAACGTCGATCGGGCGCGGGATCTGCGCCCAGATGCCGAGCCGCTCCGGGTAGCGGGCGAGCCGGTCGCTCATGGTCGGCACCTCGTCCGGCCCGGGCACGTCCGGCGGGGCCGGCGCCTGGTGGTCCAGCCCCTCCTCCACCCGCTGGAATGACGCGGACATGAAGAAGATCGGCTTGTCGTGCTGGAGCGCGACCGAGCGGCGGACCGAGAACGAGCGGCCGTCGCGGATGTTCTCCACCTGGTACTCGATCGGCTCGACCGGGTCGCCGGGGCGCACGAAGTAGCCGTGCAGGGAGTGCACGAACCGCTCCGGGTCGACGGTGCGGCCGGCGGCGACGAGGGCCTGACCGGCGACCTGCCCCCCGTACACCCGTTGCGGGCCGACCGGCGGGCTCATCCCCCGGAAGGCCATCTCGCCGGTCGGCGTGAGGTCCAGGACCTCCAGCAACTGGTCGACGGCGGCCTGACCGACCGCGACGTCCGCGGCGCTCACCGCAACGCCCGCGCGGACGCGGCGTCGACCAGCGACCCGAGCTGGTGTACGCGCAGCGTGTTGGTCGAGCCGGGGGTGCCGGGCGGGCTGCCCGCGACGATCACCACGTACTCGCCGGGATTGGCCCGGCCCAGGCCGAGCAGCGCCTCGTCGACCTGCCGGAACATGTCGTCGGTGTGCTCGACGAAGGGCATCAGGAAGGTCTCCACGCCCCAGGAGAGGGCGAGCTGGTTGCGCACCTCGAGAACCGGGGTGAACGCGAGCAGCGGCAGGTCGCAGTGCAGCCGGGACAGCCGGCGGACGGTGTCGCCGGTCTGCGAGAACGCCACCATCGCCTTGGCGCCGATGGCCCGGGCGATCGACGAGGCGGCGACGGTGAGCGCGCCGCCGTGCGTACGCGGGTCGTGCTGGAGCCGGGGCACGCCGATCGAGCCGGACTCCGTCGTGGTGACGATCTTGGCCATGGTGCTGACGGTGAGCACCGGGTACTTGCCGACGCTGGTCTCGCCGGAGAGCATCACCGCGTCCGCGCCGTCGAGCACCGCGTTGGCCACGTCGGACGCCTCGGCGCGGGTCGGCCGCGAGTTCTCGATCATAGAGTCGAGCATCTGGGTGGCCACGATGACCGGCTTGGCGTTCTCCCGGCAGAGCTGCACCGCGCGCTTCTGCACCAGGGGAACCTGGTCCAGCGGCAGCTCCACGCCGAGGTCGCCGCGGGCCACCATCACGCCGTCGAAGGCCAGCACGATCGCCTCGAGGTGGTCCACCGCCTCCGGCTTCTCCACCTTGGCGAGGACCGGGCGGTGGACGCCCTCCTCGGCCATGATCGCGTGGACGAGCTTGATGTCGTCGGCGGAGCGGACGAAGGAGAGCGCGATCAGGTCGACACCGAGCCCGAGCGCGAACCGCAGGTCCTCGGAGTCCTTGTCGGACAGGGCGGGGACGCTGACCGCCACGTTCGGCAGCGACACGCCCTTGTTGTTGGAGACCGGGCCACCCTCGGTCACCAGGCAGCGGATGTCGTTGCCGGTGACGTCGGTTACCTCGACGGCGACCCGGCCGTCGTCGATCAGGAGCCGGTCGCCCGGCTTCACCTCCTGCGGCAACTTCTTGTAGGTGCAGGAGACCCGGTCCTTGGTGCCGAGGACGTCGTCGCTGGTGATCACCACGGAGTCGCCGGTGCGCCACTCGTGCGGGCCCTCGGCGAAGCGGCCGAGCCGGATCTTGGGGCCCTGCAGGTCGGCCAGCACGGCGACGGGGCGGCCGGCCGCGTCGGCCGCCTCCCGTACGAGCCGGTAGACGGCCTCGTGGTCGGCGTGGCTGCCGTGACTGAAGTTGAGCCTCGCCACGTTCATGCCGGCCTCGACGAGCCCGCGGATGCGCTCGGGCGAGGAGGTGGCGGGACCAAGTGTGCAGACGATCTTCGCGCGGCGTGTCACGCCCATCAGGCTAGTCTCTCCTCCGGGCCGGACTGCGGGCCGACCCCTGTCGCACTGCGAACCAGGTTTGTCCGACGATGCGCGGGTGCGCGACCGGGGGTGGGACACCCGCCGGGGACGTCGTGACGGCGGGCATCGGCGACCGCGCGCCCGGAATCGTACCGTCCGGTGTCAGCCCGGCCGCCGGGCGTGGGTGAACGGCGCCGGGCCGGTCGACGAACGCCCATGGAGCTGGCCCTAGCTCTGGGTCTTGGCCAGCGGGAACTCCAGCGAGCCGGCCGGGCAGTAGAAGCTCATGACGTCGACACGGTAGAGGCCGGCCTGCACGGCGGGGTCGGCCTCCATGACGCTGCGGACGTCGTCCACGGAGCCGGTGCGGGCCAGGCCGAACCCGAGCGGCGGGTCCGGCTCGCGGGCGGGTCCGTCCACGGCCCCGGCGACCAGGACGATGCCGCGCCGTTGCATGGCCTGCAGGTGCGCGTTGTGCTCGGCCTGGAGCCGCTGCACGGTCTCCGCCGGCAGCGCCCGCCCGGACGCGCCGGGATAGAGCACGATGCACTCGTACGTGTCGAGCGCGAAGTCGACCTCCGGCGTCCCCGTCATGGCGTTCTCCTCCCGCCCGTCACGCCGGAGGCGGGTCGACGCCGACCGGCACGGGCACAGCGTCCCACGAGCCGGAGGCCGGTACGGCCAACTTCGCGCAGCGCGGTGCGGTGCGGCGACACCGCCGGCCCGGCCCCGTCGAGGCGCTCGCGGTGCGGCGGCCCGGAAGCCGTCCGCGCACGCGCCGGCGGGGCGGTCGGTGCACCGACCGCCCCGCCGGACACGTACGGGTCGCACCTACAGCGCGAAACAGTTGGGGCGGATCGCCCGGTCGCGCAGCGCCTGCCGGATCACCGTGTACGTGGTGCCGTCCAGCGCGAGCCCGAGGTGCCCGACCAGCCGCAGCGGGCACCACGCCTGGATCAGCGCGTTGGTGGCGCCGTCGGCCAGCGTGGCGTTGCCCACCGGGCGGACCAGTTCGTCCTGCCAGGTACGCACGGTGGTGTAACGGACCGCACCGGGGGTGTCGTCGCCGGCGTTGAGG
Source organism: Micromonospora sp. WMMD558 (assembly GCF_049315255.1). Lineage (NCBI taxonomy): Bacteria > Bacillati > Actinomycetota > Actinomycetes > Micromonosporales > Micromonosporaceae > Micromonospora > Micromonospora sp. WMMD558. Next base: position 3,459,900 of record NZ_CP186061.1, on the reverse strand, counting down.
TCCTCGATGAAGTCGGAGCCGGTCATCATCTGCTGGCAGGAGACGACGCCGGCGCAGCTACCGAGCCCGATGAAGTTGAGGATGTTGGCCACGTACGTCCCCTGTTCCGGGGTGCCGAGGCTGACGTACCGGCCGACGGCGCCGGTGCCGTTCAGCCGCTTCAGGTAGTAGCGGGCCACCAGGCCGCCCTGCGAGTGCGCCACGACATCGACCTTGGCCGCACCGGTGACGGCGCGGACCTGGGCGACGTACCCGGCGAAGGCGCGGGCGGAGGTGGGGATGTCGCCGAAGCCGAGCCCCGGCAGTTCGTAGATGAACGGACGGAAGCCGTCGCCGCGCAGCCGGGCGGCGAGCGGCTCGTAGACGGCGGCGAAGCCGCTGAGGCCACCGACGACGATCACCGGGTTGGCGTTGGCGTCGGCGCGTTCGGCGGCCTCCTCGGCGGCCGGGACGGCGGTGGGTCCGGACGCCGCCGCAGCGGTCGGGGCGGCGGTGGGTCCGGACGCCCTCGCAGCGGTCGGGACGGGCTCCGCGGCGGCGGTCGCGGCCGGGAGTGCGAGCGTCGCGGCGAGTGCTGCCGCGAGCACGGTGGCGGTCTTTCGGAGCAGCATGGCTGCACCTCCGGGTGGTGGTGGGTGCGGTGTCCGATCGACCGGTGCGAACGATGATGGGGCCATTGATTCAGGCTCGTCAATGCTAAGTTACGCTTCGGTAACCCGTTGTTCCATCAGAGGCGCATTCCGGCATTCCGGATGCCATATGTCCACATTGGAGTAGTTGCGGCGCGGAAGCTGTTACGCGGCAACGGTGTCGGCGCGATCCCCCACCCGGTGGCGTCCCGGTGGCATGCTGTGGCCGTGACCCCACCACCCGACGAACGGCTGCGGGTGATGCCGTGGTGGCTGGTGCTGGTCGGGCTGCTGCTCGCCGTCGCCCTCGGCTGGTGGGTGCTGGACTGGCTGCTCGGCGAGGCCGACCGGGCCACCCAGCCGGACACCCGGGCCACCCTGCGCGTCGACGCCATCCGCACCGGGCTGACCGTGGTCGCCGGCACCGGCGGTGGCCTCGCGCTGCTGCTCGCTGCCCGCCGGCAGTGGATCAGCGAACGCGCGCAGCGCCACCAGGAGGCCGTCGCCGCCCAGGACCAGACGCACCGCGAACGCGTCCAGGCGCACGCCGAGGCCGTCGCCGACGCGGCGCAGCGCCACCAGGAGCGGCAGACCCGGGCGGCCGACCACGACGCCGCCGAGCGCCGGCTGACCGAGCTGTACACCCGCGCCGTCGAGTTGCTCGGCAGCGACAACGCGGCCGTCCGCCTGGGCGGCCTGCACGCCCTGGAGCGGCTCGGTCAGGACAACCCGGGGCAGCGGCCGACCATCGTCGCCGTGCTCTGCGCGTACCTCCGGATGCCGCCGGCGGACGACCCGCGCGAGACGGAGGTACGCCGGACGGCCCAGCGGGTGCTCACCCGGCACCTGCGCGCGGACGGCGACCACTTCTGGCCCGAGTGTCAGCCTGGACCTGACCGGTGCCCGGCTGGCGGGGTTCGACGCCGCCGGCTGCACCCTGGTCGACGCCGACCTCACCGGGGCGGTCTGCACGGGCGTCACCCGCCTCACCGGCGCGACCGTGCGGGGGCGGCTGTCGTTGGGGGCGACGTTCGAGGAGTTGCGGCTCGACGAGGTCACCGGCGACGCGGAGATCGTGCTCGACGGCGCCCGGAGTCTCCGCACCAGCGTCGACCGGGCCGACCTCGGGGGCACGCTGTCCTGCCGGGGCGCCACCTTCGGCCGGGCGACGTTCCGGGGCACGACGTTCCGCGAGACGGCCACCTTCGACACCGCCCGGTTCACCGACAGCGCCACGTTCCGCGAGGCGGACTTCCGCGCCGGCCTGTCGATGGAGCACGCCGTGTTCGGCGGGTACGCCGGTTTCCGCCAGGCCCGCTTCGCCGACCTGGCCTTGTTCCGGTTCACCGAGTTCGGTGGCGACGCGTTCTTCGAGCAGGCCCGCTTCGAGAACAAGGGCAGCTTCGGCCGCGCCCGCTTCCACGGCCGGGCGCGGTTCGGCGGTGCGACGTTCGCCCGCCGCCCCGGCGTCGACCAGGCCCGCGCCAGCACGGCGCACTCCCACGCCTGGCCGGACGGCTGGCGGGCGAGCCCGGTCGACGACGACTGGCTGCTGCTGACCGAGACCTGAATCGTCACCGCGCCGACGCAGCCGCACAGATCTTGGAACGAAGTGGCCCCTCCAGGGGCCGAAATCGTCCATGATCTGGCCGCGCTCGAGCGGGTTAGGCTACGGGGATGAGCGAGGTGATTGAGGACAGTCCGGTCGGGTGGGTCGCCAGCCACGTCCGGCGGTACGTCGCCAGCGACGGCGCCGACGGTGGCACGTTCCACGGCTATCCCGCCCTGCTGCTCACCACGCGGGGCCGCCGCTCCGGCGCGCTGCGCCGCACCGCCCTGATCTACGGCCGCGACGGCGACCGCTACCTGCTGGTCGCCTCGAACGGCGGGGCGGCCCACCACCCGTACTGGTACCTGAACCTGCGGGACGACCCGGAGGTCCAGGTGCAGGTCGGCGCGGAGCGCTTCGCCGCCCGGGCGCGGACCGCCACCGCCGAGGAGCGACCCCGGCTGTGGGAGCTGATGACGGCGGTGTTCCCGACCTACGCCCGCTACCAGAAGGAGACCGACCGGGAGATCCCGATGGTCGTCGTCGAGCGCGCCTGACCTGGGTGCTGTTTCACCTCCGCGGCCCGGATCGCGTCAGCCAGCCGCCAGGGATCCCTGTCCGGGTACGAACCATCGCGTCGGCCGGATCCCCGTGCGGTCAGGGCGGAGTAGTCCCGAGGATCGAGAAGAACGCCCCCTGTGGATCGGTGAGCACCGCGAAGCGGCCCCGCGTCAGGTCCGTCGGCTGAACGGCGAGCGTCGCGCCCATCCCTAGCGCCTCGGCGACGACCCGGTCGGTGTCGGTGACCGCGAAGTAGATCATCCAGTGGGACGGGAGGTCGCCCCAGTCTTCGCCGATCATGGGCATCATCCCGCCGACGGGACGACCGTCCAGCTGCCAGGTGGTGTAGGTGATCGGGCCCATCGGTTGGTCGTCCGCCGTCCAGCCGAACACCGACCCGTAGAACTCCTTAGCCCGGTCCGGCTCCCGCGTGGTCAGCTCGGGCCAGGTCAGCGAGCCGGGTACGTCGAACACCTCGGCCCCCGGCATGCCGAGCGACTGCCACACCCCGAACGGCGCCCCGGCCGGGTCGGCGAAGAGCGCCGTCCGCCGAGAGCCGGGGACGTCGAAGGGCTCGGTCAGGATCCGGCCGCCGGCGGCGGTCACCCGCTGGCAGGCACCCTCGGCGTCGTCGGTCGCCAGGTAGGGCATCCAGGCAGGCGGCCGTTGCGGGCCGGCCCCCAGCCCGGCACCGGCCACCGTTTTGCCCTGCTGGTGGAAGACGAGGTGACCGTCAGCCGCGGGTTGCCGGTCCGCCTCGGCGACGGCCCACCCGAACAAGGGCGCGTAGAAGCGCGCCGCGCCGGGGAGGTCGGTGGTGACCAGGTCGACCCAGGCGGGTGCCCCCGCTGGAATATCTGTCATGGCTTCGGCTTCGCTTTCTCTGCTCGGGCAACTCTCAGCGGGATGGCGGCGGGCGGGCCCGACAGCCGACGGCCGTCAGCCGGCACCGGCGCCGAGCCGCCAGCCGGTGTAGGTAATCGTTCCCATCGGCTGGTCGTCCGGGTGCCAGCCGAAGACCAGCTCGTAGCAGACCTTCGCGCCCTCCGGGTCGTGGGTGACCAGCTCGTTCCAGGCCATCGCGCCGGGGACGTCGAACCGCCCGCCTCGGGCTCCGGCGTGATCCGCCCGGTCCAGCCGAACAGCTCCGGGTAGAAGCGCCGCGCATCGGCGGGATTCCGGGGTGGCCAGGTCGGCCCAGCAAGGCGTGCCCGGCGGGACGGTGCTCACGTCGACCCCTCTCGACTGGGGGCGGCCACCGCCGGCACGCCCTGCCGGCATCGTGGCACCGTTCGCGCGTCGTACGGGGCGGATCGGGCGAATCGTCAGCTTCACCGTCGTCCGGATCTAGCCGCGAAGCGCTCGTCACGGAGGTAACCGGATCGCCGGCCCCTGCATCCGGACGTAGCCGGGATGAGTGCGTGGGTGCTGTGGAACTTGGACGACGATCAGCAGCTGCGTCAACGCTTGCCGCTGCTTGCCGCCCTGTTTCTGGAATAGGTGGTCTGGCCTGCCGCGGTAGGCCGTGGCGGTCGTGGCGGTCGGGCGTTGGGTCATCCGAGCCACCGGTCGAACCATGCGCGGGTGCGGCGGAGCACGTCGAGTTGGTGGTTGCGTTCGCGGATCGAGTGGTTCTCCCGGGGATAGACGACGTACTTGTGCTCGGCTCCGAACCTGCGTAGGGCTCGGTGGAAGAACTCCGCCTGTGATACCGGAACGTTGGTGTCGTTCTCGCCATGCAGGATCAGCACCGGCGTGCGGATGTTGGAGGCGTACGAGATCGGGCTGAGCCGGTCGTGGCGGTGTGGACCTGTTCCTTCCCAGCCGCTGCTGCCGCCGAGGGCGGCCTCGAACGGCCCCTGTTCTCCGGTTGCGGCGAGCATTCCCCAGTCGCTGATTCCGGCGCCCATCACGGCGGCCTTGAACCGGTCGGTCTGCCCGACCGCCCATGCGGCCATGAACCCGCCGTGGCTCCAGCCGCCGATGCCCAGCCGGTCGGGGTCGGCGACGCCGTCGGCGATGAGCAGGTCGATGCCGGCACAGATGTCGGTCCACTCGTCGAGGCCGACCGCACCGGCGACGCGCACCGCGAAGTCGTGGCCGTGCCCTTGGCCGCCGCGCGGGTTCGGCAGAAACACGGCGTAGCCCGCAGTCGCCAGCCACTGGCCGGACGGGTGCCAGCCGAGCATGAGCCGGTCGGCGTGCCGCTCGTACGGGCCGCCGTGAACCAGTGTCACCAGCGGAAACGGCCCGTCGGTGTGCGACCGGCCGGCGGGCAGGATCAGCAGGCCGTCCAGGGCCAGCCCGTCAGATGCCTCGTACGACAGGCGTTCCTGGACACCCCACCGGATGTCGCGGAGTTCGGGCCTGAGATCGGTCAGGCTCGTCAGCGGCCCGCACGTGGGGCCGGCGTGGACGTTCCCGGGCTCGTAGGACGTGCTCACCACCGCCGCGACGGCGTCACCGTGCCGGCTCGTGGCAAACGACGTCGCGAGGCCGTCGACCCGGGACACCTCGACGAGGGTGGGCCCGACCGGATCGAGCCGGTGGATCGCGGTATCGAGCCCGTCGGCGACCAGCACCAGCGGCAGACCGGCGTCGACCTGAACCAGGTTGCTCGGGCACACGGTCGTGCCGGCGGTCAGGTTACGGTGCTCGCCCACCGGCCCGCTCACCGGCACGGCGACATCGAGAACCGCATGTCCACCCACCAGAGCGGGCGGAGTCTTCGCGACATATGCCAGGTGCCAGCCGTCGTCGGCGGGCCACCAGACGAGCGACGACGCGTCCGCCGCGGCCGAGCCGAGGTCCCGCGTCACGCCGCTGTCCGGATCGAGCAGGTGGAGACCGGGCTCCACAAGGCCCGGGTCCACGTCGGGGGTCGACCAGGTCAGTACCGCCAGGATTCCATCGTCGGGCCGCTGGACCACCTCGACGACATGACGATCGCCGAACGCATCCGGTGTCCGGACCTCCCGGCTCCGTACGTCGAGCAGCCGCAGCCGGTCCGGGCGTACGCGTTCACCCCACACCCGAGCGTCGTCACGCTCCCTCACCCGGCGTTCGTCCTCGGCGGACGGTTCATCGGCTGCGATCACCACAACCACGTCCGGATCGGCCAGCGGGAGGTGACCGGACACCCCACCGGCCCAGCACGTGACCGCCTCCACAACACCGTCGACCAGCCCCACCCGGTGCAGTTGCGCCGTGCCACGCTCAGCCCGGTCGGAGAGAAAGTAGACCAGCAGCGAATCCCCGGCCCACCGCGGCGCCGAATCGTACGCCTCACCCGAAGTCAATCGTCGCGGAGACCCAGTCCCGTCGACGGCGGCGACCCACACCTCGCTGACCGGGTGATCACCAGCCCGCCCGACCGGGGCGACCACGTAGGCGACCCACTTGCCGTCCGGCGACAGCGCCAATGCCTGCGGAACACGACCGTCAACCACCAACTCGGCAGTGAGCTGCGTACGGGCCACCGAGGCACAGTATCGATCAACTACTACGGCTGCCAACCGCTGCCGCAGCACGCCGCAGCCAAAAGACGCTGCCCAGGGAGTAGTTGTCGGGGCGCTCCCCAAAACTGGGGTTCGCTGTCGCCACCGCCGTCCAGACGCGGCGGTTGACGCCTGCGCACACTGCGACTTGACGCAACCCGCGTTCGTGATGGGCGACCTCATCCGGCCGACTCAGTCGTCGGCGCTCCGCCTGCCACGCAAGCGCCGGCGATCGGACAGGACTGTCGTTCATTGTCCGAGTGCGCGGTAGCGCAGGTGTACGGTGCCGTTTCGGAATCGGCGCTCATCGAGCAGCTCAAGGTCGGTGCGCATGCCGGTCGGCAGCCCTGGCTTACCCCCGCCGACGACCACGGGCCAGACGAACAGCTGGCACTCGTCGACCAGCCCGGCCCTGAAAGCCTGCGTCGCGAGGTTGGCACCTCCTACGGTGAGATCGCTGCTGGCCGTGGCCTTCAATTGGTGTACCGCGGCGGGGTCGAAACGGCGTTCGAGTCGGGTGTCGGCAGTTGATACCGCGGCGAGGGTCGTGGAGTGGACGACTTTGTTCGCCGCCTGCCAGGCGCTGGCGAAGTCTGCCATGAGCTCGGACTGGGCGGCCAGACCGGTATTGGTTTCCCAGACCGCCATCGATTCGTACAGGCGCCGTCCGTAGAGGAACGTGCCGACGGATCGCAGGAGGTCGGTGGTGAACGCGAATACCTCGTCGTCGGGCGGGAACCAGTCGAAGGCGCCGCGCTCGTCCTCGATGTAGCCGTCGAGCCACACGTTCGTCACGTAGATCAGCTTTGCCATGCCTCTACCTCGCGGTGCACGAAGGACCCAATGGGAGGTCACCTCTTCTACGAACGACTCAGCCCGGATCCGACGCCATCCCGAGAGAGGTTCCACGGATCCTCGACTGGTCCGGCGCACGCCAGCGGTGTCCGCTTCTGCCGCCGAGCAGGCGCGCCGGAATGCAGGAACTCCCGTCACTCTCCGTGGATATCCTGCGCAGGCGTCGGCGCACGGCGGTGAGCATCAAGAGATACGACTCGTTGCCGAGACGCGGGCTGTCAAGGTCGGACGTCTCGAACCACGCCACAGCGTCGTGCTCGTCCGGCGCGGCGTTGACGGGTGTTCCGGTCCACCTGTCGATCAACCAGATCTGCATGTCGTACGTCGCGGTCCGGATCTCATGCATCGGCGGGCCGGACGGCTCCGATGCCGTGATTCCCAACGCCGTCGCGAAGAACGGCCGTCACAATCCGGACCGGACCGGAGTCGTCAGCGGAGATCGTCATGGGCACTCGCTGACCCATGCGGACCTGCCGCCGTTCGTGCGTTCGGCCTGTTCGCCAGCCGTCACGGTTGCGTGTTGCGTTGGATCGCCGCCGTAGAGGGCTGCGAAGACGCGGTGCCGCAGGATCTCGTACTGCTGGCGGCATCGCCGAGGTGGGCCCGGCGGGCGTTGCTGGACCTGACCGCCGACAACGACTTCTGGTGGCTGGAACTGGTCAGCTGTCAGGTCAACCTCGCGGCCGTCGGCCAATCGATTCCAGTAGTGGTAGCCGACCTTGGCGTCTCCGGCGAGGACCTCGCCGAGGATCAGCTCTCCGCCGAGCAGGTCCTGAATGATCAAGGCAGTCACCCCGCATTGACCACGGGCTGGGTTGCCGGCGTGCCAATCCTGCACATCGTGCGGGTCACAGGTATCCGGTCCCCAAGCGCCGCGCAGTACCGGCCGCAGCATCTCCAGGTCAATCGCGAGAGGGACTGATCGGTGGTCGCGCTCTTCAGACGTCACCCAGGAAGGGTCAGCCCTCGACCAGGTCGAGAGTCAAGAAAATATCCGCCTCGGGTCCTGGCCGGCCGAACGGCGCCACAACGGGCGCGCTCCTTCTGCCGCGCTCCGCGCGTGCTACGCAGCGTTACGCCGAGCTGGTCTGGATGCCGTGCAGGCGTGTGCCGATGAGTGCGCAGCCCGGCGGCGATCCGGCGACCGTCGCCGCGGCGGCGGGCTACCTCCTCGACTGGTCCGAACTGAACCCAGAGGAGAACGTCGAGGCCTGCCGCCTGCACCTCGCCACCACCGATATCAGCCTGCCTGGTCACGGTCCTCCGCCCTGTTGTTCGACGGCTGACCTGACTGTGCGCTCGCCCTCGATGGCTACCGGCTCTGCTCCCCGACGGAGAGGGCGGTCGACAGCAGGGCCTCCTCGTCAAGATGCCCGGGGTCGATCACGCGCAGCACATGGACCCGCAGGTCCACCCGGTAGCCCTCGGCCACCGGGCGCTCCCACACCCGGGCCGGACGTCCTCCCACTCGCTGGCGAAGTCCGAGACCTCGGCACCGACAGCGGCGGGCACCCGCCCGATGTGGAAGCCGTCCAGCACACCGCCGTCCCGGGTCACCGTTTCCGGCAGCTCCGCCATCCCGCCGCCTCCACCTTGCCGAGAAGGGATCAGCGCTCGGCGACGAAGACGCCGAGGCCGTGGACGCCCTGCACCCATCCCTGCGTCTGAAGGACGAGGATGGCTTGGCGAACCACAGTGGTCGAGACGCCGTGTTGCGCTCTGAGCTGCGCGGTGGACGGCAACTGGTCGCCGGGTGCGAGTTCACCCGACTCGATCTGGCTCCGGATGTGGTCGGCGAGTTGTTCCCACTTGGGCTTGACGGGCATCTGTACTCCCAGGTCTGCACCGCCATTCGATCACGCGCCGACTTCATGTGACAAGTCACGTGTTGTCGCGCTTGCTTTCCGTGACTAGTTGTGTAAAGTTCGATTCGACCGGCTCCCAGGTCTGCAAACCAAGAGTTGGTCCTTCCCCACCGCGCAGAGCGCCCGGCTGGTCGACCCGTGGGGCCGGCCGGGCGTGCCGTGGCCCGCCCCTTGGGGCGGCACCGGAGTCAGCAACACGCAGGCCCTCGGACAGGAGCCATCGTGGACAACGACGACACCACTCCCCTGGCGTCCGACGAGGACGTCGCCGACGCGGACGACATTCTCTTCGCCCACCCGCCCCGCGTGGTGACCCGCTGGCTCTGCGGCTGCGGGGAGGACTACCCCTGCCCGGACGTGCGTTTCGCCCAACTGGTCAAGAGCGCCCGGGTCAGCAACACGGGCTGAGCACGCCCTCAGAACAGGGTGCGGAAGAGCAGCAGGTAGCCGCAGTAGGCCAGCGGCAGGGCGAGGAAGCACACCAGGATGCCCAGCACCGGGTAGCGGGCCGCCGTCCCGGCGACCATCGCCGGCCTCCCCCAGCGGCCGAGCACCAGCCAGCCGGCGATCAGCGACACGGCGGGCAGCCCGGCGCACATCCAGGTGTACAGGGTGCCGAGGCCGACCACCCCGACGCCGGACGCGAGCACCAGGACCAGCATGAGCACCACGCCCACGGCAGCGCAGCCCAGGTACACGGCGAGCGCCCGCGCCACCGGCGACCAGGCCGGCAGCAGCGGCGGCCGCTGGGCCAGCAGCTCGGCCTGCTGCCCGTACCGGTCGGCCTCGTCGGCGTAGCGCCGCGCCAGCTCCAGCTCCGCCGCCGGGTCGGCCTCCCCGGCACGGGGCCCGGGCACCGCCGGCACCGCCAGCGCCGTCTCAAGACCCCGGGAGTACGCCCCGACACCCGGCCGCCCCGGCGCGGCGGCTGCGCCGCCGGCCCGCCCCTCCCCCGGTTCGTGGTGCGTTCCGGGGTGCCCGGTCGCGGGCGGGCCGGCGGCGGGCGGGGACGGCTCGGCGGGCGGCGGTGCGGGCGGGCCGGCGGCGGGGGCGGTGACGCCGATGGCGCGGCCGAGGTGGTCGAGGCGCTGCCCCTGCGCGGTGAGGCGGTGCTGGAGGGAGTCGGCGGCGGCGTGCAGGTTGCGCCGGTGTTCCGCCTCCACGGCGGCGCCCTGCTCGCCGGCGCGGCGCTGCTCGGCGAGCAGCCGGGCCAGCGCGGCGTAGTCGGCGAAGGTGGCCACGTTCAGCCCTCCCCGTCGTCGTCGGCGGGCTGGCCGTCCCGGGCGAACGGCACGATCAGCCGGGTGCGGTGGTCGTGCCGGTCGACCAGCAGCGCCCGGTCGGGACGGGGTTGGTAGCTCAGGTCGGGCACGCCCAGGTGCAGCCCGAGGTCGGCGCCGGGCACGTTCAGGGCGACGAGGCAGGCCACGTCGTCGCGGTTGTGCGTACCGCCGAGGTCGTCGGCGAGCCGGCGCAGGCCGCGCCACCAGCCGAGCAGGTGCACTCCGCGCCCGGGCCCCTGCCGGAGCACCTGCCGCAGGTCGTCGTGGCCGCTGCGGAAGGTCGCCGGGTCGGCCGCCGCGAGGACGGTGCCGGCGGCGTCCATTCCGAACACGACGAGGTAGGTCCGGGCGTGGCCGGCCGCCGGCTGGTCCGCGCCGTCGGTGGCCGGTGGCGGGTCGGCCAGCTCGTGGAGGCGGGCCCGCAGCCCGTCGGCGTCGAGGCGCTCGACCGGGTGGCCGGCGGCGGCGAGCACGTCGGCGGTGTCGTCGACGGCCGGGTCGGCGGCGGTGACGAGGGGGACGAGCAGGAACCGGGCGTCGCCGGGGGTGTGCTGGCGGGCCAGGCTGAGGGTGGCCGCGCGCAGCACCTCGGCGCCGGCGGCGGAGGTGCCCACGACCGCCAGGTGCCGGCCGGGGGTGCTGTCCATCAGGAACAGCGCCGACGTGCCGTCCACGTCGACGGTGCGGCCGACCAGGGCGAGCGGGCGGCGACCGCCGGGCCGCAGCCCGGTGAAGGTGGGGTCGTCCTCCAGCCGCGCGGTGTCGTACCCCTTGAAGACCGACGGTGGGCGCGCGCCGGACGAGCGGGCCGCCCACAGGTCGTGGCGCAGCCGGGCCAGGTCGGCGGCGGCCGCGTGGGCGTCCGGGAAGCGCACGACGGTGTCGGCCCCGGCCGCCCCGGCGGCGGTGTTGAGCACGGCGGACCCGACCGGCAGGGTGGCGGCGGAGTCGTTCAGCGGGTCGAGCACACCGCCGCCGCCGGGCAGCGCCACCCGCAGGGCGAACTGCCCGAAGATCGCCTCGGCCCGGCCGTAGAGGGCCTCGATGCCCGTCGTGCTCTGGCTGGCGAGCACCAGGTGCACGCCGTACGAGCGGCCCTTGCGGGCCAACTCCTCGAGCAGGTCGACCGACTCGCGGGCGAGCGGGTCGTTGCCGGCGAGCAGCACGTGGAACTCGTCGACCACCGCGACGATCCGGGGCAGCGGCGCCTCGCGGGGCAGGTCGGCGAGTTTGGTGACGCCGTGCCGCTTGAACGCGGTGGCGCGGCGCTGCAGTTCGCGGCGCAGCTCGCGGAGGACCGCGACGCCGTACTCCCGGTCGGATTCGATGCCGACCGCCCGCGCGTGCGGCAGCCAGGACGGGTCCCGGCCGGTGGGGACGAACTCGGTGAAGCTCACCCCCTCCTTGAAGTCGAGCAGGTAGAGCTGGAGTTCCGCCGGGGAGTAGCGGGCGGCCAGGCTGTAGAGGACGTCGAGGAGGAAGACGGTCTTGCCGGCGCCGGTGCGGCCGCCGACCAGCCAGTGTGGAGTGGCGTCGTCGAACGCGACGGTGACCGGGTCGCGGCCGGCCCGGCCGACCACCGTGCGCAGCCCGGCGACGGACGACTCCGCCCAGCGTCGCGCGGGAAGCAGCTCCGGGAAGCGCACCGTCGCGCCCTGCCGGACGGCGGCGCCCAGATGCCCGGCGAGGGCGGCCACGGAGGCGGCCGGGGGGTCGCCGTCGAGGCGCACCGGGGCGGCCAGGCCGCTGCCGTCGGCGCTGAACGGGGCCCCGGGCGGGTCGCCCACGTGGGCGTGCTCCCCGGTCAGCCGGACGCTGGTCGTCGCGCCGAGGGCCGGTGCCCCGCTCGCGGCGAGGAGGACGCACACGGAGGCGGCCGGGCCGGCGTGGGTGAGCGCGGCGAGGCGGGCGGCCTCCCGGGGCGGCGGCAGGGCGGCGGCGACCACGAGCAGCAGTTCCTGGTCCGGCCGGTCGGCGGCACGGGCCGTACGGGCGTGCGCTTCGGCGGCGTCGAGCAGCGCACCGGCCTCGGCCTCGGTGGTGGCCGGCGGGTCGAGTACGCCGGCGTCGACGAGCGGCCGCAGCGGCCCGAAGGTGGCGCCGAGCGCGGCGGTGTCGAGGCCGGCGACGCGGACGCCGCCGGGCGGGGCGGTGGCGAGCAGGCGGAGCACGACGGCGCGCAGCAGCGCGGCGACCCGGGGGTCGCGGGCGTCGGCGTCGACGGCGAGGTGGTGGCCGCTGCCGAGCGGGACGACGACCGGGAAGGCGCCGCCCGCGGTGGCGGCGTCGCCGAGGCGGACCGGTGCCGGGCCCGCGGCGAGCGGGGTGGCGCCGGGAGTGGGTGTGGCGAGGGCGTCGCCGAGCTGGGCGAGGCGGGCGAGCAGGTCGGCGGCTCCCGCCGGGGCGGCCGGGGGCGGGGCGGCGCCGAGGGCCCGGCGGGCGGTGTCGAGGTGCGCGCGGGCCGCGCGGTGGGCCGCGACCGCCTGCCCGTACGCCGACGCGAGCCTGCCCACCCTCGTTGCCGCTCCCGTCGCCTCGCCCGCTCGGGCCGTGTCCCCGCCTCCCGCGGGAGCCGCGGTGCGTTCGGGGAGCGCACGGCGCGGCGGGGTGATGGCGTCGGTACCCGGCCTCGGTCCGCCGAGAACCCTAACCGACCCCGGGGACGCCGGGACAGTCCGAAGGCGACGCGACACGCCGGTCAGCGCGGTCGCGACCGGGTGGCCGCGCAGGGGGCGGGTGTCGCGGTGGGACGGTCGGCGGTGCCGCAGTACCAGACCTCGACCGGCTCGACGGTGACGTCGGGCACCCGCTCGACCCGCAGCAGCGCGAGCCGCTTGTCGACCGGCTCGCCGGAGTCCGGCGGGTACCGGATCAGGCCGGACACGCCCGGGTAGCCGGTGCCGGCGTTCTGCCGCAGCACCTCGGCGTGCACGCCGACCGGGTTGACCGCCGTCGGCTCCCACCGCTGCCCCGCGTCGGCGTGGTGCAGCCGCGCCGCGAGGCTCTCCACCGCGCGGACCATCATCATCGCCGCGTCGTACGCGAGGCTGACCCGCTCCCCCACCGGGTGCGGCCGGTCCGGGCGGCAGCGTGGCGGGTCGAGCAGGTCGTCGGCCTGGATCCAGGTCAGGAAGCTGGCGCGGGCCTCGTCGCGCCGCTCCTGCGCGGCCCGCAGCGCCGTGCAGGTGCCCAGCGACGCCTTCGACACGTACGTGACGGGGATGTTGCCCGGGGCGGCGGCGCGCAGCCCGGGGTTGGCGATGTAGCGGTTGACCGAGTCGTCGCCGACGAGGTGCCGGGGCGGGTTGTCGCCGCACTCGCGCAGGGCGCGCAGGAAGCCGTCGAACTCCGACCAGCGTCCGGCGAAGAAGAGCAGGCCGTCGTAGCCGCACTCGGCGGTGAGCCGCTTGCCGGTGCGCCACTCCTCCAGCCGGGTGAGCCGCGGGCCGAAGCGTTCCTTCAGGCCGTCGACGAGGGTGTTCACGTAGAGGTCCTTCTCGAAGGAGCTGCCCTCCCCGGTCGTCCAGTAGACGTGCGCCTCGTCGACCTTGAGCACCTGCCGGGCGTACGCCTCGACCATCCGCACCTGGTCGGTGTTGGGCGCGCTGACCTGGAGGTAGAGGCGCGAGTTGGCGTCCATCCGGTCGGCCGGCAGGGTGGGTGCGAGGACCGGCAGGCCGATCCGGTTGAGCTCGGCGAGGGCCCGCGCGGTGCTGGCGCGGCTCTCCACCATGCCGACCACGCCGAGCACCGTGGGGTCGTCGCGGGCGAGGTCGGCGAGCATCGCGACCGCCCGGTCGGCGTGCCGCATCTGCCGGCCGCCGTTGGCGACGACGACGCGCAGCAGCGCGGCGCCGTCCGCGCCGGCCGACTCCTTGAGCAGCGCGTACTGGGCGGTCGCCATGCCCTCCAGCTCCTCGCGTTCGGAGACGTAGGACTCCTCGTCGGCGCGGGTGCGGTTGCCGGTGAGGGTGCCGAAGTAGACCAGCGTCAGGTAGGGACGGCGGCGGTCGCTGCGCCGCCACACCTCCTCGGCGGCCCGGTTCTGGGCGAAGATGCGCTGCTGGACGGCGCGCAGCCGGTCCTGGCCGGGGTCGTCGTTGAAGAGCTGGGCCGCGCTGTCGCTGTAGCCGACGCACTCGCCGTCGACCAGCTCGACCGCGACCCGCCCGCCGTCCAGCGACGGGTGGCAGCCGGGCCCCCACCGGGTACCGGCCCAGGTGCCACCCGCCGCCACCAGCACCACGGCCAGCGCCGCCGGCAGGAACCGGCGGGACCACCAGGGCGGCTCGGGCGCGCTGAACGGGCGCAGGCCGCCGCGCGGCGGCGGGCCGGTCTCGACCGGGTCCGGCCGGAGCACCACCAGCCAGGCCGCCGCCCGGCGCAGCCGGCGCATCTCGGGCAGGGCCGCGGACCACTCGTCGTACGCCTCGTCGGCCTCGTCGAGGGGGTGCGGCTCGGCCAGCTCCGGCGGGGGCACGTCGCCGGCCGCGACCACGAGCAGCGGGTCGTTGCGCCCGGTCTCGTTGCGGACGTCGGTCAGCAGGCGGACCAGCACGTGCCCGAGGTTGCCGGGGGCGACGCCGTCGAGCAGCAGCACCGGGTACGCGGTGCGCCGCCAGTCGGCCGGGCGCCACAGCCGCCGCCGGTACGCCTCACGCAGGTCCTCCAGGAACGCGTGCAGCAGCAGCTTGTTGACCTGGTCGGGCTGCTCCCCGTCGCGCCACCCGGCGGTGAGCCGCTCGGCGAAGCCGAGGAAGGTGACCGACTGCCGGGGCGCCAGGTACTGCTGGCGCATGAACCAGCGGTAGTGCCGGCCGATCACGGGCACCCGGCCGGAGACGGCGAGCCGGAACACCGCCCCGGGCACGGCCCGGCGCACCAGCCAGAGCAGCACGTGCGAGGCGATCGAGACGGTGTCCCCGCCGGCCGGCAGCGGCTCGGCGGCGCCCCGGGGCCCGCGGCGGTCGCGCAGCCGCCGGACCAGCGCGGAGCGGCCCTCGTCGGCGTCCAGGCCGACGCTGAGGCTCTGCTGCATCAGCCAGTCGGCGAGCGGGTAGTGCCGGAACCGGAGGCGGGCCGCACCGAAGGCCTCCAGCGAGAGTTGCCGGTGCAGGTCGCGCAGGAGCGCGGGGACCTCGGTCCCGGGGGGCTGCGACGTGACGTCGACGGCGGCGTGCGGCACGCGCCGTCGTGGGCCCTGCCCGAGGAACCGGCGGACGAGGGTCAGCACGTCGGGCGTGCCGGGCGGGCGGACGAGCCAGAGGACCGGTAGCCGGCGGTCGCCCCGGCGCGGCCGGGGCAGCAGGCGCGCGAGCAGCGCGAGGAACTCCCACCCGCCGATCGGTAGCCGGTCCCGGGTGGGCGGTTTCTGGCTGGTCGACTCCCGCATGGTCACCTCCGGGCAGTGGCTTACCGTGTCCGTCCTGTTTACTGAGTGTGGCGGATCTCGGCAAGACGACCGGCGGCCGCCGGTCCGGGGTGGACCGCCGGCCGCCGGGTCGGGCGGGTCAGCGGGTGACGGCGTTCAGCGCCGGCAGGTAGCCGTGGCGGTAGCCGTCGGCGTCCGGGTGGTACGCCTCGATCACCCCGGTGACGTCGCGGATCCACGGGTCGGAGGCGCACACGCCGTGGCCGGCGAAGTAGGGGCGGGTGTCGGCGAAGGTGGCCCCGGCCGCGGCGGCCCGGGCGGCGGTGACGGTGGCCAGCACGTCGGCGGCCTCGTTGAGGATCGTCCGCTTGTAGCTGCTCATCGCGAACCATCCGCAGGAGCCGGTCTCGAACAGGCGCGGGTAGCCGAGCACGATCAGGCGGGCGTTCGGCGCCCGGTTGCGGATGGCCGCGTACGTGGCGTCCAGGCGGCCGGGCAGCGTGGTGGTGGCGAACGACTTGGCGGTGTTGACGGCGTTGGTGCAGCTGGAGGTGCTGCCGAACCGGCAGGTGGTCATCACGTCCGCGAAGCCGGCGTCGTTGCCGCCGATCGTGATGGTCACCAGGGTGGTGGTGCTGCTCAGGGAACCCACCTGCGCGTTGATGACGTCGGCGGTGACGGCGCCGCCGCAGGCGGGGAACCGGAAGCTGGTCACGGCGTTGGCCGTGGCCCAGAGCGGGGCGTACGACTTCTGGCTGCGCAGGCAGCCGGAGAGGTCGTACGGGCCGGCGCCGACGCCGGAGGAGTAGGAGTCACCGAGCGCGACGTAGTTGACGGTCGCGGCGTGTGCGGTGCCGGGGACGAGCACCGCGCCGGTGACGGCGGTGAGGACGGCGACCAGCGCGGCCAGGGCGCGGGCCAGCGGGCGGTGTGGCATGAGGGACCTCCACAGGACAGGGGTGGTGGGGCCCGGTGACCGCGCGCGTGGCCAGGGGTGCAACGGTTGTTACTAGTCGGTAATGCTATCGAAACATTTAGATCAAGTGAATAGTCGTTAAGCGGCGGAGTCCCCTGCCCGGACCGGGTTTGTGGCGCTGCCGGGGTCCGGTCAACGGCCCGGCAGCGGCGAGCCGGCACCGGTGCGGTTCCGCGGGCGGGTCGTCGCCGGCCGCCGCGACCACGGGCCCGGCCCGACCCGCGGCGCCCGGACCGCAGCGTGCCCGGCCGGTCGGGCGTCCCCCACGGCCAGCCACGCCGGGCGGACCACCCGGGCGGCGGATCCGGCGACCCGGCGACCCGGACGCCGCAGCACGCGGACGGCGAGCACCCGCGCGACCCGGTTGCACAGCCGGCGCTCCCGCAGGCGGTCCAGGGCCACCCCCGCCGCAGCGGCGGCCACAACGGTGACGGCGCCGGCCAGCACCAGGGTCTGCCGGGGACCGGCGTGCTCGGAGAGCCAGCCCAGCAGCGGGGCACCGACGGCGGCCGACACGGAGCCGGTCACCGCCAGGGCGCCGAGCACCCGCCCGCGCATCACGTAGTCGGTGTCGAGCTGGGCCCGGGTGCCGACGGTGGTGTCGATGACCACCGCGGCGGCGGCCACCGGCAGGATGACGGCGGCGAAGCTGAGGGTGCCCGGCGCCAGCCCCGCGACGATCTGCAGGGCGCTGGCCAGCAGCCCGGCGCCGACCAGCACGCCGTAGCCGAGCTCGCGGCGGCGCGCGGCCACCAGCGCCCCGACGACGGTGCCGACGGCGAAGACGGTGGACAGCAGCCCGTACCCGGCTGCGCCCCCGCCGAGCGGCCCGTCGCTCATCGCGGCCATCGTCACCTGGTAGTTGCGGCCCAGACTGCCCAGTACGAAGGAGAGGGCCAGGGCCACCAGCACCACCGGCTGCCCCAGCAGGTAGCGGAAGCCGGCCCGGATGCCACCGGCGTCCGGTGCCGCCTCGACCGGCTCCGGGGCGTACCGGTCCCGCTCGCGGACGGCGCACAGCGCCACCACCACCGCGACGAAGCTCGCGGCGTTGACGGCGAACAGCAGCGCGGGGCCGACGGCGGCGACCACGACGGCGCCCGCGCTCATGCCGAGGATCCGCCCGGCGGAGTTGGTGAGCGACCCGAGGGCCAGCGCGTTGCCGAGGGTGTCCCGGTCCACCAGCGTCGAGGCCCAGCGGCCCATCATCGGGCCCTCGATCGCGGACACCGCCCCGGAGACCAGCGAGATCGCGTAGATGGCCGGGAGCCCGCCGGCGCCGGTCACGGCCACCAGGGCGAGCCCGGCCGCGAGGGCCGCGTGGGCGCCCTGCGCCGCGATCAGCAGCGGCCGGGCGGGCAGCCGGTCGGCCAGGGCCCCGCCCCACGCGCTGAGCAGCAGGGTGGGGATCGCCTGGAGGAGGATGGCCAGCCCCATCGACGTCGCCGAGCCGGTCTCGGCCAGGACGTACCAGTTGACCCCGAGCACCTGCATCCAGGTGCCGACGACGGAGACGAACCCGGCGGCGGCCCAGATGCGGTAGTTGCGGTGGCGCAATGCGGCGAAGGTGGTTCCGAGCGCCACGAGGACCCTCCCGGCCAGACGGCGACAGACGAAAGGCCGGACCCGTCCGGGTCCGGCCGGCGACAAGTCTGGCCCGCGTCAAACCTTCCGGCGACTGTTGGTGAGGGGGTTCACCGGCCGGTCCGGGCAGCCCGCACCAGCCGGGCACGAACCGGACACGGCGGCGCCCCGGTCCCCAGCCCTGCGCGGGCCGGAGCCGGGGCGCCCGGCGAGGTCAGCGGGCTGCGAGGGGCTGCGCGGCCGGCGCCACCGGAGCGGGCAGCGACCCCGCGCCGCCCAGGTACGCGTGGATGGCCGACGCCGCCGCCCGGCCCTCCGCGATCGCCCACACGATCAGCGAGGCGCCACGGTGCATGTCGCCCGCGACGAACACCCCGTCGACGTCGGTCTGCCAGTCCGGGCGGGCGTCCACCGCGCCGCGCGTGTTGCGGGTCACCCCGAGCTGGTCGAGCAGCGGCTGCTCCTCGGTCCCCTCGAAGCCGATCGCCAGCAGCACCAGGTCGGCGGGCAGCTCCCGCTCGGAGCCGGGCAGCGCGGTGACGATGCGCCGGCCGGCACGCTTCTCCACGGTCACCTCCGCGATGCGGACCGCCCGCACCGCGCCGGTGCCGTCGTCGACGAACTCCTGCACGGCCACCGCGAAGACGCGCTCGCCGCCCTCCTCGTGGGCCGGGTACTCGCGCAGGATCCACGGCCACGTCGGCCACGGGTCGCGCTCCTCGTCCCGGGAGCGGGGCGGCTCGGGGTAGAGGTCGAGCTGGTGCACGCCGGCCGCGCCCTGCCGGTGTGCGACACCCAGGCAGTCGGCCGCCGTGTCGCCACCGCCGATGATCACCACGTGCCTGGCCGCCGCGTCGATCGGGGTGCCGTCGGGCAGCACCGCGAGCGCCGGGTTGCCCTCCCCGGCGGCGGCGACCACCCGGTTGGCGGCGACCAAGTGGTCCATCGCCTGGTGGACGCCGCGCAGCGCCCGGCCCGGCGTCTCCGGGGTGTCCCGGCCGGCGAGCGCGCCGCAGGCGAGCAGCACCGCGTCGTGCTCGGCGCGCAACTGCTCCGCGGTCACGTCGACGCCGACGTTCACCCCGGTACGGAAGCGCACCCCCTCGGCGGCGAGCTGCGCCAGCCGCCGGTCGATGTGCTGCTTCTCCAGCTTGAAGTCGGGGATGCCGTACCGCAGCAGGCCGCCCAGGGCGTCGTCGCGCTCGTACACGGTGACGGCGTGACCGGCGCGGGCCAGTTGCTGTGCGGCGGCGAGCCCGGCGGGGCCGGAGCCGACCACCGCGACGGACCTCCCAGTCGGCGCCGGCACCGGCCGGGGGCGCAGCCCGCCGCGGGCCACGGCCGCGTCGGCGATCTCCACCTCGACCTGCTTGATGGTGACCGGCTGCTGCCCGCCGAGGCCCAGCACACAGGCCGCCTCGCAGGGCGCCGGGCAGAGCCGGCCGGTGAACTCCGGGAAGTTGTTGGTGGCGTGCAGCGACTCCACCGCGGCATCCCAGTTGCCGGTGCGGACCAGGTCGTTCCAGTCCGGGATGCGGTTGCCCAGCGGACAGCCGTCGTGGCAGAACGGGATGCCGCAGTCCATGCAGCGGGTGGCCTGCTCACGCACCAGCTCCTCGCCGGCCGGCGGGTACACCTCGCGCCAGTCCATGATCCGCACCGGCACCGGCCGGCGCGCGGGCAGCCGCCGGTCGTAGCGCAGGAAACCGTTCGGGTCAGGCACGAGCCACCTCCTGGACGGCCACCCGCGGGGCGGGCGGCATGGACGCAGCGGAAGGCGCCGCCGGCGCCGCTGGGGCGGCTGTCGCCGCCAAGGCGCTCATCACCGCGTCGTCGACGTCGTGGCCGGCGGCTTCGGCGGCCCGCATGATCTCCAGCACCCGGCGGTAGTCCCGGGGCACCACGGCGGTGAACTCCTCCACCGCCTCCGGCCAGCGCTTGAGCACCTCCTCGGCGACCGCCGAGTCGGTCTCGGCGAAGTGCCGCTGCACCAGCTCGTG
Source organism: Micromonospora sp. WMMD558 (assembly GCF_049315255.1). Lineage (NCBI taxonomy): Bacteria > Bacillati > Actinomycetota > Actinomycetes > Micromonosporales > Micromonosporaceae > Micromonospora > Micromonospora sp. WMMD558. The sequence goes on along the minus strand of NZ_CP186061.1, from coordinate 3,439,730 downwards.
CAGCGCCGCCCGCTCCTCCTCGCGCAGCGGCGCCAGGTCGACCAGCTCGGTGTTCACCCGCCGCCGGTCCAGCCGCCACACGAAAGCCGTCCCGCCGGACATGCCGGCCGCGAAGTTGCGCCCGGTCGGGCCGAGCACCACCACGGTGCCACCGGTCATGTACTCGCAGCCGTGGTCGCCGACGCCCTCGACGACGGCCACCGCGCCCGAGTTGCGCACCGCGAACCGCTCACCCACCCGGCCACGCAGGAAGACCTCGCCCGCGGTGGCCCCGTACAGGATCGTGTTACCGGCGATGATCTGGTCCTCGGCCCGCGCGCCCCCGGCGGCCTCGGCGGCCACGAACGGCGCGGCCTCGTCCGGCCGGACCACCAGCCGGCCGCCGGAGAGGCCCTTGCCGACGTAGTCGTTGGCGTCGCCGTGCAGCCGCAGGGTCACCCCGCGCGGCAGGAACGCGCCGAACGACTGCCCGGCGGTACCGCGCAGGTCGAACTCGATGGTGTCGGCGGGCAGGCCGGCGCCGCCGTGCCGGCGGACGACCTCACCGCCGAGCATCGCGCCGACGCTGCGGTGCTCGTTGCGGACCGGCACCTCGACCCGGACGCGGGTGACCGGTGCGGCGTCCCGCGCCTCGACGCCGGCCGCCGCCCGGGACCCCCGCAGGGCGGGCTCGGCGAGCGCGATCAGCTCGTTGTCCAGCGCCAGCTCCAGGCCGTGGTCCTGGGCGCGGACGCCCCGCCGGGCGGTGCCCTCGGGCAGGTCCGGCAGGTGCAGCACCGGGGCGAGGTCGAGGCCCGAAGCCTTCCAGTGGTCGACCGCCGGAGTGACGTCGAGCAGCTCGGTCCGCCCGATCGCCTCGTCGATCGACCGCAGGCCCAGCTCGGCCAGGTACCCGCGGACCTCCTCGGCGAGGAAGAGGAAGAAGTTCTCCACGAACTCCGGCTTGCCGGTGAACCGCTCGCGCAGCACCGGGTTCTGCGTCGCGATGCCGACCGGGCAGGTGTCCAGATGGCACACCCGCATCATCACGCAGCCCTCCACGATCAGCGGGGCGGTGGCGAAGCCGAACTCCTCCGCGCCGAGCAGCGCGGCGACCAGCACGTCCCGGCCGGTCTTGAGCTGGCCGTCGACCTGCACGGTGACCCGGTCGCGGAGCTTGTTGAGCAGCAGCGTCTGCTGCGCCTCCGCCAGGCCCAGCTCCCACGGGGTGCCGGCGTGCTTCAGCGAGTTCAGCGGGGACGCGCCGGTGCCGCCGTCGTGGCCGGAGATGAGGATGACGTCGGCCTTGAGCTTGGCCACGCCCGCCGCGACCGTGCCCACGCCGACCTCGCTGACCAGCTTGACGTGCACCCGCGCGGACGGGTTGACGCACTTCAGGTCGTGGACGAGCTGCGCCAGGTCCTCGATGGAGTAGATGTCGTGGTGCGGCGGCGGGGAGATCAGCCCGACACCGGGCGTGGCGTGGCGGGTCCGCGCGATCCACGGCCAGACCTTGTTGCCGGGTAGCTGGCCGCCCTCGCCGGGCTTGGCGCCCTGTGCCATCTTGATCTGGAGGTCGTCGGCGTTGACCAGGTACTCCGTCGTCACACCGAAGCGGCCGCTGGCGATCTGCTTGACCGACGAGCGGCGCTCGGGGTCGTACAGCCGCTCGACGTCCTCACCGCCCTCACCGGTGTTGGACCGGCCGCCGAGGCGGTTCATCGCGATCGCGAGGGTCTCGTGCGCCTCGGCCGAGATCGACCCGTACGACATGGCGCCGGTCGCGAACCGCTTGACGATCTCGCTGGCCGGCTCCACCTCCTCGATCGGCACCGGCGGGCGCACGCCGGCGCGCAGCGTGAACAGGCCGCGCAGCGACCCCGCCTTCGCGGCCAGCTCGTCGACCTTCGCGGTGTACTTCCGGAAGACGTCGTACTGCCGGCTGCGGGTGGCGTGCTGGAGGAGGAAGACGGTCTCCGGGTTGAACAGGTGCAGCTCGCCCTCGCGGCGCCACTGGTACTCGCCGCCGACCTCCAACAGGTCGGTCGCCGCCGCGCCGGGCGCGGGCCAGGCGCGCGAGTGGCGGGCGGCCACCTCGGCGTGGATCTCGCCCAGCCCGATGCCACCGATCTTGCTGGGGGTGCCCCGGAAGTAACGCTCGACCAGGCGGGTGTCCAGCCCGACCGCCTCGAAGACCTGCGCGCCGCAGTACGAGGACACGGTGGAGATGCCCATCTTCGACATGATCTTCAGGACGCCCTTGCCGAGCGCCTTGACGTAGTTGCGGACCGCCGTGGCGGGTTCCACCCCGACCAGCGCGCCCGTCGAGATCATGTCCTCCACGGACTCGAAGGCCAGGTACGGGTTGACCGCCGCCGCGCCGTACCCGATCAGCACCGCCGCGTGGTGCACCTCCCGGCAGTCACCGGACTCGACGATCAGCGCCACCTGCGTACGGGTCTGCTCGCGGACCAGGTGCTGGTGCACCGCCGCGGTGAGCAGCAGCGACGGGATCGGGGCCAGGTCGGCGTTGGAGTCCCGGTCGGACAGCACCAGGATGCGGACGCCGTCCTCGATCGCCTCGGAGACGTGCCGGCAGATCTCGGTCAGGCGGGCCTTGATGCCGGCGCCGCCCTCGCGCACCCGGTACAGCCCGGAGACCCGGACCGCCTTGAAGCCGGGCAGGTCGCCGTCCTCGTCGATGGAGAGGATCTTCGCCAGCTCGTCGTTGTCGACCACCGGGTACGGCAGCACGATCTGCCGGCAGCTCGCCGGGCCCGGGTCGAGCAGGTTGCCCTCCGGACCGATGGTGGACTGCAGGCTGGTCACCAACTCCTCGCGGATCGCGTCCAGCGGCGGGTTGGTGACCTGGGCGAAGAGCTGGTGGAAGTAGTCGTAGAGCAGCCGCGGCCGGGTGGACAGCGGGGAGATCGGCGTGTCCGTGCCCATCGAGCCGATCGGCTCGGCGCCGGCGCGCGCCATCGGCGCGAGGAGGATCTTCAACTCCTCCTCGGTGTAGCCGAAGGTCTGCTGGCGGCGGCGGACCGAGTCGTGGGTGTAGACGATGTGCTCGCGGGCCGGCAGGTCGGTCAGCTCGATGAGGCCGGCGTGCAGCCAGTCGGCGTACGGCTGCGCCGCGGCCAGCTCCGCCTTGATCTCGTCGTCGTGCACGATCCGGCCGGCGACGGTGTCGACGAGGAACATCCTCCCCGGCTGGAGGCGCCCCTTGGCGACGACGGTGGCCGGGTCCAGGTCCAGCACGCCCGCCTCGCTGCCGAGCACGACGAGCCCGTCGGCGGTCTGCCACCAGCGGCCCGGGCGCAGGCCGTTGCGGTCCAGCACCGCCCCGACGACCTCGCCGTCGGTGAACGCCACCGACGCCGGCCCGTCCCACGGCTCCATGAGGCTCGCGTGGAACCGGTAGAACGCCCGCTTGTCGGCGGCCATGTCCGGGTCGTTCTCCCAGGCCTCCGGGATCATCATCAGCACCGCGTGCGGCAGGCTCCGCCCGGCCAGGTGCAGCAGTTCGAGGACCTCGTCGAAGTTGGCCGAGTCGGAGGCGGCGGGCGTGCAGACCGGGAAGATCCGGCGGATGTTGCCCGGCAGGTTCGGGGTGCGCAGCAGCGCCTCCCGGGCCTGCATCCAGTTGCGGTTGCCCCGGATGGTGTTGATCTCGCCGTTGTGGGCGATGAAGCGGTACGGGTGCGCCAGCGGCCAGGACGGGAACGTGTTGGTCGAGAACCGGGAGTGCACCAGCGCGATCGCGCTCTCCACCCGCTCGTCGGTCAGCTCCGGGAAGAACGCGGGCAGCTGGTCCGGGGTGAGCATGCCCTTCCAGACCATCGTCCGGCCGGACAGGGACGGGAAGTACGCCGCCACGTCGCGCTCGGCGGCCTCCCGCTCGGCCTGCTTGCGGACGCAGAACGCCACCCGCTCCAGCTCGACGCCGCCGAGGCGGGACCCGGCCGGCCCGTCCGGCGAGTCGATCAGCCGGTGCGCGGCGAGGAAGAGCTGCCGTACCCGGGGCATCGCCGCGAGGGCCGTCTCACCCAGGCCGGACGGGTCGACCGGCACGTCCCGCCACCCGAGCACGTCGGCGCCCTCGACCAGCGCGTACTTCTCCACCACCCGGCGGGCGCGCGCCTCCGCCTCGTCGTCGTCGGGCAGGAAGACCAGGCCGGTCGCGTACTCGCCGGCGGGTGGCAGCGGGAAGTCCACCACCGCGCGCAGGAACGCGTCCGGCACCTGGATCATGATCCCGGCGCCGTCGCCCGTGTTCGGCTCCGCGCCACGGGCACCCCGGTGGTCCAGCCGGCAGAGCGCGCCGAGCCCGTTCGCCACGACCGCGTGCGACCGCCGGCCGTGCAGGTCCGCCACGAAGGCCACCCCGCAGGCGTCATGCTCGTGCGCGGGATCGTAGAGCCCGGCCGCCGGCGCGCCGGGGCCGAGGTGCGGGACCTGCTGCGGGCTGCTGTGCGGGTACGGAAAGGCCACCGGGCCTCCTGTCGTCACTCAGGTTGGATCTCGGTGGGGACGACGTCGGCCCTCAGGGGTCATTTGAGTCTACGTTAGGGGGGTCGGCGCAAGGCCAGTGCAGATTGATCACACCTTCCAGAGTCTGGGACGTGTAGTCTCGCGCGGTGGATCCCCTGCGCAAGGATACGGTCGACCGGCTGGAGCGTTTCTACGACGCGGTGCCGCGGGACTCCGCCCTCGCCGAGGAGCACGGCACCCTGGTGCTGTTCGTCCGCGACGGTGCCGGCTGGCCGTTCTACGCCCGGCCCCGCCTCGACGTCCCCGGGCCACCCACCCTCGCCGACGTCGCGGCCGTCCGCGAGCGCCAGCGGGAACTCGGGCTGCCGGAGTCCTTCGAGTGGGTCCACGAGGTCACGCCCGACCTGCTGGCCGTCGCCCGCTCGGCGGGCCTGTCCGTGCTCGAGGCGCCGCTGATGGTGCTCGACCCGGCCGCCCTGCCCGACCCGGCGACGCTCACCGACGTACCCGTGCGGCTGCTCGACCCGGCGGACCCGGACTTCGCGGCGGCGGTGGCCGCCCGCCGGGCCGTCGCCGCGGTCGGCTTCGCGGCACCCGGCACCGGCCGGGGTGCGGGTGGCCCCGCCGAGCGCGACGCCGCCCTCCCCGAACTCGACATGGCGGCGCTCGACGAGGAGCGGGCCCGGGTCGCCGACGGCCGGCGGCTGTCCGCCCTGGCCGGCACCGCGCAGGAGGGCACGCTGGCCAGCGGGATGGCGATGCGGGTGGGCGACGTCGCCGAGATCGCCGGCGTGGCCACCCTGCCGGCCGCCCGCCGTCGCGGCCTGGGCGCCGCCGTCACCGCCACCCTGGCCCGGGCGCTGCTCGCCGCCGGCACCGACGTGGTCTTCCTCTCCGCCGGCAGCGAGGAGATCGCCCGCGTCTACCTGCGGGTCGGTTTCCGCCGCATCGGCACCGCCTGCATCGCCGAACCCGCCCCCGTGGTCCCCTGACCGGAGCTACTGCGGCGGGCGCCACTCGGCCGCGCTCGCGGCGGCGCTGGCCAGCAGGCGCGGGCTGAGCGTGCCGAGGGCGGCGTCGCGGGCCCGCAGGGCGAGCCGCCCCCGGGCCTGGAGCACCGCCGACATGCGGCGGGTCTGCCGGATCACCGTCGCCGCCCGGGGCCGGCGCACCCGGTCGTACGCGACCACGGCGTCCGGCAGCCGCGACTCGCGCAGCAGCACGGCGAGCGTGGCGGCGTCCTCGAAGGCGAGGCAGGCGCCCTGGCCGAGGTGCGGCGGCATGGCGTGAGCCGCGTCACCCAGCAGCACCGCTCCCCCCGGGCCGGCCGGGAAACCGTACCCGCGGGGCAGCGGGCGCAGCTCGCGGATCTCCTGCTGGACCAGGTCGGCGGGGTCGGTGGCGTCGAGCAGGTCGGCGATCGGCGCGGGCCAGCCCGCGTACCAGCGGCGCAGCAGGGCGAGCTGGGTCTCCGGCGGCTCCGGCCGGGGCGCGCCGGCGGCGGTGGCCACCCAGTAGATCCCGCCGCGGCTGGACGCCCCGGAGGAGCCGCGCTCACCGAGCGACGCCGACACGAACCGGTAGCCGGCGCCCAGGACCTCGCCGGCGGGCAGGGCGTCGGCGGGCAGCCGGGGCGCCCGGTACCAGGGGATCACCGCCCGCCAGGCCGCGGAGCCGGAACTCACCACGGCCGCCTCGGGTGCGAGCTGCCGGCGGACGACGCTGTCGGTGCCGTCGGCGGCGACGACCAGGTCGGCCTCGATCGTGTGCCGCCCGTCACCGACCGACGGGCGGGCGCCGGACTCGGCGCGGACGGTGCGGACCGTCACGCCGGTCCGCAGCTCGACCCCGTCACCCAGCCCGGCGATGAGCGCGTCGTGCAGGTCCTCCCGGTGCACCACGACCGGCATCCGGTCGGCCGGGGTGGGGCGGGGCTGCACCAGCCACTGGCCGTCCGGGCGGCGTACCCCGCCGTCGGGTAGCGGCGTGGCGATCGCGTCCAGCCCGGCGCCGAGGCCGAGGGCGTGCAGCGCGCGGACCCCGTTGGGCCAGAGCACCACGGCCGTGGGCTCCGGACGGATCCGGTCGGCCCGCTCGACCAGGGTGACGCGCCACCCCGAGCGGGCCAGCGCGCCGGCGACCGCGAGACCGCCGACGCCGGCTCCGACCACGACCGCGCTGCGCATGCGGCGCCCCCCGCTCAGCTGTCGCGGTCGGCGGGGCGCGCACCGGTGTCCGGCGCCCCGGCGTCCCCGGCGTCCGCGTCGCCGGTCGCCGCCTGGCGCGCCGGCTCCGGCGCCCGGTCAACCGCGGTGGCGTCGTCGGCGGCCGGGGCGTCGCCGTCGTCGGTGGCCGCGGGCCCGTCCACCGCCTCGGGCGGCAGCTCGCCGGTCTCCCGCCAGCGGCGGAACTGCTGCTCGTCGACCACCCGGTACCCCTCCGGGGCCACCGGCCGGGCACCCGCCTCGCGGGCCGACAGGTCGACCTGGGACAGGTCCGACTCGGGGGCGGGCGTCGCCGCGGCGACGCCGACCGGGACCAGGTACTCCCGGGGACCGCGCACCCGCAGGAAGTAGACCAGCGCGGCGAGGAAGACCACCGCCGCGGTCCAGACGTTCAGGCGTACGCCGAAGAACGTGTTCGCCTCGTCGGTGCGCATCAGCTCGATCCAGAACCGGCCGGCCGTGTAGCCCATCACGTAGAGCGCGAACGCCCGGCCGCGGCCCAGCTTGAGCCGGCGGTCGAGGACCAGGACCAGGGCGGCGACGCCCAGGTTCCACAGCAGCTCGTAGGCGAAGGTGGGGTGGTAGAGGCCCTCCTCGAGGATGGGCCGGCCGGCGTCGTCGCGCAGCGCCTGACCCGGGTTGTCCGGGTCCATCCGGTGGATCTCCAGGCCCCAGGGCAGGCTGGTGCGGCCCCCGTACAGCTCGTTGTTGAACCAGTTGCCGAGCCGGCCGATCGCCTGCGCCAGCGGCAGCCCCGGTGCGACGGCGTCGGCCACCACCGCGAATGGGATGCCGAGCTGCCGGGCGGCGATCCACGCGCCGACCGCACCGCCGGCGACGGCGCCCCAGATGCCGAGACCGCCCTCCCAGACGGCGAACGCCTTCAGCGGGTCGCCGCCGGTGCCGAAGTACTTCTCCGGTGAGGTGACCACGTGGTAGATCCGGGCACCGATGATGCCGGTCGGCACCGCCCACACCGCGATGTCGAGCACCGCGCCGGGCGCGACCCCGCGCTGGCGCAGCCGCCGCTCGGCGACCCAGCAGGCCACCACGATGCCGACGATGATGCAGAGCGCGTACGCCCGGATCGGCACCGGGCCCACCTGCCACACGGCGGTGGTCGGGCTGGGCAGGGCCGCCAGGGGTGTCTGCGAGGCGAGGGTCACGGATGCACAGGCTACCGCCGATCGGCCCTTCCGTGGCACCCCGGTCCGCCGGCCCGCTCACCGCTCCATGACTTCCGGCGGCCACCGCCGTAGGCTCGGGTGCCATGAGCGCGCTCACCTGGGCCGTCGCCGCCGTCGTCACCGACAGCGCCGGTAGGGTGCTGCTGTGCCGGCAGGGCCGGGGCGAACGCCGGTACGCGCTGCCCGGCGGGCGCCTGCGCCCCGGCGAGAGCCCGGTCCGGGCGGTGCACCGGGACATCCGGGCCGAGACCGGCTGGGACGTCGACGTGGTCGACCTCGTCGGGCTCTACCACCTGGCCGAGCCGGGCACGCCGCCGGCGGGCCGGGGCGGCCCGCTGCCCGACGTGCTCGTGCACGTCTTCCGTGCCCGCGTGGTCGGTTCGGTTCCGGCGGGCGCCCCGACCGGCGGCTGCCGCCTCTCCTGGCACGATCCGGCCGCGCTGCCCGAGGTGCTGACCCCGACCACCCGGGCCGCCCTGACCGACGCCCTGTCGGGCCGCAGCGGCGTCGTCCGCGACTTCCCCCCGCCGCCCGCTGCTCCGGCCCCGCGGAGCGTCCCCCCGACGACCCTCGCGACCCGCCCCTGACGATCCGCGTCCGGGGCCGGAGCGGACGGGTCAGCGGGTGGGTGTGCGGACGCCTTCGGCGAGTTCGTTGCTCAGGGCACGCAGGGCGGTCAGGCCGGACGGCAGGTCCGGGGCGTCCAGGAGGCAGCGGATCAGAGCACTGCCCACGATGACGCCGTCGGCGTACCCGGCGACCGTGCTGGCCTGCGCCCCGGTGCCGACGCCGAGGCCGACACCCACCGGCAGGTCGGTGACCTCCCGGACCCGGGAGACCAGGATCGGCGCGGCCTCGGAGGTCTGCGCCCGCGCTCCGGTGACGCCCATGATCGCCGTGGCGTACACGAACCCGCGGCAGTGCTCGACGGTCATCCGCAGCCGGGCGTCCGTCGAGGACGGGGAGACCAGGAACGTCCGGTCCAGGCCGTACGCGTCGGAGGCGGCGAGCCACTCCTGCGCCTCGTCCGGGATGAGATCCGGTGTGATGAGGCCGGTGCCGCCGGCGGCGGCGAGGTCCCGGGCGAAGGTGTCCACGCCGTACTGCTCGACCGGGTTCCAGTAGGTCATCGTGACCACCGGGGCGCCCGTCGCGGCGACCGCCTCGACGATGCGCAGCGCGTCCGCGACCCGGACGCCGCCGGCCAGGGCGATGTCGCTCGCCTTCTGGATGACCGGCCCGTCCATCACCGGGTCGGAGTACGGGATCTCCATCTCGATGACGTCCACGCCGGCCTCGACCATCGCGGTCATCGCGGCGATGCTGCCCTCGACCGTCGGAAAGCCGGCGGGCATGCAGCCGACCAGCACCGCCCGACCGTCGGCGCGGGCCTTGTCGAAGGCGACCCCGATCCGGCTCACAGTCTCACTCCTTGTCGAGGATGCCGAAGTACTCCCCGGCGGTGTGCACGTCCTTGTCGCCCCGGCCGGAGAGGTTGACCACGACGACCGGCTCGCGCCCGAGCTCGGCGGCGAGCTTCGGGGCGATCGCGACGGTGCCGGCGAGCGCGTGCGAACTCTCGATCGCCGGGATGATCCCCTCGGTGCGGCAGAGCAGCTCGAAGGCGGCCATCGCCTCGGCGTCGGTGACCGGCAGGTACGTCGCCCGGCCGGTGTCGTGCAGCCAGGCGTGCTCCGGGCCGACGCCCGGGTAGTCGAGGCCGGCCGAGATCGAGTGCGACTCGACGGTCTGGCCGTCGGCGTCCTGCAGGACGTACGTGCGGGTGCCGTGCAGCACCCCGGACGAGCCGCCGGTGATGCTGGCCGCGTGCCGCCCGGTCGCCACCCCGTCGCCGCCGGCCTCGAAGCCGTACAGGCGCACGTCCGGGTCGTCGACGAAGGCGTGGAAGATGCCCAGCGCGTTGGAGCCGCCGCCGACGCAGGCGGTGACCGCGTCGGGCAGCGCGCCGGTGAGGTCGAGGCACTGCTGGCGGGCCTCGTCGCCGATGCCGCGGACGAAATCGCGCACCATGGCGGGGAACGGGTGCGGGCCGGCGGCGGTGCCGATCAGGTAGTGGGTGCTGTCGACGTTGGCGACCCAGTCGCGCATCGCCTCGTTCATCGCGTCCTTGAGCGTGCGCGACCCGGTGGTGACCGGCACGACGGTGGCGCCGAGCATCCGCATGCGGGCCACGTTGAGCGCCTGCCGTCGCGTGTCGACCTCGCCCATGTAGACCACGCACTCGAGGTCGAACAGGGCGGCGGCGGTGGCGGTGGCGACGCCGTGCTGCCCGGCCCCGGTCTCGGCGATGACCCGCTTCTTGCCCATCCGCCTGGTCAGCAGCGCCTGGCCGAGGACGTTGCGCACCTTGTGCGCGCCGGTGTGGTTGAGGTCCTCCCGCTTCAGCAGCACGCGGGCGCCGACCTTCGCGGAGAAGCGCCGGGCCTCGTAGAGCAGCGACGGGGTGCCGGCGTAGTCGCGCAGCAGGGCGCCGAACTCGGCCCGGAACGACTCGTCGGTCATCGCGGTGCGCCACGCCCCGTCCAGCTCGTCCAGCGCGGCCACCAGGGCCTCGGGGACGAACCGGCCGCCGAACCGGCCGAAGTGGCCGGTGCCGTCGGGGTACGAACCGGCCGGGGCGGCCAGCGCGTCGGCGCTCATCGCGGTTCCTCTCGCGTCTGGCCCGGCGCTCAGCGCACCGGGCGGGGCGTCGCCGGGTGGTTCCCGGCGTTGACCAGCTCGGCCACCGCCTCGCGGGGACTCTTCTGGGTGACCAGACCCTCGCCCACCAGCACCGCGTCGGCGCCGGCCGAGGCGTACCGGATCAGGTCGTGCGGGCCCCGCACACCGGACTCGGCGATCTTGACGACCCGGCTGGGCAGGCCGGGCGCGATCCGCTCGAACACCGAGCGGTCGACCTCCAGGGTACGCAGGTCACGGGCGTTGACCCCGATGACCTGGGCACCGGCCTCCAGCGCCCGGTCGGCCTCCTCCTCGTCGTGCACCTCGACCAGCGCGGTCATGCCGAGCGACTCGATCCGCTCGAGCAGGCCGACCAGCGCGTTCTGCTCGAGGGCGGCGACGATCAGCAGCACCAGGTCGGCGCCGTGGGCCCGGGCCTCGTGCACCTGGTAGCTGGAGACGACGAAGTCCTTGCGGAGGACCGGGATGTTCACCGCGGCGCGGACGGCGGCGAGGTCGTCCAGCGAGCCGCCGAACCAGCGGCCCTCGGTGAGGACGCTGATCGCCCGGGCCCCACCGGCCGCGTAGTCGCCGGCCAGGTCGGCCGGGTCGGCGATCTCGGCCAGCTTGCCCTTCGACGGCGAGGAGCGCTTGACCTCGGCGATCACCGCGACGCCCGGCTTGCGCAGGGCGGCGTACGCGTCCAGCGGCGGCGGGGCGGCGGCGGCCAGTTCCCGGATGCGCTCCAGCGGAACCTGCTCCTGCCGCCGGGCCACGTCCTCGCGCACACCGGCCAGGATCTCGTCGAGCACGCTTACGGACTTCGCCGCACCGGCGTCGTCCCCCTCCGCGTGCGCATGCTCAGCAGTCACCAACGGACTCCCCTCTCCGGGTGTCATGGGCCGATGCTAGGGGGGCGCTACCCGGCGCGGACCGCCGGGGGTATGGCGCTCCTCACGAAACGGGCTGCGGCATAATGCCCGACTTCGGTGAAGGACGGATCACGCACGGCCACCACGCCGCTCGACGGGGCGCCGCCGGGTGCCGGCCGCCCGCCCCTGACATCGACACGATGCTATCGACCTGGCACCGCTCCCGCCCGGTACGCGGACGCGGCGACGACGCCCGTCGATGCTGTGAGCAAGCTCAAGGCCGTACGGCCCTTTCCCAGGTGAGAGCCGTCGATGGAGAGTTGACGCGCCGGTCACGAGCGCGAAACGCGAGCCGGCGAACATGTCCCTCGGGCAGACTCGATGAGGCGTCCGCCCGGGTCACACAGCATCTCCGTACGGGGTTGAATCATGAGCACTACCGCACCGCACCAGCACATCGGCCTCACCACCATCTCCCGTACCGTCGCGTCGCTCGCCGTCGGCGTGGTGCACACCCTCGAACGCGCCGTGGTCGGGGAGGGACGCATGCGCACCGCCCGGGGCAACGCGTGGGAGGCGGTCTGCGCCGACCGGGCCCGCGCCGACCAGCGTGCCGAACTGGATCGCCTGGTGGCCGAGCTGGCGGCGGCCCGTTCCGCGGCCCGCGAGCGGCAGCGGGTGGGCTGAGCCCGGCCCGGGCCAGCCCGGCCGCATCGACCCGCCGGCCGGCACCGGCGCTCAGTCCCGCGTCGGGTCCTCGCCCCGGTCCAGCGCGTCCCACGCCTCGGTGGTGCGCCGGCCGGTCACCGGGCCCGGCTCCGGCCGCGCGGCGCTCACCGTCCGGGCCCGCCGCTCGTACCGGGCGCCCATCGCGGGCCACCGCCGTGCCCACAGCGCCGTCAGCAGGCCGCCCGCCGCGGTGAGGACCCCGCCGACCAGGCAGAGCAGCGGCCACTGCCGGCTGACGTCACCGGCGAACCCGGCGACCAGCCCGTAGCCGCCGCCCGCCGCCACCGCGACCCCCAGCCCGGTCAGCAGGCCGCCGAGGAGCCGCCGCAACCGCCCCCGGGTGGCGAGCACTGCGCCCCCGCCGGCCAGCGCGACCAGGGCCAGCGCCGGCAGCCAGGGCAGCAGGTCGGCGCCGGTGCGCCCGGCGCGAACCGGCGGCAGCGGGGCGGGGCGCGGGGTCAGTTCCACCGCCCAGGTGCGGGTCGCCGCCCACGCCGCGAGTCCCGCGCCGGCCACGCAGAGCAGCACCGCGTACGTCAACTCGCGCCGGCCCGCCGCGCGGGGTGTGCCGGTGTCGGCCGCGCTCACCGGGCCGGCCTTCCGTCCGCGACGGCGCGGCTCCGCCGGGCCGCGCTCCCCGTCCTCACCGGGCGGCCCGCAGGGTCTCGGCGGCGGCGATCGCGGCGAGTACGGCGGCCGCCTTGTTCCGCGTCTCCTGCTCCTCGGCGGCCGGGTCGGAGTCGGCGACCACCCCCGCGCCGGCCTGGACGTACGCGCGCCCGTCGCGGATCAGCGCGGTGCGGATCGCGATCGCCATGTCGAGGTCGCCGCCGAAGCCGAAGTAGCCCACCGTGCCGCCGTACAGCCCACGCCGTACCGGCTCCAGCTCCTCGATGATCTCCATCGCCCGCACCTTGGGCGCGCCGGAGAGCGTGCCGGCCGGGAAGGTCGCGGCGAGGGCGTCGAAGGCGGTGCGGTCGTCGCGGAGGGTGCCGACGACGGTGGAGACGATGTGCATCACGTGGCTGTACCGCTCGATGGTGGCGAACTCGGGCACCTCCACCGTGCCGGGCCGGCAGACCCGGCCCAGGTCGTTGCGGCCCAGGTCGACCAGCATCACGTGCTCGGCCCGCTCCTTCGGGTCGGTGAGCAGTTCGGCGGCGAGGCGGGCGTCGGCCTCGGGGGTGCCGCCGCGCGGCCGGGTGCCGGCGATGGGGTGCAGCAGGGCCCGCCGCTGCCCCTCGGCGTCGGTGGTGACCTTGAGGTGGGCCTCCGGTGACGATCCGACGATGTCGAAGCCGTCGAAGCGCAGCAGGTACATGTACGGGCTGGGGTTGGTGGTGCGCAGCACCCGGTACACGTCGAGCGGGTCGGCGTGGGTCGGCCGTTCGAAGCGCTGGGCGAGGACGATCTGGAAGCACTCGCCGGCCCGGATCGCCTCCTTGGCCGCCTCCACCGCCTTCGGGTAACCCGCCTCGGGCGTACGGCAGAGCACGTCGCCGGCGGGCGCCCGGTCGACGGTCGAGATCATCGGCGGGATCGGCCGCGACAGCGCGGTGGTCATCGCGTCCAGCCGGCCGACGGCGTGGTGGTACGCCGCGGCGACGGCGGCCTCCCGGTCCGGTTCGTCGGGTGGCGGCAGGATCGCGTTGGCCACCAGGATCGCCGAGCCGTCGTAGTGGTCGAGCACCACCAGGTCGGTGGCGAGCAGCATCCCCAGCTCGGGCACGCCGAGGTCGTCCTCGGTGAGGGCGGGCAGCCGCTCGAAGCGCCGGACCAGGTCGTAGCCGAGGTAGCCGACCATGCCGCCGGTCAGCGGCGGGAGCCCGGCGTCGGCGGCCGGACCGGCCAGGGCCGCCACGGTCTCGCGGAGCACCGCGACCGGGTCGCCGGTGGTGGGCAGTCCCGCGGGCGGCCGGCCCGCCCACACCGCGGCGCCGTCGCGCTCGGTCAGCGCGGCGACGCTGCGGACGCCGATGAACGAGTACCGCGACCAGGCCAGCCCCGCCGAGCCGACGCCCTGCTCGGCGGACTCCAGCAGGAAGGTGCCCGGGCCGCCGGCCAGCTTGCGGTAGACGCCGACCGGGGTCTCGGCGTCGGCGAGCAGCCGCCGGGTGACCGGTACGACCCGCCAGCGCGCGGCCAGCTCGGCGAAGGTCGCCGCGTCGGGGCTCACCGTGCCGTCGGTCATGCCCGGACCCGCCCCTCGTCCCCGGGGCCCGCGACGCCGGTGACCGGCAGGTCGGTGTGGAAGCACGTGCGCTGCCCGGTGTGGCACGCCGGGCCGACCTGGTCGACGCCGACCAGCAGGGCGTCGCCGTCGCAGTCGAGGGCGACCGAGCGGACGTACTGGTGGTGGCCGGAGGTGGCACCCTTCACCCAGTACTCGTTGCGGCTGCGGGACCAGTACGTGGCCCGCCCGGTGGTCAGCGTGCGGTGCAACGCCTCGTCGTCCATCCAGGCCACCATCAGCACCTCGCCGGAGTCGTGCTGGCGGACCACCGCGGCCACCAGGCCGTCCGGCGTGCGCCGCAGCCGCGCGGCGACGGCCGGGTCCAGGCGGGAGGGCCGGGCCGGGCCGCCGGCCGGGTCCGGGCTGCGTTCGGCGCCGGTCACCGGCGCGTCAGGTACGGGCACAGTCACCCATTCTCCCGTACGCGCCACGGACACCGTCGGGGGCTCCCGGCGCGGCGGGAGACGCGCGGAGCACGACCGTGGCAGCCCCTTGCCAGCGGGACAGAATCTCACCTAGCGTTGAGTTCAACGGTTGATGAGTTTTTGCGGAGGTGGGCCATGGAGGACGCGATCGCCGTCCGGGACCTGGTCGTGGACCGGGGCGGGCGGCGGGTGCTGCACGGCATCGACGCGACCGTGCCGCGCGGCGCGGTGACCGGTCTGCTCGGCCCGAGCGGCAGTGGCAAGACCACACTCATGCGGGCCGTCGTCGGGGTGCAGGTCGTCACGTCCGGCTCGGTGACCGTGCTGGGGCGTCCCGCCGGCGTTCCCGAGCTGCGCCGCCGGGTGGGTTACCTCACCCAGGCCCCGAGCGTGTACGCGGACCTGACCGTCCGGGAGAACGCCCGCTACTTCGCGGCGCTGCACGGGCGCGGGGCCGCCGACGCCGACCGGGCGGTGGCCGACGTCGGGCTGAGCGGGGCGGCCACCCAGCTCGTCGGCACCCTCTCCGGCGGCCAGCGCAGCCGGGCCTCGCTGGCCTGCGCGCTGGTGGGCGAGCCCGAGCTGCTCGTGCTCGACGAGCCGACCGTCGGGCAGGACCCGGTCCTGCGGGCCGAGCTGTGGGCCCGGTTCCACGCGATGGCGGCCGCCGGCACCACCCTGCTGGTCTCCAGCCACGTCATGGACGAGGCGGCCCGGTGCGACCGGCTGCTGCTGATCCGCGAAGGGCGGCTCATCGCCGACGACACCCCGGACGCCGTCCGCCGGGCGACCGGCGTCGACGACCTGGAGGAGGCGTTCCTCCGGATGATCCGCGCGAGCGAGGCCGGCACGAGCGCAGCCGGCACGAGCGAGGCCGGCACGGCCGGGCGGGAGGCGTCGTGAACCCCCGGATCCTCGCGGCCACCACCGGCCGCATCCTGCGCCAGCTGCGCCACGACCGACGTACGGTGGCGCTCCTGCTGATCGTGCCGGCGGTGCTGCTCGCGCTGGTCTACTACATGTTCGTCGACCAGCCGACGCCGCCGGGGCAGCCGTCGGCCTTCGACCGGATCGCGCTGGTGATGCTCGGGTTCTTCCCCTTCATCATCATGTTCCTGGTGACCAGCATCGCGATGCTGCGCGAGCGCACCACCGGCACGCTGGAGCGCCTGCTCACCACCCCGCTGGGCAAGCTCGACCTGCTCTTCGGGTACGGCATCGCGTTCGGCCTGGCCGGCGTCGTGCAGGCGACGGTGGCGTCGGCCGTCGCGTACTGGCTGTTCGACCTCGACACCGCCGGCAGCAGCGGCCTCGTCATCCTCGTCGCGGCCGTCAACGCGGTGCTCGCCGTCGCGCTCGGCCTGTTCTGCAGCGCCTTCGCCCGCACCGAGTTCCAGGCCGTACAGTTCATGCCGGTCGTGGTCGCCCCGCAGCTGCTGCTCTGCGGGCTCTTCGTGCCCCGGGACGAGATGGCCGGCTGGCTCCAGGCGGTCAGCGACGCGCTGCCCCTGTCGTACGCGGTCGAGGCGTTGCAGGAGGTCGGCGCGCACGCCGAACCGACCGGCACGATGTGGCGGGACCTGGCGATCGTCGGCGGCGCCGCCGTCCTGGCGCTGGTACTCGCCGCGGCCACCCTGCGGCGGCGCAGCGGCTGAGCCGGCCGTCGCCGCCGGGCCAGCCGACGGCCCGGCGGCGACGGCCGGACACGGCGGCGACGCTGCCCGGCGGCGACGCTGCCCGGCGGCGACGCTGCCCGGCGGCGGCGCTTCCCGGCGGCGACGGAATGGAACGAGCGAAGGGCGGCGATGAGGCGGCGGACCGGACGGCGACCCGGCAACCCGGACACCCGGGCGGCGATCCTGGAGGCGGCGCGCGCCGCGTTCGCCGACCGGGGGTTCGACGCGACCTCGATCCGGGCCATCGCCGCCGCCGCGCAGGTCGACCCGGCGCTCGTGCACCACTACTTCGGCAGCAAGGACCAGCTCTTCCTGGCCGCGATGGAGGCGCCGGCCGACCCCCGGGAGGTGCTGCCGAGGGTGCTCGCCGGCGACCGCGAGCGCGTCGGCGAGCGACTGGTGCGCACCTTCCTCGGCGTCTGGGACTCGCCGGCCGGCGCGGCCGGGCTCGCGCTGCTGCGCTCGGCGGTCAGCAACGAGTGGACCGCCCGGCTGGTGCGGGAGTTCCTGACCACCCAGGTGCTCCGCCGGGTCCTCGACCACCTCGACATCGACCCGGCGGAGCTGCCGCTGCGCGGCTCACTGGTCGCCAGCCAGCTGGTCGGGCTGGCGATGATGCGGTACGTGGTCCGGCTGGAACCTGTCGCCTCCGCGGCGCCGGAGACGCTGGTCGCCGCCATCGGCCCGACGGTGCAGCGCTACCTCACCGGCGACCTGCCGGCCTGAGTCGGGACCGGGCCCCGGCCACCGGGACCTGCCGCCGGCGGTCCGGGGCGAGGGCTCGGCGTCGGCCGCCGTCCTAGAGCGCGGGCGGACGCGCCGGGAAGGCGGTCCCCTCCAGCTCCGCCTCCTCGGGGGTGCGGCTGCGGCCGAAGGCGTCCATCCTGCCCCAGCGGCCGGGGATGTTCAGCAGCTCGATACGCCCGATGCCGGTGGGCAGCTCCGGGTCGACGATGAGGTGTTCGCCGTGCGGGTCGAGGCCGAGCAGGACGCGCAACAGCAGCAGCGGGGCCCCCGTCGACCAGGCCTGTGGGCTGCAGGCGGTGGGGTACTCGACCGGGTACGTGGTGCGGGTTCGCGGGTAGCCGGCGAACGCCTCGGGCAGCCGGCCGTGGAAGTGCTCGGCGGCGTCGAGGATGCCCTGACAGATGGTGGCGGCCTCGCGGCGGAAGCCGTACCGCCACAGGCCCCAGGCGACGATGGAGTTGTCGAACGGCCAGACCGTGCCGACGTGGTAGCCGAGCGGGTTGTACCGGGCGCTGTCGGTGGCGAGGGTCCGCACCCCCCAGCCGGAGAAGAGCCGCGGGCTGAGCAGGAGTTCGGCCACCCGGCCGGCGCGGGACTCGTCGACGATGCCGCTCCACAACAGGTGCCCGATGTTGGACGACAGCGCGTCGACCTGACCGCCGTCGGCGTCGAGGGCGAGGGCGTAGTACTCCCCGTCGGCGATCCAGAACTCCTCGTTGAACCGGGCCTTGAGGTCGGCGGCCTCGCGTTCCAGGCGGTCCGCGTAGGCCGGGTCGTTCCAGAACAGGCGGGCCAGGCGAGCGCCACGCATCTTCGCGTCGTAGGCGTAGCCCTGCAGTTCACAGGTCGCCCGGGGGAAGCCGGGCAGGCGGCCGTCGCGGTAGGACACCGAGTCCGGGGAGTCCTACCAGCACTGGTTGGGCAGCCCGGTCGCGGGGTTGCGGGTCTGGTACCAGAGATATCCGGTGTCGAGGAGGTCACCGTAGGTGTCGATCCACCGCAGCGCGGCGCGGGCCTCGAACTCGTACGCCCGCACCAGGGTCGCGTCCCCGGTCCAGCGTTCGTACTCGTCGAGCAGGATCACGAACAACGGGGTGCTGTCGGCGGACCCGTAGTACGGGGAGTGCGGCTGCTCCTCGAAGCCCGCCGACTCGCCGTAGCGCAGCTCGTGCAGGATCTTGCCCGGTTCCTCGTCGGAGAAGTCGTTGACCCGGGTGCCCTGCGCGTAGACGAGGGTGCCGAGGGTGGCCGGCACGAGCTGCGGGGTGAACGGCAGGGCCTGCAGGCAGGTGAAGATGCTGTCGCGGCCGAACACGGTCATGAACCACGGCAGGCCGGCGGCGACCAGATGCGCGGCCATGGTGATCGACGTGTACCGCAGCGCCGCCAGGTCCACCAGGCTCCGCCGGTAGGTCGACATGATCGACGGGTTGTCGCTGCAGAGTCGCGGCGCCGCGGACGTCCACCGGCGCAGCTCCTCGTCCAGCTCGTCACGGGAGCGGGCGTGCCGCAACTTCACGGTGTCCCGGAAATCCCGTTCCTGCGCACCGAGCACGAGGGTTCGCACCTGCAGCCGTGTCTGCCACTCCCCCTGCGGCGGGACCCGGACCTGGAAGGTCATCCCGCTGGGATCGATGAGCGCGGCGGCGTCGGTGGAGATCACGGTTTCCCGGTGGAACCGGTCGCGCCGGTAGCGCAGCCGGAGCTGCCCCTCCTCCACGATCGCCGACACCGGCGCCTTCTTGGGCTGCGGGTTCTTGACCTCGAAGATGTCGGCGAAGTCGCTGCCCATGTCCACCCGCACCGTCACGTCCACCTCGCGGTCGCCGTGGTTGAGGACAGCGAGGTCCTCGACGAAGCTGCCGCCGATCATCCGGTTGCGGATCACCGACACCTTCGCGTCGACATAGTGGGTGGGTTCCCCGGGCACGAGGAAGAACCGGGTCTCGAAGTACCGGATGTCGTCGACCGACAGCGCGTGCAGGCGCTCCCCGTTCAGCCTCAGCCGCCAGGTGGACAGGAAGCGGGTGTCGTAGGAGAACAGGCCGGTCGGCACACTGGGCGACGGGTCGACGTCGCCCCGCTCGTCGCAGACGAGGAAGGTGTTGCCGTCCAGGATGCTGATCGATTTCCTCATCCCGGCGTCACCGGGGCCGTCTTCCGCAGCCGCTCCCGCCACACGGGCCCGTGCAGGGCCTGCCGCCGGGCGACCTCCCGTGGGTCGAGCGTGCCGGACGGCGCGGGGAAGAACCGCCGGAACGTCAGGACCAGACGGGGGTCACCGGCGGACGTCGCCTCGTTGCGGAACAGCGCGGCGATCAACGGCGTGTCACCGCGGATCAACCGCTCGAAGAACTCGTGCGTGGTCGTCATGACCGTGTCGGCGGGCTTCGCCTCCTGGGTGACGACGACCGCGTCCTCGGCGGTCATGTCCACGTACCAGTGATCGGTGTGACCGCCGTCGACGAGGTCGACGCGGATGCTTCCCCGGATCCGTGGCGGCAGATCCGCACGACCGCGTTGCCCCAGCCCGAGGAAGAACGCCTCGACGGCCCCACCCATACATCCCCCCACGCAGCTCACCGCAGTCTAGGCAGGCGCCGACGGTCTCGGGGTGGTTTCGCGGACCGTTGCGGACCGTCGCCGGCAGCGTGATCGCGCGGCGGCGGAACCTACCGGCGTCCCTCTCCGGCGCCGACGTGCGGGCAGAGCATCGGGTGCAGCAGCCGGGCCAGTTCGGCGTGGTCGGCCACCGGCCGGGGGAAGGCGAGCCGGGCCCGGCGCGGCGCGCCCGGCCGGCCGTACGCGACGAGCAGCCCGTACCGGTCGAGGCGCACCACCCGCGGCCCCGCGTCGGCACCGCCGTCGACCAGGCCGAGCTGCCGGCGCAGGTACGCCGACAGCTGCTCGGCGTGGTGGTCGGCGAGGTCGGCCAGCAGCGCCGCCTCGACCGGGTGCAGCGGATCCGGCTCGGCCTCGGCGTACGCCTCGGGGTCGACCCGCCGGACGGAGCCGGCGCGTTCCCAGCGGGCCTCGACCACCTCGAAGCGGAACAGCCGGAACCGGGTGCCGACGTCGAGCAGGTCACCGGTGGCGTCGACGGCGGCGAAGTCCACCGCCGCCGCCCGCGCCCCGGCGCCGTGCAGCTCCTCGGCCCAGCCGGAGACCCAGGCGCGGCCGAGCGCCGGCGCGCCGGCCGCCGGGGGCAGGTCGAGCACGTCCAGCACGATGGCCACGTCGGAGCCGCCGGCGGTGGGCCGCAGCGCGGCGGCGAGGTCGCTGACGACCGGCACCAGCAGCAGCACCCGGCCGTCGGGGTCGGTGACGTGCCGGACGTGGTGCGGGCCCGGACGGTGCGCCACGTGGACGAGGCCGGGCAGCCGGCCCGCGACGAGGGTACGGACGATCTCCGCGGGACTGGGCCGCATGGCACGACCTCCTCAGTAGGTTAGGCTCACCTAACTCAGAGCGTAGAGCACCGGCACCGCCGCGTCTACCTGGTCTGTTCGAGCCAGGAGGCGTAGAGCAGCCCGTACACCGACTCGGGGTCGCGGACCAGCTCCTCGTGCGGGCCACGCTGCACGATCCGGCCCCGGTCCACCACGATCACCTCGTCGGCGGCCTGCGCCGTGGAGAGCCGGTGCGCGATGGCGAGCGTCGTCCGGCCCCGGGTCACCGCGTCCAGGGTGCGTTGCAGCCGCACCTCGGTGGCCGGGTCGACCGCGCTGGTCGCCTCGTCGAGCACCAGCAGGTCCGGGTCGGCGACGTACGCCCGGGCCAGCGCGACCAGCTGCCGCTCGCCGACGCTGAGCGCCTCGCCGCGCTCCCCCACCGGCGTGTGCAGGCCGGCCGGCAGCCCGTCCAGCCAGTCCGCCAGCCCCAGCTCGGTGAAGGCGGCGGCCAGCTCGTCGTCGGTCAGGTCGGGACGGGCGAACCGGACGTTCTCCGCGACGGTGGCGTCGAACAGGAACCCGTCCTGCGGCACCATCACCACCCGCGAGCGCAGGGAGGCGAACCGCACCTCCCGCAGCGGGACCCCGGACAGCAGCACGTCCCCCTCGGTCGGATCCATCAGGCGGGTGAGCAGCTTCGCGAACGTGGTCTTGCCGCTGCCGGTCTCGCCGACCACCGCCACCCGGCTCTTCGCCGGAATGTCCACGTCGATGTCGTGCAGCACCGGCGCACCGCCCGGATAGGCGAACCCCACCCCGGCGAACCGGATGTCCAGCGGGCCCGGCGGCAGCTCCCGCCCCTGCTCGCCCGGGTCCGCGACGTCCGGCGCGACGTCCAGCACGTCGAGCACCCGGCGCCAGCCGGCGATCGCGTTCTGCGCCTCGTTGAGCACCTCGGTGGCGATCTGCACCGGCTGGATGAAGAGCGTGACCAGGAACAGGAACGCGGTCACCTCGCCGATGCTGAGCGTGCGGTCGGCGCCGAGCAGCACCCCGAGCAGCACGACACCGGCGAGGGCCACACCGGCCGCGATCTCGCCGACCGAGCTGCCCAGGATGCTGATCCGGATGGCCCGCTGCTGGGCCCGGCGCTGGTTGTCGATCGCCTCGTCCAGCCGCCGCGCGGTCCGCCCGGCGATCCCGTACGCCCGGATCACCGGCGCTCCGACCACGCTCTCGGCGATCGCGCCGAGCAGCGTGCCGGTGCGCTGCCGCACCACCCCGTACGCCCCGGCGAGGCGCTGCTGGACGCGCCGGATCACGAAGACCGCCGGGCCGAACGCGGCGAACACCACCAGGGTCAACTGCCAGGAGTACGCGAGCATGACGGCCGTGGTCACCACCAGCTGGCCGAGGTTGACCAGCAGGATCACGCCGCCCCACTGGAGGAACTGGGTGATCTGGTCGACGTCGCTGGTCACCCGGGACACCAGCGAGCCGCGCCGCTCGGACTGCTGGTGCAGCATCGACAGGTCGTGCACGTGCCGGAAGGCGCGGACCCGCACGTTGGCCAGCGCCGTCTCGCTGACCGTGAACAGCCGCCGCATCATCAGGTAGCCGCAGGTGGTGGTGACGACGAGCACCGCCGCCGTGACGGTCACGACCGTCCACACCACGCCCAGCTCGAGGCCGCCGGCGATGCCGTTGTCGATGCCCTGCTGCACCGCCACCGGCACGGCCGCCCGGCCGACCATGTAGACCAGCGCCAGGCCGAGCGTGCCGGCCAGCCCGACCCGCAGCTCCGGGGAGAGCGCCAGGCCGCGCCGCAGCGTCCGCCAGGTCGTCTCGGTCGCCTCCGGCGCCTCCGGGACCGTCACCGGTCCACCTCCATCTCCAGGCCGGACGCCAACGGTGGCGTGACCTCGTCGTCGTACGTGCGCTGCTCGGCCTGCTCGACCTCGGCCTGCTCGTACGCGGTGACCAGGTCGGCGTAGCCGGGGACGGTGGCGAGCAGCTCGGTGTGCGTGCCCCGGGCGACCACCCGGCCCTGCTCCAGGTAGATCACCTCGTCGGCGAGCGCGATGGTCGCCCGCCGGTACGCGACCACGAGGATCGACGCGGCCGCCGCACCCGGGTGGCCAGCCGGCGAGCGCAGCCCGGCCAGGATCGCGGCCTCCACCCGGGGATCGACCGCGCTGGTGGCGTCGTCGAGCACGAGCAGGCGCGGCCGGCCGGCCAGGGCGCGGGCCAGGGTGAGCCGCTGCCGCTGGCCGCCGGAGAGCGAGGTGCCCCGCTCACCCACCCGGGTGTCCAGCCCGTCGGGGAGGGCGGCGACGAAGCCGTCCGCCTCCGCCAGCCGCAGCGCCGCCCAGACGTCGTCGTCGCCGATGCCCGGCCGGTCGAGGGTGATGTTCGCGCGGACGGTGTCGTCGAAGACGAACGGCACCTGCGCGACGAGCGCGGCGGTGCCGGCGAGGGAGGCGGCGGTGAGGTCCCGCACGTCCACCCCGTCGATCGCGACGGTGCCGGTGCGCGGGTCGACCAGCCGGACGGCGAGTGAGGCGACGGTGGACTTGCCGGCGCCGGTCGGCCCGACGAGGGCGACCGTCTTCCCGGCCGGCACCGTGAAGCCGACCTCGCCGAGCACCTCCGCGCCGGGCAGGTGCGCCTCGACCGGTTCGTACGCGAAGTGGACGTCGGTGAAGGTGAGGGTGGCCGGCCGGGGGTCGGCGGGGTCGAGGACGCGGTCGCCGTACGGCATCTCGCCGCTCGCGTCGAGCACCCGCCGGACCCGGTCCCAGCCGGCGACGCTGCGCGGCAGCTCGGCCAGCACCCAGCCGATGGCGCGCACCGGGAACGCCAGCACGGTGAACAGGAACGCCACGCTGACCAGCTCGGCGACGCTGATCGCGCCCTGCCGCAGCCGGAAGGCGCCGACCACGAGCACCGCGAGCGTGCCGAGGCTCGGCAGGGTCTCCAGCATCGGGTCGAAGACGCCGCGCAACCGCCCGACCGACACCAGCGCGTCCCGCAGCTCGCGGGCGCGGGCGCCGAACCGGTCGGTCTCCTGCGCCTCGCGCCCCATGGTCTTGACCACCAGCGCGCCGTCGAAGCTCTCGTGGGCGATGCCGCTCACCTCGGCCCGCAGCCGCTGCGCCCGGGCCTGGCGGGGGGCCATCCGGCGGGAGTAGACGACGTTGAGCGCGAAGAGCGCCGGGAAGACGGCGAGACCGACCAGGGCGAGGGCCCAGTCGGTCACGAACAGCGACACCACCGCGCCGACCAGCATCACCAGCGTGCCGACGGCGAACGGCAGCGGCGCGATGGGGTACCACGCGGCCTCGACGTCCGAGTTGGCGTTGGAGAGCAGGGTGCCGGTGGCGTTGCGGTGGTGCCAGGACAGCGGCAGGTCGAGGTAGCGCCGGGTGACCCGGCGGCGGTAGGCGGCCTGGAGGCGGAACTGCATGTACCCGGCGCCGAGCCGCCGGCCGAAGATGCCGACCACCCGCAGCACGCTGATGCCGAACAGCGCGGCGGCGGCCAGGGCGAGCGCGCCGACCTCCACCGAGCCGTCCGCGATCGCCGGCACCACCACGTCGCCGACCACCGCGCCGACCACGTACGCGCTGGCGATGATCATCAGCCCGAAGAGCACGCTGCCGGTCACGGCGACCGCGAAGATCCGCGGCTGTTCCCGGATCGCCCGGCCGAGGACGGCCAGTCCCCGCCAGAGCACGTCCCGACTCGTCCCGCTCGCCACGCTCTCCCCCGCCGTAAGCCGCAATTATCTCTCCCATCCTTACGTGTCGGGGCCAGCTCCGCCGACCCGGGCGGGCATGTCCACCGTCACCTCTCCGGCCGGCGCGGACGGCCGGCGCGCACCGGCCACCCGGCACCGCGGGTCCGGGGACCCGCCGTGCGGGGTGACGGGGCCTACCATCGATGCCATGCCGCGGCACGCCCGATCGGAGCGCGAGGCGCTCGCCGATCTCCTGCAGACGCTCGGACCGGACGCACCGACGCTCAACGAGGGCTGGAGCACGCGGGACCTCGCCGCCCACCTGGTGCTGCGGGAGCGGCGCCCGGACGCCGCCGGCGGCATCCTGCTCACGCCGCTGCGGGGGTACGCGGAGCGGGTCCGCCGCCGCATCGCCGCCCGGCCGTGGCCCCAACTGGTCGACCAGGTGCGCCGTCCGCCGGTGTGGAGCCCGGTCAGCAATCCGGTGACCGACGAGCTGGCCAACACTCTCGAGTTCTTCGTCCATCACGAGGACATCCGCCGCGCCCGGCCGGACTGGCTGCCCCGCGACCTGCCGGTCGCGCTGCACCGGGCGCTGTGGAAGCGCGCCGCCCCGCTGGCCCGGGTGGCGCTGCGCCGCTTCCCGGCCGACGTGTTCGTCCAGGCGCCCGGGCACGGGGGGCTGTCGGTCGGCCGGGGCGGGGAACCGGTCCGGGTGGTGGGCGCGCCCGGCGAACTGGTGCTCTTCCTGACCGGTCGGCAGCGCGCGGCGCGGGTGCAGGTCGACGGGCCGACGCCCGTCGCCGACCGGCTGCGGGCCGCCCGGCTGGGAATGTAACGGAGTGTGCTCAAACGGTCACGCGACACTCCGGGACGCCTTCGCCCCACTGATCGCGGCCGATCCCGTCCTCCCGTACGCTGTGCCGCGCCGCCCGCCCCGGGGCGGCGCGACAGGGGGAGCACCATGCGGACCTTCGCGGTCTCGGCGCTTCATGAGCCGCCCTTCCCTGCCGGACCGCACGTCGAGACGGCGCGGCTGGAAGGGCAGAGCATCGCCTGGGCGCAACGCTTCGGACTGATCACTAGCGGGCACCGGCTCCGCCGGGCGGACGCCGCCGGCCTCGCCGGGCGCGCCTGTCCCGGTGGCCCCGTCGAACGGGTCCGCCTGCTGGCCGACCTGATCACCTGGTTGTTCGTCATGGACGACGCCTGCGACGAGGACGGTCTGGGTGCGTCGCCCACCCGCCTGGCCCCGACCGTCGCGGTGCTGCTCGACGTGCTGGACCGGCAGGGTGACCCGGGGGCGGCGCAGCCGACCGGCGCGGGCCCGCTGGGCGACGCGCTGGACGACCTCTGCCGGCGGGTCCGGCAGCTCGGCCCACCCGGCCTGCTGCTGCGGTTCACCAGCCAGGTCCGCGACTACCTGCTCGCACTGCTGTGGGAGGCGGCCAACCGGGAACACGGCCGGGTGCCCCTGCTCGACGAGTACGTGCAGATGCGCCGGCACACCGGCGCGGTGCAGCCGAGCTTCACGCTGACCGACCTCGCCGCCGGCGGGTTGCCGGGGCCGGGGCGGCGCGCCGATCCGGCGCTGGTCGCCCTCGACCTGCTCGCCGCCGACCTGGTCTGCTGGTGCAACGACCTCTTCTCGTACGGCAAGGAGACCCGCGACACCCGGGACGCGCACAATCTGGTGACCGTGCTGGTCGAGGGGTCCGGCGGCGACGAGGCGGTGGCGCTGCGGGCCGCGGCCGACCGGTTCAACGGGGCGCTGGCGGCGTACCTGGCGGCGGACTCGGCGCTCTGGGCGACCGGGGACGACGTGCTGCGGACGGTCCTGCGCAACCGCCGCGCCTGGATCCGCGCCACCTACGACTGGTCGCGGACGGCGGCCCGGTACGCCTGACCGGCAGTGTTCCACCAGGTGGGACGTGGGACGCTCCCGCGGGCAGGGCTAGCCGAGGCCCGGGGGCAGGCAATACTCTTCGGTAACGCACATTGGCGTGACGACCGTCACGCCACCACCCCCGAAGGCGGCTACAGCGATGGCTCTCGATGTACCGTACCGTTCCATCCCTGACATGTTTCTCAAGCGCGTCGCGGCGAGTCCCGACCGCCGCGCTTTCGGTCACCCGGGCCCGGACGACTCCCCGGTCTGGCTGACCTGGGAGCAGGTTGCCCACCGCGCCAAGGCGATCGCCGCCGGGCTGCACGGCCTGGGCGTCGGTCAGGAGGATCCGGTGGCGATCCTGGCGAACACCCGGCTCGAGTGGGTGCTCGCCGATTTCGGCATCATGTGTGCCGGCGGCGCGACCACCACCGTCTACCCCACCACCGAACCGGAGGACGCGACCTACATCATCGCCGACTCCGGCTCCCGGGTGTTGTTCGCCGAGAACCCGGCCCAGGCCGCGAAGATCGCCGGCGCGGAACTGCCGAGGCTCACCCACGTCGTGCTCTTCGACGGCGCGGCGGACCCGGCCGCGGCCGTACCGCAGCTCACCCTGGCCGAGCTCGAGGAGCAGGGCGCCCGCGCCCTCGCCGCCGAGCCCGACCTGATCGACATGCTGGTCGCCGGCATCGGTCCGGACCACCTGGCCACCCTCATCTACACCTCCGGCACCACCGGTCGCCCGAAGGGCGTCGAGCTGCTGCACGGCGGCTGGTGCTGGGAGGGCGTGGCACAGGCCGAGCTGGGTCTGCTGCGCGAGGACGACCTGCAGTACCTGTGGCTGCCGCTGTCCCACTCGTTCGGCAAGACGCTGCTCTGCGGGGCGACCCACGTCGGCCTGCCGACGTACGTCGACGGCCGGGTGGACAAGCTCGTCGAGCTGCTCGCGGTGGTCAAGCCGACGCTGATGTGCGGCGCCCCGCGCATCTTCGAGAAGGTCTACAACAAGGCGGTCACCACGGCCCAGGACGCCGGCGGCGCGAAGGCCAAGATCTTCGCCTGGGGCGTCCGGGTCGGCAAGGAGAAGGTCGCCCTGGAGCAGGCCGGCAAGCCGGTCCCGGGCGGGCTGAAGCTGAAGTACGCGGTGGCCGAGAAGCTGGTGTTCAGCAAGCTCCAGGCCCGCCTGGGCGGCCGGATCCGGGTGCTCGTCTCGGGCGCGGCGCCGCTCAGCCCCGAGATCGCCACCTTCTTCGCCGCCGCCAACCTGCCGATCTCCGAGGGCTACGGCCTCACCGAGACCAGCGCCGGCAACTTCGTCAACCCGCCGGACGGGCTCCAGATCGGCAGCGTCGGCAAGGCGATGGGCGACCTCGAGTGCCGGATCGACACCGACGGCGAGATCCTGATCAAGGGTCGGCCGGTGATGCGCGGCTACCACAACCTGCCCGAGGAGACCGCCGCCGCGTTCACCGAGGACGGGTACTTCCGCACCGGCGACATCGGCACGCTGGACGAGAAGGGCTACCTGCGGATCACCGACCGCAAGAAGGACCTGGTGAAGACGTCCGGCGGCAAGTACATCGCCCCGTCGCACATCGAGGGCATGTTCAAGGCGACCTGCCCGTACACGTCGCAGGCGGTGGTGATCGGGCAGGCCCGCAACTACTGCACCATGCTGGTCACCCTCGACCCGGACGCGATCAAGGGCTGGGCGGCCGGCACGCCGCTGGAGGGCCGCAGCTACGCCGAGATCGTCGCCTCGCCGGAGGCGCAGGCCATGGTCGACGAGTACGTCGCGCAGCTCAACAACAAGCTGAACCGGTGGGAGACGATCAAGAAGGTCACCATCCTGCCCCGCGACCTCACCATCGAGGACGGCGAGATCACCCCGTCGCTGAAGATCAAGCGGCGGGGCGTGGAGAAGAACTTCGCCGCGGAGATCGACCGGATGTACGAGGGCACGCTCGCCGAGCTCTGACCGGTCCGACCGGCGGCCCCGCACCCCGACCGGGGTGCGGGGCCGCCGCCGTACCGGGCCGGCTCACAGGTGGCGGCCCCGCCAGGCGGTCTGGTCGGCCTCCGCCGTCACCTGCTCCCGCAGCGCCACCTCCCGCACGTTTCGCCGCAGCGGCGCGTCGACGACGGTCTGCACGGCGACCAGCACCACGGTGGCCAGGGCGAGCACGGAGAGAGCGAGCATCTCCCCCAATGGGGCGGCCAGCGGCACCAGGACGGCGAGCAGCACCACCGCCGTCACCGACGGCCAGCGCACGGTCCCCAGCACCCGGAGGCCGAGTGCGACCAGGCCGAGCAGGTAGAGCGCGACGCCGCCGTAGAGCGCCAGCAGGTCCAAGCCGGGCAGCGGCAGCCCCCAGGTCGGCGTGGACGAATCGGCGCCCTCCTCCAACAGGCCCTTGAGGCCCAACGCGAGCAGGATGATCCCCGCCACCAGCACCGTGTGCAGGTAGGTGTACGCGTCCCGGGCAAGAGCGGCGCGGACTCTGGGAACCCGCGCCCGGTGCAGCGTCTGCTCGGAGGCCAGCGCCAGCGTGTCGAAGTACGCCCACCACAGGGCGGCCACCACGGCGATGCCGAGCAGCGCCGCGATGATGATCGGCCAGCTCAACGGCAGTCCGGCGGTGAAGCCGGGTCCGATCCCGAGGGCGATGATCGTCTCGCCGAGGGCCACCAGGACGATCAACGCGTGCCGCTCCGCCCAGTGCCCGGCGGACAGCACAGTCCAGCCGGTGCCGGGCAGGACCAGTCCCGACCCGTACTCGACGCCGATGGCGGCGAACCAGAGCGCGAGCCGGACGACGTGCTCGACGCGGTCCTCGGCGAACCGCTGCGGCAGCACCGCGGCGATGAGGAGGAATCCGGTGGCCGCCAGCACCGGCACCACCGGCAGAAACCGACGTAACCGCGAGCGCTCCTGCCGGACCATCCAGCCGAAGACCGCCACCTGGCTTATCCGGATCACGAAGTAGCAGACCGCGAACACCAGTGGCCCGGGCAGGCCGCCGGGCAGGTCCCGGAACGCCTTCGGCATCGCGAGAGCGAACACGAAGGCCGTGGCCGTGGCCGCGAACCCGACGAACGGGACGACGCCCTGATCCGTACGGACGAGGTTGCCCAGCACCGCGAAGCCGGTCCAGGCCCACCACAGCAGGGCCAGCACCAGCAGGCCCTGCACCAGGCCGCGCAGGGTCGGGTTGCCGGCAACGGCCGTGGTGACGTTGAGGAAGGCGAAGACGAACACCAGGTCGTAGAAGAGCTCCAGGCGGGTGGTCCGGGAGCCCGGCGCGCTGGGCTGGACGCCGCGCGGCCATGGCGTCCCCCGAACGCTCTCCACCTGCGTAGTCTGTCAGCCGAGGCGCTGCGGGCAGGCAGGATTGACCGACCGGCGACCGCCGCGAAGCCCCCGGTGCCCACCGGTGTGCGTCGCACCGGGGCGGCCTCACGCGATGACCGTCGGCTCCCGCCACTGCGGACGGCCGGCGCGGTCCAGGTCGTACCGGACGGCGGCGATCCGGCCGACCGCCTCCACCAGGTCCGCGACGGGCAGGGTGAACGGCAGCCGGAGGAAGCGCTCCAGCGTGCCGTCCAGGCCGAACCGGGGGCCGGGCGCCAGGCGTACGCCGACCTCCTCGGCGGCCCGGGCGAGGGCGCTGGAGATCGGCCCGTCGAGTTCGGCCCAGAGGGTGACCCCGCCGTGCGGCACGGTCACCCGCCAGTCCGGCAGGCGCTCGGCGAGGGCGTCGAGCAGCGCGTCGCGCTGCGCGGTGAGCTGCGCCTGGCGGGCCGCCACGATCGCCGGGGCCTGGGCGAGCAGGTGGACGGCGACCAACTGGTCCAGCACCGGGCTCGCCATGTCGACCCCGACCCGGGCGGCGGCGAGGCGCTGCACCTGCGGGGCGGACGCCCGGATCCAGCCGATGCGCAGGCCACCCCAGAACGGCTTGCTCATCCCGCCCACCGTGACGACCCGGGAGTGCCGGTCGAAGCTCGCCGTCGGCGGCGGCACCACCGTGCCGTCCAGCGGCAGGTCCACGAAGGACTCGTCGATGATCAGGTCGGTGCCGACGGCGTGCGCGGTGGCGACCAGCCGCTCCCGCAGCGGCGCCGGCATCAGGTGGCCGGTCGGGTTCTGGAAGTCGGGGATCAGGTAGGCGAGCTTGGGCCGGCCCTGCCGCAGTGTGCCGAGGAGCAGGTCGGCGTCCCAGCCGGGCTCGTCGAGGGCGAGGCCGTGGGTGGTGATCCGCGCCCGCCGGGCGGCGAGGGCGGCGAGCGCGTTCGGGTAGCTGGGCGCCTCGACCAGGACGCTGCCGCCGGGGCTGTGCGCGAGCCGGAGGACCAGGTCCAGGGCGTGCTGGGTGCCGCTGGTGACCATGATCTGGTCGGGCGAGGTGGGCAGGCCCCGCTGGGCGTACGCGTGGGCGATCGCCTCCCGCAGCTCGATGATGCCGGTCGGGTGGTAGCCGGCGCCGCCCAGGTAGCACGGAAGGTCCTCGGTGGCGGCGCGGGCGGCGGGCAGCAACTCGGGCGGGGCGGCGAGCGCGGCGACCCCGAGGTCGATCATGTCGCGGTCGTCGAGGGGGGTCCACAGGCCGGTGCCGGCCATCCGGTGGTTGCCGGGGAGCATGGTCCAGCTGCCGGCGCCGCGCCGGCTGGCCAGGTGGCCGCTCTCCCGCAGTTCCCGGTAGGCGGCGGTCACCGTGGTGCGGCTGATCCGCAGGGCCTCGGCGAGCTCGCGTTCGGCGGGCAGGCGTACGCCCAGCGGCAGCCGGCCGTCGGCGAGCAGCCCACGGACGGCGGCGGCCAGCGCGGCGTAGTCGGGGCTGCGCCGGCGGCCCGGCAACGCGTGCCACTGGCCGAGCAACCGGGCCAATTGGACGCCGCGTACCTGACTGGTCATAGCCACTCCCGCGATATTGGCTCTTCTCTCTCAGCAATTGGCACCTAGGGTGGCATGCGTGGCTGCGATTGGCAATCTCCGGTACCGGCCGGCACGACGGCTGGCCCAGCTCTACGCCGGGCTCGTCCTCTACGGCGTGAGCATGGCCCTGATGATCCGCTCCGGCCTCGGCCTGGATCCGTGGGACGTCTTCCACCAGGGCATCTCGGAGCGGACCGGGCTCTCCTTCGGCACGGTGACCATCGCGATCGGCGCGCTCGTGCTGCTGCTGTGGATTCCGCTGCGGCAGCGGCCGGGCGTCGGCACGGTGAGCAACGTGGTGGTGATCGGCCTGGTCGTCGACGCCACGCTGCCGCTGCTGCCGCCGGACCTGCCATTCACCGCCCGGGTGGTCCTGCTGACCAGCGGGATCGTCGCCAACGGCGCGGCCACCGGGCTCTACATCGGCGCGCGGCTCGGCCCCGGCCCGCGGGACGGCCTGATGACCGGGTTCGTCGCCCGCCGACCCCGCTTCTCGATCCGGCTGGTCCGCACCGCCATCGAGGTGACCGTGCTGGCGCTGGGCTGGCTGCTCGGCGGCACGGTCGGCGTCGGCACGGTGGCGTACGCGCTGACGATCGGGCCGCTGACCCAGTTCTTCCTGCCCCGCGTGACGGTTCCCCTCCCGTCACCCCCGCCGGCGACCGCCACCCCGACCCCGGCCACCCCCTGAAGCTCGCGGTCACGCACTCCCGGCCTCCCGTTGCGCCGGTTCGGCGCGGCCGAAAACGCAAGATCGCGCAGGGTGATCAGAGGGTGACGGGCGGGTGGCCGGTGGGGGTCGGGTGTTTCCTTTCCCCGGGGCGGCCGGCAGAATCTGGCCATGGTGGAGAACCGCTGGCGGTGGACCGACGCCTGGATCTTCGTCTCGTTGGTGATCGCGAGTGGTGCCGGCCGGCACCGCCGGGCCGCGTCGAGCCGTCGACCCGAAGGGGTCCGCCTCGCCGACGTGCTCTCCACCGCCGACCACCTCAACCAGTCGATCCCGGAACGGCACGACGTCGAGATGGCCGTCCGCCGCCTGGCGGGCGCGGGGCTGGTGAGCGTCACCGACGGCTGGTTCCGCATCACCCCCGACGGCGAGCACCTCTGGCGCACCCGCCCGAACGCCGGGCTGGCCACCACGGTCGACGCGGTCCAGAGCGCGCTCAGCCGCCGCCACACGCCCGGCGACGCGGAGTGGCACCTGGACGAGGCCGACCACGCGGCGGCCGTGCAGGAGTACGTGGTGCGGTCGATCCCGGCGCCTCGCCGCTCTCCCGAGAACCACGCCCGCCGGGAGTGACGGGCGCGCGCGGTCCGCGTACGCGAGACGGCGCGCCGGACCGCGACGGCGGTCAGCGGACGGGGTGGCCCGCCCCGCGCAGCGCGTCCTTCACCTGGGCGACGCTCAGCTCGCCGAAGTGGAAGACGCTCGCGGCGAGCACCGCGTCCGCGCCGGCGCCGATCGCCGGCGGGAAGTGGGCGACCTCGCCCGCGCCGCCGCTCGCGACGACCGGAACGTCGACCACCTGCCGTACCGCCCGGATCAGGTCGAGGTCGAAGCCGGCCTTGGTGCCGTCGGCGTCCATCGAGTTGAGCAGGATCTCGCCCGCGCCCAGCTCGGCGCCCCGCCGCGCCCACTCGACGGCGTCGATGCCGGTGCCGCGCCGGCCGCCGTGGGTGGTGACCTCGAACCCGCTGGGCGTGGTGCCGGCCGGAGCGCGGCGCACGTCGAGCGAGAGCACCAGCACCTGCCGGCCGAAGCGGTCGGCGATCTCGGCGATCAGCTCCGGACGGGCGATGGCGGCGGTGTTCACGCCGACCTTGTCCGCACCGGCGCGCAGGAGGGTGTCGACGTCCGCGACCTGCCGCACCCCACCGCCGACGGTCAGCGGGATGAAGACCGACTCGGCCGTGCGGCGGACCACGTCCAGCATCGTGCCGCGGTCGCTGGCGGAGGCGGTGACGTCGAGGAAGGTCAACTCGTCGGCGCCGGCGCGGTCGTACGCCGCGGCCAGCTCGACCGGGTCGCCGGCGTCCCGCAGGTCGAGGAAGTTGACGCCCTTGACGACCCGCCCGGCGTCCACGTCCAGACAGGGGATGACCCGTACCGCCACCGTCATGCCGCGAGCCTATCCAACGCACCTCCGCCGGTGGCCGACCTGTGAGGCCGGCCACCGGCGGGTGCGTCGTGTTAACAAGGGGCCCTTCCTCTACCGCAGGCGTTAAGAGGGGGCCCTTCCTTACACCTTCACGAGCATTTTGCCCAGGTTCTCGCCGCGGAGCAGGCCGAGGAAGGCCGCCGGGGCGTTCTCGATGCCGTCGACGACCGTCTCGTCGTACGCGAGCTTCCCGTCGCGCAGCCACCCGGCGACCTCCCGCACGAACTGGTCGCGGAGGTGGCCGTGGTCGCCGACGAGGAAGCCGCGCAGGGTGAGCCGCTTGCCGATGAGCAGCGCGAGGTTGCGGGGCGCGGCCGGCGGCTCGGTGGCGTTGTACTGCGCGATCATGCCGCAGACGGCCGCCCGGCCGTGCGGGCGCATCGCGCCGATGGCGGCCTCCAGGTGCTCGCCGCCGACGTTGTCGAAGTAGACGTCGATGCCGTCCGGCGCGGCGGCCCGCAGCTGCTCCCGCACCGGGCCGTCGTGGTAGTCGAAGGCGGCGTCGAAACCGAGGGCCTTCAGCCGGTCGACCTTCGCCGGGGACCCCGCGCTGCCGACCACCCGGGCGGCGCCCTTGAGCTTGGCGATCTGCCCGACCACGCTGCCCACCGCACCGGCCGCGCCGGAGACGAACACGGTCTCCCCCGGCTTCATCGCGGCCACGTCGAGGAGACCGGCGTACGCGGTGAGCCCGGTCATACCGAGCACACCCAGGTACGCCGTGACCGGGGCCAGGTCCGGGTCGACGGTGCGGGCGGCCTTGGCGTCGAGCAGCGCGTACTCCCGCCAGCCGAGCCCGTGCAGCACGGTGTCGCCGGGCGCGAACCCGTCGGCCTCGCTGGCCACCACCTCGCCGACCGCGCCGCCGTCCAGCGGCGCGTCCAGGGCGAACGGGGCCACGTACGACTTGACGTCGTTCATCCGCCCGCGCATGTACGGGTCGACGGACAGGTACGTGTTGCGGACCACGATCTGGCCCGGCCCCGGGGTCGGGATGTCGGTGGTGACGAGGCGGAAGGTGTCCTCGGTCGGCCACCCCTGTGGGCGGGCGGCCAGGTGGATCTCACGGTTGGTGGTCATGGGCGTCCTTTCGTCGTACGCGGGCGGGGGCGTCGTGGCGTCACGCCGCCAGCGCCTCGCGGACGCGCAGGGCAACCTCGACGTTCCCGCGGGTCGCGTTCGAGTACGGGCAGACCTGGTGGGCCTGGGCGACCAGCTGCTCGGCGGCCTCCCGGGGCACGGCCGGCAGGTCGACCACGAGGGCCACGGTCAGCCCGAAGCCGCCGCTGCCGTTCGGCCCGATGCCGACCTCCGCCTCGACGAGGGAGCCGGTGACGTCGGCCTTCGCCCGACGGCCGACCAGGCGCAGCGCCGAGTGGAAGCAGGCCGCGTAGCCAGCGGCGAACAGCTGCTCCGGGTTGGCGGCGTCGCCCGACCCGCCCATCTCCTTGGGCACGGCGAGGTCCAGGGCGACGGTGCCGTCGGAGGTGCGGACGTGACCGTCGCGGCCGTCGCCGCTGGCCGTGGCGTGGGCGGTGTAGAGCACCTGCATGGTCGTCACTGCTCCTTCTGTCGGTGGATCGTCTCGGTGACCCGGGTGAGGGTGTCGCGCAGCGCGACGAGGTCGTCGGCGGTCAGCCCGGTCGCCCGGGCCACCCGCTGCGGCACGTCGGCCATGCGCTCGCGCAGGGCCCGCCCCTGCGCGGTCAGCTCGACCACCACCCGCCGCTCGTCGACCGCGGACCGCCGCCGGACCACCAGGCCCGCCCCCTCCAGCCGCTTGAGCAGCGGGGAGAGCGTGCCGGAGTCGAGGTGCAGCCGGTCGCCGAGCGCGGAGACCGTGGGCGCCTCGTCGTGCTCCCACAGGACCAGCAGCACCAGGTACTGCGGGTAGGTCAGGCCGAAGCCGTCGAGGATGGGCCGGTACACGTCGGTGAGGGCGCGCGACGCGGCGTAGAGCGCGAAGCACACCTGCCGCCGCAGCACCAGATCATCGGTCACCACAGAACCGTAGCGCACAATTCAATTGGGCACAACCAATAGTCACGTGGCGCACAGCGGGACGTCGGGTGGGATGGTCTCGGCCCGTTTCACCACCGTGGTCTCGTCACCGAGTCCGCCCGTACGCTGGATCGGCCGGGTCCGGAAGACCTTCAGGAAGAAGTTGACGACGTCGGCGACCACCTGCGGGATCGAGTAGCTGATGCCGTACCGCAACGTCACGTTGATGCCGGCGCCCCGACAGACCGCCAGCGGAGCGCCAGCGCCGGAGCCGAGCGTCGCGCCGACGCCGGCCCGCAGTCCGGCGTACACCCCGGCGGTGAATCCCAACGCCCCGATGCCGACGGTGAACTTGACGTCGTAGCCGAACAGGATCCCGTTCACCCCGATCGACACGCCGGTGATCGAGTTGGTGAGGCTGTCGCGGACGGTGAACCCGGCGGGCATCACCGGCCCCCAGTAGGGACGGTGGTAGCCGTAGCCGAGCGCGCCGGTCAGCGCGTACTCGCCGGCGGCCTCGATCGAGCCGTCCTTGGCGGTGAACACCGTCCTGATGTCCAGCACCTGGTCGACGGTGGCGGAGAACGGGATCCCGAGGATCGTGCCGACCGGCACGCTGAACTGCACCGGCACCGCGACCGACTTGGCGAGGTTGCGGACGTTGCCGACCCGGGTCGCGGCCTTGACCGCCACCCGCAGGCCGGCCCCGCCCGTGACGCTGAACTCCGCCCGGGTCACCGTACCGCCGCTGATCACGAGGTCGAAGCTGGCGGACGGCCGCTGCATGATCAGTGTGACCTCACCGGTCATCCGGATCTCACCGTCGTCGTAGCCGAAACGCAGGCCGACTCCCTCGGCGCAGCAGGTCGGGGTCATCCGGAACCTGCCCGCCGTCACGGCCTCCCCGGCGGTCGCGAGCTTGGCCGGCGGCTGCGGGGGCCGCGGCGGGGACGGGGCGGACGCGAGCCCGGTGCCGGCGGGACCGCCGCCACCACCGCCCGCCGGCAGGTCACCGACCGCCCACGCCGGCTCCCCCGCCGCGTACCGGACGGGCCGGTCGAGCGGCACCGGCCGCTCGGTACGGAAAGCGCCGTCCCGCACCACCTCGGTCAACTCGACCGGCGCGACCGTCACCGCCAGATCGTCACCCTCCGGGCGGACGTCCACCACCCGGCCGACCGCCCGCGACGTCAGGAACATGACCTTTCCCGGGGCGAGGTCGTCCGCCCGGTCGGCCTCCCGATCGATCCGCCACGTGAGGCCGTCGTCGGTCACCGACCGCACGACCGCACCGCCACCGCCGACCAGCACCACGTCCGGCTGGTAGGTGACGTCGGGGTGCGGTCGCGGCGCGAGCCCGTACCGGATCGCGTCCGGGTGGTAGGGATCCGCCGCCTCCCCGCCCCGCGGTTCGCCACCCTGGCAGGCGCTCGCCAGCAGAACGGCCACCAGGGCCAGGACCGCTACCGGACGACTCGTCCTCATCGCCGCACCCGCTCAGATCCGCCCGGCCACGGTCCGGGCGACCCGCTCCAGCGGCGCCCGGTTCTCCGCCGGGTCGTTGAGCCGGACCAGCCGCACCGCCACCCAGCGCCCCGCCCGGTTCACGAAAGCGGCCTCGGCACTCACGTACGCCTCGTCCGCGACGCCGGACAGCGGGCGCAGCTCGTGCCCCAGGCTCCGCTCGACGTCGAGGAACTTCTTCGCCCCGTCACCGACGAACACCTCCACCTGGGCGGTCGGCCCGGTGACCGGCCCGGTGTAGGTGCACGTCTCCCGCACCGGCACCGCGTCCTCCAGCTTCGTGCCGGCGAGTTGCTCGGCCTCCTGCTTGGACACCAGCGCGCAGGCGTCCGGGCCGGCTGCCGCCGAGGTGGCCACCGGCTCCCCCTCCGCGCCGGCCGGCGGCAGTTGCGAGTCGACCGGGGGCGGTGCGGCGGGCGTCGCCGCCGGCTCGTCACCGCCGCAACCGGCGAGCGGTACGACCATCAGCCCCGTCACCACCAGCAGCGGCAGCGACCGTCCACCCCGACCTGTCTGCTTCACCTCGACGTCCCTCCTCGACGAAAGTTCCCGGACCAGGGGCGACCGCCGACGACGCACCGGCCGGCGGTCCCCGGCCCGGCGGTCACCACCCGGTGCCGTCCGCGTCCGGTACGGCGATCCACTCGGCCGGGCCCAGCCGGTCCACCCGCCAGCCGGCGGCCGCCGCCGCCTCCGCGACGGTGTCCGCGTCCGGCCCCTCGACGAGCGCGAGCACGACGTCGTCAGCGGGGATGCGCAACGCACCGCGTAGCCGGGTGACGCCGGTGCTCAACCGGCTGAGCGACTCGTCGGCGCGGTCCTCGGGGACCCGGTCGTAGCGTTCGAGGACGAAGAGGCGGGTGGCCATGCGCCGACGCTAGGTCGCCGCGCCACCCGGGTAATCGGGTGTTTCCCTATGCTTCGACGTCGGCGCCCCGGGCCATGGCCGCGCCCAGCTCGGCGCGGCTGCCGACACCGAGCTTGCGGTAGACCCGGGCCAGGTTGGCCTCGACCGTCTTCGGGCTGATGAACAGCGTGTCGGCGATGACCCGGTTGGTCCGGCCGGCGGCGGCGAGCCGGGCCACCTGCAGCTCGGTCGCGGTGAGCTGGCGGGGCGCGGGAGGGCGGCCACCTGTCCGGCCCGCCTCCAGCCGGGCCCGGGCCGCCAGGGCGACCGCGCCGAGGGCGTCGAACTCGACGGCCGCCGCGGCCAACGCGTCCCGCGCCTCGCGCCGGCTGCGGAGCCGCCGGTACGCGACGCCCGCCACCAGCAGGCACCGGGCCCGGTCGAAGGGCAGCACGTCGGCCGGCACGGCGGCCCGGGCGGCGACCAGCTCAGCGAGGGCGTCGGACGGGTCCCGGCCGAGGGCCCCGGCCAGCAGCACGCGACTGCGCGCCAGTCCGAGCGTGGTCCACGGCCGGGGCAGCCGCCGGTGCCGGGCGGCCAGCCGGTCCAGCACCGCCCCCGCGGTGGTCAGGTCACCGGCGCCGACACAGGCCTCCAGCCAGTCCGGCTCGAAGCGTTGGGCGAGCGGCTCGACGAGACCCATCTGGTCGATGGTGGCGGCGAGGTCGCCGTAGTGCCGGGCGGCCGCCGGTAGCCGGCCGTCGATCAGCGCGGCGAAGCCGGCCAGTTGCTCGTGGATCCGCCGGCACCACTCGTCGTCCGTCTCGGCCGCCCGGCGCAGCCCGGACTCGGCGATCCGCGTGGCCTCGGCCAGCTGGCCGCGGTGCACGAGCAGCAGCCCGTCCAGCCACTTCACGCCGACCTGGTCGCTGCCGTTCTGCTCGCCCAACTCGCGGGCGGCGGCGATGTGCGCGGCGGCGGCCGGCCACCGGCCGGCGAGCAGCTCGACCTCCCCGAGGTGGGTCCGGAGTTCGTGCTGGGACGGCTCGTCACCCCGCATGGTGGCCCGGTCCAACAGGGTGTGCAGCCGCTCCCGCGCCCGGTCGTGCTCGTCGATCGCCCGCCACCAGACCGCCGGCACGATCCCCGCCAGCCACGACGGCGCCGGCCCCTCCAGTTCCAGCGCCCGGTCCAGCAGCTCGGTGCGCGCCGGCAGCCCGCCACGGACCTCGTTGAGGAACAGCAGCAGCAACGCGGCGGCCTGCATGTCCCGATCGTTCCGACTGCCCGCGAGCAGCTCGATGGCCGCCTCGCCGTGGTGCCGGGCCGGGTCCGGGGCGTCCCGGAACAGGCTGAGGTGGGCGTGGATCCGTCCGGCCAGCGTCGAGCCGGCAGGCGCGGCCGCGAGTGCCGCCTCGGCCGCCCGCTCGGCCGCCCCCGGCGGCTCGTCGGAGCTCCACGCCACGACCGCACGCAGCAGCAGGGCCTCCGCCCGCGCGGCACCGGTCAACTCCCGCGCCGCCTGGTCGGCCGCCGCCTTGGTGGCCGGGAAGTCACCGCCGTCGAACCGGCACTGCACCGCGGCCAGCCGCCATCGGGCGTGCTCCCCGACCGGCGGCGGAACCAGGCGGGCGGCACAGTCGTACAGGCCCGCCGCCGTCTCCGGCGCCCCGCGGGCCCGCTGCCGGTCGGCGGCCGCCGCGATCTCCGCCGCCGCCGCCGGGTCCGGCCCGGTCACGCAACGGGCGAGGTGCCGGGCCCGCTCGTCGGGGTTCTCCGTGGTGTCGGCGAGCAGCCGATGCAGCCGCCGGCGCACCCCCGGCGGGATCTCGGCACGGACCGCCGCCGCGTACACCGGGTGGGCGAACCCGACCACGTCACCGCCGACCGTGACCAGGCCGGCCTCCTCCGCGGCGTCGAAGGCGCTCGGTGGCACGCCGGCTCGGGCCAGCCCGGCCAGGGTGGGGACGCCGGACAGGGCGGCCAGGCGGATCGCGTCCCGGGTCTGCGGGGGAAGGGTGGCGAGCCGGTCGACGACCAGGCCCCGCAGCGACGGCGCGGCCGGCAGGTCGGCCCCGGGTGCCGGCGGGTGCGGCATCCGGAGCACCGCCCGGGCCAGCTCGATCGCGAGCAGCGGGTTGCCGCCGGCCTCACCGGCGATCCGGACGAGCAGCGGTCGGGGCAGCGCGGCGCCGAGCTCGGCACGCAGAACGTGGTGCAGGGACCCGACGCCCAGCGGGTCGAGCGTGAGGCATTCCGGTCGGGCGGCCCGGTCGAGGCCCAGCGGCGCGGGCTCGGCGCCGGACTGCTCGACGCGGGCGGTCGCCAGGACGGCGACCCGCGGCACCAGCCGGCGCAGGGCGAACCGCAGCGCCCGTTCGCTCGGCGGATCGAGCCACGGAGCGTCGTCGACCGCCACGAGCAGCCGCGGCTCGGCCGGATCGGCCAGGGCGGCGCCGAGCAGTGCCTGCGTGGCGGCCCCGACCGACCGCTCGTCCACCGGCTGGGTGGCCTCGTCGGTGAGCAGCACGTTGGCGAGCGCGGCACGCTGCGGTGCGGGCAGCCGCGGCACCCGGTCGGCCAGCGTGGCCAGCAGGTCGGCCAACGCCGCGAACGGCAACCCCGCCTCGATCTCCGTCGGCGCGCAGTCCAGGACGCGCCAGCCGTCGCGACGCGCCGCGTCCAGGATCGCCCGGTGGACGACGGTCTTGCCGATCCCCGCCGGGCCCTCCAGGAGGACCGGCCGCCCCTCGGCCAGGGCACGCCGCGCACGGTCGATCACCTCGTCCCGGCCGACGACCGCCCCGCTCACCGAGCCAGTCTGGCAGCGCGAACAGCGGTCGGTCGAGCACGAACGGCGGGTCGCCCGACACCCGTACGATCCTGTGCGGCCGGGCTCAGGCGGCGGCCAGTGTCTCCAGCGCCTCGGCCACCGTGAAGGCGCCGGCGTAGAGCGCCTTGCCGGCGATCACGCCCTCGACACCGACCGGCTCCAGTGCGGCCAGCGCCCGAAGGTCGTCCAGAGTGGACACGCCGCCGG
Source organism: Micromonospora sp. WMMD558 (assembly GCF_049315255.1). NCBI lineage: Bacteria > Bacillati > Actinomycetota > Actinomycetes > Micromonosporales > Micromonosporaceae > Micromonospora > Micromonospora sp. WMMD558. The sequence goes on along the minus strand of NZ_CP186061.1, from coordinate 3,398,949 downwards.
AGGCGATCACCGGGGCGTCGGTGCGGGCGCAGACCTCCCGCAGCAGGTCCAGGTTCGGCCCGCGCATCGTGCCGTCCTTGGTGATGTCGGTGACCACGTACCGCGACGCCCCGGCCTTGTCGAGCCGCTCCAGCACCTCCCACAGGTCACCGCCGTCGCGCGTCCAGCCCCGGGCCGACAGGGTACGGCCCCGCACGTCGAGCCCGATCGCGACCCGGTCGCCGAACTCGGCGCAGACCCGGTCGCACCACTCCGGATCCTCCAGGGCGGCGGTGCCGATGTTCACCCGGGCGGCGCCGGTGCCGAGGGCGGCCCGCAGCGACTCGTCGTCCCGGATGCCGCCGGACAGCTCCACCTTGACGTCGAGCTGCCGCACCACCTCGGCGAGCAGGTGCGCGTTGGATCCCCGGCCGAACGCCGCGTCCAGGTCGACCAGGTGGATCCACTCGGCGCCGTCGCGCTGCCAGGCGAGCGCGGCGTCGAGAGGATCGCCGTACGTCGTCTCGCTGCCGGCGGCGCCCTGCACGAGGCGGACGGCCTGGCCGTCGGCGACGTCGACGGCGGGCAACAGGGTGAGGCTCACGGAATCTCTCCTCGGATCAGGTACGACGGTCCAGAGCGATCACCACGATCGCCGGCAGTACGAGCAGCAGCAGCGCGACCAGGGCGAGTCGCAGCGCCAGATCGTCCACGAGGGACCAGATCAGCAGGATCGCCGCCCCGGTCAGCACCACGATCGCGGCGCGCTCCCCGCGACTGTGCCGCGGCAGCCGGCCGGTCCGCCCCCGGCGCACCGTGGGCGTCAGCCGGCGGACCAGTGCCCGCCGGCGGGCCCGGCGGGCCAGCCGCCGCTCCCGGACCACCCGCTCCCGCGCCGCCTCCGCCTCCCGCACGGCCCGGCGCCGGGCCCGTTCCTTGCTCATCGGACCTCCCCGGCGCCGCTTCCCGGCAGTCTCTCAGTCACCGGCGGGCAGCGTCGCGAGCCAGTTGCGCAGCAGCGCGGCACCCGTGTCGGCGGACTTCTCCGGGTGGAACTGGGCGGCGGAGAGCGGGCCGCGCTCCACGGCCGCCACGAACTCGGCCTCGTGGCGGGCGGTGGTGACGGCGGCGCCGGCAGCGGCGAGCCCGGCCACGTCGCCGACGGCGTACGAGTGGACGAAGTAGAACCGGCTGTCGCCGGACAGGCCGGCGAAGAGCACCGAACCGGCCGGCGGACGCACCGTGTTCCACCCCATGTGCGGCAGCCGCCGGGCCGGCAGCTTCGTAACCCCGCCGGGCAGCAGCCCGAGGCCCTTCGTCACGACGCCGTGCTCGTCGCCGTGCTCGAAGAGCACCTGCATGCCGACGCAGATGCCGAGCACCGGCCGGCCGGCGGCGACCCGCCCGGCGATGACCGGGCCGGCGCCGAGCGCCTCGATGCCCGCCATGCAGGCGGCGAACGCACCCACGCCCGGCACCACCAGGCCGTCCGCGTCGGCGGCGGCGGCCAGGTCGTCGGTGACCGTCACGTCCGCACCGGCCGCGGCCAGCGCGCGCTCCGCCGACCGCAGGTTGCCCGAACCGTAGTCGAGTACCACCACACGGCTCATGCCGCCGCCCCCTTCCGGTCGGCGCCGCCGCGGGACGCCGGTGCGCTGTACCGCTCGCTCACGACCCCTCCCCCGGGAGCAGCCACAACCCGCCGGCCACGGCGGCCAGCACGGCCAGCACCGCGGTGACCGCCAGCGCCCCGCGCGGGGCCCCCTGCCGGTGCAACGAGAGCACCCCACCGGCGAGCACCCCGGCCAGGACCAGCAGCAGGATCGGAAGCAGGCTCGCCATCAGAGCCCTCCGCCATCCGCGACCGCGGTACTGCGCCGCACTGCGTTCCTCGCGTTCATCAGAGGGCGCCCTTCGTGCTCGGCACCACGCCCGCCGAGCGCGGGTCGATCGCGGTCGCCTCGCGCAGCGCCCGGGACACCGCCTTGAACTGGGCCTCCACCACGTGGTGGGCGTCCGGGTGACCGCCGGGCCGGGCGGCCCGCAGCACGTCCACGTGCAGCGTGATCCGGGCCGACTGCCCGAAGGACTCCCAGATGTGCCGGGTCATGCTGGTCGGGTAGACCGGGCCGATGTACGGCGCGAGCGCCGGCTCGTCGTGCACGACGTACGGCCGGCCGGACAGGTCCACGGCGGCCCGGACCAGCACCTCGTCCATGGGGACGGTGGCCGAGCCGTACCGCCGGATGCCCGCCTTGTCGCCCAGCGCCTGGTCGAACGCCGCGCCCAGCGCGAGCGCGGTGTCCTCCATCGTGTGGTGCGCGTCGATCTCCAGGTCGCCGACGGTCTGCACGGTCAGGTCGAAGCCGCCGTGCCGGGCGATCTGGTTCAGCATGTGGTCGTAGAAGCCGACACCGGTGCTGATCTCGGCCTGGCCCGTCCCGTCGAGGTCGATCTCGACGAGGACCTTGGTCTCCTTGGTGACCCGCTCGATCCGGGCGGTCCGACTCATGACAGCTTCTCCATCGCAGACAAAAAGGCGTCGGTCTCGGCGGGCGTGCCGGCGGTGACCCGCAGCCAGCCCGGCAGGCCGACGTCGCGGACCAGTACCCCGGCGTCCAGCAGCGTCCGCCAGGCGGCGGCCTGGTCACCACGGGTCTCGAAGAGCACGAAGTTGGCGTCGCTGTCGGCCACCCGGTGGCCGCGGGCACGCAGGGCGGCCACGATCCGGTCCCGCTGCTCCATGATCGCCGCGACGGTGCCGAGCAGGGCGTCGCGGTGCGCCAGGGCCGCGCGGGCGGCGGCCTGGGTGAGCGCCGACAGGTGGTACGGCAGCCGGACCAGCTGCACCGCCGCCACCACCGCCGGGTCGGCGGCGAGGTAGCCGAGCCGCCCGCCGGCGAACCCGAACGCCTTGCTCATCGTGCGCGTCACCACCAGCCGGGGGTGCCCGGGCAGCACCGCGAGGGCGCTGACCGTGCCCGGCCGGGCGAACTCCGCGTACGCCTCGTCCACGACCACCATGCCCGGCGCCGCGTCGAGCACGGCCGCGACCACGGCCGGGTCGAGGGCCGTGCCGGTGGGGTTGTTCGGCGAGCAGAGGAACACCACGTCCGGCTGGTGCTCCCGGACCTGCGCCACCGCGTCGTCGGCGCTCAGGCCGAAGTCGGCGCCGCGCCGGCCGGGCACCCACCGGGTGCCGGTGCCGAGCGCCAGCAGCGGGTGCATCGAGTACGCCGGCGTGAAGCCGAGCGCGCTGCGCCCCGGCCCGCCGAACGCCTGGAGCAGCTGCTGCTGGATCTCGTTGGAGCCGTTGGCCGCCCACACGTGGTCGACGGTGAGCCCGTGCCCCAGGTACGCGGCCAGGTCGGCGCGCAGCGCCACCGCGTCCCGGTCCGGGTAGCGGTTGAGGTCGCGCAGCTCGACGGCGAGCGCCTTGGCGATGGCGTCCACCACCGCCTCGGGCACCGGGTACGAGTTCTCGTTGGTGTTCAGCCGGACCGGCACGTCGAGCTGCGGCGCCCCGTACGGGGACCGGCCGCGCAGGTCGTCCCGGATCGGCAGGTCGTCCAGGGCACTCATGCCGCCGCCCCGCTCCGCTCGGCGCCGCCCTGACGGCGGCGAGGGCTGAGCCCGATGGTTCGCTCGCTCCGCTCGCTCACGGGGTCTCCCCCGGGAAGCGCGCGCTGACCGCCTGGCCGTGCGCCGGCAGGTCCTCGACGGTGGCCAGGGTGACCACGTGCGGCGCCACCTCGCGCAGCGCGTCCCGCGTGTACTCCACCAGGTGGATGCCCCGCAGGAAGGACTGCACCGACAGGCCGGACGAGTGCCGGGCGCAGCCGCCGGTGGGCAGCACGTGGTTGGAGCCGGCGCAGTAGTCGCCGAGCGACACCGGCGACCAGGCGCCGACGAAGATCGCGCCGGCGTTGCGGACCCGCAGCGCCCAGTCGCGGGCGTTCTCGGTCTGGATCTCCAGGTGCTCGGCCGCGTACGCGTCGACCACCCGCAGCCCCGCCTCGAGGTCGTCGACGAGCACGATGCCGCTCTGCTCGCCGGACAGCGCCGTGGTGACCCGCTCGGCGTGCTTGGTCGCCGGGACCTGGCGGGCCAGCTCCCGCTCGACCGCGTCGGCCAGCGCGGTCGACGGGGTGACCAGCACGCTGGCCGCGAGGGGGTCGTGTTCCGCCTGGCTGACCAGGTCCGCGGCGACGTGCGCCGGGTCGGCGGTGTCGTCGGCGAGGATGGCGATCTCGGTCGGGCCGGCCTCGGCGTCGATGCCGACCACGCCGCGCAGCAGCCGCTTGGCGGCGGTCACCCAGATGTTGCCCGGGCCGGTGATCATGTCGACCGGCGCGCAGAAGACCGTGCCGGCGGGGTCGACCGCGGCGCCGTACGCGAGCATCGCCACGGCCTGCGCGCCGCCGACGGCGTAGACCTCGTCCACCCCGAGCAGGGCGCAGGCGGCGAGCACGCGCGGGTCGGGAAGGCCACCGTTGTCCTTCTGCGGCGGGCTGACCACGACCAGCGAGCGCACCCCGGCCGCCTGGGCGGGCACCACGTTCATCACCACGGTCGACGGGTACATCGCCAGGCCGCCGGGGACGTACAGGCCCACCCGGTCGACCGGCACCCAGCGCTCGGTGACCGTGCCGCCGGGCACCACCTGGGTGGTGTGGTCGGTGCGGCGCTGGTCGGCGTGCACCCGCCGGGCCCGCGTGATCGACTCCAGCAGCGCGGCGCGCACCTGCGGGTCGAGCGTCCCCTCGGCCTCGGCGATCACCTCGGCGGGCACGCGCAGCACGTCCGGGCAGACCCCGTCGAACCGCTCGCTCGCCTCCCGGATCGCCGGGTAGCCATGCTCCCGCACCGCCTCCACGAGGGGGCGGATCCGCTCGACGGCCACGGACACGTCGAGCTGGGCACGAGGCAACAGGCGGCGCGGGTCACGGACACCGCCGCGCAGGTCGATCCGGTTCAGCACCCTTGCGAGTCTAGGCGGACACGTCCGGCACCGACCGGCACCGCCCGCACGACGGGACGGTGAGCCGGGACACGCCGCCGGGACCGGATCCGGATACGCTCGACGCGTGACTGCGCGGCTGCCGGTGTTTCCGCTCGGAACCGTCCTCTTCCCCGGTCTGGTGCTGCCGTTGCACATCTTCGAGGAGCGTTACCGCGCGCTCGTCCGGCACCTGGTCGATCTTCCCGACGGCGCGCCGCGGGAGTTCGGTGTGGTGGCGATCCGGGCCGGCTGGGAGGTCGCCCCGAAGGGGCCGGACGGCCGTCCGCTGCCCGACGGCGGCGAGCTCACGCTGCACGACGTGGGCTGCACCGCCGAGCTGCGGCAGGTGACCGAGCTGCCGGACGGCGGCTTCGACATCGTCACCGTGGGCCGGCGGCGGTTCCGCGTCGGCGAGGTCGACCGCGCCGGCGCGCCCTACCTGACCGCCGAGGTCGAGTGGCTGCCCGAGCCGGCGACCCCGGACGAGGCCGCCGGCCTGCTCGCCGCCCGCGTGCTCGCGGTGTTCCGGCAGTACCTGGGGCTGGTCCGGGCCGACCCGGAGGAGATCTCCGAGCAGCTCCCGGAGGATCCGACGGTCCTTTCGCACCTGGTCGCCGCGACCGCGGCGCTGACCGTCGCCGACCGGCAGCGGCTGCTCGCGATCGACGACACCGCCGCCCGGCTCCGCGCCGAGCTGCGGCTGCTCAACCGCGAGGCGGCTCTGCTGCGCCAGGTGCGGGCGGTGCCGGTGCCGCTGGGGGAACTCGCGTCGCCGCCGACCCCCAACTGACGCCGGGCACCGGCCCGGGGTGCAGCGACGGCCACCGGGACCAGCCGGCCAGCAGGGTGTACGCGACGGCGGCGCCGAACGCGGGCAGCAGCACGTTGCCGTACGGCACCGGGAGCACGCCCAGCACCCACTCGATCCCGCCGGCCCGCAGGTCGGCCGGCTTGCCGAACGCCTCGCCCTCCGGGGCGGTCGTCAGCAGCCGCTCGAAGGTGGCCAGCCCCACCCGGCGGCCGACCTGCCAGGCGACCAGCGCCGCGCCGAGCGAGCCGAGGACCGCGGCGAGCAGCCCGACCGGGCCCCGGCCCCGGCGCAGCACGAACCAGAGCGCGATCGCCGCCAGCACGCCGAAGCCGAGACCGAGCAGGCTGAACCAGCCGTCGGCGGCGATCGGCTGCTCGGGCTGCGGCTCGCCGTAGATGGCGCCCTCCGCGGTCCGCACCACCGGGGTGTCGGGTGCCACCGCGGCCCAGAGCAGCCCGAGCGGCGCGCCGAGCACCACCAGGCCGAGGGCCGCCGCCACGGCCCGCGCGATTCGCGGGCGGGGTGGCTCCTCCGCCACCGGGGGCGGACCGTCGTACCAGGTCGCCGGGTACACCGGGCCGGCCGGCCCGCCGACGGGCGCCACCGGCGGGCCCTTCGCCGCAGCGGGCCCCTCGGCCGCGACCGGCGTCGTCGGGTCGCCGCCGGACGGGCGCTCCCGCGGCACGGCCGGTGCGGGCGGCTCGACTGGTGGCTCGGCGTGCGGCGCCGCGGCCGCGGGCCGTGGCTCGGGGCGGTCGGGGTCGGGGGTGTCCGCGCTCACCCCGTGATCCTCTCAGGCGCGGCGCCGCGACGGGTCGCCGGTGGACGAGACGCCCGGCCGGTCAGCGGGCGAACGGCTCCAGCATCACGGCGGCGGCGTTCAGCCACGCCTCCCGGGTCGCCGGCTGGAGCTGGTGGTACTCGATCGACGAGCCGCTCTCCAGCGCCGGGTCGTACGGCACCACGGTCACCGCCCGGGTACGGGTGGCGAAGTGGCGCTCCAGGTCGGCCTGGAGGTCGGTGCGGCCCGGGGTGGGGCAGGAGATCAGCGTCACCGCGTTGTCGGCCAGCTCGCCCATGCCGACCTCGTGCAGCAGGTCGAGCATCCAGTCCGCGCTGAACGCCGCGTCCTCCCGGGGCACCGTGGTGACCACCAGCTGGTCGGCGGCCTGCATGACGGTGCGCCAGTTGGCGCTCTCCACGTTGTTGCCGGTGTCCACGCAGATCACGTCGTGGGTACGCCGGAGCAGCTCCAGCACCCGGCGCACGGTGAACTGGTCGAGCCGCTGGGCGAAGCGGGGGCTCTCCTCGCCGGCCAGCACGTCGTACGAGCCGTCCGAGGCGTGCCGCAGGTAGTCGTCGAGCTGGTCGAGCAGCTCCGGCCCGTCCTTGATCTCGATGTGGGCGAGGTCGCTGATCAGGTGCCGGATGGTGCGCGCGTGCCGGGCGCTGCCGGCGCGCAGCCCGAGGGTGCCGCGCAGCTCGTTGTCGTCCCAGGCCAGCACGCCACGGCCGCGGATACTGCCCACGGTCGCCGCGGCCAGCACGGTCGCCGTGGTCTTGTGCACGCCGCCCTTCGGGTTGGCGAACGCGAGCACCCGGGGGGTGCCCAGCTCGCGCCGGAGCACCGAGGCGGCCCGCTCCCGCTCGCTCTCCACCGCCTGCGGCCGCCACTCCACCCGGGCGTATCCCCGGTCGGCGGCCGGCGGCGCGTACGCCGGCTCGGGCTGGTGGCTTGTCCCCGGCGGCGCGTACGCCGGCTCGGGCTGGTGGCCGGTCCCCGGCGGCGCGTACCGCGGGTCGACCGGTGCGTGCCGGTAGCCGTTGTCGAGCAGGGCGTACCGCGACTGGGCCGGCGGGGGCGGCTCGGGCTCGGGGTAGCGCGGCTCCGGGCGCGGAGCCGGCGGCGTCCGGTACGCCGGGTCGGCCCGGTAGGTCGGGTCCACCCGGTAGGTCGCCTCGGCACGGTAGCCGGCGTCGTCCCGCGGGCCGCCGGCGTACGGTGGCGGTTCCGCGCCGTAGGGCGGGGGCTCGGCGCCGTACGACAGCTCCGCGGGGTGCCCGACGGCCGGGACCCGGGCGGCGTAGCCGTTGCCGGCGGCGCGCCGGGGCAGCGGCTCGGGCGCCGGGGAATCCGCCCGCCGGTCCGACTCGCCCTGCTCAACGGCGCGGCCAGCCAGCCGCGCCCGGTCGAGCAGCGCCCGCCACCGCGGTGCCGGTTCGGCCGACCGTCCCCAGCCGGTCTCGCTGCCCTCCACGGCTCGCCCTCCCGACGCCATCCTGCTCCGCCTGACAGGCTACGAACGAAACCCTATTCGGGCCACACCGGTACGCGCACCGGCGGGCCCGCCCACTGTCAGGAAGTGGGCTCCGGCGAGCGGATCTCGGAGGAGTCTGTCGAGGTCACCGGCGACTGCGAGGTCGCCGGTGACGGCGGCGTGGTCGACGGAACCGGTGACGAATTAATCACCGGTGGTGCCGGCGACGGGGTCGCGCCCGCGTCGGGCGTCGGCGCGGCGGCCGAACTGGGGACCGGATCGGCGGTCGCCGGGGCCGCGGGCGGGGGCACGGCAGCGTCCCTCGGCGGACTCGCCACCTCGTCCTGCTCCGGCAACGGAGGCGTGAAGACGGTGCGATCGAGCCGGCGCACCTCCGGAGCCGGGTCCACCACCCGCACCCCCGGCCGGGACGCCACGCGGCGCAGGGCGACCGGCTCCGCCCGGACCACCGCGGCGTAGAGGCAGGAGCACCCGGTGCGGTAGGCCGTCGCCTCCGCCGCGGCCACCTCGGCGCCGCTGACGTACCACTGGCGGAGCTCGCGTTCCTCGGGGCCGCCACCGGTCACCGCAGCGGCCCGCGCCAGGTAGTCGGCGGCCTCCCGGTCCTTGCGGGCGGCGACCTCGCCCATGGCGGCGACCGCGTCGTCGGGCAGCCGCTGCGCGGCGATGCGGACGATCTCGGTCTGCCGGTCGGGCAGCGGCACCCGTCCGAAGACGGCGGCGACCGGCACGTCGCCGAGAACGCTGGCCGCCCGCTGCGGTGTCAGGTACGCGGAGAGGGAGACCAGCGCGTACGTGCCGTCGCCGGACGACGGGACGGCCGCCGGCATCGCCGCCAGGTCGGCCGCGGCCGCCTGGACGTAGCCCGGGATGGAGTCCCCGGCGGCCACCCCGACCCGGGTGACCTCGCCCACCGTGCGGTCGCCGACCGGAGCGCCGTCGGTGGCCCAGACGGCGGTGAGCAGCACGGCGGCGCAGGAGAGCAGCGCCACCGTGGGCAGCACCCGGGGCCGGGCCGGGCCCTGGCCCAGCCGGCCGGCGGCGGCCAGGAGGCGGGGCAGCAGCTGCTGGTCCAGCTGGCGCAGCAGGTCACCGGCGCGCACGGGCGGGGGTCCCCCTCGTCGGGTCGTCACGGGCGGGTCTCCTGGATCTCGTCGACACCCGGAACGGGTCCGGCCGGCGAGATCCGTGAGACACGTGCTGGGGCGGTCGCCGCCGCCGTCAGTCCCGCAGGAGTGCCAGCGCGCGGTTCAGATCGTCAGGGTAGTCGCTGACGAAGCGCACCTCGTCCCCCGTTCGGGGGTGGCGGAACCCCAACTCGCGGGCGTGCAGCCACTGCCGGTCGAGGCCGAGCCGGGCGGAGAGCGTCGGGTCGGCACCGTACGTGAGGTCGCCGACGCAGGGGTGGCGCAGCGTCGAGAAGTGGACCCGGATCTGGTGGGTGCGGCCGGTCTCCAGCCGGACGTCGACGAGGCTCGCCGCCGGGAACGCCTCGAGCGTGTCGTAGTGGGTGATGCTCGGCTTGCCGCCGGAGACGACCGCCCAGCGGTAGTCGTGGTGGGGGTGCCGGTCGATCGGGGCGTCGACGGTACCGCGCAGCGGGTCCAGGTGGCCCTGCACCACCGCGTGGTAGCGCTTGTCCACCTCGCGGTACTTGAACGCCCGCTTCAACACCGTGTACGCCTGCTCGCTCTTGGCGACCACCATGATGCCGGTGGTGCCGACGTCCAGCCGGTGCACGACGCCCTGCCGCTCGGCGGCGCCACTGGTGGAGATCCGGTGGCCGATCGCGGCCAGCCCGCCGACCACGGTCGGGCCGGTCCAGCCGGGGCTGGGGTGGGCGGCCACGCCGACCGGCTTGTCCACCACGACGATGTCGTCGTCGGCGTACACCACGGTCAGGCCGGCCACGGCCTGCGGCACCACGGCGGGCGGGGCGGCCGGTGGCGGCAGCGTCACCTCCAGCCAGGACCCGGCCCGCACCTTGTGCGAGTTGGCCCGGACCGCGCCGTCCACCAGCGCGGCACCCGCGTCGACCAGGGCCGCGGCGGTCGTCCGGGAGAGCCCGAAGAGTCGGGCGACGGCCTGGTCGAGCCGCAGGCCGTCCAGGCCGTCGGGCACCGGCAGCGAACGCTGGTCACCGCCGGCCGCGAAGGCCGACGTCATGCCCGCCCCCGCGGCTCGCCGTCGCCGGTGGCCGCGTCGGCGGCCTCGACGGGACGGCCGTCGCGCCCGAGTCGGCTGCCGTCGCGCTGGCGGCCGGTCAGCTCGAGCAGCACCGCCAGGATGACGCCGCAGACCAGGGAGCTGTCGGCCAGGTTGAACACCGGCCAGACCCGCCCGTACGGGTCGAGGAGGCTGACCATGTCGACCACGTGGCCGACGAACCAGCCGGGGGCCCGGAAGATCCGGTCCATCAGGTTGCCCAGCGCACCGCCCAGCACCAGGCCGAGCGAGAGCGCCCAGGGCAGCGAGCGCAGCCGCAGCGCCATCCAGAGGATCCACCCGACCACGCCGATGGTGATCAGCGGGAAGATCCACGTGTGGTCGGCGCCGATGCTCCACGCCGCACCGCTGTTGCGGGTGAGGCTGAGGTAGACGAGGCCACCGAACAGCTCGACCGGCGCGCGGTCCTCGAGGGCCTGGAGGGCGAGGTGCTTGGTGAGCAGGTCCAGGGCGAGGGAGGTCAGCCCGACGCCGAGCAGGACCGCGAGGGCCCGTCGCCGCGGCGTACGCCCGCCCCGGGTCGGCGGGTCGGCGGGCCCGTTGTCGCCGGCGGGCCCGGTCTGGCCGGCCGGCTCGGCCTGACGGTCGGAGCCGGGTTGCCCGGCGGTCCGGGCGCGGCCGGGGCCGGGGGTCGGTGCTGCGGTCATCTGCTCCCCATCGACGCTCGCGGCGGCGCCGGGGCGCCGCCTCCTCTCCGCCGCCGGGGAGCGTCGCCTCAGCGCCGCTCCTCCAGCTGCTTGCAGGTCACGCAGAGGGTGGCCGACGGGAAGGCGGCGAGCCGCTCCACCGGGATCGGGTTGCCGCACCGCTCGCACCAGCCGTAACCACCCTCGTCGAGCCGCTCCAGCGCCCGCTCGACCTGCGTGATCCGTTCCAGGATGCTGTTGGCGAGGGAGATCTCCTGCTCCCGCTCGAACGTCTTGGTGCCGGTGTCGGCCTGGTCGTCCCCGGCCGAGTCGGTCAGCCGATCGCGCTGCAGCTCGGTGATCTCGCTCAGCGTCTGATCGTACTCGGCGCGAAGCTCGTCGCGCCGCGCCGCCAGGGCCGCCCGGATCTTCTCGGTCTCCGCCGCGCTGCGGGTGGCCTTGGCCACCGGCTTGCGGCCGGCGGTCCTGGTGTCGGCTGGCTTCGCCATCGTCGCTCCCTCGGCCGCGGAGCCGCGGGGACCGCGGCACCTGGACAGGGGTCGCCGCGTTCGGCGCCCCCAGGTACGAAACGGGCGCGCCACCACAGGGCAGCGCACTCCGGAGGTTGGCAAGGATACGGAACGTACAGGCGTCCGACAACGTGCCGCACCGACGCCCCGTCGTTCAGCCCCTACTCATGCCATATCGGGGCAAAAGGAACGCTAGCAGATCAACCATCCCGGTCCTCGCCGTACTCGCCAAACCACCGGGCCAGGCGGCCCTGCCGGCTGACCGCCCGCAACCGGCGCTCCGCCTGGTCGCGCACCCCGTGGGTCGCCACGATCAGCAGGCTGTCGCCGGTCTTCAACCGGAAGTCCGGGCCGGGTACGAAACCCACCCCGTCGCGCAGCACGAGCGTCACCGAGGCGCCCAGCGGCAGCCGCAACTCGTCCACGTGCACCCCGGCCAGGCGGGAGCCGGGCGGCACCTCCAGCTGGAGCAGGTCGGCCCGCATCCGCTCCAGCGGCGCCGTCTCCACCCGGATCTCCGCCGCCTCCGCGGGCGCGGTCACCCGCAGCCAGCGGGCGGCCGGGGCCAGCGTGCCGGCCTGCACCAGCGTGAAGATCACCACCAGGACGAAGACCGCGTCGAAGAGCCGGTCCGCACCCGGCACCCGCTCCGACAGCGGGATGGTGGCCAGCACGATCGGCACCGCCCCGCGCAGCCCCGCCCAGGACAGGAAGGCCTGTTCCCGAAGGCCGACCCGGAACGACAGGGCGGACGCGGCCACCGAGACCGGCCGCGCGAGCAGCACCAGCGCGAGCCCGGCGACCAGCGCGGGCAGCACCGCCGAGCCCAGCCGGCTCGGCGACACCAGGAGACCGAGCAGCACGAAGAGCCCGATCTGGGCCAGCCAGGCCAGCCCGTCGGCGAAGCCGAGGATGGCCTGGCGGTGCGGCAGCCGGGCGTTGCCGAGCAGCACGCCCGCGACGTAGACGGCGAGGAAGCCGGAGGCGTGCAGCACCGAGCCGGCCGCGTACGCCAGCACGGTCAGCCCGACCGCCGCGATCGGGTAGAGCCCCGCCGAGGGCAACGCCGCCCGGCGCAGCGCCCACCGCCCGCCCACGCCGGCCGCGAAGCCCACCAGGGCGCCCAGGCCCAACTCGTACGTGACCAGGCCGACCTCGTACCACCAGGGGTGCTCGACCGTGGGCCGGGACAGCAGCACCACCAGCAGCACGACCGGGGCGTCGTTCATGCCCGACTCGGCCTCCAGGGTCGCCACCAGCCGGGGCGGCAGCCGCAGCCGGCGCAGGGTCGCGAACACCGCCGCCGCGTCGGTCGAGGAGAGCACCGCGCCGTAGAGCAGCGCCAGCCGCCAGTCCAGCCCGAGCAACAGGTGCACGACGAGCCCGACCACCAGGATGCTCACCACCACGCCGACCGTGGCGAGCGCGGCGGACAGCCCCAGCACCGGCCGCAGGGTGCTCCACCGGGTGCTCAACCCACCCTCGGCGATGATCAGGATGAGCGCGCAGAACCCCAGCGTGCGGGTGAGGTCGACGTCGTCGAAGCGGATGCCGAGCCCCGCCTCGCCGATCGCCACTCCCAGCGCGAGGTAGACGAGCAGGCTCGGTACGCCGAGCCGGGTGGACAGGCGGACCGCGCCCACCGCCACGAGAAGCACCGCCGCGCCGAGCAGGAGCGCGACCTCCAGACCGGGACTCACGGGTGGTCCGCGCGGGCGGGGCCCGGGCGGGCACCGCCGGGCCGCCCCGAACGCGGGCGACGACCGGCAGCGGCGGTGGTGCCGATCGGCACGGCTGTCACACCGGAACCGGCACCGGTCACCGCCCGTCCGGATGGCGCATGCCGTCTCGTCGCGACTCGCGCCGGGACGGCGACCCCGGCCCTCATCCGTCGCGGAGGCGGTGCAGCGCCCCGGGCAGGTCCGGGGTGGCCCCCTCGACGAGGAAGAGCTTGTCGCGGCTGGCGGCGCCGGTGCGCAGCGACACCGCGGCGGGCCGGACGCCGAGCGCGTCGGCGAGGGCCTTGCGGGCCGCCTCGGTGGCCCGCCCGTCCACCGCGGGCGCGGTCACCGCGACGACCAGGGCGGGACCGTGCGGGCCGTCGAACCGGCCGCCGACCCGGGTACGGGAGGAGCCCGGCTTCACCCGGACGGCGATGGTGAGCGGACCGCCGCTGCCCGGCGCGTCAGGCACCCGCGCCACCACTGGCGATCCGCCCGTCCTCGGCGAGCAGGGCGGTGACCGGCGCGCAGTGGGCGCACGGCGTGAAGCCGAGGTCGACGGCCTCGGCCACCGGCACCGGTTCGTGCTCCCGGCCGACCAGGTGCGGGCACCCCGCGAGGTGGTACCGGGGGCGGCCGTCGACCACCCGCACCTCGTGGTCGAGGCGGGCCAACCGCGCCGCGTCGCCCACCGGGACGTCCTGCGCGGCGGGCTCGTCGTCGAACGGCTCGACCCCTGCCGACGGGTCGGCCGTCGGCGGCTCGGGTGGTTGCCGCCACCCGGAGCCGTCGTCGACCGGCGGAGGAACGTGCTGGACCGGGACACCCGTGTCCACGGCCGGCCCGTACGCGCCGGCGGGGGCCGGGCCGCCGCGGGGCCGGATCCGCTCGGCCGTCACCCGGGCGGCGGCCACCTGGCGGGCACCCGCGACCAGCGCGACGGCGGCCAGCAGGCTGGCCGCGATGGAGATGACCAGCAGGAGGCTCGAGCCGCCGGCCAGACCGATCACCAGCAGCACGACCGCGAGGACGATGAGCAGGAGACTGGCGACTATCACGGCTCACCCCCGCCGCGTCGTACCGATGTGGCGAAGCCGGCGACCGTCACCGGACGGTCGCCGGCCGGTGGTCAGCGACCGCCTTCCAGGGCGCCGGAGCGACCGCCGCCGTAGGAACCGGCGAGACCGGCCGCGGCCAGGCCGTTGCCGCCCGCGACCCGGCCGCTCTCGGCGCGGTTCATCTCGGCCTCGAGGCCCTGGCCGCGACCGTCGAGGTCGCGCAGCTGGCTCTCCAGGTAGGCCTTCAGGCGGGTCCGGTACTCACGCTCGAACTGCTTGAGCTCCTCGATGTGCTTCTGCAGCGCCGTGCGCTTGGCGTCGAGGCCACCCATGGCCTCCTGGTGGCGCTGCCGGGCGTCCCGCTCGAGGGCGTCGGCCTTGGCGCGCGCCTCCCGGGTGACCTCCTCGGCCTTGGAACGGGCCTCGGAGAGCAGCTGGTCGGCCTCGCGGCGGGCGTCGGAGACGTGGTCGTCGGCGGTCCGCTGGGCCATCATCAGCACCCGCAGCGCCTGCTGCTCGCCGTCGCCGGTCACCGCAGCGCCCCCCGTGGCGCGGACCTGCTCCAGCTCCGCCTGCATCGCGCGGGCGGCCTGCTCGGCCGCGGCCTTGTCCCGCTGCACCCGGTCGAGCTGCGCCTTGACCTCGTTGAGCTCGGCGGCGAGACGGGCGTCGCCACCGGGACCGGCGGGGGCCGGGCCCCGGCCACCGCGCTCCACCTGGGCGCGCAGTTCGTTGTTCTCCTCGATCAGACGGGCAAGCTCGCGCTCGACCTCGTCCAGGAAGGCGTCGACCTCCTCCTCGTCATACCCCCGCTTGCCGATCGGCGGCTTTTTGAAGGCGACGTTGTGGACGTCGGCCGGGGTCAGCGGCATCGAAACTCCTCGGGTCAGTTGCGGCCGCGAAAGCGCGTCGGTCATCAGGCGGTCCTGAAGATCAACGGCCTCAACACGAACTCCATCAGCACGAACAGGATAACCAGGAGCACAAGGGAGGCCAGGTCGATGCTCACGGTACCAATTCGCAGCGGAGGGATCACACGCCTCAACGCGCTGAGAGGGGGATCAGTGACGCTCCACACGGATTCCAGACCCGCCGATGCCGCGCGCCCCGGCTGCCACCGCCGGCCGTACTGCAGAACGGCGCTCAACACGAATCGGGACAGAAGAACCAGAAGGAAGACAAACAGGATCAGGTAGAGAACCTGGAGCACGATCGACAACACGACAGGCGACGTCCCTTGCGCTCGGGCGGGGTCAACTGAGACTGAAAAAGCCGCCCTCAGCGATCTTGGCCTTGTCCTCCGCGGTGACCTGGACGTTGGCCGGTGAGAGCAGGAACACCCGATTGGTCACGCGCTCGATCGTACCGCGCAGCCCGAACGCCAGACCGGCGGCGAAGTCGACCAGGCGCCGGGCGTCCGCCTCGTCCATCTCGGTGAGGTTGATGATCACCGGGACGCCGTCGCGGAAGTGCTCGCCGATGGTGCGGGCCTCGCGGTAGGTGGTGGGGTGCAGCGTCGTGATCTGGTACCGCTGCTCCTCGTCCGCCACGACCGCGCGCTCACGGGCCTGCGACTGCGGCGCCAGGGCCAGGTTGTCGCGGGTGTGGTAGGTCAGCGCCCCGGACGTCTCGGCGGCGGCGGACCGCGTGATGGACCGGACGCTGGACCGCTCGGCCCGCTCCGGCCGCTCCGCCTCGAGCCGATCGCCGTCGGCGGAACGCGCGGCGGCCCGCTCGCTCAGGCGGCCCCGGTCGCCGAGCCGGGGTCGGGGCGCCGGCGGCTCGTCCGCGTCGTCCTCGTCCTCGTCGCCGAAGTCCTCCGGGTACCGGCTCGACCGGTACCGCGAATCGCGGTAGCCACCCTTGTCGTAGCCACCGTCGTCGTAGGCCCGCTCGTCGTCCTCCTCGACCAGACCGAGCCAGACCCCCGCCTTGCGCAGCGCACCCATCCCGCGCCCTTCCCGTCCGCCGTGCGGCACGCGCCCCCGTGCCGTGTCGCCTGTCGCGAGTGGATCATCTCTGCCCACCGGACCGGACCGGCAATCCCCCGGCGCACGATTCGCGTCGCGCGCCACGACCCCGATCCGGGATGCCGCTCCCACCAAAACAACACCGATGTAATTTGCTTCTGGCGGTCAGGCTACCGCAGCGTGGAACGCATTCCGAGCAACGCGCTGCCCACCCGGACATGTGTCGCGCCGTACCGGATCGCCATTTCCAGGTCGCCGCTCATTCCCGCCGAGAGAACCGTCGACTCCGGATGGCGCGCCCGGAAAACGGCCGCCACCTCCGCGAGCCGGGCGAACGCCCGCTCCGGTTCCCAGCCCAGCGGCGCGACCGCCATCAGGCCACCGAGCCGGAGCCCGTCCGCGCCGGCCACCGCCTCCGCGACCTGATCCAGCCCCGCGTCCGGGTCGGCGGAGCCCGGCAGCGCGCCCCCGCGGGCCGCGTCGCCGTCGATGCTCACCTGCACCAGCACGTCCAGCGGCCGGTCCCGGCCGGCCGCCGACGCCGCGTCCAGCGCCCGGGCCAGCCGGACACTGTCGACGGACTGCACGACGTCGGCGTACCGGACCACCGACTTCGCCTTGTTGCGCTGCAACTGGCCGATGAAGTGCCACCGGGGCGTCACCCCGGCCGCCGCCACCTCGGCCGCCTTCCCGGACGCCTCCTGGTCCCGGTTCTCCCCCACGTCGGTGACCCCGAGCCCGACCAGCGCGACCACGTCGCCGGCCGGGTACGTCTTCGTCACCGCGATCATGGTGACCTCGCCGTGGTCCCGGCCGGCGGCCGTGCAGGCGTCGGCGATCCGGGAGCGGACACGGGCGAGGCCGGCCGCGAGTTCGGCGCGACGGTCGGGACGCACCGGAGCGGCGGAGCTGTTCATCGGCAGGGCTCAGGAACCGTTCTTGAGGAAGTCGGGCACGTCGACGTCGTCGAAGAGCACCCGACGGGGGGACTGCTGCGGGGCCGGCATGGTGGCCGGCGGCGGCACCGGCGTCGTGGGCGGCGCCGGCTGGTTCTGGTTGGTCTTGCGGGCCGGCTCGGCCGCCTTGTACGCGGGAGCGCCCCCGTCGAAGCCCGCCGCGATCACGGTGACCCGCACCTCGTCACCGAGGGCGTCGTCGATGACCGCGCCGAAGATGATGTTCGCGTCCGGGTGCGCCGCGTCGGTGACCAGCTGGGCCGCGTCGTTGATCTCGAACAGGCCCAGATCGGAACCGCCGGCGATGGAGAGCAGCACGCCGCGCGCGCCGTCCATGCTCTGCTCCAGCAGCGGGCTGGAGATCGCCGCCTCGGCCGCCTCCACCGCGCGGTTCTCCCCGCGGGCGCTGCCGATGCCCATGAGGGCGCTGCCCGCGCCGCTCATGACGCTCTTGACGTCGGCGAAGTCCAGGTTGATCAGACCGGGGGTCGTGATCAGGTCGGTGATGCCCTGGACACCGGAGAGGAGCACCTGGTCGGCGGTGCGGAACGCGTCCATCATGGAGATGTTCCGGTCGCCGAGCGCGAGCAGCCGGTCGTTCGGGATCACGATCAGCGTGTCGCACTGGTTGCGCAGCTCGTCGATGCCCGACTCGGCCTGCACCTGGCGGCGCTTGCCCTCGAACGAGAACGGCCGGGTCACCACGCCGATGGTGAGCGCGCCGAGCTTGCGGGCGATGTTCGCCACCACCGGCGCTCCACCGGTGCCGGTGCCGCCGCCCTCGCCGCAGGTCACGAAGACCATGTCGGCGCCCTTGAGCACCTCCTCGATCTCGTCGCGGTGGTCCTCGGCGGCGTTCTTGCCGACGTCCGGGTTGGCACCGGCGCCCAGCCCTCGGGTCAGCTCACGGCCGACGTCCAGCTTGACGTCGGCGTCGCTCATCAGCAGCGCCTGCGCATCGGTGTTGATCGCGATGAACTCGACGCCCTTGAGCCCAACCTCGATCATTCGGTTGACGGCGTTCACGCCGCCGCCCCCGATGCCGACGACCTTGATGACCGCCAGGTAGTTGTGCGGAGGTGTCATCTGAAGGTCCTTTCCCCCTCGAGATTGGCATGGGCCGGCCCCACACGGCTTGGCCAGGTCAGCGGTCGACGGACGCTGTGCACCAGCGGGGTTCGGGCCTAAACCCTCACCCTCTACTAGAGGCTTACAGTTATGTCAACCACTGATCCTCTTCGGGGCAACGTAAGCGCCCCCGCCCGTCGAACCAAGCAACCACGCGGCGTGTCGCCGCCTTCGGACGCGTCACACTCACCGGAAGGTCACCACGTCGGGGGCGCTCACGTCGATCGTCGCCGCCTCGCGGTCCAGCAGCGCGGTGGCGACCCGCGCCTTGTCCTCGCCCCGGGTCGCGTCGCCCCACACCACCCGCCGCTCGCCCCGCAGGTTGAGCGTGATCCGGGCGAGCCCCTCGACGGTCACGTCCACCAGCTCCGCCCGCAGCTGCGGAGTCAGCGCGGCGAGCACGTCCAGGGCGGCGCGGGTGTCCGCGTCCCCCGGGCCGGGCGCGGCCAGCCGGACCAGCGGCAGGCCCCCGGGCCGCTCGGCGAGGGTCCGGAAGACCACGCCGGCCCCGTCGACGACGACGAACTGCTCCCCCCGCGGCACCACGGCCACGCCGGTCCGCTCGGTCACCCGGACCACCAGCGCGTCCGGCCAGTCGCGGATCACGTGAGCCCGCTCGACCGCCGGCAGCGCACCGATCCGCCGGGCGGTGCCCGCCAGGTCGACCCGGGCCAGCGGCGTACCGTCGGCGACGCCGGCGGCGTCGCGCACCTGCACCGGGGTGACCAGCGTCGCGCCCTCCACCCGCACCTCGCGGACGCCGAACAGCCCGGTCCCGAGCACGGTCCAGGCGACCAGCCCGGCGAGCGCGAGCACGCCGGCCGCGACCGCCCACGGCAGCGCCGCCCGCATCCGGCGCTGCCGGGCGCGGGCCATGAACCGGCGGGTCGAGGCGGGGACGGCGTCGCTACCGGCCCGCACGAGCTGCCAGCGGCGGGCCGGGCCCCGCCGGCCGCCGCCGTCCGCGCCGGTGGTGCGCCCGCGCGCGGGCCCGGGACTCATCCGGCCGCGGAGGCGTCCGGGACCGCGCCGCCGGTGACACCCGGGACGGTGCCGCCGATCGTCGTCGCGCCACCGGCCTCGCCGCCGGGCACGGTGCCGGCGGGCTCGCCCTCCCCGCGCACCGACAGCGCGGCGAGCAGCTGGTCGCCCATGAGCGAGATGGGCGGAGCGCCCATGGTCACCACGACGTCGCCCGGCCGGGCCCGCCGGGCCACCTCGGCCGGCACCGCGTCCCACGAGTCGACGAAGACCTTCCGGTCCGCCGGCAGCGGCACCGCCTCGACCAGCGCCACCGAGCCCTCCCCCGGCCCGCGCTGCTCGCCCGGGCCGAAGACCTCCAGCAGCACCACCTCGTCGGCGATGGCGAGGGCCCCGGCGATCTCCGTCTGGAGGTCCCGGGTGCGGTAGAGCCGGTAGGGCTGGAACACCACGATCAGCCGGCCGTCGCCGGCCACCTCCCGCAACGTCTGCAACGCCAGCGTCATCGACGTCGGGTGGTAGGCGTACTCGTCGTACACCAGCACGTCGTCGGCCACGCCCTTGCGCTCGAAGCGCCGCCGCACGCCGGGGAAGGCCGCCAGCGCCGCCTCCGCGGCCTCCAGGGGCAGGCCCAGGAGGTACGCGGTGAGCACCGCCGAGGCGCTGTTGAGGCCCATGTGCCGCCCCGGCACCGGCATCCGGAACTCACCCAGCGAGCGCCCGTCGATGCCGGCGAGGTAGCGGATCCCCTTGGCCGAGGACGTCATCTCGGTCAGCCGCAGGTCGGCGTCGTCCGAGGTGCCGTACGTGTACACCCGCCGGCCCTCGCCGCGCAGCGTCTCGGCCAGCCGCCGGCCGCCCGCGTCGTCGGCGCAGGTGACGATGAACCCGTCCGGGTCGGTGAGGCGGGCGAACTCGGCGAACGTCGCCTCCAGGTTGGCCAGGTCGCCGTACGTGTTGAGGTGGTCCGCCTCGATGTTGGTGATGATCGACACGAACGGCCGGTAGATGAGGAAGGAGCGGTCGCTCTCGTCCGCCTCCACCACGAAGTACTCGCCCGTGCCGTGGTGCGCGCCCGAGCCGACCTCGGAGATCTCCCCGCCGATCACGAAGGACGGGTCGGCACCGGCCTGCTGGAGCACCATCGTCACCATCGACGTGGTGGTGGTCTTGCCGTGGGTGCCGGCGACCGCGACCGTCCGGCGGCCGGTCATGGCGGCCGCGAGCGCCTCGGAGCGGTGCAGCACCCGCAGGCCGCGGCGGCGCGCCTCCACCATCTCCAGGTGGTCCTGCGGGATCGCCGACGAGTAGACGACGGTGTCCACCCCGTCGAGGTTGGACACCTCGTGGCTCATGTGGATCGTGCCGCCGAGCGCGCGCAGGCCGGCCAGCGACGGCCACTCGCGCAACTCGCTGCCGGAGACCGGGATGCCCCGGGTGAGGAAGAGCCGGGCCAGGCCGCTCATGCCGACCCCGCCGACCCCGATCAGGTGGATCGTGCCCAGATCCTCGGCGGTGAGTGTGCCGGCCGGGGTGAACTGCGCGGTCATCGGACCAGCCTTTCGTTCGCGACTGCGGGGCTCCGCTGCGCTGCACTCCTCGCGCTCACCGGGCCACCGCCTCGTAGACGAAGTTGAGCAGCGCCTCGTCGCCGTCGCGGCGCCCGTACGCGCCCGCGGCGGCGCCCATCGCGGCGAGCCGCTGCGGGTCACGGATCAGCGGGATCAGGGTCTGCTCGACCCAGGCCGGGGTCATCTCGGCGTCGTCGACGAGCACGCCACCCCCGGCCTCCACCACCGGCAGCGCGTTGCGCCGCTGCTCCTGGTTGCTGTGCGGGTACGGCACGTACACCGTGGGCAGGCCGATCGCGGCCACCTCGGCGCAGGTCATCGCCCCGCCCCGGCCGAGCATCAGGTCGGCGGCGGCGTAGCCGAGCTCCATCTGCGACAGGTACGGCAGGGTCACGTACGGCACCGGCAGGTCGGTCGGCACCGGCACCGGCTCGTTGCGGGCGCCGATCACGTGCAGCACCTGCACGCCGTTGCGGGCCAGTTCCTTGGCCGCGCCCGACACCGCGAGGTTGATGGAGCGGGCGCCCTGCGAGCCGCCCGCCACGAACAGCACCGGCAGGTCGGGGCGGAGGCCGAAGTGGGCGCGCGCGGCGTTGCGCATCGCGTACCGGTCGAGGCCGGCGATCCCGCGGCGCAGCGGCACCCCGACCACGCGGGCGTCGCGCAGCACCTCCGCCTGAGCGGGCTGGTGCGGGAAGCCGACGGCGACGTGCTTGGTGAACTTCATGCCCAGCCGGTTGGCCACCCCCGGCGGCACGTTGACCTCGTGGATGACGATGGGCAGCTCGCGCCGCCACGCGGCCAGGTAGGCCGGCACCGAGACGTACCCGCCGAAGCCCACCACGACGTCGGCCCGCACCTCGTCGATCACCTTGCCCGCGGCGCGGGCCGCGGTCCACATCCGGCCCGGGGTCTTCACCAGGTTCATGTTGACCGAGCGGGGCAGCTGGTACGCGGGGATCTGGCGCAGGTCGTAACCGGCCGGCGGGATCAGCTCGTTCTCCAGGCCCTTCGGCGTGCCCACGCAGGTGATCCGGACGCCGGGGTCGTGCCGGCGCAGGCAGTCGGCGAAGGCGAGCAACGGATAGATGTGCCCCCCGGTGCCGCCTCCCGCGAGCACCACCGAACGCAGCGGACCCATCACCGTCTCCTCTCGTCCGCCGACCCGCGCCTCGTCCGGTCCCCCCGGACCCGCGGTGCGGCCTGGTCGTCTCCGCGCCGCTCCCTGGGCACCCGGGCCCGGGCGGCCGGCGGGGCACCCGCCCGACGCCGGCCGGGAAGCGGCGGCAACGGGGCCCACACTAGTCGGACCCATCGGGCCGGCGGACGGGCATGGAGGGCTCTCGCCGCATCAGGTTCGGCGCGGGCGAACGACGCGAGCATCCCGATCGCGGCGAGCGTGACGACCAGGGCGCTTCCACCGTCGGAGATGAACGGCAGTGGCACGCCGGTGAGCGGCAGCAGCCCGACCACCCCGCCGATGTTGATGAAGGCCTGGCCGACCAGCCAGGCGGTGGCCCCGGCGGCGGCCAGCCGCCGGAACGGGTCGGTCACCCGGCGGGCGATCCGCAGCCCGGTGTACGCGAGGACGGCGAACAGCACGACGACCACGCCGCACCCCACCACGCCCAGTTCCTCGGCGATGACGGCGAAGATGAAGTCGTTCTCCGCGGCGGGCAGCCACTCCCACTTGAGGGTGCTCTTGCCGAGGCCGGTGCCGAACCAGCCGCCGTTCTCGATCGCGTACCGGGCCTGCACCATCTGGTAGCACTCTTCGAGCTTGCACTGCTCCGGCGGCGGCGGGTCGATGAAGGTGGTCAGCCGGGCCAGCCGGTAGTTCTCCGCGCCCCGCTCGCCGGACCCGGCGCCGAGCGAGGCGACCGCCACCAGCAGGCCGATGCCGAGCAGGCCGACCGCGGTGAGGGTGGCGAAGACCCGCAGCCGCACCCCGGCCGCCCACAGCAGCCCGACCACCAGGGCGAGCAGGCAGAGCATCGTGCCCAGGTCGTTGTAGCCGACCAGCACGAACAGCAGCCCGACCACCGGGAAGAGCGGGGTGGCCAGCTCCCGCCACCAGCCGAGCTTCGCGCCCTTGCGGGCGATCACGTCCGCGCCCCACAGCACCAGGGCGAACTTCGCCAGCTCCGACGGTTGCAGCTGGATCGGGCCGAGATGCAGCCAGTTCAGGTCCGCGTCGAAGGGGCCGAGCTGGTCGGCGTCGGCCAGCGACTCCAGCGCCATCAGCGCGTTCAGCAGGAGCAGCAGCACCACCGACACGCCGAGCGCCGGCCAGGCGACCGAGCGGAAGGTGCTCGCCGGTAGCCGCTGGCAGGCCCAGAAGGCGACGATCCCGATCACCGCGAAGATCGCCTGCTTGGCCAGCGTGGCGGTGGCGTCGCCGCCCTCGGCGTAGTCGCGCACGCTGGTCGCCGAGAAGACCATGGTGAGGCCGATCAGCAGCAACAGGCCGGCGCTGGACAGCAGCAGGTAGTACGACGCGAGCGGCCGCTCCAGCAGGCCGCGCAGGGCGGCCAGCCCGCCGGCGGCGTCCAGGCCGCGCAGTCCGGGCGGGGCAGCCGGCCCCTCCGGCGGCCGCGCCGCGGCGCCCTCCGGCGTACGGGTACCGCCCGGCCGCCCGGTCGTGGTCTCCGTCGTCACCTCAGTGCCTCGTACCTCCCCCACCCCGACATCATCGCCGCTGCCCGGCGCCGCCACCCCGGCAACCGCTCCCTCGGCGTGTCGGGGTGCAAGGAAGGGCCCCTTCTTAACGCCTCAGGTAGAGGAAGGGCCCCCTGTTAACGCTCCGGTGAGCGGTCAGCCGACGTGGGCGAGGAAGTCGCTGTAGAAGAGGCCGAGCGCGATCGCCACCCCGATCCCGGCGATGATCCAGAAGCGCACCACGATGTTGACCTCGCTCCACCCGGCCAGCTCGAAGTGGTGCTGCAACGGGGACATCCGGAAGACCCGCTTACCGGTGGTCCGGAACGAGATGATCTGGATCACCACGGACATCGTGATGATGACGAAGAGCCCGCCGATGATCGGCAGCAGCATGATCGTCCGCGTCGACATCGCCATGCCGGCGATCAGGCCACCGAGGCCGAGCGCCCCGGTGTCCCCCATGAAGATCCGCGCCGGCGACGTGTTCCACCAGAGAAACCCGACGCAGGCGCCGGCCGCCGCCCCGGCGATCAACGCGATCTCGAGGGGGTCGCGGACCGTGTAGCAGTAGTCCTGGGTGTAGCTCGGGTCCGCGCACCAGTGCCGGTACTGCCAGAAGGCGATCAGCG
Organism: Micromonospora sp. WMMD558; assembly: GCF_049315255.1. Lineage (NCBI taxonomy): Bacteria > Bacillati > Actinomycetota > Actinomycetes > Micromonosporales > Micromonosporaceae > Micromonospora > Micromonospora sp. WMMD558. The sequence continues at coordinate 3,374,821 of NZ_CP186061.1, read as the reverse complement.
CGTACGCGGCGAGCACCATCACCGAGGCGCCGGTCGCCAGCCCGTCCAGACCGTCGGTGAGGTTCACGCCGTTCGTCGCCGCCATCACCACGAAGATGAAGACGATCACCGCACCGACCTTGGTGAGCTCCAGGGCGGGGATGTCCCGGATGAAGCTCAGCGTGGTGCTGCCGACGGTCTCGGTGTTGGTCGCCTGGCCCTCCGCGTCGGTCATGCTGCTCGGGAAGTACAGGGCGATCACGCCGAAGAGCGCGCCGACCAGGATCTGGCCGAGCAGCTTGCCGCGCTTGTTGAGGCCGCCGCTGTGCCGCTTGCGCACCTTGAGGAAGTCGTCGATGAAGCCGACCGCGCCGGAGAAGACCATCAGCCCGAGCAGCACCAGCGCGGTGATGGTCGGCTCGACCTGGGCGATCTGGGCGTCCGGAAGCGTGGTCAGGGCCAGGTGGCCCGCGACGTACGCGATGACGGTGGCCAGGATGAAGACCACCCCGCCCATCGTCGGCGTGCCCTTCTTGCCCTGGTGCATCGCCGGGCCCTCGGCCCGGATCGGCTGGCCCGCCTTCAGCCGGGTGAACACCCGGATCGCGATCGGTGTGCAGAACAGCGAGACGAGGAACGCCACCCCGACGGCGACGATGACCGCCCTCATGCCGGGTCACCTTCGGTCGCGACGGCGGGGCTCGCAAGCTCGCTGCTCGCGCTTCCGCCCGACCCGGCCGCCGGCACGGCGTCGGCGCGCAGCGCGTCCGCAACCTCCCAGGTGCGGTACCGGGAACCCTTCACCAGGACGACGTCGCCCGGCCGTAGCTCGTTCCGCAGCACCTCGACGGCGCCCGCCTGATCGGTGAGCAGCACCGATTCTCCTCCCCAGTCACCTACCGAATTCGCGCCCTGGTGGATCGGCGCGGCCGCGTCGCCCACCACGAGCAGGCGGTCGACGCCCAGCTCGGCCGCGAGCCGGCCGACCTCGACGTGCCCGTCGTGCTCGAACGGTCCCAGTTCGGCCATGTAGCCGAGCACCGCCACCGTGCGCCGCCCCTGCCCGACGCCGGCCAGCGCGCGCAGCGCGGCCGCCATCGAGGCCGGGTTGGCGTTGTACGAGTCGTCGATGACGGTGACCCCGTCGGTGCGCTCGAACACGTCCATCCGGCGGGTCGACACCAGACCCAGCTGGCCGAGCGCGATCGCCAGCTCGGTCAGCGGCATGCCCAGTTCCCGCGCCACCGCCGCGGCGGCGAGCGAGTTGGAGACCTGGTGCCGACCGGTCAGCCCGAGCCGGACCGGCGCGTCACCCTCGGGCGTCACCAGCGTGTACGACGGCCGGCCGCGCTCGTCCAGCGTCACGTCGACCGCGCGGATGTCCGCGTCCGGCGCCTCCCCGTACCGGACCACCCGGGCCGCCGTCCGCGTGGCCATCGCCGAGACCAGGTCGTCGTCGGCGTTGAGCACCGCGAGCCCGTCCACGGGCAGCGCCTCGACCAGCTCGCCCTTGGCCAGGGCGATGGTCTCCCGGGAGCCGAACTCGCCGATGTGCGCGACCCCGACGTTGAGCACCACGGAGATGCGCGGCGGCACCACGTCGCACAGGTACCGGACGTGCCCCACGCCGCGGGCGCCCTTCTCCATGACGAGGTATCGGGTTTCCGGCCCGGCCTGCAACGCCGTGTACGGGTGCCCCAGCTCGTTGTTGAACGAGCCGGGTGGCGCGACCGTCGGCCCGAGCCGTGCGGTGAGCTGCGCGATCAGATCCTTGGTGGTGGTCTTGCCGGACGAGCCGGTGAGCCCGATGACGGTCAGGCCGGGCAGCCGGTCCACCACCGCGCGGGCCAGCCGTCCCATCGCCGCGAGGGCGTCGTCGACCAGCACCATCGGCACGCCGGGCACCTCGCGGGTGCCGAGCACGGCCACCGCGCCCGCCTCGACGGACCCGGCGGCGTAGTCGTGCCCGTCCACCTTCTCGCCGGGGAAGGCGACGAAGAGCCCGCCGGGGCCGACCTTGCGGGAGTCGAACTCGACGGTGCCGGTGACCGTGACCTCCGGGTCGGCGGCGATCAGCCGCCCGCCGACGGCCGCCGCCACCTCGGCCAGGCGCAGCGGGATCACCGCCGCCCCTCCGGCTCGCCGAAGCGGGCGTGCAGCGCGGCCGCCAGCTCGGTGCGGTCGTCGAAGGGGTGCACCTCCCCGGCGACCTCCTGCCCCTGCTCGTGGCCCTTGCCGAGCAGCGCCACCACGTCGCCCGGCTCGGCCAGCCGGACCGCCTCGGCGATGGCCGCCCGCCGGCCGGGAACCTCCAGGATCCGGGCGTCCGTGGCCGCCCGGTACGCCCCGGCGAGCACCTCGGCCCGGATCTCGGCGGGGTCCTCGGTGCGCGGGTTGTCGTCGGTCACCAGCACCACGTCCGCTCCCTCCGCCGCTGCGGCGCCCATCAGGGGCCGCTTGCCCCGGTCCCGGTCGCCGCCCGCGCCGATCAGGCAGATGAGCCGGCCGCCGCTGAACTCCCGCAGGGCGGCCAGCGCGGCGACGATCGCGTCGGTCTTGTGCGCGTAGTCGACGACGCCGCGCACCGGGCCGGGCGCCCGGACCAGCTCCAGCCGGCCGGGGACGCCCCCGCAGGCGGCGACGCCCTCGGCGGCGGTCTTCGGGTCCACCCCGGCGGCGACCAGCGCGGCGACGGCGAGCAGCGCGTTGGCGACGTTGTGCCGGCCGGGCAGGGACACCCCGGCGGGCAGGGTGAGGCCGTCCGGGCCGTGCAGGGTGAACCGCTGCGCGTACCCCTCGCCGCCGATCTCGTCCGCCCACCAGGTGGCGGACCGGTTGCCGGCCGCCGAGTACGTGACGGTGGCCGGCTTGTGCAGCGGACGCAGCGCCGGGTCGTCGTGGTTGAGCACCTCCACCGCGCAGCGGCCGTCGAAGAGCTTCGCCTTCGCCGCGAAGTAGTCGGCCGCGTCGGCGTGGAAGTCGAGGTGGTCGGAGCCGAAGTTGGTGTACCCGCCGACGGTGAACCGGACCCCGCCGACCCGCCCCATGGCGAGGGCGTGGCTGGACACCTCCATGACGAGGGCGGTCACGCCGCGCTCCCGGGCCGCGGCGAGCATGGCGTGCAGGTCCGTCGCCTCGGGCGTGGTGCGGACGCTGTCGATCACCAGGTCGCCGAGGCGGGTCTCGACGGTCCCGATCAGGCCGGTGGTGTGCCCGGCGGCCCGCAGGCCGGACTCGACCAGGTACGCCGTGGAGGTCTTGCCGGCGGTGCCGGTCACCCCGATCACGGTCAGCCCCTCGGTGGGGTCGCCGTAGACGGCGCTGGCCAGGTCGCCGAGCACCGCGCGCGGGTCGGGCACCACCAGCGCCGGCAGGCCGGCCTCCTCCGCCGCCGGCGCTCCGGCCGGGTCGGTGAGCACGGCCACCGCGCCGGCCGCCGCGGCGGCGGGGACGAACTCCGCGCCGTGCCGGCGGGCTCCGGGCAGCGCCGCGTACAGGTCGCCGGGCCGGACCTCCTGGCTGGCGTGCGTCACGCCGGTGATCACCGGTTCCGGGGCGGCCGCCCGGGGATCGACGGCACCCGCGCCGGGCTCGGCGGCGAGGCGGGCGGCGAGGTCGCCGAGCCGGACTCCGGTCACGGTGCGGGGGCGAGGATTGCCGGACACGGCGTCAGACCCTACCCGGTCGTCCGGTTCCGGCCGCACAGCCGCCCCGGTGGTTCGTCCGCACTCACCGATGATGTCCCGTTCCCGCCGGTCAGCGCGGAAAGACCTCGAACTTCGGCGCGGCGGCGGACGACGGCGGGACCCGGTCGTGACGCAGGGCGAACTGCATCATGTCCCGGAACGCCGGGGCGGCGATGTCGCCGCCTCCGCCGCCGGGCGTGTGCGCGAAGACCGCGATCACGTACCGGGGCTTCTCGGCCGGTGCCATCCCGATGAACGAGGCCACCTCGCCGGGCTGCTTACGGCCTTCGACCAGCCGCCAGCCGGTGCCGGTCTTGCCGGCCACCCGGTAGCCGGGGACCGCGGCCGCGAGGCCGGTGGCGTGGTCGACGGTGGTCACCGCCTCCAGGATCGTGCGCAGCTCGGCGGCGGTGTCCGGGCTGAGCACCGACCGGGTCGGCGGGGCCTCGGGCTTCGTCCGCTTGCCGTCCGGCCCGATGATCTCCTTGACCAGGCGCGGCGCGACGTACGTGCCGTTGTTGGCGATCGTGGCGTACGCGGCGGCCATCTGCAGCGGCGTGGCGTCGACGCTGTGCCCGATCGGCACCGACCCGCGCGACGAGTCGCTCCACTCCTCCGCCGGCAGGAGCCGCCCGGTCGCCTCGCCGGGCATGCCGACGCCGGTCGCCTCGCCGAGCCCGAACCGCTTCTGGTAGTCGATGAGGCGGTCCCGGCCGAGCTTGTCGGCGATGGCGATGGTGCCGACGTTCGACGAGTACGCCATCATGCCGGCCAGGCTCATCCGCTTCCCACCCGCGGGGTGGGTGTCCTCGAACCAGGTGTCGCCCTTGCGGACGGCGTTCGCGATCGGCAGCGTCGTGTCCGGGGTGATGACGCCCTCCTGCAGGGCCGCGCCGAAGGTGATCGCCTTGTGCACCGAGCCCGGGTCCACCACGAAGCCGGTGGCCACGTCCTCCCGGTCGGCCGGCTCGCTGTTGAGGGGGTTCGCCGCGTTGTAGGTGGGGTACGCCGCCTGCGCCAGCACCTCGCCGGTGCCGACCTCCAGCACGATCGCCGCGCCGGTCGAACCCTTGACCTTCTCCATCCGCTTGGCGAGCAGCCCCTGCACCACGAACTGGAGGTCCCGGTCGAGGGTGAGCTTCAGCGAGCTGCCCGGCTTCGCCTTCGTCGTCTCGCTGAAGCCGCCCGGGATCGGGGCGGCCAGGTCGCCGAGCCCCACCTCGTACCGGCGCTGGCCGTCCTTGCCGGCGAGCAGGTCGTCGTAGCGCGCCTCCAGCCCTTCCAGACCGTTCATGTCGGCGCTGGTGAAGCCGATGAGGTTCGCCGCGAGGTCACCGCCCGGCACCTCGCGGCGCTCGTCGCGGTGGGCGTTGATGCCCGGCAGCTCCAGCGCCATGATCTGCCGTGCCCGGCCGACGTCCACGCCGCGGGCCAGGTACTCGAACCGCGAGGGGATCCCGCCCGGGAGCATGCGCTGCTTCATCTTCTCGGCCAGGTCCGACGCGGGAATGCCGAGCAGCGGGGAGAGGGCGCGCGCGGTCGCCTGCGGGTCCTTCACCAGGGTCGGGTCGGCGTAGACGTACCGCGCCTCGATGCTGTGCGCCAGCGCCGCGCCGTCGCGGTCGTAGATCGCCCCGCGCGGCGCCGGCAGCACCACCGTCCGCAGCCGGTCGGGGAGCCCCGCGTCGGCGTACGCCGGGCTCTCCACGGCCTGGAGGACGACGAGCCGGATGCCGATGACGGCGAACAGGGTCAGGGCCAGCGCGGTGCCGAGCCGCAGCCGGCGGCCGGGGTCGGCCAGCCGGGGCGGCTTCGGTGGCTTGCGCGACGGGCGCCGGGCCGCCGGCCGGGCCGGCGTGCTGCGCGCGGGGCGGCGGCGCGGCGGCGGGTCCTCCCGGGGCGCCCGCTCGGGCACCGTGCGGACCACGGGGGTACGACGGGTCGGCTCCCGCCGGCCGGTCCGCCCACCGTCGAGCACCTGGAGGGCGGGGCGGAACGGGTCGCCGGAGCGCCCGCCGCGCGGCGTGCGCCGCTGCTCGGCCCGGGCGGCGCGGGCGTCGCCCAGCCGATCCTCGCCGATGGTGCGTCCCCGGGGCGTGTACGCGCGGGCGCCGGAGATCCCGCCGACCCCCGGCTCGCCGGTACGCGGATCGGCGGTTCCGTCGCCACGGGACGGGCCGCGCCGGGAGCCCGTGGCGTCCCGGCGCGGTTCCTCCGATCTCGGGGGCACGGCCTACCCCCCGGCGCCCTGCTGGCTGGTGACCGACGGCTGCCCGCTGGCCGGCTGCGGCACGCCGATGGTCTTGCCGTCCGGCAGCCGGATGTACGCCGGCTCGCCGGCCTCGACGAGGCCGAGCCTGCGCGCGGCGGCGGTCAGGTTGCCCGGCGCCTCGTGCTCGGCGATCTGCCGGTTCAGCTGCTGCTGCTCCAGGTCCAGCTTGGCCTGCTGCTGCTGGAGCTTCTCCAGCCGGAACGCGTTCTCGTTGATCTTCGTGTTGACCAGCAGGATGCCGAGCACCCCGCCGACCACCAGCGTCACGATCAGCGCCGCGAACGGCGCGCGCGGCACCGACACCGGCGCCGGCGGCGCCACCCGCAGCCGGGGCGGGCGCGGCGCGGTCGCGCCGTCCCGCTCGGCCGGGCGCAGCGCCGCGGTGCCCTGGGTCGGGAACTCGCGCGCCCCCCGGGCGCGAGCCTCCCCCAGCCGGCCCGTCCGGTCCGCCTGCGGCGTGCCCGTGCCGACGCGCGTGGCCCGCTCCGCCGCGATCCGGCCCCCCGACCGCGGTGTGCGCTGCCCGCCGCCGGTCACGTCCCGGCGGTCGCGCTTGTCAATCGTCATGTCCCTCCCCCTCTTCGTCCGTCCCTGTCCCGTCCCCCGGAGCCGGCCGTCGCGCGGCCGACCCCGTGCCCGGTTGGTGCATCGCCCGGACCCGCCGGCGGTACCGTTCGCGGTCGGTACGCCGGTGCTGCTCCGCGGTCGGGTCGAGCCGCTCCGCGGCCCGCAACCGCACCGAGGCGGCGCGCGGGTTCGCCGCGACCTCCACCTCGCTCGGCAGTTCCGCGCCCCGGCTGAGCAGCCGGAACGTCGGACCGGTCCCGGGCAGCTCGACCGGCAGGTCGACCGGGCCCTTGCTGCGGACCCGGTCGGCGAGCGCCAGCTTGGTGAGCCGGTCCTCCAGCGAGTGGTAGGACAGGACAACCATGCGGCCGCCCACCGTGAGCCGGTCGAGCGCTGCCGGCAGCGCCGCTTCCAGCGCCACCAGCTCTCGGTTTACCTCTATCCGTAAAGCCTGAAACGTTCTCTTTGCCGGGTGCCCCCCGGTTCGCCGGGCTGGCGCCGGAATGCTGTCCCGGACCAGCTCGGCCAGGCGCGCCGACGAGGTGATCCGGGCGCGCTCCCGCTCCCGGACGATCGCCGACGCGATCCGCGTCGCGAACTTCTCCTCGCCGTAGACCCGCAGCACCCGGGCCAGTTCCGGGTGCGCGTAGGTGTTGACCACCTCCTCGGCGGTCACACCCCGGGTCTGGTCCATCCGCATGTCCAGCGGCGCGTCCTGCGCGTACGCGAACCCGCGGTCGGGCGCGTCGAGCTGCAACGAGGAGACGCCCAGGTCGAACAGGACCCCGTCGACCGCCGGGTACCCGAGCCGGCCCAGCACCTCGGGCAGCTCGTCGTACACGGCGTGCTCCAGGTGGATCCGGTCGGCGAACCGGGCCAGCCGTGCCCGCGCGTGGGCGAGGGCCTCGGTGTCCCGGTCGAGCCCGACCAGCACCGTGCGCGGGTGCGCCTCCAGCACCGCCTCGGCGTGCCCGCCCAACCCCAGCGTGGCGTCGACGTGGACCGTGCGCTCCCCCCGGTCCAGCGCGGGAGCGAGCAGCTCGAGACACCGCTCGAGCAGCACCGGCACGTGCGTGCCGCGTAGCTCCCCCATGTCGACCCCCACTGCTTGAAACCGTCAGTCGTCTCGCGCCCGTCGCCGGACGACGCCGTGCCGTCGTACCGCCAGATCCCCATCCGCTCCCGCCCGCCTTCCGGCCACGGCCCCCCGATCGGATCGTGCGCCTGGCACCGGGGAAGGGATGCCAGGAACTCGAAAGCGGCTGGAGATCTCGCAGTACGTCGGGCGTCGCCACGCCCTACAGGCCGCCGGGCAGCACCCCCTCCTCGATGTCGGCGAAGCCGTCCTCGCTCTCCGAGAGGTACGTCTCCCAGGCCGCCCGGTCCCAGATCTCCACCCGCGTGTGCGCGCCGATCACGACCAGGTCACGGTCGAGTGCGGCGTACTCCCGGAGGTGGGCCGGGATGGTCACCCGCCCCTGCTTGTCGGGGACCTCGTCGTGCGCGCTCGCGAAGAAGACCCGGCTGTAGGCCCGGGCCGCCTTGTGCGTCATCGGCTGCGCGCGTAACTGATCCGCGATCCGCTGGAACTCCGGCGTCGGGAAGACGTAGAGGCAGCGCTCCTGCCCTTTGGTGATCACGACACCCCCCGCCAGCTCGTCCCGGAACTTCGCCGGAAGGATCAACCGGCCCTTGTCGTCCAGGCGCGGGGTGTGGGTGCCGAGGAACATCGGCCCAACCCCCTCGCCCATCTAGCGGCGTTCGCGGCGCCGCTGACCCCCCGGGCCGGTGGGCCCTCCCGGCCTCACCATCGCGCCCCACTCTACTCCACTTCCCTCCACCCGCAACCGGAATCGCCCGCGCGGCGCGCGTGTCGCCCGGCCAAAACCGCACGTCAACGAGGGTGGAGCGGAGTGGAGGGCGGAGCGACCCGCCGGGCGCCGTCCGCTTTCCGACATAGATCGATTCCATCCGGCCGATCCGCGCCCGACGAGGCGCCGGAGTGTCACCGGCCGAACGGTTCGCCCTCGGCGGCGATCTGGGGGGCCCGCCGGTGGAGTAACCTCGCTCGCGTGACGGACGCGAAGATGCCCCTGCGGGCGAAGGTGGCCAGCTCCGTGTCGCGGACAGCCGCGGCGCTGTCGCGGGCCGCGGGCCGCGGCGACGGCTCGGTCATCGGCGGCTGGATCGGCCTCAAGATCGATCCGGACCTGCTCGCCCACCTCGCCGCCGGCCGCGCCATCGCGCTGATCTCCGGCACCAACGGCAAGACCACCACCACGCGCCTCACCACGGCCGCCGTCGGCGTGCTCGGCAAGGTCGCCACCAACTCCTTCGGCGCGAACATGCCCACCGGGCACACCTCTGCGCTGGCCAAGGCCGGCAGCACGCCGTACGCGGTGCTCGAGGTCGACGAGCACTACCTCGCCCAGGTGCTGGAGTCCACCGAGCCGCACGTGGTGGCACTGCTCAACCTCTCCCGCGACCAGCTCGACCGCGCCAAGGAGGTCGCCATGATGGCGCAGCTCTGGCGCGCGGCCCTGGTCAAGCACTCCGACGTCCGCGTCATCGCCAACGCCGACGACCCGATGGTCGTGTGGGCGGCCACCCCGCCGCCCAACCACGACCACCGGATCAGCCCGCCGCAGGTCACCTGGTTCAGCGCCGGCCAACGCTGGCACGACGACTCGTGGGTCTGCCCGGAATGCGGCTCCACCATCGCCCGCGAGGGCGACCAGTGGTGGTGCACCGGCTGCCCGCTGCGCCGTCCCGAGCCGCACTGGACGGTGGAGGACGACGGCGTCGTCGACCCCACCGGCGCCTGGCACAAGGTCAAGCTCCAGCTCCCCGGCAAGGTCAACCTCGGCAACGCCGCCACCGCCCTCGCGGTCGCCGCCGAGTTCGGCGTACGCCCCGTCGACGCGGTGCTCAAGCTCAGCACGGTCACCTCGGTCGCCGGCCGGTACGCGCAGGTCGAGCGGGACGGCCGGCTGATCCGGCTGCTGCTGGCGAAGAACCCGGCCAGCTGGCTGGAGGCGTTCGACATGGCCGACGAGGCACCCACGCTGCTCTCCATCAACGCCCGCGACCCCGACGGGCTGGACACCTCCTGGCTCTTCGACGTCGACTTCAGCCCGCTGCGCGGCCGGCAGGTGCTCATCACCGGCGACCGGGCGTACGACCTGGCGGTCCGGCTCGACGTCAACGGCGTGCCGTTCCAGCACGTACGCACCTTCGCCGAGGCGGTCCGGACGGCCCCGCCGGGCCGGCTGGAGGTCATCGCGAACTACACCGCCTTCCAGGACATCCGAGCGGAGTTGGACCGTGTCCTCTGACAGCCTGCGAATCGTCTGGGTCTACCCCGACCTGCTCTCCACCTACGGGGACCGCGGCAACGCGCTGATCCTGGCCAGCCGTGCCCAGCGGCGCGGCTACCCGGTGGAGGTGCTGGAGGTCCGCTCCGACGAGCGCCTGCCCGCGACCGCCGACATCTACCTGATCGGCGGCGGCGAGGACGGCCCGCAGGCGCTCGGCGCGCAGCGGCTGATCGCCGACGGCGGCCTGCACCGGGCCGTCGCGCAGGGGTCGGTGGTGTTCGGCGTCTGCGCCGGCTACCAGCTGCTCGGCTCCTCCTTCTTCGCCAAGGGCACCAAGTGCGCGGGGCTGGAGCTGCTCGACCTGTCCTCCGACCGGGGGCCCACCCGGGCCGTGGGCGAGCTGGCCGGCGACATCGACCCCCGGCTGGGGCTGCCGCCGCTCACCGGCTTCGAGAACCACGGCGGCCGTACCCACCTCGGCCCGGAGGCGGCACCCCTCGCCCGGGTCACCGCCGGCGTCGGCAACGACGGCGCCACCGAGGGCGCCTGGCGCGGCAAGCTGCTCGGCACGTACTCGCACGGGCCGGCCCTGGCCCGCAACCCCGCCCTGGCCGACCTGCTGCTGCGCTGGGCCATCGGCGTCAACCAGCTGCCCCCGCTGGACGACACCTGGTCCGACCGCCTCCGCGCCGAGCGCCGCGCCGCGGTGGCCGCCGCCGCCCGACCGTGACCGGCGAAGGCCGCCGCCCGACGACGATGACCCGCGGCGGCCGCCGCTCCGCCATGACCCGTGCCATTCGGCGGCTGATCGGAGATCCGGCAGCCGCCCGGTTCGCGGTGCTGCTGCTCGTGCTGGGAATCCTCGCGCCGGTCGCGCTGCTGGCACCCCGGCCGGACCTGGCGGACCTGCCGGGGCACGCCGACCGACTCGGCGCGTACGCCCCGGTGGCGGCCGTCGTCGGCGGCGCGCTGCTGCTCGTGGCGCTGGTCCCCCGCACCTTCATCACGCTGGCGTCCGGAGCGCTGTTCGGCGCCCTTGAAGGGGCCGCGTACGCGCTCGGCGCGGCGCTGCTGGCGGCGGCCATCGGGTTCACCGTGGGCCGGGTGCTCGGGCGGGAGTTCGTCGCCGAGCGGGTCCGTGGCCGACTGGCCCGCCTGGACGGCTGGTTCGCCCGGCAGAGCGTGCTCGGCGTGATCACCGTCCGGCTGCTGCCGATCGCCGGCTTCGGCCTGGTCAGCTACGGCTACGGCACCACCGGTGCCCGGGTCCTGCCGTTCCTGGCCGGCAGCCTGCTCGCGTCAGCGCCGACCGCCTTCGGGTACGCCGCCGTCGGCGCGGCGGTCACCTCGCCCGGCGAGGTCAACTGGTTCGCCGCCGCCCCCGCCGGCCTCGGCGTGATCGCCAGCGCGGTTCTCATCCACCGCTGGTGGCGCGCCGAACGCCTCCGCCGCCTCGGGCCCACCTGACATCACCCCCGGGCCGCCAAGATCCGCACAACTTCGGGCAAATAGCGGCCTCCGCTCGCCTTGGAGGCCGCTATTTCCCCGAAGTTGTCACCTCGTCCCGGCGGGGCGGGTGGCCCGGGGGGTCAGGACGAGGGGGTGACCAGGCCGGCGTCGTAGGCGGCGATCACCAGGTGCACGCGGTCCCTCGCACCGAGCTTCGTGAACAGCCGCGCCACGTGCGACTTCGCGGTGGCCGCGCTGATCACCAGCTCGGCGGCGATCTCGGCGTTGGACAGCCCTCGGCCCACGAGCGTGAGGACCTCGCGTTCCCGATCAGTGACGCCGTCCAGGCCACGGCGGGCGGCGGCCGGGGCGGGCCGGCGGGCGAACTCGGCGATCAGCCGGCGGGTCACGGCGGGCGCGATCAGCGCGTCACCGGCGGCGACCACGCGGACCGCGGCGAGGATCTCGTCCACCGCCACGTCCTTGACCAGGAATCCGCTCGCCCCGGCGCGCAGCGCGGCGTGCACGTGCTCGTCGTCGTCGAAGGTGGTGAGCACCAGCACCCGTGCGGGCCCGCCCTGTGCGGTGATCGCGCGGGTGGCGGCGATGCCGTCCGTGCCGGGCATCCGCAGGTCCATCAGCACCACCTCCGGGGCCGCGTCGCGGGCCAGCCGGACGGCGTCGGTGCCGTTGCCGGCCTCGCCGACCACGACCAGGTCGGGTGTGTCGGCGATCAGCACCCGCAGGCCGGCGCGGACCAGTGGCTGGTCGTCGACCAGCAGCACTCGTATGCTCACCGCTCCCCCGTCCCGGGCCGCGATCCCACCGGCTCGCCGGCCGTCGGTGGCACCGGCAGCCACGCGGCCACCCGGAAGCCGCCCTCCGGTCGCGGGCCGGCGCGGAACCGCCCGCCGGCCATGGCGACCCGCTCCCGCATGCCGACAAGCCCGTGCCCCGCACCGCCGACCGCGCCGCCCCGGCCGTCGTCGACGACCTCCACCGCAAGCTCGTCCGGGCCGTGGGTGACGGTGACCCGGCACCGATCGGTGCCCGCGTGTCGTACCACGTTGGTGAGCGCCTCCTGGACGATCCGGAACGCGGCGAGGTCGAGGTCGGCCGGGACGGGCCGCCGCTCGCCGCGCTGCCGTGCCTCGACCCGGACCCCGGCGTCGGCGGCGGCCGTCACCAGGCGGTCGAGATCGGCCAGCCCGGGCGTCGGGTCCAGCGGGGCCGACTCCGCCTCCGGGCGGCGCAGCGCCCGGAGCGTACGCCGGAGGCCGGCCAGCGTCTCCCGGCTGGTCTCCTCGATGGTGGTGAGGGCGGCCCGCGCCTGCGCCGGCTGGCTGTCGATCACTCGCGCCCCCATGCCGGCCTGGATAGCGATCACCCCGATGCTGTGCGCGACCTGGTCGTGCAGTTCGCGCGCGATGCGCAGCCGCTCGGCGGTGACCGCCTCGGCGGCCTCGTGTTCGCGTAGCACCTCGGTGTGCCGGCGGCGGGTCCGGATCGAGTCGCCGACCGTCCACACGGTCACCACCGCCAGCGCGGAGAGGGTGGCCCGGCTCAACGGGTCCACGGGCGGGTTCACGAAGCCGGCCGCGACCTGCACTGCGAGCACGACGACCGCGGCCGGCGCCGAGACGCGCCGGGAGCGGTGCGCCGCGACCAGCCCGACCACCAGGTCGATGCCCAGGAACTGGGCGTACCAGATGTCGCGCAGGTAGCCGTTCTCCGGGACGTTGACGGTCACGGTGACCAGGCACGCCGCGACCAGCATCAGCCCCAGGGCGAGCAGCGGGCGGCGGCGCAGCAGGCCGGCGGGCAGGGCCAGGACCAGCAGCGGCAGCAGGTAGCGCTCGGGGATCCACCAGTCGCCGAGCCCGAAGCCGGCCCGGCTGGACGCCGCGGCCGGGGCGAGCAGCACGGCGCCGGGGAGCAACGCGACGCCGACCCAGGGCAGCACCGTGCGCGCCCGCGAGGAGGCCCGGCGGGGCGGCGGCAGGGTGGCGTCCATGCGGACACGGTAGCCAGCCGGCCCGGGACCGGGCATCGGCCAACGGACGTACGCCCCGGGGCGGGTACGGGGCCGCCGGATGTGGCCGCCGGCGCGACGCCGGCGCGGCCTCGGCCCGGCAGCGTGGGTCAAATGATCGAACTCCACGCCCTGACCAAACGGTACGGCCCGGCCACGGCCGTCGACGACCTGACCCTCACGGTGCGGCCCGGCCACGTCACCGGGTTCCTCGGCCCGAACGGGGCCGGCAAGTCCACCACGCTGCGGATGATCCTCGGTCTCACCCGGCCGACCAGCGGCACCGCCACTGTGGCCGGCGTCCGGTTCGCCGACCGGCCGCGCGGGCTGCGGCACGCCGGCGCCCTGCTGGACGCGGGTGACGTGCACGGCGGGCGGTCCGCCGTCGCCCACCTGACCGCGCTGGCCCGCGGCAACGGCATCGGTCGCGCCCGAGTCGACGAGGGGCTGCGGGAGGTCGGGCTGGTCGACGTCGCGCGACGCCGGATCGCCGGGTTCTCCCTGGGTATGCGGCAACGGCTCGGCATCGCCGCCGCACTGCTCGGCGACCCGCCGGTGCTGCTCTTCGACGAGCCGTTCAACGGCCTCGACCCGGAGGGGGTCCGCTGGGTGCGTGACCTGTTCCGGCGGCTGGCCCGCGAGGGGCGCACGGTGTTCGTCTCCAGCCATCTGATGAGCGAGATGGAGAACTGCGCGGACCGGCTGGTGGTGATCGGCCGGGGCCGGTTGATCGCCGAGCAGAGCCTCGCCGAGTTCGCCGCCCGCGGCACCCCGATCAGCGTGGCCGTCCGTACGCCCGAGGCGGCGGCGCTGGCCGCGGTGCTGGCGGACGAGGGCGGCGCCGTGCGCCCGGACGACGCCGGGACGCTGGTAGTGACCGGTCTGACCGCCGAGCGGATCGGCGACCTGGCGCTCGCCCACCGCATCCCGCTGCACGAGCTGACCACCCGGACCGCCTCCCTTGAGGAGGCGTTCATGGAACTCACCGCCGCCAGCGTCGAGTACACCGGAGGGACGACCCGATGACCACCCTGACGCCGCTGCCCACCCGTGCACCGGTGACCGACGCGCCGGCCCGGTTCCGCGACCTGCTCGCCGCCGAGTGGATCAAGCTGTGGTCGCTCCGCTCGACCCGGTGGACGCTGCCGCTGGTGTTCCTCTTCGTCGTCGGGGTGAGCGTGCACGCCAGCCTCGCCGACTACCGGAACTGGCCGAGGTACCCGGACGGGACGCGGGAGATGTTCCACCTGTACGGGCCGGCGCGGGACGCCTTCCCCGAGGCCGGTTACCTGCTGCTGATGCTCGCCGCCGCCAGCGTCGGCGCACTGACCGTCGTCGGCGAGTACCAGAGCGGGCTGATCCGGGCCACGTTCGCCGCCGTTCCCGCCCGCCGGTCGGTGGTGGCCGCGAAGGCGGCCGTGCTGACCGCGGTGATGCTCGTGCTGGGCCTGGTCACCGCGGCGACCTCGTTCTGGGTGTCCCAGGCGATCTTGTCCGGGCGGGACGCCGGCTGGTCGATCGGCGATCCGGGGGTGGCACGGGCGGTCCTGGGAAGTGCCCTGCTGGTACCGGTCTGCGCGCTGATCGGGATGGGGCTGGGCGCAGTGATCCGGCACGCCGCCGGGGCCGTCGTGGCGGCCACCGCGGTGCTCGTGCTGCTGCCACTGGTGGTGGACAGCGACAAGCACCGGTGGATCGCCGAACTCCGGCACGTGCTGCCCGTCCCGGCCTGGCAACGGCTGCTCGAGGTGCACCCGGACGTCCTGAACCCGGACCGGTTCCCGGCCACCGTCACCGGCTCCTGGCTCGCGTTCGCCGGCTGGTCACTGGCCGCGACGCTGGTCGCCGCGGCCGTCGTCCACCGTCGGGACCCGTAGCCGCCACCGGCAGGGCCGTCGCTGGCCGGGCAGGCGCTGCCCGGCCGGCGACGGCGCCGGGCAGGGCCTCGTGCGGAAGACGCAGCGGCCCTGCCCGGCGGCGGGTCACGCCACGACCGAGACCATCCGCCCGGGGACCACGATGACCTTGCGCGGCTCCCTGCCGCCCAGGGACGCGGCGACCGCCGCCAGGGCCGCGGCCCGCACCGACTCCTCGTCGGCGTCGGCGGGGACCTCGACCCGGCCGCGCACCTTCCCGTTGACCTGCACCGGGTACGTCACCGTCTCGGCCACCAGCAGGGCCGGGTCGGCGACCGGGAAGTCCGCGTACGTCAGCGACGTGTCGTGGCCCAGCCGGCGCCACAGCTCCTCGGCGACGTGCGGGGCGAACGGCGCCAGCATCAGCACCAGCGGCTCGGCCACCTCGCGCGGGGTCTCCGACAGCCGGGTCAGCCCGTTGGTCAGCTCGATCAGCTTGGCGATCGCGGTGTTGAACCGGATGCCCTCCATGTCGCCGCGGACCCCGTCGATCACCTTGTGCAGCAGCCGGCGGGTGGCCTCGTCGGCCGGGGCGTCGGTGACCCGCAGCGCGCCGGTCTGCTCGTCGACGACCGCCCGCCACACCCGCTGCAGGAACCGGAACGAGCCGACCACCGCCCGGGTCTCCCACGGGCGGGACACCTCCAGCGGGCCCATCGACATCTCGTACACCCGGAAGGTGTCCGCGCCGTACGCCGCGCACATCTCGTCCGGCGTCACCACGTTCTTCAGGGACTTGCCCATCTTGCCGTACTCGCGGTCGACCTGGACGTCGCCCAGGTAGAAGCCGCCGTCACGCTCGACGACCTCCTCCGCCGGCACGTACGCGCCCCGGGCGTCGGTGTACGCGTACGCCTGGATGTAGCCCTGGTTGAACAGCTTGCGGAACGGCTCGAAGCTCGACACGTGGCCCAGGTCGTACAGCACCTTGTGCCAGAAGCGGGCGTACAGCAGGTGCAGCACGGCGTGCTCGGCGCCGCCGACGTACAGGTCGGTACCGCCGCAGTCGCCCTCGCCGCGCGGACCCATCCAGTAGCGCTCGTTGTCCGGGTCGACGAACCGGTCGGGGTTGGTCGGGTCCAGGTAGCGCAGCTCGTACCAGCAGGAGCCGGCCCACTGCGGCATCACGTTGGTCTCGCGGGTGTAGCGCTTCGGCCCGTCACCCAGGTCCAGCTCGACCTCGACCCAGTCGCGCCGCCGCGACAGCGGCGTCTCCGGATTCGACTGGGCGTCCTCCGGGTCGAAGGTACGCGGCGAGAAGTCCTCCACCTCGGGCAGCTCGACCGGCAGCATCTCCTCCGGCAGCGCGATGGCGGCGCCGGTCTCGTCGTACACGATCGGGAACGGCTCACCCCAGTAGCGCTGGCGGCTGAACAGCCAGTCCCGCAGCCGGTAGGTCACCGCGCCCTGGCCGTGGCCGTTCGCCTCCAGCCACGCGATGATCCGCGCCTTGGCGTCGACGACCCCCAGGCCGTTCAGGTCCAGGCCGCGGTCGGGCGCGGCGCTGTTGATCGCCGGCCCGTCCCCGGTGTACGCCTTGCCGTCGAAGCCCTCCGCGGGCTGCACGGTGCGGACGATCGGCAGGTCGAACACCTCGGCGAAGGCCCAGTCCCGCTCGTCCTGCGCGGGCACCGCCATGATGGCGCCGGTGCCGTAGCCGGCCAGCACGTAGTCGGCGATGAAGATCGGGATCCGCGCGTCGTTGACCGGGTTCGTGGCGTACGCGCCGATGAAGACGCCGGTCTTCTCCTTGGTCTCGGCCTGCCGCTCGACGTCGGTCTTGGCCGCGGCCGCCTTGCGGTAGGCCTCCACCGCCGCCCGAGGGCTGGCGTGCCCGCCGGTCCAGGCGTCCTTCGTCCCCTCCGGCCACGCCGCCGGCACCAGCGCGTCGACCAGGTCGTGCTCCGGCGCCAGCACCATGTACGTCGCGCCGAAGACGGTGTCCGGTCGGGTGGTGAAGACGCGGATCGGCTCGGCGGTGGTCGGGAAGTCGATGTGCGCGCCGGTGGAGCGGCCGATCCAGTTGCGCTGCATCATCTTGATCGGCTCGGGCCAGTCCAGCGTGTCCAGGTCGTCCAGCAGCCGGTCGCCGTACGCGGTGATCCGCATCATCCACTGCTTCAGGTTGCGCTTGAAGACCGGGAAGTTGCCCCGCTCGGAGCGGCCGTCGGCGGTGACCTCCTCGTTGGCCAGCACGGTGCCCAGCCCGGGGCACCAGTTGACCGGGGCCTCCGAGACGTACGCCAGCCGGTGGTCGTCGACGATCCCGCGGCGCTCGGCCCCGGTCAGCTCGGCCCACGGGCGGCCGTCCGGCGTGCGCCGGGTCCCGCCGGAGAACTCCGCGATCAGCTCGGCGATCGGGCGGGCCCGCTCCGCCTCGGCGTCGTACCAGGAGTTGTAGATCTGCAGGAAGATCCACTGGGTCCAGCGGTAGAAGTCGGTGTCGATGGTGGCCACCGAGCGGCGCTCGTCGTGGGCCAGGCCCAGCCGGCGCAGCTGGGCCTTGTACCGGGCGATGTTCGCCTCGGTGGTGGTGCGCGGGTGGGTGCCGGTCTGCACCGCGTACTGCTCGGCGGGCAGACCGAACGCGTCGAAGCCCATGGCGTGCAGCACGTTGCGGCCGGCCATCCGCTGGTAGCGCGCGAAGCAGTCGGTGCCGATGTAGCCCAGCGGGTGGCCGACGTGCAGGCCGGCGCCCGACGGGTACGGGAACATGTCCAGGACGTACAGCTTCTCCGCCCCCGCCCGCGGATGGCCCGGGTCGGCCAGCGGGCCGGTCGGGTTGGGGGCGTGGAAGGTGCCCTCCCGCTCCCAGATGTCCTGCCAGCGGTGCTCGATCTCGTCGGCCAGGGCCGCGGTGTACCGGAACGGGGGGATGTCGCTGGCCGGTGCGGCTGCCTCAGTCATGGCTCTCCTCGCTTCGTTCGGCGCGGGTCGTCTCGTGCGGTCTCGGTCGGTGCTCGCCGCCCGCCTGACGGAACCGGGCCGACGACGGGCACGAAAAAGCCCCTCGCGCAGGAGGGGCCGCCGTGCTGTCGCGCGTTCAGCGCATCAGCACGGCCCGGTAAGAAGCAGGAAGACTCCGGCCATGTTCCGCAGTGTACCCCCGACGGTGACCCGGAGCGTGCCCGAGGCCACCGGGCGGGCCGGGACGGCGTCAACCGCCGCCCTCCGGCCGTTCCCCACCGGGTACCCGCCCCGCGAGTTCGTCGTACCGGGTGCTGTCGGCCAGCGGGCTGCGCGCCCGGTACGCGGCGCGGGCCAGTGCGTACCCGCCGACCGGCGCGGAGACGAGCTGCAACCCGACGGCGACCAGCACCACCACGGCCGTCCGGACGCCCGGCATCAGCAGCAGCACCGCCAGCAGGACGCAGATCAGACCCAGGCTGCCGGCCTTGGCGACGGCGTTCATCCGGTTGTAGACGTCCGGCAGCCGGATCAGCCCGAGGGCGCTGACCGCGATCAGCCCGGTGCCCACGACGAGCAGCGCCGACGCGACCACGGTGCGGATCACGGCCGCCGCCGGTGCACCAGCCGCGCCAGCGCGACCGTGGCCAGGAAGCTGACCAGGGTGCCGGTGAGGACCACATCCAGCAGGTCCGGCGACTCCAGCCGGACGGCCAGCACGGCCACCGCCGCCAGGAACACGAAGAACCCGTAGTCGAGCGCCGCCGCCCGGTCGGCGTCGGTCGGGCCGACGACCACCCGCCCGACGACCACGATCATCGACAGGGCGAGCACGACGAGCACCGCGTCGAGCAGGAACATCCGTCACCTCCGTCCTTCGGTACCGGCCCGACCCACCGGGGTGGCCCCGGCGACCGGGCGGGCGGCCGCCAGCAGCCGCTCCTCCAGCTCCGCCAGCGTGCGGCGGAACGCCTCCGCGTCCGCCGCGTACATGCCGTGCACCCACATCACCCGCGGGTCGCGGCGCACCGCCAGGGTGAGGGTGCCCGGGGTCAGCGTCACGCAGAGGGCGACCAGGGCCACCTCGGTGTCCGTCCGGGACCGCAGCGGTACGCGGACCACGGCCGGCTGAAGCCCCGAGCCCGGCGTGAGGATCTCCCGGGCCACCACCAGGTTCGCCACCACCAGCCGGGCCACGAACCAGGCCAGGAACCGGGCGATCCGCGCCGCCCGCACCACCACCCGCCGTGGCGCCGCCCCGGTCACCGTCCGCTCACCGCCCGCAGGTACCCGGCGGGCTCGAGCAGCCCCGCCGCGGCGGCGTCCGCCACCTGCAGGAGCGGCCCGCCGAGCGGCCCGAGGAGCAGGGCGCACGCGCCAAGCGCCAGGGGCGGCCCGACCAGCGCCGGCCCGGCGCGGGTGGGGCGCTGCGGGGCCGCCCGCGCGGGAGCCTCGCCCCAGAAGACGGCCCCCCAGATCTTCAGCATCGACAGCAGCGTCACCAGGCTGACCAGCACCGCCACGGTCATCGAGAGCCAGTCGCCGACGTCGCCGGCGGCCCGCAGCACCAGGAACTTGGCGAGGAAGCCCCCGAACGGCGGCAGGCCGGCCAGGGACAGGGCCGCTGCGCCGAAGGCCAGGGCGAGCACCGGGCAGGCCCGGGCCAGCCCGCCCAGCTGGCTCAACCGGTCCGTGCCGCGGACGGTCCGGACGGCCGCCGCGCACAGGAACAGCGCCGCCTTCACCAGCACGTACTGGGCCAGGTAGAAGACGGCGGCGGCGAGACTGGCGGCGGTGAACAGGGCGAGTCCGAGCAGCACGTACCCGACCTGACTCACCATGTGGAACGACAGCACCCGGCGCATCGAGCCGGCGCCCACCGCACCGAGCACGCCGACCACCATGGATGCCAGCGCCACGGCCACCAGCAGCGGGTGGTACGCGGGGTCGCCCCCGTACAGCACGGCGTAGACCCGGATGACCGCGTACAACCCGACCTTGGTGAGCAGGCCGGAGAAGAGCGCGACGACGACCGGCGACGCGACCGGATAGGCGCGGGGCAGCCAGTCGTGCAGGGGCACGAGCGCGCTCTTGAGCGCGAACGCCAGCAGGACCAGGCCGCCGGCGACCGCCACCGCCGGGACGTCCCGGGCCGCCCCGGCGAGGTCGGCGAGCCCGACCGTCCCGGTGATCCCGTAGATCAGCCCGACGCCGGTCAGCAGGAGCGTGGACCCCAGCAGGTTCGTGGCGACGTACACCCGCCCGGCGCCGGCGCGGCCCGGGCCGCCGGACAGGGCCAGCAGGACGTACGACGGGACGAGCATGACCTCGACCAGCACGAACAGGTTGAACAGGTCGGTGGTGAGCAACGCACCGTACGCGCCGGCCGACAGCACCAGCGCCAGCGGCAGGAACGCCCGCCGGCGGTCCTCACCCGTTGCCGCGGCCGCCACCAGACAGGCCAGCACCACGGTCGCCGTCACCATGACCAGCAGCGCGCTCAGCGGGTCGGCCGCCAGGGTGATCGCGACGACGGCCGGCCAGTCCCCGACCCGGACCACCGGCACCTCCCCGCCCCGGCCCGCCGCCAGCAGGGCACCGCCCACCGCGAGGACCGCCGCCGTGGCGACGAGCGCCACGGCCCGCCGCAGCACCGGCCGGCCCGGCAGGGCGAGCAGCGCCCCGGCGGCGAGCAGCGGCCCCACCAGGGGAACCACCAGCAGGGCGCTCACCGGGCGGCCCCGTTCCGGTCGTCCGGCGGCCGGCTTCCCCGTCGAGGTGCACGGCGCAGCAGGCGCAGCAGGTGGATGGTGATGCCGAAGGTGATCACGATCGCGGTCAGCATGAAGGCCTGGGGCAGCGGATCGGCGCTCGCCGGCCCGGCGCCGTCGACGGCGTCCTCCCGCCGGCGCAGGCCGCCGGCCGCCAGCAGGAGCACGTTCACGGCGTGGCCCAGCAGGACGAACCCGAGCACCAGCCGCAGCTGCCCGGGCCGCAGCAGCAGGAACACGCCGGCCGCCACCAGCACGCCGACGATCAACGGCCCGCTCACGGGACGCGCTCCCGGACCGGGCCGGGCGCGGGACCGGCCGGCGCGGTGTCCAACCGGCGGACCGCCGCCACGATCAGGGCCAGCACCACCAGGTACACGCCCAGGTCGAACACGAGCGACGAGGTGACCGTGGTGAGGCCGGGCACGGTGACCTTGACCGGGGTGAGGAGGGCCCGGCCGGCGGCCACCGGCGCCACGCCCGCGGCGAGCGCCAGCAGCAGACCGGCGGTCAGCAGCGGCACCGTCCGGAGACGGCCGAGCAGCGGCGCTCCGACGGGATGGGCCAGGTGGCCGAGACCGACGGCCGTGCCGGCGATCAGCGCACCGATGAAGCCACCGCCGGTCTCCTCGTGACCGCGCAGGAACAGCAGCACGGACACGGCGAGCATGACCGGGGCCAGCACGCGGTACGCCAGACCCAGCACCGGGTCGACCGCGTACCGCACGGCCCGGCCCGGGCGCCGTCCGGTCCGGTCCCGCCGGGCGCGGGTCGGCCCGCCGGGACCGGCTGCCGTAGGAGCACCGGGCCCGGCCGCGGTGGGGCGGGGTGGGGTGCCGCGACCGGCGCCCCGGGCCAGCGCGACCAGGCCGAGGGCGACCACTGCCAGCACGACCGCCTCGCCGAGCGTGTCGAGGGCCCGGAAGTCGACGAGGATGGTGTTCACGACGTTGTCCCCGCCGGTGGCCGGCTCCGCCTCCCGCAGGTACCACTCGCCCGCCGGGGACAACTCGCGGCGGCCGGTCAGCGCCGTCGCCGCCGTCGCCGCCGCCCCGGTGAGCACCGCCAGCGCGGCCCCGCCGGCGATCCCCGGCCGCCGGCCCGGCGCGACCATCCGGCTGGGCCGGTCCCGAAGGGCGAGCATGACCACCACCGCGGTGAGTACCTCGACCAGCATCAGGGTGAGTGCGACGTCCGGCGCGCCGGTGGTGAGGAACCAGGCCGACAGGATCAGGCCGACCACCCCGGTCAGCGCGACCGCGGCGAGCGCGGAGCGGGTCGTGAGCAGGCCGGCGAGAGTGACCACCAGCAGCCCGAGCACGAGCCAGTCCCCGCCGCGGGTGGAGTCGTCCCGCGGGGCGGGCAGCGGGCCGAGCAGCACCACGGCGACCGCCGCGAGCACCACCACGGCGAGCAGCGGCCGGGCCAGGTACGGCGCCGGATCGGCGGCCCGGGCGGGCCGGCCCACGACCGCCCCGAGGTGCAGCAGCGCGTCGCGCCCCCGCTCCAGGTGACCGGCGAACGGCGGCCCCGTCGGGAGGGCGTCGACCGCCCGGCCGGTCCGGCGCCGGTACACGAACAGCAGCGTCCCGAGCACGACGGTGAGCGCGGAGAGGCCGAGCGCGGGCGTGAAGCCGTGCCAGAAGGCCAGGTTGGGCGGCTGCCCCTGGGGCCGGGCGTCGGTGGCCGCCCGCTCCACCAACGGGCTGAGCTCGGCGACGGCCGGGCCGAGGGCGGTGGCGATGACGGCGGCGACGGCCGCCGGGGCGAGGAAGGACCACGCCGGCTCGTACAGCTTGCGCTGCCGGCTCGGGCCGGCGGCGATCCCGTGGACCAGCCGCGCCGTGTACGCGAAGGTGAGCACCGAGGCGAGCACCGCCAGACCGGCCGCGGACCACCCGAGCCAGGGCACGCCGTGCACCTCGCCCAGCGCCTCGAAGATCGCCTCCTTGCCGACGAAGCCGATCGTCGGCGGCAGTCCGGCGATCGACAACGCGGCCAGCCCGGTGAACGCCACCGTCATCGGCATCTCCCGCCACAGCCCGGACAGTTCCCGGAGGTTCCGGCTGCCGGCCTCGTGGTCGATGATGCCCACCAGCATGAACAGCGTGGCCTTGAACAGGGCGTGAGCGATCGTGTAGAGGATCGCCGCCGCGTCCGACGCGGGAGTCCCGACGCCGATCACCCCGACCAGCAGGCCGAGCTGGCTCACCGTCGAGTACGCCAGCAACGCCTTGAGATCCTGCTGGCGCAGCGCCAGCAACGCGCCGACGACGGCGGTGAGCAGCCCGACGCCGATCAACGCGAGGTCCCACGCCCACCGGCCACCGAACAGCGCCGAGAAACGCATCAACAGGTAGATGCCGGCCTTCACCATCGTGGCCGCGTGCAGGTAGGCGCTGACCGGGGTGATCGCCACCATCGCGCCGGGCAGCCAGAAGTGGAACGGCACCTGCGCCGACTTCGTGAACGCGGCGACGACGACCAGGGCGCCCGCCGCCCAGGCGGGTCCGGCCGCCAGGACGCCCGGGTCGCTCAGGATCCGCCCGAGGTCGGTGGTGCCGAGACTCCCGGCGAGCACCACCACCGCCGCCAGCAGCGCCAGGCCACCGGCCGAGGTGACCAGGAGAGCCCGGACCGCGGGCCCGCGAGCCGTCGACCGGCCGTCCTGCCCGATGAGAACGAACGACAGGACGCTGGTCAGCTCCCAGAACACGAACAGCACGAGCAGGTCGTCGGCGAGGACCAGGCCCAGCATCGCCCCGGCGAACAGGGTCATCGTGACGTACACCCGGGTGTGCCGGCCGTGCGCGCTGAGGTAGCGCGGGCAGTAGGCCATGATGAACGCGCCCACGCCCAGCACCAGCAGGGCGAAGACGAGGCTGAGCGCGTCCATGCGCAGGGCGGCGGACACCCCCAGCGACGGCAGCCACGGCCAGGAGACGGCGACCGCCCGGTCGTCGAGGACGACCGGGAGCCGGGTGAGCAGCAGACCGGCCCCGGCCAGGTAGCCGGCCGCCAGCACGAAGCCGGCGTCCCGCCCCAGGCGCCGGGTCAGCGCCGGCGCGGCGGCGGCGAGGAGGACCTGCCACCCGAGGACCGCCACGAGGATCATGGCGCCCCGGCGGCACCGGGGCGTCCGTTCGACGCCCCCGAGGTCAGGGCTGCCGCACCGGCACCGGACCCCATCAGATGGCGGGCAGCACGTGGCCGAGAGCGACCGGCACCGCCGTCCCGTCCATGATCCTCCCTCGCGCCGGAGGCAGCGCGACTACCCAGGGTCAGCACCTTCACACCTCACGACCGGGCGAATATTCGGGGCGTAAGCGACGGACTACCTGCGGCGGTCGGCGAAGCCGACAAACATGGCTAGCCTGAGAGGCCAATGAGTTTTTTGCGGCAGACGAGGCTCGCTCGCGCGAACCGATCAGCGGGTCCAGGTGCTCTATACAGAGCTGCCGTCCAGGCGACGAGGAGGAGGCCCGTGACACAACAGACCTGGGACGAGGTGGGCGGTCTGCTGCCGCACGACGAGTTCCGCGCCGCCAGTGACGCCATCGTGGCGAACATCGAACAGGTCATCGAGGGCAAGACGGCCACCGTCCGGCTCGCGCTCGCGGTCCTGCTCGCCGAGGGCCACCTCCTCATCGAGGACGTGCCCGGCGTCGGCAAGACCAAGCTGGCCAAGGCCCTCGCGCGGTCCATCGACTGCACGGTCCGCCGCATCCAGTTCACCCCCGACCTGCTGCCCAGCGACGTGACCGGCGTCAGCGTCTACAACCAGGACACGCACGACTTCGAGTTCCGCCCCGGGGCCGTCTTCGCCAACCTGGTCGTCGGCGACGAGATCAACCGGGCCTCGCCGAAGACGCAGTCCGCGCTGCTGGAGTGCATGGAGGAGCGGCAGGTCACCGTCGACGGGGTGACCTACCAGCTCCAGACGCCGTTCATGGTCATCGCCACCCAGAACCCGATCGAGATGGAGGGCACGTACCCGCTGCCCGAGGCCCAGCGCGACCGGTTCACCGCCCGCATCGCGATGGGGTACCCGGACGCCGGCGCCGAACTGGCGATGCTCGACGGGCACGGCGCGACCGACCCGTTGCAGGCCCTGCGGCCGGTCTCCGACGCCAACACCGTACGGCGGCTCATCGCGCACGTCCGGCAGGTGCACGTCGCCGACGCCGTCAAGCAGTACGCGGTCGACCTGGTCACCGCCACCCGGGAGGCGCCCGACCTGCGCCTCGGCGCGTCGCCCCGGGCCACCCTCCAGCTGCTGCGCACCGCCCGCGCCGTCGCCGCGCTCGAGGGCCGCGACTACGTCCTCCCCGACGACCTGCAGGTGCTGGCCGTGCCCGTCCTGGCGCACCGGATCATCCCGACCGCCGACGCGCAGCTAGCCCGGCGTACCACCGACGCGGTCGTCTCCGACCTGGTGCACCGACTGCCGCTGCCGCACGAGCGCCGCCGCTCGCCGTACGACACCCGGCCCGCCACCGGCAACGGTCGCGCCCCGTACGAGCCGCGGAGGCCGTGACGTGCGTGACGGGCTGCGCGGGCTGACCACCCGCGGCCGTTCCTTCCTCGCCGCGGCCATCGCCGCGGCGATCTCGGCCGCGATCCTCGGCGAGAAGGACCTGCTGCGGGTGGCCGTGCTGCTCGGCGTCCTGCCGCTGCTCGCCGCGCTCTACGTCGGTCGCAGCCGCTACAAGCTGGCCTGCCACCGCTCGCTGGACCCGCACCGGGTGCCGGTCGGGGCCAGCTCCCGGGTGGTGCTGCGCCTGCAGAACCTGTCCCGCCTGCCCACCGGCACGCTGCTGTTGGAGGACCGGCTGCCGTACGCGCTGGGCAGCCGTCCCCGGGTGGTGCTCGACCGGCTCGGCCCGCACCAGGCCAGCTCGGTGGCGTACACCGTGCGGGCCGACGTGCGCGGGCGCTACGACGTCGGCCCGCTGGTGGTCCGGATGACCGACCCGTTCGGCCTGTGCGAGCTGACCCGGGCCTTCCCCAGCACCGACCGGCTGACGGTCATCCCGCAGGTCCACCCGCTGCCGACGGTCCGGCTCCCCGGCGAGTACGCGGGCAGCGGTGACAGCCGCGCCCGGTCGGTGGCGGTGCACGGCGAGGACGACGCGGCGACCCGGGAGTACCGGGTGGGCGACGACCTGCGGCGCGTGCACTGGAAGTCGACCGCGCGCACCGGCGAGCTGATGGTGCGCCGCGAGGAGCAGCCCTGGGAGAGCCGCGCCACCGTCCTGCTGGACACCCGGGCGTACGGGCACCGCGGCGACGGGCCCACCGCCAGCTTCGAGTGGGCGGTCTCCGCCGCCGCGAGCATCGCCGTGCACCTGCGGCACGGCGGCTACAAGCTGCGGCTGGTCACCGGCTCCGGCGTCGACGTCGACGCGACGGAGCTGGCCGGTGACGGCGTTCTCCTCGACCACCTCGCGGAGGTCCGCCTCGACCAGCGGGTGGAGATCACCACGCTGGTGCAGCGGGTCCGGCAACGCTCCGACGGCGGCCTGATCATCGGCCTGTTCGGGACGCTGAGCACCGCCGAGGCCGAGCTGCTGGCCGGGCTGCGCGGCAACGGCGCCACCTGCGTCGCGTTCCTGCTGGACAGCTCCACCTGGCTCAACCTGCCGGCCAAGGCGCGGGCCGAGGCCGACCAGGCGCACGGCACCGCCGCCCTCGCGCTGCTGCAGAGCGGGTGGCGGGTGATCGGCGTCGACCACGGCACCCGGCTGCCGGTGCTGTGGCCGCAGGCCGCGCGGGGCTCACAGGGCTTCGCCGTCCGGGCGGCGCTGGCCGAGACGGTCGCCGGCGGCATGCGATGAACGGAAGGCTCCCCTCATGATCGCCCACCGGAACCTGGGCCTGGTCGCGGCCGCCGCGACGCTGCTCGCCGCGGCGCCGCTGTCGGCCATCTTCGACCGCTGGACGTGGCTGATCCAGTCCACCATCGCGGTCGCCGTGGTGGCCGCGGCCGCGGCGCTGACCCGGCTGGGCCGGGTGCCGCTGTGGGGGCAGGTGCTCGGCATGGTGGCGGGTCTGACGCTCGGCCTGACCTGGCTCTTCCCGTCCGGCTCGGAACTGCTCGGCATCGTGCCCACCCCGGCCACCTTCGGTCACTTCGGCTCCCTGGCCCAGGCGTCGATGGAGGACATGCGCTCGTACGGCGTGAAGGTGCCGGACACCGACCCGCTGCTGTTCGTCACGGTGCTCGGCATCGGCGGGGTGGCCGTGCTGGTCGACCTGGTGGCGGTCGGGATGCGGCGGCCGGCGCTGGCCGGCCTGCCGATGTTGGCGGTGTACTCGGTGCCGGTGGCGGTCTACGTGGACAGCGTCCCCCCGGTGCCGTTCGTCATCGGCGCGGCCGGGTTCCTGTGGCTGCTGGTCACCGACAACGTCGACAAGGTCCGCCGGTTCGGCCGCCGGTTCACCGGCGACGGCCGGGGCGTGGACGTGTGGGAGGCCTCTCCGCTGGCGTCCGCGGGTCGCCGGCTCGCGGCGGTGGGGGTGGCGGTCGCCGTCGCGCTGCCGCTGGCCGTGCCGGGGATGACCGGTGGCCTGCTGGACACGATCGGCTCCGGCACGGGTGACGGCACCGGCCGGCCCGGCCTGGGCGGCGCGCCCGGCCGGGTCGACCTCTTCGCGGCGCTGAGCGGTCGGCTCAACGACCGTGAGGTCGCCGACATGGTAAAGGTCACCACGAACGAGCCGGCGCCCTTCTACCTGCGCTTCGGCGCCGCCGACGAGCTGCGCTCGGACGGTTTCCGGGTCCGCAACCCCAGCGGCCGTCCGGTGACCCGCGAGCTGCCCGGTCCGCAGGAGCCGGACCGGGCCGGGATGGTGCGCAACCGCTACCGCGCCACGGTGGAGGTGACCAGGAACCTCGAGATGCCGTACCTCCCGGTGTACGGCGAGCCGCTGCGCACCGAGGAGCTCAACGGCAACTGGTCCTACGACACGAACCTCCAGGTGGTCTTCTCCAACCGGGAGACGTCGCGGGAGAAGCGCTACGCGTTCGAGTACGTCCGGACGACCTTCACCCCGGCGGCGCTTCGGCGGGCGCCGGCTCTCCCGGCCGACCACACCCTGCGCCGGCAGATGCTCACCCCGCGGGTGCCCGAGGTGGAGACCCTGGTCGGCACCCTCATCAAGGGCAGGACCACCGAGTACGACAAGGTCCGCGCGATCTACGACCACTTCTCCGCGGACAACGGGTTCAGCTACGCCCTGAGCACCGAGGGCGGCACCAGCGGCCAGGACATCGTCAACTTCCTCACCAACAAGGTCGGCTTCTGCCAGCAGTACGCCGCCGCGATGGCGTGGCTGGTCCGCGCCGCCGGCGTGCCGGCGCGGGTGGCGTTCGGCTTCACCAACGGCGCCAACTCCGGCGACGGCACGTACACCCTGACCAACCGGAACCTGCACGCGTGGACCGAGGTCTACTTCGTCGGGTTCGGCTGGGTACCGTTCGACGCCACCCCCGCGTACGGCGTGCAGGGTGCCGCCCGGTCGGCCTGGGCGCCGGACACCGACGCCCCGGAGCAGACCACCCCGGAGCCGGGCACGTCGGCCGGGCCGGCGGGGCCGGAGGCCACGCCCGGCGTGGAGCGCCGCACCGACGGGCAGGAGGACCCGTCCTCGGGGCTGCCGGCCGACTCGGGCACGCCGACCAGCAGTGTGCCGGTGTGGCTGTGGTGGGTCGCCGGGGTGCTGGCCCTGCTCGTGCTGCTCGCCGTCCCGGCGTTGCGGCGGCTCGCCCTGCGCCGGCGACGCAGCGGCGGCCGGGCACCCGCACCGGTCCCGGAGGCCGCCGAGCCGGACACCGCCGAAGTGCCGGCCGGCGGGCGGCGGATGGTGGTCCTGGCCGACGCCGACCGGGCGCGGGCCGACGCGCACGCCGCCTGGGACGAACTGCTCGACACGCTGGTGGACTTCCGCGTCCGGGTCGACCGGGCGGAGACCCCCCGGGCCACCGCCGACCGGATCGCCCGGGAGACCCTCGCCGAGGACACCGACGCGACGACGGCGGTACGCCTGCTCGGCCGCGCCGAGGAGCGGGCCCGGTACGCCCGGGACCCGCTCACCGGGGAGCCGCTGCTGCCGGCGCTGCGCCGGGTCCGTGGCGCGCTCGCCGCGCGGGCCGACCGTCGCACCCGCCTGGTGGCGGCGGTCCTCCCCCCGTCGGTGCTGCTGCGCTGGCGTGCCGCCACGGCGGACGGGTCGGCCCGGCTGGTGGCGTCGTACGGACGGCTCCGGTACGCGGCCCTGCGCTGGAGTCCCCGACGACTGCTCGCCAACCGCCTCGCCCGCTGACCGTCGTGGCGGCGCCGCCACGACGGCCGGTCGGGGTGTCCGCCCGCCTTCGTGAAGATCGTGCTCGAACAGGGAAGTAGTGGCCTCATTGACGCCGCGAGGCCACTACTTCCTGGTTCGAGCACGATCTTGGGGGGTGTCGCGGGGCGTGACGAGGCGAGGGCTCGGTGCGGTCGTCGGGGCGCACGGAAGCGCGAAGCGTCGCCGGAGCCGCGACGACGCGCTTGCCCCGGCGGCGGGCCGGTCGGTCAGCTGAGGGTCAGCGGTGCCCCTCCGGGCGCTGCCGCCACCGGTCCTCCATCCGGTCCAGGATCGACGGACGCCGACCTGTCCGCCCGCGGGGCCGGCGACGAGTGGTCGTCCCGCCCACGACGTGCAGGTCCGGTGACTGCGCCCGCCGATGCGACTGCACCGCGAACGCGGCCGAGGCCAGCATGACGACGAAACCCGCCACCGACACCAGCGCGGTGGTGATCACCACGCCGTAGACCAACAGGGCCAGGCCGACGATGATCGCGACGGCAGCGACGAGCAGGCGACGCCGCGCGTGGAAACGCGGGTCGCTGGCGCGCACGGCCGAGGCGAATTTGGGGTCCTCGGCAAGCGACCGCTCGATCTGCTCGAACAGCCGCTGCTCGTGCTCCGAGAGCGGCACGGCACTCCTCCCCGGTCACGTGGGTCGGCCCGGTCGGGCCGACAGACCGTGGCAGCCAACCGGCTGCTTACCCGCAAGTCTACGAGGGGCCCCGCGCGTCGGAAAGCGGGACGACCTATGGCCGGCGCGGATTTTCGTCGGGGCGTGGATCTCGGACCCGGAGCAGACTGGCCGGACCTATGACGGACCGCCCGAAACGGGCAGCGGCGGCGTCGGCGGCAGCTTCCGCCTCCCGCCAGCCGCGCTCAGGAGCGCCGAGCGCGAGCTGGCGCGGCGTCTCCCGGGCCCCCGAGAGCCCCTCGGCCCGGACGCCGACCAGGCGGATCGGCTCACCCGGGTCGAGGGCCGTGAACAGCGCCCACGCCGTGTCGAACATCTCCCTACCGACATCGGTCGGCACATCGAGGGTGCGGGAGCGGCTGACGGTGCGGAAGTCGGCCAGGCGCACCTTCAGCGCCACCGTCCGCCCGACCTGGCCGGAGCGGCGCAGGCGGGCGCCCACCTTCTCGGCCAGGCCGAGCAGGGCACGGCGGATCTCCTCCGGGTCGGCCACGTCGACGTCGAACGTCACCTCCGCGCCGATCGACTTCTCCGCGTGCTCCGGGGTGACCCGGCGGGGGTCGCGCCCCCACGCCAGGTCGTGCAGGTGGCGGGCGGCGGCGTCGCCGAGCGCCTGGCGGAGCATGCCGTACGGCGCCTGCGCCAGCTCGCCGACCGTGGTCAGGCCGAGCCGGCGCAGCGTCTCGGCGGAGCGCTCCCCGACGCCCCACAGCGCCGACACCGGCAGCGGGTGCAGGAAGTCGAGCACCCGGGTGGCCGGGACGACCAGGAGGCCGTCGGGCTTGGCCCGGGTCGACCCCAGCTTGGCGACGAACTTGCTGGACGCCACCCCCACCGAGCAGGTGAGCTCCTGCTCGCGCGCCACCCGCTCGCGGATCAACCGGGCGATCTCGGCCGGCGGGCCGAACAGCCGCCGGGCGCCGGCCACGTCGAGGAACGCCTCGTCCAGGGAGAGCGGCTCGACCAGCGGGGTGACATCCCGGAAGATCCGCATGACCGCCCGGGAGGCCGTCGAGTAGGCGCTGAAGTCGGGCGGCAGGAACACCGCCCGCGGGCAGAGCGCGCGGGCCCGCATGGTGGGCATGGCGCTGCGGACGCCGTACCGCCGGGCCTCGTAGCTGGCGGAGCTGACCACGCCGCGGGGGCCGACCCCGCCGACCACGACCGGCCGGCCGCGCAGCTCCGGCCGGCGGCGCACCTCGACGGAGGCGAAGAACGCGTCCATGTCGACGTGCAGCACCGGACAGCCGGAATCGTCGGCGTCCGGCCCGAAGCGCGGATCGCCGCCCCGGGGCAACGACTGGCTGCGGCCCATGCCGGAAGGCTAGCGGCCGGGCCCGACGAAACGCCGGGTCAGCCCCGCACCACCAGCAGCGGGATGGTCATCTCGGCCGCCGTGTCCGCCCCGTGGTACGCCACCAGCCGGCTCGCCATCGGCGGCTCGGAGCGGGTGGCGAGGACGGCGTACGTGTCGTTGCACACGACCACCACGTCCCCGATCCGGCTCAGGTGCTCCTCGGGCACCGGGCCGAACCAGCCGGCGGCGACCGCCTCCTCCCGGGTGCGCACCCGGGCCGCGGGCCCCAGCACCGCCGACCAGCTCGCCACCACGTCGTCCCGGGCGCCGGGCCCGACGTGCAGGTAGCGGACGCGGGGTTCGCCCGCGACCACGGCCACGCCGGCGCGCAGGCGCGGATCGGTGTCCAGGTCGAACCGGTGACCGGCCGGGACGTCGAGCTGCCCGTGGTCGGCGGTGACCAGCAGCGCGGCGTCCGGCGGCAGCCCGTCCACGAGGCGGGCCAGCAGCCGGTCCACGTCGGCGGCCGCGATCCGCCACGGCACCGAGTCGACCCCGCTGAGGTGGCCGTGCCGGTCCAGGTCGGGGTGGTAGCCGGAGACCAGGGTCGGCCCCGGCCCGGCGCTCAGCGCGGCGAGCATCTCCCGGCCCAGCGCGTCGACACCCGCCGCGCCCCGGTAGTCGCCGCCGCGGTTGGCCGCCACCGTCAGCCCGCTGCCACCGAACTCCGGCCGGCTCACCACCGTCACCTGCACACCGGCGGCCCGCGCCCGCTCCAGCTGGGTCGGGACCGGCTGCCAGCGCAGCGGCTCCGGGTCGCCGGCCCACTCGACGTGGTTGAGCACCCGGTCGGTGCCGGGAACCCGCAGGGTGAAGCCGAGCACGCCGTGCGCGCCGGGAGCGGCCCCGGTGCCCAGGGTCACCAGGCTGGTCGGGGTGGTGGACGGGAAGGCGGAGGTGAGCGGCCGGCCGACGGTGGCGGCGAGACCGGCCAGCGTCGGCGCGTACGGCGCGGCGGTCGGGATCTGGTACCACCCGAGGCCGTCGACGAGCAGCACGGCGATCCGGCGGACGCCGGCCAGCGTCGTGGTCAGGTCGAGCGCGTCGGTGGCGCCGGGCACCCCGAGCACCGCGAGCGCGGCGGGGAGGACGTCGGCGAGGCTCGCCGCGCCGTACCGGGGGGCGACGGTCTCCAGCGGACCGGGCGACCCGTCCGGCCCACGCCCGTCCGACGAGGTCGGACCGGTCATGCCGGGCGGCGGGCGAACAGGTGCAGCTGCGCGGCGAGGTCCCGCCAGGGCGTCCGGGCGGCGAGCGCCCGCTCCAGCTCCAGCAGGGCGGTCGGCT
Source organism: Micromonospora sp. WMMD558 (assembly GCF_049315255.1). Classification (NCBI taxonomy): domain Bacteria; kingdom Bacillati; phylum Actinomycetota; class Actinomycetes; order Micromonosporales; family Micromonosporaceae; genus Micromonospora; species Micromonospora sp. WMMD558. The sequence goes on along the minus strand of NZ_CP186061.1, from coordinate 3,342,241 downwards.
GGCCGTCGGCGACCACGGCGGGGAGCAGGTCGGCGAGGACGCGTACGCCGTGGACCTCCTCCACCGTCAGCCCGGCGGCGGCCAGCAGCGCGGCGGCGCTCTCGGCGTCGTAGCGGCGGCGCAGGGTGTCGCGTGGCCCGGCGCTGCCGATGGGGTCGGCGGCCAGCGCGGCGGCGACGTCCAGGTGCCCGTTCATCGCCCGGCCGAGCACGGCGGCGGCCCGCCCGGCGACCAGCACGCTCGCGGCGCCGCCCGGGCGGAGGGCGGCGGCCAGCGCGGCGACCACCGGCTCCGGGTCGTCGACCACCTCGAGGACGGCGTGGCAGAGCACCAGGTCCACACTGGCCGGCTCGACGAGCCCGGCGAGCGCGTCCCCGTCCCCCTGCACCGCGCGGACCCGCGCGGCGACCCCGGCCTCGGCGGCGCGGCGGGTCAACGCGGCGAGCGCGTCGGGACTGGCATCGACGACGGTCACCCGGTGGCCGGCCTGGGCCAGCGGCACGGCGAACCCGCCGGTGCCGCCCCCCACGTCGAGGACGGTCAGGTCGGTGTCACCGCGGCGGTCCAGCTCGGCGCGCAGCACCGACCAGATCACGGCGGTACGGGGGGTCAGCGGCGGCCCGGCGAGCCGGCCTCGGGTGTGCTCCACCCCGACGAGCCTAGTCACCCGGTCCAGCTCGGCCGGGGACGCAGCGGTCAGGCCTCGCCTCCGCCGGCGGCGGTGTCCTCCTCGTGGCGGGAGCGCACGGAGTTGGCGACGGGCCCGTCGGTGACCTCGTACTCGCGGATCTCCATGTGGTGCGCGGGCACCCAGCCGGCGCCCAGCCGGGTCCGTCGGGCGTTGGCAACTCCACCGCTGTTGGCGCGATACCCCGTCATCGGTACGTTCCCCTCGTGACGCGCGGGCCACTCTGCCCGCGCGGGCAGGAGTCTCCCGCCGTCGCGGGCGGAAAACCGTAACCTGAATCACTTATTGATCAACGGAAATCGCGTGCGGCGGGGCTGACCGGAGGATCAATCGGGTCCAACCGGTCGGCGGTGAGATTGATCACTCCCTCGTGGCGCTGCAGCCGCCCCCGGACCACCAGCGCGGCGCTGGTCCTCGCCACCCGCCGGTACCGCTGCCAGAGCCCCGGGGAGCAGGTGACGTTGAGCATCCCGGTCTCGTCCTCCAGGTTGAGGAAGGTGACCCCGCCCGCGGTCGCCGGGCGCTGCCGGTGGGTGACGATCCCGCCGACCCGGATCCGCCGGCCCGGCTCCACCCGGCCGAGCCGGGCGATCGGCACCGCGCCCAGGGCGTCGAGCTGGCCGCGGATGAACCGGGCCGGGTGGCTATCCGGCGACAGCCCGGTCGCCCACACGTCCGCGACGAGGCGGTCGACCGCCTCCATCCCGGGCAGGGTCGGCGCGGCCGTGCCGGTCACCGTGCCGGGCAGGCGACCCGGCCGGTCCTGGGCCGCCGCACCGGCGGCCCACAGCGCCTCCCGGCGGGTCAGGCCGAAGCACGCGAAGGCGTCCGCGGTGGCCAGCGCCTCCAGCTGCGCGGCGGTGAGACCCACGCGCCGGGCCAGGTCCGGCATGTCACGGTACGGCCCGTGCGCCACCCGTTCGGCCTCGATCCGCTCGGCCACGTCCTCGCCGAGGGTACGCACGCTCGACAGCCCCAGGCGGACGGCCGGCCCGCCCAGCCCCCAGGCGTGCGGCGGCTCCCCCGGCCGGCTCCCCCAGCGGGTGTCCGGGGTGGACTCGAGGACGGCCTTCGCCCCGCTCGCGTTGACGTCCGGCCGGCGGACCTCCACCCCGTGCCGGCGCGCGTCGTCGACCAGGGTCTGCGGCGAGTAGAAGCCCATCGGCTGGGCGTTGAGCAACGCGGCCAGGAACGGAGCCGGGTGGTAGCGCTTGAGCCAGGAGCTGGCGTAGACCAGGTACGCGAAGCTCATCGCGTGGCTCTCCGGGAAGCCGTAGCTGGCGAACGCGGTGAGCTTGCGGTAGACGTCGTCGGCCAGCTCGCCGGTGATGCCCCGCTCGGCCATGCCGGCGTAGAGCCGGTCGGCGATCTGCGCCATCCGCTCCACCGACCGTTTGGCCCCCATGGCCCGGCGCAGCTGGTCGGCCTCGGCGGCGTCGAACCCGGCCAGGTCGATGGCGAGCTGCATGAGCTGCTCCTGGAACAGCGGCACGCCGAGGGTCTTCTCCAGCGCGTTGCGCATCAGCGGGTGCGGGAAGGTGACCGGCTCCTGGCCGTTCTTGCGCCGGATGTACGGGTGCACCGAGCCGCCCTGGATCGGGCCGGGCCGGATCAGCGCCACCTCCACCACCAGGTCGTAGAAGCAGTGGGGCTTGAGCCGGGGCAGGGTGGCCATCTGGGCGCGGCTCTCCACCTGGAACACCCCGACCGAGTCGGCCCGGCAGAGCATGTCGTACACCTCGGGGTCGTCCAGGGTCATGTCCCCCAGGTCGAGGCTCATCCCGATCATGTCGTAGCCGTAGTGCAGGGCGGAGAGCATGCCGAGGCCGAGCAGGTCGAACTTGACCAGCCCGACGGCGGCGCAGTCGTCCTTGTCCCACTGGAGCACGCTGCGGCCGGGCATCCGCCCCCACTCCACCGGGCAGACCTCGATCACCGGCCGGTCGCAGATCACCATGCCGCCGGAGTGGATACCCAGGTGCCTCGGGAACGTCTGCAGCTCGTTGGCGTACCCGACCACCTGCTCGGGGATGTCCGCCACGTCGACCGCGGCGACCGAACCCCAGCGGTCGATCTGCTTGCTCCAGGCATCCTGCTGTCCGGGGGAGAACCCGAACGCCTTCGCCACGTCCCGCACCGCCGACCGCGGCCGGTACGAGATGACGTTGGCGACCTGGGCGGTGTGCTCCCGGCCGTACCGGGCGTAGACGTGCTGGATGACCTCCTCGCGGCGGTCGGACTCGATGTCCACGTCGATGTCCGGCGGGCCGTCCCGCTCGGGGGCGAGGAAACGCTCGAAGAGCAGCCGGTGCCGTACCGCGTCCACGTTGGTGATCCGCAGCGCGTAGCAGACCGCCGAGTTGGCCGCCGACCCCCGGCCCTGGCAGTAGATGTCCTGCTCGCGGCAGAACGTGACGATGTCGTAGACCACCAGGAAGTAGCCGGGGAAGCCCAGCTCCTCGATCATGTTCAGCTCGTGTTCGAGCTGCGCGTACGCCTCGGGGTGCGCCTCCGGCGGGCCGTACCGCTCCCGCGCGCCCTGCGCGGTGAGGTGCCGCAGCCAGCTCATCTCGGTGTGCCCCGGCGGCACCGGGTACGCCGGCAGCGTCGGTGCGACGAGCTGGAGGTCGAAGGCGAGTTCCCGGCCGAACTCGGCGGCCCGGGCCACCGCCCCCGGGTACGCGGCGAACCGGGCCGCCATCTCCGCGCCGCTGCGCAGGTGCGCGGTGCCGGCGGCGGGCAGCCAGCCGTCGAGCTCGTCCAGGCTGCGCCGGGCCCGGACCGCGGCGACCGTGGTGGCCAGCCGGCGCCGCCCCGGGGTGGCGTAGTGCACGTTGTTCGTCGCCACCGTCGGCAGCCCGGCGGCGGCGGCCAGCTCGGCGAGGGCGTCGTTGCGGTCGGCGTCGACGGGGTGCCCGTGGTCGGTCAGCTCCACCGCCACCGTCTCGGCGCCGAAGAGCGCGGTCAGCCGGTCCAGCTCCCGGGCCGCCGCGTCGACGCCCTCGGTGAGCAGGGCGGCCGGCACGTGCCCCTTGCGGCAGCCGGTGAGCACCAGCACGTGGTCGCGCAGTTCGGCGGCGACCTCCGCCAGCTCCCCGTAGACCGGGCGGCCCTTCTCCCCGCCGCGCAGCTGGGCGCGGGAGATGGTGGCGGCCAGCCGGGCGTACCCCTCGTGGCCGTGGGCGAGCAGCAGCAGGTGCCGGCCGAGCGGGTCCGGTTCGCCGTTCTGCGGGCCGGGCAGGTCGAGGGAGAGTTCCGCGCCGAAGACCGTCGGCAGGTGCAGGGCGCGGGCCGCCTCGGCGAACCGCACCACGCCGTAGAACCCGTCGTGGTCGGTCACCGCGAGGGCGGTCAGCCCCAGCCGGGCGGCCTCCTCGGCCAGCTCCTCCGGATGGCTGGCGCCGTCGAGGAAGCTGAAGTTGGTGTGCGAGTGCAGCTCCGCGTACGGCACCACGCCGTCCGGGCGGTCCAGCGGCGGCGGCTCGTACTGCTGCCGCTTGCGGGTCCAGGCCGGCGAGTCCCCACCGTCGGCGTCCACCGCCAGGGGGTCCACCACGTGCAGGTGCCGCTCGCCGTGCGGCGTACGGCGTTGCCCCCGGGCGGGCTTGCCGGTGAGCACCCGCTCCAGGTCCGACCACGGCAGATCCGGATTGTGGAAACTCACGCCCCCACCCCCGGATGCGCCGGGCGCGCCGGGCTCGCTGGGCGAGCTGGGCGAGCTGGGCGAGCTGGGCGAGCTGGGCGAGCTGGGCAGACCTTGGAGGATTTCGGCCCCTGGAGGGGCCGTTTCCTTCCAAGATCCGTCGGGAGCGGGGCTGGGAGCGGGGCTGGGAGCGCCGCGGTCGCACGGAGGGGGCAGCTCGACAGGGGACGGTCAGTCATAGACCGCCTCCACCAGCCACCGGCCGCCCTCGACCGCGAGCAGCAGGGCGGTGCCGTCGGCGAGGCCCACCTGGAACCGGGCCCGCCGTCGCGCCTCGGCCGGCGCCCACCAGCGTTCGTCCACCGGCCACGGCCCGGTCCAGCCCACGATCTCCACCGGGCGGGCGGTCCCGACGGCCAGCCGGGCCGGTGCGGCGCTCACCGCCAGGCGGGCGGTGACCACGACCGGCTCGCCGGCCGCGTCGTGCACGGTGGCGGCGAGCGGCTCGGGGAGCACCACCGCCGGCGCCGGCGGCGGAAGCCGCCCCGGCCACGGCGGCTCCGCCACCCGGCCCGCCGACCGTCCCGCCACCCGGCCCGCCGATCGCCCCGCCGATCGCCCCGCCGACCGGGCCGGGAGCGGGTCGGTGTGGGTCGGGAGCGGGTCGAGGCGGGACGGCAGCGAGGACGGCAGCGGGGGCGGGCCGGGGCGGGCGGGGAGGCGTTCGTCGCCCCACGGCACCAGGCGTACCTGGTCGGCCGGGGACCGCCCGCCGCCGAGCACCGCCGTGACCACCGCCTCGGGGCCGAGGATGCCCTGGACCCGGCTGAGCGCCCGGTGGGCCCGTTCCCGCTCCTCCCCGGCCTCCCCCCACAGGCCCGGTTGCAGGGCGCCCTGCGCGATCACCCCGTCGGGGACCAGCCGCAGCCGGATGATGCCGGCCGTCGGCCGGGCGGGGCGGGCACCGGCCCGGCCGGGCCGGCCGCCGGAGAGCCAGCCGTCGAGCTGCCACCGCACCCGGTCGGCGATGGCGGCGGCGGTGAGCAGACCGTCGTGCCGCCAGACCCGGTGCAGCTCCTGGCCGTGCGCGGTGACCGCCTCGATGCCGAGCCGGGTGCAGGCCAGCCCGTGCGCGGCGAGACGGTCGTGCAGCCGCTCGGCCAGCGCCCGGGCGACGAAGGCCGCCGCGTCAACCCGGTCGAGGGGGTCGTCCTGGTCGGCGGTGACCGCCAGGTCGGCCGGGGGTTGCCGGACCGCGAGCGGACGGTGGTCCCGCCCCGCCGCCAGCCGGTGGGCCAGCGCACCGTCGAAACCGAACCGGGCCAGCACGTCCCCGGCGGGCAGCGCCGCGAAGTCGCCGAGGGTACGCACACCGAGCCGACGCAGCAGGTCGGCCAGGGCCGGACGGCCGAGCGCCTCGACCGGCAGGTCGGCGAGGAACCGCGGTGTCCCGTCGGGCGGGACGACCCGGCCCGAGCGGGCGGCCAGCCCCGCGGCGAAGACCCCGTCGGCGATGCCGATCTGGCTCTCCACCGCGCAGGCCTGGGCGACGTGCTCGACGATCCGCTCCGCCGCCGCCTCCTCGCCCCCGAGGTAGCGGCTCGGCCCCCTGGCCGCCACCGCGCACGCGCCGGGGCGGACCACCTCGACGCCGGCCACCAGCTCCTCGACCGCGGCCACCACCGGCTCGAACGCCCGGGCGTCCCGGGCCGGGTCGTGGTCGACGACGATGAGCCGGGGGCACCGGCCCTGCGCCTCCCGCCTGCGCAGCCCCCGGCGCACCCCTTCCGCCCGGGCCTGCTCGGAGCAGGCGACCACCCGGTTGGCGTGCAGCACCGCGACCGGCTCGGTGGCCGGCACCCCGTCGACGATCTCGGCGGCGATCACCGGCCAGTCCGGACACCAGAGCACCAGCGTGCGTACCGGCGCGGCGGACCCGCCGGCCGCCGCGGGACGGGACCCGCCGGGCGCCGCGGGACGGGACCCGCCGGTCACGCCGGGCCGACCAGGGTGAGCGCCGGCGGGGACGGCCCGGCGGCGGAGGCCGCCGGCACGGCGCGGAGCCGACCGGCGGCCGAGCGGCCGGTGACCGAGGCGACCGGGGCACCGGGGACCGGACGGGGAATGATCCGGGTCAGCGCGTCACCGGGCAGCCAGACCGTCACCTCCCGGGGGCGGGCGGCGGCGCCCCGGCCCCGCGCCGAGACGGTGACCTCCCGGCGCCGCAGCCGGCCCCGGCCGGCACCGAGCCCCTCCCAGGCCCCCCGGACCACCTGGAGGGTCACGTCGGCGCCGTCCCACCGCCCGTACGGGACGAGGACACAGCCCCGCTGTCGGGCCCGGGCGGCCAGCCGGTCGGCGACCGAGGCGGAGACCGTGGCCGGCACGGCGGTGACCACGACGTCCACCCCGTCGATCAGCGCGGCGACGACGGTGGCCCACTCCGGCCCCGGGTGCGGCACCAGGGCGAGCCGGTCCAGGGCGATGCCGAGCTCGGCGGCGGCACCCGCCCCGAAGGTCGGCACCCCCACCACGGCGCACCACGAGCCGGCCCGGGACGCCTCGGCGAGCAGCGCCAGGACCAGGGAGGTGGCGCCGCTGGGCCGGGGCTGGCCGACGGCGACCGCGATCGTGCTGCCACGGCGCAGCCCCCGGTTGGGCAGCAGGCCGGTCAGTTCCGGGGTCACCGGCAGCACCCGGTGACCGCCCGCCGGGTCCGGGGCGCTCGCCGGGCGCACCAGACCCGCCAGTGCGGCGGTACCGACCACCATCCGGCCCGCCATCGGACCTACCCCCTGTCGTGCTGCTGTGCGGTGTGCTGCTGATAGCTCAAAACGGATCGGCCGCGCGGACGGCCCTCGTCCCCGCCCTGCCGGCGCAGGGCAGGCCGCCCCGGGGACCGGCGCGGGCCCGGGGACGGATGCCGGGGATCAGGCCGCGAGGCCGTCGAGTGCCGGTTGGTGGGCCACGCCGAGCGCGGTCTCGACCACCGTCACGAACTCTTCCGCCGCGCGCAGCAGGTCGTCGGCCTCCCGGGCGGTGACGACCCGGGGGATGCCGGCCTCGGCGGCGGCGCGCTTGCTGGCGCCGACGGCGAAGAACCGGGCCCACTCGTCCAGCTCGGGGGCGACGCCGGAGAGCAGGACCCAGACGCTGGTGACCCGGTTCCGCCGGGTCGGCGCGGGACGGGCGCGCGCGGCGAGCACGGCCGCGGCGGCGCGGAGAGCGGCCAGGTGGGCCGCCGCGTAGCGGAGGCCGTCCGGACCGGTCCGGGCGGCCTCGGCCAGCCCCTGGCGGGCGACCGCGAGAAGCTGTGCGGGGGTGCGGTGCGGCAGCACGTGCGCCGGCACCGTCGGTGCCTGAGCCGGGTTGGTCGGCATGGGTCTGTCTCCTCCACGTGGCCGAGGCGCGCACCCCGCGACGGAAGCCGGTCCGCCGGCGGGACCGCCGGGTCGAGTGGTGCGGAGGAAGACGCACCGGTGTGGAAGCCGGCCGGGTGTGGACGCTTCCCCACACCACACCCGGCCGGCATGACCGGCGGGTTCGTCGCCCGCCGCCCGGGGGTCGAGGGCGGCGGGCGACGCTCCTGCCTTGACGGGCCCGGGCTCGCGACTGCCCGGAACCTGGTGCGGCCCGCGGAGCCGCACCCGCCCGGAACCGGTGCCGCGAAACACCGCTCCGGGCTGTTGGAACGAGCGTACGAGGCAATCGAACACTCGTTCTAACTACTGCTGACAGTACACCCTCCCTCCGACGAAAATGCAACGTGTGACTCGCCGGAGATGCCTCAGCGTGGCCGGCTGAACCCGTTCCGGGCGCACCGGGAAGAATGGCGGCATGCAGCCACACCCGAACGTACGGGCGGTGCAGGAGGCGCTCGACGGCGCGGACGCCCGCGACGGCTCCGGCACGCCGAGCGCGGTCCGCCTGCTGCCCGACGCGGTCCACACCGCCGCGGCCGCCGCCGAGGCACTCGGCGTCGAGGTCGGACAGATCGCCAACTCACTCGTCTTCGACGCCGACGGCGCACCGCTGCTCGTGCTGACCTCCGGGGCCCACCGGGTGGACACCGCCGGTCTCGCCGCGTCGATCGGGGTCACCCGGCTGCGGCGGGCCACCCCGGAGTTCGTCCGCGAACACACCGGGCAGGTGATCGGGGGTGTCGCCCCGGTCGGCCACCCGCGGCCGCTGCGCACCGTGGTGGACACGGCCCTCGATACGTACGCCGAGATCTGGGCCGCCGGAGGCGTCCCCCGGGCGGTCTTCCCCACCACGTACCCCGAGCTCCTCCGGGTGACCGGCGGCACGCCGGCCGAGGTGGCGTGAGCGAGCGGACGTCGCCCGGAGTGACCGCGTGAGCCCGGCCGGCCGCGGTGAGCCCGTTCCCGACCTGGTCACCCTGCACGTGTGGCGCACCGCCCGGGGCGGGTTGCCCCGGGCGCTGGTCCGGATGGCCCGCGATCCGCGCCGGCTGCGCGCACTGCCCGGCGTACGCTTCGCCAAGCTGCTCGGCACCGGGACCGGCACCGGCTTCGGGCCGGGTGACGCGGACCTGACCCGGTGGGCCGCCCTGACGGTGTGGGACTCCCCCGCCGCGGCGGCCGGCTTCGACGGCTCCCCGGTGGGGCGGGCCTGGGCGCGGCTCGCGCGCGCCGCCGTCCGGGTCGACCTGCGCCCCCTCACCAGCCGGGGCGAGTGGTCCGGCCGCCGGCCGTTCGGCGACCCGCCCGGCGGGCCGGCCGACGGCCCGGTGCTCGCGCTGACCCGGGCCCGGCTGCGCCCCGCCCGCGCGGTCACCTTCTGGCGGGCGGTCCCACCGGTGGCCGCCGCGCTGCGCGCCGCGCCCGGCCTGCTCGCCCGGTTCGGCGTCGGGGAGGCGCCGCTGGGCTGGCAGGGCACGGTCAGCGTGTGGCGCGATCCGGCGGACCTGGTCGCGTTCGCGTACCGTCACCCGGAGCACCGGGACGCGATCATCCGGACGCCCACCGAGGGGTGGTACGCGGAGGAACTCTTCGCGCGGTTCGCGGTGCGCGACGTGGTCGGCGACCGGACGGTGCTGGGGTGGGGCGCCGACGGCGACCCGGGTACGGCGGAGGGGCCGCGTGAGCGAGCGTAACGAGCGAACCATCAGGCACAGCAGCGCGAGGAGTGAGCCGGGGTGGCGAGCCCCGCGGTCGGGAACGGGAGAAGGTACGGCATGAGGCTGGTGCGGTGGACACCGGAGGATCTCGTCCGGCGGCTGGACGACGTGGTGGCCGTCTACGGCGAGGCGATGGGGTACCGCACCGACCTGCTGGACGCCCGCCGCGGCTACATCGCCACCCACGTCCGGCGGCCCGGATTCCGCGCCGTCGCCAGCCTCACCACCGAAGGCCACCTGGCCGGCTTCGGCTACGGCTACCTGGGCGCGGCCGGCCAGTGGTGGCACGACCAGGTGTGGCGCGCGCTGGACCCGGCCGCCCGGCAGCGCTGGCTGGGCAACTGCTTCGAGGTGGTGGAGCTGCACGTCCGGCCGCCCGCGCAGGGGCACGGCCTCGGCGCGGGGCAGCTGCGCGCGCTGCTCACCATGGCCGAGGGGACGACCACCCTGCTGTCCACGCCGGAGGCCGACGAGCAGCGGTCCCGCGCCTGGCGGCTGTACCGGCGCTTCGGCTTCGTCGACATCCTGCGCGACTTCCACTTCCCCGGCGACGAACGCCCGTTCGGGGTGCTCGGCCGGGACCTGCCGCTGGCCGCACCCACCTCCCCGGCGCCGGCCGCGGCATGACCGGTCCCGTGCCGGCCACCCGCGCCGCCCGCCCGGCCTGGGCGGTGCTGGCGGTGCTGGTGCTGGCACAGATCTGCTACCCGCTGGCCGCCGGGCAGACCCGAGCCGGGCTCACCGTCGCCACGGTGGTGCTGGGCTACCTGCTCTCGGTCGGCCACGCGCTGCTCAGCCGCGGCCCACGGGCGGCGGCGGCGCTGGTCGCGGTGGCCACCGGAGGCGGCTTCGCCATCGAGGCGCTCGGTGTGGCGACCGGGTTCCCGTTCGGCAGCTACGACTACTCCGGCCAGCTCGGCCCGAAGCTGGCCGGTGTGCCGCTGGTCATCCCCCTCGCCTGGACCTGGATGGCCTGGCCGGCCTGGCTCGCGGCGGTACGGCTCACCGGCGGCGGGCCGGGCGGATCCGGCGGCGCCGGGATCGGGCGGACCACCCGGCGGATCGCGCTGGCGGCGCTCGGCCTGGCCACCTGGGACCTCTTCCTCGACCCGCAGATGGTCGCCGAGGGGTACTGGTCCTGGCGGGACGCCACCCCCGCGCTGCCCGGCCTGCCCGGCATCCCGGTCAGCAACTACCTGGGTTGGCTGCTCTTCGCGGTCCTGCTGATGGGCGCCCTGCGTCCGCTGGCCGGGCCCGCCGTCGCCGCCACCGACGGCCGCGACGACCCGATGCTCGCCCTCTACCTGTGGACGTACGCCTCCAGCGTGCTGGCCCACGCCGTCTTCCTCGGCCTGCCCGCCTCGGCGCTGTGGGGCGCCGCCGGCATGGCGGTGACGGCCGTCCCGCTGGCGGTGACACTGCTCCGCGCGGGCCGCCGCCCCGGTCCGGCCGACCGGAACCCCCGACCCCGCGTCGACGCGCCGGCATGAGCGGGCGGAGCGCCGGCCGGAGCGGGCATGGCGGGGCGGCGGCGTGAGCGTCGTGCTGGCGCTGCTGGCGGGAGTGGCCGCGTTGACCGCGCACACCGCCGTCAACGCCGGCCGGTGGCTGCGCCGCCCCGCCCCGGCGCCGGCGGAGGTGACCGAGACGGTGGCGGTGCTGCTGCCGCTGCGCGACGAGGCGGCCCGGGTCACCCCGTGCCTGCGCGCGCTGCTGGCCCAGCGCGGTGTGCCGCGGCTGCGGATCGTGGTGCTCGACGACCGGTCGACCGACGGCACCGCCGACGTGGTCCGCGCGGTCGCCGGGACCGACCCGCGGGTCACCCTGCTCGACGGCGCCGCCCCGCCGCCGGGCTGGCTGGGCAAGCCGCACGCCTGCTGGCAACTCGCCACCCGCGCCGACCCGGCCGCCACCGTGCTGGCGTTCGTCGACGCCGACGTCGTCCTCGCCCCTGAGGCGGTGGCCGCGGCCGTCGGTGAACTGCGCGCCGCGCGGGTGACGCTGCTGTCGCCGTACCCCCGGATCGTGGTGGCGACGGCGGCCGACCGGCTGGTCCAGCCGCTGCTGCAGTGGCTGTGGCTGACCTTCCTGCCGCTGCGCGCGATGGAACGCTCGGCGCGGCCGTCCCTGGCGGCGGCCGGCGGGCAGTTCCTGCTGGTGGACCGGGCCGGCTACACCGCCGCGGGCGGGCACGCGGCGGTGGCCGACCGGATCCTGGAGGACGTCGAGCTCGCCCGCGCGGTCAAACGGGCCGGCGGGCGGATCGCCCTGGCCGACGGCTCACGGCTGGCCACCTGTCGGATGTACGACGACTGGCCGCAGCTGCGCGACGGCTACACCAAGTCGCTGTGGGCCACGTTCGGGCACCCGCTGGCCGCCGGCGTGGTGGTCGCGCTGCTGCTCCTGCTCTACACCGCTCCCCCGCTGGTCACCGTGGCCGCGCTGGCCGCCGGCGCGCCGGGGGTGGCCGCCGGCGCCGCCGGGGCGTACCTGCTGGGGGTCGCCGGTCGGGTGCTCAGCGCGCGGGCGACCGGCGGCCGGTGGTGGCCCGACGCGCTCGCACACCCCGTGTCGGTCGCGGTCCTCGGTTGGCTGACCCTGCGGTCGTACCATCTGCGGAAGCGGCGGCGCCTGACCTGGCGGGGCCGTCCGGTCGTCTAGGTCTGGGGGCGCGGCATGGCGCGGATCGTGGTCGTCGGCGCCGGGGTGGGTGGCCTCGCGACCGCCGCCCGGCTGGCCACCACCGGGCACGAGGTCACCGTCTTCGAGCAGGGCGACACGGTCGGCGGCAAGCTCGGCCGACACGTGCACGACACCCCGGCCGGCCCGTTCCACTTCGACACCGGGCCCAGCCTGCTCACCCTGCCGCAGGTCCTCCACGACCTGTTCGAGGACACCGGCGCGAAGCTCGACGAGTACCTGGACCTGCTCCCGCTGGACCCGATCGTGCGGCACGTCTTCCCGCACGGCGGGCCGACGCTGGACTCCTGCGCCGACCCGACCGGATTCGCCAGCCGGATCGGCGCGGCCCTCGGCGACCGTGCGGCAACGGACTGGCAGCGCCTGTGGCGGCGCGCCGAGCGGGTCTGGACGGCCTCGGAGCGGGACATCCTGCGCCGCCGCGTCGACTCGCCCCGCGACCTGGCGACGCTGGCGTGGCGGCTGGGTGACCTGGCCGCGATCGCGCCGGGCCGCACCCTGCGCGGCCTGGGCCGCACGCACCTGTCCGACCCCCGGCTGCGGATGCTGCTCGACCGGTACGCCACCTACACCGGCGCCGACCCCCGCCGGGCGCCGGCCGCGCTGGTCGCCGTGCCGTACGCCGAACTGGCCTTCGGCGGCTGGTACCTGCGCGGCGGGCTGGGCACCCTGGCCGACGCGCTGCTGACCCGCTGCCTGGACCTCGGCGTCGTCGTGCAGACCGGCGCCCGGGTCACCCGGATCGACGCGGCCGGCGGGCGGGTGCACGGCGTACGCCTCGCCGGCCGGGCCGCCCCGGTCCCCGCCGACGTGGTGGTGGCCAACGTCGACGCGCTCACCGTCTACCGGGACCTGCTGCCCTCGCCGCGCCGGCTGGCCGGTCTGACCGACCGCAGCCTCGCCGGCTTCGTGCTGCTGCTCGGCGTACGCGGCGACTCCGGGCTGGCGCACCACACGGTCTTCTTCCCCGACGACTACGACGCCGAGTTCGACGCGGTCTTCGGGGCACCGGGGCGGGGTGTCCGGGCCCGCCCCGCGCTCGACCCGACGGTCTTCGTCACCGTGGCGGACGACGAGATGGTCCGCCCGGCCGGGCACGAGGCGTGGTTCGTGCTGGTCAACGCCCCCCGGCACGGCACCGCCGCCGGTGCGGTGGACTGGCGGCGGCCCGGCCTCGCCGAGGCGTACGCGGACCACGTCCTCGACGTGCTGGCCGCCCGGGGCGTGGACGTGCGGGACCGGCTGGTGTTCCGGGAGATCCGCACCCCGGCGGACCTGGCCAGCGCCACCGGCGCGCCCGGTGGGGCGATCTACGGCACCGCCGGCGGCCTGCTCCGCCCGGCCAACCGCGGGCCGGCCCGCGGGCTGTGGCTGGTCGGCGGCTCCAGCCACCCGGGCGGCGGCCTGCCGATGGTCACCCTCTCCGCCCAGATCGTCGCCGAGCAAATCGGCCCGGCCTGGTAAGGAAGGGCCCCTCCTTAACGCCTGGGGTAGAGGAAGGGCCCCTTCTTAACGTCCTCTCCCCGGGAACGTCAGCCGGCTTCGAGCAAGGTACGGCGGACGGCCGCCAGCAGCTGCCCCAGGCCGAAACCGGCCAGCAGCACCCACACGGCCGTCGCCATGGTGATGGTGCCGGCGGCCAGGTCGGGGTCGATCAGCCCGGTCAGGCCGGCCAGCAGCAGGCCCACCAGGGCCACCGAGACGCGGGTCGGGCGCTCCCCCACGGTCACCGCGCCGATCTCCCGCATGCCGGCGGAGACCGCCCGTGCCCGGACGTACTCGTGCAGCCAGGAGAGCCCGCCGCCGGCGGCCACCAGCGCGCCGGGGGCGCCGATCAGCCAGAACGCGACCAGCCAGGCCGCCTCGCCGAGCCGGTCGGCCACCGAGTCGTAGACGTACCCGAGCCGGGTGGTGCGGTTCGTCGCGACCGCGACCGCCCCGTCGACGCTGTCCGCCACCGAGGCGAGCAGGACGAACAGCGCACCGAGGAACGGCCCGTCCTGGGGCCGTACGGCGAGCAGCGGCACGCAGAAGCAGAGCAGCACCCCGACCACGGTGACGGCGGTCGGGGAGACCCGCAGCCGGCCCAGCACGAAGCCCACGTGGTACGCGAAGCGCAGCCAGGCGCGGACGACCGGGGCGGCGGCGCGGGGGTCGAAGCCCCCGTGCAGGCGTGCCCAGGCCGTCGCGTACTGGTCCCAGTTCAGCTGTGTGCCCACCACGGATCAACCGTCGCACCTGGCGGGAGGTGTCGCGGCACGAAGGTCACACCCGGGCGCCGGCTTGCAGGTTCTGCCAGATCTCCCGGGTGGCCGTCGACCGGTTGAAGGTGATGAAGTGGATCCCCGGCACGCCCTCGTCGAGCAGCCGCCCGCACATCTCGCTGGCCTGCTCGATGCCGAGCCGGCGGACCGCCTCCGGATCGTCGGCGACCCTCTCGAAGCGCGCGGCCAGGGCCGGCGGGAAGGGCGCGCCGGAGAGCTGCACCGACCGCTCGATGGTGCTGAACTGCGTCACCGGCATCACACCGGGCAGGATCGGGGTATCGCAGCCCGCCGCGGCCACCCGGTCCCGCAGCCGCAGGTAGTCCTCCGCGTCGAAGAACATCTGGGTGATCGCGAACTCGGCGCCGGCCCGGCACTTCCGGACGAAGTACTCCGTGTCGGTGGCGACGTCGGGCGAGCGGGGGTGCTTGTACGGGAAGGCGGCGACGCCCACGCTGAAGTCGCCGGAGTCCCGGACCAGCCGCACCAGGTCCTCCGCGTAGCGCACGCCCTCGGGGTGCGGGACCCACTCGCCGGTGGGGTCGCCCGGCGGGTCGCCGCGCACCGCGAGCACGTTGCGCACGCCCGCGCCGGCGAGCCGCCCGATCACGTGGCGCAGCTCGGCGACCGAGTGGTTGACCGCGGTCAGGTGCGCCATCGGCAGCAGGGTGGTCTCGGTGGCGATCCGTTCGGTGACCGCGACCGTCGTGTCGCGCGTCGACCCGCCGGCGCCGTAGGTGATCGAGACGAACGACGGGCGCAGCGACTCCAGCTCCCGGATGGCCTGCCAGAGCAGCCGCTCGCCCTGCTCGGTCTTGGGTGGCATGAACTCGAAGGAGAACGTCGGCTGGTGGTCGCGGATCAGCTCCCCGATCGCCGGCTGGGGATTGGGGAGGACCGAGGGGAGACCGAGCGCCACCTCACGACTGTAGCGGTGCACGGCCGGTCGACCCACGGTCTTCCCACCCGGCGGACGGGCGACGGCGCGCCGCGCCCACCCGGCCGACGGGCGACGGCGCGCCGCGCCCACCCGCCGGTACGTCGTGGGCGGCGCGACCGGCTAGCGTCGGGGCGTGACTCACGCTGCTCCCGTCTCCCCGGTCGACCGCGCCGGGCTGCGTCAGCGCGTCGACAAGGCGCTGACCGAGTTCCTGGCCGCCCAGCGCACCTGGATGACCGGCGTCGACGACGCTCTGGTCCCGGTCGCCGAGGCGATCGAGGCGTTCGTCCTCGGCGGCGGCAAGCGGCTGCGGCCCGCGTTCGCGTACTGGGGGTTCCGGGGCGCCGGCGGGGTGGACACCGACCAGGTCGTGACGGCCCTCGCCGCGCTGGAGTTCGTCCAGGCCAGCGCACTGATCCACGACGACCTGATGGACCGCTCCGACACCCGCCGGGGCGAGCCGGCCGTGCACCGCCGGTTCGCCGCCCGGCACCGGGCGGCCGGCTGGGGCGGGGACGCGGACGGGTTCGGCGACGCCGCGGCGATCCTGCTCGGCGACCTCTGCCTGGTCTGGTCGGACGAGCTGCTGCACTCGGCCGGGCTCGATCCGCGCACGGTGGCCCGGGCACGGCCGGTCTTCGACGAGATGCGCACCGAGGTCACCGTCGGGCAGTACCTGGACGTGCTGACCCAGGCCACCGGGGACACCTCGCTGGAACGGGCCGGGAAGGTGGCCCGCTACAAGTCGGCGAAGTACACGGTCGAGCGCCCGCTGCTGCTCGGTGCCGCCCTGGCGGACGCCTCGCCGGACGTGCGGTCGGCGTACTCGGCGTACGGGCTGCCGCTGGGCGAGGCGTTCCAGCTCCGCGACGACGTGCTGGGGGTCTTCGGCGACCCGGCGCAGACCGGCAAGCCGGCCGGTGACGACCTGCGCGAGGGGAAGCGCACCTACCTCGTCGCGGCGGCTCTCGAGGCGACCGACGAGGCCGGGCGGGAGGTGTTGCTCGGCGGTCTCGGCGATCCGGCGCTCGACGAGACGGGCGTGACCCGGCTGCGGGACCTGATCGAGGCGAGCGGCGCGCTGGCCCGTACCGAGCAGCGGATCCGGGCGCTCACCGACGCCGCGCTCGCCGCGCTGGCCACCGTCGACCTGGACACCGAGGCCCACCAGGCCCTGGTCGACCTGGCCATCGCCGCCACGCGCCGCCCTGCCTGACCCCGCCGCCCCCGTCCGCGCCGCGGCGCGGACGGGGTCAGAAGCCCAGGGCCTGGGCTCGGCGCTTGATCTCGCGGGCCTGGTCGCCGGCGAGGGCCGCGGCCGCGGTGCCGCCGGGCAGCGTGTCGTCCGGCTGGTACAGCCAGCGCAGGCTCTCCTCGTCGTCGTAGCCGGCGTCGGCCAGCAGGTTGAGCACCCCGGGCAGGTGCTTGAGGGCGCCCTGGCTGGCCACCAGTTCCTCCGGCACCCGGCGGACGCCGTCCCGGCGTACCGCGATCAGCTCCCGGTCCCGGATCATCTGGTGCACCTTGCTGATCGGCACGTCGAGGCGCTCGGCGACGTCCGGGAGGGTCAGCCAGGCGGCCGGTTCGGCGGCACGGTTCGCGGCGGGTACGGAGTCGGTCACCCGACCACCCTGCCACGTCCCTCCCGCCGGACGGGTGGCGGCACCCCGTGACGACCGCGATCGGCCGCCGGCACAGCCCGTTCGACCTGCGGCGACACGTGGCGCCGCCACAGCCGGCCCGGCCGGTTGCCCGTCCGCTGTAGCATCCAGTTCAACCTTCACCCCCTGGACACATAGACTCCCTGCCGATGGACACACAGGTCGCCGACACGTTGCTGGGCTCGCTGGTCGACGGGCGCTACCGCATCCGCGGTCGCGTGGCCCGTGGTGGCATGGCGACCGTGTACACCGCCACCGACGAGCGCCTCGAGCGCACCGTGGCGGTCAAGATCATTCACTCGGCGCAGGGTCCGGAGGGCCGGGGCTTCGTCGAGCGCTTCACCGACGAGGCGAAGACGATCGCCCGGCTCACCCATCCCAACGTCGTCGCGGTCTACGACCAGGGCACCCACGGCGGCCGGCCGTACCTGGTGATGGAGTACGTGCGGGGCCGTACCCTGCGCGACGTGCTCGCCGAGCGGCGCCGGCTCAACCCGGACGAGGCGCTCGCCATCACCGAGCAGATGCTCGCCGCGATCGCCGCGGCGCACCGGGCCGGCCTGGTCCACCGCGACGTCAAGCCGGAGAACGTGCTGGTCGCCGAGGCCCCGACCGGCGGCGTGGCCAACCTGGTGGACAGCGTGGTGAAGGTCGCCGACTTCGGGCTCGCCCGGGCGGTCGAGGCGAGCGCCCACGAGGAGCAGGGCAGCCAGCTCATGGCCACCGTCGCGTACGTCGCGCCGGAGCTGGTCACCGACGGCCACGCCGACCCGCGCACGGACGTCTACTCGGCCGGCATCGTGCTGTTCGAGATGCTGACCGGCCGGGTGCCGTACGACGGGGACCGGCCGGTCGAGGTGGCCTGGCAGCACGTGGACCGGGACGTGCCGGCGCCCTCGACCCTGGTGCCGGCGCTGCCGAAGGCGCTCGACGACCTGGTCGCCAGGGCCACCCGGCGCGATCCGGGTGCCCGTCCGACCGACGCCGGGGCGCTGCTGTCCGAGGTGCAGATGGCCCGGGAGGAACTGGGCAACCCCAACACGCGTACGGCGGTGCTGCGCCGCGTGGCGGACGAGCCGGCGGTGGCCCAGCCCACCATGATGGTCGCGGCCGTCCAGCCGGTCGAGCGGCCCGCCTGGGCCCGGCTCCCGGAGGGCGGTTCCCGGGCGGGCCGGCGGCGGGCGGCGCCGGCGGGGGGCGACCTCTGGTCCCGGCTGGCCGCGCTGCGGACCGGGCTGCTGGGGCACCCGCGGGGCCGGCTGGCCGCCGCCGCCGTCGTCGTGGTGCTCGGCCTGATCGCCGCGGTGGGCGGCTGGTGGGTCGGTGTCGGCCGCTACACGGTGGCGCCACAGCTGGTGAGCCTCAGCAAGGCCGAGGCGGAGGCGCAGGCGGACCGGGCCGGCTTCGTCCTCAGGTACGCCGATCCCCGCCACGACGAGCAGGCGCCGAAGGACGCCGTCCTCCAGCAGGACCCGGTGTCGTCCACCCGGATCAAGAAGGGCGGCACGATCACGCTCACCCTGTCGCTGGGCCCGGAGCGGTTCCCCGTGCCGGACGTGGTCGGCAAGGAGTTCGAGCTGGCCGCGACCGACCTGGCCGACGCGCAGCTCAAGGTGGTCAAGGGTGCCGCCCGCTACGACGACAGCCTCCCGGCCGGCGTGGTGATGGCGACCGACCCGAAGGCGGGCACCGAGGCCAAGCCGGGCGACAAGGTCACCGTGATCCTCAGCAAGGGGAAGGCGCCGATCTCGGTACCGAACCTGGTCGGTAAGAACCTGAACGAGGCCCGGGGGATCCTGGCCCGGCTGGGGCTGGTGCTCGTCGAGCCGCCGACGGTGAAGGAGTCCGACAAGCCCAAGGACGAGGTCGTCGGGCAGAGCCCGGCCGACGGCACCGGTGTGGAGAAGGGCGCCCAGGTCCGGCTGGAGGTCAGCCAGGGGCCGCCGCTCGTCGTCGTCCCCCGGGTGCTCGACCTGCCGTGCGCGCAGGCGCAGCAGGTGCTGCAGAGCCAGGGCTTCCCGGTGACGGTGCAGTTCAACCCGAACGGCATCGCCCGGTTCCAGAGCCCGAACGAGAATTCGCAGGTGCCTCCGGGCACCCCGGTCACCCTCGGGTGTCTGTGACGATGACCGCGCCGGTGACCGGCGCCGACCGCGACCCGGCGCAGCACCGGCCGGTCGGCACGCACACGCCGACCTCGGGTGGCCTGGCGAAGGCGGCCCTGCCGTACGTCGACGCGGCGGGCTCGGAGGTCGTGCAGGTGTACGTCTCCAACTCGCGGGGCTGGGCGCTGCCACCGGGTGACCCGGTCCAGGACGCCCTGTTCCGGGAGGGTTGCGCGGAGCGCGGCGTTCCCGTCTTCATCCACGCGTCGCTGCTGGTCAACCTGGGCTCTCCCACGGCGGCGACGGTCGAGCGGTCGGCGGCCACGCTGGCGCACGCGCTGCGCCGGGGGACGGCGATCGGGGCGCGCGGGGTGGTCTTCCACGCCGGCAGCGCGGTGGACGCGGGCCACGCCGAGGCGGCGATGCGGCAGGTCCGCGAGGCGCTGCTCCCGCTGCTGGACGCGGCGGGCGACGCCGGCGGGCCGATGTTGCTGGTCGAGCCGAGTGCGGGCGGCGGGCGGTCGCTCGCCTCGCGGGTGGAGCAGCTCGGCCCCTACCTCGACGCGGTGGACGGGCACCCGATGCTGGGCGTCTGCTTCGACACCTGCCACGCGTGGGCGGCGGGGCACGACCTGGCCGCCGAGGGCGGCATGACGGCGACGCTGGACGTCCTGGTCGCCACGGTCGGGGCGGAGCGGCTGCGGCTGGTGCACGCGAACGACTCGAAGGACCTGTGCGGCTCCACCCGGGACCGGCACGAGAACATCGGCAAGGGCACCATCGGCGAGCCCGCGTTCGCCGAGCTGATGCGCCACCCGGCCACCGCCGGCGTGCCCGTGGTGGTGGAGACCCCGACGGAGAAGCACGTCGGCCACGCCGCCGACGTCGCCACCCTCAAGCGCCTCCGCCCCTGAACCCGGCCCGTCCGCACCGGCGCGCTCGAATGGGTCAGGCGCGCAGGATCCGGGTGACGGCCTCCACGGCACGGTCGATGGCGCTGTCGTCGACGTCCATGTGGGTCACCAGGCGGGCCGTGCGGGGGCCGAGCACCGAGACCAGCACGCCCTCGGCCCGGGCCGCGGCGGCCAGGGCCTTCGCGTCCAGTGGATGCTTGGTCAGGTCCAGCGGGACGAGGTTCGTCCGGACCGGGCCGGCCAGCACCCCGAACGGCGCGACCGCCTCGGCGAGCCGGGCCGCCTTCGCGTGGTCCTCGGCGAGCCGCTCGACGTGGTGCGCGAGGGCGTACCGGCCGGCCGCGGCGAGGACGCCCGCCTGCCGCATGCCGCCGCCCATCCGCTTGCGGACGAACCGGGCCCGCTCGATCCGGTCGGCGCCGCCCACCACCAGCGACCCGACCGGCGCGCCGAGGCCCTTGGACAGGCAGACCGACAGGGTGTCGAACAGCCCGCCGTAGGTCGCCAGCGGTACGCCGTCGGCGACGTGCGCGTGCCAGATGCGGGCGCCGTCGCAGTGCAGCGCGACCTGCGCGTCGTCGGCGACCCGCCGCAGCTCGCGCAGCGTGTCCAGCGGGATCACGCCGCCCCCGCCGCGGTTGTGGGTCTGCTCGACGGCGATGGCCCGGGTGGGCACCGCCCAGTAGCCGTCGGGCCGGATCATGGCGGCGACAGCGTCGGGGTCGACGTCCGCGCCGACCGCCGGCCACGTCCGCGACGAGATGCCGCCGTACGCCGCGGCGGCGCCGATCTCGTACGTCACCACGTGCGCGTCGGCGTCACAGAGCAGCTCGTTGCCGGGCGGCACGAGCAGTTGCAAGGCGATCTGGTTGGCCATCGACCCGGTCGGGCAGAACAGCGCCGCCTCGTGGCCGAAGAGCGCGGCGACCTCGGCCTCGAGGGCGTTGACCGTCGGGTCCTCGCCGTAGACGTCGTCGCCGACGTCGGCGGCGGCCATGGCCTCCCGCATCCCGGCGGTCGGCCGGGTCACCGTGTCCGAACGAAGATCGATGAGGTCAGCCACGGTCATCCTTTCGGCTGCCGGCTGCGGGGCTCGCAAGCGCACTCCTCGGGTCAGCCACGGAGCATCTCCGCAACCAGGAAGGCCAGCTCCAGCGACTGCTGGGTGTTCAGTCGCGGGTCGCAGGCGGTCTCGTACCGGTCGGGCAGGTCGAGGTCCTCGATGCCCTGGGCGCCGCCGAGGCACTCGGTGACGTCCTCGCCGGTCAGTTCGACGTGCAGGCCGCCGGGGTGGGTGTCCAGACCCCGGTGGACCTCGAAGTAGCCGAGCACCTCGTCGACGATGCGGTCGAAGTGGCGCGTCTTGTAGCCGTTGGACGACTCGTGGGTGTTGCCGTGCATCGGGTCGCACTGCCAGACGACCTTGGCCCCCGCCGCGGTGACCTTGGCGACGATCGGCGGCAGGACGTCGCGGACCCGGTGGTTGCCCATCCGGCTGATCAGGGTGAGCCGGCCGGGGACGTTGTCCGGGTTGAGCTTCTCGCACAGCTCGATGGCCTCGTCGGGCGTGGTGGTCGGGCCGAGCTTCACGCCGATCGGGTTGGCGATCCGGGAGATGAAGTCGATGTGCGCCCCGTCGAGCTGCCGGGTGCGCTCCCCGATCCACAGGAAGTGCCCGGACAGGCCGTACGGACGCTGGTCGGAGACCCGGGTGAGCGCCCGGTCGTACTCGAGGGCGAGCGCCTCGTGGGAGCAGTAGAGGGTGACGGTCCGCAGCGCCTCGTCGTCGGTCATCCCGCAGGCCCGGATGAAGGCGAGGGCCCGGTCGATCTCCCGGGCGATCGCCTCGTACCGCTCGCCGGCGGGCGAGTTGCGCACGAACCCCTTGTTCCAGTCGTGCACGGCGTGCAGGTCGGCCAGGCCGCCGGCCAGGTACGCGCGGAGCATGTTCATCGCGGCGGCGGAGTTGGCGTACGCCCGGATCATGCGCTGCGGGTCGGCGATCCGCGCCTCCGGTGTCGCCTCCAGAGAATTGATCATGTCTCCGCGGTAGGCCGGCAGGCCGCGCGCGTCGGTCGGCAGGGACCGGGGCTTCGTGTACTGGCCGGCGACCCGGGCGACCTTGACCACCGGCAGGGAGGCGCCGTAGGTCAGCACGATCGCCATCTGGAGCAGCGTGCGGGCGTTGGCCAGCAGGTGGCTCTCGGTGTTGTCGGCGAAGGTCTCGGCGCAGTCGCCGCCCTGGAGCAGGAACGCCTTGCCCTCGCAGACCAGCGCGAGCTTCTGCCGTAGCTGGTCGACCTCGTAGGGCGCCACGACCGACGGCACGTTCTCCAGCACCTTGCAGACCTCGGCGACCTGGGCCGGGTCCGGCCAGGGCGGGGTCTGCGCGCGGGGCAGGTCGCGCCAGAGGTCCAGGCCGAGGGCCGCGTCCTCGGCGGAGTCGACGGTCGGCCGGCTGGTCTGGAGCACGGGGCTGCCGACGGCCGGATGGCTCAGCTGATGCCACTCATGGCGCATGCCAGAAAGCGTACGGCGACGGGCCGGGCGGCCGGGCGGCGAGGGGCGCCGTTCCGGCAGGTGAGAGATCCCTCACCGGTTCCGGTCAGGGGCTGGCGGCGGGGCTGGGCGGGTTGCCGCCGGGGGCCTCGCCCGCGATGCACCAGTCGGCCCCGTCGCGGGTGACCGTGAACAGCAGCGGGCGGGTGAGCTTCTGCCGCCCCGAGGTCACCGACACCGCCGTGCTCACCTGGAGGCCCTGCGGGCCCGGGCGGATATCGGTGATCTGCGCCTGGGGCACCTCGAAGTGGTCGGCGAAGTCACCGTTCGGCCCGGTGGCGGCGGCGTCGAACGCCTCGTGCATCGCCGCGCAGAGCTGGCTGCGCCCGGCGGCCACGTCCTTGGCCGTCATGGCGTCCAGGTACGCCTGGACCCGCTCCCGGGCCTTCGCCGAGGCCTCCTCGACGGGCGCCCGTCCGGGGCGCTCCGCCGGCTGGTCGTCGCCGCCGATCCCGCACCCCGTCAGGGCGGGCGGCAGGGCCACGACGAGGGCGCCGACCGCCAGCCTCCGGTACGCCGTACGCATGCCACCTCCGAAACGCCCGTGGACAGTCAACCCCCGTCGAGCGGCGAGTCTGTCACATCGAGCCGGCCGACGGCCCGTCGGCACACGCGGGCGGGGAGGGACCGGTGCGCGGTCCCTCCCCGCCGTGTGGGTGATGCGTCGGCCTGCGGACTAGCCGAGACCGCCCTTGATGGCGCCGATCAGCTCACCGTTGCTGGTGTCACCGGAGAGCTCCCAGAAGAACGCGCCACCGAGGCCCTGGTTCTTCGCGTACGTCATCTTGCCGCCGATGGTGGAGGGGGTGTCGTAGCTCCACCAGTTGCTGCCGCACTTGGCGTATGCCGTGCCGCCGACGGTGCCGGTGGCCGGGCAGGTGTTCTTGAGGACCTTGTAGTCCTCGATGCCCTGCTCGTAGGTGCCCGGGGCCGGGCCGGTGGCGGTGCCGCCCGGCGCGGTCTGGGCCACCCCGGTCCAGCCGCGGCCGTAGAAGCCGACGCCGAGCAGCAGCTTGTTGGCCGGGATGCCCTTGCTCTTGAGCTTCTGGATCGCCGCGTCGGACCAGAAGCCCTGCTGGGGGATGCCCGGGTACGAGTACAGCGGGGAGTGCGGGGCGGTCGGGCCCTGCGCGTTGAAGGCGCCGAAGTAGTCGTACGTCATCGGCATGATCCAGTTGAGGTACGGCGCCGCGCCGGCATAGTCGGCGGCGTCGATCTTGCCGCCGTTGCTGCCGTCCGCGGTGATCGCCGAGGTGACCAGGGCCGACGAGCCGAACCGCGAGCGCAGCGCGCTCACCACGTTCTTGAACGCGGCCGGTCCGCTGGAGTCGCAGGTGAGGCCGCAGGCGTTCGGGTACTCCCAGTCGACGTCGATGCCGTCGAACACGTCCGACCAGCGCGGGTCCTCGACCAGGTTGTGGCAGCTCTCGGCGAACGCGGCCGGGTTCTGCGCCGCCTGGGTGAAGCCGCCGGACCAGGTCCAGCCGCCGAACGACCAGATCACCTTGAGGTGCGGGTACATCCGCTTGAGCTTGCGCAGCTGGTTGAAGCTGCCGCGCAGCGGCTGGTCCCAGGTGTCGGCGACGCCGTCCACGCTGTCCGCCGCGGTGTACGCCTTCTCGTAGTCGGCGTAGCTGTCCCCGATGGTGCAGCGGCCCCCGGTGGTGTTGCCGAAGGCGTACAGGATGTGCGTCAGCTTCGCGGCCGAGCCGCTGGTGTGGATGTTCTTGACGTGGTAGTTGCGGGCGTAGACGCCCCACTGCGCGAAGTAGCCGACGATCTTGCGGTCCCCGCTCGGCGGCGGCGTGGTGGGCGGCGGCGTCGTCGGTGGCGGGGTGGTGGGCGGCGCCGTGGTCGGCGGGGCGGTGGTCGGCGGCGCGGTGGTGGTCGGGGGCGGGGTGCCGCCGCCACCGCCGCAGGGGGCGCCGTTGATGGTGCAGTTCAGCGGGGCCTTGTAGGCGCCGGTGCCGTTGTAGCCCCAGCTGAAGGTGGCACCCGGGGCGAGCGGGCCGGCCCAGCTCTTCTTGACCGCCACGTAGTGGTTGCCGGTGCGGGTGACGTCGGCGTCCCAGGAGCTGCTGATGCTGGTGCCCGCGGGCAGGTCGAACTCGATGCGCCAGGTGCTCACCGACGCGTCCGAGCCGTTGGTGACCGTCACCCGCGTCTCGTGACCGGTCCCCCAGTCCTGCACCTTGGCGAACGTGGCGGTGACACTGCCGGCCCCGAACGCCGAGGCCATCGGGACCGTCGTGGCCGTGAGTGCGACCACGGCGCCGACCCAGAGGGCCCGGCGGAACGATCTCTTCATGTGGCGTCTCCCCAAACAGTTAGGAAACTTTCCAAAATGATTGCTGAGACGCTACTCACGGCGTCACCAGTTCGTCAAGATGTCCATGTATCGATTTCATGAGGAGCAAAGCCCGGCCGGATGGCCGGTTCGACGCCGGCCACGGCGAGGGGTACGCCCGCCGGCAGCGGCGGCTCCGATCCGCGTAGCCTCGCCTCCATGACGGTCTTCGACACCCCGATCGACGCCCTCACCGGCGGGCCCGCCGACCTCGCCCGGTACCGGGGTCGCGCCCTGCTGGTGGTCAACGTCGCGTCCCGCTGCGGCCTCACCCCGCAGTACGCCGGCCTCCAGGCCCTGCAGGACGAGTACGCCGACCGGGGCCTCGTGCTGCTCGGCGTGCCCTGCAACCAGTTCGCCGGCCAGGAACCCGGCAGCGCCGCGGAGATCAGCGACTTCTGCCAGGTGAACTACGGCGTCACGTTCCCGCTCACCGAGAAGGTGGACGTGAACGGCCCGCACCGGCACCCGCTCTACGCGGCCCTGGTCGACACCCCGGACGCCGACGGCCACACCGGTGACGTGCGGTGGAACTTCGAGAAGTTCCTGGTGGCGCCGGACGGCACGGTCGCGGCGCGGTTCGCGCCGACCGTCGAGCCCGGTTCGCCGGAGTTGCGCGCGGCGATCGAGAAGGTCCTTCCCGCGACCACCTGACCCCGCACGGCCGGTCCGGACCGCCGGCCGGCACGCCGCGCCGTCCCCGGCCCGGACGCGCGGAACTCGGCAACGTGCGGGGCGCACGGCAGTACGTTGGGCAGACGGGGCCGGGGCGCGCGGCACGACGGTCGGACGGGGGTCGGGGTGGCGACGGTGGGGCTGATCGGCAGTGGGCACATCGGGAGCACGGTCGCCCGGCTGGCGGTGGCCGCCGGCTACGACGTCGTCCTCAGCAACCGCCGGGGGCCGGCCACGCTCGCCGACCTGGTCGGCGAGCTCGGCCCCCGGGCCCGCGCCGCGACCCCACCGGAGGCGGCCGCGGACGGCGACCTGGTGGTGGTGACGATCCCGCTCAAGGCGTACCGGGACGTGCCCGTCGACCCCCTCGCCGGCAAGCTCGTGATCGACACGAACAACTACTACCCCGAGCGGGACGGCCGCTTCCCCGAGTTGGACGCCGGCCCGACCACCAGCAGCGAGCTGCTCCAGCGGCACCTGCCCCGGTCCCGGGTGGTCAAGGCGTTCAACAACATCTTCTTCAAGCACCTCCTCGCCCTGGCCCGCCCGGCCGGCAGCGCGGACCGCAGCGCGCTGCCGGTCGCCGGCGACGACCCGGGCGCGAAGGCCGAGGCCGCCGCCTTCCTCGACCGGCTCGGGTACGACACGGTCGACGCCGGGACGCTCGCCGACAGCTGGCGCTACCAGCCGGACACCCCGGCGTACGGGGTCGTCTACTCGGCCGACCCGCAGGACTGGGAACGGGAGTCCCCGGCCGACGCGGACAGCGTGCGCTCGGCCCTCGCCGCCGCCACCCGCTGACCCGCACCGCGGAGCGCCGGCCGCGGCGGTCCGGAGTGGACGGCGTGTCGAGGGTTGCGCGGGAGTCCCGTTCACGGGACTCTGGTGACGGGCACCCGTCCCCGCGCCCCGGAGGCCACATGCAACCGCTCCGCACCGCGTCCCGCCGGCCGCTCGTCACCGCCGCCGCGCTCCTGCTCGCAGCCGGCGGTGTCGCCGTCGTCGCCGGCCCGGCGCAGGCCGCCCCGGTCGGCTACGTCCGGCTGGCGCACCTCTCCCCCGACACCCCCGCCGTCGACGTCTACCTGGCCGCTTCCGGTCAGGAGAAGCCCCAGGTCTTCCCTGGCGTCGGCTACGGGGTTGTCTCCACCTACCTGCCGTTGCCCGCCGGCCGCTACGCGGTCGCCATGCGCGAGGCCGGCGCCCCCGCCGACGAGCCTCCGGTGCTGACCACCGAGGTGGCGGTGAGCGGCGGCGCGGCGTACACGGTCGCCGGGGTCGGCCGGCACGCGGACCTCGGGCTGCGGGTGCTCGACGACGACCTGAGCGCTCCGGAGCCGGGCCACGCCAAGGTCCGCGTCGTGCAGGCGTCGGTGCGCGCCCCGGTGCTCGACGTCGCGGCGGCCGACGGCCCGCCCATCGCCACCGGCGTCCGGTTCGCCACCACGACGGACTACCAGCAGGTCGAGCCGGGGCGCCTGCGGTTGCGCCTGAGCAGTGCCGGCGGCCCGACGACCGACGTACAGGTCACGCTGACCGGCGGGGCCGTCTACTCGCTGCTCGTGCTGGACGCGAAGCAGGGCGGGCTCACCACCGAGCTGCGGCAGGACGCCGCGGGCGGGGTCGTCGTCGTCCCGACGGGCGGCGTCGACGCCGGCGCCGGCGGCAGCACCGGGCCGCCCGCGTACCCGCTGGTCGCCGGCGGCCTCGCGGTGGCCGCGCTGACCGCGGGCCTGGTGTTCGTGGGCCGCCGGCGGCGCGGCGTCTGGTGACCGGCCGGCCCGGCGCCACGATCCGGCGGCACCGCGACCGCGGGGCGCCGGCCACCGCGCTCGTCGCGGCCGGGGCGGCGCTCT
Source organism: Micromonospora sp. WMMD558 (assembly GCF_049315255.1). Lineage (NCBI taxonomy): Bacteria > Bacillati > Actinomycetota > Actinomycetes > Micromonosporales > Micromonosporaceae > Micromonospora > Micromonospora sp. WMMD558. The sequence continues at coordinate 3,314,749 of NZ_CP186061.1, read as the reverse complement.
GCCTGGTGGCGGGGACGGGGGTCGGGCTGGCCACCACCACCTCGCCGCCGCCGGCCGTGGACTGGCGACCGGGCTGCACCACCGACTGCCCCCGGGCGGCCCCGCGGCCCGCGCGGCTGCCGGCCCCGACCCGGGTACGCGTGCCGCGCATCGCGGTCGACTCGCCGCTGGAGGTACTGGGTGTGGACGCGGCCGGCGCCCTGGCCCCGCCGGTCGACTTCGCCCGGGCCGGCTGGTACGGCGCCGGGCCGGCCCCCGGCGACCCCGGTCCGGCCGTGATCGCCGGACACCTGGACTCCCGCACCGGACCGGCCGTCTTCGCCCGGCTGGGCGAGCTGCGACGGGGCGACCGGGTGCAGGTGTGGCGCGGCGACCGGGTGGTGTCGTTCCGGGTCACCGGCACGGTGCGGGCGCCCAAGGACCGCTTCCCCACCGCCGCCGTGTACGGCCCGACGCCCGGCCCCGAGCTGCGGCTGGTGACCTGCGGCGGCGACTTCGACCGGCGGACGCGCCACTACCGGGACAACGTGGTGGTGTTCGCCGTCGCCGAGCCGTAGCTGACCGGGCAGCGGACGACATGGTCGGCGCGGGGACCGACCAGCTGTCGGCGTTCGACCGGTGCCGGCGGCCGCATCTGCCCCACTGACCAACCGATCAGGCGCGGGCGCGAACCGATCCAGCCGGATAACTGGATTCCGGCTCGCGTCCGCGCCCGGCTCGCTACCCTCGGCTGCGGGACCCACACGGACATCCGCGGTGCACGTCATGCCGATTGGAGCGCCATGCCCGCCACGTCACGACCGCCTGTCCTGCACCTCGTCGTCGGCGCCGCCGAACCGGCCGCCCAACTCAGATCCTTCATCACCGCCTGCCAGCAGCTGGGCTGGGAGGTCCACCTCGTCGCCACCCCGGACGCGTTCGACGTGATCGACCCGGACGCCGCAGCTGACCTCACCCACCACCCCGTCCACACGGACGAGCAGGTCACCGAACTGCCGCCGGCCGAGGCCTACGCGGTCGCCCCGGCCGGTTTCGACCTGGTCAACAGGTGGGCGTACGGCTTCAACGACAACCTCGCCCTGCGGCTGCTCAACGAGGCCACCTCCATCGGCCTGCCGGTCGTCGCCGTGCCCGTCCCGGACCCGGCGCTCGCCCGGCACCCCGCGTTCGTGGAGAACCTGGAGCGGCTGCGGCACTGGGGCGTCCTGGTGACCGCGCCCGCCGAGCCCGCGGACCGGGCCCCGTGGCGCGCCGCCGTGCGGGTGATCGCCGAGTGGACCCGCTTCGCCCGGATGCCGGTACAGCCGACAGCGGTGCCCGAGCAACCGGGCGGAGACCGGCCGCGCAGCGCCGACGACCTGGCGTTGCAGTCCGGCTGAACGCCCCGCGCAGAGCGACGAGGATCGCGCGAACCGCGGAAACAACGAAGCTGACAAGATGGATCACGCGCCGAGCAGTTGCCGGGCGACGATGAACCCGGAGCCGCCGCTGACGCCGGCCCCCGGCCAGGTGCCGGCACCGAGCTGGTACAGGCCGTCGATGGGCGTCCGGTGGCCAGGCTGGCCGGGCAGCGGACGCAGCAGGTAGCTCTGCGCCAGGTCGTGCGCACCACCGTACGGATCACCCGGACCGCAGTTCGGGTTGTAGCGCGCCAGGTCGTCCGGTGTGGTGACGGCGTGCGCGGCGATCGCATCGGGGATGTTGGGGATGTGCCGGCCGACCATGGTGATCACCCGGTCCACGAGCCGATTGGTCAGGTCGTCACTCCAGCCACCGTCGCCCACATCGATCACCCCGGCCGCGTCCCCACGCGGGCGGATCGGCATCTCCAGCAGCTGGATACGAAGGATCGCCGCACCGGCCGGAGCGCGGCTGGGATCCAGCGCGGTCGGGCAGTCCACGGTGAACGTCGGGTCGGCGGGCAGCAGACCCGCCATGCCCTGCGCCACGGCAAGCGCGCACTCGTCCAGGCCGCTGGTCAGGAACGGCTGACCGATGGTCGCGAAACGAGGGTCCGGCCAGCGCGGCGGTTCCCGTAGGGCGAGATGGATCTGCACGCATCCGCGACCGTACCGGTACCGGGCTGCCTGTGCGCGCAGCGTGTCCGGCGCGTCGCCGCCGAGCAGCTTGAGATAGAGCTGGTCGGCGTTGGTGCAGGCGAGCACCGCCTGGCGAGCGGCCATCCGGGTCCCGTCGGCGGTGACCACACCGGTCGCCCGCCCCTGATCGACCAGGATCCGATGCACCTCCGTGCCGGTGACGATCCGCCCGCCGTGCTCAGTGACCAACTGGGTCAGGGCGGTGACCAGGGCCTCGCTGCCACCGACCGGAAACGGCATGCCCGCCCGCATCGCGGTCTGGGTGAACAGGGTGACCCAGATGCCGCTGCCCGGCTCATTCGGCGTGCGCCCCATGTGGAGCACCCAAGACGCGAGCATCGCCCGCAGTACCGGCGAGGAGAACCGGGACACGGTGGTCTGCGCGGTGTCGAAGAGGTCGACCGCGAACGGAGTCAGCCCCGCGCCGTCGCCCCGGAGCAGCCGACCGATGGCGGCCCTGGCACCCGGCTCGCTCAGCTCGCGCGAGAGGAGCCCGAAGACATCGCCCGCGTACGGCGCGAAGGCCGACATCCATGCGGCGAAGGCATCGCCGTCGCCGGGCGAGAGCTGGTCCGCCTCGGCCACCATGGCATCCATCGACCGGTGCAGGACGGCCGTACGGCCGTCCGGAAAGGACACTCCGGTGGGCGGGTCCGGGTTGACGTAGCTGAGGCCACGCGCGGTCAGCTCCTCGCCGAGGTCGGCCCAGACGGGGCCGGCGTGCAACAGCGGATGCACCGCGGAGTAGACGTCGTGCAGGTAACCAGGCAAGGTCATCTCTTCGGTACGCACCAGGCCGCCGGGCCGGTCGTTGCGTTCCAGGATCAGCACTTCGCGCCCGGCCCTGGCCAGGTAGGCGGCGGCAACCAGGGCGTTGTGCCCGCTGCCGACGACGATGATGTCGTAGCTGTCCACTGCGTCTCTCCCCCATCGGCGCTCCGTCAGCGGGGCGAGCGCCGACGTCAACCGGAGGTCGGGCCACCGGCGCGGTGGTAGCCGGCCGGCCCCCACGAGGCATCGCGACATTCGGGCCGCGAGGAATCTGGTCGAAACGAACTCTATAGACGTTGCCGCTCCGGGTAGCGGGTTTCCCTGGTTCCTACCCTCGGCGGCGATCCAAGCCGTGCTTCAGGTCGGCGCGTTGATCCATCTCGACCGACCGTGCGGATCAGATCGCCCGTCGATCGACACACGAGACGGATCACCGACAGTTGAACTCCGCCGACCGGACCGTCAGTCGGCATCGGTGGTCATGCCGGTGCGGCGCCCACCTGCAGGTAGACCAGCGATCGCGACCGGTGGCGGCGGGCAGACCTGCCGGCACCGGAGGCCTGCGGTCATCACCCGGAGGAAGACCGGCGCCTGGATCTGGATGTCGAACTCGGCCAATCGCAGCTCCCGCCCGTACGTCTACCGCAAATCGCCTGCGTCGCGGCCTCGGTCGGGCACCTCAGCCGACGAACCCCACGGGCAAATGGACCGGCGGGGGCCGGACACCGGCGGCGAGCAGCCGCCGGTGAGTGGATCAACCCAGGGTAAGCCTCAGTCGGCCTGGGCGGCGAGCTCCCGGGCGCGGTCGCGGGCGGCCTCCAGCGCGGCCAGCAGCGCCGCCCGCACGCCGTGCTTCTCCAACTCGCGGATGGCGGAGATGGTGGTGCCGGCCGGCGAGGTGACCGCCTCGCGCAGCTTGACCGGGTGCTCGCCGGAGTCACGCAGCATGACCGCGGACCCGATCGCGGTCTGCACGATCAGCTCGTGCGCGACCTGCCGGGGCAGGCCGAGCAGGATGCCCGCGTCGATCATCGCCTCGACCAGCAGGTAGAAGTACGCCGGGCCGGAGCCGGACAGTGCCGTCACCGCGTCCTGCTGCGACTCGGGCACCCGGATGGTGGCGCCGAGGGGCTTGAACATCTCCTCGGCGAGGGCCAGGTGCGTGCCCGTGGCGTGCGCCCCGGCGGAGATGGCGGTCATCGCCTCGTCGACCAGGGCCGGGGTGTTGGTCATCACCCGCACCACCGGGGTGCCGTCGGGCAGCCGCCGGCTGAAGAAGGTGGTCGGCAGGCCGGCGCAGAGCGAGATGACCAGCTTGTCGGCCGGCACCTTGGGCCCGATCTCCTCCAGCAGCACGCCGGCGTCCTGCGGCTTGACCGAGATCGCGAGCACCTCGGCCTCGTCCACCGCGGTCAGGTTGTCGACCACCCGGACGCCGTAGCGGGCGGCGAGCTCCTCCGCCCGGGCCGGCCGCCGGGCGGTGGCCAGCAGGCGGTCCACCGGCCAGCCCGAACGCAGCAGCCCGGAGAGCATCAGCTCGCCGATCTTGCCGGCCCCGATGACCGCGACCGTGTGCACCGAACCCGCCATCGGGCCGTACCCCTCTCGCCGTGAAGCCGGCGCGCGGCGGACCCGGGGGCCCGCCGCGTCGCCGTGGGACGGATCAGCTGCCGAAGAAGACCTCGGCCTCGGCGTACCGCTCCAGCGGCACGGTCTTCAGCTCCCGGGTGGCCTCCGCCAGCGGGACGCGGACGATGTCCGTGCTCTGCATGGCGACCATCTTGCCCCAGTCGCCCTCGTGGGCGGCGTCGATGGCCTGCAGGCCGAGCCGGGTGGCGAGCACCCGGTCGAACGCGGTCGGGGTGCCGCCGCGCTGGATGTGACCGAGCACGACCGTGCGGGCCTCCTTGCCGGTCTTGGCCTCCAGCTGCTCGGCCAGCCACTGGCCGATGCCGCCGAGGCGGACGTGGCCGAACGCGTCCAGCTCCTGGTTGTGCAGGACCATCTGACCCTCGAGCGGGTGGGCGCCCTCGGCGACCACGACGATCGGGGCGTACTGGTGCTGGAAGCGCTTCTCGACGTAGCCGGCGACCTGGTCGACGTCGAACTGCCGCTCCGGCAGCAGGATCACGTTGGCGCCACCGGCGAGGCCGGCGTGCAGGGCGATCCAGCCGGCGTGCCGGCCCATCACCTCGACGACCAGGGTGCGGTGGTGGCTCTCGGCGGTGGTGTGCAGCCGGTCGATCGCCTCCATGGCGATGTTCACCGCGGTGTCGAAGCCGAAGGTGTAGTCGGTGGCGCCGAGGTCGTTGTCGATCGTCTTCGGCACGCCGATGACGTGGACGCCCAGCTCGTGCAGCTTGGTCGCCACGCCGAGGGTGTCCTCACCGCCGATCGCGATGAGCGCGTCCACGCCCTGCGCGGCGAGGTTCTCCTTGATCCGCTCGACGCCGTTCTCGATCTTGAACGGGTTGGTGCGGGACGAGCCGAGGATGGTGCCGCCGCGCGGCAGGATGCCGCGGACCTCCGCGATGCCCAGCGGGCGGGACAGGCCCTCCAGGGGGCCCTTCCAGCCGTCCCGGAAACCCTCGAACTCGTGACCGTAGTTGGTGACGCCCTTGCGGACCACCGCCCGGATCACCGCGTTGAGACCTGGGCAGTCGCCGCCGCCGGTGAGCACGCCGATACGCATGATCTGCTCATCCTCCTGGGAGCATTGGGTGAAGCCCGGTAAGCCCCAGGATAGGTGTCAAGAACAGACCATCGGCGCCGTTGCCGGCCCGGGGCGGGCCGTCAGTGCGCACTGTAGTCCGCGCGGGTGTCCGCCGGCACCGCGGCCCGGTTACCGTCCAGTAGCTGCTGACCTGGGCTTTCCGGCCGCCCGGTCAGCGCCCACCGGGTCCGGTCATGGCGCGCCACCGCAGCAGGTTGTGCCGCGCGTCGACCAGCGCGTCGTGCCGGGCCGCCTCGGCCTCCGGCAGTGGCGGGCGGCCCCGGTCGTCCCAGACCTGGCGCAGTTCCTTAGTGAACCGGGGGATCTCGCGGGGCAGCGCGGTCATCGGGCCCCAGAGCTGCGCGAGAGCCACATGGTCGTACGCCGCGTACCAGGCCCAGAGCTCGATCTGCTCGCCCGGACGGTCGCGCACCGGCTCGAGGAGGAAGTCCAGCAGGTCGTCCCGGATCCGCTCCCGGGAACGCCAAGCCCGGTCGGCCGGCGACGGAAGCTTGTCGAGCACGTTGCGGCGCACCCACGGCACGGCCCGGGAGTCGTCGAACTCGGTGGAGACGGCATAGAACTCGCGGCCGTACTCGTCGACGACGCCGATCGACACGAGATCGACGATGCGGCCGTCCTCGATGAACTCACAGTCGTAGAAGTAGCGGTAGACCATCACCGCCATCCTCGCGTACGCCCCCGCCGCCGCGCCGGGCGGGTGGCGACAGCCCGACCTCCGGCACGTTCGCGCAGGTCACGACGGGGATGAGGGACGGCCTCGAGTACGCCTCGAACGTCACGGAGATGAATTGAGGGGTGTACAGCAAGCGACCGGACCGTCATGATCTGATGTGTACCGCTACCGGAGGTGTCGGAGCACCTGGGCGGGGGGCCCGTCAGGTTCACCCGGTGAGCGAGTTGTGGTCCTTGACCGGGGAGGGGTTGGGCCGTGGAGGTGCGCCTTCCGGAGCCGGGTGACGCGCTCACGGGTGTCGAGATGTTCGCCGGCCTCGAGCCGGAGGTCCGGCAACGCGTGATCGCGGCGGCCGTCCCGCGCACGTACCGCAAGGGGCAGCTGCTCTTCGTCGAGAACGATCCCGGCGAGTCGCTGATCGTGCTGCGGCGAGGCGCGGTCGCCGTCTTCCGCACCGCACCGACCGGCGAGCGGGCCGTGCTGTCGGTGATCCGGCCGCCGGACGTGCTGGGCGAGGTGTCCCTGCTCGACGCCTCCACCCGCTCCGCGTCGGCCGAGGCCATCGAGGACTGCTCGGCCCTCGCGCTGTCCCGCGGCGCGTTCATGGAACTGGTGCACTCCAACCCGCGCATCCTCGACGCGGTGATGCGTTCCCTCGGCGCCCTGATCCGCCGCCTGACCGAGCAGAACGCCGACCACGTCTTCCTCGACCTGCCCGGCCGCGTCGCCAAGACGCTGGTCCGCCTCGCCGGCGAGAGCCAGGCGCCGATGATCACCATCGAGCTCAACCAGAGCCAGCTCGCCGAGATGGCCGGCGGTTCCCGGCAGAGCGTCAACCAGGCGATCGGCTCGTTCGCCAGCCGGGGCTGGCTGCGCACCGAGGGCCGCCGCATCGTGGTCACCGACGTGGCGTCGCTGCGTCGCCGCGCCGGCATGAGCGAACGCTGACCGTCGGGCGACGCCGCCGTCAGGCCGCGATCGGCTCGCGGGGCTTCGGCGCGGGCGGCGGAGGCACCGACTTCGCCTTCTGGGCGTACATGTCGACGTACTCGCGGCCGGACAGCTCCATCAGCTCGTACATGATCTCGTCGGTGACCGCGCGCTCGACGAACCGGTCGCTCGCCATCCCGGCGTAGCGGGAGAAGTCCAGCGGCGGGCCGAACCGGATGCGCACCCGCTGCACCTTCGGGATGATCTTGCCCGGCGGCTGGATCTCGTCCAGGTTGAGCATCACCACCGGCACCACCGGGGCGCCGCTCTCCAGCGCGAGCCGGGCAACGCCGGTCTTGCCCCGGTAGAGCCGCCCGTCCGGCGAACGGGTGCCCTCCGGGTAGATGCCCGCGACCCCACCGGCCCGCAGCACCTTGAGCTGGGTGTCCAGCGCCGCCCGGGCGGCCCGGCCGCCGGAGCGGTCCACCGGGATGGTGCCGGTGCCGACGAAGAACATCTTGGTCAGCCACCCCTTGAGGCCCTTGCCGGTGAAGTACTCCGCCTTGGCGACGAAGGTGACCTTCCTCGGCACGATCAGCGGGGTGAAGATCGAGTCGGAGAAGGAGAGGTGGTTGCTGGCGAGGATCACCGGGCCGGTCGCCGGTACGTGGTGCAGGCCCTCCACCTGCGGGCGGAAGATCAGCTTCAGCAGCGGCCCGAGGATGACGTACTTCAGCAGCCAGTACAGCACCGGCGTCCTTTCCCGTGGGGTTGCCCGCGACAGCGACCCGTCCCCGGGAGCGCTGCCGTCGCCGACGAGCCTACGGAGCACCGGCCCTCCGCCACAACGGACGACCGATCAACTTTCCCGTCACACCACCTGTGGCGCCCCGGAGGAGCGCCCTCTCCCACTCGTCCAGCCCGTCGCCGCTCGACCTGGCCGTCGCGACATATTCCACCCCGGAGAACCGGTCGCCCGTCGCTCGTCCGCACCTCCACGGCGGGCACCAGGTCACGCTCCGCCGCGCAACTCCGGATGTCGGCCGCCAGACCGTCCGCCTCCGGGTCAATCCTCACGCCACCCTTCCGCTTCCCCGGAACCTCCGCGAACCCCGCCGACCGTCATCCAGCAACCTACGCAGCGCCGGGCGGTGACCGTACGGTCGCATCTGGCCGTCCTCTACAGCGAGGTGACGGCCAGCCACTCCCCTTTCTTCAGCCATTCGCGCTCAAAGACGTTCCCGGGGGCAGCGGTCGCCAGATGGGCCGAGGTGTCGTCGATCTGCATGGTGCCGAGCCGGGTGCCGACCTTGCGATAGCCATTGGATCGCAAGCGTCGGACTGCGGCACCGGTGCTCTTATCGGCGACGAGAACCTGGACGGCCTCGCACGCTCCCCTCGGATCCGCGACCACCGCTGTGACGACAACCCAACCGTCAAACCGCCGCGCGCCACTCAGCCCGCTGATGTCGACCACTCGGTGGGATCACGCTGCGGACAGCACAGCGCGCCCCAGGTCAGAAACGTCGACCTCGTGCTCTTCCAGGGCGTCGTAGAGGGCATCCGGCCCGTTCGCGGCAAGGAACTCGGCTTCGACGGCATAAGCGGGCACGAGGAGACAGAAGTTCGTCTCCCCGTCCCGCTCGGCCACGAACTGGAAGTCGTCGTCGAACAGGGCGGCGGGAGTGGGGAGCAGGAAACGCAGTTCGGTGCTGGAGGGAACCGGCGCGTTCAGCCGTACGGGTTCCGTCCAGGACAGGAGCTGCCGCTGTTCGACGAATCGCCGAGCGCACGTTAGAACGAAGTCGAGGATCTCTTCGCCAAAATGCCGCCGGTCGAAGACGAAGACCAGTTCCTGTGCGTACCCGTCGCTCCGCGCCCAGCCGCCGCGCCGCGCGGCGCCCGCCAGGCCCTGGGTAACGAGGGTCACCTGCTCGTCACCCGGAACGTCCGCGAACCCGGCGAGGCGCACCTTCACGCCACCGCCGACAGACTCCTCAAGCTCACTGAACGGCGTACCGAGATGTCTGCGGAGGTGTCGCGCCACCTCCGCACCGTCCGATGGACGGCGGTTGAACCTCACCATCGTGGCCCTCCCCTCCATCCCCTCGCCGAGGCGAGGCTACCCCGGCCCCGGCGTGGGCCGAGACCGGGGTGCTCGCCGGAAACAGTCGGTGGCAAGAAGATCAGCTATTGATCGCGCCTGTTGCACCGCTGGCACCGGGCCCGCAGGTTCGACAGGTGGTTGTAGGCGTCCAGGAACGCCTTTCGAGTCGCCCACACCCGCTTCTTGAGCTTGCGGACCTTGAAGATGTGATCGATGTCCCAGTCGCGGAAGGTCCGCTTACCCTGCTTGACGGTTCCGCCGATCTTGATCCCACACGTGGAACAACGCGGAATGCCGCTCGCGTCCCTGGACTTCGCCAGGACCTTCTTCGCCACCCCGCCGCGGAACCCTCTCGGGCGCTTGCAGTGGGCGCTGTTGTTGTGAACGAGGACGTCCGCTCCGTCGACAGCGACGAGGAACGTGTGGACGGTCGCGACATTGAGGTTGTACACCTCGCTGTCCTGCACCCAGCCGTAGTCCACGACCCGTACGACGGTCTTCTCGTTGTCGTAGCCGTCCGTGACGACGTCGCCGACGTGCACGTCGTCGGCGCGGACCCAGCCCCTGCCGACCACCCACACCGGATGCTCCGCCGTGGCGGTGAGGACGCCGTCAGCCCCCTCGTCGAGATCGATCCCGATGAGCCGCCTGCTGCCCTGGCCGACGAAGACCTCAAGCACCGGCTGGGCCGTGACGTCGCCGGTCGTCGGATCGACTGCCGCCACCTGGTCACCGATCCCCAGCGCGCCGATCGGCAGGTAGTTTCCGTCGGCCATGCGGACCGGAGTGTCCGGGACGAAGGAGTTGCAGCGGCTCCGGTGACGGCCCTTGTAGGCACGACGAACCTTGCTGGCCTTACGCGCCTTGTAGGCGGCGCGGGCACTGTTCACGGCGAGGCGGGCGCCCTTCACCGCCGCTCCGGCGCCGACGACGGCCGCCGCCGCTCCCGCGAACGCCCAGGCCGCCTCCCGCCAGTTGCCGGTGGCCGCGTACGACACGGCGGACACCACGCCGGCGATCGTGCCGATCGGGCCGGGGATCATCGAGGCGTACGAGGCCACCTTGGCGACCTTCGACAGCCCCTTCTTGATGCTGCCCCAGCCCCACTTGCCGTCCAGGTCGGTGCAGTTGACGGGGTCGCCGGCGCAGTAGTCGTACGCCGTGGCGTTGCCGCCGTCGATTGGGTCCACCTGGAGGAACCGGCCGATGCCGGGGCTGTAGAGGCGGACGCCCATCAGGATGACGTCGCCCATCGCCTCGCCCGAGCGCTGCTTCCCGCCCAGCCAACCGTACCGCTGGTCGGCCTGCCCGGCCATCGGCACGCCGAACTCGTCGTAGTCGAAGAACTCCGGCTCGGTCAGCGCCGTGTCGACCGTCGCCGCCACGTCACCGTGCAGGTTCGTCAGTTGAAGTACGACGTCGCCGGTGGCCGAGGTGGTGGCGGCCAGGTCGCCGTCCGGCCCGGACACGTTGCGGGTGATGCTGCCCAGCGTGGTGTCCTCGACGATCCACCGCGGCTCGTCGGAGTCGTCGCCGTAGTGGTTCAGCTTCGACGTCGCGCCGACCCAGTTGCCGTCGACCAGCGTCTCGGTGGTGTACGCGCGGAACCGGTGCGCAGGGTCCAGCGTCCACGTCTGCCGCGCGTCGTCCAGCTGCTGGCGCTGTACCAGGTCGTTGGCGAAGTAGCTGTTGACCAGGCCGCCCGGCAGCGCCGTCGTCCGGCCGAAGGCGTCGTAGACGTACCCGTCGTCGGTGAGCCGGTCCGCAGTGTCGTACGTGTGGATCCGGCTGGCGGTCGCCGTTGACTCCTCGCAGGTGCCGTCGGCCGCCGGGGCGAAGCTGGTGCTTCCGGTGCGGTTCGTCCGGTCGTCGTAGGCGTACGTCCGGGTGAGGCACCCCTCGGTGATCGCGCTGTCGTGCTGGGCGCGCACCAGCCGGCCCAGCCGGTCGTACCGGTAGGTCTTGCTGCCGCCGGTGTAGGTGTGGTTGACCCACTGGCTGGCGGTGTTCTCCGCCACCGACTCGGAGAAGACCACCGCGCCGTCCGAGTCGCGGGTGTAAGTGCGCTCCACCGGTTGCAGGTTGGCGTCCAACCGGTCGGTCCGGGTCAGACCACCGGGGTACTTCAGCTCGGTGAGCTGCCCGTCCGGGGCGTACTTCGCCGAGAAGGTGCCGGCGATGCTGTCGGTGACGCTGGTCAGCAGGCCGCGCGGCTCGGCCGCCCGGTCGTAGGTGAAGGTGGCGTGGCCGGTCGGGTCGGACACCTTGACGGCCTTGCCGAACCGGTCGAACTCGTTGACCGTGGTGCCGCCGTCGGCGTCGGTGTACGACGCGAGCCGGCCCAGCAGGTCGTATTCGCGGGTGATGGTCGCGGTGCCCATCGTGGTCACGGTGACGTCACCCGAGGTCGGGCTGTAGGTGGTGGTCACCGCCTCGACCGGCGTGCCCTCGTCGGACGTGATCGCGGTGCTGGTCACCCGGGTCGCGGCGTCGTACGTCGTGGTCGTGGTGCGGGTCTTGCCGGCCGCCGTCTCGGCCACCACGGCCTCGTCGCCGTAGCGCGTGTACGCGACGACCCGCCGGACCGGCAGCTCGGTGGTCATGCGGGTCGGGTCGTGCCCGGTGACCGCGCCGACCGCCCGGGTCACGCACGGCTCGCCGGCCCACTCCGGCCGGTTGCCGCACGCGCTGTCCTGGGCGTTGGCCCCGGCCGTGTAGTAGATGATCTCGTTGGCCCGGGCGTCCGCGCCGGACGAGCCGATACCCCACGACTGGAGTACCTGACCGGCGGCGTTGAAGACGGCGTACGCGGTGAGGTTCTCCCCGCCGGTACCGGCGTCGGCGACCACCTTCGTGGGGGTCTTCAGGATCCAGCCGGATACACCACCGTGCTCGGCGTCGTAGCCGTTCTTGCTGACGCGCACGTCGGCGTCCGGGTAGCCGACGATCTGCGCGCCCTCGCTCTCGGTGGTGACCAGGTGGTACGCGGCGCCGTCCGGCTTGCCCTCGTCGTACTTGTTGACGGCGTGCACCCGCCCGATGACCGTCGCGCCCGCCGGGATGACCTCCAGCGGCCCGGTGCCGTCCGGGTCGGCGACCGGGTTCTCGAGGACCATCGTGGCCGTCGGACCGAGCATCTCCAGCAGGTCGACCCCGTCGGAGCTGTACGTGCTGATGGTGGACAGGGCAAGCGCCCGCGTCGCCGTGTCCGAGCCGGCCAGGCCCAGCTCGGCCAGGTAGGCGTCGGCGCCGGGCAGGGTGCCCAGAGCCAGCGCCCGGTCGGTGGCCTCCAGCGTCCGGACGACGTTGCCGAACCGGTCGTACTCCTGGGTGTCGATGTGGCCGCCCGGGGTGGCGGTGTTGACCTCCTTGCCACCGGCGGACAGGTAGTGGACCGTGGCATACCGGTAGCCGTTGGTGCCCGGCGCGGCCGGGGTGGCGCTGCTGCGGCCCGGGTCGTCCTCCGGACCGAACACGGCGGTCGCGTCGGTCGGCAGGTCGACCTGGCCCCAGGTGGAGATGGCGGCGGAGTCGAGGTTGTACGGACCTCCGGCGCCCTGGGTGAGCGGCACGTTGTAGACGACGGTGGTGCCGATCTCACCGTCGGTGGCCGTCGTCGAGCCCTGCTGGAGCGCGGGGCGGCGCACCTTGAGCAGCTTGCCGGCGTTCTCGTCCCCGGCCAGGTCGGCGACCTGGGCGTCGGTGAGCGCCTTGCCGTAGATGCGGACGTCGTCGACGCCGCCGTGCCAGATGTTCGCGGCGGCCCCGGCCCACTTGGCCCGGCCGACCACGTACCCGCCGGTGGCGTTCCAGCCGCCGACCGCGGCGGTGGTCGTCTGGAGGACGCCGTCGACGTACAGCTTCATCCGGCCGCTTGCGGTGTCGTAGACGCCGGCCAGGTGCGTCCACTTACCGAGCACCGGCGCGGTGTTCGAGGTGGCCCGGACCGGGGTGGCGCTGTCACTGTCGGCGCTGACCCGGGAGAACGCGAACCGGTCGTCGGCGGCGACGTAGTTGAGGAAGAAGCCGCTGGTCCGCGACCCGTCCTTGGACACGGCGGTCCGGTTGACGGACTTGTCGGTCAACCGGACCCATGCCGAGACGGTGTAGGAGGACGTGTTGGACAGGGCGGTGCCGGCCACGCTGATCTGCTGGCCGGTGCCGCCGGTGAACCCGGCTGCCCGGTCGGCCGGGTTGTCCGGGTCGTTGCCCTGCGCCCAGAAGACACCGGAGGCCATGGTGCCGGTGCGGCCGCCGCCGGAGGAGTCGGCGACGCTCGTGCCGGAGCCGGCGTCGAGGTCCCAGCGCAGGGCGGCGGAGTCGACGTCAGGGTTGCCGTAGTCGACGTGCCAGGGCAGTTCGCCGGCGGGGGTGATCTTGGTGACCCGGCCGCCGGCGTACTCGTAGATGGTCTTCAGCGCGGGGCTGACCCGCGGGTCCCACACCTCACGGAGCTGGCCCAGGTTGTCGTACGCGTAGCGGGTGACCTGGGTGGCGGTCATCGCGGAGGTGTCCGGGTCCCACGCCCACAGCTTCACCCCGGAGACCCGGTCGGTGTAGTCACCGAAGGCGGTCTGGCTGAGTCCGGCTGCGGTGGACGTGGCGTACTCGTACTCGAGCACCTCACAGCCGCGCGCCGGGGTGGCGGCGGTGCAGTTGTGGGTGTCGTCAACGCCCGGCTCGACCGGGTTGATGACCTTTTTGAGCAGCAGTCGGCTGCCCGCCGTGTCATAGACGTAGCGGGAGGTGGTGTCCGACTCGGGCGTCCACGACGAGGTGGCCGCCCACATTCCGCCCTGCTGGGTGAACTCGGTGACCGTGCCGTCCAGCTCGCTGAGCCGGTACGCGGTGCTGCCGACCTTGCTCAGCACCAGCCCTTCGGCGCCGGGCTCCGGCGTGAAGGTGGTGCCGTCGGGGTTCTTGGCGAAGGTGATCCAGCCGCCGCCGATGGTGTTGACCCGGGCCAGCGAGGGCTCCGGCAGCGTGACGGTGGTGTAGTCGACGTCCGCCGCGCCGCCGGTCGCGCCCCCGGTCCAGGACGGGCCGAACGGGGCGACGATCTCGGTGACGGAGAGGTTGTCCCAGTAGACCTTGCGGCCGGAGCCGCCCTGCATGCCGTTGTAGAGCCGGAAGAACGCCTCGGTGGCCCCGGCCGGCACGGTCATGTCGACCGACAGCTCCTGCCAGCCGTCGGTGTAGCCGGCCATCTGGGAGGCGACCTCGGTGTAGGTGGTGCCCACCTTGTGGAAGCCCACGATCCGCAGGCCACGCTGAGTGTGCGCGGGTACCAGCCCGGTGGCGGCCGGCACGTGGATCCAGCCGGTCATCCGGTACGTCTTCCCCGGGCTCATGCTGAGCCGTAGCCCGCCGTTGTCCCCGCCGACCGCGACGTAGGTGTCGTTGCTGGTCGTGGTGACCGGGGTGATCTCCAGGGAGTCGGCCGGGGTCGTCTCACCCTGGCCGCGGGCGGTGGAGCGCACCGCGGACGACGTGCCGGGGACGGTGAAGCCGGTCAGGTCGGTGGAGACCTGCTGCTGGTTGGCGGTGAGCCGCTCCGCCATCGGCTGGTAGCCGTCGGCCGGGTTGCGCGACGAGGCCGAACGGCTGACCGACAGGCCCAGCTCCTCGGCGTCGGTGGAGGAGAGCGCGTAGTCGCCGGTGAGCAGGTTGACCGAGCCGGGGCCGACCTCGTCGTCGGCGGCGCCGTCGCCGCTGGAGTCGACGGTCACCCGGACCCAGGGGATGGTGTACGCGGGTGTGGTGCCGGTGGCGGTGTAGAGGTGCGCGCGCACCTCGACGACGCCGCCGACCAGGCCGAGGGTGTCGGTGGCGTTCCAGATCGCGTACCCGCCGAGGGACGACAGGGCGACCGGGCTGGCGGCGGTGGCGGTGATCGGAGCGCCGGTGGCGGAGGTCAGGTTGGCCGAGGGCACCGGCAGGGTCGCCCCGCCGGGACCGCGCCGGTACTCGAAGTACGTCCGGGTGTAGCCGGCGACGGGAGTGGTGATCCGCAGCTTGGTGCGCTTGACGATGGTCGCGCCGGGCAGCGGCTCGGCCAGGGCGGCGTTGCCGGCGTCGAAGACGTACAGGTTGGGGCTGGACAGGTTCCCGGCGGAGTCCTTGGCCTGGACGGTCAGGGTGCGGTGGCCGTCGCGGGGTGCGAGGGTCACCGACTTCGCGCCGGTGGCGGCGACGGTCGTCGCCGCGCTGTCGTAGTCGAACTTGTAGACGAAGGCCGCGAGGTCGGTGGTGCCGTTGGCGGGGGTGAAGGTGAACGTGTCGGGCTGGCTGGCGCCGCCGTGCGGCTGCCCGTCGTTGAGGTAGATCGTCGCCGCGACGAACGGCACCCCGGGCTTGTCGGTGTCGACGGTCAGCGGTGTCCACGCCGTCCAGGCGCCGTGGTTCCACGGATCCTTGGCGCGGACCTGCCACTCGTACTGGGTGCCGTTGGCCAGGTCGACCGGCACCTGCCAGGAGGCGGTCGAGCCGTTGGTCCAGGCGGGGCTGCCGGAGCGCAGGCCGGACGAGCTGACCACCGCCTGGGTGGCCTTGTTGCGCACCACGAACTCGGCCTGGAGCGTCTGACCGGCGTTCGCGTCGGCGAGCTTCGCCGAGAGGGTGGGCCGCAGCGACGCGGTCCGCGCCCCGGATCCGCAGGCGGTGTAGCAGGGGGCGACGGCGAGCGCGGTCGGCGCCGACGGTGCGCTGTTGTAGGTGATGGTCACCACCGGCGGGTGGGTGCCCTCGGCGGAGTCGAACCGCTTCCAGCCGGACGTCGAGGTCTCCGAGGTGGCGCGCAGCATGACGCTGGCGCTGGTGAGGTTGTTGTCCGCGCTGTGCTGGAGCGCGCCGCCGACCTCGATGTAGACGTAGCCGTCGCCGCAGGAGGAGTTGTAGCCGCGGGTCTCGGTCGAGGTGCCGACCTTCGCCCGGGCGGTGGGCTGATTGGTCCAGCGGACCGAGGAGTCGACGTAGTCGGTGCGCCAGGCCTCCCAGGACGCGGCGGTGCACGACCACGAGTGGTAGTTCCACAGCCGCAGCTTGGCGGTGATGATCCGGCTGCCGCCGAAGCCGGTGGTGTTGAACCGCAGGTACGACCGCGCGTAGAAGGTCCCGCCGTCGTTGGAGTAGCCGAGCTTCAGGTCGCTCGACCCGGACTGGTCGCTGGAGTAGCTGTTCTGCACGAACGCGTCGAACGACGGCGACAGCGACGTCGGCGGGTCGATGGTCACCGGGAAGGTCAGGTCGGGTCGGGCGAGGAAGTCCTTGTCCGGGGTCAGCTCCATGACGGTCCGGCCACCGGCGGCCGTCGTCCGCAGCGCGACCGGGGCGTGGTTGACGTGGTCACCGGAGAGCGGCGAGACCTTCGCGTCCCACATGAGCGGCGTCTGCGCCCGGCCGATCTGGCGACCGCGCGAGTTCTTGAAGACCAGGCCGCCCATGCCGTCGCGGGCCGCGGTGAGCTTCCCGGTGCGCAGCGGCAGCTTCAGCGTGCGCACCTGGGCGAGGCCCGCCCGGTCCTTGACCACGACGTGCTGCTCGTAGCCGGTGGCGTGGGCGTGGAAGACCAGGTCGACACCCGGCCGCACGTCCGGGTAGGTGACGGTCCGGCCGTTCAGGACGGGCTCGGGAAGCGGACCGGGCCAGCCGACCACCGCGCGTTCGGAACCGGTGCCGACCGAGGCCACCTCGTGCTCCCCGGCGCCGGGCGCGGCGCCGGCGAAGGTGAGGCCGCGCGGGTGCGCCTTCGGAGCCACGACGCCGTCGGCCCGCCGCTGGAGGGTGAGGTCGACGGGCACCCAGGTGTCGCCCTGCCGGACCCGGACCGGGGCGAGGGCCTGCTCCTCGGTCAGGGTGCCGTCCGCGTTGGCGAAGACCTGGGTCGTCTCGGACCGCCGATTCGCCACCTCGACCCGGGCCCCGCAGAGCCGCGCCGCCACCGCCGCGGACACCTCGTCCGGCCGGTCGTCGGGGCAGGCGGGCTTCGGCTGCGCCGCCGGCTTCGGCGCCGCGACGGCCGGCCGCTCGACCCGGGCGGGAACGTCCGACATGGTCGCTGCCAGGACGACGGCCAGCAGCAACGCCACCCGTCGCCCCCAGCGGGCGAACACCCCCCGCGCCAACGAGACGAAAACACCGGTACGCAGATGCTCTTCCACGGCAGCCCCCGTGTTCGCAACCGAAAAGTTGGCGCAGCATAGGAACATCCGTCGTCGGCGATCAATGTCTTGACAGGCAGTTGGGCGAGCCGTAGAACCGGTGATCCTTTGCGGACACCTACCGCCGAAATGGATCCGTCGCACCGAGCCGGATGAGTCGGACTCTTCCGGCTTCCGTCCGTCACCGAGCGCCGCGGGCGGACCAGCCATGATCGGGGCGGGCTCCAGCGCCCGATGCCGCCACCTGCGGCTCGGCCCCACCCGGACGACGGCGGTGCACCGCCCTGGTGACGATCGGTGACCCTACCCGGCCGGGACGCCGCGCCGACCCCGGAACACATCGGCCTTCGCCTATGACGTGAATCACAGTCGCCGTCGATGTCCGCGGCTGGCCGGGCAGGCTGGATTCGCTCGGCCGCAGCTGCCATGATGCGCCGCATGTCCCTGCACCGTCGTACCGTGCTCGGCATCGGTCTCGCGGTCGCCGCCGCGACCGTCGCCGGCTGCCGCGAGGTGGCCCGGTCGGCCACCGCCGGCCCGTCCGCCGCGCCCACCGCGAGCGCGGGCGCGAGCGCGTCGGCCGCGCCCAGCCGGTCCGCGGCGGCACGGATCGCCGCCCCGGACGCCACCGGGACCAGCGGGGCGACGGTTCGCGGCGGCGCCAACGCGGCGGGCCGGCTGGTCATCATCACACTCGACCGCCATCTCTCGCCGACCCGTGCCAACCCGCAGCATCCGGCGTACGCGGGCGCGGTCGCGCTGTGCCTGGTCAACGGGGCCATGGTGGCGCGGGCGGTGACCGGCAAGGCGCTGCGCTACGACGCCGGGCCGGTCCTGCTGCCCGCGTCGAAGCAGGTGACGATGCGGTACGACTCGATCTTCGACCTCGCCTCGATCACCAAGGTCTACACCTCGATCCTGGCGTTGCAGCAGGTCGACAAGGGACGGATCGACCTGTCCGCGCGGGTGGTGGACTACCTGCCCGGCTTCACCGGCACCGGCAAGGACAAGGTCACCGTCGCCATGCTGCTGTCCCACACCAGCGGCCTGCCGGTCGGGGCGAAGGTCGCCGGCCTGCCCGACGACGCGGCCCGCCGGGCGGCCGTCCTGGCCACCCCCCTGGTGAGCGGCGCCGTGCCCGGCACGGTGTTCCGGTACTCCAGCGTCGGGCTGATGGTCCTCGCGTTCCTCGTCGAGAAGGTCACCGGGCAACGGTTGGACCAGGCGCTCAAGACCGGGCTGACCGGCCCGCTCGGCCTGCGGTACACGGGCTTCAACCCGAAGACCTGGCTCAGCGCCGCCGACCAGGCCGCCCGGCTCGTCGCCACCGACGCGCGCTCGTCGCGGGGGCTGCTCCGGGGGGTGGTGCACGACGATGTCGCCAACCACATGGGCGGGATCGCCGGCCACGCCGGCATCTTCAGCACCCCCGCCGAGGTGGCCGTCATCGGTGAGCTGCTGCTGAACGGCGGTGCCTACCGGGGCGTCCGGATCCTCTCCGAGGAGATCACCCGGCAGATGCTCACCAACGTCAACGCCGGCCTGCCGGCCGTCGACCCCGAGCGGCCCACCCGTACCGCCGCGCACGGCCTCGGCGTCGTGCTCGACCAGCCGTGGTTCATGGGCCGGCTGAGCGGTCCGCGCACCTTCGGGCACACCGGCTTCACCGGCACCTCCCTGGTGGTGGACCCGGACCGGCGGATGGTCCTGGTCCTGCTGACCAACCGCGCCCACCCGAACTGGAGCTGGGCGAACCCGGACCCGGTCCGGGTCGACGTCGCCGACATCGTCGCGGCGATCCCCCGCTGAGCCGAGTCGCGGCGGCGGAGATCACGCCGGCAGAGGGCGCGGTCCGCGCACAAACGGACAAACACCCGCGCCCGCCACCAGCGGAGCGACCCCTGACGGGCAAGACGCGACACAACGCACTCCCGGAACCGGGTGCCGACGTGTCACGATTCATGGCACGGCGTGGGGACGCCGAGGGGGCTCAGGTGGCGCGCCGCGGGCGCGCGTTGAGGAGGTTGTCCGGTGTCAGCGGGTGGCGCCCGCCGGGGGCGGCGGGACAACGGGCTCGACGCGACCGAGTACGCGGTCGCCGGCGACGTCGACCCCCGGGTCGGCGAGCACCTGCTGGACGTGCTGGCGGCCGGGGGCATCGCCGCGTACCTGCAACCGTCCGCCGACCTGAACCCGGTCACCCGCACCACCACGGTCCCGTCCCGGCCGGTCGACCGCCTGTACGTGGACCGCTCGCACCTGACCACCGCCCGCGACTACCTGACCCAGCTCGCCGACGAGGGCGCCACCGACCGCGCGCGTGACGACGAGCCCGACATCGACGCCGAGTGGGCCCGCATCGTCGCCGGTTTCCACGCCACCGCCCCGACCGGTGACAACCCGTGGCCTGCCGCCGAGGACGTCGACGACACCCGCCCGGGTCGGCCCGGCGTCGACGAGCCGACCGTCACCGAGGCCCGGCCGCTGCCGTACGCGGCCGACATCTCCGGGGTGACCGTCGGGCGGGGCCGGGACGACGCGCCGTCGCTGCTGGACGGGCTGGACACCTTCGGGGCGGACCTCCCCGACGACGAGGACGAGGAGCGGTACACCCCGCCCCCGCCCCCACCGCTGCCCCGGATCTCCAAGTACGCCGCGGTCGGCACGCTGGCCATCGTGGTCGGCTTCGTGCTGTTCCTGTTCCCCACGGTGTTCCCGGCCGACCCGTCCGTGGTCACCCTGCTCGGATTCACCGGCATCCTGGCGGGCTTCGTCACGCTGGTCTGGCGGCTGCGGCCGGGTGACCGCGACGAGCAGGACCCGGACGACGGCGCGGTCGTCTGACCGCCCGATCCAGCGGACGCCTCGATCACCGTCACTGCGCCCGCATCCCGGGACGGCCACTCCCCCACCATGGGCGTAACAGTGGTGTAACTTACGGTCAGTAGGAATACCGCTGCCCGTCACGTCCCCTCCGCTGACTGCCGGTCGTTCCTCCCCCTTCGCACCGGCGGTCGCTTCCCCGGCAGATCGGAACGCCCGAGATGCGACAGAGTTCCCTCGTGGTGGTCGCCAACCGCCTCCCCATCGACGACAGTGTGGCGCCGGACGGTGCGTGCGAATGGCGCCGCAGCCCCGGCGGCCTGGTCAGCGCGCTGCACCCGCTCCTGCGGCACACCCCCGCCACCTGGGTGGGGTGGGCCGGCGGCACCGGACCGGCCCCCGTGCTGCCCGACATCGACGGCGTCCGCATGCACGCCGTGGCGCTGACCACGGAGGACCTGCGCGACCACTACGAAGGCTTCGCCAACGCCACCCTGTGGCCGCTCTACCACGACGCCGTAGAGCAGCCTGAGCACCACCGCCGCTGGTGGGAGGCGTACCAGCGGGTCAACCAGCGCTTCGCGGAGGCGACCGCCGAGGTGGCCGAGCCCGGCGCCGTGGTGTGGGTGCAGGACTACCACCTCCAGCTCGTTCCGGGCCTGCTCCGGGCGCTGCGACCGGACCTGCGGATCGGCTTCTTCCTGCACGTCGCCTTCCCACCGCCGGAACTGTTCATGCAACTGCCCCGCCGGGCCGAACTGCTGCGCGGCATGCTCGGCGCAGACCTCGTCGGCTTCCAGCGGGCCCAGGCGGTGCACAACTTCGCCCAGCTCGCGGCGAAGGTGCTCGGCCTGCCCGCCACCGACCGCCGCATCGCGGTCGACGACCGGGTGGTGCGCATCGGGGCCTTCCCGGTCTCCATCGACACCGCCGAGATGGCCGCCCTGGCCGCCCGGCCGGACGTCGCCGAGCGGGCCGCCCGGCTGCGCCGCGACCTGGGCAGCCCCGACCAGGTGATCCTCAGCGTCGACCGGATGGACTACACCAAGGGCATCGAGCAGCGGCTAAAGGCGTACAGCGAGCTGATCGTCGACGGTCACGTCAAGGTCCGGGACACGGTGCTGGTGCAGGTGGCGGTGCCGAGCCGGGAGCGGGTCGGGCAGTACCAGATCCTCCGCGAGCGCGTCGAGCGCGAGGTCGGCCGGATCAACGGCGAGTTCGGGCGGGTCGGCGAGCCGGCCATCCACTACCTGACCCAGCCGTTCGACCGCGCCGATTTGGCGGCCCTGTACCGGATCGCCGACGTGATGGCGGTGACCCCGCTGCGGGACGGCATGAACCTGGTGGCCAAGGAGTACGTCGCCGCCCGGGTCGACGACAGCGGGGCGCTGCTGCTGAGCGAGTTCGCCGGCGCGGCCGCCGAGCTGTCCCAGGCGTACCTGGTGAACCCGCACGACCTGGAGGGCCTCAAGCAGGGGCTGCTCGCGGCCCTGCGGGCCGCGCCGGACGACGTCCACGAGCGGATGCGGGCCATGCGCGCGCACCTGCGCCAGCACGACATCCGCGCCTGGGCCCGGTCCTACCTCTCGGCGCTCGACGAGGACGGGTCGCTGGTCAGCCGGCTCGGCGCCGGGGGCTGATCGCGTCCGCGCTCAACCTCGGACGGGATCCTTCTCCAGCCAGTCCAGGATCGCGTCGACCGGTTCCCGCCAGCGCACGTCGAGCATCAGGTCGTGCCCCATGCCGGGGAAGAGCAGCGGCGCGGAGCCGTACCGCCGGGCCGCCCGGGTCAGCGCCGCCGCCGGCACCACCCGGTCGTCCGGGCTGCCGAGCACCAGCACCGGCGGGTCGCCCACCGCCGGCTCCGGCTCCCGGCCCAGCAGCAGCTGCCACTGGGCACGCCGGGCGGCCCGGCCCAGCCGGGAGACGTGCCGCCGGGCGTCCGCCGCCGGCAGCTCGCGGCTGAACAGCTGGGAGCGGCTCAACCGCAGCCGGCCGCCGGCCAGCGCCGGCAGCGTCCCGAGGGGGTTGCGGCGCAGCGCGGTCAGCGCCGTACCCCAGCCGCCGAGGACCGGCGCCACCAGGACGGCGGCGCGGGCCGGGTAGCGCGCCAGGGCGTGCGCGACCACGAGCGCCCCGGCGCCGTGCCCCACCAGCACCGCCCGGCGCGGCAGGCCCGCCGCCACCTGGACCACGTCATGGGCGTACGCGCGCAGCGTCGCGTCCGGCGCCGGGCCGCTGCCGCTGTGGCCGCGCAGGCTCAGGGCGTACGCGGGAAAGCCGCGCCCGGCGGCGTGACCCAGCCAGTGCTCGGCGAACGCCCACGCCCCGTGCCCGAACCCCGGCACGAACAGCAGTGGCGGGCGGCCCTCCTCCAGCTCCGGGGCGGCGCCGAGCACCTCGCGCCGGACCGGGCGGACCGGCCGGGCCCACTCCCACCCCCGCATGATCCGCACCTGCTGGCTCACCGTGCCGACCTTTCGTTCGCCACTGCGGGGCTTCGCTCCGCCGCACTCCTCGCGCTCACCGCGCCTCCAGGTCCCGCATGGCGCGCTGGACGGCGCGCAGGTAGTCGGCGTGGCCGACCTCGAACCAGTGCCGGGTGCTGTCCTTGACCGGCCCGGAGTAACGCTCCCCCGCCTTCGCGGTGACCTTCCCGGCGAAGGCCGCCGCGCGGTCCGGGCGGGTCACCCGCAGCCGCAGCAGCCGGGCGAACAGCACGGCCTGCCAGTGCGACAGGGTGAAGATGCCGGAGTCGGGCTGCACCAGGCCGGCCACCGCGAGCGTCGGGTGACCGGGCACGAACGCGTTGAGCCACAGCGTCGGCCGGCCGGTTCCGCCGTCGTCGCCGAGGATCTTCGGGTCGAGGAACTCGAACCGCGGCAGGTAGCCGGTGGCGAAGACGACCAGCTCCGGGTCGATCCGCCGGCCGTCGGCGAGCTCGACGGCGTACGGGTGGAAGCGGGTGACGTCCGGGACCGGGGTGATCCGGCCGTGGCCGACGTGGTACACGAGCTGGCTGTTGGCGATCGGATGGGTCTCGTACACCCGGTGGTCGGGTTTCGGCAGGCCGAACCGGGTGAGGTCACCGACGGTCAGCCGCAGCGTCAGGTGGTAGAGCCACTGCCGGACCCGCCGCGGGACCCGCAGCGCCAGCAACTCGTCGTTGACCTGGTCGGCGGGGCGGCCGAGGACGTACTTGGGGGCGTACCAGTAGCCGCGGCGCGTGGAGTGCCAGCAGTGTGACGCCTGCTGCGCGGCCTCCACGGCGATGTCGCAGCCGGTGTTGCCCGCGCCGACCACCAGCACCCGCTTGCCGCGCAGCTGCGCCGGGTCCTTGTACGACGAGGAGTGCATGATCTCGCCGCGGAACTCGGCGAGGCCGTCGTAGCTCGGCAGCTTCGGGGACCAGTTGTGGCCGTTGGCGACCACGACGGCCGCGTACCGGGAGGTGCGCTCCGGGCCGTAGCCGCCGGTGCTGCGGGTGGTGACGTCCCACCGGTCCCCGGCCACCGGCTCGACCCGCACCACCTCGGTGCCGAACCAGATGTGCCGGCGCAGGTCGAAGTGGTCGGCGTACCGCTCGAAGTAGGACAGCAACTGGCTGTGGTGCGGGTAGTCCGGCCAGTCGTCCGGCATCGGGAAGTCGGGGAACTGGGTGAACGGGCGCGACGAGATGAGGTGGGTGCTCGCGTACACCGGGCTGCGGTCGTGCCGCCAGTTCCACGCGCCGCCGACCCCCGTCTCCCGCTCGTAGCAGTCGACGCCGAACCCGTGCTCGGTGAGGTTCTTGATGGCGGTCAGCCCGCTCGCGCCGGCACCGATCACGCAGACCGTGTCGCCCCGGTCCGAGACCGGGCGGCCGTCGCGGGTCACGTCGAGGGTGCTCGACTCCGGGTCGGGCCGGCCGTCGTCGGTGGAGGTGGACACCGAGGGTTCTCCTTTGTGCGGCACGGGTGCCGGGTCGCGCAGCATCCTGCCCACATCGGATGGCCGATGTCCAGCCCCGGCCCCGGCGCCGCGGTCAGGCGGTCGGGGGCAGCAGCAGGTCGACCAGGACCGGGAAGTGGTCACTGGCGCGGCGGGTCTCCGGCGTGTCCACCACGTCGTAGTCGACGACGGTGATCCGTGGGTCGACGAAGAGCGCGTCGATCCGCCGGCTCGGGTTGGCGCACGAGTAGGTGAGCCGGTCGGCCCGGTCCGTCGCCACCGCGGCGTCGGTGCGGCCGGCCGCCACCGTCGCCCAGGCCGGCCCGTCCGGCCCCTCGTTGAGGTCCGCGCCCGCGATCACCGGCCAGGGCGCGTCGGCCAGCCCCCGGGCGAACAGCTCGGCCTGGACCGGCCGCTCCGCCGGGTCGGTGGACAGGTGCGCACCGGCGAGCGTGAACCGGGCGCCCCGCTCGACCACGCAGTCGGCGTACGCGGCGCCCCGCAGGTGCCGGCCGGGGGTGAGCGGGAACCGCTGGCACCGGTCCGCGGTCACCCGCACCCGGAGGCTGGTCAGCAGCAGGTTGCCCAGCGCGGGCAGCCCGCCCGCCGCGACCACCAGCCCGAACGACGCGGCGAGCGCCGCGGACTTCTGCCGCCAGCGGAACCGGCGCGGTCCCTCCTGCACGATGACCACGTCCGGCGCGGCGGCGCGGACCACCGCCGCGAGCGCGGCGGTGTCGTCCCGCTGGCTGTGGATGTTGTACGACACGACGCGCAGCGGCACGCCGTCACCCGGTGCGGTCACCGGGGCCTGCGTCGACACCGGCCCTAGATCCGGCGGGCGAGGTCGGCGGCGCCGATGACGCCCGCGGTGTTGCCGAGCTGGGCCGGCCGGATCTCGGCCACCGGCAGCCGGCTGCGCTGCGCCAACGCCTCGGTGAAGGAGCGGCGGGTCGGGCCCATCAGCAGGTCACCGGCGTCGATGACGCCACCGCCGACGACCAGCACCTGGGGGTCGAGGATCTGCGCCATGTCCGCGAGGCTGGTGCCCAGCCAGCGGCCGACCTGGGCGAACGCCTCGGCGGAGACCGGGTCGCCGCCCTTGGCGGCAGCCGTCACCATCGGGCCGGTGATCGCCTCGGCCTCCCCGCCGGCCAGGTCCAGCAGGGCGGCGGCGCGGTGCGGCTCCTGCCGGGCCGCGGCGCGGGCGAAGCGGACCAGGGCGCTGCCGCTGGCGTACTGCTCGATGCAGCCCAGCCGGCCGCAGCCGCACTGGTGCCCGTCGGGCACGGTGAGCATGTGCCCGAGTTCGGCGGCGATGCCGTTGGCGCCGCGGACCAGCTCGCCGCCGAGGACGATGCCGCCGCCCACGCCGGTGCCGATGGTGAACATGACCATCGAGTCGTCGGCGTGGCGGGCCGCGCCGTGCCGGAACTCGGCCCACGCGGCGACGTTGCCGTCGTTCTCGACGATCACCGGCAGGTTCACCGCCGCGCTGACGTAGTCGCGCAGCGGCTCGTCGCGCCAGGCCAGGTTGGGGGCGAAGAGAACGGTGGAGCGACCGGCGTTGATCCAGCCCGCCGCGCCGATGCCGACCGCCTCGACCGTCCGCCCGTGCGCCAACTCGCCGACCACCTCGATGATGACGTCGCGGGTCTTGCCGACGTCATCGGCGGGAGTGTCCCGTCGGGCCTGCACCAGGACCCTGCCGGCGTCGTCCACGACACCGCCGGCCACCTTCGTGCCACCGACGTCGACTCCGATGGTCAGCGTCACCGCTGCCACTCCCCTCTGCTGTGCTGCCCCGGCCCCACGGCATCGCTCGGTGGGGTCGGGAGGTGGTGGTCAGGCCCCCCGGGCGTCCTCGCCCGCGTCACCGGGCACCCGGGAGGCGGGCACCACGGGACGGTCGGCCGCCGCCCGTACGGTCACCGGCGCGGCCGGCCCGGCGACGTCGACGGGCGGTGCGGCGGCCGGGTCGGGGGTCTCCTCCGTGCGGGTGGCAGCGGACCAGACGTCCCCCTCGGGCGCCGACGGAGAATCATGCCCGCTCCGGGTGGCCTCGCGCCACACGTGATCCTCCGTGCCGGCGGTCGGCGGGGCCGGGGCGGGCTCGTCGGCCCGCTCGTGGGCCGGCTCGGCCGGGGCGAACGCGCGGAGCAGGCTGGCCACCCCGGCGGCCAGGTCGCCGGCTCCGGTGGCGAGCCGCTCGGCGAATTCCGGACTCGGGTCCCGCAACGCGGCGACAGCCCGGCAGACCGGGCAGATGCAGCACTCCGCGGTTCCGGTGGCGAAACCACCCCCGGTGGAACCCGCCGACCCGCCCGGGCCGCCGCTGTGACCGAGGACACTCGACACGATCCCACCGAGCGGACCCCACGCCGCCGACCCCGATCCCGCCGCGGCCAGCCGCGCGGTGGCCAGCAGCGTGGCGACCAGTCGTTCCGCCTCTTCCCGGGCCGAGCCCGGATCCGTTGTCCCCACGCTCGGCTCCTCTACCGGGGCGGCCGGGCCGCCGGCCGCGTCACTGCGCCGCACCGGGTGCTTCTACCCGGCGTTTGAGCTGCTTCAACGCGGTGTCCATGATCATTTTTTCGGCCTTGCGGCGGAACATGCCCAGCATCCCGACCGACAACTCGACCTCCAGCGTGTAGGTCACCGTCGTCGTGCCGTCGGGGTTGCCCACCAGGTCGTACGAACCGCGCTGGGCCTTCTGCATCTTCGAGGGCGCCACCAGGTGCCACTCGATACGGGTGAGGTCCTCCGCGTACTCGTAGGCGAGCACGTACTCGTCGGCCATCACGCCCGCGTCGATGGTGAACCGGACCTGGCTCGCGTAGCCGTCCTCGTACTCCTCGACGACCTCCACGTCCCGTACCGCCTCGGTCCACTCCGGGTAGCGCGGGAAGTCGCAGATGACCGCCGCCACCCGTTCCGGTGGCGCGCCGATGATGATCGACTGGGTGGAGGAGTCCGCCATGGGGGGGAGGCTACCCGGCGGCGGGAGGAACCTGCCTGCGCCACCCACCCGCTCGGGCGGGTAGGTTTCGACAGAGCCGACCCGAGGTGGCGGCCCCGCCCGGCCAGTGTGAGCACGAGGAGAGTGCAGGTGCGCGAGTTCTCCGTCCCGCCGATCGTCACCGTCGGCGACTCGGCCAACCTCACCGATCCGGTCTGGGACAATGCCGAGGTCGCCCCGGACGCGGTGCAGTTCGTCCGACCGGGCCCCGACGGCACCCCGGTCGAGGTGACCTGCCGGCAGTTCCGCGACGAGGTCGTCGCGGTCGCCCGGGGCCTGGTGGCGGCCGGCGTGCAGCCCGGCGCCCGGGTCGCCCTGATGAGCCGCACGCGCTACGAGTGGACCTTGTTCGACTACGCCATCTGGGCGGCCGGCGCGGTGACCGTGCCGATCTACGAGACGTCCAGCGCGGAGCAGGCCGCCTGGATCCTGTCCGACTCCGGCGCCGTCGCCGCGCTGGTGGAGACCAACGCACACGCCACGTTGGTCGCCGGCGTACGCGACCGGCTCCCCGAACTGGCGAACGTGTGGCAGATCGACCTCGGCGCGGTCGACGAGCTGGTCGCGGCGGGCGCCGCGGTCGACCCGGTGGAGATCGAGCGGCGCCGTTCGGCGGTACGGTCCGGCGACCTCGCCACCATCATCTACACCAGTGGCACCACGGGCCGCCCCAAGGGCTGCATGCTCACCCACCGCAACATGTACGCCGACATCGCCAACGCGGTGCCGGTCCTGCCGAACCTGTTCGGCGAGAACGCGTCGACCCTGCTGTTCCTGCCGCTGGCCCACGCCTTCGCCCGGCTCATCCAGATCGGTGTCGTGCAGGCGCGCGCCACGATGGCGCACTGCGCCGACACGAAGAACCTGGTCGCCGAACTCCAGGCGTTCCGCCCGACGTTCGTGCTGTCGGTGCCGCGGGTCTTCGAGAAGGTCTACAACGCCGCCAAGCAGAAGGCCGAGGCCGACGGCAAGGGGAAGATCTTCGCCCGCGCCGAGGCCGTCGCCATCGCGTACAGCGAGGCGCTGGAGACCCCGGCCGGCCCCGGCCTGGCGCTGCGCGCGCAGCACGCGCTCTTCGACCGGCTCGTCTACCGCAAGCTCCGCGCGGCGCTCGGCGGCCGGTGCCGCGACGCCATCTCCGGCGGCGCGCCGCTCGGTGCCCGGCTCGGGCACTTCTTCCGGGGCATCGGGGTGAACATCTGCGAGGGGTACGGCCTGACCGAGACCTCCCCCGCGGCCGCCGCCAACCTGCCCGGCGCGACCCGGATCGGCACCGTCGGCCGGCCGCTGCCCGGCGTGACCATCCGGATCGAGGACGACGGCGAGATCCTCATCGCCGGCGACCTGATCTTCAAGGGCTACTGGCGCAACGAGGTCGCCACCGGCGAGGCGCTGGCAGACGGCTGGTTCCGCACCGGCGACCTCGGCCACCTCGACAGCGACGGCTACCTCAGCATCACCGGCCGCAAGAAGGAGATCATCGTGACCGCCGGCGGCAAGAACGTCGCCCCGGCGGTCCTGGAGGACCAGGTCCGGGCGCACCGGCTGGTCAGCCAGTGCGTCGTCGTCGGTGACCGGCAGCCGTTCATCGCGGCGCTGGTCACCGTCGACGAGGAGGCGCTGCCGACCTGGCTGGAGGCGGCCGGCCTGCCGACGGACACCCCGGTCGAGGTGCTGTGCGAGCACCCGGAGCTTCGGGCCGAGATCCAGATCGCGATCGACGCCGCCAACCAGGTGGTGTCCAAGGCCGAGGCGATCAAGGTCTTCCGGATCCTGCCCCGGGACTTCACCGAGGCGACCGGCGAGCTGACCCCGTCGCTCAAGGTCAAGCGGCAGGTCGTGCACAAGTCGTACGCCGCGGAGATCGCCGACATCTACCGCGGCTGACTACGATCCGTCACGTGCCCGCCTCGACATCCGCCCTCCCGCGCCCGCACCCTCTCGCCGCCGCCGCGCGCGTGGTCATGCTGGCGCTGGTCGCCGTCCTGACCCTGTTCGCGACGCGGGACGTCGCCCAGCTGTGGTGGATCGCGCTGCTGGCGGTGGCGGGCCTGCCCGCGCTGCTCGCGCCGACGCACCACCGGCTGGGGCCGCTCAGCCGGGTCGCCGAGGTGGTGGTGCTGGGGCTCGCCGCGAGCCAGGTCGCCTCGGTCGCGACGATCGGCGCGCAGAACGGCGGGCTGGGCGCCTCGGCGGTGCTGCCGTACCTGGCCGTCCCGGTCACCGTCACGGCCCTGCGCCGGCGGTTCCGCGAAGGCGCCGCGCTGCTCGCCGTCGCCGCGGTGACCCTGCTGGTCGCGGGCGCGCTGACCGAGGTCGACGGGAGGCGCCAGCTCGCCCAGATCGGTTACCTGGCCGTCTGCGCCCAGTGGCTGATCCTCGCCGGCCTCGGGCTCTACGCGGCGAGCACCCTGCACCGGGTGATGCAGGCGCGCGGCGACGGCAAGCCGCAGCCGTACGCCGAGGCGACCCGGCTGCTCACGCAGCTCCGGACGGTCGCCCGCCAGCTGCCCGGCGCCACCCTCGACCCGGGCGGCATCTCGGAGCACCTGCTGGAGGAGCTACGGTCGGTGGCCCGGGCGGACCGGGCGGCGGTGCTGTCGGCCAGCGGCGGCGGGCGGCTGGTGGTGCTGGCCCAGTCGGGCGTCGACCGGGTGGACTGGGAGACGACGCTCGACGCGGATTCGGCGATCGCCGACGCGTGGGCCAGCCAGCAGCCGCAGACCGCGGCCCGCTCGCAGGCCCGCTCCCACACCGGCAGGGAGGTCTCCGCGCTGATCGTCCCGCTGGTCGCCGGGGTGCGTACGGTGGGGCTGGTGGTGCTGGAGGCGGACGCCGCGCACGCGTACCCGCCCGAGGTGGTGTCCCGGGTGACCGCGTTGACCAGCCCGGCGGCGCTGCGGCTGGAGGCGGCGCTGCTCTTCGACGAGGTGCGGTCGCTGGCCACCAACGAGGAACGGCAGCGGCTGGCCCGGGAGATCCACGACGGCGTGGCCCAGGAGCTGGTGATGGTCGGCTACGGCATCGACAACGCCCTGGCCACCGTGCACGACGACGCCGAGGAGACCGCCGAGAGTCTGCGGACGCTGCGCCAGGAGGTCACCCGGGTGATCACCGAGCTGCGGCTGAGCCTGTTCGAGCTGCGCAGCGAGGTGGACCGGCACGGCGGGCTGGCGGCCGCGATCGCCGAGTACGCGCGCACCGTCGGCGCCTCCGGCGGGCTGCGGGTGCACCTGTCGCTGGACGAGTCGACGGCCCGGCTGCCCGCCGCCACCGAGGCGGAACTGCTGCGCATCGCCCAGGAGGCGGTGACCAACGCGCGCAAGCACGCCGGCGCCGCGAACCTCTGGGTCACCTGTGAGGTCGACCCCCCGTACGCCCAGATCGAAGTGTCGGATGACGGTCACGGGATGGGTGACCAGCGCACCGATGGGCACTACGGTCTTGCGATCATGGCCGAGAGGGCGGAACGTATCCGGGGCCGATTGGAGATCAGGCCGCGGCAACCAAGTGGCACGACGGTGGCGGTGGTGGTGGGTTCGTCACCCCGACGCGATACCGTGCGTGGCAGCGCAGCAGCAGAAGGGGAGTAACGCGAGGATGACCACAAGCCCGACACCGGCCACCCGCACCAAGGTCCTCCTTGTCGACGATCACGATCTGATCCGCAAGGGCCTCCGGCACGCCTTCGAGCGCGACCGCCAGTTCGAGGTCGTCGGCGAGGCCGCCACGGCAGCCGAGGGCGTCCGCCAGGCCGGCGCGCTCCAGCCCGACGTGGTGATCATGGATCTGCGCCTCCCCGACGGCAGCGGCCTCGAGGCCACCCGCGCCCTGCGCAAGTCCAGCGCCACCATGGGCATCGTCGTGCTCACCATGTACGCCGGCGACGACCAGCTCTTCGGCGCGCTGGAGGCCGGCGCGAGCGCCTTCGTACCGAAGACGGCCCCGGCCGACGAGGTGGTCGCGGCGGCCCGGCACGCCGCCTCCTCCCCCAGCGCGTTCACCGCCGCCGACCTGGCCGAGGCGATGAAGCGCCGGCTGGCTCCGTCCGGTCCGCAGCTCTCCCCCCGCGAGGGTCAGGTGCTCCGGCTGCTCGCCGACGGCATGAGCGTCGCCGGCATCGCCAAGCAGCTCTTCGTCAGCGAGTCCACCGCCAAGACCCACATCTCCAAGCTCTACGAGAAGCTGGGTGCCGCCAACCGCGCCCAGGCGCTGATGACCGCGCTGCGGCTCGGCCTGCTCGAGGCTCCGGACGCGCCGAAGTTCTGACCTCGCCGTCCACAGTGTTCGCGTCCGCCCACCCGGCGGGCGCGAATCTTTTTCATCGACCGCTGTGTCCGGCCGGTGCGGTGGCGCGCTATGGTCTCCCCCGGCGGAAGGCGGTCCACGGGCGGCGCGGCCCGGGCGCGGCGAAGAGGTGAGGCATGGGACGGCCGGACTGGGCACCCGACGAGATCGACATCGAACGCCCCAGCGTGGCCCGCATGTACGACTACTACCTGGGCGGCTCGCACAACTTCGCGGTCGACCGGGCGGCGGCGCAGGCGATGGTCGCGGCGGTGCCCGAGGCGCCACTGATGGCTCAGGCCAACCGGGCCTTCCTGCGGCGGGCCGTGCAGTTCCTGGTCGACGCCGGAGTCCGGCAGTTCCTCGACGTCGGCTCGGGCATCCCCACCGTCGGCAACGTGCACGAGATCGCCCAGCGGGCCGCGCCCGACGCCCGGGTCGTGTACGTGGACGTCGACCCGGTGGCCGTGGCGCACAGCCGCGAGATCCTCGCCGGCAACGACGGAGCGACGATCGTGCAGGAGGATCTGCGCCACCCGCAGCGCATCGTCGACCACCCCGACGTCCGCCGGCTGCTCGACTTCGACCAGCCGATCGCCGTGCTCGTCGTCGCCGTCCTGCACTTCGTCTCCGACGACGACCGCCCCGCCGAGCTGCTGCGGACGCTGCGCGACGCCCTCGCCCCGGGCAGCTGGCTGGTGCTGTCGCAGGCCAGCGCCGACGGGCGGGGTGACGACGAGCGGGCCGAGGCCGAGGCGGTCTACCGGCGCACCGACAACCCGCTGTGGATCCGCAGCCGCAGCGAGTTGACCGCACTGTTCGACGGCTTCGAGCTGGTGGACCCGGGCGTGGTCTGGGTGCCCCAGTGGCGCCCGGAGTCGCCCGAGAGCGCCGAGGACGCCGAGCGGTCGGCGTTCATCGGCGGGGTGGGGTGCCTTGGTGCCAGCCGCTGAGCCGCCCGGGACGGCGTTCCGGCCCCGCGGCCCGGCCGGGGCCGCCAGGGCCGCGTGGCCCGCGGAGACCGGCGTCGCCGCGTCCGGCGCGGCGACCTTCGCCCGCGCGTGGGCGAAGGCGGTAAGCGGGACGAGCTACCTGCCGATGGCCCAGGCCCAGCTCGAGGCGCTGCTGTGCCGCCTCGCCCAGGACCTGGCGGCGGCCCTGCTCGCCGAGCCGTTCGACCTGCGCGCCGGCCAGCGGGTGGGTGCGGAACTGGTGGCCGCGCACATCGCGTCCGCGGAGGGGCTGGGGCGCACGGTCGAGGTCGTCCACCTTCGGCTGGTACGCGACTTCGGGCTGGTCGCCGACGACGTGGAGGACCGGATGGCCCGGCTCCTCGCCGCCGTGGCCACCGGATACGCGCGGGCGCTGCGGGACCGCACGCTGGACGAGCAGGAGTCGATCCGGCGCGCCGCGATGACCGCGTGGGCGGAGGCGGAGCGGGCGCTGCGGGCCAGTGAGGCCCGCTTCCGGCACCAGGCCACCCACGACCCGCTCACCGGCCTGCCGAACCGGGCGCTGTTCACCGAGCGCCTCGCCGCGGCCGTCAACTCCCCCGGCCGGGCCGCCGAGCGGGTCGGGCTCTGCTTCCTCGACCTGGACCGGTTCAAGCGGGTCAACGACTCGTACGGGCACCAGGTCGGCGACACCCTGCTCACCATCGTGGCCGACCGGTTCCGGCGGGACCTCGACGGCCATCTCGTCGCGCGCCTCGGCGGCGACGCGTTCGTCGTCCTGATCGAGAACACCGCGGGCACCCGGGACGTCATCGCGGTCGCCGAGGCCGCCCTCGCCGCCGTGCACGAACCGGCCCTGGTGGCGGGGCACGAGGTGGCCGTGACGGCGAGCGTGGGCCTGGTCGAGCGGCAGGTCGCCGGCACCTCCCCGGGCGAGCTCATGCGTGCCGCCGACTGCACGATGCACTGGGCCAAGTCGGCCGGCGGGGACTGCTGGGAGTTGTACGACGCCGAGCGCCACCACCGCCAACTGGCCCGGCAGGCCCTGTCGGCGGCGATCCCGGCCGCGCTGGAGCGGGGCGAGTTCTTCCTCGACTACCAGCCGCTGGCCTCCCTGCGCGACGGCCGCCTCATCGGCGTTGAGGCCCTCGTGCGGTGGCGCCACCCGGAGCTGGGGGTGCTGCGTCCGGACAGCTTCATCGACCTGGCCGAGGAGACCGGGCTGATCGTGCCGCTCGGCGGCTGGGTGCTCGCCGAGGCGTGCCGGGCAGCGGGTACCTGGTCGGCGGGCGGCGGGCCGGCGCCCTTCGTGAGCGTCAACCTGGCCGTACGCCAGGTGCACCGCCCAGGCCTCGTGCAGGAGGTCCGCGCGCTGCTGCGGCACACCGGGCTGCCGCCGGAGCGGCTCCAGCTGGAGATCACCGAGAGCACCATGATGAGCACCGCCGAGGAGCCGGTTCGGGCGCTGCGGGTGCTCGCCGACCTCGGCGTGCGGATCGCCATCGACGACTTCGGCACCGGCTACTGCAACCTGGCGTACCTGCGGGACCTGCCGGTCACCGAGCTGAAGGTGGCCGGGGAGTTCGTCGCCGGGCTGCGGACCCCGGACGCCCGGGCCGACGAGCGGATCCTCGCCTCACTGGTGTCGTTGGCGCACGCGCTGGACCTGACGGTCACCGCCGAGGGTGTGGAGACGGCCGGCCAGGCGGAACGGCTGCGCGCCATCGGCTGCGACGCGGGGCAGGGCTGGCACTTCGGCCGCCCCGAACCGGCCGACCGCATCCTGGCCCGCCTCTCCTGACCGCCGCCGCGCCCCGACCGCTGGGCCCGGCTCAGCCGGCGAGGAGGGCCGCCATCCGCTGCGCCTGGGTCTCCCAGCGCCACTCCCGTTCGACCCAGGCACGGCCGGCGGCGCCGAACTGGCGGGCCAGGTCGCGGTCGGCGAGCAGCGTCGCCACCCGGTCGGCGAGCTGGGCCACGTCGCGTCCGCGGACCACGAAACCGGTCTCGCCGTCGCGGACGGCGTCCGGCGCGCCGCCGGAGTCACCGGCGACCACGGGCAGGCCGGTCGCCGATGCCTCCAGGTAGACGATCCCGAGCCCTTCCACGTCCAGCCCCCGGTTGCGGGTGCGGCAGGGCATCGCGTACACGTCGCCGGCCGCGTAGTGCGCGGGCAGCTCGGCCGCCGGAACCGTGCCGGTGAAGACGACGTCGCGCTCGACCCCGCTCTGCCGGGCCAGCTTCTCCAGCGCGGCCCGGTACGGGCCGCCGCCGACGACCAGCAGCGCCGCGTCCGGAACCCGGCGGCGGATCGCCGGCATCGCCCGGATCAGCATGTCCTGGCCCTTGCGCGGCACCAGCCGGGACACGCAGACCACGACCGGACGGTCGGCCAGCCCGAGCCGGACGCGCACCGGCTCGCCGTCGACCGACGGGTGGTACGCGTCCACGTCGACGCCGGGGGCGAGGCGGCGCAGCTCGGTCAGCCCGTGCAGCGCCCGCTCCAGCCGGACCCGCGTGTACTCCCCCAGGTAGGTGGTCACATCCACGCCGCGGGCGATGCGGCGCAGCGCGGCCCGGGCGCCGGGCAGCGCCGCCCAGCCCACCTCGTGCCCGTGGGTCAGCGCCACCGCACGGCGGATCCCGGCCCGCCGGCGCAGGCCCGCGGCGAGCAGTCCGAGCGGGGCCGCCGCGCCGAACCACACCGTGTCGCACTCGTACGCCCGCGCGAGCCGCGCCGCCCGCCGGGCCACCAGCGGGGTGGGCAGGAGCACGCGGGTGCGTTCGCGGACCACCTCGAAGGGCTGGTCGGCGTCGAACTTCTCGGCGCCCCGCCAGCTGGAGGCGTAGACCACCACCGATCCCGGAGGCTGCCGGACGGCGAGATTGTGCACGAAGGACTGGATGCCGCCGGGCCGGGGCGGGAAGTCGTTCGTGACGAGCAGGGTGCGGCCCACGCTATCGACCGGCCTCTCGGGCGTAGGCGCGGGCGGCGGCGATCCGCTCCACGGTGGACGGGTGGGAGGCGGAGTACAGGTACTCCAGACGAGGCGGATCGGGGTCGGCGAGGTTGATGCCGGCGAGCCGCCGCTGCATCGCCTCGAAGGCCGCCGGGTCGCCGGTGAGCGCGAGCGCGTGGGCGTCGGCGCGTGCCTCGACCCGCCGGGACATCAGCGCCTGCGCCGGCGCGGACAGCAGCCCGGCCACCGTCACCAGGGCCACCAGCAGCGGGAACGCGCGCGGCTGGGCGACCGAGTCGACGCCGGCCAGGCGCAGCAGCGGACCGGAGGAGCCGAGCAGGTAGAGCGCCACGACCGCCGCCGCCGCGCCCAGCGCGCCGGTGAGCGTGCCGACCGCCACGTCCCGGTCCTTCGCGTGGCCCAGTTCGTGCGCCACCACGGCGGTCACCTCGGCCGGGCCGGCCTCGCGCAGCAGCGTGTCGTACACGACGATGCGCCGGGTCGGGCCGAGCCCGGAGACGTACGCGTTGACCGCTCGGGTGCGGCGGGACGCGTCGGCCACCAGCACGTCGCGGACCGGTACGCCGTCGCGGGCGGCCAGGTCCATCAGCTGGGTACGCAGCGGGCCGGGCTCCATCGGGGTGAACCGGTTGAACACCGGCTCCACGAGCACCGGCAGCACGAACGACAGCAGCACCACCAGGCCGGCCGCTCCGGCCGCACCGAGCGCCCACCACCAGCGCGGCGCCAGCCGGATCACGCTGTAGAAGCCGAGCAGGGCCACCGCGCCGATGACGGCGCTGACGGCGTACGACTTGAGCAGGTCGACGGCCCAGCCGCCCCAGCCGTTGGTGGCGAGCCCGTAGCGGGTCAGGACGGCGTGCCGCCAGGCGGCGAACGGCAGCGTGACCAGGTCGGCGACGAGCACCACGGCGAGCCCGCCGAGCACCGCCTGCGCGGCCCAGTGCCCGCCGAAGGGGCGCCCGGCCAGCTCGACCAGGCGGCTGCCCAGCGGCGTGAGCCCGAGCGCGAGCGCCACCAGCAGCCCGATCCCGAGCGCGGCCCAGCCACCGGGCCGCAGCGCCGCGCGGAACTCGCGGCCCCGGGCCACCTGCTCGGCCGGCAGGTCGCGCAGGGCGGCGAGCTGGTCGGCGCGGGGGGCCGGCGGGCGCTGCCACGGGATGAGGACGGCGGCGGCGACGGCCAGCGCGAGCACGAGCCCGACCAGCGTCAGCACGGCCCACCCGCGGTGGCTCACCGGACCGTCTCCCGGCCCGGCGCGCCGGCCATCACGACGGGCCTGCCGTCGTCGCGCCGTGTCCGCGTCATACCGCTCCTCCCGCTGTGAGCGCCCATCGTAGTGCCCTCGCCGTCCGCCGCGGCGGGAGTCCACGACCTGATCCGTGGTGTGGAAGGACCGCGACGGTGCCGCGTGGGCCCACGTGACACCCGTCGGCCGGTCGGGTGGATCAGCGGGAGGGGTCGCGGTTGTACAGCTTCCGGGCCCACAGGTAGCAGGCGACGGTGACGACGGCGCTCCAGGCGACGGCCAGCCAGGCGCTGTTGCCGATGCCGGTGCCCAGGAGCAGGCCGCGGAGCGTTTCCATGACCGGGGTGAAGGGCTGGTACTCGGCGAACCAGCGCACCGCCGCCGGCATGGTGTCGGTGGGGACGAACCCGCTGCCGAGGAACGGCAGGAGGATCAGCGGCATGGGGAGGTTGCTGGCCGTCTCGACGCTCTTGCTGACCAGGCCGCAGGCGACCGAGAACCAGATGACCGCGAAGGTGATCGCGGCGAGGATGCCGATGGCGGCGAGCCATTCGATCGGGGTGGCGGTGGGCCGGAAGCCCACGAGCAGGGCCACCCCGGTGACGACCAGCAGCGCCAGCATGGTCTGGATCATGCTGCCGACGACGTGACCGGTCAGCACGGAGGGGCGGAAGATCGCCATCGTGCGGAAGCGGGCGATGATGCCCTCGGTCATGTCCATCGCGACGGAGATCGCCGTGCCCTGGACGACGCCGGCGACGGTGATCAGAAGCACGCCCGGCGTGATGTAGTTGGCGTAGTCGGCCCGGCCGCCCGAAGCGCCGCCCAGCCCGGCACCCATGGTGCCGCCGAACACGTAGACGAACAGCAGCAGGAATACGACCGGTATGCCGAGGAGCATCAGCGTCATCGACGGGTAGCGCTGCATGCGTCGCAGGTTGCGCCGCAGCATGGTCGCCGAGTCGCGTACGGCGTAGGTGGCGGTGCTCATCGCACGGATGCCCTTTCCTGCTGGGGTTGCCCGGTGAGGGTGAGGAAGACGTCGTCGAGGTCCGGTGTGTGCACCGACAGTTCCTCGACCTCGACCGCGGCGTCGTCGAGCCGGCCCAGCAGTGCCCGCAGGGACCGGACGCTGCCGTCGTGGGGGATCCGCAGCGTGAGCGCGTCGTCGTCGCGCGCCCCGTCGGCGAACGTGCGGGCGGCCCGGCCGAGGTCGGCGGGGTCGGTGAACCGCAGTTGGACGTGGCCGCCGGGGATGCGGCGCTTGAGTTCGTCGGGGCTGCCTTCGGCGATCAGCCGCCCGTGGTCGAGCAACGCGATCCGGTCGGCGAGTTGGTCCGCCTCCTCCAGGTACTGGGTGGTGAGGAAGATGGTCACCCCAGCGCGCACCAGGTCACGGATGATCTGCCACATGGTGCGACGGCTGCGCGGGTCGAGGCCGGTCGTCGGCTCGTCGAGGAAGATGACCCGTGGGCTTCCGACCAGGGTCATGGCGAGGTCGAGGCGGCGGCGCATGCCGCCGGAGTAGGTGACCACCGGTTGGCGGGCGGCCTCGACCAGGTCGAACTGGTCGAGGAGTTCGGCGGTGCGCCGCCGCCCGGTGGTCCGGTCCAGGTGACGCAGGTCCGCCATCAGCCGCAGGTTCTCCTCGCCGGTCAGCAGGTTGTCGACCGCGGAGAACTGCCCGGTGACGCCGATCGCGTCGCGTACGGCGTCGGGGTCGCGCGCCAGGTCCCGCCCGTCGATCCGGATGTCGCCGGCGTCGGCGCGGATCAGGGTGGAGAGAATCTGGACGGTCGTCGTCTTGCCGGCGCCGTTGGGGCCGAGCAGCGCGAAGATCGTTCCGGCGGGAACCGTCAGGTCGATGCCGTCGAGTACGAGCTTCTCACCGTAGGCCTTGCGCAGCCCGGTGGCGCTGATGGCCGCTCGGGGTGTGGACATGGGATCTCCTCCGGGTGTCCGTGGGTCAGGCGCGGCGGATGATGATGTCGCCGGCGGAGGTGCGGGCCCGCACCTCGACGGTCTGGTCGGTGCTGTCGGGCGCCGGGGTGGTGGAGAGTTCGTTGCGGACGCGCCCGGCGGAGGTCTTGAGCTCTAGCCAGGCGGCGGTGCCCGCGCTGATGCCCACGTCCAGGGAGCCGGCGGCGGTCTCGACCGCCACCGCGCCGCGGGTGACCTCGCCGATCCGTACGCCGCCGCTGGCGGTCTTCGCGGTGACGCCGGCGTGTGCCCGGTCGACGCTGATGTTCCCGTTCGCCGCGTTGACCCGCAGGTCGCCGGTGACCTCCCCGATCCAGCTGTCGCCGTTGGAGTTCTTCACCCTCGCCGGCCCGTCGATCCGGCCGATGCGTACCGCGCCGCTGCCGGTGGTGACCTCGGCGCCGCCGTCGACACCACTCACGATGACGTCCCCGAAGCCGCTGTTCAGGTGCACCGGGCCGGCCTGGTCGAGTCGGATCGGTCCGTATCCGGACTTGAGCCGGCACTCGCCGAACCGCCCCTCGCAGTGGAACTCGCCCATCCCGGTGTCGCCCTGCACCTGGGAGCCCGACGGCAGCTCGATCGTGACGTCGACCCCGCCGGTCCGGCCGAACAGGGCGCTGAGCTGCTTCGGAACCCTGACCGTGAGCGTGCCGTCGGCGTACTCGACGCGGGTCTGTTCGACGACCTTGAGGTCCGCCTTGCTGGACGCGTCCATGGGTCGTACGTCGACTGTGGTGTCGCCGCGGTCGCTGGCGATGATCCGTACGTTGCCGGCGACGAAGCTGAGGCTGATCGTGGCGGAGATCGGGTCGGGCGTGTCAAAGGTCGGCATTGCTGATCCCCAATGCGTGAGTGGCGACGGGATGGTTGGCGGCTGGTCGCGGTTTCGCGGGCCGGGTCACCGCGCCCAGCCGGTGAATCGCTGACCGGAGCTGGCGGCGGCGGTGCTGGCGCTGGGGCCGGTGCCCAGCGCGGCGGCGGCAGCCCGGACGAGCCAGGAGTTGACCGAGAGCCGCTCGCGGGCGGCGGCGTCCTCGACCCGGGCCTTGAGGTCGTCGGGGAGCCGGAGGTTGACGCGTGCGGTGGCGCCCCTGTCGCCGGCGGACGTCGCGGTCTCGTCGACCGTCGCCGCGGGGGCGGCCGGTGCCTGGTCCATGGCCGCGGGCTGCTCCGTGGCCGCCGGCGTCACGACGAAGTCCGGGTCCCGCCCGGTGAGGCGCAGGTGGACCGAGCCGGGGGCCAGGTCGCGGGTGATCTCGGCGGTGGCCGCGGAGAGCGCCTCCAGCAGGGTGAGCCGGATCGCCGACTCGAGGGGCGCGGTGAGGCGCTCGGCGAGCTCCCGTGCCTCGTCCCCGCCGGCCGCGGCGGCCACCGCGAGTTCCCGGCGGAGCAGTTCGACATAGGGCGTGAGGTTCATGGTGCCATCATGGCACCATGGCGGCGCCATCGCAAGGCACCTTTGGCTCAGGTGAGATGCCACGGCGACTTGGAGCTGGCGCCACGGGGGGACGATCTGCTGCCACCACAACGGCGGGCCGAAGCCGGTCGTCCTGGTCAGAACGTGCGGAAGGCCGGTCGGCCGTCTTCTGCCGCCACGGCGTCGCCGGCTCGCCGGAACGGACCCGTCAGGCCACCCGCCGGCGGCGGCCGGTGGCGCGCACCTCGCGCCGCGGCTCCGGCAGCACCTCCACCTCGAACCCGGCCCGGGCGAACACCTCGATCGCCCGGGCCTCGGCGGAGCCGAGCCCCGCGGTCGGGGACGCCTCGTCGAACAGGGCGGTCACCAGGCAGCCGGAGCAGCCGTCACCCCGGATCCCGCACCGGTCACACTCGATGAGCATCACGCCTCCTGATGAGCTGGCGGCGATCATGCGGCATCGTCGCCGCCCGACCACCGTCGGTCACATCGACGCTAACCGCGGGGTACGACAGAATCCGGACAAGCGGCGGCCATCAGGGAGATCCTGGAAGGAAACGGCCCCGGGCCGGTTCGGTGCGTTCCACGCCTTGTCGGCCGGTGCCGGCGCGACGGCGGTCGGCGGACGATCCGGCCGGTCAGGAGCGGGCGAGCCGGCGCACCAGCGCGTCGGCCCCGAGCGGGTACGCGCCGTGCCGGCGGACGCCGTCGGCCACCTCGCGGTCCGAGGAGACCACCACCACGGGCCGGCCCGGCGGCTCGGCCCGGACCAGGCGTCGGATCAGCTCGTCGGCGGTCTCCCCCTTGCGGGAGAACAGCACGCGGACGCCGCGCGGGGTCGGCGGCAGGCCGTGCATCCGCTCGGCACCGTCGAAGACGACCGTCACCTCGTCACCGGTCTGCGCGGCGATCCCGCCCAGACCGGTGATGAGCCGCTTGCGCTGCTGCTCCAGCGACATCTCGCCGAAACCGCGCTTGGTGACGTTGTAGCCGTCGACCACGAGGTGCGCCCGGGGCAGGGCGAGCAGCTGGTCCAGCCGGGCCGGGTCGTCGGTGTCCCGGGCACGGGCCGCCGTGCCGGCCGCGGTGGTGCTGGACTGGTCGGCGAAGGCGTCGGCGACGAAGTCGCCAGGCAGCTTGTCCACCGGGTCCAGCGCCAGCTCCCGCCGCAGCCCGACGGCGGCCTGGCCGATGGTCTCCAGCAGCAGCCACAGCCGGGCGTCGTCGACCGACCGGGCCTCCTTGGCGCTGGCCCGCGCGACCCCCGCCGCGGCTTCCGCCTCGGCCAGTCGTGCCCGGGCCCGCCGCAGCTCGGCGTCGGCGTCGGCCGCCGCCCGGGCCGCCCGGCCGCGCTCGGTGGCGAGCAGCTCGGACGCCTTCCGTTCCCGGGCCTGCGTCTCGCGCAGCGACCGCCCGAGCTGCCGCGCCTCCTCGCGGAGCTGCCCCAGCTCCTCCCGGACGCGGGCCAGCTCGTCGCGGAGCTTCTCCGCCTCCACCCGGGCCACCGCCCGGTCGTGCTCGGCGCGGGTCGCCCGCTGCTCGGCTTCCCGGACCAGCTCGGCCACGACCGCGCTGTCCGCCTCGGCGCGGACCGCCGCGCCGCTGGCCTCGACCAGCTCCCGCCAGCCGCGCGGACGCGCCAGGTACGCCAGCGCCGCCACCTCCACCGGGTCGGCGGCGGCCGGCGCGGTGCCGTCGACCACGGCCGCGCCGAGGTCCCCGGCGTCGGCGAGCACCCGGGCGGTGACCCGCTGCCGGAACAGCGGGTCGCTGGTGAGCTGGGCCGCGATCGCCGGGGCGCCGAGGCGCGCGCGGCGGTTGGGGGCGAACTTCGCCACCCTGCGCAGCGGGACCGGCACCTCGTCGGCCGGCAGGACGGGCAGGACGGCGGCGGCGAGGGTCACGATCCGCTGGCGGACCGGCTCGGGCAGCACCGGCTCGGGCTCCGGACCGCCGTCGTCGGCGGTGGCGCCGGCCACGACGGGGTCGTCGAGGGTGCCCCCCGTACCCTCGACGCCCGCGTCGGGCGCGGCGGCGACCGGTTCCTCCGCGGGGAGGTGGTCGTCGTACGGCTCGGCGAGGGGCATGGGCCAAGTCTCCCACCGAGACCGGGCCCAGCGCCCATCGAGTGAACCGATCTCTCGTTGCGGCGGATCTCCGGAGGGTCGCGACAACGTTCCCGGGGCGACGGTGGCCGCCGGGGCCGGTGGGGCGGGAGTGTCGGACCGGGCCGCTAGCCTGCCCGCCGATGGCACAACAGGAGTACGTCCAGGAGTCGCTCGCCGGTCTCGACCCGACCGTCGGCGGCGTCGACCCGGAGCTGCCGCTCCACGCGACCACGTTCGTGGTGGTCGACCTGGAGACCACCGGCGGCGCGCCGGACGGCGGTGGGATCACCGAGGTCGGCGCGGTGAAGGTCCGCGGCGGTGAGGAGCTGGGCGTGCTCGCCACCCTCGTCAATCCCGGCGTGCCGATCCCGCCCTTCATCACCGTGCTCACCGGCATCACGCAGGCGATGCTGCTGCCGGCCCCGCCGATCGAGCAGGTCCTGCCGAGCTTCCTGGAGTTCCTCTCCACCGACGCGGTCCTGGTGGCCCA
Source organism: Micromonospora sp. WMMD558 (assembly GCF_049315255.1). Classification (NCBI taxonomy): domain Bacteria; kingdom Bacillati; phylum Actinomycetota; class Actinomycetes; order Micromonosporales; family Micromonosporaceae; genus Micromonospora; species Micromonospora sp. WMMD558. The sequence goes on along the minus strand of NZ_CP186061.1, from coordinate 3,272,033 downwards.
CAACGCCCCGTACGATGTCGGCTTCCTCAAGGCGGCCTGCGCCGCGCACGGCTACCGGTGGCCCAACCCCCGCGTGCTGGACACGGCCGCGCTGGCCCGGCGGGTGTTGACCCGGGACGAGGTGCCCAACCGCAAGCTCGGCACCCTGGCGGCGTTCTTCCGCACGGCCACCCAGCCGACCCACCGTGCGCTCGACGACGCGAAGGCCACCGTCGACGTGCTGCACGGGCTGATCGGCCGGCTGGGCGGCCACCGGGTGCACACGATCGGCGACGCGATCGAGTTCGCGCGCGCGGTCACGCCGACCCAGCGCCGCAAGCGGCACCTCGCCGAGGGGCTGCCCAAGGCCCCCGGCGTCTACATCTTCCGGGCCGCCGACGACCGCCCGCTCTACGTCGGCACCTCGGTCGACATCGCCACCCGGGTCCGCAGCTACTTCACGGCGGCCGAGAAGCGGGCCCGCATCTCGGAGATGCTCGCCGCCGCCGAGCGGGTGGAGGCGGTGGAGTGCGCCCACTCGCTGGAGGCGGAGGTGCGGGAGCTGCGCCTGATCGGGGCGCACGCCCCGCCGTACAACCGGCGGTCGAAGTTCCCCGAGCGGGTGGTCTGGCTGAAGCTCACCGACGAGGCGTACCCCCGGTTGTCGGTGGTCCGCGACCTCGCTCCCGGCGACGAGGCCTACCTGGGGCCGTTCACCTCCCGCCGGGCGGCGGAGCTGGCCGCGGCGGGCTTCCACGACGCCGTGCCGCTGCGGCAGTGCACGCACCGGCTCTCGCTGCGGACCGTGACGCCGGCGTGCGCGCTGGCCGAGCTGGGCCGGTGCGCGGCGCCCTGCGAGCACCGGATCAGCCCCGAGGAGTACGCGGCCCGCGCGGCCACGCCGTTCCGCACCGCCACCGCCAGCGACCCGCAGGTGGTGGTGGACGCCCTGCTCGCCCGGATCGAGGTGCTCTCCCGGTCCCAGCGGTACGAGGAGGCCGCCGTGGTGCGGTCCCGGCTGGCTGCGGTACTGCGCGCCGCCGTGCGCATGCAGCGGCTCGCCGCGCTCACCGGGATCGCCGAGTTGGCCGCCGCCCGGCCGGCCGCGCGCGGGGGCTGGGAGCTGGCGCTGGTCCGCCACGGGCGGCTCGCCGGCGCCGGTGTGTCACCGCCCGGTGTCCATCCGCGACCGACGATCGCCGCGATCCGGGCCACCGCGGAGACCGTCCTGCCCGGCCACGGGCCGGTCCCCCGCGCCTCCGCCGAGGAGACCGAACGCATCCTGTCCTGGTTGGAGCGTCCGGAGACCCGCCTGGTCGAGGTCTCCTCCGGCTGGTCGTCCCCGGTGGCCGGTGCGGGCCGCTTCCGGGACCTGCTGGCCAAGGCGGAGGGCGCGGCGTCCCACCAACTCTCGACCGAAAGCTCATGACCAAGTGACCGATCGGATGACGTCGACTCGCTTACGCTGTTAAGGAAGTGCAGTCCTGCCCGTTTCGTGGGCCTGCTCCCGGTTGCCGGGTCCGGCGGCCGTGGGGCCGGGGTGAGGAGGTGTCCCTCGTGGACGTCGACGCCGGACACGGCGCCGCCCTGGGGGGCGCGCTTCCGACCCAGCCGGGCGACCTGCCGCTGACCCGCCGTCTGCGTTCGCTGCTGACCTGGCCCACCGCCGACACCGACCCGGTCGGCCACCTGGTCCGCACCCACCGGAGCATCCACTCCGGGACGGACCCGTCGGTGCTGCGCCGGGCGTACACCATCGCGGAGACCATGCACCGGGGGCAGTTCCGTAAGAGCGGTGAGCCGTACATCACCCATCCCCTCGCGGTCGCCCAGATCTGCGCCGACCTGGGCATGGACACCACGACCCTGGTGGCGGCGCTGCTGCACGACACGGTCGAGGACACGCGCTACACCCTGCAGGCGCTCGCCGACGACTTCGGCCCGGAGGTCGCCCACCTGGTCGACGGGGTGACGAAGTTCGACAAGGCGTTCTACGGCAAGGCCGCCGAGGCGGAGACGATCCGCAAGATGATCATCGCGGCCGGCAAGGACGTCCGCGTGCTCATCATCAAGCTGGCCGACCGCCTGCACAACATGCGCACCCTCGGGGTCCGGTCGGCCGCGTCCCGGGAGCGGATCGCCCGCAAGACGCAGGAGGTGCTGATCCCGCTCTGCGACCGGCTGGGCATCCAGACCCTCAAGCGCGAGCTGGACGACGTGGTGCTGCTGCACCTGGAGCCGGAGGAGCACGCCCGGATCGCCCGCCACGTGCACGACCGGCCGGGCTGGGCCGCGTACCTCGAGGCCGTCGTCGCCCGGGCCAGGACGGCGCTGCGCCGCAGCCGGGTCGACGCCGAGGTGACCCCGCGACCGCGACACCTGTACTCGATCTGGAAGGACACGGTCGCGGGCGGCCACACCGCGCCGTACGACCTGCCCCGCATCGCGGTCATCGTGGACGGTCCGGCCACCGACTGCTACGCGGCGCTCGGCGCCATCCACGGCGTCTGGCGCCCGGTGCCCGGCCGCTTCAAGGACTACATCGCCTCACCGAAGAACAACCTGTACCGGTCCCTGCACACCAGCGTCTGCGGCCCCCGGGACCACACCGTGGAGGTGCTGATCCGCACGGCCGAGATGCACCGCTCGGCCGAGTACGGCATCGCCGCGACCTACCGCTTCCCCCGCGCCAGCGCGGGTGCCGCCGTCCAGGCCGAGCAGCTGGACTGGCTGCGCCGGGTGCTGGACTGGGAACAGGAGACGGCCGACCCGGCCCAGTTCCTGGAGTCGCTCCGCTGCGACCTCGCCGAATCGCAGATCCAGGTCTTCGCCGACGGGCGCCAGGTCGTGCTGCCGGCCGGCGCCACCCCGGTCGACCTGGCGTACGAGTTGGGCACCGAACGCGGCGACCACTGCCTGGCCACCCGGATCAACGGCCGGCTCGCCCCGCTCTCGTCCTGTCTGGAGGACGGCGACGTGGTGGAGATCTTCACCGAGACGGACGCGGCCAACGGCTTCGACGCCGACGCCGCCCCGCGCGGCCCCCGCAAGGAGTGGCTCGGCTTCGTCAAGTCGCCGCACGCGCAGATGCAGATCAACCGGTGGTTCGCCGACCACACCGAGCCCGGAATCTCGATCACCGACAAGGTCCGGCTCGGCCGGGCCACCATCGGCCTGGCCCTGCGCAGGCACAATCGCGGCCTCGCCAGCGACCTGCCGCTGCTGCGGCTCGCCGAGGAACTGGGCTACCCCGACCTGGAGACCCTGCTCGTCGCGGTCTTCGACCGGGTCATCGAGCCGGACGCGGTGGTCCAGCAGCTCATCGACCTGGTCGACCACCGGCAGTGACCCGTCGCGCCCCGTGCCGGGCTGCACTTGATCCGTTACACATCGACTTCACTTGAAGGGTGACAGTTGGCCGGCTCTCCCCGGGCTCGGCTGTCACGGTGCGTAACTGGCGTGCCGCCTATTGCTGAGGCATGCGATCCTCGACGCCGGTCAGGACGCGCGATCAGCGGCAAAAGAGTGTGGCCCACGGCATCGCGCAGGTGAAGAACCACCGGGCCTCTCTGCCAGGGGGCCGGTCTTTACCGCCGAACTCGCGGCGGCGCTCACGGCCGAAGGTGGGATACGGCTGGCTGAGCAGGTCGGGCGGCTGCGAGTCCACGACGAGATCAGGTACGTCGAAGCGCTGTACCGGTCACCGCTGTGCTGATCGCGCCCGCCTCCGCAGCCGCGCGCCGGCGGGTGCACTGTCATCCGCACGTCCCCCGCAGTCACCCCCGTGCTCCTTGACGCGGGTTCCCGGCATGAGCGCGTCCGACTGCGCCGCCTGCGGCCGGGGTAGAGGTACGTCGGCTTCCATGGCAGGATCGTGCGCTCGACCTTGGAGCATGCTTAGGAGACAGCCTGGTGAAGGCCGACCACTACGACAGTTTCGCCGAGCGCTACTCCGCGGCTAACGAATCCAACCTGATGAACGGCTACTACGAGCGGCCCGCGATGATCAAACTCGCCGGGGACGTGAACGGTCGACGGATCCTCGATGCCGGCTGCGGTTCAGGTCCCTTGTCCGCAGCTCTTCGCGAGCGAGGGGCCATCGTTACTGGTTTCGACTCCAGCCCCGCGATGGTCAAGCTGGCCGAACGGCGGCTGGGTGAGGATGCCACGCTGCTGGTGGCCGACCTCAGCGAGCCGCTGCCCTTCGCCGACGCTGCGTTCGACGACGTCGTAGCGTCCCTGGTCCTGCACTACCTGAAGGACTGGACTGCGCCCCTGGCTGAGCTGCGCCGGGTCTTGAGGCCAGGCGGCCGCCTCCTCCTGTCGGTGAAACACCCGATCGCCTACGAGGTAGTGAACCCGGACGGCGACTACTTCGCCCTCGCGCGCTGGTCGGAGGAGTGCACGTTCGACGGGCACCGCACAGAGCTAACCTACTGGCACCGGCCGCTGCACGCGATGACGGATGCGTTCACCGACGCGGGCTTCCGAATCTCGGTCATCAGCGAGCCCCCCATGTCTCCCGATACTCCGCGCGAGCTCCTGCCTCCAAACCTCGTGGACCGCACGGCGTTTCTCTCCTTCATCTTCTTCGTCCTCGAAGCGCGCTGAGTCGGAGTCCAAGCTGCCGCCGCACGCCGCTCAATCAGCATGCGCACTAGCCACCCTGTCATCGGCACGACCGGACGGTCTCGGCGCTGCGGTCACTTACCGAACGTGACGCCCGATCGGCGGCAGTTGCGGGTTCCGCTGAGCGGCGGGCAGCTGACTCCGTGGCGGGACGATCGGCGGGAGTGTTATCCCGCACGGACGACCAGGCGGACGTGCACGACGTCGTTGAGTTCGATCTCCTCTTTGTTGCGCACCGAGTCCCGCAGCGGGAGCACGTAACCGCCGTCCTTGGGGAACAACGCGGTCCGCCATCGGCTCCGCCCGAGCCGAACCTCGACGGGCACCATGCCCCAGCCATAGGTGACCCCCGACGCCAACTGGCGCACTACGTCGGCCCACTCGCGCGGGACCGTCACGAAGTGGTACGGGGACGGCCCTCGCCAATCCCACACCACGCCCTCGAACTCGCACTCCATCACGGCAATCAGGCGACGCAGAACTCGTTGCCCTCGGGGTCCTGCATGACGACGTGTCCCAAGGCGTCGCCGTACCACTCCTCGCGGACCACCGTCGCGGCGGCGTCCACCAACTCGGGCACCTTCTGCCGGATCAGTCGTGCGCGCTCGGCCATGTCGCAGGGGCCCGGGCCCGCCACCCGGACGTCAACATGCATCCGATTCTTGGCGGACTTGCCCTCGGGGCATATGGAAAGAAAAGGACATCTTGCCCGAGTTGGTCAGGGCGGCCTTCGGAAACCAAGTACCGATCGGTATTGGTCTCGGGGCGGCCTATGGCGGCGGAAGAGCCTGCTTTAGGGTGAAGCCATGAAGTCGATCAAGAAGTTCCAGGTCACTTTCGACTGCAAGGAGCCTGGGCGCGTCGCTCGATTCTGGTGCGAGGTGTTGGGGTACGTCTTGCCGCCACCACCGAAGGGGTTTGCCAGCTGGGAGGACTACAACCTCGCCCTGCCGTCCGAGCAGCGGGACGCATGGTCGGCCTGCATCGACCCCACCGGCGTCGGCCCGCGACTGTTCTTTCAGCGCGTCCCAGAAGGCAAAGTCGTAAAAAATCGGCTGCATCTCGATGTGCGGACCGGCGCCGGGCTCGTGGGCGCCGAGCGTCTGGCCGTACTTGAGGCCGAAGGCGCACGGCTGATCGCGCTCGGCGCGACACCTGTGCTGCTGCAGCATGCCGATGAGGAAAACGAGTCGTGCTACACGCTGCAGGACATCGAAGGCAACGAGTTCTGCCTCGACTGAGTGCCGCACATGCCGGCTTCGCAGTCAACCGGTGCAGTTCGCCATCGCGAGATCCGGGTGCGGAATCCGACAATCTCCGGTCCGGCAAGCGCGATTTCAGGGATTGTTGAATCGAGGAAGCCCGAGGATCAGGCGACGCAGAATTCGTTGCCTTCCGGGTCGGCCATCGTGACCCATGTATGTGGCCCCTGCCGGCCATCCCACAGCTTCATCGCACCACGAGCGATCAGCTTCGCGACCACCTCAGGGTGGTTCTCGGCCCCGACCCGAATGTCGAAGTGCAGCCGGTTGTGTCGCCGCACCGATTCGGGATCGTCGTCTCTTGGTTCACGAACTCTCCCCTCAGGCACCTTCAGGAAACCAATGGCGGGCCCCCTGCCATCTGGGTCGACGATGGACGCGTTGTCAGGCTCATCGAAACCAGGTTCCCTGACATAGCCGAGAGCAAGCGCCCAGAAAGCAGCGATCCGCTGGGGATCGTCGGCATCGCACCCCAGGGTCCAGTGGGTCGCCATGGCGTCAACGTACGCGCGCCAGGACACCCTGTCATCGGCACGACCGGACGGTCTCGGCGCTGCGGTCACTTACCGAACGTGACGCCCGATCGGCGGCAGATCCGGATGCCTTGTTAGCTGCGATGGGTGCCGGATAGGTAGAGCCGGTCGCGTCCGCCGCGTGGCTACCTCAGCCGGGAAGTGCTCCCAGACCGGCGAGTAACTCGTCTCTTTCGGATGCTGACAGGGCCAGGACACAGAGGGGTGCCAGATCCGGATGCCGTGCCGAGGCTGTCTCTGCCTAGCACCCGGCCCCGAACACCGAGGTACTTCTGTTCAGGGCCGAGTGGGGTGGTTAGGCGGTTGCTTCGCGCAACCGGTGCCATGCGAGGGTGGTGACCACTGTCATCACCACGGCGGCGATCCAGAACGGTGTGGTGATCTCCCAGACGCTGGCGAACAGACCGCCGAGGAGAGAGCCGACTGCGGCTCCGCCGAGGTCCAGAAGCGCGTACACGCTGCCGACCCGACCGCGCAGATGTTCGGGCACCGTCCGCTGCCGGACTGAGGCGACAGTGATGCCCCAGACCATGGCGTGGATGCTGAATGTGACCAGGATGACCGCGGCCACCCAGGGTGTTGTCGTGGTCGCCAGGATCACGTGCGTGACGACCTCGATGACCAGGCCGGCACGTAGCACCGCAGCGCTTCCGAAGGCTCGGGTGAGCTTGGCGGCGACTGTCGTACCGAACAGGCCCCCGACCGCGAAGGCGGTCAGCAGGAAGCCGTAGCCGACGTCGGACAGGTCCAGTCGCTGCCGGCAGTAGAGAACGAACACCGCGAACGCGGCACCGAATGCGATGTTGCCCACGCCTATGGTGACAGCGAGGGTCCGCAGCAGCCGGTGCCGCCACAACCACCGCACACCGGCGGCGATCTCGCCGCGCAACGAGACCCGCAGGTGGGGTTGCGCCGGTGCGGGCACCGGTCGGATACCCGCTATCAGAGCTGCGGCCACGACGAACGTGAACGCGTCGAGCCCGAACGGTACGGCCGCGGAGATGACGAACAACCACGCGCCCAACGGTTTGGCGACGAACTGGTTGCCGATGGTGAAGCTCGCGTAGAGCCGGGCATTGGCGCTGGGCAGCTGCTCGGGTGCGACCACCGACGGGAGTAGGGCACCCATGGCGGTGTCCGCGAGGGTCTCCCCGGTACCGAGCAGGAAGAGCACCGTGTAGATGATGGGCACGGTGACGGTCTCGGTCGCGATGGTGGCCGCCAACCCGGCTAGGGCGACAGCGCGTACCAGATTGACGGCTACGACCAGCTGCCGTCGGTCGAGCCGGTCGACGTAGGCGCCGCTGATCAGAGCGAACAACAGCCAGGGCAGCTGCTGGGCGAAGGCAGCTCCGGCGATGGAGGCCGGATTGTCACTGACGGAGGCGACCAACAGCGGGCCGGCGGCCATGGTGACGCCGTCGCCGACGTTGGACACCGCAGAGGCGGTCCACAGTTTGGTGAAGTCCACGCCCAGACGCGCGGATACAAGGGCACGCAAAAGAGCTCCTCGAGCCGAGAAAGGGAAACGGTCGTAGGACCGCTCCGCGGCGAGGAGCGCCGCACCCGCCGGCTAGGTCTCTCCGGCGGCGAACGATCAGTGCGCGGTGTGCTCTCGCGGCGAAGCGGGGAGCGTGACCATGGCGAGGCGCATCTCAGCTCCTAACTGTGGATCAATAACCCGAGCAGGGTAGTCGGGGTGCCGCTGCGGCTCAAGCGGATACGTCAGACCACCCACAGCCACTGATCTTTCGGGAGCGCGGCTGATGAGGGCGAACGAACCGCCAGCCGGAGGCTCTGTCAGGATCAGCACATGGCCACCACCTGGTCCGGTGTCACGATCGATTGCCTTGACCCCGAGCGAGTAGCCCGATTCTGGAGCGCCCTGCTCGGTCGAGCGCCCGGGCCTTCGCAGGAAGGCTGGGTCTACCTCGGCGAACGAGGTGACCTTCAGCCGCGGCTGGTGTTCCAGCCAGTGCCTGAGCCCCGAACTGGCAAGGTGCGGATTCACCTCGACGTCTCCGTCGACGACATCGATGAGGCCATACGGTCGGTCATCGATCTCGGTGGCCGGTTCACCGGCGAGCGGCACGACTACGACGAGGGTGTGGTCGTCGTCATGGCTGACCCAGAGGACCACGAGTTCTGCCTGGTTGAGCACTACAACTAGCGGCAACACACGACGCGCGATGATAGGCAGAGGCGCGAGCGGTTGGCTATGTCCCGGAGGCCATGTACGCGGCCAGGATGTAGTTTGGGTGCCGGTCGAGGTTCTTGCGGGCCCGGTCGTAGCGCATCGTGGTTCGCGGGTCGGCGTGGCGGGCGGCGATCTGCACGTCGCGCAGGCTGACGCCGGCGTCGAGCATGGTGGTCACGAAACGTGTGGCGGAGCATGTGGGGATGCATCCTTGGCATCCGGATCCCGGCGGCGTGGGCCAGGTGCTTGAGCCGGCGGGTGGCGGCGTGGCGGTCCATCCGCACCCCGAGGGTGTTGCGAAGGATCGGCCCGGTGGTGCGGTCGTCGACGGCCCGTCGATGGCTCGGGCCACCGCGGGTGGCAGCGGGACGAGCACGACCTTGCCACCCTTGCCGCGCACGCGCAGTACCCGGTGGCCGTGCTCCTCGCCCAGGTCGGCGATGCTCGCCCCACAGGCTTCGAAGATCCGCAGACCGAGCAGGCCCAGAAGCGCGACCAGGGCGAAGTCGTTCGGGTTGCTCGACAGCCGGGCGGTGGTGATCAGTGCCTCGAACTGCAGGTGACCCAGCCCGAGGGTCGGCGACTCGGCCGGCACCGTCGGCCGGCGGACGTAGTCGGCCGGCGAGTGGTCCAGGATGGCGTCGATGACGCAGACCCGATAGAACCCGACCACGACGGACAGGCGCCGCGAGACCGTCGAGGGCTGGTACCGGCGTACGTCCTGCAGCCAGCGCACGTACCGCTCGACGTCCACCCGTGCCGCAGCCAGCGGGTCGAGGTCCTGGTCGGTGCACCAGCGTAGGAAGACTCGCAGGTCAGACTCGGTATGAACGCGAGTCTGGCCACGGTAGCGGCCCAGGAAGGCGGGAGTTGCCGCGGCGCGCAAAACGAGCTGATCGGTAGGTACGACACCGGAAGCGGGAGCAGGAAAGGCAGCCATACATCACCGTGCGTCACCAACGGCGATGAACGCCAGCACGCCCGGAGCGGCAGATTCGGATATTCGATCGTCCGCCACTGGGGACTTCGACCTCGGCTGATTCAGCGCCCCTCGTGCGCCCGGGACCTTCCGTCGGGAACCGACCCGGGTTGACTCGTTCGTCATGCTGGAACCGGAAGCCCCACGCCCGCACCACCCCGAGGAGGACCTATGCGCAAGCCGGCCAAGACTGCCGCCGTCCTTTTCGGGCTCGGCGTCGGCGCCACGGTCGGTCCATCCCTCGGGCCGGCCGCCGTCTGGTCCGGCGTCGCGATCGCCGCGCTCGGCGTCGCGCTCTCCCTGGTCGGTACGACCGAGTCCGATCTCGTCGGGGACGGCCTGGTCGACCGCGACGAAGACGCCGGGGTGGCAGGCGACGGGACGACCACCGGAACCGCGGTCGCAGCGGAACGACGACGGCGGAACCGGCAGCGGCCAACCCTCAGCGGCCTGGGCACCCGGGTAGAACAGATCCTCAAACTCGCCAAGGAGCAGGCCGACGACCACCGCGCCGAGGCGCGGCTCGAAGCCGAGGGGATCGTAACCACCGCCCGACGGGAGGCGGAGGCGATCCTGAACCGGGCGCACGAACAGGCGGCCGGGATCACCGGCACCCGCCGGGATCTGTCTCCGGTACCGCCCTCCCGGGCGCCGTCACCGGACGAGGATCCGAGCCCTAATGCCTGACGGAAGCGGAGCCGCCGGACGGATCCCGATTGTCAGGCGGGCCGCCAGAGACCGACCGGCGCAGCCGGATGATGAACCCGTAAAGGATGCAGTCCGAGGGTTTCTGGAGTTGTCAAGACCGGACCAGCGGCGCACCCTCCCATCGGCATGTCCGGCCGCCAGCCAGCCCGACCCGTCGTGAGGCCCGGCGGCGAGCGGATCGCGGCATGTCAGTGCGTTCAGCCGAGGGTGGGTCGCCCCTCGGCGATTTGTTCTTCCACCGGCCGACCGGACCAGGCCAGCCATGGATCCGCGCCGGACTTGGGCACGACCACATGTCCGTTGCCTACCAACGAATCGTGTATGTCGCCTGACTCGATGAAGGCGCGGGACTGGTAGCCCACGGACCATGCGGTCTCGTGCTCCCACACACCGATGATCACCCATTCACCGGCGCGAACCTTGTCAATGCGGTCAGCGAGGAGGGCAAATGCGACCTCGCGAGCCTCTTCATCGGTCATGCTCGTGTCCCTAATAAGCCTTGATTGGTGCGGCCGACCTGGCAACCTGCTCGATCTTCGCGCAGTAGGCTGCACGGGCTTCCTCGTCGATCTGCTTCTCGTGTTCGGCGCGCAACCCGGTCCGGCCGTCGAGGCCCTCGCGCAGGATATCGGCGTGCCCGGCATGCCGGATGGACTCGCCGAGGACATGGACCATGATGGCGAACAGGTTCGTGTCGGCATAAGGCTCCGGCCACCACGGCACGTGGCCGGGGGCGTCGAGGGGAAGCTCGTTGATCGTCGCGTCCGAGTGTTCCCACGTGCGCCGGTAGAACCCGATGATCTGATCGCGGGTCTCGTCCTCGGTCGCCCACAGATCGCTGCCGTTGGAGTCCTGCCACCGGGGCAGCGGTTCCGGGGAAGGGCGGTCGAAGACCTCGCCGAAGTACCTGGCCTCGACGGTGGCCACGTGTTTGACCAGGCCGAGGAGATTGGTCCCGGTCGCTGTCAAAGGTCGGCGGGCGTCGTATTCGGACAAGCCGTCGAGTTTCCAGAGCAGCGCCTTGCGGTCCCGCCGCAGTCTCCCGTGCAGGTTGTCTTTCGCGAAATCATCGATCATGCGGCATGAGCCTGCCATGGGCTGCTCGTGGTCTCAAGATCCCGTACGTGGTCCGCAACGACCGGCGGAGCCGAGGCCTGGCCATGGCCGCCGCCCTGACCTGCTACAAGAAGCTCGCGAAACTTGCCACGTGAGACAACCTCTAACGCTGAGACGACATGCAGGACCGAGCCAACGCGCTGCCATCGGCACGTCCGGATGCATGCACCGTGAGCTGCTTACCTTGCGTGACGAGCGCTTCGCGGCAGTTCAGTGCGTTTTCCTCGGGGCCAGGCAGGTCGACGAGGATGCCGCCCGAGGTCGCCTTCGGCGTCCTCGGGCGGCGGGTAACCTGTGCCGTCCTCATCTGACCGGGCCGAAGGCATCGGGTGTACCTGATGTCCGGTGAGTCGGTCGAACATGGCAAGCCCAAGCCGGCGGATGTTTGGCTAGCGGCCGATCGTGTCCAACTCGGCGTGGTCGTCGTGGGAAAGGGAGAGTCCCGCGCCCGCGATGTTCTCGCGCAGGTGTGTCGTGGACGAGGTGCCGGGGATCAGCAGGATGTTCGGCGAGCGCTGCAGCAGCCAGGCCAGGGCGACAGACATCGGTGTCGCCTCCAGCCGGGCGGCTACGGTCGAGAGCGCCGAGGACTGCAGCGGGCTGAAGCCGCCGAGCGGGAAGAACGGCACGTAGGCGATGCCCTGGTCGGCGAGCGCGTCGATCAGCTCGTCGTCCTGGCGGTGCGCGAGGTTGTACATGTTCTGTACGCACACGATCGGCGCGATCGTCTGCGCCTCGGCGACCTGTTCCGGCGTCGCGTTGCTCAGTCCGAGGTGCCGGATCAGGCCCTGCTGCTGCATTTCGACGAGCGTCTCGAGCGCCTCGGCGACTGAACCGGGCTGGGGTCCCTCGGCATTGCCGAGCCGGAGGTTGACCAGGTCGAGCACATGGAGACCGAGGTTCTCGAGGTTCTCGTGCACAGAACGGCGCAGGCTTTCCGGGTCACGGGCCGGGGGCCAGCCGCCCTGCTGGTCGCGGTTCGCGCCGACCTTGGTCACGATGTGCAGCGAGTCGGGGTACGGGTGCAGCGCTTCCCGGATCAGCTGGTTGGTGACGTGGGGCCCGTAGGCGTCGGCGGTGTCGATGTGGGTGATGCCGAGTTCGACGGCCTCGCGGAGGACGGCGAGTGCGCCGTCGTGGTCGGCCGGCGGTCCCAGGACCCAGGGGCCAGCGAGCTGCATGGCGCCGTAGCCGAACCGGGTGACGGTCAGGTCTCCCAGCGTCCAGGTGCCGCCGGGAAGGGAAGTGGAGGCCATGCTCATACCTCTGGCTTTCGGTGTCGCGCTGAGCGGTTCTGGTGCATCGCGGATGCCTGCTCCACTATCAGGGCGTAACTTCCTCACGGGAAGTAGGCACCTGCAGGTTCGTAACGCCCCAACGGTGGAAGGAGCGGTTCGATGGCAACGACGACAGCGGCACAGGAGAGGGCGCAGGCCAAGGCGGAGTATGATGCTTTCCTGGCGCAATGCCCCAGTCGCAAGCTGCTCGACCGAATCGCGGACAAGTGGGTCATGTTGGTTGTGGCCGCGCTACGCACCGACGGCTCGCATCAGTTCGGCGCCGACTGCGCCGGTGAACCCCGGCCGATGCGGTACTCGGAGCTGTCGCGTCTGCTGGCCGGCGTCAGCCAGAAGATGCTGACTCAGACGCTGCGCTCCCTGGAACGCGATGGTCTGATCACCCGCACTGTGGTGCCGACCGTGCCCGTCACGGTCACCTACGAGCTGACCGACCTCGGACTCTCCCTGCACCAGATGATGCGCGGCTTGAAAGCCTGGGCCGAAATGCACATGGACGACGTGCTCGCCAACCGCGCGACGTACGACAACCACGTCGCCTGAGCCCGTCAGACACGACGTCACCCCAGCGGCTCTGCCTTCATCGAGTGCACTCAACTCGGCACGTCCGCAAGGGCACCCGAACCGGCGCGACGGGACGCTGCGTAGCGCGCCTCGCGGCAGATCCGGTCGGCGGGTTCAGGTGGCGTCGAGCGGGATGACCAGGTCCTCTTCTGCGGTGAGCACTTCTCCGTCGAAGCCGATGCGTGTCGACTCGACGGCGGCCTTCCTGTCGTTGCCCGGCCAGAAGTGGGTGAGCATCAGGCGGCGTGCGCCTGCTCGGGCCGCCCATTGTCCGGCTTCTGAGGAGGTGAGGAGGTTACGTTGGGGTTGCTGGGTCTCCCCAGCACGGTCGGTGGCCTCGATGATGAAGAGGTCGACGTCTTTGCCCAGCTCGGCCAGGCGCTGGTGCGGGCCGGTGTCGCCGGTGTAGGCGAGTGCGAAGCCGCTGGTCTCTAGCCGGATGCCGACATTGGGCACGTAGTGCGGAAGCAGAACGCCACTCAAAGTGAACGGGCCGACCTGATGACTCCCGGGCAACCGGTGGATGTCAAACACTTTGTCCAGGTCTACGTCGGGTTCTAGGGCGGCAAGCCGGGACGGCACGCCCGGAGTGCAGTACAGCGGAAGTCGGCGACCACGTGCCGGGCCGTAGAGGTGGATCCGGAACAGTCCGTGCAGGTCGATGCAGTGGTCGGGGTGCTCGTGAGTGATGACCACCGCGTCCACAGCAGCGTCCGGGCAGTGGGCGAGCAGACGCGGCAGGGTCGCGTAGCCGAGGTCGAGCACCAGGCGGAAACCGTCCCATTCGAGCAGGAAGCCGCTGCAGGCCCGACCCGGCTCCGGGTAGGCGCCGCAACCTCCCAGAACTGTGAGTTGTCGCATTGGCAGAGCATGCAGGTCCGGGCACGGCACGCCGCACGTGGCCCTGGTCTCAGCGACGCAGGAGTGGGAGATCCGGACGGATCTCGGCACGACCGGAAGCCGGTCGGCTCAAGGTACCGTGACGCTCCGTAGCGCACTGATCGCGGTATGTGCGGGCGTTACCGCGCAGTGGCCGATGGCGGGAGGTGCGAGTGTGACCCTGAGGGCGCGCAGCTGCGTCTCCCGCCGGGTGGATACCAGCATCTCTGACGGGCTGGAATCAGGGGCCACCGAGCAGTTGCTGGCGAGCCGCAGCGAACTCCTCGTCGGTCAACTCGCCGCGTTGATGCTGCCCGACCAGCACCGACAGTTGGGAAATCTGGCCGATGATCGGACGGGCTGCCCCAGCGACCGGCGCTGGCACCGAGTCGCCCAGGTAATGAGTTGCTGGCGCCGAGTCGCCCAGGTAATGAGTTGCTGGCGCCGAGTCGCCCAGGTAATGAGTAGCTGGCGGCGGTGCCAGCTGTCTGACCGGACGGAAGAAGCGGTTGGCTGAGGGTCGCGCGAGCAGCACGACGACGACGATCAGGGCGAGCATCGCGAAGAGGGCAAAGCCGGCGCTGAGGTACTGATAGGCCGCCGGGTACGCGGCCGGCAACCGCTGGACGAACGTGTTAGTTCCGGAGGCGTCACGGCTGAAGGCGGACACGTAGGCGATTCCGCTGAAAGCGGGCGTACCAGCTTGGCCCAGCCCGCAGAAGCTGCACGTCAGGGACAGACCGATCGCGATCCAGGCGATGATGCGGCCCGCGAAGTGCCCCGCACGCACCGAGGCCGCGATACCCAGTAGGACCAGTGCTGCCACGGCGGTGATCAACGCCGCGACGTAGGGCAATGCCGAGACCAATGGCTTGATAGCGTCAAAGGCACGTGGGTCGACCTCGGAGGCGTTCAGTGCCTCGCGCACACGGTCCGGGTATGCAGCTGCCCCAGCGGCGACCGCCACCGCGTCTGCGAGATACCCGACGGCCACGACGGTCATCAGAGTCGCTGCAATCGTTACTGACCGCGGCCGTCCACCGACCTCCGCCCGATCCACCATCGGCACTCCCTTCTCAAGGGTTGCCGGTGACGCTAGCAGCGGCCGTCGATGGGACGCGACCCGATCGAACGCCTCGACCACACTCTCATCGACAGAAGCGGACGCCTGGCACGCCAGCCGTCGTGGACAGTCGGCGTCACGGTCCGTATCCGGCATGCTCAAGGCCCGTGTAACCCATCAACTGAAGCCACCGTCGCATCAAGCGGAGTACGACAACCCATCGCGCCCCGGACCGTCCGAACATTCCTCACGGGCACTAGCCTGGAGCCATGATCCCCCGTTCCCGCGTCACCGGGCGCGCCGTGGCGTACCAGGTCTTCTACCGGCTGCCGTTGCCGGTGCGGCGCCGCCTGGTCCGGCTGGCCGTGCCGAAGTACATCGTCGGCGCGGTCACCCTGGTCCGCGACGCCGAGGCCGAGGGGGCGGGCCGGTTGCTGCTGCTGCGCCAGCCGCCCGGCAACGGCTGGACGCTGCCCGGCGGGCTGCTGGAGAAGCGGGAGATGCCGGTGGTCGGCGCGGCCCGCGAGCTGTACGAGGAGACCGGCATCCGCCTGTCGCCCCGCGACCTGCGCCCGGCGACGCCGAACGCCGTCGTCCACGCCAAGGGCTGGGTGGACGTGGTGTTCACCGCCGAGGTGCCGGCCTCCACCACCACCTTCACGGTCGACGGCGCCGAGGTCTTCGAGGCCGCCTGGCATCCGCTGGACGACCTGCCCCGGCTGACCTGGCCCACCGCCCGCCTGCTCGCCTACTACGACATCGGGCCGCTGGCCGGGCAGTTCCCGCCGCCCGTGCCCGACGCCCGGCCGTGACCCCGCAGGGCGCGCCCGTCTGCGCGGTGGTCCTCGCCGCCGGCGAGGGCACCCGGCTGCGGCCGTTGACCGAGCGCGTCCCCAAGGCGCTGTGCCCGGTGGGGAACGTGCCGCTGCTCGACCGGGTGCTCGCCCGCCTCGCCGGGCTCGACCTGACCGGACCGGCCCGGGTGGCGGTCAACGCCAGCTACCTCGCCGAGCAGGTCGTCCGCCACGTCGGCGACCGCGCGCACCTCTCGGTGGAGCCCGACGGGCCGCTCGGCACCGCGGGGGGCGTGGCGAACCTCCGCGACTGGATCGACGGGCGGGGCGTCCTGGTGGGCAACGCCGACGCGTACCTCGCCGACCCGGCCCGCCCACCCGGGCCGGACATCGCCGCGCTGCTGGGCGGCTGGGACGGCGAGACCGTACGCCTGCTCGGCCAGCCCGCCCCGGACCCGGCCGCGCCGGGCACCTTCGACGGCCACGTCTTCACCGGGTTCTCGCTGCTGCCGTGGCGGCGGGTCCGGGACCTGCCGGTCGAGTTCGGCGACCTCGTCCGGACGGTGTGGCGGCCCGCCGAGGCGGCCGGGGAACTGACCGTCGTCCCCTACCGGGGCACCTTCTACGACACCGGCACCCCCGCCGACTACCTCGCCGCCAACCTGCACGCGGCGGGCGGCGGCACCCTCGTCGACGCCGGTGCCGTGGTGACCGGCCGGTGCCGGGAGGCGGTCGTCGGAGCGGGCGCCGTCGTCCGCGGCGACGTCACCCACGCCGTGGTCTGGCCGGGTGCCACGGTGCACCCCGGCGAGCACCTGCGGGACGCCGTCCGTGCGGGTACCGACCTCACCGTCGGCGTCGGCCAGCCGCCCCGCCCGGGAACATCTAGCATGAGCGACGACGCCGACGAACGGAGAACCGTCCCGTGATCACCGCGATCGTGCTGATCGACTGCGCCACCGACTCGATTCCCGAGGTGGCCGAGGCCCTGGCCGCTCTGCCCGGCGTCAGCGAGGTCTACTCGGTGGCCGGGCACGTCGACCTGATCGCGATGGTCCGGGTGCGCGAGTTCGAGCAGATCGCCCAGGTCATCGCCGGGAGCATCTCGAAGGTGCCGGGCGTGCTCAACACGGAGTCCCACATCGCGTTCCGGGCGTACTCCCAGCACGACCTGGAGGAGACGTTCGCGATCGGCCTCGCGGGCGCCGACTGACCACGGAGGCCGGGCCGCCGCGCCCGACACGACGCACGACGGCCGGTCCACCCAGTGGTGGACCGGCCGTCGTACTGCGTACCCCGAAGGTCAGCTCTGGCCCGGAGCCGGCGACTCGGGGGTGCCACCCGGAGCCGGCGACTCGGTCGTGCCGCCCGGAGCCGGGGTCTCGGTGCCGGGACCCCCCGGCGCGGTCCCACCCGGGCTCGGGGTACCGGTGCCGGTGGCCTGCGGGACCGGGATGCCGAGCTGCTCAGCCAGCTGGACCAGTTCGTCGTAGTGCGCCTGCAGCGTCGGCAGCGCCGTCTGCGCCAGCTGGACCACCGCCTGCTCGGAGCCCTGCGAGATCTCCGTCTGGGTGGCCTGGATGGCCTGGACGTGCCCGGTCAGCTGGTTGGTCACCCAGAGCCGGTCGAACTCCTCGCCGCTGGCATTGTTCAGCTGGTCGATGATGTTCTGCTGCTCCGGCGTGGGCTCGTCCGGCAGCTCCACGTCGAACTGGCCGGCGACGTCCTGGACCGACTGGTCCAGCTGGGTGTGGTCGGTCTTGAACATCTCGCCCAGATTCTTGACCTGCTCGTTCTGGCCCTTCTCCTGGGCCAGCTCACCCGCGGTGATCTCGAACAGGTTCACCTGGTGGATCGCCTGCAGGTACTGGGTGTCCTGTTGTGACGGCTGCACCGCGGCCTGGGCGGCCGCGGCGGGTGCGATACCCACCAGCACCAGCGCGGCCAGCAGGCCCAGGCGCTTGATTCCCAACATGCCTTCCCCCCCTTGAGACGTTGGACCGCACGGATACCCGGCTGGCCCGGGTTATTCCTCCGTCTCCGTCGGTGGGAGAAACGCGTAGCGCCCGCCGGACGAATCCGGCGGGCGCCACGAGATGGTACGAGGTGGGTCAGCGGCGTTCGCCGCTGCCGATCTCCTCCCGCTCGGCGCGGGGCTCGACCGGCGGGTGCCCCGGCGAGACCGGCGCCTCGGCCGGCTTCTCGATCGGGTAGAAGAAGCCCCGGATCGCCGGCCCGAGGGCACCGAGCCGGTTCATCTTCTTCGGGACGACCCAACCGGCGTACTCCAGCGCGCCGTGCCCGTCGTGGTCGGCCGCGCTCAGCGGCTGGTGGACCTCGACGAACCGGCCGTCCGGCAGCCGCCGGATGATGCCGGTCTCGACACCGTGGGCGAGAACCTCCCGGTCGTGCTGCTGGAGACCCAGGCAGACCCGGTAGGTCACGTAGTACGCGATCGGCGGCAGGACGAGCAGACCGATCCGGCCGGCCCAGGTCATCGCGTTCAGGCTGATCTGGAACTTGTCGGCGATGACGTCGTTCGCCCCGGAGAGGGTCAGCACCACGTAGAACGCGACCGCCATGGCACCCACCGCGGTGCGGGCCGGGACGTCCCGGGGCCGCTGCAGCAGGTTGTGGCTCTTACGGTCCTTGAGGTGCCGGGCCTCCAGGAACGGGTAGAGCGTCGACAGGCCCACCAGGATGCCGGGTAGGACGACCGTCGGCCAGAACAGCGGCGGGATCACGTACCCGTCGCCGATCGGGATGGTGATCTCCCAGGCGGGCATGAGTCGGGTGGAGCCGTCGAGGAACATGACGTACCAGTCCGGCTGGCTGGCGGCCGAGACCACCCACGCCTCGTACGGGCCGAACAGCCAGATCGGGTTGATCTGGAACAGACCGCCCATCAGCGCGATCACGCCGAAGACGACCATGAAGAAGCCGCCCTGCTTGATCGCGTACCGCGGGAACATCCGCTCGCCGACCACGTTGCCGTTGGTCCGGCCGGGACCGGGCCACTGGGTGTGCTTCTGCTTGAAGACCAGGCCCAGGTGGACGCTGATCAGCGCGACCAGCAGACCCGGGATGAGCAGCACGTGCGCGATGTAGAACCGGCTGATGATGATCGTGCCGGGGAACTCACCGCCGAAGATCGACGAGGTGAGCCACGAGCCGATCACCGGGATCGACAGCATGATCGCGGAGGCGATCCGCAGGCCGGTGCCGGAGAGGCCGTCGTCCGGCAGCGAGTAGCCGGTGAAGCCGGCGAGGAAGCCCACCCAGAACAGCAGCGAACCGATGATCCAGTTCGTCTCGCGGGGCTTGCGGAACGCGCCGGTGAAGAAGACGCGCAGCATGTGCACCACGATCGCGGCCATGAACAGCAGGGCCGACCAGTGGTGCATCTGCCGCATGATCAGGCCACCCCGGACGTCGAACGAGATGTCCAGGCTGGAGGCGTACGCGGCCGACATCGGCGTGCCCCGCAGCGGGGCGTAGCTGCCGTTGTAGACCACCTCGGTCATCGCCGGCTCGAAGAAGAAGGTGAGGAAGACACCGGTCAGCAGCAGGACGATGAACGAGAACAGCGCGATCTCGCCCAGCAGGAAGGACCAGTGGTCCGGGAAGACCTTGTTCAGCAGCCGGCGCAGCGGGGTGGCCACCTGGAAGCGGTCGTCCACCCCCCGGGCGGCGTTGCCCGGGACGGCTGCCATGTCAAACTTTCGCCGCTTCACGGCCGCTCCCAGAAGTCGGGCCCGACGGTCTCGGTGTAGTCGGACTTCGCCACGAAGTAGCCCTCGGCGTCGACCTCGATCGGCAGCTGGGGCAGCCGCCGGCTGGCCGGGCCGAAGATGGGCTTCGCGTTGTCGGTGATGAGGAACTGCGACTGGTGGCACGGGCAGAGCAGCCGGTTGGTCTGCTGCTCGTACAGGCTGGCGGGGCAGCCGGCGTGCGTGCAGATCTTCGAGTACGCGGCGTAGTTGCCCCACATGTAGTCGCCGTGGCCGATCCGCTCGTTGGCGCGGCGGGCCTCCTGCGCGTCGGAGTCACGCAGGTGGATCAGCAGCGCCGGCGAGTCGGCGTGCTTGTTGCTGATGCCGTGGTCGATGCCGGGGAACACGGTGAGCTGGCCGCCGCTGCTGATGTCGGCCGGGCGGACCGGACGGCCGTCCTCGCGGACCAGCCGGATCTTCCCGCCACCCTCCGCCGGCGCGAAGCCGGTGGTGAACATCTGGTTGTTCTTGTGCGGGTCGGAGATCAGGCCACCCACCAGCGGCGCCGCGGCCACCGCGCCGACCGGCGCGAGACCGGCCAGCAGCGAGAGGCCGAGCAGCGGCCGGCGCTTCACGCCCAGCTCGTCGGCCATGTAGAGCATCGTCTGGCCGGTGATGATGCGGTCTTCCTCGGAGCCGGCGCCCTCGTGCCGGTCCTGGATCGACACCTCCTTGGGCAGCAGCTTCTTGCCCCAGGTGAGGATGCCGAAGCCGATGCCGAGCAGGGCGATGCCCAGGGTGACGCCGAGCAGCGGGGTGTACCACTTGTCGCCGCCGCGGCCCGGAGCGTACTCCCACGGCCACCAGATGTAGATGGCCAGGAAGGCCGTCGCGGCGAGGCCGGTCAGCAGGAAGAACGACGCGACCGTGCGGACCAGCCGGCGCTCGGCCTTGCTGCCCGGGACGACCTGCGGCTCGTAGTGGACGATCTCGATGTCGTCCCGCCGGGCGCCCTCCTGCACGATCTCGAACCGGCTGAGCCGGGGTTCGGTCACGTCGAGCGGCTCCCGGCTGGCCGGGATCCGCGGATGCCCGGTCTGGGTGGTGGTCATGCCGTCACCTCGCTACGGACGGTGCCGGCGAGCGACACCAACGCAATCTTATCCACGGGTCGGCCGGTCACGACTTGCCCGCAATCCACAGGCTGGCGAAGACCAGCGCGACGATGCCCACCAGGAAGATCGCCAGGCCCTCGGTCGACGGGCCGTAGCGGCCGAGGTTGAAGCCGCCCGGGTCCTGGTCGTGCTTCAGGGTCTCCTGGATGTAGGCGATGATGTCCGCCTTCTGCTCCGGCGTGATCTGGTTGTCACCGAAGACCGGCATGTTCTGCGGGCCGCTCAGCATGGCCGCGTAGATCTGGCGGTCGGTGGCCGGGTTCAGGCTCGGCGCGTACTTGCCCGAGGAGAGGGCGCCGCCGCCGCCACCGAAGGCGTGGCACTGCGAGCAGTTGATCCGGAACAGTTCGCCACCGGCGGCGATGTTCGCGTCCTCGTGGAGGTTGTCACCCGCCGGCACCACCGGGCCGCCGCCGAGTTCCTGGATGTACTGGGCGAGCTGGCGGGTCTCCTCGTCGGTGAAGACCTCCGGCTTGCGCTGCGCCTGGGCCTCCTGCCGGGCCATCGGCATCCGGCCCGTGCTGACCTGGAACTCGACCGAGGCGGCGCCGACGCCGATCAGGCTCGGGCCCCGGCCCTCGACACCCTGCGCGTTGCGACCGTGACAGGTCACACAGCTCACGTCGAACAGCGCCTTGCCCTCCGCGGCGGCGCCGGACAACGGCGTGTCCTGCGCCTGCACGCCGGGAGCGAAGACGGTGTAGGCACCGCCGGCCAGCATCAGCGCGGCCAGCAGCCGGACCGCGGCACCCAGCCGGCGGCGGCCCCTGCTGCGCGCTGCGGGCCGCCCGCGCAGGCGCGCGAGCAGACCGCGTCGGCGGTCGTTGTCAGAAGTCATGACCTGTGTCCTTAACCGGTTGGACCTTGCCTGAGGGGGACGGAGCAGCGGCGCGGTTCGTGACGCGCCAAGATCACTGGAGCCAGTAGATCATGGCGTAGAGCCCGATCCACACGACGTCGACGAAGTGCCAGTAGTACGACACGACGATCGCCGCGGTGGCCTGTGCCGGCGTGAACCGGCCCATGGTGGTGCGGATCATGAAGATGATGAAGGCGACCAGACCGCCGGTCACGTGCAGACCGTGGAAGCCGGTGGTCAGGTAGAACATCGACCCGTAACCGTCTGAGTTGATCTTGATGCCCTCGTGCACCAGCTCGCGGTACTCGTTGACCTGGCCGAGCACGAAGATCAGGCCCATCACGAAGGTGACCGTGAACCAGCGCCGCAGCGCGTGCACGTCGCCCTTCTCGGCGGCGAACACGCCGAGCTGGCAGGTCACCGACGAGAGCACCAGGATCACCGTGAACGTCGTCGCGTACGGGATGTTCAGGTGCGGGGTGTGCTCCGCCCACTGCTCCGGCGCCGCCGCGCGGATGGAGAAGTACATCGCGAACAGCGCCGCGAAGAACATGAGTTCGCTGGAGAGCCACACGATCGTCCCGACGCTGACCATGTTGGGTCGGGTCAGGGAGTGGATCCGGCTCTTGTCAATGGCTGGGGCCGCAGTCACGCGGTCATTATTGCCGTTGACCGGCGCCCGCGATCAGCGGGGTGCCAAACCGGTGGTCCAGGCAGCCCGATCGGGGTGGTCCGGTTCGCCTGACCTAGGCTGAAAAGCGTGCTGCACGTCGATCCGATCTCCACCGCGACCTCGGTCGCCGCACCGGCGGTGACCGCGGCCACCCCGCCGCCGTTCACCGTCACCTCGGTGTTCACCGAGACGCGGCTGGACAGCTGGCTCGCCGTCGGCCTGGTGCTCGCCGCCGGACTCTACCTCTACGGCGTGCACCGGCTGCGGGTCCGCGGCGACCGCTGGCCGGTCGCCCGCACGGTCTTCTTCCTCGGCCCGGGCCTCGGCGGCATCGCGGCGGTGACGGTCAGCGGGCTGCACGCGTACGACACCGCCCTGCTGTCGGTGCACATGGTCCAGCACATGGTCCTGTCCATGATCGCGCCGATCTTCCTCGCGCTCGGCGCACCGATGACGCTGGCCCTGCGGACGCTGCCGATCCGCCCGCGCAAGCGGCTCCTGACGATCGTGCACAGCCGGATCGCCCGCGTCTACAGCTACCCGCTGGTCGCCTTCGCGATCTTCGTGGTGAACCCGTTCGCGCTCTACTTCACGGACCTGTACCGGTACACGCTCGAACACGCCTGGGCGCACGAGCTGGTGCACGCGCACTTCATCCTGACCGGCTGCGTGTTCTTCTGGCCGCTGCTCGGCCTGGACCCGCTGCCGGGCCGCTGGCCGTACCCGGGCCGCGCCCTGCTGATGCTGCTGTCCGTGCCGTTCCACACCGTGCTCGGGCTCACGATCATGCAGTCGACCACGCTCTTCGGCGGCGACTGGTACCCGTCGCTCGGCCTGACCTGGTCGGACCCGTGGGAGGACCAGGTGGTCGCCGGGGGCATCCTCTGGGCCGGTGGCGAGTTCGTCAGCGTCACCATGCTGGCGGTGCTGGTCGTGCAGTGGATGCGCCACGCGGAACGTGAGGCCCGCCGGATCGACCGCGAGCTGGACCGCCAGGAGGCCCGCCAGCGCGCCGCGGAGACCGCGGCCTGAGCCGCGCCGACGCGTACGCCCCGGGCGGGGCGTCGGGTATCTCACACCGACCGGTACGATCGGCGGGCAGCTACGAGGTGGGAGCACGTCAACCATGAGCGATCGTCAGTGCACCGTCCTGCTCTACAGCGACGACCCGCAGGTCCGCGACCGGATGCGGCTCGCCGTCGGCACCCGGCCCGCACCCGGCCTCCAGATCGAGTTCGTCGAGGCGTCGACCTACGCCGAGTGCGTCCGCCTCGTCGACGACTACGAGATCGACCTGATGCTGCTCGACGGTGAGGCGACGCCCGGCGGCGGCATCGGCATCGCCCGCCAGATCAAGGACGACCGGGACGACGCTCCCCCGACCTGCGTGGTGATCGCCCGCGCCGCCGACCGATGGCTCGCGGCGTACGCCGAGGTCGACGCCACCCTGGTGCACCCGCTCGACCCGGTGACCACCGGCACCACGGTGGCCGAGCTGCTGCGGACGCACGCCCCCGCCTGACGTCCCCCACTCCGGCACCACCTCGGCGCCGGACCCGCCGGCGCCGGTTCCCCATCCACCTGGACCGCTCGGGAGGCCCACCATGGGCGAACGGACCTGGCCGCACCTGCTCTCCGCGCTGCTTCGCGGTGAGGAACTCTCCACCGCCGACACCGCCTGGGCGATGGGCGAGATCATGTCCGGGTCCGCCGCCCCGGCCCAGATCGCCGGCTTCGCGGTGGCGCTGCGCGCCAAGGGCGAGACGGCCGCCGAGGTGGCCGGCCTGGTCGAGGCGATGCTGGGGCACGCGGTCCTGGTCCAGCTCCCCGACGAGCTGCGGGCCAGCGCCCTCGACGTGGTGGGCACCGGCGGTGACCTCGCGCACACCGTGAACATCTCCACCATGGCCTCGCTGGTGGTCGCCGGCGCCGGCGTCCGCGTGGTCAAGCACGGCAACCGGGCCGCCTCCTCGTCCTGCGGCACGGCCGACGTCCTGGAGTACCTGGGGCTGCCACTCGACCTCGGCCCGGAGGGCGTGGCCGCCTGCGTCGCCGAGGCCGGCATCGGCTTCTGCTTCGCCGCGCGGTTCCACCCGGGCATGCGGCACGCCGGCCCGGTCCGGCGCGAGCTGGGCGTCCCGACCGCCTTCAACTTCCTCGGCCCGCTCACCAACCCGGCGCGGCCCCGGGCCGCCGCGGTCGGCTGCTTCGACGCCCGGATGGCCCCGGTGATGGCGGACGTCTTCGCGGCCCGTGGCGACTCGGTGCTCCTCATGCGGGGCGAGGACGGGCTGGACGAGTTCACCACCGCCGCGCCCACCCGGGTCTGGGCGGCCCAGGGCGGCACGGTCCGGGAGTCGCTGCTGGACGCCGCCGACCTGGGCGTGCCCCGGGCCACGCTGGCCGACCTGCGTGGCGGCGACGCCGCGTACAACGCCGGCGTGGTGCGCCGCCTGCTCGCCGGGGAGACCGGCCCGGTACGCGACGCGGTGCTGGTCAACGCGGCGGCCGCGCTGGCCACGCAGGGCCCGCTCGACGGGGACCTGACCGAGGCGCTGCGCGCCGGCCTGGCCCGTGCCGCCGAGTCGATCGACTCGGGCGCCGCCGCCCGCGTCCTGGACCGCTGGATCGAGGTCGCCCGGTCCCGCTGACCGCCACCCCGCTGCCCCACCCGGCCGGCGCTGCCCCACCCCGGGCCGCTCGGCGGGCAAGACCCGCTCCATGCCGCCGACATCGCGCCTTTCCGCCGGCCAGGACCCCGCGATGGCGGCGGCATCGAGTCGGTCATGAGCCCGGGTGGGTGGCGCACGGAGGAATGTCGGGGGTGCGTGGAAAACTACAGGCGAGTAGTTCTCCGCCCGTCGCCCGTCGACGGAGCCGCAGCGAGAGGAGCCGCCCGTGTCGACCCGCGAGATGCAGTGCGACGCGTGTGAGGGCGTGCAGCCGTTCGAGGTCCCGCCCTGCGTCGACGGTCACGGCAGCGACTGTCCCGAGCTGATCTGCACCGGCTGCGGGGCGGCCGTGCTCATCGCCACGTTCGCCTTCCCCGCGCCCCGCCTGGCGACCCGCCGACGGCAGCCCGGCGTCCACCGCCGCGCCGCCTGACCCGCGCAAGCCGACGCCGCCCCGCCGCCCACCACCTCCCCCGCCCGCCACAGACGCAGGCCGCCCACGGCTCGCGACGGCGCCACCGGCGACAGTCCTCGGCCGGTTGGTGCCCCTGGAGGCGTCGAGTTCTTCCGCGATCTGCTTGAGGCGCGACGCACAGAGCACGGGGCACAGCGACAGGCCGGGCACCCCGGCGGGTGCGGGACCGGCGCGGCGCCGCACACGAACGATTCGATCGACCCACCTCACGCCGGTGCAGGGACGGCGTGGCGCGAGCCGCATGCGCGAAGGCCCGCTTCCCTCCGGGGAAGCGGGCCTTCGCGTGCGTTACGGGTGGCGGCTCAGTGCTCGGCGGTGCGCCGGGTGCCGCTGTAGTACTCGAAGAGCAGGCCGCAGGCGGCGAAGACGACCGCCACCAGACCGACGCCCAGCAGCCAGAACTGCCAGAACACCAGGCCCAGACCGGCGATCGACGCGGACAGCGCCAGGCCGAACGGCCAGTAGCTGCCCGGGCTGAAGAAGCCGACCTCGCCCGCGCCCTCGGCGATCTCCGCGTCCGGCCGGTCCTCCGGACGCAGGTCGATCCGGCGGGACACGAACCAGAAGAAGCCACCGCACATCGCGCAGAGCAGGAAGCTCAGCAGCAGGCCGACGGTGCCGACCCACTCGACCCGACCGGCGTCCGCGGCGGTCCAGCCGCCGTAGAGGAACGTGGCGAAGAGCAGGAACCCGGCGATGACCAGGAAGATCTTCCACTCGGTCTTCATGCCTGCCCCCTCAGTTGCCCGCGCCGGCGGACGCGTTGTCCGGGTTGAAGTTCGCCTGCGTACGCCGGGTCTCGAACGGCCGGGTGGTCTCCGCGTACGGCTTCTCGCCGATGGCGGTCAGCGCCTCCTGCGTCGACCGGCCAGCCTGCTTGGCGGCGAGGAACTGGTCGTACTGCTCCGGGGAGACGACGCGCAGCTCGAAGTTCATGAAGGCGTGGTAGCTGCCGCACAGCTCGGCGCAGCGGCCCACGTACGCGCCCTCCTCCTCGAACTTGGAGACCTCGAAGACGTTGCGGATCTCGCCCGGGAAGACGTCCCGCTTGAACAGCATCTCCGGCACCCAGAAGGAGTGGATGACGTCGCGGCTGGTCTCCTCGAAGCGGATGGACCGGTCGGTCGGCAGCACGAGGATCGGGATGACCTCACTGGTGCCGAGGACCGAGGCCACGGTGTTGGCCTCCGGGCCCTGCCCGTCGCGGTAGTTGAACTGCCAGTTCCACTTGAAGGCGACGACCTCGACGGTGACGTCCGGGTTCGCCGTCGTCCGCACCACGTTCGTCTGGACGATCGCCGTGTAGTAGAAGAGCACGGAGACGATCAGGATCGGCGCGATGGTGTAGAGGAACTCCATCGGCATGTTGTAGCGGGTCTGCGCCGGCAGCTCGTTGCCCCGCTTCCGGTAGCGCACCACGCACCAGAAGATGAGGCCCCACACGAACACGCCGACCGCGAGCGCCGCGATGCACGACGCGATCCACAGGTCGTACATCCGGTGCGCCTCGGGCGTGATGCCGCCCTGCGGCCAGCCGAAGCCGTCGAACGCGGCGCCGACGTCGCAGCCCGTGAGCAGGACCAGCAGCGCCGCTCCGCCGAGACCGAGCCCGGCGAGCCGACCGGCACCCCGCGCCCGGCGCCCACCGGCTCCCGGGGAAGCGCTGCGTCGTACGGCCGACGGCCGTACCTCCGAACTCCTTGCGACCACCTGGTCCTGCCTCCCTAGCGCGCCGCGGTGTGTGTCTTGTCTGCCGGTCTCCGCCGGGCGGAGCGACAGCACCGGCGGCAAAGGCGTCACCGACGGTCGCAGATTACTCGACCATGACGGGCTGGACCGTGTTGGGGTCGCTCTCCGCCCCCATCGGGGAGATCACGGGCCGGACGGCGCGATAGCGTGAGCTTCCGTGAGCGCGAGGAGTGAGCCGGGGTCGCGAGCCCCGCAGTCGGGAACGTGGGTGGCGCCGTGAGCGCTTCCCCGGTCTACCTGGACGCGGCGACCGCCGCGCCGCTGCACCCGGTGGCCCGGCAGGCACTGCTGGCCGCGCTCGACGACGGCTGGGCCGACCCGGGACGCCTGTACACGCAGGCCCGTCGGGCCCGCCAGCTCCTCGACGCCGCCCGTGAGGCGACCGCGGCCACGCTCGGTGTCCGACCCGACGAGTTGTCCTTCACCCCCAGCGGCACGGCGGCCGCGCACTCCGCCGTGCTCGGCGGTCTCACCGGGCGGCGCCGGGTCGGCGCCACCCTGGTGCACTCCGCGATCGAGCACTCGGCGGTGCTGCACGCCGCCGAGAAGCACGTGGCCGGCGGCGGTACGGCGACACCCGTGCCGGTGGACCGGCTGGGCCGGGTGGACGTCGACGCCTGGTCGACGGCGGTCCGTGAGCCCGGCGTGGCGCTCGCCGCGCTGATCGCCGCCAGTCACGAGGTCGGCACGGTGCAGCCGGTCGGTGTGGCGGCCGACGCCTGCGCGGCGGCCGAGGTCCCGCTCTACGTCGACGCCGCCCAGGTGGTGGGCCGCGCTCCCGTTCCGGAGGGTTGGTCGGTGCTGACCGCGAGCGCCCACAAGTGGGGCGGGCCGCCCGGCGTCGGGGTGCTGGCCGTCCGCAAGGGCACCCGCTGGGAGTCGCCGTGGCCCGCCGACGAGCGCGAGTCGGGGCGTACGCCCGGGGTGTTGAACCTGCCGGCGGTCGTGGCGGCGGCGGCGAGCCTGCGCGCGGCGGCGGCCGACGCGGCGGCGGAGGCGGCCCGGCTCGCGCCCCTGGTGGACCGGATCCGGGCGCGGGTGGCGGCGGAGGTGCCGGACGTCGAGGTGGTGGGTGATCCGGATCACCGGCTCCCCCACCTGGTGACGTTCTCCTGCCTGTACGTCGACGGCGAGGCGTTGCTGCACGCGCTGGACCGGCGCGGCTTCGCCGTCTCCTCCGGCTCCTCCTGCACGTCGTCGACGTTGCGCCCGTCGCACGTGCTGGAGGCGATGGGTGTGCTGTCGCACGGCAACGTACGGGTCTCGCTGCACCGGGAGACCACCGAGGCAGACGTGGAGCGTTTCCTCGCCGAGCTGCCGGGGATCGTGGCGGGGCTGCGCGCCGAGGCGGGGGTGGTGGGGCTGTGACGCTGCCGGAGGAGGTGCTCGACTGCCGGGGGCAGCGCTGCCCGCTGCCGGTGATCGCCGTGGCCCGGCGCCTGCCCGACCTACCGGTCGGCACGGTGGTCCGGGTACTGGCGGACGACCCGGCGGCCGCGGTGGACATCCCGGCCTGGTGCCGCATGCGCGGCCAGGAGTTCGTGGGCCGGCTCGACGGCCCGGACGGCCCGGCGTACGACGTCCGCCGCCGCCACTGACCCGCCCCGCCTCCGGCCGGGCCGCCAGGATGGTCCAGCTAGCCCACCCCGGGCAGCCCGGCGCACGCGACGAGCGGGGGTGTCACGGCAGGAGGTGCGGCCGTACGTCCTCGGCGGCCTCGTCGCCGTACGACTCGGCGAGGCGCTTGACGAACAGGTCACGGCGGACCTGGTACTCCTGCGTGCCGACGGTCTCCAGCACCAGCGTGGCGAGCAGCGACCCGACCTGGGCGGCCCGCTCCAGCCCGAGGCCCCAGGAGAGCGCGGCGAAGAAGCCGGCCCGGAAGCCGTCGCCGACGCCGGTGGGGTCGACCGCGCGGATCTCCCGGGCGATCGGCACGTGGATCGGGTCGATGCCGCGGCCGGCGATCTCCACGCCGTGCTTGCCCAGCGTGGTGACCCGGACCTTCACCATGTCGAGCAGCTGTTCGTCGCTGAGGCCGGCCTTGCTCTGCAGCAGCGACTTCTCGTAGTCGTTGGTCATCAGGTAGTCCGCGCCGTCGATCAGCGCGACGATGTCCTCGCCGGGCATCCGGGCGAGCTGCTGGGAGGGGTCGGCCGCGAAGGCGTACCCCCGCTCCCGGCACTCGGCGGAGTGCCGCAGCATCGCCTCCGGGTCGTTGGCGCCGACCAGCACCAGGTCGAGGCCGTCGATGCGGCGGGCCACCGGCTCCAACTCGATGTTGCGCGCCTCGCTCATCGCACCCGCGTAGAAGGACGCGATCTGGCACATCTCGGTGTCGGTGGTGCAGACGAAGCGGGCGGTGTGGGCGACCTCGCTCACGTGCACCGAGTCGCAGTCGACGCCGTGCCGCTCCAGCCAGGAGCGGTAGTCGGCGAAGTCCGCGCCGACCGCGCCCACCAGCGCCGGGCGCAGGCCGAGCTGCCCCATGCCGAAGGCGATGTTGGCGGCCACCCCGCCGCGGCGCAGCACCAGGTCGTCCACCAGGAAGGAGAGCGACACCTTGTGCAGCTGGTCGGCGATGAACTGGTCGGCGAACCGGCCGGGGAAGCTCATCAGGTGGTCGGTCGCGATCGAGCCCGTCACGGCGATCTTCATGTCAACCCTCGGGGGTCGGGAGCAGGGCGCGGTCAGCCTACCGGTCCGGCCACCGGACGGAGACCGGTCGGTCGGACCGCGGCCACCTCCCGCACACCGTGCGGACACACGACGGCGGGGCCGTCCCCTCGTCGTCGAGGGACGGCCCCGCCGTCGGGAAGGCTCAGCTGAACGAGTCGCCGCAGGCGCAGGAGTTGCCCGCGTTCGGGTTGTCGATCGTGAAGCCCTGGGCGTCGATCCGGTCGGCGAAGTCGATCGTGGCGCCGGCCAGGTAGGGGGCGCTCATCCGGTCGACGACGACCTCGACGCCGTCGAAGCCGGTGACGACGTCGCCGTCGAGCGACCGCTCGTCGAAGAAGAGCTGGTACCGCAGGCCGGAGCAGCCGCCCGGCTGCACCGCGACGCGGAGCCGCAGGTCGTCACGGCCCTCCTGCTCGATCAGAGCCTTGACCTTCTGCGCCGCGACGTCGGTGAGGATGACGGTCGTGGGGGCCTTGGCCTCGGTCGACTCGGTCTGCGCTGGCGTGGTCACGTGGAATTCTCCCTGCACGCGTACGGTGTGGTCGTCCTGGCCAACGTCACCCGTCGGTCAGCGATTCCCACAGTGGTCCAATTTCCGATTGTAGGCCGCCGGGCGGGAGGTCACCCAGGTGACGCGGCCCGCATCGGCCGTCCGGTCCCGCGCAGCCCGCCGTCAGCGGCTCCACTGCCGGGCCAGCCGGGCGCCCAGTGCCCGCAGGCCCTCGGCCGGGCGGCCCATCGCCGCCTCGACCCCGCCGCGCTCCTCCCCGCCGAAGTGCTCCACCAGGCTGTACGCCTCGGTGACGCCGGCGGCGGCGGCCTCACGGCGGCCGGTGCTCACCCGTCCCGCCAGCACCACGCAGGGCACCCCCCGGTCCCGGGCGGCGCCGGCCACCCCGGCGACCACCTTGCCGCGCAGCGACTGGTGGTCGAACGACCCCTCGCCGGTGATCACCAGGTCGACGGTGTCGAGCGCGGTGTCCAGCCCGACCGCCCCGGTGACCAGGCCGATGCCGGACTCGCACCGGCCGCCGAGCGCCAGGACGGCCGCGCCCAGCCCGCCGGCCGCCCCGCCGCCGGGCAGGGCGCCCAGCCCGGCGGGGCAGCCCGGCAGGTCCCGCTCCAGGACGGCGGCGAAGCGCTCCAGCGCGGCGTCGAGCAGCAGCACGTTCGCTTTGTCGGCGCCCTTCTGCGGGCCGAAGACGTTGCTCGCGCCGTGCAGCCCCAGCAGCGGGTTGTCGACGTCCGTTGCGGCCACCAGGCGGGCGTCACGCAGCCGGGGTACGCCGTCCAGGGCCGCGACGGCGGCCAGCGCCGCTCCCCCGTACGGCAGGGCACGGCCGGCGTCGTCCAGCGGTGTCACGCCCAGCGCGGTGAGCATGCCGGCCCCGGCGTCGTTCGTGGCGGAGCCGCCGAGCCCGATCACCACCTGCCGGGCGCCGTGTTCGACGGCGGCGGCGACCAGCAGCCCCAGCCCGTACGAGGTGGTGGCCTTCGGGTCGCGCTCGGCCGGGGTGAGCAGGTGCAGGCCGCACGCCTGGGCGCTCTCCACGTAGGCGGTGCCGTCGGCGGTGACCAGGATCTCACCGGCCGCCGGCCGGCCGAGCGGGTCGACGGTCGGCACCGGCACCCGGCGGGCGTCCAGCGCGTCGGCGAGCACGTCCAGGAAGCCGGGGCCGCCGTCGGCGAGGGGCCGCACGAGCAGTTCGTCGCCGCCGGCCACCTCGTGCCAGCCGTCGGCGACGGCCGCGGCCACGTCCGGGGCCGACAGCGTGCCGGCGAACTTGTCGGGACAGAGCAGCACGCGCATGCCGAGCAGTGTGGCAGCCCACACCGGCGGAGCCGGCGGCGCGTCCGCGCTGTGGGACCATGGGGTACGTGACGTCGACCTGGGTAGAACCTTCCAACACGGCCACCGCACTGCTCCTGCTCGGTCGCGGCAGCGACCCCGCCACCGAGCGCGGCGTCGAGTGCCCGGGTGACCTGCCGGCGCCGAGCGACCCGGATCTGGTGGCCCGCGCGGCGGCGGCGAAGGCGAAGCTGGGCAGCAAGGTGTTCGTGCTGGGCCACCACTACCAGCGCGACGAGGTGATCCAGTTCGCCGACGTGACCGGTGACTCGTTCAAGCTGGCCCGGGAGGCCGCGGCGCGGCCGGAGGCGGAGTACATCGTCTTCTGCGGCGTGCACTTCATGGCCGAGAGCGCCGACATCCTCACCTCGGACGCGCAGAAGGTGGTCCTGCCCGATCTGGCGGCCGGCTGCTCGATGGCCGACATGGCGGTGCTGTCGCAGGTCGAGACCGCCTGGGACGTGCTGACCGACCTCGGCATCGCCGGGCACACCGTCCCGGTGACGTACATGAACTCCTCGGCGGACATCAAGGGCTTCGTCGGGCGCAACGGCGGCGTGGTCTGCACCTCGTCGAACGCGAAGCGCGCCCTGGAGTGGGCGTACCAGCAGGGTGAGAAGGTGCTCTTCCTGCCCGACCAGCACCTGGGCCGGAACACGGCGGTGCTGGAGATGGGCTTCTCGCTGGACGACTGCGTCCTGTACGACCCGCACAAGCCGAACGGCGGGCTCACCCCGGAGCAGCTGCGCGACGCGAAGATGATCCTGTGGCGGGGCCACTGCTCGGTGCACGGCCGGTTCACCCTCGACAGCGTCAACGACGTGCGGGAGCGGGTGCCGGGCGTGAACGTGCTGGTGCACCCGGAGTGCCGGCACGAGGTGGTCAACGCCGCCGACTTCGTCGGGTCGACCGAGTACATCATCAAGACGATCGAGGCCGCGCCGGCCGGTTCGGCGTGGGCGGTCGGCACCGAGCTGAACCTGGTCCGCCGGCTGGCGCTGGCCAACCCGGACAAGCAGATCATGTTCCTCGACAAGGCGGTCTGCTACTGCTCGACGATGAACCGCATCGACCTGCCGCACCTGGTGTGGGCGCTGGAGGAGCTGGTCGCCGGCCGGGTGGTCAACCAGATCACGGTGGACGCGGACACCGCGCACCACGCGCGGGTGGCGCTGGACCAGATGCTCGCGCTCCCCGGGGCCGACACCCCGCCGTCGAGCGCCAGCTGATCACTCTCGGTAGCGCCATTGGTACGGGATAGTGCCGGATCACCCATAAGTACCCGCGAGGGCGAAGTGACCGGGTCCATTCTCGTCACGGAGGGCTATGCTGCCGGGGCGACGACGCACGGGGTCCCCGGTTACGGCCAGCGCCGTTCCGGGTAGCTGGACATCCCGCCCCATCATCGACACGGCACCACCCGACGCGCTGGAGGTTGCGTTGACCGACGACGTCCTGGTCGTACACGGAGGCACTCCGCTGGAAGGGCGGATCCGCGTGCGCGGCGCGAAGAACCTGGTCTCGAAGGCGATGGTCGCCGCCCTGCTGGGCGACAGCCCGAGCCGGCTGTACGACGTGCCGAAGATCCGTGACGTCGAGGTCGTCCGCGGGCTGCTCGGCCTGCACGGGGTCAAGGTCAGCGACGGCAACGAGGACGGCGAGCTGGTCTTCGACCCCGCGAACGTGGAGAGCGCCAGCACCGACCAGATCAACGTGCACGCCGGCTCCAGCCGGATCCCGATCCTGTTCTGCGGGCCGCTGCTGCACCGCCTCGGGCACGCGTTCATCCCGGACCTGGGCGGCTGCCACATCGGTCCCCGCCCGATCGACTTCCACCTCCAGGCGCTGCGGGAGTTCGGGGCCACCGTCGACAAGCGGCCGGAGGGCCTGCACCTGTCGGCGCCGAACGGCCTGCACGGCACCAAGTTCGCCCTGCCGTACCCGAGCGTCGGCGCCACCGAGCAGGTGCTGCTCACCGCCGTGATGGCCGAGGGCGTGACCGAGCTGCGCAACGCGGCGGTCGAGCCGGAGATCATCGACCTGATCTGCGTCCTGCAGAAGATGGGCGCGATCATCAAGGTGCACACCGACCGGGTGATCGAGATCCAGGGCGTGCCGAAGCTGCACGGCTACACCCACCGGCCCATCCCGGACCGGATCGAGGCGGCGAGCTGGGCGGCGGCCGCCCTCGCGACCCGCGGGCACGTCGAGGTGCTCGGCGCGCAGCAGGCCGACATGATGACCTTCCTCAACATCTTCCGCTCGGTCGGCGGCGAGTACGAGGTGACCGACGCCCGGCCGCCGAAGCTGGGCGACCCGGGCCAGGAGGGCGGCATCCGGTTCTGGCACCCCGGTGGCGAGCTGAAGTCGGTGGCGCTGGAGACCGACGTGCACCCCGGCTTCATGACCGACTGGCAGCAGCCGCTCGTCGTGGCGCTGACCCAGGCGCGGGGCCTGTCGATCGTCCACGAGACGGTCTACGAGCAGCGGCTCGGCTACACCGAGGCGCTCAACTCGATGGGCGCCAACATCCAGGTCTACCGGGACTGCCTCGGCGGCACGCCGTGCCGCTTCGGCCGGCGCAACTTCAAGCACTCGGCGGTCATCGCCGGGCCGAGCAAGCTGCACGCCGCCGACCTGGTCATCCCGGACCTGCGGGCCGGCTTCAGCCACCTGATCGCCGCGCTCGCCGCCGAGGGCACCTCCCGGGTGTACGGCGTCGACCTGATCAACCGCGGCTACGAGGACTTCGAGGCGAAGCTCGCCGACCTCGGCGCGCACGTCGAGCGGCCGTGACGGTCGACCGGCCGTAACCTCGGCCACTGCCGTTCGCGCCCGGTGCACCGCGATGTGCACCGGGCGCCGGCGTTTGGCTACCCTTGCCGCGTGTCGCTGTTTCGCCGCAAGTCCGCCAACCTCGTCGAGGAGGCCACCACCTCGGTGACCCCTGAGGAGGAGACCACCTCCGCCCGTCCCCGCGGCTACACCCCCGCCAAGGGACGCGAGACGCCGAAGCGTCCGGCGGCCGGCCGCCGTCCGGCCACGGCGGCGAAGCCGCTGACCAAGGAGGAGCAGCGGGAGCGGCGGCGCCAGTTGCGCGCCGACGCGGCGGCGGAGTTCCGGCGCGAGGGCGGCCCCCGCGACCGCGGGCCGGAGCGGCTGCTCGCCCGCAACGTGGTCGACTCCCGGCGTACGGTGGGCACCTGGTTCTTCGGCGGCGCGCTGATCGTGCTGATCGGCTCGAACCAGGCGATGCCCCCGGTGGTCCAGCTGGTCTCCAACATCCTCTGGGGCGCGCTGGCGTTCGGTGTGATCGTCGACTCGATCCTGATCTCGCGAAAGATCAGGAAGCTGGTCCGCGAGCGCTTCCCGAACACCGGGCAGCGGATGGGGTCGCTCTACCTCTACGCGATCATGCGGTCGATCACGTTCCGCCGGATGCGGGCCCCCGAGCCGCGCGTCAACATCGGCGACCCGATCTGACCAGCGGCGGTCGGAAACTCGGCCGCTGAGACGGTCCGGCCCCTTCCCGCGCTGCGGGAAGGGGCCGTCGTCGTTCCGGGGCGGGTGGCGGATCACTCCACGCCGAGCAGCCGCAGCAGCGCGGTGGTACCGGCCGCCCCGAGCACCACCAGCACGAACGGCGCCCGACGCCAGGCCAGCAACACGCCCACCAGCACGCCCGCCGGGCGGGCCCAACCGGCGAACCGGCCGGCCTCGGTGAGCGCGGCGGTGGCCGCCAGGGCGGCCAGCAGGGCCGCCGCGCCGATCGGCAGCACCTGCCGGGACCACTCCGGCAGGTCGAGCCGGTCGCGCAGCAGCACGCCGGCCACCCGGAACCCGTACGTCCCGGCGGCCAGCGCCAGGATCACCGCCATCAGCACGACCGCTCCCCCTCCCACCGGGCCGGCACGCCGGCCGCCGTTCCGACCGCTTCTCCGACGCCGCCGTCCTGCCCGGCCGGCTGTGCGGTGTGGGCGGCCGGTGGTGGCGCGGCCTGACCGGTCGAGGCGGCGCGCCGGGCGCTCCGGACGGCGAGGATCGCCGGACCGGCCAGCGCCAGCAGCACGGGCAACCCGGCCGGCAGCAGCGGGGTGGCGAGCACCGCGAGCACGGCACCGGCCAGCGCCGCCCGCCGGGTGTCCCGGTCCCGCAGCGTCGGCAGCAGGAGGGCGATCAGGCCGGCCGGGAACGCCGCGTCCAGGCCGAGCGCGGCGGGATCGCCGGCCACCCCGCCGGCCAGCACGCCCAGCACGGTGCCGACGTTCCAGGCGAGGAAGAGCAGGACGCCGGCCAGCCAGAAGGCCCGCCGCCGGTCGGCACCGGGCGGACGGGCCAGCGCGAAGGCGGTGGCCTCGTCGGTCATCAGGTGGCTGCCCAGCAGCCGGCGCCAGAGCGACCGCCCCACACTGTCGGCGAGGGTCAGCCCGAACGGCAGGTGCCGGGCGTTGAGCAGGAGCCCGGCGAGGACGGCGGCGGGCGGGCTGCCGGCGGCCACCAGCCCGACGGCCATGAACTGCGCGCCGCCGGCGTACACCAGCACGGACATGGCGACGGTCGCCCAGGCGGGCAGGCCCGCGGCCACCGCGACCGCCCCGAAGGACGCGCCCACCGCGACCATCGCCGCCCCGATCGCGGCGACGTCGCGGAGGACCGGGTCGGGTGTTCGCTGTACCGTACGCATGGTTCAAAATGATGAACTCGACTCTTGGTGGTCGTCAAATCGAACAAACAGACCGATGGAGCGAACAATGTCCGCCGAG
Organism: Micromonospora sp. WMMD558; assembly: GCF_049315255.1. NCBI lineage: Bacteria > Bacillati > Actinomycetota > Actinomycetes > Micromonosporales > Micromonosporaceae > Micromonospora > Micromonospora sp. WMMD558. The sequence goes on along the minus strand of NZ_CP186061.1, from coordinate 3,235,425 downwards.
CCGGCTCCCCCGCTCGCCACCATCGCCGCCGCGCTGCGCCGCGAGCGCGAGCGGGTCAACATCTCGCTCACCGAGCTGGCCCGCCGGGCCGGCATCGCCAAGTCGACGCTGTCGCAGTTGGAGTCGGGGGTGGGCAACCCGAGCGTCGAGACGCTCTGGGCACTCGGAGTGGCCCTGAATGTGCCGTTCAGCCGGCTGGTCGAGCCGCCGAGCGCCGCGGTCCGGGTCGTCCGCGCCGGCGAGGGTCCCCGGATCCGCTCCGAGCACGCGGAGTTCACCGCGACGCTGCTCAGCTCCGGGTCCGCGCACGTCCGTCGGGACGTCTACCTCATGGAGCTGGAACCGGGGACCGTCCGCACCGCCGAGGCGCACACGGCCCGGAGCACCGAGCACATCGTGGTGGGCGCCGGGCGGCTCCGCGTCGGGCCGGAGCAGGAGCCGGTCGAGCTGGGGCCCGGTGACTACGCCACGTTCCCCGGCGACGTGCCACACCGCTACGAGGCACTGGCCCCCGGCACCTTCGCGGTGCTGGTGATGGAACACCCCTGATCCTCCCGCCGGTACAGGCGGGCGACCACGTCCTCGATGTCGGACTCGACGATCGAGACGTCCCGCAACGCGCCCAGGCTGGCGAGGGCGGCCACCACCTCGGCAACCCCCGCCGACTCCAGCGCGTACACCAGGCGGTGCCCGTCGGCCTCGACCCGCTCCAGCGGGGCGCCCGGCAACGCCGGTGGCCGGGCCGGCGCGGTGTCCAGGTCGGCGACGAGCAGCCGCCGGGAGCCGTACCGCCGGTGCAGCTCGGCGATCGAGCCGTCGTGCACCACCCGCCCGTGGTCGACCACGACGAGCCGCGCGCAGAGCCGCTCGATGTCGGCCAGGTCGTGGGTGGTCAGCACCAGCGTGGTGTCGCCCGCCCGGCCCAGCTCGGCGAGGAACCCCCGGACCGCCTGCCGGCTCACCACGTCGAGGCCGATGGTCGGCTCGTCGAGGAAGAGCACCTCCGGCCCGTGCAGCAGCGCGGCGGTCAGCTCGCCGCGCATCCGCTGGCCCAGCGAGAGCTGCCGAACCGGGACGTCCAGGAACGAATCCAGGTCGAGCAGGCTGCGGCAGCGCCGCAGCCGGGCCGCGTGCGCGTCGGCGGGCACCCGGTACACGTGCCGGAGCAGCGCGAACGAGTCCCGCAGCGGCAGGTCCCACCACAGCTGCGAGCGCTGCCCGAACACGACCCCGATCCGCAGGGCGAGCCGGGTGCGCTCGGCGACCGGACGCAGGCCGCACACCCGGACCTCCCCGGCGGACGGCATCAGCACACCGGTGAGCATCTTCAGCGTCGTCGACTTGCCGGCGCCGTTCGGCCCGATGTAGCCGAGCAGCTCGCCCCGGGCGACCCGCAGGTCGATGCCGTCGACGGCGGCCACCCGCCGCTTCTCCCGGCGCAGCCGGCCCGCCCGGACCCGCACCGTGAAGTCCTTGCGCAGCCCTTCGGCCACGATCACGTCGGTCATGATCCCGTACTCCGGTAGTGCCGGACACCCGTACGCCAGGCCGCCGCGGCCAGGGCCGCCGCGACCAGCGCGACGGCCGGCGCGGCCCAGCCCACCGCGGCCGGCAGGCCCAGCGGGTCGGCCCGGCCCAGCAGCGCCAGCGCCGGGTGGTAGCTCACGAAGGCGAAACCCAGGCCGTACGCGAACAGCGCCCGGAACCAGCCACCGTAGACGGTGACCGGGTACGCGGTGAAGTCCCGCCCGCCGTACGTGACCGCGTTGGCCAGCTCACCGGAGTCGACCCACCAGAACGAGACGGTCGCGGTCGCGACGAACACCGAGCCGAAGAACACCACCCCGGCGAGCGGGGCGACGACGACCAGGGCGACTCGGGCCGGCGTCCACTCGATGCCGGCCGAGCCGAGCGCGACGACGAGGACCGCGAGGCCGAACACCGCCCGCGACACCTTGCGCAGCGGCAGGTCCATCAGCAGGAGCTGCGGCAGGGTGCCGAGCGGGCGGACCAGCACCGCGTCGAAGAGCCCGGTCCGCACGTACCGGGGCAGCCGCTCGATGTTGCCGACCAGCAGGTCGGCGGTGGCGAACGCGGCGGTGGCGAGCCCGACGATCACCATCGTCTCGCGGAGGGTGAAGCCACCCAGCTCCCGCGTCACCCCGAAGATCACCAGTACGGTGAGCACGTCGAAGACGGTGGAGCCGACGTTGCCGAGCACGTCCACGACGAACGACGTCCGGTACGCGGTCTGCGAGCGGGCCTGCGCGCCGAGCAGGGCCCGGTACGCCGCGAGCCTGCCTCCCGCGCCGGTCCGCTCAGCCACCGTGCACCACCAGGTGCTGTTCGGCGCGCCGCTGCACCCAGCGGCAGGCGGCCAGGATCACCACCGTCCAGGCGGCCTGTAAGCCGACCAGGGCGACCTGCACGCCGGTCGGGTCCCGCTCGACCAGCACGTCGAGCGGAGTCTGCAACAGACTCGGGAACGGCGTGCCCAGCCAGAGCGCGACCTGGAGCCACTCGGGCAGGAAGCGCAGCGGGAAGTAGAGCCCGGCGAGCACCCCGGAGCAGACCGTCCAGAGGATCATCGCGCCCCGGACGTCGTGCAGCCAGTACGCGGACGCGTTGACGAGGAACCGGCAGCCGAAGCAGAGCACGACGGCGGCGAGCACGGACACCGCGAACAACGGTCCGGTGGCCCACCGCGACGGCACGTGCACCTCGAAGAAGAGCGGCCCGACCAGCACCGGCGGCACCATCCGGACCAGCACGGCGTGCCCGGCCCGCCCGAGGTCGGCGGCCAGGTACGCGGTGACCGGGTGCACCGGCCGGAGCAGGTCGGCGGCGATCTCGCCGGAACGGATCCGGTCGGCCAGCTCCGTCCAACCCCACAGCAGGACGACGGCGAGCAGGCCCTGGCTCACCCAGACGAACGTGGCCAGCTGACCCCGGTCGTACCCGGCGACGGTGCCCGCCGCCCCGGCCGCCGCGAGCAGCACGTAGCAGCGCAGGAACCCGAAGACGACGTTGGTGACCAGCCCGGCGACGGAGGCTTGGCGGTAGGTGGCGTAACGTCGGAAGCCCGAACCGGTTATAGCCTTAAATGTCCGGAACCATAGGATAACGTTTGAGGCCCGGGACGGTGCCACAGTGGCGGTGACCGAGCCCACGCCGTTACCCTCCATCCGCAGCTACGCCGTGCCGGAACGGGGGACTCTACCGGCAGGCGGGGTGCCCAGCGCGACAATGTGCAACGAGGTGACAATCGCCGTGAGCGAGCGGACGCGAGCCGGCCACCGGGGCGCGGCCGTGAGCGAGCGGACGCCCGCCGGCCGGCCCGGCGTGCCCGCCCGGGCGGACGACCCCGCCGCCGCGCGCACCGACGACGGGTCGCCCGGATGAGTCGCGGCTACGGCGACCGGTGGCACGACCCCGCCGAGCCGTCCTGGGTGGTCGAGCCGACGAACGAATGGCACCCCCAGTTCCCCGGCCAGCGCTACCCCGGTGACATCGGCGTCGAGCACGCCCCGCCGCCCGCCCCGCGTGGCCGGGCCGCCGTGGTCGGCCGGGCCGAGGTGCCGCCGCTCGCGCCGACCCGCCCCGACGGGACGTACGTCGGCCGGTCCTGGGACGACGAACCGGACGGCTGGCGCGGCCACCACGACGACCGGCGCCCCGGCGACGAGGCGTACCGCCCGCCGGCCGGCGACCCGGCCAGGACGGACACGCGGGGGCGGGGCCAGCGACCGGACCAGCGCAACGGCCGACCCGCCGGCGACCCTGGGTGGAGCCCCGACGACCACCGGGCCGACAGCCGTGGCCGCCACGACGACTCCGGCCGGTACGACGACCGCCGCCCCCGATACGAGCCGGCCGGACGGGACCGGCCGGTGTCCCCGGCGGGACACGCGGACCTCGGCTGGCTGCGGGAGACCGAGGAGGACCGACCCCGGGGCCCCGAGCCCACCCACGCCGGACACCGGGACGGCGCGGAGCCGCGCCGGACGCGCTACCCCTGGGGACGCTCCGGATCCGACGACCGGGGCCGGCCCGCCGCGCACTCCCCGGACCGTCGCAACGGCGGGCCACAGGACCACACGTACACCGGCCCGTGGGACCGCGCCGACGGGCCCCGCCACCCCGGCGCGCCCCACGGGCACGTCGTGCCCGACCCGCGGGACCGAATCAACGGCCGACGCGATCGCGCCCCGGACCATCCCCGCGACCCCCGTGGCGAAGGCCCCCGCGGCCGCGTGACGGACGGTCCCCGCGACGGCGCCCGCGATCGGGCTGCCGAGGGACCACGCGATCGGGATGCCGACGGTTCCCGGAACCACGCGGCGGGTCCGCCGCGACCGGCGGACCGCCGCCCGGAGCCCGCCGGCGAGGGACCGTGGGACCGTTCCGGCGACGGATCGCGGTACGGCCACGCCGACCGCCGGCCGCATCCCGAGCGGACGCAGGCCGAGCCGCCGTCGCGCGGTGCTCGTCATCGGGAGCACGACGGCCCGTGGGGCGGACGCGACGCGGCGGCGCGCGCGGACGGGTATCCGCAGCGCCGTCCCGCCGAGCCGGACCGCCCGCCCGCGTACCGGGACCCGGAACCCCAGCGGAACGGCGAGCGGGCCGGCGACCGTCCGGCGGACCGGTACCGTGCCGAGCGACCGCAGGCCGACCGGCGGCCCGACGAGCGGCTGCCCTGGCCGCCGCCCGGCCCGGTCCACCCCGGTTTCGACCGGGACGCCGTCCGCCACGGCGAGCCGCGGCCGGACCACTCCCGTCCCGCCGAGCGGCCACCTCACGATGCCCGACCGGCGCGGTACGACGAGGTGCACCCGGCCGCGGGCGCCCGTCCCGCCGGCGCGCCGGTGTCCGTCCCGCCGTCCCCGGCGCACGACCGGCCCGTGTCGGGCGCGCCCGGCCGTCCCGTCTCCCCCGGGCCCGTCCCACCAGCACCGGCGCGGCCCGTCTCACCCGCACCCGCCCCGACCGGCGAGGACCGCCGACTCCCGGACCGACCCGTCTCCCCCGGACCCGTTCCACCACCACCGGCGCGGCCCGTCTCACCCGCACCCGCCCCGAGCGGCGAGGACCGCCGACTCCCGGACCGACCCGTCTCCCCGGCGTCTCGTCCCGGCCGGTACGACGACCGGCCGGCGCCGATCGCCCCCGGCACCGACGGGCCGGGCCGGTGGCCGGTACCTCCCGCCTCCGGTCACGATCGCGGGACGCCCGGCCGGCCGGTGTCCCCGGCTCCCGTCGAGCACCGGCAGGACCGGCGACACCTCGACCGTCCGGTGTCGCCGGCAGCCGGACCCGCCGAGCGGCCCCCCGGCACCGCGCCCGTCCCGTACGGACCGGACCGCCCGGTCTCCCCCGCCCCCCGCCCGTACGGACCGGCCACACCACCGGAGCCGGTCGACCGGCGGCCGGCACCGGAGCCGGGTGACCGCGGGGCGGATCGGGCGACGACGCGTCCCGGCTCGCCGGCGGGCACCACGCCGCTTCCGTCGTCGCCGGACGATCGGCCCCGGGTCGAGTTCCGTCCGGCGCCGGAACGCGCGGCCCGGCCCGAGGACATCCGGCCGGCCGGCGTGTCCCCGACACAGGAGGAAGCGGCAACGGCCGGATCGGCACCGGACACCGCCTCGGGCACGACGCCGGTCATCACGCCCTGGAACCCGCGCCGGTACGTGCCGCCACCGCCGTCGGATCAGCCCGTCGTCGAGCCGCCGCGCGCGCAGACCCCGAAGCGGAGCGGCCCGGCCGCCTGGTTCGGGTCGGCCGCGCCGCCCGCCGAGCCGGAGCCGGCGCAACCGACCTCGCCGGCGGAGGCTCCCCCGGCTTCGCCGGTCAGCGCGGAGAGCGCGGCGGACTCCGGCACGACCGCCGACATGGACGGGCGGCCCCTGCCGCCCGCACCAGCCGGCGACGAGCCGGTCGGCGGCACCGCTGCGACGTCGTCCGCCCCGACCTCGCCGGCACCTTCCACGGCGGCAGCGGACGCCGGCAGGCCCGCCCCGTCCGACGCCCTCCCGTCCGCGCCCGTGCCGTCCGGCTTGGTGGAGCCCCCGCCGGCGGTCGATCGACCTGTGTCGGCACCACCCGCCCAGGTGGTGTCGGCACCACCCGCCCGGCCGGTCTCGGCGCCACCGGCCCAGCCCGTCTCGGCGCCACCGGCCCAGCCGGCCTCGGCGCCGGCGGCTGGCGCGGTGGAATCCCCCACACCGGTCCCGGCACAGCCGGCCGCGCCCCGGTCGGCCGCGGCTCCCGCCGCCCCGGCAGCAGAGCACCCGGACTCCACCGCACCGGCCCCGGAAACCCCACCGACCGCCGAGGCACCGGCCACCACCGGCCCGGTCGCGGCACCACCCACGCACCTGGTCGGCACGTCCCCAACCAACCCGACGTCACCGGTCTCCGCGCCACCCGCCCAGCCGGTGTCGGCGCCACCAGCCACCTCCCCGTCGCCGCCAGCCGCGACCGGTTCGACCCCGCTGGGCGACGACCTGTCGGATGCGCCGGTCACACCGCCGGTGGCAGCCTCCCCGATCCCCGAGCCCGCCGCCCCGCTGTCGGAACCGGCCGGTCACCGGAGCGACCGGGCGCACGAGCCGGGCGAGCGACCGGACCCGGACGACGCCGAGGTGCCCGCCGCGCCGGCCGGGCCAGCGGTCGCGCCGCGTCCGCCGGCGGAATTCCCGACGGCTGCCCCCTCGACCGGGACACCGCCGACCGTCGACCCGACGACCGCACCCGCGAGCGACACCGACACGCGGCCGACGTCGGCAGCGCCCGTCGACGTTGCGGCCGAGCCGACGCCACCCGCCGCCGTGGCCGCGACGGGGTCGGCGACGGACATCCCCCCGTACGGGGCCGAAGGCGACCATGATCTGCCGGCACCCCCCGACGGCACCGGCGACACGACGGCGACCCCCGACGGCACCGGCGCGACGGCGCCGACCGGGACCGGACCGACCGGCTCGGTCACGGCGCCCTTCTCGGACGACAGCGAGGACGGGCCCGACCCGCGCCCCGACGCCGCGCCGGGCGGGACGCGGTTGTCGGAGCAGGGTGATCCCGAGCAGATCCTCGCGAGCTACCACTGGCAGCTGGACCCGGCGACGCTCCGCGAGATCGTGACGGAAGCCGACGAGTTCCGGGTGATCCGTCGCCGCCTCACCGAGAAGCTCGGTACGGCCGTCGACAACAGGTCCCGTGCCCGGCTGCTCAGCCTGCGGGCGGTGGTGTCCCGGATCGTCGGCGACCTGGACGACGCCCTCGCCGACGGGCGGCTCGCCCTCACGTACGCGGAGGCGACCGGTGAGCTGCGGCGGACAGCGCTGGCGCAGGCCCGGCTGGCGCACGTGCTGCGGTGGCGGGGCGAGTACGACGAGGCCGACCGGCTCCTCGCCGAGGCGAACTCGCCGGAGCTGCCCGACCGCCTGCGGGCCACGCTGCACGAGCACGCCGGCCGGTGCTGCTTCGACCAGGGCCGGCTGATGGAGGCGTGCGACCACTTCGAGCGGGCGCTGAACCTGCGGGGCGCCGCCGACCCCGAGCTGCTGGCGCGGGTCCGGATGAGCCTGGACGCGGTCACCGAACGGGCGGCGGGGACGGGCTTCGGGCCGTACCCCCGGAGCCGGGAGGAGCTGCTGGAGCGGGACCGGCCCCCGGTGCCCGCGCGCGACGGCGAACGCTGGGGCTACAGCGACCCCGACGGCGACCTGGTGATCGGCGCGGAGTACGCGGAGGCGCAGCCGTTCCGGGAGGGGGTGGCCTGGGTACGCCGGCCGACGACCGACCGGTGGTCGCTGATCGACCTCACCGGCGCGACCGTGCTGGAGCCGTCCTGGACGGCGGTGCGCCCGTTCTCCGACGGGCTGGCGTGGGTGTCGCACGGCGAGCCCGGCGGCTGGCGGGCGATCGACATGACCGGCGAGGTGGTCGTGCCGCCGGGTTTCGCCGACGTACGCCCGTTCCGGCGCGGCGTCGCCGCGGTCCGCCGGGAGGGCTGGGGAGCGGTGGACCGCACCGGCCGGATCGTGGTGCCGACCCGCTACCACGGGTTCGCGACCACCCTCGCCGACGGCCGGCACGTCGACGGTTTCACCGACGAGGGCCTGGCCGTGGTGGACGTCGCCGGGCGGTACGGCGTGGTGGACCGGACCGGGCGGGTGGTCGTACCGCCGGTGCACCCGGCGCTGGTGGTGCACCCCGTCGCGTTCCTGGTCGCCGTCGGCACCGGCCGCTGGGGGGCGCTGGACCGGCGGGGCGAACCGTTGATCGACCCGGTGCACCCCGACCGGGGCGAGGTGGCGGCCGAGATCGACCGGCTGCTCACCGACACCGTGCCGGTGATCTGACCGGGCCTGCTAGGCGGCGCGCTCCGCCGGCCGGGTCCGGCGCTGCCCGGGACGAGGTCCCCGACGCCTCGGCCAGCCGCCGGTGCCCGGGGCAGGCCGGCGACCGTCCGGCGCGGCCGGCCGTCCCGTGCCCCGCCAGCCACCCGGGCGGTGCGCCCCCTGCTGACGCGGCCGGAGCCCGCCGGGCCTCACAGCCGGTCCCGGACCAGGCCGGCGAGCCGGACCATGGTGTCGCGGTCGCGGTCGTCGACGACGCTCGTGACCACCCGCAGCCGGCAGATCCGGTCGCCGTCGGCGAACTCCGCCTCGTCGATCACGAACCGGATCCCGTCCGGGCCCGGTTCGGGCTCGCCCAGCACCGGGTCGGGCGGTGGCAGGACGCCCTGCGGGGCGGTGCCGGGCCGGCCCACGAACAGGGTGACCGAGTGGCCGGTTTCCCGGTTCTCCCACACGCAGCCGTCGGCGCCGGCGACGCCGGTGCCGGCCCGCCCGATGACGTCGGTGATCTCGGCTTCGGTCAACAGCGAACAGTCGTCGACCTCCTCGCCACCGGCGGCCGGCCCGCCGGTGGTCGGCCCCGCCTGGTCCGGCGCGCCGGCCGGGGGTGGAGCGGTCGGGGACGGGTCGGTGGCGCAGCCGGCGAGGGCCGGCCCGAGTGCCAGGACCAGGGCGGCGACGGTGGCCGTACGGAACCGTCGGCTCCGCGCCGGGACGGCCGACGCGACGGATTGCACGATCATGCTTCGCTCCTCGGGAGACGGGTCGGTCACCGGCCGGGCGGGGGCCCGAGCAGGTCGATGCCGTGCCGTGCGGCGGCGTGGCCGAGAGCCGCCGGGTCGATCGGCGCCGGGTCCGGCAGCCGGCGTTCCGCCGCCGGGACGCCGGCCTCGGCGGCGAACCCCTCGAACCCGGACGGAGTGGTGATCTGCAACGCCCGCAACGGCTCGTCCTCGCCGACCACGAAGGTGTGCGGGACTCCGACCGGCAGCAGGACGAAGTCACCGGGCCCGGCGCCGAACCGCTCGTCCCCGCAGTGGAACACCGCGGTGCCGGAGATCAGGTAGAACATCTCGTCCTCCACCTGGTGCCGGTGCAGGGGCGGGGCGAAGCCCGGCGGGTTGACGAACTGCGCCACCGTGATCCGCCCGCCGGTGTGCGCACCGGACGCCTTGACCGTGACCAGGTTGCCGAGGAACCAGTACGCCTCTCCGTCGTCGGGGCGGAGCACGTAGGGGTGAACGGACATGTCGCCTCCCGGCGGACCGACGTGATAGTCGATGAACACTGTACTATTGGATAGCCATCAGTACAGTGAATGTGTTGCTAGTATGACGACGCCATGGGTGAAGTCAAGGACGGAAAGCCGACGCGGCCGTACCGGTCCCGGGTCCGGGAGGAGAGCGCCCGCCGCACCCGGCAGGCCGTGGTCCGCGCCGCGACCGATCTCTTCGTCGCCCGCGGCTACACGGCGACATCGCTGGCCGACGTCGCCGCCGAAGCCGGAGTGGCCCGCCCCACCGTGTTCGCGGCGTTCGGCTCGAAGGCGGCCCTGCTGCGCCAGGTGCTCGACGAGGCGCTCGCGGGGGACGACGAGCCGGTGCCGGTGGCGCAACGCCCCTGGTTCCGCCCGGTGCGGGAGGGGCGCACCGGCGCCGAGGTGCTCGACGGGTACGCCGGCGTCTGCACCCTGATCGGCGCCCGCGCCGCCCGCGTGTTCGAAACGGTCCGCCGCGCCGCCGACGGCACGCCCGAAGTGGCCGAGGTCTGGCAGACCCTGCTGCGCAACCGGCGGGCCGGCGCCCGGATGGTGGTCGAGCGGCTGCGCGAACTCGACGTGCCGTTGCGGCAGGGGTCCGACGTGGAGCACGCGATCGACGAGTTGTGGTTCTACAACGACCCCGCCCACTACGGCGCGCTGGTGCTGGACCGCGGCTGGCCCGAGTATGCCTTCCGGGCCTGGCTGGGCCGCAGCATGCGGCACGCCCTGCTGCCGGCCTGACGGTCGCCGCGCCGCGCCCCAGCCCTCGGGGTGAGGATCCACACCACCGGGCAACCGGTGAACCCCGGTGCACGCCGGACTAGGGTCGAGGGATGGAATTCCGACACCTGGGCCGGTCCGGCCTCATGGTCAGTGAGATCTCGTACGGCAACTGGATCACCCACGGCTCGCAGGTCGAGGAGGAGGCGGCGTTCGCGTGCGTCCGGGCCGCCCTGGACGCCGGCATCACCACCTTCGACACCGCCGACGTGTACGCGGGCACCCGCGCCGAGGACGTCCTCGGCCGGGCGTTGGAGAACGAGCGGCGCGAGGGCGTCGAGCTGTTCACGAAGGTGTACTGGCCGACGGGGCCGGGTCGTAACGACCGGGGCCTGTCCCGCAAGCACATCATGGAGTCGATCAACGGCTCGCTGCGCCGGCTGCGCACCGACTACGTCGACCTCTACCAGGCCCACCGGTACGACTACAGCACCCCGCTGGAGGAGACGATGGAGGCCTTCGCCGACGTCGTCCACTCCGGCAAGGCTCTCTACATCGGCGTCTCCGAGTGGAAGGCCTCGCAGATCCGCGAGGCCCACCAGCTCGCCCGCGAGCTGCGCATCCCGCTCGTCTCCAACCAGCCGCAGTACTCGATGCTCTGGCGGGTCATCGAGGCTGAGGTCATCCCCACCAGCGAGGAGCTGGGCGTGGGGCAGATCGTCTGGTCCCCGATGGCGCAGGGCGTGCTGTCCGGCAAGTACCAGCCGGGCCAGCCGCCGCCGGCCGGCTCCCGCGCCACCGACGAGAAGTCCGGCGCGGGCTTCATCGCGCAGTGGATGACCGACGAGGTCCTGACCCGGGTGCAGCGGCTCAAGCCCCTCGCCGAGCAGGCCGGGCTCAGCATGGCCCAGCTCGCCATCGCCTGGGTGCTGCAGAACCCGAACGTGTCCTCGGCGATCGTCGGCGCGTCCCGCCCCGAGCAGGTCCACGACAACGTCAAGGCGGCCGGTGTGAAGCTCGACGCCGACCTGCTCAAGGCCATCGACGAGATCGTCGAGCCGGTCACCGAGCGCGACCCGTCCCGCACGGAGTCCCCCGCCCAGCGCCCGTGACGCGCACCGTCGCGGCCGGCGTGCGACATCGGCGCCGGCCGCGACGGACGGGCACCGCCTCGATCCGCCGTCAGCCCTGCCAGAAGCGCACGAGCTCCAGGCCGCGGGCGTACAGGCCCGGCGGCAGGCCGAGGGCGTCGCCGACGGCGAAGACCGCCCCGAAGAACCAGCCGCCGATGGTCGGGTTCCACAGCAGCGCGAACAACAGGATGAAGCCGTACGGCGCGAAGAGGTCGTACATCCGGCGGTACGGCGGGCTGAGCCACGGCTGGATCATGTTGCCGCCGTCCAGACCCGGCACCGGGAGCAGGTTGAGCAGGCTCGCGGTGAGCTGGAGGAAGGCCAGCAGCGCCACGGCGGCCCAGAAATCGACCGGCCCGCCGCCGGGCGCGCCGACGCGGAGCGCGGCGACCAGCACCAGGGTGAACAGCACGTTGGTGGCCGGCCCGGCGAGGCTCACCAGGGTGTGCCGCAGCCGCCCCGGGATGGCGTGCCGGTCCACCCAGACCGCACCGCCGGGCAGACCGATGCCGCCGAGCAGCACCACCAGCACCGGCAGCGCGATGGACAGCAGCGGGTGACTGTACTTCAACGGGTTGAGCGTCAGGTAGCCCTGGTGGGCGACGCTGCGGTCACCGGCCCGGAAAGCGACGAGCGCGTGCGCGTACTCGTGCAGGCAGAGCGAGACCAGCCAGCCGGACACGACGAAGAGGAACACGTCGAACCGGACGTTGCCGAACCCGCGCCAGGTCATCACCGCGCTGGTGACGAAGAGCGCCACCAGGGCGAGGAAGACCGGGCTGGGCCGGAACGCCGCCCGGGGTACGCCGAGCACCAGCCCCTCGCCACCCGGGCGGTCGCCGGCCATCACTCCGCCGGAGGCAGCAGGCTCATCCGGTACTCCACGCGGTCGTCCTCGACGAGCGCGACCGAGGTGACGCCGGACGCCGCGAGCTCCCGCCAGGTCTGGCCGATCCAGGACTCGGCGTCCGCCTGGCTGCCGAACGACTCCGCCGGACCCTGCGCCGGCTCGCCGTTCGTGCCCTCGTACCGCCAGCTCCACGCCATGTGCGCGTCTCCCCTCGCCGCTGATCTCCCGCCAGAGTAATGGGCCGGACGGACAACGGCTGCGCGTCGGGTGAGTGCGTGATCGCCCCGCGGGGGCCGGCCGGTACCGTGACCCGGTGCTGACTCGAGGTGGGACGCTCAGCGACCGGTACCGGTTGGACGAGCGGGTGGCAACCGGCGGCATGGGGGCGGTCTGGCGGTGCACCGACGTCGCACTGGAACGCGTGGTGGCGGTGAAGGTGCTGCTCCCGGCGCTGACCGAGGACCCGGAGTTCACCACCCGGTTCCGCTCCGAGGCCCGGATGCTGGCGGCGCTGCGCCACCCCGGCGTGGTCGCGGTGCACGACGTCGGGCGGGCCACCCTCGGCGACGGCTCCGCGGTCGACTACCTGGTGATGGAGTACGTCGACGGCGAGCCGCTCGGCACCTGGCTACGCCGGGCGGGGCGGCTCGACCCGGCCTCGACCATGTCCGTGGTGGCGCAGGCCGCCGACGCGCTGCACGCCGCGCACGTCGCCGGCATCGTCCACCGCGACGTCAAGCCGGGGAACCTGCTGGTGAAGCGGGACGGCCGCGTGGTGCTCGTCGACTTCGGCATCGCCCGCTCCGGCACCACGGCCGGCCTCACCGCCGCGAACATGGTGCTCGGCACCGCCTCGTACATGTCCCCCGAGCAGGCCGCGAACCAGCCGGTCTCCCCCGCGACGGACGTCTACGCCCTCGGCGCCGTGGCGTACGCCTGCCTCGCCGGCCGGCCACCGTTCGACGGGGACAACCCGTTGCAGGTGGCCCTGCGCCACCTGCAGGACGAGCCCGCGCCGCTGCCCCCGGAGACCCCGGCGGGGGTCGTCGCCGTGGTGGAGCGCGCCATGGCGAAGCGCCCGGCCGACCGCTGGCCCGACGCGGCGGCGCTGGCCGACGCCGCCAGCGCGGCGAGGGAGGCGACCCTGGCGGTGGTCCCGGACTCGGCCCGTCCACCGTGGGCGGTCGCCGGAGCGTCGCCCGCCGCCGGCCCGCCGGGATTCTCCGCCGCACCGGTCCCGCCGTCCACCGCCGCACCGGTCCCGCCGTCCACCGCCGCGCCGGTCCCGCCGATCCCCGCTGCCGCCGCCGCGCCGGACGGCAGGGGTCCGGACGGCTCGGGGCCGTCCACGCCGCCGTGGCAGCCGTCCGCCCACCAGACCGACCCGACGTCGTCGCCCACCCGGGAGGAGCCCGCCGCCCGGCGGCCCGGCCGGCGGGCCGCCCTCGTCGGCGCGGCCGTCGCGGTCGCCGTCGTGACCGTCGGCGCCGTCACAGCCGCGGCGCTGCTCATTGACGGAAGCAGCACCGCCCCTGACGCGGACCGCGCCACCCCGGCCGCCGCCGCCTCCGTGGGCGGGATCAACCCCGGGAGCCCGACGCCCAGCGCGGCGGCCCCGACCGGCACCGGGCGTCCGGCCACCGCCGCCACCCCGTCGGCGGGCCGCACCTCGGCCCCCGCCTCGGCGGCTCCGGCGCCCGCGCCGTCGGACGCGGGTACCGCCACCGCCACGTCGCCGCGCCCGGGGCCGACCACCGCCACCGCCGCTCCCCCGAAACCCAACCCGTACACCGCGGGCGAGGTGTGCGGCAGCGGCTACCAGGTGATCGACTCCGCCCCGCTGACCGCCGGCGGCACCCGGACGGGGCGCGTCTACCTGCTGTACCACAACAGCACCGGCAGCAACTGCGTGGTGACGCTCAAGGACAGCGCCGTGGGCACGGCCACCGCCGCGTCGGCCTGGCTGGAGGTGCAGGGGCGGGCGCGCAGCACCGACAGCGGGTCGTTCGCGTACTACGCCGGTCCGGTCCGCGCCAAGGCCGCCGGGGTCTGCGTCAAGTGGGGCGGGTCGACCGGCGGCGCCAGCTACGGCAGCGGTTTCGAACACTGCGGATGAGGTCGCGCGGACCGGCCGGCGGCGTACGGGCCGGAGGGCGGGGGGACACCGGGCGGCCTTAAGGTACGGGCATGTCCGTTGACGGGTGGAACACGGTCCTGGTGCTCGGCGGTATCCGGTCCGGCAAGTCCGAGTTCGCCGAGTCCCTGGTCGCCGACGCGCCGCTGGTCCGCTACGTGGCCACCGCCGCCGACGCCGGCGACGACGAGGAGTGGGCGGCGCGGTTGGCGGCCCACCGGGCCCGCCGCCCGGAGACCTGGACCACCGAGGAGACGGCCGGGGACCCGCGTCGGCTGGCGGACGTGATCTCCGCCGCCGGGTCGCACGAGACGCTGCTCGTCGACGACCTGGGCGGCTGGGTGACCGTCCTGCTCGACCCGGCCCATCAGCCGGCCGACGACACCGCCACCGTCGCCGAACTGGCCGAGGCGGTGCGTTCCTGCCGGGCCCGGCTGGTGGTGGTCAGCCCGGAGGTCGGGCTCTCCCTGGTGCCGACCACCACGCTCGGCCGGGCCTTCACCGACGCGCTCGGCGCCGCCAACCGCGCGGTCGCCGACGCCTGCGACGCGGTCGTCCTGGTGGTCGCCGGCCAGCCGGCCTGGCTGAAGCCCGCCGCGCCGGCGGCCCCCGTACCGCCGCCGAGCGTCACCGTGGGAGCGGCGGGCGCCCCCACGCTGGACGGCGGGGCCGGCGAGCCGACCGACGAGACCGAGGTGACGCCGCGCGGGGAGCCGGCGGCGCTGCCCGAGGTGCTGACCCCGACCGCCCCGGCGGGACCCGCCGACGGCGGCGGCACCGCCTGGGCGGCCCCGACGATGGCGCTGCCGATGGTCGCCACCGGCCTGGTCATCCAGCCGGGCATGGAACTGCCCATGCCCGACGAGTACGCGGGGCCGCAGGCCGTGGACCGGCTCGCCACCCTGGACGTGCCCGGCGCCGGGTTCGGCGTGCTCGATCGGGTGGTCGGCTTCGCCGCCGCGACGCAGGGCACCCCGACACCGGTGCCCTGGGGCTCGGTGCGGGCACTGCTGGTGCACGGCGACCACGCGGGTGGCGCCGCCGCCGGCACGGTCCCGGGCGACTCCACCCGCCGCGCCCAGGACGCCCGGGCGGGCCGGGGTGCCCTCGCGCGGCTGGCCGCGGAGTCCGGCGCCAGCCTCCAGGTGGTGGACGCGCCGACCGCCGGCCCGATGGAGGTGGAGCCGGCGCTGACCCTCGACCAGGTCGAGTCGGCGCTGCGCCAGGGCTGGCGGCTGGCCGAGCAGGCCGCCGACGACGGCGTACGGCTGCTGGTGCTGGGCGCGTGCGGCGCCGGCACCGAGGCGGCCGCCGCGGCGGTGCTGGCCGCCACGGCCGGCGCCGAACCGCCCACCGTGCTCGGCCGGGTCCTCACCGACGCGGGCGAGTACGACGACGCCTCCTGGATGGTCCGCTGCGCGGCCGTCCGGGACGCCCTGCACCGCAGCCGGCACTCGCCGCGCGGTGCCAAGGACATCCTGGCCGAGCTGGGCGGCGGCGACATCGCCGTGGCCACCGGCGTGCTGCTCGGCGCGACCGCGCGGCGACTGCCGGTGCTGCTCGACGGGCCGGTCGGCGTGGCCGCCGGCCTGGTCAGCCGGGACCTGGCCGGTCAGGCCCGGCACTGGTGCCTGCTCGCCGACCACGGCGGGCACCCGGCGGTACGGCTGGCCGCCGACGTGCTCGGCCTGACCCCGCTGCTCGACCTGCGGCTGGACCTGGGCGAGGGCGCGAACGCGCTGGTGGCGCTGCCGCTGCTGCGTTCGGTGCTCGGGCTGGCCGCCGCGCTGCCGGCGCACCCGGCGTTGGGCGGCGGCGTCCCGGACGAGACCGAGCCGGAGACCGGGGAACCCGACGCCGAGGAGCCGGACTTCCACGAGCCGGAACCGGCGGGGCCGGGGCCGACCACGACCGAGCCGGACGTCCACGAGCCGGAACCGGCGGGGCCGGGGCCGACCACCACCGAGCCGCGGTCCGCGTCCCTGGATCCGTCCGGCTGGCGTGCCGGCTGACTCGCGGCTCGCCGCCGGGGTGCGGCTGGCGCTGACCACGTTCACCACGCTGCCGGTGCGCGCCGGCCGGATCGACCGGGCGGTCGCGGGCACCGCGATGGCGCTCGCTCCCGCCGTCGGGGCGCTGCTCGGCGCCGCCCTCGCCGGGGTGCTGCTGCTCGTCGGCGCGCTCGCGCCGCCGCTGGTGGCGGCGGGCGTCACGGTCGCCGCCGGCGCGCTGCTCACCCGGGGCCTGCACCTCGACGGGCTGGCCGACACCGTGGACGCGCTCGGGTCGTACCGGCGGGGAGCGGCCGCGCTGGAGATCATGAAGAAGCCGGACGTGGGCCCGTTCGGGGTGGTCGCGCTGGTGGTCGTACTCCTCGTGCAGGCGGCGGCGCTCGCGGACCTGGCCGGGCGGTCGGCGCCCGCAGTGCTGGCGGCGGTGGTGACCGCGACCGCCGCCGGCCGCCTCGGGGTCGCGGTGGCCTGCCGGCGCGGGGTGCCCGCGGCCCGGCCGGAGGGTCTGGGCGCGCTGGTCGCCGGCACCGTCGGGCCGCTCGCGCTGGCCGCCGGCGCGGCCGCCGTCGGGCTGGTGGCGGTCGCGGCCGTGCCGGGCCGGCCGTGGCAGGGGCCGCTCGCCGTCGCCGCCGCCCTCGCCGTCGCGGTGGGGCTGCTGCGGCACGTGGTACGCCGCCTCGGCGGCGTCACCGGCGACGTGCTGGGCGCGACGGTGGAGGTGGTCACCACGCTGACCTACCTGGGACTGGTGTTGTCCGGCTGAGTTCGGCCCCGCCCGGCGGGTAGCGTTCGGGGCGACAGCACCGGCGCGGCCACCCCGGGGGACGACATGCTCATCACGGACGACTTCCTGCCGGTACCGGTCCCCGAATCGCTGAGCGCGACCTACCTGGTGCCGATGGCCGGGTTGCCGGCGGTGGGCACGAAGACGGCGGTGCAGCGGCTCGCCGGGCGGCTGGCCGAGCCGGTGCACGGGCTCGCGCGGCAGATGCTGGACAGCCCGCTGATGAGCGTGGACACCCGGCCGGTCGACGAGTTCCCCGAGCTGCCGCCGGACCTGCTGACGGCGTTCGGCGCGACCGAGGCGCAGCTGGCCCGGCTGGCGGCGGCGACCCACCTGGTGGTGGTACAGGCCGAGTACCGGCCGGGGTGGCCGCCGGCGCACGAGTGGGCGGCCCGGGCGGTGGCCGCCGCGGTCGCCGACACGGTCGGCGGCGACGTGGTGGACGTCTTCGGGCTCCAGTTCCTGGACCCGGCGACCGCGCTGCGGTCGCTGCCGGACGCGCAGGGGCGGATCCGGCTGGTCGACTGGGTGCTGGTGCCGTACTCGTCGGACGCCGAGGGGCTGTGGTTCACCACGAAGGGGCTGCGGCGCTTCGGCCTGCTGGAGCTTCAGGCGCAGGGGGTGCCCGACCATCTCACCAGGGCGTGGGGCGCGGTGATGACCGGGGCGGCGCGCCGGCTGCTGCGGGACTGGACGGACGGCCTGGCCGGCGAGGAGGTGCCGGCGTTCGTGCAGTTGCCGGTGCTGGCCACCGTCACCGGGCACGACATCGCGGTGGCGTACGGCAACCCGGAGCAGCACGGGGCGACCGCGCCGGTGCTGCTCCGGCTGGAACTGGACCCGGCGACCGACCCGGAGGCCGACTCGTTCCTCAGCCTGCGCCCGCCGGCCGGGCACCCCGGCCCGGACGGCCGCTACTACGCCGCCGCCTGCGCCACGCTCTTCAACGGCATCCAGCCGGACGTGCGGTACGCGCGGCCCGGGGACGCGATGAGCCGTGCGGTCGCCACCGCCCGCGCCTCACTGGGCGACATCCGGGCGCGGTTCCTCGCCGGGCAACTCCCGCCGGAGACGCAGCTCGTGGTCAAGTACGGGCTGCCGGGTGACGACGGCCCCGAGTACGTCTGGGCCGGGGTGACCTCCTGGGACGTGCCGGAGCGGATCGAGGGTGCGAGCGCCAGCGACGCGAACACCGACCCGACCGTCCGGATCGGCTCCCCGGTGGTGGTGGAGGCGACCGACGTGGTCGACTGGGCGGTCCTCGACGGCACCGGCGTCATCGAGGGCGGCTGGACCCAGGCCGTCCTGGACGCCGGCGAACGCCCCACCCCACCCCTCTAACCCCCACCCCCACCCCACCCGACCAGCGTGATCATGGAGTTAGCGGGCGAGTTGATCTCCAAATCACCCGCCAACTCCATGATCAACGGGGATCGGTGTCAGCGGACCGAGGGGTTCACGAACGGGGGGCGGGTCAGGCGCATCGACGCGCGGCGGCCACGGATGTCCACCTCGACCTCGGTGTCGTCCGTCAGGTTGGGGGCCGTGTCGATCAACGCCAGGGCGATGCCCTGCTTGCGCGTCGGGCTGAAGGTGCCGCTGGTGATGGTGCCGACCCGGGTGTCGCCGACGTACACGGCCATGCCGGGGCGCGGGATGGCGCGGTCGACCGCCGCCAGGCCGCGCAGCGCCCGCCGGGGGCCGGCGGCCTTCTCCGCGAGCAGCGCGTCCCGGCCCCAGAAGGCGGGCTTGTCCCAGCCCACCGCCCAGCCCGAGCGGGCCTGCACCGGGGTGATGTCCAGCGACAGGTCCTGCCCGTGCAGCGGGTACCCCATCTCGGTGCGCAGCGTGTCCCGGGCCGCCAGGCCGCAGGCCCGCAGCTCGTACGCCTCCCCGGCGGCGAACAGCGCGTCCCACACGGCGACCGCGTCGCCCGCGGGCACGACCAGCTCGTACCCCAGTTCCCCGGTGTAGCCGGTGCGGCAGACGGTCAGCTCGGCGCCGGCGAGGGTGGCGGTCGAGAAGCTCATGTACCCGTGCTCGGTGGGCAGGCCCAGGGCGCCGAGCAGGTCGGCCGAGCGCGGGCCCTGCACGGCGAGGACCGCGTACGCCTCGTGCTCGTCGCTGACCGTGACCGACGGCGGCGCGGCGGCGCGCAGGCGGCGCACGACCTCGGCGGTGTTCGCGGCGTTCGGGACGAGGAAGACGTGGTCGTCGCCGTGCAGGTAGGCGATGATGTCGTCCACCACGCCGCCGGTGGCGTCGTCGCAGCAGAGCGTGTACTGCGCCCGGCCCGGCCCGATGCGGCCCAGGTCGTTGCTCAGGCAGGCGTTGACGAAGTCTGCCGCGCCGGGACCGGTCACCCGAGCCTTGCCCAGGTGGGACACGTCGAAGACGCCGACCGAGGTGCGCACCGCGGTGTGCTCCTTGAGCACGCCGCCGCCGGCGTACTCCAGCGGCATCTCCCACCCGCCGAACGGGGCGAACTTGGCGCCGGCGGCGGTGTGCCGGTCGTGCAGCGGGGAACGGCGGAGCCGGGTCTCGGCAGCGCCGGAGGTCACGTCGGTCATGGGTGGGAACTTACCGGGGCCTGAACCGCTGGTTAGCATCGGCGGGACCCGCCGGAGCCGTCGGCGGGACAGCCCTCACCTCCGGCGGGTACGGTCCGCCGGAGACCTTCATCGCCGGTTCGCGACGATGCGACCGGCCCGGCCCGCCCGGGAGCAGCTTCAGTGACACCGCCCAGCACCACCACCCTGAGTTTGGTCGACACCGACCCCGCCGAACTCGCCGTCGACGCCATCGTCATCGGTGTGCACAGCCAGACCGGCGAGCCGGCCGCCAGCAGCGGCCACGCCGCCACCCTGCTGCTGGCCAGCGGCGCGGAGAGCATCGCCGCGGCCTTCGACGGAAAGCTGACCGAGACGCTGGCGCTGCTCGGTGCGACCGGCCGCCCCGGCGAGGTGATCAAGCTCGCCACGCTCGGCACGGTCACCGCCCCGGTGGTCGCCGCGGTGGGCCTCGGGCCGGAGCCGACCGGCGCCGCCCCCGCCCCGGAGGCCCTGCGCCGGGCGGCCGGCGCGGCCGTTCGGTCCCTGGCGGGCGCCTCCCGGGTGGCCCTGGCCCTGCCGCTGCCGGACGACACCGACGCGCCGGCGGCGCTGCGGGCGGTCGCGGAGGGCGCCCTGCTCGGCGGCTACCGGTTCGCCGGCTACAAGACCCGCCCCCAGCCCGCCCGCCGGGAGCCGGTGGCCGAGGTGCTGGTGTCGGTGCCGGACGCGGGCGACGCGGTCGCCACGGCCGAGGTGGCCCGGGCGCAGGCGGTGACCGACGCGGTGCGCCGCACCCGGGACTGGGTGAACACCGCCCCGAACGACCTGCGCCCGCCGGCGTTCGCCGACGCCGTGGCCGCCGCCGCTCGCGAGGCCGGCCTGGCGGTCGAGGTTCTCGACGAGGCGGCACTGCGCGAGGGCGGGTACGGCGGCATCGTCGC
This sequence comes from Micromonospora sp. WMMD558, assembly GCF_049315255.1. Taxonomy (NCBI): domain Bacteria; kingdom Bacillati; phylum Actinomycetota; class Actinomycetes; order Micromonosporales; family Micromonosporaceae; genus Micromonospora; species Micromonospora sp. WMMD558. The sequence continues at coordinate 3,214,675 of NZ_CP186061.1, read as the reverse complement.
CGTCGGCCAGGGCTCGGAGGCCCCGCCGCGGCTGGTGCGGATCAGCTACACCCCGGCCGGCGGCGGCACCGGCAAGCGGGTCGCGCTGGTCGGCAAGGGCATCACCTTCGACACCGGCGGCATCTCGATCAAGCCCGCCCAGGGCATGTGGGAGATGAAGTCCGACATGGCGGGCGCCGCCGCCGTGGCCGCCGCCATGCTGGCGGTCGCCGCGCTCAAGCCGTCCGTGCCGGTGACCGCGTACCTGCCGATGGCGGAGAACATGCCGTCGGGCACGTCGTACCGGCCGGGCGACGTGATCACCATGTTCGACGGCAAGCGGGTCGAGGTGCTGAACACCGACGCCGAGGGCCGGATGATCCTCGCCGACGCGATCGCCCGCGCCTGCGCCGACGGCTGCGACTACCTCTTCGAGACCTCCACCCTGACCGGCGGCCAGGTCATCGCCCTCGGCAAGAGGGTGGCCGGCGTGATGGGCACCCCGGAGCTGTGCGACCGGGTGAAGGTGGCCGGCGACGCGGTCGGCGAGCCGGCCTGGCCGATGCCGCTGCCGGACGACGTGCGCAAGGGCATGGACTCCGACGTCGCGGACATCTCCCAGGTCAACGCCGGCATGGACCGGGCGGGTCACATGCTCCAGGGCGGGGTGTTCCTGCGCGAGTTCGTCACCGCGGACGTGTCGTGGGCGCACATCGACATCGCCGGGCCGAGCTACCACTCCGGCGAGCCGACCGGCTACTGGACCAAGGGCGGCACCGGCGTCCCGGTCCGCACCCTGCTGCACCTGATCGAGGACGTCGCCGCCAACGGCTGACGCGCAAGGAAGGGCCCCTTGTCAACGCCTGGCGTTGCACAAGGGGCCCTTCCTAACACCCCGGGCGCTCGGTACGCCCACCTCAGAACAGTTCGGGGCGGCGCTTGCGGCGTTCGTTGTAGTCGCGCATCCGCTGCGGGTAACCCATCAGGCGGACGTCGTACACGGGGATGCCCATCCGGTACGCGAAGCGCCGCGCGCCGTCGGGACCGTCGATGCGGCGGCGGGTCCACTCGCCGTCGCTGGCGATCAGCATGACCGTGGTCTCGGTGACGGTCGTCCGGGGCTCGATGTACGCCTCGACACCCTGCCGGGTGCGGACGAAATTCTCAAGGTGCTCCAGATCGGCACGGTCGGCCGCGCGGTCCAGGCTGACCGCAGGCCTCTTCTTCCGTCGTCGGAACAGTCCCACCGGCCGTCTCCCCCAACCCGCGTCATCGAAGCCCGTGCCAAGCGTACGTGTCGACGACGTGTCGTTGGGCACCTCGTTACGCGGGCGGAGCGCGGTGGTGACAAGATGACCGAGGTGGGGTGTGCCCGCATTACCCTGCTGTGACCCCCCGAATGCAGCGACGCGACCTGGGAGTTGGACGTGAGCGAGCCGAACCAGACCTTCGACATCGTCATCCTCGGAGGTGGCAGCGGCGGCTACGCGACGGCGCTGCGCGCCGCCCAGCTGGGCCTCTCCGTCGCGCTGGTCGAGAAGGGCAAGCTCGGCGGCACCTGCCTGCACAACGGTTGCATCCCGACCAAGGCGCTGCTGCACGCGGCGGAGATCGCCGACCAGACCCGCGAGTCGGAGCAGTTCGGTGTCAAGGCCGAGCTGGTCGGCATCGACATGGCGGCGGTCAACTCGTACAAGGACGGGGTCGTCTCGCGGCTGTACAAGGGCCTGCAGGGTCTGGTGGGCGGCGCGAAGAACATCACCTTCGTGGCCGGCGCCGGCAAGCTGGTCGCGCCGAACGCCGTCGAGGTCGACGGCAAGCGCTACACCGGCCGCAACGTGGTCCTGGCCTCCGGCTCGTACGCGAAGAGCCTGCCCGGCCTGGAGATCGACGGTGAGCGGGTCATCACGAGCGACCACGCCCTGACCCTGGACCGGGTCCCGTCGTCGGTGATCGTGCTCGGCGGCGGCGTGATCGGCGTCGAGTTCGCCAGCGTGTGGAAGTCCTTCGGCGTGGACGTCACGATCGTCGAGGCGCTGCCGCGGCTGGTCGCCGCCGAGGACGAGGAGTCGTCGAAGGCGCTGGAGCGGGCCTTCCGCAAGCGGAAGATCAACTTCAAGGTCGGCAAGCCGTTCGAGAAGGTCGAGAAGACCGACAACGGCGTCAAGGTGACGATCGCCGGCGGCGACACCGTCGAGGCCGAGCTGCTGCTGGTCGCCGTCGGCCGCGGCCCCAACACCGCCAACCTCGGGTACGAGGAGCAGGGCGTGAAGATGGACCGCGGCTACGTGCTGACCGACGAGCGGCTGCGCACGAACGTGCCGAACGTCTACGCCGTCGGCGACATCGTGCCCGGCCTCCAGCTCGCCCACCGGGGCTTCCAGCAGGGCATCTTCGTCGCCGAGGAGATCGCCGGGCAGACCCCGGCCGTGATCGACGAGGCCGGCATCCCGCGGGTCACCTACTCCGACCCGGAGCTGGCGTCGGTCGGCCTGACCGAGGCGAAGGCCAAGGAGCAGTACGGCGCCGACAAGATCAAGACCTACAACTACAACCTGGGCGGCAACGGCAAGAGCCAGATCCTCAAGACCACCGGTTTCGTGAAGCTGGTGCGGGTCGAGGACGGGCCGGTCGTCGGCGTGCACATGGTCGGCGCCCGGGTCGGTGAGCTGATCGGCGAGGCCCAGCTCATCTACAACTGGGAGGCGTACCCGGCCGAGGTGGCGCAGCTCGTGCACGCCCACCCGACGCAGAACGAGGCCCTGGGCGAGGCGCACCTGGCCCTCGCCGGCAAGCCGCTGCACGCGCACGCCTGACACGACAACCGCGGCGTCCGGCGACGGGCGACGATCCCACCAGGGGAACCGAAGGAGTCTGGAGAACATGCCGGTATCGGTCACCATGCCCCGGCTCGGCGAGAGCGTCACCGAGGGCACCGTCACGCGCTGGCTCAAGCAGGAGGGCGACACCGTCGAGGTCGACGAGCCCCTGCTCGAGGTGTCGACCGACAAGGTCGACACCGAGATCCCGTCGCCCGCGGCCGGCGTGCTGACCCGGATCGTCGTCGGCGAGGACGAGACCGCCGAGGTCGGCAGCGAGCTGGCCGTGATCGACGGTGAGGGCGGCGCCGCTGGCGGCGGCGAGGCCGCCCCGCAGCGGCAGGCCGCTCCGGAGCCGGAGCCGACGGCCGCCGCCGCGGGCACCGCCGAGCAGGTCGCGCAGGAGGAGGCCCCGCAGGCCGAGGCGCCGAAGGCCGCCCCGGCGCCGTCGGGCGAGGGCACCCCGGTCACCATGCCGGCCCTGGGCGAGAGCGTCACCGAGGGTACGGTGACCCGCTGGCTCAAGCAGGTCGGCGAGACCGTCGAGGTGGACGAGCCGCTGCTGGAGGTCTCCACCGACAAGGTGGACACCGAGATCCCGTCGCCGGTCGCCGGCACCGTCCTGGAGATCAAGGTCGCCGAGGACGAGACCGCCGAGGTCGGCGCGACCCTGGCGATCGTCGGCGCGGCCGGTGCCGCCCCGGCCGAGGCGAAGCCGGAGCCGAAGGCGGAGGCGCCCGAGCCGAAGCCCGAACCGAAGCCGGAGCCGGAGCCGCAGGTCAGCGAGCCGACGCCGGGCCTGTCGTACAACGAGCCGGCCGCCGAGGCCGAGGTCGCGGCCGAGCCGGTGAAGGCCGAGCAGGCCGCCACCCCGCCGGCCCCGACGCCGCAGCAGCGCCCGTCGGCGCCGGCGCCCGCCGGTGGCGAGGAGGCCGCCGGGTACGTGACCCCGCTGGTCCGCAAGCTCGCCGGCGAGCACGGCGTGGACCTGTCGACCGTCAACGGCACCGGCGTGGGTGGCCGGATCCGCAAGCAGGACGTGCTGGAGGCGGCGGAGAAGGCCCGCGCGGCCAAGGCCGCCCCGGCTCCGGCCGCTCAGCCGGCCGCGGCGGCGGCCCCGGCGAAGCCGGCGGTCAAGCCGACGCCGAGCGGCAAGCGGGGCACCACCGAGAAGTTGACCCGGATCCGCTCGGCGATCGCCAAGCGGATGCAGGAGTCGCTGCACGAGATGGCGCAGCTCACCACGGTGATCGAGGTGGACGTCACCAAGATCGCCAAGCTGCGGGCGCAGGCGAAGGACTCCTTCCAGCAGCGGCACGGCGTGAAGCTGTCCTTCCTGCCGTTCTTCGCCCTCGCCGCCGTCGAGGCGCTGCAGGCGTACCCGATCGTCAACGCCCGGATGGACCTGGCGGCCGGGACGATCACCTACCCGGACGCGGAGCACCTCGGCATCGCCGTGGACACCGAGCGCGGGCTCCTGGTGCCGGTCATCCACAACGCCGGTGACCTCAACCTGGGCGGCATCGCCAAGCGGGTCGCCGACCTGGCCGAGCGCACCCGGACCAACAAGATCAGCCCGGACGAGATCGCCGGTGCGACGTTCACGCTGACCAACACCGGCAGCCGGGGCGCCCTCTTCGACACCCCGATCGTGCCGTCGCCGCAGTCGGCGATGCTCGGTACGGGTGCCGTCGTCAAGCGGCCGGTCGTGGTCAACGACCCGGAGCTGGGCGAGGTCGTCGCCGTACGGTCGATGGTGTACCTGGCCCTGTCGTACGACCACCGGCTCATCGACGGCGCGGACGCCGCCCGCTTCCTGGTCGCCGTCAAGGAGCGGCTGGAGGCCGGCAACTTCGAGGCCGAGCTGGGCCTGTAGGGCTGACGCTCCACGACGAAGGGCTCCCCGGGTGACCGGGGAGCCCTTCGTCGTCGCGGGGTCACGCCGCCTTGAGGGTCTCCTCGGAGACCTCCCACAGCCGCTGCGCGGCCTCCGGGTCCAACGCGTACGGCGCGTACCCGGTGCGGGTGCCGGGCTGGTTCGGGCCGGCCTCCTGGCAGTCCTCGAAGTAGCGACCGCCGACGCCGTCGAGCAGCGGCGACGTGGCCACCAGCACGGACGTGGCGGCACCCTGCTCGACCGTCTTCCAGGCCGGCGCCGCCGGTCCGCCGCTGGCGGCGCGCAGCCGGGCCAGTTCCTCCTCGGTGATGTGGCGCTGCAGGTTGGTGCGGATCGCGCCGGGCATCAGCGCGTTGGTGAGGATGCCGTCGTCCGCCCAGCGCCGGGTCGCCTCGACCGCGAAGAGCACGTTCGCGGTCTTCGACTGCCCGTACGCGGCCCACGGCTCGTAGGGCCGGTCGTGGAAGTGGATGTCCTCGAAGACGACCGGCGAGCGCAGGTGCGCGGCCGAGCTGACCGAGACGACGCGGGCTCCCCCGGCCGCGGCGAGCGCCCGGTGCAGGCCGGTGGCCAGCGCGAAGTGGCCGAGGTGGTTGGTGGCGAACTGGAGTTCCCAGCCCTGCTGCGTCCGCATCTCCGGCGACGCCATGACACCGGCGTTGTTGACCAGGATGTGCAGCGGACCGTCCCAGGTCGCCACGAACGCGGCGACGGAGGCCGGGTCGGCCAGGTCGAGCGGGGCGACCAGGATCCGGTCGTTGCCGGTCGTACGCGTGATGTCGTCGGCGGCCCGCCGCCCCTGGTCGAGGTTGCGGACGGCGATGGTGACGTCGGCGCCGGCGGACGCCAGCGCCCGGGCGGTGTCGACGCCGATGCCGGATCCCCCGCCGGTGACGACGGCCCGGCGGCCGGTGAGGTCGATGCCCTGGATCACCTCGAGGGCGGTGGACTCTGCGGTGAACGGCGTGCTGACAGGTGTGCTGGTGGTCATGATCCGTCCTTTGTCAGAGGTGGCACGGCGGAACCCGGTCCGGCCGCTACCATCGGAAGCGGAGGCTCCTCCGCTACGGATCCAGCGTAACCGGAGGATCCTCCGCTTGCCAACCGGCCTGCTCCCGGCCGGCGTCCTGCAGACGCCCCGGCGTACCGTCGCGGGACGGGCCGCCGGAGCCCGCCGAGCGCCAGGAGGAGACGTGCCCGACCCCGCCCCCCGACCACTGCGCGCCGACGCGCAGCGCAACCGCGAGCGGCTGCTGGACGCGGCGGTCCGGGCGTTTTCCCAGGCCGGGGCCGACGTAACGCTGGACGCCATCGCCAAGGACGCCGGAGTCGGCATCGGGACCCTCTACCGGCACTTCCCCACCCGGGAGGCGCTGGTCGAGGCGGCCTACCGCAACGAGTTGGCCAAGCTCTGCGACGCGGCGGAGGACCTGCTGGAGCGGCTGCCGCCGGCCGACGCGACCCGCGCCTGGATGGACCGGTTCATCGACTACCTGTCCACCAAGCGGGGCATGGCCGACGCGCTCCGGCTGGTCATCGCGGCCGGCACCAACCCGTACGCGCAGAGCCGCGACCGCCTCGTCGCCGCCCTGACCCGGCTGCTCTCGGCGGGCGCGGCGGCCGGCACGGTCCGCGCCGACGTCGACCCGGCGGACGTGCTCGCCGGCCTGAGCGGCGTCTCCCTCGCCGCCGGCGGCCCCGAGCAGCGCGACCAGGCCCGGCGGCTGCTGGACCTGCTCATGGACGGCCTGCGCTACCGCCCCGGGGACTGAGCCGATTCCGGCCCGGCCGGTCTCCGGGCGCTGAGAGAGTGGTCGGGTGGGCGGGAAGGGGTGGCGGGACCGGCTGGGGCCGGCCGTCCCCATCGCCCCCGGTGCACGGGTCGACAAGTTCGAGGTCTTCTTCGACCTGGTCTTCGTCTTCTCGTTCTTCATCATCACCCGGGCCACCGCCGCCAACATCACCGGCCGGACGCTGCTGCACGCGATGCTCGTGCTCGCCGTGCTCTGGTGGTGCTGGGTGATCCACAGCGTGGTCGCCACCCGGGTCCGCCTCGGGCTCGGCTTCGTGCCGGTGCTGATGGTCATCGGGATGGCGGCGCTCTTCTGCTTCGCGCTGGCCCTCCCACAGGCGTTCGGCGATCCGCGCGAGGGCGCGGCCGGGCCGGTGGTGGTGGCGATCAGCTACGTGGTGATCCGGGCGGTGCACTTCCTGCTCTTCTGGCACGTCGTACGCGACAGCCCGAACGAACGGCGGCAACTGCTCCGGTTCTCCCCGGAACTCGTGTTCAGCACGCTGCTCCTGGTGGCCGCTGCCATGGCGCCGTCCGTGATCGAGGATCCGGAGGCGGCCACGCTCGCCCGGGACGGACTGTGGCTCACCCTCGTGCTGCTGCAGTACACCACCGGCATCCTCGTCGGCACCTGGGGCTGGGGTGTCACCTCCGCCGAGCACTGGACCGAGCGCTACGACCTGATCCTGATCATCGCCCTGGGCGAGTCGGTGATCTCCGTCGGCGTGGGCAGCAACCTGCTCGGCCAGCCGCCGACCTGGTCGGCGGTGGCGGCGGCCGTCCTCGGCATCGTCTTCACCGCCGCCCTCTGGTGGGCCCACTACGACATGATCGGGCCGGCCGCCCGCATCGCCCTGCACGCCGCCAAGGACGGTCCGCGGGTGGCGTTGGCCCGCGACTCCTACGCCTACCTCTACCTGCCGATGATCGCCGGAATCATCCTGTTCGCCCTCGGGGCCGAGGGCATCGTGCACGAGATCGCCGATCCCAAGATCCCGATCACGCAGCCGGCGCACGGTCCCGACGTACCGCTGCTGTTCGGTGGGGTGATCTGCTACCTGTCGGCGAACATGTTGTTCCAGCTCCGTACGCTGCACACCCTGTCCTGGACCCGGGTCGGCACGGTGCTGGTGCTCGCCGGCAGCATCCCGATCGCCTCCCACCTGCCCGGCCTGGCCGCCCTCGCCCTGCTCACCGCCATCTGCGTCGGGCTGATCGCGACCGAAGTGGTGCTCTTCACCGACGCCCGGAGGGCCCTGTACGCCGCCGTGTACCAGGAGCGCACCACGCACGAGGCGCACGAGGCCGCCTTCCGCTCCCGCTGGCACGACACCACCCCCGACGACCCCTCGACGTAGGACCGCCAGTCGTAGCACTTCGTAGCACCCTGGACTAGTATCGGGTTCATGGCCGAGCATGCTCATCGCGAGATCACCCAGCGCGAGCTGCGCAATGAGTCCGGTGCCATCATGCGCGGGGTCGAGCGGGGTGAGTCATACGTCATCACGCGCAACGGCACACCGATCGGCAAACTCATTCCTCTCCGCCGGAGAACCTTCGTCCCGCGCGCCGAGGTCATGGCGGCGTTCGCCACCGCACCGGTCCTCGATGCCGACAGGTTCCGTGAGGACATCGACTCATCCGTCGACCAGGACCCGTTCAGCCGTGAGTGGTGACGCCGCGAGCCGCGGACTCGTCGACACCAACGTCGTCATCCACCTGGCCGCCCTGGACCTGGCGGAACTGCCCGAGGAGATGGTGATCTCCGCGGTCACGCTCGCCGAACTCTCCGCAGGCCCACACCACGCCGACGATCGCACTGAACGAGCACGTCGGATGAGCGTGCTCCAGCACGCCGAGGCGACCTTCGATCCCTTACCCTTCGATGCCGAGGCGGCGCGCGCCTTCGGCATGGTCACAGGTGCGGTCCTCGCCACCGGCCGGACAACCCGTCGGCGGATTGCCGACCTGATGATCGCCTCGATCGCGTACGCGAACGGGCTGGCGCTCTACACCACGAACCCGACCGACTTCGTCGGTCTCGATGATCTGGTGACGGTCCGACCGGTACGACGCCCCTGACCCAAGCGACTGCCGTTACGTTCAGCCGGTCGACGAGCCCACGTCGACGGACCGAAGCGCCGCGACGCAGGCGGCGACCGCCGGGTGGCCGGCCGCGCCCCTCCGGTACGCGATCCGGGTGCGCCGGGTGAAGCCGAGGGGTACCAGACGGACCCCGGCCGCGGGCGGTTGCCCGACCGCGAGTCGGGGCACGAGCCCGACGCCGTGGCCGGCGGCTACCAGGGCGAGCATGGCGGCGAAGTCATCAGCGTGATGACGCACGGTCGGGCGGAAGCCGGCCAGCTCGCAGGCGTGCACGGCGAGCGAGTGGCAGAGGGTTCCCGGGCTACCCGCGATCCACCCCGCGTCGCGTACCGAGCGCAACGGGTCGCCGGCCAGGTCGCACTCCAGGTCGGCGGGTACGGCGAGAAAGACCGTCTCGTCCAGCAACGGCGCCGAATCCAGCGCCGGATCGGGTTGCACCGGCGCGATGTCGTAGTCGTGCACGAGGGCCACGTCGAGCCGGCGGTCCCGCAGTGCGGCGGGCACGGCGACCGGGTCCAGTTCGGTGACCGTCAGGTCCAGCGCGGGGTGGTCCCGGGCCAGCGTGACCAGGGCGGGCAGCAGCACGGGACGCACGGCGCTGGGATAGGTGCCGATGCGCAGCGTGCCGGAGAGCCCCCCGCGTGCGGCGGCCAGGGTGGCGTCGGCCGCCTCCAGGGCGGCGAGGATCACCTCGGTGTGCCGGACCAGTGCCTCCCCGGTCGGGGTCAGGGCGACCCGGCGGCCGGCGCGTTCCATCAGCGCGACGCCGGCGTCCCGTTGCAGCGCGGCGAGCTGTTGCGAGACGGCGGACGGCGTGTAGGTGTGCGCCTCGGCGACCGCGGCGATCGTGCCGAGCCGGGCCAGGTCCCGCAGGAGACGCAGCCGGCGGACATCAAGCATCAGCTCAGCTTACGTGTCTGGTGAGGAATCTGAACTGGTCCTACACGATCCTCTGTCGCAGGCTGAAGGCATGACACCGACAGGGCTGTACGTACCGCTGGTCACGCCGTTCGACGACCGAGGCGAGGTCGCCCTCGACGCGTTGACCGCCCATGCCCACGACGTGCTGGAGTCCGGCGCTGCCGGCCTGGTCGCGCTGGGCACCACCGGGGAACCGCACGCACTCGACGACGGCGGGCAGCGTCGGGTGGTCGACGCCGTCGCCGAGCTCTGCCGGGAGCACCAGGCCGGGCTTCTGGTCGGCGCCAGCACGGTCGACGCGCTGCACGCCCTGGCCGGACGGCCCGAGGTCACGGCGGCGCTTTGCCTGGTGCCGCCGTTCCTCCGGCCCGGCGAGGAGGCGGTGGTCGCGCACTTCGCCCGGCTGGCCGAGGCCTCCCCGGTGCCGCTGGTCGTCTACCACGTCCCGTACCGCACCGGGCAGCAGCTCTCCGCCGGGGCGCTGCGCCGACTGACCACGCTGCCCGGGGTGGTGGGTATCAAGCACGCGGTCGGCGGCATCGACGCGGACACCATCGCCTTCCTCGCCGACGTACCGCCGGGCTGCGCCGTGCTCAGCGGCGAGGACGCGTACGTCTCGGCGCTCCTCGCCCTCGGCGGGCACGGCGGCATCGTCGCCTCGGCGAACGTCGCCACCGCCGACTACGCCGCGCTGGTCGAGGCGTGGCGGGCGGGGGACGTCGCGCGGGCCCGGCCGCTCGGCCACCGGCTCGCCACTCTCTCGGCCGCCCTCTTCGCCGAACCCAACCCGTCCGTGATCAAGGCGGTGCTGCACGCCCGGGGCCGCATCCCGACGCCGGCGGTCCGCCCGCCACTGCTGCCCGCCACCGACGCAGCCACCGCACGAGCCCTACGCCACCTGGCCGAACTGACCAAGCTGCCGGCCTGACCGCGCTCAACGTCGCCAGATCTTGGAAGGAAACGGCCCCCGAAGGGGCCGAAATTCTCCAAGATCTCGCGGCCGGTCGCTTCGTTACGGGTACGCCGCGACGCCCTCGGCCCGCTCACCCACGGGCGGCTGGATGACCCTGCTCCGTCCGGCCATCTACAGTGACGCCGATGGAGCTAGCCGAGATCCGCCGGTATCCGATCAAGTCGCTACTCGGCGAGCAGCTCGCCGCCGTCGACGTCGACCAGCGGGGATTGGTTGGTGACCGTTCGTGGGCCGTGCGAGACGCAGACGGGAAGCTGGGCAGCGGGAAGAACACCCGTCGCTTCCGACGGATGCCGGGGCTGTTCACGCTCCGCGGGCATTTCGGTGATCCGGTGCCGCTCGTCGAGTTGCCCGACGGACGCCGCTTCGCCGCCGATGCGGCAGCAGGGCATGAGGCGGTCAGCAAGGTGCTCGCCCGTCGCGTCACGATCGAGCGTCAGGCTGAGGTCATGCACCATGACGAGGGACCGGTAAGCCTGATCAGCACCGCCGCCCTGCGACGACTGCATGATCTCCTGGGGGAGCCGGTCGAGCCGTTGCGGTTCCGCGCCAACCTGCTCGTGGATGTGCCGGGAAGCGACTTCCCGGAAGACGGATGGCTCGGGAGGACCGTTCGCATCGGTTCCGAGGTCGTCTTGAGACCACGCCAGCGGCTTACTCGATGCGTCATGATCGACCTCGCCCAGGAGGACGCCCCGGAGCACGGGCATCTCCTGAGAACCGTCGCCGATCACCACGACATGACCTTCGGCGTGTGGGCCACAGTCGAACGCCCTGGTCGTATCGCACTAGGGGATGCCGTCGAACCGCGTCCCTAGCTGAAAACGAGCGGTTCGCGGAGTGTCACCCAGGTCCGGAGACCGGACACATCATTTGATCGAGAAGCCCCTCAGGCGTCGGGGCGTTCGGCAACGAAGACGCCGACGCCGTGCACGCCCTCGACGAGGCCTTGCATCTGTAGGACGAGGATCGCCTGCCGCACGACGCCAGCCGACACACCGTGCTGCTCTCTGAGCTGAGCGGTGGACGGCAGTTTGTCGCCTGGGGCGAGTTCTCCGGACGCGATCTGCTCGCGGATGAGCTCCGCAAGCTGCGCCCACTTTGGTTTGGCGGGCATGGTGACTCCCTGGTCTGCACCCGCCATCTGATCACAAGAAACTTGTCAGTACAAGTACGAAGTAGTCCGTTGACTTTGCCAGACTAGTCTGACAAAGTTCCCATCGATCGGCTCCCTGGTCTGCAACCGGGGCTGGTCGTTCCGTGAAAACGCGCCCGGCCGGCCGCCATTCCCCCGGAGGTCGGTCGGGTGCCACGCCCTGCCCGACACCGCTCGTCGGGCAGGACCAGCAGGCCCGGGGCGGGTGCCGGGCTCCAGCCGTCAGGCGCGGACCCGAACCGCCATGACGGCTGCCCCCGCCCGTCCCGGCGCCGCTGACCGGAGAGGAGACGACGTGCGTTCACCCCTCCCCCGGCCGCCCAACTCACTGCGCATGGCGCAGGGCGGCGCGGCTGTCCGCGTACTCCTCGGGAGGTGGCGGCGGCGCGACCCGCCGGTGCCGCTCGGGCCTCGGCACCGGCGGACCTGGCGGGGGTTGCGGCGCTGGTGCTCGTGCGGCCTGCGCTGGACCGCCTGCCCCGACCGGCACGCGACCACCCCGACCGAGCCGCCGACGCCGCCCCGCAACACCCGCTGGCGCGACGAGCCGACGCGGGCGAACCCGCAGGTCGGGCGGGTCGGCCGGCTGACGCCCGCGCAGACCTGGCGGGCCAACGGCGGACGCTGGTGACCGCCCGCCCGCACACGCCGTTGCGTCCACTGTGGCTGTGCCGGGCCTGCGCGGCGCCCTGGCCGTGCGGGCCGGCCCGGCTGACGTTGCTACGGGAGTACGCACACGACCGGGTGGCGCTGCTGGTCTACCTGGGCGGGCTGCTGCACGACGCGGCCGGGCAACTCCACCCGCTCGACCCGCACGACGGCCCCGACCCGACGCAGCTCTTCGACCGCTTCCTCGGCTGGGCAATCGTCCGCAGGTCGCCTGGCGAGTCGCCCCAACACCCCATGCCGGAGGTCCCCGTCACCGGACTACCCTGCGAAGGTCAACTCGACATGGCCGACGGCGTGGGGACCGAAGCTACGTGATCACTGGTGAGCTGAAGAGCAGGATCGACCGCATCTGGGACGCCTTCTGGTCGGGTGGAATCTCCAACCCGCTGGAAGTGATCGAGCAGATCACGTACCTGCTCTTCATCAAGCGCCTGGACGACCTGCACACCCTCGAAGAACGGAAGGCCGCTCGCACCGGCAAGCCGATGGAGCGGCGGATCTTTCCCGAAGGTGCCGACGGCCAGGGGCGCAAGTACGACGACCTGCGGTGGTCGCGGTTCAAGAGCGCCGCGCCGAGCGAGATGTTCGAGACCGTGGGCGAGCGGGTCTTCCCGTTCCTACGGACGCTCGGCGGCGACGGGTCGACGTACTCGCACCATATGAAGGACGCCCGGTTCACCATCCCCAACCCGGCGCTGCTGTCCCGGGTCGTCGACATGCTCGACAACATCCCGATGGAGGATCGGGACACTAAGGGCGACCTCTACGAGTACATGCTGAGCAAGATCGCCACGGCCGGCCACAACGGACAGTTCCGCACCTCGCGGCACATCATCCAGCTCATGGTCGAGATGACCAAGCCGACGCCCAAGGACGAGATCTGCGACCCGGCCTGCGGCACCGCGGGCTTCCTGGTCGAGGCCGGCGAGTACGTCCGCCGCAACCACCCCGAGGCGATGCACGACGCGGCGCAGCGGAAGCACTTCCACGAGAGCATGTTCCACGGCTTCGACTTCGACGGGACGATGCTGCGCATCGGCAGCATGAACATGCTGCTGCACGGCGTCGAGAACCCGGACATCCGCTACCGCGACTCGCTCGCTGAGAACGTCAGCGGGGAGTCGGAGAAGTACTCGCTGATCCTCGCCAACCCGCCCTTCGCCGGCAGCCTCGACTACGAGAGCACCTCGAAGGACCTCCAGCGGGTCGTCAAGACCAAGAAGACCGAACTGCTGTTCCTCGCGCTGTTCCTGCGCCTGCTCAAGCCCGGCGGTCGGGCGGCGGTCGTGGTGCCCGACGGCGTGCTGTTTGGCTCCACGAAGGCACACAAGGAGTTGCGCCGAATCCTGGTCGAGGAGCAGAAGCTCGACGGAGTGGTGAAACTGCCCAGCGGTACGTTCAAGCCGTACTCGGGCGTGTCCACGGCGATCCTGTTGTTCACCAAGACTGACAGCGGCGGCACCGACAACGTCTGGTTCTACGAGGTGACCGCCGACGGCTGGAGCCTCGACGACAGACGGATGCCGTTGCTGCCCACCGAGAAGCTGGGCCCCGTGCCGACGGTGGCGCTCATCGAGGACGAGCACGCCCAAAACAACCTGCCGGATGCTCTGGCGCGCTGGTCCCGTCGTAATGGGACCGAATTGCAGCGGGCGCGGACCGAGCAGAGCTTTTGCGTAGCCAAGGCCGACATCGTCGAGCAGGGATACGACCTCAGCCTCAACCGTTACAAGGAGATTGTCCACGGAGAGGCCGAGCACCGATCGCCGCTAGAAATTCTGACCGACCTGGAATGCCTGGAGTCCGAGATTCAGCAGGGCATGACCGACCTGAAGGCGATGCTCGAACGATGACTGTCCCCACGAAGCGCCTGGGAGATCTTCTCCTTGAGGCCAAGCCGGGTTTCGCCTGCGGGGAGGAAGCAGAAGACGGCATCTTCCAGATTCGGATGAACAACATCACCAGGGATGGCCGTCTCGACCTGTCGAAGCGTCGCTTGGTCCCTGCCCAGCGGCCCGGGATAGCTGGCTTCTTGCTACGTGAGGGCGATGTCCTTTTCAACGCGACCAACAGCCCGGACATGGTGGGCAAGACAGCGCTGATCTATGCAACCGACGAGCCGACCGTTTTCAGCAATCACTTTCTTCGACTCCGGGTCGATCGTTCGACACTCCTACCCGCCTACCTTGCCCGTTGGCTACATCTGCAATTCGACGGTGGGATCTTCAAGGCCATGTGTCGCCAGTGGGTCAACCAGGCGACAGTCGGACGGGACACGCTGTTGCGGCTGGCGGTACCGCTCCCGTCGTTGGCGGAGCAGCGGAGGGTTGCGGAGGTACTGGATCGGGCGGACGAGCTGCGCGCCAAGCGCCGCGAAGCCCTCAATACGCTCGACGACCTCACCCAGTCCATCTTCCTCGACATGTTCGGTGATCCCGTCGAAAACGAGCGCCGGTGGCCTACAGGGTCAGTCCGGGACTTCGTGGCTCGCTTCGAGAGCGGCAAGAACCTCGTGGCGGAAGACGAAGACGATCCAAGGGCACAATTCCGCGTTCTCAAGGTTAGCGCCGTAACGTCGCTGACGTTTATAGCGACGGAAAGTAAGGCAGTCCCTTCCGGCTACATTCCGCCCCAATCGCACGTTGTGCGGGACGGCGACCTACTGTTCAGCCGGGCGAACACGGAGGCGCTCGTCGGCGCGACCGCCATGGTGACCGATCCACCCCACAACTTGCTGCTGCCCGACAAGCTTTGGCGTTTCGTCTGGCATGAACCAGTTAGGTCGGCTCCACTCTACGTGCGTCAACTCTTCCAACAGCCGTCGTTCAGACGCGAGATCAGTCGGCGAGCGACCGGCACCAGTGGGTCCATGAAGAACATTTCGCAGGACAAGGTGCTTTCGATCACCACCGGCATACCTCCGCTGACTCTCCAGCATTCGTTCGCTCATCGTGTTGCGAAGGTGGAACTGCTTAAGGCGGCACACCGGGCGAGCCTGGCGGAACTCGACGCATTGTTCGCGTCGTTGCAGGATCGGGCCTTCCGGGGATTGCTGTGATGTGAGACGATCGAGGGCTGCTGTCGACTGTGGGGGTTGGCGCTCGATGAGTAACTTCGCGTTTCTGCGGGCCGAGTGGCCTGAGCTGTTCCGCGAGGCCGCCAAGGCTGAGCGGAACACCGTCCTCGATCCGCGTACGGCGTGCTTCTATGCCCGCCGAGCTCTGGAGCACACCCTGACCTGGCTCTTCCAGGTCGACGGCACCCTCGCCCCGCCCTACAAGAAGGACCTGGCGGGGATGATCCACGAGCCGACGCTGCGGCACCTGGTCGGGCCGGCGCTGAACGCCAAGATGGACATCATTCGCAAGCAGGGCAACTGGGCGGTGCACAAGAACGCCCCGGTCAGGTCGACCGACTCGCTTCCGGTGGTACGGGAGTTGTTCCACGTCCTGTACTGGGTTGCCCGCCACTACACCCGTGACCAGTCACAGGTGCCGCCGAGCGCGCTCGCCTTCGACGAGACGCTCATCCCCCGGCCGTCGCACGGCGGCGGCCCACAGCAGACGAGTCAGGCCGACCTGAAGGCCCTCGCCGATAAACTCGCCGCCCACGATGCTGCGCTCGCCGCCGAGCGAGAGAAGAACGCCAGCCTGGACGCCGAGCTGGCGAAGCTGCGCGCCCAGATCGCCGCCGCGAAGGCCGCGAACGAGGCTCGGCCCGACGACCACGACTACGACGAGGCGCAGACCCGCGACCTCTTCGTCGACGTGCTGCTCAAGGAGGCCGGGTGGGCCCTCGACCAGCCGCGGGACCGGGAGTTCCCGGTCAGCGGCATGCCCAACGGCACCGGTAAGGGCGCCGTCGACTACGTGCTGTGGGGTGACGACGGCAAGCCGCTCGCCGTGGTCGAGGCCAAGCGGACCCGCCGGGACGCGACTGTGGGCGAGCAGCAGGCCAAGCTCTACGCCGACTGCCTGCAGCAGGCGTACGGGCAGCGCCCGGTCATCTTCTACACCAACGGCTACGAGCACTGGCTCTGGGACGACACCGCATACCCGCCCCGCCCGGTCCAGGGCTTCTACACGAAGGCCGAGCTGCAACTGCTCGTACAGCGGCGGGAGAGCCGCCGGTCGCTCATCGGGTGCGACATCAACGAGCGCATCGTCGAGCGGCACTACCAGAAGCGAGCGATCCTGGCGGTCGGCGAGGCGTTCGAGCTGAACCGGCAGCGGCAGGCGCTCCTCGTCATGGCGACCGGGGCGGGCAAGACACGTACCGTCATCGCCCTGGTCGAGCAGCTTATGCGGGCTAACTGGGTCAAGCGGGTGCTCTTCCTCGCCGACCGGAACGCGCTGGTCAACCAGGCGGTCAACGCCTTCAAGGCGCACCTGCCCGAGGTGGCCACGGTCAATTTGGTCACCGAGAAGAACACCGACGGCCGCGTGTGCGTGTCCACGTACCCGACCATGATGGGCCTGATCAACGAGACCGTGAGTGGCGTGCGGCGCTTCGGACCGGGCTACTTCGACCTGGTCATCGTCGACGAGGCGCACCGGTCGGTGTACCAGAAGTACCGTGCGATCTTCTCCTGGTTCGACTCGCTGCTGCTCGGGCTCACCGCCACGCCCCGCAACGAGATCGACCGCAATACCTACAGCCTCTTCCACCTCGAAGACGGGGTGCCCACCGACCACTACGACCTCGACGAGGCCGTCGAGGAGGGCTACCTGGTGCCGCCGCTGGCGGTGTCGGTGCCGCTCAAGTTCCAGCGGGACGGCATCCGCTACGACGACCTCAGCGAGGAGGACAAGGACCGCTGGGACGCCTTGGACTGGGGAGAGGACGGCCCGCCGGACGGCGTCGACCCGGACGCGGTCAACAAGTGGCTTTTCAACGCCGACACCGTCGACAAGGTGCTGAAGACCCTGATGACCCACGGGCACAAGGTCGCCGGCGGCGACCGGCTCGGCAAGACGATCATCTTCGCGAAGAACAACGATCACGCGACCTTCATCCGGGAGCGGTTCGACGCCAACTACCCGCACCTGAAGGGCCAGTTCGCGAAGGTCATCACTCACCAGGTCGAGTACGCCCAGAGCCTGATCGACGACTTCTCGGTCAAGGACAAGGCGCCGCACATCGCCATCTCGGTGGACATGCTCGACACCGGCATCGACGTGCCCGAGGTCGTCAACCTGGTCTTCTTCAAGATCGTCCGGTCAAAGTCGAAGTTCTGGCAGATGATCGGCCGGGGCACCCGGCTCTGCCCGGACCTGTACGGCCCCGGGCAGGACAAGAAGAACTTCTACGTCTTCGACTGCTGCCAGAACTTCGAGTTCTTCAGCCAGGACGTGCCGGTCAGCGAAGGGTCGCTGGGCGAGTCCCTCACGGAACGGCTCTTCAAGGCCCGGCTCGAACTGCTCTACCGGCTCGATCAGCGCCTTCCGCAGGGTGGCGAGCCCGATTCCGATGGCACCAAAAGCGAGGCCGGACTGCGCTCGGACGTCGCTCACCACCTGCACGAGCGGGTCACCGGCATCAACATGGAGAACTTCGTCGCGCGCCCGAAACGGCGCGTGGTGGAGTACTACGTCGACTTCGCCAACTGGCATCGGCTGACGCCGGAAGCGGTCGAGGAGATCGGGAGCAACCTCGCCGGGCTGCCGTCCTCGGTCAAGGACGAGGACGAGAACGCCAAGCGCTTCGACCTGATGATGCTGCGCCTTCAGCTCGGCCACTTCGACGTGGAACCAGCGTACGAGCGGCTGCGCAAGCAGGTGCAGGAGATCGCGTCGGCCCTGCTGGAGCAGACCAGCATCCCGGCGATCCGCGCGCAGCAGGAACTGCTGGACGAGGTCGCCGGTGACGAGTGGTGGCAGGACGTCACCCTGCCAATGCTGGAGCTGCTGCGCCGCCGGGTCCGGTCGTTGGTCAGGCTGATCGAGCGGAGCAAGCGCACCATCGTCTACACCGACTTCGAGGACCAGCTCGGCGAGCTCACCGAGGTCCCCATCCCGCAGGCGCGAGTCGGGACGGACTTCGAGCGGTTCCGGATCAAGGCCCGCGCCTATCTGCGATCCCACGAGGATCACGTGGCGTTGCAGAAGCTGCGACGCAACCGGCAGCTCTCCCCGAGCGACCTGGCCGAGCTGGAGCGGATGCTGGCCGAGAGCGGCGCCGGCGCCGCCGAGGACATCGAGCGGGCCCGGCGATCGGCGGACGGGCTCGGCCTGTTCATCCGCTCACTGGTTGGCCTGGACCGGGAAGCCGCCGCGGAGGCCTTCAACGAGTTCCTCATCGGGCGCACTCTGAGCAAGAACCAGATCCATTTCATCAACATGATCATCGGCCACCTGACCCAAAACGGTGCCATGGAGATCGACCGGCTCTACGAGTCGCCGTTCACCGAGATCGCCCCGCACGGGCCAGAGTCGATCTTCACCGAGGACGACGCGGACCGGATCGTCTCGATCCTCAGGTCCGTACGCGCCACCGCCGCGCCGGCACACGAGGTGGCGTAGGTCCCCGACTAAGCTCAGCTCATGCTCACGCGGCTGCAGGTGCAGGGATTCAAGAACCTGCTCGATGTTGACATTGAGTTCGGCCCATTCACCTGCATTGCCGGCGCGAACGGTATGGGCAAGTCGAACGTCTTCGACGTGATCGAGTTCCTGTCCTACCTCGCCACGGACTCCCTGGCTCAGGCAGCACAGCGGGTCCGCACAACGGCAGGGGCTGCCGGCGGTGATCCTCGTGACCTGTTCTGGGACGGGTACCGCCAGCGCGAGCACCGGATCAAGATCGCCGCTGAAATGATCGTTCCGGCCGAGGTGGAGGACGAGCTGGGCGCCCGGGCACGTGTCGCAGCGACCGCTCTTCGCTATGAAATCACCCTCGGCTACGGGCCGAGCCGGACCGACCACACTGGAGGACGCCTCTACCTGCTTGATGAGGACCTTCGCGAGATCAGCGACCCGCGTACTCGAACAAAGTTCCCAGCCAGCCCCGGTTTTCTCGATGCCGTGATCCCCGATCGCGGCGGTAACCAGGTGTTCCTTTCCACTGACCGTCGAGGCATGCAGGGCATTTTCATCAGTGCCCATGAGAGTGGGCAGCCGGTGGAGAAGACGCGCTACCCGGGCCGCGCCGCCCGGACAGTGCTCAGTGCCACGATAACCGCCGATAATCCGACCGTCTTAGCTGCCAGGAACGAAATGAGAAGCTGGCGGCGCCTGGCACTGGAGCCCTCTGCACTGCGCGCGCCGGACGGCACAGTCGGCCCAGAATCGCTGGCTCCAGACGGCCGATACCTCCCCAGCACGCTCTACCGGGTTGCGCACGCACCCGAGTGGTCGGCCGAGCCTGACCGGGTCTACGCGGCGGTGGCCGGACGGCTTTCGGACCTTTCTGGAATAGCCGTCGAGGACCTGGAGGTGGAGTACGACGAGGCGCGAGAGCTTTTCACTCTCTTCCTTCGGGAGAAGGGAGGCCTACGACTTCCTGCCCGGGCGCTGTCCGAGGGAACGCTGCGCTTCCTCGCGCTCTGCGTGCTGCTGGAAGACTCGACGTTCACCGGCCTGATCTGCATGGAGGAACCGGAGAACGGGATCCACCCCGCAAACCTTCCCGCAATGGTGCAGCTCGTCCGAGACCTGGCCGTCGATCGCGACCACCCACCAGGCGACGACAACCCATTCCGGCAGGTCATCATCAACACTCACTCCCCGGGGGTGGTGCAGCTCTGCGATCCGGAGGATCTGCTGCTCGCCGACACGAGACTGCGTCCCATGCCTGATGGTGGGGCGGTCCGCGCCCTCGCTCTTCTTCCCTTCCGCGGCTCCTGGCGCGCCAGGCCGGGAGTGCAGACGTTCTCCCACGCGGATGTCGTGCCCTATCTCGCCGAGCCGCCCGAGGCCCGCCTTCGTCTTCCGTCGGACCTGACGACATGAGCGGCCACTTCTACTCTGGTTTGTTCATCGCCGAGGGCACGTCCGACGAGCCGCTGTCGAGACACGTCGAGTGGCTATTCCTCGGACGCGGCATTTCGGTGAGCCTGACACTGCCCGACTTCTCTCGGCTTCCGAAGGTCGCCAAGGACGTGGGGTCCCGCGTCAAAGCTGCCCTGAAGCTCGAAGGCAGGCCCGTAGACCTCATCGTCGTGCATCGGGACGCCGACAACGCGGGACGGCTGAGCCGGCAACGCGAGATCGAGTCAGCGGTACGACCGCTGGAGGCCACCGCTGAGTTGGTTCCCGTGATCCCTGTGCGGATGACCGAGGCATGGCTTCTGTTGGACGAAGCGGCCATCCGGCAGGTCGCCGGCAATCCACGTGGCCGGACGCGACTCAGCCTGCCGAGGCAGCACGAGGTGGAGTCGAAGCACGACCCGAAGGACATCCTCCGCGAATGCCTCCTCGCGGCGGCTGACGTGACCGGCCGACGTCGGGACACCGTGGCCAAGCGGTTCAACCAACATCGGCGGCAGTTGCTGGAGCGCCTCGATCCCACCGGCCCGGTCGCTGAGCTCGACTCGTGGCGTCAGCTCGTTTCCGACGTCGACGACGTTGTCAAGCGGTGGCGCTCAGTCAGTTCCTGAACCCGACGCCGTGATTCGCTCGTAGAAGCGGGTCTTCTCGCGCAGGTGGTCGTACTGGCGCTGGAGCAGGCGCATCTGCTCCTCGACCCGCTCCGCGTGCCGCTCCAGCAGAGCCTGCCGCTCGCCGGCGGTGTGCTCGCCCTCCCGGGCGAGTTCGGCGTACCGGCACATCTCCGCGATCGGCATGCCGGTGTCCCGCAGGCAGCGGAACAGCGTCAACCAGCCCAGGTCGTCGTCGGTGAAGACGCGCCGCCCACCGGAGGTGCGGCCGATGCCGCTGAGCAGGCCGATCTTCTCGTAGTACCGCAGGGTGTCGAGACTGAAGCCGCTGCGGCGAGCCGCCTCGGAGGGCGCGTACCCGGACATGCCGGCAGCCTAGCGCTTGACCTGGAGCGCACTCCAGGTTGAAGGCTTGGCGGCATGACGACGACACGGACACTGGGCCGCAGCGGGATCGAGGTCGGCGCGATCGGCATGGGTTGCTGGGCGATCGGCGGGCCACTGTGGGGAGACGACGGGCAGCCCTTCGGCTGGGGCGAGGTCGACGACGACGAGTCGGTGCGCACCGTCCACGCCGCCCTCGACCTCGGGGCGACCCTCTTCGACACCGCCAGCAACTACGGCGCCGGGCACAGCGAGCGGATCCTCGGCCGGGCGCTCGCCGGCCGCCGCGACCGGGCGGTGATCGCCACCAAGTTCGGCAACCGCTCCGACGGGGCGACCCGCCGGTGGACCGGCAGCGACCACAGCCCCGGCTACGCCGTGGCGAGCCTGGAGGAGTCACTGCGCCGGCTCGGCACCGACCACGTCGACCTCTACCAGCTCCACCTCAACGACCTGCCGGCGTCCGCCGCGCTCGACCTGGTCGACACCCTGGAGGGCCTGGTCACCCAGGGCAAGATCCGGGCGTACGGCTGGAGCACGGACCACCCGGAGTCGGCGGCGGCGTTCGCGGCGGCCGCCCCGCACTGCGCGGCGATCCAGCACGACCAGTCGGTGCTGCTGGACAACGCGGCGATGCTCGCGGTCTGCGACAGGTACGACCTGGCCAGCGTCAACCGGGGTCCGCTGGCGATGGGACTGCTCACCGGCTCGACCCGAGCGGTCGGCGCCGACGACGTACGCGGGAGGGCGCCGGAGTGGCTGGTCTGGTTCACCGACGGGCGGCCGTCACCCCGGTGGGCGGAGCGCGTCGCGCAGATCCGGGCGGCGCTCACCGCAGACGGTCGCACCCTGGCGCAGGGCGCGTTGGGCTGGCTGCTCGCCCGCAGCCCCCGGACGGTCCCGATCCCGGGTTGCCGGACCGTCACCCAGGCCGAGGAGAACTTCGGCGCGCTCGCCCTCGGGCCGCTGCCGGCGGACGCGGTAGCCGAGGTCGAACGCCTCCTGGCGGATCTCCGACACACACCGGCCGAATCGGGGGTGTGATCCGCTCAACGCATCCGGATCGTCACCCGTATCCGAAGATATGAGCATGCGGATCCTGATGGCCGGCGCGTCCGGCTTCCTCGGCACCCGGCTGGCCGACCTGCTCACCGCCGATGGCCACGAGGTGACCCGGCTGGTCCGCCGGCCGCCGCGCACCCCCGACGAGCGGCAGTGGAGCCCGTCCGCGGCCCAGCTCGACCCGGCGGTGATGGCGGCGGCCGACGCGGTGGTCAACCTGGCCGGCGCGGGTGTCGGCGACCGGCGGTGGAACGACGAGTACCGGCGGATCATCCGGTCCAGCCGGGTGGACACCACCACCACGCTGGCGATCACCATCGCCGGGCTGCCCGCCGCGGACCGGCCGGAGGTGCTGGTCAACTCCTCGGCGGTCGGCTGGTACGGCAACACCGGCGACCGCACGGTCGAGGAGGACTCACCGGCCGGCGAGGGGTTCCTCGCCGATGTCTGCCGGGTGTGGGAGGCCGCGACCCGGCCGGCGGAGGACGCCGGCGTACGCGTGGTGCGGCTGCGGACCGGGCTGCCGCTGCACCGCGACGGCGGGCTGCTCAAGCCGCAGCTGCTGCCGTTCCGGCTCGGCATCGCGGGCCGGCTGGGCAGCGGCCGGCAGTGGCTGCCGTGGATCTCGATGGAGGACTGGCTGAACGCGGCCGCGTTCACGATCGCACGGGCCGACCTGGCCGGGCCGGTCAACGCGGTCGGGCCGGCGCCGGTGACCAACGCCGAGTTCACCCGCGAGCTGGCCCGGCAGTTGCACCGGCCGGCGATCATCCCAATCCCGGCGCTGGCGCTGAAGGTGGCCCTGGGCGGGTTCGCGCAGGAGGCGCTGACCAGCGCTCGGGTCCTGCCCGGCGTGCTGACGAAGGCCGGCTTCACGTACCGCCACCCGGACCTGCGCAGCGCCCTGCACGCCGCCCTGGTGGAGTAAGGAAGGGCCCCTTGTTAACGCCTCGCGTTGTACAAGGGGCCCTTTTTAACCACGGAGCCGTCAGCAGCCGATCACCCAGTAGTTGGGGCCGGTCTGCTTCAGCGTCGTCGTGTAGAAGGTGTTGTAGAGGCCCATCCGCTGGTTCGAGCCGTTGGCGTAGGCGTACCCGCCGGACTGGTAGGCACGACCGGCCGTGACGTGCGCGTAGTTGGACGCGGTGACGCAGGTCGGGCTGGTCGTCGGCGTCGGGGTGGGCGACGGGGACGCCGTCGGCGTCGGGGTCGGGTTGGGCCCGCCGCCGTTGAGGCCGAAGAAGACGGCGTCGTGGTAGGTCGAGCAGATGGTGTCCAGGATGTACGCGGCGGCGGTGCCGCACTGGTCCGGCGCCGTACCGGGGTCGACCGGGGTGCCGTGGCCCATGCCGGAGACACGGTAGACCCGGACGTCGTTGTTGCCGTACACCTCGAGGCTGGTGTTGGCGGGCAGCGACGCGGTGCTGGTCGGGGTCTGCGACACCCCCCGGACGTTGGTCCACTGGTCCCGCAGCTCGGTGGCGTTGGCCGGCACCACCGTGTAGTCCGAGGTGCCGTGCCAGATCGACACCCGGGGGTACGGCCCGGAGTAACCCGGGTACGCGGCGCGGACCAGGTCACCCCAGGCGGCCGGGGTCTTGTCGACGCCGCTGTACTGGCAGGTGCTGGTCGAGGCCGGCGGCGAGCAGCGGTAGGGCAGGCCGGCGATGACCGAGCCGGCGCGGAACACGTCCGGGTACGTGGCGAGCATGACCGCGCTCATCGCCCCGCCGGCGGAGAGGCCGCTGACGAAGACCCGGCCGGGGTCGGTGCCGTAGGTGGCCTTGGCGTGGTCGACCATCTGCTTGATCGACAGCGCCTCGCCGAAGCCGCGCCGGATGTCGTTCTCCACGAACCAGTTGAAGCAGCTGAGCTGCTGGTTCGCGCTGGACTGCTGCGCCACGATGACGGTGAACTTCCACTGGTCGGCGTACTTCTGCCAGCCGGTGTTGCCGAAGTAGCCGGTCGCGTTCTGGGTGCAGCCGTGCAGCAGCACGACGGCGGGCGCGCCGGCCGGCAGGTTGTCCGGCCGGTACGCGTACATGGCGAGGTTGCCGGGGTTGGAGCCGAAGCCGGTCACCTGCTGGAGGCTGGCGGCCTGGGCGGGGGTGGCGACGGCGACGGCCGCCGTGGCGGCCAGGACGAGGCCGGCGGCCGCGCCGGCCAGCCGGGCGAGGAGGGAGGGGTTGCGGCGCACGGGGAGCCTCCTGACGGGGGGTGTGAAGTGGGTCACCCGCGAATTGCCGCGACGTTACGCCAATGTGTCGAAGTGATGACATGGCTCGCCTTCACACATTCACCACTGTGGACGTGTGTGCGTACGCGGTGGGTGATTGGAGGGGCCCCTTATACAACGTGACGCGTTAACAAGGGGCCCTTCCTTGCAGGTCTGTCCGGGGTGTCCGGGTCCGGTTGGTAACGTCCGCTGCGTGCCGACCTCCCCGTCCCTGGCTCCCGCCCCCGTCCCACCGGTCCGGGCCGTCCGTGACCGCCGGGCCGACCTGGTTGTCGCCCTCGCCGCGCTCGCCCTGGCCGGGTGGGTGACCAGTGGCCTGTGGCGCGACCCGAACGGGCGGGCGATCACGGTCAACTCCAGCGACCAGGCGCTGTTCGAGTGGCTGCTGGCCTTCGGCGGGCACGCCCTCACGCACGGGCAGAACCCGCTCTTCACCTACCTGATCAACGTCCCGGACGGGGTCAACCTCGCGGTCAACACCTCGATCACCGTGTACGCGGCCGTCTTCGCACCGCTGACGTACCTGATCGGACCGCCGGCGACCTTCCTGGTGGTCCTCACGCTGAACCTCACCGCCACGGCGCTGGCCTGGTACTGGCTGCTCAACCGGCAGTTCGGCCGTGGCCCGCTGGCCGCCGGCCTCGGCGGGCTGTTCATCGGCTTCGCCCCCGGCATGGTCTCGCACGCCAACGCCCACCTGAACTGGACCGCCGGCTGGCTGGTGCCGCTGCTGGTCTGGCGGACCTTCGCGCTGCGTCGCCCCGAACACCGGATCCGCAACGGGGTGATCCTCGGCGTGCTGGTCGCGGTGGCGTTCTCCATCGCGGCCGAGGGCCTCTTCTTCACCGCGCTCGCTCTCGGCCTCTTCGTCGGCGTCCGGGCGCTGCACCCGCAGGGCCGCGCCGAGGCCCGGGCGGCGCTGCCCGGCTTCCTCGGCGGTCTCGGCGTGACGGCGCTGGTGGCCGCCGTGCTGCTGGCGTACCCGCTGTGGCTGCACTTCGCCGGCCCGCAGCGGTTCCACGGCACCGGCTTCGACGCGGTGATCCACTCCGAGGACGTCGCCTCGTACGCGGCGTACCCCAGCCGTTCGCTCGCCGGCGAGGCCGGGCTGCGGACCGGCCTCGCGCCGAACCCGACCGAGGAGAACTCGTTCTTCGGGCTCCCCCTGCTGCTCCTGACCGTCGCCGCCGTGGTGCTGCTGTGGCGCCGGGCCCGGGCGCCGCAGCGGGCCACCCTCTGGGCGCTCGGCGCGGTGGCGGTCGTCTTCACGGTGCTGTCGTTCGGCCCGGTGGCCAAGGTCGACGGCCGGCGCACCGACCTGCCGATGCCCTTCGACCTGGTGGGCCACCTCCCCGTGGTGAACGCCGCGCTGCCGGCCCGCCTGGCGCTGGTGGTGGCGCCGGTGATCGGCGTGCTGCTCGCGTACGCGGTCGACGCCCTGCGCGCCGACCCGCCGCAGTCCCGACCGGCCCGGGCGGTGTGGCTGGCCGCGTTCGCGGTGGCCCTGGTGCCGCTGCTGCCCGTCCCGCTGCTGACGATCGAGCGGGAACCGGTCCCCCGGTTCTTCACCTCCGGCACGTGGCGGGAGTACGTGTCGCCCGGCGGGGTGCTCACGCCGGTGCCGCTGACCCTCGACGTCTACCCGGACGGGCAACGCTGGCAGGCGTACGCCCTCTCCCACCGGCAGGGCGAGTTCGCCATCCCGTCCGGGTTCTTCCTCGGTCCGGGCGGGCCGGACGGGCGGGGCCGGATCGGCCCGCCGCCCCGGCTGCTGAGCACGCTGATGGACCAGGCCGCCCGGTTCGGCGCGGTGCCCATCGTCACCGAGGGCACGATCAGGGAGGTCCGGGCCGACCTCCGGCACTGGCGGATCGAGGCGGTGGTGCTCCCCGACCGGGTACACGGCGCGAAGTGGGCGGTCAACCAGGAGGCGGTACGCCGCGCCGCGACCGCGCTGTTCGGCGAGCCGGAACGCGTCCAGGACGTGTGGGTCTGGCGGATCCCGCAGGACCGACCGACCCGGTGAGCCGGCTCACGTGCGGGGGTGACCGGCGGGTACGGGACTACGCTGGGGCCGTGACCACGACGACCTCCGGCCTCACGGCCGTCCGCGCCGGCGTCCTCGACTACGAGGCAGCCTGGGAGGAGCAGCGCCGGCTGCACGAGTCCGTGGTGGCCGGCGAGCGCGGCGACACCGTGCTGCTGCTGGAGCACCACAGCGTCTACACCGCCGGCAAGCGCACCGAGCCGTGGGACCGGCCGATGGACGGCACCCCGGTCATCGACGTCGACCGTGGCGGCAAGATCACCTGGCACGGCCCTGGTCAACTGGTCGGCTACCCCATCCTGCGCCTGCCCGACCCGGTCGACGTGGTCGCGTACGTGCGGCGCACCGAACAGATGCTGATCGACGTGTGCGCCGAGTTCGGGCTGACCGCCGGCCGGGTCGAGGGGCGCAGCGGCGTGTGGGTCCCCGAGGACGACCGCGGCCCCGCCCGCAAGGTCGCCGCCATCGGCATCCGGGTCGCCCGCGGCGTCACCCTGCACGGTTTCTCGATCAACTGTGACTGCGACCTGGCGCACTTCGACCGGATCGTGCCCTGCGGCATCCGCGACGCCGGTGTCACCTCGCTGACCGCCGAGCTGGGCCGCCCGGTCACCGTGACGGACGTCCTCCCGGTGGTCGAGCGCCGCCTGCCGACCCTGCTCGCCTGATCCCGGTCAGGTGTCGGCACCGGCGGGCTCGCTCCGGTGGTCCCGGACGGCGGCGAGCAGCTCGTCCACCGACCACTGGTCGTCGGCGTGCGCGCCGTACCGCGCGGCGAGCACCCGGCCATCGGCGGCGACGAGGAGGTCGGCCGGCAGGCCCAACCGGCCGGCCGGCTGCCGCAGGCGGGGCGGCCGCTGCCGGCGGCGCAGCACCGCCACCACGTCGAGGACGACACCCAGCAGGATCGCCCGCCACGCGCGGGGGTCGAGCAGGGACCGTGGGCCGGCCTCCACCCCGAACTCGCGGTAGAACCGGCGCTCGGGATCGGCGACGAGCGGGAACGGCAGTTCCTCGGCGTACGGGAGCAGCTCGTCCGCCGGCGAATGGAAGAAGACCACCTCACGGACGCCGGCGGCGGTGATCTCGTCGTGCCGGCGGACCACCGACCGCAGGTGCAGGTTGCAGATCGGGCACCCGGCGAAGCGGCGGAACTGAAGGTGCAGCAGCCCGTCCGGATCGGGCAGGCGGATCTCGCCTCCGGCCACCGCCGTCAGGGTTCTCGCCGGTATCCGTCGCCCGGGCGTCAACCGTCGCGTCACAGCACCCTCCCCGTTTGCGTACGCCGTACCCCTAACATGGTTAGGCGTATGGCGTACTCTGTCAAGGCCATGCCGCGACCCCGATCCCTGGACCACGACCGCATCGCCACCGCGGCGCTCGCCGTCATCGACCGCGCGGGCCTCGACCAGCTCTCGATGCGCACCGTCGCGGCCGAACTGGGCGTCGGGACCATGTCGCTCTACCGGTACGTCGCCGACCGCCGCGAGGTGGAGGCCCTGGTCGTCGACCGGGTGCTGGCCTCCCTCGATCTCACCGTGACCCAAAGCGCCGAGTGGACCGACCAGGTCGCCGACGTGCTCGGCCGCGTCCGGGACGCCGTGCGCGCCCACCCGGCGGTGGTCCCGCTGTTCCTCAGCCACCGGCACACCAACGTCCAGGTCATGCGCTGCGGCGAAGTGCTGCTGCGGATCCTGGCCGGCGCCGGCCTCACCGGCGCCGACCGCGTCGTGGCCTTCCGGACCCTGATCAGCTACCTCGTCGGCGCCCTCAGCAGTGACCACCTCGGCCCGCTCTCCGGCGCCGGCACCGCCGCGCTGGCCCGGCTGCCGCGCGACGACTTCCCGTACCTGGCGGACACCGCCGGCACGGCCCGCGCCATCGGTCCCGACGACGAGTTCCGGGGCGGACTCGACGTCGTCCTGGCCGGGCTGCGGCACCGGCTCGGCACCCCGGACTGAGCGGAAGACCCTCTTGAGCGATTGCTCAAATCGCTCTACCCTCACTCTTGAGCACTTGCTCAAGAGTGAGGGGCGGTATGCGACCCGTCTACGTCGAGACAGTCATCGGCGCACCCGTCACCGAGGTGTGGCGGATGACGCAGGACCCCGTCCAACATCGCCGGTGGGACGTCCGCTTCGGCCGGATCGACCCGCTGCCGGGTGGCCCGCCCGCCCGGTTCCGGTACGCCACGCGGGTGGCCCCCGGCGTCACGATCGCCGGCTGGGGTGTGCACGCCGGCGAGCGGAACCGGCCGGACGGCAGTCGCACCTCCGCGCTGCTGTTCGGCTCCGACGACCCACGCTCGTTGATCGCGGCCGGTGCCGGCTACTGGCGCTACCTGCCGGGTCCGGACGGGGTGCGGTTCCTCACCGGCTACACCTACACACCACGCTGGGGACCCCTGGGGCGCGCCGCCGACCTCGGGTTCCGCCCGGTGTTCGGGTGGGCCACCGCCTGGTCGTTCGACCGGCTACGGCTCTGGCTGGAGCACGGCGTCACCCCGGAGCGCGCCCGGCGCAACGCCGCCCGGGAGATCGCCGTACGGCTCCTCGGGGTGCTGGCCGCCGGAGCGTTCGCCGCCGGCTCCGGCCTCCCGGCCGCCACGGTGGCCCTCACCGTCCTCGGCAGCACGGTGGCCGCGCTGGCCGTACCGCCGCGTCCGCACACCCCCGCGGCCCGCCGCTGTCGACGCCGACCACCGGACCGCCTCGCCGCCCGGGCACCCGAGAAGGTGGAGAAGCTGTGACCGCCGTCTTCCGTACCGCCCTGGGTGCCGACTTCGACCGGCTCCACCCCGAGTTGCGGCGCCGCTTCGACGTCGACGGCGACACCCACCTGGGCTGCGTGGGCACCGGGGTGATGGACCGCGTCTGGCGGGGTGCCGCCTTCACCCTGCCGTTCCTGCACCTCGGCACCCTGCGGCACATCCTGTTCCCGGAGACCGGCGTCGACATCCCCTTCACCATCGAGAACTACGCCTACACCGACTCCTACGGCCGCCCGACGCTGACCTTCGTCCGGACCTTCCAGGTCGCACCGGACCGCCGGCGGCGCTTCGACGCCACCATGGTGTGGAGCGAACGGCGGGCCGTGCTGGTCGACTACCTCGGGACCCACCAGCACCTGGCGGTCGACCTGCACCCCGCCGTCGACGCCGCCGGCGCCCTCACGATCCGCAGCGGCACCTACCGCGCGCGCGGCGGGCTGCGCTGCCCGGCCACCGTGACCGGGGAGGTCCACCTGCGCGAGTGGTACGACGACCGGGCCGGGCGGTTCCGCATCGAGGTGGCGGTGACGAACCGCCGGTTCGGGCCCCTGTTCGGCTACACCGGCAGCTTCACCATCCGCTACCTGCGGCCGGGCCGCGCGCCGGTCCCCGCCGCCGTCCGACCGCTCCGGGAGAACCCCCGGGAATGACCGCCGCGAACCCGCCGCGCCGCCCGCCGAGTCGATCAAGAGGTCTGCGTCGCCGTGATGGTTCATCCGTAAACCTCTTGATCAACCGGCACCCGTCGGGGAGGTTACGGCGTGAGGCGGTGCAGGTCGCGTGGGAAGGCGGTCACCTCCCGGACGTTGCCCGCGCCGGTCAGCCGGGCCACGAAGCGCTCCAGGCCGATCGCGAAGCCGCCGTGCGGCGGCATCCCGTGCCGGAACGCGTCCACGTAGCCGGCGTACGGCTCGACCGGCTCGCCACGCGACGCGAGCGCCGCCAGGTAGTCGGCGTGCCGGTGCAGCCGCTGCCCGCCGGTGACCAGTTCCACGCCCCGAAAGAGCAGGTCGAACCCGTTCGAGTACGCCGGCCGCGCCAGGTCCGGATGGGTGTAGAAGGGCCGCTTCGCCATCGGGTAGCCGGTGACGAAGAGGAAATCCGAGCCGTGCTCCCGCCGTGCCCACTCCCCCAGCGCACGCTCGTGTGCCGGGGCGAGGTCGGGCTCGTCCGCCGGGGCACCGGCGATCTTCAGCGCCTCGGTGAAGTGCACCGCGGGGATCCCGGCCGGCACCTCCGGCGCGGTCACGCCGAGCGTGGCGAGCGCGGCACCGGCCCGGTCGCCGACCGCGTCGAGCATCCCGGCCAGGGTGTCCCGCAGCACCGCCATCACGTCCCGGTGGTCGGTGACGAAACCCAGTTCGGCGTCGAGGGACGTGTACTGCGCCAGGTGCCGGGCGGTGTCGTGCGGCTCGGCCCGGAACACCGGCCCGACCTCGTACACCCGCTCGAAGACGCCCACCATGAGCTGCTTGTAGAACTGCGGCGACTGCGCCAGGTACGCGGGCCGGCCGAACCAGTCCAGGGCGAACACGTTCGCGCCGCTCTCGGTGGAGGAAGCCACCACCTTCGGGGTGTGGATCTCCACGAACCCACGGGCGTCGAGGGCGGCCCGGAAGCCGGCGACCGCCGCCGCCGAGACGCGCAGCGCGGCCGAGCGCACCGGATGCCGCAGCGCGACGGGCGCGTGGTCCAGTTGGGTGGGGAGGCCGGCGGTGAGCGCCGGCCGATACAGGTCGAACGGCGGCGGCACGGCGGGCGGGCCGAGCGGCCGTACCGTCGGCGCGGTGAGCTCGACCCCGGCGGGCGCCGCCGGGTTGGCGACCACCGTGGCGACCACCTCGACGACGGTCTCCTCGGTAAGGGCCTCGACGGCCGCGCGGGCCGCGGGCTCGGTGACCACGACCTGGGCGAGCCCGGCCGCGTCCCGGAGGATCAGGAACGCCACCGACTTGAGCAGCCGGCGGCGGTGCACCCAGCCGGCGACCCGAACAGGTTCGCCGACATGGGCGGGAAGCTGGGTGGAAAGGATGCGTTGCACGGCGGGTACCTCCTCGGTCTGGTCGCAACGCCATCCCGGGAGGTGTGGGCGAGCGGGTCCTCGCGGTGCCACCACACCTTCGCCCCCGCCGGAGCGGGAGCCTCGTTCGTCGCCTGTTCACCGGGGCCAGCCGGGCGGGGTCTACTGGGTGTTAGGAAGGGACCCTTCCTCTACCGGTGGCGTTGAGAAGGGGCCCTTCCTTACCGTTCTTCCCGCAGCTCGGGAGGGTCTTCGCGGCCCGGTGCCAGACCGCCTCGCAGCAACCGGCGGCTCTCTTCAACTGGCGGGGCGGGGCGCTACTCGGCTCCGTCACAGCTCTGCGGCGCACGCTAGCACCCCGGCGGGATGGGTGTGACGGGGATTTTTGTGCGGTGGTGTCCGGCGTCACAAGGGTGGGGGCGTGACGGCGGTCGCCCGACGTGCATCGACACCCGCCGTCGGGCGTAGGCTCGACTTTGTGACGATCGAGCACTCCGCGCCGACGACCGGCCAGGCAGCGCGCACCGCGACGCCCGCCCCCGAGGGGCGGCGACTCCTGCGGATCGAGGCGCGCAACGCCGAGACGCCGATCGAGCGCAAGCCACCGTGGATCAAGGTCAAGGCCAAGATGGGCCCGGAGTACACCCAGCTGCGCGGGCTCGTCTCGCGCGAGGGGCTGCACACCGTCTGCCAGGAGGCCGGCTGTCCCAACATCTACGAGTGCTGGGAGGACCGGGAGGCCACCTTCCTCATCGGCGGTGACCAGTGCACCCGCCGCTGCGACTTCTGCCAGATCGACACCGGGAAGCCGGCCGAGTTCGACGCCGACGAGCCGCGCCGGGTCGCCGAGTCGGTGGTCTCGATGGGCCTGCGGTACGCCACCATCACCGGCGTCGCCCGGGACGACCTGCCCGACGGCGGGGCCTGGCTCTACGCCGAGACCGTCCGGCAGATCCACGCCCTCCAGCCCGGCTGCGGCGTCGAGCTGCTGATCCCCGACTTCAACGCCGTCCCCGCGCAGCTCGCCGAGGTGTTCGGGTCGCGGCCGGAGGTGCTCGCCCACAACGTCGAGACCGTGCCGCGGATCTTCAAGCGGATCCGGCCCGCGTTCCGCTACGAGCGTTCCCTCGACGTGATCCGGCAGGCCCGCGCCGACGGCCTGGTCACCAAGAGCAACCTCATCCTGGGCATGGGCGAGGAGCGCGCCGAGGTCTCCCAGGCGCTGCGTGACCTGCACGAGGCCGGCTGCGAGCTGATCACCATCACGCAGTACCTGCGCCCCTCCCCCCGCCACCACCCGGTGGAGCGGTGGGTCAAGCCGGAGGAGTTCGTCGAGCTGCGCGAGGAGGCCGAGGAGATCGGCTTCGCCGGGGTGATGAGCGGCCCGCTGGTGCGCTCGTCGTACCGCGCCGGCCGGCTCTACCAGCAGGCCCTGGAGGCCCGCCGGGCCGCCCCGGTCGGCACCGCCGGCTGACGACACCCGGCCGCCGCGTCGGGCACCGCGCCGCGCGGACCACCGACCGGGTGCCATGATCGGCCCATGACCACCGGGGTACGCGAGGAGCACCGCGCCGCGCTGCGCGCGCTGCCGCGGGCCCGGTGGTACCGGCTGCCCGACGCGCTGGCCCTCGTGGCGATCCTCGCGGGGGTCGCGTACCGCCTCGGTCTGCTGCTGCACGCCACGCCGCCGACCAACAGCGACGAGGCCACCATGGGGCTCGCCGCCCTGCACATCGCGCAGGGGCGGGAGTTCCCGGTCTGGTTCTACGGTCAGGCGTACATGGGGACGCTGGAGGCGTACCTGGCCGCACCGCTGTTCGCGCTCGTCGGGCCGTCCACCCTGACGCTGCGCCTGCCCACCCTGGCCCTGTACGCGGTGTTCGTCCTGCTGGCCTGGCGCCTCGCGGGGCGGCTCACCGGGGACCGGTGGTACGCGCTGCTGGTCGCCGTCCTGCTCGCGTCCGGCTCGGACCGGATCGTCAAGAACCAGCTCATCGCCGGCGGCGGGTACCCGGAGATGAACGCCGCCGGGGTGGCCCTCGCCCTGCTCGCGTACGACCTGGCGGCCGGCCGGCCCGGACGCGGGCTGCCCCGCTGGGCGGTGTGGGGGTTCCTCGCCGGCCTGATGGTGTGGGTGGACCCGCTGGTCCTGCCGTACGTGGCCGCCGCCGGGGCGGTGCTGGTGGCGTTCCGGTGGCGGGACCTGCGCGGCCGGGCGGGCGCCCTGCTCGGCCTCGGCGCGCTGGCCGGTGCGGCACCGCTGCTGGTCGACGCCCTGGCGTCGGGGCGCAGCCCGCTCGCCGCCGTGCTGGCCGCCGGTGGCGCCGGGGAACCCGCCGGCTGGGCCGAGCGGCTGCACGGCGCGCTGGTGCTCGGGCCGGCGCTGGGCATGGGCTTCTGCTCGCCCGGCCGGTGCGCCGGCTGGCAGCTGTGGTGGTCGGCCGCCCTGCCGCTGCTCCTGATCGCCGCCGCCGTCACGGCGTGGCGCCGGCTGCGCGCCCCGACGCCGCCGCGAGGTGTCCCGACGGTCGCCGGCCCGGGGCGGCTGCCGGACGCCGCGGACGGGCGACCCGACGAGGCCGGCGCGGCCCGTCCGGTCGGGGCGGCCCTCGCGCTGGCCCTGGTCGGGGCGGCCGTGCTGACGCTGGCCGTCTACGCGGCGAGCAGCGCGTCGGGCCGTACCCCGGTCGAGAGCTCCCGGTACCTGTCCTGCCTGCTCATCTCCGTGCCCGTGCTGCTGTGGCCGGTGTGGGAGGCGGCCCGGCGGCGGTCGGGGCGGGCCGGTGGCGCCCGCCGGGTCGCCGCCGCGGCGGTGCTCGCCGCGACGCTCGGCGGCGCGGCCGTCGCCACCGGCGGGGCGGTCTCCGCCGCGCCCGCGCACGGGGCCGCCGAGGACCGGCACGCCGGCCTCGTCCGCGCCCTGCGCGCGCTGGACGTCCGGCACGTGTACGGCGGCTACTGGACCTGCAACCGGCTCATCTTCGCCACCGGGGAGGAGGTCCTCTGCGCGGTCGTCGACGACCACCTGAGCCCCGGCCACGACCGGTACCGCCCCTACCGGCGCGCGGTGGACGCGGACCCCCGGGCGGCCTGGGTCGCCCCGGAGGGCTCCCCCCTCGCGACCCGACTCGACGCGCAGCCGGCCAGCCGGCACACGATCCCCGGCTGGCGCATCTACCTGCCGGCCACCCGGACCACCCCGCCACCCGGCCGCTGACCGTCCCGGCGGTCAGCGGGTTTCGGCCAGCAGGCCCAGGCGGTGGGCGACGGCGGCGGCCTCGACCCGGTTGTGCACGTCCAGCTTGGCGATGATGCGCGAGACGTGGACGCTGGCGGTCTTCGGCGAGATGAACAACTGCTCGGCGATCCGGCTGTTGCTGTGCCCCTCGGCGACCAGCCGCAGCACCTCCCGCTCGCGCTCGGTCAGCAGGTCCGCACCGGGACGGCCCCGGTTCGCGCCGCGCAGCCCGACCCGCCGGGCGAGGGTCGCCGCCTGCTCGGCCAGCGGCGCGGCACCGAGCCGGTCGGCGAGCGCGGCCGTCTCCGCGACGGCCGCCGCCACCTCGTCCCGCTCCCCCGTCGCGGCGGCCACCTCGGCCAGCGCGAGCAGCGCCCGGGCCAGCGGGTACGGCTGCCCGTCGGCCCGCCAGGCCGCCACGGCCGCCCGCCACCGGGTCAGCGCGCCGGTGTCGCCGGCTTCCACGGAGGCCCGGGCGGCGGGCACGGCGACCGGCCCGCCGGCGGGGACCGACCCGCCCACCGTCGCCGCGACCTGGGCGGCGTACGCCCGCTCGGCGGGGAAGCGCACCGGAACGGCGGCGGCGAGGTCGGCCGTCCGGGCGGCGAGGTCGTCGTCGCCGACGTGGCGGGCGGCGCGGGCGAGGGCGGTCAGCACCGGCCAGCCGTACCGGGGATGGTCGGCGACGCCGCTGTCGGCCAGTGCCGCCGCCGCGGCCCGCCGTGCCTCGGGCCGGTCGTCGGCGGCGAGGGCGGCCTCCAGCCGCAGCTCGATCAGGGGCAGCCGCTGGTGCGGGTGCAGGTACGGCTTGGTGAGGAAGCTCAGCGACCGGCCGATCGTCTCGTCGACGGCCGGGTGGCCCTGGGCCAGCCGCAGCGCGGCACACAACTGGAGCCAGTGCGAGCCGGTGACGCCCGGCGGGTCGATGCGGGCGGCGTCGGCGAGCACCTCGTCCGCCTCCGCCCACCGGCCCAGGGCGAGCAGCGCCTCGGCCCGGTTGGACAGCAGGTAAGCCCCGGTTGAGCGGCTGATCCCGACCCGGCGCGCCTCGGCCACGCCGTCGGCGGCGGCGCGGGCCGATTCTTCGTACCGGCCCAGCTCGAACAGCACGTCGGAGATGTGCACCAGGGCACCGACCAGCGCCGGCGCGGCGCCGGCGGCCCGGGCCAACGCCTCGGAGCGGCGCAGCTCGGCCAGCCCCAGATCCGTCGCGTGGTCGGCGCGGCGCAGCAGCGCGACGACCTTCACCGGGAGCTCGGCGTTGTCGACACCCGAGGCGTGCGCCGCCGCGAGCACGTCGGCGGCCAGCAACGCACCCTGGGCCCGGTCCACGCGGGCGACGTGGGCGGCGACGTCGGCGAGCAGGTGCAACCGCTCGGGGCCGTCCGGCGCCCCGGCCGCCAGCCGGTACGCCTCCCGCAGCTCGGCGGCGCCGTCGCTCTTGCCGAGCATGGCGAGCATCCGGCCGCGCCGGTCGAGCAGCCGGGCGGCGCGCAGCGGCTCCGCGGTCCCGTCCACCTCGGCCAGCGCGGCCCGGGTCAGGGTGAGGGCGCGATGGTAGTCCCCGGCGGTGGTGGCCGCCGCGATCGTCTCCTCCAGCAGGGCGAGGTGGTCCATGCCGAGCCGGTCGGCCGCGTCGGGGACCAGCTCCCACAATTCCAGCGTCCGTTCCAGCAGCCGGCTCTGCTCGGCGTACGCGTAGCGGTCGGCCGCCGCGCACGCCGCCGTCCGCGCGGCGACCAGCGCGCGGGCGTGGTCGTGCGCGGCGTACCAGTGGTGGGCGATCTCGGCGGGCGCGCGCCCGGCGGCGACCAGGCGGGGCTGCGCCTCGATGGCGGCG
The DNA here is from genome assembly GCF_049315255.1 of Micromonospora sp. WMMD558. Taxonomy (NCBI): domain Bacteria; kingdom Bacillati; phylum Actinomycetota; class Actinomycetes; order Micromonosporales; family Micromonosporaceae; genus Micromonospora; species Micromonospora sp. WMMD558. The sequence continues at coordinate 3,178,170 of NZ_CP186061.1, read as the reverse complement.
GCCCAGCGGGCGTGCAGCCGGGCGTGTTCCCCGGGCAGCAGCTCGTCGTGGACGGCCTCGCGGACCAGCGCGTGCCGGAACTCGTAGTCGCCCTCCGGGTCGGCCACCACGAGCTGGGCGGCGACGGCGGCGCGCAGCGCTTCCTCCAGGTCGGCGTCCGGCAGGCCGGCGACCTCGGCGAGCAGTTCGTGGGCGAACCGGGTGCCGCCGGCGGCGGCGATGCGCAACACCCGCTGCGCCGGCTCCGGGAGCCGGTCCACCCGGGCGAGCAGCAGGTCGCGCAGCGTCTCCGGCAGGGCGGCGCAGCCGATCGGGTCACCCGCGGCGGCCAGCTCCTCGATGAAGAGGGGGTTGCCCTGCGTGCGGTCGTGGATGTCGTCGACCGCGCGGGCGGCCGGCTCGGCGCCGAGCAGGCCGGCCAGCACCGCCCCGGTGCCGTCCCGGTCCAGCCGGCTCAGCTCCATCCGCTCGACGCCCCGGGCCCGGTCCAGCTCGGCCAGGAACGGCCGCAGCGGGTGCCCCCGGTGCAGTTCGTCGCTGCGGTACGTGCAGACCAGCAGTAGGCGGTCGGCGCGGGCCGCCCGGACGAGGAAGCCGATCAGGTCCCGGGTGGAGCGGTCGGCCCAGTGCAGGTCCTCGATGAGCAGCACCAGCGGCTGCTCGTCGGCGAGGCGTGCGAACAGCTCGGCGACCAGGTCGAACAGGTAACCGCGCGGGGCGTCGGAGGACGGCGGCGGCGCGGCTCCGAGCGGGCCCCGGGCCAGCTCCGGCAGGAGCCGGGCGAACTCCGCCTCGTACCCGTCGAAGACGGCGGGGCCGTCGCGGCGCAACACCGCGCGCAGCGCCGCCGCGATCGGCGCGAAGGGCAGGCCCGCCTCGCCGAGTTCCAGGCACTGCCCGACGAGCAGCCGGACCCCGTCGGCGGCGCCGCCGAACTCCTCCAGCAGCCGGGTCTTGCCGACCCCGGCCTCGCCGCCGACCAGGACGGTGGTCGGCTCGCCGGCTCGGGTCCGCGCGAGCGCGTCCCGCAGTGCGGCCAGTTCACGCTGGCGGCCGACGAGGGTGGTACAGGCGGGGCGTGCGGTCACGGCACCGAGCATGCCACGACCGCCGCCGCCCCCGGCCCCGCCGGCGGCCGACGATCCAGTCGCGATCATGGACAAACCGGACGGCGTGGCGGGCCCACCCGGCGACGTGGCGGGCGCGCCCACCCCCGTGATGGGCGCGCCCGCCGTCCGTCGGGCCGGGTGCGCCTCGGCGGACCCGGCCGGTGGGACCGGTTGCGCCTCGGCGGACCCGGGCGGTAGGACCGGCGCCGACGGTGCGGCTGGTGCCGACGGTGCCGCCGGTGCCGACGGTGGGGCCGGCGAAGCCGGTGCCGCCGGTGCCGACGGTGCGGCCGGCGCGGCCGGTGCGACCGGCTGCGCGGTGGTCACCGGCGGCTGTCGCCGGGGCGGCCGGCGTGGTGACGCCGGCTCAGCCAGCCGCGGGCGGAACGGTGCGGCAGGCTCCGGGCCAGCCGGTCGACGGCGGCCTCGGCCCGCAGCTCGGCGGCGTGCGTACGGTGGACGGAGAGCAGGAACTCCGCGTCGTGGGTGAACATCTCGGGCTCCTCGTGGTCGTTGTCGTTTGCCGACTCTGACTCTCCGCCCGAAGGTGCCCGCGGGGCATGGGTGCACCGCCTGATCTTCGCCAGCCCGCCCTCCTTACCTCGACCGGCGGCCGGCGCTACGGCGACGTAAGGTACTCAGCCGCCCGCGGATCACCGGGGGGTGCGCCGACCACTAGACTCAGCGGCATGGCAAATCCCCAGGAGAAGGTGTCGTTCGGCCAGCGGCTGAAGCAGATCGGGATGGTGTTCCGGTTCACCGCCAAGCAGGACAGGTGGTTCGCGCCCCTGGCCTTCGCCGCGGTGGTCATCCCGCTCGCGCTGACCGTGGTCGCGTTCCTCGCCTGGGGCTGGTTCGCGATCCCGCTCGGCATCCTGTTCACCCTGCTCTGCCTGCTGATCGTGCTCAACCTGCGGTCCAACCGGGCGATGATGAACGCGGCCGAGGGCCAGCCGGGCGCGGCGGCGCAGATCATGGAGAGCATGCGCGGCGACTGGCGGGTCACGCCGGCGGTCAGCTCGACCACCCAGATGGACATGGTGCACCTGGTCATCGGCCGGCCCGGCGTGATCCTGCTGGCGGAGGGGAACCCGCAGCGGGTGCGCGGCCTGCTCGGCCAGGAGAAGCGCCGGCTGGCCAAGGTGATCGGCTCGGCGCCGCTCTACGACTACGTGATCGGCCAGGAGGAGGGTGAGCTGCCCATCCGCAAGCTGCGGATGACGTTGATGAAGCTGCCCCGGAACCTGACCGGCAAGGACGTCAACGCGCTGGACAAGCGCCTCAAGGCGCTCAGCGCCCGGCCGCAGCTGCCGAAGGGCGCGATCCCGAAGAACATGCGGCCCCCGCGCGGCGCCTTCCGCCAGTCCCGCGGCCGCTGACCCACGCCGTACGCAGCGGGAGCCGGGCCCCCTCGGGGCCCGGCTCCCGCCGTCTCGTGGGCGGTCAGCGGGGGGCGGAGGTGACGACGGAGGCGGCGGCGCGGTCGTGCAGGCCGCGACGGTTGGCGTCCATGATCAGGGCGGGTACCACGAGGGCGAGCAGGACGCCGCGCAGCAGCCCGCGGAGCACCCCGATCCGGCCACCGTCGGCCCAGGACACGCAGCGGACCCTGGTGATGAACATGCCCGGGGTCTGGGCGAAGAGGCCGAGGAAGAAGCCGTACTCGACGATCAGGACCAGCACCGGCGCCCAGCCCTCGGTCACCGGGTCGGCGAAGCCCCGGGCGACCAGCAGGCAGAGCACCCAGTCGATCACCAGCGCGCCGAAACGCCGGCCCAGGCCGGGCGGGGTGAAAGTCGGGTCCGAGGCGGGCGGTACGGGGCGGTCGGCCGGGTTCGTCACAACGGACAAGGGTAGTCAGGCGGCCGGGCCGGGACCGGCCACCCCGGGACGCAAAAACGGACCAAGCATGGCAGTTGTCACTACACTGGCACAGCCGGACGCCTCCCACCGGCCGGCCAGGCGCGGTTGAGCCGCGCGGATGACGCTCCGCGAGGGACGTAACACGGCAGAAACACCGAAGACATGGCCGGGCAACCGCGCGGCCATAGCGTCGCCAGAAGCCCAGCCACCCAGTGGACGTGCCAGGAGGACGAGTGTTCGCCAATCCCGAGGAACTCCTGCGTTACCTCAAGAACGAGGACGTGAAGTTCGTCGACGTACGTTTCTGTGACCTGCCCGGCGTGATGCAGCACTTCAACCTGCCGGTCGAGTCGGTCGCCGACGACCTCTTCACCGACGGCCTCGCCTTCGACGGGTCGTCCATCCGCGGTTTCCAGGCCATCCACGAGTCGGACATGCTCCTGCTCCCGGACGTCGCCACCGCCTTCATCGACCCGTTCCGCGCGCAGAAGACCCTCGCGTTGAACTTCTTCATCCACGACCCGTTCACCCGCGAGGCGTACACCCGCGACCCGCGGAACGTGGCGAAGAAGGCCGAGGCCTACCTGGCGGCGAGCGGCATCGCCGACACCGCGTACTTCGGCCCGGAGGCCGAGTTCTACATCTTCGACTCGATCCGCCACGAGACCTCGGCGCACCAGGCGTTCTACTACATCGACTCGATCGAGGGCGCCTGGAACACCGGCCGTGAGGAGGTGGGCGGCAACCGCGGCTACAAGACCGCGTACAAGGGCGGCTACTTCCCGGTGCCGCCGGTCGACCACTACGCCGACCTGCGCGACAGCATCGTCCGCCGGCTCGTCGACACCGGCTTCACCGTGGAGCGCTCGCACCACGAGGTGGGCACCGCCGGCCAGGCCGAGATCAACTACAAGTTCTCCACCCTGCTGCACGCCGGTGACCAGCTCCAGCTGTTCAAGTACATCGTGAAGAACGAGGCGTGGGCCAACGGCAAGACCGCGACCTTCATGCCCAAGCCGCTCTTCGGTGACAACGGCTCCGGCATGCACACCCACCAGAGCCTCTGGCTCAACGGCGAGCCGCTGTTCTACGACGAGACCGGCTACGCCGGCCTGTCCGACACCGCCCGCTGGTACATCGGCGGCCTGCTGCACCACGCCCCGTCGCTGCTGGCCTTCACCAACCCGACGGTCAACTCGTACCGCCGCCTGGTGCCGGGCTTCGAGGCGCCGGTCAACCTGGTCTACTCCCAGCGCAACCGCTCCGCCTGCACCCGGATCCCGGTGACCGGCAGCAACCCGAAGGCCAAGCGGGTCGAGTTCCGCGTGCCGGACCCGTCGGCGAACGTCTACCTGGCCTTCTCGGCCATGCTGATGGCCGGCCTGGACGGCATCAAGAACAAGATCGAGCCGCCGGCGCCGATCGACAAGGACCTGTACGACCTGCCCCCGGAGGAGTGGGGCGACGTCAAGCAGGTGCCGGGCTCGCTGCCGGAGGTGCTCGACGCGCTCGAGGCCGACCACGACTACCTGCTCGACGGCGGCGTGTTCACGCCGGACCTGATCTCGACCTGGGTCGAGTGGAAGCGGGCCAACGAGGTCGACCCGGTGCGCCTGCGCCCGACCCCGCACGAGTTCGCGATGTACTTCGACTGCTGACCACCCACCAGCACCGGCCGGGCCGGCTCCGCGACACCGCGGGGCCGGCCCGGCCGTTTCCGCCTCGATGCGGGTTCGAGAGGTACTGGCCGGCCCGCCGGATCCCGGCGCGACCGCCACTGCTCGACGACGCCTCAGCGGGCGAGCAGCGCGTCCAGCTTCGTGAAGGAGCTGCCCCAGCCGCCCTCGGCGCTCGACCGCCAGTCGGCCGGGAACGGGCCCTGCCGCAGCTCCAGCCGGGTCTTGCCGCCCGGCTCGTCGTGGAACTCCAGCCGCAGGGTCATCCGCGTGCCGTCCTCGATGCCCGGCATGCCCTTGACCTCCTCGTAGCCGACCAGCAGCTCGTTCTCGACGACCTCGGCGAAGGTGCCGTCCGCCGGGGAGGTCATGGCCGGGTCGTCGTCGTTGACCATGGTGAAGCGCTGGTGCCCGCCGACGCGGACGTCGAAGTCGACCGTCTCGCGCGGCACGGACCAGCCGACGGGGCCGAACCAGGCGGCGAACTGGTCGGAGTCGGTGAAGGCCCGCCAGACCAGCTCCCGGGGCGCGTCGAAGACGCGGGTCATGACGAGTTCGTTGGCGGCGTCGGTCATCGTGCTGTCCTCTCTCACTGCGGATCGTCCGTCGTCGGCGGTGCCGGCGCCTGGATCCGGCGCAGGTGGGCGTCGAGCCGGTCGAAGCTGGCGTCCCAGTGCCGCCGGTAGCGCTCCATCCAGGCCGTGGCCTCCCGGAGCGGCTCCGGGTTCAGGCTGCTGGAACGCCACTGGGCGCTCCGGCTGCGGGTGATGAGGCCGGCCTGCTCCAGCACCTTCAGGTGGCGGGAGATCGCCGGCAGGCTGATGTCGAACGGCTCGGCCAGCTCCGTGACGGTGGCGTCGCCGTCCGCGAGCCGGGCGAGGATCGCCCGGCGGGTCGGGTCCGCCAGCGCCGAGAAGATGACGCTGAGCCGATCGGTCACCACTTGCTTAACCACCTCGTTAATTAGCCGATGCGTTAAATGTAGGGTGAGAGGACGTCGCGGTCAAGGACCTGCCGGAACGTCAGCGCGGCCGAACGTTGCGGAGCCGGGGCAGACCCCACACCGCCAGCGCGACGACCAGGACGGTCATCACCAATGCACCCGGAGCCTTGACCAGCCGGGCGAGGTTGGTGCCGTCGGGTAGCGCGAGGAAGGCCGCGACCGCGCACGGCAGCACGAACCAACCGGTCCGTACCGCCACGACCGCCAGCACGGCCAGCGGCCAGGTCGCGTACCAGGGGTGGAACACCGGGGCCAGGGCGACCGTGGCGGCCAACGCGAGCCCCGCCCCGAGCAGGGACACCCGGACCCGGGCGGCGTCCATCCGCGCCACCCGCTGCCGGACGTCGTTCAGCTCGCGCAGCGCCGTCCCGGCCCGCCACCACAGCAGCGCCAGCAGGGCGACCAGCACGGCCAGCGCCACCGCCCGCGCCACCGGGACCGCGGCGGGTCGCCGGCCGAGCAACTCGCCGGCGTAGTCCACGACCATGCCGACGGCCGTCGGGGGCGACGTCCACTGCTCCGAGTCGCCGCTGCGGTTCAGCCCGCGCACCCAACCCAGGCCGAGGCCGGAGAGCAGCGACGCGCCCGCCAGGGCGGCGAACACCCCGGCTGCCAGCCAGCCGCCGTCGCGCAGCAGCGACCGTACGGTGTAGCGGCCGAGCACCGCCGCCAGGGCCGCGAACGGCAGCACCACCACCGCGGTCGCCTTCACGCCCACCGCCAGCCCCAGCAGCACCCCGGCGACCAGCAGCGGGCGCGGCTTGCCGGGGAAGCGGACGAGCACCAGCAGGCCGAGCAGCAGCAGCCCGAGCATCAGCGCGTCGTTGTGGGCGCCGGCCACCAGGTGCACGGCGACCAGCGGGCAGGCCAGCACCAGCCAGGCCGCCCGGCGCGTCGGCACGCCCGCCGCCCGGGCCAGCCCGAGCAGGCACAGCCCGGCGAGCAGGACCCCGGCCACGGCGACCAGGCGCAGCACCACCAGCGCGCCGACCAACCCACCGCCCAGGGTCACGGCCAGCGCGGCGAGCAGGACGAACACCGGCCCGTACGGCGCCGGCGTGTCCCGCCAGATCGGCGCGACCGCGTCCACCCACGGGCAGCCGGCCGCCGCCACCCCCGTCGCGTACGGGTCGACGCCGTGCGCGTACGCCCAGCCCTGGCAGGCGTACGAGTAGACGTCCCGGCTGCCCAGCGGCGGCGCGACGAGCAGCGGCAGCGCCCACAACCCCGCCGTGCGGTACGCCCAGCCGGTCGACGGCGCACCGTCGCGCAGGGCCCACCAGGCGCCGACGAGCAGGCCGGTGCCGACCAGCCAGAGCACGACGGTCAGCGGGCCGTCCGCGGAGCGCCACACCCGGTCGGCGGTGGTGCCGGGCAGCGCCCCGCCCACGTACCCGGCGACGGCCAGCAGCACGGCGCCGGCCAGACCGGCGTACCGCGCGACGAGCGCCCGCCCGGGCGCGATCGGACCCGGCGCTGCGCCGGGTCCGGTCACCGGCGTACCCCTCCCGACTCGGCGGCGGCCGGCCGACGGGCCGCCCGCGCCGACCGTACCAAGCGGACCGTAACCACGATCACCAGCAGCGTCATCAGCGGCGCGCCGACGGTCTTGGTGTACCGGGGCAGCCCGGTGCCGTCCGGTAGCACCAGGAACGACGCGACCAGCGCGACCAGGGCCGCCCAGTCGGCCCGGCGGGCGGTCGCCGCGAGCACCACCAGGGGCCAGGTCCAGTACCAGGGGTGGAAGAGCGGCGCGAGCGCGACCGTGGCGGTCAGCGCGAGCCCGGCGTGCCAGAGCGCGTCCCGGGTCCGCGCCCGCCACCACAGCCACGGCAGCAGCAGGAGGAGCACCGCCAGGCCGATCCCCCGGGTCACCGGCAGCGCGTCGACGTGCCAGCCGAAGGGCAGCACGAGATACCCGAAGGTCTGCCCGACGGCGGTCGGCGGCGACGTCCAGCCGATCACCAGACCCCCCTGCTCCAGCCCACCGATCCAGCCGAAGTCGAGGCCAGCGGCCAGCGTCGCGCCGACGACCGTGGCGACGGCGCCGCCGACCACCCACCCGCCGTCGCGGATCAGCGCCCGGACCGAGTACCCCCCGGCGAGCGCGGCCAGCGCCGCGAACGGCACCACGACCAGCGCGGTCACCTTGATCCCGGCGGCCAGGCCGAGCAGCACACCCCCGGCCAGCAGCGGGCCGGGGCGCGCGGGACGGGACGCCACGACCGCCAGCCCGGCGACGAGCAGCCCGACCATCAACGCGTCGTTGTGCGCGCCGGAGACCAGGTGCACCCCGACCAGCGGGGAGCCGAGCGCCAGCCACAGCGCCCGCCCGGGCGCCACCCCGCACCGACGGGCCAGCACCGGCAGTACGGCCGCCGTGAGGCCGACGCCGGCCACCGCGAGCAGCCGGAACACGACGATGCTGGCGACCAGCGAGTCGGTGGCCGCCACGATCGCCCCGGAGACCAGGACGAACAGCGGACCGTACGGCGCCGGGGTGTCCCGCCAGATCGGCGAGATCGTGTCCAGCCACGGGCACGGCAGGGCGGACACCCCCTGCTCGTACGGGCTGAAGCCGGCCGCGTACGTGGCGCCCTGGCAGGCGTACGCGTACACGTCCCGGCTGCCCAACGGCGGCGCGACCAGCAGCGGGACCAGCCAGAGCCCGACGGTGACCAGTGCCCACCGCGCGGAGGGCACGCGGTCCCGGACCGACCACCACGCTCCGGCGGACAGCGCCAGGCCGACCACCCAGAGCGCGATCAGCAGCGGCCCGTTCGGGCCCTGCCAGATGCGGACCGGGTTCGCCAGGTGCGACCCGGAGGGCAGGGCGCCGCCGAGGAAGGCGGCAACGGCGAGCATCGTCGAGCCGGCCAGGCCGGTCCAGCGGGCGAGGTGGAGAGGCACGGAAGCACATGCTGCCAGTACGGTGGTCGCGGTACGGAGGTGGGCATGCGGGACAGGCGGGTCGTGGCGCTGGCCACCGCGTCGGCCGTGGTGCTCGGTGTGACGTACCTGACGTTGCCGCCGGCGGGTTCGGACCTGGCCGCCCAGGTGGCGCGGGCCGACTTCTTCGCCGCCCACGGCACCGCCCCGGTCGACCTGCGCTGGTACGGCGGGGTGAACCAGTTCGGCTACAGCCTGGTGTCCCAGCCGGTGATGGCGCTGCTCGGCGTCCGGGTCACCGGCGTGCTCGCGCTGGTCACGGCGGCGGCCGCCCTCGCCGCCCTGCTGGCCCGGACCGGGGTGCCCCGGCCGCTGCTCGGCGCCCTGGTGGGCGTGGTCACCCTCACCGGGAACCTGGTTGCCGGCCGGGTCACGTACGGCCTCGGGGTGGCCCTCGGCCTGGTCGCCCTGCTCGCCCTCACCCTGCCCGCCGACGGGCGTGAACCCGCCGTCGCGCGGGGGCGACGCGGAACGGTGCGGCTCGGGCTGGCCGCCCTCGGGGCGCTGCTGGCGTCGGCGACCAGCCCGGTGGCCGGCCTCTTCGTCGGCCTGGCCGGCGCGGCGCTGCTGCTGTCCCGCCGGTACGCCGACGGCCTGGCCCTCGGGGTCGCCGCCGCGCTGCCCCTCGGGGTCACCGCGTTGCTGTTCGGCGACGGCGGCTGGATGAACATCAGCCGCACCGACACCCTCCGCACCGTGGTGACCAGCCTGCTGGTGGCCGCGCTGGTGGCGTACCGGCCGGTGCGGGCGGGCGCGTTGCTGGCCGCGGCGGGGGTGCTGGCCGCGGCCCTGGTGCACACGCCGGTCGGCCTCAACGCCACCCGGCTGGCGGCGATGTTCGCACTACCCGTACTGGCCGCCGCCGCGGGTGTAAGGAAGGGCCCCTTGTTAACGCCTCCGGTAGAGGAAGGGTCCCCTGTTAACGCGTCGCGGCCTCGGTGGGCGCCGCTACGGGGCCGGTGGGGGGCCGCCGCCGCGCGCGGCGGGCGGGTCGGGGCGACCATGCTCGCCGTGCTGCTGGCCACGGTGTGCTGGTGGCAGCCACCGGTCTCGCCGGCCGACCTGCGCAGCGTCACCGACCCGGCGGCCCGGCCGGCGTACTTCGCGCCGTTGCGGGACTTCCTCGCCGCTCAGCGCCTCACCGGCCGGGTGGAGATCCCGCCGACCCGCGGCTACTGGGAGGCGGCGTCCCTCGGCGAGGTGCCGCTCGCGCGGGGCTGGCTGCGGCAGGCCGACATCGACCGCAACCCGCTGTTCTTCACCACCGTGCCGGGCGCCGCCGGCACCGGGGTGCCGTTGACACCGGACAGCTACCGGGACTGGCTGCTCGACAACGCGGTGCAGTACGTCGCCGTCCCCGACGCCCCGCTGTCGTGGGTGGGCCGGCCCGAGGCCGACCTGGTCGCCGGCGGCCTGCCCTACCTCACCCCGGTCTGGTCCGGCCCCCACTGGCGGGTGTGGGCGGTCGACGGGTCGCGCCCGATCGTCGGCGCCCCGGGTGAACTGGTCCGATCCGACGCGGCGTCGCTGACGTTCCGGGCGGCGGCGGCCGGCCCGGTCCCGGTCCGCGTACGTCACAACCGCTGGCTGACCGTCACCGGCGGCGCCACGCTCGCCCCCGACGGCGACTGGACCACCGTCACCGTGCCCGGTGCCGGGGAGTACCGACTCGGCAGCTGACCCAACTCTTTTGCCGTTCCGGCAAACATCCTTGCCGAATCGTCGGGCTCCGGGCAACGATCGACGCGACGGTCCCGACCGGGAGCGGCACGAGCAGCGAGGAGGAACGGTGCGGGAGAGCGCTGACCGCGCGATGGACGACGTCCGGCAGCGGGACGTGGACCTGGAGGCCGCCCGGTTCTGGGACGAGCTCTACGGGGAACGGGACCAGATCTGGAGCGGCCGCCCCAACCCGCGCCTGGTCGACGTGGCCGGTCCGCTGCCGGCCGGCACCGCGCTGGACCTGGGCTGCGGCGAGGGCGCCGACGCGATCTGGCTGGCCGGCCGGGGCTGGCGGGTGACCGCCGTCGACATCTCCGCCACCGCCCTGGACCGGGCCGCCGCCCGGGCGGACGCCGACGGCGTCGCGGCACGGATCGACTTCCAGCGGCACGACCTCCTCCGCACCTTCCCCGAGGGCGTGTTCGACCTGGTGTCCGCCCAGTTCCTCCAGTCACCGCTGGACTTCCCCCGGGAGGACGTGCTGCGCGCGGCGGCCCGGGCCGTGGCGCCCGGCGGCCGGCTGCTGGTCGTCGAGCACGGTGAGATGCCGCCGTGGAGTCGGCACGCCCACCCGCACGTCCGGTTCCCCACACCCGAGGAGACCCTGGCCGGGCTCGACCTGGACGCCGACCGGTGGCACATCGAGCGGGTCGACGGCGTGCCGCGGCCGGCCACCGGCCCGGACGGGCAACCCGCGACGCTGCTCGACAACGTCGTGCTGGTGCGCCGGCGGTAGCGGCCGGACTCCGACCGCCGGCCGGTGACGCCCGGCCTCAGCTCTCCAGCACCCGCTCCATGGCGGCGCGGGAACGGCGACCGGTGCGCAGGTATTCGTCGAGGAACTCCCCCGGGTCGTCGCGGCCGAGCAGCCGCACCACGCCGGCCAGCTCCACCCCGTGCCGGGGGAGCTGGTCACCGGCCCGGCCCCGCACCAGCATCAGCGCGTTGCGGACCTGCGCGGCGAGGGTCCACCCGGCCGCCATCGCCTCGGCGTCCGCCCGGTCGACCAGGTCCGCGTCCCGCGCGGCCGCGAGGGCGTCGAGCGTACGCGTCCCGCGCAGCTCCGGCAGCCGCCCGCCGTGCCGGAGCTGGAGCAGCTGCACCGCCCACTCGACGTCCGACAGCCCGCCCCGCCCCAGCTTGGTGTGGGTGGCCGGGTCCGCGCCCCGGGGCAGCCGCTCGGTCTCCACCCGGGCCTTGATGCGACGGATCTCGACGACCTGCTCGCGGGTCAGCCCGTCGGCCGGGTACCGCACCGGGTCGATCATCGCCTCGAACTCGGCGCCCAGGTCCGCGTCGCCGCAGACGAACCGGGCCCGCAGCAGCGCCTGCGCCTCCCACACCCCCGACCAGCGCGCGTAGTACTGGGCGTACGCGGCGAGGCTGCGGACCAGCGGACCCTGCCGCCCCTCGGGCCGCAGGTCGGCGTCGACGCCGAGCGGCGGGTCGGGGGCGGGCATGCCGAGCAGCCGGCGCAGTTCCTCGGCGATCGCGTGGGCGGTGGCGCTCGCCGCGCTGTCGCTGACGCCGTCCGGCCCGTCGTAGACGAACAGCACGTCGGCGTCGGAGAGGTAGTTCGACTCGTACCCGCCGAGCCGGCCCATGCCGACCACCGCGAACCGCAGCCCCGGCACCGGTGCCTGGGACGCCCGGGCGGTCCGCAGGGCGGCGGCCAGCGTGGCGTCGGTGACGTCGGCCAGCGCGGTGCCCACGGCGGTCACGTCGGCGAGGCCCAGGGCCGGTGCCGACGTCCCGGCGCGGCCGGGCTGCGACGTCGGCGCGGCCCCCTGCGCGGCACGGTCCTCGGCGCGGGGTGGCGACGGTGCCAGTGACCCGGCGCGGCTCAGCACGTCGGCGCAGGCCAGCCGGACCAGTTCCCGGCGGCGCAGCGCGCGCACCGCCCGGGTCGCCTCGACCGGGTCGTCGGCGTGCCGGGTTGCGGCCGCCGCGAAGCCCTCGCACAGCACGTCCCGCGGGCGCGGGACCAGCTCGCTCTCCTCGGCGAGCAGGCGCAGCGCCTCCGGCTCGCGGGCGAGCAGGTCGGCCGCGTACCGGGAGGAGGAGAGCACCCGGGCGAGCCGGCGGGCGACCGGCCCCTCGTCGCGCAGCAGCCGCAGGTACCAGGGTGTGCTGCCGAGCTTGTCGGAGACCTGGCGGTAGTTGAGCAGCCCGCGGTCCGGCTCGGGGGCGTCGGCGAACTCGCTCAGCAGCACCGGCAGCAGGGTGCGCTGGATCGCGGCGGTACGGCTGACCCCGCCGGTGAGGGCCTGGAGGTGTCGCAGCGCCCCTGCCGGGTCGGCGAAGCCGAGGATCTCCAGCCGGTGGCGGGCCGCCTCGGGGGTGAGCCGCAGTCCGTCGGCGGGGACCCGGGCGACCGACTCCAGCAGGGGCCGGTAGAGCAGCTTGGCGTGCAGCCGGCGTACCTCGGTGGCGTGGGTGACCCACTCGGCGCGGAACTCCTCGACGGCGCTGCGGCCCGGCGTGGCCGCGTGGCCGAGCGCGGCGGCCAGCCAGCGCAGCGCGGCCGGGTCGGTCGGCACGGTGTGGGTCCGGCGCAGACCCTGGAGCTGGAGCCGGTGCTCGACGGCGCGCAGGAAGCGATAGCCGCGCAGCAGCGCCTCCCCGTCGGCCCGCCCGACGTAGCCGCCGGCGACCAGCGCCCGCAGCGCCGGGACCGTGCCCGGGACCCGTAGCGTCTCGTCACCGCGGCCGTGCACCAGTTGCAGCAACTGCACCGCGAACTCGATGTCGCGCAGCCCGCCCGGGCCGCGCTTGATCTCGCGGTCCAGCTCCTTCGGCGGGATGTTGTCGATGATCTTGCGGCGCATGGCGCGCACGTCCTCGACCGCCTCGGGGCGTTCGGCGGCCCGCCAGACCAGCGGGGCGAGCTGGTCGATCCACTCCCGACCCAGGGCCAGGTCCCCGGCCGCCGGCCGGGCCTTCAGCAACGCCTGGAACTCCCAGGTCCGGGCCCACCGCCGGTAGTAGGCGAGGTGGCTGGCGAGGGTCCGCACCAGCGGGCCCCGGTTGCCCTCCGGCCGCAGCGCGGCGTCGACCGGCCAGGCGACCAGCCCGCAGATGTGGATCAGCCGGGTGGCGACCGTGGTGGCCGCCGGGAGGTCGTCGTCCTCGGCCGCCACGAAGATGACGTCGACGTCGGAGACGTAGTTCAGCTCGTCGCCGCCGCACTTGCCCATCGCCACCACGGCGAGCCGCGGCCGGGGCGTGCCCTCCGGCAGCTCCCCCACGGCGATCTCGTACGCGGCGGCGAGCGTCGCGTCGGCCAGCGCGGACAGCGCGGCCATCGTCTGCTCCAGCCCGCGCCCGCCGGTCAGGTCGGCCGCCGCGATCCGCAGCAACGCCAGGCGGTACGCGGTCCGCAGCACCGCGACCGGGTTGCCGTCACCGGTCCGGTCGAGCCGCCCGTCGGCGGGCGGCGCCAGACCGTCCGGGGCGGTCCGGAGGGCCGTCCACTGGTCCGGGTTGGCCACCAGGTGGTCGCCGAGCGCCGAGGACGCGCCGAGCACGGCGACCAGCCGCCGGCGCAGCCCCGGATCGTCGTGCAACGCCTCGATCAGGGCGGACCCGGCGCCGATGCCGGCCGGACCGCCGCCGTTGCCGGCCGCGCGGCGCTCCGCCTCGACGAGCCGGTGCAGCTGGCGCAGCGCCAGCTCCGGGTCGGCGGCCCGGGACAGGGCGGCGAGCAGCTCCGCCGCCGGCTCGTCGGCCGGCTCCTGGGTGTCCGGCCGCCACAGGCCCAGCCCGTCGGGGCCGAGCAGGTCGGCGGCCCGGGAACCGGCGTCACCGGCGCCGAACCCGTACCGGGCGAGCCGCCCCGCGGCCCTGGTCGGCCGGCCCATCAGTGCCCGAGCAGGGGCAGGCTGCGGCGGGTGCCCTCGTCCAGCTCGCCGAGGGCCAGGGCCGCGAAGCGCGCCGCGAAGGGCTGCCACACCTCCTCCACGTCGACCATCACCGCGTCGCAGGCGGCCACCACCGCCTCCGGGTCGTAGCCCAGCTCGGCGAGCAGCCTCGAGTCGGTGGCCCAGTCGGCGATCATCGCGGTGTCGCACTCGATGTGGAACTGGAGCCCCCAGGCCCGGTCGCCGAGGCGGAACGCCTGGTGCGGGTAGCGGGTGGAGGCGGCAAGCAGGGTCGCGCCGGCGGGCAGCTCGGTGATCTCGTCGGAGTGCCACTGGAGCACGTCCGGGATCAGCGGGACGTACCGGAAGAGCGGGTCCGCCTCGGCGGCGTCGCGGCGGCCCACCACGCCGGGGCCGACCTCCGGGCCGGACGGGCTGCGCTCGACGGCGCCGGCGTGCGCGGTGGCGAGCAGTTGGGCGCCGAGGCAGATGCCCAGGGTCGGCACGCGGTACCGGACGGCCTTGCGCAGCAGCGCCTCCACGTGCGGGAACCAGGCCGCCCCGGGTGAGCCGTCGGGCAGCGGGTACGCCTGCTGCTCGCCGCCGAGCACCACCAGCGCCGCGTACCCCTCCAGGTCGGCCGGCAGTTCGTCGCCGGCGTGCGCCCGGACCACCCACAGGTCCAGGCCGGCCTCGGTCAGCCACTCCCCCAGCCGGCGCGCGTCGTCGGTCGGGTCGTTCTCGATCACCAGCGCGGTTGCCACGCCGTCGAGGCTATCCGGTACGCCCGTCGAAGAGCTGGTTAGGCTCGGCGGTTGTGATCACCGAGGACGTCGTCCGGCCGCCGGCGCTGCGCCCCGGCGACACGGTCATGCTGGTGTCGCCGTCCGGGCCGACCCGGCCGGAGCGGGTGGCCCGGGGCGTCGAACTGCTCACCGGCTGGGGGCTGCGGCCGGTCCCGGCCCCGAACGCGTACGCCCGGCAGGGCTACCTGGCCGGCGCCGACGAACTGCGGGCGGCGGACCTGAACGCCGCGTTCGCCGACCCCTCGGTGCGGGGCGTGATCTGCACCCGGGGCGGCTACGGCGCGCAGCGGGCGGTGGACGCGATCGACATGGCCGCCGTACGCCGGGACCCGAAGGTCGTGGCCGGCTTCTCCGACATCACCGCCCTCCAGTTCGCGCTCTGGCGGGGCGCCCGGCTGGCCGGCGTGCACGGGCCCGGGGCGGCCTGGCGGGACGAGCGCACGACGCTGGACTCGGCGCAGTCGCTGCACGCGGCGTTGATGACCACCGAGCCGGTGACCGTGGCGGCCCGCGACGGGGAGGAGACCGCCGGCGTCCGGGTGCCCGGCCGGGCCACCGGCCGGCTGCTCGGCGGCAACCTGTGCCTGATCGTGGCGTCGCTCGGCACCCCGGACATGCCGGACCTGACCGGGGCGGTGCTCCTCGTCGAGGAGGTGCAGGAGCCGCCGTACAAGATCGACCGGATGTTGACCCAGCTCCGCCGGGCCGGCGTGCTCGACGGCGTGGCGGGGGTGGCGGTCGGGCAGTTCACCGACTGTGCGGACGGGTGGGCGGTGGACGTCGCCGACGTCCTGACCGACCGCCTCGGCGACCTGGGCGTCCCGGTCCTCGGTGGCCTTCCGGTCGGTCACGGGGTCGGTCAGCTCACCGTCCCCGTCGGCACCGAGGCGGTCCTCGACGCCGACGCCGGCACGCTCACGGTCGCTTCCGCCGTCCGCTGACCCGCCGCCTCTCCGCTCGCCGCCTCCACTTCCGCCCTCACCGACCCGCGTCCCGCGCCCGTCCGCCCCACCACTCCCGTGCCCGCTGGCAGGCGGCCAGCAACTTCGGGGACGTTGCTGCCTCGACGGGTGCCGGACGCAGCAACGTCCCTGAAGTTGTGTGGGTCTTGGGACGGCCGCAGGCCGACTGGGCGGTCTGTCCGGCTTGGCGGGCGGACTGCCAGCCCATTCATAGGCTCGCCATGGGTTTCCTCCAGCCGCCCAGGTCACCGTCGGTGAGGTCATCGCACCACCGACGAGTTGGAGGACGACATGTCCCGCACGATTCGAAAGAAGCACCTGCTGGCCGGCTTCGCCGCCGCCGGCCTGCTCGGCGTCGGGATCGCGGCGCCGACCGTCGCATTCGCCGCCGACGGCGCCTCGCCGTCGGCGAGCGCCAGCGCCGAAACCGACCGGGAGCAGCGGCGGGCCGACCGGCAGGCCGAGTTCGCCGAGGCGCTCGCGACGGAGCTGGGCGTCTCGACCGACCAGGTGACGGCCGCGCTGGAGAAGCTGCGCGAGCAGCGGAAGGACGAGCGACCCGAGCGGCCGGACGCCACCGACCGGCAGGCCGCGCTGAAGGAGCGGCTCGACCGGGCGGTCGAGGACGGCAAGCTCACCCGGGAGCAGGCCGACGCGATCATCGCCGCGGCCGAGGCGGGCGTCCTCCCGGGCCCGGGCGGGCGCGGCGGCCACGGCGGGCCGGGCGGCCTCGGCGACAAGTGACCGGACGCCGCCCGCCCCGGCCGCGTGGCTGGGGCGGGCGGCGCCGTGACCTTCGGAGGGGACGGCGCCGCCGGGACGCCCCGGTCGGCTTCGGACGGTCAGGCGATGCGGGCGCGGACGATCAGGGCGGCGCCGACGTGCGTGCCCGGGGTGAGCAGGCGCGGCACGAAGAACGCCAGCGCCTCCGGTTTCCCGGCACCTCCTACAGCGACAGGTAGCGCTGCCGCTCGTACGGGGTGACCTCGCGCCGGTACTGCTCCCACTCGGCCCGCTTGTTGCGCAGGAAGAAGTCGAAGACGTGCTCGCCGAGCACCTCGGCGACCAGCTCGGAACCGGCCATCACGTCGATCGCCTCGGAGAGGTTCTCCGGCAGCGGCTCGTACCCCATCGCCCGTCGCTCGGCGCTGGTCAGCGACCAGACGTCGTCCTCGGCGCCCGGCGGCAGCTCGTACCCCTCCTCGATGCCCTTCATCCCGGCGCCGAGCAGCACCGCGAAGGCCAGGTACGGGTTGGCCGCCGAGTCGAGCGACCGGACCTCCACCCGGGCGGAGTTCGGCTTGCCGTACGCCGGGACGCGGACCAGCGCGGACCGGTTGAGGTGACCCCAGCAGACGTACGCGGGGCTCTCGGTCACCCGGTCCGGCAGGGCCTGCGGGAACAGCCGCTTGTACGAGTTGACCCACTGGTTGGTGACCGCCGTGTACTCCCGGGCGTGCACGAGCAGGCCGGCGATGAACGCGCGGGCCACCTTGGACAGCTTCATCGGGTCGCCGGCGTCGTGGAACGCGTTGCGCTCGCCCTCGAACAGCGACAGGTGGGTGTGCATGCCGCTGCCCGGCTGGTCGGTGAACGGCTTCGGCATGAAGGTGGCCTGCACCCCGGTGGAGAGCGCCACCTCCTTGACCACGTGCCGGAAGGTCATGATGTTGTCGGCGGTGGTCAGCGCGTCGGCGTAGCGCAGGTCGATCTCCTGCTGGCCGGGGGCGACCTCGTGGTGGCTGAACTCGACCGAGATGCCGATCCGCTCCAACGCGAGCACCGCCTGGCGGCGGAAGTCCCGCGCGACCGCGTGGGTGGTGTGCTCGAAGTACCCGCCGGTGTCGACCGGGGTGGGCACCGAGCCGTCCATCGGGCCGTTCTCCAGCAGGAAGAACTCGATCTCCGGGTGGGTGTAGAAGGTGAAGCCCTTCTCCGCCGCCTTGGACAGGGCCCGGCGCAGCACGTGCCGCGGGTCGGCCCAGGACGGGCCGCCGTCGGGGAGCAGGATGTCGCAGAACATCCGGGCGCTCTCGCCGCTGACGCCCCCCTCGAACGGGAAGACCTGGAACGTGGTCGGGTCGGGCATGGCGACCATGTCGGACTCGAAGACCCGGGCGAAGCCCTCGATCGCCGAGCCGTCGAACCCGATGCCCTCCTCGAAGGCCGCCTCCAGCTCGGCGGGGGCCACCGACACGCTCTTCAGCGTGCCCAGCACGTCGGTGAACCACAGCCGGACGAACCGGATGTCCCGCTCTTCCAGCGTACGGAGGACGAACTCCTGCTGACGGTCCACTTCCACCCCTCGCGACCCTGTTGTCCGCCTTCGGCCGGGGGTGACCCGGCCTGACCGACCAGTCTCCACCGGCCTCGTTACGCCGACGTTACGCGACCTGCCGGCGCTCGTCCCGCCCAGTCCCACCCCGGTGCGGTCGCCCGCTCGGGGGTGGCCCCCGTCTCCCCCGGGCGGGCCGTGTCGGGCCCGGACGGCTGGGGCAAGATGAGGACATGCCCACCCTGCGTCTCGCCCTCTGTCAGGTCAACCCGACCGTCGGCGACCTCACCGGCAACGCCGCGCTGATCCGGGAGTGGACCCGGCGCGCCGCCGACGCCGGCGCTCAGCTGGTCGCGTTCCCGGAGATGATGCTGACCGGGTACCCGGTCGAGGACCTGGTCTTCCGCCGGTCCTTCGTGGCGGCGTCGAAGGCGGCCCTGGAGCGGCTCGCGGCCGACCTCGCCGCGGACGGCCTCGGTGACCTGCCGGTGCTGGTCGGTTACCTGGACGCGGACGGCCCGCCGCAGGTCAGCGGTGACGCGGAGCCGGGTCACGGTGCGCGCAACGCCGCCGCCCTGCTGCACGGCGGTGGGACCGTCGCCACCTACTTCAAGCACCACCTGCCGAACTACGGCGTCTTCGACGAGGACCGGTACTTCGTTCCCGGGGACATGCTGACCGTGGTCCGGATCGGCGGGGTGGACGTCGCGCTGACCATCTGCGAGGACCTGTGGCAGGCCGGGGGCCCGTTCGCCGCCGCCCGCCAGGCCGGCGTCGGTCTGGTCCTCAACATCAACGGCTCGCCGTACGAGCTGAACAAGGACGACATCCGGCTGCCGCTGGTCCGCCGCCGGGCCGCCGAGGCGGGGGCCACCATCGCGTACGTCAACATGATCGGCGGCCAGGACGAGCTGGTCTTCGAGGGCGACTCGATGATCGTGACGGCGGACGGGACGTTGCTGGCCCGGGCGCCGCAGTTCGTCGAGCACCTGCTCGTGCACGACGTGGAACTGCCCGAGGCGGAGCCCCACGCCGGCGAGGACACCGAACTGGCCGACGCGCTGCGGGTGGTCCGCCGTACCGTCGGATCGGTGCCGGCCGCGCCCACGGGCCCGGCGGCGACCGGCGGCGTCATCGAGCCGGTGGCCGACGAGGCCGAGGTGTGGCAGGCGCTGGTGCTGGGCCTGCGCGACTACGTCAACAAGAACCGCTTCCCGTCGGTGGTGCTCGGCCTGTCCGGCGGCATCGACTCGGCGGTCGTCGCGGCCCTCGCGGTCGACGCGCTGGGCCCCGACCGGGTGGTCGGGGTGTCCATGCCGAGCCAGCACTCCTCGGAGCACTCCCGGGAGGACGCGGCGGACCTGGCCAAGCGCACCGGCCTGGACTACCGGGTCGAGCCGATCCAGCCGATGGTCGACACCTTCCTGGCCAACATGTCGCTGTCCGGCGTCTCGGTGGAGAACCTGCAGGCCCGGGTCCGCGGGGTGATCCTGATGGCCCTGTCGAACCAGGAGGGCCACCTGGTGCTGACCACCGGCAACAAGAGCGAGCTGGCGGTCGGTTACTCCACCCTCTACGGCGACTCGGTCGGCGGCTTCAACCCGGTCAAGGACGTCTGGAAGACGCTGATCTGGCGGCTGGCCACGTGGCGCAACGCGGACGCCGGCCGGCGCGACGAGACCGCGCCGATCCCGGAGAGCTCCATCGGCAAGCCGCCGTCGGCCGAGCTGAGCCCGGGGCAGCTCGACAGCGACACCCTCCCCGAGTACGACGTGCTCGACCCGATCCTGATCGGGTACGTCGACGGCGACCTGGGCCGGGACGGGCTCGTCGAGTCCGGCCACGACCCGGCGGTGGTGGACCGGGTGCTGCGGATGGTGGATACCGCCGAGTACAAGCGACGCCAGTCCGCCCCCGGCACGAAGATCTCCATGAAGGCGTTCGGGCGGGACCGCCGGCTACCGATCACCAACCGCTGGCGGGAGAACGGCTGACGCACGGGTACCTGGTCACCGGCGCCGGTCTCCGGTGCTGGCGGTCGGGAGTGAAATCCTCCACTGGCCTCTGCCGCCGCCGGGCGTCCAGGTGCGACGATCGCGGCGCAACCCGGGGACCGCGTACGCGGCCTCGAGGAAGGAGAGAACCATGGTGGAATCCACCCCGCCCGAGGTGACCGCCCTCTACGGCGGACCGGCGACCCGGCGGGTCCGCACCCGCGACCTGATCGCCGCCAAGGAGCGCGGCGAGCGGTGGCCGATGCTCACCTCGTACGACCAGTACACGGCGGCGATCTTCGACGCCGCCGGCATTCCCGTGCTGCTGGTCGGCGACTCGGCCGCGAACAACGTCTTCGGCTACGAGACGACCCTGCCGGTGACCGCCGAGGAGCTGCTGCCGCTGGTCCGGGCGGTCGTCCGGGCCACCCGGCAGGCGCTGATCGTCGGCGACCTGCCGTTCGGCTCGTACGAGGAGGGGCCGACGCAGGCCCTGCGCACCGCCGTCCGGTTCATGAAGGAGGGCGGCTGCCACGCGGTGAAGCTGGAGGGCGGCCGGCGCTGCGCCGACCAGATCGCCGCGATCGTCGGCGCCGGCATCCCGGTGATGGCGCACATCGGCTTCACTCCGCAGAGCGAGCACACCCTCGGCGGGTACCGGGTGCAGGGCCGCGGTGACGCCGCCGACGAGGTGATCGCCGACGCCCGGGCGGTCGCCGAGGCGGGCGCCTTCGCCGTCGTGCTGGAGATGGTGCCCGGTGAGGTGGCCAAGCGGATCACCGCCGAGCTGAGCATCCCGACCGTGGGCATCGGCGCCGGCCCGGACACCGACGCCCAGGTGCTGGTCTGGCAGGACATGGCCGGCCTGCGTACCGGAAAGGCGCCGCGCTTCGTGAAGCGCTACGCCGACGTGGCCGGCGCGCTGACCGACGCGACCCGCCGCTTCGCCGACGAGGTCCGCGGCGGTCAGTTCCCGGCGGCCGAGCACACCTTCTAGGGGTACCGGAGGGCTCCCGGCCGACGTACCCGTCAGGCCGGGCGCCCTCCTTCCCGGGCACCCGGCCACTCTGACCACCGCGGGCCGGCTCGACGGGCGGATCGGTCGCGGCGCGGCCGGCTCGACGGGCGGGTCGGTGTCGGCGAGGCCGGGACGTTACCCTCCAGCACCATGCCGGACGCGAGCTTCCTCGACGCCACCCGCGACTCGTACGACGCGACGGCCGCCGAGTACGCCGACTGGCTCGCCACGGACCTGGACGGCCGGCCCCTCGACCGGGCGATGCTGGCCGCCTTCGCCGAACTGGTCCGCGCCAACGGTTCCGGTCCCGTCGCCGACGTCGGCTGCGGGCCGGGGCGCGTCACCATCCTGCTGCACGGCCTGGGGTTGGACGCGTTCGGCGTCGACCTCTCCCCCGGCATGGTGGCGCTGGCCCGCCGCACCTACCCGCACCTGCGGTTCGAGGTGGGCTCCATGCTCGCCCTGGACCTGCCGGACGCGTCCCTCGGCGGGCTGCTCGCCTACTACTCGGTCATCCACGTCCCGTGGGACCGTTGGCCGGACGTGTTCACCGAGTTCCATCGCGTTCTCGCACCGGGCGGGCCGCTGATGCTCGCCTTCCAGATCGGCGACGAGCGCTACCACCGCGACGAGGCCTTCGGCAAGGCGATCGACCTCGACTGGTACCGGCACCGCCCGGACGCGGTGGCCGGCCTGCTGCGGGACGCGGGCTTCGAGACGTGGGTGACGGTGGTGAAGGAGGCCGACGTAACCGAGCGGACCCAGCAGGCCATCGTCATCGCGCGTAAACCGGCCGCGGGGGCGTAGCTCGCCGCCCGGAGCCGCCGCGCGGACCCGCAGCGGTAGCGGTGACCTCCTGGTGGCGGCGGACGTCCACCCCGGCCGTCCCCGGCCGCACCTCGACCCTCAGGCGGCAGGGTGGGCCGGGGGAACAGTCGGCAGCTCACCGGGCGTGCCGCTGCTCTGGTAGTGGGTGGGTTCGCCCCGCGGACGCTGCCCGGACCGGCGGCCAGCAGGGACAGCGCGTGCCGGACGGTGTCGTCGGCGGCGCCGGGTCAGAGGTCGGTGACGCGGATGCCGGCGTGGGCCTTGTAGCGCTTGTTGATGGCGATCAGGTTGGCGGTGAGCGCCTCGACCTGGTGGGCGTTGCGCAGGCGGCCGGCGTAGATGCCACGCATCCCCGGGATCCGGGCGGCGAGGGCGCCGACGATGTCGACCACTTCCCGGTCCTCGGTGCAGATCAGCACGTCGAGCTCGATGCGGTCGATCTCCGGGTCGGCGAGGAGCGGGGCGCTGACGTGGTTGAACGCGGCGCACACCCGGGAGTCGGGCAGCAGGGCGGCGGCCTGCTGGACGGCGCTGCCCTCCTCGACGGTCAGCGCGTACGGGCCCTGCTTGTCGAAGCCGAGCGGGTTGACGCAGTCGACGACGATCTTGCCGGCGAGCGGCTCGGCGAGGGCGGCGACGGTGGCCGCGTGGCCGTCCCACGGCACGGCGATGATGACGACGTCGCTGCGCCGCGCGACGTCCTCGTTGCCGGCTCCGGTGACGCTGGCACCGGCGGCGACCCCGGGGAGGCTCCCGATCTCCGCGGCGGACTGGGCGGCCCGCTCCGCCGACCGGGATCCGATCAGCACGGTGTGGCCGGCCCGCGCGAACCGGTAGGCGAGACCCCGCCCCTGGTCGCCGGTGCCACCGATGATGCCGACGGTGAGCCCGGACACGTCGGGCAGGTTGCTCGCGTCGTAAGCCATGGCGACATCCTCGCAAACCCGCCGGCCCGAGAGCAGCGGCGAACGCTGTGACAAACCCCGCTGCCGACGCCGTCAAGGGTGCGCCGAGGGACAGGTGCGCCCCGGCCCGACGCGGCAGACCTCCCCCCGACTTCTCGATCCGGAGCGGGAACCGGGCAGCGGGCAGCGGGCAACGGGCAACGGGCAACGGGCAACGGGCAACCTGTCAGGCGCGCTCGAAGGCCACCGTACGGGTGGTGGGGTCGGCGGTGACCAGGCGGACCCGGATCCGTTCGCCCAGCGGAAGGTCGCCGACGCAGCGGGCGCGGACCGGCGGGTCGTCCAGGGCCACCGTCCCACCGGGCGGGCGGCCGGGCCGGGACCGGCCGTTCGGGGGTGCGTCGACGTCCAGCACCGCCGCGTCGAATGTTTCCCCGACCCGATGCTCCAGCAACACGGCCTCGGCGAGTTCGACGGCGCCACGGGTGGCGGCGGAGGCGGTGCGGTCGGTCGCCGCCATCACCTCGGGCAGCTTCGGCAGCGCCGACCGCGCCCAGTCGGGGACGTCGCGGCCGTCGTGCAGGGCCAGGCAGACCTCGGTGGCGTACCGATCGGCCAGGCGCCGCAACGGCGCCGTGACATGGGCGTACGCGGCCGCGACCCCGCCGTGCTCCGGCTGGTCCGGGAGCGCGGCGTCGAATGCGGTGTACGCGGCGCCGCGCATCAGCTCGGCCGCCTGGTCGATGAACGCCGCCGCCCGGGGCTGTGTCGGGTCCAACCCGGCGATCACCTCACCGGGGCCCGCCCCGTCCGGCCAGGGCACGCCCAGCGGGGCGGCCGCGGCCCGCAGCCGCTCCACCGCCTCCGGTTTCGGGGCCGGCATCGTCCGCAGCAGACCGATCCGCCCGGCGAGCATGATGTCGGCGGCCGCCATCCCGGTCAGCAGCGAGATCTGGGCGTTGTGCTCCTCCAGCGGCACCGGCCCGCGCAGCACCAGCCGCCAGCCGTCACCGTCCGGCTCCACGTCCTGCTCCGGTAACGGCAGGTTGATGGCGCCCCGGCGCAGGCCGCGCGCGGTCAACAGGGCGCCGACGTCGGGCAGCAGGGCGATGGGCTCCGGCAACCGGCCCGCGTCGGCGTCCGCCTGCACGCCGTCGTAGTCGAGCTGCGCCCGGCTGCGGACCAGCGCCCGCTCCACGTGGACCGCGACCGTCGCGCCGTCGCCGTCCAGGTCGATCGTCCACACGACGGCGGCCCGGTCGACGCCCGGCAACAGGCTGGCCGCTCCCTCACTCAGCGTTCCGGGGTGCAGCGGCACGGTGCCGTCCGGCAGGTAGACCGTCTGCCCGCGCCGCCACGTCTCCTCCTCCAGCGCCCCGCCGGGGCGGACGTGGGCGGCGACGTCGGCGATCGCGTACGTGACCCGGAAGCCGCCGCCCGCCCGGCGCGCGAGGTGCATCGCCTGGTCGAGGTCCCGCGAGCCGGCGGGGTCGATCGTCACGAACGGAACGTCGGTGCGGTCCACGGCCGGCCGGGGCGGGTCGGCCGCCGCGGCGTCGGCCTCCCGCTGCGCCGCAGCGGGGAAACCGCCCGGGAGGTGCAGCTCGCGGCGCAGTGCGCCGAAGTCGATGCGGGGCGCGAGGACACGTCGGATCACCACGGCGTCCATCCTGACAGCGCCCGGCCCGAACCGCTTTCCCGCAGCACCGAGCGCCGCCGTGACTCCCGGCCACCGCCCTTCCACCGGCACCTGGCGGAGCGCCGGCGCCCAGGCCACCGCCACCCCGGCACCGCCCGCCGCCGGCCGGCACCTGTCACCGGTACGGCCGGTCCTGCCACCACCGCGACCCGGGCAACCGGATCGTGTGGCAGCGCGGGGGCCCCTGACCGGTGGGGCGTTCGCGGGACGGGACCGGGACGTGCCGCCGGAGAGGTCGGCGCCTGGGGTCAGCCGGTCGTCTTGCGGGCGACTGCCCGCGTACCCCGGGTGGTGGTGGCCCGGCCCGCCGCGGAGCGGGCCGGCGCCTTGCGGGCCGTGGTCGTGCGGGCCGTGGTCCTGGTCGCGGTGGTCTTCCGCGCCGGGGCCTTCTTCGCCGCCGTGGTCGTCTTCTTGGCGGTGACCTTCTTGGCTGGGACCTTCTTCGCCGCGGTGGGCCGCGCGGTGGCGGTCGGTCGGGTCGAGGGGGCCTTCTTGGCGGGGGCCTTCTTCGCGGGTGCCTTCTTCGCCGCGGTCTTCTTGGCCGTCGCGGTGGTCTTCTTCGCGCCCGAGGTGACCTTGCGGGCGGCGGTCCCCGTCTTCGTGGGGGCCTTCTTCGCCGCCGTGGTGGCCTTGGTCCGCGCGGTGGCGGTCTTCTTCGCGGCCGTGCCCTTCGCCGCGGCGGTGGTCTTCTTCGCGGTCGCGGTGGTCTTCTTCGCCGCGGCCGTGGTGGTCTTCTTCGCCGCCGCCGTGGTCTTCTTCGTGGCGGGGGCCTTCTTCGCCGCCACGGCGGTCTTCTTCGCCGCGACGCCGGCCTTCTTCGCGCCGGGGGCCTTCTTGGCGGGAGCCTTCTTGGCGGGAGCCTGCTTCGCCGGGGTCTGCTTCGCCGGGGCCTTCGCGGCGGTGGTCCTCTTCGCCGGGGTCCGGCCGGCGCCGCCGGCCGCCTTGCTGGCCGGGGCCTTCTTCGCCGCCGTCGAGGACGTCCGCGCCGTCCGGGTCGCCCCGGCGGTGCGCTCCGCGGCGGCGGTCTTCTTCGCGGCGGTACGGCGGGCGGCCGGGCGGGTGGCCTGCTGTGCTACGGCCATCTCGGTTTCCCTCCTTGGGGACGTGCCCGCACCGTCGCGGAGCACGCGGTACCTCGACGCGGGCCTCCCGCGCCGCCTATCTGTCCTCCCCGGCCCAGCGGGCGTCCTCGGCGTCCCATGCTTCGTTGCGGTCCCGCACCTGCTGGAGCGCGTTCTCGGCGTCGGCGGCTGAGGCGTACGGCCCGAGAACGTGCCGGGCGGGGCACACGTCGGCATCGGTCTCGACCCGGTGGTGTCGGGTGCACCAGTAGTAGTGCCCCCCGATTCCGCTGTCGCTCATGGGATCACTGTGCACCGCGATCCACCCGGCCGCCACCGGAACACCGCAAGTCGCCGATGATCTCCACAGTAGACGTGCTCCCGGCCATAGGGGGCGCGAACAGCGAAAACAGCCACCGACGGACCCGGGCGACACCACGCGCCCACTCGCCCGCCGCCGCCTGGCGGGCATCGGCTGAACGGCCGGTACCGCCACGGGAAGCCCGCCGGCACAATCGGCGCTCATGATCGACACGACGGCGGTCGACGGCACGTGCCCGCGATGTGGCACGGCCGCGGTCTCCCAGCTCGAAGCGACGCCGTGGTGCCCGTCGTGCGAGTGGAACCTGGAGGCGTACGACGAGAAGCGGAGCCGCCCGCTCTTCGGCTGGCGGTGGCTGGACCGCCGGGCGCACCACCTCGGCTACCGGATGACCCGCCGGCAGTTCGACCGGCTGCTGGGACGCCCGCTCGATGCCACCGGTGCGGGAGCGGCGACCGTCATCACGACAGTCGCCTCGGTGGTGCTGTTCCTCGGGGTGGCGACCCTCGCCGGCACCGGGATCTGGTTGGTCGTCGGTCATCCATTCCCGGGCCCGTCGATCCTGCTCGCCGTACCGTTGCTCGCCCTGGCCATCGGACTGCGGCCCCGGTTCGGTCGGCTCGACCCGTACGCGGAGGTCCTGTCCCGCGACCGCGCGCCCGAACTGTTCGGCCTGGTGGAGGAGGTGGCGCGGGCGGTGGGCAGCCCGGCGCCCGACGTCATCGCGGTCGACGACGACCTGAACGCGTACGCGCAGGCGGTCGGCGTCCGTCGCCGCCGGGTGCTGTGCCTCGGGCTGCCCTACTGGGGGGCCCTCGGCCCGCAGGAACGGGTCGCCCTGCTGGGGCACGAGTTGGGGCACTTCGTCAACGGAGACCCGCGGCGCATGCTGCTCACCCAGCCCGCGTTCACCACGCTCGGATCGGCGGCGGACCTGCTCCGCCCGGCACCGTCGACCGAGCGCGGCCTCGTCGAGATGGTTGGCGCGGCCCTCGGACGGGTGCTCCAGTGGCCCCTGTCCCGCCTGCTGTTCGCACTGCACCTGGTGCTGGTGTGCGTCGCGTTGCGGGACAGCCAGCGGGCCGAGTACCTGGCCGACGAGCTGTCCGCGAAGGTGGCGGGCACAACGGCCGCGACGGACCTGCTGGACGTCACCCTGCGGGTCGAGTCGATGGAGCTCGCCGTACGCCGGGAGGCCCGGGCGGGGCACGGGCCGGCACGGTGGCGGGCGGCGTTCGCCGAGGCTCGGGTGGCCAACGCCGGCCGGCTGCCGCAGCTGCGGCAGCTGTCGGCCCGCGAGGAGGCGTCGCTGTTCTCCACCCACCCACCCACCGGCCTGCGGCGGCTGATGCTCGACGGCCGGGAGCGGCACGAACCGGCCGTGGTGCTCACCGAAGGGCGGTCGGCCCGGATCGACGAGGAGCTGGCGAAGGAGTACGAGACGGTGCGCCGGAACCTGGCCTGGTGAACCCGGTTAGGGTCACCCGATGGGCGTCCCCGAGTACATCCGGCAGTTGCGCGCGCACGTGGGCCGCGACCTCCTCCTGCTGCCGAGCGTCAGCGCCGTGGTCCGCAACGACACGGGCGAACTGTTGCTCGCGCAGCGCGCCGACGACGCGCGCTGGTCGGTGGTGAGCGGTGTCCTGGAGCCGGGCGAGCAGCCGACGACAGCGGTGGTCCGGGAGGTACGGGAGGAGACCGGTCTGGACGTCGAACCGGTACGGCTGAGCAGCGTCCTCACGCACCCGCACACCTATCCCAACGGGGACCGGTGCGAGTTCGTGAACCTGGGATTCCGGTGCCGGCTGACGGGCGGCACGGCGCGGGTCAACGACGACGAGTCGATGGCCGTGGGGTGGTTCCCGCCGGACCGGCTGCCCGAGTTGGACCGACACGCGCGGCTGGTCATCGGGTACGCGCTCGACGACGGTGCGGCGGCGGGCTTCCTGCCGCCCGGGGTGGCGTGGACGTGAACGCGGACGCGGACGTCCGCCGCTACCTGACCGGGCTGGTCGCGGCCGGCCGCGCCGTGCTCGGGAACCGCCTGGTCGGCGCGTACGCGGCCGGCTCGGTCGGGCTGGGCGCGTACCAGCCGTCTCGCAGCGACGTCGACGTCGCGCTGGTCAGCGCGGACGCCCTCGACGAGGAACGGAAGCGGACCCTGGTGGCGCGGCTGCGGCACGAGGCACTGCCGTGCCCGGCCCGGGGGCTGGAGCTGGTGGTCTACCGGTGGGAGGTCGCCCGGTCCGGCAGCGCCGAACCCGGCTTCGAGGTCGAGCTCAACACCGGGGCGCGGATGCCGTTCCGGGCCACGTACGACCCGGCGGACCGGCCGGCCACCGACGGCCACTTCTGGTACGGGCTGGACCGCAGCATCCTGCACCAGCACGGGTACGCGCTGTTCGGCCCGCCGGCCCGCGAGGTCTTCGCCGACCTGTCCCCCGCCGACCTGCGCCGGCTCCTCGTCGACGCGCTGTCCTGGTGGCTCGCCCGGCCCCTGTCGCCCGGCGACGCGGCGGCGCCGGGCACGGAGGACGCGGTGCTCGGCGCGGCCCGCGCGCTGGTGCGGTTCCGCCACGGCGAGTGGCTGGCCAAGGCCGATGCCGGGCGCCGGCTCGCCGGGGTCCTCCGCACGGAACCGGCGTGGGGCGACGCACCGGACCTGCTGGAGCGGGCTGTCGCCGCCCGCAACGGTGGCGAGTCACCGCGCGGGCCGGAGGCACACGACTTCCAGCGCCGGGTGCTGGCCGAGATCACCGGCGGGTGACCCGACCGACTCGTCGGACTCGGCGCGGTGGAGGTCGACCGATGGCTGGACTGCCGTACCCTCCGCGCGCCCGGCGGCCACCTCCTGTGCGTCATCCCCCCGCACAGCGACCCGGCGACCTTCGAGAAGCACTCCCACGCCTGGCGGTAACTCGCCGGTGATGACGGCCGACCCACCGCCCTCGCCTGTTCGTCCACTTGCGCCACCACGACTCGGCCCGGCCGAGCGAACAGCGCATATTACAGGGGCGCAGCGACGCCGAAGGATCTCACCTGGGCCACAGCACGGCGGTAGACAGCAGAAGCGACGCGACGAGCAGGCCCAACCCGGTTGCGAGGAGAGCGTCCAGCCGAGGCTTGAACCAAGGGCTGCGGTGGGTCACGGCGAGGGCGAGCCACGCCACAGGTGCGGCCACCACGAAGAGCGGCAGCAGATAGATCGACATGTAGAGTCCGCTGAGCCAGCTTGAGAACAGCGCCAACAGCACAACGACGACCCCGTGAGCGGCGAGAAGGTATCCGGGCACGTACAGGCAGGTCCGCCACGCCCGAGGCGAAGTTGGCTGGGCTTGCATCGAGTCCCCCCGGTCGCGAACTCCGCATCCCCGCGCACGGTGCGGCCACTGGTCGGGCACCGACCTCCGGACATCGCGGTTCAGGGTGCCGTCGTCGCAGGCGATGGCCAGCCTGGTGGCTGTGACGTGGATGGTGACGGTGCAGCCGGCCGAGGGCAATTCTTCCATGACCATCCCGCTGCCGGAAGCGCTGCCGCAAGGTGTCAGCTCGGCCAGCCAATGGCGTCGAGGAACTCGTCCACCGCGACCACGACTCGGCTGAGCACCGCGATCGACTCGGTAAGCGGACCAGGTACGTACATGCCGTGATCCGCGCCGTCCACCTCCAGCACGTGCGGGGACAGCCGGCGGGCGATGTCACCGTCCCACAGTTTGTCGGCAGTGCCACCCACGAGCAGGAATGGCGCGGTTGCACGGTCCAACGCGTCAGCCACCCACGGCAGTGTGAGCAAGGGCGTGAGCCATACGGCGGGCAGACATCTGTCGGCGGCAATCGCTGCCGCATTCGTGCCGAGCGACTTGGCGATCAGCAGTGGGTGACCGCCGACAGTGTCGATCAGCGGAGCGATCTCGCCACTGACCCAGCCCTCGATCTCTGGCTGATCAAGCTTCGGAAGGGCCTGAGACCACGAGTATCGGTGCACCGTCGCGCCTCGCTGCTCCGCCACATCGCCGGCATACATCAGCAGGGGAGCACCCGGTCCGAACCTCCCGCCGGGAATCACGACAGCGTCCGCCACGCGGACGACCTTATCTCGCTTCCGATGGGACAGGATTGCCGTGTTCCGCAACGGGCCGCACGCACCGCCGCTTGGGCGCGCGCCGGCCGCTGCCGCTGTCGCTCTGCGGCCGTCACGCCTGATGCCCGGCGGCTGGCGCGGAGGGCGGGGAGCCCGGAGCGCCAGACCGACAGATCGTTGACGGTCGACAAAGGCGTGTCCACACGGGCCCCTGCCGCCAGTGACGGTTGCAGCGCCTGATCAAAAATGCACGATGGCAACAACTGGCGACATGGACCGACGCACCTTCCAAACTGAACGGTGGCTAGGGAAGTCGCTAGGCTGACCAACTCGGGTGACGGTTGGAAGGAGGAGGGTTGAGGCACGGCCGGCGCGACCGTAAGCGTTGGGAGCAGGTCGTGGAGGTCCTGGCCGTCATCATGCTGGCTATACCGACGAGCCTGATTCTGTTCTCCGCTGACCTGTTGTGGCGGGACGGCTTGGCGGCAGGCGTCCTGCTGCTGGCTACGTTCACGGTTCCACCGGTTCTGGCGCTCTGGCTGATCGAGCGTCGGGGCCGCCAGCGGTGAGTAGAGGATCGGGCATCTCCTGCAACGGAGCCAGCTCCTCTCAAGCTTTCACGCCCTCAAGATCAGGGCGTCCCCAGGGCGTCAGGGCGTCTCCAGGGCGTCGATCGCCAGCCAACAATGACCGCCAACGCCCATAGACAGCCGGGCATACGGCGAGGTCGCAGCCTTGATCGAGGCTGCGACCTGGTGGGCGACGGACGAGTCGACCTGTACGCCGGATTCTGTGCGCGGCGCGTACCCGGGGGTTCGCGCCGGCGGCGGTCATCCATCTCGGCCTGCCGTCACCGACAGGCTCCAGCGGCCTACCCGCAGACATCGGGCGGGCCGCCCTCGAACGTCTGCGCGGACCGTCACCTCGCGGTGGCGACCCTTTCTTGGCCTTGCTCCGGGTGGGGTTTACCGAGCCACCCCGGTCACCCGGGGTGCTGGTGGGCTCTTACCCCACCGTTTCACCCTTACCGTCCCGTTTCGGGTCGGCGGTCTGTTTTCTGTGGCACTGTCCCGCGGGTCACCCCGGGTTGCCGTTAGCAACCACCCTGCCCTGTGGAGTCCGGACGTTCCTCGGCGGCGGGTTTCAGCCCGCCGACGCGACCGCCCGGTCGACTCGTCCGTCGCGCACTCATCCTAACGACGCGGCGGCCGCCCCCATTTCCGCCCCGAACGGGCCTGGATGATCGACTCGGTGCCGCCGGCACAGCGGTGTCGCACGGCACCGGACAGGCCGATGCCGGCGGCACGGCGTTGATCTCAGATCCCGGGCGACGCGGAGGGGATCACGGCCGGTGTGACCTCGCCGACCGCGACCGGCGACGACGCGGCACGCGTACTAGCCTGCGGGATCATGGACATCGCCGACGCCGTGCTGCTCGTCGCCGCCGGTCTCGCCGCGGGCACGGTGAACGCCGTGGCCGGCGGCGGTTCGCTCATCACCTTCCCGGCGATGATCGCGGTCGGGCTGCCGCCGATCCCGGCCAACGTGAGCAACTCGGTCGCGGTCTTCCCGGGGTACGTGGCGAGCGTCGCCGGCAGCCAGCAGGATCTGCCCCGCGGGCGCGCGCTGGCCATCCTGGTGCCCACCACGGTCCTCGGCGCGGTGGCCGGGGCGGCGCTGCTGCTGGCCACGCCGGCACGGGCGTTCGAGCTGGTCGTACCCTTCCTGGTGCTCGGCGCCACGGCGGTGCTGGCCTTCCAGGACCCGCTGCGCCGATTGGTCGGGCACCCGCGCGACCTGTCGCCGCGCCGCCGTACCGTCTCGGTCCAGACCATGGTCGCGGTCGGCGCGGTGTACGGCGGCTACTTCGGCGCGGCGCTCGGAGTGATGCTGGTCGCGGGGCTGGCGCTGGTCCTGGACGCGACGCTGGCCCGGGTCAGCGCGATCAAGAACCTGCTGTCCGCGGTGGTGGGGCTCACCACGCTGGTGGTGTTCGCGCTCTTCGGGCCGGTGAACTGGGCGGCCGTCGCGCTGGTCGCGCCGGCCACGCTGGTCGGGGGGTACGCCGGCGCCCGGCTGGTCCGCCGGCTGCCGTCGGTGGCGCTCAAGACCGTGATCGTCGTGTTCGGCTCGGTCATCGGGCTGTACCTGCTCTGGCGCGCGGTGCGCTGACCAGCCGCCCCCCGCGAGCGGGCCGCCCCGGCGCGACGCTCGCCGGCCGGCCGCGGCCGCGACCGCCCCGTGGCACAGGCGTTGGGAAGGGCCCCTTGTACAACGCCAGGCGTTAACAAGGGGCCCTTCCTTACCCCTCAGGCGACGGGCTCCGGGGCCGCGTCGGCGCCGCGGCGCTCGCCCGGGGTGACCCGCGGGTCGCCCTCGTCGGCGAAGTAGTCGTCCGGCGAGGTGCCGTCGCCGCCGTCGTGCACCTTCCCGGCCCGCAGCGCCAGGGTCACCAGCGCCGCCACCACCAGGTTGACCAGTACGGTCACGAACCCGACGTAGATGGTCATCTTGGTGTCGAACCCGAACTTCTCCAGCGGGAACGCGGAGCCGCCGAAGTGCTTCCGGGTCGGGCTGGACACCTGGTAGAGCATCCACATGCCCAGCGCCATGCCGACCGCCCAGCCGGCGATCAGCGCGCCCCGGTGGAACCAGCGGGTGTAGAGGCCGAGCGCCACCGCCGGCAGCGTCTGGAGGATGATGACGCCGCCGATCAGTTGGAGGTCGATGGAGAACTGCGGGTCGAGGAAGACGATGCAGGCCACCGCACCGACCTTCACCAGCAGCGAGGTCACCTTCGACACCTGCGCCTCCTGCGCCGGTGTGGCGTCGCGCCGCAGGTACTCCTTGTAGATGTTGCGGGTGAACAGGTTCGCCGCCGCGATGGACATGATCGCCGCCGGCACGAGCGCGCCGATGCCGATGGCCGCGTACGCGACGCCGGCGAACCAGTCCGGGAACTGCTGGTCGAACAGCACGGGCACGACCGTGTTGTTGTCCACGCTGCCCTCGGTGGCGCCGGGCAGGGGCTTCACGCCGGCCGAGATGGCCATGAAGCCGAGCAGCGCGATGAGCCCCAGCAGCAGGCTGTACGCGGGCAGCGCGGACATGTTCCGCTTGATCACGTCCCGGTTCCGGCTGGCCAGCACACCGGTGAGGCTGTGCGGGTAGAGGAACAGCGCCAGCGCCGAGCCGAACGCCAGGGTGACGTACTGGAGCTGGTTGTTCGCGTTCAGCAGGATGCCGTCGTTCGGGTTCGGCGAGGCCTGGAACTTCGCGTCCGCCGCGTCGAAGATCGAACCCCAGCCGCCCAGCTTGTACGGCAGCCAGAGCACCGCCACCAGGATGACGATGTAGATCAGCGTGTCCTTGACGAACGCGATGAGCGCCGGCGCGCGCAGGCCCGACTGGTACGTGTACGCGGCCAGGATCGCGAACGCGATGATGATCGGCAGGTGCCGGGCGAACGCGCTCTCGCCGGTGACACCCATCGTCTTGAGCACCGCCTCGATGCCGACCAGTTGCAGCGCGATGTACGGCATGGTGGCCACGATGCCGGTGATCGCCACCAGCAGCGCCAGCACCGGGGAGTCGAACCGGCTGCGGACGAAGTCCGCCGGGGTGACGAAGCCGTGCCGGTGCGACACCGACCAGAGCCGGCAGAGCACCAGGAAGACCAGCGGGTAGATCACGATGGTGTACGGCACCGCGAAGAAGCCCATCGCGCCCGCGCCGAACACCAGCGCCGGCACCGCCACGAAGGTGTACGCGGTGTAGAGGTCACCGCCGACGAGGAACCAGGTGATCCAGCCGCCGAAGTTGCGCCCGCCCAGCCCCCACTCGTCGAGGTGGGCCATGTCCTTCGGCGCGCGCCAGCGCGCCGCGACGAAGCCCATCGCGCTGACCAGCAGGAACAGCGCCGTGAAGATGATGATCTCGGTGAGGTGGTCCTGCCACATCAGCGGTCACCCCGCTTCTTCGTCATCTGGTAGACGAGCGTGGTGGTCGCGACGCCGAGCAGGATGTACGTGAGCTGGAGCCAGTAGAAACGCGGGAAGCCGAGGATCCGCGGCGAGTCGGCGTTGAAGAGCACGGGGATCAGCGGGACGAGGATCGGCACGAAGAGGAGCCAGTTCCACGGGCTCTTGTCCTTCGCCCGGGTCCTCGCGGTAGCCCGCGTCTCCGGGTCGGGTGCGGCCATCGGCACACCTCCGGTGGGTGGTTGGACATGTGACGGCCGGAGGCTACGGCCGTGTGAGCGCCGTCACGTTCGATCAAGGAACCCCGCTGCGCCGAACGGCCGATCCGGTGCGCCGAACGGCGGGGCACCGGCGGACGTGTGGATCTGGCACGATGCCCCGATGCCGAGCTTCTCCTCGTACGACGGCACGACCCTCGCCTACCACCGCCTCGGCGACGGCCCGCCGCTGGTCTGCCTGCCGGGCGGCCCGAGCCAGGCGTCGCGCTACCTCGGCGACCTCGGCGGCCTGTCCGCGGGCCGGACGCTGCTGCTGCTCGACAGCCGGGGCACCGGCGACTCCGCGGTGCCGGCGGACCCGTCGAGCTACCGCTGCGACCGGGTCGTCGAGGACGTCGAGGCGTTCCGCGCCCACCTGGGACTGGACCGGATGGACCTGCTCGCCCACTCGGCCGGCGCCAGTGTCGCGCACCTGTACGCCACCCGGTTCGCCCACCGGCTCCGCCGGCTGGTGCTGGTCACGCCGAGCCTGCGCCTGCTGGCTACCGCGCCGGTGGGCATGGCGGAGGCGCTCGCCGGCCGCTCCGCCGAGCCCTGGTACGCCGACGCGACGGCGGCGATGGACGCGTGGGGGGAGGCGCTCAAGCGTGGCGCCGACGACACCGAGATCGCACCGCTGCGGCTGGCCGCCGCCCCGTTCCTGTACGGCGAGTGGACCGAGCGGGCACGGGCGCACGCCGAGGCCCAGGAGCACGACCGGGCGCCGGCGGCGGCCGTCGGCTTCTACGCCGGCGTCGACGTCGACCGGGACGCCCTCCGGGCGGCGCTGACCGAGGTGGGAGTGCCCACCCTGGTGGTGGCCGGCGCGCTGGACCCCGCGCCGACGCCGGAGTTCGCCCACGAGTTGGCCGAGCTGCTGCCGAACGCCGAACTGGTGGTGCTGCCCCGGTCCGGCCACGTACCGTTCGTCGACGAGCCGAACGAGTTCGCCGGCACCGTGGAGCGGTTCCTCGCCGACTGAGCGGCGGTCGCCGAACCGGCGCCGTACCCGACCGCCGCCGACTCAGTCGGCCGGGAGGTGGGCGGTCTCGTTGACGGAGCGGACGGCGACACCGCCGTCCGGCCACAGGTCCACCACCGAGATGCCGGCGGCGTCGAGGAACAGCCGGTGCAGGAGGGTGTCACCGGCCCCGAGCGCGTCGCGCAGGATCAGCTTGATCGGCGACACGTGCGAGACCACGACGACGGTCTCCCCCCGGTACGCCTGCCGCAGCCCGTCGACCGCACGGCGGCTGCGCGCGGCGACCTCGGCGAACGACTCGCCGTCCGGCGGCGCGACCTTCGTGGAGGCGAGCCAGGCGTCCATCTCTCCCGCCCAGCCCTCGCGTACCTCGGCGAAGGTCCGCCCCTCCCACGCGCCGAAGTCGCACTCGACGAGGTCGTCGTCGAGGCGTACCGGGAGGCCGCCGAGCGCGGCGGCGATGGCCTCGGCGGTGTGCGTACACCGGGACAGGGGTGAGCTGACCACGGCCGCGACGGACGGGGCCAGCGCGGCGACCCGGGTGGCCGTGGCCTTGACCTGGGCCCGGCCGCGCGCGGACAGCGGCACGTCGCCGCGACCGGAGTAGCGGCGCTGCTCGGTGTACTCGGTTTCGCCGTGCCGGACCAGGACCAGGCGGGTGGCGGTGAAGCTGGGCCGCGGCTCCCAGGAGGCGGGAGCGGTCGCCGGGTCGGTGCCGGTGGTCCGCGCGGTGGCCGCGCGGGCCGCCGCCTCGCGGGCCGCCGCCCGCGCCGGCGAGTCGGGTGCGGCGACCTCGCGGGGAGGCTCGGCGGGGCGCGCCGGGCGCGCCGGGGCACCGGCGGCGGCGTCCATCGCGGCGTTGGCCAGCGCGTCGGCGTGCCGGTTGCGCTCGCGGGGGATCCAGGTGAACCGGACGGCGGCGAACCGGCCGACCAGCCCGGCCGCCTGGGCGGCGAGGGGGCGCAGGCCGGGGTGCTTGATCTGCCAGCGGCCGCACATCTGCTCGACCACGAGCTTGGAGTCCATCCGGACCTCGACCTCGCCGGCGCCCAGTTCGGCGGCGGCCTCCAGCCCGGCGATCAGGCCCCGGTACTCGGCGACGTTGTTGGTCGCGGTGCCGATCGCCTCCGAGCGCTCGGCCAGCACCTCACCGGTGTCCCGGTCCCGGACGACCGCACCGTACCCGGCGGGGCCGGGATTACCCCGGGACCCGCCGTCGGCCTCGACGACGACCACGCGCGGCGCCATCGACTACAGACCGGACTCGTTGGTGCGGACCATGATCCGGCGGCACTCCTCGCAGCGCACCACGTCGTCCGGGTCCGCCTTGCGGATCCGGGCCAGGTCGGCGCCGGACAGCTCCAGCCGGCACCCGCCGCACCGCCCGGCGGTGAGCAGGGCCGCGCCGAGGCCGGTGTCCTCCCGGATCCGGTCGTAGAGCGTGACCAGGTCGGCGGGGAGGTCCGCGGCGAGCGGCTGCCGCGCGCCCCGCTTGAACTCCTCCTCCTTGGCGATCCCGGCCAGGCTCTCGTCGCGGCGCTGCTCGACGGCGGCCCGCTTCTCCCGTGCCTCCGCGAGCCGCTTCTCGACGCCGTCGAGGACGCCCTGCGCGGTCTCCCGCTGCTCCATCAGCTCCAGCTCGGCGTCCTCCAGGTCGCCCTGGCGACGGTTGAGGGAGGCCAGTTCGTGCTGGAGGGCCTCCAGCTCCCGGGCCGGGCCGGTACCGGCGGCGAGCCGGTCCTCGTCCTTGCTCTTGCGGGCGCGGACCTGGTCGATGTCCTTCTCCAGCCGGGCGATGTCCCGGTCCAGGTCGTCCACGGCGACCTGGGCGCGGACGCGCTCGTCCTCCAGCGCGGACAGCTCCCGGGCGAGGGCCTCCAGCTCGGCCCGCTCGGGCAGGGCCCGGCGGCGGTGGGCGAGCTGGGCGAGGGCGGTGTCGATCGCCGCCAGGTCGAGCAGGCGGCGCTGGACGTTCGGGTCAGCCTTCACGGTCGGGCTCCTTGTCGTCCGCCGCGGGTGGGGCGGCGTGTACGGTCCACGGGTCGGTGTCCAGGTCGGACACCAGCGTCTCGACCCCGGTCGTCTCCCGCAGGAGCGCGGCCAGGTCGTCCAGCCAGGGTCGTTCGGTCGCCCAGTGGGCGGCGTCGAGCAGGGCGGGCCCGCCGGTGGCCAGGTGTTCACCGGCGGGGTGGTGCCGCAGGTCGGCGGTGAGGAAGGCGTCCACCCCGGCGGCGGTCGCGTCGCCGAGGAAGCTGTCGCCGGAGCCGCCGCTGACGGCGAGGGTACGCACGATGCGTCCCGGGTCGCCGGCGGCTCGGACGCCCCAGGCGGTGGCGGGCAGCACGGCGGCCGCGTGGCGGGTCAGCTCGGCGAGGGTCATCGGCTCGGGGAGTTCGCCGATCCGGCCGATCCCCCGGCCGTCGCCGTGCGCGGGCGAGCCCGGGGCGGGCCGGTGCAGCGGGCGCAGCCCGGTCAGCCCGAACCGGGCGGCGAGCGCGTCCGAGACGCCCGGTTCGGCCACGTCCGCGTTGGTGTGCGCCACGTAGAGCGCGATGTCCGCCTTGATCAGGCGGTGGATGATCCGCCCCTTGTACGTGGTCGGGGCGACCGACGACACCCCGCGCAGCAGCAGCGGATGGTGGGCGACGATCATGTCGACCCCGGCGTCGACCGCCTCGGCGACCGTCTCCGGCACGACGTCAACCACGCAGAGCACCCGCCGGACCGGCCCGCCCGGTTCGCCGAGCACCAGCCCGACGCGGTCCCACTCCTCGGCCCACGCCGGCGGGTAGCGCCGCTCCAGCTCCGCCACCACGTCGGCGACGGTCGGCGGGAGTGCGGGAGTGCTCACGGCGGGCCAGCTTACCGGCGCAGGCGGCGACGGGGCGCGTCGCCACCCGGACGCGACCCGTCGCGCCGCCGGCACCGCCCTGGTGATCGTGCCCGTGCCGGCGGTCGAGCGGCGGTCGACCGCCGTCCGTCAGGCGGCGGAGGCCGCCGGTGACCGGTCCCGCAGCGCGGCCACCGCGACCTCCCAGGGGAAGGTGTGCAGGTGGCGCTCGCCGGAGCCCGGCGGGTGCAACGGGACGACGTGGTCGCCGAACAGCACGGTCACACCCCACTCGGTCAGCCGGCCGAGACCCGCCCGGAACGCCGGGTGCGCGGCCATCGCCGTGTTCGTGTACGGCACCGCCACCAGCGGCACCCCCAGCCCCTGGGCCTCGACGAGGAGCCCGAGGGCCAGGGTGTCGGCGATGCCGGCCGCCCACTTGTTGACCGTGTTCACCGTCGCCGGGCAGACGATCATCGCGTCGGCCGGCGGCAGGACGTCCGGGTCGCCCGGGTTCTTGTAGTGCGTACGCACCGGGTGCCCGGTCTGGCCGGCCAGCGCCGGCCGGTCGATGAACTTCGCACCGTCCGGCGTGGTGACCGCGCAGACCTCCCACCCGTCCTGCTGGGCCAGCTCGACGAGCCGGCCGACGTGCC
The DNA here is from genome assembly GCF_049315255.1 of Micromonospora sp. WMMD558. Classification (NCBI taxonomy): domain Bacteria; kingdom Bacillati; phylum Actinomycetota; class Actinomycetes; order Micromonosporales; family Micromonosporaceae; genus Micromonospora; species Micromonospora sp. WMMD558. The sequence continues at coordinate 3,139,332 of NZ_CP186061.1, read as the reverse complement.
GCGCCAGCGGCGAGCCGCAGACGATGACGTAGAGCACCTCGCGGTGCTCACTCTGGTGCGGGCCGGCCATCAGACCGGCTCCGCGCTCATACCCCTACTCCCATGTGCTCAGCCAACTCCGCGATCGGAGAAGGCGGCGCACCACGTGTGCGACGCAGGATGTCCGACATCACCTCGTGGGCGATCGGACGGCAGCGGATCTCCGACGGGGCCAGCCGGTCGCCGCGCAGGAGCACCTCACCGGCGTTCGCCACGTCCCCGACCTGGGCGAAGCCCCGCGCGATGTCGAGCAGGTGGTGCGCCCGGCGTTCGGGAAGCAGCCCGCTGAAGGCCGGCTCCGGGATGCGCTGGTGAATCTCCACCGCCCGGCCGCCGTCGCCCAGCTCCACGGCCGCCGCGGCGCGGTGCAGCTCCACATTGGTCGGGCCGAACGACGTCCAGTAGTGGTTCTGGTCGCCGCCGAGCAGGGTGGCCGCCTCGTCGGCGCCGCCCAGCAGGTCGTCCACGGTGGCCGAATCGCCGATCCGGGAGGCGGCCATCGCGCCCTGCAGCAGCAGCATGCCGTACACCGACAGGCGATCCGGCGAGGCGTCGTTGCCGCCGCCCGGCGCCAGCCGGTTCGCGATCGTGACGTTCAGCTCCAGGGCCGGGCGGGGCCGGCCCATCGCCACGAGCGCGTTGCAGACCCGGGTGGTGGCGATGCCGGCCAGTAGCGGGTCGTCCGCGCGCTGGGCGACCGCCATGGACCGGTCGGCGGCCAGCCAGGCCAGGTCGCACTCCCCGAGCTTGCGCAGGACCGACGAGGCGATCTGGTAGACCTGCCCGAGCAGGTGGGCCGCCTGCCGGCCGTCGTCCCCGCCGAAGCCGGCGTCGGCCGCCTGCGCGTCGCGCAGCAGCTTCGGCAGCGCCCGGGTGAGCATCCCGTAGCGGCCGTACTGGTAGGTCAGCCAGGCGTGGGTGACGGCCTTGCGCATGTCCGCCAGCGGCGGCGGGTACGGCGCCGCGTCGAAGTAGGCGCTCATCGAGTCGTACCGCTCCAGGGCGGCCCGGATCTCCTGGACCTCGACCTGGTCGATGCAGTTCAACGCGTCGGTACGCCGCTCCGGGTCCTTGCCGAGCAGCAGTTGGACGTCGACCTGGAGGATGTCGGCGATCTCGTACAGGACGGAGAACTTGTCGAGCCGGCGCACTCCACGCTCGACCTTGTCCACCCAGCTCTTCGACTTGCCCAGCCGGTCCGCGAAGACCTGCTGCGACATCTTGCGCCGCCCCCGCCAGTAGGCCACCCGCCGCCCTATGGGTAACTCGTCCATCTCCCCATCCCTCCCCTGTACCGTCCACACCGGCCGGTGGGCCGGGGGTTCTCCTCGGGCGCGACGCTTCGTGTTCAGGTTTTCGCCGGTCGCACAGTGTGTGCGTCAGCCGTACGGCTGATCCTCGTAGTTTTCGTGCAAGTTGCATCAGCCGTTCGTCAACTCAACGACCGCGGGTTACGGCAGTGACGGTGTTCGACGTGCCACCTGTGCACCGGCCGGGTCCGACGAGGGGAGATCGCACACATGTGGGGGAATGTCGGACCACGCGTCGCTCAACTGTCGCCTCTGGAGCGGGTACGGCTGCGCCGGGTCGCCGTACGCTACGCGCTGCACGGCTGGGAGGTGACGCCCGGTGCGTGCCTGGCCCGCAGCCGCTTCGTGTGCGGCCGGGCCGGCTGCCCCACCGTCGGCTGCCACCCGGCCCTGGAGGACTGGGAGCACGCCGCGAGCGCCGACCCGGCCCGGGTGGCGACGTGGTGGCGCGCCCGTCCGCACGGGGTGCTGCTCCCCACCGGCCGGGCGTTCGACGTGCTGGAGGTGCCGGCGCACCTCGGCCGGCAGGTGCTCGCGGCCATGGAGAACCATCCGGCGGGCCTCGCCGTCCGCGGGCCGGTGCTGGCCACCCCCACCGGTCGCTGGATGTTCCTGGTCCGCCCCGGCGACCCGCTGCGACCCGAACTGGACCACTGCTTCCACGTCGTCCGGCACGGGCCGGGCTCGTGGATCCCGGCGCCCCCGACCCGGCTGCCCGAGGGCACCGTCCGCTGGGTGGTCGCGCCGGAGCAGGCGCGCTGGCAACTGCCCGACTCGTACCTGTTGCAGAACACCCTGATCGGGGAGTTACAGGCGAGCGGGGTCACGCTCGTCGCCGAACTGCTCCCGGGTCACCTGCCACTGCCCCGCCGGGGCCGCTGAGACGCAGCGCCGGCCGGCCGCCCGCGGCCCGCAGCGTCGCCCCGACGGTCGGCCAGGTGAGCCCGCGGACGGCAGCGTCGTCCGGGCGGTCCGGCTCGTTGGACCTGGTGACGGCGCGGACGCGCCACGAGCGGGGGGTTGCATGTCCACCGACGACACCAGGCGCGAGCCGGGCGGCGCCGAGCCGCCACGCCACCACCGGCCCCGGTACCGCTGGGCCGGCACCCGACCGGCGGGCTCCCGTCCCGGCCGGCCCCGTCCACTCGGCTCCCGCCCCGCGGGCACCCGCCGCCCCGCCCGCTGAGTCCAGCCACCGACGGGCCGGATCAGGGTGCCAGGGGAAGGCCCGTCGAGTGCAGGAGGCGGCCGTCGTCGGTGACGATCGCGTGCCGGTGGCCGGCCAGCCGGTCGAGCCAGCCCACGCCGGCCCCGCCCATGGCGACGGCCGCCGTGGCGTACGCGTCCGCGAGCCCCAGGTCGGTGCCGACCACGGTGACCGACCGCAGTCCCCGGGCCGGCGCCCCCCGGCGCGGGTCGAGCACGTGGTGGCCGCGCTCGTAGCCGCCGGACGTGGCGACGGCCAGGTCGGAGCCGGTCAGCACCAGGCAGGTGGCCATCGGGTCCCACGGGTGCCGGACGCCGACCCGCCACGGCCGGCCGGAGGCGGACAACCCGCGCACGCGTACGTCGCCGCCCGCGTTGAGGCAGTGGTTGGCCGAACCGGCGGCGAGCAGCCGGTCCGAGGCGACCTGGGCGGCCCAGCCCTTGACGTAGCCGGACGGGTCGAGGCCGCCGGTGGCGTACGCGTCGAAGAACCCGTCGGTGGCGCCCCACAGGTCGGCGCAGCGCTCCAGCACCAGCCGCAGGTCCGCCGACGCCTCCGACAGCAGCAGCTCCCCCCGGTCGAAGCGGCACACCTCGCTGTCGGCCCGGTACGTGCTGAACCGGGCGTCCACCTCCCGGAGCCAGCGGAAGACCTCGTCGGCCAGTTCGTCCAGCTCGGCGCGGGGCAGGTCGTCGGCGAGGTCGAGGCTGATCGGCGTACCCATGACCTGCTCGACCCGGCGCAGGCCGGGCCGGGCCGGCGACGCCGGGACCAGGGCCGGCGCCGAGGCCCCGGCGTGGCCGGACGGTGACGTCGGCACAGGCCCTAGTTCGCCCGGTCGATCGCGGCCTGCAGCGACTGCCGGTACGAGTCGCTGGTGGCCGTCGCCCCGGACACGGTGTCGAGGTCCGCGCCCTGCTGCTGCACCACCAGCCCCGACGTGCCGCTGTACCGATCGTCCACCTGCTGGCTGCGCTGGTCGGACTGGGCCGTCTCCTCCGGCAGCTCCAGCGCCACCGCGTCGACGATTCGCGAGCCGGAGAGGGTGATCTGGACCTGCACCGCTCCGTACTCGTTCTCCACCACCGGCCCGGTCACGGTCCGCGTGGTCGGCCGGGCCGGCGTGCTGCTCGTCCGCGGGGCGGACGGCACCCGCGCATTGGAGGTGGGGCGCGTCGCGGGGGCGCGGGTGGCGCTGCGGCTGGGCCGGGGCGACGTGGCGGCGCCCGACGTGGACGCCTCGGGCTCGGCGGCGCCGCCGTCGGCCGGGGCCGGCCCGGCGGGAGCGGGCGTCACCGGCCGCCCCTCGACGGGCAGTTCCTGGGCGACCGGGCCGGCGCCCGGGCCGCTCTTCAGCACCACCATCGCGGTGGTGCTGGCGGCCAGGCCGGTGATCGCGAGCAGGGCGCGACGCATGGACATGCCCTTCCTACAACTCGAAGGTGGCGAGGTGGACCTGCCGGCGCGGCACGCCGGCCTGGCGCAGCACCCCCAGGGACTGCGCGACCAGGCCGGGCGGCCCGCACAGGTAGACGTCCCGGCGGACGAGGTCGGGGACCAGCCCGCGCAGCCCGTCCGGGGTGAGCACCTGGCGGGGACCGGGGTCGTTCCGGGAGCCGATGACGTACCAGATCCGCACGTCCCGGGCCTGGGCGAGCCAGTCCAGTTCCCGGTGCAGCAGCACGTCGGCCGGTGTGCGGGCCCGGTAGATCAGCGCCGAGCCCGGTGGCAGCTCCTCGAGCATCGCCCGGATCGGCGTGATCCCGCTACCGCCGGCGATCAGCAGCGCCCGGTCGCCGGTCCGGTGAGCGGCGGTGAACGTGCCGGACGGTCCCTCCGCCCAGACGGGCGTCCCCGGGTCGAGGTCGCGGAGGTCCCGGGTGTACGCGCCGACCACCTTGACGGTGAGCCGCAGCCAGCGGCCGTTGGCGGCGGCCGAGACGGAGAACGGGTGCGACTGCCACCAGCAGCCGCGGGTGAGGAACCGCCAGCGGAAGAACTGGCCGCCGAGCAGGTCCAGCTCGCCCAGCCGCTCCCCGGTCAGGTAGATCGAGATCGTGTCCGGGCTCTCCGCGACCACGTCGGCCACCCGCAGCCGGTGCCGCAGGTTGAACGCCAGCGGCGCGACCACCCGGCCCCAGACCAGGGCCGCGACGACCACGACGTACATGGCGATCCACAGGGTGCGGACCGGGCCGGACCGGAAGAGCTGGGCACCGTTGCTGAACTGGTGGCCGAAGCCGAGCAGCAGCGCGAGGTAGCTGGACAGGTGCAGCGCGTGCCACAGCTCGTACGGCAGCACCCGGCGGATCGCCCGGACGCTGGTGAAGCCGATCAGCACCAGCACGCCGGCGGCGGCGAACGCGGAGACCATGTCCTCGTAGTCGCGCAGCAGCACGCCCGCCTCGGTGAGGACCGGGTTGTCCTCCAGGTCGGCGTACCCGACCAGGATCAGCGCCGCGTGCGCGAGCACCGCGACCAGCAGGGTGGCGCCGAGGTCGCGGTGCCAGCGGGCGATCTGCTCGCCGCCCATCCGGCGCTCCAGCACCGGCAGCCGGCTCATCATCAGCACCTGCACGAGCAGCAGGTAGCCGGCGACGAGGCCGGTGATCCGCCCGGCGGCGGTGAGGGTCGCGGCGGTGGTCTTCAGGGAGCCGGCGGGGGTGTCCAGCCACCAGGGCAGCACGCTGGCGAGCAGGCCGAGCACGAGCAGCGCGGCCAGCACCCGCCGGCCGCCGGGTCCGCGCCGCGGCGGCACCTGGGGGCGTACGTCGGCAGCCGGCCGGCCGCCGGCCCGGGACGGTGTCGTCCCGGCCCGGCGGCCGGTGGCGTGGGTACGGGGGTACGTCACGCGTACAGCTTCATCGGGGCGTACTTCATCCGCGGGAAGATCTTCGCCACCTCCGCGTTGGTGAGCCCGAACCGGCCCTGCGCCACGGACCCGTAGACGTTGAACATGTTGTTGTACTCGGGTACGTCGCCGGAGTCGAGCTGGTTCAACCCGTTCCAGGTGCCGAGCAGGGAGCCGGCGAGCTTGCGGCCGGACAGGACGGTGATGACGCCGCCGTGCCCGTGGTCGGTGCCGCCGCCGTTGGAGGCGACGCGCCGGCCGAACTCGCTGGACACCATGATCGTCACGTCGGCGGCCAGGTCGCCGAGGTCGGTGAAGAAGGCGGCCATCGCCGAGGCGAGCTCGCCCAGCCGCCGGTGCAGCTGGCCGCCGTCGCGGGTGCCCTGGTTCTCGTGGGTGTCGTAGCCACCCATGCCGACGGTGGCGACGCGGACGTTGGCGCCGCCCTTGATGAGCTGGGCGAGCTGCTGGAAGGCACGGCCGACGCCCCGGTACTCGACGCCCTCCGCCGGCTGGTACGGCTTCGCGGCGAGCCGCTGCGCGGTGGCCAGCGCGCCGAGGCCGTCCTGGACCGCCTCCTCGACCGGGTGGTTGATCCCGGTGAACAGGCCACGGATCGCCTTCTCGGTCGCCGCGCGGTACTTCTCCTCGCCGTTGAGCCGCAACGAGCCGACGCTGTTCAACGACAGCGCGCCGTTCGTGCCGACCAGCGAGCGGGGCAGGGTGCTGCCGATGCCGACGCTGCGGAACGCGGTGCCCTTGCCGAGCGCGTCGACCAGGCTGTCCAGCCAGCCCCGGCCACCGGTCTCACCGGGCAGGCCGCCGAGGTTGCAGGCATCCGCGGCCTGGAAGTGGCTGCGGGACAGGCGCTCGTCGGAGACGCCGGGCACGAAGCCGAGGTTGCCCGCGCGCAGCCACGGTTCGAGCGGCTTGAACGCGCTGGTCAGCTTGAAACCGCGGCCGACGGCCAGGGAGTCGTCGGCGAGCAGCAGGTCCGGGCGGGCCCGGGCGAGCACCGGGTCGTCGGCCGGTGCGACCAGGCTCAGACCGTCCAGCCCGCCGTAGAGGAAGACGTGGATCAGGGTGCCGGTCTTCGTCGCCGCGAACGACGCCGACGTGGTGACGAACTGTGCGGTGGCCAGGGCGGTGGCGGTGGCGGCGGCACCGGCCACGAAGGTCCGGCGGGTGACGCCGCGGCCGTCCTGCTGCGCCTCCTCCAGTTCCTCCAGGCGACGGTAACGGTCCCGCTCGGCGGCGTTCTCGGCGGCGACGATGTCGGCCTCCGCCCGCAGCAGCGCCTCGGCCGGGTTGTCGGCCAGCCGCCGCACGTCGGGGCAGTCGGGGTGCAGGGGGTACGAGTACACGGTCTTCTCCATCGGAGGCCTCACCGGAGGTGGTGCTGGGGGGAAGCGAGGATCGCCCGCGCGACGGCGGTGACGGCCCCGTTGAACGTCGCGTCCACCCGGGCGCCGGCCGACAGGCCGGCGATGCCGAGGATCAGCGACTTCTCCTTGGCGCTCAGCTTCTGGCCGACCAGCCGCTGGGCGAGCGCGTCCACGTACGCCCCGGCGGTCGCCGGCGGTCGGGCCACCAGCTTCTCCGGCTTCGTGTACGTGAAGACGGTACGGCGGGCCGCGACGAGTTCGCCGGCCTCGTTCCAGCCGTTGACCATCGTCCCGGCCGACGTCCAGGCGACGTAGACGTCCGGGTAGCCGTCCGGGGTGGGCTGGCCCATCGGGTACTGGCCCAGCTCGCGCATCTTGTCCTGGATCTGCCGCAGGCCCCGGCCGAACGGGGTGCGCCGGTTGTCGCGGTTGTCGTGGCCCGGCGACGCCTCCGGCGAGACGCCGAGCGCCCGGTACGTGGCGACGAGGTACTCCATCGGCCGGCGGACCTTCTGCCCCACCGCGGCCCAGAACTCCGAGGAGCTGAAGAGGGTCATCAGCAGCGGCTTGACCATGCCCTTGTTGGTCAGGTACGTCTTCGCCAGCCGGTCCACGAGGGACTTCGGCGGGGTGTCCGAGACGAACCGGGTGGCCAGGCTCTGGGCGACGTACTTCGCCGTCGAGGGGTGCAGGGCGATGTACGTCAGGTACGCGTCGATCGCCGCCTCGGCCTTCTTCGGGTCCTTCGAGTTGTTGGCGTGGGTGAAGCCGAGGATCTTCACCTTGCCGACGTAGTGCCGCTCCGGGCGGAAGACGTACTTGCCGTCGGCGACGCCGCGTCCCGTCTGGAGCAGGGCCGCCTGCCGGACGTCCTTCTCGGTGTAGCCGCCGTCGACGCCCACCGAGTACAGCTCCAGGTTCTCCCGGGCGAGGTTCTCGTTGACCGCGTCGGCGCGGGAGTCGTTCTGGTTGAGGTAGAGCAGCAGCGCGGGGTGCCGGTTCGCGGCGAGCAGCATGTCCGGGTAGCTGCCCAGGGCGTGCGGCCGCACCACGTCCCGGTCGAAGGAGTTCCGGTACACCTCGCCGCCGTCGAAGTCGGCCGCGACGTGCAGGAAGTCGTTCCAGAAGTCGACCATGACCTCGTACAGCTGGCGGTCCGACCAGATCTGCCGGGCGATGGTGGCGTCGACCATCTCCCGCTCCGGCTGGGCGCCCCGCTCGTTGAGCTGGTCGCGCTGCGCGCGCAGCTGGTCGGTGCTGAGCTTGAGGGTGGGCAGCTCGGCGAGCTTCAGCTCGGCCTTCGTCGGGGCGACCTTGTCGGGGTCGAGCTGCCAGCGCAGCCAGCCGTCGATGCCCCGGTCCTTGATGTCGGCGAGGACCTTCGGGGTCACGCCGAAGGTGGCCCGCCGGGCCAGGTGCAGGATCGGGTCCTTGGCGAGGACCGTCTTGACGGTCACCGGGGTCTCCGCGGCGGCGGCCGCCGGCCCGGAGAACGTCCGGCCGCCGGCCGGGTTGTTCTTCTTCAGCGCCGCACCGGCCCGCGAGCCCATGTAGCTCTCGTTCTGCTCGGTGTAGGTGCGCACCGTGCTCGGCTGCTGCCCACTGGGGCGGGCGGCGGTGCCGTCGGTCACCTGGGTGCCGGTGGCGTCGCCGGCCACCACGTCGTCACCGAAGAGTCCCCGCACCTGCGGTGTCATCGCCAGCGCGGCGCCACCGGCGACCACCGCGGCGGTGCCGCCGAGTGCGGCGAGCGCCTTGCGGCGGCCCACCGGGCGGCCGGGTTCACCGCCGTCGTCCAGGGTAGGCAGTCCGGCGCCGGGGGTGCGGGCCGGCGTGACAGATGGCCCGAAGCCGTTCGGGCCGACCCACTGGGGGCCCTGCGGGGCCGGCGACTGGGGCGCGTCGTAGGCGTACGGGGTGGACGCGTACTCGTCGCGGTACGCCTCGGGGTGCGGTCGCCCGTCCCACCCGCGGTCGTCCCACGATCGGTGTGGTGGTGGCACATTCTGGTCGGCCATGTACCAATCCGTTTCTGCTGCGCCGCAACGACCGTGACCGGGCAGGATACGGGTGCGACGGCTGATGCCTGGGGGGTTGCTACGGCAAGGTAGCCAAGGGGTGAGAGGCCTTCAAGCAGCGTCGGACGGCCCCCAACCGGCACTTAAGACGGCCCTCAGCGCCCCGGAGCCGCCCCGGCGGCCGACCGGCACCGGACAGACGGTCCCGAGCAGGGCCGACGCGGGCGGGCCGGGCACGCGCGTAACGTTTCCGGCGCACGCGGCGCTGATAGCACCGTTCAACGGCACAGGCAAACTTAAGGTTCGGATAACCCGGTCCTCAAGAGCCCCGGAACGGCCACCCCGCGCACCGTGCGTCGCCGTTCCCACGCCGGCGGTGCGCGCGATCCCGAGCGCGGCCCGGGCGGTTTCCGCGCGGCGAGGCCCGCGACCGCAAAGAGGCGGTAACAGGGGAGCGTGAGCCGCCGCCGCAGCGGGTATGCCGCCGAACCGCTGCTGAACGCGTGAGGGGAAGGCACATGCTCAGCAAAGAGGATCAGCGCAGGTTCGAGCAGATCACCCGCCACCTCCGGGAGAGCGACCCGGCGTTCTTCGCCCGACTGGACAACCGCGCACGGGGACGTCGCGGCCGGTGGCTGATGCTGTTGACCATCGTTCTCTGGGCGGCACTGCCGGCGACGACCGTACTGGCCGGACGGCTGGCCGGCGCGATCTGCGCGGTGGTCCTGGTGGCCAACGCCGCGGTCATGTGGCGTTTCCGACAGCGCTGGCTGTGACGCCACGACGGGCGACGCCGGTCCTTCCGCCGGTCAGTCAGCCAGCCGCCGGTACGCCCGGCGCAGCCGTTCCACCAGCCCCGGTCCGCCGATGGCGGGAGCGGGCGCGCCGAGCTGACGGAGCACCAGGTCCGGCCCGGTCATCAGGGTGGGTGGCCGGTCGGGCAGCGGCACCGGCGGGGACCAGAACCGGTCCACCGCCTCGGCCAGCGGCGCCGGCGGCAGCCCGGTGACCGCCCGCGCGGTACCGACCGGCGGAACCTCCACAGTGGTACGCGGACCGTCCGGGGCGGACCGGACGGCCGGGGGACCGGCCACGCCACCGCGCAGGACCCGCAGCCGGTCGAGCAGCTCGTCCCGGTGCCGGCCCCGCCAGTGCAGCAACTGGAACGGGTCGGCGTCGAACGCCTCGGCGAGCAGGTAGAAGGTCGCCGCGAGGTGCTTGCAGGGGACGGCGGCGTCGGGGCAGCTGCACCGCTGGTTCAGCTCGGCGACGCCGGCCGGGAACAGCGGCGCGCCGGCCGCGGCGAACAACTCCTCCAGCTCGGCCGGAAGATCCCCGGCGAGCAGGCGGGCACTGAAGAACGCCTGCGCCGCGAGGTCCGCCTCCAGCCGCGCCCAGAGCTCGGGCGGGAAGGCCGGCAGCGCGATGCGCACGTCGTACGGGCGGGCGCGGGAGCCCTGCACGACGGCCGTCACCTCGCCGGGCGCCACGTCGAGGCGGACCACCTGGCCGGCGCGCGCGTACGACCGGCCCCGGGTGAGGCGGGTACCGAGGGCGAACGACTCCAGCACCTCCAGGAAGCGCCGCGACCACCAGGACCGGCCGATCGCGCCGCGGGTGCTGCGCGCCCGGAGTCCACCCTCGACCTTGCGGGGCGGCCCGTAGTCGGCGAACCGCCCGGGGACGCCGTCGCCACCGCGATCGGTCGTGCCGCCACCGGCTCGCGGGCTCACTCGACCACCGCCCCGGCCTCCAGACGGAACAGGTCGCGCAGTTGGGCGGTGGACAGCTCGGTGACCCACTGCTCGCCGCTGCCGACGACCGTCGAGGCGAGGCGGCGCTTGTCGGCGATCAGCGCCGCGACCTTCTCCTCCACCGTGCCGGCGCAGACGAACTTGCGGACCTGGACGCGCCGGCGCTGGCCGATGCGGAACGCCCGGTCGGTGGCCTGGTCCTCCACCGCCGGGTTCCACCAGCGGTCGACGTGCACGACGTGGTTGGCGGCGGTGAGGGTGAGCCCGGTGCCGCCGGCCTTGAGCGACAGGACGAACAGCGCCGGACCGTCCGGGGACTGGAACCGGGTCACCATCGCGTCCCGGTCGGCCTTGCCGACGCCCCCGTGCAGGAACAGCGTCTCCCGGCCGAAGCGGGCCGACAGGTGGGCGCGCAGCATGCCGCCGAACTCCGCGTACTGGGTGAAGAGGAGGGCCTTCTCCCCCGCGGCGAGGACCTCGTCGAGGATCTCCTCCAGCCGGGCCAGCTTGCCGGAGCGACCGTCCAGGGCGGAGCCGTCGCGCAGCAGGTGAGCCGGGTGATTGCAGACCTGCTTGAGCCGGGTCATGGCGGCCAGCACGAGCCCCCGGCGTTCGATGCCGTCGCTGGACTCGATCCGCGCCATCATGTCGTCGACCACCGCCCGGTAGAGGGCGGCCTGCTCGGCGGTCAGGTTGCAGACGACCTCCATCTCCAGCTTTTCCGGCAGGTCGGAGATGATCGAGGAGTCGGTCTTGAGGCGGCGCAGGACGAAGGGGCCGGTGATCCGGCGCAGCCGCTCGGCGGCGTCGGTGTCGCCGTGCCGCTCGATCGGCTCGGCGTACCGCTTCTTGAACGTCGCCGCCGGGCCGAGCAGGCCCGGGTTGGCGAACTGCATGATCGACCAGAGGTCGGCGAGCCGGTTCTCCACCGGGGTGCCGGTGACGGCGATCCGGTGCCGGGCGGGCAGCGCGCGGACCGCCTCGGCCTGCCGGGTGGAGGCGTTCTTGATGGCCTGCGCCTCGTCCACCACCACCCGGTGCCAATCGATGCCGGCCAGGTCGACGGCGTCGCGGGCGGCCACGGTGTAGGTGGTGAGGACCACGTCCGCCGCGTGCACGGCGTCGGCGAACGCGTCCCCCCGGGCACGCTCGGCGCCGTGGTGGACGTGGACGCGCAGGTCGGGCGCGAACGTCGCCGCCTCCCGCTGCCAGTTGCCGACCAGCGACATCGGACAGACCAGCAGGGTCGGGCCGGCGTCCGGCGGGTCGCCCGCGAGCAGGGCGAGCAGTTGGACCGTCTTGCCGAGACCCATGTCGTCGGCGAGCACCCCACCCAGGCCGAGTGACTGGAGGAAGGACAGCCAGGCCAGTCCCCGCCGCTGGTACGGGCGCAGCGTGCCGCGGAACGACGGCGGCGCGTCCAGCGGGGTGAGCCGCCGCTCCACCGTGCCGGCCAGCAGGTCGCCCAGCGCGCCGTCGGCGCTGACATCCAGCACGGGCAGCGCGTCCGTCTCGGCGTCGGACAGGCCGAGGCGCAGCAGGTCACCGACGGTCAGCTCGCCGGCCGAGCGGAGCAGCCGCAGGCCGGCGGCGAGACGCTTCGGGTCCAGCTCGACCCAGCGGCCGCGCAGGCGTACCAGCGGTGTCTTCAGAGCCGCGAGGGACGCCAGTTCGTCGGCGGTCAGCGGGTGGTCGCCGAGCGACACCTCCCACCGGTAGTCCACCAGCGCGTCCAGCCCGACACCGCCGCCGGCCCCGGCGACGGTGCCCGGAGCGGTCCGGCTGCGCGCCTGGAGGCGGGCGCCGAGCCGGGACGACGGGCGTTGCCACCACGACGGCAGCAGCACGGCGAACCCGGCCGCGTGCAGCACCGGGGCACCCTCCCGGAGGAACCGGTGCGCGCCCTCCACGTCCAGGACCAGTGCCTCCGGCGTGGCGGTCCGCAGCGCCGCATCCAGCTCCGGCCAGAGCCGGCTGGCCCGGCCCAGCTCCGCCAGCAGCGTCTCCTCGGGGCTGACCAACCCGGTGACGGTCTCCGGCTCGTGCCAGATCCGCCCAGCGTCGACGTGCAGGCTCGGCTCGTCGGCGGCCTGGAGGCCGAACTCGACCCGCCAGAGCCCGCCGGTTCGAGCCTGGACCGAGGCGTCCGCCGGCACCACGGTGACCGGCTCGGTGACCTCGTCGAGGGACGGCTCGACCAGGCGGAAACTGGCCCGGACCGCGCCGCCCGCGGCGTCGCGCTGCCAGGCGTCCAGCTCGTCGCGGAGCGTCGCCAGGGCCGCCGGGTCGGCGGCGAAGTCGCGGTGCGGGCCGCTGAGCGCGGCGAGCCACGCCGGCACCGCACCGAGCCGGCGTACGCCCTTGGCGAGCACGGCGTCGGCGAGCGCGGCCCGCACGGCGGCGTCGGTGAGCGCGTCGAGCGCGTCGGCGACCAACTCCCCCGGGGTCCACCCGTCACCGTCCCGGCCGGCGGGCCACCCGCCCGCCCGCGCGACGGCGGTCCCGCTCGCGGACCCACCGTCGTCCCGCGTCGGGTCCGGACCGCCCACCGCCGCGATGCCGGCGGCGTCGGCTGATCCCGCCCCGCCGGACCCCACGATGCCGGCGGCGTCGAGTGGATCGAGCAGGACCTCCACGGTGGCCCGGGCGGCCGGCGGCAGGGCCAGCGCGAGCGAGCGGGCCCAGGCGGCGTCCGTACCGGTGAGCAGGGGCCGCCACACCGCCCGCGCGTTGGCGGCCGGCCCGCCCGGCCCGGTCGACCGCCCCGCGGTCACGTCCGGGCCCGTCGGGTCGACCGCCGCCAACTCGGCCGACTGCGCCGGCTCCGGCCCGGCCGGCCGGCGCGATCGCGCCCCGCGCGGCCGGGCCGGTTCCCCGCCCGGCCGGCCGGGCTCGGCAACCCCGGCCCCCGCCAGCGGCAGGACACCGGGCAGGACGCGGCCCCGGGCCGCCAGGTCGGCGGCGAAGTCCGCCAGCTCGGCGAGGTGGCGCAGGGTCGCCCCGGCCACCGCCACGTCGCCGACCCGGCGCAGCAGGGCCAGGGCGGTATCCGGGGCGTACGCCAGGACGGGGACCCGCCACCCGGCGAGGGTGACCGGCCCGCGGACCGGCTCGACGGGCCCGGTGCGGACCAGTTCCGGCGAGTCGAGCGGCGAGCCGGAGCGGGTGGGCAGGGTGAGCAGGGCCGTACCGAGCGCGGTCGGCTCGGCCACCTCGGCCAGGGCGGCGGCGAGCGCGGCGTGGTCGGCGGCGAACGGATGCGGACGTTCCCGGGGTGCCCGGCCGGGACGGCGCGGGGGATGGGGCGGGAGCGTGCTGTCCTCCGCCCAGACGGCGAGCCCGGTGCCGGGCCGCCACGACCCGTGGATGACCAGCACGCGCTCCCCCTCGTCGACGCCCGGGCCCAGGATAGGCGGCCCCGACCGGCTATCGTCGCCGCCGTGGACGACCTGCTCGTGATCGGGGGCCTCGGGGTGGACGTGCGGGTCCGGGTCCCGGCGCTTCCGCTGCCCGCCGCCGACTCCTTCACCGTCGATCCGATCGACCTGCGGATCGGCAACACCGGGGCGGGTGTCGCCCTCGCCGCGCACGCGCTCGGTCTGCGCGTGACGGTGGTGGACGTGCTCGGCGCCGACCCGACCGGCGACGTGGTACGGGCGGCGTTGGGGCGCACCGGCGTACGGGCCGTGCTGGCCGACGCCCCGGCCGGTACGCGACGGTCGGTGAACCTGGTCGACGCGGCCGGGCGGCGCAGCTCGCTCTACGACCCCCGGCCGTGGTCCGGGCCGGCGCCGTTCCCGCCGGCGGAGCTGGCGGCGCTGATCCGGGGCGCGGCGCACGTCCACGTCTCGATCATGGACTGGGCGCGGGACCTGCTGCCCGAGGTGCGGGCCGCGCTCGCCGAGGGGGCCGCGCTCTCCACCGACCTGCACGACTGGGACGGCGCGAACCCGTACCACCTACCGTTCGCGGAGGCCGCCGACCTGGTCTTCGTCAGCGCGGTCCGGCTGGACGACCGCGCCGGTACGGTGGCGGCGGGCCTGGCACCTCGGACGGTCGTGGTCACCCGTGGCGGCGACGGCGCCGACGTGCACCCGGCCGGCGGGGCGCCGACCCGGGTACCCGCCGCGGCGCCGCCCGCGCCGGTCGTCGACACGAACGGCGCCGGTGACGCCTTCGCGGCGGGCCTGATCGCCGCCCGCCTGCGCGGCGCGGCGCTGGCCGACGCGGCGGCGTACGCGGCCCGCGTCGCGGCCGCCGCCTGCACCCACGACGGCATGGAGTACCCGCCCGCCCTGCTCCCCCGTCCCGCCTGAGCGCGGCGGGCGCTTCCGCTGCGCGGGTACGCGGCTCGGGGCAGGATGGGCGCATGGCATCAACCGCGGAGATCCCCCTGGTCGGTGGCGCGGCCGACGGGCAGAGCGTCACCGTCGAGCTGGACCCGAACGGCCGGCCGCCACTCACCCACCACCATCTGGGCGACGGCGGGCTCGCGGAGGCGGAGATCTACGAGCTGGAGACGGTGGAGGGCGCGGGCGACCGGTGGCGCTACTGCTGGCGCGGCCCGGCGGTCTGAGCCGGCGGTGGACCCGCGGCGGCTGATCGGCGGTCCGGTCAGCCGGCACGGCACGTTCAGGCGCCGACGCGGATCATGGACTGGGCCCGGAGGCTCTCCAGCACGGCCCGGGTGACCTGCGAGGTGCCGCGGGCCTCCTCGCACACGTCGGCGACCCGCCGGGCGGTGGCGTCGGCGCGCTGCTCCCGCTCGTCCCACAGCCGGTCGACCTCCGCCAGCAGCGGGCCTTCCACCTCCCGTTCCACGCCCCGCAGCGCCGGCACGCCGAGCCGCTGGGCCAGGTCGAAGACCTTGCCGGCGTACGGCAGCGGCAGGAACGGGGTGCCGACCATCGCGGCGAAGATCAGGAAGTGCAGCCGCATGCCGACCGCCAGGTCGAAGTGGCGCATCAGGCCGAGCACCTGTTGAGGTGAGTACGTGCCGTGCAGGATCCGCCCCCGCTCGGCGGCGATCATGTGCGACAGCACCCCGTGCGAGTGCCGGATGTCGTCCCGCTCCATGGGGACGAACAGGACGTACGCGTCGATCCGCTGCACGAGGAAGTCGCCGATCTGCGCCAGCAGCCGGTGGTAACCGTCGATGTCGAGCCGTTCGGCGGCCCGGCCGGGCTCCCGTACGCTCATGCCCACCAGCCGCGTGCCGGCCGGCACGCCCTCCTCACGCAACAACTGCTCGGGGAAGTCCTCGGGTTCCAGCAGGAAAGCCGGGTCGGCGGTGACCGTGATCGGGTTCAGCAGGCCGGCCTCCTCCAGCACCATCCGGGACTCCTGGTCCCGCACGGTCACCTGGGTGGCACCGGCCAGGGTCTCGCGCACCATCCCCGTGTCCACGGTCTCGCTGAGCGGGCCGACCCCCACCGCGTACGTCAGCAGCGGCAGGCCCCGCTCCTGGGCCACCCGGACGACGCGCAGGTAGCGGCGCGCCTCGCGGTCGTAGAGGATGCCGCCGCCGCCCAGGATGAGCAGGTCGAGCTGCGCGAGCACGACGGACGAGTCGTTGCGGCTGACGCCCTCCCAGGGGACCGCCTCCACGTCCGGGTGGGCCACCCGGGTGTGGGCGGGGTTCCGTGAGAAGACGATGATCCGGGCGTTCGGCTCCTGCTCCCGCAGGTCGGCCAGGAGGCCGGTGAGGATGGCCTCGTCGCCGAGGTTCCGCCCGCCGTACGAGCCGAGCACCCCGATGGTCAAGCCGGCGCCACGCGTCATCCGTCGCTCCTCCCCAGGTGCGTCCCGGGCGTTTTTCCCGGTACGCCGCGGAACAGTCCTGCCCCGTTCGCCCGACGCCCGGCGGGTACCACATCCGGGGTACGCGGGAGCGTCCGAGCCGACGCGGAACCGCTTCTGCCATCGGAGCGGGAGGCGGACCGCCCGGGTGTCCGCCGGCGGCGCCCGGGGGCGGAGCACTGACGCCGTTGTCCTCGCACCCGGGCGACGCCCTGCCGCCCTGGGTGGCCGCTCGCCTCCGCTGACCGTCACCCCGGCGCGACGGCCGGGTGCGTGAGGAACGGCAGGACGGCGGCGGGCAGCGCGGGCGACCCCAGGATGTCGTAGTGGGTGAGGCCGGGCAACACGGCCAGGCGCGCGGCCGGCCGGTCGGTGCCGTCCCGGCCGGCGTCCCGGTGACCGCCGCCGAGCAGCCCGAAGAACTCCACCATGTGCGCCGTGGTGACCGAGTCGGCGTCGGCGAAGACGAGCAGGGTGGGCAGGGTGAGGGCGGCCACCTCGGGCGACCAGTCGTACTCGCGGCGCAGCAGCTCACCCGACTTCGCCCACAGCCGGGGCCAGTCCGCCGGCCGGGGCGCCACCCGCGTGTAGAGCTGGTGCATCGGGCTGCCGCGCATCCGCTCGCCCGTCGTCTCGTCGTGCCGGGCCATGGCGGCCAGCACCTCGGGGTACCAGCCCTGCCGCCGGCAGGGCGCGGAGACCAGCACGAGCCGGCCGACCAGGCCGGGGTGCTGGATCGCGGCCCGCAGGGCCACGCCGCCGCCGAGCGAGTACCCGAGCAGGTCCACCCCGGTCAGGCCGAGGTGCACGATCAGGGCGGCTACGTCGTCGGCCATCGACTCGTACCGCAGCGGGCGGTCCACGTCCGCGGTCCGGCCGTGGCCCTGGAGGTCCACGGCGATCACGCGGCGGCGCTCGGCCAGCGCCGGGAGCAGCGGGGCGAACATCTCGGTCGAGCCGAAGCCGCCGTGCAGCAGCACCAGCGGCCGGCCGGCACCGTGCTCGGCGTACCAGATCCGGAGGCCGTCGACCTCGGCGTAGCTCACCTGGCCCGCCCGACGTGCCCGCTCACGCCGCCGCCCTCGTCAACGCGGCGACCGCGCGGGCCGGAGTCTCGTCGACGACCTGCCCCTCGGCGGGCCGGCGGCACCCGGCGGCCAGCTCGGCGCGGCCCCGGCGCACCGCCTCGACCTCCGTCGTCAACCGGGGAGTCGGTCTTCCGGACCCACGCACCACCATGCGCCGAGTATGCGCGCCGGCGATGGCATCGGAGGGCTCACCGGACCGGCACGGCAGCGGTGACCTCAGCCAGGAACCGGCGTACGGCGGCCGCCAGGTCGGGCCGGCGCAGGTCCAGCTGGCCGTGCTCCCCGTCGGCGACCGTCACGTGCACGCGGTGACCGGCGGCGACGAGCGCGGCGGCGAGGTTCAGCGTCTGCGTCACCGGGACCGATGCGTCGTCGAGACCGTGGGCGAGCAGCACCGGCGTGCCCGCACCCACATGGGTGGTGACCGTGCAGTCCACGGTGGCCGCGTCGCCCGGCGCGGGCAGGTGCCCGAGGAGCTGGTGCCACGGGTTCCCCTCGGCCCGGCCGCGGGGCCAGTCCGGCGCGAGCGGGTCGACCGGTGGCTCCAGGGCCAGGACGGCGTCCACGTCGCCGGGAACGTCCACGCCCCGCAGACCGACCTGCAGAGCCAGGTGGGCGCCGGCGGAATCCCCGGCGACGACGAGCGGCCGGCCCGGCAGCAGCGCGGCGCGCGCCTCGGCACGGACGTCGTCGAGCTGCGCTGGCCAGGTGGCCTCGCCGCTCAACCGGTAGCGGGCCTGCACCACCCGCATCCCCAGCTCCTCGAAGAGCGACACGTCGGTCGTGTCCCGCGAATGCCACCCGCCGCCGTGCACCCACAGCAGCACCGCACCGTCCACCATGCCGCGATCGTACGGCGGGCGACCGACGCTCCGCCGCCCCCGGGCGGCCGGCTCCGGCGCCCCCCGCGTCGGCGGTCCGGAGCCGGGCTCCCCGACCAGCCGATGGGGCGGGTGCCCGGCGGAGGTTGGCTAGCCGGCTCGGAGTTGCTCGCGGAGGATGTCCGCGTGCCCGCAGTGCTGGGCGAGTTCGCGGAGCACGTGGAGGTACACCCAGCGCAGCGGGAGCGGGCCGCGGCGGTTGCCCTGGAGCACGTCGTCCAGCCCGAGGGTCGACGTCGCCCGGCGGGACGCCTCGCAGGCCTCACGATGTGCCTGCCGGATGCTGGCGATGGTGTCGTCGTCATCGAGGATGAACGACTCGTCGGGCGTCGCGGGGATGCCGATCTCGGCGCGCGACCGGCAGGTGATGGCCTCGTCGAACCAGACCTTCTCGACGACGGTCGCGTGCTTCACCAGACCCAGCAGCGTCGTCCTGGAGGGCACCAGCGACCGGCGTGCCTCCTCCTCGGTCAGCCCGTCCAGGCAGCGGTTGAGGGCGTCGCGATGCTCGTCGATGAAGGCTTCGAACTGGACCTTGACCGAGCTGTTGATGGCGTCTTCGCTGAACGTCACCGGAAGTGCGGGCATGTGCCAAGCATTCCAAACAGCGGGCCAGGCCGGAGCACACGGGTCCGGGCGAGCGAGCACGGTGCACAGGTTCGGCGCTGCCCGTGCGGGCCGTGACGCCGCCGCTTGACGATCGGCACATCACTCAGCGATAGTTGACTCAATGAAGGCTGAGCTTGCTTCCCTGCATGGCCGGGCCCGGGTCCACGCCGCCCTGGGCGATCCGGCGCGCCTGGCGATCGTGGACGCGCTCACCCTGGGCGACGCCTCCCCCGGGGAGATCGCCCACGACCTGGACATGCCGACCAACCTCGTTGCGCATCACGTGAAGGTGCTCACGGAGGCCGGTCTCGTCGTGCGGGCCCGGTCGGAGGGCGACCGGCGGCGCACCTACCTGCGCCTCCAGCCGGCCGCCCTGGCCGCCCTCACCCCGCCGCCGCTGGCGGGTGTCGGTCGGGTGGTCTTCGTGTGCACCCACAACTCCGCCCGCTCGCAGCTGGCCGCGGCGCTGTGGAAGCGCCGCACCAGCGGCGACGCCGCCTCGGCCGGCACCAAGCCGGCACCACGGGTCCACCCTCGCGCGATCGCGGTGGCCCACCGCCACTCCCTCGATCTCGACCCGACCGGCACCGCCCACGTCGACGACGTCGTCCGCGACGACGACCTGGTCATCGCCGTCTGCGACAACGCCCACGAAGAACTCACCGGACCGGTCCGCCCCCGCCTGCACTGGTCCGTTCCGGACCCGGTCCGCGTCGACACCGACGAAGCGTTCGAGACGGCCTACGCCGACCTCGCCGACCGCGTCGACCGCCTCGCACCCACCGCCACCCTGAGAGGCACCCGATGACTGACACCAGCGCCCGCTACCAGGAGATCACCCTCGACCAGCAACTTGCCCTGCACACCGCAGCGAGCCGACTCGCCGAGGAGTTCACCGGCATCTACGGCACCGAGACCATCGAGCGGTTCCTGCACAGCAGCTACGACCAGTTCGCCACCGCCGCCAGCATCCCGAACTACCTTCCGCTGCTCGCCGAGCGCTTCGCCCGGCAGCGTCTGCGGGCCCTGGCCCGGGTCGAGGGACACCACCGCGACGGCCGGCCGGTCGTGCTGTTCCTGTGCACGCACAACGCCGGCCGCTCCCAGATGGCGCTGGGCTTCTTCACCCACCTCGCCGGCGACCACGCGATCGCCTGGTCCGGCGGCAGCGAACCCGGCATCGAGATCAACCCCTCCGCCGTCGCCGCGATGGCCGAACGCGGCATCGACATCGCCGAGGAGTTCCCCAAGCCGTGGACCGACGAGGTGGTCCGCGCCGCCGACGTGGTCGTGACCATGGGCTGCGGCGACGCCTGCCCCGTCTTCCCCGGCACCCGCTACGAGAACTGGGATGCCGACGACCCGGCCGGCCTCGACCTCGCCGACGTGCGGCCGATCCGCGACGAGATCGAACGCCGGGTTCGTCGCCTGCTCGACGAACTGCACGTCCCCACCATCCGATAACCCCCCCCGACCGGCACCCGGCCCGGGGCGTTCAACCATGGGAGAGAACAGACCGATGACCATCGCACTCCGGCGGCGCCTGCTGGCCGAGTTCACCGGCACCGCGCTGCTGGTCACCGCCGTGGTCGGCTCCGGCATCATGGCCGCCACCCTCTCTCCCGGCGACGTCGGCCTCCAACTGCTGGAGAACTCGATCGCCACCGCCTTCGCGTTGGCGGCGTTGATCCTTGTCTTCGGCCCTGTTTCCGGGGCGCACTTCAATCCGGTCGTGTCGGCCGCGGACTGGTTCCTCGGCCGCCGCGCCGGCACCGGGCTGACTGGCCAGGACCTCGCCGGCTACGTGGTTGCCCAGATCACCGGCGCGATCGCCGGGTCGGTGCTGGCGAACCTGATGTTCGACCTGTCCGCCGTGGCCTGGTCGAGCAAGGACCGCTCCGCCGGGCACCTCTGGCTGGGTGAGGTCGTCGCCACCACCGGCCTGATCCTGCTCGTCTTCGCTCTCGCCCGCTCCGGCCGCGCCCCGGTCGCCCCCGCCGCCGTCGGCGCCTACATCGGCGCGGCCTACTGGTTCACCTCGTCGACCTCGTTCGCCAATCCGGCGGTCACGATCGGCCGCGCGTTCACCGACACCTTCGCGGGCATCGCCCCGGCCTCGGTGCCCGGCTTCGTTCTCGCGCAGGTCGTCGGCCTGGCCGTCGGCGTCGGGCTGCTGGCCGTGCTCTACCCCGACGCCGGCCGCGCCGCAGACCAGGTGGTCGTCCCCATCGACGAGGACGCCGCCGTGGGCCACCGCCGGTGACGGCCGGACGCGTACGCGGCCGTGCAGCGTCCCCTTGGACCGGCCTGGTGAACAGGCCCTACGGTTCCGGTCGCCACCGACTGCTCGACCGCAACGGCGACCCCCACCGCCGGTCCCTGGATCCCCACGATGAGCCGGTCAACCGGCCCGGTGACCCGTACTGCCAGAAAGGCTCCTGATGAGCGACAAGCCCAGCGTCCTGTTCGTCTGCGTCCACAACGCCGGACGCTCCCAGATGGCCGCCGGCTGGCTGCGCCACCTCGCCGGCGACACCGTCGAGGTCCGCTCCGCCGGCTCCGCCCCCGCCGACCAGATCAACCCCGCCGCCGTCGAGGCCATGCACGAGGTCGGCATCGACATCACCGACCAGACCCCCAAGCTTCTCGAGTACGAGACGGCGGAGTCGTCGGACGTCATCGTCACCATGGGCTGCGGCGACGCCTGCCCCGTCTTCCCCGGCAAGCGTTACGAGGACTGGAAGCTCGAAGACCCCGCCGGCAAGGGCGTCGAGGCCGTCCGGCCCATCCGCGACGAGATCCGTACCAGGGTGGAGAAACTCCTCGCCGAGCTGCGGCCCGCCGCCTGAGACACCCCGTCACCGCTGCCCGCCCGCCGGCGCTCCACCGGGTGGCGGAGAAGGTACACCTCGGGCTTGCATCCGGTACCCAGGTACAGGCTTACCGTCGGAGGTATGAGTGACCACCACATCACGACGGACGACGCCTGGGTACCGGACGCCTGCACGCTGCCGACGGTTGAGCGGCCGCTGCGGCTCGCCGAGTTCGATCAGTTCTTCGCCGCCGCCGTGCGGGGCGTCGACCGGCCGTCGGCTCAGCATCTGCGGTTGCGGCTCGACGGCGCGGCGCAGGTCGAGGAGACGGCACGGGATCTGACGGCCCGGGAGGCGTCCTGCTGCTCGTTCTTTGCTTTCGACCTCTCCCGGTCCGGCCCGGACGCGCTGGCATTGGACGTCCGGGTGCCGGCGGCACACGTCGACGTGCTCGATGCCCTCGCCGAGCGGGCGGTGTCCGTCCGGGATCGGGGATGACCGGGTCGGGACTGCGCAGCGGCCAACTGGCCGACGCGGCCGGGGTCAACCAGCAGACGCTGCGCTACTACGAGCGTCGCGGCCTGCTCGCCGCACCGCAGCGGTCGCCGGGTGGGCACCGGCTCTATCCGGCCGAGTCGGTCACCCTGCTGCGGGTCATCAAGACCGCGCAACGTCTCGGCTTCACCCTCAACGAGGTTGCCGACCTGCTCGACGCCGGCCGGCACCAGCACGGCGGCCGACCGGACAGCGGCCTACCGGCACGTGCCAGGGAGAAGCTCATCGAGGTGGAGCAGAAGCTCGCCGACCTCACCGTCATCCGTGACACCCTGCGCGCCGCCATCTCCGCCGGTTGTGACGACCTGGTCGCCTGCGCCGGCAGCCCCTGCTGTCCCCTGCCCTTCGCTGAACTGGTCGAGAGGACCGATCGTGCGGACACCCGCTGACCGACTACGGTCGGACCGCTACGACGCATACGGCAGGATCGCTTCTCGCGCTGGCCGACAACCGATGAGTGGTGCCGGCGGCGACCGTCGCGCGCTGTCAACCGCCGGCATGGATCTCTTGGGCTGGCTCAGCTCCAGCAAGCAGCCACTCGATGGGCCCTGTCAGGCCATGCTGGGGGAAGCGGCCTGCGGAGCGTCCTTCGGGTCGGCACCGTACCGGTTACTTCCCCGAGTTCCGTCCATCACGAAGAAGACGAGCAGGACGATGCCGCCCACGAGAGGCACGAGTCCGATCAACAGCCACCAGCCCGAGCGGTCGGTGTCGTGCAGTCGCCGCACGGCAACGGCCAGGCCCGGCAGCAGCAGGGCCAGGCCGACAATGAGCCCGATGACGCCGGTAGCGCTCGCGCCCGATCCGATGTTGGTTCCCAGCGCGCCATCCAGAATTCCGGCGACGATGCCGACGATCAGGGTGAAGAGGAAGAACCACCAGTACTCGGACCGGCGGGCTCGACCGCGGAAACCGGCGTACTGGGAGAGGACCGATTTGATGGCATCAATGGGGGACATACATTTCTCCAGCGCAGTGAGAGATTGAGACCTGCAAGGTCAACTGCGACGCAGCAAAACAGACGGCCGGCGGGCCGTCAATGGCCGTTCGGCTGCCCCTGTACGGTCGGGGTCTGGAACTTGGACGCTGAGCCCCTCGGAAGTGGCATAGATCCTCTCGGATCGGGTGAATCGACGCGTGAACCCGGGCGATACCTGGTGTTGTCTTCAAGCGGCCGGACCTGGGACGAGTGCCATGCCAAGCGTCAAACCTGGATACCAGTGGCATCATCCGGTGAGCCACTCGCTTCGACATCCCGTTGGTGCTCAGCGGACTGTACGCCACTGGCTGCGCAGGATCATCCCTTTCGGACCCGCGGACATTCGAGGATGGAATGTCCCGCGCCACATCAAGAATCCCAGCAAGCCGTAAGGCACCGCGAGGGCGAGCGCAACGCGCAAGTCGCCGTCGGTCGCAAGAGCTTGATGGGCGAAGAAGGCCACCACCCCTACGGCCATGACGCCGAGCAGCAGGCCGGCAAAGATCCTCAACGCGACACCCAGTCGCCACACCCGCACCTCGTCCAAGTCGATCGGCACTCCCGACCCCTATCTGTCCGATGCGGTCGTGGAAAGTGCCATACACCCTGCCCGCGAGCATCCGTAGCAACCATCATCATCCATCAACGCCGTACCGAGCCCTTGACGCAGGTTCGGAGGCTGCCGGGTCGGGCGGTGGTTTGCTCGGCTTGCCCGGGTCGACGGTGGGCGGGCTGGCCCGGTGCACTCATCCACGGACCCGGCGGCTGCCGACGATCGTCGGCCGTCCGGGAGCCGGAGCACCTCCGCTGTAGGGCGCAGTGACCTCAACCCCGCGACTGCCGGCTCGCCGACGCGGCCGACGCGCTCCCCTACACCGCGCGGCCTGTTGGCCGCGCGGCCCGGCCGGCTGCCGGCTCGGGCTGCGCTGGTCGGACCTCGACCCCGTTGCTGTCATCGGCCGACGCTCGGATCCTGTGGTCGGCGTTGATGCTGTGAGGTGTGGTGGGCGCGGCAGGTTTCGAACCTGCGACCCCTCGCTTGTAAGTTCTAGGCGCTTCGTCCGGCGGGGTCCATCCGCGTCCGCGACCTCGGACGACCGTCCGCGCACGGCGGCCGGCGGCTGTCCGTATCGCGGCTCGTTGCTGTCACCGTTGCTGTCGACAGCCAGCCCGGGTGGGAGAGTGAGCGCGTGGGGCTGAACAACGAGACCGCAGCGCAGCTCGCCGAGGCACGCCTGGCGGAATGGCGACGCAACGGCTATGACGAGTGGCGCGCAATGCTCGACGACAAGGATGTGCGCCTGGTCGTGGGTGAGGACGGCAAGCGGTACGCCGTGGTCAGCTACGCCATTGACGACGGCGACGGTCGGGTCCGCATGTCAGTCACCGTGGACGATGGCGGCTCGTCGGCGTTGGTGCCGCTGCTGAGAGACGAGATCATGAGCCCGGACGGCACCTTTATCACGTGACCTCTTCGGTGTGAATGTTGATCTCGGCTGCCACCACGCTTCAACCGGTGCCGTCTGATGTCGTCGTATGCGCGCTGGCCGCCGATAGAGGCCGCTTCTCCGCAGATGAGCCCAGACTTCTGCTGACTGCTTGCTGATGTAAGGTTCCCGGCGGCCTGGCCGATGCCGGCACGCCGCTTGACCCGCCCGGACAGAATCTCGGCACCCGCGCCGGGGCACAACCGTCAGGCCTGCTGCTCCTGCGGCGCGTGCCCGACGAGATCCGCCGACGCCAGCGCCGTGGCCAGGGCCTCTATCACCTGGGATGGGTCGCGCTGGATCTCCGGATAACGCTCCAGCAGGCGGATCTCCGGCTGCGACAGGGTACGCGCCAGCACCACGGGGCCGTGCGCGCCGGGGTACTTCACCAGCAGCAGCGAGCCGACCCGGAGGCAGGCCTGCGGCACGTCCGCGAGAGACTCCATGAGCTGACCCACAGCCTGTGCCTCCTTGGTGTCGACGTCCGCCTGCACGGCGTCGATCCGGGCGAGTTCCAGGCTCCGCTCGACCTTGATGAGTCGATCGGACAGTTCCTTCGAGGTCAGTGCCTTCTTGGCCGCGGTCCGGGCCCGCCACCAGAACGAGCCCCGGATCAAATCGATTTGTTCGGGTTCGGCATAGCCCAGCGCGTCGGCCAGTCTGGCGACGGCCCACGTCACCCGCTCGAACACGTCCTCGTCGTCGGTATCGAGGTAGAGGTCGATCACCATGGTTTGGTCGGAGTTATTCTGGCGTCCCCACGGGCGCTGCGGAGGGTGTGCCCGGTAGGCCGGGACCTTTGGCTTCGGCGGGGGCGACGGGGCCACGAATCGAGAAGCCGGCGGGGTGGTGTCCAGCGCATCTCCGCCAGGCCCAGCCGGAGCCGATTCGAGCCCGACGCCGGCGGCGACCGGTTGGCCGGCGTCGGACCCGAGGCCTTGCAACAGCGCCCGGACATCTGATTCCCGATATCTGCGGTGTCCGCCGAGGGTTCGGATCGCGCTGAGCTTGCCTGCCTTCGCCCACCGCGTGACCGTCTTCGGATCGACCCGGAACAAAGAGGCGATCTCGGCCGGCGTCAGTAGCCGTTCTTCCGACGTCACGGCTCCTCCTAGAGCGGGTACCGACCGGCCGCCGGTCCAGACACCGACCTCGGCAGCCCCATACGGATCGAAGTATGCCAGCGCCTCGCAATCGGCCGACATCGCCCGCACATCCCTACCGACCATGCCGGCCCCTCGCTGGGTGTGGGAGCGAGCGTCAGGAGACTGGTCCAGGCGGTCCCGCCCGGAGCATGGCCGCTGCGCGGCGGAGCAACGGGTCACAGAATCCGGCGTACAGGTCGACTCGTCCGTCGCCCACCAGGTCAGCCACCGTTACATGGTGGCTGATCTGCTCTTTTCGGCCGCTGCTGGTCGTCGTCGGTCGTCTTTGGTCAACGTCTGACGGCCCGGTGACGGCCCGGACGGCCCAGGGGCGGCCCAACAATCGCGGAGGGGATGGGTAGCGAAGCCCGAACGTATGTACGGCGTGTCGTGTGCTCCCGAGCGTTGACAGCATCGAGACTGGTTGTAGATCAGATCAGATCCGCACCCGCCGGGTGCACGATGTTGGTGGAGGAACGCTTCGTGAGGAGCCCCGAGCAGTTGGTCGCTGCGACGTTGGCATGTCTGCGGGACCACGCTCTCGATGATGATCGGTACACGGAGCTTGGCGACGACCGGAAAGTGGACTTGCACCCGCTTCGCGGAGGTCCGAGAGGCTGGTCATTCGATGTGAATGACGTAGTCACGAAGATCACGGCGCAAACGCGGGACATCCGAGAGACCGAGGCAGAGGCCTTTGCAGATGCTGTCCGTTTGCGGGACGCCCTCGTCGAGGCTGCCGGCATCGAGACCGAGCAGGCACGGGGCGAGGTGGTTGCGCAGACGGTTCAGAGCTGGGGCACTTACCGCGTAGCGGGTTGGCTCGGAATGGTCTATCTGCTTGTGCCCACCGGAGTGAAGTCGCTGTAGGAGGGGTGTCGGGCGTGAAGCCGAGCAGTGCGAGCAACCTGCCGCTGGATACCGCCCGGGCCATGGGGCTCGCGAGCCGGATCCTGCTGGCCTACTTCGACGACGACATGGACCAGGTTGCCGCTCTGATCAACCCTCGGTCGCACGAGGCGATCGAGGCGCTGATCATTTTGGCGCAGTCGGCGATGATGCAAGCCACCGGCGGCCCAGTCGAAGCGACGGCCAAGTTGCGCGAGTTCGCTGTACGAGCCGAGATCGAGCTAGGCGAGAACTACCCCCCACAGCCCTAGCGCTGGATTCAGACTGTCGAGATGCTGGTGGAGGGCTGCGCCCAGGTAGAACGGCAGCAGCGTTCTGCGTCGCTCTGAGGTAGCGATGTAGGCCTGTCCACCCTCGGCCCCTGTCATATCTTGGACACTCGCTGAGATCGCAGCTTTGCGCCCACCTCCGTAGATTGTTCGGATTAGGAGTGCTTCCTATCCTGGGTGGTGGACTTTCTGTGACAAAGCAGCGCCGGGTAGTATTCGCCAGGATCAATCGCCGCAACAGCACCCTCGGCATGCGCCCCTTCGCGGAGGACATGCGGGCCCTGGCTGAGAGCCGGCTGACGACGTTCGTTGTGCCGGCAACGCCTGAGCGGCCAGCCCGTGCCTGGTACGCCGCCGACATGCGTCTAGCCATGGGCGACGACTTCATGACTGGCGTCCTGGGGTACTCGGTGGTTGATCAAAAGCGCTACTTCGACCCGGACAGCTGGTCGTGGATCAAGGGTGCCACCGAGGACTCCGACGCTGCATCCCAGGACACGGTGGTTCCGTTCGCAGTCGACCTGCGGGAGCACAACCGTTGGGTCGCCTTTACAACCACCCAGCGCATCCAACCGGCGAGCTTCCGGCCCGCCTTCGGTCAGGTGCTGTCGGCAGCAGCCCAGAACCTCAACCTTATGCCCGCCGACTGGGAGTGCGACCCTGTCGTGTCTCAGCACACTGTCGAGGAGTGGATCGAGCAGCATCCCTACGTCAAGCTGCTGCGTCGCACCGTCAAATTTTCGAACCCAGGGCGCGACCTTGATGAGGTCCGAGCCAAGATGCGGGCAATGAAAGCAAAGCGGGCAACCGAGGAATATGCCGCTTACCATTCTCAGGTACTCGACGTCCAAGCCGAGGCGTTCTGGGACAAGCTCCAAGGGTTGGAGACTGGCGACGCACGGGTCCAGATGGAGTCACGAGAAGCGCAGGGCGTAGACGCCAAGTTCGACAGCGACACGAAAACTGACGAGACGCGGATCGATGACTATGGCAAAGATCTTGAGCGGGGCATGGATCTTGTGCTCCAAGCTCTCGTGGTCTACGCCGGCACCCGGCCGCCAAGGCCCGCCGTCTAGGTGATCACGCTCGATGTTCTGTCACACCCGGAGCGTACGTTTGTTCTAACGCAGAGGAGGTGTGACGGGTATGGCGAGCCAGATCAATCGGCACTTATGGGCGGCGCTCGACTTCAAACTTAGCGAGCTACTGCGCGTGGACCTCGGCGTGGGCGTCGCCTTCGGAGTGGCTGCGCTCGCCTTGTCGTTCACCTACC
This sequence comes from Micromonospora sp. WMMD558, assembly GCF_049315255.1. NCBI lineage: Bacteria > Bacillati > Actinomycetota > Actinomycetes > Micromonosporales > Micromonosporaceae > Micromonospora > Micromonospora sp. WMMD558. The sequence goes on along the minus strand of NZ_CP186061.1, from coordinate 3,110,961 downwards.
CCGACGCTGTCCTGCGGGCGGCCCCCGGAGCCATCGGAGTAGTTGGCGTCATCGTGGGAGCCGTCATCGCTGGCATCTCCTTCCAGGCGGCGTTCATGGATCAGGCGTTCCTGAGAAAGCTTCGGGCCATCGAGTCCGAGCCGGTGTACTACCTGGCACCCTTCCTCTTCACGTCGGTTTTAGGGGTGGTGTCCATGCTTGCCCTGATCACGTTGTCGGCCGTCAGCCCGAAGGCCCCCGAAGCACTGATCGCGCTCGTCAGCACCCCAACCGCCTTAATCACGGCGTGGACCATTGCGAGTCTGATTCCAGGCCTAGCAACCTTGGTGCAGTTCGTTGGCCTAAAGATGGACGCTCTCGACGTTCCTGATGACATCGCCTTGCCAGAGAGGGAGCGGCGACCGCCCCCTCAGTGACAACCCTGCGCCATCCCGTCTGCCCTCGGCCCGCCCTCTGGGGAGCGGGCCGCCGCCCGGTGCGCCACGTCAAGTGGACCTTGACGTAGGTTCGGACGCTGGCGCGCCGGGCGGGGGTCTGCTCGGCTTGCCCCGGGTCGAGGGCAGGCGGGATGGCCTACCGCAACCATCCACGGACCGCGACCCGCCGACGGAGCCCCGGCCATCCTGGAGCCGGAGCGCCCCCGCCGGCGGCGCACTAGCCGCAACCCCGCAACTGCCGCCAGCTCGCCAACGGGGCCGGCGTCCGCTCCCCCACGCCGCGCGGGCTCTTGGCCGCGCGGCCCGGCCGGCTGCCGGCTCACCACACCACCGGTCAACGGCCTGTCGTTCTGCGGCGGCCCTCCGGGCTCCCCGCTCTCCGCGCCAGCCGCCGGGCGTCAGGCGTGACGGCCGCAGAGCGACAGCGGCAGCGGCCGGCGCGCGCCCAGGCGGCGGCGCGTGCGGCCCGTTGCGGGCCGCCTTGACACGAGTCGTCGCCCTGACCGCCGCTGCTGCTCGGTCGGCCGGTGCTGCCAGCGCTACCCCAGCAAGCGACAGATCCAGTACGTGCACGCGGTGCTGCGCAACGCTCTCCAACACGCCATGCGTGAGGAGCTGGTCTCGCGCAACGTCGCCAAGCTTGTCCGGGTTCCCGCACCCCGCTACAAGGTCGGCAAGGGCCTGTCCGTCGACCAGGTACGTAAGCTCCTCGCCGCTGCGGAAGACCACCGCCTGTACGCGCTGTACGTCGTGGCTGCGACTCTCGGCCTTCGGCGGGGCGAGCTGCTCGGGCTGCGCTGGTCGGACCTTGACCTCGACAACGGCACCGCGACAATCGGTCAGACCGTGCAGCGGGCCGGCGGCGAGCTGCGCATCCAAGACACCAAAACCGAGGACTCGGACAGCGTCCTGCCGCTGCCGGACTGGACCTGGCTGGTGCTACTCGACCACCAGGAGCGCCAACGACGGGAACGAGCCCGGCTCGCCGATGTCTGGCACGATCACGGCCTGGTCTTCCCCTCCGAGGTCGGCACCCCGATGGAGCCTCGCAATCTCAACCGCCACTTCGCCGCGCTGCGCGAGAAGGCCGGCTGCCCCGACGTCCGGCTGCACGACCTGCGGCACACCGTCGTGTCCCTGCTGATGGAGCTGGGCGTTCCGCCGCACGTCGTCCAGGCCATCGCCCGGCACGCCGACGTGAAGCTCACCCTCAAGGTCTACTCGCACGCCAACCTTGACGCCATGCGACAGGCTCTCGGCAAGCTCGACGGGCGGCTCTCGTGAACACCGTTGCTGTCGGCGTTGCTGTCATCGGCCGGCTCGCTGATCTTGTGGCCGGTGTTAGTGCTGGTGAGGTGTGGTGGGCGCGGCAGGTTTCGAACCTGCGACCCCTCGCTTGTAAGGCGAGTGCTCTCCCACTGAGCTACGCGCCCCGGCGCCCGTGCGGCGGGCCGGAGGTTGGCAAGCTTACCCTGCCGACCGTGGGCCACGTCGCACGGCCGCGCACCGGTCGTCGCGGGTCAGGCGGAGGCCGTCTCGGCGAGCGCCTTGCGCCAGCCCTGCTGGTCCCGGGCCTCCCCCGGCATGTTCATCTCGGCGAAGCGGACCACGCCCGCCTTGTCGATGACGAAGGTGCCCCGGTTGGCGATGCCGGCGACGTCGTTGAAGACGCCGTACGCCTGGGCGACCGCGCCGTGCGGCCAGAAGTCCGACAGGAGCGGGAACTGGTAGCCCTCCCGGTCGGCCCACACCTTGTGCGCGAACACCGAGTCGACGCTGACGGTCAGCACCTGGACGTCGTCGTTGAGGTACTCGTTCAGGTTGTCCCGCACCTCGCACAGCTCACCCTGGCAGACGCCGGTGAAGGCGAGCGGGTAGAAGACCAGCAGCACGATGCGCTTGCCGCGGAAGTCGGAGAGCCGGACCTCCTGGTTGTTCTGGTCCTTGAGCACGAAGTCCGGCGCCTCGGCGCCAACCTCGATGGGCATGAGAGAGCTCCTTGCGTCGAGTCGAAGGTGACGACAGCCTGCCACACACGGTGGTGGCCCCACCGTGGGTGAAATTGCGCAGTTACTTCTTGGCCTTCGACCCGCGCCGGAGCACCAACCGGGCACCGCTCCAGTCCCGGCCGGCGTTGATCGTGGAGGTCTGCTGGAGGCCGGCGGTGGGCGCGGACTCGGCGATCTCGCTCGGCTCGACGTGCCCCTCGCGCCCGGCCTTGGGCGTGAGCAGCCACACGACGCCGTTGTCCGCCAGCGGGCCGAGGGCGTCGACGAGCAGCTCGAAGAGGTCACCGTCGCCGTCCCGGTACCACACCAGCACCGCGTCGACCACCTCGTCGGTGTCCTCGTCGACCAGGTCCCCACAGCGGTCGGTCAGGGCGTCCCGGAGATCCTGGTCGACGTCGTCGTCGTACCCCATCTCCATGACGACCATCCCCGGCTCGATCCCGAACCGGTCCGCCAGGCTGCGTACCCCGTCGGCGGCCTGACCAGCGGTCGCGCTCACTGTCGCGTGCCTCCTCATCTCATCCCTGCTCGCGGCGTCGTACGACGTCGTCGGGCCAAGTCCACACAGTTGCGGCTCGCCGCGCAAGTGGCGCACCGGGTGGAACGGAATTTACCGTGCCAGGAGCGTGCGGGCACCCTGGGTAATGGCATCCTCGGAGACCAGAACCTGACGGGCAGCCGGACCTAATGGTACAAACGAGTCAACTGCGGCTACTCGCCGCGCCGCTCCGACATATCCGGCATCGACCAGGGCCGCGATCACCCCTTCACCGACCCCACCCGAGCGCCGCGTCTCGTCCACGACCAGCACCCGGCCCGTCGCCGTGGCCTCCCGGATGAGATCGGCGACCGGCAACGGCGCCAGCCAGCGCAGGTCCACCACCCGGGTCCCCACCCCCTCGTCGGCGAGCGCCGCCGCGGCGCGCAGCGACAGCCGGACGCCGTTACCGAAGGTGAGGATCGTGATGTCCTCGGCCGAGCCCACGCCGTAGACCCGGGCCCGGCCGACCGGCACGTGCGCGCTCGGCCAGGCGCCCGGCTCCGCGTACTCGGCGAGCCACTCCCCGTCACCCTCGCTGTGCAGGTCCCGGGTGTGGTAGAGGGCGATCGGCTCCAGGAACACGCACACGCTGCCGTCGACCGCCGCGCTCGCCAGGCAGGTCCGCAGCATGGGCGCGGCGTCGTCCGGCCGCGCCGGCACCGCGACCACCAGGCCGGGGACGTCCCGGAGTACGGCCACCGAGTTGTCGTTGTGGAAGTGCCCGCCGAACCCCTCCTGGTACGCCAGCCCGGCGACCCGGACCACCATCGGGTTCCGGAACGCCCCCCGCGAGAAGAACTGCATGGTGGCCGCCTCGCCGCGCAACTGGTCCTCGGCGTTGTGCAGGTACGCGAGGTACTGGATCTCGGGCACCGGCAGCATCCCGGCCAGCCCGGCGCCCAGGCCGAGCCCGAGGATCGACGTCTCGTCGAGCAGCGTGTCGAACACGCGGGCGGCGCCGAAGCGCTCCCGCAGGCCCTTCGTCACCCCGTACACCCCGCCCTTGGCGCCGACGTCCTCGCCGAAGACGGCCATCTGCGGGTGGTCCAGCAGCCCGTCGGCCAGCGCGGCGTTGATGCTCTGCGCGAGCGTCAGCGGGCCGGCGAGCTCGGGGAGCTTCCCGCCGAAGGCCTCGGTCCGCGCGGCCACCCCCGGACCGGCCGCCCGCGCGGCCGCGTCGGCCACCGCCCGGGCGACCCGGACCGGTCGCCGGGGTGCGAGCGGCGCCACCACCTCGGCCGGGTCGGCCAGTTTCGGCTCGTCCAGCACCTCCTCGGCGATCCGGCGCGTCCGCCAGCCGATCTCGTCGTACCGGGCCAGCAGATCGGGGCCGGTGGCGACACCCGCCCGGACCAGCAGCCGCGCGGTGGCGAGCAGCGGGTCCCGGTCGAGGTCGGCCGCGATCTCCGCGGCGGTGCGGTACGCGGTCTCGACGTCCGCGCCGGCGTGCCCCATCAGGCGGACGGTGGACAGGTGCAGCACGGCCGGACGCCGGTGCCGGCGGACCCACGCCGCCGCCTCGGCCGCCATCGCGTACGCCCCGAGCAGGTCGCTCCCGTCGGCGGCGAAGTAGCGGATCCCCGGCTTGGCCCGCAGCGTGGCCTCCACCCAGCCGCGCGGCGAACGGACGCTGATTCCCAGCCCGTTGTCCTCGCAGACGAAGAGGACCGGGATGCGCAGGCCGGTGTGGTCGTACCAGCCGGCGGTGTTGAGGGCGGCGGTGGCGCTGGCGTGGTTGACCGAGGCGTCGCCAAACGAGCAGACCACGATCGCGTCGGGCGGCCACGCCGCGTGGGACGCTCCCCCGCCGCTGCCGGCCCGGATCCCGGTCCGCCGGCCCGCACCGTCGAGCCGGCGCAGCCGCTCCACCGCGAGACCCATGCCGACCGCCCGGGGCAGGTGCGAGGCGATCGTGGAGGTGGTCGGCACGACGGCGAGCTCGGACCGGCCGAACACCTTGTGCCGGCCGCCGGCGATCGGCTCCCGCGCCGAGGCGACCATGCCGCGCAGCACGTCGCGGGCCGCGTCCGCGTACCCGGGCGCCAGGGGCCGGTCCGCCACGGGTCCGGCGGGCAAGATGGTGCGCTCGGTGGCATCCGCCCCCCGGGGGGTCGCGGCGAACCGCGCCGGACCGCCGTCACCCGGCCCGGCGTCGTCCGGCAGGACGGCAGTGTCGGCGGCACCCGGACCGTCGGCGGACCGGGCGTCCGGGACGAGGTCGGTCGCGGCGCGGTCGGACCCGGCGAGGCCGGGCCTGGCAGGGCTGGCCCCGGCGAGGTCGGGGCCGGCAACGCTGGGTTCGGCCGGGTCGGGGCCGGCAGGGCTGGGCTCCGGGGCGGCCAGGGCGACGCCGGCGGCGGTGGCGGCATTCGAGCCGGCTGCGGACGGTGACGGGACCAGGCCGACCTCCGCGCGCTCCGGCTGGCTGTCGACGGTACGGATGCCGGTGGTGTCGGCGTCCGGCCCGGGTGCGGCGGCGGCCTCCACGCGGTCGGCCGCAGCGGCGTCGTCCGCGCGGCGCGGCAGCGGGACGACAGCGGCGCCGCCGGCAGCTCCGGGCGGTGCCGGACCCTCGTCCGTGGCCGGGCGGTCGGCGGTTCCACAGGGTACGCCGTCGGCGCCGGCGGCCTGGGCGGCGCGGACGCAGTAGAAGGCGCCGGAGCGGTAGTGCAACAGGGCCGGGTCGGTGGGCCGCAGGGCGGCGGCGACCGCGGCGTTGCCCTCGTGGCCGGCGGAACCGATCGTGTAGAACCCTTCGCCGAAGCTGCGCAGCCAGCGACCGGCAAGGTCGAGCTGGCGGCTGACGACCTGGGCGTCGAAGAGGTCCAGCGCCTGCGCCCCGGTCAGCGGCGCGTCGTCGGTGACGGGCCGGGCCGGATCCCGCCTCCGCTCGTCGTCGGCGGTCAGTGCTCCCAGCGCCTCGCGGAGCCGTTCGTCAAGATCGTGCGGGGTGGTCACGAACGACAGCATTACCGACCATGGCGCGGTCCGCCCACCTGGACACGATCGGCGCGTCCGCGCCTACTCGGTCCCGCAGGCCTCCGGGCAGCCGCCGTCGGAGACCTTGAACACGAGGTCCCGCAGGGTGGCGAGCTCGGCGTCGGTGAGACCGGCGAGGAGGCGGGAGTCGGACATCACGTGGTGCACCCGCGCCCGCATGCCCCGGCCGGCCTCGGTCACCACGAGCGTCTTCTGCCGCCGGTCGGCGGGGTCGACCCGGCGTTCCACGAGGCCCGCCTGCTCCAGCTTGTCCACCAGCGCGGTGACGTTGGACCGGTCGCAACGCAGCCGGTCGGCCAGGTCGCGGGCGGGCAGCGGATGGTCGGGGTCCAGCTGGTGCAGGGCCCGGGCCACCGCCGGGGTGAGCCCCAGCTCGGCGATGTCGACGTCCTGGTAGTGCCGGATGGCCGAGGCGATGTGCATGATCCTGCGCACCGCGTCTCCGGCCAACCCGGAGCGACCGGTCAGCTCGGGACCGGTCGGCGAAACGGTGCTCGGGGCCATGACTCACATCCTACGTTCGGGACGCCCTCAGCTGAGGTACTCTTCGTTCAGAACTTCTTGAACGTTTGGAACGAGGTTGGGATGACGGAGCTGTCCGACCAGCGCCGGTACGCCGAGGAGGCGGCCGTCGTCCTGAGCGGCATGGGACTCTCGCCGGCGTACGGCAAGTTGCTCGGCTGGCTGCTGATCTGCGATCCACCCCAGCAGACCAGCGGACAGCTGGGCGAGGCCCTCGGGCTCTCCAAGGGGTCCGTCAGCACCGGCATGCGGATGCTGGAGAGCAGCGGCTTCGTCCGGCGGGTGGCGGCCCCCGGCCAGCGCGGCCACGCGTACGAGATCGTCCCGGACGCGATCATCCGAACGGTCGCCGAGCCGACCAAGTTCCGGATGTTCCGCGAGCTGATGGACCGCGGCCTGGCCCTGATCGGGGATCCGGACGCGCCGGAAGCCGCCCGGCTGCGCATCACCCGCGACTTCTACGCCTACATCGAGCACGAGATGCCACGGCTCGTCGAACGCTTCAAAGCCGAACACCTCCGGAAGGGAGACCACGATGGCTGACCCGGCCATCAGCACCGAGAACCTCGTCAAGACCTATGGCCGCACCCGCGGCCTCGCCGGGCTGGACCTGCGGGTCGAACCCGGCGAGGTGTACGGGTTCCTCGGCCCGAACGGGGCGGGCAAGACCACCACCATCCGGCTGCTGCTCGACCTGATCCGGCCGACCGGCGGGCGGATCCAGGTGCTCGGGCTCGACCCGCGCCGAGACGGCGTGGCGCTGCGCCGACGCCTCGGCTACCTCGCCGGAGATTTCGTCACCGACGGCCGGCAGACCGCGCGCGAGCTGCTCACGTACCTGGGCAACCTGCGCGGCGGGGTGTCCAGGACCCGGGTCGAGGAGCTGGCCGCCCGCCTCGACCTGGACCTGGGTCGGCGGATCAAGGGGTTGAGCAAGGGCAACCGGCAGAAGGTCGGCATCGTCCAGGCGTTCATGCACGACCCGGAACTGCTCGTCCTGGACGAGCCGACCAGCGGGCTGGATCCCTTCCTCCAGCAGGAGTTCCTGGCCATGGTGCGCGAGGCGCGGGCCGCCGGGCGGACGGTGTTCATGTCCTCGCACGTCATGAGCGAGGTGCAGCAGACCGCCGACCGGGTCGGCATCATCCGCGACGGGCGCCTGGTCACCGTCGCCCGCGTCGACGAGCTGCGGGAGCAGGCGGTGCGCCGGATCGAGATCCACTTCGAGGACCCGGTGACCGAGGCGGAGTTCACCGCCCTGCCCGGGGTCAGCGAGGTGGCCGTCGTCGGCACCACCCTGCGCTGCCGGCTCGACGGCCGGGCCGACGCGCTGGTGAAGGCGGCGGCCGGGCACACCGTCGTCGGGCTGCTCTCCGAGGAGCCCGACCTGGAGGAGTTGTTCTTCGGCTACTACTCGCGCGAGGAGGTCACCGGTGCTGCTGCGTGACCCGTTCACCAAGTTCCTGTACGACGCCCGCCGGTCCCTGCTGGGCTGGTCGATCGCCATCGTCGCCGTCGGCGCGTTGTACGCGTCGTTCTGGCCGACCATGCAGACGCCGGAGATGGCGAAGGCGCTCGAGGCGTACCCGGAGGGGGTGCTGGAGGCGTTCAACTACAGCGACCTGACCACCGCCGCCGGCTACCTCGGCAGCGCGGTGTACGGCCTGCTGGTCCCGCTGCTGACGGTGGTGTTCGCGATCGCGGCGGGGACCCGGGCGGTGGCGGGTGACGAGGAGGCCGGCACCCTCGACCTGGTGCTCGCGCACCCGGTGAGCCGCGCCCGGCTCGCCCTGCTGCGGTTCGCCGGGGTCTCCGCCGGCGTCGTCGTGGTGACCGTGCTGCTCGGCCTGGCCATGGTCGGGCTACGCGGCCCGGCCCAGCTGACGAGCATCAGCCTCGGCGGGTTCGCCGCGATGACGCTGCACCTGGCGCTGTTCGGGTTGGCGTTCGCCGCGCTCGCCTTCGCCGTCGGCGCGGCCACCGGCCGGCGTGCGGTCGCACTCGGCGCGGGTGCCGGCGTGGCCGTCCTCGGCTACCTGGCGAACTCCGTCTTCCCGCAGGTCGACGGGCTCGCCTGGGCGCAGGAGGTGTCACCGTTCCACTGGTACCTGGGTGGCTCGCCCCTGGTCGACGGCGTGCAGCCGGTCGGCGCGCTGCTGCTGCTCGCGGGCACCGCCGTGCTCGTGGCGGCCGGCACCGCCGCCTTCACCCGGCGCGACCTGGCCGCCTGACAGCCCACCGCCGCGCGCCGACCCGGGGACGGCGCGCGGCGCAACGGGTCAGCCCGGCAGGAACGAGAGGCGGACCTTCCGGGTCGGGTTGTCGCCGTTGGGATCGACCAGACACACCGACTGCCAGGTGCCCAGCGCCAGCCGCCCGCCGACCACCGGCAGCGTCGCGTACGGCGGGACGAACGCCGGCAGCACGTGATCCCGCCCGTGGCCGGGCGAGCCGTGCCGGTGCCGCCAGCGATCGTCGGCGGGTAGCAGGTCGTCGAGCGCGGTGAGCAGGTCGTCGTCGGAGCCGGAACCGGTCTCGATGATCGCCAGCCCGGCGGTGGCGTGCGGGACGAAGACGTGCAGCAGGCCGTCACCCTGCCCGGCGACGAACCGTTCGGCCTCGGCGGTGATGTCCCGGACCGTCGGCCGCGACCCCGTCTGGACCGTGATCACCTCGGTACGCATACGCCGCATTCTGCCCGAGCCGCCGGGTGCCCGCCCGGACGACCGGCCGGCGTCACCAGCTGCCGCCGCCCCCGCCGGAGTCCCCGCCGCCACCGGAGGACCAGCCGCCACCCCCGGAGTCGCCGCCACCGAAGAACCAGCCGCCTCCGGAGTCCCCTCCCGACGACCCGCGGCCGGAGTCCCCGTCCGACGACCCGCCGCCGGACGACCAGTCGCCCGGGTCGTCGCCGTCGCCGTGGTCCCGGTGCCGGTAGTCGGCGCCGACGTCCCCCGCCGGTCCCGGGACCACGCCGAACGCGCCGCCACGGCGGGCGCCCGCCGTCCGGGGTGCGGGGGCCCGCGCCCCGGCTCGCACCACGACCGCGCCGAAGCCGGCGAGTCCGGCGCCGAGGACGACGACCGGCAGCGCGGCGAGGTCCCCCGCGAGGAGACCGGTCCCCGCGGCGAGCGCCAACGCCAGCCCGCCCAACCCCAGCAGTACGCCCAGAGCCACCTGTCGTCCGTTCATGACCCGCACGGTAGGGACCGCCCGCAAGGCGGACACCGGACGGGCGGGCGGCCGGCGTACGGCGGAGTGAACCCGCGACCAGCGGAAAGTTACCGACGGGTACCTGTGTCGAGCGTCGCGTCTCCCGGCGGTGGACGTGACGGCGGGTGGCACGAGGGGGCAGGATGGCGCTAGAGACCTATCCCACACACAACCGAGGGAACGCCTGTGGCTACGGAACGCAAGCGCCCGGTGATCACCGCCGGTCTGCCGAGCCAGCTTCCGGACATCGACCCTGAAGAGACCAGCGAATGGGTCGAGTCGCTCGACGGTGTCATCGACGAGCGCGGGACCAAGCGCGCCCGCTACGTCATGCTGCGCCTGCTGGAGCGGGCCCGCGAGCGCCAGGTCGGGGTGCCGTCCCTGACCACCACGGACTACATCAACACCATCCCGCCGGAGCGCGAGCCGTGGTTCCCGGGTGACGAGCACGTCGAGCGGCGGATCCGGGCGTACGTCCGGTGGAACGCCGCGATGCTGGTGCACCGGGCGCAGCGCCCGGAGATCGGCGTCGGCGGGCACATCTCCACCTTCGCCAGCTCGGCCTCGCTCTACGAGGTCGGCTTCAACCACTTCTTCCGGGGCAAGGACCACCCGGGCGGCGGCGACCACCTCTTCTACCAGGGCCACGCCTCCCCCGGCATGTACGCGCGGGCGTTCCTGGAGGGCCGGCTCAGCGAGCACCAGCTCGACGGGTTCCGGCAGGAGCTGTCGCACCCCGGGGGCGGCCTGCCGTCGTACCCGCACCCGCGGCTGATGCCGGACTTCTGGGAATTCCCGACGGTCTCCATGGGTCTCGGCGGCGTCAACGCCATCTACCAGGCCCGGTTCAACCGCTACCTGCACCACCGGGGCATCAAGGACACCTCGGACCAGCACGTGTGGGCGTACCTCGGCGACGGCGAGATGGACGAGCCGGAGACGCTCGGCGCCATCGGGGTGGCCGCCCGTGAGGAACTGGACAACCTGACCTTCGTCATCAACTGCAACCTCCAGCGCCTCGACGGACCGGTCCGGGGCAACGGCAAGGTCATGCAGGAGCTGGAGGCGTTCTTCCGGGGCGCCGGCTGGAACGTCGTCAAGGTGGTCTGGGGCCGCGAGTGGGACCCGCTGCTCGCCGCCGACACCGACGGCGCGCTGGTCAACCTCATGAACACGACGCCCGACGGTGACTACCAGACCTACAAGGCGGAGTCCGGGGCGTACGTGCGGGAGCACTTCTTCGGCCGTGACCCGCGGACCCGCAAGATGGTCGAGCACCTCACCGACGACGAGATCTGGAACCTCAAGCGGGGCGGCCACGACTACCGGAAGCTCTACGCGGCGTACAAGGCGGCGATGGAGCACACCGGCCAGCCGACGGTGATCCTGGCCAAGACGATCAAGGGCTGGACGCTCGGCTCGCACTTCGAGGCCCGCAACGCCACCCACCAGATGAAGAAGCTGACGCTGGAGGACCTCAAGACCTTCCGCGACCGGCTCTACCTGGACATCCCGGACAAGGTGCTGGAGGAGAACCCCTACCTGCCGCCGTACTACCACCCGGGCGAGAAGTCGGACGAGATCGCGTACCTGCACGAGCGGCGTCGCCAGCTCGGCGGCTACCTGCCGTCGCGGCGGACCGAGCACAAGCGGCTGACGATCCCCGGTCCGGAGCGCTTCTCGGACGTCAAGCGCGGCTCCGGCAAGCAGAAGGTCGCCACCACCATGGCCTTCGTCCGCCTGCTCAAGGACGTGATGAAGGACAAGGAGTTCGGCAAGCGCTGGGTGCCGATCATCCCGGACGAGGCGCGCACCTTCGGCATGGACTCGCTGTTCCCGACGCAGAAGATCTACTCGCCGCACGGCCAGCGGTACACGTCGGTCGACCGGGAGCTGTTCCTGTCGTACAAGGAGTCGACCGTCGGGCAGATCCTGCACGAGGGCATCAACGAGGTCGGCTCGGTCGCGTCGTTCACCGCGGCGGGCACCTCGTACGCCACGCACAACGAGCCGATGATCCCGATGTACATCTTCTACTCGATGTTCGGGTTCCAGCGCACCGCCGACGGGCTCTGGGCGGCGGCCGACCAGATGGCGCGGGGCTTCCTGCTCGGCGCCACCGCCGGCCGGACGACGCTGAACGGCGAGGGGCTCCAGCACGAGGACGGCCACTCGCACCTGATCGCCGCCACCAACCCGGCGGTGGTCGCGTACGACCCGGCGTTCGCGTTCGAGATCGCGCACATCGTGGAGAACGGCCTGCACCGCATGTACGGCGAGGCGCAGGAGAACGTCTTCTACTACCTGACGGTCTACAACGAGCCGATCGTGCAGCCGGCGGAGCCGGCGGGCGTGGACGTCGAGGGCCTACTCAAGGGCATGTACCGCTACGCGGCGGCGCCCCAGGTGGACGGTCCGAAGGCGCAGCTGCTCGCCTCGGGCACCGGCATGCAGTGGGCACTCAAGGCCCAGCAGTTGCTCGCCCAGGACTGGGGGGTGGCCGCCGACGTGTGGTCGGTGACCTCCTGGACCGAGCTGCGGCGCGACGCGGTCGAGGCCGAGGAGCACAACCTGCTCAACCCGACCGGGGACCAGCGGGTGCCGTACGTGGCGCGGAAGCTCGCCGACGCCGAGGGCCCGAAGGTGGCCGTCAGCGACTGGATGCGGGCGGTACCGGACCTGATCTCCCGCTGGGTGCCCGGCGACTGGACGTCGCTCGGCACCGACGGGTACGGCATGTCCGACACCCGCCACGCGCTGCGCCGGCACTTCCACGTCGACGCCGAGTCGGTCGTGGTCGCCACGCTGCGGCAGCTCGCCCTCCGCGGCGCGGTGCCGGCGAACGTGCCCGCCGAGGCGGCCAAGAAGTACGCGATCGAGGACATCAGCGCGGCCCCGGTCGGCGAGACCGGCGGCGACAGCTGACCTGACGTACGCGAAAGGGCCCGGCGCGAACCCCGCGCCGGGCCCTTCGTCGCGTCCGGACCGCTCCCCGCGGGCGGTATGACGTAGCCGGTATCCGCCGCGCGTCTTGTCCCCACCCCTCATTTACATTCACAATTCTCAATACATTCGACGCCCTTCCGGGCTCCGTCGCACCCCCGGAGCCCACGCCGATCCGGTGGATGCCCCGTCGCGCCGGTCCACCACCCCGGGACGGTTCGGGTGCCGACGCCATCGAGGCGCGGCGGTAGGGAGTCGCCATGCGAATCGTCCGGATCGCGACCGTGCTGGCGGTCGGCGCCCTGACGGTGTCGATGCTCGGACCCGGGTCGCCCTCGGTGGCCCACTCACCCGACACGCCCGCCGGGCGGGCGTCCGCCCAGGAGTTCATGGCGCAGCGGGAACCCACCCACAAGCTCGCCGCGGTCGCCGCCGCCACCTGCACCAACGGCCAGGCCGCCGGGTACCCGTGCCGCAACGTGGACCTGCTGTCGTTCCTGCCGTTGGCGAACATGGGCGGCAGCCAGGGCAACGACATCTGGGGTTGGACCGACAGCGCCACCGGCCGGGAGTACGCGCTGGTCGGCCGGCGCAACGGCACGTCCTTCGTCGACGTCTCCGACCCGACCGCGCCGGTCTACCTCGGCAACCTGCCCGCCCACCAGAACCGCACCGCGATCTGGCGGGACATCAAGGTCTATCGCGATCACGCGTACGTGGTGGCCGACGTGTCCGGGCACGGCATGCAGGTGTTCGACCTGACCCGGCTGCGCGGCGTGACCTCAGCCCGGACGTGGTCGGCGGACGTGCACTACAACCGGTTCGGCAACTCGCACAACATCGCCGTCAACGAGCAGACCGGGTACGCGTACGCGGTCGGGTCCAACACGTGCAGCGGCGGCCTGCACATGATCGACATCCGGACGCCGAAATCCCCGGCCTACGCCGGCTGCGTCAGCAACGACGGGTACACCCACGACACCCAGTGCGTCGTCTACCGTGGCCCGGACGCCGCGTACCAGGGCCGGGAGATCTGCGTCAGCTCGAACGAGGACACGGTGACCGTGGTCGACGTGACCAGCAAGTCCGCGCCCCGGCAGCTGGCCCGGATCGGGTACACCGGCCGGGGGTACACCCACCAGGGCTGGTTCACCGAGGACCAGCGGTACTTCCTGCTCGACGACGAACTCGACGAGTCCCGGCGGGGCGTGAACACCCAGACGTACATCTGGGACCTCGCCGACCTGGACGCGCCCCGGCACATCGGCACCTACAGCGCCCCGTCGGGGGTCCGCGCCACCGACCACAACCAGTACGTCAAGGGCCGCTACAGCTACCAGGCGAACTACCGGGCCGGGCTGCGGATCCTGGACCTGCGTGAGGTGGCGGCCGGGCGGGCCACCGAAGCCGGGTACTTCGACGTCTACCCGTCGAGCGACAGCAGCTCGATGAACGGGGCGTGGAGCACCTATCCGTACTTCCCGAGCGGGATCGTCGTGGTCAGCGGGATCGAGCAGGGGCTGTTCGTCCTGCGGCCCCGGTTGTCGTGACCACCACCGGAGACCGGGCGGCGGCACCGGTGAGCACGGTCTCCGGTGCCGCCGCGCCCGTGGTCACCGTCGGTGACGCCGCCGCCGACGTGGCCGGGCCGGACCCGGCCGGTCCCGAGCGGTCGGCCCGCGGCACCGGGCGGGCCGGCCGGTACGCCGCCGCCGGCCTCGTGCTCGGCCTGGTCCTCATGATCGGTTTCGCCGCCGGCCGGGCGGGCCGACCCGACCCGGTTCCGGTCCGGGCGGCGGCACCCCCCGCACACGCCGGCCACGGCCCCGGTGGTCTGGAGGTGTCCCGGGACGGCTGGACCCTCGCCCTGGCCGAGGCGTCGCTGACCGCCGGCCGCCCCGGCGAACTGGCCTTCCGGATCATCGGCCCGGACGGCACCGCCGTGACCGCCTTCGAGGTCGTCCACGAACGACGGATGCACCTGATCGTGATCGGCCGGGACCTCGACGGCTACCAGCACGTCCACCCCGAGATGGCACCGGACGGCACCTGGCGGGCCCGGGTCGTCCCGGCCGCGGCGGGTCCGCTGCGGGTCATCGCCGACTTCCGTCCGCAGGGCGCCCCGGGGCCGGTGGCTCTGGGCGTCGACGTGCCGGTCCCGGGACGGTACGCGTCGCGCCCGCTCGCCCCGCCGGAGGAGACCCTCCTGGTCGACGGCTACACGGTGACCCTCGACGGCGGCCTGCGGGCGGGCGAGTCGAACCAGGTCCTGGTGTGGCTCGGTCGCGACGGCAAGCCGGTGGGCGACCTGCAACGGCACCTGGGCGCGTACGGGCACCTGGTGGCGCTGCGCCAGGGCGACCTGGCGTACCTGCACGTCCACCCGGCGGCGGCGAGCCGGCCCAGCTCGGTCGTGGCCTTCGGCGTCACCGTGCCCTCCGCCGGCACCTACCGGCTGTTCTTCGAGTTCCGGCACCTCGACCGGGTGCACGTCGCCGCGTTCACCGTGATCGTGTAGGCGGGGCGGGGACGCTGAAGCGGTGGCGGCCCGGGTGTGCCTGGACGGGACACCGGGGCCGCCACCGTCGCGGGTGACGCCAGGACGGGCCCGGTCAGCCGACGGCGGCCAGGTCGGTCAGCCGGGCGAGCGAGTCCTCCAGGTCGGCGCCGACCCGACGCAGGCCGAGCCGGAGCAGGGCGGCCTTGACCGGACCAGCCGGCCAGCGTACGACGATGAGCCGTACGATCGTCCCGCCCTCCTCCTCGTCGGCGGTGAGCTGGACGTAGATCTCGGTGCGCGCCTCCGCCCGGGCACCGGCGCCCTTGGCCCGTTCCCGCCAGCCGATCAGGGTCGGCTCCTGGTAGGCGATCACCTCGGCCTCATGCGCCGCGCCGCGCCCCGCCTGGACCAGCTGCCGCCGGCCGAAGCCCTCTCCCGAGAGCACCTCGGCCGCGCGGACCCCCGCCAGCCACGCCGGCAACTGTTCGGCCCGCTGCACGACGTCCCAGACCGCTTCGATCGGCGCCACCACGTGCGCACTGCGTTCCACGAGGATCATTTCCGTCTTCCTCCAGTGAGGACATCCCACGATATCGGCACTCTATGCGCAAATTCGGACGTACTTGGACGGGTTCGGAAAAGACACGCCGAAAACCATTGCGCCGGCGGGCTCCGCGACCTATGGCGCTCCACGCGGCCGCCCCCTAGAGTCGCGAACACGTTTCGCGTACGACGGGAGGGCGCATGCCGACCGCACCGCCGCCACGGTTCCCCGCCGGGTTCCGCTTCGGAGTGTCCACGTCCGCGTACCAGATCGAGGGCGCGGTCGCCGAGGGCGGCCGCGGACCGTCCATCTGGGACACCTTCGCCCGCTCCCCCGGCCGGATCGCCGACGGCAGCACCGGCGACGTGGCCTGCGACCACTACCACCGGTACGCCGAGGACGTCGCGCTGCTGGCCCGGCTGGGTGTCGGGGCGTACCGCTTCTCGATCGCCTGGCCCCGCGTCCGACCGGCCGGCGACGGCCCGGTCAACGCGGCCGGCCTGGACTTCTACGACCGGCTCGTCGACGACCTGCTGGCGCACGGCGTCGACCCGGTCGCCACCCTGTTCCACTGGGACCTGCCGCAGCCCCTCGAAGACGCCGGCGGGTGGCTCGACCGGGACACCGCGTACCGGTTCGCCGAGTACGCCGACGCCACCGCCGCCCGGCTCGGTGACCGGGTGAAGCTGTGGATCACCCTCAACGAGCCGTTCATCCACATGAGCCTCGGCCACGGCATGGGCGTGCACGCGCCGGGCCGGATGCTGCTGTTCGACGCCTTCCCGGTGGCCCACCACCAGTTGCTCGCGCACGGCCTCGCCGTCGCCGCGCTGCGCACCCGCACCGCCGGCCCGGTCGCCATCGCCAACAACTACTCGCCGGTGCGGGTCCTCGGCGACACCGGGGCCGACGCCGCCGCCGGGGCGGCGTACGAGGCGCTGCACAACCGGCTCTTCACCGACCCGCTGCTCGGCCGGGGCTACCCGGACGGACCCGGCTTCGAGCCCGGCGTGGTGCGGGACGGCGACCTGGCGGTCATCGCCGCGCCGATCGACGTGCTCGGCGTGAACTACTACAACCCCACCGGGATCCGCGCCCCGGAGGAGGGATCGCCCCTGCCCTTCGAGATCGTGCCGCTCGACGGCTACCCGCGTACCGCCTTCGACTGGCCGGTCGTCCCCGACGGGCTGCGCGAACTGCTCAACTGGCTGCGCCGCACGTACGGCGACGACCTGCCGCCGATCCAGATCACCGAGAGCGGCTGCGCGTACGACGACGCGCCGGACGCCGACGGGCGGGTGCACGACCCGGAGCGGATCGCGTACCTCGACGGGCACCTGCGGGCCGTCCGGGCGGCGATCGACGACGGCGTGGACGTGACCGGGTACTTCGTCTGGTCACTCCTCGACAACTGGGAGTGGGCCGAGGGCTTCACCAAGCGCTTCGGCCTCGTCCACGTCGACTACCCCACCGCGACCAGGACGCCCAAGTCGTCGTACGCCTGGTTCCGGGACGTGATCGCGGCCGCCGGCGGAGGTCCGGCGACGTGACCACCGTGAACCCGACGCCGGCCGCGCTGCCGGCGGCGCTCGCCGAGCCGACCGTCCCGGTCCGGCGGGGCTGGATCGCGCTGCTCGCCGCGGCGAACCTCGGCGTCTGGATGGCGTTCTTCACCCCGATCCAGGTGCTGCTCCCGCAGCAGGTGGAACGGATCGCGCCGGCCGACAAGGAGACCATGCTGGCCGTGGTCACCGGCGTCGGCGCGCTGGCCGCGGTGCTCGCCAACCCGCTCGCCGGTGCGCTCTCCGACCGTACGGCCCCGCGCCTGGGCGGGCGGGCCTTCGGCCGCCGGCACGCCTGGACCGCCGGCGGCGCGGTGCTCGGCGCGCTCGCCCTGGTGCTGCTGGCGCAGCAGCGCACCGTCCTCGGAGTGACGCTCGGCTGGGTCGCCGCGCAGGTCTGCTTCAACGCGATGCTGGCCAGCCTCACCGCCGCAGTGCCCGACCGGGTGCCGGTGGCGCAGCGCGGCGGCGTCTCCGGCTGGGTCGGCATCCCGCAGGCGCTCGGCCTGGTGCTCGGTGTGGTGCTGGTGACCGCCGTGGTCACCGGCAACGCGGCCGGGTACGCCGCCGTCGCGGTCGCCGTGCTGGTGCTCGCACTGCCGTTCGCCCTGCTCACCGTCGACGACCCGCTGCCGGCCGCGCACCGGCCGCCGCTGCGCGGGCTGCTCGCGTCCATCTGGGTGTCCCCCCGGCGCCACCCCGACTTCGGGTGGGCGTGGATCACCCGCTTCCTCGTCCAGCTCGGCAACGCCCTCGGCACCCTCTACCTGCTGTACTTCCTCACCGACGAGGTGCGCCTGGCCGACCCGGAGCGCGGCCTGCTGGTGCTGATCCTGCTCTACACGGTGGGGCTGGCGTCCACGGCGGTGGTGGCGGGGCGGCTGTCCGACCGCTCCGGGCGCCGCAAGGTCTTCGTGATGGCGGCCGGCGGCATCATGGCGGTCGCCGCGCTGCTGCTCGCCGTGGCGCCGGCCTGGCCGGTGGCGGTGGCCGCCGCCCTGCTGCTCGGCGGCGGGTACGGGGTCTACCTCTCGGTGGACGCGGCACTCATCACGCAGGTGCTGCCCCACGCGGCCGACCGGGCCAAGGACCTCGGGGTGATCAACATCGCCAACTCCGCGCCACAGGTGCTCGGCCCGGCGATCTCCGCGCCGATCGTGGTGTACCTGGGCGGCTACCCCACCCTGTACGCCGCCACCGCGGCGGTCACCGTGCTGGGCAGCGTCCTGGTACTGAAGATCCGCTCCGTTCGGTGACCGCCCGGAGTGCAAGGAAGGGACCCTTTTACAACACCAGGCGATAACAAGGGGCCCTTCCAAACCTGGTCGCGGACGCCCGTAGGCTGGGGGACGTGACGGTACGTGTACGCTTCGCCCCCTCCCCGACCGGAATGTTCCACGTCGGCGGCGCCCGCTCGGCCCTGCAGAACTGGATCTTCGCCAAGCAGCAGGGCGGGGTGTTCGTGCTCCGCGTCGAGGACACCGACGCGGCGCGCAACAAGCCGGAGTGGACCGAGGGCATCCTCTCGGCGCTGGACTGGATCGGCATCTCCCGGGGCAGCTACGAGGGCCCGTACTTCCAGTCGTCGTACGCGGGCGAGCACCGCGCCGCCGCCGCCCGGCTGTACGAGGGCGGCCGCGCGTACTACTGCGACTGCACCCGCGAGGCCGTGCAGGCGCGGACCGGCTCCCAGCACTCCGGCTACGACGGTTTCTGTCGGGACCGGGGCCTGGAGCCCGCCGAGGGACGCGCACTGCGCTTCCGTACGCCGGACGAGGGTGCGACGGTCGTGGTCGACCTGATCCGCGGCGAGCCCACCTTCGAGAACAGGCAC
Organism: Micromonospora sp. WMMD558; assembly: GCF_049315255.1. Taxonomy (NCBI): domain Bacteria; kingdom Bacillati; phylum Actinomycetota; class Actinomycetes; order Micromonosporales; family Micromonosporaceae; genus Micromonospora; species Micromonospora sp. WMMD558. Next base: position 3,091,856 of record NZ_CP186061.1, on the reverse strand, counting down.
ATCGAGGACTTCGTCATCGCCCGCGGTGACGGGTCCCCGGTCTTCCTGCTGGCCAACGTGGTCGACGACATGACCATGGGCATCACCCACGTGATCCGGGCCGAGGAGCACCTGCCCAACACCCCCAAGCAGCAGCTGCTCTGGGACGCGCTGGGCGTCAAGCCCCCGGTCTGGGCACACGTCCCGGTGGTGGTCAACGAGAAGCGGCAGAAGCTCTCCAAGCGGCGCGACAAGGTCGCCCTCGAGGCGTACCGCGACGAGGGCTACCTGGCCGACGCGATGCGCAACTACCTGATGCTGCTCGGCTGGGCGCCGTCGGGCGACCGCGAGATCGTGCCCTGGTCGGTGATCGAGGACGAGTTCCGGCTGGAGGAGGTCAACCCGTCCCCCGCGTTCTTCGACGAGAAGAAGCTGCGCGCGTTCAACGGCGAGTACATCCGGGCGCTCCCGATCGCGGAGTTCGTCGCGGCGTGCCAGCCGTGGCTGACCGGCACCGACACCATCGCGCCGCCGCCGTGGCAGCCGGAGGAGTTCGACGCCGACGCGTTCGCGGCGGTGGCGCCGCTGGCGCAGACCCGGATCGCGGTGCTCAGCGAGATCGTGCCGAACGTCGACTTCCTGTTCCTCGACTCGCCCCTGATCGACGAGGCGGCCTGGACGAAGGCGATGAAGGAGGGCGCGGCGGAGCTGCTCGACGCGGCGGTCGCCGCCTTCGACTCGCTGGAGTCCTGGGACGCCGAGTCGATCAAGGCGGCGCTGGAGGCGGTCGGCGCGGAGCGGGGCCTCAAGCTGGGCAAGGCCCAGGCGCCGGTCCGGGTCGCGGTCACCGGCCGCACGGTCGGCCTCCCGCTCTTCGAGTCCCTCGAGGTGCTGGGCCGCGACCGCACGCTCGCCCGCCTCCGCGCCGCCCGCCTCCGCCTGTTCTGACCCCGCCCGGCCCCCTCCGCGCACCGAGCGTGCACCTGCTGCCGGGACTCGCGCCGGCTGCAGGTGCACGCTCGCCGGGGCCCGGGTGACCGGGCAAGGACGGGCGTCAGGGGGTGGATCGGCGGCGGCGAAGGGCGAACGTGGCCGCTCCGGCGCCCGCCAGCGCGAGGGCGCCGAGGCCGGCCCAGAGCCACGGGGAGCCGTCGTCGCCGTCCTGGCCCGCCGTCGGCTCGGCCGCCCCGGCGGAGGCGGTCCCGGCGGAGGCGGTCCCGGCGGAGGCGGTCCCGCCCGGGCTCGGCTCGGCGGGCGTGGCCGACGGTGAACCCGTCGGCGCCGACGGGGTGGCGGAGACCGACGGGTCGGCGGGAGTGCCGGTGGTCAGGGTGAACCGGACCTCGCCCGAGACGGGGTGCCCGTCGCTGGACTGGACCCGGTAGCCGACGATGTAGAGCCCGGCGCGGCCGGGCCGGAACGGCACGCTCACGCGGGTGCCGGAGAACGTCGGCGCGCCGCCGGCCGCCGCCACATTGTCCGGCCCGGTGACGGTGACCTTCGTCGTGGCGGGGTCGAGCTTCGCCAGGAAGCGCAACTCGATCCGGGCGGGCGCGGTGGCGATGCGCGCGCCGTCACGCGGGTCGCTGCCGGTCAACTGGTTGTGCGCGGCGGCCGGCGCCGGCGGCACCAGCAGCGACACACCGAGCGCCACGCCGAGCACCACTGGCCAGGCACCCGCCGCACGTGCGACCCTGCCCCCCATACACCCCTCCCGAAAGGTACGATCCGCCCGTTGATCAACGACCGCTGTCGAGTTAGTCGGTCGGGGATCGCAGATAGTTCCAATAACAGTTCCACAAGCTGCAACCAATCGCCGTCCGGCGGAGTCTTAGGGTGGGAGTCCGACCTGCGCGTCCGGTCACCACCGCCGACTTAGCAACGCGTGACCTGCAGCGAAGCCATCCATCGAACGGGGCGAGGAGGCGGCGATGGTCCGAAGGGTACGGCGACTTGTCGCCTTGGTCGTTGGGGCCCTCGCGACGGGGGTGCTGACACTCGGCCTGGTCGACCCGGCGAAGGCGGCCCCGAAGCCGCCACCCGCGGGCGTGGACATCACCGGTACGGGCCTCGCCGAGCCGCTGCGGCTCCGCGCCAACCGCCACCCGGCCGAGGTGGTGGCCGTCATCGACCAGGTCAACTTCCTCGGCCGCACCGGCCAGACCACCGGCCCGCGCAAGGGCGACCTCGGTCCGAAGTACACGATCGTGGTGCTGTCCGGCGAGACGCCCAAGCAGACGTACGACCTGTACCCGAAGGCGGCCGGGGGCCCGCGCGTCTACCGGCCCGCCAAGCAGCCGGACTCGCGGCGTACCACCGCCGGCTGGTTCCTCGGCCGGCTCACCATGTCGGAGACCCTGCGGAACGTCGGGGTGCCGCTGGAGCGCCAGTTCGACACGGTGAGCGGTGGCGTCGGCGGCGGTGAGCGGGTCATCCCGGAGGACGCCATCAACCCCGCCCAGGACATCGACGAGGCGCTGGGCGAGCTGCGGCGGCTGCTGCTGCTCAATGTGGCGGTCGTGCTCACGATCACGACCGGTCTGGCGGGGATCGCGCTGCTGATCCGCCGCCGGACCCGCTGACGCCCGCCGCCGGGCCTCACATCTCCACGACGACCTTGCCGCGGACGTGGCCCGTCTCGACCAGGCGGTGCGCGTCCGCGGCCTGGTCGAGGGGAACGTCCGGGCCACGTGGACGGTCAGCCGACCCGCGTCCACCACCTCGTCGCCCACCGCGAAGCCGGTCACCGCCGGACCCACCGCCGCCACCACCCCGGCCGCGTCCCAGCCCGGCACCAACGGGAAGTGGCTGGGGAATGCTCCCGCCAGATAGCCCTCGCGGACCTTCCAGTCGACGGGGTTCACTCCGGCGGCCCGCACCCGCACGAGGACGACGTCCGGAACGACCGGCGGATCGGGCAGCTCCCGCACGGTGAGCAGGTCGGCGGGGCCGTACTCGTCGATCGCGATGGCCTTCCACGACCAGCTAGGGGCCGGACGGCGCCCGTGCGGTCAGCACCAACGGCGTGGCGGTCGCTCCCGGCGGGTGGCCCGCTGCCGGGGCCGGACCGGGCCGTGCCGGTGCGCGCCCGCCCAACCCGGCAGGGCACTGCGGCAGCCGGCGGGCGCGTCGTCGACCGGCGGCGCCGGCTCCGCCGACCGCTGCCGCGGCACCGCGACCTCGTCCTCGGCGCGCTCGGTCAGCCGCCCGGCGGGGGTCTCCCCCGGGTGCGCCGGCAGACCGCCGGCGATCCGCCGGTGGTGTTTGGCCGCCGGCTGCTCGTGGTGGCCCGGCCGGCAGGGCTCGCCCTGGGCGCAGCCGTGGTCGGCCTCCCCGTGCGCCATCCCGGTCTCCTCACGCTCGCCGTCGCGCGCCGGTGACAGCCCGGCGTGCCCTGTCACCGTACTGGCCGGGCCTGACGAGCTGTGCAGCACGTACCCAGTTCAGCGGCGCGGGCGGCGGTGGAGATCCACCCGGCGGACGGCCGGAACGGACGCCGCTGTGGTGGGATCGAGGCCATGCGACCGCCACCGTGGCTCGGGCCCGACACCCTCGGCCGGGACCTCACGCTGGCGGGCGCGTCGCTCGCGGGCGGCCTGATCCTGTACGGGCTGGGCACCCAGCCGCAGCTGCCCGGCGGGACGGGTGCGCCGGAACCGCTGTTCCTCGTGCCGCTGGTGGCGGTGTGCGTGGCGGTCGGGCTGCGCCGGGCCGCCACCCGGGCAAGCCTCGCGCTGGGCACGGTAGCGGTGCTGGCCGACCTGGCGCTGGGCGGCTCACTGGCGACCGTCCTGGTCTACACGCAGGTGCTCTACGACGCCTGCGTGTACGGCTCGGCCCGGACCTGGCGGCGGCTCCTGCGGGTCACCGTGGCGCTGAGTGTGCTCGCGGCCGTCGCCGGTGTCCTGGTGCTGGGCCGCTGGCAGGGGGTCGGCGTCGCGGCTCCGGTGGTGCTCGCCGGGGTGCTGCCGGTGATCACCGGGCTGAGCGTCCGGCAGTACCGCGACCAGGCCGCCGCCGAGCGGGTTCGCGCCGAGCAGACCGCTCGGCTGGTCGAGCTGGACCGGCGGCAGGCGGTGAGCGCCGAGCGGGCCCGGATGGCGCGGGAGCTGCACGACGTCGTCGCCAACCAGCTGAGCGCGGTGGCGATCCACGCCACGGCCGTGCTGTCCGTGCCCGGGCTGGACCGGTCGCAGGTGGAGTCGGCCCTGCGGGTGATCCGGGAGAACAGCGTGCAGGGCCTCGCCGAGATGCGGCAGATGATCGGACTGCTGCGCGGGCCGGCCGACGGTGAGCCGGGCGAGCACGCCACGGCGGAGGCGACGCCCGCCCGGTTGAGCGAGGTGGCGGCCGTCGTGGAGCGGGTCCGCGCCGCCGGACTGGCGGTACGCGTCCGGTGGCGCGGCGAGCCCCGCCCGCTGCCGGTCGGGGTGGACCTCGCCGCGTACCGCGTCGTGCAGGAGTCGCTGACCAACGCGCTCAAGCACGGCGCGGGCGAGGCCGACCTGGAGGTCGCGTACGAGCCGGCCGCGGTCGTGGTGCGGGTGGTGAACCCGCTGCGCGGCGGCGACGCGGCGGTGACCGGCGCGGGCGCCGGCCTGGTCGGGATGCGGGAACGGGTGGCGCTGCTGGACGGCCGGTTCACCGCCGGGCCCCGAAACGGGCGGTGGTCCGTCCGGGCCGAGGTGCCCACCGGCGTGCTCGCCGGGGACGGGAGGACGACGTGACGGACCCGGTCCGGGTGCTGCTCGCCGACGACCAGCCCGCCGTCCGGGCCGGCCTGGTCCTCATCCTGGCCGGCGCGCCGGGCGTGGAGGTGGTGGGCGAGGCGCACGACGGCGTCGAGGCGGTACGGCTGTGCCGGGAGCTGCGGCCGGACGTCGCCGTGCTCGACGTCCGGATGCCCCGGCTGGACGGCATCTCGGCGACCCGGGAGATCGTCGCGGACCGGCTCGCCGACGTGCTGGTGCTCACCACGTTCGACCTCGACGAGTACGTCTTCGGGGCGTTGCGGGCCGGGGCCGCCGGGTTCCTCCTCAAGGACACCGACGCCGACGGCCTCGTCACCGCCGTGCGGACGGTCGCCCGCGGCGAGGGGTTCATCGCCCCGGCGGTGACCCGGCGGCTGATCACCGCGTTCGCGGCGACCGCACCGGCCACCTCCGCCGCCACCCGGGCGGCGGTGACCGCGTTGACGCCCCGGGAACGCGACGTGCTCGCCTGCCTCGGGCTCGGCCTTTCCAACCAGCAGGTCGCCGACCGGCTGGCGATGGCGGAGAGCACCACCAAGACCCATGTCAGCCGGATCCTCGCCAAGCTCGACCTGCGCAGCCGGGTGCAGGCCGCCATCCTGGCCCAGGAGCTGGGCCTGCCGGTACCCCCGCCGGCCGGCCCGCCGCCGGAGCAGGGCGGCACGGCTCCCACCGGAGCCTGATCCACTCGTTGCCGGCGGCATGGCGGGGTCCCGCCGACGCGGAGACCGCCATGGCGGCGGCATCACGTCGATCAAGGCGCCGCCGGGCCGGCCCGGGGTGCGGGAGCCGGCGAGCTGCCCCCGGCACGGCGGCCCAGGTCACGGCGTGTCAGGCTGGGGCCGTGAGCGAGCCGGACACCGAGCTGACGGCCACCCTGCGCCGCATCGAGCGGGCGGCCGGGGCGTTGGCCACCGCCAGCGTGGCGCGGATGGACGAGACCCTGCCGTGGTTCCGCGCGCTCCCGGCCGACCAGCGCTCGTGGGTCATGCTGGTGGCCCAGGCCGGCGCGCGCTCGCTGGTGCAGTGGCTGCGCTCCGGCGGCGGCACCGCCGACAGCACGCAGGAGGTCTCCGACGAGGTCTTCGCGACGGCGCCGCAGGCCCTGGCCCGCTCGATCAGCCTCCAGCAGACCGTGGCCCTGATCAAGGTGACCATCGACGTGGTGGAGGAGCAGGTCCCGCACCTGGCCGCCCCGGGCGAGGAGCCGCAGCTGCGCGACGCGGTGCTCCGCTTCTCCCGGGAGATCGCCTTCGCCGCCGCGCGGGTGTACGCGCGCGCCGCCGAGTCCCGTGGCTCGTGGGACGCCCGGCTCCAGGCGCTGCTGGTGGACGCGCTGCTGCGCGGGGACTCGCCGGACGTGCTGGCCAGCCGGGCCGCCGCCCTCGGCTGGACGGACGCCCCGCCGGTGGCGGTGGCCGTGGGCCGCTCCCCGGGCGGCGAGGTCTCCGCGGTGCTGCACACGGTCTACCGGCAGGCCCGGCGAATCGGCGCCGAGGTGATCGGCGGTGTGCACGGGGACCGGCTGGTCATCGTGCTCGGTGGGGCGGCCGACCCGGTCGCCGCGACCGGCGAGCTGCTCGAGGCGTTCGGGGAGGGGCCGGTCGTCGTCGGTCCGGCCGTGCCGAGTCTGGACGAGGCCACCGAGTCGGCCCGCGCCGCCCTCGCCGGGTTCCGGGCCGCGCCGGCCTGGCCGGCGGCGCCCCGGCCGGTGCCGGCCGCCGACCTGCTGCCCGAGCGGGCGCTCGCCGGGGACGCGGAGGCCCGCCGGCGGCTGCGGCACGACGTGTACGCGACGCTGGCCCGCGCGGGCGGCGAGCTGCTGGAGACGCTGGACGCCTTCTTCGCCGCCGGGGGGACGCTGGAGAGCGCCGCCCGGGCGCTGTTCGTACACCCGAACACGGTGCGCTACCGGCTGCGCCGGATCGCCGAGGTCACCGGGTTCTCGCCGCTCTCGGCGCGGGACGCGTACGCGCTCCAGGTGGCGCTCACCGTCGGCCGTCTCGACCCGGTGGTCACGGTGGTCCCGACTCAGACAATGGCCCCAGGCGTGAGGAAAACATCACAGACGGGTGATGATCTCGGCCGATCTTTGTAGGATCCCTCCAAAGGTCCTAGTGCGGTTTGGTCGGGGGCGGCACAGCGCTACCCGCGCGTATCCGGGAGAGTCTTAGACGTGCTCGCCGTACTCTCCCCCGGCCAGGGTTCGCAGAAACCCGGCTTCCTGACCCCCTGGCTCGATTTGCCCGGCGCCGAGGCGCGGCTCCGCTGGTGGTCGGCGCTCGCCGGGGTCGACCTGGTCCACCTCGGCACGGCCGCCGACGCCGACGAGATCAAGGACACCGCCCGCACCCAGCCGCTGCTGGTCGCGGCGGCGCTGCTCGCCGCCGAGCACCTGCCGATGTACGACGTCGCGCTCACCGCCGGCCACAGCGTCGGCGAACTCGGCGCGGCGGCGCTGGCCGGGGTGCTTCCGCCGGAGGCCGCGATCACCCTGGCCGGCGTCCGGGGCCGCGAGATGGCCGCCGCCTGCGCGCTGGAGCCGACCGGAATGGCCGCCGTGCTGGGCGGCGACCCGGACGAGGTGCTCGCCGCGCTCGCCGCGCACGGGCTGCACCCGGCCAACCGCAACGGCGCCGGCCAGGTCGTCGCCGCCGGCGCGCTGGACGGTCTGGACAAGCTGGCCGCCGAACCGCCGGCGCGCACCCGGATCATCCGGCTCCAGGTTGCCGGCGCCTTCCACACGCCGTACATGGCCCCGGCGGAGGCGGCGCTGGCGACGGTGGCGGCCGGTATCACGCCCACCGACCCGGCCCGCATCCTGCTGTCCAACCTGGACGGCTCGGCCGTGAACCACGGCCGGGAGATGGTGCAGCGGCTGGTCCGTCAGGTCACCGCCCCGGTCCGTTGGGACCTGTGCATGCGGACGCTGGCCGACCTCGGTGTCACCGGGGTGATCGAGCTGCCGCCGGCCGGCACCCTCGCCGGCCTGGTCAAGCGTGAGCTGAAGGGCGCCGCCGCGCCGGAGATCGTCACCCTGAACACCCCCGACGACCTGCCCGCCGCGCGGGACCTGATCGCCCGGCACAGCGGTATCGGCGGCCACGAGCCGGTGATCCAGTTCCGGGTGGTGGTCTCCCCCGCGGCCGGCACGTTCACCCCCGCGGCGGACCTGGCCGAGGGCGCCGGCCTGCGCAGCGGCCAGGTCATCGGCCACGTCGCCACCCGCCAGGGCGCGGTCGAGGTGACCGCGCACGACAACGGCCTGCTCACCGAGTGGCTGGCCCACCACGACGACCCGGTCGCGCCGGGGCAGCCGCTCGCTCGCATCGGCGGCCACGCATGAGCCCGACACCGCGCGCGACGCGGCCACGCAGGGAAGGACAGCTTCGATGACGGGCAGCCGGATCGTCGCGCTCGGCCACTACCAGCCGTCGCGGGTGGTGACCAACGACGAGATCGCCCAGCTGGTGGAGACCAACGACGAGTGGATCCGCGACCGGGTGGGCATCGTGACCCGGCGGATCGCCGACGGCGAGACGGTGGCCGACATGGCCGCCGCCGCGGCGGGCAAGGCGCTGGCCGGCTCGGGCCTGACCGCCGCCGACATCGACCTCGTCGTGGTGGCCACCTGCACCTCGGTCGACCGCAGCCCGAACGTCGCCTGCCGGGTCGCCGCCAAGCTCGGCATCACCGCACCGGGCGCGTACGACATCAACACCGCCTGCTCGGGCTTCGCGTACGCCCTGGGCACCGTCGACCACGCCATCCGGGCCGGCGCCTCGCGCAACGCGATCGTCATCGGCGCGGAGAAGCTGTCCGACTTCACCGACTGGACGGACCGCTCGACCTGCATCATCTTCGGCGACGGCGCGGGTGCCGCGGTGGTCACCGCCGCCGGTGCGGACGAGCCGGCCGGTGTCGGCCCGGTGGTCTGGGGCTCGGTGCCGGAGCGGGGCGACGCGGTCCGCATCGAGGGCTGGCGCCCGTACATCCAGCAGGAGGGGCAGGCGGTCTTCCGCTGGGCCACCACCGCGCTGGCGCCGCTGGCGCTCCAGGCCTGCGAGCGGGCCGGGGTCGACCCGTCGGAGCTGGCCGCGTTCGTGCCGCACCAGGCCAACGCCCGGATCATCGACGGCATCGCCAAGCGCCTCGGCATCCCCGACGCGATCATCGCCAAGGACATCGTCGAGTCGGGCAACACCTCGGCCGCGAGCGTCCCGCTGGCCCTGTCGAAGCTGGTCGAGCGGCGGGAGGTGCCCTCCGGCGCCCCGGTGCTGCTGTTCGGTTTCGGTGGCGGCCTGACCTACGCCGGTCAGGTCGTCCGCTGCCCCTGAAGACCCGGCGCGGTCCCGCCGCGCCGCCTTCGCCACCACGGCGGAGAACAACCCCCGATGAGAGGAACCAACCGCAATGACCCGTGACGAGATCACCGCCGGCCTCGCCGAGATCCTCGAAGAGGTTGCCGGGGTGAACCCGGACGACGTGGCCGAGGGGAAGTCCTTCACCGACGACCTGGACGTCGACTCGCTGTCGATGGTGGAGGTCGTGGTGGCCGCCGAGGAGAAGTTCGGCGTCAAGATCCCGGACAACGAGGTGCAGAACCTGAAGACCGTCGGGGACGCCGTCAGCTACATCGAGGCGCAGTCCTGACCATGGCACACACCGACGTCGTCGTCACCGGGCTCGGCGCGACCACCCCGCTGGGCGGGGACGTCGCGTCGACCTGGGACGCCATGCTCAACGGCCGCTCCGGGGTGAGTGCGCTCACCCAGGAGTGGGCCGCGCAGCTGCCGGTCCGGATCGCCGCCCAGCTCGCGGTCGATCCGGCCGGCCTGCTGGACCGCGTGAAGCTGCGCCGGCTGGACCGCTCCGAGGCGATCGCGATCATCGCCGCGCAGCAGGCCTGGGCGGACGCCGGCCTGGCCGACTCCGGGCTCGACCCGGAGCGGCTCGGCGTGAGTGTCGGCTCGGGCATCGGCGGGGCGCTGACCCTGCTCGCCCAGGACGACGTCCTCGAGGCGTCCGGCCCGCGGCGGGTCTCCCCGCACACCATCCCGATGCTGATGCCGAACGGCCCGGCCGCGTGGGTCGGCCTGGAGCTGGGCGCCCGCGCGGGCGTGCACTCCGTCGCCAGCGCCTGCGCCACCGGCGCGGAGGCGATCGCCCTCGGCATGGACATGATCCGCGCCGGTCGCGCCGACGTGGTGGTGGCCGGCGGCACCGAGGCGGTCATCCACTCGCTGCCGATCGCCGGCTTCTCCTCGATGCGGGCGATGTCGACCCGGAACGACGAGCCGGAGCGGGCCTCCCGCCCGTGGGACAAGGGCCGCGACGGCTTCGTGCTCGGCGAGGGCGCCGGCGTCCTCGTGCTGGAACGCGCCGAGCACGCCGCCGCCCGGGGCGCCCGGGTGTACGCGCGGCTCGCCGGCGCCGGGATCACCTCCGACGGCTACGACATCGTCCAGCCGCACCCGGAGGGGGCCGGCGCGATCCGGGCCATCGCGAAGGCGATCGCCGACGCGGACGTCGCCAAGGCCGACATCGTGCACGTCAACGCCCACGCCACCTCGACCCCGGTCGGCGACCTCGCCGAGATCAAGGCCCTGCACCAGGCGCTGGGTGACCACCCGGTGCTGACCGCGACGAAGTCGATGTCCGGGCACCTGCTCGGCGCGGCCGGTGCGCTGGAGTCGATCGCCACGATCCTGGCGATCCGCGACGGCGTCGTACCGCCGACGATCAACCTGGACGACCCGGACGACGGTCTCGACCTGGACGTGGTCGCCAACAAGGCGCGCCACATGGAGATCCCCGCCGCACTGAACAACTCCTTCGGCTTCGGCGGGCACAACGTGGCTCTCGTCTTCACGCGGGCCTGAGACCACAGCCTTGGAGGCTCACGTGACCACCACCGTTGCCGGCACGGAGACGTCCACCGTGGACCACCGGGATCCGGAGCTGCGGCTCCGGGCCCTGTTCGACGCGGGCACGCTGCGCCTGCTGGCACCCCGGGACACCTCCGGGGTGCTCTGGGCGCGGGGTGAGATCGAGGGCGCACCGGCCGTCGCGTACGCGACGGACGCCACGAAGATGGGTGGCGCGATGGGCACCGACGGGTGCCGGCACATCGTCGACGCCATCGACACCGCCGTCCGGGAACGGGTGCCCGTGCTGGGGCTCTGGCACTCGGGCGGCGCCCGGCTGGCCGAGGGCGTGGTCGCGCTCGACGCGGTCGGCCAGGTCTTCGCCGCCATGGTCCGGGCCTCCGGCCGGGTGCCGCAGATCTCCGTGGTGCTCGGTCCCGCCGCCGGTGGCGCGGCGTACGGGCCGGCGTTGACCGACATCGTGGTGATGAGCGGCACCGGGCGGATCTTCGTCACCGGCCCGGAGGTGGTCCGCAGCGTCACCGGCGAGCAGGTCGACATGGAGCGCCTCGGCGGCCCCGAGCCGCACGGCCGGCGCTCCGGCGTGGTGCACGTGACGTGCCGGGACGACGAGGAGGCGCTGGCCGAGTCGCGCAAGCTCGCCGCGCTGCTGGGCCGCCAGGGCCGGCTCTCTCCGGACGACGTGCCCGCGTCCGGCGGGGACGGCCACGACCTGGCCGCCAAGATGCCGGCCGAGGCCAACCGCGCGTACGACGTCAAGCCCGTCGTGAAGGCGCTGCTCGACGCCCCGGGCGTGGAACTGCACGCCAAGTGGGCGCCGAACATCGTCACCACGCTGGGCCGGTTCGCCGGCCGGACGGTGGGCGTGATCGCCAACAATCCGCTGCGCCTGGGCGGCTGCCTCGACGCGTCCAGCGCCGAGAAGGCGGCCCGGTTCGTGCGGATGTGCGACTCGCTCGGCGTGCCGCTGATCGTGCTGGTCGACGTACCCGGCTACCTGCCCGGCCTGGGCCAGGAGTGGGACGGCGTGGTGCGGCGCGGCGCGAAGCTGCTGCACGCCTTCGCCGAGGCCGTGGTGCCGCGCGTGACGCTGGTGACCCGCAAGGCGTACGGCGGCGCGTACATCGCCATGAACTCCCGGTCCCTGGGCGCCACCGCGGTCTTCGCCTGGCCGAACGCGGAGGTCGCGGTGATGGGCGCCAGCGCCGCGGTGAACATCCTGCACCGCAAGAAGCTGGCCGCCGCTCCCGTCGAGGAGCGCGAGACGCTGCGCGCGCAGCTGATCGAGGAGCAGATCCGCGTCGCCGGCGGCGTGAACCGGGCGCTGGAGATCGGCGTGGTCGACGACGTCATCAAGCCGGCCGAGACCCGGCGCCGCATCGCCGAGGCGCTCGCCGCCGCCCCGGCCGCCCGGGGCGCCCACGGCAACATCCCCCTGTAGCGGGAGCCGCGCGACAGGGCCCTCGGGGTGGTACCCGGGGGCCCTTCCGTTGGCCTTGACGGCCCGCACCCCGACCGGTTTGCTGTACCGGCTGAAGATCGGAAACGGGGAGATCGTCGTGCCACGTCGTACCACCGCGGCCCTGCTGGCCGCGCTGACCCTCACCCTGCCGGCCGGCTGTGGCGGCGACGACGACCCGGCCGCCGCCGGTTCGCCGGCCCCGTCGGCGACCGGCGAGCCCTGGTACGACGAGGTCACCACGGCCGAGCGGGACGGCGAGGTCGGTCCCGCCGGTACGCCCTGCCCGCTGCCGGTCACGTTCCCACTCGCCACGGGCTGGCGGCCCAAGACCATCGAGCCGCCCGCGACCGCCCCGTCCGGCGGCCCGGAGGCCGAACTGGGCGCGGAGCTGATGGCGGCGCTCGGCCGGCGCGGCGGCGCCACCCTCCGGTGCGAGGTGGACGGCCGCCGCCGGGGCGGGGGCTTCCTGCGGGTGTGGACCGCCGACCGGGCCGGCGTCGCGCCCCGCGCCGCGCTGGACGCCTACCTCGCCGACTCCGCGGTCGAGACGGCCGTCGAGCCACGGTTCCGCGACGTCACCGCCGGCGGTCTCGCCGCTGTCGAGGCGACCTGGCTGAGCCGCAGCGAGCTGCTGGGCGAGGAGAACCGCGGCTGGGCGGTGGCCGTCCAGGCGGGCGGGCGGACCCTGCTGTTCACCACGAACGAGAGCCTGATCGCGGAGCGGACCGACGTGCTGCCGGCGTACCGGTTGGCGGTCCAGGGGCTACGCGTCGGCGCGTGAGCGTCGGCGGTCAACCGGCGCAGGTGGTGGCGGGCAGGCCGGGCACCGGCACCGGGGAACGACCGGCCGGCGGCGCCTTTCCGGCCAGCACCCGGGCGAGGGCGGTCATCGACGCCCGACTCGACGAGTACGTGGCCAGCAGCGTCGGTGAGGTGGCCTTGGCCAGCACGTACGGGGTGTCCATGGCGACCGTCACCGCGGCGTCGGCACGCAGGTCGTCGGCGCCGTCGCCGTACCCGACGAGGTGGACGACGGTGCCGCCCTTCGGGACCACGCGCACCCCGGCCGACGTCAGCGCCTCGGTCAACGCGGCCCGCGTGTGCGCCCGGCCGCCGGAGGTGGTCACCGTCACCGGCCCGCGCACCGGCGCGCCGCACGGCCCGCGCAGCACGGTCACCGCGGCGGCGGCCAGCTCTCCGGCCGCGTCGCGGTGCGCCGGCGCGGCGAGCGTGGACAGGTCGGGGGTGGCCCGGCCGGCGAGGGCGAACTTCATGGTGAGCACCCGGGTCGCCGCCTCCACCAGGCGGGCGCGGGGCAGCGAGCCGTCCCGCAGGGCGGCGAGCAGCCCGTCGTACGCCTGCCCGACGTGCGGCGGCATGAGGATGAGGTCGTTGCCCGCCTTCAGGGCGCGCACCGCGGCCTCCCCGGGCGACCAGCGCTTCGCCGGCGCCATGTTCATCCCGTCGGTGATCACCACGCCCTTGAAGCCGAGCTGGTCCCGGAGCACGCCGGTGAGGAGCTTGTGCGAGAAGGTCGCCGGGGTGCCCGGGTCGACGGCCCGCACGTCCAGGTGGCCGGACATCACCGCGAGGGCGCCCGCGTCGACACCGGCCCGGAACGGCACCCAGGCGCCGGCCTCCAGCGCCGCGCGTGGCTGGTCGAGCACCGGCAGGTCGGTGTGGGAGTCGGTGGCGCTGTGGCCGTGGCCCGGGAAGTGCTTGAGGGTGGCCGCGACCCCCGCGGCCTGGAGGCCCCGGACGGCGCCGCCGACCTGTGCCCCCGCCGCCTTCGGGTCCGCGCCGTACGAGCGGGAGCCGATGACCGTGCTGCGGGTGACGAGCACGTCGGCGACCGGGGCGAAGTCGACGTTGACGCCCATCGCCGCGAGTTCGGTGCCGGCGGCCCGCCAGGCGGCCTCGGTCAGCTCCGGCTTCCCGGCCGCACCGGCGGCGAGCGCGCTGGGCAGCAGCGTGACGCCGTCGGTGATCCGGGTGACCACCCCGTGCTCCTGGTCGGTGCCGATGAGGAACGGTGCCGCTCCGGCCGGCAGGTCGGCCGCGGCCTCGCGCAGCCCGCTGGTCAGCGCGCGGACCTGCTTCGGGTTGTCGACGTTGGTGGTCTCCTGGTTGCCCTTGGTGGGGTCGTCGGCGCTGAAGCCGACCAGGATCAGCCCGCCGAGGCGGTACTTCCCGATCATCTGGGCGGGGGTGTCGACGCCGGCGAGGGAGCGGTTGCCGGCGGCCGACGCGGGCGAGACGCGGTCCGCGGCGTCGCCGTAGGCGTACGGCATCAGCACCTGGCCGACGAGGTCCTCGTCGGCGAGGCGGGTGACGAGGGCGGCGGCGTGGGCGGCCGGGTCCCCGGCGGGGACCGGCACCGGCGTGGTGGGTGCCGCCGACGGCACGCTCGCCGCCGGTGCCGGGGCGGCGGTCTCCCGCGGGTCGGCGCAGCCGGAGACGAGCAGTGCGGTCAGTACGGCGAGCGCGACGCCGCCACGCCGCAGAGTTGTCGACACGCGAGTCATCCCACCAGTTCGACGCTAATCGGGGCAACCCGAACCCTACGCGGGCCGACCGGCCACCGCCCTCGTGCGGCGGCCGCCTCGCGGGGCCCGCGCGGGGGCTCAGCCCACGCGGGTGAGCAGGGTCACCGGCGCGCCGTCACCGGCGTAGCGGTACGGTTCGAGCTCGGCGTCCCAGGCGGTGCCGAGCGCCTTGTCGAGGGCGTGCGCGAGGGCCTCCGGTGCCCGTGCGCCCGCCATGATGCTGCGCAGCCGGTCCTCGCCGAGCTGGATGTCGCCGGCCGCGCCGACGGTGGCGCGGAACAGGCCCCGGCCCGGCACGTACATGAAGCGCTCCCCGTCGGCGCCGGGACTCGGCTCCTCGGTGACCTCGAAACGGATCATCGGCCACTGCCGGAGGGCAGCAGCCAGCTCGGCGCCCGTCCCCGGACGACCGGTCCACCCGCACTCCGCCCGGCGGGCGCCGGGGTCGACGGGCTGAGCGGTCCACTCGAGGCTGACCGGCGCGGCAAGGACGCGCGCGATCGCCCACTCGACGTGTGAGCACACGGCGAGCGGGGTCGAGTGGACGTATACGACGCCACGCGTTGGCACGGTGACCTCCCGGAGAGCGAGGTGCGTCTTCCCCTACGACCTCGGCCAGCCGGGTGGCTTCTGGAACACATGATGACTGCTGTGACGGATGGTGCGCCAGAGAATCGGAAAATTCGCCGGTGGAATAGCCGGTCGGGTGACCGTGGTTGACCACCACGACGCGGTGACCAGCCAGGGATCGTGGTCGTGTACAGTTCCATCGGCGGCCTGTGCCGCGAACGTCTTCCGCGGGACCACCCACCGGGTGAAGCCCGCACCCAGCCCCCGGACGTCTACCGCGTCCTCCCGTACGTCTTGCAAGGAGTACCTCCGTGGCGAGCAACACCTCTAAGACCGCGCGCGCGTCAGTCCGGGCCGGCCAGGCTGGCCAGGGTGGCGCCCTCAGCGTGCTGGGCGAGTTCAAGTACGTGATCCCGCTGAACGGCGGCAAGCACGCCTACGTGCGGAACCTGACCAACGGCAAGACCGCGCACCTGCGCACCGACTCCGAGGCCTTCGTCGAGGAGATCCGGGTGCTGGCCGCGGCCGGTCACGCCGCCAAGATCCGGGCCGAGCTGTCCGCGCTCAACGCCGCCCACCCGGGCGACGGCTGGGACGCCACCGAGAAGCGCCTCGTCGAGGCCGGCGTCTTCGAGGGCTGAGCCCCTCCCGCAGCAACCACGAACCGCCCGTCGGGACACCTCCCGGCGGGCGGTTCCGCGTCTGCGCCGGCCGCCGACGGGTCAACAGGGGACCCCTCCTCTACCGTCCGCGTCAAGAAGGGGCCCTTCCTTACTCCGTCAGCGGGGTGACCTCGCCGGTCGCGAGGTCGTACAGGGCGCCGACCACGGCCACGTGCCCGGCGCTGACCGGCGCGGCGAGCAGGTCGTCGGCGCGCAGCGCGGCCACCGTCCGCTGCACGTGCCGCCGGATCGCGAGCGGGCCCACCCGCGGGTCGGACACACCGACCTCGGTGACCGCGGGCGCGATCTGGTCGACCAGGTGCGCGAGCGAGCCGCCGGGCCGCTCACCGGCGCGCAGCGCCTCCACCGCCGCCGCGACCGCGCCGCACCGTTCGTGGCCGAGCACCATGACCAGCGGTACGCCGAGCTGCCCGACCACGAACTCGATCGAGCCGAGCACGGCCCGGTCCAGCACGTGCCCGCCGGTCCGGATCACACAGATCGAGCCGAAGGTCTGGTCGAAGATCGCCTCCAGCGGCACCCGCGAGTCGATGCAGCCGAGCACGACGGCGTACGGCTGCTGGTCACCGGAGGCGGCCGCGGCCGCGGCGGTGACGTCGTGGCCGTGGATCGGCTGGCCGCTCACGAACCGCCGGTTGCCGGCGAGCAGCTCGGCCAGCGCGGCGCGGGGCGTACCCCCGGCGCGGCGACCCGGGTGGTGCGGCGCTGCTGCCATGCCGGTCAGCCTGACCGGTACGCCGGGGTTCGCGGGCCGGGTTCCGAATCTTCTTTCGGGCGCGGTTGGCGTGATGTCATGACGGGTAGCCGGTGTTACCACCGGGTATCCCCGGTGTGACGGACTGGTGCGGCCCGGGGGAGGTGGCGATGCCGGAGGTACGGGAGGTACGACTGCCCGACGACGTCCGCCTGCACGTGGAGATCGACGGTCCGGCCGACGCCGAGGTGACGGCGGTGCTGCTGCACGGCTGGACGCTGGACGGGCGCGCCTGGCACCGGCAACTCGCCGACCTGCGGGAACGCTTCGCCGGTGCGGTGCGCGTGGTGACCTACGACGCCCGCGGGCACGGCCGTTCCAGCTGCATGCCGCTGCCGACCGCCACCCTGGCCCAGCTCGGCGACGACCTCGCCGCGGTGCTGGACGCGGTGGTCCCGGCCGGGCCGGTCGTGCTGACCGGCCACTCGATGGGCGGTATGACGATCATGGAGTACGCGCACCGCCACCCCGCGCACTTCGCCGCCCGCGTCGCCGGGCTGCTCTTCGTCTCCACCACCGCCGAGGGGCACACGCACACCGTCTACGGCCTCTCACCCCGTATCGCCCGGTTGATCCGGCTCGCCGAGACCACCGGTGCCGGCGTCCTGGCCCGGTGCGGGTCCTGGCGTCCGCCCCGGGCGCTGCTGCGCGCGCTGCGGCCCAGCATCCGCTGGATGCTCTTCGGTGACCGCTGCGACCCGACCGACATCCGTCTGGTCACCTCCGCGGTGGCCCGCGCGTCGCTACGCTCCATCGGCGGCTTCCGGGCCTCGATCGGGGCGCAGCACCGGCTGGAGACCCTGGCCGAGCTGGCCCATCTGCCGGCCGCCGCGCTGGTCGGGGACCGGGACCGGCTGACCCCGCCGCCGTGTGCCGAGTCGATCGCGGCCGCGCTGCCGGCGACCGAGCTGACCGTCTGCCCGGGTGCGGGGCACATGCTGATGATGGAGCGCCCCGACGAGGTGAACGGCGCCCTGGCCGGGGTGCTGCGCCGGGTGCTCGTGCGCTCCGCCGCCGCCGACGCCGGACCGTCGGCGGTGGCCGCCTAGCGCGTTCGCGCACCTCCGGCGCCGCCGGTGGCGCCGGGGCCGTACCCTCGTGCGGTTGGCCGGCGTACGGCCGCGCGTACCGCGCCGCCCTCGCCGTCGACGTCAGGAGGAGCGAGCGTTGACCGACCAGACCGCGCTGGAACAGGAGATCGCCGTCGAGCAGCGGCACCTCGACCGGGTGTACGCACGCCTGGCCGAACTGCGCCGGTCGGCGATCCGCGCGGAGAAGGAGGGCTACCGGCTGGCCCGGGTCGGCAACTTCGGCGCCCTGGTGGAACGGGACGCGATGGTGTTCCACGCGGCGCAGCGTCGGCACCTGTTCGACGCCGAGCACGAGGGGCTGGTGTTCGGCCGGCTCGACCTGCGCGACCGGCAGGTGCTGCACGTCGGCCGGCTCGGCATCCGCGACGAGAACGCCGCCACCCTGGTGGTGGACTGGCGCGCCCCGGCCGCCGCCGCCTTCTACCGCGCCACCCCGGCGCAGCCGCTGGACGTCGTCCGGCGCCGCATGATCCAGTCGAGCGGGGAGCGGGTCACCCGCATCGAGGACGACCTGCTCGACCCGGGTGCCGCCCCGCCGGACATGACGGTGGTGGGTGACGGCGCCCTGCTGGCCACGCTGTCCAAGGCGACCGGGCGCGGCATGCGGGACATCGTCGCCACCATCCAGCGGGAGCAGGACGAGGCGATCCGCTCCCCCGGTTCGGGGGTCACGATCGTCTCCGGCGGTCCGGGGACCGGCAAGACGGCGGTCGCCCTGCACCGGGCGGCGTACCTGCTCTACGCCGACCGCAGCCGGTACGCCGGCGGCGGCATCCTGGTGGTCGGGCCGTCGGCGGTCTTCGTCGAGTACATCGCCTCGGTGCTGCCCTCGCTGGGCGAGGACACCGCCACGCTGGCCTCGCTCGGCGCGCTCTTCCCCGGGATGCGCGCGACCCGCACCGACCCGCCGGAGGTGGCGGCGGTGAAGGGCTCACTGCGGATGCGGCGGGTGCTGGAGCGGGCCGCACGTGACGCGGTGCCGGGCGGTCCCGGCGAGCTGCGCCTGCTCTACCGGGGTGAGCTGCTGCGGATCGACCGACGCGAGCTGGACGCGATCCGGGACCGGGCGTTGCCGCGCGGCGCGCGGCGTAACGAGGTCCGCCGGGCCGGCTTCGACGGCGTCTTCGCCGCGCTCTGGGCGCAGGCCCGGCGGCTGGGCGTCCCGCGCCTGCCGGAGCAGCGCGCGTTCGAGGACGAGATCGCCGAGCGGCCGGAGTTCCGCGAGTTCCTCAAGGCGTGGTGGCCCCGCCTGCATCCGCGCCACGTGCTCGGGTGGCTGGCCCGCCCGGACCGGCTGCGCCGGTACGCGGGCGGGGTGCTCTCCGGCCGGGAGATCCGGCTGCTCACCGACGCGTACCGGACGTTGGACCACCAGGGGCTGACCATCGCCGACGTCGCGCTGCTGGACGAGCTGGACGCCCTGCTCGGCAAGCCGATGAAGCCGGCCCGGCCGAAGCGGGACCCGTTCCAGCTGGCGGGCGGGGTACGCGAGCTGAGCACGTTCACGGAGCGGCAGCGCGCCGCCCGGGAGGCGGCCCGCCAGCGCCCGGAGGACTACCGCGAGTACGCCCACGTCGTGGTTGACGAGTCGCAGGACGTCTCGCCGATGCAGTGGCGCATGATCGGTCGGCGCGGGCGACTCGCGTCGTGGACGGTGGTGGGCGACCCGGCGCAGACGGCGTGGACCGGCGACCCGGACGAGCTGGTGCGGGCCCGCGACCAGGCCCTCGGCCGCCGCCGCCGGCAGCACTTCACGCTCACCACCAACTACCGCAACTCGGCCGAGATCTTCGCCGTGGCGGCGGCGGAGATCCGGCGGCTCGACCCCGACCTGCCGCTGCCCACCGCCGTACGGTCGACCGGCGTCGACCCGGTGGAGCTGGTCGTGCCGCCGGCCGAGCTGGAGACGTCGGTGGTGGAGGCGGCCAGTGCGCTGCTCGCCGAGGTCGCGGGGACGGTCGGGGTGATCACGCCGGTGCCGCGCCGCGACGAGGTCGCCGGGTGGCTGGGCGGGCTGGGCGCGCCGCGCCTGCAGGTGGTGACGAGCCTGGAGGCGAAGGGCATGGAGTACGACGGGGTGGTGCTGGTCGCTCCGAGCGAGATCCGGGCCGACGCGGCGTCGGGCGTACGGACCCTGTACGTGGCGCTGTCCCGGGCCACGCAGCGGCTCACGACGGTCGACCCGACCGGCTGAGGATCGGGTGGCCGATCTCAGTTGCATACATAGCGATGTGAGCATAGATTGGACGCGGGTCCGGACGGGTGACGGAAGGTGTCCGCGTGGGCGCAGGTCATGACCACCACCACGGGTCGGTCGCAAACGCGGCGCAACGGCACCGCGGACGCCTCTGGGCGGCCTTCGCCCTGCTCGCCACCCTGATGGTGGTGGAGGCCGTGGCCGCGTTCCGCACCGGCTCGCTGGCCCTGCTCAGCGACGCCGGACACATGTTCACGGACGTGCTCGGCATCGGCATGGCCCTGGCCGCGCTCACCGCCACGCGCCGGACCACCGGCGACCCGCAGCGCACCTTCGGCCTCTACCGGCTGGAGGTGCTGGCCGCGCTCGCCAACGCCGTGCTGCTCTCCGGTGTCGCGATCTTCGTGCTGGTCGAAGCCGTCCGGCGCTTCGGCGACCCGCCGGAGGTGCAGACCGGTCCGATGCTCGCGGTGGCCGTCCTCGGCCTGCTCGCCAACGTGGGCGCCTTCGCCCTGCTGCGGTCCGGCGCCCGGGAGAGCATCAACGTGGAGGGCGCCTACCTCGAGGTGCTGGGCGACCTGCTCGGTTCGCTCGGCGTCATCGGCGCCGCCCTGCTGATCGCCGCCACCGACTGGTGGTGGGCCGACCCGCTGGTCGCGGTCGCCATCGGCGCGTTCATCCTGCCGCGCACCTGGCGGCTCGGGCGGGCGGCGCTGCGCATCCTCGTCCAGGCCGCCCCGGAGCACCTCCAGGTCACCGCCGTGCACGACCGGCTGGTCGCCGTCCCGGGCGTCACCGAGGTGCACGACCTGCACGTCTGGACCCTCACCTCCGGGATGGAGGTGGCGTCCGCGCACCTCACCCTGGCACCCGGTGCCGAGGTCGGCACGGTCCTCGCCGCCGCGCGGACGGCCCTGCGGGACGAGTTCCGCATCGAGCACGCGACGTTGCAGATCGAGCCCGGTGCGGCCCCTGGGAGCTGCGGGGCGGTTGAGTGGTAACGGACACATCCGTGATCTGAGCGGCTATTGTCCATTGATGTCGGATTAGGCGGTGACCACACGGACACCGTCAGTCACATCCGCTGCACCTGCCCCAACCGTCCCGGTAGGCTCTGTTCCGGCCTCCGCCAGGCGGCACGCACCGGTGCCGGCGGTGGCCGCCGCCTAATCGCCCGCAGGGCGAGCCGGGGAACCAGGTACCGGGGGTGCATCCGCGTCGAGCGGTAGGGATCTTCCGTCCCGAACCCGTCAGCTAACCCGGTCGGCGGCTGACGGAAGGACATGTGGACAGATGCCAGAAGTGGCACCCGTACGACGACGCGCCGCCCGCGTGGCGGCCCTGCTCAGCGCGGCGCTCACCCTCGGTCTCGCCGCCACGCCGGTCGCCCCCGCGGCGGCCGCTCCCCCGGCCCGCCAGGCCGCCGCACCCGGCGACCCGGAAGGCGGCACCCCCGCCCTGCGCGCCCAGCTCGAGGCGGCCAGCAAGGGCTTCCTGGACGCGAAGCGGGCCCTGGACACCTCGGTCAAGCGCCAGCAGCAGCTCGCCGAGCAGCTCAAGACCACCGAGACCCAGCTCACCGAGCGGACCTCCCGGGTCGGCCAGATCGCCGGCCTCGCCTACCGCACGGGGCGGCTCGGCACCGCGTCGGCGCTGCTCAACAGCACCTCGCCGGAGGGCTTCATGGACCGGGCCGCCGCGCTCGACGCGGTGGCCGCCAACGAGGACCAGGCCCTGCGCGAGCTGCTGGAGACCCGTGAGCAGGTCAGCAAGGCCAAGCTCGCGGTGGAGGTGGAGATCACCGAGCAGCGCAAGCAGCAGGCGGTGATGGCCAAGCGCAAGCAGCAGGCCGAGAAGGCGCTGACCGTCGCGAACTCCCGGGCCGAGGCACCCGCCGCCAGCCGGAGCGCGTCCCGGACGGCCGCACCCGCCCCGCGTAACTCGGACGGCTCCTGGCCGTCGGAGTCGTGCAGCGTCAACGACCCGACGCCCGCGAACGGCTGCATCACCCCGCGCACGCTCCACGCGCTCAACCAGGCCAAGGCGGCCGGGTTCACCCGCTACGTCTCCTGCTACCGCTCCGGCGGGTCGGGTGAGCACCCGAAGGGCCGGGCCTGCGACTTCGCCGCCCAGCAGAACGGCTTCGGCGGCGACGCCACCGGCGGCGACCGGACGTACGGCAACAACCTGTCGGCGTTCTTCGTCAAGAACGCCGACCGACTCGCCGTGCTCTACGTGATCTGGTACCGGCAGATCTGGCTGCCCAGCAGCGGGTGGAGGTCGTACAGCGGGGCGGGCGGCGACCCGTCCAGCGACCACACCAACCACGTGCACCTGTCCGTGTACTGACGCCGCTCGGCCCGGTGCCCTCCCGACAACGGAGGGCCCGGGCCGCCGTCGTTCAGGCGGCCGGCGGACCGGCGTCCAGCATCGCCCCGAGCCGGCTGGCGAGGCCGAGGTGGGCCGACCGGGCCTGCGCGAAGGCGTACCCGAACAGTGGCGCCGGCGCGGCGAGGGTGATCTCCACGTCGATGCGGACACCGTCCGGCTCGGCCTCCAGCCGGGTGCGGTTACGGACGGTCGTCGCCGGCCACTGCCGGGCGACGGTCACCACCTCGTCGGCGGTGGCGACCAGCACGTCGGCCCGGTAGGTGACCGGCAGGCGCACCGGCCCGACCGCGAGCCGGTCGGTGATCGCGTAGCTGGCGTGGGCGCCGGAACGCGGCCGGAGCCGCCGGACCCGCACGATCAACGGGTGCAGGTCCACCTGCCGGACCGGGTCGGCGAGCACCTCGGCGGCGACCGCCGGTGAACAGCGAGCCTGGACGGTGTAGCTGAAGGATCCTCGCCTGAGCACGCCGTCTCCCCACCGTCGTCGCCTCGCCAGATCGTCGCCCACCCGCACGGGTGCTGGCAACGTCCGACCCGACACCTTGGGGACACCCGGAATTCACCCACCCGCCCGACTACGGTCGGCTGATGGGGTACGACGGTCCGTGGTGGACGACGACCCGGGTGGGAGGCGATGCCGGTGAACGAGCACGTGATGGTCTTCGCGCCGACGCCGCGGCTCACGGTCACGGTCGACCAACCGAGCGAGGCCCCCGAGCTGCACCTGCACCCGGGTGGCCAGGGTGTCTGGCAGGCGCGCATGATCATTTCGCTCGGGGTCGACGTGGTGCTCTGCACGGCGCTCGGCGGTGAGGTCGGCCAGGTGCTGGAGCCGCTGCTGGTCAGCGAGGGGGTCGACCTCAAGACGGTGGTCCGCGACTCCGGCGGGAACGGCGGGTACGTGCACGACCGCCGCGAGGGCGCCCGCCGGGAGGTCGTGGACGTACCGGGTGAGGCGCTCGGCCGGCACGAGCTGGACGAGCTGTACAACCTGGCCCTCGGCGAGGGGCTGCGCGCGCCGGTCAGCGTCCTGAGCGGACCTCACCAACCGCACCTCGTCCCAGCCGAGCTCTACCGGCGCTTCACGGCCGACCTGCGGGCCAACGGCGGCAAGGTGGTCGTCGACCTGGCCGGCGAGCACCTGGCCGCCGTGCTGGACAGCGGCGTCTTCTTCCTCAAGGTGAGCCACGAGGAGCTGATCGCCGACGGCCGGGCCGCCGGCGACGACGAGGACCAGCTCGCGCGGGCGATGTACGACCTGCACGCGGGCGGCGCGGAGAACGTGGTGGTGAGCCGCGCCGCCGAGCCGGCACTCGCCCTGGTCGACGGCGAGGTGTTCGAGGTGGAGATGCCCCGCCTCCAGGCCGCCGACCCGCGCGGGGCGGGCGACTCGATGACCGCCGGGGTGGCCGCCGTGGTGGCCCGGGGTGGCGACATCCGGACGGCGGTCCGCACCGGGGCCGCGGCGGGGGCGCTGAACGTGACCCGGCACGGGCTCGGCACCGGCCGGCTCGACTCGATCCGGGGGCTGGTGGAGCGGGTCCGGCTGGTGCCGGCGGGCAGCCGCCAGCAGGAGCGTACGACCCCGGACGAGCTGGCGGACCGGGCGGCCGAGCGATGACCGTGCGGGTGCTCATCACCAACGACGACGGGATCGCCGCACCCGGCATCGCGGCACTGGCCCGGGCCGCGGTCGACCGGGGCCTGGACGTCGTGGTCGCCGCGCCCCGCGAGGAGGCGAGCGGCACGAGCGCGGCGATGACCGCCGTGGAGCGGGACGGTCACGTGGTGGTCGATGTGCATCCGCTGCCCGGGCTGGACGGGGTGCCGGCGTACGGGGTGGGTGGCTCGCCCGGCTTCATCGCGCTGATCGCGGTGCACGGGGCGTTCGGGCCGCCGCCGTCGGTCGTGCTCTCCGGCGTGAACCGGGGCGCCAACGCCGGCCGCGCCGTGCTGCACTCCGGCACGGTGGGTGCCGCGTTCACCGCCGCCGCCAACGGCTGCCGGGCGATGGCCGTGTCCCTGGACGTGCTCTCCGCCGGCGAGGCCACCGCCGTCAGCGGCGGCGCGGCGGTGGCGGCGGCCGCCCGGGTCCGGGACGCCGAGCGGCACTGGTCGACGGCCGCGCACGTGGCCCTGGACCTGCTGCCCCGGCTGACGGCCGGGCCGGTGGAGAGCGTACTCAACGTGAACGCCCCGGACGTGCCGCTCGCCCGGCTGCGGGGCGTACGCCGGGGCCGGCTGGCCAGTTTCGGTCAGGTGCAGATGACGGTGGCCGAAGCGGGGCACGGCTTCGTACGGACGGCGCTGGAGGAGCCGGGCGAGGCGGCGCAGACCGGCACCGACGTGGCGCTGCTCGCCGAGGGGTACGCGTCGGTGACGGCGGTCCGGGCGGTCACCGAGGTGCACGACATCGACCTCACCGGGCTCGACCCGGACTGACCGGCCCTCGTTTCCTCACCGGGCTCGGCCCTCGCTTCCGCAGCGGGCTCGATCCTCGCTTCCGCGGCGGGCTCGATCCTCGCTTCCGCGGCGGGCTCGGCCCGGCCTGAACGGCCCTCGCTTCCGCGCGGCGGGCTCGGCCCGGACGGACACCGGACGGACACTCGCTCAGGCGCCGGGGAGGACCTCCGGGGCCGGGGTGCCCGCGTAGTAGGGCTCGGGGGCGCCGAAGAGCCCGAGCAGGCCGGTCACCCAGAGCTGCCGGTGCACGAACCGGCTCGGCTCGGTGACCACGAGCTTGACGCCGCTCACCTCGGCGGTCTGGAAGCCGGCGACCATCGCGCTGATACCGACCGAGTCGATGAAGGTCACCAGCCGCATGTTCAGCTCGATGCGGGCGGGACGCCCCTTGGCCAGCACCTCGGCGATCGCCTCGCGCACCTCGTACGCGGTGTCGACGTCGATCTCGCCGCGCGGCGCGATCTCGACGACACCCCCGGACTGCACCGACTTCACGATCGACAGGCTCACGCGAGCACCTCCACTCGCCCGTCCGACGGGCGCCTCATCAGTACGCGGGCCGCGACCGAGAGTATTCCTCCGACGCCCTCGGTCGCCACCCCTCGGGATGAGCAATTCTTGTGGTCCGGGGCACCAAGCCGCCTATATCCGGACATTTCACCTTCTGTTTCCCAACAATCAACCGTCGCTGACGGCCGCCGAACCAGGGTAGCGGGCTTCGGCCACTCCGGCCGCAACCCGACCTCCCGGGCGTGCCCGCCACCCGGCGCCCACCACCCGTGACCTGCGGTCCGCCACCCTGCGACGGCGCCCGCCGGGCGTCAGAGGGCCGCGTGTCGCCCGCCAAGATCCGGACAACATCCGGGACGCTGTCCCCTCCGAGGGCCGGTGATGCCACTACTTCCGGGAAGTTGCGCGTGGACGACTCGGCCGGGTTGTTTCGTGTGCCTAGCATCGGCGGGCAGGACGGTACCGCGACGGAGAGGACGATCGATGATCCGGAGACTTGCCGCGCTGGCCGGGGTCGGCGCGCTGCTCGCCCTCATGCTGGCCTGCGGCTTCGGCGGCGGCGGGGACGACGACGATGACGACGACGACGACTTCGCGCGCGGTGTGACGGCGGCGGTGGTCACCCTGCGCTGACCCCCGGTTTGCGGCATCCCGTCCCGGGGCAATGCCGGACCAGGAGGACCGTGACACGCCGGAGAGACGCCGAGTCCGAAGTGGCCGCCGGCTTCGGCACCCCGAGGAGGTAGACATGTTCGGAACCAAGCTGCTGGACCGCCGTGGCAGGCCGGAGCGGATCGCGGATCAGGCGTGGCAGCACCTGGTCTCGGCGGTCAGCTCCGCGGGGGACAGCGTCCGTGACACCGCCCGTTCCGCCCGCCGGGGCGGCACCGACCTGGCCGACGACGCCAGCGACCTGGTCGGCGCGGCGGCCGAGGAGGCCCGGCGTCGGGCCACCCTGGCCTTCGACGCCCTCGCCGGCCGGCGGCCGGCGCTGCCGTGGACCCTGCTGATCAGCGCCGCCCTGGTCGGTGCGGCGATCGGCTGGGCCGCCGGCACCGCGGCGCGCGCGGTGGGCAGCCGCTCGGACCGGTCGGTCGACGACATCGAGTTCGTCGACGTGGACCGGCCCAGTTCCCCCGCTAACCTGGACGGCTGAGCAGAACGCACCGGACGGGCCCCGGACGACGCCGTCGTCCGGGGCCCGCGCTGCCCCTCGCCGGGAGGCGCCGGATCGACGGCGGTCAGCGGGCGGTGCAGGTCGGTGACGACGGGGGGTTGTTCGTCGTCGTCCAGCTCGCCAGGAAGCCCACGGTGCTGGTGGCGCCCGGGCCCAGGTTTCCGTTCCAGCCGGCGTCCCGGACCGAGACCGTCGCTCCGGACTGGGTGTGGGTGCCGCCCCAGAGCTGGGTGATCCGTTGACCGTTCGGGAAGGTCCACCCGACGGTCCAGCCGGCGATCGCCGACGTGCCCGCGTTGCGGACCACCACCTCGCCCTGGAAGCCGCCGGACCAGGAGCCGGTGATCCGGTACGTGGCGGAGCACACGCCCGGCGGAGGCGTCGTCGGCGTCGGGCTCGGGCTGGGGCCGGTCGGCGTCGGGGTGGGGCCGGTCGGCGTCGGGGTCGGGCCCGTCGGCGTCGGGGTCGGGCCCGTCGGCGTCGGGGTCGGGCCCGTCGGCGTCGGGGTGGGGCTGGTCGGCGTCGGCGTCGGGGTGCCGCCGAGCCGGTCGGCGACCAGGATGCCGCGGCCGTTGGTGCCGAGGTACACGCGGCCGTGGACCCGGGGGTCACCGGTGAGCGCCTCGCCCGCGTTGCCGTACTGGTGCCTGTCGTCGTTGATCCGTACCCAGCTCGCGCCGGTGTCGTCGGACCGGAAGACGCCGTGCTGCCCGTCCACCGTGCCGATCAGGAAGACGGCCGGGTGGGTACGGCCCGGCGCCGCCCGGCCGAAGCCGACGTTGATCGAGGTGGACACACCGGCCAGCCTGGTGAAGCTGGCGCCCGAGTCGGTGGAGCGCCACAGGCCGCCCGCACCGGCCAGCCACAGCTCGCCCTCCCGGCCGGGTACGGCCTTGCGCTTGACGTTGCCCGTCGGGAGTCCGCTCGCCGCCGACGCGGTGAAGCTGGCCCCGCCGTTGGTGCTCGTGTACAGCCGGCCGTCCTTGACGGCGTAGAACCTGTTCGGGTTCACCCGGTCGGACTCGACGGTCGCGTTCACCGGCACGCCCGTGGACGGCGTCCAGGAGGCGCCGAAGCCGACCGTGTGGACGACCTGCTGGCCGGCGTCCCCCGGCGCCCAGACGAACCGGCTGCCGTCGGCCGCCGCGGCGACCGTGCCGCCGTTGTTGACGCCGCCCGGCTCGCCGCCCTGGAACCAGTTCGCCCCGCCGTCGGTGGAGAAGGCGACATGGCTGTCGTTCGGGCGGTCGGCGTCGGTGAAGTTGCCCGCCCGGACCATGACCGAGGGGTTGGCCTCCGCGTAGTCCAGGCTGGTGGTGCTGGTGAAGACCGGCTGGGTGAACATCGTCGACGGCACCACGTCGAGGTTGGTGTGCCGGAAGCCGCCGATGTCGCCCAACGCGCTGACCAGCGGTGCGCCGGAGGGCGGGCTGACCAGGTCGAGCACGGCGGTCTCCTCCAGCCCCTTGACCATCGGCCGGATGGTGAAGGTGCCGCCGGTGTCCCACTTGGTGAGGTCGGTGCTGCCGTAGATGGTGGCGCCGGTGCCGTACAGGAACCGGTCGGAGTCGTGCGGGTCGATCTCCACCGACTCGTTCATCCAGCCCAGCTTCGGCGCCTCCTCCGGTGGCGACGGGTTCGCCCCGAAGGTCAGCCACGGCACCGAGCTGATGTCCATCGTGTACTTCCTGGCCCGGTTGGGGTAACTGCTCCAGTCCCAGATCCGGCTCCAGGTGGCGCCCCCGTCGGTGCTGCGCCAGAAGACCGCGTCCGGCCACCAGGAGATCTGGGTCGCGACCAGCAGCGTGTTCGGGTTCTTCCGGTCGATGGTGAGGCCGCTGTAGCCGAAGTAGTCGTCGGCGCTGGTCGAGGGGACCGGGCTGATCCGGGTCCAGACGCCGGTGGACCGGGTGAACTTCCAGACGTCACCCTTACCGCCGTCGTACGGGCCGCCGGTGTCGCTGGTCGCGATGTAGAGGTGGCCGCCGGTGTGGTCCACCACGCCCTTGTGGGCGAGGTACCCGGTCGGTTGGCCGGGGATCCGCTCCCAGGTCGTGCCGCCGTCGGTGCTGCGGTAGACCGGGTTCTCCTTGTCCGCCACACCGACGTAGACGGTCCGCGTGGCAGCCCCCGACGTGCCCGTGGCCCGGTCGAAGGCGACCCAGGTCAGACCCTGGTTCTGGCTCTGGTAGCCGCTGGTGTCGTTGGGTCGGCGACGTAGTTGCCGGCGTTGGGGAAGCTGGTCACCTTCGCCCAGGTCGCGCCGTGGTCGGTGCTGCGCCACAGCCCGTTCCCGCCCTCGGCGGCGTAGTAGACGACGCTGTTCCGGTTGGGGTCGACGGCCAGCCGCTCCCCCATGCCCCGGCCGGGCATGTTGCCGCCGTTCTTGAACGGCAGCTCGAACGCCTGCCAGGTGGCGCCCTTGTCGGTGGAGCGCAGGATCGCGCCGTTGTTCGGGTCCCAGCTGTTGGTGTACATGCCGACGGCCGCGTACACCCGGTTGGTCTGCACCGGGTCGGTCGCGACGCTGACCACACCGTTCCAGCCCCACCGGTCGGCGCCGACCCAGTCCAGCAGCGGCGTCCAGGACCCGGTGGCCTGTTCCCAGCGGTACAGCCCGCCGATGTCGGTCCGGGCGTAGATCAGGTCCTTCTCGGTGGGGTTGAAGACGATGCCGGGGACGAAGCCGCCCCCGTCGATCCGGACGTTCTTCCAGGCGTACGCCTCGGAGGGTGGCGCTCCGGCGGCGGTGAACGGCACCGCCACCACGGCCACGGCGGCGGCCAGGGTGGCCACGACCGCGCCGGCGAGACCCTTGCGCATGCTGCGGTTCCTTCCCGGGAGGGGGACGCCCCGGCGGGCGGGTTGACGCGCGTCCGGGGGCGGATGTTGTGCTCCGACCGGAGCTGCCCCGGCTCCGGCGCGCTCGGGGAGACGGCTCCCGCACCCGAAGGAACACACTTACCCTAGCCGATCACACACATCTATGGAAGCGCTCCCAGGGGTTGTCATCCGTCCCGGGTGACGGCGCCTCACCCCCGGGCCGGACAGGATCGTTCCGGACGGGCGCGCGCCTGCCACCGAGGAAGGAGCCAGCGATGACTGTCGTGACCGTGAGCCGCATCGACCAGGACATCCAGGCCGCCGTGCTCGACGAGCTGACCTTCGAGCCCCGGGTTCAGCCGAACGAGATCGGCGTGACCGTGTCCGAGGGTGTGGTCACCCTGACCGGCCGGGTCGACAGCTACGCCCGCAAGTGGGCGGCCGAACGCGCCGCACACCGGGTGCCCCGCGTCCGGGCCGTCGCCAACGACCTCACCGTGCAGATCGGCACCGGCGCCGAGCGCCCCGATCCGGACCTCGCCGCCGCGGTCACGCACGCTCTGGAGTGGGACGCTTTCGTCCCGGTCGAGCGGATCGACGTGAGCGTGTCGCGGGGCTCGGTCACGCTGCACGGCGAGGTCGACTGGGAGTACCAGCGCCGGGCCGCCGAACGCGCCGTCGCCCGGCTGGCCGGCGTCCGCGCAGTGAGCAACGGTCTCTCCGTCCGCCCGGCCGCCCGCGCCGACGGGCACCGGCTCGCCGAGGCGATCGCCGACGCGCTCGCCCGCAACCGGGCCACCGAGGCGGAGCGGATCACGGTCCGCGTACACGGCGACACCGTCGTGCTCGGCGGACTGGTCCACTCCATGCCGGAGCGGGCCGAGGTGGAGCGGGTCGTCTGGTCGGCGCCCGGCGTCCGGGAGGTCCAGAACCACGTCGCGGTGGCCCCGGTACTGCGGTGACGCCACCCCGGCGCCCCGGGCCGGACGGCGGTGAACCACCCG
The DNA here is from genome assembly GCF_049315255.1 of Micromonospora sp. WMMD558. Taxonomy (NCBI): domain Bacteria; kingdom Bacillati; phylum Actinomycetota; class Actinomycetes; order Micromonosporales; family Micromonosporaceae; genus Micromonospora; species Micromonospora sp. WMMD558. Next base: position 3,061,567 of record NZ_CP186061.1, on the reverse strand, counting down.
GCCCGGGTGAGCCACCTTCACCCCGATCCGGGCGAGCGTGGGAGTCATGACTGATCCGAACGGGCTCCGACCCGGGTGCGCCGCACCCGGGTCGACCCTGCGGGTACACCGCCGTCGCTCGGATCGGCGGGGGGTGGCGCGATGAACACGCCGCTTCAGATCACCGCCCGCCTGCGCACACCCGTGACCGAGACCGACCACGTCCGGGGACCGGCGGACGCCCCGGTGACGATCGTCGAGTACGCGGACTTCCAGTGCCGGTTCAGCGGGGCCGCGTACCCGAACCTGGCCGAACTGCTCCGCCAGCGCGCCGACACGGTACGGCTGGTCTACCGGCACTTCCCCATCGCCAACGTGCACCCGTACGCGGAGAGCGCCGCCGAGGCGAGCGAGGCCGCCGCCGAGCGCGGGCGGTTCTGGGACCTGCACGACTGGCTCTTCGAGCACCAGGACCAACTCGACCCGGTGCACCTGTCGCTCGGCGTCGAGCAGATCGGGCTGCCCGCGGACGACATCGGCGCCGAGGTGGGCCGCCGGGCCCACGCCGACCGCGTACGGCGCGACTTCGTCGGCGGCATCCACAGCGGCGTGGCCGCCGCCCCGACGCTGTTCGTGAACGACGTCCGCCTCGGCGGCGGCTACGACCTCGCGGACCTGCTCACCGCCGTCGACGCCGCCGCGCCCCCGTGACCGGCGGACCAGCCACGCCACGTCCCGCACGTCGCCGCGCCACCACCACGTGCGGGACGTCGTTCCGGTCCGGCGCCCGTCAGATCAGCCGCAGGTCGCGGGCGCGCCGCACCGCCTCGCGGCGGCGCGTGGCGTCCAGCTTGCGGTAGATGTTGCGGACGTGCGTCTTGACCGTGTTGACCGACAGGGACAGCTCGGCGGCGATCTCCACGTTGGACAGGATGCTCTGCAGGTACCGCAGGATCGTCAGCTCACGCTCGGTGAGGGGTTCGTCGAGCGCCGTCGGGGCGCCCTCGGCCGGTGCCCGCTCCACCGGCTCGTCGGCCCCGCGGACCAGGTCGCTCACCGTCGGCCAGTGCGCCGTCCCCGTGTCGAGATGCGCCGCGAGCAGGTCACGCACCCCCGGTTCGGCGCGGGTGAACGGCCGGCGGATGCCCTCCGGTCCGGCCAGGTCGAGGGCCCGCTCCAGCACCCGCCGGGCCCGCCGCTCGTCGCCCGTACGCCCGGCGAGCACCGCCTCCAGCACGGCGGCGTCCAGGCGTACGGGCAGCGGCCAGCCGTCCGCCTCCGGGGCCGACCAGTCGGGCAGGACGGCCTCGGCGGCCCGGTCGTCGCCGGCCCGTAGCTCGACCCGGGCACGACCGACGGCCAGGGCCGGGTCCCCGTCGTCGCCGAGCAGGTCCCGCGCCGTGTCCAGGTCACCCCGAGCCCCCCGCAGGTCCGCCTCGGCGGCCACCAGCCAGCGGCCCAGCGCCCCGGCGCCGGGACGCCCGGCCAGCCGTTCCCGCGCGGCGGCCAGCACCCGGTGCCCGGCCGCCAGATCCCCGGCGTCCCGCAGCAGGTGCGCCCGGCACAGCGCGGCCACCGCCCCGGCCTCGGGATCCCCGGTCGCCGGCTCCGCCAGCGCCAGGTCCGCCTCCGCCTCCTCGGGCTGGTCCCGGTGCACCGCCACCACGGCCAGCGCCAGGTACGCGTACCCGCAGTCGGTCCGCCCGGACCACCCCTGGCCCGGCGGCAGGGCGAGCGCCTCCCGAGCCAGCGCCTCGGCCCCGCGCAGCGCCCCGCGCACGGCGTGCAGCAGAGCCATCCGGCTGGCGCCGAGCAGCTCGGTCCGCGTCCGGCCAGCGGCCCGGGCCGCTTCCAACGCGAAGCCGAAATGCGCCTCGGCACGGCGCAGATCGCCGTCGGCGAGGTCGGCCAGACCGAGGGCGGTGCCGGCGGCCGCCCGCACGTCGGTGTCCTCGGCAGCAGCACCGCGCGGCTCGGCGGTCGGCGCCGGCGCGGCGAGCAACCGGTCGACCGGTGGCGCGGGCACCGCGCCGGCACCGCTCGGCGTGGGCCCGGCCACCCCGGCGGTGTCGGGCAGGCGGGCCGCCGGGCGGGTGGCGAGCAGGCGGGCGGCGGTGTCGCGTACCGCCGGGAGGTCGCCGGACAGGCGCGCCACCGCCAACTCGACCGCGGTGGCCAGCCGGGCGAAGCGCTCGCGGCGGGGCACGGGCAGCGACCGGCCCGCCTCCGCCGCGGACCGCAGGTATCCGACCGCGGCCGGCGCGTCCCCCGCGTGGGCGCGCTCCGCGGCGCAGGCCAGCGCCAGCTCCGGGTCGGCCGCCAGGACCTCGGCGGGCGGGGGCGCGGGCGCGGACCCGGGTGCCCCCTCGTGGCCGTACGGGGCCAGCTCGGGCCAGTTCGCCACGAACAACTCGGTGGCCCGGGCCCAGTCGGCGCCGGCCAGCGCGTGGCGCAGCCCGTCGGCGGGCCGGCCGTTGCCGGCGTACCAGCCGGCGGCGCGCAGGTGCAGGTCCCGCTGCTCGTCGGCGGGCAGCCGGCTCAGCTCGGCGTGCAGCAGGTCGGCGAGCAGCGGGTGGCAGCGATACCAGGGCGGGCGGCCGTCGTCGCGGCGCAGCAGCCCCCCGCCGCCGGACAGGGCGACCAGCGCCGCCTCCGCGTCGGTGCGGCCGGTGAGCGCGCCCGCGAGACCGGCGCAGACGGCGTCCGCCACCGCCGCGCGGCGCAGCACGTCCCGGTCGCCGGGGTCCAGCCCGGCGAGAACCTCCTCCCGCAGGTAGCTGGCCACGTCCGGCTGGTCGCCGCCGAACTGCTCGACCCATCGGGCCGGATCGGGCTGGCCCCGCAGCCCGAGCGCGGCGAACCGGAGTGCGGCCGGCCAGCCGCCGGTCCGTTCCCGCAGCCGCCGCACGGCCGCCGCCGGGAGCACCGCCCCGTGCGCGGCCAGCAGATCGGCCACCTCGTCACCGGTGAACGCCAGCTCGTCCGGGCCGAGTTCGGTCAGCTCCCCGGCCAGCCGCCAGCGGTGCACGGGAAGCGGCACCGCGGCCCGGGCGCCGACCACCAGGCGGAGCCGCTGCTCGGCATGCCGGAGCAGGAACTCCAGCCCGGTGACCGCCGCCGGGTCGGTGATCCGGTGCAGGTCGTCCAGGACCAGCAGCACCGGCCGTTCCCGGCCGGCGAGGGCCGCGGCCAGCAACTCCAACTGGTCCGGGCGGGGGGAACGGTCGGGCACCGACGGCTCGGCCGGACCGTCGCCCGGGTCGGTGGCGCTCCGCAGGGCCGCCGCCAGGTACGACCAGAGACGGTCGCCGTCGTCGCCGGCCTCCACCGACACCCACCCCACGTCGGGCCGCTCCCGGCCCGGGTCGGGGCCCGCCGCGCCGAAATCCCCCGGTGGGGCGCTGGCCGGTGGCGCGTCCCGGGCGCCGTCGGCGGCCCCGGTCACCGGCCCGCCCCGGACCGGGTCACGGCCGGCCGTCCCGGCGGCCCGGAACCACGACGCGAGCAGGGTGGTCTTGCCCCAGCCGGCCGGCGCGGCGACGAGGGTCAGCGGCACGGCCGTCCCCTCGTCCAGCGCCCGCAGCAGCCGGGGCCGGAGCACCACCGGTTCGGGCAGCGCGGGTGGGCTGAGCCGGGAGGCCAGCACCGGCGCTCCCGGTCCCGTGACGACTGCGGTCTCCCGTCGGTCCTCCGGCACCCGGCCCCACCCCCATGGACGTGTCCACTCCCCCGGTCCTGCGGCCGGCGGTTACCCGACCGACGGCGGTTCACCCCTTCGGGGCGAGCACGCTTCACCCCGCCCCGGGCGAGGGTGGCGGTACGCGTGCTCCTTGCGCGCGCCCGGCGCCGGGCGCGCGGATCGGGACGGGAGGGACAGGTGGGACGGATCGCGACGGTGGCCGGCGGCGCCCTCGCCGGTGCGGTGGTGGGAGCCGTGTCCGGCCGGGTGCTCCGGGGCCGGCGGCACCGACCTCCGGCCGGCCGGCCCCGAGCCCACGCCGACCCGGTGGGCGGCTGGCAGGTCGTCACGGTGGACCGGGCACCCCGCGCGGTGCTGCCCGGCGGGCGGTGGCCGGAGCCCCTGCGCCGGCTCGGCGGCGCGATCCAGGTGGAGGTACGGCCGGCGCCCGGCTGCCGGGGCACCGAACTGGCCGCCCGGCCCCGCCCCGGCGTCCCGCTCCCGGGGCTCGCCGCGCACGTCGTCGGCGACGACCCCGCCCGCGCGGTCCGGGCCGCGCTACGGCAGGCCAAACAGCTCGCCGAGACCGGCGAGGTGCTGCGCGCCGACCGGACGCCGATGGACCGGGGGCCGGCGGGATGAGGGCGCTGTGCTGGACGGGCGCCGGCCAGGTGGCGGTACGGCAGGTGCCCGACCCGGAACTGCGCAACGGCCACGACGCGATCGTGCGGGTGCGGCAGAGCGCCACCTGCGGCGGTGACCTGCCGCTGCTGGCCGGGCGGACGCCGTACGTGGCCGTGGGGGACGTGCTGGGGCACGAGTTCCTCGGTGAGGTCGTCGAGGTGGGGCCGGAGGTGCGCCGCCACCGGGTCGGCGACCGGGTGGTGGTAAGCGCCTCGGTGGCCTGCGGCACCTGCTGGTACTGCCGCGGCGGGCTCCCGTCGTGCTGCGACAACGGCAACCCGGAGCCGGAGGTCGGTGAGGCCGTGTACGGGCACGCGGTGCCCGGCGCGTTCGGGCGGCCACGCGCGACGGGCGGCTTCGCCGGCAGCCACGCCGAGTACGTGCGCGTCCCGTACGCCGACGTCGGCGCGTTCGGCGTGCCCGACGCCGTCAGCGACGACCGCGCGCTCTTCGCCTCGGACGCCGCCCCGGCCGGCTGGATGGCCGCCGACGTGGGCGGGGTACGCCCCGGCGACGTGGTGGCGGTGTGGGGCGCCGGAGCGGTCGGGCAGCTCACCGCCCGGGCCGCCGGTCTGCTCGGGGCGGAGCGGGTCATCGTCGTCGACGACCAGGACGACCGGCTGCGGATGGCGGAACGGCACAGCGGCGCGGAGACCGTCGACCCACGCCACGTCGACGTCCCCGCCGAGCTGCGCGAGCGGACCGGCGGGCGGGGCCCGGACGTGTGCGTGGAGGCGGTCGGGCCGGCCTGGGACGGGCAGGTCCGGACCCTCGCGGAACGCTTCACCGCCGGGGCGCAACGGCCGCCGGCGGTCCGCGAGGCGGTGCACACCTGCCGCAAGGGCGGCACGGTCGTGGTGCTGGGCGAGTTCGACGGGCACGTGGACGCCTTCCCGCTGGGTGCGGTCAGCGCCAAGGGGTTGTCGGTGCGGGGCGTACGGCAGCACGGGCAGCGGTACGTACCGATGCTGCTGGAGCGGATGGCCCGCGACGAGCTGCGCACGGAGCACCTGGCCACCCACCGGTTGCCGCTGGAGCAGGGCGCGCACGGGTACGCGCTGTTCCGGGACCGGCGGGACGGCTGCGTGCGTACCGTGCTCAACCCGGACCTGCCGGCCGGCCCGTGAACGGGCGGTGCGCGCGGCAGCGCGGCGCCCCGCGGGGCCGGCGGGTGGAGCGGGGCGGCGGCCCGGTCGGGGCGGATGGCAGACTCGGCGGATGCGTGAGGATCGGACGTACGACCTCGTCCTGTTCGGAGCCACCGGTTTCACCGGGGGGCTGACCGCCGAGTACCTCGCCCGGCACGCGCCGGCGGGGCTGCGCTGGGCGCTGGCCGGGCGCAACCCCACCAAGCTCGCCGCCGTCCGGGAGCGGCTCGCCGCGATCGACCCGGAGCTGGCGGCGCTGCCCCTGCTCACCGCCGACGTCACCGATCCCGGGTCGCTGCGGGCGGTCGCCGAGAGCGCCCGGGTGGTCGCCACCACCGTCGGCCCGTACGTCCACCACGGCGAGCCCCTCGTGGCGGCGTGCGCGCGGGCGGGCACCGACTACCTGGACATCACCGGGGAACCGGAGTTCGTCGACCTGATGTACGTACGGCACCACGCCGAAGCGGTCCGCACCGGCGCCCGCCTCGTGCACACCTGCGGGTTCGACTCGATCCCGTACGACCTGGGCGTCTGGTTCACCCTCAAGCACCTGCCGGCCGGCGTCCCGGTCACCGTCGACGGGTTCGTCCGGGCGGGCGGGCGACCCTCCGCCGGCACGTACCACTCGGCGCTGACGGCGTTCTCCCGTACCGGTGAGATGAGCCGCGCCGCGAAGGCCCGGCGGGCGGTGGAGCCCCGGCCGGAGGGCCGGCGGGTCCGCGCGGTCCCCGGCCGGATCGCCCGCTCGCCGGAGCTGCGCATGTGGACGGTGCCGCTGCCCACCATCGACCCGCAGGTGGTGCGCCGCTCGGCCGCCGCCCGCCCGGAGTACGGCCCGGACTTCCGCTACCGCCACTTCGCGGCGGTGAAGCGGCTACCGACCGTGCTGGCCGGCGTGGCCGGGCTGGGCGCCCTGGTCGGTCTCGTGCAGGTGCCGCCGACCCGGCGCTGGCTGCTCGGCCGGCTCTCCTCCGGGCAGGGCCCGAGCCCCGAGCAGCGGGCGCGCTCCTGGTTCCGGGTGCGGTTCCTGGCCGAGGGCGGCGGGCGGCGGGTGCAGACCGAGGTGTCCGGCGGCGACCCCGGCTACGACGAGACCGCGAAGATGCTCGCCGAGTCGGCCCTCTGCCTCGCCCTGGACGACCTACCCCGGACGTCCGGCCAGGTGACCCCGGTGACGGCCATGGCCGACCCCCTACTGACCCGCCTCCAGAACGCCGGCATCACCTTCCGCCTGCGGTGAAAGGAAGGGCCCCTTCTTAACGCCTCCGGTAGAGGAAGGGTCCCCTGTTAACAGCTTGACCCTCGACCTGCTTGAGGACACAGGATCCATTGCCGTGGAGAGCGACCTGCACAGCATCGGCGAGCTGGCCCGGGCCAGCGGGCTGACCGTCAGCGCCCTGCGGTTCTACGACTCGGCCGGGGTGCTGGTCCCGGCCCGGGTCGACCCGGTGACCGGCTACCGGTGGTACACCGACGACCAGGTGCGCCCGGCCCGGCTGGTCGCCGGGCTGCGCCGGGTCGGGATGCCGGTGCCCGAGATCGCCGCGGCGGTACGGTCCGGGCCGGCGGCCGCACACCGGCTGCTGGACACACACCTGCGCCGCCTCGAGGACGGTCTCGCCGACGCCCGCCGTGAGCTCTCCCGGATCCGTACCCTCATCGATCCCGAGGAGCAGCCGATGACCACCCACCTGACCCTGTCCCGCACCGACCTGGCCGCCGCCGTTGACGCGGTCCGTTTCGCCGTCGCCACCGGACCCGACCTGCCCGAGCTCACCGGCGTCCTCTTCGACGTGGACGCCGGCGGCGTCCAGCTGGTCGCCACCGACCGGTACCGGATGGCCCTGGCCCGGATCGGCGCCGACGTCGACGGGCCGGCCGTCCGCGCCCTCGTCCCGGCCGGCTTCGTCGACGAGACCCGCACGCTGCTCGACACCGCCGGGGAGGTGCGGCTGGCCGTCGGCGACGGCACCGTCGCGGTCACCGTCGCCGGGCGTACGCTCGACGCCGGCACCCTGCCGTACGACTTCCCGGACCACCGGCGGCTGCTGCGCGCGGCGCCCGGCGGCCCGGCCCACCGCGCGACCGTCGACGTGGCCGCCCTGCGCGCGGCCCTCACCAGCCCGGACGCTCCCGTCGTCCACCGGGAGCACGGTGGCGCCGCGCTGCCGGTGAGTGTGCTCGGCCCGGACGGCCGGGGCGGGGTACGCCTGTACGGCGAGGACGAGCTGACCGGGGACGCGCCCCGGATCGGGGTGAACGCCGGCTACCTGCTCCAGGCCCTCGACGCGGGCGGCCGGGGCCAGCTCGTCCTGGAGCTGGACGGCCCGATCGCGCCGCTTGCCGTCCGCCGTCCCGACGACACCGACGCCTTCTCGGTCCTGATGCCGATCCGCCTCTGACGGGCCGTCGTGTCCCGGCCGCCCGGCGCCAGCGACGAGACCGGGCCCGGACCGGCCGGGGCGCGACGGTAGCATCTGAAGGTCCACCTGACGTCCGGACGGAGGCGTACGGAGCAGCATGCTCGACATGGAGTTGATCCGGAAGGATCGCGACGCGGTGGCGTCCGCGCTGGCCAAGCGGATGGACCCGGCGGAGGTGAGCCGCGCGCTGGACGAGATCCAGCAGCTCGACCAGGAGCGGCGCAGCCTGATCACCGAGATCGACGGCGAGCGCCAGCGCCGCAAGGCCGAGGCCCGGGCGTACGCGGAGGCCAAGCGGGCCGGCCGTGAGCCCGAGGTCGCCGCGCCGGAGGCCGGCCGCAAGCAGCTCTCCGAGCTGGAGGCCGAGCTGGACGAGGTGCAGGCACGCCTGCGGGACCGGATGAGCGAGCTGCCCAACCTGCCGGCGGACGACGTCGTGCCCGGCGGCAAGGAGGCCAACCGGGTCGTCAGGACCTTCGGCGAGCCCCCGGCGATCGAGAAGGTCCGCGACCACGTCGAGCTGTCCCGGATGCTGGGCCTGGTGGACCACGAGCGGGGCGTCAAGCTCGGCGGTTCCGGCTTCTGGATGTACACCGGGGTGGGTGCCCGGCTGGAGTGGGCGCTGCTCAACTTCTTCATCGACGAGAACGTCAAGGCCGGCTACGAGTTCCTGCTGCCGCCGCACCTGCTGCTGGAGAGCGCCGGCTTCGCCGCCGGCCAGTTCCCGAAGTTCACCGACGACGTCTACCACCTGGACCGGGCGTCGGCGCCGCGCGCGCAGTTCCTGCTGCCGACCGCCGAGACGGCGATCCTCGGTGCGTTCCAGGACGAGATCATGGACACGGCGAAGCTGCCGCTGAAGGCCTTCGCGTACACCCCCTGCTACCGCCGGGAGGCGGGTGGATCCCACTCGGACGAGCGCGGCACCGTGCGCGGCCACCAGTTCAACAAGGTGGAGATCTTCCAGTTCACCCTCCCGGAGCAGGCGGAGGCGGCGCACGAGGAGATGGTCACCCACGCCGAGAGCCTGGTCGAGAAGCTGGGGCTGCACTACCAGCGCACGCTGCTGTCGGCCGGCGACGCCAGCGCGGCGATGCGCAAGACCCTCGACATCGAGGTGTGGATGCCGAGCACCGGCAAGTACAAGGAGGTGTCGTCGGTCTCCTGGGGCGGTGACTACCAGGCACGGCGGGCGGCGATCCGCTACCGGGAGCCGGGCGGCAAGCAGACCCGCTTCGTCCACACCCTGAACGGTTCGGCGCTGGCGACGAGCCGGCTGTTCCCGGCGATCCTGGAGCAGTTCCAGCAGCCCGACGGCAGCGTGGTGATCCCGGAGATCCTCCGCGACCGCGTGGGCACCGACTGCCTGACCCCACGCTGACCCGCTCCGCGCTTCGCGGCGGGACCCGGACGTACGTCCGGGTCCCGCCGCTTCAGCAGGTGTTAAAAGGGGATCCTTCCTCTACCGGAGGCGTTAACAAGGGGCCCTTCCTTACACCTCAGCCAGGGATGCGAGGCGGCGGGTCAGGTCTTCGCCGTCCAGGAAGCCCTGGTGGATCACCCGGCCGGTGCGGTCGAGGATGACGAAGGTGCTCTGCTCGGCGACCTCGAAGCGGCGCCACAGCGCGCCCGCCCGGTCGTCCACCTGCGGGACCCCGGCCAGTTCGAACTCGGTCACGAAGTCCTTCATGGCCTTCTGCTGGCCGAGGCCGGCGACGCCGACGACGGGAACCGTGTCGCGGTACTGCGGCGCCACCTCGGCGACCGTCCACGCCTGACTCGCGCACGTGGCGCACCAGGGCGCCCAGAACCACAGCACCACCGGTTTACCGGCCAGGGCGGCGGCGTCGAAGGCCGCGCCGTCGAGGGTCTTCGCCGTGAAGCGCAGCGTCTCCGGCACGGTGGGGGGCCGCTGCGCCGCGCTGGGTGAAGCCGCCGAGGGCGAGCCTGTCGCGGTGGGCGTACCGGCTGCGGGGGGCGGGGACGCCGCGTCACCGGTCGTGGTGGTCGCGGACGCACCGCCGTCGCCGCCGCAGGCGGTCGCGCCGAGCAGGGCGACCGCCGTCACGGCCGCCAGGACGGTACGCGGAAGCCTCCGCATCCGGGCCTCCCTCCGGTACGGGGTCACGACTCGGCCCTGGTCAGCCGCAGGGCGAGTTCGGGGCAGACCTTGACCGCCTTGAGCGCCCCCTCGCGGAGCCAGGTCGGCACGGGTGTGGCCGGGAACGCGGGGTACCCGTTGGCGTCGAGTCGGATGAAGTCGGGCACGACGTGCGCGCAGAGCCCGTGCCCGTCGCAGCGGGACCAGTCGAGCATCAGCTTCTGCGGGTTGGGGTCGGGGGCGCCGGGCAGCCCCATCAGGCCCTTGACCCGCTTGCCGCAGCCGTCACCGGTGGCGTGCAGCCGCAGGTCCTCGGCGAAGACCTCCATCGCGGAGAGCGCGAACCGGGCCGTACCGTCCGGGTGGCTGCACGCCCCACGGCCCTTGACGTCGCCGGCGGCGGCCCGGACGACCTCCACCGGGGCGCTGCCGGAGACCGCGAGGTCGACCGAGCGGGCCAGCTCCGGCAGGCCCATCCTGCACGGCCCGCACTGGCCGGCGGACTCGCCCGCCAGGTAGCGGACCACCTGGGCGGCCTCGCCGAGCGGGCAGCTGTCCGGGCCGAGGGGCACGATGATGCCGGCGCCGAGCGTGCCGCCGACGGCGGCGAGTCCCTTGCGGGAGATCTCGGCCCGGTCGGCCCCCTCCTGGGTGATCCACTTTCCGTGGTAGCCGCCCACCAGGATGCCCGGCCCGTCCGGCACCTCGCACAGGTCGAGGATCTCCCGCAGCGGGGTGCCGGCGGCGCATTCGACCACGGCCGGTCGCTTCGCCGCGCCGGTAACGGTGAGCAGCACGGTGCCGGGTTCGTCGTCGGTGCCGAGCGCCGCGTACTCGTACGGCCCGAGCCGGGCGGCGATCGCGAGTTGGGCGTACGTCTCCGCGTTGGAGAGCAGGGTGGGCAGGCCACCGACACCCGAGTCGCTGGAGCGCTTCTTCGTGCCCGGCGGGATGTGCGGCAGGCCGTTGATGCCGTTGACCAGCGCCCCGCCCTCGCCGGAGATGAACCGGTGCGGCACGGTGACGACGCTCGTCGGCACCGGCATCCGCCGCTCCCCCAGCGCCTCCATCAGGGACTCCTGGCCCACCCCGTCGTCGGCCACGCCGATGATGATCTCGTCGGCGTCCAGCGCGTACGCGGCCAGCGCCGCCCCGTCGAGGATGAGGTGCGGGGCCCGGGTGAGCAGCACCTTGTCCTTCCAGCTGGCCGGCTCCCCCTCGGAGGCGTTGACCACGACGATCGCCGAGGCGTCCTGCCGTTCGCAGGACTCGAGCACGGCGCGCAGCTTCGTGGCGAACGGGAAGCCCGCCCCGCCCTTACCCTTGAGCTGGATGCCGTCGGCGAGCCGCAGCAGGTTCGCCGGTTCCATCGGGCCGATCGGGCCGTGCACCTCCTCGTGGGTGAACAGGTCGAGGCGGCCGAACTCGGCGAAGCCCGCGGTCAGCCGGGGCTCGCCGACGCACGCGACCGGCGGGACGGTCGTCCGCATCACTTGGCCTCGCCCCGCAGCCCGGCCCAGTACGCCGTGTCGACGGCGTCCGCGCTCGCCCGGCGCCGCCGCCGGCTCTCCTTGGCCTCCCGGCGCGCCCGCCGGGAGGCGAGGTCGACCAGGGTCGGGGTGTCGTCCGGCGGCAGCGCGTCGTCCTCCGGGACGTACCGGGCCGGCGGCCGCCAGTAGTCCGTCTCCTCCGGCACGTCCTCGTCGGCGCTGTGCCGGCCGCCGCCGCTGCGCGGGGCGGACGAGATCGGGGTGCCGGAGACCGGGCCGCCGGAGATCGGCCCGGCCGACACGGGTCCGGCCGAGATGGGTCCGGCCGAGATCGGCTGCGTGGTCTCCCAGCGGCGCGGGCTGGTCCAGGGCTCCTCCGGCTCGTCGCGGCGCTGCGGCGGCACCGAGTACCGGGTGCCCGTGTCCACCTCGCCCCGACTCCGCCGGGAGGGGCGGACCTCGTCGTCGTCGCGCCGGCGCCGGCCGGCCGGCTCCTCGTCGCGCCGGCGGGACCGCGACTCGTACTCGTACGCGTCCTCGCGCCGCCGGGCCACCCGCTCCTCGTCGCGGCGGGCCACAACGGGCTCGCGCTCCTCCGACCGTCGCCGGGACCGGGTGGGCGCCGGCTCCTCCGACCGGCGGCGGGCGGGCCGCTCGCCGCGACGGGCCGGCACCGGCTCGACCTCGTCGCGACGGCCGCGGCCCGGCGCCGGCTCGCGCAGCGAACCGGGCTCCGGCACCACCGGCACGGTGAACCGTTCGGGGTCGCGGCGGCGGCTTCCGGGCGCGCTCCACGAGCCGGCGAGGGTGGTCTCGGACCAGGTCGACGCCCGCCCGTCCCGCGTCTCACGCCGGTCGTCGGCGTCGCGCTTGCGGGCGAGCGCGCCGAGGAGCGCACGGCCCTTGCCGTCGTCGGTCACCCGCGCGGTCATCGCCTTGTTCATCGCGGCGGCCTGGTGCTGCTCGCGGCTGCGCCGGCCCAGGTGCACCGAGACCCGGACCAGCAGCGCCAGCACCACGAGCAGTACGCAGGCGAGGTAGCTGACCACCACCCAGGGCTTCGCCGGCCGGCCGGCGTTCAGGCCGTGGAAGATGGCGAACGGCCACGCGGCGTACGCGGCGGAGTGCAGCGTCCGCCACAGCCACTTCGGACCGACCCCGGCGAACCGGGCGCGGATGATGCCGGTCCAGAGCACGCTCACCATGAGCAGCCCGGCGACCGTGCCGAGGCCGACGTAGAGCCCGCGCCCGCTGACGAACGGAACCACCGCGTCGGTGCTCGCCGCCCGCCCGGTCGCGATCTTGGTGATGACGTGGAAGACCAGCCCGGCGACGCCGAGGATGCCGGTCGCCCGGTGCGCGGACTGGAGCAGCACCCGGTGCCGGATCATCAGCACGAGCCGGTCGGTGGCGAGCAGCCCCAGCATCACGGTGAGGCTGAGCGACACCAGGGCGATCACGCCGGCGAAGAACTCGGTGAAGAAGAAGCCGTACGAGTACATCGCCCCGCCCACGCCGGTCAGCATGGTGACGGCCCACAACGCGGCGAGCGCGGAGACGGTCAACAGGACGACCGCGGACCGCGACGGGGCGCGTACGCCCCGGCTGCTGGTGCTGGTCCGAACGGGCGCCGCCTTCTGTTTCTGCTGTGCCGGGGCCATCTGCTCCTCGATCGTCTCGCGGTGGCGCGCCACCGGCCGACCCTGCTCCCTCCTCCTGTACGGACGGACCGCGCCCCCGGATCACCGGTCGGCCAAGAATTTCCGCGCGGACCGTCGAACCGACCCGCCGCGCGGTGCGTGTACGCGACCTCCGGGGACGGCGATTACAGCGACAGATGTCCATACATTGACAGCGCCTGCAACACGCTTGTAAAGTTTCGGAAACTTTCAGCCCGGCGTGCAAGACACCGGCAACCTGGAAGCCCTCCCACGGCTCCACCACCACCTGCTTTCCCCACACCCCCGTAGGGAGAATCCGATGCATCGACGTCGACGCCCGTCGGCGATCGTCGCCCTGGGCGTGATCGCCGGCCTGCTCCTCCCGGCCATCGTGGCGGCACCCCCGGCCGCCGCGGCCCCGGCCGGCACCAAGAAGGTCATCGCCAACCTCTTCGAGTGGAACTGGACCTCAGTAGCGAGCGAGTGCCAGTCGACCCTGGGCCCCAAGGGTTACGGCTGGGTCCAGGTCTCGCCGCCCCAGGAGCACGTCCGGCGCTCCGAGTGGTGGGTCTCCTACCAGCCGGTCAGCTACCGGATCGAGTCCCGCAAGGGCACCCGCGCCCAGTTCAAGTCGATGGTGGACACCTGCCACGCCGCCGGCGTCAAGGTGATCGTCGACGCGGTGGTCAACCACATGTCCGGGCAGGACAACCCGGGCACCGGGTGGGCCGGGTCGTCGTACAGCCACTACGACTACCCCGGCATCTACCAGTCGCAGGACTTCCACTTCTGCGGGCGGCCGGGCAACGAGATCAGCAACTACGGCGACCGGTGGGAGGTCCAGAACTGTGAACTGGTCAACCTCGCCGACCTGAAGACCGAGTCGGAGTACGTCCGCTCACGGCTGGCCACGTACCTCAACGACCTGCTGTCGCTGGGCGTGGACGGGTTCCGGATGGACGCCAGCAAGCACATGCCGGCGGCCGACATCGCGGCGATCAAGGCCAAGCTCTCGCGGTCCGCGTACATCGTGCAGGAGGTCATCTACGGCGCCGGCGAGCCGATCACGCCGAACGAGTACACCGGCAACGGTGACGTGCACGAGTTCCGATACGGCAAGGACCTGGCCCGCGTCTTCCGCTCCGAGCGGCTGGCCTACCTGCGCAACTTCGGCGAGGGCTGGGGGCACCTGCCCAGCTCGGTCTCGGCGGTCTTCGTCGACAACCACGACACCCAGCGCGACTTCGGCGGGGTGCTGACCTACAACGACCGGGGCATCTACGCTCTCGCGAACGCGTTCATGCTGGCCTGGCCGTACGGGTCGCCGACGGTCATGTCCAGCTACACCTTCGGCAACCGGGACCAGGGCCCGCCCCAGGACTCCTCCGGCCGGACGCGCAACACGACCTGCTACTCCGGCTGGGAGTGCGAGCACCGCTGGCCGGTCATCGCCAACATGGTCGGTTTCCGCAACGCCACCGAGGGCGCCGGGGTCGCCAACTGGTACGACAACGGCTACCAGCACATCGCGTTCAGCCGCGCCGGCAAGGGCTACCTCACCGTCAACGACGAGGACTTCGCGATCAGCGGCCGGTCCTACTACACCGGCCTGCCGGCCGGCCGGTACTGCGACGTCATCCACGGCACGTACAGCAACGGGACGTGCAGCGGCCCGGTGATCACCGTGGACGGCAACGGCTGGTTCGCCGCCACCGTCCCCGCGCACGACGCGATCGCCATCCACGTGGGCGCCCGCCTGAGCTGAGCAGGAAGGAAGGGCCCCTTGTTATCGCCTTCTGCATAACAAGGGGCCCTTCTTAACACGGCATCCCTTAGAGTGATTTGGTGCTGTTTGACCGAATGGGCTCGCGCCTCCGCTGGACGGCCGTCGGGGTCGGCGTACCCCTGCTGCTGGTGGCCGCCGGCATCACCGGCTGGCGACTGACCCCGCAGCCGGAGCCCACACCGGCCGCCCAGCCGGTCATGGAGCAGCCGGCACCGGAGGAATCCGAGACCCCCGAGGCCCCCGAGACGC
Source organism: Micromonospora sp. WMMD558 (assembly GCF_049315255.1). Taxonomy (NCBI): domain Bacteria; kingdom Bacillati; phylum Actinomycetota; class Actinomycetes; order Micromonosporales; family Micromonosporaceae; genus Micromonospora; species Micromonospora sp. WMMD558. Next base: position 3,046,367 of record NZ_CP186061.1, on the reverse strand, counting down.
CCGTACCCGAGGAGACCGTGCCGGTCGCGGCGCCCGCGCCGGACGACCTGCCGGTCGTCGACTACGACCCGGCGCCCCGCGGCTTCCCGGCCGACCCGGAGCCGCTGGACCCCGCGCCCCTGACCGAGGGCGTGCACCCGACCCGGCGGATCGCCGCCTACACCGCGCCCGGCGGGAAGCCCGTCGCCTTCCTCGCCCCCACCATCAACGACGTCGAGCTGACCATGCCCGTCGTCGAGCGCCGCAGCGGGTGGACGGCTGTGCTGCTCCCCTCCGCCAACCGCACCCTGGCCTGGCTGCCGCCGGGCGGCTTCACCACCGTGCCCCTGCCCGACCAGATCGTCGTGGAGCGCCGGCACCACCGGCTGACGTGGTACCGGAGCGGCCGGGCCGTCCGGTCCTGGCAGGTCAGCCTCGGGCAGAGCGGTCAGGAGACGCCGCTGGGGCGGACCTTCGTCCTCGGCCGCACCGAGCCGCCCGAATCCGTGTACGGCGGAGTGGACATCTTCGCGCTCGGTGCGATCCCCGACGACCCCGACTCGGTCCCGGCCGGCCTGCGCGGCGCGCACATCGGGCTGCACAGCTGGTACCACGACGGCGAGCTGGGCCGGAACACCACCAACGGCTGCATCCGGCTGACCAAGAGCGGGCAGCGGCACCTGCTGTCCGAGGTACGCCCCGGCACCGAGGTCCTGGTCGTCGACGAACTGCCGGAGCCACCCCCGACCGCGTGACGATCAGGTCACGACGAAGCGAACCGGCTCGCCCAGCGCGGTGGCCGCCGGATACAGGTCGGCCGGACGACCTGGCGGGCAAGGTCGGGGCTACGCGACAGCAAGGACCCGAGCGGACCAGTTCTGACCTTCGCGCCCACGGCTTGGCAAACGAAGTCGCGCTCGAATCCCGGTGTCGGGTCGTGCGAGGCCCAGGCGGCGACGTCCGTGGCGGACGCCTCATAGACAGTCTCGGCCTCGGACAGCGGCGTACCCCGTCGCCACCGCTTGACGATGCGGGGGTATCCGGCGGTGCTGAGCGATCCCGCCCCGAAGTCGGTGCCGACGTAGATATGGTCCACGTCGATCCAGCAGACCGTGGTCTTGGCCTCGGCGATCGTGAAACCACCCTCGACGAAGGCCCGGCGATCCAGGTCGTACTCACGCACCACGACGGCGTCCGCACCGCCTCGCGACAGGCTGACCAGGCAACGCCGACTGCCCGCACGCAGCACCGTCACCCCGCTCCAGACCCAGTTCTCGCCCTCGTCGTTGGCCAGCGCGTCGACGTCGAGCAGGACATCCCATACCGGCTTCCGTCGGCGGTACTGGTCGAGCGTCGTCCGTCGCCACATTCCTCGCGGGTGCGTCGCGTCCTGCCAGAAGTCGTAGGAGAAATGGTCCCCACGCCAGCCCGGGAAGGGGATGCGGTCGTCGGCGTCGAGCACCTGCCGGATCTCCGCCACAGCAGCCGCCGGCGCCACCCTCAGTCATATATCAAGATCAGCGGCGCTTGATATCATCTGGGCGGTATCCCGCGAGACTGAGAGGAGCCAACCATGTCCAGGACCATCCTCGACGTCGATGACGAACTGCTCGCCGAGGCTGCGAAGATCTTCGGCACCACCACCAAGAAGGCGACCGTGAACGCAGCTCTGAAGGCTGCCGTCGACCGGGAGAAGCGGCGCGAATTTGCCGACTGGCTCAAGAGCGGCGGCCTGCCGGGTCTGACCGGGCCCACCGACGTGAAGCCGAATGCGGCGTGAGTCGAGAACTCTACCTGCTCGACAAGTCGGCTCTAGCCCGCTGGCCCAAGTCCGCCGTCGCGCCCGTCCTCGACGAATTGTCCGAACGCGGTCTGTTGGCGGTGTGTGGCGCGGTCGAGATCGAGGTGATCCAGAGCGCCCGGACGGCCAAGGACGCCCAGCGTGCCCGCTGGCTGCTCGGTGGCTTCCACTGGCTCCCGATGCCAGACGAGGTCTGGGATCGTGCAATAGACGTTCAACTCCAGGCGCTGCACAAGGGCAACCATCGCGCCCTCTCCATGGCTGATCTGGTGATAGCCGCAACCGCAGAGCGGCACGGGGCGACGGTGCTGCACTACGACGGTGACTACGACATGATCACTGCGATCACTGGTCAGCCCACCGTCTGGGTCGTGCCTGCCGGCACCGCAGACTGATCAGCCGATCTGCCCTCGCTCGTCGAGGTCGTCCAGCGCGGCCGAGACGACTGGTCGCCATGTTCGCGCGACACGGCGAAACGGTCAGCGAGTGTGATCCTGAGACCTTCGGCCCTGGCATGGGCGCGGCCTTCGGGGGTATGACCGGAACATGAGGGCGAGTTTCCGGCTTGGCCGGATCGCGGGCGTACCTGTCGGCGTCAACTGGAGCGTCCTGGTCATCTTCCTGCTCATCGCCTGGGGGCTGTCGGCCAACCAGTTCCCGCGCGCCTACCCCGACCGGCCGTGGATCGCGTACGCCGCCGCGGGCCTCGCGGCCGCGGTGGTCTTCTTCCTCGGCCTGCTCGCCCACGAGATCTCCCACGCGATCGTGGCCAAGCGCAACGGGCTCCAGGTCGGCGGCATCACGCTGTGGCTCTTCGGCGGCGTGGCCGAGCTGAAGGGCGAGGCGCCCAACCCGGGCGCGGAGCTGCGCATCGCCGGGGTGGGCCCGCTGGTGAGCCTGCTCATCGGCATGTTCTTCGGTGCCATCGCGGTGGCGCTGGCCCTGGCCGGTTCCGAGGGGCTGCTGCTCGGTGCTCTCGCCTGGCTGGCCGGCATCAACGTGCTGCTGGCCGTCTTCAACGTCCTGCCCGCCGCGCCGCTCGACGGTGGGCGGCTGCTGCGCGCGGCGGTCTGGAAGGCCACCGGCGACCGGACGAAGGCGTCGGTCGTCGCCGCCCGGGCCGGGTGGGTGCTCGGCGCGCTGCTGATCGGCCTGGGCTTCTGGCAGTTCTTCGCCGGGGCCGGCTTCGGCGGGCTCTGGCTGATCCTGATCGGCTGGTTCCTCATCGGCGCCGCCGGGATGGAGGAGCGGCAGGCCCGGATGGGCAGCGCCCTGCGCGGCGTCCGCGTCGCGGACGTGATGACGCCGCAACCGCAGACCGCCTCCGGGGACCTGACGGTGGCCGACTTCGTCGACAACTACCTCTTCGCGTACCGGCACTCGGCGCTGCCGCTGACCGAGGAGGGGCGGCCCGTCGGGCTGGTCACCCTCGACCGGGTACGGGACGTCCCGGTCGACCGGCGCGGCGCCACCACCCTCGCCGAGGTCTCCTGCCGGGCCGACGAGTTGGTGCTCGCCTCCCCCGACGAGTCCCTGAACGACCTCCTGCCCCGGCTCAGCGAGTGCGCCGACGGGCGGGCGCTCGTGGTGGCCGACGGCCGGCTCGTGGGCATCGTGTCGCCGAGCGACATCAGCCGGGCGGTGCAGCGCGGCAGCATGCGCGAGCAGATCACCGGCCGCCGGTAGGTGCCAGGCGGGCCCGGAGTTCCGGAGTGATCGGGCTGGACAGCTCCGAGGATCACCGACCCGTACCGGTGACCGGTCCCGGAACGCCGCTCAGCAGGCCCCGCAGCCACGCTCGGGTCCAGGCGGCGATGGTGAACGAGTCGGTGACCACCCCGTCGCGGATCAGCTCGCCGACCCGCCCGGCCGGGTACGTCCGTGCGGCGCGGATGCCCTCCTCGGCTGCGGTGTCGCCCAGCTCGGCGATCTCGGCCAGGTAGAGCCGCACCGTGCTGGTCGCGATGCCGGTGTCCGGATGCAGAACCCCCAGGTCGACCAGGCGGGCCGGTGCCACGCCGATCTCCTCGCGCAGCTCCCGCGCCGCCTGTTCCTCCGGCGGCACACCGGCCTCGCCGAACCCACGCGGCGCCTCCAGGTGCCACCGGCGGGTGGTGTGCCGGAAGTGCTCCACCAGCACGACGCCGCCGTCGAGCACCGGCAGCACGACCAGGCCGTCGGCGCCGCTGCTGGGAAGCGACCGGAGGTACGTCCCGAGCACGCCACCCGGGAAGCGGACCGGATCGCGGATGAGCGTCAGGTAGTCGTCCTGGAAGACCACCCCGGCCCGGCTCCACTCCACGGGCAGGCCACGGGCGCGCAGGACATCCGCCCTGGCCCGTTCCGCGGCTGCCACCTGCCCCGACTCGTCCAGGATCTCCACCGCGGAGTCGGGCGGGTTGGCGAAGAGGTCCGGGTGGCGCCGTCGCAGCTCGACGTACTGCCTCCAAAGTTCACTCACCCTCGTCCTCCTGCGGCCGGTCGATGTTCGGCTCGTCGTCGCGACCCGTGTCACCCGGACTGACCGGGAATCCCGTCTCCTGCAGCCGGCGCACCAGCTCCCGCCAGTCCTCCCCGGCCCGTTGCAGGTGTACCCGCATAACGTCGACGCCGGTGCCGAGGTCTCGGGCGGCGCGGCGCTGGTCCCGGTTGACCACGGCGAAGCGGACCACGGCGGTGGCGCCCCGCCCGGCCACCTCGGCGGCCACGTCACCGACCAGCTCCACCCGTGGATCACCGTCGAAGACCAGCGAGACGGTGCTGCCCAGCACCTCGACCGTCACCCGGATCACCGGTTCCCACGCCCGCGCCCGTTCCAGGCGCCGTTCCCCGACGATGCCCGCCAGGCGCTGGGCCAGAGCTACGTAGCGGTCGTACACCCGCTGCGCCCGGGTGACGAAGTCGAGCGGCTCGGCGAGCAGTTCCCGCAGGGCGGCCACGTACTCCCGCCACTCGTCGGTGTCCCGCGCCTGCCGGACATGGTGCAGCTCCAACCCGGTCAGGTCGAGGCGCAGCGGCAGCTGGGCCAGGTCGAAGGCGTACGGCCGCAGCGTCCTCACCAGGGTGAGCAGGTCGTCCAGGTTCCGGTCCGGCGGCCGCTCCCGCCGGTACTCCTGCATCGCGGTGCGGCGCAGGGAGTCGGCGGGGATCAGCGCGTACCCGTCGACGGCGTCCGGCAGCGTGGTGTTGTAGCGCAGGTCGACCAGTTGCTTGAGCTGGCCGACCAGCGGCGCGGAACGAAACCGGCCCTCGGCCGGATTCGTGTCGGGCTCCACCAGGAACTCCCGGTAGAAGCCCTCCCGGGTGGCCTGCTCCGTCTCCACCGCCCAGAGCGTCACCTCCTGCATCCGCCGGCGCAGCACCGGGCGGCTCTCCTCCGGCAGCCGAAGATCCCGCCGGAGCTCCTCGATGTCGAAGGCGGCGAGCTGGAGCAGGAAGCGGCGGAACTCGGCGAACATGCAGCGCTCGGTGAGGCGGTCGTTCTCCGCGTCATCCCACGACAGCCGCAGGCAGCGGACCTCGTCCACCTCGCCCAGCAGCCGCAACCAGCCCGACCAGCCGGCGCTGTCCACGCCGAACCCGGGCTCCGCCGCCAGGCTGCGCTCGCGCAGGAGGAACGGCACGAGGACGCCGTCGGCCAGCAGCTCCCGGAACGCCGCCCGCTGCGGCCCGTCCGCCGTGAAGTCCCGGTGGACGACGGGGTTGTTGAAGAAGTACGCCCGGTTCACCACCACCTGCTCGGCGTTGAGGATCGCGCGCAGGTACTCAGCCCGCGCGTCGCGGCGGCGGCGCTGCTCCACCTCCCGGTACGACTCCCGCCGCGCGACCATCCGGGCGAGCAGGTCCTGCGTGACCCACTGGTTGTCCAGGCACTGCGCGACGACCGTGATCGGGGCCAGGGCCCGGTTGTCGATCGGCGTCAGCCGGAGACCCGTGCCGGAGGGATCCGTCATGTCACTCCATCCCTTGTGGACGTCAAGGTCGGTGACGAGGCAATCACGGAACCCGCCCGGTCGGAAAGCCGACGAAGGGCCGAGGCTGCTTTCTGACAGTCGGCGCCGGCGCTCAGGGGCGGGGGAAGTAGCGGTCGAGCAGGTCGGTGCGGAACGTTCCGGACGGGTCGAGGCGAACCATCAGGGCGAGGAAGTCCGCATACCGGGGCCAGGCCGCGGCGACCGCGGCCGGGGCCAGACCGAAGACCTTGCCCCAGTGCGGGCGCGGGCTGAACGGCGCGAGGCGTTCCTCCACGGCCGCCACCACCGGAGTCACCGCCGCCGCGTCGCCGACCCAGGTGAAGTGGATCGCGAGGCTGTCGCGCCCGTGGTTCGGGCTGAGCCACAGCCGGTCGGCCGCGACCGCCCGCAGCTCGCAGACCTGGAGCACCGGGGCGATCAGGTGCGCCACCTCGTCCAGCGCGGCCAGCGCGTCGGCCCCCGCGGCCCGCGGCACGTGGTACTCCGACTGGAGTTCGTCCCCGCTGCTCGGGATGAAGCCGAGCCGGAAGTGCGGCAGGCGCTCGTGCCACGGCCCGGGGGGCCCGAGCTGCGGGGTGCAGTGCTCCGGGGACAGCCCGGCCACCGGATGCCGGGGCGTCTCGGCGGCGGTCGTCCCCAGCCAGCCCGCCGGGGGTGGGGGCAGCTCCGCGTGCTGTTTGACCCACACCTCGCGGAGCAGCGGCGTACGCCAGTCGGTGAAGATGCTGACGCTGTACGCGGAGTCGAGCGCCTCGTCCAGCGCCTCCCGGGCGAGGCCGAGGCGCACGTACTGGCACAGGGTGAAGGCCGGCGCCACGTCGAGGGTGACCCGGGTGACGACGCCCAGCGCGCCGAGGGAGACCACGGCGCCGGCGAACATGTCCCCGTCCGCGTCGCGGTCGAGGGTCAGCAGGTCACCGTCGGCGGTGACCAGTTCCAGGGCCGCGACGGCGCTGGCCAGGTTGCCGTTGCGTACGCCGGAGCCGTGGGTGCCGGTGGCGACGGCCCCGGCGACCGAGATGTGCGGCAGGGAGGCGAGGTTCGCCAGCGCGTGCCCCTGGGCGTGCAGGGCGGTGGCGAGGTCGCCGTAGCGGAGGGCGGCCGGCACGGTGACGGTGGACCGGTCCCGGTCGAGGGTCACGTCCGGCGGCAGCCCGGCCAGCGACACCAGGTCACCGGTGGTGTCACCGAACCGGTTGAACGAGTGCCCGGTGCCGGCCGCCCGGAGCCGGTCGCTGCCGGCCACCAGCCGCCGCAGCTCGTCGACCGACGTCGGCTCGTGGAACCGCCGGGCCGCGTAGTGGACGTTGCCCGCCCAGTTCCGCCGCGCCACCATCACGCCCCTCCGCGTCCCGCCCCCGGCACCCCGGCCGAACCTGCCGGCACACCCGCCCGCCGAACGCTACGCCCACCCGACCGCCCCCGCCGCCCCCCGCCGCCCCCCGCCGCCGCGCGCCTCCCTCACCCGCCCGCGCGCTGCCCCGCGCCGCGCACGTCGATCATGAAGCTGGCGGGTGCTTGGATCTCCAGATAGCCCGCTAACTCCCGATCAACGGAGCGAGCCGGAGGCGGGGTGATGCGGCGGTGGGACGGGTGGGCGGTTATCCCGGGCTCGGGTGGGGAAATGGGGGTGGATGAGTAGTTACCGCGATCCCGCCCCGCGGGGTGACGTCTTCCCCTCCGAGGAGGAGATGGACCCGACCGGGGTCGGTGTGCTGCCGGGGAGCGCGCCGCCGGACACCACCCCCGGGCCGCAGCCGACTCCGGCGCCGCCGCCCGCCCCGACACCGGTGCCGCACCCCGGGCCCCCGCCGCGCGCGGAGGCCCGGTCGATCGTCACGCACCGCTTGGACGGGGCCGTCGAGGTGGTCACCGACCTGGACGGGGACGGCGTCGCCGACGTGGTGCAGGTGGACTTCGACGGCGACGGCGTTCCGGACGTCACGTACGTCGACAGCGACCGCGACGGCCGCCTCGACACCGTGCTCCGCGACCCCGCCGGCACGCGTACCCACTGAGCGTCGCGCCCCTCAAGGTTGTTAACAGGGGACCCCTCCTCTACCGGAGGCGTTGACAGGGGGCCCTTCCTTACACCTTGGGCAGCACCTCGGCGGCGACCAGGTCCAGGTGGTCCAGGTCGGCGAGGTCGAGCACCTGGAGGTAGATCCGCTGGCTGCCGGTCTCGGCGTACCGGCCGATCTTGTCGACGACCTCGGCGGGGGTGCCGGCCAGGCCGTTGGCGCGCAGCTCGTCCGGCTCCCGGCCGATGGCCGCGGCCCGGCGGGCCACCTCGGCGTCGTTCCGCCCGCAGCAGAGCACGAGCGCGTTGGACCAGGTCATGGTGGCCGGGTCGCGCCCGATGCCGGCGCAGGCGGCGCCGACCCGCTCGAACTGGGCGACGGTGTCCTCGATCGAGGCGAAGGGCAGGTTGAACTCGTCGGCGTAGCGGGCGGCGAGGCGCGGCGTGCGCTTCGGGCCCATGCCGCCGAGCAGGATCGGCGGGCGCGGGGTCTGTACCGGCTTCGGCAGGGCCGGCGACTCGCTGACCGGGTAGTAGCGCCCGGCGAAGTCGAACGTACCGCCCGCCGGGGTCTCCCACAGGCCGGTGATGACCGCGAGCTGCTCTTCCAGCCGGTCGAACCGCTCGGCGAGGGACGGGAAGGGGATCCCGTACGCGCTGTGCTCCTCGGCGAACCAGCCGGTGCCGATGCCCAGCTCGACCCGGCCGCCGCTCATCTGGTCGACCTGGGCGACGGTGATCGCGAGCGGGCCGGGCAGCCGGAAGGTGGCGGCCGTCATCAGCGTGCCGAGCCGGATCGACCGGGTGTCGCGGGCCAGCCCGGCGAGGGTGGTCCACGCGTCGGTCGGGCCGGGCTCGCCGGTCACCGAGCCCATCTTCAGATAGTGGTCGGAGCGGAAGAAGGCGGCGAAGCCGGTCTCCTCGGCGCGGCGGGCCACGGCGAGCAGGTCGTCGTAGGTGGCGCCCTGCTGGGGTTCGGTGAAGATCCGCAGTTCCATGGTCCCGAGCATAGGGAGGTCGGCGGGGTGCCGCCCAGCGACCGCACATGCCTTGACCGGCATATGCTCCGCCCAGCAGCGCATCTACCGGATCGAGGTCCGGCCGTTGCAGGCGGTCGACGGGTGGCTGGCGCCGTACCGACGGCTCTGGACCACCCACCTGGACGCCCTGGAACGCCACCTCGACAGTCAGGAGCCGTGATGGACCGCGCCGACTTCCGCCCGACCCCGCCGGCCGACGTCTCCCTGGAGACTGCCGGCGGGCGCCGGACCGTCGTGTTCGTCCGCGACCTGCGCCACCCTCCGGAGGTGGTGTGGTCGGCGCTGACCGAGCCGGGCCGGCTCGCCGAGTGGGCGCCGTTCCTCGCCGACCGCGACCTGGGCTCCCCCGGTGACACGACGCTCACCATGATCGACGGTGAGACCACCGAACGGCACCGGGCTACGGTACGCCGGGCCGAGCGCCCGCACCTGCTGGAGTACACGTGGGGCGACGACCTGCTGCGCTGGGAGCTGATCCCCACCGCCGCCGGGACCCGCCTGACCCTGCGCCACACGCTCGCCGACGGCGGCATGGCACCGATGGTCGCGGCCGGCTGGCACCTCTGCCTCGACGTCGCCGACCACCTGATCGCCGGTGACCCGGTCGGCCCGATCCGGGGGGCCGAGGCGATGAACTTCGGCTGGCCGGAGCTGCGCGACGCGTACGCGGAGCGGCTGACCGGGGACTGACGTCACCCCGGGCGCCCGGCGGGCGGATCCCCGCCCGCCGGGCGCCGGGCCGAGCGGGGGTCTCAGACGTACGGCCGGGTGGCGTAGGCCGTCTTCAGCGCGGCCAGGCCGGTCGCCTTCGGCGAGAGCGTGCCCCAGCCGGAGTTGAAGTAGTTCGTCCGCACGATCCGGGGTCCGCGCTCGGCGTTGAGCGCGGCGACGGCCGCCGGGACGGTGCGGATCCACGCCGCCTGGTCGGGGATCTCGGCCGCCCGGACGCCCCACTCGGCGATCAGGACCGGCCGGGAGAGCGCGACCGGGCCGAGGTCGGCGACCGCCCAGTCCTTGGTCCGGCGGAACCGGGCCAGCGCGGTGTGGGTCGGGTCCGTGGCGTAGACGTTCCACTGGAGGAAGTCGAGCTTGGCCATCAGCGCCTCCGGGTGGGTGCGCTGGTAGCAGGCCCGGTCGAAGCCCCCCACCCCCACCGAGAAGGTGGTGCCGGCGGGCAGGCCGCGCGCCTTGAACCAGTTGACGATGTACGTGACGGCCTGCACCGCGCGGGCGTCGGACTCCGCCCACGTGTACGCCTTGCCCGCCTCGGTGGTGCCGAACTCGTGGTCGGTGTCCAGTTCGGAGGCGAGCTGGATGTTCACCCCGAAGCCCATCGTCCGGTACTGCGACAGCGCCCGCGCGAACAGCCCGTCGCACTGACCGGCGAGCACCTGGCTGTAGCCGTACGCCCGCGGCCAGGTCGTTCCCGGTCGCTGCTGGATGGTCATGGCGGGCGCCGGGACGGTGTAGCGCACGCCGTCCACGGTGAAGGTCTGCGCGTCGGTGTTCGGGGCGCCGTAGTGCTTGAGCTCCAGCACCATGTTGATCTTTATCCCGGCCTTGCCCAGGTCGACCAGCCAGGGCCGGTTCCAGCCGGGGAAGACGTAGCCGTCGGCGAAGCTGCGGTACTGGGTCAGCGAGCGGATGTTTCCGCCCGCCATGTCGGCCGTCGGGTCGGCATTGCCGGAGAGGTAGTAGCCGCCGAGCACCGGCGGGGCGATCGTGTAGGTGGCGGTTGCGGTGGCGGTGCGCCCGCCGTTGTCACGCACCGTCACGGTGACCCGGGGCATCACGCCACCGCCCGGTAGACGGCCACCGCGCCGGTGTCCGACAGCTTCGTCCAGGTGCGTCCGGAGTCGTCGGTGACGGTGACGGTGAGCGGGTCGATGACGGCGGTGACCCGCGCCGGGGCGCTGCTGTTGCCCTGGGCGTCGGTGACGACGACGGTGACGGTCACCGGGCGGGTGTCGGCGTCGCCGTACGTGACGGTCAGCGTCATCGGGTCGGCGGGAGAGTAGACCGCGGCGTTCAGGGCGGCGGTCACGGTGGGAGCGGCCATCGCCGCCTCCTCTCATGCTTCGGCCGGCGGCCGTCGGGCCTCCGCGCCCGACCGGTCCGGCCGTGCTGGATCTCGGGCGGCGACCGGCCCCGCCGGGCCCGCGCCCGGACGGCCGGTCATCGGGTACGGCGGACCGCCCGGCCCGCGTGCGACGGCGGAACGGCGGTGCTGCCGTACGGGTGGTGTCTCGACCTGCACGTTCGCGCGACGGCGGTGGGCAGCGGTCGTTCCGCCGCGTCGACGCGGCGGGGCGGACGTGTCGGAAGGTGGCGACGTCGGTGTCCGGAGGTGACACCGGGGCGGGGCGCCCGGTCCCGGTGTCGGGCGGAGCGCGGCCCGTGGGGCGGAGCCGGCGGTGCGCTACGCCGGATCCGCCACGGCGACGGGGCCGGGCTCGGTGGCGGCGGTGTCGGCGGGGACGGTGCTGTCCCCGCCGGGCCCGAGGATCGGGATGTGGCCCGCCATCCTTACGCCTCTCACCTGCTACAACAGTGCGACGGCGAGGTGCCCGGCGTCCTGTCCGGAATCCGACTCCGTCGTGTCGCGCAGATGGTTGCGACATGCCGCCTGACCTGCCTTGAGAGGAGAGCCTCCGGTGAAGTACCTGATGCTGATCTACGGCAACGAGGAGATCTGGAACAGTCTGCCCGCGGGCGACCTGACCGCGCTGATCGGCGAGGTCGACGCGTTCAACGAGGCGCTGCGCGGCTCCGGCGAGCTGGTGGAGAGCCAGGGCCTGGTGTCCCGGGCCCGGTCGGTCCGCATGGTGGGCGACGCGCCCGTGGTCACGGACGGCCCCTACCTGGAGGCGAAGGAGTACGTGGGCTCGTACTTCGTGGTGGACGTCGACAGCGAGGAGCGGGCGCTGGAGATCGCCCGGTCGTACCCGGCCCTGCGGTTCGGCAGCGGACCCAGCGGCGGCGGCCTGGAGGTGTGGCCGCTGATGACCGGCACCGGCGGCGACCTCTGACCGGCGACGACCGCGTCGGTGACCTGCTGCGCGACCTCGCGCCGCAGGTCCTCGGCGCCCTCGTACGCCGGTACGGCGACTTCACCCGCGCCGAGGACGCCGTGCAGGAGGCCCTGCTCGCGGCGGTCGAGACCTGGACCGCCGACGGCGTGCCGGAGCACCCGGCGGGCTGGCTGCGCACGGTGGCTGCCCGCCGCTACGTGGACCAGGTCCGCGCCGACGCCGCCCGCCGGCGCCGGGAGCAGGCCGTCCTGGACGCGACCCCCCGCGACGCGCTGTTCGCTCCGCCGCCGGACGCCGAGCCCGCCCACGACGACCTGCTCGAACTGCTGTTCCTCTGCTGCCACCCGGCGCTGGGACCGTCGGCGCAGGTGGCGTTGACGCTGCGGGCGGTCGGCGGGCTGACCACGCCGGAGATCGCCGCCGCCTTCCTGGTGCCGGAGAAGACGATGGGGCAGCGCATCGTGCGGGCCAAGCAGCGGCTGCGGGAGGCGGGTGCCCGCTTCGCGCCGCCGCCCGAGCCGGAGCGGGAGCCACGGCTCGCGGTCGTCCTGCACGTGCTCTACCTGATCTTCAATGAGGGGTACGCGGCCAGCAGCGGACCCGCGCTGCGCCGGGTCGACCTGACCCGGCAGGCCATCCGCCTGACCCGGCGCCTGCACCGGCGGCTGCCCGCCGACGGCGAGGTGGCCGGCCTGCTCGCGTTGATGCTGCTGACCGAGGCGCGGGGACCGGCCCGTACCGGGCCGGAGGGCGAACTGGTGCCGCTGGCCGAGCAGGACCGGACGCGCTGGGACGGCTCCGCGATCGCCGAGGGCACCGCGCTGCTGACCGACGCGCTGTCGACCGCGCCGGTCGGCCCGTACCAGGTGCAGGCCGCGGTCGCCGCCGTGCACGCCGAGGCGCCGTCCGCCGAGGAGACCGACTGGCCGCAGATCCTGGGCCTGTACGAGCTGCTGGAGCGGCTGGCCCCCGGGCCGGCGGTGACCCTGAACCGGGCGGTCGCGCTCGGCATGGTGCGGGGGCCGGCGGCTGGCCTGGACCTGGTGCGTGAGCTGGCGGACGGGCCGCTCGCGGGGCACCACCGGCTGCTGGCGGTCCGGGCGCACCTGCTGGAGCGGGCCGGGGAGCGGGCGGCGGCCGCCCGGGAGTGGCGGGAGGCGGCCCGGCTCGCCGGCAGCCTGCCCGAGCGGCGCTTCCTCGTCCGGCAGGCCGCCCGACTGGTGTGAGCCGGGTCACAGGGATGTCGTGTCGAACGGCCGCCGCCCGCTCCGATCCCTCGGTGAACGGGGACCACGAGGTGCCCCGCCGAGGAGAGGACGATCCGCGATGACCAAGGTGACCGCACAGCTGTCCGTGTCGCTGGACGGGTACTACGCCGGCCCCCGCCACACCGGCGACGGCCACTGGATGGAGTCGGCGGAGGCCGCCGCTTTCTTCCGGGTCACCCGGTGGGCGACCGACGCGATGGCCTGGCGTGAACGGCAGGGCTTCGCCGGCGGTACGCACGACACCAACTCGGAGATCGTCGCCGAGAGCTTCGCGGCGGCCGGCGCGTACGTCATGGGGCGCCGCATGGCCGACGGCGGCGAGGTGCCCTGGGGCGCGGAGCCGCCGTTCCGGGCGCCGGTCTTCGTCGTCACCCACCGCCCCCGGGAGACCCTGGTGCGCGGCGGCGGCACCAGCTTCACGTACGTCACCGACGGCGTCGCCAGCGCCGTCGCGCAGGCCCGCGCCGCCGCCGGAGGGAAGAACGTGGCGGTGGCCGGCGGCGGCAGCCTGGTCCGGCAGGTGCTCGCCGCCGGCCTGCTGGACGAGCTGGAGCTGCACATCGTGCCGGTCGTGCTGGGCGCCGGCCTGCGGCTGCTCGACGCCGACCTGGGCCTCGGCGAGAAGGAGGGCATCGAGCTGGTCCCGACGCGGGTCGTCCACTCCCCCGACGTGACCCACGTCCGCTACGCCGTCACCGGCCGCGCACCACTCCTGCTGGACGACCGCGGCAGCGGCGGCGGCCCCACGACCACGGTTTCGTGACGCCCGTCCTTCCTCCGCCGGGCAGGGGGGTCACCAGGGCTCGGGGATGTTCAGGGCCAGGCAGCGTTGGGTGCCGAGGGTCGGCTGGTAGCAGGCGGATGCCTCCAGGTTGTTCGTGTGGTCGAACCGCGTGAACGAGGCGCTGCCACCGTTGGCGCAGGTGCTGCCGCTCGTGGTGGTCCCGCCGGTGACCCGGCCGCTGGCGCAGCCGAGGGTGGTCGCCGTCTTCTCCACCGTGTTCAGCGACGAGCGCTGGTCGGTGTACTGGTGCGCGCCGTAGCCGGTCAGCCGGACGCCGGGGCGGGTGATCGAGTACTGGAACGCGGTCGAGGTGTAGTACGACCAGCTCGCGCCGGTGCCGACCGTCCGCAACTGGGAGTCGCTCAGCGACGGCGGGATGTAGAGGTGGAAGCCCTTGTCGTGGGTGCTCGTCCCCTGGATCATCCGGTAGACGATCACGAGCAGGCCCTGCTGGTAGCTGACCGTGCTGTAGGTCAGGTAGCTGCCGTTGCCGCAGGTGGTCCGGTCGGCGATGTAACCGACCCCGTTGGCGTACAGCAGGACGCGGGCACAGCGGCTGTCGTTGGCGGTGTCCTCGATGGTGCCGACGGTGCTCGAGACGCCCGAGCTGTCGGTGGCGTAGCCGGTCAGCCGTACGCCGGGCAGCGTGCCCGCGTACTGGTAGGCGGTGGGGTGGTAGTAGCTCCACGAGGCCGACCAGCCGCTGCCCGAGGGCAGGGCGAGCGCCGGTGATGCGGGCAGCAGGGCGGCGACCAGGGCGACGATCACGGCCACGACCAGCGTGGCCCCGCTCGACCGCCATCGGGGATGGGTCGTCATCGGTCCTCCGATCAGGTTCGGGGTTCACCGGTGAGCGTGGCGCGGAAGGTGAGGACGACTCAGTCCCGAAGTGGACGCTGACCGGTTCCGGTCACGCCGACGGGGCGGGCGGTGCGTGCGCCGGCACGAAAGGCGGGGCGGCGGCCGGGGCGGTGTGGCCGTACAGTGTGCCCACCCCTTGATCAAGGAGTGTGCCGTGACCCAGCCACCACCGGCGCCCCGACCGCCCGCCGAGGATTCCGCCGGCGGGAGCGCGCCGCCGTACCTGCTGGCCGCGCCCGCCACCGCCGACGCTCCCGGCGCCTTCCCGTGGCCCGAGGGCCAGCCCGCGTGGGCGATCCCGGTCAGGCTGCCACCGGGGACCCGTGGGTACGCGGTGTTCATCCCTCTGGTGCCGGTCGCCGAGGCGGATGGCGCGGTGCCGGCCGGTGCCCCGGCGGCCACGACGCAGGCTGCGCCGACGACCCCGGTCACCGCCCCTGCGACGAACGGCGGTGGGCCGGTCCGGGTGGCCGAAGCCGTACCGGCCACACCGTCCGGGTCGGCAGCCGACGGCGCTTCGACGACGCCGGCGGGCGGTACGACGCCCGGCGGCCCGGCCGCGGGCGTCAAGCCGGAGGTCGCGTCCGCCGGCGGCGAGACCGCCGCCAGGGACGGGTCACCGGAAGCGGGCACCGATCAGCCCGCTCGGCCTCAGGGGGCGCCCAAGCCCATCGGGACGCCGGCCGGCAGCGGGCCGTCGACCACACCCGCCCTGGCCACCGGTCCGTCAGCGGCGTCCGGCGCCACGGCGGCGGCCGCACCCGCGCCGGGTGACCCGGTGCCGTACGCCGCGGGGCCCGGCCGGGCCGGCGTGCCGCCGTACCCCGGGATGTCCGGTGGTTTCTACCGGCCGGCGCCGCCGGGGCCGTCGTGGTTCCAGCGGCACTGGCCCGGGCCGAAGCCCACGCGGGGGCGCGCGGTGCCCGCCGCGGTCCTCGCCGGTGCTCTCGGGCTGGCGTTCTTCGTGCCGCTCAGCCGCACCGGGATCGGATGGTTCCTGGGCTGGCTGGCCCTGACCGTCGGCGTGGTGGTCGCGGTCCGCCGCCCGGTCGCCGACCTGCCGCGGACCGAGCGGTGGGTCCGCGCCGGCTGGGCGGCGGCCGCGCTGGCGTTGCTGGCGGTCCTGGCCTTCCGCAACGCGTGGTGGTTGGTGACGTTCTGCGTCCTCGGCGCGCTCGGGTGCGCGGCCCTCGCGGTGGTCGGCGGTCGGGGCGTCCGGTCGATCCTGTTCAGCGTGGTCGCGGGGCCGGTCGCGGCCGTCCGGGGCCAGCCCTGGGTGCGGGCCCACTTCCGGTCCAACGCCGACCCGGGGCTGGTGCGCCGTGTGGTCGGTTCGGTCGCGGCCACCGTCGCCGCGCTGATCGTGTTCGGCGCGCTGCTCGCGTCGGCCGACGGCGCCTTCTCGGTGGTGCTCGGTGCGGTCGTGCCCGAGGTCAGCATCGGTACAGTGTTCCGCTGGATCTTCCTCGCCACGGTCGGTGCGCTCTGCGTCGTGGCCGCCGTCTGGACGCTCGCCGCGCCGCCGGACCTGTCCAGCGTGGACCGGCCGACCCGGCGCAGCTTCGGCATGGTGGAGTGGGCGCCGGTCATCACGGCCGTGACGCTGCTGTTCGCCGGTTTCGTGGCGGTGCAGTTCACCGTGCTGTTCGGCGGTCAGCGGCATGTGCTGCGCACCGCCGGGCTCAGCTACGCCGAGTACGCGCGCAGCGGCTTCTGGCAGCTGGTCGCCGTCACCCTGCTGACGCTCGCCGTGCTCGGCGGGGTGGCCCGCTGGGCGCGGCGCGAGAGCCGTGCCGAGCGGATCGTGCTGCGCGTCCTGCTCGGCGCGCTGAGCGCGCTCAGTGTCGTCATCGTGATCTCGGCGCTGTCCCGGATGTACACGTACCAGAAGGTCTACAGCTTCACCGGCGAACGGATCTTCGTGATGGCGTTCGAGCTGCTGCTCGGCACGGTCTTCCTGATGATCCTCGTCGCCGGGCTGCGCTGGAAGGGCGGTTGGATCCCGCGCGCGACCGTGGCACTCGCCGTGGTCATGCTGCTCAGCCTGGCCGTCCTCAACCCGGAGGACTACGCCGCCAGCCGCAACATCGCCCGCTACCAGACGACCGGGAAGATCGACGCCTGGTACCTCCGGGCCCTCTCGGCCGACGCGACGCCCGCCCTGGCCGAGCTGCCCGACCCGGTACGCCGCTGCACCCTGAGCTGGATCGCCGACGACCTCGACGAGCCGGACCCCTGGTACGCCTGGAACCTGGGCCGGGTCCGCGCCCGGCAGGCGCTGGAGCGGGTGGGGCCGAGCGCGGTCGGCGGACCGAGCGACTGCAAGGCCGCCGACCAGTTCGACCTGCCCAAAACCCGCCGCCCCCGCTGACCCGCCCCCGCCCTGCGGAGCCGCCCTGCGACGCCTCGCCCCGCCTCAGTCGCCCCGACGCCGGCTGGTGAGGTCGAGCAGCCGCCGCATTTGGGACGACAGCACACGCCCCTGCCCCAGCGACAGCGTCACCTCGTGGCTGCCCGCGTCGACCACGGCCAGCGCGATCACCGGTTCCAGCCCGGCCGTCAGCCCCTGCGTCAGCGACACCTCGGCGACGGCCGCCTCCGGCCGCCCACCGGTGACCGGCAGGCGGAGCGACCGGTGCCGGTGCGAGGCAATCTCGCCGGTCGCACCAGTGCGGATGGGCGAGGTCCGCGAGCCGGCCGGTGGGATAGCGGTACGCGTACCCGCACGGCCTCGTCACGAGCGGACGGACGGCGGCCGGTTCCGCCCGCCAGCCGTACGCGTCGAGCGCCGCCGCACCCGACGTCACGTGCTGCCGGCAGACGTAGAGGGACGCATCCAGGCTGTCGCCCCCGTAGACCTCGATCCGGACGTCCGCCGGCCGCCCGCAGCCAGGGAGTGTGGGCAGAGCTTGGGGTGGGCTGGACACGGGCCGCCTCCCTCAGTCGATCCCGGATCCGGCCGGTTCTCGGAGCGTGGGAACCCACGGCCGGCTGAATGCCGGTAACGCTACTTCATGATGGCCAATAACTAAAGCCATTGCTGGCCAGTTTCCCAGCTCAGAGTTGGCCAAGATCGGCTGTGTGTCACGCTGACGCCGTGGCACAGGACTTGGCTTCCGCGACCGCCGCCTACCGCGCGGCACAGGATGCCGTCGAGAGCGCCAAGGAGCAGGTGCGCACGAGCCAGGACACTCTGCGCCAGGCTCGCCGGGACCTTGCCACCGCGATCGTCGCCGAGGCCAGGCGCGGAACCCGCATGCGGGACCTGGTCGCCACGACCGGACTCTCCCGCGAATGGATCCGCACACTCCTGCGGCAAGCCGGCGTCGAGCCCGATTGATCGCGTGACGGACGACCTGGCGGCTGCGGTCCGGGCCTACGAAGAGGCGCGGGCTGCCGTTATGGACGCCCAGGCCCGGGCGGAGCAGCTCGTCACGAACGCGAGGAACGACGTGGCCGAGGCCCGTTCGCGGTTCGCCGAGGCAATTGTCGACGCCGCTCGTGACGGAATGCGGCAAGTCGACATCGTCCGGGTCACCGGATACACCCGCGAGCGGGTCCGCCAGATCCTGCGGGCTGGCGGCGTCGAAGCGGAGTGAGTCCGGCGGCGCTCAGTGCGTCGCAGTTCCCCGAACTGCCCCGGCCGTCCGCCCACACCGGTCCCGCCACCGCCGCCTGCTAGTCGAGGTGCTCGGCCGGGGCCGTCTGGAGCAACCAGGCCAGCGGCATTCTGGCCTGCTCCTCGTAGTCGCCGCGCTCCGACAGCCGATACAGGGTGACGGTCTGCCCGCTGTCGCGGTCCACCATCCAGTAGCGGGGAATGCCGGCGGCGGCGTACTCCCGGACCTTGGTGACCGAGTCGATCGCCTCGGAGCCCGGCGAGACGATCTCGACCACCAGCGCGACGTCCGCCGCGACGGACCAGACGCTCCGCGGCGGCGGCTTGCGCCACACGGTGAGGTCAGGGATGCGGCCGCCGACCCCGTCGGGGCCGGGCACCCGGAGGCCGGCGGCCTGGAGAACCTGCTCGGCGGGCCACCCGGCGATGATGAGCCACGCCATCAGCCGACTGGCGATCATCGCGTGCTCCGAGTCCGGCGGCGGCATGACCGACAGCACCCCCTCGGGGCTCGTCTCGTACCGGTGACCGTTGGGATCGGCGGCGTTCATGGCGGCCAGATCCTCGAGCGTCACGACAGCGGGCATGTGCCTGCCGACGGCCTCTGCGCTCATGGGCTCATCCTAGGCGCCGTACCCCTCCGGCCGATCGCTCAGCCACGCCGGCGTCCCTTGTTCACAGCCCGTGGCGGCGGTCGCCGGCCACCAGTTCGGCCACCCGCGCCTCGGACCCGGCGGAGAACCGCTGCCGCCGGGCGTCGACGGCCTGCCGGGTCTCCTCCGCGACCAGGTCGCTGTTGATCATCGCCGCCGCCAGGGCGCCGCCCGCCGCGGCGGCTCCCACCTGCGCCGCCAGGTCCGTGACGTTCCCGGCCACCCACACCCCGGGTACGTCGGTACGCCCGGTCGGGTCGGCGGGGACGTGCTCGCCCATCCCGCTCGGGTGCTCCACCGGCCGCAGCCCGAGCCCGGCCAGGAGTCCGGCCCGCGCGACCATCCGCGCCCCGACCGCCAGCGCGTCCCGCTCGACGACCGTTCCGTCCGCGAGCCGTACGCCGGTCAGCCGGTCGTCGACGATCTGCAGGGCCGCGACCGCACCGGTCACCACCCGGATGTCGCGGGCGGCGAGCTGTTCCGCCTGCTCCTCGTCCGGGCCGGCGGACAGGTGCGTGAAGTACGTGACGTCGGCACTCCACTGGCGGAACAGCAGCGCCTGGTGCACCGACATCGGGCCGGTGGCCAGCACGCCGATGGCCCGGTCGCGGACCTCCCAGCCGTGGCAGTACGGGCAGTGGATCACGTCCCGGCCCCACCGCTCCCGCAGTCCGGCGACGCCCGGCAGGTCGTCCACCAGCCCGGTGGTCACGAGCAGCCGGCGCGCCCGCACCGACCGCCCGTCGGCGAGCGTCACGGCGAACCCGTCACCGTCGCGCGCCGCGGCGTCGACCTGGCCGGCCACCACGTGACCGCCGTACCCGCGCACCTCGGCCCGGCCGCGCTCCAGCAGTTCGGCCGGCGGCGTGCCCTCGCGGGCGAGCAGCCCGTGCACCCCGTCGGCCGGCGCGTTACGCGGGGCGCCGGCGTCGATCACCACCACCGACCGGCGGGCCCGGGCGAGCATCAACGCCCCGTTCAACCCGGCGGCGCCGCCGCCGACCACCACCACGTCGTAGTCGCTGCTCAACTGATCGGTCATCCTGACCACCTCCCACGCCAACCATGCGCGGACTGCGGCCGTACCAGCAAATGTTGTTGCCGTTGTGGCAAACTTGCCGGATGGACGGTGATCTGGACCAGGCCCTCGACGCGGTCGGCCCGCGGCTGCGCGCCCTGCGGAAGCAGCGCGAGACCACCCTGGCCGACCTGTCGACGGAGACCGGCATCTCGGTGAGCACCCTCTCCCGCCTGGAGTCCGGTGCCCGCCGCCCGACCCTCGAACTACTGCTCCCCCTGGCCCGCGCCCACGGCGTCACGCTCGACGAGCTGGTCGGCGCCCCGCCCACCGGCGACCCGCGCATCCATTTGCGCCCCGTCACCCACCACGGCATGACGATGCTGCCGCTGACCCGGCGGGCGGGCGGCATCCAGGCGTACAAGCTGGTGATCCCGGCCCGCAAGGGGACCCCGGACCCGCAGACCCACGAGGGGTACGAGTGGCTCTACGTCCTCAACGGGCGGCTGCGGCTCGTCCTCGGGGAGCACGACCTGGTGCTCGCGCCGGGCGAGGCGGCCGAGTTCGACACCCGGGTGCCGCACTGGTTCGGTGCCGCCGACGCGGAACCGGTGGAGATCCTCAGCCTCTTCGGCCGCCAGGGCGAACGCGCCCACCTGCGCGCCCGCCCGACATCCCGTTCCGGGTCGTCATGACGACGCGGGCGGCGGCCACCACCTGGTGACCGCCGCCCGGCCCGGGCGTCCGGATCAGGCCAGGTCGTACCGGCCCAGGTTCATGACCTTGGTCCACGCCGCCACGAAGTCCCGGACGAACTTCTCGCGGGCGTCGTCGCCCGCGTAGACCTCGGCCAGGGCGCGCAGCTCCGAGTTGGACCCGAAGACGAGGTCGGCGCGGCTGCCGGTCCACTTGACCGCGCCGGTGGCGAGATCGCGCCCCTCGAAGGTGTTCGCGTCCTCGGACGTCGCCTTCCACGTCGTACCCAGGTCGAGGAGGTTGACGAAGAAGTCGTTGGTCAGCGCACCGGGGGTCGTGGTGAGGACACCGAGCGGCGACTGCTGCCAGTTCGCACCCAGGACGCGGAGACCGCCGACGAGAACCGTCATCTCCGGCGCGCTCAGGGTCAGCAGGTTCGCCTTGTCGACCAGGAGGAACTCGGCCGGCAGGCGGTTGCCCTTGCCGAGGTAGTTGCGGAACCCGTCCGCGGTCGGCTCCATCGCCGCGAACGACTCCACGTCGGTCTGCTCCTGCGAGGCGTCCGTACGTCCCGGCGTGAAGGGCACCGCGACGTCGACCCCGCCGTCGCGGGCGGCCTGCTCGACGGCGGCGTCACCGGCGAGCACGATGAGGTCGGCGAGCGAGATCTGCTTGCCGCCGGTCTGCGCGGCGTTGAACGCCTGCTGGATGCCCTCCAGCGTGCGCAGCACCGTCGCAAGCTGGTCGGGGTCGTTGACCTCCCAGCTGTGCTGCGGCTCCAGGCGGATCCGCGCCCCGTTGGCGCCGCCGCGCTTGTCGCCGCCACGGAACGTCGAGGCCGACGCCCACGCGGTGGAGACGAGCTGGGCCACCGTCAGCCCCGAGGCGAGGACCTGCGCCTTGAGAGCCGCGACGTCCTGCGCGTCGACGAGTTCGTGCGTCACCGGCGGGACCGGGTCCTGCCAGACCAGTGTCTCGGTGGGAACCTCCGGGCCGAGGTAGCGCTGGATCGGGCCCATGTCGCGGTGGGTCAGCTTGAACCAGGCCCGGGCGAAGGCGTCCGCGAACTCGTCCGGATTCTCGAGGAACCGTCGCGAGATCTGCTCGTAGACCGGGTCGAAGCGGAGCGCCAGGTCCGAGGTCAGCATCCGCGGCTCGCGGCGCCTCGCCGGGTCGTGCGCCTCCGGCACCATGTCGGTGCCCGCGCCGTTGCGGGGCCGCCACTGGTGCGCGCCGGCCGGCGACGTCATCAGTTCCCAGTCGTAGGCGAAGAGGATGTGGAAGAACTCGTTGTCCCACCGGGTCGGGTGGTAGGTCCAGGTGACCTCGAGACCACTGGTGATCGTGTCGGCGCCCTTGCCGGTGCCGAAGCTGTTCCGCCAGCCGAGGCCCTGCTCCTCGATCGGGGCGGCCTCGGGCTCGGCACCGACGTGGTCGGCCGGGCCCGCACCGTGGGTCTTGCCGAAGGTGTGGCCGCCGGCGATCAGCGCGACCGTCTCCTCGTCGTTCATCCCCATGCGGTGGAACGTCTCGCGAATGTCGCGGGCCGAGGCGAGCGGGTCCGGGTTGCCGTTCGGGCCCTCCGGGTTGACGTAGATGAGGCCCATCTGGACCGCGGCGAGCGGGTTCTCGAGTTCCCGGTCGCCGGTGTAGCGGTCGTCGCCGAGCCAGGTCGTCTCGGGACCCCAGTAGACGTCCTCCTCGGGCTCCCAGACGTCCGGCCGGCCACCGGCGTACCCGAAGGTCTTGAAGCCCATCGACTCCAGGGCGACGTTGCCGGCGAGGATCATCAGGTCGGCCCACGAGATGCTCTGGCCGTACTTCTTCTTGACCGGCCACAGCAGGCGCCGGGCCTTGTCGAGGTTCCCGTTGTCCGGCCAGCTGTTGAGCGGCGCGAAGCGCTGCATGCCGGCGCCGGCGCCGCCGCGGCCGTCGCTGATGCGGTACGTGCCCGCGCTGTGCCACGCCATCCGGATCATCAGCGGGCCGTAGTGGCCGAAGTCGGCCGGCCACCAGTCCTGCGAGGTCGTCAGGACCTCCGCGATGTCCCGCTTCACGGCGGCGAGGTCGAGGGCCGTGAACGCCTCGGCGTAGTCGAACTCACCGTCGAGCGGGTTCCGCTCGGCGGGGTTCTTGGCGAGGATCTTCAGGTTGATGCTGTTCGGCCACCAGCCGCGGTTGCCGCCGCCCTGGGTCGGGTGGGGGGCGCGTCCGTGCGCCACCGGGCAGCGCGACTCGCTCCCCGCGCTCGCGTCGTGGACGACGGCCTCGTGGTTCTCGGACATCGGGTTCTCGGACAACGGATTCCTTCCGTGACGTGCCGTATCAGGGGGATCAGGAGTTGCCAGCGTCGGAACAGTCGGGGCACCGGCCCCAGTAGACGACCTCGGCCTCGTCGACCGAGAAGCCGCTGTCGTCGGACGGGGTCAGGCAGGGCGCCTCGCCGACGGCGCAGTCGACGTCGGCAATCAGACCGCAGGACCGGCACACCAGGTGGTGGTGGTTGTCCCCGATCCGCGACTCGTAGCGGCCCACCGAGCCGGACGGTTCGATGCGCCGCACCAGGCCCGCGGTGGTCAGCGCGCGCAGGCCGTCGTACACCGCCTGGCGCGACACGTCAGGCAGGTCCCGGCGCACGGCGGCGATGATCGATTCCGTGTCGGCGTGCGGATGCGCGTGCACCGCGTGCAGCACCGCCACTCGGGGACGGGTCACGCGCAACGCCGCCCTCCGCAGCATCCGCGGGACGTCCATGATCGTGGCCACGCCGGAAGTCTTGCTCTTTTTCTGGAATGAGTCAAGATTATGGGTGGGACGTCACGCCACCGCCAGCGGCACCCGCAGCCCTACTCCTCGATGTATCCGGTGGTGGGATCGATCATGGCCAGGAACGTCCGGACGTGCTCCTCCATCTCGGGCCGGGTCATCGCCGAGCCGCCGGAGATCGCGAAGCCGTACTCGTGCGGCCCGTTGAGCCAGTCGAAGTCGTAGGTGCGGGGCTTTCCGGCACGCTCACGCACCCGGAACTCCTGCCCGTCGATGGTCAGCACGATCGGCGGTTGATCATCTCGGTACCGGATGCGCAGGTGCTCCGGCACAAGACCCGGCTCCGGCTCCGTCGACATGCGTGCTCCTTCTCCGCCGACCCGACCGCATCTCATCGTCCCTCGCGACCACGTCACAGTTCGCCATCAAGAAGCGCTTTCAGCAGAGGCAGCTGTCGTGGTCGGATCGGGTCACGATGGGCGCTCGACCGGACATGGAGTAGACGTGAGTTCCGGGACTGAACACGAGGACCGCTTCCGCCGCGTCTACACGATGAACTTCGAGCCGCTGCTGGCGTACGCGATGCGGCGTGTCGAGCAGCCTGAGGACGCGGCCGACGTGGTGGCCGAGACCTTCCTCGTCGCCTGGCGGCGCAGCCGTGACATGCCGCCGGAGGCCGAGGCCCGGCTGTGGCTGTACGGCGTGGCCCGCCGGGTGCTGGCCAACCACCACCGCGGCGGGGTGCGCCGGGAACGGCTGGGCGATCGGTTGCGGCAACGACTCAGGGTCGCCGTCGCCGTCGACCCGGGCAGCGAGGTGCCCGAACGGCTCACGGTCCAGGCCGCGCTGGCCCGGCTGGGCGATCTGGATCGGGAGGTGTTGCTGCTGACCTTCTGGGAGGGCCTGGAGCCGCGCGAGGCCGCGGCGGTTCTCCAGGTGAACCCTGCCGCGGTCCGTACCCGGCTGTCCCGGGCCCGGGCCCGATTGCGCGATCTCGTCGGTGACGACCTGGACCCGACCGGACATGTACCCGACGTCATGGCAGCACGCGGCTCAGAGGAGGGCAGATGACCGACGAACACCTCGACCGGATGGTCCGAGACGCCGACCCGTACCGACCCGATGTCATCCGGCACCTCGACGAGGCCGCACAGAACCTCCTGGAGGAGATCATGTCCGTGCCGACCCTCGAACCCGTCGCCGAGCCACCCGGCAGGCGCCCCCGGGCGCGCCGCGGCATGATGAGCGGCCTCGCCGGCGCAGGCGTCGCGGCCACCCTTCTCGCCGGCGTCCTGGCGGTCTCGATCATCGAAGGTGACCAGCCGGACGGACATCCGGCGAACCCGCCGATCACCTCCGAAGCGAGGGACCCGGCCACGTACTCCGCGATGGTGCTCAAGGCGGCCGAGGAGAACCCGCGGCTGCTGATCGACCAGCCCGGCTGGAAGGCGACCACCGTCTACGGGTTCGCCGAGAAGGAGGGCACCATCGCGTTCAGCAACGGCGGACGCCACCTGGCGATGAACTGGTATCCGGCCGCCCAGTACGACGGCTACCACAAGGATCGGCTCCACGTCAGCAAGCCGGAGGCGGTGAAGGTCGACGGCTGGCCGGCCGACCTGTTCCGGTACAGCGCGAGCGACTTCGCCGTCATGCTCCGGCCCCGCGACGGTTCCTTCGTCGAACTGCGTACCGGGGGCGCCTGGACCCGTGGCGAGTTCGATCGCGCTCTCGCCGACGTGGTCCGCGTCGACGCCCGCACCTGGCTCGCCGCGCTTCCGGCCGAGATCGTCACTCCCGACCGGGTGAACGAGCAGGCGGCCAAGGTGCTCGCCGACGTGCCGCTCCCTCCGGGCTTCGACACCGCCACGTTGAACAACCTCGGCACCAACGACTCCTACCAGTTCGGCGCCAAGGTGACCAGCCGGATCGGCTGCGGATGGATCGCCGAATGGCTGCGGGCGAAAAAGTCCGGTGACGACGCCGCGCTCCGCCGGGCCGCGGACGCGTTGCGCAGCAGCCACAAGTGGAAGGTGCTGCACCAGATGAACGACGAGGGCGACTGGCCGGAGGTGTTCTGGGAGACCGCCGACAAGGTGGCCGCCGGTAGCCCGCCCGCCCAGTACGAAGATGCCCTGGGCTGCGAGTAACCGCCCGGATCGCCGAGCAGGTTCGGGCCGGGCGCCGAGGATCAACTGATCCTCGGCGCCCAGCGCCTGGTCTGGAGGCCTGCCGACCGCCCGTGGCAGGATCTGCCGGGTGCAGATCGGGATGCTCGGGCCGTTCGAGGTTCGCACGGACGACGGCGGCTCCGCCGACGTGCCGGGCGCCCGCCTGCGCGGGCTGTTGATCGCCCTCGCGCTCAGACCGGGCCAGGTGGTCCCCAAAGCGACACTCGTCGACTGGATCTGGGGTGAACACCCGCCCTCCGACGCGGCGAACGCCTTGCAGCGCCTGGTTTCCCGGCTGCGGAAGGCGCTGCCGGAAGGGGCGGTCGAGGGGCAGCCGGACGGCTACCGGTTGACGGTGGACCCCGACGCCGTCGACGCCGTACGGTTCGAACGCCTCGTCGGCCAGGCCCGCGATGACGCGGGTCCGCAGCGGGCCCGGCGGCTCCGCGAGGCCCTCGCGTTGTGGCGCGGTGCGGCCATGCAGGATGTCGGTCTGCCCGACAGTGCGGCGCTCGACGCGGCGGCCACCCGGCTGGAGAGGCTACGCCTGACGGCCATGGAGGATCGGTTCGACCTGGAGGTCAGCCTCGGCCACGGTGCGGAACTGGTCCCGGAGCTGACCGACCTGGTGGCCGCGCACCCGGTGCGCGAACGGCTTGCCGTCGCGCTGATGCGTGCCCTCGCGGCGACCGGTCGCGACACCGAGGCGCTGCTCGTGTACCAGCGCACGAGCGAGGCCCTCGCCGACGCGCTGGGCGTCGACCCCTCCCCGGAGCTCTCGGCACTGCACGTCGCGCTGCTGCGGGGCGAGGTGGGGCGGCGGGAGCAGAACCGGAAGACCAACCTGCGTGCCGAGCTGAGCAGCTTCGTCGGCAAGGACGGAGCTGTCACCGAGATCGGCGCACTCGTCGCCAGGCACCGGCTCACCACCCTGATCGGGCCGGGCGGCTCGGGAAAGACCAGGCTGGCCACGGAAACCGCGCGCCGGCTGCTCGACGACCTGCCGGACGGCGCCTGGCTGGTGGAACTCGCCGCCATCGGCACCGACGGAGACGTCGTGCAGGCGACGCTCGCCGGTCTCGGCCTCCGGGACGCTCTGCTCGGCGAGGCGCCGAGCACGGAGCTGATCGACCGGCTCATCGCCGCGATCCGCGAGCGGGAGGCGCTGCTGGTCCTGGACAACTGCGAGCACGTGATCGAGTCGGCGGCGGCGTTCGCCCATCGACTGCTCGGGGAGTGCCGGCGGCTGCGGATCCTGGCGACGAGCAGGGAACCGCTCGGCATCACCGGTGAGGCGCTGTGGCCGGTCGAGCCGCTGGCGTTGCCGAAGGGGGACGCCGGGCCTGGCGAGATCGAGTCCTCTCCCGCCGTCCAGTTGCTGCGGGACCGGGCGAGCGCGGTGCGCAGGGATCTCGCGGTCGACACCCACACGTTGTCCACGATGGCACGGGTCTGCCGGGCGCTGGACGGGATGCCGCTGGCGATCGAACTGGCCGCGGCCAGGTTGCGCACCATGTCCATCGATCAGCTCGCCGAGCGGCTCGACGACCGGTTCCGCCTGCTCACCGGCGGCAGCCGTACCGCGTTGCCCCGGCACCGGACGCTGCGCGCGGTGGTCGACTGGAGCTGGGAGCTGCTGACCGACGCCGAACGGACGGTCCTGCGCAGGCTCTCGGTGTTCTCGGGCGGGGCGAGCCTGGAAGCGGCCGAGCGGGTCTGCGCCGGCGACGCGGTCGAGCCGGAGGAGGTGCTCGAACTGCTCACCGCACTGGCCGAGAAGTCGCTGCTGGTCGCCGAGGGCGACGGCGCACCGCGTTACCGGATGCTCGGCACGATCAAGGAGTACGCCTCGCACCGGCTCGCCGAGGCGGGGGAATCGGACCTGGCGCGGCACGCGCATCTCGCCTACTTCACCGAACTCACCGAGGCCGCGGAGCCGCAGCTTCGCCGCGCCGAACAGCTGAACTGGCTCGCCGTCCTCGAGGTCGAGCACGACAACATCGGTTCCGCGATGCGGGGCGCGCTCGCGGCCGGCGAGGCGCCCGCGGCGATGCGGCTGGCCGCGGCCGCCGGCTGGTACTGGTGGCTCGGCGGTCACCGGACCGAAGGCATGGAGCTGATCACCGCGGCCACCGCAACGCCCGGCGAGGTGAGCGACGAGATCCGGGCCACCGTGTACGCGCTCGTCGTGCTGTTCCTGAACTCCGGGCCGGGCGACGAACACCACGCGGCGGAGTGGATCCACAAGGCGTACCGGCTCAGCCGGCGCAGTCGAGGCAGCCACCCGGGGATGGCGCTCGTCGTCCCGCTGGAACGCATGGTGCGGGAGCCGGACGCGCTCCTGCCCGCCTGGGAGACCCTGCTGGACCACGAGGACCCCTGGGTCCGCGCGCTGGCCCGGCTGCACCTCGGCAAGCTGCGGATCATCCTCGGCCAGGACGGGCGGGATGTGGACGCGTACTTCGAGCGGGCGCTCGTCGAGTTCCGGGCCCTCGGCGAACGGTTCGGGATCTCGTTCGCCCTGAGCGAGCTGGCGGAGCTGATCGCCGTACGCGGTGAGTTCGCCGCGGCGTGCGCGCACTACGAGGAGGCGATCGCGGTCGTCACCGAGGTCGGCGCCGTCGAGGACGTCATCCGGATGCGGTCGCGGCAGGCGCGGCTGTACTGGTTGTTGGGCGATGAGGACGCCAGCGTGGCCGCCCTCGCCGAGGCGCAACGGTTCGCGGACCGGGTCACGTGGCCGGGTGCGCTGGCCGAACTGGCGCTGTCCAAGGCGGAGCTCGCGCGCTGGCGCGGTGACGCCGAGGAGGCGTACGAGCAACTCGGAGTCATGACAGCGCTGCTGGGCGACGAGGCGGAGCTGGCGGGTATCCGTGCGGGGACCCACGACCTGCTGGGCTACCTGACCGACGATGTCGACCAGGCCCGTACGCATCGCATGGTGGCCTGCGAGGCGGCGCGCGAGGCCGGTTACGCACCGTTGATCGCACAGGTGCTCGTGGGGGTCGCGGACCTGGCGCTGCGCCGCGACCAGCCCGAGCAGGCCGCGCGGCTGCTCGCGGCGAGCGCTGCGGTGCGTGGACTGCCGGACCGCTCGCACCCGGACCTGGCCCGGATCGAGCAGACAGTGCGACGCCGCCTCGGCGAAGCGAAGTTCGCCGAGGCGGCGCTGGCAGGCACTGCGACCAGCTGGAGTCAGTTGGTCGCGGTCACGCTCGCTTGTTGAAGGTGGAACGCGCCCACAGGTACCCGACCAGAGCGATGCCGACGCACCAGGCGAGAGCGGGGATCACGTCACCGGTGGCGGGCGCGCCGGCGAGGAACCCGCGCAGGGTTTCGATGATCGGCGTGAAGGGCTGGTACTCCGCGAACTCCCGAAGCCCGGGCCCCATCTTCTCCGCCGGCACGATCGCGCTGCTGAAGAACGGCAGCATGACCAGCGGCACGGAGGCCAGACCCGCCGTTTCCGGCGACTTCGCGGACAGGCCCAGGGCGACCGTGAGCCAGCCGGCCGCGAAAGCGAGCAGCACGATGACGCCGATCGCGCCGAGCCAGTCGAGGGCGCTCGCCGACGGGCTGAATCCCAGCAGGAAGGCCACCCCGACGAGCGCCGCGATGGCGATCAGGTTGGTCAGCACGCTGGCGATGACGTGACCGGCCAACACCGCGCCGCGGGAGACGTGCATGACCTTGAACCGGTTGATGATGCCCTTCGTCATGTCGGAGTTCACCGACGTCGCGGTGGCCCCCAGCCCGTAACAGACGGCCAGCAGCATCAGCCCGGGTGTCGCGTAGTCGATGTAGTCGACACCGACGTTGAACGCGTCTCCGAACATGTACACGAACATCAACATGATCACGATCGGCATCAGGACCGCGTTGAACACCGAGGTCGGATTCCGGGCGATGTGTGTGACGTTGCGACGCAGCATGACGATCGGATGGGACTTGGCGCTCATTTCGCGGCCACCTCCGTGGTACGGCCCGTCAGGGCGAGGAAGACGTCATCGAGATCCGGTGTCTGCACGGACAGCCCGTCGGCACTGATCGCGTACTCGTCGAGCCGGTCCAGCAGGACCCGCAGCGACCTCGTCCCGCCGTCGCTGGGAACCCGCAGGGCCAGTGCCTCGTCGTCCCGCGTGGCCTCGGTGAGGACCCGCGCGGCCGCGTCGAGTTCGGCGACGGTGGTGAACCGGAGCCGGACGTGCGTCCCGGGAATCTGGCGCTTGAGCTCGTCGGGGGTGCCCTCGGCGACCAGGCGGCCCTGATCGAGCACCGCGATCCGGTCGGCGAGCTGATCGGCCTCCTCGAGGTACTGGGTGGTGAGGAAGACGGTCACACCGTCGGCCACCAGCTCACGGATGATCGACCACATCGTGCGACGGCTACGCGGATCCAGTCCCGTCGTCGGCTCGTCGAGGAAGATGATCCGCGGGTCGCCGACGAGCGTCATCGCCAGATCCAACTTCCGCCGCATGCCCCCGGAATAGGTGGACACCGGCTTCCGCGCCGACTCCACCAGGTCGAACCGCTCCAGCAGGTCCGTGACGACCCGCTTGCCGTCCCGGGCGGGAACCGGGCTCAGATCCACCATCAGCTGCAGGTTCTCCCGCCCGGTCAGCAACTCGTCGACCGCCGCGAACTGACCGGTGACCCCGATCGCCGCGCGCACCGCCCTGGGCTGGGTCGCGACATCATGTCCGGCGACCCGTACCGTCCCACCGTCGGCCCGCACCAACGTGGTCAACACGTTCACCGTCGTCGTCTTGCCCGCCCCGTTCGGACCGAGCAGGGAGAAGATCGTGCCGGCGCGGACCTCCAGATCGATGCCGTCGAGCACGACCTTGTCCTTGTAGGCCTTGCGCAGTCCTGTGACCGCGATCGCTGAACTTGTCATGCGACCACCATGGGCACCCGCCCTGTCACCCGCCTGACACGACCCTGACACGGCCCCTGACACGGCTTCTGGCGGCGGTACGACCGCAGACCTCACATCACATGTGTGGCCGGAAGTACCGGAATCAGCGAGTTGTTCCTCCGTGCGCCTCCGCGGCCACCGCCGGACCAGTCCCACGGCCGGCGGTGGCCCAGATCTGGCCGGCGGTCAGAAGCACGGGTTGCGCAGCACCCACTCATCATCGCTGCCAGCCGCCGCCGGCCGGCCGGGGCGAGCGCTGGATTCGACCAGTACGACGTGATCCTCGGGTCGTATCTGGGCGGGCAACCGGCCGAACCGCTGGACACGCTGCGCCGCGAATTCCTCGTCCGAGAACCGCATCCCGGACTCACGCTCCTCAAGCACGGCGCCCTCCCTCTCCAGACCAGTTGTTGCTGCTCAGGTACCAATTGTTGCGGCGTTACCGCCACCGTTGCCACCATCGCGGCGGCCGGCACCGCGCGACCGCCGTGTCGTGCGCCACTGCCCGTCGAACGCGGCAGACCGCCGGCTTCGACAGCCGGGTCTGCCACACGTGTCCCTCGCCGAAACAGCTCGGCTCGGCGATGCACCTGATTCGCGGGTGGCTGTCTCGGCACCCGTTCTCATCGCAGGGTGAGCGGGGTCACGGATTCGACGCGGGTCAGCTTCTCCGGGTTACGGACGTAGTAGACGCCGGTGATACGGGCGTCCTCGACACGGATCGCCATGACCCCGTCAAGTTCGCCGTCCAGG
This sequence comes from Micromonospora sp. WMMD558, assembly GCF_049315255.1. Taxonomy (NCBI): domain Bacteria; kingdom Bacillati; phylum Actinomycetota; class Actinomycetes; order Micromonosporales; family Micromonosporaceae; genus Micromonospora; species Micromonospora sp. WMMD558. Next base: position 3,015,014 of record NZ_CP186061.1, on the reverse strand, counting down.
CGTACGAGGAGCGCCGGGTTGCCGTTGACCACGGTCGGTTCACCGGTGAGCGTGCCTTCGACCTTGCCCAGACCGCCGAAGAACATACGGGCCACCTTCTCAGCGCCGACGATCGGTCGCAGCGCGGCCTGCTTGACGCCGCCGCCGTCGCCCACCAGAACGACGTCCGGGGCGAGCACGTCGAGCAGGCCCTGCAGGTCCCTGGTTTCGACCGCGCGCTGGAACGCTTCCAGAGCTGCCCGGGTCTCGCTCGCGGAGACCACCTGGCGGGGGCGGCGAGCATCGACGTGCTGGCGGGCGCGGTGCGCGATCTGATGGACGGCCGCGGAGCTCTTGCCGACGGCGGCCGCGATCTCGTCGTAGCTGACATCGAAGGCCTCGCGCAGCACGAAGACGGCCCGCTCGGTCGGCGACAGAGTCTCCAGGACGATCATGAGCCCCATCGACACGCTCTCGGCGAGTTCGACGTCCTCGGCCACGTCCGGCGCGGTGAGCAGCGGATCTGGCAGCCAGGGGCCGACGTAGGCCTCCTTGCGGCGCTTCATTGTGCGCAGCCGGTTGAGCGACTGCCGGGTGGTGATCCGGACCAGGTAGGCCCGCTGGTCGCGCACGTGCTCCGCGTCGGTCCTGATCCACCGTAGCCAGGTTTCCTGCAGGACGTCTTCGGCGTCGGCCGCCGACCCGAGCATCTCGTACGCGACGGTGAAGAGCAGGTTGCGGTGGGCGACGAAGGTGTCGGTCGCCGGGTCACTGGCGTGGCTCATGTCTCGACCCTTCTTCTTCGCGGGTGGCCCTGGTTGCCGGAGGCCTTTAACCGGGCATCAACGGCACATCGTCGTCAGCTGGCGAAAGGTTCAGGGCCGAAGCGGCCCCACGCGATGAAGGCTGCGAGCGCAACGTAGCCCAGGTTCACCATTACCAACGTGAACTGACCAAGACGGCCATGGATGATCATCGCGCCGACCATGAGCAGAACCCAGCAGACGGCAGTCACCGGCACCATGAACGGTGCGATGTCGAGCACGGCCGGCAGGATCAGGCCAACCGCGGCCAGGAGCTCGAGGACCCCGATGGTCTTGATGAAGCCGACGCTGGCGTGTCCGGTCCACTCTCCGCCGTTGAGCGCAGCCAGTCTCTCCTTGGGTACGAACGTCTTGGTGATCCCGCCGGTCAGGGAGACTGCTGCCAGCAGTCCGGCGGCAATCCACAGGGCGAGGTTCATACCGTCCCTCCTTGCCTTGGGTAGGTGACTCCGGTGTCCTGGGACCATCCGGCACGGGCGGAGCGCCAATGGGACACCCTCGGTGGTTGGTGGCGGTTCGAGCTGGGATCGCCGATGCGCGGCCCAGCTGTCCGTTCAGCGGGTGGCCGGCGCCGCGCCACGCCTGGCCCGCAGCAACTCTTGGCGCTTGTCGTCCTTGACCCAGGTGAGCGAGCCGGGCTTGCGTGCCTCGTCCGCCAGATGCTTGACGGTGTGCTTGCAGACGAACTCCTTGAGCTTCGCGCCCGGGCCGCCACCGACGTACAGCCCGTTCGCGGTGTCGTCCCTGGCGGCGAACTGGAAGATTCCGGCGCGACGCCCCAGGCTGATGCACTGGCCGAAGAACCCCAGGTTGATGGGGGCCGGCTGCTCGCCCGCGATCCGGGCCAGCACCGTGTCGGCGGCGTGCGCGCCGATCCTCGTCGCGGCCTGGCAGCTCATCCGGAACGGCAGGTCCGACGGTGCCGCCGAGTCCCCGGCCGCGACGATGCGCACGTCGTCCACGCTCGTCAACGTCTCATCGGTAAGCAGGCGGCCCAGCGCATCGGTGCTCAGCCCGCTGCGGCCGGCCAGGTCCGGCACGCCGAACCCGGCGGTCCAGACGGTCACCGTGCTCGGCAACTCGCGGCCGTCACCGAGCTGCACGGCATCGCGTGTCACGGCCGTCACCTTCGCGCCGGGGCCGTCGAGCACGGCCACACCGAGCCGGGCCAGCCGCTTGGCGACCGAGCGTCGCCCCCGAGGATGCAGGTACGGGCCGAGCACCCCGCCGCAGACCAGGGTCACGGTACGGCCAGCCTCCGCCAGTTCGGCGGCGGTCTCGATGCCCGTCGGACCGGCTCCGACCACCGTCACCGAGGCCGTTCCCGGTAGAGCGTCGACGACCGGCCGCAGCCGCTGCGCCTCCTCCAGGCTGGCAATCGGGTAGGCGAACTCGGCCGCTCCGGGCACGCCCGGGTCGGCGCTGCCACTGCCCACCGCATAGATCAGGTAGTCGTAGCCGACCGTGCCGCCGGCCGCCAACGTCACGCTGCGCTCGGCCGCGTCGATCCGGGTCACCGTGTCGACCACCAGCCGGACGCCCTCGCCCAGGACTTCCTGGTAGTCGACGACCGCGTCGTCGGACCCGCCCACCAGTTGGTGCAGGCGGATCCGCTCGACGAAGGTCGGGCGCGGGTTGACCAGGGTCACTGTGACGCCATCGCGCTGCGTGAGGCGATTGGCCGCCATGACACCGGCGTACCCGCCGCCGGCCACGACCACATCGACGTTCCCAGTCATAGTGGCTCCTCCGTCTCCAGGGGTTCGGCCTCAAGACACCGCGTGACCGATCGTCCTGACAGCGTGTGAGGCAGGCCACTCCACAGGCGCGGCTCGCACCCTTCCCCCGCTGCCCGCCACCGGCTTGCGGGCTGAATGCGGTCCGCTAGCGGATCTGCGTCCAGGTACCCGGTGGGTGCGGCGGAAGGCGCAGATCCGCGAGCACCGCGAAGTGGTCGCTCGCCCAGGAAGCCGCCAACCTTGACGCCGTCATCCCGGTCGATCGAGGGACGTGCGAACACGTTGGGCGTTCGGCGCATCATGTTGGCCGCCGAAAACCCGGATGACCTCGGCGCCGATGGTGCGTAGCGTGCCGGCCATGTCCCGGACAGAGCTACGGCCGTTCACGGCCGCCGATCTGGCTGCCTGCGGCTCGTTGCTGGCCGACCGGCACCGTCGGCACCGCGTCGCCCAGCCGCTGCTGTCCGCCCGGTTCGAGGACACCGCTGTTGCGCTGGCGGAGCTGACCGCAGCGTACGAGACGCCGGACGCGTCAGGAGCGGTCGCGTACCGCGCCGGCGTCCCGGTGGGCTTCGTCCTCGGCGCCCCGAAGCCGTCACCGCTGTGGGGGCCGAACATCTGGGTGGAGGCCGCCGGACTCGCGGTCACCGACCCCGAGGTGATGCGCGACCTGTACGCGGTCGCCGCCGCCCGGTGGGTCGACGAGGGTCGCACGGCGCACTACGTCGTCGTGCCGGCGCACGACGCGGAACTGGTGCGGGCCTGGTTCCGCCTGGGCTTCGGCCAGCAGCACGCGCACGCCATCCGGCCCGCCGCCCGGCCGGGGACGGGTACGCCGGCCGGGCTGTCGGTGCGTCGGGCGGCCCGGGCCGACATCCCCGCGCTCGCCCAACTCGAACTCGAGTTGCCCCTGCATCACGGTCGGTCCCCGACCTTCTCCGCCGGCCGGGTGGGCACGTTGGAGGAGGCCCTCGCCGAGTGGACGGTCGACATCGACAATCCCGCGTACGCCACCTTCGTGGCCGAGTCGGACGGCCGGGTCATCGGCTCGGCCGTCGGCTGCGCGCTGGAGAATTCGAGCGGGCACCTGAGCCTGGCCCGCCCGGACCACGCCGGGTTCCTCGGGTTCGCGGCGGTCTTCCCGCACGCCCGTGGCACCGGCGCCGGACGGGCCCTCGGCACCGCCGTCATCGACTGGGCCGTGTCGGCCGGGTTCGACAGCGTGGTCACCGACTGGCGGGTGACCAACCTGCTCTCCTCGCGGGCCTGGCCGGCGCTCGGCTTCGACGAGACGTTCCTCCGGCTGCACCGGCTGATCGGCTACTGACCGGCCGCGACCGTCACGCCCGTCAGCGGCTGCGGGCTCGGCGCGGAGAGCGGCATGAGCGCGCCCCTAGCCTGGCCGGGTTCGTGGATTGGCAGCGTCAACGCTGCCCAACGGGTAGGCCCTTGGTGAGGCAGGCGGTTCCGTCAGGGCCGGCGAGTGGCATCGACCGGTACCCCTCGCTGTGATAGAGGTCGATGTTCCGCAGGCTCTTGGCGCCGGTGTACAGCAGGATGCGGCGGCAATCCGGTTGGGCGGCGGCTTCGGCGGTGCGCAGCAGCCATCGGCCCAGCCCCTGGCCGCGCAGGTCGGGCACGACGGCGAGCCTGCCCACGTGCCAGTCGGTGTCGACGCGACGGGCCCGCACCATGCCCAGCAGCCGGCCGTCCAGCCAGATGCCTGTGGTGTGCCAGGCCGCCAGCCAGTCACGCACCTCCTGCAGCGACTCGTGCAGGGCCGGTATGGCCATGGTGTCGTTGACGACGGCCTCGTCCACCCAGCAACACCGCTGCAGCACAGTGACCTCGGCCGCGTCGTCAGGGGTCAGCGGTCTCGCGTAGGACCCTGGCAACGGTCCGGACAGGGCCCCGGCTCGTGCGCGCTCGCGCATCGGCCGCAGGGCGTGGGCGACCCGGACCAGTTCGTGCAGCAGGCCGACACCCGCCGTGTCGCGGGCCGCGTCGGGCCGCAGCCGACCATTCTCCGTCGCGTCACCGATGCGGATCGCGACCGTGGCGCCCAACGGAACCAGGCGCAGCGTGGTCACCACCTGCTTGGCGTGCTGAACCGACCGGGTGCCGGCCGACGTGTTGCCGTAGCTGACGAAGCCGATCGGCTTCCACGCCCATTCGCGGCTGAGGTAGTCCAGCGCGTTCTTCAGGGTCGCTGGCATCCCGTAGTTGTACTCCGGCGTGACCACGATGAACCCGTCCGCCGCGTCGACGATCGCGCTCCACCGACGTGTGTGTTCATGCCGGTAGACACCCGACGACGGGTGTTCCTCTTCGTCCAGGAACGGCAGGTTCAGATCGCCGAGGGCCACCGGCACAAGCTCGACGCCGAGTCGGGCGGCAGAAGGGGTGATCGTCTCGATCAGCCACTGTCCCACTGCGGGGCCGAGGGCGCCGGGGCGGGTGCTGCACGTGAGCACCAGGACACGCGTCGGTTTCGTTGACATGGAAACGAAGCCTAGATGCTAGGTTGATTACATGTCAACGAGACGGCCGGCCGGCAGCGTGCGGTGGTTGAACGCCGACGAGGAGCGGGCGTGGCGGGCATTCCTGCGCGTGATGGTCGCCGTTCGGACCGGCACGGCGCGCGACCTGGCCGCGATCGGCCTCTCCGAACCCGACTACGAAGTACTCAGCACGCTGTCGGAGCGGCCCGACCACACCAGCACCCTGGGGGAACAGGCCGACAAGATGGGCTGGTCACGCAGTCGGCTGTCCCGGCACGCCACCCGGATGGAAGCGCGCGGTCTCCTGCGGCGCGAACCCGACCCGACCGACGGCAGAGGCTGCCTTCTCGTACTCACCGCGCACGGTCTGGACACACTCGACAACGCCGCACCGGCCCACGTCGAGTCGGTACGACACCACTTCATCGACCGGCTCACCCCGGAGGACCTCGTCGCCGTCGAACAGATCGCCCGGAGGCTGCAGGAAACCCCCGACCGGCGACGATCGACCGCCCGACGGGCCGGATGACCGCCACCTCGCACTTTTACGTGGCGCTGCCGCTGCGATAGCCTGCCGGTGGCGCCGCGCCGATCGAGTCCAACTCTCGGTGCACCTGGTGCCGCAACCGCTTCGCCGTTTGGCGTCGGATCGATCAGCAGTCCTGCAGTTGCTTCCCGCATGTCCGGTTATCGGAGAACCCATGCCCGCCTACATCCTCACCGGCGCCCCAGGGTCCGGCAAGACAGCGATCCTGCGCCAGCTGGAGATCGACGGCCACGCCGTGGTCGAGGAGGCTGCGACGGACGTCATCGCCCTGCGGCAGGCACTCGGCCGGCCAGAGCCGTGGCGAGAGCCCGGCTTCGCCGACCGCGTGTTGAATCTCCAGCGGAAGAGACAGCTCGCGGCCAAGACGGACGCCGCTGACGTCGTGTTCTTCGACCGGTCACCGGTCTGCACCTTGGCACTGTGCCGCTACCTCGATCTGAAGGCACCGCGTCACCTGCTCGAAGAGGTCGAGCGCCTGGTGGGTGAGCGTTGGTATGAGCAGACAGTCTTCTTCGTACGACATCAGGGTTTCGTCCAGGCCACCGCCGCTCGTCGGATCAGCTTCCACGACTCGCTCGCCTTCGAGAGAGTCCATGAACTCGCCTACCGCGAGGTCGGATTCGACCTCGTCGAAGTTCCGGCAGCTCCGCTACCGGTCCGCGTGGCAGCGATTCAACAGGCGGTCGCGTCAGGCGATGAACCGCACCTCCGGGAAGGCCGGGTTCGGGCCTTCGAGCAGGCGCCGCCGCCGGTGGCGTAGGTGCAGGTCGAAGAACGCGAGCGGGTACGCCTGCTGGATCCGCACCGCCCGCGCCGGGTCGAGGGTGCCGACCCAGCCGGCGAGGTCCTCGTCGCTCATCCCGACGATGCCGGTTGCGAGCGTGGCTGCAAGCAGGTGTCGGCGGGTCAGTGCGGTGGTCATCGGTCCTCCGGGGTGGCGGTGGTTTCGACCCGTGCGATGAGCAGCTTCAGTCGGCCGATCTCGTCGGCGAGGGCGGTGCGGCCGGCGGCGGTGAGGGTGATCCAGGTTCGGCCGCGCCGTCCGGTGTAGCCCTTCTCGACCTCGATCAGGCCGGCCGTCTCCAGCACGCTCAGGTGCTGGGAGAGGTTGCCGGCGGTTAGCTCCAGTTGGGTGCGCAGGTAGCCGAACTCGACCCGGCGTGCCTCGTGGGCGATGGTGAGGATGCCCAGCCGTACCCGCTGGTGCACCACGTCGTCGAGGCCGGTGACGGGATGCGGGGTCCCGGCCTCGTCCGTCTCGGGGGTGTCGGCAGGGCCGGTCACCGGGGCCGCCGCAGCCGTGACGCCAGCGCGAAGCCGGCGCTGCCCAGCAGCAGCAGGCCGCCGTTGATCACGAGCTGCGGCGCGAAGGCCCAGTGTTGCCCCCAGCCGACCCCCCACCCGAAGTCGACCGGCACCAGCACCACCGCCAGGTATCCGAGAGCGAACAACAGCAGCGCGACGCGCCGCTCCAGCCAGGCCAGTGCCAGCAGGGCCAACCCGATTGCGCCGGTCGGATCGAGCAGCCGGAGCAGCAACTGGACAGCGGCGGAGGGCTCGTCCGGGAACGTCAGCGGGTCGAGGTAGATCAGAACCGCCGTAGCGGCGGCGGACAGTGCGACGAGCGCGACGCCGGTGAGCACATACGGCAGCACCCGGGTGCCCAGTCCCCGGGCCCGGGCGACCCGCAGGTACCCGCCGGCGATCACCACGTACGCCAGCAACAGCGCCGCCCACCAGTAGAACTGCGCGGCCTGGTACCAGCCCTTGCACACCACCTGACCGTTCTGCACCGCCTGGCAGTCGCTGAGGACCGGCTGGCTGAACCGGTACACCAGGATCGCCCCGAACGTCACCACGGCCAGCACCAGCAGCGGCAACCACGTCACCCGCTGGGCAAGACGAACCCGGCGCGCGAGGTCGCGCGCATCGGCCAGCAGCCGGCGGGGATCACCGCCGGCAGAAACCGCGTCTGAAGTCATGCCAATAGGTTTCCATAACAAACTTATTGGCGCTACTGCCACTTTGCGGCGGCGCGGTCCGGCCCAGCGCTGGTCGCCCGCCACAGCGCCGCCCGACTGATCCGATCCGCGAATCGGTCATGCCAGCAGCGAAGCGCTTGCTCCTCACGCGGCGTCATGCCACATAGTCGGTGGCGTGGAGGAGCACCTGACCGTGGGGCGTGTGGCGGGGTTGGCCGGCGTCAGCGTCCGCACACTGCATCACTATGACGAGATCGGCCTCCTGGAGCCGTCCACGCGGACCGCGGCTGGGCACCGGGCCTACTCCGCGGACGACGTGGAGCGACTCCGGGAGGTGCTCGCCTACCGGCGGCTCGGCTTCGGATTGCGGGAGATCGCGGATCTGGTTGACGACCCGACCACCGACGCGGTCGCGCACCTGCGCCGACTGCGCGGCCTGCTGATGGACCAGCGCGACCGCGCTGCTGCCATGGTGACGGCCATAGACAGGGAACTGGAGGCACGTGCAGTGGGAATCAGGACGACACCAGAGGAACAGCTGAAGGTGTTCGGCGCGCAGTTGTACGACGCCATCGGATCCGCTTACCCAGCGACCCGGCGAACCGAGCCACGGATCGCCGCGCGCATCTGGGACGCACTGGGGGACGCACGTACGGTGCTGAACGTCGGGGCTGGCACCGGCTCCTACGAACCACCCGACCGCGACGTCACGGCGGTTGAACCGTCAGCGGTCATGCGGGCGCAGCGTCCCGTAGGTGCGGCGCCGTGCGTCGCCGCCGCCGCGGAGAGCCTGCCGTTCGAGGACCAGTCCTTCGACGCCGCGATGGCGGTCAGCACCGTCCATCACTGGCCGGACCCGGTCGCCGGGCTGCGTGAAATGCGGCGGGTGGCCCGCCGCGTGGTGGTGTTCACGTACGACGCCGATGACACCGGCTGGCGTCAGCGGTTCTGGCTCACCCGCGACTACTTACCTGAGTTCGCAGACCTCCTCGTCGGCTGGCCGTCCCTCGCCGACCTGACCCGCGCAATCGGAGGACGCGCGGAGCCGGTGCTCGTCCCGTGGGACTGCGCTGACGGCTTCTTCGAGGCACACTGGCGCCGGCCTGAGGCGTACCTGGACGAACAGGTACGCCGCGCGGTTTCGGTCTGGACCAGAGTCGGACCGCAGGCTGAGCAACGGGCAGTCAGCACACTCCGCGGAGACCTTTCCTCAGGCCGGTGGGCCGAGCGCAACCGCGACCTCGTCGCCCTCGACACGGCAGAGCTTGGTCTCCGCCTGCTCGTAGCCTGAACCAGTGGTCGGTGCCGCGCACGAGGCCGCCGGGCAGCGGACGCGGTCAGCCCGCCGTCGCACGCGATAAACCCGGGGCGGCGTCGATGATCATCCCGCGATAATGGCCGACGTGGAAGAGGTCAAGGTCGTCGTCGCCCATGACGAGCGGGCGACCCTGCGCGTCGGCGACGTGTTCCTGAAGATCGACGCTGATCAGACGCGCACCGACATCGAGGTCGAGGCGATGGCGTTGGCGCCGATCCCGACTCCGCAGGTCCTGTGGCGCAAGCCGCCCGTGCTCGCGCTCGCCACCCTGCCCGGGACGGCACTGGGCCGCCTCGGCGAGCCGTCGCCCGCGTCGTCGGCGGCCTGGGCCGCAGCGGGTGCGGCCGCGCGGACGCTGCACGACGCGCCCCTGCCGCGATGGCCCGGTCGGCGCCTCGACGAGATCGCGTCGCGCCTCGACGGCGAATGCGAGTGGCTCGTCACGAACGGCGTCCTTCCCACCGACCTGGTCACCCGCAACCGCCAGGTTGCCGAGGCTGCGCTCCGGCCGTGGAAACCGGTGTTCACGCACGGCGACCTGCAGATCACCCACGTGTTCGTCGACGGTGACGAGATCACCGGCGTGATCGACTGGTCCGAGGCGGCCCAGGGCGATGCCCTGTACGACCTCGCCGTCCTGACGCTCGGACACGAGGAGCACCTTGACGACGTGGTCGCCGGCTACGGCACCGACGTCGACCTCGACGTGATCCGCGCGTGGTGGTCGTTGCGAAGCCTGCTGGCGGTCCGCTGGCTGGTCGAGCACGGCTTCGACCCGTCCCTGCCCGGCTGCGAGTTCGACGTGTTGAGATCTCGGAGGTGAGGCTGCACGAGCCCGACGGCTACGAGTGCCGTTGCTTCGCGCCGAGCGGGCCATCTCTCGAGGCGCATCGTCTTCCGGGCCGACGAGGTCATGGTCCTCGAAGATCCCGGCAGCCGGTCGGTGACATCGGCAGCCGCACGACGCATGCGCCTATCGGTCACGGACGGCTCAGCGCGCTGCTGGCGTCGGTAGAGGTGCAGCAACGCACGTCTGTTCGGAACGCCGCTGCTCCGGACCGTTACTCCCAGCGTGACGTGGCGGTGCAGGTCCCGCTGGCCTGAGTAACCGCGGGAGCCGTACCTGGCTGGCCGGTCGGGTGATGTGACGGGCGCCCCGAGACCGAAACAATGACCGTCATGGCAGAGTACGTCCACACTCGGTGACCATGCGGCAGGATCGGCTGCGCCACGACGACGTCCGCCCGCCACAGCGACGGCGTCCGGAGCTGGACGCGCTGCGCGTACTGGTGGTCGTCGGGCTGGTGTTCTTTCACTCGGCCCTGGTGTTCGATGCCCGCGACGACTACTACGTGAAGAACCCGGAGACCACCGAGGCGACCATGATCGCCGCCGGTTTCGCGGTGGTGTGGGCGATGCCGATGCTGCTCCTGATCGCCGGGTTCGGCGCGTGGCACTCGTTGCACCGGCGGAGTCCGGGCGGGTTCGCCGTCGAACGGCTGCTGCGGCTCGGCGTGCCGCTGCTGATCGCCACCGCCACGCTGCTCCCGCTGCCACAGTGGTTGCGGCTGCGGGCGGCCGACCCCGGCTACCGCGAGTCGTACCTCGATTTCCTGTCCCGGTTCTTCACCGTGCGGCTGGACCTGGCCGAGTTCCCGTTCGTCGTGCGGGGGGAGCACTTCGAGACGGGACATCTGTGGTTCGTGGTGCTGCTGTTGGCGTACTCGCTGCTGCTGACGCCGTTCGCCCGCTGGCTGCCCCGCGCCCGCGCCCGCCGGCTCCGTGACGGGTTGGCGGCCGCGACCCGGCGGCGCGGCGTGGTGTTGCTGCCGGCCGTACCGGTCGCGTTGGTCAGCGCTTTGGTCGGGCTTGAGGAGGAGTACGCCGGCTGGAGCCGCTGGGCATACCTGCTGTTCTTCCTGTACGGCTTCGTGCTCGCCGCCGACGACCGGTTCCGCGCGGCGATGCGGCGGGATGCGGGGCTGGCCACGGCGCTCGGGCTGGTCCTGTTCGTGGCCAGCTCGCCGGGCTTCCTGTTCGCCGACGACCCGTTCACCGGCTGGACGCCGCTGGCGGTCGCCTCGCGGACCGCGTACGGGGCGGCCGGCTGGTGCTGGCTGGTGGCGATCCTGGGCCTGCTGGACCGCCGGCGGGCCGCGGGTTTGCCGTCCAGGACACCGAACGGCTGGCTTCGACGGGGGTACGCCTACCTGGCCCTCGCCGCGTTGCCACTGTACGTGCTGCACCAGCCGGTCGTGGTGGCCGTGGCGTACCACGTGGTCCGGTGGGACGCCCCGATGCCCGTCAAGTACGCCGTGATCGTCACCGCGTCCCTGCTGCTGACCGTGGCCGCGTACGACCTGTTGGTACGCCGTACCCGATTCACCCGCTTCCTGTTCGGCATGCGGGCCTGACCGGTCGGACGGGGAGGAGCAGAGTCTGCAGCTGTCCTGGCAACACTCCGACCATCGGAACTGGGCCCCTTTGGGGACCAGCGATTTCCATATTGTGAGGTGACGTGAAAGGCCAGGCCAGCGGCATGATCAAGTATTCCTTGAAATGCCGCTGGCCTGCGGTTTCGGGTGGGGCGGGGCTCGAACCCGCGACCGAGGGATTATGAGATCAAGATTGGCGGCCCGCCGAGCTGCGCTGACGGGCCTCTAGCAGCGGAAACGCCTCTCGACACCTCTCACCACTCCCCCGCCGTCCGCTGACCTCTTGCGGACTAGATGCGGACTGGTCGGCCGTTCGTGATCGAATACGACGCTATGGGGTTGGACGAGTGCCTGACGGAGTTGCTGGTCCAGCTCGGGGATCGCGGCCTGGTCGCCATCGTCAAGATGGACGGCGAACGTCAACGGGGCCGCTGGACAGTGCTGGTTTCGGGAAAGCCTCTCGGCGGCGAACTCGTGCGGTGGGACGGCGACGACCTGAACGCTGGCCTGTCGCGGATGATGGCCGAGCTTCGGGAGCGGGTTCCGGACCTGATCGATTGAGGTACGGCCTGGAGGGCTAGAAGAAGATCAGCGATGGCTGGTCGGGCGCCTGTGTCCCTGGTCAGCCTGTCCGGCACTGTCGGACAGCGTCAGCGCTCGCAGGCGGACTTGGCTGTACGGATGGCTGTACAGTTCCCGCGCATGAGCAACACCAACTCGCAAGACGCACCTGGCGGATCTGGTCCGGCAACCACTGCGACGTTGGGCCTGGCTACCCGGTTGGCGCACGAGCTGGCCGACGCAGCAGAGGTGAAGATCGAGAACCCAAAATGGGGCCTGTCTGTGACGATCACGCCGACAAATCCCAACGCTCGCGCCTTCGGATGGGCCGACTTCGGCGACGAGATCGTCCTACAGGTTGGCGAGTACGGCGGCAGGTGGGAACTGTGCCCGGTGCCCGAGGACCTGGCCTTCCTCGACGACATGGCTCGTTCGGTCGTCGCGGGACGCGTCCGAGAGGTCCTTGCGCGGAAACGCTCGCTCATCGAGGTGGTGATGCCCGATGGGTCGGTCGAAAGCCATACCGGATACGAGGGCCTAGCCGGCTGCCTACCGCTGCCCGCCTGGCGTCGCCGGTCCCGCAGCGTTCAATACGCGCCGTACAGTTCATCCCCCTGAGGCTGCTGCCGCCTCGCGCCTATACCCAAAGCCCATCTCCGCCGTGAGTCCGCACATCGTGGAACGGGCCTGTTCCCCGGTGTCAACACAACGCTCCACCGTGTTGACACCGGGGAGCAGGTCTGTTCGGCTCCGCCCGGACTCACGGTGGAGGTGGGCGGCCCAAATCTCTGTCGAAGATCCCCGCCGGAGGCATCGGTTCTAGGTGCCTGGCGCAGTCTGCAACATTGGCCGGCCGCGCCGGCCGATGCCGGCGCTTGCGCCGCCAGCAGGCCGAGCGCGGCCGGCGCGGCCCGCTTGCGGGCCGCCTTGATCCTCAAGAGGTCAAATCGGCAGTATCGGCACGGGCCGGCCTACCCGTGTCCTCCGTCGACTGATGCGCGACACGCGTCCGCCAACTGATCCTCGACACGGTCGGCGCGCTGATCGCGGCTAGATCCGGATGCCGCCGCCGGTCCAGGCGAACCGATGCGGTCAGCGCCGCAGCCGCCACAGGCCGAGCGACCCGTCGTGCCGCAGGCACACCAGGCCACCGTCGACCGCCTGGCAGCCGCCAGCCGCCTCGGGCAGCACGTCGAGTATCCGAACGGTGGCCGCCACCAAATCCACCTCGGCGACCACCGCTCCTCTGGCCGGGTGCGGGCGGACGGCGAGCAGTGGCTCGTCGCCGCTCCACCGGGGTGCCAGTTCCCAGCGGCCCAGCTCCGCCCGTGTTTCGCCGGTGACCGGGTCGAGCAACGCCAGGTCCATGAGGGTGGTGGCGCTCGTCACCCCGGTGACGATCAGCCCGTCCGGCTCCGCCAACAGCGGGTTCAGGTCCGTCCGGGTCCACAGCAGACGTCCGGTCGTGGCGTCCAGCGCCGACAGGCTGCCGGGCTGGACGTGAACACAGACGAAGACGCCGCAGTCCATCGCATACATGGCGGCCGGCACGGTCGCCGTCCAGCGCCGGTCCAGCCGATCCAGCCCGTACGCGGTCACCCGCGCGCCATCGACGCTGACCAGCACGTCGGCAACGACCGACCACTGCCGGCTCGGACTGCCTTCCGCGGGGCCGAGGTCGGCGGTCGCCAGGACGGCGCCGGTGCCGGCGGCGCGCACCTCGACCCGCCCCCGCGGATCGCCGAGCACCACCCGGTCGACCAGCGTGCCGGTGGCACCGTACGTGGGACCTCCCGCCGAGACCCGGGCGCGCCACCGCAGCGTTCCGCAGCACGGGTCCACGGCCCGCACCGCCCCGCTTCCGTCCTCGCCGAGGGCCTCCAGGAGCAGGCCCCCGCCGGCCACGGGGACGGCTCTGCCCGGCTGCCGCCAGCGGGACGTCCCGGTCCGGGGGTCCAGCGCCACGGTCTCGCTCTCGTAGGACTCCGGGTCGAATCCGGTGACCAGCAGCAGACCAGCCTGGGCGTGGCCGCCCCAGAACGTGCCGGACGCCGGCAGCGGCACCCGCCACACCGGATCGCCGCCGGACAGCCGGTACGCCGTCATCGAACGCGGGCCCCCGCGCCGGTCCGCCGGATCGACGACCATCAGCAGGCCGCCGGCGACGATCTGGTCCGCCCCGAGGCGGGACGGCACAACGACGACGTCCCGGACCGGCAGCGGGGTCGACGCGGCCAGCGTTGCCAGGGCGGCCAGCAGTACCGCGAGGAACACCGGCATCCGCAGGGCCACCCGGCGCGGGCGGGCCGACGACTCCGGGTGCTCGACGTCGCGCAGTTCACCCAGGTCGATGAGAGTCATTCGCCACCCCTCTGAGGGTCGCGCGCCGGATCGGGCGACCTACGAGACCGGAAGCGTATGCGCCGCGGGCCGGTTCCGTCCGCCCCGCCGACACAACCCGGTGACGCGGCGCGCACCACCCCTGGCAAACCCGGCCAGGGCCGTACGGGGACCGCTGCGGGACCGCTGCTCTTACTGCCGATTTCAAAAATGAAATCTCTCGTCTGGACCGCAGCCCGCGTCGTCCTCCTGCTGGAGCCGGTAGGTGCAGGCGTGGCACAAGCCCAGCCACCGGGTGCCCGCCAACTGAGGCCCTACTAGCCTCGGCCTTTCACGGCAGCCGTGATCTTGGATGTCCAGCGGGCCGGTAGATATGGCGAAGTGCCTGCCACGTAAGGAAAACTGCCCGGTGTCGAGTCGTGCAGGTACCCCGCGTGGAAGGCACTTCGTAGGTGCAGGTTACCCAGTGGTCGAAGGGATTGTCCGTCGAGGTCGGCGGTCATGGTGTGGTCTCGCATGTCGGGGGCGGCGTTGTTGCGGTTGCTGGCTGATCGCAGCGGGTTGACGCAGGCGTTGTCGGCCGCGCTCAGCCGGCGTGGGTTCGTCCCGGGCCGGGACCGGGGCCGGGTGCTGGTCGACTTGGCGGTGATGATCGCCGACGGCGGTGAGGCGATCGCGGATATTGAGGTGCTGCGCCACCAGAGCGAGGTGTTCGGCCAGGTCGCGTCGCCGGCGACGTGCTGGCGGGCCCTCGATGAGATCAGTGACGTCGGGCTGCGTCGGATCGCCAGGACGCGGGCGAACGTCCGTGCCCGGGTATGGGGCCTGATCGGGTCGGTGTCGTCTGCTCGTGCCGCGGGCCGGGATCTCGGCGAGGGCATGGTGGTGCTGGATGTGGACTCCACGATCGTGCTCGCGCACAGCGACAAGGACGGCGCGGCGGCCACCTACAAGCACACGTACGGCTTTCATCCGATCCTGGTGACCTGCGACAACACCGGCGAACTGCTGACGATCAAACTGCGGCCCGGCAACGCCGGAGCCAACACCGCCGCCGACCACCTCACCGTGCTGACCGAGGCGTTCGCGCAGGTCCCGGTCGCGCACCGGCGGCACCTGCTCATCCGCGGCGACTCGGCCGCCGCCACCCACGCCGTGCTGGACTGGCTGACCGCGCAGGACGCCAAGCGCAACCGACGCGTCGAGTACTCGATCGGTTGGTCGATCGGCGAGGCGGAACGCGCTGCCATCAGCGCGCTGCCGGCCGCGGCCTGGTCACCGGCCCTGGCAGCCGGCGGCGGCATCCGCGACGGCGCGCAGGTCGCCGAACTGACCGGGCTGCTGGCTTTGGCCGGCTGGCCGCCCGGCATGCGGGTGATCGTGCGTCGCGAACGGCCGCACCCGGGCGCCCAGTTGTCGCTGTTCGAGGAACGCGACGGCTGGCGCTACACCGCGCTCGTCACCAACACCACCGTCGGCGCCTTGCAGTGGCTGGAAGCCCGCCACCGCGCCCACGCCCGCGTCGAAGACCGGATCCGCTGCGCCAAAGACACCGGACTGCGCCGGCTACCGTCACGCGAGTTCGCCATCAACACCGCCTGGTGCCAGATCGCGGCCATGGCCTGCGACCTGATCGCCTGGCTACAACTGCTCACCCTCGACGGCGACCTGGCCAAAGCCGAACCGAAACGGCTGCGCTACCGCCTGCTACACACCGCCGCCCGCCTCACCCGAGGCCAACGCCGCCGCCAGCTACGCATCCCATCGACCTGGCCCTGGGCCGACCAGATCACCGCCGCTTTCCACCGAATCGCGGCGATCCCCGCCCCCGGCTGACCAGCTCAGCCCTGACCCAACGACCGGAGAACCCAAGGAGACCACGCCCACCGCCGCGACAGACGGCCCGCCACCATGCCCCGGACCCGGTCGCATCGAACACCAGCGATCACAGGCGCGGGAACAAAGCGGCCGACATCAGCCGTGAATGATCGAGGCTAGGGTGCTGGATCTGTCGCGCATCAGTTGGCGGACGAGTGTCGCGGATCTGTCGTCGGATCACAGGGCCGGCCTACCCGCCGCCGAGGTTCCGGATCTCGTCGTAGAGGTCGTCTGCGGCGCTGGATCCGCGATACGGGTCGCGGCGGAGCATCGCGGCGAAGCGGCCGAGTCGTTTCTTGATCCAGGAGATTTGGCGGTCTGCTGGTAGGTCGAGGATCGGCCGGATGGCTGCGGTGGCGGAGTCGAGGTCGCCGATTTGGAGGTAGGCGGCGTCCCCGAGTGGCGAGGTGTTGCGCAACAACAACTTCCGTCGCCGGGTCTTCGACCGGGCTGCCGAGTCGATCGGGCTCGCTGGCCTGACACCGCACGAGCTGCGGCACACGGCGGCCAGTCTCGCGGTGGCCGAGGGCGCCAACGTGAAGGCGGTGCAGCGGATGCTCGGGCACGCCTCGGCGGCCATGACGCTGGACGTGTACGCGGACCTCTTCGAGGACGACCTCGACCAGGTGGCGGACCGCCTCGACCGGGCGGCGGGTCGTGCTGCTGCGGACTCAGTGCGGACTGAGGGCGTCGGTCCGGACCTCGATGCGATCCGTCCGGGTCGCCGGCAGCATGGCTGACCAGGGAAAACGGCTGGTGGGCCGGAGGTACCACCAGGCGAACCACACCGCCACGATCGCCGGTGAGCCGTTACCGCTGCGTTCGCGCAGTTCCCGTACGACGTTGGAAGCCCGATGACGCAGCTACGAGTCGTCGAAAACGTCGTCGAGCACGAGTCTTGCCCGGCCTGGGACCTCCTCCTCCGGGAAGATCTCCGCGCACCGGGCGAGGACCTGCTCCGCACTGGTCAACCCGAGGTGACCGACCAGGAAGCGGATGTCCTCGGCGTCCCGCCGTCGTGCGGCAAGCACCTTCATGGCCAACAGATGTTCCGGAGAGGCCGCCGCCACTCGCAGCCCCGGGTGATCGAATACGCGCGGAGCCGTCGCATCACCGCCCGGAGCGACATAGGCACTCGCCTGCTCGTTGAGCCACCAGTGCGGCAGGCCGAGTTCATCCGAGCCTCGTCGAGCACAATGCCATGGGGTTGGAACACGGCGTCTATGTCACGAGTAGCCCGTCGGCGTCGTAGGCCAGAGCCATGGCCGCCCCGCCGAAGATGTAAAGGTCCGCGACCACACCTCGCCTCGACAGCCGGTCCCCGAGCCGGCGGAAGGCATCCTCGATCGCCGCGCGGTCCAACAGTGGATCATCAAGGCTCACGCGACGTTCAACTCCTGCGCCGACACGTACACGCCCCGACGACGGAACGCTGCTGGCGCGTGTACCACCGCGTCGACCCGGGCGGCACGCGTGTTGAAGGGAAACCAGAATCGCCGGAGCGACCGCGTCTCGACCCACGGCGGCGCACCCCGCCCGTCCTTGGCCGCCAAGTGCTCCGTCAATGCCGCGAGGAACACATCCCAGTGCTCGTCGCCGGTAGACGTTGGTTCCTGGTCCAGCAGACCGGCGCGCATCTCGGCTGGTTCCCATCGGTACTCCTCAAGGAACTCTGCCACCAGCCGCCACCGTCGCGTCTCGTCGGATCCAACGAGCAAAGCACCTAGGCGTGCCACCGTCAGTGGCTCGTACCTCGCAGCGCGGTTCCTCATTCCCTCGACGCTAGTACATCCGGCGGCGGATCCGCGGCCAGCCGCAGTCCGCGTCGAGCAGCCGCACAGAGCGTCGCGACGCGCCGCGGCCAGCTGGTTCGCACGAAAGATCAACAAGGTGGGGCGGGCGGGACTCGAACCCGCGACCGAGGGATTATGAGTCCCCTGCTCTAACCGGCTGAGCTACCGCCCCGGCACCGCGCCGGATCGTAACCCGCCCGGTTGATCAGCGGCCAGCACGAACCGGCTCCCCTCGCTCACGGCGCCTGGCGCAGCAGCACGATGGGCAACGCGAGGATAACAGCGTGCAGTCAGGCCACCGCGCGAGGAGGTGTCAGGCCGGTGGGCGCAGGTACGCCAGGACCACGCCGGCCGTACGCCAGCCGCTGGCGAGCGCCCCCTGGATGGACGGGCTGTCCCGATGGTCGCCCGCGACGAACAGCCCCTCTCCCAGGGCCACCGGTTTACGCAGGCGGCCCTGGGGCGGCGGCGCGGCGGGCAGCGCGTCGGGGACCGCCACGGTGGTGAGGTGGGTCCAGTCCGCCGTGGAGCGTCCGTAGAGGCGGGTCAGCTCCTCCCGGATCACCGGTTCGGGTGGGGCGGACGGCCCGACCACCGAGGTGGCGACCAGGTGCCGCCCCTGCGGGGCGTACGTCGGCACGGCCTTGCTGACGACGACCGTGTTGGCGACCAGTTCCCGCCGGTCGCCGTCGACGAGCAGGATCGGCTCGTCCAGGGGCGGCGTGTCGGTCGCGTGGTAGTAGGTCGTGTAGCTGTGCATGCGTACCCGGGCCAGCATCGGCAGCAGCGTCGCCGCCGCCGGCGGGTCGACCGCGACCACGACGGCGCGGGCCGCGACGTCGCCGGCCTGGGTGCGGACCCGGCCGGGCGCCACCTCGGCGACCGGGGTGTCCAGGTCGATCAGGTCGGTGGGCAGCGGCGCGGCGACGGCCCGGGGCAGCGCCGCCATCCCCTCGGCCGGCAGGCCGATGCGGCCACGGGCGAAGGAGCGCAGCACCATCGCGAACACGTGGCTGGACGTCTCCAGCTGGCGGTCGATGAACACGCCGGAGAGGAACGGCCGCAGCAGCTCCTCGACGATCGCGTCGGAGAGGCCGGCGCGGCGCAGCGCCACCTCCGTGGTGGTCTCCGGTGCCTCCAGCAGCCGCCGGGCGGGCAGGGTGGCGCAGCCGGCGGCGAGCGCGGCGAACCGCAACCGGTCCGGCAGCGAGCCGACGCCGGCCAGGGCGGTGCCGGGCGCGCCGGCCGGCTTCCGCAGCGGGTTGACCAGCCGCGTCAGGGTGCCGCCCCGGCGGACCAGAACGCCGGAGGTGAAGTACCCGAGGTGGAGCCGGTCGACGTCCAGCAGCGTGCCGAGCCGGGGGTAGGCGGTGTTGAGCACCTGGAAGCCGCGGTCGAGCAGGAAGCCGTCGACCGCGTCGGTGGCGACGCGCCCGCCGAGGCGGCCGCTCGCCTCCAGCAGGCGCCAGGGCACGCCGGCCCGGTGCAGCCGCCGGGCCGCCGCCAGGCCGGCCAGGCCGCCGCCGACGATCACCACGTCGGTCTCAGCCAGCACGCTGCACCTCCCGCTCACCGTTGGACCGCGACAACCGGCCCGGCCACCAGATTTTCGGACCGATGTCGTACGACAGGGCGGGCACCAGCAGGGAGCGCACCACGATGGTGTCGATCAGCACCCCGACGGCGACCGCCACGCCCAGCTCGACGAGCACGACCAGCGGGAGTACGGCGAGCGCGCTGAACGTGGCGGCGAGCACGATGCCGGCGGACGTGATGACACCGCCGGTGACGGCGAGGCCGGCGAGCACGCCGGCGCGGGTGCCACGCCGGACGGACTCCTCCCGGACCCGACTCATCAGGAAGATGTTGTAGTCGATCCCGAGGGCCACCAGGAAGACGAAGGCGAAGAGCGGGAACGAGGCGTCCACGCCGGGAAAGTCCAGGACGTACGTGAAGATCAGTGCGCAGAGCCCGAGGGTGGCCGCGAAGCTGAGCAGCACCGTCGCGATCAGCAGGACGGGGGCGAGGATCGCCCGCAGCAGCAGCGCCAGGATGATCGCGATGACGAGCAGGACGACCGGGATGATGACGTTCTGGTCGCGCCGTGAGGCGTCGGCGGTGTCCACGTTGATCGCGGTGAAGCCGCCGACCACGGAGTCCGAGTCCGGTACGGCGTGCACGGCGACGCGCAGGTCCCGGATGGTGCGCTCGGCGCCGTCGGAGTCCGGCGGGTCGGCGAGCGTCGCCTCCAACTGGACGATGCCGTCGACGACCTTCGGCGGCGCGTTCGGGGCCGGCGGCCCGGTCGGGTTGTCGGTTACCGGGCGTACCGCCGCGACGCCGGGCACGCCCCGCGCCACCTCGGCGACCTGCCGCGCGGTCTCCTGCGTCGTGAAGACGGTGGCGGGGCTGCCGGTGCCGGCCGGGTAGTGCCGGGCGATCGCCTCCTGCCCGGCGACCGATTCGGTCCGCTCGGTGAAGAGGTCGCTCTGGCCGAGGGTGGTCACGCCGAGCTGCGTGAGGCCCACCGCCGACGCGGCCAGCGCGACGCTCGTGAGGAGCCAGACCACGCGGGCCCGCCGTGCGACGAACCGGGCGACGCGGCTCCAGATGCCGTGCTCGGCGCGGGGGTCGGCGCGGTCGACGAGTGGCCGGCGCGGCCAGAACGCCCACCGCCCGCCGAGCAGCAGCAGTGCCGGCAGGAAGGTGAGCATCACCAGCAGCGTGGCGGCGATGCCGATGGCCGAGACCGGCCCGAGTGCGCGGTTCGAGTTCAAACTGGACAGCAGCAGGCAGAGCAGGCTGACGATGACGGTGCCGGCGGAGGCCACGATGGCGGGGGCCGCGCCCCGCCAGGCCGCCGTCATCGCGTGCCAGGGGCGCTCGTGCCGGTGCAACTCCTCCCGGTAGCGGGCGACCAGCAGCAGCGCGTAGTCGGTGCCGGCGCCGAAGACGAGCACGGTGAGGATGCCCTGGGCCTGCCCGTTGAGGGTGATCGCGCCGGCGTCGGCGAGCAGGTAGACGAAGACCGAGGCCAGCGCGAAGGACATGCCGGCGGCGAGCAGCGGGAAGATCCACAGAACCGGGCTGCGGTAGACCACCAGCAGGATGACCAGCACCACGCAGAGGGTGACCAGCAACAGCGTCCCGTCGATCGCGGAGAACACCTCGATCAGGTCGGCGAGCAGGCCGGCGGGCCCGGCCACGTCGACGGTGAGCCCGTCCCGGTCGGCGCCGGCGACGGCGCGCAGGTCCTCGACGACCGTCCCGATCTCCTCGCCCCGGTCGTCGTCGATCGGGACGACCACCTGCACCGCCTGCCCGTCCTCGCTGGGGATCGGGGGCGGCAGCGGGCCGACCACGCCGGGGACCTCGGCGAATCGGGCGGCGTCGGCGGCGATCCGCTGCCGGTCCGCGTCGGTGATGCCGGTGGTGCGCTCGTAGACGACGAGCGCGGGCAGTGTGGGCTCGTCGACGAACCGCTCGGACAGTTCCTGGGCGCGGGTCGCCTCGGCGTCGGCGGGGAGGAAGGACGCGTTGTCGTTGGTGGCGACCTCACCGAGCCGCCCGGAGTACGGCCCGGCCACACCCCCGACCACCAGCCAGGCGAGGACGACCAGCAGTGCGATCAGCGTGACCCGCCCGCCTCGTCCGGACATCCGCACCACCCGTGATTTCGACGCACTGATCGACGCAAGCGGAAGTCTAAGCCGACCCCACCCATCCTGCCCGTCGAACCGGTCGTGGGTAGCCGAAACCGCCCACGCCTGCTGCGTCGATCTCGCACTTCCGGTGCACCGGGGTTGCGCCGTTCGTCGGGCCGGAACTGCCAGGACCAGCGAGAGCACCCGGGGGCCGGAACGACGAAACGCCGCCGGTCAGTCGGCGGGCGTTGGGTGGAGAGAAGCTCCCCCGTTTGGACTCGAACCAAAAACCTGCCGGTTAACAGCCGGCTGCTCTGCCAATTGAGCTACGGGGGACCGTGCGGTCACGCGGCTTTCGGATCTCTCCGGCTCCGTGCGACGGGACAAGAGTACAGGACTCCCCGGGGTCTTGGTCCAGGGGGTTACCCCGCGCCCACCCGCACGCCGACCCAGGGATATAACGGGACAAATCGTCATCGCGGCACAAGGAGGTATGAGCGGAGAGCAGGATGGGTAGTTAGCTGCCGACGACAGGACGCAGGCGCATCGGTCTGTCCCGACGGGTATGTGGCGGGACGACGGCGCGTCAGGTACGGAAGGAGCCGCCATGCGCGGAAAGATTATGTTTCTTGGCGGGCTGGCTGCGGGATTCGTCCTGGGCGCCCGTGCCGGCCGGGAGAAGTACGAGGAGCTGGTGATCCGGGGCCGCAAGGTGCTCGACCACCCGACCGTCCAGGAGGCGGCCGGCGTCGCCCAGGCCCAGGCGACGCGGCTCTACAGCGAAGGCAAGGACAAGCTCGGCCAGTCGAAGCTGGGCGAGAAGCTGAGCGGCAACGGCCACCGGCAGGAGCTGACCGCCGCCGACGACGCGTTCGCCGGCACCCCGGCCACCGTCGGCGCCAAGTCCGGCTCGTCCGGCGCCGGCTCGACGCCCGGGTCGTCGACTGCCAGCAGCACGTCCCGCAAGCCGTCCGGCTCGGGCAGCAGCGGCAGCACCCTGTAACGCGTACGCCTCAGCGGGCCGGTCGTCCTCGGACGGCCGGCCCGCCGGCCTGTGACCGGAGGCGAACCGCCCGCGGCCCCGGCGCGCTACGGGGTGGTAACAACACCGTGGCAGACTCCCGCCGGGAGGTGGTGGAGATGGTCTCCGTCCGGCCGGAGAACGCGGACCAGGCGCGCCTGGTCACGCTGCTGCGCGACCAGGGCCCCCGGTCCCGGGTGGAGCTGGGTGATGCGCTGGGCCTGGCCCGTGCGCGGCTCGTCGCCGGGATCGAGCGGTTGACCGAGGTCGGGCTGGTGGAGAGCGCCGGGCCCGCCGCCTCCCGCGGCGGCCGGCGCTCGTCGTTGCTGCGCCTCGGGCGCGGGGTACGCTTCGCCGCCGTCGTCGTCGGTACGCGGGAGCTGACCGTCACCGTCACCGACGGCGAGTTGACCCCGCTCGCCGACCTCACCGAGCCGGTCGACGTACGGCAGGGGCCGGAACCCGTGGTCCGCCGTGCTGTCGAGCTGATCGGCAAGCTCCGGGCGGAGCTCGGCCTGGGCCGGCTCACCGGGGTCGGCGTGGCCCTACCCGGGCCGGTCGACCTACGGGAGGGCGTGCCGGTCTCGCCACCACTGCTGCCCGGCTGGCACCGCTTCCCGATCCGCGACACGATCGCCGCCGAACTCCGCTGCCCCACGGTGGTCGACAACGACGCCAGCGTCAGCGCTCTCGGCGAGCGGCACGCCGGCGTGGGACGCGCCTTCGACGACTTCCTCCGGGTCACCCTGGGCTCCGGCGTCGGCTGCGGTCTCGTCCTCGGCGGTCACCTGCACCGGGGAGCCACCGGCAGCGCCGGGGACATCGCCCATCTGACGGTCACCGAGTACGGCCCGACCTGCGTGTGCGGCGAGGTCGGTTGCCTCGAGGCGTACTGCGGCGACAGCGGGCTGGTCGGGGCGGCGCTGGCGGCGGCGCGCGGTGGCCGCTCACCCGCCCTGGCCGCCCGGCTCGCCGAGACCGGTGACCTCACCGTGGCCGACCTGACGGCCGCCGCCGGCGACGGCGACCCGGCCGCGAACGCGGTGGTACGCGAGGCGGGGCGCCGGCTGGGTCAGGTGCTGGTCGGGCTGATCAGCTTCGTCAACCCGGCCATCGTCATCATCGGCGGTGCTCCCGCCGGCCTGGGACACACGCTCCTGGCCGAGATCCGGGCACTCGTCTACCGCCGGTCGGCGCCCCTGGCCACCGGCACGATGCCCATCGTCCTGTCGGACCTCGGCGACCGGGCGGCCGTGATCGGCGCCGCCCGCCTGATCAGCGACCAGACCCTGACCCCCCGCTGACCCCCCACCCACCCACCCCTCACCCGCCCGCGCTTAGTCGATCATGAAGTTAGCGGGGTGACACGCCGACACGGGACCCGCCAACTTCATGATCAACACAAGCGGGGGACCCGGCCGGGGGGTGGGACAAGGCCGGCCGGGTTGGGTCGGCGTCAGTCCTTGCTGGTGAAGGCGGCGTCGAAGGCGGCCGCCGGGGCGTCGAAGGCGAGCCGGCGGACGAACTGCAACGCCTCGGGGGCGCCGACCAGGCGGTCCATGCCGGCGTCCTCCCACTCGATCGAGATCGGACCGTCGTACCCGATCGCGTTCAACGCGCGGAAGCAGTCCTCCCACGGCACGTCGCCGTGCCCGGTGGAGACGAAGTCCCAACCGCGGCGCATGTCCGCCCAGGGCAGGTGGGAGGCGAGGCGACCGCGCCGGCCGTCGCCGGTACGCACCTTCGCGTCCTTGCAGTCGACGTGGTAGATCCGGTCGGCGAAGTCGAAGATGAAGTTCACCGGGTCGAGTTCCTGCCAGACGAAGTGCGACGGGTCCCAGTTGAGCCCGAACGCGGGCCGGTGCCCGATCGCTTCGAGGGTCCGCTTCGTCGTCCAGTAGTCGTACGCGATCTCGCTCGGGTGCACCTCGTGGGCGAAGCGCACGCCGACCTCGTCGAAGACGTCGAGGATGGGGTTCCACCGGTCGGCGAAGTCCTGGTAGCCGCGTTCCAGCATCGCCGGCGGCACCGGCGGGAACATGGCGAGGGTGTGCCAGATCGACGAGCCGGTGAAACCGACGACGGTTTTCACGCCGAGCTTCGCCGCCGCGCGCGCGGTGTCCTTGATCTCCTGTGCGGCCCGCTGGCGTACGCCCTCGGGTTCACCGTCGCCCCAGATCCGCGCCGGCAGGATCCCCTGGTGCCGCTCGTCGATCGGGTGGTCGCACACCGCCTGGCCGACGAGGTGGTTGGAGATCGCGAAGACCTGGAGGTTGTGCTTGGCGAGGGTCTCCTTCTTCCGGTCGACGTACGACTCGTCGGCGAGCGCCTTGTCGACCTCGAAGTGGTCGCCCCAGCAGGCGATCTCCAGGCCGTCGTAGCCCCACTCGGAGGCGAGCCGGCAGACCTCGTCGAACGGCAGATCGGCCCACTGACCGGTGAAGAGCGTGATGGGTCGCGCCATGGTCCTGTTTCCCCTGTCGTGATGGGGATTCCGTTCGTGCGTGACCGGGGCGAGGGAGTGCCGGGTGTGGGCGGCCCCGACGGTGCACCGGTGGGCGCGGTCGCGCCTGGGGCCGACGGGTTGCGCCTCCCGTCGGCTCACCGGCCACCTCGCGGTCGCCGCCCTCACTCTAGGCGCGATGGGCGCGGCGCAAAAGGGGCCCTCCACCCTCAGGCGTACGTGTACCAGGCGTCGTGCGACAGCAGGTCGGCCGGGCTCACCGTGTTCCAGGGCGTCATCACGTCGCGCAGGTCCACCACGTTCGGCGTGCCACCGGTGGGCAGGTAGGCGGCGGAGGGGCGGGCCCGCTGCCAGTCCGACCAGAGCTTGTCGACGTGGCAGTGGTGCAGCCAGAAGACCGGATCGTTCGGGGAGACGCCGGTCGCCATGGTGCCGCCGACCCACACGTGGACCCGGTTGTGCAGGTTGGGACCGCGCCAGCCCTCCACGAAGTTGCGGAAGCCGGACGCGGACGTGCTGTTCCAGGGCGCGACGTCGTACCCGGTCTGGGCGAGGACGGTGGCGACCTGGCTGGCGGTGGGCAGGCTCTGCCCGCCGGCGCCGAACTGCCGGCGCAGGTAGCTGCGGCTGTCCACCCGCACGGTCAGCGTCCAGTTGCCGGCGCCGTACGCGAACGGCCCGGTGGTGACCTGGCCGTCGCCGCTGCGCCCGTTGCCGCCGAGGAAGTCCGGCGACCAGAGCGACGCGGTGGTGGACCGGTCGGTGGTCCAGTCCCAGTACGGCAGGTCCACGCTCGGGTCCACCGCCTGCAGGGCACGCTCGAACTCCAGCAGGAACTGCCGGTGCCAGGGCAGGAACGACGGCGAGCGGTGGCCGACCCGGTTACCGGTGTCCGTGTCGCCGAGGATGAAGTCGTTGTGGGTACGGACGAACTGGTCGTAGACGCCGCTGCGCTTGAGTACGAGCACGGCGTCGACGAACGCGCGCCGCTCGGTCGGGGTCAGGTCACGCTGGTTCTTGCGGATGCCCATGCGGATGCCTCTCGGGGTCGGTCAGCCGTGCAGCGGGATCAGCCGGGCGCCGTCGAGGTCGTCGACCGCGGCGCGGGCCAGGGTTCGCAGGTCCTCGAACGACCGGTAGTGGTGGACCGCGCTGACGTAGCTGCCATCGGCATTCGCCATCACGTGCAGGTCCACGTCGTCGATCCGGACGGCGGGCGCGGGCAGGCCGTGTGCGGTGCCGTGCCGGTGCCCGGCGTGAGCGGGCGCACCGATGCTGATGCGCCGCCCCCGGTAGGCCTCGGTGACCGCGCCCGTGCCGTCCGGCGTGGGACGCGCCGGCGCCGGTCGTTCGGTCGCGTCGGCGACCCGGGTGACGCCCATGATGGATCCCGCGGAGACCGCCGCCGCGGCGGCGACGCGTAGCACCTCGCGCCGGTTGACCTGGGCCATCCTCACCATTCCTCTCAATGCCAGCCGATGATGAACACTCGAAGAAAGCAAACTTTCATCCGAGAAGTGCCGAAGATTCTTCGGCGGCTGCGGAGCGAGAGGAAGCTATCAACGGACAGTGGCGTCCTTCAAGGACGATCGACAGCGGAGTGACGACTCCGGTGACGGGACGTCACCGGGTCCGTCGTTGTCGCGGCAGGCAAGTAGTGGAGGCGGATCGATAGCCGCCGCTCCAGCCGACCGGAGCAGACAGCGCATGTCCATGCACCGATGTAGCGCAGGGTCATCGGGCGTGTTCGACAGGTGACGCAGGACACGCCACGGGCCCCCTGCCGGAGCAGCGGGCCCGTGCGTCGACGCGGGTGTTAGGAGGGGCCCCTTGTACAACACTAGGCGTTAACAAGGGGCCCTTCCTTTCAACTCAGGGCAGGGTCCACTTCTGGTTGGCGCCGGTGTGGCAGGTCCACAGGTGCACCGCCGTGCCGTCGGCCGAGTTGTTGCCGGAGACGTCCAGGCACTTGCCGGACTGCGGGTTGCGCAGGGTGCCGTCGGCCTGGGCGGACCAGTTCTGCGCGCCGGTGCCGTTGCACGTCCAGAGCTGGATCTTGGTGCCGTCGGCCGACCCGCCACCGGAGACGTCCAGGCACTTGCCCAACGCCTTGACCGTCGAGTTCGGCGACACCGTCCACGTCTGCGCCGCCGTGCCGTTGCAGGTGTAGATCTGGATCTGCGTACCGTCGGCGGTGGCCGCGTTCCGGACGTCCAGGCACTTGCCGGCCAGCCCCTTGATCGGGCCTGTGCCGGGGGTGCCGCCACCCCCCTTCACCAGGGTGAAGTCGTCCACGTCGTAGAGCCCCGTGCCCGACCCGGTGAAGGTCAGGTAGAGATTCCGCGTTCCGGACGGTACGCCGGACAGGGTGGTCGTGACGTCGGCGAAGGTGGTCCAACTGCCGGTGTTCGGCACCGCGACCGAACCGAGCACGGTGCCGGTGGTCGAACCGGTGCGCACCTGGAGCGTGCCGCCCGGTCCGCCGGAGACCACCCGGGCCCGGAACGACGTGACGCCGGTCAGGTCCACCCCGTTGTACGCGGCCCAGTCGCCCGGGTCGATGTAGCCGAGGGTCTGGCCACCGTTGGCGCCGGCCTTGGTGAACGGGGTGACCCCGCTGGCCGAACTGTACGCCTCCGCCTGGATCGTGGTGTTCCCGCCCGGCGGGGTGGAGCCCAACTCCTTGATCCGGATGTTGCGGAACGAGGCGTCGTCGCCCGTACCGTGGTTCTGCAGCCCGATGTGGCCGGCGAGCGACCGGGCCGGGTCGGTGTTGGTGAAGTCGTTGATCTTCACGCCGTTCAGGAAGACCTGGAGGCGCTCGCCCTCCACCAGCAGTTCGTAGGTGTTCCACTCCCCCGGCGGGTTCAGTGCGGCGTCCCGGGCGGCGATGTCGGCGGACTTGAAGGTGTAGACGGCACCCGTGGTGCGGTCCGCCGCGTCGGTCGCGTCGATCTGGACCTCGTAGCCGTTGTTCACCGCCGACCACGGATCGCTCGACGGCGGGAAGCCGATGAAGACGCCGGAGTTGTCGTCACCGGCGAGCCGCCAGTCGAGCTTCAGCGCGTAGTTGGTGAACTGCTTCGCGCTGTACCAGTAGAGACCCATGCCGCCCACCGAGGTGAGCGTGGCGTCGGCGTTGCTGAAGCTGCCCGGCCCGGCCTGCGACCAACCGGTGGTCGAACCGTTGTAGAGGGTGGTGTAGCCGGTCTCCGGACGGCAGTCGGCCTTGGTGCGGCCGGCCGCGTACCGGATGCCGCCGAGCAGGTGGGCGCGGAAGGCGGGCTCGGCGTACGAGGCCTGCGTGTGCCCGCCGCCGGTGTAGAAGGCCCGGCCGCCGCTGTAGGTCTTGCACCACGAGTGCGGGTGGTCGGCGCCCATCGAGCCGCCCGAGTACGACGACTCGTCGAGCGTGGCCAGGACGCGAGCCGTGGAGCGGGCGTTGGTCTGGTAGTTGTACCACTCGTCGGTGCGCGTCCAGGTCTGCGGCAGGTGGGCCGTGGCCGCGTGGGCACGGTTCTCGGCCTTGACGTTGGCCTGCTGGATGGCCGGGTGCGACGCGAAGTACGCCCCGACGAGGTTGCCGTAGAAGGACCAGCCGTACTCGGTGTCGGCGGCGGCGTGGACGCCGACGTACCCGCCGCCGGCGCCGATGTACGCCTCGAAGGCGCTCTGCTGGCTGGCGTTGAGCACGTCACCGGTGGTGTTGAGGAAGACCACCGCCTCGTACTGGGCGAGGTTGCCGGTGGTGAAGGCGGCGGCGTCCTCGGTGGCGGTGACGGTGAAGTTGTTCGCCGCCCCCAGATCGCGGATGGCCTGGGTGCCGACGGCGATGGAGTCGTGCCGGAAGCCGGCCGTCTTGGAGAAGACCAGCACGTCGTACGCGGCGTCGGCGGCGCTGACCGGGCCGGCCTGGGAGGTGCAGGCGAGGACGGCGAGGACGGCGGTGGCCACGCCGAGGACGGGTCGGAGGAGTCTGCGCATGTCGCTCTCCCAACGGGTGTTAGGAGGGGCCCCTTGTACAACACTAGGCGTTAACAAGGGGCCCTTCCTTTCAACTCAGGGCAGGGTCCACTTCTGGTTGGCGCCGGTGTGGCAGGTCCACAGGTGCACCGCCGTGCCGTCGGCCGAGTTGTTGCCGGAGACGTCCAGGCACTTGCCGGACTGCGGGTTGCGCAGGGTGCCGTCGGCCTGGGCGGACCAGTTCTGCGCGCCGGTGCCGTTGCACGTCCAGAGCTGGATCTTGGTGCCGTCGGCCGACCCGCCACCGGAGACGTCCAGGCACTTGCCCAACGCCTTGACCGTCGAGTTCGGCGACACCGTCCACGTCTGCGCCGCCGTGCCGTTGCAGGTGTAGATCTGGATCTGCGTACCGTCGGCGGTGGCCGCGTTCCGGACGTCCAGGCACTTGCCGGCCAGGCCGACGATCGGGCCGACCCCGCTACCGCCACCGGTGGTGAAGGTGAACGAGTCGACGTCGTAGAGCGCGCCCGTGCCGGAGCCGGCGAAGGTCAGGTAGAGGGTGGTGGTACCGGCCGGCGGGTTGCTGATCGTCCCGTTGACCGTGGTGAACGTGTCCCAGGCGCCGGTGACCGGGACGGTGGCCGAGCCGAGCACGGTGCCGGAGGCCGAGCCGGCGCGGACCTGGAGGGTGCCGCCGGCGCCGGCCGAGGAGACGCGGGCGCTGAACGACGTCACGTTGTTGATCCGGTACGGCTCGAACGCGATCCAGTCGCCGTTGTTGATGTTGCCGACGGTCTTGCCGCCCTCGGCGGTGGCCTTGTCGAAGGTCGCGATGCCGGACGAGGTCTTGAAGTGCTCCGCCTGCCGCTTGCGCGGCTGGAGGGTGTGCTGGGTGTGGGTGGTGAGGCCGCCCGCGTCGGTGTACTCGGCGTCGAAGATCGCGAAGATGTTCGCCGCGTCGTCGTGTTCACCGTCGACCGGGATGGCGATCGAGCCGGTGCAGCCGGTCTTGGAGGTGATCTGGTGGCCGTGCTGGTCGTGGCCCAGCACGTAGGTCATCTTGACCTTGGTGCAGTCGATCGTCCCGTCCTCGGGATCGGTGACGGTGATGCTGAACGGCACGGTGTCACCGAAGGAGAAGAGCGATCCGTTGGCCGGGGCGTTGATGACCACTGTCGGCGCGGTGTTGCCGACGCCGATCTGCACGCTCGCGGTGCCGGTGGCGCCCTGCGGATCGCGGACGGTCAGCGTGGCGGTGTAGGTGCCGTTCGCGGTGTACGTCTTCGTCGGGTTGGCAGCGGTGGAGGTGGTGCCGTCGCCGAAGGCCCACGAGTAGGTCAGCGCCCCGCCCTCCGGGTCCGACGACCCGGCCGAGGAGAAGTTCACGGTCAACGGGGCCGCCCCGGACGTCTTGTCCGCCGACGCCACCGCCGTCGGGGCCCGGTTGCCGCCGCCGATGTAGTCGTACCGGTAGAGGGCCGAGTTGGCGTCACCGTTGAAGTAGCCGGTGCCGTAGTCCAGGACGTAGAGCGCGCCGTCCGGCCCGAACGCCATGTCCATGACCTGTTTGCCGTTCCACGGGAACGTGTCGATGGTGCCGACCGAGCCGTCGGCGTTCACGTGGATCGGCTTCACCCAGCCCCGGCCGAACTCGCCGGCGAAGAACTGCCCGTCGAAGCTCTGCGGCCACTTGGTGGTGGAGGTCGACGAGGCGTTGTAGCGGTAGACCGGGCCGCCCATCGGCGACTCCGAGCCGCCGCCGAACTCCGGCGGGCTGCCGGCGTCGCCCGCGTACCGGATCCACGACGCCTTGGCGCCGGGCAGGGTGGTCAGGCCGGTGTTGCGGAACGAGTTGTTGGTCGCCCCGCCGGTGCAGTTGTACTTCGCGCCGGCGGTGCCGGTGGCGAAGTTCCATTCGGCGTACGTCTCGTTGGCGGTGTTGGTGCCGGTGCAGTACGGCCAGCCGTAGAAACCCGGGCCGGTGACCCGGTTGAACTCGACCTGACCGCTCGGGCCGCGGGTGGTGGTGGTGCCGGCGTCCGGCCCGTAGTCACCGACGTA
Source organism: Micromonospora sp. WMMD558 (assembly GCF_049315255.1). Classification (NCBI taxonomy): domain Bacteria; kingdom Bacillati; phylum Actinomycetota; class Actinomycetes; order Micromonosporales; family Micromonosporaceae; genus Micromonospora; species Micromonospora sp. WMMD558. The sequence goes on along the minus strand of NZ_CP186061.1, from coordinate 2,983,964 downwards.
GACGATGCCGGTGGCCTTGTCGACGCTCATCCGGAACGGGTTGCGGAAGCCCATCGCGTAGATCTCGGGGCGGGTCTTCGGATCCGAGTCGACGAACATGTTGCCGGCCGGGATGGAGTACGTCCCGTTCGCGTTCACCTTGATCCGCAGGATCTTGCCGCGCAGGTCGTTGGTGTTGGCCGAGGTGCGCTGCGCGTCGTACGCGGGGTTGCGGTTGGTGCGCTCGTCGATCGGGGCGTACCCGGAGGAGTCGAACGGGTTCGTGTCGTCGCCGGTGGACAGGTAGAGGTTGCCGGCCGCGTCGAAGTCGATGTCACCGCCGACGTGGCAGCAGATGCCCCGGTCGGCGGGGACGTCGAGGACGTCGACCTTGCTGCCGGTGTTGATGGTGAAGTCGGCGTTGAGGGTGAACCGGGAGAGCCGGTTGACGCCCTGCCAGGCGGAGAAGTCGCTGCCGGTCGCGGGGGCGTCCCCGGTCGGGGTGGACAGCGGGGGCGCGTAGTACAGGTAGATGTGCCGGTTGCTGGCGAAGTTCGGGTCGACCCCGACCCCCTGCAACCCCTCCTCGTCGTGGGTGTAGACGGCGACGGTGCCGATCACCGACGTGGTGCCGGCCGCGTCGGTGCGGCGGACGGTGCCGTTGCGGGCGGTGTGCAGGACCGAGCGGTCCGGCAGCACCGCGATGGTCATCGGCTCGCCGACCTCGGCGACGCCCTTGGCGAGGGTGACCTGCTGGAAGTCGGTGGCGACGATGGGGTGGGCCTGGGCCGGGGTGGGGCCGCCCAGGGCGGCCGGGCCGGCGCCGAGGGCGACGGTACCGGCGGCGGCGACCAGGAGCAGGGCCGCGCCACCGGCGAACCAGGGACGGTGGTGGGGAGTGTGCCTCGTGGACATCGCTGTGCTGTCCCTTCCTGACGAGTGACTGCCAGGGCGGGGCGCGCGCCGTCGCGCCGGATGCCGTAGCGGGATGCCGTCGGTTCAGTCGATGGGTTCCCGCGCCGCCGGTTCACCTCGACGAAACAATCCGGTGTTGGCGAAGACCCTAAATGGCATAGGTCGATGTGTCCATACCTTCTGACGATCCAGCATGGACTTTCGCTGGATCTGTCGAAAGTTGCCCGGGTCGACGGCGGGCGGAGCGGGTCAGCGGTGGCGGTCGATCGCCTGGCCGGCCAGGGCGGCGAGTGCCGCCCGGCTCTGCGGGGTCACCGGGGCCCGTTCCAGCGCGGCCAGGGCGGCGTCGGCGCGGACCCGGATCATCTGCTCGATCTTCTCGCGGGCGCCGGTGCTCTCGATGATCTTCCGCAGCTCGGCGGCGCCGTCCGCGTCCAGCTCCGGGTTGCCGAACAGCTCCCGCAGCCGCGCCGTCTGCGCCCGATCGGCGGCGTCCCGGACCAGCGCCATCATCACCGTCGGCTTGCCCTCGCGCAGGTCGTCCAGGACGGACTTGCCGGTGACCGCCGGGTCGCCGAAGACGCCGAGCACGTCGTCGCGGAGCTGGAACGCGTCACCGAGCGGGTCACCGAAGTCGGCCAGCGCGGCCACCAGCTCTGGCCCCGCGCCGGCCAGCGTCGCGCCGATCTGCAACGGCCGGGTGACCGTGTAGCGGGCCGCCTTCATCCGGATCACCGTCAGCGCGCTGGCGACCGAGCCGTCACCCACCCCGGACACCAGGTCCAGGTACTCCCCCGCGATCACCTCGGTACGCATCAGCGCGAAGACCGCGTACCCCCGGTGCACCGCGTCGGTGCTCAGGCCGCACTCGTGGAACATCTGGTCCGACCACGCGGCGCAGAGGTCACCGCAGAGCAGGGCGGTGTTGCGCCCGTACGCCTCGGGGTCGCCCCGCCAGGACGAGCGGGCGTGCAGGTCGGCGAAGATCCGGTGCACCGACGGCTCGCCCCGGCGGCGGTCGCTGCCGTCGAGGATGTCGTCGTGGATCAGCGCGAACGCGTGGAACAGCTCCAGCGCGGCGGCGGCGACCACGATCGGCGTACCGTCCGGCCCGCCCGCGCTCCGCCAGCCCCAGTAGCAGAAGAGCGGGCGCAGCCGCTTGCCGCCGGCCAGCACGAACCGGTGCAGCGCCGTGAACACCCCGCGCGGAGCGCCGTCCGGCCAGTCGGGCCCCTGCCGGTCGAGGAACGCGGCCAGCTCGGCGTCGAACCGGGCCCGCAGCCCACTCGCGTCGGTCGGCGCGACGGTGACGGTCACGACGCCTCCCCCGACCGCCCGTCGTCACCCGGCGGGGACGCGGCGACCGGCGGGCCGGCCGGGGCCAGCCCGGCCAGCTCCAGCAGCAGCGCCTTCACCTCGGTCGCGGCCAGCCGCTCCCGCGCCGCCGACGGGTCGGAGCAGAGCAGCAGCGGCCCGTCGGCGGGGTCGGCGGGCAGCCGCCCGTGCGAGCCCCGGACCGCCCGCGCGCCCGCGTCCAGCCCGACCACGCTCATCAGGTACCGCATCCCCAGCTTCTTGCGGGCCAGCGCGACCGCCGCCCGCCGCTTCGCCGCGCCCGGGGCCGCCGGGTCGAAGAACAGCTCCGCCGGGTCGTACCCGGGCTTGCGGTGGATCTCGACCAGCCGGGCGAAGTCCGGCACGCGGGCGTCGTCCAGCCAGTAGTAGTACGTGAACCAGGCGTCCGGCTCGGCGACCAGGACGAGGTCACCGGAGCGTGGGTGGTCCAGCCCGTACGCCGCCTTGCCGTCGGCGTCCAGCACCTCGGCCACCCCGGTCAGCCCCGCGCACAGCTTCGCCACCGCCGGCACGTCGGCGGGGTCGCGCACGTACACGTGGGCGACCTGGTGGTCGGCGACCGCGAAGGCCCGCGAGGTCCACGGGTCGAGGTACTCCATCCCCGCCTGCGTGTACACCCGCAGCAGCCCCTCGCGGCGCAGCAGCCGGTTCACGTCGACCGGCCGGGACACGTCGGTGATGCCGTACTCGGAGAGGACCACCACGGTGGCGTCCCGGGCGCGGGCGGCGTCCAGCAGCGGCGCGAGCACGCCGTCCAGCTCGGCCGCCGCCGCGGCGGCCCGCGGCGAGGACGGCCCGAAGCGTTGCAGGTCGTAGTCCAGGTGCGGGACGTAGACCAGGGTCAGGTCCGGGGACTGGTCGGCGAGGATCCGCTCGGCGGCCCGGCAGATCCACCGCGACGACGGCAGCCCGGCACCCGGCCCCCAGTACGTGAACAGCGGGAAGGTGCCGAGCGCGCCGGTGAGCGCGTCGTGCAGCTCCGGCGGGTCGGTGTAGCAGTCCGGGTCCTTGCGCCCGTCGGCGTGGTACACCGGCCGGGGCGTGACCGTCCAGTCGACGTCCGCGCCCATCGCGTACCACCAGCACACGTTCGCCACCGTCCACCCGGGCTCGACCCGCCGGGCGGCCTGCCACAGCTTCTCCCCGCCGACCAGCGCGTTGTGCTGGCGCCACAGCAGCACCTCGCCGAGGTCCCGGAAGTACCACCCGTTGCCGACGATCCCGTGCCCGGACGGCGGCACCCCGGTGAGGAAGGTCGACTGCACCGAGCAGGTCACCGCCGGCAGCACCGTCCCCAGCTCGGCCTGGAAGCCCTCGTCCGCCACCGCCCGCAGCCGGGGTATGTGCGCCAGCAGCCGCGGGGTCAGCCCCACCACGTCCAGCACGACCAGCCGCCTGCTCATGCCGCCACCTCGCTCCGCTCCGCGCCGGAGACGGTCAGGCCGAGCGCGACCAGCTCGTCGCGGGCGAAGGCCAGCTCGGCGGCGATCCCGGCGGCCAGCTCCGCGTCGGTGCGCGGTCGCCGCGCCGCCGGCAGCACCCCCCAGGTGTACGTCTCGACGTCGAGGTGGTCGCAGCCGGCGTCCGGGCCGGCGAAGAGCGCGGCCAGTGCGGCGCGCAGCACCGGCAGTGTCGAGGCCAGCGGCGGCTCGGGCGGGGCGTGCAGCGGCACGTGGTAGTGCACCCGCCACGGGCCGGGCAGCGCCGCGTCGAGGGCCGCGTCCAGGTCGTCGGCCGCCCAGGCGGGGTCCGCCGGATCGGCCGTCCCGTCGACGCCGGCCGGGACGCCGTCCGCACCGGGGGCGGACCGGGGCGGACCGGTCGCGGCGGCGCAGCCGGCCGCACGGGTCTGGTGCAGGAATCGCGGCTCCACCCAGCGGCGCAGGGCGTCCGCGTCGGCGACCGGGTGGGTGGCCTCCAGCGCGGCGGAGACCTGCACCTTGACGACCGGCAGGCCGGCCGCGCGCAGCCGGCCGAGGGCGGCGGCGGGATCCTCCCAGGCGCAGGCGAGGTGGGCGAGGTCGAGGCAGATCCCCAGCCGCCCGGTGTCCATACCGGACAGTACCGCCGTGGCCTGCCCGGTCGACTCCACCAGACAACCGGGTTCCGGTTCGAAGCCGACCCGCACCGGCCGACCGGTGTCCCGCTCGACGGCCGCGAGTCCCGCCGCCAGCTCGTCGAGCCGGCGGCGGGCGGCGTCGGCGCGGGCCGCGTCCCACGGCTCCCGCCAGGCGAGCGGCAACGTCGACACCGAGCCGCGGGCGGCGTCGTCCGGCAGCAGGTCCGCGAGCACCCGGGCCAGGTTCAGGGTGTACGCGAGCCGCCCGGCCGTGGTCCAGTCCGGGTGGTACACCGCGCCCTTGACGACGGGCGCCTGGAACGCCGCGTACGGAAAGCCGTTGAGGGTGACCACCTCCAGGCCCCGCGCGGCCAGCCCGGTGCGCAACCGGCGGCGGGCGCCGGGGTCGGCGGCCAGCTCGGCGGCGACCGGGGCGGCGAGCCACAGTCCCAGCCCGAGCAGGTCGGCGCCGAGCGTCTCGCGGACCGGCACGGCGTACGTGTCGAGTTGGGCGAGGATGCCGGCGAGGTCCTCGGCGGGGTGCACGTTCGTGCAGTACCCGAGGTGGACGGTGGTCCCGCCGGCGTGCCGGAGCCGCATCAGCTGCCGCCGCGCAGGATCGAGTTGCCGGCGAAGGTGGCGTCCGGCACGTCCCCGTCGCCCAGGTCGAGCCGTCCGGACTGTCCGTAGAATTCGACCGGGTTGCGCCAGAGCACCCGGTCCAGGTCGTCGTCGGTGAACCCGGCCAGCAGCATCGCCTCCCCGGTGGCCCGGGTGAGCAGCGGGTCGGAGCGCCCCCAGTCGGCGGCCGAGTTGACCAGCACCCGCTCGGTCCCGTACGCCTTGAGCAGCTCCACCATGCGCGGCGGTGACATCTTCGTGTCCGGGTAGATGGAGAAGCCGAGCCAGCAGCCGGTGTCCCGGACCAGCTCGACGGTCACCTCGTTGAGGTGGTCGAGCACGACCCGGCCCGGTTCGACGCCCGACTCGGCGACCACGGCGAGGCTGCGTTCCACGCCGCGCGCCTTGTCCCGGTGCGGGGTGTGTACCAGCGCCGGCAGGTCGTGCGCGACGGCCAGGGCGAGCTGGGCGGCGAAGACGTCGTCCTCCTCGGGCGTCATCGAGTCGTACCCGATCTCGCCGACCGCCACCACGCCGTCCTTCTCCAGGTAGCGCGGCAGCACGTCGAGCACCGGCCGGCAGCGCGGGTCGTTGGCCTCCTTGGGGTTGAGCGCCACCGTGGCGTGGTGGCGGACCCCGAACTGCCCGGCCCGGAACGGCTCCCACCCGATGAGCGAGTCGAAGTAGTCGGTGAACGAGCCGACACCGGTGCGCGGCTGGCCCAGCCAGAACGCCGGCTCCACCACCGCGCGGACGCCGGCGGCGGCCATCCGCTCGTAGTCGTCGGTGGTGCGGGACGTCATGTGGATGTGCGGGTCGAAGATGCGCATCACGCCTCCTTGGGGCCGGTGTGGGGGCCTGTGTCGGCACCGGCGCGGAGCCGGTCGAGCAGGTCGGTGGCGTCGGCGGGCATGGTACGGCCGGCGGCGGCCCGCTCGGCGGCGAGCGCGGCGAGCATCGCCGCCAGCTCACCGTCGGCGCGGGCGTAGAGGTCGGCCACGACGGCCAGCGGCACGCCGGTGAACACGCACTTGAGCACCGCCTGCCGCCAGGCCGCCGGGTCGAGGTGCCGGGCGTACCGGCCGAGGGCCGCCGCGACCAGCCGGGTGTCGTTGGTGCGGATCGCGTCGTGCAGCAGCGGCACCCCGGCCCCGCCGACCGGCAGTAGCGGCAGCGCCTTGAGCACGGCGCGTTTCTCGGCGGCGTCCCCGGTCCGGTAGAGCGCCTCGGCGTGCGCCGCGTGGTCGGCGGGCAGGGCGGCCAGCAGCAGTGCGCGGGCCGCCTCGTCGGCGGTCCAGCCGGGCAGGTCGGGCAGCTCGGCCCGGCCGCAGCGCCGGCCGGCGGCCGGGAAGAGCCGGGCGATCGCGGCCGGCTCGGCCGCGACGCGGCGCAGCGCTGCCGCCAGCCAGTCGGGATCGGGTACGCCCCGCAGCGCGTCCCGCAGTCGATCCGGTGTCATCGCCGTCTCCTCCCTCTGCTGCCGCCAGGGTCACCGCGAGCCCCCTTTGCTCTGCTTCACCCCACGCAACGGCCGGTGTCCGGATAGCGGACGCCGGGCGGTGCGTCCGTTGAAGCAGAGCAAAGGGCGCCGGTGTGGTCCTGTCCCGTCGCCGGGGCACCGGCGGGCGCGGCGCCTCCCGCACGATCGACCGTCCCGCCGTTCGGCCCGGCCGCCGCGCGGAGAAACTCCAGCGAGCGGGCGGCGACGGTGGGCGCGGCGTGCGAGTGGCGGGGCAGCTCGACCGCGACCAGCCCCCGGTAGCCGACCTCGCGCAGCGCGGCCAGCACCGGCGGGAAGTCGATCTCGCCCGTGCCGAACTCCAGGTGCTCGTGCACGCCCCGCCGCATGTCGTCGATCTGGACGTTGACCAGGTGGGCGGCGACGTCGCGGACGCAGTCGGGCACCGGCAGCGGCTCCAGGCAGCGGCAGTGTCCGATGTCGAGGGTGAGGCCCAGCCGGTCGGGCGCCCCCAGGGCCGCGTGCAGCCGGCGCCAGCCCGCGATGTCCTCGACCAGCATCCCCGGCTCGGGTTCGAAGCCCAGCGTCACGCCGGCCGCGTCGGCCGCCTCGACCACCGTGGCGCATCCGGCCAGCAGGCGGTCCCAGGCCACGGCGGGCGGCAAGGCCGCCGGCCGGACACCGGCCCAGAAGGAGACCGCCTCGGCGCCGAGGTCCGCGCCGACCGCCACCGCCCGGCGCAGGAACTCGATCCGGCGGGCCGGGTCGTCGTGCAGCAGCGTCGGGGCGTGCTTGTGCCAGGGGTCGAGCAGGTACCGGGCGCCGGTCTCGACCACCACGGCGAGGCCGAGCGCCGCCAGGCGACGGCCGACCGCCTCGACCCGCCGGGCCAGCGCGGGCGCGAACGGGTCCAGGTGGTCGTGGTCCAGCGTCAGCGCCACCCCGGTGTACCCGAGGTCCGCGATGACCGCGAGCGCGTCGTCGAGGCGGTGGTTGGCGAAGCCGTTGGTGCCGTACCCGAACCGCAGCCCGCCGCCCGCCGGCACGGACGCCGTGGGATGACCGGGAGCCGGCGGCCGGGCGGCGGTCATGTCGGGGAGACCTTCCGGGCCAGGCGCCGGCCCAGCGGCGCGGCCGCCGCCACCGCCAGTCCCAGCAGGCCGGCGCCGGCGCGGGCGGTCAACGCGCCCTGCAACGCGGGCAGGCCGGTGATGCCGGCGCCGACCGCCGCGCGGACCCGGCCGGCGGTCGGCTCGGCCACCACCCGGGCCTGGGCGGTGCCGTAGCGGGCGGCGTACCCGCCGGCGAGCAGCACCGGCAGGGCCGCCGCCACGGCGGCCACGCCGCTCCGGCCGGCGGCGGGGCGGTACGCGGCGCTCGCGGCGACCAGGGCGGTGCCGGCGAGGGTGCCCAGTGGGAGCGTGGTGTCGGCACCACTGACCTCGCGGCGGGAGAGCGCGGTGACGGTCCAGGTGTGGGCGGCGACGGTGACCGCCGCGGGGACGGCGGTGCGCATCCGGCCGCCGGTCGCGCCGAGCAGGACGTCCAGCCCCCGGCACGCCGCCATCGCGGCCGGCCCGGCGGCGGTGTTCTTGGCCGCGAGGTCGTACGCCCAGACGGTGGCGGCGAGCGGCACCGCGACGGCGGCGGCGCGCCGGCCCCCGGCGGCGACGGCGAGCCCGACCCCGGCGGCGGTGAGGCCGGTGGCGATCCCGAGCGCGAGACCGGGGTCGACCCGGCCGCTGGGGATCGGCCGCTCGGGGCGCTCGACGGCGTCCAGCCGCCGGTCGGCCCAGTCGTTGGCGGCCATGCCGGCCCAGTACAGCAGCACCGACGCGGCGGCGAGGGCCGGCGTACGCGGACCGAGCGCGCGGGCCGCGGCGGCCCCGGCGACGACGTCCCCGGGCACCGAGAGCGCGGCCGGGGCGCGGACCAGCTCGGCGAGGTCAGCGACGCGGGGCATCGGTGCCTCCCTTGTGCAGCCGGCGGGCGAGGTCGCACAGCCGGGTCCACTGGTCGGCCAGGGCGTGCGTGGTGGTGCCGAGCGGGTCCTTGAAGAAGAAGGCGAGGTCGGTCAGGGGGCCGGTGTGCCCGGCGGCGTGCGCGGCGGCGGTGAGCCGGGCCAGGTCGAGCACCAGGGGCGCGGCGAGCGCCGAGTCGCAGCCGTGCCAGGTGAACTGCAGCCGCCCGCCGGTGCCGAGGAAGCCGGCGAAGGTGACCAGGTCCCAGGCGGTCTTGAAGTCGCCCAGTTCCTCGACGTACTCGATCCGGGTGCCGCCCTGCGGGAGGTAACCGAGCGTCTCACCGAGGAGCCGCTGCTTGCTGCGCACCTTCGCGGCGTTGGCGTCCGGGTCGGCGAGGGTGGCGCCGTCGCCGCCGCCGAGGAGGTTGATCCCGGACCAGGATCGGACCTCGAGGTGCCGCATGGCGAACATCGGGGCGAGCACCGACTTCAGCAGCGTCTCCCCGGTCTTGCCGTCGTGGCCCGCGTACGGCACGCGGTGCTCGTCGGCCAGCGCCGTCAGGGCCGGCAGCCGCAGGCCGGTGGACGGGGTGAAGTCGACGTACGGGCAGCCCGCCGTCACGGCCGCGTACGCGTACAGCGAGCTGGGGGGCAGCACCTCGTCGGGGCCGGTGAGGGCGGCCCGCAGGGCGGCCGGGTCGGCGTGCGCCGGGTGCGGGCGGGGTGCCGGTTCGGTGGCCGAGACGTTGACCACCACCACCCGGGCCAGCCGGTGCCGCTGCCGGAAGTCGGTGAGGTCGCGGACGATCGCGGCGGCGCGCTCGGCCTGCGTCCCGCCGGTGGGCGCGAGGCGCAGCTCCGGCTCGACCGCGGCCAGCTCGTCGGTCAGCGCGGCGACCAGGCGGCCCGGCAGCACGCCGGCGGCGGCGAGGGCCTCGGCGCGCTTCGCGAGCGGGGTGGTGACGACGTCGTGCCCGCCGAGGACCAGGTCGGTGAAGGACGGCAGGGCGGGACCGCGCACCTCGGGAAGCTCGGTGACGCACCCGGTCGGCCCGGTCAGGCCGGCCCGCAGGGCGAGCGCCCCGACGATGCTGGTGGTCGCGACCGAGCCGCGCGCCCCCACCAGCCAGACACCCGTACGCATGGCACTCCTTCCCGGTCGGGGAAACCGGCCTGCATAGACCTACATAGATATCAGAAGATCGTTCCGAAAGATACCCTTTGTGCGGGTGGGCCCCGCCCGCCGTCCACCCCGGGAAGCTCACCGGCCGGCACCGAAGTCGGCGGCGACGACGCCGGACCGGCGCCCGGTGCGGGTGCGGACGGGCGGGGCTGGCAGGCAGGGACGGTCGGCGTCTCGCCCCTGCCTCCCCCGCATCCGCCGGTCGGACGGCGGCGCGCCCGAGCGGACGACTTCATCGGAGGCGGTCGTGCCCGACCGTGGTGGGCGGTCGGGCGGTGGGCCGCCAGGGGGTGGGTGGTGTCGGGGTGGTGGCGACCGGCCCGGTCGCCGTGGGTGGCGGTCCTCCGGTGCGGCCGGGGAATCCCGGTCCGGCCGCACCGGACGACCTGCTCGTGCCGCCGGTCGACCCGGTGACACATCCTCCGGTCCCGACCCGAACCCGGCCGCGGGGCGCAACCGCGGCCGGCCCTCGCCGGTCGGTCCCGGAGGTGACTCAGGCGGCGACCGTCGCCAGTGCCGGCTCCACGTCGGTCCACGAGGAACCGAGCTCGGCCGACCGGCTCACCGCGTCCAGCACCAGTTGGACCTGCAACGCGTCGGCGAACGAGGGCGCCGGGTCGACGCCGGTCGCCACCGCCTCGACGAAGTCCCGCATCTGGTGGGTGAAGGAGTGCTCGTACCCGATGATGTGGCCCGGCGGCCACCAGGCCGACATGTACGGGTGCTCGCCCTCGGTCACCAGGATCCGGCTGAAGCCCTGCTCGGCGGCGGGCCGCGTCGCGTCGTAGAACTCCAGTTCGTTGAGGCGTTCCAGGTCGAAGACCACCGAGCCGAGCGACCCGTTGATCTCCACCCGGAGGGCGTTCTTCCGGCCGGTGGCGAACCGGCTCGCCTCGTACGTCGCCAGCGCGCCGCCGTCCAGCCGCGCGACGAACACGGCGGCGTCGTCGACGGTCACCGGGCCGGTGGCGGGGCGGTGCCCGTCACCGTCCAGCGTGGCCGCCAGGCCGCTCGATCCGGCGGGCAGCGGCCGTTCCTTGACGAACGTCTCGGTGACGGCGCTGACCCCGGTGATGAGCTGGCCGGTGACGTACTGGGTCAGGTCGATGATGTGCGCGCCGATGTCGCCCAGCGCGCCGGAGCCCGCCTTGTCCTTCTGCAGGCGCCAGACCAGCGGGAACTGCGGATCCACGATCCAGTCCTGCAGGTAGGTCGCCCGGACGTGCCGGATCACCCCGAGCCGTCCGTCGGCGACCAGCTGCCGCATCATCGTGACCGCGGGCACCCGGCGGTAGTTGAACCCGCACATCGACCGCACCCCGGCGGCCTGGGCGGTCGCCGCCGCGGCGGCCATCGCCCGGGCCTCGGACACCGTGTTGGCCAACGGCTTCTCGCACAGCACGTGCTTGCCGGCGGCCAGCGCGGCGAGGGCGATCTCGGCGTGACTGTCGCCCGGCGTGCAGACGTCGACCACGTCGATGTCGTCCCGGGCGACCAGGTCGCGCCAGTCCGTGGTGTACGCCTCCCAGCCGAGCCGGTCGGCGGCCTCGGCCACCTTCCCGGTGTCCCGGCCGCAGATCAGCGCCATCCGGGCCCGCGCCGGCAGGTCGTACACCCGGTTCACGGTGCGCCACGCCTGTGAGTGCGCGGCGCCCATGAACGCGTAGCCGACCATGCCGACCCGCAGTTGCTTGTCTGTCGTGGACAAGGTGGGTCTCCCCCCGTGTGTCAGAACCCGAGCTTCAGGTAGTTGCTCGCGTTCTCCTTCGTGATCGTCTCGGAGGCGAGGATGATCTCCTTGGGCACCTGGAGCTCCACCAGGTCGGACATGCCCTTGCCCTGCCCGATGAGACGGGCCAGGGAGATGGCCGAGGAGGCCATCGAGGGGCTGTAGGTGACGGTGGCCTTCAGCACGGTGTTGTCGGCCTGGATGTCCTCGATGGCCTTCTTCGAGCCGGCGCCGCCGACCATGAAGAACTCGCTGCGGTTGGCCTGCTTGATCGCGGCCAGTACGCCGATGCCCTGGTCGTCGTCGTGGTTCCAGAGGGCGTCCATCTTCGGCAGGGCCTGGAGGAGCTGGGCGGCCTCCTGCTGGCCCGTGTCGGCGGTGAACCGGGCCGCGCGGCGGTTCTGGACCTTGAAGCCGGCCTGGGCCAGCGTGTCCGCGAAGCCCTTCGACCGCTCCTGGGTCAGCTCCAGCTCGTCCATGCCGGCGATCTCACCGATCACCGGGGCGGTGACGTTCTTGGCCTTGAGCTGGGCGATGATGTACGTGGCGGCGGCCACGCCCATGCCGTAGTTGTCGCCCTTGATCTGCAGCCGGTACGCCTTGGCGTCCGGGAACGCCCGGTCCAGGTTGACCACCGGGATGCCGGCCTGCATCGCCTCCAGGCCGAACGCGTTGAGTTCCTTGCCGTCGTGCGGCAGCAGCACGATCACGTCCGGCTTCTGCGAGATCAGCGTGGACAGCGCTGCCCGCTGGGCCGCCGCGTCCGCGCCGGCCTCGACCGTCTTGAACTCCACGTCGGAGTACGCGCCGGCCTGCGCCTTGGCGTTGTTGGTGATGGCGGCGATCCAGCCGTGGTCGGCGGCGGGGGCGGAGAAGCCGATGACGACGCGCTTGCCCGGCTCGTTGTTGCCGCCGGGTGCCGCCGCCTTGGTCTGCGCCTCGGTCGGCTGGGCCTCGTTGCTGGTGCAGCCGGCGAGCAGGACGCCGGCGCCGACAGCGGCCCCGCCGAAGAGCAGCCGGCGGCGCGACAGGTCGCGGCTGTGCTGGGTCATGACGACCTCCTGGTTTGCGGTGGTGGAGGGAATTTGGGGTGTGCGAGGTCCGGCCACCGTCGTCGAGTTCGGGTGGCCCAGGTGCGTGTGTCGATCAGGTGGTGGTGAGCCGGTTCCGGTTGAGGAACTGGGTGAGGCTGCGGAACTGGACCTGCTGGACCAGGACGGCCGCGACGATGATGCCGCCCTTGACCATGTTCTGGGCCTCCGTGGAGAGGCCGTTGATGGCGAAGAGGTTGGTGATGGTGGCGAAGATGACCACCCCGAGCAGGGAGCCGATGATGGTGCCCCGCCCGCCGCTGAGCAGCGTGCCGCCGATGATCGCGGCGGCGATCGCGTCCAACTCGTAGAGGTTGGCCATCGCCGCCTGCGCCGAGTTGGCCTGGGCGGTCAGCATGATGGCCGCGATGCCGCAGCAGAGGCCGGACAGCGCGTACAGCAGCAGGGTGTGCCGCTTGACGTCGATGCCGGCCAGCCGGGCCGCTTCCGGGTTGCCGCCGACCGCGACGGTCCGCCGGCCGAACGTGGTGCGGTTGAGCAGCACCCAGCCGGCGGCGACCACCGCGGCGAGGATGTAGACCAGCAGCGGGATCCCGAGCAGGTTCGTGCTGGCGATGCCGTTGATGAAGGTGTTGTCGGACACCTGGGTCTGTTTGTCGGAGATCTCCGCGGCGAGGCCCCGGGCGGCGACCAGCATCGCCAGGGTCGCGATGAACGGGACCAGCCGCCCGTACGAGATGAGCAGGCCGTTCACCACTCCCACCGCGAGCCCGACGGTGAGTGCGCTGAAGATCATGCCCCCGGCTCCGTAGCTCTGCGTGGCGAGCGTGGTGCACCAGACCCCGGCGAGCGCGACGATCGCGCCGACGGAGAGGTCGATGCCGCCACCGATGATCACGAACGTCATGCCGACCGTGACCACGCCGACCACCGACGCGAGCTTGAGGATGCTGAGCATGTTGGCCCAGACCCAGTCCGGGTCGGAGTAGAGGTCGGAGCGGGTGGCCGCGCCGATGATGATCAGCACGACCAGAACCCCCACCAGGGCGAGGTTGCGTCGGGCGCCCTCGCCCCCCTCGCCGTGCCACCAGGAGAGCCGGCCGCCGGTCTTCTCGCTGGCCAGGGCCGTCTCCGCCGGATCCACGGGCGGCGACTGCGCCGGCAGCCCCGTTCCGCGCTCCGGCGCGGCGGTGGAGGTGGGCGTGGAATCGCTCATGCCGGTGCGCCTTCCATCAGGGACCCCGCCATGACGAGGTCGAGCACGGTGTTCTCGTCGAGTTCGGTGGCCGGCGCCTCGCGGACGACCCGGCCCTCCCGCATGACCAGCACGCGGTCGGCGAGGCCGAGCACCTCGGGCACCTCGCTGGACACCAGCAGCACCCCGACGCCGCGGGCGGCCAGGGCACGGATCACCTGGTACAGCTCGGCCCGCGCGCCGACGTCCACGCCCCGGGTCGGCTCGTCGAGCAGCAGCAGCTTCGTGTCGCCGAGCAGCCACCGCCCGACCACGACCTTCTGCTGGTTGCCGCCGGAGAGCGTCCGCACCGGCCGCCGGACGTCGCGGGGCCGCAGGTCGAGGCTCTCCGCGATCCGGTCCGCCTCGGCCCGCTCCCGCGCGGCGTCGGTGAAACCCGCCCGGGAGTACCGGCCGAAGGTGGCGAGCGTGACGTTGCGGTAGATCGGCTCGCCCAGCAGCAGCGCCTGGCTCTTGCGCTCCTCGGGCGCCATGCCGAGGCCGGCGCGTACGGCGGACCTGACGCTGCCCGGGCGGAGCGCCCGGCCGGCGACCCGCACGGTGCCGGCGTCGGCCCGGCGGGCGCCGTAGATGGTCTCCAGCAGCTCGGACCGGCCGGAGCCGACCAGCCCGGCGATGCCGACGATCTCGCCGGCCCGGACGCCGAGCGAGACGTCGGCGAACTCGCCCGCCCGGGTCAGCCGGTCGACGCGGAGCAGGTCGTCGCCGGCCGGCGCCGCGGCGGGCCGGTCCGGGAAGACGTACTCGATGGTCCGGCCGGTCATCTTCGAGACCAGGTCGCGGGTCGGGGTGTCGCGGGCCGGCAGGTTCGCCGCGGTGGTCCGGCCGTCCTTGAGTACGGTGACCCGGTCGCCGATCTCGCGGATCTCCTCCAGCCGGTGGGAGATGTAGATGACGGCGATGCCCTGCGCGGTCAGCTCGCGGATGATCCGGAAGAGGTTGCCGACCTCGTCGTGGGCGAGCACGGCGCTCGGCTCGTCCATGATGATCAGTCGGGCCTCGTGGGACAGCGCGCGGGCCATGCTGACGACCTGTTTGCCGGCGGCCGGCAGCGACCGGACCATCCGGTTCGGCGGGATCTCGGCGTGCCCGAGCCGGCCGAGGATCTGGCGGGTCCGGCGGGCCATCTGACCGCGTCGGACGAAGCCGAGGCGGCGCGGCTCGTGGCCCAGGAAGGCGTTCTCCGCCACCGACAGGTCCTCGACCAGGTCCAGTTCCTGGTAGATGGTGGCGATGCCGGCACGCATGGCGGCCTGCGGGTTGGTGAACGTGACCGGCTCGCCGCGCCACTCGACGGTCCCCGAGTCCGGGCGGTGCACCCCCGCGAGGACCTTGATCAGGGTGGACTTGCCGGCGCCGTTCTGCCCGAGCAGGCAGTGCACCTCCCCGGCGCGGACCTCCAACTGCACGCCGTCGAGGGCGCGTACGCCCGGGAAGGTCTTCACCACGTCGGTGAGGCGCAGGACCACCTCGCCGGCGACGGTGCCGGCGGGCGCTTCGACCAGCGGGGCATCGGTCACGACGGCCTCCTCGGTTGGGTCACTGGTGCCGGCACCCGGCGTCGCTGCCGGCCGGTCCTTCGCCCCCCTCATGACGCCTCCAGGAAGGCCAGGTCGCTGGCGAGGACCGCGGCGCCCGTGACGCCGGCCCGCGATCCCAGCTCGGACAGGACGACCGGGAGGTTGCCGGTGGCCAGCGGCAGCGACCGGCGGTACACCACGCTGCGGATCTCGGCGAGCAGGATGTGGCCGAGTTGCGCCAGCCCACCGCCGATCACGATCATCGACGGGTTGGTGAAGCTGACCAGCCCGGCCAGGACCCCACCGACCCGCCGGCCGCCGTCGCGGATGAGCTGGATGCAGGTGACGTCGCCCTCGACGGCGCCCTCGGCGACGTCCACGGCGGTGACGGCGCCCCGGGCGGCGAGCCGTTCGGCGAGGGCCGGTGACGCGCCGCTGCGCGCGGCCGCCGCCGCGTCCTTGGCCAGGGCCGCGCCGCTGAACAGCGCCTCCAGGCAGCCGACGTTGCCGCAGGAGCACATCGGACCGTGGGAGTCGACCTGGATGTGGCCGATGTCCCCGGCGCAGCCGTCGGTGCCCCGGTAGACCTCGCCGCTGAGGTAGATCCCGCACCCGATCCCGGTGCCGATCTTGACGAACAGGAAGTCGTCGACCGAGTGGGCCACCCCGCCGTGCCGCTCCCCGATCGCCATGATGTTGACGTCGTTGTCGACCACCGCCGGGCAGCCGTGCTCCCGGGTGAGCAGCTCCCGCACCGGGAAGCGGTCCCAGCCCGGCATGATCGGGGGTGAGACCGGGACGCCGTCGCGGAAGCTCACCGGCCCTGGCACACCGACGCCGACCGCGTCGAGCCGCTCGTACGCCCCGTCCACGCGCGCCTTGTGCAGCAGCTCGTTGACCCGCTGGAGCGTCACCTTGGGACCGTTGCGGATGTCGGCCGGCTCCGCGTACGCGGCCACCGGCTCCAGCCGGCCGTTGACCACCTCGACGTCGATCGAGCTGGCGCCCAGGTCGACGGCGGCGAAGCGCAGGTGCGGGCTCAGCTCGACGAGGGTGGAGCGCCGGCCGCCCCGGGAGGCCGCGAGGCCGGCCTCGGCGACGTAGCCGAGGCC
The DNA here is from genome assembly GCF_049315255.1 of Micromonospora sp. WMMD558. Taxonomy (NCBI): domain Bacteria; kingdom Bacillati; phylum Actinomycetota; class Actinomycetes; order Micromonosporales; family Micromonosporaceae; genus Micromonospora; species Micromonospora sp. WMMD558. Next base: position 2,967,761 of record NZ_CP186061.1, on the reverse strand, counting down.
GACGAGGCGCTCCAGCTCGGCCAGCAGCCTCGGGCGCGGCATCTGGAGGCGGTCCGCCAGCTCGGCCCGGGACACCGCCCCCTCGTCCCGGAGCAGCCGCAGCAGTCGCACGTGCAGGGGATCGACGGTCCGCACGGGACTCACCTCTTCGTCGGTGTCGTTCACATCGGTGCAATGTCGATGTGTCGTGTCCGACACAGTAGGAGCCTTCCGCGCCGCCTGTCCAGAGCTTCAGCCATTTTGTTTCCAACTTCTGTCCATACGAACAAAAGCTATAAGTGGATCAAGAAAAGATCCCCCTTCCCGCCTGGGCGATCCTGGGCCTCCCACCCGCGACGAGAGAGCGTGGCGGCAACTTCGGGGAAAGTGCTGCCTCCCGAGGCCCGGAGGCAGCACTTCCCCCGAAGTTGCGACCTGCCACCCTCACGGGGGTGCCCGTGGTGGCGGACACGGGAACGCCCCGCCGTCCGGGCGGACGGCGGGGCGTGGCAGCGGCGGGTCGGCTCAGCGCCGGCCGGCGTTGCGCTTCTTGCGGAGCTTGCGGTCGTCCCGCAACTCGACGTACGGCTCCTCGTCGGCCGAGTGGCCCGCCGAGATGGCGCGGCTGCGCTCCAGTTCCGCGTCGAACTCGGCGCCGAGCAGGATGGCGATGTTGCTGAGCCACAGCCAGATCAGGAAGATGATCACACCGGCGAGCGCGCCGTACGTCTTGTTGTACGAGCCGAAGTTGCTGACGTAGAGCGCGAAGAGACCGGAGATCACCAGCCAGATCACCACGGCCAGCACGCCACCCGGGCTGACCCAGCGGAAGCCGCCGTGCCGCGCGTTGGGTGAGGCCCAGTAGAGGATCGCGAACATCAGGCTGACCAGCACCAGCAGCACCGGCCACTTGGCGATGTTCCAGACCGTCACCGCCGTGTCACCGAGCCCCACCGCGTTCCCCACCGCCTCGGCGAGACCGCCGGTGAACACCACGATCAGGGCGCTGGCCAGCAGCAGTACGCCGATCACCGCGGTCACGCCGACCCGGATCGGCAGGGTCTGCCAGATCGGCCGGCCCTCCGGCACGTCGTAGATGGTGTTCGACGCCCGCATGAACGCGGCGATGTAGCCGGAGGCCGACCAGAACGCGGCCAGCAGACCGACGATCGCGCCGATGCTCGCCAGCCCGCCGCTTCCCTGGGCCTGTCGGATCGCGGCGTCGATGATGTCCTGGATGTTCTGCTGCGGCACCGCCTGGTTGACGGTTTCCCGCACCCCCTCGGTGGCCCGAGGCCCGAGCAGGCCGAGGAGCGAGATCAGCACCAGGAGGCCGGGGAAGATGGACAGGACCCCGTAGTAGGTGAGCGCCGCCGCCCAGTCGATCAGGCTGTCGTCCTGGAACTCGCGGACGGTGCGCTTCAGCGCCGCCTTCCAGCCGGCGCCGGGGAGCTCCGTCGGGCTCTGCGGCCCGTCGTCCGGGCCGACCGGCCGGTCCCGGAACTCACGCCCGTTCCGGGCAGAAGACTCATCGGAGGCCATCGCCCCTCCCCCTCACGTCGGCAATGGTGCTCCTCCGACATGCCCCGGCGGCGGCAGGGGTTAACCACCTACCTGTAGAGCAACCTGCCCATCCGGCGCGAAGCGACCAGCAGGCCGAGCGCCAGGACCAGCAGCAGGTAGAGGATGTCGAGCAGCCAGCCCCAGCCCGCCGTGCCGACGGTGACGCCCCGGATCAGGTGCACGGCCCGGTAGAGCGGGGTCACCTCGACCAGCCAGCGCAGCACCGCCGGGTACGCCTCGGCGGGAACGAACGTGCCGGAGAACAGGAACAGGACGAACTGCGCCGAGCCCATCAGGTCGAAGTCCTGCCAGCTGCGCATGAACGTGGAGATCGCCATGCCGAGCGCGCCGAACGCGAACCCGACCAGCACCGCCGCCGGGAAGGCCGCCAGGGCGCGGCTGACGCTGGTCAGGTCCATCACGGCCATCACGGCCAGGAACGCGGCCGAGTACGCGCTGCCCCGCAGCATCGCCCACGCCAACTCGCCGAGGGCGATCTCGAACGGCTGCACCGGGGTGGCGATCACCCCGTCGTACAGCTTCATGTACTTCATCTTGCCGAAGAAGTTGAACGTGGTCTCCGCGAGCGCACCCGTCATCGCCGACGAGGCGAGCATGGCCGGCGCGACGAACGCCGCGTACGTGACGACCGCGCCACCGGGCAGGGTGAGGTCGCCGACCAGCGCGCCCACGCCGACGCCGATCGAGAGCAGGTAGAGCAGCGGCTCGACGAAACCGGAGACCAGCAGCAGCCAGTAGACGGACTTGAGGGCCGCGACGTTGCGCTCGGTCACCGAGGCCGACCGCCGCGAGGCGGCGGAGACGTCGACCAGCCGGGGCAGGACCAGACCTACCATGACACCCCTTCCTAGACGACGAGCTTGCGGCCGAAGGTGCGGCGGGCCAGCAGCCAGCCGCCGACCGCCCAGGCGGTCAGGTAGAGCAGGTGGCCGAGGACCGACCACTGCGGAGCGACGCCGAGGGTCGCCGCCCGGCTCAGGTCGACGGCGTGCCACAGTGGCGTCGCGTACGCGAGCCAGCGCAGCCCCAGCGGCAGCGACTCGACCGGGAAGAACACCCCGGCGAAGAGCGTCATCGGGATCACCGCGAACCGGAACAGCATCGCCAGCCAACTGTCCGTGTCGACCGCCGCCGCGTACGCGAACGTGGGTGCCGCGACCGCCAGGCCGAGCAGCGCCGCCACCGGCAGCGCCAGCACCGCCCACGGCGACCGGAGCGCCCCCAGCAGCCCGGTCACCAGGAGGAACGCCACGATCGAGGTGAGCACCCGGAACAGCACGAACGCCAGGTGACCGGCGAGGATGTCACCGACCCGCAGCGGCGCCGCGCTCTGCGCCGAGTAGAGCTTGACCCACTGGAAGTTGCTGAACACCGGCCAGGTCGACTCGCCGATCGCCACCTGCATCGCCGTCGAGGCGAGCAGGCCACCGACGATCCACTCCAGGTAGGAGACGCCGCCGACGCCCTGGTCGATGTACGCCCCGACGCCCACCCCGAACCCGAGCACGGTCAGCGCGGGCAGCAGGAACGACGAGAACACGCCCGCCCGCCAGGTGCGCCGGTAACCCACCAGGTAGTGCGCGAGCACCGCCAGCGCCGGCACCCGCGGCAGGGGCGGTCGAGCCTGCTCCCGCGCCTGTTGCGCCACACTCACGCGACCACCCCGCCTCGCTCCCCGTCCACCACGGCCTTCCTACCGCAGGGGTATGACAGGCCGCCGGTCACCCTACGGCGGCCCCGCCGCCCTGTCGCCCCGTTTTGTGAGGTGGGGCGCCATCAGGGGTGCCGCCCGCCTGTCACGGTGGTGCAGAGCAGCACCAGTGCCGCGACAGACCCCGCGACGTGTGGCAGACCAGGTGCCGCTTTGTGCTGGCAGCGGATCAAATCACGGAGCCGAAGCGGGCAGATGTTCAAGGAAATGAAGGACCTGATTCCAGGCGCCGCTGCAAGCCTCCTCGTGTTCGGCGAAGGAGCGGTCGAAGAACGAGTGCGGGGCGTTCGGGTAGGTAATCAACTGGTGGCGTACTCCTGCCCGGCCGAGAGCGGCGTCGAACTCCTCGATCTCCTCGGCGGGGATAGCGGGGTCATCGCCGCCGAACAGACCGAGCAGCGGGACGCCGATGCTGCTTGCCCGCTCGGCAGGCCTGGGCAGCCGGCCGGGGCTGAGCTTGCCGTAGAAGCCGACCACCGCGTCGAGGCCGAGGCCACGGTTTGTCCCGGCCAGGAAAGCGTGGGTGCCGCCGAAACAGAACCCGACCGCCACTGCCGGCCGGGCACCGATCCGCCGGCGAAGCACGGCAACCGCGGCCGAAATGTCACTCTGCACCTGCTCGAGAGTGGTGGCAGAAAGGTGGGGTTGGAAATCGAAGTCTTCACCGCGCGGCGCGAGACCAGCGGTGCGGGCGAAGTAGTCCACCACGATCGCATCGTGACCTGCCTGGGCGAAGCGTTCGGCGAGTCGTTCGTAGAACGGGTAGAGGCCGCGCACATCGGGCAGGATGACCACGCCCTGCCCAGCTTGAGGCGCTTGGGCCAGCGCTGCGGACACCGGGGTCCCGTCAGCAGAGATCAACTCGAAACGTTGAGCTCGCGGGGAGTCGCCCGCGGTTACCCGGACACGCTCTTGAGGTAGTTCCGGCGGACAGGCATCGACCGCAAAACACATCATCGACTCCTAGCACAGAGGACAGTGCACAAACCAAAGGTGCGACGGTGGAGGAGGCACGACAGCCCTCACAGCCTTCGGCCGCTCGGACCCGGAAAGCCGCTTCACCACCCCCTGAAGGGCGGCGCACTGCGGCTTACTTCTGGTAGCTACCGGGCGACGCGTGCGACAAACGCCCGCCAGGCGGCGGGCTCGAAGGTCAGGGCGGGCCCGCTCGGGTCCTTGGAGTCGCGCACGGCGACCAGGCCGGGCAGGTTGTCGGCGACCTCCACGCAGTTGCCGCCTTGGCCGTTACTGCGGGTGCTCTTGCGCCACCGGGCGCCGGTCAGGTCCATGTCTCCGCCACTTCCGCCATCAGGTCGAGGGACTGCTGCTGCGATAGTGCCTCACCCCGGATCGACTCCCAAACCTCGACCATCTGCCGCACGTAGTCGGCCCGGTCGATGACCTGCCCGTGGAGCTGCCCCTCTACGTAGACGACGTCTTCTCCACCCGGCAAGGTCGCGATCACGAAGGGGCCGCCGAGCCCAGCGTAGGCCCCCGCGGAGAGCGGCACGACCTGGATTCGGACCCGGGGCAGCGCGGAGCCGAGCTTCACCAGGTGTAGCAACTGCTCGCGCATCACCTCCGGTCCGCTGATCCGGCGGCGCAGCACGTACTCGTCGATGACCACGCTGAGCAGCGGCGGCCGGTCGCGAGTGAGCACGCCCTGGCGGTCCAGCCGGGTCGCCACCTGCTGCTCGATCTCGTCCGGCGCGCGAACAGCCCGCCGCCAGCATGAATGGCGCGGGCATATGCCTCGGTCTGCAACAGGCCCGGCACATAGAGCGGCTCGAACGAGCGCAGCGCCGTCGCCTCCTGCTCGATGCCGGCCCAGTCGCGAAACCACGGCACCACGGTCTCCCGGCTGATCCGCTTCTGGATGCGCTCGAACCGCCCGTCCGCCCCGAACACCGTATCGCACCGGCGGGCGAAGTCCAGACTCGGCCGGCGCTCGCAGGTCTCCACCTTGGCCACCAGCGCGCCCGAGTAGCTCAGCGCCTCGGCCAGCGCGGTCTGGGACATGCCGCTGACGGCCCGGGCGAGCCGCAACTCTTCCGCGAAGTGGTCCAACATGGACGAACGGTCCACGGACAACCTCCGTACATCCTCGTACCGCCCGGGCTCGGCCCGGATACGCGCTGGGCGTCGGCGCGCGGGACCTCCCACCGTAGTCGCGTCGCCAACAGACTGTCACGCAGCGGAACCGCTCACGGGATCGGACGGCGGGCGGAACCAGGCCGGGAGCGCCCCGGCCCGACAGCTCCGGGGCGCTCCCTCCCACCTCGACGGAGGCTCACCCGTGCGATTCCGACTGTGGCGCCGCCCGCGCCCGACACCACCCGCCCCACTGCCCCGGCGTACCCGGAACGAACTTCCGACGTGGGCGACCGCCCCGACGGAGGCCTTCCCGACGAATGGTCCGGGACGCCCGGGGCGGCTGACCCGCGCGCAGGAGTGGCGGGCGAACGGGGGCCACTGGTCGTGTGACCCGGAGGGCCCGCGCTGATGCCGCGTTACCGCCCGCACGTCGCGGCGCGACCGTCCTGGCGGTGCCGGGTGTGCGGCGCGGCATGGCCGTGCTCGCCGGCCCGGCTGGCGTTGCTCGGTGAGTACCGCGAGAACCGGACCAGCCTGCTCGTATACCTCGGCACGCTCATGGCCGAAGCCACGGCCGACCTGAACGGCCAGGTCTCGCCGGCGGGGCTGGCCGATCGCTTCCTCACCTGGGCCCGGGCTCGGGGTAACGACGGCGGCGGAATGCGTGGACACGCTTAATCTACATAGGTAGGGTAAGGGCATGGAGCCGCTCGGACGGATCGGTGGTGCCACCGTCGACGTGCTGCGCGTCCTGCTCGACGGGGAGCGACCACGCTGGGGCCTGGAGATCATCAAGTTGACCGGGCGTCCGTCCGGCAGCGTCTACCCGCTCTTGGATCGCCTGGAACGGCACGGCTGGGTCACGTCCTCCTGGGAGGAGACGGATCGGCGCGGACCCCGGCGACGCATGTACGAGCTGACCGCCGACGGTGCCCGGGAAGGGCAGCGAGTATGCGCCCGGGCGGCCGCGCGGACGAGCCCGGTCCGGTCCCCCCGACCACGGGAGGCCTGATGGATCAGCTGACCGTCGCACTCGCGCTGGCCCGCTGCGCGGCGGCACTGCTGCCCGCGCCACACCGCGCCCGCTACCGCGAACAGTGGCGGGCCGACGTGCAGGGGGCAGCCGAACTCGGCCTGTCGTCCCTGCGCCTCGCGGCGGGAGCCGCTGTCGCCGCCGCCCGCATCACCGTCGTCAACCGGAAGGGGTCATTCGCCATGCAACCCATCGGACCGCTCGCCCTCGCCCTCCGCCTCGTCGGCGGTCCCGGTGCCCGTCGCCGCGCCGCGACCCTGGCCGCGCTGTTCGGTGTCGCCCTGCTGGCCGGCCTCGGACTGCTCCTCACCGGCTGACAGCCTGCAATTACTCCACGCCGAGCCGTCTGGGACGGGAGTGTTAGGAAGGGCCCCCTGTACAACGCCAGGCGTTAACAAGGGGCCCTACCTCACACCTCAGTCGACCAGCGTGCGGCCGGTGAGGTGGAGGAAGACATCTTCCAGGCTGCTGCGCCGGACCAGCACGTTGACCGGGTGCAGGCCGAGCGCGGCGACCTCGGCCACCGCCGCGTCGCCGTCGGCGACGTAGAGCAGGATCCGGTCGGGCAGCACCTCGACCCGCTCCCCCAGCCCGTCGAGCTTGCCGGCGAACGCCTCCTGGGACTCCGCCGGGAAGCGCAGCTCGACCACCTCCCGGGTGGAGTGCTGCTCGATGAGCGCGCGGGGCGACCCCTCGGCGACGATCCGCCCGCCGTCCATGACGACCAGGCGGTCGCAGAGCTGCTCGGCCTCGTCCATGTAGTGCGTGGTCAGCACCAGCGTGACGCCCTGCTGCTTGAGCCGGAACAGCCGCTCCCACACCAGGTGACGGGCCTGTGGGTCGAGGCCGGTGGTCGGCTCGTCCAGCAGCACGATCTCCGGCTCGTTGACCAGCGCCCGGGCGATGGTGAGCCGCCGCTTCATGCCGCCGGAGAGCGGCTCGACCTTGCTGTCGGCCCGCTCGGCGAGCTGCACGAAGTCGAGCAGCTCACCGGCGCGCGCCCGGGCCACCCGGCGCGGGATGCCGAAGTAGCGCGCGTAGGTGGTCAGGTTTTCCCGGACGGTCAGCTCGGGGTCGAGGTTGTCGAGCTGCGGGCAGACGCCGAGGCGGGCCCGGATCGCCGGCCCGTCGCGCACCGGATCCATGCCGAGGATGCGCAGCTCCCCGCCGCTGGGCGGGGAGATGCAGCCGACCATCCGCATGGTCGAGGACTTGCCCGCGCCGTTGGGCCCGAGGAAGCCGAACGCCTCGCCGGCGCGGACCTCCACGTCGATGCCGTCGACGGCGGTGAAGTCGCCGAACCGCTTCACCAGCCCCCGTGCCTGGATGAGTGGTTGTGCCGTGGTCACGCACCGACCCTAGCGACCCGGTCCGACACTCCCCACCGAGTTACCGGCAAACCATGATCGGATACGCCACACCGACCCGACACGCCGAGCCACATGCCGCTCCCGCGTATTCGATCGTGCGTCCCGGCTCCGACGGTGAGGGTGCCGTTGTCAGAAGCTGATCTGATACACGATGAAGCCTCGATTCAGTGCAACCTCGTCGTACAGTCGGCGCGCCGTGGCGTTGGACTCGTGGGTGGTCCAGTAGACCCGGCTGCAGTCCCGGGCGCGCGCCCACTCGACGACCGCCGCGATGAGGGCACGTGCCACGCCCTGGCCACGAGCGTCCGGTGCCGTGAACAGGTCCTGGAGGTAGCACCAGTCTCGACCGGGTGGTGCCGCGGTGTTGGCGTGCGCAAGGAAGTGGGTGATGCCGACGAGGCGGCCATCGATCTTCGCGCCGAGGGCGTGCACTCTGGTGTCGTCGGCGAAGGCTGCCCAGGCGCGATCGATCTCCTCGGCGGTCAGGGAACGCTCGTAGAAGTCAAGATAGCCGCGGAAATGCTCTTCCCAGTGGATGCGGTCGCGCTGGTCGAGCTTGCCGACTGTGATCATGCCTGATCCTATGGGCCAGAGCCCGGGGGCGGCGCCCCGTCCGGTCAGGCGTCCCGGGGCGTCGTCGCGGCCCGGGCGGCGGCGACCAGGCGGTCGGTCTCGGCCAGCACCTCCGGGTCGTCGGCCGGGGTGCGGGGCTCGAAGCGGACCGTCCAGGTCAGACCGTCGACTCCGGGCACCCGGCGGGCGGCGATCCGGCCCGCTCCGCCGGGCACCGGGTGGGCCTCGGTGTACGCCACCGACTTGGTGACCCTGGTCCGGACCTGGTGCGGCAGGTCCCCGGGGTCGAGCAGCAGGTACGTCTCGGCGGGACAGTCGGCGACCACCAGGTAGCCGTCGCGTTCGGCGACGCGTTCGGCGGGGGTGACGGTCAGCTCCCGGCCGGACCAGACCGCCTTGAGGATGTCGTGCCACCCGAGGCGGTGCCCCCGGCCCGGCAGCCAGAGCCCGAGGTTGGTGGCGACCAGCACCCCGTCGCCCTCCCCGTTGCCGGCGGCGGCCCAGGCCAGCACGCGCTCGTCGGGGCCGAGCGGCGGACGGTCGGCCGGCGGCAGCTTCGGCCGGCGACGGAACAGTGCCATCTAACGCCCTCCTGCGGAGAGTGCCACCTACAGCCCTCCCGCGGCCTGCTCGCGCAGCGCCCGGGCGTGCTGCTCCAGCGACAGCAGCTCGCCGAAGGCGGCGAAGTACTCGTCCTTGTTGCTGACCGGGTTGATCCGTTGGATCTTCGACTTCAGGTCCCGGATCCGGCCGGTGACCGAGCCCCACTGGAGGCGGGCCATGGTGACCGAGACGTAGCGCGGATCCGGCTCGCCGTCGATGCGCAGCGGCTCGACGGCCAGCTCGCCGACGAGCGCCTTGGCGGCGAGGTCGTCGCAGGCGTCCCGGACCGACTCGATCCACACCGCGCCGCCGGTGGCCGCCGCCGCACCGCCGGCCGCGGCGACCGCCGCCCGGACCGCCACGTGCACGGGGTGCCGGTACTCCGGGGCCTCGACCGCGTCGAACATCGGCCCGGCGAGCACCGGCACCTGGAGGGCGAGCTTCAACGCCTCCCGCTCGACCATCGACCGCGGGCTGTCCACGCTCGGCTCGGCGGGGGCGGAACGCGGCGGCGCGCCGTCGCCCCGTCCCGGCGGCGGGGCGTGTCCGGCCGCCAGCACGGCCCGCTGCACCGGCTCGATCTCCATGCCGAGGTCACCGGCGAGCTTGCGGACGTACTCCGGGCGCTTCTCCCGGTCTTTGATCTTGGCGACGAGCGGCGCCGCCCGGCGCATCGCCTCCACCCGGCCGTCGACGGTGTCGAGGTCGTACCGGCTGATCACATGGCGCAGCGCGAAGTCGACCAGCGGCTCGCGGCGCGCGACCAGGTCGCGGACCGCGAGGTCGCCCTTGGCCAGGCGCAGGTCGCACGGGTCCATGTTGTCGGGGCTGACGGCGATGAAGGTACGCCCGACGAAGCGCTGGTCGTCGTCGAACGCGCGCAGCGCCGCCTTCTGGCCGGCCGCGTCACCGTCGAACGTGAAGATGATCTCCCCGGCCACCGCGTCGGTGTCGAGCAGCAGCCGGCGCAGCACCCCGATGTGGTCGGCGCCGAACGCGGTGCCGCAGGTCGCCACGGCGGTCGGCACGCCGGCGAGGTGGCAGGCCATCACGTCGGTGTAGCCCTCGACCACGACCACCTTGCCCTGCTTGGCGATCTCCCGTTTGGCCTGGTCGATGCCGTAGAGGACGTGCGACTTCTTGTAGATCGGCGTCTCGGGGGTGTTCAGGTACTTCGGGCCGTCGTCGTCGTCGAAGAGCTTGCGCGCGCCGAAACCGATGACGTCACCGGTCAAATCGCGGATCGGCCAGAGCAGCCGGCGACGGAAGCGGTCGATCAGGCTGCCGGAGCGCGCCGGCCGGGACAGCCCGGCGGTGACCAGTTCGTCGTGAGTGAAGCCGCGCTGGCGCAGGTGCTTGGTCAGCAGGTCCCACCCGTCGGGGGCGAAGCCGCAGGCGTACCGCTCGGCGGCGGCCCGGTCGAAGCCGCGCCGGGCCAGGAACTCGCGGGCCGGGCGGGCGCCGGGCGTGGTGAGCTGGGCCTGGTAGAACTCGACGGCGGCGGCGTGGGCGGCGACCAGCCGCTGCTTCTGCCCCTGCTGCGGGCGCGCGCGCGGCGCCGAGTTGTCGCTCTCGACGTACCGCAGTTGGAGGCCGGCGCGCGCGGCGAGGCGCTCGACGGCTTCGACGAAGCTGAGGTGCTCGGCGTCCATCAGGAACTTGATGGCGTCGCCGCCGGCACCGCAGCCGAAGCAGTACCAGACGTTGCGAGCGGGCGAGACGTTGAACGACGGGCTCTTCTCGTCGTGGAAGGGGCAGAGACCCTTCAGGTTGCCGCCGCCGGCGGACCGGAGGGTGACCGTCTCGGAGATGACGTCGGCGATCGAGGTGCGCTCGCGGACCAGCGCGATGTCCTCGTCCCGGATCCGCCCCGCCATTGGCCGCCACCTCCTCGCCGTACATCCTGCCCTGCCCGACCGACGATCCGTCGCCGGGGGACACCGCGTGTGGCGACCACCGCTGTGGTCCGCCACGGTCGGCGTCCCGCCGGCGCCGGGCGGCGGGCGCGGTCGGCGTCACGCCGGCGCCGGGCGCCGGGCGCGGTCAGCGCGGCCGGCGGCGGAGGTAGCGCCGGACCGGCGGCGGGTCCTCCTCCTCGTACGACCGGGCGGCCCGGATCGCCGCGGCCAGCCCGTACCGCCTGGTAGGGGCCACCGGGCGGATCGCCGGGTCCTCTGACATCTCCTTCACCAGCGACACGGCGAGGCCGAGCATCACCACCACGAACGGCAGGGCAACCATGATCGTCGCCTGTTGCAGGGCGCTCAGGCCACCGACCAGCAGCAGCACCGCCGCGGTCGCGCCGATCAACACCCCCCAGGTGACCACGAGGACCCGGTGCGGGCGCAACGCTCCCCCGGAGGTGAGCGACCCGAGCACCAGCGAGGCCGAGTCCGCGCTGGTGACGAAGTACAGCGCCACCAGCACCATGGCCAGCACGCTGGTCAGCGCCGCCAGCGGCAGCGCGTCGAGCAACCCGAACAGCGCCTGCTCGGTGCCGGCGGCGGCGTCGGCGACCAGGTCACGGGTGCCGGTGGCCTGCACCCGCAGCGCGCTGCCGCCCAGCACCGCGAACCAGAGCGCGCTCGCCCCGCTCGGCACCAGCAGCACGCCGACCAGGAACTGGCGCACCGTACGCCCACGGGAGATCCGGGCGATGAAGGTGCCGACGAACGGGGCCCACGAGATCCACCACGCCCAGTAGAAGATCGTCCAGGAGCCCAGCCAGGACGGGTCGGAGAAGGCGCCCGTCCGGGTCGACATGAAGATCAGGTTGTCGAGGTAGTCCCCGATCGAGGCGGGCAGCACCTCCAGGGTGTAGATCGTCGGGCCGACCACGAACACGAACAGCATCAGCGCCACCGCCAGCACCACGTTGGTGGTGGACAGCCACTTGATGCCCCGGTGCAGCCCGGAGAAGGCCGAGATGACGAAGGCCAGCGTCAGCGAGCCGATCACCACCAGCTCCACCGTGGTGGTGTCGGGCACCCCGGCGACCAGGTCCAGGCCGGCGGCCACCTGGAGAGCGCCGAGGCCGAGGCTGGTCGCGGAGCCGAAGACCGTGGCGAAGACGGCCAGCAGGTCGATGATCCGGCCCGCCGTGCCGTCCGCGTGCGCGCCGAGCACCGGCCGGAACGCCGCCGAGATCCGGTTCTCCCGGCCCTTCCGGAACGTCGAGTACGCCAGGGCGAGCGCCACCACCGCGTAGATCGCCCACGGGTGCAACGTCCAGTGGAACAGGGTGAACTGCATGGCGGCGGAGGCGGCGGCACCGGTCTCCGGTTCGACACCGGTGGCCGGCGGCGGGGTCGCGTAGTGCTGGATCGGCTCGGCGACCGCGAAAAAGACCAGCCCGATGCCCATGCCGGCGCTGAACATCATGGCGACCCAGGCCAGCGTGCTGAATTCGGGCTGGTCCGAGTCGCCGCCCAGCCGGATCGCGCCGAACCGGGACAGTGCCAGCACCACGGCGAGCACCAGGAAGGCGTCCGCCGCGACGACGAAGAACCAGCCGAACGTGTCGATGACCCAGGCCAGCCCGGACGCGCCGACGCCGGCCAGCGACTCCCTGGCCAGTACGCCCCAGGCCACGACCGCCAGGACACCACCGACGCCGAGAGCCAGCACCAGGCGGTCCGGGCTCCCGGTGACGGGCCGTTGCCCCACCTGCTCGCCCATGGTCACCCCCTGCCCATACTGCGGGTCGGGCGAGCGACGCGCGGTCGATATCGACCGACGGCCGCGCCTCCCCCGGGTTCCTGACGAGGGCGGGCCGGGCGACGCGGCGTCAGGCGGCGAGGGCGGCCGACTCCTCGACCTCGACCTGGCGGTTCCAGTCCGGCTTGCTGGCCCGCCAGCCCTCGTCGTCCAGGCCGCGACGCCAGTAGCCGGAGATGGACAGCCACTCGCGGGGGATGCCGCGCTCGACGCGCAGCAGCCGGCGCAGCTCCTTGACGAAGGTCGCCTCACCGTGCACGAAGGCGTGCACGTCGCCGGGCGGGAAGTCCAGCGCGCGGACCGCCGCGACGAGCGCCGCCCCCACCGGCCGGTCGCCGCGGTGCAGCCAGGTCAGCTCGACCGCGCCAGGGCTGGGCAGGGGCTGCTCCTCGGCCGGGCCGCTGGTCTCGACGAGGACGGTGGCCGGCGCGCCGGCGGGCAGCCGTTCCAGCGCGGCGGCGATGGCGGGCAGCGCGCTCTCGTCACCGACCAGCAGGTGCCAGTCGGCCTCCGGGCTGGGGGCGTACGCGCCGCCGGGGCCGACGAATTGCACCGGGTCGCCGGGGCGCAGCGCGGCCGCCCACGGGCCGGCGAGTCCTTCGTCGCCGTGGTGCACGACGTCGACGGTCAGCTCGTTGGTGACCGGGTCGAAGGCCCGCACGGTGTACGCGCGCAGCCGGGGCCACTGCGCGGGCGGCAGGTCTCGACGGATCGCCGCGAGGTCCATCGGCTCGGGGTAGGCGACCCCGGGCACCGGGAAGAGGATCTTGATGTAGTGGTCGGTGAACTCGCCCACCGGCAGGCCGGCCAGTTCGTCGCCGCCGAGCACCAGCCGGACCAGGTGCGGGGTCGGCCGCCCGGTGCGGACGACCCGGGCGGACGTGACCTTCTTCGGGCGCTCCGTCATGCGGGTTAGGCTAGCCTAAGTTGCGCGGGCCGCCCACCGCGGGTCGCCCGTCCGCCGCCTCGCCGGCCAGCCGGGCGTGCCAGGCCACGGCCGCCGGGTCGGTCAGCGAGGCGACCTGGTCGATCACCACGCGCAACCGGGCCGCGTCGTCGGGGGCCACCCGCCACAGCGGCGCGAAGACCACGTCCAGCGCGTCCGGAGCCCGGTCGGTCAGGATCTCCACCAGGTCGGTGAGGATCCGCCGCTGCCGCTCGTAGCGGCCCCGGGAGCCGGGGCGGCGCATCACGTACCGCAGCGCGATGCCCTTGAGCAGCGCGCACCGCGCCCGGATCCCACGGGGGACGACCAGGTCGGCGGCGTAGCGGCGGTGCGGACCGGAACCGAAGTGCGCCTGCGTCGCGGCCACCGCCGCGGAGACGAAGCCGCCGGTCAGCACGCTGGTGGTGGCCTTCAGCGCGGCCTGCGCCCGGTGACTGCCGTCGTAGTGGGCCAGCGGCGCGAGCACCGGGTCGGCGAGCAGGTCGACCAGCACCTCCGCCAGGTCGGCCGGGGACTCGCCGGAGTACGTGGCCGCCACGTCGGCGCAGAGCGCAGCCCGCTCGTCCGCGTCGGCCAGCAACGGGCGCAGCGTCACGTACCCGCCGTGGATGCCGTCCTCGACGTCGTGCACCGAGTACGCGACGTCGTCGGCCCAGTCCATCACCTGCGCCTCCAGGCAGCGGCGCGCGTCCGGGACGCCGGCCCGCAGCCAGTCGAAGACCGGCCGGTCGTCGGCGTACACGCCGAACTTGCGCTCGCCCGGACGCCGGGTCCACGGGTACTTGCTCACCGCGTCGAGGGAGGCCCGGGTGAGATTCAGCCCGGCGGAGGCGCCGTCCGGGCCGATGACCTTCGCTTCCAGGCGGGTGAGGACGCGTAGCGTCTGCGCGTTGCCCTCGAAGCCGCCGCACGGTGCGGCCAGGCCGTCCAACGCGTCCTCACCGTTGTGCCCGAACGGCGGGTGCCCCAGGTCGTGCGCCAACCCGGCGGCGTCCACCACGTCCGGGTCGCAGCCGAGCCGCGCCCCCATCTCCCGGGCGATCTGGGCGACCTCCAGCGAGTGCGTCAACCGGGTCCGCAGGAAGTCGTCGGTGCCGGCCATGTGCACCTGCGTCTTGGCGGCGAGCCGCCGGAACGCCGCCGAGTGCAGCACCCGGGCGCGGTCCCGCTCGTACGCCGTGCGGCCGTACCCGGTGTCCTTCGGCGGCTCGTCGACCCACCGCCGCTCGTCCGGATCGGGGCCGGTCACCCCCCACGCTGCCGCAGGACGCAGAACTCGTTGCCCTCCGGGTCGGCCAGCACCGTCCACCCCACGTCGCCCTGGCCGACGTCGACGTGCCGGGCACCCATGTCCACCAGCCGCTCGACCTCCGCCTCCTGGTCGTCCGGACGCAGGTCGACGTGGAGCCGGTTCTTGCCCTCCTTGCTCCCCGTCACCGCGACGAACACGATGCCGGGCAACCGGTCGGGCGCCTGCCGGATCTCCACCTCGTCCGGCTTCTCCGTGACCACCTGGTAGCCCAGCGCCTCGGCCCACCAACGGGCCAGTCGGGACGGGTCACGCGCATCGACGGTGAGGCTCTCCCAGGCGCTGCTCATCCCGACAGGTTACGCCGGAGGGCATCGCCCGGCGCGCCGGGCGACCGGCGTCGGCCGGCGTCGCAACCCCCGTTCAGTCGGGAGTTGCCGACCGATCGCCGAGGGTTACGGGATCGCGGGCGACGGCGGGCGGCCGGTAACGTTCCCGACGCGGAACGTCACCAACCAGCCAATCCGACGACGGGGGAGACTCTCGTGGACGTGGACACGATGGTGGGTACCGAACTGCTCCGGTTGCGGCGCCGCCGGCCGGAGGTGGCCGGCGCCGTGCTCGCGGGGACCGACGGACTGGTCATCGGCAGCGACCTTCCCGGGACGGAGGCCACCCACCTGGCGGCGCTCGCGGCGGCCGGCTTCGGAGTGGCCAGCCGGGTGGCGACCACGGTGCGGCGTGGCGCGTTCCAGGAGGCGCTGGTCCGCACGGCGGGCGGCACCGTCGTGACGTACCCGGCCGGGCGCGACGCGCTGCTCACGCTCATCGCCGACACCACCGACGACCTGGAGGGGCTGCACGCCGAGGCCCGAAAGGTGGCGCACCGGGCCGGTTCGGCGCTGGACGCACGGCCCCGCGCGGCGACGCCCGACGCGCACGCCCCACTCGCGCACCGTCCGGCGAGGACGACGCTGCCGCGCCGCACGACGCACCACACCTGGAGCCGACCGCCGATCCGCTGACGCGCCGATGGCGGGCCCGCGCCGGGCCCGCCATCGCGTCGTACGTCCGTCAGCGGCTGTCGGAGCCGGTGGTCTCCACCGCCGCGCGACCCGCCTCCAGCCGGGCAACCGGCACCCGGAACGGCGAGCACGAGACGTAGTCGAGCCCCACCTCGTGGAAGAAGTGCACCGACTCGGGGTCGCCGCCGTGCTCGCCGCAGACGCCGAGCTTCAACCCGGGCCGCGCCGCACGCCCCTCCTCGGCGGCGATGCGCACCAGCCGGCCCACGCCCTCGCGGTCGATCGACTCGAACGGCGAGATGCCGAAGATGCCCAGCTCCAGGTACCGCCAGAAGAACGCGCCCTCGACGTCGTCCCGGGAGAAGCCCCAGGCCATCTGGGTCAGGTCGTTGGTGCCGAACGAGAAGAACTGCGCCGCCTCGGCGATCTGGCCGGCGGTCAGCGCCGCCCGGGGCACCTCGATCATCGTGCCGATCAGCACCTCGACGCCGCTGTCCCCGACCACCTCGGCGATGATCTTCTCAGCTTCGGCGCGTACCGTCTCCAGCTCCTGCACCGCGCCGACCAGCGGGACCATGATCTCCGGCTTGGCCACCGCGCCGGCGCGGGTGACGGTGACCGCGGCCTCCGCGATCGCCCGGACCTGCATGGCGAAGAGACCGGGGATGACCAGGCCGAGGCGGACGCCGCGCAGGCCCAGCATCGGGTTCTCCTCGTGCATCCGCCGCACGGCCGCGAGCAGCGCCTCCTCCTTCGCCACGTCCTCGCCCCGCTCCTGGGCGACGGCGACGTTCACCGCGAGCTGCTCCAGCGGCGGCAGGAACTCGTGCAGCGGCGGGTCGATCAGCCGGACGGTGACCGGCAGGCCGTCCATCTCGCGGAAGATCTCCTCGAAGTCGGCCCGCTGCAACGGCAGCAGCGCGGCGAGCGCGGAGTCCCGCTCGTCGTCGGTGCGGGCCAGGATCAGCTTCTCGACCAGCTCCCGCCGCTCGCCGAGGAACATGTGCTCGGTGCGGCACAGCCCGATGCCCTCGGCGCCGAAGCGCCGCGCCCGCGCGGCGTCCGCTCCGGTGTCGGCGTTCGTGCGTACCAGCAGCCGCCGCCGGGCGTCCGCGTGCGTCATGATCCGGTGTACGGCCTTGACCAGCGCGTCGTCGGTCTGCTCCGGGTCCAGCTCGCCCTCGAAGTACTGCACCACCTCGGACGGCATGACCGGCACCTCGCCGAGGTAGACCTTGCCGGTGGTGCCGTCGATGGAGACGACGTCGCCCTCGCGGACGGTCTGCCCGGCGACGGTGAACGTCCGCCCCGGGATGTCGATGTCCAGCTCGTCGGCGCCGGAGACGCAGGTCTTGCCCATGCCGCGGGCGACCACCGCGGCGTGGCTGGTCTTGCCGCCCCGGGAGGTGAGGATGCCCTGCGCGGCGATCATGCCGTTGAGGTCGTCGGGGTTGGTCTCCCGGCGGACCAGGATTACCTGCTCGCCCTCGCCGGCCAGCTCCACCGCCCGGGCGGAGGTGAAGACGACCTTGCCGACGGCGGCGCCCGGGGAGGCGCCGATGCCCTTGGCGACCGGCTGGAACTCGTGGTCGAGCTTGAAACGCGGGAACATCAGCTGCGCGAGCTGGGCGCCGTTGACCCGGTGCAGCGCCTCGTCGAGGTCGATGAGGCCCTCGTCGACGAGTTGCCCGGCGATGACGAACGCCGCCGCGGCGGTGCGCTTGCCGACCCGGGTCTGGAGCATCCACAGCTTGCCGCGCTCGATGGTGAACTCGATGTCGCAGAGGTCCTTGTAGTGCCCCTCGAGGCGGGCCATGTAGTCGAGCAGCTCGTCGTACGACTTCTTGTCGATCCGCTCCAGCTCCTGCAGCGGCACGGTGTTGCGGATGCCGGCCACCACGTCCTCGCCCTGCGCGTTCGCGAGGTAGTCGCCGTAGATGCCCTGCGCGCCGCTGGCGGGGTCGCGGGTGAAGGCGACACCGGTGCCGGAGTCCGATCCGAGGTTCCCGAAGACCATCGCGACCACGTTGACGGCGGTGCCGAGGTCGGCGGGGATGCGCTCCTGGCGGCGGTAGATCACCGCCCGCTCCGCGTTCCACGACTCGAAGACCGCCTTGATCGCGAGGTCGAGCTGCTCGCGCGGGTCCTGGGGGAACTCCCGGCCGGTGTGCTTGCTGAAGATCTTCTTGTACGCGTCGACCAGGCCGCGCAGGTCGCCGGCGTCCAGGTCGAGGTCGTTGGTGGTGCCCTTGGCGCGCTTGGCGTCGTCGAGCGCGTGCTCGAACTCCTCGCCCGGCACGTCGCAGACGGTCTTGCCGAACATCTGGATCAGGCGGCGGTACGAGTCCCACGCGAAGCGGTCGTTGCCGCCGGCCTGCGCGGAGAGGCCGACGACGCTGCGGTCGTTGAGGCCGACGTTGAGGACGGTCTCCATCATGCCGGGCATCGAGAACTTGGCGCCGGAGCGCACGGAGACCAGCAGCGGGTCCTCCGGGTCGCCGAGCTTCCGGCCCATCGCCGCCTCCAGCGCCCCGACGCGGGCGCTGATCTGGTCGGCCAACCCGGCGGGCTGCTCACCGGTGGCGAGGTACGCCTTGCACGCCTCGGTGGTGATCGTGAAGCCCGGCGGTACGGGCAGGCCGAGGTTGGTCATCTCGGCCAGGTTGGCGCCCTTGCCCCCGAGCAGGTCCTTCTGATCCTTGTTGCCCTCGGCGAAGTCGTAGACGTACTTGTGATCGACCGTCTCTTGCGCTGCCACCAGAGCCTCCCACGCGCGCCGGAATTGACACTTAACGAAGGTTCAGCTGCCACATACCCCGGAGCCGACCACCGGTAATCCCGGGGTACATGCCGATCGGTGGGCGAAGGTTAAGCGAACATCGAGTGGCCTGGGACCGTTCGGTGACAATAGGCACAGCTATCACGACCATCCGCGTTCGTGGCGTTTTTTGGGAACGCTTCCATGCGCAGGATCACGCAATCGCCGGCTCCCCGTACTCTTGACGTCACCGCATCCCGGTGAAGGTCACCTTTGCCATAACAGCCGCGAATACACCCCTCGGAGCCGTCGTCGTGTCATCCGCCCCCACCGCCGCCCCGGACCCGCTGGACGCCGGGACCGCGCCGCGGCGCGCCGGCGAGCCCGCCCGCCACGCCGACCCCGCGCCGCCCGTCCTGGCCGACCGGGCGCCGGCGGCGCCGGAGCTGGCCCGGGCGGCCGCCCGCACGGCCGGGGACCTGCTGGCCCCGCCGTCGCCGGTCCGGCTCGGCGACGTCGTTCCGGCCCCCGAGCAGGTCACGCCCGACCCGGCGGCGGACTTCGTTCTCCTCCCCGAGGCGGCGGTCCGGGTCAGCACCGACCCCGCCGCGCTGGCCGTCGGAGAGCAACTGGCCGCGCTGCTGCGCCCCGCCACGGGCTACCCGCTGCCGGTCACCGACGCGGCCCGCCCGGAGCCGGCCGGCGGCATCGCGCTGGCGCTCGACGACGACCCGGTTCTCGGCCCCGAGGGCTACCGCCTGGACGTGACACCGGCCGGGGTACGCATCGGCGCCGCCACCCCGGCCGGGCTGCTGCACGGCGTACAGACCCTCCGGCAGCTCCTCCCGGCGGCCATCGAGAACCCGACCCCGGTTGCGGAGCGCTGGGTGGTGCCCGGCGGGTCGATCACCGACCGGCCCCGGTTCGCGTACCGGGGCGCGATGCTCGACGTCGCCCGGCACTTCTTCGGCGTGGACGACGTGCTGCGGGTGATCGACCACCTGGCCCGGTACAAGCTCAACCACCTGCACCTGCACCTCACCGACGACCAGGGCTGGCGGATCGCCGTCGACTCCTGGCCCCGACTGGCGACGGTCGGCGGGGCGACGGCGGTCGGCGACGCCCCCGGCGGGTGGTACACGGCGGCCGACTACCGGCGCATCGTCGCGTACGCGGCCGAACGGCACATCACCGTCGTCCCGGAGATCGACCTGCCAGGGCACACCAACTCCGCGCTGACCGCGTACCCGGAGCTCGCACCGGACGGGGTCGCGCCGCCGCCGTACACCGGCACCGAGGTCGGCTTCAGCTACGTCGACCCGGCCAACGAGCGGACGTACGACTTCGTCACCGACGTGCTCGGCGAGGTCGCCGCCCGCACCCCCGGCCCGTTCCTGCACGTGGGCGGGGACGAGGCCTTCAAGGTCAAGGGGACGGCGTACACCGGATTCGTCGAGCGGGTGCAGCGCATCGTGGCGGACCTCGGCAAGACCGTGGTGGGCTGGCACCAGCTCGCCCCGGCGGCGCACACCGACGGGCGGGTCCTCCAGTGGTGGGGCACCGACGGCGCGGACCCGGTGACCGCCGACGCCGTACGCCGCGGCGCCCGGCTGATCCTCTCCCCCGGTAACCACGCGTACCTGGACATGAAGTACGCCCCGGACACCCCGATCGGGCACGACTGGGCGGGCCTGATCGACGTGCGTCGGGCGTACGACTGGGATCCGGGGACGCACGTGGCCGGCGTGCCGGCGGAGGCGGTCCTCGGCGTCGAGGCCCCGCTCTGGACCGAGTCGGTCACCTCGCTGGCGGAGATCGAGTTCATGCTCCTGCCCCGGCTGCCCGCCGTGGCCGAGCTGGGCTGGTCGCCGCGCGCCACGCACGACTGGACGGCGTTCCGCGAGCGGCTGGCCGGGCACGGCCGGCGGTGGGCGGCGGCCGGCATCGCCTACCACCGGGCACCGGAGATCCCGTGGCCCACGGACGAACCGGTCACCGCACACATCCCCGCCCAGACCGGCACCCGGACCCCAATCGCCTGAATCGGCGCGCCGTTCTCAGGTGTCAGCCCTCCGGGGGCCGTTTCCTTCCACGATCCCGCCGTGACCGAATGACCGGAATCGGCCAGGCTGTCCGGTGGCCGGGGCCACACCAGGGCCGGAATCGGCGGGCCGCCAGGGCTGTTGTACATACCGTGACCAGGGCCGCCGCGCCCTACCGGTGCCGCGCCCCGGCCCCACCGGCCGGAATGGTCCGCGCCCCCGGACGGTTACATCTTCGGACGCCCGAGCGGCATCCCCCAGCCGGGCGTACGGCCCGAGTGTGACACCGGGCTCCGTGAGCACGCCGGCGACGTGCATCCCCTTGCCCGCCGCGCGTCACCCCCGAGCGAAAGGCTTCGATCATCATGCGTACCGATTTCCTGCGTACCCGCAAGGCCGCCCTGGCCGCCGCCGGTCTCGCGGTGACCGGTGGCGTGATCACCGGTGTGATCCCCACCGCGTACGCCGACGACAAGCCGGCCGCCACCCAGGCCGAGCGCACCGGCGACTTCATGGGCGAGCTCAAGGGCGACCGCGAGCTGGCCGTCGACTACCAGGCTCAGCCGAACTTCTACTACTGCGGCCCGGCCGCCACCCGGAACGCCCTGTCCGTGCAGGGCAAGGCCGTCGACGTGGACGCCATGGCCGAGCGGATGGGCACCACCGAGGCCGGCACCGACTCCATCCACGACATCACCCCGGTGCTGAACGACGAGACCGGTGACGACGTCTACCGCAGCGTCGAGATCTCCGAGGGTCGGGCCGACGAGAAGCAGACCAACAAGCTGCGCAAGGACGTCAAGCGCACCGTCGACGAGGGCCGCGCCGTGGTGGCGAACATCGCCGGCACCGCGACCGACACCGAGGGCGGGCTGCACTCCTTCGAGGGCGGCCACTACATCAGCGTGGTGGGCTACCGGGACGGCGCCAAGCAGGTGAAGATCGCCGACTCGGCCAACCCGGACACCGCCTCGTACTGGATGACCACCGAGGCCCTGGCCGACTGGATCGCCACCCGCGGCTACAGCACCTCCTGACACACCGGCGTCACGACAGGGCCGGCCCCCACCGGGGGCCGGCCCTTCGTCGTCTCGCCCCCTTCGCGAGGCAGCCGACATTTTCGGGGAAGTTGCTGCCTCGGCGCGGAGCGAGGGGACAACGTCCCCGAAGTTGCCGCCGCCAAGCGCCGTCCGAGGCAGGCGAGCCGGAGTCAGCCGCCGGAGTCGTCCAGTTCGGCGCCCTCGGGGACGGTGTCGTCGTCGCGGCTGGCCAGCCAGCCGTCCGGCAGGAAGACCTTGCCCGGGGAGTTGGTGCGCCCGCGCGGCTGGCCGAGCGTCTCCACCGGGAACGGCACGGCCGGGTCGAGCTTGCCGAGCAGGTCGTCGAGCTGGGCCAGGCTCTCGATCATGGCGAGCGACCGGCGCAGCTCGCTGCCGACCGGAAACCCCTTCAGGTACCAGGCGACGTGCTTGCGGAAATCCGTGCAGCCGTCCCGCTCGCCCCGGGCGGCGTCGCGGGCGCCGGCGGTGAACTGCTCGACCAGCAACTCCGCGTGCCGCCGCATCGTCGCCGCGACCTCGCCCAGCGTCGGCAGCCGGCGCTCGGGCGACCCGTTGAACGCGGCCTCCAGGTCGGCGAAGAGCCACGGGCGGCCGAGGCAGCCCCGGCCCACGACCACCCCGTCGACGCCGGTGTGGGCCACCATCCGCAGCGCGTCGTCGGCCTCCCAGATGTCACCGTTGCCGAGCACCGGCACGTCGAGGGCCGCCTTGAGCGTGGCGATCGCGTCCCAGTCGGCGGTGCCCGAATAGCGCTGCGCCGCCGTACGCCCGTGCAGGGCCACCGCCGCGACGCCCGCGTCCTGGGCGGCGAGGCCGGCCTCGACGTACGTCAGATGGCCGTCGTCGATGCCCTTGCGCATCTTGACCGTGACCGGCACCCCCGCGGGCGACGCGGCGTCCACCGCGGCCTTGACGAGGCGGGCGAAGAGCCGGCGGCGCCACGGCAGCGCTGAGCCGCCACCCTTGCGGGTGACCTTGGGAACCGGGCAGCCGAAGTTGAGGTCGATGTGGTCGGCGAGGTCCTTCTCGACGACGATCCGCACGGCGGCGGCGGTGATCTCCGGGTCGGTGCCGTAGAGCTGGAGGCTGCGGGGCGACTCGTCCTCCCCGAAGGCGATCATGCGCAGCGTCTTCGGGTTGCGCTCGACCAGGGCCACCGTGGTGATCATCTCGCAGACGTAGATGCCGCCACCCTGCTCCCGGCAGAGCTGGCGGAACCCGACGTTGGTGATGCCGGCCATCGGCGCGAGCACGACCGGCGGCCACACCTCGTGCCGCCCGATCGTCAGCGGGCGCAGCACGGGAGCCGTCATCGTGGTCACCGCCCAAGTGTAAGGAAGGGCCCCTTCTTAACGTCTCCGGTAGAGCAGGGGCCCCTTCTTAACACGGCGCATATCACAAGCGGCCGCCAGCCGGGAGTTGTCCACAGGAGCGTCGGCTGTCCACAGATCCGGCCGCGCGGGCAGAAAGCGGGCGAGCGGCAACCGCATCCTGCGATGCATGCCTGAACACCCGCCCGAACTCGTGGACGTGGCCGAGCGCCAGCAGCAGATCGTCACGCGCGCTCAGCTCCTGGCCGCCGGCTTCGACGACATGTACCTGTACCGGCAGACCCGGCGCGGCCTGTGGCAGCGAGTGCTGCCGGCGACATACGCGCTGGTCACCGGCACCCTCACCGAGGAGCAGCGACGGATCGCCGCAACGCTCTACGCCGGTCCGGACGCGCAGCTCACCGGCTTGGCGGCCCTGATTGGTACGGCTTTCGGTACAGCCCTCGCACAACGGACGTACACCTGATCCTGCCGCACCACACACGGCGCCGATCGGCTGGCTACGCGGTGATAGCCCGGACCTTGCAGCTCGATCACCGGGCCCGGAAGACGGCCCTCTACCCGGTGTGCTCACCGGCCCGGGCTGTCGTGGACGCCGCCCGGGACCTGGGTCAGCTACGACCGGTCCGAGCCACCGTGGCCGAGGCCGTTCAGCGGGGCTTCGCCGACCTCGCAACCCTGGACGAGGAGATCCGCCGGGCCCGGCGCAGCCGGACCGCGCTGATCCGTAAGGCCTTCGCCGAGGTCGCGGACGGCACCCGCTCGGCACCGGAGACCGAGCTGCGCGAGTGCCTGGCCGGGAGCCGGCTGCTGCCGGAGATCCTGTGGAACCCACGGCTGTGGGCGGCGGACGGCGCGCGACTGCCGACCCCGGACGGGTATCTGCGGGACGGCGCGGTGGCGTTGGAGGTCGATTCGCGGGAGTACCACATCAGCCCCGACGACTGGACGCGGACGCTGGACCGGCACAACGAGCTGAGCCGGCAGGGCGTGCTGGTCATTCACTTCACCCCCGCCCAGATCCAGCGGGAGCCGGGACGGGTTCGCCGCATGGTCGAGGACGCGTGTTCGGCGCGTCACGGGCTGGGCACCGGGACCGGGATTCGAGCCGAGCCGAACAGCGGGTGAGCGTTAAGAAGGGGCCCCTTCTCTACGCCAGGCGTTAAGAAGGGGCCCTTCCTTCCGGGTCAGCAGCCGGGGAGGTGGTCGATGAGGTAGTGCTCGATCTGGTCCAGGGAGACGCGCTCCTGGGCCATGGTGTCCCGGTTCCGCACGGTCACGGCGTTGTCGTCGAGCGTGTCGAAGTCCACCGTCACGCAGAACGGGGTGCCGATCTCGTCCTGGCGGCGGTACCGGCGGCCGATGGCCTGCGAGTCGTCGAACTCCACCACCCAGCGCTTACGCAGGTCGGCAGCGAGCTGCCGAGCCTTGGGCGACAGCGCCTCGTTGCGGGACAGCGGCAGGACGGCGACCTTGACCGGCGCCAGGCGCGGGTCGAAGCGCATCACCGTGCGCTTGTCCACGCCGCCCTTGGTGTTGGGCGCCTCGTCCTCGTCGTACGCCTCCAGCAGGAACGCCAGCACCGCGCGGGTGAGGCCGGCGGCCGGCTCGATGACGTACGGGATCCAGCGCTCCTGCTTGGTCTGGTCGAAGTAGGACAGGTCGACGCCGGAGTGCTTGCTGTGCGTGGACAGGTCGAAGTCGGTGCGGTTGGCGATGCCCTCCAGCTCGGCGAACTCGGTGCCGCCGAACTGGAACCGGTACTCGATGTCGACCGTGCGCTTCGAGTAGTGGGAGAGCTTCTCCTTCGGGTGCTCGTAGAAGCGCAGGTTGGTCTCGGACAGGCCGAGGTCGATGTACCAGTTCCAGCGCTCCCGCAGCCAGTACTCGTGCCACTCCTCGTCGGTGCCCGGCTCGACGAAGAACTCCATCTCCATCTGCTCGAACTCGCGGGTACGGAAGATGAAGTTGCCCGGCGTGATCTCGTTGCGGAACGACTTGCCGGTCTGGGCGATGCCGAACGGCGGCTTCTTGCGGGCCACCGTCTCGACGTTCTTGTAGTTGACGAAGATGCCCTGCGCGGTCTCCGGGCGCAGGTAGTGCAGGCCCTCGTCGCTCTCCACCGGGCCCAGGAACGTCTTCATCAGGCCGTTGAACATCTTCGGCTCGGTGAAGGTGCCCTTGTTGCCGCAGTTGGGGCAGTTCAGTTCGGCCAGCGACGCCGGCGGGTTGCCGTGCTTCGCCTCGTACGCCTCCTCGAGGTGGTCCGCGCGGAACCGCTTGTGGCAGAACTGGCACTCGGTCAGCGGGTCGACGAAGGCGTCCAGGTGGCCGGAGGCGGCCCAGACGTCCCGGGCCAGGATGACCGCGGAGTCGAGGCCCACGACGTCGTCCCGCTGCTGGACCATGGTCTTCCACCACTGCCGGCGGACGTTCTCCTTCAGCTCCACGCCGAGCGGACCGTAGTCCCACGCCGAGCGGGTGCCCCCGTAGATCTCACTGGAGGGGAAGACGAAGCCTCGGCGCTTGGCGAGGCTGACAACGGCGTCGATACGGTCGGCTGGCATGTTTCCTCCTACGCCGGCTGGCGGTCGGCGGGGACACGGTGGGATGCGACGGGCAGTTCGGGACAACGGTACGACCAGGGACGTCCCGAGCCCAGGAGAATACCGGGGGCGGGTCAGTTGACCCCGCACACCTCCAGCTCGCCGGTCTGCCGGTCCTGTTCGAGGTTCACCTGCTGGCGGTCGCGGTCGCCGCCGGTGTAGGTCACGTCGACGGGCACGGTCAGCGTGTTCGGGTCGACGTCGCCGACGCGGAAGGACGCGACCTGCGGCTCGTCGGACACGCGCCGCTCGAACTCCCGGCGCGACTCCCGCCGCTGCGCCGCGTCGCACAGCTGGTCGTAGGCGGCGCCGTACCGGCGTTCCGCCAGGGCCCGGTAGTAGTCGGCGGAGACGGCCCGCCCCTGCTCGTCGATCGCCTGCACACCGGTCACGGCGAGCCCGATCACCGCCGCGCCCCCGCCACCGCAGCAGAGCAGCAGGGCGAGCGCGCCGGCGCCGAGCCCCAGCCAGAGCCGGGTGTTGCGGCCCTCGGTGGGCGGTGCGGCGAACGGCGGCGCGACACCGGGGCCGGCCGGCGGGGTGGGGACCCCCGGGTGCGCCGGCGGGCCGGGCACGGCCGGCGGGTGCGCGGCGCCCTCCTGGCCGGGCACCGAAGGGTACGGCGAGGAGGCAGCCGGTCCGGGAGCGGTCATGAGATCAATGTAGTGGTTTCCGGCTCACCGGTAAGGACCGGCGGACCTATCGCTCGCCGCCACGACCACCTCGCCGCCGGGCGCGGCGGTGGCGAGCGCCTCGTACGCGGACGGCTCGTCCACCGATTCGGCGAGCAGCGGGATCGCGGTGACCTTGACGTCGAAGTCGCCGAGCGCACGCCGGTAGGTGCCGACCGACTCCCACTCCGTCAGCAGGCACCAGTGCCGCGGGTCGTCGAGGGCGCGTACCAACTGGCCGCGCAGGTACCCGGGCCGGGCGGCGAGCGCGGCGAGCGCGGCGTGCGCCCGGGCGGTGAAGTCGTCGGCGACATCGACCTCGACCACGAACCGGTTGGTCACCAGCACCGGGTTCCTCCTCGTAGAGTCTGTGGGATGCAGCGTACGCAGAGCGGGTTGCCGGCCCGGTTGGCCCGGGCGAACCCGACGACGGTGTTCCTGGTCACCCTGGTGCTGGTGCTGGTCGCGTTCTTCACCCCGGGCGTGGTCGGCGGGCTGCTCACGCTGGCGCTCGCGGCGGGCGTCGCCGCGCTGCTGGTCACCACCTGGGCGGTGCAGACGCCGCCGACCCGGGTGATCCGGCTGCTGGTGCTGACGCTGCTGGTGACGGCGGGCCTGGTGAAGCTGCTCTGAACATGCACTCATGCGTTTTTGACAATCATTATCGTTGTCGCGGACAGTTGACGTCATGAACATCCGCTCCGCTCCGCGCACCCTCGCCGCCGCCGCGACCGCCCTGCTGGCCCTCGGCGGCGTCGCCGCCTGCTCCGACGACCAGGCCGGCGCCGACCCGCAGCGGGTAGACGTGGTGGCGGCGTTCTACCCGTTGCAGTTCCTGGCGGAGCGGATCGGCGGCGACGCCGTCACGGTGAGCAACCTGGTGAAGCCGGGCGCCGAGCCGCACGACGCCGAGCTCAACCCGGGCCAGGTCGGCGAGGTCGCACAGGCGGAGCTGGTCGTCTACCTCAAGGGCTTCCAGCCCGCCGTCGACGAGGCCGTCGAGCAGAACGCCGGGGACAAGGCCCTCGACGTCGCCACGGTGCAGCCGCTGCTCGACGCCGCCGCCGGTGGGCACGACCACGAGCACGAGGGCGAGGAAGCCGGGCACGCCGAGGAGTCGGGCGCGGCCGAGGAGCCGGGCCACGAGGAGGAGACCGGCGGCAAGGACCCGCACCTCTGGCTCGACCCGACCCGCCTGGCCACCGTCGGCGACCGGCTCGCCGAGCGGCTCGGCACGGCCGACCCGGACCGCGCCGGCGACTACACGGCGCGGGCGAAGGCCCTCCGGACCGAGCTGGAGAAGCTCGACGCGGAGTTCACCACCGGCCTGAAGACCTGCCAGCGACGCGAGATCGTCGTCAGCCACACCGCCTTCGGCTACCTCGCCGAGCGCTACCAGCTGGAGCAGATCGGCGTCAGCGGGCTGAGCCCGGAGGACGAGCCGTCGCCGCAGCGGCTCGCCGAGGTCGCCGAGGAGGCGCGGGAGCACAAGGCCACCACGATCTTCTTCGAGACGCTGGTCAGCCCGAAGGTCGCCGAGACCATCGCCGGTGAGGTCGGCGCGAAGACCGCGGTGCTGGATCCGCTGGAGGGGCTGTCCGGCGACGACGGCGGCGACTACCTTTCGGTGATGCGCACCAACCTGGCCACCCTGCGGACGGCGTTGAACTGCTCGTGACGTCCCCTGTCATCACCGTCACGCACGGGGTGGTCGGCTACGACGGCCGCCCCGTGCTCCGTGACGTCTCGCTGACCGTGACCGCCGGCGAGGTGGTCGCCGTGCTCGGCGCCAACGGCTCCGGCAAGTCCACCCTCATCCGCGCCGTGCTCGGGCTGGTCCCGCTCAGCTCGGGATCCGTCACCCTCTTCGACCACCCGTTGCGGCGGTTCCGGCAGTGGCACCGCATCGGGTACGTCCCCCAACGCCTAGGCGCCGGTAGTGGCGTCCCGGCCACGGTCCGCGAGGTGGTGGCCTCCGGTCGGCTGGCCCGCCGGGGCGTCCTGCGCCCGCCGGGACGCACCGACCGGGAGGCCGTCGAGGCGGCGCTGGCCTCCGTCGGTCTCGCCGACCGGGCCGGTGACCCGGTGTCCACCCTCTCCGGCGGGCAGCAGCAGCGCACCCTGATCGCCCGTGCCCTGGCCGGCAGGCCGGAGCTGCTGGTCCTCGACGAGCCGACCGCCGGAGTGGACGCGGCGAGCCAGGAGGCGTTCGCCGGCGCACTCAAGGACTTCGTGGCCAGTGGCGGCACCGTGCTGCTGGTCGCGCACGAGCTGGGGCCGCTGCGGCCGCTGATCTCCCGGGCGGTCGTCGTCCACGCCGGTGGGATCGCCCACGACGGCGCCGTCCCGGAGCCGGCCGGGCACCACGCCGACCCCGACCACGACCACGTGCACCCGCACGGTCCCGACGAGCCCGCCGGGCTCTGGAGCAGCTGAGCATGGAACTCTTCCAGTACCCGTACATGCAGCGTGCCCTCATCGGCGCGCTGGTCATCGGCCTGGCCGCCCCGGCGCTCGGCATCTACCTGGTGCAGCGGCGGCTGGCGCTGATCGGTGACGGGGTCGGGCACGTGGCGCTGACCGGTGTCGGCGCCGGGCTGCTGCTCAACCAGTCCCCGGTGCTCGTGGCGGTGATCGTGGCGACTCTCGGCGCGATCACCATCGAGCTGGTCCGGGCGCGCGGTCGCACCTCCGGGGACCTGGCGCTCGCGCTGCTCTTCTACGGCGGCATCGCCGGCGGCGTGATGCTCGTCGGGCTCTCCGACAACACCCGGGCGCTCAACGCGTACCTCTTCGGGTCGCTGACCACCATCTCCCCCGCTGACCTGACCACCATCACCGTGCTCGGCGCGGCGATCCTGGTCACCATGCTGGCGTTGCGCCCGGCGCTGTTCGCCGTCTGCCATGACGAGGAGTACGCCCGCGTCTCCGGCCTGCCCGTCCGTACCCTCAACCTCCTCCTCGCCGTCGCCACCGCGGTCACCGTGACGATCGCCATGCGCGCGGTCGGCGTGTTGCTGATCAGCGCGCTGATGGTGGTGCCGGTGGCCGCCGCCCAGCAGGTCACCCGGGGCTTCCGCGGCACGCTGGCGGCGGCGATGGCACTCGGTCTCTTCGCCGCCGGCTCGGGTGTCTACGTGGCGGCCAACGCCGACACGGCCCCCGGCGCGTCCGTGGTGCTGATGGCGATCGCGTCGTTCGCGGTGGTCGCGCTCGGCGGCGCGGTCTGGCGGGCGCTACGGCGCCGCGCCACCCCGGTCGCCGAAACCACCACCGAGCCGCACGAGGTCGTGCTGCACCGGTCCTGACCAGCCGGATGCGGATGGCATTGGTTACCGTTGCAGGGTGAGCAGCGGGTCAGGCTACGACGCCTTCGAGGATGCCAGCGAGCTGCTGCGCGCGCTCTCCGCGCCGATCCGGCTGGCCATCGTCAGCGAGCTCGCCGACGGCGAGCGGTGCGTGCACGAGCTGGTCGACAAGCTCGGCGCCCCGCAACCCCTGGTCTCCCAGCACCTGAGGATCCTGCGTGGCGCGGGCGTGGTGCGCGGCTCCCGGCGCGGCCGGGAGATCGCGTACGCCCTGGTCGACGAGCACGTCGCCCACATCGTGGCGGACGCGGTGAGCCACGCCGGTGAGGGCACCGCCACCGCCACACCCGCCGCCCGTCCCTGAGGTGCAAGGAAGGGCCCCTTGTTAACGCCTGGCGTTGTATAAGGGTCCCTTCCTAACACGCCGCACGGGGTGCCGCGGGCGCGTCGCCGTGGCACGCTGTCCGGCGTGAAGATCTACGCCGATCGCTTCCCGACCGCCGCCCGTCAGTTGCTCACCGACCTCCTCGTCGTCGCCTGGGTGTACGCGTCGGTGCGCGGCGCGCTGTGGCTGCACGACCTGGTGCAGAAGCTCGCCGTACCCGGACAGAAGCTGGAGGGCGCCGGCGGTGGCCTGGCCGACAACCTGGCCGAGGCCGGCGGCAAGGTCGGCCGGCTCCCGCTGGTCGGCGACGAGCTGACCGCGCCGTTCGAGCGGGCCGCCGGGGCGGCGCGCTCTCTCGCCGAGGCCGGGCGGGACCAGCAGGAGCTGGTCGACCAGCTCGCCCTGGCCCTGGCCGTCGCCGTGCTGGTCTTCCCGCTCGGCCTGGTGCTCCTCGGCTGGCTGCCGCTGCGGGTGCGGTGGATGCGCCGCGCCGGTGCCGCCGCGAAGCTGGCCGCCGCGCCCGCCGGCCGGGACCTGCTCGCCCTGCGGGCCCTGGCCACCCAGCCGCTGGGCCAGCTGGCCCGCATCACCCCCGACGTGGCCGAGGCGTGGCGGCGCGGCGACGACGACGCGGTCGAGGCGCTGGCTGCCCTGGAGCTGCGCGCCCTGGGCCTACACGGCCGCTGAGTCCCGCCGCGCCCGGCCCCACGCCGACCGGACGTCGACCTGGCGGGTGCCGGCGGCGGTGTGCTGCCCGCGCATGACTCGTACCGCCCCGGCCCGACCCTGCGGTCCGCCGGCCCGAGCGGCGCGGCTTCGTGCCCGGCGTCCGACACCGGCCGGGGGCCGTTAAGGTCGTCGGGTGTTCTACTTCCTGATTGTCGTCGCCGTGCTGTTGCTCGGCTACGCCGCGTTCCTGGTCCGGTTCGTCCGGCAGGGGCGCCGGATCCCGCCGGCGGCGTACCTCGGGCTGGCCGTGCTGAACGGCCTGATCCTGGCGGCGGTGCTGGCCTGGGCCATCGCCCGCTGACCGCCGGACGCGGCCGGGCGGCCGGGCGGCCGGGCGGCCGGGCGGCCGGGCCATGATCGACACGAGATCCTGCATATCGCGGTGTCCGGGTGACTGGAATACCGCGATACGCAGGATGTCGAGTGGATCAAGCTAGCGAGGGCGGTTCAGCAAACCCCCTGCCGCGGCTCGCGTCACTCCGGGCGGGGGATGCGCCGGCGGGCGTCGGTGGCGGTCGACGGGCCGGGCGACCAGCGGGCGACCCACGGCAGGTCGGCCGACGGCGTGAGCACGCCGTCCTCCAGACCGGCGTAGCGACCGGCGAGGATCCGTTTGGCGGCCGCCGTGTCGACCGAGTCCGTGTTGTCCCAGAGGGCCGTGAAGAGCGCGTCCACCCGGACCCGGGCCTGACGGCAGAAGAGGTCGGCCAGCTCGACGTTCTCCGGCCGGGTGTCCCGCTCGGCCGCCGCGCGGACGCAGACCGCCGACATCGCGAACAGCTCCGCCCCGATGTCCACCACCCGGCCGAGGAACGCCTGCTTGCGCTCCATCTTTCCCTGCCACCGGGACATCGCGTAGAACGTCGACCGGGCCAGCTTGCGGGAGAACCGCTCCACCTGGCGCAGGTGGCCGGCGAGCGGGCCGAACTCGCCGTACGCCCCGGGAGCCTGCCCGCGACCGACCGCGAGGGTCGGCAGCCACTTCGCGTAGAAGACACCGGCCCGCGCGCCGGCGCGCGCCTTGCGGCCGAGACCGGCGTCCGGGTCGATGATGTCGCCGGCCACGGACAGGTGCGCGTCGACCGCCTCGCGGGCGATCAGCAGGTGCATGATCTCGGTGGAGCCCTCGAAGATGCGGTTGATCCGCAGGTCACGCAGGATCTGCTCGACCGCGGCCGGGCGTTCGCCCCGGGCGGCGAGGGACTCGGCCGTCTCGTACCCGCGCCCACCCCGGATCTGGATCAGCTCGTCGGCGATCCGCCAGGCCATCTCGCTCGCGTAGAGCTTGACCAGCGCCGCCTCGATCCGGATGTCGTTGCGGTCGTCGTCGGCGAGCAGGCAGCACAGGTCCAGCATGGTCTCCATGCCGTACGTGGTCGCCGCAATGAAGGAGAGCTTCTGCGCGACGGCCTCGTGCTCGCCGACCGGCCGGCCCCACTGGACCCGGTCGGCCGCCCACTCCCGGGCCACGTTGAGCGCCCACTTCCCGGCGCCGACGCACATCGCGGGCAGCGAGAGCCGCCCGGTGTTGAGCGTGGTCAGGGCGATCTTCAGGCCCTTGCCCTCGCCGCCGATCACGTTCTCCTTCGGCACGAACACGTCGTGGAAGCGGGTGAGGCTGTTCTCCAGGCCGCGCAGCCCGAGGAACGCGTTGCGCCGCTCGACGGTGATGCCCTCGGAGTCGCCCTCGACGACGAACGCGGTGATCCCGCCCCGCCGCCCCTCGCCGGCCGGCACGCGGGCCATCACCACGAGCAGGGTGGCCACGGTGCCGTTGGTGGCCCAGAGCTTGACGCCGTTGAGCTTGTACCCGCTGCCGTCCGGCGTCGGCTCGGCCGTGGTCGCCAGGCGGGCCGGGTCGCTCCCGACGTCCGGCTCGGTGAGCAGGAACGCGGAGACCTCCCCCGCGGCGAGCCGGGGCAGGAAGCGCTGCTTCTGCTCGGCGGTGCCGAACATCTTGAGCGGCTGCGGCACACCGATGGACTGGTGCGCGGAGAGCAGCGCGCCGATCGCCGGGCTGACCGAGCCGGCGAGCATCAGGGCCCGGCAGTAGTGCAGGTTGCTCAGCCCGAGCCCGCCGTACGACCGGTCGATCTTCATGCCGAACGCGCCGAGCCGGGCCAGCCCCTGGAACACCTCGTCGGGGATGACCGCGTCCCGCTCGATGGCGGCGCCGTCCACGTCGGAGGCGAGGTACTTCCGGAGCCGGCCGAGGAACTCGTCGGCCCGCGCCACGTCGTCGGGAGCCGACTGCGGCCAGGGGTTGATGAGGTCGAGCCGGAGCCGGCCCAGGAAGAGTTCCTTGCCGAAGCTCGGGCGGTCCCAGGAGGATTCCCGGGCGGCCTCGGCGACCTGGCGGGCCTCCTTCTCGGAGACCTGACCGGCCTCGGTGGGCAGCGGACCGGCCGCGCCGGCGGTGGCGGGCTGCTCGGGGCCCGTGCCGTCGGGTGCGGACCGGTTGTTCTGCGTCGTGGTCACGGCTGCCTCCTCGAACCTCGGTCCGGATGCGTCGACGTGCTCGACATCTGCCACGCTACCCCCGGGTGTTACCCAGGGGTAGCGTTCAATGAAGATCGATTTATCGGCGTCGTCGCCGGTCAGTACGACGTGGGGCTGTCCTCGTCGTCGTCCAGGTCGTCCTCGCCCCAGTTGCGGCGGGCGAACGGAAGGATCATCCAGTAGGTGAGGAACCAGACCGCGGTGAGCGCGCTGAGCACGAAGGCGACCGTCCGGTCGAGCACGAAGTCGGTGATCAGCAGGACGGCAGTGACCATCGAGACCAGCATGAGCGCGAGACCGCCGCTCGCCATCCGGTGGGCGAAGCGGACCAGCTCCGGCTTGCGCCCCTGCCGGAACAGCGCCCGGTGAAAGGCCACCGGGGAGATGATCAGGGCGGTGGCGCCGGCCGCGGCCAGCAGCGCGACGATGTAGACGTCCTTCTGGAAGGCGGTCGTCCGCTCGAACCCGGCGCTGAACGGCAGGGTGAGCAGGAAGGCGAAGAGGATCTGCACACCCGTCTGCGCGACCCGCAGTTCCTGCAGCAGGTCGGCGAAGTTGCGCTGCCAGCGCTGCTTCTCGGTCTCCTTGGTCACGCGCTACCTCCGATGCGGACGTACTGCCGGCGGCGGCCCGTCCGACGGCAGGAACGCTTGTGCCCCACCGCGCGTTGCGCGAAACCGGTTCACGACACCGCCCGGCGTTGTTAACAGGGGTCCCTTTCCCTACCGGAGGCGTTAACAGGGGGCCCTTCCTTACCGCTCAGGCGCCGCGGCGGATGCGGCCGGTGTAGCGGGCCTCCAGGGCGTCGTTGTGCGCGTCACCGCCGGCGATGTTCGCCGACAGGTAGACCGGGGGCCGTTCCCCCGCGGCGAGCAGCCGGGCCACCACCTCGACCGTGACCTGCTGGGCCAGCAGCGCCGCCGTGATCGACGAGACCGCGCCGATCGCGCCGCCCCCGGGCAGCGGCAGGGTGGCGTCGCCGTACGGGGCGCCGTTGTCCAGCACCACGTCGGCGAAGTCGGCGAGTTTGCGCCCCGAGGGGTGCCGCGACTCCATCCGGCCGGAGTGCTCGGCCGAGGTGATGGCGATCAGCCCGTGCCCCTTGTCGCGGACCAGCGCGGCGAACTCGACCATCGCCCCGTTCACGCCCGAGTTGGACGCGAGCACGAAGACGTCCGGCGGCCGGATCGGCGCGAGGTCGTACAGGCGGTGCGCCACCGACGGGTCCCGCTCGAGGCGTGGCCCGAGCACGTCCGGCGACGCGCCGCCGACCAGGACGAGGTCGCGCAGGGCGATCCGGTTGGTGGGCACCAGCCCGCCGGCCCGCCCGGCGATCTCCATGGCGAGGGCCTCCGAGTGGCCGGTGCCGAACGCGTGCACCACGCCGTCCGCCCGCAGGGCCTCGGCGATCAAATCGGCGGCCCTTGCCACCGCCTCCCGCTGGCTCGCCGCCACCCGGCGCATCGTCTCGGTGACCACCGCCAGGTACTCCTCGGCGGTCGGCGCCACGTCCGCTCCGTGCAATTCGGTCCCCCTCACTCAGGCGGTCGGTGACCCCGCAGCCGCCGCGAGGCTCGCCGA
This sequence comes from Micromonospora sp. WMMD558, assembly GCF_049315255.1. Lineage (NCBI taxonomy): Bacteria > Bacillati > Actinomycetota > Actinomycetes > Micromonosporales > Micromonosporaceae > Micromonospora > Micromonospora sp. WMMD558. The sequence continues at coordinate 2,932,906 of NZ_CP186061.1, read as the reverse complement.
CAGTCTGTCAGCCCCGGATCCGGGCCAGGATCGCCTCGGCGAGCGGCGCGGGCGCCTCGTCGGGGATCCAGTGGCTCACCCCGGCCAGCTCCGCGAACCGGTAGTCGCCGGTCACGTGCGCCGCACAGGCCTCGGCCGCCGTCCGGCCGATCGCGGCGTCGCGGTCGCTCCAGACGTACGTGGTCGGCACCCGCACCGGGCCGACGGCCGCCAGGTCGTCCCGGGACATGGCCCGGTACCAGTTCAGCGCGCCGGTGAGCGCGCCGGGGGCGAGCATCGGCTCGGCGTACGCGGCCACCCGGTCGGCGGCGCCGACGCCGGACAGCATCCGGCGCAGCCCGGTCGCGTTCAACGCCAGCAGCGCCTTCTCCGCCGCGCCGGGCTGCCGGAACAGCAGCATGTACGCCGAGCGGGCCTTCTGCTGCGGGTCGGCGGTGAGCGCGTGCGCCATCGCGGCGGGGTGCGGCACGGAGACGGCGGTCAGCGTGCGTACCCGGTCGGGGTGGCCGGCGGCCAGGCCCCAGCCGACGACGGCTCCCCAGTCGTGGCCGACGACGTGCGCCGCGTCGACGCCCAGCGCGTCGAGCACGGCGGCGGCGTCGGCGACCAGCTCCGCCAGCCGGTACGCCCCGACGGCCTCCGGCCGCGCACCGGGCGAGTATCCCCGCTGGTCGAGCGCGTAGGTGCGCAGCCCGGCGGCGTGCAGGGCCGGCACCACGCCGTCCCACTCACCGCCGTGCTGCGGGAAGCCGTGCAGCAGGAGAACGGGGGGACCGTCCTGCGGGCCGCCGGCGCGTACGTCGAAGGTGAATCCCCGGGCGTCGATGCGCATGATCGGCAGCGTACCCGGACCGGCGGGTCACTCGTACGGCTGCTTGGGGGCGGGCACCTGCCGCCACGACTCCACGTCGACGTAGGGGATCTCGGCGTCGTTCACCGGGTCCCGCCCGATCCGGTCGCTGTAGCGGCCGGTCACCTCCACCCAGGTGTCGTCGGCGAGGCCGGTGGGCGCGTTGCCGGTCATGCCCAGCTTGATCGGGCGGCCGTCGGCGGCGCAGCAGGAGAGGACCATCCGCGCGAGGATCGGCTGCCCGTCCGGGCCGGCGGCGATGAAGCCGGTGACCTGGACCCGCCGGTCCCCGATGGAGGCGCCCTTGTCGAACAGCGCCCGGGAGGCGTAGTCGAGCACGCTCACCGGCACCGGGTCGCCGGCCGGCAGCGGTGGGTAGTCGGACGGCTGCTGCTGGCTGGACAGGGCGGTGCCGGCCTGGCCGGCCGCGTACGAGCCGAGGGCCGGCGGGGCGACGAGCAGCAGGCCGAGCACCGGCAGGATGAGCAGCCAGCCGACCCGCGGCTCGTGGTGGCCGTGGCCGTGGCCGTCGTGGCCGTCGTGGTCGTCGTCGTGCCGGCGGGCGTCCGGCTGAGCCGGTCCGTCCCCGGTGGTCGCGGCGCGGGGGGCGGGGCGCAGCTCGTACCAGAGGGTCATGACGGCGGCGGCGACCAGCAGCACCCCGGCGGCGATCAGGAAGGGACGCAGCCCTTCCTTGACGTAGTTCAGGTAGAGGTCGGTGAAGCAGGCGCGGATCACCGCGCCGCCGAGCAGCAGCAGGACCACCGCCTGCGCCTGGCGGTTCACAGCAGCACCGCCCCGGCGCCCACGGCGACCGCCACCGCCACCGCGAAGGTGGCCGGCGCGAACCGCAGCGCGAACCGGCGGCCGAACACCCCGGCCTGCATCGAGATGAGCTTGAGATCCACCATCGGACCCACCACCAGGAACACCAGCCGGGACGTGAGCGAGAACTGCGAGAGTGAGGCCGCGACGAAGGCGTCCGCCTCCGAACAGATGGAGAGCAGCACGGCGAGCACCGCCAGCGCCAGCACCGACAGCACCGCGTTGTCGGCGAGGGTCTGCAGCCACCGCTCGGGCACCAGCACGTTGATGCTGGCCGCGGCCATGGCGCCGAGGACGAGGAAGCCGCCGGCGTGCGTCACGTCGTGCCGTACCGCCGCCCAGAACGCCCGGCCCCGGGAGGCGTCGTCCAGGTCGGGCCGGCGCGGCAGCCGGATCCAGTCGGCCCGGCCGAGGCGCAGCCACAGCCAACCCATCACCATCGCCACGACCAGGCTGGCCAGCCCACGGGCGAGAACCATCTCCGGGTTGTTCGGGAAGGCGACCGCGGTGGCGGTGAGCACGATCGGGTTGATGGCCGGCGCGGCGAGCAGGAACGCCAGCGCGGCGGCCGGGGTGACGCCCCGCCGGATCAGCGACCCGGCGATCGGCACCGAGCCGCATTCGCAGCCCGGCAGCACCACACCGGCCGCGCTGGCCACCGGCACCGCGGCGGCGGGGTGCTTCGGCAGCGCCCGGGCCCAGAACGACCGGGGTACGAACACCGCGATCACCGCGGAGAGCAGCACCCCGAACACCAGGAACGGCACCGCCTGCACCATCACCGAGACGAACACCGTCGTCCAGGTCTGGATCCGGGGCGCGGCCAGGGCGCCGGCGAGCTGCTCCCGGAAGATGATCAGCAGCACCAGCAGGGCGGCGAGGACCTCGACCGACCCGATCCGGTCCCCCAGCCACCGTCGGGGCCGGTCGCCGCCGGCCGGCGTCGGCTCCTTCGGTGGTACGTCCGGCGCGGCCGGGCCGACCGTGGCGGTCGCGGTGGCGCCGTCGGGCGCGGCGGGCGTCTCCGGTGTCACGTGCTCTTCCCTCTGCCGGGTGGCGGACCGGCGGGCCTGAGACTACCGGCCGGAGCGGGCCCGGTCGATGGACTCCGCGAGAAGAGCTGGCATTCCCGCGCTGACCTGCACGGAGATCACTTTGCCGGATGATCTTCAGGGGTGTTAGCGTCGGTGGGACAACTTCACATCCGACAGGGGAGCGCACAGCGCTGAGAGTGCGGGCAGGGCCCGCAGACCCTCGAACCTGATCTGGGTAATGCCAGCGCAGGGAGTTCGGTCGACCTCCAGCCGCGCCGCCGTCCGGGCACACCGGGCGCGGCGTGCGTCTTCTCCTGGTTCGCATCGAGAACTGGGAGCACTCATGACCCACCCCACCACCACCCGGTGGCGCACCGTCGACATCGTGGTCGCCTCGGTGATCGCCGTCGCCTTCGGCGTCATCTTCTGGGCCTGGAACTTCGTCTGGGCCGCCACCGAGGGCGCCTTCGCCTTCTTCCCGCCGGCGCAGTCGGTCATCTACGGCATCTGGCTGCTCCCCGGTGTGCTGGGGGGCCTCGTGATCCGCCGGCCGGGGGCGGCCTTCTACTGCGAGTTCCTGGCGGCGTTCATCTCGGTGCTGCTCGGCAGCCAGTGGGGCACCGTGGCGATCCTGCAGGGAGCGTTCCAGGGGGTCGGCGCCGAACTGGGCTTCGCCGCGTTCCGGTACCGCTCGTTCCGGCTGCCCGCCGCTCTGCTCTCCGGCACCCTCGCCGGCCTGGCGGCGGCGATCTTCGATCAGATCCGGTACTACGCCGCGCTCGACCTGTGGAGCGCCCGGGTGCCGATCTTCGTGGTCACCGTCCTCAGCGCCACCGTCGTCGCGGGTGCCGGCGCCTGGGCGCTCACCCGCGCTCTGGCGGGCACGGGTGCCCTGGACCGCTTCCCCGCCGGCCGCGAACGCGCCACCATCTGACCCCTCCGCCACGTTGATCAAGAGGTTTGCGTCAACAAACGGCGGCATTCCTGACGCAAACCTCCTGATCAACAAGACGTGGCCGCTGGGTGCGGGAGGGGGTGAGTTGGTGGGCGCCGTGATGCTGCGGGGGTTCGGGTGGCGGCACGCCGGGCGGAGACGGTGGGCGCTGCGCGGGGTCGACCTGCGGGTGGAGCACGGGGAACGGGTCCTTCTGCTCGGGCCTTCCGGCGCCGGGAAGAGCACCCTGCTCGCGGCGCTGGCCGGGCTGCTGCCCGACGACTCCGGGGAGCAGGAGGGCACCGTCGAGATCGACGGGCTCGACCCGCGCAAGGCACGGGAGCGGGTCGGCATCGTCTTCCAGGACCCGGAATCCCAACTCGTGATGTCCCGCTCCGGCGACGACGTCGCGTTCGGGCTGGAGAACCGCGGCGTGCCCGCCGACGAGATCTGGCACCGCGTCGACGAGGCGCTGCGCCGGGTCGGCTTCCCGTACGACCGGAACCGACCCACCGCCGCGCTGTCCGGCGGCGAGCAGCAGCGCCTCGCCCTGGCCGGGGTGCTCGCCCTGCGGCCGGGCCTGCTGCTGCTCGACGAGCCCACCGCAAACCTGGACCCGGCCGGGGCGACCCTGGTCCGCGACGCGGTCACCCGGGCGCTGGACGCCGACACCACCCTGCTCCTCGTCGAGCACCGGGTCGCCGAGTCGCTGCCGCTGGTCGACCGCGTGGTCGTGCTCGAAGCGGGCGGCGGCGTCCGGGCCGACGGCACCCCGGACGCGGTCTTCGCCGCGCACGGCGACGCGCTCGCCGCCGAGGGGGTGTGGGTGCCCGGCCGCCCGGTGCCGCCCCGCCGCGCCACCGGGCCCGCCGGCGACGTGCTGCTCGCCGCCGAACGGCTCGGCCTGCCGCCCCGGCTGGGCGCCGTCGACCTGGCCGTACGCGCCGGCGAGGCGCTCGCCGTGCTCGGTCCCAACGGTGCCGGGAAGTCCACCCTGGCACTGGTGCTCGGCGGCCTGCTCAAGCCCGGCACCGGTCGGCTCGCCGCCACCGCAGCGCTGGCCGGCGACGACACCCGTACTGCCCCGCACCGCTGGCGCGCGCCGGCGCTGGCCCGCCGGATCGGCTCGGTGTTCCAGGACCCGGAGCACCAGTTCGTCACCAGTACCGTCTTCGACGAGTTGGCGCTGGGCCCGCGCCGCACCGGCCGGCCCGAGCCGGAGGTGCGTTCCACGGTGGACGCTCTGCTCGACCGGTTGCGGCTGACCACGCTGGCCCGCGCCAACCCGTACACGCTCTCCGGTGGCGAGGCGCGGCGGCTGAGCGTGGCGACGGCCCTGGCCACGGCACCCCGCCTGGTGATCTGCGACGAACCCACCTTCGGCCAGGACCGGCGGACCTGGTCGGAGCTGGTGGACCTCTTCGCCGAGCTACGGGACGCGGGGCACGGCCTGGTCACGGTCACCCACGACGCGGAGTTCGTCGCGGCGCTGGCCGACCGCCACGTACTGCTGGAGCGCCGAGCCGGGGAGGCGCCGTGATCGGCCTCGATCCGGTCGCCCGGCCGGGCGCGCCCCTGGCCCGGCGCAACCCGGTGGCGAAGCTCGCGGCGGCGCTGGTCTTCTCGCTCGTGCTGATCGCCACCCTGGACCCGGTGGCCCCGGCCATCGCCATCGCCGTCGAACTGGCCGCGCTGCCGCTGTTCGGTGTCCGCCTGCGCGTGCTCGCCCGGCGGACGTGGCCACTGCTGCTCGCCGCGGGCGGCATCCTGGTCACCCTGGTCCTCTTCGCCGCCGACCGCTCCGGACGGGTACTGCTCGACGCCGGACCGGTAATGGTGACCTCGGGCGTGCTGATCACCGCCCTCGGTCTGGTGCTGCGCATGTTCGCCGTGGCGCTGCCCGGGGTGATCGTCGTCGCCACGACCGACCCGACGGACCTCGCCGACGCGCTGGTGCAGAACGCGAAAGCGCCCGCCCGGTTCGCCTACGGCGCGCTGGCCGCGTTCCGGCTGGTGCCGCTGCTCGGTCAGGAGTGGCAGATGATCAGCATGGCCCGGCGGGCCCGGGGCGTGGACGCCGGTCGCAACCCGCTCGCCCGGCTGCGTCTCTTCACCTCGACCGCGTTCACGCTGCTGGTCGGGGCGATCCGCCGGGGCACCCGACTGGCGGTGGCGATGGACGCCCGAGGGTTCGACGCCACGACCCCACGCACCGTGGCGCGGCGGCAGCACTTCGGCCCCGCCGACGCCGTGCTGATCGCCGGCGCGGCGGCGCTCGCGGGCGCCGCGCTGAGCGCCAGCATCCTCCTCGGCACGTTCCGTCCGCTGATCAGCTGACCGGGGTGGTCCGGCGGCCCTGACGATCGTGGACGGTCACCCGACGAGGTGACCGTCCACGATCAGCGGATCAGCTGCGCCGGAAGGCGTACCGGCGGACCTGGCCGGTCCGCTGGCCGCGCCCGACGCCGCCCACGCCGGTGACCGGCGGACCGGCCTTCGGCGCCGCCGGGCGGGCCGCCGGCAGGGCCGGGACCGGCGCCACCGCGACCTGGTCGAGGTTCGCCGGCGTGACGTCCGCGACCTCGGGCGCGGGACGGGTGGTGCGGGACTTCCGGGTGCTGCGCTTGGCGGGCATCCGTGCCTCCTCACTCTGCGGGCTCCCCGGCCCGTGGCCGGTGGCCCCGCTGCGTCTCGTGGCCGCCGACGGCGACCGAGCGGGTGGGGACTGCTGCCCCGGGAACGACCACGGAGGGCACCACCGGCCCGACGGCGGGTGGGGAGACGCGGACGCCCGGAAGCACGCGGGTCAGGCCGCGACGGCGGCGGACCCGGCTCGGGAAAGGGGCGTCAGTTGCGCATGCGGGCAGCCTAACCCGGCCCCCCGGCCGGGCGCAGCCGAATTGTCGACGTCGGCGGGACCGCGACGGCCCCGGTCCACGCGCAGGACGACGGCCGGAGCCGCGCCGGCGACCGGACGCGCCCGACCGGTGACACACTGTCGACGACGCAGCCCACTCCCCTGGACGCCGCGATACGGTCGCAACGGCAGGTTGACGACGGCGGAAGGCGGCGGACGGATGACCGAACAGGCGACGGCGCAGATCGGCGTGACGGGGCTGGCGGTGATGGGCCGCAACCTGGCCCGGAACCTGGCCCGCAACGGTTTCGCCGTGGCGGTGCACAACCGCTCGCCGGAGCGCACGCGCAGCCTGGTCGCCGAGCACGGGGACGAGGGGCGGTTCCTGCCCGCCGAGTCGCTGCCCGACTTCGTCGCCGCGCTGGAACGCCCCCGGGCGGTCATCGTGATGGTCAAGGCGGGCGGGCCGACCGACGCGGTCATCGACGAACTGGTCCCGCTGCTCGACGCCGGCGACATCATCGTGGACTGCGGCAACGCGCACTTCGCCGACACCCGGCGCCGCGAGGAGGCGCTGCGCAAGCAGGGGCTGCACTTCGTGGGCACCGGCGTCTCCGGCGGCGAGGAGGGCGCGCTGCGCGGCCCGAGCATCATGCCGGGCGGCTCGGCCGAGTCGTACCGCAAGCTCGGGCCGATCTTCGAGAAGATCGCCGCGCAGGTGGACGGCGTACCGTGCTGCCGGCACATCGGGGCGGACGGCGCCGGGCACTTCGTGAAGATGGTCCACAACGGCATCGAGTACGCCGACATGCAGCTCATCGCCGAGGCGTACGACCTGCTGCGGGCGGGTCTGGACGCGGAACCGGCGGAGATCGCCGACATCTTCCGGGAGTGGAACTCCGGCGAGTTGGAGTCGTTCCTCATCGAGATCACCGCCGACGTGCTCGGGCACGACGACGCGGCCACCGGGCGTGCGTTCGTCGACGTCGTGCTGGACCAGGCCGAGCAGAAGGGCACCGGCCGGTGGACCGTGCAGAGTGCCCTCGACCTGGGCATCCCGATCACCGGCATCGCCGAGGCGACGTTCGCGCGGTCGCTGTCCGGTCACGCCGGTCAGCGGGAGGCCGCGCGGCGGGCGTTCCCGGCGGCGGGCGCGACGTGGCGGGTCGGCGACCGGGAGACCTTCGTCGAAGACGTGCGGCGCGCGCTGCTCGCCAGCAAGATCGTCGCGTACGCACAGGGCTTCGACCAGATCCGCGCCGGCAGCCGGGAGTACGACTGGGACATCGACCTGGGCGGCACGGCGACGATCTGGCGGGGCGGCTGCATCATCCGGGCGCGTTTCCTCGACCGGATCCGGCAGGCGTACGACGACCAGTCCGACCTGCCCAGCCTGCTGGTGGCGCCGTGGTTCGCCGACACCGTGCGGGACGGGGTGCCGAGCTGGCGGCGGGTGGTCGCCGAGGCGGCCCGGGCCGGCGTGCCGGCACCGGCGTTCGCCTCGTCGCTGGCCTACTTCGACGCCCTGCGCGCCGACCGCCTGCCGGCGGCGCTGATCCAGGGCCTGCGGGACAACTTCGGCGCCCACACCTACCGCCGGGTGGACCGCGACGGCTCGTACCACACCCTCTGGGCCGGCGACCGCCGCGAGATCGAGGCCTGACCCCTTCCCTCGACCCGCACATCCGGTTGGCGGCGCGGCGCCGGAACGGTGCAGGCCCGCCGGCGCCAGCCAGGCCGCCCGGCAACCCTTGCCGAGCCCTTTGCTCTGCTTCAACCGACGCAGCACAATCCGTCGGAAACCGTTGCGTGGGTTGAAGCAGAGCAAAGGGGCCGCTCCGGGGTGGCGGAGCAGGACGGGTCGGACGGGGGCGGTGCGGTCACGCGAGCGTGGCGTGCATCTCCCAGACCAGGATCTCCGCTGGTTCCGTTGCCGTCACCCGCTGGCCTCCCGGCCCGGTCAGGCGGGCGGCGTCGCCGGTCCCCAGGAGTCCGCTGCCCTCCAGCGTCACCGCGCCGTCCGGCACGTAGAGGTGGACGAAGGGGGCGTCGGGGAGGGTCACCTCGTCGCCGGGCCGCAGGCGGGCGGCGTGCAGCGTGGCGTACCGGTTGCGGATGCGGATCGCCGAGTCGCCCGCGTACCGGTCCATGCCGGAGGCCACCGGCACCAGGCCGCCGCGCAGCAACTGGTCGTCGATCTCGAGCTGCTCGTACCCCGGGTCGACGCCCGCCTCGTCCGGCACGACCCACATCTGCACGAAGTGGACCGGGTCGGTGTGCGGATCGCGGCCGTCGAGACGCCAGGCGTCGTTCTTCTCCGAGTGCAGGATGCCCGTGCCCGCGCTCATCCGCTGCGCCAGGCCGGGGTAGATCACGCCGGAGTGGCCGGTGGAGTCCTGGTGGACCAGTGAGCCGCGCAGCACCCAGGTGACGATCTCCATGTCCTCGTGCGGATGGGTCTCGAACCCGGCGCCGGGGCGGACCACGTCGTCGTTGTTGACCAGGAGCAGCCCGTGGTGGGTGTTCGCGGGGTCGTAGTGCCGCGAGAACGAGAAGGAGTGCCGGGAATCGAGCCAGGAGATCCGGGTGTGGAACCGGTCGCCGGCGCGCCGGATGTCGACCGCGGACGCGGGCGCGGTCACCAGGCGCGCTGCCCGGTCTCGGTCGGCGCCCAGGTCAGCGCCGGCTCCCCGGTGGCCAGCTCGCCGATCTCGCCCGCGCGGACCTGCGGGACGTGACCCACCTCCTGGCAGTGCTGCTCGGCGATCTCGGCGCAGATCTCCGCCAGCTGCCCGCAGAGGGGCTCGCCGATGTCCGCCGCGTTCAGCGCCATGAGCATCTTGTACCGCAGCTCCCGCATCTCCCACCCCCTGTCCCGATCGTAGGCCGCCGGGAGTCCAGGCCGCCCCGGAACGCGCGACGCCGCCACCCGGCGTACGCGGGAGGCGGCGTCGTGTCGGGGCCGGCCGGGTCAGAACCAGCGGCGGCGCTTGGCCTTCGCCGGGCGGAGCATGTCGGCACCCTTGTTGAGCAGGCGGGAGATGCCGGACGGGCCCCGCCGCGCCTCGATCGTGTGGCTGAGCTTGCGCGCGCCCGCGGCCGCCACCGGCACGGCGAGGGCCATGAACGCCCACTGGGCGATCCGCTTCTGGATCATCGTGGTTCACCTCCGTCAGTAACTGCTGACCAGAGAGATACCCGGCGCGACCGCGCGGTAAGCGTCAGGTGGTGGGTGCCACCGGATTGGGCAGCGCCCCGCCGAAGCGACGGTCCCGCTGGGCGTACAGCTCGCAGGCGTACCAGAGGTGCCGGCGGTCGAAGTCCGGCCAGAGCGTGTCGAGGAAGACCAGCTCGGCGTAGGCGCTCTGCCAGAGCAGGAAGTTCGAGGTGCGCTGCTCACCGGAGGGACGCAGGAAGAGGTCCACGTCGGGGACCTCGGGGTGGTAGAGGTACTTCGCGATGGTCTTCTCGGTGACCTTCGCCGGGTCCAGCCGGCCGGCCGCGGCGTCCCGCGCGATCGCGGCGGCGGCGTCGGCGATCTCGGCCTGCCCGCCGTAGTTGACGCAGAACTGGAGCGTCAGCGTCGAATTGCCCCGGGACATCTCCTCGGCGGTCTGCAACTCCGAGATGACGCTCTTCCACAGCCGGCCGGCCCGCCCCGACCAGACGACCCGGACACCGAGGTCGACGAGCTGGTCCCGGCGACGGCGGATGACGTCCCGGTTGAAGCCCATCAGGAAGCGCACCTCGTCGGGCGAGCGCCGCCAGTTCTCGGTGGAGAACGCGTAGGCCGACAGGTACGGGACGCCCAGCTCGATCGCACCCTCGATGGTGTCGAAGAGCGAGAACTCACCGGCCTCGTGCCCCTTGGTGCGGGGCAGGCCACGCTCCTTGGCCCACCGGCCGTTGCCGTCCATCACCACCGCGACGTGGCGGGGCAGCGCCTCCCGCGGCAGCGCGGGTGGGCGGGCGCCGGACGGGTGCGGGGTCGGTGGCGCCGGCTCCCGCCGGGTGCCCCTCATCGATCGGATCACTGCACTCTCTTTCTGCTCGCGTCCTACGCCCCCGCCGGTCCCCCGCCCGGCTCGACGACCGGCCCGCCGGCAGGTCGCCCGGCCGGATCCGCGGCCGCCCGGGCGGCGGGCGTCGGGACCGCACCGGCCGCCGGAGCGCCCCGGTCGACCAGCGGCAGCGAGCGTAACGCGCGTTCCAGATGCCACTGCAGGTGCGCCGCGACGAGGCCGCTGCACTCCCGGCGTACGCCGGTCTCGGTGGCGTCGGCGACCCGCCAGTCGCCGCTGGTCAGCGCGGACATCAGGTCGATCGTGGCCGGCGCGGGGTGTGCGGCGCCGGGCGGCCGGCAGTCCGGGCAGACCGCGCCCCCGGCCGGCACGGAGAAGGCCCGGTGCCGCCCGGGGGTGCCGCAGACCGCACACGCGCCCAGCGCCGGCGCCCAGCCGGCCAGGGCCATGCCGCGCAGCAGGTACGCGTCCAGCACCAGGGTGGTGGCGTGCTCCCCGTCGGCGAGCGCCCGCAGCGCACCGAGGGTGAGCTGGAACAGCCGCAGTGACGGCTCCCGCTCCACCGGGGTGAGCCGCTCGGCCGTCTCGCAGATCGCGCTGGCCGCGGTGTAGCGGGGGTAGTCACCGAGGAAACGCTTGCCGTACAGGTCGATGCCCTCGACCTGGCTCACCGTGTGCAGCGAGCTGCCGTGGTTGCCCTTCGGGTCGCCGGCGAGCTGGAGGTCGACGTGGCCGAACGGCTCCAGCCGCGCCCCGAACTTGCTCGTGGTGCGCCGCACCCCGCGAGCCACCGCCCGTAGCCGCCCGTGCCGGCGCGTGAGCAGGGTGATGATGCGGTCGGACTCGCCGAGCTTCTGCACACGCAGCACCACCGCGTCGTCGCGGTAGAGCTGTCGGCGGTACCCGGCCATCGGGCCATTCTCCCTCGGGGTGGGAAATCAGGGTCGGTTCGGGGTGGACGCCCGGACGGCCCCCGATGCGGCGGACCGGCCCGCGGCCGTAGCGTCCTCGGCATGGCACTGCACCGGAGCACCGTCCGCACCCGGGGCACGGCGTCCGCCGTGTCCGCGTTCGCGGCCGCCACGCTCATCGTCGTCGCCGGGTGTGACAGCCTGTCCTTCCGCCGGCTCGACTTCGACAACACCGAGGCGGTGAAGATCACCACCGTACGGGTGCTGCCCGGTGCCGGTGACGTGGTCGTACGGGCCACCGGCGCTCCCGGGTCGGTGCGGATCAAGCGGGTGGTGCGCTACCAGAGCGACCAGCCGGAGACGACGTACCGCGTCGACGGCACGGAACTGGTGCTGGACACCGACTGCGGTCCCCGGTGCAGCATCTCCTACGAGGTGACCGCCCCGCCCGGCGTCGCAGTGCGGGGCGAGACCGGCTCCGGGGACGTCGACGTGAGCCGGACCGGCGCCGTCGACGTGACGGTGGGCTCCGGCGACGTCCGGGTGGCCAACGCCGGCGGCCCGGTACGCGTCGAGACCGGCTCCGGCGACATCGAGGTGGTCGACGTGACCGCGCCGGTGCGGCTGCGGGCGTCGTCCGGCGACATCACGGCCCGCCGGCTGGGCGGCGGCGTCGACGTCGAGGCGAACTCGGGCCGGGTGACGGTCGAGCTGGCCACTCCCGCCTCGGTCCGGGCGCACGCCTCCAGCGGGGACGTCGAGCTGACCGTCCCGGCCGGCAGTTACCGGGTGGTCTCCGAGGTGGGTTCGGGCCGCGCGGAGGTGGGCGTGCCGAACGTACCGTCGGCGACGCTGGTGCTCGACGTCGCCACGGGCAGCGGGGACCTCACCGTCTCCCAGCGGTGATCTCCACCGTCTCCGGCTCCCGGATGTGCTGCCCCGGCACGACGGCGCGTCCGGCCGGCACGGCCGCACTCCCGCCGGCCGGCTTGCCGGGGTGGCTCGCCGGCCGCCGCACCGGGCCGGCCGGGGCCGACCGCCGCCCGCCCGGGATCAGCTCCGGCCGGCGCCGGGCGGCCACGTCCTCCACCCACCCGACGAGCAGCGTGACGACGCCGACGAGCGCGAAGACCAGCGCGATCCGGATCGCGAGGCCGACCGGATCCTGGTGCGACCAGCCGACCACGTCCACCAGCGGGGTGAGCGCGACGACGAACGGCATGTGCCAGAGGTAGACGGTCAACGCCCGGCGGTTGAGGATGGTGACCAGCCTCCCGATCAGCGCGTTCCAGTCCACCCACGCCGCGCTCGCCGGCGCCCGGCCGAGCAGGACCAGGATGAAGCCGGCCGACCAGAGGGCGTTGCCGAGCGGGATGTCGTTGAGGTCGTAGCCGCGCGGGCCCGGATGGGTGAGGATCCAGGCCCCGCCGGCGATCACGAGGACCGCGGCGGCCGGCCAGAGCACCCGGTTGGCGAGCCGGCGGAGCGCCCCGTCCTGGTGGGCGAACCCGAGCAGCCAGGCCCCGAAGTACAGCCCGAACTGCTGGACCGCCGCCGGCGCGTTCGGGTACACGCCCGACTCGATGGCCGCGAGCACGGCGTACGGGGCGAGGAGGGTGGGCAGCGGCGCGCGCCGGAACAGCCACAGCGCCACCGGTGAGGCGAGCACGAACCACAGGTAGTTGCGCAGGTACCAGATCGGGCTGAGCGCCACGGCGCCCCAGTCGTTGGCCGGTGGGTCGGCCACCGGGACCAGCCAGAGCAGGACCTTCGGCGTCAACGGCAGCCCGGTGAGCAGCATCGCCGGTACGAAGACCGCGGCGAGCACCCACAGCGACGGCAGCAGACGGCGCAGCCGGCGGCCGACCGCCGGCGGCCCGGATCGCCGCAGCGACGCCGCCATCAGCGAACCGGCGAGGGCGAACATCACCGACATCGCCGGGAAGACGAGCGTGAGCGTCGCCCAACCGGTGACGTGGTAGACGACGACTCGAACGATGGCCAGGAAGCGCAGGAGGTCCAGATATCTGTTTCGCATCAGCCTGCATCTGTGTCCGGGGCGGAGGGGGCGTACGCTCACCTACCCTCTGCCCGGCGAACGCGAAACGGCGAGAGAGTCGGGCGGATAGTGACAATCCCCATCGACCTGGCCGATAACGATCAGCGGATCGGTCACAGCGGACGTCCGGGCGGGTGTCCCGAGCCGCGCGACCGGCGCGGGCCGGCCGACGCGCCGGTGCCGGCGCGGACCGGCCGACGCGGGCCGGTGCCGGTCCAGATCGACGCGGCCGGCGCCCGGGTCAGAAGCCGAGCTTGCGCAGCTGCTTCGGGTCCCGCTGCCAGTCCTTCGCGACCCGGACGTGGAGGTCGAGGTACACCCGGGTGCCGAGCAGCTCCTCGATCTGCCGCCGGGCACGGGTGCCGACGTCCTTGAGCCGGCTCGCCCGGTGGCCGATCACGATCGCCTTCTGGCTCGGCCGCTCGACGTACACGTCGGCGTAGATCTTCGTGACCTGCCCCTCGGGGACCATCTCCTCCACCACCACGGCGATGGAGTGCGGCAACTCGTCGCGCACGCCCTCCAGCGCCGCCTCCCGGATCAGCTCGGCGACCAGCACCTGCTCCGGGTCGTCGGTGAGCATGTCGTCCGGATAGAGCTGCGGCGACTCCGGCAGGTAGCGGGTCATCACGTCGACCAGCGTGTCGACCTGGTGCCCGGAGACCGCGCTCACCGGCACCACCTCGGCGAACTCGCCGAGCTCGCTGACCGCGAGCAGTTGCTCGGCCAGCCGCTTGCGGTCCACCAGGTCGGTCTTGGTGACCACGGCGAGGACGGTGGCCTTCAGCTCGGCCAGCTCGCCGGAGATGAACCGGTCACCCCGGCCGATCGGCTCGTCCGCCGGGATGCAGAGGCCGATCACGTCGACCTCGCTCCACGTCTGCCGCACCAGGTCGTTGAGGCGTTCGCCGAGCAGCGTACGGGGACGGTGCAGGCCCGGCGTGTCGACGAGGACGAGCTGCGAGTCGGGCCGGTGCAGCACCGCCCGGATGACGTGCCGGGTCGTCTGCGGCTTGCTCGACGTGATGGCGATCTTCTGCCCGACGATCGCGTTGGTCAGCGTCGACTTGCCGGCGTTCGGTCGCCCCACGAAGCAGGCGAACCCCGCCCGGTACGGCCGCCGCTCCAACTCCTCCGGCCTCACTCGACCACCGTGCCGAGGACGCTGCCGTCCGGGGCCGCCACGTGGATCGGCGCGTCGGCGGCGAGGTCGCGGACGGCGGCGTGACCGGCGCCGTCGAGCGTCGACGCCTCGGTCACCACGACCGCCGCCTCCAGCCGGGTGGCACCGGCCGCGACCGCCGAGGCGACGGCGAGCTGAAGCGCGGTGAGCGCCAGCGACGGAAGGGAGACGCTGGCCGCGGCGTACGTGCGGCCGTCCTGGTCCCGGACGGCGGCGCCCTCGACGGCACCGACCCGGCCACGCGCGCCGCGCGCCAGGACGACCAGCTTGGCGTCCTCGGCGCTCAGCTCCACCGGGACGGACGACGCGGTCGGTGCGGCGGGTGACTCAGGCATCGGCGGGCAGCCTCTCCTCGGCTCGGTCGGTACGGGTCTCGGCCGGCTCGCCCCGGCCCCGGTCGTCCTGCTGGTCGGTCGGCTCCGCACGGCGCACCAGCACGGTGTCGATCCGGTTGCGCCGGCCGGTGGTGCCCTCGGCGAGCAGCCGCAGGCCGGCCACCTCGACCTGGGCGCCCGGGATGGGCACCCGACCCAGGGACTGGGCGAGCAGGCCGCCGACGGTCTCCACCTCGTCGGTGGGCAGGTCGGTGTCGAACAGCTCGCCGAGATCCTCGACGGGGAGCCGAGCGGTGACCCGCACCGCGCCGTCGTCGAGGTGCTCGACCGGCGGGCGTTCGACATCGTACTCGTCGGTGATCTCGCCGACGATCTCCTCCAGGATGTCCTCGATGGTGACCAGGCCGCCGGTGCCGCCGTACTCGTCGACGACGATGACGAGGTGGTTGCGGGCGGCCTGCATCTCGGAGAGCAGGTCGTCGACGGGCTTGGACTCCGGCACGAAGGTCGCCGGGCGCATCAACTCGGCGACCGGAAGCTGCCGGTCCTCCGGGACGCCGCCCTGCGTACGCCGGATCAGGTCCTTGAGGTAGAGCACACCGAGCACGTCGTCGACGCTCTCGCCGATCACGGGGATGCGGGAGAAGCCGGAGCGCAGGAAGAGCACCAGGGCCTGGGCGAGGGTCTTGTGCTTCTCGATCCACACCATTTCGGTGCGCGGCACCATCACCTCGCGGGCGATCGTGTCGCCGAGCGCGAAGACCGAGTGGATCATCTGCCGCTCGCCGTGCTCCACCACGCCCCGCTGCTCGGCCAGGTCGACCAGTTCGCGCAGCTCCACCTGGGTGGCGAACGGCCCCTCCCGGAAGCCGCGCCCCGGCGTGACCGCGTTGCCGATGAGGATGAGCAGCGAGGCGAGCGGGTTGAGCGCCCGGCCCAGCCAGCGCACCAGCGGCGCGACCCCACGAGCCACCGCGTACGCGTGCTGGCGGCCGATGGTGCGCGGCCCGACGCCGACCACCACGAAGCTGACCACGGTCATCGCCCCGGCGGTGATCAGTGCGGCCCGCCAGCCGGCGCCGAACGTGTCCACCGCGACGAGCGCGACCAGGGTGGTCGCGCCCAGCTCGGCGAGCAGCCGCAGCAGCAGGAGCAGGTTGAGGTGGCGGACCACGTCACCGGCGACGGCCTGGAGGGCGCGGGCCCCCCGCGCGCCGTCCCGGGCCAGCTCGGCGGCGCGCGCCGGGGAGACGGCGGCGAGCGCCGCCTCGGTCATCGCGATCAGACCGGCGAGCACGACCAGCCCGGCCGCGAAGAAGATCAGTTGCAGGTCGGGAAGGCCGCTCGCGCCGGCCGTCGCTGCCGCAAGGGGGGACATCACTGGGCCCGGGTCGCCCGCCAACTGGCCAGCAGTCGGGCTTGGAGCGCGAACATCTCCCGCTCCTCCTCCGGCTCGGCGTGGTCGTAACCGAGCAGGTGCAGCACGCCGTGCACGGTGAGCAGGTGCAGCTCGTCGGCGGCGGAGTGCCCGGCGGCGGCCGCCTGCTTGGCCGCCACCTCGGGGCAGAGCACGATGTCGCCGAGCAACGCGGGCTCGGCGCCGGCGGCGGCGTTCTCCCCCGGCCCGTGGTCGACGCTGCCCTCGTCCATGGGGAAGGCGAGCACGTCCGTGGGGCCGTCGCCGCCCATCCACCGGTGGTTCAGCTCGGACATGTAGTCGATGTCGACGAGCAGCACGGACAACTCGGCGAGCGGGTTGACCCCCATCTCGTCGAGGGCGTGCCGGGCGACGGCGAGCACGGCGTCGGTGTCGACGTCGACACCGGACTCGTTGGCGATCTCGATGGACAACTGTCTTCCTTCAGGTCGTTAGCGGCGGCGACCGGCCCGGCCACCGCCCTGGGCGGTCCGCCCGGGCACGGCGTGCACGCTCTGCGCCTGCTGGTTCTCCCGCTCGGCGTCCCAGCGCGCGTACGCGTCGACGATCTCCCCGACGAGCCGGTGCCGGACCACGTCGGAGCTGGAGAGCTGGGCGAAGTGCACGTCCTCCACGTTGCTGAGGATCTCCCGGACGACCCGCAGGCCGCTGGTCGTCCCGCCGGGAAGGTCCACCTGGGTGACGTCGCCCGTCACGACGATCTTGGAGCTGAAGCCGAGCCGGGTGAGGAACATCTTCATCTGCTCGGGCGTGGTGTTCTGCGCCTCGTCCAGGATGATGAACGCGTCATTCAGCGTACGACCGCGCATGTAGGCCAGCGGCGCCACCTCGATCGTGCCCGCCGCCATCAGCTTGGGGATGGAGTCCGGGTCGAGCATGTCGTGCAGCGCGTCGTACAGCGGCCGCAGGTAGGGGTCGATCTTCTCGTTGAGCGTGCCGGGCAGGAAGCCCAGCCGCTCACCCGCCTCGACCGCCGGCCGGGTGAGGATGATGCGGTTGACCTGCTTGGCCTGGAGCGCCTGGACCGCCTTCGCCATGGCGAGGTAGGTCTTGCCGGTGCCGGCCGGGCCGATGCCGAAGACGATGGTGTGCGCGTCGATCGCGTCGACGTAACGCTTCTGCCCGAGGGTCTTGGGGCGGATGGTGCGACCACGCCGGGAGAGGATGTTGAGCGTCAGGACCTCGGCGGGCCGCTCGGCGCTGCCCTGCTCGAGCATGCCGACGGTACGCCGGACGGCGTCAGTGGTCAGGGTTTCGCCTTTCTCGATGAGTTCGAGCAGTTCGCCGAAGAGCCGCTCGGCGAGGGCGTTGTCCGCGGGAGCACCGGTGATCGTGATCTCGTTGCCCCGGACGTGCACGTCGCTGTTGACCGAACGCTCGACCAGTCGCAGGATCTCGTCACCCGCGCCGAGGAGATTGACCATGATCTTCGAATCCGGAACGGTGATCCTGGTCTGCGCCCGGGGCGGGCCGGGAGGTGGGGTGCTGGTCATAGGTCGGGCCGAGGGGCCCTGAGCCACCTGCTCTCGATCTCGGCGCCGGGCCGGTGCCACGGCGTGCTGGCGTTGCTCTCATCGTATCCGTTCAACACCGCCACCACCTCGCCCATTTCCCCGCCACGCAACCCGAGCCCACCCCCCACGGTCGTGCACATTCCGACCCTGATTCGCACCTTTTCACGACATTTGTCGAGGCGACCACTACAAGATCGCGAAGCCGGCCGGGGGTCAGCCGGTGCGGAAGTCGTACCGGTCGAACGTCTCCTGGGTACGGGTGAAGCGGTACGTCGCCCAGTGCATCCGGATCACCGTTCCGTCCCCGTTCCGGGTGAGCCGGAGCAGCTCACCCACCTCCCGACCGGAGACCGTCCGGTAGACGTCCGGCCGGTCCGGCAGCGGGGCGAAGACCGCCGGCGGCTTCCCGGCCGGGTCGTCGGCGCCCCGGGCGCGCAGCGCGCCGTCGTGCCAGCTGAACACGTACTCGAAACCCTCGCCCCACCAGCGACCCAGCAGGCCGCGGATCTCCGGTGGGGCCGGCGGCCCGGGCCGCCAGGGCGTCACCTCAGCCGGGTCGTGCTCCGCCGCGGCGGCGAGCAGCCGGTGCGGCAGGTCGAACAGCTCACCGGCGGTGCCGGAGGACCCGAGCACCGCGGCGCCCATCGCGCCGGCGGTCCCGTCGCCGCCCCGGCGGCCGTAGACCGCGGCGAGGAACCCGGGCATCGCGCCGTCGTGGCCGACGTGCATGACCCGCTTGCCCTGCGGCACCAGGATCAGCCCCAGGCCGAACCCGCCGCCCCAGAGCGTCTCGTCGGTGACCGTGACCGGCCAGCGCATCTCCTCGAGCGTGGCGGGCGCGAGCACCCGGCCGGCCGCGTCGAGCGCCGCCGGGTCGGCGAGGAAGGCCGCCCAGCGGGCCATGTCACCGGCCGTGCTCCACAGCTGCGCGGCCGGGCCGACCGCGCCGAAGTCGGTGGGTGGCTCCGGATGCGCCTCGTCGGAGTACGCGTCGACGAGGAAGCCGATGGCGGCCCGCCGGCCGGGCTCCACCGTGGTGGCGGTCAGCCCCAGCGGAGTCAGCACCCGCTCGGCGAGCACCTCCGCCCAGGTGCCGCCACGCAGCCTGCCGACCAGGTGGCCGAGCAGTGCCATGCCCAGGTTGGAGTAGTGGTAGCGACGCCCCGGAGGCAGCACCCGTTCCGCCCTCGCCAGGTCCGCCAGGAGCTGGTCGGTGTCCGGCGCGCGCAGCGTGTCCCAGACGTCGCCGTACGGCTCGCGCTGCAGGCCCGCCGTGTGCGACAGCAGCCGCCGGACGGTCAGCTCGCCGTGCGCCGGCAGGTCCAGGTGCCGGCTCAGCGGGTCGTCCAGGTCGAGCAGGCCGTCGTCGCGGCACTGCATCGTCAGGACGGCGGTGAAGGTCTTGGTCACCGAGCCGATCCGGAAGCGGGTCTCCGGGTCCAGCGCGGTGTCGTTCCCGGTCCCCCCGACCGCGCACGTCCACAGCGGACGGTCGGCGCGGTGCAGGGCCGCCGAGACCGCCGGTATCCGGGCCCGCGCCTGGATCTGCCGCACCATGCGGTCCAGGCGGTCCGTCGGCGTCACGCGAGGTTCCGCGCCAGCATCGGCCCGAGCGGGGCGCCGCCGAGCAGGTGCGCGTGCACGTGGAAGACCTCCTGGCCGCCGTACGCCCCGGTGTTGAACATCAGCCGGAAGCCGTCACCGAGCAGCCCCTCGTCCTCGGCGACGGCGGTGGCCGTGGCGAGCACCTCGCCGGCGAGCCCCGGGTCGCCCTGGGCGAGGGTGGCCACGTCCGCGTAGTGCTCCTTGGGGACCACCAGCACGTGCACCGGCGCCTTCGGGCCGATGTCGCGGAAGGCGAGCGTGGTGGGCGTCTCCCGGACGACGGTGGCCGGGATCTCGCCGGCGACGATGCGGCAGAACAGGCAGTCAGGTGTGCTCACCGGGGCAGTCTAAGGAAGGGCACGGGTGGAACGCCGCCCGTAGCGGGCGAACAACCCCGGGCGCACCAGGCCGCACCGCCGGTCACCGGGGGCCGGCCGCGCCGGGGCTGGTGGCGGCGGGCCGGGTCCGGCGTCAACAGCGCCGCGGCGCTACGGCAGGATGGCCGCCGTGACATCACGGGCGGTGCTGGTGACGGGAGCCTCGCGGGGCATCGGGCGGGCGGTGGCGCGGGCGTTCGCGGCCGGCGGGGACCGGGTGGCGATCCACCACCGGGACTCGGCGGACCTGGCGGAGGCGCTCCGCGTCGACCTGCCCGGCGCGGGCCACGTGGTGGTCCGCGCCGACCTGGCCGACCCGGACGCCGTCCGGGTGATGGTGGACGAGGCCGCGGAACGCCTCGGCGGACTCGACGTACTGGTCAACAACGCCGGTGTGTTCGGGCCGGCGGACCCGCCCCACCCGGTGTTCGAGACCACCTACGAGCAGTGGCGGCAGCGCTGGCGGGCGGTGGTCGAGACCAACCTGTTCGGCGCGGCCAACGCGTGCTGGTGCGCCGCCCAGCACATGCGGGAGCGGGGCGGTCGGATCGTCAACGTCTCCTCCCGGGGCGCCTTCCGCGGCGAGCCGGGCAATCCCGCGTACGGGGCGAGCAAGGCGGGCCTGAACGCGCTCGGTCAGTCCCTCGCGGTGGCTCTCGCCCCGTACGGCATCGGGGTGGCGACCGTCGCGCCCGGCTTCGTCGAGACCGACATGACCAACGAACACCTCAAGTCGCCGCGCGGCGACGCGGTCCGGGCGCAGTCCCCGTTCAACCGGGTGGCCCGGCCGGAGGAGATCGCCGCCGCGGTCCACTGGCTGGCGTCCCCGGAGGCGGAGTGGGCCTCCGGCACCATCGTCGACCTCAACGGCGCCTCCTACCTGCGCAGCTGAGCCCGGTGACGTCGGCGTCGACGTTCTTCGCCTGGGGACTCGGCCCGGGCGCGCCTACGGCCGGCCACCACAGGTCGCTGTGGCCCCTTTGCTCTGCTTCAACGGACGCAGCGGAATCGCCGCGAAACCTGTGCGCCGGTTGAAGCAGAGCAAAGGGAACGCGGCGGAGGGTGGGGCCGGGCCGTCCGGCCCGGTGGCGGGCGGGGATCCGGTCGCCGGTGGCCTACCAGCGGTCGAGGCGGGCGGACAGCACCGCCAGGGCCGCCACCCCGGCCGTCGAGGTGCGCAGCACCGACGGGCCCAGCCGCACCGGCCGGGCACCGGCCTCCGCGAAGGCGTCCAGCTCGCGGTCGGCGATGCCCCCCTCCGGCCCGACCACCAGCACGATCTCACCGGTCGCCGGCAACGCGACCGTCGTCAGCCGCTCCTCGGCTCCCTCATGGAGGACGAACGCGGCGGCGGCACCGCCGAGCCGGCGGCCCACCTGCGTCGTCGACTCGTCCGGCGATCCGGCCACCACCGGCAGCCAGGGCCGGCGGGCCTGCTTGGCCGCCTCCCGGGCGGTCGTCACCCACTTCTCCCGGGCCCGTACGCCCCGGTCACCGCGCCAGAGGACGATCGAGCGTTCGGCCGCCCAGGGCACGATCTCGTCCACGCCGACCTCGGTCATCGCCTGCACGGCCAGCTCGCCCCGGTCCCCCTTGGCGATGCCCTGCACCACGACCAGGCGGGGGACCGGCGCGTCCGCGTACCCCCGGGAGGTGATCTCGAGGTCGAGCGTGTCCTTGCCGACGGCGCCGACCACCGCGGCGGCCGTGCTGCCCCGCCCGTCGGCGAGCAGCAGTCGCTCGCCGGGCCGGAGCCGCTGCACGGTGGCGGCGTGGCGCCCCTCGGGGCCGTCCAGGGTCATCCGGTCGGCGGTGGGCAGCGAGTCGACCAGGAACAGCGGCGCGGACACGATCACCAGGCTAGCGGCCCGGCCGGTCGCCGGGCCGCGGACGGTCAGGCGTGGCCGTTGAAGGCGTCCCGCATCCGGGAGAAGAAGCCACCCTGCTTGGTCAGCTCGGCGACCTCCTCGCCCCGGGTGCGGGCGAACTCGCGCAGCATCTTCTCCTGCTCGGCGTCGAGCTTGGTCGGGGTCCGCACGTCGAGGTGGACGTAGAGGTCACCGCGACCGGTGCCGCGCAGGTGCGGTACGCCGCGGGCGCGTAGCCGCAGCGTGCTGCCCGGCTGGGTGCCGGGCTTGACGTCCACCGGCTCCTCGCTGTCGAGTGTCTTGATGGTCAGCCGGGTGCCCAGGGCGGCCGCCGTCATCGGGACGGTGACCCGGCAGTGCAGGTCGTCGCCCTTGCGGGAGAAGACGTCGTGGGGACGCTCGTGGATCTCCACGTAGAGGTCGCCGGCCGTGCCGCCGCCCGGGCCGACCTCGCCCTGCTGCGCCAGCCGGATCCGCATGCCGTCCTCGACGCCCGCCGGGATCTTGACGGTGAGCGAGCGGCGGGTGCGCACCCGGCCGTCACCGGCGCAGGTCGGGCAGGGGTGCGGGATCGTGGTGCCGTAGCCCTGGCAGACGGTGCAGGGCCGGGCGGAGACCACCTGGCCGAGGAAGGTGCGCTGCACCGACTGCACCTCGCCGCGGCCGCCGCACGCCTCGCAGGTGGCCAGGTGGGTGCCGGCGGCGGTGCCGGCGCCGGCGCAGGTGGTGCACAGCACGGCGGTGTCGACCGTGATCGGGGCCTCGACGCCGAACGCCGTCTCGTGCAGGTCCAGCTCGAGGCGCAGGATCGCGTCAGCCCCGGGCCGGGTACGCGGGCGCGGGCCGCGGGCACCACCGGCGGCGCCCCCGAAGAACGCGTCCATGATGTCCTGGAAGCCGACGAACGGGCCGGTGCCGCCGGGGCCACCCGGACCGCCGGCACCCCCGCCACCGGGTGCGAGCGGGTCACCGCCGAGGTCGACGATCTGCCGCTTCCGGTCGTCGGAGAGGACCTCGTACGCGGCGTTGATGTCCTTGAACTTCTCCTGCGCCTCCGGATCCGGATTGACGTCCGGGTGGTACTGACGCGCCAGCTTGCGGTACGCGCGCTTGATCTCGTCGTCGGAGGCGTCCCGGCTCACACCGAGGATGCCGTAGTAGTCCCTGGCCACTGCGTTCCGTGTCCTCATGTTCGTCTCGCGTTGCGCCGGCCGCCGGCCGGAGCGGCCGGACGGTACTGCCTAGTTCTGGGCCAGCAGGTCGCCCACGTAGCGTGCCACGGCCCGCACCGTGGCGATGGTGCCGGGGTAGTCCATCCGGGTCGGCCCCAACACGCCGAGGCCGCCGACGATGGTGGCCCCCGGGCCGTAGCCGGTGCTCACCACCGACGTCGAGCGGAGATTGTCGATCTCGTTCTCGTCGCCGATGCGGACCCGCATCGTGCTCGGCTCGACCTCCCCGATGAGCTTGAGGAGCACGACCTCCTCCTCCAGCGCTTCCAGGATGGGGCGCAGCGACCCCTGGAAGTCGAGCAGGCCGCCCCGGGTGAGGTTGGCGGTGCCGGCCAGCGCGATGCGCTCCTCGTGCCGCTCGACCAGCGTCTCCAGCAGCACGGTGGAGAGCGTGGCCATGGCCGGGCGCAGCTCGGCCGAGGCCTCGTCGACCAGCGCCTGCACCAGCGGCGGCGTCTCGGACAGCCGGGTGCCGACCAGCTTCTCGTTGACAAGCCGGCGCAGGTCGGTGACGTCGTCGGCGGGGATCGGCCCCGGCATCTCGACGAGGCGCTGCTCGACCCGCCCGGTGTCGGCGATCATGACGAGCATCAGCCGGGTGGTGGAGATGGGCACCAGCTCCAGGTGGCGCACGGAGGAGCGGGCCAGGCTCGGGTACTGCACGACGGCGACCTGCCGGGTCAGCTGCGCCAGCAGCCGTACCGTGCGGTGCACCACGTCGTCCAGGTCGACCGCGCCGAGCAGGAAGCGCTCGATGGCCCGGCGCTCGGCGGGGCTGAGCGGCTTGACCCGGGACAGCCGGTCCACGAAGAGCCGGTAGCCGCGGTCGGTGGGCACGCGGCCGGCGCTGGTGTGCGGCTGCCGGATGTAGCCCTCCTCCTCGAGGACGGCCATGTCGTTGCGGACGGTCGCCGGGGAGACCCCGAGCTGGTGACGCTCGACCAGCGCCTTGCTGCCGACCGGCTCCTGCGTGGCGACGTAGTCCTCGACGATCGCGCGCAGTACCGCGAGCTTGCGGTCGTCGAGACCCATGTGCCCACCTCCTGTCGCGCGTCGGCCGCCGGCTGCCCGGCGCCATCCTGGCACTCGACTGTAGCGAGTGCCAGTCTACGTCGGCACCGCCCGCGCCGCGATGATCAACGGCCGGCGGATGACGCGTCCCGGACGGCGGCGGATTCGCCAGGGCCGTTCATCCGGACATCGGGGACGGTTCTGCTCTGGTGCCCCGTTGTGCGCTCCCCCTACCGTGATCCTCATGACTGAACCACCTCGCCCTCCCGGAGCGGGAGAGCCGGACCCGACCGTCCCCGGCTCCGACGAGCCGACCACACCACTGTCCGGGGCACCGGGCCCGGGCGGCTATCCCCCGCCCGGCGGCTATCCGCCGCCCACCGGTGACGTTCCGCCGTCGGGCGGCTACCCTCCGCCCGGCGGTTATCCCCCACCCGGCGGCTACCCACCGCCTGGCCCGGGCTACCCGACCGGCGGCGCCTACGGCGCCCCCGCCGGCTACGCGAACAACGAGGACAAGACCTGGGCGTTGATCGCGCACTTCGGCGGCGCGCTCGGGATGCTCGTCGGTGGCGGTGTCTTCGGCTGGGTGGCCCCGCTGGTCGCCCTGATGGCCCGCGGTAACCAGTCGCCGACCGTACGGGCCCACGCGCTCGCCGCGCTGAACTTCCAGATCATCTGGTCGGTGATCGCGCTGGTGGGCTGGATCTTCACCTGCATCATCGTCGGCTTCTTCGTCGGCGTGGCCGCGACGATCATCGGCATCGTCTTCGGCGCGATCGCCGGGGTCAAGGCCAACGAGGGCACGCTGTACCGCTACCCGATGTCGGCGAGCTTCATCAAGTGAGCACCGACCGGCCGCTCCCCCCGGCCGGTCGGCGCCACCCGGGGCCGACGTGCCCGGCCCCGGCCGGTCGGCGCCACTCGGGGCCGACGTGCCCGGCCCCGAGCCGGTCCGTGCCGGTCAGGGAAGCAGGTCGCGCACGACGGCGTCGGCCAGCAGCCGGCCGCGCAGGGTGAGCACGGCCCGGCCGGCGGCGTGGTCGGCGTCGGCCAGCAGGCCGGCCGCCCGCGCGCGCTCGGCGCCGGCGCGGCCGGCCGGGTCCAGCACGTCCAGCGGCAGGCCGGAGGCGAGCCGCAGGCGCAGCATGACGTCCTCCATGTGCGCCTCGTCGCGGGTCAGCACCTCCCGCGCCAGGCCGGGTGACTCCCCCGCGGCGAGGCGCTTCGCGTACGCCGTGGGGTGCTTGACGTTCCACCAGCGCACGCCGCCGACGTGGCTGTGCGCCCCCGGGCCGAGGCCCCACCAGTCCCCGCCGGTCCAGTACAGCAGGTTGTGCCGGCACCGGGCGGCCGGCGTCCGCGCCCAGTTGGACACCTCGTACCAGGAGAAACCGGCGGCGTCGAGGGCGGCCTCCGCGGCCAGGTAGCGGTCCGCGGCGACGTCGTCGGAGGGGTACGCCAGCTCGCCGCGCCGCATCCGGGCGGCGAGCCGGGTGCCCTCCTCGACGATCAGGGCGTACGCGCTGACGTGGTCCACGCCGGCGGCGACCACCTGGTCGAGCGTGGCGGCGAAGTCCTCCGCGCCCTCCCCCGGCGTGCCGTAGATCAGGTCCAGGTTGACGTGCTCGAACCCGGCGTCGCGGGCCTCCCGCGCGGCGGCTACGGCCCGGCCGGCGCTGTGCCGCCGGTCCAGGATCGCCAGCACCCCGGGCGAGGCGGACTGCATGCCCAGCGAGATGCGGGTGTAGCCGGCCGCCCGCAGGGCCGCCAACGACTCCGGCGTGACCGACTCGGGGTTGGCCTCGGTGGTGACCTCGGCGTCGACGGCCAGCCCGAACGTGCGGTCGACGCCGTCGAGGATCCGGGCCAGGTCGTCGGCGGGGAGCAGGGTCGGCGTACCGCCGCCGACGAAGACCGTGTCGACCCGGGGCGGCGGGTTGTCGCGCAGCACCCGGGCCGCGAGGGCCAGCTCGGCCAGCACGGTGTCCGCGTACTCCTCGCGGCCGGCGCCGCCGCCGAGCTCCGTGGCCGTGTACGTGTTGAAGTCGCAGTAGCCGCAGCGGCTGGCGCAGAAGGGGACGTGCACGTACACGCCGAAACCGCGCGCGCCGACCGAGGTCAGGGCGGTGGTGGGCAGCGAACCGTCGGCGGGGACGGTCTCACCTTCTGGAAGGACGCCGGGCATGGCCACTAGTCTGCCCGGCATGACCTCTCCAGACGCGCTCGTGCGGGTCGCCACGGCCCGCGGGGTGACCACCCTCACCCTGGACAGCCCGCACAACCGCAACGCGCTCTCCACGTCGCTGATGACCCAGCTGCTCGACGGCCTCGCCGCCGCGGTGGCGGACGACGCCGTCCGCGTGGTCGTGCTGGACCACACCGGGCCGGTCTTCTGCGCCGGCGCCGACCTGAAGGAGACCGCCGCCGCGTACGCCAGCGGGACGGTGCCGGCCGGGATGCTGGGTGACGTGCTCGCGGCGGTCTGGGAGTGCCCGAAGCCGGTGGTGGCGCGGGTCGCCGGGCCCGCCCGCGCCGGCGGCCTGGGGTTGATCGCGGCGGCCGACCTGGCGGTGTGCGCGCAGGAGGCGACGTTCGCGTTCACCGAGGTCCGGATCGGGGTGATCCCGGCGGTGATCTCCGCGACCGTGCTGCCCCGGCTGCACCCGCGCGCCGCGGCCGAGCTGTACCTCACCGGGGACACCTTCGACGGGCGGCGGGCCGCCGAGATCGGCCTGGTGACGGCCGCCGTGCCGGCGGCGGAGCTGGACGACGCGGTGGCGGGCTACTGCGACTCGCTGGTCCGGGGCGCGCCGGGCGCCCTGGCCGGGGCCAAGGCGCTGCTGCGCCGCCCGGCCGCCGCGGACCTGCGCGCCGAGATCGCCGACCTGGCCGCGCTGTCGACCGGCTACTTCCTGTCCGACGAGGGGCGGGAGGGTGTGCTGGCGTTCCGGGAGAAGCGGCCGGCGAGCTGGGTACCGGTCGAGTAGCTGGTTTCCGCGCGCGGTGACGCGGGAAGGCCCCGTCCGCCCCTCGCCCGGCTGACCTGCGGTTTCCGCGCCCGCCACGGCGGCACGACCGTCGCGGCCACGCCCGGCGGAGCCGTCCGGAACCGGTCGGACGACCCGAGGGGCGCGACGGGGGACGTACGCTTGTCGAACTGTCAGACTGGGGGTGCAGGTGCGAACTCGGGCAGTCGTCGCGGGTGGTGTGGTCCTCGTTCTCGTCGCCGTGGTCGGGCTGTTCATCGTCCTCCGGCAGTTCGGCGACCGGCTCAGGCTGCCGCTCTCCGCGCGGACGTGCACGGTGCAGGCGGACGGCGAGGTGGCCCTGGACGCCGATCAGATGGCGAACGCGGCGACCATCGCGGCCATCGGCATCCAGCGCGGGATGCCGGACCGGGCCGTCGTGGTGGCGCTCGCCACCGCGTACCAGGAGTCGGGCCTGCGCAACCTGGCCGGCGGCGACCGCGACTCGGTGGGCCTGTTCCAGCAGCGGCCGAGCCAGGGCTGGGGCACGCCGACGCAGATCCGCGACCCGCGGTACGCCGCCAACAAGTTCTACGCGGCCCTGGCCAAGGTGCGCGGCTGGGAGCGGATGCGGGTCACCGACGCCGCGCAGAAGGTGCAACGGTCGGCGTTCCCCGAGGCGTACCAGAAGTGGGCCGACGAGTCGGAGGTGCTGACCCGCGCGCTGCTCGCGCACGCGACCGGCGCGGTCGCCTGCACGGTCGGCGACAATCCGCTGCGCCGGGGCGCGGCGGCGACCGCCGCCCTGACCCAGGGCCTGACGCTCGATTGGGGGCTCGCCACGACGGCCGCCGCGGTCAGCCTGACCGGCCTCACGCTCACGCCCGACGACGAGCGCGGCGGCTGGCGGTACGCGCACTGGCTCGTGTCGCACGCCGAGGACAACGGCGTGCGGCTGGTCCGCTTCGGCGACCGGCAGTGGACCGCCGAGAAGGGCACCTGGGACCGGGTGACGGGCACGGAACCGACCGCCCGCGTGGTGGCGGAGGTCTTCGCCGCGACCTGAGCCGGCGGCGG
The DNA here is from genome assembly GCF_049315255.1 of Micromonospora sp. WMMD558. Classification (NCBI taxonomy): domain Bacteria; kingdom Bacillati; phylum Actinomycetota; class Actinomycetes; order Micromonosporales; family Micromonosporaceae; genus Micromonospora; species Micromonospora sp. WMMD558. The sequence continues at coordinate 2,904,805 of NZ_CP186061.1, read as the reverse complement.
CGCGGGCGCGGCCTCAGCCGGCGGCGGTGACGCGGCGGCGGACCTTCTCCCGGATCCACGACGGCAGGTCCTCCGCGTCGAGCAGCCGGGGCAGCAGCTCCGGCTGCAGGTTCAACGCCCGGAACACCTCGCCGATCGTCACCCCGTGCGCGGGCCGGTCCACCACCTGGACCGGGTCCCCCGCGCCGATCTCACCCTCGCGGAGCACCCGCAGGTACGCACCCGGGCGGGCGCGCACGGTGAACCGCTTGATCAGATCCGGTACGCCCCAGAACCCGGCGAACGTGGTGCACGGCGTGCGCGGCATCGTCACCTGGAGCACCACCGACCCGATCGACCACTGCTCGCCGATCACCGCGCCGGTCACGTCGACGGCGTGGGTGGTCAGGTTCTCGCCGAAGGCGCCCGGACCGATCCGCCGGTCCAGCTCGGCCGCCCACCAGGCGGCGTCCTCCTCGGCGTACGCGTACACCGCCTTGTCCGGGCCGCCGTGGTGGGCGCGCTCCCCGATGAAGTCACCGGCGAGCCCTTCCGCGCCGACGCGCACCGGGCCGGGTGCCGGGCGCTTGTCGATGCCGCTGCGGCCGCTCGCGTCGCCCGCCCACTGCGCCTCGGTCACGATGCCGAGGTTCACCGCTGCCACCCTGCCCGTCATGGCGCCCAGCCTAATCGTCCGCACCGGCGGGGGCGTCAGCCCTTGACGGCGCCGGCGACCAGGCCGGAGACCATCCGACGCTGCACCAGCAGGAAGAAGACGATCACCGGCAGGGTGAAGATCGTGGAGGCGGCCATCACCGGGCCCCACGCGGTGTCGTCCCGGCCGAAGAAGAACGTCATCGCCACCGGCAGCGTGTAGCGGTCCTGGTCGTTGATGAACGTCAACGCGAAGATCAGCTCGTTCCAGGCGGTGATGAACGAGAAGATGCTGGTGGCCACCAGTCCGGGCGCGACCAACGGAAAGAGGATCCGCCGGAAGGTCTGTGCCCGGCTGGCCCCGTCGATGGCCGCGGCCTCCTCCAGTTCCTTGGGGACCGCGGCGACGAAGCCGCGCAGCATCCACACCGCGAACGGCAGCGAGAAGCCGAGGTACGTGAGGATGAGGCTGGGCAGCGTGTTGTAGAGCCCGAGCCGCTGGACCATCAGGAAGAGCGGGATGACCAGCGCCTCCAGCGGGATCATCTGCACCACGAGCAGCATGATCAGGAAGCTGGTCCGGAGGTTGAACCGGAACCGGGCGACCGCCGTCGCGGCGAGCAGGGCGACCAGGCCGCTGAGCAGCACCGTCGCGCCGGCCACCAGGACGCTGTTGAGGAAGAAGTCGGCGAAGGTCACGCCGGGGATCAGGTTGCCGGTCAGGATCTGCCGGTAGTGCTCCAGCGTGGGCTCGCCGGGGACCGGCCGGGGCGTGCTGGAGAAGATCTCCGAACTCGGCTTCAGGGACGTGACGATCATCCAGTAGACCGGGAACGCCGCGAAGAGCGCCACCAGCAGACCGGCACCGTTGAGGGCGAGCCGCTTCACGCGTCCTCCTCCTGCTTGAGCACCATGCGGACGTACACGCCGGTCACCACCAGCAGGATCACGGTCAGGATCACCGCGACCGCCGCGCCGAGCCCGTACTTGGGCGGCGGCGAGAAGGCCTCGGCGTACGAGTAGACCGAGAGCATGAAGGTGGAGCGGTCCTGGGTGCCCCCGGCGAGGACGAAGTACTGCGTGAAGACCTTGAAGTCCCAGATCGTGGAGAGCACGACCAGGATCCCGAACACCGGCCGCAGCAGCGGGAAGGTGACCTGCCAGAACACCTTCCACGGGCCGGCCCCGTCGACCCGGGCCGCCTCGTGCAGTTCGCCCGGCACGCTCTTCAGCCCGGCGAGCACGCTGACCGCGATGAACGGGAAGGAGTGCCACACCACCACGAGGGTGAGGATGGCGAAGAAGAGCAGGGGCGAGTTGAACCACCCGTAGCCGGTCCAGTCGCTGTGCCCGAACAGTGCCTGCGACAGGCCGTCGGGCAGCGCGTTGAACAGCCAGGTGACGAGCCCGCTGGTGTCGTCGAAGATCCACTTCCAGACGATCGTGCCGGTCAGCGCCGGAGTGGCCCAGGCCAGCATCACGCAGCTCGCCACGAAGGCGACCATCCGCTTGCCGAGCCGGTTGAGCAGCAGCCCGACCAGGGTGCCGAGGACCATCGTCAGGGCCACGTTCGCGGCGGCGAAGAGCACGGTGTTCCGCAGCACCGTCCAGAAGAACGGGTCACCGAGGATGTCGGTGTAGTTCCCCAGGCCGACCCACGGCCACTCGCGGTCACCGCGCAGCTGCCGCACGTTGTTCAGGCGGAAGAAGGACATCGCCACCACCTGGCCGAGCGGCCAGAGCAGCAGCACCGCGATGATCACCAGGCAGGGCAGGAGCAGCAGGTACGGGAGGCGGTCCACCCGGCGACGCCGCCGCGCGGGGGTCTTCCGCGCGGCGGCCGTCTCCGGCGCCTCGGTCAGCGTGGTCACTTGGCGTTGAGGATGCTTTCCATCTCCGCGGCCGCGTCGGCGGTGGCCTTCTCGACCGTCTTCTGACCCTTCATGACCGAGCTGTTCATCGCCTGGGTCACCGTCTTGGTCCGGCTGACCTCGACCCACTTCGGGGTGAGCGGCGTGAGCTTGGTGTTCTTCATGGCGGTGGCGAACGACGCCATGACCTTGTCGTTCGTGTACTTCTCGCCGCCGACCAGGTCCTGGTAGACGGGGAAGAAGCCCAGGCTCTCGGCGAACGCCTGGTCGTTCTTCTTGCTCAGCAGCACCGTCAGGTAGTCCCAGGCGAGGTCCTGGCGCTCGCTGTCCTTCCAGACGGCGACGTCGGAGCCACCGGCGAAGGCGGGGGCGGGCTGGCCGTCGGGGCCGGGGATCGGGAACGTACCCCAGACCTTCTCGATCTCCGGGTTGTCCTTCTTGATGGCGCCCTGCTGCCAGCTACCGGCGAAGGCCATCGCCGCCTTGCCGGTGGCGAACTGGGTCCGGGCGTCGATCTCGTTCCAGCCGGCGGCGGCCGGCGGGGCCACCTTGTGCACGGTCACCAGGTCGGTCCAGAACTTGACGGCCTTCTGCGCCTCGGGGGTGTTCAGGCCGGACTTCCAGCTGTCGCCCTCCTTGGTGGCGATCTCCGCGCCGGCGCCCCAGAGGAACGAGTAGAAGGGCAGCTCGGAGTTGCCGGGCACGGCGATGCCGTAGGTGCCGGGCTTCTTCGCCTGCACGGCCTTGGCCGCGGCGACCAGGTCGTCCCAGGTCTTCGGCGGCTGCACGCCGGCCTCGGCGAACCAGTCGGTGCGGTAGTAGATGCCGCGCACGCCGGCGTACCACGGCACGCCGTACTGCTTGCCGTCCAGCTGCGCGTTCTTCACCAGGTCGGGGAGGATGTCCTTGCCCTCGGCCCAGCCGCCGAACTTGCCGGTCACGTCGGCGAGCGCCTCCTGGGCGGCCCAGCCCTGGGTCTCGGTGTTGCCCAGCTCGGTGACGTCCGGTCCCTCTCCACCGGCGAGGGCGGCCTGGAACTTCTTCGGCGCCTCCAGCCAGGGAACGTACTGGACCACCACGTCGGTGTTCGGGTGCTTCTGCCGGAACTCGGCCTCGACGCCGTCCAGGAACGTCGTCTGCGCCTCGCTGCCCTCGCCCATCATCCAGACGGTCAGCTTGCTGTTGTCAGCCGCGTTGTCGTCGTCGGAGCCACCGCAACCGGTCAGCACCATCGCGGCCGAGGCCACGACGGCGGTGACCGGGGCCAGCCGCTTCCACCTGTTCACGCCACTATCTCCCTCGCGCCGCTTGGCACTAACCTTCTCCGCCGCACCTTAGTACGTAAAAATCCTTTACGACAGTGGCGGCCGGGGCGAAGCGTGGCGACCGTACCGCAGGTGGCCCGCCGGTGGGCGGGACGGGACCGGGGCGAAAGCGGCCGTACCAGGATGAACGGGCGCCCGGCCAGGAGGCCGGGCGCCCGTTGTTCAGGCTGTGCGAGTTTTACCGGTGGGTGATGCCGCGGCGCCGGCCGGCGCCCGCGACCAGGGCCACCGCGACGGCGGCCAGCAGGACCTGCAGCAGCAGCTCACGCCAGTCGATGCCGGCGGTGTCGGCGAAGCCGGAGGCCCGGGCGATGATCGTGCCGAGCAGCGCGGCGCCGACACCGATGAGCATGTGCAGCCAGATGGGCATGTTCTGCCGGCCCGGCACGACCAGGCGGCCCAGCGCGCCGACGATCAGACCGACGATCAGCGCGGTGATGATGCCCCAGACGGTCAGCTCCACGGTCGTTCTCCTAACGGGAAGTGTGAGTCCGTGTCGGGTGGTGCTTCTGTGGTGACCCCACAGTTCCCGACCCGCCGGAAACCCAAACCGGCCTTGCGGGACAGCCTGGGCCGGGAAGTACCAGACCGGGCACCCCGTCGGCCCCGCACCCCGGTCGGCCCCGCACACACGACGGGCGCCCGACCTGCCGGTCGGGCGCCCGAGGCGAGATTCAGTTGTCAGTAGCGGCCGACGCTGCGTCGTCGCCCCACCCCGGCCACCAGAGCCACGGCGATGGCGGCCAGCACGACCTGGACCAGCAGCTCGCCCCAGTCGATGCCGGCGGTCTCGGTGGCGATGCCCATGGCCCGCGCCAGCACGGTGCCGAGCAGCGCCGCACCGACACCGATGAGCATGTGCAGCCACATCGGCATGTTCTGCCGGCCCGGCACGACCAGGCGGCCCAGCGCGCCGACGATCAGACCGACGACGAGCGCGGTGATGATGCCCCAAACGGTGAGCTCCACGGTCGCCCTCCTTCACGAATTGTGTCCACCGTGGTGGTGTTCCTGTCGTGCCCCCTCAATGCCCGACCCGTCGGAAGCCCAAACCGACTCACACCACGGCGATCCCTCGTTCGTCGATGGCCTCCCCTGCGTCGATTCCCGCCTGAACGGCATCGGCGCAGGTGAGGGCGCTGTCGCTCGGGTACGTCGTCGCGCCGGCCGATCGCCGGCGGCGGTCACTTCTTGCCGGGTGCCTTGCCGTCGCCGGAGTCGGAGGAGAGCGCGGCGATGAAGGCCTCCTGGGGGACCTCCACGCGGCCCACCATCTTCATCCGCTTCTTGCCTTCCTTCTGCTTCTCCAGCAGCTTGCGCTTCCGGCTGATGTCACCGCCGTAGCACTTCGCCAGGACGTCCTTGCGGATCGCGCGGATGGTCTCCCGGGCGATCACCCGGCTGCCGATGGCCGCCTGGATCGGCACCTCGAACTGCTGGCGCGGGATGAGGTTCCGCAGCTTCGCCGCGATGCTGGTGCCGTAGTTGTACGCCTTGTCCTTGTGCACGATCGCGCTGAACGCGTCGACCGGCTCACCGTGCAGGAGGATGTCGACCTTCACCAGGTCCGACGACTGCTCGCCGGAGGGCTCGTAGTCCAGCGACGCGTACCCCTTGGTGCGGCTCTTGAGCTGGTCGAAGAAGTCGAAGATGATCTCCGCGAGGGGCAGCGTGTAGCGCAGCTCCACCCGGTCGGCGGACAGGTAGTCCATGCCGAGCAGGCTGCCCCGGCGGCCCTGGCACAGCTCCATCACCGCGCCGACGTAGTCGTTCGGGGTCAGCACGGTGGCCCGCACGGTCGGCTCGTACACCTCAGCGATCTTGCCGGTGGGGTACTCGCTGGGGTTGGTCACCACGACCTCCTCCCCGTCCTCCTGGAGGGCCCGGTAGACCACGTTCGGCGCCGTGGAGATCAGGTCGAGGTTGAACTCCCGCTCCAGCCGTTCCCGGATGATCTCCAGGTGCAGCAGGCCGAGGAACCCGCAGCGGAAGCCGAAGCCGAGCGCCCCGGAGGTCTCCGGCTCGTACGTCAACGCGGCGTCGTTGAGCTTCAGCTTGTCCAGCGCGTCACGCAGGTTCGGGTAGTCGGACCCGTCGATCGGGTAGAGGCCGGAGTAGACCATCGGCTTCGGGTCCTTGTAGCCGCCGAGCGGCTCGCTCGCCGGCCGGGAGTTGATGGTGACCGTGTCACCGACCCGGGACTGCCGGACGTCCTTCACACCGGTGATCAGGTAGCCCACCTCACCGACGCCCAGCGCGTCGGCCTTCACCATCTCCGGGGAGATGACACCGATCTCCAGCAGCTCGTGGGTGGCGCCGGTGGACATCATCTTGATCCGGTCCCGGGCGCTGATCCGCCCGTCGATCACCCGGACGTACGTGACCACGCCCCGATAGACGTCGTACACCGAGTCGAAGATCATCGCCCGCGCGGGCGCCTCGGCGTCCCCGACCGGCGGCTTGAACTGCCGGACGATCTCGTCGAGCAGGTACGGCACGCCCTCGCCGGTCTTGCCGGAGACCTTGATGCAGTCCGCCGGGTCGCCACCGATGAGGTGGGCGAGCTCCTCGGCGTACTTCTCCGGCTGCGCCGCCGGCAGGTCGATCTTGTTGAGGACCGGGATGATGTGCAGGTCGTTCTCGAGCGCCAGGTAGAGGTTCGCGAGGGTCTGCGCCTCGATGCCCTGGGCCGCGTCGACCAGCAGGATCGCGCCCTCACAGGCCGCGAGGGACCGCGACACCTCGTACGTGAAGTCCACGTGCCCCGGCGTGTCGATCATGTTGAGCACGGCGGTCTCGCCGGCCCGGTCGCCCTCGCGGATCGTCCACGGCATCCGGACGGCCTGGCTCTTGATCGTGATGCCGCGCTCGCGCTCGATGTCCATCCGGTCGAGGTACTGCGCACGCATCTGCCGGGGGTCGACCACGCCGGTGAGCTGCAGCATCCGGTCGGCCAGGGTCGACTTCCCGTGGTCGATGTGGGCGATGATGCAGAAGTTCCTGATGCGCCCGGGGTCGGTGGCACCAGGAGCATTCGCGCCGGGATCGAGCGTCGGTGGCACAGCGGTCCGTTCTGGTCGGCTGACGTTGAGCAGGCCGGCGTCGCCGGCCCCCTCTATGCTCCCACGTCGCCCCCGCGTGCCCGCTGCGCGGGCGAACCCCGCTCCGCCAGCGGGGCGCATCGGCCAGCGGCAGCCGGCCGACGGGGTGCGGTGCCGGCGGCCGGCGGGCCGCGGGCGCCGGACGACGGCCGGCCGCCGTCACTCGCCGGGCGGCTCCACGAACAGGGCGGCGAGCTTCGGCAGCCGGCGGCGGGCCTCGTCCTCGTCGTCGAAGTCCCAGAAGTCGTTCAGATCCGGCACCGGGACCGGGTCACGCTCCGCCGGGAGGTCGGCCGCGGTCGCCTTCCGGTACGCCTCCCACGGCACCGTCAGCATCTGCTCGCAGGCGAACTCCTCGCCGGAGAGCGACGCGGCGCGCACCTGGGGCACCTCGGCCAGCGAGTCGGGATCGGCGACCGACCGGGCGAAGACCGCCCGCCCCTGGGTCATCAGCCAGCCCCGGAAGTGGTGGAAGCCGTCGTCGGAGACGCCGCCGTTGATCAGGTACGCCGCACCCCACAGATCCACCCGGTGCGACGCGGCCAGCACGCGGGCCTGGTGGCGCGCGTACCCGACAATCTCCTCCGGCTCCCGTTGCGCGAGCAGGGCGACCGCCCGGGCGGCGACCGCGTGCGGCTCTCCCCCACCCCCGGCACGGGCCTGGTCGATCAGCTGCCAGAAGTCGTCGGTCCTCATGGCCTGGCAGTCTCCCAGACGCCGGTGCCGGCCCCCGCCGGCAGCGGGAACGGCACGGCGAGCCGCGGGTAGCGGCGCCGCAGCTCGGCCGGGTCACCGGCGGCGGTCGCCGACACGTCGATCAGCGCCCAGAAGTCATCGGACCCAATCACCCGGGCAGTATCCCCATGGCGTACGACACTGAAGGGATGACCAGCTCACCGCCGTACCCGATCACCACCCGCCGGCCCGGGTGGTCGGAGCTGCCGGTCGGCCTGCGGGCCGCGCTCGCCGACCGCCTCGGCGCCCCGGTGGTCGCGGCCACCGCCGCCGCCGACGGCTTCACCCGCGGGTACGCCGGGGTGCTCACCGCCGCCGACGGCGGGCGGGTCTTCGTCAAGGCCGCACCCGGGAATTCGCACCTGGCCGACTGGTACGCGCGGGAGGCCGCGGTCCTCGACCGGCTCCCGCCGGGGACACCGGCGCCCGGCCCGCGCTGGACGCTGCACGAGGCGGGCTGGTTCGCGCTCGGCCTCGGCGTAATCGACGGGCACCCGCCCCGGCAGCCCTGGGAACCGGCGGAGCTGGCGGCGACGCTGGCCACGTACGCCGATGTCGCCGCCCTGCTGGCGGAGCCGCCCGCCGACCTCACGGCGCTCGACCCGCCCCACCTGGCCGACCTGGCCCGCGACGACATCCTCCGCTGGGCTGACGTGGCGGCGGGTCGGGAGCCGATGCCGGCGCTCCCCGCCCGCCTCCAGCGGCGGCTGCCCGAGCTGGTCGCGCTGGAGTCCCGCCTGCCGGTGTACGCCGCCGAGGCGACCGGGCTGATCCACGGCGACCTGCGCCCCGACAACATCCTGCTCGACGCGGACGGGCGGGCGTGGTTGTGCGACTGGACGTGGCTCTGCCACGGTCCCGCCTGGTTCGACCTGGTGACCCTGCTCCTCGGCGGGTACGCCCCCGGGCCGGACCCCGAGCCGGCGACGCTCGCTCCCGCCGGTGCGGCTCCAGTACCCGACGCCGAGGGGCTGGACGCCGCCTTCGCCGAAGGGCTGGACGCCGCCTTCGCCGCGCACCCGGCCGCCGCCGGCGCGCCGCTGGACGCGCTGGACGTCACGTTGGCCGCCCTGGCCGGCTACTTCCTCACCACCGCGTCGACGACGCCGCCGACCGCCACCGAGCGGCTGCCGCTCCACCAACGCCGCAGCGGCGACCGGGCGCTCGCCTGGCTCGCCCACCGCCAGGGCTGGACGTGAGCCACCAGAGCCGGGCACCTCGGCGTGACCAGGCCGCCGACCAGCGTTGTCGTGGCGCCCGGAGTGCCGACCGGCACGAGTGGCCGGGAGGCGTTTTGGTCCGTCCCCGGGCGACCTGGTAACCTGGCTCTTCGCGCAGCGATGACGCATGCTCGCGGCGCGTGGAACCAGACCAACCCGAGCTATCAAGACGAGGCTGTCGCGTGGCGAACATCAAGTCCCAGATCAAGCGCAACCGGCAGAACGAGAAGCGCCGGCTGCGTAACAAGTCGGTCAAGTCGTCGCTGAAGACCGCCATTCGCAAGTTCCACGAGGCCGCCGAGGCCGGCGACGTCGACCAGGCCACCGTGCTCATGCGGGAGGCCACCCGCAAGCTGGACAAGGCCGCCAGCAAGGGCGTGATCCACGCCAACCAGGCCGCGAACCGCAAGTCCGCCATCGCCAAGCGCGTGGCGTCCTTCTCCGCCTGACCCGGCGTCTGAAGACCTGACCGGAAGCCCCGGGCGACCTGCCCGGGGCTTCGGCCTGTCCAAGATCTTCGAAGGTCTGCCTCAGGACGGCGTGGTGCGACTGTGTCACGAAGGCCGCCGGTCGAGCCGGTTCCGCTGGGTCAGGGCGCGGTTGGCGGTGTCGGTTCGCGGAGCGAGGGCGGCAGGGGCTCGCCCGGCGTGGAGGAGACGACGACGCCGGGCACGCTGTGCCGGATCCAGTCGACGCGGGCGGTGCCGACCGCCGGTTCCATCTGCCGCCGGAAGCGGTCCCGCTCCTGCTCGGGCACGAGCGCCGCGGAGCGGACGACCCGGGCGGCCACCAGGTCGTTGAGCTTCACCATCACCGCGACCGTCGCGGGCAGGACCAGTACGGCCCACCAGGTGACCAGTTCGGCGAGGGCGAGCAGGGCGGCGAGGGCGACGGAGCCCTCGAAGAAGATGAAGCAGAGCACGCCGCCCGGGTTGACGAACCGCAACCCGAGGACGCGGGCGTAGAGCGGCCGGTACCGCTCCTCGTCGGCCGCCACGGTGGCCCACGTCCCGCGCATGGCTCCGGTCACCGGGCGCCGCCCTGCCGTGCGGCCGCGACCGAGAAGACCGCCTTCTCGAGGGCGTACGCCCGGTCGTCGGAGCCGCCCTTCACCGCCGCGTTGCACTCGGCGGCGGCCTGCATGGCGTCGACGAGCCCCTCCGGCGTCCAGCCGCGCGCCTGCCGCTGCGCCCGCTCGATCTTCCACGCCGGCATGCCGAGGGTGCTCGCCAACTGGTACGGGCTGCCCCGCCCGGCGGAGGCGACCCGCGCCACGGTGCGCACGCCGTCGGCGAGGGCGTCCGCGATCGGCACCGGGTCCACGCCGACGTGCAGCGCCCAGCGCAGCGCCTCCAGCGCGGCCGGGACGTCCCCGACCATGGTGGCGTCGGCGACCGTGAAGCCGCTCACCTCGACCCGGCCCCGGTAGTAGCGGGCCACCGTGTCGGAGCTGATCTTCCCGTCGGTGTCGGCCATCAGCTGGGAGCAGGCGGCGGCCAGCTCACGCAGGTCGTTGCCGACGGCGGCGATGAGCGCCTCGGCGGCGTCGTCGGTGCACCGGCCGCCGGCCCGGCGGATCTCGTCCCGCACGAAGGCCACCCGCTCGCGGTGGCCCTTCAGCTTGGTCGCCGGGACGACGGTCGCGCCGGCCGCCTTCAGGCCGTCCGCGAAGGCTTTGCCCTTGGCACCGCCCAGGTGGAGCACGACCAGGTGGACGTCCGGGTCGGGGTTCTTCGCGTACGCGAGCAGCGCGCCCGTCAGGTCCTTGCGCGCGTCCTGGCCGGATCGGAGGACGAGCAGTCGCGGCCCGCCGAAGAGGGACGGGCTGAGCATCTCCGCGATCTCACCGACGGTCAACGTGCCGGCCTGGTACTCGCGGACGTCTACGTCGGGATCCACGCTGCGGGCGCGGGCGATCGTCTCGGTGACCGCGCGCGTGGCGAGCAGCTCCTCGTCGCCGAGGACGAGCACAATGGGAGCGAGGCTGGCGGCGGTCACGCCGCCCATATTCGCACGGCCGGCCGCCTGCGCCAGCCTGGTCGTCCGGACTCCGCTCGCGGACCCCGCACTCAGCGCAAATCCAGACATTTATCTCTACTGCCGTCAACTTTGACAATAGGCCTAGGCGGGTCGTTCCTGATCCTGGCCTCGCGTGACCACGGCGAGGCCGGACGGCCGGACCACCACCGCCACGTCACCGTCGACGTCGGTACGCAGCACCCGGGCGCCGGCCCGCGCGAGGCGGCCCAGCACGGCCGGGTTCGGGTGCCCGTACGTGTTGCCCGCCCCCACCGGTACGAGCGCGACCGCCGGACGGACCGCGTCGAGGAAGGCCGGATCCTGGTACGCCGACCCGTGGTGAGCGACCTTCAACACGTGCGTCCGGAGCCCGCCCGGCGGGGGCCGGTCGAGCAGAGCGCGCTGCTCCTCGGTCTCCGCGTCCCCGGCGAGCAGGATCCGCACCCCGCCGACCGTGGCGAGCAGTACCAGGGAGTTGTTGTTCGGGTCCGAGCGGGTGCCCCGCAGCGGATAGGGCGGTCCCACCACGGTCAGCTCGACACCGCCGGCCCGGTAACGCCAACCGGCCGGGACGGTCACCAGGTCCGCGGGCGCAGCCGCCGCCTCGGCCCGTACCAGGTCCCGCCCGGCCGCCGGTTCGGGCCACGACGGAGCCAGGACCGTGGTGACGCGGCGTCCCCGGAACACGCCCGCGAGGCCGCCGGTGTGGTCGACGTGGAAGTGGCTGACCACCAGCAGCGGCACCTCCCGGACGCCGAGCCCGCGCAGGCACCGGTCTGCTGCGGCGGGATCCGGCCCGGCGTCCACCACGACCGCCCGCCCCGGACCGACCGGCAGCACCACGGTGTCGCCCTGCCCCACCGCGCACGCGGCGACCACCCAACCTGCCGGCGGCCACCCGGACGCCACCAGGCGCACCGGCAGGGCGCCGAGCACGGCGGCGACGGCCACCACGGCCACCAGCCGGCGGGCCACCGGACGCCGGGCCGCCACCAGCAGCCCCAGGGTCAGCCCGGACAGCAGCAGGGCCCCGGCCGCACCGTCCGGCCACGGCAGCGTTCCCGCCGGCACGCGGGCCCCGTGGTGCGCGACGGTGACCAGCCACCACGCCGGCCAACTCGCCAGCCACGCGAGAAATCCGGCCCCGGCCGGCCAGAGCGGTGAGAGCGCCGCCGCCACCACGCCGAGCACCGTGGCGGGTGCGATGGCGGGCACCGCGAGCAGGTTCGCCGGGACGGCCACCAGGCTGACCGTGCCGGAGATCCCCGCCACGACCGGCGCGCAGGCGAGCTGCGCGGCGGCGGGTACCGCCACCGCCTCGGCGACGCCGGCCGGCACCCGGCGGCGGCGTAGCGCGTCCCGCCATCGCGGGGCGAGCAGCAGCAGCCCGCCGGTGGCCAGCACGGAGAGGGCGAAGCCGGCGTCACCGGCCAGCTCCGGGTCGACGAGCACCAGTACGGTCACCGCCGCGGCCAGCGCGGGCAGTGCCGCCCGCGGCCGGCCGACCGCCAACGCGGCGAGCCCGATCGCGCCCATCGTGGCCGCCCGCACCACGCTCGGCGACGGGCGGACCAGGATGACGAAACCGACCAGCGCGACCGCGCAGAGACCGGCGGCGAGCCAGGGACCCGCCCGCCCCCAACGGGCGAGCAGCAGCACCGCGCCCACGATGATCGCCACGTTGGACCCCGAGACCGCCGTGAGGTGCGTCATCCCGGTGGCGAGGAAGTCCTCCTCCACCGTGGACGGCAACCGGCTGGTGTCACCCACCACCAGCCCGGGCAGCAGGCCGCCCTGCTCGTCCGGCAGCGGGTCGCAGGCGTCCTGGAGTCCGGCGCGAAGCGCACCGGCGGCCCGCTGGGACGTCGGCGGCGCTCCATGCTCGGCCGGAGGTCGCGTGGAGCGCAGTACAGCGGCGGTCAGGTCGCCGCCGCGCGGAGGAGCCAGTCGGCCCTCGGCGGTCAGCCGCTGCCCGGGCAGCAGTCCCCGCCAGGCCGGATCGGTGGCGAGGACGAGAACCCGCACCCGCGCCTCGACGCTACCGCCGTCCGGCCCGACGAAGCGGGTCGACTCCACCGGGACCAGGAACATGGCGGGTCGTCCGGGGACGCCGCGTACCGCGCGGGGGTCGTCCCGGACGACCAGGTCGGCGGTGACGGTGGCACCGGCCTCCACCAGGGCGCGGACCGGTGCCGCGTCCCGCACGGCGACCCGCGCGGCGGTGGCGCTCGCCCCGCACACCACGCCGAGCAGCACGGCGACGGCGATCCAACCGTGCCGGCGCACGGGCGCGGCCGGCCGGCCAAGGCGGCCGAGCAGGTGCAGCGCGCCGGCACCGGCCGCCACGGCGGCGACCAGCGCGACGAGGACCGCCGTCCGGGCGCCGAGCTGCAACCCGGCCAGCGCCGACAGCCACGCGGCGACCGCCAGACCGGCGAGCCGCAGATCCGGTACGTCCTGGGTAACCGGCGGTTCACGGTGGCCGGTCACACCGTCACCAGGTCCTTGAGCTGCTCGTACCGTGCGTCGCCGATGCCGTCGACCTGGCGCAGGTCGCTGACCGACCGGAAGCCGCCCTGCTGGTCCCGGTGGCTGAGGATGCGCTGCGCGAGCACCGGCCCGACCCCGGGCAGCGCGTCGAGCTGCGCCAGCGTCGCGGTGTTCAGGTTCACCTTGCCGCCCGCTCCCGGCACGGCACCCGCGGCCGGCCCCGCCGGGGCCACACCGGGTGGTGCGGCGACCCCGACGAGGATGAGCTCCCCGTCGGCGACCTTGCGGGCCGGGTTCAGCAGGGCCACGTCCACGCCCGGCAGCGCTCCCCCGGCCGCCTGCACGGCGTCGGCGACCCGGGCACCGGCCGGTACGCGCACCAGCCCCGGCCGGCGGACCTTCCCGGCCACCGCCACGACCAGTTCGTCACCCGGCGTTGCCGACGGCGCGGGCCCTCCGGTCGGGGCGACCGCCGACGCCGCCATCTCCGGCGTGACCGGTTCGATCTGCGGCCGGGACCGCCAGGCCCAGAAGGCGGCAGCGAGCACCACCAGCACGGCGACGACGGCCAGTGCCCGCACGCCGCGCCGCCCCGGGTCGAACGCTCCCGGCCCTGGCAACGCCCGGCCCACGCCGGCCCGGGGACGGCCGCGATCGTCCGCCGGCCAGGCATTGGCCGGAACAGTCGCGGACGGCATGCCGCCCGGGTCGGTGAGCGGCGGCGCGTCGCCCGGATCCGTCGGGACCAGCGGCACCACACCGCCGAGGTGTGGCGCGGGGGCCTCTCCGTCGTCCGTCGTCGGCAGCACGCGGTGCAGCCGCCGGCGTACCGCCGTCTCCTCGTCGTACGACACGGCGTGAGGCTAGGCAGCGACGGGCCGTTAGGGCTGCCCCCGTCCCCCGCATCTGTGGACGACGGCGCCACTGTGGACAACGCCCTGATCATGCCTCTGGCGTGGTATGCGGGTACGCCGTCACCTCGGCGACCGGGGCTTCGACGAGGGCCGGAGCGTCGTCGTCGTCGCCGACCACCGGTCAGCCGGCCTCGGGGTCGAGGCCCAGCACGGAACGGCCACCGTCGACCGGCAGGGTGACGCCGTTGACGAAGCTGGCGGCCGGCGACAGGAGCCACGCGACGGCCTCGGCGACCTCCTCGACCCGGCCGATCCGCCCCACCGGATGCAACCGCCGCAGGTCGGCATCGATCCACTCGGCCTCCGCCTGCTCCCGCCCGGCGAGGAAGGCGGCGTGCCGCTCGGTGGCCACCGAGCCGAGGGCGACGGCGTTGGTGCGGACGCCCTGCGGCCCGTACTCGACGGCCAGCGCCCGGGTCAGCCCCTCCACGGCGGCCTTCGCGGTGGCGTACGGCAGACAGCCCGGCACCGGCCGGCGGGCCTGGTGCGACGAGACGTTCACGACGGCCCCGCCGGTCCCGCCGGCGAGGAAGCGGCGAACCGCGACGGTGGCACCGACCAGAGCCGGGCGGAGATTGCTGCCGATCAGGTCGAACACCTCTCCCGCTGACGTCTCGTGAACCGAGGCGTCCCGGAACGCCGCCGCGTTGTTCACCCAGCCGGTCAGCGGCCCGCTCCGTTCGGCGAGGTCGGCGGCCCGGCCGGCGACCTCCTCGTCGGCGGCGTCACCGACGAGGGCGACCAGCCGGTCGGCGGCCGGGTGCGGGCTCACCCACGCGACCGCGTGCGGGTCCCGTTCGAGGACCACGACGGTCTCCCCGGTCGCGAGGAGCCGTTCCACGAGGGCACGGCCGATCCCACGGCCGCCCCCGGTCACCACACAGGACATCGCGCTCCCTCCACCACAGCCGCGGCAGCCCGGGCGAGGTGGTCTCACCGACGGGGCAGCTCGACAGGATGCGACCCGTTGCCGTCAGCCGACGCTCCTCGGCCCGGCACCTCGGCGCCCGTCGCCCCGACCGCGTCGCACATCGGCAGACCTGCCGGCTCACGCACCCGGCAGCCGGCACTGCGGCACGCGGCACGCGGCACCGACACCGACACCGACACCGACACCGACACCGACACCGACGCTATCCCGCTGGCGGGCGGCGGTGCACGACCACGCAGGCCAGGCCCGGTCCGGCGTGCGCGGCGACCACCGCGCCGGCCTCGGAGACGTACGTGTCGTGCAGGCGGTCGCCCAGCCGGGCGGCCAGCGCCTCCCGGAGCGCCTCGGCGCGCTGCGGGGCGGCCAGGTGGTGCAGGGCGAGGTCCACGTCCGCGTCGCCGGCCGCCTCGACGGCCAGGTCGACCAGGCGCGCGACGCCCCGGCTGGCGGTGCGCACCCTGTCCTTCAGGACGATCGCGCCGTCCGGCATGTGCATGATCGGCTTCACCGAGAGGGCGGTGCCCAGCAGTGCCGAGGCCGCGTTGATCCGGCCGCCCCGGCGCAGGAACTCCAGCGTGTCGACGTAGAAGAAGACCGTGGTCCGGGCGACGGCGTCGTGCGCGGCGTCGCGTACCCCGGGCAGGTCGGCACCGCTCGCGGCGGCCGTTGCGGCGGCGACCGCCGGGAAGCCGGTCCCCATTCCGCAGGAGCGGCTGTCCACCACCGCCACCCGCTCGCCGATGTCGGCGGCGGCCAGCCGGGCGGCTTCGACGGTGCCGGACAGCTCCGCCGACAGGTGGACCGACACGATCCCCTCGGCGCCGTCGTCGAGAAGCCGGCGGTACGTCGCCGCGAACTGCTCCGGAGCCGGCCGGGAGGTGCTGACCGACACCCGCCGGCCGCTGAGCGCGCGGGTGGCGTCGGCCGGGAAGGTCTCGACCCCCTCCAGCCCCTCCACACCGTTCAGCACGACGGTCAGCGGCACCACCGTCGGCCGGTGGGCGGCCAGCAGTTCGGGGGGAAGGTAGGCGGTGGAGTCGGTGACGACCGCGACGGGCATGCCGGAACGCTAGCCGATCTCGGCGGGGATCGCCGAGGCCGTACCATCGCCAGCCCGGACGGCAACGACGACCGCCGGCGCGGCCGGCCGGGGTCAGACCGGGTCGGTGACCGGCGCGGAGATGAACCCGACGTTGTGTGCCCGCAGGTGCCAGCCCCGGGCGCCGTCGTGGCGCAGCTCCGTCCAATGGCAGTTCTGCAGGGAGCCGACCGCTCGCAGGACGCTGTGGTCCCAGCCGAGCAGCTGGCCCACGCCCTGCCGGGCGCCGCCCCCGTGCGTGGTGACCACGACGGTGCCGCCGGGCACCGCGTCGGCGGCGTCCTGGAATGCGGCGCCGAGCCGCTTGCCGAGGTCGTCGAGGGTTTCGATGCCGGCGCCCGGGTCCGGGTCACCGGCCCGCCAGCGGGCGTACTCGTCGGGGTAGCGCTCGGCGGCGTCGGTGAGGGCGAGGCCCTGCCAGAGCCCGAAGTGCCGTTCGCGCAGCCGCGCGTCGGTCCGGACCGGCAGCCCGGTCAGCGCCGCCAGCGCGGCGGCGGTGTCCGCGGCGCGGCTCAGGTCGCTCGCGACGATGGCGTCCGGGCGCAGCGCGGCGAGCAGCGGCGCGGTGCTGCGGGCCTGTTCCCGCCCGACGTCGTTCAGCGGGACGTCGGTCTGCCCTTGCACGCGGCCGGTGGCGTTCCAGTCGGTGTTGCCGTGCCGCCAGACGATCAGCCGGGTCATTCGGCGGCGGCGCCGGACTCGGCGGCGGCGAGGTCCCGGTCCACGAACGGGATCTGCGGGCAGTCCTTCCAGAGCCGATCGAGGGCGTAGAACTCGCGCTCCTCGGTGTGCTGGACGTGCACGACGATGTCGACGTAGTCGAGCAGCACCCAGCGGCCGCCACGCTCCCCCTCGCGCCGGACCGGCTTGGCCTTCTCCGGCAGTTCGAGCAGCCGCTCCTCGATCGCGTCGACGATGGCGAGCACCTGGCGCTCGTTGGGGGCGGCGGCGAGCAGGAACGCGTCGGTGATGGCGAGCTGGTCACCAACATCGATGATGACGATGTCCTGTGCCTTCTTGTCGGCGGCGGCCTGCGCGGCGGCCGTCGCCAGCTCGTGAGCGCGTTCGGAAACTGTCACCGTTCTCCTTCGATCATCCGTGCGACCCCTCCAAGCCTCTCACACACCGGCGCGTTCCGACCGGTCAGTTACCGTGCGTCGAGGGTACGAACAACCGCATAGCGGGACAGATCACGCCCGATAGAGCCGGCGTTTGGCGATGTACTGCACCACACCGTCGGGGACCAGGTACCACACCGGCTCGCCCCGGGCGACGCGCTCGCGGCAGTCGGTCGACGAGATGGCCATCGCCGGCACCTGCACCAGGCTCACCGTGTCGGCGGGCAGGTGGGCGTCGGACAGGACGAAGCCGGGCCGGGTGACACCGACGAAGTGGGCCAGCTCGAAGATCTCGTCCAGGTCCTTCCAGGAGAGGATCTTCGACAGGGCGTCCGCACCAGTGATGAAGAAGAGCTGGGCCTTCGGGCCGTACTCGGCGTGCAGGTCGCGCAACGTGTCGACGGTGTAGGTGGGGCCGCCCCGGTCGATGTCGACCCGGCTGACCTGGAAGCGGGGGTTGGAGGCGGTGGCGATCACCGTCATCAGGTACCGGTCCTCGGCGGGGCTGACCGGCTCGTCGGCCTTCTGCCACGGCTGGCCGGTGGGGACGAAGATGACCTCGTCCAGCCCGAAGCGGTCGGCCACCTCGCTGGCCGCGACCAGGTGCCCGTGGTGGATCGGATCGAAGGTGCCGCCCATGATCCCGATCCGCCGGATGTCTTCCTCCACCCCGCGATCCTAGGCCTGGCCCCCGCCCGGCCGTCCCCGGCCCGTCCGGGCCGGCACGGGCGGACCCGCGCCGGCCGGAACCGGTCAGGCCGCGGCGGCGGCGACGGCCGTGCGGGCGACCAGGGCGCGCCGCAGGTCGTCGTCCGCGTCGACGACGCGGCGGCGCAGACCGGGCGTGAGGTCGTCGCGGGCGAGCAGCGCCGCGACCGCCTCCCGGGTGGTCTGCGCGACGGCGTAGCGCGGGAACGCCAGGGCCGCGATCCGGTCGGCCACCCAGGGCGTACGGCGCTGCGCGGCGGCCGGCATGTCGGCGAAGTAGCGCGTCACGTACGGGCTGGTCAGCTCGGCCTGCTCCGGCTGCCAGAAGCCCTCGGCCGTGGCCTCGACCAGCCGGTTGGACAGCTCCGTCCCGGCAACGACGATCTCCCAGGCGGCCTGCTTGGCGGCCGGGTCGGGCAGCGCGGCCCGGCAGCGGGCGGCCCGCTCGGCGCCGGCCGCGCTCCGGTCGGCCGCCGCCTCGGCGGTGATCTCCGCCGGGCCCGCCGCCCCGAGCACCACCAGCCGGCCCAGCACCGCCCAGCGCAGCTCGGCGTCGACGGCGAGCCCCGGCGGCACGTCCCGGCCGGCCAGCCAGCCGGTCAGCAGGTCGGCGTCGGTGGTCGCGGCGATCCAGCCCCGGGCCGCCGCGAGCTGCAACGACCCGCCCACGGGAGCGGTGTCCAACAGGTGGCGGCAGGCCCCGGAGACGCGGACCAGGGCGGCCTCCCGGGCGAGCGGATCGAGATAGCGGTCGACCAGCGAACGGCTCAGCGTGAGCACGTCCTCGGCGATCACCACCTCGGTCTCCGCCGGCAGCGCGGCGGTGATCAGCCCCACCAGGGCGGCGACGGGTCGCTCCCCGTCGGCCGCGGCGTCCAGCGCCTCGCCCCAGAGCAGCGCCCGCGCGAGCGGGTCCGGCAGGCCGGGCAGCACCAGGGGCACGGCGTCCGCCGAGGCCGGGTCGAGGCGGATCTTGGCGAACGTCAGGTCACCGGCGTTGGGCAGCAGCAGCCGGGCGGCCGGGGTTCCGGCCAGGTCGGCGAGCACCGTACGGCCGCCGTCGGCGGCTGGATCCAGGTCGACCTCGGTGTGCGCGACGGAGCCGTCGGCCGCGTACCGGGCGACGCCGATCCGGTGCGGGCGCAGCACGGGGTGGGACTCGGGGGCGGTCTGCACCACCGCCACCTCGGCGTAGCGACCGTCGGCGTCGACGGCGACATCGGCGCGCAGCGTGTTGACCTGCGCCGTGCGCAGCCACCGGTCGGCCCAGCCGGTCAGGTCGCGCCCGCTCGCCGTGGACAGGCTGCCCAGCAGGTCGGCGAGGGTGGCGTTGCCGAACCGGTGCTTCGCGAAGTGGGCGTTGAGGCCGGCCAGGAAGGCGTCGTCGCCGAGCCACGCCACGAGCTGCCGCAGGACGCTGGCGCCCTTCGCGTACGAGATGCCGTCGAAGTTGAGCAGGCCCTCGGCGGCGTCGCGCACCTCCTGCGGCGCGACCGGGTGGGTGGACGGGCGCTGGTCGGCCGCGTACCCCCAGGCCTTGCGCTTCATGGCGAACGTCGTCCACGCGTTGTCGAAGCGGGTCGCCTCGGCGGTCACCCGGGTGCCCAGGTACTCGGCGAACGACTCGTTCAGCCACAGGTCGTCCCACCAGCGCATGGTCACCAGGTCGCCGAACCACATGTGCGCCATCTCGTGCGCGATGGTGGTGGCCCGCAGCTCGCGCTGGCTGTCGGTGACGGCCGACCGGAAGACGTAGTCGTCGCGGATGGTCACCAGGCCCGGGTTCTCCATGGCGCCGGCGTTGAACTCCGGCACGAACGCCTGGTCGTACTTGCCGAACGGGTACCGTTCGGCGAAGAGCTGGTGGAACCGGTCCAGGCACTGCTTGGTGACGGTGAAGATCTCGTCGATGTCGGCGTCCAGGTGGGCGGCGAGCGAGCGACGGCAGAAGACACCGAGCGGGACGCCGTCGTGCTCGTCCCGCCGGACGTGCCAGGGCCCGGCGATCAGCGAGACGAAGTACGTGGCCAGTGGCGCGGTCCGGGCGAACTCCCACCGGCCGGGGCGCGGGGTGGCGGCCGGCTCGCCGTTGGCGGCGACCGTCCAGTGCTCCGGGGCGGTGACCGTGAGGGTGACCGGGGCCTTCAGGTCGGGCTGGTCGAACGCGGCGAAGATGCGCTGCACGTCGTCGAGGAAGGACATCGCGTACAGGTACGTCTCGCCGTCGGCCGGGTCGACGAACCGGTGCATGCCCTCACCGGTGTTCGAGTACGCCATGTCGGCCTCGACCGTGAGCGTGTTGTGCGCGGCGAGACCGGACAGCGGCAGCCGGTTGTCGTCCAGTGCGGCCGGATCGAGGTCGGTGCCGTTGAGGCGGGCCGACCGCAGGGCCGCGGGCTTGCACTCGACGAACGTGCCGGCGCCGGGGGTCGCCCGGAACCGGATGGTGACGTGCGAGCGGAACAGCTCGCCGCCGCCGGTCAGGTCGAGGTCCACCTGGTAGGACTCGACGGTAATCACCGCGGCGCGCGCGGTCGCCTCTACACGGGTCAGGCTCGGCATCCGCTTATCCTGCCCGATGGGGATTCCGACCCGCGCCCCCCGACCTGCGGTACTGGAGGACTGGATCATGACGACGCACCCCAAGGGCGACTTCGACCTCTCCCGGGCGGTCTGGCAGCGGGCCGAGGGTGACACCTCCGACGCCGCCGTCGAGGTCGCGTTCGTCGACGACCTGATCGGCATGCGCAACTCGGCCGACCCGGACGGTCCGGTGCTGGTGTTCACCCAGGCCGAGTGGGACGCCTTCGTCGCCGGCGCCCAGGACGGCGAGTTCGACCTCGACTAGCGCCTGCGTCGGAGCCCTCGGTCGACGGTGTGGGGGTGGATTCAGCGGCGTTGGCCCGGGTAGAAGCGGTCGGCGGACGAGCTGCGTCAGGAGGAGCGATGGCGACGATGCCGGTGGACCGCAGCCCGGACAGCACGTTGTCGTTCCTGCGCTCCGGCTACCGGTTCATCAGCGACCGGTGCGACCGCTACGGCACGGACATCTTCACCACTCGGCTCCTGCTGGTGACCACCACCTGCCTGCGTGGCCGGCCGGCCGCCGAGCTGTTCTACGACACCGAGCGCTTCGTCCGGGCGAAGGCCATGCCGCTGCGGGCCCAGCGCACGCTCACCGGCGTCGGCGGGGTGCAGGGCCTCGACGGCGCGCCGCACGCCGACCGCAAGGCGATGTTCATGTCGATCATGACCCCGAGCGGGATCAGCCGGCTCGGCCAGCTCTTCGACGACGAGTGGCGGGCCCGGATCCCGGTCTGGGAGCGCTCCGGGCCGGTGGTGCTCTACCAGGAGGTGGCCCGGATCCTCACCCGGGCGGTCTGCGCCTGGGCGGGCGTGCCGCTGGCGGAGTCGCAGGTGAACCGGCGTACCGCCGAGCTGCACGCGATGATCGAGAGCGCGGCGGCGATCGGCCCGAACCACTGGCGGGGCCGGCTCGCCCGGGGCCGCGGCGAACGCTGGGCCGGCGACCTGGTCGAGCGGGTACGCGCCGGCACGCTGCCCGCGCCGGAGGGCAGCGCGCTGCGGGCCGTCGCCGAGCACCGCGATGTGGAGGGCCGTCTCCTTCCCCGCCGGATCGCCGCGGTGGAGCTGCTGAACGTGCTGCGCCCCACCGTCGCGGTGGACCGCTTCGTCGTCTTCGCGGCCCTGGCACTGCACGACCACCCGGCCTGGCGGGAGCGGGTCGGCGAGAGCGACGAGACCACCGAGAGCTTCGTGCAGGAGGTACGGCGGTACTACCCGTTCTTCCCGGTCACCGCCGCCCGGGTACGGCGCTCCTTCGACTGGCAGGGCTACCACTTCCCCGAGGGCCGCCGGGTGCTGCTCGACCTGTACGGCACCAACCACGACCCGGCGCTCTGGCCCTCCCCGGAGGAGTTCCGCGCGGATCGGTTCATCGGTTGGCGCGGCGACCCGTTCAGCTTCATTCCGCAGGGCGGCGGTGAGCACCGCACCGGGCACCGGTGCCCGGGCGAGTGGATCACCATCGAGCTGATGAAGCGCGCGGTGACCAACCTGACCAGCGCCATGGCGTACGACGTACCGCCGCAGGACCTGGCCCTGGACCTCGGCCGGATGCCGACGCTGCCGGCGAGCGGCTTCGTCGTCACCGGCGTCCGCCGCACCGCCTGACCCGCCCCGCGCCCCGGTCGGGGCGCGGGGCGCGGGCCGTCAGGGATGCAGGACGGTACGGAGGCAGCCCTCCTCCTTCTTCTCGAAGATCTCGTAGCCGCGCGCGCCCTCGGTCAGCGGCATCGGGTGGGTGGCCAGGTAACCGGGGTCGATCTCGCCGGCCGCGACCCGGTCCAGCAGCATGGGGATGTAACGCTGGGCGTGCATCTGGCCCATCCGCAGCACGAGGGCCTTGTTCATGGCCGCGCCCAGCGGGAACTTGTCGATGAACCCGGTGTAGACGCCGACGATGCTGACCGTGCCGCCCTTACGGCACGCCATGATCGCCTGCCGCACGGAGGTGGGCCGGTCGGACTGCATCCGGGCGGTCTGCTTCGCCTTGTCGTACGCGTACGCCGGACCGACGTCGTGCGACTCCATGCCGACGGCCTCGACGCACGCGTCCGGGCCCCGGCCCGCCGTCATCTCCCGGAGCGCCTCCAGGACGTCGGTCTCCGCGTAGTTGACCGTCTCCACTCCGAGCCGGTCGGCGGCGGTGGCCAGCCGTTCCGGCAGCCGGTCGACCATGATCACCCGTTCGGCGCCGAGCAGCTGCGCGGCGCGGGCCGCCATCTGGCCGACCCCGCCGGCACCCCAGACCGCGACCACCTCGCCGCCGGTCAGGCCGCAGAAGTCGGCGGCCATCCAGCCGGTCGGCATCGCGTCGGAGGCGAACACCACCGAGTCGTCGGGCACCCCGTCGGGCACCTTGAACGCCCCGACGTCGCCGAACGGCACCCGCACGTACTCGGCGTGGCTGCCGGAGTAGCCGCCGGCGGCGTGCGAGTAGCCGAGGATGCCGGCGGGCGAGTGCCCCCACATCTTCTCGGCGAAGACCGGCTGCGGGTTGGAGTTGTCGCAGAGCGAGTACTGCTCGGTGCGGCAGTACCAGCAGCCGCCGCACGCCACCACCGAGCCGACGACGACCCGGTCGCCGACGGTCAGCCGGCGTACGCCCGGCCCGGTCTCCACGACCTCGCCCATGAACTCGTGGCCGAGGATGTCGCCCTCCCGCATCGCCGGCACGAACCCGTTGATGAGGTGCAGGTCGGAGCCGCAGACGCTGCTCGCCCGGACCCGCACGATGACGTCGCCCTCCGCGCGGATGTGCGGTTCCGGTACGTCGCGTACGGCGAGCTTGCCGACGCCCTCCCAGCACAGCGCCTTCACGCCCGTCCTCCCGCTGTGAGCTTCTCCCGGACCTTGTCGGTGGCCTTCTCCTGTTCCGGGCTGCGCCCGGACGGGTCGCGCCGGGTGTCGATCACCTGGCCGCACTCGACGAGCGACTTGACCCGGCGCAGGGTGTCGCGCAGCGCCAGGTCCGGCTCGTGGCTGGTGGCCAGGCCGATCGCCCGGCGCAGCGGACCGGACCGGTACCGCAGCTCAGCCCGGATCTCGGTGCCCCGCCCCTGCGGTGCGGGCACCAGCTCGACCGTGCCCTCCTGTTCCGGCCCGTCGGTCACCCGCCAGCGCAGCCGGCCCCGCCCCTCGACCGTGATCTCGGCCTGCCACTGCGTGCCCACCCCGCCGGGTTCGGTCGCCACCGCGCGCCACCGGTTGTCGTCGAACTGCTCCAGGGTCGCCCACTCGGCCAGCGCGCGGTCCATCCGCCCCCGGTCGGTCCAGAATCCGATCACCGCCTCCACCGGCCGGTCGACGGTCACCCCGCGCCGCACCACGTACCAGCCGTTCCGCCGCTCGGGCTGGTGCCGGTGCCGCCGCCGGGCGACCGCGCGACCGACGCCGACCGCCGTCACCGTGGTGGCGCCGAGCAGCGCCCACCTCGTTCCGTTGCTGGTCATCACGTCTCCTCCACCCGGGCGGCCCGGGACTGGGCCGCCCGCCTCACGCCAGCGCTACCCGGGAGAAGGCCCCCGAAACGAAGCCGGCCGCCCCCGCTCCACCCCCACGATCGTGCCCTTCCTGCCCGCTCAGGTCGGGGTGATCCGGGCATTCGACGGCCAGAAGTGCACGATCGCGGAGCGGCGCGACGTACGCGACAGCTCGCGGCCACCTCTTCCAGAGACGTGGCCGCGAGCTGCGGCGTACGGCGACACCAGGGTCAGGGGCGCACCTGTTCGCGGGACTGCTGGGCCTGGCCCTGGACGTCCTGGGCCGCGGACCTGCTGTCGTCCCTGACAGTCTGCACGGCGTCCTGGGCGGTGGACTTCACCGACTCGGCGGCCTGCTGCGCCGGCTCGCGCAGTTCCTCCTTGACCTCCTGGGCGACCTCGGTCAGCTTCTCCTTGACCACCCCGGCGTGCTCACCGGCACGCTCCTTGACCTGCGTGGCCACCCGCTGCTCGCGCTGCGTGGCCGGGATCAGCGAGGAGGCGAGCCAACCGACGCCGAACGCGATCAGGCCGGCGGCGAGCGGGTTGCCCTCCGACTTCTGCCGGATCACCTGCGGCGCCCGGTGCGCGGCGTCGCTCACCGTCGAGGCGGCCGAGTGCGCCTTGTCGCCGACGGTGGAGGCCGCCGAGGATGCGTGGTCGCCGACGGCGTGGGCGCCGTGCTTCGTGTTGTGGCCGAGGTCCGACGCGGTTCCCATCACCTTGTCCCTCACATTCTGCAGCGCGCCGCGGACCCGCTGCTTACGGTCGTCGACGATGCGCGACGGGCTGACCTTGTACGCCAGCGCGTCCACATCGGAGCTCAGGTTGCTGCGGGTGGCTTCGATCTCCCGGCGGATCTGCTCCGGGTCCGTGCTCATCGGGTGACCTCCTGCGGGTGGGGCTTGAGCGCGTCGGGGATCCGCTGCACGCTCTCGTTGGTCTGCTTGAGGCCGCGGATACGCTCCGCGTTCTTCTTCGCCATGGAGTAGAGGACGGCGGCGATCGCGCCCCAGAGGACGGCGACGATCAGGGCCGCCCAGCCGGCGTCCATCACGTTGGACAGCCCGGCCCAGAGGGCGATCGACAGGAACAGGGCCACCATGTAGCCACCGAAGCCGGCGCCGCCGAAGAACCCGGCCGCCTTGCCCGCCTTCTTCCCCTCCTCGCGGATCTCGGCCTTGGCCAGTTCCACCTCCTGCCGCATCAGCGTCGACAGGTCGCTGGTGACCTGGCGCATCAGCTCACCGATGGAGCTGTTGCGGACCTCGTCCGCGTCGTGCGGGTGATATCCGGGCGTGGTCATGCCGCCGCCTCCCTTCGGATGACTCGGCCGGTCACGGACGGGTGGTCCCGCTCGTCGGCACACCGGGCAGCGGGTCGGTCGCGGCCGGCGGGGGCAGCGGCTGCCCGGTGCCACCGGCGGGGTCGGCGTAGCTGGTCGTGGTCTGCGGGTCCACGTACGCGCCCGGGGTGGGGTCCAGGTAGCCGCCGGGCGGGATCTGGTCCGGGACCGCCCGCGCGGTCGGGATGACGGCGGTGCGCTCCGGGTCGTAGTCGGGGCCGTGGGCGCCCTGACCGTCGGAGTCGCTCGCGGCCGAGATGTTGCGGGTCAGCCGGCCGGCGAGCACGCCGAGCACGGCGGCGCCGACCAGGAAGGTGCCCGGGTTGCGGCGGGCGTAGTCGCGCACCTCGGCGATGATGTCGCCGGGCTCGCGCTGCTCCAGCCAGCCGGCCACGCCGTGCACGCGGTCGGCGGCCTGGCGGGCGAGTTCGCTCACCGGGCCGGCCTGGCCGCCCTGCTCGGCCATCGTGCGCATCTCGTCGGCCAGCGAGCGGAGCCCGCCTGCGGCGCGGCGCTGCTGCTCACCGGTCTGGCTGGCGAGTTGGCTGCGCGCCTCGCCGTACAGGTTCCGGGCCTGCCGCCGGGCCTCGCCGGCGACCTCCCGGCCCTGTTCCCTGGCGGTCTCGGCGACCGCCCCACCGGCCTGCTTGGCCTCCGAGCCCACCTGGCGGGCCTGCTCGCGCACCCCGCCCCCGTTCGTGGACTCCGACCCGTACGTGGACGACGTAGGTGACAGATCGTAGGTCATGATGTCCCTTCCGCTCGGATGACCGGCGCGGTCGATTCTGGGGGGTACGGCGACGGTCGTACCGCCGCCGACGAATCCCTACCCTGCGTTTCCGCTTCCATGCCTGATCGGCGATTTCTCTGCGGAGCGACCCGGACGGACTTCAAAATGGAGGATCGTCGGGTCCGGACGCCGCCGTCACGGAGAGTGCGGGCGATCCGCGCCCCCGGCGCCACGGACAGCGGTCCGTGGATCCACGAAAGGTGCAGCGATGGCGCGGAACGCACGCGGCGGGTCGAGGACCCGGGTCCAGCTCGCGGCCCTCGCTGTGGCCGGGCTCTTCGTCCTGCTCGGGGTGCTCGGGTTCGTTCCCGGGGTCACCACCGACTACGACGGCATGCGGTTCGCCGGGCACCACTCGGAGGCGAAGTTGCTCGGTCTCTTCCAGGTGTCGGTCCTGCACAACATCCTGCACCTGGGGTTCGGCCTGGTCGGTCTGGTCCTGGCCCGGCGGATCGCCGGGGCGCGGCTCTTCCTGGCCGGCGGCGGCGCCCTCTACCTCGGCCTCTGGCTCTACGGCCTCGCTGTCAACCAGGAGAGCGCGGCGAACCTCATCCCGGTCAACGACGCCGCCAACTGGCTGCACCTCTTCCTCGGCTTCGGCATGCTCGCCCTCGGCCTCCTGCTCTCCAACCGGGTGGGCACCGGCGGCCGGCTCGACACGCCGTTCGACCGGCCCTGACGTCCCACGTCGGCCGGACCGGCGGCGGGCGTCCGGCACCGCCGGCATGACGGCCGCCGGTGGCCACGCCCCGGTCCCGGCCCGCCCGCCGGTGTCAGGCCGCGACCGGCAGCCGCTTCGCGAAGCAGACGGTGTACGGGTCCGGCTCGCCGTACCCGGGGATGCGCCGGTAGCCGCACGTCGCGTAGAAGCCGGCCAGGTGCCCGGCGGTCCGCAGCCGGACCAGCGCGCGACCGGACCGGAAGGCCATCTCCTCCAGCGCCGCCAGCAGTTGCCGGGCGATGCCCCTTCCCCGGTACGCCGGCCGGACGTACAGCCGGTGCAGCTCGCCGCTCCCGTCGTCGAGGGCCCGCAGCCCGCCGCACGCGACCGCCCGGCCACCGAGGACCGCCACCAGGAAACGGAGTTCCTCCGGCGGAGCGCCGGGCGGGCCGGCGAAGCCGCTGTCGCACAGTTCGCGGTGCTGGGCCGCCACCAGGGCGGCGAGTTCCGGATCGCTGGCGGTACGTGCCGTGATCAGCATCACCCGACGTTAAGCCGGGCGTCTGTCGCGCAGGTTGCGGGCAGTCGACCCGACCACGGAGCGCACCGAGCTATTCGGCGTCCTACTCCGGCTCGCCCGCCTCCTATTCGGCGTCCTGCTCCGGTTCGCCCGCCTCGACCTCGTCGGCCGGCCGCTGCCGCCGGGCCTTGCGGGCGGCCAGCCGCTCGGCGGCGCTGGGCCGGTGCGCCTTGTCCTCCAGCCGGATGTCGGCACCGCGGACGCCGGGGACGAAGTCGGCGCCGGCGTACAGGGTGGGCTGCCAGTCGAACTCGCGCTCCCCGATGCGCACCAGGTCGCCGGCCTGCGCCCCGGCCTTGCCGAGCTTCTCCTCGACGCCCAGGCGGGCCAGCCGGTCGGCCAGGTAGCCGATCGCCTCGTCGTTGTCGAAGTTCGTCTGCCGGACCCAACGCTCGGGTCGGACGCCCCGCACGACCCAGGCGCCGTCCGGGGCGGCCTCGATCGTGAAGCCCGCGTCGTCGACCGCCGTCGGCCGGATGACGATCCGGGTGGGCTCGGCCGGCGGCGCGGCGGCCCGCGCGACCTCGACCAGCTCCGCCATCGCGTACATGAGCTCCTTGAGCCCCTCGCGGGTCGCGGCGGAGACCTCGAACACCCGGAAGCCGCGTGCCTCCAGGTCGGGCCGGACGATCTCGGCCAGGTCCCGCCCGTCCGGCACGTCGACCTTGTTGAGCGCGACCAGGCGGGGCCGGTCGGCGAGTCCTCCGTACGCGGTCAGCTCCGCCTCGATCGTCTCGATGTCGGCGACCGGGTCGCGGTCCGTCTCCAGCGTCGCGGTGTCGACCACGTGAACCAGCACCGAGCAGCGCTCGATGTGCCGGAGGAACTCCAGGCCGAGCCCCTTGCCGGTGGCCGCGCCGGGGATCAGGCCGGGCACGTCCGCGACGGTGAAGGTGTGGTTGTCCACCCGGACCACGCCGAGGTTCGGCACGAGGGTGGTGAACGGGTAGTCGGCGATCTTCGGCTTGGCGGCCGAGATCACCGAGATCAGCGACGACTTGCCGGCGGACGGGTAGCCGACCAGGCCGACGTCGGCGACGCTCTTCAGCTCCAGCACCACGTCGATCACGTCGCCGGGCTCGCCCAGTTCGGCGAAGCCGGGCGCCTTGCGGCGGGCGTTGGCCAGCGCCGCGTTGCCCCGGCCGCCACGGCCGCCCCGGGCGACCTCGAAGGTGGTGCCGGCGCCGACCATGTCGGCCAGCACCGTGCCGTCGAGGGCCTGCACGACCGTGCCGTTCGGCACCTTCAGCACCAGGTCGGCGCCGTTCGCGCCGTCCCGGTTCGAGCCGGCGCCGCCCTTGCCATTGGCTGCCTTGACGTGCGGGCGGAAATGGAAGTCGAGCAGCGTGTGGACCTGCGGGTCGACCACCAGGGAGACGCTGCCGCCGTGCCCGCCGTTGCCGCCGTCGGGCCCGCCGAAGGGCTTGAACTTCTCCCGGTGGATCGAGGTGCAGCCGTGCCCGCCGTCGCCGGCCTGCAAATGCAGGACGACCCGGTCAACGAACGTCGTCACGCCACCAATCCTTCCAGCGAGGTACGCCCCCGCACGAGAAAAAGCGAAGCGGGCCGGGACCCGAGGTCCGCGGCCCGCAACGCCTTCGAACTACTGCTGCGGCACGATGCTGACGGTCTTGCGGCCGCGCTTGGTGCCGAACTGGACCGCGCCGGCGGCCAGCGCGAAGAGCGTGTCGTCTCCGCCGCGGCCGACCAGGTCACCCGGGTGGAACTTGGTGCCGCGCTGGCGGATGAGGATCTCACCCGCGCTCACGACCTGACCACCGAAGCGCTTCACGCCGAGCCGCTGGGCCGCGGAGTCACGGCCGTTACGCGAGCTGGACGCACCCTTTTTGTGAGCCATTGGAGGACGACCTACTTCCCGCTGGAGATGCCGGTCACCTTGACCTGGGTCAGCGGCTGGCGGTGACCCTGGCGCTTGTGGTAGCCGGTCTTGTTCTTGAACTTGTGGATCCGGATCTTCGGGCCCTTGGTGTGCGCGGCGATCTCGCCGGACACCTCGACCTTGGCAAGCTTCGCCGCGTCGGTCACCAGGTCGTCACCGTCGACGAGGAGCACCGCGGCGAGCTTCACCGCGTCGCCGGGGGCACCGACGAGCTTCTCGACCTCGATCACGTCGCCTTCGGCGACCTTGTACTGCTTGCCGCCGGTCTTGACGATCGCGTACATCGGAGGCGGACTCCCTGTCGTTGAGGCTGCTGGCGGTCGTTCCCACGGCGGCTCGCCGGGCAGCAGAGGCACGGCGGCGTGGGCACGCGGGAACTCGGCACACCAAAGTGCGCCGCAGGCAAGCGTACGCCATGGTCGGGCCGACTCCCAAACCGGGCCCGCCCGAAGAGCCCACCCTACCCGGCCGCACACGACGACAGGGCCCCCGCCGGAGCGGGAGCCCTGTCGTGAGCCGATCGGTCAGGGGCGGGTACGCCGGCGGGCGCCACCCCTCCGGGACCGTCGCCGGCCGGAGCCGCCCTCGGACTCCTCGCCGTCGCCCAGCGCGTCCGGGTCGTCGGGCGCCGCCAGCCGGGCCGAGTCGCCGGTCTGGCTGTCGGCGATGTCCGGCGCGGCCGGCGTCTCCGTCTCGTACCGGGACAGGTCGTAGCCCATCGTGTCGTAGTAGTCGGCGTCCGACCCGGTCGTCGTGGCGCCGGTGGCGTCGGTGGTGCCGATGATGTCGGCCGGGCTCTCGTCCTCGGTGACCTCGACCACCGTCCGCTCCGCCGGGACGCTCTTGCGGCCGCGGCGGCGGGACGAGGTGCCCGCCTCGGCGACGGGCGCGGCCGAGGCGACGGCCTTGACCTTCTCCCCCGCGCCGCCCGGGCGGGCCTTCTCCGGCACCGGCTCGGTGTGGATGATCAGGCCCCGGCCCTTGCAGCACTCGCAGGTCTCGCTGAACGCCTCCAGCAGGCCCGCGCCGATCCGCTTGCGGGTCATCTGCACCAGGCCGAGCGAGGTGATCTCGGTGACCTGGTGCTTGGTGCGGTCCCGCCCGAGGCACTCGGTCAGCCGGCGCAGCACCAGCTCCCGGTTCGACTCCAGCACCATGTCGATGAAGTCGATCACCACGATGCCGCCGATGTCGCGCAGCCGCAGCTGGCGGACGATCTCCTCGGCGGCCTCCAGGTTGTTCCGGGTGACCGTCTCCTCCAGGTTGCCGCCGGCACCGGTGTACTTGCCGGTGTTGACGTCCACCACGGTCATCGCCTCGGTCCGGTCGATGACCAGGTGGCCGCCGGAGGGGAGGAAGACCTTCCGGTCCAGGCCCTTGAGGATCTGCTCGTCGATCCGGTACTCGGCGAACACGTCGCTCGCGCCCAGGTGGCGGCGCAGGCGGGCGACCAGGTCCGGCGAGACGTGCGACAGGTACGACTCGACCATGCCGTACGCGCCTTCGCCCTCGATCACCAGCTCCCGGAAGTCCTCGTTGAAGAGGTCCCGGACGACGCGGATGACCAGGTCGGGCTCCTCGTAGAGCAGCACCGGGGCGCCGCCCTCGGCGGCCTTGGCCTGGATGTCCTCCCACTGCGCCTGGAGCCGCTTGACGTCGCGGGCCAGCTCGTCCTCGCTGGCGCCCTCGGCCGCGGTGCGGACGATCACGCCGGCACCGTCCGGGACCAGCTTCTTCAGCACGTCCCGCAGGCGCTTGCGCTCGTTGTCCGGCAGCTTGCGGCTGATCCCGGACGCGTTGCCGCCCGGGACGTAGACGAGGTGCCGGCCGGAGAGCGCCACGTGGCTGGTCAACCGGGCGCCCTTGTGCCCGATCGGGTCCTTGGTGACCTGCACCAGCACCGAGTCACCGGACCTGAGGGCCTGCTCGATCGACCGGGCCCGGCCCTCCAGGCCGGTGGTGTCCCAGTTGACCTCGCCCGCGTACAGCACGGCGTTGCGGCCCCGGCCGATGTCGACGAACGCCGCCTCCATGCTGGGCAGCACGTTCTGCACCTTGCCCAGGTACACGTTGCCGGCCATCGTGGCGGCCGAGTTGCGGGTCACGTAGTGCTCGACCAGCACGCCGTCCTCCAGGACGGCGATCTGCGTACGGTCGCCGCGCTGGCGGACGGCCATCACCCGGTCGACCGCCTCCCGCCGGGCCAGGAACTCGGCCTCGCTGAGGATCGGCGGGCGGGTACGCCGCTGCTCACGGCCGTCCCGGCGCCGCTGGCGCTTGGCCTCCAGGCGGGTGGAGCCGGAGACGCCCTGCACCTCGTCGACCGTACGGCGCGGCTCCCGGATCTTCACGACCGTCGGCACGCCGTCGTCCGTGGCCGCCTCGACGTCGCCCGCTCCCCGCCGCCGCCGGCGCCGGCGGCGGCGGGTCAGCCCGTCGCCGTCCTCGGCCTCGGGCTCCTCGTCCTCCTCGGCCTCGGGCTCCTCCGCCTCGGCCTGAGCGGCCTCCTCGGCCTCCTCGTCCTCGTCGGCACCGCCCTTGCCCCGGCCTCGGCCACGCCGGCCACGCCGGCGCCGCCGACGGCCGGCGGCCGTCTCGTCCTCGTCCTCGTCCTCGGCGACCTCGACGGCCTCCTCGGTCGGCTCCTCCTCGACCTCGACGACCTCGACGGCCTCGACCGGCTCGACCGGCTCGACCGGCTCGACGTCGCGGCGACCGCGCCGGCGGCGGCGCGGCGGCTCGGCCGCCTCCTCGGCGGCGGGCTCCTCGACGGTCCGCGCGGCGGGGATCTCCTCCGGCTGCGGGGCCATGAACAGCACCGTCGGCGCGGAGAGGGCCGCCCGCCGGCGCCGCGTCGGGCGCTCCGGCTCGGCCTCCTCGGCGGGAGCGGACACCCCGGAGGGCACCTCTGCGGCGCCGCCGGCAGCGGTCTGCGCCGCGCCGAACTCGGTGCCGGCCTCCGGCTCGACCTCGGTCCCGGTCGCGCCGGCCTCGGCCGCCACCGGCTCCGCCGGCGCGGCCTCGGTGCCGATCCCGGCGGCGTCGGCCGGGGTCTCCGCGGCCGGCTCGGCGGCCGCGGGGGCCGCCTTCTTGCGTCGGGTACGGGTCACCTTCACCGGCGGTACGACGTCCGCCCCGGCCTCCTCCGCCGCGGCCGCGGTGAGGGGCTCCTCGGCGGCCCTGGTCGTGGTGGCCTTGCGGCGGCGGCGCGTCGCCTTCGCGGGCGGCTCCCCGTCCCCGGACACGGGGGCGAGCACCTCCGCCTGGGGGGCCTCGCCGCTGCCCGGCACGGCGTCGCTGCTGGCCTCGACCGGGGCCTCGGTCTGCTCGGGCTGGGTCACCGGGGCGACCCGCCGCCGGCTGGCGCGCTTGCGGGGGGTCGACGGCGGGCCCAGTTCGGCGACGCCGCTGTCGGCGAGCTCGCCCGGGGCGGGGCCGGTCGACGCACCGGGGGCGTCGCCCGCCGGCTCGTCCGGGCTGGCCGCGGCGGGCTCGCCGGCGGTCGGGTTCCCGCTCTCCGCCGACGGGTCGGCGGGGTTCGTGGGGGCACCGCCCTGGGCGGTGTGGTGTGCGGCGGTCTCGCCAACCGGCTGGGAGCCGGTGCGTTCGCCGCCCTCGGGCTCGTTCTCGAGCATGGGCGTTCTCCAGTTCTGGCTGCCCCGGGCGCGGGTGAGCGCTGCCACGCAGGGTCGCCGCAAAAGGTGTTTCCGCCGTTCGCGCGAGCCGCGCGACCGCCGAAGTCTGCCTAGCCGGGCACCGACCGTCGGTCAGTGCCCGTCGATGGTTGCCCCGTCGCGGTCCGCTTCCAACGGATCCGCTATCGCACCCTGCGCGGTCAGCATGCCCTGTGCCAGCCGGGTCACCCTCGGTGAGACCGGCGGCTCCAGGTCGGCCACCACGCGGAGGCCGGAAAGGACGTCATCGGGCCGTACGGAGGGGGTGACCTGCCGCACGACCAGTTCGAGTATCGCACACGGTACCGCCGGGACCCCGGAAGGCGTCTCGGCCGGTGTGATCACATCGATGGAGTTGACCGCCGCCCGGGCGTCGAAGGTGCGCCGGCCCTGCTTGGTCATCCGCTCGACCAGCACCTCGTCGGCGGCGCTGAAGGCGGCCACCGCCTTCTGCAGCACGGCGGCGTCGACCTCGGGCAGCTCGATCCGCCAGTGCGACGCCTGGATCCGGTCGGCGAGGCTCCCGCCCGTCGCGACCACGGCGTCGAGCACGTCCAGCCCGGGCGAGAGAGCGGCGTCGAGCGCGCCGCGCAGCGCGGCCGGGTCGACCGCGTCGCGCAGCCCGATCTCCAGGTACTCCGCCTCGCTCGCCACGCCGGTGGGCGCCGCGCTGGCGTACGAGATCTTGGGGTGGGGTGTGAAGCCCTGGGAGTACGCCATCGGCACACCCGCCCGGCGCAGCGCCCGCTCGAACGCGCGCGCGAAGTCCCGGTGCGAGGTGAACCGCAGCGGCCCCCGCTTGGCGTACCGGATGCGGATGCGCTGGACGACCGGCGCCTGCCCGCCCTCCGGCTGTGGTTTCCTACTGATCGTCGTGCTCCTCGGATGTCCGGGCCGGCGGCGGTCGCCGGCCCCGGGGGCTACTGCGGGGTGCCGCTGGGGACCCGCAGGCCGTTGATCGGGGTCAGCGGGAGCAACTTCTTCCCGGTGGGACCGATCTGGATCTCCGTGTCCATCGACGGGCAGACGCCGCAGTCGAAGCACGGGGTCCACCGGCAGTCGTCCTGCTCGTACTCGCTGAGCGAGTCCTGCCAGTCCTGCCAGAGCCAGTCCTTGTCGAGGCCGGAGTCCAGGTGGTCCCAGGGCAGGACCTCCAGCTCCTCGCGCTCCCGGGTGGTGTACCAGTCGAGGTCGACGCCGAAGGCCGGCAGGGCCTCGGCGGCGGCGTCCACCCACCGCTGGTACGAGAAGTGCTCGCTCCAGCCGTCGAAGCGGCCGCCGTTCTCCCAGACCTTCCGGATCACCGCGCCGACCCGGCGGTCACCGCGGGACAGCAGGCCCTCGATCAGCGACGGCTCACCGTCGTGGTAGCGGAAGCCGATCGCCCGGCCCAGCGACCGGTCGGCGTTGATGGCCTGCTTGAGCAGCTTGAGCCGGCCGTCGATGACCTCCGGCCGCTCCATCGCCGCCCACTGGAACGGGGTGTGCGGCTTCGGCACGAACCCGCCGATCGACACCGTGCAGCGGATGTCCTTCGAGCCGGTCGCCGCCCGGCCGGCCCGGATGACCTCGTGCGCCATGTCGGCGATCTCGAGGACGTCCTCGTCGGTCTCGGTGGGCAGGCCGCACATGAAGTAGAGCTTCACCTGCCGCCAGCCGTTGGTGTAGGCGGTGACCACGGTGCGGATGAGGTCTTCCTTCGACACCATCTTGTTGATCACCTTGCGGATCCGCTCCGACCCGCCCTCGGGGGCGAAGGTCAGACCGGTCCGCCGGCCGTTGCGGGACAGTTCCTGCGCCAGCTCGATGTTGAACGCGTCCACCCGGGTCGACGGCAGGGAGAGGGACACGTTGGTGCCCTCGTACTGCTGGGCGAGGCCGGAGCACATGTCGCCGATCTCCGAGTGGTCGGCCGACGACAGTGACAGCAGGCCCACCTCGTGGAAGCCGGAGAACTCCAGCCCCTGCTGCACCATCTGCCCCACCGTGGTGATCGACCGCTCGCGCACCGGGCGGGTGATCATGCCCGCCTGGCAGAACCGGCACCCGCGGGTGCAGCCCCGGAAGATCTCCACCGCGTACCGCTCGTGGACCGTCTCGGCCAGCGGGACGAGGGGCTTCTTCGGGTACGGCCAGGCGTCCAGGTCCATCGTCGTGCGCTTGTGCACCCGGAACGGCACGTCCGGGCGGTTCGGCACGACCCGCTGGATCCGGCCGTCGGGCAGGTAATCCACGTCGTAGAAGCGCGGGACGTAGACGCTCTCGGTGCGGGCCAGCCGCAGCAGCAGCTCGTCGCGTCCGCCCGGGGAACCCTCGGCCTTCCACTCCCGGACGATCGTGGTGATCTCCAGGACCGCCTCCTCGCCGTCGCCGAGCACGGCGGCGTCGACGAAGTCGGCGATCGGCTCCGGGTTGAACGCGGCGTGCCCGCCGGCCACGATCACCGGGTCGGCGTCGGTGCGGTCGGCGGCGAGCAGCGGGATGCCGGCGAGGTCGATCGCGGTGAGCAGGTTGGTGTAGCCCAGCTCGGTGGAGAAGGAGACGCCGAACACGTCGAAGTCGCGGACCGGGCGGTGCGCGTCGACCGTGAACTGCGGCACGCCGTGGGCGCGCATCAGCTTCTCCAGGTCCGGCCAGACCGCGTACGTCCGCTCGGCCAGCACGTCGGGCAGCTCGTTGAGCACCTCGTAGAGGATCTGCACACCCTGGTTGGGCAGGCCGACCTCGTACGCGTCCGGGTACATCAACGCCCAGCGCACCGCCGCCGCGTCCCAGTCCTTGACCACCGCCCCCAGCTCGCCACCGACGTACTGGATGGGCTTGGTCACCTGGGGCAGCAGCGGCTCCAGGCGGGACCAGACCGACGGGTTGGCCGCGGCGGGGCGCGGCGTGGTGGACGGAACGCTCATGATGCCCAAGGGTAGCCGCCCACCGGCCGGCCGACCGCGCCGCGGGCGAGCATCCACCTGCCGCTGGCGAATGGAGCCACCGCTGCCAGACGGCCGGCCAGGACCGACGCCCTGCTCAGAGCGGTTCAGACGGACGGCCGGCCGGTCACGCCGTACCGGCGGCCGGCGGCCGGCTCCCGGTGATGGCACACCGGTACTAACCTCAATTCGGCAAGAGGAGGAATGACTAGAAGTGACGTCCCTCGACCGTCTGGCGCACACGGCTGCCTGCCGTGGCTGCCAGATTGTCGTGGGCAACTTCAAGTCACTGTCACCGCAGCAGGGGTTGGTGGAGGCTCTGCTGGCGATCGTTGCAGCCTTCTTGTGCCGATCGGACGGGCTGCGATGCTACGAGAGGGAACTCAAGGGTGCGGATCTGATCACGGGAGGCAACGGGTGAAGGTCACCCGCATCGCCTACTCGATTGGCCTGAATCCGGGCAAGTACATGGCGCTGGTGGAGCAGGCCCGCCGGCTGGGTCGGGTGCGCAGCGAGGTGTGGCAGCGTTACGGCTCGATCAGCGGGGTGGGGTCCGGGCTGAAGGACCGACAGGTTCGAGACCGGTGGCTGGCCGATGGCACGCACCAGCGGTTCGGTGTGCTGGCAAACGCCTGGAAGGAGACCGCCCGCGACGCGATGGCCGACATCGCGGCGCACCTGGCTTCGGCCAAGGTCGAGGTGCGGCGGGCGATCCTGCGGCGCACCGGCGCTCCGGCCGAGCGCAAGCGCATGCTCACCGCGCTTAAGACCCACCGGTGGGCGGACGATCCGTTCCTGGCCCGGCAGATGCGCAAGCACTGGCGGCGAGGCAAGAACCGCACCCACGATCAGATCGTCGTGCGCGCCGACCAGCACCACACCCTTACTGACGGGCACGGCCGGCTGTGGCTGGCGGTACCCGGTCTCGAACGCCGCAAGATGGTCAGGATCCCGCTGTCCACGACGGTCGCTCCAACCGGCACGCTGCGGCTGATCCTGCGCGGCGGCCGGGTCGAGGTGCACTACCAGATCGACGTATCTCAGATGCGATCGTCGCAGCGACCGCGCGGCAGCCGGACCATCGGCGTCGACAAGGGCTACACCGAAGTCCTGACCGACTCCGACGGCGAGCACCACGGCACCCGCCTAGGCGAGCTGCTGGCTACGGAGTCGGACCGGTTGAAGCAGCGCAACCGGCGCCGGGCGAAGCTGCGCTCGATCGCCAACACCGCCGCCCGCCGCGGCGACCACCGCAAAGCGAACCGGATCAAGGTCAACAATCTGGGGTACGTGAAGCGGGACCGGCAGGCCGCCCGTCATCGGGCGCAGGTCCGCACGGAGATCTTTATCGCCGTGCACCGGGTCGTTGACAAGGCCGCCACGGTGGTCGCCGAAGACCTCACCAAAAGCTTCGCCGGACGCACAAAGCTCGATAGGAACGTCAACCGTCGCCTCGCCGCGTGGACCAAAGGGGTCACCGCTGAGGCGCTAACCAACGTGTCGGAACGCAGAGGTTCTGCGCTCGTCCACGTCAACGCCGCCTACCCCTCACAAGCCTGTCACCGCTGCGGCAGCCTCGGCCGACGTAGCGGTGACCGGCTTCACTGCACCTCCTGCAGGGTGGTGTGGCAGGCCGACGTGAACGCCGCGATCAACATCCT
The DNA here is from genome assembly GCF_049315255.1 of Micromonospora sp. WMMD558. NCBI lineage: Bacteria > Bacillati > Actinomycetota > Actinomycetes > Micromonosporales > Micromonosporaceae > Micromonospora > Micromonospora sp. WMMD558. The sequence goes on along the minus strand of NZ_CP186061.1, from coordinate 2,867,038 downwards.
GCAGCGAGCAGGCGACCCCGACATCGCCCTGCACACTTCGCATCACGCCGTGAAGCAGATCTTGCAGGACAGGGCCGATCGCCACCGGACCAGACTGCCGGTCCAGGACTCCAGCCCGGCCACCGCCGAGCGGAGCGCGAATCATCCGAACCGCTCACCAATGAGCAACTAGTAGGAAGCAGATTGCCGCGATGCCGCAGCCGGAGCCGCAGCCGGGAACAGACCGGCCGGTCGACGGGACGACCCCGCACCGGGACCGGGAACCGGCGGTCACCGACGAGCCGACCCCCGTCACGCCGTCCGCGCCGCCCGAGGCGACCGGATCCCGGGCGGAGCCGTCCGGCCCGGCCAGCCCGCCCGCGCCGGCCCAGGGCACGCCCCCGACGGCCGACGCACCGGCCGCGGACGACCAGCCCACCACGCCCGCGCCGGCCTCCGTCGGGGGCGTCCCGCCCGCCACCGCTGCGGCGGGCGGCGGTCAGCCCTCCGGGCCGCGGGGCACCCGCCAGTTCCCGGCCGGTGAGCCGCCGCCCGATGCCGCGTCCGCCGGCCCGGCCGGCACCCGCAAGCTGCCGGCCGAGGAGGCCCACGGCCCGGCCGGCACCCGCAAGCTGCCGGCCGAGGAGGCCCACGGCCCGTCGGGCACCCGCAAGCTGCCGGCCGAGGAGGCTCCCGAGCCGCCCGCGCCCCGGTGGAGCGGGTCGGCGGCGGTGCCACCCCCGTCGCCGCGCAAGCGTGCCTGGGGCGAGTCGGCCGAGCCGACCCCGGTGCCGCCGCGCCCGGTCGAGGCCCCCGAGGACCGGGCCCCGGTCGACCCCTGGGCGGGCGCGGACACCGGCGGCTGGGACCTGCCGTCGGGCGAGATGCCGGAGCTTCCGCCGCTGCCGCCCACAACCCCCTACCCCTCCCCGGCGCCGACGCGCCCGTACTCCGGGCCACCGGCCCCCGCGTCACCGGCGCCCGGGCACCCCCTGTCGCCGCCGGCCGCCTACCCGGCGTCGCCGGCCCCGGCCGCGTACCCCGCGTCGCCGGCCCCGGTCCCCTACCCCGCGTCGCCGGCCCCGGCCGCGTACCCGCCGGCCGCGTACCCGGTCCCGGTCCCGCCGCCGCCCGCACCGCCGCTGCCGGCGCGGTCGAAGCGCCGGCGGCGGAACGCTCCCCCGCCGGTCCCGCCGCCGCCCGGCTGGCAGGCCCCCAGGGGGTACGTCCCGGTGCCGGTCCGCAAGCGCCGGAAGTGGCCCTGGGTGCTGCTGTTCACCCTCGCCTGCTGCTGCGGCTGCCCGGCCTACTGGGCGATGCCGATGATGAACCAGGTCCCGGCCAGCGCCGCGTTGCCGGCCGAGGTCGCGGACCTGCGGCTGCGGCAGGACGACCGCAGCACGGCGGCCGCGACGAAACTGGAGGCGGAGGTCCGCAGCGCGCACTGGCTGGCCAGCGACACGTTCGCCGGCGTCTACGCCACCGGGAGCGGCAAACGGGTGACCGTCTTCGGCGGCACCGGCTTCTGGTTCAGCCCGGAGTCGGAGGCGGACGCCGAGATCGCCCGCCTCACCGAGCAGTACTCGCTCGGCGAGCCGCGGATCATCGACACCGGCATCCGGGGTCGGCACGAACGCTGCGCGGTCGGCCGCGCCGACGGCACGGACGTGGTGGTGTGCACCTCGGTCGACCACGGCAGCATCGCGACCGCGGTGTTCACCCGCCTCTCGGTCGACGACAGCGCCGCTCTCCTCGCCACCCTGCGGGAGCAGATCGTCACCCAGCAACAGAGCTGAGCGCTTCTTCGGTACGCGTTGTCGCCGGGGTGACCGGGCACGTGACGGGGGCGGCCCCGGTCAGACCGCGCCGGGCTCGCCGGCGATGGGCGGGTGCGCGCGCGGCGGGGCGTAGCGGGGGACGTACTCCTGGCCGGTCAGCTTCTGGATCTCGCTCATCACCTCGTCGGTCATCGCCCGCAGCGAGGTCCGGTCGTCCGAGCGACCGGTGAAGTCCAGCGGCTTGCCGAACTTGACGGTGATCTTGCCGGTGAACGGCCGCGGCACCCGGGCGCCGATCGGCTGGACCTTCTCGGTGCCGATCATGCCGACCGGGATGATCGGCACCCCGGCGGACACCGCCAGCCGGACCGCGCCGGTGCGCCCCCGGTAGAGCCGCCCGTCCGGGGACCGGGTGCCCTCCGGGTAGACGACGACCAGCTCACCGGCTCTGAGCGCGGGGATGGCCGCGTCGAACGCGGACAGGGCCGCCCGCCCGCCGGCCCGCTCGACCGGGATCGCGCCCAGGCCGGTGAGCACGAACTTCGAGAACCGGCCCTTCACACCCGTGCCCTTGAAGTACTCCGACTTCGCCCAGAACGCGAGGTGCCGGGGGACGACGGCGCCGAGGAACAGCTCGTCGGCGACCGAGAGATGGTTGCCGGCGAAGATCGCGCCACCGGTCTCCGGCACGTGCTCCAACCCCTCCACGGTCGGCCGGAAGGCCAGCCGCAGCGCGGGCGCCACGGTGAGCTTGCCGATGGTGTAGAGCAGCGGCACTGGTCCTCCGGCAGGTCGGGGGGTGCGGTAGGGGCGCTGTCACGGTAGCGGACGCGCCCCCACCGCGACGACACAGGTGGCGGGGCCTCTCATACCCGGCGGACGGTCACCGTCACCTGCTCGCCGTCGCCGACCTCGCCGGTGAAGCCGTCGATGCCCTCGGCGAAGTCGACCGACTCGGCCAGCACCTCCCGCCGCACGAAGTCGAGGTACGCGGACACCGCCGCCCGCACCTCCTCGGAGGCGGCGAGCGCGACCACGATGCGGTCCGACACGTCGAGGTCGGCGTCGCGGCGGGCCTGCTGCACCACCCGGACCACGTCCCGGGCCAGGCCCTCGGCGGCGAGCTCGGGCGTGACCTCCGTGTCCAGCACGACCACCCCCTCGCCGCCGGGCAGCGGGGCGGAGTGCTCGGCGTCGGCGGCGACGAGGCGCAGCTCGTACTCGCCCTCGGCGAGGGTCACCCCGGCGGCGACCGGAGCACCGTCGACCAGGTCCCACTCCCCGGCCTTGACCGCCTTGATCACCTGCTGGACCGCCTTGCCGACCCGCGGGCCCAGCGCCCGGGGCACCACGGTCAGCACCTGCTGGCAGTAGGCCTGCACCTCGCCGGTGAACACGACCTCCTTGACGTTGACCTCGTCGGCCACCAGGTCCGCGAAGGGGCGCAGCTGGTCGGCGGCCGGCGAGGCCACGGTCAGCGTCGACAGCGGCAGCCGCACCCGCAGGCCCTTGGCCTTGCGCAGCGACAGCGCCGCCGAGGCGACCGCCCGCACGTTGTCCATCGCGGACACCAGCTCGTGGTCGGCGGGGAACCCGTCCGCCGACGGCCAGTCGGTCAGGTGCACCGAGCGCTCGCCGGTCAGGCCACGCCAGATCTCCTCGGCGGTCAGCGGTGCCAGCGGAGCGACCACCCGGCAGAGCGTCTCCAGGACCGTCCACAGGGTGTCGAACGCGTCGGCGTCGCCGGACCAGAACCGGTCCCGGGAGCGGCGCACGTACCAGTTGGTCAGCGCGTCCAGGTAGGACCGGACGGTGGCGCAGGCGCCGGAGATGTCGTACGCCTCCATCTGCGCCTGCACCGTCGACACCAGCTCGTTGGTCTTCGCCAGCACGTACCGGTCGAGCACATGCGTCGAGTCCGTCCGGCGGCGAGCGGTGTGGCCGTCCGCGTTGGCGTAGAGCGAGAAGAAGTACCAGACGTTCCAGAGCGGCAGCAGCACCTGACGCACGGCGTCCCGGATGAGCGTCTCGGTCACCGCCATGTCGCCGCCGCGCAGCACCGGCGAGGACATCAGCATCCAGCGCATCGCGTCCGACCCGTACGAGTCGAACACGTGGTAGACGTCCGGGTAGTTGCGCAGGCTCTTGGACATCTTGCGCCCGTCCGAGCCGAGCAGGATGCCGTGGCTCAGGCAGTTGCGGAACGCCGGCCGGTCGAACAGGGCGGTGGCCAGCACGTGCATGGTGTAGAACCAGCCCCGGGTCTGCCCGATGTACTCGACGATGAAGTCGCCCGGGTAGTGGTGTTCGAACCACTCGGCGTTCTCGAACGGGTAGTGCACCTGGGCGAACGGCATCGAGCCGGACTCGAACCAGCAGTCCAGCACCTCCGGCACCCGGCGCATCGTCGACTTTCCCGTCGGGTCGTCCGGGTTGGGGCGGACCAGCTCGTCCACCGCCGGCCGGTGCAGGTCGGTCAGGCGTACGCCGAAGTCCCGCTCTATCTCGGCGAGCGAGCCGTACACGTCGACGCGGGGGTAGGTGGGGTCGTCGGACTTCCACACCGGGATCGGCGAACCCCAGAACCGGTTCCGGCTGATCGACCAGTCGCGGGCGTTGGCCAGCCACTTGCCGAACGAGCCGTCCTTGATGTGGCCGGGCGTCCAGTTGATCTGCTGGTTCAGCTCGACCATCCGGTCCTTGAACGTGGTCACCGCCACGAACCAGGACGACACCGCCTTGTAGACCAGCGGGGTGTCGCAGCGCCAGCAGTGCGGGTACGCGTGGGTGTAGGTGTCCTGCTTGAGCACCACCCCCCGCTCCTTCAGCTCCCGGATCACCGGCTTGTTGACGTCGAAGACCTGCTCGCCCTGGTACGGCGGGACCAGCGCGGTGAACCGGGTGTGGTCGTCCACGGTGACGATGGTGGGGATGCCGGCGGCGTTGCAGACGTTCTGGTCGTCCTCGCCGAACGCCGGGGCCAGGTGCACGATCCCGGTCCCGTCCTCGGTGGTGACGAACTCCGCGCCGAGCACCTGGTAGGCGTTCTCCCCCGCCTGCTCGACGAGGAAGTCGAACAGCGGCGTGTACCGGCGGCCGACCAGGTCCCGGCCGTACACCGTGCCGACCTGCTCGTACCCCTCCAGCTCCTTCGCGTACGCGCCGAGCCGGGCCGCGCCGACGACGTACCGCTCGCCGTCCCGCTGCAGCACCGCGTACTCGATGTCCGGGCCGACGGCGAGCGCCAGGTTGGACGGCAGGGTCCACGGCGTGGTGGTCCAGACGCCGAGCTTCACCGGCCCGCGCACCGGCTCCGGCGCGCTCTCGTCCGGGGTCAGCGCGAACCACACCGACAGCGTCGGGTCGTGCCGGTCCCGGTAGACGTCGTCCATCCGGGTCTCGGTGTTCGACAGCGGCGTCTCGCAGCGCCAGCAGTACGCGAGCACCCGGAAGCCCTCGTACACCAGACCCTTGTCGTGCAGGGTCTTGAAGGCCCACATGACGCTCTCCATGTAGTCCAGGTCGAGCGTCTTGTAGTCGTTGGCGAAGTCGACCCAGCGGGCCTGGCGCGTGACGTACCGCTCCCAGTCCTGGGTGAACTCGAGCACCGACGTGCGGCAGGCCTCGTTGAACCGGGCCACGCCCAGGTCGAGGATCTCCGCCTTGGAGGTGATGCCGAGCTGCTTCTCGGCGACCACCTCGGCCGGCAGGCCGTGGCAGTCCCAGCCGAAGCGCCGCTCCACCCGCCGGCCGCGCATCGTCTGGTAGCGCGGGACCACGTCCTTGACGTAGCCGGTGAAGAGGTGGCCGTAGTGCGGCAGGCCGTTCGCGAACGGCGGGCCGTCGTAGAAGACGTACTCGTTCTCGCCGTTCCGGCCGGCCTCGCGCGCCTCGACGGAGGCCTCGAAGGTCTTGTCGGCCGTCCAGTGCTCCAGGACCCGGCGCTCGACGGCGGGCAGGTCCGGGCTCGCGGGGACGCCGGCCGCGGTCGGGTCGTGCAACGGATAGGCCATCGGGGGTCGCTCTCCTCAGCAGCTCACTCGACGTGTGGTCTGCGAGGACGAGCCTGTTTCCGGTACGCCGTCCGGCGTGTCCGGGCATGACCCGCGGTACCACCCCGCTTGGCGGCCAGGATCGACCGCCCGCTCGTTGGCCGGCTGTGACGGGCCGGACCCGTCCGGTTCTACTCGGGCGCGGACGCCCTTTCTTCCGGAGGCTCACCGGTGATGGCCGGGTCATCGCCTTTCGGCCGTCAAGCCTACCCGACCGTCGACGGAGATCTCCTCCGAGTAACGGCCCGCTAGGCTCGGCCAGTGATCCGGATCGAGCTCGACGAGCCCACCCTCGCCCGCACCCGGATCGCCACCAGTCCGCTCTGGGAGGTGCTGACGAGCCTCTACCTGCTGCACCGGAATCCGGGCGAACCGCCGTGGCCGTACACCGGTTGGGCCCGGCACGCCCGGCGGGTGCTCGCCGAGGTCCCGGCCGCCGCGCCGGCCCGGCTGCTGGTCACCCCGGGCGGCATGGCACCGGACTTTCTGACCCCGATCCCGCCGTCGCCGGCGCCGACCCTGGCCGAGGAACTGGCCGTCCTCCGCGCCACGCCGCGCGAGCTGATCGCCGAGCAGATTCGCCTGCACCACGGCGACGACGAGACGCCGGGTTGGCTCCGCCCGTTCGTGACCGACCGGCAGGCCGCCCTGGACCGGCTGGCCGACGGTATCCAGGCGTACTGGGACGCGGCGATCGCGCCGTGGTGGCCGGCGATGCGGGCGGCCCTGGACGAGGAGGTGCTGAACCGGGCGCGGGCCCTCGCCGCGGACGGCCCGGACGCGCTCCTGGCCGACCTGCACGAGCGGGTGCGCTGGGAACGGCCGGTGCTCACCCTGGTCAAGCCCCTCGAGCACAGCTTCCGGGCGACGAACCAGCGGCTGCTGCTGATCCCGCTCGTCTTCTCCCGGGGCGCGCTATCCTGCTCCACCGACCACCCGGAGATCGTCGCCGTCTCCTACCAGGCGCGCGGGGCGGCCCTGCTCGCCGAGGGCGGTCCCGCCCCGGCGGTGGCCGGCGTCGCCGACACCGACCGGCTGGCCGTGCTGGTCGGCCGGGGCCGGGCCGCCGTGCTGCGGGCGCTGACCCGGCCGGCCACCACCGCCGGGCTCGCCGCCACCCTCGGGCTCGCCCCGAGCACCGTCTCCGAGCACCTCGCCGCGCTGCTCGCCGCCGGCGTGGTGCACCGCCGCCGGGTGGGCCGGCGCGTCCTGTACGGCCTGGAACCGGCCGGGCGGGCGCTCGTCACGCTGATCGGCGCCGACCCGGCGACCGCCTCCGCGTGACGATTCGGCGAACGCCGAATTCGTTTCCCCGCCACGCCCGCCGTCCCTAGATTCACCGCCATGAGCGAGCGGAGCGAGGTGCCGGCGTGAGCGGGCGGAACGGGGGGCCGGGGTGAGCGGGTACGCGATCGAGGCGGCCGGGCTGCGGCGCACCTACCGCAGCCGTACCGGATGGCTACGACCCCAGCGCCGGGAGGTGGAGGCGGTCCGCGGCGTCGACCTGACGGTCGGCAACGGGGAGCTGTTCGGCCTGCTCGGCCCGAACGGCGCCGGGAAGACGACGACCATCAAGCTGCTGAACACGCTGCTCATCCCGACCGCCGGCACCGCCCGGATCTGCGGCTACGACGTGGTCCGGCAGACCCGGGAGGTACGCCGGCGGATCGGGTACGTCTTCGGTGGCGACCGCGGCCTGTACGACCGGCTCTCCGCGCGGGACAACCTGCGCTACTTCGCGGAGCTGTACGGCGTGCCGGGCCGGGAGCAGAAGCGGCGCATCGCCGAACTGCTGGACCTGGTCCGGCTGACCGGCCGGGAGAACGAGCGGGTCGAGGGCTACTCCCGGGGCATGCGGCAGCGGCTGCACATCGCCCGGGGGTTGCTGCACCGCCCGCGGGTGCTCTTCCTCGACGAGCCCTCGATCGGCGTGGACCCGGTGGCCGCCCGGGAGCTGCGGCAGACCGTCGCCGACCTGGCCGCCACCGGCACCACGGTCCTGCTGACCACGCACTACATGGCCGAGGCGGACGAGCTGTGCGGCCGGATCGCGGTGATCGCCGGCGGCCGTATCCAGGCGCTCGGCACCCCGGCGGAGCTGCGGCACCACGCCGACGGCCGGCAGGTGCTGGAGGTCGAGGCGTACGGGGTGACCGACGACCGGCTGGCCACGATCCACGCCCTGCCCGGGGTACGGGAGGCGAGCCTGGAGGTGGTCGGGGCCGCCCAGGTGCTCGCCGTGCAGTCCGACGCGGGGGTGGACGTGCAGGCCGACGTGCTACGGGCGCTGTCCGGCGTCCGGCTGGGCCGGGTCACCGCGCGGCAGCCGACGCTGGAGGACGCGTACGTCTCGATCGTCAACCGGGCGGACGGGCACCGCGCGGCCGAGGCGGTGCCGGCGTGAGGACCCTGCGGATGATCGCGGTCGGCGCGCTGCTGCACGCCAAGCAGCTCAGCCGGTCGCCGTTCGAGGTCGCCACCGCGCTGATCGTCCCGGTCGTCCAGGCGACCCTGGCGGTCTACCTGTTCCGGGCCGGCGGCGAGCCGGGCCGGCTGCTGGAGGCGGCCGTCGGCGCGGGTCTGATGGGCGTCTGGTCGTCGGTGCTGTTCGGCTCCGGCGGCGCGATCCAGAACCAGCGCTGGCAGGGCACCCTGGAAATGATCATGTTGGCGCCGCGGCCGCCCGCGCTGGTCATCCTGCCGATCACCCTGGCCACGGCGCTCACCGGCACGTACGCGATGGTCGCCACCCTGCTGTGGGGGCGGCTGCTCTACGGCATCCCGTTGGATTTCGCCGACCCGGTCGCGTTCGCCGTCGCGGTGCCCGGCTGCATCGTCGGGCTGGGCATGTTCGGCCTGCTGCTCGCGTCGACGTTCGTGCTGCTGCGCAACGCCAACGCACTGACCAACACGCTGGAGTACCCGATCTGGCTGGTCTCCGGGATGCTCGTGCCGATCACGGTGCTGCCCGGGTGGACCGGCCCGGTCGCCGCGGTGCTGCCCACCACGTGGGGCGCCCGGGCGGTCCGCGAGGCCGCCACCGGCAGCGGTCCGGTCTGGCCGTCGCTCGGCGTCTGCCTGGCGATCAGCCTCGGTTGCCTGGCGGTCGGCGCGCTGATGATGACGTACGTCGAGCGGCGGGCACGGGCCGCCGCCACGCTGGCGCTCGCCTGAGGAGGGGACGATGACCGACCTGTTCCGCCTGGTGGGCACCGGTGGCGTGATCGCCTACCGGGCGCTGTTCAACTGGACCACCCCGCCGATGTTCGTCGGCACCCTGCTCGTCGGGCCGCTGTTCCAGCTGCTCTTCTTCGCGTACCTGGGCCGGCAGCTCGGGGTCGCCGACGACCGCTTCTACATCGTCGGGAACGCGGTGCTCGCCGCCTCGCTGGCGGGTGTGTTCGGCGGCACGATGGCGGTGTCGAACGAGCGGCGCTTCGGCACCCTGGGGCACGTGCTGCTGTCGCCGCGAGCCGCACCGCCGTCTTCCTCGGCCGGGTCCTGCCGTACGCCGGAAACGGCCTGCTCATCGCGGTGACCACGCTGACCGCGGCGGCGCTCCTGCTCGGCCTTCGGATACCCGCGTCGGCGCTGCCGGCCCTGCTGCTCACCCTCGCCGTGGCGGCCCTGTCCTGCGGCTTCTTCGGGCTGACCCTGGGCGCGGTGGGCCTGCGGTTCCGTGACGTGTGGCTGGTCTCCAACGTGTCGGTGGCCCTGCTGCTCCTGCTCACCGGCGTGAACGTGCCGGCCGCCGACCTGCCGGTCGGCATGCGGGTGGCCGGCCAGCTCCTCCCGATCACCCACGCGGCCGAGGCGGCCCGCCGCCTGTCCGCCGGCGACGGCCTGTCCGCCGCGGCGGGCCCGCTCGCGGCCGAGGCAGCGGTGGGCCTCGGGTACGCGCTCCTGGCCGCCGCCCTCCTCAAACTCTTCGAAGCCGAATCCCGCCGCCACGCCTCCCTGGACACCCTGTAACCCCCACCCGCGGTGGGCGGTGGGCGGGGTCACAGCGCCGAGCCGTCACGCCGGCGACCGCCGTCCCGTCGAGCGGGTGAAACGCACCGAGCAGGGAGGTTGTCATGCAGCGGATGAACACGGCCGAGGTGGCGCCGGAGGCGTACCAGGCGGTGCTGGGGCTGGAGAAGTACGTCCGGGCGAACGTCGAGCACACCGTGCTGGAGCTGGTGAAGCTGCGGGCGTCGATGCTGAACGGCTGCGCGTTCTGCGTCGACATGCACAGCCGGGACGCCCTCTCGTCGGGCGAGTCGAGCCGGCGGCTGTTCGCCGTCGCCACCTGGCGCGAGGCGCCGTTCTTCGACGAGCGGGAGCGCACCGCGCTGGCGCTCACCGACGCCGTCACGAAGCTCGGCGAGCACGGGGTCCCCGACGACGTGTGGGACGCGGCGGCCAAGGTGTGGTCCGAGAAGGAGCTCGCGGACCTGGTGATGGCGATCGCGACGATCAACGTGTGGAACCGGATCGCGGTCACCACCCGGGCGCAGCCGCCCGCGGAGGTCTGAGCGGCGGACCCGACGGCGGCCGGTGCGGGGTGCGCACCGGCCGCCGTCGTCCGTGCGGTCAGGGAGTGGGCGGGTACCCCGTCCGCCAGCTCGGGACGGAGCGATCAGGCCGGCTCGGAAAAGCCGACCAGGCCGGCCCGGGACGGGCGATCAGCCCAGCTCGGGGAACCAGAGCGCGATCTCGCGCTTCGCGCTGTCCACGGAGTCGGACGCGTGCACCAGGTTCTCCCGGTTGGACAGCGACAGGTCACCCCGGATGGTGCCGGCGGCGGCCTTGCGGCCGTCGGTGCTGCCGAGCATCCCGCGGACGACCTCGATGACCTGGTCGCCGGAGAGCACCAGCGCGACCAGCGGACCGCCGGTCATGAACGCCTTCAGCGGCGGGTAGAACGGCTTGTCGACGTGCTCGGCGTAGTGCTGGTCGGCGAAGTCGCCGTCCATCGTCCGGGTCTCCATCGCGTCGATCCGCAGCCCCTTGCGCTCGAACCGGGAGATGATCTCACCGACCAGCCCGCGGCGGACCGCGTCGGGCTTGATCAGTACGAGCGTGCGTTCGTCCGGGCTGCTGCTGGACACGCTGGGTTCCTCCTGTGCGCGGAAGACGGTCGGGCTGGGTACGGTCAGCGTAGCGACCCGGTCCCGGCGCCGGGACGGCGGCCGGTCTTTCCCCCGGTGGCCGGTCCGGCCTAGCCTGGCCCTGACCCCCGGGAGGTCCACAGTGGCGAATGGCGGGAACCGGCCCATCGCGCCGGTCCGCAAGCTGGTCGGCGCGGTGCTGGGCACGGTGGCCACCTTCGTGGTCCTGTTCGGCCTGGGCATGACCAGTTGGGCGATCGTGGCGCTCGGTGTCGCGCTGCTGGTGCTGGCGATCGCGCTGGCCACGGTCCGTGCCGGGGGGCGCACCTGGGTCATCGGCGAGGGGCATGTGCACAGCGTCTCCGAGCCGCCCACCCAGTACGCCTTCGGCCGGTGCGAGCTGCAACTCGTCATCGACGCGCCGGGCCTGCCGCCGAGATCCAAGAAGATCATCGACCCGCGGGTGCCGGTCGCGAAGTGGCCCGCGCCGGGCCAGACCCTCCCGATCCGCGTCGCCCTCGACGACCAGCGGCACGTCCGGGTCCTCTGGGACGAGGTGCCGACGCACGCCGAGACGGCCGCCGTCATCGCCGACCTGCCCCCCGAGTACGCGGACACCGAGCCGGTGGAGGAGGTGCTGATCCGTCAGGAGGCGCCGCCGTGGGCCGACCGGACGCCGGAGGACGACTTCCGCGACCCGTACGGCGACCCGTACGCGAGCCCCCCGGTTGACCCCGTCGCGCCACCCGCCGAGCGGGAGACCGTGGTCGTGCACCAGGTCCCGGGCGGACCGAAGGTGGTGGAGGGGACGCTCGTCGAGCCGCCCTCCAGCGACCTGCCCCGGCGGGCGGCCACCCCGACCCCCCGTCCCCCCGCCGACGAGGCGTTCGACCCGCCCGGCGGGACGCGGTTCGACCCGCCGGCCGACCGGTACGAACCGGTGGGCGACGTGCCCCGCACCGGCGAGCCGTACTCGCCGCCGGCCGACGCGCCGGAGCCACCTCCCGCCCGCGGTTTCCGGGTGCCCTCCCCGGCAGACCCGCTGGACCCGCTGGACCTGCCGCTGGACGACCCGCCCGCACCGCGCGCCGACGAGGCGGTGCCGCCGGACGGCCTCGACGAGGCGATCTTCGGCGAGGCGGCCGGCGACCCGCCGATCGCCGGGGTGGGGCTCACGCTGCTGGTCACCGACCTGTCGCGGTCCCTCGCCTTCTACCGGGACCTCGGCTTCACCGAGGTCGACCGGGGTTCGGGCAACGCGGTGCTCGCCTCCGGGTCGACCCGGCTGGTGCTGCGTGAGGTCACCGAGGCCGCTCCGGTCAGCCGCCGGCTGGTGCACGTCAACCTCGAGGTGGACGACATCGAGGCGGCGTACGCGCGGCTGCGCGAGTCGGGGGTCCGCTTCACGTACGCGCCCCGGGTGGTCAACCGGGGCACGAAGCTGGAGGTCTGGGCGGCCGCCTTCCGCGACCCGGACGGCCACGGCATCGCCCTGACCCAGTGGCGGGAACGCGCCGACGCCTGACCGCCGGACGGGCTGCGCCGAACGCCCCACCGGGCCGGGGTGCCGACCCGACGCCGGGCCGCCCACCCGCAGCCGCCGCACGGCCGCGCTCATCCGCCGCCCGGCCGCCGTCGCCAGGGACGGGGCCGGCCGCGCCCGTCAGCTCAGGATCACCCGCCGCACGTGCAGGGCGTACGCCCAGACCAACGCGAAGATGATCCCCAGGACCAGCAGCGACCAGTGCAGCAGCCCGGCGAGCAGGAGCAGCCCCTGCAGCACGGTGCCCGCGTGCCACGCCCACGGGCGGCGCATCAGGCCGGCCAGCAGCAGCGCCGCCACCGCCAGGGCCAGCACGGCGGCGACCGCGGCACCGCTCAGCCCGCCGCCGACCACCCGGATCGGCTGGATGGCGAGCACCAGCACCAGGGCCTCCAGGATCAACGTCCCGGCGCCCAGCCCACGGACCGCCCGCTCCGGGTTGCGCAGACCGGACCGCCGCGGCACCCGACCCGACTGCTCGGCGGACCCACGTGCCGGCGGCCCACCCGACTGCTCGGCGGACCCATCGGACTGTGCCGGCGGCCCGCCCGGCTGCTCGGCGGGCCCGCCCGGCTGCTGCGGCGCGGTCATCGCTTCAGCAGCCGGCGGGCGTCGGCCACGGTCACCACCGACCCGGTGATCAGCACACCGACGCCGGCCAGCTCGCCCGGCACGTCCTCCTCGGCCAGCGCCACCGCCGCCTCGATCGCGTCCGGCATCTCCTCGGCCACCTCGACCCGGTCCGGGCCGAACACCTCGGCGGCCAGCGCCGCCAACTCCCCCGCCGGCATCGCGCGGGGCGAGCTGTTGCGCGTCACCACCACCTGGTCGACGACCGGTTCCAGCAGCTCCAGCAGGCTGGCCGCGTCCTTGTCGCCGAGGACGCCGAGCACCGCCACCAGCTTGCTGAACGCGAACTCCTCCTGGAGGGCCGTGACCGTGGCGGCCATGCCCTGCGGGTTGTGCGCGCCGTCGAGCAGGACGGTCGGCGCGGTGCGGACCCGCTCCAGCCGACCCGGCGAGCTGGCCGTGGCGAAGCCCTCCCGTACCGTCTCGACGTCGAGCTGGCGGCGGGCCCCGGCGCCGAGGAACGCCTCGACCGCCGCGAGCGCCACCGCCGCGTTCTGTGCCTGGTGGGCACCGTGCAGGGGGACGAACACCTCCTCGTACACGCCGCCCAGCCCCTGCAGGGTGAGTACCTGCCCGCCGACGGCGACCGCCCGGCGCAGCACCCCGAACTCCGAGCCCTCCCGCGCGATGGTCGCGCCGACCTCGGCGCAGCGTTCGAGGATCGGCCGGGCCGCCGCCTCCTCCTGCGCGGCGGAGATGACCGTCGCGCCCTTGTGGATGATGCCGGCCTTGTGCAGCGCGATGTCCTCGACCGTGTCGCCGAGCCACTCGGTGTGGTCCAACCCGATCGGCGTCAGCACCGCCACACCGGCGTGGATCACGTTCGTCGAGTCCTCGGCGCCGCCGAGCCCCACCTCGACCACCGCGACGTCGACCGGGGCGTCGGCGAAGGTGGCGAACGCCAGCGCCGTGGTCATGTCGAAGTAGGTCAGGGGCTCCGTCGACCGCTCGTCCACGAGCTGCGCCAGCGGCGCCACCTCCCGGTACGTGGCGGTGAACCGCTCCTCGCTGACGGGCTCGCCGTCCAGGCTGATCCGCTCCCGGACGGTCTCCAGGTGCGGGCTGGTGTAGCGGCCGGTGTGCAGCCCGAAGGCCCGCAGCATAGAGTCGATCATGCGGGCCGTGGACGTCTTGCCGTTGGTGCCCGTCAGGTGGATCGACGGGTACGCGCGCTGCGGGCTGCCGAGCAGGTCCAGCAGGGACCCGATCCGGTCCAGCTCGAACACCATGCGGGTGAACCCGCGGCCGGCGAGTTCGGCCTCGACGGCGGCGAAGTCGTTGCGGTCGGTCACGAGGGCAGCGCCTCCAGAGCGGCGTCGATGCGGGCCAGGTCGGCCTCGGCGGTCGCCAGCCGGTCCCGGATCTTCTGGACCACCGGCTCCGGGGCCTTACCCACGAACGCCGGGTTGCCCAGCTTCGCCCGGGCCTGCGCGGCCTCCTTCTCGGCCGCGGTGCGGTCCTTGGTGAGCCGGGCCCGTTCGGCGGCCACGTCGATCGAGCCGCGCGTGTCCAGCGCGACGCTCACCTCACCGGGCATGGTGAGGGTGGCGCTCGCCTGGAAGCCGTCGCCGGCGTCGTCGAGGCGGACCAGCGACCGGATCAGCGGCTCGTGCCCGGCGATGCCGGCGTCGGCCAGCCCGTCGAGCCGGGCGACGACCCGCTGCGTCGGCCGCAGCCCCTGGTCGGAGCGGAACCGGCGGATCTCGGTGACCACCCGCTGGAGGGTGGCGATCTCCGCCTCGGCGGCGTCGTCGACCAGCGCCCGGTCGGCCACCGGCCAGGACGCGGTCATCACCGTCTCGCCGCCGGTCAGCGCCGTCCACAGCTCCTCGGTGACGAACGGGATCACCGGGTGCAGCAGCCGCAGCAGCTCGTCGAGCACGTGCCCGAGGACGCGCCGGGTGGCGTCGGCGGCGGGACCGCCGGCGGCCAGCACCGGCTTGCTCAGCTCGACGTACCAGTCGCAGACGTCGTCCCAGGCGAAGTGGTAGAGCAGGTCGCAGACCTTCGCGAACTCGTACGCCTCGAACTGCCCGTCCACCTCGGCGGTGACGTGCGCGAGGCGGGACAGGACCCACCGGTCGACGGTCGACAGCTCGGTCGCGGCCGGCAGCGGGCCCTCGGTGTGCGCGCCGTTCAGCAGCGCGAACCGGGTCGCGTTCCACAGCTTGTTGCAGAAGTTCCGGGAGCCCTGGCACCACTCCTCGCTGACCGGCACGTCACCACCGGGGTTCGCGCCCCGGGCGAGGGTGAAGCGGGTGGCGTCGGCGCCGAAGCGGTCGATCCAGTCCAGCGGGTCCACGACGTTGCCGAACGACTTCGACATCTTCTTGCCGTGCTCGTCGCGGACCATGCCGTGCAGCGCGACGACGTCGAAGGGCTGCCGGCCGTCCATCGCGTACAGGCCGAACATCATCATCCGGGCGACCCAGAAGAAGAGGATGTCGTACCCGGTGACGAGGACGCTGGTCGGGTAGAACTTCGCCAGCTCAGGGGTCTGCTCCGGCCAGCCGAGGGTGGAGAACGGCCACAGGCCGCTGGAGAACCAGGTGTCCAGGACGTCCTCGTCCTGGCGCCAGCCCTCGCCGGTCGGCGGCGCCTCGTCCGGCCCGACGCACACGATCTCGCCGTCCGGCCCGTACCAGACCGGGATGCGGTGACCCCACCAGAGTTGGCGGGAGATGCACCAGTCGTGCATGTTGTCGACCCAGGCGAAGTACCGCTTGGCCAGCTCGGCCGGCTCGATCTTCACCCGGCCGTCGCGGACCGCGTCGCCGGCCGCCTTCGCCAGCGGTGAGGTGTTGACGAACCACTGCAACGACAGCCGGGGCTCCACCGTCGTACGGCAGCGCGAGCAGTGACCGACCGCGTGCACGTACGGCCGCTTCTCCGCCACGATCCGGCTCTGCTCGCGCAGCGCGGCCACGATCGCCGGCCGGGCCTCGAACCGGTCCAGGCCCTGGAACGGGCCGTGGGCGGTGATGACTCCCCGCTCGTCCATGACCGTGAGCGAGGGCAGGTTGTGCCGCTGGCCGATCTCGAAGTCGTTGGGGTCGTGCGCCGGCGTCACCTTGACCATGCCGGTGCCGAACGACGGGTCGACGTGCTCGTCGCCGACGATCGGGATCCGGCGCCCGGTCAGCGGCAGCTCGACCTCGGTGCCGATGAGGTGCTTGTACCGGTCGTCGTCCGGGTGCACCGCCACCGCGGTGTCGCCGAGCATCGTCTCCGCCCGGGTGGTCGCCACCACGACCTCGTCGCTGTACCGGATCGAGACCAGCTCACCATCGTCGTCGGTGTGCTCCACCTCGATGTCCGACAGGGCGGTCAGGCAGCGCGGGCACCAGTTGATGATCCGCTCGGCGCGGTAGATCAGGCCGTCGTCGTACAGCTTCTTGAACATGGTCTGGACGGCGCGCGACAGGCCCTCGTCCATGGTGAAGCGCTCGCGGTCCCAGTCGACGGAGTCGCCCAGCCGGCGCATCTGGCCGAGGATCGCGCCGCCGGACTCGGCCTTCCACTGCCACACCCGCTCGACGAACGCCTCCCGGCCCAGGTCGTGCCGGGACAGTCCCTGCGCGGCGAGCTGCCGCTCCACCACGTTCTGGGTGGCGATGCCGGCGTGGTCCATGCCGGGCAGCCACAGCGCCTCGTAGCCCTGCATGCGCTTCCGCCGGACCAGCGCGTCCTGCACGGTGTGGTCCAGGGCGTGCCCCATGTGCAGGGAGCCGGTGACGTTCGGCGGCGGGATGACGATCGTGAACGGCGGCCTGTCGCTGTCCGCCGACGCGCGGAAGTGGCCGGCGGCTACCCAGTGCTCGTACCGTCGCTGCTCTACCTCGCCGGGCTGGTACTGGCCGGCAAGGGTGGGGGCGTCGGGGCGTCGGGCATCCAGTCTCTCGGTCACCCTGAAAGTCTACGGAGAGCTTCGACGGACCCGACGTGCGCCACCGGTGCTTCGCGTACGGTGTCGGCTATGTCCGACGCACATCTCACCGAGCGGCCGGTCGACGACGCGCCCGAGCCTGTCGAACTGACCGACGAGCCGATCCGCCTCGGCGCCGGGGCCCCGGAGGGGACCTCCGAGCGGCGGCCGGGCCGGTCGCGGCGGCGACGGGTGGCGTGGGTCCTCGCGGCGGCCGTCGGGCTCGCCGGCGTCGGAGCCTTCGGCACCGCCGGCTGGCGGATCGCCCAGCAGAAGGACGCCGACATCGCCAGCCCCGACCGGGTGGCCGGGCTGACCCGCGACGACAGTGAGCGGGCCCGCAGCACCGCGGACTACCTGCGCAGCGGTTTCGCCGCCGACGTCGAGCTGGACCGCAGCTTCGGCACCGTCTACCGGGACCCGGCGAACGAGCGCCGCTCGGTCCTCATCTTCGGCGGGACCACCCTGCTGTGGCAGCCCGAGCGCGACCTGGACAGCCTCTTCGACCTGATGACCGACGAGACCGGCCGGGTCACCGGCCTGCGCGAGGTCCCTGCGGGCCGGCTGGGTGGCGTCCTCAAGTGCGGGACGACCAGCGGGGAGGGCGGCGACTTCGCGGTGTGCGGTTGGGCCGACCACGGCAGCGTCGTGATGGCGATGTTCCCCGACCGGTCGGTCGGGGAGGCGGGCAACCTGCTGCGCAGCATGCGCGAGGAGATGCAGACCCGGGACTGACCGCGGGCACCGTCGCGGGCGGGCACCGCGCGGCCGCGCCGGCTCCGCGCCGGTGCGGCCTTCCCCAGGAGTACGCACACCGCGTCCCGCCGTGCGCCACGCGGCCCGCCACCCGCCGTCCCCATCGGCGGCGCCGTGATCATGCCGCCGGGAGCAACTTCGGGGAAGATGTCGCCTCACTGCAGGGTGAGGCGACGTCTTCCCCGAAGTTGCGGCCGCGCGCGGCGGTGGCATGGCGGGGAGTTCGGGGTGGGTTTCCGGGGCGGAAACGCGTTCAGGGCCACCCAGTTGGGTGGCCCTGAACGGGAAAGATGTCCGGCGGTGTCCTACTCTCCCACACCCTCCCGAGTGCAGTACCATCGGCGCTGGAGGGCTTAGCTTCCGGGTTCGGAATGTTACCGGGCGTTTCCCCTCCGCCATGACCGCCGTAACTCTATCGACATGTCAAACAACACCCACACGGGTTTGTTGTTCGTTTGTCGGGAGTTGCACAGTGGACGCGTAGCAGCTTTGTTGGTCAAGTCCTCGGCCTATTAGTACCGGTCAACTGAACCCGTTACCGGGCTTACATTTCCGGCCTATCAACCCAGTCGTCTAGCTGGGGGCCTTACCCACCCCGAAAGGTGGTGGGATACCTCATCTTGAAGCGAGCTTCCCGCTTAGATGCTTTCAGCGGTTATCCCTTCCGAACGTAGCTAACCAGCCGTGCCCCTGGCGGGACAACTGGCACACCAGAGGTTCGTCCGTCCCGGTCCTCTCGTACTAGGGACAGCCCTTCTCAAGTATCCTACGCGCACGGCGGATAGGGACCGAACTGTCTCACGACGTTCTAAACCCAGCTCGCGTACCGCTTTAATGGGCGAACAGCCCAACCCTTGGGACCTGCTACAGCCCCAGGATGCGACGAGCCGACATCGAGGTGCCAAACCATCCCGTCGATATGGACTCTTGGGGAAGATCAGCCTGTTATCCCCGGGGTACCTTTTATCCGTTGAGCGACACCGCTTCCACATGCCAGTGCCGGATCACTAGTCCCGACTTTCGTCCCTGCTCGACCTGTCAGTCTCACAGTCAAGCTCCCTTGTGCACTTGCACTCAACACCTGATTGCCAACCAGGCTGAGGGAACCTTTGGGCGCCTCCGTTACCCTTTAGGAGGCAACCGCCCCAGTTAAACTACCCACCAGACACTGTCCCTGAACCGGATAACGGTCCGAAGTTAGATACCCAAACCAACCAGAGTGGTATTTCAAGATTGCCTCCACCCGCACTGGCGTGCGAGCTTCACCGGCTCCCACCTATCCTACACAAGCTAATTCAGATACCAATGTCAAGCTATAGTAAAGGTCCCGGGGTCTTTCCGTCCTGCCGCGCGTAACGAGCATCTTTACTCGTAGTGCAATTTCGCCGGGCCTGTGGTTGAGAC
The DNA here is from genome assembly GCF_049315255.1 of Micromonospora sp. WMMD558. Classification (NCBI taxonomy): domain Bacteria; kingdom Bacillati; phylum Actinomycetota; class Actinomycetes; order Micromonosporales; family Micromonosporaceae; genus Micromonospora; species Micromonospora sp. WMMD558. The sequence goes on along the minus strand of NZ_CP186061.1, from coordinate 2,847,878 downwards.
AGTGGGGAAGTCGTTACGCCATTCGTGCAGGTCGGAACTTACCCGACAAGGAATTTCGCTACCTTAGGATGGTTATAGTTACCACCGCCGTTTACTGGCGCTTAAGTTCTCCGCTTCGCCCCCGAAAGAGCTAACAGGTCCCCTTAACGTTCCAGCACCGGGCAGGCGTCAGTCCATATACATCGAATTACTTCTTCGCATGGACCTGTGTTTTTAGTAAACAGTCGCTTCCCCCTGCTCTCTGCGGCCATACAACGCTCCACCCGCGCGGGGCTTCACGTCTCCGGCCCCCCTTCTCCCTAAGTTACGGGGGCAATTTGCCGAGTTCCTTAACCACAGTTCGCCCGATCGCCTCGGTATTCTCTACCTGACCACCTGTGTCGGTTTGGGGTACGGGCCGCTCGGAACTCGCTAGAGGCTTTTCTCGGCAGCATAGGATCACTGACTTCACCTGAATCGGCTCGGCATCACGTCTCAGCCTATGTGTGCTGCGGATTTGCCTACAGCACGGCCTACACGCTTACCCCGGCACAACCACCGGCCGGGCTCAGCTACCTTCCTGCGTCACCCCATCGCTTGACTACTACCCGCCAGGTTCCCACGCTCCCCGTGTTTGGTCCGAAGACCGCCCACAGATCGGGTGGTTAGCACAACGAGGTTCGTCAGGGTCGCTCCTTCGCGGGTACGGGAATATCAACCCGTTGTCCATCGACTACGCCTCTCGGCCTCGCCTTAGGTCCCGACTCACCCAGGGCGGATTAGCCTGGCCCTGGAACCCTTGGTCATCCGGCGGAAGGGTTTCTCACCCTTCTTTCGCTACTCATGCCTGCATTCTCACTCGTGCCGCGTCCACAACTGGGTCACCCCGCTGCTTCACCCCCGGCACGACGCTCCCCTACCCACCCACACACCTGCACCAACACCCCGAAGAGCGCCGGCGAAGTACTTGTGTGAGTGCCACAGCTTCGGCGGTGTGCTTGAGCCCCGCTACATTGTCGGCGCGGAACCACTTGACCAGTGAGCTATTACGCACTCTTTAAAGGGTGGCTGCTTCTAAGCCAACCTCCTGGTTGTCTATGCGACCCCACATCCTTTTCCACTTAGCACACGCTTAGGGGCCTTAGCTGGTGATCTGGGCTGTTTCCCTCTCGACTACGAAGCTTATCCCCCGCAGTCTCACTGCCGCGCTCTCACTTACCGGCATTCGGAGTTTGGCTGATTTCGGTAAGCTTGTGGGCCCCCTAGACCATCCAGTGCTCTACCTCCGGCAAGAAACACGCGACGCTGCACCTAAATGCATTTCGGGGAGAACCAGCTATCACGGAGTTTGATTGGCCTTTCACCCCTAACCACAGGTCATCCCCCAACTTTTCAACGTTGGTGGGTTCGGCCCTCCACGCGGTCTTACCCGCGCTTCAGCCTGCCCATGGCTAGATCACTCCGCTTCGGGTCTAGGACACGCGACTGAATCGCCCTATTCAGACTCGCTTTCGCTACGGCTCCCCCACACGGGTTAACCTCGCCACATGCCACTAACTCGCAGGCTCATTCTTCAAAAGGCACGCCGTCACCCCGCAAGGCTCCGACGGATTGTAGGCGAACGGTTTCAGGTACTATTTCACTCCCCTCCCGGGGTACTTTTCACCATTCCCTCACGGTACTCGTCCGCTATCGGTCACCAGGAAGTATTTAGGCTTACCAGGTGGTCCTGGCAGATTCACGGCAGATTTCAGGAGTCCGCCGCTACTCGGGAACACCCACAGAAGACCAGCTGCTTTCACCTACCGGACTATCACCGTCTACGGTCGGCCTTTCCAGACCATTCGACTAACAACTGGCTTTGTAACTCCTCACACGAGTGTCAGCTCGTGTAGCAGGGTCCCACAACCCCGACCACGCAACCCCTGACAGGTATCACACGCAGCCGGTTTAGCCTCAATCCGCTTTCGCTCGCCACTACTCACGGAATCACTGTTGTTTTCTCTTCCTACGGGTACTGAGATGTTTCACTTCCCCGCGTTCCCTCCACACACCCTATGAGTTCAGGTGCGGGTGACACCACATGACTGATGCCGGGTTCCCCCATTCGGACACCCTGGGATCACAGCTCGGTTGACAGCTCCCCCAGGCCTATCGCGGCCTCCCACGTCCTTCATCGGCTCCTGGTGCCAAGGCATCCACCGTTCGCCCTTGACAACTTGACCACAAAGATGCTCGCGTCCACTGTGCAATTCTCAACAAACGACCAACCCACAACCCGAAACACCCCACACCAGCAACCCCACCCCCACGGGGGCAGCATCCGGTATGCGAGGCCAGGCCGTGCCTGGCAACCAACCCTGGAACTCAACTCCAGGTCATGGTTTCCGAAAGGACAACCACCGGTTGTTCCTTCAGGACCCAACAGGGTGCCCATCATCCTCCCCCAGCCGCACCAGGACCCCGTTCCACACCACCGAAGTGGCCGTACTAGGAAGAACCCGGCCGTTGCCAGGGAAAAACTCGCCAGTGTCTCCGCCAATCGAGCACCCCGACCCGACATCCGCGGGCCGCGGGCTCCATACCACCCTTCGGTGGATGGTGCTCCTTAGAAAGGAGGTGATCCAGCCGCACCTTCCGGTACGGCTACCTTGTTACGACTTCGTCCCAATCGCCAGCCCCACCTTCGACGGCTCCCTCCCTGACGGGTTGGGCCACCGGCTTCGGGTGTTGCCGACTTTCGTGACGTGACGGGCGGTGTGTACAAGGCCCGGGAACGTATTCACCGCAGCGTTGCTGATCTGCGATTACTAGCGACTCCGACTTCACGGGGTCGAGTTGCAGACCCCGATCCGAACTGAGACCGGCTTTTTGGGATTCGCTCCACCTCACGGTATCGCAGCCCATTGTACCGGCCATTGTAGCATGCGTGAAGCCCTGGACATAAGGGGCATGATGACTTGACGTCATCCCCACCTTCCTCCGAGTTGACCCCGGCAGTCTTCGATGAGTCCCCGCCATAACGCGCTGGCAACATCGAACGAGGGTTGCGCTCGTTGCGGGACTTAACCCAACATCTCACGACACGAGCTGACGACAGCCATGCACCACCTGTGACCGCCCCCGAAGGACCCGACATCTCTGCCGGTTTTGCGGCCATGTCAAACCCAGGTAAGGTTCTTCGCGTTGCATCGAATTAATCCGCATGCTCCGCCGCTTGTGCGGGCCCCCGTCAATTCCTTTGAGTTTTAGCCTTGCGGCCGTACTCCCCAGGCGGGGCGCTTAATGCGTTAGCTGCGGCACAGGGAACCGGAGAGGCCCCCCACACCTAGCGCCCAACGTTTACAGCGTGGACTACCAGGGTATCTAATCCTGTTCGCTCCCCACGCTTTCGCTCCTCAGCGTCAGTATCGGCCCAGAGACCCGCCTTCGCCACCGGTGTTCCTCCTGATATCTGCGCATTTCACCGCTACACCAGGAATTCCAGTCTCCCCTACCGAACTCTAGCCTGCCCGTATCGACTGCAGGCCCGCAGTTGAGCCGCGGGTTTTCACAGTCGACGCGACAAGCCGCCTACGAGCTCTTTACGCCCAATAAATCCGGACAACGCTCGCGCCCTACGTCTTACCGCGGCTGCTGGCACGTAGTTGGCCGGCGCTTCTTCTGCAGGTACCGTCACTTCCGCTTCGTCCCTGCTGAAAGAGGTTTACAACCCGAAGGCCGTCATCCCTCACGCGGCGTCGCTGCATCAGGCTTCCGCCCATTGTGCAATATTCCCCACTGCTGCCTCCCGTAGGAGTCTGGGCCGTGTCTCAGTCCCAGTGTGGCCGGTCGCCCTCTCAGGCCGGCTACCCGTCGTCGCCTTGGTAGGCCATCACCCCACCAACAAGCTGATAGGCCGCGAGCCCATCCCAGGCCGAAAAACTTTCCACCCCCCACCATGCGGCAGGAAGTCCTATCCGGTATTAGCCCCGGTTTCCCGGGGTTATCCCAAAGCCTAGGGCAGGTTGCTCACGTGTTACTCACCCGTTCGCCGCTCGAGTACCCCGAAGGGCCTTTCCGCTCGACTTGCATGTGTTAAGCACGCCGCCAGCGTTCGTCCTGAGCCAGGATCAAACTCTCCAACAAAAACCTGTTGAAAAACTGTCCCAGCAACAAAAAGTGTTGCCAAAGGAATCCCAACCAGCCGAAACCACAGCCTCGACCAGTCCGGGGTATAAAACAATTTGGCACTGGCTTATCAAGCACCCTGTTGAGTTCTCAAAGAACAACCACACACCATCCGAGCTCCCACATTGTGGGACCCCGTCCGGGGCAACCTCTCAAACCTACCCGCCCGGCCCTTCGTCGTCAACCTGGTCACCCAGATGATCGACTCAGTGGGTCGGGATCCACGATGACGCACGCCGTGCCCGGCGGTCGTTACTGTCGTGGGAAGCGGCAGACCGGCCGACAATCGCTTGGCGATCATCTGCCCGGCTCCCTGCCGGCTTCAGAACTCTACCCGGTCGGCTTCGCGATCGCAACTCCAACTTCCGGAGTTCCTCGCACCGCCCGGCTCTCAGTCTCGCTCGGCGTCTCCGCCACGAGCCTGGCGCCCGTTCTCGGCCGGTTTGCCCGGCCTCCCGCGTGCAGAGAGAAAGTTACGCGGACGGGCCGCCGAAGGCAAATCAAGATCCGTCGCTGCCTGGTCTGCCACGCGGTCGCCGTTCGACTCCAGCCCTGACGGCTGACGGCCCGTCCCGATTCCCCGGTGACTGATGCCGCTCCGCCCAGCGATCCCGCCGTCACGGCACGACGCAGAACCGGAACGACATGCGACAGTGGGTGACATGGCTGACCTGACCGCGACGGCGGTGCTCGCCGAGGACGCGCTACTCGGACTGCTGCTGCCGTTCTGGCAGGTGGTCATCGGCGCGTTCGTGCTCGTCGTGCTGGTGGTGTCGGTCGGCAGGCTCGCCCGGCGCGGGCCGTCCCGCATGACCACCGCGCTTCTCGTCACCGCGGCCGCCATCGCCGGGCTCGCCACGGTCGGGGTGCTGCTCCAGGGCTAGAGCCGGCGGTTGGCGAGGCTGGGCAGTTCGGCGCGGACGGTGCGCAGCCGGTCCAGGTCGAGGTCCGCGATCGCGACCCCCTGGCCGTCGGGGACCTGGGTGAGGACGAGACCCCACGGGTCCACCACCATGCTGCGCCCGAAGCAGGTCCGGGCCGGCTCGTGATCCCCCGTCTGGCCGGCGGCCGCCACGAAGCACTGGTTCTCGATGGCCCGCGCCCGCAGCAGCACCTCCCAGTGGTCCCGCCCGGTGTGCAGCATGAACGCCGCGGGCACGACGAGCAGGTGGGCGCCCCCGTCCGTGACGAGCCGCCGGTAGAGCTCGGGGAAGCGCAGGTCGTAGCAGATCGACAGGCCGACCCGTAGCCCCTCGACGTCGACGACCACCGGCTGCACCCCGGGAGCGACCGTGGCCGATTCGAGGTACGAGACCCGGCCGGGGATCTCCACGTCGTACAGGTGGATCTTGCGGTAGGTGGCGGCGAGCGCGCCGGACCGGTCGAACACCAGCGACGTGTTGTAGGTGCGCTGCGGGTCCGGGCCCCGCTCGTGGACCGAGCCGGCGATCACCCACATGCCGAGCCGTCGGGCGACGGCGGCGAAGAACTGCCCCACCTCACCGTCGACCGGCTCCGGGTCAGGAAGACCGGCGGCCGGCCCAAGGTAGTCGACGTACTCGGGCAGGACCGCGAGATCGGCGCCGCCGGCGGCGGCGCGCTCCAGCAGGGACTCCGCGGCTGCCAGGTTCGCCTTGCGGTCGTCCCGGGCGTTCAGCTGGCAGACGGCGACGCGCATGGCATCAGCGTACGGGCGGGGAAGCTCCGGCGACAGGACCGGCGCCGCGGTGAGGCTTCACGGCGGCGCCCGTCGAGCCGGTCAGGCGGACTTCTCCTCGCGGTCCCGGCGGGCCCGCCGGCCGGTGAACTCGCGCGGGACGATCGTGGGGTTCACGTTCTCCAGGACGACCTCGCGGGTGATCAGCACGCGGGCGGCGTCCGGGTTGCTCGGAACCTCGTACATCACGGAGAGCAGGACCTCTTCCATGATCGCGCGGAGGCCGCGGGCGCCGGTGCCACGGAGCATCGCTTGGTCGGCGATCGCCTCCAGCGCCGGCGGCTCGAACTCCAGCTCGACGCCGTCCAGCTCGAAGAGGCGCTGGTACTGCCGGACGAGGGCGTTCCGGGGCTCGGTGAGGATCCGGACCAGGGCGGTGCGGTCGAGGCTGCGCACACTGGTGATCACCGGGAGACGGCCGATGAACTCCGGGATCAGGCCGAACTTCAGCATGTCCTCCGGCATCACCTGGCTGAAGATGTCGTCCGTCGAGCGCTCGGAGACGGACCGGAGCCGGGCCCCGAAGCCGGTGCCGCCGTGGCCGGTGCGCGCCTCGATGATCTGGTCGAGGCCGGCGAAGGCACCACCGCAGATGAACAGCACGTTGGTGGTGTCGATCTGGATGAACTCCTGGTGCGGGTGCTTCCGGCCGCCCTGGGGCGGCACGTTCGCGACCGTGCCCTCCAGCATCTTCAGCAGCGCCTGCTGGACACCCTCGCCGGAGACGTCCCGCGTGATCGACGGATTCTCCGACTTCCGCGCGATCTTGTCGACCTCGTCGATGTAGATGATTCCGGTCTCGGCGCGCTTGATGTCGTAGTCGGCGGCCTGGATCAGCTTGAGGAGGATGTTCTCCACGTCCTCGCCGACGTAGCCGGCCTCGGTCAGGGCGGTGGCGTCCGCGATGGCGAACGGGACGTTCAGCATCCGGGCCAGGGTCTGGGCGAGGTGTGTCTTGCCGCACCCCGTCGGGCCGAGGAGCAGGATGTTGGACTTGGCCACCTCGACGCTGTCGGTGCCGGGCGCGCCGGTGGCGTCGGCCTGGATCCGCTTGTAGTGGTTGTAGACCGCTACGGCGAGCGCCTTCTTGGCCTGGTCCTGCCCGACGACGTAGTTGTCGAGGAACTGGCAGATCTCCATCGGCTTGGGAAGCTCTTCCCACTTCACCTCGCCGGACTCGGCCAGCTCCTCCTCGATGATCTCGTTGCAGAGATCGATGCACTCGTCGCAGATGTAGACCCCGGGGCCCGCGATGAGCTTCTTGACCTGCTTCTGCGACTTGCCGCAGAAGGAGCACTTCAGTAGGTCGCCGCCGTCACCGATCCGTGCCACCTACGTTCTCCCTGCACTCATCGGCCGGGGACCCGGCCATGACCTGCGGACGCTGCGCGCCGCCCGTCTTCGTTGCCGCGCCGGCGAGGGGCCGGCGAGGCGGTACAGACCCGACGTTACCCGCTGGCGCGAATTTCTCCGACCCCCAAAACGGGTGTGTCAGAGGTCGGTCGGGAGCGGACCCCCGACCGACCTCCAACCGTGCTGCTCAGCTGGCGGCGTTGGCGGCCAGCAGACCCTTCTTGCGGCTGGTGAGGATCGTGTCCACCAGCCCGTACTCCTTGGACTCCTCGGCCGTCATGATCTTGTCACGGTCGATGTCCTTGCGGACCTTCTCAACCGGCTGGTTGCAGTGCCGCGAAAGCATCTCCTCCAGCTGGGTCCGCATCCGCAGGATCTCCCGGGCCTGGATCTCGATGTCCGAGCCCTGCCCGTAGCCGCCCTCGGTGGCCGGCTGGTGGATGATGATCCGTGAGTTCGGAAGGGCCATCCGCTTGCCCGGCGTGCCGGCGGCGAGCAGCACCGCCGCCGCGCTGGCCGCCTGGCCCAGGCAGACCGTCTGGATGTCCGGACGGACGTACTGCATGGTGTCGTAGATCGCCGTCATGGCCGTGAACGAGCCACCGGGCGAGTTGATGTACATGATGATGTCGCGGTCCGGATCCGTGCCCTCCAGCGTCAGCAGCTGGGCCATCACGTCGTTGGCCGACGCGTCGTCCACCTGGACACCGAGGAAGATGATCCGGTCCTCGAAGAGCTTGTTGTACGGGTTGGACTCCTTGACCCCGTACGACGTGCGCTCGACGAACGACGGCAGGACGTAGCGGTTGTGCACGGCCGCGAACCGCGGCGGCAGGCTCAGGTCGGTCATCGTCAGCTCCTCGCTCAGCTCAGGGTCCCGGCGCCTTCCGGAACCTGTGCGGCTCCGGTGATCACCTTGTCGATGAAGCCGTAGTCCACGGCCTCCTGGGCGGTGAACCAACGGTCCCGGTCCGAGTCGGCCTCGATCTGAGCGGCGTTCTGGCCGGTGTGGAAGGCGACCCGCTCCTGGAACATCCGCTTCGTGTAGAGCATCTGCTCCGCCTGGATGGCGATGTCCGCCGCGGTGCCTCCCATGCCGCCGGACGGCTGGTGCATCATGATCCGCGCGTGCGGCAGGGCGTACCGCTTGCCCTTGGTGCCCGCGCAGAGCAGCAGCTGGCCCATCGAGGCCGCCATGCCCATCGCCACGGTCGACACGTCGTTGTCGATGAACTGCATCGTGTCGTAGATCGCCATGCCCGAGTAGACCGAGCCACCGGGCGAGTTGATCCACAGGTTGATGTCGCGGTCCGGGTCCTCCGCGGCGAGCAGCAGAAGCTGCGCGCAGATGCGGTTGGCGACCTGGTCGGTCACCTCGCTGCCCAGGAAGACGATCCGCTCCTTGAGCAACCGGTTGTAGACCGAGTCGTCGAGGTTGCCAATGTTGTCGCCACCGCGGGCTTCGATCGCCCGGAGCGGCGTCGCTGGGATGTGCATGTCGGTCATGGCAGCCCTTCGCTCTCCGTACCGTCCTACCCGACACTAACCGCTCAGCCTGACGCCAGAGCGCCGGTCCGGGCACTGTTCGCTCTCAGCGCAGCCCCGTCGGGGCGTACCCCGGAAACGGGTTTCGGCCGCCGCCCAACCGCGAGGGATGGACGGCGGCCGCACCGCGACGATCAGTGCTCGTGGTCGTGCTCGGCCTCGCTGGCGGCGCGCAGCGCGTCCAGGCTCACCTCGTTGCCGGTGGTGTCCTTGATCGTGATCCGCTCCATGATCGAAGCAAGCGCCTTGCCGCGGCGGACGTCGCCGTAGACGGCGCCCGCGGCGCCCGAGCGGACGAGCTGGTCGTAGTACTGCTGCGGGGGCATCCCGGCCCGCTGCGCGCGGTGGACGATCTCGTGCCCGAACTCGTCGTCGGAGACCTGGGTGTCCTCCGCGTCGGCGATCGTGTCCAGCAGGAGCTGGATCTTGACCCCCTGCGTGGCGGCCTCGGTCAGCTCCTCGTCGATCTGCTCCTCGGTCTTCTCCTCGGCCGCGAGGTACTCCTCCAGCGAGGCGCCGATGCGCTCCAGCTGGTCGACCATCGCCGCCTTGCGGCTCTCGACCTCCTCGCGGACGACGCCCTCCGGCGCCGGCACCTCGGCAGCCTCGACCAGCTGCTCGAGGGCCTTGTCCCGCGCGGCGTAGATCTGCTCGACCCGCTTGCCCCGGGTCACCCGCTCACGCAGGTCGTTGCGGAGCTCCTCGATCGTGTCGAACTCGCTCGCCATCTGGGCGAAGTCGTCGTCCAGCTCCGGGAGCTCCTTCTCCTTGACCGTGCGGACGGTCACCGCCACCTCGGCGTCCCGGCCGGCGTAGTCGCCGCCGACGAGCTGCGTGGTGAAGGTGGTGCTGTCACCGGCGGCGAGGCCGACGAGCGCCTCGTCCAGGCCCGGCAGGAGCTGCTTGCTGCCGACCTCGTGCGAGATGTTGCTCGCCGAGCCGCCCGGCACATCCTCGCCGTCGACCGTCGCGTTCAGGTCGATCTGCACGTAGTCGCCCTCGGCGGCGGCCCGCTCGACGGTCTTGAGGGTGGCGAACCGCTCGCGCAGGCTGCTCACCTGGGCGTCGATCTCGCTGTCGTCGATCTGCAGCTCGTCGACGGTCACCTCGATGGTGGCCAGGTCGGGCAGGGTGATCTCGGGGCGGACGTCGACCTCGGCGGTGAAGTTCAGCGAGTCACCGTCGGCGAACTCGGTGATCTCGACCTCGGGGCGGCCCAGCGTCTTCAGGTCGTGCTCGCGGACCGCGGCGAGGATGTTCTGCGGGATGGCCTCCTGCACCGCCTCGTTGAGGACGGTGCCCCGGCCGACCCGCTGGTCGATCACGGCGGTCGGAACCTTGCCCCGGCGGAAGCCGGGAACCTGGACCTGCTGGCCGATCTCCCGGTACGCCTTCTTGAGGCTCGGCTCGAGCTCGACGAACGGCACCTCGATGGCGAGCCGCACGCGCGTCGGGCTCAGAGTCTCGACGGTGCTCTTCACAGGCGTACTCCTTGACGGATCTCGGTTGGTCTGGGCGCTCTCTACAGCCCATCGAGTGTAGGCGAGCCGGCGCGGCCGGCCGGCAGCGCCCGGGAACCGCGCGGAGAACGGCGGCGCCCGGGACGACCCGGTCGCGGACGACAGTCGGGGTGGCGGGATTTGAACCCACGGCCCCTCGCTCCCAAAGCGAGTGCGCTACCAAGCTGCGCCACACCCCGTGGCGGGAAGCAGTCTATGCCGTCCGCGCCCGCCCGGGGTCTCCCGGGGCGTCCGCTGCCGCGTGTCCACGTTTCGAAGGCGCCGCAGAAGCCTTCGCCGTCGGGCGCGAAGGACCGTGACCGCCGGGCGCGCCGGCCGGAGCGCGGAAGGGCCGCACCGCGTGGGACGGAGGCCACACCACAGCGGCCTGCGTCGCCGGGCGCCGGGCGGCAGGCGGCAGGCGACAGGCGACAGGCGGCAGGCGGCAGGCGGCAGGCGACAGGCGACAGGCGACAGGCGACAACATCAGGGAAAGTGCTGTCTCGACCGCCCCTTGAGGCCCCTCTTTCCCTGATGTTGTGCGGATCTTGTGGCGGTGACGCGCCGGGCGCGGCTGCGCGGGCACCGGCCGCATTGGGTACGCTGTCGGCGCGTCCCCCTGTCGAGGGGCGCATGCGGGCGTAGCTCAATGGCAGAGCTTCAGTCTTCCAAACTGACGGTGCGGGTTCGATTCCCGTCGCCCGCTCCACCGCCTTCCGGCACAGGTCAGAGGCTGCATCCCCGATCCTGGGCCGGTCGGCCACTCCCCCGCTTCGATCTTGGCCATCCGTGGGCCACGAGGGCCTGTCCGGCCGATCATGTCGAGCCGAGGCGAGGTCCAGGCGATCCGGCAAAGGCGGAGATTCCTCCGGATACCGGTGTTGTATTCGGACGAATCTCCAGTACTTCCGGCGGCCTTCTCAGTCGACCGGCGGGGCCGGCAGCCGACAGCCGGGCTCCGGAGTCTCCCGCTGGTCATGCTCAAACTCGTACGCGCATTCACCGCACATGCCGTCGACGTCATTGCCGAAGCCGTGCTCCATCCATGGGTGGCCGCACGCCGGACAATCTCCCAGCGCACGGAGTTTCCGAGCCGTCTCGGCCCGTTGTCGCCAACGCTGCAACAGGTTCGCCACGCCTCGATGATGCCGCACAACCGCTTGCCGCCGCTGCGCCCCAACTGTGTCGCAGATCAGTTGACGGACGAGCATCGCGCATCAGTCGACGGCGGACAGCGGTGACCGCGAACAACCGTCGAATTGGCCTCTTGCAAGGATCAAGGCGGCCCGGCCCCGGCCTGCTGGCGACCTCCGGCCGGCATCGGCCGGGCCGGCCGGCCACGCTTAGGGACGACCAGGATCCGAAGACCTCGGGGCTCCGCCCCGAACCCCGACCCTCCTAATAGAGATGCCGCCGCGGCTCACATCGCCGGCACCACAAGGGCTAGCAGCCCCCCCCCCCGGACGGTCTACGACTGCCCGACGAGGAGATCCGCCTTCAACCACCCGGCCACGACCCACCTACTGTGCTGCCCCGGGTAGGTACCACAACCCGGCCTGTTGACGGTCTTGCAGCCAGCGGACCCGAGATGCCTCATCGGGTTGAGGTGGCCAATCGCGATAGGGCAGGAAGGCTACCCGCCAAGCGATCACTACGAAGATGTAGAAGCCGAACCCGCCGGTTAACCACCACAGTGCGTCGCGGCGACGGTAGGAGGCATGAGGCGCAAGCCAGGCCGTGGCCGCCATCGGAACGGCGATCCAGCCGAGATCCGCGAGCGGGCCGGCGCCCATCACACCCTCGATCAGCTCACGGATGATGATGGATGGCACCACCACCCCGACCACCAGCAGCGCGGCGATGAACGTGCGGGGCGCTCGTCTGAGTGGTGGGCGCGAGCTGAGCGGATCAACGGGCATGGCCCGCAGGATACGAGCCAGCAGCTATCGCCAACGCAGAGCGGCCGTGACCTGTACAGTCCGAGGCTGAGCCAGGCCATCCACGGGCCAGTACTCGGGAGACGCAGCGGCCACGAGCGGGCACAGGGGCACAAGGCTCTACCGCCGGCCGCAGCCGTTTCGGGCATCACGACCGGTTGAGCACGCTCTTCCAAACTGACGGTGCGGGTTCGATTCCCGTCGCCCGCTCCAACCACGAAGGCCGAGGTCGCAGCATCCCTCGCACCTCGGTCACCGGAGCGTGATCCGGTAACGCCGCGCCGGCCCGAGTTCGCTTTCCTGCACGCTCTCGAGGACGCCGCCGTGGCGTTCGATCGTCCTGGCCGACGCGACGTTGTCGGCCGCGCAGACCACCAGCAACCGGTCCGGGCCCAGTGCCCGCGCCTCGCCGAGCATCTCGCCCAGTGCCCAGGTGGCGAGTCCGCGCCGGCGCGCAGACGGCCGGATGCCGTAGCCGATGTGACCGATCCGCCGCACGAGGTCGTCGGGCCCGTGCCGCAGCGCGATACCGCCCAGCACCCGGTCGCCGTCGACGATCCACCGGTACGTGCAGTGCCCGCGTCCGGCGTCCGGCGGTGTCACGTCCGCCAGCCGGGCCACCCAGGCCGCGAACCCGGCCGGTGTGTCCACCTCGTCGGACGGCAGCAGCCCGAACCCGTCCTCGTGGACGCCGGGACCCCACTCGTCGCGGGCCTGAAGCCAGGCGGCGTGCAGGCGGACGGTCGGCGGGATCAGTTCGGGCATCCGGCGACGATAGCCGCGCACGCCAGGCATGCCGTGGGGGCCGGTGAGGCGGATCCGGCGCCGCGTCGAGTCGCACGGTTTTGAGCGCTCGCTCAAAACCGCGTACGCTGCCCGCATGATGGTGCGTACGTGTTGGACCGTGCCGCATCCGCCCGAGGTCCTGTGGCCGGCGCTCTGTGACTCGCGCATGGAGTTGCGCCCCCGGTGCCCGGTGTTCTGCCTCGGCGTGCCCCGGCCCACCGCGTGCCGGCTACCGGACGGGCCCGGCGCGGTGGGCGCGCGCCGGCAGTGCGCCTCCGAGCAGGGTGTGGTGCGGCAGCGGATCACGCGGTGGGAGCCGCCGGCGCGGTTGGCGTTCCGGATGGAGTCGACCGATATCGGCTTCCACCGGTTCGTCGACGAACTGGGCGACGAGTTCGAGCTGACAGCGGCGGGCAGCGGTACCCGGGTCACCCGCATGACGACGGTGACGGTGCGCGGACGGCGGTACGCCGCGCTGTATCCGGCGCTGTGGCTGGGGTTGAAGGCGGTGCACCGTTTCGTGTTCCGCAACTGGCAGCGGAGGGCGGCGGCGCCACCGGCGGGGTGACCACTGCCGGTGGCGCGCCCGAGCCGGAGCAACGGCTCGGACGCGGGCCCGGCTCAGCCGGCTCGGGCCGCCAGGGCGGGCGGGGCCGTCCAGGCGGCGGCGACCTCGTCGGCGCAGCGGTCGCCGTACGCCCGGGCCAGCCGGTCGCCGAGGCGGTCGTGGTCGAGGTGGTACTCCTGCGGGCCGACCGCCTCCACCGCGAAGGCGGCGACGGCGTTGCCGACCTGGCCGGCGCGTTCCAGCCCGAGCCCCCAGGAGAGCGCGGCGAAGAAGCCGGACCGGAAGGCGTCGCCGCCGCCGGTGGGGTCGGCCACCGAGGTGACCGGGACGGCCGGCACCTCGACGGTGGGAGTGTCGCGGCCGGTGATGCGTACCCCCTTGGCGCCGAGCGTGGTGACCTGCACCCGGACGCGGTGCCGGACCTCGGCGGCGGTCAGGCCCGTCTTGACTTCGAGCAGGTCCTTCTCGTACTCGTTGGTGAGCAGGAACTCGGCACCGTCGACGAACTGGCGGACCTGTTCGCCGGAGAGCAGTGCGAGTTGCTGGGAGGGGTCGGCCGCGAACGGCAGGCCCAGTTCCCGGCACCGGGCGGCGTGCCGGAGCATCGCGGCCGGATCGTCGGCGGCGACCAGGACGAGGTCGAGCCCATTGCGCCGGGCCGCCGCGGCGGCGATCTCGACCCGGTCGCCCTCGGCCATGGCGCCCGGGTAGAACGAGGCGATCTGGCACTCGTCCGCGTCGGTGGTGCAGACGAACCGGGCGGTGTGCGCGTCGGCGCTGATGTGGACGGAGTCGCAGTCGACCCCGTGCCGTTCCAGCCAGGAGCGGTAGTCGTCGAAGTCGGCGCCGGCCGCGCCGAGCAGCACCGGCCGCAGGCCGAGCCGGCCGAGGCCGTACGCGATGTTGGCCGCCACCCCGCCGCGGCGGACGACCAGGTCGTCGACGAGGAAGGACAGCGAGACCCGGTGCAACTGCTCGGCGAGCAACTGCTCGGCGAAGCGCCCCGGAAACCGCATGAGGTGGTCGGTGGCGATGGACCCGGTGACCGCGATCGCGCCCACGGCGGGACTCCTCCCGGTCAGTAGCGGTAGTGGTCGGGTTTGAACGGGCCCTCGGGGGAGATTCCGAGGTAGGCGGCCTGTTCCTTGGTCAGGGTGGACAGTTTCGCGCCGAGGGCGGCCAAATGCAGCCGGGCGACCTTCTCGTCGAGGTGCTTGGGCAGCACGTACACCCCGACCGGGTACTGGTCGGTCTTCGCGTACAACTCGATCTGCGCGATCGTCTGGTTGGCGAAACTGTTCGACATCACGAAGCTGGGATGCCCGGTGGCGTTACCCAGGTTCAACAAGCGACCCTCGGACAACACGATGACCGCGTGCCCGTCATCGAACCGCCACAGGTCGACCTGCGGCTTGATGTTCTCCCGGGACACATCCGGCCGCTTCGCCAACCCGGCCATGTCGATCTCGTTGTCGAAGTGCCCGATGTTCCCCACGATCGCCTGGTGCTTCATCCGCGCCATGTGCTCATTCGTGATCACATCGAAACAACCCGTCGCGGTGATGAAGATGTCCGCGACCTCGACCACGTCATCCAACGTGGCCACCTGATAGCCGTCCATCGCCGCCTGCAACGCGCAGATCGGGTCCACCTCGGTCACCACCACCCGGGCACCCTGCCCCCGCAGCGACTCCGCACACCCCTTACCCACATCCCCGTAACCCAGGACCACCGCCATCTTCCCACCGATCAGCACATCGGTGGCCCGATTGATCCCGTCGATCAGCGAATGCCGACACCCGTACTTGTTGTCGAACTTGCTCTTCGTCACCGAATCGTTGACGTTGATCGCCGGGAACAACAACATGCCCGCCCGGTGCATCTCATACAACCGGTGCACCCCCGTGGTGGTCTCCTCCGTCACACCCCTGATCCCCGCCGCGATCCGCGTCCACCGCTGACCATCCTCGGCCAACGAACGGTGCAGCAGACCCAGGATGACCGCGTACTCCTCACTGTCGGCCGACTCCACCGGCGGCACCACACCCGCCCTCTCAAACTCCACACCCTTGTGCACCAACAACGTGGCGTCCCCACCGTCATCGAGGATCATGTTCGGACCCCCACCATCCGGCCACGCCAACACCTGCTCCGTGCACCACCAGTACTCCTGAAGGCTCTCGCCCTTCCACGCATACACCGGCACACCCGCCGGGCTGTCCGGCGTACCGTCCGGACCGACCACGACCGCCGCCGCCGCATGGTCCTGGGTGGAGAAGATGTTGCACGACGCCCACCGCACCTGCGCACCCAACGCCACCAACGTCTCAATCAACACGGCGGTCTGAATCGTCATATGCAAAGAACCCGTGATCCGCGCACCCGCCAACGGCTGCGCCTCGGCGAACTCACCACGGATCGCCATCAAACCCGGCATCTCATGCTCCGCGAGCCGGATCTCCTTACGCCCAAACTCAGCAAGCGACAGATCCGCCACCTTGAAATCGCCGGCCGTACGAACCAGGGCTTCCGGCATGGTCACGCTCCTCAGTCGTGGTTGGGTCAGGGCAGTTGGGACCAGAGCCGCCGCTCCTCGTCGGTGAGCGGCTGGTGTGGAACGAGACGTTCCGGATGGCCGGGCGGCGGGTGCCCCGCCGCGCTCGTATCCGAGGGCACGCCGGCCGCGGACGGCGCCCGGTCCGGGCGGTCGTCGGCCGGTGGCGGCGGGGCGTGCCGTCGCCGGTGCTGCCGGATGATCTCCCGGGGATCGATCCCGGCGACCGACGCCCCGAACAGGCTCAGTCCGAGCCCGAGCTCGGACACGACGCGCCGGAACCAGCCCATCAGCTTGCCGCGCTCTTCAGGTCGGCGGCGCGGTCGGTGCTCTCCCACGTGAAGTCGGGCAACTCCCGACCGAAGTGCCCGTACGCGGCGGTCTGCGCGTAGATCGGCCGCATCAGGTCCAGATCCCGGATGATCGCCGCCGGCCGCAGATCGAACACCTCCGTGACCGCCTTCTCGATCCGCTCCACCGGCACCGTCTCCGTGCCGAACGTCTCGATGAACAAACTCACCGGATGCGCCTTACCGATCGCATACGCCACCTGCGCCTCACACCGCTCCGCCAGACCCGCGGCGACCACGTTCTTCGCCACCCACCGCATCGCATACGCCGCCGACCGGTCCACCTTCGACGGATCCTTACCCGAGAACGCCCCACCACCGTGCCGCGCGTACCCGCCGTACGTATCCACGATGATCTTCCGACCGGTCAGCCCGGCATCACCCATCGGACCACCGATCTCGAACCGGCCCGTCGGATTCACCAACAACCGGTACCCCTCGGTATCCAACCCCAGCGACTCCACCTCCGGCGTGATCACATGATCCCGAACATCCGGGGTGAGCAGCGACTCCAACGAGATGTCCGCCGCATGCTGGCTGGACACCACAACAGTGTTCAACCGCACCGGACGCAGACCCTCGTACTCGATCGTCACCTGCGTCTTACCATCCGGCCGCAGATACGGCACCGTGCCGTCCTTACGCACCTGCGCCAACCGCCGCGACAACCGATGCGCCAACGCGATCGGCAACGGCATCAACTCCGGCGTCTCCGAACACGCGAAGCCGAACATCATCCCCTGGTCACCGGCACCCTGCGCGTCCAACGCACTCTCCGACGCACCCGTACGCAACTCGAACGCGTTGTCCACACCCTGCGCGATGTCCGCCGACTGCGCCCCGATCGACACACTCACCCCACACGAGGCACCGTCGAAACCCTTCTTCGACGAGTCATAGCCGATATCCAGGATCGTGCGACGCACGATCGTCGGGATGTCGGCATACGCCTTCGTGGTCACCTCACCCGCGATGTGCACCTGACCAGTCGTGATCAACGTCTCCACCGCGACCCGACTCCGCGGATCCTCCGCCAACAACGCATCGAGGATCCCGTCACTGATCTGGTCGGCGATCTTGTCGGGATGGCCTTCCGTGACCGACTCGGACGTGAACAGCCGGCGCCCCGGGCGGTCGGCCGGCTCTCCGGCGACCGGCCCGGTCATGGGTGCGTACGTCAAGGGGACTCCTCGGGGTGCGCGCTTCCGTCCTACGGCGGTCGATTCTCGCGAGCCCCGGTCAACGCTGGCTCAACGCGGCGGCAGAGGCCGTCCGACGCGCCCGCTCTGCAGGTACGACGGAATGGTCGACCCGGACGGCGGCGACCCGCGCCGGCCGGCGGGGATGATCCGCGTCACGCCGGGTATGCGCCGGCCGGCCTGGTGGGAGGACGACGGGGTCGCGGCATCCCGCGACGGCCGCGCGGGCGGGTCGGCGAATTCGCCGACCCGCCCGCGCGGCCCCAACCCGGGGCAGTTCCCGAACCTAGTTGTTGGTGATCCAGTTCCAGGCCGAGACGACCCACTCCGTCTGCTGGAGCCACGCGATGCCGAGGCCGGTCAGGAAGACCGCCGTCACCAGGTGAGCGCCGCGCGCGCTGTGCCGTACCCGGCCCAGGCGCTGCTCCAGCACCACCCGACCGACCAACCGGGCAAGCGCGAACAGGCCGGCCGCGACGAGCAGGCTCAGCACGAAGATCAGCAACGGGGCGACGAGGTCGCCGCCGCCGGAGATCGCCCAGATCCCCCAGCAGACGAACGCGAAGAGGACGCCGGCGGCGCTCCATTCCGCGCCGCGGCGCAGCTGGGCCATGTGCCAGCTCATCGGGCGGCGCGGTGCCGCCGCGCCCGGCCAGCCGGTGCCGGTCGGCTCCTCGACCACCGGGAACGGCTCGGTGCGGGGCGTACCGGACCGTCCGACCGGGGCCACCCCCCGCCGGAAGGCGTCCCGCTGCTGCGGCACGCCGCCCCCCGGCTGCGGCGGCACCTCGACGGTGCGTTCGGCCCACGGCTGTGTCTGGTCGGCCATGTCGTCCCCTCCCCTGGACCGACGGGAACCAGCGGACCCCGTCTGACTATCGAGGGTAGCCAGCGCTCAAATCGGTCGTCGGACGCGGACCGGTCGGCTAGACAGAGCACCATGACGAATCCCCCACTGCGCTTCACGACCGCCCGGGAAGAGGAGTTCGACGAGCTGGGCGAACTTCTCGGCGCACTCTTCCACGGCGGCTTCGACTCCGAGTCGTGGGCGGTCGAGAAGACCCTCCTGGAGCCGGAGCGCACCCTGCTCGTCCGGGACGGCCCCGATCTCGTGGCGAGCGCCACCGCGTTCACCCGCGTGCTGACGGTGCCGGGGGCCCGCGTGCCCGCCGCGCACGTGAGCATGGTGGGGGTCGCGCCCACACACCGCCGCCGGGGGCTGCTCACCGAGATGATGCGACGGCAGCTGCGCGAGGTCCGGGACGCCGGACGGGAGCCGGTCGCGGTCCTCTGGGCCAGCGAGGGCCGGATCTACCCGCGCTTCGGCTACGGCCTGGCCACGCAGCGCCTCGTCGCGGAGGCCGACACCACGGAGCTGCGCCTGCCCGACCCGACGCCCGCCGAGGGCCGGCTCCGCCTGACCCGCGCGGTCGACTGCCGGGCCACGCTGACCCGGGTGTACGACGAGGTACGCCCCGACCGGCCCGGCTGGTCCAGTCGTGGCGAGGTGTGGTGGGACTACGTGCTGGCCGACCCGCCCGCCCAGCGCGGCGGCGCCACCGAGCGCCGGGCCGTCCTCCACGAGGGCCCGGACGGGGTGGACGGGTACGGGCTCTTCCGCACGAAGGGCGAGTGGGCCGCCACCGGGCCGAACGCGCTCACCACCGTCGACGAGGTGGTGACCGGCAGTCCGGCCGCGTACGTCGCGATGTGGCGGCTGCTGCTCTCCCTCGACCTGACGCGGCGGCTCACGTACCGCGCGGCCGCGGTGGACGAGCCGCTGCTGCGCCTGGTCGACGAACCGCGCCGGCTCGGCGCGACGCTGGTCGACGGGCTCTGGCTGCGGGTGGTCGACCTGCCGGCCGCACTCGCCGGCCGCCGGTACGCGACCCCGGTCGACGTGGTGCTGGAGGTCACCGACGACCTGCTGCCGGAAAACGCCGGGCGGTGGCGGCTCACCGGCGGGCCCGACGGAGCGACCTGCGTCCCCGCCGACCAACCGGCCGAGCTGGCCTGCGACGTCCGCTGCCTGGGCGAGCTCTACCTGGGCGGGGCGACGGTGGGCGCGCTCGCCACGGCCGGCCGCGTCCGCGAGCTGCGGCCCGGTGCGCTGGCGACGGCCGGGCCGGCCTTCGGCTGGCACCGCGCCCCCGCCAGCAGGGAGGTGTTCTAGGGCCCTGCGCGGTACGGTCGGCTGATGGGTGACGTGGAGCGACGGCGACGCCGGCACCGGCACCACGCCGAGGGTGGCGCCGAGGGGCCGAGCGCGGCGACGTCAGGGGTGCACGACGGCGACGGGCCGCCGCGAACCCGTCGCGGCGGCCCGGAGGAGGGGGAACGCGGGCTGCGTGGGCTGGTCGGCTCGGGGTCGTCGCAGGTGGGTGTGACCGCGGCGATGCGCGCGCGGGACGCCGCCCGGCCGACCGAGCAGGACCTGGCCGAGGCCGAGACCCGGGTGGTCCTGGTCCGCCGGAACTGGACGCCTCGGGAGGACCTACCCCGCCGCTGACCCCCGCCGGCGGCGGATCAGGGCAGGGGCGGCAGCGTCCGGGTGTTCTCGTACTCGGCGACCTGGCCGATGCGGCGGGAGTGGCGTTCGTTGCCGGAGAACGAGGTGGTCAGGAACGCCTCCACGATGGCGGTCGCCTCGTCGAGGGTGTGCTGCCGGGCGCCCACCGCGACGACGTTGGCGTCGTTGTGCTCGCGGGCGAGCTGGGCGGTGTCGATGTTCCAGGCCAGCGCCGCCCGCACCCCGGCGATCTTGTTGGCAGCGATCTGCTCGCCGTTGCCCGAGCCGCCGATGACGACACCGAGGCTTCCCGCGTCGGCGACCACCCGGTCACCGGTGTGCAGGCAGAACGCCGGGTAGTCGTCGTCCGGGTCGAAGGCGTGCGGGCCGACGTCGACCACGTCGTACCCCTGCTTGGCCAGGTGGTTGGCCAGGTGCACCTTCAGCTCGAAGCCGGCGTGGTCGGATCCCAGGTAGACGCGCATAACGCGCAGTCTGACAGGCCCGCCTCCGTGCCGGCGCGCGGGCGGCGGCACGGAGGCGGATTCGTCACAGCTCAGCGCTCCAACTCGGCGACGACCAGGCCGCCGCGTGCCTTCGGGGTGAACCAGGTGCTCTTGCGCGGCATCTTCTCCCGGGCGAGGTTCACCGCGACGAAGTCGTCGACGGTCACCGGCGCGATGAGGACGGCCAGCTCCGCCCGGCCGGCGTCGACCTCCCCGGTCAGCCAGCTCGCCGGGTAGTCGCCGCCGACGTAGGTGACCCGCTTGTCCCCCGGGTCCAGCCCCAGCGCGTCCCGCAGCAGCAGGCGCTCGACCAGCGCGTGGTCCAGGTTCTCCAGGCGGCCCGCGCCGACGTGGGGCAGGCGTACCGCGTACCCCGAGTCGGGGAGCCGGAGGTGGACGGTGCCGCCGGCCGCCGGGACCTCGACCGGGCCGGTGATCGGCGTGACCTCGGCGCCGGCGGCGCGCAACCGGTCGAGCAGCTCGTCCGGGCTGGTCGTCAGCTCGCTGACCAGCCGGTTGTACGGCTGGATGGCGACCGAGGCCGGCGTGGTGACCACGGCCAGGAAGCGCGGCAGCCCGCCGGTCTGGGCGGCGAGGCTGCGGTGGTTGCCGTCGGCGACGACCAGCTCGCCGCCGCCGGCCAGGGCGGTCAGCTCGTCCTGCCGCGGGCCCGGGCCGACCAGCCAGATGGCGTGCGTGCGCCCGGCCTGGTCGACGTCGGTCGCGGCGGGCGCCCCGGCCGCGTCGGTCGCCGCCGCGAGCGCGGCGTGCAGCTCGTCGCCCCGCCCGGTCTGGAGCAGGAGTACGGGCGAGAGCAGGTGCCCCAGCGCGTCGGCCAGGGCCACCCGCTCGCGCACCTTGGCGATGAAGACGTCCTCGTTGCGGATCACCAGGCCGGGCTCGTCGGCCCGGGTCGAGATCTGCTCGGTGTCGACCATGGCGAACAGCCCGTACGCGGGCTCCTCGCCCGGCGCGCTGATCCGGTAGAGGACCACCACCTGCTCGGCGGGCGTGTAGCTGCCGTCCGCCTTGGCCTCGGCGAGCCGGGCCACCGCGTCGGGCAGCGCGTCCAGGAACGGCTTCCCCAGGCTCTCCGGCGCCCGGTGCGGCATCTCGATGCCGAGGGCACTGTGCGGGTTCGCCTCGATGATCGCGGTGATCTCCGCGTCGTCGGCGAACTCGTCGTAGTTCTGCGCGCCGGTGCCGCCGGTGGTGATCCAGGCCCGGGCGATCGGATGGACGACCGTCATGTGCGCTGACGCTACCGGTGCGGACCGTCGCCGTGTCCCGGACCCACTCCCCGCCCACCAGATGAAAGGAAGGGACCCCTCCTAACGCCTCCGGTATAGGAGGGGTCCCCTGTTAACACGTCCTCAGCCGTCGAGTGCCTGACGGTGCCGACCGACCGGCACCACCGGCGTGACCGGCCGGCGGGGAGCCACGGCGTGGCGCGCGCGATCCGGCGGCTTGGCGCCGGGCGGGGTCAGCCGGGACGTGACCGGTACGCGGGCCACGCCGACGACGATCGGCGGAGCGAGCAGGTCCACCATGTGCGTGGGGAGGTCGGGACGGACCGCCGGCCAGCGGGAGTCGTCGACCGACCAGTACGCGGAATCGTCGTTCGCCTCCTCCCGGGTCGACGGTTCGTCACCGGACGCACGGTGCTTGGCCATGAGGAATGCCTCCACGAGCTGCGGGGTGCGGCCCCTGCGGGTCGATGCGGCGGACATGGAGGCCAACGAATCCGCCCGAGGGCGGGTGACGGGGAGGTAGCCGGGGCGGCGCAGTGTTAACAAGGGCCCCCTGCACCGCGGAAGGCGTTAACAGGGGGCCCTTCCTTGCGACTCAGTCGAAGATGGGGCCGAGTTCGCGGGAGCGCTTCAGCTCGTAGAAGCCGGGCGTGCCGGCGACCAGGAGCACGCCGTCCCACAGCCGGCCGGCGGCCTCGCCCTTCGGGGCCGGGGTGATGACCGGGCCGAAGAACGCGACCGGCGAACCGTCCGGACCCGGGGCGTGGATGACCGGCGTGCCGACGTCGGTGCCGACCGGCCGCATGCCGGCCTCGTGGCTGGCGCGCAGCGCCTCGTCGTACCCGGCGCCGTCGGCGGCCCCGGCCAGCGCCGGGTCCAGACCGGCGTCGGACAGCGCGGCGGCGAACAGCTCCGGGGAGAGCTTCTCCTGCCCGAGGTGGATCCGCGTGCCGAGCGCGGTGTACAGGTCACGGAGCGACCCGGTGCCGTACCGCTGCTCGGCGGCGATGCAGACCCGCACCGGCCCCCAGCCGGTACGCATCAGTTCCTGGTACTCCTCGGGCAGGTCCCGGCCCTCGTTGAGCACCGACAGGCTCATCACGTGGAAGCGGATGTCCACTTCCCGCACCTGCTCGACCTCCAGCAGCCAGCGGGACGTGATCCACGCCCACGGGCAGATCGGATCGAACCACATGTCGACGGTGACACGCTCGCTCACGGTGGGGTCCCTTCACGACGGGTGACGCCGGTCCTCGACGTCTGCACCGATCTTCACCCCGGCGTCCGACGCCCGACACCGGAATGAGAGCGTGAGCTGGCCCACCGTGGGGCCGGCACGCGTGCAAGACTCGATCGGCGCGGCCGTCACGAACGGTCGCCGGACGGCGCCGCGGTCGGCGTACGGCGAGACGAGAGATGGAGACGAACAGTGCCGGGAGTGCGCAACCTGACGCAGGTGGAGGCCACCGAGCGGGGCCGCCTGCTCGACGTGACCGGGTACGACATCAGTCTGGACCTGTCGAGCGCCGTGCAGGCCGAGGGCCGCACCTTCCGGTCGACGACCGAGGTCCGGTTCCGGTGCACCGAACCCGGTGCCAGCACGTTCATCGAGGTGGCCGCCGACTCGGTGCGGTCCGCGACGCTGAACGGCACCGCGCTGGACCTGAGCGGCTGGTCGGCGGAGAAGGGCCTGACCCTGCCCGGGCTGGCCGAGGAGAACAGGCTCGTCGTCGACGCGGACTTCGCGTACTCGAACAGCGGGCAGGGGCTGCACCGCACGGTGGACCCGGTCGACGGTGAGACCTACCTGTACAGCCAGTTCGAGACGGCCGACGCCCAGCGGGTGTTCGCCGCCTTCGACCAGCCCGACCTGAAGAGCGTCTACACCTGGCACGCCACGGTGCCGGCGCACTGGAAGGTCGTCTCCAACATGCCGGTCGACCGCGAGGAGGCGGCGGGCGAGGGCCTGAAGGCGGTCCACTTCGTCGAGTCGGCGCGGATGAGCACCTACATCACCGCGCTGTGCGCCGGCCCGTACCACGAGGTGCGGGACAGTCACGACGGCATCGACCTCGGCGTCTTCTGCCGGGCCTCGATGGCGCCGCATCTGGACTCCGAGGACCTGTTCCTCATCACGAAGCAGGGCTTCGACTTCTTCCACGAGAAGTTCGAGGTGCGCTACCCGCTGCCGAAGTACGACCAGCTCTGGGTGCCGGACTTCAACGCCGGCGCGATGGAGAACTTCGGCTGCGTCACGCACGCCGAGTCGCACTACATCTTCCGCTCGCAGGTCACCGACTTCGAGTACGAGCAGCGCGCCAACACGATCCTGCACGAGATGGCGCACATGTGGTTCGGTGACCTGGTCACCATGCGCTGGTGGAACGACCTGTGGCTCAACGAGTCGTTCGCGGAGTGGGCCAGCCACTGGTGCAACACCAACGCCACCCGGTTCACCGACGCGTGGACGACCTTCCTCTCCATCCGGAAGAACTGGGGTTACCGGCAGGACCAGCTCTCCTCCACCCACCCCGTCTACACGGAGATGCCGGACCTGGAGGCGGTCGAGGTCAACTTCGACGGCATCACGTACGCCAAGGGCGCCAGCGTGCTCAAGCAACTCGTCGCGTACGTCGGTGAGGAGCCGTTCCTGGCCGGCCTGCGGTCGTACTTCGGCAAGCACGCCTGGGGCAACGCGACCTTCGACGACCTGCTGTCCGAGCTGGAGGCGGCCTCCGGGCGGGAGCTGCGCAAGTTCGCCGCGCAGTGGCTGGAGACCGCGCAGGTCAACACGCTGCGCCCGCAGGTCACGATCGGCGCCGACGGCACGTACGAGCGCGTCGTCGTCCGTCAGGAGGCGCCGACCGGACACCCGACCCTGCGGACGCACCGGATCGGCGTGGGCCTGTACGACCTCAGCGACGGCCGGCTGGTCCGTCGCGAGCGCGTCGAGGTGGACGTCACCGGCGAGGCGACCGAGCTGGCCGAGCTGGCCGGGGTCCGCGCGGCCGACGTGCTGCTGCTCAACGACGACGACCTGACGTACGCGAAGCTGCGGCTCGACGAACGGTCCATGGCGACCGTGGTGCAGCACATCGCCGGCTTCGAGTCGTCGCTCGCCCGGGCGCTCTGCTGGACCGCGGCCTGGGACATGATCCGCGACGCGGAGCTGGCCGCCCGGGACTACGTGGCGCTGGCGCTCGCCGGCCTGCCCGCCGAGACGGACATCAACCTGGTCACGGCCACCCTGCGGCAGGCCACCACCGCGCTCACCTTCTACGCCGACCCGGTGTGGGCGCCGACCGGCTGGGCCGACCTGGCCCGGACCGCGAGGACCGCTCTCACCGCCGCCGAGCCCGGCAGCGGCTTCCAGCTCGCCTGGGCCCGCGCGTACGCCTCGGCCGCCCGCTCGTCGGAGGACCTGGCGACGCTGCGCGGCTGGCTGGACGGCAGCGGCGTGCCGGCCGGCCTGACCGTCGACACCGAGCTGCGCTGGACGCTGCTCACCGCCCTGGTGGCCAACGGCGCGGCCGGCCCCGACGACGTCGAGGCGGAACTGGCCTCGGACCGCACCGCCAGCGGCGAGCGGGAGGCCGCGTACGCGCGCGCGCTCGTGCCGACCCCGGAGAACAAGGCGGCCGTGTGGGCGCAGCTGACCAGCCCGGAGCCGCTGCCGAACTGGCGGCACCGGGCGCTGCTGCAGGGCTTCACCCACCCGGCCCAGGTGGAGTTGGTCCGGCCCTACCGGGAGCGGTACTTCGCCACCGTCGCGCAGGTCTGGGCCAGCCGGGACAGCGAGCCCGCGCAGGAGTTCGCGCAGCTCGCGTACCCGGCGTACCTGGTCGAGGACGACACCGTCGAGGCGACCGACGCCTGGCTGGCCGGTGCGGGCCACCCGGCGCCGCTACGGCGGCTGGTCGCCGAGGGTCGCGACGGCGTGGTCCGCGCGCTGAAGGCCCGCGCCAAGGACGCCCGGGCTGCGTGACCCGGAGTACACGACGCCACCCGGTCCGAAGAATGGACCGGGTGGCGGTTGGCGGTTCGCGGTGAGAAGGGTGCCCTTCTCTACCTCAGGCGTTAATAAGGGGCCCTTCCTTACACCTCAGCCCTTGCCGGCGTGGCTGGCGAGCTGGTCGAGGCCGGTGATGATGCCGCCGGTCAGGTCACCGCCGCCGAAGGCCGCGACCATGGAGAGCGCGGCGAGCTTCGCGTACGTGTCGGGGATGCGCTTGCGCGCGTGTTTTCCGGTGACGATCTCCAGCTGCCGCTGGTTGGGCGAGACCGCGATCAGCACGGACCGGTCGGGCTCGGCGAGCTGCCGGTGCAGCCGCTGGGCGTGCTCGCGGATCGGCTCGTCGAGACCGCCGACGAAGACCGAGAAGACCAGGCCCGTGCCGCGGTCGGCCAGGCGCAGCGCCTCGTCGATGCGCAGCAGCTGGCGGGTCGAGAACGGCCCGTCCAGGACGTCCGGCGGGTTCCCCGTCCCCGACTGTGGCTGCATTTCACCAACGGTCACTTGCGCCTCCGGTTCCACCGGCCGGCGCCTCGATGCCGGCCTGCTCCTGCTTGCGGCTGCTCAGCGCGGGCGCCTGCGCGCCGGCGGCCAGCGCCGTGCCGGCCGAGTCGGCCAGCTCCTCCGGGCGGCTCAGAAACCAGACCGGAGTGAAGTCGAAGGGCCGGCCCGGCCGGTAGCGCTTACCGCCGCCGCCACCACCGCCGCCGCGGCTGCCGGCGTACGCCAGACCGGCGATCACCAGCACCGCGGCCGCCGGGATGCCGACGAAGACCAGCAACGTCTCGGTTACAGACAATCCCAACGCCCCCAGGCGAAAGAGAGACCAGGAAATCCGGGTCGGGTCGACGATCAAGCAGACGATTCCCCGACTCCGCTTGTGGTATTCACGTTAGCGGAGCCGACGGCACGCCAGATTGCGGGGTGGCGGTCCCAACCGCCACCGTAGTGCTCCAGTTGCGCAGCGGTGGCGATGAGCCTCCCGTCGTCGCCGTACCGGCCGCTGAGCAGCACCCCGACGGGCAACCCGTCGGCGGTGACGCCCACCGGCAACGACACCGACGGATCGCCCATGACGTTGAAGATGGCGCAGTACGGCGAGAACCGCCGTTGCCGGTCGAAGTCCTCCGCGGGGTCGTGCCCCTCGGTGAACCAGCCCACCTGCGCCTGCGGCGCCGCGAGGGTGGGGCAGAGCAGCAGGTCGCAGCCGGCGGTGCGGCGCACACCGAGGCGGACCTGCGCCTGGAGCTCGCCGAGGGTGGCGGTGAGGGTGGCGGCGGAGATCGCCGCGCCCCGCTCCCGCAGCAGCCGGGTGAGCGGCAGCAGTTCGCTCTCCCGCTCCGGCGGCACCGGGGCGAGCGCCAGCACGTACCAGACGATCTCGAACAGCGGCCACGCCGCCGGGGTGAGCGGCGACGGCACCTCGACCACCTCGTGGCCGGCGGCGGTGAGCAGGGCTGCGGCCCGGTCCACGGCGGCGACGCAGTCCGGGTGGACCGGCTCCTCGGCGAGCATCGGGGTGGTGAAGCGCCCGATCCGCAGCCGTCCCGGCTCGGCGGCGCGGGCGGCGGCGAGCCACCCGCCGGCGGGCGGGAGCGGCGCCAGGTAGGGCTCCCCCGCGACCGGTTGCGAGAGGACGTCGAGCAGCGCGGCGACGTCGGCGACGGTCCGCCCGATCGGGCCGTGGGTGGGCAGGCCGTACGCCCCGAACCCGATCGGCCCACCGGACACCAGACCGCGGCTGGGCTTGTAGCCCACCAGCCCGCACATCGAGGCGGGGATGCGCAGCGAGCCGCCACCGTCGGAGCCCTGGGCCACCGGCACCAGCCCGGCCGCCACGGCGGCCGCCGCGCCGCCGCTGGAACCCCCCGCCGTGTACGAGAGGTTCCACGGGTTGCGGGCCGGCGGGGCGACCAGGCCCTCGGAGTAGAGCGAGCAGCCCAGCTCGGACGTGGTGGTCTTGCCGAGGCTGATCAGGCCGGCGGCGCGCATGAAGCCGACCACGTCGGCGTCGACCGGCGGCACGAAGTCGGCGAAGGCGGCCGAGCCGAAGGTGGTGCGGACACCGGCGGTGAGCGTCAGGTCCTTGATCGCGGTGGGTACCCCGTGCAGCGGCCCCCGCGCCTCGACCGGGACCGCGTCGGCCGCGTCGGCGGCGGCGAGCGCTGCGTCCGAGGTGACCGTGACGAACGCGCCGACGGTGTCGCCGAGCGCGGCCACCCGGGTGAGGTGGTGCTCGACCACCTGCCGGCTGGTCAGCTCGCCGCGCGCGATCGCGGCGGCCTGCTCCAGCGCGGTCAGGTCGTGCGGCTCGGCCATGTTCTCATCCTGCCCGGCGGCCGGCCCGGGCGCACTCGTCACGCGCCGAAGCGGCGCGGGCGGTCGGGCCGACCGCCGGCCGCGCACGACGCCGCGCCCGGCGGCCGGAGGTGTCACCGCAGGCCCTTTGCTCTGCTTCAACCCACGCACCAGGTACCGGCCGGAACCGGTGCGTCCGGTGAAGCAGAGCAAAGGGAGCGAACAGGCAGGTGGCGGCGGCGCGCGGCGGCGCGTGCCGCCGGCCGCCCCGGTCTCAGCCGTACAGGAAGCGCAGCGCGTTGCCGCCGAGCAGCTTGTCCCGCTCGTCCGGGGCGAGGAAGTCGGACCGGTGCACGACCGCGCCGACCGGCCGTTCCCCCAGCGGGTACGGGTAGTCACTGCCCACCAGCACCCGGTCGACCCCCATCGTGTCGACGAGCAACCGCAGTGCCGCCGGCTCGAACACCACCGAGTCGACGGAGAACCGGTCGACGTACGCGCTGGGCGGGGCGGCCGAGGCGCCACGCACCAGGTCGCCGCGCCGGCGCCACGCGTTGTCGGCGCGGCCCAGCCAGAACGGGAAGCTCCCGCCACCGTGCGCGAAGCAGATCCGCAGCGTCTCCGGCACCTTGTCGAAGACCCCGCCGAGGATCATCGCCAGGACGGACAGGTGGGTCTCGGCGGGCATCCCGGTGAGCCAGCGGGCCATCCAGCGGTCCAGCCGCGGCCCGCCCGGCATGTCCCAGGGGTGGACGAAGACCGGAGCGCCCACCTCGGCGCAGTGGGTCAGGAATTCGACGATCCCGCCGTCGTCCAGGTCGCGGTCACCGACGTGGTTGCCGATCTCCACACCGGCGTGCCCGGCGGCGAGGCACCGGTCCACCTCGGCGCACGCGGCCTCCGGGTCCTGCAACGGCACCTGGCAGAACGGCACCAGCCGGCCGCCGTCGGCGGCGGTGACCTCCAGCGTCAGGTCGTTGAAGATCCGGGCCACCTTGACCGCCTGGTCGGCGGGGCGGTCGTAGGAGAAGAAGACCGGGGTCGGCGAGACCACCTGGACGTCGACACCGTCGGCGGCCATGTCGGCCAGCCGGGTGTCGGCGTCCCAGCACTCGGCGCCGACCGGCCGGAACTCCGTTTCCCCGACCATGATCATGGCCGCGCGTTCGGAGTCGACCCGCAACCACGGCCAGCCGGACCCGCCGCACGCGACGCCGAGGTCCGGCCACCCCTTCGGTACGACGTGCGTGTGCACGTCGACGACAGGTCCCGGCATCAGCCCTTGCCCGGGTGCAGCGCGCCGCAGTTGTCACAGGTGCGCGCCTTCTCGTCGGCGTAGAACGCCTGGAAGACCGGGGGCAGGTCGGCGGCGATGTCCCGCACCTGGAGCTCCACCTCGTGGACCTTCGCGTGGCACGACGGGCAGTACCACTGGAACTTCTCCAGCGTCCCCTCCTCGCGGACCCGCTCGATGACCATCCCGATCGAGCCGGCCTCGGGGCGCTGCGGCGAGTGCGGGGTGTTGCGCGGCAGCATCCACATCTGACCCTCGCGGACGTGCACCGTCCGCGGCCCCTCCGGGAGCATCAGGTTGACGTGCATGTTGCCCTTGACCTGGTAGAAGAACTCCTCGTACGGGTCCACGTGGAAGTCGGTGCGCTGGTTCGGGCCGCCCACCACCATCACGATGAAGTCGTCACTGCCGGGAAGCATCTCCTTGTTGCCAACCGGCGGCTTCAGCAGGTGCTGGTTCTCCGCGATCCACCCGGGGAAGCTGAACGGCTCGGCGATCTCACTCACGACTGACCTCCTTGCGGGAGAAGGGCGACGGCTTGCATCTCGATCAGCAGGTGCGGGTGCGGCAGCTGGTGGACGGCGACGGTGGTGCGGGTGGGGCCGGTCGCGTCGAAGAACTCGGCCCACACCTCGTTGTAGCCGCCGAAGTCGTTCATGTTCACCAGGTAGGACGTGACCTGCACGAGGTCGGCCAGGTCCGCGCCGACCGACCGCAGCAGGTCCCGGATGTTCTCGACCACCGCCCGCGTCTGCACCCGGATGTCCAGGTTGGTCGTGCCGAACTCGTCCACCTCGACACCGGCGAAGGTGTTGTCCGGCCGGCGGGAGGACGTACCGGAGACGAAGACGAAGCCGCCGGCGACCTTGACGTGCGGGAACGCCCCGCGGGGCACGGCCTTGCCGGCCACCACCCGGGCGGTCGGGGTGCGCGACTGCTCGCTCACACCGCCGCCCTCAGCGACGCGGTGCCGAGCTTCTCCACGACGGCACGGACGTGCGCGCCGGGGCGCAGCGGGACGGCCGCCGTCGCAGCGCCCGCCAGGAAGACCCAGCCCTGGTGCAGCCGGACGCCGTGCCGGCCGGCGAGGCGGATGCCCTCGTCCAGCGCGCGGCGCGGGTCGCCGAGGATCGCCGCGGTCGACCCGACCTGGGCGATCCGTCCGTCGATCTCCAGCAGCACGCCGAGGTTGTCGAGGCCGTCCGGCACCGGGCACCACGGCCCGATCACGAACGCCCCGGCGGAGGTGTTGTCGGCGATGACGTCGGGCAGGGAGAAGGTGAAGTTCGCGTACCGGGAGTCGATCAGCTCGATCGCCGGGGCGACCGCCCGGACCGCGTCGGCGAAGTCGGCGACCGGCTCGCCCGGCTCGGGCAGCCGGTCCAGCAGGAACGCCACCTCCGGCTCGACCCGGGGGTGGATGAAGTCGCCGACGGACACCGCGCCGCCGTCGGGGACCCGCATCACGTCGGTGAGCCGGCCCCAGATCACCTCGTCCACACCGACCTGGGCCATCTTCGCCCTGCTGGTCAGCCCCATCTTGAGGCCGACGAGCCGCTCGCCCCGGTCGAGCCGGCGCTGGAGCAGGGCGGTCTGGACCGCGTACGCGGAGTCGACGTCGAGCCCGGTCTCGGCGGCGAGCTGCGGGATCGCGGTGGCGGTGTCGGCCGCCGCGCCCAACGTCCCGGCGATCCCGGTGATGTCCGGCCCGATCACTGTGCCACCTTCGTTCGCGACTGCGGGGCTCGCAACCCCGACTCACTCCTCGCGCTCACTGGTTTCCTCCCTGCCCGGCGAGGTCCAGCGCCACATCCACGATCATGTCCTCCTGGCCGCCGACCATCCGGCGCCGGCCCAGCTCGACCAGGATCGAGCGGACGTCCACGCCGTACCTCGCCGAGGCCCGCTCGGCGTGCCGGAGGAAGCTGGAGTAGACGCCCGCGTACCCCAGGGACAGCGTCTCCCGGTCGACCCGCACCGGCCGATCCTGCAGCGGGCGGACGAGGTCCTCGGCGGCGTCCATCAGCGCGAACACGTCGCAGCCGTGTTTCCAGCCGCGCAGTTCGGCGACCGCGACGAAGACCTCCAGCGGCGCGTTGCCGGCGCCGGCGCCCATGCCGGCCAGCGAGGCGTCCACCCGGACGGTACGCCCGGCCACGGCGTCCGGACCGGACGGCGTGGGGCCGAGGACGCGGCCGTGCTCGACGGCGACGACGCTGTTGGCCACCCCGAGGGACAGGTTGTGGTGGGCGTGGATGCCGATCTGCGTCTCCGGTTCCAGGACCTGCCGGTACGCGTCGACCCGCTCGGCCACGTCGGACATCAGCAGCCGCCCGCCGGAGTCGGTGACGTAGACGCAGTGCGCCCCGTACGACTCCATGAGCTTCGCCTGGGCGGCGAGCCCGGCCGGGTCGTCCATGTGGGACATCATGAGGAACCCGGAGACGTCCATGCCGTTCTCCCGGGCCCAGGAGATGTGCTGGGCGGAGATGTCGGCCTCGGTGCAGTGGGTGGCGATCCGCACGCTGGTCACGCCCAGCGCCTTCGCGGCCTTCAGGTCGGCGATGGTGCCGATGCCGGGCAGCAGCAGCGTGGTGAGCTTCGCCGTGGTCAGCACCTCGGCCGCCGCCGCGATCCAGTCGGCGTCGCCGGCCGCGCCGTGCCCGTAGTTGACGCTGGACCCGGCGAGCCCGTCACCGTGCGCCACCTCGATGGCGGCCACCCCGGCGGCGTCCAGGGCGGCGGCGATGGTCCGCACCTGGTCCACCGTGTACCGGT
This sequence comes from Micromonospora sp. WMMD558, assembly GCF_049315255.1. Classification (NCBI taxonomy): domain Bacteria; kingdom Bacillati; phylum Actinomycetota; class Actinomycetes; order Micromonosporales; family Micromonosporaceae; genus Micromonospora; species Micromonospora sp. WMMD558. Next base: position 2,815,574 of record NZ_CP186061.1, on the reverse strand, counting down.
GCGCGATGGCGTGCATGCCGTCCCGCAGCGTCACGTCCTGGATGTACAGATCCGTCATGCCCGCACCCCCTCGACGCGCAGGGCCACGAGCCGCTCCGCGGTGCGCAGGGCGGCCGAGGTCATGATGTCCAGGTTCCCGGCGTACGCGGGCAGGTAGTGCCCGGCGCCGGAGACCTCCAGGAAGACCGAGACCTGCAACCCGGTCAGGTGCCGGCCGAGCGACGGCACGTACGTGTCGATCCGGTCGAACTGCACGTCCTGCTTGAGCCGGTAGCCCGGGACGTACTCCTGCACACGCTTCACCATGTCCGCGACCGACGCGGCGATCTCCACCCGGTCGGCGTCGGCGTCCGCGCAGAGGCAGTAGACCGTGTCCCGCATCAGCAGCGGCGGGTTGGCCGGGTTCAGCACGATGATCGCCTTGCCGCGCTCGGCGCCGCCGACCACCTCGATGGCCCGGGCGGTGGTCTCGGTGAACTCGTCGATGTTGGCCCGGGTGCCCGGACCCGCCGACTTCGAGGCGATCGAGGCGACGATCTCGCCGTACGCGACCGGGGTGACCAGGCCGACGGCCGCGACGATCGGCACCGTCGCCTGCCCGCCGCAGGTGACCATGTTGACGTTGGTCTCGTGCAGGTGCTCGTCGAGGTTGACCGGCGGCACCACGTACGGGCCGATGGCCGCCGGGGTCAGGTCGACCACGGTCCGCCCGTGGGCTCGTAGGACGGCGTCGTTGTGCCGGTGCGCGCCGGCCGAGGTGGCGTCGAAGACCAGTTCCACGTCGGCGAACTCGGGCATCGCGACGAGCCCGTCCACGCCCTCGGCGGTGGTGGCGACGCCGAGGCGGCGGGCCCGGGCCAGCCCGTCCGACGCCGGGTCGATGCCGGCCATCGCGACCATCCGCAGGGTGTCGCTGAGCCGCAACACCTTGATCATCAGGTCGGTGCCGATGTTGCCCGACCCGATCACCGCCACACCGACCGTCATGCCGCCCCCTCGGACGAAGAGAAACAGGTCCGCACCGACCCGAGGCCGGAGATCCGGGCCTCGTACGCCGCTCCGGGCGTCACCGGCACCATCGGGCCGAGCGCGCCGGAGAGCACGACGTCGCCGGCGCGCAGCGGGTCGCCGGAGCGGGCGAGGGTCTGCGCCAGCCAGGCCAACGCGTGCAGCGGGTTGCCCAGGCAGGCCGCCCCGGCGCCCACCGAGACCGGCTCCCCGGCGTGTTCGAGCACCATGCCGGCGAGCCGCAGGTCGACGTCGGCGAGCCGGCGCGGCGTGGTGCCCAGCACGAACAGCCCGCTGGACGCGTTGTCCGCGACCGTGTCCACGATGGAGATGTCCCAGCCGGCGATCCGGGAGTCGACGATCTCGATCGCCGGCAGCAGGTGGTCCACGGCCCGGGTCAGGTCGGCGGTGGTGATCCGCTCGTCGGGCAGGTCCGCGCCGAGCACGAAGGCGATCTCGGCCTCCACCCGGGGCTGGAGCAGCCGGTCGAGCGCCACCTCGACACCGTCCGGCACCGCCATCTCCTCGGTCAGCACGCCGAAGTCCGGCTGGTAGACGCCGAAGCTCTCCTGCACCGCCCGGGAGGTCAGGCCGATCTTCGCGCCGACCCGCCGGTAGCCGCGCCGCAGCCACTCCCGCACCTGCAACTGCTGCACGAGATACGCGGAGGTGACGTCCCCCTCGGGGAGCAGCCGCCCGCGCAGCGGCGGGCAGGGCTTGCCGCTCTCCCGGGCCTCGGTCAGCTCCCGGGCCGCGGCCTCGTAATCGATCATGACAGGTCCACGCAGACGTTGGTGAGTTCGGAGTAGAAGTCCAGCGAGTGCACGCCGCCCTCGCGGCCGATGCCGGACGCCTTCACCCCGCCGAACGGGGTGCGCAGGTCGCGCAGGAACCAGGTGTTGACCCAGACGATGCCCGCGTCGAGCCGGGCGCCGGCCCGGTGGGCGCGGCCCACGTCCCGGGTCCAGACGGCCGCCGCCAGGCCGTACTCGGTGCCGTTCGCGAGGGCGTACGCCTCGTCCTCGTCGTCGAAGGGCGCGACGTGCACGACCGGGCCGAAGATCTCCTCCCGGTTGGTCCGGGCGTCCGGGCCGAGCCCGGCGAGCACGGTCGGCTGCACGTACGCGCCGCCGTCGCGGGCGTCGCCGAAGCGCGGCGTGCCGCCCCCGGCGAGCACGTCGGCGCCCTCGGCGCGGGCCAGCTCGTAGTGCCCGAGCACCTTCTCCCGGTGGGTGTGCGAGATCAGCGGCATGTTCACCGTGGCCTCGTCGGCCGGCCACCCGTACGGCAGCTCGGCGGCCCGCTTCGCCAGCCGGGCGGTGAACTCCTCGAAGACGGGGCGCTGCACGTAGACGCGTTCGGTGCAGAGGCAGACCTGGCCGCCGTTGGTGAAGCTGGAGCGCACCGAACCGGCCACCGCCGCGTCCAGGTCGGCGTCGGCGAAGACCAGCCCGGCGTTCTTCCCGCCGAGCTCGAAGGAGACCGCCTTCACCCCGTCGGCGGCGGCGCGCATGATGGCCCCGCCGGTGGCCGACTCGCCGGTGAAGGTGATCGCGTCGACTCCCGGGTGCCGGGTGAGGAACTCCCCAGCCGAGCCCGGTCCGAAGCCGTGCACCAGGTTGAACACGCCCTCGGGCACGCCGGCGGCGGCCATCACCTCGGCGAGCAGCGTCGCCGAGGCGGGCGTCTCCTCGCTGGGCTTGACCACGACCGCGTTGCCGCAGGCCAGCGCCGGCGCGACCTTCCAGGTGAGCAGCAGCAGCGGCAGGTTCCACGGCACGATCACCGCGACCACGCCGACCGGTTTGCGGACGGCGTAGTTGAGCGCCCGGCCGCCGCTCGGGGTGACCGTGGTGAACGACTCGGTGGGCGCGGTGGCGACGATCTCGGCGAAGGCGCGGAAGTTCGCCGCGCCGCGCGGGATGTCCAGCGTCCGGGCCTGCGAGATGGCCTTGCCGGTGTCCGCCACCTCGGCGGTCACCAGGTCGTCGAAGCGGCGTTCCAGCTCGTCGGCGACCCGGCGCAGCACCTCGGCGCGTTCCCGCTCCCCCATCCGGCCCCACGGGCCCCGCAGCGCGGCCCGCGCGGCGGACACCGCGTCGTCCACGGTGGACCCGGTCGCCTCGACGACCTCGAACACCGGCTCACCGGTCACCGGGCTGCGCTTGGTGAAGCGGCGGCCGGCGTCGACGAACTCCCCGGCGACGAAGTTGCGCAACAGGCCCGGCCCGTCCGGGGCGTGCCCGGTCATCAGCCGCGGGTCCCAGCCGGTCATCGACGCCTCCCTCGGCGGAGCACTGACCCGACCGCCCCGGCCAGCAGCAGCGCCGCCCCCACGCCGGCGGCACCGAGCATCCGGTGCTGCCGACGGACCCGGCGGCGCACCTCCGCGTACGGGGTGGTCGAGAAGGACACCAGCTCGTACCGGGAAACGTACCGGCCGGGCAGGGCCCGTTCCAGTGCGTGTTCCACCCGGCGGCCGAACTGGAACAGCGGCGAGGCGACCTTGTCGCGCATCTCCACGAAGTTGGCCAGGGCCATCTGGGCGATCGCCTCCGCGTTGTCCTGCCGGCGCCGCTGGAACTGCGGCAGCGCGGCGGACCAGTCGTCGGCGCACTCGTCGAGGCAGCGGTCCAGCTCCACCACGTCCTCGAACGCGCAGTTCGCGCCCTGCCCGTAGAACGGCACGATGGCGTGCGCCGCGTCGCCGAGCAGGCCCACCCGCCCGGTCACCTGCCACGGGTCGCAGCGGACCGTGCCCAGCACCCCGACCGGGTTGTGCTGGTAGTCGTCAACCAGGTTCGGGGCCAGCGGCAGCAGGTTCGGGTAGTGCTGCGCGAAGTGCCGCTCGATGGCCGCCGGGCTGCCCAACGACGCGAAGCTCGCGGTGCCGTGGGTGGGCCAGAAGAGCGTGCAGGTGAAGGAGCGGTCCGGGTTGGGCAGCGCGATCATCATCGACGTGCCCCGCGGCCAGATGTGCAGCGCCTCCGGGTCGAGCGCGAAGTCCCCGCCCAGCGGCGGGATGGTCAGTTCCTTGTAGCCGTAGTCGAGGAAGTCCACGCTCTCGCGGAGCAGCCCGTGCCCGAGGAGCTGACCGCGTACGGCGGAACCGGCCCCGTCGGCGCCGAGCACGACCGGCGACGTGGCCAGGACCTTGCCCTGCGGCGTCTCGAAGGTCATCTCACCGGTGGTCGGGTCGAGGCCGACCAGCCGGTGGTCGAAGGCGACCCGTACACCGGGCAGCGCGGTGGCGGCGTCCAGCAGGGCGTTGTTCAGCGCGCCCCGGCTGATCGAGTTGATCGCCCGGTCACCGGCCGCGCTGTACGGCTGGAACTGCGACTCCCCCGCGACCGGGTGGATCATCCGGCCGCGCATCGGCAGCGCGTCCGACATCACCTGGGTGTCCAGCCCGATCCGGCGCAGCGCGTCCAGCCCGCGCTCGGACAGCGCCAGGTTGATCGACCGGCCCCGCTCGACCGTCCCGGTGCGCGGGTCCGGCCGGCGCTCGTAGAGGGCGACCCGGTAGCCGCGCCGGGCCAGGAAACAGGCGAGCAGGCAGCCGGCGAGGCCGGCGCCGACGACGGCGATCTCGTCGCGTTCCTGGCTCATCGGCGCCTTCCCTTCGTTCGCGACTGCGGGGCTCGCAAACCCGGCTCACTCCTCGCGCTCACCGGGACACCTCCACCGTCGCGGCCAGCGCCTCGGCCACCCGCCAGCAGTCGTGGTACGAGCAGTACAGCGGTACCGGGGCGAACCGGAGGATGTCCGGCTCCCGGGCGTCGGCGATCACCCCGTGCTCGTGCCGCAGGCGCTTGGCCAGCCCGGCGGCGCTGCCGGTGCCGATCCGCACCGAGAGCTGAGCACCGCGCCGGGCCGGGTCGCGGGGGGTGACCACGGTGAGCGGCCGTCCCGGCGTCACCTCGTCCAGCAGCCGCTCCAGGTAGCCGGTCAACCGCACGCTGCGCTCCCGTAGCGCCGGCATGCCGACCGCGTCGAAGAGTTCCAGCGAGGTGCGCACCGGGCCCATGGCGAAGATCGGCGGGTTGGAGACCTGCCAGGCCTCCACGGTGGCCGGCGGCCGGGAGACCGGCGTCATCTCGAAACGGGTCGCCGCCTCGGTGCTCCACCAACCCTCGAAGCGGGGCAGCGCCGGGTCGCCGAGGTGGCGCTCGTGCACGAACACGCCGGACAGCGCCCCCGGACCGGAGTTCAGGTACTTGTACGAGCACCAGGCCGCGAAGTCCACGTCCCAGTCGTGCAGGTGCAGCGGCACGTTGCCGGCGGCGTGCGCGAGGTCCCAGCCGACGAGGGCACCGGCCGCCCGGCCGGCCGCGGTGATCGCCGGGATGTCCATCAGTTCGCCGGTCAGGTAGTTGACGCCGCCGAGCAGCACCAGTGCGACGGTGTCGCCCTCGGTCGCGAGGAGGTCGAGCACGTCGGCCGTGCGCAGGGTGTCCTCGCCGGGACGGGGACGCAACCGCACCACCGTCGTGTCCGGGTCGAGGCCGTGGAAGCGGGCCTGGCTGCGGACGGCGTAACTGTCCGACGGGAAGGCGGTGTCCTCGATGACGATGCGGGTCCGAGCCCCGGCCGGCCGGTAGAAGCTGACCATCAGCAGGTGGAGGTTGACGGTGAGGGAGTTCATCACCACCACCTCCGCCGGCCGGGCGCCGACCAGTCGCGCGGCCGGCCCGGTCAACAGCTCGTGGTACGGCAGCCATGGCCGCTCGGCCTCCAGGTGCCCCTCCACCCCCAGCCGCCGCCACGCGTCCAGGTCGCCGAGGAGCTCGTCCCGGGTGGCCCGGGGCTGCAGGCCGAGCGAGTTGCCGGCCAGGTAGGCGGCCTCCGGGTAGCGGCCGCCGTCCGCGGCCGGAACGTGGAACAGGCGCCGGTGACCGGGGTCGTCGGCGTCGAGGCGGAGGGCCTCGTCTTCGGTGCTCGTCACGGGATGTCTCGTCCTTCGGTCACATCGCGGTCCGGGCCGACCACAGCTCCGGGAAGACCACCCGGGCCATGCTGCGCTGCAGCCACGCCAGCCCGGCGGAGCCGCCGCTGCCGACCTTGGCGCCCATCGTGCGCTGCACGGCCTTGATGTGGTTCCACCGCCAGTCGCCGAACTGCTCGGCCACCTCGGTCAGCGCCTCGCCGAGCAGGCGGAGGTGGTTCTCCGGCCCGGCCTCCTCGTCGTAGATCCGTACCCATGCGGCCTCGACGGCGGGGTGCGGCTGGTGCTCGCCGGTGACGTCCCGGTCCAGCAGCTCGGCGGGGACCTCGTGCCCGTGCCGGGCGAGCAGGGCGACCACGTCGTCCCAGAGGCTCGGGGCCGCCAGGGCGGCGCGCAGCTCGGCGTACACCTCGGCCTGCCGGCGGAACGGCCGGATCAGCGCCTCGTCCCGGAGGCCCAGCAGGAACTCCAGGTGGCGGTACATCGCCGACTGGAAACCTGAGCCCTCGCCGAGCAGGTTACGGAACCGGTTGAAGTCGGCCGGGGTCATCCAGCGGAGGCCGTTCCAGGCCGCGTTCAGGCCCTCCAGGTGCAGGGCGGCGCGGCGCAGCGGGGCCAGGGCGTCCCAGATCCGGTCGGCGCGCAGGTGGCGCTGGGCCTCGCGCAGCTCGTGGCAGGTCAGCCCGAAGTACAACTCCATGATCTGGCTGACCATGAGGAACGACATCTCGCCCGGGTCGTCGCTGAGCGGCGCCTGCAACCGGTGCAGGGTGCTGGCCTGCACGTACGCGTCGTACGGGACCCGCCCGCCGAACTCCAACGTCGGCTCGCCGCCGTTGCTGGCGGCCCGTGCGGCCCGCTGGCGCGGGGTGACCGGCCGCACCGCCGCCCGGGTGGCCGCCCGCAGGTCCGTCCGTTCCACCGGTCCACTCCCTCCACATACCGGGTCACCCGGCGTCCCCGCCGGATGACCGACATGATCCCGCGGCGGGAACGGCGAATGGAATGCCGGATCAACGTCTCTGCCGGCCAATTGCCTGTTGATCGCAAGGCGATGGCACCGATCCGGTTGAAGAACGTAAGGTCGGTGCGTGGACGAGATGGACTGGGCGCTGCTGCGCGAGCTGCAGGCCGACGCCCGGCTGTCGTACAGCGAACTGTCCCGGCGGGTGCATCTGTCCCCGCCGGCGGTGGCGGAACGCGTACGCCGGCTGGAGGAGTCGGGTGTGATCACCGGCTACCACGCGCACGTCGACCTGAGCCGGGCCGGGCGGACGGTCGTGGCGCTGATCCGGATGTCCTGCTACGGAGCCCGTTGCATCCTCAACGACCCGGAGGTGGAGGACTGGCCGGAGATCATGGAGATCCACCGGATCACCGGCGACGCGTGCAGCATGCTGAAGGTCGCGGCCGGGTCGATCGGGGAGTTCGAGGCGGTCATCGACCGACTCGCCCCGTACGGCCAGCCGTCCAGCACCATGGTTCTGTCCACCCCACTGGACTGGCACCCGGTCACCCCACTGCCCCCACCCGCCCCACCCGCCCGGCGCTGACCCGCACCCGTGGTTTGCCGCCGGGCCAGCGGGAAAGCAGGGCCGGTCACCCGGGGAGGGGTTCCGGTGGTCGTCACCGGGAGGGGGAATCATGCGGGGTCATCGCGTACTCGCCATGCTGGCCTTGGTGGCGGCGTTCGTCCTGGTCGGAGCCGCACCCGTGCGGGCCACCGAGAACGCCTTCGTCGAGGTGACGCCGAACCCGGCGCAGGCGGGCACCCGGGTCAGCATCCGGGCCAGCTGCGACAACGCCAACAACCGCCAGGCGACGGTGCAGTCCGACGCCTTCGGGCGGGTGTTCCTCCGGCCGGACAACGGCTTCCTCACCGGGCAGGTCACCATCCCCGGCAGCAGGGAGCCGGGCGACTACCAGGTGGACCTGCGCTGCGAGAACGGCAACACCGCGACCACGACGCTGACGGTGCTGAACATGCAGCAGCCCACGAAGGGGCCGGCGACCGGGGGCGGCGGCACCGCCGGCGGACCCGGCTCGCTGCTGCTGATCGGTGGCATCGCCGCGGTGGCCCTCGCCGTCGGGTTCGGCTTCTTCGGCAGCCGCCGTTCCGGGGCCGGCTCCTGACCTCCACCTCCCGCCATGGCCGGAGCGCACAGGCGTACCCGATCGGGCCGGGCCCGGGCGGCCACCCGGCGGGCCCGGGCGGGGGCCGCCACCCGGCGGGCGCTGCGGGCGTCCGCCCGGCTGGCCGGCGCGACCGCACGGCGGCTGCGGCGGGTCGCCGGGCAGACCGTCGCCGCCAGCGTTCCCACCACCGACCCGGCCGCCGGTCCACTGCCGGCGCGTCCGCGCCACCGCTGGGTGGCCGCCGGCCGGCGGCTGGTGCCCTCGCGGAACCCGGGTGTGCCGGTCCTGGTGATCGGGACGCTGATGGTGCTGATCATCGCGATGCTCGGGGTGGAGCGGATCACCGGGGTGAGCCTGCTGCCGGACCGGTTCACGGCCGGCCTGCGTCCGCCGCCGAAGAAGTTCCCGGTGCTGCCCGCGAGCCCGCCCGTCGCCATCGAGATCGAGGCGATCGACGTGGCGGCCCCGGTGCACACCGTCGGGCTCGCCCCGGACGGCACCATCGCCGCGCCGGACGCCGGCCGCGCCCACGAGGCCGGCTGGTACGACCAGGGCCCGACCCCGGGGCAGTACGGCCCGGCCGTCATCGTCGGGCACGTGGACACCACCACCGGGCCGGCGGTGTTCCACGGGTTGCGCACCCTCGACGCGGGCGACCAGGTGGAGGTGACCCGCTCCGACCGCACGGTGGCGGTGTTCGAGGTCAACTCGGTGGAGCGGTTCGACAAGGAGAGATTCCCGGCCGACCAGGTCTTCGGCGACTTCAGCCGGCCCAACCTGCGGTTGGTGACCTGCGGCGGCCGGTGGGTCGGCGGCGGGACCGGCTACGCCGACAACGTCGTGGTGTTCGCCTCGCTGGTGACCTCCCGGCCGCGGTGAGCCCGGCCCGCTCAGGCCGCCTCGGGCTCGCGCAGGTCCAGCCAGTCCGCCCAGCGCGGGTCGGGCGCCCGGTGGCCGAGCACGCGCCACGCGGTGCCCTTCGGGGCGGCCGGCAGCGCGTGCAGCCGCCAGCCCAGCTCGGCGGGGGTCTTGTCGCCCTTCGTGTGGTTGCACCGGGCACAGGCCGCCACCACGTTCTCCCAGGCGTGCCGGCCGCCCCGGCTGCGGGGGAAGACGTGGTCGATGGTCTCCGCCGGGCCCCGGCAGTAGGCGCAGCGCCAGCCGTCGCGGGCGAAGATCGCCCGTCGGGACAGGCCCACGTGCGTGCGGTACGGCACCCGGACGAAGCGGGTGAGCCGGACGACCGACGGGACCGGGAGCGAGTTGCGGGCGCTGTGCAGGACGCCGTCGCCGTCGGCGACGCAGACGGCCTTCGCGGAGAGCACGAGAATGGCGGCACGACGGACGGACACGACACACAGGGGCTCGTAGGTGGCGTTGAGGACGAGCGCGCCGGAGCCCACCGTGGGTCGTATGTCAGGCATCGCGCTCACCCTCCCGGTTCAGCGGCCCCTGCTCGCCACCGCCGGCCGGAAACGGGCGCAGCGACCCACCGACCGACGCCGGCCCGGATCACCGACGTCCGTGCGCCAATCGTCCCTGATAAGACCCCGGATTGCACGTACTAATCCGGGGTCCCCCACCGAAGCTTTCCCCACCCCTGCCACCGATGACCGGTTCGCCCTGATCACGACCGCCGGCCGGGCCGGTGCCGGCGACCGGGACCGGTCGCGCGGGCGGGACGTCGACGCCGATCCCGGTCCGGGTCACGCCGTGGCGGGTCGACCGGCAGCGGTCCGGCCGCTTGCGGTACGAAGACAGGGTGGATGAATCCATCTCGATCATGTCGGCCGCGCCGACCCCCGCCCCCGAGGGCACCCCGAGCCCGGAGTGCCTGGACGAGACGGTCGGCCGCGGCGCCTGGGAGCTGACCGGGTCCGTCTGGTTCGCGGAGGGCAGCTACTGGATCCTGATCAAGCCGCTGCGCATCGCCCTGATCCTGCTGCTGGCCGTGGCGGCACGGTGGCTGGTGCACCGGACGATCAAGCGGCTCGTCCGGACGACCAGCGAGGCCGGCGTACCCACCATGCTCCGGCCGCTGCGGGAACGGATCCCCACGGCGCCCACCGAGCCGGGCGAGTTCATCCCGGAGCGGCGGCGCCAGCGGGCCGAGGCGATCGGGTCCGTGCTGCGCAGCCTCGCCACCGCGTTCATCTTCGGCATCGCGCTGCTGATGGTGCTCAAGGAGTTCAGCTTCGACCTGGCGCCGCTGCTCGCCAGCGCGGGCATCGCCGGCGTGGCGCTCGGCTTCGGCGCGCAGAGCCTGGTGAAGGACCTGATCGCCGGCCTGTTCATGCTGATCGAGGACCAGTACGGCGTCGGGGACACGGTCGACCTCGGTGAGGCCACCGGTGTGGTCGAGTCGGTGGGGCTGCGGGTGACGACGGTCCGGGACGGGCGGGGGGTGCTCTGGTACATCCGCAACGGCGAGATCATCCGGGTCGGCAACAAAAGCCAGGGCTGGGCGCTGGTCGTGGTCGACCTGCCCATCGGCTTCGCCAGTACCGAGGAGGCGACGGCGGTGCTGCGGACGGCGGCCGCCTCGGTCGCGCTGGACCCGGAGCTGGCGCCGGAGATCGTCGAGGCGCCGGAGGTGCTGGGCGTCGAGCAGATGACGGTGGAGGGCGCCGTGATCCGTACCGTGGTGAAGACGACGGCGGACGGGCAGTTCGCGGTGGGCCGGGAGCTGCGCCGCCGGCTGGCCGAGGCCCTGGAGAACTCGGGGATCACCGCCAAGATCGCCGCAGCTCGGCTCTACCCGGGCCTGCCGGCACGGGCGCCCGGCGAGACCGGGGTCGGGGGCGCCACCTGACGAAAGCAGCGGGGTTCCCGCCGGCCGGCCCCTCGGATATCGTCCGTTCGTTCAGTCGGCGATGCGACGATCAACCCGTCCGGCCTAGCCAGTTGTCGGACTTTCGGGCAGAATCCCGTGCACACGCTCCCCCCGCGGAGCGTGGTCACGTCCTCGCTGATCGGCAGATCTGACGACGGTTCCCAGGCCGGGCCATCACGAGTGGCCGGTCCAGCGGAACGATGGAGGCGACGGTGTCCGACGAGCGACCTTCTCCGGAAGGGCCGGCCACCTTCCGCGAGGTGTTCGCCCAACGCGAGTACCGGGCCGTCTTCACGGCGAGCACGCTGGGCTGGATCGGCGACTACATCGCGAAGGCCGCCGTCACCCTGCTGATCTACCGGGAGACCGAGTCGGTGGCGCTCTCCGCCACCGCGTTCGCCGTCAGTTACCTGCCCTGGATCGTCGGTGGCCCGCTGCTCGCGACGCTCGCCGAGCGGTACCCGTACCGGCGGGTCATGGTCACCTGCGACCTCGTCCGGATGGCGCTGATGCTGGTCATCGCGATCCCCGGAATGCCGAGCCCGGCGATCCTGGCCCTGCTCTTCCTCGCCACCCTGGCCAACCCGCCGAGCCAGGCCGCGCGGTCGGCGCTCATGCCGCTCATCCTGAGCGGTGACCGTCTCGTGGTCGGCCTGTCCGTGAACGCCAGCGTCGGCCAGGCCGCGCAGGTCGTCGGCTACCTGGCCGGTGCCGCCATCGCCGCGGCGAACCCGGCCGCCGCTTTGCTGATCAACGCGGGGACCTTCGGTGCGTCGGCCGTCCTCCTCCGCCTCGGCGTGGCCGACCGACCGCCCGCGATGACCGCCGCGCACCGCAGCCACCTGCTCCGGGAGACCGGCGAGGGCTTCCGGATCGTCTTCGGCACCCCGGTGCTGCGCGCCATCGCGATCCTGGTCTTCAGCGCGATGCTGTTCTCCATCGTCCCGGAGGGCCTCGCGGCGGCGTGGGCGGGTCGGCACGCCGACGACATGGAGCGGGGGGCCGCCCAGGCGGTCATCATGGCCGCCAATCCGGTCGGGTTCATCCTCGGCGGTCTGATCGTCGGCCGCGCGGTGACGCCGGCCCGGCGGCTGGCGCTGATGCGGCCGCTGGCCGTCGTGGCCCCCCTGACGCTGGTTCCCGCCCTGCTCGACCCGCCACCGCTGGTGGTGGCGCTGATGGCGGCCGCGTGCGGGTTCGCCGTCGCCGGCATGCTGCCGATGGCCAACGGCCTGTTCGTGCGGGCCCTGCCGGACGGCTTCCGCGCTCGGGCCTTCGGTGTCATGGCGACCGGCGTCCAGGTGATCCAGGGCCTCGCGGTCCTGGTCACCGGCCTGCTCGCCGACCGCTTCTCCATTCCACTGGTGGTCGGGGTCTGGAGCGCGGCGGGCGTCCTGCTGATGGCTCTCGTCGCGTTGAACTGGCCGAGCCCGGCCACCGTCGACGCGGCGGTCACCGCCGCCCAGCAGGGTGGCCGACCGGTGGCGGAGCCGGACGGCCCGGCGGAGGTGCCACCACAACCGTCCCGGTCACCCGCCGGGCCGGGCCGGACCCCGGTGGGCGGCCGTGGTCCCGGGGACCACCCGGACGGCGGCCGGTCGGGCGAGTCGGGGCGCCACTGGCACGTGGTGACCTGACCGGTCCCACCACGGCGGTGACCCGCCCCACAGCGGGCGGCGCCGGAGCGGAACCGGGCACCTGGCAGGATGGAACGGTGAATCCCGCAGCTGAGTCCGGTGCGCCGACGACGTTCTTCGAGGCGGTCGGTGGGGAGCCGACATTCCGCAGGCTGGTGGACGAGTTCTACGCGGGCGTCGCCACCGACCCGCTGCTGCGCCCGATGTACCCGGAGGACCTGGGGCCGGCGGCGGACCGGATGACCCTGTTCCTGATGCAGTACTGGGGCGGGCCGAACACGTACTCCGCGCAGCGGGGGCACCCGCGCCTGCGGATGCGGCACGCGCCGTTCCGGATCGGGGCCGCCGAGCGGGACGCGTGGCTGAAGCACATGCGGCACGCCGTGGACCGGCTGGATTTACCGCCCCACCTCGCCGCCGCGCTCTGGGAGTACCTGGAGCGGGCCGCGTACTTCATGGTGAACGTGATGGAGGACCCGGCCGCGCCGGCGTGACCCCGGTCGGGGCGGTCCCCCGACGGCGCCTCAGAGCAGGGCGCCCTCGTCGTGCAGCCAGTCGACGAAGCTGGTGGCCACCGCCGCGCCGCAGTCGAGCATCTCGACCAGGAGCGCGTCGTGCGCCCCGGCGCCGAACGGTACCTGGAGCTCCGCGTAGATCGGGAGCTGGCCGCGCTCGGTCGGGTCGCCGATGTACGCCTTGCAGAAACGGCGGGTGTGGTTCCACTCGTTGACGACGCGGTAGGCCCGGTCCTCCCAGTCCGGCGGGACCGTCGCGTGTGGACGCGCCCGCATCACCAGGATCTCGTCCTCCGGGCCCTCGAGGGTGACCAGGACGGCGTGCCGCTCCCACATCGCCAGCAGGTTGCCGTCGCCGTCGGCCAGATAGCGCACGTCGAGCAGGTCGAGCGCGTCGCAGACCCGGCTGAGCGTCACCGGTGCCACGGTCGCCGGCATGTCGGCGATCGGGGGACGGTCGGCACCTGGGCAGTTGTCGCCCGGCTGACGTGGGGTCGGGGGCCCGACCCGGACGGTGCCCTCCACTGTGATCCCGCTACGACTGTCCGGGTCACCGCCGCCGTTGGCGGGACCGGGGCGCCATGACCACCACGGCATCGCTCGCGCACCTCACTCCCCAGCGGATCCAGTCGCCTACGGTGCGTTGGATCCGAGGATGGACGGTACCCGGACAGCCGGGCGGAAGCATCCCCCCAACGACAGCCCCAGGACAGAAGGATGATCGGGGGTCACCCGAACGGGTGATTGGTCGCCGGCCGGACGGCGAGATCCGTCGCCGTCTGCGACCATGCGGCTCCGTACGGGCCGACCAGACCGACCCACCGGCCGGCGGCACGCACCTGCACCCCGCCGCCCGTCTCGTCCCCGCCCAGGAAGCCCATGCGCACCACACCCTGGACCAACCGCTGGGAGACCTCGACCGGTTCGCCGGGCGGATCGTCCGGGGTGACGACCACCGGCACGTGGTCGAGGAGGGCATCGCGCAGGGCGCGCTGCCCCACCGCGCGTCCGCCCACGCCGTGCGCCGCGGCGTCCCGCAGGGCGTCCGCGGCGGCCGACGCCACCCGGCGCACCTCGGCGGCCGGCAGGGTCTCCACCCGCCGGCTGGCCGCGGGCGGCAACGGCCAGCGCCAGTCGGCGTCCCGCCGGGCCGGCAGCGCCGCACCGCCGGCCGTCAGCTCCGCCAGCAGCTCGCCGGCCGCCACGGTGACGTCGTCACCCGGGCCGGCACCGGCGACCGTGCGGACGACCAGCACTCCCCACGGCAGGCGCCCCCAGAGGGCGGTGCGACCCCCGCCGCCGGCCGGGCGCAGCCGCACCAGCGCCGCCCGGTCCAGCCGGACCAGCCGGGCCAGGAACGCGCCCGCGTCGGCGACGCCGGACAGCCGGTGACCGGCGACCGCCGCCCCGGCGGCCTCCCGGCCGGCGTTGTCCGGGCCGGTCACGCCGGGCCGGCCTGCGGGGCGTACGTGAGGAGGAACTCGCGCTCCTCCGGCGACAACCGCCGGGGCAGCTGGAGGTCGAGGTCGAACGGCACCAGCACCGACCGGGCGCGGCTGACGAGGCGGTCGCCGTCGTACATCTCGTACGCGACGGTGAAGGCCGCCGCCCGGATCTCCGCCACCCACATCTCGATCCGCACCGTCGGGGCCGCCTCCGCGGTGGCCCGGCCGAGGGCGTAGTCGACCGGCCGCAGGTAGTCGATCTCGTGCCGGCGGATCACCACGCCGTCGGCGAACGAGCCCACCCCCCACGCCCGGCCGCCGGCGAACATCAACGCCACCCGCGCCTCCTCGTACAGGGTGAGGAAGCGCGAGTTGTTGACGTGGCCGTACGCGTCCAGGTCGGACCACCGCAGGGTGCAGTGGTAGACGAAACGGTCCGCCATGCTCAGTCGCGGGTCAGCTTGCGGTAGGTCACCCGGTGGGGCCGGGCGGCCTCCGCGCCCAGACGGTCGATCTTGTTCTTCTCGTACGCCTCGAAGTTGCCCTCGAACCAGAACCACTTCGCCGGGTTCTGGTCGTCGCCCTCCCAGGCCAGGATGTGCGTCGCGACCCGGTCGAGGAACATCCGGTCGTGGGAGATGACCACGGCGCAGCCGGGGAACTCCAGCAGCGCGTTCTCCAGGCTGGAGAGGGTCTCCACGTCCAGGTCGTTGGTCGGCTCGTCGAGCAGGATGACGTTGCCGCCGATCTTCAGCGTCAGCGCCAGGTTGAGCCGGTTGCGCTCGCCGCCGGAGAGCACCTTGGTCGGCTTCTGCTGGTCCGGCCCCTTGAAGCCGAACGCGGCGATGTACGCCCGCGACGGCATCTCGACCTTGCCCACCATCAGGTGGTCCAGTCCGTCGGAGACGACCTCCCAGACCGTCTTGTCGCCCGCCAGGCCCTGCCGGCTCTGGTCGACGTACGACAGGGAGACCGTCTCGCCCACCCGGACCGTGCCGTCGGTCGGCTCCTCCAGCCCGACGATGGTCTTGAACAGGGTGGTCTTGCCGACGCCGTTCGGGCCGATCACGCCGACGATGCCGTTGCGCGGCAGCGAGAAGCTGAGGTCGTCGATCAGCACCCGGTCGCCGAAGGCCTTCGTCAGGTTCTTCGCCTCGATGACGGTGCTGCCCAGGCGCGGGCCCGGCGGGATCTGGATCTCCTCGAAGTCCAGCTTCCGGGTCTTCTCCGCCTCGGTGGCCATCTCGTCGTACCGGTCGAGCCGGGCCTTCGACTTCGTCTGCCGGGCCTTGGCGTTGGAGCGGACCCACTCCAGCTCATCGGAGAGGCGCTTCTTCAGCTTGGCGTCCCGGCGACCCTCGACGGCCAACCGGGCGGCCTTCTTCTCCAGGTAGGTGGAGTAGTTGCCCTCGTACGGGTAGGCACGGCCGCGGTCCAGTTCCAGGATCCAGTTGGCCACGTTGTCGAGGAAGTACCGGTCGTGGGTGATCGCGATGACGGTGCCGGCGTACTTGGCCAGGTGCTGCTCAAGCCACTGCACGCTCTCCGCGTCCAGGTGGTTGGTCGGCTCGTCGAGCAGCAGCAGGTCGGGCGTCTCCAGCAGCAGCTTGCAGAGCGCGACCCGGCGGCGCTCCCCACCGGAGAGCTGCGTGACGTCGGCGTCCGGCGGCGGGCAGCGCAGCGCGTCCATGGCCAGCTCGAGCTTGGAGTCGATGTCCCACGCGTCGGCGTGGTCCAGCTCCTCCTGGAGCTTGCCCATCTCCTCCATCAGCTCGTCGGAGTAGTCCGTCGCCATCTGCTCGGCGATCTTGTTGAACCGCTCCAGCTTGGCCTTGGTCTCGGCGACCGCCTCCTCGATGTTCCCGAGGACGGTCTTGGCGTCGTTGAGCGGCGGCTCCTGCGCCAGCATGCCGACGGTGAAGCCGGGCATCAGCCGGGCCTCGCCGTTGCTCGGCTGGTCCCAGCCGGCCATGATCTTGAGCAGGCTGGACTTACCGGCGCCGTTCGGGCCGACCACACCGATCTTGGCACCCGGCAGGAAGTTCAGCGTCACGTTGTCGAGCACGACCTTGTCGCCGTGCGCCTTGCGCGCCTTGTCCAGGACGTAGATGAACTGGGCCACGGTGCGGGCTACCCTCCGTCGGTTGCGGTCGCGAGCTGGTGGCGCGGGCGCGGGCCGCGACTTCCGCCCGCCGCCGCCGGCCGAAAGCCCGGCCGCACGCACGCCGTCGTCAATCCTGACAGGTACGCCGCGCTCCGCCCACATCACCCCGCCTCTTCCCGGTACGCGGCACACCGCTGTCGTCAAGATCACGCCGGGGGTTCGGCGGACGTGGGACGGGTAGGTAACTCCGACACGGGGCACCAGAGGCCGCAGCTACGCTCAGTACGCTCATCGCGGTGGACCCGTCTGCACCCGGAGGTGGCCGAACGTGACCGTCCGTAGCTCCTTTGTCGTAGTGGCCAACCGCCTGCCCGTCGACGAGGTGAGCACACCCGAGGGGCGGCAGTGGCGACGCAGTCCGGGCGGACTGGTCACCGCCCTGCACCCGGTCCTCGCCGAGCACAAGGGCACCTGGGTCGGCTGGGCCGGCGGCACCGGCGCCGCGCCCGAGCCGTTCGACCTGGAGGGCATCCGGCTGCACCCGGTGCCGCTCAGCGCGGACGAACTGGAGCGTTACTACGAGGGGCAGTCGAACGCCACGATCTGGCCGCTCTACCACGACGCGGTCGAGACGCCGGTCTACAAACGACGCTGGCGGGAGGCGTACCGCCTGGTCAACGCCCGGTTCGCGGAGGCCGCGGCGGACGTCGCCGCCGAGGGCGCGACGGTGTGGGTGCAGGACTACCAGCTCCAGCTCGTGCCGGCGATGCTCCGCGAGCTGCGGCCGGACCTGCGCATCGGTTTCTTCCTGCACATCCCGTTCCCGCCGATCGAGCTGTTCATGCAGATGCCGTTCCGCACCGAGATCCTGCGCGGGCTGCTCGGCGCGGACCTGGTGGGCTTCCAGCAGCGACTGGCGGCGCAGAACTTCGTCCGGCTGGCCCGGCACCTGCTCGGCCTCCGCTACGAGGGGCAGATGATCCAGGTGGACGGCCGCCAGGTGAAGGCGGGCGCCTTCCCCATCTCGATCGACACGATGGAGATGGAGCGGCTGGCCGCCGACCCGGCCATCCAGGCGCGGGCGAAGGAGATCCGGGAGGAGCTGGGCAACCCGAAGACGATCATCCTGGGCGTCGACCGGCTCGACTACACCAAGGGCATCGAGTTGCGGCTCAAGGCATTCCGCGAGCTGCTCGCTGACGGAAAGTTGACAGTGCCGGACGCGGTTATGGTGCAGGTGGCGACGCCGAGCCGCGAGCGGGTGGAGCACTACCAGGCACTTCGCGTCAAGGTCGAGCGCGAGGTTGGTCGGATTAATGGCGAATTCGGCAGGGTGGGCGTCCCCGCGGTGCATTATCTGCATCAGTCGTACAGTCGCACTGAGCTGGCCGCGATGTACGCCGCCGCCGACGTGATGATGGTGACCCCCCTGCGAGACGGAATGAATCTGGTGGCCAAGGAGTACGTCGCATCGCGCGCCGACCAGGGTGGCGCGCTCGTGCTCAGTGAGTTCGCCGGCGCCGCCACCGAGCTGCGTCAGGCGTTCCTGTGCAACCCGCACGACCCCGACGCGGTCAAGGACGCCCTGCTGCGGGCCGTGCACGTGGAGAAGCCGGAGGCCCGCCGCCGTATGCGGACAATGCAACGCCATCTGCGCACCCACGACGTGGGGCACTGGGCGAAGTCGTTCCTCACCGAGCTCGGGGTGCCCGAGGCGGACGCCGCGTGAACGCCGCCCCCGACGTCGTCACGTCCACCGCCGGCAGCCTGGATCGGGAGCTGCGCACGGCCATCGGCCGGATCGCCCGCGTACCGCAGCTGCTCATCGCCTGCGACTACGACGGCACGCTCGCGCCGATCGTCGAGGACCCGAGCAAGGCCGTACCGCTGCCGGAGTCGGTGGCCGCGGTGCGCGCGCTCGCCGCGCTGCCGCAGACCACCGTGGCGGTGGTCTCCGGGCGGGCGTTGCGCGACCTGGCCGCGCTGTCCCGGCTGCCCAGCGAGGTCCACCTGGTCGGCAGCCACGGCTCGGAGTTCGACATCGGCTTCGTCGAGCGGCTCTCCCCCGAGCTGATCGCCGTCCGCACCCGGCTGCGCGAGACGCTTCGGGAGATCGCCGCCGCCCACCCCGGGATCCGGCTGGAGCGCAAGCCGGCCAGCGTGGCGGTGCACACCCGCGGCGCCGACCCGCAGGTCGCCGCCGCCGCCATCGAGGCGGTCCGCAGCGGCCCCGCCACCTGGGACGGCGTCACCGTCACCCAGGGCAAGGAGGTCATCGAGCTGTCGGTGGTGGCCACCCACAAGGGCACGGCCGTCGACCAGCTGCGCACCCAGCTCTCCGCGAGCGCCGTGCTGTTCATCGGCGACGACGTCACCGACGAGAACGCCTTCGGCAACCTGCACGGCCCGGACGTCGGCATCAAGATCGGGCCGGGCGACACCAAGGCGCAGTACCGGGTGGCCGAGCCGATCGAGGCGGCCCGGGCCCTCGGGCTGCTGCTGGAGACCCGGCGACACTGGCTGTTCGGCGAGCGGGCGGTGCCCATCGAGCGACACTCGATGCTGGCCAACGGGCGTACGGTCGCCCTGGTCACCCCCGAGGCCAAGATCACCTGGCTCTGCAACCCCAAGCCCGACTCGGCGGCGATCTTCGCCGACCTGGTGGGTGGCGGCCCGGCCGGATACTTCAGCGTCGCGCCCGAGCGCGGCGGCATCCCGCTCGGCCAGCGGTACCGGTCGGGCACGATGACCCTCGAGACCCGCTGGTCCGGCCTGACCGTGACCGACTGGCTGGACCTCCCGGACACCGAGACCACGCCGGAGGGCCCGGCGATCATCAGCGCCGACTCGACCCTGGTCCGGGTGCTCACCGGCCGTGGCCGGGCCCGCCTGGAGTTCGCCCCCCGGCCCGAGTTCGGGCAGGTGGCCGTCCAGCTGCAACCGCTCGGCGACGGCCTGCTCGTGCTCGGCTCCAACGAGCCGGTCGCGCTCTACTCGCCCGGCGTCGAGTGGGAGGTCACCGGGGACGGCGTGTACGAGACGGCCAAGGCCGTCGTCGACCTCTCCGCCGCCGGCGGGCAGGTCGTGCTGGAGATGCGTTTCGGCACCCACAGCCTGGAACACCACCGGCTGCCGATCCACGAGCGGCAGGCCGCCGCGGAGCAGCCCTGGAAGGACTGGGTGGCCTCGCTACGGCTCCCGAGCACCGCCCGGGACCTGGTCGCCCGCAGCGCGCTCACCCTGCGGGGGCTCTGCCACGAGCCGTCCGGCTCGATCCTGGCCGCCGCGACCACCTCGCTGCCGGAGGAGCTGGGCGGCGTCCGCAACTGGGACTACCGCTACTGCTGGCTGCGTGACGCGGCCATGAGCGCCCGCGCCCTGGTCGACCTCGGTTCGACCGGCGAGGCCGAGGCGCTGCTGCGCTGGATCGACGGCGTCGTGGAGCGCACCGGCGGGCACCCGGAGCGGCTGCACCCGCTCTACACGGTCGACGGCTACGAGCTGGGCGCCGAGGCGGTCATCGACACGCTGCCCGGGTACGCCGGCTCCCGGCCGGTCCGGGTCGGCAACCTGGCCAACCACCAGCTCCAGCTCGACGTCTTCGGCCCGATCGCCGACCTGATCGCCGCCGTGGCCGACGCGCGCGGCACGGTCCGCGAGGACGAGTGGCGGGTCCTGGAGAACATGGTCGAGGCGGTCCGCCGCCGCTGGCACGAGCCGGACCACGGCATCTGGGAGGCCCGCCTCCCACCCCGGCACCACATCTTCTCCAAGGTCATGTGCTGGATGACCGTCGACCGGGCGCTGCACGTCGTCCGCCAGCACGGCGGGGAGGACCGGCCGGAGTGGGTGGAGCTGCGGGACCGGATCGGCGCCAACGTGCTGGAGTACGGCTGGCACGAGCACGCCGAGGCGTACAGCGTCGCGTACGGGCACGAGGACAGCGACGCGTCCTCGCTCTGGATCGGGCTCTCCGGGCTGCTGCCCGGCGACGACCCCCGGTTCCTGTCGACGGTGCTGAAGATCGAGGCGGATCTGCGCAGCGGCCCGGTCGTCTACCGCTACCACTGGGACGACGGCCTGCCCGGTCGCGAGGGTGGCTTCCACATCTGCACGTCGTGGCTCGTCGAGGCGTACCTGCGTACCGGCCGCCGCACCGACGCGGAGGAGCTGTTCACGCAGATGATCGACACCGCCGGGCCGACCGGGCTGCTGCCCGAGCAGTACGACCCCCTCGCTGAGCGCGGCCTGGGCAACCACCCGCAGGCCTACAGCCACCTCGGCGTGATCCGCTGCGCCCTGCTGCTGGACAACATGCTCAAGCAGTGACCTGACCAGCGACGACGGCGGCCGGACACGTTCCGGCCGCCGTCGCGCGTTCGGCCGCGACCGGGTTGACCGGCCACACCCCGCCAGCCCAGCTCTCCTGCCGGCTCCCTTTGCTCTGCTTCAACGGACGCACCGGAAACGCCGGCGAACCGGTGCGTGGGTTGAAGCAGAGCAAAGGGGACGAGGGACCTCCGGCGGCGCCCGACCGGGGTCGGGTGCTCAGCCGGCCGCGGCGAGCACCGGCACCACGTCGCCGACGACGACCACCGCGGGCGGACGCAGCTCCGCGGCGACGACGTCGGCGGCGACCGTGCCGAGCGTCGAACGGAGCATCCGCTGCGCGCCGGTCGTACCCTCCTGCACGACGGCCGCCGGGGTGTCCGCCGGTCGGCCGTGCGCGACCAGCGTCGCGGCGATCGCGGGCAGGTTCTTCAGCCCCATGAGGATCACCAGCGTGCCGCGGAGCCCGGCCAGGTGCTCCCAGCGCACCAGGGAGGCGGGCGAATCGGGTGCGACGTGCCCGGACACCACGGTGAACTCGTGCGCCACCGCCCGGTGGGTCACCGGCACGCCGGCCGCCGCCGGCACCGCGACCGCACTGGTCACCCCGGGCACCACGGTCACCGGCACGCCCGCCTCGGCGCAGGCCAGCAGCTCCTCGCCGCCACGGCCGAAGACGTACGGGTCACCGCCCTTGAGCCGTACCACGGCCTTCCCGGCGAGCGCGCGGTCGACCAGGATGCGGTTGATCTCCTCCTGCGCCCGGGACGGGCCGTAGGGGATCTTCGAGGCGTCGACCAGCTCGACGTCGGGCCGTAGCTCGTCCAGGAGCAGCCCGGGAACGAGCCGATCGGCGACCACCACCTCCGCCTCGGTGAGCAGGCGCCACCCCTTGAGGGTGATCAGTTCCGGGTCGCCCGGCCCGGCGCCGACCAGTGCCACGCGCCCGCCGGGGGCGTTAACAGGGGACCCCTCCTCTACCGGAGGAGTTAAGAAGGGCCCCTTCCTTGCACTCAGCAGGTCGCGGACCGCGTCGCGCACGGTCATCGCGCGGCGCGGGTCGCCGCCGCCGAGGACCGCCACGGTCACCGGGCCGTGCCGGGTGACGGCGGGCGTCCAGGCCGTCGCCGCGGCCCGGTCGTCGGCACGGACGCAGAAGATCCGCCGCTCGGCGGCCGCCGCGCTGACCGACGCCGCGGCGACCGGGTCGTCGACCGCCACCTGCACCAGCCAGGCGCCGTCCAGGTCCTCCGGCGCGAAGCGGCGCCGCGCCCAGTGCAGCCGGCCGGCGTCGACGTGCGCACGCAGCGCCGGGGTCAACTCCGGCGCGACGAGGAACACGTCCGCGCCCGCGTCGAGCAGCGCCGGCACCCGGCGGGTGGCCACCGCTCCCCCACCCACCACGACCACCCGCCGGCCGGCGAGGCGCAGGCCGAGGGGGTACGGGTTCCGGCTCACGCCGCCGCCCCGCTCCGCACCCCGGCGACGTCGGGCGCCGCGGGGTCGAGCCGCCTGGTCCGCTCGCTCACTTCTCGGCCACCCCCGCCGCGTCGAACGTCGCCACCTCGTGCAGCACGCGTACCGCGCCGGTGACCACGGGCAGGGCCAGCAGCGCGCCGGTGCCCTCGCCGAGGCGCAGCCCGAGATCGATCAGCGGGGTCAGCCCCAGCCGGTGCAGCGCCACCGTGGCGCCCGGTTCGGCCGAGCGGTGCCCGGCGACCATCGCGCCGGTGGCGTGCGGGGCGAAGGCCGCGGCGGCCAGCGCGGCGGAGACCGCGATGACCCCGTCCAGCAGCACCGGGACCCGGCGGGCCGCGGCGCCCAGGATCAGCCCGGCCAGGGCGGCGTGCTCCAGGCCGCCCACCGCGGCCAGCACGCCGAGCGGGTCCGCCGGGTCGGGCGCGTGCCGGTGCAGCGCGGCCCGCACCACCTCGATCTTGCGCCGGTACGTGGGATCATCGACCCCGGTACCGCGACCGGTCGCCTCGGCGGGGTCGACCCCGCCGAACGCCGCGACCAGGGCGGCGGCCGGGGTCGTGTTGCCGATCCCCATGTCCCCGGTGAGCAGGATGCCCGCCCCGGCGTCGACCAGGTCGCCGGCGACCCGGATGCCGGTCTCGACGGCGGCCCGCGCCTCGGTACGGGTCAGGGCGGCCTCGACGGTCATGTCCCGGGTGCCGCGCCGGATGTTCGCCTCGACCAGCCGGGGACCGGTGTCCGCGCCCGGGGCGGCGACGGGCGGCGTGGCGACGCCGACGTCCACCACGGTGACCGAGGCGCCGGCCTGCCGGGCGAACGCGTTGACCACCGCGCCGCCGGCCAGGAAGTTGCCGATCATCTGCGCGGTGACCTCCTGCGGCCACGGGGTGACGCCCTGGGCGTGCACGCCGTGGTCCCCGGCGAAGATCGCCACCGCGGCCGGCTCGGGCAGCGGCGGGGGGCAGGCGCCGGCCAGGCCGGCGAGGCGTACCGAAAGTTCCTCCAGCGCGCCGAGCGAGCCGGCCGGCTTGGTGAGCCGGCCCTGCAGGTCGCGGGCGGCCGCCATCGCCGGCTCGTCGAGCGGTCCGATCGCCGCGATCGTCGTCTCCAGCATCACGCCTCCAGGATCTCCGCCAGTACCTCGATGAACGCGTCGGTCGTCGCCGGGTCGCGGACGGCGATCCGCAGCCAGTCCGGGCCGAGCCCGGGGAAGGTGTCGCCCCGGCGTACCGCCCAGCCGCGCTCCCGCAGGGCGACCCGCACGGCGGCGGCACCGGGCGTGTGGATCAGCACGAAGGCGCTGGCCGGCCGGCCCGCGACGCGTACCCCGGGAAGGGCGGTCAGGCGCGCGACCAGATGGTCGCGGTCGGCCGCGAGCCGGGCGGCGATCGCGCGCTCGGCCTCGACCGCCTCGGGCCCGGCGCAGGCGGCGGCGGCGGCGAGGGCCGGCGTGGACACCGGCCACAGCGGCTGCACGGCGGCGAGCCGGTCCAGCAGGGCGGCGTCGCCGAGCAGGTAGCCGATCCGCAGCCCGGCCAGCCCCCAGGTCTTGGTGAGGCTGCGGACCACCAGCAGGCCGGGCAGGTCACGGCGGGCGGCGAGGGACTCCGGCTCGCCGGGGACGCCCGACGCGGTGGTGGTGTCGGCGAACGCCTCGTCGACGACGAGGATCCGGCCCGGGCGGGCCAGCGCCGCGACGTCGCCGGCGGGGTGCAGCACCGAGGTGGGGTTGGTCGGGTTGCCGATCATGACCAGGTCGGCGTCGGCGGGGATGCGCGCGGGGTCGAGCCGGAACCCCTCGGCCGGGTCGAGCAGCACCCGCTCGACCCGGTGCCCGGCCGCCGTCAGGGCGGCCTCGGGCTCGGTGAACTGCGGGTGCACGACCACCGGGCGGCGGACGCCGCGCAGCGCCTGGGCGATCAGCACGAAGCCCTCGGCGGCGCCGGCGGTCAGCAGCACCTCGGCCGGGGGCCGGCCGTGCCGGGCGGCGACGGCCTCCCGCGCGGGCCGGGCGTCCGGGTACGCGGCGAGGTGGCCGAGCGCGGCGGTGATCGGGTCGGCCAGCCAGTCGGGCATCGGGGCGCGGCGCACGTTGACGGCCAGGTCGACCAGGCCCGGGGTGGCCTCCACGTCGCCGTGGTGCCCGAGGTCGGGCTCGTCCACGGCCGCCGCCGTCCCGGCGGGCTCCGCTGTCCCGACGGGTCCCGTCGTGCCGCTCGCGGCGACCCCGTCCCGCGGCCCGGTGGACCCGCCCCGGGCGCCGGGGACGGTGAGCACCACGCCGGAGGGCGCCCCGCTCGGCCCGGGGTGTCCCGACTGCCTCTCACGCATGACCGCGATCCTGCCGGGAAGGCGGCGCGCGGGACAGCGCCACGCGGCGTGGGGCGCGTCACGAGCGCCGCGGTTTATGAATATTTCTCAGGTATGAATCGGAAATGTCATAACTTGGCGGTGTGAGCAACCGACCCCTTGCTGCCGCCGGTCGTCTCGTCCCTCTCCTCCGCGCCGGTCTCATCGCCGGCATCGTGGTCGCCGCCGTGGCCTATCCCGTCGCCGCCGCCACCGGCATCGGCGCCAAGGTCACCGCCCACGCCCTGGAGCACAAGACGAAGATCCTCACGACCGCCCTGCCCGCGGAGACCTCGTACCTCTACGCGCCGGACGGCAGGACGGTACTGACGATGTTCTACGAGGAGTACCGGCAGTACACGAAGCTCGCCGACATGTCCCCGAACATCCAGCAGGCGATCGTGGCGGCCGAGGACTCCCGCTTCTACCAGCACCGCGGCGTCGACCCGAAGGGCGTCGCCCGCGCGTTCGTCGCCAACGCCCGGTCCAGCGGCGTCTCCCAGGGCGCGTCCACCCTCACCATGCAGTACGTCCGGATGGCCCTGCGGGACAGCGCGAAGACGCCGAAGGAGGTGCAGGAGGCGACCCAGCAGACCAGCATCCGCAAGGTCCGGGAGATGCGGATGGCCCTGGACCTGGAGAAGGAGTTGAGCAAGGAGCAGATCCTCGAGCGCTACCTCAACTCCGCGTACTTCGGCCACCGCGCGTACGGCATCTACGCCGCCAGCGAGATCTTCTTCTCGAAGACCCCGAAGGACCTCACGCCGGTCGAGGCCGCCACACTCGCCGGGCTCGTCAAGTCACCGTCGCAGTACGACCCGGCCACCTCCGACCAGAAGGACGCCACGGCACGCCGCAACTACGTGCTGGACCGGATGGCCGGGCTCGGCTACCTCTCGCCGGACGCCGCCGCCGCGGCCAGGTCCGAGCCGATCCGGCTGAAGCTCAGCTACCCCTCCAACGACTGCATCTCCGTCCCGGAGAAGTGGAACAGCTGGGGCTTCGCCTGCGACTACCTGAAGAACTGGTGGAGCGCCCAGCCCGCGTTCGGCGACAACCCGCTGGAGCGGATGGACAAGCTCCGCCGGGGCGGATACCGGATCGTGCTGAGCCTGGACCCGAAGATCCAGTCGGCGGCCGAGAAGAACGTCGGCAGCAAGGACAACACCGGCAGCCCGTTCGCCAACGGCATCGTGATCACGGAGCCCGGCACCGGGCGGGTGAAGGCCATGGCGGTGAACCGGACCTACTCCCTCAACCTGGACGAGAACCCGCCCAGCTCCAACCCGGAGGCCGGCCCCAAGGTCAAGGCCAACTACCCGAACACGGTGGCCCCCCTGCTCGGCGGCGGTGACCTGCCGGGCTACCAGGCGGGGTCGACGTTCAAGATGTTCCCGATGCTCGCCGCGCTCGACGCCGGCCTGACCCTGAACACGACCTTCGACGCGCCGCACCGGTACCGGTCGGAGGTCTACAACGGCTGGGCGCCGTCGAACGCCAGCGGCGCGATGTCCGGTACCCAGACCATGTGGTCCGGCTTCGGCAAGTCGGTGAACACGTACTTCGTCTGGCTGGAGGAGCAGGTCGGCGCGGACCGCGCGGTACGCCTCGCCGAACAGTTGGGCCTGCGCTGGCGTACCGACGTGGACCGGGACCACGCGTCCCCGGCCAAGGCGAAGACCTGGGGCGCCTTCACCCTGGGCGTCTCCGACGCCACCCCGCTGGAGATGGCCAACGCGTACGCCGCCGTCGCCGCGGAGGGCCGGTACTGCGAGGCGATGCCGGTGCAGGCGATCTACAACCGGGACGGCACCCCGGCGATGTACCGGACCGCCTCCGGGATCGAGCGGGAGGTCGCCAAGCCGCGCTGCCGCCAGGTGGTCGAAGCCGACGCCGCCCGGGCCGCCACCGACGCCGCGCGGTGCCCCACCGGTGACACCCCGGCGAAGGGCAGCTGCGGGGGCTGGTCGACGGCCGACAGCGTCCGCGGCACGGTCGGCCGGCCGGTCGCCGGCAAGACCGGTACCACCGACAGCACCCGGTCGGCCTGGTTCGTCGGGTTCACCCCGGAGCTGGCGGCGGCGAGCTTCATATCCGATCCGGACAACCCGTTCAACGCGGTGGGTGACGGCCAGTCGCAGATCCCCATCGCGGCGGTCTCGAACACCCTGAAGGAGGCGCTGAAAGGCAAGCCGGTACGCCAGTTCACCCCGCCGTCGGACTCGATCGTCGGCTGAGCGCCGTCGCCGAATCCACCGCCCGGTGGCCGGCGCCGGTGTCGACGCCCCGGCGCGAGCCGCGCCGACACCGGCCCGCTAGTGCAGGTCGGCGGCGACCAGGGACCACAGCTCCAGGTCGACCCGCGCGCCGCGCACGTACCCGGCGTTGCGGAGCAGACCCTCGTAGCTGAAACCGGCCTTCTCGGCGAGCCGCCGCGACGCGACGTTGCCCGGCGCGACGCGCAGCTCGACCCGCTGGAAGCCGTGTTCCAGGAGCAGGGCGATGGCGAGCGCGTCCACCGCCTCGACGGCCAGCCCGAAGCCGCGGGCGTGCGCCGCCATCGCGTACGAGACCTCCGTGCACCGGGCGCCCCAGTCGGTACGCCGCGTCCAGAGGCACCCGACCACCCGGTCGTCCTCCCGCCGGAGCACCGCGTAGTGGTCCCCGTCGCCGCTGTCGCGCCGCTGCCGCGCCAGGTCGGTGCACCAGGCGTGCCCGTCGATCTGGCCGGTCTCCTCCGCCACGGGCAGCCAGCGCTGGGTCTGACGGTCGGCGAAGACCTCGTCAGCCGCCTTCGCGTCGGCCGCCGTCAGGGGCCGCACCTCCGTTCGCGGTGTGGAGACCGTCAGCTCCGGGAACCGGCGGACCGCCACCTGACCGATCACGCGGGGACCCCGCCGGCCGGGGACTCGGCGGGCTCCGCCTGCGCGGCGGCGGCGACCACCCGGGCGGCCAGCCGCGGGTGCGCGGCCCAGTGCAGCGTCAGCTGCGAGGCGTGCACACCCCGCCAGACGAAGCCCTCGGGGGTCCCGCCGTCCCAGGTCCAGGCCGGCCGCTGCCCGGCCCGCGGCGTGAGCACCGCCCGATGCTCCTTGTGTCCGGTCACCGTCGCACCGGCTGCGGCAACCACACTGTCGGTCGCCGCCGTCGCCGTGCGGTAGCCCACCACGAGACCCTCCCGGCTGCTGCCGACCGCGTCGAGCACCCCGCACATGGGAAGGCCGTCCAGCTCCCGGGCCAGCCACAGCAGCCCGGTGCCCTCGGCGACGACCGGGCGGCCGGTGCGGGCCAGCTCGGCGACCGCGATGCAGAGCCGGCGGTTGGCCGACAGGCGCTCGGCGTACGACTCGGGCAGGCCCCCGCCGACGACGAGCGCGCGGGTGCCGGCGGGCAGCGCCTCGTCGTGCAGCGGATCCAGGGTCACCACCTCGGCACCGGCGGCCCGCAGCAACTCGGTCGTCTCGGCGTGGCTGTAGCCGCCGCCGGCGCCCCCGGCCACCGCGATCAGCGGTCGCTCGCCGGTCGCCGGCGCCTCGGCGGCCCCCACCTCGGCCTCCGGCGACCACGCTGCCACGCTCAGCGGCGGCGCGGAGCGCGCCAGCCCCAGCAGCCGTTCCAGGTCGACGGTCGCCGCCACCGCCTCGCCGAGCCGGCGGACCGCCCGGTCGGCCTCGGCGGACGCGGTGACCACCGGCACCGTCCCGTGCCGGCGGGCCGGCAGCACCGGCGGCAGGTCCTGCCGGCGCAGCGCGCCGTAGACCGGCACGCCGACGTCGTCCAGCGCCTCGCGCAGCAACGCCTCGTGCCGCCCGGAGGCGACCCGGTTGAGGATCACGCCGCCCAGCCAGAGCTGCTCGTCGTACGCCCGGAAGCCGTGCACCAGGGCGGCCACCGACTGGCCCATGGCGGCCACGTCGACCACCAGCACGACCGGGCTGCGCAACGCGGTGGCGACCGCCGCGGTCGACTCGGTCTCCGGGTGGCCGGTCAGCGAGTCGTACAGCCCCATGCTGCCCTGCACCACCGCGAGCCCGGCGCTGGCGGCGCCGTGCGCGACCAGCGGGGCGATCCGCTCCGCGCCGACCAGGCGGGGGTCGAGCGTGCGCCCGGGCCGGCCGGCGGCCAGCCCGAGGTATGCGGCGTCGACCCGGTCCGGCCCGACCTTGAAACCGGCGACCGTCACCCCCCGGTCGGCGAGCGCGGCGAGCAGCCCGATCGCCAGCATGTTCGTCCCATGCCCGGAGGAGGGCGCACTGAGCACCAGACGCGGCACGACGGTCATCATCGACTCCCTCGCGGGCGGCGGCGGGTACGCGGGGTGGACCGACGGCGCGGTCCGCCCGCGTGACGATAGCGGACGGGACCGACGTGGGAGCGTCACCGCGGCGCCCGGTCGCGTCGCCGCCGGGTCGCGCGGGTCGGTGGCCCAGGTCATACGGGTAATCTGATGGTCGTGTACCGGTTCCTGCTGACGCCGCGCTGGTTGGGCGCGCTCGCGCTGACCCTGGTCGCGGCGGCGGCGATGGTGCTGCTCGGCAACTGGCAGCTGGACCGCTACCACGAGCGGACGGAGATCAACGAGCGGATCGACGCCGGCCGGCGGATGACGCCGGTGCCGCTGCGCGACGCGGTGGCCGCCCCGGTCGGGGACGCCGGCACCGCCGGGCAGCCGCCCACCGACGAGCAGACCTGGACGAAGGTCACCGTCACCGGCCGCTACGACGACTCGAACGTGATCCTGGTCCGGGGCCGCTCGGTGGACCGTACGGTCGGCTTCGAGGTGCTCACCCCGCTGGTCCTGGCCGACGGCACCGCCGTCCTGGTGGACCGCGGCTGGATCCCGCCCGCACCCGGGGGCGACGCGACCGCTCAGCCGGCGGTGCCGGCGACGCCCGCCGGTGAGGTGACCGTGATCGGCCGGGTCCGTCCCGGCGAGGGCGGCTCCGTCCCGGTCGCCCGGCGCGACGGCAAGCTCGAGACGCGCCGCATCATGCTGCCCCGGCTGGCCCGCGAGCTGCCCTACCCGGTGCACGGGGCGTACGTGCTGCTCGACGAGCAGACCCCGGCGGCCGATCCGGCCTTCGCGGCGATCCCCGTCGGCTACACGAACAACTGGCAGAACTTCGGCTACGTCGTGCAGTGGTGGATCTTCTCCGGCATGACCCTGTTCGGCTACGGCTTCTTCGCGCGGCGGGAGGCCCGCCGCCGCGCCGGTGTGGCGCCGGAGCGACCCGCCGACCGCGCGGCCGAACCCGCGCCGGCCTGATCGCGTCAGCCGGTGGCGCGGCCGGCGTGGATGGCGCGCACCGCGTCGATCGTGTCCGCCTCCGCCGCGGTCTTGTCGTCCCGGTAGCGCACCACGCGGGCGAAGCGCAGCGCCATCCCGCCCGGGTAGCGGGAGCTGCTCTGCACGCCGTCGAAGGCGATCTCGACGACCTGCTCGGGACGGACCCGCACCACCCAGTCGCCCTTCTCCACCGCCAGGTCGAGGAAACGCCCGGTCTGCCAGCGCAGCAACTCGTCGGTGAGCCCCTTGAAGGTCTTGCCGAGCATGACGAACTCCCCGGTGCGGGGGTCGCGCGCGCCGAGGTGCAGGTTCGACAGCCAGCCCTGGCGTCGGCCGCTGCCCCACTCGACCGCGAGGACCACCAGGTCCAGGGTGTGCCGGGGTTTGACCTTGACCCAGGCGGCACCGCGGCGGCCGGCGTCGTAGGGGGCATCCGGGGACTTCACCACCACCCCCTCCTGCCCGGCGTCGACGGCGGCCGCGAACGCCGCCCCCGCCGCCGCCGGGCCGTCGACCTCCACCCGTCCGACCAGTAGCTGCGGGTCGATCGCGGCGGCCAGCGCAGCCCACCGTTCCCGGCCCGGCCGGTCGATCAGGTCCTCGCCGTCGAGGTGCAGCAGGTCGAAGAAGTACGGCGTGAGCACGGTCTGGCCGGTCGTCCCGGCGGCCGCGAGCACGGCCGGGGCGACCGGGCTGCCGCCGGTGGTGCTGGGTGTCGTGCGGCGCGCCGCCCGACTGGAGGTCTCCTGGAAGGGCAGCGGGCGGCCGGCCGCGTCCAGCCCGATGGCCTCGCCGTCGAGCACCAGCTCACGGGCGGGCAGCGCGCGCACCGCCGCGACCACCTCCGGCACCCGGACGGTGATGTCGTCGAGGCTGCGGGTGAACACGGCGATGTCCTGCCCCGAGCGGTGCACCTGGATGCGGATGCCGTCGAGCTTGACGTCGACCACGGCGGGCACGCCGGTGGCGAGGAGCGCCTCGTCGACCGACGGGGCGCTCTGCGCCAGCATCGGTGCGAGCGGACGCCCGACCTGGAGACCGAACGCGGCCAGCGCGGCCGCGCCGCCGTCGAGCGCCGCCACCGCCACCGCGCGCAGGTCACCGGCGAGCAGCAGGGCCCGGCGGACCGCCGCGACCGGCACCTCCGCGGCGCGGGCCACCGCGTCGGCGAGGAGCCCGGCCTGGGCGCCCTGGCGCAGCTCCCCGCTGAACAGCCCGGTCAGCAGCCGCTGCTCGTCGGCCGTCGCCGACGCGTAGAGCCCGTGCAGCAGCGCGCGGCGTCGGGCCTGGGAGCCCGCCCCGCGAACCGACGAGATGTCCTCGATCGCCGCGTCCACCGCGGCCACCGTCAACGTCGGCGTGTCGGCCGGTGCCGGCAGGTCACGCAGGCTCGCCCAGCCCACCCCGGTCTGACGCTGCCGCAGCTCACCGGCGAGGTAGCCGGAGCCGGCCGCCACCTCGCCCGGCTCGAGGCGCCGCAACGCGTCGGCGAGCAGCTCCACCTTGGCGCGGCGACCGCTGGTCGCGGCGACAGCGGCGGAGGTGGCTGCCAGGTCCAGGAACCGCACGGGCTCCATCCTGCCAGCCACCCCCGACACCACCCGGGCATCCGCGTGGTCAGGCCGAGACGGGCTCCTCGATGCGCAGGCCACGGGCGCGCACCTCGTCGGCGACCCGGGACAGCAGCGAGTCGAGCGCGACCAGGGCGGCGGACAGCTCACCGAGCTGGTCCTTGAGCGTGTCCTCGGGCCACGCGGAGACGTCGACGTCCCCCAGAGCGCTGACGGCGGCCTCCAGGCGGGCCATCACCTCGTTCGTACTCATGTACGAAAGGCTATAACAGCCCCGCGCCCGACACACCGCAAACTCCCAGATGGACCAGGAAGTTACGGATCCGACACCAGGCCCGGCTCAGCTCACCCGCGGGCCGCTCCGGCCACGTTGCGCAGCAGCAGCGCCTCGGCGAGGCAGACCCGGGCGAACTCGCCGAGATGCAGGCTCTCGTTGGGGCCGTGCGCCCGGGCGTGCGGGTCCTCCACACCGGTCACCAGGATCGCGGCGGCCGGGAACATCTCCTGGAACGTGGCGATGAACGGGATCGAGCCGCCCACGCCGATGTCCACCGGGTCGGTGCCGTCCCAGGCGGTGCGGAACGCGGAGCGGGCGGCGTCGAACATCGGGCCGGAGGCGTCGATGACGCACGGGTCGCCGTCGTGCTCGAACGTCACCGTCACCTGGGCGCCCCACGGGGCATGCTTCTCCAGGTGGGCGCGCAGCGCCGGGTACGCCCGCTTGGGGTCGTCGCCCGGCGCGAGCCGCACGCTGAGCTTGGCCTTCGCGGTCGGAACCAGGGCGTTCGGGGCCTCCCCGGTGGCCGGCGCGTCGACGCCGAGCACGGCCAGGGCCGGCTTGGTCCAGAGCCGGTCGGTGATCCGGCCGGTGCCGATGAACTGCACGCCCTCGGCGAGCCCGGCCTCGACGCGGACCCGGTCCTCCGGGTAGTCGACGGCGGCGCCCTCCCGGCCGACCAGCCCGTCGACGGCGACGTTCCCCGCGTCGTCGTGCAGGGTGGCGAGCAGCCGGACCAGCGCGGTGAGCGCGTCCGGCACCGCGCCGCCGAACATGCCGCTGTGCACGGCGTGGTCCAGCGTCCGCACCTCGACGAAGCAGTTCACGATGCCGCGCAGCGACGTGGTCAGCGCCGGCACGCCGATGTCCCAGTTGCCGGAGTCGGCGATCACGATGACATCGGATGCGATCTCGTCCCGGTGCTCGGCCAGCAGTTGCTCCAGGGAGTCGGAGCCGTACTCCTCCTCGCCCTCGATGAAGAGCACCACGCCGACCGGGAGCGCGTCACCGAACGCGCGCAGCGCCGCGACGTGCGCCATGATGCCCGCCTTGTCGTCGGCGGCGCCGCGCCCGTAGAGGCGGCCGTCCCGCTCCACCGGCTCGAACGGGTCCGACTCCCACAGGGACAGGTCGCCGACCGGCTGCACGTCGTGGTGCGCGTAGAGCAGCACCGTCGGCGCGCCGGGCGGGGCGGGCTTCGTCCCGATCACGGCCGGCTGGCCGCCGGAGCGCACGATCTTCACGTCGAGGCCGCAGCCGCGCAGCAGCTCGGCGACCGCCTCGGCGGACCGCTCCACGTGCGAGTGGTCGAAGCCGTCGAACGCGATGCCGGGGATGCGGACGAGGCGTTCGAGGTCGGCGCGGACGCCGGGCAGTTCCCGCTCGACGGCGGCCCGCAGGTCGGACTCGGACATGATCGGTGTGGTCATGACCGGCATCGTATGCCGGCCTTACCCGAGCCGCCCCGCCGCAGGTAGTAGCGGGACCGGTCGTGCGGCAGCTCCGGCGCTCCGTCGACCACCAGGTCGGCCCGTTCCTCGGTGCCGTCGGCGGCGAAGTGGGCCCGCTCGCCCGCGTGCCAGCGGCGCAGCTCGGGGAGGATGCCCGGACCGTCCCGGGCCACCGCGCGGGTGAGCCGCAGCTCCGGCGGGGCGGTGACGAACACGGCCAGGGTCAGGTCGGGCGCCGCCGCGGCGCGCGCCGCGCTCACCCCCTCCAGGAGGAGCACCGGCGTCACCGGCACCGGCACCGGCCGGGGCAGGAACTCCCGGCGGACCCAGCTGTACCGCCGGTACGCCCCCGGCCGGCCCGCGCGGACCGGCGCGAGGACGCACTCCTCCAGCCGGGACCAGAAGGTGAGCTGGTCGTCCCAGCCGTCGAGCAGGTCGTCGGTGTGCACCACCGGTGGCCGGGCGTCGCCGGGCAGCTCGGCGAGGGCGTCCGCGAGCCGCGCGGCGAACCAGCTCTTGCCCGCGCCGCTGGGCCCGTCGACGGCCACCAGCCGGGTCCGTCCCAGCCGCGCCGGGGCCGCCCGCACCCGGCGCGCCAACCGGGCGTACGCCTCCAGCACCGCCACCTCCACGCGCCGACCGTAGCGGGCGGTGCCGACGGGACCGGCGGCCCGTCGCCCGTTCGGGCGGTCGTGGTGGGCAGCCGGACCGTTCCGGCGGCGCAGCCCCGGGCTGGGCGGCATGATCGGCTCGTGTCCCACAGCGTGATGAGTCCGGGCGTCGACGCCCTGCTGGAACAGGCCCGGGCCGGGGTGCGCCGGCTGACCCCGCACCAGGCGGTCGAGGCGGTCCGCACCGGGGCGTTGCTGATCGACATTCGCACCGACGCGCACCGGCGGGAGCAGGGTGACCTGCCCGGCGCGATCGTCATCGACCGCACGGTCCTGGAGTGGCGGCTGGACCCGGCGAGCGCCTGGCGGATCCCCGAGGCCACCGGGTACGACCTGAAGATCGTGGTGGTGTGCCGCCAGGGCTACAGCTCCAGCCTCGCGGTGGCGAGCCTGCGGGCGCTCGGTCTGCACCGGGCCACCGACGTCATCGGTGGCGTGGACGGGTGGCGGGAGGCGGGACTGCCGATGTCCGACCGCCCCGCCGACGTCCGCTACTGACCGCCGGCCATCAGCTCCAGACTCCTCCGCGCGTACGCGGTGAGCAGGGCCTCAGCCGCGGACTCCTCGGGGACGGATGGGGCGTCCAACGAGATCGTGACGGATACCCGGGCCGGCCCCGCCGCCACCATGAGGTCGTCGATGCGAAGGGTGGTTTCACCCCCGAACTGCTCGTTCGGATGGGTGATCGGCTTACCGAACTTGATCCAGGCCCGGTCTCCCACACCGCTCAACTGCCTGGCGTTCTTCGGCAGCCCGATGTCCGCCGGTTCGGCCCGCTCGACGGTGGTGCTGATCCTGACCAGGATCAACGTCCGTCGGTCCGTGCTGCCAGCGCCGGCGTGGCACATGCCGTGGTTCTCCTTACCGGGCAGCGGCTCGAAGGTCTTGAGCTTCGGCGGCACCCCCGCCAACTCCTGGAGCCAGGCATGGTCGAGGCGCTCGCAGAGGTTGTCCACGATCTGGTAGGCGGCCAACGGGGTCGCCGGAGCGCTCGGCGCGACGGGTTCCGCGGAAGGTACTTTCGCGCAGGCGGACAGGGCTAGCAGAAGGAGCGCGAGAGTGCTCCTGCCAGCGATGGTCATCGTCACCGAGGGAGGATTCCACACCCGACGAACAGGCGCTGTCCCGCTCGCTGTCCCCAGGTACGACGCGTCACCCGATCGGGGCGCCCGGCGGGATGAACGGGAGGCCGGAGGGCGGGCCGGCCTCGATGAGCCGCCACAGGGCGTCGGTGTCCAGGTGCTCCTCGACGAGGTCGCCGAGCAGGTCCAGCGAACCTTCGCGGGCGGCGGCGAAGGACGTGTCCGGGGCGACCCGGAAGCCGCCCCGCCCGGCCTGCCGGGCCACCTCGGTCAGGAAGCGGCGGCGGAAGGCGTCCGACTCGAACGCGCCGTGCCAGTGCGTCCCGTACACCGCCCCGGCGACCGCGCCCTCGCCGGCACCGTCGGCGTACGCGAGCAGCGGGGTGAGGTCCGGGTCGGCGGACGAGACGTACCCGTGGTGGATCTCGTAGCCGCGGACCGGGACACCGCCCCACGCCGTGCCGGCCGACTGGCGCACGGTCTTGCGGGGGTCGAAGGTGACCTCGATCGGCAGCAGGCCGAGGCCGGGCACGCTGCCCCGCCGGCTCTCCACCGGGTCGTGGATCGCGCGGGCGAGCATCTGGAACCCGCCGCAGACGCCGAGCAGGGGGCGCCCGGCGGCGGCGTGGGCCAGCACCGCGTCGGCCAGCCCGGTCTCCCGCAACCAGGCCAGGTCCGCCACGGTCGACTTCGAACCGGGCAGCACGACCAGGTCGGCGGCGGCGAGTTCGGCCGGCTCGACGGTGAGGCGCACCCGCACGCCGGGTTCGGTGGCGAGCGCCTCGACGTCGGTAGCGTTGCTGATCCTGGGTAGCCGGACCACGGCCACGTCCAGCCACTCGTCGCCGCGCGGGGCGGCCGGCCGGCCCAGCACCCGCCCGT
This sequence comes from Micromonospora sp. WMMD558, assembly GCF_049315255.1. Taxonomy (NCBI): domain Bacteria; kingdom Bacillati; phylum Actinomycetota; class Actinomycetes; order Micromonosporales; family Micromonosporaceae; genus Micromonospora; species Micromonospora sp. WMMD558. The sequence continues at coordinate 2,779,573 of NZ_CP186061.1, read as the reverse complement.
ACGCGAGCGAGTCCTCCGCGTCCAGCCAGAGGTCGAGCGCCCAGGGCAGCACCCCGTACGTCGGGCGGCCGGTGACCTGGCGCAGCATGTCCAGCCCCGGCCGGAGCAGCCCCAGGTCGCCGCGGAACTTGTTGATGACGAAACCGGCGATCAGGGCCTGGTCGGCCGGATCGAGCAGGGCGACGGTGCCGAACATCGAAGCGAACACGCCGCCCCGGTCGATGTCACCGACCACGATCGTGGGCAGGCCGGCGTGCCGGGCCAACCCCATGTTGACGTAGTCGCCGGCCCGCAGGTTGACCTCCGCCGGGCTGCCCGCCCCCTCGCAGATCACCACGTCGTACGCCGCCCGCAGCTCGGCCAGCGCCGCGTACGCGGTCTCGGCGAGGCGGGGGCGCAGCTGCCGGAACGTGCCGGCCGTGATCGTGTCGACGGCCTCGCCCAGCAACACGACCTGGCTGGCGAGGTCGCTGCCCGGCTTGAGCAGCACCGGGTTGAACCGCAGGTCCGGCGGGACCCCGCAGGCGGCCGCCTGCATGGCCTGGGCACGCCCGATCTCCCCGCCGCGCCCGTCCGGGCCGACCACCACGGCCGAGTTGTTCGACATGTTCTGCGCCTTGAACGGCGCGACCTTCACGCCCCGCCGGTGCAGCCAGCGGCAGATGCCGGCGGTGAGCACGCTCTTGCCCGCGTCGGACGTGGTGCCGGCGACCAGCAGGCCGCCGCTCACCGCCCGCTCCCTCGCCCGCTCGTGCTGCCCGCGCCCGCGGCGGGCCCGCGGCCGGCCCGGAGGGCGGATGCCGGGGCGACCCGGCCCGTCCGGACGCCGGTTCCCACCGCGCCGCGGCCGGCGCGGGCGCCCAGCCCTGCCGCGAGCCGGCGTCCGGCGGCGGCGGCCAGGCGGCCGGCGGTCAGCGGGTACGCCGCCGCGAGCCCCAGCGCGGCGAGCCCCACCGCACCGGAGATCCGGGCAGCCCGGGGCAGGTGGCGGGCCTCCGGACGCGGCCCGTCACCGAGGTACGGGCGGACCTCGGAGCGGCCGAAGTAGACGTTGCGACCGCCGAGCCGGACGCCCAGTGCCCCGGCCATCGCCGCCTCGCACTGCCCCGCGTTGGGGCTGGGATGGTCGTTGCGGTCCCGGCGCCAGGTCCGCCAAGTCCGCGCCCGGTCGCCGTGCGCCACCGGGGCCACGGCCACCGTCAGCAGCCCGGTCAGCCGGGCCGGGACGAGGTTGAGCACGTCGTCGAGGCGCGCGGCCGGCGTCCCGAACCGGGCGTACCGGGGCGAGCGGTGGCCGACCATCGCGTCGAGCGTGTTCGCCGCGCGGTAGCCGAGCAGGCCGGGCAGGCCGGCGACCGCGCCCCAGAAGAGGGGCGCGACGACCGCGTCGGAGGTGTTCTCGGCGACCGACTCGACGGTGGCGCGCGCCAGTTCGGGCTCGTCCAGCGCCGACGGGTCCCGCCCGCACAGGTGACCGAGCCGCTGCCGGGCTCCCGGCAGGTCGCCGTCGCGCAGCGCCCGGCCCATCACCGTGGCCTCGCGCCGCAGGGTACGCCCGCCGAGCACCGTCCACGTTCCGGCTGCCACGAGGACGGCGCGGGCCAACGGACGCCGCCGGGTGGCGACCGTCGCCGCCGCCCCGAGCAGCACCGGCGCGCCCACCGCCAATGCCGCGTACGCCGCACCGGCTGTCCGCTCGGGCCGGTAGATCCGCCGTTCCAGGGCACCGGCCGCGCGGCCGAACCCGGCCACGGGGTGCCACCGGCGCGGGTCGCCGATCAGGGCATCCAGCGCGTACCCCGCGACCAGTCCCGCCGCGGTCGCCACCGGCGTCGCCTGCCGCACCGGCCATCACCTCCGGCCGGCCAGCCTAACCGAGCCCTCCCCCGCCCCCTCCCGCCCGCCGCCCCGACCGATCACGATGTGTAGCGACCACCGCGCACCCGCACCGCCCGCCCACCCGCCCATGATCGAATACGTTCCACCGACTCGACACGCCGCCACGACAGCCGCTGAGCCATATCCGATCATGACGATCGCCCGAGCTCGGTCCGCCGGCCTGCGGGGTGACGGCGGCAACCGCCGCCACCCCGCCCCCGTTCGCCCCAGCGACCGGGCAGCCCAGCCCCGGACGGTCCCGACCCGACGCAGAGCCACCCCGACACAGGGCTGACCCAACGCAGAGCCACCCCGACGCAGAGCCACCCGACGCAAGGCCACCCCGACGCAGGGCCGACCGAGCGTGCAGAGCCACGCCGCGCAGAGCCGACCCCGGTCAGGCCGGCGTCGGCACCCGGTTTCGGCCTCGCCGGCCCCGACCACCGGCAACCGGCCCGGCCTCGGACCCGCCGAGCGGGTCCGTCTCACCGAGCGGGTCCGTCTCACGGTCCGCCGCACCGAGCCGATCCGTCTCCCCGACCAGGTCCGCCGTCCCGTGCAGGCCCGGCTCGGGAGCACCGGCCGGGCCCGCGTCCTCGCCGGAGTCCTCGGTCAGGTCGGAGTCGTCGTCCTCCGGGTCGGGCTCGGCCGGCGCGGCTTCCAGCGGGCCGTCCAGCGGGTCCATCCCGCTGAAGCTCAGCGACTCGGACCGGCTTCGCGCCGCCGCGAACTCGGGCAGCTCGAAGTCGTCGTCGAGCGGCCGGGCATCGGGCAGGGCCGGCGCCTCGGCGGGCGGCACCAGCTCGGTCGGCTCGCCGTGGACGCGCCGCTCGGCCTCGGCGTCCTCCACGGCGCTGGTCGCCCTCGTCGGGCGGTTGCGCAGGAACCGGCCGCGCCCCCGGGAGAGGTCGTGCCCCACGGCGACGGCCTCCAGCTCGTAGAGGGTGCGGTGGTTGCCGGCGTCGTCGGTCCAGTCGCGGGTGTAGAGCCGCCCGCACACGATCACCGGGTCGCCGACCATCACCGAGGCGGCGACGCCCTCGGCCAGCTTCCGCCAGCAGTTCACGCGGACGCGGAGGCTGTTCCCGTCCACCCAGCGGCCGCTGTCGCGGTCGAGGCGGCGGGCGGTGGAGGCGACCTTGAAGTTGGCCACCAGGGTCTGGCTCTGGGTGGTACGGCGCCACTCGGGTGTGGTGAGCACGTTGCCCACGATCGTGACGTAGGTGTCGAACATCGTCCCTCCAGGGGAGATCGGGCTTGCCATCAGCGAGTCGACTCGGCATCGAGCCTGGCCGCCGCGGACGTACACCGCGATCCCGGAGCACCGATCTGTGGACAGCGAGGCCGCCTGTGGACAACAACCTGATCAAGGCCCCGGTGTGCTAAGGCCTGTGTCGAGACACGCAGGCCGGCCGCGGGGGTCGATCACGTTCCGGACCGGAAGCCGTTGGGTATGGCTTTGATCAACGGCACAGCACCCCGAACGAAAGGTCAGCGATCATGACGACGACCACCACCGGCACCCGGCGGAGCCAGCGATGAGCGCCGTGACCAATCCGGCCACCGTCGCGGAGTGCCTGCGCGTCGGAGCGGGCTTCTCGCAGAGCGACCGGGCCTGGATCGCGGAACAGTTCGCCACCCTCAACGCCCGGCTGGCCGGCTTCCACGCCGACGCCACCGAACTGGAGGTGTCGGTCAAGGACCGCGCGGCCAAGGGCCAGAAGGTCACCCTGGAGTGCTGGATCGCCGGCCGGCAGAAGATCGTCACCACCTCCACCGAGGAGGACCTGCACGCCGCGCTGAACGACGTGCGCGACGACCTGCGGCGCCGGCTGAACGACGCGAAGACCCGCCAGGAGCCCCGGCACAACAAGCACCTGCGCGACACCGGGCCGCAACCGGACGACCAGCAGGTCGGCAACACCGAGCCGGCCCGCGCCGACGCCGAGACGGCCTGAGACGTACGCCCTCCTCCGCCCGCCACGCGGAGGAGGGCTACCGCCGGGTAGCTTGCGGGCGTACCGTCGCTGTCGTGGAACCGGACGTGCTGGGGCCGCCGTACGAGCGGCACACGATCGACCTGGGCACCGACGACGAGGGCCCGGTGGTGGCCACCCTGGTCCGCCGCCGCGCCGACCGGCCCACCCGGCGGGCCGTGCTCTACGTCCACGGCTTCGTCGACTACTTCTTCCAGACCCACCTGGCCGACTTCTTCGTCGAGCGGGGCTGGGACTTCTACGCGCTGGACCTGCGGAAGTACGGGCGCAGCCTGCTCCCGCGCCAGACGCCGAACTTCTGCCTCGACCTCGACGAGTACCTTCCCGAGCTGGACGCGGCCGCCGAGATCATCCGCGAGGACGACGGGCACGACATCGTGCTCGGCATTGGTCACTCCACCGGCGGCCTGATCATCTCGCTCTGGGCGCACGCCCGACGCGACGCCGGCCTGGTCGACGGGCTCTTCCTCAACAGCCCCTTCTTCGACCTCAACCTTCCGTGGGTGCTGCGGCGACCCGGCGCGGCCGCCGTCGCGCGCCTGGCCCGCAGCGCGCCCAGGCGCGTCATCCGCGCCGGCCTCGGCACGGTGTACGGCGAGAGCCTCCACGCCGACCACCGCGGCGAGTGGAGGTACGACCTGGCCTGGAAACCGCTCGCCGGGTTCCCGGTGCGGGCCGGTTGGCTGGCCGCGATCCGCCGGGGCCAGCAGCGGCTCCGGGCCGGTCTCGACATCCCGGTGCCGGTGCTGGTCGCCGCGTCCACGCGGAGCTTCAAAGGGCTCAAGTGGCAGGACGGGGCCTCCCTCGCCGACGCCGTGCTGGACGTGGAGCACATGGTCCGCTGGGCGCCCCGGCTGGGCCGGCACGTCACCCTGGCCCGCTTCGACGGCGGCCTGCACGACCTCACGCTCTCCGGCCCCGCCGTACGCGAGAAGGTCCTCGCCGAGGTGGGGCGCTGGGCCGACGCCTTCCTCGGCGCCGGGCCGACGGTCACGGCGGAGGAGCGCGCGGCGGTGGAGGGCGCACCGCCGGCGCCCCGCCGGCCGGAGGCGGAGGCCGCCGTACCGCAGGGCTGAGCCGGGTTCAGCCAGCGAGGTCGGCGACGGCCGCCCGGATGGTGTCGAACGTGGCCAGCGGGTGGCCGCTCCCGTCGGCGGGGAGCACCAGGCCGAGGCAGCTCAGCTCGACCTCGCCGGCGCTTCCGGCGAGCACCGCGAAGACGGGCGCGCCCACGTACCCGTCGGGCAGGTCGGCGGTGAGCCGGACGGTGTCGCCGTCCCGCGCGTACCGTTCGATGGCCACCTCCAACGGCCGCGCGCCGCCCTCGCCGACGCCCAGCGCGAGGACGATGGCGGAGCCCGGCTCCGCGCCGATACCGGCGATCGCGTCGCTGTCGGCGGCGATCACCTCCGGCACCTGTTGGGTACGCCACCGCCAGCCCGCGCCCTCCGCCAGCTCGTGCAGCCCGGCGGTCGGCATGGCCGCCGCACCGGCGCCCGGCCGGCTCCACCGCCCGACGAAGTCCGGCACGGTGAGCGCGTCCCCGGCGACGTCCGCCGGCTCGGTCAGGCTGGGTCGCAACCCGACCTCGCCGGTCGCGGACCGCGTGAGCGCGTCCGCCGTCAGCAGGTACTCCCCGCCGTCGGCCGTCGCGAAGAAGAACGCCGTCCCGAGGCCGTCGCCCGCGCGGACCGGCAGGACCGCACGCCCGACGAGCTGGCACAACTCGTACGCGACGTCACTCTCGGTGTCCGGATCAAGCAGCACGACGCCGAGCGTACGACGGGGCGACGACCCGGCGGGCGGCCGGGACAATCCGGGTGACCTGCGGCGCTGGCCGTGGCAGGCTGGGCCGTCGACGTGGCCGGCGCCACCCGTTCCCCCGCTGACCGGGGGCGCGGCGGTACCCTTCTCGCGCGAGATCCACGACACGCGCCCGTAGCTCAGCGGATAGAGCAGGGGACTTCTAATCCCAAGGCCGCAGGTTCGAATCCTGCCGGGCGCGCTCTTTCAGAGCAGCTTTGACCTCCCTGGCGGTTCGGCTCAGGGCGGGCAGGGTTCCCGTCGCAATGCCGCATCCGGCTCGTCGGCGGCATCCCATGCCGGGTTGAGTGCCAACGGCAGGGCTGGCGCCTGCCATGCCCCGGCGAACCGCTGGAGGGCCGAGTATTCCCAACGGAGCAGGTTGCTCGGCGGCTTGCCGGTGAGGTGGTCGGCCAGGTGGCGCAGTCCGGCCGGCCGGTCGATCAGGTGGCCGTGGAAGCCGGGCATCTGGATCACGGGTATCTGGGCGTTGAGTTCCGCCGGGACCGTGATGGCGTCGACGATTGGCAGTAGCGCGATCATCCGCACGCCCGGCACCGGGCAGAGCAGGTGGTTGCGGTAGAACGGCGCGTCGTCCAGCAGGGAGCGGATGAACGGAGAGTCGGGAGTGTCCGGTGCCTCGCTGGTGGCTTCCATCAGCTTGAACATGCCGCGCAGCTGCCAACCGGTGGCGATGCCCCAGCCCGAATCAGCCTGCGGCGGCGGGTAGTAGGAACGCCCGGCCAGCAGGATCGGGCTGTCCAGGACCACCGTGTCGACTGCGGGGTGCGGGTAGCGTTCCAGGTAGTAGCGGACGACGAGGGCGCCTTCGCTCTGTCCGACCAGCGAGACCGGCTTACCGCTACGCGCGTGAAGCTGATCCACCTGCATGGCGAGCAGTTGAGCGCTGGTGGACAGCGACTGGTGGGTGTCGACCGGTGAGTAGAACACCGGCTTCCCGTGGTGGTCGGTGCCCCGGTACGAGAAGCGCACGATGGGAGGTTGGGATTCCGACGGGTCGCCGTGGTGGGCCGAGTTGTAGCCGCCGAGGAAGATCACCGGGTGGCCGATGTCCCCGAACTGTGGCAGGGCGTCGATGGGTTGCAGCGACTGGCCGGCGCCGCGAGCCCCGAGGTCCTCGACGTATTCGACCAACAGCAGGCTGCTCACCACCAGGGCGACGACCACCGGCGTTACGGGCACCCGGGACCACCGCACCCGTTGCTGGAGCACCGTGGCGCGCACCTTTCGCTGCCACAGCAGGCCGTTGACCGATCCGGCCAGAGCGGCTGCCGGTACCGTCAACCAGTCCGGGACGGACCAGACGAGTGCGGCGCCCGCGGTGAGGGTCACGAAGTTGAGCAGCGACCAGCCGACCGTGGCGGCCGACGGCAGGCCGCGCCACCAGTCCGGCACGATCCCGCCCCGCTGTAGCAGCGGGGCCAGGATCATCACCGGCACCAGCACGAGGAACTGGAAGTAGGCCAGCGAGACGTCCGAGGCGACCACGGCTAGCGCGGTCCACGGCGAGAGAATCACGACGACGACGGCCGCGAAGGTCAGGTTGCGCCTGGCCAGCCGGCGAAACGACGGGCGCGGCCGCTCGGCCGGCCAGGCGAGCGCGACCAGTACGGCCGAGAACAGTCCGCGGAACACGATGGCGCCCAGCAGCAGTCCGGCGAACATGGCCCAGGAGTTGTGATAGACCAGCACCCAGCGCAGGTCGAAGAACGCCCCGTACGGCGTGATCGCACTGGCCTGGGGCGCCAGGCCGAACGCCGAGGTGAAGTTGACGGCGTACAACACGGCCGCCACGGCCGCCGCCGGCGCGGCGGTCAGGACGAGCAGCCACAGCAGACGTACTCGCTCAGGGCGCACCGTTCCTCCCTTCCGTCGGCCGGGCGGAGGGTACGAGACCGGTTGGGATGAACTTACCGTTTTATGACTATCCACGGACCAAATAGGCGAGCCCGGGTCAGGCTGCGGCACAGCACGTCGGGTCCCCCCTGGGCGGCGCTCACCGAATGGGCGCAACCAGCCGTAATGGTCGAAGCGGGACAGTAGGGTTTCCCGGGGCGGTGCGCCGTCGAAAGAGGGAGAGCGGAATGCGTGTCACGCGGGCGGCGGTCGTCGTGGTCGCGGCACTCTCCTTCGCCACCGGCGCCTGCGGTGGGGACGACAGCGGCCCCGGTGTCATCGAAAAGGCCACGGAGACCGGGACGCTCGCCATCGGCGTGATTCCCGACCAGCCGGGCCTCAGCCTGAAGACCGATGGCACCTACGTGGGCTTCGACGTCGAGATCGGGAAGATCGTCGCCAAGGGACTCGGCGTCGACCCGGCCAACATCCAGTGGAAGGACACCAGCCTGCCGGACCGCGAACAGGCCATCAAGGAGGGTGTGGTCGACTTCGTCATTGCCGCCTACACGATCAACGCGGCGCGCAAGAAGGAGATCAGGTTCGCCGGGCCGTACTACGTCGCCGGCCAGGACCTCTTGGTCAGGGCCGACTCGACCATCCGGGGGCCGGAGGAACTCGAAGGCAAGGTCGTCTGCTCGAACGCCGGCTCAACGTCAGCCCGGCGGATCCGGTCGCAGTACCCGAATACCAGGTTGCAGCAGTACGACCAGGACATCAGGTGTCTGGCGGACCTCGAGTCGGGCGCGGTCGACGCGGTGAGCACCGACGATGTCGTCCTCCTCGGCTACTCCATGCGGCCGGAGAACGTGGGCAAGTTCAAGCTGGTGGGCAAGACCTTCTCCGAGGAGCCCTACGGCATCGGGCTGAAGAAGAAGGACAAGGCCGGCTGCGAGAGGATCAACGAGATTCTGAAGACCGCTGCGCGGAACGGGTCGTACGAGGCGGCCTGGGAGGCCACGTTGGGCAAGGGCGGCAAGCCGGTACCGACCCTGGACGTCAGCAAGATGACCCACTGCAGTGCATGAGTGACCCCAAGGCCGGCGGCGGCAACCGCATCTGACCAGGCGCGCACAAGCAGTTCCCCACGCCGGAGCCCGACCGTCAACGCGCACACGTACAGCGCTTCGGTGCGCGGCTCCGGCGGAATGCGAACCGAGCCCGTCCGGGAGGCTGGACGCCCTGGCGACTGCCCGACGGGGAGATCCGCTTACAGGTACCAGCAGCGATCCAGCAGGGGAGCGCCCGGTCCGGACCAAGCGCCGGGAATCACGACAGCGTCAGCCATGCGGACGACTTACTGACGCGGATGGGGACAGGATGAGGGTGATCTGGAGCGCCCCGCCGCAGCCGCTTGCGCCGGCGCCCGGCTTCGTCAGCGTACGGCCGTCGCGACGCCGGCCTGACGGGCGGATTCGAACAGTTCGATCAGGTTGCCGGCGGGATCGGCCAGCAGGATCTGACGTCCGCCGGGACCGGAAACCACGTCGCTCCGAAACGACAGTCCAGCGCCCCGGTGCCGGGCGATCTCGGCATCCAGATCGTCGACGGTGAGGTGGATGCGGTTTCGGCCGGGAGCCGCAGAATCCTCGGGAGTTGCCCGGGCACCTGAGCTGGCGGGCCCGGACAGCAGTAGCCGCAGCGGGCCACGGACCACGTCAGCGAATGCGCCTCCGGCGTTGGTCAGCATGTGGAAGCCGAGGTGCGTCGTGTAGAAGTCGACGGCGGCCCGGACGTCGTCAACCACGTAGCGGACGCTGGCGTACTGGTCGGTTCCGGTCATGGCTCGAGCCTCCTTGACTCGTGGATGGTTGGGCAGCGAGTACCGGCAGCAGACGGCGGATGCGGTTGTCGAGGTCGGCGACGGTGCGGACAAAGGCCGGGTAGCCGGCCTGGCCGCTGTCGCCGGCAGGAGAGGGGTCAGGGATGCTCCAGTGGATCCGGCGAGGGTGATCGTCGAACTCGGGGCAGACCTCGCGGGCCTTGTCGCACAGGGTGATCACGTAGTCGAACCGGCGGCCGGCAAGGGTGCCCAGGTGGCGGGGACGCTGCTCGGCGATGTCGATGCCGTACTCGTCGCACAGCACCCGTACGCCGGTGGGATGCAGTCGCGCCCCGGGGCGGCTGCCGGCGCTGCTGGCCTCCACCTGTCCGGCGGTGTGGTGGCGCAGCAGGGCTTCGGCGATTGGTGAACGGGCGCTGTTGCCCGTGCAGACGAACAACACGGCAACGCGGGGTAACCGCAGTTGGTCGACTGACGGGTCCCAGGTGGCGCTCTCGAAGCGGAGAGCCGGGTGCAGGACGGCGCCGGTGCTGGCCAGTGCTTGGGCGCAGCGGTCCAGAGCCAGGTGGTAGTAGCTGTCACGGCCGTCGAAGCTGCTTCGCGTGGCGGTGACCAGCCCGCCGTCCCGCAGCAGCCGCAGGTGGTAGGAGACCAGGTTCTGCGGCTGGCCGATCAGCGCGACCAACTCGCGGACCCGCAGGTCGCTGTCGGCGAGCTCGGCCAGTAGCCGCCAGCGCAGCGGGTGGGCGGCCAGGCGCAGGAACGCCGGGGCAGCCTGACTCGACGCAGCCATGAACAGACGATACATCAAACAGATTTGATGGGCTGCGGACGGAGAGGTCCGATGGTGATCGATCCTCTCCGCCCGCGCCCACTACACTCGCCCGATGCCGACGTTCCTCTCGCCTGACGTCGCCCGGTTGGAGCCTCGGGACGGCGCACCCGTGATGACACTCGCCGTGCAGCGCAGCCTCGACCAGGTTCGCTCACCCGCACTGCGAAGCCAGGATCACCGCGTCAGGACGCGACGCTGAAGTCGACGTCGGCGGTGGTGACCGTGCCGCCCGTGCGGCCCGGCGCCGACTGGTAGGTCCAGTAGAGGTTGGTGTGGGCGATGACCTGCGCCGGCGGCGGCGCGCCCCACGCCGACTGGTCCTCCGTCGTGTGGGCGTCGCTGACGAGGGTCGCGTCGTAGCCCCGGACGAGCGCACCGTGCAGCGTCGAGCGGATGCACGCGTCGGTCTGCGCGCCCGTGACGACGAGTCGACCGACGCCCAGCCCGGACAGCACCGTCTCGAGAGTGGTGGCCTCGAAGGAGTCGCCGTAGTTCTTCTCGACGAGCGGCTCGCTGTCGACCGGCTTCAAATCCGGGACGATCCGCCAGTCGTCGCTGCCCCGGGTGAGCCCTTCGTCGGAGTGCTGGACCCAGACGACGGGAACCTGCTCCCGCCGCGCCTTCTCGACGAGGCCGGCGATGTTGGCGACGACGGCGTCGCGCTCGTGCGCCCCTTCGACGACGCCGTTCTGCACGTCGATGACCAGGAGTGCGGTGTTGGGACGGTTGTCCAAGGTGGTCATGGTCTCTCCCCCGGATCGGCTGCCTGCCCCGCAGACACTAGCCCCACCCACCGACAGGAATCAGTGCGGCGGATCCTCGCCGACCAGCCCGTCGACCGACTCCCGGATGAGGTCGGCGTGCCCGACGTGGCGCGCGTACTCCTCGATCAGGTCGACGAGGATCCGCCGGAGGCTGGGGGTGTCGCCCTCGGGGCTGGTCCACCGCGCCAACCCGTCCAGGCCGCCCTCGGCCAGCGCCTCCTCGATCATGAGCCGGGAGGTGGCGACGGTGTCCCGCCAGAGCGTCAGGAGCTGCTCGGGCGAGTCGTCGGCGGCGGATCGCCACTCCCAGTCCGGCTCGGCGTCCCAGTCCACCGTGTTCCACGGCGGCCCCGGGTCGCGGCCCCGCAACCGGAGGCTGAAGTAGATAGCCTCGACGGCGGCCAGGTGCTTGAGCAGCCCGCCGAGCGTCACCGTGGACGCCCCGACCGTGGCGCGCATGCCCTCGGCGTCGAGGCCACCGCACTTCCACGCGAGGGTCCGGCGCGAGCGTTCCAGAGCGCCCAAGAGGGTCGCCGTCTCGTCGCCGGCGGGCGGGGGCCCCTGCAGCACGGTCACGGGCCGACCCTAGCGGCGCCACCGCCGCTTCGCCGCCCCGGAAGGAATGCCGTCCCGTCGGCGAAGCTTCCGCGCAGCGTTCAGTCGGGCGCAGGCCGGTGCTCGGCGATCCACCGCTCCACGTCCCGCTTGCGCCAGACCTTGCCCATGCGGAGAACGGCGATCGGATCGGGAAAGCCACCCGACGGCGAGGCTCGCCCGTCGGGCAAGCTACGACGGCGATCCGGTGGGGTTGGCGGTGTACAGGGCCGGCTGCCTGTTCGACGCCGCGGGAGACCTGTACCGACTTGACCCGGATGGAATGCCCGGGGCGGACTCCCGGTATGTGCGGTTGTGGGATGGACCAGGCGAGGACTGGTTGACTGAGCCCGGCCAGCAGCCCTCGTCAGAATCGGCATGACGCGGACGCCGGTGCGCCGGCAACATCGACGGATGAGTCAGCCGCACCCGCCGGAGCCTGACGTCGTCCGCTACTACACCGAGGTGTTCGTCGAGGCCGACCGGCTGGAGCGCAGTCCGCACGGCCGCCTCGAGGCGACGCGTACCCGGGACCTGCTGTCCCGGCTGCTGCCGCCGGCACCGGCCATGGTGCTCGACGTGGGCGGCGGTCCCGGCGCCCACGCCGGATGGCTCGCGGCGGCCGGACACCGCGTCCACGTAGTCGACCTGGTGCCGGCGCATGCGGCGGCGGCGCGGCGCGCGTACCCGGAGGTGACCGCGACGGTCGGTGACGCCCGGCGGCTGCCGGTGGCCGGCGCCGTCGCGGACGTGACCTTGCTGCTCGGGCCGCTCTACCACCTCACGGACCAGGCCGACCGGGTGGCGGCGCTGCGCGAGGCGGCGCGGGTGACCCGCCCCGGCGGTGTGGTGGCGGCGGCGACGATCAGCCGGCACGCCCCCTTCATGGATCTGATCCGGCAGGGCCGGGTGGACGACCGCACCCGGCCGGCCCTGCTAGCCGCCTACGAGACCGGCGTGAACGACCCGGTGAGCGGCTTCACCACCGCCTACTTCCACCGCCCCGACGAAATCGTCGACGAGATCCGCGCCGCCGGGCTGCCAGCGCCGCGACGGTACGGGATCGAGGGCCCGCTCTGGCCGCTGCTGCCGGTGACCGGCGGGCCGGATGAGGACGGGCCGCTCTTCGCGGAGGTGCTGCGGTGTGCGGCGCTGACCGAGTGCGACCCGGAGGTGCTCGGTGCCAGCTCACACCTGCTCACCGTTGCCCGGCTCCCCCAATCCCGCCCGGCATGATGGCCGCATGGCACATCTGGGACTGGTCGCGCTGGTGGTGCGCGAGTACGACGAGGCGATCGCCTTCTACACCGAGCGTGTCGGCTTCGAACTGGTCGAGGACACGCCCCGGCCGGACGGCTCCCGGTGGGTGGTGGTGCGGCCGCGCGGCGCACGAGAGACCGCAATCCTCCTCGCCCGCGCGTCAACGCCCGAGCAGCGGACGCGCGTCGGGAACCAGACCGGCGGACGGGTGGGGCTGTTCCTGTACACCGAGGACTTCGCCGCCGACCACGCCCGGATGAGCGCCGCCGGCGTGCGGTTCCTCGAGGAGCCACGGCACGAGGCGTACGGATCGGTCGCCGTCTTCGAGGACCTGTACGGCAACCGGTGGGACCTGATCCAGCCGCGAGGGAACTGACCGGCCGGCGACACCACGCATACGGTGGGTGATCGCGGAGCCTCGGGCATGCTATTCTCCGGCGTCGATTTCTGCCGACCGGACCCGTATCGGTCGTTTCGGAAGGACGTCTCGCCCGATGCCGGCCGTTCCCGCCGCGACCGCGCCACCCGGCACCGCACAAGCCGCCGCGACCGCGCTGCCCGGCACCCAAGCCGGCATCATCGCGGCACCCGGCACTCTGGACACGCCGGCCGGCGGCGCCCTCACCCTTATCTTCGCCACGATTCCGGCCCTGCTCCGGCTCAGCTGCGGCGTGGTGGGCGCGATCGTGGCGCTGTGGGTGCGTACGCCGCCGGTCGAGCCGGCGCTGCTGCTGCCGGCCGTCGCCACACTGACCGCCTGGTCGGTCTGGTACGCGGTCCGCGGGCTCCGGCACGGGGTCACCGCACCGCTGGTGGCCGGTGACGTCGCGCTGACCACGATCGCCTGCCTGGCCATCCCCGTGCTGGTGGCACCGGAGGTGCTGCCCGGCGAGGGGAGCTGGATCGCGGTCCTCGCGAGCACCACGATCATCAACGCCCAGGCGACCGCCCCGGCCCGCTGGTCGGTCCCGGCGGGGCTGCTGGTGACCGCCGCGTACGCGACCGGCGCGCACGCTGCGGGTGATCCCGTCGAGGCGGGCGCCCACGCGGCGACGCTGCTGGCGCAGACCGGCTGCACGGTGGTGATGGCCGTCGTCATGCGCCGCCGGATCGGCCGCGCGGACCGGGCGTTCGTGGACCATCAGCGGCTGACGCGGGAGAGCCGGGTCGCCCGGGCCACCCGGGAGGCCGAGCGGCAGCAGAACCGCGACCTGCACGACACCGTCCTGGCCACACTCACGATGGTCGGCCTCGGCGCGGTGTCCGGGTCGTCGGCGGCGCTGCGCGACCGGTGCGCCGGCGACCTGCGGACCCTCGACGCCCTCGCCGACGGCCGTGCGGCGGAGGGTGACGGCCGGTTGGACGAGCGGCTGCGGCAGGTGCGGGCCCGGCTCCCGGAGCTGCCGGTCACAGTGGAGCTGGCCGCGTGCGAGGTGCCGACGGCCGTCGCCGAGGCCCTCGCGGAGAGCACGTACGCGGCACTGTCCAACGTGGTCCAGCATGCGCCGGGTGCGACGACCACGCTGCGCCTGGCCCGGGCCGGCCGCGCCGTCGTGGTCGAGGTGGTCGACGACGGTCCCGGCTTCGATCCGGCGACGGTCCCGGCTCACCGGTACGGGTTGCGCGAGTCGGTCCACGGCCGGATGGCCGCTGTCGGCGGGCGGGCCGAGGTCCGCTCCTGCCCCGGGGCGGGCACGCGGATCCGGCTGGAGTGGACCGTCTCCGGGCTGACGGCACCACCGGTCACGGCGGTGCCCCTACCGCGTACTACCAGGGAGAGCCGGACCGGCGCGGACGCGGCGGCCGCGGTGGCCCGCGCCTCCGACCGCGGCGCGCGGATCGTCGTGGTGGTGATCGCGCTGGCGTGGCACACGGCGATCGGTCTGCCGGCGGTGCTGTCGGCCCGCGCGGACCTGGCGGCACCGGCGGCGGTGCTCGGCGGTTGGCTGCTGGTCGCGGGTCTGGGCGGTATCGCGGGGACGGGCCTGCTGCGCGGCGCCCCGTTGCCGGCCTGGCCGCTGGCGGCGATGCTGCTGGCCGTCGACGCGGTCGTCTTCGCCGCGGCGGACGAGCGGCAGCTCTTCACCGCCGCGAACTGGGTGTGGGGCACCATCGCCTGGTTCTTCGTGCTGGTCCTGTGGGGGCGCCGGCTGGTCGGGCTGCTGCTCCTGCTCACCGCGCACTCGACGATCGCGCTGGTGGCCGTCCTCGGGTACGGCGCGACCGCCCCCGCCGACCTGGCCCGCTGCGCGATGTACGTGTACGGCACGTCCTCGCTGCCGGTCGCCGTGTTCGCCGGTGGCGCGGCGATCGCCGCGCTGGCCCGGCAGCGGGCCGCGACGGCGGCCGCGGCGTACGCCCTGGTGGCCGAACGCGAGGCGGCCGAGCTGGCCCGGCGGGAGCGGCGCGAACGGCTCGCCCTGGCCGGCGCCGCCGCCCGGAAGGTCCTCGCCGAGCTGGCCGACGGCCGGGCCGACCCGGCGGACGCGGACGTGCAACGCCGGTGCGTGCTGGCGGCGGCGCGGCTGCGCCGGCTCATCGCCGAGTCCGACGACGTGCCCGACCCGCTGTTGCACGAGCTGCGGGCGGCGGCCGACCTGGCCGAGCGGAACGGCCTCCCGATCGATCTGGTGACCATCGGCACGCCGCCACCGCTGCCGGTGGAGATCCGCCGCCGACTGGCCGACCCGCCGACCGCGACCCTGGCCGGGGCCCGGGACTGGGCCCGGTTGACCGTCGTGGCCGGGCCGGACGAGGTGGCGGTCAGCCTCGTCACCCCGGACGGCGAGCACGCCGACCATCCCTCCGACGACAGGTCACCGGCAGCCGGCGGCGGTGTTCCGGCGCCGGACGGCGGTGGCGGCCGAGTGGAGCACCTCGACGAACGGGACGGGGAGATCAGATGGACGCAGACCCGGTGGCGGCGGTGAACGCGCACCGGCCGGTCGGGGTGGCGATCGTCGACGACCATCCGGTGGTCATCGACGGCGTACGGGCGTGGCTCGCCCCCGAGCCGGGCCTGGAGGTGGTCGCCACCGGGGACGACCCGGACGAGGTGCTGCGCGAGGCCCCGCACGCCGACGTCGTCCTGCTGGACCTGCGGCTGCACGGCCGGATGGCGCTGGACAAGCTGGCCGAGCTGAGTGCGGCGGGCCGGCGGGTGGTCGTCTACTCCGAACACTCCGACCCGGCGACGATGCTGGCGGCGCTCGACGCCGGAGCGGTCGCGTTCCTCGCCAAGCACGAGGGGCGGGAGCACTGCGTGGCGACGGTGCTGGCCGCCGCGAGCGACCGGCCGTACGTGTCGCCGGCGCTGGCCGGCGCGATGGTCGGCGACCCCCGGCCGGACCGGCCGGTGCTGTCCGACAAGGAGCGGGAGGCGTTGCTGCTGTGGTTCCAGTCGATGTCGAAGGCGTCGGTGGCCCGCCGGATGCGCATCAGTGAACACACGGTCAAGCAGTACGTGGACCGGGCGCGGATCAAGTACACCCGGGCGGGGCGGCCGGCCGCCACGAAGGCGGCTCTGCTCGCCCGCGCGATCGAGGACGGCCTCGTCCGGCCGGAAGAGATCGGCACCTATCGGTCGCAGGCGTGGTACGACCGGCCGACCCCCTAACGGGCGTCATGACAGTGGTGCCGGGGGTCGGCGAGGCTGCACGGTGAACCAGGGGTGATCCGGCCGCCCCATCGCCGTCTGCACGAGAGGTCGTGACGATGCACGATGACGCGTCCCCCTTCTTCATCGCCCCGCACCGGTTCGACGCGCCGGACGACACCGGGCCGGTACTGGACCGGCGACACGAGCTGGTCCCCGAGCCGGGCGAGCGGGTGCTCGGCCGGTACCGGTTGCCCGCGGCGGGCTACCTGCTGGGCCCGACCGAGGCCTGGCGGCGCTGGACGCTGCCGGGGACGGTCGCGGTGACGGTCACCGACCGGCGGCTCGCGTACGTCGGGACGGCCTCGCAGCTGTCGGTCGTGGGCGTCGGCGCGGGCGAGCCCCGCCACCGGCGCGGGGTGCGGGTGCCGGGCCTGGTCAGCGGGCAGGTCCGCTGGCAGTGGCCGTCCCGGCTGGAGGTGGTGCCACCCGGTCCCGGGCGGCCGGGGCAGGTGCTGGTCGTCTGCGACGCGCTGCGGACGATCCACCAGCCGGCGCTCGCCCTCGCCGCCCCGGAGGGGGTCGTCGACCTGGCCCGGCAGATCCGCCGGGCGGTGGCCGCGTTCCGGCTGGCCCACCCTGAGCTGGTGGACCTGTCGCCGCCGGAACGTGACGTGTTGGCGCTGCGCGCCAACGCCGGCCCGCTCACCGTCGAGGGGCGGGTCACCCTGCCCGGGTCGCTGCCGGTGGAGTTCCGTTCGCGGGACGACTACTACCGGCGGGAGGGGTCCGAGGGGGTGTGGCCCGGGACCGCAGCCGGCGCAGCATCCGGGCATCGGTGAACCCGACCGCGCGGGCCGCCGACTCGACGGTCGTCCCGTGCCCGATCAGGTGTTCCGCGCGCTCGACCCGCAGGAGCTGCTGGTAGCCGAGCGGGGTCAGGCCGGTGGTCTGCCGGAACAGCCGGGTGAGGGTCCGCTCGGCCACCCCCACCTCGGCGCAGAGGTCGGCGAGGGGCAGCGGCCGGTCGTACCGGGCGTCGATCAGGTCCTGCGCCCGGTGCACCGCGTCGGAGAGGTGCGACCGGTGCCGCATCATCGCGCTGGCCTGCTGTTCGTGGCCGTTGCGGCGGGCGTACACGACCAGGACGCGGGCGATGCGGGCGGCCGCGGCGGGCCCGTGCCGGGTGGCCATCAGGTGCAGCGCCACGTCGATGCCGCTGGCGATGCCGGCCGAGGTGACCACCCGGTCGTCCACCACGTACAGCACGTCGCGGACCACACGCGCCGCGGGGTGGCGGCGGGCCAGGTCGTCCTGCACCTCGTGGTGGGTGGTGCAGCGCCGGCCGTCGAGCAGCCCGGCACGACCCAGGGCGTACGCCCCGGCGCACACGCTGGCCACGGTGCCGCCGGCCGCGTGGTGGGCGGCCAGCCGCCGCAGGTCCTCCGGGCCGACCGGCCCCTCCGGGCCGTGCGCGCGGGGCCGCCATCCGGGTACGACCACCAGGTCGTCGCGGGTCAGCTCGGGCCACTCGCGCCCGGCCACCAGCGGTACGCCCTGCACGGTCGGCACCACCTCACGGTCGGCGACGTAGTGCAGGTGGTAGTCGTACCCGAGGTCGGCGGCGGTGGAGAAGACCTGGGCCGGCCCGGCGAGGTCCAGCAGGTGCAGCTGCGGGACGAGCAGGAAGACGACCCGGGCCATGCGGTCAGCCTCGCACGCCGACGGGTTCGGGCCGCGACGCGCCCGTGCCGGTACCCGCCGCGGCGGCGTCGGCGGCCCGGTCCGGGACCGTGCCGGTCACCTCGTCGACGGTACGGACGGCGGCGAAGCGGCCGGCGAGGGCGTACTCGGTACGCGCGGTCATCTCCTCGACCGACAGGGTGCGCGGGTCGGCGAGGATCTCGGCGAGGGTGGCGGTCGCCGGCAGGTCCCGGTGCGGCGTCGGGAAGGTGACGGTCGCGTCGGTCACGAACGTCATCTCGTACCCGAGGTCGCAGCCGACCCGGGCGGTGGTCTCCACGCACTGCTCGGTGCGGATGCCGCAGACGGTGATCTCGCGGGCGCCGGCGAGGGTCAGCAGTTGCTGGAGGTTGGTCGTGGTGAACGCGTTGTGCGACGTCTTGACCAGCGTGGGCTCCCCGGGGACGGGAGTGAGACCGTCGATCAGCCGCACGTGGCCGTTGGCCGGGTCGAAGACGCCGCCGGTGCCGGGCTCGGCGTGCAGGACCCAGACCACCAGGTCGCCGCGGCGCCGGGCGGCGGTGACCAGCCGGTCGACCTGGCCGACGATGTCCGGCTGCGAGGCGTACGCCCAGATGTCGCGCTGCCGGAAGGACTCCTGGACGTCGATGACGACGAGTGCTGCTCTGTTCATGACCTGACTCTGCCGTCCGGCAGCCCACCGGCACGAGACACCATCCCGCCCGACACCGGACCGATCCGGCCACGAGCGCCACCACCCCGTGCCGCGTGTCCCCAGCCGCATCCGGGTCGCGGGGAGGGTCAGGCGCGGTCGAGAGCGGCGGCTTCCGCCGGGGTCGGGGCGGTGCCGCCGAGGTGGGCGGGGAGCCACCAGGTGTCGTCCGGGCCCGACGGGCGGTCCGGGTACTCGCGCTGCACCCGGTCGACCAGGGCGGCCAGCCGGGTCCTGAGGTCGTCGGCCATCGTGGTGGCGTCCGGGTAGCCGGCCGGGTCCATCGGCTCCCCCACCAGGATGGTGATCGGCGTGTGCCGCCTGGTCAGCGTGCGCGGGCGGCCCTTCGTCCAGAGCCGCTGGGTGCCCCACAGCGCCACCGGCAGCACCGGCACGCCGGCGTCGCGGGCCATCCGGGTGGCCCCGCTCTTGAGGTCCTTGACCGTGAACGAGCGGCTGATCGTGGCCTCCGGGAAGACGCCGACCACCTCACCGCGCTTCAGCGCGCCGACCGCCTCGGCGAACGAGCCGGCGCCGGCCCGCCGGTCCACCGGGATGTGCCGCATGCCACGCATCAGCGGGCCGGAGACCTTGTGCGTGAAGACGGACTTCTTCGCCATGAACCGGACCAGGCGCTTCGACTGGCGCGCGCCCAGCCCGCAGAAGATGAAGTCCAGGTAACTGACGTGGTTGCTGGCCAGCACCGCCCCGCCGGTACGCGGGACGTGGTGGGCGCCCTCCACCGTGATCTTCAGGTCGAGGACCCGGAACATCGTCTTGGCGGCGGCGATCACGGGCGGGTACACGAGCTCCGGCATCCGGCGACTTTACCCCGAGTAAGTTACGCCACCGTAGGGCGGAGCGCCGGGGAGTCCCGGCTGCGGAAGGGCCCCGTCCCGAGGGTCGACATCGGGGAAGGAGCCCTCCCGCACCGCTCAATCCGAGAGCTGGTGCAGGTCGAGGCGACCGCGGGCGAACGCGTCCACCCGGCCCCACCGGCCCGGGATGTCCAGCACCTCGATCCGGCCCATGCCGACCGGCAGGCGCGGCTCGACGGCGAGGTGGCCCTCGTGCGGCTCCAGGCCGAGCATCGTCCGCAGAAGCAGCAGCGGCGCCCCGGTGGACCAGGCCTGCGGGCTGCACGCCGTGGGGTACTCGACCGGGAACTTCGTCAGCTCCCGCGGGTAGCCGCCGAAGGCCTCCGGCAGCCGGCCGTCGAAGTACCGGGCCGCGTCGAGGATGCCGTTGGCGATGGTCGCCGCCTCGTCGGCGAAGCCGTAGTTACGCAGGCCCCACGCGATGAAGGAGTTCTCGAACGGCCAGATCGTGCCGTTGTGGTAGCCGATCGGGTTGTAGCGGACCTCACCCTCGGCGAGTGTCCGCACGCCCCAGCCGGAGAAGAGCCGCGGCCCGACCAGGTGCTGGGCGATCTTCCCGGCGCGGTCGGCGTCGACGATGCCGCTCCACAGCAGGTGGCCGACATTCGAGCTGAGCACGTCGCACTGCCGGCCGTCCGGGTCCAGGGCGAGCGCGTAGTACTCGCCGTCCTCCACCCACCATTCCCGGTTGAACCGCTCCTTCAACGCGGCCGCCTCCCGCTCCAGCCGGTCGGCGAACTCCGGGTCGCCCCAGAACTCGCGCGCCAGCCGGGCGGCCCGCACCTTCGCGTCGTACGCGTACCCCTGCACCTCGCAGGTCGCCCGCGGGAACGGGGGCAGCTTGCCGTCACGGTAGGAGATGGAGTCCCAGGAGTCCTTCCAGCACTGGTTCTCCAGGCCCGTGTCGGTGTTGCGCCGCTCGTACCAGATGTAGCCGTTGCCGACCAGGTCGGCGTAGTTGTCGATCCACTTCAGCGCCGCCCGGCACTCGGCCTGCAGTTCCACGACCAGCGCGGCGTCGCCGCTCCACTTCTCGTACTCGTCGAGCAGCACGATGAACAGCGGCGTCGCGTCCACCGAGCCGTAGTACGGCGAGTGCGGCTGTTCCTCGAAGGCCGCGGTCTCGCCGTACCGCATCTCGTGCAGGATCCGGCCCGGGTCCTCGTCCCGGAAGTCGTCGAACCGGGTGCCCTGGAGGGCGGCGAGGATGCGGAGCGTCGTCTTGGACAGCTCCGGCGTGAACGGCAGCACCTGGAGGCAGGTCAGGATGCTGTCCCGCCCGAACATCGTCATGAACCACGGCAGACCGGCCGCCGGCAGCGTCGCCCCGCCCAGCGACAGCGGTGAGAAGCGCAGCGCCGCCAGGTCCACGAGACAGCGGCGGTACGTCGCGGCCAGGTCCTCGTGCTCGGTGTTGACCTTCGGCGCGTTCGCGATCCACTCCTCCAGATCCTGCTGGAGGGCGAGCCGCTCCGTGCCGTGGGCGCGCACCCCCATCCGCAGGTCCCGGCCCCCCGGGCCGACCGCGTGCGTCTGCACGTCGACCTGGGCCATCCACTGCTCGTTGGGTTCGAGATGGACGGTGTACCCGAAGCCGCCCTTGTCGTACCGGGCCGGCACCGACGACGCGATCACCGTCTCCCGCCGGAAGCTGCCGCGCCGGTAGCCCAGCCGCAGCCGGTCCGGCTCGACCTCGGTGTAGATCTCGCCCTTTTTGTTGAGGATCTCGTCCTTGACCTGGAACAGGTCGGCGAAGTCGGACGCCGCGTCCATCCGGATCTCCAGGTCGACCGGCTTCTCGTCGTGGTTGAGGATGGTGACCGTCTCCCGGAAGCTGCCGCCCACCGCCCGTTCCCGGACGATCGACAGCTTGGCATCGATGTAGTGCGTCGCCAACCCCGGCACCAGGAAGAACCGCGCCTCGTAGTACTGCAGGTCGTCGTACGAGAGCGGGTTGAGCCGCTCCCCGTTGACGGTCAGCACCCAGGTCGACAGGAAGCGGGTGTCCAGGGAGAAGAGTCCCGTCGGCTCGGTCGGCGTGGCCTCGATGTCACCGGTGTCCTCGGAGACGACGAAGGTGTTTCCGTCCAGGATCCGGACGTGGTTGCTCTTCGACATCAGACCACCTCCCGGTGGAAGGCCCGGCGGGGGCCTCGGGAGTCGGGGTCACCGGGGAAGAGGCGCTCGACCTGGACGATCAGCCGCGGGTCGCCGGCGACCGTCACGTCCCCGCGCAGGATCGCCGCGATCCCGTGCTCGCGCCCCGAGGCGAGGTCCTCGAACAGCGCCGGACTCGTCCCCACCACCGTGTCCGCGTCCCGGTCCTCCTGGGTCACCCGCAGGTTTCCCCGGTCGATCCTGACCATCCAGTGGTGCGTGTGCGCTCCCTCGTGCAGATCGAAACGCAGGGTCCCCGAGGTCTTCGCCAGCAGGGGTTCGTACCCCCTCCGGTCGAGATCCTCGAAGAACCGCGTGGTCGCGTCCGCCATCGGGTCCTCTCCTCCCCGTCGGTCGTGTCCCTCACCGACCGGCGCGACGGCTCCCGCCCGGTCGGTGACTCGACGTCCGGACACGGGTCCCCGTCCGCGGCCCGGTCAACCTCGCCCGGATCGGGTGAGCCGGCGGGCGGAACCGTCCGACGGCGGCGGTAACCTGCCGACGACGGAGGGGATGCGATGACCGAGGTCGACCGCCGGCGGGTCCTTGGCTACCGGGCTGCCGCCCAGGAGCTGCACCGGCCGGGCGGCCGGGCGGCCGACCTGGCGGTGGCGGGGCTGGGCGTGCAGGACACGCCGTACGGGTCGGCGCGGCTCGCGCTCGCCGCCCGTGGAGTGCCACCGGAGGACGACCGGCTGGAGCTGATCTGGTCGATGCGTGGCGCGCCGCACCTGCACCGCCGCACGGATCTGCCCGCGCTCGCCACCGCCCTCTGGCCGCTGTCCGACGCCGACGCCACCCGGCGGATCGCCGGTCAGATCCGGACGGGTGCCGCGCTGGGCATCGCCGCGTTCACCGCCGCTGCCATCGCGTTCGCCGAGGTGGTCACCGGGCCCGTGCCCAAGGGCGAGGCGAGCCGGGCGGTCAGTGACCGGGTGCCGCCCGAGCTGACGTACGACTGCGGGCCGTGCGCCGCGCGGCACATCTCCGGGTCGCTCTTCCAGCAGGCGGGCCCCTTCCTCGCGGTCCGCGACCGCGGGGTGCTCGTGCCGGAGAAGGCCCACCAGGCGCAGGTGTGGCGGATCATCGGCAACCCGGGTGCGGTGCTGGTGGACGGTGACGTGGCCGGGACGTGGCGGGCCAGGCAGGCGGGCCGGAAGACGCTGGAGATCACGGTGACCCCGTTCGCCGGCCGGCTGTCCGCCCGGGTGCGGGGTCAGCTCGACGCCGAGGCCGCCCTCGTCGCCGGGGCACGCGGCGCCGCCGAGGCCCGCGTCGAGGTGGCAGCGACGTGACGCCCCGGCCCCCGGAGCGGCGGCACGAGCCGACCGGCCGGGCGGCGGGACCCCCGGACCCACCCTGACCGGCGGCACGGCGGCTCCCGGACGGCGTGCCGCCGGCCCCCGCGGTACGGGAGCCGGCGCGTCCGCGGCGGACGTCAGTTGTTGGGGTCGTCGGCGCTGATGTCGGCGAGCACGGACTGCGGTTCGCGCTCCACCGCCAGGTCGCCCATCGACACCAGGCCGACCAGCCGCCCGTCGTCGACCACCGGCAGGCGGCGCACGGCGTACGTCCGCATCAGGTCCGCGGCGGCCACGGCGTCGTCGTACTGGCTGACCGTGATGACGTCCTTGGTGGTGATCTGGTTCAGCTTCGTCGAGGCAGGGCTCATGTTCTCCGCCACGGCCCGGACGGTGATGTCGCGGTCCGTCACGATGCCGACCACGTTGTCGCCGTCGGTCACCACGACGTCCCCGATCGCGCTGTCCCGCATCTCCTGGGCCGCCGCGACCAGCGTGTCGTTGCCGTCCATGGTCACCAACCGGGTCGTCATGAACTCTCCGACCGTTGTCATGGTGCTCCCCTCTCGGTGTCGGCACCGCGGTCTACCCGCGCCCGGACGGCAGGTAACGCCGCGCGGAAGGGGCGGTCAGCCGCGCGGAGGCACGCCGTAGACGCGTTCGACGTGCAGGCGCAGCACCAGCCGCCGCTCCGCCACCATCGCCCGGCGGTAGTCGTCCCAGTCGGGGTGTTCGCCGCCGATCGCCCGGTAGAGCGCGACCAGTTCCCCGACCGTCGGGTCGTCCGGGCGCTCCGCCACCGGGGTCAGCTCGGCGCGCGCCTCGACCACCGCGTACGCCCAGCCGTCCTCGCTGCTGACGTGGAAGCTGGCGCGGGGGTCCCGGCGCAGGTTGGCCGTCTTGGCCCGGCCGTCGGTGACCGACACCCGGACGACGCCGGCCGCGCGGTCGTACGCGTAGACCACGTTGGACAGTTGGGGCCGCCCGTCCCGCTTGAGTGTCGCCAGCACGCCCAGCCGGCCGGCGGCGACGAGATCGGTCAGTGCCGCCTGGCTCCGGTCGTCGGACACGGCACCCTCCCTCGTCGAGTCACCACCCATCCAAGCACGCCGAGCGGATCGCCGGCGTCCTCCGGCGGTGGGAGGATGCGGTGGTGCCGCGGGAACTGGTGCCGCCCGGCGGGGCGCTCGCCCCGTACCTCGCCGGGCTCGGCTGGTGGGCGACCGACCTGCCGGCGGGTCGGGAGCGGCGGCTGCCCACCGGCGGGATGCAACTGGTGGTCAACCTCGCCGCCGACGAGGTCCGCTGGTACGACGCCGACGGCCGGGAACACCGGCGCGGCGGCGCCGTCGTCTGCGCGGCCACTCCCGGTCCGGTCACCATCGACACCGCCGACCAACGGATGGTGATCTGCGTGCCGTTCCGGGCCGGCGGCGCGTATTCCGTGCTCGGCGTGCCCGCGACGGCGCTCGACGAACCGGTCGTGGAGCTGGCGGCGCTCTGGGGCCGCACGGCCGTGACCCTGCGCGAACGGCTGCTGGCTGCCGGCGGGCCGAGCGCGGCCGTGTGGGAGCTGCGCCGGACGCTGACCCGGCGGCTGGGCCGCGGGCCGGGCCACGATCCGGCGGTGCCCGCCGCGGCGGCCGCCCTCGATCGTGGGATGGCGGTGGCCGACGTGGCGGACCGGCTCGGCCTGACGGCGGCCGGCCTGCGCCGCCGCTTCGCCGTCGGGACCGGGCTCACGCCGAAGCGGTACGCCCGGATCCGGCGGCTGCAACGGCTGCTGCGTCACCTGCCGGACGCACCGGTGGACTGGTCCGCGGTGGCCGTCGGGGGCGGGTGGTACGACCAGGCGCACCTGATCCACGACTTCCGCGAGTTCACCGGTGGCACCCCGGGCGCCTACCAGCCCCGGTCAGCGACGGAACCGAACCATCTCCCGGTGGTGAGGTGACGATTCTTCCAATCCGGGTGCGGACCGCGCGGTGAGGATGGGCGACATGACCACGTTCCGAGGCGTCTCGCCGTACCTCTACTACACCGATGCCGCCGCCGCGCTCGACTGGCTGGCGCGGGTCTTCGGCTTTGTCGAGCAGGTCCGTTACCTCGACCCGGACGGTGTCGTCCGTGAGGCGGAGATGACCGTCGGTGACGTGCCGATCCACCTCTGCGGGCTCGACCCCGACCACTGGCAGCGGCAGGGCCTGCCGGGCCCCACCGGCCAGCTGACGATCGTGTACGTCGACGACGTCGACGTACACCACGCCCACGCCGTCGCCGCCGGGGCCGTCGCCGACCCACCCGAGACGAAGGACTACTCCGCGCGGACCTACCTGGTCCGCGACCCGGGCGGCAACAGCTGGTGCTTCTGGCAGCCGCTCGACCGCCCGGTACGGCTACGCGACGGCTGGAGCGAGACGCGCCCCGAGCCCGTCACCGCCCGCCGGGGCGACCGGTGACGGGCGTGCGGCCCTACCGGCGTTCGGCGGCGACCAGTTCGGCGAGCTGCACCGCGTTGAGCGCCGCTCCCTTGCGCAGGTTGTCGTTGGAGCAGAACAGGGCGAGCCCGTGCTCCACGGTCTCGTCGGCCCGGATCCGCCCCACGTACGTCGGGTCCTGGCCGGCGGCCTGGAGCGGCGTGGGCACGTCGGAGAGTGCCACGCCGGGCGCGCCGTCGAGCAGGTCGCGGGCGCGCTGCGCAGTGATCGGGCGGGCGAACCGGGCGTTGATCTGGAGCGAGTGACCGGTGAAGACGGGCACCCGGACGCAGGTGCCGGAGACCTTCAGCCCGGGGATCTCGAGGATCTTGCGGCTTTCGTTGCGCAGCTTCTGCTCCTCGTCGGTCTCGTCGGAGCCGTCGTCGACGATCGAGCCGGCGAGCGGGAGCACGTTGAACGCGATGGGCCGGGCGAACGAGCGCGGCGCCGGGAACTCCACGGCGGCACCGTCGAAGGCGAGGCCGCTGGCCTGCTCGGCGACCTTGCGGACCTGCTCGTCCAGCTCGGCGACACCGGACAGGCCGGCGCCGGAGACGGCCTGGTACGTCGACACGACGAGCCCGACGAGCTCCGCCTCGGCGTGCAGCGGACGCAGCACCGGCATGGCGGCCATCGTGGTGCAGTTCGGGTTGGCGATGATGCCCTTCGGGCGGGCCGCCGCGGCGTGCGGGTTGACCTCGGCGACGACCAGCGGCACCTCCGGGTCCATCCGGAACGCGGACGAGTTGTCGATGACGACCGCGCCGGTCGCGGCGACCCGGGGGGCGAGTTCCCTGGCGGTGCCCTTGCCGGCCGAGAAGACGACGATGTCCAGCCCGGAGTAGTCGGCGGTGGCCGCGTCCTCCACGGTCACCTCCTCGCCCCGCCAGGGCAGGGTGCGCCCCGCCGACCGCGCCGAGGCGAACAGCCGCACCTGCTCCGCCGGGAACTTCCGCTCCGCCAGCACCTGCCGCATCACGCCACCGACCTGGCCGGTGGCCCCCACAATGCCGATCCTCATGACCGCGAGGCTACCCAGCGGGACGAGCCGACGGGGAACGCTTTCCCACCGCCCGGGCCACCGTCACACCGCCCGCCAGGGGCCCGGGCCTGGTCAGGGCGGCGCCGCCGACCCGCAACCCCACCGCCGATCGGCCGTCCCGACCGGAAGATCCCGGGCACCGGGCCCACCTGACCGCAGCATCGCCGACCGGCCCGGGGCCCACGCCACCCCCACCAGAACCGCTCCCGTTCCCGGGGACGCGACCGACATCACACCGGCCGCCGCTGGAGCGACCGCCACCCACCGCCGGGGGCAACCGCCACCCGCCGCGCCGCCGGAGTGGCCGCACTTTCACGGAAAGAGTGGCCTCGGGGCGCGGAATGAGCACTCTTTCCGGGAAAGTGCGCGAATCTTGGGGGCGCGTGCGCAGCCGCGGCGTGGCGCTGCGTCCCCTCACGGGGCTGTCGTGACGATCTCCCCCAGACCGGTAGCCATGAGGTCGTCGCGGATGAGGGCCGCGTCGCCCTCGATCACCAGCGTCAGCGACCCGGGGTGGAGGTGGGTGGCGGCGGCGGCCGAGACCCGGTCGACGTCGGCGGCCAGCAGCTCCTCGCGCAGGCGGGCGTGGTAGTCGTCGGGCAGGTCGTGGACGACCAGGGTGGCCAGCGCCCCGGCGATCGCGCGCGGGGTCTGCAACTCGACCGAGAGCTGCCCGGCCCGCCAGGACCGTGCGACCGCGAGCTCCTCCTCGGTCACCCCGGTCTCCTGGGTACGGGTGATCTCACCGACCGCCTCGACCAGGGCGGGTGCGGTCACCGCCGTCTGCACCCCGGAGGCGACCGCGAACCGCCCGAACCGGCGGGACGCGGCGAAGTCCCCCCGGATGCCGTACGTGTAGCCGCGCACCTCGCGGATCAGGTGGTTCAGCCGGGAGGTGAACGCGCCGCCGAGCACGGTGCCGGCGAGGGTCGTCGGCACGTGGTCGGGGTGGGCGCGGTGCGGTGACGGGTGGCCGAGCCGCAGCGTCGACTGCACCGAGCCCGGCCGGTCGACGAGGACGATCCGGCGCCCGTCGCGCCGGGTCACCGGGATCGGTCCGCCCCGGTCCACCGGCCCGCCGCCGGTGCCGGCGAAGGCGGCCGCTCCGAGGACGTCCAGGTCGAGCCGGTCCAGGTCGCCGGCGACGACCAGGGTGCCCGGCCGGATGAACCACTCGGAGTGGAAGACCCGTACGTCCTCGACGTCCAGCGCCGCGACCGAGTCCGGGTCACCGTAGAGGGGGCGACCCCAACGGTTCCCGGCACCGAACAGGTCGGCCCGCAGCGCCGCGTCCGCCCGCGGGCCCGGGTTCGCCCAGTCCATGCGCAGCGCGGTGGCCTCGTCGTCGCGGACCCGCCGGACGTCGTCCGGGTCCAGCCGGGGGGTCCGCACCGCCTCGGCGAGCAGCTCCACCGCGGCGGGCAGCCGGTCGACCGGCACCTGCACGCTCACCTGGAACGAGTCCCAGTCCAGCCCGGTCACCAGCTCGGTGCCCAGCGCCTCGATGGCCAGGGCGTACGCGGTCGCGTCGCGCTGGGCCGTCCCCTCCTCCAGGGCCTTGGCGAGCACCCCGCCGAGCCCCTCCTTGCCGCCCGGTTCGCGCCCGGCGCCGGCGTCGAGCAGCAGCAGCGCGACGGCGAGGGTCTGCCCCGGCAGGTGCGCGGCGACCACCTGCCCACCGGCCACGGTGCGCCGGACCACCTGCGGGAACCGGTACGGGCGGGCGGCTCCCGCGCCGGGACGGGTGGTGATCAGCGTCATGAGGTCTCCTCGGACACGTAGGTCAGGGTCACCCGGTCGGGACCGGCGAGCACGTCGGCGGCCACCTCCGCGATCTGCTCGGCGGTCACCGCCAGCCAGGCCGGCAGCCGCTCCGCGGCCTTCCTCGGGTCGCCGAACTGGGTGGCGTACCGACCGAGCACGTCCGCCCGGCCCTCCACACTGGACATCTGCCGCCACCAGGCCGTGCTGAGCAGCGCCTTGGCGCGGTCCAGCTCGGCGGCGGTGACCGGCACGGAGGCCAGCTCGTCGACCACCTCGGCGAGCCCGGCGGTCAACCGCTCGGCGGTCACGCCGGGCCGGGCGGTGGCGGTGGCGATCAGCGGTGCCGGGGCGTGGGCCAGGTCCACCCCGTACGCCCCGACCAGGTCCGGCTGCGCGATCCGCTCACCCTCGGCGAGCCGCTGGTAGAGGCGGCTGCCCCGGCCGCTGCCGAGGACGGTGGCGAGCACGGTCACGACGTCGTACCCGGGGCTGCCGAAGGGGTGGGTGCGGTGCGCGACGTACACGCGGGGCGCGGGCACGTCGGTGACGACGCTCTCCACCGCCGGCACGCCGGGGGCCGGGACGTGCCGGCCGTCCGGCGCGGACGGGATCTCCGGCCGGGGCGGGATCGCGCCGAAGTACTTCTCGGCGAGGGCGTACACCTCGGCGGCGGAGGCGTCGCCGACCACGGTGAGCACCGCGTTGTTCGGGGCGTAGTAGGTCGCGTGGAACGCCTGGAACGTGGCGAGGCCGGCGGCGTTCAGGTCGGCCATCGAGCCGATCGTCGCGTGGTGGTACGGGTGCCCGGGCGGGTACAGCAGCGGCAGGAGTCGCAGCCACGCGTCGCCGTACGGGACGTTCTCGTAGCGCTGCCGCCGCTCGTTCTTCACCACGTCCCGCTGGTTGTCCAGCGTCTCCTGGGTGAGCGCCGGGATCAGCCCGCCCATCCGGTCGGCCTCCAGCCAGAGCGCCAGCTCCAGGTGCTCGGCGGGGACGGTCTCGAAGTAGTTGGTGCGGTCCGGGTTGGTGGTGGCGTTGAGCGACCCGCCGCAGCCCTGCACCAGCTTCATGTGCTCGGTCTTGGCGACGTTGACCGAGCCCTCGAACATCAGGTGCTCGAAGAGGTGGGCGAAGCCGGTCTGCCCCTCCGGCTCGTGGCGGGAGCCGACGTCGTACCAGAGGTTCACGGCCACGGCGGGGGCGGTGCGGTCCTCGCTCACCACCACGCGGAGGCCGTTGTCCAGTCGGGTCGTCTCGATGGGCCAGGGGTAACCGCTGTCGGGCATGGCACGACGCTATCCGATCTCGCGGGCGGAAACGCGACACGCCGGTGCGGGGGGCTCGGCCCGGTGTCGCCGGATCGGCGGTCTCGCCGGGGACGGCGGGCGGCGCGGTGGGCGGCAGGTATCGACGGCCGGCCGTCGGGTACCGGAGGGGCATGTCGCCTGCCGCCGCCCTGGACCGGGCCGCCCTCGTCGTGGACGGGCTCACCACCGCTCTGACCCGGCTGCGCCGGGCGCGGTTGCTGCATCCGCGGGGCCGCTCGTTCACCGGCGAGGTGACGGTCTGGGGGTTGCCGGGGCCGCCGACCGGGGTGCCGCTGTTGGACCGGCCCGGTCGGTACCCGGCGGTGGTGCGGCTCTCCAAGGGGGTGCCGACCCCGGACGGCTGGCCGGACGTGCTGGGGCTGGGGGTCCGCGTGCGGCACGGCGCCGACCGACCCTTCGACCTGCTGGTCAGCTCGGCCGGGGCGGCGCCGGTGCTGCGTCACGTCCCACTGCCCCGACGCCGGGTCGCCGGGACCTACACGACGGTCATGCCCTACCGGGCGGGGCGGCGGCGGCTGTTCCTAGCGGCGCTGGCCGATCCGGAGTCGGTGGACCTCGGTCGTGACCTGGCCGAGGTGACCGCCGCGCCCCGCTCGGACGCGCCCCGCCTGGTGCTCGCGGTGGCGTCGGCGGTCGGGCCGTGGCGGCCGTTCGGCCAGGTGAGCATCGGCACCCAGGTCGGTGCCCGGGAGGACGCCGCCCTCGCGTTCGATCCGATCGGGAACCTGCCGCCCGGGCTCCGGGCGGTCGGGCCGCTCGCCTGGCTGCGCCAGGTCACCTACCGCGCGTCCCAGCGGACGCGGGGGGCGGCGCCGACATCGGGGCGGGTCAGTCCGGGGGCTCGCTCGGGGTGACCGTCTGGTCGGAGGTGCGCTGCTTCAGCACGGTGTCGGGGGCGGCGTTCCGGTCGGCCTCGCGGATGTCCGACTCGGCGAGGATGGCGTCCGCCTGCGCGTCCGGGTTGTCGCTGCCGACGCTCGCCTCCTCCGGCAGCAGGTGCGCGCGGGACTCGATCCGCTCCTGGTCGCTTCGCTCGTCACTCATGCCGGCCCTCATACCCCCCGCCCACCCCGTGCACGCGTGAAAGGAAGGGCCCCTTGTTAACGCCTGGCGTAGCGAAAGGGACCCTTCCTAACAGCTCAGGAGCGGAACGGCCCGCGCACCTCGTACGTGATGCCGCCGGACGACGAGCCGGACGTGCCCCGCTGCGACGAGAAGTAGAACCGGGTGCCGTCGGGCGAGAACGCCGGGCCGCAGATCTCCGACGAGGACTGGCCGGTGATCCGCAGGAACGGGGCCACCACCTCGCTGGGCGTGATGATGTTGATCTCCATGTTGCCGCCGTCCTCGGCGACGAAGAGGTCACCGGAGCGGGAGCCGGTGATGTTGTCCACGCCGGTCAGCGGCGCGGTCCCGGAGACGAGCGAGTCGTCGTACGCGAGGTCGATGCGCTGGTTGACCGCGTCGTACGCCCAGACCCGGTTGTCGCCCTTGGTGGTGAACCAGCAGGTCCCGTCGGCGTACCAGCAGCCCTCGCCGCCGTTGAACTTCTTCGCCCCGGAGACCTGGTTGCGCGTGTACGTCGGTGAGCCGTCCGGGTCGGGTACCCGGGCCCAGGTCACCGGCCCGCTGGTGGCGGTGCCGGCCACCAGCACCTCCAGGGTGCCGCTGGAGAGGTTGCCCCAGGTGGTCGGGCGGAACCGGTAGAAGCAGCCGCTGCTCTCGTCCTCGGTCAGGTAGATCACCTGACGGTCCGGGTCGCAGGCGGCGGCCTCGTGCTTGAACTGGCCCATCGCGGCTCGCCGCACCGCGGCCGTGCCGCCCTGCGGGTACGTCTCGTACACGTAGCCGCGGCTGACCTCCTCGCAGGAGAGCCAGGTCCCCCACGGCGTCGCACCGCCCGCGCAGTTCTGCCGGGTGTTGGACAGGATCCGGTACGCCGAGGCGATGCTGCCGTCGGAGTTGAACCGCACCGCCGACGCACCACCCCCGGGGTTGATCTCGGAGTTGGAGACGTAGATCCAGCCGGTGCCGGCGGCGAAGCAGGCACCGCCGTCGGGTGCGTCGTGCCAGGTGTACGACGTGCCGGTGACGGCCTGCCGGGACCGGGCGATGATCCGGCTGGTGAAGCCCGCGGGCAGTTGGATGCCGCGGGCGTCGGCCGGCTGGAGCGGGCCGTAGGGGCTGGCGCCGGGCTGGGCCGGGGCGGCCATCGCGGCGCCGGCCCAGAGACTGCCGGAGAAGGCGGCGGCGCCGCCGGCGACGCCGGCGCGCAGGAGAGTACGACGGTCCATCGGGAACCTCCGTGGGAGCAGCGAGCGGTGGCGCTGAAGTTACCGCCCACTCCATCGACGGAGGTGAACGTGAGGCGAGGCTTTCCGGACGTCCGGGTGAGCCCTCGCCGTCGGATCGGGTACGCTGGCCGACGTGACGCGGTCGTATCGATGGTTTAGGCAGCCGGCTCGCCAGCCGGTGACCTCATCGTGATCTGACGTCACCGCACACGAGCCGGCCGGGCAGGAGCTTGAAGTTCCTGCCCTTTCGCGTACGAGCAGCCGGCTCGTCCCGGGCACCGGCCCCGGCACGGTCGGCGGAAGGATGCCCACCGTGACGACCCCGGAGACGGACCGGGTCAGCGATCAGCGGATCGACCGCGTGGTGCCGCTGACCACCCCGGCACTGTTGCACCACCACCTGCCCCTGGACGACGAGCTCGCCTCGGCCGTGCTCACCGGCCGACGCGCGGTCGGCCGGGTGCTGGACCGCGCCGACGACCGCCTGCTGGTGGTGGTCGGCCCGTGCTCGGTGCACGACCCGGCCGCCGCCCTCGAGTACGCTCACCGGCTCCGCGAGGTCGCCGAGCGGCTCGCCGACGACCTGCTCGTGGTGATGCGGGTGTACTTCGAGAAGCCGCGGTCGACGGTGGGCTGGAAGGGCCTCATCAACGACCCGGGGCTGGACGGTTCCGGCGACGTGAACACCGGCCTGCGGAAGGCCCGCGCGCTGCTGCTCGACGTGCTGCGGCTGGGGCTCCCGGTGGGCTGCGAGTTCCTCGACCCGATCACCCCGCAGTACATCGCCGACACGGTGGCGTGGGGTGCGATCGGCGCGCGTACGGTCGAGAGCCAGGTGCACCGGCAGCTCGCCTCCGGCCTGTCCATGCCGATCGGCATGAAGAACCGCCCGGACGGCAGCATCTCCACGGCGGTCGACGCCATCCGGGCGGCCGGCGTGCCGCACGTGTTCCCCGGCATCGACGTCTCGGGCACCCCGGCGATCATGCACACCCGGGGCAACGCGGACGGTCACCTGGTGCTGCGCGGCGGCGGCGGCCGGCCGAACTACGACGCCGGGTCGGTGGCGGGCGCGCTGGAGCTGCTGCGCGCTGCCGGGCTGCCCGAGCGCCTGGTCATCGACGCCAGCCACGCCAACAGCGGCAAGGACCACCGCAACCAGCCGCTGGTCGCCGCCGACGTGGCCGCCCAGCTCGCGGGCGGGCAGCGCGGCATCGTCGGCGTGATGCTGGAGAGCTTCCTGCTTTCGGGCCGCCAGGACCTGGACCCGACCCGCGAGCTGACCTACGGCCAGTCGATCACCGACGCCTGCATCGGCTGGGACACCACGTCGGAGGTCCTGCGGGACCTGGCGGTGGCGGTCCGTTCCCGCCGCCGCACCCCCGCCCCAACCGCGGCCTGACCGCCCCGCCTCCCCCGCGCGCCGCGCCGCGCCCTGTTGATCAAGAGGTTCTGGTCACTACACGCCGGACCTCAGCACGAAACCCTCTTGATCGACAAGGCCGGCGCGGCGGGCGGAGGCGTTTGGGGGCAACGGCGGCGGGTAGGTGGGCGGCGTGACCGATAACCCACCTGTGACCCAGGCCCCGGGGACCGAGTCGGCCGTCCGGCGCCTCGACGACCTGCTCGAGGACCTCTACCGCGGTCAGGAGCGGATCAGCCAGAGCGACATCCACCGGCGGGCCGTCGCCGCCGAGTTGCCGGCGGAGCTGCTCACCCGGATCTCCGCGCTGCCTCAGGGCGAGTACTCGGTCGACGAGGCGGCCGACCTCCTCGGCGGCTCGGTCACCTGACGCCACGGCCCGCTCCCCGTCGGCGGGACCGTACGGACCCCCACCCCCAGCTCGGCGCGAAGGAGAGCGACATGTCGCACCACGAGGAGCAGCACGAGAAGCTGGCGGCGCTCGGCCAACCGCCGGGCGGCCGGGACACGCTGCCGGAGCCGGACTTCGCCAACGAGCACGACCGCACGGCGGTCGACCGGGACATCATCACCGGCGACGAGGACGAAGAGGAGCACGAGGAGGAGTCGCCGCGTGGCTGGTCCGGCGAGGAGAGCTGACCGATACACGTGGACGGGGGCCGGCGCGCCGACGCCGGGCCCCCTTCCACGTCTCAGTCCTCGTCGTCGCCCTCGGCGGCCTGCTGGGCGACCGCGTACGCCATCTGGAGGAAGTCGGACGCCGCCACGGCGGTGAGCGCGGTGGCGACGAGGCGGGTCAGCCGGGGCGCCAGCACCAGCCCGCCGGTGAGCCCGGTCGCCACCCACACGGCGAGGCAGAACGGGCAGCTCAGCAGCTCCCCGACCGCGTGCCGGGTGCCGCTGCCCGAGTCGCGGACCTCCTCCATCACCTCGCCGCTGCCGATCGGCCGCTCGTACCGCGTGAACGGCGCCCGCAACGGGCTCGTCACCGCGTCCTTCGACAGCAGCCGGCTGAGCTTGTGCGTCGCGATGGACAGCAGCACCACGTCGGCGGGCGCCGGACGCTCCGGCACCGGCCGGCCGGCGCCCTTCACCACCGCCGCGATCGTCGCGGCCACCCCGGCGTAGGTGCCCATGGCCACGAGGTAGCCACCGAGCGGTCGGTGCTCGTGCGGCGCGTACGCCCGGCGTAGCCGCGCCACCTTCTCGTTCAGGTCGGTCACCGGTCTCCCTCCGTACTGGTTCCCCGCACCGGCTCAGCCGGCCTGGAGGTTGTCCGCCACCTCGCGGGCGAGGCTCTCCAGGGCCTCGTCGGCGAGCCGGTCGGCGGTGTCGTCACCGGTCACGTCGAGCCGGGTCCGGGCGCCACCGGCATCGGCCGGATCGACCCGGAGCTCGGCGGTCCACTCCCCCGCGGCCCGCCAGCGGGCCGTCAGCTCCTCCTCGCTGACGTGCTCGGCCGGCGTCCCGTCGCCGCGCAGCGGCTCGGGGAGCCACGCCGACGCCCGGTCCGGGTCGGTGGCCGTGTTGAACACCACCTCCGGCGGCGCCGACATGCCCCGCTCGGCGGACGCCATCAGGCGTCCCTCAGCCGGCTCGGGTCGACTTCCCGCCCCGGGTGCCGGGCCAGGTACTCGGTCTCCAGCTCGGCCGTGCGCCGCAGGTGGTTCGCGAGCGCCGAGTCGGTGGCGTGGCGCAGGGTGTCGAGCCGGGTGCGGTGCAGGCTGTGCATCTCGCGGATCAGGTCGTCGTCGCCGAGCTCAGCGGGGTCGATGCCGACCAGCTCACCGTCGGTGTCCACGTCGCCGCTGGCCATGTCGTGCACATGGTCCCCGTCCCACTCGGGCATCCGCTGCTCCGGGCTCGGAAATTCGTCCTGTCGTACGGATCCGGTCATCGTCGCCCCCCTGGTCTGGTTTGGGCTGGCGTCTAGACGGTTGCCCACACCGGGTGCCACCAAACCCGCCCCGACTACGACACCGCGTCGGAGACCGTCTCCGGCCCCGGTACCCTCGATGCCATGAAGCGGCTCTGGACCCCGGCGTGGATCGCGCGCCACGTGGCCATGGTCGTGCTGGTCGGGGCCTTCCTCGGCCTGGGCTGGTGGCAGCTCAGCCGCGCGGCCGGCGGCAACGCGATCAGCTGGGGCTACGCCGTGGAGTGGCCGGTCTTCGCCGGCTTCGTGGTCTTCGTGTGGTGGCGGGAGGTCCGGCACGCGTTGCGTGACCCGACCGGGCCGTCCGAGGAGCCGGCGGCCGCCGACCCGCGGCCGGCCGGGGAGTCCCCGGCCGCCGTGACGCGTCCAGCGGTACGCCGACCCGTGCGGGTCCCCCGCACCACGGTTCCCGTGCCCGGGGGCGAGGACGCCGACCTCGCCGCCTACAACCGCTACCTGCGATGGTTGACCGACAACCCGGGCGCCCGGCCCGGCGACTACCCCGGTTGAGGCCGGGTCGGAAGGACGGACGACGGTGGGCGCAGCCCTGACCCGGTACCGAGTGATCGCCTGGATCGTCGGCGTGGCGCTGATCCTGCTGGTGGTGATCGGCATGCCGCTGAAGTACGGCTTCGACAACCCGGTCGTGGTGGAGACGGTGGGCCAGGCCCACGGCTTCCTCTACATGGTCTACCTGGTGGCCACGTTCGACCTGGCCCGGCGGGCGGGCTGGCCGCTGAAGCGCATGATCCTCGTGATGCTGGCCGGTACCGTGCCGTTCGTCTCGTTCTTCGCGGAGCGACGGGTGAGCACCTGGGTGACCGAGCGCGTCGAGTCGACCCCTGAGCCGGTCGCCGGCGCGCCCACTTCCTGACTCGGGTCAGCGCACCGGCCGCCACGGGTCGGCGGAGGCGAGCGGGTCCTCCCAGCCGCCGTACCGGTTCATCTCCACGGCCCGGCGCAGCGCGCGGGTCACCTGTCCGAACTGCCGCTCGTCGTCGCTGGAGAAGAGCAGTTCGTCGGCGCCACGGCGCCGGCCCCACAGCTCGTACGCGGGCGGCCGCCAGCGGTCGCCCACGATCGCCAGCAGCACCGGCAGCAGGAACACCGCCCCCAGGATCAGGTAGGCCCCGGCGGTGAGCCGGTGCAGGCCGCCGGTGAAGCCCACGAGCAGCCCGACGCCGGTGACCATTCCGCCGGTGACGACGACGGCCCGGACGGCGACGCGGTCGTGCGGCCCGCGGGTGGTGTGCAGGTGGGTGAGTTCGGCCACCGGCCAGCTGCTGCGGCCGACGGTGAACCGGTCGACGGTGACGACGATCCCGGGCCGGGCGTAGAGCAGCGTGGAGCGCGGCCGGGCGGCGCCGGTGGGTGACTGCTTCGGTCGGGTGCTGGTGTTCGGGTCCACGGCTGTCCTCCCGCGGCTCGGGGGCCGGGTCGGGGTGACACCCGCCGTATGCGGTATTGCCCGTCGACGGGACTCCCGGCTCCGGGGCCCATTGTGTGGCCCCTCCGCCAGCAGCCGGATCGGATTTGCCGAGGCTGGCGTCGTTTCGGATGGTGGCCGCCGCCGGATACGAGCCGGCAAGTCCGTCTTATCCGGCATAGCGCGCCAGGCACCGACAGCATCCGCCGAGAACGACGAAGGCGACACATCCGGCTCACCGGACAAGCCGCTCGCAGCCGTCCCGCGCGCCAAGCACGTACCGTGACGACACTCATGTTCACTTGCTGCTGTTTCGCAACATTCGCCCCTGCTTCCACTGCGGACGACTCCTGCCCCGGGTTAGGTTGTCCGGGTTGGCCTGTCGACCGCCGTCCATCCGGACGGCACGGGCCGGCGCCACCGGGGCCTCAGCACACCCTGGTGGCGGTGGGAGAGGAGCTCACGCTCTTGTCGTCCATCCGGAACACGCTGCGCGCCCTCGCGGTCGCGGTGGTGTCGGCCGCGCTGGTCGCACCGGCCGTGCCCGCCCGGGCCGAACCGACCCCCGCCGAGTTGACCCGGCGGATCGAGAAGGCCTCCGCGGACCTGGAACGCGTCGTGGAGGCGTACAACGCCGTCAACGAGCAGATCAAGGCGAACGAGAAGACGGTGGCCCGATTACAGGACCGGATCGGGCCCCTGCAGGAGCAGGCCGAGCGGAGCCGCGCCGACGTCAGCGAGCTCGCCGTTACCGCGTACAAGACCGGCAACCTCGACACCGCGGCGGCGCTGCTGCGGCCGGGCGACGCCTCGTCGCTGGTGGACCGGTTGGCGACCGTCGGGCACCTCACCCGCGAGCGGCAGCAACGGATCGCCGCGTTCACCGACGACCAGCGCCGCCTGATCGAGGAGAAGACCCACCTGGACGTGACGCTGGAACGGCAGGCGGCACAGGCACGGGAGCTGACCAACGCCCGCAAGCGGATCGAGCGCGACCTGGCGTCGCTGTACGAGCTGCGCCGGCAGGCGTACGGGCGGGCCACCGAGGCTCCGGCGGCACGCCGGGACAGCGCCCAGCAGGCGCCGGCGATCGCCGGGTCCGCCGGTGTCGCGGTCCGCTACGCGTACGGTGCCCTGGGCAAGCCCTACCGGTGGGGCGCGGACGGCCCCGACGGGTACGACTGCTCGGGGCTGACCTCGGCGGCCTGGCGCTCGGCCGGGAAGTCGTTGCCGCACAACACCCGGATGCAGTGGGGTGCGGTGGCCCACATCGGTCGCGGCGACCTGCGCCCCGGCGACCTGGTCTTCTACAGCGGCCTGGGGCACGTCGCCCTGTACGTCGGCGGCGGTCAGATCATCGACGCGCCCAGTGCCGGCCGAAACGTGCTCAAGCGGGACATGAACATCATGTCGATCGTGGGCTACGGCCGGGTCCGCTGATCCCGTCCCGGTACGACGAACGGCCGGCGTCCCCCTATCGGACGCCGGCCGTTCCCCGTCATTCCTATCAGTTCACCTGGTCAGAAGCCTGTCGTCCCAACTAGGCGGCCTGGAGCCGCGCGGCCTCGGGCGGCCTGGAGCCGCCCGGCCTCAGGCGGCCTGGAGCCCCTCGGCCCGCGCCAGCTCGCGCAGCCGGCCGAGAGCCTGGATCTCCAGCTGCCGGATCCGCTCCCGGGAGAGCGAGAACCGCGAGGCCACCTCGGTGAGCGAGTGCTCCCGGCCGTCCTCGAGGCCGTACCGCGCCCGCATGATGCCGGCCGAACGGTCGTCGAGGTGGTTGAGCAGACCCTCGATGCGCTGCCGCTCCAGCCCGGTGAGGACGATCTCCTCCGGCGACGGCGCGTCGCTGTCGGCCACCAGGTCACCGAGGTTGGTGTCGCCGTCGTCGCCGACCGGCGTGTCCAGGGACACGGTGTCCTGCGACCAGCGCACCAGCTCGTTGACCCGCTCGACGGTGACGCCGAGCGCCGCCGCGATCTGCTCCGGCTCCGGGTCGCTGCCCAGCTCGCGGGTGAGCTGCCGGGCCACGTTGCGCATCCGGTTGACGTCCTCCACGAGGTGCACCGGCAGGCGTACGGTGCGCTCCTGCTGGGCGATCGCCCGGCTGATGGCCTGACGGATCCACCAGGTCGCGTAGGTGGAGAACTTGAAGCCGCGCTCGTAGTCGAACTTCTCGACGGCCCGGACCAGGCCGGTGTTGCCCTCCTGGATCAGGTCCAGCATGGGCATCCCGGAGCGGACGTACCGCCGGGCGATCGACACGACCAGCCGCAGGTTGGCCCGGATGAACAGGTCCTTGGCCCGATCACCCTCGGCGACCACCCGCTCGAGCTCCTCCCGCTCGACACCGGCCGGGACGCGGTCCTCGTCGAGCAGGTGCTCGGCGTACAGACCGGCCTCGATCGCCTTGGAGAGGTCGACCTCCGTGGCGGCGTCCAGCAGCGGCGTCCGGGAGATCTCGTGAAGGTAGACGCCGACCAGGTCGCGCTCCTCGGCGACCTCGTCGGTACGCATGCCGATGTTCTTGTCCACGTTGCCCACGGTCCCCTCGCTCGCGCCGGTTGCCCGGTTCCTTGCCATCCCCACGTCCGTCAGCTCCCTCCCCGTAACTTCCGCTGTGCCCATCGGTGCTGACACCTACACAACAGATGAGACGCGTCGGGGATTCCATGTCGTGAGTCGAAAGTGTCACGAATGCCTGATAATCAGCTGAGAGCGCGGTCCATGTTTGCTGTCAGCGCCCATGTGGCGGCTCTCCGGCGGGTACCACGTACGGGATGATGGATCGACGGTTCACCGTCCCCCTGCGGTCCATGGCAGCACTGCCCGGCCCAGGGGCACAGCGACCCGGGTCACCACCGAGCTGCGATCCTGGTCACTGCCAGATACGCGTCGGTGGACCGGTCGGTTCATCCACACCCGTGGTAATACCCCACGCCCCGATGAACAATCCGGGGGGTCGATCTATGCCCGGCGCCGCGCGGGCCGGCGTGGGCTCAGGACGCGAGCAGCGCGAGGGCGTCGCGGACGTGGTGCTCCGAGCGGGCGAGAGCGGCCCGTGCGGCGCTGACGCCGGCCCCGGACACGAGCGAGACCAGGGCGGTCTTCAGGTCACCGTCGGCCTCGTGCAGCGCCCGCCGGGAGATCTCCTCGCTGCACCCGGTGGCCTCCATCAGGATCGAGATCATCCGGCCCCGCAGCTTGGCGTTGGTGGCCACCATGTCGATCATGAGGTTCGAGTAGACCCGGCCCAGACGGACCATCACCGCCGTGGAGAAGGTGTTCAACACCAGCTTCTGCGCTGTGCCCGCCTTCATCCGGGTCGACCCGGTGACGACCTCGGGTCCGGTGTCCACCCCGATGAACACGTCGACCGACCGGGCGGCCTCGGCCTCCGGGTTCGCGCAGAGCAGCACCGTCGCGGCCCCCTTGGCCCGAGCCGCGGCCAGCGCACCCAGCACGTACGGGGTGCGCCCGCTCGCGGCGAGCCCGACCACGACGTCACCGGCGTCGACACATTCGGCCACCTCGGCCGCCCCGCCCCGGTCGTCGTCCTCGGCGTTCTCCACGGCGCGCCACATCGCCTCCGTCCCGCCGGCGAGGTGCGCGCAGAACCAGTGCCGCGGCGAGTTGAAGGTCGGTGCGAGTTCGGCCACGTCGAGGACGCCGAGGCGGCCCGAGGTGCCGGCGCCGAAGTAGTGCACCCGGTGGCCGGCACGCAGCGCGGCCACCGCCAGGTCCACGGTGGCGGCGATCTGGTCGAGGACCCCGGCGACCGCGGCCGGTACCCGCCGGTCGGCCTCGTTGATCACCGTGACGACGTCCCGGGTCGTCATCAGGTCCAGGTCGACACTGCGCGGGTTGCGTCGCTCGGTGGGCGCGCCGACCCGGATCGCCGGGGGTGCCGTATCGGTCACCTCGTCCGGCTCCACCGCGGTCATGCCCGCCTCCGGGCCGAGCCGACCCGGTGCGACTGGACCGCGTCGGCGGTCACCTCCAGCGCCTTGCGGGCCCGGGCCCGGTTGCGCGCCGCCACGCCGACGAACAGGCAGTCGACGACGGTGAGCTGTGCGAGCCGGCTGGCCATGGCACCCGAGCGGTACGTGGTCTCCCGCGCGGCGGTGGTCAGGACGAAGTCGGCGACATCGGTGATCGGCGAGCGGGGGAAGTTGGTCAGGGCCACCGTGGCCGCGCCGCGGGCACGGGCCTGCTCCAGCACCTCGATCACGTCCG
The DNA here is from genome assembly GCF_049315255.1 of Micromonospora sp. WMMD558. Classification (NCBI taxonomy): domain Bacteria; kingdom Bacillati; phylum Actinomycetota; class Actinomycetes; order Micromonosporales; family Micromonosporaceae; genus Micromonospora; species Micromonospora sp. WMMD558. Next base: position 2,738,472 of record NZ_CP186061.1, on the reverse strand, counting down.
ACGTGGTGCCGGTGTGCGAGATGCCGACGGCGATGTCGCCCCGCCCGAGCAGCGCCGCCGACGTGAGGGCCGTGTGCACGTCCGGGAAGTAGAAGGCGGTCCGGCCGATGCGGTGCAGCTTCTGCTGGAAGTCGGAGGCGACGAAGCCGCTGGCGCCGGCGCCGTAGACGTCGATGCGGCCAGCGGCGGCGATCGCCTCGACGACCTGCTCGCAGACCGCGGGGTCCAGTTGCTCCGCCGTCTCCTCGACGGCACGGGCGTCGTTGAAGGCGATGGTGGCGATGATCTGCGCCAGGTCGGCTCCGGGCGGGATGTCACCGCCGACGACGCGGGCGTCCGGCGGCTCGACCCGGCGGGCGGCCTCGGCGGCGAGGCGGATCCGCAGCTGCGGGTAGCCGTCCATGCCGACCGAGCGGCAGAACCGGATGACGGTCGCCTCCGAGGTCTCGGCGGCGGTGGCGAGGTCGGTGATCGTCCGGCGTGCGGCGTCGGCCGGGTCGGCCACGACCAGCCGGGCGACCCGCTGTTCCGCGGGGGACAGCGACGGCAGGAGCCCGCTGATGTGGACGATCAGTCCACCGGGCTCGTGACTCGCAGAAATCTTCGGACTCTTCGCCACGGATGAAACTTACTTTCATGAGGCGTGAGCGTCAACCACCACCGCCCGTGTCGGGCGAAGTACCGCCGATCACGGGACGTCGCTCGTGGCCCAGCCTGCCACCTGCCCGGTGCCGGCGCCTCCGCCGGGCGGCCGGCCGGGGCTGCCGGACCGGCCGTGCGACCAGGCCCGGAGGACACCTCCTCCGGCCGACTGAGTGCGGCCGGCCCCCGGAGGCGTCGACCGGCGGGCCCCCGGACGCGTCGATACGACGGTACCGCCGGGGCCCGGCACCCGGGACCCCGGGCGCGGCACTAGCGTGTGGCACATGGCGGATCGGAGTGTGCTGATCACCGGAGGCACCGGCGGGCTCGGTGGGGCGGTCACCGCCGCCTTCGTCGAGGCGGGCTGGCGGGTGGTCGTACCGTCGCGGGCGAGCGCGCCGGAGCCGGCCCCGGCGGCCGGCGACGTGGTCCGGCTGACGGCGGACCTGGCCGACCCGGCGGACGTCCGGCACGCGGTCGAGGTCGCGGCCGGCGACGCGGCCGCGCCACTGCGCGCCGTGGTCAACCTCGTCGGCGGTTACGCGGCCGGTGGCCGGGTGCACGAGACCCCGGTGACGGAACTGGAGCGCATGCTCACCCTCAACCTGCGACCGACCTGGCTGGTCACCGGCGCCGCCCTGCCGCACCTGACAGCCGGCGGCGGCGCCGTGGTCTGCGTCTCGTCCCGTGCGGCGGTCGCCCCGTTCCGCGGAGCGGCGGCGTACGCCACCGCGAAGGCAGCCGTGCTCGCGTTCGCCAACGCGGTGGCGGTGGAGTACCGGGCGGACGGGGTGCGGTGCAACACCGTCCTGCCGAGCGTGATCGACACCCCGGCCAACCGGGCCGCCCAGCCGGACGCCGACCACTCCCGCTGGGTCACGCCGGCCGAGATCGCCCCCGTCGTCCGGTTCCTCGCCTCCCCCGAGTCGGCACCGACCAGCGGCGCGAGTGTGCCGGTGTACGGCCGCGCCTGAGCCGCCGTCAGGCCCGCAGCGGCACCGGCTCACCGTCGGCGGCGCGGGGCGGCACGGGATCCGCCGGGGCGACCGGCTTCGCCCGGCCGGCGGCGGCCAGCCAGGCGTCCAGGTGCCCCCGGATCTGCCGGGCCACCTCGTCGGCGGGGCGACCCGCGTCCACCAGGACGAACGTCGGGTACTCCGGCAGCGTCCGGTACGCGCGGTCGGCCGCCCTCAGGTAGGCCATGCTCTCGTGGTCGGTGCCGCGCCGCTCGATCCGCCGGTACGCCTCGGCCGGGTCCACCGACAGCAGGAACGTCACCTGGGGTCGGGGGAACATCCGGTAGCCGAGCCGGGCCAGCCGCTCCCAGCGCTGCCCGCCGTGCGCACGGATGCTCGCGTACTGGCAGACGGCGTACCGGTCCATCACCGCGATCCGGCCGGTCAGCAGGCGACTGAGCAGCGCGGTGACGATGGCGAGCCAGCGCAGCACGGACTCCGCGGCCAGCAGGCCGGTCCGTCCGAGCAGGCGCTGGGCGTCCGCACGCCCGAGCCGCTGCGCCACCCGGCCGAGGAACCGGCGGCCGCCGGCGTTGCGGTGGTAGGTGGCGGGGTGACCCACCGCGGTGAGCGCCTCGGCGAGCCGGTGCGCCTGGGTCGTCTTGCCCGAGCCGTCGATGCCGATCAGGGCGACGGCACGCAATCGGGCCCTACCGCGCCGCGCCACCTTCGATCTGGCCACCCTGCCCAGGTTATCCGACCCACGCTCGCCGCTCCGGCGATATGTCGTGTTTGGGAATGGTTGCTAGCTACCCGCGCGCCTGCCAGGTGTGGCCGACGGCCATGCCGGGTACCCGACTTCGAAGCCTTCCCCCTGACCACCACGACGGGAGATCCAGATGGCCGAGCGCGGGGACGAGACCCTGTTGCACACCTTGAAGAAGGTCGCCGCCGTGCTCAAGCAGGAAGACATCCCCTTCGCCCTCGGCGGCAGCTTCGCCGTGTACGCCCACGGCGGCCACTCGAGTGAGCACGACGTCGACTTCCTCATCCGCGAGGTGGACGTCGACCGCGCCCTGGAGTCCCTCGTGGCGGCCGGGTTCACCGCCGAGCGCCCGCCGGAAGACTGGCTGGTCAAGGTCTTCGACGACGGCCGCATGGTGGATCTCATCCACCGCCCCATCGAGACCCCGGTGACCGACGAGACGTTCGGCGACACCGTGATCCGCCCGGTCGACGCGATCCACATGCCGGTGCTCTCGGCGACCCAGTTGATGGTGCACAAGCTGCTCAGCTTCTCCCAGCACTACTGCGACTTCGCCCGCGGCCTGCCACTGGCCCGGTCCCTGCGGGAACAGATCGACTGGGAAGGGGTACGGAAGGAGACGCAGCACTCGCCGTACGCCGAGGCGTTCCTGGTGCTGCTGGACCGGCTGGAGGTGGTGCCGTACGCCGGCACCCCGGAGGGAGAGGGGACACCGTGACCGAGCATCGCGACGTCGCCACGGGACCACCCGACGAGTACGTGGAGGCGGAGATCCACCGGTTGCTCACCGAGGACCCCGCCGTCGCCGAGCAGGGGATCACCGTGGCCCGCAAGGAACGCGGTCTCGTGCTGTCCGGCGAGGTGGAGAGCCCGCACCGCCGCGAGGAGATCCTGCGCCGGGTGGCCGAGCGCTTCCCGGACGTGCCGATCACCAGCGACATCGGGGTGATCCGCGCGCAGGCGCCCACGCAGATCGAGCAACTGCCCTGAGGGAGGCACGATGGTGATCCGGATCGCCGCCGTGGGAGACGTGCATCTGGACGAGGACGTCGTCGGCCGCTTCCGGCCGGCCCTGGAGGAACTGTCCGACTGCGCCGACGCGCTGCTGCTCGCCGGGGACCTGACCCGGCACGGCACCGAGGCCGAAGCGCGGTGCGTGGCACAGGAGTTCGGTGGGCTGGGCGTGCCGGTGGTGACCGTGCTCGGCAACCACGACCACCAGTGCGACCAGGTGCCGCAGGTGGTCAAGGTACTGGAGGACGCCGGGATCACCGTGCTGGAGGGCACCGGCGTGGTCCTCGAGTGCGCGGGCGGGCGGCTCGGCATCGCCGGGGTGAAGGGGTTCGGCGGTGGGTTCGCCGGACGCTGCGCGAGCGACTTCGGGGAACCGGAGATGAAGGCGTTCGTCCGGACCACGACGGACAGCGCCGACGCGCTCGGTGCCGCCCTGCGCTCCCTCGACTGCGACGTGCTGGTGGCCCTCACCCACTACTCACCGGTTCCGGACACGCTGGCCGGCGAACCGCTGGAGATCTACCCGTTCCTCGGCTGCTACCAGTTGGGGCAGGCGATCGACTCGGCAGACACCGCACTGGCCCTGCACGGGCACGCGCACCACGGGACCGAGCGGGGAACGACGCCCGGCGGCGTACGGGTCCGCAACGTGGCGCACCCCGTCATCAAGCAGGCGTACAGCGTGTTCCACCTGGGTGACCATCTCGATCAGGGCGAGGTTTCCCGGATCGCTGCCTCGGGTACTCGATGACCATGGAGCTGATTCTCTGGATTCTCGCAGTCGTGCTTGTGGTCGCCGGCATCCTCGCGCTGTTCCGGCGGCAGATTCTCTGGGGCGTCGTCCTCATCATCGTCGGGCTGCTGGTCGGGCCGGGTGGTGTCAGCATCTTCAGCTGAGCCGGCGTCGGCCGCCGCGCGCGCCGGCCGACGCCGCCGACCGAGGGACCCGCCGGGGTCGTCGCGACCGGAAGCTCCGTCCTCCCGACAGGAGCAGGCCGGACGCGGCGACCCCGGCGTCGTCGGTTCGGGTTTCGCCCCTCTCCAGGACGGAAACATCTCGATGATGGAGATTTCTCGGAGCGACCGGCGCGCTGACGACGCCCGGCAGTGGTGGGTTCTGCTCGGCTTCGGCGCGGCCGTGTTCGTCGCCGCCGCGATCGGCGGTCTGGGCGTCCGCGGCACCGCCGCCGAGTACGCGAACCTCGACCAACCCTCCTGGGCCCCGCCGTCCGGGCTGTTCGGGCCGGTCTGGACGGTGCTCTACGCGATGATCGCCCTGGCCGGCTGGCTGGTCTGGCGCCGGGCCGGCTTCGGGCCGGCGCTCTGGGCCTGGACCGCCCAGCTCCTGCTCAACGCGATCTGGACCCCGCTGTTCTTCGGCGCGGGCCGGTACGGGCTGGCGTTCGCCGACCTCGTCCTGCTGTGGCTGACGATCGGCGTGACGGTCGCCCTCTTCTGGCCGGTCTCCCGGGCCGCCACGGCGCTGATGCTCCCGTACTGGGCCTGGGTGACCTTCGCCGGAGCCCTCAACCTCGCCATCTGGCAACTCAACAGCTGACGCCCGAAACCCCACCTCACTGCCGCCCGCGGTCGCCCGCCGACTGCGGGCGGCGGCGCGTCCGGCGACGCTCCGCCCCTGCACAATGGCCAAATCGTTACCGATCCGATCAACCTTTCACCGTTGCGCCACAACCCTGTAACGGATTGACTGACGGCCTCGAACTCCTCTGTCCGAGGCCGGCGGTGATCCCCCGGCCCGGGCGGCGCTTGACGAGAAAGGAAGGGCCCCATGCCATTTCGTGCCACGAAGTCGCGCCTCGCGGCTGCGTCGGCCGGCGTTCTCGGCCTCACGCTCACTCTCACCGCCTGCGGTGGCGGCTCCGACAACGACACCTCGGCGGACGCCCCGTCCGTCGACTGCGCGCAGTTCAGCCAGTACGGCGACCTGAAGGGCAAGACCGTCACCGTCTACGCCGGCATCGTCACCCCCGAGGACAAGGCGTACGTCGACTCGTACAAGCCGTTCGAGGAGTGCACCGGGGCCACGATCAAGTACGAGGGCGACAAGTCCTTCGAGACGCAGATCCTCGTCCGGGCCAAGGCCGGCAACCCGCCGGACATCGCGATCGTCCCGCAGCCCGGTCTGCTGGCGCAGCTGGTCGAGACCGGCCGGGTCAAGGCGGCACCGCCGGAGGTGGGCGCCAACGTCGACAAGTTCTGGGGCGCCGACTGGAAGTCGTACGGCACCGTGAACGGCACCTTCTACGCCGCGCCGTCCGGCGCGAGCATCAAGTCGCTGGTCTGGTACTCCCCCAAGGAGTTCAAGGACAACGGCTACCAGGTGCCGAAGACCCTGAACGAGTTGGTTCAGCTCTCCGACAAGATCGCCGCGACCGGCAAGAAGCCGTGGTGCGCCGGCATCTCCAGCGGTGAGGCCACCGGTTGGCCGATCACCGACTGGATGGAGGACATGATGCTCCGGCTCAACGGGCCGGAGACCTACGACAAGTGGGTCAAGCACGAGATCCCGTTCAACGGCCCCGAGTCGACCGCCGCGCTCGACGAGGTGGGCAAGTTCCTGAAGAACGACAAGTACGTCAACGGCGGTCTCGGCGACGTCAAGAGCATCGCGACGACGACGTTCCAGGACGCCGGGCAGCCGATCCTCGAGGGCACCTGCTCGCTGCACCGGCAGGCCAGCTTCTACGCGGCCAACTTCCCGGAGAACACGAAGGTCGCCGAGGACGGGGACGTCTTCGCCTTCTACCTGCCGGGCAAGGACGCCAACTCCAAGCCGCTGCTCGGTGGTGGCGAGTTCAACGTCGCCTTCGCCGACCGGCCTGAGGTCAAGGCGTTCCAGACGTACCTGTCCACCGACACGTGGGCGAACGTGAAGGCGCAGGTCTCGCAGGGCTGGGTGAGCGCCAACAAGGGCCTGGACGTCGCCAAGGTGAGCAACCCGATCGACAAGCTCGCCGCCGAACTCCTCCAGGACCCGAACTCGGTGTTCCGCTTCGACGGCTCGGACCAGATGCCGGGCGCGATCGGCTCGAACGCGTTCTGGAAGCAGTCCACGAGCTGGATCACCGGGCAGAGCACCAAGCAGACCGTCGACAACATCGAAGCCGCCTGGCCGAAGTGAGCTGACGGTCTCGGGGCCGGCCGGAGCGGACGCTCCGGCCGGCCCCGAACCGTCGGAGGGAGGTGAGTTCCGGGTGACCACCGCTGAGAAGTTCCTCGAGATGGGCATCGCGATCGGGCTCTTCGTGGCGATCGTGGGCGTCATTCTCTTCGTCGCCGGCCGGATCGGTGGCGGGCGCGGCGACCGCTGGGTCGCGTACCTCTATCTCGCGCCCGTCGTGCTCATGCTCGCCGTCGGGCTGATCTACCCGGCTGGCCGCACCATCTGGCAGTCCTTCTTCGACGCCGCCGGCACCTCGTTCGTGGGGATCGACAACTACCACACGATCTTCACGTCCCCCGATCAGCTCACGGTGCTGCGCAACACCGTGCTCTGGGTGGTGGTGACGCCGTTCGTGGCCACCGCCGTCGGCCTGCTCTACGCCGTCCTGGTGGACAAGGCGCGGCTGGAGGCGTTCGCCAAGGCGCTGATCTTCCTGCCGATGTCGATCTCGTTCGTCGGCGCGTCGATCATCTGGAAGTTCGTCTACGAGTACCGGCCGGACCAGCCGGGCGTACGGCAGATCGGCCTGCTCAACCAGCTGATCGTGTGGGCCGGCGGCACGCCGCAGCAGTGGCTGGTGGAGTCGCCGTGGAACACGCTGTTCCTCATCGCGGTGATGATCTGGATCCAGGCCGGCTTCGCGATGACGGTCCTGTCCGCCGCGATCAAGGCGATCCCGGACGACGTGGTCGAGGCGGCCCGACTGGACGGCGTCAGCCCGGTGGGCATGTTCCGCTACGTGACGCTGCCCAGCATCCGCCCCGCCGTGGTGGTCGTCCTCACCACGATCGGCATCGGCACCCTGAAGGTCTTCGACATCGTGCGGACGATGACCGGCGGCCAGTTCGACACGAGCGTCGTGGCGAACGAGTTCTACAGCCAGAGCTTCCGCAGCGGCAACGAGGGGCTGGGCGCGGCCCTGGCGGTGCTGCTCTTCGTGCTGGTCATCCCGATCGTCGTCTACAACGTCCGGCAACTGCGCGCAGCGGAGGCGTCATGACCGCGACCAGCACCCCACTGTCCACCACGCCGCCGGTCAAGCCGACCCGGACCAGCACCGCCCGCGCCCGCAAGCGGCTCACCTCGCCGTGGGCGTCCCTCGCCGCGGTGGTCATCGCCGTGCTCTGGACGCTGCCCACGTTCGGCCTGGGCATCTCCTCGCTGCGGCCGGAGCGGGAGATCAAGACCACCGGCTGGTGGACCTTCTTCACCGAACCGACGATCACGCTCGACAACTACCGGGACGTGCTGGCGGCCGAGGGCTCGGAAGGGCTGGGCGCCTTCTTCGTCAACTCGTTCATCATCACGATCCCGTCGGTGATCATCCCGATCTGCCTCGCCGCGCTGGCCGCGTACGCCTTCGCCTGGATCCGCTTCCCGGGTCGCAACGTCCTGTTCGTGGCGGTGTTCGCGCTCCAGATCGTGCCGATCCAGGTCACGCTGATCCCGCTGCTCACGCTCTACGTGGACGCGGGCCTGGTCGGGTCGTTCTGGACCATCTGGCTCTCGCACTCGATCTTCGCGCTCCCGCTGGCGATCTTCCTGCTGCACAACTTCATGCGGGAGATCCCGGCCGGGTTGCTGGAGGCGGCCCGGGTGGACGGGGCCGGCCACGTCCAGATCTTCTTCCGGGTGCTGCTTCCGCTGCTGACCCCGGCGCTGGCCGCGTTCGGCATCTTCCAGTTCCTGTGGGTCTGGAACGACCTGCTGGTGGCCCTCACCTTCGCCGGTGGCGGCGACGAGGTGGCCCCGATCACCGTGGCGCTGGCCAACCTGAGCGGCACCCGGGGCACGGCCTGGCACCTGCTGTCCGCGGGCGCGTTCGTCTCCATCATCGTGCCGGTGGTGGTCTTCCTGCTGCTCCAGCGCTACTTCGTGCGCGGCCTGCTGGCCGGCGGCCTGAAGGGCTGAGCCCGGCGCACCGCGCCCGGCAGCCGCTCGGCGGCGGGCGCACCGACGGCGCGGTGGCGGGTGCGCACCGACGGCGCGACGGTGATCCGCGGCATACCGGTCCGCTGTCCACCCGGCGGCACGCCGCCGGGGGCCGGACAATGGAACGCGCAGATGGTCCGTCCGTCCCGGGGATCCGGGGCGGGCGGGCCGCGGACCGCACCGGACCGGCACGAGACACGGGAGTAGACCTGAACACGCACCCGACGCACCCGGACCCGACCGAGGCGCCGGTCACCGGCTGGTGGACCGAGGCCGTCATCTACCAGATCTACCCGCGCTCCTTCGCCGACGCGAACGGCGACGGGATCGGTGACCTGCCCGGCATCACCGCCCGGCTCGACCACCTGGTGGAGCTCGGCGTGGACGCCGTGTGGCTCTCCCCCTTCTACCCGTCACCCCAGGCGGACGCCGGGTACGACGTCGCCGACTACCGGGGCGTCGACCCGCTGTTCGGCACGCTCGCCGACGCGGACAAGCTGATCACCGAGGCGCGCTCGCGGGGCCTCCGGGTCATCGTCGACCTCGTCCCGAACCACACCTCGTCGGCGCACCGGTGGTTCACCGCCGCCCTCGCCGCCGGCCCCGGCAGTCCCGAACGCGACCGGTACGTCTTCCGGGACGGCAAGGGCGCCGACGGCGACCAGCCGCCCAACGACTGGCAGAGCGTCTTCGGTGGGCCGGCCTGGACCCGGGTCACCGGGGCCGACGGCCGCCCCGGTCAGTGGTACCTGCACCTGTTCGACCCGGGTCAGCCCGACCTGAACTGGGACAACCCGGAGGTGCGGGCGGAGTTCCTCGACGTGCTGCGGTTCTGGCTGGACCGGGGCGTCGACGGGTTCCGGGTGGACGTGGCGCACGGTCTGATCAAGCAGGCCGACCTGGCCGACTGGCAGGAGCCGCAGGAGATCCTCTCCGGCCGGGAGGTCGACAAGCCACGACCGCCGATGTGGGACCAGGACGGCGTACACGAGATCTACCGGGACTGGCGGGCGCTGCTCGACAGCTACCCCGGCGAGCGGATCCTGGTCGCGGAGGCCTGGGTCGAGCCCGCCGAGCGGCTGGCCCGGTACGTGCGCCCGGACGAGATGCACCAGGCGTTCAACTTCGAGTACCTGCTCGCCTCGTGGACCGCGCCGGCCCAGTACGCCGTCATCACCCGCTCGCTGGAGGCCACCGACGGGGTCGGCGCACCGACGACCTGGGTGCTGTCCAACCACGACGTGGTCCGGCACGCCTCCCGGCTCGGCCTGCCGGTCGGCACCCCCCGACCGCACGGGATCGGCATCGGCGACGAGCAGCCGGACGCCGCCCTCGGCCTGCGCCGGGCGCGGGCGGCCAGCCTGCTGATGCTGGCCCTGCCCGGCTCGGCGTACCTCTACCAGGGCGAGGAACTGGGCCTGCCCGAGCACACCACGATGCCGGACGAGGCCCGGCAGGACCCGACGTGGGAGCGCAGCGGCCACACCCTGCGCGGCCGGGACGGCTGCCGGGTGCCGATCCCGTGGGAGGCCGACGCGCCGTCGTACGGCTTCGGGCCGACGGACGCGAGCTGGCTGCCCCAGCCGCCGGTGTGGGCGGAGTTCGCGCTGGACCGGCAGCGCGGGGTGCCCGGCTCGACGTACGAGCTGTACCGCACGGCGCTACGCCTGCGCCGGGAGCACGGGCTGGGCCGGGGCACGCTGGCGTGGCTCGCCACCGGGGACGAGGTGCTGAGTTTCCGCAACGACGGGCTGACCGTGCTGACGAACTTCGGCGGGGTCCCGGTGCCGGCGCCGGCGGGCGAGGTGGTCGCCGCGAGCGCCCCGCTCACCGACGACGGCCGGGTGCCCACCGACGTCACGGTGTGGGTGCGCTCCGCCTGACAGTGTTGAGAGGGGCCCCTTGTACAACGCCAGGCGTTAACAGGGGGCCCTTCCTTACAGCCGCTCGGCGCGGGTGTGCAGGAGGTCGCGTACCTCGGCGATGTCGCGCGGTGAGGTCCGCGCCGCCAGCCAGTACATGATCCCCGTGGGCACGAAGAAGAGCTGGAAGGCCGCGAGCCCGACCGCGTAGTTCAGCGGCGGTGGGAACGCGACCCGCAGGCCGTGGAAGGCCACCCCGACCAGTCCGTTGCCGGCCGCCCGCCCGACGCCGTTGACCAGGTTGCCCAGGCTGTAGACGGTCCCCCGGTGCTCGGGCGGGTTGACGTCGGCGATCAGCGCGAACCAGTTGGGCGAGTTGGCGGAGGTCAGCGCGAGCGCCAGCAGCGCCGTGAGCAGGCTGAGCCCGACCGTCGGTTCGGTCAGCACGCTGGCCAGGACCGCACGGACCACGGCGCCGGCGCCGGCGCCGTCGGGCACGTCGATGCGGATCGGCACGAAGAAGAGCACCAGGTAGAACGGGAGCGCCGCGAGGATGCCGACCGCCGCGACCAGCGCCCGGCCGGAGGGCGTACGCCGTTGCAGCGCGTCCCCGACCAGCCCGCCGACGATGGAGAAGACGCCGCCGAGCTGGAACAGGGTGGCGAAGACGCTGCCCACCACGACCGCGGTGGCGGTCGAGTAGCCCTGGGCCTCGGCCCGCTCGGTGAAGAGCACGGGCAACCACACCAGCGATCCGAACGCGGCCTGCGCGGTGAGCCCCTGCAGGATCAGCCAGCGGTTCGTCCGCCGGCCCACGATCCGCGGTAGGTCGGCCCGGCTGATCCGGTAGTCGTACTCGGCGCCGCCGGCGAGCACCTCGGCGAGTTCCGGTTCGCTCTGCCCGCGCCGGATGTCGTACGTGAACAGGTAGGCCGCGGTGGCGGCGAGGCCGACCACGGTGAGCACCACGAAGGGCCGGCGCCAGTCCGCCGCGCCGAGCAGCCCGCCGACCAGCGTGCCGGCGAGCGTACCGACGCCCTGGGACAGCCCCCAGAAGCTCATCACCAGGCCCCGCCGGCGGGGCGAGATGAGGTCGGTGACCACGGAGAACCCGACCGACCCGACCGCGCCGAGCCCGACCGCCCCGATCAGCTGGGCGGCCAGGAACGCGGGGTACGTCCCGGCGACCGCGCTGCCACCGGTGCCCACCGCCCAGATCAGGGTGCCCAGCATGAGCAGCGGCTTGCGGTTGGCACGGTCCCCGACGTACGCCCAGCCGACCGCCGCCACCGCGCTGACCAGGAAGCTGACGGCGGTGACCAGACCGAGCAGGCGCGGCGGCACCTCGAACGCCGCGGCGATCGAGCCGTACAGCGGGGGGACCAGGCCGATCGCCACGTTGTCCAGCGAGGCGAGCAGCACGAACACCACCACGCTGTAGATCCGGTGCGTGCGGCCGCCGCCCCACGCCCGTGGGCTCGGCCCGATCAAGGTCATGACCCGCAGCCAACCAGGACCAGATAACAACCGGGTGACTTCCCCGAGCTACCGGTAGCCGAGCCGGCCTCGCCGGCGCGCGGGGCGGGCCGACGTACGCGAGGCCCTTCCGCGGCCTGGCCCCGAGAACAACCAGGTGCTCTCCTCGACGGCCGGCGCCAGGCGGTGGTCTCCCGGCACCAGGTCGTCGCGGGGACAGTAAGAAGGCAAGCCCCGACTCTCCTGATGTGAATGCAGTTTTCGCATCCACTGCCGAGTCAGCTCGGACGCCCAGCATTCCCGAACAAAGCAAGGAGAAAGCCGCGCTTCACTCACGCGGCTTTTTCCTTTACCGTATTCCGCGGCGGCGCTATTTCAGCGTCGGTCGTAGCCGCTCGACGTAAGGTACGGGTACGTCGAGTTGCAGTAGGCGTCCGACCAGCCCCCACCGACTGAGATCCAGGGACCGTATCGCCAGGTGCCCTTGTTGTAGTCGTTCAGGCAGTAGACCTTGGCACGGTACTGGCCGGTGCCGTTGTAGCACTTGACGGTGGCGCCCTGGGGTTGCGAGTACCAGGTGCCGGTGGAGCAGTTGCTGGGGATCGCGAGCGCCGGGCCGGCAGCCACTCCGATCACACCCAGGCTCGTCGTGGTGGTCAACAGTGCGGTTGCGGCAAGCAGACGTAGTGCCTTCTGAGGGCGCATGTTCGCCACGAATTGCCGTCCTCTCCCCGTGGTCGCCGCCGCCTTACGCTGCGACGTTCACCTATTTCTATCGTATGGCAAATACGTCGCGCAAGAGCCGATCACGCAGTCTGCTCTCACGACCGGTATTCCGGCGCCACGGGCTACCACCACGCTCGTCGCACCCGCCCCCTTATTCACCACTAATGTCCGTCACGCTCAATTCGTGGCGTCTCGGCACTCGGCGTACCTGGCGCGGACGGCGGGCAGCGGTTCGCCGTCGTACCGCTCGCCGGCGCCGCTGGCCCAGACGGGCGGTTCCGCATCCCCGAGGGCGACCCAGGCGGCCTGGCGGGCGGCGCCGTCGGCGACGTATTCGCCCGGCGGCGGAACGACCACCGGGACACCGAAGACCTGCGGGGCGATCCGCCGTACCGCCGCCGAGCGGGCCCCACCGCCGACCAGGATCACCCGGCGCACGGTGGCGCCCTGCGCGACCAGCGCGTCCAGGCCGTCGGCGAGGGCGCAGAGCATCCCCTCGACCGCCGCCCGGGCCAGGTGCGCCGGCGTCGACGTGCGCAGGGTGAGGCCGTGCACCGAGCCGGTGGCATCCGGTCGGTTCGGGGTCCGCTCCCCCTCCAGGTACGGCACCAGGACCAGCCCGTCCGCCCCGGGCGGCGCGGTGAGCGCCAGCTCGGCCAGTTCGTCGAGGCCGACCCGGAGCAGCGCGGCGGCGGCGTCGAGCACCCGCGCGGCGTTGAGCGTGCAGACCAGCGGCAGGAAGCGGCCGGTGACGTCGGCGAAGCCCGCGACGATGCCACTCGGGTCGGCCGCCGGGGTGTCCGCGACGCTGAAGACGGTGCCGGAGGTGCCGATCGAGACGACCACGTCGCCGGGGCCGGCGCCGGCCCCGAAGGCCGCGGCGGCGTTGTCGCCGGCCCCGGGACCGAGCAGCGCCGCCCCGGCGCGCACCGGGACGGCGCCCGCGAACACCGACCGGTCGAGGTGACCGGCGGTCTCGGCCGGGCCGAGCACCCGGGGCACCGTCACGACCCGGCCGAGCGCACGTTCCAGCAGGTCCGGGCGGTACGCGCCGGTCGCCGGGGACCAGTAGCCGGTGCCGCTGGCGTCGCTGCGGTCGGTGCGCAGCGCGTCGAGGCCGGGGGCGCCGGCCAGCCGCCAGGTCAGCCAGTCGTGCGGCAGGCAGACCGCCGCCACCCGGGCGGCGTTCGCCGGCTCGTGCCGGGCCAGCCAGCGCAGCTTGGTGACGGTGAAGCTGGCCACGGGCACCGCGCCGACCGCGTCGGCCCAGAAGCGGCGGCCCTCCTCCCCGCCCCCGGCCTCGGCGACCAGGTCGGCGGCGGCACCCGCCGACCGGGTGTCGTTCCAGAGCAGCGCCGGGCGGACCACCTCGCCGGTCTCGTCGAGGCAGACCATCCCGTGCTGCTGTCCGGCCACCGAGATCGCCGCCACGTCGGCGAGCCCGCCGGCCGCCGTCACCGCCTCCCCGAGCGCCGACCACCACGCGGCGGGGTCGACCTCCGTGCCGTCCGGGTGCGGCGCCCGGCCCTCGCGGACCAGGGCGCCGGTCTCCGCGTCCCGGACGACCACCTTGCACGACTGGGTCGACGAGTCGACCCCGGCTACGAGCGGCATCAGCGGGCGCCGAGCAGGTGCTCGACGGCGAGCTGGTTGAGCCGGACGAAGCCGAAGCCGCGGGCGGCGGCGGCGTCGACGTCGTACTCCTCGAAGGCGGACCGGTCGGCGAGCAGGTCGGTGTAGCTCTCGCCGTCGGCCAGCGTCGGCGTGGCCAGGTCGCCCACCCGGCTGGCGGCGAGGGCCTCGGCCACCTCCGGGTCCGCCCGGAAGGCGGCGGCCCGCTCCTTGAGGAGGAGATACGTGCGCATGTTCGCCTCGGCCGAGGCCCACACGCCGGTCATGTCCTCGGTGCGGGAGGGCTTGTAGTCGAAGTGGCGGGGACCGTCGTACGCCGGGCCACCGTTCGGGCCACCGTGCTCCAGGAGGTCGACCAGGGCGAACGCGTTGAGCAGGTCGCCGTGGCCGAAGACCAGGTCCTGGTCGTACTTGATGCCACGCTGGCCGTTGAGGTCGATGTGGAACAGCTTGCCCTGCCAGAGGGCCTGCGCGATGCCGTGGGCGAAGTTCAGCCCGGCCATCTGCTCGTGACCCACCTCCGGGTTGAGGCCGACCCGCTCCGGGTGCGCCAGGGTGGAGATGAAGGCGAGGGCGTGGCCGACGGTGGGCAGCAGGATGTCGCCGCGCGGCTCGTTCGGCTTGGGTTCGAGGGCGAAGCGCAGGTCGTAGCCGCGGTCGACGACGTACTGGCAGAGCAGGTCGACGGCCTCCCGGTACCGGTCCAGGGCGGCGCGCACGTCCTTGGCCAGGTCGTACTCGGCGCCCTCCCGGCCGCCCCACATGACGAAGGTGCGGGCGCCCAGCTCGGCGGCGAGGTCGACGTTGCGGAGCACCTTGCGCAGCGCGTACCGCCGCACGTCGCGGTCGTTGCTGGTGAAGCCGCCGTCCTTGAACACGGGGTGGGTGAAGAGGTTGGTGGTGACCATCGGCACCACCAGCCCCGTCTCGTCCAGCGCCTTGCGGAAGCGGGTCAGGTGGGCGTCCCGGGTGGCCGCGTCCGCGCCGAAGGGCACCAGGTCGTCGTCGTGGAACGTGATGCCGTATGCGCCGAGCTCGGCGAGCCGGTGCACGGCCTCGACGGCGTCCAGCTCGGGACGGGTGGCGTCGCCGAACGGGTCACGGGCCTGCCAGCCCACCGTCCAGAGGCCGAAGGAGAACTTGTCGGCAGGGGTGGGACGGGGTGCCATGACAGACCTCCGGGGTGTCGTCCACTATTTGTTCAGTGGTTGAATTATTTGACCGGCATATGGCACTGTCAAGGGGTGAGCCGCACCGCCGCCGTACCCGCCGGGGCCGCCCGGCAGGGCAGCCTGCGCGAGCTCAACCTCGCGCTCGTGCTCGGCCGCATCGCCGACGCCGACCGCCCGCCCTCCCGGGCCGACCTCGCCGCCCACACCGGGTTGACCCGCGCCACGGTCTCGGCGGTCGTCGAGGACCTGCTGCTCGGCCGGCTGGTGACGGAGGTGGAGCCGGCGCCGCGCGCCGGCGCCGGGCGGCCCGCGCGCGGGCTGGTCCTCGCCGGCGACGGCCCGGCCGGGCTGGGCCTGGAGGTGAACGTCGACTACCTCGCCGTCTGCGTGGTCGACCTCGCCGGCCGGGTACGGCACCACACCGTCGAACGGGCCGACCTGCGCCCGGTCCCGCCCGCCGAGGCGCTCGACCGGCTCGTCGCCCTGGCGACGACCGCCCGCGCCGACGCGGCCGACCAGGGCCTCACGCCGGCCGGCGCCGCGCTCGCGGTGCCCGGGCTCGTGGACGACGCCGGCCTGGTCCGCCTCGCGCCGAACCTGGGCTGGCGGGACGTGCCGGTGGCCACGCTGCTGGCCCGGCACCCGGCGCTGACCGAGCACGTCGACGGCGTACCGCCGCTGGTGGTCGACAACGAGGCCAACCTCGCGGCCCTGGGCGAGCTGCACGCCGCCCCGTCCGGGGCGGCGAGCTTCCTGCACATCTCCGGCGAGGTGGGCATCGGCGCCGGCATCGTCCTGGACGGGACGCTGTTCCGGGGAACGCGCGGCTGGAGCGGCGAGATCGGCCACGTCCCGGTCCGTCCGGACGGGCGGCCGTGCCGCTGCGGGGGGCGCGGCTGCCTGGAACGGTACGCGGGCCAGGAGGCCGTCCTCGCCGCGGCCGGCCTGGCCGGGGCCGACCTGCCGGCCGACACCGCGGCGTACCACCTGGCCGAACTGGCGCGGGCCGGCGACCCGGCGGCCCTGGCCGCGCTGCACGACGCCGGGACCGCGCTCGGCGTGGCGGTGGCCGGCGTGGTGAACCTGCTCGACCTGGACACCGTGGTCCTCGGGGGCGGATATGCCCCGCTCGAGCCGTGGCTGCGCCCACCGGTGCTGGCCGAGATTGCCCGCCGGGTGCTCACCGCCGCGTGGTCGCCGGTGACCGTACGACCCGCGACGCTCGGCACCCAGGCGGCGGCCGTCGGGGCGGCCGGTTCGGTGGTCCGCCGCATCCTGGCCCGGCCGGGCGGCTGGCTGGCGCACCGGTCCTGACCGCACGGGCCGGCCGCCGGGCCACGGCCGGGCCGGCGCGGTCGGGGCCCACGACGCCCACCGGCCCGGACTCCGGCGCGGGCGTCCCGCCGCCCGCCTCGGTACCCTTGTCGCCGAGCAACGACGTCCAGCCGAGGAGTGCACGACCAGCATGCGGACAGGTCGACGGACCCGGGCGCCCGGCGCCGCCCGGTGACCGGGCCCCCGCGCGAAGGCGTCACCGGGCCGGTCGGCACCCGTGGGCAGACCACCCGCCGCGACGCCCCGCCCTCCCCCGGGACACCCCAGCCGGCCGGTACCCAGCTGGCGCGGGAACTGCTGGACGGGCTCGCCGACGCCGTGCTGACGACCGACGGCACCGGTGTCGTGACGTTCGTCAACGCGAGGACGGCCGAGCTGCTGCCGGAGATCGTCCCCGGCACCGACCTGTCCGCCAGCGCCCTGCCCGCCCTCGCGGCGGCGGAGACGTTCGACGCCGAGCACCGCGGCCGGCGGCTGCGGGGAGTACGGCGATGCCTCACCGGCGGCCGGTACGCCTGGTACGTCCGGGACGTCAGCGAGGAGTACGCGCGGACCACCGCCCTGCTGGCGGAGCGGTCGCGGACGGCGTTCCTCACCCGGGCCGGCAGCCGTCTCGGCATGTCGCTGCACCGGGACCACGCGTTGCGTACGGCGGTCACGCTCGCCGTTCCCCACCTCGCCGACCTGGCGCTGGTCGTGCACCGGCCGCCGGCACCGACGGAACACCTGCCGCACTGGCTGCGGTACGCCGACGGCGACCCCGCCCCGGTCGCCGGCGTCGCCCCGTGGGCCGTGACGAGCGCCCTGCCCGGCCTCCCGGAGGCCTTCGCCGGTGACACCAGCGACCCGGGCCCGTGGCCCGACGCCGACCTGACCGACCTGCTCCCGGCCGGGTTCGGCCGGCCCGGCGCGGTGCTGGTCAGCCCGGTGCTCGCCGCCGGGCGACCCGCGGGGGCGCTGGTGCTGGTCCGCCGGGTCACCACGTTCGACCCGCGCGACGTGGAGGTGGCCCGGGAGTTCGCCGCCCGGGCCGGCGCCGCCCTCGCCACCGCCGACCTGTACGGGGAAAAGGCCCACCTGGCACGCGTCCTGCAGGCCAGCCTGCTACCGCCCGAGCTGCCCGCCGTGCCGGGCATCGCCCTCGCCGGCGGCTACCGCGCCGCCGGGGACACCCTGCGGATCGGCGGCGACTTCTACGAGGTCTTCCCCACCGCCCGGGGCGCCCTGTTCACCCTCGGCGACGTGTGCGGCAAGGGTGTCGGCGCCGCCGTCCTCACCGGCCGGGTCCGCCAGTCCCTCCAGACCCTGCGCCTGGTCGAGCAGCGCCCGGCGGAGCTCGTCCGGCTGCTCGACCGGGCGCTGCTCCACACCCCGGACGCGGCCCGCCGCAGCCAGTTCACCACGGTGCTGCTCGGGACGCTGGACCGCGAGCCGGACGGCGGGGTACGGGCCACGATCGCCGGCGGCGGACACCCCTCGCCGCTGCTGGTGCGGCCGGACGGCACCGTCGAGCCGGTCCCGGTCGGCGGGATGCCGGTGGGTGCGCTCGCCGCCGCCCGCTTCGGTCGGGCCACCGTCCGGCTGGCCCCCGGTGAGCTGCTCCTCGCCTACAGCGACGGGGTGATCGAGGCGCGCGGCGGGCCCCGCGACGTCGAGATGTTCGGCGAGGGCCGGCTGCGCCGCGCGCTCGCCTCCGCCGTGGGCCTGCCTCCGGCGGCGCTGGTCGATCGCCTGCTTCAACTCGTCGACGAGTGGCTGGGCGGCCAGAGCCAGGACGACGACATCACGATGCTCGCCATGTCCGCTTCGCCCGGCTGACCAGGGCACCGGCCACGATCCCCGCCGGGCGCGTGCGCGGGGCGTACGGCCGCCAGGAAGGTGTCGGCCACCCGGCGACGGCCGGTGCCGCCGGGAGCCGCTCAGGCCGTCCGGGCCGCCGGCGGCTCGTCCGCCGTCCACTCCGCCGGTGGCGGCTCGACGTCCCCGAGCGGCCAGGGACCGGGCGGTTCGGCGTACGGGATCGACTCGTCCTGCCGGCGCGCCGCCTCGTCGAACTCGCGCAGGCCGCGCAGCAGGGCCTCGCGGCCCTCCGGGCTCATCCCGGCGAGGATCTCGGTCAACCGGCGCCGCCGGTGCTCGCGCAGCTCGGTGAGGAGACGGCGGGACTCCACCGTCAGGTGCAGCGCGATCTCCCGCCGGTCGAGGCGGCCCGGCTCCCGTTCCAGCATCCCGGCCGCCACCAGCCGGTCGCAGAGCCGGCTGGCCGAGGAGAGCAGCATGCCGAGACGGTTCGCCAACCTGCGCAGGTTGATCCCGTCGTGCTGCTCCACCACCATGACCACCCGGAGCTGCGCCCCGGAGACCCGGCTGGTCGTGCTCTCCCGCGCCGTCTCCCAGACGGTCAGCAGCGCCTTCGCCGCGGCGTCGACCTCGGCAGCCATACTCGTCTGTGGTCCCGGTGGACCCTGTACTTCGACCATGGTGGGCCCGAGCGTACTCCGCCTCGGGAGGAAAGCGGACCTGCGATCAAGGAGCGGTGATGAGCGAACCGGTCAACCGGGCACGAAGGGCGCTCAGCCAGGCACCCGCCGACCTCCTCCTGGACAAGGTCGCCGAGGTCATCGGGCGGGCGTACGGCATCGAGGACGTGGAGCTACTCCAGGTCGACTACCGCCTGTCGGTGCTGCTGCCGCTGACCGGCGGTGAACCGGTCAGCGGTCCGGGGCACCCGGCGTGGCGCTGCTACGACCACCAGGTCCCGCTCGTCGCCGACGGCTACGCGTACCTGCCGGTCTCCATGCGGGGCGAGCGCCGCGGGGTGCTGCGGGTGGGCCCGGCGCCGGACGACGGCGCGGTCCTCGCCGAGCTGGCGGAGATCGCCACGGTGCTGTCGCACGAGATCTCCGCCGTGACCGACGGCACGGACGTGTACCGGGTCGCCCGGCGCAGCCGGCGCCTCACCCTCGCCGCCGAGATGCAGTGGGAGCTCCTGCCGGGCCGCAGCCGCGTCCGCTCCACGTTCAGCCTGGCCGGGCAGTTGGAGCCGGCGTACGCGGTGCGCGGCGACAGCTTCGACTGGTCCGACGACGGCGACCGGGTGTGGGTCGCCACGATCAACGGGTCGGGCACGGGCGTGGCGGCGTCGCTGCTGACCTCGCTGGCCACGTTCGCCCTGCGCAACGCGCGGCGGGCCGGCCTCTCCCTGGCCGACCAGGCGGCCCTGGCGGACCAGGCCGTGTACGAGGTGCACCGGGGCGAGCGGCACCTCGCCGTGCTCCTGATGGAACTCGACCTGCACTCCGGGGTGCTGACGGTGGTCGACGCCGGGTCGCCCCGCCTGGTGCTGCTGCGCGACGGCGAGGTTCACGACCAGCCGTTGGAGAAGCAGTTTCCGCTCGGCATGTTCGAGGACACCGACTACCGGGAGCAGCACTTCGCGCTCCGCCGTGGCGACCGGCTCTTCGTGGTCAGCGACGGCGTGGTCGAGGCGACCGGCCACGACACCCGGTACGGCGAGACGGCGCTGGACCGCTTCCTGCGGCGCACCGGGCCGATGCAGCCGCTGGACGCGGTCCGCTCACTGATCGGCGACCTGCGCGCGTTCGTCGCCGGCGACCTGGTGGACGACGCGGTGGTGGTGTGCCTGGACTGGACCGGGCCCCGGAGCTGACGGGTCAGTACGCGCCGCGGCTGTTGAGCACCGCACCGAAGGTCTTCCACAGGATCGTCAGGTCGGCGGCGAGCGACCAGTTCTCCACGTAGTAGAGGTCGAGCCGGATCCCGTCCTCCCAGCTCAGGTCCGACCGGCCGCTGACCTGCCACAGGCCCGTCATTCCGGGCTTGACCAGCAGGCGGCGCGCCACGTCGCCGTCGTACCGGGCGACCTCCGACGGCAGCGGCGGGCGCGGACCGACCAGGCTCATCTGCCCGAGCAGGACGTTGACCAGCTGGGGCAGCTCGTCCAGCGACCACTTGCGCAGCAGCCGGCCGATCCGGGTCACCCGCGGGTCGTCGCGCATCTTGAACATCAGGCCGTCGGTCTCGTTGCGGGTGGACAGCTCCGTCAGCAGGGCGTCCGCGTTCACCACCATGGTGCGGAACTTCCAGACGCCGAACTCCCGGCCCCCCTGCCCCACCCGGGTCTGCCGGAACATGACCGGGCCCCGGCTGTCCAGCCGGATGGCGGCCGCGATGACCGCCAGCAGCGGCAGCAGCACCGTCAGCGCGAGGAACGCCGCGGACCGGTCGACGAGGCCCTTGACGAGCTTGCGGGCGCCCCGGAACTCGGGCGCCTCGACGTGGATCAGCGGCAGGCCCGCGACCGGCCGGGTGTGGATGCGCGGGCCGGCGACGTCGGTCAGCGCCGGGGCGACCACCAGGTCGACACCGGTGCCCTCCAGCTGCCAGCCGAGCCGGCGCAGGCGGGTGGCGGTCAGCTCACCGGAGGCGGTCACGGCCACGGTGTCCGCGCCGATCGCGGTGGCGGCCTCGGGGATGCCCCGGAACGAGCCGACCACCGGCACGTCGCCCAGCCGCTGCGGGACCGGAGCGAGCAGCGCGTCCGGGATGCACGCGCCGACCACCTGGTAGCCCGCGTACGGCTCGCGGCGCAGCGTGTGCACCAGTTCCAGCACGTGCGCGGTGTCGCCGACCACGAGCACCTTCCGGGACCAGCCGCTGCCCCGCGAGCGGGCCCGGTGCAGGCTCTTGCGGGCGGTGAACCGGGCCACCTCGAGCCCGAGCGTGCCGACCGCCACCGAGATGCCGAGGAACCCGCGCGAGACACCGACGTCGAAGATGTAGCCGGCGATCGCGATGCCGCCGGCGAGCCGCAGGCTGGCCGAGCTCACCCGCCGGTACTCGTCGGCGCCGTACCCGAGGACACGGTCGTCGTAGCACCGCAACGCCTTCAACGAGACCAGCCAGGCCAGCACCAGGCCGGGGGCCACCACGACGTACGGGATCTCGGCGCCACGCGGCAACTCGTCGCCGAAGCGGGCAACGTAACCCACCAGGACGGCGACGATCAGCACGGTGGTGTCCAGCACCACCAGGGCGCGGACGTAGGACCGTTCAGCGGCGCGTGCCGCGGGCCGGGACGGCGGGCCGCCCGCGGCCGACGACGACCGGGCGGGGGTCATCAGCGTCGCCGACGTCACCGGCCCCTCCCCACTTCACCGTCACCGGCCGCGAACCGGCCGGACCGGAGTCGACCCGGTCGCCGTCCGGAGCACGACGCCATCCTGCCCCGAGAATTATGGCGGCCGATTGCTTCGGACGTATTGCCGTCACTTTTCCCGGCTCGCAAGGAGCCGGAAAGGGGCCTGTCGTACGGAATTCACCGCCACGACAGGCCCCGTCGCTGAGCGGCCGGTCAGGCGCCGGTCTTCCGGAGCGCGATGGCCTTCAGGAAGATCGTGCTGATACCGGTCGGATCCTCGGTCACGAACGACCCACCACCGGTGATGTCGGTGATCGACTTCAGCTCGGCCTTGCTGACGTCCCGGCCGATGCCGATCAGCACGACCTGCACCGGGCGCTCCGGGTCCTTGATCCGCTCCAGCTCGGCGAGCAGCTGCTGCTGGCTGATGCCGCTGTCGTCGTCGTTCTTGCCGTCGGTGAACAGCACGAACGAGTTGACCTGGCCCGGGTCCCAGTCGTTCTGGACCGCCTTGTACGCGGCGAGCACCGTGTCGAACAGGCCGGTGTCGCCGTTCGACGACTGCATCCGGGCCAGCGCCTGCTCCAGCGGGGCGCGCCGGGTGGTCAACGGGCCGATGTCGACCAGCTTCCGGTAGTCGCGCGGACCGTCCAGGTTGGTGGAGAACTCCCAGAGGCCGATCTCCCAGCGGTCGTCGAACAGGTTGAGGCCACGCCGGGCCGCGTCGATCGTGACCTGCTGGCGGGTGGCGCCGTTGGCGCTCGCCACCTTCTCCTTCATCGAACCGGAGACGTCGATGACGCAGAGCATGCGGCCGGACGCGGTGGCCACCGACCAGCTCGTCACCGCCCGGTCCACCGCCTGCGGGTCGAGGTCGCCGGCCGCGTTGCCGCCGCCGGCCTGCTGGGCCGACGCGCCGCCGGCCTCCGGGCTCGGGGCGCCCGGCGGGGCGCTGAACCCGACGCCCCAGTTGCCGTCCGGGGCGCGCAGCGACAGCGGCGCCAGCCGGTCACGGAAGGATGCGGTGGTGAGCCCTTCCTCGAACAGCACCCGGGCCGCCGACGCCTTGGCCGGCTCGATGCCGGGCAGCACCGCGTACGGGTAGTCCAGCGGCATCGCCGCCGGCTGGAGGTAGAGCGCCGCCAGCGGGACCGCCGGCTTCTTGCTGTTGTACGAGATCACGTCCTCCTCCGACAGCGCCGCGGCACCGAGGCTGCGAGCCACCGTGGTGGGGTCCGCGGCCGTCGGGAACTTGGCGAGGAGGTCCTGACGCAGGTTGGAGCTGCCCGTCGACAGTGCGCGCAGCGCACCGACCGTGTCCTTCTGGGCGTCCTTGCTGGCGGCGGCCGCGGCCGTGGTCAGCGAGAGCAGGCCGGAGAGGCCTGCGGCGTCACGGGTCGGGTTGACGATGCCCGCCTTCAGCGGCTTGGAGTTGTTGACCTGGCCGACGAGCTGCGCCCAGGTCAGCTCCTTCTGCGGCCAGCCGAGCCGGGAGGCGATCGGCTCCGGCATCGCCACGACCACCGGGCTGCGGGCGATGGACGCCCCGTTGCCCGGGTCGAACGCCGTCGCGCCACCGGTCTTCAGCCGCAGCAGCCACGTGGACGAATCCGGCACCCAGACGTCCGGGCTGACCGCCGTGCCCGGGGCCTGCCCCACGCCGGCGAGGATCGCGCCGTGCTTCGCGGCCACCGTGGCGGCCACCTCGACCGGGTCGGACGCGGACACGTTCACGTCGATGCAGGTGCCACCGACCGCCGCGCCCTTCTCCTCCCACTCGGTCGCGGCGGCGTCGACCGCCGGAGCGAGCTCCGTCGCCACGGCGACCGACAGCTCGATCTTGCCGGAGCAGTCGGGCGACGCGAGCTGCTGATAGCCGAAGTACCCGCCGGCAGTGACGACGAGTACGCCGACGGCGGCTGCGGCTCCCGCGGCATGGATATTCGTGCGCATACGATGGCGGCCTGCTGACACGGAGACCATCTTGCGGATCCGATGCGGGCGCCGCCACGTCCGTTCGGACGAAAGTTACGCAGAAGCAACAGTTGATCGCAGATTTGTGACACTGTGTAGCCAGTCAGCCTCAGGCCGTTGCCCTGAACGGCGGCTCAGGGTAGGACGCACGTCGGACTCGGCACCACCACGGGCTCGCCCACCGGGGCCGGCACACCGCTCGTGGGGTCCACCAGGAAGACGCGGATCATGTCCGCCCGCTCGTCGGCGACGTACAGGTGCTCACCCGTGAACGCGAAGTGCCGGGGCCACTCCCCGCCCGTGTCGACCTCGGCCACCGGTCGCGGCAGCGTGCCGTCGAGGGCGAAGACCGCGATCGTGCCGACCCCCCGGTTGGCGACGTAGAGGAAACGTCCGTCCGGGCCCACCGCGATCTCGGACGGCTGCACGTGGCCCGGCCGCTCGCTGGCCTCCACGCGACCCCGCTGGCGCATGCCGCCGTCGGCGGTCAGCTCGTACTCGACGACCGAGGCGTCGAGTTCCCCGACCAGCCAGCAGCGCCGCCCGTCCGGGTGGCGGGCCAGGTGCCGGGGACCCGCCCCGGCGGGCGTCCGCACCCGTGGCGCCCGGGGCATCAGCCGTCCGGTCGCCGGGTCGAGGTCGTACCGGTAGACCGAGTCGGTGCCGAGGTCGACCGCGAGCAGCGGGCCGCCGCTCCGGTCCGGGTTGACCATGTGGGTGTGGGCGTGCTCCTGCCGGTCCGGATCCGGGCCGTGCCCCTCGTGCCGGACCAGGTCGCTGCGCTCGCCGGGGATGCCCTGCTGGTCGAGCGGGAACACCGTCACGCTCCCGCCGCCGTAGTTGGCCACGAAGAGGTGCCGGCCGTCCGGGGCGACCGCGAGGTGGCACGGCTCGGCACCGCCCGTGGGCCGCGCACCGAGCAGGCTCAGGTCGCCGTCGGGGGCGACCCGGAACGCGCTGACCTCACCGGTGGTCAGCTCGTTGACCGCGTACAGCACGGGCACCCGGGGGTGCCGGGCCAGGAACGACGGCGACGGCGTGACCGCGACGGTGCCGAGCGGTGTGAGCGCGCCCGAGGCGGGATCCCGCCGGGCGGCGACGATGCCGGTGCCCCGCCCGCCGCTCGCCGCGGTGTAGCCGCCGACATGGACGATCACGCCCTGACCTGTCACGGGTCCGCCCTCCGCCGATTGTTCCCCGATCAAACCAGAGGCTTCCCGATCCGCCGCCTTGTCACGCCCGAAGTCCACCCTCGATTTCCGACGGGTGGCCGGCGGCGGGGCGGCCTCAGGCCGACGGCGGGCCGGCCTCAGGCCGACGGCGGAAGCGGGGGCCGCCTCAGGCGGTCGGCACCGGCTCGCCACGCTGGCGCGCCACGTGCTCGACGAGCGCGATCAGCGCCTGCTTGCCCGACTGCCGGTCCCGCGCGTCGCAGAGCAGCAACGGCACGTCCGGGTCCAGGTCCAGCGCCTGGCGTACGGTCTGCAGGCCGAACCGGCGCGCCCCGTCGAAGCAGTTGACCCCCACCACGAACGGGATGCCGCGCTGCTCGAAGTAGTCGATCGACGGGAAGCAGTCGGCCAACCGCCGGGTGTCGGCGAGCACCACCGCGCCGAGCGCCCCGAACGCCAACTCGTCCCAGAGAAACCAGAACCGGTCCTGCCCCGGCGTGCCGAACAGGTAGACCTGGAGGTCCTCGTTGATGGTGATCCGACCGAAGTCCATCGCCACCGTCGTCGTGGACTTCGTCTCCACGCCGGAGAGGTCGTCGGTGCCGATGCCGGCGCCGGTCAGCACCTCCTCCGTCTGGAGCGGCCGGACCTCGCTCAACGCACTCACCAGCGTGGTCTTCCCGGCGCCGAAGCCCCCGGCGATGAGGATCTTCAGCGCGACCGGGATACGCGTACCGGTTCTCGCCAGGTCAGAGCGCACGGAGTCCACTGACCACCGCCTTGAGGATGTCGTTGTCGGGCAGGTACGGGGCGGTCGGGGGCTGGTGCACCGTCACCAGTCCCCGGTCCACGAGGTCGCCGAGCAGCACGCGGACCACCCCGACCGCGAGGTCGAGGTCGGCCGCGAGTTCCGCCACCGGCACCGGGCGACCGGCCAGCGCCACCAGCCTCCGGTGCTCGGGGTGCAGGTCCGGGTGCGCGGCCGGGTCGGCGTCCGGCTCGGCCACCACGTACGCGACCAGGTCGAAGCCGTCGACGGCGGACCGGACGCGACCCCCGGTCAGGGTGTAGGGGCGCACCACCGGGCCGGCGTCGTCGTCCAGCCACTCGTGGCGTCTGCCCCCCTCAGCCCGCATCGCCGGTGCCCGTCGTGGACCGGGCCGGGGCGCTCATGTTCTCCCCGACGCGGGTGACGAGCATCGCCATCTCGTACGCCACCAGCCCGATGTCGGCGTCGGCGTCGCTCACCACCGCCAGGCAGGCGCCCTGCCCGGCCGCGGTCACGAAGACGTACGCCGACTCCATCTCGACGACCGTCTGCCGGACCGGGCCACCCGCGACGTGCCGGCTCGCGCCCCGGGCCAGGCTGGAGAAGCCGGACGCCAGCGCGCAGAGGTGCTCCGCGTCCGCCCGCTCCTGCCCGGCGGACGCGCCGAGCAGCAGCCCGTCGGCGGAGAGGACCACCGCCTGGCGCGCGGACGGCACCCGCTCCACCAACTCGTCGAGCAACCAGTCGAGACCGGCACTCTGCCTCGTCGAATGCAGCATCACGCGTCCCTCTCAGTCACGGTCGGGTGTTCAGGGTCCGCCGACGCCGCGCCCCGGGGGCCGGCGGCCGCCCGTCCCCGGGCGGTGCCGGCCTGCAGGGCCGACATGACCCGCCGCGCCTCCTCCGGGGTTCGCGGGGTCGGGTCGGCCACCGGCGCCCACCAGGCGGGGCCGCCGACGGCGGGTTGCCGGAGCGTGGGACCGTCCACCGCCGGCCGGCGGACCTCGACGGTCGTCCCGCCCGGATCCGTCACGTCCGCGGCGGTGGTCGGCGCCACCCCGCCGCGCGGGGCGCCGTCGGCCGGCGGGTCGCCGCCCTCGTGCCCGGGCGGGGCCGTGGTGACCGTCGGGTCGGGCACACCGGCTTCGCCGTGGTCCGTCACGTCGCCGGCCGTCCGTTTCCGGACGGGGGCACGGAGTGGCGTGACCGGGCCGCGGTGGCGGACCCGGCGGGGCAGCCCGTCGATCTCACCGGCCACCTCCGCCCGAGCCGGGCCGCCACCGGGCTGGGCGTCGGCGGGAAGGGACGTGGCCGCCTCCGGGGCACGCGGGCGCGGGGGACGCGGGAGCGTCTCCCGCCGGCCGGCCCGCCGCCCGTCCCGCCCCGGGTCCGACGACTTTGCGGGCAGCAGCGGCGGCTCCTCGGTGACCAGGTCGTTCGGGACGAGGACCACGGCGGTCAGGCCGGCACCGTCGGACGGGCGGAGCCGGACCCGTACCCCGTGCCGGGCGGCCAGCCGGGCCACCACGAACAGGCCGAGGCGGGCCGTGCGGGTCGGGTCGAACTCGGGCGAGGACGCCAGGCGGCGGTTGGCGTCCTCCAACGCCTCGCTCGGCATGCCGAGCCCCCGGTCGGTGACCTCCACGGCGTAGCCGTTGGGCAACCGCTGGCCGGAGACCAGGACCCGGGTGCCCGGTGGGGAGAACGCCGTCGCGTTCTCGACCAGTTCGGCGAGCAGGTGGATCAGGTCGCCCACGACGCGGCCGGTCACACCCGCGGGCTGGACGTCGGCGATGTCCACCCGGTCGTACGCCTCGACCTCGGAGATCGCCCCCCGGATCAGGTCGACCATCGCGACCGGGTTGCGCCACCCGCGGCCGGGCGCCGCGCCGGCCAGGATCACCAGGTCCTCGGCGTGCCGGCGCAGGCGCGTCGCCAGGTGGTCGACCCGGAACAGCTCGGCCAGCTCGTCCGGGTTCTCCGTACGCCGTTCCATCCGGTCGAGCAGGGCGAGCTGCCGGTGCACGAGGCCCTGGCTGCGCCGCGCGATGTTCAGGAACACCTCGTTGAGGCCCCGTCGCAGGTTGACCTCGTCCTCGGCGGCCCGGATGGCGGTCCGCTGCACGGAGGTGAACGCCCGCCCCACCTGGCCGATCTCGTCCGCGCCGTACTCCAGCGACGGCGCCTCGCGGGCGACGTCCACCTCCTCGCCGCGCCGCATCCGCGCCACCACGCCGGGCAGCCGGCGTTCCGCCCGTTCCAGCACGGTGCGGACGCGGACGAGCCGGTACGCGAAGGAGCGACCGACCCGCAGCGCCACGACGAGCGAGACGACGACGGCGACCAGGCCCAGCACCCCGGCGGCCGCGAGCCGGACCAGGATGCCCACGGCGGTGGGCACCGACCGTTCGGCGAGGCCGTCGGCCTGGGTCAGCTCGAACTCGCGCAGGGACTGCTGGACGGTGTCGTAGTCGGTCCGCCAGGCGTCCGCCGCCACCTGGGGGCGGCGGCCATCGGTGGTGACCAGCGCGTCCTGCATGGCGCGCAGCCGAGAGAACGCCGCCTGCTCGGTCAACCGCTGGTACGCCCTGTGAGCCGCCTCGGGCAGGTCCGCCACCGCGGCCTCCACCAGCAGCCGCTGGTTGCCGATGGTCTGCACGAGCCGGGTGTGCTCGTCGTCGGCGAGTCGACCGGAGACGAACGCCCCGGCCAGCAGAGCGTCGGTCTGGCCGAGCAGTTCCCGGGCACGGCCGAGCGCGGTGATCGCCAACGCCTGGCGGTTGAGTTCCGGGTCCGGCAGCGCGGCCATCCCCTCGTACGCGAAGAACGCCGACGAGATCATGCCGCTGTAGAGGCCGAGCGCACCGGAGCGGTCCACCGCCCGCCGGTCGATGAACTCACGACCGGCGGGCAACGCCTCCAGGGCGACGACGAGATCGTCCAGGCGCTCGTCCAGCAGGTCGTCGGCGGCGTCGCGCAGCTCCTCACCGTTGATCCGGCGGAGCAGCTCGGAGACCGCCCGGTCGGTCCGGCGCCGCTGCTCCGCGAGGCCGGGCTGGGCCTGGTCGGTCGACAGGTGGATCACCGAGAGGCGGCGCTCGCGTTGCAGCTCGACCACGACGGCGTCACCGGGCCGGCCGAGGTCGTACAGGAGCGTCCGGGCGGAGAGCAGGTCCAGCGCGGGCCCGAAGGTGAGCGTGACGGCGAAGATCCAGAGCGCGAGCAGGGCGGTCACCGGCACCACGACCAGCGCGGTCAGCTTGGAGCGGATCGGCCAGTCGCGGGTGTTCACTCAAGACCTCGCCCGGAAGGTGTGGCTGCGGGGGTGCCGGCGCCGGCCGGGCAACGCCCGGCGCAGCGCACCCGGCGGTGGCGCCGGGACGCCATCGACGGACGCCTTGGGCAGGATACGTAATCAGCGCCGGTTGCACTACCGTCCGTCCATCGTGCCGCAGCGGTACGGACTCGCGGCTGTCCCCCGGCGCGCGACTCCGCACCGTGGACGGTGCCGGCGGGTCAGCTCCGACGGCCGCCGACCGAGGAGACGCTGGCTGTCCTCTCCCCTAAACGCCCGACCTGCGGAACGGCCCCCACGCGACGAACCGGTCGAACAGCTCGCGCGGGCGTGGCCCGTCGTGCGGGTTGAGGTGGTAGAGGTCGTGCATGGCCTCGTAGAGCAGACCGGCGAGATAGATGGAGAGGCTGGGCATCCTGCCCTCGAACTCGGCCTTCAGCAGGAGCCGGGCTTCGGCGCACGGCCACGGCTGACCGCACGACCGGCACGCCCACATCGGTCGCAACGGGATGTGCGGGGGTCTGGTTTCGGTGCGGTAGCGGGGATGCTCGGGGTGCGGCCCGAGTCGGGGCTGCGGAAGCTGGGCGAAGATCACCACCGGCCTCCGTTCGCCCGCCACCGCTGGGCGGGGGTCAGCCAGCCGGCGCGGCCGGGCCGGGGGTACGCCTGGGTCGGCTCGGTCATCCAGGCCGGCAGGTTCCGGCCCCGAACCCGTTGCGGCAGCTCCGGCGGTTCTCCGCTCCGGCACCGGAACCAGCTGATACGCACATCGACCTCCTCGACGGTGGGAAGGGCCGCCCCGCCTGGGGGTGCGGGGCGGCCCCGGCAGGACCCGCCCCACCTCACCCCTCGGCGGAGCGGGTCCGCATGGGTGACAGTCTGCTGAGGACACCGCTACCCTCGAAAGGCATCGACGCAGGTCACGGCGGGGGTCTGGGGATCACCCGCGCCGACTGGCGACGGCTGGCGATCTTGACGGCTCTCTGGAGGTCCGGTGGAAGGCGAGCAGAACGCCGATCTGATCCGCGCCCAGCTCCGTAGGCAGCGGACGCTGGTCGGCATGAACCAGGAGGAGTTCGGCAAGCGCGCGAACTACTCGGCGTCGACGGTGTCCGCTGTGGAGACCGGAACCCGGCCGATCGACCTGCCGTACGCCCGGCGGGCCGACGAGATCCTGGGAACGGGCGGCCTCTTCGAGTCCCTGCTGCGGTCGGCGCAGCGGGACAGCCTGCCGACCTGGTTCAAGCCCTGGCTGGAAGCCGAGCGCGAAGCCCAGCAGCTCCGGTATTTCAACCCACTGTTGATCCCGGGCCTGTTCCAGACGGAGAACTACGCCCGCGCGGTGTTCCGGCTCGTCGACACCCGCCCGGAGCAGGAGGTCGAGCAACACCTGGCCGCCCGGCTGGAGCGGCAGGAGATCCTGAACCGGGAGCACCCGCCCCAGGTCGTCGCCGTGATCGACGAGTCCGTGCTGCGCCGGGCCGACGCCATCATGGGGGAGCAGCTCGCCCACCTGCTGCGCATGGCCGAGCTGCCCTACGTCCACATCCATGTCGTCCCGGCGGGCGCCGGCCTGTACATCGGCCTGGACGGGCCGCTGGCTTTGGCGATGCTGCCGGACGGCGGCTGGGTCGGATGTCTCGACCACCAGGCCGGCAGTGCGGCGGTTGGCACCGAGGAAAAAGTGGCTACGCTTCTGGCCAGGTGGGAAGGCGTGCGCGGCGCGGCCCTTCCCGAAGCGATGTCGGTCGCCCTGGTCAAGGAAGTAGAGAGCCAGCATGGACCTCAGTAACGCCCGGTGGCGGACGTCCACGCGGAGCACCTCGGCAGGCGGCGAGTGCGTCGAGGTGGCTGACAACCTGCCCGGCGTGGTGGCCGTCCGCGACAGCAAGGACCCGGCGGGCCCCGTGCTCGCCTTCGGGCCGGCGACCTGGAGGGCGTTCGTCCGGTTCGCCAAGCAGCACTGACCGAACCGCACGGACAGGCCCCCAAGCGCGAGGCTGGGGGGCCTCTCCATGCCAATCGGAAGATCTTGGAAGATTTCGGCCCTTCCAGGGGCCGTTTCCCTCCAAGATCCCGACACGAGACGGCCGCGCCCGGCTCCGGAAACGCCCGGAGCGGGACGTTTCACCGCTCGGCGAGGAAAGTGCCCCGGATCGGGATTGGCGATCAGCAGGAAGAGGGAATACCGGGGGCGAAGGAGGAGCCATGTCGCCCACGCAGGTAATCGTCATAGTCGTCGTCGTACTGGTGATCGTGGCACTGGCCGTCGCGGGCCGGACGTACGCCCGCCGCCGGGCTTTGCGGTCCCGGTTCGGTCCCGAGTACGACCGTCTCGTCGCGGAACAGGACAGCCGCACGGCCGCCGAGCGGGAGCTACGCGACCGGGAGCGCCGCCACGCCGAGCTGACCCTCGTCCCCCTCTCCCCCGAGAACCGGGCCCGGTACGCCGCCGCCTGGGAGGAACTCCAGGTCCGCTTCGTCGACTCCCCGGGGGAGACCGTCGGCGAGGCGGACGAACTGGTCACCCGGCTCGTCGCCGAGCGGGGCTACCCGACCGGTGACTTCTCCGACCAGATCGCCCACCTCTCCGTCGAGCACGCCCGCACGCTGACCCACTACCGCGACGCCCACGAGATCCACCTGCGCAACTCGCGTGGCGAGGCGAGCACCGAGGAGCTCCGCCAGGCCGTCGTCCACTACCGGGCGCTCTTCGCCGACCTGCTCGGCGAGGACCCGGTCGGGCAGGGCACGACCACCGACGAACCCGACGGACACCGCCCTCACGCCGAACAGCCGGCCGCGCAGCGCACGACCACCGACGAGCCGGACGGACACCCCGCCCACGCCGAGCAGCCGGCCGGGCACCGCCTGCCGGAGCAGCGGGACCCCGAGCGCCCAGACGTCACGAGCCGCTGAGGAGACCACCATGCGTCAGGACGAGCAGCAGGCGACCGACCACCCGGAGGCCGTACGCTCCGCACCCGTACCGGTGCCACCGCCGGATGACAGCGCCGGCAAGACCGACACGGGCGGCAAGGCCGACCCGGCGGACCGGACGGAGGTGCCCGAGGACGCCCTCGACGACCGCGGGACGTTCGACGATCCGCGGGTCACCGGCGACCGGGACACGGGCGACGACGACCGGAACGCCGGCGACCGCGACCGGGACCGGCGGGCCGATGCCGAGAGGCGCCCGGAGTTCCACGAGCCCGGTCCGGTGCCGACCGCCTTCGGCGCCACCACCGTGGGCGGTGCGGTCGCCGCGTCCGCCCTGGCCAGCGGCCGGCCGGAGGACGAGCCGGACCCGCGGACGGAATCGACCGCCCGGCCCGGCGACGGCGCCGAGAGGGGCGAGCGCGAGGGTTGGCGCGCGGACCCGACCGCCGAGTTCCGCGGTGGCCCGGGCTGGGAGGAGCGCCGGCACGAGCGGGCGGCGGCGTTCGACGGTGACGGGGCGACGGGCACGGCGACCGTGGTGCCGCCGGGCGCCACCGAGGGCCGGCCGGAGCGGCGCGCCGACCTCACGACCTGGGGTGGCGACCCGGACGCCGCCGCGGCCGGCGCGACCGGGTACGGCAGCGCGAGCCCGAGCATGGTCGACCCGGACTCCGTCTCCCCCGACGCGGACCCGACGCTGGCCGGCACGAGGGCCGACATCGACGCCGCCGGTGCCGGCACGACCGGCTCGCTCGGGGCGGCCGGGACGGCCCGGCCGGCCGGGTCGACGGTGGCGGCCGAGCCGGCGACGCTCTTCGACACCGGCGAGGCGCAGGGTTTCCGCGACCGCTGGCGGGACGTCCAGCTACGCTTCGTCGACGACCCGCGCGCGGCGGCCGGCGAGGCCCAGGCGCTGGTGGACGAGGCCATTCAGGCGCTCGCCTCGGCCCTGTCGGCGCAGAAGCAGAAGCTCGGTGCCTGGCAGGACGCCGGCTCGGCGGACACCGAGCAGCTGCGGATGGCGGTACGGCAGTACCGGGACTTCCTGGACCGGGTGCTCGGCCGCTGAGGTGTCGCGGCATGCGCGGACCGGCCGGGCCGGTCCGCGCATGGCGTCCGCCGCACGGGGTACGCGAGGAGGTAGCGAACGCGCGTGCGGACAGGAGGGCGACACCATGACCGATCGTGACCGGGACCGACCGCTGGAGGAGAGCCCCGAGGTGGCCGCGGCGGTCGAGGACGACACGGGGGTCCCCCAGTTGATGACGGGCGGCGCCGCCGATCGGGACAATCCGGCCTTCACCGAGCCTGGCGACCGCCCGATCGGAGGTGGCGGGCCGGACGACATCATCGGCGACCCGTACGCCGCCGGCACCGGCGCGACCGGCACCGGCACGGGCGCCGGCGCGGACAACATCCGCACCGGCGCCGAGCAGCCCTGGGAGCCGGAGGACCTGGTGGCCGCGCGCGGTCAGGACCTGACGCCGGAGAACATCGAGAAGGCCCGCCGGGATCTGGCCGAGCTGGGCCAGGCGGCGATCGAACGTACGGTCCCCTGACCGGCCGGGCCACGCCCGCCGGCAGGCCGCGGCCGGCGCCGGTACCGGCGGGCCGGCACGCACGAGGGGGCCCCTGGCCCGACCGGGACGGTCGGACCAGGGGCCCGGGGAACCTGCCGCTGGAGCGCCTCACCTGAGTCCAGCGGCGGGTGGGCGCCGGAGGTCAGGACAGCGGCGGGTACGCGTTCTGCATGAGCTGCTGGAACTGCGCCGGGAACCAGGCCCCGGAGATCGGCGCGTCGGGCAGCGCGCCGGTCGCGTTGTTGCCGTTGCGGGGGTTGCCGCCGTACGTCGGGTCGCACATGCGGTCGAAGCCCTTGCCCTCGTTGTTCGGGATCTCCTTGCTGGAGCCGTCCGACTCGCCCGGGGGCTTGACCCACACGTACGCGTCGATGCCCGGCTCCGGCGCGGCCTTCGGCCGCTCGCCCAGTCCGGCGCCGGACTGGTTGCACCAGTTGCCGGCGTGGATCCGGCGGTCGACCCGGCCACCGTCGACGTACGCGTCCACGCTGGTCGACGGGCCGGGGCCGGTCGGCCGGGCGGTGCCGCCCCAGCCGTTGCGGGACGTGTCGATCAGCATGCCGATGTTGGCGTCGAAGCCGACCTGGACCAGCTTGTTCCGGAACGCCTGGGCGAACGACAGCTCGTCGACGTACTGGTTCCAGTCCACCCACTTGGACTGCCGCACCGTCTGACCGTTCACCGTGTCGGTGATCCGGACGTACGGCTCGCGCAGCGCCGAGTAGTTGGCGGTGTTGACGATGAAGCCGTGCACGTTGGCCACGGTGCTGCCGGAGGCGACGGCCGCCGACTTCAGCATGTCGGCGGTGGGGCCGAAGTTGCTGTCCCAGCCGATCCAGCCGTGGTGCGCGGCGTCGATGTAGTTGTAGACGTTGGGGACGGCGCCCAGCTTGGCGAGGGCGTACCCGACGCCGTTGACGTACGCGCCGTTGGCCTTCACGGTGTCGCACATCGCGGTGCCGCCCGGGTTGCCGGAGGTGTTGGTCACCAGGTTCGGCAGCGAGTCGATCTCGATGATGTTGATGATCCGCAGGTTCCGGTACTTCGCGTCACCCTGGATCGCGGCGATCGGGTCGATGTACTCGGCCTTGTAGCGCGGCAGTTCGTCCGGGCCCAGTTCACCGTTGGAGGCCAGTGCGGCGCAGTCCCGGCCGGGCAGGTTGTAGATGACGAACTGG
This sequence comes from Micromonospora sp. WMMD558, assembly GCF_049315255.1. NCBI lineage: Bacteria > Bacillati > Actinomycetota > Actinomycetes > Micromonosporales > Micromonosporaceae > Micromonospora > Micromonospora sp. WMMD558. Next base: position 2,703,706 of record NZ_CP186061.1, on the reverse strand, counting down.
ATGTAGCTGGCGCCCTGTGCGAGCGCCGCGTCCAGGTGGTCCCGCACACCCATGGCGCCGTTCGAGCTGCTGTCGGGCGTGCCGTTGATGGCGGCGATCCGGTCCAGCCAGACGGCGGTCGGGTTGTTCGAGACCCGGTTGCCGCCAGACACCGACTCGGCCTTGGCCTTCCACTCCGGGTTCACGTACCCCCGGGCGTTCAGGTACGGGTTGTCGACCCGGGGACCGCCGGGCGGCGGTGTCGTGGGCGGCGGGGTGGTCGGCGGCGGCGTCGTGGGCGGTGGGGTCGTCGGCGGAGGGGTGGTGGGCGGCGGGGTGGTGGGTCCGCCACCGCCGTTGCAGGTGACCCCGTTGAGGGTGAACGAGGTCGGCTTCGGGTTGCTGCCGCTCCACGAGCCGTTGAACCCGATGCTCACGGTGGCGCCACTGGCCACCGAGCCGTTGTACGACTCGTTCTGCGCCGTGACGTTCTGGCCGGACTGGGCGTACCGGGCCGACCAGCCCTGCACCACCCGCTGCGAGCTGTTGGGGAACGTGAAGCCGAGCGTCCACCCGTTGAGCGCGTCACCGATGTTCCTGATGTTGACGGTCGCGGTGAACCCACCCGGCCAGTCGTTGGTCGTGTACGACACCTCGCACTGCGTCGCCGCGTGGGCCGTGGTGACCGGTAGCGTCACCAGCCCGCCCGCGACCAGGGCGCCCGCGCCGGTGAGCGCGAGGGCCCGGCGTGGGCCGGAGAGCCTTCTCCACACATTCATGCCACAGATCTCCTTGGGCGAGACCGGGACCGCAAGCGGCCCGGCGGAACGGCCCGGCGGGCACGGACGGCCTACCGGCGCCATCGGGGATGTGTTCGGGGGTGCCCGACCCGGACGGGCGGTGGTGGTGTGCCGGACCGGCGACGCTACGACGGTCGGCCGGCGGGATCGTCGTCCGGCGGACCGGTTGCCCTCGACTCCCTGCCGATGCGCGGTGCGTGGCTCCCCGCGTTCGACGATTCTTGCATGGGAGCGCTTCCATAGCAATGCCCCGATGGCTGTCGGTCCGGTGGCGCGGGGACGTTTCCCCCATCCGCCCCGGCCGGCGTCGGCACCTCCCAACAGGTCTGGAACGCCCCGGGAACCGGCAACATCGGCGGTCGGTCCCGGTACCGGTCGTACCGGCCCTACCGCCCGTGACCTCCACAAAGTGGAAAAGACGAATCTTTCCCTTCATACGTCGTGAATCGGTCTAACGTCGGGCGTAGCTCGGTTGTCGCCGAGTCCAGGACAAGAGGGATGGAGTGACGCAGGTCATGGCAAACAAGATGCTCGGGAAGGTCGTAGCGGGTGCCGCTCTCGGTGGCGCCTCCCTGCTCGTATTCACGCCAGGGATCGCGTTCGCGGACGACCACGACCACCACCGCAACGACAAGGACGGCAAGGTCATCGCCAAGCCGCACGTCGTCAAGCCGGGTGAGAAGGTCAAGCTGCTGCAGATCTGCGAGGAGCCGCAGAAGCACGCGTTCGCCTGGTCGAAGGTGACCGGCAAGGTCAAGCTCGAGCCGGTCAAGCACGACAAGGACGACAAGCGGCACGACGACGACAAGCGCCACGACGACAAGCGCCACGACGACAAGCGGCACGACGACGACAAGCGCCACGACGGCAAGCGCCACGACGACGACAAGCGGCACGACGACGACAAGCGCCACGACGACAAGCGGCACGACGACAAGCGGCACGACGACAAGCGGCACGACGACAAGAAGGACGACTGGAAGAAGGACGACCACCGCAAGGACGGCAAGGACGACAAGCGTCCCGAGCCGGACGAGACCATCACCATGCGGCCCGACGGCTACGGGGGCGGCGCTGCCGACGACTCGGAGCACGGGAAGGACCGCAAGGACTGGAAGGGCGACGAGTACGGCCAGGACGCGGAGGGCCGTGACTGGAAGGGCCACGAGGACGACAAGAAGCGCGAGGACGACAAGCGTCACGACGACGACAAGCGTCACGACGACAAGCGGCACGACGACGACAAGCGGCACGACGACAAGCGGCACGACGACGACAAGCGGCACGACGACGACAAGCGGCACGACGGCAAGCGGCACGACGACGACAAGCGGCACGACGACAAGCGGCACGACGACGACAAGCGCCACGACGACGAGAAGTCCAAGGACCACGGCAAGGACCGGTGGGAGCACAAGAAGGACTTCGTCTACTACGGCGAGGCCAAGGTCGACAAGTGGGCCAAGCCGGGCGTCTACAAGATCGAGGGCTCCTGCGGCGATGGCAAGCTGGTGGTATTCCCCAAGGGCGGGGTCGACGGCGGTGACGGTGGCATGACCGCCGGCACCGACCAGGGCCTGGCCGCCGGTGGGGCGGGCCTGCTCGGTGCCGCCGCCCTGGGTGGCCTGGTGCTGCTGCGCCGGCGTCGGACCGACGGTGCTCTCGTCTGACATGACGACGACACGCGCCGGCGGCCGTCACGGGTTTCCGTGGCGTGCCGCCGGCGCCGCGGTCGTCGTCCTGCTCGCCATGGTGGGCTCGGGCCTGATCGGGGCCTCGCTCAAGGACGCCCCCGCTCCCCGGCCCCCACAGCCGCTCGCCCAGGCCGGACCCGCCTCCAGCGGCCCGGTCGAGGCCGAGCCCGACGCCGCCGGCCCGATCGAGGCCGACCTTCCGGCCGAGGGCGGCGATCCGGCCGAGGGCGGCGATCCGGACGTGGTCGCTGCGCCGACCCCCGCCGGACTGCCCCGGTCCGCCCCCACCCGGATCGCCATTCCCCGGATCGACGTCGACGCGTCGATCATGAAGCTCGGGACCAACCCGGACGGAACGGTCGAGGTGCCTCCTCTGAAGCAGGCACACCTGGCCGGCTGGTACGAGCCGGGACCCAGCCCGGGCGAGGTCGGCAACTCGGTGATCGTCGGGCACGTCGACTCGGCCGCGATGGGCCCGGCGGTCTTCTTCTCCCTCGGCGCATTGCAGCCGGGTGACCGGATCGACGTCACCCGGGCCGACGGGCGGCAGGTCGGCTTCACCGTCGAGTCGGTGAAGGCGTACCCGAAGACCGCCTTCCCCACCGAGCAGGTCTACGGCCCCACCGACAAGGTCGGGCTACGGGTGGTGACCTGCGGCGGCATCTTCGACCGGACCGCCGGCAGCTACCCCGACAACATCGTCGTCTTCGCCAGCCGGGCGGAATGACGCGCGGTGCGACGCGGCCCGGCGGTCGGACGAGCCGACCGCCGGGTCGCGTGCGGCATCACGAGGCCGCGGAGGTTCGCACCAGCGTCCGGATCTGGCGCAGCAGCACCGACAGGGCCGCCAGGTCGGCGCGGGATTCGTCGAACTCCCCCATCGCCCGTTGTGCCCGGTGGATGGAGGTCGCGTTCGACTGCTCCCACTGGTGCACCCTCTCGTGCGGCGGCAGGGTGTCCGGCGTGGAGTCCAGCACCTCGGCGGTGAGCGCGGCCAGCGCCGCGTACAGGTCGTAGCGCAACGCCATCCGCGCGAGGGTCTGCCAGCGGTCCTCCCTCGGCAGCAGGGAGATCTTCGACAGCAGCGAGTCCACCCGGAACCGGTCGGAGAGCACGAAGTAGACCGACGCCACCTCGCCCACGTCCCGGCCACTGCTCGCCGCCGTCTCCACCACGTCGAGCAGGCCGAAGCTGTACATCAGCCGGACGGCGTGCTCGGCGAGGTCCCGCGGCAGGCCCTTGGCGGCCATCGAGTCGATGTGCGCCGCGATGGCCTCCCGCTCGCTGCCGTAGAAGAGGGTCTCCATCCCGGGCAGGAGGCGGGCCACCCCGTCGCGCAGACGGGCGATCTCCGCCGGCACGTCGATCGGCGACCGGCGGTTGGTCACCAGCCACCGCACCGCCCGGTCGAGCAGCCGCCGGGTGTCCAGGTAGACACCCGTCTGGAGCTCGGGGGCGATCCTGTCGTCGAGGGCCTCCACCGCGGCCCACAGGTCACGCAGCCCGAACACCTCGCGGACCACGACGTACGCGCGGATCACGTCGGCGGCGCTGGCGGCGGTCTCCTCGACGACCCGGAAGACGAACGAGATGCCGCCCCGGTTGATCGCCTCGTTGACCAGCAACGTCGTGACGATGTCCCGGCGCAGCCGGTGCCGGCCCATCCGGTCGGCGAACCGCTCCCGCATCGGGGTGGGGAAGTAGTTGACCAGGACGTCGGTCGTCCACTCCTCGTCCGGGAGCCCCTCGGTCAGGATCTCCTTCTCCAGCGCGATCTTCACGTACGCGAGCAGCACCGCGAACTCCGGCGCGGTCAGGCCCGACTCGGTCCGGATCGCGAGTTCCTCGTCCGGCGGCAGGGCCTCCAGCGCGCGGTCCAGCGCCCCGGATCGCTCCAGCTCGCTGATCATCCGCCGGTGCACCGGGAGCAGGGACGCGGCCTGGGCCTGGGCGTTGTTGATCGCCCGGGCCTGGTCGTAGTTGTCCCGCAGCACCAGGTCGGCGACCTCGTCGGTCATCTGGGCGAGCAGCTCGTCCCGCTCGGCGACGGTCAGCTCCCCGTCGGCGACCGCCGTGTTCAGCAGGATCTTGATGTTCACCTCGTGGTCGGAGCAGTCCACCCCGGCCGCGTTGTCGATGAAGTCGGTGTAGATCCGGCCGCCCGCCAGGGCGTACTCGATCCGCCCGTGCTGGGTGAAGCCCAGGTTGCCGCCCTCGCCGATCACCCGGCAGCGCAGGTCCTTGCCGTTGACCCGGATCGCGTCGTTGGACTTGTCGCCCACCTCCGCGTTGGTCTGGCTGGACGCCTTCACGTAGGTGCCGATGCCGCCGTTCCAGAACAGGTCGACCGGCGCGGTCAGGATCGCCTTCATCAGCTCCTGCGGCGACATCTGGGTGACGTCGTCGTCGAGGCCGAGCACCGCCCGGACCTGCGGCGTGATCGGCACGGACTTGGCCGTACGCGGGTGCACCCCGCCGCCCGCCGAGATCAGCTCGGGGTTGTAGTCCTCCCAGGACGACCGGGGCAGGTCGAACAGCCGCTTGCGCTCCTCCCAGGAGGTGGCGGCGTCCGGATCCGGGTCGAGGAAGATGTGCCGGTGGTCGAACGCGGCCACCAGCCGGATGTGCTTCGACAGCAGCATCCCGTTACCGAACACGTCGCCGGACATGTCGCCGACGCCGACGGCGGTGAAGTCCTGCGTCTGGGTGTCGTGCCCCAGCTCACGGAAGTGCCGCTTCACCGACTCCCACGCGCCGCGGGCGGTGATGCCCATCTTCTTGTGGTCGTAGCCGGCGGACCCGCCGGAGGCGAACGCGTCGCCCAGCCAGAAGGTGTGCGCGGTGGAGATCTCGTTGGCGATGTCGGAGAACGTCGCCGTGCCCTTGTCGGCGGCGACCACCATGTACGGGTCGTCGCCGTCGTGCCGGACCACGTCCTCCGGCGGCACGATCTCGCCGCTGACGATGTTGTCGGTGACGTCCAGCAGCGCGGAGACGAACTCCTTGTAGCAGACCACCGCCTCGTCCCGGTCGCCCGGCTTCTGCTTGAGCACGAAGCCGCCCTTCGCGCCGACCGGCACGATCACCGCGTTCTTCACCATCTGCGCCTTGACCAGGCCGAGCACCTCGGTCCGGAAGTCCTCGCGCCGGTCGGACCAGCGCAGACCGCCACGGGCCACCGGCCCGAAGCGCAGGTGCACGCCCTCGAAGCGGGGCGAGTACACGAAGATCTCGAACTTGGGCCGGGGTGCCGGCAGGTCCGGGATCGCCTGCGGGTCGAGCTTCACCGCCACGTACGCCTTCGGCCGCCCGTCGGCGCGCTTCTGGTAGAAGCTGGTCCGCAGCGTGGCCTGCATCAGCGTCAGGAACGACCGGAGGATCCGGTCCTGGTCGAGGCTGGCCACGTCGTCGAGCGCGGCGTGGATCTCGCTCACCAGCTCCTTGCTCTGCTGCTGGCGCTGCTCGGCACCCATCGCCCCCGGCGCGAACCGGACCTCGAAGAGCCGCACCAGCAGGGCCGCGACCCGCGGGTACGCGATGAAGGTGGACTCCATGTAGTCCTGCGAGAAGACCGTGCCGGCCTGCCGCAGGTACTTTGCGTACGCCCGCAGCACGACCACCTGCCGCCAGGTGAGGCCGCCGCGCAGGACCAGCTCGTTGAACCCGTCCACCTCGGCCTCGCCGCGCCAGGCCGCCGCGAACGCGTTCTCCACGTGCGGGCGCACCTCGGCCAGGTCGTGGTGCCCCTCGGGCAGTCGCAGGCCGAAGTCGTACAGCCAGATCCGGCCGTCGACGCGCTCCACCTCGTACGGGTGCTCGTCGACCACCTTCACGCCGAGCGAGTGCAGCACCGGGAGCACCGCCGACAGCATCATCGGCTCGCCGTACCGGTAGACCTTGAACCGCACGTCCATCGACTCGTCGACGTCCGCGCCACGGCCGGCGCGCGGCGCCACCTGCTTGCGGAACAGGTGCATCTCCAGCTGGCCGGGCTCCTCCAGCAGCTCCAGCTTCGCCAGGTCCTTCATCGCCTCGTACGGCGTGTGCCCGTCCTTGTAGCCCTCGGGGAAGGCGTCGGTGTACCGGGCGAACAGGTGCTTGGCCTGCTCGTCGCCGAGCTTGCGCTCCAGTACCAGCCGGTAGTCGTCGTCCCAGAGGCGGGTGGCGTCGGCCAGCTCCTCGGCGAGCAGGTCGGCGTCGATGTCACCCGGCGGCTTGGTCGGGTCGGTGCGGACGATGAAGTGCACCCGGGCGAGCATCGACTCGGTGACCCGGGTGGTGTAGTCCACCCCGACACCGTTCAGCTCCCGCAGCAGGATGTCCTGCATGCGGAGGCGGTTCTGCGTGGTGAACCGGTCCCGGGGCAGGTAGATCAGGCAGGAGATGAACCGGCCGTACGCGTCCCGCCGCAGGAACACCCGCAGCTGCCGACGACCGGCCATGCGCAGCACACCGATCACCGCGTGGTACAGGTCGTCGGTCTTGATCTGGAACAGCTCGTCGCGCGGGTAGGTCTCCAGGATCTGGAGCAGGTCCTTGCCGGAGTGGCTGCGCTGGCTCAGGCCGGACCGGTCGAGCACCTCCGCCACCTTGCGCCGGACCACCGGCAGCTCACGCACGCTGGTGCGGTACGCGGCGGTGGAGAACAGGCCGAGGAAGCGGCGCTCCCCGACCACCTCGCCGGCCTCGTCGAACACCTTGAAGCCGATGTAGTCGAGGTACGCGGAGCGGTGCACGGTGGCCCGCGAGTTCGCCTTGGTGATGATCAGCAGGCGCTTCTCGGTGACCTTCTCGTGCGCCTCCGGCGTCATCGACGCCAGCGCCCGGGCCTCCGTGGAGTCCGAGCGCAGGATGCCGAGGCCGGTGCCGAGGACGGCCTGCAACGCCTTGCCGTCGCCCGCGCCGGGCGCGTCCACCAGGCGGTACTCCCGGTACCCGAGGAACGTGAAGTGGTCGTGGGCGAGCCAGCGCAGCAGCTCGACCGAGTCGGTGATGTCCTTCTCCGGCACCGGCGGTCGGTTGTCGCTGGTGCGGGCGGCGGCCAGCTCGTCGGCGAGGGCCAGGGCGCGCTGGCGCATCTTCGGCCAGTCCTCCACCGCCTCGCGCACGTCGGTCAGCACCCGCTGGAGCTCCCGGCGCAGCGTGTCCCGCTCGCCGGCGTCCCGGACCGGGTCGATCTCGATCCGCATCCAGCTCTCGACCAGGTCACCGGCGATCGCGTCGTCGGGCTCCACGTCGGCGGCCACCTCGACCAGCCGGCCGAGCGGCTCGCGCCGGACCACCAGCAGCGGGTGGACCAGCAGGTGCACGTCGAGGTGGTGCGAGTTGAGCAGGGCGGTCACCGAGTCCACCAGGAACGGCATGTCGTCGGTGACGATCTCCACGACCGTGTGGTGCTGGTCGGTGTCGGGTGAGTGGATCCGCAACTTCAGCTCGCCCGGTACCCGCTGCTCGGCCAACTCCCGGTGGGTGCGGGCCGCGTCGATCATCTCCTCGGCGGTGAAGCCGATCAGCTCCTCGTCCGGCGCGAACCGCCAGTAGCGGCTGACCAGGGTCGCCAGGTCATGATCGTCGCCGGCGAGCGCGACCGCCTGGGCCACCAGGCGCTCCGCGTTGGGTACCGGTTCGTCGAGTTCCGCGTCCTCCACGTCCTCGGCCAGCGCGTCGGCGGGCAGGCCCAGGTCGTAGATCGTGTCGACGCTCGAACCGGTCAGACCGGTCACGCCGGTGTCGACCTCGCCGTAGCCGTCGGAATCGGTTGCCGAATCGAAGTTGTCGTCCCGGCTGGTGTCAACCTGCCGGAGATCGGGTCCCGGTTTAGTAGCCGGACGCCGGTCCATCGGTGCCACTCCCCTCGACCCACCGCGTTGTGGGTCACTCTGCCGCCAGCCTAGGCCCTGCCGAAACGCGCCTTGGTCGGCGGACCACAGTGCGGACGTCCGGATCGGGACTGTCGTCCTTTCACCTGGTTGCGGGTACGCGGTTGGCCCGTCCCGGGATACCCCGCCGCGGGTTGTTCATCACACCGTCACGGGTCCGTCTTTCCGCCAACCCGCCCCGAGCGGGGACGATGCGGACGGCGGGGGCGTACTACGGTGCAGGAAGTCCAGACCTCGGGGGATCGTTCCATGCGCCTGTCGTACCGCCGCCGTCACCATCCGTCACGTTCTTCGTACGCGCTCCTCACCGCAGCCCTGCTCGTCGCCGGCGGGCTCACCGCCTGCTCGGGCGAGGACGGGCCGGCCCGCAGCGTGGACGCCTTCCTGAAGGGCTGGCGTTCCGGGGACCTCCAAGCCGTCGGCTTCGTCGACGCCACCGGCGCGCGGGTGCCGGCCGCCGACGTCACGCGGGAGATCAAGGAGCTCTCCGGTGAGCTGGCGGCCACCCCGCCGGAGCTGCGCCGTACCGGCGAGCCGACGGTCACGTCGGGCACCGCGACCGCCACCGTACGCGTCGAGTGGACGCTGCCCGGCGACACCCGCTGGGCGTACGACCGTCCGGTGCGGCTCGCCCGGGGCGGCGACGACGAGTGGCAGGTGATCTGGGAGCCGCAGGTCGTCCACGAGCAGCTCACCCGGGGCGACCGGCTGGGGCTGCGCCGGGAGTCCGGTCCCCGGGCGACGGTGCTGGACGCGGCCGGCCAGCCGCTGGTGGCGCCCCGGCCGGTGGTCCGGGTCTCCCTCGTGCCGCAGGAGGTGAAGGACGTACCCGGCGTGGTCCGGAAACTCGACGCGGCGTTCAAGGCGATCCGGCCGGCGCTCGTCCCGCCGGTGGACCTGTCCGACCTTCCGAAGCGCCTCGCCGAGGCCAAGCCCGACGCGCGGGTCGAGGTCGTCACGCTGCGCGACGAGGCGTACCGGCAGATCAAGCCCCGCATCTACGAGCTGCCCGGCACCCGCTTCCCGACCGACAAGCTGGACCTCGCGCCGACCCGCGAGTTCGCCCGCGCGGCGCTCGGCACGGTCGACCCGGCGCAGGCCGACGACCTGGCCAAACACCCCGACCGGTACGCGCGTGGCGACCTGGTGGGCCACGGCGGCCTCCAGGGCCGGTACGACGAGCGGCTGCGCGGCACCCCGGGCCTCACCGTCGTCGTCAACCGCCCCGGCCCGGAGGGCACCCTGACCCCCACCGGCACCGAACTGTTCCGCCGGGAGTTCCGCCCGGGCGAGCCCCTGAAGACCACGCTCGACGTCGCGACGCAGAAGGCCGCCGACACCGCGCTGAGCGCCGAGAAGCGACGCGCGGCCCTGGTGGCGGTCCGCATCAGCGACGGCGCCGTGCTCGCCGCCGCCAACGGCCCCGGCCCGGCCGGGGAGAACCTGGCCTTCACCGCCCAGGTCCCGCCCGGCTCCACCTTCAAGATGGTCAGCGCGCTGGCCCTGCTCGACCGGGGCGCGGTCACGCCGGACCAGCCGGTGGAGTGCCCCAAGACCCGCGAGGTCGACGGCCGGTCCTTCAAGAACTCGGACGACTTCGCGCTCGGATCGGTCCCGTTCCGCACCGACTTCGCGAAGTCCTGCAACACGGCCTTCGTGGCGCTGGCGCCGCAGCTCGGCGCCGACGGGCTCGCCGTCACCGGCCGCGCGCTGGGCCTGGAGGGCACCTGGGACGTCGGCCTGGACGCGTTCTCGGGCAAGGTCTCGGCGAACGGCGGCCCGACCGAGCAGGCCGCCGCGGCCATCGGCCAGGGCACCACGGTGGTGAGCCCGCTGGCCATGGCCTCCGCCACCGCGGCGGTCGCCCGCGGCCGGTTCGTCCAGCCGAAACTCGTGCTCGACCCGGCCCCGGCGAAGCCGGCCGCCGACGGGCCGGAGCTGAAGGCCGAGTCGCTGACCGCGGTACGGGCGATGATGCGCGAGGTGGTCACGGCCGGCAGCGGCAGTGCCCTGGCCGACGTGCCGGGCGGCCCGGTCCACGGCAAGACGGGCACCGCCGAGTACGACGACAACCCGGCGAACACGCACGCCTGGTTCGTGGGCTGGCAGGGCGACGTCGCCTTCGCGGTCTTCGTCGAGCGGGGCGGCTCCGGCAGCGGCACGGCGGCCCCCATCGCCGAGCGCTTCCTCCGCGCCCTCCCCCGCTGACCGCCGGCCCGACGACCGGGTCCCCGCCGCCCGACGGCGAGGACCGGGTCGGCGCTGCCCGCCGGCGAACGGCGGTCCACACCGTGCCGCCGGTACGGCGGTGTCCCACGCGGGGGACACCGCCGTGCCGGCGGCGTCGAGTCGATCATTCCGCCAGCGGCGGACGGAGAGCGGTCAGACGGCGCCGGCCGCCGCCTGCGGCGGGTCGTCGTCGGTCGCCGGCCGGCCGTCACCGCCCGGGTCGAAGCCCGGCGGCAGCGTACGGCGCAGCAGGCCGGGCCCGGCCGAGGCGGGCGGCCCGACCGGCTCCAGCCGGTCGGCGGGCGGGATCTCCGGCACGCCGGGCCGCTCCCGCCGGTCGTCCTTGGGAACGGCCGGCTGCTCCCGCCGGTCGGAGCGCAGCCCGGCAACCGCCGGCAACGTCCGCGGGTCGACGCGAGGCTCGGGAACGGCCGGTGACTCCCGCCCGTCGACACGCGATTGGGGAACGGCCGGCGACTCCCGCCCGTCGGCGCGCGGCTCGGGAACGGGCGCCGACTCCCGCCGGGCGTCCTCCCGGTCGCCCAGGAGCCCGGGCCCGGGCGCGGGCAGGGATTCCGGGTCGGCCGTGGGCCGGGCCGTACCCCGCCGTGGGGCGGGAGCGGCGGGTGCCTCGGGCAGCAGCCGGGGCGGCACCGATCCCGGCGCGGAGACCGGCCGCAGACCGGCCACGAGAGTGTTGACGATCTCGGCGGCGTACGACCCGTCCGGGTCGTAGTCGGGGTCGAAGACGGTCAGCTCGACGCCGAGGCAGTGCGGGGTGTCGACCAGGCCGGCGAGCAGGATCTCCAACTCGGCGAAGGCGATGCCGCCGGGATCGGGGGCGTCGACCGCCGGCAGCACCGCCGGGTCGAGCACGTCCACGTCGACGTGCACCCAGTAGCCGGCGCAGTCGGCGAGTTGCTCGTGCGCCCACTGGGCGGTGCGGGCCGCGCCCTCGGCGCGCAGCGCCGGCACCGGCCGGGTGGTGATCCCGGCGGCCTGGAGGTCGAGCCGGTACTCGTCCTGCGCGCGGATGCCCAGCACCACCACGTCGATGTCCCGGAAGTACGGGCGCCGCCCCTCGATGGCCGCCAGGTCGGCCTGCCCCCGGCCGGTGACCAGAGCCAGGTCCTCGCCGGCCGCCGCGCCGACGTACGAGGCGTTGCCCGGGTGCCGGAAGTCGGAGTGGCCGTCGACGAAGACCAGCCCGATCCGGCCGCCGACCGCCTCGCCGAGCCGGTGCATCGCCAGCGCCGAGCCGAGCAGCACCGAGCAGTCGCCGCCGAGCACCAGCGGGAACTCCCCCCGGTCGATGATCGCCCCGATCCGTTCGGCGAGCGCCACCGAGTAGTCGGCGATCTCATGGGCGTGGCACACGCCGTCGCCGGGCCGCCAGTCGCCGGGGTCGTACCGGGGCGGGGTCAGGCAGCCGGCGTCACGCGCGCGGAGCCGGGCGAGCAGCCCGTGGTCGCGCAGGGCGCCGGGGGCCTTGGCGCAGCCCGGCACCGAGGTGGGCGTGGGCGGGCGCAGGCCCAGGTTGCTGGGCGCGTCGAGGACGGCGATCCGGCGCATCATGGGCTCCCGTCCTCGAGGTGTCGGAGCGGGCCGGCCGGGGTGCACCGGCCCGCGCTGGCGTGGTCAGGGTCAGAAGAGGGCGCTGGCCAGTGCCCGGCGGGCCGAGGCCACCGCGGGGTCGTCGGGGCCGGCGATGGTGAAGAGGCCCACCAGGTGCTGGCGAACCTTCTCCCGGTCGTCACCGGCGGTGCGGCGGACCAGGCCGACGAGGCGCTGGTAGGCCTGCTCGGCCATGCCGCTGAGCACCTCGATGTCGGCGGCCAGCAGCTGCGCGCCGACGTCGTCGGGGTCCGCGGCCGCGGCGGCGAGCGCCGCCTGCGGATTCGCGCCGGCGACCCGGCGGGCCAGCCCGACCTGGGCGAGCCCCGCCTCCGCCGCGACGTCCGACGGGGTCTCGGCGAGGATCTTCCGGTACGCGCGCTCGGCGGCGTCGAGGTCGCCGCTCATCAGCGCGTCGTCGGCCTCGTCCAGCCGGGGGTCGGCGGGCTCGGCCACGGCCACGCCGCCGGCCTTGAGGATCGCCTGGATCCACTGCCGCAGCTGGGCCTCCGGCACCACTCCGGAGAACGCGTCGACCGGCTGGCCGCCGACGACCGCGTACACCATCGGGATGCCCTGCACGCGGAACATCTGCGCGAGCCGGGGGTTGGCGTCCACGTCGACCTTGGCGAGCACCCAGGCGCCGCCACCCTCGACGGCCAGCCGCTCCAGCACCGGGGAGAGCTGCTTGCAGGGCTCGCACCACTCGGCCCAGAAGTCGACCACGACGGGTGTGCTGAGCGACCGTTCGAGGACCTCGGCCTGGAACGTCGCCTCGGTCACGTCGACGACTGTGACGGCGCTGGCGGGGGCGCCGCCGGGCGCGCCGGCCGGTGGGCCGGACTGGACGGGCGCGGAGGCCGGGGTGGGGGCGGGGGTGCGCAGCGCGCTGAGGTCGACCGCGCCGCGGGTGAAGATCGACGAGGTGATCCGTGGGTCGCTCATGGTTATCTAGTCTCGCACGCGCTACGCCGATCTCCCTTCATCGGCGAGGCCGAAGGTCACAGTTCTCACCCCAGCTCAGGGCCCGTCCCACCGCACCCCCGCGATGGTGCGCTTCCGGTCGCCGGTTCGCGGCTTACGGGGGCTTTCGCCTCGGCAGCAAGGGCACGATCGCGGGGGCGCAAGGGGGTCAGAAGCGCGCGGGCTCCCGGTAGACGCCCCATTCGGCGCGGAGGGCGTCACAGATCTCGCCCAACGTGGCCTCGGCGCGGACCGCGTCGAGCATCGCCGGGATCATGTTCTCGTCGGTACGGCTGGCCGCCACCATCCGATCGAGCGCCGTCTTGACGGCCGCCTCGTCCCGGGTCGCCTTCCGTTCGGCGAGCACCCGGCGCTGCTCCAGCTCCACCTCGTGCGAGATGCGCAGGATCTCCAGGTCCTTGGCGACCGTGCTGGTGTGGCAGTTGACCCCGACGATCTTCTTCTCGCCCTTCTCCAGCGCCTGCTGGTACGCGAAGGCCGACTCGGCGATGTGCCCGGTGAACCAGCCGTCCTCGATGCCGCGCAGGATGCCGGACGTCATCGGCCCGATCTGGTGCGGCCCGTCGCCGCCGAGCTGCCTGATCCGGGCGAAGATCTCCTCCGCCTCGGCCTCGATCCGGTCGGTGAGCGCCTCGACGTACCAGGACCCGCCGAGCGGGTCGGCCACGTTGGTCACCCCGGTCTCCTCCATCAGCACCTGCTGGGTACGCAGGGCGATCTCGGCCGACTCGTCGGTGGGCAGCGCGAGGGTCTCGTCGAGGGCGTTGGTGTGCAGCGAGTTGGTGCCGCCGAGCACCGCCGCGAGGGCCTCCACGGCCGTACGGACGACGTTGTTGACCGGCTGCTGGGCGGTCAGCGAAACGCCGGCCGTCTGCGTGTGGAACCGCAGCCACTGAGCCTTCTCGCTGGTGGCGCCGTAGACGTCGCGCAGCCAGCGGGCCCAGATCCGGCGGGCCGCCCGGAACTTGGCGATTTCCTCGAAGAAGTCCACGTGGGAGTCGAAGAAGAAGCTCAGGCCCGGCGCGAAGACGTTCACGTCCAGCCCGCGCGAAAGGCCCAGCTCGACGTACCCGAACCCGTCGGCGAGGGTGTACGCCAGCTCCTGCGCGGCGGTCGAGCCGGCCTCGCGGATGTGGTAGCCGGAGACGGAGAGCGGCTTGTAGCGCGGGATCTCCCGGGCGCAGTACTCCATCAGGTCGCCGATGAGGCGCAGGTGCGGCTCGGGGTCGAAGAGCCACTCCTTCTGCGCGATGTACTCCTTGAAGATGTCCGTCTGGAGCGTGCCGTCCAGCTTCGACAGGTCGGCACCCTGCCGCTCGGCGGCGACCAGGTACATGCAGAACACCGGCACGGCGGGCCCGGAGATGGTCATGCTCGTGGTGACGCCGGCCAGGTCGATGCCGTCGAAGAGCACCTCCATGTCGGCGGCGCTGTCGACGGCGACGCCGCAGTGCCCGACCTCGCCGAGCGACTGCGGGTCGTCGGAGTCGCGGCCCATCAGGGTGGGCATGTCGAACGCGACGGACAGGCCACCGCCGCCCGCGCCCAGGATCATCTTGTAGCGCTCGTTGGTCTGCCGCGCGTTCCCGAAGCCGGCGAACTGCCGGATCGTCCAGGCCCGCCCGCGGTAGCCGGTCGGGTGCAACCCCCGGGTGTACGGGAATTCGCCCGGCCAGCCGATCCGCTCGAAGCCCGGCCAGGCCACTCCCTCCGGCGGCCCGTAGACCGGGTCGACGGCCATCCCGGAGAGGGTGGTGAAGTCGGCGTCCCGCTTGCGCGCGGCGTCGTAGCGGGCCTGCCAGCGTGCCCGTCCGGCGGCGATCTCGTCGGCGTTCATCCGCGGGGCTCCTCCTCGAGTCCTCGACTGCACCCCGAGTGTAGAGCCCCGACCTGAACGATCGCTAAGGAAGTTCGTACCGGCGGGTAACGTGCCCCCTCGTCAGGAGGCGATCTGGGTCAGCAACTGGTCGGCCGCCGCGTACGGATCCAGGGACCCCTCCGCCACCTTGGCGGCGAGCGCCGGCAGCTCCGTACCGTCGCGCAGTGAGCCGATGCGGTCGCGCAGCGCGCCGAGAGCGATCGCCTCGATCTCGGCGGCGGCCCGCGCCTCCTGCCGGCGGCGCAGCTCGCCGTGCTCGACCAGCCAGCCGCGGTGCTTGTCGATCGCGGCGGCGATGTCGTCGATCCCCTCGCCGCGCGCGGCGACCGCCCGCACCACCTGCGGCCGCCACTGCCCCGGCCCCCGCTCGCCCAGGGCGATCATGCCCTGGATGTCGCGGACCGTGGCGTCGGCGCCGTCCCGGTCGGCCTTGTTGACCACGAAGACGTCGGCGATCTCCAGGATGCCGGCCTTCACCGCCTGGATGGCGTCGCCCATCCCGGGCGCGAGCAGCACCAGCGTGGTGTCCGCGAGCGAGGCGACCTCCACCTCGGCCTGCCCGACGCCGACGGTCTCCACCAGCACCACGTCGCAGCCGGCGCCCTCCAGCACCCGGACCGCCTGCGGCGTGGCCGCCGAAAGCCCGCCCAGGTGACCGCGGCTGGACATCGAGCGGATGTAGACGCCGGGGTCGGTGGCGTGGTCCTGCATGCGGACCCGGTCGCCGAGGATCGCCCCGCCGGTGAACGGGCTGGACGGGTCGATGGCCAGCACCCCGACCCGGTGGCCACGCGCCCGCAGCGCCCGGACCAGCTCGTTCGTGGTCGTGGACTTGCCCACGCCGGGCGAGCCGGTCAGGCCGACCACCTGGGCCTGACCGGCGTACGGCGCGAGCGCCGCCGCGATGCGCGGCAACGCCTCGTCGCCGGACTCGACCAGCGTGATGAGCCGGGCCACCGCGCGGGGGTCACCCGCGCGGGCCCGCTCGACGAGCATGGGTACGTCCCGGCTGCGGCGCACCGGCGTCGCCGCGGCCGGGGCGTCGTCGACGGCGTCAGTCACCGCACCTCTTCCGTTCACGACTGCGGGCTCGGTGGGCCCGATTCACTCTCGCCCACCGTGCCCCTTCCGGATCAGGCCCGCGGGGCTCGCGGGACCGTGCTCACTCCTGGCTCTCGGCACCGGCCGGAACGTGGATGATCAGGGCGTCGCCCTGGCCGCCACCGCCGCAGAGCGCCGCCGCGCCGGTGCCGCCACCACGCCGCTTCAGCTCCAGCGCCAGGGTCAGCACCAGCCGCGCGCCGGACATGCCGATCGGGTGGCCCAGCGCGATGGCGCCGCCGTTGACGTTGACCTTCTCCGGGCTGATCCCGAGGTCCCGCGTGGACTGGATGCCCACCTGGGCGAACGCCTCGTTGATCTCGATCAGGTCGAGGTCGTCGACGCCCAGGCCGGCCTTGCGCAGCGCGTGCTGGATCGCGTTGGACGGCTGCGAGTGCAGCGAGTTGTCCGGGCCGGCGACGTTGCCGTGCGCGCCGATCTCGGCCAGCCAGGTCAGCCCCAGCTCCTTCGCCTTGGCCTTGCTCATCACCAGCACGGCGGCGGCGCCGTCGGAGATCGGGGACGAACTGCCGGCGGTGATGGTGCCGTCCCTGGTGAAGGCCGGGCGCAGCTTGGCCAGGGACTCGGCCGTGGTGTCCGGGCGGATGCCCTCGTCCTCGCTGACCACCAGCGGGTCGCCCTTGCGCTGCGGAATGACCACCGGGGTGATCTCGTCGGCGAAGTGGCCGTTCTTCTGGGCGGCGGCGGCGCGCTGGTGGCTGGCCGCGGCGAAGGCGTCCTGCTCCTCGCGGCTGATGCCCTTCGTGGTGCCGTGCCGCTCGGTCGACTCGCCCATCGAGCAGCAGTCCCAGGCGTCGGAGAGACCGTCGAGCGCCATGTGGTCCTTGATCACCACGTCGCCGTACTTGTAGCCGCCGCGCTGGCCGAGCAGCAGGTGCGGGGCGTTGGTCATCGACTCCATGCCGCCGGCCACGACGACGTCGAACTCGCCGGCCCGGATCAGCTGGTCGGCCAGCGCGATCGCGTCCAGGCCGGAGAGGCACACCTTGTTGATGGTGAGGGCCGGCACGGACATCGGGATGCCCGCCTCGACGGCCGCCTGGCGGGCCGGAATCTGGCCGGCGCCGGCCTGGAGCACCTGCCCCATGATCACGTACTGGACCTGCTCGGGGGCGACGCCGGCGCGCTCCAGCGCCGCCTTGATGGCGATGCCGCCGAGCCTGGTCGCGGGGAGGTCCTTGAGGTTGCCCAGCAGGCGCCCCATGGGGGTCCGAGCGCCGCTGACGATCACCGAAGCCATACCTGCCTCCGAGGGGGGTGCCGACCTGTACGCCTTAACGATTGTTCGGCCAGACTAGCGCCATGGCTGAGAACTCCCCCGTCGAGTCCGCTGCGGACTACATCACAGACATCGGGCTGCGCCGCATCGACCACGTCGGCGTCGCCGTCCCCGACCTGGACGCCGCGATCGACTTCTACCAGCGCACCTTCGGGATGCGCTGCGTGCACACCGAGACCAACGAGGAGCAGGGCGTCCGCGAGGCGATGCTGGCGGTCGGCCCGACCACCGAGGGCGGCTGCGTGCAGCTGCTCGCCCCGCTGAGCCCGGAGAGCACCATCGGGCGGTTCCTCGACCGCAACGGGCCCGGGGTGCAGCAGGTGGCGTACACCGTGGCCGACATCGACGTCGCCTGCGCGAAGCTGCGCGAGCGCGGCGTCCGGCTGTTGTACGAGGAGCCGAAGCGGGGCACCGCGAACTCCCGGATCAACTTCGTCCACCCCAAGGACGCCGGCAACGTCCTGGTCGAGCTGGTCGAACCCGCCTGAAAGGAAGGGCCCCTTGTTAACGCCTCGTGCATAGCAGGGGGCCCCTCTTAACACCCCGCCGAGCACGGCGCTGCGCGGTTCACCGCTCACCCGGGCAGCTTCACGCATCGGCCGATGCGGTTTTTCACAGAGGACTTCCGACTCTAGCTACCGTTCAGTAACGTCCGGCCCCACAGCAGCGCGGCCGGTGCCGGATGTGTCGGATGCCGACATGGTGGAGCGGCCGCACCGGCGCCGACGATGGCAGCACCCGTGCCCGCGACGCGCGGGTGCGGACGAACGGGAGGTCGACGTGCAGGACATCCTCGAAGCGATCATGGCGGCGGAGGGCTCGGCGCAACCGGAGCGCGAGCTGGCCGGCGTCGCCGGACTTCCGGTACCGGAGTCCTACCGGGGCGTCGTCGTGCGCGCCGACGAGGCGCGGATGTTCGACGGGATGACGTCCCGGGACAAGGACCCACGCAAGGCGCTGCACGTGCAGGAGGTGCCCACCCCGGAGCTCGGCCCCGGTGAGGCGCTGGTCGCCGTGATGGCGAGCGCGATCAACTACAACACCGTCTGGACCAGCATCTTCGAGCCGGTGTCGACCTTCAAGTTCCTCCAGCGCTACGGCCGGCTCTCCGAGCTCACCAAGCGGCACGACCTCCCGTACCACGTGGTCGGCTCGGACGCGGCCGGCGTCGTCCTGCGGACCGGCCCGGGCGTGACCCGGTGGAAGGCGGGCGACGAGGTCGTCGCGCACTGCCTCTCGGTGGAGCTGGAGGACGCGGCCGGTCACGACGACACGATGCTCGACCCGCAGCAGCGGATCTGGGGCTTCGAGACCAACTTCGGCGGCCTCGCCGAGCTGGCCGTGGTCAAGGCCAACCAGCTCATGCCGAAGCCGCGTCACCTGAGCTGGGAGGAGGCGGCGAGCCCGGGCCTGGTCAACTCCACCGCGTACCGGCAGCTCGTCTCCCACCACGGCGCCAACATGAAGCAGGGCGACGTCGTCCTGATCTGGGGCGCCTCCGGCGGCCTCGGCAGCTACGCCACCCAGATGGCGCTGAACGGCGGCGCCATCCCGGTCTGCGTGGTCTCCTCGCCGGACAAGGCGGAGCTGTGCCGGAAGATGGGCGCCGAGCTGGTCATCGACCGAGCCGCCGAGGGCTTCCGGTTTTGGAAGGACGAGCAGACCCAGGACCAGGACGAGTGGCGCCGCTTCGGCGAGCGGATCCGGGAACTGACCGGCGGTGAGGACCCGGACATCGTCTTCGAGCACCCGGGCCGGGAGACCTTCGGCGCCAGCGTCTACGTGACCAAGAAGGGTGGCACGATCGTCACCTGCGCCTCGACCAGCGGCTACCAGCACCAGTACGACAACCGCTACCTGTGGATGCACCTGAAGCGGATCGTCGGCAGCCACTTCGCCAACTACAAGGAGGCGTGGGAGGCGAACCGACTCATCGCGCTCGGCAAGATCCACCCCACCGTCTCGAAGACGTACGCGATGGAGCAGACCGGCCAGGCCGCGTACGAGGTGCACCGCAACGCGCACCAGGGCAAGGTCGGCGTCCGCTGCCTCGCCCCGGCCGACGGGCTCGGCGTCCGCGACCCGGAGTTCCGCGCGCGGCACGAAGAGCGCATCAACCGGTTCCGCGGCCACTGACCGTACGGACGAGGCGCCGGCGACCATTGCGGTGACCGGTGATTGCCTTTCCACCGGCCGCGCCGGCCGCCATTCGAGTGGTACGAGGTCACGACGAGAAAGGGCCGCGGGGTCTTCTCCGCGGCCCTTTTCCGTGCCCCGCCGCAGGATCTCCGCCGCGGCCGGGAGCTGCCAAGATCGCCGGCCGGTCCGGCCCCTCCGGACGCCACCGAGTTGACCATGTAAAGAGGACACGAAAGCTCGCGGACGCTCTTGCGAAGGACCCCGGGGCGTCTGCCAGTATGTCCCAATGCCCCAGCAACAGTCCTCCCCTCTTGCGTTCTTCGATAACGCGAACACCCAGCCCGATTTCACTGTCGGCCTCCGCGGTTACAACACCGGCCAGGTGGACGACTTCATCGGCCGGCTGACCGCCGCACTGACCCAGTCGGAGCAGGCGCGGGCCGAGGCCGAGCAGCGGATGAACGACGCCCAGCGCCGGCTTCGCCAGGCCGAGCAGCGCATGGGCGCCCTGGAGCAGAAGCTCACCGAGACCAACAAGCAGCTCGAGGAGAACAGCCGGCCGACCCTCTCCGGCCTGGGCACCCGCGTCGAGCAGATCCTCCGGCTCGCCGAGGAGCAGGCCAACGACCACCGCAACGACGCCAAGCGGGAGTCCGAGGGCATCCTCTCCGCCGCCCGCCTCGAGGCGCGGGAGATCACCGACAAGGCGCGCGCCGAGGCGGCGGCGATGAAGGCCACCGCGGAGCGCGAGGCGGGCAACGTCCGCACCGCCGCCGAGCGGGAGGCGGCCGAGGTCCGCGTCCAGGCCCGCCGCGAGGCCGAGACGCTGCGCGCCGACGCCGAGCGGGAGACCAAGCAGCTGCGCACGGTCACCGCGCACGAGGTCGCCGAGCTGAAGTCGACGGTCGAGCGGGAGGTGGCCACGCTCCGCGCGACGGCCGAGCGGGAGATCACCCAGCAGCGGGCGAAGGCCGCCCGCGAGGCCGAGGAGAAGCGCGCCGAGGCGACCAAGCTCCTCACCGACGCGCGGGACAAGCGCGACAAGGACCTGCAGGCCCTGGAGCTGCAGCTCGCCGAGCGCCGCGAGAAGGCCGAGCGTGAGGAGTCGGAGCGGCACGCCACCCAGGTCGCGCAGACCCAGAAGCTGGTCAGCGAGGCGGAGCAGCGGGCGCGGGCCGCGCAGGAGCGGGCCAAGGAGATCGAGCAGCGGGCCGAGGCCCGCCGGGTCGAGTCGGAGCGCACCGCCACCGAGACGGTGGAGAAGGCGAGGGCGCACGCCGAGAAGACCCTCAGCGAGGCGAAGGCCGAGGCGCAGCGCCTGCTGACCGAGGCCCGCACGGAGGCCGAGCTCACCACGCAGGCGGCGCGCCGCGAGGTCGAGGACCTGACCCGCCAGAAGGACGCCGTCACGTCCCAGCTCGGTCAGATGCTGTCCGGGCTCGCCGGCATCGTGCCGGGCGTTCCGGCCGCGAAGCCGGAGGCGAAGACCGAGGGTACGGAGGCGCGGGCGACCGCCGAGGCGTCCAGCTGACCGGCCCGACCGGGGCATGAT
Organism: Micromonospora sp. WMMD558; assembly: GCF_049315255.1. Taxonomy (NCBI): domain Bacteria; kingdom Bacillati; phylum Actinomycetota; class Actinomycetes; order Micromonosporales; family Micromonosporaceae; genus Micromonospora; species Micromonospora sp. WMMD558. The sequence goes on along the minus strand of NZ_CP186061.1, from coordinate 2,682,556 downwards.
CTACGGCGCGGGGTGACACCGGGTGACCGGTGCCACCCCGCGCCGTTACGCGTTTCCCAACAGGTGAAACCGGCGCGGTGAAGCCGCTCCTATCCGACGCGTCCGTATCGCCCCAGGAGGGGCCGTTGCGTGTGAGGATGGGGGCATGTCGCACGGCGAGGAACTGTTCGCTCTCGGCGGGGATGTGACCACGGAGCCCAGCTTCGAGTCCGCGCTGCGGGGGTACGAGAAACGACAGGTCGACCGGTACGTCGCTCGCGCCGAGCACGAGATCGCCACCCTGACCGCCGAACGGGAACAGGCCTACACCCAGATCCACAAGCTTGCCGGCCAGGTCGAGGTGCTCCAGCGGGATCTCGCCCAGGTACGCAAACAGGTCGGCGTCGTCGACCGCGCCGCGTTCCGCCACCTCGGCCCGCGGGTCGAGCAGATCCTGACCCTGGCCGAGGAGCAGGCCGAGGACATCCTCGCCGCCGCCAACGAGGAGATCGAGGCCCGTCGGGCGGCCGCCGAGCACATCATCGACGAGGCGCGGGAACAGGCGGCCAAGGCCCTCAAGGACTTCGAGATCGCGCTCGCCGCCCGGCGCGCCGAGGAGGACCGGCAGACCGCCGCCCGCAGGGCCGAGGCGGACGCCGCGGTCAAGGCCGCCACCGAGGAGGCGGCCCGGCTGCGCAAGGCCGCGCAGGAGGCGCTCGCGAAGGCCCAGCAGGAGGCGACCCATCTGCGGGACACCGCGAAGGAGATCCACACGCGGGCCCAGCAGGAGGCGACGAAGCTGCGCGAGGCCGCGAAGGAGACGCACGCCAAGGCCCAGCAGGAGGCGACGGAGCTGCGCGAGGCCGCGAAGGAGGTGCACGCCAAGGCGCAGCAGGAGGCCAAGCGCCTCGTCGAGCAGGCCACCGAGGCGAGCCGGGCCACCCACGCCAAGGCCCAGCAGGAGGCCAAGCAGATCATCGACGACGCCAGCACCGCCGGCCGGGCCACCCGCAACAAGGCCCGCCAGGAGGCGGAGCGGCTCACCACGCAGGCGGCGGAGGCCGCGAAGCGCCAGCGCGCGGAGACCGACGCGTACGTCCAGCGGATGCGCACCGAGACCGAGGCGTACGTGCAGCACGCCCGCGCCCAGACGCAGCAGGAGCTGGGGGCCTGGCGGGCCGGCGTGGAGAAGGAGGTCAACAGCCGACGCGAGGCGGCCGACCGCGAGCTGAGCCAGCGGCGTGCCGCCGCCGACCACGAGTTCGCCGAGCGCCGCGACGCGCTGGAGAAGCAGTACAAGACGCGGCAGGTCGAGCTGGAGAAGCAGCACCGGTCGCGCCAGCAGGAGCTGGAGTCCGGCTTCACGGCCCGCCGCACCGAGCTGGAGTCGGGCTTCGAGACGCGCAGCGCCGAGCTGGAGTCCGGCTTCGAGACCCGGCGCGCCGAGCTGGAGTCGCGGTACACCGCCCTGAAGAACGAGATCGAGGGTGCGGCCGCCGACATCCGCCAGGCCGCCGAGCAGGACGCCCTGACCATGCGCCGCGAGGCTGAGGAGGAGGCGACGGCGCTGCTCAGCCGGGCCGAGGCGGAGGCCACCGAGAAGCGGCGCACGGCCGACGAGCACGTCGCGACGTCCCGGCGGCAGTTCGAGGAGTACGCGGCCACGACCCAGCAGGCCCTGGCCACCACGCAGCAGCACCTCGCCGCCACGCAGCAGGAGGCGGCGGCCGGCCGCCAGCAGCTCGCGCAGGTGATGCTGGAGATCGCCCAGGCCCAGCAGCAGCTCGCCGACCTGCGGCAGGAGACCTGGCGTTCGCGGCAGGAGTCCGACGAGCTGCAGCGGCAGGTGACCGAGCTACGGCTGGAGCTGTCGGGCGCACCGACCGGCGCCGGGAGGCCCGGCTCCGACGGCGTGACGGCGGCGGTCACGGTCCGGCCCCCGACGCCGGTCTCCGGCGACGGTGCGGGCCCGGCGAAGGCCACCGCGGCGCCGGTCACCGGCAACGGTGCGGGGCCGGCGAAGGGGTCCGCGGCACCGGTCACCGGTGACGGTGCGGGTTCCGCGAAGGGCTCTGCGGCGGTAGCGCGTGCCGGGGCCGCCACGACGTCGCCCACCGACGTGCGGGGCATCTCGACGTCGCAGCCGGAGGCGGCTGACCGGGGCCGGTCGGACGCCGGCAAGGTCGAGCCGGCCGAGGCCGGCCAGCCCGCCCGTGGGCGGATGGAGCCGACCACCGGAGCACCGGACCGGGACAAGGTGGCGTCGGTGACCACCAAGGACGGCGGCGGCACCGCCAGCGCCGGGGTGGACGGCGAACCGACCGTCGCGGCCGTGCCGGGCGAGGGCGGCCGGGACGCCGCACGCGCGAAGATCACCAGCGCCGGTGAGAACGGCAACCGCCCCGCGAAGCCGACCACCGACGAGCGCGGCGCCAAGCCGAGCAAGGTCGTCGTCGAGAAGGACTGACCGGCCCGGACGGGCCGCTCCCCGGGGAGGCCGGGCGCGCCACGATCTGCTGCCGGCCGGCCGGGGCGGCTACGCTCCCGGTGGGACCCGCAGTCGCGGGCCGGTGTCGGGGTTCTCCGGCGGTCGCCGGAGCCTGATCCTCGGGAGGTCCGGTGGCAGAGCGCGAACCGGGGTCGCACGAGCCGGCCGACCGCCCCGATCGTCGGCCGCCGGGGCCGGACGGCGTCACCGACCCGAACGCCCGGTCCGGGCCCGACGACCCGCCGCACTCCGACCCAGGCCCAGGCCCAGGCCCCGGGCCCAGCCCCGGCCCCGGCCCCGACCCCAGCCCCGGCCCCGACCCCAGCCCCGGCCCCGACCCCGGCCCGGACGACCCCGGCCCGACGCTGCCGGACGGCCCCGGCCCGGACGACGACCCGGGCGCAACGCGCGCCGGCGGCTCCGCGCCCACCGGTTCGGACGCTCCGGACGACGCCCCGCCGGACAACGGCTCGGGACGGTTCGGCACACCGGGGCGGCCGTTGCGGCGCAGCAGCTTCCTGGTCGGCTTCACCGGCGGGCTCGGCGTTCTGCTGGCGTACGCGCTCTTCCTGGGGCTGCGCAACGCCGCCGGCGTCCTCGTCCTGGCGGTGATCGCCCTCTTCCTCGCGGTCGGGTTGTACCCGGCGGTGGCGCGGCTGCGCCTGCTCGGGCTGCCGCACGGCCTCGCGGTGACGGTGGTCGCCCTGACCGTCCTGCTGCTGCTCTGCGGTGGCGTGTTCGCCCTGGTGCCGCCGGTCGTCACCCAGTCCGGCCAGTTCGTCGAGCAGTTCCCGAGCTACCTGGAGTCGCTGCGGCGCAACGAGACGATCAACGAACTCGTCGAGCGGTACGGCCTGATGGAGCGGGTGCGGAACGCCGCGAGCGCCGACGTGGTGGGGCGGGCGCTCGGCGGGGTGCTCGGTGGCGCCCAGCTCATCTTCGGCACCGTCTTCCGGACGCTGACCGTGCTGGTGCTCACCATCTACTTCCTGGCGTACTTCAACCGGCTGCGGGCACTCGCGTACGCGCTGGTGCCCCGGTCCCGTCGGCAGCGGGTCCAGCTCATCGGCGACGAGATCATCACGAAGGTCGGCGCCTACATCGTCGGCGCGCTCGCCATCGCGGTGCTCGCCGGGACGTCCACGTTCGTGTTCGCGTTGATCGTGGGGCTGCCGTACCCGTTTGCGTTGGCCGTGGTGGTGGCGGTGACCGACCTGATCCCGCAGATCGGCGCCACCCTCGGCGCGGTGATCGTGACCGTGGTCGGCTTCGCCACCGGCCTCCCGGTGGGGATCGCCTGCGCGGTCTTCTTCCTGATCTACCAGCAGTTGGAGAACTACCTGATCTACCCGAAGATCATGCGCCGGTCGGTTCAGGTCAACGAGGTGGCCGCCCTGGTCGCCGCGCTGCTCGGGGTCGCGCTGGTGGGCGTGATCGGAGCCCTCATCGCGATCCCGACGGTCGCGGCGATCCAGTTGGTCCTGCGGGAGGTGGTCCTCCCCCGCCAGGACCGGCGCTGAGCCGATCGACAGCGGCTGCCGGAGGCGCTGTCCCCGGTTCGGCCGCCAGCGTGGGTCGTCAGTCGGTGCCGGTCTCCGGGCGGGGCACCGGACGGTCCGCGAAGGCGGCGACGGTGCGGTCGGCGTACGCGCTGACGTCGCCCGTCTCCATCGGGCCGTCCCAGGTGGTCGGCAGCGGCACCGGCACGGCCGGGTTGACCCGCCGGACGATCTCGTCGAGCACGGTCTCGGCGTCGCCGACCCAGAGGTGCTTGGCACCGGGCACGCCGACCACCTCGGCCTGCGGCACGGCCCCGAACCGCTCGCGGGCCTCGTCGGGCCGCAGGTAGTCGTCGAACTCCGGGACCAGCGCGGTGAGCGGCTTGCCGGCGCCGGCCCACCGGGCCAGGTCCTCCGCGGTGGAGTACCGCAGCGGCGGGGAGAGCAGGATCGCTCCGGTCACCGCCGGGTCGCAGCCGTGCTTGAGGGTCAGGTCGGTGCCGAACGACCAGCCCAGCAGCCAGATGTCGGGCAGCTCGTGGAACTCCGCGTACTCGATGGCCGCGGCGACGTCGTACCGCTCGCCGACGGCGTTGTCGAAGGCGCCCTCGCTGGTGCCGCGCACGCTGCTGGTGCCCCGGGTGTTGAACCGCAGCACCGCCAGGTCGGCCAGGGCCGGCAGACGCCAGGCGGCCTTGCGGAAGATGTGGCTGTCCATCATCCCGCCGTGCGTGGGCAGCGGGTGGAGGCAGACGAGCGTCGCCACCGGCTCGCGGTCGGCCGGGCGGGCCAGGTCACCGACCAGGCGCAGGCCGTCGGCGGTGTGCAGCTCGATCTCCTCCCGGCGGCCGGGCAGGATCGACGAGGCGCGGATGGGTGTGCTCACCCGTCCAGTCTCCCGCGCCACCGGCGCGGCCGCCCGTCCGGGCGGAAACACGGTGATCCAGATCGCCCGCTCACCCGTGGCGGGGCGCGCTGCGACCGCGCTGCACGACCGGCGAACGCCGGTCCCGGGCCCGCCAGCAGCCGCTGTGCCAGTGCCGGCGGTCGGTCAGGTCGCCCCGCCCGTCCGCCGGCCAGGCCACGACGTGCGCCACGCCCGGCCGGATCTCCTGGTCGCAGCCGGGGCAACGGTACGTCTTGACCGACGCCCCGCCGCTGATGCCCCGAACCTGCCAGTCGCCGTCCCGCCACTGCTGGACCGACGCGACGCCCTGGCGTACCCGCTCGGAGTCCAGGTGTGCGGTCTCGTCACGGCGGGGTCGGTTGCGACGGGGACTCACGCATCCCAGCGTACGGCCGGGCCGGCGGCGGCCCGCTCACCGGCCGGCGCGCTGCGGTGTTAAGAAGGGCACCTTCACCTACACCAGGCGTTAACAGGGGGCCCTTCCTTACACCTCAGCGGCGGGTGTGGTCGCGGAAGCCGCGGCCGGTCTTGCGGCCGAGGTACCCGGCGGTGACCAGGTGCTCCAGCAGCGGTGCGGGCGCGAAACCGGGCTCGCGCAGCTCCAGGTACAGCTCCCGCTGGATGGCCAGCGACACGTCCAGGCCCACCACGTCGAGCAGCTCGAACGGGCCCATCGGGTAGCCGCAGCCCAGCTTCATCGCGTGGTCGATGTCGTCGGCCGTCGAGTAGCTGGCCTCCAGCATCTTCACCGCGTCGTTCAGGTACGGGAAGAGCAGCGCGTTGACGATGAACCCGGACCGGTCCCCGCAGACGACGCCGGTCTTGCCCAGCTTCGCGCAGACCGCCTTGGCGGTGGCGGTGGTCTCCGGCGAGGTGCGGATGGTCTGCACGATCTCCACCAGCGGCATGATCGGCGCGGGGTTGAAGAAGTGCAGGCCCACCACGTCGGCCGGCCGCTGGGTGGCCATCGCCACGTCGATCACCGGCAGCGACGAGGTGGTGGTGGCCAGCACCACGCCCGGCTTGCAGATCTCGTCCAGGCTGGCGAACAGCGCCTTCTTGACGCTGAGTTCCTCGACGACGGCCTCGACCACCAGGTCGACGTCGGCCAGGTGCTCCAGGGTGGCCGACCAGGTGATCCGGCCCAGGGCGGCGTCCCGGTGGGCCTCGCTGAGCTTGCCACGCACGACACCCTTGTTGAGCGAGGTCTTGACCGCCTCGAAGACCTTGGCGGACTTCTCCGCGCCCCGGGTCACCGAGACGACCTCGTACCCGGCCTTGGCGAACACCTCGATGATGCCGGTGGCCATCGTGCCGGAGCCCACCACGCCGACCTTCGCGGTGCCGCGGGCGCCGTCGGCGAGCGCCGACTCCGTGGTCACGGGCGTCTGCTCGTCGGGTACGACCACCGGCGAGCCCGGCCGCTCGTAGGTGTAGAAACCGCGGCCGGACTTGCGGCCGAGCAGCCCCGCGGTGACCATCTGCTTGATCAGCGGCACCGGGGCGTGCCGGCGGTCCCGGCCGCCGCGCCGGTACATCGTGTCGAGGATCTCGTACGCGGTGTCCAGGCCGATCAGGTCCATCAGCGCGAGCGGCCCCATCGGCAGGCCGCAGCCGAGCTTCATCGCGGCGTCGATGTCCTCGCGGGTGGCGTACCGCGACTCCAGCATGCTGACGGCGTGGTTGAGGTAGCCGAAGAGCAGCGCGTTGGCGATGAACCCGGCCCGGTCGCTGATCGTCACGTCGACCTTGCCCAGCCGCTCGCAGAGCGCCTCCACGTCGGCGACCACCTCCGACGAGGTGACGACGGTGCGGACGATCTCGACCAGCTTCATGACCGGTGCCGGGTTGAAGAAGTGGATGCCGATGACCTGGTTGGGGCGCGTGGTCGCCACCGAGATCTCGGTGACCGAGAGCGACGAGGTGTTGGTCGCGAGGATGGTCTCCGGCTTGCAGACGCGGTCCAGCTCGGCGAAGATCCGCTGCTTCAGGTCCAGGTGCTCGGGGACGGCCTCGATCACCAGGTCGACCGAGCGCAGCGCGTCCAGCCCGACCTGCCAGTTGACCCGGGCCAGCAGGGCGTCGCGGTCGGCCTCCGCCAGCTTGCCCTTGGCCACCGCCCGGTCGGTCGAGCCGGTCAGGGTGACCCGGCCGCGCTCCAGCGCGGTCTCGGACACCTCGACCGCGACGACGTCGATGCCGTTGCGGGCGAAGACCTCGACGATGCCGGCACCCATGGTGCCCAGACCCACCACACCCACACTGGTGAACTCGCGCGCCACGACCGGCCTCCCCTGGTTCGCTCCGCGCAGCCGACATGAACGGCCGCTAAGTTAAGCGGAGTCTGCCACGTGACGCATGGTTGTCGAGACGCCGTGGGATATTTCACGGCTCCGCCGCCGTCGATGGACGCCGGCCGTGCCGGCCGGTTCCGGGCGGCGCCGCCGGCCGCTCTCCGGTCGCTCTCCGGTCGCCTCGGCGCGGCCGTCGCCGCCGATCACGGACGGTGGGCGTCAGCGCCGGCGGTCGACCAGGGCGAGCAGTTCGGCGACGAACTCGGCCGGCCGCTCGATGTGCGGGCTGTGGCCGCAGCCGGGCAGCACCACCTCCCGGTACGCGCCGCCGGCCGCCACGTACCGCTCCAGCACCGCCCGGGTCTGCCCGACCATCGGCTGCGGCGGGCAGTCCGCCTCCCCCGGCCAGCCGGGCACCACGCCCAGCGCTCCCAGGTGCGCCAGGTCGAACAGCGAGGTGTCCGAGACGATCACGTCGGCGTCGCCGCGTACCCAGGTGACCGGCGGCTTCCCGGGGACGGCGACCAGTTCGTCGGCGATCCGGAAGTACGCCGGTGCCAGGGCGTTCAGTACTCCGCGCCGGCCGGGGGCGGTCCCCGGCCAGTTGGTGGACGGCTCGGCGGTTCCCGGGTAGTTGTCCTCGCCGGTGGCGGTGGACAGGACGGTGTCCAGCAGCAGCTCCTCGTCGTCGCCGAGCGAGGCGGGATCGGCGACGTACGCGCTGCGTAGTACCGCCCGCGGGCTGGTCGGGGCGTCGTCGCCGCGGTCCTTGCCGGCCAGCCGGCGGACGAAGTCCGAGTTGGCGGTGCCGGCACCCGTGCCCGCGAAGTCGGGCGTGGTCGGGGTGCCGTCGAGGTCGCGGGTGCCGCCGAAGCCGTACGGCGAGACGGGTGCCTCCAGCAGCAGCCCGGCCACCCGGTCGGGGTGGTCGACCAGCAGCCGCATGGCCACTCCCGCGCCCAGCGAGTGCCCGACGACGACCACCGGCCGCGCGCCGGCCGGCAGGAGTGACCCGTGGTCGAGCAGGGCGGCGACGTCGTCCGCGAGGTCGGCCAGCCCTCGCGTCGCGTCGACCGGCGCGGTGTCGGTGTCCCCGTAGCCGCGCAGGTCCGGCGCGATGACCCGCAGGTTGCCCGGCAGCCGGCGCACCAGGGGCTCCCAGAAGAGGGCGGACGAGCAGTTGCCGTGGATCAGCAGCACCGGTACGCCGTCCGGCGGCCCGGCCACCCGCACCGCCTGGGTGATCCCGTTCGCCGTGACGACCTGCTGCTGGCTCTCCATCCGCGGCATGCTGCCAGGCCGTCCACCCGCCCGTCCATGGGCCGCACCGACATGACGCGGTCGTCGGACGTGTGGCGTCCTCACCCGGCCAACCGGGTTCCGCCGCTGCTCAGGCGGGCACGGCGTCGGCCGGCTCCGGGACGGCGGCCACCGGCTGCGCCGCGGCCGGCAGTTCGGGAGCGACCGGACGCTCCGGAGTGGCGATCGGCAGCGGGAGGGTCGGCCGGTGGTCCCGGCGCGCCAGGCCGAAGGTCAGCCCGACCGGGTCGGTCAGCGCCACCCCCGGGTCGTAGACCCGGAGTTCGGTACGGCCGATCCGGATCACGTCGCCGTCGGCGAGCCGTTCCACCCCGATGATCCGCCGGTCGTTGAGCCAGGTGCCGTTGGTCGACCCGAGGTCGGCCACCGATGCTCCCTCCGGAGCGAGCCACATCTCGGCGTGCCGTCGGCTCAGGTGCGCGTCGGTCAGGACGACGTCCGCCGTCGGCGCCCGTCCGATCACCAGCCGGCCCCGCCCGAGCCGGAAGCTCAGCCCCCGCATCGGCCCGCCGGCCACCGTCAACAACGGCAGAAACTCCGGATGCTCCTCCATGGACAGTCCGCCCTCCACCCCGCACGGTCACCCCACGCGTCAGCCTGCCACCACACGGTAGTCGTCTTCACCGCCCGGGCGGCCATCTCCCTGTCGCCAGCCGGACACCTCGTGTTCCGTTTTTCGGTCTCCGATGTCCGGTATCGAGGGATGTGCACCTCACCCGTCGCGGCCCCGCCCCGTGACACGGGTCAGGTGCCCGCTCCGTTCAACGGCTCGGTGCCGCCGGCGTCACCACCCCGCACGACCCCTACCGGCGAGTAATCCTCGGGTCTAGACTTCCGCCATGACGGCTGTGCATGTCCCGGGGACCCCGATCATCGAGGACGGGCGGCTCGTGTCGACGAGCCCGGCGACCGGCGCGGAGGCCGGGCGCCTGCCCGTCGCCAGCGTGGCGGATGTCGAGGCGACGGTTGCCCGCGCCCGCGCCGCGGCCCCCTGGTGGGCCGGGCTGGGCTTCACCGGTCGCCGGGAGCGGCTGCTGCGCTGGCGCGCGCTGCTCGCCAAGCGGATCGAAGAGCTCGCCGAGCTGGTGCACGTCGAGGGTGGCAAGCCGCTCGCCGACGCGATCGTCGAGATCGTCACCGCCGTCGAGCACGTCGACTGGGCCGCCCGCAACGCCCGGCGGGTGCTCGGGCCGCGCCGGGTACGGTCCCGACTGGTGCTGGCGGAGTTCTCCGCCCACCTGGAGTACCAGCCGCACGGCGTGGTGGGCGTGATCGGCCCGTGGAACTACCCCGTCTTCACCCCGATCGGCTCCGTCGCGTACGCGCTGGCCGCCGGCAACACCGTCGTGCTCAAGCCCAGCGAGTACACGCCGGCCGTCGGGCAGTGGCTGGTCGACACGTTCGCCGAGGTCGTCGACGAGCAGCCGGTGTTCAGCGCGGTGCACGGGCTCGGCGACGTCGGCGCGGCGCTGTGCCGGTCCGGTGTGGACAAGGTCGCCTTCACCGGCTCGACCGCCACCGGCAGGAAGGTGATGGCCGCCTGCGCGGAGTCGCTCACCCCCGTCCTGATCGAGGCGGGTGGCAAGGACGCGATGATCGTCGACGCCGACGCCGACCTGGACGCCGCCGCCGACGCGGCGGTGTGGGGCTCGCTCACCAACGCCGGCCAGACCTGCATCGGCATCGAGCGGGTGTACGCCGTCGAGCCGGTCTTCGACGCCTTCGTCGACAAGGTGGTCCAGCGGGCCGGCCGGCTCACCGTCGGCGCCGACGGCGCGGACATCGGGCCGATCACCATGCCGAGCCAGCTCGACGTGATCCGCCGGCACATCGACGACGCGCTGGCCCGGGGTGGTCGCGCGGTGCTCGGCGGCGCCGAGGCCGTGCAACCGCCCTACGTCCGGCCGACCGTCCTGGTGGACGTCCCCGAGGACTCGGCCGCCGTCCGCGAGGAGACCTTCGGCCCGACGCTGACCATCAACCGCGTACGCGACGCCGACGAGGCGGTGACGCTCGCCAACGCCCTCCCGTACGGCCTGGGGGGTTCGGTCTTCGGCCGGCGGCGGGCCGTGGCGCTCGCGCGCCGCCTGCGCTCCGGGATGGCCTCGGTGAACTCGGCCCTGACCTTCGCCGGGATGTCCACCCTGCCCTTCGGCGGGGTGGGCGACTCCGGCTTCGGGCGCATCCACGGGGAGGACGGGCTGCGCGAGTTCGCGCGGGCCAAGGCCATCACCCGCCGCCGGGCCCGGTCGCTGCTGCCGGCGATGACCTTCGACCGCACCGACGCCGACGTCGCCCGCCTGGTCAAGGTCATCAAGATGATGTACGGCCGCTGAGCCGCCGGCTCAGAAGAGGGTCAGCTCGTCGCGTTCGATGCCGCGGAGCTTGTCGTAGTCGACGACCACGCAGCGGATGCCGCGGTCGGTCGCGAGAACGCGCGCCTGAGGCTTGATCTCCTGTGCCACGAAGACGCCGCTGACCGGTGCGAGCAGCGGATCCCGGTTCATCAGCTCCAGGTAGCGGGTGAGCTGCTCCACGCCGTCGATCTCACCGCGGCGCTTCACCTCGACGGCGACGGCCGCGTTGCTGGCGTCCCGGCAGAGCAGGTCGACCGGCCCGATCGCCGTCATGTACTCCCGGCGCACCAGCGTGAAGCCCTCGCCCAGCGTCTCCGGGTTGGCCGCCAGCAACTCCTGCAGGTGCGCCTCCACGCCGTCCTTGCGCAGCCCCGGGTCGACCCCCAGGTCGTACGACGTGTCCTGGAAGACCTCCTCCAGGGTGATCCGCAGCTCCTCGCCGGCCTTGTTGACCACCCGCCAGACGCCCGGCGCCTCCTCCAGCCGGCACGGCGGGCTCATCCAGTTCAGCGGCTTGTACGCCCGGTCGTCGGCGTGGATCGACACCGACCCGTCCGCCTTCACCATCAGCAGCCGGGTGGCCGGCGGCAGGTGGGCCGAGAGCCGTCCGACATAGTCCACCGAGCACTTCGCAATCACCAACCGCACCCGACGAGGGTAGCGGAGGGCCGGCCCGGAGGCTGTCGGGCAACCCCGGGGCGAGCGAGGTTTCCCGTCCGCCGCCCGCCGCCGACGCAGCGAGCGCCACTGGCGTGCCGGTGCGATGCTGAAACGGTGCTCGAAGTGCTCACCGGTACCGGCCTCGCCGCCTCGGCGGGGCTGAACGCGTACATCCCCCTGCTCACCATGGGTCTGCTGGCCCGCTACACCAGCCTGATCGACCTGCCCTCGGGGTGGCAGTGGCTCGGCAACGGCTGGGTGCTCACCATCCTGGCGGTGCTGCTCGCGATCGAGGTGGTGGCCGACAAGGTCCCGGTGGTCGACCACGTCAACGACGTCGTCCAGACCGTGGTCCGGCCGACCGCGGGCGGTCTGGCGTTCGGGGCCGGCGCGAGTTCCGAGACGGTGACGGTGAGCGACCCGGCGAGCTTCTTCTCATCGAACCAGTGGGTGCCGGTGGTGACCGGCGTCCTCATCGCGCTCGGCGTTCACCTGCTCAAGTCCGCGGTTCGGCCGGTCGTCAACGCGACGACGGGCGGGGTCGGTGCGCCGGTCGCGAGCACCGCCGAGGACGCCACCAGCGTGGTGATGTCGGTGGTCGCCATCGTCCTGCCGGCTCTCGTTCTGGCGTTCCTGCTGGGCCTGGCGCTGGTCGGCTTCGGGTTCCGTCGCCGCCGCGCCGACCGCCGCCGCGAGCGGGAGGCGGCCCGCGCCGCGGGCTTCCGCGTCTGATCCGGTACGCGGCCGGCCGGTGCCCCCGTCGGGAGCGCCGGCCGGGCGTGGAGACGCCGCTGGCCGGCACCCGGGTTCGGGTGCCGGCCAGCGGCTTGGTTCCCCCTATGAGGAAAGTCAGTTCCAGTGCTCGGCGACGAGGTCGGCGGCCTGGGTCTCCCACTGGGCGTAGTGGAACGGGTAGGCCGACACCTGCACCGTCTGGGCGGCCTTGGTCAGCGGCATGTCCTGCCAGCCGTCGACCTGCTTGAGACCCTTCAGGAACGCCAGCGTGGAGTATTCGGGGTCGGTGATCTGCTCGACCGTGCCCCACCCGCTGGACGGGCGCTGCTGGAACAGGCCCTGCGAGTCGTGGTCGTTGCGCTCACCCAGGTGACCCAGGTTGACCAGCTTCGACTCCTGCAACGCGGTGGCGATGGCCACCACGGCGGCCCGCTCGTCCATGTCGGCCTTCTTCGTCGCCGCGATGATCGCCTTCACATTCGCGGTCTGCTCGTCGTCCAGGTCGATACGCGACTGCTTGCCCTGCACACCGTGCGGGATCAGCGTGTTCTTGTCCACCGTGTCAGCCTGCACGGTGGCGGCGAGCGACGTGGTGCCGACCGTGCCGGCGGTGGTGGTGTCGTGGTTCAGCGGGCCGGCGGCGAGACCACCGGCGACGGCCAGACCAGCGATACCGAGAACGCTCTTACGCAGCATCGTGTTCATCACGAGAAGCTCCATTCGGGGGAAGGGCACCCGCGCCGACAAGAAGGGGGGATCAGCGAACGGATGCGACGTCCGGGCTCGCAGGCACGGTCCGAGGGGGTCGGACCGGCGATGTCCCGGGTGTCCGGACCGGCGACCACGCGGGGCGGGGGGCCCTCACGGCGCCGGGACCATGTGTAACGACCGCCGGGCCGCCATCATTCCGGCCGGTGGGCCGGGGATCGCGCCCGCTCGGGGCGGCGGCCCTGCTCGATCGTCCAGGTGATGTAACGACCCCGGCCCGGCCACCATTCCGCCGCGACGGTGCCGCCGGTCACCCGCCGAACCGGACATCCGGCACACCGGGCGACAGCCGACTCGGGCGAATCGGTCATCGCACCCGTGACGTGGAAAAGGTCTCGGAGTTCAGAGCGGGCGCCCGGGGCCCCCGCGAGACCGGTGATGTTGGGATCATCTCCCGGTGCCCGTGAGAATCTCCCGCGTTCCGCTCGCCGCGACCCTCACCGCCGTGGTCGGCGCGGTCGTCCTGCTCACCGTCCCGGCCCACCTCCGCGAGCCGGTGAACGCCAGCATCCTCTGGGTGCCCGCCCCGAGTGGGCCCGCGGGCACAGGGACGCCCTCGAGGCCGACCGACGGGCCGGTCGACACTGCGGAGAGCCGGCCCTCGCCGACGGTTCCCGCGACGCCGCCGGACGCCCGCACCCTGCCCGGCGCGACGCCGCCGGGGACGCGACCGCCGGTCGTCGACCATGGTCCACGGACCGGCAACAAGGTGGCCCTCACCTTCGACGCGGACATGACCGACGCCATGCGGTACCAGTTGCGCAGCGGCGCCGTGCGGTCGTACGCGAACCTGAGGATCCTCGACCTGCTGGAACGGGAACGCGTGCCGGCCACCTTCTTCCTGACCGGCAAGTGGGTCGAGCAGTACCCGCAGGTGACCCGCCGACTCGCCGCCAACCCGCGCTTCGAGTTGGCCAACCACACGTACGCGCACCTGGCCTTCACGTCCGACTGCTACGGCCTTCCGCGGTTGCCCCAGCGGCAGATGACCGCCGACGTGGCCCGTACGTTCGACATCGTGGCGCCGTACGGCGGCCGGCAGACCCGGTACTTCCGCTTCCCCGGGCTCTGCCACGACCGTGCGGCGCTGGACGCGCTGGCGCCGCTGGGCGTCACGGTGGTGGACGGGGACGTGGTGAGTGGGGACCCCTTCGCCACGTCGTGGCGGCCGATCGTCCGGGCCGTGCTGGACGGCGTACGCCCCGGCTCGGTGGTCGTCCTGCACGTCACCGAGGCGAACGCACCGATGACCGACGAGGCGCTGCCGCACATCCTGGCCGGCCTGGCCGAGCGCGGGCTGGAGCCCGCCCCGCTGTCGGAGGTTCTCCAGCACCGCTGAACCTCGCTCACGAACGCCGGCAAAAGCCTAAAATCGGGGCAAGACTCTAGAGGAGGTCGGCGATGACCGCAGCGATCGAGATGCCCCGCGTGCAGGAGTGCGTGGTCACGGCGTGCGGGTACAACCACACCGGCGACTGCCACGCCTTCGCGATCACGATCGGCAGCATGGATCACGCCCACTGCCACACCTTCATCGAGATGCCCGCGGTCCGGGCCGGGGTGGACGGCCTGATCGCGCAGGTCGGCGCCTGCCAGCGGGCGGACTGCCAGCACAACGACCAGTTGGAGTGCCACGCACCGGGCATCAAGGTCGGCCCGGACAATGACATGGCCGACTGCCTGACGTACGCCAGCCGCTGACCGCCTCAGCTGTTAGGAAGGGACCCCTGTACCACGCCAGGCGTTAACAGGGGTCCCTTCCTTTCACTTCAAGCCGTTGGCTTCGCGGACAACCGTGACCAGTTCGTCGATGATCCCGGTGAGAGCGAAGTCCTTCGGCGTGAACACGCGCGCCACGCCGGCCCTCCGCAGCGCCTCGGCGTCGACCGCCGGGATGATGCCGCCCACCACCACCGGCAGGTCGCCCCGGCCGGCGGCGCGCAGGCCGTCCAGCACCGCCGGCACCGCCGCGAGGTGCGAGCCGGACAGCACCGACAGCCCGACCAGGTCGACGTCCTCCTCGACGGCGGCGGCCACGATCTGCCCCGCGGTCAACCGGATGCCCTGGTAGACGACCTCGAAGCCGGCATCGCGGGCGCGTACCGCGATCTGCTCCGCGCCGTTGGAGTGCCCGTCCAGGCCGGGCTTGCCGACCAGCAGCCGCAGCCGGCCGCTGCCCAACTCCCGGGCGGTGGCCGTGACCCGCTCACGCACGGCGGCCAGGGTGGCGTCCCCGCCCACGCCGGCAGCGCCGGACAGGCCGGTGGGTGCCCGGTACTCGCCGAAGACCTGCCGCAGCGCGCCCGCCCACTCGCCGGTGGTGACGCCCGCGCGCACGCACTCCAGCGTGGCGGGCATCAGGTTCGTCGTGGTCGCGGCCTCCGCGCGGAGCCGGGCCAGCGCCGCGTCCGCGGCCGCCGGGTCCCGGCCGGCCCGCCACTCGCGTACGCCGGTAGCGGCGGCCTCCTCCACCGCCGGGTCCACCTGCTCGATCGCCTCGGCGCCGGCCGCGGTCAGCGGGGACGGCTCGGTCTCCACGAACCGGTTCACACCGACCACCACGTCGGTGCCGGCCTCCATCCGACGGCGCCGGTCCGCGAGCGAGGCCACCAGGGCGCTCTTGAGGTAACCGGTCTCGACGGCGGCCACCACGCCGCCCATCTCGAGTACCTTCTCCAGTTCGACGCGGGCCCCGGTGACGATGTCGTCGACGAGCGCGGTCATCACGTGCGAGCCCTCGAACAGGTCCGGGTACTCCAGCAGGTCCGACTCGTACGCGAGCACCTGCTGCATACGCAGTGACCACTGCTGGTCCCACGGGCGGGGCAGGCCGAGCGCCTCGTTCCACGCCGGCAGTTGGACCGCGCGGGCCCGGGCGTCCCGGGAGAAGGTGACGCCGAGCATCTCCAGCACGATGCGCTGGATGTTGTTCTCCGGCTGCGCCTCGGTCAGGCCCAGCGAGTTGACCTGCACGCCGTACCGGAAGCGGCGCTGCTTCGGGTTCTCGACGCCGTACCGGTCGCGGGTGATCTCGTCCCAGAGCGCGCCGAACGCGCGCATCTTGGCGATCTCCTCGACGAAGCGGACACCGGCGTTGACGAAGAAGCTGATCCGCTGGACGACGTCGCCCATCCGCTCGGCGGGCACCTGGCCCGAGTCGCGGACCGCGTCGAGCACCGCGACCGCGGTGGCCAGCGCGAAGCCGACCTCCTGCACCGGGGTCGCCCCGGCCTCCTGCAGGTGGTAGGAGCAGATGTTCACCGGGTTCCACTTCGGCATCTCGCGCAGCGTGTACGCGATGACGTCGGCGGTCAGCCGCAGCGACGCCGCCGGCGGGAAGATGTACGTCCCCCGGGACAGGTACTCCTTGATGATGTCGTTCTGCGTGGTGCCGGCGCAGCGGGCCAGCTCGGCGCCCTGCTCGGTGGCGACGGTGCCGTAGAGGCCCAGCAGCCACATGGCCGGTGCGTTGATGGTCATCGAGGTGTTCATCTCGGCCAGCGGGATGCCCTCGAAGAGCGCCCGCATGTCGCCGAGGTGCGCCACCGGCACACCCACCCGGCCGACCTCACCGGCCGCCAGCTCGTGGTCGGGGTCGTACCCGGTCTGGGTGGGCAGGTCGAAGGCGACCGAGAGCCCGGTCTGCCCCTTCGCCAGGTTGCGGCGGAAGAGCGCGTTGGTCGCGGCGGCCGAACTGTGCCCGGCGTAGGTGCGCATCACCCACGGGCGGTCACGCTCGGGCAGCCGACCCGGGAGAGCCTTCTCGTCCATGGCCGGAGTTTAAGTTACCGTTCAGTAAAACGGGTTGTGGAAAACCACACAGGTCCATGTCGCGGACGCCGGGTCGGGAAGCGCCCGGTATGGCCGCAACCGCCACACCCCGGACGGCCGCCGCCGGCGGCCAGGCCGCACACTTGACGGCATGGATGACGAGCTCGCGATCTCCGTCCGGGGGCTGCGCAAGGCGTACCGGGAGACCGTCGCCGTGGCGGGGGTGGACCTCGACGTCCGCCGGGGCGAGGTGTTCGCCCTGCTCGGCCCGAACGGCGCCGGCAAGACCACCACCGTCGAGATCCTCGAGGGGTACCGCAAGCGCGACGCCGGCGAGGTCTCGGTGCTCGGCAGCGACCCGGCGGCCCCCGCCCCCGACTGGCGTTCCCGGGTCGGGATCGTGCTCCAGGGCACCGGCGAGTTCGACGAGCTGACCGTCTCCGAGGTGGTGCGCCACTTCGCCGGCTTCTACGCCGACGCCGAGGACCCGGACAAGGTGATCGCCCGCGTGGGGCTGGCCGACAAGGCGAAGGCCCGTACGCACAGCCTCTCCGGCGGCCAGAAGCGCCGCCTGGACGTGGCGCTCGGGATCGTCGGCCGCCCCGAGCTGCTCTTCCTGGACGAGCCGACCACCGGCTTCGACCCGGAGGCGCGGCGCGAGTTCTGGGAGCTGATCCGGGACCTGGCGGCGGCCGGCACGACGATCGTGCTGACCACGCACTACCTCGACGAGGCGGAGGCCCTGGCCGACCGCGTCGGGGTGATCGCCGGCGGGCGGCTGGTCGAGGTCGCCGTACCCGAGCGGCTGGGCGACCGGCACGAGGCTCTCGCCACGGTCTCCTGGCGTACGCCGGAGGGGGCCGTGGAGAGCGTGGCGAGCGCGACGCCGACGGCGCTGGTGGCGGAGCTGGCCGCGCGCTTCGGCGGCGAGGTGCCCGGCCTGACGGTGACCCGGCCGACGCTGGAGGACGTCTACCTGAGGATGATCGGACACAGATGAGCACCACGATGACGCCGGCCACGCCGGCCACCGCGACACCGCGGCGCCGGCCGGGCCCGGTCGCCCTGGGCCTGCGACAGGGTCGGCTGGAGATCACCCAGTTCCTGCGCAGCCGGGAGTCCGTCGTCTTCACGCTGGGCTTCCCGGTGATCATGATCATGATCTTCGCGTCCATCTTCGACGGCGAGATCGCGCCGGGCGTGCGCTTCACGCAGTACTTCGTCACCGGCATGATCGCGACCGGTCTGATGACGGTCAGCTTCCAGAACCTCGGCATCTGGATCCCGATCGAGCGGGACCGGGGGGTGCTGAAGCGTTACCGGGGCACGCCGATGCCGAAGTGGGTCTACTTCGCCGGCAAGGTGATCCTGGTGGTGGTGGTCGGCGTCGCCGAGACCGCGCTGCTGCTCGCCGTCTCGGCCGCCCTGTTCGACCTGGAACTGCCCGGCACGGCAGCCAAGTGGCTGACCTTCGGTTGGGTCTCCGCGCTCGGGATCACCGCCTGCACGCTGTGCGGCATCGCGATCTCCTCGCTGGCGCGCAGCTCGCGCAGCGGCTCGGCGGTGGTCACCCCGGTCGCCCTGGTGCTCCAGTTCATCTCCGGGGTGTTCTTCGTCTTCACCCAGCTGCCGAGCTGGATGCAGCAGGTGGCGGCGCTCTTCCCGCTCAAGTGGATGTGCCAGGGGCTGCGCTCGGTGTTCCTGCCGGACGCCTTCGGCGCCCAGGAGCCGGGCGGCTCCTTCGAGCTGGGCCGGGTCGCCCTCGTGCTGGGCGCCTGGTGCGTGATCGGCCTGCTGCTCTGCCTCGGCACCTTCCGCTGGACGACCAACCGCGACGGCTGACGTGCAAGGAAGGGCCCCTTGTTAACGTCTGCGGTAGAGGAGGGGCCCCTTGTTAACACAAGCTGTCAACAAGGGGCCCCTCCTTGCATCTCAGTACGAGTAGAAGCCCTTGCCCGTCTTGCGGCCCAGGTCGCCGGCGGTGACCATGCGCTGGAGCAGCTCCGGCGGGAAGAACTTCTCGTCGGCGGTGTCGGTGTAGATGTTCTTCGCGGCGTGCAGCAGCACGTCCACGCCGGTCAGGTCGGTGGTCGCCAGCGGGCCCATGGCGTGACCGAAGCCGAGCCGGCAGGCCGTGTCCAGGTCCTCCGCCGAGACCACGCCGGACTCGACCAGCTTGACCGCCTCCACCACCAGCGCGGCGATCAGCCGGGTGGTGACGAAACCGGCGATGTCGCGGTTCACGACCACCACGGTCTTGCCGATCTCCTCGGCGAACGCCTTCACGGTGGCGAGGGTCTCGTCGCTGGTCTTGTAGCCGCGGACCAGCTCGCAGAGCTTCATCATCGGCACCGGCGAGAAGAAGTGGGTGCCGACGACCGCCTCCGGGCGCTCGGTGACGGCGGCGATCTGGGTGACCGGGATGGCGGAGGTGTTGGTGGCGAGCACCGCGTCCGCCTTGCAGATCTTGTCCAGCGCGCGGAAGACCTCGTGCTTGATCTCCAGGCGCTCGAAGACCGCCTCGACGACGATGTCCGCGTCGGCGACCGCCTCCAGGTCGGTGGTGGGGGTGATCCGGCCGAGCGTCACCTCGACGTCGGACGCCGGGATCTTCCCCTTCTCGGCGAACTTCTCCAGCGACTTCCGGATGCCGTCCACGCCGCGCTTCGTGGCCGCGTCGTCCAGGTCCCGCAGCGTCACCTGCCAGCCCGCCTGCGCCGCCACCTGGGCGATGCCCGAGCCCATCAGCCCGGCCCCGACGACCGCGAGTCGACCCGCCATCTGCTCACTCCCTCGCCTGATTGGGTGTCTGCCTGCACCCTAGTCGGCGGGCCTGAACGAGTGCTAAGGGCGGTGCCCGGCGCAGCCCGACCCGTCAGATGGTGACGGCCGGCTCGTCGGGCGCGGTGTCACGCTCGACCTCGACGCCGAGCGCCCGCAGGTCCGCCACGAAGTCGGGGTAGCCCCGGTCCACGTGGTGCACGTGGGAAACCTCGGTGACCCCGTCGGCGCAGAGCCCCGCGATGATGAGGCCCGCCCCGGCCCGGATGTCCGTCGCGTGCACCGGCGCCCCGGAGAGGCTGTTCCGGCCCCGGACCACGGCGTGGTGCCCGTCGGTCTTGATGTCCGCCCCCAGCCGCATCATCTCGTTGGCGAACATGAACCGGCCGTCGAAGATGTTCTCGGTGATCAGGGAGGCGCCGTCGCTGACCGCGGCGAGCCCGATCGCCATCGGCAGCAGGTCGGTGGCGAATCCCGGGTACGGCAACGTCACCACGTCGACGGCGCGCGGCCGGTCGTCCATCCGCATCCGGAAGGCGTCCTGCCGCGTCTCCACCAGCCCACCCGCGGACACCAGCTTGTCCAGGGCCAGCTCCAGGAACGCCGGGGGCACCCCGGTCACGGTCACGTCCCCGCGGGTCATCGCCGCGCCGAAGGCCCACGTGCCGGCGACGATCCGGTCCCCCACCGTGGCGTGTCGCACCGGGCGCAGCCCGGGGACCCCGACGATCGTCAGGGTCGACGTGCCCGCGCCGTCGATCAGCGCCCCCATCTGGTTGAGCATCGTGCAGATGTCGACGATCTCGGGCTCGCGGGCGGCGTTGTCGATGACCGTGGTGCCCTCGGCGAGGACCGCCGCCATCACCAGGTTCTCGGTGGCGCCGACGCTGGGGAAGTCCAGCACGATCTCGGCGCCGCGCAGGCCGTGCGGGGCCGAGGCGATCACGAATCCGTGCTCGCCGGCGATGTCGGCGCCCATCCTCGTCAGCCCCGAGATGTGCATGTCCAGCCCGCGTGAGCCGATCGCGTCGCCGCCCGGGTGCGCGACCCGGACGCAGCCGCGCCGGGCGAGCAGCGGACCGAGCACGCAGATCGACGCGCGCAGCCGGCGGACCAGGTCGTAGTCGGCCTCGGCGCCGGGCAGCTCGGGCACGTCGATGGTGACCGAGCGGGACCGGGCCACACCGCCGTACGCCACCATCGGGTCCACCGGGTCGTCCGCGTCGAACCGGACGTCGCAGCCCAACCGGCGCAGCACCTCCCCCATGATGGCGATGTCGGTGATCCGCGGGACGTTCGTGATCACGCTGCGGCCCGGCGCGAGCAGGGCGGCGGCCATGAGTTTCAGGGCCGAGTTCTTCGCGCCGACCACGTGCACGGTGCCGGCCAGGCGGGCGCCGCCGCGGACCCGGATGACGTCGACGGCGTTGGCCGCCGGGTCACCGGGCCCGACGCCGGCCGGCCAGGCGGGCTCCGGCCGGGCCGGGATGGTCAGGTCCGGTATCCGTAGGCTGTGCGTCATGGCCGTCCACCTCACGCGCATCTACACCAAGGCCGGCGACGCCGGCATGACCAGGTTGAGCAACAACGAGCAGGTGCCGAAGACAGATCCCCGGATCGCCGCGTACGCGGACGTCGACGAGTGCAACGCGGCGATCGGCGTCGCACTCGCCCTCGGGCAGCTCGACGAGGAACTGCGCGACGTGCTGGGGTCGATCCAGAACGACATGTTCGACGTGGGCGCCGACCTGGCCACCCCGGTCGAGCCGGATCCGAAGTACCCGCCGCTGCGGGTCACCGAGGAGTACGTCGAGCGCCTCGAGGGCTGGTGCGACGAGTACAACGCACGCCTCAGCAAGCTCGACTCCTTCATCCTCCCCGGCGGCACCGCGGGCGCGGCGCTGCTGCACGTGGCGCGGACGATCGCCCGACGCGCCGAGCGTGCGGCCTGGGCCCTGGTCGCACACGACCCTGATCGGACCAGCCCCCTCCCGGCAAAGTATCTCAACCGGCTCTCCGATCTGCTCTTTATCCTGGCAAGAACGGCAAATCCGGCGGGAGATGTGCTATGGGTGCCCGGCGGTAACCGCTGACCGGGCGACCGCCGCCCGCCCGCACCGGCGCGCTGCACCACGTCGAGGTGTGGGTCCCCGACCTGCCCGGCGCCGTCCGCAGCTGGGGATGGCTCCTCGGGGAACTGGGCTGGAAGCCGTTCCAGGAGTGGCCGGCCGGCCGCTCCTGGCGGCTCGGCCCCACCTACCTGGTGCTGGAGGAATCGCCCGCGCTGTCCGGCCGGGTCCACGACCGGCTCGCCCCGGGCCTCAACCACCTCGCCTTCCACGCCGGCCCGCCGGCCGCCGTCGACCGGCTGGTCGCGGCGGCGCCGGCGCACGGCTGGTCGCTGCTCTTCCCCGATCGCCATCCCCACGCCGGCGGCCCGGAAACCTACGCCGCCTACCTCAGCGACGGTCAGGGGTACGAGGTGGAGCTGGTCGCGGCGATCGGCTGAGGGGGTGCCTCAGGCGGCGGGCCAGTCCTGGGAGGCCAGACGCGGCGAGACCGCCCCCGGAGGGGCGGCCTCGAGCCAGGAGAGGAACCCGGTGACGGTGGATCGCGCCATGGCGATCTCGACCGGAGCGTGATGACTGGTACAGCGGAGGATGACCCAGTCGGCGGGCATCGCGAAGCGCTCCTGCCCCTCGGGCAGCCGGCGACGCTCCACCGCCAGACCCTTCCGGGAGAGGACCCGCTTCGGGCGGAGGGCGAAGCTGAACATCCGGTACCACCGGAGCTCGTCACCCACGAAGCGGCCGAAGCCGGGAGCCCAGCCTCGGCCGTCGAGCATGGTGGAGGTCCGGACGCTGAGCCGGATGATGCCTCCGCTGCGGGTGACCAGTGCCCGCCGGACGAAGAGAATCAGGAGCGCGCCGAGGAGGACGGCGACGCCGATCCCGATCCCTTCGACGATCTCCATCTCCGGTGTCGGCTCAGCGACCGTGCGCGGCGGAGACCGGGGTGGCGCTCTCGGCCAGGACGGTGACGCCCTCGGCGCTCACCGACAGGAAGCCGCCGGCCACCTCGTACGCGACCTGCTCACCGCCGGCCAGCTTGATGCGGACCTGGCCGGGCTCGGCGAGCTGGCCGAGCAGCGGCGCGTGCCCCGGCAGCACACCCAGCTCGCCCTCGGTCGTCCGCGCGACGACCATTTCGGCCTCGCCGGACCAGACCTTCTCCTCGACGGCTACGAGCTCGACGTGAAGCTGCTGTGCCACGCTGTCTCCTTGCTGCGGCGGCGGTGTGCCGAAAGTCTAATCGCGCCGCCGGCCCGCCCGTAACGCGGGTGGCGAGACCTGCCTCACTCAGCTCGCCTTGTTCTGGAATTCCGGGTGCTCCAGCAGGAAGGCGTCGAGCTGCTCGTTCTTCAACGACGCGAAGAAGTCCTGTACGGCGGGCTCGAAGCGCTCGCCCAGGTACTTCCCGTTCTCCATGATGCCGCCGCCCGGCAGCTTGATCATCTGGATGTTGTTCGGGCGCAGGTTCTTCAGCGCCAGGCCGTAGTCGACGACGCTGTGCCCCCGGCCGTTGAAGACCAGGGACTGGCCGGCCGCCCGGAGCACCTTGTCCAGCTTGATCGGGTTGGTCACCACGTCGGCGCTGAACGCCTGGCTCGCCATCGCCTTGACGAACTGCTGCTGGTGGCGCTGCCGGCCGTAGTCGCCGTCCGGCACGCCGTTCTTCGGGTAGCGCTGCCGGACGTAGTCCAGCGCCTGCCAGCCCTTGAGGTGCTGGGTGCCCTTCTTGTACTCGGCCTGCGGTCCCAGGTAGCCCCCGCCGCCCGGCCTCAGCTCCCGGTGCGTGCCGTCCGGCCTACGGTGCTCGGAGCGCACGTCGCGCTCGATGTTCATCGTGACGCCGCCCATCGCGTCGACGATGCGGATGAAGCCGCTGAAGTTGATGATCGCACCGGCGTCGAACCGCTCGATGCCGGTCACCTGCTCCACGGTCTTCGACAGAAGCTGGAAGCCCTGCGCCGCGTCCGGGTTCTGCCCCTGCCTGCGGCTGCCGTGCGACATCGCCGCATTCAGCTTCTCCCGGCCGCCGTTGTAGCCGGCCTGGCTGAACGCCGGGATGTCGACGTAGAGGTCCCGGGGCAGGGAGAAGAGGTACGCGCGGTCGAGGCCCGCCGGCACGTGCAGCACCATGACCGAGTCGGCCAACGGCGGCTGCTCCGCCTTCCGGGGGTCGACGCCGACGAGCAGGATGTTGAGCGGGCCCTTGATGTCGCTCTTGCGCTCCTTGGCGCCGGCGGCCTGGTCGCCGAAGAGGTCGGCCTTGCCCACCGCGCCCTCGTAGCGGGCCATCAGCGCCTCGGTGCCCACCAGGACGGCGCCGCTGAGGAACATGAGGACGGCACCGAAGACGGTGCACACCCGGGCCCACCGCGGCACGCCTGCCCACACGGACGGCTTCCCACCGCCCTTGCCGGCCTTACCCACGATCATCTCCGTTCGTCACGCCCACGATGAGGAGACGGGCGTACGCAGCCGTTGGTTGCACGGTTCCGCGCGCAATCGGGGGAGCGCGCGCATGAACGGTACCTCGCGTGCCGGATGATTGCCGACCGCGTGGAACCGGGCAGCGGCGATGCTAGGTCCTGAAGATGAACGAAAGGCCGCCCCGGCGTTAACCGGGACGGCCTTTCATGTCGTCGACGGGCGAGCCCGACGACGGTCGGCAGCGGGCTCAGCCCTGCGCCATCAGCTCCTTGGCCTTGCGCTCCAGGTCCTCCAGGCCGCCGCACATGAAGAAGGCCTGCTCGGGGAAGTGGTCGTACTCGCCCTCGCTGATCTTCTTGAACGCCTCGATGGTCTCCTTGATCGGGACCGTCGAGCCCGGCACGCCGGTGAACTGCTCGGCGGCGTAGGTGTTCTGCGACAGGAACCGCTCGATCCGCCGGGCACGGCCGACGGTCAGCTTGTCCTCCTCGGAGAGCTCCTCGATACCGAGGATGGCGATGATGTCCTGCAGGTCCTTGTAGCGCTGCAGGATCCGCTTCACCTCGGTGGCCACCGCGAAGTGCTCCTGGCCGACGAACTCCGGGGCGAGGATCCGGGACGAGGACGCCAGCGGGTCCACGGCCGGGTAGATGCCCTTGTCGGAGATCGACCGCTCCAGGTTGGTGGTCGCGTCGAGGTGGGCGAACGTGGTGGCCGGCGCCGGGTCGGTGTAGTCGTCGGCGGGCACGTAGATCGCCTGCATCGAGGTGATGGCCTGGCCCCGGACGGAGGTGATCCGCTCCTGGAGCTCGCCCATCTCGTCGGCCAGGGTCGGCTGGTAACCCACGGCGCTCGGCATCCGGCCGAGCAGGGTGGACACCTCGGAACCGGCCTGGGTGAAGCGGAAGATGTTGTCGATGAAGAGCAGCACCTCCTGCTTCTGCACGTCGCGGAAGTACTCCGCCATGGTCAGCGCGGAGAGGGCGACCCGCAGCCGGGTGCCCGGCGGCTCGTCCATCTGGCCGTAGACCAGCGCGGTCTTGTCGATGACGCCGGACTCGGTCATCTCGGCGATGAGGTCGTTGCCCTCGCGGGTGCGCTCACCCACGCCGGCGAAGACCGAGGTACCACCGAAGTTGCGGGCGACACGGGTGATCATCTCCTGGATGAGCACCGTCTTGCCCACGCCGGCACCGCCGAACAGGCCGATCTTGCCGCCCTTGACGTACGGGGCGAGCAGGTCGATGACCTTGATGCCGGTCTCCAGCATCTCGGTCTTCGGCTCCAGGTCCGCGAAGGCCGGGGCCTTGCGGTGGATCTGCCAGTGGTCGTCCGGGCTGAGCGTCTCGCCCTCGGTGAGGTTGAGGCACTCGCCGATCGCGTTGAACACGTGGCCCTTGACCGCGTCGCCCACCGGCACCTTGATCGGCGAGCCGGAGTCGCGCACCTCGGCGCCGCGGACCAGACCGTCGGTCGGCTGCATCGAGATGGCACGGACCACGTTGTCACCCAGGTGCTGGGCGACCTCGAGGGTCAGCGTCTTCTCGCCGCCGGAGAGGGTCACGTCCACGTTCAGGGCGTTGAACAGTTCCGGCATGGCGTCGCGCGGGAACTCGGCGTCGACGACCGGGCCGATGACCCGGACCACGCGACCGGTGGCCGTCTTGGTCTCTACTGGGGCAGTCATCACACTTCACTTCCCGACGCGGCCAGCGCGTTCGCGCCGCCGACGATCTCGCTGATCTCCTGGGTGATCCCGGCCTGGCGGGCCGAGTTCATCTCGCGCGTGTACTTCTCGATCATCTCTTCGGCGTTGTCGGTGGCGCTCTTCATCGCCCGCCGCCGCGCCGCCGACTCGCTCGCCGCCGACTCCAGCAACGCCGCGTAGATCCGCGTGTTGATGTACTTCGGCAGCAGCGCGTCGAGCAGCGCATCCGCCTCCGGCTCGAACTCGTACGCCGGGAGCAGGCCCTCGGACCGCGGCCGGTCCTCCACCTGCATCGGCCCGATGATCTTCGCGACCGGGTTCTGGGTCATCAGGGACTTGAACTCGGTGAAGACGATGTGCAGCTCGTCGACACCGAGCACGCCGTCCGCCCCCGCACTGCCGTCCACGTCGTCCGCGCCGGCCGAGAACGCCTTGATCAGGGTCTCGCCCACCTCGCGGGCGTCGGCGAACGTCGGCTGCTCCGAGAAGCCCGTCCAGCTCGCCGCGATCTCCCGGTTACGGAACCGGTAGAACGACACGCCCTTGCGCCCGATGACGTAGAGCACCGGCTCCTTGCCGTCGGCCTTGAGCCGGGCGACCAGCGACTCGGCGGTCCTGATCGCGTTGGAGCTGTACCCACCGGCCAGGCCCCGGTCGCTGGTGATCAGCAGGACACCGGCCCGCCGGACCTGGGGACGCGGCGTGAGCAACGGGTGGTCGATCCGCGCGTTGGACGCCAGCGCCGTGAGCACCCCGGTGATGGCCTGGGCGTACGGCAGCGACGCCTCCACCCGGGCCTGGGCCTTGGCGATACGGCTCGTCGCGACGAGCTCCATCGCCTTGGTGATCTTCTTCATCCCCTTCGCCGAGCGGATCCGCTGGCGAAGGACGCGCACCTGGGCGGCCATCGTCAGCTCTCAGCCGGGCGGTCGGTCGTGCTCTCGCGGAACCGGGTCACCGTCTCGCGGCTCTCCTCGCCCTCCAGCGGCTGGGCCGCGGGCTCGTTGATCCGCCGCTCCTCCTCCTTGCCGAGGAAGAGCTTCTTGAACTCGGTGATCGCCGAGTCGAGCGACCCGACGATCTCGTCGTCCCACTTGTTGTCCGCGATCGCCGCCAGGACGCCCTCGTGCTTGTGGCGCAGGTACTGGAGGAACTCGGACTCGAAACGCCGGATCTCGCCGACCGGGATGTCGTCCAGCTTGCCCTCGGTGCCGGCCCAGACCGAGACGACCTGCTCCTGCACCGGGTACGGCGAGTAGTTCGGCTGCTTGAGCAGCTCGACCAGGCGGGAACCGCGCTCCAGCTGGGCCCGGGAGGCCTTGTCCAGGTCGGAGGCGAAGGCGGCGAACGCCTCCAGCTCGCGGTACTGGGCCAGGTTCAGCCGCAGCGAACCGGCGACCTTCTTCATCGGCTTCACCTGCGCGGCGCCACCAACCCGGGAGACCGAGGTGCCGACGTTGATGGCCGGCCGGACGCCCTGGTTGAACAGGTCGGTCTCGAGGAAGATCTGGCCGTCGGTGATGGAGATGACGTTGGTCGGGATGAACGCCGAGATGTCGTTCGCCTTGGTCTCGATGATCGGCAGACCGGTCATCGAGCCGCCGCCCATCTCGTCCGAGAGCTTCGCGCAGCGCTCCAGCAGGCGGGAGTGCAGGTAGAAGACGTCACCCGGGTACGCCTCACGGCCCGGCGGGCGGCGCAGCAGCAGCGACACGGCCCGGTACGCCTCGGCCTGCTTGCTCAGGTCGTCGAAGACGATCAGGACGTGCTTGCCGCCGTACATCCAGTGCTGCCCGATGGACGAGCCGGTGTACGGGGCGAGGTACTTGAAGCCGGCCGGGTCGGAGGCCGGCGAGGCGACGATGGTGGTGTACTCCATCGCACCCGCCTCCTCCAGGATGCCCTTGATCGAGGCGATCGTGGAGGCCTTCTGACCCACGGCGACGTAGATGCAGCGGACCTGCTTCGTCGGGTCGCCGGAGCGCCAGTTGTCGCGCTGGTTGAGGATGGTGTCCAGGGCGACCGTGGTCTTGCCGGTCTTCCGGTCACCGATGATCAGCTGCCGCTGGCCCCGGCCGACCGGGGTCATCGCGTCGACGGCCTTGATGCCGGTCTGCATCGGCTCGAAGACGGACTGGCGGGCCATCACGTTCGGGGCCTGGAGCTCCAGCTCGCGGTAGCCCTCGTTCGGGATGTCGCCGAGACCGTCGATCGGCTGGCCGAGCGCGTTGACCACGCGGCCGAGGAAGGCGTCGCCGACCGGCACCGAGAGCACCCGCTCGGTGCGCTTGACGCGCTGGCCCTCCTCGATCCCGGCGAAGTCACCGAGGACGACGACACCGATCTCCCGGACGTCGAGGTTCAGCGCCACACCGAGGGTGCCGTCCTCGAACTCCAGGAGCTCGTTGGTCATGGTCGAGGGAAGGCCCTCGACGTGGGCGATGCCGTCGCCGGCGTCAGCGACGGTGCCGACCTCCTCGCGGGAGACGCCGGCCGTGTAGGAGGAGACGTAGCGCTCCAGGGCGCCGCGGATCTCCTCCGTCGAGATGGTCAGCTCGGCCATCCTCTGCTTCCTTAAGTTTCAGGGCCCGGGATACCTAGTACCGACCGGTCCGAATGGCGTCTAGTCAGGGCGCTGCGCGGCGGGGCCGCTCAGCGCTTCGCGAGCGCGTTGCGGGTCTCGTTGAGGCGGCGCAGGACGGTGCCGTCGTACAGGTCGGAGCCGACCCGCACGCTCACCCCACCGAGCACCTCCGGGTCCACCGTCTGCTTGACGGAAACCTCTCGACCGTACATCTCGGAGAGGCGGGCGCCGAGGCGTCGCTCCTCCTCGTCACTCAGCGGGGCCGCGACGGTCACGTACGCGACCTGCCGATCCCGCCGGTCGGCGGCCAGCTCGACCAGCCGGGTGAGCGCGCCGACGAACGAGCGCCCCCCGAACCCGCCGAGGGCCACCTCGACGAGGCGGACGGTGACCGGACGGGCCTTGCCGGCCAGCAGCTCGCGGGCCAGCTCGGCGCGCTGGGCGACCGGGGCGATCGGGTCGGAGAGCGCGTTGGAGAGCGCCGACTGGCCGGCGACGACCTGACCGAAGCGGAACAGCTCGTCCTCGACCTCGCCCAGGTCCCCCGCCTTGTCGGCGGCGGCCAGCAGGGCCTCGACACCGAGCCGCTCGGTGCCGTCGAGGAGCTCCGACGGGGCCGACCAGCGACCGGAGACCAGCGCGGTCAGCAGGTCGAGCGCACCCGCGCCGACCTTGCCGCCCAGGATCCCGGTGAGCAGACCGGCGCGGTCCGCACCGGAGCGGGCCGGGTCGGAGAGCGCCCGGCGCAGCCGCGGCTCCCGCCGCAGCAGGTCGGCGACGGAGAGGAGCTCGTCGGCGGTGGAGGCCACCGCCGACGGCTCCGCGCCACGGACGTACGCGTCGAGGCGCTCGGCCGCGACCTTGTACGACTCCCGGCTGGCGGCCTGCATCAGCGGGCCCCCGCGCTCTCGAGACCGCTCAGGAACCGGTCGACGGTGCCCTTGCGACGCGCCTCGTCGGCGAGCGACTCACCGACGATCTTGCTGGCCAGGTCCACCGCGAGGGTGCCGACCTCGGTGCGCAGCTCGCGCACGATGGTGGCGCGCTCGGCGGCGAGCTGCTCCTTGCCGGCGGCGATGATCCGGTCGGACTCCTCCCGCGCCTTGGCGAGGATGTCCTGGCGGATGCCCTCCGCGTCGGCCCGGGCGTCGTCCCGGATCTTGGCGGCGTCGGTACGCGCCTCGGCGAGCTGCGCCCGGTACTGCTCGAGCAGCTGGTTCGCCTCGGCCTGCGCGGCCTCGGCGCGCTTGATGCCACCCTCGATCGCGTCGACCCGCGCCTGGAACGTCTGCTCCATGCGGGGGAAGACGAACTTCATCAGCACGACGGCGAGCAGGATGAAGGCGATGCCACCGACAACGATCTCCTGCCAGATCGGAATGATCGGGTTGTGGGCGGACTCACCACCCTCAGCGGCGAGGTAGAACATGGAAGACCTCCCGGTCAGAGGGGGGCGAAATTACTGGATCGGGCCCTGCCAGATGAAGCCGAACGCGATACCCAGCAGCGCGAGCGCCTCGATGACGGCGAAGCCGATCCAGACGTACGGCAGGGTCATCCGGGACGACTCCGGCTGGCGGGCGGTCGACTGGATGTAGGCGGCGAAGACCAGGCCGACGCCGATGCCGGGGCCGATGGCGGCGAGGCCGTAGCCGATGGCGGCGGTGCTGCCCTCTACCGCGGCGAGAACGCTAGCGTCCATTGGTGTGGTTCCTCCTGGTTATCACGCGTGACGGTCACGCGGGACGACAACGGGTTGGTGCTGGGTGGATCAGTGTTCCTCGGCGAGCGCGCCCTGGACGTAGCTCGCGGTCAGGACCGTGAAGACGTAGGCCTGCAGGACGATCACCAGGAACTCGAGGAAGGTGAGCGCGACGGTCATCGCCCAGGACAGCACCGAGACCGGCGCCAGCCAGACATTGGCGTTCAGCATCGCGAAGCCGCCGAGCGTGAAGACCAGCAGGAGCATGTGGCCGGCGAACATGTTCGCGAAGAGACGGACGGCCAGCGAGAACGGCCGGACGAGGAAGGTCGAGAAGAACTCGATCGGGATCAGCAGCGGCAGGATGTACCAGGGCGCCGGCGGGATCAGTGAATTCTTGAAGAACTTCCCGGCGCCGTGGTGGCGGATGCCGACCCAGATGAACATCACGTAGCTGATCACGGCGAGGAACGCCGGGAAGGCGATGTGCGAGTTCGGTGAGATCTGCAGGAACGGAACGATCGCGAAGAAGTTGGTCAGCAGGATGAAGCAGAAGAGCGTGGTGAAGTACGGCGCGAACCGCACCCCCGCGTGCCCGATCATGTCGACCGCGATGTTGTTCCGCACGAAGCCGTAGATCGACTCGGCGTACCACTGCTTCTTCGTCGGCACCAGCTGCGGGTTCCGGTAGCTGGCCAGGAAGAAGATGATCAGGACGCCGACGGCGAGCCACACCATCGCCGTGATCTTGGTGAACCAGTAGGAGTTCTCCGCACCCCACGGCAGGATGCTGGGCAGGTAGAAGTCCTCCACGCTGGGAGGGAATACCGCCTCGCCCTGTGCCAGGACGTTCGCCTGTCCGAACACCGCGTCCCTTCCTATTTAGGCGTGCCGAGCTTGCGGACGACCAGGATGATCCCCCCGGCCATGCCGAGCACGACGCCGATCCCGGTGGCGACGCCACCGGTGCCGAGCCACCGGTCGACCAGCCAGCCGATGACCCCCCACACGAGCATGCCCGCGATCAGGTAGGAGAGCGCGGTCCAACCCTGGCCGGCACCGGACGGAACATCGTCCGGGCCGCCGCTGGGTCGGGGGGTTTGGTCACCAGCCATGACGGGGCGAACGATATCAGCCGGGAAGACGAGGCTGTGCCTCACCCCCCGCACAACCGTCGTTGTGTGGGCGTCCGGCGGGCAGCGTCGTCTGTGGGCACGCTACTCCCGTTCGGCCAGCCAGGAAATGACCCATGCCGGACACATTTTGCCGGCGTCCGAGGTGTGGGACGGCGACCTAGCGTGACCGGCGAGCGTGGACGGTCGTCAGCCACCAGATGTGCACGCCGGTCCAGACCACCACGCCGGCGGCGATGCCGAGGCAGAGCGGGACCAGCCCGGCCCAACCGGTCGAGGCCACGCCGACCATCACCACGCCGAGCAGGGTGAACTTGGCCGCGTACAGGCCGAGGCCGAACGGCAGCACGAGTTGCGGGTTGACGCTGTCGGCCCAGGCCAGCACGACGGTGGTGAGGGTGTAGCTGGCGGCGGTCACACCCACCCCGAGCGCGGCGCCGAGAGCCGCGTCGGGGCCGCCGGTCAGCGCGCCGACCACCGCGGCCGCCGCCGCGAGCAGGCCGGTCGCCGCGAGCAGCAGCGGCAGGTGCCGCAGGCGCCACCGCCGGTCGCCGCCCGTCCGCGCCACCGGCTCGCGCACCCCGCGCTCAGCCACGGGGGTACGCCGGGAAGGCCCCGACCAGCTCAGTCACCTCGGCCGCCACCCGGCGCAGCGCGTCGCCGCCGCCCGGGGCCTCCGGATCGGTGCGCACCGCGCGCGCGATCAGGTCGGCCACCCGCCGCATCTCCGGCTCGCCCATGCCCTGGGTGGTGACGCTCGGCGTGCCGACCCGGATCCCGGAGGCGGTCATCGGCTTCTGCGGGTCGTACGGGATGGCGTTCTTGTTGAGCGTGATGCCGGCGGCGTCGCAGCGGGCCTCGGCCTGGGCGCCGGTCACGCCGACCTCGCGCAGGTCGAGCAGGGCGAGGTGGGTGTCGGTACCGCCGGAGACCGGACGCATCCCCTCGTCGGCGAGACCGGCCGCGAGCGCCTGGGCGTTGCGGACCACCTGGGCGGCGTACGCCCGGAACGCCGGCTGGGCGGCCTCGCGCAGCGCGACCGCCTTCGCCGCGACGGCGTGCATCAGCGGGCCGCCCTGGGTGAACGGGAAGACGGCCTTGTCGATCCGCTGGGCCAGCGGCTCCCGGCAGAGGATCATGCCGCCGCGCGGGCCGCGCAGCACCTTGTGGGTGGTGAGGCAGACGACGTCGGCGTACGGCACCGGCGACGGGATGGCCCCGCCGGCCACCAGGCCGATGAAGTGGGCGGCGTCCACCATCAGGTACGCGTCGACCTCGTCGGCGATCTCGCGGAAGCGCGCGAAGTCGATCAGCCGGGGATACGCCGTCGCCCCGCAGATGATCATCTTGGGTCGGTGGGCGAGCGCCAGGTCGCGCACCTCGTCGTAGTCGATCAGCTCGGTGTCCCGGTGGACGGTGTAGCCGACCGTGGCGAACCACTTGCCGGAGAAGTTCACCCGGCTGCCGTGGGTGAGGTGACCGCCGTGCGGCAGGTCCATGGCGAGCACGGTGTCCCCCGGCTGGACCAGCGCGGCGTACGCGGCCAGGTTGGCGCTCGCGCCGGAGTGCGGCTGGAGGTTGGCGTGCTCGGCGCCGAACAGCTCCTTCGCCCGGGCGATCGCGATCTCCTCGGCGCGGTCCACCTCCGCGCAGCCGCCGTAGTAGCGGCGGCCGGGGTAGCCCTCGGCGTACTTGTTGGTCAGCGTCGAACCGAGCGCCGCGAGCACGGCCGGGGAGGTCAGGTTCTCGCTGGCGATCAGCTGGAGGCCGCCGCGCAGCCGGGCCAGCTCGCCGAGCACGACGTCGGCGATCTCCGGGTCGGTCGCCCGCAGCTGGTCGAAGTCCGGCCCCCAGAAGGTCGGCGTCCTCTCGATGTCCACAGCGCCAGAGTCTATTGGGCCGCAGACTGGAGGCCGTGCGATGCCTGGTGACCGGAGCGACGGGGTACATCGGCGGGCGGCTGGCGCCCCGCCTGCTGGAAGAGGGGCACACCGTACGCTGCCTGGCCCGCAAGGCCGGACGGCTGCGGGACGTACCGTGGGCGTCCCAGGCCGAGATCGCCGAGGGCGACCTGCGCAGGCCGGACACGCTGGCCGCCGCGTTCGACGGCGTCGACGTCGCGTACTACCTGGTGCACTCGCTCGGCCAGTCCGGGTTCGAGGCCGCCGACCGGGAGGCGGCCACGCACTTCGCCGAGGCGGCGCGCGCCGCGGGCGTACACCGGATCGTCTACCTGGGCGGGCCGGAGCCGACGGCGGAGGCGGGCGTCTCCTCCCCCCACCTGCGCTCGCGGGCCGAGGTGGGGCGGATCCTGCTGGCGAGCGGGGTGCCGACGGTGGTGCTGCGGGCCGCGGTGATCATCGGGTCCGGATCGGCCTCGTTCGAGATGCTGCGCTACCTGACCGAGCGGCTGCCGGGCATGGTCGCGCCGCGCTGGGTGCGCAACCAGATCCAACCGATCGCCGTCCGGGACGTGCTGCGTTACCTGGTCGGCTGCGCGACCCTGCCGCCGGAGGTGAACCGGGCCTTCGACATCGGCGGGCCCGACGTGCTGACCTTCCATGACATGATGCAGCGGTACGCCCGGGTGGCCGGGCTGCGCCGGCGGATCATCCTGCCGGTGCGCGCGCTGAGCCCGTCGCTCTCCTCGTACTGGGTCGGCTGGGTCACCCCGGTGCCCAGCTCCATCGCCCGGCCGCTGGTGGAGAGCCTGATCCACGAGGCGGTGGCGCGCGAGCAGGACATCGCGGCCTACGTGCCCGACCCGCCGGAAGGGCTGACCGGCTTCGACCAGGCGGTCGCCCTGGCGCTGGCGAAGGTGCGCGACGCGCAGGTCGAGACCCGCTGGTCCACCGCGAGCGGGCCGGACGCGCCGGCCGAACCGCTGCCCACCGACCCGAAGTGGTCCGGCGGCACCGCCTACACCGACGTCCGGGAGCGGACGGTCGATGCTCCGCCGGAGCGGCTGTGGCAGGTGATCGAGGGCGTCGGCGGCGAGCACGGCTGGTACTCGTTCCCGCTGGCCTGGTCGGTGCGCGGCTGGCTGGACCGGCTGATCGGCGGGGTGGGCCTGCGCCGGGGCCGGCGCGACCCGCACCGCCTCCAGGTCGGCGAGGCGCTGGACTTCTGGCGGGTGGAGGAGATCGTCCCCGGCGAACTGCTGCGGCTGCGCGCCGAGATGCGGCTGCCCGGCCGCGCCTGGCTGGAGATGCGGGCGATACCGGCCGGCGACGGCCGGAGCCGGTACCACCAGCGGGCGGTGTTCCTGCCGCGCGGCCTGTCCGGTCACGCGTACTGGGGCGCGGTGGCGCCGTTCCACGCGGTGGTCTTCGGTGGGATGGCCCGCAACATCGCCAAGGGCGCCGAGACCGCCGACCCCGCCCTCCGGTGACCCGGGCCCGCTAGTCGCCGGTCCGGGCGCCGGTGATCTCGTGGGCGGTCACCTCGCTCGGTGGGACGAAGTCGCGCACCGGCTGCCCGCGCAGGGCGAACGACATCAGCTCCGCCACCGCGTCCACCATCCGCGCCTGCACCGTCTTGCCGACCGCGTCCCGCGGGTCGTCCGGGTTTGTGGCGATGGCGGCCACCGCCAGCTGCGGGGTGACGGCGACGACGGTCTCCGTGCCGTACCCCTCCGAGCTGCCGGTCTTCCCGGCGACCGGGCGGCCCACCTTCTCCCGCAGGCCCTCCGCGGTGCCGCCGTCACAGCCCCCGTACATCGACCGGTCGCCGACCGGGCAGCGCGCCGCGTCCGCCGCCGCCCGGGCCACGTCCCGGTCCACCACCTGGCGGCAGTCCGGCTGGGCGGCGGCGACCGGACGCCCGGCGGCGTCGGTGATCGACACCACCGGCAGCGGCGCGCACCAGCTCCCCTCGGCCGCCACCGTGGCGTACGCGTTCGCCAGGTCCAGCGGCGTGGTCGCCGAGACGCCGAGGGTGAACGGCCCCCACTCGCGGGCCCCGTGCCGGGCCAGCCGGGCGTCGTCCTCGGCCCGGAACACGATGCCGAGCCGCTCGGCCATCTCCACCACCCGGTCGGCGCCGACCCGTTCGGTGAGCCAGGCGAAGTACGTGTTGACCGACCGGCCGAACGCGCTCCACATGGTGTGCCGGCCGTCCATGGACGAGTTGGCGTTACGCGGGCACCAGTACCCGTCGCAGCTCCCCGGGCCGCTCGCCGGGTAGTCGCTGAGGATCCGCTCGGGTGCGTCGAACTCGGTGTCCAGCGGCAGGCCCGACTCCAGCGCGGCCAGCACGGTGAACAGCTTGAAGGTGCTGCCGGCCTGGTAGCCCTGGATCGCCCCGCCGCCGGCAACCAGCTGGTTGACCGTGTTCGGGTGGTTCTTCCACCCGCGCGGGTTGGCCTCCACGCTGTAGTTCCGGTTCACCGCCATGGCCAGCACCCGCCCGGTGCCGGGCTGGACCACCGCGGTCGGCATGGCGTACCGGTCGTCCGTCGCGTAGATCCGCCGCACCTGCTCCATCGCGGTCCGCTGCACCGCCGGGTTGAACGACGCCACGATCGAGTAGCCGCCCCGCCGCAGGGCGAGCTGCCGCTCGTCGACCGTCGACCCGAACGCCTCCTGCGAGTTCCACCAGCGCGTGAACCAGTCGCAGAAGTAGCCCCAGTCCTTGTGCGCCTCGGGCACCGCCGTGCAGTCGTTCGGCGTCTCGCTGGTTCGCAGGGCGAGCGGCTGGGCCTTCACGGCGGCGGCCTGGGCGGCCGGGACCTGGCCGGACTCCACCATCTGGTCCAGCACGTACCCCCGGCGCCGCAGCGCGGCGTCCGCGTCGCCGTTGATCGGGTCGTCGCTGTGCGGCGAACGGACCAGCCCGGCCAGCAGCGCCGACTCGGCCAGCGTCAGCTCGGCCGGCGACTTGGAGAAGTAGCGCTTGCTCGCCGCCGCCACCCCGTACGCCCCGGCGCCGAAGTACGCGATGTTGAGGTAGCGGGCGAGGATCTCGTCCTTGCTCAGCTCGCGTTCCAGGGCGAGCGCGTACCGCATCTCCTGGACCTTGCGGGTGGTGCTCACCTCCGTGGCCGCGCGGCGCTGGCGCTCGGTCAACCGCGGGTCGTTGGAGAGCACGTTACGGACGTACTGCATGGTCAGGGTCGAGGCGCCCTGCCGCGTCGTGCCGCCGCTCCGGTTGACGGTGAATGCCCGGACGACGCCGCGCAGGTCCACCCCGCTGTGCTCGTGGAAGCGCACGTCCTCGGCGGCGATGATCGCCTGGCGCATGACGGGGGCCACCTCCGCCAGCGGCACGTCCACCCGGTCCTCCTGGTAGAAGGAGGTGATCAGGGTGGTGCCGTCGGCGGCGTACAGGTTGGACCGCTGCGCGCTCGGCGGCGTCCGCAGCGTGTTGGGCAGCTCCGAGTAGGGCGCGGCGAGCGCCGAGAACCCCACTCCGAACACCAGCGCGGCCGGTAGGGCCGCCGCCGCGAGCACGAGGCCGGCCAGGACGCCGGCCAGCAGGATGGTCAGGAGCTTGTCGAGGTGTGCCCGGGTCATCAGCTCTCCCCGCAGGAGCCGTCAGGACCCACACAGAATGACCTGAATGTGCCTCTTGTCCGCATCGTTCGGCGGACGGGTAACCCGGGTGGGTTACGGGAGCAACGCCGCCGCCAACGGGTGGACGGTCTCCTCGATCTCGTCGGCGACCCGGCTGAAGCACTGGTCGCCACGACCCCACGGGTCGTCGAGGTCGTCGGTGGTCAGCGGGGTGGCGCCCGCCCGGGCGGCGTGGACCGCCTCGACCAGAGCCACGCCCCGCGCGTACACGGCGTCCGGGGTCACGTCGGCCGCCGGCAGGCCGGCCGGATCCGACGCGGCGAGCAGGCGGCCGAACTCGCCCAGCACGAAGGTGCGCGCCGCCGCGTCCGGGCGTAGCGCCACCACGTACTCCTGCTGGTCGGCCGTCGCGGTGAGCACGAGGTCGGCGGCGTCGATGTGGTCGGAGCGGAGCTTGCGCGCGGCGAAACCCTCGGCGCTGCCGCCGCGGGCGGCGACCTGCCGGGCGGCCGGCGGGTTCATCTCCTCGCCGGCGTGCCAGCCGCCGGTGCCGGCGCTGTGGCTGTGCAGCAGGTCGTCCGCGCGGCCCGGGTCCGCCCCGCGCCGCTCCAGCCGCTCCCGGACGGCCAGGGTCAACAGCCGCTCCGCCATCGGCGAGCGGCAGATGTTGCCCATGCACACGTGCAGAACGGTGAACGGAGGCACTCAGGCCACCCGGCTCTCGGCGATGTCCGGCACCACGTCGCGTAGCTTCTCCAACCCGATGGCGCCCGCGCGGACCAACTGGGGCACCTCGCCGGTAAGATCCACGATCGTGCTCGGCACCGGGTCGACCGCGGGCCCGGCCTCCAGGTAGGCACGCACCGAGTAGGCGAGCTGGTCCCGTGCCGCCTCGGCCGTCGTCGCGGCGGCCAGGCCGGCCTTGTTGGCCGAAGCGACCGCCATCGGGCCGGTCTCCCGGAGCACCTCCAGCGCCACCGGATGCAGGGGCATCCGCACCGCGACCGTGCCCGAGGTCTCCCCCAGGTCCCACCGGAGGCTGGGCGAGTGCTCGACCACGATGGTCAGCGGGCCCGGCCAGAACGCCTCGACCAGGTCCCGGGCCGCCCGCGGCAGGGAGAAGACCAGGCCGTCCAGCGTGTGCCGGGAACCGATCAGCACCGGCGGCGGGGCCGGCCGGCCACCCTTCGCGTCGAGCAGGGCCTTGACCGCGTACGGCGTGAACGCGTCCGCGCCGATCCCGTAGACCGTGTCGGTCGGCAGCACGACCAGCTCGCCGTTCTTGACCGCCTCGATGGCCGCAGCGATGCCGCGGTCCCGGTCGGCGGGCGACCGGCAGTCGTAGAGCATCACGAGGATGCAGTCTGCCACGCCGGGCCAGCGGCGGCGTGCGGGCCGTCCGCACGCCGGGACGCGGTGGCGAAGCGGGGCCGGCCGGCGAGATCGGCGTGATCGGCGATCGAGGCGTACCCGCCGGCCCCGGCGAGCAGCCGGGGCACCGCCTCGCCGTGCGTGTCGTCGTGCTCGATCCCGAGCACACCGCCCGGACGCAGCAGCACCGCCGCCCGGGCCACCACCGGCCGGATCACCGCCAGGCCGTCGCCGCCGCCGAACACGGCGTTCGCCGGGTCGTGCCGACCCACCTCGGGCGGCACGACGACGTCCGCCGGCACGTACGGCGGGTTGCAGAGCAGCACGTCCACCCGGCCCGCCAGGTCGGCGAGGAGGTCCGGCGCGGTGACGTCGGCCGCCACCACCTCGATCGGCCGGTCCCCCGCCGCGGCCCGGTCCGCCGCGTTGCGCCGCAGCCAGGACAGCGCCCCCGATGCCCCCTCCACCGCCACCACGCGCGCCGCCGGCACCTCCTGCGCGACCGCGAGGGCGATCGCGCCGGACCCGCTGCACAGGTCCACGACCAGCGGCTCCGGGATCCGTCGCGCCTGGTCGACGCCCCAACCGGCGAGCAGTTCCGTCTCCGGCCGGGGCACGAAGACGCCCGGCCCCACCGCCAGCTCCAGGTGCCGGAACCCGGCGGTGCCGGTGAGGTGCTGCAACGGCTCCCGGTCGGCCCGCCGGGCCACCAGCGCGTCGAACCGGTCGCGCTGGGCCCGGCTGAAACCGTCGGCCAGCGCCAGCCGCCCCCGCGACACCCCCAGCACGTACGCGGCCAGCAGCTCGGCCTCGGCGCGCGCACCCTCGACACCGGCGTCGGCGAGCACGCGGGCCGCCCGCGCCACCGCCACGGTGGGGCGCTCCCGGTTCGTCCCTTCGGACGGCTGTTGCGGCAGGGTGCTCACGAGATAATCATGAAGCGTCGCGGAGCCCACCACGAGCTGGTGCGGCCAGGCGCACACCGACGGGAGGTCAGGCGTGGGTTGGCTCGACCGGGTCGGCGACCAGGTTGACGCCCTGACTCGGGCACGGGCGCTGCAGGAGTCGAGCCGTTCCGCCGAGGCGTACACCGTCCTCGACCAGGTGCTCGCCACCACCGCCGACCCGTACGCCCGGGCCGACGCGCTGGTGCAGCGCCTCTCCGCGGTGCTCAACCTGGGCCGCACGGCCGAGTACACGAGGGCCATCGAGGCGGCCACCACCGCCGTCCGCGATCTCGCGGAGCCGTACCTGCACGGGCACCTGAACGCGCTCGCCGCGCTCGCCGCCCACCACCAGGGCGCGCTGGACCGCTGCGTCACCCACCTGGTGCGGGCCGCCCGCGCACTGGGTGCCGTGGAGGACCCGGACCGGGACACCGCGTGGGGCTGGCACGACCTGGCGATGGCCTACTCCTACCTGAGTTTCCACGGGTACGCCCTCGGCGCGATCGAGCGCGCGCGCCAGCTCGGGCTCGCCGCCGGCATCCCGGAGGAGACGTTCGCCGCCCCCGGCATCCGGCTGCGCAACGCCGTCGCGCTGGACCACCACGGCGACAGCGACGGCTGCCTGCGGGTGCTCCGGGACGTGGCCGGTGACCTGGAGCGCTTCCTGCGGGCGGGACGGGCCGGCCGGCTGCGCCCGAGCAGCCTCGCCGCGTACGGCTACGCGGCCGCACGCCGGGCATCCCTGGGCGACCGGCTGGAGGTCGAGACGGACGCGGCCCCCGCCCGGCTGCTCGGCCACGGCGGTGACAGTTCCCGGGCCCGGGACATGCGCCAGCTCGGGCAGGTGTGCCTGGCCATCGCCGTGGGACGCCCGATCGAGGCGGTCACCCGGCTGGACGGCGTCCAGGTCTCCACGGAGACGCTGGGCGCGGCCGAGCCGGCCCGGCTGCGCAGCATCGCCTTCGGCCGCGCCGGCGACCACGCGGCCGCGCACCGGGCCGACCGGCTGGCCTTCCGGCTCGCCGCGCAACGCAACGACCGCCTCCGGGACGTCTACATCGACGGCATCGCTGCCCGTATCGACCACGAGGACCTGCGCCGCGAGGCGGCCCGCTTCGAGGGCGAGGCGCTGTCCGACCCGCTGACCGGCCTGCCGAACCGGCGCCGGTTGGAGCGGTACATCGCCGCCGTGGTCGCCCGGGGCGAGCGGGTGGTGATCGGCGTGTGCGACCTGGACGGCTTCAAGGCGGTTAACACCCGGCACGGGCACCACTCCGGCGACCTGGTCCTGCAACGCGTCGCCGGGGTGGTCAACCGGGTGATGCGCCGGGGCGACTTCGTGGCCCGCTACGGCGGGGACGAGTTCGTCGTGGTGCTGTCCGGCGCGGGCATGGCCGAGGCGGCCGACGTGGCCCGCCGCATCGAGAGCGCCGTCCGGGCGGAGGACTGGGAGTCGCTGGTCCCCGGCACGCCGGTCGGGGTCAGCATCGGCTTCGCCGAGGTGAACGCCACCGGGCCGGGCCCGCACGACGCCCTCGGCGCCGCCTTCGAGGCCGCCGACCGGGCGATGCTGATCGCGAAGAGCCGCCCCCGCGCGTCCTGACCGCCCCGCGCGCGCCCCGCGAGCCCGCGCGCCGCTGATCGCCCCGCGCGCGCCCCGCGAGCCCGCGCGCCGCTGATCGCCCCGCGAGCCCCGCGGCGGTCAGCGGCGGGACAGCTCGGCGTCGCCCGCGAGACGGGCGGCCCGGTCGGCCTCGGCGAGCGCGTCCAGCACGCCGTCGAGGTCCCCGGCGAGCGCCAGGTCCAGGTTGTACGCGGTGTAGCCGATCCGGTGATCGGTGATCCGGTTCTGCGGGAAGTTGTACGTGCGGATCCGCTCGGAGCGGTCCACCGTCCGCACCTGCGCCTTGCGGGCGTCCGAGGCGGCCGCGTCGGCCTGCTCCTGGGCCGCCGCCAGCAGCCGGGCGCGCAGGATCCGCATCGCCTGCTCACGGTTCTGCAGCTGGGACTTCTCGTTCTGGCAGGAGACCACGATGCCGGTCGGCAGGTGGGTGATCCGCACCGCCGAGTCCGTGGTGTTCACCGACTGGCCGCCGGGGCCCGACGAGCGGAACACGTCGATCCGCAGGTCGTTCGGGTCGATCGTGACGTCGACGTCCTCGGCCTCCGGCAGCACCAGCACGCCGGCCGCGCTGGTGTGGATGCGGCCCTGCGACTCGGTGACCGGCACGCGCTGCACGCGGTGCACGCCACCCTCCCACTTGAGCCGGGACCACACGCCGTTGCCGCCCTCCGGCACGCCCTTGGTCTTGATGGCCAGCGAGACGTCCTTGACCCCGCCCAGGTC
This sequence comes from Micromonospora sp. WMMD558, assembly GCF_049315255.1. Classification (NCBI taxonomy): domain Bacteria; kingdom Bacillati; phylum Actinomycetota; class Actinomycetes; order Micromonosporales; family Micromonosporaceae; genus Micromonospora; species Micromonospora sp. WMMD558. The sequence continues at coordinate 2,641,196 of NZ_CP186061.1, read as the reverse complement.
CGAGTCCTGCGCGTCGATCACCTCGACGAGCCAGCCGCGGCGCTCCGCGTACCGGGTGTACATCCGCAGCAGGTCGCCCGCGAAGAGGGCGGACTCCTCACCGCCCTCCCCCGCCTTGATCTCGACGATCACGTCCTTGGCGTCGTGCGGGTCACGCGGGATGAGCAGCTCGGCGAGCCGCTCCTCCAGCGCCGGCAGCGTCGCCGCGATGGCCTCCGCCTCGGCGGCGAAGGCCGCGTCCTCAGCGGCCAGCTCCTTCGCCGCCGTCAGGTCCGCCCGGGCCTGCTCCAGCTCGGCGGCGGCCTTGTGCAGCGGCACCAGCTCCGCGTACCGGCGGCCGACCCGGCGGGCCGTGTTCTGGTCGGCGTGGATGGCCGGGTCGGCCAGCCGCTTCTCCAGCTCGGCGTACTCGTCGAGGAGGGCGGCCAGACGCTCGCTGCTCATGGGCGATGCTCCTTCGACGACGGCGCTGGACGGTTGATGCCCCGATAGCGGGCGGGTGGCGGCCCCGGGCGGGCGGCGGCGCCCCGGGGGGTCGGAATACGGACGGCGCCCGCGTCCGGCGGGAAACCGGACGCGGGCGCCGAACGGAAGGTTACTTGCCCTTCTTGGCCTGAACCTTGGCGTACTTCTGCTGGAACTTCGCCACCCGGCCGGCGGTGTCCAGGACGCGCTGCTTGCCCGTGTAGAACGGGTGGCAGGCGCTGCACGTCTCGACGTGGATGGTGCCGCCCTTGGCGGTGCTACGGGTGGTGAAAGTGTTGCCGCAGGAGCAGGTGACGTCGGTGGTCACGTACTCCGGGTGGATGTTGGACTTCATGTCGCCTCGGTCCTCTCGTCGGTGGTCGCCGGGTCGCCCCCGTCACGTGCTCCGACGGTGCAGGGCGTGAACCGGTACCGGTGGCCGATTGACCAGTGTGCCATGGGCGTACGCCGACCCGGCAATCGGGCCGCACAACGGGTCCGGCATCGACAACGTACGCCCGTCCTCCCGCATTCCCGGCCCGGGGCCGGGCATTCACCGGGACACGGCCGACCCCGACGGACGACACGGAGTGACTGATGGCCCGCCTGATCGCCACCCGGGGGCTCCCCGCCTCCGGCAAGACCACGTTCGCCCGGAAACTGCAACCGTCCGTGGTCCGGGTGAACCGGGACGACCTGCGCCGGATGCTGCACGGCGAGCGGTTGTTCACCCAGCGGGCCGAGTGGCAGGTGACGCTCGTGCAGCGGGCCCAGGTGGAGGCGCTGCTGCGCTCCGGGGCGGACGTCTGCGTGGACGACACCAACCTTCGGTCGCGGACCCTGCGGGACTGGGCCGACCTGGCCGCCCGGTACGGCGCGGAGTTCGAGGTGCACGACTTCACCGACGTGCCGCTGGAGGAGTGCCTGCGTCGCGACGCCACCCGGCCGGAGGCCGACCGCGTCGGCGAGGCGGCGATCCTCCGCCTGCACGAGCGCTACCTGGAAGGGCGACCGCTGCCGTTACCGGTGCCCACGGCACGGGCGGGGCGGCCGGCACAGGTGCACCCTCCGTCCGACGAGCCGCCCGAGATCGTCCTGGTCGACATCGACGGGACCGTCGCGTTGAACGTCTCCCGCAGTCCGTACGACATGACCCGGGTCGGCGAGGACGAGCCGAACCCGGCGGTGATCTCGGCGGTCCGGGCGATGCACGCCGCCGGATACGGCGTCATCTTCTGCTCGGGCCGGGACGCGTCGGCCCGCGCCACCACGGAGGCGTGGCTGGACCGGCACGTCGAGGTCCCCTACCTGGCGCTGCACCTGCGGGCGGTCGGCGACTCGCGGAAGGACTCGATCGTCAAGCGGGAGATCTACGAGCGCGAGGTCAAGGACCGGTACCGCGTCGTCGGCGTCTTCGACGACCGGATGCAGGTGGTGCGGATGTGGCGTGAGCTGGGCCTGACCGTCTTCCAAGTCGCCGACGGCGACTTCTGAGGGGTAAGGAAGGGCCCCCTATTAACGCCTCCGGTAGAGCAAGGGTCCCCTGTTAACACCTGAGGGCCCGCACCGGGTTCGGTGCGGGCCCTCAGGGTGTGGTGTTAATAAGGGGCCCTTCCTCTGCATGAGGCGTTAATAGGGGGCCCTTCCTTACGCCTCAGGCGGCGGGTGCCTCGGCTGCGGCGGTGAGGGCGACGGTTGCCTCGGCGCGGACGCCGTTGACCTCGACGGCGAGTTTCACCGAGGCGCCCGGGCGCAGCGCGGTGAGCCGGCCGGTGGCCGGGTCGAACCGGGCCACGTGCCAGGGCCGGAGCCCGAGCAGCGAGCCGACGTGCACGTTCGGCGACGCCGACCAGTCCGCGCTGACCGGGGCGGCCACCGGCACCGTACGGCCGCCGGGCTGGGTCACCGTCGCGGTGACGGTCGCCGGGGCGCCGACCGGGACGGTCGGCGGGGCGGTCACCGTGACCTGGTCGGCGTGGGCGTGGAACTCCGCGTCGACCCAGCGCGGGCCCTCGGCGAGCGGGTTCCGCCGGGCCCGGTCGGCCTCCGCCGGGGTCACCGGGTCCACGCCGTACTCGCTCCAGCCGGTGAAGCCGCCCTGGTCGGCCGGGCTGGACGGGTTCTTCCCCGAGTTGCCGTTGACGACGTACGGCACCCCGTCCACCCGGTCGGCGTGGAACGTGCCGACGTGGGCGCCGATGAAGAGCGCCCCCTTGCCGGTCCGGTGCTGGAAGTCGGCCAGCCACTGCTCCAGCAGGGCCGCCTCCTTGCGGTCACCGAGCTGGCTCGCCTTGACCGGGCTGGGGTCGCGGGGCGGGTGGTGGTGCAGCACGACCACCGAGCCGACGGTGGGATCCTTGGCGGCCGAGTCCAGCGCCTCGCGGAGCATCCGCACCTGCTCGAATCCGCCGCCGCGCAGGGTGCCGGTGGACGAGTTGAGGGTGACGAAGCGGGTTCCCTTGTGGTCGAAGACCCGCTCGGTGGCGCCGAACACCGCCCGGAAGTTGTCGATCGGCGCGCCCATGATCTCGTGGTTGCCGGGGACGTAGTGGTAGGGCACCTCCCCGCCGAGTTCCTCGTCGAACAGCCGCTTCGCGAGGGCGAAGTCCGCCGGGTACGCGGTGTCCACGAAGTCGCCGTTGACCAGCACGAAGTCCGGCTTGGCGGCCTTGACCTCGCGGAGCGTACGGCGGGCCTGGGCGACCAGGTCGCTGTCCGGGTTCGCCGCGACGAACTGGGCGTCGGAGAGCACCGCGAACCGCCAGGGCGCCCCGTCCACGGTGCCCTCGCGGACGACCACCCGGTCGGTCCGCGGCGCCTCGGCCGGCACGTCGACCGTCGGCGGCACCTTCGCCACCAGGTCGTCGATGACGACCTCGCTGCGGTACTGCGCGTCCGCCCGGGTCTCGGCGACGTAGAAGCGGCGGACCCGCAGCGGGTACTGCACGCCGGAGGGCACGGTGAACTCGACGTACCGCCAGCCCGTCCAGGTCACCAGCGGCCCCCGCAGCACGTGCTGCGTGTTCTGCGCGTCGTGCAGGTGCAGGCTCGGCCACTCCCCGGTGCCGTTGCCGTGGATCCACATGCCGAACGCCTGCGGCTGACCGGGCACGTCGATCCAGGTGGGCGGGTCGGCGTACGCGGCCCGGGTGCCGGTGGACTGGCTGAAGTCGTACGTCATCCGCAGGCCGGCGCCGGTGCGGCCCGGCGCCGGCGCGACGGAGCCGCTGGCCCGGGCCTGGCTGAACCGCCACGACGCGGCGTCGTCGAAGGTGGCCACCGGCACGTCGTCGAGCCCGACGGTGACGGGGACGACGGTGGTGCTGCGCCCGACGCGGACGGTGACCAGCGCGGAGCCGGTGTCCCGCAGCGCCGTCACCGTCAGGTTGCCGTCGGCGGTCGGCGTGATGCGCAGCAGGTCCCGGTCGTAGTCGAGGGTCAGGTCGGCGGGCTCGATCGGCGCGGTGTTGCCCTCGGCGTCGTAGCCGACCACACCGAGGAGGGCCGTTCCGTCGGTGCCGTCCAGGCCGACCCGGTCCACGGTGGAGTCGATCCGGCTCAGCGGCCCGAGCACGGTGAGGTCGAGGGTGCCTCGCGCGCCGCCCCGCGACGCCGTGACGGTGACCTGGCCGGGCAGGCCGGCCCGGAACACGCCGTCGTTCACCTTCCCGTGCCCGGCCGGGTTGGCCCGCCAGGTCGGCTCGCCGGCCGCCGGCCCGTACGTCTCGTCGTGCCCGGCGGCGGTGATCCGGCGGGTCAGGCCGGGGAAGACCCGGTCGGGCCGGCCGCCGCGCACGGGCGAGACGCCCGGCGCGCTGGTGGGGTCGCTCGCGGTCTCCAGCCAGTACCCGGTGAGCCGGCCGCTGCCCTGCGGGGCGTAGAGGGCGAGGCCGTTGGGGACGGCGCGCTCGGTGCCGTCGGACGGGCTGTTCTCCACCTGCACGCCGGCCGCGCCCGGTTCGCGGGCGAGCAGCGTCGAGGAGCCGCCGCCGTCGAGGTTCAGCGCGTGGTGGGCGCCGAGTTCGGCCATCATCCGGCCCATCTCGGTCTGGGTGACGCCGCGGCTGTCGACCTGCCGCCCGTCCACCGTCAGCATGATCATCTTCTGGCCGTCGGCGGAGAAGCCGACCGCGGTCCGCGGCGCCAGCGTGGGGTCGGCGATGCTCTGCACCACGCCGTCGCGGACCAGCACGTTGCCGCCGCCGACCGCCGCGTGCAGGGTGCCGCCGTCGGCGGGCCTCGGCCGGTAGGCGACGGTCACCGGGTCGCCGGGGTGCAGCCCGGCGAGGGCGTCGGCGCCGGCGTCCCGGCCGAGCAGCACGGTGGTGCCGGCGGGGATCGGGCCGCTGCCGGCCGTGGTGGCGACGCTGGTCACGCGACCGTCGACCACCGCGACCTCGGTGACGCGGGTGGCGCCCGCCACGGGACGTTCCCGGGTGTACGCCCCCCAGAGCGCGGTGAACACGCCGATCCCGTTCGCCTGGACCATGTTGTTGAACTGGGTCAGTGGCACCGGACCGGTGGGCAGCGTCGCAGTGCCCTCGAAGTGCACCTCGACGACGCGGCCGAGCCCCTCGGTGGTGACGGCGACCGCGTTGCGGTGCCCGGCGACGGCGGACTGGACGAGCTGGCCGTCCTGGATGCCGACGCCCTGGGCGGCGCCCGAGTTGTTGATGTCGAAGAAGTCGCCGTTCACGGCGGCCACGGCGCGGGTGCGGTCGGCCGCAGCGCGCAGGGGCTCCGCCTTGCTGACCACGCCGGAGTTGACGTAGTCGACGGTGACACCGCCGGACAGTTCGGCGGTGAGCGCGTCGGCGCGCAGCCAGCCGTCGGCGTCGTACCGGTCGACGGAGGTGAGGTCGAGGCCCGGCGCCACCGGGCGGGTGGTCTTCGTGGTCTCCAGGCCCCCGGCCGGCTCGACGCCGGTCGTGGTCCGGGCCGCGCGGGTGGCCCCCGCCGGGTCCGCCGCCAGCGTGACCGCGCCTGCGGGGTGGGACGAGGCGCGGGGTGTGTCCTCGGCGGCCGTGGCGGACAGGGTGTTGGCGGGCGCGGCCACCGCGGCGGCGGGGATCGGGACGGCGGTGGCCGTGGTGAGCAGCGGCGTCAGCAGCAGGACGCCGGCGAGCCGGGTGGATCGTCTGCGGGTACGCATGGACCACAGTCAACCCGACGATGAACAGAAGTTTCAATACTGGATAGCTGAAGCGAAGGAAAACTTCGTCACCGGCGGCTCGGGCGCCCGTCCGCCCGGGTGGACCGACAGCGAGGGGGCGCGGCCGACTGGCCGCGCCCCCTCGTCTCATCCCGCCCCGGCAGGGAGGGTCACTCCCCCGGCGTCGACTTCGCGATCTGCATCAGGAACTCGATGTTCGTACGCGACTGCTTCAGCCGGTCCAGCAGGAGGTCGAGCGCCGCCTGCGAGTCCAGCGAGTGCAGCACCTTCCGGAGCTTGTGGACGATGGCCAGTTCCTCCGGCGCGAGCAGGATCTCCTCCTTGCGCGTGCCGGACGGGTGGATGTCGATGGCCGGGAAGGTCCGCTTGTCAGCGATCTTCCGGTCCAGCTTCAGCTCCGCGTTACCGGTGCCCTTGAACTCCTCGAAGATGACCGTGTCCGCCATCGAACCGGTCTCCACCAGCGCGGTGGCGAGGATGGTCAGCGAGCCGCCGTTCTCGATGTTGCGGGCCGCACCCAGGAACCGCTTCGGCGGGTACAGCGCGGTCGAGTCGATACCACCCGACATGATCCGGCCGCTGGCCGGCGCCGCCAGGTTGTACGACCGGCCGAGCCGGGTCACCGAGTCGAGCAGGACGACCACGTCGTGGCCCAGCTCGACCAGGCGCTTCGCCCGCTCGATCGCCAGCTCCGCGACGGTGGTGTGGTCCTGCGGCGGACGGTCGAACGTCGCCGCGATGACCTCGCCCTTCACCGACCGCTGCATGTCGGTGACCTCTTCGGGCCGCTCGTCCACCAGCACCACCATCAGGTGGCACTCCGGGTTGTTGCGGGTGATCGCGTTCGCGATCGCCTGGAGCACCATCGTCTTACCGGCCTTCGGCGGCGAGACGATGAGCGCCCGCTGGCCCTTGCCGATCGGCATGACCAGGTCGATCACCCGGGTGGTGAGGATGTGCGGCTCGGTCTCCAGGCGCAGCCGATCCTGCGGGTAGAGCGGGGTCAGCTTGTAGAACTCCGGCCGGCGCTTCGCCTCCTCCGGCTCCATCCCGTTGATGGTGTCCAGCCGGACGAGCGGGTTGTACTTGTCGCGCCGCTGCTCGCCGTCGCGCGCCGCACGCACCGCACCGGTGATCGCGTCGCCGCGCCGCAGACCGTACTTCTTGATCTGGGACATGGAGACGTAGACGTCGTTCGGGCCGGCCAGGTAGCCGGTGGTCCGGACGAAGGCGTAGTTGTCGAGCACGTCGATGATGCCGGCCACCGGAACGAGCACGTCGTCCTCGCTGACCTGCGGCTCGCGGCCGCCGTCGCCGCCCTCGGCCCGCTCACCACGGCCCCGCCGACGGTCCCGGAAACGGCTGCGCCGGCCGCGCCGGCCGCCGCCCTCGCCGTCGTCGTCGCCGTCGCCGTCGCGCTCGGCGCGCTGGCCCCGGTCACCGTTGCGGTCGCCGCGCTCGTTGCGGTCGCCGCGGTCAGCACGCTCGGCCCGCTCGTTACGGTCACCGCGCTCGCCGCGCTCGGCCCGCTCGTTACGGTCACCGCGATCGGCCCGCTCACCGCGCTCGGCCCGCTCACCGCGCTCACCGCGCTCGGCCCGCTCGTTACGGTCACCGCGCTCGGCGCCGCGCTCGGCCCGCTCACGGCCGCCACGGCCCTCGCCCCGCTCGCCGGCCTCGGCCTCCTCGGGCCGGGTCTCGGCCCGCGTCTCGCCGGCCTCGCCGCCCCGGGCCTCGCCGGCCCCGCGGCCGCGCCGGCCGCGGGTGCGACCGGTCGTCTCGGCGGGCGCCGACTCGGCCGGCTGCTCCGCCCGCCGCTCAGCCGCCTCCGGCCGCTCGGCCGGCTCGCGGACCTCGGCGTGGACCTCCTCCCGGGCAGGGGCGGCCGCAGCCGCCACCTCGGCCCGCGGTCGAGGGGTTCCGGTGGCGGCCCCGCCGCCCTGGCGCTCGGAGATCGCGCTGATCAGCTCGCCCTTGCGCATGCGAGCCGTGCCCGAGATGCCGAGCGACGCGGCCAGGCTCTGGAGCTCCGGCAGCAGCATCGCCGACAGGCCGGTGCCACTGCGTCGCCGACGGGTCGGAGCAGCGGACGTGGCATCAGCGACGTTGGAAACATCCGACGTCACGTCGGTGGTGTCGCTCAATGGATTCCTTCCCTCGATTGGCCGGGACTGCCCGGATCGACATGCAGGTGGCCGGGCGGCCTCGGTGCACCCGCCTCGCAAGGACGCGTCGCGGGAGTCTGTGACACAGCAGCCGGTCGCTTTCCCGACTCACCGTCGTGGTGGGCGGGATCCGCCGTCTGCGGCGACCTGTGAAGACTGCGGTGCGGCGTGGGCCTAGGCAGGGGTGACGGGCTGACCGCCGAAAGCTTCGGGGGTGCGCCGACCCGCAGGAAGATCGCATGCTTCGCGGCTGTGCTAAGTCTAGAGCGTAATCAACTCTTCCGACCTGCGGCAACAGGGTCCCGCTCCGCGTGTCCCAGTCTACCCCGGACGACCCGGGCGCCGTGTGCCTCTATCGGCAACCGCCAGACCTGCCAATCTGTTCCCGGATGCAGGTCGGCGGGCGGCTCGGACAACGCCAGCACGGTCGGCCCCGCACCGGAGACCACAGCCGCCACACCAGCCCCACGCAGCTCATTCACCAGTGCAGCCGTCTCCGGCATGCCCTCGGCCCGGTAGCCCTGGTGCAGCCGGTCGACCGTGGCCGGCAGCAACAGCTCCGGCGCCGCGGTGAGAGCGTGCACGAGCAACGCGGCCCGGCCCGCGGTCAACGCCGCGTCGCCGTGCGGCACCGTCGGCGGCAGCGCGGCCCGCGCCGCGGCCGTGAGCCCACGCCCGGCCGGCACGAAGACCGTCGGCCGGACGCCGTCGGCGACGGGCAGCGACACCGCCCGGGCACCGGCCGGCTCCGTCCACGCCACGGTGAACCCGCCGAGCAGGCAGGGCGCCACATTGTCCGGATGGCCCTCGATCCGGGCGGCGAGCCGGAGCACCGCCGCGTCGTCCATCCGGCGGCCCCCGTCGACCACCAGCCCCCGGGCCAGCAGCACACCCGCGACGATCGCCGCCGACGAGGAGCCGAGCCCGCGTGCCTGCGGGATGCGGTTGACGCACTCCACCGACAGCCCCGGTGGCTGGCCACCGAGCTCGTCGAAGGCGGCCCGCATGGCGCTCACCACCAAGTGCCGCTCGTCGTCGGGCAGGTCGCCGGCCCCCTCACCGGTCACGCTCACGGTGACACCGTCGGTGGTGACCTCGGCGGCGACGTCGTCGTGCAGCGCCAGCGCCAACCCCAGGGCGTCGAACCCGGGCCCGAGGTTGGCACTGGTGGCGGGGACCCGCACCCGGACCGGGTCGGGCGTGAAAATTGTGGGCACGGGCTCATGCTAGGGCCGGGCACCGACGTCCCGGATCTCTGCCCGCACCGTGGGACCGGCCGGAACGGCGCCTACCGCGCGACCGACGGATCCGGCTCGGGGACCGGGTCGGTGAGGGAGAGCTTCCGGGTGGCGATCCGCCAGCCGACCGCGTAGACCAGGGTGACCAGGCCGCAGCCGGCCAGCACCACGCGCTCGTCGACGATGTCGACCACGGACGCCACCACAAGCTGGCTCACCGAGATGGCCAGCGTCGCCAGCATCATGTCGGTGGCGAAGACCCGGCCCCGCAGCCGGTCCGGCACCTCGCCCTGCAGGGCGAAGTTCGACATCACCCAGTTGCTGCCACCCGCGAAATGCGCCACGAAGACCAGCGCGAGCACCAGCGGGAACCAGTCGACGACCGAGGTGCCGAGATAGGCCAGCCCGTAGAGCGACATGGACAACGCCAGGCCGGGCAGCAGCCAGGCCCGGTTGCCCAACACCCGCCGCATCAGGATCGGGCCCACCAGCGCCCCGGCGCCGCGTACCGCGAAGAGCAGGCCGGCGCCGGCCGCGCCCGCGCCGTAGACGCCGGCCAGCAGCGGGAACACCGTCAGCACCCCGTTGCCGAGACCGACCGCGGACTTCACCGTCACCAGAGCCAGTACCCGGGGCCGGTGCCCGATGTAGCCGAGCGCCTCGCGGACGGCCACCCAGGTCTGCTGCACCGGCCGGTCCCGGTCCCGGGGCGCCTGCAACGGCCGGCGGATCCGCGTCGCCAGGCCCGCCGCCAGGGCCAGGCCGCCCACCCCGACCCAGAAGCAGGCGTACGGGCCGACGGCGCTGCTCAGCACACCGCCGAGCGACGCGCCGACGATCGTCATCGTGCCCCAGGCGGAGCCCGCGACCGCGTTGCCGGCGGCCAGCTCGTCGGCGTCGAGCACGTTCGGCAGGGCGGCCTGGGCGGCCGGTGAGTAGAAGGCCTTGGCGACCGCCACCACGCCGATGCCGACCATCGCCAGCCACGCCGTGCCGGCGCTGCGTACGCCCAACAGCAGCAGCACGCCGAGCAGGGCGGCGATGTTGGCCCCGATCATGATCTTGCGGCGGTCGAAGCGGTCGGCCACCGTCCCGGTGTACGGCAGCAGCAGCGCCACGATGCCGGTGTCCACGGCGAGGACCAGTGCCCCCCACACCCCGCTGCCGGTCAGCGACGGCAGGAGCACCAGCAGCGGGACCATGACGAACCAGTCGGCGCCGAAGACCACCAGCTCGGCCAGGAAGAGGTTGCGGAAGTTCCGGTTGCGGCGCAGGACCGAGAGGATGGACGGCACGACCGCACCCTACCCAGCCGGCGCCTCACGTTCCGTCGGTGCGCGGACAGCACGCAGACCTGGATCGCCACGCCGTGGTCCGGACCCGGTTGTCCGCAGGCCGCGGTGGCCTGCCGCCGGTCGGCCACCGCCCACCGGGGGGTCCGGGCGCTCGGACACCCCCGGCCCGGAGTCGGTCAACGCGGCTCCGCCGGGGCCCGGAGCCGGCGGACGCCCCCGACCGCTGGTCGGGGGCGTCCGAGGCGAGCAGCCCTACTCGGTCGGCGGCAGCGGCGACGTGCGGCTCTTGGGCAGCCGCAGCACCTCGAACTGGTCGGTGCCGTCGACCAGCGCCGCCGAGGGAGCCGGCCGCCCCGTGGACGCGCTGCCCGACCCGGCGGCCGACGCGGCGGTCCCGGCGCCCGACCCGGTCCTCCCGGCGCCGGTCGCAGCCGGCTCCGGCTCGGCGGTCGGCTCGGCGGTCGGCTCGTCCGGCGCCGACCCGGCGTCCGTGGACGGGCCGGCCGGAGCCCCGGGCACCACCCCGCGTCGGCGGTCGCGGCGGGCCCGGAGCGACTCCTTCGTGTGCTCCACCATCGCGTACAGGGTCGGCACCAGGACCAGGGTGAGCAGCGTCGAGCTGAGCAGACCACCGATCACCACGATCGCCAGCGGCTTCGAGATGAAACCGCCCTCACCGGTGAGGCCCAACCCCATCGGCAGCAGCGCGAAGATCGTGGCGACGGCGGTCATCAGGATCGGCCGCAACCTGCGGCGACCGCCCTCGACGACCGCCTCCCGGACGCCCATGCCCTGCGCCCGGTACTGGTTGATCAGGTCGAGCAGCACGATCGCGTTGGTCACCACGATGCCGACGAGCATGAGCACGCCGATCAACGCGGGAACCCCCAGCGGGGTGCCGGTGGCCAGCAGCAGGCCGATCGCCCCGGTCGCCGCGAACGGAACGGAGACCAGCAGGATCAGCGCCTGGGTCAGGCTCCGGAACGTCGCCACCATGATCAGGAAGACGATCGCGATGGCGGCCAGCACCGCCAGGCCCAGGTCGGCGAAGGCCTCCTCCTGGTCCGCGCTGACCCCGCCGATCGCGAAGGTCGCCCCCGGCACGTCGATCGCGTCCAGCTTCTTCTGCAGGTCCTGACTGATCCCTCCGAGGTTGGAGCCGGTGGCCGTACCGCTGACCGACACGCTGCGCTCGCCGTCGATCCGGGTGACCTGCTGCGGCCCGCCGACCGTGGTGACGTCGGCGATCGCGCCCAGCGTGACCGTACCGACCGGCAGGGCCTTGAGCTGGTCGAGCGAGAGCGGCGGCTGCGCCGTGGAGCGCAGCACCACGGCCTGCTGCCCGCCGTCGAGCGTCACCTGACCCAGCGGCGTGCCCCGGTACGCCTGTGCGACCAGCTGCCCCACGGCCGCCTCCGAGAGACCAACCCCGGCGGCCTTCGCCCGGTCGACGGTGACCTCGACCCGGTCCACCTGCGTGGCGAGGCTGGTCGTAACGTCCTCGACGCCGGCGATGCCCCGCATCGCCGCCGTGGCCTCGTCGGTGGCCCGGGTCAACGTCGCCGGGTCGGCGGCCTGCACGACCACCTCGAGCTGGTTGGCCGAGGCGCCGCCCTGCCCGGCCCCGAACCGGAACTCGCCGACGCCCGACCCGAGCGCGTCGAACTTCTCCCGCAGGACGCCGCGCATCTCCTTCGCGTCGGTGTCCCCGCCGAGCGCGAGGTTCCAGGTGGCGACGTTGTTGCCGCCGGTGCCGGCCCACGGGGTGTCCCCGGACCCGGCGGTCAACTGGTACGTCTCGACGCCCTCGGTGCCGGCCAGCACCGCCTCGACCTTGCGGGCGGCCTCGTCCGTGCCGGTCAGGCCGGTGCCCGCCGGCAGCTCCTGGGTGATGGTCAGGGTGTCCTGGCCGGAGTCGTCCAGGAAGTTGGTCTCCAGCTGGCGGGACAGGCCGAACGTGCCGAAGAGGACCAGCACGCCGAGCCCGAGGGTGATCCAGCGGGTGGCCCGGGTACGGGTGGCGAAGCCGATGACCGGCAGGTACCCCCGCTGCAACGGGCTGCGCAGCTCCTTCTCCTCCGCCGCCCGGCGTACGTCCGCCTTCATGTCACCGGCCGGCTTGAGGAACCAGTACGCCAGCACCGGGATGACGGTCAGCGACACCAGCAGCGAGGCGAGCAGGGCCACCGTGACCGTGATCGCGAACGGCGCGAACAGCTGCCCGACGAACCCGCCCACCAGCGCGATCGGCGCGAACACGGCGACGGTGGTGAGCGTGGAGGCGGTCACCGCGCCGGCCACCTCGCGGACGGCGGTGAGGATGGCCTCCCGCTTGGCCTCGCCGTACTCCAGGTGCCGTTTGATGTTCTCCAGCACCACGATCGAGTCGTCCACCACCCGGCCGACCGCGATCGTCAGCGCGCCGAGGGTGAGCAGGTTGAGCGAGTAGTCGCCGATCCACAAAGCGATCAACGCGACCACCACCGACAGCGGGATGGAGACCGCGGTGACGACGGTGGACCGGACCGAGAGCAGGAAGACCAGGATCACCACGACCGCCATCACGAGACCCAGCAGGCCCTCGGTGGTGAGGCTCTCGATCGACTTCTCGACGAAGGGCGCCTGGTCGAAGACGACGGTCAGCTCGGCGCCGGACGCGCCGCGCAGGTCGGCGAGCCGGTCCCGGATCTCGTGCGAGATCTCCACCGCGTTGCCGTCCGGCGCCGCGGTGACGGCGACGCCCAGGCTCTCCTTGCCGTTGGTCCGCGTGATCGCCGTGGCCGGCACGGGCTGCTGCTCGACGGTCGCCACGTCCCCGAGGCGGACCGCGGGCGGGGCGAGCACCAGGTTGCGCAGGTCGTCGAGGTCGGCCAGCGGCGTACCGACCTGGACCGGGAGCGTCCGGCCCTCGACGACCACCGCACCGGCGGGGACCACGACGCCGTTGGCCCGCAACGCCTCACCGATCGCGCTCGGCCGGATCCCGGCCGCCGCGAGCTTGGCCTGGTCCGGCGTGACGGCCACGACCTCGTCGCGGGTGCCGGTCACCTCGACGGTACGGACACCCTCGATCGCCTCCAGCTCGGGCACGACCGTGTCGCGGAGCTTCTCGCCGAGCGCGCGCAGGTCGCCGCCGGACGCGGCGAGCACCACCGCCGGCAGGTCGTCCGTGCCACCGGCGATGACCTGGGGGTCGACCCCCTCGGGCAGTTGGGCGTCGACGCGGTTGAGCGCGGTCTGCATCTTGTTGACCACGTCGTCCAGGTCGGTGCCGAACTCGTACTGCACCTGGACGGTCGTCGAACCCTCACGCGAGGTCGAGGTGATCTTCTCCAGCCCCGGGATGCCCTGGAGGCTGTTCTCGATCGGCTCGGTGACCTGCGACTCGACGACCTCCGGACCGGCACCGGGGTACGCCGCCACGACGAACGCGGCCGGGAACTCCAGCGACGGCAGGAGTTGCTGCTTCAGCGACGGCACGGCGAACGCTCCGAACGCCGTGGCCACCACCGCGATGAGGGCGACCAGCCCTCGGTTGGCGAGACTGAATCTGGCGAGCAGCGACATCGGCTGGACTCACTCCTGGAGAGGACCTGCGGGCGGGGTGGGGAAAGTGTGCCCCACCCGATCTCGGCGGGTTTCTGTGGGGCTCCACAGCGGTCCCGCCGACGGGACCGTCACCGGGAGCGGTTCACACCAGGTCGAGAGAGCGGGCCGCGGCCAGCGGATCGTTGGCGATGGTGACCGGTGCCGGGGCCGTGGAGATGGCCCACTCCGGGTCCTTCAGGCCGTGACCGGTGACGGTGCAGACCACCGTCGAACCGGCCGGCACGGCGCCGGCGGCGGCCTGCTGGAGCAGCCCCGCGACGCTGGCCGCGCTGCCCAACTCGACGAAGATCCCGACCTCCCGGGCGAGTAGCCGGTACGCGGCCAGGATCTCCCGGTCGGTGACCGCGGCGATCAGGCCACCGGAGGCGTCCCGGGCGTCGAGCGCCTTCGTCCAGCTCGCCGGGTTGCCGATCCGGATGGCGGTGGCGATGGTCGACGGCTCACGGACCACCTGGCCGGTGACGATCGGCGCCGCCCCGGACGCCTGGAAGCCGTACATCTTCGGGGCCCTCGTGACGTTGCCGGCGTCCCGCTCCTCCGAGTAGCCCAGCCAGTAGGCGGAGATGTTGCCGGCGTTGCCGACCGGCAGGCAGTGGATGTCCGGGGCGTCGCCGAGCGCCTCGACGATCTCGAACGCGGCCGTCTTCTGGCCGTGCAGCCGGTCGATGTTCACCGAGTTGACCAGGGCGACCGGGTAGTCCTGGGCGAGCTTCGCGGCCAGCGCCAGGCAGTCGTCGAAGTTGCCGCTCACCTGGAGCAGCCGGGCGCCGTGCACGAGCGCCTGGGCGAGCTTGCCCAGCGCGATCTTGCCCTGCGGCACGAGCACCGCGCAGGTCAGGCCGGCGCGGGCGGCGTACGCGGCGGCCGAGGCGCTGGTGTTGCCGGTGGACGCGCAGATGATCGCCTTGTTGCCGGCCTCGACCGCCTTGGAGACCGCGACCGTCATGCCCCGGTCCTTGAAGGAGCCGGTCGGGTTGGCCCCCTCGACCTTCAGCCAGACGTCGCAGCCGATCCGGGACGACAGCACCGGCGCGGGCAGCAGCGGCGTGTTCCCCTCATGCAGGGTGACGACCGGAGTGGCGTCGGTGACCGGCAGCCGATCCCGGTACGCGTCCATGAGACCCCGCCACATGTCGTACTCCTCCGCCTCTGCTCCCGGCCGCGCCGGGTCACGTCAAGCCTGGACCAGCGGCCCCGGGCGGCCTCCGGTGGACCCTGCGCCACCCACCAGGCGGGACACGGGTCAGGCCCCGCCCTCGACCCGCAGCACGCTGGCCACCGACCGGACGATGTCCAACCCGCGCAGCTCGCGGACGGTCGCGGCGAGCGCGGCGTCCGGCGCGACGTGGGTGACGATGACCAGGTCGGCGTCCTCGCCACGGCCGGCCGCGCCGCCCCCCGCGGGGCCCTGCCGGACGGTGGCGATCGAGACGTCGTGCCGGGCGAACACACCGGCCACCGCCGCCAGCACACCCGGCCGGTCGGTCACGTCGAGGCTGATGTGGTAGCGCGTCAGCGCCTCCCCCATCGGCCGCACCGGCAGGTCGGCGTACGCGGACTCACTGGCCGCCCGGACCCCGGCGAGCCGGTTGCGGGAGACCGCCACCACGTCGCCGAGCACGGCGCTGGCGGTCGGCGCGCCCCCCGCGCCCCGGCCGTAGAACATGAGCTGCCCGGCCGCCTCCGCCTCGACGAAGACCGCGTTGAACGCATCGCCGACGCTGGCCAGGGGGTGGGTCAGCGGGATCATCGCCGGGTGCACCCGGACGCTGACCGTCTCGCCGCCGGCCGCGTCGGCGCCCCGGGCGGCGATGCAGAGCAGCTTGATGGTGCAGCCCATCGCCTTGGCGCTGGCCACGTCGGCGGCGGTGACCTCGGTGATGCCCTCGCGGTGCACGTCGGCCGCGCTGACCCGGGTGTGGAACGCCAGCGAGGCGAGGATCGCGGCCTTCGCCGCCGCGTCGAAACCCTCCACGTCGGCCGTCGGGTCGGCCTCGGCGTACCCCAGCTCGGTCGCCTCCTCCAGCGCCTCGGCGAAGCCGGCGCCGGTGGCGTCCATCGCGGAGAGGATGAAGTTGGTGGTGCCGTTGACGATGCCGGTGACCCGGGTGATCCGGTCGCCGTGCAGCGACTCGCGCAGCGGCCGCAGCAGCGGGATCGCGCCGGCCACCGCCGCCTCGTAGTAGAGGTCGCCGCCGCCCTCGGCCGCCGCGTCGTGCAGCGCGCCGCCGTCCTCGGCGAGGAGCGCCTTGTTCGCCGTGACGACGCTCTTGCCGGCCCGCAGCGCCTCCACCAGCCAGCCCCGGGCCGGCTCGATGCCGCCGACCATCTCCACCACGACGTCGACGTCGTCGCGTTTGATCAGGCCGAGCGGGTCGGTCGTGAACAGCGTCGGGTCGACCGGCAGGTCGCCGCGGTCACGGCCGACCCGGCGGACGGCGATGCCGGCGATCTCCAGCGGCGCGCCGATCCGGGCGGCGAGGTCGGCGGACTGCTCGTGCAGCAGCCGGACCACCTCGCTGCCGACCGTGCCGCAGCCGAGCAGCGCCAAACGCACAGGTGACGTCATCCCACATCCAAAGCGAGCAGGTCCTCTTCGGTCTCCCGCCGGACGATCAGGCGCGCCTGGCCGTCCCGCACCGCGACGACCGGCGGGCGCGGCACGTGGTTGTAGTTGCTGGCCATGCTCCGGCAGTACGCACCCGTGCCCGGCACCGCGACAAGATCTCCGGGCTGCACGTCGGCGGGCAGGAATTCATCCTTCACCACGATGTCCCCGGACTCACAATGCTTTCCCACCACGCGGGCAAGCATCGGCTCGGCAGCGCTCGCCCGGGAGGCCAGGGTCGCCGAGTACGACGCGTCGTACAGCGCGGTGCGGATGTTGTCGCTCATGCCCCCGTCGACGCTCACGTACGTCCGGATCCCGTCGACGTCCTTGACGGTGCCCACCTCGTACAGGGTGAACACGGCCGGCCCGACGATCGCCCGGCCCGGCTCGATGGACAGGTGCGGCACGGCCAGCCGCTCGGCGGCGCACTCCGAGTCGACGATCTTGCGCAGCCGCTTCGCCAGGTCGGCCGGCGTCGCCGGGTCGTCCTGGGTCGTGTACGCGATGCCGAAACCGCCGCCCAGGTCCAGCTCGGGCAGTTCCACGCCGCGCGCGTCCCGGATCTGCGCCTGCAGCGCGAGCACCCGGCGGGCGGAGACCTCGAAGCCGCTCGCGTCGAAAATCTGCGACCCGATGTGCGAGTGCAGGCCACGCAGCTCCAGCACGTCCTCGTCGAGGATGCGCAGCGCGGCGGCGATCGCCGCGCCGCCGGCCAGCGAGAAGCCGAACTTCTGGTCCTCGTGGGCGGTGGCGATGAACTCGTGGGTGTGCGCCTCGACGCCGACGGTCACCCGGACCAGCACCCTCGGCCGGACGCCCCGCTCCCGCGCCAGCGCCGTCAGCCGGTCGATCTCCTGGAACGAGTCGACGATGATGCGGCCCACCCCGGCGTCCAGCGCCCGGGTCAGCTCCCCGACCGACTTGTTGTTGCCGTGGAAGCCGATCCGCTCCGGCGGCATCCCGGCCGAGAGCGCGGTGGCCAGCTCCCCACCGGTGCAGACGTCGAGGTACAGGCCCTCCTCGGCGATCATCCGGACCACCGCGCGGCAGAGGAACGCCTTGCCGGCGTAGTAGACGTCCTCGGTGGGGAACGCGGCGCGGAAGTCACGGCAGCGGCCGCGCAGGTCGTCCTCGTCCAGCACGTACACCGGGGTGCCGAACTCGGCCGCGACGTCGCGGACCGGGAGGCCCGCGACCGCCAGCGCGCCGTCGGCCCCGCGCGCGACGTTGCGCGGCCACAGCGCCGGCACCAGGGCGTTGACGTCGACCGGCGTACGCAGCCAGGCCGGCCCCCGGCTGCCGATGTCCCCGTGCAGGGCACCGGCCTCGTGAGCGCGCATGGGTTACATCCTCTCCGGGGCGGAGACGCCGAGCAGGTGCAGGCCGTTGGCGATGACCACGCGGGTCGCGTCGTTCAGCCAGAGCCGGGCGCGGTGCAGGTCGGTGACCTCCTCGTCGCCGCGCGGCAGGATCCGGCAGTTGTCGTAGAACCGGTGGTACGCCCCGGCCAGGTCCTCCAGGTACCTCGCCACCCGGTGCGGCTCGCGCAGCTCGGCGGCGGCCGCCACCACCGCGGGGAACTCGGCGAGCGCCTTGAGCAGCTCGTTCTCCTTCTCGTGGTCGAGCAGCTCGGGTCGGAAGGCCGCCGCGTCGCCCCGGGTCAGGCCGACCTCCGCGGCGTTGCGCCCGACACTCGCCGTACGGGCCGCGACGTACTGCACGTAGTAGACCGGGTTGTCGCGGGTGGCCCGCGTCCACAGCTCGATGTCGATGTCGATGGGCGAGTCGCTGGAGTAGCGCGCCAGCGCGTACCGGGAGGCGTCCACGCCGATCGCCTCGACCAGGTCCTCCAGGGTGACGACGGTGCCGAACCGCTTGCTCATCCGCACCGGCACGCCGTCGCGCACCAGGTTGACCAGCTGGCCGATGAGGATCTCCAGGTTGCGGGCCGGGTCGTCGCCGAAGCAGGCGGACATCGCCTTCATCCGGCCGAGGTAGCCGTGGTGGTCGGCGCCGAGCATGATCACGACCCGCTCGAAGCCCCGCTCCCGCTTGTCCAGGTAGTACGCGCAGTCGGCGGCGAAGTACGTCCACTCGCCGTTGGACTTGCGCAGCACCCGGTCCTTGTCGTCGCCGAAGTCGGTGGTGCGCAGCCAGACGGCGCCGTCGGCCTCGTACGTGTTGCCCTGCTCCCGCAGCCGGTTGAGCGCGTGGTCCAGCTCACCCCGGTCGTGCAGGTCCTTCTCGTTGAAGTAGGTGTCGAACTCCACGCCGAAGTCGCGCAGCGAGGACTTGATCTCGGCGAACATCAGCTCGACGCCCTCGACCCGGAACACCTCCTGGGCGGCGGCGTCGTCGAGCGTCAGCACCTCCGGCCGCCGGGCCTTCACCTGCTCCGCGATCTCCGCGATGTACGCCCCGGCGTAGCCGTCCTCGGGGGCGGGCTCGCCCTTGGCGGCGGCGAGCAGTGACCGGGCGAAGCGGTCGATCTGCGAGCCGGCGTCGTTGAAGTAGTACTCCGTGCCGACGTCGGCGCCGGTCGCGCGCAGCAGCCGGCTCAGCGCGTCACCCACGGCCGCCCAGCGGACCCCGCCGATGTGCACCGGGCCGGTCGGGTTCGCCGACACGAACTCCAGGTTGATCTTCTGCCCGGCGAGCCGGTCGCTCCGGCCGTACTCCGCGCCCGCCTCGACGATCGCGCGGGCGAGCTGGCCCGCGGCGGCCGCGTCGAGACGGATGTTGAGGAAGCCCGGGCCGGCGATCTCCACCGACTTGACCCCCGGGGCCCGGCCGAGCTGCTCGGCCAGGCCGGCGGCCAGCTCCCGCGGCGGCACGCCCACCTTCTTGCTGAGCTGGAGCGCCAGCGTCGAGGCGTAGTCGCCGTGCTCGGGGTTTCGGGGTCGCTCCACCGCCGTCCGCTCCGGCAGGGCGGAGCGGTCCAGGCCCCGCTCGGTGAAGACGGCGTGGGCTGCGGTGAGGACGACCTCGGCGAGTTCTGCGGGAGTCACCGAACCATGTTATCGGGGGTAGACTCGGTCCCCGCGGCGGCGACCCAGCATGTGAACCCGGCCCGCCAGATCCCCTGACCGACCGACCTGACGAGGCACGATGAGCATCAGCACCCCGGGCGGCCCGGAGCGCCGTCCGACCGTGGTCAGCACCGGCAAGAGGCCGGGCGCGGGCAAGCCGGCAGCCGGTAAGGCCGGGTCCGGCAAGCCGGCGGGTACCCCGCGCGCGGGCGGCAAGGGCCCCCGCAAGCCGATCGCCCCGGTGAAGGTCAGCCAGGGCCGCAGCTGGGGCCCGATCGCGCTGTTCGTCGCCGTCGGCGTGCTCGCCGTGGCGATCATCGGCTACGGCGCGTGGGCGACCTTCCAGGGTTCGAAGCCGTGGGACGACCGGGCGAACGCGATCGACGGCATCGTCAACTTCCGCGAGAAGGACCCGGACCTGGTCAAGGGCGGCAACCACCAGCAGGGCTCGATCACGTACCCGGTGCTGCCCCCGGTCGCCGGCCCGCACAACGACGCCTGGCAGAACTGCATGGGCGACGTCTACGACGCCCCGATCGCCAACGAGCACGCGGTGCACAGCCTAGAGCACGGCGCGGTCTGGATCACCTACCAGCCGAACCTGCCGGCGGACCAGGTCGAGAAGCTCGCCGAGAAGGTGCGCGGCAACGAGAAGCTGTTCATGAGCCCGTACGAGGGCCTCGACAAGCCGATCTCGCTGCAGGCGTGGGGCTACCAGCTCAAGGTCGACAACGCCGACGACGGCCGGATCGACGAGTTCATCAAGACCCTGAAGGTGAACGCCTCGATCGAGGGTCCGACCGCCCTCTGCAACCAGGGCGTCACCGCCACCGGCACCACTCCCCGTCAGTTGCAGCAGCAGTAAGGACTGCCATGACCGCGCCCACGACCCTCGACAGCGACAGCGGCGAGACCACGGCCACCGGGGACGGTGACCGGGTGTCCGCCCGCCGGTTCGGCACCCTCGCGGTGGCGCTCGCCGTCGTGGTCGGTCTCCTGCTCGGGTACGCGGGGGGGCTGCTAACCCCCCGCGTCACCCGGCCGGGGGACGCCTCGGTCGAGGCGGGCTTCGCGCGGGACATGACCACCCACCACGCCCAGGCGGTCGAGATGGGGCTGATCGCGTTCCAGCGCGGCACGGACCAGGAGGTCCGGACGATCGGCGGCGACATCGCCCTCGCCCAGCAGGGCGACATCGGCACCATGCAGACGTGGCTGCGGTCCTGGGGGCTGGACCCGACCGGCTCCCAGCCCCGGATGGCGTGGATGCCGGACGGGACCGAGATGGTCCGTAACGGGCTGATGCCCGGGATGGCGACCCCGGAGCAGATGGCACAGCTGCGCGAGGCGCAGGGCAAGGAGTTGGACGTCCTCTTCCTGGAGCTGATGATCACGCACCACCTCGGCGGCATCCACATGGTCGACGCCCTGCTCGACGCCAGCGACGAGCCGGACGTGGTCCAGGCCGCGCAGACCATGAAGAACACGCAGCAGACCGAGCTGACCAACCTCCAGAACGCGCTGAAGCGCATCCAGGGCTGAGTCCGCTCCGGCGCCGTGGAGAGGCCCGCACCGCCCGTCTGGTGGTGCGGGCCTTCTGCGTCGGGGGGACATGGTGCGCCAGAACGCGGTCGACTTGCCCGTTTCGGGCGCTGTGGGTCACTCGACCGAATCCATCGCTAAGAGAAGTTTCTCCACACATATCGTGACCAGTTGCGATTCGGGCTCGTTGCGCAGGACGTGGGGGTTGCACTGAGAGACGCGCGGCGTTCGGTCACCAGCTGGTGCCGGCGCCACACCATCGGCGGTGACGGGGCGGTGGCGGCCGTCCGTCGCGGACAGCGGCAGGGCGAGCCGGGAATGCTCAGCCGCGAACAGGAACTCGAACTGATCGACACGCTGCGGGGCAGCTACCCCGACGCGTTTGGCCTGGACGAGGAGCTCTGGACGCGACAGAGCCTGCACACCCTCATCCAGAGCCGGTTCGAGCTGCCGATGGACGCGGGGGCGGTCGGGGCGTACCTGCGGGCCTGGGGGTTGGGTCCGCGAGAGCCCCGCGAGCGCGCCTGCGGGCTCTGCGTGGGCGCGGTCGAGCGGTGGGTACGCACCGAGTACCCGGCCATCACCCGCGCCGCCCAGGAGCACCTGGCGGAGGTGTACTGGCTCGGGCGGGTCCGGCTGCGGGGGACGATGCCGGCCGCCGACGTGATCTCCGCCGTCTCGTCCCGAGGCCGCGTCCGCTTCATGATCACCACGCCGTCGGTCGACCCACCGCTGCCCCGGGACTTCGTGCTCCGGCTGAGCGGTGCGGAGCAGCGCACCGTGCACCTGATCGTGGACGGCTCCTGGCCGCGCAACGAGTGGCCCCGCCGACTGCCCCGCCGGATCGTGCTGCACCCGCTGCCCAGCTGCGGCCGGGCCGTCGCCGCCTGAGCCACCCGGCGAGTACGCGCCGTCCTCCCTTTGCTCTGCTTCAACCGGCGCACCGGAATCGGCCCCGGACCGGTGCGTGGGTTGAAGCAGAGCAAAGGGGCCGGGTCGGGTGTGCTGCCCCACGCCCCGAGGCGGTTCGGCACGACGTTCCGGCCCTCCCCGCGGCCGGACCGCCGTGATCGACCGGAGTGCGAGGTCCGAACGGCGGGCAGGGCGCGGCGACACGGAGCCGATCTGCCGGATACCGATTCGGCGATCGCGGGCGGCGTTTGCTAGTCTTCTCCAGTCGCTGAGCCCCCGTAGCTCAGGGGATAGAGCACCGCCCTCCGGAGGCGGGGGCGCAGGTTCGAATCCTGCCGGGGGCACCAGAGAGACCGAGAAGCCCGGGCCACCGCCCGGGTTTTTCCATGCCCGGGGCCGTACGACGACCGGGCGAGGCTGTCCGCGTACCTCAGTCGGCGGCGCGGCGGGCGCGGGCCCGGCGCTTCCCCTCGTGCATGGCCTGGACGCGGGCGACGGGGATCGTGTGGCCCTCGGCGACCAGGTCGTCCGGGAGCTTCTGCGGCGCGGGCATCGCGTCCGCCCACGGGTCCTGCCCGGCCAGCAGCGCGGGCGCCGTCCCGATGGTGAAGTCGGCCGGCGTGACCGACGGCAGGTCGTCCCAGGAGACCGGGAACGAGACCGGCACCCCGGGCCGCAGCCGGGGGCTGTACGCGGCGACCACCGTCGCGCCGCCCGCCCGGGTGGAGTCGATGAAGACCTTCCCGCCCCGGTCCTCCCGGATGAAGGCGGTCGTCGCGAGGTCCGGGTCGAGGCGGGCGGCGCGGGAGGCGAGCGCCCGCGTGGCGGCGGCCATGTCCTCGGCCGTGGCGTCGCCCCCGACCGGGACGAACACGTGCACCCCCTTCGCCCCGCTGGTCTTCACCGCGCCGGCGAGACCCGCGTCGGCGAGCGCCCGGCGGACCAGCAGGGCGGCGGCCACCGCCGTGCCGAACGGCGCGCCCTCCGGCGGGTCGAGGTCGAGCACCAGGTGGGTCGGGCGGTGCAGGTCGGCGACCGTGGCGAGGGTCGGGTGGTACTCCACCGCGCGCTGGTTGGCGAACCAGAGCAGGGTGCGCCGGTCGTCGCAGAGGGCGTACGAGACCTCCCGGTGCGAGGCCTCGGCCCACACGCCGGTGCGGCGGACCCAGTCCGGCGTGTACCTCGGCAGGTTCTTCTGCATGAACGGCGGTTGACCGGGGCGCACCCGCACCACCGACAGCGGCCGGTCCCGCAGGTGGGGCACGATCCGCTCGCTCACCGCGTCGAGGTAGTCGACCAGGTCCCGCTTGGTCGCACCGGCACCGTCGAACAGCGGCTGATCCAGGTTGGTCAGCGTGACCCCGTCCCGGGTCTCCTCGGCCCCGCCCATCCGATCACCCTGCCGGCCGGCGCGCGGATGGTCAACCGGACACGGCGAAGGGGACGCCGCCGGCCCATCCCGGCTCCCCCGCCCGTCACGCCGCCGTGCGGCGGACCGGCTCGGCCGGGGTGCCGGCGACAGCCGGGGTGGCCACCGGCCGGCGCCGGCCCAGCGCGGCCAGGGCGACCAGCAGGGCGGCGGCGACCAGGGCGGCGGCCACGGCGAAGGCGGCCCGGTACCCGGCGGCGAGGGCGTCGGTCGCGGTTCGGCCGGCCTCGCGGACCGCATCGGTGCGGCTCGCGGCCAGGGTGGCCAGGACGGCCAGGCCGAGCGCCCCGCCGACCTGCTGGGTCGTGTTGACCAGTCCGGACGCCAGGCCGGCGTCGGCCGGATCGGCACCCGCCATCGCCAGGGTGGTGACGGCCGGCAGGATCAGCCCGCCGGCGATCCCGAACACCAGCACGGCCGGCAGCACGTCGACCGGGTAGCTGCCGTCGGCCGGGAGCCGGGCGAGGAGCAGGAAGCCGACCACGGCGAGGCCGAGCCCGGTGACCAGCACCGGCCGGGCGCCGTACCGCGCGGCCAGCCGGCCGGCGAGGCCGAGGGAGACCACCGCGATCGCCACCGGGGTGGGCAGAAAGGCGAGCCCGGCGGCGGTCGCGTCGAGGCCGAGCACCAGTTGGAGCGCCAACGCGAGCAGGAACTGGAACCCGAAGAGGGCGGCGACCGCGAGGAACTGCACGACGTTGGCGGCGACCAGATCCGGGGTACGCAGCACCCGGAGCGGCAGCAGCGGGGTCGCGGCGACCTGCTGCCGACGGACGAACGCGGCGAGCAGCACGGTGGCGAGCAGGGCGGCGCCGGCGGTGCGTACGGAAGTCCAGCCGTGCTCCCCGACACCGACGATGGCCAGCACGGTCACCATCAGCCCGGACGTCGCCAGCGCCGCGCCGGGGACGTCCAGACCGGCACGCAGGCCGGCGCCCCGGTCGGGGGCGACCCCGCGGAGGGCGGCGAGCAGCACCGCCAGCCCGATCGGTACGTTGACCAGGAAGATGGCCGGCCAGCCGGCGATTCCGGTGAGCACTCCACCGGCCAGCATCCCGATCGACGCGCCGGCGGCGCCGGTGAAGCTGAAGACGGCGATGGCCCGGGTTCGGCCGGCGGGCTCGGGGTAGAGCCGCACGATCATGCCGAGGCTGACGGCGGTGGCCGACGCGCCGCCGGCGCCCTGGAGGAAGCGGGCGGAGACCAGGACGCCCGGCGTGGTCGCCACGGCGCACAGCAGCGAGGCCAGGGTGAACAGGGCGACGCCGGCCAGGAACACCCGCCGGCGCCCGAGCAGGTCGCCGAGGCGCCCGGCGAGCAGGAGCAGCCCGCCGAACGCGACGAGGTAGGCGTTGACCACCCAGGCGAGGCCGGCGGCGGAGAAGCCGAGGTCCCGCTGGATCGCGGGAAGCGCGACCGCGACGACGCTGCCGTCGAGAATGACCATGAGGCTG
The DNA here is from genome assembly GCF_049315255.1 of Micromonospora sp. WMMD558. Lineage (NCBI taxonomy): Bacteria > Bacillati > Actinomycetota > Actinomycetes > Micromonosporales > Micromonosporaceae > Micromonospora > Micromonospora sp. WMMD558. The sequence continues at coordinate 2,616,274 of NZ_CP186061.1, read as the reverse complement.
GCGGTGCACAACACCAGCAGCGCCAGCCGGCGGGACGGCGCGGTACGGGTGGGCATGGGAGAACCCTCCTAGGTGCATGATTTGTTACCGAGACCATGCTCTGTGACCATGAGGCCGAGCGTAAGGAGGCACTTTCATGTCCCAGGGGAACAGCGATGTGTCCATGAGCGGGTGTGACGGCACGGCCGGCCCCTTCGCACCCGGCCAGGCGAAGGCCTGCACGGTCCGCGAGGTGCTCGACCGCGTGGGCGGCAAGTGGAGCATCGGCATCCTGGTCGCCGCCTCCCGCGGCCCGGTCCGCTTCACCGAGCTGGAGCGCTGCGTCGAGGGGATCAGCCGGCGCATGCTCACGCTGACCCTGCGCAACCTGGAGCGGGACGGCCTGCTGCGGCGGACGGTGTACCCGACCGTCCCGCCGAAGGTCGAGTACACCGCCACCCCGATCGCCCTGGAGCTGTACGAGTCGCTGGTGGCCCTGACCGACTGGGCCGACCGGCACCGCGGCGCGATCGCCGCCGCCCGCGCCGCGTACGACCGTGAACACGGCCGTGTGGCGAACGCCACCGAACCGGTCTGACCGATCGGTCAGCACCTGACCGATCGGTCAGGCATGCTGGTGTCCGGAGGTGGGACCGGCATGGCACGGGTGGTACCGGAGACGCGGGACGAGATCCTCGCGGCCGCGGCGCGGCGCTTCGCGGCGACCGGCTACCGGGGCACGTCGTTGCAGGACATCGCCCGTGACGTGGGCTGTTCCAAGGCGGCGGTGCTCTACCACTTCGCCAACAAGGACGCCATCCTCACCGCGCTGATGGCCCCGGCGATCGCGGTCCTGCAGGCCCTGGACGACCGCATCGTCGCCGCCGCCGGGCCGGCCGACGCGCAGTGCGTCGCGGCGGAAGGCTTCGTCGACCTGGCGGTCCGGTTCCGGCGGGAGATCGCGCTGCTGCGCGGCGAGTTCCCCGAACTGCTTCAGCAACCCGCCTTCGCGCACATCCAGGCCATCTCCGAACGGCTCATCGGCGCGTGCGCCGGACACTCCGACCGCCCGTCCGCACGGATCGCCGCGCTGGTGGTGCTCGCCGGCATCGCCGAGACGTGCGGGGAGTTCGTCGACGTGCCCGACGAGGAGCTTCGGCCGGCGCTGCTGGCACTGGTCCGGCGGGCGCTCGAGCCCGTCGACTGACCCATCCACCCACGACGGAGGACACCGAACCCATGGCGACCCTGCTCTACCGGCTCGGCCGGGGCTCGATGCGCCGGCGGCGACTCGTCGCCGCGATCTGGCTCGTCGTACTCGTCGGCCTCGGCCTCGCCGCCGCGACCCTGCGCGGCCCGACGGCGAGCAACTTCACGATGCCCGGCACCGAGTCGCAGCGCGCCCAGGACCTGCTCGCCGAGCAGTTCCCGGCGGCCAGCGGCGCGACCGGCACCATCGCCGTCAAGGCGCCCGCGCCCGGCCAGCTCGGTACGCCGCAGGGCCAGGCGGTGGTCAAGGAGCTGACCCAGGAGGCCGCGACGCTGCCCGGCGTGGTCGGCGCCGTGGACCCCTTCACGGTCCAGGCCCTCTCCCCCGACGGCCGGTACGCGCTGATCCAGGTCCAGTTCGCCGAGGGCGCCGACAAGGTGACCGACGCGCAGCGGGACGCGTACGAGAAGGTCGGCACGGCGGCCGAGGCCCGAGGCTGGCAGGTGGCCCCCGGCGGCGAGGTGCTCAACACCGAGCCGGAGGTCGGCTCGACCGAAGCCATCGGCGTGGCCATCGCGGCGATCGTCCTCGTGGTCACGTTCGGGTCGCTGGTTGCGGCGGGGATGACCATGCTGAACGCCCTGATCGGGGTGGGCGTCGGCATGGCCGGCCTGTTCGCGCTCAGCGACGTCGTGGAGCTCACCAGCACCGCACCGATCCTCGCCCTGATGCTCGGCCTGGCGGTCGGCATCGACTACTCGCTCTTCATCACCTCCCGCTACCGGCAGAACCTGCTCGACGGGCTGCCCCGGGACGAGGCGGTCGGTCGGGCGGTCGGCACCGCCGGCTCGGCCGTGCTCTTCGCCGGCGCCACCGTGGTGATCGCGCTGGCCGGCCTGGCGGTGGTGAACATCCCGTTCCTCACCGTCATGGGTCTCGCCGCCGCCGGTACCGTCACCATCGCCGTGCTGGTCGCCCTCACGCTCCAGCCGGCGCTGCTCGGCTTCGCCGGCCGGCGGGTCCTCCCCCGCAAGCTCCGCGCCGCCGCCGGGCAGGCCGGCGCGGACGCCACCGCCGAGGGCGGCGACGCGACCGGCGCGGGCGCCGGCACCGAGGACCGTTCCGCCTTCGGGTTCCGGTGGGCCCGCCTGGTGACCCGGTTCCGGCTGCCCGTCATCCTGGTCGGCCTGGTCGGGCTCGGCGTGCTCGCGCTGCCCACGCCCGACATGCGGCTGGCCCTCCCCGACGCCGGCACCGCACCGGCCGGGTCGCCGGCCCGGGTCTCCAACGACCTGATCAGCGAGGGCTTCGGACCGGGCTTCACCGGCCGGCTGGCGGTCGTCGTCGCCGGCGACGACCAGCAGGCCACGGCGGCGGCGGTACCGCAGGTCACCGCGCTGGTCCAGCGCACCGAGAACGTGCTGGCGGTGGCACCGCCGCAGTTCAGCCCGGACGGCCGGACCGTGCTGCTCGGTGTGGTCCCGAAGACCGGGCCCACCGACCCGGCCACCGAGACCCTGGTGGACGACATCCGGGGCGCGGTCGGCGGCATCCAGGGCGCCGACGTGCTGCTCACCGGCGTGACGGCGATCGGCATCGACGTCTCCGAGAAGCTCTCCGCCGCGCTGCCGATCTACCTGCTGCTCGTGGTCGGGCTGTCGGTGCTGCTGCTGATGCTGGTGTTCCGCTCGCTGCTGGTGCCGGTCAAGGCCGCGCTGGGCTTCCTGCTCACCGTCGCCGCGACGTTCGGCCTCACCGTGGCGGTGTTCCAGCAGGGCCGCCTCGCCGACCTGGTCGGCCTGGACACGCCCGGCCCGCTGATCAGCTTCCTGCCGATCCTGCTCATCGGCATCCTGTTCGGCCTCGCCATGGACTACGAGGTCTTCCTGGTCTCCCGGATGCGGGAGGACTTCGTCCACGGTGACACCGCCCGGCAGGCAACCATCAACGGCATGGGGCACGGCGCGCGGGTGGTCACCGCCGCCGCGCTCATCATGATCGCGGTCTTCGGCGGCTTCGTCTTCATGGACGACCCGGTCATCAAGTCGATGGGCTTCGCGCTCGCGGTCGGCGTCGCCATCGACGCGTTCGTGGTCCGGATGACGATCGTGCCGGCGGTCATGTCGCTGCTCGGCGACAAGGCCTGGTGGCTTCCGCGCTGGCTCGACCGGGCCCTGCCCAACGTCGACGTCGAGGGCGAGGGCCTGCGCGCCCACCTCGCCGACAAGGAACCCGCCCGCGCCTGACGCGCAAGGAAGGGCCCCTTGTCAACGCCTGGCGTTGTACAAGGGGCCCTTCCTAACGCCGCTCAGACGCCCGCCGGGTACGTCTCCATCTCGCCGGGGGCCGACAGGGCGGGAAGCGGGTGCAGGGCCGTCGTATCGTCGCACCAGATGAACGCGTCGTACCGCGAACCCAGCCGCGTCGGGACGTAGTTGCCCCACGACTCGAACGACGGGTCGTACACCACGCCGATCGCCCGGTGGTCGAGGACGTCCGTGACCCAACCCGGCTGGTCGTCCCCGCCGAACACCAGCACCGCCCGCTCGGGCATCAACTCGTGCAGCCGCTGCTCGACCGACCCCTCCCGGGCCGGCGGCACGATCATCGCCTCGGCCGGCGAGCCCCAGCGCGGCGCGGCGATCACCGTACCCCGGTAGCTGCCGAACCCGACCAGCACGACCGCGTCCCGGCCGTGCCGCTCCCGACCCAGCTGGCCGATGTTCAGCATGCCGTCGGCGGCCATGTCGGTCGCCCGCGCGTCCCCGACGTGCGTGTTGTGCGCCCAGACGATTCCCCGCGACCCCGGGCCGTAGTGGTCGAGCAGCCGGTCGAGGGTGTCGGCCATGTGGATGTCCCGGACGTTCCACGACTCCGGCCCGCCCGCGACCATCGCCCGGTAGTACCGCTCCGCGCCGGCCACGACCTCCGCGTTCTGCCAGGTCGAGAAGGCGTCCGCGCCGTCGGCCGCGGCGTGTTCCCGGGTACGCGCCAGCAGCCGCACCACCTCGTCCTCGCACCGCGCCGAGACGAACCGGCTGGCCATGCCGTACTCCTCGACCCGCTTGCCGTACGGCTCGAAGCAGCGGTACGCGTCCTGCGCGGCCTCCAGCGACGCCGGGTCCTCCTCGCCCAGGTAGTCGAAGATGGCCTGCATCGATTCCCACAGGCTGTAGACGTCCAGGCCGTGGAAGCCGGCCCGCTCCGACTCGGGCCGCTCCACGTTCCAGGCGCGCAGCCAGCGGCCGAAACGCGCCACCTCGCCGTTGGCCCACATCCAGGTGGGCCACCGCTCGAACCGTTCCAGGGCGGCCTGCGGCTCGGCGACACCGCCGGGGGCCGCGGTGACCGCCCGGTTCACGCGGTCGCAGTCCGGCCAGTCCCCCTCCACGGCCACGAACGAGAACCCGCACTCGGCGATCAGGCGTCGGGTGAGCTGTTCCCGGAGCCGGTAGTAGTCGTAGGTGCCGTGCGTCGCCTCTCCGATCATCACGATCCGGGCGTCCCGGACGCGCTCCAGCAACGGGTCGAAGTCGCTCGGCGCGCCGAGCCGCTGAACCAGCATGGCGAGCGGCTACCCGGCGCGTCGACGGGCAAACCGGTGTGTCGGCGCGCGGAGCGGGTAGGCGGCGGCCATGACCGTCACCGGGGTGCAGTTGCAGGAGTACCTGGCCGGGCTCGACTACCCGATCTCCCGCGCGGACCTGGTCCGGTGGGGCCAGGAGAACGGGGTGAGCACGGAGATGCTCCAGATGCTGCGGGCGCTGCCGGCGGAGGACTTCGACTCCCCCGCCGAGCTGGCGGAGGCGTTGAACACGCTCGCCTGAGTGTTAGGAAGGGACCCTTCTACTACCGAATGCGTTAACAAGGGGCCCTTCCTTACGTCCGCAGCAGGCGGAACAGGACCAGCCACTGCTCGGGCCAGACGTGCCCGACCGGCGTGGCGGGGTCCAGGCGGGTGGCGCGCAGGGCCCCCGCCAGGCGGGCCCGCGGGTGGTGCCGGCCCAGCGACGCCGCGAGCGATCCGCCGGCGCCGTCGAAGCCCAGCTCCACCATCCGGCGGTACGCGGGCAGGTCCACCACCGGTAGCAACGGCTCGCCGCGCCGCTCGATCCGGAGGATTCCGGCGTCGACCCGGGGCACCGGGCGGAACGCGGTCCGGGGCACCCGCCCGGCGAGCCGCCAGCCGAACTCCGGCCAGGTCAGCACGGTCAGCCGGGTCCACCGCCCGTAGTCGCCGCTGCGCCGGCGGGCGAATTCGAGCTGGGTGAGCAGGGTCGCGGCGCGCAGGCCCGGCGCGGTCAGGCACCAGCGCACCACGGCGGACGTCAGCGACCACGGGATGTTGCCGACCACCCCGAACGGCTGCCGGGGCGGCGCGGCGGCGAGGAAGTCCGCCTGCCGGTGCGTCACGTTCGGCAGGGCGGCGCTGACCCGGGCCAGCTCGGCGCCGGCCGCCGGGTCCACCTCGTAGGCGACCAGGTGCCGGCAGCGGGCGGCGAGCGGCCGGGTCAGCTGGCCGCGTCCGGCGCCCACCTCCAGCAGCAGGCCGTCGGGGTCGGGGCGGGCCGCCCGGACCAGCCGGGCGATCGCGGCCGGGTCGGCGAGGAAGTTCTGGGAGAGTACGCGACGGGACCGGTCGCGTTCGGTTGCTGGGGTACGGCGGGGCGCCACGGGTCGTCGTCCTGTCTGTCGCCGTACGGCGACGTGGCGGACAGGCGGCCGCGGGTTTGAGTCCCGGCGCGAAGCGCGCCGAGGCCGGGCCCGAAGGGTTGCCTGTCCGGGGGATCGGGACACGGACGGCCCTGGGCGACGGCGCGGGACGGTCTCGACGCACGGGAGACCGGGTCACCTCGGGCGGGGCCCGGGGTTCACCGGTCGCGGCGGCCCACCCGGTGCTCGGCCGGGGTGGGAACGCGGTGCGTGGGTGGAATCAGTCGCGGGGCGCGCCGGCCAGGGCCGGACGCCGGACGCGCGGGCGGGCCACCAGCAGCGGCCCGAAGGCGGCCGGCGCGGCGGCCCCCTCGATCAGTGCGTACGCGGACATGACGCCGACCCTAACCGGGCCCGCCGGTCCCCGACCACCGCTTTCCCGCCGGTCAGGGGACGTCGACCGTGCGGGCCTCGCGCCGGGCGGTCTCCGCCGCCTCGAGGACGGCGACCACCTCCCGGCCGAAACGCACGTCGCAGCGGTGGTCGCGGGTGCCCGAGTCGACCTCCTCCAGCAGCTGGTCGATCGCCGTCCCGTACGCGTCCGCCACGGTGCCCTTGCCGAGCGGGGCGGTCTCGATGCCGCTGACGCCGTAGAAGCGCAGATCCCGCGTGACCGCCTCGCCCGGCGCGTCCAGGGTGAGCGAGACGCTGCTGGTGGCGCCGCCGGCGTGGGTGAGCAGCAGGTGCACGAGCCCGCGCGGGCCGTCCATCGCGGCCACCCGGGTCACCCGCCCCAGCACCGGCAGGATGATGGACAGCGCGTGCGGGCCGACGTCCCAGAGAGCGCCGTGCTGGCGCCGCCACGCGGAGCCCTCGTACGGGTTGCCGGGCTGGTAGATCGAGGCGAAGAAGGTGGCGGCGCAGTGCTGCCAGCCCTCCTCGGCGGCGGTGGCGGCGAGGAACGTGGTGACGTTCGGGTGGTACCGCTGGGTGAAGAAGATCAGGGAGGCGACGCCGGAGGACTGCGCCGCGGTGACCACCCGGTCGGCGTCGGCGACGCTCAGGGCGAGTGGCTTGTCCAGCAGCAGGTGCCGTCCGGCGGTGGCGGCGCGGACCGCGATGTCGGCCTGCACGTCCGGAGGAAGGGCGACCGCGACCGCGTCGGACGCCTCGATGAGCGCGTCGACGTCGTCGAACGCGGGCACGCCGTACCGCTGCGCGAGCGCGGCGGCCTTGGCCGGGTCCCGCCCCCAGACGCCGGCGAGCGCGGTCCGGGGATGTGCGTTCAGCCCCGCGCCGTGCGTCTCCGCCGCCCAGTGCCCGGTGCCGAACAAGCCGAACCGCATCACCACGAGAACCCCCAAGCCGTCGTCCCGCCGCAGCACCTCGCATCATGCTAGGGCCTGCGTCGGAGTCCCGGCACGAGTCGCGCCCAGGCCAGGCCCTGAGGCCCCGTGCTGGAGTCGCGGCGCGGGCCGCGCCCGTACGTCACCGCTACTACGCCGATTAGTAGAGTGTGGCGGTGACCGAACCGCGCCCCCGGTGGACCCGATGACCAGCGCCGCACCGGCCGGATCGCCGGTGGACGGGCTGCTCGCCTCCGCCGCCATCGTGCTGTGCCTGCTCGTCGCGGCGTGGGCTCTGGTGGCCACGCTGCGGCACCGCGCTCCCGACCGGGTGCAGTTCATCGGTCTGGCCGCGCTGGAGGCGGTCCTGCTGGTGATGGCCGTGGTGGCACTGGTCGCCCTCGCCGGGGGCGAGCGGCCGGGCGAGCCGGGGGCCTTCGCGGGCTACCTGGTGACGCTGGTCTGCCTGCCACCGCTGGCCTGGGTGCTGGCCCGGATGGAGCCGACCCGCTGGGGTTCGGCGATCGTCTGCGCCGTCTGCCTGGTCGCCCCGGTGGTGGTGGTCCGGCTCCAGCAGACCTGGGCGGTGCTCGGTGGCTGACGCGCCGGCCGCGGAGCGCACGCGGACCAACGCCGGCCCGGGCCGGCTGCTGATCGCCGTCTACCTCTTGTTCGCGATCGCCGCGACCAGCCGCGCCGGCCTCCAGATCGCCACGAAGTTCGACCAGGCTCCGGTCGCGTACCTGCTATCGGCGCTCGCCGCGGTCATCTACATCGTGGCCGCGGTGGGCCTCGCCCGCGCCGGTGCGGCCGGCCGGCGGATCGCCCTGACCTGCTGCACGGTGGAACTGGTCGGTGTGGTCGGTGTCGGCGCGTTCAGCCTGGCCCGGCCGGACCTGTTCCCCGACGAGACGGTCTGGTCCGGCTTCGGCAGCGGGTACGGCTACATCCCGCTGGTCCTGCCGGTGCTCGGTCTGCTCTGGCTCTGGCGCACCCGCCGCGCACCGTCCTGACCCGCCCCCGCCCCGCGACGCGCGCGGGGCGGAGCGGGGCGGGGGCGGCCGTCAGTCCTTCGGGCCGCCCGCGACGTAGACCACCTGACCGGACACGAAGGACGCGCCCTCGCTGGCCAGGAACGAGATGGTGTGCGCCACATCCTCGGGGCGGCCCACCCGGCGGACCGGGATCTCCGCCTCGGCGTGCTTCTGCAGCGCCTCGAAGTCCACCTTCATCCGGGCGGCGGTCGCCGCGGTCATGTCGGTGACGATGAAGCCGGGGGCGACCGCGTTGACGGTCACCCCGAACGGGCCCAGCTCGATGGCGAGGGTCTTGGTGAAGCCCTGGAGGCCCGCCTTTGCGGCGGAGTAGTTCGCCTGGCCGCGGTTGCCCAGCGCGGAGGTGCTGGAGAGGTTGACGATCCGCCCCCACTTCCGCTCGACCATGTGCTTCTGGGCGGCCTGGCTGAACAGGAACGCACCCCGCAGGTGCACACCCATCACCGTGTCCCAGTCGGCGTCGGTCATCTTGAACAGCAGGTTGTCCCGGAGCACGCCGGCGTTGTTGACCAGCACGGTGGGCCCGCCCAGTTCGGCGGCGACCCGCTCCACGGCCGCCTCCACCTGGGCGCGGTCGGACACGTCCGCACCGACCCCGAGCGCCCGGCCACCGGCGGCGGCGATCGCGTCGACGGTCTCCTTGGTCGCGGACTCCTCGATGTCCACCACGGCCACGGCCAGCCCGTCGGCCGCCAGGCGCTTGGCGGTGGCCGCCCCGATGCCCCGCGCCGCGCCGGTCACGATGGCGACCCGCTGCTCCTCCGACATGCCTACCTCCCGGTAACTTCACTTGATCGAAGGAGCTTAACCCAGGGGTACGGCGAAGCCCGCCGGCCTAGAACCCGCCGCCCCGGCACAGGCGGATCCAGCGGTAGCCGTAGCCGGCCAGCTTGAGGCGGTCGAGCTTGCCGACCGGCTCGTAGCTGCGGTCGCCGAGCACGTCGATCGGCAGGTCGGCCTGCGCCGCCAGGTGGCTCAGGTCGACCTCGGCGTCCTCGGTGCCGAGGTTGTGCAGGAAGACCATCGTGCCGGTCGGCCCGTCGGCCCGGTGCGCCAGCACTCCCGGCGGAGTCGGCACGTCGATGTGGGTGGTCGAGCCGGACCCGATCTCGGGGGCCTCGCGGAGCGTACGGATCATGCGCTCGAACCACGCGAGCAGCGAGGTGCGGTCGGCCCGCTGGGCGGTGACGTTGACCTTCTCGTAGGAGAACTCACCCTTGTCGATCACCGGCCGGACGAGCTTCTCCGGGTCCGCCGTGGAGAAGCCGGCGTTGGGCTGGTACGACCACTGCATCGGCGTACGGATGGCCTGCCGACCGGGCAGGGCGAGATCCTCCCCCATCCCGATCTCCTCGCCGTACCGCAGCACCGGCGTGCCGCGCAGCGAGAACTGGAGCGAGTACGCCAGTTCGACACGCCGCCGGTCGTTGCCGAGCATCGGGGCCAGCCGGCGGCGGATGCCCCGGTCGTAGATCCGCATGTCCTCGTCGGGGCCGAACTGCGCGTACACCTCGTTGCGCTGCTCGGAGGTGAGCCGGGACAAGTCGATCTCGTCGTGGTTGCGCAGGAACGTCGCCCACTGCCCGCCCTCGGGCAGCGCCGGGGTGTCGCGCAGCGCCTCGATCACCGGCTCCGGGTCCCGCCGCGCGAGGGCGAGCATGAGGCGCCCGTTCAGCATGAAGTCGAAGAGCATGTGCAGCCGGTTCGCGGATCCGCCGCTGTCGCCGAAGAACGTGGGCAGCTGGTCCGGTTCGACGTTCGCCTCGGCGAGCAGGACGGCGTCGCCGCGGCGCCACTGCACGTGCTGGCGCAGCTCGGTGAGGAACTCGAAGTCCTTCGGCGAGTTCGGGTTGCCGGGCTCGGTCAGCTCGATGATGAACGGCACCGCGTCCATCCGGAAACCCGAGACGCCGAGCTGGAGCCAGAACGACATGATCTTCTTGACCTCGGCCCGCACAGCCGGGTTGGCCATGTTCAGGTCGGGCTGGAACTGGTAGAACCGGTGGTAGTACCAGGCCTTCGCGGTCCGGTCGTAGGTCCACGTCTCGTGCTGCTCCCCGGGGAACACCATGCCCTGGTGACGGTCGTCCGGCTCCCGGTCCGACCACACATACCAGTCCCGGTAGGGCGAGTCCGGGGAGGACCGTGCGGAGACGAACCACGGATGCTGGTCCGACGTGTGGTTGACGACCAGGTCGATGATCACCCGAATGCCCCGGTTCTGCGCCTGGTGCAGCAGCTCGGCGAAGTCGCCGAGGGTGCCGAAGCGTGGGTCCACGTTGTAGAAGTCGGTGGCGTCGTACCCGTCGTCCTTGTTCGGCGACGGGTGGATCGGATGCAGCCACAGGCACGTCACGCCCAGCCGGGCCAGGTAGTCGAGCCGGCCGATCAGCCCCCGGATGTCGCCGACGCCGTCGCCGTCGGAGTCCGCGTACGTGTCGATGTCGAGGCAGTAGACGACGGCCTCGGAGTACCAGCGGTCACCCATGCCCCGGATATGTCTCCGGCGACGCGAGCCGGCAAACGCGAGACGGGGGTACGGTTCCCGGCGCGTCCGCTTCTCCGGCTGGCGGCGCGGGCCGGCGGACACCGCCCTGCACTGAGGCGTACGACATGTCCGGGTGTAAGTGGTGACCTGCCGGGTACCTCCTTCCGATCCCCCGGTCGGCAGCGGAAGGATCGCGATGGCACTCGCCCAGGACGTCCCCCCGGAGCAGTTCGGCGGGTTGACCGGCTGGGTGGCCGGTGTCATCGACGCGCTGGGCGCGGTCGGTGTGGCGCTGCTGGTGGCGCTGGAGAGCATCGTCCCGCCCATCCCCAGCGAGATCGTCCTCGCGATGGCCGGGTACCTGGCCGGCGAGGGACGTTTCAACGTCGTCCTGATCGTTCTCGCGGCGACCGTCGGGTCGCTGGTCGGGGCCCTCGCGCTGTACTGGCTCGGCGCCGGTCTCGGCGAGGACCGGCTGAAGCGGTGGCTGGACCGGCTGCCCCTGGTGGACCTCGACGACCTGGAGCGGGCGGACCGCTGGTTCGAGCGGCACGGCCGCTGGGCGGTGCTGTTCGGTCGCCTGGTGCCGGTGGTCCGCAGCCTGGTCTCCATCCCGGCGGGGGCGAACCGGATGCCGCTGGGCGAGTTCGTCGCGTTCACCACGCTGGGCAGCGGTGTCTGGAACGCGCTGATCGTCGGCCTGGGGTACACGCTCGGCACGCGCTGGGAGGACGTCGACCGCTACAGCAACTGGTTCAACTACGCGATCTTCGCGGTCTTCGCCGTCATGGTCCTCACCTGGGCGGTGAAGAAGGTCCGCCGGCGGCGTGCCCGGCGCGCCCGGCGCGGCCGCGAGTCGGTCCGCGCCGGGCGCTGACCGGGCCGCGCACCCCAGCGGGTACGCGGCCCGGCGCCGCGGGTCGGGTCAGGTCAGGGCAGGGTGTCGAGGTGCGGGCCGACGGTACGGGCGAAGTTGTTGCCGTTGGTCACGTCCCAGTTGACCGACCAGGTCATCGCGCCCCGCAGGCCGGGGTAGGTGCGCGGCGGGCGGAAGCTGCCGCAGTTGGTGCCCCGGGTCAGGCAGTCGAGGGCCGCGTTGACCACGCTGGGCGCGACGATGCCGCCGCCGGCCGCGCCGGGACCGGCCGGCAGGCCGAGCCCGACCTGGTCGGGCCGTAGCCCCGCCTCCAGCTGGATGCAGGCCAGCGCGACGATGAAGTTCACCGTGCCCTGGCTGTACGCGGCGTTGTTGTCGCAGCCGAGCATCGAGCCGGAGTTGTAGAACTGGGTGTTCACGACGGTGAGGATGTCCTTGATGTCCAGCGCCAACTTGAAGTAGCTGGTGGCCGGGTTCTGCATGTCGATGGTCTGTGGTGCCATCGCGATGATGAGTCCGGAGCCGACCTTGGCGCGCAGCGACCGCAGGGCCTGCGCCATGTACGTCGGGTTCAGGCCGTTCTCCAGGTCGATGTCCACGCCGTCGAAGCCGTACCGCTGGATCAGCGCGTGCACCGAGTCGCTGAAGGCGACCGCGGAGGCGGCGTCGTTGACGGCGACCCGGCCGGTCTCGCCGCCGACCGAGATGATGACCTTCTTGCCCCGGCTCTTCAGGGTCCGGACGTCGGCTGAGAAGTCCGCGTCGGTGTAGCCGCCCAGCGCGGCGGAGAGGCCGGGGTCGACCGCGAACGTGACCGCGCCGGGGGTGGCCGTCGCCTCGGCGAAGGCGACCGCGACCACGTCGTACTCGGCGGGGACGTCCCGCAGGCGCAGTTCCACCGCCGGGTTGTCGAAGTTGTGCCAGTAGCCGGTGAGGATGTGCTTGGGCAGGCCGGTGACCGGCGGCGGACTGGTGGGCGGCGGCGTGGTCGGGGGCGGGGTCGTGGGGGGCGGCGTGGTGGGTGGCGGGGTGGTGGGCGGAGGCGTGGTGGGGGTCGTGCCGCCTCCGCAGGCCGCACCGTTGAGCCGGCAGTTGGTCGGCGAGCCCGGCCCGCTGCCGAGGAAGCCGAAGGAGACCGACGCGCCCGGCGCGACCGTGCCGTTCCACGACCGGTTGGTGAACGTGTACCGCTGGCCGGACGAGGTGAGCAGCGCGTCCCAGTAGGTGCCGACCGACGTGCCGGCGGGCAGGTCGAAGGTGAGGCTCCAGCCGTTGATCGTGGTCGTGCCGCCGTTGGTGATCGTGTACTTCCCCTCCCACCCGCTGCCCCAGTCGGATGTCTTCACGAAGGTGGCGGTCGGGCCGGCGGCGTACGCCGGCATCGCCACCCAGGCGGCGCCGAGCGCGGCCGTCACCACGGTGACCAGGGACAGGACTAGGGATCTGGAACGCTTCATGCGACCCTCCACACCCGGACAGGCATCCACGGACGTCTACGTTGGCGCTTATTATTAAGACTGTTAACTGTTCCTGTCCAGGGGTGGGGGTCGAGTGATTGGAAGGGCCCCCTGTACTACGCGAGGCGTTAACAAGGGGCCCTTCCTTGCACGCTCAGCGGCGGAAGGTGAACCAGTTGACGTTGACGAAGTCGTTCGGCTGGCCGCTGGTGAAGGTCAGGTAGACCGTCCGGCGGCCGGTGGGGCCGGCGACGTTGCCGGGCACCGAGCGCCAGCTCTGCCAGCCCCCGGTGTTGGCGAGGGCGAAGCTGCCGATCGGCGGGCTGGTCGGACTGTCGAGGCGGACCTCGACGAGGCCGCTCACCCCGCCGGCCGCGCCGGAGGCGACCCGGGCGACGAAGTCCCGCGGTGGCATGGCACCGAACTCCACGTTGTCGAAGCGCACCCAGTCGCCGTTGCGCAGCGCGCCGATGTTCTGGCCGCCCTCCGAGCAGGCCTCCACGATCACGCCGTTCTGGGCGTTGAACGACTCGGCCTGGATCGTCGCGTACGCGTCACGGACCCCGCCCGGCGGCGGCGTCGTCGGGGGCGGGGTGGTCGGCGGCGGGGTGGTGCCGCCGCCTCGGCTGTACACGGCGACGTAGTCGACGACCATCGGCCGACCGGGGACGGTCGATGCGGTGGGTGTGGTGAAGCCGGCCACCCCGTTCGGGAAGCCGCCGCCCATCGCCACGTTGAGCAGCAGGAAGTAGCCGGCGTGCGACGTCATCTGGGTCCAGTACGGCTCACCGACCTGGCTCTGGGTGACGGTGTGGTAGAGCTGCCCGTCGACGTACCAGCGCAGTTGCTGGGGGCTGACCGAGGTGTCCCACTCGAACCGGTAGGTGTGGAAGGCCGACTGGCACGTGCTGCCGGGGCAGGCCCGGGAGGCGCCCAGCCCGTTGAACTCGTTGCACGGTCCGCCGGGCGCGACGCCGCAGTGCAGCACTCCCCAGACCGAATTGATCCCGTTGACGTTCTCCATGACGTCGAACTCACCGATGCCCGGCCAGTTCTGGTAGTTGCCCCGGTACGGCGACCCGAGCGCCCAGAACGCCGGCCAGTAGCCGAGCGCCTCCGCGCCGGTCACGTTCGGCATCTGGATGCGGCCCTCGATCGCGAGCACGCCACCGGACGGCGCCTTGAAGTTGCTGCGGACGGTCTCGATCCGCGCCGACGTCCACTGGCCGGACGCGTTGCGCAAGGGCGTGATCCGCAGGTTGCCGGAACCGTCGTGGCTGACGTTGGCGGTGCTGTTGGTGTACGTCTGGATCTCCCCGGTGCCCCAGTTGGGCGGGCCGCCGGGGTAGCTGGTGCCGGTGTCGATGATCCAGTTGGCCGAGGACGGCAGGGTGCCGGCCGCGCCCGTGAAGTCGTCGCTCCAGACCAGGCTCCAGCCGGACGGCGGCGGCGGGACGGCGGCGTTCGCGGTGACGGTCAGGCCGGCCAACGCGGTGGTGGTGGCGGCGGTGAGCAGGGCCAACGCCAGTCGTGTCCGGCGTCTTGCGGGCAGGGCGGCAGGCGCCCCGGATGGCGTGTGCATGGCTGTGCCTCTCTGCGGGACGGGTCGAGAGAGCGCTCTCTCAGGAGTTGTACGTGCCGTTCACCCGGATGTCAATATCGATCTACGTCGAGGCGGATGGACGGCGCAGCACCGCCTGTTCGAGCCCCGACCATGCCGTCGTGGTCGCCAGGTAGATCACCGCGGCCAGCGGCAGCACGAGCGCGACCAGCACGGTCGCGTACGGCAGCAGGGGCAGCAGGCGGGCCAGCGCGTCCGCGCCCGGCGTACCGGCCGGAGCCGGCACGGCGGCGCGCCGCATCCGGCGCGACGTCCACCAGGCCAGCACGACCAGGACGGCCAGCAGAGCGCCGAACAGCGGCACCACCGCGCCGCCGAGCCCGTCGCCGAGTTGGTGCCCGAGCGGCACCTCGGCGAGCTGTTCGTCCAGCAGGCCGGTGCCGCCCTCGTCCGTGGTGAACAGCCGGTACGCCACCAGCAGGAACGGGGCCTGGAGCAGCAGCGGCAGGCAACCGGCGAGCGGGCTCGCCCCGGCGGAGCGGTAGAGCGTGGCCAGCTCGGCCGGGAGCCGGGCCGGGTCGTCCGCGTACCGCCGCTGGAGCTCCCGGACGCGGGGGGCGAGCGCCGCGCGGCGCCGCTCCCCGCGCACCTGCGCGACGGTCAACGGGGTGATCAGCAGGCGGAGGGTGACGGTGAAGACGACGATGGCGGCGGCGGTGGCCGCGCCGCCGGTGAGCGGTTCGAGCAGGGTGGCGAGCCCGGCCAGGACGGCGCCGGCGGCGCCGACCACATCCGACAGCGGTGCGAAGGCGTGCATGGTGGAGGACCCCTCGGGTGCGATTCCGGGTACGCGCCGACGGCGCGCGAGGACGGCGGAGCCGGCCGCGCCGGGCTGTGCCTACGCGGCCGAGGGGAGGACGCCGGGTGCCCGCGGGCGGGGTCGGCCGGACGCGTCCGGGTCCACCTGGCGCGGCACCCGGCGGGCCCGCGCCCGCGCCCGGAGTGCGCACACCGCGCGGGTCGCCCCGGCGGCCGGCACCGCGACGATGCGCACCGCGAGCAGCGTGGCGAGCAGCACGAGCGCCGCGCCGGCGAGCAGCCCGGACGGATGGTCGACGACGACGGTCAGCCCGGCGAGCGTGACCGCCCACCACCCGAGCAGCACTCCGCGGGCGTACGTCGAGGTCCCGGCCCAGCCGGGCCGGGAGGTCGACGCGCGTCCGGTCACGGAGACCAGGCTATGCGGACGTGTCACGTCACCCGCTGTGATGACGACACGCCGCTGCCGCGTTTCCGGGCGGCGCCACCGTGGGTAACGACGGACCGATCCGGCGCGGAGGGACCGCGTCCGGCCGAGACGGACGGTGATTCCCGATGACCGGTCAGGTGGTGACGGCGCCGAGCGCGTCGGCCGACGGGACCGACCTGCTCACCGTGGGTGTCGAGGAGGAGTTCCTGCTCGTCGACCCGCACACGGGGGTCGCCGTGCCGGCGGTCGACCTCGTCATGGAGCAGGTCCCGCCCGAGCTGCGCGGCCAGGTCGAGCGGGAGTTCCAGACCAGCCAGATCGAGATCGGCAGCCCGCCCGGCCTGGAACTGCGCTCGATCCGCCACTCGCTGGGCGTGCTGCGTGGCGCACTCGCCGACGCCGCCGAGCGGGCGGGCGTACGCCTGCTGGCCATCGGGACCGGCCCCGCCGACGGGCCGGTGCCACCCGTGGTGGACAAGCCCCGCTTCGACCGGATGATCGAGCGGTTCCGGCTGCTGGTGCCCGGTCCCGGCAACAACGGCATGCACGTGCACGTCGGGGTGCCGGACGGCGAGACCGGCGTGCAGGTGCTCAACCACGTCCGGCCATGGCTGCCGGTGCTGCACGCGGTGACCGCCAACTCCCCGTTCGCCCGGGGCGCGGACACCGGCTACGCGAGCTGGCGGTCGGTGGAGTGGGAGCGCTGGCCGTCGGTGGCGCCGACGCCGTTCCTGGAGTCGCACGAGCACTACGAACGGTTGATCCGGCAGCTCATCGCCAGCGGCGTGATGCTCGACGAGGGGATGCTCTACTGGTACGCCCGCCTGTCGGCGAAGTACCCGACCGTGGAGATCCGGATCGGGGACGTCTGCCCGTCGGTGGACGACGCCGTGCTGGTCGCCGCCCTGGTCCGGGCGCTGGTCGCGACCGCGATGGCGGACATCGCGGCGGGCCGCCCCGCCATCCGCACCGACCACCACCTGCTCGTCGCCGCGCACTGGCGGGCCGCCCACGACGGCCTGGAGGGCGAGGGCGTCGACCCCACCGACGGTGAGCTGCGACCCGCCTGGGACCTGCTCGACCAGCTCGTCGACCAGCTGCGCCCGGCGCTGCAGCGGCACGGCGACCTGGCCGAGGTGACCGACCTGCTGGGCGAGCTGCGCCGGCACGGCAGCGGCGCGGCGCGGCAGCGTGCCGTCTTCGCCCGGACCGGGAAACTGACGGATGTGGTGGAGGACGTCGCCCGGCAGACCCGTGGCTGACGACGTTCCGTGACAGGATGGTGCACGTGACGCGACGACTGATCGTTATCGGTGGTGACGCCGCCGGCATGACGGCGGCGTCCCAGGCGCGACGCCGCCGTGGCCCGGACGAGCTGGAGATCGTCGCGTTCGAGCGGGGCCACTACACGTCGTACTCGGCGTGCGGCATCCCGTACTGGATCAGCGGCGTGGTGCCCGACCCCGAGCAGCTCATCGCCCGCGACCCGGAGACGTTCCGGAGCGACTTCCACATCGACGTGCGACTGCGGCACGAGGTCACCGCCATCGACCTCGACCGGCGCGAGGTCGTCGCCCGGGACCTCGAGGGCGGCGGCGAGGTCCGCGAGCGGTTCGACAGCCTCATGTACGCCACCGGCGCGACACCCATCAAGCCGGACTGGGCCCGCACCGACGTGGCCGGCGTGTTCGGCGTGCAGACCCTCGACGACGGCGCCGCGCTGCGCGAGTGGCTGGAGGCCGCCCCGAAGCCACGGAACGCGGTGGTCGTCGGCGGCGGCTACATCGGAGTCGAGATGGCGGAGGCGATCCTCCGGCGCGGGCTGTCGGTCACCCTCATCGAGCGGGCCGAGCAGCCGATGTCGACGGTGGACCCGGACATGGCCGAGCTGGTCAGCGACGCCATGCGCAGCCTGGGGGTGCAGATCCGCACCGGCCTCTCGGTCATCGGGCTGGAGGAGCGGGACGGGCGGGTGTCCGCCGTCGTCACCACGGAGGGGCCGGTCCCCGCCGACGTGGTCGTCCTCGGCCTCGGCGTCCGCCCCAACGTCGGGCTGGCCGAGGCGGCCGGGCTGCCGATCGGTCCCAGCGGGGCAATCCGGGTGGACCGGCGCATGCGGGTGCCCGGTGTCGAGGACGTGTGGGCCGCCGGGGACTGCGTGGAGTCCCTGCACCGGGTCAGCGGGATGCCGGTGCACATGCCGCTGGGGACGTACGCCAACAAGCAGGGCCGGGTCGCCGGCATCAACATCGGCGACGGGTACGCGACGTTCCCCGGGGTGATCGGCACGTCCGTCACCAAGGTCTGCGACCTGGAGGTGGGGCGCACCGGGCTGCGCGAGCGGGACGCCGTGGCGTCCGGTTTCGAGTTCGTCTCGGTCATCGCCCAGTCCACCAACCGGGCCGGCTACTTCCCCGGCGCCCGCCCGATGGCGGTGAAGCTGATCGCCGAGAAGACCAGCGGGCGGCTGCTCGGCGCGCAGATCGTCGGCTGGTCGGAGGCGGCGAAGCGGATCGACCCCTTGGCCGTGGCGCTGTGGAACAAGATGACGGTGGACGACATGACCGCGCTCGACCTCGGTTACGCGCCCCCGTTCGCGCCGGCTTGGGATCCGGTGCTGATCGCCGCCCGCAAGGCCGTCGACGCCCTCGCCGCCGCCAACCGGTAAGGAAGGGTCCCTACTTAACGCCTCCGGTAGCGAAAGGGCCCCTTCTTAACGACGTCAACGCCCCTCCTGCGTGGCAGGGTGCCGTGTCCACACCCGATCCTGTCGGTGGGCGCGGTTAGCGTGTGCGCGCTGTCGCAGTGCCGGTTTCCGGCGCCGATCCCCCTCGGAGGCACCCATGTCGCAGGAGACGACCTACCTCGAACTGTCCGAAGTGGACGGAAGCGCGCACAAGTTCTACGAGGTCGTCGTCGCCGACACCGCGATGACCGTGCGCTACGGCCGGATCGGCGACCAGGGCCAGGTCAAGACCACGACGTACCCGGACAACGCCCGGGCCCGCGCCGCCGCCGCCAAGAAGATCGGCGAGAAGGTCCGCAAGGGGTACGCCCCGGCGGTGCGCGGCGTCCGGCAGAAGCGCGCGGTGTCCCGGCGGCAGATCGTCAGCACCCGGTCCACCGCCCGCACCGCGCCCGTGCTCTGGCGGTACGACTCCGGCGCCCCGGCGTTCGGCATCTTCGTCGACGGGCGGACGTGCATGGTCGGCAACGAGCACGGCGTCATCACCACCCTCGGGCACGACGCGCGCGTGCTCGACCAGGTCCGGCTCCCGGACGGGGTGAAGTGCATCGTCGCCGACGACGCGTGGATCTACGCCGGTTGCGACGACGGCAACGTCTACGACCTCTCCGGCAAGGTGCCCCGGGCGGCGTACGCGATCGCCCCCGAGATCGACATCTACTGGCTGGACATCCACGACGGCGTCCTGGGTGTCTCCGACGCCGACGGCGGCATCGCCGCGATCGACCACGAGGACGAGTTCCTGTGGCGGCGGGCGGGGCGCGGGCGGTCGGCGTGGATGGTCCGCTGCGACGCCGACGCGCTCTACCACGGCCACTCGCAGGGCGTGACCGGCTACGACTGGCGTACCGGGGCGGAGTTGTGGCACACCCGCACCGGTTCGGTCCTCTTCGGCTGGCAGGAGCGGGACGCGGTGTTCGCCGGCACCGGCAGCCGGGAGGTCGTCCGCCTGCGCAAGGACGGCCGCGCCGAGCGGACGTACCACTGCGACGCCCCGGTCTTCTCCTGCGCCACCGCGGAGGGCGGCCGGTACGTCTTCGCCGGCGACAGCCAGTCCTCGATCTACTGCTTCGACGCCGCCGGCACCCGGCTGTGGAAGCTCGGCACCGGCTGCGGCTCGGCGTACTCGATGCAGTACCACGACGAGCGGCTCTACGTGGTCACCACCAGCGGGCACCTGGCCTGCATCGACGCCAGCGAGCCGGCGATCCGGGCCGCCGAGGCGGGCGACGTCCCGGAGGTGGTCGACGTCAAGGCGCCGGCCCGGCTGCCCGAGCCGGCGGCCTGGGCGACGGTCGAGGTGACCAGCGACGACCGGCACGGCGTGGTGGTGCAGTGCGTCGACGACCGCGGGCGGCTGCGTATCCAGGTCCTCTCCCCCGGCTACCACCGGGACTGGGCGGTGCAGTTCCCCAAGGGCATCCGGGAGGTCGGCGCGCGCTACGTGGTCACCGAGGTCCGGGAGGCCGGCCGGGGCGGCTTCTACCGGGCGTACGGCGACATCCGCCGCCTCCGCTGACCCGCCGGCCGCTCGGTGATCAGGCGGCCTGGCAGGTGGGGCACCAGTAGAGGTTGCGGCCGGCGAGGGTGCCCCGGCTGACCGGAGTGGCGCAGACGTGGCAGGGCGCGCCGGGACGGCGGTAGACGTAGACCTCGCCGCCGTGCCGGTCGACCCGCGCCGCCCGGCCCATCGCCTCGGGCAGGTGGGCGTCACGGACGGTGTCGATCCGGCCGCGCTCGACGGCCTGCCGCATCAGCGTCACCAGGTCCGCCCAGAGCCGGTCCCAGCCGGCGGGGGTGAGCCGCCGGCCCGGCATCGTCGGCGGCAGGCCCTCCCGGAACAGCGCCTCGGTGACGAAGATCAGCCCGGTGCCGGCCACCACCGACTGGTCGAGCAGCAGCGCCGCGAGCGGCGTCGCGCTGCGGGAGATCCGGGCGTACGCCCGCTCCGGGTCGGCGTCGGCGCGCAGCGGATCCGGGCCGAGCCGCCCCCGCAGCGCGGCCACCTCCGGCGGGGTGAGCAGCTCGCACGCGGTGGGGCCGCGCAGGTCCAGCCAGTGCCGGTCGGACGTGAGCCGCAGCCGGATCTGGCCGACCGGGTCCGGTGGCTCGCCGGCCCCGTCGGTGACCTTGCCGTACAGGCCCAGGTGGACGTGCAGGGTCAGCTCACCCGGGTAGTGGTGCAGCAGGTGCTTGCCGTACGCCTCGGTGCGCTCCAGGACGGACCCGGTGAGCCGCGCGGCGCCCTCGGCGAAGCGGCCCTGGGGGCTCGCCGCGTGCACCTTGTCCCCGGCGAAGAGCTCGGCGTGCCGGGCCGCCAGGCGGTGGATGGTGTGTCCCTCTGGCACGGCGGCAACGGTAGCGCCGCCCGCCCGGCGTCCCCGACGGGGTGGGTGTCGCGATCGTCACGTCTGGGTACCTCTCCACCGTTACCGCGCGGGCGCCACCCGTTCCACCGGCCGCCGGCGCATTCCTCAGGAGGTGTGACGTGGTTCGAATTCCTTCCCTCTCGCGCCGGACGGCACCGGCGCCTGACGACACCGGCCGCACCGGCGAGGCGGCCGCCAGCCACGACGGCGCCACCGACCGCGCCGACGACACGACCCGGACCTCGCGCCCGGTGGTGACCGACCGGACCGACGAGCAGACGACGTACCGCAGCACCGCGGGGCCGGCCGAGGGCCGGGACACCGACGCCGCCCGCCGGGCCGCCGTGGCCCGCGCGGCGACGGCCCGGTCCGACGAGGGGACCCGCCGTACTCCGGTCGCGGACCCGGCCCAGGAGCGGACGCTCGACGGCCGGACGGTCGACCCGGACCGGGACGCCGCCGCGGCGCGGGTCGACCGGGACCGCGACGGTGTGCCGGACCGGGCGGAGCGCCCGGTGGTCGCCGGCCCGAAGCCCCGGTCCAGCCTGCTCGCCACGCTCGGCCTGATCGCCGGTGTGGCCGGCGTGCTGTTCGTGCTCACCGGCACCCTCGCCGGGTACGGGATCGGGCTCGGCGCCGTCGGCGCGGTCCTCGCCGTTCTCGGCCTGGCCGCGACCCGGCGCCGGCACGTCGCCGGGACGACCGACGCGCTGCTGGGCATCGTGGCCGGCCTGGGTGCCGTGGTCCTGGGCGTGCTGGCGATGACCGGCCAGTTCGACTGGCCGACCACCGACGGCGACTGGGTGGCGCGCTTCCGGGAGTGGCTCGACTCACAGTTTGTGGATCGCTTCTAGGGGGCACTGTCCGGCTCGCCGGCGGTGCGCCGGCGACGCCGGTGGTGCACCGGCACAGCCCGACCAGCCTGGTGGTTCACCAGCCGGGCACACCCTGATTCGGGGGCGGCGGTTCGCCGCCCCCGAAGTGGTTCCGGCGTCGGGACGCGGTGACGCAACGAAACGCCGCCGACCCACGGCTACACGCAACGATCCGACGTCCTGTGCAACTTCCTGCGGTGGATCCCGCCGGCCGGCGCCGCATACCGTTGAGCAACGGCGCCAGCCCGCGGGCCGAAGGTGGCCGGGCGCGCCCGACCCCTGGGAGCAGGACAATGACGATGGACGCCACCAGCCAGCGCTTCCTGATGTGCCGGCCGACGTACTTCGCCGTCGACTACGCGATCAACCCCTGGATGGACCCGACCGCGCCGGTGGACGCCGACCTGGCGATCCGGCAGTGGGAGCAGCTGCGCCAGATCTACCGGGACCTGGGCCACACCGTCGAGGAGATCACTCCGGTGCCGGGCCTGCCCGACATGGTCTTCGCCGCCAACGGCGGCACGGTGATCGACGGCAAGGCCATGGCCGTGCAGTTCCGGGACCCGCAGCGCGCCGACGAGGCGCCCGCGTACCGGGCCTGGTTCGAGAGCGCCGGCTTCGAGATGTACGACCCGAAGCACGTCAACGAGGGCGAGGGCGACGTCCTGCTGGTCGGCGACCACCTGCTCGCCGGCACCGGGTTCCGCACCGCGCACGCCTCGCACGCTCAGCTCCAGGAGGTCTTCGGCTACCCGTTGATCACCATGCAGCTGGTCGACCCGCGCTTCTACCACCTGGACACCGCGCTGACCGTGCTCGACGAGCGGACGGTCGCGTACCTGCCCGAGGCCTTCTCCCCCGGCAGCCAGGCCGTGCTGCGCCGGCTCTTCCCGGACGCGGTCCACGCCACCATGGCCGACGCCGAGGTGCTGGGCCTCAACGCGGTGAGCGACGGCCGGCACGTCGTGCTGCCGGCGCAGGCCACCGGCCTGGCGGCCAAGCTGCGGGACCGGGGCTACGAGACCATCGGTGTCGACCTGTCCGAGCTGCGCAAGGCCGGCGGTGGACCGAAGTGCTGCACGTTGCGACTCCGTCAGGGAAAGGCGAGCAAGTGATCGAGGACAAGCTGCGGACGCCCGAGGCCGTCCGGGACGCGGAGCGGTGGACCGCGCACAACTACCACCCGCTGCCGGTGGTGATCTCCTCCGCCGAGGGCGCCTGGCTGACCGACGTGGACGGCCGTCGCTACCTCGACTGCCTCGCCGGGTACTCGGCGCTCAACTTCGGCCACCGGCACCCCGAGCTGATCCGCGCCGCGCACGAGCAGCTCGACAAGTTGACGCTGACCAGCCGGGCGTTCATCCACGACCAGTTCGCCGACTTCTGCCGCGAGCTGGCCCAGCTCTGCGGCAAGGACCTGGTGCTGCCGATGAACACCGGCGCCGAGGCTGTCGAGACCGGCATCAAGGTGGCCCGCAAGTGGGGCTACCAGGTCAAGGGCGTCGCCCCGGGTCAGGCGAACATCGTGGTGGCCGAGGGCAACTTCCACGGCCGCACCACCACCATCGTCTCCTTCTCCACCGACGAGGACGCGCGGGCGGACTTCGGGCCGTACACGCCCGGCTTCACGGTCGTCCCCTACGGCGACCTCGACGCGCTGACCGCCGCCATCGACGAGAACACCGTCGCGGTGCTGCTCGAGCCGATCCAGGGCGAGCAGGGCGTGGTCGTACCGCCGGAGGGCTACCTGCCGGGCGTACGCCGGGTCTGCACCGAGCGGAACGTGCTGTTCATCGCCGACGAGATCCAGTCCGGCCTGGGCCGCACCGGCGCGACCTTCGCGTGCGAGCACGAGGGTGTCGTGCCGGACATGTACCTGCTGGGCAAGGCGCTCGGCGGCGGCATCGTCCCGGTGTCGGCCGTCGCGGCGGACGCCGAGATCCTCGGTGTGCTCAAGCCGGGCCAGCACGGCTCCACCTTCGGTGGCAACCCGCTCGCCTGCGCGGTGGCCACCGAGGTCGTCCGGCTGCTCGCCACCGGGGAGTTCCAGCGCCGCTCCGCCGAGCTGGGCGCCCGGCTGCACGCCGGCCTCCAGGCGCTCGTCGGCAAGGGTCTGCTCGCCGTCCGGGGCCGGGGTCTGTGGGCCGGCCTGGACATCGACCCGGCGCTGATGAGCGGCCGGGAGGCGTGCGAGCGGCTGATGGAGCGCGGCGTCCTCGCCAAGGACACCCACGGCTCGACCATCCGCCTCGCCCCGCCGCTGGTCATCACCGAGGAGGAGATCGACCACGCGGTGGCGCAGCTGGCGGCCGTGCTGGCCGGCTGATCGTCGTACGCCACGAAGGGCGCCGGGAATGATCCCGGCGCCCTTCGTCGTCCGGATGTCAGCGGGGCAGGCGCATCGCCATGGTCGGCGCCTCGGCCATCACCGACGCCGGCGTGTACGGCGCGCCGGCCGGCAACTCGTCGGGGCGGCCCACCTGGACGCCCGGGTAGAGCTCGACCATGTCCCCTTCGGCCAGCACCCGGGACTGCTGCGGCTTGAGCGGGATCCGCTCCGCCTCGGCCATCGACCCGCCCGGCCGGATCCCGGAGCCGTTCGTGCTGACGTCGGTCACGATGATCTCCCCGACGCGCAGCTCCAGCTTCAGGTGGCTACGGCTGATCCAGCGGCGGGCCTCGTCGTTGAGCCACTGGCCGAGCACGATGCCGTCGGCGGCGTCCGGCGCGCGGCCGACCAGCACCGGCTCCTGGTCGGTGAGCACGAAGCGGCGGCGGATCAGGCCGCCGATGCGGACCGCCAGCACCTCGGAACGGGGTCGCGGGCCGGCGTCGCTCAACCGGGCACCGTGCCGGGGGCAGGTCGGTACGCCGTTCCGCAGGCTGGGCGGCGGCTGCGTCACCGGGCTCCGGTCGGTGACCGCCGCCAGGTCGGCGAACGCACCACCCCCACCCCCCTGGCCGAACAGCGCGCACGGGGACTCCGGGCACCGCCAGTTCCGCGCCAGCAGCTTCGCGCCGGCGGGCGACCGCTCCCCGGCGACCGGCGTGTCCCCGCCGCCGACGTGGGCGACGAAGACCGGCCCGCCCGCACCCGGCACCGGAGCCACCACCCGGCCCGGCTGGTCGGTCACCCACGGGTAGCGCCCGCGCAGCCCGTCGAGGCGAGCCCGGCTGAGCACCGGCAGGCCGAGCAGGTCGGCCACCTCCAGCATCCGGTCACCCGGGTTGTCGAGCACCTCGACCAGCCCGTCGTCGGCCCACCGGCGCACCACCATGCGCTCGTTCGAGGTGAGGTCGGCGTCGGAGAGCAGGGCCCGGTGCACCACGGCGTAGACCGGAACGCTGTCCTCCTCGAACTCGCGGGAAAGCGCGTCGATCACCATGCCGAGCCGGAGCAGGCTGGCGGGCCGGCCACCGTCGATGTCCTGGTACCGGATCACCTCGGCCAGGTCGAGTACCGCCCGGACCAGCGAGGGGTCGGTGCACACCCGGCCCTCGATGGCGTCGAGCACCTTGCTGATCTCGAATCTCATCGGACCTCCCCCACGATGCCGTCGATCCGCCGCGCGAGGTCCAGATCACGGTGGGTGACGCAGCCGGCCGAATGGGTGACACAGAAGAAGGTCACCGTCCGCCAGCGGATGTCGATGTCGGGGTGGTGGTCGAGTTCCTCGGCCACCACGGCCACCCGGTCCACCAGCGTGATGGCGTCCGGGAAACTGGCCAGCTCCACGGTGCGGGCGATCCCGGCCTGGTCACCGGACCAGTCGGGCAGCCCGGTCAGCTCGTCTCGTACCGCCTCCGCGGTGAGCGCCTCTGCCATGGGGAGACCCTACCGGCAGCCTCAACCGGCACGCTGACCAGCGGCGGCGGCGTGTGACGCGCGGACGTCGGGGGCGCGCCGCAGTTCAACTCCTGGGAGGCACCCGACCCCGAACGCTTCGAATCGGGCGGCCGACCTCGTGCAGGTGCGCCAGCGCCTGCCGGTACGACTCGACCAGCCCCACCTCGACGTACGGGACCCCCCGCTCGGCGCAGTACGCCCGGACGACCGGCCGGGCCCGGCGCAGGTTCCCGCGCGGCATGTTCGGGAACAGGTGGTGCTCGATCTGGAGGTTGAGGCCGCCCAGCGCCGCGTCGACGATCCGCCCGCCCCGCACGTTGCGCGCGGTCAGCACCTGCTTACGCAGGAAGTCCAGGTCGTCGTCGGCGGACGGCATCGGCATGCCCTTGTGGTTCGGGGCGAACGAGCACCCCATGTACAGCCCCCACAGCCCCTGGTGGACGGCGGCGAAGACCAGCGCCTTCACCGGCGACATCGCCAGCAGCAGGCCGCCGGCGTAGAGGACGGTGTGCGCGGCCAGCAGCGCTCCTTCGACGGTCCGGTGCCGCATCGGCGTACGGAACCGCCCGTCCGGATCGCGGCCCAGCACCGCCCGCAGGCTCGCCACGTGCAGGTTCAGCCCTTCCAGCAGCAGCATCGGGAAGAAGAGCACCGCCTGCCGCCGGGCCAGCCACCGGGCGAAGCCCCGGGTCGCCCGGGCCTGCTCCTCCGTCCAGACCAGCGCGCCGGCACCGACGTCCGGGTCCTCGTCGACGTGGTTGGGGTTGGCGTGGTGCCGGTTGTGCTTGTCGACCCACCAGCCGTAGCTGAGTCCGACGGCGAGGTTGCCGGCGAGCAGGCCGACCAGCTCACTCGGCCCACGCCGGCGGAACATCTGCCGGTGTCCGGCGTCGTGACCGAGGAAGGCGACCTGGGTGCTGGCCACCGCCATCAGGACGGCGACCGCCACCTGGGCCCAGGAGTCGCCGACCAGCGCGACCGCGGCCCAGGCGGCGGCGAACAGCCCGGCGGTCAGCGCGATCCGGGCCGCGTACCGGGCCGGACGGCGGTCCAGCAGGCCCGCCGATCGGATCCGCCGGGACAACTCCGCGTAGTCACTGCCCTGCCGCGCCGGTCGTTCCGCCACGAGTTCCCGCATGCTGCACCGCCCCTGCCTCGGTCGCGCCGGACTGCCCGACCCCCGTCACCGAGTCTCGCGGAACCGGATGCGCTGGGTAATCCCGCATGCCCCCGGATCTTTGGTAGGGCGTGCCCTACCGGTGCCGGGGAGCCACCACCACCGCCCGGACGAGCGAGGGTGCCGGCGCCCCGGCCCGGCCGGTCAGCTCATCCGGCCAACGGCGGCCCGCAGCCGGGCCAGGTCCCGCCGCCGCCGCTCGTACGTGGCGGCCAGGCCGATCAGCGCCAGCCCACCGGCGGCGAGGAAGATCCACCGGGGCAGCAGGTCCCAGGTGCGGGCCAGTTCGTGCAGCGCGAGCGGGGTGAGCGTCAGCGCGCCGAGCACCACCGGCGCCTGCCAGCGCCGGATGGCGCCGGCGAGCACCGCCGCGAGCGCCGCGAGCCCGAGCAGGAGCCGCCGCAGCGGCTGCGGATCCGAGGCGACCAGCACCGACGCGAGGGTCGGCAGCAACCCGGCGGCGAGGCCCGGCCCGATGGCCAGCCAGCTGGTCAGGCCGGGCCGGGTCCGCAGCGCCACCGCCCCGGCGACCAGGGCGAGCGCCGCCGCCGGCAGCGTGTACGCCTCCAGCACCGCGACGTCGCCGGCGGCCAGGAGCAGCCAGGTGCCGAGCAGTTCGCTGCCCCCGGCCACGGCGGCGAGCAGCCAGCGCAACTCGACCGGCTCGCCCCGGCGCAGCAGGCGCAGCCCGACGGCCGCGCCCCACAGCACGCAGACGGCGGCCACGTGCCGCAGCGACTCCACGGCGAGCAGGAACGCCACCACCGCGACGGCCTGCGCGGCGGCGTCCAGTGCTTGTCGCGTCGTCACGGCCGTTCCGGTCGCCCCCGAGCCGCCGCCCGCCGGGACGGCGGAGCCCGGTGCGGCCGGGACGGCGGAGCCCGGTGCGGCCGGGACGGCGGGGCCCGGCGCGGCCGGGGTGCCCTGCCCGCGGCCGGCGTCCGCCGGACCCGGCCCGCCCGGCACCGGACGCGGCAGCGCTGCGGCGACGGCGAGCGTGAGCACCGCGACGGCGAGCACCGAGAACGCCGCCGCCCGCAGCGGCAGGCCCGCGGCCAGCGACGCGGTGACCGCGAGGGCGGTCACCGCCACGACCGCCGCGAGAGCCCCGGCGAGCCGGGCGACGGCCCGCCGACCGGCGACCCCGACCACGGTGCCGGTCACCACGAGCGCAGCGAGGCCGGTCAGGGTGCCGGCCCGGGTGGCCAGCAGGCCCGACAGCCCGGCGCCGGTGAACACCAGCCCGAGCGGCAGGGCGACCGGGACCAGCAGCGGACGCGGGGCGGGCAGGGCGGCGGCCAGCACGGCGACCACCCCGACCAGCAGGACCGCGGCCGGCAGCACCGGCCAGGGCGCGCCCGCCGACCGGAGCAGCACCGGGAGCGCCGCCGCCAGGAACGGCGCCGCCAGCAGCGCGGCCGACCACCGCCAGCCGCCGGGTTGTCCGACCCCGGGAGCGACAGGCGGGGCCGTCCCGCCCTCCGATGGCCCCGGAGTGCCGCGTTCCGGGTCGGTCGACCGGCCGGACGCGGACACCCCGCCGTCGCCGCGGGCCCGTATCGCGGCGGCCAGCGCCACGGCGGCGGCCAGCACCGGCAGCGCAAGCCCGGCCGGGACGTCGTCCGGCGCCGCCTCGACCGCCGGCACCCCCGACCAGACCGGCACGTCGCCGTACGGGGCGAGCAGCGCGGTCAGCACCACGGGCAGGAGGGCCGCCACCGCCACCACCGACAGGCTCCGGCCGACGGCGCTCGGGGCGGCGTGGTCCCCGCCCAGGACGGGGCCGAGCATGGCGAGCAGGGCCGCCACGGCGGCGTACAGCGACAGCGGTTCACCGTCCACCAGCGCCGGTGCCAGGCCGACCGGAACGACCGCCACGGCGAGCGCGGTCGACGCGTACCGGGTGAGGTCCGGCCAGTGTCGACGGACCGCGAGCAGTCCGGCCGGCAGCAGTGCGGCGGCAGCGAGCGCGGCCCGGGCCTGCCACCACTCCGGCGCGCCCCCGGCGAACGTCGCGAGGGTGGCGCCGGCCGGCACGACCAGCAGTACGGCGGCGAGGCCGGCGCCCGCGACGCCGCGTTGGACACCGGTGCCGCGCCGGCCGAGCGCGGCGACGACGAGCCCGACCAGCCCGGCCACCGCGAGCGCCGCTCCGGCGCCGGCCGGCGCGGCGAAACCGACCAGCAGCCCGTGCCCGAGCAGAACGGCCCCGGTCACCGCCGACGCGAGGACCGGCCCGGACCGGGCCGGCCGGCGACCGACCGCGAATCCGAGCAGCGCCACCGCCGCCACGAGGTCCAGCGTCACCACCGCCGGCCAGGGCGCGGCCCACCCGGCCGGCACGGCGAGCACCGTCGCGCCGGCGCCGGCCGCGGCGAGCGGAAGCCGTACGGCTCGGGGCAGCAGCAGGCCGGCGGCGGCCACGACGGCCGCCACCGCGACCGGCAGCTGCCATCCCCAGTCGAGCACCGGTCCCGGCCCGGCGCCCTGCCACGGCGGCAGCGAGCGGACGACCGCACCCCCGGCCAGGGTCACCACCGTCACCGCCGCGACCTGCGCCAGGATGCCGGTCACCACCAGCGCCCCGACCAGGGGACCGGTGCGCCACCGGGCCGGCAGCAACCGGACGACCCCGGCGAGGAGCAGCACCACCGGTGCCGACAGCCCCAGCAGCAGCCCCTCGCGCAGCTCCGCGACCGGGCGCAGCAGTGCGCCCGCCAGCACCGGCACCAGCAGCGCGCCCGCCACGCCCCGGAACACCGGCCCGCCGGCCAGTAGGGCCGCCGCGAGGAGGGTCGCCGACACCAGCAGCAGCGGCAACCCGGCCAGCAGCGGCGTACCGGCGAACCGCCCGGCCGCCAATGGCACCAGCGCGCAGCCGGCGGCGAAGGTCAGCGCGGCGGCGTACCCGAGCCAGGCGACCACGAGCCCGGCCAGGACGACCGGCCCCCCGCCGATCGTGCCCGGCACCGTGCCCGTCCCCGGCACCGTGTCGGGTTCGGACTGCGCCGCCGTACCGTCGTGCTCGGCCTCCGACGCGACGGCAGCCCCCCGGCCGGCGCGCAGGGCGACCACCACCAGCAGGTTCACGACGGCCACGCCGACCAGCACCACCGCCCAGCCGCCCGCCGACGGCCGGACCTCGGCCGCGGACAGGGGCAGCACCGGCTGCACCGCCAGCAGGGCGGCGAACCAGGGCACGGTGAGCCGGCTGAGCCGGGCGTACCCGGCGGCGACCGCCGCGCCGGCCCCCCCGACCAGCGCGGCGTACCGGGTGCCCGGCCAGCCGGTCACCCCGCCCAGGTCCACCGTCCAGGCGGCGTACCCGTCCAGGAACACCAGCAGCAGGCCCACCGCGGCGATGGTCTCCGCGGTCCCCCGCAGCCCGCGCCGCACCGCGACCAGCGGGACGGCCAGGAACAGCGCGGTGACCGCCGCCAGGATCAGCGCCCGGCCGGCGACCCCGACGGTCGCCCAGGCCACCGCCGTGAAGACGACGGCGGCGGTGCCGAGCAGCAGTCCACCGAGGACGAACAGCACGCCCTGCACGGTGCGGGTGGAGGTCTCCGCGCCACCGGGCCGCGCCGGAACCGGCCCGGCCACCGGCAGCGCGGCCGGACGGCCCGGCGCCGGTGGCCGAGCGGGAACCGGCACCGCGGACCGCGCCGGTGCCGGGAACTCCGCGCGGATCGCGGCGGCCAGCTCCGTCCGGCGCCGCCGGGCCGCACCCAGCCGGTCCGCGATCTGCTGGTACGCCTGGCGCGCCCGCTCCACCTCCCCGGCGAGAGTGACGATCTCCCGGTCGAGCCGGAGCACCTCGGCCGCGGGCGGGTACGGCGGGCGGCCGCACCCGGAGCAGCCGGTGCCGAGATCGGCCGGCGCACCGCAGGCGGGACAGGGGTAGGCGGAGTTCTCCACGCGGCCATCCTCGACCAGCGGAGATCACCGGACCAGAGTGCGCGTACCTAGTCCCGACCGACGATCGACAGCGGCAGCTCGTGGGTCTCCGCGTCGGCGGCCGCCACGAGCCCCCCGGCCCGGGCCGCCGCCGATGCCGCCGGCATGGAGTCGATCAAGCGATCGAGTGGTCAGGGGCGGGTGTGTTCGTACACCCAGGCGGCGTAGTCGGGGTTGCCGCTCTCCACCCGGGTCACCAGGATCTCCGGCACCTCGTACGGGTGGCTGGCCCGGATCTGCTCCACCAGCGCGGCGGCCCGGTCGGGGGCGGTCTTGAACTGCACGGACCACTCGGTGCTGGTCTCCACGCCCTGCCGCCACCAGTAGGTGCTGTCCACCTGGCCTCCCACCTGGGCACACGCCGCCAGCCGGCCGGCCACCGCCGCGGCGGCGAGAACGTCCGCGACGGAGCGCGCATCCACCACCGTCGTCACCACGCAGATCTGGTCCACGACCGCACCCTACGCGGGGCCGTCCCGGTTGGCGGCGATCCACGCGTCGATCCGGGCCCACCAGTCGAAGAGCCAGTCGATGCGCTCCTGCCGGCCGGCCGGCACCTCCTCGGGGGGCACGGACCAGAAGCGCATCACGATCCGCTTGTCCATCGGCAGCTCACGCCACACGTCGGTGACGGTGAGCATCCGGTCCAGCCCGGTGTGCGCCACGAAGATGATGCCGGCGTCCGGGGCGGCGTCCAGCGCGGCCAGCAGACCGCCGGGTTGCGGGGCGAGGACGTGCTGCATCCGCTCCGCGCGCAGCGCCATCCGCTCCAGGCCCAGTGAACGCAGCCGGGCGATGGCCCGGAGCCGGCGGCGCGGGGTGAAGTTGCCGCCCTCCGGGAAGATCACGAACGCGTCGTCGTCGTCCAGGCCGGTCGCCAGGTGTCCGATCTGCTCGGTCACCGAGCCGCGGCCGTCGTGGCCGGGCGCGATGAAACGGTTCGGCAGCCGGTTGAGCAGGACGTCGATCGCCGGGTCCCACTGGAGGCTGTCCTTCAGGACGATCCGCGGCTCCCGCCGGAACCAGTTCACCAGGGCGTGGATCAGGATGAACGAGTCGCCCGGACCGGCGTGCCGGCACAGCACGAGTTCCGGCCGGCCCGGGAGCGCCGTGTCCGGGTCGGTGCCGGCCACGTCGATGGAGAGCCGCAGGGTCCACCGGGCCTGCCAGAACAGCACCCGCAGGAACCAGCCGGCGAGCAAGTAGTGCGCCCGCTGGAAGGCCGGGGACCGGACCCGCCAGCCGAAACCGGAGGCCACCCAGAGCAGGAAGAGCGCGAGCAGCGCCGCCGCGTCCCAGACCAGGTAGACGGCGGCCACCCAGAGCACCCGCAGGGGCCGCAGCCGGCCCGGGACGAACGGCGAGGCGGCCAGGGCGAGCAGGGCCCACGCCGGCACCGTGGTCACCACCGTGACGGCGAGCAGCACGACGCCGGGGGCGAGGAGCAGCCGGCGCAACCACCGGGGCGGCAACGGCATCAGCTGTCCAGTTGCGCCAGGTAGTGCCGGGTCGCGGTGTACGCGCGGCTGATCCGCCGCCCCACCGCCGCCATGTCCCGGTACGCCCAGGGCGAGTCGTCGCGGGGTCGGAGGCCGCCGGTGGGCAGCACGTGCACCTCGACCCCGTCGGGCACCGCCGCCATCTCCCGGGCGAACCGGTGCCGGCGGGCGATCTCGAATGCGACCTGGGCGATCTCCCAGGGCCGCCGCGGCGGGGTGAGCTCTCGTTCGATCCGGCCCACCTGGAGGACGAAGATCCGGCCGGCCCCGGACGCCACCGCCTCGCCGATGGGGATG
Source organism: Micromonospora sp. WMMD558 (assembly GCF_049315255.1). NCBI lineage: Bacteria > Bacillati > Actinomycetota > Actinomycetes > Micromonosporales > Micromonosporaceae > Micromonospora > Micromonospora sp. WMMD558. The sequence goes on along the minus strand of NZ_CP186061.1, from coordinate 2,583,632 downwards.
GAGTTGACGATGCCGCCGTCGATGTAGTGCTGGTCGGCGATGCGGGCCGGCGGCAGCAGCCCCGGCACGGAGGCGCTGGCGAGCACGGCCGGCACCAGTGGCCCGCTGTCGAACCAGTGCTCGGCGGCGCGCTCGATGTTCGCCGCGCAGCAGCGGAACGGCACGCGCAGGTCGGCGAAGGTGGTGTCCACGCCGAGCTCGTTCTCGAGCAGCTTGCGGAGGGGGCGCGGCGAGTGCAGGTGGGTACGTGCGGCGAACCGGCGAAGCTGCCGGGCGACCGAGTCGCCGTACACCTCACTCGCCTCGGGCGACGCCCAGAGCCGGACCAGGCGGTCGGTGACGGCCTCGGACGGGTCGGCGGCCACCAGCGCGCCGTTCACCGCGCCGATGGACGTGCCCAGTACGAGGTCGGGCTGGATCCCGGCGCGGAACAGGGCACGCAGCATGCCCACCTCGACCGCGCCGAGGACGCCGCCGCCCCCGAGCACGAACGCCACCGGTCCCCGCGCCATGCCGTTCATCCTGGCACGGCCGCGCCGCACGCCTCTCCCGGTGGGACCGGGGGGCCGTTGACAGGGCGGAAACATTCACGCAACCTGATAGCGCTCCCACCCCGAGGCAGGTGTGATCCGTGAAGCCGGCACTCCATCCCGGCCGGTTGCTGTCCCGCAGGTACCGGCTCATCGACCAGATCGGCGCCGGCGGCATGTCGGTCATCTGGCGGGCCCGGGACGAGGTACTCGACCGGATCGTCGCGCTGAAGGTCCTGGTGCCGTCGCTCGCCGCCGACGCCCGCTTCCGGGACATGGTCCGGGAGGAGGCCCGGGCCGCCGCCCAACTGGTCCACCCGCACGTCACCGCGGTCCACGACTACGGCGAGACGGTCGCGCCGGACGGCTCGATCACGTCGTACGTGGTGATGGAACTGCTGGCCGGTGAGGAGCTGGAGCTGCGCCTGACCGAGGGCCCGCTGCCGTGGGCGGAGGCCGTCGAGATCGGCGCGCAGGTCGCCGACGCGCTCGCGGCGGCGCACCGGCTGGGCATCGTGCACCGGGACGTCACCCCGGCCAACGTGATGATGACCCGCACCGGTGCGAAGGTGCTCGACTTCGGGATCGCCACGCGGATCGGGGCACCGGACGAGGACGAGGACGGCGGCACGTTCGGCACACCCGCGTACGTGGCACCGGAGCGGCTCGACGGCGCGTCCGCCCAGCCGGCCACCGACGTGTACTCCCTCGGCGTTCTGCTGCACGAGGCGCTCACCGGCCGGGTGCCGTACCCCGCCGACACCTGGGAGCAGCTCAGCGCGGCACTGGCCGAGGGCGTACCACCCTCGCTGACCGACGTGCCGGGCCTGCCGCCCGAGGTGGCGCGGATCTGTCTGCGGTGTCTGGCCCGGGATCCGGCTGCGCGGCCGACCGCCCGGCAGGTCGCGACGGTCCTGCGCGATCAGCTGCTCCCCGCCGATCCGCAGGCCGCCACGATGCTCGCGCCCACCGTCACCCTGCCCGCCCTCGCCCCACCGGCCCTTGAGGACGTCCGGCCCGAGCCGGCCGGGGAGACGGCCGTCCCTCGGGGCGAGGATGCTGACGCGGGTCCGACCGGGGCGGCCAGCAGGACGGAGAGGCGAGGAGGGCCGGGCCGGCTCCGCGGGCGCCGGCTGCGACCGGTGCTGATCGTGCCGGTCGTGCTCGTCGTAGGCGTGACACTGGCGACGCCGGCGCTGCGGCAGGAGGATGATCACGCCCCGCCCCGGTCGTCGCCCACCACCGGCCCGGCGGGACCGGTCCCCTCGGCGGTGCCCGACCACCCGCCACCACCGACGCGGACGCCGCCGGCACGCCCGGCCGACCCGGCGCACAGCCCCGACCCCGGGACCCTGCTGGACGCCGCCAACCGGCTCGACGGCGTGATCGGCGCCGGGCTCAGCGACGGCGGCATCCGCTCCGACGTCGGCCTGGACTTCCGCAACGAGCTGCGCAACCTCACCGGCGCCGCGCGCACCGGCGGAGACGACCTCGCCGAGCGGGTGGCCAGGCTCCGCGAGAAGGTCGCCGTCCGCCTCGGCGAAGGCGCGATCAGCGAGTCGTACGCGGAGCAGCTCGACGCCGCGATGGCCGACCTCGCCGCGACGCGGGCCTAGCACCCGGGTCGAAGTCCCGGCCGGGCCGGGCTGCGACTGCCGGGCAGGCCCTACGGACGGGTCAGCGAACGGCGACGCGGGCGGGCTCGCGGGCGCTACCGGGGACGGCCGGCGCGGTGATGAAGCGCCGGTAGACCTCCTCGTAGCCGGCGGCCATCCGAGCGGTGGAGAAGCGCTCCGCGACGTGGGCGACGCAGGCCGCCGGGTCGAGGTCGATGGCGGCGCGCAGCGCCCCGGGCAGTTCGTCGGCCCGTTCGCACACCAGGCCGGTCACGCCGGGGCGGACCAGCTCCGATACGGCTCCCCGGTGGAGTGCCACCACCGGCGTACCGGTGGCCATCGCTTCCAGCATCACCATGCCGAACGGTTCCTCCCACTGGATCGGCATGATGAGGCACCGGGCCTCGACGAGCAGACGCAGCGCCGCCCGGCGGTCCGCGTCGAGCACCAGCGTCACGTCGTCGTCCAGCAGCGGCCGGATCACCTCGTGGTAGTAGCGGCGCTCGGCCGGCTCGTTGCATTTGCCGGCGAGCACCAGCGGCAGGCCGGCGGCGCGGGCGGCGCGGATCGCGATGTCCGGTCCCTTGTCCGGGCTGAACCGGGCCAGCCAGAGCACCGGCCCCTCGGCGGCCGGGGCACTCTTGTGCGGGATGCCGGGAATGTCCAGCGCGTTGTGGACGGTGCCGACCCAGGGCAGGCGCGGGTTGAGCCGCCGCTGGGCGTGCGAGATGGCCACCAGGCCCACGCCGTGGTCGGTGTAGCCGAGCACCGTGCCGTACTCCCCGACCGGGTTGCCGTGCACGGTGGCGACCGTCGGCACGGCGCGTCGCCCGGCCAGCAACGGACCGATGGTGGTGTGGTCGTGGACGACGTCGAAGTCGGCCGGGCCGATCAGGTCGTCCACCCGGGCGAGATGGGCCAGTTCGGGCAGCGACTCGCCGAGCCGGTCGTACTGGAGCGTGGGGACCGTGGAGACGAAGCTCGCGCCGGTGCCGTGGTGCTCGCCGGCGCCGAACACGGTCACCGCCTGACCCCGGTCAACGAGCGCGTCAACCAGGCCGGCGACGGTCTGCTCGACCCCGCCGTACCCCGGCGGGGGCACGGACAGCCAGGGCGGGACCACCATCGCGATGCGCAACGGCCGCTCGGCCGAGCCGGCGTCCCGGTGGTTCCCAGCCACGCGTCCTCCCCCTCGGTCTTCGGCGGACGGCACCCACCCGACAACCGGACCGCTGCCGCCGCGTGGCGGTCGGTTTCCCGGCGACGACCCGGCTAAACCGGACAAGCCGGGCAGTCAGCCGCCCATGAGCAGCTCGTCGCGTACGTCGCGGACACCGTCGGCGGACCACGCCACACGCTCGGCCTGGTCCCGTTCCCACCACGAGCGCACCACCCCACCGAGGATCACCGTGTCACCGTCCACCTCGACGGTCACCCGCTCGGTGCCGATCCCGCGCAGCAGCGCCCGCTGGACGTCGCCCCGGATCCGCTCGCCGTCCGGCCGGGCCGCCGGCCGCACCTCCACCAGGTTCGTCACGCCACGTACGCCGCGCAGGCGCCGAACCTCCATCTCGGCGGTCCGCCGCTGCCAGCCGAACTCCACCTCACCGCGGAGCATCACCCACCCGTTCGCCACGGTCACGTCCAGCCGCTCGGCCGGCACGAAGCTGTCCCACTCCAGCGCCCGGCTGACGGCGATCGCGATCTCCCCGTCGGTGTACTGCTCGTCGCCGAGGATGCGGACCTCCAGGTCGTCGGCGATCCCCCGGACGCCCCGGACGCGCTGCGCGCACCGCCGCGCCGCCCACTTCCGGGCGTAGCTGTCCACGCAGCCGGTCAGCGTCACCACCCCGTCGTCGACACTGACCCCGATCTCCTGCGGCTCGACGCGGGGGTCCCAGGCGAGTTCGTCCAGCACGTCCCGTTGGATCTGCGCGTCGGTCCGGACGGCGGTGGTGGTCATCGCTTCCTCCGTACGCCTCACGGGTCCTCGTGCTCCCACGGTGCCCGCGGTACGGGTGACGGCGGCTCACCCGCACCGGGTGAACCGCCGCCGGCGGAAGGAGCGCGGCGGGTGGCGGAGCCAACCCCCTTGGCTCCGCCACCCGCCGCAGGAGGGAGGAGGAAAGTTCGTAACCGTTAGGACGCTTCAGCGAGCGTCACGGTTGCCGTCGATTCGGCGCCGTTGCGCTTGTAGGTCACCTCGACCCGGTCCCCGACCTTGCCGGCCTGGACGGCACCGACCAGATCGTCGGAGTCGTTGATCACCTTGTCGCCGAAGCGGGTGATCACGTCGCCGCGCTGGAGGCCGGCCTTCTCGGCGGCGCTGCCCGGGGTGACGGCGGCCACCAGCGCCCCGCCGCCCTCGGCGGCGTTCACGCTGACGCCGAGCGTCGGGTGGCTGACCTTCTCGCCCCGCTGGAGCTTGACCGCGACGTCCTTGGCCTTGTTGCTCGGGATGGCGAATCCGACGCCGATGTTGCCCGTGCTGCCCTGGCCGGCGGTGGCGATGGCGGTGTTGATGCCGATCACCTCGCCGCGCGTGTTCACCAGCGCGCCGCCGGAGTTGCCGGGGTTGATCGGCGCGTCGGTCTGGAGCAGCCCGGAGATCGAGCTGACCCCCTGGCGCGGGTCCTGCTGCTGGGGGCGGCCGGCCTGAATGGTGCGGTCCCGCGCGCTGAGGATGCCGGCGGTCACCGACCCCTGCAGGCCAAGCGGGCTGCCCAGGGCGAGGACCTGGTCGCCGACCTGCATCCCGTCGCTGTCGCCGAAGGTCGCCGGCTTCAGCCCGCTCACCCCGGACGCCTTCAGGACGGCCAGGTCGGTCTTCGGGTCGGTGCCGACGATCCGGGCCTGGGCGGTCTCGCCGTCCGCGAAGATCACCCGGACGGTGTTACCGCTCGCCGACGCGATCACGTGGTTGTTGGTCAGCACGAAGCCGTCGGCGGTGAGGATCACGCCCGAGCCCTCGCCGTTGCCGGTGGTGATCGAGACCACGCTCGGCTGCACCTCGGCGGCGATGCGCGGCAGGTCGGCGCTGTTGATGACCGGCGCGGCCGAGTAGGTGCGGGTGATGCCGGAGTTGCCGTCGAGGGCGAGCGCCAGCGCGCCGCCGGCGACGCCGGAGCCGAACATCAGGGCGAGCACCGCGACACCCGCTCCGGCGAACTTCGCGACGCGGCCCGGACTGGTACGCGGGCCGGTCTGCGGCGCCGCCCACGGCGGCAGGGGCTGCCCGGCGAGGTGCGGCTGCGGGCCGGCGTGGTGGTGCGCCGGGGCGCCCGGATGCTGCGGCTGCGGACCGTACGCCGCCCCCGGCTGGCCCCCACTCCAGCCGGGCTGGTTGCCGGGGTACCAGGGAGCAGCCGGGTAGCGGCCCTGCTGGTAGCCGCCGTACGGGTGGCCGCCGGACGGCGCGGCGCCGGGCTGGCCGGACGCCGGGTACGGCGGGGCGGAGGGGGTGGCTGCCGGCGGGGTGCCGGGGGCGGCCGGTGAGCCGGGGGCAGCGGTCTCCGGGGTACCGGAGGTCGCCGGACCGGCCTCGGCGGCGAGCGGGGCGGCGGGGCCGGTGGTGCCCGGAGCGGCGGGGTCGGTGACCGCGGGGCTGCCCGGGGCGGAGTCGGACTGCGCGCGCTCGACGCGGAGCAGCTCGGCGGTGGGGGGCGACGGCTCGGCGTCGGTGGGGGCCGGCCGGCGCTGCGGGTCGGACTCGTACTCGGTCATGGATCCACCTTCTCCCCCGCCACTGCGACCAGCCTGGAACCCGCCTGAAGGTTGGCTGAAAGTCACAGGTCGTCGCCGTCCGTGTCCGGTACCAGGGGCAGCCGCACCCGGAACGTGGCGCCCCCGCCCGGCGTCTCGACCACCTCGACGGTGCCGTGGTGGGCGGCCACCAGCGCGGCGACGATCGCCAGCCCGAGCCCGGTGCCGGTGTTCCCGCCGGGCCGGCGGGTCCGCGCCGCGTCCGCCCGGTAGAAGCGCTCGAAGACCCGCTCCGCCTGCTCCGGTGAGAGCCCCGGGCCGGTGTCGGCCACCTCCACCACCGCGAGGTTGCCCGGCTCGGACCGCAGCCGCAGGGTCACCGACGCGTCCGGCGGGGTGTGCGTCAGGGCGTTCGTCACCAGGTTGCCGATCACCTGCCGCAGCCGGGCGTCGTCGCCGTACACCACCAGGCGCCCGGAGCCCGGGACGATGTCCAGCTCGATCCGGCGGTCCGGGGCCACCGCCCGGGCGGCCTCGATCGCGTCGGTGGCCAGCACCGGCAGCTCGACCGGGGCGAGCGAGAGCGGGCGTTCGCGGTCCAGCCGGGCGAGCAGCAGCAGGTCCTCGACGAGCAGCCCCATCCGGGCTGCCTCGTCCTCGATCCGGCGGAGCAGGTCGCCGGTCTGCTCGGGCTCGCGGGCGGCGCCCTGCCGGTACAGCTCGGCGAAGCCCCGGATCGTCGTCAGCGGGGTGCGCAGCTCGTGCGACGCGTCCGCGACGAACTGCCGCATCCGCTCCTCGGAGCGACGGGCCCGGGCCTCGGACGCGCGGGCGTTCGCCGCGGCGTCCCGGGCGGTGGACTCGGCGGCCCGGGCGGCCGCCTCGGACGTGGCGCGGGCGGTGAAGGCCGCCTCGATCTGGGTGAGCATCGCGTTGAGCGCCCGGGACAGCCGCCCGAGTTCCGAGGTGGGGCACTCCTGCCCCGCCTCCGGGTCGGGCACCCGCCGGGTCAGGTCGCCGCCGGCGATGGCGGCGGCGGTCTGCTCGATCTCCACGAGCGGTTTGAGGCTGGTCCGGACGATCGCCGCGCCGATCGACGCGAGCAGGATCAGCACCGCACCACCGACCAGAAGGTCGATCCAGACCAACCGTTTGACGGCCAGGTCCACGTCGGTGAGGTGCTGGCCGACGGCCGCCACCTGACCGTCCGGCAGTTCGAGGTAGAGCATCCGCCACCGGCTGTGACCGTCCTGCGACCGGACGGTGCGCGGGTCCCCGACCAGGTCCCGGAACCCCTCCTCCGTGCGCGGCCAGTTCGGCAGGTCCTGCTGGTCCATCTCCGGGTTGTAGAAGAAGGCGGTCGCCTGGCCGTCCGCGACGGTGAGCAGCACGTAGTCGCTCGGCAGGCTGAACTGGACCTTCTGGCCCGGCCGCAGCGTCGCGGCCCAGCTCGTCACGCTGCCGCTCGCCGAGCGCAGGTCCGCGTCCACCTGGTCGATCAGATAGCTGCGCAGGAAGTAGGTGGTCAGCGAGCTGATCACCAGCAGCGCGGCTGCCACCAGCGCGAGGACCGCGGTGACCAGCTTGACGCGGAGCGGGACGCTGCGGAGCCGGAGCTTCGCCTGCTGGACGACGTTCACGCCGCCGGCTTGCGAAGGACGTACCCCACCCCACGGAGCGTGTGGATCAGCCGGGGCTGGGTGTTGTCGACCTTGCGCCGCAGGTACGAGATGTACGACTCGACGATGTTGTCGTCACCCCGGAAGTCGTAGTTCCACACGTGGTCGAGGATCTGCGCCTTGGACAGCACCCGGTTGGCGTTGAGCATGAGGTAGCGCAGCAGCTTGAACTCGGTCGGCGACAGCTGCACCCGCTGGCCCGCCCGGTACACCTCGTGGGTCTCCTCGTCCAGCTCCAGGTCGGCGAAGGTGAGCCGGGACGGCGCCTGCTCGCCGGTGCTCGTACGCCGCAGCACGGCGCGGATCCGCGCGGTCAGCTCCTCCAGGCTGAACGGCTTGGTGACGTAGTCGTCGCCGCCCAGGGTGAGGCCGCGGATCTTGTCGTCGGTGGCGTCCCGGGCGGTGAGGAAGACGACCGGCGTCCGGGTGCCGCCCTCGCGCATCATCCGGATGACCTCGAATCCGTCGAGGTCGGGCAGCATGACGTCCAGCACGACCAGATCGGGGCGGTGGTCCTTCGCGACGTTCAGCGCGGCGCTGCCGCTGGTGGCGGTAGCCACGTCGAAACCCGCGAACCGCAGGCTCGCGGAGAGCAGTTCGAGGATGTTGGGGTCGTCCTCGACGACGAGCAGTCGCGCCTCGGTCTGGGTAGCGGCCATGCGGCCCATCATCCGCGCTCAGGCTGCGCCCCGCCTGGGCGGTCGCTGAAAAGAATCTGTGAGGCTCAGGCCGCCAGGTCGAGCTCCCGCTCCGCGACCACCAGCCGGGTCGGCAGCGCGTGCAGCGCCGCGGCCCGGGGCACCCGGGACGGCACCAGGTGCACGGCCGACTCGGCGGCCCGGGCCAGCACCCGCCGGTCGGCGTCCGCCGCCGGATGCAGGGCCGCCGTGACGGTCACCGTCACCACCAGGTCGCGGGCGGCGAGCACCCGCCGCAGCGACCGCCACAGGGTCTCGTCGCCCAGGAAGGCCGCCGCGGTGGTGGCCGTGTCGGTGGCCGCGCACCGGTAGCCGATCCGCAGCGGCACCACCGGGGCACCCGCGTCGATCGCGGCCTGGAACATCGCCGGCCGGAACCCGCCGGCCGGCCGGCAGTCCCCCGCGTCGCCGCACCAGGTGGTGCCCTCCGGGAAGACGGCGACCGCCCGCCCGGAGCGCAGCAGGGCGGCCAGCCGCGTCACCGTGTCCGGCAGGTCCCGGGGCCGGGCCCGGTCCACGAAGACGGTCCCGGCGACACCGGCGAGCTGACCGATCAGCGGCCACGCCCGCACCTCGCTCTTGGCCATCATCCGGGCCGGCGACGCGGCCAGCACCGCCAGGATGTCCAGCCACGACACGTGGTTGGCGACCAGCAGCGCGCGCCGCCGGGGCAGCCGGCCCCGGACCACCAGGCGCACGCCGACGGCCCGGGCGGTGGCCCGCGCCCAGCGGCGGATCGCGGCCTCCCGCTCGCGAGCGGGCAGCAGCGGAAGCAGCACCGCCAGGCCGGCACCGGCGAGCAGCATCCCCAGCCCGGCGACCATCCGGCCCAGCCGCCGCGCGGCGGAGACGTCGGGCACGTCGCCGGGCACCGGCAGGCAGGTCGGGCCACACCCGGAGGTCGGCCGCCAGAGGTCGTACACGACGGCGGTCACCGCTCCACCTCGCCCAGGAAGTGCCGCAGGTAGCGGGGATTCATCCGGTCCAGGGAGAAGAGCACGTAGAAGTCGGCGACCCCGAAGTCCGGGTCGTAGGCCGGCGCGCCGCAGACCCACGCGCCGAGGCGCAGGTAGCCGCGGAGCAGCGGCGGGACCAGTGCCCGCGCCTGCGCGCCCCCGACCGCGCCGGTGGGCACGCCGGGCTCGGCGAACCAGGGGCGCAGCGGGCGGACCCGCAGCGGCGGCGGAGCCAGGTGCTTCGCCTGCGCCAGGGCCCACACCTCCGCGACCGCCCGTCCCCCGTCGGCCACCGGGACCGAGGCGCAGCCGCCGAGCCAGCGGACGCCACGCAGGTGCAGGTAGCGGGCGATGCCGGCCCACATCAGGTTGATCACGGCGCCGGAGCGGTGGTCCGGGTGTACGCAGGACCGGCCGGCCTCCACCAGGTCGTCGCGGAGCGGGTCCAGCGGCGTCAGGTCGAACTCGTCCTCGGCGTACCGGCGGTCGGCGCGGCCCGGCGGCAGCAGGCGGTACGTCCCGACCACCTCACCGCTGCTCTCCTGCCGCACGATGAGGTGGTCGCAGTACTGGTCGAAGTCGTCGACGTCCAGGTCACCCGCGCCGGGGCGCAGGGTGGCGCCCAACTCGGTGGCGAAGACCTCGTGTCGGAGGCGTTGCGCGGCCGCGACCTGGTTGGGGTCGTCGGCGATCAACAGCGTGTACCCGCTGGTCGTGAGGGGTGCGCCAGCGGCGGGCAGAACGGCCATGAGTTCTGTGTAGGGGGCTCGGGTTGCCGGTCACGGTGGTGAGGAGTGTCGATCGGGTGAACGGCGGTGGGCGGCCGGCTGCCGTGACCGCCCGGCGACGTCGACGGGCGGACGTGGGAGGCTGCCCCCGGGTGGGCCGGCGACGGGGCCGGCGCCGCCGACCGGAGGTGCGGGCATGATCATCGGTGCGCGGTACAACGGGCCGCCCGGCTCGGGCAACGGCGGGTGGAGCGCGGGGACGTTCGCGGCCGGGGACCCGGGCCTGCGGGCAGGCCGGCCCGGCGCGGCCGACGCCGCGGTGGAGGTGACCCTGCGGCGGCCGCCGCCGCTGGAGACCCCGCTGACCCGGCACGGGACCGAGGTCCGCGACCCGGACGGGCAGCTGGTCGCGGAGGTCCGTCCGGTCCCGGGGTTCCGCACCGTCGTGCAGCCGGTCGACCTGGCGACGGCGCGGGCGGCCGCGGCCGGGTACGCCGGGCTGGTGGACCACCCCTTCCCCGGTTGCTTCGTCTGCGGCCCGGAGCGGGCCGACGGCCTGCGGATCTTTCCCGGTCCGCTGCCCGACGGCCGCACCGCCGCGCCGTTCCGGGTGCCGGACGACGTCGACGCGGTGACCGTCTGGGCGGCGCTGGACTGCCCCGGCGGCTGGTCGGTGATCGCGCCCGGCCGGCCGTACGTGCTGGGTCGGATCGCCGCCGTGGTCGAAGCGCTGCCGCAGCCGGGCGCCGAGTGCGTGGTGACCGGGCTGACGGCGGGCGCCGAGGGCCGGAAGGCCGAGGTGCACAGCAGCCTGTACGCCCCGGACGGGACCCTCCTCGCCTGGGCCCGCGCCACCTGGATCGCGGTGTGACGGCGGAGGAGGGGCTCCTGGCCGACGGAACCCCTCCCCGACACCACGGCGGGTCGTTCCTCAGGAGTAGCCGCCTCCGCCGCGAGACGGAGGTGCGGGTACGGACCGCGCCTGATTGATTTGGTTGCGCCGGCCGGTCACGCTGTGCAGCGGCGTACCCCGACGCCACCACACGAGGGGAGAAGAATGTCTGACGGGCAGCGAAGCCCCACCAGCGACGGTCAGATCGTGGTGTCCGGCCTGACGAAGGTCTACCGCAACGTCCGCGCGGTCGACGACCTGTCCTTCACGGTCGAGCCGGGCCGGGTCACCGGCTTCCTCGGCCCGAACGGCGCCGGTAAGACGACCACGCTCCGCATGCTGCTGAACCTGGTCACCCCGACCGGCGGCCAGGCGACCATCGGTGGCCGGCGGTACGCCGACCTGACCGATCCGCTGCGGCACGTGGGGGCGGTGCTGGAGGCGTCCAGCGCGCACAAGGGCCGCACCGGGATCAACCACCTGCGGGTGATCTGCGCGGCCGCCGGCCTGCCGAAGTCCCGGGCCGACGAGGCGCTGGCGCTGGTCGGGCTGACGCCGGCCGCGAAGCGCAAGTTCAAGGGCTACTCGCTCGGCATGAAGCAGCGGCTGGGCATCGCCGCCGCGATGCTCGGCGACCCGCGGGTGCTGATCCTGGACGAGCCGGCGAACGGCCTCGACCCGGAGGGCATCCGGTGGATGCGCGGCTTCCTCAAGAGCCTGGCCACCGAGGGACGCACGGTGCTGGTCTCCAGCCACCTGCTGTCCGAGATGCAGCTCCTCGCCGACGACGTGGTGATCATCGCCGCTGGCCGGCTGGTCCGGCAGGGCCCGGTGGACCAGGTGATCGGGTCGATGGCGCAGGGCGTGCGGGTACGCGTCCGCACGCCGCAGGCCGACACGCTGACCGCCGCGCTGAAGGACGGCCCGGCCACCGTGGACGTCGACGAGCACGGGACGCTGCTGGTCGGCGGTGTGGACGCGCCGACGGTGGGCCGGGCGGCCCTGGCCGCCGGTGTCGAGCTGCACGAACTCACCACGGAACGGCCCGACCTCGAGGGCGTGTTCCTGGAGCTGACGGCCGGAAAGGCGGACATCCGATGAACCTCGTCCGAGCCGAGCTGGCGAAGATCCGTACCACCAACCTGTGGTGGATCCTGGCGCTGATCTACCTGCCGCTGTGGGGCCTCACCCTGTTCTTCAACTACATCCAGACGGATCAGCTGGTGAACGGGAATCTCGGCCAGGTGCCGGAGGACCAGGCCGACACCGTGGCGGCGGTCGCCCTCCCGGACAATCTGGCCGCGAACCTCTACACCAACGGCCAGTTCTTCGGCCTGCTGATGGTGATGCTGCTCGGCATCCTGGTGGTGACCAACGAGTTCTTCCACCAGACCGTCACCACCACGTTCCTCACGACACCGCACCGGAGCGCCGTGATGGCGGCCAAGTTGGTGGCCACGGCCGTCCTGGGGCTGATCTTCTGGTTGGTCACGACCGGCGCGAACCTGCTGGTCGGCTCGGCGGTGCTGGAGTCGGTCGGGGTCGGTGCCCGGTTCGGGAGCGCGGCGTGGGAGGCGGTCGGGCTGAACGCCCTGGCGTACCTGCTGTGGGCGATCCTCGGCGTCGGGATCGGGGTGCTGATCCGCAGCCAGATCGGGGCCACCGTCACCGGCATCCTGCTCTACCTGGGTGGCACGATCGGCGCGGTCATCGTCATCAGCACGCTGGCAGCCCGCTTCGGGGACTGGATCAACAACCTCCAGCTCCTGGTGCCCTCCCTCGCCTCCGGCCTGATGGTCACCGGAGCCGAGATCCCGGGCAACCCGCCGCGCTGGGCGGGCGCCGCGGTGCTGATCGGGTACGCGGTGGTGGCCGGCGTGATCGGCACGCTGACCGTACGTCGGCGGGACATCTCCTGACGCGCGTGGTGGCGGGGGCGGCACCGTTCCCGCCACCGCGTCGCGGGCCGGCCCCCGGCCACGTCGCCCGCGTCACCCGCCGGGGCAGCCCCGGCCGCCGCTGACCGGGATGCACTGGGTGACCCTCGGCGCCGGTTCCTCGTCCGCCGGGGTGTGGCCGATCAGGGTGGTGGCCACCATGCTGCTCGCCACCGCCGTGACCAGGTAGACCGCCACCACGCCGACGCCCGCGCCGACGAAGTGCCGCCGCCAGTACGCGTCGTCGGCCCGTGCCGCGAGCAGCAGCCCGACCAGCGGGAGCACCGCGTTGAGGACCAGCCCGCCGATCAGCAACGCGTCGGTGGTCGCGCCGAACGCCCGCGCCGCCTCGCGGGTCGGTGCGTACGGGTCCGAGGCTCGCCGGATCAGGCCGGTGATCAGCAGGAACGGCACCCCGTAGAGCCAGCCGAAGAAGAGCGCGGGAAGGCCGAGCCTCCTCACGAGCCCACCCCGAGGGCCGCCGCCCCGACAGCGCTGACCGCCACGGCGACCGCCACGGTCAGCGTGCCGGCACGCCCGGGGTGCGGCATTCGGTACGGATACTCAGTTCCGCATACCAGTCATCGACGGCGTACGCAGCGTTTGCCGAACTTCTGGCATCTTCTGTGAAACGGACCACGCGACGGAGGCGGAAATGCCTGCGGGTTCCGTACGGCGTAGCCTGGGACCCGACTCCGCGCGCCCGGAGGAAAGGGCGCACCGCGTGACACACAACCCGCGTGAAAGAGGCGATTACCGGCCGTGTCGACCCAGCAGACTTCGCAGGAGAACCCACTGGCGGGTTTCGGCCCGAACGAGTGGATCGTCGAAGAGATGTACCAGCGGTACCTCACCGACCCCACCAGCGTCGACCCGGCCTGGCACGACTTCTTCGCGGACTACCGGCCCGCACCGGGCGCCGCGACGCCGCGTGCCGAGCAGCCCGCCCCGAAGCCGGCCGCCAAGCCCGAGCCGTCCGGCCAGCAGGAGGCCGCCGCGACCGTCGCGCAGCCCGCGCGCAAGGAGGAGGCGAAGCCGGCTCCGGCCAAGCCCACGGCGCAGAAGGCCGCCGCCAAGCCGGCCCCGGCCAAGGCCGCACCGGCGAAGGCCGCCGCCCCGACCGCCGCCGGCCCGCAGACCACGCCGCTGCGCGGCGTCGCCGCCAAGATCGTCCAGAACATGGACGCGTCGTTGAGCGTGCCGACCGCGACCAGCGTGCGCGCCGTCCCGGCCAAGCTCCTGGTCGACAACCGCATCGTGATCAACAACCACCTGGCCCGCGGGCGGGGTGGCAAGGTCAGCTTCACCCACCTGATCGGGTACGCGCTGGTCCGCGCGCTGGTGGCGCACCCGGAGATGAACAACTCGTACGCCGAGGTCGACGGCAAGCCGGTGCTGGTCCGCCCCGAGCACGTCAACCTGGGCATCGCCATCGACCTGACCAAGCCGGACGGCAGCCGCAACCTGGTGGTGCCCTCCATCAAGGCCTGCGAGCAGATGGACTTCCGGCAGTTCTGGCAGGCGTACGAGGACGTCGTCCGCCGGGCTCGGAAGAACGAGCTGACGATGGAGGACTACTCCGGCACCACCATCTCGCTGACCAACCCGGGCGGCATCGGCACCGTGCACTCGATGCCGCGACTGATGACCGGCCAGAGCGCGATCATTGGCGTCGGCGCGATGGAGTACCCGGCGCCGTACCAGGGCATGAGCGAGGCCACCCTCGCGGAGCTGGCGGTCAGCAAGGTCATCACGCTGACCAGCACGTACGACCACCGCATCATCCAGGGCGCGCAGTCCGGCGAGTTCCTGAAGGTGATGCACGAGCTGCTGCTCGGCGAGCACGGCTTCTACGACCAGATCTTCACCTCGCTGCGCATCCCGTACGAGCCGGTGCGCTGGATGCGCGACGTCGCGATCGACGGCGAGGGCCAGATCAACAAGACCGCGCGGGTGCACGAGCTGATCCACGCGTACCGGGTGCGCGGCCACCTGATGGCCGACACCGACCCGCTGGAGTTCAAGATCCGCAAGCACCCGGACCTGGACGTCCTCCAGCACGGGCTGACCCTGTGGGATCTGGACCGGGTCTTCCCGGTGAACGGCTTCGCCGGCCGGCAGCGGATGAAGCTGCGCGAGGTCCTCGGTGTGCTGCGCGACTCGTACTGCCGCCGGGTCGGCATCGAGTACATGCACATCCAGGACCCGGAGGAGCGGCGCTGGATCCAGGAGCGGGTCGAGCGCCGGTACGAGAAGCCGTCGCCGGAGGAGCAGAAGCACGTGCTCAACCGGCTCAACGCCGCGGAGGCGTTCGAAACCTTCCTGCAGACCAAGTACGTGGGCCAGAAGCGGTTCTCGCTGGAGGGCGGCGAGTCGCTGATCCCGCTGCTGGGCGAGGTGCTGGAGGCTTCCGCCGAGGGCGGGCTGGACGAGGTCGTCATCGGCATGGCGCACCGGGGCCGGCTCAACGTGCTGGCGAACATCGTCGGCAAGCCGTACGAGAAGATCTTCTCCGAGTTCGAGGGCCACCTGGACCCGCGTTCCACCCAGGGCTCCGGCGACGTCAAGTACCACCTCGGCCAGAACGGCAAGTTCACCACGCCGGACGGCGAGCACGCGGTGAAGGTCTCGGTGGTGGCGAACCCGTCGCACCTGGAGGCCGTCGACCCGGTGCTGGAGGGCATCGTCCGGGCCAAGCAGGACCGGATCGACCTCAAGCTGGAGGGTTACACCGTGCTGCCGCTGGCGGTGCACGGTGACGCCGCGTTCGCCGGCCAGGGCGTGGTCGCCGAGACGCTCAACCTGTCCCAGCTGCGCGGCTACCGCACCGGCGGCACCGTGCACGTCGTGGTCAACAACCAGGTCGGCTTCACGACCGCCCCGGAGTACAGCCGCTCCAGCCTCTACAGCACCGACGTGGCCCGGATGATCCAGGCGCCGATCTTCCACGTCAACGGTGACGACCCGGAGGCCGTGGTCCGGGTCGCCCGGCTCGCCTTCGAGTACCGGCAGGCGTTCAACAAGGACGTCGTGATCGACCTGGTCTGCTACCGGCGGCGCGGACACAACGAGGGCGACGACCCGTCGATGTCCAACCCCCAGATGTACAAGATCATCGACTCGAAGCGCTCGGTGCGGAAGCTCTACACCGAGGAGCTGATCGGGCGGGGTGACATCACCGTGGAGGACGCGGAGGAGCTGCTGCGCGACTACCAGGCGCAGCTGGAGCGGGTCTTCAAGGCCACCCGCGACGCCGCCACCACGCCGCGCCAGCTCTCCCGCCCCAAGCGAAAGGAGGAGCCGGAGCCGCAGGTCGAGACCGCCACCGACACCGCGGTCGTCAAGGCGATCGGCGAGGCGCACGTCAACCTGCCGGAGGGCTTCACCCCGCACAAGCGGATCCAGCAGCTGCTCGACCGGCGGGCCAAGATGTCCGTCGAGGGCAACATCGACTGGGGCTTCGGCGAGATCATCGCTTTCGGCTCGCTGCTGCACGACGGGGTCACCGTCCGGCTCGCCGGCCAGGACTCGCGCCGCGGCACGTTCGTGCAGCGGCACGCCTCGGTCGTCGACGCTCGGACCGGCGACGACTACCTGCCGCTGAAGTCGCTCACCGGCGACGGCGAGCGGTCCCGGTTCTTCGTGCACGACTCGCTGCTCAGCGAGTACGCGGCGATGGGCTTCGAGTACGGCTACTCGGTGGAGAACGTCAACGCGCTGGTCTGCTGGGAGGCCCAGTTCGGCGACTTCGTCAACGGCGCCCAGTCGGTCATCGACGAGTTCATCTCCTCCGGCGAGGTGAAGTGGGGCCAGCGCTCGGCGGTCACCCTGCTGCTGCCGCACGGCCACGAGGGCCAAGGCCCGGACCACACCTCCGGCCGCCCGGAGCGGTTCCTCCAGCTCTGCGCCGAGGACAACATGCGGGTGGCGATCCCGACCACCCCGGCGAACTACTTCCACCTGCTGCGCCGCCAGGCCCTGTCGCCGAAGCGGAAGCCGCTGGTGGTGTTCACGCCGAAGTCCCTGCTGCGGCACCGGCTCTGCATCTCGCAGGTCGAGGACTTCACCACCGGCACCTTCCAGCCGGTGCTGCCCGACGGCGGGGCCCCGGCACCGGAGCAGGTGAAGCGGGTGCTGCTCTGCTCGGGCAAGGTCTACTACGACCTGTTCCAGGCCCGGCAGGAGCGCGGCGTCACCGACACCGCGATCATCCGGGTCGAGCAGCTGTACCCGATCCCGGTCGACGAGATCCGGGCCGCCCTCGCGACGTACCCGAACGCGGAGGACTTCGCCTGGGTCCAGGAGGAGCCGGCCAACCAGGGCGCCTGGTCGTTCGTCGCGCTGAACATGCTGGAGCACCTCGACGGTGTCCGGCTGCGCCGCATCTCCCGTCCGGCCGCGGCCGCCCCGGCGGTCGGTTCGGCCAAGATGCACGACGTCGAGCAGCAGGCGCTGATCGAGGCGGCCCTCCCCCGCCCGTAACGCACCACGCACGGCGGCGGGGCAGGGACGGTCGTCCCTGCCCCGCCGCCGTCGCGCCACCACAGACGAGGAACGCACATGTACTTCACCGACCGTGGGATCGAGGAACTGGTCGAGCGACGCGGCGACGAGCAGATCAGCATCGAGTGGCTGGCCGAGCGCCTGCGCGACTTCGTCGACCTGAACCCCGAGTTCGAGACGCCGATCGAGCGTCTCGCCACGTACCTGGCCCGTCTCGACGACGAGGACGACGAGTGACCGACGGCCCGGGACGCAGGACCCGGGCGGGGGGCACGCCGATCTCCTAGGGTGGATCTCGTGGCCCGGAGTGTGTACGTCACCAGCGTGGGGTCCGGCGGGGGCAAGTCGACGGTCGCCCTCGGCCTCGCCGAACTGCTGTCCCGGCAGGTCGAACGGATCGGGGCGTTCCGCCCGCTGGTCGGCGGAGCCACCCCGGATCCCATCCTGGCCCTGCTCGCCGACCGGTACCGGATCGAGCTGCCGCCCGCGGATCTGGCCGGCGCGACGTACGCCGAGGCCACCGCGATGGTCGCCGACGGGCGGCGGGAGCAGTTGATCTCCGGGATCGTGGCGCGCTACCGCGAGGTGGAGCGCCGCTGCCCGGCGGTGGTCGTGGTGGGCAGCGACTTCGCCGACGGCGGCGCCGGCGCCGGCCCCCGCGAGCTGGCCTTCAACGCGCGGCTCGCCACCGAGTTCGGCAGCGTCGTGGTCCCGGTCGTCGACGGGTACGGGCAGCAGCCGGCCGCCATCTCGGCGTCGGCGCGCCGGGCGTACCACGATCTGGAGGACCTCGGCGCGACGGTGCTGGCGGTGGTCGCCAACCGGATGGCGGAGCCGATGCCGCTGCCCGACCTGCCGGTCCCCACGTACGCGATTCCGGAGGTGCCGAGCGTGTCGGCGCCGACGGTCGCCGAGGTGGCGGCGGCGCTCGGCGCCACGCTGCTCGCCGGCGACGACGCCGCCCTCAGCCGCGACGTGCTCGACTACGTGGTCGGCGCGGCCCACGTGCCGACCCTGCTCGACCACCTCACCGAGGGCGCCCTGGTGATCATGCCGGGCGACCGGGACGACCTCCTGGTCGCCACGAGCGCGGCGCACGTGGCCGGGCAGGTCTCGCTGTCCGGGCTGGTCCTCACCCTCGGCGAGCGGCCGGACCCGCGCGCGATGCGGCTGGTGGAGCGGCTGAAGCCGGGGCTCGCGGTGCTCTCGGTGCCCAGCGACAGCTACGACACGGTCGCCGCGTCCAGCCGGATCGAGGGCCGGCCCAGCGCCGGCAACCCGCGCAAGGTGGAGGCCGCGCTCGGCGCCTTCGAGCGCTGCGTGGACACCGACGACCTGGCCCGCCGGCTGCGGGTCAGCCGCTCCGAGCGGGTTACGCCGCTGATGTTCGAGTACGACCTGATCGACCGCGCCCGGGCGCGGCGCCGGCACCTGGTGCTGCCCGAGGGCTCGGAGGAGCGGATCCTGCGGGCGGCCGAGATCCTGCTGCGCCGGGGCGTCGCCGACCTGACCCTGCTCGGCCGGCCCGACGACATCGCCCGGCGCACCCGGGAACTGGGTGTCGACATCGCCGGCGTCCGGGTGGTCGACCCGGTCACCAGCGGGTGGCGCGACGAGTTCGCCGCCGGGTACGCGAAGCTGCGCGCCCACCGGGGGGTCACGCTGGACCTGGCCCACGACATCGTGGCCCAGCCCAACTACTTCGGCACGATGATGGTGCAGACCGGGTACGCCGACGGCATGGTCTCCGGCGCGACCCACACCACCGCCGCCACCATCCGCCCCGCCTTCGAGATCATCCGGACCATGCCGGGGGTGTCCGTCGCGTCCAGCGTCTTCTTCATGCTGCTCGCCGACCGTGTCCTGGTGTACGGCGACTGCGCGGTCAACCCCGACCCGGACGCCGCCCAACTCGCCGACATCGCGATCTCGTCGGCCGACACCGCCGCCCGGTTCGGCATCGAGCCGAGGGTGGCGATGCTGTCGTACTCCACCGGCGCCTCCGGCGCCGGCGCGGACGTGGAGAAGGTCGCGGCGGCCACCCTGCTGGTCCGGGAACGCCGACCGGACCTGCTGGTGGAGGGCCCGATCCAGTACGACGCGGCGATCGACCCGGCGGTGGCGGCGACGAAACTGCCCGGCAGCGAGGTGGCCGGCCGGGCGACGGTCTTCATCTTCCCGGACCTCAACACCGGCAACAACACGTACAAGGCGGTGCAGCGGTCGGCCGGCGCGGTGGCGGTCGGGCCGGTCATGCAGGGCCTGCGCCGGCCGGTGAACGACCTGTCCCGGGGCGCGACCGTTCCCGACATCGTCAACACGGTCGCGATCACCGCGATCCAGGCCGCCGCGTCGTCGGAGGAGGAGGTCGCGTGACCGAGCGGGTGCTGGTGCTCAACTGCGGGTCGTCGTCGGTGAAGTGGCGGCTCTACGACGGCGACGAAATCCGGGGCAAGGGCACGGTCGAGCGGATCGGCGAGCCCGGCGGCGGTCCGCCCGACCACGCGACGGCGGTCCGGCAGATCCTCGACGGTCTCGACCTGGCCGGGCTGGTGGCGGTCGGGCACCGGGTGGTGCACGGCGGGCGGCGCTTCGGCGAGCCGGTCCTGATCGACGACGAGGTGCTCGCCGCCATCCGGGCCCTGGTGCCGCTGGCGCCGCTGCACAACCCCGCCAACCTGGCCGGCATCGAGGTCGCCCGGGCGGCACTGCCGGACCTGCCGCAGGTCGCCGTCTTCGACACCGCCTTCCACACCACGCTCCCCGAGGCCGCCGCCACGTACGCGATCGACCGGGACACGGCCACCCGGTACGGCGTCCGGCGGTACGGCTTCCACGGCACGTCGCACGCGTACGTCTCCCGGCGCACCGCGGAACTGCTCAGCCGCCCGTACGAGGAGATCAACACGATCACCCTGCACCTCGGCAACGGGGCCAGTGTCACCGCGGTGGCCGGTGGGCGGAGCGTGGCCACCTCGATGGGCATGTCCCCGCTCGAAGGCCTGGTGATGGGCACCCGCAGCGGCGACCTGGACCCGACGGTGATCTTCCACCTGCGCCGGGAGGGCGGGCTGGGCGTCGACGAGATCGACGACCTGCTCAACCACCGCAGCGGCCTGCTGGGGCTGGCGGGCGCCAACGACATGCGCGAGGTGCTGGCGCGCCGGGCCGACGGCGACCGGGACGCCGCCCTCGCCTTCGACGTGTACTGCCGGCGGATCACCGCCTACGTCGGGGCGTACTACGCCCTGCTCGGCCGAGTGGACGCGGTCACCTTCACCGCGGGCGTCGGCGAGCACGCCGCCCCGGTGCGCGCGGCGGCGCTGGCCGGCCTGGAGCGGCTGGGCATCGCCGTCGACCCGGGCCGTAACGCCGGCAGCGGCGACCGTGTCATCTCCCCGGACGGCGCGGAGGTGACGGTCTGTGTGATCGGCACCGACGAGGAGCGGGAGATCGCCCGCGCGGCGCGCGCGGTGGCCGCGGGCTCGCGCTGACGCGCCGGCTCAGCCCAGGGCCAGCCAGGCGGCCAGGACGACCAGCACCACCGCGGCCACCACCGCGCCGACGAGCAGCGGCGCCCGACCGGCGGCCGGCGCCGGCGGCTCGGGCGTGTTCGCGAAGGCGCGGAACGCCTCGGTGTTGCCGGCCGGGTCGGAGTAGTTCTCAGGCATGCGCCCGACCATAGCGAAGGGCGTCGACGTAGCCGGGCCCCGGCGCGCGTGGATCCCACAGGTCGAGCCGGGCGGTGGAGGTGTTCCGGCCGGGTGGTGCGCGGACGCGGACCGGTCGGCGGGACCGGCCGGGGCACCCGGAGACCTACCGTGGATCCGTGGGAGTGCAACGGCTGGTCGCCGCGCTGCTGGCGGCGCTGCTGCTGGCGGGCTGCGCGCCGGCCACCTCCGTCACCGGGGGGCCGCCGCCGGCGCACCCGGCGCCCGGGAGCCCGTACGCCGTCGGCGTGCGTACGTTCACCCTCGACCCGGGTTCGGCGCGGCCCCTGCCGGTGACCCTCTGGTACCCGGCCGAGGGCGCCGCCGTGGCCGACGGGCGGTTCCCCGTCGTCGTCTACAGCCACGGGCTGGACAGCCTGCCGCGCCTGCACGCCGGCCTGGTCACCCGCTGGGCCGCCGCCGGGTTCGTGGTGGCCGCACCGGCGTACCCGCACACCCGGCGCGGCGCTCCCCGGTTCAGCCGAGCGGACGTCCGGCACCAGCCGGCCGACGCATGGCGGCTGATCCGGCATCTCGTCCGCCTGGACACCCGGCGCGGTGACCCCCTCGCCGGGCACCTGGACGTGGCCCGGTTCGCCGCCGCCGGCCACTCCGCCGGCGGCTTCACGACGGCCGGCATGTTCACCCCGGGCCACTCCGCCCGGTTGCGGGCCGGCATCGTGATCGCGGGCGGCGGGATGGCCGGTGGTCGCGCCGATCCGGCCGCGCCGCTGCTCTTCGTGCACGGCACGGCGGACCGCGTCGTCCCGCTGCGGGTCGGTCGTGCCGCGTACGACCGCGCCTCCGGGCCGGCGGCGTTCCTGAGCCTGCTCGGGCAGGGCCACGGCGAGTACCTGGGGCCGGGCCGGCGGGGCTTCGACCAGGTCCTCGCCGCCACGACCGAGTTCCTCCGCTGGACCCTCTACGGCGACCCGGCCGCCCGCCGCCGGCTGACCGGCGCGGCGCTCTCCCCCGGCGTGACGGCGTTCGAGCACCGGCTGACGACCTGAGCCGGCCCCGCCCGACCTCACCCGCTGCGGCCGGCACCGGCACAGCCCGTCGATCTCCGATGGGCGGGCCCGCCGGGCGAGGCACAATCGGAGCCATGTCGCGTCGCCTCACCCCTGCTCTGCTCGCCGGCGCCCTGGTCGCGGCCGGCCTGGCCGGGTGCTCCACGGACCGGCCGGCCGCCCCGGCGGCACCGCCGACCCTGGCCACCCCGACGCCACCCGCGGCCACCGGCGCACCGGCGCTCGCAGGCAGCGCGCCCGAGCGCACCTTCGCCGTCGGCGTACGGCAGCTCGCCCTGACCCGCGACGGGAGCCGGAAGCTGCCGGTGACCGTCTGGTACCCGGCGGCCGGCGCGACCGGTGGCGCCCCACGGAAGTCCGTGGACGCGGCCGACGGGAAGTTCCCGGTGGTCATGTTCAGCCACGGCCTGGGCGGGCGGCCCGCGGACTACGCGCCGCTGCTGACCCGCTGGGCGGAGGCCGGGTTCGTGGTGGCCGCCCCGACGTTCCCGCACACCGCCCGGGGCGGCGACGGCAACGTGCTCGACGTGCTCAACCAGCCCGCCGACGTGTCGTACGCCCTCGACGCCGTCCTCCGCCTGGACGCGACGGCGGGTGACCCGCTGCGCGGCCGGCTCGCCACCGAGCGGGTGGCGGCGGCCGGGCACTCGGCGGGCGGGGTGACCACGATCGGGCTGTTCACCGCCGGCCGGGACGAGCGGCTCGACGCCGGGGTGGTCTTCGCGGGCACCGCCCTGGGTGTGGGCACCGCGTTCGCGGGTGCCGCCGCCCCGCAGCTCTTCGTGCACGGCGAGGCCGACGAGGTGGTCGAGTACGCCGCCGGCAAGGCCGTGTACGAGAAGGTGCCCTGGCCGAAGGCGCTGCTCAGCCTCCCGAAGGGCGACCACGGCCGCGCCCTGCTCAGCGACGGCACCTCGCTGCGGGTGGTCTCCGACACGACGGTGGAGTTCCTGCGCTGGACGCTCTACGGGGACGAGACCGCGAAGCGCCGCATCCCGACCGACGCCGCCCGCGGCGACATCGCAACCCTGGACAACCGCCTCTGAGCGCCGCGGCGTCAGGCCGTGTGGTCGACCACGACCTTGCCGAAGACGTCGCCGGAGTGCAGGCGGGCGAACGCGTCCTCGACCTTCGAGAACGGCACCACGCTGTCCACGACCGGGCGCACGCCGCGCTCGGCGCAGAAGGCCAGCAGGTCGGTCAGCTCGTCCGGGGTGCCCATCGAGGTGCCCAGGATCTCCAACTGCATGGCGAACACGCGGCGCAGGTTGACCTTCGGCTCGTGCCCGGCCGTGGCGCCGGAGACGACGATCCGGGCCCCCGGCGCGGCGGACTTCAGCGAGTGGTCGAAGGTGGCCGCGCCGACCGTCTCGACCACCACGTCGACCCGCTCCGGCAGCCGGGCGCCCGGCTCGACGGCGGTCGCGCCGAGCGCCGCGATGCGCTCCCGCTTGGCGGCGTCGCGACTGGTGGCGTACACCCGCTTGCCCATCGCCGCGGCGAGCGCGACGGCCGCGGTGGCCACGCCCCCGCCGGCGCCCTGCACCAGCACGGCGTCGGCCTCGTCGACCCGGCCCTTGGTGGTGAGCATCCGCCACGCGGTCAGCCAGGCCGTGGGCAGGCAGGCCGCGTCCGCGGGCGCGAGGCCCGCCGGCAGCGGCAGCAGGTTCGACCGGGGTACGGCCACCCGCTCGGCCAGGGTGCCCGGGAAGTGCTCGGAGAGGATCGAGATGCCACGCGGGTCGCCGGGGGTGGGGATCACCGGGTAGACGACCACCTCGGCGCCGTCCGGGTCGACACCGGCGGCGTCGCAGCCCAGGATCATCGGCAGCTGCTCCGCACGCAGCCCGACGCCGCGCAGGGACCACAGGTCGTGGTGGTTGAGCGAGCTGGCGGTGACCCGGATGGTCACCCAGTCGTCGGCCGGGTGCTCCGGCTCGGGCCGCTCGCCGACGGTGAGCGCGGCGAGCGGGTTGGCGTCGTCGAAGCGGGAGGCGAAGGCGGCACGCATGATCGGCACGGTAACAAGCTGAACGGGCGTGAAGAAGGGCCCCTTCCTGTGCGAAACGCGATAGGAAGGGGCCCTTGCGTACTCCGTCAGCGCGTCACGCCGTCGCGGCGGGCGGCCTCGGCCACCGCCTCGGCGACCGCGGGCGCCACCCGCGGGTCGAGCGGGGACGGGACGATCGCCTCCGCCGTCAGCGACTCGGCGACCACCCCGGCGATCGCGTCCGCGGCGGCGACCTTCATGCCGTCCGTGATCCGGGTGGCGCGGGCGTCGAGCGCGCCCCGGAACACGCCGGGGAAGGCGAGCACGTTGTTGATCTGGTT
This sequence comes from Micromonospora sp. WMMD558, assembly GCF_049315255.1. NCBI lineage: Bacteria > Bacillati > Actinomycetota > Actinomycetes > Micromonosporales > Micromonosporaceae > Micromonospora > Micromonospora sp. WMMD558. The sequence continues at coordinate 2,559,319 of NZ_CP186061.1, read as the reverse complement.
GGGGTAGTCGCTGCGGCCGGTGGCGACCACCGCGACGTGCCGGGCGGCCACCTCCGGGTGCACCTCCGGGGTGGGGTTGGCCAGGGCGAAGACGATCCCGCCCGGTGCCATGCCGGCGACCGCCGCCTCCGGGATCTCCCCGCCGGAGACACCGATGAGCACGTCCGCCCCGCGCAGCGCCTCGGTGATGTCGCCCTGCCGGCCGTCGGCGTTGGTCAGCTCCGCCAGCTCGGCCTTCGTGCCGGTGAGCCCCTCGCGGTGCGGCCCGATGATCCCCCGGGAGTCGCAGACCACCACCTGCTCCGGGTTGACCCCGCCGGCGATCAGCATCTTCGTCACGGCCACGCCGGCGGCGCCCGCGCCGCTGACTCCCACCCGCAGGTCACCGAGCTTGCGGTTGAGCAGCGTGGCGGCGTTGCGCAGCGCGGCGAGCACGACGATGGCGGTGCCGTGCTGGTCGTCGTGGAAGACCGGGATGTCCAGCGCCTCGTCCAGGCGTCGCTCGATCTCGAAGCAGCGCGGGGCGCTGATGTCCTCCAGGTTGATCCCGCCGAAGGACGGCGCGAGGGCGCGCACCACCGCCACGATCTCGTCCACGTCCTGCGTGTCCAGGCAGACCGGTACCGCGTCCACCCCGCCGAACTGCTTGAACAGCACGGCCTTCCCCTCCATCACCGGCAGCGCGGCGCGCGGGCCGATGTTGCCCAGACCGAGTACGGCCGAGCCGTCGGTGACGACCGCGACGGTGTGGCCGGTCCAGGTGTACTCGTCGGCGAGGCGCGCGTCGGCGGCGATCGCCTCGCACACCCGGGCCACGCCCGGCGTGTACGCGAGGGAGAGGTCCTCCCGGCTGGTCAGCGGGACGGTCGAGGCGACGGCCATCTTGCCGCCCCGGTGCAGCCGGAAGACGGGATCAGCGGGGTCCACGGTGGACGGTGACATTGGTGACTCCAGGATCTGTCGATGCAGACGGACCGACCGGTCGGGGCGCGAGGTGAGGCGACGAGCGGCGGTGCGAGGTGCGGGGGGTCACCCGGACACCTGCCGAGCATAGTGTCGAGCGCGCCCATGGGATGTGAGTAGGGTCATACTCGACGGCGACTGAAGAGCCGGGGGCGCGGCCAGTAGCGCGCCACCACCCGTGCCCGCACGTCCGCCACCCCGTACGCCCGCGAGTCGTCGGTGACCAGAGGGTTGTCGCCGGCGAGCCACCAGCCGCCCTCCTCGGGACGGACGGCGCGCTTGACGACCAGCAGGTCGGGGCGGCTGCGGAAAACCGCGACCACGACGTCCCCGGGGCGGACGCGACGGGCGCCGCGCCGCACCAGGACGGCGTCGCCGTGCCGCAGCGTCGGCACCATCGAGGGCCCGGTCACCAGCACGGCCCCCAGCGGCCACCGCAGCCGGGAGCCGCCGGCCGGACGTTGGGCGGACATGGGTTTCACCTCCACCGGCCTCGGTAGCCCGGTCCAGGAGTAATGTCGGCTTGGATCATCGCAAACTTCCCATGGAGGATCCCGATGCGACTTCCGCGCATCCTTACGCCCCGCGTGACCGCCAGCGCCCACTGCGACCTGCCGTGCGGCGTCTACGACCCGGCGCAGGCCCGGATCGAGGCCGAGTCGGTGAAAATGATCTGCGAGAAGTACCAGGCCAACACCGACCCGGAGTACCGCACCCGCGCCATCATCATCAAGGAGCAGCGCGCCGAGCTGGTCAAGCACCACCTCTGGGTGCTCTGGACCGACTACTTCAAGCCGGCCCACTTCGAGAAGTACCCGCACCTGCACCAGCTCTTCAACGAGACCACCAAGCTGGCCGGCGCGGCCGGCGCCAAGGGGGCGACCGACCCGGCCAAGGCCGACCAGCTGCTCCAGAAGATCGACGAGATCGCCAAGATCTTCTGGGAGACCAAGCAGGCATGACGCCCGGCGCTCCGGCACCGGCGCACTCCGGCCGGCACGTCCTCGGGGACGTGCCGGCCGGCCGCTTTCCGCGCGACGCCCCGGCGATGGAGCCGGTACGCGTCGGCCGGCCCCGCGCCCACCGGGCACGCCGCTCGCCCCCGCCGCACACGATGGACCGAGCGGGTAGAGTCCCCGACCGGGGGGATGACGCGTGACTCCAACGACCGGCGAGCCGACGACCGACGACGACGTGGTGCACCTGACGGTGCCCGCCGACGGCGGCTACCTGGGGGTGCTCCGCACCGCCACCGCCGGGCTCGCGGCGCGGCTCCAGTTCGCCCTCGACGAGATCGAGGATCTCCGCATCGCGGTCGACGAGGCCTGCGCGATGCTGCTCGCGATCGCCACCCGGGACGCCGAGCTGGACTGCCGGTTCTCGGTCACCGACGACGCGCTCACCGTCGAGGTCACCGTGCCGACCGTCGGTGGGGCGAAGCTGCCGGCCGAGTCGTCCTTCGCCTGGAAGGTGCTGACCGCGCTGACCACCTCGGCCTCCGCGACCGCCACCGACGGTCGGGCCACGATCTCGCTGCTGACCCGCCGCGCCTCCGGTTGGTGACGGGCCGGCCGGTCATCCGGTGACGGACGCGCCGGTCACTCGAAGCCGAGCGCCCGGGTGGTCGGGGTGCTCACCAGCAGGGCGGTCACGGCGAGGCCCAGCGCCATCAGGGGCACGCCGAGCCAGCCCAGCCCACCCTGGAGCATGAACCAGCCGATCGGCAGCAGCATGAGCTGAAGCACGATCGCCGGCGCCCGGGCACCCGCCCGCCGCCGGGCCAGCGCGCCGCCGAGCGCCCAGAGCGCGGCCGCGGAGCCGGCGGCGAACGCCGTCACCAGCAGCGCCGACGCCAGGTCGACGGTGGGTGCGGTGAGGTCGGCCCACAACAGCCAGACGGCCACCAGTCCGACGGCGACCGCCTCGCCGCGCAGCAGCAGGACGGCCCAGCGGAGCGGGCCGGGGATCGGGGCGGAGGCGACGGTCACGCGCGTCACGATACCGGTGGCACGGCGCGGTACAGTGCCGCCCATGCGGGCCGTCCTGGTGGTCAACCCGAAGGCCACCACCACCAGCGAGCGCAGCCGGGACGTGCTGGTCCGGGCGCTGCGCAGCGAAGTCGACCTCTCCGTGCGGTACACGCGACGCCGGGGGCACGCCATGGCCCTGGCCCGCGAGGCGGCCGAGGAGGGCGTCGACCTGGTGGTCACCCTCGGCGGCGACGGCACCGTCAACGAGGTGGTCAACGGCCTGATGGCGGCGCAGCCGCCGACCGTACCGGCCGGGGCGTCCCCGGCCGACCGGTTGCCCGCGCTGGCCACCGTGCCGGGCGGCTCCACGAACGTCTTCGCCCGGGCCCTCGGCCTGCCCCGGGAGTGGCCGGAGGGGACCAGCATGATCCTCGAAGGTCTGCGCCTGGGCCGGCACCGCACGATCGGTCTCGGCCGGGCGGACGACCGCTACTTCACGTTCTGCGCGGGCTTCGGCGTCGACGCGGCCGTCATCCACCGCGTCGAGCAGGCCCGCCGGCGGGGACGCGTCTCCACCCCCGCCCTCTACTTCCGGTCGACCGTCGCCCAGTACTTCCTCGGCTCAGACCGCCGCCATCCCGCCATCTGCCTGGAGCGGCCGGGCGAGGTCGCCGAGGAACAGCTGGCGACCGTCATCATCCAGAACACGGCACCGTGGACCTACCTGGGCGACCGGGAGGTGAACCCGAATCCGGAGGCGTCGTTCGACCTGGGCCTCGACGTGTTCGCGCTTCGCCAACTCCGGGTGGCCAGCACGACACGGACGGTGAGCCAGTTCTTCTCCCGGCAGGCCGATCCGCACGGCAAGCAGGTGCTCCGGCTCCACGACGTGGCCGAGTTCACCCTGGTGGCGCGCCGCGCCCAGGCCTTCCAACTCGACGGCGAGTACCTGGGCGAGCGGGAGAAAGTCAGATTTACCTCCGTACCCGCGGCACTGAGAGTAATCTGCTAGGTCTCGGGTAGTCCCCTAGGTTCACGCCGGTCCGCCGCACCCGGGCGGCGGGCGCGACACCGAGGGGGCGAGTGCCGGAAATGTCAGCAATGTCACGCGCACCGTACTATATTGATCCTCGACTGTGGTACTCCGGGTAACTGGATCACCGGCAAATCTGGACAAATGGGTTGTGGGCTTGCTCACCGCGCGGAGTTTTTCCGAGCGTCACCCTTGACATCGCGAGCGTTCGTGAAAGTATTCACAAGCGAACTTGAGTTACCGGGACATTGCCTGGATATGCTCGTCAGGTTGAGCTGTTCCAGCAGGTCCACGGGGCCAACAGCCTGCTCACGCACTGCCGAATAGTCGTACGCGAACCGTTACGGCCGGCACTGCGGACGCATATAGGAAAAGCACCACTGCACCATCTGCCACCCATCCAGAATGAGGAGTGTTGCCGCCATGGACTGGCGTCACCATGCTGTCTGCCGCGACGAGGACCCGGAGCTGTTCTTCCCGATCGGGACGTCCGGTCCGGCTCTCCTGCAGGTCGAGCAGGCCAAGGCCGTCTGCCGGCGCTGCTCCGTGACCGACCAGTGCCTGCAGTGGGCGCTCGAGTCGGGTCAGGACGCCGGCGTCTGGGGCGGGATGAGCGAGGAGGAGCGGCGCGCTGTCAAGCGTCGCGGCGGCCTCCGGGTGCTGCGCGCTCACTCCGCCTGATCACGAACCGAAGCACACGCCCCGGTCGGCCCAGCCGCCGGGGCGTTCTGCTGCCCGGCGGCGCCGCCACTCGGCCGGCGCCGCCGTCGCCGTCGACCGGGCCCCTTCCGCTACCGGACAGAGCGGGCCCGCCCCTGCACCGCGTCCACCCGGCGGAGGACCAGGTCGGCGAGTTCCGGGGCGTCGGTTAGCGGGGCGGCCACCGCCACGGCGCCGGCGTCCCGCGCCGACACGGTCGTCGCGTCATGGAACAGGCCGGGCGCGAGGAAGTACGCCGCGACCGCCACGCGCCGCGCGCCACGGGCCCGGAGGTGCGCCACGGCGGCCCCGGCCGCCGGCGGCGCGGCGGAGGCGTACGAGACCCGCGTCGGGGCGCTCAGCGCCGTACCGAGGGCCGCGGCGACCCGTCCCACCGAGGCACGCGCGGCCGGGTCCCGGGTGCCCGCCGCCGCGAGCACCAGGGCGTCGTACCCGCCGGGCCCGGCCTCGGCGAGACGCCGTCGCAGCCCCGCCAGCAGGGCGTGGTCGACGTCCGCGGTGGCCGGGCCCAGCACGTCGGTCACCCGTACCGCCAGGCCGGGCACCGTCTCGCGGGCCGCGGCCACCGCCGCCGGGATGTCCACCCGCCGGTGGTACGCGGCGGTGAGCAGCAGCGGCACCAGGACAACGCGGCGATGCCCGGCCGCGCCCAGCTCGCGCAGCACCTCGGTCGGCCCCGGACGGGTGTGGTCGAGCCAGCTCGGCAGCACCCGCAGGCCGGGCCGGGCGGCCGACACCGCCCGGGCCAGCGCACGGGTCGCCTCGGCGGCCCGCGGGTCCCGGCTGCCGTGTGCGACCAGGACCACCGGATCCGCGCCCTCCCCGGCGCCCGGGACCGCCGGGACGCAGCCCCGGACCGCCCGGTCGGCACGGCCCCGGACCGTCGCGAGGGTCAGACGTGCAGGCCGCACTCGGTCTTCTCGAACATCGCCCAGCGGCCGGCGCGCGGATCCTCCCCCGCCTTCGTACGGCGGGTGCAGGGCCAGCAACCGATCGAGCCGTAGCCGCGACCGAACAGCTCGTTGACCGGCACGTTCCAGCGGGAGACGTACGCGTCGACGTCGCCCTGCGTCCACGCCGCGATCGGGTTGACCTTCACCTTGCCCCGGCGGGCGTCGAAGGTCACCACCGGCGTGTTCGCCCGGGTCGGCGACTCGTCCCGGCGCAGCCCGGCCGCCCACGCGTCGTAACCCGCGAGCGCCCGCTCCAGCGGCTCCACCTTGCGCAGCTGGCAGCAGTCGTCCGGGGACCGGTTGAACAGCCGGGGGCCGTACTCGCCGTCCTGCTGGCCGACGGTCAGCCGGGGCCGGATCGACCGGACGGTGACCGGCAGGGTGCGGGCCACCTCGTCGCGCACCCTGAGCGTCTCCGGGAAGTGCAGCCCGGTGTCCAGGAAGACCACGTCCACCCCCGGCGCGACCCGAGACACCAGGTGGGCCAGCACGCCGTCGGCCATCGAGCTGGTGACACAGAACCGGGCGCCGAAGGTCTCGGCGGCCCAGCGGGCGATCTCCAGGGCGGGCGCGCCCTCCAGTTCCCGGCCGGCCTCCTCCGCCAGCGCGCGCAGCTCGTCCGGGTCACGCCGGGTCGAGTCGGCCGGGTGCGGCCCGGCGGCGCCGACCAGGCCGAGGTTCGCGGCGGAGACGAGACTCATCGGGTCACCGCCTTCGAGAGCAGGCCGGTGAACCGGACGGTGAAGACCCGGGCGCAGGCGTGGCACTCCCAGGCGCCGTGACCGGCCTCGCTCGGCCGCAGGTCCTCCTCCCCGCAGTACGGGCAGTACAGCGGCACGGACCTGGAATCGCTCATCTGAGTTCCTCCTCGTCGACCCTGATCACCCAGTTGGCGAACGTCTCGCCCTCGTTCCGGCCGGCCAGGTAGCGGCGGGCCAGCCGTTCCACGTACTCCGGAAGCTCCGCCGCGGTGGTCTTCAGGCCGCGCAGCTTGCGGCCGAAGCCGGCGGTCTGCCCCTGCGCCATGCCGAGACCGCCGCCGAGGTGCACCTGGAAGCCCTCCACCTGGCGGCCGTCCGGGCCGACCACCAGCTGGCCCTTGAGGCCGATGTCGGCGACCTGGGTGCGGGCGCAGGCGTTCGGGCAACCGTTGATGTGGATGGAGATGTCGGCGTCGAAGTCGCGCAGCCGCTGCTCGAGCCGGGCCACCAGCTCCTCGCCGCGCGCCTTGGTCTCGACGATGGCGAGCTTGCAGTACTCGATGCCGGTGCAGGCCATGGTGCCGCGCCGCCAGGCCGACGGCCGGGCCTCCAGGCCGATCCCGCGCAGCGCCTCGACCAGGGACTCCGTGCGCTCCGGCGCCACGTCCAGCACCAGCAGCTTCTGGTACGGCGTGAGCCGCACCCGGTCGCTGCCGTGCGCCTCGACCACGTCGGCGAGCTGCGCGAGCTGGCTGCCGGAGACGCGGCCGACGACGGGGGCGGCGCCGACGTAGTGACGCCCGTCGCGCTGCGGGTGCACGCCGATGTGGTCGATCGGCTTCGCCGGCAGGTCCGCCACCGGCCCGTCCAGCAGGGCCCGGCCCAGGTACTCCTTCTCCAGCACCTCGCGGAACTTCGCCACACCCCAGTCGGCGACCAGGAACTTCAGCCGCGCCCGGTTGCGCAGCCGGCGGTAGCCGTAGTCGCGGAAGATGCCGACCACGCCGGCCCACACGTCCGGCACCTCGTGCAGGGGCACCCACACGCCCAGCCGCTTGGCGAGCATCGGGTTCGTGGAGAGGCCGCCGCCGACCCAGAGGTCGAAGCCGGGGCCGTGCTCGGGGTGCTCGACGCCGAGGAACGCGATGTCGTTCGCCTCGTACGGGGTGTCGACCAGCCAGGAGATCGAGGACTTGAACTTCCGGGGCAGGTTGGAGAACTGCTTGTCGCCGACGTACCGGCGGACGATCTCGTCGATCGCGGGCGTCGGGTCGACCGCCTCCTCCCGGGCCACCCCGGCGACCGGGCTGCCCAGCACGATGCGGGGGCAGTCACCGCACGCCTCGGTGGTCTGGAGGCCCACCGCCTCCAGCCGGCGCCAGATCTCCGGCATGTCCTCGACGCGGATCCAGTGGTACTGGATGTTCTGCCGGTCGGTGATGTCGGCGGTGTCCCGGGCGAACTCGCGGGAGATGTCGGCGACCACCCGGAGCTGGGCGAGGCTGAGCTGGCCGCCGTCGACCCGCACCCGGAGCATGAAGAACTCGTCCTCCAGCTCATGCGGCTCCAGGACGGCGGTGCGCCCGCCGTCGATGCCGGCCTTTCGCTGGGTGTAGAGGCCCCACCAGCGGAACCGGCCGCGCAGGTCCTGCGGGTCGATCGAGGCGAAGCCCCGGTGGGCGTAGATGTTCTCGATCCGGGCCCGGACGTTCAGCGGGTCGTCGTCCTTCTTGATCCGCTCGTTGGGGTTGAGCGGCTCACGGTGGCCGAGCGCCCACTGGCCCTCCCCACGCGGACGGCGGGGCGCCCGCGCGGGACGGGGCGTCGGGCCCTCGGGCCGGGCCGGGATGCTGCTGACCGCCATCGCGGCGTCCTCCGTTGTCTGGTGCGGCTCATGGGTGCGCTGGGCGCGGCGGCCTGCCCGGTTACGGGCTGGAGACAACGGTGTCGGAACAGCCGGCGCGCAGCGCCCGAGACAGAGTGGTCGGGCGTCGTCAGTGGGCCGGACAGATCGCGCTGCGCACGCGGCCGTAATCGACGTGGCGACGGGCCACGAAGCGGCGGACGACAGCGGCGGTCATGACGTCATGCTGCCACAGCGCCGCAGGACCGGCCAATGCGTGCGTGCGGGATCCCACATCACGGGCCGAAGACCGCACGAACGCGCAAGGCGTCGGCGGGTCAGGCGCCGGTGCCGCGCGACAGCGGGACGACGAGCATCGCCTCGGTGCCGCCGCTGGCGCTGTTCCGCAGCTCGATCGTGCCGCGCAGCTCGCCGGTGACCAGCGCCCGGACGATCTGGAGGCCGAGGTTGCCGCCGCGCTCGGGGTCGAAGTCCGGGGGCAGGCCGCGCCCGTTGTCCGCCACCGACACGTGCAGCATCTTGCGGAACCGGTGCGCCGAGACGACCACCTCGGGCACCGGCAGGTCCGTCGTGGCCGACGCCGAGGGCACGACCGGTACCGCGGGCTCGCCCGCCACCGCGGGCTCGCCGGGTCCCGCCGTCGTGCCGCCGCCGGCCGGGACCGTTCCGTCGGGCCCGCCCACCGCCGCCTCGTCCGCCGGGAAGCCGTGTTCGACGGCGTTGAGCAGGAGTTCGTTGAGGACCATCACCAGCGACGTGGCGATCTCGGCGGGGAGCACGCCGAAGCTGCCCTGGCGGCGCATCCGGACCGTCGACTCGGTGGCCGCCACCTCGGTCGCCGCGCTGGCCACCCGGTCGACGATCCCGTCGAACTCGACCGCCTCGTCGCTGGACAGGGAGAGCGTCTCGTGCACCAGCGCGATCGAGGCGACCCGGCGTACCGACTCCTCCAGGGCGACCCGGGCCTCCGGCATGGCCACCCGGCGCGCCTGGAGCCGCAGCAGCGCGGCGACGGTCTGCAGGTTGTTCTTCACCCGGTGGTGGATCTCCCGGATGGTGGCGTCCTTCGTCATCAGGGCGCGGTCACGGCGGCGGACCTCGGTGACGTCGCGGACCAGCACCAGCGCGCCGATCGGCACCCCGGCGGGCATGAGCGGCAGCGCCCGCGTCAGCATGGTCGCCCCCCGCGCGTCGATCTCGCGGCGCGGCGGGGCCTCGCCGCGCAGGGCCGCGAGGACGCCGTTGGCCGCGTCGGTGCCCTCCAGCGGGTCGGCGGCGAGGCGGCGGTGCAGCGCCGCGAGATCCTCGCCGACCAGGTGGGAGGCGTGGCCCAGACGGCGGTACGCCGACTGCGCGTTCGGGCTCGCGTACGTGACCTTGCCGCTCGCGTCCAGCCGGACCAGCCCGTCACCGACCCGCGGCGCCGACGTGGTCTCGCCCTGGTGCCGGGGCGGCGGGAAGGTCCCGTCGGCGATCATCTGCGCGAGGTCGTCGGCGGTGGTCAGGTAGTTCAGCTCCAGCTGGCTGGGCGTACGCGCGGTCGACAGGTTGGTGTCCCGCCCGACCACGGCGATCACCTCGCCGTGCTCCCCCTCGGTGGTCCGCAGCCGCACCGGGATCGCCTCGTGCCGGGCGGGGACGTCCCCGTACCAGACCGGATCGCCCTCCCGCCAGATCCGGCCCTGGCGGTAGGCGACCTCCAGGTGGGCCACCTCGGGCCCGCCGATGATCCGGCCCACCTGGTCGTCCTGGTACGCCGTCGGCGCGGTGGTCGGCCGGACCTGCGCCACGCAGAGGAACGTCCCGTCGCCGTCCACCGGCACCCAGAGCAGTAGGTCGGCGAAGGAGAGGTCGGAGAGCAACTGCCAGTCGCCCGCGATCCGGTGCAGGTGGTCGATGTCGGCCGGGCGGAGCTGGGTGTGCTCCTCGGCGAGGTCGCGCAGCGTGGACACGCTGACCAGCGTGCCACGCCGGCACTCACATCGTCGCGGTGACCTTCTTGAGCCCCCGGGGCGCGTCCGGGTCCTCGCCACGGGCGATCGCGAGGGCCAGGGCGAGGCGTTGCAGCGGCAGGATGTCCAGCAGCGGGGCGTACCGCTCGTCGACCTCGGGCACGGCCATCCGGGTGGCGCCCGGGACGTCGGCCGAGCCGACCACGACCACGTCGGCGCGCCGCTCGCCGAGCCGCGGCAGCACCTCCCCCATCGACCGGCCACCGGGGCCCGAGCCGACCACGGCGAGCACCGGCACGTCCGGGTCGGTCATGGCGAGCGGCCCGTGCAGCAGATCGGCGCCCGAGAAGGCGAGCGCCGGCAGGTAGGACGTCTCCATCAGCTTCAGCGCCGCCTCCCGGGCGGTCGGGTACGCGTACCCCCGGCCGGTCGTGACGAGCTGGGCGGCGAACCGGTACCGGGGGGCGAGCTGGGTGGGGGTCTCGTCAGCGAGGGTGCGGGCGGCCAGTTCGGGGAGCGCGTCGAGGGCCGCCCGCTCGTCGGCGGGGAGCGCGCCGTCGCCGGCCCGGATTCCCTCCACGAGCATCAGGAGGGCCAGCAGTTCGGCGGTGTAGGTCTTGGTGGCGGCCACCGCCCGTTCGTGCCCGGCGGCGATGTCGACACTCAGCTCCGCGGCGTCGGCCAGTGGCGAGTCGGGCGCGTTGGTGACCGCGAGGGTGAGCGCCCCGGAGGCGCGGGCGGTCCGCAGCACCTCGGTGAGGTCCGGGGAGCCGCCGCTCTGGCTCACGCCCACCACGAGCGCGTCGGACAGGTCCGGCCGCGCGCCGTACACGGTGACCGCGCTGGGCGAGGCGAGCCCGGCGGGAAGGCCGAGGCGGATCTCGGTGAGGTACGCGCCGTAGAGCGCGGCGTGGTCGGAGGTGCCGCGGGCGGTGAACACCACGTGCCGGGGGCGACGTTCGGCGATGACGGCGGCGACCCGGGCGATCGCACCGGCCTGCTCGGCGGAGAGCAGTCGCACGTACCCCGCCGGCTGCTCGTCGATGTCGGCGGCCATGCCGGCCCCTGGACGCGTCACGGAAGCTCCTCCCAATGCGCGGTTGCCGCGCGTTTCCTGCTCAGTCTTGCACCTTTGATCTGATCCAAGCAATGCAACGAGCAGTACTGCGCAGACGATCACTAAGATTCCTCAACATCACCTACGCTGTCCCGACCTCACACAGCACTGGAGCGAAACGGACGTGTCCGAGCACGAGCGGGACCTGCCGGCGGCGGAGGAACTGGCCCTGGCCCGGTCGGCACTGGCCGACGGCGACCTGGCGCACGCCGCCGCGCACGTGGCGGGCGCACTCGCGCAGGCGCCCACCCTGCCCGAGGTGCACGAGGTCCTCGCCCGCCTCGCCGCCGCCGGCGGGGGCGGACTCGACCTGTTCCCCCTCCGCCACAACGTGTTCGTCGGCACCGTGGTCGCCCGAGCCCACCTGCTCGCCGCCGCCGGCCGCCCCGCCGAGGGATTGGACCTGCTCGTCGCGGCCACCGGCCACGCCCCCGCGACCCCCTGGGCGAAGGTGCCCTGGGTGACCGCGCCCGACCTGGCGGAACGTCTCGACCCCGACCGCACCGCCCGGATCCTCATGCAGGTGTGCGCGGCCGCGCCGGATCCGGTGCCCCGGGCCGGCCGGGCGGCCCTGACCCCGTACCTCGCGCTGGCCCGCAACGCGGTCACCGTCCACCCGGGCCACGCGCTGCTGCTCGGCGCGGCGTCCGCGCTCGCCCGGCGGATCGGCGAGGTCACGGTCGCGATCCGCTGGGCCAGCCAGGGCGTACGCGTGGAGCCGTCGAAGATCGGCGAGGTGTGGCTCGGATACGCGTACCGCAGCGCCGGCCGCATCCGGGAGGCGCTGTCCGCGCTCGAACGGGCCGTCGCGCACGATCCGGACGACCTGGCCGTGTACGCCGACATCGCCGGCACCCTCGCCGACCACGGCCGGCTCGACGAGGCGCTCGAATGGATCGACCGGGCTCTCGCCCGGGACCCGTCCTTCGACTGCGCGGTGCACACGGCGCACCGGTTGCGGTTCCGGCGCGACGGCGACGCGGCGCACCTCGTCGCGCTGGCCGACTTCACCCGGGAGCACCCGGACGACACCCACGAGCACGCCGACCTCGCCGAGGCGTGCGCCGGCCGCCCGTGGCTCGGGCAGGTCACGCCCGCCGTCGGGCCGGCGGTGGACGCGCTGCGCGCCGTCCTCGCCGACGACCATCGCGGACTGGGCGCCGCCGTCCGGCTGGAGTCGCCGACGCCGCCGAGCGCCCTGCGTACGCTCACCGCCGCCGCGCCCGGCCTGCGGGTGGAGATGGTCGGCGGGCCCGGCCCGGATCCGCGCGAGCCGCGCCGGGCGACGGGCCGGCAGCTGTGGCGGTACGACGGCGACTCGGTCACGCCCGCCGTCCCGGCGCCGTCGGCGGAGGCCGCCGCGCACCTCCGGCAGTTCGTGCACCCGGCGTGGCCGCACCCGCCGGCGGCGTACGACGCCGCGGTGGCACTGGCCACCCTCGACCTCGCGGACCTGCTCGGCCTGCTCGTCCACCCGCCGGCCGCCCCACCGACCGCGCTGGGCCGGGTACTCGACGGTCAGGACCCGGCGCTGTGGACCCGCAGCGTCCAGGTCTGGACCTGCCTCGGGCTGCTGCACCACCGCACCGACGAGCCGTGGGCCGGGTCGACCCGACGCCGGGTGCTGCTGGACCTGGCGTGGGGCGTCGAGGACTGGACCTCCGAGGCGGCGCTGTTCGCCCTGGTCACCATGGCCTGGGTGGACCCGTCGGTACGCCAGGACGTCGCGGCGCTCGTGGCGGAGCGGCTGGCCGACGCCGCGGAGGTGGCCCGGACGCGACCGGTGTCGATCGCCGCTTCCCTGGGTCACCTGGCGCTGGCCACCCCCGACCTGGCCCCGGAGGCGCGGGCGCTGGCCCACACTTTGACCGGTGGCCCGCCACGGGGCCCCGGCGGTCCCGGCCCGCTACGCCGCCTCTGGCGTCAGCTGACCACCCTCCTCCGCCGCCCCTGACCACCCCACCGGCCCACCACCGCCCGCCGTCCACCGCCCGCCCCACGCGGCGGCCGGCCGGCGCCCGGTCAAGATCCGCGCACTTTCCCGGAAAGTGCGGCCTCACCGCGCCGGGAGGCCGCACTTTCGGGGAAGTTGTGCGCTGCGGGTCGCGTGCGACGCGCAGCGCACGCCGCGCCGCCGGCGCGGCGTCGGGTCAGGGGGTCGGGTCAGGGGGTCGGGGTCTTGGCCAGGGCCGTCTCCGCCTCGTCGGCGGAGGCGGCCGGCGGGGTGTTCGCGGTGCGCAGCGGGATCTCCTTGATGAACCAGGCGAGCAGGGGCACCACGACGGTGAAGAGCACAGCCCACAGGAAGACGTTCGAGATCGCCTCGGCGAAACCACCGAGGACCACCTCGCGGGCCTGCGCCGGCAGCTCCCGGAGCCGCTCCAGGTCCATCGCCGCGCCGGCCTCGCCGCCCCCGCCGAAGGAGCCGCCGGCCGGGGAGTCGGCCAGCCGGTTGGCGAAGATGGCCCCGAACAGGGAGATGCCGAACGAGCCGCCGATCGAGCGGAAGAATGTGGCCGCGCCGCTCGCCGCGCCCAGGTCGCGCTGTTCCACGCTGTTCTGCGCGATGAGCATCGAGGTCTGCATGAGGAAACCCATGCCGACGCCGAACACCAGCATGTAGAGCGAGGACTCGATCTTGCTGGTGTGCACGTCCAGGCGGGTCAGCAGCGCCATGCCGGCGGTCATCACCACACCGCCGACGATCGGGAACGCCCGGTACCGGCCGGTCCTCGTGATCGCCCGGCCCACCAGCAGCGACACCACCAGCATCCCGAACATCAGCGGGAGCAGGAGCAGCCCGGAGTTGGTGGCCGAGGCGCCCTGCACGGTTTGCTGGTAGAGCGGCAGGAAGCTCATCGCGCCGAACATCGCGAAGCCCAGCAGGAAGCCGACCACCGAGATCAGCGCGAAGTTGCGGTTGGCGAAGAGCCCGAGCGGCAGGATCGGCTCGACCGCCCGCCGTTCGACGACACCGAAGGCGGCGAGCGCGATCAGGGCGAACGCGGCCAGGCCGAGGATCTGCGGGGAGGCCCAGGCGTACTCGTTGCCGCCCCACGTGGTGATCAGGACGATCGCCGTGATGCCCGCCGCGAGCAGCGCGGCGCCCCACCAGTCGATGCGGTGCTCGGTGCGGCGCCGGGGCAGGTGCAGGGTGGCGATCAGCAGCACCAGTGCGACGCCGCCCAGCGGCAGGTTGACGTAGAACGCCCACCGCCACGAGAGGTGATCGGTGATGAAGCCGCCGACGAGCGGGCCGGCCACCATGGCGATCGCCATGATGCCGGCGATCATGCCCTGGTAACGCCCCCGCTCGCGGGGCGGAACCAGGTCGCCGATGATCGCCATGACCCCGACCATCAGGCCGCCGGCGCCGAGCCCCTGGACGGCGCGGAACGCGATCAGTTCGACCATCCCGCCGTCGGCCCCGCCGAACAGCGCGGAGCCCGCCATCCCGCAGAGCGCGGAACCGATCAGGAAGATGACCACCGCAGTCAGGAAGACCGGCTTGCGGCCGTAGAGGTCGCCGATCTTGCCCCAGATCGGGGTGGAGACGGTCGTGCCGAGGACGTACGCGGTCACCACCCAGGTGAAGTGGTCCAACCCGCCGAACTCGCCCACGATCCGCGGCAGGGCCGTGCTGACGATCATGTTGTCCAGCATCGCCAGCATCATGGCGATCATCAGGCCGAAGAGCACGAGCCGGATGTTCGGTCGTACCGGTGCCTGCGCTGCCTCGCTCATCGGTAGGCTCCCCCCGAGATGTGTGCAACTTACTTGCCGCCCGGCTAGTCAGCTTACTAGCCGCACGGTAAGTTGGGCATCGGACAACGGTCAAGCGAATCGGGTGGTGAGGGTGAGGGAGAGCACAGGCGGCACGCGGGAGCGGATCAAGGCCATCGCGCTGGAGCTCTTCACCGAGCAGGGGTACGAGAAGACCTCGCTCCGGGAGATCGCCGAGCGGTTGAACGTGACGAAAGCGGCGCTCTACTACCACTTCAAGAGCAAGGACGAGATCGTCAGCAGCTTCGTCGAGGACCGCCTCGACCACATGGCCGAGCTCGTCGCGTGGGCCGAGGAGCAGCCGGCCACCCTGGAGACCCGGCGGGCGATCCTCGGCCGGTACGCCGACACGATGTTCGCCGGCGACCAGCCCTCGGTGATGCGCTTCTTCGAGCAGAACCAGACGGTGCTGAAGAGCCTCGCCGCCGGCCAGCAGATGCGGAACCGCATGTTCGGCCTGGCCAACGCCCTCTGCCGGGGTGACGACTCCCCCGGCGCCCAACTGCGGGCCGTGCTGGCGCTGTTCGCCGTGCACAGCAGCTGGTTCGCGGTACGCACCCCGGGCATCAGCGACGCGGAGCGCCGCCGGATCGCGATGGAGGTCGCCGAGGAACTGCTCGCGGCCATCGGCCCCCGGCCGGACGAGCCGTCCTGACCTACGGCTCGCCGGGCCCGCCGGCGCCGGACCGGCCAGCCCGCAGCCGGCGACCGCGCCCGCCCGCGAGGCGAGGTCAGCCGGTCAGGTCCAGCCGCAGGGCGAGCAGGTCCACGCCGGCCAGCGGCGACCAGTCCTTCTCCGGTACGCGGACGAAGCCCCGCCGCCGGTAGAGCCGCTGCGCCGAGGCGGCGTGGCCGTCCCGTACGCAGATCACCACCGCGGAGCAGCCCGAGCCGGTGGCGCGCGCCACGCACGCGTCGACCAGCGCCGCCCCGACTCCCCGGCCCTGCGCGGCCGGGTCCACGGCGAGCATCCGGAACTCCGCCTCGCCCGGG
The DNA here is from genome assembly GCF_049315255.1 of Micromonospora sp. WMMD558. Lineage (NCBI taxonomy): Bacteria > Bacillati > Actinomycetota > Actinomycetes > Micromonosporales > Micromonosporaceae > Micromonospora > Micromonospora sp. WMMD558. The sequence goes on along the minus strand of NZ_CP186061.1, from coordinate 2,543,270 downwards.
CCGGACAGCTCGGCGTACCGGCTGCCGGGCAGGACGAAGGTCACCGAGCCGAGGACGGCGTCCGTGACCGGGTCGACGGCGACCAGCACGTCGCCGTGCGCCGCCCGGGTGGCCACGTCGGCGAGCACCGCGCCGTACCCGGTCTCGCCCTTGAGCTGCCCGTCGGCCTCGTACGCGGCGACCGTCAGCCGCGCCACCGCGGCGAAGTCGGCCGGCCCCGCCGACCGCACGAGCACGCTCAACCGATCACCGCGATCAGGTCGCCGTCCTGCACCACGTCGCCCTCGTTGACGGCGAGCTGCTGCACGACGCCGTCGGACTCGGCGACGACCGGGATCTCCATCTTCATCGACTCCAGGATCACCAGGGTGTCCCCCTCGGACACGGCGTCACCGGCCGACGCGACGACCTTCCAGACGTTCGCCACCATCTCGGCGCGGATCTCCTCGGCCATCTCCCGGCCCTCCCTCTCGCGACTGCCTGCCGACGTATCCAATCATGTCGGCGGGCCGCGGTGGGCGGGAGCGGCCGGCCGGACCGTGGTCCACTCTCCGACGTGCCGCGCCCGGCGTGTCGGGCGGCGCGGCGTACCGGAAAGGGGCCCGGACGGGGGCCGCCGGCGGTGGCGGCACTAGCATCAGCGGGTCGGAGCCGGCCGGTGCGTGCCGCGGCGTCGCGGACGCCCACGGCGGTGGCAACGGCCAACACGAGGAGGTCACCATGGCGAAGAAGGCCCGCAAGAAGAAGGCTCGTAAGAAGAGCTCCGCCAACCACGGCAAGCGCCCCAACTCCTGAGGCGCCGGCCGGGCGGATCAGTTCCGGTGCGGACACGGCGGTGGCCCGGGTCGTCCCCGACCCGGGCCACCGGTGTCTGTGTCTCCAGCGTCAGTCGGCCAGTTCCCGCGACTCGCTGCTCTCGAAGACCACGAGCTCGGTCAGCTTGACCCGGAGCCGCTCGCGCAACTGCTCGGGGGCCGTCTCGTTGCCGCAGCAGCGGGCGACCAGCGCCTTGACCTCCTGCTCGATGCCGTACTCCCGCAGGCAGTGCCCGCACTCGTTGAGGTGGTACCGGATCAGCGTGCGGCGCTCCTCGGCGCACTCCAGGTCCAGGTAGAGGTAGACCTCCGCCAACACCTCGCGGCAGTCCGTCTCGTGCGGCTCTCCACAGCTCACGTCACACCTCCCGGCCGGCGGCAGCGGTCGAGCCCTTCGACGACGACGCGGAGCTGAAGCCCCGTTCGGCCGCGTACTGCTCGAGCAGCTTGCGCAGATTACGTCGGCCCCGGTGCAGGCGCGACATCACCGTGCCGATCGGCGTGCCCATGATGTCGGCGACCTCCTTGTAGGAGAAGCCCTCGACGTCGGTGAGGTAGACGGCCAGGCGGAACTCCTCCGGCAGCTGCTGGAGGGCCTCCTTGACGTCGCTGTCCGGGAGCCGGTCCAGCGCCTCCGTCTCGGCGGACCGCAGCCCGCTGGAGGTGTGCGACTCGGCCTCGGCGAGCTGCCAGTCGGTGATCTCGTCGGTCGGCGCCTGGATCGGCTGCCGCTGCCGGCGACGGTAGGAGTTGATGTAGGTGTTGGTCAGGATCCGGTACAGCCAGGCCTTCAGGTTGGTGCCCTGCTCGAACTGGTGGAAGGCCGCGTACGCCTTCAGGTACGTCTCCTGGACCAGGTCCTCGGCATCCGCCGGGTTGCGGGTCATCCGCAGGCCGGCAGCGTAGAGCTGATCGACGAAGGGCATAGCGTCCCGCTCGAAGCGGGCCCTGCGCTCGTCCGTCTTCTCGGTGGTCAACCGCACATCCCCTCGCGTCGGATGCTTTCCCGCCGAGGATACGCGCACGGACCTGCCCGCAGATTCACTTCCGGCGGGTGTGCCCGCGCTCACCGGGTCGACCGGCGGCACCGCCGCGGGCCAGTCCGGACCGTCCAGCAGCCGACGCAGCTGCCGCGCGCCCCGCTCGTCCCGTTCCCGGGCCTGCGTCTCGGTCGGCACCCGTCACCCCTCTCGCCAGAAATGTCGTCCGGGGAGTGCAACGCGGGACCCCGTGCCCGACATTCCGACCGCCGGCCCCGTTCCTGGTCCCGGCTCGACCTCGGCGGAGACCGACGCTGGGACCAGGAAGGGCCTGGGAGGACCGGCACCGCCGCCCCCAACCGGGCAATACGGCACCATCCGGTGCAACGAGGGTGCCCCACCCGGGTCACGCGCGGCCGCGCAGGTCCACCCGTCCGCCCGATACGAAGGCGGCTGACCGCGGTCGGTGCCCGCGGGTGGCCGAGCCAGCATCTTCCCCGAAGTTGCGCGGATCCTGGTCGCCCAAGGCCGCACTTTCCCCGAAGTTGTGTGGATGCCGGTCGCGGAGCCAGTCGAGCACCACCGCCGCCGTGCCGGCCGGATCCTTGCGCAGGTCGTGGCGCTCCCCGGGGCGGGTAACCACGCGCACCGCCGGCCCCGCCTCCGGCACCCCGAAGGGGTCGCGGTCGCCGTTGACCACGAGCGTCGGCAGGCCGGTGGCCAACTCGTCGGCCCGGGACCGCTCCGGGCGGCCCGGCGGGTGCAGCGGGAACGCCAGGGCGACCACGGCCACCGCGCCGACCGCCGTGGCGGTGCGGCAGGCTACCCGCGCGCCGCTGGATCGGCCCCCGACCACCAGGGGTACGCCGGGCCACCGCTCCCGCAGCGCGGACACCACGACCGTCCACGCCTCGTCCAGTTGTCCCGCCGGTGCGGGCGCGCGTCGGCCGGCCACCCGGTAGGGCTGCGTCACCCGCGCGACGACCAGCCCGGCGGCCACCGCGGCGTCCCGGACCGCGACCAGGTCAGGCGCGTCCACCCCGCCGCCCGCGCCGTGCCCGAGCACCAGCAGGGCGACCGGAGACCTGACCGGCGCAGCGGAACCGTCAGTCGGCGCGGTGCCGGACGGACCCGTGGCGTACGGACCGGTCGGCAGGTCGACGTCCACCCGAGCCGGCCCGCGTGGGGTGGCGATTTCCTCCGTCAGCGACACGGATCCCATTCTCGGCCGTCCCGCCGCCGTCTTGGGGACGCGCCACCGGATCCGCCGCGCCGGTCCGGCAGCTGCGGGCCCGGCACCTTGATCCACTCGACGTCCTGCGTATCGGGCTGACGCAGGATGCCCCGACTTCCGGCAAACCGAGTGGATCATGCGGTGGACGGGGTGGCTCAGCGGCTCAGCGGCACCAGGGTGAGCAGGCGGTCCCGGACCGGCGGGCCCGCCTCGTCGGCGGCGCCCGGGTCGGGCTGCACCTCGCTGCGCCAGGCGACCAGCATGGCCCGGCGCTCGCGGGGCGTGGTGCCGCCCCACACGCCGTGGCAGTCACCCACCTCCAGCGCCCAGGCCAGGCAGGAACCCTGGACGTCGCAGCTGCGGCAGAGAGCCACGGCCGCGTCGGCCGGCTCGTTCGGCGCCGGAAAGAACGTCTCCGGATCGACGCTCTGACAGGTGCCTCTGGTGCGCCACGCCTCGTCCTGCCGGCGCTCCCGTAGGGCACGCAACAGCCGTGGATCTCGTCGTGCTGCGGCCACTTCGTGCGGACGGGGCATACGTGCCCGGGTCATCCACCCACCTCCCCCGTGGGACCGGCAAGATCGATGGACGTCGTCCGCCCCCTGCGAATCGACGCCCACTACCGGCGCTGTGTTGTATCGCACTTCCGAACGTCAATACAAGGGGTTACGGCGAATGTGGGGCGACAAGCACGGAACTTTTCATCCGCAACTCTGGCAAATCACTCCTGCCAATGCCCCGGCCGTCAGAAGAGCGTCAACTCCCCGTGCTCGCCCGCGCGCGCGGGCGGGACCGGCACGGCCACGCGCTCGACGAGGTGCGGGCCGTCGTTGCGGACGTCCCCGACCGCCGGCCCCACCGGCCGCACCTCGAGCCCGGCGAGCCACTCCGGCGGCGGCGCAGCGAGCAGGCCCTCCGGCTGCGCGCTCGGCGCCAGCCAGGCGCCCCACCGCTCGCGCGGCAGCAGCAGCGGCATCCGGTCGTGCACCTCGGCCAGCTCGCCGAGGGCGGCCGTGGTCAGCACGCTGCACGTCAGCAGCGGACCGCCGGGCCCCTCCCACACCGACCAGATGCCCGCGAAGGCGAGCACCGAGCCGTCCCGGGGCGTCATGTAGAACGCCTGCTTCCCGCCCGGATGGCGGACCCACTCGTACCAGCCGTCGGCCGGGACGAGGCACCGCCGACGGGCGAAGGAGGCCGCGTACGCCCGGCTCGTGGCCACCGTCTCGGCCCGGGCGTTGATCATGCGGGCGGCGCCGGCGGGCGACCGGGACCAGGCCGGGACCAGGCCCCAGCGGCCGAGCGACAGCGCGCGGTCACCCTCTGGGGCGACCCGGACCAGCGGCACGGGATCGGTGGGAGCGACGTTGTGGTCCGGGCCGAGCCGGCCGTCCGTGTCGTCGTACGACTCGAACAGCGCGCTCAGGTCGCCCGCGGACCGGGTCGTCGCGTACCTCCCGCACATGTCGCACACGCTAACCCGCCGGACACCGCTCGGCTGTCCCGCTGACCGGGAGTACGGCCGGGCGGACGGCGTGGCCCGGCAGCGGAGACGGCAGAATGTAACCGTGGGGAATCTGACGGCGACCCGGCCGCTGCGACCGTGGACCGCTCCGACCGCGTCGGATCCGGTCTCGGCGACGCTGCGCCTGCCGGGCTCCAAGTCACTGACCGCGCGCGCCCTGGTCCTCAGCGGCCTGGCCAGCGGTCCGTCGACGCTGGCCGGCCCGCTGCGGGCGCGGGACACCGAGCTCATGGCCGGCGGGCTGCGGGCGATGGGCGCACACATGTCGATCAGCGACGACGCGCGCTGGCTGGTCCGCCCGCACCCGCTCGTCGGGCCGGCGCACGTCGACGTCGGTCTCGCCGGCACGGTGATGCGGTTCCTGCCCCCGGTCGCCGGTCTGGCCGACGGGCGGATCACGTTCGACGGCGACCCGGAGGCCCGGGTGCGTCCGCTCGGGCCGCTCATCGGCGCCCTGCGCGGCCTCGGGGTCCGGGTCGACACCCCGCCCACCGGGAGCCTGCCGCTGACCGTGCTCGGCACCGGCCGGGTCACCGGCGGGGAGGTCGTCATCGACGCCTCCGCGTCCAGCCAGCTCGTCTCCGGGCTGCTGCTCGCCGCGCCGCGCTTCGACCGGGGCGTCGTGGTCCGGCACGTCGGGCCGCCGGTACCGTCCGCGCCGCACCTGCGCATGACCGTGCAGATGCTGCGGGCCGCCGGCGCCGCCGTCGACGACACCACCCCCGACGTGTGGGCCGTCGAGCCCGGCCCGCTGGCCGGCCGGGGCTGGGAGATCGAGCCGGACCTGTCGGGAGCGGTGCCGTTCTTCGCCGCCGCCCTGGTCACCGGCGGCGAGGTCACCGTCCAGGGTTGGCCGCGCGGCAGCGCCCAGCCGGTCGAGCGGCTGCGTGCGCTGTTGCAGGCGATGGGCGGCGAGGTGACCCTGTCCACGGCCGGGCTGACCGTCCGTGGCACCGGCGCCGTGCACGGCCTGACCGCCGACCTCTCCGACGTCAGCGAACTCACCCCGGTACTCACCGCGCTGGCCATGCTCGCCGACTCACCGTCGCGGTTCACCGGCGTCGCCCACATCCGGGGCCACGAGACCGACCGGATCGCGGCGCTCGCCCGCGAGTTCGGCGCGTTGGGCGCCGACCTCACCGAGTCCCACGACGGGCTGGAGATCCGGCCCCGGCCGCTGCGCGGCGGGGTGTTCGAGACGTACCACGACCACCGCATGGCACACGCGGCGGCGGTCGCCGGGCTGGCCGTGCCGGGCATCGACCTGAGCGACGTGGCCTGCACCTCCAAGACGATGCCGGAATTTCCGGCACTATGGTCAGCGATGGTGACCGGCAAGAGCTGACGCGACGGGGGGCGGTCCTGGCGACCAGACGACGCGAGTACGACGAGGACGACGTCCGGGTCCGGCCCGGGAAGTCCTCGCGCCCGCGTACGCGGATGCGCCCCCGCCACGCCGACGCGGTGGACGGGTTCGTCACCGCCGTCGACCGGGGCCGGTACACGTGCGTGCTGCCCGGCGCCGGCCCCGACGCGCCGCCGGTGACCGCGATGCGCGCCCGCGAGCTGGGGCGCAAGTCCGTGGTGGTCGGCGACCGGGTGGGGCTGGTCGGTGACACGTCGGGGGCGGCCGGGGCGCTGGCCCGGATCGTCCGGATCGCCGAGCGCAGCTCGGTGCTGCGCCGCACCGCCGAGGACGACGCGACCACCGCCGAGGGCCGGCTGGAGCGGGTGGTGGTCGCCAACGCCGACCAGCTCGTCATCGTCAGCGCGCTCGCCGACCCGCCGCCCCGGACCGGGTTCATCGACCGGTGCCTCGTGGCGGCGTACGACGCCGACGTCGAGCCGCTGCTCTGCCTCACCAAGGCCGACCTCGCCGGCCCGGAGGCGGTGCTCGGGTACTACGCCGAGCTGGAGCTCCCGTACGTGCTGATCCGCCCGGGCTCGGAGCTGGACGCGCTGCGCAGCCTCCTCGCCGGGCGGATCTCCGTGCTGGTCGGGCACTCCGGGGTGGGCAAGTCGACGCTGGTCAACCGCCTCGTCCCGGACGCCGCCCGCGCGGTCGGCCAGGTCAGCGCGATCGGCCGGGGCCGGCACACGTCGACCAGCGCGGTGGCCCTGCGGCTGCCGCGGCTGACCGGCCGCGACGACGATCCCGGTTGGATCATCGACACCCCGGGCGTGCGCAGCTTCGGGCTCGCCCACGTCTCCGCCGACAGCCTGCTGCACGGGTTCCCCGACCTGGTGGAGGGCACCGTCGACTGCCCGGCGAACTGCCCGCACACCGCCGACGAGGAGGCCTGCGGCCTGGACGCCTGGGTGGCCGCCGGCAAGGCCGACCCGCGTCGGCTGGCGTCGTACCGTCGGCTCCTCGCCTCGCGCGCCGGGGAGAGCGACCCGCGCGGCGAGCCCGACCAGCGAAATCCCGGCGCCCCGCCGGCCGGTGCCTGACCCGGCCGCCGCTACCGTCTGCGACATGACCGGGTACGCCGACGACCTCGCCCTCGCCCACCGCCTCGCCGACGCCGCCGACGCGATCGCCACCGCGCGGTTCCGTGCGCTCGACCTGCGCGTCGACGCGAAGCCCGACCTCACCCCGGTCTCCGACGCGGACACCGCCGTGGAGCGGGCGATCCGTGCGCTGCTCGCCACCCACCGGCCCGGCGACGGCCTGCTGGGCGAGGAGTACGGCGAGCAGCCCGCGACCGGTCCGGACGGGCGGCGCTGGGTGGTCGACCCGATCGACGGCACCAAGAACTTCATCCGGGGCGTACCGGTGTGGGCCACGCTCATCGCGCTGCTCGAGGGGGACCGCCCGGTCGCCGGGCTGGTCTCCGCGCCGGCGCTGGGCCGCCGCTGGTGGGCGGCGCTCGGCGAGGGCGCGTACGCCGGCCGCGACCTGGCCGGCGGCACGCCGATCCGGGTGTCCGGCGTGACCGACCTCGCCGACGCGAGCTTCTGCTACTCCTCGCTGACCGGCTGGGAGGAGACCGGCCGGCTGCCGGCGGTCCTGCAGATCATGCGGGACTCGTGGCGCAGCCGGGCGTACGGAGACTTCTACGGTTACATGCTGCTCGCCGAGGGCGCACTGGACGTGATGGTGGAGCCGGAACTGTCGCTGTGGGACATCGCGGCGCTGGTGCCCATCGTCACCGAGGCGGGCGGCACGTTCACCGACCTGGCCGGCCGTCCCGCACCTGGTGACGCCGCGTCCGGCGAGATCAGCGCGATCGCCACGAACGGCCCGCTGCACGCCGACATCCTCGCCCGCCTCGGTCGGGCAACCGCGCGCTGACTTCCGTCAACCTCTATCCTCGCCAGGTGGTCTCCTCCGGCTGGTGTTTCCTCGCGTCGATGATCGTCGCGTACGGCATCGCCAACCTGCTCCAGTCGGTCGCGGCGGCCCGCACCACCGTGCACCACAGTTTCGATCCGGGCCTGCTGCTGCGGCTCGCCGGCCACCGCACGTACCTGGTGGGTCTGGGATGCCAGGTGGCCGGGTTCGTGCTGGCCTTCCTGGCCCGGCGGGACCTGCCCCTCTTCCTCGTCCAGGCGAGCGTCGCCGCCGGGCTCGGCGTGACCGCCGTACTCGGGGTGCTCCTGCTCAAGTGGCGGCTGCCCGCCGCCGAGGTCGCCCTGCTGGTGCTGCTCTTCGGCGGGATCGCCGCGCTGGTGCTGTCGGCCCGGCCCGCGCCGTCGCGGCAGCTCGGCACCGCCGGCCTGGTCGCCCTGGTGGCGGCCCTCGGTGTGATCGCCGTGCTCGGTTTCTTCGCGGTACGCCTGCACGGCTCGCCCGGCTCGGTGGCGCTCGGTTCGCTGGCCGGGTTGGCCTTCTCCGCCGCCGCCGTGGCGGCCCGGCCGTTGGCCTCCGCGGCCTCCGCGGAGGCGTTCCTCCGCGACCCGCTGCTCTACCTGCTCATCGTGCACTCGGTCGTCGGTCAGCTGCTGCTCGGGCTGGCCATGCAGCGCGGCTCGACCACGGCTGCCGTGGCGGCGATGGACGCCGCCGGGGCGGTGCCCGCGGCGATCGTCGGGCTGCTGCTGCTGAACGACAAGATCTGGCCGGGGCGGGAGTGGCTGGCCGCCGTCGGGTTCCTGGTCACCCTCGCCGCGGTGATCGGGCTGACCCGGTACGCGGAGCCGCAGCACCACCACCGGGTCGCCGGGGAACGGGAACCGGCGATGGTGGGGGCCGGCCGCGTGGGCTGAGCACCCGGCCGGTGGGCACGGCCCGTGGCGGGCGTCCCGGCCGCCCGGCGGCGTCAGGCCGCCTCGACCGGTTTCCGGCGGCCGATCACCCGCTCGTAGAGCCGTTCCAGCGCGCCGGCGGTCCGGTCCCAGGTGTAGCTGCACCGCACCCGGTCCACCGCCGCGTGGCCGTACGCGAACCGCCCGGCGTTGTCGGCGAGCAACCGGCGCAGCGTCACCCCGAGGGTCCGGACGTCGCCCGCCGGCACCAGCCGCCCGGTCACCTCGTCCACGACCGCGTCGGCGATCCCGCCCATCGCGTAGCCGACGACCGGTACGCCGCAGGCCATCGCCTCCAGCGACACCCGCCCGGCGGTCGAGTAGCGCGGGGTGCAGGCAACCACGTCGGCCGAGCGGTACCAGGTGGCCATCTGCTCGTGCGGCACCGCCCCCACCAGGGTCACCTGGTCGGCCACCCCGCTGCGCTCGGCCACCTCCCGAAGGTGGCGCGCCTCGGCGTGCCCGGCGAGCTGCTCGGCGGGCGGGCCGCCGGCGATCACCAGCTCGGCGTCCCCGACCAGCCGCATGGCGCGGATCAGGTCCTCCTGGCCGTGGCCGGGGTCCAGGGCGCCCACGGAGAGGATCCGGGCTCGCGCCTCGCGCGGCGCCGCCTCGCCGTCGGGATGGAACTGCCCGGTGTCGACGCCGGGGGGCACCAGCGCCACCGACGTGCGTTGCAGGCCCATCCGGGTCAGCTCGTCGACCTCGTCGTTGGACTGGGCCACGGCGATGTCGACCGCCCGGATGAGCGCGCGCTCCAACGGGATCCGCTCCTCCGGTGCGTCGTAGCGGGGACCGAGGTGGCGGAGCTGTTCCACGCCGAGCGAGTGGAAGGTCTGCACGACCGGGATGTCGGTCTCGCGGACCGCGTGCGCCGCGGCCAGCCCGCCCACCCAGTAGTGGCCGTGCACCACCTCGGGTGCCCACTCCCCCGCCCAGCGGTCGGCCAGCCAGCGGCCGAACTCGGCGACGTGCGGGACCAGCTCGGCGGTGGGCAGGCCCGCGGCGGGACCGACCGGGACGCGCTCGACGAGGTAACCGTCGACCGTCTCGGTCGCCGCCTGGTCGGGGGCGTCGCGGCGCTCGTACACCCGGACGTCGTGGCCCCGGACGGCCAGCTCGGCGGCCACCCGCGCGATGTGGTGGTGGGTCCCGACGGCCGGGCCGCCGGCACGCCGCGACGGGTCGGCGTGCGCGCAGACGAGGCCGACGCGCATGGGTCACCTCCAGGCGATCTTCTCCGCGTTGCTCCTCCCGGTCAGAGGGTCCCATTAACCCCGGGTCCGGGAGCCGAAACCTGGCAGATCGGAAAGAGGCTGACGGGTGCCGCGCATAATTGTCCCGCGGCAATGATCAAGGGCCTTGGATCCCGGCAAGGTTCTCCGCATGACCCCCACCCGGTGGGGTACGGGCGGAGAATGCCTCTCACCCGAAGACTCGCCGACGCCGTCGTGGTGATAACCGGGGCCTCCAGCGGGATCGGCACGGCCACCGCGTACGCGCTCGCCCGCCGGGGCGCCGCCGTCGTGCTGGCCGCCCGCAGCGACCCCGCCCTGCACCAGGTCGCGCAGCGCTGCCTCGAACTCGGCGGGCGCGCCGCCGCCGTCCCGACCGACGTGACCGACCCGGCGGCCGTGGAACAGCTCGCGGAGCGGGCGGTGGCGGAGTTCGGCCGGATCGACGGCTGGGTCAACAACGCCGCGGTCAGCGCCGTCGGGCTGTTCGACGAGATACCCGTCGAGGAGTTCCGCCGGGTGCTGGAGGTCAACCTGCTCGGCACCGCGTACGGCATCCGCGCCGCGCTGCCCCACCTCGGTGCGGGGGGCGGAGGCGTGATCGTGAACAACGCCTCGGTGCTCGCCGAGGTCGCCATGCCGTACCAGTCGGCGTACAACGCGACGAAACACGGGATCCGCGGGCTGGCCGACACGGTCCGTCAGGAACTGCGTGTCACGGGCCGGGGCGACATCTCGATCTGCACGGTGCTGCCCGCCACGATCGACACACCGTTCTTCCGGCACGCTGCCAACCACAGCGGCCGGGAGCTGGTGCCACCGCCACCCGTGTACCCGCCCGAGATGGTGGCGCAGACGATCGTCCGGATGCTGCGGCGGCCCCGCCGGGAGGCGTACGCGGGGGGCGCCGCCCGCCTCATCGGCCTCCAGTGGCGGGTCGCCCCGGCGCTCGCCGAACGGGCGCTCGGCTGGTACGCCCACCGCACCCAGTTCGGGCCGGCCGCCCGCCTCGACAGCACCGGGAACGTCTTCTCGCCCGACGCCGCCGCCGAGCGCCGCGGCGGCTGGCACGGCCGGCGCCGGCACCTGGTCCGGATGGGCGCCGCCTTCGGGCTCGCCGCCGCCGGCACGGCCGTCGGAACGGTCGCCGCGATGACCCGACGCGGCCGGGCGGATCGCTGATGGACCGCGTCGAACAGCCGGATGCGCGGCTCGGGACGGGCGGGCACAATAAGACGATCATGCCGACCGACGTGCGCTGCCTGGTGGAGACGGACGAGTCCTCCGGAGTGGTCCGGGTCAGCGGCGTGCTCGACGCGTCGAGCACCGGCACGGTCCGGGACGCGCTGCTCGGGCGGCTCAGCGACCGGCCCGGCCCGCTCGTGGTCGACGTGACCGGGCTGCGGGCGACCGATCCGGCGACGTGGGACGTCTTCGGCGAGATCCGTCGGGCGGTCCTCGACTGGCCCGCCGCCGACCTGTTGCTCTGCGACCCGTCCGGTGCGGCACGGAACGTGCCGGCCTGGCCGACGCTCGACGGCGCGTTGGCGTCCCTCGCGGCCACACCGCTCGCCGCCGTGCTCACCGCCGACCTCGAGCCGGTGGTGGCGGCCGCCCGGCAGGCCCGTCAACTGCTCGGCGAGGGCTGCGACCGCTGGGGCGTGCCCGAGCTGACCGAGCCGGGCACCATCGCCGTCACCGAGATGGTCAACAACGTGGTCGCCCACGCCCGGACCCCGATGACCGTCCGGCTGGCCCCCCGCGACAGCGCGCTGCACGTGGCGGTCCGCGACCACTCGTCCCGGCTGCCCGCCTTCACCGGGTTCGCGCCGCCGCACACCGCCGGCGGGCGGGGGCTGCTGCTGATCGACACGGTGTCCGAGCGGTGGGGCGCCACGCCCGTACCGGACGGCAAGGTCGTCTGGTGCGTTCTGCACCCCGAGCACCACCCCTGACCACCTCGGCGGGCGGTTACGGGGTGGTGGGCAGTGGGTAGAGCACTGGCATGCGCGACGACGAGTACCCGACCCCCGTGTCCGATCCCGAGGCGGAGGGCCTGCCCGACACCGCCGACGACGACTCGACCGCCAACGACGACGTCCTGACCGGGCGTGAGGCGGACGGCCCGGAGCCGGCCCAGCTGCCCGGCGACCGGACGCCGGTGGCGGTCGACCGGTTCGGGACCACCGCCGACGAGCAGCTCGACGGCGAGTCGCTGGACTACAAGCTCGGCCGGGAACAGTACGAGCGTCCCGCCGACGACCCGCTGGCCGGCCCGGTCGACCCGGACATCGCCGCCGAGGCGGACAGCGAGGAGCAGGCCGCCCAGGCCCAGCTCGACGCCGACGTGATCGATCCGGGGCCGACGTCCGACCCGAGGTCCCCGGTGTCGCTCTACGACCACGGCCAGCTCGGCAGCACCGCCGACGCGCAGGTGGGCCGGTTGGTGGAACCGGACGAGGGCGCCCACACCGACCAGGAGACCGACTCGATCGCGTACGACGCCGGGGCGGCCGGTGGCGGCGCGACCGCCGAGGAGCTGGCGATCCACGAGACGCGCCCGCCACACTCGGTCTGAACCAGACGCGCCTGCGGCGTCGTCTGGGGGAGGCGCGCGAGAGGCTGTCGGGACACCACGCTGTGGCGTTTCCCGACCGCCGCTCAGTCGTCGAGCCCCCGCTCGATCGCGTACCGGGTGAGCTCGACCCGGTTGTGCAGGTGGAGCTTGCCCAGCGTGTTCTGCACGTGGTTCTGCACGGTCCGGTGCGAGATCGCGAGCCGCTCGGCGATCTGCTTGTACGACATCCCCTTGGCCACCAGGCGCAGCACCTCGGTCTCCCGTTCGGTGAGCCGGGGTGTGCCCGCCGATTCCCGGTCGGGAGCGGACGGGCCGGCCGCCAGTCGGCGGTACTCGCCGAGCACCAGACCGGCCAGCCCGGGTGTGAACACCGGCTCCCCCGCCGCCGTCCGCCGCACCGCCTCCAGGAACTCCGCCGGGGCCGCGGACTTCACCAGGTAGCCGGTGGCGCCCGCCTTCACCGCGTCCAGCACGTCCTGCTGTTCGCCGCTGGCGGACAGCATCAGGACCCGGACCTCGGGCAGCGCGGCGCGCAGCCCGCGGATCACCTCCACTCCGGAGACGTCCGGCAGTTGCAGGTCGAGGACGACCACGTCGGGTCGCGCGGCGGGCGCCACCCGGACCGCCTGACGTCCCTCGCCCGCGGTCGCCACCACCTCGTGACCGGCCTCGGTCAGGTCGCGGGCCACACCTTCCCGCCACATCGGGTGGTCGTCGACCACCATCACCCGTGCCACGCCGCCTCCTTCCACCGTGCTGCGGCCCGGAGCGCTCCCCGGCTCGTCCTCGGGCCGCTCCCCGGGGTCGGCGCCCGGCCGTGGCGGGACGTCGAGCCGCGGCCCATGTGCCGCCTCACGTCCGCTGCCGGGGAACGGTCAACTCGACCTCGGTGCCCGCGCCCGGGGTGGAGGTGATCCGGACCGACCCGCCCAGCTCCTCGATGCGCCCCCGGATGGACCGGGCCACCCCCAGCCGCCCCTGCGCCGCCGCCTCGGCCAGCCGGCCGTCGGCGAAGCCCGGGCCGTCGTCGCGGACCGACACCGTGACCGTGTCCTCCTCGTCCTCGACGAGCACCCACGCCCGGCCGTCGGCGTGCCGGGCCACGTTGTCGAGGGCGGCGGCCGTCGCCGCGGCCAGTTCCCGGGCCACCGGGGCGGGCAGCGGTACCGGGCCCGCCGGCGCCGACAGCGAGACCGACGGCGACGCGTACCGCCCGAGCAGCCCGCGCACGTCCGCCGGCCCGTCGTCGGCCGGTGGTGCTGCGGCGCCGGCGATCAGGGCGCGCAGCGCCGCCTCCTGCTCGCCAGCGAGCCGGGCCAGCTCGGCGGCCTCACCGTCGAGGTGGGCGCCGCGGCGCTGCACGAGCGCGAGGACCTGGAGCACGGAGTCGTGGATGTCGCGGGCGAGCCGCTCCCGCTCCCGGGTGGCGGCCTCCAGCTCGACGGCCCGTTGCAGCCGCTCCTCGGCGGTCACCGCGAGCCGGGCCACGTGCCCGACCACCACGCCGGCGAGGAGCAGCAGGATCACGCCGGTGAGCGAGGACTCGCCGATCCGCTCCCGGGTGGCGAGGTCCCCCGCACCGACCACCAGCGCGGCCGCCGTGCCCCGGCGCCGGCCGCCGGACACCGCCCAGGCCAGCACCGGGCCGGCGAGCCAGGCCACGCCCAGGGTGGGGACACCGGCGGCGAGCGCCGCCCGTCCGACCACCCACGGGGTGGCCAGGACGACGCCGAGGACGACACCGAGGTCGGCCACGAGCAGCGGCCAGCCACGCCGGGACGGGCGCGCGTACGCGGCCGCGGTCAGCACCGTCCAGGCCGCCATCACCAGGACCACGGCGGCGGCGGCGAGGGGGTGGGCGTACCGGTCCGCGTGGCGTACGGCCACCACGCACACGTACGCCAGGGACGCCACCCGGAACACGGCGATGGCCCGCCAGAGCGGGACCTCGAAACCACCCGGGGACGTCGGCACGGTCGACACGATGCCACAGCGCGACGAGCAATCGGCGGGCCCGGCTGGTGCGCGTCGAGAAACGCTGACGTACGGTGGAAATGCCGCGAAAGACAACGAGATCCGCTGCGGGGACGGGGCCATGACAAACGCAGAACCGCACGCACCGCGTACGGTTGTGCCCATCGACTCTCCCCTCCTGATCGCCGAAGCCTTCGACCAGGCTCAGGTGACCGAGCTACGGCACTCGGTCACCTCCTGCGCGCACGCCTCCGGTCTGCGGGGGCAGCGGCTGGACGACTTCGTGCTGGCAGTCAACGAACTGATCACCAATGCGGTCCGGCACGGCGGCGGCCACGGCTGGCTGCGGCTGTGGCGGCAGCGGGGCGCCCTGCTCTGCGAGGTCGCCGACCACGGGCACGGGATCAGCACGCAGCAGCTCCACGACCGCAGCCGGCCGGCGGCGGACACGGCGGGCGGCTGGGGCCTGTGGCTGGCCCGCGAGCTGAGCGACTCGATGGAGATCGAGACCGGCGAGGCCGGCACGATCGTCCGCATCACCACGGCCCTGGCCCCGGCACCCCAACCCACCCGCGACTGACCTTCGGGTCGCCGTCACGTCACGCCGGTCCGGTGTGCCGGGGCCGGGAAGCGCGAGATCGCGGAGTGCGGGGCGGGTCAGCCGAACAGGGCGCTCACCGACTCGCCGTTGTGGATGCGGCGCATGGCCTCGGCCAGGGCCGGCGCGACCGAGAGGACCTGCAGCTTCGGCACCCGCTTGTCGGCCGGGATCGGGACCGTGTTCGTACAGACGATCTCCAGCACCCCCTCCTGGTCGCTGAGCCGTTGCAGCGCCCCGCTGGAGAAGAGACCGTGGGTGCAGGCCAGCCGGATCGAGCGGACGTTCAGCTTGCGCAGGTGCTCCATCAGCTCGACCACCGTGCTGCCCTTGGCGATCTCGTCGTCCAGCACGATCACGTCCCGGTCGGCGACGTCGCCGATGACCGCGCTGATCTGGACCCGGTCGTCGCTGAAGCGCTGCTTCGCACCGGCGGCGACCGGCGTGCCGAGCCGGCGGGCGAACGCGGCGGCCTCCTTGGCGTTGCCCAGGTCCGGGGAGACCACGACGGTGTTGCTCAGGTCGTGACCCTTGAAGTGCAGCGCCAGCTCGCGCAGCGCGTGCAGGTGGTCGACCGGGACGCTGAAGAAGCCGTGGACCTGCGGCGAGTGCAGGGTCATCGCGAGCACGCGGTCCGCGCCGGCCGAGGTGAGCAGATCCGCGACCAGCCGGCCGCCGATCGAGATGCGCGGCGCGTCCTTCTTGTCCGACCGGGCGTACGCGTAGTGCGGCAGCACCACGGTGATCCGGCCGGCCGACGCGCCCCGCGCCGCGTCGATCATGAGCAGCAGCTCGACCAGGTGCTCCTGCACCGGTGGCACCAGCGGCTGGATCAGGAAGACGTCCCGCCCCCGGCAGTTGGCCTGCAACTGCACTTCCAGGCAGTCGTTGGCGAACCGGGAGACCCGGACCGGGTACAGCGGGACGCCGAGGTGGGTGCAGATCTCGGCGGCGAGTTCGGGGTGGGCGGTTCCGCTGAAGACGGCGATGTCACGCACGTCCACACATCGTACGGGCGGCGGGCCGGGAGCGGACCGACGGCCGCCGCGCGCCGTCCCCGCAGCAGGGTGGTGCCGACAGCTCAGCCCGCGGACTTGACCAGCTCGACGAAGGAGTGCCACGCCGACGGCGCGAAGGTCAGGACGGCGCCGCCGCGGTCCGTGGAGTCGCGGACCAGCACCCGGTCGGGCAGGTTGTCGGCCACCTCGACGCAGGTATTGCCACCGTTGCCGGACCGGCTCGACACCCGCCACCGAGGGGTGGGGGCAGTGTTCACAGCTCGCTCACCAGCTTCCCGATCAGCTCGACGGACACGCTCGCGGGGAGAGCCTCGCTGAGCAGCGTGTCCCACATGACCCTGATGGTATCGACGGCGTCCGGCCGGTCGACAACCTGACCGTAGACTCCGTCCACGTAGGCCACCTCGTCCCCGTCCGGGAGCGTGGCCAGCACGAAGCCGCCGGCCAGCCCGGGGTGCGCGCCGGCTGCCGCCGGGACGACGTAGAGCCGGATGTGCGGCAACGCCGCCAGCTCGACCAGCCGCTCCAGCTGCGCCCGCTGGACCTCCCGGTCACCGACCACCCGGCGCAGGGCGCCCTCGTCCACGACCGCGGTGAACCGCTTCGGGTCCTCGCCGGTCAGCAGCGCCTGGCGGGCCATCCGGCCGGCGACGAGCTGGTTTACCTCGTCAGGAGTGTGCGTGCCCTGAGCGCTGAGCACCGCGTGGGCGTACGCCTCGGTCTGCGTCAGACCGGGCACCAGCGACGGCTCGGAGGTGCGGAGGGCGACCGCGTCGGCCTCGATCCCCCGCCACGGCGCGAACCAGGCCGGTGACTGCTGCCGGGCCGCCGCCGCCAGCAGCTCGGCGAGCAGGCCGCCGGTGCCCAGCGCCTCGTCTGCGCCGTGGCGAACTGGGGCGTCGGCCGACGCCGGCCCGTCTCGATCGCCGCGATGGTGGACGGACTCCACCTGATCAGTTCCGCGAGGGCCTCCTGGGAGACGCCCGCGCTGGCGCGGGCGGCCTTGAGCGCCCTGATCCACATGTCGCCGTTCATCCGACCGTCCCGAGAGCCGCACGAGCACCGAAGGTGACGAGAGCATCCTCGACGGTCACCGGCCGGTGGGTCCAGCCCGACCCGAAGAATCGGGGTATCGGGTCAGTCCCAGCGCTCTCCGGTGAGCTTCTCGTACACGTCGACGTAGCGGGCCCGGGTGGCCTCGACGACCTCCGCCGGCACCTCCGGCGCCGGGGCCCGCCGGTCCCAGCCGCTGTCGGTGGCCCAGTCCCGGACGTACTGCTTGTCGTACGAGAACTGGGCGCGCCCCGGCTGGTACGACTCCGCCGGCCAGAACCGGGACGAGTCCGAGGTCAGCAGCTCGTCGCCGACCATCAGCGTGCCGTCGGCCGCCCAGCCCAGCTCGATCTTGGTGTCGGCGACGAGGATCCCCCGGTCGGCGGCCAGCTCGGCGCCCCGCCGGTACAGGTCCAGGGTGATCCCGCGCAGCCGCTCGGCGGTCTCCGCACCGACCTTGTCCACCACCTCGGCGAAGGTCATCGGCTCGTCGTGCTCCCCCACCGGCGCCTTCGTGGAGGGGGTGAAGATCGGTTCCGGCAGGATCGACGCCTCGACCAGGCCGCGCGGCAGCTCGACGCCGGAGACCGCGCCCGTGCGCTGGTACTCGGCGAACCCACCGCCGGTGAGGAACCCCCGGGCGACGCACTCCACCGGCACCATGTCCAGCCGCCGGCACCGGATCGCGCGGCCGGCGAACTCGGCCGGTACGTCGGTCGCGGAGATCACGTGGTTCGGCACCAGGTCGGCGAGCTGCTCGAACCACCACAGCGAGAGCGCGGTCAGCAGCTTGCCCTTGTCCGGGATGGGCGTCGGCAGCACCACGTCGTAGATCGAGATGCGGTCGGAGGCGACCAGGATCAGGTCCTCGCCGTCGGCGTAGACGTCCCGGACCTTGCCCGAGTGCAGAAGTTCCACGCGGCCTAGTACACCACGTGGCCTGCGTACGGCCCGCGCCGGTGGCCCGGGGTGAGCGGGCTCGCCGGCCGGGCCGGCACCCGGCGGCCGCCTGGGTCAGCGGGGGCCGCCGCCGCGGCGGTTGCGCATCATGCGGAGGATCAGGAACACGATCACGGCCACCACGGCCAGGCAGCAGAGCAGCCCGAGGAACCCGAAGCCGCCACCACGGCGCCGCCGGACGGCCTCGACCGCCATCTCGCCCGGGCCGGTGGACGCCCAGGCGGCCACGGGGACGAACACCGACAGGACCACCGCACCGAGGACCGCGCCCAGCCGGCCCCACCACTTGCCGAAAGCAGACATGGCCCCATCCTCGCCGAGAAGCGCAACCGCGGCACGGCAGACGGCCCGGATGAGCGTGTCGACCCCCGGTCCGGCCCAGCGTGGACACGACGAAGGCCCCGGAGGAATCTCCGGGGCCTTCGGACGAGTAGCGGGGACAGGATTTGAACCTGCGACCTCTGGGTTATGAGCCCAGCGAGCTACCGAGCTGCTCCACCCCGCGTCGGCTTCACCACTGTACCCCATGGCGCTCCGCCATGATCCGCCACCCCCGGACGGGGTGGAAGCACCCGTGGCGGCGACCGGAATGACCGGACCGGCGCCCGGACACGACGAAGGCCCCGGAGGAATCTCCGGGGCCTTCGGACGAGTAGCGGGGACAGGATTTGAACCTGCGACCTCTGGGTTATGAGCCCAGCGAGCTACCGAGCTGCTCCACCCCGCGTCGGTCCGTCAACCGTATCGCACCACCCCGGCCCGCCGCAAAACGACCGGCCAGACGCCGGAAACGTGGAGGATTCCGGCGGGCCGGAATCCTCCACGTGTCGTCAGCGCCGGCCGAGCCAGGACTCGATCGCGGTCACCGCGCGGCGGCTGTCGGCGTCGACCTGCGCACGCTCGGCGGAGGTGCCCTCCCAGCCCTGCTCCCACAGGATCGTCACCACGTCGTCGACCTGGACCGCGCGGATCAGCCGCACCTCCTCGCCGCCGACCGGGTTGCCCTCGAGGTCGCGGGCGTCCGACCGGATCTCGAAGAGCACCGAGGCGTCGCCGTAGCCATGGTCGTCGAGCAGCCGCAGCCGGTACGTCGCCGGGTTGTCCCCGCCCGTACCCTGCTGCTCCGGGCAGGCCCGGACCGCCTCGCGCAGCTCGCGCAGCGCGTCGTCGGCCCCACCGGGCTTGTAGATCGTGATGCTGTGCACGTAACTGCCGTCGGGGACGTAGTCCGACGGTGTCTCGGCCATCTTGTAGGCGAGGTGCCGGCTCCGACGCTGCACGATCGCGTCGTCGCTGGGGAAGCGCGCCTTGCACAGCGACGGCAGCACCTCGGCGTCGACGAAACTCTCGACCCCCTTGTCGTTCGCCGCCGCGAGCCGGAAGAAGGCCCGATCCGGGATCGAGGTCGGGCCCGGCCGAGCCGGGGGCATCGAGTTCGACGCCGACGTCTGCGGCGTACCGCTGGGGCGCGCCGACGGAGTCGGGGACGACGAGGGCGCGGACGGCGGGGTCGACGCCGGGGCCGTCGGCCCGCCCGGCGGCGCCACCGGGGCCGGCTCGGCGGAGAACCCGATCCGGGTGCCGGTCGCCACTCCGGCGACCAGGACCGCCGCCGCGACAGCGGTGCCGGTCATCCGGATCCGGGCACGCCGGTCGGCGGCACGCCGCAGGGTCTCCGGAACGGGCAGGGCACGGGTGTCCGCCTCGTCGGCGAGCGACCGGTAGAAGTCGGACAGGTCACGCGACATCGTTCGCCTCCAGTCGCTCGTCGGTGAGGTCGGGCAGGAGAGCCGCCAGCCGGGCACGTCCCCGGGACAGCCAGGACTTCACGGTGCCGGTGGGCACGTCCGTCTCGCGGGCGATGTCCTCCACCGACATGTCGTAGAGGTAGTGCAGGGCGAGCGCCTGCCGCTGCGCGGCCGGGAGCTGCCGGAGCGCACCGACCAGCAGCACGCTGTCCTCGTTCGGGGGTGGAACCGGGTCGGGTGGGCCGGTGCGGCGGACCAGGGCGCGCCAGCCGGTCAGCCGACGCCAGCGGTCGGTGGCCAGCCGGGACACCACCAGCCGCAGCCACGCCTCGGGCGCCGGATGCGTTGTGAGCCGGCCCCACTGCCGCCAGGCCCGGGCGTACGCCTCCTGCACCAGGTCCTGCGCCTCGCTGTGGTCGCCGGTGACCGCGTAGCCGTAGCGGAGCATCCGGTGCGCGGTGCTCCGGTAGAACTCGTCGAAACGCTCCGCGTCCCTCATGTCGCCATCACGTGTCCCCAAGGTCCGTCACTGTCGTTGTCCTGAGAACGGGACGGCCGTCCCGCGGGTTGCACCTGCGGGTGTCGAAAAGACGACGGCGCCCCCGGATCCACTCGCGGGATCCGGGGGCGCCGCCGGTCGCGGTGCGCGTCAGCCGCCGGCCCTCGGCGAGGCGCTGCCGGTCGGCGCCGGTGTACCGCCCGGTGCCGGCGTCGGCCCGGCCGCCCCCTGTGCCTGCTGGAAGGCGGTGATCGCCTCGTCGAGCGCCTTCAGCGCCCGCCCGTACCGTTCGAAGTCGCCCGAGGCCTGCGCGGCGCGGACCTCCGTGATGGCGGTCTGGACGCGGTTCGCGGCCTCGGCCAGCTCACCGGTGAGCGGGGGCGGCGTGGCGCCCGGACTCGGCGTGGGCGGCGGGGTCTCGCCGGTCGGCGGCGGCGGGGTGGGCGTGGCGCCGGCCCGCTTGCCCTGCTCGACGAGCTGCTTGATGCCGTCGGTGAGGTTGTCGGCCAGGACGACGTACGAGCCGCCGTCGCCGTACGACAGGAGCACCTTCTGGAGCAGCGGGTACGCGTCCTGCTGGTTGCTCTTCACGTAGACCGGCTCGACGTAGAGCATGCCGTTGCCGAACGGCAGGGACAGCAGGTTGCCGTACTGGACCTGCGCCTGGTTCGACGAGAGCAGGTTGAGCTGCTGCCGGATCTGGGCGTTGTTGGTCATCTGCTGGTGCACCTGCACCGGACCGGAGATGCGGGTCTGGTCCGGCAGCTCCAGGACCTCCAGCCGTGGCTGCCCGTCCACGTACGAGCCGGAGATCAGCGCGGCCAGGTTCTGCCGGCCGTTCGGGGTGACCGCGGCGGTGAGCTGGAACCGCGGGGACTCCTGCCCCGGGAACTGGGTGAAGAGGTAGTACGGGGGCTGCTTCTGCCCGCTGTCCGGCGCGTCCGGCACGTTCGGCACCTGCCAGAAGTCCTGGCCGGAGTAGAAGTCGCCGGGGTTGGTCACGTGGAACCGGGTGAGCAGGTTGCGCTGCACCTTGAACAGGTCGGCCGGGTAGCGGAAGTGCGCGCTCAGGTCGGCCGGGATCTCCGCCTTCGGCTTGACCAGGTCACCGCCGAAGGCCTTGTTCCAGGCCTTGAGCACCGGGTCGCTGTCGTCGAACTCGTACAGCGTGACGGTGCCGTCGTACGCGTCGACGGTCGCCTTCACCGAGTTGCGGATGTAGTTGACGTTCTCCCGGGCCAGCTGGAAGGTGCCCCGGTTGGTCAGCTCGTCGGTGGTCTCGGTCTGGAGGTTGATCCGCTCGGCGTACGGGTAGGTGGCGGCGGTGGTGTAGCCGTCGATGATCCACTGAACCCGGCCACCGACGACCGCCGGGTACGGGTCGCCGTCCACGGTGAGGAACGGGGCGACCTTCTCCACCCGCTCGCGGGGGTTACGGACGTAGAGGAGCTTCGAGTTCTCGTTGACCGCCTCGGAGAGCAGGAAGTTCGACTCCTGCTCCTTGATGGCGTAGAGCAGCCGGCGGGGGAACGAGCCGATCTCGACGCCACCGGAGCCGGTGTACGTGTAGTACGACTCGGGCCCGTTGTCGCCGCCCTCGCCCACCGGCCGGTCGAACTCGGCCGGGTTCGCCTCGGGGTCGGACTTGCCGACGATGGCGTAGTCGCCCTCCTCCATCCGCTCCCCGTAGTAGATGCGCGGCTGGCTGGCCGGGATCTGCTCGGTCTGCGAGGCGCACGCCTCCTGCGACTTCTCACCGAGGAAACCGCTGACGAAGAACGGCTGGCCGCCGCAGACGACCTGGTTGGCCGGGGCGGCCACCAGGCCGTACCCGTGGGTGTAGACGGTGTGGCGGTTGATCCAGTTGCTCTGCTGAGCGGTCAGCTCGCTGTAGTTGATCTCGCGGACACCGACCACGTAGTCCTGGGTCTTGCCGCTGACCGTGTAGCGGTCGATGTCGAGCTTGGGACCGAAGTCGTAGAAGCCGCGAACCTGCTGGAGCTGCGTGTACGTCTCGCTGACCAGCTGCGGATCCAGCAGGCGGGCGTTCGGCACGACCGCGGTGTCCGTGGCCAGCGTCGCCGGCGGCGTCAGGTTGCTCGCCGCGTACGGCGTGGTCTCCGCGCCGGTCAGGCCGAACGCCGCCCGGGTCGCGTCGATGCTGCGCTGGATGTACGGCGCCTCCTTGTCCCGGGCGCTCGGCTTCACCTCGAACGTCTGCACCGCCCACGGGTAGATGCCGCCGATCGCGACCGCGGAGACGCCGAGCAGGGCCAGGGAAATGCCCGGCCAGACCAGGTTCCGCATCCAGGCGTTCGAGAAGATGATGATCGCGATCGCCACGACGACCGAGATGTAGGCCAGGATCTCCTTCGCCGGGAGCAGCGCGTTGACGTCGGCGTACCCGGCGCCGTACACGTTGGCGCCGTCGTTGTACTCCAGCAGCATGGCCCGCCGGTCCAGCACGTACGCGATGGCCTTGAGCAGCACGAAGACCGCGACCAGCGTGCTCAGGTGGGCGCGCGCGGCGTTGCTCATCCGGTCGCCGACGCCTTGGAGCCGGACGCCGCCGAAGATGTAGTGGACGGCGAGCGCGCCGATCAGCGCCAGCACCACGGCGGTGAAGCCGACCCCCAGCAGGTAGCGCCAGAACGGCAGGTCGAAGACGTAGAAGCCGATGTCGACCCCGAACTCCGGGTCCTTGACACCGAAGTTGCCACCGTTGCGGAAGAGCAGCCACTGGTTCCACCGGCTCTGCGCCGACAGCCCGGCGAAGAGGCCGACCACGGCGGCGACCAGCGCGATCCAGATGCCGAGCCGCGGGCTCAGCAGCATCCGGTAGCGCTCCAGGGTGGCCTGCTCCGGGGACTGCGGACGCAGCCGGGGCCGCAGCCGGTGGGCCAGCCAGAGGTTGCCGCCCACGACGACCGCCATGCCGAGCCCGACCGCGAGGAAGAGCAGCAGCCGGGTGGCGAGCACGCCCGTGAAGACCTGCTTGTAGTCGACCTCGCCGAACCACAGCCAGTCGGTCCACGCCTGTACACCCCAGCCGAGCAGGGTGAAGAGCACGAACACCCCGACCAGGACACCGATCGTGACGCGTCCGCGTCGGCTCATCCTCGGCAGGGGGGCGCTGCTACGCATGACCACTGTTGGCTCCGCACGCTCGATGTGATCGGCTCCGACCAGGCAACCAGAGTACGGGGTCTTCCTGAACGTGTCGGTCCACGGTCACGTCGGGTGGCGCGCCGTGGTCAGCAACGGGGTGCGTCACCGCCCGTACGCAGTGCCTCCAGGGCCGTCAGCGCGTCGTCGAGCGTGGCGACTCTGATCAGCGGCAGGTCGGGCTGCGGGTTGCGGACGGCCTCGGCGCAGTTGTCGGCCGGGACCAGGAACGCGGTGGCCCCCGCGTCCTTCGCGCCGACCAGCTTCTGCGCGATGCCGCCGATCGGGCCGACCCGTCCCTCGTCGTCGATCGTGCCGGTACCGGCGATGATCCGGCCGCCGGTCAGGTCCTCCGGACGCAGCTTGTCGATGATGCCGAGGGCGAACATGAGGCCGGCGCTCGGGCCGCCGATGTCCTCCAGGTCGATGGTCAGCGTGAACGGGTGCGGCTGCTGCTGGTCGATCTCGACCCCGATGCGGGGCCGGCCGTCCTGCTCCCGGCTGGTGATCCGGGCGGTCGCGGCGGCGCCGTTCCGGGTGTAGCCGATCTCCAGGGCGGTCCCCGCCGGCTTGGCGCGGATCAGCTCGGTGAGCCGGGCCGCCACCGTGACGGGCTGCCCGTCGACCGAGGTCACCACGTCGCCGGGCTTGAGGACGCCGTTCGACGGGCCGTCCGCGGCGACCGTCTTGACCACCACCTGCACCGGGTACCCCAGCTCGCGCAGCGCCGCCGTCTCGGCGCTGGTCTGGGAGACCTTGAAGTCCTCCGCGTTGCGTTCCTCGACCTCCTCCTGGCTCTCCCCCGGCGGGTACACCAGCTCGCGGGGCACCACCGCCTCGTCGTCGGAGAACCAGCCCTGGATGGCCGAGCGCAGCTTGACCGAGGGCTGCACCCCCACCGTGGTCAGCCGCAACTGCCCCGCCGACGTGGAGGTCTCCCGGCCGGTGATCTGGATGACCTCCTTGCCGTTCTCGGCGCCCAGCGTGTTGACGGTCGGGCCGGGGCCGAGCACCACGTACGGGATGGGCGCGGCCAGCACGCCGATGCTGAGCAGGGTGGTGAGCAGGGCACCGAGCAGGACGGTCACGCCGCGACGTCTCATGCGGCAGAGCGTACCGACCGGTCCGGTTCACCCCGCCGGACGAGCCGGGACTTCGCCCTGAGCGCAACGCCAGCAGGCGCGACCTGGGGCGCGGCGCGCGTACCGTAGACCTCGTGCCTGATATTCCGTTCGGTTTCGCGCTCCCGGGTGGGCAACCGCCAGACCCCAACGACCCTGCACAGATGCAGCAGTTCATGTCGCAGTTGCAGCACCTGCTGTCGGCGCCCGGCAGCGGCCCGGTGAACTGGGACCTGGCCCGCCAGGTGGCCGCGAGCCAGCTCGCCGCGTCGGGCGACCCGGCGGTCTCGCCGTACGAGCGCAACGCGGTGGAGGAGGCGCTCCGCCTGGCCGACCTGTGGCTGGAGCCGGCGTCGGCGCTGCCCTCGGGCATCCACAGCTCGGTGGCGTGGAACCGGAACGAGTGGATCTACAAGACGCTCGACGTCTGGCGCAAGCTGTGCGACCCGGTGGCCAGCCGGATGGTCGGCGCGATGGGCGACCTGGTGCCGCCGGAGGCGCGCGCCCAGCTCGGCCCGATGCAGTCGATGGTGGCCACCCTCGGTGGCGCGCTCTTCGGCGGCCAGCTCGGCCAGGCCCTCGGCTCGCTCGCCGCGGAGGTGCTCTCCGCCGGCGACATCGGGCTGCCGCTCGGCCCGGCCGGCACGGCCGCGCTGATCCCGGCCAACATCCGGGAGTACGGCGCCGGCCTGGAGCTGCCCGAGGACGAGGTCCGCCTCTACGTGGCGCTGCGCGAGGCCGCCCACCAGCGGCTCTTCGAGCACGTGCCGTGGCTGCGTGGGCACGTGCTGAGCGCGGTGGAGATGTACGCCTCGGGCATCCGGGTCAACCGGGAGGCGATCGAGGAGGCGATGGGCCGGGTCGACCCGACCGACCCGGAGTCGATGCAGGCGATCGCCCTGGAGGGCATCTTCACGCCGGAGGACAGCCCGGCGCAGAAGGCGTCGCTGGCCCGGCTGGAGACCGCGCTCGCCCTGGTCGAGGGCTGGGTGTGCCACGTGGTGGACAGCGCGGCCGGCGGCCGGCTGCCCAACGTCGTCCGGCTCGGCGAGGCGTTCCGGCGGCGCCGGGCCGCGGGCGGGCCGGCCGAGCAGACCTTCGCCGCCCTGGTCGGCCTGGAGCTGCGCCCGCGCCGGCTGCGGGAGGCGGCGGCGCTGTGGGCGGCGCTCACCGAGCACCGGGGCATCGCCGGCCGGGACGCCCTGTGGGGCCACCCCGACCTGCTGCCGTCCGACGACGACTTCGCCGACCCGGTGGCCTTCGCCCGGTCCCAGCTGGACCTCGGGGAGCTGGAGAGCTTCGACTTCAGCGCGCCGGGCGGGCCGGAGGAGAAGGCCCCGGGCGAGTCGGACGAGGGGCCCGGAGCGTCACCGGAGCGCTGACGAGCCTGATCGTCGCCGGTTGCGGCAGGTCGGGGTGTCCGGCCGCTGACCTGCCGCAACCGGGGACTGTGCGGCGCGGGGCGGTCAGCCTGGGCGGCCGGCGCCGGAGAGCAGGGCTCGGGTGGTGTCCCAGCCCTCCAGGGCCGGGTTCAGCCGGGCCAGGTCGCCCGGGCCGCGCAGGCGGTGCCACGCGGGCGTCACCGCGAGGTCGCCGGGGCGGGGCGCCGCCGCCCGCACGGCCGCGGGCCGCGCGCTGTCCAGGTCCAGCGTCGGCAACCACTTTGGTACGGGCAGCCGCGCCGCCACACCGAGCAGGCCCGGACCGTCGCCCTCGGTCGGCGCGACCGCGACCGGCCTGGTGGTGAGGGGCCGGAGCAGCTTGCCGATAATCAGCCCGGGTAGGTCCGGTGCGTCACCGGCGATCACGGCCACCTGGTCGTAGCGCCCGGAGGGCACCTCGCTGTCGGCGCCGGCCGGACGACCGGCCTCGGCCCACGCCGCCTGCTCGGGCGAAGCGGTGACCGGCCCGTCCCCGGCCTCCGGACCGGGCCCCGCCGTCGCGGGCCCGCCGGTCGGCCCCGGGTCACCGCCCGGCATCCGGGCCGACGGATCCCGGGCGAGGCCGGGTCCGGCAGGGCGGCCGGTCCCGCACACGTCGAGCACGGCGTTGACGGTGGGCTCCGGGATTTCGTACACCCTCGTGCCGGGCCAGACCACGGCGTCGGCCAACCACCGGTCGGCCGGGGTCACCGCGACCGCGGTCTCGACCTCGTTCAGGGTGGCGAGCAGGTCGACGACGTCCTCGGCGAGCGCGGTCCGCCACGCGACCGGGTCGACACCCGGCGGCGACCACGCGACCGGGCCGAGCAACGCCACCACCAACCGTCGGGCCACGGAACGACCCTACGCCGGGTCCCGTTCGAGATCGACTCCATGCCGCCGGCAGCGCTCGATCAGCCGGCCCCGGACACCGCCGTGCCGCCGTCATGATGTGGATCATCAGCAGGGGCCGGCGGCGCGGCGGGTGGCCCCGTCGTGGTGGATCGGCGGTCAGGAGGCGGAGACGGCGGCGACGCCCTCCAGGTAGCCGCGGGCGCGCTCGGTCTTCGGGTACCGACCGACCAGCTCCCAGAACCGGGCGTTGTGACTCGGGACGATGAGGTGGGCCAGCTCGTGGAGCAGGACGTAGTCGATGACCCAGTCCGGCATGTCCTGGACCCGGTGCGAGATACGGATCGTCCGGTCCGCCGGGGTGCAGGAGCCCCACCGGCCATTCTGGTTGGTCACCCAGCGGACGCTGCTGGGAACCGCCTCCGGGCCGTGGTCGGCCAGGTAGAGCGTGATCAGTCGGGTGGCCCGGGCGAGCAGCTCGGCGTCGGACCGGGCCAGCCGGCCCTCCCGGGCGGCGAGCCGGGCGAGCATCCGGTCGACCCACTCGCTCTCCTCGGCGCGGGAGAACTGGTCGGGAATCAGGACGACGACGCGCTCACCGTCCCGGTACGCGGACACCGTCCGTCGCCGGCGCTGGCTGCGCCGTACCTCGACGACCGGCTTACGCACCCCTGCCATCAGCGGGCCGCGCAGCCTCGGATTCCTGCCACGAGGGAAAGCTACTGCGTGGTGACCAGGGGTCCGCAAGAGTCAACACGACGACACGCGCCCGGAAAATGGGGATTGGTCGCCAGGAGTCCCGAAAATTTCTGTGACAGAGCGTCTCCGGCCACGGTCCGTAGCGGCCGGCGGCGTCCCTCGACCGCGCCCTCTCACCGTAAGTGATCATCCAGGCGTACGGCACGCGGGGGTGCCCTACGGGCTATTTGCGGGGCTCCGGTCGGCGTGTCCCCGCCAAACTCACTTATCAGACCTAATTCGCCATGCACACTCTCGACGTCAACTTGCTCACAGTGTCGATGCAGAGCTGACATGGAACTGCCCAGACCTGGGTAGGGTCCGCGGACCAGCGGTCACGACAGTGGCCGCGACGAAAGGCCCAGCGCCGGAGCCATCCCGTGGCCCGCCGCCGGGAACACCGCCGGATGAGGGTTCGCCGGCGGACGAGACGAGGAGGGCACCGTGGCCGACCAGGCCCAGACCTACAACGGTTACTGCGTCAAGTGCAAGGAGAAGCGGGACTTCGAGGGGCACGTCGAGGTCTCGAAGACCGGGATGAACATGGCCAAGGGCAAGTGTCCGGTGTGCGGCACAACAGTGAACCGCATCCTGGGCAAGGCGAAGGTCTGAACCGTCCGGGTCGCGCGGAAGGGGTGGCCGCCGGCCACCCCTTCCGCCGTTTCCGGCAACTGTCAGTTGCCGGACAGACACCCGGTGCGCCTGTGGAAAACCCGCCAGACCCTGTGGACAACGCTGGACAGGGTCGTGGGCACCTGTGGACAACGATCGACGGACAGCAGGGACTCGGTCACGATTCGTGGTCATGACCCGTGCCACGCTGCCCCGCCCCACCCTCCTGCCCGGCCTCACCCGCCTCTGGCGGGACCGACACACCCTGCAGCTCGGTGTCGACCCCGGCCGGGCCGTCCTGCTGGAGATCGCCAACCCCCGGGCGGCCCGGCTGCTCGACCTGCTGGACGGCACCCGCAGCGAGCGGCGCGTCCTGCAGCACGCGGCCACCATCGACGTCGGCCGGGACGAGGCCCGTACGCTGCTCGACACGCTGCGCGGCGCCGGTCTGGTGGTCGCCGCGCACACGCTGGTGCCACGCGACCTGGCCGGCCCGGCACGGGCCCGGTTGGCCACCGAGGCCGGGGCCCTCGCCCTGACCGCCGAGCGCCTACCCGGCACACCGGCCCAGGTGCTGCGCCGCCGACTGGCCGCGCGCGTGGTGCTCGCGGGCGCCGGTCGCCTCGGCGCCCCCGTCGCGCTCGCCCTGGCTCAGGCCGGGATCGGCCACGTCCGGCCGCAGCTGAGCGGCCCGGTCGGTCCGGCCGACCTGGTCGGCAGCGGGATCCCGGCCGCCGATCTCGGTCGCCCGCTCGACGACGCGGTCCGCGACGCGCTCGCCCGCACCGCTCCCGGGACCGCCACCGGTCCGCTCCGCCCCGGCCGGGCCGACCTCGTGGTCCAGTTCGGTACGGACCGGCCGGCCGCCCTGGTCGCCGCGGCCCACGCCCAGCGCCGCCAGGTGCACCTGCCGGTCGACCTCCGCGAGGGCGTGCCGGTGGTCGGTCCCCTGGTCCGGCCACCCGTCGGGCCCTGCCTGAACTGCCTCGACCTGCACCGCACCGACCGGGATGCCGACTGGCCGGCGCTCGCCGCCCAGCTCGCCGCCGGAGGGCCCGAAGCGATGTGCGCGACGCCGACCCTGCTGGCCGCGGCGGCGTACGCGACCGCGGAGGCACTGGCCCACCTCGACGGCAGCACGCCGGAGACCCTCGGTTGCGCCGTCGAGGTGACCGCCGCGGGTCGGCTGCGCCGCCGGCTCTGGGCTCCCCATCCGTCCTGCGCCTGCTCCCGGCGACGGCACACCGCGCGACCGGAGCGGCCCGCCGCCGGCACCGTGGCGGTGGACGGGAACGCCGGAAGGGCACCCCGGCCCACCGCCGCGGCGGACGCGTTCGCCGGACGGGCACCCCAGCCCCGCCGCACGGCAGCCGCGGGCCCGTCGAGTCGGTAACAATGACCGGGTGACCGACATCCCGCGCCGGGCCGTGTCCCGGACCGCCAAGCTCGCCGCTCTGCCGCTCGGCTTCGCCGGCCGGACCGTCCTCGGCATGGGTAAGCGCGTCACCGGGCTCGCCTCCGACGTGATCTCCGCGGAGATCCAGCAGCGCACCGCCGAGCAGCTCTTCAGCGTCCTCGGCCAGCTCAAGGGCGGCGCGATGAAGTTCGGCCAGGCGTTGTCGGTCTTCGAGGCGGCGCTGCCGGAGGAGATCGCCGCTCCCTACCGGCAGGCGCTGACGAAGCTCCAGGAGGCCGCGCCGCCGCTGCCGGCGGCGAGCGTGCACAAGGTGCTCGCCGAGCAGCTCGGCCCCGACTGGCGGGACCGGTTCGTCGAGTTCAACGACACCCCGGCGGCGGCCGCCAGCATCGGCCAGGTGCACCGTGCGCTCTGGCGGGACCCGGGCTACGGGCCGGCGGGCGCGCCGGCCACCCGCGACGTCGCCGTCAAGATCCAGTATCCGGGCGCGGGCGACGCTCTCCTCGCCGACCTCAAGCAGCTCTCCCGGCTGGGCGGGATGTTCCGTGCGATCCAGCCGGGGCTGGACGTCAAACCGCTCCTGGTCGAGCTGCGGGAACGGATCACCGAGGAGCTCGACTACGAGCTGGAGGCGGAGTCGCAACGCGCCTTCGCCGCCGCGTACGCGGACGACCCGGAGATCTACATCCCGGGGGTGGTCTCGGCGTCGCCCCGGGTCCTGGTCACGGAGTGGGTCGAGGGCACGCCGCTGGCCGACATCATCCGCGACGGCACCGAGGAGCAGCGGGACGAGGCAGGCCGGCTGATGGCCACCCTGCACCTCTCCGCGCCGCAGCGCGCCGGGCTGCTGCACGCCGACCCGCACCCGGGCAACTTCCGGCTGATGTCCGACGGACGGCTCGGCGTGATCGACTTCGGGGCGGTGGCCCGGATGCCCGAGGGCACGCCGGAACCGATCGGCCGGATCGCCGCGCTCGCCCTGCGTGACGACGCGGACGAGGTGGTGGCGGGCCTGCGGGCCGAGGGGTTCATCAGCGCCTCCGAGCCGATCGACGCCCAGGCGGTGCTCGACTTCCTCCGTCCGATGCTGGCCCCGATCGCCGGCGAGGAGTTCCGGTTCACCCGGGCCTGGCTGCGCGCCGAGGCGGCCCGGCTGGCCAACCCCCGCTCCCCCGCGCACCAGCTCGGCCGGCAGCTCAACCTGCCCCCGTCGTACCTGCTGATCCACCGGGTGACGCTCGGGTCGATCGGGGTGCTCTGCCAGTTGGAGGCCAAGGCGCCGTACCGGGGCATCCTGGAACGGTGGCTGCCCGGCTTCGCGCCGGTCGCCTGACGACAGGGCGGGCGCGCCCGGAAGGACCGGACGCGCCCGACGTGACGGGTACGAAAGAAGGGCCCCTCCGCCGGGAGGGGCCCTTCGTCCTTACAGAGCGCCCAGCTCGCGGGCCGACCGGCTGCGGGCGGCCATGGCGACGGTACGGGCGGAACGGGTTGCCTCAGTGCTCGTGGTGGTGCGACCGGCCTGAGGCCGGAGCATTCGAGCCCGGGACAACGCTTCGTTGAGTAGTTGCGTCTCGGTGGTGTTGAACAGATTCAGCATTCTCGTCAGCTTTCTCGCGGCCGGTGGATCACCGGCGGTGGGGTGGAACGGATCGGGTAGTTGTCAGGCCGCCAGCCGGACCGCGTCACGCGTGGACAGCCCACTGGCCGCCAGGCGCGCCTCGGCCTCGACCCGGAGCGCGGCGTCCCGGGCGACGTCCTCCTTGCGCGGACGGCCACGGGGCCGCTTGCGCGGAACGACCGCGCCACGCTCGAAGATCTCGCCACCCCAGACGCCCCAGGGCTCGG
This sequence comes from Micromonospora sp. WMMD558, assembly GCF_049315255.1. Taxonomy (NCBI): domain Bacteria; kingdom Bacillati; phylum Actinomycetota; class Actinomycetes; order Micromonosporales; family Micromonosporaceae; genus Micromonospora; species Micromonospora sp. WMMD558. The sequence goes on along the minus strand of NZ_CP186061.1, from coordinate 2,511,630 downwards.
CCCGCTCCACCGCACCGGCCAGGCACTCGACGCGCAGCGGGCAGTCCCCGCAGAGCGACTTGGCCAGCTCGAGCTCGGTGGGCGAGTCGGAGAACCACAGGTCGGGGTCGAACTTCCGGCAGGGCAGGTTCGCCTCCAGCTCGACGCTGATGTCGAGCGGGGCCAACGCCAGACTCATCTCCCGGTCACCTCTCTCTCACTTCGATCTCGTGGATCGCACTTCCGACGTACGTACTTCGGCGGGGCAAAAAAACTGAGGCCGCGGATCCCGGTGTGCGGGTTCCGCGGCCTCGAGGTGAGCCGGTGGTCTGGTTCAGACCGGTCTACCTCGAGGTGGAACTCCGCGGACGTCCATGCGCCGCTTGGCGACATCGACACCCTTGCCCGTGAAGCCACTGGTCCCCTGGACCGCGTGCGGTGCCGGCGCGAGAATCAGCTCGGCCTGAGTCTCGACCTGGTGCACCTGCGGAACCGACGGTCGCGCAGCGGCGAGGGCCACCTGGACAGCCGACAGCGGAGCGACGGCAGCGGGCAGCGCCGCCAGACGCTCGTTCATGTAGAAGATCTCCATCGGTGCCACCTCCTCTGACGTTCCTCGTGCCGACTGGACCCACGCTCGTGAGCAGCCCGAATGCCGCCGCTCGCGAGGTGTGCCATGAGGCTATGACGCCTCCGGGGGCGAGGGCAAACGAATTTACGACGAGATTTCGAAAGTTTTCTCCGGGCAGATCTCGTCCACCGCCGCGCCGGCCACCAACGCCAGCACCGCCTCCCCGTAGAGCCCCAGCTTCCGGGGCCCGATGCCGGCGATCGCCGTCAGGTCCTGCGGCCGGCCCGGCCGCCGCTCGGCCAGCGCGACCAGGGTCGCGTCGGTGAAGACCACGTACGCCGGAACCCGCTGGCCCCCGGCCACCCGGCGCCGCCACTCGCGCAGCCGCTCGTGCAGCTCCTCGTCGATGTCCGACGGGCAGGTGGCGCAGCGGCCCACCTTGCGGTCCGGACCGGCGAGCAGCGTCGCGCCGCAGACACGGCAGGAGACGATCTGGGTACGCCGCCGGTCGGCGGCGCGCCGAACCCCGCCCGTCCCGGCCCGCTCGGCCCCGCCGGAGCGGTCCAGCTGGGGCAGGAAGCGGCAGGGCCGCCGGGGCCGCCCGCCCGGCGAGCGGGCCGACGCGTACGACAGCCAGAGCCACTCGCGGGCCCGGGTGATGCCCACGTACAGCAGCCGCCGCTCCTCCTCCACCTGCTCGGGGGTCTTCGCGTACGTGGTGGGGAGGGTGCCCTCGGAGAGCCCGACCAGGAACACGGCGTCCCACTCCAGGCCCTTCGCCGAGTGCAGGGAGGCCAGGGTCACGCCCTCGACGGTGGGCGCGTGCTGGGCGGCCGCGCGCCGGGCCAGCTCGTCGGTGAAGTCGGCCAGGGTGACCGGGCGCTCCACCGAGGCGGCCGGCCCGATCGGCAGGACCGGCGGGGTGGCGGCGTACTCCTCGGCGAGCTGGACCAGCGCGGCGAGCGCCTCCCACCGCTCGCGCGCCGCACCACCGGCCGGTGGGCGGTCGGGCGCCCAGCCCACCGCGCCGAGCGCCTCGACCACGGCGGCCGGCAGCGGGGTCTCCCCGGGGATCGAGCGGGTCGCGGCCCGCAGCGCGACCATCGCCTGCCGCACCTCGGCGCGCTCGAAGAACCGCTCCGCCCCCTGCACCTGGTACGGCACCTCGGCCTCGGTCAGCGCCTTCTCGTACGCCTCGGACTGCGCGTTGGTGCGGAACAGCACGGCGATCTCGCGGGCCGGTGTGCCGGCGTCGACCAGCGCGCGGCAGCGGGCGGCGACCGCGGCGGCCTCGGCCGGCTCGTCGGTGAAGATCCGCAGATCCGGCTCCGGGCCGGGTGGCCGCTGGCCGACCAGCTCCAGGCGCAGCCGGGCCTCGGTCCCCCGGGCCTGCGAGATCACCGCGTTGGCGAGGCCGACGACCTGGGGGGTGGAGCGGTAGTCGCGGACCAGCCGGACCACCGTCGCGGCGCGGTGGCGGCGCGGGAAGTCGACCAGGTACGACGAGGTGGCGCCGGTGAACGAGTAGATGGTCTGGCTGGCGTCGCCGACCACGGTCAGGTCGTCCCGCCCACCCAGCCACGCCTCCAGCAGCCGCTGCTGGAGGGGGTTGACGTCCTGGTACTCGTCGACGACGAAGTGCCGGTACTGGGCGCGGACCTGCTCGGCCACGTCCCGGTGCTCCTCGATGCCCCAGACCGCGGCGCGCAGCATGTCCTCGAAGTCGATCACGCCGCCGGACCGCTTGAGCTTCTCGTACGCGGCGAAGACGTCGGCGACCTTCGCCGGCTCGTACGGGGTGTCGCGCAGCGCCTTGGCCGCCGCGACCACGTACTCCCCGGGCTCGACCAGGGACGACTTGGCCCACTCGATCTCACCGGCGAGGTCCCGGGCGCCCGCCCGGTCAGCCCTGATCCCGACCTTCGCCGCCGCGAGGGTGACCAGCCGGACCTTGCTGTCCAGCAGCTCGGGCATCGCCCGCCCGTCGAGCAGCCGGGCCGCGAAGTACCGCACCTGGCGCAGGGCCGCCGCGTGGAACGTCCGCGCCTGCACGCCGGGGACGCCGAGGGCGGTGAGCCGGCTGCGCATCTCGGCGGCGGCGCGGGCGGTGAACGTGACGGCGAGCACGTGTCGCGGTGAGATCTCCCCGGTCAACGCCCGGTGGGCGATCCGCGAGGTGACCGCCCGGGTCTTCCCGGTGCCGGCGCCGGCCAGGATGCAGACGGGGCCGGCCGGGGCGGTCACCGCCGACCGCTGCTCCGGATCGAGCCCGGCGAGCACGCGCTCGGACGCTGAGTGAACCACCACAGCGAGGAATTGTCTCAGCTCCGCCCGGCGTTGCTCTGGTTAGCCTCAGCTTGATTCACGACTGCGACCCTGGAGGACCCGACGATGCTGACGATGTATTCCACTTCCTGGTGCGGCTACTGCCACCGTCTGAAGTCGCAGCTGGACCGGGAGGGCATCGGGTACGAGGTGGTCGACATCGAGCGGGACCCGCAGGCCGCGGAGTTCGTGATGAGCGTCAACGGGGGCAACCAGACGGTGCCGACGCTGCGCTTCGCCGACGGCAGCGCGCTCACCAACCCGTCGGTCAAGCAGGTCAAGGAGCACCTGGCCAAGCTGGCCGCCTGACCCGGTTCGGTACGACGAGCGGCCGACCCCGCCGGGGGTCGGCCGCTCGTCGCGTCCGGGGCCGGGTCAGGATGTGCGGCGTGGACGCGCCGCGCCGACCACCTCCTTCTCGACCGGACGGCGCGGGAGCGGAACCGGCGGTCGCGAGCGGGCCGGCGGTGGGGTCAGCGCCCGGCCGTGCCAGAGGTACCCGCCGGCCACCAGGGTCGCCAGCCCGACCGTCGCGAAGAGCAGGCGGTAGTCGAAGACGCCGACGAGCAGCGCGCCGGCGCCGATGGAGAACGCCTGGGGGCCGCTGACCACCGCCTCGGAGGCGGCGGCGACGCGGCCGATGAGCCCGGGCGGCGTACGCCGCTGGATCAGCGTGTGCAGCCCGACCATGGTCAGCGGCAGTGACACCCCGGCCAGCAGCACCGCGCCGAAGCCCAGCCACAGGCTCGGGTACGCCAGCGCCAGCGCGGCCGGCCCGAACAGCGCCACCCCGGCGGCGAGCGCGCCCACCTCGCCCACCCGCCGGACCACCCCCGGTGACAGGAGCCCGCCGACCAGTCCCCCGATCCCCTGCACGGTGACCAGCACGCCGACGAACGCGGCGTCACGGCGGAGCCCCTGGTCGACGTACGCGAAGATCAACGACTCGCTGAAGCCCATCACCAGCGAGCCCAGGCCGTAGCCGAGCAGCGCGCGGCGCAGCGCCGGCTCGCCGGCCAGGTGCCGGAGCCCGTCGCCCAGCCCGGCCGGCCAGCGTGGCTCGCGCGGCTCCCGGGGCGTCTCGGTGACCCGGAGCAGGCCGACCACCGCGCCGGCGGTCAGGAAACCCGCCATCGCGGCGCCGGTCAGCAGCCAGCCCCCGGCGGCGGCGTAGAGACCGGCCCCGGCCAGCGGGCCGACGAGGCGCAGCCCCTGGCGTACGGTCTGGAGCACGCCGTTCGCGTCGGCGAGCAGCTCGGCCGGCACCAGCTGCCTGATCAGACCGCTGAGCAGGGCGCTGAGCGTGACGTACGACAGCCCGTACAGCGCCGCGACCAGGTAGATGATCCACACGTCACCGCTGTCCCGGACCGCGAGCAGCGGGGTGAGCAGGATCGCGGTGACGAGGTTCGCGCCGACGAAGAAGGGCCGGCGGGGCACCCGGTCGACGAACCAGCCGACCAGCGGCGCCAGCGTCATCGGCGCGATGATCGCGAAGATGGTGGCCCCGGCCCGCCCGTCCGAGCCGGTCAGTTCCTTCACCCAGACGGCGAGTGCCAGCAGCAGGATCGACTCGGCCGCCATGCTGGCCAGCAGGCCGGCGAAGAGCAGCCGGAAGTCCGGGCGGCGCAGGACGGTGCGCATGTGTCCTCCGTCGAGGTGGTGCGCGGCGTGCCCGGTTTCCGACGAGACACGCCCTTCGCCGGAACCTCCGGCGCCGGTCACGCCGTCCATACTGACGGTGGGGGGCGAATTTCATACAGTTACCGTCGCGTCCGCGGCGGTCTACGGGAAAGAGGACATCGTGCCTCCAGCCTCACCCAGTCCCATCCTGCGACGGCGCAGGCTGGGCGTTGAGCTGCGCCGGCTGCGCGAGGCCGCTGGTCTCACCGGGGACCAGGTCATCGAGCGCGTCGGGTGGGCCTCCGCGTCCAAACTCTCGCGGCTGGAGAACGGCCGCAGCCGGCCGGACCCGCAGGACGTCCACGACCTGCTCGACCTCTACCGGGCCGACGGGCCGTTACGCGAGGAGTTGCTGGCCATCACCCGGGAGGCCGGCGACATCCGCGGGTGGCTGCGGAACTACCCCGTGATGACCCAGCAGCAGCGCGGCTTCGCCGAACTGGAGGCCGGCTGCGTCGAGATCTCCGAGTACAACCCGGCCCTGGTGCCGGGACTGCTCCAGACCCCCGGGTACGCGCGGTTCCGGATCGCCTCGGCGCGCGAGGTCGACGAGGCGGCCGGGGAGCCGGAGGTCGCCGAGGACATCGACACCGAGGTGCGGGCCCGCCTGGCCCGCCAGTCACTGCTCACCCGGGCGTCGGACGCTCCCCGCTACACCGCCGTGCTGGAGGAGGCCGCGCTCGGCGGCCGGGCCGGCCCGCCGGACGTCCTCCGGGAGCAGTTGATGCAGCTGTGCGAGCTGGCCATGCTGCCGAACGTCGCGCTCCACGTGCTGCCCAAGGAGACCCAGGTCGGCGACTGGTACCTGCCGCCGACCGCGTTCTCGCTCTACCGCTTCGCCGACCCCCAGGACCCGGAGACCGTGGCGATCGAGGGTGGATTTCTCAATGTCATGTCGACAGAGGTAAAAGCCCTAAATCGCTATAAAGTAGCGTTCGAGTGGTTGTGCACGGCGGCGCTCTCCGCATCGGACACTCTCTCCTGGCTGATCCAGGCCACGGGGCGGCTGCCCGACGCGGCGGCCCCGTCCACTGTGGCGTACGGGCCGGCAACGGCGCCGACCCAACGCCGCCGGCACCACGGGCGCCTGACGGAACGGTGAATCAGGGGCTCGCCTTCCGGATCTCGCCTGCCCCGAGACGAGGCCGGGCGGCGATCCGGGACCATGCCCTGAGGCCGGCACCCCACCGTCGGGTCGTGCGGCACCACTCGTTCCATCGGTCGGTTCACCACAGGAGTGAGACCATGCACGAGATCCGCAACACGCCGTCCGTCCTTCCCGAGCTTCCCGACGTGCCATGGCGCAAGAGCACGCGAAGCCAGACCTCCAACTGCGTCGAGGTCGCGCCGCTGCCGACCGGCCCGGCCGCGGTCGCCCTGCGGGACAGCAAGGACCGCGGTGGCCCGGTGCTGCTGTTCGACCGGGCCGGCTGGGTGGGCTTCCTGGCCGGGACGAAGAACGGCCAGTTCGACCGGGCCTGATCCCCGTACGCCTCGGGGCCGCCGGCATCGTGCCGGCGGCCCCGTCGCGTGTCCGGATCGGACCGACCTGCCTCGCCCGATCGGACGAGCCGCCCGGCCGATGGTCGCGTTTCACTTGCTGGGACCGCTACCCGGCGTAACATGACGCGTGAATGACGTGGAACTTCCACCCCGTTCCTCGATCGTCGCGGCACATCCGGAGACCGACATGCGGTTCCTGATCGTACGCACCGACGTCCGCGCGGCAGCCGACGTCGACATCGCCGCCGCCTGGGCCGACGGTGGCCGCCTGCGCGACGAGCCCACCTCCCCCGAGCCACGCCGCCAGGTCGTGCACGCCGACGACCGGGACGCCGCCCTGGTGCTGGCCCGGGCCCTCGCCTCGGTCGGCGCGGTACGCGCCGGCAGGCAGCGGGTGAAGGTGCTCCCGCTCGACGAGCCGACGGCAACCTGGCCGTGCTGGACGGACGACCGGGGCACCTGACCACGAGACGTCCGTCGTGACCGGACCGGCTCCCCCGCCGTGTTCCCTGCCCCAGCCGGCCACGACGGCCCGTGTTCCCGGCCCGTGACCGTCGCGGCAACGGCGGCCACGGGCCGGGACCGCGTCCACGCCCGCCGCCCCGGTGTCTCGCGGCGACGCGCAGCGAGGCCGGCCCGGCGGCCGGTCAGCAGTGGTCGCCGAGCCAGCGGCGGACCAGGAAGAGGGCGATCGACGACGGCGGCGGCAGGACCAGCCGGTCGCCGTCCACGTCGACCGTCCGCCCGGCCAGCGCCGCGCCGATCTCGCCGCGGGTGAACCAGCGGGCGTACGCGATCTCCGCCGGGTCGACGCGGACCGGGTGCGCCGGATCGGCCGTGGCCAGGAAGCCCAGCATCAGCGAGCCGGGAAACGGCCAGGACTGGCTGCCCGCGTACGCGATGTCGGCGACCGGGACGCCGACCTCCTCGCGGACCTCGCGGAGCACGGCCGCCTCGGCCGACTCGCCCGGCTCCACGTACCCGGCGAGGCAGGAGAACCGGCGCTCCCCCGGGACCCGAGGCCAGGTGGCGTTGTTGCCGAGCAGGCAGCGCCCGTCCGAGCCGGGCACCCCGTCGTGGACCAGCACGATCATCGCGGGGTCGGTACGCGGCCACATCCGCTCGCCGGCCGGGGCGACCCGGGACCAGCCGGCCTCGTCCATGGCCGTGGACTCCCCGGTCACCGGCGAGAAGAGGTGCCGCCGGTGCCAGTTCAGCAGGGCCAGACCGGCGGTGAACAGACCGGCGTCGCGGTCGGCCAGCAGGTGACCGATCTCGCGCAGGTGCGCCGGACGGGTGCCGGGCAGCTCCGGCAGCGGCGCGTCGACGAGGAACACCGGGACGCCGTCGGGCTCGACGCCGAGGAACATCGCTCGCGCGACGGCCCCCTCCGGCACGTCCTTCGGCCCGACGAGCACCAGCGCCGGCGGCGCCGCGTCGGCGCGCACCAGCGCACGCCCCTCGGAGCCGCCGTCGAGCACCAGCACCCGGGCCCCGGCCCACGCCTGGGCCAACCAGTCCGGGTCGGTCCGCCGGTGCGCCGCCCGATCCAGGGTGGAACGGGCCAGCGGTGGCGCCTCCTCGCCGCCGCTCACTGCCCGGCCGGTCCGGTGACGACCGGGGTGAGCGCCTCGAGCTGCGGGCCGACCCGCTCGGCGTCGCCCAGGACGACCGTGACCGCCCGGGCCGGCGCGAGGTACCGGGCCGCCGCCTCGGCGACGTCGGACACGGTCGCCTTCGCCAGCCGCGCCGCGTGCTCCGCCAGGAAGTCCAGGCGGAGGCCGTTCCCGGCGTACGCGCTGGTCAGCGACGCCAGCCCGGCCTGGGTGGACATGCCGAGCTGGAGGGTGCCGAGGGCGTACTGGCGGGCCTGCTCCAGCTCCTCCTCCTTGGGTGGGACGGAGGCCAGCCGGCCCAGCTCGTACGTGGTCTCCAGCAGCGCCGGGCCGGTCACCTCGGTGGCCACCTCGGCGGCGGCGACCAGCACCGACCCGGCCACCGAGTGCTCGACCAGCGAGTGCGGCCCGTACGTGTAGCCCTTGTCCTCGCGGATGTTCTCCACCCAGCGGGAGGAGAAGTAGCCGCCGAAGATCAGGTTGGCCAGCTGCAGGGCGGCGTGGTCCGGGTGGGTGCGCGGCACCGCCGGCAGCGCCACCCGCAGGGACGACTGCACCGACAGGGGACGGTCGACGAGCAGCAACGGCCCCGGCTCCAGCGGCGGCGTGGGCGGCAGCTCGGCGACGTGCCCGGCGCCGTTCCAGCCGGCGAGCGCCTTCTCGGCCGCGTCGAGCGCCCGGTCCGGCTGCACGTCCCCGACGAGCACGAGGACCGCGTCGGCCGGGTGCACCCGCTGGGCGTGCAGGGTCCGCAGCACGCCCGGCCGCACCGCCCGGACCTGCTCCGGATCGGGGGTCTGCACCGCGTACGGGTGCTTGCCGTAGATCCGCTTGAGCAGGGCGGTCCGGGCGAGGTGCGCCGGCTGGCTCTGCGCCACCTGGATCCGGTCGATCAGCCGGTCCCGCTCGGTGGCGACGTCGCCGGCCGGGTACGTCGCCCCGGTCAGCACGTCCGCCAGGATCTCCAACGTCCGGTCCAGGCCGGTGACCAGCCCCGCGCCGGAGAGCATCAACCGGTCCGGGTCGATCCCGGCGGACAGCCCGCCGCCGACCTTCTGCAACTCGGCGGCGATCTGCACGGCGCTCATCGTCTCCGTGCCGGAGAGCAGGGTCTGCGCGAGCATCGCGCCGCGGGCGAGCTGCACCCGCCCGAAAGGCATCCAGAGCCGCAGCTCGACCAGGGGCACGGCCGGGCGGCGTACGGCGATCACCGTGAGCCCGTTGCCCAGCGTGCGCTCGGCCTGCTTCGGCAGCTTGAGCCGGCGGGTGGGGCCGAGCGGCGGCAGCGTGCGCGGCGCGGCGGGGGCGGTCGCGCTCACCCGGCCCTTCTTCGTTCGCGATTGCGGGGCTCGCAGACCCGGCTCACTCCTCGCGCTCACCGGGCACCTCCGGCGACGACGTCGATGGCGGCGCGGCGCTCCGGACGCAGCGTCGCGGCGGCGGCGCGGACCGCCTCCTCGGTGACCTCGCCGACCAGGCGGGGCAACTCGTTGAGCAGCCCCGGTTCACCGCGCTGCTGCTCCAGGACGGCCATCCGCAGCGCCCGGCCGAGCACCGCATCGGTGTCGCGCAGCAGGTGGGTGGCCATCCGCGCCTGGGTGCGGGCCAGCTCGCCGTCGGTCAGCCCGTCGGTGGCCAGCCGGTCCAGTTCCTCGTCGATCGTCCGCAGCACCTTGTCGACGTCACCGCCGGGCGGCAGGTGCGCCTGGAGCAGAAGGGCCGTCGGGTCGCGGACGTCGAACGGGTCGCCCATGAAGCCCAGGTACCCGCCGACGCTGGTCACCGCCCGGTCCCGCTGGACCAGCCGCTCGACCAGCCGGGAGGCGTCGCCGTCGGTGAGCACCTCGGCGAGCACCACGTACGGCAGGTAGCCGGCGAAGTCGCCGACCGGGTCGGGCACCCGCCAGGCGGAGGCGACCGCGGGGAGCGGCGCCAGCCGGTCGGTGTACGACGACCGGCGCTCGGCGGTCAGGTCCGGCTCGTCGAAGCTCGGCCGCTTCGGGGCGGGACGGGCGGGCACGTCGCCGAAGTGCCGCTCGATCAGCTCGGCCGCCCCGGCGACGTCGACGTCCCCGCTGACCGCCAGCACCGCGTTGCCGCTGGCGTAGTAGCGCCGGAAGAAGTCGGCCGCGTCGGCCACCGTGGCCGACTCCAGGTCGTCGAAGGAGCCGTAGCCGTCGTGCGCGTTGGGGAACGTGTCGAACATGACCGGCGGGAGGGTCAGCCAGGGGAAGCCCCCGTACGGTCGGTTGAGCACGTTGACGCGGATCTCCTCCTTGACCACGTCGACCTGGTTGCGCAGGTTCTCCTCGGTCAGCCGGGGGCCGCGCATCCGGTCCGCCTCCAGGAACAGCGCCCGCTCCAGGGCGTTGCTCGGCAGCGTCTCGTAGTAGTCGGTGTAGTCGAGGTGGGTGGAGCCGTTGAAGGTGCCTCCCGCGCCCTGCACGTGCCGGAAGTGGGCCAGCTTCTCCAGGTTCTCCGAGCCCTGGAACATGAGGTGCTCGAAGAGGTGCGCGAAGCCCGTGCGCCCCTCGGGCTCCGAGCGGATGCCGACGTCGTAGACGACCGCCACCCCGATCACCGGGGCGCTGCGGTCGGGTGTCAGAACCACCCGCAGGCCGTTGTCGAGGGTGAACCGTTCGACGGGATACCTCGTCGCTGGGATCTTCGCTCTGCGCGTCGGCACGTGATCGACCCTAGCGTGTCGACACTCTCCGTACCGCCGACCTACCGCGCCGCTCGCCGGCACCTGACCGGCGGGCGGCTCTGGTCGGGACCATGCCCCGGGTCCCGACCAGAGCCCGTTCCGGGCGGCGGGCCCGGTCCGCTCAGCTCTCGGTCGGGACGGAAGCCCCGACCGGGCTGTGCAGCTCCACCGGCACCGCCGGGGTGGCACCGTCCGGCACGGCGTGCCACGGGGTGAAGACCGCGACCAGGGCCAGCAGCACCCCGGCGGCGGCGACCGCCACCACCAGCAGCAGTTCCCGCACCGCACCCGAGCCGGTGTCCCCCGTCATCGCGCCCTCCCCCACCGGGCTGTCGGCCCGGCTCTGTCCCCCGGGCCCACCCTCGCCCGGCAGGGCGTCGGGCACAGTCGCCGATCGGACCGGAGGGCGGCTGATTGCCGACTCATGTGGCCCGCCCGTCACGACGCGGCACCGGCACGTCCGCCCGGCCGGCGTCGGAGACGGGCTACGGGAGGGGCCGTCCGGACGGCGGCCGGCCGGTCAGCTGAACCGGGGACGGCGGGCACGCCGAGGGCGGCCCGAGGTGCGGTGCCCGGCCCGGCCTGCCGTACCGCCGGCGTGGCCCGTCGCGTCGCCGCCCGGTCCGCCGGCACCGCCTCGGCGCGGTGCGGGAACCGCCGGCGGCGGCGCGATCGTCACCGGGACACCCGACGGCTCCCGGGCGCCGGTCACCCGGACCAGCTCCGGATCACCGGGGCGTACGCGGGTCGACTCGGGGCGGATCCCCGCCGTCGCCATCAGGCGGGACACGTCGTGCCGCTGCTCGGGCAGGACCAGGGTGACCACCGTGCCCGACTCCCCCGCCCGGGCGGTCCGCCCGCCCCGGTGCAGGTAGTCCTTCGCGTCGGTCGGCGGGTCCACGTTGACCACCAGGTCGAGCCCGTCCACGTGGATCCCCCGGGCCGCGACGTCGGTGGCGACCAGCGCGGTCACCTGCCCGGTGCGGAACTGCTCCAGGATGCGGGTGCGCTGCGGCTGGGACTTGCCGCCGTGCAACGCGGCCGCGCGGACACCCTTGGCGAGCAACTGACGGGCGACCCGGTCGGCCCGGTGCTTGGTGCCCATGAACATGATGGTGCGGCCCTCCCGGGCCGCGATCCAGCTCAGCGCGGCCGGCTTGTCGACCGCCTCCACGTGCAGCACGTGGTGGGTCATCGCGGTGACGGTGGCCGTGCCCGGATCCACCGAGTGGGTCACCGGGTCGGTGAGGAAGCGCCGGACCAGCCGGTCGACGCCGCCGTCCAGGGTGGCCGAGAAGAGCATCCGCTGGCCGTCCGGGGCGACCTGTTCGAGCAGGCGGGTGACCTGCGGCAGGAATCCCATGTCGGCCATCTGGTCGGCCTCGTCCAGCACGGTGACGCCGACCTGGTCGAGCCGGACGTCGCCGCGGTTGATCAGGTCGTGCAGGCGTCCGGGCGTGGCCACCACCAGCTCGGCGCCCGCCCGCAGCGCCTCCGCCTGCCGGTTCAGCGACAGGCCACCCACCACGGTGGCGCAGCGCAGCCCGACCGCCCGGGCGTACGGGTCGAGTGCCGTGGTGACCTGCTGGGCCAGCTCACGGGTGGGTACCAGCACCAGCGCGAGCGGGCGTCGGGGCCGAGCGCGGCGGCCGGCGGTGCGGGAGAGGAGTGGGAGCCCGAAGGCCAGGGTCTTGCCGGACCCGGTGCGGCCGCGGCCGAGCACGTCCCGGCCGGCGAGCGAGTCCGGCAGGGTCGCCGCCTGGATCGGGAACGGCGCGGTGATGCCCTGCGCGGCCAGCTCGGCGAGCAGCGCCGGGGCGAGCCCGGTGTGGGCGAACGACGGAGCGACGGTGGTCATGGTGAGCCTTCCTCGACGCGGCACGTGTCGAGGGAGGGCGCCGGGCGGCGCTGTCGACCGGCGGATCCGTCCGCCGGGACTCACAAGCACGAACCGAAAGGTACGGGTCCGGCCCGCCCCCGCGTCGCCGCCTGGTGGCCAGGTCGACGTCGGGGCGGGCCGGTCCCGTCACCACGCCCGGAGGGCATGGTGGGTGTCACACGATCCGAAGATCAGAGCGGACGGATGTTCTCCGCCTGCGGGCCCTTCTGGCCCTGGGTCACCTCGAACTCGACCCGCTGGTTCTCGTCCAGGCTCCGGTAGCCGGAGGACTGGATGGCCGAGAAGTGGGCGAAGACGTCGGCGCCGCCGCCGTCCGGGGTGATGAAGCCGAAGCCCTTGTCAGCGTTGAACCACTTGACGGTGCCAATTGCCATGTTCGTCTCCTTGACGGAACGTCGAACCCGCACCTGTTGCGGGCTCGAGAGGAGCGGACCGCGCCGAATCGCGCGGCCTGCCTGTCGCTTCTGGTCGCCCCGCCCGGAGAACTCCGGACACAACAAAGAGCGCCTGGGGCCACAATCCGCCAGGCGCACACAGAGTCTCTGGGAACCATAACTGCAACGGCACCAACCTATCACGGATGGCCGGAACCGTCACCCGCTTCCGGACTTTCCGGCACCGAAGCGATCAGCGCGGTCAGGCCGGCGACGTCGAGCAGGTCCACCGGCCGGACCGTCACCCCGTCCCGGACGTAGTGGAACGCGGCGCCGACCCGGTCGACCGGCAGGCCCGCAAGCTCCGCCCAGGCCAGCCGGTACACGGCGAGCTGCACCGCCGCCGCCTCGGCCGCCGGCCCGGTCGGCTGCCGGCCGGTCTTCCAGTCGACGACGTCGAACCGCCCGCCCGGACGGGCGAAGACGGCGTCCATCCGGCCGCGGACCACGATGCCGGCGATCGCCGTCGCGAATGGAACCTCCACCTCCACCGGCGTCCGGTCGGCCCACTCACTGGCGAGGAAGCGCTCCTGCAGCTCGGCCAGCGCCTCGTCCGGCGCGGCGTCCGCGTCCGCCGCGCCGGGCAGCTCGTCGACGTCGAGCAGCCGGTCGGCCCCGAAGCGCTGCTCCAGCCAGGCGTGGAAGGCGGTGCCCCGCCGGGCGTACGGATTGGGCTCGCTGGGCAGCGGACGGCGCAATGTCCGGGCGAGGCCGGCCGGGTCCCGCCGCAGCGCCACCAGCTGGGTCACCGACAGCTGCCCGGGCAGCGCGACCTCGACCGGGCCGGACTGCCGGGTCAGCTCGGCCCGCTCGGCGAGGAGCAGGTCGGCCTCCCGCCGCCACCGGGTCACCTCGGGATCCCCGCCGACCCCGTCGGCGTCGGCGGCGGCGGCCGCGCCGTCGGCGTCGGCGGCGGCGGCGGCCGCGCCGTCGGCGAGGTACCGCCGGACCAGCGCGGCCGCCTCGGCGAGGGCCGGCCGGCGCGCCCCCAGCGGATCGGCCGGCCACTCGGCGTGCAGCACCACCTCGGTCGTCGGGTTGACCGCGTCCGGTGCGGGCTCGGGCGCCCACTCGTCGACCACGTGCCCCGCGCCGCCGTCCAGGCAGGCGTCGTGCACCTCGCGGAGCAGCACCGACGGGCCGCGCGGCCGCTTGGTGCCCTCACCCCACCAGTGGCCGGAGCACAGCAGGAGCCGGCGGGGGCGGGTCACGGCCACGTACGCCAGCCGCCGCTCCTCCCGCTCGTCGTGCGCGCGCCACGCGTCGGTGAAGTCCTCCAGCGCCCGCGCCACCGCGCGCTGGTCTCCCACGTCGGCCAGGGCCAGCGCGGGCAGCCCGTCGGCGTCACCGCGCAGCGGGAACGGCAGCACGCCCAGCCCGCCCAGCCAGTGGTCGGAGTTGCGCACCGGCCCCGGCCACACCCCGCGGCTGAGCCCGGCGACCGCCACCACGTCCCACTCCAGGCCCTTGGCGGCGTGCGCGGTGAGGATCTGCACGGCCCCCTCGACGACCTCCACCTCGCCGGGGGTGAGACCGCGCTCCTCGTCCTCGGCGGCGGCGAGATAGGCCAGGAACGCCGACAGGGTCGCCCCCGGCGTCTCCCCGCTGAACCGCGCCGCGACGTCACCGAGCGCGTCCAGGTGACCGCGGGCGAGGCCGGCGTCGCCCGCCCCGTCCCGGCCGGCCCGCACCGCGACCTCCACGTCGAGGCCGATGGTCCGCTCGACGTCCGCGATCAGGTCCGGTAGGGACTGGTCCAGCCGGTACCGCAGCAGGCCCAGCTCCCGGGCGTACGCGCGCAGCCGCGGGTAGCCCTCCGCCGAGTACGCCTGCGCCGGCCCCAGGTCGGCGAGGGCCTCCACCAGCGTCGCCTCGTCCAGCGCGTCCAGGACGATCTCCGGCTCGTCACCGGCGGCGAGCCGCCGGCGGGCGGACGCGATGGCCTTCGCCCGGCGGTGCAGGGACACCAGGTCGCGCGGCCCGATGCGCCACCGGGCGCCGGTCAGCAGGCGCAGCAGCGCCGCGCCGTCGGTCGGGTCGGCGAGCACCCGCAGGGTGCACACCACGTCCCGCACCTCCGGCGTGTCCAGCAGGCCGCCCAGCCCCACCACGTCGACCGGCAGGCCCCGCGCCCGCAGCGCCGACTCGATCGCCGGGATCTGGCTGCGCAGCCGCACCAGCACCGCCGTGGTGGGACGCGCCGCCACCGGGATGTGCTCGGGCAGCGCACCGGGTGCCCCCGCCGCCCCCTGCCAGGCGCGCAGCACGCTGTCGGCGATCCAGTCCGCCTCGTCGGCGTACGTCGGGAGGAGCGCGCAGTGGACGGTGCCGGCGGCGGTTCCCCGGGGCGTGCGATGCGGGATCGGGTCCTTGACGCTCAGCGCCGCGTGCAGCTCCGGCACCTGGGCTCCGGCGGCGCGCAGCGGCGTGGCCAGGGCGTTCGCCACGCCGAGGATCTCCGGACGGTTGCGCCAGCTGGTGGTGAGGCTGCGTACGGCGGCGGGCGTGCCGTCGGCGCGGGCGAACTCGGTGGGGAACCGGTCCAGGGTGCCGGCGCTGGCCCCGCGCCAGCCGTAGATCGACTGGCAGGGGTCGCCGACGGCGGTCACCGGATGGCCGCCGCCGAAGAGCGCGTTGAGCAGCACCACCTGGGCGTGGCTGGTGTCCTGGTACTCGTCGAGCAGCACCACCCGGTACCGGTCCCGCTCGACCTCGCCGACCGCCGGGTGGTCCCGGGCGACCCGGGCGGCCCGGGCCAACTGGTCGGCGAAGTCCATCGCCTCGAAGTCCTCCTTGCGCCGGGCGTACGCGCGCACCAGCGGAAGCAGCTTCAACCGGGTCTGCTGGACAGTGAGGGCCTTCTTGACGTCCGCGTAGACCCGACCGGGCCGGGACTGCACGTCGGCGAAGAAGCGGCCGGTCCAGGCGGCCAGGTCGTCCGGCTCGACCAGGTGCTCGTCCAGCTCACCGGCGAGGGCCAGCACCGCGTCGGTGATCGTGCTGGGCATCCGGTCCACGTCGGACATGTCGCCGTCGTAGTTGCGCACGATCAGGTCGACGAGCTGCCAGCGGGACGCCTCGGTGAGCAGCCGCGTGGACGGCTCGTACCCGGCCCGCAGGCCGTGCTCGGTGACGATGCGTCCGGCGTACGAGTGGTAGGTGGAGACGGTCGGCTCGCCGGACAGCGGATCGTCGAACGGGTCACGGCCCCGCCGGCCCAGCCGGCGGACGAGCTGGTCGAGCCGGGCCCGTACCCGGTGCGCCAGCTCCCCGGCCGCCTTGCGGGTGAACGTGAGGCCGAGGACCTGTTCGGGACGGACGTACGAGTTGGCCACCAGCCAGACCACCCGGGCGGCCATCGTCTCGGTCTTGCCGGAGCCGGCGCCGGCCACCACCAGCAGCGGCTCCACCGGCGCGGCGATGATCGCGGCCTGCTCCCGCGTCGGCGCCGGCAGCCGCAGCAGCTTGGCCAGCTCGACCGGCGTGTACCGGGGGCCGGCGTCCGCCACCCTCGGGGCCGGCGTCGCGGAGCTGAACAGGGTCGGCTGGCTCACGGTGTCGTCCGCGGCTGCGGGGCTGGCACGCTCACTCCTCGCCCTCACTCACCTGTTCTCGTTCCGGCGGCAGCGCTGGCACGCTCACTCCTCGCGCTCACGGGTCTCCGGCCGGGGGATGACGGTCGGCGGTTCGACGACCTGGCGCCCCTGCCCGGACACCGGGCAGCTCGTGCGTACCGGGCAGACCCGGCACTTCGAGTTGGCGACCGCGGCGAAGGTGGCGGCGGCCATCGTATCGGCGGTGCGCCGGACCAGGGCGGTCGCCCAGCCCGCCTCCGGCCCCTCGCCGGCTGGCGGCTGGGACTGCTCCTTCGCGTCCTTCGCGCCGGTGCCGAGCTGCACCAGGGCGGCGCCCCCGGACTCGTCCCCGTACTCGCCGAACGCCCCCGACTCGACCGCCGCCTGGTACGCGCCGAGCTGCGGGTGCTCCGCGAGGTCCGCCGCGGTGACCGCGGTCGACTTGCCGGTCTTCAGGTCGACGACCACGAGCCGGCCGTCCGCGTCGACCTCCAGCCGGTCCACCCGGCCGACCAGCTCGACCGGCCGACGCGGGTCGTCGAGCCGGACCGCGAACTCGTGCTCGATGGCGAGCAGCCGGCGCGGGTTGGCGGCCAGCCAGCGCAGCAGCTTGTCGACCATCGCCTCGGCGCGGGCCCGCTCCGGCCCGGCCATCCAGCGGGCGGCCAGCTCGATCGCGTCGAAGCGGGCGGCGACGTAGTCGAGCAGGGCGCCCCGGTCCGCACTGGCGTCCTCGGCGAGCATCGCCGCGGCGTGCACCAGGTTGCCGACACCCTGGGCGGTGCCGGCCGGCGCGCTGCCGCCGTGCCGTTCCAGCAGCCAGCGCAGGCTGCACCGCAGGGCGCTCTCCATCGCCGACGGGGTGACCCGGACCGGCTCGCCCTCGTCGACCAGCGGCCGGTCGTCGGAGAGGGGGCGCAGCCCCCACCAGTCGTCCGGGTGCGCGCCGGAGACCCCGGCGGCGGCCAGGCGGGCCAGCTCGGCAGCCGCCGCGTGCCGCCGGGCGGGCGGCGCGGCCGGGTCGGTGGCGGCGGTACGGAGTTCGGCCACCAGCGACGCCAGGGTCAGCGCCCGGGGCGGCCGGCTCACCGGCAGCGTGGTCACCCGGTGGGGTTCCGGGTCGCCGTCCCCGGCCGGCACCGCCGCATCGGCGTCCGGCTCGGGGTCGGACGGCGACGGGCCGGTGGGCGGGTCGCCACCGCCGCCGGTGGGCGGGTCGGTGGGGCCGAGCTCGTAGAGGAAGCGGCTGGGCTGCTCCTCGTGGTCGTCCCCGCCCACGGCCGCCGAGGCGACGGCGCTGACCAGCAGGGAACGCCGCGCCCGCGTCACCGCTACGTGGAACAGGCGCCGCTCCTCGTCCAGCAGTGCCGAGGTCTGGCCGATCACCGTGGCGAGCCGGCCGTCGCCGGCCGAGCGGCCGGCGAGCACGTCGACGAGGCGCTCGGAGCCGAGCAGGCTGCCCCGCAGCCGCAGGTCGGGCCAGACGCCCTCCTGCACGCCGGCGACGGCGACCAGGTCCCACTCCAGGCCCTTGGCGGCGTGCGCGGTGAGCAACCGGACCGCGTCACCGCGGTCGGCGGTCGGTGCGAGGGTGTCCGCCGGCAGGTCCTGCCCGAGCACGTGGTCGAGGAAGACCTCGGTCCGCGCGCCGGGCAGCCGGTCGGTGAAGCGGGCGGCGGCGTCGAACAGCACCATCACCGCGTCCAGGTCCCGGTCGGCCGCCTCGGCGCGCCGGCGGCGGGCGACGTCCCCCTCCCCCGCCGTCGCCGGGGTCCGGGCCAGTGCCGCCGACCACAGCTCGGCCAGCCCGCTGGCCCGCCAGACCGCCCACAGCACGTCCTCGGCGGTGGCGCCCGGCCGGGCGGCCGTCTCCCGGGCGACCGCCAGCAGGCCGGCGACGGTCTGCGCGGGCTCCGCCCACCGGCGGTCGATCCCGGCCAGCTCCGCCGGGTCGCGCAGCGCCTCGACGATCAGCTCCCCGGACGGGCGGCGGTCACCCGCGGCGAGCGCCATGACCCGGAGCCCCTGCCGCAGCCGGCGCTCGGCGAGCGGGTCGGCCCCGCCCAGCGGCGAGTGCAGCAGGGCGACGGCCGCCTCCTCGTCGAGCCGCTCCGGCTCCAGCGCGCACCGCAGCAGGAGCAGCAGCGGGGCGACCGCCGGTTGCAGGTGCAGCGGCAGGTCCTCGCCGTGGACCACGGTCGGCACGCCGGCGGCGTGCAGGGCGCGGCGCAGCGACGGCAGCTGCCGGGCGGTGGACCGCACCAGCACCGCCATCTCCGACCACGGCACTCCGCCGAGCAGGTGGGCCTCGCGCAGGGCGTGCGCCAGCCACGCCGCCTCGCTGGTGGCCGAGCGGAAGGTGCGGACCTCCATCGTGCCGGGGGCCGCGTCGGGCAGCGGGCGCAGCCGCCGGTGCGCCGCCGGACCCCGCAGCCGGCGGGCCAGCCGGGCGCTCGCCGCCAGCAGCCGGGGACCGGCGCGGTACGAGGTGGTCAGCACGACCTGGGCGGCGGGCGCCCCGGAGGCGGTGCGGAACCGGTGCGGGAAGGTGGTCACGCCGGTCGGGTCGGCGCCCCGGAAGGCGTACGTGGACGAGTCGGGGTCGGCGAAGGCGACGAGGGTCTTGCCGCCGCCGGCCACGGTCGCCAGCAGGTCCTGCTGGGCGGGGTCGGTGTCGGCGTACTCGTCGACGTAGACGTACGCCAGCCGGCGCCGCTCGGCCGCCAGCAGGTCGGGGTCGTCGAGCAGCATGCCGGTGGCGGCCCGGACCAGCTCGGCGGGGTCGTACGCGATCGAACCGCGGTTGCTCACGTCGCGCAGCGCGAGCACCGCCACGTACTCCCGGAGGAAGCGCGCGGCGGCCGGCCAGTCGGCGCGGCCGAACTTCTCGCCCAGCCGGGCCAGCTCGACCGGGCCGACGCCGCGCTCGCCGGCACGCATCAGCAGGTCCCGCAGCTGCGCGGCGAAGGCGCGGGTCCGCAGCGCCGGCCGCAGGTCCTCCGGCCAGCCCACCGGGTCGTCGCCCGGCTCCTCGCCGACCAGGTCGAGCAGCTCCCGGATGATCAGATCCTGCTCGGGGCCGGTGAGCAGGCGTGGCGACGGTTCGCCGCGCTCGGCGGCGGCGCGCCGCAGCAGCCCGAAGGCGTACGCGGGGAAGGTACGCACCAGCGGTTCCCGCAGCACCCGGTGCCCGTCGCCGGCGACGCGCGCCTCGATCCGCTGCCGTAGGGCGGTGGCCTGCCGGCGGCCGAACGTGAGGACGAGGACCTGCTCGGGATCGACCCCCTCGGCCACCCGGGCGGCGACCGCCTCGACGAGGGCGGCGGTCTTGCCGGTGCCCGGGCCACCGAGCACGAGCATCGGCCCGTCGGTGTGCCCGACCACCTCCGCCTGCCGCGGGTCCACGACCCGCGTGCCCCTCTCCGCCGGCCCGCCGGACCGGCGGACGGCCGCGTCGGCGGGCCGGCGCACCAGCCGGTACGCCTGCATTCCCTCATCCCACCAGACGCCTCCGACACGGCACGCGACCCCTGCCCCGCCACGCCGCCCGGGATCCGTCCCGCGTGCCCCGGCCTGAACGGGCAGCGGCGTCCGGCCGGCAGGGATCGCCCGGTCAGGCCGGCAGGCCGGGCGGTCCGGTGAGGCCGGCCTCGATGGCGTCGAGAGCGGCGGGGACGGTGTCGACCACGGTGAGCAGGGCCAGGCCCGCCGGCTTCAGGAAGGTCTGGTCGGCGAGGCCACCCAGCCAGTCGAGCAGGGGGCGGTAGAAGCCGTCGGTGTCGACCAGGACCATCGGCTTGGCGTGCAGGGCCAGCGTGGCCGTGGTCCAGACCTCGAACAGCTCGTCCAGCGTGCCGAGGCCGCCCGGCAGGGTGAGGAAGGCGTCCGACTTGTCGAGCATGAGCGTCTTGCGGTCGGCCATCGACTCGGTGACCAGCAGCTCGTCGGAGGCGAGGTCGGCGACCTCGAGGTCGACCAGGGCCTGCGGGATGATCCCCAGCGTCCGCCCGCCCGCGGCCCGCGCCCCGTCCGCCACGGAGCCCATCATCCCGACGCAGCCGCCGCCGCTCACCAGCGTGTGGCCCCGCCGGGCGATCTCCGCGCCGGTCTCCGCCGCCAGGTCGAGCCAGCGCCGGTCGAGGGTACGGGAGGACGCGCAGAACACACAGATGGCCGCCACGGTCAGTCCCGGCGGCCCTCGTCGGCGGCGATCCGTTGGTCCGCCGCGGTGCGGGCGACCGCCTCCTCGCGGACCGCGTCCTGCTCGGCGGAGAGCACGGCCTCCGCCTCCACGATGTGGCGGACCGCGTCGTTCACGTCGTCGGTGAGGCAGATCAGGTCGAGGTCGACCGGCCCGATCTTGCCTTCGGCGGCCATGGTGTCGCGCAGCCAGTCCATCAGCCCGCCCCAGTAGCGGGTGCCCATCAGCACCACCGGGAAGCGGGTCACCTTGCCGGTCTGCACCAGGGTGAGCGCCTCGAACAGCTCGTCCATGGTGCCGAAGCCACCGGGGAGGACCACGAACGCCTGGGCGTACTTGACGAACATGGTCTTGCGGGCGAAGAAGTAGCGGAAGTCGATGGCGAGGTCGACCCAGTCGTTGATGCCCTGCTCGAAGGGGAGTTCGATGCCGAGCCCGACGGAGAGCCCGCCGGCCTCGCTGGCGCCCCGGTTGGTGGCCTCCATCACGCCCGGGCCGCCGCCGGTGATGACCGCGTAGCCGGCCCGGGCCAGCTGGCCGCCCAGCGCCTCGGCCAGCCGGCACTCGGGGCTGTCCGGGAGGCTGCGGGCGGAGCCGAAGACGCTGACCGCCGGCGGCAGGTCGGAGAGGGTGTCGAACCCCTCGACGAACTCGGAGAGGATCCGCAGCGCCCGCCACGCGTCCCGCGTCTTCCAGTCGCTGCGCTGCCGCGAGTCGAGCAGCCGCTGGTCGGCGGTGCTGTCGGTGATCGCCGCGCGGCGCAGGGTGACGGCGCCCCGGTGCCGCTCCCGCCGCGGCTCGCCCTCCGCCGCCCGCCCGTTGCTCTCGCTCATGGGAGCAACCGTAGTGGAGTCCCACCCGTCGGACGTGCTGGCCCGAGCAGGCCGGAAATTCGTCGCGATCACGGGCAACTATTTCGGTCGCCCGTACGTCTTACTATTCACATACCGGGTATGCCCCGGCGCGCGCCTTCGGGGGAGGAGCCAGCGTGATCACCAACAACGAGAGGATGCGGATCCGCCGTCAGATGCAGCGGCGGATCCGGGACGTGGTGGCCGAGCGCCGCCGCGCCCGCCTGATGGAGCCACCGGCCACGGAGCCGGCCGGCGATCCGGCGGAGACCACGGCCGGCGGGTCCGCCCTGACCCGGACGGCCTGAGCCGCACGCACCGCCGCCGGCCGGGAGGGTCCCCGGGGGGTGGCTTCCCGGCCGGCGGGGCGCGGTGGATCAGGCGGCGGCGAGCCAGCGGTGCAGGGTGGCCGCGCCCTCGCGGATCTTGCCGACCTCGACGTGCTCGTCCTTGTGATGGGCCAGGTTCGGGTCGCCGGGGCCGAAGTTCAGCGCCGGGATGCCCATCGCGGCGAACCGGGCCACGTCCGTCCAGCCCAGCTTGCCGATCGGCGCGGCGCCCACCGCCGCCAGGAACTCCTGCGCCGGCGGTGCGTCCAGGCCCGGGAGCGCCCCCGCCGCCGCGTCGGTCACCTCGAGGTCGAAGCCGTGGAAGACCTCGCGCAGGTGCGCCTCGGCGGCCGCCGGGTCACGATCCGGCGCGTACCGGTAGTTGATCTCGATCTCGCAGTGGTCCGGGATGACGTTGCCGGCCACGCCACCCACGATCCGGACCGCGTTCAGCCCCTCCCGGTAGTCGCAGCCGTCGAGGGTCACCCGGCGCGCCTCGTACGCCGTCAGCCGGCGCAGCACCTCGCCCGCGCCGTGGATCGCGTTCACCCCGTGCCAGGACCGGGCCGCGTGGGCGCGCTCGCCGTGCGTGGTGACGATCGCCCGCGTGGTGCCCTGGCAGCCCGCCTCGACGATCCCGTACGTCGGCTCCAGCAGCAGCGCGAAGTCGGCCTGCAGCCACTCCGGGTGCGCCTCGGCGACGAGGAAGAGACCGTTGTACTTCGACTCGATCTCCTCCGCCTCGTAGAAGAAGTACGTCACGTCGTACCGCGGCTCGGCCAGCGTCACCGCCAGGTGCAGGGCGTACGCCACGCCGGACTTCATGTCGGAGGTGCCGCACCCGTACATCAGGTCGCCGCGCATCATGGACGGGAAGTTGTTGTTCAGGGGAACCGTGTCGAGGTGCCCGGCGAGCACCACCCGCTGGGCGCGGCCCAGGTCGGTGCGGGCCATGACCGTGTTGCCGTGCCGGTAGGTCGTCAGGTGCGGCACCCGGCGCAGCACCTCCTCGACGCAGTCGGCGATCGCCTTCTCGTTGAGGGAGACGGACTCTATGTCGACCAGTGCGCGGGTCAACGCCACCGGATCAGCCAGGACCTCGGGGGTCAGCGGGTTCTCCATGTTCCGCACGGTACCTTCAAGGTCGTGAGTAGCGCAGAGTCTGCCTGGGGCATCGGCCTGGCCACCGTGACCGCTGACGATCAGGTGCTCGACACCTGGTACCCGACCGGCAAGCTGGGGCTCGGTGAGCTGCCGCTGGTCCCCGGCGAGGACGAGGCGGACGTCCTCGACCTCCCCCCGGGCGCGATCGGCGACCGGGCGCTGCCGGGCCTGCGCACCGTCCAGGTGGTCACGGTGATCGGCTCGCTGGACGACCCGATCAAGGACGCCGCGGACGCGTACCTGCGGCTGCACCTGCTCTCCCACCGCCTGGTCCGGCCCAACGAGCTCAACCTCGACGGCGTCTTCGGCAAGCTCGCCAACGTGGCGTGGACCTCGGCCGGGCCCTGCCCGCCGGAGCGGGTCGACGAGCTGCGGGTGATCGAGCGGGCCGCCGGCCGCCACCTGGCGGTGTACGGGGTGGACAAGTTCCCCCGGATGACCGACTACGTCGTACCCTCCGGCGTGCGGATCGCGGACGCCGACCGGGTCCGGCTGGGCGCCCACCTCGCGCCCGGCACGACCGTGATGCACGAGGGCTTCGTGAACTTCAACGCGGGCACCCTCGGCACGTCGATGGTCGAGGGCCGGATCGTGCAGGGCGTGGTGGTCGGCGACGGCTCCGACATCGGCGGCGGCGCCTCGATCATGGGCACCCTCTCCGGCGGTGGCACCGAGAAGATCCGCATCGGCGAGCGCAGCCTGGTCGGCGCCAACGCGGGCGTCGGCATCACGCTCGGCGACGACTGCGTGGTGGAGGCCGGCTGCTACGTCACCGCCGCCTCCAAGATCAGCCTGCCGGACGGCCGGGTGGTCAAGGCCCGTGAGCTGTCCGGCGTGGACGGGCTGCTCTTCTGGCGCAACTCGGTCACCGGCGGCCTGGAGGCGAAGCCGCGCACCGGCAAAGGCATCGAGCTGAACGCCGCCCTGCACGCCAACGACTGAGCCGGTCGTCCGTGACCTCGATGAAGGACCGCATGCTCGCCGGCGAGCCGTACCTCGCCGACGAGCCGGAGATCCTCGCCGACCTGGACCGGGCCGCCCGGTTGATGGAACGGTTCAACAGCAGCCCGGCGAGCGACCCGGCGGGTCGGCTCGCCGCGCTGCGGGACCTGCTCGGCGGGCTCGGCGAGGACACCTGGGTCCGGCCACCGCTGTACGTCGACTACGGGACCCGCATCACCATCGGCCCGCGCAGCTTCGTCAACTTCAACGCGGTCCTCCTCGACGTCGCGCCGATCACCATCGGCGCCGACGTCCAGATCGGGCCGAACGTGCAGTTGCTCACCCCGACCCACCCGGTCGAACCGGAGCCCCGGCGCGCCAAGTGGGAGGCGGCGAAGCCCATCACCATCGGCGACAACGTGTGGCTCGGCGGCGGGGTGATCGTCCTCGCCGGAGTCACCATCGGGGAGAACACGGTGGTGGGTGCCGGTGCCGTGGTCACCAGGGACCTACCGCCGAACGTCGTCGCCCTCGGGAACCCGGCCCGGGTGGTGCGCGAACTCGCCTGACCGTGTGGCGGTCACGGGGGCGGCGGCTCGGTGAGGCGTACCACCAGGTCGGCCCGGTCCGCCGTCGCGGCCACCAGCGCGGCGTTGGCCTCGTCGCTGCCGTACGCCCAGACCCGGGCCTCCTCGGGCGACCGCCCGTACGCCTCGTGCCGGGCGGTGAGCCGGCGCAGCCGCAGCTCCGCGTCGAGGTCCAGGAACCACGCCTCGTGCAGCAGCGGCCGGATCTCCTCCCACGGCCACTCCGGCAGCAGCAGGTAGTTGCCCTCGGTGACCACCAGCCGGACCTCCGGCGGCACCTCGATCGCCCCGGCCACCGGCTCCTCCAGGTCCCGCCGGAAGACCGGCGCGTACACCGCGGTGGGTTCGAGCCGGCGCAGGCGGCGCAGCAGCGAGACGTACCCGTTGGCGTCGAAGGTGTCCACGGCGCCCTTGCGCGCGGTTCGGCCCAGCCGGACCAGCTCGGCCTGCGCCAAATGGAAGCCGTCCATCGGGACCAGCCGGGCGACCGGTCCCACCGCGGCGACGATCTGCTCGGCCAGGGTCGACTTGCCGGCACCGGGAGCGCCGGCGATGCCGAGCAACTGGCGCGGGCCGGCGTCGGCGAGCGCGTGGGCGCGCGCCACCAACTCGTCGAGGGGGACGACCCGCGCCGCCACCACCGGCCCGTTCACCATGCCCTCACCCTATCGGCGTCCCGCCGGGTGGCGAGATCAGTCGGCCCCACGCGGCCGCGCCGACGGATCCGGGACGTGGGCGGTGTAGCTGACCCGGTCGCCCCGGACGTGGCAGCCGCCCAGGTGGCCGCCGGCGGCGCCCAGCTCCCGCAGCCAGGCGACCTCGTCGACATGGTCACCGCCGGCGGGAAAGTCCCGGACCCGGGTGGCGTACCCGCGACCGGACAGCAGCTCGCGCGTGGCGCCCGCCTCGGCGTGCAGCACGGTCAGCCGCTCCGCGTCGCCGGACCGCAGCGCGTCGGCCAGCTCGTCCAGGTACGCGGTCACCCCGGCCAGCTCGCGCAGCACCCGCTCCCGGTTGCCGAGCAGCATGTTGGCGGTACGGGCGGCCGGGGTGCCGGCGACCCGGGTGCCGTCACGGAAGCTGCCGGCGGCCAGCGCGAGGACCGCGTCCCGCAGCGTCGCCCGGCGGACCGCACCGGCCAGCGCGCCGGCGAGCAGGTGCGGGACGTGCGAGGCGAGGGCGGCGGCGCTGTCGTGCGCGTCGGCGGCCATCGGCACCACCCGGGCCCGGAACACGTCCAGCAGCAGCCCGGTCAGCCAGCGGAACGGCCCGGCCGCCGGCCCCGGGCAGAGCACCCACGCGGCGCCGTCGAGCAGCGTCGGCGCGGCGGCGGTCAGCCCGGCCGACTCGGCGCCGGCCATCGGGTGGCCGGGCACGAACCGGTCGAGCAGACCGTGCCGGGCGGCCGCCTCGGCCACCTCGGCCTTGGTGCTGCCCACGTCGGTGAGGACGCAACCGGGCGGGCTCGCCCCGGCCACCAACGGCAGGGTGGCCGGCAGGGTCGGCAACGGCCCGCACAGGAACACGACGTCCCGGCCGGCGACCGCCTCCTCGACGGTCTCGGCGGCCGTCACCCCCTGCCGGCGCGCGTGCTCCCGCGTGGCCGGGTCCGGGTCCCACCCGGCGACGTCCAGCCCCGCGTCGCGGAGCCGCAGCAGGACGGACCCGCCGATCAGGCCGGTGCCGACGACGGCGGCGCGGACGCCCGCGTACCCCCCGCCGGCCCCCGGACGGCCCGGGCCGGTGGTCCCGTCGCCCGTCATCGCCCGCTCAGGCGGCCAGTCGGCCGGCGACCGCCGCGACGTGCTCGTCGGACTCGGTCAGCGCCACGCGCACATGCCGGGCACCGGCCGGACCGTAGAAGACGCCGGCCGCGACCAGGATGCCGCGCCGGGCCAGCCAGTCGACGGTCTCCCAGCAGTCCTCGTCCCGGGTCAGCCACAGGTAGAGGCCGGCCTCCGAGTGCTCGACGGTGAACCCGGCGCCGGTGAACGCGGCGTGCAGCGCCACGCGCCGGGCCCGGTAGCGTTCGCGCTGCTCCTCGGCGTGCCATTCGTCGTCCAAGGCGGCCACCATGGCGGCCTGCACCGGGGCGGGCACGATCATGCCGGCGTGCTTGCGCACCTTCAGCAGCTCGGCGACGAGCGCCGGGTCACCCGCCACGAAGCCGGCCCGGTAGCCGGCGAGGTTGGAACGCTTCGACAGCGAGTGCACGGCGAGCACGCCCTCGTACGAGCCACCACAGACCTCCGGCGACAGCACCGAGACCGGCTCGGCGTCCCAGCCGAGCGGCAGATAGCACTCGTCGCTGGCGACGACCGCGCCGCGCTCCCGGGCCCAGTCGACCACCTTGCGCAGGTGGGCCGCGGGCAGCACCCGGCCGGTCGGGTTGCCGGGCGAGTTCACCCAGACCAGGCGCACCCGCGGCGTCGGGCCGACCGCGGTCAGCGAGTCGGCGCGGACGACGGTGGCGCCGGCCAGCCGGGCGCCGTCCTCGTAGGTCGGGTACGCGACCGACGGCACCACGACGACGTCGTCCGGCCCGATCCCGAGCAGCGTCGGCAGCCAGGCGACCAGCTCCTTCGAACCGACCGTCGGCAGGACGCCGAGCCCGTTCACCCCGGCCCCACACGCCCGCGCGACCCAGGCGGCGATCGCGTCACGCAGCACCGGCGTGCCGGCGGTCAGCGGGTAGCCGGGGGCGTCCGACGCGTCGGCCAGCGCCTGCCGGATCACCGGCGGCACCGGGTCGACCGGCGTGCCCATCGAGAGGTTGATCAGGCCCTCCGGGTGCGCCGCGGCCAGCGCGGCCGCGGCGTCCAGGGTGTCCCAGGTGAACTCGGGCAGCCGAGCCGAGACCGGCGCGGGCCGGTTCAGTGGCCCTCTCCGCGCGGCGGCTGGGCGGCGACGAAGGTCGCGTCCTTCTCCACCTTGCCGATCTTCGAGGCACCACCGGGCGAGCCCAGGTCCTCGAAGAACTCGTAGTTGGCCGCAGTGTAGTCCTTCCACTGCTCGGGGACGTCGTCCTCGTAGAAGATCGCCTCGACCGGGCAGACGGGCTCACAGGCACCACAGTCGACGCACTCGTCGGGGTGGATGTAGAGCATCCGGTTGCCCTCGTAAATGCAGTCGACCGGGCACTCCTCGATGCATGCCTTGTCGAGCACATCCACGCACGGCTCGGCGATGATGTAGGTCACCGATCTTCTCCTCCGCAAGACGCGCCGCGATCACCCGCGACGGTAAGAGCCTAGTATCTCGGCGGGGAGGAGGTCGATCGTGCTCCGACAGCAGGACGTGGGACACCGCATCGTGGTCCGCCGCATTGTGGGGATTCGCGAAGGCAGACCCCTCTTCTCCGACGCGCTCGGCGAGCTGGTCGAACTGAGCGAGACCCATCTCACTATCGCCACCACCCAGGGCCGGATCGAGGTCCCGGTGGCCGAGGTGCACCGGGCGAAGCGGGTCCCGCCGGCCCGCCGGCCGACGGCCGCCGCGGTGGCCGCGCTGGAACTCGCCGCCGACGAGGCGTGGCCGGCGCCGACCCGGGCCCGCCTCGGTGACTGGCTGCTGCGCAGCGCCGACGGCTGGACCGGCCGGGCCAACTCGGCGCTGCCCGTCGGCGACCCGGACCGGCCGCTGCCCGCCGCGCTCGACGCGGTGGAACGCTGGTACGCCGGCCTCGGCCAGCCGGCGCTGGTCAACACGCCGCTCCCGCTCGCGGCGCCGGTCGGCGCCGAACTCGACGCGCGGGGCTGGACCAGCCGCCCGCCGGTGCTCGTGCAGACCGTGCCGCTGGCCGCCCTGCCCCCGGCCGCACCCGAGCCGGCCGGGTCACCGCCGGTCGAGCTGGCGACCGCGCCGTCCGAGGAGTGGCTGGCGATCGCCGCCGGCCGCAAGGGCGGCCTGCCGGACGCCGCCCGCCACGTGCTCACCGCCGTGGACCAGGTCCGCTTCGCCGAGGTGTACGCGGGCAACCGGCTGGTCGCCGTCGGCCGGGGCACCGTCACCGGTGCGGGTCGGTGGCTCGGTCTGAGCCTGATCGAGGTGCTGCCCGAGGCCCGCCGGCAGGGGCTGGCCCGGCGTATGATCCACGCCCTGGCCGGCTGGGGTGCGGCGGCCGGCGCCACCGACGCCTTCCTCCAGGTCGAGCAACGCAACACGGGGGCGGTCGCCCTCTACCGCACGTTGGGCTTCACCACCCACCACACCTACCTGACCCGGGTCGCCCCCGGCTGACGTCGGCCCGCGGCACCCCGGGGTGAGCACGGGGCGTGACAGTCCGGGACGCCGCGTGCCGGGTCGACGGCGCCCGTCAGCGGCGGACCGGCCTGCGGGGCTTCGCGGCCTTCGTCTCGGCGTACCGCTTGAGCGTCTGCGACCGGTGGTCGAGGCCGAGCGCGACGGCCAGCAGGTAGCCCAGGAGCACGCCGACGCCGGTCGCCGCCAGGTAGAGCCAGATCTGCGCGAAGAAGGTGCCCGCGCCGCCGCCGAACGGATTCTCACCGACCAGCAGGGGGCCCACCAGCACGGTCAGCGCCAGCGCGACGCCCACCGCGGCGGCCACGTCCGAGCCCCACCGGGCGGCCGGCCGGCGCCGGGCCCAGACGAAGGTGACCGCCGCCAGGACCAGCCCGATCACCACGAACATCCCGAGCGACATCCGGTCGGCGGCCGCGGTGTCGTCCGCGTCGAAGCCGAACCGGATGATCAGCCGGGCGACCACGTTGACCACGAACAGCGCACCCGCGAGTATCCCGACCGCGCGCCACCGCTGACTCATCGCACGCCTCCCGCCGTACCGCCCGCCGCCCTCCGGCGGGCCTTCCTGGCAGGAATGTCTACCACCGGAAGCTGTGCGCCGTCAGGCCCCGGGGCGGGTGGGCGGGACCGCGAGGACCTGCCGGAAGCCCAGCACGGCGAACGTCATCGCGCCGGCCACGACGAGCAGCAGGTCCACCCATGTCCCGGTGAGCAGCACGTCGCCCTCGGCGGTGCGGATACCGGCGACCGCGACGATGGCGAACCACGGCACCGCCGGCAGTGCCACCGCCCACCGGCGCGCCACCGTGGCGTGGGCGAACCAGCTCAGCGCCACGTTCGCGCCGATCGCCACCAGCACCGCCACGCCGATCAGGTACCCGCCGACCCGGACCGGGGCGAGCAGCAGCTCCAGCACCGCGCTCACCACCCCGCCGACCACGGAGAGCAGGCCGCCGGCGACCCGCAGGACGAAATCGACGGCCCGGCCGGAGCGCTCGGGCGGCGGTGGCACGCCCTCGTCGGGCACGACCGACATCGGCGCGGCGGGGAGGGTCACCGGGAACCGGCCGCGCCGACCGGTGACCGGTCCGGGCCGTCGACGACCGCGAGCCCGGCGAACAGGTCGTCCTCCCAGCCGTACCGGCCGGAGCCCGGGCCCTTCTCGCCGACCGCGAGGGTGTAGTACTCCACCCCCATGAACTCGCTGCCGAAGTTGCCGGCGATCGAGTACAGCCAGGAGTCGTCCGGGATCTGGGTGGCGTGCGCCCGCATCGCCGCCTCCTTGGCGGCGTGCTGGTCGGTCGCGTCGATCCGGGCGGCGATCTGCGCGTCGGGGGTGCAGAAGGGCAGCTCGGTGGCCTCCTCGATACCCACGAACGGGTTGTCCGACGAGCCGGCGAAGTGGGCCATCCCGGCCTCCAGCACGCTCTGCGGCATCGCCGTCCAGTAGATCTTCGCGGGGCCGAAGCCCTCGGCGCCGGCCAGCTCGGCGGCGCGCATCGCCACCCGGTGCGCCTGGATGTGGTCCGGGTGACCGTAGAAGCCGTTCCCGTCGTACGTGATCATCACCTGCGGCCGGATCTCGCGCATGATCTCGACCAGGTGCCCGGCGGCCTCGTCGAGGTCGGCCTGCCAGAAGGCGCGCGGGTGCTCGTTCGTGGCGAGGCCCATCATGCCGGAGTCCCGGTAGCGGCCGGCGCCACCGAGAAACCGGTGGTCGGTGACGCCGAGCGCGCGGCAGGCCGCCGCCAGCTCCCCGATCCGGTAGCCGCCGAGCTGGTCCGCCTCGGCCGCGGCGAGCTGCGCCAGCGCCGGCACGTGGATCTCGCCCTCCTCGCCGAGCGTGCAGGTCACCAGCGTGACGTGGGCGCCGGCGGCGGCGTAGTGCGCCATCGTCGAGCCGGTGCCGATGGCTTCGTCGTCGGGGTGCGCGTGGACCAGCAGGAGCCGGCGGTCGGGCAGCGTCGTCACGTCCGTCACTCTAACCGGCGGTTCTCCCCCGCCGGCCCGGACGCGTCCACGCAGGTCGGCCACATCACCTCCGGCGCCGTCCTACGATCCGACGTGTGGACTTTCCGGAACTGGCCGCACGTACCCGTCGGTTCCGCCACGGGGCACCACGCGCCGTCTCCGTGGCCGACGACGGCTCCCGGGTGGTCTTCCTCCGCTCGGCCGGCCCGGAGGACCCGGCCGACGCGCTCTGGCTGCTCGACGTCGCCAGCGGGGAGGAGCGGCTGGTCGCCGACCCGGCGGCGCTGCTCGGCGGCGACGCCGAGCAGCTCAGCCCCGGTGAGCGCGCGCTGCGCGAGCGCCTCCGCCTGAGCGCCTCCGGCATCGGGTCGTACGCGCTCGACTCGGCCGGCCGGGTGGCGGTCTTCGCTCTCGGTGGCCGGCTCTTCCGGGCCGACCTGGTGCACGGTGACGTGGTCGAGGTGGCCACCACCGGCCCGGTGCTCGACCCGCGGCCGGACCCGACCGGGCAACGGCTGGCGTACGTGACCGACGAGGCCGACGGGGTGCGGCGCGGCGAGCTGCGGGTGGTCGAACACGACGGCACCGACACCATGCTGGCCGGCGAGGACTCCGGGGTGACCTGGGGCCTGGCCGAGCACGTCGCGGCGGAGGAGTTCGACCGGTTCCGCGGCTACTGGTGGGCCCCGGACGGGCGGTCGGTGCTCGCCGCCCGGGTCGACGAGTCGCGGCTGGAGCGCTGGCACCTGCACGACCCGGCCGACCCGGCGAGCGCGCCGACGAGCGTCGCGTACCCCCGGGCCGGCGGCCCGAACGCGGAGGTGAGCCTGCACCTGCTCGACCTCGACGACGGTTGGGTGGACGTGCACTGGGACCGGGAGACCTACCCGTACCTGACGACGGTGCACTGGGCCGACGGCGGGCCGCTGATCACCGTGCTGCGCCGGTCGCAGCAGCACGGCCTGGTGCTGGCGGTCGACCCGCGCACCGGGGAGACGCAGGTGCACGCCGAGCTGGCCGACCCGCGCTGGGTCGACCCGATCCCGGGCACTCCCGCCCACCTGCCGGACGGCCGGGTGCTGGTCGGCGGGGAGCTGGCCCACGACGGGTACGACGCCCGCTGCCTCTTCGCCGACGGCACCCTGCTGACCCCGCCGTCGCTGTACGTCCGCCGGGTGGTGGGCCGGTTGCCGGCCGCCTCGGGCAGCGGGCCGGCCGACCTGGTCGTGGAGGCGAGCGAGGGCGAGCCCAGCGAGCAGCACCTGTTCCGGGTGCGCACCACCATCGGGGGCGGCGTCGACGCCCGACGGATCACCACCGACTCGGGCTGGCACGTGGCGGCCGTCGGCGGTGACGTCCTGGTGGTCGGCAGCGCCTCGCTGGACCACGCCGGCCTGCGCTGGACGGTGTGGCAGGGCGACCGGGAGGTGGCCGAGCTGCGGTCGTCCGCCGCGACCCCGCCGTACTCGCCGTTGCCCCTGCTGGAGCGGGTGACCGACCGCCGGCTGCCGGCTGCGGTGCTCTACCCGGACAACCACGTCACCGGCCGCCGGCTGCCGGTGCTGCTCGACGTGTACGGCGGCCCGGGCCACCAGGAGGTGCTCGCGGCCCGGTCGGCGTGGCTGGAGCGGCAGTGGTGGGCCGACGCCGGGTTCGCGGTGGTCGTGGTCGACAACCGGGGCACGCCGGGCGTCGCGCCGTCGTTCGAGAAGGCCATCCACCGGCGGATGGCGGACGTGGTCCTCACCGATCAGGTGGAGGCGCTCACCGCGCTCGCCGACAAGCACCCGGACCTGGACCTGGGCCGGGTGGCCGTGCGGGGCTGGTCGTTCGGGGGCTGGTTGGCGGGGCTGGCCGTGCTGCGGCACCCGGAGCTGTTCCGGTGCGGGATCGTCGGCGCGCCGGTGACCGACTGGGCCCTGTACGACACGGCGTACACCGAGCGGTACCTGGGCCTGCCGGACGACGGGATGGACGTGTACGCCCACCACTCGTTGGTGGAGTTGGCGGCCGAGCCGGTCACCGGCCCGGACCAGGCGCGCCCGCTGCTGCTGGTGCACGGGCTGGCCGACGACAACGTGGTGGCCGCGCACACCCTGCGGCTGTCGGCGGCGCTGCTGGCCACCGGGCGGCCGCACTCGGTGCTCCCGCTGACCGGCGCCACGCACATGGCTGCCGGCGGCACCGCCGAACGCCTCCTGAAGCTGGAACTCGACTTCCTCCGCACCCACCTGGCGTGAAAGGAAGGGCCCCTTTTTAACGCCTGCGGTAGAGGAAGGGCCCCTTCTTAACAACGCGGAAGGCCCCCGGCCGACGACGCTGTCGACCGGGGGCCCGCTTCCGCGGTGCGGGTTACGGCTTCACGTGCGCGTTCACGAAGGACGGGTACCCGAAGACGCTGGAGATGAAGACTCCGCCGGCCTTCGAGCCGTGCACGACGTACGCCACGTCGACGTAGAGCGGCACGACGGGCGCGTGCTCCTTCATGATCCGCTCGTCCAGCTTGCCCCACTCCGGGCCCTGCTCGGCCGGCGACAGGGCCAGGATCCGGTCCATCTCGGCGTTGATCGCCGGGTCGTTGAAGTACGACTGGTTGCTGTTGCCCTCGGCCTTGATGGTGCGGCCGTCGTAGAGCACCGGCAGGATCGAGGCGCCGCTCGGCCAGTCGGCCGCCCAGTTACCGATGTACAGGTCCCAGGGGTTGTCCTTCTTCTTGATCTCGTCCAGCTTCGCGTCGTCCGGGATGTTCCGTACGATGATCTTGAATCCGGCCCGCTCCAGGTTGCCCTTGAGCTGGGCTCCGATCTGCTGCTCGGTGGTGTTGTCGGCAACGCCGAGGACCAGCTCCGGGGTCTGGCCGCCGAGCAGTTCCTTGGCCTTCTCGACGTTGCCGGTCGCGCCGGCCGGGTACGCGTCGAACGCCTGGTAGCCGATCGTGGACGGCGGCATGAGCGTGGTCATCGGGGACGCGACGGTCTGCCCGCCCAGCGCCTTGACCAGGCCCTCGCGGTCGATGGCGTAGTTGAGTGCCTGCCGGACCTTCAGGTCCTTCACCCGCTGGTTGTTGATGACCAGCTGGTTGGCGCTCGGCGTCGGCGACAGGATGCTGCGGGACTTGAGCGCCTGGTCGCCCGCGACCCGGGCGACCAGCGAGGAGGGGACGAAGTTCCAGGCCAGGGCGCTCTGGTCGGCGCCGTTGTCGGCGATCACCCGGTTGTTGGCGGCGTCGGCGGTCGGGCCGAAGCTCCACACGAACCGGTCCGGGTACTGGTGCCGCACCGGGTCGGTGTTCGCGTCCCAGTGCTCGTTGCGCTCCAGCACGATCTCGGTGCCGGCGGTGTACTTCGTGATCTTGTACGGTCCGGACGAGAACGGCTGGTTGTCGAGGTTGACGCCGGTGTCCTTGTCGGCCGGCAGCGGCGCGGTTGTCGGCAGCGAGACCGCGAACGGCAGGTCGCAGCGCGGCTTGGTGAACTCGAAGCGCAGCGTCTTCGCGTCCGGCGTGGTCAGGCCCGGGGGCAGCGCGGTCTTGTTCGCCTTGAAGTCCCACGCCGTGTCGTACTGCGGGGAGTCGGCGAGCCACTCCTGGATGTAGGTGGGGCCGCCGGTGAGGTCCGGGTCGAAGGAGCGGGCGATGCCGTACGCGATCTCCTTGCTGGTGATCGGGCGGCCGTCCTCGAACTTGACCCCGTCCTTGATCTTGAATTCCCAGACCTTGCAGTCGTTGTTGACGTTGGTGCCCGGCGTCTCGGCCAGGTCGCCGACCAGGACCAGGCCGCCCTTGCCGTCGTCCTTCCAGGTGGTCAGGTAGCGGGCGAAGAGCGGGGACGCCATCAGGCCCGCGAACGAGTACGTCCGCTGCGGGTCCAGGTGGGAGATGGGGGTCTCCCGGATGATGGTGAAGGTGCCGCCCTTCTGGGCGCCGGGAACCTCGGCCGCCGGCCCCTTCGAGTCCTTCGGGTCGGTCGCGATGACCCCGGTCTGCTGCCGGTTGGTGTCCACCGTGGTGCCCTCGCCCGTGTTCTTCGAACACGCACCCAGGGCCACCACCAGTGCGATCGCGCCGCCTGCGGCGGCCGCCACGCGTGGTCGCATTCCTACCTCCTCCACCCCGGTCGCGCCGGTTGACCACCGGCGTCCCGAGGATCGTAAAGAAGAAAAACTACAAGTTGTGTAACAGTTGTCGATAAATTTCACCGCCGTCCGGCCGCCGGCCACCGCCTCGTGAGCGGCTGGGTCAGCCGAGCCGGACGCGCGGGTCGATGGCCGCGTACAGGAGGTCCACCAGGACGTTGGCCACCACCACGAAGACCGCCGCGATCAGCACGGTCGCCATGATGGTGGGCAGGTCACCGGCCCGGACCGCCTCCACGGCCGTACGCCCCAACCCCTGAAGGCCGAAGGTGGTCTCGGTGATGACCGTGCCGCCCAGGGCCGCGCCGACGTCGAGACCGGCGATGGTGACCACCGGCGTGATCGCCGCGCGCAGCGCGTGCCGCCCGTACACGGTCGGTTTGGCCAGGCCCTTCGCCCGCGCGGTACGCACGAAGTCCTCCGACAGCGTCTCCAGCATCTGCGCCCGCGACAGCCGGGCGTAGATCGCGGAGAAGAGGAAGGCCAGCGCGAGCCAGGCGAGCACCAGCCCGCTCGCCCATTTCAGCGGATCGTCGAGGATCGACGTGTAGCTCGGCACCGGCAGCAGCCGCAGGTTGTAGACGAAGACCAGCAGCAGAACCGCGCCGACGAAGTAGAGCTGGAGCGAGGCACCGGTCAGCGAGAAACCGATCGCCGCCCGGTCCAGCCAGGTGCCCCGGCGCAAGGCGGAGACCATGCCCAGCCCGACGCCCAGCAGCAGCCAGAGGATCGCGGCCGGGATGACGATGCTGAGCGTCACCGGCAGCACCCGGGTGATCGTGTCCAGCACGGCCTCGTTGTTCACGTACGACCAGCCGAGGCAGGGCGCGTCGCACCGGCCGCCCTGCGCGCTGCCCAGGTCCCGGCCGGTGAAGATGCCCTTCACGTAGCCGCCGTACTGGGTGAGCAGCGGGTCGCGCAGGCCCAACTCCTGACGCACGCGCTCCAGCCGCTCGGGGCTGCAGTTCTTCGGGCACATACCGCTGACCGGATCGCGCGGCAGGGCGAAGAACATGAGGAACGTCAGCACGCTCACCGCGAACAGGGTGAGCACGGCGGAGAGGATCCGCTTGATCAGGAAGCGCGCCATGTCTGCACCTACCTCGACGACTTCGGGTCGAGCGCGTCGCGCAGCGCGTCGCCGAAGAGGTTGAACGCGAACACGAGCGCGAAGATCGTGATGCCGGGGAAGAAGACGAACGCCGGGTCGGTCTGGAGGTAGTCCAGGCTCTGGTAGATCATCCGGCCGAAGCTCGGCGTCTCCTCGGTGAGGCCGACGCCGATGAAGGACAGGGCGGCCTCGCTGGTGATGAACTGCGGCACCGCGAGCGAGAACGCCACCAGGATCGGCGCCCAGATGTTCGGCAGCAGTTGCCGGAACAGCATGTGCCCGAGACCGGCCCCGCTGGCCCGCGCCGCCTCGACGAACTCCCGCTCCCGCAGCGCGATCACCTGACCCCGGACCAGCCGGGCGGTGCTGGTCCAGCCGAAGATCGCGAAGACGGCGATCAGCACGCCGACCCCGAAGGCCGGCGGCACCGCGTCCCGCTCGCCGTAGAAGCGCAGCGTGAGCGTGGGGGTCAGCGCCAGCGCGATGATGAGGAACGGCATGGCGAGGGTGAGGTCGGTGATCCAGTTGACCACCGCGTCCAGCCAGCCGCCCAGGTAACCGGCGAGCGCCCCGAGGACGATGCCGATCACCGTGGTGATAACCGCCGCCGCGAAGGCGATGAACAGCGAGGTCCGCAGCCCGTACACCAGCCGGACGAAGATGTCCCGGCCGAGACCCGGCTCCAGCCCGAAGAAGTGGTCGCCGGACACGCCGCCGGCGTAGCCGAGGGGCATGCCGAAGCCGTCGAGTTTGCTCTGGAACTGGTCGCGCGGGCCGACCCCGTACAGCGCCTCGATCAGCGGCGCGGCCAGCGCCACCAACACGAACAGGATCAGCAACGCGCCGCTGACCATGGCCGTACGGTCGCGGCGCAGCCGCAGCCAGGCGAGTTGGCCGGGTGAGCGGCCGACGAACCGCTTCTCCCGGGGTGTACCGGCGTCCCCGCCGGACTCGATCTCGGCCAGAGCCACGCCCTCCACCGGGGACAGGCTCATCGCGACACCTCCTCAACGTCGGGCTGTGACCCGTGGGTGAGGGGTCCGGTTTCGGGGAAGTGGCAGGCGGTGGCCTGCCGGCCGCCGTCGCGGGGGGTGAGGTCGGGTTCCTGGGTGGCGCAGATGTCGCGGGCTTTCCAGCAGCGGGTGCGGAAGCGGCAGCCCGACGGCGGGTCCAGGGGTGTGGGCACGTCGCCGGACAGGCGGATGCGTCCGGCCGGGCCGAGGCGGGTCACGTCCGGGATCGCCGACAGCAGGGCCCGCGTGTAGGGGTGCTGGGGGCGTTCGTAGATGTCGGTGCGGTCGCCGATCTCCACCACCCGACCCAGGTACATCACCGCGACCCGGTGGCAGAAGTGCCGCACCACGGCCAGGTCGTGGGCGATGAACACGAACGCCAGCCCCAGGTCACGTTGCAGGTCACGCAGCAGGTTGACCACCTGCGCCTGGATCGAGACGTCCAACGCCGACACCGGCTCGTCAGCCACGATCAGCCTCGGCTGCAACGCCAGCGCGCGGGCGATACCGATGCGCTGCCGCTGCCCGCCGGAGAACTCGTGCGGATACCGGTTGTAGTGCTCCGGGTTCAACCCCACCAGTTCCAGCAGCTCCCGCACCCGGGCCCTGGTCCCGCCGGGCGGGGTGATCCGGTTGACCTGCAACGGCATCGCCACGATCCGCCCCACCGTGTGCCGCGGGTTCAACGACGCGTACGGGTCCTGGAAGATGATCTGCAGCTGCTGCCGCAACGGCCGCAACCCACGCCGACCCAGATGCGTGATGTCCCGCCCCGCGAACTCGATCGACCCGGCGGTCGGCTCCAACAACCGCACCAACATCCGACCCGTCGTCGTCTTCCCACACCCGGACTCCCCGACCAGACCCAGCGTCTCCCCAGCCCGCACCTCGAAGTCCACCCCGTCGACCGCACGCACCAACCCCGCCGCCCGCAACCCCGTCCGCACCGGGAAATGCTTGGTCAACCCCCGCACCCGCAACAACGGCCCGGCAGCCGGCGGAACGTCGGGGCCGATGGTCGGGTCACCGGGTCGGGCCGGCGCGGTGTCGGCGCTCATCGGGCCACCCCCACCCGGGCGACGTCCTCGGCGTACCAGCGGGTGCGGTCGTCGGCGGAGAGGTGGCAGGCGACCAGGTGACCGGGCGCGCCGGCCGGGCGCAGCTCGGGCACCTCCGTGCGGGACCGGTCGCCGTTGCGGCCCGCGTAGCGGCAGCGGGGATGGAACGCGCACCCCGACGGCAGATTGATCAACGACGGCGGATTGCCCGGGATCGGCACCAGGTCCGCCGCCGCGTCACCGTGCAACGACGGCACACTCGACAACAACCCCCACGTGTACGGATGCTGCGGCCGCCGCAACACCTGCTCCACACCCCCGTGCTCCACCCCCCGACCGCCGTACATCACCAACACCTCATCCGCCACCTGGGACACCACCCCCAGGTCATGCGTGATCAAAACGATCGCCGACCGGAACTCCGCCTGCAGATCCGCGAGGAGATCCAGAATCTGCGCCTGCACCGTCACATCCAACGCCGTCGTCGGCTCATCCGCGATCACCAGATCCGGATCGTTCACCAACGCCATCGCGATCATCACCCGCTGCCGCATCCCACCCGAAAACTCATGCGGATACTGATCGAACCGGCGCCCCGGCTGCGGAATCCCCACCCGGCCCAGCATGTCCACCGCCCGCCGCCGCGCCTCCCGCCGCCCGGCATCCGGATGATGCACCCGGTACGCCTCAGCGATCTGCCGCCCCACGGAGTAGTACGGATGCAACGCCGACAACGGATCCTGGAAGACCATCGCCATGTCCCGGCCCCGCAACCGGCGCACCTCCTCTTCGGACATCCGCACGAGGTCGCGTCCGGCGAGCAGGATCCGCCCGGAGAGCCGGGTGCGGCGGGGGTCGTGCAGGCCCAGGATCGCCAGGGACGTCACGCTCTTGCCGGAGCCGGACTCGCCGACGATGCCCAGGGTGCGGCCCCGCTCCACCGCGAACGACACGCCGTCGACCGCACGCACCACGCCGTCGGTGGTGTCGAACCGCACCCGAAGGTCGCTGACCCGCAGGTAGGGTGCGTCGCCGGTGCGCGGCTCCGGCGCGCTGGGGCGGCTCGGCGCCGATTCCGGACTGCCCACGACCGCCTCCCTCGGATTGATGTAGGTAATCTACAGCAGAACCCAGAAGGTGAAAATAAGCTACAAGGCGGCGGGCTGTCAGCGGACCCCAGCGTAACGACTGCACAACGCCCCGGACAGCCCTGTTCAACCGGCGTGCGGCAGGTCGGCCCCTCCCGTCGACCGGACACCGCACCGTGCCGCATCCGGCGGCGGAACGGATCACGGATGTCGGTCGGCTCGCCTAGGGTCGGCCCATGACCGAGTTCGACGCGGCCTCCGCCGCCGTCCAGGCCGCCCTCGACGCGGGCGCCCGGTACGCCGACGCCCGGGTGATGCACCGGCGCTACGAGTCGATGTCGGCCCGCAACGGGGACGTCGAGGAGCTGACCCAGGACGAGAGCGTCGGGTTGGGCGTCCGGGCGCTGGTCGGGTCGAGTTGGGGCTTCCACGCCGTCCCCGACCTGTCCGACGCGGCCGCTCGCGACGCCGGCCGGCGCGCCGCGCGGACCGCCGCCGCGAGCGCCCGCGTGCCCGGGCCGCCCATCGACCTGGTGCCGGCCGAGCCGGTCACCGCGAGCTGGGCGTCGGCCTGCGAGGTGGATCCGCTCGGCGTGGCGCTCTCGACCAAGGGCGACCTGCTCGTCGAGGCGACCAAGCTGGTGGCCGAGCACGGCGCCGACGTAGCCGAGGGCCTCTACCAGATCTGGGACACGGCGAAGTGGTTCGTCTCCAGCGAGGGTCACCGGATCGACCAGCGCATCCGCGAGTGCGGTGGTGGCATCTCGGCCACCTCGATCGGGGACGGGGAGACCCAGCGCCGCTCGTACCCGAGCTACCGCGGCCAGTACGGCACGACCGGCTGGGAGCTGGTCGACTCGCTCGACCTGACCGCGCACGCCGCGCGGATCGCCGAGGAGTCCCGGGCGCTGCTCACCGCTCCACTCTGCCCGGCCGGCGAGACCGACCTGATCCTCGGCGGCGAGCAGCTCGCGCTCCAGATCCACGAGTCGGTCGGGCACGCCATCGAGCTGGACCGGATCCTCGGCTGGGAGGCCGCGTTCGCCGGCACCTCCTGGCTCGACCTGGCCCAGCTCGGGTCGCTGCGCTACGGCTCGGAGCTGATGACGATCACCATCGACCCGACGATCCCCGGCGCGCTGGGCAGCTTCGGGTACGACGACGAGGGCTCACCGGCCGTCAAACGGGACGCGGTCCGCGAGGGACGCTGGGTGGGTGTGCTCGCCGGCCGGGATTCGGCCGCGGTCGCCGGCCTGGACCACGGCGGCAGCGTCCGCGCGGACGGCTGGGCGCGGCTGCCGATGGTCCGGATGACGAACGTGGGCCTGGAGCCCGGCCCGCACACCCTGGAGGAGATCGTCGCGGCGACCGACGACGGTGTGCTGATGGACGTCAACCGCTCCTGGTCGATCGACGACAAGCGGCTCAACTTCCAGTTCGGCTGCGAGATCGGCTGGGAGATCAGGAAGGGGAGACGGGGGCGGATGCTGCGCAACCCGACGTACACCGGCATCGGCCCGATCTTCTGGCGCTCGATGGACATGCTGTCCGGCGAGACCGTCTCCTGGGGCACGCCCAACTGCGGCAAGGGCCAGCCCGGCCAGGTCGGGCACACCGGCCACCCGGCGGCACCGGCCCGCTTCCGCGACGTCCGGGTGGGGGTGCGCGCGTGAACGGGCCGCACGCCCGGTCCGAGCCGGACCTCGCCGGCCAGGTGATCGAGCTGGTCCGGCGGCTCGGCGGGCCGGCCACCCAGGCCGAGGTGGTGGTGACCCGGGCGGACGTGGCGTTGACCCGGTTCGCCAACTCGTTCATCCACCAGAACGTCGCCGAGTCCGGCGTCGGGGTCCGCCTGCGGGTGCACGCGGACGGGCGTACCGCCGCCGGCGGCGGCAGCGTGGTGACCGCCGACGGTCTGTCCGCGCTCGTCGAGCGCACCCTGGCCGCCGCACGGCTCTGCCCGCCCGACCCGGCCTGGCCCGGCCTCGCCCCGCCCGCACCGACCCCGTCCGGCGCGCCGGTGGACGAGGCCACCGCGTACGCGGAGCCGGACGAGCGGGCCGA
This sequence comes from Micromonospora sp. WMMD558, assembly GCF_049315255.1. Classification (NCBI taxonomy): domain Bacteria; kingdom Bacillati; phylum Actinomycetota; class Actinomycetes; order Micromonosporales; family Micromonosporaceae; genus Micromonospora; species Micromonospora sp. WMMD558. The sequence continues at coordinate 2,470,561 of NZ_CP186061.1, read as the reverse complement.
GCGGGTCCGGGCGTTCGTGGCGGCGGCCGGCGGGCTGGATGCGGCCGGCTACTGCCGCACGGCACTTCGCTCGTCGGCGTTCGCCAACTCGGCCGGCCACTCGGCGCGGGGCCGCACGGCCGAGGCGGCGATGGACGGCATCGCCCGCACCGGCGGGGCGGACGGGGTGGCGCGACTGGCCGCCGACCGCCTCGCCGACCTCGACGGCGCGGTGCTGGGCGCCCGCGCGGCCGCGAAGGCCCGGGCGGCGGCCGACCCGGTCGAGCTGGTTCCCGGCCGCTACGAGGTGGTGCTGGAGCCGGCCGCGGTCGCCGACCTGCTGCAGAATCTCTCCTTCTACGGCTTCAACGGCAAGCGGTACGCCGAGCGGCAGTCCTTCGCCGAGCCGGGGGTCGCCCAGTTCGACCCGCTGGTCACCCTGGTCGACGATCCACTCGGCGGTTCCGGGCTGCCGTTCGACGTGGAGGGCACCCCGCGTGGCCCGGTGACCCTGGTCGACGCCGGCACCACCCGCGCCGTGACCCACGACCGGCGTACCGCGGCGGAGGTCGGCACGGTCTCGACCGGGCACGCCGTCGCCGGCGGCGCCACCTGGGGGCCGATGCCCCGCAACCTGCGCCTGTCCCCCGCAGCGGCCGCGCCGGCCGCCGCCGGTCCGCCGGCCGGCGAGTCCGAGTGGGTGGGCGGCGGGGACCTCTCCGGCGCGGTCGTCGATCCGGACACCGCCGCACTGGTCGCCGGGGTGCGGCGCGGCCTGCTGGTCAGCGACCTCTGGTACACGCGGGTGCTCGACCCGAAGAGCCTGGTCGTCACCGGCCTGACCCGCAACGGCGTGTGGCTGGTGGAGGACGGGGTGGTCGCCCGCGCGGTCCGCGACTTCCGCTTCACCGAGGCGTACCCGCGGGCCCTCGGCCCCGGCGCGGTGCTCGGCCTGGGGCGGCGACCGGTGCGCCAGCCCGACCGGGTCGACGGCGTCTGGTGGGAGGCGCCGGCGTTGCGGCTGGCCTCGTGGAACTTCACCGGCGGGGCTTCCGGCTGACCTGGAGTAGGGTGGGTTCCGGCGCGCTCGCGCGCCGGACCTCCTGACCAGGCGCCCACGCCGCCCGGCCGAGCGGAGGCGAAGGTGGCCCGTTGCCATCGCGAGTTCCGCGTGTCGTTCAGGTGATCCGCCGGACGGACGTGACGCTGGCGTGGGGTACGGCGGTCACGCTGTCCAGAAGGCGCAGATCATGACCGAACGCAGGAAGCTCAAGCAGCGGGTCCGGGCGCGGATGGCCGCCACCGGCGAGAGCTGGACCACCGCCCGCCGGCAGGTGCTCGCCGCCGCGCCGCCGCCCACCGGCACCGTCCTCCCGCCCGGGCTGGTGCCCGGGTACCGCACCTTCGGCGCGCGGCAGCACCGCGAGTCGGCGCTCGCCGCCCACGTCCTCGACGCCCACGGGGTCCGTGCGCCGCACACCGGGCAGCCGTACACCGAGGCGATGCTCGCCGGGCTCGGCGGCGGCATCGGCTTCATGTACGCGGTGTTCGAGTACCGCGACGTGCCGCCGCTGCTGACCGTCGTGGCCCAGCACCACCCCGAGCCGTGGGTGCCGGCCGTGCTGGACCGGCTCGGCATCGCGTACGCGGACGAGCGGAGCGGGCGGCCCGGCCCGGCGGTGGCGCGGCTGCGCGACCACCTCGGCGACGGCCAGCCGGTGGTCGCCACCGTCGATCGCAGCCGGCTGCCGTGGCACGGCCTCGACCCCGGTCCGGGCGCCGACCCGTACCCCGTGGTCGTGGCGGGCCTCGACGGCGACGTGCTGCTGGTGGACGACGAGGGGCCGCGACCCCACCCGCTGCCGGTCGAGGCGTTCACCGCCGCCTGGTCGGCGCACCGCAAGGGGCGGCACCGGAGCGTCACCGTCACCGACCCGCACCAGCGGACCGAACTGCCGGACGCGATCCGCGCGGCGGTCGCCACCACGGTGGCGCACCTGACCGGTCCGGTGCTCGGCAACAGCTTCGACGCCAACTTCGGCTTCCGCGGCATGGCCAAGCTCGCCGAGCAGCTCCGGGACGCGCGTACCCGGACGGGGTGGGCCCGCCGGTTCGGCGCTCCCGTGCCGTTCTTTCACGGCGTGCGCCGGCTCTACGAGTGCCTAGAGCTGGAGTACACGGCGCCGGGCGCCACGCGGCCGGTGTACGCCGACTTCCTGGACGAGGCGGCGCCCCTGGTCGACCCCCGGTACGCGGAGGCGGCCGCCCTGGTCCGCCGATCGGGTGAAAACTGGTCCCGGCTCGCGGCGCTCGCCCTGGAGACGGTCCAGGGGCTCGGCGCGTACACGGAGCTGGCCGAGGAGCGGATGCGCCTGGTCTTCACCCGGGGCCGCGACGCCGAGGCCGAGATCCGGGAGCTGACCGGGCGGCTGGCCGTGCTCGGTGCGGAGTACGCCGCGTCCGACGGGCTCGGTGACGCCGGGCGGGCGGACCTCTTCGCCGCCCTCGCCGACCTGGTGGGGTCCTGCCTGGACCTGGAACGGGACGCGGTCGGCGTCCTCGCCGCCACCAGCCGGTCCTGACGGGCGGGCATCGATTGTGACGGAAGGGGTTTCCAAGCGCCGGAACACACGGGACACTGCCTTGCGCGGACGGCTCGCGAAGATCGGCGTAACGTGTGTCACTTAGCTGCGCCGTATCGCCGACGCGGTCGTTGGTGTGCGCAAGACGTGGCAGTGGACGCGGTCTGGCCGGTCCGCTGACCGAAGGGAACGTGATCCGCCGCCCGTCAGGGCCCCGTCAGGGAGACGACTGGAAATGACATCAACGGCAACGAGGCCGGGAGGGCCGGGTGCACGGCCCCGCGCCGCCATCTCGGCCAGGACGTTGCGTACCGACCGCTGGTGGGTGCAGCCCGCCATCATCGCCGCGATCCTGCTCCTCTTCATCGTCTACTCGACGGTCCGCATCTTCATGGCGAAGTGGTACTACGTCGAGGACTTCCACTACCTCACGCCGCTGTACTCGCCGTGCGTGTCGAACGAGTGCGTGCCCGGCTCGGCCCACTTCGGCACCCCGTTCGGCGACTTCCCGTTCTTCGTTCCGCTCGGCATCATCGCGTTCCCGATCGTGGCCGGGTTCCGGGTGACCTGCTACTACTACCGCAAGGCGGGCTACCGCTCGCTGTGGGCGTCGCCCCCGGCCTGCGCCGTGACCGAGCCGCACAAGAAGTACACCGGTGAGACCCGGTTTCCGCTGTTCGTCATGAACTGGCACCGCTACTTCTTCTACCTCGCGGCAGTGATCCTGCTGGTCAACCTCTACGACGCGGTCCTCGCGTTCCGCGGGCCGGACGGCGGCTTCGGCATCGGCCTGGGCACCCTGATCATCCTGGTGAACGTCGTCGCCCTCGCCGGCTACACGCTCTCCTGCCACGCCTGCCGGCACGTGATGGGCGGGCGGCTCAAGCACTTCTCCAAGAACCCGCTGCGCTACCGCTTCTGGACGTTCGTGTCCAAGCTGAACGTCCGGCACGGCACGTTCGCCATGGTGTCGCTGTTCACGGTGCTCTTCACCGACTTCTACATCATGGCCGTCGCGGCAAAGTGGATCACCGACCTGCGGTTCATCAACTAGAGGGCCCCTGATATGACCACTACCACGCGAATCGAACGACACCACTACGACGTCGTCGTGATCGGGGCCGGCGGCGCCGGGCTGCGGGCGGCGATCGAGGCCCGGCTCGCCGGCAAGAAGACGGCGATCATCTCGAAGTCGCTCTTCGGCAAGGCCCACACGGTGATGGCCGAGGGCGGCGCCGCCGCCGCGATGGGCAACGTGAACAGCCGGGACACCTGGCAGGTGCACTTCCGCGACACGATGCGCGGCGGCAAGTTCCTCAACAACTTCCGGATGGCCGAGCTGCACGCGAAGGAGTCGCCGCAGCGGATCTGGGAGCTGGAGACGTACGGTGCGCTCTTCGACCGCACCAAGGACGGGAAGATCTCGCAGCGCAACTTCGGTGGCCACGAGTACCCGCGGCTGGCGCACGTCGGCGACCGCACCGGCCTGGAGTTGATCCGCACCCTCCAGCAGAAGGTCGTCTCCCTCCAGCAGGAGGACAAGCGCGAGCACGGCTCGTACGACGCCCGGCTCAAGGTCTTCGCCGAGACCACGATCACCGAGCTGCTGCTCGACGGGGATCGGATCGCCGGGGCGTTCGGCTACTACCGCGAGTCCGGCGAGTTCGTCCTCTTCGAGGCCCCCGCGGTGGTGCTGGCGACCGGTGGTGTCGGCCGCTCGTACAAGGTCACCTCGAACTCGTGGGAGTACACCGGGGACGGCCACGCGTTGGCGCTGCGCGCCGGGGCGACGCTGATCAACATGGAGTTCCTCCAGTTCCACCCGACCGGCATGGTCTGGCCGCCCTCGGTCAAGGGCATCCTGGTCACCGAGTCGGTCCGCGGTGACGGCGGCGTCCTCAAGAACTCCGACGGCAAGCGGTTCATGTTCGACTACGTGCCGGACGTGTTCCGCAAGCAGTACGCGGACAACGAGGCCGAGGCGGACCGCTGGTACGACGACCCGGACAACAACCGGCGCCCGCCGGAGCTGCTGCCCCGCGACGAGGTCGCCCGCGCCATCAACAGCGAGGTCAAGGCCGGCCGGGGCACGCCCGCCGGCGGCGTCTACCTGGACATCGCCTCCCGGCTGCCGGCCGAGGAGATCCGCCGCCGCCTGCCGTCGATGTACCACCAGTTCAAGGAGCTGGCCGACGTCGACATCACCAGGGAGCCGATGGAGGTCGGCCCGACCTGCCACTACGTGATGGGTGGCGTCGAGGTCGACCCGGATTCCGGCGCGGCGTTCGGGCAGGTGCGCGGGCTGTTCGCTGCCGGCGAGGTGTCCGGCGGCATGCACGGCTCCAACCGGCTCGGCGGCAACTCGCTGTCCGACCTGCTCGTCTTCGGCAAGCGCGCGGGCGGTCACGCCGCCTCGTACGCCGACGGTCTGGCCGCCCGGCCGCGGGTGCCGGTGACCGCGGTGGAGGCCGCGGTGGAGACGGCCCTGGCGCCGTTGCAGCGGGACACCGGCGAGAGCCCGTACACCCTGCAGCAGGACCTCCAGGCGGTGATGGGCGACCTGGTCGGCATCATCCGGCGGGAGGGCGAGCTGGTGGAGGCGCTGAGCCGGCTCGGCGAGCTGCGCGAGCGGGTGGCCAAGGTGAGCGCGGCCGGCGGCCGGCGCTACAACCCCGGCTGGCACCTGGCGCTGGACCTGCGCAACATGCTGGTCGTCTCGGAGTGCACCGCGAAGGCGGCGCTGGAGCGGCAGGAGTCGCGGGGCGGCCACACCCGGGAGGACTACCCGGCGATGGACCCGGCGTGGCGCCGGGTCAACCTGGTCTGCTCGCTGGAGGGCGACACCGTACGCCTGGACCGCAGGCCGCTGCCGAAGATGCGCCCGGAGCTGGTCGCGCTCTTCGACCGGGCGGAGCTGGCCAAGTACCTGACCGACGAGGAGCTGACGGAGTTCGACGCCCTCGCTGAGGAGGCGGGCAAGTAATGGGCACCGACAAGACCGAGGCGGCCGGCAAGCCGGCTACGAAGAGGCAGTTCCGCATCTGGCGGGGCGACGAGACCGGCGGCGACCTTCAGGACTACATGGTCGAGGTCAACGAGGGCGAGGTGGTCCTCGACATCATCCACCGGCTCCAGGCCACCGACGCGCCGGACCTGGCCTGCCGCTGGAACTGCAAGGCGGGCAAGTGCGGCTCCTGCTCGATGGAGATCAACGGCAAGCCGAAGCTCAGCTGCATGACCCGGATGTCGACGTTCGCCGAGGACGAGACGATCACCGTCACGCCGCTGCGGACCTTCCCCGTCGTCCGGGATCTGGTCACCGACGTCTCGTACAACTACGAGAAGGCCCGGGAGACGCCGGCGTTCGCTCCGCCGCCCGGCGTCGCGCCGGGCGACTACCGGATGCAGCAGGTCGACGTGGAGCGCTCGCAGGAGTTCCGCAAGTGCATCGAGTGCTTCCTGTGCCAGACGGTCTGCCACGTCGTCCGGGACCACGAGGAGAACAAGACGGCCTTCTCCGGGCCGCGGTACTTCATCCGCGCCGCCGAGCTGGACATGCACCCGCTGGACGCGCGGACCGACCGCAAGGAGTACGCGCAGGCCGAGCAGGGCCTGGGCTACTGCAACATCACCAAGTGCTGCACCGAGGTCTGCCCGGAGCACATCAAGATCACCGACAACGGGATCATCCCCATGAAGGAGCGGGTCGTCGACCGCAGGTACGATCCCCTCGTGTGGCTTGGTAGCAAGATCTTCCGGAGGGGTCAGGTGCCTCAGACCATCGTGACCGGTGAGCACTCCCCGGGTGCCGTCGGCGCCCACGCCGCGGCGGGCCCGGCCGGGGTCCACTCGCACGCGGGTGGCTCGCACGACCCGCAGTCGGAGACGCAGGCGCAGCAGGGCGTCAACTGGCACCGGGAGGTGCCCAAGCCCACCGCGCCGGCCGTCGACTCGTCGGGTCGGATGCCCCTGACCGAGCTCACCTTCGACCGCGCGGCCGCGCCGTCGCCGTTCGGCGACGACGTGACGTTCCCGCTGCCGCCGGAGCACCTCAATTTCGCCCACCCGGAGCAGGACAAGCACTGAGATCGGTCGAGACGATGACGGGGGCCGCGGCACACGCCGCCGGCCCCCGTCCGTTTTCGGCCCGGCCGTCCGGTCGGGGGAACGGTCAGTCGGCGGCCAGGAGGGGCCGGAGTGCGGCGACGATCGGGGCGTCGGCGGGAAGCCAGGTGACGGTGTCCAGTTCGGTGGCGGAGAGCCAGCGCAGCGCCGAGTGCTCCAGGGGCTGCGGCTGGTCACCGTGCAGCAGGCGGGCCGCGTACACCTTGAGCACCGAGCGGCCGTGGGCCATCCGTACGTTGCGGCCGACCCGGTCGCCGATCTCGACGCGGACGGCGAGTTCCTCAACGCACTCGCGGGCCAGGGCGGCGGTCTCGGTCTCCCCCGGCTCGACCTTGCCGCCCGGGAACTCCCACATGCCCGCCACCTCGGGGGGCGCGGAACGCGCGCAGGCGAGCACCCGCCCGTCCCGGATGATCGCCGCACCGACGATCACCTTCGGCTCCCGTCGCTCAACCTGCCCGCCGTCGTTGGCCCGTTCGGTCCGCACGGGCGTCCAGCGTGCCAGATCAATCGGCGGTTTGGGTACCGTGGCCGACCGTCAGGCCAAGAAGACACGGAAGTGTGGCCGTGGACACACTCACCGTGCGCCGACAGACTAGAGCCACCGGCAAGACACGGGACGGCGACGATTTGGCCACAAGCCGGCAACGGCGCCTGGGAGGTGTGGTGATGCGTGTGCTGTTCGGCGGGCGGGGGAAGCACGACTACCTCAGCGACGCGTTGACCCTTCTCCCCGGTTGGACCCGGGAGGGTGAGCAGATCCGACGCACCCTCGTCATCGACGACTCGCAGCACGCGGCGCTCACCGAGCGGGTCAAGGTCGTCGCCGACGCGCTGCACCTGCGCCCCGAGATCAGCCGGCGCGTCGACCACACGCTGATCCGGGTGGGGCACGGCAACGCGCCGCTCACCGAGGGCGAGGTCCTGCTGGCGGCCCGCATCGAGGACGCGTACCGCGCGGTCACCGAGTCCTGATCTCCCGCCTCTGGCGATCCGGCGTCTGGTCAGCCCGGCACGTCCCGCGGGTACCGCCGCGCGCCGCGGCGAGGCAGCAACTTCCCCGAACTTGTCGCCTCGCGCCGCGGCGAGGCAGCAACTTCCCCGAAGTTGCGGCCTCACCAGCCCCACCGCTAGTTGATCTTGGTGGTGGTCCGCCCGGCCTACGCTGAGGTCATGGCGAACGCGACGTACGACCGCAAGGAGCAGTTCCAGCAGATCCAGAGCGGCCTGCTCGAGGGTGAGCAGATCATCGCCGTCTACGACGCCGTCGGCACCGGCACCGGCTTCATCGGCCTGACCGACCGGCGCGTGATCATCCAGGACCGCTCGTTCATCGGCAAGCGGTACGCGATCACCAGCATCCCGTACTCGAAGATCACCAGCGTGAGCGTGGTCAGCAACAAGTCGTGGGGCGGCTCGTTCTTCTCCACCGGCGCCATCGCCATCCACGTCGGCACGCACACCTACGAGGTGGAGTTCCGCGGCGCCCAGAAGAGCCACCACGTCCACAACGTGATCCTGCACTACATCAGCTGACGCGCCCTTGCCGAGATCCTGGAGAGTTCCGGCCCCGGGAGGGGCCGCAGGCTTCCACGATCTGCCGCAGGTCAGGGGCGCAGCTCGGCCGCCCGGTCCAGCAGGGCGCGGCGTTCGGCCCCGGAGTGGGCGGCCGCCGCCTCGCGGAACAGCGCCGCCGCCCGCGCGGTGTCACCTCGCCGGGCGGTCAGGTCCGCCTCGGCGGCGATGGCAAGCGGATACCCGTCGAGCGCCCCGCCCGCCCGCGCCGCCGCCAGCAGGCTCAAACCCGCCTCCGGCCGGTACGCGTAGCCGTGGGCGACGGCCCGGTTCAGCTCGACCACCGGTGACGGCTGAAGGTCGGCCAGCCGGTCGTACGCCCGGGCGATCGCCGGCCAGTCGGTGGCCTCGGCGGACGCGGCGGTGGCGTGGCACGCCGCGATCCGGGCCTGGAGGGCGTACCGGCCGTGCCCGGCGCGGGCCAGGGCGGCGAGGCCCTCGGCGATCAGCGCCTGATCCCACCGGGACCGGTCCTGCCGGTCCAGGGTCAGCAGGTTCCCGTCGCCGTCCCGCCGCGCGTCGCGGCGGGAGTCGTGCAGCAGCACGAGCGCCAGCAGCCCGGCCACCTCGGGCTGCCCCGGCATCAGCCGGTCCAGCAGCCGCGCCAACCGGATCGCCTCGTCGGCGAAGGCGGGCTGACCGTCGGCGTCGTACCCGCGCGTGAAGAGCAGATACAGCACGGCCAGCACGCCGGGAAGCCGCTCGTCGAGGTTCCGCCCGGTCGGCACCCGGTACGGGATGCGCGCCGCCCGGATCTTCGCCTTGGCCCGGGTGAGCCGCCGGGTCATCGTCGCCTCGGAGACGAGGAACGCCCGTGCGATGTCCGTGGTGGCAACCCCGCAGACGGTACGCAGCGTCAGCGCGACCCGGGCCTCCAGTGCCAGGGCCGGGTGGCAGCAGGTGAACACGAGCCGCAGCCGGTCGTCCACGATCTCCCCCTCCCCCGGCGGGGCCTCGACGTCCGGCCCGGTCGACGCCAGCACCGCCAGATCCCGCAGCTTCCGGCGCTCGACGTGGGCCCGGCGCAGCACGTCGACCGCCCGGTTACGGGCCACGGTCATCAGCCAGCCGCCCGGGTTCCCCGGGACGCCCTCGACCGGCCACCGCTGCACCGCGCTCGCCAGCGCCTCCTGGGCGCAGTCCTCCGCGAGGGTCCAGTCCCCGGTGACCCGGATGAGGGCGGCGACGATCCGCGCGTACGCCTCCCGGCCGGCGGTGGCGACGGCCTCGGCCGCCGCCACCGCGCCGCCGCGCGTCGGCCCCGGTCCGTCAGTCATCCAGGTCCGCGAAGGGCCGCAGCTCGATGCGCCCGCCCCGGGCCATCGGATGGGTACGCGCCACCTCGATCGCCTCGTCCAGGTCGGCGCACTCCAGCAGGTCGAAGCCGACGATGACCTCCTTGGTCTCGGCGAACGGGCCGTCGGAGACCAGCAGTTGACCGTTGCGGACGCGGACCGTGGTCGCGGCCGACGGCTCGGCGAGGCGCTCGCCGGTCAGCCGCCGCCCCCGGCTGTCGTTCTCCGCCACCCAGACCTCGACATCGGGCCAGTCCGAGCGGTCGGTGTCCGGCTCGGTGTCGGTGCAGACGAACATCAGGTACTTCATCGTGTGCTCCTCTCGCGAATGCGTCATGAGGATGACGAACGGCCGCCCCCGATCCGGACCGTCGGGCGGTCAGAATCTCGGCGGGCGCACCGAGCACGGCCCGTCGTGGTCGTCGCGCCGCCCGCAGCGGCGGCCGCCGGGCAGCAGCGTGTCACAGAAGGCCCGGTGCCGCAGGTGCTGCGCGTCCTCGACGGACACCGTGGTCTCGCCGGGGTCGGTCTGCGGGAGCACGCTCGCCCACCGCGCGACGACCCGCGCCAGGCGTACGGCGGACGACAGGTCCCGGGTGACGACGGGCAGGTGGATGACGAACCGCCCCGGATCGGCCGCCATCAGCGGAAGGCTCCGACGTTGCGGCGGCGGGCCTGCTCCGACTGCCAGTGCCGCAGCGCGTCCTTGATCCGCGTCGTCTCCTGCCGGCTGACGCCGAGCGCGTCGTAGACCGTGGAGAGATCGTCGGCCACCCGGTTCAGGAACTCGTGGACGTCGTCCGGGTCGAGACCGCGCCGACCGAACCGGCTGGGCCTGAACCGACGCTCCCGCACCTGCCAGGGGCGCAGCGGATGGTACGAGACCGAACGGTAACCGGCCGGCCGGCTGGTCGCCGGGCTCCGCTCGTGCGCGCCCCCGCGCCGGAAGAAATTCACGCGTGTCACCTCCGTGATGTATCGGGCCGGTCACCCGCCGCCCTGGCCGAAGTGGCCCGGCCGCCCGCCGCGAACGAACGGCCACCGGCCCTGCGATCGCAGCCAGAGCCGGCGGCGCGGCAGCAGAGCTGCTGCTCGGAAGGGTGATTGCGAGATTTGCACCTAGCGACCACCCACCGTGACGACGACCCTATAGGAATCGCCCTATGGCCACAAGGCCATACGGGTAAGAGCACACGTATCCATGAGGTGTCAAGGCTTGACGCATGAGTATCGATCCGCGGTCGCACACGCCGGTCTACGTCCAGCTCGCCGACCTGCTCCGCGATCAGATCGAGTCCGGCGAACTCACCCCTGGCGCCCAGATCGGCAGCGAGGCGCGACTGAGTCAGGAGTACGGGATCGGTAGGGATGCCGTCCGAATGGCCATCTCGGTCTTGCGGTACGAGGGCCTGGTCAACACCAGCCGAGGCCACGGCACGACCGTTCGACCACAGCCGCAGCGCAGGCGCGTGGAGCTACCGCCGGGCGCGTCGGTGATCGCCCGAATGCCCACCAGCAACGAGCGCCGCCGGATGGACATGGACGAAGGCGTGCCGGTACTTGAGGTCCGCGACCAGAACCATCAGGTCCAGCTCCATCCGGGTGACGAGGTCGAGCTGACCCGTCCGGCCGACTGATCCACTCGACTTCCTGCCGGCTGATTATCACCGTCCACCGGGGCAGCCCTGATGGACGGTGAAAGCTACGCTGTGCCGCACTCGACGGGGAGACGGTGAGTTCGGTGGGTGGACGGGCGCTACGCGTGGTGATGGTTCTGCTCGGCGCGGTGTTGCTGGGCACGGCCGGGCTGAGCGCGGGAGCCTGGTATGGCGGCCGGGGCTCCACCCCGCCAAACCCGGAGCGGGCGACGTCCCTGGCGGAGGAACTGCTCCCCGGCTCCCTCCCATCGGGCTCGATGGTCGTGCGGGGCTGGCGTTACGGCGTCGGCCTTGCCGACGACGACTACGGCTCCGGGCGGACCGAGCTGCACTACGGGGAGAGCCCGGACTGCGCGCTCACCGGGCTCCTGCGGCGTACCGCGGAATCCCGGGGTTGGCGGGACGGCCGGGCCGTGCCGGGCAGTCCGTGCGACGGCTGGCGGGTCGAGCGGGACGGGCTGCTCGTCACGCTCGTGCAGCACCCGACCGGCACCCGCCTCGCCGTCACGGCGGCACCGCCCGCCGGCTTCGAGGTCGCCGTGGTCGGCGGCACCGTGCTCGGCGCGCTCGCCGGCGCGGGACTGTTCCTCCTGCTGGCTCGCACCCGCCGGCAGCCGCTCGCCGCCGCCCTGGTGACCGTCGGCCTGCTGCCGGGTGCGCAGTCCACCTGGTCCGATCTGCTCACCGACGGGCTGGCCGCGCCGACCTGGCCCGCGTGGCGGGCGTTGGCGCCCGTGCTGGTGCCATGGCTGGTGATCGCGCTGGTCACGGCGGCAGTCCTCGCCCGACCCGCCACCCGACCGGCCACCCCCGCACCTGCCGAAGCGACCTAGACGAGGCAGCCAGAAGCAGGTGCCAGCGCGACACCCGTCTAGCCGCTGAGGTCGTCCTCCAGCCAGTGCACGGAGATGGCGAGGAGCGGCTCGGGTCCGTCGTTGCGAACCTGGTGCGGCACCTGGCTCTCGAAGGCCACGACATCCCCGGCGCCGACAGCGGTCGTCTGGTCGGCCCACGTCAACGTGCCGGTGCCCGTCACGATGACCCACACCTCACGGGACCGGTGGACGTCGAGATCGTTGGACGTCCCGGGGGCCACCGACCACCGGGCGACCTCGAACGGGGCGGGCGCCGCCGACGGGAACGGCAGGCGGGCGCGGTGCACGGGACCGCCCTCGGCGAAGGTGTACCAGTGTGCGAAGGGCACGGGACCACTGGCTCGGCTGGTGCTCGGCATGCCGTCGAGGCTGCCGCCCCGACGCTGACCCGTCTGGCGGCAATCGGTCATCGTGGTCGCCGAGCGGCTGCCGACGTACCTTGCCGGAGACGCCGGACGTCCATCGGGCATGGTCCGCGATGAACGGCTACCTCCGCGTGCCGTGCGGAGAATCACCGCAGGGGTGCCACGGCGCCGCTTTCGGAGACGTACGCGACCAGGCGTTCAGCCACCTCGGAGGCCGACGGCATGGCGGCGATCTCGTCACTGAGACGCTGTGCCGCCACGGTGAACGCGGGCTCGGTGAGCAGCCGGGCCAGCGCGGCGGCGACGGCCGAAGGTTCCTGCTCCCCGATCGGCAGGGCCAGTCCGGCTCCGGCAGCCTCGACGCGCTTCGCCTGGCGCTCCTGCCCTTCCGTGCCGGGCACGACGACGGCGGGGAGGCCGCGCGCCGCCGTGCCGAAGGTCGTGCCCGAACCGCCGTGGTGGACCACGGCCGTGACGCCGTCCAGCAGCTCCGCCGCCGGCACGAAGGAGAACAGTTCCACCCGTCCCGGCTCCAGTCCGAACTCCTCAGCCGGGCGGCCGCCCGTCGCCGCCACCAGGTCGACGTCGAGGGCGCTCAACGACCGAAGCACCGGGCCGAGCGCGGACGGGGCCCCGGGAGCGGTACTGAGGCTGACCAGTACGCGGGGTCGGCCGGTACCCGGAACGCGGGCCGCACGCGGCGCGCCGTCGGGGGCCTGGTGCGGCTCCGGCCGCAGCGCGATGTGATCGAGCGGCGGCAGCGCACCGCCCCGTTGCAGGCTCGGTGGGCAGAGGTCGAGCAGCCAGCGGCCGGACGGCACGTGGTCCGGCGCGGCCAGACCGCGACTGAGGTACCGGGAGCGCGCCGCCACGGCAAGGGCGGCCAGGGATCCCGGCTCCAGCGCCGGGTCGATCGCCACCACCGCGGACGGCAGCTCGATCATGGCCGCGACGAGCGGACCCACGAAGTCGAGGTGCTCGGAGACGACCAGATCCGGCCGCCAGGCACGCGACCCGGCCAGAGCCTCGTCCACGGCCAGGTCGACGCGCACCCCGGCGAAGAACTCGCCGACGAGTTCCGGCGTCCTGCTGACCAGGATGTTGGTGCCGGTTCGACGCGCCAGCTCGTCGATCACCACGCCCGCTGTCGGACCGGCGGCGATCAGCTCGAAGCCTTCCGCCTCGACGGCAGCGGCCATGCCGGCGGCGCTGACGAAGGCAACGGAATGCCCCCGCTTGCGCAGGGCACGGGCCAACGGGAGTAGGGGCAGGAAATGGCCGTTGATCGGATTGTTGAAGAAGAGGACGCGCACTACGAGGAGCCTAGTCGGCGGGCGGGACCGCACGAGCCCTGGGTGCTGCCGGCAGCCGTACGGTGACGGTGATGGCCCGGCTGCGCCCGCCGGTCGCTTCAATGAGCCGGGCCGCACCTACGAGATCGGGCCTGAGACACTCGGCCCGTGGCCGTAACGCAGCAACTGGCACGACTTTCTGCGGACCAGGACTGATCATCACAAATTCGTCGCCGGGACGTGTCACCCACGTCCCGAGACTGATCTGTCACGCAGGTCCTGAGACCCGACAGCCCGTGTAACGCGGCCGCGGCCACAGATCCTCCTCGCCAACGTCGCCGCGTGGTACGAATGCTTCAAGCCCCCGACAAAAGCCGGCAGAACGGGCGGGATGATGACGGCGAGCGGTGCCAAGCTGCTGCGAGGACCCGAAGCGCCGTGGCGGGCAAACTTCCTGGAGCTGTTCTTCGACTTGGTGTTCGTCGTCGCGCTCGTCCAGCTCTCGCACGGGCTGATCCAGGATCTCACGTGGAGCGGCGCCTTCCAGACGCTGGTGCTGCTGTTGGCGATGTGGTGGGTCTGGTCCGTCACGGCGTGGATAACCGACTTCTACGACCCGCAGCAGCCGGCGCTACAGCTGCTGGTCACCGCGACCATGCTCGGCAGTTTGGTGATGGTGGTCGCGCTGCCCGACGCGTTCGGCGAGCGAGGTCTGGTCTTCGCAGGCACGTACGTCGCCATCCATGTCGGCCGCCAACTCTTCCTCGTCCTCGCTCTGCGTGGCCATGAATTGCAGAGCAGAAGCGTGCGGGTGTTGTTCTGGTTTGGTGTGTCGGCGGTGCCGTGGATCGCGGGGGCGCTCGCGCACGGTGCGGTGCGCGGGGCGCTGTGGACGCTGGCGGTGGCCCTGGACTACACGGCACGCGGATTGCGCTTCCCCACTCCGAGGTTGGGTCGCTCGCCCGAATCGGAGTTCCCGATCGCGGCCGAGCATCTGGCCGAGCGGTACCGGCAGCTCTTTATCATCGCGCTCGGCGAGTTGATCCTGGTCACCGCGTTGACCCTCAGTGGCAGCGGTTTCGCGGCTGATCGGACCGCGGCGTTCGTGGTGTCTTTCGTTGGCACGGCGCTGTTCTGGCGGATCTACATCTACCGCTCGGGAGAGTTGTTGCCGGCTGCCATCGCAGCGGCGATCCACCCAGACCGCATAGCCGTGTCGGCGCTAACCGCTCATCTGCTCATGATGGCCGGCATCGTCGCGACCGCGGTGGGCGACGAACTCGTCATCGCCCATCCACTCGGGGACACACGGCCGGCCTGGGTCGCCGTCATCCTCGGCGGGCCCGCGCTGTTCCTGGTCGGGCGTTCCTTCTTCGAGTACGCGGTGTTCAGCCGCGTGTCCCGGGACCGGGTGATCGGGCTGCTCGTGTTGGTCGCCCTGACACCGCCGATGCTCCTCCTGCCGCCGCTACTGGCCGCCATCGCGGCCATCGCGGTCCTTACCGGGATCGCCATCGCCGACGCAACCCGCGCCCGCGGACGTCCACCCGAGCCGCCGTCACCACCCGGCTAGCCGAAAAGTACCCTTTCCGCGGCTGTTGGCGAAGATGCGCCGCTGTTGGAGGCCGCCGCGATTCTCCGACGATGTCGGCTTCGAACGCGACCCTCGTCCTGTCGACGTACGGTCACCTGATGCCGGACTCGGAGGAGCGGACCCGCCGGGCGGTCGACGAGGCGTGGGGTTGTGCCCCCGGCGTGCCCCAGGGCGAGGCACCAACCTCCTGAGCTGCAGGAATGGGCCGGATTCAGACGTTGAAGCGGAACTCCACCACGTCGCCGTCCTGCATGACGTACTCCTTGCCCTCGATGCGGACCTTGCCCGCCGCCTTGGCCGCGGCCATGCTGCCGGCCGCGACCAGGTCGCCGTAGGAGACGACCTCGGCCTTGATGAAGCCGCGCTGGAAGTCGGAGTGGATGACCCCGGCGGCCTCCGGCGCGGTCGCGCCGATCGGGACGGTCCAGGCCCGCGCTTCCTTGGGGCCGGCGGTGAGGTACGTCTGGAGCCCGAGCGTCCGGAAGCCGACCCGGACGAGCTGGTCCAGCCCGGGCTCGGACTGCCCGATCGACTCCAGCAGCTCGCGGGCCTCCTCCTCGGGCAGGTCCACCAGCTCGGACTCGATCTTGGCGTCCATGAAGACGGCCTCGGCCGGGGCGACCAGGGCGCGCAGCTCGTCGAGGAACTCCGCGTTGGCCAGCTCGGCCTCGTCGACGTTGAAGACGTACAGGAACGGCTTGGTGGTGAGCAGGTGCAGCTCACGCAGGTGCTCCAGCTCGATCCCGGCGGCGGCCGCGCCCGCGTACAGGGTGGTACCACCGTCGAGCACGTCAACGGCGGCCTTGGCGGCGGCCAGGGCGGCGGCCCGGTCCTTGCGGAGCTTGGCCTCCTTCTCCAGCCGCGGCACGGCCTTCTCCAGCGTCTGGATGTCGGCGAGGATCAGCTCGGTGTTGATCGTCTCGATGTCGTCGGCCGGGGAGACCTTGCCGTCGACGTGCACCACGTTCGGGTCGGAGAAGGCGCGCACCACCTGGCAGATCGCGGAGGCGTCGCGGATGTTGGCGAGGAACGCGTTGCCCCGCCCCTGCCCCTTGGAGGCGCCGCGCACCAGGCCGGCGATGTCGACGAACGACACCGGCGCGGGGATCACCTTCTGCGAGGTGAAGATCTCGGCGAGCTTGTGCAGCCGCTCGTCCGGCAGACCGACGACACCGACGTTGGGCTCGATGGTGGCGAAGGGGTAGTTCGCCGCGAGCACGTCGTTCTTGGTCAGGGCGTTGAACAGCGTGCTCTTGCCGACGTTGGGTAGGCCGACGATGCCGATGGTGAGACTCACGACGAGCCAGCTTACGCCGGTGCCCACCGGCCGCCGGCACCTGGCTCGGCTTTCGGGCTCCACCGGCACGGGTCGTCGCCGGGGCGCTGCTGCGGGCGGTCGAGGGGCCCGGGGTCCGGGCCACCGTCTGCGCCGCCTTCGAGGACCGGGTCTGACGCGGGGCCCGGTCAGTCGAGCAGGCGCGGGCCGATCGGCGTTTCGCGTACGCTGCCGTCCGGGCCCCGGCTGACCTCGTACGCCGACACCCCCGGACGGTCCGCGACCGCCTCGACCAGCCGTTCACCCCGGTAGAGCAGGCCGGTGCCGTCGTCGGTGCAGTGCGCGGTCGGCAGCGTTCCGTCGCCGACCAGCCGGTGCATCAGCGGCCGGCGCTGCTCCTCGCTGTCGTAGTGCACGCCGTTGCCGTACGGCAGCCAGCCCAGCCCGCCGGTGAAGCCGCGCAGCGTGGGGCCGAAGCTGTCGGTGGCGCCACCGGTGTGCCAGCAGATGGAGCCGGCCGACACGCCGCCCAGCACGACGCCGGCCTCCCAGCACTCCCGCAGGATCTCGCCGAGGCCGTGCACCCCCCACACGGCCACCAGGTTCACCACGCTGCCACCGCCGACCCAGATCACGTCCTGCGCCCGCAGGTGCGCCCGGACGTCGTCGACGTTCGGCATCGGGAACAGCGCCAGGTGGGTCATGCGGAAGCGACTGCCGGCGAACGCCTCGTACACCCGGGTCAGCGTGGTGGGCTGGTCCCCCTCGGCCTGGTTGAGGAAGCAGATCCTGGGCTCGCGCCCGGCCTCGGCCAGGTCGGCGGCCAGGTGGAAGATCGGGTTGATCCGCCGGGCCGCACCGTCCTTGCGCGGCGCGTAGATGCCCATGCTGGTCGCGAGGATGGTCGGTTCGCTGGCGGCCACGGTCGTCCTTCCGTCGGGAGCGCCGCCCATCCTGCCGCAGCCCACGCGCACCCCGCTCACCGGCCACCGCCGCCGTCGGCTCGCCACCGACCGGGTCGATCAAGAGCAATCGGGCCGTGGAGAGCGTTTCCCGGCCCCGTCGGCGGCGCGGACGGGTCTGGCGTGCGCCGCGCGGCGCGGGTCAGCGCTCGGCGTCGGTCACCGCGCCGAGGAGGGTACGCAGCAGATCGCCGAGGCGCTCCTGGTCCTCCGGTGGCAGCACGTCGAGCAGCCGGCGCTGCACCGCGAGACCCGCCTCCGCCGCCTCCTCGACCAACTCCCGGCCGGCGTCGGTGAGGGTCACCTGGAGGCCCCGCCGGTCCGCCGGGTCGGGCGAGCGGCGCACCAGTCCGGCCCGTTCCAGCCGGTCGAGCCGGCCGGTCATGCCGCCCGAGGTGAGCATCATCGACGCGGCGAGCGCCTTCGGCGGCAGCGCGTACGGGGCACCGGCGCGGCGCAGCGCGGCGAGCACGTCGAACTCTCCCCGGCTGATCGACCATCGGGCGTACGTGCGCTCCTGCTCGTCGCCGACCAGGCGGGCCAGCCGGTAGATGCGGCCGAAGACGGCCATCGGCTCGGGTCGAATGCCCGGGCGTTCCCGCCGCCACTGTTCGACGATGCCGTCGACGTCGTCCCGTTGCGCCACATCCGGATTGTGCCGCACCTCGCACCCCTCACTTCACTCGACTCTAAGTGGCTTGGCGCTAAGCTACTTAGCGAAGAGCGTTCCGAGGAGGAGCCTATGGACCACCGCCGGCTCGACCCCCTGGTCACCGCTGCGGCGCCGATCGCCTGGGGAACCACGTACCTGGTCACCAGCGAACTACTGCCGCCGGACCGGCCGCTCTGGTCCGGCGCGTTCCGGGCCCTGCCCGCCGGGCTGCTGCTGCTCGCCGTCACCCGGCACCGGCCACGCGGCTCCTGGTGGTGGCGGAGCGCCGTGCTCGGCGCGCTGAACATCGGCGCGTTCTTCCCGCTGCTCTTCCTGGCCGCGTACCGGCTGCCCGGCGGGACGGCCGCCGTCCTCGGCGCCACCCAACCCCTGCTGGTCGCCGGCCTCACCGTGCTGGTGCTCCGCGAGCGTCCCCGCCGGTGGGCGCTCGCCGCGGCGGTGACGGCGCTGGTCGGGGTCACCCTGGTGGTGCTCCGCCCGGGCGCCGGGCTGGACGCCCTCGGCGTGGCGGCCGGGCTGACCGCCACCGCGGCGATGGGGACCGGGCTGGTGCTGACCCGGCGGTGGGGACGCCCACCGGGGGTCGGGACACCCACCGCCACCGGGTGGCAGCTCACCGCCGGCGGGCTGCTGGTGGTGCCCGTCGCGGTGCTGGTCGAGGGGGCGGTGCCGCGCCCCGACCCGCCCGCGCTGGCCGGGTACGCCTGGCTGACGCTGGTCGGCACGGCCCTGGCGTACGCCCTCTGGTTCCGCGGGGCCGCCCGGCTGCCCGTCACCCAGGTCTCCCTGCTCGGCGCGCTGAGCCCGCTGACCGCCGCCGTGCTCGGCTGGGCGGTGCTCGGCCAGGCGCTGACCGGGTGGCAGCTCGCCGGCTTCGCGCTGGCCGTCGGCGCCACCGTGGCCGGCCAGCTTCCCCCGCGCCGGCCGGCCGGCGAGCGTCAGTCGCGGGGACCGGGCTGGCGGGGGACGACGGGCTCGATCCGCAGCGTGCCGGGGGCCAGCTCGGCGGCGGCGGCGAGCGGCAGGGTGAACCGGGCGTCGGCGGCCGGGACGGTCGCGTACGACTCGCGGAGCATCCACCGGACCTCGTCGGCCGTCCAGCCCAGGCCGGGCCGGGCGGCGATCTCCCGCAGCAGGCGCAGCGCGGCCCGGGTGTCGTCGTCGTAGAACCGCATGCACCAGTGGTGCACCCACATGCCGAGGGCGCGCAGCCCGTCGTCGTCCAATGAACGGACGAGCCGGCCGCAGGCGGTGTCGCCGAAGGCGCGCCCCGGGTCACCGGCGCGGTCCCGGTCGAGGGCGCCGACCGCAGCGGGAGCGACGGCCCGCATGCGGAAGTAGAAGCCCTGCACCACCGCCCGCTCCAGCGGAGGGTGCCCGTCCCGCGTCGACGCCGCCTGCCGACCCGCCCCGCTCGCCATCGCCGCACCCCTTCTTGAGTTGATGGCGGGACGGTACCGGCCACAACCGACAGTTTCCCGCACGACCGGAGCGAACGCGCGGCTAGGCTCCGCAGGACGGGCCAGGTAGCCGGGGGGTGTCATGAAGCCCGACACGATCGTGCTCATCCACGGCTTCTGGGTGACCCCGCTGAGCTGGGAGGGGTGGAAGGCCCACTACGAGGCCCAGGGGTACCGGGTCCTCACGCCCGGCTATCCGGGCTTCGAGGTGGGCGTGGAGGCACTGAACTCCGACCCGACCCCGATCGAGCGACTGACCGTGCCGGACATCATCGCGTCCCTCGAGGCCGTGCTCCGCGAGCTGGACCGGCCGCCGATCATCATGGGCCACTCCGCGGGCGGCGCGTTCGCCCAGATCCTGCTCGACCACGGCTTCGGCGCGGCCGGCGTCGCCCTCAACTCGGCACCGACCGAGGGCGTCAAGGTGGCGCCCCCGGCGCAGCTCAAGGCGTCCTTCCCGGTGCTACGCCATCCGTTCGACCGCGAGCGGGCGACCGGACTCAGCCCCGAGCAGTGGCGGTACGCGTTCACCAACACGTTCCCGGAGGAGGAGTCGCTCGCCCTGTACCGGCGCTACCACGTCCCCGCCTCCGCGGCGATCTTCTGGGGCAGCCTGCTCGCCAACGTCCAGCCCGGCCGGCAGGACACCTGGGTCGACTACCGGAACGACGCCCGGGCGCCGCTGCTGTTCATCTCCGGCGGCGAGGACCACCTGATGCCGCCCGCGGTGCAGCGGTCGAACGTGGCGCACTACACGCCGAACGCGGTCACGGAGATCCGTGAGTACCCGGGCTACGCCCACCTGCTGCCGGCGCAGCAGGGCTCGGAGCGGATCGCGGACGAGGCGCTGGCCTGGGCGCTGGAGCACGCAAGCTAGCCGGTCCACGGCCACGTCCGATTCCCGCCAGCAGACGCGTCCGGCGCGGAGGCATCATCGGTGCGTGGACCTGGACTTCGAACGGTGCTACCGGGCCGTCGACAGCCGCGACCAGCGGTTCGACGGCTGGTTCTACACCGGCGTGACCTCTACCGGCATCTACTGCCGGCCGTCCTGCCCGGCGATCACCCCGAAGCGGCAGAACGTCCGGTGCTTCCCGTCGGCCGCCGCCGCACAGGGCGCCGGCCTGCGCGCCTGCCGCCGGTGCCGGCCGGACGCCGCGCCCGGGTCCCCGCAGTGGGACGTCCGGGCCGACGTGGTGGGTCGCGCCATGCGGCTGATCGCCGACGGTGTCGTCGACCGGGACGGGGTGCCGGGCCTCGCGGCGCGGCTCGGCTACACCGAGCGGCACCTGCACCGGATGCTCCGCGCCGAGTTGGGCGCCGGCCCGCTCGCCCTGGCCCGGGCGCAGCGCGCGCAGACCGCGCGGACCCTGATCGAGACCACCGCGCTCGGGATGGCGGACGTCGCGTTCGCGGCCGGGTTCGGCAGCGTCCGGCAGTTTAACGACACGGTCCGCGAGGTGTACGGGGTCGCGCCGACCGAGCTGCGGACCGCCCGGGGCCAGCGTCCGGCGCCGGCCGGGGCGGGCACGATCACCGTACGGCTCGCGTACCGGCCGCCGCTGCACGCCCGGGCCCTGCTGGACTTCCTCGCCCTCCGGGCGCTGCCGGCGGTCGACGAGGTGCGCGCCGGCACGTACCACCGGGGCCTGCGGCTGCCGCACGGCACCGGCGAGGCGGCCCTGACCCCGGCGGACGGGCACGTGGTGGCGACGCTGCGGCTGACCGACATGCGGGACCTGGCGCCGGCGGTGGCCCGCTGCCGCCGCCTGCTCGACCTCGACGCCGACCCGGTGGCGGTCGACCAGACGTTGGCCGCCGACCCCGCCCTCGCCCCGGCGGTCGCGGCGGAGCCCGGCATCCGCGTCCCCCGCGCCGCCGACGGCTTCGAGATGGCCGTCCGCGCGATCATCGGCCAGCAGGTCTCGGTGACGTCCGCCCGCACCACCCTGACCCGCCTCCTGACCCACCTCCCCGCCCCGACCGCCGCCGTCGATCATGAAGTTAGCGGGTACGAAGGAGATCAACTCACCCGTCAACTTCATGATCACGCCGAGGCGGGGCGGGGGTTGCGGGGGTTTCCGTCGGCTGGGGAGGTGCTGGGGGTGCCGGATTCGGGGTTTGGGATGCCGGGGGTGCGGCGGGAGACGATCCGGGGGCTGGCGCGGGCGGTGGTCGACGGGGTCCTGGACCTGGAGCCGGGCGGGGATCGGGAGGAGACCCGGCAGCGGCTGCTGGCACTGCCCGGCATCGGGGCGTGGACGGCGGACTACGTCGCGCTGCGCGCGCTCGGCGACCCGGACACGTTCCTCCCCACCGACCTCGCCGTACGCCGCGGCGCCGCCGCCCTCGGCCTGCCGGACGACCCGAAGACCCTCGACACGTACGCCGACCGCTGGCGCCCCTGGCGCTCGTACGCGGTCATCCGACTCTGGAGAGCAGCATGAGCACGATCGACAGCACCGTCATCGCCACCCCGGCCGGCCCGCTCAGCGTCGTCGCCGGACCCGACGGGGCGGTCCGGGCCGCCGGCTTCACCGCCGACCCGCAGACCCTGGTCCCCCTCATCCACCCGAGCCTGCGGGCGCCGCTACGGCCCCGGCCCGACCTCGGCCCGGTCACCGCCGCCGTCGCGTCCTACCTGGACGGCGAACTGACCGCGATCGACACCGTGCCGGTGGAGCAGCACACCGGTGGGGCGTTCATGGCGTACGCGTGGACGGTGCTGCGGGAGGTGAAGCCGGGCGAGCCGGTCACGTACACCGGGTTCGCCGGGCTGGCCGGACGCCCGGCGGCGGTCCGCGCCGCCGCGGCGGCCTGCGCCCGCAACGCCGCCGCGCTCTTCGTCCCCTGCCACCGGGTGCTGCGCACCGACGGGACGCTCGGCGGCTACCGCTGGGGGCTGGACGTGAAGAAGTGGCTTCTCGGTCATGAGCGGCGCTTGACAACAAGCTGACACCGGCACCGCTCCCAATTGCCGCTACCGTCGGGTAGTGCCTGCGGAAAGTGAAGGAGACTCGGTCCCCGCCACGGGCCGACATCCGCTGCACAACCTCTGGCGCCTGCGGCACTACCTGCGCCCGTACGCGGCGGAGTTCGCCTGGCTGCTCGTCGCCGGGCTGGCCGCCACCGCGGCGGGGATCGCGGTGCCCTTGGTGGCGCAGCGCGTCGTGGACGGCCCGGTCGCCCGGCAGGACCCGGGCGGGCTGGTCCGCCTCGCCGGCCTGGCGCTGCTGCTGGGTCTCGCCGAGGCACTGCTGATCTTCATCCGGCGCTGGGTGCAGTCGTCCTCCTCCGTCGGCATGGAGGCGGCCATCCGCGCCGACGTCTACGCCCACCTGCAACGGCTGCCGCCGAGCTTCCACGACCGGTGGCAGTCCGGTCAGCTGCTGTCCCGGATCACCACCGACCTGTCGGTGATCCGCCGGTTCCTCTCCTTCGGCCTGTTCTTCCTGATCCTCAACCTGGTCACCTACGTGGTCGTGGTGGTGCTGCTGATCCGGCTGCACCCCGTGCTGGGGCTGCTGGTGGCGGCGAGCGCGGTGCCGCTGTTCCTCATCGCCCGACGGTTCGCGCAGGCGTACCACACCGCCTCCCGACGCATGCAGGACCAGCAGGGCGACGTGGCGACCCTGGTCGAGGAGACGGCGCAGGGGCTGCGCACGATGAAGGCGTACGGGCGGGGGCCGCAACTCGCCGCACGGTTCGCCGAGGGGGCCCGGGCCCTGCACGACACCGGCGTCGGCAAGGGGCGGCTGCTCGCCGCGACATCGGCCCGGCTCGACCTGGTGCCGAACCTGACCCTGGGCGTCGTGCTGGTCGCCGGTGCGGCCGCCGCCGCGAGCGGCGCACTCACCATCGGGGAACTGGTGGCGTTCGTCAGCCTCCAGCTCATGCTGGTCTGGCCGGTGCAGGGCCTCGGCTGGATCATCGCCGGCGGGCAGGAGGCGGCGACCGCGGCCGACCGGGTCCGGGAGCTGCTGGACACCACGCCCGCCATCGTGGACCGTCCGCACGCGGTCGCGCTCGGCCGGGCCGCCGTACGCGGCCGGCTGGCGTTCGAAGGGGTCTCGTTCCGCTACCCGGGCGCCACGGCACCCGTCCTGCGGGCCCTCGACCTGACCGTCGAGCCGGGTGAGACGGTGGCGCTGGTGGGCGCGACCGGCTCGGGCAAGAGCACCCTGCTGTCCCTGGTGCCCCGGCTGCACGAGGCGGGCGACGGGCGGATCACGCTGGACGGGCACGACCTGCGGGACCTGCGCCTCGCCTCGCTGCGCCGGCTGGTCGGGGTGGCCTTCGAGGAGCCCACCCTGTTCTCGATGTCGGTGTGGGAGAACCTCACGCTGGGCCGGCCCGACGCCGGTGAGGAGGAGGTCCGGGCCGCACTGGCACTGGCGCAGGCCGACTTCGCGTACGACCTGCCGTGGGGGCTCGCCACCCGCGTCGGAGAGCAGGGCCTGTCGCTCTCCGGCGGGCAGCGGCAGCGGTTGGCGCTGGCCCGGGCCGTGCTCGGCCGGCCGGCGGTGCTCGTGCTCGACGATCCGCTGTCCGCCCTCGACGTGCACACCGAGGCGATGGTGGAGGCGGCGCTGCGCCGGGTGCTGCGCAACACCACCGCGCTGGTGGTCGCGCACCGACCGTCCACCATCACGCTCGCCGACCGGGTCGCCCTGCTCGAGGAGGGACGGATCACGGCGGTGGGCCGCCACTCGCACCTGCTCGGCGCCGTGCCCGCGTACCGTGCGCTGCTCTCGGCGGAACCGCCGACCCGCGCGCCCGGCCCCGCGGCGGGTGGCCCCGCACCCGACGGGCGGGGCCTGGTGCGGTCGTGACGGAGGCCGACGACGACACCGGTGGTCCGCCCGGACCGGTGCCGTCGCCACGACGGCCGCCCGACCCGCAACGACGGCCGCCCGACCTGGACAGTTGGCGCGGGATCGCCACCGACCCGGACGCCGACCGCAGCCACGCCGAGGACACCGACCCCGCGGCGGTGGCCCGCCTCCGCGCGCGCAGCCGGGTGCTGCTGCGGGACCTGCTGCGCCCGCACCGCTGGCGGCTCGCCGTCGCGGTCGCGTTGCTGCTCGGGCAGAACGCAGCCGGCATGGCCGGGCCGTACCTCGTGATGCTCGGCATCGACCGGGGGATCGCGCCGCTACGGGCCGGGAATCCCGGCCCGCTGGTCGGGATCGCCGCCGCGTTCGCCGTCGCCACCGCCATGGAGTACGCGGCACGCCGCGGCTTCCTCGTTCTCTCCGCACGGATCGGCCAGGCCGTCCTGCTCGACCTGCGACAGCGGGTGTACGGCCAGTTCCTGCGGCTGTCGGTGGGATTCCACGAGCGGTACACGTCGGGGCGGATGGTCTCCCGGCTCACCAGCGACCTCGACTCGATCGGCGAGTTGGCCGGCGGCGGCATCGACAGTCTCGTGCTCGCCGCCCTGTCCATCCTCTCGGTCGCCGCCATCCTGCTCTGGCTCGATCCGCCGCTGGCCGGCGTGACTTTGCTCGCGTTCCCGTTCCTGTACTGGCTGTCGCGCTGGTTCGCGCGCGCCTCGGCGGCGGCGTACCGGCGCACGCGGGAGACGATCGCGCTGGTCATCGTCCACGTCGTCGAGTCGATGCGGGGCATCCGGGCGGTGCAGGCGTACCGCCGCGAGCGCCGCAACCAGCGGATCTTCACGGCGGTCAGCGACGACTACCGGCGGGCCAGCCTGCACGCCTTCCGCCTGATCGCCACCTACTCCCCCGGGATCAAGGTGATCGGCAACGTCACCGTGGCGGTGGTGCTGTGCTACGGCGGCTGGCGGGTGCTCGACGGCCACACCGAGATCGGCGTCCTCGCCGCCTTCCTGCTCTACCTGCGGCGGTTCTTCGAGCCCATGCAGGAGCTGAGCCAGTTCTACAACTCGCTGCAGTCGGCCACGGCCGCGCTGGAGAAGCTCGCCGGGGTGCTCGACGAGCGGCCCGCGGTGCCCGAACCGGCCCGGCCGGTGCCGCTGCCGGCCGGGCCGGCCCGCGGCGCGGTCACCTTCCGGGCGGTCACCTTCGGGTACCGCCCGGACGCGCCGATCCTCACCGGCCTGGACCTCGACATCCCGGCCGGGCAGACCGTCGCGCTGATCGGCCCGACCGGCGCCGGCAAGTCGACCGTCGCCAAGCTGCTCGCGCGCTTCCACGACCCGGTGACCGGGGAGGTGCTGCTGGACGGCGTCGACCTGCGCGACGTCGCGGACGCCGACCTGCGCCGCGCGCTCGTGCTGGTCACCCAGGAGACCCACCTCTTCGGCGGCACGGTCGCGGAGAACATCCGGTTCGGCCGTCCCGACGCCGACGACGACGCCGTGGCGGCGGCAGCGCGGGCGATCGGCGCGCACGACTTCATCGCCGCGCTCCCCGAGGGGTACGCCACCCAGGTGCACCGCCGGGGCGGCCGGCTCTCCGCCGGCCAGCGGCAGCTCGTCGCCTTCGCCCGCGCGTTCCTGGCCGACCCGGCGGTGCTGATCCTCGACGAGGCGACCTCGTCACTGGACGTCCCGACCGAACGGGCGGTCCAGCACGCCCTCGGCACCATCCTGCGGGACCGCACCGCGCTGGTCATCGCGCACCGGCTGTCCACCGTGGAAATCGCCGACCGGGTGGTGGTGCTGGAATCGGGGCGGATCGTCGAGGACGGCCCGCCGGCCGAGCTGGTCGCCGCCGACGGCCGGTACGCCGCGCTGCACCGGCAGTGGCGCGACTCGCTCGTGTAGGACCACCCGTGCCCTACGTGGCGGACGCGGCCGGCTCGGCACTCCGGTCCGGAAGAGGACGGTCGACCGCGCGGGCGAACCCGAAGAGCACCACCAGCAGCACGGCGCCCACCGTGGTGAAGAGCGGAAGGGTGAAGGACGACTCCTGCCCCGTCACGTCGCCGGCCTGGGAGCGAACCATGACCGGCGCGAGCGCCGTCGCGCAGAGCATCAGCGTGGCCGGCCCGAGGACGAGCACACCCGCCCCGTCACCGTTCACCATGCCGGCCTCACGGGCGGGCGGCGGCCCCGCCGGACCGGTCACCAGGACGATGCCGGACCCGAGGGCCAGGCCGAGGCCGACGGCGACCAGCGCCGGCCCCACCGTGTCGGACGACGGGAGTTCCGCCCGGGGCGCCGGCCAGGTCAGGGCGGTCGCGGCGGCGGCCACCACCAGCCCGAGCGCGTCCCAGGGCAGCAGCCGCGCCGCGTACCGACCCGCCAGCGCACCCCCGGCCACCGCCCCCAGCCCGAGCAGCAGGACGAGCGCTGTCCGGGTCGCCGGCGACCGGCCGATGTGGGGGAACGTGAACACCACGATCGGTGCCGCCGCGGCGCCGAGCACCACCCAACGGGCGGCCCGCGCGCGGCCGAGCCGGTACGCGTAGGCCGCCAGCAGGAGCGCGGCGACGGCGGCGAGGACCACGGCGGACACCTGGGCGAACGACTCGGCAGCCCGATCCGGGCGGGCGATCTCGTCCGGACCGGGGCGGTACGCCCGGATCATTCCCATCCGCAGCGCCAAGCCCACGAGGAACAGCGCGGTGACGGCGATCACCGCCACGGGCGCGCCGGGCCGGAACCGGGCCGGGCCGACCATCCCTCTCCCGCTCCCCCGGACGTACGTGACGACGGCGGCGACCACGACCAGCCCGAGGGCGAGCCAGAGCATGAGGTCGCCGGGGCGGACGACACCCGGCTGCGCGCTCGGCACCGTCGTGCCGTCCGGAGGCGACACCGCGACGAACAGGTCGGTGCCGACCGGGTGCAGGACCAGCCCGGCGGCCAGGCCCGCACCGGTCCACCAGGAGGTGGTTGGCGACGCCTGGGCGACGGCGAGCAGCACGCCGCCGAGGGCGAGCCCGAGGCCGGCGGTGGCGGCGAGCGCGAGGGCGACCTCGCGTGTCGTGCCCACCTGGATGGGTAGCAGGGCCCTCATCATCAGGTCGGTGGTGGTCAGGCTGGCGGCGAGGTAGACCGCCAGGCCGGCCGCCGCCACCAGCCACCCGGGCAGCCGCGGCAGCAGCGCCGGCACGGCGATCGCCGCGGCGAGCACGGCCGTCGCGTACACGCCCGGTCCCATGGGTCCGCGGACCAGTATTTCGGTGAACACGGCGAAGACCGCCAGCGGGAACCCGTCGGCCGCGACGACCAGGCCGACCGCCGCGGCCGCGACGACGCCGACCACCTCGGGCCACACCGCGCGTGGCCGGAGATCCTCGTCCATGGTGGTCCTCCCCCGCGGCGCCGTACGGACGCGGTGATGCTGCCACAGAAGCCCGCGGGCGGGTGTCCCCTGAACGGGCCCGGCTCGGTCGCCACTCGCACAGCCGATCATGACTAGCGCGACGTCCGGCGCCAAGCCCAGCCTGATCAACTACTGGTGCGTGCCGGACAACCCGCGCTGCACCCGGAGCCGGGACGTCGCCGTCACCGGTCTGGTGCCGGCGAGCGCCGTGCAGGTCGGCTGGGTGGTCTGCGCGACCGGCTCCGCCTACACGCCGAAGCCCGGAGAAAAGTACGGATTCCGGCGCCGGGGCGGGCTACCTGCTCGGCACCCGGTGCGGCGAGGTCACCGGCAAGGCGAATGGCGGTATCGAGGTGCGGATCTGCGCCCGGCCGGGCGACAGCGGCGGCCCGCTGTTCACCGAGTCGGACGGCAGGGCGGTCGGCATCGTCTCGTACGGGGACCGGGCAGCGGCCCCTGCACCAACCCCGACGAGCGCAACGTCCACGCGCCGGTCTCCACCATCCTCGACCGGGCGAACGCCCGGACCGGTGGAACCCTCGGCCTCCAGCTGGCCACCCGTGGCCCGCTGTTGGTGCGGCACCCGTCGGTGCCCCGGTCGGCGACGGACCCCCGACGTGCGCCCCGCCGGGTAATCCGCTGCCCGGCGGGCGGTCGCTGCCTACCATCGACGGATGACTGATACGGCGAGGACGGCCCGCGCCGGCGTCCCCGAGCGTCCGACCCTGGACGGGCTCGAGGAGACCTGGGCGCGCCGCTGGCAGGAGGAGGGCACGTACGCGTTCGACCGCGGCAGAAAGCGTTCGGACGTGTACGCGATCGACACCCCGCCGCCGACCGTATCCGGCGAGCTCCACATGGGACACGTCTTCTCGTACACCCACACCGACCTGGTGGCCCGGTTCCAGCGGATGCGCGGTCGCACGGTGTTCTACCCGATGGGCTGGGACGACAACGGCCTGCCGACCGAGCGCCGGGTGCAGAACGTGTACGGGGTGCGCTGCGACCCGGACCTGCCGTACGACCCGGCCTGGGTGCCACCGGACGCGCCCGTGGACGACGCCGCGCGCAAGGACCCCACCCCGATCTCCCGGCGCAACTTCATCGAGCTCTGCGAGCGGCTCACCGTGGCCGACGAGCAGGTGTTCGAGGCGCTGTGGCGGCGCCTCGGCCTGTCCGTGGACTGGTCGCTGACGTACACGACGATCGGGCGGGTCGCGCGGGCGACCAGCCAACGGGCGTTCCTGCGCAACCTGGCGCGGGGCGAGGCGTACCAGGCGGAGGCACCGACGCTGTGGGACGTCGGTTTCGCCACCGCCGTCGCCCAGGCGGAACTGGAGGACCGGGAGCGGCCCGGCGCGTACCACCGGCTGCGCTTCCACGGGCCCGGCGGCCGGGAGGTGCTGATCGACACCACCCGACCGGAGCTGCTGCCGGCGTGCGTGGCGCTGGTCCACCACCCCGGTGACGAGCGGTACGCGGACCTGGTCGGCGCGGTCGTGCGTACCCCGGTCTTCGGGGTCGAGGTGCCGGTGCGCGCGCACCCGCTGGCGGACCCGGCCAAGGGCACCGGCATCGCGATGATCTGCACGTTCGGTGACCTGACCGACGTGACCTGGTGGCGCGAGCTCCACCTGGACACGCGGGTGGTGATCGGCCGGGACGGCCGGCTGCTGCCGGAGGCGCCGGCCGGCGTGCCGGCGGAGCCGTACGCGGCGCTCGCGGGGCAGACCGTCAACGGCGCCCGGCGAACGGTCGTGCAGCTGCTGGCCGACGCGAACGATCTGGTCGGCGAGCCGCGCCCGATCACCCACCCGGTCAAGTTCTACGAGCGGGGCGACCGGCCGCTGGAGATCGTGTCGACCCGGCAGTGGTACCTGCGCAACGGCGGCCGGGATCCGGAGCTGCGCGCGGAGCTGCTGGCCCGGGGGCGGGAGCTGCGCTGGGTGCCGGAGCACATGCGGCACCGCTACGACCACTGGGTGGGGGGCCTGACCGGTGACTGGCTGGTCAGCCGGCAGCGCTTCTTCGGGGTACCGGTGCCGGTGTGGTACCGGCTCGACAACGCTGGCGAGCCGGACTGGTCCCACCCTCTCACACCGGACGAGTCGGCGCTGCCGGTCGATCCGTCCACCGACGCGCCCGCCGGGTACGACGATTCGCAGCGCGGAACGCCGGGCGGCTTCGTCGGCGACCCGGACGTGCTGGACACCTGGGCCACCTCGTCGCTGACCCCGCAGATCGTCGGCGGCTGGGAGACCGACCCGGACCTGTTCCGCCGGGTGTTCCCGATGGACCTGCGCCCGCAGGGGCAGGAGATCATCCGCACCTGGTTGTTCGCCACGGTGGTCCGGTCCCATCTGGAGCACGGGGTGCTGCCGTGGCGGGACGCGGAGCTGTCCGGCTGGATCCTCGACCCGGACCGCAAGAAGATGTCCAAGTCCAAGGGGAACGTGGTCACCCCGATGGCGCTGCTGGAGGAGCACGGCGCCGACGCCGTCCGGTACTGGGCGGCGAACGGCCGGCCCGGCACCGACCTCGCCTTCGATCCGGCGCAGATCAAGGTGGGCCGGCGGCTGGCCACAAAGCTGCTGAACGCGTCGCGGTTCGCCCTCGGGCTGGGCGCCGCCGACGCGTTGCGCGCCGCGGCGACCGAGCCGCTCGACCGGTCGATGCTCGCCGACCTGTCCGGGGTGGTCGCCACGGCGACGGCCGCGTTCGAGGCGTACGACCACACGGCGGCGTTGCAGGCCGCGGAGGCGTTCTTCTGGCGGTTCTGCGACGACTACATCGAATTGGTGAAGGAACGCGCCTACGGCAGCGGGCCGGGGGCCGACTCCGCGCGGGCGGCGCTGGCCGGCGCGCTCTCGGTGCAGTTGCGGCTCTTCGCCCCGGTGCTGCCGTTCGCGACGGAGGAGGTGTGGTCCTGGTGGCGGTACGGCTCGGTGCACCGCGCGCCGTGGCCCACCACGTACGAGGTGGGGCGGGCGATCTCCGGCGAGGGTGACCCGGAGCTGCTGCGCCTCGCCGGGGACGCGCTCAGCCAGGTGCGCCGCGCCAAGTCGGAGCGGAAGCTGTCGATGAAGGCGGAGGTGCCGCTGGCCGAGGCGCTCGGCCCGGCCGCACTGCTCGACCAGCTCACCGTAGTCGCCGACGACCTGAAGGCGGCGGGCCGGATCGGCAAGCTCGACCTCCTCCCCGACCGCACCCCCGAGCTGGTCATCGCCTGCGCCTTCTGAGGTGTAAGGAAGGGCCCCCTTTTAACGCCTGGTGCATAGGAAGGGCCCCTTGTTAACAGGTGCCGCCGACGCGGCTGGTGCGAGTGTCAACAAGGGGCCCTTCCTCTACCGGTGGCGTTAAGAAGGGGCCCTTCCTTGCACGTCAGCTCGTTTCGCCGGCCACGCTGAACGAGCGCAGGCGGTCGATCGCCAGGGCGGTGAAGCCCACCGCGATGAGCGCGCTCATCACGGTCGCCACCGGCACCGACACGTCCGTGGCGAGCAGCTCGGTCGGGGCGAAGCGGTCGGCGAGCGCGATCACGTACTGCTGGATGGAGAGCACCTTCGTGCCGCTGACGAAGTTGCCGAGCAGCCCCTCCCAGATCAGCACGTAGACCAGGCCGAGCAGCACGGGCCGCCGGGTGACCAGGCTGAGCGCCACGAACAACGCGCAGTACGCCAGCGCCCCGACAGCCGCGGCGGCGGCGAGCGCGAGGCCGAGGCGTACCGAGTGGGCGAGCACGCCCGCGACGTAGAGCGGCACGGCGACGGTGACCGCGGTGACGCCGGCGGCGACCGCGAGCTTCGGCAGTACGATCTGCCAGCGCGGCAGCGGCTTGGTGAGGATGTGCACCACGGTGCCGTCGTCGATCTCGGCGCCGAGCACGCCGGTGCCGACGATCAGGGCGACCACCGGCAGCACCACGGCGAGCCCGAGGCCGACCAGCACCGGCGGGCCCCACTCGCCCGGGTCCACCCCGAGGGAGCGGGACAGCACGGCGAGCAGCACCAGCAACGCCGGCAGCGGGAGCAGCAGCAGGAAGCGGCGACGGCCGAACAGTCCACGCGCGGTGATCCAGGAAACGGTAGACATCAGGCCTCCACCAGGTAGGAGAAGACGCTCTCCAGGGACTCGTCCTCGGGCACGAGTTGCCGGACGCGGATGCCCCGGGCCAGGGCGATCTTCGGCAGCGCGCGGGTGAAGGCGCCGTAGTCGCCGGCCCGCACGGTCAGCCCGGTGCGGCCCAGCTCCACGCCGGTCACCGACGGCTCGGCCATCAGCGCCACCGCCAGGGCCCGGTCGTCGGTGGACCGGATCGCGAAGACGTGCGGCCGGTTGGTCATCAGGCGCCGGATGGTCCGGAAGTCGCCCGAGGCGGCGAGCCGGCCGGCGACCATCACCTGGACGGTGCCGGAGACCTGCTCGACCTCCTCCAGGATGTGCGAGCTGAACAGGATGGTCCGGCCGGCGGCGCCGAGGCGGTGCAGCAGGTCCATCATGTGCAACCGCTGGCGCGGGTCCATGCCGTTGAACGGCTCGTCGAGCAGCAGCACCTGCGGGTCGTGGACCAGCGCCGCGGCCACCCGGGCGCGCTGCCGCATGCCCTTCGAGTACGTGCCGATCCGGCGGGACTGCGCGTCCTCCAGCTCGACCAGTGCGATCGCCCGGCGGGCCGCACCCTCGGGATCGGGCAGCCGGTGCAGCTTGGCGCTGGCGAGCACGAACTCGTACGCGGTGAGGAAGGTGTGCACGGCCTCCCGCTCGCTGACCAGGCCCAGCCGCCGGTAGACCTCGGGGTTGCGCCAGGTCGGCGATCCGTCCAGCGTCACCGTGCCCCGCGACGGCGACAGGAAGCCGGCCATCATGTGCAGCAGGGTCGTCTTGCCGGCGCCGTTCGGGCCGAGCAGGCCGGTGACGCCCGCGCCGAGGGACATGCTGACGTCGTTGACGGCGACCACGTTGCCGTACCAGCGGGAGACGCCCGCCAGCTCCAGGGTGCTCGTCGTGCGGGTGGGGGCCGGTGTCCGCTCGGCACTGATCGCGCTCATCGGGCGGCCACCTTCCGGTACCGGGCCAGCAGCAGGGTGACGCAGGTGGCGACGAGGAGCACGGCGGCGAGGGCGTAGACCGGGCCGAAGTCACCGATCGGGATGTCGACGTCCTGACCCGCCGGCACCAGCAGGTCGCCCAGCGCCCAGGTGCCCACGCCGCCCACCAGGGTCGACGGCGAGGCGAGGAAGGCCAGCTCGTTGACCGCCCGCGAGGGCAGGATGGAGAGGATGCCGACGATCGGCGTGGTCATCAGGAAGACCGCCACGATCCCGCCGGCGGCGAACGCCCGCTTGCCGGTGAGCGACGCGACCAGCAGGCCGATCGAGGCGAAGACCACTGCCCAGAGGCCGGCGTAGAGCAGGCCCGGCAGCAGGTCGAGCAGCTCATTCCAGACGCCCCGCATCCCCTCCTTGGTGGTGAAGGCGGCACCGAGGAACATCACCAGCTGCGGCCCGCCGAGCAGCAGCCAGAGCGCGGTGACGAGGGCGAGCAGCTTGGCCAGCGGATAGTCCGACCGGGGCAGTGGCCGGGAGAAGTACAGCGGCAGGACGCCGCTGCGCAGGTCCCGGCTGACCAGCTCGGGGGCGGCCACCGCGACGAAGAAGATGACCAGCCAGCTCATGTTGTCGGCGAACTGCGCGTACGTCATCACGACCTCGCCGATCTGGCTGCGCACCGCGGTGGCGCCGGCGGCCACCAGCGTCACGATGCCCACCACCAGCCAGGGGAAGATCTTGGCCTTGGCGGTGCGGCCGAAGCCGAAGACCGTCCGCAGGCCGTGCAGGTACAGGGCTCCGAACACGGCACCGCGGCCCAGCCGGGGGCCGGTGTAACGCTGGTACCCGATGTCGTGGATGACACCGGCCGGCTCAGACATGGCTGGGCTCCCTCGTGGCGAACAGCTCGGCCACCCGGTGCCGGCGCTGGTCCAGCCGGTGCAGCGGCAGGTCCAGCTCGGCGACCGCGCCGAGGATCAGGTCGTAGGTGGCGTCGTCGGCGAGCGGGACCAGCAGCAGGCGCCCCTCCCGGCTCACCGGCAGGCGGTACGCGGCCAGCCGGGTGGCCAGCTCCTCCGCGCCCTCGCTGACCTCGACCGCGAGGATGTCGGTGGCGGTGGTCATCGCGGAGATGTGGTCGGCGCGCAGCAGCCGGCCGCCGTCGATGGCGACCAGCGTGTCGCAGATCCGTTCCACCTCGCCGAGCAGGTGCGAGCAGACGAGCACGGAGATGCCGAACTCGGTGCCGATCCGGTGGATCAGCGCGAGCATGGCGTCCCGGCCGGCCGGGTCGAGGCCGTTGGTGGGCTCGTCGAGCAGCAGCAGGTCGGGGTCGTGCACGAGCGCCTGGGCGAGCTTGACGCGCTGCTTCATGCCGGTCGAGTAGCCGCCCACCGGGCGGTACCGCTCCTCGTAGAGACCGACGTGCCGCAGAGCCTCGCTGGCGCGTTCCCGCGCGACGGTGCGGGGCAGGCCGCTCATCCGGCCGAGGTGGGTGACCAGCTCGGCGGCGCTGAGGTCCGGCGGGAGGGCGTCGTGCTCGGGCATGTAGCCGACCCGGGCGCGCACCTGGTCGGACTGGGTGGTCGGGTCCAGGTCGAGCACCCGCACCCGCCCGCTGGTGGGCGGGAGCAGGCCGAGCAGGATCTTGATCAGCGTCGACTTGCCGGCGCCGTTCGCGCCGACCAGGCCGATGATCCCGGGCTCGACCGCGACGGTCAGGTCGGCCAGCGCGGTGACCCCACCCCCGTACGTCTTGGTCAGCGACTCGGTCGCGATGAGTGTCACGCCGACAGCCTAGGCAGGTCACGCACCCCCGGGGCATCCGGCGCGCCCCTGATCCGCCCACTAGGGGTACCGGGGTAAGGCTCCGGTAATCCCTCGGGCGGTTCCGGTCCGGAAGAATGCGCGGCATGTTCCTCCGACTGCTGCGCGCCCCGTTCACCTGGGTCGCGGTCGCCGTGCTCGCCGCCGGTGCCGCGTTCGGTCTCTGGTGGTTTCAGCCTTGGAAGCTGGTCACCGACACCGAGGTGGACGACGATCTGGCCGTGGTGGCGACCGCGGCACCGCCGTCCGCTGCCGGCACCGGGCCGTCCGGCCCCACCATCACCGCCCCGGCGGGCCCGGTGATCGTCCGCAGTGGTGAGTTCGTCACCCACGAGCACGACACCACCGGCACCGCCCGGATCGTCCGCACCGCCGACGGCCGGCTGCGGCTGGAGCTGGTCGGGCTGGACACCTCCAACGGTCCGGACCTGCGGGTCTGGCTGACCGACCAGCCGGTCCGCGAGGGCACCGCCGGGTGGCGGGTGTTCGACGACGGCCGCTGGGTGGAGCTTGGCCGGCTCAAGGGCAACCGGGGCGACCAGGCGTACGACATCCCGGCCGACCTGGCCCTGGACGATCTGACCAGCGTGTCGATCTGGTGCAAGCGGTTCGCCGTGTCGTTCGGCGCGGCGCCGCTGACCCCGGCCTGACCGGTCACCGTCCCGCCACCGGGCCGTCACCCGGGATCCGTCGCGCCGGTCACCCGCGTCTCCCCCCGACACCGGGAGTGGCACTCGACCGATCCCGGTGTGGGCTGAGAAACTGTGTGCCGGTCAGGCGGGTTGGGGGATTCGATGAGCAACGGCTGGGTGCTGCCGGACGAGCTGCTCCGGGACGCGCCGGCGTACACGCCGCGCCCCGGTGAGCTGGCGGATCTGGAGCTGTTGCTGACCGGGGCGTACACGCCGCTGACCGGGTTCATGACCCGGGCCGACCTGGTGTCGGTGAGCCGGCGCAGCCGCCTCGCCGACGGCTCGCCCTGGCCCGTGCCGGTGACCCTTCAGGTGCCCGCGGCGCTCGCCCAGGGGCTGGACGTGCGCGACCCGGCGCGCCGCACGCTGGTGCTGACCGACGGCGAGGGCGCTCCGGTGGCCGCGCTGGAGGTGACCGACGCGTGGCCGGTCC
The DNA here is from genome assembly GCF_049315255.1 of Micromonospora sp. WMMD558. Lineage (NCBI taxonomy): Bacteria > Bacillati > Actinomycetota > Actinomycetes > Micromonosporales > Micromonosporaceae > Micromonospora > Micromonospora sp. WMMD558. Next base: position 2,434,592 of record NZ_CP186061.1, on the reverse strand, counting down.
GCGACGGGGTGGCAGGCGTCGGCGGGCCGGTGCGCCGGCTGGGCGACGGGGGCCACGGGCCGTTCCAGCGGCTGCGCCGCACCCCGGAGGAGGTCCGCGCGCTGCTGCCCCCGGGGCGGGTGCTCGGGGTGATCGCCGACCGCCCGCTGCACCGGCCGCAACTCGCGCAGATCGCGCACGCCGCCCGTACCCTCGGCGCCCACCTGCTCGTGCTGATCCCGGTCGGCGAGGACGGCGGCGGCGGGCTGCCGCCGGAGGCGCTCGTCCGCAGCGTCTTCGCCGCCCGGGACCGGATGCCCCCGGCGACGCTGGTCGCCGTGCCGCTGTCCCGCCGCCGGGAGGAGATCAGCGACGCGCTGCTGCGGGCCCGGGTGTCGGCGGCGTACGGGGTGACCCACCTGCTCTCCACCGGCGAGATGCTCTCCGGCGCCGGGCTGCGGGTGCTGGTGCCCCGTGAGCTGGCCTACGACAACCGGGACGGGCAGTGGCGCTGGCGGGAGGACATTCCGCCCCGCAACCGGCGGCTGGCACTGAGCCAGGCGGAGATCGACGACCTGCTGGACCGGGGCTTCCCGCTGCCCGAGTGGCACACGCCGCCGGCGGTGGCGAAGGAACTGGTCCGGGCCCGCCCGCCCCGGCGCTACCGGGGTCTGGTGATCTTCCTGACCGGCCTGTCCGGTTCCGGCAAGTCCACCATCGCCCGGGGTCTGGCCGACGCGCTGCGCGAGCAGGGCGAACGGACGGTCACCCTGCTCGACGGCGACGTCGTCCGCCGGGAGCTGTCGGCCGGCCTGGGCTTCAGCAAGGCCGACCGCGACGCGAACGTCCGCCGGATCGGCTGGGTGGCCGCCGAGATCGCCCGGCACCGGGGGGTGTCGATCTGCTGCCCGATCGCCCCGTACGCGCAGGCCCGGGCCACCGCCCGGGAGATGGCGCTGACCGCCGGGGCGGGCTTCCTGCTGATCCACGTCGCCACCCCGCTGGAGGTCTGCGAGCAGCGGGACCGCAAGGGTCTGTACGCGCGCGCCCGGGCCGGCCTGCTCAGCGGGATGACCGGCATCGACGACCCGTACGAGGAGCCGGCCGACGCCGACCTGGTGATCGACACGACCGATCTGTCGGTCGACGAGGCGGTGCAGTCGGTGCTGCACCACCTGACCGAGACGGGCTGGGTCGAGCCCCGCCACCCGACCGTGTAAGCACCCCCTTCCCTTTCGTGGGTAACTCCCGCGCGCTAGTGTTCATTCTTGTTCGAACACGTTCGACCGCGTGAGAGTGCGCGGTGACAGGCGCGGAGGTGCGGCGCATGCTGGCGCAGCAGCGACAGGCGGCCATCCTCGACCGGGTACGCACCGCCGGCGGGGTACGGGTGACCGAGCTGGCAGCCGAGTTCGGCGTGTCGGACATGACCATCCGACGCGACCTCGACCTCCTGCACGAGCGCGGGCTGCTGGCCAAGGTGCACGGCGGCGCGACGGTCGCCGGGCCCGGCTCCACGGACGAGCCGGGGTTCCGCGCCAAGTCGGTGCGCCAGCTCGCCGAGAAGGCCGCCATCGCCGGCCGGGCCGCGGACCTGGTCCGGCCCGGCGCCGCGATCGCCCTCTCCGCCGGCACCACCACCGCCGAACTGGCGCGCCGCCTGGTCGACGTGCCCGGCCTCACCGTGGTGACCAACTCCCTGCCGGTGGCCGAGATCCTGCACGCCGGGGGCCGTCCGGACCAGACGGTGGTGCTCACCGGCGGCGTCCGTACGCCCTCGGACGCGCTGGTCGGGCCGCTCGCCGTCGGCGCGATCCGCTCGCTGCACCTGGACCTGCTGTTCCTCGGCGTGCACGGGATCACCGAGCGGGCCGGGTTCACCACGCCCAACCTGATGGAGGCCGAGACCGACCGGGCCCTGGTGACCGCCTCCGACCGCCTCGTGGTGCTCGCCGACCACACGAAGTGGGGCACCGTCGGGCTCTCGTCGATCGTCGAGCTCTCGGCGGCCGACGTCCTGGTCACCGACGACCGGTTGCCGCCCGACGCCCGGCAGGCACTCGACGGGCAGGTGGGCGAGCTGGTGGTCGTCAGTGGCACGGGCCGGACCACGCCGACGAGTGGAGGGGAGGCGGAGTGAAGCGCACCGCGATCGAACTGGCCGACGGCCGGGAGCTGATCTACTTCGACGAGCGGGACGACGCCGTCCGCGACCAGCCCGACCGCCGGGAGCTGCCGCCGCCCCCGCCGGCGTCGCAACTGCGGTACGACCCGCTGACCGACGAGTGGGTGGCGGTCGCCGTGCACCGGCAGACCCGCACCTTCCTCCCCCCGGCCGACCAGTGCCCACTCTGCCCGTCCACCGCCGACCGGCTCAGCGAGATCCCGGCCCCCGACTACGACGTGGTGGTCTTCGAGAACCGCTTCCCGTCGCTGAGCGGCCGGATCGCCGAGGAACCGGCGGAGATCACGCCGTTCACCCCGGTCCGGCCCGGGCAGGGCCGGTGCGAGGTGGTCTGCTTCACGGACGACCACAACGCCTCGTTCGGCAACCTCACCCCACGCCGGGTGCGGACGGTGCTCGACGCGCTCGCCGACCGGACCGCGGCGCTGGGCGAACTGCCCGGCGTGGAGCAGATCTTCCCGTTCGAGAACCGGGGCGTCGAGATCGGCGTGACGCTGCACCACCCGCACGGGCAGGTATACGCGTACCCCTTCGTGACGCCGCGGACCCGGGCGATGCTGACCGCCGCCCGCCGGCACGCCGACCGCACCGGGGGCCGCAACCTGTACGCCGACGTACTCGCCGCCGAACGCGCCGCCGGGGACCGGGTGGTCGCCGGCAACGAGCACTGGACGGCGTACGTCCCGGCGGCCGCCCGGTGGCCGGTCGAGGTGCACGTGGCGCCGCACCGGCCGGTGCCGGACATCCCGGCGCTCACCGACGCGGAGCGGGACGCGTTCGGGCCGCTCTACCTGAACCTGCTGCGCCGCTTCGACGGGCTGTTCAACCTGCCGATGCCCTACATCGCGGCCTGGCACCAGGCTCCGGTCCGCCTCGACCGGGACCTGGGTCACCTGCACCTTCAGCTGTTCAGCATCCGGCGGGCGAGGGACAAGCTGAAGTACCTGGCCGGGTCGGAGTCGGGGATGGGCGTGTTCATCAACGACATCGCCCCCGAACGCGCCGCCGAACTCCTCCGCTCGGCGTGAAAGGAAGGGCCCCTTCTTAACGCCTCGGGTAGAGGAGGGGCCCCTTGTTAACACCTTGTTGGACGAGCGCCGGTCGCCGGACAGGGCGCGGGGGGCCCGGGACAGGGCGCGGGGGGCCCGGGACAGGGCCCCCCGCTGGGAAGGGACGGCTGGCTGCGCACGACAGCCGGGAAGGCTGGCTGATCGGCACGCATGTCGCGAGGCGACCGCGGTCAACCTTCCTGGACGTGACTGGCATCTCGTCCACCCAGGTCAACGAGGCGCGCCGGGCAAAGTGACGCAAAACGGCGTGTCGCCTGCCCGACACGCCGTCCACCCTGTTCGAGGGCGTTAAGAAGGGCCCCTTCCACAACGCCAGGCGTTAACAAGGGGCCCTTCCTTACACACGAGTCAGGCGAGCTTGCGGGCCAGGTTCTCGTCCAGCGCGTTCATGAACTCGTCGGTGGTCAGCCACGGGGCGTCCCGGGAGATGAGCAGCGCGAGGTCCTTGGTCATCTGGCCGCCCTCGACGGTCTCGACGATGACCTGCTCCAGGGTGTTGGCGAACTCGGTGACCGCCGGCGTGCCGTCCAGCTTGCCCCGGTGGGCCAGGCCACGGGTCCACGCGTAGATCGACGCGATCGGGTTGGTGGAGGTCTTCTCGCCCTTCTGCCACTGCCGGTAGTGCCGGGTGACGGTGCCGTGCGCGGCCTCCGCCTCGACGGTGCGGCCGTCCGGGGTCATCAGCACCGAGGTCATCAGGCCCAGCGAGCCGAAGCCCTGCGCCACCGTGTCGGACTGGACGTCACCGTCGTAGTTCTTGCAGGCCCAGACGAAGCCACCCTCCCACTTGAGCGCGGCGGCGACCATGTCGTCGATGAGCCGGTGCTCGTAGGTGATGCCGGCGGCGTCGAACTCGGCCTTGAACTCGTTCTCGAAGACCTCGGCGAAGATGTCCTTGAACCGGCCGTCGTACGCCTTGAGGATCGTGTTCTTGGTCGACAGGTAGACCGGGTAGCCACGGTCCAGGCCGTAGCGCATGGAGGCGCGGGCGAAGTCCCGGATCGACTCGTCGAAGTTGTACATGCCCATCGCGACGCCGCCGCCGGGGAAGTTGGCGACCTCCATCTCGACCGGGGCGGAACCGTCGGCCGGGGTGTAGGTGATGGTCACCGTGCCCGGGCCGGGGACGACGAAGTCGGTGGCCTTGTACTGGTCGCCGTGGGCGTGCCGGCCGATGATGATCGGCTTGGTCCAGCCCGGGACCAGCCGCGGCACGTTCGACATGATGATCGGCTCGCGGAACACCACGCCGCCGAGGATGTTGCGGATAGTGCCGTTCGGCGACCGCCACATCTTCTTGAGGCCGAACTCCTCCACCCGGGCCTCGTCCGGCGTGATGGTGGCGCACTTGACGCCGACGCCGTGCTCCTTGATGGCGTTGGCGGCGTCGACGGTGACCTGGTCGTCGGTCTCGTCACGGTGCTGGATCGACAGGTCGTAGTAGTGCAGGTCGACGTCGAGGTACGGCAGGATCAGCTGCTCCCGGATCTGCTTCCAGATGATCCGGGTCATCTCGTCGCCGTCGATTTCCACGACCGGGTTGTTTACCTTGATCTTCGCCATCGGCCGGCGCTCCTCTCGGGGGACACGTGCTCAAGCAGTACGAGCGTACTGGAAACTGGCCGGCGGCCCCCAGGCGGCCTCGCCCCCAGGTCGGGGCGGGCGGCGCGAAGGTCACTGGCAGGCGTCGCCGCGTGCCACTGAGCCGTACCCCTGGGTCTATCACGGCGGTCGCCCGGCGGCAGCGGCGAGGGCGGCATTGCGTACGGCGCAGGGAACGGCGGAGGGCCGCCGGCGTCGCCGGCGGCCCTCCACGGGATCGGTCAGCTCACATGTTGGCGACGTCGGCCTGCTTGGCGCGGACGGCCTCGGCGGCCTCCTTCAGGGCGGCCAGCTCGTCGGCGTCCAGGTCGGTCTCGACGACCCGCTTGACGCCCTCGGCGCCGATCTGGGCCTCCACGCCCAGGTAGACGCCGGAGATGCCGTACTGGCCGTCGACCCAGGCGCACACCGGCATGACCTCGCCGGAGTCCTCCGCCACGGCCTTCGCCATCCGGGCGGCGGCCGCCGACGGGGCGTAGTACGCGGAGCCGGTCTTCAGCAGCGCGACGACCTCGGCGCCACCGTTGCGGGTCTTGACGACCAGTTCCTCGATCTGCTCCGCCGGCATGGCGTCGCGCAGCGGCTTGCCGTCCACGGTGCTCTTCGACGGCACCGGCACCATGGTGTCGCCGTGCGAGCCCAGGGTCAGGGTCCGGACCGACTTCACCGGTACGCCCAGCGCCTCGGCCACGAAGTTGGTGAACCGGGCGGTGTCCAGCATGCCGGCCTGGCCGAGCACCCGGTTCTTCGGGAACTGCGTGGCGAGCTGGGCGAGCGCGGTCATCTCGTCCAGCGGGTTGGAGACGACGATGACCACGGCGTTCGGGGCGTACTTGGCGACGTTCTCGGAGACCTGGCGGACGATCTTGGCGTTCGTCTCCAGCAGGTCCATCCGGCTCATGCCCGGCTTCCGGGGCAGGCCGGCGGTGATCACGACCACGTCCGAGCCCTCGATGGCCTCGTAACCCTCACCGTTCGGGCCGGTGGTGACGCCGACGACCTTGGTCTCGAAGCCCTCGATCGCGCGCGACTGGTTGAGGTCCAGGGCGAGGCCGGCGGGCTTGCCCTCCACGATGTCGGTGATCACGACGGTGTCGAAGACGTCGTACTCGGCCAGGCGCTGTGCGGTGGTGGAGCCGTAGAAGCCGGCCCCGACGACAGTGACCTTCTTACCCATGGTCGTCCCACTCCCTGATACCAGTCGGTTTTCCGGACCGTATCAGCCATCCTGGCACCGATCCGGCCAGGGGCGGACGGTTTGCACCTGATGGGTGGGGACGCCTCAGTCGCGCTCGGCCCGCTCGACCACGTTGGTCAGCAGCATGGCGCGGGTCATCGGTCCGACGCCGCCGGGCATCGGGACCAGGGCGCCGGCCACCTCGGCCACCTCCGGGTCGACGTCGCCGGTGTAGCGGCCCTTGCCGTCGGGGCCGATCACCCGCGTGATCCCGACGTCGACCACGACGGCGCCGGGCGTGACCATGTCGGCGGTGAGCAGTCCGGGTACGCCGGCCGCGACGATCACGATGTCGGCGGCGCGGGTGTGCGAGGCGAGGTCGAGGGTGCCGGTGTGGCACAGGGTGACGGTGGCGTTCTCGCTGCGCCGGGTGAGCAGCAGCCCGAGGGGGCGGCCCACCGTGTTGCCCCGGCCGACCACGGCGACCTTGGCGCCGCGCAGCGCCACGTCGTGCCGGCGGAGCAGCTCGACGATGCCGCGCGGGGTGCAGGGCAGCGGGCCCGGGTAGCCGAGCACCAGCCGGCCCAGGTTCACCGGGTGCAGGCCGTCGGCGTCCTTGTCCGGGTCGATCAGCTCCAGCACCCGCTGCGTGTCCAGCTGGGCGGGGAGCGGCAGCTGGACGATGTAGCCGTGGCAGGCCGGGTCGGCGTTCAGCTCGGCGAGGACGGCGTCGACCTGCTCCTGGGTGGCGTCCGCCGGCAGCTCGCGCCGGATCGAGGCGATGCCCACCTCGGCGCAGTCCCGGTGCTTGCCGTTGACGTACGCCTGGGAGCCGGGGTCGGTGCCGACCAGGACGGTGCCGAGCCCGGGCGTGACGCCCCGCTCCGCCAGAGCCTTCACCCGGGCCCGCAGCTCGTCCTTGATCTCGGCCGCGGTCGCCTTGCCGTCCAGAAGCGTCGCCGTCACGCCCAGATCGTCTCACGCCCGGCCCCCCGCGGGCCGACGACCCGGCCAGCCGCCGCCGCACCGCCCACGCCAGTAAACGACGTGACGGTGTGTGACGTGGCCTTGGTCACCGTGTGTGACTTTTGATGGTCGCTCAACGGCCGTCAACCCGACGGCGGCGGCGCGGCGGGGAGGATCGGGACGACCGGGCGGACAGCTCGCAACGACACCGGACGGGTCCGGCACGCAACGCGGCCCGCCGACCGTTAACGCTGGTGCGACGCCCTGCAAGGCCTCGACGTTCTACCAGGACTACGGGTCGGACGCAAGCCCTGCCCCTACCCCCCGTTATCGGTTCGCAACGGCATCGTTGTCGATCGCGATTGTGCGACCTACCGTTGCCCATCGTTGCGCAGCGTAAACCCAGCGTCGGGCCTGACTGCGCAGTGTGAGGAGACGAGGAGACTTCATGCGCGTTCGTAGGCTCGCCGCCTGGACCGCTCTCCCGCTCGCGGTGACCCTGGGCCTGGTGGCCTGCGGCTCGGGCGGCGACGGCGGATCCGGCGGAACCAACCCCAACGCGGCCGTGCGGATCGAGATCGCCGAGCCGCAGCACCTGGTGCCGACCAACACCAACGAGACGAGTGGCTCGCAGGTGCTCGCCGCCCTGTTCAGCCCGCTGGTCGAGTACGACGAGGCCAACAAGGCGTACGAGGTGGCGGCCGAGTCGGTGACGTCCGAGGACAACACGACCTGGACGATCAAGCTGAAGGACGGCTACACCTTCCACAACGGCGAGAAGGTGACCGCCGACAACTACGTCGACGCGTGGAACTACGGCGCGTACGCCCCGAACGGCCAGAACTCGAGCTACTTCTTCGAGAAGATCGCCGGGTACGAGGACCTGCAGGGCGAGCAGCCGAAGGCCAGGACGATGTCCGGCCTGAAGAAGGTCGACGACCTGACCTTCACCGTCACGCTGTCGCAGCCGTACGCCGAGTTCAAGACCATGCTCGGCTACACCGCCTTCTACCCGCTGCCGAAGGCCGCCTTCTCGGCGCCGGGCGTGCTGGCCGAGGGCTACGAGCAGGCCCCGATCGGGCAGGGCCCGTTCAAGATGAAGGGCACCTGGCAGCACGACGCCAAGGTCGAGGTCGAGAAGTACGACGCCTTCCCCGGCGAGAAGCCGAAGGTGGCCGGCGTCGAGTTCCGGATCTACCAGCAGCTGACCGCGGCGTACGCCGACGTGCTGTCGGACAACCTCGACGTGATCAAGACGATCCCGACCGAGAACCTGTCGACCGCGTCGACCGACCTGGGCGACCGGTTCAAGACCAGCCCCGCCTCGTCGTTCCAGTTCCTCTCCTTCCCGACGTACCAGAAGGAGTTCAGCAACCCGGACGTGCGCAAGGCGATCTCGATGGCGATCGACCGCGAGGAGATCACCAAGTCGATCTTCAAGGACTCGCAGACGCCGGCGCGCTCCTTCGTCTCCCCGGTCGTGGCGGGCTACCGCGACAACACCATCGGTTCGGCCGGCACGTTCGACCCGGCCAAGGCGAAGGCGCTGTACCAGGCCGCGGGCGGCCCGAGCCGGATCGAGATCTCGTACAACGGCGACGGCGGCCACAAGGACTGGGTCGACGCCACCTGCAACCAGCTCAAGGCCAACCTGGGTGTGGACTGCGTCGGCACCGCCGAGCCGAAGTTCGCGGACCTGCTGACCAAGGTCAAGGCGAAGCAGCCGGTCGGCCTGTTCCGGATGGGCTGGATCATGGACTACCCGTCCATGGAGAACTACCTCGGCCCGCTGTACAGCACCACCGGCTCGTCGAACTACTACGGCTACAGCAACCCGGAGTTCGACAGGCTGGTCGCCGAGGGCTCGGCGGCGGCCACCGAGGAAGAGGCGATCAAGAAGTACCAGCAGGCCGAGGACCTTCTGGCCAAGGACATGCCGGTGATCCCGCTCCGGTTCGGCCAGAACAGCTTCGGTCACTCGACCAAGGTCACGAACGTGGAGATGGATCTCTTCGACCGGGTCGACCTGGTGAAGATCGAGGCCGTTCAGTAACACGGCGCGACGGGTCGGGCCACTGCCAGCCGGTGGTCCGACCCGCCTTCCTGTTCGCCCTTTTTCAGAGAGACTTCCTAGTATGTTCCGCTTCATTCTGCGGCGACTGCTCCAGATGGTCCTCGCGTTCTTCGGGACCACGCTGATCGTCTACGCGCTGATGTTCGCCGGTCAGGGCGACCCGATCCAGGCGCTCGCCGGCGAGCGCCCGGTCACCGCCGCCCAGCGGGCATATCTGACGGAGAAGTTCCACCTGGACAGGACCGGGATCGACGGCTTCTTCTACCGCTACTTCGACTACGTCACCAACCTGCTCCAGGGCGACCTCGGCCAGTCCCTCACCGGACGGCAGATCGGCGACATCCTCGCCGCCGCCTGGCCGGTGACGATCAAGCTGGCGCTCATCGCCATGGCGGTCACCATCCTCTTCGGGGTCACCGCGGGCGTGCTCGCCGGCATCCGGCGGGCCAGCATCTTCGACAACTCGACGCTGCTGCTGACCCTGCTGGTGCTCGGCATCCCGACGATCGTGCTGGCCCCCCTCGCCCAGTACTTCCTCGGCGTGAAGTGGCAGCTCTTCCCGCCCACCGCCGGCGCCGAGCCCGACCTGTACGCGCTGCTCCTGCCCGGCATCGTGCTCGGCTCGCTCTCCCTGGCCACCGCGCTGCGGCTGACCCGGACCTCGGTGGCGGAGAACCTGCGCGCCGACTACGTCCGCACCGCCCGGTCCAAGGGCCTGGTCAAGCGGCGCATCGTCGGGATCCACGTGCTGCGCAACTCGCTCATCCCGGTCGTCACCTTCCTCGGCGTCGAACTGGGCAACCTGATGAGCGGCGCGATCATCACCGAGGGCGTGTTCAACATCCCCGGTGTCGGCTTCAACCTCTTCCGCGGCATCCGCACCGAGGACGGTCCGCTGGTGGTGGGCATCGTCAGCGTGCTGGTCGTGGTCTACCTCATCTCCAACCTGGTGGTGGACGTCCTGTACGCCGTACTCGACCCGAGGATCCGCTATGAGTGATTTCGAAACCGTGGCGGCGTCGGAGGACCAGGCCGCACGGCGGGGGCCCTCCGGCGAGCCGGGCGCCCCGAACCAGGTCGGCGGCACCTCGACCGTCACCGGCCGTCCCCGTAGCCTGGCCGGCGACGCCTGGCGCGACCTGCGCCGCAAGCCGATCTTCTGGATCAGCCTCGCGCTGGTCGTGCTGGTCACCGCGATGGCCGCGGTGCCCGGCCTGTTCACCGGCAACGACCCGACCAACTGCGTCCTCGCGCGGCAGCACGCCGCGCCGTCCGGCGGCGCCATCCTCGGGTACGACTTCCAGGGCTGCGACACCTACGCCCGGGCGGTGTACGGCGCCCGCGCCTCGCTCCTGGTGGGCGCACTCTCCGCGCTGCTCACCGGGCTGGTCGCGCTCACCGTCGGGATGCTCGCCGGCTACTTCGGCCGATGGGTCGACGCGATCCTCTCCCGCGTGATCGACATCGTGCTCGGCATCCCGCTGCTGCTCGCCGCGATCGTCCTGCTCAAGCGGGTCGCCAGCGACAGCTCGACGGTCCGGATCGCCTCCGTCATCTTCGTGCTGGCGGTGCTCGGCTGGACCACGGCGGCCCGGGTGGTCCGCTCGTCGGTGATCACCGCCAAGGAGCAGGACTACGTCGCCGCCGCCCGGATGCTCGGCGCGAGCAACGGCCGGATCATGTGGCGACACATCCTGCCCAACGCGCTCGCCCCCGCCGTCGTGGTGCTGACCATCGCGCTCGGCTCGTTCATCGCCGCCGAGGCGACGCTGTCCTTCCTCGGCATCGGCCTGAGGGAGCCGACGATCTCCTGGGGCATCGACATCAACAACGGCCGGGTGCACATGCGGGAGTCGGCGACCCCACTGATCGTCCCGTCGACCTTCCTCGCGCTGACCGTCCTGGCGTTCATCATGCTCGGCGACGCGATCCGTGACGCCTTCGACCCGAAGCTCCGGTGAGGCTCTCATGACCCAGTCCGCTGTCCACCCCACCCCGGCCTCCCCCACCCCGGAGGGCGGTCACCTGCTCGAGGTGCGGGACCTGCACGTCGAGTTCCGCACCACCGAGGGCGTGGCGAAGGTGATCAACGGCGTCTCGTACCACCTGGACGCCGGTGAGACCCTCGCCGTCCTGGGCGAGTCCGGCTCCGGCAAGTCCGTCACCGCCCAGGCGATCATGGGGATCCTCGACACCCCGCCCGCGGTGATCCGCTCCGGCCAGATCCTCTACCGGGGCCGGGACCTCCTCACCCAGTCCGAGGAGCAGCGCCGGCAGGTACGGGGCAAGGAGATCGCGATGATCTTCCAGGACGCCCTGTCCGCGCTGAACCCGACCTTCCCGGTGGGTTGGCAGATCGGCGAGACGCTGCGCCAGCGCGCTGGCATGTCCCGCGCGGACGCCCGCCGCCGCGCGATCGAGCTGATGGACCTGGTGAAGATCCCGGCCGCCGCCAACCGGCTCGGCGACTACCCGCACCAGTTCTCCGGCGGCATGCGGCAACGCGTCATGATCTCCATGGCGCTGGCGATGAACCCCAAGGTCCTCATCGCCGACGAGCCGACCACGGCGCTGGACGTGACGGTGCAGGCCCAGATCATGGACCTGCTCGCCGACCTGCGCCGCGACCTCGACATGGCGATGATCCTCATCACCCACGACCTCGGCGTGGTCGCCGGCGTCGCGGACCGGATCGCCGTCATGTACGCGGGCCGCATCGTCGAGCACGCCGACGTGCGGTCGCTGTACCGGGCGCCCGCCCACCCGTACACCAAGGGGCTGCTGGAGTCGATTCCGCGGATGGACGTCCGCGGCCAGCAGCTGTCGACGATCCGGGGTCTGCCGCCGAACCTGATGCGGATCCCGTCCGGCTGCCCGTTCCACCCCCGGTGCCCGTACGTCCAGCAGGTCTGCGTGGACGTCGTGCCGCACGACCTGGTCCTCGGCGACGGCCGGACCAGCGCGTGCCACTTCGCGCAGGAGGTCCGTGATGACAGCGCCCGCTAGCCCGACCAAGGTCCGGGGCGAGACGATCCTCGCCGTCGAGAACCTGGTCAAGCACTTCCCGATCACCCGGGGCGTCGTGTTCCAGAAGCAGGTCGGCGCGGTCAAGGCGGTCGACGGGGTCAGCTTCGAGCTGCGCCGCGGCGAAACGCTCGGCATCGTCGGCGAGTCCGGCTGCGGCAAGTCCACCCTGGCCCGCCTGCTGATGCGCCTGGAGACGCCGACCTCCGGCAAGGCGACCCTGGAGGGCCGGGACCTGTTCAAGGCCTCGGGCGCCGAGCTGCGCCGCCTGCGCCGCAACATGCAGATGGTGCTCCAGGACCCGTACACGTCGCTGAACCCGCGGATGACCGTCGGCGACATCATCGGCGAGCCGTTCGAGATCCACCCGGAGGCGGCCCCGAAGGGCAGCCGGCAGCGACGGGTGCAGGAGCTGCTGGACGTGGTCGGCCTGAACCCCGAGCACATCAACCGGTACCCGCACCAGTTCTCCGGCGGCCAGCGGCAGCGCATCGGCATCGCCCGCGCGCTCGCGCTGCGGCCCGAGGTCATCGTCTGCGACGAGCCGGTGTCCGCCCTGGACGTGTCGATCCAGGCCCAGGTGATCAACCTGCTGGAGCAACTCCAGGACGAGCTCGGGCTCTCGTACATCTTCATCGCCCACGACCTGTCGGTGGTGCGGCACATCTCGGACCGGGTCGCGGTGATGTACCTGGGCCGGATCGTGGAGATCGGCACCGAGGACGAGATCTACGAGCGCGCCACCCACCCGTACACCCAGGCGCTGCTGTCGGCGGTGCCGGTGCCGGATCCGGAGCAGCGCGACAACCGGAACATGATCCGGCTGGTCGGCGACGTGCCGAGCCCGGCGAACCCGCCGAGCGGCTGCCACTTCCGCACCCGCTGCTGGAAGGCCCAGGAGGTCTGCGCCGCCGAGGACCCCGCCGCGGTGCCCCGCGCCGCCGACCCGCACCCGTCGGCCTGCCACTTCGCCGAGCTCCGTACGTAAGGAAGGGCCCCTTCTTAACGCCTCGCGTTGTGGAAGGGGCCCTTCTTAACAGGACACGTCGGGGCCGTCAGTGGAAGAAGTGGCGGGTGCCGGTCAGGTACATGGTCACGCCGGCCTCCTTGCAGGCCGCGATGGTCTCCTCGTCCCGGATCGAGCCGCCGGGCTGGACGATCGCCCGCACGCCCGCGTCGATGAGGATCTTCGGGCCGTCGGCGAACGGGAAGAACGCGTCGGAGGCGCACACCGCCCCGCGCGCCCGCTCGGCGCCGGCCCGGTCCACCGCCAGGCGGGCCGAGTCGACCCGGTTGACCTGGCCCATGCCGACGCCGACGGTCGCGCCGTCCTTGGCGAGCAGGATCGCGTTGCTCTTCACCGCCCGCACCGCCCGCCAGGCGAAGGCGAGGTCGCGCAGGGTCGCCTCGTCGGCCGCCTCGCCGGTGGCCAGGCGCCAGGTCGCCGGGTCGTCGCCCTCGGCGTCGATCCGGTCCCGCATCTGCACCAGCACACCGCCGGTGACCTGCCGCCACTCGGCCGGCAGCGGGGCGTACGCGGGTGCCCGCAGCAGCCGGATGTTCTTCTTCCCCTGAAGGATCTCGACGGCACCAGGCTCGAACTCCGGCGCGACGACCACCTCGGTGAAGATCTCCGCGACCTGCCGGGCCAGCTCGGCGCTGACCGGGCGGTTCACCGCGATCACGCCGCCGAACGCCGAGACCGGGTCGCAGGCGTGCGCCTTCCGGTGCGCCTCGGCCACGTCCGCGCCGACCGCGATGCCGCACGGGTTCGCGTGCTTGATGATCGCCACCGCCGGCTGGTCGGCGAAGTCGTTCGCGGCCCGCCACGCCGCGTCCGCGTCGAGGTAGTTGTTGTAGGACATCTCCTTGCCGTGCAGCTGCTCGGCCTGGGCGAGCCCCGCCGGGCCGGACGGGTCGGCGTAGAGGGCGGCCGCCTGGTGCGGGTTCTCGCCGTAGCGCAGCACGGCCTGCCGGCTCAGTGCCAGGCCGGCGAACTCCGGCCAGGCGGCATCCTCGACGAGTTCCTTCGCGCACCACTCGGCGACGGCCACGTCGTAGTCGGCGATCACCGCGAAGGCGCGGGCCGCGAGCGCCTTGCGCTGCGCCAGTGTGAACCCGTCGGCCCGCACGGCCGCCAGGAGCACCGGGTACGCGGCTGGGTCGGTCACCACCGCGACCGAGGCGTGGTTCTTGGCGGCGGCCCGGACCATCGCGGGCCCGCCGATGTCGATCTGCTCGACGCACTCGTCCTGGCTGGCCCCGGAGGCGACGGTGGCCTGGAACGGGTAGAGGTTGGAGACCAGCAGGTCGATCCCGGCGATGCCGTGCTCGGTGAGCTGCGCCGCGTGCGACTCCTTGCGCAGGTCGGCGAGGAGGCCACCGTGGATCTTCGGGTGCAGCGTCTTGACCCGGCCGTCGAGGATCTCCGGGAAACCGGTCACGGACTCCACCGCGGTCACCGGCACGCCCGCACCGGCGATGGCCGAGGCCGTGCTCCCCGTCGAGACGATCTCCACGCCGGCGTCGTGCAGCGCCCGGGCCAGCTCGACCAGGCCGGTCTTGTCGTAGACGCTGACCAGCGCCCGCCGGATCGGGCGGCGCTCGTCCTGACTGGAACTCACGGAACCGTGACCTTTCTTCCGGTGATCGTCCAACCTTCGCGGACCAGGCGGCCCACCTGCTCGACGAGCTGGCGCCGCTCGGCTTCCTTGATGCGCTCGGTAAGCGTCTCCACGTCGTCGTCGTCGAGCACCGGCACGGCGACCTGCGCGACGATCGGGCCGGTGTCCATCCCGGCGTCGACGAAGAAGAGGGTGGCCCCGGTGATCTTGACGCCGTAGGCGAGCGCGTCGCGAGGCCCGTGGATGCCGGGGAACGCCGGCAGCAGCGTGTTGTGCGTGTTGAGGTAGCGGTCGCCGAAGGCGGCGAGGAAATGCGGGCCGACCAGCTTCAGGAAACCGGCGGAGATGACCAGGTCCGGCTTGTGCTCGGCCACGTGCGCGGTGAGGGCGGCGTCCCAGTCCTCGCGGCTCGGGTGGGCCTTGACCCGCTCGACGAACGTCGGCACCCCCGCCGCGGCGGCGCGGTCCAGCCCCGCGATGCCGTCCCGGTCGGCGCCGACCGCGACCACCCGGGCTCCGTACGCCGGGTCGGCGCCGGCGTCGAGCAGTGCCTGGAGGTTGCTGCCGGAGCCGGAGACGAGGACGACGATGCGGGCGACGGACGCGGGCTCGGTCACCGGACAACCCTATCGGGACGGCGACGCCGTCCAGCCGGTGGGCGGCGGGCCGGTCACCGACGCCCTGACTGGCACGAACCGGGTACGCTGCCGGTCGCTCTGGCCGGCGCGTGCCCGGCCGTCACCATCCGACGCCCCGGCGTCGACCCCCGTTGAGGAGTGACCAGAGATGCAGCCCGGATACCCGCCCCAGCAGCCGGCCCCGGTCGACAACAACATGACGATGTCGATCGTCTCGATCTTCCTGTTCTGGCCGCTGGCCATCCCCGCCATCATCAACGCCAGCAAGGTCAACCCGCTGCTCCAGCAGGGTGACTACGCGGGCGCCCAGGCCGCCGCGGCGGAGTCGAAGAAGTGGTCCAAGTGGGCGCTCATCGTCGGCATCGTCATCTGGGGCGTCACCATCCTGTGCTGCCTGGCCTCCTTCGCGCTGAGCGGCAGCACCGCCAACAGCCTCTGACCGGACGGGACGTCCCACATGCGGCCCGGCCCCGATCCGTACGGTCCACCACCGACGGATCCCACCGCACCGCCGCCGCACGACCCGTACGGCGGGACGCCGGTGTACCCGAACGCGGGCTACCCCTTTCCGCGGGGACAGCAGAACACGCTCGGGCTGATCTCCATGATCCTCGGCATCGCGTCGGTCCCGCTGGTCTGCTGTCACCTCGGCCTGCCGCTGGGCGTGGCCGCGCTGGTGACCGGCTGGCTCGGGAAGCAGAAGGGCGACCAGGGGCTGGCGGGCAACCCGGGCCAGGCGGTCGCCGGCATGGTCTGCGGCGCGCTCGGCGCGGTGCTGGGCCTGGCCTGGGGCGCCCTCACAGTCGTCGGGTTCGGCCTGTCCGGGCCGTGATCGGCGTACCCGTGACAGCTCCGGCGGGGGCACCCGGACGATCCGGGCGCCCCCGCCGCCGTCCCGGGACCGCTCGCGCCGGCGGGTGACACTCGCGGTCCTGCCGGCGGAGCGTCGTGGCCGGACCGCACGGCCGGACCGGAGCGGGCGGCGGCCCAGGGCGGCCGGCGGGCTCAGGGGCGGGAGAGGACCCGGGTGGCGGCGGCACCGAGCAGCACGCCGACCCCGGTCACCGCGGTCGCGACGGCCGCCACGTGCCACGGCACCGGGCCGATGTCGGCGAGTCGGCCGCCGCCCAGCGGCCCGGCGGAGGCCGCCGCGGCGAGGCCGGCCAGCAGGCCCGCGACGGGCCCGGCCAGCACCGCCCGCCGGAGCAGGGGCGCCCAGGGCAGCGGCGCCTTCTCGTCTGCGGCGAGCCGGAACACCCGGCGGGCCAGCAACCAGCCCGCCACCATGCCGGCCAGCACCGGTATCGCGAGCAGCGCGGTGGCGGGCCCGTCGACCGGCCCCCCGGGAAGCCCGGCCACGAGCGGCACGGCCGGCAGCGCGCCCACTGACACCTCGCTCGTCCGGACGGCCGTGTCGGTGCCGACGGCGAAACCGGGACCGAGCAGGTAACTGGCCGACCAGACGGCGGCGTTCGGGGCGTACGCCAGGCTGACCAGCGTGATGCCCGCCTGGCCGGCCACTCCGGTCCGGTACGCCCCGATCAGGTCGGCCGCGTCACCACCCCCGGTCGCCACCGAGAGGCCCGCCGCACCGGCCCCGGCCGCGAGCAGCAGCAGCCCGGCGACCAGGCCGGCCCGAACTCCGTCGCGCAGCGGCAGCGGCGCCCGCTCGGCGAGCAGGTGGGCGACGCCGGTCGTGCGGGCGGCGCCGACCAGGGCGGCGAGCGTGCCGACGACGGCCAGCGTCAGCCCCGCCCGCACCGGCGACACCCCCGGCCCGCCGGCCGCCACCAGCAGCGCGGCGAGCACGCCGAGCACGGCGTACGCGACACCGACCGCGCCGGCGGCGACGAGCGCCCGCCGTGGGGAGCGGCTGCCGCGCGCGCCGATCGCGCGGCTGGTGTGCACTCCGGCGCGGGTGAGCCGCCAGACGGCGAGCAAGGTCAGGGCGAGCGGGGCGAGACCGAGCGGCCCGGCGTCGGTCGTCAACGGGACACCGTGCCCGAGGAGCCAGCCGGCCAGCCCGGCACGGACCGCACCCGGCACGGTCGCGGCCCCCTCGCTGAGCTGGACGAGCCAGAGCACCACCGCGACCGGCAGCCAGGAGGTGAACGCTGCCCCGGCGGCGGCGACCCCGGCGGCGACGGCGAGGGGCGGCCGGCGGCGGGGCGGCTCGCCGGCGCGCGGTGCGGGGATCCGCCGGGCCGCCCCGGGGCGCCCGGGTGGCCGCGGGCCCACCTCCGTGGGTCGGCTGGGCTGATCGGGGGTGACGAACGACATCGGGTCTACTCTGGCACGCCGCACCGCTGATGGCAGTCCGATACCGCGCCCGGACGGCGGCGAGTTCCGTGATCCACCGTCCCCCACCTCCGATCGGGTCTAGCCTCGGCCACAGGACGTGATCGCGAGGCGGAGGAGGCAAGCCGTGAACGCTCCCTACCCACCGCCCCCACCCCCACCGGCGGGTGGCCGGGACCGGACCACCCTCTGGGGCGTGCTCGGCATCATCACCGGCCTGCTCTGTTGCGGCATCCTGGGGATCGTCTTCGGCTACCTGTCGATCCGCGACGCCCGCCGCTTCGGTCAGTCGCCGGTGCTGGGCTGGCTGGCCATAGCCTTCGGCGTGATCAACATCATCGGGAGCGGCATCCTCTGGGCCGGCGGCAACTATCCGCTCTACAACGACTGAGCCCCGGACCGCCGGGATCCGGAAACGAGCGGAGGGGCCGACCGTGACCGGTCGGCCCCTCCGCGACAGCCGCTGCGGGCTCAGCCCGCCGACATGATCTCCCGCATCAGCTTCGCGGTCTCGGTCGGGGTCTTGCCGACCTTGACGCCGACCGCCTCGAGCGCGGCCTTCTTGGCGTCGGCCGTGCCGGCCGAGCCGGAGATGATGGCGCCCGCGTGCCCCATGGTCTTGCCGGGCGGCGCGGTGAAGCCGGCGATGTAGCCGACCACCGGCTTGGTCACGTTCGCCTTGATGAACTCCGCGGCCCGTTCCTCGGCGTCGCCACCGATCTCACCGATCATGACGATCGCGTCGGTGTCCGGGTCGGCCTCGAACGCGGCCAGCGCGTCGATGTGGGTGGTGCCGATGATCGGGTCACCGCCGATGCCGACGCAGGTGGAGAAGCCGATGTCGCGCAGCTCGTACATCATCTGGTAGGTCAGCGTGCCGCTCTTGCTGACCAGGCCGATCCGGCCGGTGCCGGTGATGTCGGCCGGGATGATGCCGGCGTTGGAGGCGCCCGGCGAGGCGATGCCGGGGCAGTTCGGGCCGATGATCCGGGTCCGCTCGCCCTGCGCCACGTTGTACGCCCAGAAGGCGGCGGTGTCGTGCACCGGCACGCCCTCGGTGATCACCACGGCCAGCGGGATGCCGGCGTCGATCGCCTCGATCACCGCGCCCTTGGTGAACTGCGGCGGCACGAAGATGACCGTCACGTCGGCGCCGGTCTCCTTCATGGCGTCCGCGACGTTCGCGAAGACCGGCAGCTCGGTGCCGTCGAAGTCCACGGTGGTGCCCGCCTTGCGCGGGTTCACGCCGCCGACGACGTTGGTGCCCGCGGCGAGCATCCGCCGGGTGTGCTTGGAACCCTCGGAACCGGTCATCCCCTGAACGATGACCTTCGAGTCCTTGGTCAGCCAGATCGCCATGTGTCAGACCCCCGCAGCGGCCAGCTCGGCGGCCCGCTCGGCCGCGCCGTCCATCGTGTCGACCCGCTGCACGAGCGGGTTGTTCGCGCCGTCGAGGATCGCCCGACCGGCCTCGGCGTTGTTGCCGTCGAGGCGGACGACCAGCGGCTTGGTGACCTTCTCGCCACGCTGCTCGAGCAGGGCCAGCGCCTGCACGATTCCGTTGGCGACCTCGTCGCAGGCGGTGATGCCGCCGAAGACGTTGACGAAGACGCTCCTGACCGACGGGTCGGACAGCACGATCTCCAGGCCGTTGGCCATCACGGCCGCGCTCGCGCCGCCGCCGATGTCGAGGAAGTTGGCCGGCTTGACGCCGCCGTGCCGCTCACCGGCGTACGCGACCACGTCGAGGGTCGACATGACCAGACCCGCGCCGTTGCCGATGATGCCGACCTCGCCGTCGAGCTTGACGTAGTTGAGGTCCTTCTCCTTGGCGGCCTGCTCCAGCGGGTCCACCGCGGCCTGGTCGACCAGCGCCTCGTGGTCCGGGTGCCGGAAGGCGGCGTTCTCGTCCAGGGTCACCTTGGCGTCGAGCAGCAGCAGCTTGCCCTCGCCGGTCTTCGCCAGCGGGTTCACCTCGACCAGCGTGGCGTCCTCGGCGACGAAGGCCTTCCACAGGCCCACGGCGACCTCGACGACCTGGTCGGCGACCTCGGCCGGGAAGCCGGCGGCGACGACGATCTCGCGCGCCTTCGCCTCGTCGACGCCGGTGTTCGCGTCGATCGGGGCCTTGACGACCTTCTCCGGGGTCTCGGCGGCGACCTGCTCGATGTCCATGCCGCCGGCCACGCTGGCGATGCAGAGGAAGGTACGGTTCGCCCGGTCCAGCAGGTAGGAGAAGTAGTACTCCTCGGCCACGTCCGCGGTCACGGTGATCATGACCTTGTGGACGGTGTGCCCCTTGATGTCCATGCCGAGGATGTCGGTGGCCCGGGCCACCGTCTCCTCCGCGCCCTCGGCCAGCTTCACACCGCCGGCCTTGCCCCGGCCGCCGACCTTCACCTGCGCCTTGACGACCACCCGACCGCCGAGGCGTTCGGCGATCGCGCGGGCCTCCTCCGGGGTCGTGGCGACGCCGCCGGCGAGCACGGGCAACCCGTGCCGCTCGAACAGGTCCCGCCCCTGGTACTCGTACAGGTCCACGATTGCGCGTCCCGTCCCGTCTCCGCGGCGCGCCGTCGCGCCGCCACCAGCGATATGGAAAACAGTTTGACGCCTGTCATCAGTTGAAACAGGCCATTGGGCGCAGCCTAGCGAGGTCGGCACCGCCGGCAACCGAGCGGGTGCGCGGTGTGCGGTAATGCACAACCGCCCCGCCGCCGCCCGCCCGTCATGCCGTCGTCAGCCTTCCGGGCGATGTTGCCCGGGGTGCGTAACCCCTCCGGCAGGGCGTCGTTGAGTCAGGTGTCGGAGCGCTGGTTCGGCGCGACGACGGGAGACGGCCGATGCCCTGTCGGTCGAGGGGTGGCGGCGGGGCATCGTGCATAGAGGGGCCGGACGTGTGAGGGGTGCGTCCGGCCCCTCCCCCTGTTCCGGTACGGGCGCCGGGTCGACCGCACGGCCGGCCGCGCGGCCGGGTGGGCGTCAGCCGACCGGCTGCGCCACGTTCTGCCGGACCCACTCCACGATCGACTGGGTGGTCGCCCCCGGCGTGAAGATCTTGGCGACCCCGAGCTTCTCCAGCTCCGGGATGTCGGCGTCCGGGATGATGCCGCCGCCGAACACGACGATGTCCCGCGCGTCCCGCTCGCCGAGCAGCTCCAGCACCTTGCGGAAGAGCGTCATGTGCGCCCCGGAGAGAACGGAGAGCCCGACGGCGTCGGCGTCCTCCTGGATCGCCGTCTCGACGATCTGCTCGGGGGTCTGGTGCAGACCGGTGTAGATGACCTCCATGCCGGCGTCCCGGAGGGCACGCGCGACGACCTTGGCGCCACGGTCGTGGCCGTCCAGGCCCGGCTTGGCGACGACGACCCGAACACGAGAGCTCATCTGCGCATCCCCTTCACCGGCTCCGCGGCTCTACCTGAACGAACGGTAACCCGGCCGGGCCGAGCCGGGAAATCCGGGCCGCGTCACATCAGGCGGACGGCGGACACCGGTACGTGGCCGGGCAGTGACAGTTACGGTCTCGGTCGTCAAGCGGGACGACTCCGCCGTTTGGTCACGCTGCGCGACGAACGGTCGGTATCGGGGGCACGTTCACCGGGCTGTGAGGTGCCACAATCATGGACGCAACCGGACAGATCGCTACACCAATTCGGCGATGCGGCTTGTGACGGACGTGGCAGTTGGCTAACGTGTCCACGGTTGTCATCAGGTCCATGGACGGGTGGCGACGCGGTCAGCGGACGTTCAGCCGAGCTTCACGAACGCCCCGGGCCGCTTCGGTACCCCGACAACGGAGGGTGTGCGTGCGCCAGCGCCTGTCGTCTGAGCCCGATCGATATCGCGGTCGCCGCCGCGTACCCACCCCGCCGCGGAGCCGTTACGCCGCCGTCGTCACCACCGCTTTCGTCGGTGCCGGCGGGGTCGCGCTCCTCGCGGGCGCCCTGCCGGACGCCAAGAGCGTCAACCCGTCGGTCCTCGACGAGTTGAAGGCCGCGTCCACGCTGAGCCAGGACGCCGCCGACCGCGCCGACGCCGCGGACCGCGCGACGCGTGGCAACACCCGCGGCGGCGCCGAGGCCGAGCCCGAGGTCTGGCTGCTCCCCCTCCAGGGTTACGACTTCAACTCGCCCTACGGAGTGCGCTGGGGCAAGTTGCACACCGGCGTCGACCTGGTCGCCCCCGAGGGCACCCCCTATGTCGCCATCCACGACGGCACCGTCACCAAGGCCGGCTGGTTCGGCGGGTACGGCTACACGGTGATCGTCCGCCACGCCGACGGCAGCGAGGCCATCTACGGCCACTCCTCCGCGGTGACGGTCAAGGAGGGCCAGCAGGTCAAGGCGGGAGACCAGCTCGGCCTGGTCGGCAACACCGGCCACTCCTACGGCTCCCACCTGCACCTGGAGATCCATGTCAAGGGCGAGCCGCTCGACCCGGTGCCATGGCTCAAGGAACGCGGAGTGGACATCAAGCTCCAGGTGGAGGCAATCTACAACGAGGTTGCCGCCTCCTGACGCTGCGTGATGCCCGACAACCGCCCGGATCGTTCGATCCGGGCGGTTCCGTATTGCCACCCGAGGCGGGAAAGTGTCCTGGGTCACATCACGGGATGTGGCCAAGCACACGGCCATCCATGATCGACTTTCGCGGCATTCCCGGACAGCAGGGGACATAGGGCCCTCGACCACATCGGACCCGCCGCCGCCGCCCCGGTCCCCTTATCCGGCCTGATCCGGACCGACACCAGTATTTCGAGGTCACATGCCCCTCGATCAGTGAAGGTCCGTAGTGCAGGACGACAGCTCCAACCCGACCGAGAACATCGCCCCCGTCCGGCACCGCAGGCGGGCCAGCACGCGTACCCGCGTGCTGATGGCCACGGCGGTCGCGGTGGCCGGACTCGGACTCGGGGGCGTCGCGGTCGCCGCAACAGGTAACGACGACGCCACCGTGCCGGCCGCCGCCGCGATCGACGCACAGGCCCGCGCCGACGCCGCCGCCCGGGCCGACCGCTCCGCCCGCGAGTCGGCCAGCCCCACCCCGGCGAGCCCGACGCCCGGCCCGTCCACTGCCAGCCCCACACCGAAGGCCACCGCCAAGCCGACGGTGACGGCCAAGCCGACGCCGAAGAAGACCACCCGGCCGAAGCCGACGTGGGTCATCCCCATGAAGGGCGCGGAGATCACCTCCTGCTACGGCCCCCGCTGGGGAGTCCTCCACGCCGGAATCGACTTCGCCATGCCCGCCGGCACGCCGGTCCGCGCCGCGTACCGCGGCACCGTGGAGAAGGCCGGCGACGCCGGCGACGGCTACGGCATCTCCGTCGTGGTCGACCACGGCAACGGCTACCTCACCCACTACGCCCACCTGAGCACCGCGAAGGTGAGCGTCGGTGACCCGGTCGCCGCCGGGGAGACCATCGGCCTGGAGGGCTCCACCGGCGACTCCACCGGCCCGCACCTGCACTTCGAGGTGCACCAGGGCCAGCTGTGGAACCAGATCGACCCGGCGCCGTTCCTGCGCGCCCGGGGCATCGACGTGGCCTGCTGACGGCTCGTAGCTCAATAGATCTGGCGGTTTCTCAACGGGCATGAGTGGGCCGCGCGGCAGGCGGGCAAGGCCGGCATCGGCTTCACCGCGCTGTCCAAAGGGTTCGCCGCCACCGATGACCCGACCGGCCCGCAGGCGGTCTGCGACCGGCTCGGCCCGGTCACGACAATTCACTCACACCCTGCTCACAACGCCCATGCATACTTGGCGGTCGGTCGGTCGGCGGTTCGGTCGAGAGGTGGCGGGGTGCGGGTCCTGGTCGTGGAGGATGAGGTGCTGATGGCTGAGGCCGTCGCCGAGGGGCTGCGGCAGGAGGCCATCGCCGTCGACGTCGCCTACGACGGGGCGACGGCACTGGAGAAGCTCGCCGTCAACGCGTACGACGTGGTGGTCCTCGACCGCGACCTGCCCCGGGTGCACGGCGACGAGGTGTGCCGCCAGGTCGTGGCGCAGGGCCTGGACGTGCGGGTGCTGATGCTCACCGTGTCGGTGACGGTGGCCGAGCGGGTCGCCGGGCTCAGCCTCGGTGCCGACGACTACCTGTCGAAGCCGTTCGCGTTCGCCGAGCTGGTGGCCCGGGTGCGGGCGCTCGGCCGGCGCGCCCGACCGGCGACGCCGCCGGTGCTGGAACGGGCCGGCATCCGGCTCGACCCGCACCACCGCGAGACCTACCGTGACGGCCGCTACGTCAGCCTGTCCCGTCGTGAGTTCGCGGTGCTGGAGGAGCTACTGCGGGCCGGAGGCGCGGTGGTGTCGGCCGAGACGCTGCTGGAAAAGGTCTGGGACGAGCACATGGACCCGTTCACCACCATCGTCCGGGTCACCATCAGCGGGCTGCGCCGCAAGCTGGGCGAGCCGCAGCCGATCGAGACGGTCACCGCCGTCGGCTACCGGATCCGCTGATGCGCGAGTGGCGCGGCAGCCTGCGGGTCCGGCTGACCGTCGTGTTCAGCCTGCTGTTCGCCCTGGCGGGCGGGGCGGTGCTGGCGGGCATGCTGATCCTGGTCGACAACAGCATGGAGTTCAGCCTGAACGTCGCGTACAACGAAAAGTACGGGCTGCTCCCGCCGGAGCAACAGGCGGTCGCGAGTGAGCACATCGAGCGCAGTTTCGTCTCCAAGCAGGCGATCATGGATTCGATGCAGGCGAACCTGCTGTTCAAGGGCGGGATGACGCTGCTGGCGGTGTGGGTGCTGGTCACCGCGGCGGGCTGGTTCGTCGCCGGGCGGCTGCTGCGCCCGCTCAGCATGATCACCAAGACCGCGCACCGGATCGCGGGGCGCACCCTGCACAAGCGCATCGACCTGGACGCCCCGCCGGGCGAGGTGAAGAGCCTGGCCGATTCGTTCGACAGCATGCTGGACCGCCTCGACGGGGCATTCGCCGGGCAGGGCCGGTTCATCGCCAACGCCGCACACGAGCTGAAGACCCCAATCGCGCTCAACCGCACCCTGGTCGAGGTTGCGATGGGCCGCCCGGACAGCCCGGCCGAGGTCAGGCAGCTGGGCGACACCCTGCTCGCGGTCAACCTGCGCCACGAACGGCTGATCGATTCGCTGCTCACCCTGGCCAGGGCGGAGGAGGCAGTCACCGACCGGCGGTCGGTCGACCTGGCGCAACTGGCGGGGTATGCGCTCGAGGTCACCGCGAAGGCGGCCGCGGAGCAGCGGGTGCAGGTCCAGGCGCAACTCGCGGCGGCGCCGGTGGTCGGCGACCCGATCCTGCTGGAGCAGTTGATCCGCAACCTGGTCGACAACGCGGTCCGCTACAACCACCCGCACGGCTTCGTGTGGGTGCAGACCCTGGCCGAGGTCCGGCAGGCCGAGATCATCGTGACCAACACGGGCGCACTGATCTCGCCGCACGAGGTGCCGGTGCTGTTCGAGCCGTTCCGCCGGCTCACCGATCGGGTGGGTTCGGCCCGGGGCAGCGGTCTGGGCCTGTCCATCGTGCGGGCGGTCGCCCAGGCTCACGGCGGCGACGCGCTGGCCACCCCCCGTCCCGACGGCGGCCTGTCCGTGCGCGTGATCCTGCCCCGCCCGTGACGCCCTGCGGGCATGCCCACGACTGCACCTGAAGAATCAGTAAATACATCGACTTTAGATGATGTTAGCGGGATGTGAGGAACTCTGCTCACCGCCCCATAACACCACCTCTGGTGACCTGTGTACCGAGACGGCCGGTGAACCCCGCCGGCGTCCAGCACAGGCATGGCCGCGACGTTCCCGTCGAAACGGATACGTCGTACGCGATGCGCAAACCTTGGTCCAGAGGAGAAGTAGATGCCGATCGACGGCAGACGGGTGAGCCGGCGTTCACCGCGTGGCATCCGGTACGCGGCACTGGCGGCGTGTGCGCCGTTGCTGGTGGCGGTGTTGACGGCGTGCGGGCCGGACCAGTCGGAGACTACCGGCGGCGCGGCGAACTCCGGCACCGCCGGCGAGTGGGACGCCTACGACAAGCAGATGCAGAACCTTGTGACGTGCCTGCACGAGCAGGGCGCTACGGGAGTCCGCTACCTCGGCCACGACAAGGTGGGGGAGGAATTCTCGGGCATGCCGGACTCGGTGACTCCCGAACTGGTCCAGTGCTTCGAGAAGTGGCCCGCGCTGGACCGCCCGGTGAAGGACACGCTCAGCAAGCCGAGCGAGGAGCAGCTGCGCGAGGCCCGCGCGAACGCGCAGTGCATGCGCGACAACGGCGTGCCGGACTTCCCGGATCCTGATCCCAACCCGGCCCCGGCCGACGAGACCGCCTTGCGAGGCCTCAAGGAGAAGCACCGAGCCATGATGGAGAAGCCGGCGGCCAAGGCGGCGGCGAAGATTTGTCTGCCCGACACCAGCGACCTGACGGGCGTCGGATGAGCGGCCGATCTCGCCGGGTGCTCTTCGGTGTCGTCGCCGCCGCGGTGGTCGCCGCGGCGGCGACGATGTCCGCCGGGGTCTTCGCCGGGGGCGGGGACGACACCCCCGTCGGCGCTCCCGCCGTCGACACCGTCAAGGTGACGCGGTCCACGATCACGGCGGCCACGGTCGTCGAGGGCGAGATCGGCTACGGCCAGCCGTCGGCGATCACTTCCAAGGCGGCCGGCACCCTGACCTGGCTCGCGGCGGCCGGCAGCACGGTGCGGCGCGGACAGCCGCTGCTGCGTGCGGACAACAACCCGGTCGTGCTGCTCTACGGCGAGCTGCCGTTCTACCGCGTCCTCGCCGACGGGGTCGAGGGCCCGGACGTCGCCCAGCTCGAGGAGAACCTGGTCGCGCTGAAGTACACCGGCTTCGAGGCCGACGACTCCTACTCCGCGTCGACCGCGGCCGCCGTCAAGCGGTGGCAGAAGGACCTGGGGCTGCCTGACACGGGCACCGTGGCGCCGACGGACGTGATCGTCGCACCCGGCCCGCTGCGGATCGCCACCCAGACGGCCCGGCTCGGGGCGCCGGCCGCCGGTGACATCCTCACCGCCAACCCGACCACCCTCATCGTCACCGCGAAGGTGCCGGCCGCCGAACCCGACCTGGCCAAGAAGGGCGCCAAGGCCACCGTCACGCTGCCCGACGGCGCACCGGTGGCGGCGACCGTGCGCGGCGTGGTGCCACCCGCGTCCCCCGGCGACACGCCCGCAGGTCCGGCGCCGGATCAGGGGGAGCCCACGGTCACCGTGCAGCTGACCCTGAAAGCCACCGCCAAGCCGCAGCCCGGGCCGGTCTCGGTCCGCTTCGTCACCGCCGAGCGCGCCGACGTGCTCGTGGTGCCGATCCAGGCGCTGCTCGCCGTCGGCGAGCGCGGCTACGGCGTGGAACTGCGGGACGGCGCGACCAGCCGGGTCGTGCCCGTGAAGACCGGGCTGTTCGCCAGCGGCAAGGTCGAGATCAGCGGCGACGGCATCGCCGAGGGCGTCACCGTGGGGGTGGCGCAGTGAACGTGGTCGAGCTGACGGACGTCACCAAGACCTACCCCGGCGGGGTACGGGCCGTACGCGGGGTCAGCCTGGACATCGCGTACGGCGAGGCGGTCGCCGTCGTCGGGCGTTCCGGATCGGGTAAGTCCAGCCTGCTCAACCTGATCGGCACCCTGGACCGCCCCACCAGCGGCCGGGTCCGCATCGGCGGGCACGACGTGGCGGCCCTCTCCGACCGGCAGCTGTCCGGCCTGCGGGCCGCCACGATCGGCTTCGTCTTCCAGCAGTTCCACCTGACCCCGGGCGTCGCGGTGCGCGCGGCGGTGGCCGACGGCCTGCTCTACTCGGGCGTGGCCGCCCAGGAGCGGCTGCGGCGGGCCGACGCCGCGTTGGAACGGGTCGGCCTGGGCCACCGGCTGCACCACCGTCCGCACGAGCTGTCCGGCGGTGAGCGGCAGCGGGTGGCGATCGCCCGGGCGCTGGTCGGCGATCCGCCGCTGCTGCTGGCCGACGAGCCCACCGGCAACCTCGACTCCGCCTCGGGCGAGACCGTGCTGGGCCTGCTGACGGAGCTGAACGCGACCGGCACCAGCGTCGTGGTCATCACCCACGACCGGGAGCTGGCGGCACGGCTGCCGCGGCGGGTCGAGGTCTCCGACGGGCTCATTGTGCGCGACGAGCGCGAACCCGGTGTGGTGCCGTTCGCCGCGCGGGTCGGGGCGGCCCGGTGACCGCCCCGCCCCGCCCCGGGCGGCTGTCGCCAGCCGACGTGCTGCGGCTCGGCGCGGTCGGGCTGCGATCACGCCGACTGCGGGTGTTCCTGTCCGCGCTCGGCATCGCGATCGGCATCGCCGCGATGATCGCCGTGGTCGGTATCTCCAGCTCCAGCCAGGCCGAACTGAACCGGCAGCTGGACGACCTGGGAACCAACCTGCTGACTGTCGAGCCGGGCAGATCGTCGGCCGACAAGCCGACGCAACTACCGAAAGAGGCGATCCCCATGATCGCAAGAATCGCGTCGGTGGAGGCGGTGTCGGCGGTCGGACGGCTGCCCAACGTGCACGCGTACCGCAACGAGCACGTCAACCCCGTGCAGACCGGCAGCCTCACCGTGTACGCGGGCCACCTCGACCTGCCGGCAACGGTCGGGCTCAGCCCGGTCAGTGGGCACTGGCTGAGCCAGCCCACCGCCGACTTTCCCACCGCCGTGCTGGGCTGGACCGCGGCGCAGCGGCTCGGCATCGACGACGCCGCGGCACGGCCGCAGATCGTGCTCGGCAAGCACCGCTTCACCGTTGTGGGCGTGCTGCGGCCGGTGCCGCTGGCCGAGGACCTGGACCGCGCCGTGTTCGTCGGCTGGTCGGCCGCGGAGAACTACCTCGGCTTCGACGGGAACGCGACGACCGTCTACACGCGTACGGCGGAGGACGCGGTGGCCGAGGTACGCAAGGCCCTGCCGCGCACCGTGAAACCGGGGGCGCCCCACGAGGTCCTGGTCTCGCGGCCGTCCGACGCGCTGGCCGCCAGAATGATCACCGAGAACACGTTCAGCGGCCTGCTGCTGGGCCTCGGCGCGGTGGCGCTGCTGGTCGGCGGGATCGGCGTCACGAACACGATGGTCATCTCGGTGCTCGAACGCCGCTCGGAGATCGGCCTGCGCCGGGCGCTCGGGGCCACCCGCGGCCAGGTCCTGCTGCAGTTCCTGGTGGAGTCGCTGCTGCTGTCCGCGCTCGGCGGTCTCGGCGGCATCCTGATCGGCGTCGTGGTGACCGCCGGGTACGCGGCCACGCAGGACTGGCCGGCCGTGGTGCCGCTATGGGCGACGGCGGGCGGGTTCGCCGCGACGCTGCTGATCGGCGCGGTCGCGGGGCTCTACCCCGCTGTGCGGGCCGCCCGGCTCACGCCGACGCAAGCGCTGGCGGGCGTCTGAGCCGACCGGCCGGCGGCGTCCCGATCGGGGGTCGCCGCCGGCCGGCGGCCGGTGCGGACCCGCCCGAGTACTGGTCGCAACTGCCGGACCGGTCGGGTTTCCCCACGACCTCGAACATGGGTTCGCCGGTGCCCGGCTTCAGCAGCCGTACCAGCAGGAGCGCCCGGCGCTCAGCCGGGCCGAATCCGCGGCCTTCACCGCACCTGCTCAGGCAGTCCCTGGCCGCGGCTCAGAGCTTGTCGATCGGGGCGTGCCGCAGGACCAGCCACATCGTCTGGTCGCCGAAGTCGATCTGGGCCCGCGCCCCCGGACCGTGCCCCTCCACGGCGAGCACCCGGCCCAGCCCGTACCGCTGGTGGTTGACCCGGTCCCCGACCGCCACCTTGGGCGCCTGCGGAAGCTCGCTCGCCGTCGCCAGCCGGCTGCCGTCCACGCCGAGACGCTTCGCGAGCTGCGCCGCCTTCGGGGTCCCCCCGGTGAAGCCGCCACGGCCGCGGTCGGCGCGGTCCGCGCGGCCACCCACGCCTCCGCCACCGCCGGCCCACGACGTGTACGAGCCCTCGGTGCGCTCCCAACGCACCAACTCCGTGGGAAGCTCCTCCAGGAACCGGGACGGCGGGTTGTAGGCGGGCTGCCCCCACGCCGAGCGGGTCACCGCCCGGGACAGGTAGAGGCGCTGGCGGGCCCGGGTGATGCCCACGTACGCGAGGCGCCGCTCCTCCTCCAGTTCCCGCGTGTCCCCGAGGGCGCGCAGGTGGGGGAAGACGCCGTCCTCCAGGCCGGTCAGGAACACCACCGGGAACTCCAGGCCCTTGGCGGTGTGCAGCGTCATGAGGGTGACCACGCCCTGGTGCTCCGGGTCGTCGCTGGGGACCTGGTCGGCGTCGGCGACCAGCGCGACCTGCTCCAGGAAGCCGGCGAGCGTGGCCCGCTCCCCCTCGGCGCCGAGCGCCTCGACCCGCTCCGTGTACTCCCGGGCGACGCTGACCAACTCCTGCAGGTTGTCGACCCGGCCGGCGTCCTGCGGGTCGAGGCTCTCCTCCAGCTCGGTCAGGTAACCCGAGCGGGTCAGCAGCGCCTCCAGCACCTCCTCGGGGGTGCCCGTCTCGGCCAGCTCCCGGGCGCCGTCGAGCAGCGCGACGAACTCGGCGATGCCGTTGGCCGCCCGGGTGGAGATGCCCGGCGCGTCCTTGGCCCGGCGCAGGGCAGCGCCGAAGGAGATCCGGTCCCGGCCGGCGAGCGCCTCGACGCACGCCTCGGCCCGCTCCCCGATGCCCCGGCGCGGCGTGTTCAGGATCCGGCGGAGGCTGACCGTGTCGTCGTCGTTGACCACCGCGCGCAGGTACGCCAGGGCGTCGCGGACCTCCTTGCGCTCGTAGAAGCGCACCCCGCCGACCACCTTGTACGGCAGGCCGACCCGGATGAACACCTCCTCGAAGACGCGGGACTGGGCGTTGGTGCGGTAGAACACCGCCACGTCCCCCGGGCGGGTGCCCCCGTCGTCGACGAGCCGGTCGATCTCCCGGGCCACCCAGTCCGCCTCGGCGTGCTCGGTGTCGGCGACGTAGCCCACGATCGGGTCGCCGGACCCGGCGTCGCTCCACAGCCGCTTCGGCTTGCGGGAGGTGTTGCGGTCGATCACGGCATTGGCCGCGTTGAGGATGGTCTGGGTGGAGCGGTAGTTCTGCTCCAGCAGGATCGTCCGGGCGTCGCTGAAGTCGCGCTCGAACTCCAGGATGTTGCGGATCGTCGCGCCCCGGAACGCGTAGATCGACTGGTCGGCGTCACCCACCACGCACAGCTCGGCCGGCTCCAGCCCCTCGGTGCCGGACACCAGCTCCTTGATCAGCACGTACTGGGCGTGGTTGGTGTCCTGGTACTCGTCGACGAGCACGTGCCGGAACCGGCGCCGGTAGGTCTCCGCGACGTGCGGGTGCGACTGGAGCAGGTGCACCGTCGTCATGATCAGGTCGTCGAAGTCCAGCGCGTGCGCCTCCCGCAGCCGCCGCTGGTAGAGCGTGTACGCCTCGGCGAGCGCCCGCTCGTTGGGGCCCTTGGCCCGGGCGGCGAACGCCTCCGGGTCGACCAGCTCGTTCTTCAGGTTGGACACCTGGGCCGCCAGGCCGCGTGCCGGGTAGCGCTTCGGGTCGAGATCCAGCTCGCGGGCGACGAGCTGCATCAGCCGGCGGGAGTCGTCCGCGTCGTAGATCGAGAACGTGGACTTGAGGCCGGCGTGCTCGTGCTCGGCCCGCAGGATGCGGACGCAGGCGGAGTGGAACGTCGACACCCACAT
Source organism: Micromonospora sp. WMMD558 (assembly GCF_049315255.1). Taxonomy (NCBI): domain Bacteria; kingdom Bacillati; phylum Actinomycetota; class Actinomycetes; order Micromonosporales; family Micromonosporaceae; genus Micromonospora; species Micromonospora sp. WMMD558. The sequence goes on along the minus strand of NZ_CP186061.1, from coordinate 2,403,278 downwards.
CAGCCGGGCGCGCGGGCCGACCAGCGCGGCCACCCGGTCCTTCATCTCGCCGGCGGCCTTGTTGGTGAAGGTGATCGCGATGATCTGGCCGGGGTGCACGTCCCGCGCCGCCAGCAGGTACGCGATCCGGTGGGTCAGCACCCGGGTCTTGCCCGATCCGGCGCCGGCCACGATGAGCAGCGGCGACCCTGCGTGGGCGACCGCGTCCCGTTGGGGGCCGTTCAGCCCGTCGAGAAGCTGCTGCGGGTCGAGGCGCGCGGCGGCGGACCGGCGCGGCGGAGCAGGCTCGGGCGCGGGCGGGGACACGGGGATGTCGAAGAGAGGATGCATCGCACGGCGAGTCTATGCCGCCGCCCCGACGAAACCCGCCACGCACGCCCCGGGTGTAAGGAAGGGCCCCTTCTTAACGTCTCCGGTAGTGGAAGGGCCCCTTGTTAACGGCTTTCCTTGCGCCCGTCGCAGCCCTCACGGCATACTCGACGGCGTGTTCGGTCAGCGCTTCTACTTTTACTACGGCTCCGGGAGTCCGGCAGCCGTAGGTCGCGCCTGATCAACCAGACCTACGAAAGCCCCGGGCTCCGCGAGCCCGGGGCTTTTCCGTCCCGGGATCCGGGCACCGGGCCCGACATCCGAAGGGTACGGCGATGATGACAGACGTGGCGGAGCAGAACGGGAGCCGGGCCGAAGCGGGCGGGGCCGGCGGCTCCGTCGATCCCCGCACCGGCACCCAGGAGCCGCTGGCGGCGGCCCGGATCGCGGAGATCCGCCAGCGCATCGACGAGATCGACCAGGCGCTGATCGAGCTGTGGCAGGAACGGGCCCGGCTCTCCCAGCAGGTCGGGGCGACCCGGATGGCCTCCGGCGGCACCCGCCTGGTGCTCTCCCGGGAGCAGGAGATCCTGGAGCGGTTCCGGTCGGCGCTCGGCGCGGACGGCACCCAGTTCGCGATGCTGCTGCTCCGGGCCGGCCGCGGCCCGCTCTGAGGCCGGCCGCGGCCCGCGTTGGGGCCGGCCGCGGCCCCGCGTTGGGGCCGACCGCGCGCCGCCCCGCCGCGACCCTTCGCACCACGCCTCGGGTCTGCGGCCCCGCAGCCGTGCCCGGTGGGCGTCCGCTCGCCGCGGGCCGGCGACGGGCGGGAGACGAGGACCGGGGCGCCGGCCGTGGTGCGGCCGGCGCCCCGGGTCACTGAGGAGGCACTACCTTCACCGCCGGCCCCGTCAGGGTGGTCGGGGCGACGGCGTCTGGAGGGCTACTACTCGACCGCGTGCACCACGTCGCGTACCTCGGCGAAGTGGCAGGCGCTCGGGTGCGCCGACTTCTCCCGCACCTCCAGGACCGGTTCCTGCTGGGCGCAGATGTCCTGGGCCTTCCAGCACCGGGTCCGGAACCGGCAGCCCGACGGCGGGTTGGCCGGCGACGGGACGTCACCGGTGAGGACGATCTGGTCCCGCAGGCCGCGCAGCTTCGGGTCCGGCACCGGCACGGCCGAGAGCAGCGCCTGGGTGTACGGGTGGGTGGGGTTCTCGTAGATCTGGTCCTCGGTGCCGATCTCGACGACCTTGCCGAGGTACATCACCGCGACCCGGTCGGCGATGTGCCGGACCACGGACAGGTCGTGGGCGATGAAGATGTACGAGAGACCCAGCTCGTTCTGGAGCTTCTCCAGCAGGTTGATCACCTGCGCCTGGATCGACACGTCCAGGGCGGAGACCGGCTCGTCGCAGAGGATGATCTCCGGGTTGAGCGCGAGCGCCCGGGCGATGCCGATGCGCTGGCGCTGGCCGCCGGAGAACTGGTGCGGGTACCGGTTGATGTGGTCGGGGTTGAGGCCGACCAGCTCCAGCAGCTCCTGGACCCGCGCCCGCCGCTTCGCCCGGGGCAGCACGTCGGGGTGCACCTCGAAGGGCTCACCGACGATGTCGCCGACGGTCATCCGCGGGTTGAGCGACGTGTACGGGTCCTGCATGACGAGCTGGATGTTCCGCCGGCCGCGACGCCGCTCGGCGCCGCTCACCTTCGACATGTTCTTGCCCTGGACGAAGAGGTCGCCCGAGGTCGGGGTCTCCAGACCCACCAGCATCCGCGCCAGGGTCGACTTTCCGCAGCCGGACTCGCCGACGACGCCGAGCGTCTCGCCACGGCGCAGCTGCAGGTTGATCCCGTCGACCGCGCGGACCGCGCCGACCTGCTTCTTGAAGAGGATCCCCTGGGTCAGCGGGAAGTGCTTCACCAGGTCGCGGGTCTCCAGCACGATGTCAGACACCGGCCTTGACCTCCTTCCAGAAGTGGCAGGCGGCCGTCCGGACCGGCGACACCTGGTAGAGCGGCGGCGACGGTTCCTGGCGGCAGACGTCCTGCGCGTACCGGCACCGCGGGTTGAACGAGCAGCCCTTCGGGATGTTCGTCAGCGCCGGCGGCAGCCCCTTGATGGCGGCGAGCTCCTGGCCCTTGAGGTCCAGTCGCGGAATCGACTCGAGCAGGCCCTTGGTGTACGGGTGGGCCGGGCTCGCGTAGATGTCCTCCACCGGCGCTTCCTCGATGACCCGACCGGCGTACATGACCGAGATCCGGTCCGCAACGTCGGCGACCACGCCCATGTCGTGCGTGATCAGCACCAGGCTCATGTTCCGCTCGCGCTGAAGCTCGGCGAGCAGAGTCATGATCTGCGCCTGCACGGTGACGTCCAGGGCGGTGGTCGGCTCGTCGGCGATCAGCACCTCCGGGTCGAGCGCGAGCGCCATGGCGATCATGACGCGCTGGCGCATACCGCCGGAGAACTGGTGCGGGTAGTCGTTCACCCGCTGCTTCGCCGCCGGAATCTTGACCAGGTCGAGCAGCTCGACCGCGCGCGCCTTGCTGTCCTTGCGGGACATGCCGCGGTGCTTGCGGAACAGCTCACTGAGCTGGAAGCCGACGGTGAAGACCGGGTTCAGCGCCGACAGGGCGTCCTGGAAGATCATCGCGATCCGGTTCGCCCGGACCTTGCGGCGCTGCGCCTCCGGCAGCTTCAGCAGGTCCACGCCCCGGTAGAGGATCTGACCGCCGGTGATGAAACCGGGCGGGCTGTCCAGGATGCCCATGATCGCCTGGGCGGTGACGCTCTTGCCGCAGCCGGACTCGCCGAGGATCGCTCGGGTCTCACCCGGCCGCAGGTCGAAGCTCACGCCGTTGACCGCGTGCGCGATGCCGTTCCGGGTGCGGAACTCCACGTGCAGGTCCTTGACCTGGAGCGGCATGGCGTTCGGGTCCAGGCCGGGCAGGGCGTCCAGCTTGACGTTCACATCAGTGCTCATGGGACTCACCGGAACTTCGGGTCGAGGGCGTCACGCAGGGCGTCACCCATGAGGATGAAGGACAGCACCGTGCCGACCAGCAGCCCGCAGGGGAAGAGCAGCAGCCACGGGTCCTCCAGGAAGTAGACCTGGTGGGTCGAGATCATGATGCCCCACGACTGGGCGGGCGGCTGGAGCCCGACACCGAGGAAGGTCAGCGTGGCCTCCGCGGCGACGAACGAGCCGAGCACGATGGTCGCGTACACCAGCATCGGCGCGATCGCGTTGGGCAGAATGTGCCGGAACATCAGCCGACCGTTGGTCGCGCCCACCGCCTTCGCGGCGTGCACGTAGTCCAGGTCCTTCGACGAGATGACGCTACCGCGGATGATCCGCGAGATGACCGGCCAGGTGAGCAGGAACAGCACCAGGGCGATGGTCACCGGGTTCTGCCGCTTGATGACCGTGAGGAACACGATCGCCCCGAGCAGGAACGGCAGCGAGAGGAAGATGTCCATCACGCGGGAGATGACCGCGTCGACCCAGCCGCCGTAGTAGCCGGCGAGCAGGCCGAGGGCACCACCGATCAGGATCATGGCGCCGGTGGCCATGATCGCGATGATCATGGAGGGGCGGGCGCCGTAGATGGCGTGCGAGTAGTAGTCGCAACCGAGGATGTCGGTGCCGAAGGGGTGATCCCAGCTCGGCGCGACCCGGGAGCGGTCGGTGCTGCAGTCGCGCGGGTCCTGGCTCGTCCACAGCCCTGGGAAGGCCGCCATCGAGCCGACCACGAGGATGTAGAGGAACGCGATCATGAAGACCGGGTCGCGGACCAGTTGCCGGCGGGCGTCCGCCCACAGGCTCGCGCTGCGCTCCTTGCCACCGGTGGTCGCGGGGTCCCCCGCCGCCGCCGGCCCGTCACCGCCCACCGGCGCGCCGCCGACGGCGGTGCCGGCACTGGTCAGGTCGCTCATGTCCACACCTCGTTTCGTTCTGCCCTGCCGCGGGCGGCGGGGGTCTCCCGCCACCGGTTGCTCGCCCTGGTCCGGTCACTCATAGCGGATCCTCGGGTCGAGGACGGCGTACAGGATGTCGACCAGCAGGTTGGCGACCAGGACGACCAGCACCAGCATCGTCACCACGCCGATGACCACGGACGACTCGCCGGTGCGCGCCGAGAACGTCACCAGGCGGCCGATGCCGGGCACGTTGAAGATGGTCTCGGTGACCACCGCACCGGCCATGGCGGAGCCGATGTCGACGCCGATGAAGGTGATGACCGGGATCAGCGAGTTGCGCAGCGTGTGGACACCGATGACCCGCTTGTTCGCCAGACCCTTGGCCCGCGCGGTCCGCACGTAGTCGGCCCGGATGTTCTCCATGATGCTGGTCCGGGTGAGTCGCGCGGTGGTGGCGAGCGAGACGGCGCCCAGCACCATGCCCGGGATGACCAGGCTGGCCAGTGGATAGTCGGGCTTGAAGCCCGGGCTGAAGATGCCGTTCGAGATGACCTCGGGGATCCAGGCCTGGTCCCGCAGGACGTTGCCGAACTTGACCCCGACGAACTCCCGCACCACGACACCGAGCACGAAGATCGGGACCGAGATCACGAACACGGTGCTGATCTTGACCAGGTTGTCGGCGAAGCTACCGCCCCGCAGGCCCGCCCACACGCCGGCGGCGATACCGACGACCGACTGGAAGACGATCGCGATCACCAGCAGCTTCAAGGTGTACGGAAGAGCGTCCGCCACGAGATCGGTGACCTCACGCTGGCGGAGGTTGATGCCGAAGTCGAACTCGAGGAAGACGCCGGTGACCCGATCGACGAACAGCCCGAGGCACGGGTTGCCCTTCTGGTCGAGGCAGGGGTCACCGTACCCGAGCCGCTCGGTGATCGCCTGCAGCAGGGCCGGCGGCGGCGTCCGGTCGCCGAAGATGGCCCGGACCGGGTTCCCGCTGAACTGGATCGCCAGCGAGGTGATGTAGTGCAGCAGGAACATGGTGCCCAGCACGGTGGGGATGAACTGGAGCAACCGTCGAATGACGTAGCGCCCCATGTCGGGGTCTCCTCTCGGCGCTGACGTGGCGGCAACGATCGCCCTGGTGGGGTGACCGTTGCCGCCACGTCCTGTTACGGCTGGATCAGGAGTCTGAAGCTCAGTTCTGCTTCAGCGAGGTCGCAGCGTAGTCGGCGTCCGAGACCTTGTTCCAGACGAAGTTGTCGACGTTCTCGCTGTAGATCGCGGCCTCCTTGCGCCACCACATCGGGATGACCGGCAGGTCCTCGAGGATCAGGTCCTCCGCCTTCTGGTAGAAGGGGATCGCCTCCTCGATGGACTTGGCGCTGTCACCCTGCTGGAGCAGGCTGTCGAACTCCGGGTTGGCGTAGGTGGAGTTGTTGCTGTCCGCGCCGGTGCTGTACAGCGGCGAGAGGAAGGTCTCCAGGAACGGGTAGTCCGGGCCCCAGCCGAGACGGAACGGACCGGTGAACTTCTTGGCGTCCGCGGTCTCGAGGTACTGGGCGAACTGCAGGTTGATCTTCAGCTCGTAGTCGATGCCCAGCGCGGCCTTGATCTGGTCGCCGACCGCCTGCAGCCACTGCTCGTGGCCGGCACCGGCGTTCGCCCAGAGCTGCAGCTTCTTGCCGGCCGGCCAGCCGCCCGCCTGCTGCAGCAGATCCTTGGCCTTCTCGACGTCCTTCTTGCAGTACTGGCAGACGTTCTCGCGGGCGCCCTGGAAGGACGGCGCGATGTAGCCGGTGGCCGGGGCCTGCCGACCGTCGAAGACGGCGTCGATGATGGACTGCCGGTCGATCGCCAGCGAGAGCGCCTGGCGGATCTTCTTGTCCTTGAACTCCGGCAGGTAGATCGGCATGCCGACGTAGGTGAGGCTGTCACCCGCGAGCTCGAAGAGGCGGTCGCCGTAGGTGGACTTCGCCTCCTTGTAGCGCGCCGGCGGCAGGGTGTACATCACGTCCAGCTCGCCGGCCTGGAAGGCGGCGTAGCCGGCGTCGACGTCCGCGAAGATCCGGAAGGTGATCTTGTCGGGCTTGCCCGGCTCGCCCTTCCAGGACTCGCTGCGGACCAGGTTGATGCCGACGTTGTGCTGCCAGCTGCCCTCGATCTTGTAGGGGCCGTTGCCGATCGGGGTCTCGTTGCACTTGTCGGCCGCGTCGATGCACGCCTTGGCCATCGGGGAGTAGCCCGGGTAGCCGATCGTGGTCGGGAAGCCGGAGAACGCCTCGGCCAGCTCGACGGTGAAGGTCAGGTCGTCGACCTTCTTCAGGCCGGAGAGCTCCTTGGCCTTCGGCTCCGGGGCCTTCTTCGGGCCCTCGCCGTCCGGGTCCTCGGACTGGACGTCCTTGAAGCCGGCGATCCGCTTCATGAAGTAGCCGTTGTTCTGGCCGTTGGGGCCGTAGGCGGCGTAGTTCCACGCCCGGATGAACGCGTCGGCGTTGACCGGCTCGCCGTTGTCGAAGGTGTAGCCGCTCTTGACCTTGATCGTCCAGAGCTTCTGGTCGTCCGAGGTGATCGACTCGGCCAGGTCGTTCTCCGGCGCGCCGGACTCGGCGTTGTACTTGACCAGCTGACGGTAGATCTGACGGATCACGTAGAGCGACGGCTCGTCGTCACCGGCGGACGGCAGCAGGAACGCCGGCTCCGCGTTGTAGACCCGGAGCTCGCCGCCCGCCTGGCCGGCAGCGTCGTTCGAGTCGTCGCCGCCGCTGCTGCAGGCGGTGGCCAACATGGCGGTGGCGGTCGCCGCGACCGCCACCTTCAGGAATTTCCCGCGCATGGGAGTGCCTCCTCAGGGCGCTCGGCTCACGAGGGGGTTGTGAGGTGCCTGCCACTGTGACACCCGATGCACGGTGGCGGGAAGGCGTGTTATCAACCCGATACCCGGCCGGGACGGTGCGTACATCCGTCCGGAGGCGGCTGCACCCTCCCCGGTCAGGCGTGGTAAGAGCTGCGGGAACGTTCCCGCCGGGCCGGTTCGCCACGGGTAGGGTCGATCCACGATGACCTTTCCGCCCTCCGCCACGCCCCTGGCCGACGTGCGCCGGGCCCTCGCCATCTTCGCCCACCCGGACGATGTGGATTTCGGCTGTGCGGGCACCGTGGCCACCTGGACGGGCGGCGGGATCGAGGTCGCCTACGTTTTGGTTACTGAGGGTGATGCCGGGGGATACGACGAGACACCCCGGCCGGAGCTGGTCCGGCAACGCGCGGAGGAGCAGCGGGCGGCGGCCGCCGCCGTCGGCGTCCGGCAGGTCAACGTCCTGACCGGGTACGCCGACGGCACGCTCGCGCCGACGCCACAGCTCCGCCGGGACCTCACCGCGGCCATCCGCCGGTTCCGCCCGGACCGGGTGCTGACCAGCTCACCCCTGCGCCGGTGGGAGCACATCGCCGGGCCGGGACACCCCGACCACCAGGCCGTCGGCGAGGCGGCCACCTGCGCCGTCTACCCGGACGCGCGCAACCCGTTCGCGTACCCCGACCTGCTCGCCGCCGGCCTGGAGCCGTGGGTGGTGCGGGAGGTCTGGTACGCGGGCGGCCCGGCACCCGACCATGCCGTCGACGTCACGGACAGTTACCACCGCAAGGTCGCCGCGATGCGCGCCCACCGGTCGCAGACCGCCCACCTCGACGTGGACACCTGGGTACGCGACCAGCTCACCGCCATCGCGGCCGACGCCGGCCTGCCGCCCGGCCGCCTCGCCGAGGCGTTCACCGTCCTGCGGACGGAGTGAGCGGCGACCCCGGCCGGCCCAGCCGGCACGGTCAGACGAGGCGGCGGTCGGCCGCCCAGCGGGACAGCTCGTAACGGTTGGACATCTGGAGCTTGCGCAGCACGTTCGACACGTGCGTCTCGACCGTCTTGATCGAGATGTACAGCTCCTTGGCGATCTCCTTGTACGCGTACCCCCGGGCGAGCAGCCGCAGCACCTCCCGCTCGCGGTTGGTGAGCTGGTCCAGCTCGGGATCGGAGACCGGCGCGTCGGGCCGGGCCGCGAACGCGTCCAGCACGAACCCGGCCAGCCGGGGGCTGAACACCGCGTCCCCGTCGGCGACCCGGCGGATCGCCGCCGCCAGCTCGTCCGGTGAGATGGTCTTGGTGACGTAGCCCCGCGCGCCGGCGCGGATCAGCCCGATCACGTCCTCGGCGGCGTCCGACACGCTCAGCGCCAGGAACCGCACCTGCGGGTGCGTACGCCGCATGGCCTCGAGCACCGCGCGGCCGCCACCGTCGGGCATGTGCACGTCGAGCAGCACCACGTCGGGCTCCGTGGCGGCGATCCGGCTGACCGCCTCGGCCACCGTGCTCGCCTCACCCACCACCTCGACGTGCACACCCAGCTCGGCGCGCACCCCGGCCCGGAACATCGCGTGGTCGTCGACGAGGAAGACCCGCAGCCGCTCCGGGGCGGCCCCCGTCTCCTCGACCGGGCCCGTCGTCTGCTCCGCCATCACCTGTCCCTTTCCGCCGTGGACGAGTCCCGGGAGATCGGCAGGATCAACCGGACCTCGGTCCCCTCCCCCGGCTCGGACCGGATCTCCGCCCGGCCGCCGTGCCGCTTCATCCGCCCGATGATCGAGCCCCGGACACCGTGCCGGTGGTCCTCCACCGTATCCGGGTCGAAGCCCTTCCCACGGTCCCGGACGAAGACACTGACCTGCTCCGGCTCGACCTCGGCGTACAGCGAGACGGTCTGCACGCCGGCGTGCCGGGCGGCGTTGACCAGGGCCTCCCGCGCGGCGGCCACCAGCGCGCCCACCCGTTCGTCGGTCTCCCGGTCACCGACGACCACCGTCTCCACGGTGATCGCGAAGGTGTCCTCCACCTCGGCCGCCGCCTGCTCCAGGGCCGCCGCGAAACGCTCCGTCGGGGAGCCGGTCGGCTTGTAGAGCCAGTTGCGCAGCGAGCGCTCCTGACCCCGGGCGAGCCGCTGCACGGTCTTCACGTCACCGGCGTTGCGCTGGATCAGCGCGAGGGTGTGCAGCACCTGGTCGTGCACCATCGCGGCCAGCTCGGCCCGCTCCTGCTCGCGGATCCGTCCCTCGCGCTCCGAGCGCAGCTGGTTCCACGTCCGCCAGAGCACCGGCGCGGCGACCACCCCGACGCCGGCGAGCCCGACCAGCGCGAAGATCACGCCGTTGAGCACCGCGTCGAAGTTCTGGGCCGGCGAGTAGACGGCCGCGACGCCGATGATGCCCACCGCGACGAGCACGCCGCCGCCGATGAACCGCAGCACGAACGCCCGCCGGTCGCTCTCCTCGACCACCGCGCTCAGCCAGGGCACCGGCATCGCCTCGCCCCACTGCCGCCGCCGCTCGGGAGCGGACTGGTGCCAGATCACCCCGGCGCCGACCGCGATGATCGCCACCAGCCACCCGGCGGTGCCGGCCGCGCCCACCGAGTCGAAGAGCACCATCTGGAGCAGCAGCACCACGAGCCCGATCGCTACGAACGGCAGCAGCTGCGCGACGTCGCGGCGCGGAGGTACGGCGGTGTCGCCCGGTCGCAGCGGCACCACCGCCCAGAAGGCGGCGTAGAGGAGCAGGCCGAGACCGCTCAGCCCGAGCAGCACCATGAAGGCGACCCGGACGCGGAGCACCGAGATGCCGAGGTGCTCGGCGATGCCCGCGGCCACCCCGGCGGCCATCCGGTGCTCGGGGGCGCGGTAGAGGCGAGGGGGCTGGGTCACGGTGCTGATCGGGGGCTCCCTGGTCACGACGGGTACGGTGTGGGCGACCGTCCGCTGCCGGCGCCGGTTCGATCGTCACACGGCACGCCGCCGCCCGACCACGGGGACGCCCCGGACATCCGGGCCGCCCGGATCTCAGGGTGGTGTCAGGGTCTCCTCCTGAGGTCGCCGACGCGACACGGGGAGCAGGATCGAGGGCATGACCGAGGAAGCCGCTCAGTCCCCGACGCCCGGGGTGCCGCCGCCACCCGCGGCGTCCCCGCCGGCCGGCGGGCCGCCACCTCCGCCGCAGGACCCGACCGGCGCGCCGCCCACCCCGGCCGCCGCCCCGCCGGCGGGCGGCGGCACCAGCTTCACCTCGCGGTACGGGCTGGTCCGACCGCACGACGGCCGGTACCTGGCGGGCGTGTGCGCGGCCATCGGCCGGGCGACGAACACCGACCCGGTGCTCTGGCGGGTGCTGCTGGCGGTGCTCGGCTTCTTCGGCGGCATCGGCATCCTGGTGTACGTCTCCGCCTGGCTGATCATCCCGGGCGAGGGCGACAGCGCCTCGCCGGTCGAGTCGATGCTGGGCCGTGGGCGGTCCAGCATGTCCCCGGTCACCGTGATCGTCCTCAGCATCCTGGTGGCTGTCAGCTTCGCCTTCATCGTCACCGACGCGTTCCGGGCCGTGCTGCTGGGCGCGGCCATCCTGGTCTGCGGGGCGCTGCTGCTCAACCGCGAGCGCCCCGGTGGCCCGCCGGTCGGCGGCGCCCCGCCGGGTGCCGCCCCCGCGCCACCCGGCCCGGTGCCGCCGGTGGCCTACCCGGCCCCGGTCGGTCATCCGGCCGCCCCGGGGGGCCCGACCCTCGCGGCGGGCGCCGTGCCACCCGCCGGAGCGGCGGAGTCGGCCGCGCCGACCATGCCGCTGCCGGTCACCACGTCGCCGCTGCCGGTGACCACGCCCGGGACCGCCGAACCGACGGCCGAACTGCCGGCGGCGACGCCCGCAGGCATGGCGCCGCCGCCCGCGCCGCCGGCGTGGGGCGGGACGCCGGCCGGCCCGGCGCCCTCGGCGTGGGCGTCTCCGGTCAGCGGTACGCCGGCTGCGCCGACCTGGCCCCCGGCACCGTCCGGGCCGCCGACCCCGCCCCCTGGCGGCTACCGCCCACCGTTCGCGCCGCACGGCCCGTACGCGGGACGTCCGGTGGCACCGCCGACGCCGGCGCCCCGCCCGCCGAAGCGGCCACGGGAACGGTCCGCGCTCGGTGCGGTGACCTTCTCGCTGATCTTCCTCGCCCTCGGCGTGGTGACCGTCCTCGACCTGCTGGACGTCTTCCCGGTCGGCGCCTCGGCGTACTTCGCGGCGGCCCTGGCCACCATCGGCCTCGGCCTGCTCGTCGGCACCTGGTTCGGCCGGGCCCGGTGGCTGATCGCACTCGGGCTGGTGACCGCCGCCGCGCTGACGGTGGCGACCGTCGCCGAGTCGTACGACCACATCCGGGGGGTGGACGGCGCGGTGACCTGGGCCCCGGCCAGCCACGCGGAGCTGGCGACCCGGTACGAGAACAGCTTCGGCGACTCGGTGCTCGACCTCCGCGCCGTGGACTTCGACGGGAAGGACACCGAGATCACCGTCGCGGTCAACTTCGGCGAGGCCACCGTTGTGGTCCCACCGGACGTCGACGTGACCGTCCTGGCCGACGTGAACGCCGGTGACGCGGTCGTCTTCGGCCGCCGTTCGGGGACGCTCGACGAGCGCGCCGGCGGGGTCGACGGGCCGCTGCGCGAGACCACCGACCTGGGTGCGAACGGCCCCGGCGGCGGGAAACTGCGCCTCTACATCCACGTCAACGCCGGCAAGCTGGAGGTGACCCGGTGAGGGCGCATCGCACCGACCTCGTGTCCCTGGCGTTCGGGCTCCTCTTCGTCGGCCTCGCCACGTGGTGGCTGGTCGCCCGGCTGCTCGGGTTCGTCCTGCCGCCGGTCGGCTGGTTCCTGGCCGGGGCGCTGCTGCTGGTCGGCGTGCTCGGACTGGTGGGCGCGCTGCGCGCCGCACGCTCTACCCGCCCGGCCGGGACCGACGGGATCTCCACGACCGACGGGACCACCGGACCCGCCGGGACGGTCGCCCCGACCTCGACGCACCCGGTGCCCGAGGTGGCGGCCGGGGAGACCGCCAGGACGGACGCGGACGGGTGGCCGGTGCCCGGCCGCCCGGACCGGGACGTGTCGGCGCCCCTGTCGGGCGCCCCGGCCGGCGGGAACGCCGGCCGGGAGGACGCCGACGAGTGGCCGACGGAGGCGGTCACCGACCGCCGGGACGAGGCCGTCGAGGACCGGCCGGCGGACGTTCCCGGGGACTGGCCGCCGTCCCCACCGGCCGGGGGGGACGGCCGCTGACCGCGGCGGTGCGATGCCCGCACGGCGGCGCATATGCTGGCCGGTGGAGACCGTCCCGGCCGGTCGCCGCACGCCCGCGCCGGGCCGGCCACGGCCGATGCCGGCGCCGGCCGTGCCGGTATTCCGCCTCAACCGTCGTCCCGACCCGTCAGGAGCCCGCCCGACATGACCCAGTCCCCCGCCGTGCGCCTCTCCGGCCGGTCCGGTCCGGTCCGCATCGGCGAGCGTGCCGCCCGTACCCTCGTCGCCGAGTTCGCCCGGATCAACGACCCGAAGGCCGCCCTCCTGGTCGGCGCCAGCCCGGAGTCCCCGGTGCTCGCCGCGGCGATCGAGGCGCTGCTGCCCGGTGACACGCTCACCGTGGTGCCGGCCGCCGCGACGAGCGCCGCGCCGCTGCGTGAGCACGTCTCCACGCAGGGCCGCTGGGTCGCCGAGCGGGTCCGCGTCGTCGAGACGTTGGCCGAGGCCGAGGTAGCGGCGGTCGCCATCGTCGGTGAGCCGTTCACCGGCACCGCCGAGGAGACCCGCGCCGCCATCGAAGGGCTGGGCAAGTACCTGGCCGACGGGGCGGTGCTCAGCGTCGCCGCGCCGGTCGCCCCGGGTCGCAGCGCCGGCGCCGCCGACGAGCTGGACCGCCAGGGCGCGCTGTACGGCGTCGGCAGCGACCTGGTGCTGCGCAACAACCCGCCGCTGCGGGTGCACCGGCTCCGGTTCACCCCGGTCGACGCCGCCGCGGCCGCGGGGCTGGCTCCGGCGTACCGGCCGTCCAGCGTGCCGCTGACCCGCACCATGCACATCGACTCCAACGGCGTGGCCGCCGCGGGCATCGCGCTCGGGCTGGCGGGGCTGGCCCGGCTGACCCGGCCCAGGTCGAAGCTGTGGCTGCTGCCCGCCCTGGCCGCAGCGCCCGTGGCCGCCTTCTTCCGCGACCCGGAGCGGGACGTGCCGGAGGACCCGTCTGCCGTGGTCGCCGCCGCCGACGGGCAGGTGCTCTCCGTGCAGCGGCTGCACGACGAGCGTTTCGGCGACGGCGAGTGGCTGCGGATCGCGGTCTTCCTGTCGGTGCTCGACGTGCACGTCAACCGCTCCCCGGTAGCCGGCAAGGTGGTCGACTACTTCGTTGCCGACGGCGGCTTCGTCAACGCGATGAAGCCGGAGGCCGAGCACAACGTCGCCGCGTACACGGTGCTGGACACCGCGCACGGCACGGTGGTGGTGGCGCAGCGCACCGGGCTGATCGCCCGGCGGATCGTGCAGCGGGCGCCGATCGGCGCGCTGCTGGCGAAGGGCGAGCGTTTCGGGCTGATCCGGTTCGGCTCACGCACCGACGTCTACCTGCCCGCCGAGGCGGCGGAGCCGCTGGTCGGCCCGGGTGACAAGGTGGTCGGCGGGTCGACCGTCATCGCCCGCTGGCGCTGACTTCCGCCAACAAGCTGAAAAGGGGCGCCGCGGATACCCGCGGCGCCCCTTTCCTGCTGCTTGATCGTCAGACGGTGCGACGCTGGCGCAGCCAGAGCACCGGGCCGCTGAGCAGGTAGCCCGCGACGACGAGGGCGAAGGTGAGCCGGATGTCGACCAGCGCGCCGAGGACCGGGGCCAGCCACAGCCACGGCGGCAGCTTCACCAGGCGGGCGAGCTTCGCGTACGGGAAGCTGGAGACCATGGCGAAGGCGAGCAGCGTCACCCCGCTGACCAGCACCAGCCCCGACACCGGCAGCCCGATGGCGACCGTCAGGGCGAGCACCGCGGCAGCCATGGTGGTCGGCACGCCGCAGAAGAAGCGGCCGTCCTTCGGCGAGACGTTGAACCGGGCGAGCCGGATGGCGGCGCAGGCGGCGACGAGGGCGCAGGCCACCGCGGCGGCGGCCGGCGGCACGGAGCCGGCCAGCGAGGCGTAGACCACCACCGGAGCGGCGAGGCCGAACGAGCACATGTCGGCCAGCGAGTCCATCTGGGCGCCGAACGGGCTGGCCACACCGAGCTTGCGGGCCAGGGCGCCGTCGAGACCGTCGAAGGCGACGCAGGCGATCAGGCAGAGGGCCGCGACCCGCACCTCACCCTGCATGGCGAGGAAGATCGCCAGCATGCCCAGCATGAGGCTGGCCAGGGTGCACGCGTTGACCACCGCGAACTTCATCCGGCGGGCGACGGTCCGCTCGCCGGGGAGCAGCGGGATCGACATCGCCGTCGGGTCGTCGACCGGCGACGCGGGAGCGAGGGCGGGGCTGACCGGGACGACCGCCTCGATCTCGGCGTCGTACCGGCCGTACCGGGTGTCCGCGTACCGGCGCTCGACCAGTGCCACGTCGGTGCCGGCACGGAGGTCGCCGTCCCGGCGACCCACCCGGACCAGCAGCACCTGGCGGGCGAACGTGCTGCTGCGGCGCAGCCGGCCCGCCCAACGGCGCCCTGCGGGGCGCGGACTGTCAGTCGTACGACGCCGGCGCCATGGGGCTCTCGGCACGTTTCCTCCATCACCGGATCGGCTCACCGCCTCGGCGGCGGGTGTCCGGCTGTCTCGTGCCGGACCTCTCTGGCCCGGCAGCCGTTTTGCGGAGTACACCATCGCATAGGGGAACGGGGATTGGCGATAGCTGCCGGCGGTACTTATATCTCCCTTAAACCGCGCGAACCGCTCTCATATTCCCATCCCGGGCCGCATCGCCCGTTTCACCGCCAACTCCCTCACTCGAATGTACCGGACCTGGGCGAGGTCGTCGCGGCGAGCGAGTCCCGGCATCCCTGATGACCGATATATACCTGTTTAATGCTTTGCCGGTCGCCGTGCTCAGGCGCCGTGTCCTCACGTACGGCCCCCGACGGCCGACGGTTCAGCCAACACGCTCCGTGATCGCGCGGCTGGCGATGTCGGTCAGCGGCAGGCCGGCGAGCTGACCGACGTCGAACCACGCCGCGCACTCGGTCGACCCCCCGGCCAGCTCGGTGACCCGCGGCTCGGTCGGCCCGTCCACCGCCACCCGGTAGACCACCCGGACGCCGTGCCAGTCCAGCGGGTACCCCTCCGGCCCGAGCGCGGCCGGGTTGTGCAGGTTGTCCACGCCGATCAGCTCGACCACCCGCCCGAGCTGGCCGGCCTCCTCGACCAGCTCACGCAGCAGCGCGGGCTCCGGCGCCTCCCCGTGGTCGGTGCCGCCGCCGGGCAGGTGCCAGCGGCCGGCGCCCGGGTAACCGTCCGCGATCCGCGTCAACAGCACCCGGCCCCGCGGATCGGTGACCAGCCCGTACGCCCCGAAGCGCTGCCGCCGGCCCGCCGGAAGCGGGGCGGCCTGGTCGGCCGGCAGGGCCGTGGGGAGCCCCGGTGGCAGGGGCGTGACGGCCAGCCCGAGCAGCTCGGCGGTGAAGGGCATCAGCGGCACGGTCGCCGCCTCGGCGGGCGTGAACCAGCCCACCTCGTCGCTGCCCCCGGCCGGCTCCGGCCGGAGCGTGCCACCCCGCGCCGTCACGTCGAACACCAGCCGGTCGGTGTGCAGCGCGATCCCGGCGTCGGCGAAGGTGGCCACGTCCGCGACGGCGGCCCGCATCCCGGCCACCGCCACGGCGAGCCCGCTCTCCTCGGCGAACTGCCGCACGACCGCGTCGGCGGGGTGCTCGGCGTGCACCAGCCCGCCGCCGGGCAACTGCCAGACGCCCGGGTACGGGCACGCGGCCGACCCCCGCGCGAGCAGCACCCGCCCATCGGCGTCCCGCAGAACCCCGTACGCCGCCACCCGTCGCCGCTGCTCCACGAACCCGTCCCCCGTCCGCACTACGTCGATCATGAAGTTATCGCCGTCGACACCGGCGTGTCCCGACAATAACTTCATGATCGACGTGTGCGGCGCCGGGCGAGCCCGGGGTGAGGTGGGCGATCAGGTCAGGCGGGCGGCCTGGACGGCTTCCGCCGTCACCTCGGTGAGCCGGTCGCTGGGGAGAGCGCCCAGCTCCTCCCGGGCGAACCAGCGGGCCTCGCAGGTGGAGCCGCCCACGTCGGCGACGGTCGGCGGCGCGGGCTGGTCGACCACGACCCGGTAGAACGCGCGGACGCCGTGCCAGTCGATCGGGTACCCCTCCGGCCCCAGCGAGGCGGCGTCGCGGTGGCTCGCCACCCCGAGCAGCTCGACCAGGCGCCCGGTCTGCCCGGTCTCCTCCACCAGTTCCCGGATCAGCGCGGCGCCCGGCTGCTCGCCGTAGTCGGTGCCGCCGCCGGGCAGGTGCCAGCACCCGGCTCCCGGGTAGCCGTCCGAGACGCGGGTGAGCAGCACCCGCCCCTCCGGGTCGGTGACCACGGCGTACGCGGCGAAGCGCTGCGCCCGGTGCAGGCCGTCCGGCCCGGGCACCGCGTAGAACGAGGGGAACTCGGGCGGCTCGTCGGGCACGATGTCCGCCGAGGAGGCCGGCAGGCCCAGGGCACGCGCGGTGAACGAGCGCAGCGGCAACTCGCGGGCCTCGTCGAGGGTGAACCAGCGGGCCAGGTCGGTGGGCCGGTCGACCCGGTCGGTGAGCGTTCCGCCACGGACCGACACCCGGTAGAGGAGGCGGTCGGTGTGGATGGTGATGCCCCGCTCGGGCAGCGCCCGCATGTCGGCCAGCACGTCCTTCAGGCCGGCGACGCTGACCGAGAGCCCGGTCTCGGCCGCGGTCTCCCGGACGACGGTGTGGTGCGGATCCTCGCCGTGGTCGACCGCGCCTCCGGGCAGCGACCACGTGCCGGGGGTGCCGGAGCGCTCCGATGCGCGGACCAGCAACACCCGACCGACTGAGTCAGTGCAGACTGCGTACGCCGCGATCCTGCGGAGCGGCTCCAGCATGGTGGTCACGGGGCCAAATTCTCCCCGCAACCGGCTACCGGCATCGAAAAGAGTCAGATTCCTGACTCTAGGCTCCCGCATCAGGGGCGGGTCAGGGTATGGATCCGGGCGGTCACCGAGGTCGACCGGCAGCCCGGCGCGGACCGTGGAGACATGACGACCACCGGTATTCCCCAAGCCCCGTACAAGCAGCTCCGCCGCCCCGTCACCGACCGGATGGTCGCCGGGGTGGCCAGTGGAGTCGGCCGCTACTTCGACGTCGACCCCACCCTGATCCGGGTGATCTTCGCGGTCACCGGCCTGCTCACCGGCGGCCTCGCGCTGCTCGCGTACCCGATCATGTGGTTCCTGATGCCGGAGGAGCCGGCCGGCGCGCCCGCCTGGCCGCACCCGACGGCGGCCGCGCCCACGCCGACGGCCGAAACCACGCCGACGGCCGGGACCACGACGGCTACCCCGCCCGCGCAGCCGGCCCCGTGGCCGGCGGCGACGCCCGAGGCGACCACCGCGCCGGTCCCGACGCCGCAGAGCCGGCCGGCGCCTCAGCCGCCCGTGCCGCCCGCGGCGTGAGCCCGGCTCACTCCCACTCGATGGTGCCCGGCGGCTTGCTGGTCACGTCCAGGACCACCCGGTTGACCTCGGCGACCTCGTTGGTGATCCGGGTGGAGATCCGGGCGATCACCTCGTACGGCAGCCGGGACCAGTCGGCGGTCATCGCGTCCTCGCTGGAGACCGGGCGCAGCACCACCGGATGCCCGTAGCTGCGCCCGTCTCCCTGCACGCCGACGCTGCGCACGTCCGCCAGGAGGACCACCGGGAACTGCCACACGCCCCGGTCCAGATCCGCGGCGGACAGCTCCTGGCGGGCGATCAGGTCGGCCTTCCGGAGCACGGCCAGCCGCTCCTCGTCGACCGCGCCGATGATCCGGATGGCCAGGCCCGGCCCCGGGAACGGGTGCCGCCAGACCATCGCCTCGGGCAGGCCGAGCTGGAGCCCGAGGGTGCGGACCTCGTCCTTGAAGAGCGTGCGCAGCGGCTCGACCAGCGCGAACCTCAGGTCCTCCGGGAGCCCGCCGACGTTGTGGTGGCTCTTGATGTTGGCCGTGCCGGTGCCGCCGCCGGACTCGACCACGTCCGGGTAGAGGGTGCCCTGCACCAGGAACTCCACGTCGCCGTGGGCGGCGATCTCCCGCGCGGCGGCCTCGAAGACCCGGATGAACTCCCGACCGATGATCTTACGCTTCTGCTCGGGGTCGGTGATCCCGGCGAGCGCGCCGAGGAAGCGCTCCTGCGCGTCGACCACCTTCAGCTTGATGCCGGTGGCGGCGACGTAGTCCTTCTCCACCTGCTCCGCCTCCCCGGCCCGCAGCAGGCCGTGGTCGACGAAGACGCAGGTGAGCTGGTCACCGACGGCCTTGTGGACCAGCGCCGCGGCGACGGCGGAGTCCACGCCGCCGGAGAGCCCGCAGATGACCTCCTTGTCGCCGACCTGCTCGCGGATCCGGGCCACCTGCTCGTCGATGATGTTCTCCGGCGTCCAGGTGGGCTCGATGCCGGCGATGTCGTACAGGAAGCGGGCCAGCATCTCCTGACCGTGCGCGGTGTGCCCCACCTCCGGGTGGAACTGCACGCCCGCGCGACGGCCGGCCAGGTCCTCGAAGGCGGCCACCGGCGCACCCGCCGACTCGGCGGTGACCGTGAAGCCGGCCGGCGCCTCGATGACGCAGTCGCCGTGGCTCATCCACACCGGCAGGTCGTCGGGGAGGTCCCGGAGCAGCACGCCGGCCTCGGGACGGGTGTGCAGCGGGGTGCCGCCGTACTCCCGGTTGCCCGTCTTCGCGACCGTGCCGCCGAGCGCCCGGGCCATCGCCTGGAAGCCGTAGCAGATGCCGAACACGGGCACCCCGGCGTCGAACATGCCCGCGTCGATCTGCGGCGCGTCGGGCGCGTAGACGCTGGCCGGGCCGCCGGACAGGACGATCGCGGCCGGGTTCTTCGCCAGCATCTCGGCGACCGGCATCGTGTGCGGGACGATCTCCGAGTAGACCTTCGCCTCGCGCACCCGGCGCGCGATGAGCTGGGCGTACTGGGCTCCGAAGTCCACCACCAGGACTGGGCGAGGCGTGCTCATGTGCAGAAAGCCTACCCACCGTCACGGCCCGCCCGGCCGCCACCCGGCGGGCGCGTCGGGGTGAGGCTGTTAACAAGGGTCCCCTGCTCTACCGGAGGCGTTAACAAGGGGCCCTTCCTTACCGCAGCGCGCCGGGGGCGTCGGGCGGGACGGCCGGGGTGCGCGGGGGGATCGGGGGGACGCGGACATAGCGGGCGCCGAGGGATGGGCGGGGATCCGGCTCGCCCTTGTTGGGCCAGAAGGACATGGCGCGTTCGGCCTGGGCGGTGATCGTGAGGCTCGGGTTGACGCCGAGGTTGGCCGAGACCGCCGCGCCGTCCACCACGTGCAGGCCCGGGTGCCCGTACACCCGGTGCCAGGGGTCGATCACCCCGTCGTCGGGGGTGGCACCGATCACCGCGCCGCCGAGGATGTGCGCGGTCATCGGGACGTTGAACGGCTCGGTCAGCGCACCGCCCGGCACCCCGCCGATCACCTCGGCGAGCAGCCGCACCGCCTGGTTGCCGGCGGGAATCCAGGTCGGGTTCGGGGCACCGTGGCCGGGGCCGGAGACCAGCTGCCGGCCGAGCGGCCCGCGCCGCATCCGGGTGGTCAGGGAGTTGTCCGCCGACTGCATGACCAGCGCGATCACCGTCCGCTCCGACCAGCCGCGGACCGACAGCATCCGGGCCGCGACGCCCGGCTGCCGCACGATGGAGCCCAGCCAGCGGCGCACCCGGCGCGGGCCGCCGTCGACCAGGAGCGACTGGAGCAGCCCCATCGCGTTTGAGCCCCGCCCGTAACGGACCGGTTCGATGTGGGTCTGCGCGTCCGGGTGGAACGAGCTGGTGATCGCCACGCCCTCGGTGAAGTCCGTCCCGTCCGCCCGGGCCCGCTGGCGGGGCACCGACGCGCCGAGGATCGCCTCCGAGTTGGTCCGGGTCAGCTCGCCGAGGCGGGACGAGAGCCGGGGCAGCGCCCCGCTCGCCTTCATCCCGTGCAGCAGCCGCTGGGTGCCGAGCGCCCCCGCCGCGAAGACCACCTGGTCGGCGTGGATCACCTGGCGGCGCTTGCGCAGCCAGGCCCCGGTACGCACGGTGTGCACCGCGTACCCGCCGCCCTCGACCGGGCGCACGGCGGTCACCGTCGTCAGCGGGTGCACGTCGACACCGAGCCGCTCGGCGAGCCACAGGTAGTTCTTGACCAGGGTGTTCTTGGCCCCGTGCCGGCAACCCGTCATGCAGCCGCCGCAGTGCGTGCAGCCGGTCCGCTCCGGGCCGGCGCCGCCGAAGTACGGGTCGGGCACCCGCTGCCCCGGCCGGCCGATGTGCACGCCGACCGGGGTGGCGTGGAAGGTGTGCCCGACCCCCATCCGCTCGGCCACCGACCGCATCGCCCGGTCCGCGCCGGTGGTGACCGGGTACGTGGT
This sequence comes from Micromonospora sp. WMMD558, assembly GCF_049315255.1. Taxonomy (NCBI): domain Bacteria; kingdom Bacillati; phylum Actinomycetota; class Actinomycetes; order Micromonosporales; family Micromonosporaceae; genus Micromonospora; species Micromonospora sp. WMMD558. The sequence continues at coordinate 2,382,565 of NZ_CP186061.1, read as the reverse complement.
GACGCCGAGCATCCGCTTCGCCTGGTCGTAGTGGCGGGCCAGCTCGTCCCGCCAGTCGGTGACGTCGCGCCACTGCGGATCGTCGTAGAAGGCGTCGAGCGGCTCGTACAACGTGTTGGCGTAGACCAGTGAGCCACCGCCCACCCCGGCGCCGGAGAGCACCATCACCCCGCCGCCGGCCTTCCGGTCGGCCGCCCGCAGCAGGGTGATCCGCTGGAGCCCGTAGCACCCGAGCCACGGCGCCCAGAGGAACCGCCGCACCCGCCACGAGGTCTCCGGGAACTCCTCGTCGGCGAAGCGGCGCCCGGCCTCCAGGACCCCCACCCGGTAGCCCTTCTCGGCGAGCCGCAGCGCGCTGACGCTGCCGCCGAACCCGGACCCGATGACGACCACGTCGTACCGCATGAACGCATCATTACCGGCGGGTAGCCGTCGCGCCAGGGGCAGTTTGCCGCGATCATGGAAACCCGTTCGACGGATCGTCGAGCGCCGGCGCAACCCGGTGCCCCCGTCCGCGCGTTTCTTCAGGCACGGGGGAAGGGGTGGCCGGATGGTCCTCGGGTCCGACGCGCGCCGTGGGTGGCGCCTCGCCCTGGTCGCGCTCGCCGCCGGCGTCCTGCTCACGGCCGGCGGGGCGGCCGTGGTCCGTACGCTGGCCGACCGCGGCCCGCAGCGGCCGGCGCCCGACGCGAGCGCCACCGGAGCCACCCCCACCCCCACGCCCACGCCGTCGCCCGCACCGACCGGCCCGCCGCCCGGCGCCGCCGCCATCACGGGCCCGCTCAACCTGCTGCTGGTGGGGGTGGACACCCGGGTCAGCGACCCCGCCTGGGAGCCGCACTCGGACGCCGTCCTCGTCCTGCACGTGCCGCGCGGGCTGGACCGGGCGTACCTGTTCTCACTCCCCCGCGACCTGCTGGTCGACATCCCGGCCTTTCCCCGAGCCGACTACCGCGGCGGGCGCACCAAGCTGACCCACGCCATGGCCTACGGCAGCCGGGTGCCCGGCCGGCCGCGCAATCCGGACCCCGCCCAGGGGTACGACCTGCTGCGCAGCACGGTCAGCGGCTACACGGGCCTGCGGATCGACGCCGGCGCCGTGCTCACCTTCGGCGGCTTCGACCGGCTGGTGGACACCCTCGGTGGGGTGGACCTGCGGATCGACCAGCGGGTGGTGTCGCAGCACCGCCGGCCGGACGGTACCCACCGCGCCCCGAAGCCGGGCGGCGGCGGGTACGTCGGGCCGCAGATGGTGTACGAGCCGGGCGTACGGCACCTCAACGGCTGGCAGGCGCTGGACTACGCGCGCCAGCGCTACATGTCCGGTGGCGACTACGCGCGCCAGCGCCACCAGCAGCAGCTGATCAAGGCACTGGTCACGAAGATCCTCGACGAGGACCTGGCCCGGGACCCGGCGCGGGTCGAGCAGGTGGTGGCGGCACTCGGAGACACCCTGATCTACGCCGGTGGGCCGCGGATCGTCGACGTCGCGTACGCCCTGGGCGGTCTGGATCCGGACCGGCTCGTCCTCGTCGGTCTCCCCGGCGCATCCGTCGGCCGGGGCAGCGGCTACCGCGGTGAACAGCTCACCCAGGTCGGGCGCGGGTTCCTCCCGGAGCTCCGGGCCGGCCGCGCCGACGCGTACCTGGCCGCGCATCCGGGGCTGCGGCAGGAATCGTGAGCCCGTCCCCGCCGCCGGCCGGCGGCGGGGACGGGGACACCACCGCTCAGAGCGGCTTGGGAACGGCGGGCTTCCTGGTGTCGTACAGCCACGCGTCGAAGAGCTTGTCCAGCTGCTTGCCGGAGATCCGCTCGGAGAGCTCGACGAACTCCTTCGTGGTGCCGGTGCCGTTCCGCTGCTCCTGCGCCCAGGTCTTCAGGATCTGGAAGAACGCCTTGTCGCCGACCGACACCCGGAGCGCGTGCACGGTCATCGCGCCGCGCTCGTACACCGATTCGCTGAACAGGTTCTTCACGCCGGGCTTACCCGGCGGGGTCCGCCACACCTCCGCCGGCACCCGGGCCATCCGGATGTCGAAGGCCTGCTTCGCGGTGCCCTCGCCGCTGTGCTCGGCCCACAGCCACTCCGCGTACGACGACAGCCCCTCGTTGAGCCAGATGTCCTGCCACCGCTCCAGCGCCACGCTGTTGCCGAACCACTGGTGGGCCAGCTCGTGCGCCACCACGCCGGTGTTCTCGCCACGGCGGAAGAAGCCGGCGGAGTAGACCGGTCGGCTCTGCGTCTCCAGCGCGTACCGGATGCGCTCGTCGGACACGACCACGCCGCCGTACGCGTCCACCGGGTACGGGCCGAACACGGTCTCCAGGTAGTCCGCCACCTTGAGCGTCTTCGCGATCGACGCGTCGGCGGCGCCCTTGGACACCTTCGTCGTGACCGCGTGGAACACCGGCCGTCCCTTGTGCTCGCTCTGGGTGAGCCGGAACTTGCCGATGGCCACCGTGCTGAGGTAGCTCGCCATCGGGGTGTTCTCGGCCCACTTCCAGGTGGTCCAGCCGCCGGTGCTGGTCTTCCCGCCCGGCACGCCGTTGCTGACCGCCGTCAGGCCGTCCGGGACGGTGATCTCGAACTGGTAGGTCGCCTTGTCCGACGGGTGGTCGTTGACCGGGAACCAGGTGCTGGCCGACTCCGGCTGGCCCAGCGCGATCGCCCCGTCGCCGGTGTGCAGCCACCCGCCCTCACCGAGCACCTCGTTCTTCAGCGGCTTCGGCACGCCCGCGTACGTGATCTCGGCGGTGAAGCCGTTGCCGGAGACCAGGCCGGCGGCCGGGGTGACGACGAGTTCGTTCTTCTCCTGCTCGTGCCCGGCGGCGGCACCGTCGATCGTCACACCGCTGACCGTCAACCCGGCCAGGTCCAGGTTGAACGACGACAGGTCCGCCGTGGCCGTGGCCTTCACCGTGGTCACGCCGCTCAACTGGTCCTTCGCCGGGTCGTAGCGCACCTTCACCGTGTACGCCGTGACGTCGTACCCGCCGTTGCCGTAGCTCGGGAAGTACGGGTCGCCGGCACCGGCCGCCCCGGGCGTGAAGTTCCGCGCCGGCGTCGGCGTCGCCGTCGGTGCGGCCGACTGCTCGGGTGCCGCCGTCGGCTCGGACGACTGGCAGCCGCTCACCCCCAACACACCCGCCATCAGCAGACCGACGCCCACCCGAAGGTTTCGTCGTCCACGTACCATCAGCAGTCCTCTCCCCGTCGCCGTGGCCGGTCGACGCCGGCCACCCCGCCCCGCTCCGGCCGGGCGCAGGCGGGAGCCTACCGATCGACGATCACGCGTCCATCACGGCAGGGTCGGCGCGGTCCGCCCGGTCAGCCAGGCGTCGAAGAGCGGGCGCAGATCCTTCCCGGAGACCCGCTCGGCGAGCGCCACCAGATCGTCCGTGGTGGCGTTGCCGCCCCGCCGCTCGGCCGTCCACGTGCGAAGGATCGTGAAGAAGGCGTCGTCACCGACCGTCCGACGCAGCGCGTGCACGGCCAGCGCACCGCGCGTGTAGACGGCGCTGCCGAACAGCTGCCCGCGGCCGGGGTCGAGCGTCGGTCGCGACCAGTCGGTCATCGCGTACCGGAGCTCGAAGTTCCGCTGCGCGGTCCGGCCGCCGTCGTGCTCCTCCCACAGCCACTCCGCGTACGTGGCGAAGCCCTCGTTGAGCCAGATGTCCCGCCAGCGGGCCACCGCGACGCTGTTGCCGAACCACTGGTGCGCCAGTTCGTGCGTGACCACACCGAGGTTGGGTTGCCCGCTCCGGAAGAAGCCCGGCCCGTAGACCGGCCGGGACTGCGTCTCCAGCGCGTACCCCACCCGCGGGTCGGTGACCGCGATCCCGCCGTACGACTCGAACGGGTACGGCCCGAACCGGCCGGCCAGGAAGTCGGCGATCTCGGCGGTGCGGGCCAGCGAACTCGCCTCCGGGCCGGTCGCGGCGAGCCGCTCCGGCACCGCCGTGACGATCGGCTTCCCGGCGTGGGTGCCGGTCGTCACCCGGTAGTCCCCGATCACCAGCGTGCTCAGGTAACTCGCCATCGGCGTCCGCTCGGCCCACCGCCACGTGGTCCGGCCGCCCGCGCTGGTCCGCCCGCCCGGCACGCCGTTGCTGAGCGCCTCCAGCCCGTCCGGGACGGTCACCTCGATCTCGTAGGTGGCCTTGTCGGAAGGGTGGTCGTTGACCGGGAACCAGGTCGCGGCCGAGTACGGCTGGCCGAGGGCGATCGCCCCGTCCTCGGTGTGCAGGAAGCCGCCACTGCCCAGCTGCCCGTCGGGGCGGGCGGTGGGAACGCCGGCGTACGTCACCTCGACGGTGAACCGGCTGCCCCGGGCCAGCCCCCGCTCCGGGGTGACGACCAGTTCGTCGCCGTCGCGGTGGTGTTCGGCCCGGGCGTCGTCGACGGTCACCGCCGTCACGTCCAGCCCGACGAGGTCCAGGTTGAAGCGGGACAGCGGCTCGGTGGCGGTGGCGGTGACCACGGCCCGGCCGGAGAGCCGGTCCCCGGGCGGGTCGTAGTCGACGGCGAGGCGGTAGTTGTCCACGTCGTACCCGCCGTTGCCGGCCCCCGGGACGTACGGGTCGCCGATGTCGGCCGCGCCCGGGTGGAAGCCGTCGTCGTCCCTGGACGGGAGGCAGCCGGCGAGCACGACCGCCGCCGCGACGGCCACGGCCAGGCCCGGGCGGACCGGGGCTGAGGTACGACGCACCGGTCGAGCCTATCGGCGCGACCGGTGCGTGCGGTGCTTCTCGGGGCGGGTCAGCGGTCCAGGACCAGGCCGACCTTCTGGAACTCCTTGAGGTCGCGGTAGCCGCACTTGGCCATCGCGCGGCGCAGCCCGCCGAACAGGTTGAGCTGGCCGTCCGGCTCGTCGGCCGGGCCGAAGAGCAGCTGCTCCATCGAGCCGAGCGGCTCGCCGGCCACCTCGAACGCGCCGCGCGGCAGCGACGGGTGGCTGGCGGCCGAGTGCCACCACGCGCCACCGGCCGGTGCCTCCGCGCACAGCGACAGCGGCTCGCCGAGCATCACCGCGTCCGCCCCGCAGCCGAGGGCCTTGGCGATGTCGCCCGAGGTCATGACGTCGCCGTCGGCGATCAGGTGCACGTACCGGCCGCCGGTCTCGTCCAGGTAGTCGCGCCGCGCGGCCGCCGCGTCGGCGATCGCGGTGGCCATCGGCACCCGGATGCCGAGCACGGAGTCGGTCGTGGACCAGTCGTCGCCGCCGATGCCGACGATGACGCCGGCCGCACCCGTACGCATCAGGTGCAGGGCGGTCTTGTAGTCGGTGCAGCCGCCGACGATGACCGGCAGGTCGAGGTCGGCGATGAACTCCTTGAGGTTGAGCGGCTCCTCGGTCGTCGAGACGTGCTCGGCGGAGACGATGGTGCCCTGGATGACCAGGATGTCGACACCGGCGTCGAGGATGACCGGGGCGAGCGCGAGGGTGTGCTGCGGCGAGACCCGCACGGCCACCGTGCCGCCGCCGGCACGCAGCTCGCGGACCCGCTCGGCGATCAGGTCGGGACGGATCGGCTCGGAGTACGCCTCCTGGAGCCGCTTGGTGTGGCGCGCGTCCTCGTCCAGGCCGGCCAGCTCCTCCAGCACCTTCGTCGGGTTCTCGTAGCGGGTCCACAGACCCTCCACGTTGAGCACGCCGAGGCCGCCGAGCTGGCTCAGCTTCACCGCCGAGGCCGGGCTCATCGTCGCGTCGGAGGGGTGGCCGACGCAGGGGATGCCGAACGGGTACGCGTCGAGCTGCCAGGCCGTGGAGACGTCGTCGACGTCCCGGGTGCGGCGGCTCGGCACGATCGCGATGTCGTCCAGGTGGTAGCCGCGCTGCGCGGTCTTGCCCAGCCCGATCTCGACCACGTCACGCATGGGGACTCCAGGTGGTTGGGGGTGGTGGGTCAGCGGGTGTGGTAGTTGGGCGCCTCGACGGTCATCTGGATGTCGTGCGGGTGGCTCTCCTTGAGCCCGGCCGCGGTGATCCGGATCAGCTGGCCACGCTGGTGCAGCTCGGTGATGCTCTCCGCACCGGCGTACCCCATGGCGAGCCGCAGCCCACCGACCAGCTGGTGGGCGACCCGGGCCAGCGGCCCCCGGTACGGCACCTGGCCCTCGACGCCCTCGGGGACCAGCTTCTCGTCGCTGGTCACGTCCTGCTGGAAGTAGCGGTCCTTCGAGTACGACTTGGCCTGGCCCCGGGACTGCATGGCACCCAGCGAGCCCATCCCCCGGTAAACCTTGTACTGCTTGCCGTTGACGAAGATCAGCTCGCCCGGGCTCTCCTCGCAGCCGGCCAGCAGGCTGCCCAGCATGACCGTGTCGGCCCCGGCGACGAGCGCCTTGGCGATGTCGCCCGAGTACTGGACGCCGCCGTCACCGATCACCGGGACGCCGGCCGGCCGCGCCCCCCGCGCCGCCTCCATGATCGCCGTGATCTGCGGTACGCCGACACCCGCGACCACCCGGGTCGTGCAGATGGCGCCCGGGCCGACCCCGACCTTGACGCCGTCCGCGCCGGCCTCGACCAGTGCCTTCGCGCCGGCGTACGTGGCGATGTTGCCGCCGATGACGTCGATGCCGGTGTCCTTCTTGACCCGGGCCACCATCTCCAGCACGGCCCGCTGGTGGCCGTGCGCGGTGTCCACGATCAGCACGTCGACGCCCGCGTCGACCAGGGTGCGGGCCCGCTTGTACGCGTCCTCACCGACGCCGACGGCGGCGGCGACGCGGAGGCGGCCGGCGTCGTCCTTGGTGGCGTCCGGGTACTGCTCGCTCTTGGTGAAGTCCTTGACCGTGATCAGCCCGCGCAGCTTGCCGGAGCCGTCGACGATCGGCAGCTTCTCGACCTTGTGCTGGCGCAGCAGGGCGAGCGCCTCGTCCTTGCTGACGCCGACCGGGGCGGTGATCAACGGGGTGCGGGTCATGATCTCGTGGACCGGGGTGGCCGGGTCGGACACGAAGCGCATGTCGCGGTTGGTGACGATGCCGACCAGCTGGCCGTCGCCGTCGACCACCGGCACGCCGGAGATGCGGTACCGCCCGCAGAGCGCGTCGACGTCGCGGAGCGTGTCCTCCGGGCTGGCGGTCACCGGGTTGGTGATCATGCCGGACTCGGAGCGCTTCACCAGGTCGACCTGGAGCGCCTGGTCCTCCACGGAAAGGTTGCGGTGCAGCACGCCGATGCCGCCCTGGCGGGCCATGGCGATCGCCATCCGCGCCTCGGTCACCGTGTCCATCGCGCTGGACAGCAGCGGGATGGACAGCTCGATCGACCGAGTCAGCTTGGTGCGGGTGTTCACCCGGCTGGGCACGATGTCCGACTCGCCCGGCTGGAGCAGCACGTCGTCGAAGGTGAGCCCGAGCGGCACCACTCGCGCCGAGCCGGCGGGCAGCTCCGGCAGGTGGCCGCCCAGCTCGCCGTTGTCGGCGCCGGTCGGCTGAGCGGTGCTGGGCGAAATTTCCACGATTGCTCCCCTGAGCTGCTCGGACGGGCTTCAGCGAGGTGGCGCGGGCGGGCACCGGCGCACGCCGGGTGACGGCGCGTCGCCCCATCGTACCCAGTGACCCGCCCCGTCCCCGCCGGTGGCGGGGCAGGTCACGCACGGCCCGGGGGCGGGCGTCGGCGGGGGGTTGGGTCTACGGTGAGGGGGTGCACGACGAGCCCATCGACCCGTTCAACGGCGACCCGGCCGATCCGACCGCCGGCCTGCACGATCCTGGCGACGAGTCGCTCGACCCGCTGACCGACGTCGAGCGGCAGGACGTCCTGGAGGACCTGGCCGACCTGGAGATCTACCAGGCGCTGCTGGCGCCGATCGGGGTGCGCGGGCTGGTGATCGAGTGTGAGGACTGCCGGGAGCCCCACTACTTCGACTGGGACCTGCTCCGGGGTAATCTGCGCCACCTGCTCAGCTCCGGGCGTCCCCGGGTGCACGAGCCGGCGTACGACCCGGATCCGGACCACTACGTCAGCTGGGACTACGCGCGCGGGTACGCCGACGGCGTGCACGACACGCTGAGCGAGGGCTCGGACGAGGAGCCGGGCTCCGGGCGCTGAGGGGTCAGGCCACCAGCCCGGCGCGGAAGCCGGCGGCCACCGCGTGGGCGCGGTCCCGCGCGCCCAGCTTGCGGAAGAGCCGCCGGGCGTGGGTCTTGACCGTGTCCTCGGAGACGAACAGCTCACGCCCGATCTCGGCGTTGCTCTTGCCTTCCGCCATCCCCAGCAGCACCTGCAGCTCGCGCTCGGTCAGCCCGATCGACGCCCGCCCGTTCCGGGCGGCGGAGGCGTTGCGCTGGTTGCCCGGCACCGCACCCTCCGGCTCGCCGGCCGGTTCGGCGGGGTCGTCACCGCGCTGCACGGGCACCACCGTCGGATGCCCGGCGGCCGGGTCGGTGGAGCTGGCCGACCAGGCCGTGGGCGGGTCGGCGGGGGTCCGGCCGGCCGGCGTGGAGCGGGCCGGCCCGCCCACGGAGGCGGCGTCCCGTACGGGGTCGGTGACCCGGTGCCGGTTGGCCCGCCCGGGGGCCGAGAGCAGCAGCAGCGCCTTCGCCACCGCGCTGGTGAGGTCGTGGTCGGTGCCCTGGATGAGGCCACGGGCGCCGGCGTTGATCGTCGCGGCGGCCGCCTCGGACTCCTCGGCGCCGAGCAGCAGGACGGCGGCCTGCGGCGCCCGGGCCAGCACCCGGCGGACGAACCCGGCGCTGTCCGGCCGGGTGAGCGCCGTGTCGGCGAGCACCACGTCGGCGGGACGCTCCGCGAGCCGCAGCATCACCTCGGGATCGGAGACGGCGGTCCGCACCGCCCCGGACAGTCCCAGCCGCGCCGCCGCGGAGGTCAGGTGCTGCGCCGCCAAGGGCGTCCGAACGCACACGAGAACCGTACGCACAGTGGTCTCCTCTCCGTTCACGAGCAGACCATGGCGGGGTCCCGTCGGGAGGTGGTTCCGGGCAATCCTTCGAACTTTTCCGACAGTTGGGGCATATGCCGCGAGTTGTCCGAGGTTTTGGATCACAGAAGTGTGAGCCGCGCGGACCCCGGGTACCGGGACCTCGAGCCGGACACGGCGCGCCAGCGCGGACGCCGGTAACACAGGGAACTCCGCGGTGCCGCGCGGAAGGAGGGGTGCTGATGTCGAACGTACGTAGACTTCCCGGACCCATCGTCGACCTCTGGGACTGGCAGCGTCTCGGCGCGTGCCGAGGTCGGGACAGCGCCCAGTTCTTCCACCCGGACGGCGAGCGGGGCTCCTCCCGCCTGCGCCGGGAGTCGGGCGCCAAGGCGGTCTGCCGCACCTGCCCGGTCCGGGCCGAGTGCGCGGCGCACGCCCTCGCCGTCCGCGAGCCGTACGGCGTCTGGGGCGGCTTCAGCGAGTCCGAGCGGCTGCGCCTGCTCGCCCTGGGCTGGGAGGACCTGGCCGATCGCCGGCAGACGCGGGTCGACATCGCCCGGCTGGAGGCTCGCCTGGGCCGGCCGCACAAGTCGACCGTCCCCGCGCAGCGCAAGATCGCCTGACCCCGGCCCGAGAACCTTCCGACGCCGCGCCCCAGTGGGGCGCGGCGTCGTCGTCGGGAGGTTCGCCTTCGGTTCGTCCTATGGGCGGCCCGGCCCGCCCGCATGTTCCCCACCACCGCCTTTGCTCTGCTTCAACCGGCGCACCGTTTTCGGCCCGTTTCCGGTGCGTGGGTTGAAGCAGAGCAAAGGGTGTGCGGCGGCATGTTCCTGGAGCAGGTGCGTCCGGAGGATTTCGCCGGGCGGGCCAGGGCGATCCGGCCGGCGCGTTCGCCGTCGCGGGGTGTCCGGTGTCGGGTGACGGACCGGCACCGGAAGGGGCGCCGGCGGTCAGGTGGCGGCGTCGGCGGTCGGTGGCGTTCCCGTCGGTCAGCGGACGGTCACCCGGACGGCGTGCCAGCCGGTCGCGCCGTCGGGCGCCAACGCCGAACGCCGGCCGGTCTGCGTCTCGCCGGTCGAGTCCGTGGCCCGCACCTCCAGCTTGTGCTCGCCCGGCGTCGCGTCCCACCGCCACGACCACTGCACCCAGGTGTCCACCGAGACCGTCGCGGCGAGGTCCGCCTCCCGCCACGGACCCTCGTCCACCCGGACCTCGACCCGGCGGATGCCGCGATGCTGCGCCCAGGCCACCCCGGCGACGGTCACCGGGCCGGCGGTCAGCCGGTTACGCGGGCGCGGCGTGTCGATCCGCGACTGGGTCTTGATCGGCCCCTGGGCCGACCAGCCACGCGGCACCCAGTACGCGTCGAAGTCCGCGAAGCTGGTCAGCTCCAGCTCGGTGACCCACTTGCACGCAGACACGTACCCGTAGAGACCGGGCACCACCACGCGGGCCGGGAAGCCGTGCTCGACCGGCAGCGGCTCGCCGTTCATGCCGACCGCCAGCAGGGCGTCCCGCCCGTCCCGCAGCACCGCCGTGGGGGTGCCGCACGTCCAGCCGTCGACCGACCGCCCGACCACCTGGTCGGCGCCCTCCTCCGGGTCCGCCTCGTCCAGCAGTTCCTTCAGCGGCACACCCAGCCAGCGGGCGTTGCCGACCAGGTCGCCGCCGACCTCGTTCGAGACGCAGGCGAGGGTCACGTAGCGCTCGACCATCGGCCGGGCCAGCAGGTCGTCGAAGGTGAGCGTGATCGGGTTGCGTACCCGGCCGTGGATGCGCAGCCGCCAGGTGGCCGGGTCCACCTGAGGCACCACCAGGGCGGTGTCGATCCGGTAGAAGCCGGTGTTCGGGGTGACGTACGACGCGAGCTGCGGCACCGCCAGGTCGGCGCCGGCCGGCACGGCGGGCGCGGGCGAGACGGGCGGCGGCAGCGTCACCGCGCTCCGGGCCGCCGAGACGCCCTGGCGGCCCGCCAGCCACCGGCCGCCGAGTCCGGCCACCCCGGCCGCCCCGAGCAGCAGCCCGGTGGCGGCGAGAAAGCGCCGCCGCGACTCCAGGTCCGGCGTCGCGGGCTCCGCCGCGACCCCCCGCCCGGCCGCGACCACCGAGCCAGCGGCCGGTGACGGGGGCTCGGCCGGCGGCACGGGTGGAGACCAGGGCCAGGGGTCCAGCTCCAGCGGGCCGGCGATGAACGCCCACAGCACCACCGCGCCGAGGACGCCCCCGACCAGCGCCGGCAGGGCGTCGGCGCCGTCCGCGCCGGCCCGGGTCAGGGCCGCCCCGACCCCCAGGGCGGTGAACGCCGCGACGCCGGTGAGGCCGTACGCCAGCCGGCGCCGGGACAGCACGCCCAGCAGGGCGGCGAAGCCCGCCAGCAGCAGGGCCGTCCCGATCAGCAGCGCGATCTTGTCGTACGTGCCGAACAGCGCGATGCCGACCTGCTTCAGCGGCTCGGGCACGGTGTCGACGACCAGGCCCCCGACGGCGACCAGCGGCGCGGAGCGCGGGCCGGTCAGCACCGCCACGAGCTCCGCCGACCCGAGCGCCACCGCGGCGGCGGTCACCCCGGCCAGGGCGGCGTGGTACCTCGTCGTCGTGGTCACGCCGCCCAGTGTTTCCGATCGGAGCGGCGGCCCGGTAGTGACGTCAGCGTTCCGTAAGCACACCCGGAAACGCGTCGGGGCGCACCACCGGCGTGGCGGTGCGCCCCGAACGGGGTTGCGACGTGGGTCAGAAACCCGGGCCGTGCTGGTGGCTGTGGCCGTGGCCGTGCGAGTGGCCGTGGCCGCCCGCGGCCGGCTCCGGCTCCTTCGGCTTCTCCACCACGAGGCTCTCCGTGGTGAGCAGCAGACCGGCGATGGACGCGGCGTTGGCGACCGCGTTGCGGGTCACCTTCACCGGGTCGAGGATGCCGGCCTTGGTCAGGTCGACGTACTCGCCGGTGGCGGCGTTGAGCCCGTGGCCCCACTCCTTGCCGGCGACCTTCTGCACCACCACGTAGCCGTCGTGGCCGGCGTTCTGGGCGATCCAGCGCAGCGGCTCGACCAGCGCCTTGCGGACGATCGAGACACCCACCTTCTCGTCACCGGTGAAGCCGAGGTCGTCGTCGAGCACCGGCAGGATCTGGGCCAGGGCGGCACCGCCGCCGGGCACCGTACCCTCCTCCACCGCGGCCTTGGTCGCGGCGATGGCGTCCTCGATGCGGTGCTTGCGCTCCTTCATCTCGACCTCGGTGGCCGCGCCGACCTTGACCACCGCGATGCCGCCGGAGAGCTTGGCCAGCCGCTCGGCGAGCTTCTCCCGGTCCCACTCGGAGTCCGAGGCCTCGATCTCCTTGCGGATCTGGGCGACCCGGTCGGCGACCTCGGAGGCCTGGCCACCACCGTCGACGATCGTGGTGTTCTCCTTGTCGACCACCACGCGCCGGGCGGTGCCGAGCACCTCGAGGCCGACCTGGTCGAGCTTGTAGCCCAGCTCGGGAGCGACCAGCTCGGCGCCGGTGAGGATCGCGATGTCCTGGAGCATCGCCTTGCGGCGGTCACCGAAGCCGGGGGCCTTCACCGCGCAGACCTTGAGGGTCTTGCGGATCGCGTTGACCACCAGGGTGGACAGCGCCTGGCCCTCGACGTCCTCAGCGATGATGAGCAGCGGCTTGTTGTTCTGGAGGACCTTCTCCAGCAGCGGCAGCAGCTCCTCGATCGCCGAGATCTTCTGCGTGGTGATCAGGATGTACGGGTCCTCCAGGACCGACTCCTGCGCCTCCACGTCGGTGACGAAGTTCGGCGAGACGAAGCCCTTGTCGAACTGGAGACCCTCGGTCACGTCCAGCTCGGTGGCGAGGGTGGAGCCCTCCTCGACGGTGATGACACCGTCGCGGCCGACCTTCTCCATCGCCTCGGCGATCAGCTCACCGATCGTCGCGTCCTGCGCGGAGATCGTCGCGACGTGCGCGATCGCCTCCTTGTCGGCCACCTCGACGGCCTTGCCGAGCAGCGCCTCGGAGACCTTCGCGGCCGCCGCGTCGACGCCCCGCTTGAGGCCGGTCGGGTTGGCGCCGGCCGCGACGTTGCGCAGGCCCTCGCGGACCATCGCCTGGGCCAGCACGGTCGCGGTGGTGGTGCCGTCGCCGGCGACGTCGTTGGTCTTGGTCGCCACCTCCTTGACCAGCTGCGCGCCGAGGTTCTCGTACGGGTTGGTGAGCTCGATCTCCTTGGCGATCGTGACGCCGTCGTTGGTGATCGTGGGCGCACCAAACTTCTTGTCCAGGACGACGTTGCGCCCGCGGGGGCCGAGGGTCACCTTGACCGCGTCCGCGAGGGCGTTGACACCGTGCTCCAGCAGGTGCCGCGCGTCGTCCGAGAAGCTCAGGATCTTCGCCATGAATGTCCCTTCGAAGCGTCGTTGCCCCGGCCCGGCGAGCCGGACCGGGGCAACGACACTGCTCGGTTGCCTACTTCTCGATGACCGCGAGGACGTCGCGGGCGGAGAGCACCAGGTACTCCTCGCCGGCGTACTTGACCTCGGTGCCGCCGTACTTCGAGTAGAGAACGGTGTCGCCGACCTTGACGTCGAGCGGCACGCGGTTGCCCTTGTCGTCGATCCGGCCCGGGCCGACAGCGAGGACGGTGCCCTCCTGCGGCTTCTCCTTGGCGGTGTCGGGGATCACGATGCCCGACGCCGTGGTGGTCTCAGCCTCGTTCGCCTGGACCACGATCCGGTCCTCGAGCGGCTTGATCGCAACCTTGGTCGCGGTAGTCACGGGCATACCCTCCTGGGGTACTGGTTTCGTTACCGGCCGGCAAGCCGACCAGCGCAATCTGCCACATGCCACCGGGCGGGGCCGTCGTCGCGGGTGCCGGTCCGCCTGGCGTTCACCTCCCGGGCACCCGGCCCGGGGGGTTGGCACCCTCAGGGTGAGAGTGCTAATCGCAGGTTATTCCTCGGCTAGCACTCCGTCAAGGAGAGTGCCAACGGGACACCCGACGCGTCGCCACAGCTTCGCCACTCTTCACCGCAACACGCCGGCTTTCGCTTCCCCGGCGGGCGAGCGCGCTCGTACGTTCCGGCAACGGTCGGGACACGGAGGGTGGCGAATGATCGAGGTACCGACACTGGGCTTCCTGCGCGACCAGTTGCGCCGGGCCCGCCAGGCGCGCGGCCTCAGCCAGGATGAGCTGGGCAGGCTGATTCATCCTGGCCCGGCTCGCCGACGGCACCGAGCTGGCACATCTGGACAACCAGCTCCGGGGCCAGACGGTGGACGGCCCGAACGACCTTGCCACCTTGGGACGGCGTTGGGAGACTGTGGCCGGTGAGGCGCTGCCGCGCCGGCAGTCCGCCCGCCTGATCGAGGAAGTGGCGACGTCATGGACCTGACCCGCGCCGCCTGGCGCACGTCCACCCGTAGCAACAACAACGGCGGCGCCTGCGTCGAGGTCGCCGACAACCTGCCCGGCGTGATCGCGGTGCGGGACAGCAAGGACCCGGCCGGCCCGGTGCTCGCCTTCACCCCGGCGAGCTGGCGGGCCTTCGTCGCCGCCTGCCCGACACCTCGCTGACACCGCACGCGCCTCCCCCACGCCGGCCCGGTGTCGCCTCCGGGTCTGCCCGGCCACGCCGAGTCACCCCTCTGCGCCGTCCTTGGCATGATCCACTCGGGTTCCTGCATATCGCGGTGTCCGAGTGAGCGGGACACCCCGATGTCACGGAAGTCGAGTCGATCATGCGAGGGCCGGCCGTTCGGCCCCGGGCTCCCCCGGCCCGGCCGGTTCGGGACCGGCCGGAAGAATGGCCGGGTGGACCTGGAACAGCTGGCGGAGCTGCGTACGCCCGAGGGGTCGGCCGCGCTCGCGGCGGCGGCCAAGGTGGCCGGCGGCGACCCGCTGGCCGCGGCGGCGGCGCTCCGCTCGGCCGGGGTGCCCGCCGCGCTCGCCGCGGCGGCGCTCACGCAGGCCGAACTGCGCCGCCGGGCGGTCGGCAAGTTCGGTGCGGCGGCCACCGGCATGTTCTTCACCCGCGCCGGACTGGAGCAGGCCACCCGGGGCGTGGTGGCACGCCGTCGCGCCGACCGGCTCCGCGCCGCCGGCGTGACCACCCTGGCGGACCTCGGCTGCGGCCTCGGCGCCGACGCGCTCGCCGCCGCCCGTGCCGGCATCCGGGTGTACGGAGTGGAGGCCGACCCGCTCACCGCCGCGATGGCCGCCGCGAACGCCGAGGCGACCGGGCTGGCCGAACGGTTCACCGTGGAGTGCGGCGACGCCACCGGGTTCGACGTGAACCGGGTCGACGGGGTCTTCTGCGACCCCGCCCGCCGGAGGTCCGGCCGGCGGATCTTCGACCCGAACGCGTACTCGCCGCCGTGGGACTTCGTGGTCGGGCTGGCCGAGCGGGTACCGCGCACGGTGGTGAAGGTGGCGCCCGGCCTCGACCACGCGCTGATCCCGCCCGGCGCGGAGGCGGAGTGGGTGAGCGTCGACGGCGACCTGGTCGAGGCCGCCCTCTGGTGCGGCGACCTGGCGACCGTCCCCCGCCGCGCGACCGTGTTGAAGGAAGGGCCCCCTTTTAACGCCTCCGGTAGAGAAGGGTCCCCTTCTCACCACGCGACCGTCCACGAGCTGACCGGTTCCGGCACGGTCGAGGCGCCGGTCGGTCCCGTGCGACGGTACGTGTACGACCCGGACCCGGCGGTGGTCCGCGCGCACCTCGTCGCCGAACTGGCCGGCGAACTGGGCGCCACGCTGGCCGATCCGGCGATCGCCTACCTGTACGCCGACACCCCCGCGCCGACACCGTTCGCCCGCGGTCTGGAGATCACCGACGTGCTGCCGTTCTCGCTGAAGCGGCTGCGGGCGCTGCTGCGGGAACGCCAGGTCGGCCGGGTCGAGATCCTGAAGCGCGGCTCGGCGCTCGAACCAGAGAAGCTCCGCCGCGACCTGAAACTCACCGGCAACCAACCAGCCAGCCTCATCCTGACCCGGGTGGCCGGCGCCCCGACGGTCCTGATCGCCCGCCCGCTCCCACCCGGCTGATCCAACCCCGTTGATCATGAGGTTAGCGGCGACGGCAACGGCGTGTCGCACCGCTAACCTCATGATCAACGCGGGCTTCCGGCGGGGATACCGGGTGGAACGGGTGGGGCGGGCATTAGGTTGGCGGGCGTGGCGGGACAGGGGACTCCGGCAACGGCCTTGCTGGCGAAGCGGAAGGTCGCGCACCGCACCCATCCGTACGACGTGTCGCCGGAGGCGCCGAACTACGGGGCGCTGGTGGCGGCGGCGCTCGGCGTGCCCGCGGAGCGCGTCTTCAAGTCCCTGGTGACCGAGGTCGACGGTACGCTCACCGTCGCGGTCGTCCCGGTGACCGGCGAGCTGGACCTGAAGGCCCTCGCCGCGGCGGTGGGCGGCAAGCGGGCCGCGATGGCCGACCGCGCGGTGGCCGAGCGCGCCACCGGGTACGTACGGGGTGGGATCAGCCCGCTCGGCCAGCGCAAGCGCCTGCCCGCCGTGCTCGACGAGAGCGCCCTGCGGCACGACACCGTGTACGTCTCGGCCGGCCGCCGGGGCCTCCAGCTGGAACTGGCCCCGCAGGACCTGGTCGCCCTCACCGACGCCACGACCGCCCGGATCGCCTCCGCCTGACCCCGGCGCCCGCGCACTTCCCCGGCTGCTCCGGTCCGCCCGTTTCACCCGACCTTGCCCCGGCGGAGAGCGCTCGCCGCTTGGGTAAAGCCCGGGAGTCGCTGACGTTGCCGAATTGTTACTGCCCACAACAAACTCATGACCTCGGCACTCTTGTGCCGGCGGTGGAGCGCGGAATACGTTGCCGGGCACAACAAAACAACACCATCCCCCACCTCCGAAAGGACCCTGCACATGCGCAAGGGCTTCCTCGCCGTCGCCGCCGCGGGCCTCCTGGCCACCGGCAGCATGGCGGCCTGTGGTGACAACTCTGACGGCGGCGACCAGGCCGGCGGCCAGAAGACCCCGAAGATCGGCGTGATCCTTCCGGACAGCAAGTCCTCCGCCCGCTGGGAGGGCGCGGACCGCAAGTTCCTGGAGGAGGCCTTCAAGGCCGCCGGCGTCCAGTACGACATCCAGAACGCCCAGGGCGACAAGTCCCAGTTCTCCACCATCGCCGACCAGATGATCACCAGCGGTGCGACCGCCCTGATGATCGTCAACCTGGACTCCGGCACCGGCAAGGCCGTGCTGGAGAAGGCAAAGTCCCAGGGTGTCGCCACCATCGACTACGACCGGCTGACCCTCGGCGGCTCGGCCGAGTACTACGTCAGCTTCGACAACGAGGCCGTCGGCAAGCTGCAGGGTGAGGGCCTGGCCAAGTGCCTCACCGACGCGGGCAAGCAGAAGCCGGTCGTGGCCTACCTGAACGGCTCCCCCACCGACAACAACGCGACCCTGTTCAAGAACGGGTACGACTCGATCCTCAAGCCGAAGTTCGACTCGGGCGAGTTCACCAAGGGCCCGGACCAGGCCGTTCCGGACTGGGACAACGCCCAGGCGGGCGTCATCTTCGAGCAGATGCTGACCCAGACCAAGGGCAAGATCGACGGCGTGCTGGCCGCGAACGACGGCCTCGGCAACGCGGCGATCTCCGTCCTGAAGAAGAACAAGCTCAACGGCAAGGTCCCGGTGACCGGCCAGGACGCGACCCCGCAGGGCCTGCAGAACATCCTCGCCGGTGACCAGTGCATGACCGTCTACAAGGCGATCAAGGAGGAGGCCAAGGCCGCCGCCGAGCTCGCCATCGGGCTGGCCAAGGGCGAGCGCAAGCAGACCGGCCAGACCGTCAAGGACCCGGAGAGCGGGCGGGACGTGGCGTCCGTGCTGCTCACCCCGAAGCTGATCTACAAGGAGAACGTTAAGGACGTCATCGCCGACGGCTTCGTGACCAAGGACGAGGTCTGCACCGGCGACTTCGCCAAGCTCTGCACCGACGCCGGCATCAGCTGAACCCCGCCGTGGTGAGCGCCGCCCGGCACGGGCCACCCCCGTGCCGGGCGGCGCACCGCCGCTGCCGACGGGCTGAAGAGACCTCCCCTTGATCCGTAAGGAGAACCCCGTGTCCGCGACCCCCCTGCTGGAGCTACGCGGGATCGACAAGAGCTTCGGTCCCGTCCAGGTCCTGCGCGACGTCGCCTTCTCCGCCTACCCCGGCGAGGTGACCGCGCTGGTCGGCGACAACGGCGCCGGCAAGTCCACCCTGGTCAAGTGCATCAGCGGCATCTACCCGACCGACGCCGGTGAGTTCCTCTTCGACGGCCGGCCGGTGACCATCAACAGCCCGCGCGACGCCGCCGCGTTCGGCATCGAGGTCGTCTACCAGGACCTCGCGCTCTGCGACAACCTCGACATCGTGCAGAACATGTTCCTCGGCCGGGAGAAGCGCAGCGGCATCGTGCTGGACGAGCCGACCATGGAGCAGATGGCCGCGGAGACGCTCGCCGGTCTGTCGGTACGCACGGTGAAGTCGCTGCGTCAGCACGTCTCCAGCCTGTCGGGAGGCCAGCGCCAGACGGTGGCCATCGCCAAGGCGGTGCTCTGGAACAGCAGGGTGGTCATCCTCGACGAGCCCACCGCCGCGCTCGGCGTCGCGCAGACCGCGCAGGTGCTCGAACTGGTCCGCCGGCTGGCCGACAACGGCCTGGCCGTGGTGCTCATCTCGCACAACATGAACGACGTCTTCGCCGTCTCCGACCGCATCGCCGCGCTCTACCTCGGCCAGATGGTCGCGCAGGTGAAGACCACCGACATCACCCACGCCCAGGTGGTCGAGCTGATCACCGCCGGCCGGTCCGGCGCGCTCGGCCTCGGCAACGGGCAGCACGACAACGGCGGGGAGCCCGCCACCACCCCGGGAGCCGTCCGATGACCACCACCGCAGTACGCGAGGAGGGCCCGGCCGCCGTCACAGCGGCGCCCACCGTCGCCAGTCACGTCCGCAACTACCTGGCCCGGGTCCGCGGCGGTGACCTCGGCTCGCTGCCGGCCGTCACCGGCCTGGTCGTCCTCTGTGTCGTCTTCGCGATCGTGCGGCCGGTCTTCCTCTCCGCCGGAAACTTCGCCAACCTGTTCACCCAGGGCGCGGCGGTCACGGCGATCGCGATGGGCCTGATCTTCGTCCTGCTGCTCGGCGAGATCGACCTCTCCGCCGGCTTCGCCAGCGGCGTCTGCGCGGCGATCCTCGCCAACGTGGTGACCGTGCTGGGCTACCCGTGGTACGTCGCGGTGCTCGCCGCGCTCGCCACCGGCCTGGTCATCGGCCTGACCCTCGGCTTCCTGGTGGCGAAGGTCGGCATCCCGTCCTTCGTGGTCACCCTCGCCGGCTTCCTCGCCTTCCAGGGCGTGGTGCTGCTGCTGATGAAGGAGGGCACCAACATCTCGATCGGCGACGAGGTGATCATCGCGATCGAGAACCGGTGGGTGCCCCCGCTGATCGGCTGGGCGCTCTTCGCGGTCGCGGTCGCCGGGTACGCGGCGGCGCAGCTGCTCCAGCACCACAACCGCACGGCGCGTGGCCTGGTCACCGACCCGGCCCTGGTGGTCTTCGGCCGGATCGCGGCGCTCGCGCTCATCCTCGGCTTCGCCGTGTACGTGCTCAACCAGGAGCGCAGCATCAACCCGCTGATCAGCTCCAACAAGGGCATGCCGATCGTGGTGCCGATCCTGGCCACGCTGTTGGTCTTCTGGACGTTCGTGCTCAACCGCACGGCGTACGGCCGGCACCTGTACGCGGTCGGCGGCAACCGCGAGGCCGCCCGGCGGGCCGGCATCAACGTCGACCGCATCCGGATCTCCGCGTTCGTCATCTGCTCCACCATGGCCGCGATCGGCGGCATCATCGCCGCCAGCAAGGACAGGTCGGTCGACCCGAACACCGGTGGCAGTAACGTGCTGCTCTACGCGGTCGGCGCAGCGGTCATCGGCGGTACGAGCCTCTTCGGCGGCAAGGGTCGCATGATCAACGCGGTGCTCGGCGGCGCCGTGGTCGCGGTCATCATCAACGGCATGGGCCTGCTCAACCTCAGCGCCGGTCTGAAGTACGTCTTCACCGGCGCGGTTCTGCTGCTCGCGGCCGGTGTGGACGCGCTGTCCCGGCGCCGGTCCGCCGCCACCGGCACCCGCTGACCAGCTTCACCCGGAGTAGCACACCGCGATGCGCGTAGGACCGAGCCAGGACGAGATCCGCCGGCAGAACCTCGGGGCGCTGCTGCGCCACGTCCACCTGCACGGGGCGACGTCACGGGCGGAACTCACCACCGCGCTCGGGTTGAACCGCAGCACCATCGGCGCACTCACCACCGACCTCGCCGCGGCCGGACTGGTGAGCGAGGGGGCGCCGAAGGAAACCGGCCGGGCCGGACGACCGTCGCTGGTCGTCCGGCCCGAGTCGGCCCGGGTGCACGCGTACGCGTACTCCATCGAGGTGGACCGGCTGCGGGCCGCCCGGGTCGGTCTGGGCGGGGAGGTGCTCGACCGCCGGGAGCTGGAGCGGCCCCCCGGCCTCACCGCCGCGGAGGCCGCCCCGCTGCTGGCCGGGGCGGGCAAGGAGATGCAGCAGACCGTGTCCGCGGACGCGATCTGCGTCGGCGCGGGCGTCGCCGTCTGTGGGATGGTCCGCCGCGACGACGGCCTGGTCCGGCTCGGCCCGACGACGGGCTGGGTGGACGAGCCGATCGGCGCGGCGATCGGCGCGGAGCTGGGCCCGGACCTGCCGGTCAGCGTGGGCAACGTGGCCGACGTGGCGGCCTTCGCGGAGCACGCCCGGGGCGCGGCGGCCGGCTGCGACAACGTCATCTACCTGTACGGCGACGTCGGCGTCGGCGCCGGCATCATCGCCGGCGGACGGCGGCTGACCGGGCACGGGGGCTACAGCGGCGAGGTCGGGCACATGGTCGTGGTACGCGACGGCGCCCGCTGCGAGTGCGGGTCCCGCGGCTGCTGGGAGACCGAGATCGGCGAGCACGGCCTGCTCCGCGCGGCCGGCCGCTCGGACGCGCGCGGCCGCGAGGCGTTGCTGGCCGTCTTCGACGCCGCCGACCGGGGGGACGCCCGCGCCCAGACGGCGGTACGGCAGGCCGGCGACTGGCTCGGCTTCGGCGTCGCCAACCTCGTCAACATCTTCAACCCGGAGATGGTCATCTTCGGCGGCACCATGCGGGACCTCTACCTGGCCGCTGCGGCCCAGGTGCGCAGCCGTCTCAACTCGATCGCGCTGCCGGCCTGCCTGGAGCACGTCCGGCTGCGAACCCCGAAGCTCGGTGAGGACGCCCCGCTGATCGGCGCCGCCGAGCTGGCCTTCGAACGCCTCCTCGCCGACCCGCTCGACGTCGGCTGATTCGCGAATCCCCACTGAACTGATCCGGCGCTCAATCCGTACCTGAGGACGGACGGGCGGCCGGCGAGGTGCGGCTGCCCGGCCGAGACGTACCGGCCCGGAACCCAGGAGGCACCGCAGACATGGCACCGCGCAGATCCGCCCGTCGCCAGGGCCACCGGACCCGTCGTTTGGCGGTCCTGCTCATCGCGTTCGCCGCCGGGCTCGGGGTGCTGCCCGGCGCGGCCCTCGCCGCCCCGGCCGGCCAGCAGCTCAACGCCGCCGACGCCGCACTGCTGGCCGGTGTCCGGCTGGCCGGGCTGTGGGAGATGCCCGCCGGCCAGATGGCCGCCGAGAAGGGACGGTCGCCGCGGGTGCGGGAGATCGGCGCGGAGATCGCCAAGCAGCACGAGGAGCTGGACCGGCTGACCGTGGAGGCCGCGAACAAGCTCGGCGCGATCATCCCGACCGACCCGACCCCGGAGCAGAAGGGGTGGCTGACGGAGATGAAGAACGCGCGTGGGACGCAGTTCGACCAGATCTTCGTCACCCGGCTGCGGGTGGCCCACGGCAACATCTTTCCGGTGATCGGCGCGGTGCGGGCCACCACCCGCGACCCGATCATCCGGGAACTGGCCGAGGCGGCGAACACGTTCGTCAACAACCACATGCAGATGCTGGAGAGCACCGGGCTGGTCCGCTGGGCGGAGCTGCCGCCGGCCGCGCTGCCCGCGCCGGGTGAGGACGGTCTGCTCGCGGCGGCGTCGGCCAACACGGCACCCCAGTTCGGGGTCAGCAGCGCGCTGGTCTGGCTGGTCTTCCTCGCCGCCCTCGGCACCGGCGGCGTCGCCACCTGGCGGATGCTCCGCCGCACCTGACACCCGCCGCGCCCCTACCGCCCATGCGGATGACACGCACCAGGGAATCCCCGCCCGGACGCATCCGGGCGGGGATTCTCCTCGGGCTCGTCCTGGCCTGCCTGTGCCTCACCGTGCTCCCGGCGAGTCCGGCGGCCGCGCACGCCGTCGTGGTCGCCACGACCCCGCAGCGCGACGAGGTCGTCGGCTACGCGCCCCGGGAGGTGGTGGTCACCTTCAGCGAGCCGGTGGCGCCGGTCCCCGGCCGGATCCAGGTGCTCGCCCCGGACGGCCGGCGGATCAGTGTCGGCGAACCGGAGGTACGCGGGGCGACGCTCCGCGTCCGCGTCCGGGTCCCGGACCGGCCGCTCGGCACCTACCTGGTCAGCTACCGGGTCATCTCGGCGGACAGCCACCCGGTCGCCGGCAGCTTCACCTACTCCGCCGGGGCACCCTCCAGCACCCCGCCGCAGCCGGGGCCGGAGGACGCGTCGCCCGGCGGCCTGCTGGTGCCGGCGGCCAAGTACCTCGGATACCTGGGCCTGGTCGCGGCGGTCGGCCCGACCCTGCTGGCGGCCACGATGTGGCCCCGCCGGCGCTCCCGGCGCGGTGCCCTCGTCGTGGCGTGGACGGGGCTCGGGCTGGTCGCCGTCGCCACGGCCGCCACCTGGGTCGGGCAGGCCGCCGAGGCGGTCGGCGTGCCGGTCGGCGAGTTGTCCCTCGCGGACCTCCAGGCGGTCGGCACCGGCGCGGTGGCGGTGGTGTACGCCGTCCGGCTGGCACTGCTCGGGGTCGGCGCCACGCTGCTGCCCGCCGTCGTCGGGGGCACCGCCGGCCGTCCACGCACCGCGCTGCTGGCGGTGGTGGGGCTGGCCGCGGCGGCGACCTGGCCGCTCGCCGGGCACCCCGTCGCCGCTCCGCTGCCACCGGTGAGCATCGCCCTGGTCACCATCCACCTCGCCGCGGTGACCGTCTGGTTGGGCGGGCTGCTCACCCTCACGGCGTTCCTGCTGCGCCGGACCCACCCCCGGGTCCTCGCCCGGATCCTGCCGGCCTGGTCGAGGTGCGCCACCGTGGCGGTGTGCTGGCTGGTCATCACCGGCGTCGGTCAGGCGGCGATCGAACTCGGCCGGCCGTCGGCGCTGCTGGGCAGCGCGTACGGCCGGCTGCTCTGCGCGAAGGCCGCCCTGCTGGCCGCCGTCCTCGCCGTGGCCGCCTGGCAGCGGCACCTCGTCCGGCGGCGGGTCGCCGCCGGCCGCCCCCGCTGGGTCGCCCGCGCGGCCGGTGTCGAACTCGCGGCGACCGCGGTCGTGCTCGCCCTCACCGCGGTGCTCGTGCAGACCCCGCCGGGGCGCACCGCCGGGACGGAGGCGGCCGGGGCGACCCGGGAGGGCGTCGCGCGGTCCGTCAGCACCGACCTGCTCACCGTGCAGTTCGACGTGTACCCCGCCCAGGCCGGCGCGCTGAACAGCCTGCACGCCTACGTCTACACCCCCGCCGCGAAGCCGCTGCCGGTCGTCGAGTGGAGGGTCACCGCCGCGCTCCCGGCCGCCGGTGTCGAGCCGATCGCCGTCCCGGTCGACACACCGGAGCCGCACCACGCCAGCGCCGCACTCCGCTTCCCGGTCCCCGGCGAGTGGACTCTCCGGATCACCGCCCGGGTCTCCGACATCGACCAGTCCACCGTCACCGCGACGGTGCCCGTCCGCTGACCGTGGCGGTGGCGGTACGGCCCGGCGAGCGGCTCAGACGGGTCGCCGGCACGCCGCCGGGCGGCGTCAGCGGTCGACCTGGGTGAAGTCCCAGGAGTGCGGCGGGCGGGCGACCAGCGTCACCGGCGGGTCGGGCAGCGGCCGGGGGTTGCCGCGCCACTTGGAGATCACCACCACCCGGTGGTCGGTGGACGAGAACACCTCGCTGGACAGGTGCAGCGGGTCGTGGTCGAAGTCGGGCAGGGCGGTGTCGCACACCCACGTGATGAGGTCGGCCACCCCGTACGGCTCGGCCCGCACCTCCCACATCCGGACGATCACGTCGGCTCCTCCCCTCACACGCTGACCGTGGTCAGCGGCATCGCCGAATCCGCCGGAAGGTCCAGCCGGCTCGGCGCGACACCGGAGGCGACCAGGTGCGAGCCGAGCGCGGCGACCATCGCGCCGTTGTCGGTGCACAGCTTCGGCCGCGGCATCCGCACCCGGACGCCCTGTTTCGCCGCGCGCTCCCCGGCCATCGCCCGCAGCCGCGAGTTGGCCGCGACTCCCCCACCGATCACCAGGGTCTCCACCCCGTTGGCCCGGCAGGCGTCGAGCGCCTTCCCCACCAGCACGTCACAGACCGCCTCCTGGAAGGACGCGGCCACGTCGGCCACCGGGACCGGCTCGCCGGCCCGCTGCCGCGCCTCGACCCAGCGGGCCACCGCGGTCTTCAGCCCGGAGAACGAGAAGTCGTACCGGTGCGCCACCAGGTCCTTCGCGGCGGTCAGCCCGCGCGGGAAGCCGATGGCGCCCGGGTCACCCGCCCCGGCCTCCCGGTCGATGTGCGGGCCGCCGGGGAAGGGCAGGCCGAGCAGCCGGGCCACCTTGTCGAACGCCTCGCCGGCCGCGTCGTCGATCGTCGCGCCGAGCGGGGTCACCCCACGCGCGAGGTCGTCGACCAGCAGCAGGGACGAGTGCCCGCCGGACACCAACAGGGCGACCGCCGGCTCGGGCAGCGGCCCGTGCTCCAGGGTGTCCACGGCGACGTGCGCGGCGAGGTGGTTGACGCCGTACACCGGCTTCTCGGCGGCGACCGCGTACCCCTTGGCGGCGGCGACGCCGACCAGCAGCGCGCCGGCCAGCCCGGGCCCGGCGGTGACCGCGATGGCGTCGACGTCGGCGAGCGTCACCCCCGCCTCGGCCAGCGCCCGGTCCATCGTGGGCACGATCGCCTCCAGGTGCGCCCGGCTGGCCACCTCGGGGACCACGCCGCCGAACCGGGCGTGCTGCTCGACACTGCTGGCGAGCGCGTCGGCGAGCAGGGTGTGCCCGCGGACGATGCCGACCCCGGTCTCGTCGCAGGAGGTCTCGATCCCGAGGACCAGGGGTTCGTCAGCCATCGCTCCGCTCCTCGTGCCGCTGCATGACCAGCGCGTCGGTGTTGCTCGGCTGGTAGTAGCCACGCCGTACGCCGATCACCTCGAAGCCGTACATCGCGTAGAGCTTCTGGGCGGGGGCGTTGTCCGCGGCGACCTCCAGCAGCGTGCTACGGACGCGCCGCCGTGCCGCCTCGGCCAGCAGCGCCTCCAGCAGCAGCCGCCCGACGCCCCGGCGCTGCGCCTCCCGCCGTACGGCGATGTTCTGCACCCAGGCCTCGTCCGGCGAGGCGGTCGTGAGCCCGGCGTAGCCCAGCACGGCGCCGCCGTCGTCGGTCGCGACCAGGTAGTAATGCCCGTTGGCCAGCTCGTTCCAGAACATCGCCGGGGACCACTGCTCGGCACCGAAGAGGTCCGCCTCGATCGGCAGGACCTCTTCGATGTGCCACCACCGGAACCGCTCCAGCCGCACGCTGCTC
The DNA here is from genome assembly GCF_049315255.1 of Micromonospora sp. WMMD558. NCBI lineage: Bacteria > Bacillati > Actinomycetota > Actinomycetes > Micromonosporales > Micromonosporaceae > Micromonospora > Micromonospora sp. WMMD558. Next base: position 2,356,931 of record NZ_CP186061.1, on the reverse strand, counting down.
ACGGGGTCACCTCGGCTCGCAACCCGGGCACGCTCCTCGCGGTCACGGTAGGACCGGCTTGCGCGCGGTCGCCGCGACCGCGTCCGGCCGCCGCAGGTAGAGGGGGGTCAGCGGTTCCCCGGGCGCGCCGGCCCGGATCCGCTCGGCCGCGAGCAGGGCCAGCACGGCGGCCTCCGGGTAGCGGGGCTCGGCCGCGACCGGCAGGGCCAGCGTCTCCGCGTACCGGTGCGCGCCGTCGCCCACGGCGAGGGTGACGGCCAGGCCCCGGGCGCGCTCGGCGGCCACCGCCGGAGCGGACACCTCGGGGCCGGCGATCCGCTGGCCCGCACCGTCGTAGACCGCCCAGTAGATCTCCCGGCGCCGCGCGTCGCTGGCGGCGAGGACCGGTTCGCCGGCGGCCGCCGGGTGGCCGATCCCGTCCAACGAGCAGACACCGTACGTGGGAACGCCGAGCACCTGCCCCATCGTGGCGGCGGTGACCAGCCCCACCCGCAGCCCGGTGAACGGGCCGGGGCCGAGACCCGCGACGATCGCGGTGAGGTCGGCGGGGCGCGCGCCGGCGTCGGCGAGGACCGCGTCCACCTGCGGGGCGAGCAGCTCCCCGTGCGCGCGGGCGTCGACGGTGCGGCGGTGCGCCCGGGTCTCGACGCCGGCCGCCGAGACCTCCACCAGCGCGGCGGTCACCGCGGGCGTCGAGCTGTCCACCACCAGTACGAGCACGGTGAACCAGCCTAGTCGCCCCGACGCTCACCCGAGTGACGCCCCGGATCACCGCAGATCCCGCTGCCCACAGCGCCCCGCCCGTGCCGCTCCGCCGAGCCGCACCCCGCCAGCCCCCCACCCAGCCAGCACCCCGCCAGACTCTCCTCTGCCCTGCCCGTCCCTCCGCCAGGCTTCCCCTCCGTTGGGGACCGATGCGCGCCCGCCGGATCGGGCTGCTCGGTGTCCCGATGCCGTCCGGCCAGGAGCGGGTGCGTGCGCCTTCTGGTGCCGGACCACGGCATGTCGGGCTGGGAAGACCTGGTGCTGAGCGATATGCCGCTCAGTCATATTTATGACCGACAGTCATATCGCTTTCCACCTAGTTGTCATCCTCTGGCGGTGACGAAGAGTTCCCTCGCCCAGCAGATCGCCGCGACGCTCCGCCGCGAGCGGACGTCGCGGTTCCTCACCCAGCAGGCCCTCGCCGACCTCGCCGGCATCAGCCAGAGCGCTCTGGCCCGAATCGAGCGCGGTGACCGCGTGCCAAGCATCCCGCTGGTCGAGCGGGCCTTCGCCACCCTCGATCTCCAGCTCCGCGTCACGGTGGAGCAGCTCGACGCCCACCTGGACGCCCAGCTCGACGAGCTCGCCGCGCGACCGCTGGCGGACCGGCTCGACGACCTTCCGCTGGACCGGGTCCTGGAGCGGCTCGGCGACCTGCCGCACCTCCTGACCGGCTGCACCGCGGCACTGATCCAAGGCGTGCCGGCGCCCGTGGACGGCATCGACCTCGCCGTCCGTTGGCGGGACTCAGCCCGGTTCACCGCCTGGCTCGAAGCCGTCTACGGACAGCGGTGGAACGAGCGGTGGGGCGACTACGGCGGGCTGCGCCTCGAGCCGGAGGAGCCGGGCGAACACCGCTGGCGCACCCGGTACGGGGAGATCCGCGCGCAGATGTGCGACGAGCTGCCGGAGGCCATCGAGGTGAAGCACCGCGATCGCGGCTACCGGGTGGTGCCGGTAGGGGTGCTGGAGCTGACCGACCCCCGGACAGCGTCGCTTCTGCAGCGTTGGCGCAGCCGGGCCGCTGGCTGACCGGCCGGAGGCTCAGCCGGCCGTGCGCTCCCAGTCGATCGTCGGCAGGCCGACGTCGGCGAGCGCCTTGTTGGCGGCGCTGAACGGGCGGCTGCCGAGGAACCCGCGCGGATTCATCGGGCTGGGGTGGCCGGCCTCCAGCACCACGTGCCGCGGGTTGGTCACCAGGGCCGCCTTCTTGCGCGCGTACCCGCCCCAGAGCAGGAACACCACCCGCGTCTCCAGCGCGTCGAGGGCGCGGATGGTGGCGTCGGTGAACTCCTCCCAACCGGAGTTCGCGTGCGAGCCGGGGGTGGCCTGGCGGACCGTCAACACCGCGTTGAGCAGCAGCACCCCCTGCGCCGCCCAGCCGCTGAGGTTGCCGCCGGCCGGCTTCGGCACACCCAGGTCGTCACCCAACTCCTTGAAGACGTTGCGCAGCGACGGCGGCACGGCCACCCCGTCCCGGACGCTGAAGCTCAGCCCGTGCGCCTGCCCGACCCGGTGGTACGGGTCCTGCCCGAGGATCAGCACCCGGCAGTCCGCCGGGGCGCACAGCCGGTAGGCCGAGAACAGGTCCTCGACGGGCGGGAAGACAGTCTGCGTGGCGTACTCCCGGGCGACGAACCCGGCGAGCGCCGCGGTGCGGGCCGGGTCGAGGTGCGGGGTGAGCACCGTGCGCCACGCCTCCGGCAGCAACGCCGGCAGGTCCAGGGTGGGAACGTCGTCGGGCATCGGCGGCCTTTCCGGTCAGGTCGGTCCCGGGCACTCTAGGCCGCCGGTGCGACAGCCTCCGCCGCGGGCTTCAGCGGCCAGCGGGCCACCGTGCCCGGCGGCCGCTCAGGCCAGTACGGCCAGCCGGGACGCCCAGTCGCCGCCGACCGGCTCCAGGTCCACCACCCGGGTGTCGTCGTCCCGGCGGTCGATCCGGACCCGCAGGTGGGCGTCGACGAGCTGCTCGACCAGGCCCTCCCCCCACTCGACCACGGTCACCGACTCGTCCACCGAGGCGTCCAGGTCCAGGTCGTCGATCTCGGCGCGCGGGTCGGCCGCGTCCCCCAGGCGGTACGCGTCCGCGTGCACGAGCGCCACCCGCCCGCCCAGGACCGGGTCGGGGCGGTGCACCCGGGCGATCACGAAGGTCGGCGAGGTGACGTCCCCCCGTACCCCGAGCCCGGCGCCGATGCCCTGGGTGAGCGCCGTCTTGCCGGCGCCGAGCGGACCGGTCAGCAGCAGCAGGTCACCCGCGCGGAGCAGGCCGGCCAGCCGGCGGCCGAACGCGTGCGTGTCCTGCACCGTCGGCAGCGTTACCCTCACGGTGCCTCCCGGTCCGCGACCGCGCGGTTCCGCCGCGCCGCACCCCGCGCGCTCACGGCACCGCCAGGAAGCGGGTCAGCGCGGAGTTGACCTCGTCGGCGTGCTCCAGCATCACCACGTGCCCGCTGTCGGGGATCTTGACGAACTCGGCGTGCGGCAGTCGCCGGACGATCTCCTCCGAGTGCGTGACCGGGGTGATCATGTCCTTGTCCCCGACGATCACCAGCACCGGCGTGCCGCTGAGCGCGGCGAGCGCCGGAAAGCGCGAGTGGGTGGCGAGCGTCCGCAGGTAGCGGGTGACCGTGTCGGCGGACGTCCGGGAGTTCATCTCCTCCACGTACGACACCAGCGCCGCGCTCGGCCGGCGGGTCCCGAAGCCGTACTTGCGGGTGAGCAGCCAGGCGACGTTGGTGGTGGACTTCCGCGCCCGGTCGATGACCGTGCCGCCGTAGCGGGTGGCGTTGCTCATCATGTAGAGCACCGGCGCGCCCACGCGGCCGAGCAGGGCCGGGGCGACCAGCTTGGTCTCCGCCAGCAGGCCGCCCGAGGTCGCCATCAGCACGGTGCCGACCACCCGGTCGCCGAAAAGCTCCGGGAAGAGCTCGGCGAACGCCATGATCGTCATGCCGCCCATCGAGTGGCCGACCAGCACCAGCGGGCCCTCCGGAGCGGTGCGGTCGATCACCGCGCGCAGCGTCCGGCCCAGCGCGGCCAGGTCGTACTCGCCGGTCTCCAGTCGCCCCGACCGGCCGTGGCCGGGCTGGTCGTACGCGACCACGCGGTGCTCGCCCCGCTCGGCGAGCATCTTGCGCTGGAAGTGGAAGGTGCCCATGTCGAGGCAGAACCCGTGCACCAGCACCACGGTCGGGTTGCCGGGCACCGGCCGGGTCGGCTCGACCACCTCGACGTGGATGTCGGTGCCGTCCGGCATCTCCACGCACAGCGCCTCGTCGTACCGCTGCTCGCCGAAGATTTCCCCGGCGTACGGGTCGGCAGGGTCGGCCTTGAACCGGCGAACCAGGGCGCGCTCGGTCGCGACGCCCGCGGCCAGGCCGGCGGCGGCGACCCCGACGGCGGCCAGCGCGCCGACGGCGGCCCGGGCGGGACCGGACCGGGGCAGGGGGATCCGGGGGCGGGACGACGTCACGGGCGCTCGCCGTCGTAGACGCGGGGCACCCGGCTGCTGCCGAAGCGGGTGACGATCTCGTAGTTGATCGTGCCGACCGCCTCCGCCCAGTCGTCGGCGGTGGGTGCACCGTCGGCGCCGCTGCCGAACAGCGTGGCCACGTCCCCGGCCGCGACCGGGTCGTCGCCGCAGTCGAGCACGAACTGGTCCATGCAGACCCGGCCGGAGATGGTCCGCCGGACGCCACCGAGCTGGACGGGGCCACTGTTGGAGGCGTGCCGGGGCACCCCGTCGGCGTACCCGAGCGGCACCACCGCCAGGGTGCTCTCCCGCTCGGTCGTGTAGGTGTGGCCGTACGAGACGCCCGCGCCCGCCGGGACCCGTTTGGTGAGCATGATCCGGGCGCGGGCGGTCATCGCCGGGCGCAGCCCGAAGCCCTCGCCGGTCACCGGGGAGAGCCCGTAGACGGCCAGCCCGGGGCGGACCAGGTCGAAGTGGGTGTCGGGCCGGGTCAGCGTGGCCGCCGAGTTGGCCAGGTGCCGGTAGCGCGGGCGCAGTCCGGCCTTCTCCACCATGCCCAGCCCCTCGTGGAAGACGGCGAGCTGGCGGTCGGTCGTCGGGTGGCCGGGCGAGTCGGCGTACACGAAGTGGCTCCACACGCCGACGACCTCGACCAGGCCGTCGGCCTGAGCCTTCGCGGCGGCGTCCAGCAGGGTCGGCCAGTCGGCGACGGTCGCGCCACCCCGGGACAGGCCGGTGTCGATCTTGAGGTGGAGACGGGCCGGCCGACCGGCGACCCGGCTCGCCTCGATCATCTCGTCGAGCTGGGGCAGGCTGGCCGCACCGAGGTCGACGCCGGCCGTCACCCCCTCGTGCAGCGGCAGCCCCGGAGCGAGCAGCCACGCCAGGACCGGCGCGGTGATCCCCGCCCGGCGCAGGGTGAGGGCCTCGTCGAGGGTGCAGACGCCGAGCCAGTCGGCCCCGGCGTCCAGCGCCGCGCGGGCGGCCGGCACCATGCCGTGGCCGTACCCGTCGCCCTTGACCACCGCCATCAGCTCGGCGGTGGTGCCGGACCGGAGCCGGCTCACGTTCTCGCGGATCGCGTCAAGATCGACGCGTACCTCGGCCTGCCACATGCCCCCAAGCCTACTGAGCTGATCACCGCGGCCTGACCCGCCCACGTCGATCCGGATGTCGCGCATGTCCGGCACCGCATCCGCTCAGGGCAGGCGGGCCAGCACCGGGCGCAGGGCGGCCGCCACGTCGGACGCCGTCACCGGGCCGCCCCGGGCCGCCTCACGGCCGGCCAGCCCGTGCAGGTACGCGGCCGCGGCGGCGGCCCGCTCCGGCGCCAGCCCGGCGGCGAGCAACGAGCCGAGCAGCCCGGCCAGCACGTCCCCCGTGCCTCCGGTGGCCAGCGCCGGCGTGCCGGTCGGGTTCACGTACGCCCGGCCGTCCGGCGTGCCGATCACCGTGCGGTCGCCCTTGAGCAGCACCACCGCGTTCATCCAGGCGGCCAGCCGCAGCGTGGCCGCCACCCGGTCGGCGCCCGGCGTCTCCCCGCAGAGCCGGGTGAACTCCCGGTCGTGCGGTGTGACCACGATCGGCGCGTCCCGCCGCCGCAGCTGCTCGGCGAGCGAACCGTCCACGAGCAGGGTCAGGGCGTCCGCGTCGAGCACGGCGGGAACCGGTGCCGCCAGCACGGCGCGCAGCTCGGCGGCGGCGTCCTCGCCGGTGCCGAGCCCCGATCCGCAGACCCACGCCTGCACCCGGCCGGCGTCGGCGACCCGCCCGGTGGCGATCACCGACGGGTGGTGGTGCAGCACCTCGTCGCGGGCCCCGCCCGCGTACCGGACCATGCCGGTCGGGCCGGCCGATGCTCCGGCGACCGAGAGCACCGCCGCACCCGGGTAGGTGGCGGAGCCGGTGGCCACGCCGACCACGCCCCGGCTGTACTTCTCCGTGGCCGCACCGAGCCGCGGCCACCAGTCGACCACGTCCGACCACTCGGTCACCCGGAGTGCCGGGCTGCCGCGCAGCCACGGCTCCAACCCGATGTCGACCAGCTCGACCTGACCGGCCAGTGCCGCGGCGGGACCCACCACCAGGGCCGGCTTCAACGCGCCGAAGGTCACCGTCACGTCGGCGCGTACGGCGCTCGGCCGGCCGTAGGCGGTGAGCGGCACGTGGCCCGTGTCCACCGCAACCCCGCTGGGCACGTCCACCGCGACCACCGTCGCCGGCGCACCGTCCCGCCCGCAGTGCCGCACCAGGCTCGCCGCGAGCTGGTCCGCCGTCTGCCGGAGGCCGCCGCTGCCGCCGATCCCGACGATGCCGTCGAGCACCAGGTCGACCCGGGCGGGTGGGCGCTCGACCAGCCGACCGCCCGCGGCGCGGAACGCCGCCAGGCCGTCGGCGTGCGCCCGGCCGGGGGTCAGCAGCAGGGCCGACACGGCCGCCCCGCGGCGCGCCAGGTGCGCGCCGGCGAGCAGCGTGTCACCGCCGTTGTCCCCCGAACCGACCAGCAGCAGTACGCGGGCGGCGTACACCCCGCCCCGGTCGGCGAGGAGCAACGCGCACCGGCGGGCCAGTCCGGCGGCGGCGCGCTGCATCAGCGTTCCCGGCGGAAGCGTGGCCATCAGACCCGCCTCCGCGGCGCGTACGTCCGCCACCCGCCACACCGGTCTCATCCGACTCCCGTCCCGTGCGAGGCGTGCCCGGCACGCCACCGATCAGCGTTCCGCGACCACCATCGCCGAGGCGATGCCACCGTCGTGCGACAGCGAGATGTGCCACCGGTTGACCCCCCGCTCGGCGGCCGCCGCCGCGACGGTGCCGGAGACGGTCAACCAGGGCCGGCCGTCCGGATCCGGCACGATCTCGCAGTCGTGCCAGCTCAACCCGGCCGGCGCGCCGAGCGCCTTGGCCACCGCCTCCTTGGCGGCGAACCGGGCGGCCAGCGACTCGGGCGAGCGCGGGTTGCCGGAGCCGGTGTACCGCTCGGCCTCGGTGAAGAGCCGGTCGGCGAGCAGCGGCGTCCGCGTGAGGGCCCGGGCGAACCGCTCCACGAGGACCACGTCGATGCCGACCGCGACGATCACGGGCCCACCCTACCGGCGCGGGCCGCCGCACATTAGCCGTCGACGCCGCCTGGGGCAACGCCTGTGGACAAGCCGGCGGTACGGCGGCGACCGGTCGTCCACAGGGCACGCGCGGCGGGGCCGGCGAACCCTAACGTTCCGCCCGTCCATGTCGACGACGTCACGGGGGCGACGATGAGCGAGGAGATGTTCAGTGTCCGGCCGGACGCGCTGCGCCGGAGCGCGTCCGGGCTCGCCGACGACGCGTACCGGCTGGCGCACGGGGTGGGCGGCGCGGCCGGGCTGGTGGTGCCGGCGCCGGAGTGGGCCGCCGGGACGGCGCTGGCCGGGTGCGAGGCGGCCGTGCACGCCTGGTTCGGGGGGCTGGGCGCGCGGGTGGCGGCCACCGCGGAGGCGGTCCGCTCGGCGGCCGAGGCGTACGACGCGGTGGACGACCGGGCGGCGGCCCGGCTGGCCGGGGCGCCCCGATGACGGCTCCGGCCGGGCCGGGGTACCGGGAGCTGTGGGCGGCCGACCCGGGGGCGTGGCGGGCGGCCGGAGCGGCCTGGTGCGCCGCCTCCGCGCTGGTCGAGCGCCGCGCGGGGGAGCTGACCGGGAGGGCCGCCGCGCTGCGGGACGCCTGGTCGGGTCAGGCGGCCGGTGCCGCGGCCGCCCGTCTCGGCGGGCTGCGCGGCGAGCTGCTCGCCGGCCGGCCCGGTATGGTCGAGGCCGACCAGGTGCTGGCCGAGTTCGCCGGCCGGCTCGCCACCGCCAAGGCGCGGCTCGACACGGCGGTCACGCTGGCCGACCGCTCGGGCGTGCGGGTGGACCGGCGCGGCCAGGTCAGCGCCGACCCGTCGCGCCCGGCGACGGCCGGCACCGGCCGGGCGGTCGCGGAGGTGGCCGCCGGGATCGGCGCCGCACTCGACGCGGCGCGGGCCGCCGACCGCGACGCCGCCGGTCGCCTTGCCGAGCTGGCCGGCGCGGCGGCATCCGGCTGGGTCGGCCCACCCCCGCCCGGCCGGCCCGGGGCCGATTCCACGCCGGTGGCGGTGCGGGCCTGGTGGGCGGGGTTGAGCCCGGCGCAGCGCCGGTGGCTGGTGGCGTACGAGCCGCAGCGGGTCGGCCGCCTCGACGGGGTGCCGGTGGCCGCCCGGGACCAGGCCAACCGGCTCCTGCTCGGGCAGCACCGCGAGGACCTGCTCGCCGAGCGGCGACGGCTGCTCGACCGGGTGCCGCCCGGGCCGCTCCGGCTGGCCGGGCTGCGCCGGGTGGACGCGGCACTCGCCGGGCTGGACGCGTTGGCCGGCCGCCTCGCGGCGCCGGAGGGCCCGCGGGCGTACCTGCTGACGCTGGCCACCCAGGAGGAGGGACGGGCCGTCGTGTCGCTCGGCAACCCCGACCGCAGCGACCAGGTGCTCACGTACGTGCCGGGCATGACGGCCGGCCTGGACGACGTGACCGGTGAGCTGGACCGGGCGGGCCGGGTCCTGTCCCGCTGCACGGCACTCGCCCCGGGCGAGGAGACCGCGGCGGTGCTCTGGCTCGACTACGACGCCCCGGACTTCCTCCACGAGGCCGCGTGGGCGGGGCGGGCGGGCGACGCCGGGCCGGCGCTGCACCGGTTCCAGGAGGGGCTGCGCGCCACCCACGACGGCGAGGACGCCCGGCTGACCGTGCTCGGGCACAGCTACGGGTCACTGGTCGTGGGCAGCACGGCGCGGGACCACGGCCTCGCCGCCGACGCCGTGGTCTTCGTGGGCTCGCCCGGCGTCGGGGTGGACCACGCCCGCGACCTGGGCCTGCCGCCGGGTCAGGTCTGGGCGAGCACCGCCGCGGACGACGTGATCCGGTTGGCGCGCCCCGCGGACGAGCTGCTCCAGCGGCCGCTGCTGGGCACGTCGCCGATCGGCGCGGCGGTCGCGCTGCTCGACGGGCCGGAGCGGGCCCTGTGGTTCGGGCGCGACCCGTCCGACCCGAGCTTCGGCGGGCGTACCTTCCCCAGCGGCCGGTACGGCCACACCGGCTACTGGGAACCCGGCAACCCGGCGCTCGACGGCATGGCGCGGGTGGTCCTCGGCCGGCCGTAGCCCGGACCTGCGACGGGCCCGCCGGACCGACGGAAGCGGTCGGGCGGGCCCGTCGTCGACTCACTCGACCGTGACGGACTTCGCCAGGTTGCGGGGCTGGTCGACGTCGTGGCCCCGGGCGGCGGCGATCTCCGCCGCGAGCACCTGCAACGGCACGGTCGTGACCAGCGGCGCGAGCAGCGTCGGCGTACGCGGGACGTAGATGAGGTGGTCGGCGTACCGGACCACGGCCTCGTCCCCCTCCTCCGCGATCACGATGGTCCGGGCGCCGCGCGCCCGCACCTCCTGGATGTTGGAGACGACCTTGTCGTGCAGCATGCCCCGGCCGACCGGCGACGGCACGATGCAGATCACCGGCGTGCCCTTGTCGATCAGCGAGATCGGGCCGTGCTTCAGCTCACCGGCGGCGAAGCCCTCGGCGTGCATGTACGCCAGCTCCTTGAGCTTCAGCGCGCCCTCCAGCGCCACCGGGTAGCCCACGTGCCGGCCGATGAACAGCACGGTCGGCTCGGACTTCAGCTCACGGCCCAGCTCGCGTACCGGCTCGATCCGGTCCAGCAGCTCGCGCAGCTTGCCGGGCATCTCCTGGAGCTGGGCGACCACGGCGCCGACCTCGTCGGCGAACTTGATCCCGCGCACCTGGGCCAGGTGCAGCCCGATCAGGTAACACGCGACGACCTGGGTGAGGAACGCCTTGGTGGACGCGACCGCGATCTCCGGGCCGCCGTGCGTGTACAGCACCGCGTCGGACTCGCGCGGGATGGTGGAGCCGTTGGTGTTGCAGATGGCCAGCACGCGGGCCTTCTGCTCCTTGGCGTGCCGCAGCGCCATCAGCGTGTCCATGGTCTCGCCGGACTGCGAGATGACCACGATCAGGGTGGACCGGTCCAGGACCGGGTCGCGGTAGCGGAACTCGCTGGCCAGCTCCACCTCGCAGGGGATGCGGGTCCAGTGCTCGATGGCGTACTTGGCGACCAGGCCGGCGTGGTAGGAGGTGCCGCAGGCCACGATGAAGATCTTGTCGACGTCGCGCAGGTCCTGGTCGCTGAGGCGGACCTCGTCGAGCATGATCTCGCCGGCCTCGGTGAGCCGGCCGAGCAGCGTGTCCGCAATGGCCTGCGGCTGCTCCTCGATCTCCTTGAGCATGAACCAGTCGTAGCCGCCCTTCTCGGCGGCCGACGAGTCCCAGTCGATGTGGAAGTCCTTGCCGGTGGCGGGCTGGCCGGCGAAGTCGGTGATCTCGATGGTGTCGCCGGTGATCAGGACGATCTGGTCCTGACCCAGCTCGATCGCGTCCCGGGTGTGCTCGATGAAGGCGGCGACGTCACTGGCGAGGTAGTTCTCGCCGTCGCCCCGGCCGACGACCAGGGGCGAGTTGCGCCGGGCGCCGACCACCGCGCCGGGGATGCCGGCGTCGACGGCGAGCAGGGTGAACGCGCCCTCCAGGCGCTGGCAGACCACGCGCATGCCGGCGGCGAGCAGCTGCGGCCCGTCCGGGTGGCCGGCGGCGCGCAGGTCGGCGAGCGCGGCGGCGAGCAGGTGCGCGGCACACTCGGTGTCGGTGTCGCTGGTGAACTGGACGCCGTCGGCCTCCAGCTCGGCGCGCAGCTTGGCGAAGTTCTCGATGATGCCGTTGTGGATGACGGCGACCCGTCCGTCGGGGGCCAGGTGGGGGTGGGCGTTGCGGTCGGTGGGGCCGCCGTGGGTGGCCCAGCGGGTGTGGCCGATGCCGGTGGTGCCGTCGCCGATGCCGATCGGGCTCGCGGCGCAGGACGCCGGGTCCTCGGCGGCCCGCTCGGACAGCACCTTCTCCAGGTTGGCCAGCTTGCCGGCCTTCTTCTCGGTCAGCAGCTCGTCGTCGCAGACGATGGCGACGCCGGCCGAGTCGTAGCCGCGGTACTCCAGCCGCCGCAGCCCGTCGAGCACGATGCCGAGTGCCGGGCGCGCGCCGGCGTAACCCACGATTCCACACATGGGTGGCAGCCTAACCCAGTTTCGCTCAGCGCGCGTGCTCGGAAGTCCAGTAAACGATCAGCAACTTTGAGCGAAGGGAGCAGGACGCTACGGAGAGTCACGAAACGCCATCAACGGGCTCGACGGGTTGAACCGGCACGGCGAGTCCGTAGGCTGGCGGGCGTGACGACCGCCCACGTCGATCCCCTGGTGGCCCGGATGCGCCCGTTCGGGACGACGATCTTCGCCGAGATGTCCGCTCTCGCCGTCCGCACCGGGGCGGTCAACCTCGGCCAGGGCTTTCCGGACGCCGACGGGCCGCCGGAGATGCTGGCCGCCGCGGCCGAGGCGCTGCGGACCGGCCAGAACCAGTACCCGCCGGGTCCGGGGACCCCCGCGCTGCGCGCCGCCGTCGCGGCCCACCAGCGCTGCTTCTGGGGGCTGGAGTACGACCCGGACGGCGAGATCGTGGTGACCGCTGGCGCCACCGAGGCGATCGCGGCGGCGATCCTCGGCCTCTGCGAGCCGGGTGACGAGGTGGTCTGCTTCGAGCCGTACTACGACTCGTACGCCGCCTCGATCGCCCTGGCCGGGGCGGTCCGGCGGCCGGTCACGCTGCGTCCCGGCGTCGACGGCCGGTACGCCTTCGACCCCGACGCGCTGCGTGCCGCGTTCGGGCCCCGCACCCGGCTGGTCCTGCTGAACTCGCCGCACAACCCGACCGGCAAGGTCTTCACCGCCGACGAGCTGGCCCTGGTCGCCGAGCTGTGCCGCGAGCACGACGCGTACGCGGTCACCGACGAGGTGTACGAACACCTGGTCTTCACCGACGCCGCATCGGCGCACGTACCCCTCGCCACGCTGCCGGGGATGCGCGACCGGACCCTCCGGATCTCCTCGGCCGGCAAGACGTTCTCCTGCACCGGTTGGAAGGTCGGCTGGGCGAGCGGCCCGGCCGCGCTCGTGTCGGCGGCACTGCGGGTCAAGCAGTTCCTGACCTTCGTCAACGCCGCACCGCTGCAACCCGCGGTCACCGTGGCTCTGGGCCTCGGCGACGACTACTTCACCGCGTTCCGCGACGGCATGCAGGCCCGCCGCGACCAGTTGGTCGCCGGCCTCACCGATGCCGGGTTCGAGGTGCTCGCGCCGGAGGGCACGTACTTCGTCACCGCCGACGTCACCCCGCTCGGCGGCCGGGACGGGGTGGAGTTCTGCCGGTCACTGCCGGAGCGTTGCGGTGTGGTGGCCGTACCGACCCAGGTCTTCTACGACGACCCGGAGGCCGGCCGGCGGCTGATCCGGTTCGCCTTCTGCAAACGTCCGGAGGTGCTGACCGAGGCGGTCACCCGGCTCCGCCGGCTCGGGACGGCACGGTGAGCGGCCAGCAGGCCGAACGGCTCCGGCGGTTGGCCGCGCTGCGGGGCTGCGACGTGGTCCTGTCCGGAGCGCGTCCGGCGACCGTCGGCGAGCGGCTGGACGCGATGCGGGCCGCGCTGCCCGAGGACACCCTCCCCGACGTGTACGGCGAGGGCGGTGTGGTCGAGCACGTCGAGCACCGGATCGCCGACCTGCTCGGTACCGAGACCGCCGTCCTCTTCCCCACCGGCACCATGGCGCAGCAGGTCGCCCTCCGCCACGGCGCCGAGGTGACCGGCCGGGACGCGGTCGCCCTGCACCCGCTCAGCCACCCCCTGGTCCACGAACGGGACGCGTACGCGGTGCTCACCGGCCTGCGTGCCGCCCGCACCCCGGACGGCGCCCGGTTCCCGACCGCCGAGGAGGTCACCGACCTCGGCGAGCCGTTCGGCACGCTGCTCCTCGAACTCCCGCTGCGGGACGCCGGGTTCCTGCTGCCCACCTGGGACGAGCTGGTGGCGGTGGTCGACGCGGGCCGCGCCCGGGGCGCCCGGGTGCACGTCGACGGCGCCCGGCTGTGGGAGTCGACCGTGCACCTCGGGCGGCCCGCCCCGGCGGTCACCGCCCTGGTCGACAGCGTGTACGTCTCGCTCTACAAGTCCCTCGGGGGTGTCTCCGGGGCGGTGCTGGCCGGCGATCCGGAGCTGACCGGGTACGCCCGCGCCTGGCGGCACCGCTACGGCGGGACGGTCTTCCAGCAGTGGCCGGCAGCACTGGCCGCGCTGCACGGGCTGGACCACGAACTGCCCCGCCTGCCCGGCTACGTGGCCCACGCCCGGCTGGTCGCCGAGACGCTCGCCACGATTCCCGGGGCCCGGGTCTTCCCCGCGCCACCGCACACCCACCAGTTCCGGTTCTGGCTGCCCTACCCCGCCGACGCGCTCAACGACGCCGCCCTCGCGCTCGCGGAGGAGGAGAAGGTCTGGTTCGTGGGCCAGTGGCGGGACACCGACGTCCCCGGGCTGGCGCTGGCCGAGGTGACGGTGGCCGACCCCGCCCTGGAGCTGGACGCCGACCAGATCAGCGACCTGGCCGCCCGCTTCCTGCACCGCGTGCCGACCAGCTGACCGCGGCCCCTGTTTTGCCGGGCGCGTGCACACCGGGGCGCGGGCCGCGTGCACACCGCGGCCTTGTCCTGCCCGGCGCGTGCCGTGCCAGGGGATGCGTGCACACCGCGGCCCTGCTCCGCCGGGCACATGCACTCCGCGGCCCTTTGGACCTGATGTCGTGGATGAATCAGCCCTGACTCGCCGACATGATGTCGCGGGCGAGTCAGCTCCAAAGCCTCCGTGCGCCGCACGCCCGGGCGCCGTGACGACACCGCAGTAGTGGGCCACGGCCCGCGCGCTGTCAGCGACGCCCGAGCGCTATCGGCACAGCCGCCGGCGTTGTCGGCAACGGGCCGAGCGATGTAGCGATGGCGCCGGACGTGGGCGACCGCCGGGCGCCGCAGCGACGGCACCCGGCGTCGGAATGGGCCGGCAGGGGCCGGTCAGGCGACCGGGCTGGCGGTGCGGACCTGCTCGGCGATCCGCTCGGCCACCGAACGGGCGGTCGCCTCGGTGCCGGCCTCGACCATGACCCGGACCAGCGGCTCGGTGCCGGAGGGGCGCAGCAGCACCCGCCCGGTCTCGCCCAGCTCGGCCTCGGCCCGCTCGACCTCGGCCCGCACGGCTGGCGCCGCGGCACCGACGGTGCGGTCGCCGACCGGCACGTTGATCAGCACCTGCGGCAGCCGGGTGATCACAGCGGCCAGCTCGGCCAGGGACTTCCCGGTCGCCGCCACGCGCGACATGAGGTGCAGGCCGGTCAGCACGCCGTCGCCGGTGGTCGCGTACGCGGGCATGACGATGTGCCCGCTCTGCTCGCCGCCCAGCGCGAGGCCGGACGCGCGCAGCTCCTCCAGCACGTACCGGTCGCCGACCTTGGTCTCGACCAGCCGGATGCCCTCGCGGGACATGGCCAGGCGCAGGCCGAGGTTGCTCATCACCGTGGCGACCAGCGTGTCGCCGGTGAGGGTGCCGGCCTCCCGCATGGCCAGCGCCAGGATCGCCATCAGCTGGTCGCCGTCGACCTCGTCGCCGTCGGCGGTCACCGCGACGCACCGGTCGGCGTCGCCGTCGTGGGCGATGCCCAGGTGCGCGCCGTGCTCGACGACGGCCTGGCGCAGCGCCTCGATGTGGTTCGAGCCGCACTCGTCGTTGATGTTGAGGCCGTCGGGCTCGGCGTGGATCGCGATCACCTCGGCGCCGGCCGCCTGGTACGCCGCCGGGGCCACCTCGGCGGCGGCGCCGTTGGCGCAGTCCACCACGACCTTGATCCCGTCGAGCCGGTGCGGGACGGTGCCCACCAGGTGCTGCACGTAGTGGTCGGCGCCGTCGAGCAGGTCGTGGACCCGGCCCACGCCCGCGCCGATCGGGCGCTCCCAGGCGGTGGTCGCGTTCGCCTGGACGGCCGCCTCGATCCGCATCTCGATCTCGTCCGGCAGTTTGTGCCCGCCGGCGGCGAACAGCTTGATGCCGTTGTCCGGCATCGGGTTGTGCGACGCGGAGAGCATCACGCCGAGGTCGGCCTTGGCCTCGGCGGTGAGGAACGCCACCGCCGGGGTCGGCAGCACGCCGACCCGGACGACGTTCGCACCGGCGCTGGTGAGGCCGGCCACCACGGCGGCTTCGAGCATCTCGCCGCTGGCCCGCGTGTCGCGGCCGACGACGGCCAGCGGGGGATGGCTCTTGTCCGACTCGGCGAGAGTGTGCGCGGCGGCCACCGCCACCGCGAGCGCCAACTCGGGCGTGAGATCCGCGTTCGCCCGCCCGCGTACGCCGTCAGTGCCGAACAACCGGCCCATACCCGCCAACCTCCGATGGAACTGCCGATGATGGAGAACGGAACGGCCGGGCCACCTCCCGTCGTGGGGGAGGCGGTCCGGCCGTCCGTCAGAAGTACAACGTGCAGCTGATGGTCAGCGCTTCGAGTACTGGGGAGCCTTGCGGGCCTTCTTGAGGCCGTACTTCTTGCTCTCCTTGACCCGCGCGTCCCGGGTCAGGAAGCCGGCCTTCTTCAGCGCGGGACGGTCGTCCGGCTCGCTGACGATCAGGGCCCGGGCGATGGCCAGCCGCAGCGCACCGGCCTGACCGGTGGTGCCGCCACCCCGCAGGTTCGCGATGACGTCGAACGCCTCGGCCTTCTCGGCGGTGACCAGCGGGTCCTTGATGAGCTGCTGGTGCACCTTGCTCGGGAAGTAGGCCTCGAGGTCCCGGCCGTTGCAGGTGATCTTGCCGGAGCCCGGCACGATGCGAACCCGGACGATGGCCTCCTTGCGGCGGCCCACGGTCTGGATCGGCCGGTCACCACGGGGCGCGCGGGCGACGGGCGCCGGCGCCTCGGTGGCCTCGGGGGCGACCTCGGTGGCGGTGATGTCGGTCATGCTGCTTCCTTCGCCCGCGCTCACTGCGCGATCTGCTTGATCTCGAACGGCACCGGCGACTGCGCGCCGTGCGGGTGCTCGGCACCGGCGTAGACCTTCAGCTTCTTGATGAGCTTACGGCCGAGCTTGTTGTGCGGGAGCATCCCCTTCACGGCCAGCTCGATGGCCCGCTCGGGACGCTTGGTCAGCAGCTCGTCGTAGCCGACCTGCTTCAGGCCACCCGGGTAGCCGGAGTGACGGTAGGCGATCTTCTGCTGCCGCTTGTTGCCGGTCAGCGCGACCTTGCCCGCGTTCACGATGACGACGAAGTCGCCCGTGTCGACGTGCGGCGCGAAAGTCGGCTTGTGCTTGCCGCGCAGCAGCGTGGCGGCGTGGGTGGCCAGGCGGCCCAGCACGACATCAGAGGCGTCGATGACGTGCCACTGACGCTCGATCTCACCCGGCTTCGGGCTGTACGTACGCACAGGTCTACCTTGTCTCGTCGTCGGTCTGGGGTCGCGCGCCGGGTGACCAGGCGCGCACGAACGACCAAGCGTACCTCAGGTGGCACGCCTCTAGATGTCGCACAACAGCAGGTAACGATACCCAACGCCGTGTGGGCCGGTCAAAACGGGGGTCCGGCGCGCACGCCGGACCCCCGCGGGGGATGAGCGGACTCACACCCGGGCACGCGCCATCCGCGCTCCCGGCCGCAGGTACGCCGCCCAGGTCACCACGATCATCACCAGGAAGAACCCGACATAGAACCGCAGAGCCGGCTGGATGCCCCCGTAGGTCGACTTCGCCCAGGCATAGCAGATCGGCAC
The DNA here is from genome assembly GCF_049315255.1 of Micromonospora sp. WMMD558. Lineage (NCBI taxonomy): Bacteria > Bacillati > Actinomycetota > Actinomycetes > Micromonosporales > Micromonosporaceae > Micromonospora > Micromonospora sp. WMMD558. The sequence continues at coordinate 2,339,940 of NZ_CP186061.1, read as the reverse complement.
GAGGAACCCACCGAACGCGCCGACCGAGGAGATGATCCCCAGCGCCCCGGCCGCCTGGCGGCGCATCGCCAGCATGATCTCCGGCGTACCGCCCAGGTCCTCCCCCTTCACCTGGAAGATTCGGGAGATCATCCGGTAGGTCGAGCCGTTGCCGATGCCGGTCGCCACGAACAGCAGCATGAACGCCAGGAAGAAGACGCCCAGCCGGCGCTCCTGCACCGACCACAGCGCCAGGTACGCCCCGCCGGCCATCAGGACGAAGCTGGCCACGGTGATGCGCGCGCCGCCGATGACGTCGGAGAGGCGGCCGCCGAACGGCCGGCAGATCGAACCCACCGCCGCGCCCAGGAACGCCCAGCTCAGCGCGATGTCCGGCCGACCGAACACGCCGTTGAGCAGGGTCGGGAAGGCCGCCGAGTAGCCGATGAACGAGCCGAAGGTGCCGATGTACAGGAACGACATGACCCAGGTGTCCCGGTGCCGCAGCGACGACCAGACCGGCCGGACGTCCGCCTTGGCCTCGACCAGGTTGTCCATGAACAGGTACGCGCAGACCGCCGCGATCACCGCGAGCGGGATGTACATCAGACCGGCCCGGGCCAGCGCGAGCCCGCCACCGAGCACGATCACCTGGGGCACCAGGAACTGCACCACCGCGACGCCGATGTTGCCGCCGGCCGCGTTCAGGCCGAGCGCCCAGCCCTTCTCGCGTTCCGGATAGAAGAACGAGATGTTCGCCATGCTGGAGGCGAAGTTGCCGCCGCCGAAGCCGGCCGTGGCGGCGATCAGCAGCAGCGGCACGAACCCGATCTCGGGATGCTGGACCGCCCAGGCCAGGCCCGCGCACGGGATGATCAGCAGCAGGGCCGAGACGATGGTCCAGTTGCGGCCGCCGAAGACCGGCACCGCGAACGTGTACGGCAGCCGCAGCAGCGCGCCGACACCGCTGGGCACGGCGGTCAGCCAGAGCGCCTGGCTGGTGGTCAACGTCCAGCCGACGTCGTCGAGCCGGACGACGACGATGCTCCAGAGCAACCAGACGGAGAAGCCGATGTGCTCGGCGAAGATCGAGTAGATGAGGTTGCGCCGGGCGATCCCCCGGCCGACGGTCCGCCAGAAGTGGCCGTCCTCCGGGGCCCAGTGCCCGATCCACCGGCCCGGCCGGCGTTGCAGGTCGATCTCCTCCGCTGTCGTCTCGGGCACGCTCGTCGTCGTCATCAGGCGCTCCTTCCGGCCGGTCCATGTCGTGGCTCGCACGACCCACCGGTCCGGCCGGTGTCGAGCGATCCTGGCCGAAAGCTAGATAGCCGCCGTTACCGGAGCGTTTCGTCGACGAGGTCGGGCAGGCAACGGTGATCGCACCGGGCCGGATGACCGTCCGTGAGAAAGCCGGATGACCGTCCGTGAGAAAGAGAGCGCGTCAGAGCTGTTGCAGGATGCGCAGCGCGCGGCCGACCCGTTGCATGGTCTCCGCGTCGGCGACGTCCACGCACTCGGTGAACCACTTCTTCATCGGGGAGGAGAGCCGGTCGGGCATCACCACCCGGTCCCCCATCTCGACGGCCAGGGGCGAGTCGCGCAGCAGCGCGGTCTCGACGACCTCCGCCACGATCACGATCGGCACCGCGGTCGAGTTGTACACGTCGGAACTGATGATCAGCCCCAGTCGTTCACGGGCGCCGGAGACGCGCCAGACCTCACCCCTACGCAGCACGCGGACGCCCGCCGAAGAGCAGGTCGTCGACCATGCCCACCTCGCGATCGTCGGCGAGGGCGGCGGACTCCAGGTCGATCCCGGCCCGGCCGACGGCGGCGGCGTGCGCCGAGAAGACCTCGCGCAGCGCCTTCTCCCGGGCGGCCTGGTCCATCCAGGCGGACAGGGACAGGCCCTCGCGCTTGGCGAACCGCCGGGCCTCCTCGATCGTCTCGTCCGAGAACGACAGGGTCACCTTGGCAGTCATGCCGACCAGATTACCCAGCGGTGTGACCGACAGTCATCCCTCGTGACGCCGGTCGACAAACCGGTCAGACCGGACTCACGGTCAACCCGGCACCCGGCCGCCGAACACCGCGAACCGCCACGCCTTGAAGAAGCAGTCCACGTCGACCAGGCCCGCCTCGACCAGCCAGGCGCACTGGGCGGCGACGGGCGCCGGCCGGTCGTACGCCATCCGTTCCCGCGCGGCCGCGATCTCCGCGTCGTCCGAGCCGAGCGCGGTGGCCTGGGCGACCCACACCTCGTCGTAGCGCCGGTCCAGCTCCCGCGTCGGGCCGGCGACCTGCTCGGCGTTGACGAACACGCCACCGGGGACGAGCACGGCGGCGGCCCGCCGGTACAGCGCCCGCTTGTCGGCGTCGTCCAGGTGATGGATCGCGAGCGCGCTGACCACGGCGTCGTACCGGCCCGCCGGGATCGGGTCACCCAGGTCGGCGTGGACCGTGCGGTGCGGCACGCCGGCGGCCCGCAGATGGTCCGCGGCGACCGCCAGCATCGCCGGCGCGGCGTCCACGACGGTCACCCGCACCCCGGGCACCGCCGCGGCGACCAGCAGGGAGAGCAGCCCGGTGCCGGCGCCCAGGTCCAGCACCTCGGGGGTACGCCCCGCCGCGAGCGCGGCGCGCAACGGCGGCGCGGCCACCTCGACCGCCGTTGCGTAGAACTGGTCGAAGCAGGGCACCAGCCGGCGTCGGGCCTCGTCGTACCGGCCCGCCACGGCGTCGAACGCCTCCGCCACACTCATCGCCTCTCCCAACTTCTGGGAATTTTTTCTCACATTCTAGACCAAGCCGGCCCGCCCGCTGCCCCGGTGCGGTGTGAGCCGCTCTTGACAGGACCGAAACAAACGGGACCCGGACCGGAAACCCCTCGGCGGCACGCTTCTCGGGCATGACAGACGGTGCGCGACCTGCGACTGCACCGGGGCCCCCGCCCCGGGAGGCGGCGACGCACTGCCCGTACTGCGCCCTGCAGTGCGGCATGACGCTGCGGGAGGAGAACGGCCGGGTGGCGGTGCTGCCCCGGCAGTTCCCCACCAACCGGGGCGGTCTCTGCCAGAAGGGCTGGACCGCCGCCGAACTGCTCGACCACCCCGAGCGGCTCACCAGTCCCCTGCTGCGTGACCCGGCCAGCGGCGAACTACGCCCGGCGACCTGGGACGCCGCCCTCGACCGGGTCGCCGAGGGAATCCGAGGCGTCCAGTCCGGACACGGCCGCGACGCGGTCGCCGTCTTCGGCGGCGGCGGACTCACCAACGAGAAGGCGTACGCGCTGGGCAAATTCGCCCGGGTGGCGCTGCGGACCCGGCACATCGACTACAACGGCCGGTTCTGCATGTCCTCGGCGGCGGCGGCCGGCATGCGCGCGTTCGGCGTCGACCGGGGCCTGCCGTTCCCGCTGTCCGACCTGGGCGGGGCCGACACCCTCCTGCTGGTCGGCGCGAACCCGGCCGAGACGATGCCCCCGCTGGTGCGCTGGCTGACCGAGCAACGCCAGCGCGGCGGGAAGCTGATCGTGGTCGACCCCCGGGTCACCGCCACCGCCCGCCTGGCCGATCTGCACCTGCAACCGCTGCCCGGCACCGACCTGGCGGTGGCGAGCGCGCTGCTGCACATCGCCGTGACCGAGGGCCTGGTCGACAAGGACTACATCGCCGCCCGGACCACCGGCTTCGAGGAGGTCCGCCGGGCCGTGGCCGCGTGGTGGCCGGCGCGCGCCGAGGCGCTCTCCGGGGTGCCGGTGGCGGATCTGGAGGCGACCGCCCGGGCACTGGGCACCGGCGAGCGGGTGGTCATCCTGACCGCGCGCGGCGCCGAGCAGCACGCCAAGGGCGTGGACACGGTCACCGGGTACGTCAACCTCGCGCTCGCTCTCGGCCTGCCGGGCCGGCCCGGCTCCGGGTACGGCTGCCTCACGGGCCAGGGCAACGGGCAGGGCGGCCGGGAGCACGGGCAGAAGGCCGACCAACTCCCCGGGTACCGCCGCATCGACGACCCGGCCGCCCGCGCACACGTCGCCGGGGTGTGGGGCGTACCGGCCGACGACCTGCCCGGGCCCGGGGTGCCCGCGTACCGGCTGCTGGACTCGCTCGGCACCCCGGACGGGCCGAAGGCGCTGCTCGTCTTCGGCTCCAACCCGGTGGTCTCCGCGCCCCGGGCGACCCGGATCGAGGGCCGGCTGCGGGACCTCGACCTGCTGGTGGTGGCCGACTTCCTGCTCTCCGAGACGGCCGCCCTCGCCGACGTGGTGCTGCCGACGGCGCAGTGGGCCGAGGAGGACGGCACGATGACCAATCTGGAGGGCCGGGTGCTGCGCCGCCGCGCGCTGCGGGAGCCCCCGCCCGGCGTCCGCACCGACCTGGCGATCCTCGCCGACCTCACCGCCCGCCTCGCCCAGGTGCAAGGAAGGGACCCTTCGCAGTCACCAGGCGTTAACAAGGGGCCCTTCCTTCCGGCCGAGCCGGCGACGGTGTTCGCGGAGCTGCGGCGGGCATCGGCCGGCGGGATCGCCGACTACGCCGGCATCACCTGGGAGCGGATCGACACGCACGACGGCGCGTACTGGCCCTGCCCGGACCCCGACGGGCCGGACACGCCCCGGCTCTTCGCCGAGCGCTTCCCGACCCCGGACGGACGGGCCCGGTTCCACGCGGTCGAGCACCGGCCCGCCGCCGAGGAGGTCAGCGCGGCCTACCCGCTGCACTTCACCACCGGCCGGGTGCTCGCCCAGTACCAGTCGGGCACCCAGACGCGGCGGGTGCCGGCGCTGAACCGGGCCGCTCCGGAGGCCTTCGTGGAGCTGCACCCGGACCTGGCCGGGCGGCTCGGGGTGACCGACGGCGAGCCGGTCCGGGTGGTCTCCCGCCGGGGCGAGATGGTCGCACCGGCCCGGCTCAGCACGGCGATCCGACCGGACACCGTCTTCGCGCCCTTCCACTGGGGCGGCGCGGCCCGCGCCAACTCGGTCACCAACGACGCCGTCGACCCGGTCTCCGGGATGCCGGAGTTCAAGATCTGCGCCGTGCGAGTCGAGAGGGTGGAGACGCCGTGACCGAACGGATCGTGATCGTCGGGAACGGGATGGCCGGAGCCCGACTCGCGAGCGAACTGCACGCACGCGACGGGGACCGGAAGGTCACCGTGCTCGGGGCGGAGCCGCACCGGGCGTACAACCGGATCATGCTGTCCACGCTGCTGGCGGGGAAGATCGGCGAGCCGGACGTGGAGCTGGCCGAGGTCGCCGGGCAGGGCGTCGACCTGCGAACCGCGGTGACCGTCACGGCGATCGACCGGGCGGACCGCGCGGTCCGCACCCACGACGGCGACCGGATCCCGTACGACCACCTCGTGCTCGCCACCGGCAGCCGGGCCATCGTGCCGCCGCTGCCAGGACTGGACGGCCCGGAACTGCCCGAGCGGGTGGTGCCGTTCCGCACCCTGGACGACTGCCGGCGGATCCTCGCCGTCGCCGCCGGGGCACGCCGCGTCCTCGTGCTCGGCGGCGGGCTGCTCGGGCTGGAGGCGGCCCGCGGGCTCGCCGCCCGGGGACTCGACGTGGCCGTGGTGCACCCCGTGCCGTACCTGATGGAGCGCCAGCTCGACCCGGCCGGCGCCGCGGTGCTCGCGCGGACCCTCGCCGGTCTGGGCGTCACCACCCACCTGTCGGTCCCGGCCACCGCCGTGGCGGCCGACGCCCACGGCGTACGCCTCGACCTCGCCGACGGCCGGTCGCTCGACGCCGACCTGCTGGTGCTCTCCTGCGGGGTGCGCCCCGACACGGCGCTCGCCGCGGCGGCCGGGCTGGCGGTCGAGCGGGGTGTGCTCGTGGACGACCGGCTGCGCACCAGCGACCGGTGCGTCTCGGCGATCGGCGACTGCGCCCAGCACGACGGCGCGCTGACCGGCCTGGTCGCCCCGGCGTGGGCGCAGGCGCGCGTGCTGGCGCAGGTGCTCACCGGCGAGGACCCGCTGGCCCGCTACCGGCCGAGGCCGGTGGTGACCCGGCTCAAGGCGGCCGGCATCGACCTGGCCGCGATGGGCGACCCGGCCGGCGACGGGCCCGGTGAGGAGCTGACCTTCACCGACCCGGCCCGGGGCACGTACGCCCGGCTGCGCATCCACGACGAGCGGCTGACCGCCGCGATCCTGCTCGGCGACAACCCGGCGGTCGGCACGGTCATCCAACTCTTCGACCGGGGGCAGCCGGTCCCCGCGGACCGGCGGTCCCTGCTGCTCGGCCGGGCGTTCGGCGCGGCACCGGCCGAGCCGGCCGCGACGCCGGCGCTGATGCCGGACGCGGTGACGGTCTGCCAGTGCAACAACGTCAGCAAGGGGGCGCTGGTGAGCTGCTGGCGTTCCGGGGCCCGGACGGTCGACGCCGTGGTGGCGGGGACCCGTGCCGGTACGGGCTGCGGCGGCTGCCGGGACGCGGTCGCCGGAATCGTCGAATGGCTGTCCAGCGTGGACTCGGTGGAGGTGGCGCGATGAACGGCGGCAGAGTGCTGGTCGTCGGCAACGGCATGGTCGGGCAGCGGTTCGTGGACGCGTTGCGCGCCCGGGACACGACCGGTCGCTGGCGGGTGACGGTGCTCGCCGAGGAGACCCGGCCGGCGTACGACCGGGTGCGGCTCTCGGCGTTCTTCGACGGGGTGGGCGAGGACGAACTGAACCTGCACACCCCCGACGACGGCGTCGAGTTGCGGCTCGGCGAGCCGGTCACGGCGATCGACCGGGCCCGGCGCGTGGTCACGACGGCGGCCGGGGAGTACCCGTACGACGCGCTGGTGCTGGCCACCGGGTCGTACGCCTTCGTCCCGCCGGTCGAGGGGACGGACCTGCCGGGGGTCTTCGTGTACCGCACGCTGGACGACCTGGCGGCGATCCGCGAGCACGCGCACGGCCGGCGCACCGGCGCCGTGATCGGGGGCGGCCTGCTCGGTCTGGAGGCGGCGAACGCGCTCCGGCTGCTGGGGCTCGCCACCAGCGTGGTGGAGTTCGCGCCGCGGCTGATGCCGGTGCAGGTGGACACCGCCGGCGGCGCGATGCTCCGCCGGTACGTCGAGGAGCTGGACGTGACCTGCCACCTCGGGGTCGCCACCAGCGCCCTGCGCCCCGGCCCGGACGGGTCGGTGGCCGCGCTGGAGCTGAGCGACGGCGGCCGGGTCGACGCCGACCTCGTCGTCGTCGCGGCCGGCATCCGGCCGCGCGACGAGCTGGCCCGGGCCGCCGGCCTGCCGCTCGGGCCCCGGGGCGGGGTGCTCGTCGACGACACGTGCCGGACGGTGGACGAGCGGATCTGGGCGGTCGGCGAGTGCGCGGCGGTCGACGGGACCTGCCACGGCCTGGTCGCGCCGGGTTACGCGATGGCCGAGGTGGTCGCGGACCGGCTGGTCGGTGGCGCGGCGACCTTCCCGGGCGCGGACACCGCGACCAAGCTCAAGCTGCTCGGGGTGGACGTCGCCTCGTTCGGTGACGCGCACGGCACCACCGAGGGCTGCCTCGACGTGACGTTCACCGACCCGGCCACCCGGGTGTACGCGAAGCTGGTCCTCTCCGACGACGCGAGCACGCTGCTCGGCGGGGTGCTGGTCGGCGACGCCGGCGCGTACCCGACGCTGCGGGCGAGTGTGGGCGGCCCGCTGCCCGGCCCGCCGCTGGCGCTGCTCGCGCCGGCCGGGGGCGGCGCCGGGGCGACGACGCTGCCGGGTTCCGCGCAGGTCTGCTCCTGCAACGCGGTGACCCGCGACGACATCGACGCGGCGATCGCGGGTGGCGCCGCCGACGTGCCGGCGCTCAAGGCGTGCACCCGGGCCGGCACCAGCTGCGGCTCGTGCGTACCGATGCTCAAGCAGCTCCTCGACGCCGCCGGGGTGAAGCAGTCCACGGCACTCTGCGAGCACTTCGACGCGAGCCGGCAGGAGCTGTTCGACATCGTCCGGGTACGCGGCATCCGTACCTTCTCCCGGCTGATCGCCGAACACGGCCGGGGGCGTGGCTGTGACATCTGCAAGCCGGCGGTGGCGTCGATCCTCGCCTCCCTCGGCAGCGGGCACATCCTCGACGGGGAGCAGGCGTCGCTCCAGGACACCAACGACCACTTCCTGGCCAACCTGCAACGCGACGGCAGCTACTCGGTGGTGCCACGGATCCCCGGCGGCGAGATCACCCCGGAGAAGCTGATCGTGATCGGCGAGGTGGCCCGGGACTTCCAGCTCTACACGAAGATCACCGGTGGGCAGCGGATCGACCTGTTCGGCGCGCGGGTCGAGCAGCTGCCGCAGATCTGGCGGCGGCTGGTCGACGCCGGCTTCGAGTCCGGCCACGCGTACGGCAAGGCGCTGCGCACGGTGAAGTCGTGCGTCGGGTCGACCTGGTGCCGGTACGGGGTGCAGGACTCGGTCGGACTGGCCATCGCGCTGGAGCTGCGCTACCGGGGTCTGCGCGCCCCACACAAGATCAAGTCCGCGGTGTCCGGCTGTGCCCGGGAGTGCGCCGAGGCCCGCAGCAAGGACTTCGGCATCATCGCCACCGAGACCGGATGGAACCTCTACGTCGGCGGCAACGGCGGTTTCCGGCCCCGGCACGCCGACCTGTTCGCCAGCGACCTCACCACGGCCGAGCTCGTCACCCTGATCGACCGGTTCCTCATGTTCTACATCCGCACGGCGGACCGGCTGCAACGCACCGCCGCCTGGATCGAGGCGATGGACGGCGGGCTGGACCACCTCCGCGCGGTCATCGTCGACGACTCCCTCGGCGTCTGCGCCGAACTGGACGAGGCGATGGCCCGGCACGTCGCCTCGTACTCGGACGAGTGGCGGGACGTCCTCGACGACCCCGTACGGCTGCGCCGGTTCACCTCCTTCGTCAACGCGCCCGACGTGCCCGATCCCTCGATCCGGTTCACCTCGGAACGCGGCCAACCGGTGCCCGCCCCCGCCACGGCGGCCGGCGAACGGCAGCCGGTGGCGCTCGGGATGCCGGAGGTGCGGCGATGAGCACGGCGACGAGCACGGCGACGCTCACCTGGACCGCGGTCTGCCCGCTGGACCGCCTGGACCCGGACCGGGGCGTGGCGGCACTGGTCGACGGCGTGCAGATCGCGCTGTTCCGCACCGCCGACGGCCTGTTCGCCATCGACAACCTCGACCCGGTCTCCGGGGCGTACGTGCTCTCCCGCGGGATCGTCGGCAGCCGGGGTGGCGTGCCGACGGTGGCGTCCCCGCTGCACAAGCAGGTGTACGACCTGAGTACCGGGCGCTGCCTGGACCTGCCCGGGGTCACCGTCCGGTCGCACGAGGTGCGCTGCCGCGACGGCCTGGTCGAGGTGCGGCTGAGAGGTGGTGGGTGAATGCGCGACGAACTGGCCGGCTTCACCATCGGGGTGACCGCCGACCGGCGACGGGACGAACTGGCGGCGCTGCTCCAGCGGCGGGGTGCGCGGGTGGTCCTCGCCCCCGCCCTGCGGATCGTCCCGCTGGCCGACGACACCGAGCTGCGCGAGGCGACCCGGGCCTGCCTGGACCGGCCGCCGGACATCCTGATGGCCAACACCGGCATCGGAATGCGCGGCTGGCTGGAGGCGGCCGAGGGCTGGGGGCTGGCCGAGCCGCTGCGGTCGGTCCTCGGCGAGGCGTACGTGGTGGCACGCGGCCCCAAGGCGCGGGGCGCGATCCGCGCCGCCGGCCTGCACGACCAGTGGTCCCCGGCCTCGGAGAGCTGTGACGAGGTGGTCGACCACCTGCGCCGGCGCGGCGTGGCGGGGCAGGTGATCGCCATGCAGCTGCACGGCGAGCGGCAGCCCGAGTGCACGATGGCGCTGGAGGCCGCCGGGGCGACCGTGATCGAGGTTCCGGTCTACCGCTGGGCGCCGCCCACCGACCCGGCGCCGCTGCACCGGCTGATCGACCTGGTCGCCGGCCGGCTCGTCGACGCGGTGACGTTCACCTCCGCTCCGGCCGCCGAGGCGCTGCTCCGCGCCGCCGGGGACCGCACCGACGCGGTGCTCGACGCCTTCCGCGGCGACGTGCTGGCCAGTTGCGTGGGCGCGGTGACCGCGGAGCCGTTCCTGCGACGCGGGGTCCCGGTCAGCGCGCCGCACCGGGCGCGGCTCGGTGCCCTGGTCCGAACCATCGTCGACGAACTGCCCCAGCGTACGGTCACCCTGAAGGCCGCCGGCCACCTGCTCACCCTGCGCGGGCACGCGGCCCTGGTCGACGGGGACCTGCGCCCGCTGGCGCCGGCCCCGATGGCGGTGCTGCGGGCGCTGGCGGCCGCCCCGGGGCGCGTCCTGTCCCGGACCGCCCTGCTGCGGACGCTGCCGCGCGGCGCGGACGAGCACGCGGTGGAGATGGCGGTGGCGCGACTCCGCGCCGGCCTGAAGGCCCCAAGGGTCGTCCAGACGGTAGTGAAACGGGGCTACCGCCTCCGCGTGGACTGACGTGGAAGGAAGGGCCCCCTCTTAACGCCTGCGGTAGAGGAAGGGGCCCCTCTTAACACCACCACCGGGCCGCCGCCGGGCCGCCGCCGGGCCGCCGCCGGGCCGCCGCCGGGCCGCCGCCGGGCCGCCGGGCCGGGCCGTCAGCCGACCGGGGCCGGGTAGCCCCGGTCGTGCTCGGCCTGCAGGCGCGTCATGGCGTGCTCGACGACGGTCACCAGCACCTGCTTGACGGCGTCCCGGTGCCGGGCGTCGGTCATGACCAGCGGCACGTCCGCCGGGATGGCGAGCGCCTCCCGCACCTCGTCTAGTTCGTACTCGGGGGCGCCGTCGAACTTGTTGAGCGCCACCACGTACGGCAGGTTGCGGTTCTCGAAGTAGTCCAGCGGCGCGAACGCGTCGGTGATGCGGCGGGTGTCCACCAGGACCGCCGCGCCCACCGCGCCCCGGATGATCTCGTCCCACATGAACCAGAACCGGGTCTGGCCCGGCGTGCCGAACAGGTACAGGATCAGGTCCTGTGCCATCGTGATCCGGCCGAAGTCCATGGCGACCGTGGTGGTCTCCTTGCCGGGCACCTTGGACGGGTCGTCGATGCCGACGCCGGCCGCCGTCATGACCGCCTCGGTGGTCAACGGGGTGATCTCCGAGATGGCGCCGACCAGCGTCGTCTTGCCGACGCCGAAGCCACCCGCGATGACGATCTTCGCGGAGATGATCTCCCGGCTGCGGCTCGCCCCGGCGGGGTCATAGTTCGCGAAGTCCACTTAGCACCCTTCCAAGCAGGTTCATCCGCTCCTCGTACCCCACGGCGGGAGCGGCGGTGTGTAGCGTCAGCAGGCCCTCGGCCACCATGTCGGCGACCAGCACCCGGGTGACGCCCAGCGGCATCCGGGTGTACGCGGCGATCTCCGCCAGCGACTGCGCCCGGCCCTCGCAGACCGTCGCGATGCGGTGCTTGTCGTGCCCCGCGAAGCGGGACTCGGCGACCGCTGTGGCGCTCGCGGACAGCACCGCCTCCAGGGCGATGTCCTGCCGCGGCTCGGTCCGGCCCCGGGTGACCGCGTAGGGGCGTACCAGCTCGCCACGCGGGTCCGCACGCCGGTGATCCATCCGCGGTCACCTCCCCTCTGCCGGTCCGGAGCCCTCCGGCACCGGATCACCTGTCCCAGGTCGGCGCGGGCGAGCGCCGCGCCCCGGGCTACGAACGCACCGCGTCCCGCGGCAGCGGCACCAGTGCGGCGCCGACCCGTTCCACCAGGAGCGCCATCTCGTACCCCACCTGGCCGACGTCGCAGCTGCGGGCCGCGAGCACGGCCATCGACGAACCGTCACTGATCGACATCAGGAACAGGTAACCGCTGTCCATCTCGATGACTGTCTGAAGCACCCCGCCGGCGCTGAACATCCGGGCCGCGCCCTCGGTCAGGCTCACCACACCGGAGGTGATCGCCGCGAGCTGGTCCGCCCGGTCCGCAGGCAGGTCCCGGGAGGAGGCGAGCAGCAGCCCGTCGGCGGACACCGCCACCACGTGGGCGATGCCCGCCACGCTGTCGGCGAAGTTGGTGAGCAGCCAACCCATGTCCTGCATGGCAGCTGGCCTGTTCATCGGCTCGTCTCCTTGGTCGAGGTGCTGTTCAGATCCGTGCCGGCCGCCCGCCCGCGCTGCACACCGCGGTGGTAGGCCGACAGGAGACCACGTACGTCGTCCGGCGTCCGCCGGGTGCGTTCCTGGGTACGGGGCTCGATGCCCCCGGGAACGAGCTGCGCCTGCGGCCTCCGCTTCGGCAGGCCGGAGCGGGTGGTGCCGTCGGTGGCCGGCTCGGCGGCCCGGCCGGCCCGGGACCAGCCCTCGTCGGCCGCGGTCCGCCACGCGTCCGCGTCGGCCGCCGGCGCGGCCGCGGGCGGCTCCGTGGCCGCCGTCGCGGCGGCGGCGGCCGGCCGACCGGCCGTCGCGGCGGGCGGGGCGTACGACGGCGGTGGCGGCTGCGCGGGCGGTGGCGGCTGCGCGGGCGGCGCCGCCGACGTGCCGGGCACCCGGGTGGGCAGCTTCGGCCGGGCCGGTGTCTCCTCCGCCGCCGGACGGTCCGTGGCCGGCGTGGCCGGCGGGCCGAAGTCCGGCCGGGCGAAGATGGCGGTGGCGTCGTTGCCGTGCGACCGGAACCAGACCGCCTCCATCTCCCGGAAGATCGGGGCCTCCGCCGGGAGGTCGACCGGTGGCGTGATCGGCGGGGTCGGTGCCAGCGACGCGGTGGCCGCCAGCCCCGCGCCGAGCCCGCCGCCGAACCCGCCGCCGGTCGACCCGCTGCCGGGGGCGGCACCGGTCGCGGCGCCCGTACCGACGGCGGGGAAGGCCCCCGTGGCGGTCGTGGCGGGGGTGTCCGCGGCGGGGCGGCGGGGCAGCGGGTCCAGCGTCGCGTACGCGGCCGTCGGCGCACCCGTGGCGAGGCCACCGGCGAACGCCGGCTGCACCGGGGCGACCGTGGGCTGCGCCCCCGTCCGGCCGCCCGCCTGGACCGGCGAGGTGGTGTCGCGAGCCTGCTCCGGCGCCTGCCACAGCGCCGGTGGCGCCTGGTCGGTGCGCCAGGGGTCCGGGAGGGTGGCGGTCCGCGTCGCGCCGGCCAGCGGTTCGCCGAGGCCGACCGGGGTGAGCGGGGTCTGCTCCACGGCCAGCGGCTGGCGCGGCCGGGCGATCGGCTCCCGTCCCCGGGTGGGCAGAACCACCGTGGTCGTCGGCAGGGTCACCTGGGCGACGGTGCCGCCCTCGACGTTGCGGCGCAGCTCGACCCGGATGCCGTAGCGGGCGGCGAGCCGGCTCACCACCGCCAGACCCATCAGCCGGAACGCCGCGACGTCGACGGTCGGCGGCTCGGCGAGCCGCCGGTTGAGCGAGTCCAGTTGCTCCTCGGACAGGCCGAGGCCGCGGTCCTCGACCTGGATCAGCACGTAGTCGCGGATCCGCCGCGCGTCGGCGACCACCGTCGTGTTCGGCGGGGAGAAGCGGGTGGCGTTGTCGAGCAGTTCGGCGACTAGCCGGACGACGTCGTTGACCGCGTGCGCGGCCACCGAGACGTCGGTGTCGACCGTGCCGAACTCGATCCGGTTGTACAGCTCCACCTCGGACTGCGCGGCGCGCAGCACGTCGACCAGCAGGGCGTCCTCCCGGCGCGGGACGGCCGAGTCGGCACCCGCGAGGACCAGCAGGTTCTCGTCGTTGCGGCGCATCCGGGTCGCCAGGTGGTCCAGCTCGAAGAGCCGCGCCAGCCGCTTCGGGTCCTCCTCGCTGCGCTCGATCGCGTCCAGTTCGCCGATCATGCGGTCGACCAGCGTCTGGCTCCGACGGGCCAGGTTGAGGAACATCGCCGAGACGCTCGTCCGCAGCGCGGCCTGCTCGGCGGCGACCCGGACCGCCTCCCGGTGGACCACGTTGAAGGCGAGCGCGACCTGGCCGACCTCGTCGCGGTTGGCGAGCTTGATCGGGTCGTGTACCTGTCGGACGATCTCGTCGACACCGCCGTCGCCGACGGTCTCCATGCTCTGGAGCCGGCGCACCGCGTCGGGCAGGTCGTGGTTGGCCACCGCGAGGGCGCCCTCCCGCAGCCGGTGCAGCGAGTGGTTCAGCGAACGCGCCAGCACCACGGCGAGGGTGACCGCGATGAGGAGCGTGAGGAGCACCAGCAGCGACTCGACCACGGCCTGCCGGAGAACGTCCGCGCGGGCCTGCTCGACCTGGGTCAGCAGCTCGTCCTGGAGCCGGATCTCGGCCCACCGCATGAGGTCGTTGACCGCGCCGATCGCGGCGCTCGCGTCGCGGGCGGTGACCAGGGGCCGCTGCCCGACCGAGCGGGTGATGTCGGAGGCGACCCGGTCGGCCAGCGTCACCGCGTCGCCGGAGACGGTGCTGTCCACCAGTGCGCGCTGCGTCGGGTCGGCCGCCAGGGAGAAGGCGAGCAGCGCCTCCTGCTGGCTGGTCAGGGTCGCCACGAAGGAGGAGAACTGCTCCTCGTCGATCCGGCCGGCGCTCAGCGCGGTGTAGGCGACCGACTCCTCCTCGGCGACGGCGGCCTTGGCGCGGGCGAAGGCGGCGACCGCACGACGGGCGTCCGCCAGCCGCTCCTCGCCGGGCAGTTGGGCCAGGCCGTCGCCGTACGCGACCAGGTCGGTCAGGATGACGCCGTACCGCAGCGACGCCTCGGCGACAACCATCTGCCGGCGGTCCAGCACCTGCTGCCGGGTCGCGTCGAGGGTTTCCAGGTGGTCGTCGATGGCCGCCAGGCGGTCGCGGACCGCGGCCGGCGCCGCGCCGACGCGCTCGCGCTCCTCCCGGTAGGCCTTCACCCGCTCGTCGGTGCTGCGCACCCGCAGGTTGTACGCGTCGGCGCGCTGCTCGGGCGCCGCGAGGTAGGCGGACGCGGCCATCCGCTCGGCGTGCAGGTCCTGGGCGAGCGCGGAGACGTCGACGGAGAGCTCGGTGAGCGCCTCGGCGCGGGAGGCGTCGTACGCGTCCGCGCCGACGGCGACCAGGCGGACCGCGGCCAGCGCGATGACCGCGGCGACCGGCACGACCAGGATCAGCGCCAGCTTGGACCGGATCCGGGCGTCGCGGAGCCGGGGCAGGCGGCGGCGACTCGACCGGTCACGGTCGCCGCCTGCGGGCAGGGTCGTCGGTCCGGTGCTCACGACATCGCCTCCGTCGTTTCTTCCACGCCTGACCCGCCGACCCGTGCCTGGTGCAGCGGAGAGCCCACGCGCGGCACGGCCGCGATTTCATCAGACGGGATGTGGTTTGGGAAGCCGCAGTGAGGCAGGAAACGGTCGGACGGCACCGAACAGGCACTCGACTCCCTCGCTGACGCCAGTGTCCCGACGCTCTGAACAGGCATTGTTGACGGTGAGTGGCGACACATGCCGGATCGGTGAGCGTTTGCAAAATTTGTGTTACCTCAACATGTGGGATCGGCGTCCCGAAAAGCCTCTCCACCGCCCGCTTGACCGCAGCGCCCGACATTGGCAAGGTTTTGCAGGCTTTCGCGCTCACCGTACGGCACGACAGATCCGTCCTCCACTGAGGATGGTCGATTCCGGCGGTGCCCGGGCCGCGCCCACGTCCACCTGGAGGACAACGTTGAGCCCCATCCGCTCCGCGACCGTCGCGGCGCTCGCCTCGGCCGTCCTGGCCACCACGCTCACCGCCTGCCAGTTCGGCGGTGAGGAGCGGGACACCAGCCCCATCGTCATCGCCGCGGACCTCGAACTCTCCGGGGCGTCCGCAACCGTCGGCAAGGCGTACCAGCGAGCCCTGGAACTGAAGGTCGAGCAACTGAACTCCTCGGGCGCGCTGGACGGCCGGCGCGTCGAACTCACGGTCAAGGACAATCGCTCCGACGCGAGCGAATCGTTGCGCAACATCAACGATTTCGGTGCTGACCCGCGGGTCAGCGCGATCATCATGGGCGGCTGCAACGAATGCGCGGTCGGCGCCGTGCGCACCATCGACGAAAAGCGGGTGCCCACCATCGCGCTGGCCCCCTCCGGCGCCGTCACCAACCCGGTCGGCCAGCGCCGGTACGTGTTCAAGCTGGCCCCGAACGCCGCCGACAACGCCGCCGCCCTCACCGGTGAACTGCGGCGCGGCGGTGCCCGCGAGGTCGGCCTGCTGCACAGCGACGACGACTACGGCCGGGAGGGGCTCGCGGCGCTCCAGCGCGAGTTCGCCAAGGCCGGCGTGAAGGTACGCCGGGTGGAGCAGGTCCGTGCCACCGACACCGACGTCGCCCGCCAGGTCGGCGCGGTCACCACCGGCAAGCCCGACGCCCTGGTGCTCTGGACGCCCCCGGAGCAGGCGAGCCTCGCCGCCGTGGCGGCCCAGGCGGCCGGCTTCCGCGGCTCGCTCTACCTGGACGCCTCGGCCGCCGGGGACCTCTTCCTCGGCACGGCGGCACGGGCCACCGAACGCGCCACCCTGGTGTTCACGCAGACCATGGTGATCGACGACGTCATCGCCACCACGCCGGCGAAGGCGGCCCGGCGGCAGTGGTTCCAGGACTACACCGCCCGGTTCGGCGGCTACCACGGCTCGTCCTCGTTCGCCGCGGACGCCGTCCAGCTGATCGCCGACGCCGCGGTGCGCGCGGGCGGCGAGCCCGGCGCGGTCAACCGGGACGGCATCCGCGACGTGCTGGAGACGTCCCAGTTGGACGGTCTGTCGGGACCCATCCGGATGACCCCGGACAACCACTCCGGCCTGATGCCGCAGGCGTTGACCACCCTGGTCGCGCGGAACGGCCGCTGGCGGCTGGCCGGCTGACCGCCGCCGTACGGGCGCTGCCGCTCGCCGGCCGGGCCGCGGCGTCCGCGCGGCATCGCCTCACCGGGCCCACACGGGTCCGCTCAGCGGGCCGGTGAGTCGATGCCCACCGGCCCGCTCAGCGGGCCGTGGTGGCGCGTACCCAGGGCAGGGCGAGGCGCTCGACGAGGGAGAGCGCCGAGTAGAGCGCGATGCTCATCGCGGCGATCAGCACGATCGCGGCCCACGCGGTCGCGGTGTCCCCCACGCCGTTGTACTGCAGGATCTGGTACCCCAGACCCGGCTTGTCGGAGTAGAACTCGCCGATCACCGCACCGATCGCGGCGAGCGGCATCGCCACCTTCAACCCGACGAATACCTGCGGCAGGGCGGCCGGGAAGCGCACCTTGCGGAACGACTGCCACCACGAGGCGTTCAACGACCGGGCCAGCTCGGCCAGGTCCGCCGGGGTGGTGGTGAGACCGGTCGCGGTGGAGAGCACGATCGGGAAGAAGCAGAGCAGGAACACCATGGTGAGGATCGGCTTCTCACCCCAGCCGACCGACACCACCAGCAGCGGGCCGAGCGCGATCTTCGGCACCGCGTTGACCGCCACGAGCAGCGGGGCGAACATCCGCTCGGCGCGCCGGGAGGCGGCCAGGGTCATCCCGATCAGCACCCCCGCCACGGTCGAGATCAGGAAGCCGAGCACCGTCATCATGGTGGTGATGCCGAGGGCCGGCAGCAGCACCTCACTGGACCGGGTCAGGGAGTCCCAGACGGTCTGCGGCGGTGGCAGCGACGCGGGGTGCACGAGGCCGAGCCCCGAGGTGACCAGCCACCAGAAACCCAGCGCGATCACCAGCCCCAGCAGCGGCAGACCGGCGTTCGCCGGCTGCGTACGGTGCCACCGGCCGGCGACCGCCGGTGTGGCGGGGACCGTCGGTGTGGCGGGGACCGTCGGTGTGGCGGGGACCGTCGTCGGGGGCGCGTCGGCGGCCTCCTCCGGCGGTCGCCGCTCGGGCCGGGTACCGGTCGCCTCGGTCACGGGAACCTCCTGTTCTGCCGGCTGGCCGCCGGCACGCGGCGGGGGGTGCGGCCCCGGACGCCGTCCCGTGGGCCGCACCCCCCGACCGGTCGGCGGTCAGGCCTTCGGCGCGAGGCTGAAGTCGATGATCTGGTCGGGCGTGAGGTTCTGCTTGAGCGCACCGGCGCCCTGGAGGATCGCGATGCTCTTGGCGACCCGGCCGCTGTCCAGCGTGCCGAGCTGGGTGCCGGTGTTGCTGGACCGGACGTAACCGGCCATCAGCTCCAGCTCGGCCTTGGCGGCCGCCGGCACGGCGGCCGGCACGTTCTTCTTCAGGATGTCGGCCGCCTCCTGCGGGTTGGCCAGGGCGTACTCCAGGCCCTTCAGCAGGGCGCCGGCGAACCGCTTGACCATCTCCGGGTCCTCCTTGGCGATCTTGGAGGAGGTGATCAGCACGTTGCCGTAGAGGTCCTGCATCACGTTGCTGTACGGCAGCAGGACCGCCTTCTTCTTGGTGACGGTCTCGATCGTGGGCTGGCCGACGACGAACTGCCCGATGCCGTCCACCGCGCCGGAGGCCAGGGTGCCCATGAGCGTCTGGGCCTCACCGTTGACCCAGGTCACCTTGCTCGCGTCGACGCCGGCCATCTTCGCGTACGTCGGGAAGAGGTTGCGGACCACGGAGCCGGGGGTGTCGGCGAGCTTCTTGCCCTCCAGGTCCTTCGGCGAGGCGATGTTCTTGCCCTCGACGGTGGCGATGGCGGCCATGGTTCGCTGCTGGATCGCGGCCACCGCGACGAAGTCCTTGGCCTGGCCGTTGCCGAGCTGGAGCAGGCCGCCGGTCAGGTCGATCGGACCGAACTGCGCCTGGCCGCCGACGATCGTCTGGATGACGCTGCCGGTGCCCTGGCCCGGCTTGATCTCGACGTCGAAGCCGGCGTCGCGGAAGAAGCCCTTGTCCTTCGCCACCCAGGCGTAGGAGTCCCGGCCGAAGTTGCCGAACGACGTGAGGTACGTCACCTTCTCCACGGAACCGCCGTCGCCGCCCTTGGCGTCCTCGGTGGAGTCCGAGCCGCTGCTGCAGGCCGCGACGAACGCGAGGGCGGCAGCCATCGAGGCCGCGGCGACCGTACGGGTCAGCCTTCTCATCAGTGCACCTTGTCCTTTCCGACCGGGGCCGGCGGGCCTCCGGAGGGGTTGTCTGGCGGTGCCGGCGGGAGGGGGGTGGCCGACACCACCGTCGTGAGGGGACTCTTCGCGGGCACAGCGTACGAGAATTCCACCTTTGCGACGCCAGGCGTATCGGGTTGCGAAACGGAAACGGCCTGACGTCCAACCCGGACGGTGCGATTGAGGCACGAGACGGATACTCTGTCCCGCGGATTGCTGACCGCCGACTCAGGGAGGCCCGCGGGATGATCCGTCTGTCCGGCGTATCCCGCACCTTCGACGGCCGTTCCGGCCGGGTGGAGGCCCTGCGCGGCATCGACCTCGAAGTCACCGAGGGCGAGTTCGTCGCCGTCGTCGGCCGTTCCGGCTGCGGCAAGTCCACCCTGCTGCGGCTGGTCGCCGGCCTGCTGCCGGTCACCGCCGGGGAGGTCACGGTCGGCGGCACCCCGATCAGCCGCCCCCGCCGGGACGTCGCCATGCTGTTCCAGCGGCCGGCGCTGCTGCCGTGGCGCACCGTGCTCGACAACGTCCTGCTCCCGGTCGAGATCTTCGGCTGGAAACGGGCGAAGCACCGCGACCGGGCCCGGCAACTGCTGGAGCTGGCCGGCCTGGCCGGCTTCGAGAAGCGGCTGCCGCACGAGCTCTCCGGCGGGATGCAGCAACGGGTGGCGTTGTGCCGCTCCCTCATCGGTGAGCCGCGGGTCATGCTCATGGACGAGCCGTTCTCCGCACTGGACGCGCTCACCCGGGAGGAGCTCTCCGGTGAGCTGCAGCGGGTGCACATGGAGACGTCCGCGACGGTCGTCTTCGTCACCCACTCGATCGACGAGGCCGTCCTGCTCGCCGACCGGGTGGTGGTGCTCAGCCCCCGCCCCGGCCGCATCCGCAGCGTCGTCGACGTGGCCGTCCCCCGGCCGCGCACCCTCGGCCGCAACGCGCACCTGGCCGACGTCGCCCAGGTCAGCGCCGACCTGCACGAGCTGCTGATGGAGAAGGACATGCCGGCCCCGGCGGAGGACCGATGACGATGCGGGTGTCCCTGTTCACCGAGCCGCACCGGGGAGCGAGCTACGACGACCAGCTCCGGTTCGCGCGCCGGGCCGAGGACTGCGGGTACGAGGGCTTCCTCCGCGCCGACCACTACCGGGCGATGGGTGACGAACCCGCGCTCCCCGGCCCCACCGACGCCTGGCTGACGCTGGCCGCCCTGGCCCGGGAGACCAGCCGGATCCGGCTCGGCACGCTGGTCACCTCGGCGACGTTCCGGCTGCCCGGGCCGCTGGCCGTGATGGTGGCCCAGGTGGACCAGATGAGCGGCGGCCGGGTCGAGCTGGGCATCGGCGCCGGGTGGTACGAACGCGAGCACACCGCGTACGGCATCCCGTTCCCCGGCGTCGCCGAGCGCTTCGACCGGCTCGCCGAACAGCTGGAGATCGTCACCGGGCTGTGGCGCACCCCGGCGGACGAGACGTTCAGCTACACCGGCGCCCACTACCGTCTGGTCGACGCTCCGGCGCTGCCGAAGCCGGTGCAGGTGGCCGGCCCACCGGTGATCGTGGGCGGGCGCGGCCCGAAGCGCACCCCCGAGCTGGCCGCCCGGTACGCCGACGAGTTCAACATGCCGTTCACCTCGGTGTCCCAGACGGCCGCCGCGTACGAGCGGGTCCGCGAGGCGTGCGAGCAGACCGGACGCGCCGAGTCCGGCCGGCCGCCGCTGGCGTTCTCCGCCGGGATCGTGGTGGCGATCGGACGCACCGACGCCGAGGCCCGGCACCGGGCCGCGCCCCTGCACGTGCCGAGCGCCCTTCCGCCGGAGGACCCGGTGGTCGGCTCGCCCGCGCAGCTCGTCGACCGCATCGGCGAGTTCGCCGCGATCGGCGCCGGCCGCGTGCACCTGCGCCTGATCGACCTCGCCGACCTCGACCACCTGGAACTCATCGCCGCCGAGGTGCTTCCCCAACTGGACGGACTCCGATGACCGACACCGACCTCGACCTCGGCCCGGTGGGCCAGGAGATCGTGTACGAGAACGACCGGGTCCGGGTCTGGCACATCAAGCTGGAGCCGGGCGAACGGCAGCCGCTGCACCGGCACGACCACCCGTACCTGGTGGTGGCCATCCAGGGCGCGAAGAACGTGGTGCAGACCGTCGACGGCACCCGCATCGACGCCGACGAGCCGACCGGCGGCGTCGTCTACCGGGACCCCGGGGCGGTGCACATGCTCACCAACGTGGGCGGCACGACGTACCTGGCCCGGCTGGTCGAACTCAAGTAGACCTGCCGCCGGCAGGGCTGCCGGGCCGCACGGCGTGCCGGTGGCGATCGGGCGCACCGGACCGTAACGTGCCGGACATGGCCAATCGGACCTTGGGCAGACTGCTGCTCACGGCGCTCGGCGTGAGCCTGCTGGCCGGAGCCGGCCAGCTCGGCGTCGCGTTCGGCTTCGGCGTCGTACGGCTCACCGGCGTCTTCACCGGCGGCACCGTCAACCAGTGGCCGGCCCAGCTCGCCTGGGTCGGCTGGTTCGCGGCGAACGCCGCCGTCATCGGTGCGGTACTCACCGAACGCCTGGCCCGCCGGGACGGGCCGCTGACCGGCACCGCGCGGCAACTCGCCGTCGCGGGCGCCGCCGCGCTGGGCGCCACGGTCGTCGCACCGCTCTGCATGCAGCCGGCCCGGGCCGCCGAACTGATCTCCATGGACCCGGTCTGGGCAGTCGCCATCTGCGCGATCCTCGGCGCGGGGGCCGGCGCGGGCGCCGCGCTCGCCGTCCTGGTCCGGCCACCGCTGGGCTGGAACATGGCACTGGTCGCCGGCGTCGTCTGGCTGCTGGCCCTGGTCTCGGTCACCCCGTCGCTCACCGCCACCGGCCCGTTGACCACCGTCCGCCTCGGGGTGCTGGAGCCGGCGTGGCTCGGCACCGCGGCGGCGCAGCGCCTGGCGCTGCTGGTCCTGCCTTTGGTGGCGCTCCTGGCGGGGGCGACCACCGGCGCCCTCGCCCGCTGGCGCGGACATCCCGCGCTGATCGGCGGTCTGACCGGGGTGGCCGGGCCGGCCCTGCTGGCGTTCGCCTACCTCACCGCCGGCCCCGGTGGTGGCGTCGACCGTTACCAGACCACGCCGTACTACGGCGCCCTGCTCGCCGTGGCCGCGGGCGCGCTCGGCTCGGCCGCCGCCGCCCTGCTGCGCTGGCCGCTCGTGGAGCGCCCGGCGGCGGTGAGCGCGGACACGCCGGCCGCCCGCGCGATCGAGCCCACCGACATCCTGCGGCCGCTGCCGGCCGGTCCGCCCCTGCCCGGAACCGCGGCGACCGCACCGTCCGCCGGTACGGCGGGCGACGCCGGTCACCAGATCGACGACGCCCGTACGCCGGCCGGCGGCGGAGATGCTCCGGGCACCGGGCGGGGTGGACGGGCACCGGAGACGCCGGGCGGTCCCACCCCGGCCCACTGGGACTGGCCCACCCCGGGTCGAACCTCCTCCGCCGCCGCAGCAACCGCCCCGTCGACGCCGGCAGCCGCCCCGCCGGCGCCGACAACCGCCCCGTCGACGCCGACAACCGCCCCGCCGGCGCCGGCGGCCGTCGTGTCCGGGCCCTCAGCCCGGCCCCCGGCACCCCCAGCGCCGGCAGGCCCGCCGACGGAGCGTGCCCGGCCAGCCGGGCCGGCGGGCAGCGCAGCGAAGCCCGCGACGGGCGCTGCTGACACGGCCGCACCGGCGGGCGCGGCAACCGAGCCGGCAACCGGTGCGGCTGACGCGGCCGGGCCGGCCACACCGGCGGCGGCCACACCGGCCGGGCCGACAGCGGATGCGGCCGGCGCCGCAGGGCCGGCCACGCCTCAGGACGAAGCAGCCCGCCCGGCGAGGTCGGCGGACGGAGCAGGCCGGCCCGCCAGGGCAACGGACGACACGGCCGGGCCGGTCGTGCCGGCGGGGAATCCGCCGCGAACCGGAGGCCGGGCGAAGGCCGCGGACCGGGCGGCGCCGGCGGCGGTGCCGGACGCGGCTCCGGCAAAGGGCGAGACGGCACCCCGGCCACGCCGTGGTCGCCGGACGAAGGCCACGCCGGCAAAGGCGGCCGCTGCCGCATCCCCGACCGCCGACGAGCCGGCAGTCGCCGACCAACCCCCCACCCGACCCGCAAACACCCCGCAGTCGGCCACCGACCGCAGCGGCCCGGCACCGGCCGCTGCGCGTGGCCCCGTACCGTCCGGGCCCCCTCCCACGCCACCGACCCCCGCCGTTCCGGCCCGTCCGGCGCCCACCCAGGTGGGGCCGGACCCGTCGTCCCGCCCCGATCCCACGCCGGTCACGCCGCCCCGCCCGACCCCCACCCCGGTCGGGCCGGAGCCGTTCGCCGCGTTACCGGCGCCGGCGCAACCGGCGCCGCGCCCGGTCACCCCGGATCCGTTCACCCCGCCAGCGCCCGGGTCCGCCCGTGCTGGCGACGGCCGGACGGCCGAGACGGCTCCCCGGCCCCGGCACCGGGCTCCCCTGCCGGACCTGACCAGCTCCGACACCTGGGACGCCTTCCCCACGGCCCGGCGCCCCGACCCGACGGAGACCCGTCCGGTGGCGAGCCAGCCGGCAGCGACCGGTGGTGACGCGTCGCCGGCAGCCGCCGCCGGTCCGGTGAGCCCGGCGACCGGAGGGGACTCCACAGCGTCCGTGGCCGACCGGCTGGCCGCCGCGTTCGCGGGCGGCGACAACCGCCCGGCGGGCGCCTCGTCACCGGCGACCGGGCAGGTCGCCGGCGCCCCCGCGGCCGATCCCGCCGAGGGGCGACCGGAGCCGAAGCGGCGCGGCCTGTTCCGGCGCAACCGGTCGCGGGCCGACCAGGCCGACGCCTCGTCGGACGCGGAGCCGCTGGCGGCGCAGGACGAGGAGTTCGTGGACTGGGTCGCCGGGCTGGGCAAGCCGCTGCCGGACAACGAGCCGGAGCAGGAGAGCGGCCGCCGCTCCCTACGCTCGACCGGCCGCCACCACCGCGACTGACACACCCGCCTGCCCTCCTTTGCTCTGCTTCAACCCACGCAACAGATTCCGCGTGATGTCGTTGCGCCCGTTGAAGCAGAGCAAAGGGGCGGGATGCACTGCCCGCCCGCCGTCCGGCCGACGGGCAGGCAGGCGGGCGGGCAGTGCGGTCAGGCCAGGGGCAGGTAGACGCGGCTACCGGAGGCCACGAACTCGTCGGACTTGTCCTTCATGCCGCGGGCCGCGTACTCCTTGAGCTCCTGCGTGATCTTCATGGAGCAGAACTTCGGCCCGCACATCGAGCAGAAGTGGGCCGTCTTCGCCGGCTCGGCCGGGAGCGTGGCGTCGTGGTACGCGCGCGCGGTCTCCGGGTCCAGCGAGAGGTTGAACTGGTCCTCCCACCGGAACTCGAAGCGCGCCTTGGACAGCGCGTCGTCCCACGCCTGCGCGCCGGGGTGCCCCTTGGCCAGGTCCGCCGCGTGCGCCGCGATCTTGTACGCGATCACGCCGGCCTTCACGTCGTCCCGGTCCGGCAGGCCGAGGTGCTCCTTCGGGGTGACGTAGCAGAGCATCGCCGTGCCGAACATGCCGATCATCGCCGCACCGATGGCCGAGGTGATGTGGTCGTACGCGGGTGCGATGTCCGTGGTCAACGGCCCGAGGGTGTAGAACGGCGCTTCGTGGCACCACTCCTGCTGGAGGTCCACGTTCTCCTTGATCTTGTGCATCGGCACGTGGCCCGGGCCCTCGATCATCACCTGGACGTCGTGCTCCCACGCGACCTTCGTCAGCTCGCCGAGCGTGCGCAGCTCGGCGAACTGCGCCTCGTCGTTGGCGTCCGCGATCGAGCCGGGCCGCAGGCCGTCGCCGAGCGAGAACGTCACGTCGTAGCGGGCCAGGATCTCGCACAGCTCCCGGAAGTTGGTGTAGAGGAAGTTCTCCTGGTGGTGCGCCAGGCACCAGGCCGCCATGATCGAGCCGCCCCGGGACACGATGCCGGTCACCCGGCCGACCGCGAGGGGCACGTACGGCAGCAGCACACCCGCGTGCACCGTCATGTAGTCGACGCCCTGCTCGGCCTGCTCGACGATCGTCTCCCGGAACACCTCCCAGCTCAGCTTCACCGGGTCACCGCCGACCTTCTCCAGCGCCTGGTAGATCGGGACCGTGCCGATCGGCACCGGCGAGTTCCGCACGATCGCCTCGCGCGTCTCGTGGATCCGCTTGCCGGTCGACAGGTCCATCACGGTGTCCGCGCCCCAGCGCGTCGCCCAGGTCAGCTTCTCCACCTCCTCGGCGATGGACGAGGTCACCGCGGACGTGCCGATGTTGGCGTTGACCTTGACCAGGAAGGCCTTGCCGATGATCGCCGGCTCGCACTCCGGGTGGTTGACGTTCAACGGCAGGACCGCCCGGCCGGCCGCGATCTCGTCGCGCACGAACTCCGGGGCCACGCCCTCCCGGATCGCCACGAACTCCATCTCCGGCGTGACGATGCCCGCCCGGGCGTACGCGAGCTGCGTCGGCCGCTTGCCGTCCACCCCGGCGAGCGGGGTGCCCGCACCCCGGGCGGGCGCCACATCCCCGCGCGACGCGATCCACGGCCCGCGCAGCGGCGGTAGCCCGACCTCGGGGTCCGAACCCGGCCCGGACGTGTCGTAGAGCCGTACCGGCGGGTTGTCACCGGTGAGGTCGACCTCGGCGAACGGCACCCGGATGTCCGGCCGCGAACCCTCGACGTAGACCTTGCGACGTGCCTGCATGACAGCCTCCCTGTCGCTCAAGCGGACCAGCCGAAGTGGTCCAGCGGGCCGTGTCCCGCACCCAGCTCCCAGTCCCGGGCACCGGTCAGCGCCCGGGTGACGTACTCCTTGGCGGTGGCGACGGCCGCCGGCACCGGCTCGCCCAGGGCGAGCCGGACGGCGACCGCCGCCGAGAACGAACATCCGGTCCCGTGGTTGTGCCGGGTCCGCACCCGGGGCGCGCGGAGCAGGGTGGTGACGCCGCCGCCGTGCAGCACGTCGACGGCCTCGCCGTCCGCGTCCAGGTCGCCGCCGGTGACCACGACGTGCTCCGGGCCGCCGGCCGCGAGGGCCTCCGCGGCGGCCACCATCTCCTCGACCGTGGACACCGGACGTCCGGTGATGGCCGCGGCCTCCGCGCAGTTCGGCGTCGCCACCTTCGCGTACGGCAGCAGCCGCTCCACCGCCGCGACCACACCCAGCGCGTGGCCACTCGTCGCGACCAGCACCGGGTCGACGACGAGGTGCGGCAGCCGCCCGTCCTTCGCCGCGTCGGCGACCACGTCGGCGATCGCCGGGGCGCCCAGCATGCCGGTCTTGACCGCCCGGACGGTGAAGTCGGCGAGCACACTGCCCAACTGGTCGGCGACCGTGCGCGGCGGCAGCGGCAGGACGGCGTCGACACCCCGGGTGTTCTGCGCGGTGACGGCCGTGAGGACGCTGGTGCCGTACGCCCCGAGCGCGGCGAAGACCTTCAGGTCGGCCTGGATGCCGGCGCCGCCGCCGGAGTCGGAGCCGGCGATGGTGAGGACTGTCGTTGGCGTCACGGCTCTCCCCCTGCTTGTCGAGCGGCTTGGTCGAAGGCGTTGGTGAGGGCGCCCGCTGCCTCTGCCGGGTCCGCTGAACGCATGACGGCACCCAGCACCGCCACGCCCGCCGCTCCCGCCTGGACGCAGGCGCGCACCTGCTCTGCCGTCTCGATGCCGCCGAGGGCCAGGACCGGCACGGGGCACGCTCCGGTCAGCGTGCGCAGGCCCTGGGGGTGGAGGGGTGGGCCGTAGCCGGGTTTGGTCCGCGTGGGGTAGACGGGTGAGAGGGTGGCGTAGTCCTCGGTGGTGAGTCGGGCGAGCTCGGTGCGGTCATGGCAGGAGCGGCCGACCAGACCGAGACGCGGCGGCGGGTACGGGCCGGCGGCGGGCAGGTGCACGGCGTCCCCGTCGAGCGGGTCCGGGCCGGCGACGACCAGGGTGCCGCCCACCGGCGCGAGGACGGCGCGCAGGTCGGCCGCGAGCGCGGCACGGTCGGGGCGGGGCAGGTCCTTCTCCCGCAGCACCACCCACCGCACTCCCCCGGCCACCGCGCCCGACACCACGTCGACGAGCGGCCGCCGCGCCACCCGCCGATCGGTGAGCAGCACGACGCCGGCCGGCACGCTGAAGACCCTGGAGGTCTGCGGCCCCGCCAGGGGCCGTTCCCTGCCGAGACCGGCCGCTGCCAGGGGCGTCACAGCTCCGGCCTGCCTTCGTCCGGGGTGGAGGCGAGGGCGTGGAAGCGACGGGGGATCCGGCCGGCCCGGTACGCCAACCGGCCCGCCTCGACCGCGTGCCGCATCGCCGTCGCCATCGCCACCGGGTCGGCTGCGCGTGTCACCGCGCTGGCCAGCAGCACCCCGTCGCAGCCCAGCTCCATGGCGAGGGCCGCGTCGGACGCGGTGCCGATGCCGGCGTCCAGGATCACCGGCACGTCCACGTTCTGCCGGATGAGCCGGATGTGGTGCGGGTTGGACACCCCGAGCCCGGACCCGATCGGCGACCCCGCCGGCATCACGGCCGCGCAGCCGACGTCGGCGAGCCGGCGGGCGAGGATCGGATCGTCCGAGGTGTACGGCAGCACGGTGAACCCGTCGGCGACCAGCTTCTCGGCGGCGCGCAGCAGCTCCACCCCGTCGGGCAGCAGCGTGCGCTCGTCGCCGATCACCTCGAGCTTCACCCAGTCGGTGCCGAACGCCTCCCGCGCCAGGTGGGCCACCTTCACCGCCTCGCCGGCGGTGTAGCAGCCGGCCGTGTTGGGCAGCAGCCGCACCCCGCAGCGGTCGAGGAGGTCCAGCAGACCACCCGAGCCGCCGGAGGTGTCCACCCGGCGCAGGGCGAGCGTGACCAGTTCGGTGCCGGAGGCCCGGATCGCCTGCTCCAGCAGGTGCAGGTTGGCCGCCCCGCCGGTGCCCAGGACCAGCCGCGAGGTGAACGTGACGTCGCCCAGCTCGAAACCCACGCCGGTCACCCGCCCTGCGCCGCGCTGAGCACCTCGACCCGGTCGCCGTCCCGCAGCGGCGTCGCCGACCAGCCGCCACGCGGCACCACCTCGCCGTTGACGGCGACGGCGAGGCCGCGCTCCTGCTCGGTGACGGCGCGGACCAGGTCCGCGACGGTCGAGCCGCCGGGCAGGGTACGTCCGGCCCCGTTCACGGTCAGTTCCACCGCTCCTCCTTCGTGGTCGTACCGCCGGACACGCGCCCACCGGCAGCGCCCGGCGCACCCGGTGTGCCGGGTCCGAAGCGGTCGGGCGTGAACGGGGCGAGCAGCGGGCCCGGCTCGCCGGTGACGATCAGGTCGGTGATCAGGTCGGCGGTGATCGGGGTGAGCACGATCCCGTGCCGGTGGTGCCCGGTGGCGGCGAGCACGTCCGGCCGGCCCGGCAGCGGGCCGAGGATCGGCGCGTTGTCCGGCGTGCCGGGGCGGAGGCCGGCGAGCGTCTCGACCAGGTCGTACTCGCTCAGCTCCGGCACCAGGTCGACGGCCGCGCGGAGCAGGCGCAACACCGCTCCGGCGGACACCGTCGTGTCGGTGCGCTCCTCGACGGTCGCCCCGACCACCACCTCGCCGTCGACCCGCGGGACGAGATAGACGTGCTCGCCGTCCGCGTACCCCCGGATCACGTGCCGGAAGCCCGGCGCGGCGCCGCCGGGCGCGCGGAGCCTGAGCACCTGGCCCTTCACCGGCCGGACCGGCAGCCCGGTCAGCGCGGCGGCGCCGCAGCCGGCCGCGACCACGGTGACGTCGGCGGCCACGTCGGACAGCGAGCGGACCGCCCCGGCCACCAGCGTCACGCCGGCCCGCTCGGCGGCGGTCCGCAGGGCCGGCACCAGGCGGCGTGGGTCGACCTGGTGGTCGGTGGCGGCGAGGGCGCCGCCGCGCACCCGGGGTGCCAGCGCCGGCTCGCGCTCCCGCAACGCGGAGGGCCGCAGCGCGGCCACCGGCAGGCCGAGAGCCTGCTGGTACGCCCACAGCCGCCGGGCCTCGGCCAGGTCGTCGGCGGTCAGCCCGACCAGGAGGGTGCCGTCGGCGCGGTAGCCGAGGTCGGCGCCGGAGGCGTCGGCCAGTTCGGCGGCGAACGCCGGCCAGCGGGCGGCCGAGGCGGTGAGCAACGCCGTCAGCTCGTGCTCCCCGAAGTACGCCTCGGCGACCGGCGCGAGCATCCCGGCGGCGACGTACGCGGCGCCCGACCCGGGAGCCGGATCGTGCACGACGACCCGCAGCCCGCGCGCGGCGCACCGCCAGGCGATCGCCAGCCCGACCGGCCCGGCCCCCACCACCGCAACCTCGGGTGCAAGGAAGGGCCCCTTGTTATCGCCTCCGGTAGAGGAAGGGCCCCCTCTTAACACGTCAGGGCCTTCAGCAGTTCGGCGGTGGCGCGGGCGGGGTCGGCGGCCCCGGAGAGCGCGCCGACCACCGCCACCCCGTACGCGCCGGCCGCCCGCAGGGCGGGCACGTCCTCCGCCGTCACTCCCCCGATGGCCACCACCGGCACGCTGACCGCCGCGGCGACCGCCCGGACTCCGGCCACGCCGATCGCGGTCGGGAGCCCGTCCTTGGTCGAGGTGGGCCGGTACGGCCCGACGCCCAGGTAGCTGGCCCCGGCGGCGACCGCCTCGCCGGCGGTGCCCGGGTCGCGGGCGGTCGCGCCGAGGACGGCCGCCGAACCCAGCACCGCACGGGCCGCGCCGACCGGCAGGTCGTCGGCGCCCACGTGCCCACCGTCGGCGCCCACCGCCAGCGCCACGTGGAGGCGGTCGTTCACCAGGCAGGTCGCCCGGTACCGCGCGCACAGCACGACCACGCGGCGGGCCAGGTCGTACGCCTCCCGGTCGGTCGCGTCGTCGGTCACCCGGACCTGGACGACCAGTTCGGCGCGGGCCACCGGCAGGGCGGCCCGGACGACGGCGAGCGGATCCCGCCCGGGACGGGTGTCGGTGATGAGATGCAGTCGCCCGAGGGACGGCACGGCAACACTCCTCCCTGCGCCGGCATTACCCGGATCAGGTTCGACGGTCGGGGGCTCACAGCCCCCCTCTCAGCCCGGTCCACCGGGCTCCCGTGGGTCACTTGCGCGTGTCACCGTACGACGGATCCCCCGGATCCGCCAAGTGCGGGTCGCCGTTTTCCCGCTCACCGTCCGACGACGACGGTCGGGGCGGCGCGTCACCGTCCGGTCACGACATGCTGTCCGGATACCCTCCGCGCCGCGCCCGCCGCGCCGCCGGTCGCCCCCGCCGCTTCCCGGCGGCACCACCATCGGGACCGGTCGAGGGCACCTCGCGCCGCGGCCCGGCACCCCGCCCCGTCCGGTGGGCGGGGCGCCGGGCCGCCTACCTAGCCGTCGAGGACGGCGCGGAGGGCCATCAGGTCCTCGTCGCCGGGCTGCCAGGTGCCCGCCCCGGCGTTGGCGCGCACCTGCTCGGGCGTGGTGGCGCCGGCGATCACCGAGGTCACCGCCGGCTGGGCGGCGAGCCCGCCGATGGCCACCTGGAGCATCGTGAGACCGCGTTCGGCGGCGTACGCCTCGATCGCCTCGATGGTGTCCCAGTCGGCGGCGGCGAAGCGCTGCGCGTACCGGCCGCCACCGGCGAGACGGCTGCCGGCCGGTGGCGCCTGGTCCCGCTTGTACTTGCCGGTGAGCAGCCCGTTGGCGAGCGGGAAGAACGGCAGCATGCCGAGCCCGAACCGCTCGCACGCCGGAATGACCTCCGCCTCGACCCCGCGCTCCACGAGCGAGTAGTGGTTCTGCGCGGAGATGAACCGGGTGCGCCCCTGCGAAGTGGCGGTCCAGTCGGCGTCGGCGATCTGCCAGCCGGCGAAGTTGGAGTTGCCCAGGTAGCGGACCTTGCCGGCGGTCACCAGGTCGTCCAGTGCGGCGAGCGTCTCGTCGATCGGGGTGCCCGGGTCGGGCTCGTGCATCTGGTACAGGTCGATGTGGTCGGTGCCGAGCCGGCGCAGCGACGCCTCCACGGCCCGCATGATGTAACGCCGGGCCCCCCGCGCGCCGTGGTCCGGCCCGTTGGCGCCGTGCATGTCCATGCCGAACTTGGTGGCGAGGACGACGTCCTCACGACGTCCCTTGAGCGCCTGCCCGAGCAGTTCCTCGGAGCCGCCCTGCGGCTCGCCGTAGATGTCGGCGGTGTCGAAGAAGTTGATGCCCGCGTCGAGCGCGGCCTCGACCACCGCGCGCGTCCCGTCGAGGTCGAGCTTGCGGCCGAAGTTGTTGCAGCCGATCCCGACCACGGACACCACGAGCCCGGAGTCGCCCAGCCGGCGGTACGTCATCTCAGTCACGAGATCCACCCTATTCCGGCCCGGATCACGCGGCGTCCCAGACCGGCTCGGGAACCTCCGCCACCTCACCGTCGCCCCGGAACAGCACGAACCGGTCGAACGAGCGGGTGAACCAACGGTCGTGCGTCACGGCCACGACGGTGCCCTCGAAGGCGGCCAACCCCGCTTCGAGGGCCTCGGCCGACGCCAGGTCGAGGTTGTCGGTCGGCTCGTCGAGCAGGAGCAGGGTCGCCCCGGACAGCTCCAGCAGCAGCACCAGGAACCGCGCCTGCTGCCCGCCCGACAGGCTGCCGAACCGCTGGTCGCCCTGGCCGGGCAGCTCGTACCGGGACAGCGCCGCCATCGCCGCGTGCCGGTCCATACCCGCGCGGTGCTCGTCGCCGCGCCACAGGATGTCGACCAGCGTCCGGTCCATCAGTTCCGGCCGGTCGTGGGTCTGGGAGAAGTGCCCCGGCCGCACGCGGGCGCCGAGCCGGGCCACCCCGTCGTGCGTGACCGGCGCGAGGGCCGCCGCGCCGTCCACCGGTCCGTTCGCCGGGTCGGGGTCGGTGCCGCCGCGGGCGAGCAGCCGCAGGAAGTGCGACTTGCCGGTCCCGTTGGCGCCCAGCACGGCGACCCGGTCGCCGTACCAGATCTCCAGGTCGAAGGGGTAGGTCAGGCCGTCGAGCTCCAGCTGCTCGCAGATCACCGAGCGCTTCCCGGTCCGCCCGCCGGTGAGGCGCATCCGGATGTCCTGGTCCTTCGGTGGTACAGGCGGCGGTCCGGCCTCCTCGAACTTGCGCAACCGGGTCTGGGCGGCCTGGTAGCGGGAGGCCATCCCCGAGTTGTACGCGGCCTTCTGCTTGTACATGAGCATCAGCTCGCGCAGCTTCTGGTGCTCCTCGTCCCACCGCCGGCGCTGCTCGTCGAGACGGTCGTGCCGGGCGATCCGCGCCTCGTGCCAGCTCGCGAAGCCGCCGGGGTGCACCCAGGCGCTGCCGCCCTCGACGGCGACGACCCGGTCGGCGGTGTGGGCCAGCAGTTCCCGGTCGTGCGACACGTACAGCACGGACTTGCCGGATTCGCGGAGCCGCGCCTCCAGCCAGCGTTTGCCCGGCACGTCGAGGAAGTTGTCCGGCTCGTCGAGCAGCAGCACCTCGTCGGGGCCGCGCAGCAGCAGTTCCAGGGCGAAGCGCTTCTGCTGGCCGCCGGAGAGCGTCCGGACGGGACGGTCCCGCGCGGAGTCCCAGGGCAGGTCGAGCACGATCGTGGCGACGGTGTCGAAGAGCACCTCGGCGTCGTACCCGCCGGCCTCGCCCCAGGCGGCCAGCGCGTCCGCGTACGCGAGCTGCGCCTTGCCGGCGGCGGTGCTGTACTTGCCGCGCACCTCGGCCGTCCGCATGGCCGCCTCGGTCTCGGCGAGCCGGCGGCCGGCGTCGCGCAGGGCCGGCGGGGCGAGCGAGAGGGCCAGGTCCGCGAGCGTGGATTCATCGCCGATCATCCCGATGAACTGGCGCATCACGCCGAGCCCACCGGTACGCGCGATCGCGCCGCGCCGCACCGGGAGGTCACCGGCGACCATCCGCAGCAGCGTCGTCTTGCCCGCGCCGTTCGGCCCGACCAGCGCGACCTTGGCGCCCTCGCCGACCCGGAACGACACGTCGGCGAAGAGTTCCCGGCCGTCGGGCAGCGTGTGCCCGACGGCCGCCACGTCCACGTATCCCACGCCGGCATCCTGCCCGAGGGCCCGGCGGGGGCCAACCGATTACCTGGTGACCCGCAGCACCCGGTAGCCCTTCTGGCTGGCGTGCCGCTCGACCTGCCAGCTCTGCTCGGTGAGCCAGCGGTGCAGCGAGTCGCCGCCGAGGTGCCGGGCGACGACCAGCCAGGCGGCGCCGTCCGGGGCGAGCCTCGGCAGCCAGCGCAGCAGCAGCTGGTGCAGCTCGTCCTTGCCGATCCGGATCGGCGGGTTGGACCAGATCTCGGCGAAGGTCACGTCGGCCGGTACGCCCTCCGGCGGCGCGACGCGCACCCGGTCCGCCGCGCCGACCCGGGCGGCGTTGGCCGCTGTGAGCTCGCGCGCCCGCTCGTTGACGTCCACCGCCCAGACGGTGGCCGACGGTGCCGAGGTGGCGAGCACGCAGGTGATCGGTCCGAAGCCGCAGCCGAGGTCGAGCAGGTCGCCGGTGGTGCCGGGAGCCGGCAGCTCCGCCTTGCGCAGCAGCACCGCGGTCCCGGGGTCGAGGCGGGCGGCGGAGAAGACCCCGCCGGAGGAGGCCAGGGTGTAGTCGCGGCCGGCGACGGAGAACTCGACCTCGCGCGGCTGGGCGGGGGTCGCGGGTTCGGGGGTGAAGTAGTGGTCGCCGGTCACACGCGCGATTCTTCCACCGGCTGACGGGGGGCATGGCGACACCCCGCGTCATCACAATTTCCCATTTTTACCCCCTAAAGGGATAATGGCTCTTACTCTGGGCGACATGGTGTATCGGTACGAGTCCGATGAGGACGCATTCGTGGAGCACCCGGAGCCCGGGTCGGACCTGTCGGCGCTCGGCCCTGGTTCGCCTCCGCCGGCGGGGCCGTCGCCGTCCCGCTTCCCCACCCCGTCACTGCCCCGGACCACCCGGAGACCACCGCCACCCCCCGAGCCCGCCCGCCCGCCGGCTCCCGAGCCGCCCCGCGCGCCGGCACCGAAGCCCGCCCCCACGTTCGCGCCGGAGCCCGCCGCCACGTACAGCGCGGAGCCGGTCCCCGCACGGGCGCCGGCGCCCGCACCAGCGGCGGAGCCGTCCCGCGCACCGGCCGCCACGCCACCCCAGGCGGAGGTCTACTCCCCGGCCGCAGCACCCCCGCCCCGCGGCGGCGGCCGGATGTGGCAGGTCGTGGTCGGCGGCGCGGCGGTGCTGGTCCTGCTCGCGCTCTGCGGGCTCGGCGCGGCCGCCCTGCTCGGCGAGCGCGGTGCTGACCTCGTCAACCCGCCGAACAACCAGCCCGCGGCGGCGGACGAGAGCCCCGAGCCGGAGGCGAACGACCTCGACTCCCGGGACACCGACCAGGCACCGCTGAGCGCCAAGGAGGTCTTCCCGGGCAAGCAGCTCGTCGTCTCCGACGGGCAGCCCGCGTACCAGGTGCTGAAGACGCAGTCCAGCGGCAGCTGCGCCGTCGCCGCCACCGGCGAGGTCGCCGACTTGCTGACCCGCCTCGGCTGCAACCAGGTGGTCCGGGCGACGTTGCGCACCCGGGACGGCGACCACCTGGTCACCGCCGGCCTGTTCAACCTCACCGACCGGGCCAGCGCCGAACGCGCCCGCGACCGGATCCGGCAGATGCTCGACGAGCGGCAGGGCCGGTTCCGGGGCATGGCCGCCGACGAGGAGTCCGAGGCGATCGCCACCGCCCCGGCCCGGGTCGGCTGGCAGGTACGCGGCCACTACCTCGCGTACGCGCTGGTGGCCCGCTCCGACGGCGAGTCCGTCCGCGCCGGCGACACGCAGGTCCGCGAGATCCTCTTCGACATGATCGAACTGCACCTCAACCAGGGCGTCCTGGAGCGGCGGGCGAACGGCGGCGTGGCCGGCCAACCCACGGCCGACCCCGACGACGGCACCGCCTCCCAGAACGGCACCCGGAACTGAGCTTCGGGCACAGCGGGTGCGGGGCTGTCCGGCCGCGCACCCGCTCCGCCGTGCGCTCAGCTCTCCACCGGTACGCGCAGCCGCCGGGTGAGGTCCGCGCGGCGGGCGTACTCGGCCGGGTCCCCGGGGTAGCCGACGGCGACCAGGGTGAGCCCGTGCGCGGGGGCGACCGTCACCTCACTGGCCCGCTCCCGGCGGCTGAGCAGGCCGGCCGGCCATTCGACCGGCCGCCGGCCGTCCCCGACGGTCAGCATCGCGCCGACCAGACTGCGCACCATCGCCTGGCAGAACGCGTCGGCCTGGACGGTGGCGACGAGGATGCCGTCCGGATCCCGCCGCCAGTCGAGCCGGGTCACCTCGCGCAGCGTGGTGGCGTTCTCCTTCCGCCGGCAGTACGCGGCGAAGTCGTGCTCCCCCACCAGCCCGGCGGCGGCGGCGGTCAGCGCCGCCAGGTCGAGCGGCCTCGGCCAGGCGAGGGTGTCGTGCCGGCGCAGCGGCTCCGCGCCCCAGGGTGTGTCGGTGACGCGGTACTCGTAGCGCCGGAAGGTCGCCGAGAACCGCGCGTCGAAGTCGACCGGCACCTCGGTCATGGCCCGCACCCGCACGTCGGTGGGGAGCAGCCGGGCGAGCCGGCGCAGCAGCCGCCCCTCGTGCTGCCGCCAGACGTCCGCCGGCAGGTCGACGTGGCAGACCTGCCCGGTGGCGTGCACCCCGGCGTCGGTCCGGCCGGCCACGGTCAGGCCGGTCGCGGTCCCGGCGCCGAGCACCAGGTCGAGGGTCTGCGCGAGGACCCCGGCGACGGTACGCCGCTCCGGCTGGGCGGCCCAGCCGGAGAAGCCGCTGCCGTCGTACGAGACGTCCAACCGCAGCCGGATGCCCTCGTCCACCTCGTACCCCCTCTGACGCCGCGGGCCCGACACCCCAGGGGGTGCCGGGCCCGACGAAGACCCTGATCAGGCCTTGTTCTGCTCGTTGTTCTCCTCGACGGCGAGGTCGCTGTCCTCGCGCGCCTCGGCGGTGTCACCCGACGCCGACACGGGCGCCTCGGCGTCCTGGTCGTTGTCGGCCGACTTCGGGGCCTCCTCGGCCGGGGCGAGCGCCTCGACCTTGTCCTGCTGGGCGGCCTTGCGGGCGGCGGTCTTCTTGTTCGCCTTCGGCTCGGCGACCTGCAGCTCCTCGACCAGCTCGATGATCGCCATCGGGGCGGCGTCACCCTTGCGCGGACCGGTCTTCACGATCCGGGTGTAGCCGCCGTTGCGGTTGGCGTACCGCGGCGCGATCTGGTCGAACAGGGCGTAGACCACGTCCTTGTCCTTGACGACGGCGAGCACCCGACGCCGGGAGGCCAGGTCACCGCGCTTGGCCTTGGTGATCAGCTGCTCCGCGAGCGGACGCAGCCGCCGGGCCTTGGTCTCGGTGGTCTGGATCTTGCCGTGCTGGAACAGCGACGTGGCCAGGTTGGCCAGCATCAGCCGCTCGTGCGCCGGGCTGCCGCCGAGGCGGGGACCCTTGGTGGGCGTGGGCATTCTCGGTGCTCCTCGTTAATCCTCAGCCGCGCTTACAGCTGCTCAGTCTCGCGGTAGTCCTCGGTGTCGTAGTCGGCCTCACCGAAGGCGTCCACGACGTGCGCCGGGTCGAAGTTCGGGGCGGAGTCCTTCAGCCCCAGACCCATCCCGGCGAGCTTCATCTTGACCTCGTCGATCGACTTCTGGCCGAAGTTGCGGATGTCGAGGAGGTCGGCCTCGGTACGCCCGATGAGCTCACCAACGGTGTTGATGCCCTCGCGCTTGAGGCAGTTGTAGGAGCGGACGGTGAGGTCCAGCTCCTCGATCGGCAGCGCCAGGTCCGCCGCCAGCTGGGCGTCCTGCGGGGACGGCCCGATGTCGATGCCCTCGGCGGTCTCGTCCAGCTCCCGGGCCAGGCCGAAGAGCTCGACCAGCGTCGAACCGGCGGAGGCCAGCGCGGTGCGCGGGCCCATCGACGGCTTGGTCTCGACGTCGATGATCAGCCGGTCGAAGTCGGTCCGCTGCTCGACACGGGTCGCCTCGACGCGGTAGGTGACCTTCAGCACCGGCGAGTAGATCGAGTCGACCGGGATACGGCCGATCTCGGCGCCGGCCTGCTTGTTCTGCGCAGCCGTCACGTAGCCGCGACCCCGCTCGACGGTCAGCTCCATGTCGAGCCGGCCCTTGCCGTTGAGGGTGGCGAGCTTCAGGTCCGGGTTGTGCACCGAGACGCCGGCTGGGGGCTGGATGTCACCCGCGGTCACGTCGCCCGGGCCCTGCTTGCGCAGGTACATGCTGACCGGCTCGTCGTGCTCGGAGCTGACGCACAGCTCCTTGATGTTCATGACGAGCTCGACCACGTCCTCCTTGACCCCGGGGATCGTGGTGAACTCGTGCAGCACACCGTCGATCTTGATCGAGGTCACCGCCGCGCCGGGGATGGACGACAGCAGCGTCCGGCGCAGCGAGTTGCCCAGGGTGTAGCCGAAGCCCGGCTCCAGCGGCTCGATGGTGAACCGGGACCGGGTCTCGTTGATCGACTCCTCGGAGAGGGTCGGTCGCTGGGAGATGAGCATGTCTTCTCTTCTCTTCCGGGGCGCCCGCCATATGACGCCCACGACACAAACGGTTCCGGTGGCCCGCCCCGGAGGGCGGGCCACCGCAACGAGCTCTTACTTGGAGTAGAGCTCGACGATCAGCTGCTCCTGGACCTGGGTGTCGATCACCTGGCGGGCCGGGAGCGAGTGCACGAGGATCTTCATCTGGCTCGGGATGGCCTCCAGCCACGCCGGAACCGACCGCGAACCGGCCTGAGCCTGCGCCACCAGGAACGGGGTGAGCTGCTTGCTCTTCTCCCGGACCTCGATGATGTCGTGCTCCTTGACGCGGTACGACGGGATGTCGACCTTCTTGCCGTTCACCGTGAAGTGACCGTGCTTGACCAGCTGACGGGCCTGGTCCCGGGAGCTGGCGTAGCCGGCCCGGTAGACCACGTTGTCCAGCCGCGACTCGAGGATCTGCAGGAGGACCTCACCGGTCTTGGCCTGCTTGGCCACGGCCTCCTCGTAGTAACCGCGGAACTGCTTCTCCAGCACGCCGTACACCCGGCGGGCCTTCTGCTTCTCCCGGAGCTGGAGCAGGTACTCCGTCTCCTTGGTGCGGCCACGGCCGTGCTGCCCGGGCGGGAACGGCCGGGACTCGAACGGGCACTTCGGGCCATCGCACTTGCTGCCCTTGAGGAACAGCTTCATCTTCTCCCGCCGGCAACGGCGGCAGTCAGCACCGGTGTAACGAGCCATCTCTCTCTACCTCTCAGACCCGGCGACGCTTCGGCGGACGGCACCCGTTGTGCGGCTGCGGGGTCACGTCGGAGATCTGCCCGACCTCGAGACCGGCGGCCTGCAGCGAACGGATGGCGGTCTCCCGGCCGGAGCCGGGGCCCTTGACGAACACGTCGACCTTGCGCATGCCGTGCTCCATCGCCCGACGCGCGGCGGCCTCGGCGGCCAGCTGCGCGGCGAACGGGGTCGACTTGCGGGAGCCCTTGAAGCCCACCTGGCCCGACGAGGCCCAGGAGATGACCGCACCGGTCGGGTCCGTGATGGACACGATGGTGTTGTTGAAGGTGCTCTTGATGTGCGCCTGCCCGTGGGCGACGTTCTTGCGTTCCTTGCGCCGGACCTTCTTGACGGCGGCTCCGGCACGAGCCTTCGGTGGCATAAGTCTGTGCGCTCCTAATTACTTCTTGCCGGGCTTCTTCTTGCCGGCGACGGTCCGCTTCGGGCCCTTGCGAGTGCGGGCGTTGGTCCGCGTCCGCTGGCCACGAACCGGCAGACCGCGGCGGTGCCGGATGCCGGCGTAGCAGCCGATCTCGACCTTGCGGCGGATGTCAGCGGCGACCTCGCGGCGCAGGTCGCCTTCAACCTTGTAGTTGCCCTCGATGTGGTCGCGGAGCTGCACGAGCTCCTCGTCCGTGAGGTCCCGGGCGCGCTTGTCCGGCGAGATGCCGGTGGCGGCGAGCGTCTCCAGGGCGCGGGTGCGACCCACGCCGAAGATGTAGGTGAGCGCGATCTCCATCCGCTTGTCGCGGGGGAGATCGACGCCGGCTAGACGTGCCATGTGCGGGCGTACTCCTCGTGATGTGCTGGCGGAGGTGTGGACCCGCCCCACCCCGCTACCGGCCGTCCCTGTCCTTCCGGCGCCTGTCAGCACCGGCGACCGGGATCGGTCGTTGCCCGAGCGGGCCCCGGCCTCCGACCGGGGGTCAACCACGATGAGGTACGCGCTGCGCACTCCCGCGGCTGGGACGAGCATGTGATGTGTTGTGTCAGGATCTGCGGCCCGGACCGGTTGTCGACCGGCCGCGGTGTCGCGACCGGCCGGAACTGGTTCAGCCCTGGCGCTGCTTGTGGCGCGGGTCGGTGCAGATGACCATGACCCGGCCGTGCCGGCGGATCACCCGGCACTTGTTGCAGATCCGCTTGACGCTCGGCTTGACCTTCACGGTTGCCTTACTTCCCATCTGGCCCGGCGACGCGGTGTTCGCGACTCCGGGCGACGAAGACGGACACGGGACTCACCCGGCCGCCGTCAGGCTTACTTGTAGCGGTAGACGATGCGCCCTCGGGTCAGGTCGTACGGCGAGAGTTCGACGACGACCCGGTCCTCCGGCAGGATGCGGATGTAGTGCTGCCGCATCTTGCCGCTGATGTGAGCCAGCACCTTGTGACCGTTCGCGAGCTCCACGCGGAACATGGCGTTCGGCAGGGGCTCGATGACCCGGCCCTCGATCTCGATGGCTCCGTCTTTTTTCGGCATGTCCTCCGCTGTCCTGACGTCGGTTGCTCCGGACGGCCCACAACGTCTTACACGGGACTGATCAAGATCAGATGCCCGCGCCAGCCGCGGCTCCGACGCCCACCGAAGCGCAGGGTGGGCATGCCGGAGTGGACGCTGTGCGCCGATCAGAAAGTGTACGCCCGCCTGCGCGCCGCCGCCAAACCGACCACCCATTGCCGGCGCTACGAACAGAATGATCGGACGTTCAGCCCGATTCGCCCGGAAGTTTCCTACTCTCGCGTCGCGCCGCCTTCCGCTCCCGCTTGCGGGCCCGCTTCTCCCGGCGCCGCTGCCGGCGCCGCTCCCGCTCGGCCGCCCAGCGCGCCGGCTCACCCGACGTGATCCCGAGCACAGTGCGGACCAGCAGCACCGCTCCCCACGGACCCGCCACCCACCCGGGCCAGAAGTAGAGCGCGTCCCCGGCCAGCAGCGACGTCACCGCCCAGACCGCCACCACGATCGGGACGACCTTCAACCACGGCTCCCACACCTCGACGAGCCACCGGGCGACGACCGGACGGGCACCGACGGCCGGCATCCCGGCCGACCCGGTCACCCCGCCCGGCGGGGCGAGGGCGTTCCCGCCCGGGACGGCGAGCGCCGAGGCCGCGGCGCCGGCCGGCGCCGGCAGGTCCGCGAGCAGCGCGTCGAGTTCGCCGTACGTGCGGGCGGTGTACGCCTGCTGGAGGCGCTCGTCGTACTCGTGCAGGTCCAGACGCCCCTCGTCCACGGCCGCCCGCAACCGGTCGGCCACCGCCTGCCGGTCGGCGTCGGCGGCCCGCATCCCGTCCCGCCCCTGCATGCGTTCCAGCATGCCACCGGCGTGCCACCGGTCGCGATCCCGCGACGGCCGGTCCCTTGGTCGACTCCGTGCCGCCGCCATCGTGGCATCCCCGGTGGGCGGAAACAGCGATGGCACCGGCATCGGGTTGATCACGTGAGTCGGACGGGTCAGGCGGCCAAGGCCCGGACGGGTCAGGCGGCCGGAGCCGGCTGGCGGGCGGTGACCAGGTCGCCGAGGCGCTCCCGGCCGCCGTCCGGCGCGGTGAGCACCCACACCCCGTCGGGCAGCAACGCCATGGTGTGCTCGACGTGCACGGCCATCGACCCGTCCCGGGTCACCACGGTCCAGCCGTCGGCCAGCTCCGCCGTACGGGGCGAGCCCAGGGTGATCATCGGCTCGATGGCGAGGGCCATGCCGGGCACGAGGCGGGGCCCCTTGCCCGGGCGTCCGTGGTTGAGCACGTGCGGGTCCTGGTGCATCTCGGTGCCGATGCCGTGGCCGCCGTACCCGTCGACGATGCCGTACCGCCCGCCCTTGCGGACCGCCGTCTCGACGGCGTGGGAGATGTCGGTGAGCCGGCCCCTGCCGCTGGCGGCGCCGCGGGCGGCCGCGGCGATGCCGGCCCACATCGCGTCCTCGGCGACCGCGGCCATCGTCAGCAGCGCCGGGTTCACGTCGCCGACGCCGACGGTGATCGCGGCGTCGCCGTGCCAGCCGTCCAGCACCGCACCGCAGTCGATCGAGATGAGATCGCCGTCCTGGAGCACCTGCCGGGGGGACGGGATGGCGTGCACGACCTGCTCGTTGACCGAGGAGCAGATCGAGGCGGGGAAGCCGTGGTAACCCTTGAAGGAGGGGACCGCGCCGGCCTCGCGGATGGTGGCCTCGGCGATGGCGTCCAGGTCCGCGGTGCTGACACCGGGCGCGACGGCCTCGCGCATCCGGCGGAGCGCCTCGGCCACCACCAGCCCCGCGGCCCGCATCTTTTCGATCTGGTCAGGAGTCTTCAGCTGGATGTCCAGCTGGGGACGGCGCATCGGGTCGTTACCTTTCCTGCCGAAGAGCGGGGCACGCCGTCGCGTACCCCGCTCCTCGCACTCTATCCACCGAGGGGTCAGCCACCGTACGAGCGCAGGGCGTCGATGGCGCGGACGGTGACGTCCTCCACCGGGCCCGTGGCGTCGATCCCCACGAGCTTGCCCTGGGCGCCGTAGTAGTCGACCAGCGGCGCGGTCTTGTCGGCGTACTCCCGCAGGCGCGTGGCGATGGTCTCCGGCTTGTCGTCGTCCCGCTGGAACAGCTCGGCGCCGCACCGGTCGCAGATGCCCTCGCGCGTGGTGGCGTCGAACTCGACGTGCCAGATCTTGCCGCAGCCCCGGCAGGTGCGCCGGCCGGAGAGCCGCCGGATCACCTCGTCGTCGTCGACGACCAGCTCGAGCACGAGGTCCAGAGCGGTGCCGAGGTCCGCGAGGAGCTTGTCCAGCGCGGCGGCCTGCGGTGTCGTACGCGGGAAGCCGTCGAGCAGGAAGCCCTCGCTCGCGTCCGGCTCGGCGAGCCGGTCCCGCACCATGTTGATGGTGACCTCGTCCGGCACCAGCTCGCCGGCGTCCATGTACCGCTTCGCCTCGACGCCGAGCGGGGTGCCCTGCGACACGTTGGAGCGGAAGATGTCACCCGTCGAGATCTTCGGCACCGCGAGGTGCGCGGCGATGAACTCCGCCTGCGTGCCCTTGCCCGCCCCCGGCGGGCCAACCAGAACGAGTCGCATCTACCGCAGGAACCCTTCGTAGTTCCGCTGCATCAGTTGGCTCTCGATCTGCTTGGTCGTCTCCAGACCGACGCCGACCATGATCAGTACAGCGGTGCCGCCGAACGGGAAGTTCAGGTACTGCTGCTTGTTCAGCCAGATGAAGAAGAAGTTCGGCAGGATCGAGATGACGCCCAGGTAGAGAGCGCCCGGCAGGGTGATCCGGCTGAGGATGAAGTCCAGGTAGTCGGCGGTCGGCTTGCCGGGGCGGATGCCCGGCACGAAGCCGCCGTACTTCTTCATGTTGTCCGCGACCTCGGTCGGGTTGAACGTGATCGAGACGTAGAAGTACGTGAAGAAGATGATCAGCAGGAAGTAGACCACGATGTAGATCGGGCTGGTCGGGTCGACCAGGTTGTTCTGGATCCACGCCTGGGTCTTGCCGGGGTCCGTCTGGTCGAAGAACTGCAGGGCCAGCTGCGGCAGGTAGAGCAGCGACGAGCCGAAGATGACCGGGATGACACCGGCCTGGTTGACCTTGAGCGGGATGTAGGTCGAGGTGCCGCCGTACATCCGCCGGCCGATCATCCGCTTGGCGTACTGCACCGGGATCCGGCGCTGCGCCTGCTCGATGAAGGTCACCGCGGTGATGACGACCAGGACCAGGGCGATCACCAGCCAGAACTTCCCCCAGCCGCTGGTCTCCTTGATCTGCCAACCCTCGGCGGGGAGCCGGGCCGCGATCGAGGCGAAGATCAGCACCGACATGCCGTTGCCGACCCCCCGGTCGGTGATCAGCTCACCGAGCCACATGACCACGCCGGTGCCGGCGGTCATCGTCATCACCAGGATGGTCAGGGTCAGCCAGTCCGGGATGCCGGTCCCCTCGGGGATGATCGGGAACTGGTCGCACTGGTTGTTGAAGAGCTGGCCGGAGCGGGCCAGGGCGACGAACGCCGACGCCTGCAGGACACCCAGCCCCAGGGTGAGGTAGCGGGTGTACTGGGTGATCTTGGCCTGGCCGGCCTGGCCCTCCTTGCGGAGCTGCTCCAGCCGCGGGATCACCACGGTCAGCAGCTGCAGGATGATCGACGCGGTGATGTAGGGCATGATGCCCAGCGCGAAGACCGACAGCTGCAGGAGCGCACCACCGGAGAAGAGGTTGAGCAGGTTCAGGACGCCCGTGGAGCCGTTCTCCAGGGTGTCCAGGCACTTCTGCACATTGCCGTACGACACGCCTGGGCTCGGCAGCGTGGCGCCGAGCCGGTAGATCGCGATGATGCCTACTGTGAACAGCAGCTTCTTGCGCAGGTCAGGCGTGCGGAACGCACTGAGAAAGGCGGACAGCAACTTCTTCCTCCTGCGCGAGGCGGGCCGCCGGTTGTCCCTGGCGGATCGGGGTGGGCCGGGCGAGCGCCCGAAATCCATGACTGGGATGGGACTCTAACAGTCCGCTCCCGGTCCGGGCAGGTGTGCCCGGCTACATAAACCGCTTCCGATGTTACCGGGCGCACACGGCCCAGGTAGACCATGGCGCCCGCCAGTTGACGGACAACTGGGCGGGCGCCATGGGTCGTACAGCCCTACAGCTCGGTGACCGAGCCGCCGGCGGCGGTGATCTTCTCCTTGGCCGACGCGCTGAACGCGTGCGCCGAGACCTGGAGCGCCACCCCACCGAGGTCGCCGGTGCCGAGCACCTTGACCGGCTGGCCCTTGCGGACCGCACCGGCCTCGACCATCTCGACCGGACCGACCTGACCGCCGTTCGGGAACAGCTCGGCGAGCCGGTCCAGGTTGACGACCTGGAAGGTCACCTTGAACTTGTTCTTGAAGCCCTTCATCTTCGGCAGGCGCATGTGGATGGGCATCTGCCCACCCTCGAACGCCGCCGAGATGTTCTTGCGGGCCTTCGAGCCCTTGGTACCGCGGCCGGCGGTCTTGCCCTTGGAGCCCTCACCGCGACCCACGCGGGTCTTCGCGGTCTTGGCACCGGGCGCCGGGCGCAGGTGGTGGACCTTGATCGTCATTACTCGACCTCCTCGACCTTCACGAGGTGGTTGACCGTGAAGATCATGCCGCGGATCTCCGGACGGTCCTCCTTGACCACCACGTCGTTGATCCGCTTGAGGCCGAGCGAACGCAGCGAGTGACGCTGGTTCTGCTTGGCCCCGATCTCGGACCGGACCTGGGTGACCTTCAGGCGAGCCATCAGGAAGCCACCTCCGCCCGCGACGCCAGCATGGCGGCCGGCGCGACGTCCTCGACCGGCAGACCACGACGGGCGGCGACGGCCTCGGGGGACTCCAGCCCCTTCAGCGCCGCCACCGTGGCGTGCACGATGTTGATCGGGTTGGACGAACCGAGGCTCTTGGAGAGCACGTCGTGGATACCCGCGCACTCCAGCACGGCGCGCACCGGCCCACCGGCGATGACGCCCGTACCGGCCGAGGCCGGCTTGAGCAGCACGACGCCGGCGGCGTCCTCGCCCTGCACCGGGTGCGGGATCGACTGGCCGATCCGCGGCACCTTGAAGAAGTGCTTCTTGGCCTCCTCGACACCCTTGGCGATCGCCGCGGGCACCTCCTTGGCCTTTCCGTAGCCCACGCCGACGGTGCCGTCGCCGTCGCCCACGATCACCAGGGCGGTGAAGCTGAAGCGACGACCACCCTTCACG
The DNA here is from genome assembly GCF_049315255.1 of Micromonospora sp. WMMD558. NCBI lineage: Bacteria > Bacillati > Actinomycetota > Actinomycetes > Micromonosporales > Micromonosporaceae > Micromonospora > Micromonospora sp. WMMD558. Next base: position 2,295,035 of record NZ_CP186061.1, on the reverse strand, counting down.
ACCTTGGCGACGCGGTTGATCGCGACGACCCGCTCGAGGTGCGGGGTCTTCTCGACGGGCGCGTTTCCGCGGCCGCCCTCACGGCGGTTGTCGCGGCGACCACCCTCGTTGCCACCGGACCCGCCGCCACGGCGCTGTTGACCTGGCATCAGCAGCCTTCCTTTTCTCTCGTGACGGGGATTGTCAGAACTCGAGCCCGGCTTCGCGGGCGGCGTCGGCGAGCGCGGCTACCCGCCCCGCGTACCGGTTGCCACCGCGGTCGAAGACGACCTTGGAGATGCCGGCCGCCTTCGCCCGCTCGGCGAGCAGCGCACCGACCTTGCCGGCCAGGGCGCTCTTGTCGCCCTCGGCGCCCCGCAGCGACGCGTCCAGGGTCGAGGCCGACGCCAGGGTGTGACCCTTGGTGTCGTCCACGATCTGGGCGACGATGTGCCGCAGGGAGCGGGTGACGACCAGGCGGGGACGCTCGGCCGTACCGCTGATGTTCTTGCGGACCCGGAAGTGCCGGCGCGCACGCCCGACGGCGCGCTTGGCGGCGACGCCGCGGCGGCGCTTGAGCAGCGTGGCGCTCACTTCTTACCTGCCTTTCCAGCCTTGCGGCGGATGACCTCGCCCTGGTACTTCACACCCTTGCCCTTGTAGGGCTCCGGCGGGCGGATCTTCCGGATGTTCGCGGCAACCTCGCCGACCAGCTGCTTGTCGATGCCGGCCACGTGGAACAGCGTCGGCTTCTCCACCGTGAAGGTGATGCCCTCCGGCGCCGGGACGAGGACCGGGTGCGAGAACCCGAGCGCGAACTCCAGGTCCTTGCCCTTGGCGGTGACCCGGTAACCGGTACCCGCGATCTCCAGGCTCTTGCGGTAGCCCTCGGTGACGCCGACGATCATGTTGGCGACCAGGGTACGGCTCAGGCCGTGGAGCTCCTTGGCCTTGCGCTCGTCGTTCGGGCGGGCGACGTTCAGCTGCCCGTCCTCGGCCCGCTCGATGGTGATCGGCTCGGCCAGGGTGTGCGAGAGCTCGCCCTTGGGGCCCTTGACCTTGACGGTCTGGCCGTCGATCGTGACGTCGACGCCGGCTGGCACCGGGATCGACTTACGTCCAATACGCGACATTTCTACCTGTCTCCCGTTACCAGACGAAGGCGAGGACTTCCCCGCCAACGCTCCGCTTGCGGGCCTGCCGATCGGTGAGCAGCCCCTGGGACGTCGAAATGATCGCCACGCCCAGACCGCCGAGCACCCGCGGGAGCTCGCCCGACTTGGCGTACACCCGGAGGCCGGGCTTGGACACGCGCTTGATGCCGGCCAGGCTCCGCTCGCGGTTCTGGCCGTACTTCAGCTCGACGACCAGTCGCTTGCCGACGGCGCCCTCCTCGGGCTCCTCGACCGACCAGGTGGCGATGTAACCCTCGGTCTTGAGGACCTCGGCGATGTTCGCCTTGATCTTCGAGTAGGGCATCGTCACCCGGTCGTGGTACGCCTGGTTGGCGTTACGCAGACGCGTGAGCATGTCTGCGATCGGGTCGGTCATCGTCATTAAACTCGTCAACCTTTCTCGCCGGGGTTCCCGGGACCACCCGGGCCTACGGCGAAGAGACAGTGCAGCTGACGCGCGGAGCGCGCCGGGCTATTACCAGGAAGCCTTGGACACGCCGGGCAGCTCACCGCGGTGGGCCATCTCCCGGATGCAGACCCGGCAGAGACCGAACTTGCGGTAGACCGCCTTCGGACGCCCGCACCGCTGGCAGCGGGTGTACGCGCGAACCGAGAACTTCGGCTTCGCGGCCGCCTTGAGGATCAGCGCCTTCTTGGCCATCTCAGTTCTCCTTGAACGGGAAGCCCAGGAGCTTGAGCAGCGCCCGGCCCTCGTCGTCGGTCGTGGCGGTGGTGACCACCGTGATGTCCATGCCCCGCTGGCGATCGATCTTGTCCTGGTCGATCTCGTGGAACACCGACTGCTCGGTCAGACCGAACGTGTAGTTGCCGTGCCCGTCGAGCTTGCGCCCGTCGAGGCCGCGGAAGTCACGGATACGCGGCAGTGCGATCGACAGCAGCCGGTCCAGGAACTCCCACATCCGGTCGCCGCGCAGGGTGACCTTCGCGCCGATCGGCATGCCCTCGCGCAGCTTGAACTGCGCGATGGACTTGGTGGCGCGCCGCACCTGCGGCTTCTGGCCGGTGATGGTCGCCAGATCGCGGACGGCGCCCTCGATCAGCTTGGCGTCCCGGGCGGCCTCGCCGACACCCATGTTGACGACGATCTTGACCAGCCGCGGCACCTGCATCGGGTTGCCGTAGTTGTACTGCTCGCGCAGCTGGGCCACGATCTCGTTGCGGTACCGCTCCTTGAGGCGCGGCATGGTCTTGGTTTCGGTAGCCGTGGTCATCACAGGTCCTTACCGGTGCTACGCGCGATGCGGACCTTCTGGCCGTTCTCGTCGATCCGGTAGCCGACGCGAGTCGGCTTGCCGTCGGAGTCCACGACCATCACGTTCGAGACGTGGATCGGGGCCTCCTGGGTGACGATGCCACCGGTCTTGGCGCCACGCTGGGTGGTGCTGATGCGGGTGTGCTTCTTGACCCGGTTCACGCCCTCGACCAGGACCTTGTCCTGCCGCGGGTAGGCCGCGATGACCTTGCCCTTGGCACCCTTGTCCTTGCCGGCGATGACGACGACCGTGTCGCCCTTCTTGACCTTCACGGTCACAACACCTCCGGCGCGAGAGAAATGATCTTCATGAACCGCTTGTCCCGCAGCTCCCGGCCCACCGGGCCGAAGATACGGGTGCCGCGCGGGTCCCCACCGTCCTTGATGATGACGGCGGCGTTCTCGTCGAAGCGGATGTACGAACCGTCCGGCCGCCGCCTCTCCTTGGCGGTGCGAACGACGACCGCCTTGACGACGTCGCCCTTCTTCACACCGGCACCGGGGATCGCGTCCTTGACGGTGGCCACGATGACGTCGCCGATGCTCGCGTAGCGCCGACCGGAGCCGCCGAGCACGCGGATGCACAGGATCTCCCGGGCACCCGTGTTGTCGGCGACGCGCAGTCGCGACTCCTGCTGAATCACGTCTATCTCCTATGTCTGCCGGTTCTCCGGCCGCACGAGGCGGCCGGAGCCTGGCGGAACCTGCGCCCGACCGATGCCGGCCGAGCTTGAGCCTTCGCTACTTGGCCTTCTCGAGGATCTCCACGAGCCGCCACCGCTTGGTGGCGGACAGCGGCCGGGTCTCCATGATCAGGACCCGGTCGCCAATGCCGGCGGCGTTCTGCTCGTCGTGGACCTTGAGCTTGCTGGTGCGGCGCATGATCTTGCCGTACAGCGCGTGCTTGACCCGGTCCTCGACCTCGACGACGACGGTCTTCTCCATCTTGTCGCTGACCACGAGACCCTCACGCACCTTGCGACGGGCCCGCGCGGCGGCGGTCGTGTTCTCGCTCATGAAGCAGTCACCTCAGTCGGCGCGGCCGAGAGCCCCAGCTCACGCTCACGCATGATCGTGTAGATCCGGGCGATCTCCCGACGGATGACCTGCAGCCGCCGGTTGTTGTCCAGCTGCCCGGTTGCGGCCTGCACGCGGAGGTTGAACAGCTCCGCCTTGGCCTCGCGCAGCTTCGTGACCAACTCCTCCTCGGAGAGCTCACGCAGCTCGGCGGCCTTAACGCCCGCTGCCATCAGGATTCACCCACTTCGCGCGTAACAATCCGGCACTTCATCGGGAGCTTGTGGATCGCGCGGCGCATCGCCTCACGCGCGATCTGCTCGTTGGGGAAGGACATCTCGAAGAGGACCCGCCCCGGCTTCACGTTCGCGACCCACCACTCGGGCGAACCCTTACCGGAACCCATCCGGGTCTCGGCCGGCTTCTTGGTGAGGGCCTGGTCCGGGAAGATCGTGATCCAGACCTTGCCGCCACGCTTGATGTGACGGGTCATCGCGATACGCGCCGACTCGATCTGGCGGTTGGTCACGTACGCCGGCTCGAGAGCCTGGATCCCGAACTCGCCGAACACCACCCGGTTACCACCCTTGGACGCGCCGCTGCGGTCCGGGTGGTGCGGCTTGCGGAAGCCCTTCGGGGGCTTGCGCGGCATCAGCATCTGTCAGCCCTCCTGCTGCGTTTCTGCCGCGGCGGCGACGGCGGACGCGTCCACCGGCTCGCCACTCGGCGTCTCGGCCTGCTGCGCGATGGTGGTCGCGGCTGCCCGGCCGGCCTCGGTGCCACCGGCGGTCGTGCCGGCGGAGCCGGACCGACCACGGCGCGGCCGCTCGGGGCGGTCGCCGCGCTCACGGCGCGGGCGCGACGGAGCCTCGGCCGGGGTCTCCCGACCCGGCACCGCGTCGCCCTTGTAGATCCAGACCTTCACGCCGATCCGGCCGAAGGTGGTACGGGCCTCGAAGAAGCCGTACTCGATGTTGGCCCGCAGCGTGTGCAGCGGAACCCGACCCTCGCGGTAGAACTCGGTCCGGCTCATCTCGGCGCCGCCGAGACGGCCCGAGACCTGGACCCGGATGCCCTTGCAGACCGGGTTCTTCATCGCGGACTGCATGGCCTTGCGCATCGCCCGACGGAAGCTGACCCGGCTGGACAGCTGCTCGGCCACGCCCTGCGCGACGAGCTGCGCGTCCGACTCGGGGCTCTTCACCTCGATGATGTTGAGCTGGACCTGCTTGCCGGTCAGCTTCTCGAGCTCGCCACGGATCCGGTCGGCCTCCGCGCCCTTACGGCCGATGACGATGCCCGGCCGGGCGGTGTGGATGTCGACGCGGACCCGGTCCCGGGTGCGCTCGATGTCGACCTTGGAGATCCCAGCGCGCTCGAGGCCCTTGGACATCATGCGGCGGATCTTGACGTCCTCGCCGATGTAGTCCTTGTAGAGCTTGTCCGCGAACCAGCGGGACTTCCAGTCGGTCGAGATGCCGAGCCGGAACCCGTGCGGGTGAACCTTCTGACCCATTACTCCGCACCCTCCGTCGTGCTCTGCGTCTCGGCCGGCGCAGCCTGCTTCGCCGGGGCCGCCTTCTTCGCCGCCGACTTCTTCGGCGCGGCCGGGGCGACCGCCTCGACCGCGACCGTGATGTGGCAGGTCCGCTTGCGGATCCGGTACGCCCGGCCCTGCGCCCGCGGCTGGAACCGCTTCATGGTCGGGCCCTCGTCCACGTACGCCTCGCTGACGAGCAGCGCGTCGGGGTCCAGCCGCTCGTTGTTCTCCGCGTTGGCGATCGCGCTCGCGAGCACCTTGTACACCTGCTCGCTCGCAGCCTGCGGCGCGAACTGCAGCACCGTGAGCGCCTCCTTCGCGGGCAGGCCGCGGACGAGGTTGACCACCCGGCGCGCCTTCATCGGCGAGATGCGCACGTACCGCGCAACCGCCCGCGCGCCCGGAAGCACCGGAGCGTCGCCCTTTCCTGGCATCGCTGTAACCCCTTGTTCCTCTATCCGTATGCCCGCGGCGTCAGCGCCGGCGGCTCTTCCGGTCGTCCTTCTCGTGACCCTTGAACGTGCGGGTCAGCGCGAACTCGCCGAGCTTGTGCCCGACCATCGCCTCGGTCACGAACACCGGGACGTGCTTGCGTCCGTCGTGCACCGCGATCGTGTGGCCCAGCATCTCGGGGATGATCGTCGAGCGCCGCGACCAGGTCTTGATGACGTTCTTCGTGCCCTTGTCGTTCTGCGTCTCCACCTTCTTGATCAGGTGGTCGTCGACGAACGGGCCCTTCTTCAGGCTGCGAGGCATGTCTTATCTCCCTCAGCCGCGCTTACGCGTGGCGTAGCGGCGGCGGACGATCAGCCGGTCACTCGGCTGGCCCTTACGACGGGTGCGGCCCTCGGGCTTACCCTGCGGGTTGACCGGGTGGCGACCGCCGGAGGTCTTACCCTCACCACCACCGTGCGGGTGGTCGACCGGGTTCATGGCGACACCACGGACGGTCGGGCGCTTGCCCTTCCAGCGCATGCGGCCGGCCTTGCCCCAGTTGATGTTCGACTGGTCGGCGTTGCCGATCTCACCGACGCTGGCGCGGCAGCGCACGTCCACCCGCCGGATCTCACCGGACGGCATGCGCAGGGTCGCGTACGCGCCCTCGCGGCCCAGCAGCTGGATGCCGACGCCGGCCGAACGGGCCAGCTTGGCGCCGCCACCCGGGCGCAGCTCCACGTTGTGGATCGTGGTACCCACCGGGATGTTGCGCAGCGGCAGGTTGTTGCCCGGCTTGATGTCGGCGCTCGGACCCGACTCGACGGTGTCGCCCTGCTTCAGGTCCTTCGGGGCGATGATGTAGCGCTTCTCGCCGTCGAGGTAGTGCAGCAGCGCGATCCGCGCGGTGCGGTTCGGGTCGTACTCGATGTGCGCGACCTTCGCCGGCACGCCGTCCTTGTCGACCCGCTTGAAGTCGATGATCCGGTACTGCCGCTTGTGGCCGCCACCGTGGTGCCGGGTGGTGATCCGGCCGTGGGCGTTGCGACCGCCCTTCTTCGGCAGCGGGGCCAGCAGCGACTTCTCCGGCGTCGACCGGGTGATCTCGGCGAAGTCGGCGACGCTCGAGCCACGCCGGCCCGGCGTCGTCGGCTTGTACTTACGGATAGCCATTGTCTACACCCCTCAGCTGACCGGGCCGCCGAAGGCCTCGATGCGGTCACCGTCAGCCAGCTTCACCATCGCCCGCTTGGTGTCCTTGCGCTTGCCGAACCCGGTGCGGGTCCGCTTGCGCTTGCCCTCGCGGTTGAGCGTGTTGACCGTCAGGACGCGGACGTTGAAGATCTGCTCGATAGCGATCTTGATCGCGGTCTTGTTCGCGTCCGGGTGCACCAGGAAGGTGTACCAGTTGCGGTTCAGCTCGCTGTAACTCTTCTCCGAGACGACCGGCGCCACGATGATGTCGCGCGGGTCGGCGATCGTGCTCACTTGCCACCCTCCTCGGTGGTCTCGGCGGGAACGCCCAGGAACTCGTCCAGGGCCTCCTTGGTGAAGACCACGTCGTCGGCCACCAGCACGTCGTACGTGTTGAGCTGGCCGGCTTCGATCAGGTGCACCCGCGGCTCGTTGCGCAGCGACACCCAGTTCAGCTCGTCGGTGCTGCTCAGCACGACCAGCACCCGGCGGGCGTCGGTCAGCTTCGTCAGCGTGGCCAGCGCGGCCTTGGTCGACGGCTTCTCGCCCGAGACGAACGCCTCGACGACGTGCACCTTGCCGGCGCGGGCCCGGTCCGAGAGGGCGCCACGGAGCGCGGCGGCCTTCATCTTCTTCGGGGTCCGCTGGCTGTAGTCGCGCGGCACGGGACCGTGCACCACGCCACCGCCGGCGAACTGCGGCGCGCGGATCGAGCCCTGCCGGGCACGACCGGTGCCCTTCTGCTTGTACGGCTTCTTGCCGCCGCCGGCGACCTCGCCGCGGGTCTTGGCCTTGTGCGTGCCCTGCCGGGCCGCCGCGAGCTGGGCCACCACGACCTGGTGCATCAGCGCGACGTTGGCCTGCGCGTCGAAGATGTCGGCGGGCAGCTCCACGGAGCCGCTCTTGGTGCCTTCGACGGTGAGGACGTCAACGGTGGTCACTTGGCCGCACCGCCCTTCTTCGCCTTGGTCTTGGCCGCGGTACGGACCAGGACCAGCGCGCCCTTGGGGCCGGGGATGGCGCCACGGACGAGCAGGAGGTTGTTCTCGGTGTCGACCGCCTGGACGGTCAGGTTCTGGACGGTGTAGCGCACGCCACCCATCCGGCCGGCCATCCGGGTGCCCTTGAAGACACGACCCGGGGTGGCGCAGGCGCCGATGGAGCCCGGCGAGCGGTGCTTGCGCTCGACACCGTGGCTGGCGCGCAGACCGTGGAAGCCGTGCCGCTTCATCGGGCCGGCGTAGCCCTTGCCCTTGGTCTTGCCGGTCACGTCGACCGAGATGCCGGCCGGGAACTGCTCGACCGTGACCTCCTGGCCGAGCGAGTACTCGGCGGCGTCGACCGTGCGCAGCTCGACGATGTGGCGCCGCGGCGCCACGTCGGCCTTCGCGTAGTGACCGCTGATCGGCTTCTTGACCTTGCGCGGGTCGATGGCGCCGTACGCCAGCTGGACCGCCGCGTAGCCGTCCCTCTCAGCGCTGCGAACCTGGCTGACGACGCACGGGCCGGCCTGCACCACGGTCACGGGAACAACACGGTTGTTGTCCCAGACCTGGGTCATGCCGAGCTTCGCGCCCAGGATCCCCTTGACTTGCCTGTCCATTTGTCCGATCCCTACAGCTTGATCTCGATGTCGACGCCAGCCGGCAGGTCGAGGCGCATGAGCGAGTCGACCGTCTTCGGGGTCGGGTCGATGATGTCGATCAGCCGCTTGTGCGTGCGCATCTCGAAGTGCTCGCGCGAGTCCTTGTACTTGTGCGGCGAGCGGATTACGCAGAAACGGTTGATCTCCGTGGGCAGCGGCACCGGGCCTGCGACCTGCGCCCCGGTGCGCGTCACCGTCTCGACGATCTTCCGAGCCGAGGAGTCGACGACCTCGTGGTCATAGGCCTTGAGCCGGATGCGGATCTTCTGTCCCGCCATGGTGGCTTCTGTTCCTTCTCTCGATGCCGCTGTGTTGCGGGCGCCTGTACCGGCTGGTACAGGCCCACTTCGCCGACCCCCGCGGTCGGGCGTGTCGCGCCCTCGGGCCAGGCTCCGCCCCGGGACTCCGGAGCGATACCGACCGCGCGGTGGGTCATGGCGCCGATCGCACTACCGCGACCTGGACGCCGTGCGAGGGTGGTTGGCGGACTGGCCGCCAACCACCCTACGCCCGACTGGCCCTCCCGCCCGGAGGTTCGGCAGAAGCCGAACGCAGGCGGTCGAACCGTCGTTACGCAACCTGACTAGTATGCCGCACGACCGGCGGCGGGTCTAATCGGGGTTACCCAGCTCACTTGATGATCTTGGTGACGCGACCCGCGCCAACCGTACGACCACCCTCGCGGATCGCGAACTTGAGGTTCTCCTCCATCGCGATCGGCTGGATGAGCTTGACGCTCATCGTGGTGTTGTCGCCCGGCATGACCATCTCGGTGCCCTCGGGGAGCGTGACGACACCGGTGACGTCCGTGGTCCGGAAGTAGAACTGCGGACGGTAGTTCTGGAAGAACGGGGTGTGCCGGCCGCCCTCCTCCTTGGAGAGGATGTAGACCGTCGCCTCGAACTCCGTGTGCGGGGTCGTGGTGCCCGGCTTGATGACGACCATGCCGCGCTCGACGTCCTCGCGCTTGATGCCACGCAGCAGCAGACCGACGTTCTCACCCGCGCGGGCCTCGTCGAGCAGCTTGCGGAACATCTCGATGCCGGTGCAGACCGTCTTCTGCGACTTCTCGCGGATACCGACGATCTCCACCTCCTCGTTCGGCTTGAGGATGCCGCGCTCCGCGCGACCGGTGACGACGGTGCCACGACCGGTGATCGTGAAGACATCCTCGATCGGCATGAGGAACGGCTTCTCGGTCTCGCGCTCCGGCTGCGGGATCGCGGTGTCGACCGCGCTCATCAGCTCGAGCAGCTTGCCGGTCCACTCGGGGTCACCCTCGAGGGCCTTCAGCGCCGACACCCGGACGACCGGCAGGTCGTCACCCGGGTACTCCTGCGCCGAGAGCAGCTCACGGACCTCGAGCTCGACGAGCTCCAGGAGCTCCTCGTCGTCGACCATGTCGCTCTTGTTGAGCGCCACGACGATGTACGGCACGCCGACCTGACGGGCCAGCAGCACGTGCTCGCGGGTCTGCGGCATCGGGCCGTCGGTCGCCGCGACCACCAGGATCGCGCCGTCCATCTGGGCGGCACCGGTGATCATGTTCTTGATGTAGTCGGCGTGACCGGGGCAGTCGACGTGCGCGTAGTGCCGCGCCTCGGTCTGGTACTCGACGTGCGCGATCGAGATCGTGATGCCGCGGGCCTTCTCCTCCGGCGCCTTGTCGATCTCGTCGAACGGCGTGTACGGGTTCAGGTCCGGGAACTGGTCGTGCAGGACCTTGGTGATGGCCGCCGTCAGCGTCGTCTTACCGTGGTCGATGTGACCAATGGTGCCGATGTTGACGTGCGGCTTAGTCCGCTCGAACTTCGCCTTCGCCACTGGTGTCCTCCTGTGGACTTTCTTGGTTCGTTCGCCCCGGTGCGCCGGTCGGCGCTTAGGACTCTGTCGACAGCCTTTCCGACCTGACGGCCGGAGAGCCTTTGTGGGTTCTGCGGCGATGAAGCCTACAGGCCCGGATTCACACAACCCGACCGAGGTGGCCGCGGGCGGGAGAACCCTCCCGCGACCACACCCGACTCATCGGATCAGCTCAGGCGAGCGTCACTCACCGGTCGCCTTGGCGATGATCTCCTTGGCCACCGAGGCCGGAACCTCGGCGTAGGAGTCGAACTGCATGCTGTAGCTAGCCCGGCCCTGGGTCTTCGACCGCAGGTCGCCGACGTAGCCGAACATCTCCGACAACGGCACCAGGGCGCGGACGACGCGGGCACCGCCGCGCTCCTCCATCGCCTGGATGATGCCGCGGCGGGAGTTGAGGTCGCCGATGACGTCACCCATGTTCTCCTCAGGAGTGGTGACCTCAACGGCCATCATCGGCTCGAGCAGCGCCGGGTCGGCCTTGCGGGCCGCCTCCTTGAGCGCCATCGAGCCGGCGATCTTGAACGCCATCTCGGACGAGTCGACCTCGTGGTACTGACCGTCCACCAGCGTCAGCTTCACGCCGACGAGCGGGAAGCCGGCGAGGATGCCGTACTGCATGGCGTCCTGCGCGCCCGCGTCCACCGAGGGGATGAACTCCCGGGGGATGCGGCCACCGGTGACGGCGTTCGCGAACTCGTAGGTCGGGGCCTCGTTGTCCAGCGGCAGCGGCTCCAGGCTGATGATCACCCGGGCGTACTGGCCGGAACCACCGGTCTGCTTCTTGTGGGTGTACTCGACCTTCTCCACCTGACGGCGGATGGTCTCGCGGTACGCCACCTGCGGCTTGCCGATGTTCGCCTCGACGTTGAACTCGCGGCGCATCCGGTCAACCAGGATGTCCAGGTGCAGCTCGCCCATGCCGGAGATGACCGTCTGGCCGGTCTCCTCGTCCAGCTTGACGCGGAAGGTCGGGTCCTCCTCGGCCAGCCGCTGGATGGCGGTGCTGAGCTTCTCCTGGTCGGCCTTGGTCTTCGGCTCGATGGCCACCTCGATGACCGGCTCCGGGAAGGTCATCGACTCGAGGATGACCGGGTTCGCCGGGTCGCACAGGGTGTCACCGGTGGTGGTCTGCTTCAGACCCTGGACCGCGATGATGTCGCCGGCCTTGGCGGAGCCGCGCTCCTCCCGCTTGTTGGCGTGCATCTGGTAGATCTTGCCGACCCGCTCCTTGCGGTCCTTGGTGGAGTTGACCACCTGGGACCCGGACTCGACCACGCCGGAGTAGACCCGGACGTAGGTGAGCTTGCCGAGGTGCTTGTCGGTCTGGATCTTGAACGCCAGGCCGGAGAACGGCTCCGAGGTGGACGGCTTCCGCTGCATCGGGGTCTCGCCGTCGGTCGCGGTGCCCTCGATCGCCGGAATGTCCAGCGGCGACGGCAGGTAGTCGACCACGGCGTCGAGCATCGGCTGGACGCCCTTGTTCTTGAAGGCGGAGCCACAGAGGACCGGGTTGGCCTTGCCGGAGATGGTGGCCCGGCGGATGGCGGCCTTGATCTCCTCGACGGAGATCTCCTCGCCCTCCAGGTACCGCTCCATCACCGAGTCGTCGACGTCGGCCAGCGTCTCCATCAGCTTCTCGCGCCACTCGGCGGCGGCGTCGGCCAGGTCGGCCGGGATCTCCTCGACCGCGTAGTCCTCACCCTTCTGGGTCTCCCCGCGCCAGGTGAGGGCGCGCATGCCGATCAGGTCCACGACGCCGATGTGGTCGGCCTCGGTCCCGATCGGGATCTGCAGCACGAGCGGCGTGGCGTTGAGCCGGTCGATCATCATCTGCACGCAGCGGAAGAAGTCGGCGCCGGTCCGGTCGAGCTTGTTGACGAAGCACATCCGGGGGACGTTGTACTTGTCGGCCTGACGCCAGACGTTCTCCGTCTGCGGCTCCACGCCGGCGACACCGTCGTAGACCGCGACCGCACCGTCCAGAACGCGCAGCGACCGCTCGACCTCGACCGTGAAGTCGACGTGGCCGGGCGTGTCGATGATCTGGATCGTGTGGCCCTTCCACTCGCACTTCGTGGCGGCGGAAGTGATGGTGATACCGCGCTCCTGCTCCTGCTCCATCCAGTCCATGACGGCAGCGCCCTCGTGGACCTCACCGATCTTGTAGGTGATACCGGTGTAGAACAGGATCCGCTCGGTGGTAGTGGTCTTACCGGCATCGATGTGCGCCATGATGCCGATGTTGCGTACGTTGGCGAGCGCGTCTGCGGCGGCCACTTCAATCCCTACTTATCGTCGTCTCGACACAACTGGTGGCGGTTCCGGCGCCTGGTGGGCGCCGGAACCAAGGTGTTACCAGCGGTAGTGCGCGAAGGCCTTGTTGGACTCGGCCATCTTGTGGGTGTCCTCGCGCCGCTTGACGGCGGCACCGAGGCCGTTGCTCGCGTCCAGCAGCTCGTTCATCAGCCGCTCGACCATGGTCTTCTCGCGCCGCGCCCGGGCGTAGGTGACCAGCCAGCGCAGACCCAGGGTGGTCGCGCGGGCCGGGCGCACCTCGACCGGCACCTGGTAGGTGGCGCCACCGACGCGGCGGCTGCGCACCTCGAGGGTCGGCTTGACGTTGTCCATCGCCCGCTTCAGGGTGACGACCGGGTCGGTGCCGGACTTCTCGCGGCAGCCCTCGAGGGCCGCGTACACGATGCTCTCGGCGAGCTGCCGCTTGCCGCGCAGCAGGATCTTGTTCACCAGCTGGGTGACCAGCGGCGAGTTGTACACCGGGTCAGCGACCAGCGGCCGCCGCGGAGCGGGTCCCTTACGCGGCATGTCAGCTCTTCTCCTTCTTCGCGCCGTAACGGCTGCGCGCCTGCTTGCGGTTGCGGACACCCTGGGTGTCCAGCGAACCGCGAACGATCTTGTACCGCACGCCGGGGAGGTCCTTCACACGGCCGCCACGCACGAGCACGATCGAGTGCTCCTGCAGGTTGTGGCCGACGCCCGGGATGTAGGCGGTCACCTCGATCTGGCTGCTGAGCTTGACACGAGCGACCTTGCGCAGCGCCGAGTTCGGCTTCTTCGGGGTGGTGGTGTACACGCGGGTGCACACGCCGCGCCGCTGGGGAGACCCCTTGAGCGCCGGGGTCTTGGTCTTGGTCGTCTTGGCCTGGCGGCCCTTTCGGACCAGCTGCTGAATGGTGGGCACCGGGTTTCTCCGCTCCCTTCGGCCGCTGCGAGGCGACCGCGCCGTCTGCTCTAGCCGGCCGGATGGACGGCTCTCCTACATTCCAACCAGGGCCACCTGACGGGGTCCCAGCACCCGCGGTCGGGCGTGTCGCCCGGCTCACGGTTCCCGGATCGTCGCTCGCGCGGAACCCGGGGGTCTGTCACCGGCACGCGGCAGGCCGTGCGCCGGATCTTCTGGCTTCGTCGCGCTGCCGCAGGACCATCGGCTGATCGGATCCAGCGCACGCACGAGTTGCCCGGGCTGGCCCGGGCACAAGGGGAAAGAGTACCTACCACAACCGCGCCGGTCAAAACGGGGCGGCCGGCGAAGCGTCTCGCCGCCCGCCGATCGGAACCGTGCTGCCTGCGCGCCCGCGATGGGCACCTACGGACACAAGTGTACCGGCTGCACCGGGAAGTGGCCCCTCGGCCCCGGGGTTCCCTCGGGCTCCCGCCCGGCGGTCGCCCCGTTGGTCACGCCAGCGACACCAGCAACGCCAGCCCCAGCCCGAGCAGGCTGAGCAGCAGCCCGGCGCCGCCGCAACTGACGCCGGAGATGGCCAGGCCGCGCCCGGTGAACCGGACCGCCGGCGGTGCCGCGGGACGGCGGATCTGCCGTATCGCGAGCAGGCCGGCGCCGACGGCACCCGCCCCGGTCAGGACGCCGAGCACGGTGAAGGCGCCGGCGGCCCAGACGCCGTCCCGGTCCGGCCCCACCGCCCCGAAGCAGATCACCAGCAGCGAGACCAGGATCGAGACGATCCCGGCCACCAGCGAACCCACCGCCAGGCCGGAGGCGACCGGCGGCACGTCGATGTGCACCACGCCGAAGGGCGTGCCGGGCACCGGATCGACCCGTCGCGGACGCCCCACCGCGTCCCGTGGCGGGGGCGGCGGCACGGCGGGCAGGGAGCCCCATCCCGCGGCGGCCGTCGGCGGCGTGCCGCCCGGCCCGGTCGGAACACCCCACCCGGCCCCGGAGACCGTCGCGGGAGCGGTCGGCAGCCCCGCCGGCGGCGGGCCGGCGGGCATCGCGGGTGGCCCGGACGGCCCGGACGGCGGGCCGGCAGGCATCGCGGGTGGCCCGGACGGCCCGGACGGCGGGCCGGCAGGCATCGCGGGCGGCCCGGACGGCCCAGACGGCTGGCCGGCGGGCATCGCGGGTGGCCCGGACGGGGGCGGGCCGGCGGGCACGGCGTGCGGCGGCCCGGAAGGCGGACTCGTCGGGCCGGCGGCCGGGCCCGGCGGCGATCCGGCACCCGGGCTCGTCGGGCCGACGGCCGGGGCCGATCCGGCACCGGGGCTCGCCGTGGCGTCGGCCGAGGGCCGGGACCAGGGCTCGGAGGTCGGCGCCGGAGACGGCGGCGAGCCGTCCGGGGGCGTCCACCCGTCCGGAGCGGAGGGGGTGGCCGGCCGACCGGGCGTCGTCGGGTCGGTGCCCTGCGGTCGCGCCGGGTCGGTCACGGGTCCTCCTGTCGGAAGTCGACGTCCACGCACCGGGCGACGGACACCGGTCAGGCTACCGCCGTCGGGCGAGCCGACGACGCCCGGCGCGGGTGGTTCGCCCGCGCCGGTCAGTTCACGTTCGGCGCGAAGTCCTGCCCGTAGGGTGCCTCGGCGAGCCGGATCACGCCGACCACCACCGCGGCGACCACGGCGACCGCGACGAGCACCAGGCCCGTCCAGGCCAGGCGCTCCCCCCGCCGCAGCCAGGCCGCGCCGGTGAGGAAACCCCCCGAGGCGTACGCCTCACGGCGCGCCTGCCGCGCCAGCCGGAGGGCGACCGTCGCAGGCACCACTCCCCCGATGAACAGGCCGGTCAGCGCGCCGATCAGCCCGAGTGCGAAGACCGCCCGCGCTTTCGTTGCCCGGGTCGGATCCGGGTCGAGTGGATGCCGCGGCGGCCCCGCGAGCGGGGCGACCGGGGCGGGCCCGGGAGCGGTGGTCATGCCCTCCATCATGCCCCGCCCCGTCGGAGCTGGTCGGCGGGAAAGTCGGGCCCACCCCGTTACGGCGTGCGGGTCGTCGACCTCGGCGAGTACGGTGTCGATCTCTCCGACATCTCCGCGCCCCGACGACCGGCAGCGGGGGCCGGAGACACGACGAGGCCCCCGGCGGATGCCGGGGGCCTCGTGCGTGCGCTCCTTAGCGGTACGACCCGAAGTCGAAGTCGTCCAGCGGAACCGCCTGGCCGCTGGCCGGCCCGAAGCCGTAGTCGGTCTCCGGGTAGCCGGTCATCGAGTAGACCTTGGCCTTCGCCTCCTCGGTCGGCTCGACCCGGACGTTGCGGTACTTGCTGATGCCCGTACCGGCCGGGATGAGCTTACCGATGATCACATTCTCCTTGAGGCCGATCAGCGAGTCGCTGCGGGCGTGGATCGCCGCGTCCGTCAGCACCCGGGTGGTCTCCTGGAAGGAGGCCGCCGACAACCAGGAGTCCGTGGCCAGCGAGGCCTTGGTGATACCCATCAGCACCGGGCGACCGGCGGCGGGCTCGCCACCCTCCGACACGAGTCGGCGGTTCTCCGACTCGAACAGCGCCCGGTCGACCAGCACGCCCGGCAGGAACTCGGTCGAGCCGGAGTCGATGACCGTCACCCGCTTGAGCATCTGGCGGATGATGATCTCGATGTGCTTGTCGTGGATGAGCACACCCTGCGAGCGGTAGACCTCCTGGACCTCCTGGGTCAGGTGGACCTGGACCGCACGCGGGCCGAGGATGCGCAGCAGCTCGTGCGGGTCGACCGTACCCACGGTGAGCTTCTCGCCGACCTCGACGTGGTCGCCGTCGTTGGCCAGGAGCCGGACCCGCTTCGAGATCTTGTCGTAGACGATCTCGTCGCTGCCGTCGTCCGGCACCACGATGATCTTCCGCGACCGCTCGCCGTCCTCGATGCGCACGCGACCCGGGGTGTCGGCGATGGGCGCCTTGCCCTTGGGCACGCGGGCCTCGAAGATCTCCTGGACACGCGGCAGACCCTGGGTGATGTCCTCACCGGCGACACCACCGGTGTGGAAGGTACGCATGGTCAGCTGCGTACCGGGCTCACCGATCGACTGGGCGGCGATGATGCCGACCGCCTCGCCGACGTCCACGGTCTTGCCGGTCGGCAGCGAGCGGCCGTAGCACGCACCGCAGACGCCCAGCTTCGACTCGCAGGTGAGCACGCTCCGCACCCGGACCGTCTCCACCCCGGCCGCGACGATCCGGTCGACCAGGATCGAGTTGATGTCCGAGCCCCGCTCGGCGACGACGGTGCCGTCCGGCCCCTTGATGTCGTCGGCGAGGGTACGGGCGTGCACGCTGGTCTCGGCGTGCTCGTGCACGACCAGCTGACCGTCCCGCTTCTGGCCGATCTGCATCGGGATGGCACGGTCGGTGCCGCAGTCCTCCTCGCGGATGATGACGTCCTGCGAGACGTCCACCAGACGCCGGGTCAGGTAACCCGAGTCGGCGGTACGCAGGGCCGTGTCCGCGAGACCCTTCCGGGCACCGTGCGTGGAGATGAAGTACTCCAGCACGGACAGACCCTCCCGGTAGCTGGCCTTGATGGGCCGCGGGATGATCTCACCCTTCGGGTTGGCCACCAGACCACGGATCGCCGCGATCTGCCGGAGCTGGAGCAGGTTACCGCGGGCACCCGAGTTGATCATCTTCCACAGCGGGTTCTCCTGCGGCAGCGCGGTGTCCATCTCCTTGGCGACCTCGTTGGTCGCCTTGGTCCAGATCTCGATGAGCTCGCCGCGGCGCTCCTCGGCGGTCATCAGACCACGCTGGTACTGCTTGTCGATCCGGTCGGCTTCCTTCTCGTACCGCTCCAGGATCTCCCGCTTGCGCGGCGGTGCGATGACGTCCTCCATGCCGATCGTCACGCCGGACCAGGTGGCCCAGTGGAAACCGGCCTCCTTGAGCCCGTCGAGGGTGGCCGCGAGGGCCACCTTCGGGAAGCGCTCGGCGAGGTCGTTGACGATCGCGGAGAGCTGGCCCTTGCGGATCTCGTAGTTCACGAAGCGGTAGCCCGGGGGCAGCGTCTCGTTGAACAGGACCCGGCCGAGCGTGGTCTCCACGGTGACGGGGTCACCCTCGACCCAGCCCTCGGGAGCGGTCCACGCCTCGGTGCCGGGGCCGTTGTCGACACCGACCAGCCCGCGCAGCCGGATCTTCACCGGGGCCTGCAGGTGCAGCTCGCCGTTGTCGAACGCCATCCGCGCCTCGGCGTCCGAGCTGAACGCCCGGCCCTCGCCGCGCTCACCGGCGGTGAGGTGGGTGAGGTGGTAGAGACCGATGATCATGTCCTGGGTGGGCATGGTCACCGGCTTGCCGTCGGCCGGCTTGAGGATGTTGTTCGACGAGAGCATCAGGATCCGCGCCTCGGCCTGGGCCTCGGCGGACAGCGGCACGTGGACCGCCATCTGGTCACCGTCGAAGTCGGCGTTGAACGCGGTGCAGACCAGCGGGTGGATCTGGATGGCCTTGCCCTCGACCAGCTGCGGCTCGAAGGCCTGGATGCCCAGCCGGTGCAGGGTCGGCGCCCGGTTGAGCAGCACCGGGTGCTCGCCGATGACCTCTTCCAGCACGTCCCAGACGACCGGCCGCTGCCGCTCGACCATCCGCTTGGCGGACTTGATGTTCTGCGCGTGGTTGAGGTCGACCAGCCGCTTCATCACGAACGGCTTGAACAGCTCCAGCGCCATCTGCTTGGGCAGGCCGCACTGGTGCAGCTTGAGCTTCGGGCCGACCACGATGACCGAACGGCCGGAGTAGTCGACGCGCTTGCCCAGCAGGTTCTGGCGGAACCGGCCCTGCTTGCCCTTGAGCATGTCGGACAGCGACTTGAGCGGGCGGTTGCCCGGACCGGTCACCGGCCGGCCACGTCGGCCGTTGTCGAACAGCGCGTCGACGGCCTCCTGGAGCATCCGCTTCTCGTTGTTGACGATGATCTCGGGCGCGCCGAGGTCGATCAGCCGCTTGAGGCGGTTGTTCCGGTTGATGACGCGGCGGTACAGGTCGTTCAGGTCGGAGGTCGCGAACCGGCCACCGTCGAGCTGCACCATCGGCCGCAGGTCCGGCGGGATGACCGGAACGCAGTCCAGCACCATGCCGAGCGGCGAGTTGCGGGTGTTCAGGAACGCCGCGACGACCTTGAGCCGCTTGAGCGCCCGGATCTTCCGCTGGCCCTTGCCGGTGCGGATGGTCTCCCGCAGGCTCTCCGCCTCGGCGTCGAGGTCCATGTTCTGGACGAGCGCCTTGATGGCCTCGGCGCCCATGCCGCCGGTGAAGTACTCACCGAACCGGTCGCGCAGCTCCCGGTAGAGCAGCTCGTCGGTGACCAGCTGCTTCGGCTCCAGCTTGCGGAAGGTGTCCAGCACCTCGTCCAGGCGGTCGATCTCGCGCTGGGCCCGGTCGCGGATCTGGCGCATCTCGCGCTCTCCGCCCTCCTTGACCTTGCGCCGGACGTCCGCCTTGGCACCCTCGGCCTCCAGCTCGGCCAGGTCGGCCTCGAGCTTGGCGGCCCGCTTCTCGATCTCCGAGTCGCGGCTGTTCTCGGCCTGCCGCTTCTCGGCCAGGATCTCGTTCTCGATCGTCGAGAGGTCACGGTGACGCGCCTCGGCGTCCACGCTGGTCACGACGTACGAGGCGAAGTAGATGATCTTCTCGAGGTCCTTCGGGGCGAGGTCCAGCAGGTAGCCCAGCCGGCTCGGCACGCCCTTGAAGTACCAGATGTGGGTCACCGGAGCGGCCAGCTCGATGTGCCCCATCCGCTCACGACGGACCTTGGAGCGGGTCACCTCGACGCCGCAGCGCTCGCAGATGATGCCCTTGAAGCGGACCCGCTTGTACTTACCGCAGTAGCACTCCCAGTCCCGCTGAGGACCGAAGATCTTCTCGCAGAAGAGCCCGTCCTTCTCCGGCTTCAGGGTGCGGTAGTTGATCGTCTCAGGCTTCTTGACCTCGCCGTGGGACCACTGACGGATGTCGTCGGCGGTGGCGAGGCCGATGCGCAGCTCGTCGAAGAAGTTGACGTCGAGCACTATGTCCCCTATGTCGTCGTCTGTACTGCTTAGCTAGTGGGTGGGGTCGGGAGCCGGCGGCGAGCCGGCTCCCGACCGCTCACCTCAGACCTCTTCGACCGAGCTCGGCTCGCGCCGGGACAGGTCGATGCCCAGCTCCTCCGCGGCCCGGAACACCTCGTCGTCGGTCTCGCGCATCTCCAGGGCCACACCGTCGCTGGAGAGCACCTCGACGTTGAGGCACAGCGACTGCAGCTCCTTGAGCAGCACCTTGAACGACTCCGGGATGCCCGGCTCGGGGATGTTCTCGCCCTTGACGATCGCCTCGTAGACCTTCACCCGGCCCAGGACGTCGTCGGACTTGATCGTCAGCAGCTCCTGCAGGGCGTACGCGGCGCCGTACGCCTGCATCGCCCAGCACTCCATCTCACCGAAGCGCTGACCACCGAACTGCGCCTTACCACCCAGCGGCTGCTGCGTGATCATCGAGTACGGGCCGGTCGACCGGGCGTGGATCTTGTCGTCGACCAGGTGGTTGAGCTTCAGGATGTAGATGTAACCGACCGCGATCGGGTCCGGCAGCGGCTCGCCGGAGCGGCCGTCGAACAGCTGCGCCTTACCGGACGAGCCGATCAGCTGCTTGCCGTCCCGGTTGGGCAGGGTCGACGCGAGCAGACCGGAGATCTCCTCCTCGCGGGCACCGTCGAAGACCGGAGTGGCCACGTTGGTGTCCGGCTCGGACTCGTCCGCGCCGATCGCCTGGAGCTGGCGCTTCCACTCGGCGTCCTCGCCGTCGACCTTCCACCCGGTCTTGGCCACCCAGCCGAGGTGCGTCTCAAGCACCTGGCCGATGTTCATCCGGGAGGGAACGCCGAGCGGGTTCAGCACGATGTCGACCGGCGTGCCGTCCTCGAGGAACGGCATGTCCTCGACGGGCAGGATCTTGGAGATGACGCCCTTGTTGCCGTGGCGGCCCGCGAGCTTGTCACCGTCCTGGATCTTCCGCTTCTGGGCGACGTAGACCCGGACCAGCTCGTTGACGCCCGGCGGCAGCTCGTCGCCGTCCTCGCGGGAGAAGGTCCGGACGCCGATGACCGTGCCGGTCTCGCCGTGCGGCACCTTCAGCGAGGTGTCCCGGACCTCACGCGCCTTCTCGCCGAAGATCGCGCGGAGCAGCCGCTCCTCCGGGGTCAGCTCGGTCTCACCCTTGGGCGTGACCTTGCCGACCAGGATGTCGCCGGGGACGACCTCGGCGCCGATCCGGATGATGCCGCGCTCGTCGAGGTCGGCGAGCATCTCCTCGCTGACGTTCGGGATGTCGCGGGTGATCTCCTCCGGGCCGAGCTTGGTGTCCCGAGCGTCGACCTCGTGCTCCTCGATGTGGATCGAGGTGAGCACGTCCTGCTGCACGAGGCGCTGCGACAGGATGATCGCGTCCTCGTAGTTGTGGCCCTCCCAGGTCATGAACGCCACGAGCAGGTTGCGCCCGAGCGCCATCTCGCCGTCGTCGGTGCAGGGACCGTCGGCGATGACCTGGCCGGCCTCGACCCGGTCGCCCTCGAAGACGACCGGCTTCTGGTTGACGCAGGAGCCGGCGTTGGAGCGGCGGAACTTGTGCAGCAGGTACGTCCGGCGGTGGCCGTCGTCCTGGTGGACGGTGATGTAGTCGGCGCACAGGTCCTCGATGACACCGCCGACCTCGGCGACCACCACGTCACCGGCGTCGACCGCGGCCCGGTACTCCATGCCGGTGCCGACCAGCGGCGCCTCCGCCTTGACCAGCGGCACGGCCTGGCGCTGCATGTTCGCGCCCATGAGCGCGCGGTTGGCGTCGTCGTGCTCGAGGAACGGGATCATCGCCGTCGCGACGGAGGTCATCTGCCGCGGCGACACGTCCATGTAGTCCACGGCCGCCGGCGGGACGTCCTCGGTCTCGCCGCCCTTACGGCGGACCAGGACCCGGTCCTCGGCGAACGAGCCGTCCGCCTTGAGCGGCGCGTTGGCCTGCGCCTTGACGAAGCGGTCCTCCTCGTCCGCGGTCAGGTAGTCGATCTGGTCGGTGACCCGACCGTCGACGACCTTCCGGTACGGCGTCTCGATGAAGCCGAACGGGTTGACCCGGGCGAAGGTGGACAGCGCGCCGATCAGGCCGATGTTCGGGCCTTCCGGCGTCTCGATCGGGCACATCCGGCCGTAGTGCGACGGGTGCACGTCACGGACCTCGAAGCCGGCCCGCTCCCGGGACAGACCACCCGGGCCGAGCGCGCTCAGCCGCCGCCGGTGGGTCAGGCCCGCCAGCGGGTTGGTCTGGTCCATGAACTGGGACAGCTGCGACGTGCCGAAGAACTCCTTGATCGCCGCCACCACCGGACGGATGTTGATCAGGGTCTGCGGCGTGATCGCCTCGACGTCCTGCGTGGTCATCCGCTCGCGGACGACCCGCTCCATCCGGGACAGGCCGACCCGGACCTGGTTCTGGATCAGCTCGCCGACCGTACGCAGGCGCCGGTTGCCGAAGTGGTCGATGTCGTCGGCCTCGTAGCCCTCCTCACCGGCGTGCAGCCGGCAGAGGTACTCCACGGTGGCGACGATGTCGTCCTCGGTGAGCGTGCCGGTGGTGATCGGCACGTCCAGCTCGAGCTTCTTGTTGAACTTGTAGCGCCCGACCTTGGCGACGTCGTACCGCTTCGGGTTGAAGAAGAGGTTGTCGAGCAGGGTCTGGGCGTTCTCACGGGTCGGCGGCTCGCCGGGGCGGAGCTTCCGGTAGATGTCGAGCAGCGCCTCGTCCTGGCCGGCGATGTGGTCCTTCTCAAGCGTCGTCATCATCAGCTCGGACCAGCCGAACTTCTCGCGGATCTGCTCGGCCGACCATCCGATGGCCTTGAGCAGCACCGTGACGGCCTGCCGGCGCTTGCGGTCGATGCGGACGCCGACCGTGTCGCGCTTGTCGATGTCGAACTCCAGCCAGGCACCCCGGCTCGGGATGACCTTGACGCTGGAGAGGTCGCGGTCGGACGTCTTGTCCGGCTGCTTGTCGAAGTAGACGCCCGGGGAACGGACGAGCTGGCTGACGACGACCCGCTCGGTGCCGTTGATGATGAAGGTGCCCTTCGGCGTCATCATCGGGAAGTCACCCATGAACACCGTCTGGCTCTTGATCTCGCCGGTGGTGTTGTTGGTGAACTCCGCGGTCACGAAGAGCGGGGCGCAGTAGGTGAGGTCCTTCTCCTTGCACTCCTCGATCGAGGCCTTGACCTCGTCGAAGCGCGGAGCCGAGAAGGAGAGCGACATGGTGCCGGAGAAGTCCTCAATGGGACTGATCTCGTCGAGGATCTCCGCGAGACCCGAGCGTGCGTGCGGGTCGTCCGCCGACCGGCCCTGCCACGCCTCGTTGCCGACCAGCCAGTCGAAGGACTCGGTCTGGATGGCGAGGAGGTTGGGGACCTCGAGGTGTTCGGTGATCCGGCCGAAGGAAACTCGGCGGGGAGCGAAAGCGCTCGACGTACGACTGGTCTTCGCAGGGCGGGAAGCTGCCAAGATGCGTCCTTCCGAGGACCGGTGCTGCAGAACGGCTGGTACGCGTGCACTCCAATGACCCCACCAGAAATATCCACAAACGGACATTTCCGAGCAGGGGTCAAGTCGGAAGGCAGCGCAAACTAGCAGTGTAGCCGAGAGGCTAACCGCTGTCCAGCCCACCCCGCAGGTCGTCGCGGAACGTGCCCCGGGACCCCTCAGACGGGGTCACACGGGCCGCTCGGAACGCGACGTCCCACCGGGCCACTCAGGTGTCGCCGGCGATGGCGTCGCCGCTGCCATTACCCAAGTGGTGGCCGTTGCAAGCGCGGAAGGTCTTGCTGGTGTCAGCGTGCCTGGCAGGCCGGTGCCGCGTCAAGGGCCGGTCTCCGGCTCGCCGTGCCTTTCCCTCCCCCGGGTCACCGCCCGGCACCCCGGCGGCGCGCCACACCGGACGCCGACCGCCCTGCTCACGTGCGCTGCCGCCGGAGCCACCAACGCGACGGGCGGCGATCCGATTCCCGGATCGCCGCCCGTCGTGACGCGGTGTGTGCCCCGGCTCACGTGAGCCGGACGCGCGTCAGGTCGTACC
This sequence comes from Micromonospora sp. WMMD558, assembly GCF_049315255.1. Taxonomy (NCBI): domain Bacteria; kingdom Bacillati; phylum Actinomycetota; class Actinomycetes; order Micromonosporales; family Micromonosporaceae; genus Micromonospora; species Micromonospora sp. WMMD558. The sequence continues at coordinate 2,271,572 of NZ_CP186061.1, read as the reverse complement.
TCAGGTCACTTGAGGGTGACCTTGGCGCCCTCGCCCTCGAGCTTGGCCTTGGCCTTGTCGGCGGTCTCCTTGTTGACCTTCTCCAGGACCGGCTTCGGCGCGGCCTCGACGAGGTCCTTGGCCTCCTTCAGGCCCAGGCCGGTCAGCTCACGCACGACCTTGATGACCTGGATCTTCTTGCCACCGTCGGCGTCGAGGATGACGTCGAACTCGTCCTTCTCCGGCTCGGCCTCGGCGGCCGCACCCGGGGCGCCCGGGGCGGCAACGCCCATGGCAACCGGAGCGGCGGCGGTGACCTCGAAGGTCTCCTCGAACTGCTTCACGAACTCGGAGAGCTCGATCAGCGTCATCTCCTTGAACGCGTCGAGCAGCTCTTCGGTGCTGAGCTTCGCCATGTCTGGCGTCCTTTCTCAAAGTGAAAACTAAGAACGTGGGTGCGCCGGGAGGCCTCAGGCCGCCTCGGCGCCCTCCTTCTCGCGCTTGTCCTGCAGGGCGGCCGCCAGACGCGCGGTCTTGGCGAGCGGGGCCTGGAACAGGGCCGCGGCCTTGCTCAGGTTGCCCTTCATGGCGCCGGCCAGCTTGGCCAGCAGCACCTCACGGGACTCCAGGTCGGCGAGCTTCGTGACCTCGGCCGCGGAGATGGCCTTGCCCTCGAAGACACCGCCCTTGATGACGAGCTTCGGGTTGGCCTTCGCGAAGTCGCGAAGCCCCTTCGCCGCCTCGACGACGTCGCCCGAAACGAAAGTCAGCGCGGTAGGACCGGTGAACAGCTCGTCGAGGCCGGAGATGCCCGCGTCGACCGCCGCACGCTTGGCCAGCGTGTTCTTCGCGACCGTGTAGCTGGTCTCCTTGCCGAGCGAGCGCCGCAGCTGGGTGAGCTGGGAAACCGTCAGACCGCGGTACTCGGTCAGCACGGTCGCCCCCGCGTTGCGGAAGCTCTCGGTCAGCTCAGCGACGGCCGTGGCCTTGTCGGCCCGGATCGGCTTGTCCGCCATGTCCCTCCTCTCTCGTTGCTCGAGGCTGGTCACCGCCGACGAGCGGGATGCTCGCGACGGAGACGGAGGCATCGCACCAACGAGAAAAGCCCCGGCGCAGGGCGCACGGGGCGAGGGCCGGCGGCCACGACGCGGTCGGCGGACCACGTGCAGAAGCCGGTTTCGCTTGCCGCCCTACGCGGGTCGCCCGTCGGTAGCGGGACCTTCGACCGTGCCGAAGCACGGTGACCAGCGGTCTCTGGGTGGAACTACGCGACAAGGTTACGCGACACCCACCGTGACCGCCAAATCGCCCCCGCAGTGCGCCCGCTCACCCCCCGACGCGGCCCTCAGGCGCGCCGGTTCCCGTGGGCGTACCCGACGAGCGCCACCGTCGCCCAGGCCTGCGCCCCGCCCGTCAGCAACACCGGTCGGTCCGGGGAGCGGGCCCGCCAGCGCCCGGACGGACAGACGGACGGGGCCCCGCCACATCGTGGCGGGGCCCCGTCGGGGCAGTCGTGCTCAGCTCTCGGCCGAGGTCTCCTGCAGGTTCTTCACCACGTTCGGGTCGATCGGGACGCCCGGGCCCATGGTGGTGGTGAGCGTGACCTTCTTCAGGTACTTGCCCTTGGCGGCGGACGGCTTGGCCCGCAGGATCTCGTCCAGGACCGCCGCGTAGTTGTCGATCAGCTGGGCCTCGGAGAACGAGGCCTTGCCGATGATCAGGTGCAGGTTGGAGTGCTTGTCCACCCGGAAGGTGATCTTACCGCCCTTGATGTCCGAGACGGCCTTGGCGACGTCCATGGTCACCGTGCCGGTCTTCGGGTTCGGCATGAGACCGCGCGGGCCCAGGATCCGCGCGATCCGACCGATCTTGGCCATCTGGTCCGGCGTGGCGATCGCCGCGTCGAAGTCGAGCCAACCGCCCTGGATCCGGGCGACCAGCTCGTCGGTGCCCACCTCGTCCGCACCGGCCGCGGCGGCCTCCTCGGCCTTCGCGCCGGCGGCGAACACGATCACGCGGGCGGTCTTACCGGTGCCGTGCGGCAGGTTGACCGTGCCGCGGACCATCTGGTCCGCCTTGCGGGGGTCGACGCCGAGGCGCATCGCGACCTCGACCGTGGCGTCGAACTTGACGGAGGTGGTCTCCTTGGCCAGCTTCACGGCCTCGGCCGGGGTGTAGAGCTTGGACCGGTCGATGACCTCGGCGGCCTTGCGGTAGTTCTTGCTGCGCTGCATCTGTGGTTACTCCTGTGGTCTCTGGCGGGCAGCGGCGCTCGCGTGCCCTCCCACGAACGGGTTCGGCGCGGTGTCGGCCGAAGGTCAGTCGACGACGTTCAGGCCCATCGACCGGGCGGTGCCGGCGATGATCTTCTCGGCCTGGTCGAGGTCGTTGGCGTTGAGGTCCGCCATCTTCTTCTCGGCGATCTCACGCACCTGGGCGCGGGTGACCTGGCCGACCTTCTCCTTGTGCGGGACGCCCGAACCCTTCTGCACACCGGCGGCCTTGATCAGCAACCGGGCGGCGGGCGGGGTCTTCAGCACGAAGGTGAACGTGCGGTCCTCGTAGACGCTGATCTCGGCGGGGACGATGTCGCCCCGCTGCGACTCGGTCTGCGCGTTGTAGGACTTGCAGAACTCCATGATGTTCACGCCGTGCTGGCCGAGCGCGGGGCCGACCGGCGGCGCCGGGGTGGCCTGGCCCGCCGGCAGCTGAAGCGTGAACGTCTTGACGAGCTTCTTCTTCGGAGGCATGTCTCTTCCTGGGACTTGGAACGGGGATTCGCACCGGCTGCGGGCACGCACGGTCAGCGCACCGCGAAGACGGCGACGTTCTAGGGTAGCGCAGCGCTCCACCACCCGGTCCGCCGAGGTCCGGCGAAGGCTGGAAACGCGTACGCCGGCGGTGGGCTGCACCCTCCGCCGGCGTACCGGATGTCAGATCTTGGCGACCTGGTTGAAGTTCAACTCGACCGGCGTCTCCCGGCCGAAGATCGACACCAGCACCTTGAGCTTCTGCTGGTCCGCGTTGATCTCGCTGATCGTCGCCGGGAGGGACGCGAAGGCCCCGTCGGTGACGGTGACCGAGTCGCCGACCTCGAAGTCGAGGACCTTGACCTCGGGCTTGGCCTTCTTCTGCTCGGTCTCGACGGCCGGCGCCAGCCACTTGAGCACCTCGTCGAGGCTCAGCGGCGCCGGGCGGTCGGCCCGGTCGGTGGCGCCCACGAAGCCGGTCACGCCCGGCGTGTTGCGCACGCAGGAGTACGACTCCGCGGTCAGCTCCATGCGGACCAGGATGTAGCCCGGGAAGACCTTGGCCTGCACCTGCGACCGCTTGCCGTTCTTGACCTCGACCTCTTCCCGGGTCGGGACCTCGACCTGGTAGATGTAGTCCTCCATGTCGAGGGACGTGATCCGGGTCTCGAGGTTGGTCTTGACCTTGTTCTCGTAGCCGGCGTACGAGTGCACCACGTACCAGTCGCCCGGCGCGTAGCGCAGCTTCTGGCGCAGCTCGGCGACCGGATCGAACTCCTCGTCCTCGGTGGCCCCGCTGGCGGGAGCCTCCGGCGCGCTGGCGGCCTCGACCGACTCGTCACCAGCCGCCGTCGCGACCGTGGACTGCTCGTCCGCGGGTCCGGCGGTCTCGTCGTACTCAGGCACGCTCGCTCACTTCCGTCACTATCGGCAGATCTCGCCGGTCAGCTGGGGTTGCCGAAGACCCACAACACGCCCTTCGCGAACACGTAGTCGAATCCGACCACGAGGGCGGTAACCACCGTAACGAATGCGACCACCACGGCGGTGTAGGTCAGCAGCTCCTTGCGCGTCGGCCAGATGACCTTACGCAGTTCGGCGACGACCTCGCGGATGAATCGGGCGATGCGCCCGAACGGCCCGACCTTCTCGGTCTCCGTGCGGGTCTTCGGCCGGTCGGCCGACTCCGCCCGGGCCCGCGACCGGGTCGCGGTGCCACCCCGGGAGACCGGCTCCTCGGCCTCCTCGGCGTCCTCGGCGTCGTCGCCGACGGCGTCGAACTCGTCGTTCAGACGCTCGTCGTCGGCGTCCTCGCCGCGCCGCTTGTTGTCGGCCACTTCGCCCTCCGTCGCGGGATGTCGGTTCGCACGCCGTCGCGACGTGCGCGGCGCCTGGTCACGCCGGCCGGCCCGACCGTCCCGCGACGGGCCGCGGCCGGCGGATCGAACCGGAGGGCCCCGAGTGCCTCGGAACCACCCCGCCGATACCACCACCACGGGCCGGACGCCGCCGGACGGCGGCGCGACCCACGGGAACGGTCAGGCCTGAGGCGCAGGGGTGACAGGACTTGAACCTGCAGCCTGCGGTTTTGGAGACCGCTGCTCTGCCAATTGAGCTACACCCCTGTGCGGCGACGATCACCCCACCCCGCCACACATGGCCAGGCAGGGGTCACGAGCCCCACGGCGGACCAGTGTACGGGTAGTGCCACGACTTTCCCAACCGGTCCACCCATCGCGCGTCGCGAGATCGCTCAGCGGGGCGTCCGGATGGTCGCCTTCGCCTGCGACAGCACCTTCTCGCCCAGGCAGGTGGCGGTGATGTCGAGCCTGGTCAGGCCGTCTTCGGTGACCTCGCGGACGGTCGCCGTCACCTCGATCTCGGTGCCCTGGTCGTCGTCCGGCACCACCACCGGACGGGTGAACCGGACGCCGTAGTCGACCACCGCGTCGGGGGCACCGGCCCACTCCGCCACCGCCCGGCCGACCAGCGCCATCGTGAACATGCCGTGGGCGATCACGCCGGGCAGCCCGACCTTGGTGGCGATCCGGTCGCTCCAGTGGATGGGGTTGAAGTCGCCCGAGGCGCCCGCGTAGCGGACCAGGTCCGCGCGCGTCACCCGGAACGTCTTGGCCGGCAGATCCATCTCAGCCCTCCCCGCGTACGACGATCTTCGACCAGACGGTGACCACCGGCTCGCCGGCCGACGTGGTGACCTCGGTCCGGGTGGTCAGGAAACCGTGCCCACCGCGGTTGCTGACGTCCTCGATGGTGTTGGCGCAGATCAGCTCGTCGCCCGCGACCACCGGGCGGGTGTACGCGAACCGCTGGTCGCCGTGCACGACGCGGCTGTAGTCGACGCCCAGGGCCGGGTCCTCGACGATCTGCCGGCTGGCGGCCATGGTGAGCACCACCGGAAAGGTCGGCGGCGCGACCACGTCCGGGTGGCCGAGCGCACGGGCGGCCTCCGGGTCGTGGTGGGCCGGGTCGCTGGCACCGATGGCCGTCGCGAACTCGCGGATCTTTTCTCGGCCCACCTGGTAGGGGGCGGTCGGCGGGTACGTCCGGCCGACGAAGGACGGGTCCAGGGACATGTCGCGAACCTACACGGGAAACACAATCGCCGATCCGCACGGCTAGCGGTGGCTCAGGGCCACGCCGGGGCCGGCGGATCGGCGATCGGACGTGCTCGGGACCGGGCCGGCGGGGCCGGCCGCAGGTCAGCGGGTCTCGCGGTGGACTGTGTGCCGGCCGTCGCGCGGGCAGAACTTCTTCAGCTCGATGCGGTCCGGGTCGTTACGACGGTTCTTGCGCGTGATGTAGTTGCGCTCCTTGCACTCCACACACGCCAAAGTGATCTTCGGCCGGACATCGGTCGCCTTCGCCACGGCGGAGTGCCTTCCTCGCTAATGGTGACAACTACGGCGCATCAGCCTACGCGCTGACTACGCGCACATGCAAAGTGGGCGCCTGTGGCGCCCATCCCACCGACCGCCGGAGCGGCCCGGTGGACGAGAGTAGCGGTGGCCGGACTTGAACCGGCGACACAGCGATTATGAGCCGCTTGCTCTGCCATCTGAGCTACACCGCCGTGGCGGGTCCAGCCGGACCCTCTGAGCCCCCTTACGGAATCGAACCGTAGACCTTCTCCTTACCATGGAGACGCTCTGCCGACTGAGCTAAGGGGGCCTGCGCGATCACTCGGTGGCCGCGCAGAGGTAAGAGTACACGGCCGGCTGGCCGAGGTGAAATCGGATCCCCCGGTGGCACGTGTGCGCAGCTCAGGGCACAACCCGGAGGCGCGGCAGCTCCCCCGCGGGAACCGCCTCGGGGTCGACCTGGGCGCCGAACCAGGCCTCCAGGCGCTCGTACGGCAGCGGACGGCTGAACAGGAAACCCTGGCCGATCTCGCAGCCGATGTCCTGGAGGAGCTCCAGGGTCAGTTCGCTCTCCACGCCCTCGGCCACCACGGCCAGCCCGAACTGCTGGGAGAGCGTGACCACGGCGTTCACGATCGCCAGGTCGCCCGGGTCGGTGGCCATGCCCTGCACGAACGAGCGGTCGACCTTCACCTCGTGCACCGGGAGCCGCCGCAGGTGCGCCAGCGATGAGTCACCGGTGCCGAAGTCGTCCACCGAGAGACGTACGCCCAGGTCCCGCAGGCGGCGCAGGGTCGGTATCGGGCGGTCCGTGCCGTCCAGCACCCCGGACTCCCGGATCTCCAGCGTGAGCCGCTGCGGCGGCACGCCGTACTCGTCGAGCAGCTCGCCCACCCGGGCCGGGAAGTGCGGGTCGGTCAGCGTACGCGGAGAGAGGTTGACCGCGACGGAGAGCGGGTGGCCCCCGTGCGCCCAGTCCCGACTGCGCCGCAGGCCCTCCCGGAGCACGAACTCGGTGAGCCGGCCCAGCTGGCCGGTGTGCTCCGCGACCGCCACGAAGTCCTCCGGCGAGACCGTCCCGTGCGCCGGATCATCCCACCGGGCCAGGCACTCGACGCCGACCAGCCGGCGGTCCCGCAGGGTGACCTTCGGCTGGAAGTAGACCTCGAGCTCCCCGTCGTCCAGCGCCCGCCGCAGGTCGCCGGCGAGGCCGAGGCGGCGCAGCGACCGGGACTCCAGGGCCGCGTTGAACAACTGGACGCTGCCCGGCACGGACTTGGCCGCCGTGGCCGCTAGGTCGACCCGTTGCAGCAGGATGGCCGCGTCGCTGCCGTGATCCGGGTGGACGGCGACGCCCACCGCGGTGTCGACGTCGAGGGTGAGCGCGTCGAACATCATCTGGTCCCGGATCTGGTCGCGCATCCGCGCCGCCATCTCCAGTGCGGCGTCGGCGCTCTCCAGCCGGAGCGTCACCAGGAACTCGTCACCGCCCGCGCGGCCCACCAGCGCGGACGACGGCGCGCACGCGCGCAGCCGGTCGGCGACCTCGACGAGGACCTTGTCCCCGGCCGCGTGCCCCAGCGACTCGTTGACCTGCCGCAACCGCTCGACGTCGAACAGCAGCAGCGCCACGACCTCGCCCGGAGCCCGGATCTTGACCGCCTCGTCGAGCGCCGCGGTGATCCGCCGCCGGTTGGGCAGCCGGGTAAGGGTGTCGTGGTGCGCGTCGTGGCGCAGCCGGTCGACCAGACGCGAATTCTCCAGCGCCACCGCCGCGTGGGCGGCGACCGTCTCGAACAACGTGATGTCCGTGCGGGCGAAGTTGTTGCTGTCGCCCAGCCGGTTGGCCACCTCCAGGGTCCCGATCACCGCCTGGCCGGACCGGAGCGGAAGCACGATCACGTCCTTCACCCGGTGCGCCGCCACGACGCCGCGCAGGTCCAGGTCCGTGGTCAGGCTGCGGCCGATGGCGACGGTACGGCCCTCCGCGCGGGCCCGTTCCCGGAGCGCGGCGGGAGTCCGGGCGAGATCGAGCAGGCTCTGGTCGTCGTTCCGGGCCGTGAGCAGCACCTCCGGATGCCGCCCCTGAGCGGGCAGCCAGAGGGTGGCGTACTCCGCCTGCATCAGCGCCCGGACGCGGCCGAGCAGCGCGTCCGGCAGGGTCCCGTCCTGGCCGCTCTCACCCACCGCGCGGCTGAGGTCGTACATGTCGGAGAGCGTGCGGTGCTGCCGGAAGAACTGCGCGTACGCGCGGTAGACCAGGGCCAGCGCGAGGATGAGCCCGGCGAGCAGCAGCAACGACCACCAGGTGGTGGCGACCAGGATGAGGACGACCAGGCCGCTGGCGATGTTGATGGCTACGGCGAGGAGCGCCGGCGGGGACTTCCGGAGGGCCTCCCGGCCGGCCTGCCAGCCCTGCAGGAGCGTGTGCACGCCGGCCACGGAGGTGATGCTCACCAGGATGACCATGCTGGCCGCCGCGAAGAGGGTCAGCCAGGTGCCGGGGCCGACTCCCCGCACCGGCGGGAGCGCCTGCAGGACGAGGACGGCGAGGGACGCACCGGCGGCGGCGCGGGCCACGTTGAACCAGAACTTGGTGGGGCCGAACCGGTGCCGGATGTGCGTGATGACCGCCGCGAGCGTGTAGATCGTCACCACCGCCAGCGGCCCGACGAGGTAGAACGCGAGCACGAGCGGTATCTCGGTGAGCGTCACGCCGATGGACTGCCGCCGGACGGTGAAGTTCAGCACCGGGATCCCGCCGGCCACCATGGTGACGAGCAGCACCGCCGCCAGTGGCAGGCCCGCGAAGGGCTCCGGCGCGACGAGACCGACGACCGTCGAGCAGACGACGGCGAGTAGCGCCATCGGCCCGGTGATCAACCAGGCGTACTCCGTCGGGCGGGGACCGGTACGGCCTCGACCCGCCATGCCACGCCCCCTCGCCGACGCTGCTGGTTCACCTCACGGGACGGACGGGTCAGCGCGGCGCCGGCATGTTCCAGATGATGTCCATCGTCTGCGCGTCCCCCAGGCCCCAGAGGTCACCGACGAAGCTGCCGCCCACGAGCGCGGCCAGTACGAGAAGCGAGCCAAGCAGCCGGCCCAAATTTCGACCAGACATGTTTGCTCCTGTCAGGAAAAGGTGCCAGGGATGGTGAAGGTGCCCACGATCGTGCCACATGGCACGGACGCAGGAAAGCGCAGATAGCCCGCCTGGGCCGACCGTTTGCGAGCTCGCACCGTTCGGCTCGGACCGTCTCCACCGGAAGCCTGCTCAGCGGTGTCGCACCGTGCGCGCCGCTTCACTGTCCGCCGAATACGACTTCTGGTGCAAATTGCATGGGCGCAGGGCGACCAGCCACGGGGGATGCCGCCCTCGTGGTCGACCCGACCAGTTCAACGACATCGGTCACTATACAGACGCATCGCCCGGGAGCGGAGCTTCGACAGGGCGGATCGGACGGAACCGCCTGGGCCGAGCCGTCCGGGCGGGTCAGCCGGGGCGGGCGACGGGTCGGTCGCTCGCGCAAATCCCCAGCAAGCCCCACGACGCTGTGACGGACCCGTCCGATGGTGCGTGCCAACCGCCTCACTCTTGATGAACCGCCGCTGGTAGGCGGGCGTGCGGCGAGGCTACCTGCGCGAACGGGAGCGGGCTCAGGATCACCGCAGCGGCCGGAACGCGGCCCGCACCTCGTTCGCGAACAGGTCGGGCTCCTCCCAGGCGGGGAAATGGCCGCCCCTGTCGACCTCGTTGAAGTAGGCGACGCCGGGGTAGGCCGTCTCGACCCAGCTGCGCGGGGCAGCCCAGATCTCGCCGGGGAACGTCGTGAAGCCGACCGGAACCGAGACCGGCGGAGGAGCCTGGCCGGACGCCTGGGCCGCGGCCAGGAAGCGTCCGAACTCCCAGTACCACCGGGCGGCCGAGGCGCCGGTGCCGGTCAGCCAGTACAGGGTGATGTTGTCGACGATGGTGTCCCGGGTGAGGCCGCCCGTCGGCTGCCCGTCGACGAACGCGCGGGCCATCTTGTAGTAGCTGTCCGTGTCGTGGTCGAGCATCCACGCCGCCAACCCCACGGGTGAATCCAGCAGGGAGTAGCCGATCGTCTGCGGCCGCGTCTGCTGCTCCAGGAAGTAGCCGAAGCCGTCCGTCGTGAACGTGTTGAGCGCCTCGAGCGCCACGCGTTCCTGCTCGGACTCAGCCGGCAGTTGGTCCTTGAATCCGAGCGCCCCGGCGAGCAGGTTGACGTGGATGCCGAGCAGCCCCTCGGGCGCCTGGCGGCCCATCGCGTCCGTGACAGCGGCGCCCACGTCGCCCCCCTGGGCGACGTAGCGCGGGTAGCCGAGGCGCTTCATCAGCTCCGCCCACGCGCCCGCGATGCGGCCGTTCTCCCAGCCGAGCTCGGTCGGCTGCCCGGAGAAGCCGTAGCCGGGCAGGGACGGCAGCACCAGGTGGAAGGCGTCCTCGGCCCGCCCGCCGTACGCGGTCGGGTCGGTGAGCGGGCCGACGGTCCCGAGCAGTTCGACGACCGAGCCCGGCCAGCCGTGCGTCATGATCAGCGGCAGGGCGTTCTCGTGCTGCGACCGCACGTGGATGAAGTGGATCTCGACGCCGTCGATGTCGGTCGTGAACTGCGGCAGGGAGTTGAGCTTCGACTCGAAGGCGCGCCAGTCGTGATCGGTCGTCCAGTAGCGGGCCAGTTCCTGGACCGTCGCCAGCTGCACACCCTGGGAGCGATCGTTCACCAGCTCTCGGGAAGGCCAGCGCGTGGCCGCGACCCGGCGACGCAGGTCGGCGATTGCTTCCTCCGGCGTGTCGAGCCGGAAGGGACGGATCTCGTCGTTGGACATGCTCTCCACCTGCCGGATCGGTTCGACCGGCGCCCGGGCGCCGGCGGGGCTGACACGGCCCAGTTTCCCAGCGGCCGGGCAACCGGCGGACCAAAACGCGATTTTGCGCCCGGGGCCGGTGGGGACCAGCTCACCGACTTCTCGTGGAGAGCGCGGGCGTGCTCGGCGGCGGTCGTCACCAGCCGCAGAGCCAAGCTGCCCACAGCCTTCAGGGACGCCCGAATCAGGTACGTCTACTCCGGTCGCATCCTCGTGCATCGCGGTGGACACATACCCCAAGAAGATCCGCGGGAAGGCGGTCAGGCCCACCACTTCGGATACCACCTCAGAACCTCTTCCGCAGTCTTCGGTGGCTTGAATTCTCTTTCTCGCCGAGTTGCGATGACGATCGAACCATTAGACACAAGCAGCCCTGCGGCGAGCAGTAGCGACGTGATCTCATCGGGCCAGCCCAACCACAATCCGGCACCTGACGCAAGCCAGAGCAGGAACCCGACAAGCTGCGCCACCACCCGGAGACGCAGACGCTTCATGCATTGAGTCTAGGTTCGATTGACAAGGGGGCAGAGTCTCCCGAAGTCACAACGGCGCACGGATGCCGACGAAAGCGGATAGCTTTCGCGAGGGATTTGAAGGGCGTCTGCGATCTTGGTCTGGACAGCCGCGCTGAGCTGCTACTTCTCGCCGTCGCGCGACGCTTCCGCGTCCAGGTGCCGATGATCTGCCCCCGCCCCCGACGCTGCCCGCTGGCGGTCGATCGCGTACATCACCTGGCGCGCGCCGAACTCCTCGAAGGTGTCGACCCGGACCATGCCGAGGGCTTCCAGGAGGCAGACCGATCGACGATTCGCCTCCTGCGTGACGGCGACCAGCCGGGAGGCGTCCGGGAACCGGTCGAAGGCAAGACCGATGGCCGCCGTGCACCCCTCCCGGGCGTAACCACGTCCCCACCACTCCGGCAGGAAGATGTACGACAGTTCCAAGTCCCCCGTCCGGTACCGGCCGAGGTGGCACCAGCCGACGATCTCTCCAGAACTCCTCGTCACCATCAGCCCGCCCGTGGGGTCACCCGCACGCCGTTCGGCCGCCACCTCGTCAGACACCGGGCCGCCGAGGTAGCGCCGCATCACCGGGTCCTGCCACATCCGCCCAAGCACCGGTAGGTCGTGCGCCCGGACCTTCCGCAGCACGAGGCGTTCTGTTCTGGCCAGCGCCTCAACCGACTCGGCACTCATCGCGTCATCCTCCACCAGTCCCACGCTCATCCGAGGGCTGGGCGAGGAAGCCGGCAACGCTGCCATCTCGGGCTGGGCCTACGAAATGCGGGCCTGGTACGCGCTGACGCAGGGCCGAACCACCTCCAGTCGGCCGACCGCCGACACCAGGACGAGGCCGGCTCTCGTGCCAGGACATGATTCGGCTAGGGCGCCACATGTGGGTACGCCCGACCGTCGCGGTCAGGCTCCGGCGGTTTATCAGAGGCGCGCGGTCAACGGCAGATGTGCGCGTTGCTTTGGCTGACGCGCTGACCTACATCGCGCGGCGCGACTTCAAAAACCGATCAGTCACGGGAGCAGCAAGACCTTCCCCGTTGTACGGCGCGCTTGCAGCTCCTCGTGCGCCAGCGACGCCTCGGTCAAACGGAACGTGCGGCCGATATGCACCTCAAGCCGCCCGTCACTCAACCATCTCCACAACTCGGACGACCGTCTGAGTAACTCGGCTGGCGTAGCGACGAAGTCCCGCAATGTCGGTCTGGTGACGGTCAGCGATCCCGACTGACCGAGCCGGGCCAGGTCGAATGGCGGGACCGGCCCGCTGGACTGGCCGAAGAGCACCAGCGACCCGCGAACGGCAAGCACGCTGAGGGACTTCTCGAAGGTGGCCCGCCCGACACCGTCATAGGCCGCGGCGGCACCAAGTCCGCTCGTGCCGCGACGCACAACCTGATCGAAGTCGGCGTACCCGACAACCTCGTCAGCGCCCGCGGCCAAGGACAGCTCCGCTTTTTCCTTCGTGGACACCGTGGTATAGACCTTGGCGCCCAACAGCTTCGCAAGCTGCGTCAGCAACAGCCCGACGCCACCCGCGCCGGCGTGGATGACGACGTGATCGCCCGGCTGGATCCGGTAGGAAGTGGTCGCGAGGTAGTGCGCGGTCAGCCCCTGCATCGGGAGGGCGGCGGCCTGCTCGTCGCTCACGCCGTCTGGCACCGGAATCAGCTGCCACACCGGCGCGACCACCTGCTCGGCGTAGGAGCCGGGAACACCCTGCCATGCCACCCGCTGGCCGATCTCGAAGCCGGTGACCTGGGGCCCGATCTCGACGACCCGCCCCGCGCCCTCACCCCCCAACACGAACGGCAGTGGCCGTGGATAGGCGCCGGTGCGCTGGTACACGTCGATGAAGTTGACTCCGACAGCGGCCACGTGCACCCGAACGTGCCCGGCCGGCAGAGGATCCGGCTCACGCTCCGTCAGGGTGAGCACGCTCGGCTCGCCATAGCGGGTCACCTCGACGGCTCGCACCGCTGCCTCACGACGTTGGTGTGATGGAAGGCTTCAACTACCTCTTGCACCCTCAGGGCTGTGGCGAAGTCCGCAAGGTAACGCGGGTTTCCACCCCGAACGGCGTCGGCGAACAGCGAAAGCCGGGTCGTCTCGGATCCCCGTGGTTGCGTCAGATGCACCGTTTTCCATTCGCCACCTTCGGACGCGAGCAGCTCGCCCCAGTTGCGGAGCAGGTACGAGCGACGCGTTCCCCATAGGATCCATTCGTATAGTTCGGGCCCGGCGACGCCGGAGAAGGCCGACACATAAACGGGCACGCCGCCCGCACGCAGGAACCCACGCGCGGCGACCTCGCTCGCGTGCGGATCGGCGAGCGGAAAGTCGACACCGACCTCGACCGGATCGAGCGGGCCCAACAGGCGATCGGTCAGGTACACGAAGTGCGACAAGACCTCGCGAACCAACCCACCCTGATCCCGGCCGGCGAGCCATGCCGCGTCCGCCTGGAAGTCCCGCGGCCACCGCGGAAAGGATAACCGAACCTCGATCCCTCTGACCTCGCCGACCTCGCCCTCTGCCAGGCTCCGCTCAAGGTGCAGTACGGCATTGCGGTCCGACAGCGCGAAGTTCACCGCTGCGGCGACCCCCCACTCGGCTGCCGCCGCGACCATCCGCCGCCCATCGGCCAAGCTGATCGCCAGCGGCTTCTCGCAGAAGACAGCCTTACCGGCCCGCATCGCAGCGATCGCCGCCTCCGCATGGAACATTGGCGGAGTGGCGATGTAGACGGCATCGACGCTCGAAGACTCCACAACCTCCTGTGCGCTGGCGGCAAACGAAACGTCCGGGTGCCTCGTCCGCGCACGGTCAACGGCGGCAGGGCTAACGTCGTACGCGCACACAACTGCGAAATCGGGAAGCGTGACCGCCGAGGCCATCATTTCGGTGCCCATCGCACCCAGTCCTAAGATACCGAGGCGGATCGCAGGTCGCTCGCCTGCCCAAGATTGCATGAATCTAGCCTCGACAGCATTACGCGTAACGTCAAGCTAAACTCTGCGAATGAAACCGTTAAGCGTCAACTTCATGGATGACCTGCGGCGACTTCGCGTACTACGAGAGTTCCGGGAACGCGGAAGCATCGCCGCCACCGCCGAAGCACTGCACCTCACCCCGTCCGCGGTGTCCCAGCAGGTCGCCAGGATCGCCCGAGACGTCGGCTTCGACGTACTCCAACCCGTCGGCCGGCGGGTGGTACTCACCCCGCGGGGGCAAGCGCTACTCGCTCACGCCGACACCGTCTTCGCTGCGATCGAGCGTGCACGCCACGAACTCGATTCGTGGAACGACAGCGATCGCGGCACCATCACGATCGGCGCGTTCTCCACCGCAATCACCGGACTTCTCCCATTCCTCCTCGACCGCGCCCGCCACGAGATTCCCAACGTCAGAATCCTGTTGTGCGAAGCCGAACCGCCGGCGCTGTTCGACGGGCTCGACGCGGGGCGCTACGACGTCGCGCTCGCCGTCAACTTCACCGGTTCTCCGGCCGCGGGCGACCCGCGCTACCACCGCATCGACCTCGGCCCAGACGAACTCGACCTCGCGCTCCCGCGGAACCACCCCATGTGCGCAGCGGAAACGCTGACGCTGAAGGACGTCGAAGAGGACGTCTGGATCACCGGTAACGGAGAAGGCTGCTGCGGCGCCATCACCACCACGGCCTGCGCGGCGGCGGGGTTCACCCCGAACGTCGCGCACCGGACGAATGACTGGCAGGCACTCGCTCAGCTGGTCGCGCACGGGCACGGCGTAGCGCTGATCCCCAGGCTCGCCCAGCGGGACCTGCCGGCCGCGGTCACCATCCGTGCACTCAGCGAGCCAAGGCCGCAACGACAAATCTTCGCCGCTGTACCCGAAGGCGCCCAGCATTCGCCTCTCCTCGTCACGATCCTCAGGCTCCTGACGACCTGTATCGATGAACAACGCCGCGACCGCCGCTGAGGACGCAACTATCACATTTCATCCTCCAGCCACCGCCAGTGCCGACCATCGCACTGAAATCACGTCGCCTTTGCTGCGTTGACCAACGGGGCCGGCGCGCCCACATCGCCAGAAGCGGATGCGCCGGGCCTCTCCGGCCGCTTCGCGACAGTGGGTAGCCATCGAGCCAGGGCATCGTGTCACGCATCAAGTGAAGCCCCGATGTGACGCATCAAGCGGAGTACGACACCGGCTGCCGGACACCATAGCCAGGTAGGTGTGCCCGGCCCCGGCCTGCTGGCGACCTTCGGCCGGCATCGGCCGGGCCGGCCGGCCACACTGGCGAGCGATCAGGACCAAGAAGACCTCGGGGGCTCCGCCCCGAACCCGGCCCTCCTCAGAGATCAGCCGCGGATCTCCTCGCCGGGCACCACAAGGGCTACCAGCCTCACCTGACGGGGCCAAGGTCGTTCGTCCAGCCGGACGCTCCACCTTGTCCCCGCCAGGGGAGGCTGGACGGTCTACGACTGCCCGACGAGGAGATCCGCTCAGGTGTCAGTCGCCAATCATCAAGTCATTGCGAATCGCCTTCACCAGCAACTCACTCGCACGCCCTACCTCGGCCTGTGACGATTCCAGGTGAGCCTTGCGCAACGCCGCAGCCGCCTCTGTGACCGGCCGAGGCGCCCAGATTCGGAGTGCGTCGACCAGCCGGACTAACTCCGCCGACAGCTCATACGCCTCGCGTGATTCCCGCGCAGCCCTGTCGAACGCTGCTTGGGCAGCGCGGCGTTCGTCGGGATCTTGAAGCCCTGCGACGTCCACGTCGTCGTACTGCTCAGCCGCTTTGATGGCAGCAGTAGCGGTGAGCTCCACGGCGGCGAGTTCCCCCTGCAAGGTCAGAACCCGGCTGTATACCCGTAGCTTCTCATCCACGAAGCGCATCGCTCGCTCGTGCCGCTCCTGCCGCCTCCGCAGGAGTAGCTGCGAACCAGAGCCAACGGCCGCGCCCAGCAGGGTACCGGCGACTGGGATTGCCAGTTCCCACCACTTCGCCAAGATGACCTCCAGGCCGTGCCCGTTGCGTGCCCGATCTGTCAGTCGATCAGGGGTAGGGGCGGTCAACTGCGACGGGAGACGACGAAGGCCCCTGACCTACGTTTCCGCAGGTCAAGGGCCTTGCCGTTCCCTGGTGGCGGGTAGAGGATTCGAACCTCTGTAGCTTTCGCGACGGATTTACAGTCCGCTCCCATTGGCCGCTCGGGCAACCCGCCAGGGCACCCGCCGCGTCGTGACGCGGCAGCGGAAGCAAGGATAGCGGCTCCCCCCGGCGCTGGTGCAACCGGGTACCGTCAGGGGTCGTACCGCTGGTCAGTGGTACACGGAACAGGACAGACCGCCCGGACAACAGGAGCATCAGCATGGCAGCCAACCCGTCGTTCGACATCGTGAGCAAGGTCGACCGCCAGGAGGTCGACAACGCCCTCCGGCAGGCCGAGAAGGAGCTCGCGACGCGGTTCGACTTCCGGGGCACCGGCGCCGAGATCTCCTGGTCGGGTGAGGAGGCGGTCAGTCTCCAGGCGGAGACCGAGGAGCGCGTGCGGGCGGCGCTCGACGTCTTCAAGGAGAAGCTGGTCAAGCGGAACATCTCGCTCAAGTCACTGGACGCCGGCGACCCGCGGCCGTCGGGCAAGGTCTTCAAGATCGACGCGAAGGTCATCCAGGGCATCGACTCGGACAAGGCCAAGGCGATCAGCAAGAAGATCCGCGACGAGGGCCCGAAGGGCGTGCAGGCGCAGATCCAGGGTGACCAGCTCCGGGTCACCGGAAAGAAGAAGGACGACCTGCAGGCGGTCATCGCCATGCTGAAGGGCGAGGACTTCGGAGTTGCGCTCCAGTTCACCAACTACCGGTAAGGACACTTCGCCAGCCTGGTGGTCTGGTCGAACACGCCTGGCCACCTGAGCAGATGTCGTCAGCTGTGGTCGTTGTTGGTCGTCACGACGGGCCTCTGCCGGCCTGGTGACGGCCAGCGCGACCGACTGCCGGGTGGGCTTGACGAGCAACCTCCGCTTTCCATCTTTCGAGATCGGCAAACAGCTCTTCGTAGCGTTCAGACGCGAGAGCCGTGCCGCCGTCGCGAAGGCGGTAGACGGTGGTGCGGCGTCTCCGAACCGGCGTCCGAACCTTGGTTCCGTCGCGGAGCCGCAGCCAGAGCCGTTCCGGAACCAGCCAATCGGGACCGCTGTGGAACCCTCGAATCTGCTCCCACGGGACGGTGCGCGTTCGCCACAGCCAGCGCACCCGAACCCCCGATCGGCTCACCACGAGGGCGGTGCGGTGAAGCCGCCATGCGAAGGTGAGCCATACCGCCGCAAATCCGGTGAAGGCCAACGCCACATCCGACGGAACCTGCCGCCAGCGGGCGGCCATCCCGAAGGCGATGAACGCGAAGAGCACCGTACCGAGCACCGCGAGTGTGCCGGTGAAGAGACGCATCCGATCGTCGTACGGCCGGGTCCAGGACAGCACATGACCATGATCGCAGCCCGGATCCAGCCGCCGACGCCCCGAGCTCAGTGGGCCTGACCTCGCCGCACGGGTCAGCGCTCACCACGCATGAGGTTTGTCCTTTTCGATCCAGGATCCGGCTGCGACTACCCCTTCCCGCATTACCCAGGCCGGGTGTGGAGTTGCCGCCACTCGGGGAGCAGCCCGCCGAGGACGACGACACCCACCCCCCACCCCGGGGGGCGCACCTGTCCGACCTCACGCGAGCCGCGGACGGCACAGCGCCCCCTACGGCCCGGCGCCCGGACGGCACGGCAATGGTCCCGCGCCCCCAGCCTGCAATGGGCGCCATACCGAGCGATCGCCCTGCGCTACGTCATCGGACCGGCAGCCGCGCTCGCACGGTTGCCGGGTGGCGTCGGTGCGGGGCCGGAGATGACCGGAGCCGGCTGAGCGGTCAGGCGCCGTCCGCGTGGCGGAGCCAGACGTACGGGACCGGCTGCCCGGCGTTCCACTCCGCGGCCTGCTCGGCGGGCACCGGCACGAACCCCGCGCCGGCGTAGCAGCGCAGCGCCGGCTCGTTGTCCGGGTGCACCCTCATGAACACGGCCGGGTGGTGGCGGAGGGCCGCCGCGGTCAGGCGGCCGACCAGTTCCCGGCCGAGCCCCCGACCGCGGTACGCGGGCGCGACGATCAGGCGCGCCAACTCGACCTCGGCCTCCTCGTCGTCGAGCCACAGCTCGCCGTACGCGACCGGCTCACCGTCGACGACGGCGACGTACGCGACCACGTCGGGGGCGGCGGACCAGCCGGCGACCACCTCGGGTGTCACCTCGTCCCGGGAGCACCAGCGCCGTGTCTCCTCGGCCGACCGGGCCCAGCCGGC
Source organism: Micromonospora sp. WMMD558 (assembly GCF_049315255.1). Classification (NCBI taxonomy): domain Bacteria; kingdom Bacillati; phylum Actinomycetota; class Actinomycetes; order Micromonosporales; family Micromonosporaceae; genus Micromonospora; species Micromonospora sp. WMMD558. The sequence continues at coordinate 2,253,220 of NZ_CP186061.1, read as the reverse complement.
CACGCTCGCCGCATGCGGCGATCCGAACGCCATCAGTTCCACCGCGCACCGCCTCCGCCGCCGTACCGGCGGTCGATGCTAATCGGGCCGGGCGGGGGTGCGCTCACATTTCCACCCGCACCTGTCAACACGGCCGGCCGTCACGGCGTCCTATGGGTGTGACGTTCGAGGAGTACGTGGCCAGCCGCGGGTCTGCGCTGGTCCGACTGGCCCGGTTGCTGACCGGCGACCCGCACCGGGCTGAAGACCTGGTTCAGGAGGTGCTGGCCAGGGCGTGGGCCCGCTGGCGTCGGATAAACCGTGTCGACGATCCGGACGTCTACATCCGCCGAATGCTGGTCAATGCGAACATCAGCTGGTGGCGCCGCCGGGCCAGCCACGAGGTCAGCGTCGCCGCTGTCACCGAGACGGCTCGGCGGGAGGACATCGGTGGCGACACCGCCGCCCGGGACGAGATCTGGCGACTGATCGTGGCGCTGCCCGACCGCCAGCGGGCTGTGCTGGTGCTGCGGTACTACGAGGACCTGGACGACACCCGGATCGCCGACATCCTCGACTGCTCGCCGGTGACCGTACGCACCCACGCCATGCGAGGAATCGCCAGCCTCCGCGCCCGCTTCGACGCCCTCCAGATCCCGAGGAGCCGGCCATGACCGACATCGAACAGCGCATCAGCGAGACCCTGCGGGAGCGCGCCACGGGGGAGGTGGACGTGGCGTCGTTGACCGCTAACGCGGTCGCTCGGGGACACGCCCGCCGTGCCCGCCGACGGGCCGCCGCCGGCGTGGGTTTGGCGGTGGCCGCGCTGGGGACGACCCTCGTCGCCGGACTCCGGCCGGACCGGTCCCCCGGGGTGCCCGCCACAACGCCTCCCGCGACACCGGCGGTGGCAGTGGACTGCGGCACGTTCGACCTCGGCCAGGGTGAGCACCTACCGGTGTCCGCCCTCAACTGTCTACGCGAGGCCGTCCTGGACGGGCGGCCGGCAAGGCTCGCCGAGACCCGTCCCACCACCGAAGGCGACCCCATCCGCAAGTCGTACACGACGGGCGGGGACGAGCATGTCACTGTCGTCGTCGACACGCGAGAGGACGATTTCGGCCCACGCGAGGTGTACCGCTTGGTTTGCACGGACCCGGTTCTCTCCGTTGCGGTCGTGATGTTCGACGAGTGCACCGAGCCGGAGGTCATCCAGGACTGACCGCTCAGGTGGCGAAGACGAGCAGCAGGATCACCGTGAGGACCGCGCTGATGAGCAGCGAGCCCAGGCAGCCGATCCGGTTCGAGAAGAAGACGAACATCCGGATGGTGTACCCGTACCGGCGCGGGTCACGCGGGGACGGGCTGCTCGGTGCGTACCGCGTCGGCCTCCGCGCGGGCGACGGGGCCGGCGGGCAGGCCCGCGACCACGGCCCCGACGGCGACGGCCGCCCCCGCGAACAGGAACGCCCAGGGCACGCCGCCGGCGTGGTCGACGATCAGGCCGGCGACCGCGCCACCGGCCGCGCTCGCGCCGACCGACATGGTCACCACCCAGGTGTACGCCTCGTTCAGCATGCTGGTCGGCGAGATCCGCCCGACCAGGGTGTTCTCCAGGGTGAGCGCGGGCGCGATGGTGGCCCCGCCGATCACCAGGGCGGTGCCCAGCGCGGCCGGGGTGGGCATCACCGCGAACACGGCGAAGCTGGCCGCGACGGCCGCGAGGAGCAGGGCGAACTGCCGGCTCATGGCGCTCGCCGGGCGGCGCGTGCCGAACCACAGGCCGCCGAGGGCGCTGCCGATGCCCCAGACGGCCAGGAGGAGGCCGGCGAGGCTGTCCGGGTCGTCGGCGGTGTAGTCGGTGGCGAAGGCCGGCACGATGACGCCCGCCGCGCCGAAGGCGATGCCGAGGCTCGCCACGCAGACCAGCAGGGCGGGGAAGCCGGCGACGCGCAGCGGGCCGAGCCCTCTGGTGCGGTGCTCGCTCGGGTGCGGCCGCCAGCCGCGCATGACCCGGCCGAGTGCCACGGCGGTGGTGCCGGCGAAGGTCACCACGGCAGCGCCGATCAGGGCGGCGCCGGCGTCGGCGAGCAGCACGAACCCGGCGACCAGCAGCGGGCCGAGCACGAAGACCAGCTCGAACAGGGTGGTCTCGGCCGCTAGGGCGGTGTTGCGCAGGTGCCACCGGCCGGTGGCCGGTGCGGTCAGGTCGTTCCAGGCGCCCCGGATCGCGGCCGTCAACGGGGGGTAGGTGGCGCCCGCCAGGCCGGCGGCGACGAAGACGACGGCGAGGCCGACCGACTCGGTGCGGGCCGCCCAGAGCAGCGCGAGCAGGGCCAGCGGGTGGGCGACGGCGGTACCGAGCAGCACCGGGCCCGGGCCGACCCGGTCGGCGATCCGCCCGGCGACCGGACTGAGCGCGGCACCGGACAGGGCGTAGATGCCGCCGGCGACGGCGGCGAGGGAGTAGCGGCCGGTGACCTGCTCGACGACGAGCAGCAGCGCCAGCGGCGTCATGCCGATCCCGAGCCGACCGAGGATGCCGGTGACCAGCAGCATCGGCGCACCGGGGATCCGCCAGACGCCCAGGTACTGGCGCAGTGCGGCCACGGTCGACCTCCGGAATGTAATGAGTGGGAGCCGTCTCGACCCTAACGCCGGCGAGCCTGACGAGAAACGTGTTATCGCCTACCCCGGACCCGGCCGCACCCCGCGCCCGGTGCGGACGCGGGGTGCGGAATGTCGGTGGATCAGCGGTACTGGACCGGGCCCGAACTGGCGGCCATCCGCTCCAGCCGGGCGACCCGCTCCTCCATCCGGGGGTGGGTGGAGAAGAGCGCCGCCACACCCCCGCCCTTGAACGGGTTGTCGATCATCAGGTGGGCGGTGCTGGTGAGCTGACCCTGCGGCGGCAGCGGTCGCAGCTGCGTCCCCCGGTGGATCTTCTTGAGGGCGCTGGCCAGCGCCAGGGGGTCCCGGGTGAGCTGGGCGCCGGAGGCGTCCGCCTGGAACTCCCGGCTGCGGCTGATCGCGAGCTGGATCAGCGTGGCCGCGATCGGGCCCAGGATGATGGTCAGCAGCAGGACCGCCGGGTTCGGGGCGTCCTCGTCGTCCCCGCCGCCGAGGGGGATGAAGAACGCCAGGTTCGCCAGCGCGGTGATGATGCCGGCCAGGCCGGCCGCCACGCTGGAGATGAGGATGTCGCGGTTGTAGACGTGCGACAGTTCGTGCCCGATCACACCGCGCAGCTCGCGGTAGTCGAGGATCTCGACGATCCCCTGCGTGACGCAGACAGCGGCGTTCTGCGGGTTACGACCGGTCGCGAACGCGTTGGGCTGGGACGTCGGGCTCACGTACAGGCGCGGCATCGGCTGCCGGGCCTCGGTGGCCAGTTCCCGCACCATCCGGTACAGCTCGGGGAACTGTGCCTCGCTGACCGGTTGCGCCCGCATCGCGCGCAACGCGAGCTTGTCGGAGAAGAAGTAGCTGACGCCGTTCATCACCAGCGAGAGGACGACGGCGATGACCAGGCCGCCACTGCCGCCGAACCAGTAGCCCACCGCCAGGATCAACGCGGTGAGCAGGCCGAGCAGCGCGGCGGTCTTCAGACGGTTGTGGTGCACGATCACTCCTTCGGTGCGCGGATCGAGGGGATCCGCTGACCGGTTCAACACCACCGGTACCCGTCAACCATCCGTCGTATGGCTGTGAAATGGCTGGGAGCGCGCCCGGTGCGGCCGCCGGCCGCGCCGGGTCAGCGGGCGGCGAGGTCGAGGACGAGCTGCGGCGCGACGCCGAGCACCAGGGCCGCCGCCGTCGCTACCGCCAGCACCGCCGCCACCGCCCAGGCCCGCCCGGCCGGTGCCGAATCGGCCGGCGAGGGGTCGGGCGTCACCCGCTCGCCGGGCGCCGACCCGGCCGACGGACCGGCGACGGGCACCGGCTCGGCCCAGAGCGCGGCGGCAACCTTCAGGTAGTAGGCGAGACCGATCACCGCGTTGACCGCCACCACCAGGGCGAGCCAGCCGGCGCCGCCGTCGAGCAGCGACCGGACCACGGTCACCTTCGCGAACAGCCCCGCCAGCCCCGGCGGCAGCCCGGCGAGGCCGACCAGCGCCAGCGCAAGCGCCACCGCCGGCCAGGGCCGCCGGCGGGCCGCGCCACGCAGGTCGTCGAGCGTGCCGCCGTCCGCGCCGGACGGGCGCAGCGCCACGACGGCCGCGAAGGCCCCCAGCTCCAGGACCACGAAGAAGACGGCGTACGCGACGGCGGCCGCGTACGCGACGGCCCGGGCGTCGTCGGTGCGGCCCGCGGCCAGGGCCAGCGCGCCGAGCGGGGCGAGGACGTAACCGGCCTGGGCCACCGACGACCAGGCGAGCAGCCGGACGGTGCGCCGCTGACGCAGCGCCACCAGGTTGCCCACGGTCATCGTGAGCACCGCGAGCAGGGCGAGCACCGGGCCGGTGACCTCCGCCGGCAGCGCGCGCTGCACCACGGCCAGCAGGGCCACCACCCCGCCGAGCTTCGAGGCCGTCGACAGGTACGCGGCCACCGGCAGCGGCGCGCCGTCGTACGTGGCGGGCGCCCAGGCGTGGAACGGCACCGCCGCCACCTTGAACGCCAGCCCCAGCACGACCAGGGCGACGGCGGCGGTGGTCAGCGGCAGGTCCAGCAGCTCCGGCCGCTCCGCGAACAGCGCCCCGAGCCGCCCGAGGTGCAGCGCCCCGGTGGCCGCGTAGAGCAGGGCCGCGCCGAGCAGCGTGAGCGTGGTCGCCACCACGCTCACCACGAAGAACGTCACCGCCGCCTCGATGCTGGCCAGGCTCCCCCACCGCAGCCCGACCAGGACGTACAGCGGCAGGGTCAGGGTCTCCAGGGCCACGACCAGGGTGATCAGGTCACCCGCCGCCCCGAGCACCACGCCCCCGGTCATCGACGCGGCGAGCAGGAAACAGTACTCCCCGGCCGGCGACGTCCCGGCCCGCAGCAGCGGCCCGGACAAGCCGAGCACCCCGAGGGTGAGCAGCGCGACGACCACGGCGACCAGGGCGGCCCGGCCGCCGAAGACGTACGAGCAGTCGGAGCCCACGCAGAACGTGCGGCGCTCACCACCGGACCCGACGAGCACGGCACCGACCACCGTGGCGGTGGCGCCCAGCGCGGCGGCCGCCACGGTGACCCGCGTGCGGGCGACCAGCAGGTCGGCGAGCAGCACCAGCACGGCGGTGCCGGCGGCCAGGTACGCCGGGAGCAGCGCCACGTTGTCGACGCTCTGCACCACGCTCACGGTCTCCGCGATGTTCGCCACCGCGGGGCTCGCGAGCTCAATCCTCGCGCTCACGGTGTCCGCGATGTTCGCGACTGCGGGGCTCGCGAGCTCACTCCTCGCGCTCACGGTGTCCGCGATGTTCGCGACTGCGGGGCTCGCGAGCTCACTCCTCGCGCTCACGGTGTCCGCGATGTTCGCGACTGCGGGGCTCGCGAGCTCACTCCTCGCGCTCACGGAAGGACCTCCAACAGGGCGGTGACCGGGGCCTCGGCGACGCCGAGCACCAGCGTCGGGGCGAGGCCGACGGCGAGCGCGAGAAGCACCAGCGGCGCCCAGGCGGCCAGCTCCGCGCCGGCCAGGCCCGGGGTGAGCCGCGCGACGGCGGGACTGGGCCGCCCGTGGGTGACCTGACGCAGCAACCGGAGGAAGTACGCGGCGGTGAGCGCCCCGCCGACCGCCGCGAGAGCGGCGAGCGTGGTCCACAGCGCCCCACCGACCTGCACCGCGGCCACCACGGCGAACGCCTCCCCCCAGAAGCCGGCGAGCCCGGGCAGCCCGAGCGAGGCGACGGCGGCGAAGCCGAGCAGCCCGGCCAGCCGGGGAGCGGTCTCCCGCAGCCCGGACAGGTCGCCCAGGTCGCCGGTGTGCGTACGGTCCTTGACGGCACCGGCCAGGAAGAACAACAGGCCGGTGATCACGCCGTGCGCGACGTTGCCGATCAGGGCCGCCTGGAGACCGGTGGCGGTGAGCGTGGCGATCCCGAGCAGCACGAAGCCCATGTGCCCGACGCTGGAGTACGCGATCAGCCGCTTCAGCTCGGTCTGCGCCAGGCAGACCAGCCCGCCGACCAGGATCGCCGCGACGGCGAGCACCCCGAGCACCGGCGCGGCCCAGCGGGCGCCCTCGGGCGCGACACCGACCGCGATGCGGATCAGCCCGTACGTGCCCATCTTCAGCAGGACCCCGGCGAGGATGACGCTGCCGACGGTGGGTGCCTGGGTGTGCGCGTCGGGCAGCCAGGAGTGCAGCGGCCACAGCGGACTCTTCACCGCGAAGGCGAGCGCCAGCAGCGTGAACGCGGCGAGCTGCGTGCCCCGGGACATCCCGGCGCTGCCGGTGAGCGCCAGGAGGTCCGCCGTGCCGGTGGCGGCGACCACCACGAAGACGCCGACCAGCAGCAGTACCGAACCGAACAGGGTGTAGAGGGCAAACTTCCGCGCCGCCCGCCGCCGGTCCGGCCCGCCCCAGCCGGCGATGACCGCGTACATGGGCAGGAGGACGACCTCGAAGAAGACGAAGAACAGCACCAGGTCGAAGGCGAGGAAGGTGCCGAGGATGCCGACCTCGATCACCAGCAGCAGCGCGACCAGGGCCCGGCCGCTGCCGCCCTCCGGCACCTTCCAGAGGGTGTAGTAGCAGCAGAGCAGGGTGAGCAGCGCGGTCAGCACCACCAGTGGCCAGGAGATCCCGTCGACGCCGAGGTGAAAGCGCAGGTCCAGACCGGGCACCCAGGGCGCGTCGACCTGGTGCCACGGGTGGATGGCCACCGCGGCCTCCGGCGAGGGCGGCAGCGGCGCGTAGGCGAACCAGCCGCGTTCGCGGCCGACGGGCAGCGGCACCGCCGCGAGCAGGGTCAGCGCGGCGGCCACCACGCCGACCACCCGGGCCGCCCGGTCGTGCGGGATCGCCGCCACCGCGGCCGCGCCGAGCGCCGGCACCGCCAGCACCGCGACCAGCAGGAACTCACCGAGGATCACCGCGCCACCTTCGTTCGCGACTGCGGGGCCCGCAACCCCGGCTCACTCCTCGCGCTCACGGTGCCACCTCAGTTCGCGACTGCGGGGCTCGCAACCCCGGCTCACTCCTCGCGCTCACGGTGCCACCTCAGTTCGCGACTGCGGGGCTCGCAACCCCGGCTCACTCCTCGCGCTCACGGTGCCACCTCAGTTCGCGACTGCGGGGCTCGCAACCCCGGCTCACTCCTCGCGCTCACGCCACGCCTCCGATCAGGGCGGCGGCCAGCCCGATCAGCAGCGCGCCGGCGAGCACGCCGGCGGCGGCCCGCGGCAGCGCGGCCCGGTGCAGCGCGGCCAGCCCGCCGCCGAGGCCGAGCACGGCCCGGCCGCTGCCGGTGACCGCGCCGTCCACCACCACCTCGTCGGCGGTACGCGTGGCCACGGCGAGCGCGGTCGCCGGCCGTACGACGAGGGTGTGCTGGACGTCGTCGAGCCGGAACGCGCGGGCGAACAGCGGCCGGAGCGGACCCAGCGTGGCGGCCGGGTCGCCGGCCGGGTTCCGCCGCCAGCGCGCCCAGGCGAGCCCCGCACCGAGCACCAGCAGGGCGAGCGGAAGCAGCACCGCCGGGCTGAAATGAACCAGCGGCTCGGCCGGCAGCAGGTCGGACGGCTCCCGGGTGGCCGGCGGCACCGGCCGGAGCCGCTCGGCGAACGCCCCGGCGAACCCGGCCAGGCCGAGCAGGGCGGCCGGGACGGCGAGCAGCAGCACCGGCCAGCGCATCACCGCGGGCGGGTCGTGCGGCTCGACCAGCGGGGTGCGGGCCTCGCCGAGGAACGTGCGCAGCAGGAGCCGCGTGGCGTACCAGGCGGTGACCGCGACGCCGACCAGCCCGGCGAGCCAGACCAGCCAGCCGACCCAAGCGGCGGTCGGGCCGGCGCCGTGCAGGGCGGCCTGCTCCGCCGCGTACAGGACGCCGTCCTTGCTGAAGAAACCGGCGAGCGGCGGCAGCCCGGCCAGCGCGCCCAGGCCGATCACCGTGCACCAGAAGGTCACCGGCGTCGTGCGCCGGAGGCCGCCCATCCGGGACATCAGGGTGGTGCCGACCGCGTGGATCACGGCGCCGGCGGCGAGGAAGAGCAGCGCCTTGAAGGCGGCGTGGGTGAGCAGGTGGAACAGCGCCGCCTCGGGCGCGCCGACCGCGAGGGCGCCGGTCATGTAGCCGATCTGGGAGACCGTCGACCAGGCGAGCACGCGTTTCAGGTCGTCCTGCGCGGTGGCGGCGAGCGCGCCGAGCAGGAGGGTCACCGAGGCCAGGACGCCGAGAACGGCCAGCGTGACCGGCGCCTGCGCGAAGAGCGGGTACAGGCGGGCGACCACGTACACGCCGGCCGCCACCATCGTCGCGGCGTGGATCAGCGCGGAGATCGGGGTGGGGCCGGCCATCGCGTCCGGCAACCAGGTGTGCAGCGGGAACTGGGCGCTCTTGCCGGCCACCCCGGCGAGCAGGAGCAGGCAGGCGGCGGTGAGCGTCCCGGTGGGGTGGTCGTGGTTGAGCACGTCGGCGATCCGGAAGCTGCCGGCGGAGACGCCGAGCAGCGCGATGCCGAGCAGAAAGCCGACGTCACCCACCCGGGTGACCAGGAACGCCTTCATCGCGGCGGCGGGCGCCTCCGGCAGCCGGCGGTCGTGGGCGATCAGCAGGTACGAGCAGATGCCCATCACCTCCCAGCCCACCAGCAGCAGGATCAGGTCGCCGGAGACCACCACCAGCAGCATCGCGGCGGTGAAGAGGCTGACCTGCGCCGCGTACGGCGGGTAGCGGTGGTCGACGTCGACGTCGTCGTGCGGGCCGCGCTTGAGGTAGCCGATCGAGTAGACCTGCACCGCGAGGGCCACGGCGGCGACCGCGACCGCCACCAGCGCCACCGCCCCGTCGAGCCGGACGCCCAGGGAGACGGTCAGCCCGCCGAGGTCGACCCAGGTCCAGGAGGCCTCGGTCTGCCGGTCGAGGGTGGCCAGCAGCGCCAGCGCCAGCAGCAGGGAGGTCGCGGCGCCGGCCACGCCGAGCGCGACGGCGACCCGCCGCGCCGGCGCCTCACCGGCCGCCACGCGACGCGGCGCGGGTGGGAGAAGCAGGCCGAGCAGGCCGGCCACCAGGGGTACGGCGGGCAGCAGCGCGCCGAGCAGGACGGGTGTGCTCACCGCTGCGCCCCGATCCGGCCGGCGCCGGCCGGGGCCGGCGGCTCGGTCAGCGGCACCTCGTCCACGGCGACGCTGGCCCGCAGCCGGTACAGCTGGAGCACGATGGCCAGCCCGACGCCCACCTCGGCGGCGGCCAGCACGATCACGAACAGCGCGAAGACCTGACCGCCGTGCGGCAGCTCCGACCGGACCGTGGTGTCGGCGGTGACCAGGACCAGGTTCACCGCGTTGAGCATCAGCTCGACCGCCATCAGCACCAGGACCGCGTTGCGGCGGCGGAGCACGCCGTACACGCCGAGACCGAACAGCAGCGCGGCGGTGACGTACGGGATGACCGGCCTCATCGCGACCGCCCGTCCCCGACGGCCGGTGCGGCGTCGGTGCGGCCGGACGGGACGCCGGAGCGGCCGCTGCCGGCGGCCCGGTCGCCCGGCGGGCGGCCGATGTCCGGCCGGGACAGGATGATCGCCCCCACCAGGGCCGCGAGCAGCAGCACCGACAGCACCTCGAACGGCAGCACCCAGCTGCGGAAGATCTGGTCGCCGATGCGGCCCGCGGTGCCCGGCGCGGGCAGCTCCACCGACGACCACCGGTACGCGTCGACCAGCAGCGCGGCGAGCCCGAGCCCGGTGCCGCCGCCGATCAGGGCGGCCGGCCAGCCCGGGCGGTCCAGGTCGTCGGAGGCGCCGATCGGGGCGCGGGTCAGCATCACCGCGAACAGCAGCAGCACCACCACGGCACCGACGTAGATCAGCACCTGCACCCAGGCCACCAGCTCGGCGGTGAGCACCAGGTAGATCCCGGCCACCGCACCGAGGCAGACCACCAGGTAGAGGCCGGCTCGGACCAGGTGTTTCGTGGCGACCACCAGGACACCGGAGCCGACCGCCACCGCGCCCAGGGCGAGCAGCAGCACGTCCGCGGCGGTCACGACGCGGCGCCTTCCCCGTCGCCGGTGGCGTCTCCGGCGGGACCGGGCTCGGGGCGTACCGCCGGGACGGCCGGACGGGCGGCGGGGCTCGCCGGGACCGCGGCCTTGCGCGCGGCGGCGCTCTCCTCCTTGGCCGGCTCACCGTTCGGATCGTGCGCGGGCGGCGGCGGCACGCTGCCCATCCACTGCCCGAGGTGGTCCTTGTCGTGCAGGAGATCCTTGATGTCGTACTCGGCGTACTCGAACTCCGGCGACCAGTAGAGCGCGTCGAACGGGCAGACCTCGACGCAGATGCCGCAGTACATGCAGAGCGAGAAGTCGATGTCGAACCGGTCGAGCACGTTGCGCTGGCGGGGGCGGGCGGCGCCGGGCACCGACACCTCCTCCTTGTGCGAGTCGATGTAGATGCACCAGTCCGGACACTCGCGCGCGCAGAGCATGCAGACCGTGCAGTTCTCCTCGAGCAGTGCGATCACCCCGCGGGAACGCGGCGGCAGCTCGGGGGCGACATCCGGGTACTGCTGGGTGGTCGAGCGGCGGGTCATCGTCTTCAACGTGACCGCGAGCCCCTTGACCAGGCCCGCCCCGGGCAGGCCGCGCTCGCCGGCGTCAGTGCGCTCGCTGGGGTCGCTCATGCCGACCATCCTGCCCTGTGCCCCCGGCGCGCGCGACCACCACCCGGGGGTCGGTGCCGTGATCCGGGGCGGGCGATCCGCGCGGTCGGCGCGCCCGCCGGCCCGGCGGCGGCCATGATGGGACGAGGACTCGCGGACATCGGAGGAGACGGCGTGACCGAGGGTACGGCGGCGGCCAGCAACGAAGAGGTGCTCATGCGCACCGGCGGGAAGTACGTCGAGCCGGGCGGCGAGTTCACCCGGGACCAGCGCTACATCGCCACCCGGATCACCGCCGACGGGCGCGACGGCTGGCCGGTGGAGCCGGGACGGTACCGGCTGGCCGCCAGCCGCGCCTGCCCGTGGGCCAACCGGCTGGTCATCGTCCGGCGGCTGCTCGGCCTCGAGGACGCCATCTCCCTGGCGCTGGCCGGCCCGACGCACGACAAGCGGAGCTGGACGTTCGACCTGGACCCGGGTGGGCGGGACCCGGTGCTCGGCATCGAACGGCTGGCGGACGCGTACTTCAAGCGCTTCCCCGGGTACGACCGGGGCATCACCGTGCCGGCGCTGGTCGACGTGCCGACCGGGCAGGTGGTGACCAACGACTACGCGCAGATGAGCCTGGACCTGTCGACGGAGTGGACGGCGTACCACCGTGACGGGGCACCCGCCCTCTACCCGGAGCGGCTGCGGGACGAGATCGACGAGGTCAACAAGGTGGTCTTCGCCGACGTCAACAACGGCGTCTACCGCTGCGGCTTCGCCGGCAGTCAGGAGGCGTACGACAAGGCGTACCGACGGCTGTTCGACCGGCTGGACTGGCTGAGCGACCGGCTGGCCGGGCAGCGCTACCTGGTGGGGGACACGATCACCGAGGCGGACGTGCGGCTGTTCACGACGCTGGCGCGCTTCGACCCGGTGTACCACGGCCACTTCAAGTGCAACCGGAGCAAGCTGACCGAGATGCCGGTGCTGTGGGCGTACGCGCGGGACCTGTTCCAGACGCCCGGCTTCGGCGACACGATCGACTTCGACGAGATCAAGCGGCACTACTACGAGGTGCACCGCGACATCAACCCGACCGGTGTGGTCCCGCTCGGCCCCGACCTGTCGAACTGGCTGACGCCGCACAACCGCGAGGAACTCGGCGGTCGCCCCTTCGGCGACGGCACTCCCCCGCCCCCGCCGCCGGTGACGGAACGCGTCGACCCCGCCCACACCCCGCTGCGCTGAGGTGTTGGGAAGGGACCCTTTCCCTACCGCAGGCGTTAACAGGGGGCCCTTCCTTACAGGGCGACGCGGACCGCCGCCGTCAGGACCAGCTGGGCCAGGGACGCGGGGACCAGGACCAGCCAGCACAGGCGCTGGAGCTGGTCCTCGCGCAGGCGCGGGTAGCTCACCCGGAGCCAGATGATGACGAAGCTGACGGCGAAGACCTTCAGCAGCGTCCAGAGCCAGCCGAGCTGCGCGTCGGCGAACGGGCCCTGCCAGCCGCCGAGGAACAGCACCGTGGTCAACGCGGCGATCACCACGATCCCCACGTACTCGGCGAGCAGGAAGAACGCGAACCGCAGCCCGGTGTACTCGGTCAGGTAGCCGAAGACCAGCTCCGAGTCGGCGATCGGCATGTCGAAGGGCGGCCGCCGGATCTCGGCGAGCCCGGCCACGAAGAAGATGATCATGGCGGGGGCCTGCCAGAGCAGCCACCACGGCTGCCACGCCTCGACGATGCCGGGCAGGCTGAGCGTGCCGGCCGCCATCGCCACCGACGCGGCGGCGAGCACCAGCGGCAGCTCGTAGCCGAGCAGCTGGGCGGCACCGCGCAGCCCGCCGAGCAGGCTGTACTTGTTGGCCGACGCCCACGCGGACATCAGCACCGCCACCACGCCGACGCCGACCACGGCCAGGACGAAGAAGAGCCCGATGTCCAGCGGCTGCCCGACCAGGTCGCCCGGCCCGAGCGGGATGACCAGCAGCACCAGCAGGTACGGCACCAGGGCGACGACCGGGGCGAGCCGGAACACCGGCCGGTCCGCCTCGCGGGGCGTCACGTCCTCCTTCTGCACGAACTTCACGCCGTCGGCGACGAGCTGCGCCCAGCCGTGGAAGGCGCCGGCGTACATCGGGCCGAGGCGCCCCTGCATGTGGGCCATCACCTTGTGCTCGGCCTGACCGACGAGCAGCGGCAGGGTGAGGAAGGCGACCACCACCCCGCCCACCCGTAGCAGCAGCTCAACCCAGAGCGGCATCAGGTCGTACCTCCGTCGTCGTCGGCCCGCTCGGTCGCCGCCGGTCCGCTCGGCGACGGGCGGTCGGCCGGCGGGCCCGAGCGCGCCGGACCGTCGCCGGGCCCACCCGTGGCGCCGGGCAGCGGACCGGTGTCGGTCCCGGCCGGCCGGTCACCCCGCGCGGCCGGGGAAGCGCCGGCCTCGGCGGGTGGCTCCGCGGCGGCGCCGGGCGCGCGCGGGTCGGCGGGCGCCGGGCCGTCGGGCCGAGGGGTACGCGCCGGGCGGGCGCCCGGCGCGGGTCGCGCGGGTCGTTCCCGGGCCGGCCGGGCCGGCACCCCGCCGCGCGGCCCCTCACCGACGCCGGCCGCCCCGGCGGGCGCGGGCGTGGTGCCCCACTCGCCCGGGGCGGGTACGCCCGGCGGGCGGATCGGGCGGCGGCCCCCGCCGGCCTCCGACTCGCCCGGTTCCTTCGCACCCGGCCAGGGCTTGGCGACCCGGGAGGCGAGGACGAACTCCTTGCGCAGCGGGTGCCCCTCGAACTCCGGCGGCAGCAGCAGCGGCTTCAGATCGGCATGGCCCCCGAAGTCGATGCCGAACATCTCGTGCGTCTCGCGCTCGTGCCAGGCCGCCCCCGGGTAGACGGGGACCACCGAGGGGACCGCCGGCGCGTCCCGGGGCACCCGGGTGCGCAGCAGGAGGCCGTGCCGGCGGGTGGTGGACCACAGGTGGGCGACCACGTCGAACCCGCCCGCGAGCTCGTCAACGGCGGAGAGCCAGTCGAAGAAGTCGCAGGCCAGTTCGGTGTCGTCGCGGGCCGCGCGCAGCGCGTCGGGCCAGCTCGCCGGCGGCACGTCGACCGTGGCACGGGCGTGCTCCTGGCCGCCGGAGACCGACGTGGTGACCTCGGCCGGCGCGAGCAGCGCGGCCAGCCGCTGGCCGACCTCCTCCGGAGTCATGCCGCTGATCCTATGACCGGAGCCGACGCGGCGCGTCGGGCCGCCCGCCCCGGCGGCTTCTGCCGCATTCCGGAGGCGCACCGCCGCCGCCCGGGGAAAGATGAGGGCCGTGCGCGCTGTGACTGTGGCTCCCGGGGTCCCCGACTCGCTGCGCCTCCTGGACGACTGGCCCGAGCCGGCCCCCGAGGAGGGAGCGATCCTGGTCGAGGCGCTCGCGGTGGGCATCTGCGGCACCGACCTGGAGATCATCGCCGGGCACTACGGCGAGGCCCCACCGGGCCAGGAACGGCTGGTCATCGGGCACGAGGCGCTGGGCCGGGTGCTGGAGGACCCGACGGGTTCCCTGGAACCCGGCGACCTGGTGGCCGGCGTGGTGCGGCACCCCGACCCGGTGCCCTGCCCCAACTGCGCGGTCGACGAGTGGGACATGTGCCGCAACGGGCGGTACACCGAGCACGGCATCAAGGGGCTGCCCGGCTTCGCCCGGGAGCGGTGGCGGGTGCAGCCGAAGTTCGCCGTGGGGCTCGACCCCGTCCTCGCTCCGGTGGGGATGCTCCTGGAGCCGGCCAGCGTGGTCGCCAAGGCGTGGGACCACATCGAACGGATCGGCAACCGCGCCGAGTGGAACCCGCAGACCGTGCTGATCACCGGCGCCGGACCGATCGGCCTGCTGGCGGCGCTGCTCGGGACCCAACGCGGACTGACCGTGCACGTGCTCGACCGGAACACCACGGGACCGAAGCCGGACCTGGTCCGGGCGCTGGGCGCCACGTACCACACGACGCCCGTGAACGAGCTGGACTTCAACCCGGACGTGCTGGTGGAGTGCACCGGCGCGCCCGTGGTGGTGCTGGACGCGATGTGCAAGGTCGGACCGAACGGCATCGTGTGCCTGACCGGCGTCTCCAGCGGCGGCCGCACCATCGACTTCGACGCCGGCGCCCTGAACCGGGAGCTGGTGCTGGAGAACAACGTCGTCTTCGGCTCGGTCAACGCCAACCGCCGGCACTGGGACCAGGCCGCCGAGGCGTTGGCCCGGGCCGACCAGTCGTGGCTCAACTCGCTGATCACCCGCCGGGTGCCGATGTCCGACTTCGCCGTGGCGTACGAGCACACCGGTGAGGACATCAAGGTGATGCTGGACTTCACCTCCTGAGCGGCGCCGGCCGGCCGCGCCGGACGGCCGGCACGCCCCCGCTCAGATGCCGGGCAGCCGGCCGTTGCGGAACACGTCCACGAAGAGCTGGTGGTCCTGCCGCGTGCGGACGCCGTACCGGTGGGCGAACTCGACCAGGTGCGCGACGAACCCGTCGGTGTCGTCACCCACCGCGGCCACGATCGCCTCCTCGGTGGAGTAGTCGACCAGGTCGTGGCTGGACTCGTCGTCGGCGACCGAGTGCATCCGGGCGACCGCGTGGCCCAGGTGACCGAGGACGTTGGCCAGTTCCTCCGGCTCGTTGACGTCGGCCCAGTCGAGGTCCGCCGCGTACGGGGAGACCTCGGCGACGAGCTGACCGACCCCGTCCAGCTCGGTGAAGCCCAGCCACGGGTCCGCGTACGCCTGCAGGGCCCGCTGGGACTCGGCCGTGCGGTGCCCCTGGTGCCGGAAGTAGCCGCGCACCGTCTCGTCGGTGATGTGCCGCGCCACCGCCGGCACCTGCGCCTGCTTCATGTAGAGGACGACGTCGTTCTCCAGAGCCTGGGTGTGCCCCTCCAGCAGCAGGTTGTACGACGGCAGCCCGGCCGACCCGATGCCCACCCCCTTGCGCAGCACCACGTCCTTGATCTGCGCGGCGACCGGCCGCAGCTTCGCCGCCGACGGCGGCCGGGTGTCCAGGTAGTCCTCGTAGGCGGCGCAGACCTTGTCCCGGGTGTCCCGGTCGATCTCGAAGACCCCGTCGCCGAGGGAGAACCGCCGCTCGTAGTTGTCGATGGTGGTCTGCCCGGCCAGCAGCTCGACCCGGGTGTTGAGCCGGGCCTGCTGGAGCACCCGCAGCAGCACCCCGTCGGCGGTGGCCAGGGTGATCGAGCCGATCGCGTCGTCCCCGCCGGTGGCGATGCCGCGCAGCTCGGCGAGGTACGACCGGGCGAAGACGCCGACCAGGTCGCTGATCACGTCGTCGGAGAGCGCCTTGGCGTACCCGAGGAGCGCCACGCTCGCCGCGAAGCGCTTCACGTCCCAGGAGAAGGGCCCGACGTACGCCTCGTCGAAGTCGTTGACGTTGAACACGAGCTGCCCGGAGGCGTTCATGTACGTGCCGAAGTTCTCCGCGTGCAGGTCGCCGTGGATCCACACCCGGCTGGTCCGCCCGTCCAGGAACGCGTCGTCGGCGAAGTCGCCACGCTGGTCGGCGTAGAAGAGGGCGGCGCTGCCCCGGTAGAAGGCGAACGGCGAGGCCGCCATCTTGCGGAACTTGCGGCGGAACGCCGCCGGGTCGAGCGCCATCGACTCCCCGAACTCCTCGGTGAGCACGTCGACGATGAAGGCGGAACGCCGGTCCGCGGAGTCGGTCATGGTGCGCACGCTAGCGCCCACCGACCACCCCGAGCCGTCGGCCGACCGCCCAGTCCGCCTCACCGGATCGGTCACCGGCCTTCCCGCTGCGGCCGGCGCGGGCTCCGGGCCGCCAGGGCCGGTGTCGACGTTGTCGGTCGAGCCGGGCGGAGCCGCAGGCCCGCCCGGGACTCGACGCGGGGCCTGGGGCGTCAGGCCGACGCGGGCGGGCGGACCGGCGGGGCGGTGAGGGACTCGGCCGAGCGCGGCCCGGTGCCGTCGCGGGGCGGGGCGGGGACCGGCGGGGCGAGCGCGTCCGGGCGGGCGACACCGCCCACGCCGGAACTCTCGGCGGCGATCTTCTCCTGGAGGCGCAGGATGCCGTGCAGCAGCGCCTCCGGCCGGGGCGGGCAGCCCGGCACGTAGACGTCGACCGGGATGAGCTGGTCGACACCCTTGGTCACCGAGTACGAGTCCCAGTACGGCCCGCCGCAGTTCGAGCAGGCGCCGAACGAGATGACGTACTTCGGCTCGGGCATCTGGTCGTACAGCCGCTTGATCGCGGGCGCCATCTTGTCGGTGACGGTGCCGGAGACCACCATGAGATCCGCCTGGCGGGGACCGTGGGCGAACGGGATCACCCCGAGGCGCATGAAGTCGTGCCGGCTCATGCTGGTGGCGATGAACTCGATGGCGCAGCAGGCGAGGCCGAAGTTGAAGACCCAGAGCGAGTAGCGGCGGCCCCAGTTCAGGACGAACCGGATCGGCTCCCCGAGCACCGCCGGCAACTGCACCTCGGGCCTCCCCTCGCCTGTCCCCGATCTGACAGTCAACCACAACTGGCCGGCGGCAACCGACGCAACCGGCGCCGGCGTCGAGGCGTGTGACGAGCGTGCCGCGACGCGGCCGCCACACGGGGAGGACCAGGTGACGGTGACGAGGGAGCAACGGGTCGACGAGCCACCCCCCGACCGGACGACCATCCGGCCGCCGCGCGGTGGACGACGTGACGGCGTCGACTTCGACGAGCTGTACCACGCCCACTTCCGGTCGCTGACGGTTCAGCTCGCCGCGTACTGCGGCGACCTGCAACAGGCTCAGGACGTCGTGCAGGAGGCCTTCTGCCGGGCCTTCGCCCGGTGGTCCCGGGTCGCCCGCTACGACGACCCGGTCGCCTGGGTACGCCGGGTCGCCTGGAACCTCGCGACCAGCCGGTGGCGCCGGTTGCGGACGGCCCAGTCCTGGCTGCGGCGCCAGCGGGAGGAACACGTGGCCGGGCCGAGCCCGGACCGGGTCGCGTTGACCGCCGCGCTTGCGCACCTGCCCCCCGCCCAACGCCGGGCGGTGGTGCTGCACTACCTGGCGGACCTGTCGGTGACGCAGATCGCCCAGCAGGAGGAGGTGCCCGAGGGCACCGTCAAGTCGTGGCTGCACCGGGGCCGGGCGGCGCTGGCCGCACAGCTGAGTGGCGTCGGAGGTGGCGACGATGAGTGAGGTCGAGGACATCCTGCTCGGCGCGGAGTTCGCGACGTACCGGGAGGCCGCCGTGACGGCGGTGCACCCGGCGGGCCCGCAGGCGGTACGGGAGACGGTCCGCCGACGGCACCGGCGGGCGGCGGTCACCGTCGCGGCGGCCGTGGCGCTCGCGGTGGCGGTCCCGGTAGCCGCGCACGCCACGCTGGACCGCCGCGGCGGCGCGCCGCCCGTGCCCGGAGAGACACCGGCGCCCACCTCGTCCGCGCCAGGTCCCTCGCCGATTGCGCCCACGCCGACGCCGAGCACCGCCGGCCCGCCCCTCGGGCCTCCGGACGGTCGGATCACACGTCCCCAGCTGCTGGCCGCGAAGCTGAGCCTGCCCGCCTGGCGGGCCGGCCCCGGCTGTCCGACCGAGGGGATCCGGCTGACCGCCGACGCCCGCGAGGAGACCAACACGCTGCTGGCACTGGACCACGGCGACGCCGACGGTGACGGCGCGCCGGAGACCGTGGCGCTGGTGCAGTGCGTGCTCGGTACCGGCGGCCCGATGCAGGTGGTGGCGTTCGACCGGGACGAGCGCGGCGAGATCGTCACCGTCGGCCAGGTCACCCGCACCGTACGCTCGGGTCCGCAATGGATCCTGGGGCTCGAGGTGACCGGCGCCGGGGTCGTCCGGGTGGAGGTGGCGGACCTGGCGCCCGGCGGTGGCTGGCCGCTGGACTGGTCGCAGCGCCAGTGGCGGGGCTACCGCTGGACCGGTGACCGCTTCACGCAGGTGGCCGGTCCCACGTCCTTCGGGCCGAACCCGCACCTCTCCGAGGCCCCGGCCGAGCGCGCCGACGCGTCGATCACCACGCCCGCCACGGCGACGCTGATCCGGCAGGACGACGGCAGCTTTCTCGGGCGGCTGACGGTGACGGTCCGGTGGAACGGCGACGCCGCGCACGAGTACCTCTACGTCGAGGCCATCAACCTGCCGAAGGGGGTGGTGATCCGGGGAGTCGAGCCGCCAGACCTGCCCAGCTTCCACACCTGGTTCACGGTGCCGGGTGGCGCGTTCCGGAAGGGCGAGGAGCGGACGGTCGACGTGCTGCTGCGGGCCGAGCCGGGAACCGCGCCGGGGGCGCTGGGAGTGACGACGGTCCAGGTAGCCACCCGACAGGGCGGGGAACTCGTCGCCGATGCCCACCCCACGGACAACACCGCGTCGTTCTCCATGTCCGCCGTGGACGGCGGCTGAGACCGCCTGACCTTCCCGGGTACGGCCCGTCGGACAGCACCGACGGGCCGTACCGCATTCCGGGTGGGCCTGCCGGGCGAAAGTGTCGGATCGCGGACCGTCAGGCGTGCAACCGGCGTCCCGGGCTGAGCGTGCTACCGGCGATGCGCGACGGGAACACACCCGCGCGCCAACGGGGATCACGGGAGGATTTCATGACCACACGCACGGGCCACCGCGCGGCGATCGCCCTGCTCGGTGCGGCGACCGCGCTGTTCGCCCTCGCCGCGCCCGCCGTCGCGGCACCCGACCGGAAGGCCGCCTCGCTGGACGTGGGCCGGCTGGTACTCGACCCGACCGACCGCGGTTACCGGGGCAGCCTGCCGGTCACCGTGACCAACCTCGGCACCACCGCGACCTACTACAGCGTCACGTTCGTCGAGCCGGTCGGCGGCTCGTTCGAGGGGCTGACGCCGGAGGAGGCCTGCGTCTTCAACGGGCTGGTGGACAACCGGCGGCAGATCAACTGCATGGTGCCGGGGTCGCTCCTCGAGCCGGGTGAGCGGCGGAGGTTCACGGTGAACTTCCACGCGCTCACCCCCACCCGGGACGTCGCGATGACCATCAAGGGTGGCCTGATCTCGGTGAACAGCGGCGACGGTCGTGACGACGTCGCCGACCGGGAGCGGTTCACCACGTTGTTCCGGTCCACCACCGGTTCGCTGCGCAACCCGGTCCCGTACGTCCAGGACCAGCAGGCCGACGTGTCGATCACCACGGCCGGCGCGGTCACCCTGACCCCGCAGGAGGACGGCAGCTACCTCGGGCGGCTGCCGGTCACCGTCACCTGGGACGGGGACGCGGCGCACGAGCACCTCTCGGTCGAGGCCATCGGCCTGCCCGCGGGGGTCATGATCTGGGGGACCGACCCGCAGGACCTGCCGAGCTTCTTCACCTGGTTCGCGGTACCGGGTGAGCAGTTCATCGACGGTGAGACCCGCACCTTCGACGTGCTCCTGCGCGCCGAGCCGGGGACCGCGCCCGGCGCGCTGGGCACGGTGACGTTCGACCTCGACACGATGTGGGACGGGAACGTCGTCCCCGACCCGGACCCGGCGGACAACACGGCCTCGTTCACCGTGACGGTGGCCGCCGCGAGCTGAGACCGCGATGGTGGAGCCGGGGGGCCGTGCGGCCACCCCGGCTCCGTCCTGTCGGGGTATCCCCCAGCCTCGACGGTGTCACCAGGTCGGCCGCTGGAGCAGCCCGACGAACTCCACCAGCAGCCGCTCACGCAGCGCCGGCGGTGCGGCGTCGAGCAGGGTGTTCACGGTCGCCATCCGGTCCGGCACCGGAGCGGCGCCGGCCCCGAGTCCGAGCCCGGCCGCCAGGCCGGCCACCAGGTCCGCCGTGAGTGTCTCCGGCGTCAGCGCCCCGGCGAGGGCGAGCAGCTCCGACGGGAGCCGGACCGGCCCGGCCGCTCGGGTCGCCGCCACGGCGTCGGCCAGGTCCGGGCCGAAGCCGGCCACCTGCGGCGCCACCGACGCGGTCACCGTGAGGTGCACGCTCACCGGCAGCCCGGCGTACGACAGCTGCGGCTGGGTGTGCCAGCCCCGGGCGGCCAGCTCGTCGACGAGCACGAAGAGGTCCAGCTCCGGCCCGGTGCTGGTGAAGCACACGACGGTGGACTCGGGCTCGGCCATCAGCCGCAGCCCCTCGACCCCGCGCACGGCGTCGGCCAGGCCGGCGACCGCGTCCCGGGTCAGCGACGCGAGCCGCAGGTACCCGTCCTCCCCCAGGTGCCGGAGGGTGGCGTACGCGGCGGCGATCGGCCCGCCGGAGCGGGTGGAGGCGATCACCGGGTTGACCATCGTGTAGCCGGGCCAGTCGGCGTACGCGAAGTACTGCGGTGCCCGCAGCGCCGCCTCCCGGTGCAGCAGCACCGACACGCCCTTCGGGGTGTACGCGTACTTGTGCAGGTCGACGGAGATCGAGGTGACGCCCGGCACGGTGAAGTCGAACGGCGGCACCGGCTCGCCGAGACGGCGCAGCCAGGGCAGGGTCCAGCCGCCGAAGCACGCGTCCACGTGGCAACGCACCCCGGCGCGGGCGGCGGTCTCCGCGACCTCGGCGACCGGGTCGACGACGCCGTGCGCGTACGACGGCGCGGAGGCGGCGACCAGCACGGTCTCCGGCCGGATCGCGGCGGCGACGGCGGCCGGGTCGGGACGCAGCGTCTCCGCCGGCACCGGCACGATGTCCAGGGCCACCCGCAGGTAGTGGGCCGCCTTGGCGAAGGCGGCGTGGGCGGTGGCCGGAACCACGATCCGGGGCTCGGTGAGGTCCGGGCGGGCGTCCCGCGCGGCCTTCACCGCCAGGATCAGCGACTCGGTGCCGCCGCTGGTCACGTTGCCGACGACGTCCGGCGCGCCGGCGCCCGGGCCGCCGCCGAGCAGCCGGGCCGCCGCGCCGACCAGCGCGTTCTCCATCGCGAGCAGGGACGGGAACGCGGTCGGGTCGAGCCCGTTGACGTGGGCGCTCTCGGCGTGCGCGGCGGCGGTCAGGGCTTCCAGCCCGTCCACCGCCGGGTCGTAGACGTACGCGAACAGCCGCCCTCCGTGCGTCGGCCGGTCGGCGTCGCGCAGTGCCCGGATCTCCTGGAGAACCCGCTCGGCGGGCAACCCGCGCGCGGGCAGCCCGCTCTCGTCGATCATAGAGTTGTGGTGCCCTCTCTGTGGTGGTGAGCGGCCTCCGTCGCCAGCACGACTCCGCGATCGCCGGAGTCGGGCGCGGCGGCGGCGAGCGCTGCCGGAGTCAGGTCGTAGGGGCGCAGGAGGAGGGTGGCCGCCGCCACCAGGAGCGCGGGGAGGACCGTGAAGCCGAGGAGGATGCCCAGGCGGGCGCTGTCCGGCTGGGCGGCCGCCGCGCCGGTGTCCGAGGGAACGTAGCCGGAGAACTCCAGCACCAGCCCGAAGATGCCCGGACCGAGCGCCAGGCCGAAGGTCTCCCCCGCGGTCCACAGGCCGGTGAACACGCCCGCCTGCCGCCGCCCCGTGCGCGCCTCGTCGTACGCGATGCAGTCCGGCAGCATGGCGAGCGCGAAGACCTGCTGGCCCGCGTACCCGACGCCGATCAGCGCGACCAGCAGGTAGATGCCGACGACCGGGAGCACAGGAGCGGCGACGAGCGCCAGCGCGCCGGCGGCGAAGATCAGGGACGCGGCGACCAGCCCGGCGAGCTTGCCGAACCGCCGCCCGACCCGGCTCCACAGCGGCATCACCAGCAGGGCCGGCCCGACGAAGCAGACGAACAGGACCGTCGGCCCGCCCTCCGGGTCGCGCAGGATCTGCGTGGCGAAGTAGTCCACGCCGGCCAGGATCGTCGCCACCCCGGCGGACTGGATCACGAAGCAGACCAGCAGTGCCCGGAACGCCCGGTTGCGACCGGCCACCGCGAGCTGCGCGCGCAGCGTCGGCTCGCTTCCCGCGGCCGTGCCGGCGGGCGCGGAACGGGTGCCGAGGAAGGCGCCGACCGCACCGAGCACGATCAGGCCGGCGACGAAGACTCCCATCCAGCGGTGCCCGGCCAGGCCGCCGCCGCCCGCGTCCCGGACCAGCGGCGCCACCGCGCCGGAGACCAGGATGGCCAGCGCCAGCACCGCGATCCGCCAGGTCATCAGCCGGGTACGTTCGGTGTAGTCGCCGGTCAGCTCGGCCGGCATCGCCACGTACGGCACCTGGAAGAAGGCGAACGCGGTGGCGGTGGCGAGGAAGGCGAGAGCCACGTACGGGCCGGCCGCCGCCCCGGTCCCGAACGGCGCGGCGAAGATCGCGGCGAAGAGCACGCCGAGGGCGATGCCGGCGCCCAGCAGGTACGGCCGGCGGGGGCCCCACCGGGAGCGGGTGCGGTCGGAGATCCGCCCGGCGACCGGGTTGACCAGCACGTCCCACGCCTTCGGCAGCAGCACGAGCAGGGCGGCCACGCCCGCCGCGACGCCGAGCGTGTCGGTCAGGTACGGCAGCAGGAGCAGCCCGGGCACCGTGCCGAACGCGCCGGTGGCGAGCGAGCCGAGCGCGTACCCGGCGTGCACCCGCCGCGGCAGCACCCCGCCGGCGGGCGAGCCTGTCCCAGCCGGCGGCGCGTCCATGACGCCGAATGTTACTCACGTTATGACGGCGGTCACATCCCCTCTTCCGGGGACCAGCTCGCCGCCCGCATGTCCACGCCGGCACCCCGCAGCGGCGCCCCCTCGGCGAGCAGCCGGGCCCGCGCCTCCCGCTCGTGACCGGGCGGCAGCCGCCCGGACGAGGTCACGACCCGGTGCCACGGCACCCCACCACCGTGCCGCGCCATGATCGACCCGACCAGCCGCGCCGACGACCGGCCCGACCGCTCGGCGAGCGCGTCGGCCACCGCCCCGTACGACATCACCCGGCCGGGCGGGATGCGCTCGACCAGTTCCAGCACCGCCTCGACGTACTCCTCCGGTCCCACGACGCGCCACGATATGGGAACGCGGCGGGGCGGCGCGGGACCGACCACGCAGAATGGGCGGGTGCGCGACATGGTGACGACGGCCCGGCGGGTGGTCGTCAAGATCGGATCCTCCTCGTTGACCACCGCCACGGGCGGCCTGGACGACCGGCGGGTCGAGGTGCTCGTGGACACCCTCGCCGCCCTCGCCGGTCAGGGCCGGGAGGTCGTGCTGGTCTCCTCCGGCGCGATCGCCGCCGGGCTCGCCCCGCTCGGGCTGGCCCGCCGCCCGCGCGACCTGGCCACCCAGCAGGCCGCCGCCAGCGTCGGGCAGGGGCAGCTGATCGGGCGGTACGCGGCGGCCTTCGCCCGGCACCGGCTCACCGTCGGGCAGGTGCTGCTCACCGTCGACGACGTGACCCGGCGGGCGCACTACCGCAACGCGTACCGGACCCTGCGCAAGCTGCTCGACCTGCGCGCGGTGCCGATCGTCAACGAGAACGACACCGTCGCCACCGAGGAGATCAAGTTCGGCGACAACGACCGGCTGGCCGCCCTGGTGGCCGCCCTCGTCCACGCCGACCTGCTGGTCCTGCTCTCCGACGTCGACGCGCTCTGGACCGGTGACCCGACCCGCCCGGGTTCGGCGCGGATCGCCGAGGTGCGCGACGACCGGGACCTGTCCGGGGTGACGATCGGCGGCGCCGGCCGGGCCGGGGTCGGCACCGGTGGCATGGTGACAAAGGTGGAGGCGGCCCGGATCGCCACCGGCTTCGGCATCCCGGTGGTGCTCACCGCCGCCGGCCTGGCCACCGAGGCGCTGGCCGGGGATCCCGTCGGCACCCTCTTCCACCCCAGCCGGCGGCGGCCGGCCGCCCGGCTGTTCTGGCTCGCCCACGCCACCTCGCCCCGGGGCCGGCTGCACCTGGACCCGGGAGCGGTGCAGGCGGTCGTGGGGCGGCGCAAGTCACTGCTGCCGGCCGGCATCACCGCCGTCGACGGCGCGTTCACCGCCGGCGACCCCGTGGACCTGGTCGACACCGAGGGCGCGGCGGTGGCCCGAGGGCTGGTCAACTACGACGCGGTGGAGCTGCCCGGCCTGCTCGGGCGCTCCACGTCCGAACTCGCCGCGGCCCTCGGCCCGGCGTACGAGCGGGAGGTCGTCCACCGCGACGACCTGGTGCTGTTGTAAGCAAGGGCCCCTTGTTAACTCCTGGCGTTGTACAAGGGACCCCTCCTAACACCGAGGAGTACAGGATGAGCGTCGTCGAGCAGGCGCGGCGGGCCCGGACGGCGGCGGAGGCCCTCGCGGTCGCCACGCGTACCGTCAAGGACGCCGCGCTGCACGCGATGGCCGACGCGCTGGTGGCGCGTACGCCGGAGATCCTGGCCGCGAACGCCGCGGACCTGGCCGCCGGGCGCGCGGCCGGGCTGAGCGCGGCCGTGCTGGACCGGCTCGCGCTCGACGAGGGGCGCGTGGCGGGCATCGCGGACGCGCTGCGCCAGATGGCCGCGCTGCCGGACCCGGTCGGCGAGGTCGTCCGGGGCTCCACCCTGCCGAACGGCCTGGAACTGCGGCAGGTCCGGGTGCCGTTCGGGGTCGTCGGCATCATCTACGAGGCCCGGCCGAACGTCACCGTCGACGCCGCCGGCATCTGCCTGAAATCCGGCAACGCCGCGCTGCTGCGCGGCTCCTCCTCCGCCATGCACTCGAACGCCGCGCTGGTCGCGGTGCTGCGGGACGCGGTGGCCGGCGCCGGCCTGCCGGCGGACGCGGTGCAGCTGCTCGACGCCGCCTCCCGCGACTCGGTCAAGGAGCTGATGCGCGCCCGAGGCCTGGTCGACGTGCTCATCCCGCGTGGCGGGGCGTCGCTGATCCGCACGGTGGTCGAGGAGTCGACCGTGCCGGTGATCGAGACCGGCGTCGGCAACTGCCACGTCTACGTGGACGCCGCGGCGGACGTGCCGAAGGCCGTGGCGATCACGCTGAACGCGAAGACGCAGCGCCTCTCCACCTGCAACACCGCCGAATCGCTGCTGGTGCACGCCGACGTCGCCGACGCCTTCCTGCCGCCGATGCTGGCCGCGTTCGCCGAGGCGGGGGTGACCGTGCACGGCGACAGCCGGGTGGCCGCGTTCTCCGCCGCGGTGGTGCCGGCCACCGACGAGGACTTCGCCACCGAGTACCTGTCGGCGGACATCTCCGTCACCGTCGTCGACACGCTGGAGGCGGCGGTCACGCACATCCGGCGGTACGGCACCGGGCACACCGAGGCGATCGTCACCGACTCGCAGGCGGCGGCGCGGGAGTTCGTCGCCCGGGTGGACGCGGCGGCCGTGATGGTGAACGCGTCCACCCGCTTCACCGACGGCGGTGAGTTCGGCTTCGGCGCGGAGATCGGCATCTCCACCCAGAAGCTGCACGCCCGCGGCCCGATGGGGCTGCCGGAGCTGACCAGCACAAAATACGTCGTCACCGGGACCGGTCACCTGCGGTGAAAGGAAGGGCCCCTTCTTAACGTCTGGTGTAGAGGAGGGGTCCCCTTTAACGCCGCGCGCCGCACGCCGCGTGTCAGCGGCAGGCGCGGATCGCCGTCAGGGTCGCATGCACGTCGAACTGGTGCCCGTCGTCGCTCTCCCAGCCGCCGTCGCTACGCTGCGTCTCGGCCAGCCGGCGGCGGGCCCGCACCAGGATCCAGTCCTGCTCGTCGACGCCCACCCGGCGCAGGGACGCGGCCAGCCAGGCGACGTTGGCCGGGGACATGTCGGCGATCCGCTCGGCGAGCGCCACCTGGATTCGCGCGGACTCCTGGAACATCTCCTGGCGGAACAGCACCCCCGCGCTCAGCCACCCGGCGGCGAGGAAGGACGGCCAGCTGCCGTCCGGGTTGAGCCGCGCGACCAGCGACAGCGCCGCGGCGTGCACGACGCCCGCGTACACCCCGCCGACCCGGTGGTCCAACGGCCCGGCGGCACGCGCGTCCAGCCCGGCGACGGTCAGCCAGAACGCGGCGTTCGCCGTCAGGTAGAACCCGGCCTCCGGGTCTCCCGGCCGGGCCCACTCCGGCGCGGTGTCAGCCAGCGCGGCGTCCTCCTCCCAGCCGCCGTCGGGCAACTGGCGGAACGCGAGCCAGTCCAGCGCGCGCCGGGCGGCCGGCCGGCCGATGGCGCCCAGGTCGTCCAGCTCGGCGAGCCGGAAGCAGGTGGCGTCGACGGACGCCACCTTGCCCTCGAGGTACGCGGGCCAGCCGCCGTCCGGCAGTTGGCCGCCCTCGGCCACGTCGAGCACGTCCGGCCCGGGCGGCGTGCCGGTACGCAACCGGGACAGCCGGGCACGGTCCACCACGTCCCCGTGAGCCACCACGAAGCCGATCGCGGCGTCGATATCCACCACGGCGGTCACGCTACCTGTGCAAACGCGACTCCGCCTCGGTGAATCGGCCACCCGACGCGGGCCCACCGCACCGAGGCCCCGCGTGTTAAGAAGGGGCCCCTCCTCTACGCCAGGCGTTAAGAAGGGGCCCTTCCTTACGTCAGTACGCCGGCAGCGACGGGTCGATCTGCTTGATCCAGGAGAGGACGCCGCCCTGGACGTGCACCGCGTCCCGGAATCCGGCGGCCTTCAGGGCGGCGAGCGCCTCGGCCGAGCGGACACCGGACTTGCAGTGCAGCACGATCTGCCTGTCCTGCGGGAACTCCGCCAGCGCCTCCCCGGAGACGATCTCGCCCTTGGGGATCAGGCGCGCGCCGGGGATCCGCACGATCTCGTACTCGGCCGGCTCCCGGACGTCGACCAGGAACACGTCCTTGCCGGCGTCCTGCCATTCCTTGAGCTCCAGGGCGGTGATGGTCGAGTCGACCACCGCCTCCTGCGCCTCGACCGACACCGCGCCGCAGAAGTCCTCGTAGTCCTCGAGCAGGTCGGTGACCGTCGGGTTCTCGCCGCACAGAACGCAGTTCGGGTCCTTCCGGACCTTGATCTTGCGGTAGGTCATCTCCAGGGCGTCGTACACCATCAGCCGGCCCACCAGCGGCTCGCCGATGCCGGCGAGCAGCTTGATCGCCTCGTTGACCTGGATCGAGCCGATCGACGCGCAGAGCACGCCGAGGACGCCGCCCTCGGCGCAGGACGGGACCATGCCGGGCGGCGGGGGCTCCGGGTAGAGGCAGCGGTAGCAGGGGCCGTGCTCGGCCCAGAACACCGACGCCTGGCCGTCGAACCGGTAGATCGACCCCCACACGTACGGCTTGCCGAGCAGCACCGCCGCGTCGTTGACCATGTACCGGGTCGCGAAGTTGTCGGTGCCGTCGACGATCAGGTCGTACTGGGCGAAGATCTCGCGGACGTTGTCCCGGTCCAGCGCGGTGTTGTGGATCTCCACGTTGACCAGCGGGTTGATCTCCCGGATGGAGGCCGCGGCGGACTCGGCCTTGGAGCGGCCGACGTCCGAGACGCCGTGGATGATCTGGCGCTGGAGGTTGGACTCGTCGACGGTGTCGAAGTCGATGATGCCGAGCGTCCCCACCCCGGCGGCGGCCAGGTACATCAGGGCCGGGGAGCCGAGGCCACCCGCGCCGACGCAGAGCACCCGGGCGTTCTTCAGCCGCTTCTGGCCCTCGACACCGACATCCGGAATGATCAGGTGGCGGGAGTAGCGGCGGATCTCGTCAACGGTCAGCTCGGCGGCGGGCTCGACGAGCGGGGGCAGCGACACGGTGGACTCCCCGGGATCGGCGGTGGCGAACCGGGCCATTGTCGCTCGCCGGGCGGCCGGTCGGCCATGAGGAGCGACACTCGTCCGCACTGCGGGAGCGGGAATAACTCATGTGCCCGGCACCGGCTCGCCCGCGTGCCGCCGGCCGTCCAGGTACGGCCAGGGGTTGGCGACGCAGCCGTCCAGCCCGTACGTCTGCTGCTGCATCACCGGTGCCGGCGCCCCGGGGCCCGGGCAGGCCTCGTGCCACTCCCCGAACTCGTGCCCGACCTCGTGGTTGATGACGTAGCTGCGGTACACGGCGAGCGGCGCCCCGTAGTCGGGTACCCCCTCCACCCAGCGGGCCAGGTTGATGATCACCTGGCCGGGCAGTCGGCAGGAGGTGTAGCCCTCGGTGCTGAGGCCGCCCTCGGCGCACATCCGCTCCGACGTGTCCGGGGTGGCGAGGTAGACGGTGAAGTCCGCGAGGTCCGCGTCCTCGACCCGCTGCACACGCAGCTCACTCGAGCCGATCCAGCTGCGGGAGTCGCCGAGCACCTCGTCGACCGTCGCCGCGAAGGTGCCGGCGTCGTGGCCGATGTCGCGCTCCACGGCCACCCGGTAGCGGCGCAGCGGCCCGTCGGCGCCCCGGACGTCGGTGTCGCCGGTCGCGGTGACGAAGCTGCCCGCCCCGACGCGCGGGTAGCCGCCCGGCTGCGGCCGCTCGGCGGCAGCCCCGTACGAGGTGCGGTCGGGCGGGCTGCCCGCCGGCGGTTCGGCGGCCCGGACCAGCGCCACCGACGCCGCCGCGGCGAGCAGCAGGACCACGCCGAGCCGCAGGGCACGGCGGCGCCGGCGCCGCATGCGGACCCGGCCCGGCCGGGGCGGGCGAGCGGACGGGCCGGAAGAGGACGGCGCGGTCATGACGCCAGCGTCGCAGAATAATCGGGCAATTCCCCACAAATGCGCGCTAACGCCTTTGATGTGTCGACGTCAGACCGGCGGGCCGGTGTACCGCCGCCCATCCACGTACGGCCAGGGATTCGCGACGCAGCCGTCGAGGAAGAGGGTCTGCTGCATCATCACCGGGGCCGGCCGGCCCGCACCGGGGCAGCGCTCGTGCCGGTTGCCCAGCTGGTGCCCGACCTCGTGGTTCACCACGTACAGCCGGTAGACCGGCAGCGGC
The DNA here is from genome assembly GCF_049315255.1 of Micromonospora sp. WMMD558. NCBI lineage: Bacteria > Bacillati > Actinomycetota > Actinomycetes > Micromonosporales > Micromonosporaceae > Micromonospora > Micromonospora sp. WMMD558. The sequence goes on along the minus strand of NZ_CP186061.1, from coordinate 2,223,759 downwards.
ACCTTCATCGCGACGAAGTGCGGGACGGACAGTCGCCACCGGTCCAGGTTGATGATGACCTTCCCGGGTGCCCGGCAGGACGTGTACGGGCGCCCACCGATCCGGATGTCCACCCCACCCGCGAGACACATCCGGCCGGCCGTCTGCGCGGTGGCCAGGTAGACGGTGAAGTCGGCGGCGGCGTCGCCCGGCACCTGCTGCAGCCGCAGCCGGCCACCGTCGACCCAGCTCCCCGGCCCGGCGAGCGCCTCCCCGACGGTGGCGGCGAACTCTGCCACGTCCTCCTGCGCCCCGTTCTCCACGGCGACCCGGTACCGGCGCAGCGTGCCCGCCTCGCCGAGCAGCGGCCCGGTGCGATCGTCGTACCCGAAGGTGCCCTGCCCGGCCGACGGCACCGGCCCCGGGATCTGGAACACCGGACGCGCCGTCGGCTCCGCCGCCACCGTCGTCGGTGCCGGGCTGGGTGCCGCCGACGTGGGTGCCACCGACGGGACCGGCGTCGGCGCGGCGACCACCTCCGCGCCGACATCGGCACCGCGCTGGTCGGTGACCACCGCCACCGCCGCGACGACCGCCAGCACGAGAACCATCGCCTCCAGCACCCGCCGGGCCCGCCTGCTCCGGCGCCGGTGCCGGCCACGGACCGCGCCGGCCGGCGGGCGGGACGGCGTACGGCCTCCGGCACCCGCCGAGGTCCCGGCACGACCACCGGCGCGCTGGGCGGGCGGACGCCCGGTCCGGCCCGCAGCCGGGATCCCCCGACCACCGGCCGATGTCACCCGGCCCTCAGCCGGGGTCGCCCGGCCACCAGCCGGCGGGGGCGTCCGGCGGCCGGCCGGCCCGGTCGCGCGACCGCCGGTCGACACCGGGGGCGGCACGGCGGCCCGGCCGCCCCGAGTGCCCGGCTGGACGGCGGGGGCACGAGCGTGCGTCGATGAGCTGGCGGTACCACGGGCGGAGGGCATCCCGCTCAGCCTGCCATGTCGGGCCGCTTCGCGGAGTCCCCCGTTTCGGCGAGCAGCGGCAGGACAGCGCGGGCGACCAGGCGCGGCACCTCGAGCTGGGCGACGTGACCGACCCCGTCCAGCATGAGCAGCCGGCTGTCCGGGATGGCGCGGGCGGCCTGCGGCGCGACCCGCACGTCCACCAGGCGGTCGTGCCGGCCACCGATGACCAGCGTCGGCGCCCGCACCATGCCGGCCAGCCGCCACATCGACCCGGAGCCGGGCAGGTAGGACCGCAGGAAGCAGGAGACCAGCCCTCGGAACGTCCGGACGTACGCGGCGGCGTAGTGGGCGGCCTCGTAGCGGACCCGGATCTCCTCCAGCGCCTCCCGGCGGCGCTGCTCGCTGATCCGGCTCACATCGGCGACGCACGCCTCGATCACCTGCTGGGCCATCACCTCGGGCGCCAGCTGCGCCAGCCGCCAGGCGGCCAGCCGCTCGCCCCGGGGGATCGCCAACAGCGGCAGCATCCGGCCCTGCAACGATCGCCGGAAGTCGAGGAACGGCAGGGCGGGTGAGATCAGGGTCAGCGTCCGGACCAGGTCCGGGCGTGCCGCCGCCACCTGCACCGAGATCGCGCCGCCCAGCGAGTTGCCGAACAGGTGCACCGGGCCACGGCCGGAGTGCTCGATCCAGCGGACCACCCGCTGCGCGAACGAGGGAACCGTGTAGCGACGGCCCGGCTCGCTGCGGCCGAAGCCCGGCAGGTCGATGGCCTGCCCGTCCAGCCGGTGGGCGAGCAGGCCGGCCAGGTCGGTCCAGTTCTGCGAGGAGCCGCCGAGGCCGTGGACGTACAGCGCCGGCTCCGCACCGGGCGCGGTCGCCGGAGTCTCCCGGACGTACGTGACGGTGCCGTCGAGGCGTACCTCGCGACCGGGCCAGGGGGGCGGGACGGAGTGCTCGGGAAGCACGTCGTCCGGCCAGAGGGTGGCGCGCTTCATCGCTCCAGTCTGCCCGTGGTCACGGCGACCGGCAGCGCATCCGGCGGCGGTCAGGCGAGCAGCGCCTCGAGGCGGCGGTTCACCGCGGCCAGGGTCGCCCGGACGACGGCCTGGCGCGGGTCGCCGGCGACCAGCGCTGAGCCGGCGAGCTGCTCGACCCAGCCGTCGCAGACGAGCAGCACCACCACCGTGGCCACCTCGCAGTTGCCGAACGGCACCACGGCCGCGTGCTCCACGAAGCAGCGCCCCGGGCCCGACTCGGGCCCGGACCCGCGCAGCAGCTCGTCGACCGCCGCGGCGGCGGCCACCGCGCACAGGCGCAGCACGTACCCGTCGACGGCCGGGCCGGTCGCGTACCCGGCAGCGGGCGCGCCGGCGGTCGTCAGCCGCACCTCCACCGTGGCGTCGAGCCCGAACGTGCTGACCTGCACGTGGTCGATGACCACCCGCGGGCCCGGCCGGCCGCCGGTGTCCAGCGGCCGGGACGGCGCCGCCTCCGTCGTGGTGACCTGGCCTCCGGTGTACGACGTCCCGACGGTCGCCGGGCTGCCGGTGGGCGCGGCCGGCGCGGCGACCGAACCCGGCTCGTCGACGGTGGCCCGGCCCCGGTGCGGCCCGCTGGACTGCCGGCGTCGGCGCGGGGTTTCCGGCAGGGCCGCCTCCGGCCGCTCGGACCGCGACGGCAGGGCGTCCCGCCCGGCCGGCGGGCGGGGCACCCGCGACTCGGCGGTCCGGGGCTCGGCGGCGGACCGCTCGGCGGACCGCCGGCGGACCGGAGGTGCCGGCTCGGCGGGCACCCCGGGCACGTTCTGCGGGGCGGCGGCGAGGCCCATCCGCTCCTGGAGGAGCCGGGCGACGTGCCGGCTCACCTCGGCGGGGTCGGCACCGTCGGCGAGGTCGAGGCGGAGGCTGTGCGCGCCGGCCTGGGTGCGGCGCAACTCGGCGTCGCGGACGCCCGCCACTCCGCGCACGGCGTCGAGGATGGCGTCCACGTCGAAGCCCTCGGGCCGGTCGCGCAGCGGGGCCGGCTCGTCGTCGCGGCGGAGGTGGGTGGCGATGCGGGCGAGTTCCGGGGTCTCGGCGGGTGGCTCCACGGCTGGCGGCTCCGGCACGACGGGCACGTCCGGCTCGGCGGGGACGCGCTGCGGCAACACCGCCGACGCAGGGTCCGGCAGCCGGTCGTCGCCGACCGGCCCGGCCGTCGGTGCCGGCTCCGGGGCGGATCGGCGGGCCGCGTAGGGGGGTGCGCTCGTCGGGGCGGGCGCGGTGGGGATGCGGTCGCGGCCACCGGCGCCGCTCGTGGCGGGCTCGGCGGCGGGACTCGTGGCGGGGCCGGCGGCCTTCGGTGCGGTGGCGGGCTGATCCGCCGGCGCGGGGGCTTCCGGGCGGAGGCGGAACGGCCGGCGGCTCTCCAGCGTGGCGTCATCCCCGTCAGGGGTGCCCGCGGCCGCGGCGGCGGGGGGCGCGCTGGCCGGCCGCTCCGGCGCCCAGGCGGACCGGTCGGCCGGTGGGGCCGGGGGGGTCGCCGGCGCCCGGCCGGCGGGCGGCTCGTACACCGGCCGGATGTCGGGGCCGCGGCCCGATTCGGCGGGTGCGGGGTACGCGTCGGCACGGACCGGTTCGTACGCCCGCTGCGGCTCGGCAGCCCAGGCGGGCCGCTCGTCGCGCGCGCGGCGACCGGCGCCGGGCTCCGCGTCGCGGGTCTCGGGTTCCGGGCGGGCCCGCCGGCCGGACGACTCCGGACCTGGGCGGAACGGCACCGGCTCAGCCTGGTCCCGGGCCCGGCGGCCGGGCGCCTCGGGAGCCGACGTCTCGGCTTCGTCCCGGGCCCGGCGGCCGGGCGTCCCGGGAGCCGACGACAACGTCTCGGCCTCGTCGCGGATTCGGCGACCGGACGGCTCCCAGCGGTCACCCGGCTCGTCGTGTCCGGCCGGCTCGGAGCGGTCGCGGGCCCGGCGACCGGCCGCCTCCGGTTCCACCCGTGCCCACGGGGGCGCCCACTCGTTCCCCCAGCTCGGCTGGTTCCAGCTCGGACCGGACCACTCCGGCTCGGCGAGCGGTGCCCGGCGGTCCGTCACCGGGGCCGATCCCGGCTCCGCCGGGCGGGCCGGCGCGCCGAACGGTGAGCTGGTCGGACCTGCGTCGGCGTCGCTGCCGGGCCCGCGGTCGATGCCGGACACCCGGTCGCCGGACTCCCAGCCGGCCCGCGCGCGGTCGGCGTCGTAGGCCGGTCCCCCGCCGGCGGCCGGACCGTCGGCCGCGGCGCGGCTCGCCGGACCCTCGCCGAAGGCGCGGTCACCGGTGGGCGGCTGCTCGGCGCGGTCGCCGGGCCGGGGCTCGGTGGGCGGCGGGAACGCACGCGGGTCGTGCGGCGCCGGCCCGGGCGGGTACGCCGGGTCCCAGCCGCGCGCCTCGTCCCGGGTGGACGGCGGCTCCGGTGACCGGTCGGCCGTCGGCGCGTGGAGGCCGGGCGGCACCTCGAAGCCGCTGGCGGCCGTGCCGACCGGCGGGACCTGCACGGCGGGCGGCGCCGACGTCGGCAGCCCGGGCTCGGCCCACCGGGACGCGCGCGTCGTCGGCGGCTCCTCGGTGGCGTGCCGTGCCGGATTGGGCTCCGGCTCGGCCGGCCCGGAGGACTGCTCGACGGCGGGCGCGGGACGCGGGGCCGGCACCACCAGACGGTCCCCGTCGGTGTCCCGGCGTGGGTCGCCGGAGAGGCCGGGCGGGGCGCTGACCGGGGACTGGCGGGCGGACGGCGCCTCGGCGGGGGCGTGCGGGTAGCCGTTGGCCCGGTGGCCGTTGGCGTGCGGGCGCGGCGCGGCACCGGACGTGCCGGGCACCGGAGCGGGCAGGTCACCGTGTTGGGGGGAGGAGGTGGCCCATCCCGGGGTCGGGTCGGACCGACGCCAGGGCGCGGCCGGTTCCGGGGGCCAACCGGCCGCCGGGGGCACCCATCCGCCGCCGGAGCGGGACTGGTCCTCCTGCGGACCGGTCCCGTCGCCGTGCTCTCCCGGGGTGGCGGCACCGGGTTGCCCTGCTTCACTCACCGCGCGCTCCTTGGTCGCCCCCGCTGAGGCTACCGTGTGGTGAGAGTGGCGATAAGTTACAGCGGCGGGCCAATTCCGCGACGGGCGAACAGCCCCGACCGGTTCGGGTGAAATGCCGGCTCGTACGAAGAACTCGGAGGCTCCCATGACCGCTGTGGGGAACAGTGCACAGACCGCCGGCCGGCCCACCCGCCTGCCCCGTTCCGCGCGCCGCAAGCAGCTGCTCGCCGCCGCGCAGGAGGTGTTCGTCGCGCAGGGCTACCACGCGGCCGCGATGGACGACATCGCCGAGCGCGCGGGGGTCTCCAAGCCGGTGCTCTACCAGCACTTCCCCGGCAAGATGGAGCTCTACCTGGCGCTGCTCGACACGCACTGCGACGCCATCGTGGCGAAGGTGCAGGACGCGATGCGCGGCACCACCGACAACAAGGAGCGGGTCAGCGCCTCGGTCCGCGCGTACTTCGACTTCGTCGACCACGAGAGCGAGGCGTTCCGCCTCGTCTTCGAGTCGGACCTGCGCAACGACCCGGCCGTGCGCCAGCGGGTCGAGCGGGTCGAGCAGGGCTGCATCGCGGCCATCACCGACACGATCATCTCGGACACCGGTGTGAGCCGGTCGCACGCCGAGCTGCTCGCGTCCGGGCTGGTCGGTGCGGCCGAGACCGCCGCGCAGTTCTGGCTGGCCAGCGGCCGGCAGGTGGCCAAGGCGGAGGCCGAGGCGCTGGTCGCCGCGCTCTCCTGGCGGGGCATCGCGAGCTTCCCGCTGCAAGGTGAGTCAGCCTGACCGCCGCCCGCGTGATCGGATAGCCTTCGCAGGGCGGCATATTCGCCCCAGTTGAGGAGGCACTGTGGAGGTCAAGATCGGCGTGCAGTACGCGCCGCGCGAGCTGGTTCTGGAGAGCGCGCAGTCGCCGGCCGAGATCGAGCAGATCGTGACCGACGCCATCGCCGGCAACGGCGGCACGCTCTCCCTCACCGACGAGAAGGGCCGGCGGGTCATCGTGCCGGTAGACAAGGTCGCCTACGTGGAGATCGCCGAGGCGTCCCCCCGGGCCGTCGGGTTCACCGTCCGCTGAGCCGCGGGCGCACCCGCCCCACACCCGTCGACGCGGTCCGACGCCGCGGCACGTGCCGGTCACCTGCCGCGGCGTCCCCGGTCAGTTGTTGAGTCCGACGGCGCCCATGCGGGCGGTGTGGGCGGCGGTCAACCTGCGGAACAGGCCCTGCACGTCCACCTGCTCCCCCCGCGCGATGAGCGCGGTCAACGCCCCCCGGTCGGCGGACGCGACCCGACCGGCCTGCGACAGCGCCTCACCGACCAGCCGACGCGCCCACATGGAGAGCCGGTTGGCGACCCGGGGGTCGGCCTCGATGGCCGCGCGGATCTCGGCGGCGGCGAAGTCCGCGTAGCGCGACTCGTGCAGCACCTCCAGCACGAGCCCCCGGTCCGGCTCGGCCAGCGCCCCGGCGATCTCCCGGATGAAGTCGTCGGTGATGCCGTCTCCGACGTACGCCTTGGTCACCGCCTCGGCCCAGTCCCTCGGCTCGGTCGAGTCGTGGTACGCCTGCAACGGCTCCACGTAGACCGCCATCGCGTCGTCGGGCAGCACGCTGAGGTCGCCCAGCCGGTCGGCGAGCCGCCGGTAGTTGCGGATCTCCGCGGCGGCCATCTCGCCCAACGCCGCCCGTCGGCGCAGGTCGGGAGCCAGCCGGGCGTCGGCGGCCATCCGCTCGAAGGCGAGCAGCTCACCGAAGGCCACCAGGCCGAGCAGGTCGACGAGCGCGGGATCGGTCACGACGCCGCCGGCCGGGCCGGTCGGAGTCGGTGCGGGTTCGCTTGGGGCGGACACCAGCGCAGGGTACCGCCCGGCGGCGAATCGCCGTTGATGTGAGTGCCGTCACAGGTGTCCGTTTCGGCAGGCGGCACGGCCGCCGAGGAATCAGGACGGGGTCAACGCTGTTCAGGTAGACTGGAGCAGTTGCCGTGGGCGCCGACCGATGTTCGATCTGGTCGCAGCCGGTCCACGGCGCGCGTGCGGCCCGGTCCCGCGCGGCAGATCCGCCGCCGACCGTGTGGCCCGCGCCATACCGTCCGCGCCCTGAGGACTAAACGGGGCGCACCCACGAGAGGGCACCCCCACATCCATATGAGCGAGCTGACGCAAGAACTGATGGACGGCCACGAGTTGGCCCCCACCGCCCCGGTACGCCCGGAGGCACCCACTTTCGCCGAGCTGGGCGCGCGTCAGGAGACCGTCGACGCGCTGGCCGCGGCCGGCATCACCCGCGCCTTCGCCATCCAGGAGTACGCGCTGCCGATCGCGCTGCGCGGCGCCGACCTGATCGGCCAGGCGCCCACCGGCACCGGCAAGACCCTCGGCTTCGGCGTACCACTGCTGGAGCGCGTGTTCGCGCCCACCGAGGGCGGCGACGGCGTCCCGCAGGCACTCGTCGTGGTCCCGACCCGCGAGCTGGGCATCCAGGTCGCCAAGGATCTCCAGGCCGCCGGCAGCAGCCGGGGCGTCCGCGTGCTGCCGATCTACGGTGGTGTGGCGTACGAGCCGCAGATCGACGCGCTCCGCAAGGGCGTGGAGATCCTCGTCGGCACCCCCGGTCGCCTGATGGACCTGCAGAAGCAGAAGCACCTGCGGCTCGACCGGGTGCGCGCGCTGGTCCTCGACGAGGCCGACCGGATGCTCGACCTGGGCTTCCTCGACGACGTCGAGAAGATCCTGGCGATGCTGCCGGAGGACCGGCAGACGATGCTCTTCTCGGCCACCATGCCGGACCCGATCGTCGCGCTGTCCCGGCGCTTCCTGCGCCGTCCGGTGACGATCCACGCCGGGCACACCGCCGAGACCGGCCCGTCGCCGCAGACCCAGCAGCTGGCGTACCGCACCCACTCGATGAACAAGATCGAGATCGTGGCGCGGATCCTCCAGGCCGAGGGTCGCGGGCTGACCATGATCTTCACCCGCACCAAGCGGGCCGCCGACCGGGTCGCGGAGGATCTGGACTTCCGTGGCTTCGCCGTTGCCGCCGTGCACGGCGACCTCGGGCAGGGCGCCCGCGAGCGGGCGCTGCGCGCCTTCCGCGCCGGCAAGATCGACACGCTGGTCGCCACCGACGTCGCGGCCCGGGGCATCGACGTCACCGGCGTCACCCACGTCATCAACTACGACTGCCCCGAGGACCAGGACACCTACACCCACCGGATCGGTCGGACCGGCCGGGCAGGTGCGACCGGCGTCGCGGTGACCTTCGTCGACTGGGACGACATGCCCCGCTGGCGGATCATCGACAAGACGCTGGGCCTGGACATGGCCGAGCCGCCGGAGACGTACCACACCTCTGCGCACCTCTACACCGACCTGGGCATCTCCACCGACGTCACCGGCACCCTGCCGACCGCCGAGCGCACCCGCGCGGGGCTCGCGGCCGAGGTCGAGGAGGACCTCGGCGGCCGGTCCCGCCGGGGCGACGGCCGGGGCTCGCGGCGCGGCGAGGGCCGCGGCCGGGAGCCCCGCCGCGGCCGGGGCGGGGAGGCAGCCGTCGCGTCGACCACGGACGCGCCGGCCGACGACGCCGCCGAGGAGCGCAGCCCGCGTCGCCGCCGGCGCCGCCGGGCGGGCGAGGTGGTCGCGGGCGAGCCGACCGCGGTGATCTCCACCGAGGGCGGCACCGAGCCGGAGACGGCCGCCGCCGAGGGCAGCGCGTCGGCGAAGCCGCGCCGCCGCCGGCGCCGCCGCGGTGGCGGTGGTTCCGGCGGGGGTACGCCGGCCGAGGCGACCGCCGACTGACACGCGCACGTCCGACGTCCCCCGCCTCGTTCGCCGAGCGGGGGACGTCGCGCGCTCAGGAAGACACAGCCCGGGCCGCCGTCGACCACCCGGTCGGCCTCCTTTGCTCTGCTTCAACCCACGCACCGGAACGCGCCGCTTTCCGGTGCGTCCGTTGAAGCAGAGCAAAGGGCAGTGCGGGGCACATCAGTGCGTCGCCGCCGGGCACGACCGGGAAGGATCAACCCATGCCGGAGCCACTGGACGCCGCGCTCGCCGAGGTGCGGGCGCTGCTGCTCGACCCCGGGCTGACGCGGGCGGTGGCCGCGGGCCGGCGGCGCGGGCAGCGCCCCTCGGTGGTCCGGGCGGAGCTGCGGCCCGTCACCCTCAAGGCCGGTCCACGCCTCCAGATCGCCACCTCCGACGGCAGCCGGCCCTACACCCGCAACGTCGCGCCCGGCGGCGACGCGGACGCGGCCGTGGACGCGCTGCTCGCCGAGCCGTTCGGCAACTGGCACGTGGAGACCGTGCGGACGACATTGCAACTGCGGGTCACGAAGTCCGGGGAGGCGCAGGTGCACCGCGCGGCCAACTCCGGCTCGCCGACCGAGCCGGCCGGACACGACCGGGCGAAGGACTACCTGCTGGACCCCGGTGACCCCATCTTCGCCGAGATCGGCGGATCGGCGGCGAAGCGACGTCAGGTGGACGCCTTCCTGCGGGCGCTCGCCGCGACGCTGCCCGACGATCTGCCCGGCCCGCTGCGGGTGGTGGACCTGGGGTGCGGGAACGCGTACCTGACATTCGCCGCGTACCGGTGGCTGACCCGGCGGGGGCTCGACGTGCACCTGGTCGGCGTGGACGTCCGCGAGGACCAGCGGCAGCGCAACACCGCGCTGGCACAGCGGCTGGGCTGGGCGGACCGGGTGCGTTTCGTCGCGGGCACAATCGCCGACGCGGCGGTCGAGCCCGCTCCGGATCTGGTGCTGGCGCTGCACGCCTGCGACACGGCCACCGACGAGGCGCTCGCGAGGGCGGTGCGTTGGGGAGCCCGCTGGGTGCTCGCGGCGCCGTGCTGCCACCACGACGTCGCGGCGCAGTTGCGCTCCCGGCCGGCACCGCCGCCGTACGACCTCCTGACCCGGCAGGGCATCCTCCGGGAGCGCTTCGCGGACGTGCTGACCGACGCGGTGCGGGCGGGGCTGCTGCGGTTGCACGGCTACCGGGCCGAGGTGGTGGAGTTCGTCGACTCGCGGCACACGCCGCGGAACCTGCTGATCCGGGCACGCCGCACCGGCGCGGCACCGACCGGCGCGCAGCGGGCGGAGTACCGGGCGCTGGTCGACCAGTGGGGCGTCACGCCGAGGCTGGCGACCCTGCTCGGCGGCCCGGGGGGCGACGCCACCGGCGGCACCGCCGGGGTGGCCGCGGGCTGACGCCCGGACGAACTCCGCGCCGCGGGTACGGTCCCGTCCACGGGACGGTCTGGTCGATCAGTCAATTGCTTCCGCCGCGAGCCGTACTACCCTCGAACCACGCACCGTCAGGTGCCCGGCCGGGAGGGAAGACCCGCTGGAATGGCTTCGGTAGAGGTATCGCCGCAGGCGGCGTTCGCGCGCTTCGTGCGGCGCGCCATCGACGACGCCCGGGAGGAGCGGGGGTGGACCGTCACCGACCTGGCGTCCCACACGGGTGTCGGTCGCTCGACCGTCTTCCGCTGGCTCGCCGGTGACTGGCAGGACTACCCCGAGCTGGCCAAGGTGCGCGGGTTCTGCGCCGCGCTCGACCTGCCGGTCGCGGCCGCCTTCCGTGCGCTCGGCCTGCCGGACGCCGGCCCCGCGCCCCGCCGCCGCAGCGACGACGGGCCGGTCGAGGCGGACGTCCGGGTGATCCTCCAGCGACTTGCCGACCCGACCGTGCCGGCCGAGGAGAAGCACCACATCCGGGACCTGCTGCGGTACCTGGCCCGCCGCCCGATCCGCCGGGTCGGCTGACGGACCGGCGGGGCCGCGCCCCCGGTCAGGCGTCGAGCGTGAACTCGGCGGTCCGCACCACTCCGGCCACCTGGAAGTCCAGGTAGAGGCGGTACCGCCCGGCGCCGGGCACGGTCACCCAGAACCGCACCGCCCCGTCGACCAGGGCCGGCTCCGGGTGGACGTGCAGGTATCCGAGGTCTCCCTCGCGGAGCGCGACCAGGTGCCCGTACGCGCCGAGGTACCGCTCCAGCGTCGCGGGTCGGCCACCCTCACCGGTGATCCGGAAGGTCAGCGGCACCGACACGGTGGACTGCGGGGTGCCCTGGTAGGCGACGGTGAACCCGCCCACGGTGGTCGACGTGGTCGCCGCCGGGAGTGGGCGCGGCTCGTAGTCACCGGCGGCGACCAGGTCGGTCCCCAGGGTCACCGCCGTCTGTCGTCCGTCGTCGGCGAGGGCGGTGAAGTCGGCGTACGCGCGCCAGACGCCCGGCTGCGGCAGCGTCAGCGGCACCGACCAGGTGCCGTCGGCCGCCATCGCGGGGTGCAGGTGCTGGTAACCGGTGAGGTCACGGCGCACCACGATGAGGTGCAGCGGCTTGTCGTGCACCACGGCGAAGCGGGTCACCGGGCGGCGCTGCGCGTCGCGGATCTGGAACCTCAGCTCGCCGGGACGGCCGGCGACGAGGTCCACGGCCGACGGGGCGATGGTGTAGCCGGCGGCGCTGACCGACAACCCGGTGGCCTCCGCCGCCAGGCCCTGGTCGGCGCCGTGTTCGTGCGCCCCGGTGCCGGGTGCGTGGGTGTGGTCGGCCAGCGCGCTGCCGTAGCCGACCGCCGCGGTGGGGTCGCCGCCGCCGGCCCGGCCGAGGCCGAACCCGAGCAGGACGGCGAGGATCAGCCCGCCCACCACCAGCGCCAGCCGCAGGGTGCTCCGGTCGGGAAGGGCGGAGACGCGGTCAGCGCGCGGGGCGTCGGGCGGCGGCTGACCGGTCATACCGCCCACGCTACCGTCGGCGACGCGCGCCGGCGGGCGGGTGCCCGCCGGGCGTGGCGACCGTCGCAATCCGCCGGGCCCGGGAACTTCCCAGCCTCCTCGACCGACCGCCGGCCGGCGGCTCAGCCCGCGACGGCCAGGGCGAGCGGCAGCACGTCCGGGGCTCCGGCGCGGCGCAGTTCGCGGGCGACCATGGTCAGCGTCCAACCCGAGTCGACCAGGTCGTCGACGAGCAGCACCGGCCCGTCCAGCCCGGCGAGGGCGCCGGCCAGATCCGGCGGCACGGTCACCGCGCCGTGCAGGGCGCGTACCCGCTGGGCGCTGTTCCCGCGCGGGCCTCCCGGCGCGGTCACGGCGACGCTGCCGAGCAGCGGCAGCCGCCCCACCGTGGCGATCCGGCCGGCGAGCGAGCCGACCAGCCGGGGCCGGCGGCGCGATCCGACCGCGACCACCGCCGCCGGCCGGCGCGGCCAGGGAGCGTCGCCGTGCGCCCACGCCTTCAGCACCTCGACCACGGCGGCGGCCACGTCCTCCGGGACGTCGACGTCCACGGCGTCCGGCCCGACCAGTTCGCGCAGGCGGCCACCCCAGCCGAGGTCGGACAGGCGCCCGACCGCCCGGCCCGGCAGCGCCTGCTCCGCGGGGGCGATGCGGCCCTTGACGGGTACGCCGACCGCCTCCAGCCCGGTCGGCCAGAGCTTCTTCGGCGGGACCTCGACGCCGGGGCGGCCGAGGAAAGCCTGCGCGGCGCTCAGCGCGGGCCCGGAGACGTCGACGGAGAAGATCGGTTCCGCGCACCGGTCGCACCGGCCACAGTCGGACGCGCCGGCATCGTCCAGGCATTCCCGCAGGTAGCGCAGGCGGCAGCCGGGTGTGGTCGCGTACTCCCGCATCGCCGCCTGCTCGGCGGTGCGCGCGGCGGCGACGCGCCGCAACCGGGCCTCGTCGTAGCTCCACGGCTCGCCGGTGGCGAGCCACCCGCCGCGCACCCGGCGGACCGCGCCGTCGACGTCCAGAACCTTGAGCATCAGCTCCAGCCGCGCCCGGCGCAGGTCGACGACCGGCTCCAGGGCCTGCGTGGAGAGCGGCCGGTCGGTGGACAGGGCGGCGAGCACGGACCGCACCTGGTCCTCCGGCGGGAAGGCGAGCGAGGCGAAGTACCGCCAGATGGCCGCGTCCTCGGCGCCGGGGAGCAGCAGCACCTCCGCGTGCGCGACGGCGCGGCCGGCGCGGCCGACCTGCTGGTAGTACGCGATGGGCGACGGTGGTGCGCCGAGGTGCACGACGAAGCCGAGGTCCGGCTTGTCGAAGCCCATTCCCAGCGCGCTGGTGGCGACCAGCGCCTTGATCTTGTTGTCGAGCAGGTCCTGCTCGGCGGCGCGGCGGTCCGCGTCCTCGGCCTGCCCGGTGTACGAGGCCACCGGGTAGCCCCGGGAGCGCAGGAAGTCGGCGGTCTCCCCCGCCGCCGCGACGGTCAGCGTGTAGACGATGCCGGAGCCGGGCAGCTCGTCGAGGTGGTCGGCGAGCCAGGCCAGCCGGTGCGCCGGGCCGGGCAGGTCGACCACACCGAGCCGCAGCGACTCCCGGTCCAGGCTGCCCCGCAGAACCAGGGCGTCGCCGAGTTGCTCGGCGACGTCCTGGGTCACCCGGGCGTTGGCGGTCGCCGTCGTCGCCAGTACCGGCGTGCCGGACGGCAGGTTGCCGAGGAAGGTCCGCAGCCGCCGGTAGTCCGGGCGGAAGTCGTGCCCCCAGTCGGAGACGCAGTGCGCCTCGTCCACGACCAGCAGCCCGGTGGTGGCCGCCAGCTTCGGGAGCACCGTGTCCCGGAAGTCGGGGTTGTTCAGCCGTTCCGGGCTGATCAGCAGGACGTCCACCGTCCCCGCGTGGATCTCGGCGACGATCTCGTCCCACTCGTCGAGGTTCGCGGAGTTGATCGTCCGGGCGCGGATGCCGGCCCGGGCGGCCGACTCGACCTGGTTGCGCATCAACGCCAGCAGCGGGGACACGATCACCGTGGGACCGTGCTCACCGGTCTCCCGCAGCAGCGCGGTGGCCACGAAGTAGACGGCCGACTTGCCCCACCCGGTGCGCTGGACGCAGAGCACCCGCCGCCGGTCGACGACCAGCGCCTCGATCGCCCGCCACTGGTCCTCCCGGAGCCGGGCGTGCTCCCCGGCAAGCTGCCGCAGCACCGCCTCGGCCCGCTCGCGTACCGCCGTCCGCTCCTGGCTCATCCGGCATTTCTACCAGCGTCGGGTGATCGGGGCGTACGGCGTCACGGCGCGGCCGGCTGGTGCTGCGCGGGGTTCGGCGGAAGGAACAGCAGGACGTCGCGAAGCCGTTCGGTGGACGCCGGCGGCAGCATGCACCGGCCGGCCAGCTCCTCGACCGAGCCGTACGGACCCCGCAGCCAGCGGTCCACCGCGACCTGCCGGCACTGGTCCGTCGTCAGGCCCGGCAGGTCGGCGAGCACCGCCTCGGACACCGAGTTGACGTCGATCAGCCCGCCGTCGTCGAAGGTCCGCGGCAGGTCCGGCCGGCCGATGCGCAGCTCGTCGCGGGCCGCCGGATGGTAGTGGAGCAGGAGACGGGCGTGTTCCCGGCGGAGCCGGCGTTTCTCGGCGGCCCGGCCGGCCCGGCTGCCGCCGGTGACCAGCGCCCACACCCGCCGGTTGAGCAGGACCACGTGCAAGGCACCGGCAGCCCAGCAGGAGAGCAGGAACCCCAGGATGTAGAAGCCCTCGAAGTCGGTGAGCTCGGCCTCGGGATCCGGGTTCATGTTCTCCAGCACCACGATGAAACCGACGAGGACGACGAGGTAGCCGACCCCGGCGAGTGCGAGTCGCCCGCTCTGCCGCCACACCGCGTACACGAACACGATCAGCCAGGTGATGAACCCGAGTGACACCAGGACGAGCAGCGTTCCGAGGGTGGTCGCCAGGTTGGCCAGCCACCGGGGAGCCGGCTCAGCCGGCCAGCGCCTCCGCCGGGGCGGCAGGATCGGCGGAGGCGGGAGGAGTCCCGGCGGCCCGTACCCCGGCAGCGGTGGTGCGGGACCGGTGCCGGACGGGATAGCGGCGGATGCCGGCGGCGGAGCAGGGGGTGCGTTGCGGGCGGGCGGCTCGGCTGGCGCGGTGGCGGCGGGTGGCGCGGCCACGGTTTCGGCCGGCGGGGCCGGAGCGTCCGCCGCGACCGGCCCGGGGTCCGGCGCCGGCAGCAGCGCCGGGTCCGCGGACAGGACGCGCCGGTGCAGCTCCCGCAACTGCTCGCCCGGCTCGATGCCGTACCCGTCCCGGAGCAGTTCGTCGAAGTCGCGGTACGCCGCGAGCGCCTCGGCCTGCCGGCCGCTGCGGTACAGGGCCAGCATCAGCTGCCGGCGCAGCCGCTCCCGCACCGGGAACTCCCCCGCCAGCTCCACGAGCGGGCCGACCAGCTCCCGGTGCCGGCCCTGGTCCAGTTCCAGCTCGGCCCAGCTCTCCAGGGCGGTCGCCCGCAGTTCGACGTACCGCTGCCGTGCCGCCTCGAAGAACGGCCCGGCGAAGCCGGTGAAGGGCTCGCCCCGCCACAGCTCCAGGGCGGCGCTCAGCTCGGCCAGCGCGTCCGTCGGCCGGCCCGCCTCCCGGTGCCGCTCCGCCCGGCGTACGGCCTGCTCGAAGCGGACGGCGTCGAGCGAATCCGGGGACACGTGCAGGACGTAGCCGGCGTCGGTCAGCGCGAGCACCTGCCCGGGGGTGCGGGGCGACCGCTCCGGCTCCAGGATCCGGCGCAGCCCGGCGACGTACTTCTGCACCACGTTCGGGCCGTTCGCGGGCGGATCGTCCGGCCAGACGGCATCGACGATCTGCGTCGTGGACACGGGCCGGCCGGCGGCGAGCAGGAGCACAGCCAGCACCGCACGCCGCTTGCTCGGACCGAGGTCGAGCTCGCGGTCGGCGTACCAGGCCCGTTGAGGGCCGAGAAGCGCGAAGCGCAGCGCCCCTGACATGCGAGTCCCCGCTCCTGACCACCCCGGCCGCGCGCCTGATGACAGCGTGCGGCAGTCGGACGGCAGCATAGCGGCAGTGGCCCGGCAGCGGAGTCGTGCCAGTATCGGCCCTGGCAACGGCCCCGTACGAGAAAGAGATCATCTGATGACGCAGCGAACCGGCACCGCGGCCCTGGCCCGGCGGGCCGTCACCGGCGCGACCGCCATGCTGGCCGCCACGGCTCTGCTGGCCGGGTGCACCGGCAAGGACGGGGGTTCGGCGGCGCCGTCCCCGTCGCCCGACCCCAAGGCCGACCTGCTGGCCGCCGTGCCCGACGAGAAGGACCCGGCGTTCCTCTTCAGCGGCACCGACGCGGACGGCACGGTCACCGGCTCCGTCGACCCGGCCAGCAAGGGCATCGAACTGAATGTCACCGAGAAGGACGCCGAGGCCGGCTTCACGATGAAGATGTCCTTCCGCTTCGTCGACCAGCAGTCCTGGGTGAAGGTGGACTTCGGTGGGTCGGAGGAGCTGCACACCCTGCTCAAGCTCCCGAAGAACTGGATGGAGCTGGACAAGGCGAAGCTCACCGACTCGGAGGCCGTGCCCGGCTACGAGGGCGCGGACCCGGGCAACGCCCGCCCGATCCTCGCCACCGCCACCACCGTCGAGAAGCAGGCCGACGGGACGTACACCGGGACGGTCGACCTGTCCGGCCAGGAGGCGGCCGACGCCATGGACAGCGTCGACGTCGCCGCGCTCGGGGACGCCGCGAAGGCCGTGCCGTTCACCGCGGTGGTGGGGCCGGACGGCAACCTGAATTCGCTCACCCTCGACATTCCGGCCGCCGGCAAGCAGAAGGCGCTGAAGTTCGTCGTGAAGTACTACGACTTCGGCAAGGCGCCGGCGATCACCGCGCCCGAGGGCGCGAAGGCGGCGCCGGCGTCGGCCTACGAGATGTTCAACAGCTGACCCACGGCGCACCGGGCCGCGGCCACACGGGGGGCCGCGGGCGTACGGGGCCGCGGCCGAACGGGGCCGCGGCCCTCGTCCGTCCCGCCTCAGCGGCCGAGGACGGACCCGCCGTTGACGCCGAGGACCTGACCGGTGACGTAGCCGGCGGCGGGGCCGGCCAGGTAGCGGACCGCCTCGGCGATGTCGTCGGGCGTGCCCGCCCGGCCGACCAGGGTGGCCGCCACCCGCTTGGCGTGCCCCTCCGGGGTCATCCGGTCGCCGAAGAACTCGGTGTCGGCGACGTAACCGGGGCTGACCACGTTGACCGTGATCTGGTCCGGCCCGAGTTGCGCCGCCAGGTCGTACGCCCAGCCGTGCAGCGCCGCCTTCGCCGCCGAGTACGGCCCGCCGCCGCCCCGCTGTGCGGCGATCGAGCTGACCAGGACCACCCGCCCGCCCGGGCGGCGCAGGGCCGGCCGCAGCGCCTCGGTGAGCAGGACCGCGGTGAGCACGTTGGCGTCGAGGTTCGCCCGCCAGTGCGCGGCGGTCCCGGCCAGGCCGCCGGTGTCGCCGCCGAGGTATCCCCCGGCGTTGTTGACGACCGCGTCCACCGCCCGGTCGGCGACCGCCTCGACCACCCCGGACACCTGCGCCGGGTCGGTCAGGTCGGCGACCACGGGCCGGACGGCACGGGGACGACCGATGTCCCAGGAGATCCGCTCGGCGGTGTCCGTCAGCACGTCCTTCCGCCGCCCGACGACAACCACGTCAAACCCGTCGGTGGCCAGGACCCGGGCAACGGCGGCCCCGATCCCGGTCCCGCCACCGCTGACGACCGCAAGCCGCTCACCCATACGTCACCCTCCCCACCCGCCGAAACCCGCCGATCATGAAGTTATCGCCCAGACACACGGCGTGGCGCAACAATAACTTCATGATCGACGGGTGGTCCCGGTGCGCTGTTCGGGTCAGCGGCGCCGGGAGGGCATCCGGAGGGAGGTGCGCAGGAGGGCCAGGCGGGGGGCGAGGCTGGCCAGGCCGCCGGGGAAGAAGTACACGGCCAGGATGAACACCGTGCCCAGCACGAACAGCGGCTGGGACAGGGGCCGGCTGAGGAACGCCGGGAGGGCGTCCACCGCCTCGCTGGTGCCGAAGGCGACCAGCCGGTGGTCCAGGTACATGTAGAGGATGCCGCCGAGCACCGGCCCCCACCGGGTGCCCGGCCCGCCGAGCACCACCATGACCAGCAGCGACAGGGTCAGCTCGCTGGACGTGATGTGCGGGGAGGCGCCGCCGACGATCAGGCAGTAGACCACGCCGCCGGCCGCCGCGAGCCCGCCGGCCAGCGTGAACGCCACCAGCTTGAACCGGTACGGGTCGAGCCCGAGCACACCGACCCGCCGCTCGTCGTCACGCAGCCCGGCGAGCACCCGCCCGGTCGGCGAGCCGCTCACCCGGTGCACCACGAACACCACGACGGCCAGGTACGCCAGCGCCAGCCAGTACAGGTTGGCCGTGTTCGTCACCCCGACCAGCGCCTCCGGCACCCCGGAGACGTCCAGCGGCAGGCCCTCCTCGCCGCCGGTCAGCCCGCCGAAGTCGCGGGCCACCAGGATCGCGCCGACCTGGGCGAAGGCCAGCGTGACCATGGCGAACGCGATGCCGACGGTCCGCAGCGCCACCGCGCCGATCAGCGCGGCGAGGATCGTGCCGCCGGCGATCGTGAACAGCGCGGCCTGCCACAGCGGCAGCCCGGCCTTGGTGACCAGGATGTCGGTGCCGTAGACACCGGCGGCGAAGTAGAGGGCGTGCCCGAAGGAGAGCATCCCGGTCCGCCCGAACAGCAGGTCGTAGCCGGCGGCGAGCCCGCCGAAGACCAGGCAGAGGGCGAGCAGTTGCAGGGTGCCCGGCTCGTTCAGCGCGCCCTCGAAGATCCCGGGCAGGTGCAGCGTCGAGTACGGCAGGGTCAGCGCCACGGCCAGCGCGACCAGCGGCAGGAACGGGCGTACCCGACTCCAGCGGCCGCCGGTGGGTGTCAGCTCGGACGGCACCGCCGCCGGGGGCGCCGGAACCTCCGGACTCTTGACCTCGGTCATGCCGTTGCCACCTTTCCGGCGATGCCCTGCGGGCGCAGCAGCAGCACCACGGCGAGCAGCCCGACCACGCAGATGTCGCCCAGCCCGGAGGTGCCGTAGTAGTTGACGAACTGTTGCAGCAGCCCCACCGCGACGGCCGCGTACGCGGACCCGACGACCGAGCCCATGCCGCCGATCACCACCACGATGAACGCGAAGATCAGCAGCGAGCCGCCCTGCCCGGGTGAGACGGTGCCGAAGTAGACGCTGCCGAGCGCACCGGCCAGCGCGGCGGCCGCCCCGCCGATCGCGAAGACCAGCGTGAACGCCTTCCGTACGTCGATGCCGAGCGCGGTGACCATTTCCCGGTTCTCCACGCCGGCCCGGATCACCAGGCCGTAGCGGGTCCAGCGGAGGAAGGCCAGGATCGCGCCGAGGACCAGCACCGCCGCGATGATCAGCAGGAGGCCGCCGTTGGGGACGTTGGCCCCGAGCACGTTGGTGACCTGCCGGGTCCACTCGGGGCGCGGGAAGGTGCGCGGGTCGGCACCCCACGTCGCCTGGAGCAGTGCCACCCCGGCCAGCGAGAGGCCGACGGTGACCAGGACCTGCTCGATGGTGCGGGAGTACAGCGGCCGGATCAGCACCAGCTCGACCAGGACCGCGACCAGGGTGCCGGCGGCCACGCCGAAGGCGACCGCGACGACGAAGCCGAACCCGTCCCCGCCGGCGCCGGGCAGGTTGCCGGCCGCCCACCAGGTCGCGTACGCGCCGACGCCGAGGAACAGCCCGTGCGCGAAGTTGAGCACGTCGGCCAGGCCGAAGACCAGGGACAGGCCGGAGGCGACCAGGAAGTAGAGCGCCGCCAGGCCGAGCCCGGTCAGCGTCAACAGGATGATCGTGTCCACTAGTGATGCACCTCCGCGGAGCCGACCCCGAGCAGGGACTTCGTCAGGCCGGTCTCCATCAGCAGTTCCTGGGCGTCGCCGGTCCAGGCCACCTTGCCGGCGGCGAGCACCACCGCGTCCCGGGCGAGCCGGCGCACCACGGCCAGGTTCTGCTCGACCAGCAGCACCGGCACCGACTCGGCGACCCGTTCCAGCACCTCGGCCACCTCGGTCACGACCTTCGGCGCGAGGCCCTTGGTCGGTTCGTCGATCAGCAGCAGCCCGTTGTCGTTGAGCAGCACACGGCCGATCGCCAGCATCTGCTGCTGCCCGCCGGAGAGCGAGCCGGCCCGCTGCCGGCCGCGCCGGTCCAGCTCGGGGAAGAGCGCGTACACCCGGTCGTACGCCGGGGTGGTGCCCCGCCGCTCGGCGAGCCGCAGGTTCTCGGCGACCGTGAGTCCGGCGAAGACGCAGCGGTCCTCCGGCACGTAGCCGAGCCCACCGCGGACCAGCCGGTGGGTGGGCCGGGCCAGCAGGCTCTGCGCGCCCATCCGGATGGTGCCGCGCACCTCGCCCGCCCGCGGGGTGAGCCCGACGACGGCGCGGAGCGTGGTGGTCTTGCCGACGCCGTTCCGCCCGAGCAGCACCGTGACGCCGGTCGGGGCGACCGTGAAGGACACCCCTTGGAGGATGTGCAGCCCGGAGATCCGGACCGACAGGTTCTCCACGCTGAGGATCGGCTCGGTCACAGCGACTCCCCCAGGTAGGCCTCTTGCACCGTCGGGTTGGCCATGACCGTCTCCGGGGTGTCGCAGGCCAGCAGCGCGCCGTGGTGCATCACGGCGATCCGGTCGGCCAGTTCCAGGATCACGTCCATGTGGTGCTCGACCATCAGCACCGAGCGGCCGCTGTCGCCGGTCAGCGACCGGATCACCTGCACCAGCTCGGGCACGTCCTCGGCGCTGACCCCGGCCATCGGCTCGTCGAGCAGCATCACCCGGGGTTCACCGGCGAGCAGCAGGGCGATCTCCAGCTTGCGCTTCTCGCCGTGGGCGAGGGTGCCGGCGAGCGCCGTACCCCGGTGGGCGAGGCCCACCCGGTCGAGCGCCGCGTCGGCGGCGGCGGCGACCTCCCGGTCGGCCGCCGCCCGCCGCCACAGCTTCATCGAGCCCCCGCGGTACGCCTGCACGGCGAGCCGGACGTTCTCCCGCACGCTGAGCGAACCGAAGACCGAGGACGCCTGGAAGGTACGGCCGAGCCCGAGGCGGGCCCGCTTGTACGGCGGGAGGGTGCTGATGTCCTGCCCGTCGAGGGTGACCCGACCTTCCGTGGCCCGGCGCAGGCCGGTGATCAGGTTGAACAGTGAGGTCTTGCCGGCGCCGTTGGGCCCGATGACGCCGAGGAACTCCCCGGGCGCCAGGTCGAGGTAGACGCCGTCGACGATGGCGACCTCACCGATCCGCCAGGTCAGACCGCGGGTGGCGAGCATTCCGGTCAGCCCTTCATCGCCACGACCGGCGGCGCGGTCTCGTCACCGGTGAGGCTCTTCTGCGCGGTGGCGGTGAACGCCTGGCCGCTGCCGGAGAGCTTCGCCTGGAACATCGGCTGGAGCAGGGCGTGGTCCTCCTTGCGGATGGTCAGCTGCCCCTTGACGCCCTCGAAGCTCCACCCCTCCAGGGCGGTGACCATCTTCTCGACGTCGTCGCCGCCCTCTTCGATGGCGCGGACGACCATCTGCGCGGCGTGGAACCCGTCCGGGTGGAACAGGTCCAGGGTGCCGCCGGGGATCTTCGCCTTGGCGGCCTTGGTGGCCTCGTTGTCGGTGGCCCCGTCGAAGTAGTGCGACAGGAAGGAGATCTTGCTGCCGGCGGCACCGAAGGTGGGCCACGAGGCGCGGATGTCCAGACCGGTGACGACCGTGGTGGAGGTCAGCACGCCCTGCTGGTCGAGGGTCTGCCACATCGCCGGGGCGGTGGTGCCGGCCCAGGCGACGAAGAGCAGGTCCGGCTTGGCGGCCTTGATCTGGCTGGCGAACGGCGTGAACTCGGTCGCGCTGGCGGGGGCCCGTACGCTGCTGACGGTGGCGCCGGCGCCGCCGATGACCGCCTTGACGGCCGCCTCGTTGGCGTCGCCGAACGCGCCGTCCTGCGCGAAGACGACCACCTTCTTGCCCGCCGGGTCGCCGATGAACGACTTCGCGGTCACCACGTCCTGGTACGACTGCCGGCCCGAGCGGAACGTGTACTTGTTCGCGCCGGTCACGCCGTCGGTGGCGGCGGGCCCGGAGATGAACAGCACCTTGTTCTGGGCGGCGATCGGGGCGACCTGGAGGGCCACGCCGGACGCGGTCGACCCGGCGATGATCTTGTGTCCCTTGCCGATCAGGTCCTTGGCGGCGTTGACGGCCTTCGCCGGGTCACCGGCGTCGTCGACCTCGGTCAGCTCGACGGCCCGGTCACCGACCTTGTTGGTGCCCTTGGTGGCGAAGTCGAGACCGGCCTTGAACCCCTCGATGTACTGCTTTCCGTAGCTGGCCAGCGCTCCCGACTGGGAGTACACCAGGCCAACCTTCACCGGCGCGGCGCTGTCGCCGCCACCGGAGGCGGTTTCCTGCGGGCTACCACAGGCCGTGGCGGCGAGCGCCGCCGCCATCATCGTGGCGGCGGAGAGGAACACCCGCCGCGTCGTCCGGACCGTCATTGCGACTCCACGTGAGGACTCGGAGGAAGGGGAACTTGTTTGTCGGCTCACGCTAGAAGTGACGTCACCCACGGGCTATGTGGCGGAAACACACAAGTAACAGGGGATGGATGGCCCCCGGTGACAGCGCCGCCCGACCGGCAGTGACGGCCCGCCGGGGCGATGGCCGCCACCGCCACGGTGTCGGTCGGCCCTGTGTCGCCCCCCGCCACCAAGCTTCGCGTTCCGGCCTCGCGTTCCGGCTTCGCGTCCCTGGTCCTGGCGCGCCGGAGCATTCGCGGGTGGTGCGCTGTCGAGCTGCCCCACCGGTGCGACCCACCGGCAGCTGTGGAGCTGACGTCGTCGGTGGATCAGCCAGGATCGTGCCGCTTCCCGGCCATGCGTGGCGCCGGGCACGTCATCCGCCGCAGGCTGCCGCCCGGTCACCGAAGCGTCGCCGCTCGCCCCCGCCAGCCGGCCGGGCGGGCAGCGGGTCACTGCCGTGGCGGGGCGCAGGGGCCGTCGTGGTCGGCCGGGCGCGCGCAGCGGCCGGCGCCGTCGAGCCGGGCGTCGCAGAAGACCCGATGGCGTACGAACTGCGCGTCCTCCTCCGACACCGTCGTCTCGGCCGGGTCGATGTCGGGCAGGAAGCCGAGCGAGCGGGTGATCGTGCGGGCGAAGCGCTTCGCGGCGGCCAGGTCGGTGGCGAGCACCGGCAGGTGCACCACGAAGCGGTCCCGGCTCACCGCCGTGCCCCCGGCGCGAACCGGGCCTGCCAGCTCCGCAGCGCCCGCTTGATCCGGACGTTCTCCTCGGTGACCGTCACGAGGTCGCGCCGGGTGGCGGCCAGTTCGCCAGCCACCCGGTGCAGGAACGCGTGCACCTCGGCCGGGTCGAGCCCTCGCCGTACCGACCGGAACCGCCGGTCCCGCACCTGCCCGGCGGTCAACGGCCGGCACGACTCCGACCGGTACCACCCGCCGTTCGGGGATCGCCCCGGCCGCTGGCGTCTGTTCCGGCGGAACAGGTTGAGCACGGTGCGCAATCCGGACCTCCTCGATGGACGTGACCTGGAGGGCGGCCCGGCCCGCCGATAGGGGACGCGGACCGGACCGCCGGCCCCGCGACCGCAGCCCTGATCGGCGGTACGACCCCGGAGCCCACTTTCGGGCCCGACCCCGAGGTTTGCCGAACCAACCGGAGCCGGACACCGAAAACCTACACCAGTAACTTGCGCTGGTCGAGCCCTGAGTCACCGCCGCGTCGACAACCTGTTGCAGTTACTTGTGTAGGTAGGGCAGGATCGAAGTCGCCGAACCAACCGGAGTCTTCGTCATGCCCACAGCGCCTGCGCCCTACAAAGTGATCGCCAACGACTTCACTGCGAAGATCAAGAGCGGCGAGCTGAAACCTGGCGACAAACTGCCATCGACCCGGCAGATCGCCGACCAATACGGCGTCAGCATGAACACGGCCTACCGGGCCATGTCGCTCCTGCACGATCGGGAACTGATCACCGGCCAACCGGGCCGGGGCACCTACGTCGCCGAGCAGCCCGGGCGGTGACCCGTCCCGCCGGGTGGCCGAGGGAAGCTCGGCTGATCGCCGCCATGCCGGCGGCATCGCGGTATCCGCTCGCCCCGGACACCCCCATGCCGCCGGCACTGAGTTGATCAAATAGAAAACTGGGCTGATCCATCCAGGTCATCAGGTCCACAGGACGGCGATCGCCCACCCCACCCCACCCCCAGGCGCCGACCGCCCCAGGCTCGTCGCCGGGTCGTTCGTGCGGCACCGCCAGAGAGGGCCCGCGCCCGGCACGCCACCGGGGTGTCAGGCGCGCCACGGGCGCGAAGTCGAGGCGGGCGTGCCGTGGACAGACGGTGTCGGCCCGCCACCCGGAACCGGGGTGGCGGGCCGACAGGGCGGGAAGCGGGGTCAGCGGCGGGGCAGGCCGGCGCGGGCGGCGACCGCCGTGTCCGGGTGGTCGGTGAAGACCCCGTCCAGGCCCAGGCCGTAGAAGAGTTCGTACTCGGCCTGGATGTCACCGCGCGCGTTCGGGTCGGCGCCGATCCGGAGGTCGGCCGGGAGGAACTGGTTCTCCGCCCGGAACGTCCAGGCGTGCACGATCAGCTTCTCCCGGTGCGCGTCCCGGACGAGCGTGGTCGGGGCGAGCAGCTTGCCGGTGGCGTCGCGGGGAACGATCAGGTCCTTGTTGACGCCGACGCCGTCGGCGTACCCGGCGATCCACTCCAGCCCGGCCGGCGTGGCGAGGTCCCGGTAGGTGCGGGTGTCGCCGGCGACGGTGAAGTCGTACGGGCGGCCGCTGGCGTTCAGCAGCTGGGCCAGCTTGACGTCGATGACCTTGTTGAGCTGGCGCAGGTTGGCGGTCTCGAAGGACTGGATGATGACCGGCGAGTTCCGGTGGGTCAGCTTGTTGCGCCGCAGCACCTCGACCAGCGGCTTCTCCAGCGGCAGCCCGATCGAGGCGAAGTACGTCGGGTGCTTGGTCTCGGGGTAGATGCCGATGGTCCGGCCCCGGGCCCGGCCCTCGGCGCGGGCCAGGTCGACGACCTCCTGGAGCGTGGGCACCTCGAACTGCCCGTCGAAGGCGGTGTTCTGCGTCCGGACCTGCGGCAGCCGCTCCTTGGCGCGCAGGGTCTTCAGCTCGGCGAGGGTGAAGTCCTCGGTGAACCAGCCGGTCACCGCCACGCCGTCGATGGTCCTGGTGGTCCTGCGGGCGGCGAACTCCGGCCGGGCCGCCACGTCGGTCGTACCGCCGATCTCGTTCTCGTGCCGCGCGACCAGCACGCCGTCGCGGGTGGCGACCAGGTCCGGCTCGATGTAGTCGGCGCCCTGCCGGATCGCCAGCCGGTACGCCTCCAGGGTGTGCTCGGGCCGGTAGCCGCTCGCGCCGCGATGGCCGATCACGATCGGGCGGTCGTCGGCGCGGGACCGGTCGGCGGCCGGTGCCGGGTCGGCGGAGGCGGTCACGGCCGGGACGGCCACCGTGGCCGCGAGCAGGGCACCGGCCAGGCCGAGGGCGGAAAGGGTGCGTCGTCGCAACGCCGTCTCCTGTCGTTCGTCAGGGGCAACCGCCTCAGCAGAACCGTCGACGTTGACGGCTGGGTGGTCGGTTCCTGGCCGGCGGATGAACCCTCCGGGATGCCGTTTCCGCCACCACCACCTGGAGGGAAAAGTGAAGATTGTCGGGTGCGCTGGCTGCTGCGTCGCCCCGTCCGCCTGGTGCCGATCGGGTTCGGCCTGGCGATCCTGGTCGGCACGCTGCTGCTCATGCTGCCGTGGGCGACCGGCCAGCAGCGGTACACCCCCTTCATGATCGCGCTGTTCACCGCGACGTCGGCGATCTCGGTGACCGGCCTGACGGTGGTGGACACCCCGAACTACTGGACCGAGTTCGGCCTGGCGATGATCACCGTGCTCACGCAGATCGGCGGGCTCGGCATCCTCACCGGCGCGACGCTGGTCATCCTCGCGGTGGCCCGCCGGCTCGGGCTGCGAAACCGGCTGCTCGTGCAGGCCGAGACCGCCGAGTTCGGAATCGGCGACATCCGGCGCCTGCTGCTGCGCATCGCCGCCACCTCACTGGGCTGCCAACTGATCATCATGGCGATCCTGACGCTGCGACTGTCGGGCCGCTACGACTACGAGCTCGGCAGGGCGCTCTGGATCGGCGTCTTCCACGCCGTCCAGTCCTTCAACAACGGCGGCTTCGCCCTCTACACCGACAACCTCATCGGCTTCTCCCAGGACCCGTGGATCACTCTGCCGCTCGCCTTCGGAAGTATCGTCGGCGGGCTCGGCTTCCCGGCCCTCTTCGAGGCCGTCCGCGAGTGGCGGCACCCGGCGGGCTGGGCGGTGGCCACCAAGCTCACCGTCTGGGGCAGCCTCGTGCTGCTGGTGCTCGGCTCCGGCGCCCTGCTCCTGTTCGACTGGTCCAACCCGTACACGTTGGGCATCCACTCCTGGCCGCAGAAGACGCTGATCGCGTTCACCCAGAACGCCTTCATCCGCACCGGCGGGTTCAACGTCGTCGACATCGACGCGCTCGGCGAGGAGAGCATTCCGTTGATCATCGCGTTGATGTTCATCGGTGGTGGCAGTGCGAGCACGGCCGGCGGCATCAAGGTCAGCACGTTCTTTCTGCTCGCCTTCGTCATCTGGGCCGAGCTACGCGGCGAGCCGGACGTCACGGTCGGGCACCGGCGGGTCGCCACCGCCAGCCAGCGCCAGGCCATCACGGTGGCGCTGCTCGGGGTGGCGCTGGTGGTCGCCGGCACCGTGGCCCTGATCCTGCTCACCGAGGGAGTGCCGTACCACGCCGCGCTGTTCGAGACGACCTCGGCGTTCACCACCACCGGCCTGTCCCTCGGCATCGCCGCGGAACTGCCCCACGGCGGGCAGCTCGTCCTGATCGTCCTCATGTACATCGGCCGGGTCGGGCCGCTGACCCTCGGGTCGGCGATCGCGTTGAACACCCGGCGCAGGCTGTACCGCTACCCGGAGGAGCAACCCATTGTCGGCTAACACTTCCGAACCCAGTGGCATCGTGGTGATCGGACTGGGCCGGTTCGGGTCGCACCTGGCCGGCTCCCTGATCCAGCAGAAACACCAGGTCCTGGCGATCGACCGGGACGCCGCCCCGGTGCAGCGCTGGTCGGCCCAGCTCGACCGGGTGGTGCAGGCCGACGCGACGGACGAGAGCGTCCTCCGGCAGCTCGGCGTGGAGGACGTCGAGCGGGCCGTGGTGGCGATCGGCGACTCGGTCGAGGCGAGCGTGCTCACCGTGCTCGCGCTGGTCGAGCTGGGCGTGCCGCAGGTGTGGGCCCGCGCGACGTCGAGCAAGCACGCCAAGATCCTGTCGTCGGTCGGCGCCCACCACGTGATTTTTCCCGAGCGGGAGACCGGTGAGCGGGTGGCGCACCTGATCGTCAGCAAGATGCTCGACTTCATCGAGTTCGGCGACGACTTCGCGATCGCCAAGGTGCTCGCCCCACCGAGCATGACCGGGCGTCCCCTCGCCGAGTTGCGGCCGGCGGACCAATACAACGTCCGGGTCGTCGGGGTCAAGCTCCCGGACGAGCGGTTCCGGTACGCCACCGACGCCACCGTGCCGGCACCCGGAAGCATGCTGATCGTGGAGGGGAGCATCGACGCGGTACAGCGGTTCGCGGCGCTCAGCTGAGCGCCGCGCGCTCAGTCGTCGTCGCCCTCATCGTCGTCGTCATCGTCGTCATCGTCGTCGTCCCGCTCCACGACGTTCATCCCGCCACCCTTGCCAGCGCCGCCGCGCTTGGCCTTGGTCGCGGACGAGCCGGAATCCCGGGACGTCGCCGCCTTCTTCGTCGCCGCCTTCTTCGCCGGCGCTTTCTTCGCCGGCGCCTTCTTCACCGGCGCCTTCGTGGCGGGGGCTGTGCTGGGGACCGTTCCCGCCACCCCGGAGACCTGGACGCCGCACAGTTCGTCGGCGATGCGGAACTCCACCGGCAGCGGATTCACCCCGGTGTAGCGACCGGTGAGCGTGAACTTCTCGGTCCCGCCGGGGGCCAGCGCGGCCCGCTCGGGCGCGGGCCGCACGTGGACGTTCCGACCCTCCTGGCGGACCGGCACCGGCGACGCCTTGGTCACCGTCTGCTGGGCGGGGAAGGCGAAGGCGAGCCGCCAGTCGCGCAGTTCCCGGCCACCGGTGTTGGTGAGCGACACCTCCGCCGCGAAGTCCTTACCCGAATCGGTACGCAGCGCGTACGTCACCCGGCAGGAGATTTCCTCATCCGCGCCCATCCGCACCTCGGTCGGCTGGTCGACGCCGCCGCTCGCCGAACTGCCGGAGGTCACCCCCCACATCGTGGCCGTCACCGCGACCAGCCCCGCGGCGGCCACCCCGGCCTCCACCCGCCGCCGCCGGGCCAGCGCCCGCCGGTTGCGCTTGCGGGAGAAGGGCAGCGCGTCGGTCGACGCCGACCAGGGCAGGATCGTGGTGCCGAGGTTCGCCACGGTGGTCGCGTCGACGAGGCCACCGGGAGCCGGGGAGACCGGCACGGCGGCGACCATGCCGGCGGCCGCCGCGAGCGTACGCGCGACCTCGGCGGTGACCGGCCGGTCCTCGGGGCGCTTCGCCAGGCAGCGGCGCACCAGGTCGGCGACCTCGTCGGGGAGCCCCGGCACCGGCGGCATCGGCTCGGGGTCGTTGTACATGTGCGCGCGCAGCATCTGCGTGGTGGTGCTCGCCTCCCAGGGGAGCCGGCCGGTGAGCATGCGGTAGAGCAGCAGCCCCACCGCGTACACGTCGGTGGCCGGTGACACGTCACCGTTGTCGAGCCGCTCCGGGGCCAGGTACGCGGGGGTGCCGAGCAGCGCCCCGTCCGGGCCCTTCTCCTTCTCCCCCACCAGCGCCGAGATGCCGAAGTCGACGACCTTGACGCCGGTCGCCGTCAGCATGATGTTGCCGGGCGTGACGTCCCGGTGCACCACCCCGCGCGCGTGGGCGGTGGCCAGTGCGGACGCCACCTCCGCACCGACCGTCACCGCCTCCCGCCAGGGCAGCCGTCCCCGCCGCAGCCGCCCGGTCAGGGACTCGCCGTCGATCAGTTCCATGACCACGTACGGCACGGTCAGCCCGACCTGCTCGGACTCGCCGTAGTCGTACACGTTGGTGATGTTGGGGTGGCACAGCCGGGCGGCGGCCTGGGCCTCGACCCGGATCCGGTGCCGGAAGGCCCGGTCGCTGGCGAGCCGGGAGGCGAGCACCTTGACCGCCACCTGGCGGCCGAGCACCTCGTCGTAGCCCCGCCAGACCACCGACATGCCGCCGGCACCGAGCTGCTCGATCAGCCGGTACCGCTCACCGAGCAGTTGCGCGCCGTCGCGGACCCCTCCCATGGGGATCGTTGTTGCCCCGGACCGGCCGGGCTACACCTCCGAACCGGATTCGGTTCGCGAAGTCACCCGATCAGGCGGTGGCGAGCAGTTGGTCCACCGGGGCGTAGTCGTCGGTCAGCACCAGCGCGTCGCCGACGAAATCGCCCAGCGCCTCGTCGTCGAGCACGGTCACCGACGGGTCGACCCGGTCGAGCCGGGTGCGGACCGCCTCCAGCGGCAGCGGGGCGTCCGAGGCGACGATGAGGAAGTTCGAGCCCTTGTCGCCGGCGAGCGCGGCGGGCGGGGCGATCAGGGCGACGTGCCGGAACTCGGCGGCCACGGTGGCGACCTCGCTGCGGATGAACCGCATCGGCGGGTAGTCGATGACGTTCTGCACGTACACCCCGCCGGGGCGGGTCACCCGGCGGATCTCGGCGGCCATCTCGCGGGTGGCGAGGTGCCAGGGCACCACCAGGTGCCCGAACGCGTCCCCCACCACCAGGTCACGACTGCCCGCGGGCTCGTCGGCCACCAGCATCCGGGCGTCGCCCACCACCGCGCGCAGGTCCGGTCCCTGGCGTACGCCGAGCTTCTCCTCGCCCAGCGTGACCAGCCCGCCGTCGATCTCGAACACGACGTTGCCGGTGCCCGGGCGGGTGGCGGTCAGGTACCGCGGCACGGTGAACCCGCCCCCACCGAGGTGCAGCGCGTCGAGCCGCCGCCCGGCCGGTGCCGCCACGTCCGCCACCGCGCCGATCCACTTCGTGTACGCGTACTCCAGGTGGGTCGGGTCGGCCAGGTCCACGTACGAGTGCTCCGCCGAGTTGAGCAGCAGCGTGCGCCCGCCCTCCCGGCGGGGGTCGGCCTCGACCCGGGCGCAGTGGTACGCGGTCTCGATGTCGCACGGGTTCGGCGCGACGGCGGTCAGGCCGGCGCCGACCAGGCCGAGCACCGCGAGGCTCGCCGACACCCGGGCCGGGCCGGTCAGCTGCGCGCCGGCGCTCCGGCGCAGCCACCCGCCGAGGGCCAGCCCGGTGACCCCGAGGGACACCGCCAGGCCGAGCAGGATCACCGTGCTGGGCAGGGCCGCCACCAGCACGAAGCCGGTGACCAGGGTGGCCGTGACGGCGCCCAGCGTGCCGATCGAGGAGAGCCGGCCGACGACCTGGCCGGTGCGGCGCAGGTCGGCGAGCTGGAGCTTGACCACCATCGGGGTGACCGCCGACAGCAGCATCGCCGGAATGAACACGGCGAGCGCGACGAGCAGGAGGATCGCGCTGGCGGCGCCACCGCGCAGCACCTCACCGGCGTAGCGGACCGCGGGCAGGGTCACCGCGGTGGCGATGCCGGCCAGCACCAGGGCCGGCGCCAGCAGGGTACGCGGGTCCCGCCGGTCGGCCAGCCACCCGCCGGCCCACGCCCCGTACGCGATGGCGGCCAGCGCGATGCCGATGACCGAACTGGTCACCTGGAGCGTCACCCCGACGTACGGGCCGACCAGGCGCAGCGCGGCGGTCTCCAGCACCAGGACCGCGCCGCTGGAGAAGAAGACCAGGAACGCGGCGAGCCCGGTGGGCAGGGCCCGGCCGGTCGCCGGCGCGGGTCGGGCCGGCGGGACCGTGACGTCGGACGATGCAGGGTTCACCCGCGCGATGGTACGCAGCGAACCTGACCGCCCGGGTCAGTACATCGAAACGTGAACATGGTTTGTGTGGTCGGCGGCGGGGCTGCCCCCACCGCTGTACGACCGCCATCCGGTGCTCGGCATCCAGATCTGCCGGTACCAGATCACGTACATCACGCCGAGGCGGCTCGCGTTGTTCTTCAGGTACGCGGCCAGGCGATCACCGTACGTCTTGTCGCCGCCGGTCGCGGAGACGTTCTCGAAGCCGCCCGTGGCGGCGGAGAAGTCACAGGCCCGCCCCTTCGGGTGCTCGCCGTCGCCGCCGCTGCGGTGGCAGGAGGAGTGCCGCGTGAAGCCGGCCGCCTTGGACTGCTGGAGCATGTGCAGCGTGCGCGGGGTGATGCAGCCCGAGGTGGTCGGGTCGTCCACCGAGCAGGACTCCGACGGCCACGAGCCGTCCGAGTTGCGTGGGGCCGGCCTGGCGCTGGCCGACGAACCGCTGAAGCCGGAGCTGCCCCCGGAGCTGACCGACGCGAGTGCCGCCTCGGCCGCCTTCTTGTTCTTGGCCAGCACGGCGACCTGCTTCGTCTGCTCGCGGACCTCGACGTCGATGGCGATCTTGGCGTCCCGCGCCGCCTGCCGGGCCTCAGTCAGCTCCCGCACCTTCCGGCCGTCGCGCTGGGCCATCGTGTCCAGGCTCGCCACCCGCTCCAGGAACGCCTCCGGCGACGAGCTCTCCAGCAGCATCGCCGCCGAGGTGAGCCGGCCCAGCCGGTACGACTGCGCCGCCACCTCCGCCACCTGGGCGGTCAGGTCGACCAGGCGCACCTCGAGCGCCTGGACCTCGGCGGTCAGCGCCTTCTGCCGCCGCTTGGAGTTCTCCAGCTTGGTGGTCGCCTCGATGTGCGCCTTGGCGGTGGCCGCCAGGGCGTCCCGCAGCTTCTTCGTCCCGCCCTCGTTGGGCTCCGCGTACGCGGGCACCGCACCGACGCCGAGGAGCAGCGCCACGGCGGCGAGGAGGGCGATCAGCGGGCCGCGACGCCCGCGGGGCAGGGTCGTACGCACGTCCATCCTTCCGTCGGCCGCCGGCCCCCGGTCGGTGCCACTGCGCGGCGGCGGCCCCGCCGGGCGCCGGTGGCGGCCTGCGGGCGGAGACCGCCGGACACGATACCGGACCGCTCGCCGCTGACCAGGCCCGCGACCCGGCAGACCATCGAACATCGACGCTCCGTCGCGGTTCCGGTCACGCTCCGCCGAGCAGCGCGTCCCGTACCGCGGTCCACACCCGCTCGTTCGCGGCGACGAGCAACCCGTGCCCCTCGTCGGCCGGGTGGTACTCGGTGCCGTCGAACCGCCGGGCGACACCGCCGGCCGCCCGCACCAGGAGGGTGCCGGGGGCGTGATCCCACGGCAGGGTGCGCCAGAAGAGCACGAACTGCTGGTCGCCGGTGAGCACGTCCAGGTACTCCCGGCCGGCGCAGTGCTGGCCGGGGAGCAGCTCGCCCAGCCGCGCGCCGCCGGCCTCCACCCGCGCCCGGGCCGGGGACGGCAGGAAGCGGAACATCGCGGCGCCACGCAGGTCACCGGGCGCGGAGGGCGCGTCGTCCGTCCGCACCGGCCGCCCGCCGAGGTACGTCCCGGCATCGGCCCGAGCCATGGCCAGGGTGTCCGCCAGCGGGTCGAGCACCCACGCGGCGGCCGGCTCCCCGTCGGTCAGCAGCGCCACCATCAGCGCGAAGGGGCGGCGGCCGGCCGCGAAGTTCCCGGTGCCGTCGATCGGGTCCACCAGCCACACGTCACCTGAGCCGCGCAGGTGCCGCAGCAGGCCCGGATCGTCGGCGACCGCCTCCTCGCCGACCACCACCGACCCCGGCCGCAGGCGGCGCAGGCCCGCCGAGATCAGCTCCTCGGCCGCCCGGTCGGCGACGGTGACCAGGTCGCCCGGGGCCTTCTCCGCGACGTCGTCGTCGTCGAGCTTGCGGAACAACGGCAGCACGGCCTGGTCGGCCGCCTCGCGCAGCAGCCCACCGACGTCGTCGAGCAGGGTGTCAGCCACGCGGCGGGAGCTTGACCACGCTGACGAAGAACTCGTCGATCTGACGCACCACCGAGATGAACCGCTCGAAGTCCACCGGCTTGGTCACGTACGCGTTCGCGTGGAGTTGGTAGCTGCGCAGGATGTCCTCGTCGGCCTGCGAGGTGGTGAGGACCACGACCGGGATCCGGCACAGCTGCTCGTCCTTCTTGATCTCTTCGAGCACCTCGCGCCCGTCCCGGCGGGGCAGGTTCAGGTCGAGCAGGATCAGGTCCGGCTGGACCGCGTCCGCGTACGGCCCCTCACGCCGCAGGTACGCCAGGGCCTCGGCACCGTCGGACACCACGGTCAGGCGGTTGCGGAGCTTGTGCTCCTCGAACGCCTCCTGGGTCATCAGCACGTCGCCCGGGTCGTCCTCGACCAGCAGCACCTCGATCGGGCTGTTGCCGTCCGCCGGCACGGTCATCCCACCGTCTCCCTCATGTCACCCGTTCTACCGCTTCCCCGCTCGCCGCCGGGGCCGTCCGCCGTTCCGGCGCCGTCCGCGTCGCCGTCCGTCGGCCCGGCACCGGTCATCGGGTCTCCCGCCGGTCCACCGTCCACGCGACCGCCCGACCCGTCGTCCGTCGGCCCGTCGGTCGTGCCGGCGGTCGTGCCGGCAGTCGCGGCCTCCCCGGTGTCGTCGCCCTCGGCGGCGCGCACGTCCTCGGGCAGCGCGGGCAGCGTGAAACGGATCGCCGTCCCCTCGGCGAGGCTGGTGTCGACCCAGACCCGACCGCCGTGGTACTCGGCGATCTTCTTGACGATGGCCAGCCCGATGCCGGTCCCCGGGTACGCGTCCTTCGCGTGCAGCCGCTGGAAGATGACGAAGATCTTGTCGGCGAACTCCGGCTCGATCCCGATGCCGTTGTCCGCGCAGCTGATCTCCCACTCGTCGCCGACCAGCCGGGCCGACACGTGCACCTTCGGCGGGACGTCCGGGCGCCGGAACTTGATCGAGTTGCTGACGAGGTTGGCCAGCAGGTTCGTCAGCAGCGGCTCCTCGCCCCGGATCACCGGCAGCTCGCCCCAGGTCAGCTCCGCGTCGGTGTACTGGCGGGCGGCCTCGGTCTGCGCCGCCACGTCACCCATCACCTTGTTGAGGTCGACCTCGGTGAAGCCGGTGGTGAGCCGGCCGATCCGGGAGAAGGCGAGCAGGTCGTTGATGAGCCGCTGCATCCGCTGCGCCCCGTCCACGGCGAACGCGATGTACTGGTCGGCGCGCTCGTCGAGTTGACCCGCGTACCGGCGCTGCAGCAGCTGGCAGAAGCTCGCCACCTTGCGCAGCGGCTCCTGCAGGTCGTGGGAGGCGACGTACGCGAACTGCTCCAGGTCACGGTTCGAGCGGGTCAGCTCCTCGGCCTGCTTCTGGAGTTGGCTGTTGACCCATTCGATCCGCTCACGGGCCTCGCGTACCTCGTCGAGGTCCTTCGCGATCTTCTGCCGCATGGCGTCCACGTCGGTCGCGACCATGAGGAACTCCGGGGGGCCGGAGCCGGCGATCCGGTGCCGGTAGTCACCCTCGGCGACCTCCCGGACCTGCCCGGCCAGGTCGGTCAGCGGACGGACCACGATCCGGTCCAGCGAGACCAGCAGCACCCCACCGGCGACGACGACCACCAGCGCGGCCACGATCAGCAGCACGACCACCAGCGTGCTGGTCCGGTAGATGTTCTGTGCGCCCTCCTCGCGCTCGGCCAGGATGCCCTCCTGGAGCGCGGCGAGCGAGGCGCGGATGCCGTCGAAGCGTTGCCGGCTCTCGTCGCCGATCAGCGCCTGACCGGCCGCCGTCCCGCCCTGCGTGGTGGCCTGGATGACCGGTTCGGCGACCGCGCCCCGCCAGGCGGCGGCGCGCGACTCCACCGTGTCCAACTGCCGCGCCAGGTCCGGGTACGTGCCGACCAACGACCGCATCCCCCGGTAGAGGTCCTGCTCGCGGTCCAGGCTCTCGGTGTACGGCGTCAGGTTCGCCCGGTCACCGGTGACCGCGTAGCCGCGGACCGCGGTCTCCTGGTTGACCAGGACCGCGAGCAGTTCCTGGGACTGCGCCCGCAGCGGGCCCCAGCGGTCCAGCACCTCGTGGGTGTACTGGCGGTTCTGGGCGGCCGCCCCGATGACGGCGGCGACCAGGATGCTCAGCAGGACGCCGACCACCGCGAGCAGCGCGACCACGCGGCGGCGGAGCGTCCAGCCCTGGGCCCCGGTCGTCACCGGCCACCGCCGCGGGTGACCAGCAGCATGGCGACGTCGTCGGCCAGTGGGCCGCCGTTGAGCTGCTCAGCCCGGCCGACCAGCCAGGCCGGCAGCTCGGGCAGGGGCACCCCGGCGGTGGCCGGGTCGGCGAGCAGGCCCGCCAGGCCGTCGACGTCCAGGCGCTCGTCGCCCTCGCCCACACGCCCCTCGATCAGACCGTCGGTGTACATCAACAGGGACCAGTCCTCGGTGTCGAACTGCAGGTCGTACGCGACCGGCCGCCGGGGCCGTACGCCCAGCAGCAGCCCGCCGGTCGCCGGGACGGGTGCGACCCGCCCCCCGCGAAGCAGCAGCGGCGGCGGGTGCCCGGCCAGCCGCACGGTGGCCCGGTTGGCGTCCAGGTGCAGCCGGGTGGTGGCGACGGTCGCGAAGATCTCCTGGAGCCGGCGCTCGCTCATCAACACCTGCTCCAGCGCCGGCAGCACCTCGTCGTCCGGCACCCCGGCCAGGATCAGCGCCCGCCAGGCGACCCGCAGCTCGACGCCGAGCGCCGCCTCGTCCACACCGTGCCCGCAGACGTCGCCGACGATCAGGTCGAGGCGGTCGGGGCGGGTCTGCACCACGTCGAAGAAGTCGCCGCCGATCAGGGCGGCGTGCCGGCCCGGCCGGTAGAAGGTGTGCACCGCGACCTGGTCGGTCGTCATCAGCGGCTGCGGCAGCAGGCCGCGCTCCAGGCGGGCCGACTCGGCCTGGCGCAGCTCCACCTCGCGCAGCCGGCGGGCGTTCTCGTCGGCCCGCTTGCGCTCCACCGCGTACCGCAGGGCACGGGTCAGCAGCACCCCGTCGACCTGGCCCTTGACCAGGTAGTCCTGTGCGCCTTCGGCGACCGCGACGATGCCGAGGTGCTCGTCGGACCGGCCGGTGAGGACACACACCGCCGCGCCGCTGGCCATCTCCAGCACCTGGCGCAGCCCGTCGATGCCCTGCGCGTCCGGCAGGCCGAGGTCGAGCAGGACGCAGTCCACACCCATCACCCGCTTGCGGGCGTCGCGCAGGCTGGTCGCCACCAGCAGGTCGATGCCCGAGTTGGTCTCGGCGAGCAGCTCGCCGACCAGGAAGGCGTCGCCCTCGTCGTCCTCGACCAGCAGCACGCGCAGCCGCTCGCCGGGTGGCACGGTGCCGTGGTGCCCGAGAGCGCCGACCGGTTCGGCCCGGCCCACGACGGAAGGGCCGGCCAGGCCGGCCCCCCGGTGCGGCCGGGTCACCGCCGCGAGACGCGGAAGTTCGCTGGTGATGTCGGGGCTCCTTCCGAGTGCCCTGCTGATCCTGTATTAGACAACGGTCCCACACAACACGACGGCCTCGGCTCGACGCCCGATGCCCCCGATCACGGGACGGGCCGGCGCAGAGGGGATGAATCCGGCAAGCCGTCGTCGAGACCGGCCGCACCGGCAGTCCCGCCGGCGCCCGGCGGGGTGCAGGATGGTGCCACCCGCACCCCGAGGAGTCCCCGTGGGCGTACCTCCCCTTCCGACCACGAAGCGCCGGTCCGCCGCCGCCACCGCGCTGGTCCGCTCCGCCGACCGCGCCCTGGCCCGACCCCGCCGGCGCCTCGCCGCCGCCGTGGCCGCGCTGGTCGCGCTCGTCGCGGTCGGCGCCGTCACCCTGCTCGACCTGCGCGCCCCCGAGCCGCGCCCGGCCGACACGGCGCCCGGCGAGTTCAGCGCGGCGCGGGCGTACGAGCACGTGCGGGTCGTCGCGGCCCGCACCCACGTGGCCGGCAGCCCGGCCAACGACCAGGTCCGCGAACACCTGGTCGGGGTGCTGCGCGGCCTCGGCCTGGAGACCGAGGTGCAGGACACGGTCGCCCCCGAGGCCGGCCAGCTCAGCGGCGCGGCCGGGGGCGCGACCCTGGCCCGGGTACGCAACGTGGTGGCCCGCCTTCCCGGCACCGACCCGACCGGGAAGGTCTTCCTCGTCGCGCACTACGACTCCGTCCAGGTGGGGCCGGGCGGCAACGACGACGCCGCCGGCACCTCGACCATCCTGGAGGTGGCCCGGGCGCTCACCGCCGGACCGCGGCCCCGCAACGACGTCATCTTCGTGCTCACCGACGCCGAGGAGGCGTGCCTGTGCGGCGCGGCCGCGTTCGCGTCGGCCCACCCCCTCGCCGCGGACGGCGGGGTCGTGCTGAACCTGGAGGCGCGGGGCTCGACCGGGCCGGTGATCATGTTCGAGACGTCCGAACGGAACGCCGCCCTGGTCGACGCCTTCGGCCGGGCCGCGCCGCACCCCGTGGGCACCTCGTTCGCGGTCGAGATCTACCGCGCCCTGCCGAACGACACCGACTTCACCGCCTTCCTCGACGAGGCCGGCTTCGTCGGGCTGAACTCGGCGTACATCGACGGCGGGGCGATCTACCACACCCCGCTGGACACGCCGGCCGCGATGGACCGGGCCAGCCTCCAGCACCACGGCGACAACACGCTCGGCCTGGCCCGCGAGTTCGGCCGGGTCGACCTGGCGACGCTCGACGCCGGGCACGACGCCACGTACTTCCCCGTCCCCGGTGGGCTGGTCCGCTACCCGGGCTGGCTGGTGCTGCCGCTGGCGCTGCTCGCGCTCGCCGGCGTGGTCGCGCTCGGCTGGCTCGCCCGGCGCCGGGGGCGGGTGACCACCGGCCGGTTGGCCGCCGGCTTCGGCCTGGCGCTCGTGCCGCTGGTGGCCGCCCCGGTCGGCGCGACCCTGCTCTGGGCGGGGATCACCGCGGCACGCCCCGGCTACGCCGAACTGCTCGACCCGTACCGGCCCACCTGGTACCGGCTCGCCGTGCTGGCGCTCGCCGCGGCGCTCCTGTTCACCTGGTACGCCCTCACCCGCCGGCGGATCGGCCCGGCCGCGCTGGCCGTCGGCGCGCTCGGGTGGCTGGCCCTGCTCGGGGTGCTGCTGGCCGTGCTGGTGCCCGGTGGCGCGTACCTGGTGACCCTGCCCGCCCTGGCCGGCGCCCTCGCCGGGCTCGTCGCGCTCGCCACGCGGATCGACGGGCCGTGGCCGGTGGTCGCGGTGACGCTGGCCGGCGCGGTGGCCGTGGTGGTGCTGCTGCCCACCGTCGTGCTGCTCTTCCCCGCGCTCGGCATGGCGATGGGTGGTGTCGCCGCGCTCGTGGCGGTGCTGCTCGGCCTGGCGGCGCTGCCCGTGGTCGACCTGCTGCACCCGCAGGCCGGCGGGCAGCGCGGGACGGTCGCCCTCCAGGCCCGCCGGCTCGGCGCGCTGCCGGCCGCCGCCGCGACGCTCGCGGCCGTGGTGTTCGCCGGCGTCGGGCTCGGCGTCGACCGGTTCGACGCCGCGCACCCCGTGCCGACCCACCTGATGTACGCGCTCGACGCCGGCACCGGCCAGGCCCGTTGGCTCAGCCACGAGGCCGAGCCGCGGCCGTGGACCGACGGGTACGTGGACGGCGACCCCGTCTCCGTGGCCGACGAGTTCCCGGCCTTCGGGCACGAGCGGCTGCTGGCCGGTCCGGCCCAGGCGGCGGGCCTGCCCGCGCCGAGGCTGGACGTCCTCGCCGACACCACCGCCGGTGCGGAACGCACCCTGCGGCTACGGCTCACGCCGCAGCGGCCGGCCCGCCTGGCCGCCCTGCACGTCGACGCCGGCACGGCGACCGTGCTGCGCGCGGAGGTGGCCGGCCGGTCGGTGCCGGTCGAGCCGCGCGAGGGCCGCTGGGGCTTCGGGGTGGTCGTCCACGCTCCGCCGGCCGAGGGCATCGAGGTGACGCTGACGGTGGCACCGAAGGCGGGCCAGGTGGCGTTCCGCGCGATGGACGCCAGCGACGGCCTGGACGCGCTCCCCGGCTTCCGCCCCCGCCCACCGGACGTCGGCGTCGTCGGCTCACACAGCTCGGAGCTGCTCGCGGTGGCCCGCACGTACCCGCTCTGAATCCGGTCACCCGAGGAAACCTGGTAGCCGGGACGACGAGTGGTCCCGGCCGGGGCGAACCCTCCCGGCCGGGATCAGCAGCCGGTGCCGCTCAGCGGAGCACCTCGCGCCAGGCCGGGTCGGCCCCGCGCCAGGCCCCCGCAAGGATGGCCGCCGAACTACGGCTGTGGCACTCCAGCACCTTCGACCGGCCGTTCGCACCACCGATCTGCGCCTGCACCTCCCAGCGCCGACCGTCGGTGCGGATATAGACGTCACGACGTCCTCGCGCCGTCGCGTCCCCGTTCCACCAGTGCTCCTCGACGATCACCTGGCGACCGTACAACAGCTGCCCGGACGGCCGGTAGCGGTAGCCACCAGGCCACCGTCGCTACTTCCAGCGGAAATGGATGAAGAGGCGGCCGAAGTTCTTCGAGTCCTTCTCGACCCGGTGGTAGAGCGCCTTGACGTCCTTCTGGTCGAGGAACCGCAGCACCCGCTTCTTGAGCTGGCCGGAACCCTTGCCGGGGATGATCTCCACGAGGGTGGCCTTCTTCGCCACCGCCTCGTCCATGATCCCGCGCAGGGCACGGTCGATGTCGGTGCCCTTGTTGTAGATGTCGTGCAGGTCCAGCTTGAGCTTCACGGCCGGGCCTCCACCGGGTCGGGTTCCATGGCAGCCCCATCGTAGGCGGCCCGCCGCTCGGCGGCCCCGGGCACCGGCCCTGCCGGGCGGCGCCGCCCGCCGGAAATCGGTCGACATCGCCGCCGCCGACGACCACCGTCGGGGGATGCGACAGGAGGACCTCTGGGACGCCGACGCCGCGTCCCGCTACGACACCCCGGGCACGGGCATGTTCGCCCCCGATGTGCTCGGGCCGACGGTGGACCGGCTCGTCGAGCTGGCCGGGGACGGCCGCGCCCTCGAGTTCGCCGTCGGCACCGGCCGGGTGGCCGTTCCGCTCGCCGAGCGGGGCGTACCCGTCACCGGGATCGAGCTGTCCCGCCCGATGATCGAGCGGCTG
Organism: Micromonospora sp. WMMD558; assembly: GCF_049315255.1. Taxonomy (NCBI): domain Bacteria; kingdom Bacillati; phylum Actinomycetota; class Actinomycetes; order Micromonosporales; family Micromonosporaceae; genus Micromonospora; species Micromonospora sp. WMMD558. Next base: position 2,183,745 of record NZ_CP186061.1, on the reverse strand, counting down.
CGGACGAAGGTGGACGAGGAGACGGTCCCGGTGGTCCGGGGCGACATGGCGGTCACCGCCGCCCCGGGGACGTACACGCTGGTCTACCTCGTCTTCAACACGATCTCCAACCTGTACACCCAGGCGGAGCAGGTCGCCTGCTTCCGCAACGCGGCCCGGCACCTCGAACCCGGTGGCCGGTTCGTGATCGAACTGTGGGTACCGGAGCTCCGCAAGCTTCCACCGGGCCAGCCGGCCGTGGTCTGGCACTGCGAGCCCGGCTACCTCGGCCTGGACACGTACGACGTGCTGCACCAGCGGGCCGTGTCGCACCACGTCCGGTACGACGAGGACGGCCAGGCCCGGGTCACCCTGAGCCCGCACCGCTACATCTGGCCGGCGGAGCTGGACCTGATGGCTCAGCTGGCCGGGTTCGAGCTGGAGAGCCGGCACGCCGACTGGGCCGGGGCGGAGTTCACCGCCGACTCGCGGTCCCACGTGTCCGTCTACCGCCTCCCGGCCTGACCGGGGGCGGAGACGACGACGGGGCGGCCCCCGGGAAAGGGACCGCCCCGTCGTCGCCGCTCAGCGGCCGAACCGGGTCTCCACCCGGCGCAGTGCCGCCTGGTAGTCGTCGTTCGCGTGGTGCATCGCCGCCGCGATGCGCAGGTGCCGCAGCGCGTCGGCCGGCCGGTTCAGCCGCTCCAGCGTCCGGCCCAGCACGTGGTGGGCGTAGTGGTCGCTGGGGTCCCGGTCGACCAGCTCGCGGAGCTGCTCCTCGGCCCGGTTGAGCTGGGCCGACTGGAAGTACGCGCGGGCCAGCAGCTGCCGGACGGCGGAGTTGCCGGGCTCGGCCTCGACGATCGGCTCGAGCAGCCGGGCCGCTGCGGTCGGGTCACCGGCTTCGAAGAACAGAGTCGCCCGCCGGTACTCGGCCAGAAGATCCATCCGACCCACCCCCTCGTGTCACATCGCCACTGAACCGACGCTGGCACAACACCAGCCGTACCGCGACTGTTCCCCGCTGGGAATTGCGCCGCCTGGCGGCGCCGGGCGGCGCGTCAGACCGACCGGGCGGTGGCGAGGTCCCAGGCGCGGACGCCGCCGACGATGCCGGCCGTGTTCGGCACCACCACCACGTCGTCACCCATCCGGGTCAGTTGCTCGGGGCGGATCAGCCGCGAGTTGCCCCCGCCGAGGTAGAGCCGGTCCCAGCGGAAGACGGGCCGTAGGCCCTCCACCACCTGCCGTACCCGTCGCGACCAGAAGGCGTCCCCGAGCCGCCGCCGCTCGACCTCCCCGACGTACGTGTCGTAGGTGGTGCCCCAGCGCACGGGGGCGTGGGACAGCTCCAGGTGCGGGGCGAGCACGCCCCCGTCGAAGAGGGCGCTGCCCAGCCCGGTGCCGAGGGTCAGCACCAGCTCACAACCCGTGCCGGCGACCACCCCGGCCCCGTGCACCTCGGCGTCGTTGAGCACCAGCGCCGGCACCCCGAAGGCGTCGGCGAGGGCGCTGCGCGCGTCGTACCCCGACCACTCGGCGACCAGCTCGGGGTCCACCCGGCTGCGCGGGCCGGAGCGGGTGACGTAGTGCGGCGTGGCCACCACCACCCCGTGCCGGATCATGCCCGGCATCCCCACGGTCAGGCGGTCCGCCGGCGGCAGCCGCGACCCCAGGTCCCGCAGGGTCTTGACGAAGAGCGCGGGCGGCAGCGGGTACGGCGTCGGCACGCGTACCGGCCGCGCCCGCATGGTCCCGGCGGCGTCGAGAACCGACGCCTTGAGCCCACCGCCGCCGCAGTCGATCGCGAGAGTCGTCACCACGCCGAGAAGTGTGCCCGGTCCGTGGCGGACCACCCTCGCCGATCATGCATTTCCGGCCCACCGTATGCCAGCTTTGCCCCGTTGCGTCCGGACGCGAAGTGAAGATCGCGGGGTAGGTGGGGTGCGGATAGGGTTGCGGGCTGATGAGTGGGACGTTGGTTGTCAAAGGCCTGAGCGCGGGGCACGGGGAGCGGGAGCTCTTCGCCGGGCTCGATCTTGTCGTTGCGCCCGGGGACGTCGTCGGGCTCGTGGGGCCGAACGGTGCGGGCAAGTCGACGTTGCTGCGTACGCTCGCCGGGTTGTCACCCGTCGAGGCCGGGAGCGTCACGATCAGCCCGCCCACCGCGAACGTCGGGCACCTGCCGCAGGAACCGGAGCGGCGGGCCGGCGAGCGGGTCCGCGACTTCCTGGCCCGGCGCACCGGGGTCGCCGGGGCACAGGCGACGCTGGACGCGGCCACCGAGGCGCTGACCGCGGGGGCGCCCGGCGCCGACGACGCGTACGCCGAAGCACTGGACCGCTGGCTCGCCCTCGGCGGCGCCGACCTGGACGAACGCGCCGAGCAGGTCGCCGCCGACCTCGGCCTCGCCGTCTCCCTCGACCTGGAGATGACCGGCCTCTCCGGCGGCCAGGCCGCCCGCGCCGGGCTGGCGTCGCTGCTGCTCAGCCGGTACGACGTCTTCCTCCTCGACGAGCCCACCAACGACCTGGACCTGGCCGGGCTGGAGCGGCTGGAGGAGTTCGTCACCGGCCTTCGCGCCGGGACCGTCCTGGTCAGCCACGACCGCGAGTTCCTCACCCGCACCGTGACCCGCGTCCTCGAACTGGACCTGCACCAGCGGCAGGTCAACCACTACGGCGGCGGCTACGCGGCCTACCTGGAGGAGCGGAAGGTGGCGCGGCGGCACGCCCGCGCCGACTACGAGGAGTACGCCGAGACCCGCGCCGACCTGGAGGGGCGAGCCCGCATGCAGCGGGGATGGATGGAGAAGGGCGTGCGCAACGCCCGGCGCAAGGCCACCGACAACGACAAGATCGGCCGCAGGTTCCGCTCCGAGTCGAGCGAGAAGCAGGCGGCCAAGGCCCGGCAGACCGAGCGGCTCATCGAACGGCTGGAGGTGGTCGAGGAGCCGCGCAAGGAGTGGGAGCTGCGCATGGAGATCGCTGCCGCGCCCCGCGCCGGCGCCGTCGTGGCCACGCTCCGCGACGCCGTGGTACGCCGCGGCGCCTTCACCCTCGGCCCGGTGAACCTCCAGATCGACTGGGCGGACCGGGTAGCCGTCACCGGGGCGAACGGGTCCGGCAAGTCCACCCTGCTCGCCGCCCTGCTCGGCCGGCTGCCGCTGGACGCCGGACGGTCCTCGCTCGGGCCCGGTGTCGTCGTCGGCGAGGTGGACCAGGCCCGCAAGCTGTTCCTCGGCGACCCGCCGCTGCTCGACGCCTTCCGGCTGGCCGTACCCGACCTGTCACCGGCCGACGCGCGGACCCTGCTGGCCAAGTACGGCCTGCGCGCGGCGCACGTGCTGCGGCCCGCGGCGACCCTCTCCCCCGGTGAGCGCACCCGGGCGGCGCTGGCGCTGTTGCAGGGGCGCGGGGTGAACCTGCTGGTGCTCGACGAGCCGACCAACCACCTCGACCTGCCGGCCATCGAACAGCTGGAGTCCGCGCTGGCCGGCTACCCCGGCACGCTGCTGCTGGTCACCCACGACCGGCGGATGCTCGGCGCGGTGAGCGTCAACCGGCGGCTCCGGGTGGACGCCGGACGGATCGCCGAGGACTGATCCGTGCCGACCCGGTCGCGACGGGTGAGAATGAGCCCATGCTCAAGTGGGAGTACGCGCTGCTGGTCCGCCGTCGGCAGGCGGCCACCACCGACGTCGGCTGGGAGGTCGTCTTCGTCTGGTACGGCCCGGACGGCACGATGGTCGACGTCACGCCGTACGGGGACACCGCGCTGGCCCATCTGAACCGGGCCGGCGACCAGGGCTGGGAGCTGGTCGCGATGAGCGAGGACCCGTCCCTGCCCGGCAACAACGAGCTGCACCGCTACCACCTGAAGCGGCCCAAGCCGGCGGCTCCCCAGCCGCGTGCCCGGATGCGTACGGTGGGCCGGCCCCGCCGCACGATCTCCGGCTGACGCCCACCGCACTACCGGCCGGGCGCCGGAGCTCACGTCGGCCGCGATGCCGCCGGCGTGGCGGTGTCGACGACGCCGGGACCGCCCGATGCCGCCGCCCTCGGGTCGATCGCGGGCGGGCGGGCGACCCGAGTGTTGTCCCGGGGCCCGGGGCAGGTCCACCGAAGGGCAGGGCATACCAGGCGGCGATGTGGGTAACGGGCGGCCGGAGGTGGGCCGATGGTCGCGCTGGCACTGACCCCGCCCTCGGCCGAGCGGCTGCGGGCGGTCGACGAGTTCCTCGCCGAAGCCTGGACGGACCAGGCGCGGCACGACGACCGCCTGCGGGACCTCGCCGTCGAGGTGCGCTTCGACCGGGGGGTGGCTCACCTGACCGGGGAGGTCGGCGAGCCGGACGACCTGCGTCTGGTGCGGGACCGCGTCGGCCGGCTCGCCGGGGTCCTGGCCGTCTGGTGCCGGGTCCGCGTCGGCGGACGGGACCCCGTCGTGGTGGACCTGGGCTGCGGGCCGACCAAGCAGTGGCCGGGCAACCTGGGACTGGACATCTTCCCGGCGCCGGGAGTGGACGCGGTCGCGGACCTGTCGAGCACGCTGCCCCTTGCCGACGACTCGGTGGACGTGCTCTTCACCGTCCACATCCTGGAGCACCTGATCGACTTCCTGCCGCTGGTCGACGAGGCGCACCGGGTGCTGCGCCCGGGCGGCGTCCTGCACGTGATGAGCCCCTGGTGGGGGCACGTCAACGCGGTCGCCGACCCCACCCATGTCCGGCTGCTCGACGTCCAGACCATCAAGGGGATCTGCATGCAACGCCCACCGGGCACCCCGCGCTGGTACCCGCTGCACGCCGGCTGCGACGGTGCCAGCATCTTCGCCGACCTGACCCCGCTCCCGCCCGACGCCGACGGCCCGTCCCCCTCCCACCTGGCCCGCTTCTTCGCCTAACCCACCCACCCCACCCACCCCACCCACCGCAGGGGACGTGTCGATCATGGGGTTAGCGGGTGAATTGGAGATCAAACCACCCGCTAACTCCATGATCGACCAGGACGGCCCGGGGGGTGGGGGGTTAGGGGTGGGTGGTGGATTCGCGGGGGAGGAGGGTCCAGGGGGCGGGGAGTTTGCGTGGGGGGGCTGTGCGGTCGCCCACGAGGCGGTTGGCGAGGAGGTCGACCGCCAGGCGCGCGATGCGTTCCTTGTCCGGGGCGATGGTGGTCAGGGTGGGGACCGAGAAACGGCCGTCCTCGATGTCGTCGAAGCCGGCCACCGCGACGTCCTCCGGCACGCGCAGGCCGGCCTCGTGCAGGGCGCGCAGCGCGCCGAGCGCGAGGGTGTCGTTGAAGCAGAAGACGGCGTCGGGGCGTACCCCCGAGGTCAGCAGGGACCGCATCGCGGCCGCGCCCTCCGCGCGGTGCCAGGCCGGCGCGGGCGCCACGAGCGACTCGTCGTACGCGATGCCGGCGTCGGCGAGCGCGGCGGTGTAACCGGCGAGCCGGAGCCGCGCGCTCGCGCCCTCGGGGGTGCGCTGCGACCCGATCGCGGCGACCCGGCGGCGGCCGAGCCCGATGAGGTGGGCGGTCATCGTCCGGGCGGCGGCGGCGTTGTCGATCCCCACCTGGTCGGCGGGGCCGTGGTCGACGCGTTCGCCGAGCAGCACCATCGGGGTGCCGTCCAGGCCGGCCAGGTCGTCGGCGGTGAGCGCGAGCGGGCTGAAGATCAGACCGTCGATCAGGTGGTCGCCGATGCCCGCGGCGGCGACCCGTTCCTGCTCCCGGCCGCCGCCGGTCTGGTCGATCAGGACCGTCCAGCCCAGCTCGGCGGCGGCGGTGACGACGTGCCGGGCCAGCTCGGCGAAGTACGGGATGTCCAGTTCCGGCACGGCCAGGGCGATCACCCCGGTGCGCCCCTTGCGCAGGTTGCGGGCGGACAGGTTGGGCCGGTAGTTCAGCTCGGCGATGGCCTCCTCGACCCGCGCCCGGGTGTCCGGCCGGACGTGCACGTAGCCGTTGACCACGTTGGAGACGGTCTTGACCGACACTCCGGCCCGCTCCGCGACGTCCTTGAGCCTGTGCCGCACCGCTTCCTCCCCCCACTGCTGGCCCGCACTCTACGGTGGCGGTCAAGGAAGGAAGGGCCCCTTGTTAACGCCTGGCGTTGTACAAGGGGCCCTTCTTGACACCTGCGTCGGCGCAACCGGGCGGCGACAGGGGGTGGGGAGATGGTCACCGTGGGCACGGTGACGGGGGCCACTCGACGGATCCGGAAAGCGACGGACGGATCGATCGGGCGCAGACCCTTGCGCGGAGCACGCACGGTGTGAAAATTTTCTACCAGCGGCACTTACTCAACGGCGGATGTTGCCGGGAGGGCCGCGTCGAACCCTGTCACGGGGGCCCAACGAAGGGACACACCGTATGAAGGCAACTCGGCTCGGCGCCGCCGGGCTCGCTGCCGCGCTGCTGGGGGCGCTCGTCGCCGCCACCCCGGCCGCCGCGGCGCCCGACACGGCCAGCGCCGCCTCCACCACGACCTGCACCACCGACCCGGCCACCCCGAAGCGGCAGTTCCGTGCCATGTGGATCGCGTCGGTCACCAACATCGACTGGCCCACCAAGGGCTCCTGGACCGCGCCGGACCAGGTCGCGGCGCAGAAGGCCGAGTACCTGGGCTGGCTCGACCTCGCCGAGCGGCTCAACCACAACGCCGTCGTCGTCCAGATCCGCCCGACCGCCGACGCGTTCTGGCCCTCGCCGCACGAGCCGTGGTCGGAGTACCTGACCGGGGAGCGCGGCAAGGACCCGGGCTGGGACCCGCTGGCCTTCGTCGTCGAGGAGGCGCACAAGCGCAACCTCGAGTTCCACGCCTGGTTCAACCCGTACCGCGTCTCGATGCCCGCACCGAGCGGCGCCGGCGCCGACATCAGCAAGCTGGCGCCCGACCACCCGGTCCGCGAGCACCCGGACTGGGTCTTCGCGTACCCGCCGGCCGGCGTCGCCGGCAGCCGGCTCTACTACAACCCCGGCATCCCGGCGGTCCGCGAGTTCGTCCAGACCGCGATGCTCGACGCGGTGAAGCGGTACGACATCGACGGCGTCCACTTCGACGACTACTTCTACCCGTACCCGAGCGGCACCCACCAGGTGCCGGACGACGCGACGTTCGCGGAGTTCAACCGGGGCTTCACCGACAAGGCCGACTGGCGGCGGGACAACATCAACCTGCTGATCCAGGAGATGAACGCCAAGATCAAGGCCGAGAAGCCGTGGGTGAAGTTCGGCGTCAGCCCGTTCGGCATCTGGCGCAACAAGTCCGTCGACCCGCTGGGCTCGGACACCACCGGCAGCCAGTCGTACGACATCATCTCCGCCGACACCCGCAAGTGGATCAAGGAGGAATGGATCGACTACGTGGTGCCGCAGCTGTACTGGTACATCGGCCAGTACCCGGCCGCCGACTACGCGCGTCTGGTCCCGTGGTGGGCCGAGCAGGTGCGCGGCACCCGCGTGCAGCTCTACATCGGGCAGGCCGACTACAAGAGCGGCGAGCCGGCGTACGGCTCGTTCTGGATGAACCCGCGCGAGCTGTCCGACCACCTGACGCTCAACCGGCAGTACCCCGAGGTGCTCGGCAACGTGCACTTCTCGGCCGTCCAGGTGCGGGCCAACCGCCTCGGCGCGACCGACATCTACGCCGCCGAGCACTACTCCCGCCCGGCCCTGGTGCCGGCGATGCCGCACCTGCCCGCCAAGCCGCTACTCATGCCGGTGGTCACCGGTAAGGAACGGCAGGACGACGGCGTCAAGTTGACCTGGCGGCAGCCGGCCGACGGGAGGGGCCCGCTGGGCACCGCCACGTCGTACGCGATCTACCGCCTCGACGGGTTCGACCTGGCCGGCCGGTGCGACTTCGCCGACGCGGCGCACCTGGTCGACACGGTCCGGGCGACCGGTGGGGTCGAGTCCTGGGTGGACACCACCGCGGAGGCGGGCCACTCGTACACGTACTACGTGCGGGCGGTCGACCGGGTGGCCAACGAGGGACCGGCCAGCCCGCCGGCCTTCGTGCGCTGACCCTGCGCTGAATGCCCCGGGCGCCCCTGGCGCCCGGGGCATTCGTCTGTTTAGGCGCCGGACACGAAATGTTGAGACCGCCGCGAGGTCGCCGCGAGGTACGGCATCGACACTGATCTACACCCGGTAACCCGCCGGTAACATGCCGTCCCGCTCACCCTCGCGGAGGTAATCGTGTCCAGACGCCTCGCCACCCTCCTCGCCTCGCTCACGGTCACCCTGCTCGTCGCCCTCGGCCTCGCCTCCCCCGCCGCGGCCGTCACCCGGGAGCAGAAGCTCTCCGTCCTGTCCGGCTGGACCCAGACCAGCGCCACCAGCTACAACGCCTGGAACGCCGGCCGGTTGAACAAGGCCGCCTGGTCCGAGTACGCCTTCGACTGGTCCACCGACTACTGCTCGTCGAGCCCGGACAACCCACTCGGGTTCAACTTCAGCCTCTCCTGCTACCGCCACGACTTCGGGTACCGCAACTACAAGGCGATGGGCCTGTTCTCGTCGAACAAGGCCCGCCTGGACAGCGCCTTCTACGAGGACCTGAAGCGGGTCTGCGCCACGTACAGCTCGGTCGTCCGGCCCGCCTGCTACAGCCTGGCCTGGACCTACTACCAGGCGGTCAGCATCTTCGGCTCGGTCGCCGCCGTCCAGCAGTCCGACATCGACCGCGCCGCGAAGATGAAGGCCGACGCCGAACGCCGCGCCCGCACCTGACCCACACCCCCGCACCCAGGGGTATCGCCAAGTTGATCATGGGGTTAGCGGGTGAAATGGAGATCGAACCGCCCGCTAACTTCATGATCAACGCGGTGAGGGTCAGGCGTGTTCGGTGTGGGGGGTGGGCGTTGGGGTGGGGGTGGGGGTGGCGGTGGGTTGGCGGGGGTTGGGGGTGGGGGTGGGGGTGCCCGTGGCGAAGCGGGTCGAGTCGGCGGCCAGGTCGGGGTGCTCGATGCTGAGCGCCAGTGCGGCCGCCTCCTCCAGACCCAACTCCGCACCCACGGCGTACGCGTCGTCGAAGGCGGCGTCACCCAACGCCTCGCGGAGCTCCATCTGGCGCTGCGCCCAGTACGCCCCGTAGATGCCCGGCGTGGAGCGCAGGCTCGCCCGCGTCGCCTGCGCCGCCCCGAACAGCCGCGCGGCGGCCAGCGGGTCACCCCCGGCGGCGCAGCGCACGGCGATCGCGTGCAGCGTGTCGCAGGCGCGACCGTGGAAACCGTGCGCCATGCGGGAGCGGAGCGCCACCAGCAGGTGCTCGTGCGCGGCGATCAGGTCCCCCCGGGCCAGCGCGACCAGGCCGAGCAGCATGTCCACCGAGCGCCGGCCGCGCTCCACCGGGCGGGCCGCCTCCACCGGGCGGGCCGCCCCGAGCAGCTCGGCCGCCTCGTCCAGCGCGCCCCGGCGCCAGAGCAGCTCGGCCAGGCTGAACACGGCGAACAGGGCGTCACCCACCACGTCCTGCCGGTGCGCCCAGTCGATCACCTCGCGGCACACCCGCTCCGCCTCGGCGAACTGTCCCATGTCGACCAGCGGCGCCGCCCGACCGGCCAGGACCCGGGCGAGCAGGCCCGCGTCACCGGCCTGCCGCGCCGCCTCCTCCGCGCGCTGGGAGAAGCGCAGCTCCTCGGCGAACTCGCCGTCGGCGCCGGCATGCAGCGAGTGCATGTGGTACGCCGCCGCCAGCTCCGCCTCCGGGATGCGCTCCCCGGTCTCGGCGATCCGGCCGTACAGCCGGGACAGCCAGAGCCGCCCCTCCCGGGCCAGCCCCCGCTCCCGCCACCACTGGTCCAGCCCACCGGCCAGTTCCAGCCCCGCCCGGGCGCTGCCACCCGTGGCGCACCAGCGCAGCGCGGCGCGCAGCTCGCCGGCGAGCGGATCGAGCGCGTACAGCGAGAGGGTCGCCGGCCGGCCGTCCGGACCGAGGTGCACCCGTTGGAGGGCGTGGGCGGACCAGGCCACGTGCCGGTCCCGGGCGGTCTGCTCCTCCCCCGCCTCCACCAGCCGCCGCGCCGCGTACGCGCGGATCGGGTCGAGCATCCGGTACGTGCTGCCCGACGCGTGCGGCTCGGCCAGCACCATCGACTTGTCCACCAGTACCGACAGCGGGTCGAGCGGGTCGTCCCCGAGCAGCCACTCCACCGTCGGCAGGTCCACCGGCCCGGCGAACACGGCCAGCCACCGCAGCAGCCGGGCCGCGCGCGGCCCGAGCGTCCGGTACGACCACGTGACGGTGGCCTGCATGGTGACGTGCCGTTCGGTCGCCGACCGCTGCACCGCCCGGGTCGCCGGGCTGGGCGGGCTGATCCCGGCCGCCGCCGCGACGAGATCCACCGTGTCCTGCTGGTTACCCGTCCAGCCGCCATCGGCCGGCGGCGGCTCCGGGTCGTCCCGGCCGGCGTCCAGGGTGCCCAGCACATCGTCGAGTCGTTCGGCGAGCTGGCCGACGGAGAGCACCCGCAGCCGGGCGGCGGCCAGCTCGATGGCGAGCGGAAGGCCGTCCAGCCGCTGCACGACCCGGCGCAGGTCGGCCGACTCGGCCGGATCCGGCTGCCGGCCGCCCCGGGCCGCGGCCGTCCGGTCGAGCAGCAGCGCGACCGCGTCGCTCTCCGCGCCGTCCGGGGGCCGGTCCACCGACAGCGGAGGGATCCGCCACACCACCTCGCCGGGCAGCCCGAACGACTCCCGGCTGGTGGCGAGGACCCGCACGCCCGTCCCGCCGGCGAGCAGCCGGGAGATCACCTCGGCCGACGCGGCCGGCTGGGCGTCGCAGGTGTCCAGGAGGACGAGCATCCGGCGGGCGGCCGCGTACTCCACCAGGGTGTCCACCATCGGGCGGCCCGGCTCCGGGCGGAGACCGAGCACGGCGGCGATGGCGAACGCCACCAGACCCGGGTCGGTGACGGTGGCGATGTCGACGAACCAGGCCCCGTCCGGATAGGACTCCACCAGGTCGCCGGCGAGTTCCACGGCGAGGCGCGTCTTGCCGGTGCCGCCCGCACCGAGCACGGTGACCAGCCGGTGCCCCTCCACCAGCCGCCGCAGCTCGGCGCGCTCGCTCTGCCGGCCCACGAACGAGGTGACCTGGGTCGGCAGGTTGTGCGCCACCGCGTCGGCGGTACGCGGGCGCGGGAACTGGCGCTCCAACCCGGGGGCGACGAGCTGGAACAGGCGCTCCCGGTCGTCGAAGCCGCGCAGCCGGTGCAGGCCGAGGTCGAGCAGCGACGCGCCGGACGGCAGCGGGTCGGCGTGCCTCGCCGTGGCCGCGGAACAGAGCACCTGCCCGCCGTGCGCGGCCGCGGCGACCCGGGCCGCGCGGTGGACCTCGGGGCTCGCGTACTCGCCGTCGCGCGGCTCGGCCCACCCGGTGTGCAGGCCCATCCGCACCCGGGGCACGGCCTCCTGCGTCGGCCAGTCGTGACTGGCCAGGGCCCGCTGGGCGGTCAGGCAGGCGGTCAGCGCGGCGGTCGCGTCACCGAAGGCCAGGAAGAACGAGTCCCCCTCGGTGAGCAGCTCCGCGCCCTCGGTGGCGGCGATGGTCCGGCGCAGCAGCCGCCGGTGCTCCCGCAGCACCGGCCGGTAGTCGGGCCCGAGCAGCTGGGCCAGCCGGGTCGAGCCCTCGATGTCGGTGAAGACGAAGGTCACCAACCCGGTCGGGAGGTGGATCCGTGGCGACATGCGTGGAACCTCCGCCCCGTGACGTCGGGTTCATGCTGCCTGAAAGCAAGCCGTCACGCATCGTGAGAACGGCCGCCCCGGCTCCGCCCCAACGTGCCACTAGGACCTCGTGCGGGCAAGCGCGACAGCCGTACCGACGGACTCCGAGTGCGGCTCAGCAGCCGCAGCCACCGCCGCAGCAGCCGCCACCGCTCGGTGCCGGGGCGGGCGCGCCCGCCCCACCGCGGCCGGTCACCGCGACCGTGGACAGCAGCTTCACCGTGTCGTCGTGCCCCTGCGGGCAGGACGCCGGCTCGGCGGCCCGCGCCATGGGACGGTTGACCTCGAAGGTGTCGCCGCAGGCGCGGCAGCGGAACTCGTACCGGGGCATGGCATCAGCGTACGACCGGTCCTGACGTCGCGCGGAACATGGGTGATACTCGACGGGTGGTGGACGGCGAGGACAGGACGACCCTTCGACCCCTCCGGCCGGCCGCGCCGCCCGACGGCCCGTTCGCCGGCTCCGGCGCCGCCCCGGACGAGCCGTTCGCCTCGGTGCCCCGTCCACGCCGGCCGTGGCTGCGCTCGGCGACACCCTCCGCCGACGACAAGGCGGCGCACACCGACGACGACCCGCCGCACGCCGACGACACGGCGGCACGGACCGACGACACGGCGGCACGGACCGACGACACGGCGGCACGGACCGACGACACGGCGGCACGGACCGACGGCCCTGCCGGGACGGCGCCGCCGCGCACCGGCGACGACCTCACCGTCACCCGGGTCGACCCGCTGCCCCCGGTCGACCCGGCCGCCCCGGACCGGCCCGCGGCAGCCCGGCGGCGCCGGGTCCCCTTCGCGCACGCCGTACGGATCCCGCCGGGACGGTTGGCGGCGGGTGCGACCCGGGCGGTCCGCGACTGGTCGCGGCGCCCCAGCGGGCGGCTCACCCTGCCCGGCGTCTTCCTGCTCTTCCTGGTGGCGGCGACCGCCGCGGCCGGCGCCCTGCTGGTACCCGCGGCCGTGCGCTCCCGGCCGGTCGCGGTCGACGCCAGCGCGGGAGCGCCGACGACCGCTGCCGACCCGACCCTGGCGGCGGGCGCACCGCTGCCGGCCACGACGCTGCCGCCGCTCGGCGGACCCACGGCCGTGGCGCCAACCGGCGGCACGGTCGTCCCGGCGCCCGGCACCGGCCGGCCCGCCGACGCCCTCGCCGCCTGGGCCGCTCAGATCGGCCCGAAGGTGGGCATCGCCCCGGTGGCCATGCAGGCGTACGGGTACGCCGAGCTGGTGCTCGCCCAGACCAACCGGAGCTGCGGGCTGAGCTGGACCACGCTGGCCGCGATCGGGCACGTCGAGTCCGCGCACGGGCAGGCCAACGGCGCCCGGCTCGGCACGGACGGCCGGGCCGCCCCCGAGATCATCGGCCTCCCGCTGGACGGGCGCGACAACCGGATGCTGATCCGCGACACCGACCGCGGGGTGCTCGACCGGGACACGACCTACGACCGGGCGATCGGGCCAATGCAGTTCATCCCGACCACGTGGCAGGAGGTCGGCGCCGACGCGGACAACGACGGCCGCAAGGACCCGCACGACATCGACGACGCCGCCCTGGCCGCCGCGAACTACCTGTGCAAGGGGAGCCGCAACCTGACCATCGCCGGTGACTGGTGGAACGCCATCCTGTCGTACAACGACGTCCGGGCGTACGCGCAGGACGTGTTCGACCGGGCCAACCAGTACGGGCAGGCCAGCCGCACGTGACGTGATCGTCCGCATACATTGGAGAACTGGACACTTCCCCCGGGCAGCCGTTAGCGGCAAGCTAGACGGGTGATGGTGCGCGAGTGGGACCCCAGGACCGCGTCGTCCGCCGAGATCGCGTCGCTGCTGGACACGCTGAACGCGGTCCTGGCGGCCGATCTGCCGCAGGATCCGCCGTGGCAGGAGAATTCCCTGCGGGAATACCTGGCCGAGGTGATGCCCGGTGAGCGCCGGATCTCCTGGGTCGCCCAGGCGGAGCCGGCCTCGAACGGCGTCCCCGGGGCGATCATGGGTCAGGTCCACGTGCTGCTGCTCGGTGACATCGGCGTGCTGGAGGTGCTGGTGCACCCGTCCGCGCGCCGCACCGGCCTCGGCCGCGACCTGGTGCTGACCGCCGCCCGCCGGGTCTACCACGAGGGGTTCCAGTCGATCGGCGTCGAGGTGGTCGGCGACACCCCGGCGGTCGGCTTCTACGAGGCGCTCGGCTTCGCCAAGGAGTACGTGGAGACCCGCAGCGTGCTCGACCTCGCCACGGTGGACTGGGCCGAGCTGACCGAGATGGCCTCCGGCATCGGCGCGGGCTACCACCTGGAGTTCCACCCCGGTGGGCCCCCGGACGAGCTGATCGAGGCGTACGCGCGGGCCAAGGCCGAGGTGCGCGACGTCGAGGACGGCGAACTGCGCCCCAGCTCGTACGATCCGCAGCGGCTGCGCGACAGCCTGGACTGCCTGCACCGGCGGGGCATGAAGCCGTACATCGTGCTCGCCCTGCACGAGCAATCCGGCGAGGTGGCCGGCCTGACCGAGGTGGTGGTGCCGGCCCAGCACCCGACCCGCGCCGACCAGTACGACACGATCGTCGTCCAGGACCACCGCGGGTACGGCATCGACCGGGCGATCAAGGCACGCATGCTGCTGGAGCTGCGCTCCGCCGAACCGCAGCTCGTCGAGGTGCAGACCTGGAACGCCCAGGCCAACGAGGCGATGCTCAAGGTCAACGCCGAGCTGGGGTACCGCCCCGACCGCGAGTGGTGCGAGTACAGCGTGGACGTCGCCGACCTGGTGCACCGGCTCGACCCGGGGCGCTGAGAAGTTTCACGAAAGCGTCCGTCGGGGGATGGACGGCGGTCAACCACGCCACTTAACGTGCGTTAGTTCATGCCCACCCACCGTGGAGGCTCCATGCGCCCGCGCCGCACAATCGCCGCGCTCGCGACCGCCACCGCCGCCGTCACCGTCACGGCCGTCGGAGTCGCACCCACCGCGGCCAGCGCCGCGCCCACCGACCTGTTCATCTCGGAGTACGTCGAAGGCTCGTCCAACAACAAGGCGATCGAGCTCTTCAACGGCACCGGCGCGCCGATCGACCTGAGCGCCGGCGGTTACCAGCTGCTGCTGTACTTCAACGGCTCCACCACTCCGACGGCCTTCCCCCTGACCGGCACGGTGGCGGCGGGTGACGTCCACGTCTTCGCCCACTCCTCGGCGAACGCCGCGATCCTCGCCCAGGCCGACCAGACCACCGGCAGCGGCCTGTTCAACGGCGACGACGCGGTCGTGCTCCGCCGGGGCGACACCGTGCTCGACTCGATCGGCCAGGTGGGCGTGGACCCGGGCACCGAATGGGGTGCCGGGGCGACCAGCACCGCCGACAACACGCTGCGCCGCCTGGGCGGCGTCACCGCCGGCGACACCGATCCCGCCGACGCCTTCGACCCGGCCGCCCAGTGGGCGGGCTTCGCCGTCGACACGGTCGACGGGCTCGGCGCGCACACGACCGACGGCGGCGGCCCGGTCGACGCGCCGGCCACCGTCACGTGTGGCGGCACGCTCGCCACGTCGGCCGGCACCGCCGCGACCCGCGAGGTCACCGCCACCGACCCGGACGACCGGATCGTCGACCTGGCCGTCACCTCGGTCAGCCCGACGCCGACCACCGGTTCCATCAGCCGTACCGCGGTCACCCCCGCTGAGGCGGCCGGCGGCACCGCCCGGGCCACCGTCACCGCGAGCGCCGACCTGGCCGCCGGGGCGTACTCGGTGCTCCTGACCGCGACCGACGCGGACGGCACCACCGCCACCTGCACCCTGACCGTGCAGGTCACCCGGGAGCTGACCGTCGGGGAGGTGCAGGGCCCGACCACCGACGCCGAGTCCGGCCCGGCCGACCGCTCGCCGCTCGCGCCGGCCAGCGGCAACGGCACCAGCAGCACGCTCCACGACGTCCGCGGGGTCGTCACCCAGCGCGCCCTGGCCCGGGACTCGTCCGGCCGGGACCAGCACGGCTTCTTCCTCCAGAGCCGCTCCGACGCCACCGACGGCGACCCGACCAGCTCCGACGGCATCTTCGTCTTCATGGGCTCGTTCACGTCGCTCATCGGCGGTTACGTGCCGACCGTCGGCGACGAGGTGGTGCTGCGGGCCCGCGTCTCCGAGTACTTCAACATGACCCAGCTCTCCAGCGCGTCGCTGGTCCGCAAGGTCGCCTCCGGGCTGGACGTGAACGCGGTGGTCGCGGTGACCGACGCGGTTCCGCCGGTAGACCTGGCGGACGCGCAGCGCTTCTGGGAGCGGCACGAGGGCGCGCGGCTCCGGGTACGCGCCGGGAGCGCCGCGGTGAGCGGACGGAACGTCTTCGCCTCCACGGCCGACGCCGAGACCTTCGTCATCGACCGGGACGACCCGCTGCTCGACCGCGCGGACCCGTACACCCGCCGGGTCTTCCGGGACACCCACCCGCTCGACAACGACCCGACGCGCACCTTCGACGACGGCAACGGTCAGCGGATCATGCTGGGCAGCATGGGCGTCAAGGCGGTGGCCGGGGACAACGCTGCCCTGCTGCCGCCGGCGCACACCTTCGACACGCTGACCGGTGACGCCGTCGGCGGCCTCTACTACTCCTTCGAGAAGTACGGCGTCCAGGTCGAGTCGGCCGCCTTCGCCGCCGGGGCCGACCCGTCGAAGAACAACCCGCCGCAGCCGGCCAGGCGGTCGGAGGAGTTCGCGGTCGCGACGTACAACGTGGAGAACCTGTACGACTTCCGCGACGACCCGTTCGACGGCTGCGACTTCGCCGGCAACGCCGGCTGCACCGGCGTCCGCCCGCCGTTCGACTACGTGCCGGGCAGTGACGAGGAGTACCGGGAGCAGCTCGCCGCGCTGGCCGACCAGATCACCACCGACCTGCACTCCCCCGACCTGATCCTCGTGCAGGAGGCGGAGGACCAGGACATCTGCACGGTCAGCGGCAGTGAGCTGGTCTGCGGTACCATGAACGACGCCGACGGCGCCCCGGACACCCTCCAGGAGCTGGCGCTGACCATCGCCGCGAAGGGCGGCCCCGCCTACGCGGCCGCGTACGACCGCACCGGCGCGGACGACCGGGGCATCACCTCGGCGTTCCTCTTCCGCACCGACCGGGTCTCGCTGGCCGAGGCGACCGCCGGTGACCCGCTGCTGGGTTCGTCGCCGACGGTGCAGTACCGCTCGGCGGGGCTGCCGACGAACGCGGACGTGCAGAACCCGAAGGCGCTCAACGCGGTGCTGCCGTCCGACGTGGACACCTCGACCGGCAAGGACGGGAACAACGTCTTCACCCGGGCGCCGCAGCTCGGCAAGTTCTCCGTGGCCGCCGCGCCCGGGTCGAGCGAGCGGTTCACGGTGTGGGCGGCGAGCAACCACTACTCGTCCACGCCGGACGCCCGGGTGGGGCAGCGCCGGGAGCAGGCCGCCTACGGCGCCGCGATCGTGTCGGCGATCGAGGCGTCCGACCCGAACGCGCGCGTGGTGTACGGCGGTGACCTGAACGTCTTCCCGCGCCCCGACGACCCGATCGCGACCGGGGCGGACCTGACGCCGTCGGACCAGCTCGGTCCGCTGTACGAGGCGGGGCTGCGCAACCTCTGGGAGGACCTGCTCGCCGACGCACCGTCGTCCGCCTACTCGTACAGCTTCGAGGGGCAGGCGCAGACGCTGGACCACCTGTTCGTGAACGGGGCGCTGCACCGCGACCTGGTGCAGATGCGCGCCGCGCACATCAACGCCGACTGGCCGGCCGAGCACGCCGGTGACGGCACGCGCGGCTCCAGCGACCACGACCCGCAGGTGGCGCGGTTCCGCTCCCGCGCGTCGCTCAGCGTGGCCGACGCGTCGGTGGTCGAGGGCGATCGGGGCAACGTCCGGCTCGACTTCACCGTCACCGTCTCGCGACCGCTGTCCCAGCCGGTGCTGGTGTGCGCCGCGACCTACGGGACGACCGCCCGGTCCGGCTCGGACTACGAGTCGTACGTCGGGTGCAGGACCCTCGCGGCCGGTCAGACGACCCTCACCTTCCCGGTGACCGTGCGCGGTGACCGGAAGCGCGAGGCCGACGAGAAGCTGACGTTGCTCGTGGCCGGCATACCGGGTCTGCGCCTCGCCGACCCGCTCGGCACCGGCACCATCGTCGACGACGACTGATCCGGGTCCGCTCGCTGACGGCCCGCCGGCCAGGCCCTTCGCCTGGCCGGCGGGCCGTCAGCCGTACCGGTCCGGATCAGGCGGTCGAGGGGCGGACCGGTTCTGGGCGACGCGTACCTCCCACACGCTGAGGCGGCGCCGCATCTCCCGCTCGACGGGGCAGCGGTGGAACGTCTCCGGCGGCCGCGCCAGCCCGTAGATGTCCGCCCACCACTCGCCCGGCTTCGGGTCGAGGATCGTGTCGAGGTGCGCCGGATAGCGACGGCCGGCGCCGTCGCGCGTGTCGTCCCACACTTCCATCGGACGGACGAGGCGGCCTTCCTGGTCGACCACGACGAGATAGAGCCCCGCCGCGCCGAGGAGCCGTTCCAGCACCGCCAGGCTCGGCGTCAGGGTGCCGGCCTCCACCCGGGCGACGGTCGACGGTGCCACCTTGGCGAACCGTGCCATGCGGATCTGGCTGAGGCCGACGATGCGGCGCGCCCGGCGGACGATTCCCTCGACGGGGAACGGTCCCAGGGTCGGCCCCGTGTCGGGCGGGTCGAAGGCGGAGGTCATGTCGAAACTGTCCTGGCTCGGCGGCCGGCGCGGCAACCCCTGTGGACAAGCCTGTGGACAACGGCTCGCCGGGGGTCACACCCTGCCCATTCGCCTCCTTTGCTCTGCTTCAACCCACGCATCAGAAATCAACGAGATCTGTTGCGTCCGTTGAAGCAGAGCAAAGGGGGCGGAACAGAGGTTCGTCCCACCCGCCGACTGTTCGCAGAGTCGGCGCGGACGGGTGGGAACCGATCCCGGGTGGGAAGCGTGTACCTGGCATGGGAAGCGACGTCGCCTCGCCGGTCCGGCCGTCCGACGAGCTCGGTCCGGGTGGGCCCGACGCCGACCCGGCCGTGCCGTTCGAGCGGTTCTACCGGGCGCACGTCGACCGGATCCACCGGGCACTGGCCCTCGCCACGGGGGACGTCGGACTGGCCCGCGAGGCCGCCGACGAGGCGATGGCAAGGGCGTACGCACGGTGGGACCGGGTCCGGCAGCTCGACAACCCCGCCGGATGGGTGTTCCGGGTCGGGCTGAACTGGGCGACCTCGTGGTGGCGGAAGGTCCGCCGGGAACGCCCACCCGCACCGGGCGACCGGGGTGCGGCCGTGTCCGGGCCGGACCCGGCCGGGATGGCCGCCCGGTCGGCGTTGGACCGGCTCCCCACCGCCCAGCGGGCGGTGATCGTCTGTCGTGTCCTGCTGGACCTGTCCACCGCCGAGACCGCAGCGGTGCTCGACCTGACCGAGGGCACGGTGAAGAGCCGGCTCTCCCGAGGTCTCGCCGGACTGCGAGCGGCGCTGGCCGAGAAGGAGTGACGATGGACGACGTACCCGAGGATCTGGCCAAGGCGGTGCACCGCGCCGCGCGGACGACCCCGTCGCACACCTCAGATCTGGCCGCCGTTCTCCGCCGGGCACGGGCTCGACGGCGTCGGCGGAGCGCAACGACGGCAGGTGGGCTGGCCCTGCTGGTGGCGCTCACCAGCGGGGCGGTACCGCTGCTGGCCCGGAGCCCGTCGGCCTCGACGAGCGGGCCAGCGGGGACGACGAGCCGGCCGACGATGACCGCCACCGCGTCACCGCCGGCGCGGTGGCCGGAACCAGCGCAGCGGTTGATGGTCACCGTGGACCGCGACAGCCCGCCCGGCGTCGTCGAGGAGGTGCTGCCGGGCGGGTCCATACGCCGGCACCGCGTACCGGAGGACTTCTCGCTGGGCGCGGCGCTGCCCGACGGGCGGCTGGTCGGACTCGTGTACACCGACCTGACGCCGGGTGTCGCGCGCACCGACGGCCCGGACGTCGAGGGGCTGTCGATCAGGCTGGTGGTGCTGCGTTCGGACGGTGCTGTGGAACGCAGCCGCGAGGTGCGGGTCAAGGGTCAGGGGATCGAACTGCTGGGCGCCGACACGACGGTCGCCTACCTCGCCCGGGACGCCGGAATCGTGACGCACGACCTCCTCACCGGTCGGGAGAAGTTGCTCCTCCGGTCGTCGACCGCCGGCGTCGACCTGCTCGCGGCGAGCCAGACCGACGTACGCCCGGACCGGCTCGTCGAGCAGCGGGACGACCACGGCTGCCACACCGACGTGCGGCGGACCACCGACGGGAAGCGGATCGCCCGGCTGACCGTCAGCGGCCTATGCGTGAACGGCCTGCGCCTCTCACCGGACGGCGCCCGGGTCGCGGTCCCCTACCGCCCCCTCGACACCTCAGGCGACCGACGGGAGCAACGGCTGGCCGTGTTCGACACCGCCACGGGAGCGCTACGGGCCGACCAGCTGATCGCCGATCCGGCCTTCGTGCTAGGCCCGATCACGGGCGTCGCCTGGGCCGACGACGCGACGGTCCGGGTCGCCTGGGCCGGGCTGCCGGTGCACCTGGGCCGGGACGCCTCCGTGGACGATCTGGCGCAGAACGTGACGACCGTCCGCGTTCAGTAGCGCTGGCGGAGCAGCCCGGCCGCCTCGACCGCCCAGTAGGTGAGGATGATCTGGGCGCCGGCCCGACGGATCGCGGTGAGCGACTCCAGCATCACCCGCTCACGGTCGATCCAGCCGTTCGCGGCGGCCGCCTCGACCATCGCGTACTCGCCGGAGACCTGGTAGGCGGCGACCGGGACGTCCACCGCCGCCCGGACCGCCGCGACCACGTCGAGGTACGGCAGCGCCGGCTTGACCATCACCATGTCGGCGCCCTCGGCGACGTCCAACTCGACCTCGCGCAGCGACTCGCGGAGGTTCGCCGGGTCCTGCTGGTAGCTGCGACGGTCGCCCTCCAGCGCCGACTCCACCGCGTCGCGGAAGGGGCCGTAGAACGCCGACGCGTACTTCACGGCGTACGCCAGGATGCTCACGTCCTGGTGCCCGGCGGCGTCCAGGGCCCGGCGGACCACGCCGACCTGGCCGTCCATCATGCCGGACGGCCCGACCACGTGGACCCCGGCGGCGGCCTGGGCCACCGCCATCTCGCCGTACGCGGCCAGGGTGGCGTCGTTGTCCACCCCGCCGTCGGGAGTGAGCAGGCCGCAGTGCCCGTGCGAGGTGAACTCGTCCAGGCACAGGTCGCTCATCACGACCGTGGCGTCGCCCACCTCGGAGATCACGTCCCGGATGGCGACGTTGAGGATGCCGTCCGGGTCGATCCCGCCCGAGCCGCGCTCGTCCCGCGACTCCGGTACCCCGAAGAGCATGATCCCGCCGACCCCGGCCTGGACCGCCTCGACGGCGGCCTTGCGCAGCGAGTCCCGGGAGTGCTGGAGCACGCCCGGGAGCGACGCGACGGCCCGCGGCTCGGTCAGCCCCTCCTTGACGAACATCGGTACGACCAGTTCGGCCGGGTCGACGCGGGTCTCGGAGACCAGCCGCCGCACGGCGGCGTTGCGGCGCAGCCGGCGGGGCCGGATCTCGGGGTACGGCACGGAACCCTCCAGGGTCAGCGGAACCTCAGGGCGGTCGGCCCCTGCACCTTCGAACCGCGCCGCTGCTTCGCCGGCATGGCGGCGAGCTTCTCACGCAGCTCGACGGCGTAGGCGGCCAGCGCCTCCACCAGGTCGGGCACCGAGGCGTGCTGAGGCTGCACGTCGACCCGCAGGCCGAACTCCGTGGCGGTCTCCGCCGTCTTGGGCCCGATGACAGCAACAACGGTACGCGCGTGCGGCTTCCCGGCGATGCCGACCAGGTTCCGGACCGTGGACGACGACGTGAAGAGCACGGCGTCGAACCCACCGGACTTGATGGCGTCGCGGATCTCGGCCGGCGGGGGCGCCGCCCGGACCGTCCGGTACGCGGTCACGTCGTCGACCTCCCAGCCGCGCTCGGTGAGCCCGGCGGCGAGCGTCTCGGTGGCGATGTCGGCGCGCGGCAGCAGCACCCGGCCGACCGGGTCGAGCACCTCGTCGTGCGGCGAGAACTCGGCCAGCAGGCCCTCCGAGGACTGCTCCCCGGACGGGATCAGCTCCGGCTGGATGCCGAACGCGCGGACGGCGTCGGCGGTCGCCTCACCGATGCAGGCGATCTTGACGCCACCGAAGTGCCGGGCGTCGAGACCGTGCTCGGCGAACTTCTCCCACACCGCGCGGACCGCGTTCACCGAGGTGAAGATCACCCAGGCGTACCGGCCGTCGACCAGGCCCTTGACCGCGCGCTCCATCTGGGCGGGGGTGCGCGGCGGCTCGACGGCGATGGTCGGCACCTCGCACGGGATGGCGCCGTACGCCCGCAGCCGCGCGCTCATCGCACCGGCCTGCTCCTTGGTCCGGGGGACGAGCACCTTCCAGCCGTACAGCGGGCGGTTCTCCCACCAGCTGAGCTTGTCCCGCTGGCCGACGCCGTCGCCGACGGTGAGCACCACCCGGCCGGTGAAGCCGAGCGCCGCCGCGACGAAGGAGTCCACGGTCGACGTGGTGGTGTACTGCGTCTCGCCGGTGCCGTCGCCGGTCACACCGACGGCTGTGGCCCCGTCGACACCGGCGGCGAGCAGCCCGTCCCGGACCGCGGCGAGGTCGCCCGCGTCCACCGCGAGCGCCAGCGAGCCGCGGGAGACGGCTGCGGCCAGCGCGTCGAAGTCCAGCAGGGTGACGTCTTCCGCGTCGGCCACCGTGCGGACGCCCGGCAGCGGCACGCCCGCGTAGGTGGCCACCCCCTCGGCCTGCCCGACACCCGGGACGACCTCGAAGTGCGCGGCGGTACGCGCGACCGCCTGCACCTCCTTGACCACCGACTCGTGGCCGAACGGGTCCCCGGCGACCAGGTGCACCGCGTTCAGCCCGGAACGGGCCGCCGAGATCAGCACCTTCGCCACGTCACCCGGCGCGCCCTCGGCCGGAGTGAACTGGGCGTCCTCCTTCGCCTCCGCGCGGACGACGTCGAGCAGCGACTCGGGGACTCCCCGGTCGTACACCACCTGGTCGGCGTCGACCAGGGCGTCGTGCGCCCGGCGGGTCAGCAGGCCCGGGTCGCCGGGACCGGCCCCGACGAACGCGATACGGCCTACGGGCTTACGGGTGCGGGTCATTCTGTGCTCCCAAATTGCTGGGTCCCCGGGCCGGTGTGTCCGTTCTGGCCGAGGATCGAGTCGGCGCCGAGGTCGAGGAGTTCGGCGGCGAGTGCCTTGCCGATCTCCGCCGCGTCGGCGGGCGTTCCGGTGCGGGACAGCCGGAGGTCACGGGTGCCGTCCGGGCTGATCACCGCCCCGCGCAGGTAGATCTCTTCACCGGCGTCGCCCTCGGCGAGCTCGGCGTAGGCGGCGACCGGTGCGCTGCACCCGGCCTCCAGGGTGGCGAGCAGCGCCCGCTCCGCGACGACGGCGGCGCGGGACGGTGCGTGGTCGAGCACGGCGAGCAGCTCCACCAGGTCCGGATCGTCGATCCGGCACTCCACGGCCAGCGCCCCCTGGGCGGGCGCGGGCAGCATCAGCATCGGGTCGAGCGTCTCGGTGATCACATCGGTGCGGCCGATCCGGGCCAGCCCCGCCCGGGCCAGGACGACGGCGTCCAGGTCGGCCTCGGGGCCGAGCACCCGCGCCACGCGGGTGTCGATGTTGCCCCGGATCGGCTGGACCTCCAGTTGCAGCCCGAGGGCGTGCAGCTGGGCGATCCGGCGCAGGGCGCCGGTGCCGATCCGCGCGCCGGGCGGCAGCTCGGCGAGCGTACGGCCGTCCCGGGCGACGAGCGCGTCACGCGGGTCCTGCCGGGGCGGGACGGCCGCGATGTGCAGGCCGGGCGCCGCCGCGGTGGGCAGGTCCTTGTACGAGTGGACCGCGAAGTCGATGGTGCGGGCAGCGAGGGCGTCACGCAGCGCCGACACGAACACCCCGACGCCGAGCCGGTGCACCGGGGCGTTGGACCGGTCGCCGGCGGTCACCACCTCGACCAGTTCCACCGGGCGGCCGGTGGCAGCGGTCAGTGCCTCGGCGACGTGCCCGGACTGGGCCATCGCCAGGGCGCTGCCGCGGGTGCCGAGGCGCAGGGGGGCGGTGCTCATCGCTCACCTCCGGTGGGTGGGACGTCGGCGACATGGCCGCGCGGCGTGAAGCCGGCGGCGCCGTCGAGCGGTGAAAGGCCGGCGGCGCCGTCGAGCGGTGGAACGGCCTCGGGCTCCACCACGTCGGGAACGGTGTCGACCGGTGAGGTCTGCGGCACCTGGAGGTCGAACAGCTCGCGCAGCAGGGCAGCGTACTGGTCGCCGCCGGGTTCGGCGGCGAGCTGGCGGACCCGCACGGTCGGCTGGTGCAGCAGGCGCTGGACGACGCGGTGCACCGTCCGGGCCACCTCGGCGCGCTGGTCGTCGGTGAGGTCGGGGCGGCGCTGGGCGAGCCGGCGCAGCTCGGCGCTGACCACGTCGTCGGCGCGGCCCCGCAGGGCGGCCACGGTCGGCGCGACGTCGGCGCCCCGCAGCCAGGTGAGGAAGGCGTCGACCTCGCCGCCGACGATCCGCTCGACGGCGGCGGCGTCGGCGGCGGCCGGCCCGTCGGCGATCACGGCGGCCATCCGGTCGATGTCGATCACCTCGACGCCGGGCAGGTCGGCGACGCCGACCTCGACGTCACGCGGGACGGCCAGGTCGAGCAGGACCAGCGGGCCGCGGGCCGGGTCCCGGTCGGCGAGCGCCCGGGTCACGACCTCGCGGGTGAGGACCGGCTCGGTGGCGGCGGTGGCGGCCACCACGATGTCCACCGTGGAGAGCGTCGCGGTCAGCTCGGCCAGCGGCGCGGCGGTGGCGCCGTACGACTCGGCCAGCCGGACCGCCCGGTCGGCGCCGCGGTTGGTCACGGTGATCGGCCCGGCACCCAGCCGGGAGAGGGTCGCCACGCCGAGTGACCCCATGGCCCCCGCCCCGACGACCAGCGCCGGACGGCCGGTCAGGTCGCCGTCGAGCAGTTCGGCGGCGAGGTCGAGCGCAGCGGTGACGACGCTCTGCCCGGCCCGGTCGATGCCGGTCTCGGAGTGGGCGCGCTTACCCACCCGCAGCGCCTGCTGCATCAGCTCGTGCATCAGCCGGCCGGTCGTGTCGGCACCGGACGCCCAGTGGTACGCGTCACGGAGCTGGCCGAGGATCTGCGCCTCGCCCACCACCATCGAGTCGAGACCGGTGGCCACCCGGAAGGCATGGTCGACGGCGGCGGCGTCGAAGTGCACGTACAGGTGGTTGGCGAGCGCCGCCGGCTGGCAGCCGGCCTGCTCGGCCAGGACGGCGCAGATGTCGCCGAGGCCGCCGTGGAAGCCGGACACCGCGGCGTAGACCTCCACCCGGTTGCAGGTGGAGACGAGCACGGCCTCGCTCACGTACGGCTGGGCGACCAGCCGGTCCAGGGTGCGGGTGAGGTCGGCGGGGGCGACCGCGAGCTGCTCCAGCGTGGCGACCGGAGCGGTGCGGTAGGACGCGCCGACGACGAGCAGTTTCACGTGCCGATCGCCTCCTGGGAGTCGGTGACCGCGAGACCGCCGGCAAGGGCGGTGAGGGTGGACCCGCCGGTGGCGGGGAGCGCGGTCAGGGACGCCTTGCGGTGCTCGTGGAAGGACAGGATCTGCAGCTCGATGGCGAGGTCGACCTTGCGCACGTCGACGCCGTCGGGCACCGAGAGCACGCAGGGCGCGAAGTTCAGGATGCTGGTGACGCCGCCGGCGACGAGCTGGTCGGCGACGCGCTGCGCGGCGGCGGCGGGGGTGGCGATCACGCCGATCGCGATCGACTCCTCGGCGGCGATCCGGGGCAGCTCGTCGACGTGCTGGACGACCAGGCCGTTGATCTCCTCGCCGACGCGGGACGGGTCGGCGTCGAAGAGGGCGGCGATGCGGAAGCCACGGGTGGCGAAGCCGTCGTAACCGGCCAGGGCGTGACCGAGGTTACCCACCCCGACCAGGGCGACCGACCGCCGTTGGGTGAGCCCGAGCACGTACTCGATCTGGTCGATCAGCAGGGCCACGTCGTAGCCCACGCCCCGGGTGCCGTACGACCCCAGGTGCGACAGGTCCTTGCGGAGCTTGGCGGAGTTCACCCCGGCGGCGCTGGCGAGCCCCTCGCTGGACACCGTCTCGTGGCCGCTCTCGGCGAGGTTGTGCAGGGCACGGAGGTACTCGGGGAGCCGCGCGACGGTCGCCTCGGGCAGGTCCGGCAGCGCGGGGACGGCGCCGGGGCGGTCGGGCGCGCCCGGGTGGCGGTGCTGACTCATGAGACTCCGTGCGGTGCGATCCTGGGCCAACTCCGCCGGTCGGCCGCTTCGGGACTCCCGCTGGCGACCGAGGTTGCCGGCTGTGCTAGCAGGGCGCGTCGGAACTACAGGGTAGGCGCTTGTGAAGACACGCACAAATCGCGATCTTGATCGCGCCCGACGCGGCTCCACCAGGCCCTCCATTCCGCAAGATCGATCCGGCGGCCTCCGGCCGGCGCCGCCCGCCGATTATTGCTCAATTGCGACTTCTCTGACCAATCGCGCGCGGCGCGTCACACCCGGGGTCGAACGTGGTAGGGCCAGCCCCACCACCCGGAGGGCGGTGTACGGGATGGGCCGGACGGCCACCGGCCCATAGCCTCGCTGCATGACCGCCGTACCAGTGGGCAGCGCGCCGGCCCCCGCCACGCCCGTCCACAGCCTCGCCCGCCAGGTCCTGCGCGACTCGGGCTACGTGCTGTTCGGCCTGCCGCTCGCGCTGGTCGGCTTCGTGCTGACCGTGGCCGGGATCTCACTCACCGCCGCCCTGCTGGTCACCACGCTCGGCCTGCCGGTCCTCGCCGGCACCCTGTACGCGGCCCGGGCCCTGGCCGACCTCGAACGGCTCCGGCTTCCCGCCGTGCTGCACCTTCCCCGCGTCCGCCCGGACTACCTGACGCCCACCCCGGACGCGCGGTTCTGGCGCCGCGTCGTGGTGCCGCTGCGTGATCTCCAGTCCTGGCTCGACCTGCTGCACGCCTTCGGCAAGCTGCTGGTGGCGCTGCCGACCGTGGTCGTGCTGATCGTCTGGTGGGCGGTCGGCGTCGCCGGCACGCTCTACGGGGCGTACGACTGGGCGATCCCGCGGGGCCCGGACGACCAGGACCTCAGCCAGCTCCTCGGGATGGGCGACGGCACCGCCGCACGGATCTTCCTGAACACCGCCATCGGCGTGTTCTTCCTGTTCACGTTGCCACTGGTCGCCCGCGCCTGCGCCCGGCTCCAGGCCGGCCTGGCCCGTTCCCTGCTGACCGGCGTCGCCGAGATGCGCAACCGGATCACCACGCTCGAGGAGCAGAAGCGCGCCGCGGTGTCCGCCGAGGCGAGCGCGCTGCGCCGGTTGGAACGCGACATCCACGACGGGCCGCAGCAGCGCCTGGTCCGCCTCGCCATGGACCTCAGCCGGGCCCGCGAGCAGCTCGCCTCCGATCCGGAGGCGGCCCGCCGGACGCTGGACGAGGCGGTCGGCCAGACCCGCGAGACCCTCGCCGAACTGCGCGCCCTGTCCCGGGGTATCGCGCCGCCCATCCTGGTCGACCGGGGCCTGCCCAGCGCCCTCGCCGCGCTCGCCGGGCGCGGGCTGATCCCGATCGAGCTGCGGGTCGACCCGGCGCTCGGCGCGTTCGGCGGTCGGCTCGACCCGGCGGTCGAGAGCACGGCGTACTTCGTCGTCGCGGAGGCCCTGACCAACGTGGCGAAGCACAGCCGGGCCACCGAGTGCCGCGTCACCGTGGAACGGGACGGCCCGCTGCTGCGGGTCGCGGTGGCGGACGACGGCGACGGCGGCGCGCACCTGGCCAAGGGCCACGGGCTGGCCGGGATCGCCGACCGCGTCCGGGCGGCCGGGGGCCGGTTCACCGTGACCAGCCCGCCCGGCGGCCCCACCGAGGTACGCGCGGACCTCCCGCGGTGAGCCGCGGTGTCGACCGGCGGACGACGAGCGGGCCGGGTCCGGCACCGACGTGGTAGACAACAGGTCCATGCGGATCGTGATCGCCGACGACGCCGTCCTGCTCCGGGAGGGGCTGGTCCGGCTGCTCACTGAGCGCGGGCACCAGGTGGTGTCCGCCGTCGGCGACGGTGACGCCCTGGTGGCGGCGGTGGTGGCGCACCGCCCGGACGTGTCGATCGTCGACGTCCGGATGCCCCCGTCGCACACCGACGAGGGGTTGCGGGCGGCGGTGGAGGCCCGCCGGCTGGTGCCCCGGACCCCGATCCTGGTGCTGTCCCAGTACGTCGAGGTGTCGTACGCCGACGACCTGCTCGCCACCGGGGCCGGGATCGGTTACCTGCTCAAGGACCGGGTGGCCGCGATCGGTGAGTTCCTCGACGCGCTGGAGCGGGTCTCCCGCGGCGGCACCGTGCTCGACCCCGAGGTGATCGGCCAGCTCTTCGCCCGGCGCCGCCGCGACGACCCGCTGCGCGGCCTGACGCCGCGGGAGCGGGAGGTGCTCGCCCTGATGGCCGAGGGCCACTCCAACACCGCCATCGCCCGCGCCCTGGTGGTGACGGACGGTGCGGTGGAGAAGCACGTCCGCAACATCTTCACCAAGCTCGACCTGCCGCCCGACACGGAACAGCACCGCCGGGTCCGGGCCGTCCTGACCTACCTCCGGACCTGACGCCCCCCGCGGGCGGGTTACAGGGTGCGGGCCAGGGTCACCGCTTCGGTGAGGGTGTCGGCCACCGGGTGGCCGGAGGACCTCAGCCGGGCCGGATCGGTGAAGCCGCCGGTGTAGAGGACCGCGCGGCCACCCACGGACAAGGCGGCGTCGGCGTCGTCCAGGGAGTCGCCGACCAGCACCACGTCCCGGCCGTCGATTCCCAGCTCGGCAAGGTGCCGGCCCAGCGACTCGGCCTTGCGGTCACCGCCGACCGTCGCCCGCAGCCCGTCGACCCGCAGGAAGCGGCCGGTCAACCCGTACGTGTGGACGGCCGGCACCAGCTCGTCGTGGAACCACATGGACAGCAGCGACTGCCCGCCCGGCCAGGACGACATCGCCTCGACCGCGTCGTGGGCCAGCGCGCAGGTAATCAGCCCGTCCCGGTACGCGTCGTGGAAGATCCTGTCGAGCCGGCCGAACGCGTCCTCGTCGACCGCCTGCCCGAGCACCTCCGCGTAGTAGTCCGCGATCGGCCGGCGGAACCGGACCCGGTGCTCGTCGGCGGTGACCGCCGGCCCGCCGACGCTGGCGAACGCCGCGTTGGTGGACGCCACGACCAGGTCCAGGTCGTTGAGCAGGGTGCCGTTCCAGTCCCATACCAGGTGGGGGTGCGCAGGGGTCATGAACCGAACCCTATCGACCCGGCCACGGCCGGCGTGGGTTCGCTACCGCGCGCCGACGGTCAGAGCTGCGGGGTGGTGAGGTCGCGCAGCAGGCGCTCCTCCTCGACGCGCCAGTAGCCGTGCTCCTTGCCGTCGAGCAGCACCACCGGCAACCGGTCGCCGTACTCCCGCTCCAGCTCGATGTCGCCGGTCACGTCCTTCTCGATCCACCGGTCCCCGGTGACCGACACCACCCGGTCCAGCGCGGCCTTCGCGTCCTCGCAGAGGTGGCAGTCCGGCCGGGTGATCAGGGTGAGGCGGGGTTCACGCATCGGTCTCCTCCGTCGCGCCGGTCCGGACCGGCGGGTGGCTGGCCGGCGCCGTCGGGGCCGGCGGCGCGGGCGTCGCCCCGGCCGGTGGCCGGAGCAGCGTCTTGCGGACCTTCCCGATCGCCGAGTACGGCAACTCGTCGACGAACTCGACGGCGGTCGGGCACTTGAAGCGGGCGAGGTTGCGGGCGCAGTGGGCGAGCACGTCCTGCACCGTCACCGCCCGCCCCGGCTCCGGCACCACGTACGCCTGGACAGTCTCGCCGGTCCGCGGGTGCGGCACACCCAGTACCGCCGACTCCGCCACGCCCGGGTGCGCGGCGAGCACCAGCTCGACCTCGTGCGGGTAGACGTTGAAGCCGTTGACCAGGATCAGCTCGCCGATCCGGTCGACCAGGAACAGGTCGCCGTCGTCGTCGGCGTACGCCACGTCCCCGGTCGCCCACCAGCCCTCGGCGTCGGGCCCGCCTCGCCCGTCCGGCCAGTAGCCGGAGAACAGGTTGGCCCCGCGCACCACGATCTGGCCCGGGTCGGTGCCGGGTGCGGTGTCGGCAATGTCCAGCTCGTCGGCGTCGTCGTCGGGCACCGCCACACCGTCCCGCCACAGGTCGGTGCCGTCCGGGGCGACCAGGCGCAGGTCGACGCCGGGCAGCGGACGGCCGATCGAGCCGGGCTTCGGCTCCCCGCCCACGAGGGTGGAGGTGAGCACCGGAGCGGTCTCGGTCAGCCCGTACCCGACGTGCACCGGCAGCCCGGTGACCTCGCTGAAGCGTGCCGCGGCGGCCGGCTCCAGCGGCGCCGCGCCGCAGACCGCCACCCGCACCGACGCCAGCGCCGCCGTGGCGGTCCCGGCGTCCGCCGTGGACCAGGCCGCGACCATGGACGGTACGCCGACCAGCACGGTCACCCGGTGCCGGGCGATCTCCGCCAGCCCCGCGTCGCCGCCGAGGTCGTCGACGAGCACACCGGTGGCGCCATGGTGGACGACCGCACCGAGCCCGGAGTTGAGCCCGTACGCGTGGAACAGCGGCAAGGCGAGCAGCAGCGTGTCGTCCGGGCCCACGACGGGCGGCTCGATGCGGTCGACCTGCTCGTGGTTGGCCGCCAGGGCGCGGTGCGACAGCATCGCCCCCTTCGGCCGTCCCTCGGTGCCGGAGGTGTACAGCAGCACGGCGAGGTCGTCACCGCCCCGGGTGGGAAAGCCGCCGTCGCCGTCCCCCGTCGGGGGCGCGGTGTGCACGGCGGCGAGGGCCGGCAGCTCACCGGCCACGTCGGCGACCCGGTCGCGGACCGGCGGGGTGCCGATCAGCACGGACGCACCGGAGTCAGCCAGAACGTGGGTCAGTTCGCGGGCGGTGAAGGCGGGGTTGACCGGCACCGCGACCAGGCCGGCGCGGAGCGTGGCCAGGTAGCTGACCACGAAGTCCGGCGTGTTGCCGAGCGCGATCGCGACCCGGGGCGGGTGCCGGTCGGCGGCGACCGCCTGGGTGGCCAGCGCGTGCGCGACGGCGGTCACGGCGGCGTCCAGTTCGGACCAGGTCAGGGTCTCGTCGCGCCAGTGCAGCGCGGGACGGTCGCCGCGGGTGGTGGCCGCCCGGCGGAGCCGGTCGGCGAGGGTCGACACGGTGTTTCCTGCTGCGTCCTGCACGGTCGCTGAGTCTGGCACAGCCGGGGTCGGCCGGCCATGCCACGCCGGCCAGCCACGCCGGGTGTCGGCCCGTCGGACAGTCACCATCGACCGTCCTCGACGGCCACCCCGGCCCGGTCCCGCCGACGGGACCGACGCTTCACACCACCTGTGACGTCCCCCGGTCCCGTCTACAGGACAACACCAGACCGGCCGACACACCGACCCACCCTCGGCCGACCGGGTCGAGCGGACCGCCGAGTCGGCTCGCCGCAACCCTCTCCACCTGGGAATCCACTGCGGACCACCGGCAAATCCGAAAGTCAACCGCACACGACGGACAACCGGTCCGCCATCCGTGCGACACAGCGGGAAATACTTTGGCCCTGTGTAACGGACTTGCCACGCGCGGGTGACGTTGGCCCTATCATCACTCGGGTCGGCTCACCCCATTTGCCGTGAGTCGACACCCCTCAGCCCGAGGAGGCCCCCGTGCCCGTGAGCGCATTGGACCAGCACCTCAAGGGGATCTGCCGCCCGTCGGCACACCCCCGACCCGCCCTGCCCGACCCCCGCGTACCGGTCGCACCCGGCACGCGGCGCGTGACCGGCGGGACGGAGGTGGCCCGATGACGACCTTCGGCTACGCGGACCGCCCGCTCGGTCTGACCGGTCCGGGCCCGCGCCCCGTGATGAACGAACGGCCGGTCGCCCGCGGCCCGGTGGAGGACACCGGAAGCCTCACCACGCGTGGCGACGGGGCGTCGAGCCGCGTGCGCAACCGACCACACCACAACGAGGCGCCGGCGAGACCGGCCACACCGGGCGGGAACGCCAAGCCGATCGGGGGCCGGGTCGCGACACCGGCCCGACCGACGATGCCGGTGCAGGGCCGACGGGCCGCCGACCCGCCGGCCACGGCCGACCCGTCCACCACCGAGACCGCGGTGCTGCCGGCGGTGTCCGCCGCCACGCCGGGAACCACGACCGGCTTCCCCAGCCGCCCCGACCCGTCCGACCCGGCCACCGAGGTCTGGGCGCTGGTCGAGCGGGCGCAGGCCGGTGAGGCCGAGGCCTTCGGTCTGATCTACGACCGGTACGTCGACACGGTCTTCCGGTTCGTCTACTTCCGGGTCGGCAACCGCCAGTTGGCGGAGGACCTGACGTCCGACACCTTCCTGCGCGCGCTGAAACGGATCGGCAGCTTCACCTGGCAGGGCCGGGACCTCGGGGCGTGGCTGGTGACCATCGCCCGCAACCTGGTCGCGGACCACTTCAAGTCCGGCCGGTACCGGCTGGAGGTGACCACCGGGGACGTCCTCGACGCCGACCGTGAGGACCGGGGGCCGGAAGGCAGCCCGGAGGCGGCGGTGGTCGAGCACATCACGAACGTCGCCCTGCTCAGCGCCGTCAAGCAGCTCAACCCCGAGCAGCAGGAGTGCATCGTGCTCCGCTTTCTCCAGGGCTTCTCGGTCGCGGAGACGGCCCGGGCGATGGGCAAGAACGAGGGCGCGATCAAGGCCTTGCAGTACCGAGCGGTACGCGCGCTGGCGCGGCTGCTGCCCGACGGCTTCCAACCGTGACCCCCGGGCGTCCCGAGCAACGTCGGCGCAGCTCGGCGGCGGTAACCGCCCGGTGAGAACCATCACTTTCCGTGATTTCTCCCCCGGCCGCCCCGTAACCCTTACCCTGCGCGGCGCGTTTCTCCGGGTGCGACCGTTGGCAGTCCCGGCGTCCCCCCGGGCTCCTCAGATCCGGCATTCCCGCCGGCCACGAGCCTCCCTGTGGTGTGCCGCCGTCACCGGTCGCCGGTGACGACCGCGGCCGACCGGCCGTGACCAGCGAGAGGAGGTGCCCAACGGTGGACAGCGACCTCTTCTCCCGTCGGCGCGCCGAACGCTTCGCTCAGCTTCTCGACGAGGCCAACGGCGGCCGGCGGCACCACAAGCGGTCCCGTCTGGACGACGAACTCATCGCCCTCGTCGCGGTCGGACAGCGGCTCAGCGCCGGCCCCCCGGCCGTCGACGTGGACCCGGAGTTCCGTACCGGCCTGCGGGCGATGCTGCTGGCCACCGCCGAACGCGAGGGCATCGGCGCACCCGCCGCCGACACCGCGACCGGCCCGACGACGCGCCGCACCAGGGCGTTCCGCCCGTCACTGCTGCCGCCGGTCACCGCCCGACGGGCCCGCGCCCGGGGCGCCATCCTCGTCGGCATCGCGGCCGGGGCCGTGGCCGTCTCCGGCATCTCGGCCGCCAGCGAGAACGCCGTACCGGGCGACGCGCTGTACGGCATGAAGCGCTCGACCGAGCGCGCTCAGCTCGCGCTCACCAGCTCGGACGTGAGCCGCGGGCAGCTCTTCCTGGGCTTCGCCCGCACCCGGCTGAGCGAGGCGGCGGAACTCCGGGGCGACCGGGCCGGGTACAGCGGCGTCCTGGACGACATGGACGCCGACACCCGCCAGGGCGTACGCCTGCTGACCGGAGCCGCCGCGCAGCGCTCCGACCCGGCGCCGCTGGACGCGGTCAACACCTTCGTCACCGCGCAGCAGCAGGCGGTCAGCGCCCTGCTCGACGAAGGGACACGCGCCGAGCGGGACCGCACCCGCCGCTCGCTCGCCCTGCTGGACGCCGTCCGCAAGCGCTCGGACGCGCTGCGCGCCGCGATCACCTGCGGCCTGCCCGCCCCGCTCGGCAGTGACGCCCTCGGCCCGGCCCCGGCCACCTGCCCCGCCGACCGCTAGGAGCCACGGTGCGTGGGAGCCGTACACGCCACAGCTGACCCGAGGTACGCCCGGACCGGCCACGCTCCCGGCTACCCTCGCGAGGTGGCGCACCGCGCGCCGGTCGAGCGGAGGGAGGGCGGGTGGCCCGCAGCCGTAAGGTGACGGTCAGCACCGACACCCACGGTCACACGTCCGGCTGGGCCGAGACGGACGCCGCGCCCCCGGCGCCGGATCCGACGGCCGCCGCCTTCTTCGACGTGGACAACACGATGATGCAGGGCGCCTCGATCTACTGGTTCGCCCGTGGGCTGGCCGCGCGCAACTACTTCACCACCGGGGACCTGCTCCGGTTCGCCTGGCAGCAGCTCCGGTTCCGGGTGCTGGCCACCGAGCACGCGGGTGACATGTCCCAGGCCAAGGAGACCGCCCTCGCGTTCATCGAGGGCTGGCGGGTGGACGACGTGGAGCGGCTCGCGGAGGAGATCTTCGACGAGCTGATGGCCCCCCGGATCTGGGCCGGCACCCGCCGCCTCGCCCAGGGCCACCTCGACGCCGACGAGCGGGTCTGGCTGGTCAGCGCGGCACCCGTGGAGATCGGCCGGATCATCGCCGCCCGGCTCGGGCTGTCCGGCGCCATCGGCACCGTTGCCGAGGTGGCCGACGGGGCGTACACGGGGCGGCTGGTGGGCGACCTGATGCACGGGCCGGCGAAGGCCGAGGCGGTCACCCAACTCGCCGCGGTGGAGGGCCTGGACCTGTCCCGCTGCACGGCGTACAGCGACTCGTCCAACGACCTGCCCATGCTCAGCACGGTCGGTCGGGGGGTCGCGGTCAACCCGGACAGCGTGCTGCTGCGGGAAGCCCGCCAGCGCGGCTGGGAGGTGCGGGACTTCCGCACCGGTCGCCGGGCGGTGAAGATCGCCGTCCCGTCGACGGCCGCCGCCGGGCTCGTCGCCGGTGCCGTCACCGCCGGGCTGGCGCTGCACCGACGCCGCCACCGCGGCTCCTGACGCCCGGCGGCTGTCAGCCGGTCACCACGGCCGGCGCCGGAGCCGGCTCGTCCTCGTGCGCGATGCGGGTGAACTCCCGCCACAGCAGGGCGACGAGGACCGCCGAGCCGGCGAACGCGAACCAGAACGGCGCGGTCACCCCGAACGGGGTCACCAGCAGACCACCCACCGCCGAACCGACGACCAGACCGCCGTACGTGCTCATGGTGTTGATGCTGTTGACCCGCCCCTGGAGCTGGGCGGGGACGGCCCGCTGCCGGACGGTCAGCGAGGTGGTCCCCCAGACGAAGGCGTGCGCGCCGAAGACGAAGAGGATCGCCGAGGCGACCCACGACGACGTCGTGACGGCGAGACCGAGGTGGGTGAGGGTCTCGATGATCAGCCCGATCCGCATGATCTGGCCCAGGCTCACCCGGCGGGTCAGCCACCCGTACCCGACGGTCCCGAGCAGCCCGCCGACCGCCGTCACCGTGCTGAGCAGGCCGAAGCCGACGGCGCCCAGGTCGAGGCGGTCGCTCGCGTAGAGCACCAGGACCGACCAGGCCGCGCCGTACGTGATGTTGAAGACCAGGATGGTGAGGCAGAGCGTCCGGACGGCCGGGTGGCGGACGGTCCAACGGAGTCCCTCGACGATGTCCCGCCGCACGCTGCGGGTCCCCTCCGTCGGGGCCGCGTCGCGGGGCGGCAACGACACCCGGGACACCAGCAGCAGTCCGGCGGCCGCGAGGAGGGCCTCGGCGGCGAACGGCCAGGCCCGGCCGGCCGCGAAGAGCGCCGCACCGACCGCCGGGCCGGCCATCTGGTTGAGCGTGATGAACCCGGCGAGGACGCGGGCGTTGGCGATCGCCAGGTCCTCCCGGCGTACCAGCATGGGCGTCAGCGTTCCGGTGGTGTTGTCGGCGAAGACCTCGCCGGTGGCGAGCAGCGCCAGCGCCAGCAGCGCCCCGAACACCGAGAGCCGGTCGGTGACCAGGGCCAGGGTCAGCACGCCCAGGACGCCGACCCGGACGGCGTTCGCCACGATCACGATCCGGCGCCGGTCGAGCCGGTCGGAGAGCACGCCCGCGTACAGGCCGAACAGCATCGGCGGGGCCCACCGCAGCAGCGCCGCCAGCGAGACCAGGAACGGGTTGTCGGTCAACGACGCGATCAGCAGCGGCCCGGCCGCCACCGCCACCCCGTCGCCGAGGTTCGTCGCCCACGACGACGCCAGCAACCAGCGGAAACCGCGCCCCAACCGGGCCGGTACGACGGCCTCGACCACCCTGCTCACAAACCCAGGACCGTACGACGCCCGGAGGTGGTGGCGCACCCGCATTACCGGCGGGGTGTCCCCCGTCTCCTACGGGCCGAACGGATCGGGCCGGCGTTCCAGCAGCTTGTGCAGGGTCTGCTGGATGGTCTCCCGCACCTGGTCGGCGAGGTTGAACACGACCAGCGGATCGTCGGCCGAGTCGGTCAGGTGCGCGGTGGGGATCGGCGGGCAGAACTCGATCAGCCACTTGCTGGGCAGCGGCACCATGCCCAGCGGGCCGAGCCACGGGAAGGTCGGGGTGATCGGGAAGTACGGGAGCTTGAGCAGCCGGGCGAGCGGCTTGACGTCGGCGAGCATCGGGTAGATCTCCTCGCCCCCGACGATCGCCACCGGCACGATGGGCGTGCCGGTGCGCAGCGCCGCCGACACGAAGCCGCCCCGGCCGAAGCGTTGCAGCTTGTAGCGCTCCGCGTACAGCTTGCCGATGCCCTTGAAGCCCTCGGGGAAGACGCCGACCAGCTCCCCGGTGCCGAGCAGGCGCTCGGCGTCCGGATTGCAGGCCACCGTGCCACCCGTCTTGCGGGCGATCTCCGACACCACCGGCATCCGGAAGACCAGGTCCGCCCCGAGCAGGCGGAGGAACCGGTGCGCCGGGTGCCGGTCGTGCAGCACGGCCGAGAGGATCAGCGCGTCGAGGGCGACGGTGCCGGAGTGGTTGCCCACGACCAGGCCGGCGCCGTCGGCGGGCACGTTCTCCAGGCCGCTGACCTCGGTACGGAACCAGTCCCGGTAGAGCAGTCGCAGCAGCGGGTGGAACACCGCCTCGGTGATCTGCGGGTCGAAGCCGAACTCGTCGACCTCGTACTCCCCGGCGAGCCGCCGGCGCAGGAACGCCAGCCCGTTGGCCACCTTGCGGTCCCAGTGGTCGCCCGGGCGGTCCGGCACCGCCGGCCCACCCGGCACCGCGGCGGCGCGCTCGTCGGCACCGGTGCTCCCGGCACCGGCCGGGTCGCCGGCCGCGGTCACGGCCGGCTCGTCGGTCGCCGCCGTGTCCAGCTCGTCCGGCACCGCCGCCGGCTCGTCCGTCGCCAGCGGCTCGTCCGTTGTCACCAGGGGCTCGTCGGTCGCGGCCGGGTCCAGCTCGTCGGGCACGGCCATCGAGCCGGTCGCCGCGACGGGCCGGTGGCCGTTGGTCCGCGCCGGCTCCGCCGCCGGGTCCGGCACGGCCAGTGGTACGTCGTACCGGCCGTCGCCGCCGGCGGGCTCGCGCCGGGGCCGGCCGGTCACGACCGCTCCCGGGCGGCGGCCCGGACCTGCCGGATCCCGTCCAGCACCAGCCGCTCGGCGGCGACGAGCTGGTCCCGGGTCACCACGACCCCGCCCCGGTGCGCCCGGATGAAGTCGTCGAACGCGGCGGCGGTGGAGCGCGGCGTGAAGCCGTACTCCCGCTCCAGCCGGCCGGTGTCGACGACCCGGCCGTGCACGAAGAGGTCGACCTGGTCGAGCCCGATGCGACCGAAGCCGAGGCTGCGCGCGAGCGCCGCCGCCCCGGACAGGCCCGGTTCGAGAACCGGCATCGCGACGCGGCCGGCCCGCCGGATCGCCTGGGAGAGGGCCAGCACGCCGGGACCGGCGACGTTGTACGTCCCGGGATGGTCCTCGACGATCGACCGGTGCAGCACCTCCAGCGCGTCGTCGAAGTGCAGGAACTGCAGGCGCGGGTCGCGGCCGAAGACGGTGGGCACCACCGGCTGCGAGAAGTAGCGGGTCAGCGTGGTGTCGGCGGTCGAGCCGATGAACGGCGCGAAACGCAGGACGGTGGCGGTCACGTCGGGCCGGCGGCGGCGGAAACCTCGCACGTACCCCTCGATGTCCAGGATGTCGCGGCCGAAACCACCGCGCGGAACCTCGCGCGGCTCGGTCTCCTCGGTGAAGACGGCCGGGTCACGGAACGAGGCCCCGTACGCGGCGGTCGACGAGCGGACGACGAGCTTGCGCAGCCGGGGAGCGCGCTGGGCTGCGGCGAGCAGCTGCATCGTGCCGATGACGTTCTGCTCTTTCATGGCCGCCCGGCCGCCGTGTTGCGGGTCCGGTGCGCTGACCAGCGCGAGGTGCACGACGGCGTCCACGTCGAGGTCGGCGAGCAGGCCACCGATCGAGCCGGCGTCCACGCGGACACGCTCGACGCGGTCGAGCAGGTCGGCCAGGTCCGCGCCGGGCTCGGGCGGGTCGACGCCGATGACGCGTTCGATCCGCGGGTCGGCGGCGAGCCGGGCCGCGACGTGGGCGCCGAGGTAGCGGCTCACCCCGGTCACGACGACGACCCCCGGAGCACCAGGGGTGCCACCGGGGGTCATGTCTCGCACCTCCCCCGGCAGGCGGGATCGAGCCGGGACGTCCACGGCCTGATCACCTGAGCCTCCGAGGGTCGACAGTTGGCGGGTGACGACGGTGCCGGGCCGGGCCCGGCACCGGTCACTTGCCGAGACGGCGACGCTGGACGCGGGTCTTGCGCAGCAGCTTGCGGTGCTTCTTCTTAGCCATGCGCTTGCGGCGCTTCTTGACCACCGAGCCCATACGACAGCCTTTCGATGCAACGTGCGGGGCGGACCGGATGACGCCACGGGTGACACCGGCGACCGCTTGCGGACAACGGACCGGACCAGCGGGAGAGGCGGCGGAGCGCACCTGCGGTCACGGTCGGGGTCCAGGGTAGCCGGAGAGCCTCAGCAGGACCAACGCGGCCCCTCGATGCCCGTCACGCCGGCTGGTCCGCCTGCGCCGGCGGCGGCTCAGGCGGTTTCCTGAAAGGCACCGCGCAGGTATTCGTGCACGGCGTGCTCGGGGACGCGGAACGACCGGCCGACCCGGACCGCGGTGAGTTCACCGCTGTGCACCAGGCGGTAGACCGTCATCTTCGACACCCGCATGACCGTCGCCACCTCGGCGACGGTCAGGAACTTGACCTCCGACAGCCGACCGTCGGACTGCGACCCGGCCATGGCTCACCGACCCATCCCATGCCCGGCGCGCCCCATCCGGCGGGGAGCCTCCGACCGGACCGGCGACGCGCGTGTTACCAGTACGGTAGCGGGGCCGCTGTGACCGGCGCGATCCCTTCGTACAACTGATCATAATTCGCACGGGTGTCCGACCGCCTGTTACATCGTTTACCGGCTTCGCGGGCCGCTCGTCCCGGATCGCGGCACCTTGTCCGGGTCGCGGAGTCACTCTGAGCGCAGGGCCACCACGGGATCGAGCCGCCCGGCGCGTTGGGCCGGCACCACGCCGAACACGATCCCCACCGCCGCCGAGACGCCGAACGCCAGCGCCAGCGACCACCACGTCACCGCGGCCGGGATCGGCGACACGGCGGCCACGGTCAGGGCCGTACCGACCCCGAGGGCCATGCCGGTCAGACCGCCGATCGAGGTGAGCAGCACCGCCTCCAGCAGGAACTGCACGCCGATGTCGCGCGGCCGGGCGCCGACCGCCTTCCGCAGCCCGATCTCCCTCGTCCGCTCGCGGACCGAGACCAGCATGATGTTGGAGACACCGACGCCGCCGACCAGCAGCGAGATGCCGGCGATCGCGGCCAGCACCCCGGTGAGGATGCCCAGGATGTCGCCGAGGACACCGAGGATCTGCTCCTGGGTGACAGCGCTGAACTCGGTCCCCGGGTGCCGGCGGCTCAACTCGGCGACGATCCGCGCGCCCAACTCGTCGATCCGCTCGCGGTCCGGCGCCTTCACCGCGATGCCGTCGACCCGCTGCGTGCCGTAGAGCCGCTGCGCGGCGGTGACCGGCACGTGGACCTCGTCGTCCCGGTCCACGCCGAGGCTCTGGCCGAGCGGGGCGAAGACCCCGATCACCCGGAACCGGACCCCGGAGACGGTGACCTGCTGCCCGACCGGATCGCGGTCGGGGAAGAGCGCCCGCGCCACCGACGCGCCCAGCACCGCCACCCGGCGGCTGGTGTCCACGTCGGACCCGGTCAGGTAGCGGCCCCGGGCCAGCTCGCGGGTGAACACGGACGGGGTGGTCTCCAGGACGCCCTGGACCGTGCTGAAGTCCGACCGGGCGCCCGCCCGGACGGTGGCGCCGGAGGCCACTGTGACGGCCACCCGGTCGGGGTCACCGACCACCCGGGACACCGCGTCGACGTCGTCCAGGGTCAGCGGGGAGAGCGCGGGCGCGGAGCCCACGTCGATCCGGCCGGGTACGACCAGCAGCAGGTTCGAGCCCAGCCCCTCGACCTGCTGCTCGACCGTCTGCTTGGTCCCGGTGCCGATGGCCACGAGGATCACCACCGAGGCGACGCCGATGATCACACCGAGCATGGTGAGGGCGCTGCGCAGACGGTTGGCGCGCAGCGCGTCCAGCGCCACCCGCCAGGCCTCGGCCAGCCTCACCGGGCGGCCCCCTCGCCGGCCGGCACACCGGGCCCCCCACCCGCGGGCGCCGCACCCGCGCGGCGCCCGGTGGCGCCGGCGGCGCCACCGGTGCCACCGGACGGGTGCCCCGGACCGCTTCCGGACGCGGACCGGGACTCCGCGCTGGGAGCGGGCACCAGTGTGTCAGGCGCCCCGGCGTCTCCCGACACCGGTGGATCATGACGCTCGTCGGCGCTGTCCGCCACGACCACCCCGTCGCGCATCGCGATCCGCCGGCGGGCCCGCGCGGCCACCTCGTTGTCGTGGGTGACCATCACGAGTGCCACGCCGGACTCGGCGTTGAGCCGTTCCAGCAGCCCCAGAACGGCCGCGCCGGTGACGCTGTCGAGGTTGCCGGTCGGCTCGTCGGCCAGCAGCACCGTCGGATCGGTGACCAGGGCGCGGGCGATCGCCACCCGCTGCTGCTCGCCGCCGGAGAGCTGGTTCGGTCGGTGGTCGAGGCGGTGCCCGAGGCCGACCCGGCCGAGCATGGCGGCGGCCCGCTCCCGCCGCTGCCGGGCGCCCACCCCGCGGTAGACCAGGGGCAGGGCCACGTTGTCCACCGCGGAGGTACGGGGCAGCAGATGGAACGCCTGGAAGACGAAGCCGATGGTCTCGTTCCGCAGCGCGGCGAGTTCCCCGGCGGAGAGGCGGCCCACCTCCCGGCCACCGATCGCCAGGCGGCCGGCGGTCGGCCGGTCCAGCCCGCCGAGCAGGTGCATGAGGGTGGACTTGCCGGAACCGGACGGCCCGACCAGCGCCACGTAGTCGCCCGGCGCGACGGTCAGCGAAACCCCGCGCAGCGCCGGCACCGAGACGCCGTCGAGCTGGTACGTGCGCGACACGTCCACGGCCTCGATCGCCGGGGCGGTCATCCCAGCTCCTGGCCGTCGCGGACCTGGTCGGCGCCCCGGACCACGACCCGATCGCCGGCCTGCACCCCGCGGACGATCTGCACCAGGTCCTGGCCCTGGACCCCCACCGTCACCGCGGCCCGCTCGGCCCGGCCGTCGCGTACCACCCACACCACGTCCCGCCCGTCGGCGGAGAAGACGGCCGACGCCGGCACGGTGACCGCGTCGGTGGCCTCCCGTACCTGGAGGCGGACCACCGCGTTCATGCCGGGTCGCGGGATCGGCGCCGGCTCGCCCTCGCCGAACCGGCCCGCGCCGAGGGCCAGCCGCACCCGGTAACCCACCCCACCACGGGCCGACGTGGTGGGCAGGACGTCGACCGAACGGACCGTCGCCTCGTACGTGGCGCCGGGGACCGCGTCCAACTCGACGGTCGCGGCCAGCCCCGCCTTGACCAGCAGGACGTCGGTCTCGTCCACCTCGGCGAGCAGCCCGAGCTGGCCGGTGTCGACGATGGTCAGCACCGGCGTTCCGGCGGTGACCAGGCCGCCCACCGGGACGGCGACGTCCACACCGGGCGGCGGGCCGGCCGGCACGGGCCGGAGCGCCGACGGGTCCAGGCCGGTCGCCGCACCCCCGCCGAGCAGCCCGGCCAGCGCGTCCGGCGGGACACCGCCCCCGGTGGTCGTGCCGCCCGCCTGGAGGACACCGCCGATCGGGGCGCGCAGCGTCAGCGCGTCGACGGTCGCCTTCGCCAGGTCGTACGCCTGCTGGGCCTGGAGCCACTGGGCGGTGGCGAGCGCGCCGACGGCCGCGTTGAGGTTGCTCACGCCGCGCTGCACCGCGCGCACGGCGCGGTCGGCGGCGCGCGCGGCGCTCTCGTACCGCTGCTGGGCGTCCCGGACCTGGAGCAGCAGCGCCTCCCGCAGCTGCGGGTCACCGATCTTCGCCGCCGCGGCGCGGGCCGCCGCGTACGTCTCGTCGGCGGCGCGGTCGGTGCCCCGCAGCCCCCCGGTCAGGTCACCCCCGCCACCACCGCGCCCGGCCCGCCTCGCGGCGGCGAGCGCCTCGCGGGCCTGGCGGAGCCGCTCCTCGGCCTGCGGTGAGTCGATGACGGCGAGCACCTGCCCGCGCCGGACCCGCTGGCCGGGCTGCACGCGGAGGCTCGCCAGCGTCCCGTCGGCGGCGGCGGTGAGGGTGGCGGCGGCGCGGGCGGTCACGGTGGCCGGCGCGTCGACGACCTCGGCGACGGCGGTCCGGCCGGCGGCCGCCAGGGCGACCGGTGATTCCTTTCCACCGCACGAGGCGGCGGTGGTGCCGGTCAGGACGACGACCGCGAGGAGAGCGGTGAGCAGGCGGGGGCGGAAGCGCGTGGCTGCGGGCAGCCGCGGCGGGTCGGGGCGGCGCACGAGCCCCATGCTACGAGGGCACGTCGACGGACGACGATGCGGTTCAGGTGACGGAGCGGGCGTACCCGACGCACTCGTCGTGCAGGACGCTCCAGGGGGTGTCGAACACCTCGTCGGCGGCCTCGTCGAGCGACCGTCCCTCGTGCGCCACCACCCGGAAGAATGCGAGCAACCGCTCGATGCCGAACCGGTCCACCAGGTGCTGGACCGCCAGGTAGGCGAGCCCGTAGCTGCCGGAGACCCGGTCGGCCGGTGCGTTGTGAGCCGGCGCGAGGCGGTCGAGCCGCCCGGACCAGTCCCCGGTGACCAGCCGCCGGACGTCCGCCAGCCCGTCGTACCGGTCGACCGGCCGGCCGTCGACGCCCGCGTACTCGGCCACCCCCTCGACCAGCCACCACGTCCGCGCGCCCGGATAGCCGGCCTCGGGCATGGTGGCGGCGTGGGTCAGCTCGTGGCGGAGCAGGTCGTCGAGTCCGGTCTCGGTGGCGCTGTCGGCGTTCAGCACGACCTCGTGGTGGCCGCCACCGACGGTGACCGCGTACCCCGCCGTCCAACCGGCCCGGCCGCCGCCGTACCAGCGCTTCCACTCGGCGCGCCCCGCGTGGAAGATCCGGTACCGGTCCGGCGTCCGCCCGTCGACGGCGTAGGTGTCGGCGATCCGGGCGGCTGCTTCGGCCCGCGCCAACAGGTCGGGCAACCGCTTACGCTGCGCCGGCGTGGTGGCGACGACGGTACGCTCGCCGACCGCCACGACCAGGTCGCTGACCTCCCACGGCCGAGTGCCGGCCGACCTCGACGCGGAGGGCTCGACGGCGAGCAGCCGGGGTTGCGCGGCGTCCCGCCAGCGGGTGGCGGCCAGCACCGGGCTGGTCCGGCAGTCCGGCACGGCGAAGCAGTACCGGAACTCGACCATCACCCGCCACTCGCCCGGCCGGCCCTCGACCGGCGTCGGCAGGCCGTCCGGCCGGGCCTGCCAACCGGTGACCCGCAGCGCCCGCAGCGCGGTGAAGCGACGCCGCAACTCGGCCTGGACGGCCGGCTCGGCGACGGCCAGCCAACCCGCCCAGTCGCCGCGGAGCAGGGCGGCCGACTGGCGGTCGAGCTGCGCGTCGACCCGCTCGGCGAACTGGCGGGCGACGACGGTCGCCGGGTCGACGGCCGCCACGGCGGGCACGTTGCTGCCCCGCCCATCGGCCACCAGCGCCACCGGCAGGCCGCAGGCCAGCAGCACCACCACGGCCGCCAGCGCCGTCCACAGCGCCCAGCGGCGCGACCGGCGCGGTGACGTCAGGGGTACGGCCACCGGCGCCCGCTCCGCGCCGTCCCCGGCCGCGCCCTCCCCGGGCGGGGCCGGCACCCGGAAGGCGGGTTGCGGCGGGTCGGGTTCTCCCGACCCGGCGTTGCCTTGGCATGCCGCATCCGGCACGGCCGCCGCCGCGCCGTCGGTCACGGGTGTGCCCTCAGTCACCGCCGAAGGGTACGGCCCCGTCAGCCGGCCCCGCGAGCATGTCTCACCCCCGCCCGGGCGACCCTCCCTCGCCGCCTTTGCTCTGCTTCAACCCGCGCAACAGGTTCCGGCGGATCCCATTGCGTTGGTTGAAGCAGAGCAAAGGGAACGGGCAGAAGGTGTGACGCCGAGGACGCCCCACACCGGCCACCGGCTCCCACCGAGGGCAGCGCGAGACGGGTCAGCGCGTCGGCCAGGAGCGGAATGCGGCGTCGAGACCGTCGAGCAGCCGCTCGAACGAGCGGTCCACGTCCTGCGGCAGCCCGAACCCGCCCGCCGCCTCCAGGGACACGAAGCCGTGCACGGCGCTGCGGAACATGCGTACGGCGTCGACGGCCGGCTCGCCGGTCACCCCGTACCCCCGGAGGACGGCGTAGACGACGCCGACCGCGCGCTCCCCCGCGGCCCGGTGCTCCGGATCCGCCGGGTCGGGCACCCGCTGGGCCGCCGGATAGCGGCCGGGGTGCCGGCGGGCGTACGCGCGGTAGGCGGTG
Source organism: Micromonospora sp. WMMD558 (assembly GCF_049315255.1). Classification (NCBI taxonomy): domain Bacteria; kingdom Bacillati; phylum Actinomycetota; class Actinomycetes; order Micromonosporales; family Micromonosporaceae; genus Micromonospora; species Micromonospora sp. WMMD558. The sequence continues at coordinate 2,138,982 of NZ_CP186061.1, read as the reverse complement.
GCGACCGCGCGGAGCGCGTCGGCGCCGGCGTGCCCGGCGGCGGCCGCGGTCATCTCGTCGGCGAGTTCGGCGGTGGCCAGCGCGGAGAGGCGCTGGGCGAGCGCGTCGGCGCCCCGGACGTGCTTGTAGAGGCTCGGCAGCGCGACGCCGAGCCGGGTGGCCAGGGCGGCGAGGGTGAGCCGGTCGTGGCCGACCTCGTCGGCGAGCCGGGCCGCCTCCCGCACGACGGTGTCCGGGGTGAGGCCGGCCCTAGGCACCGGCGGTCACCGCCAGGAACTCGACGAGCGGGGCGGCGGTCGCCTGCGGGCTGTCGGCGTGCGGGTAGTGGCCGGCGTCGTCGATCATCCGCGCCTCGGCGGTGGCGAAGAGCCGGCGGGCGGCGCGCGCCTCCGCGCCCGGGTCGGGGAAGTCGGGGTCCCTGGTCCCCATCAGCACCAGCACGGGTTGCCGGACCTGCGGCGCCCGGGCGGTCCAGTGCGGCTCGACGGGCACGATGACGCCGCGGGTCGCGGCCATCCGGCCGGGCTCGCGAAGCGTGGCCACCATCGCCTTCCGGTACGCGGTGTCGTCGGCCGGCCGGCGCACGGGGAAGAGCGTGCGGTGGAACGCGCCGAACAGCCGCGGGCTGCGCAGCACCGCGAACTGGGCCAGCCGCAGCACCGGGTTCAGCTTGGCCTCACCGACGAACGCGCCGATCTGCACGATGCCGTTGACCAGCTCCGGGGCGTCGGTGGCGGCGAAGACCACGGCCGCCGCGCTGGACGAGCTGCCGACCAGGGTGGCCGGTCCGCCGCCGAGGTCGCGGACGACCGCGAGGAGGTCGGCGCCGACCTCGGCGGGGGCGTACGTGGGCCAGCCGGTGCTGGACGCGCCGTGCCCGCGCACGTCCGCGGCCGCCACCCGGTAGCCCGCCTCGACCAGCAGCGGCACGAGGTGCCGGAACGCGCCGCGATTTTCCCCCATGCCGTGCGAGAGCACGACCAGCGGGCCCTGCCCGTGCACCTCGTACGCGATCCGTCCGCCCGGGCGCCCCACAAAGCTAACAGTCATAGCTAGAAGGCTAATGCCATTAACCACCGCCCGTCAAGCGACCCTCGGAAAAGACGGACGGGCCGGTGGCGACCAGGAGGTCACCACCGGCCCGTCGACGGTGTCGCGACGCTACTTCTTCGACGCCAGGGCGCGGGCGAAGAACGCCAGGTTGGCGGGGCGCTCGGCGAGACGGCGCATGAGGTAGCCGTACCACTCGTCGCCGTAGGGGACGTAGGTGCGCACGGTGTAGCCCTCGCCGACGAGACGCTTCTGCTCCTCGGGCCGGATGCCGTACAGCATCTGGAACTCGAACCGCTCCGGGCCGCGGTCGAACCAACGGGCCCGGTCCTCACCGATCGCGATCAGCCGGGGATCGTGGGTGGCGAGCATCGGGTACCCGTCACCGGACATCAGGATGTTCAGGCAGCGGACGTACGACTTGTCCACCTCGCGAACGGACTGGTAGGCCACCGACTCGGGCTCCTTGTACGCGCCCTTGCACAGCCGCACCCGGGAGCCGGCGCCGGCCAGCTCGCGGCAGTCCGACTCGGTGCGCCGCAGGTACGCCTGGAGCACCGCCCCGGTCGACGGGTAGTCCTTGCGCAGCTTGGCGAGGATGTCCAGCGTCGAGTCGGTGGTGGTGTGGTCCTCCATGTCCAGGGTGACCGTGGTGCCCGCCGCGTCGGCCGCCGCGCAGATCGCCCGCGCGTTGTCGTACGCGAGCTGCTCGTCGAACATCTGGCCCAGCGCGGAGAGCTTGACGCTCACCTCGGCGGCCGGGGTGAGGCCGGCGGCGGAGAGCATCCCCAGCAGCTTCAGGTACTCGTCCCGGGTGGCGTTCGCCTGCTCGGGGGTGACGGTGTCCTCGCCGAGGTTGTCGAGGGTGACCGCGAGACCGTCGTCGACGAGTACGCGGGTCGCGCGCAACGCGTCGTCGGTCTTGGCGCCGGCGACGAACCGGCGTACGACGTCCCGGGTGAACGGGGCCGTCGCGACAAGCCGCTCGACCTGGGATGACCGGGAAGCGGCGAGGATGACGGAACGGAGCATGAGCTGAGCGTAACGCCAGCACGGCGAGCCGCGCCGGTCGGCGGCCGGGGGTGTGGCGGGGCACCCACGGCGGCGTTAACAAGGGTCCCTTCCACCTCACGAAGCGATAAGAGGGGGCCCTTCCTTGCACCTGCGAGTCTGATCACCGACGGCTACGCGTGGCTCCTGCCGCGCTACATCGACGCGCCACGCGGCTCGTGAGTCGTCTACCGTTGGTGGGGTGAACTTCGACGCGTACGCCCGGACCGGCGTTGATCTCGTCAACGCGCGGCTGGACGACCTCGACGCCCTGCGGGCCCTCTTCCCCGACGACAACGCGTGGATGCGCGACGAGGTGTCGGAGCGGGACCTCGCGATCTTCCGGCGGGCGCAGAAGCGCCTGCGCGACGTCTTCGAGTACGGCACCTCCGGGCGGGACGCCCAGGCGGTGGCCGAACTGAACACGCTCCTCGAGGCGTACCCGGTGCAGCCCCGCATCTCCGGCCACGACTCCAGCGACTGGCACATGCACGTCACCAGCCGCGGCGCCTCGGTGAGCGCGGAGTACCTGGCCGGTGCCGTCTGGGGCCTGTCGGTCTGGCTCTGCGAGTACGGCAGCGCCCGGTTCGGGGTGTGCGCCGACGAGCGCTGCGGCAACGTCTACCTGGACACCTCGTCGAACTGCTGCCGGCGGTTCTGCTCCGAGCGCTGCGCCACCCGCTCCCACGTGGCCGCGCACCGCGCCCGGAAGCGGGCGGCGGTCGGCGAGCAGGTCCCGGTGGCGGCCCAGCCCACCGCCCCGGCCGACTCCCTGACGCCGGTCAGCTGACCTCGACGTCCCGTCCGGCCGGCAACCGCCGGCCGGGCTGGTCGACGCTCAGGCGTCGACCGGGGACGGGGTGCCGAGGTGCTGCCGGGCGAACTCGAGCGCGGCCCGCAGGTCGGCCTCGCGGTCGGCGCGGCTCTTCGCCCCCCGGGTCGACACCTCCACCGCCACCGAGCCGGTGAAGTTCCGGCCGGCCAGGGACCGCAGCAGCTCGGCGCACGGCTGGGTGCCCCGGCCCGGCACCAGGTGCTCGTCGCGTCCCTCGCCGGTGCCGTCGCCCAGGTGGACGTGCGCCAGGCCGGCGCCCATCCGGTCCGCCATCTCCAGCGAGTCGGTGTGCGAGGCGGCGCAGTGGGACAGGTCGAGGGTGTACGACGGGTAGCCGGTCTCGGTCGGGTCCCAGCCGGGCACGTACGGGACGAACTGCCGGCCGGCCATCCGGACCGGGTACATGTTCTCCACCGGGAACCGCAGCCCGCCGAACCGCTCGGTCACCTCGTGCAGGCCCTCGGCGAAGGTGCGCGCGTACTCCCGCTGCCAGGTGAACGGCGGGTGCACCACCACCGTCGGGGCGCCGAGGGTCTCGGCCAGCTCACCGGAGCGTCGCAGCCGCTCCCACGGGTCGGCGCTCCACACGCGCTGGGTGACCAGCAGGCACGGGGCGTGGACGGAGAGCACCGGCACGCCGTAGTGCTTGGCGAGCCCGGCGAGCGCCCCGGCGTCCTGACTCACGGCGTCCGTCCAGACCATGACCTCGACGCCGTCGTAGCCGAGCGCCGCGGCGAGCTGGAACGCCGCCGCCGTCCGCTCGGGGAAGACCGACGACGTGGACAGGAGCACCGGGACGCGGGAAGTCACACCGTCGAGGGTAGCGGGCGTCGATGGGACCTTCAGGACGAGTGTCCGCAAACTCCGCAGCGGCTCCGCGCACGTCACATCGGCGCGAGCTGATCCAGCCGGCGCAGGATGACGCCCTCCCGCAGCGCCCAGGGGCAGACGTCCAAGGCGTCGACGTCGAGGCGGCGCATCACCGCCTCGGCGACGACCGCGCCGGCGAGGAGCTGGTGGGCGCGGCCCACACTGACCCCCTCCAGCTCGACGAGCTGCGCCGGGGGGATGTGCCGGATGAAGCCGAGCACCTGCCGCAACCCGGAGCGGGTCAGTTGGCGGCGGACCCACAACCCCGCTCCGGAGGGGGCCGCCCCGGCGAGCCGGGCCAGCGTACGGAAGGTCTTGGAGGTGGCGACCGGCCGATCCCAGCCCACCTCGGTCAGCTGCTCGACCACCTTGTCGAGCCGGCCGTCCACGTACGCCCGCAGCTCCTCCACCAGCTCGGCCGACGGCGGCGCGGCGCTGTCCGGGGAGACCCGCAGGCGGTCGCGGGTGAGCCGGCCGGCCCCCAGCGGCAGCGAGACGGCGGCGTCCGGCTCCTCGTCGATGCCGGCCGCGATCTCCAGCGAACCGCCGCCGATGTCCAGCACCAGCAGGCGCCCCGCGGACCAGCCGAACCAGCGCCGCACCGCGAGGAAGGTCATCCGGGCCTCGTCCGCACCGGAGAGGACCTCCAGGCGTACGCCGGTCTCGTCGCGGACCCGGGCCAGCACCTCGGAGGAGTTGGTGGCGTCGCGGACCGCCGAGGTGGCGAATGCCATCAGGTCGTCGGCGTCCAGCCCCGCCGCGGCCTCCTTCGCCGTGGCGACCGCCTTCACCAGGGCGTCCGCGCCGGCGTCGGTGAGCGCGCCGTCCGGGCCGATCTGCTCGGCCAGGCGCAGCACCGCCTTCTCGGAGTGCGCCGGCCAGGGGTGGGCGCCCCGGTGGGCGTCGACCACCAGGAGGTGCACCGTGTTGGACCCGACGTCGAGGACACCCAGTCGCATGATGAGAACACTAGGGCCAACACGTTCGCCCGGCTCGCCGGCCCGGCCGCGACTCCGCGCGTACGCTGGGCCGGGTGACAGGGCAGATCGAACTCCACGTGCTGGTGGACGACCCGGCCGACCCCCGCAGCCGCGAGGTCCCGCTGGACTTCCCCCGCGAGTGGATCGAGTTCGTCGACCCGGCCGACGAGAAGCACGTGGTCCGGGCCGACCTGACGTGGCTGCTGTCCCGCTGGACGTGCGTCTTCGGTCGCGGCTGCCACGGCATCATCGCCGGCCGGGCCGCGGACGGCTGCTGCTCGCACGGCGCGTTCTTCACCGACTCGGACGACGAGAAGCGGGTCCGCGCCGCGGTGAAGCGGCTGACGCCGGAGACCTGGCAGCACCACCGGCGGGGCTTCAAGAACTGGACCGCCGACGACACCGTCGACGGCAAGACGCCGGCCCGCCGGACGGCCACCCGGGACGCGGACGGCCCGTGCGTCTTCCTCAACGACGCCGACTTCCCGGCTGGGGGCGGCTGCGCCCTGCACGCGCAGGCGCTGCGGGACGGGGTGCACCCGCTGGAGTACAAGCCGGACGTCTGCTGGCAGCTGCCGATCCGCCGGGACCAGGAGTGGGTCAAGCGGACGGACAACACCAAGGTGCTGGTGTCCACGCTGGGGGAGTTCGACCGCCGGGGCTGGGGCGCCGGTGGGCACGACCTGGACTGGTGGTGCACCTCGTCGACCGACGCGCACGTCGGCACCGAGCCGATGTACGTCTCGTACGGTCCGGAGCTGACCGCCCTGATCGGCGCCGCCGCGTACGCCAGGCTCGCCGAGCTGTGCGCGGCCCGGCTGCGCCAGGGCCTCGTCGCCCCCCACCCGGCCGACCCGACCTGACCCAGGCGACATGATCTTGGTAGCACTCTTGCTACCATCTTGGTCATGGCCATGACGCTCCGGCTGGACGACGATCGCGAACGTCAACTCCGTCTCGTAGCCGACGAGGAGGATCGGTCGATGCACGCCGTCGTCGTGACCGCGATCGACGACTACCTCGCCCGGCGAAACGCTCGACAGTTCAGCGACCTCGCCGACGAGGTCATCGAGCGCCACGCCACTCTCCTGGCCCGCCTGGCCGAGTGATGACGGAGACGTACTACCCCACTCTCGCCGACGTTGCCGGGATAGCTCGAAAGCTGGGTGTCGGCGTCCGGGACGTGGGCCTCGTCGAATCGGCCGTCGCGCGACCACAGACGAGCGTGTTCGGCGCCGACGCCTACCCCGACCTCTGGACCAAGGCGGCGTCGCTGCTGCACTCGCTGGTCAACAACCACCCGTTCCTGGACGGCAACAAGCGGATCGGCTGGATCGTGGCGATCACCTTCCTGCTCCAGAACCGCGTCGTGACCGTCGCCCAACTGGACGGGGTTGACCAGGACGTGGCATACGACCTGGTCATTAGCGTCACGGAAAGTCGACTGACGGAGGTCGACGACATCGCCGCCGCCCTGCGCAAGCTGTTCTGACTGCGCTGGGCACTCGGTCTTCGAGGTGAGCCCGTCCGCTGACGGAACGGGGGCCCGCGCGATCGGCGCGGGCCCCCGTTCCGGGTCCGTCAGGTCACGGCTCGAACTTGTAGCCCAGGCCGCGGACCGTGACGATGTAGCGCGGAGCGGACGGCTCCGGCTCGATCTTGGAGCGCAGCCGCTTGACGTGCACGTCCAGGGTCTTCGTGTCGCCGACGTAGTCGGCTCCCCAGACCCGGTCGATGAGCTGGCCCCGGGTGAGCACCCGGCCGGCGTTGCGCAGCAGCAGCTCCAGCAGCTCGAACTCCTTGAGCGGCAGCTGCACGGCACCGCCGTCGACGGTCACCACGTGCCGCTCGATGTCCATCCGGACCGGGCCGGCGGCCAGCGTCGGCGCCCCCGACTCGGTCGCCTCGGCGCTCTGCCGGCGCAGCACCGCCCGAATGCGGGCGACCAGCTCCCGCGGCGAGTACGGCTTGGTGACGTAGTCGTCGGCGCCGATCTCCAGGCCGACCACCTTGTCGATCTCGCTGTCCCGGGCCGTGACCATGATGATCGGCACGTGCGAGCGCTGCCGGAGCTGGCGGCACACCTCGGTGCCCGACATCTCGGGCAGCATCAGGTCGAGCAGCACGATGTCGGCGCCGGTCCGGTCGAACTCGGTGAGGGCGGAGGGGCCGGTCGCGGCGACGGAAACCTCGAAGCCCTCCTTACGGAGCATGTACGACAGGGCGTCCGAGAACGACTCCTCGTCCTCCACCACCAGAACGCGGCTCAACGGAAGATTCCTTTCATTGCTGTCAGACCTGCCGGGGCTCGGCCGAACCGGCCTCGATCCCAGCGGAGGGCAGTGTCGCCAGGAGGTCGTCCGGTGGACGGGCGGGCAGCCGGAGGGTGAACGTCGACCCCCCACCAAGAGTGCTCGACACCTCGACCCTTCCGCCATGGTTGCTGGCGATGTGCTTGACGATGGCGAGCCCGAGACCGGTGCCGCCGGTGGCACGGGACCGGGCCTGGTCGGCGCGGTAGAAACGCTCGAAGATCCGGTCGACGTCGGTCGGGGCGATGCCGATGCCCTGGTCGGCGACGGCGATCGTGACATGGTCGTCGTCCGCCCGGGCGGTGATGCGGACGGTGGTGTCCTCGCCCGAGTAGTTGATGGCGTTCTCGACCAGGTTCGACACCGCCGTGGCGAGTTGGGTGTCGCTGCCGTACATGGTCAGGCCCCGCTCGCCGTCGACCACCACGTCGATCCGACGGGAGCTGGCGCTGGTCCGCGTACGGTCGATGACCTCGGCGACCACCCAGTCCACCGCGACCGGCTCGGGAGCCGGCTGCGGCTCGGCGCCCTGGAGCCGGGTCAGCTCCAGCAACTCCTGCACCAGCCGCCCCAGCCGGGTGGACTCGTGCTGGATGCGCTCGGCGAACCGGCGCGCCGCGACCAGGTCCTCGGAGAGCTCCGGTTGCCCCTCGCCGCCGGGCTCGGTGGCGTCCAGCAGCGCCTCGGCCAGCAGTTGCAGGGCACCGATGGGGGTCTTCAGCTCGTGACTCACGTTGGCCACGAAGTCGCGCCGGACCCGGGCGACGCGGTGCGACTCGGTCACGTCGGCGGCCTCGACCGCGATGTAACCGGCACCGAGCCCCATCGCCCGCAGGTGCACGCCCAGCGGGTTCTCCCCCGCGTTGTCGCGCCCCCGGGGCAGGTCCAGCTCGATCTCGCGCCGTACGCCGGTGCGCCGGACCTGACCGGCGAGCGTACGGATCAACGGGTGGGCGGCGATCGAACCCGGCGAGGCGCCCGTACGGAGCAGCCCCATCGCGCGGGCCGCCGGGTTGACCAGGACGGGCACGTCGTCGGGGTCGAGCACGACGACACCGGCCCGGAGGGAGTCGATCGTCCGGCGGCCGAGGCCGGACTGCGGATCCTCGGCGATCGCGCGCCTCCCCCTGCTCCAGAGGAAGCCGGACCAGCGGCTCCCCGTCGAGGCGGCACGGACGCCCAGCGCCGGGACGAGCCGGGACAGCAGCACCCCGGCCGCCAGCCCGGCCACCACGCCCACGGCCACCGCGACCGTCACCGCCCACTCCACGCGGCGATCGTAGGGTCATTGTTAACCTGGCGACCTCCCAGAACGGGACGAACCCCCCTCGCTTCCGGGAAAGTTCACCGATGCGTCCGGCGTCGTTCACCTGGGTTCATCTGCGGTCCGCCCGTCCGACCTACCGTGGGCCGCGCACCTGACTGCCACCCCGCCGGCACCGGCCGGCGGCACCGACCACAGGACGTGATCATGCGCGAGGAGTTCCGGGCCGATCTGCAGCTCGTCAGCCAGCTGCTGGTGGACATGGCGGAGGGGGTCCGCGCCGCGATGCGGCAGGCCACCCGGGCCCTGCTCACCGCCGACCGGGCGGCTGCGGAGACGGTGATCCAGGGGGACGCGGAGATCGACGACCTCTACCGCCACGTCGAGGAGCGGGTGTGCGACCTGCTCGCCCGGCAGGCGCCGGTCGCGTCCGACCTGCGGATGATGATCACCGCGCTGCACGTCGCCGCCGACCTCGAGCGCATGGGCGACCTGGCCGACCACGTGGCGAAGACGGCGCTGCGGCGGCACCCGTCGCCGGCCGTACCGGCGGAGCTGCGGCCGATCTTCACCGACATGGCCGGCATCGCGGACCGGATGGGCGCGAAGATCGCCACCGTGCTGGCCAAGCCCGACGCCGACCTGGCGGCCGAACTGGACCGCGACGACGACGCCATGGACGACCTGCACAAGGGCCTGTTCGGCGTGCTGCTCGGCGACGACTGGCCGTACGGGGTGGAGACCGCGATCGACGCGACCCTCCTGGGGCGCTTCTACGAGCGCTTCGCCGACCACGCGGTGAACGCCGGCGAGCACGTCGTCTACCTGATCACCGGCGAGTCGACACCCTCCGCCTGAGGCGCAAGGAAGGGCCCCCTCCTAACGCCTGGCGTTGTAGAGGGGGCCCTTGTTAACACTCGAACGCGTCAGCGGCCCTGGTTGGCCACCGCGGCGGCGGCCGCCTTCGCCGCCTCCGGGTCGAGGTAGGTGCCGCCCAGCTTGTGCGGTCGCAGCTCGGAGTCGAGGTCGTACCGCAGCGGGATCCCGGTCGGGATGTTCACCTTGGCGATCTCCTCGTCGCTGATCTGGTCGAGGTGCTTGACCAGGGCGCGCAGCGAGTTGCCGTGCGCCGCCACCAGCACCGTCCGACCGGCCAGGATGTCCGGCACGATCGAGTCGTACCAGTACGGCAGCATCCGCTCGACGACGTCCTTCAGGCACTCGGTGCGCGGCATCAGCTCGTGCGGCAGCAGCTTGTAGCGCGGGTCCCCGACCTGCGACCACTCGTCGTCGTCCGCGATGGGCGGCGGCGGCGTGTCGTACGAGCGGCGCCACAGCATGAACTGGTCCTCGCCGTACTCGTCGAGGGTCTGCTTCTTGTTCTTGCCCTGCAGGGCGCCGTAGTGGCGCTCGTTGAGCCGCCACGACCGGCGTACGGCGATCCACTGCCGGTCGGCCGTGTTCAGCGCCAGCTCGGCGGTGCGGATCGCCCGCCGCAGCAGGCTGGTGTGCACCACGTCCGGCAGCAGGTCGTGCTCGCGCAGCAGCTCACCGCCGCGGCGCGCCTCCGCCTCGCCCTTGGCGGTCAGGTCGACGTCGACCCAGCCGGTGAAGAGGTTCTTCGCGTTCCAGTCGCTCTCGCCGTGCCGCAGCAGGACCAGCGTCCCGACGGTGGGCCCATCGCTAGCAGTCATGCCGATCATCCTGCCGCACCGGCGTCCGGCCCGCGCGCGAAGGGTCGTGACGACCACCACGTGGAAATTCCGGTGACCACCGCCCGGCGGCGACACTAGGTTGTAAGGCGCTGCGATGACACCGGTCATTACGAATACGGGGGCGCCGACGTGCGGACGATGCGGGGTTGGTTACAGGACACGGCCGGCGGACTGCCCCGGACCTTCTGGTACCTGTGGGCCGGCACCCTGATCAACCGGCTCGGCTCGTTCGTCCTGGTCTTCCTCGCCATCTACCTGACGCAGGCGCGGGGCTTCTCCGCCTCCCAGGCCGGCCTGGTGCTGGGCCTCTGGGGCGTCGGCGGCGCGGTCGGCACCACCGTCGGCGGCACCCTGACGGACCGCTGGGGCCGCCGCCCGACCCTGCTCACCGCCCACCTCGGCGCCGCGACCATGATGCTGGGTCTCGGCTTCGCCCGGGACCTGTGGGCGGTCGGGCTCGGCGCCCTCCTGCTCGGCCTCTTCGCCGAGGCGGCGCGTCCCGCGTTCGGCGCGATGATGATCGACGTCGTTCCGGAGAAGGACCGGCTGCGCGCGTTCTCCCTGAACTACTGGGCGATCAACCTCGGCTTCGCCTGCGCCGCCGTACTCGCCGGCGTCGCGGCCGAGGCGGGCTACCTGCTGCTCTTCGTGGTCGACGCCGCCACCACCCTGGTCACCGCGATGATCATCTTCCTCAAGGTCGGGGAGACCCGCCGGCCGGTGGTGGCCCTCGCCGGACGGCCGGCGGCACCGGTCGGGGCGCTGCGCACCATCCTGGCCGACCGCGTCTACCTCGGTTTCGTAGCGTTGAACCTCTTCAGTGCCCTGGTGTTCCTCCAGCACATCTCGATGCTGCCGATCGCCATGGGCGACTCGGGTCTCAGCCCGGCCACGTACGGCTCGGTGATCGCCCTGAACGGGGTGCTGATCGTGGTGGGCCAACTCTTCGTCCCGCGGCTGATCAAGGGGCGCAGCCGCTCGCACGTGCTCGCCGTGGCGGCGGTGGTGATGGGCGTCGGGTTCGGCCTGACCGCGTTCGCCGGGACCGCCTGGTTCTACGGCCTGACCGTGCTGATCTGGACCGTCGGCGAAATGCTCAACTCGCCGTCCAACGCCACCCTGATCGCCGAACTCTCCCCCACCGAACTGCGGGGCCGCTACCAGGGCGTCTTCTCGCTGTCCTGGCAGGTGGCCGGTGCCGTCGCGCCGATCCTCGGCGGCCTGGTCCGGGAGCAGGCGGGCAACACCGCGCTGTGGCTGGGCTGCGCTGTGATCGGTGGGCTGATGGCGGTGGCGCACCTGATCTCGGGGCCGGCCCGTGAGCGTCGCGCCACCGCCCTCCGCACGGCGGCGCCGGTGGTCCCGGCCGTCGCGCTCCGCCCGCCCGCGCCGGAGGCGGCCGAGGCGGCGGCGACCGCACCGGCCGCTCCGCTCCCGGGCGCGGCCGACGGGGGTACGCGCACCAGCACGGTCACCACCGGTTGAGGCGTGACGCGCGACACGCTGGCGCGGGCGGGTTGACCTTCCTACGGTCGGGAACGGTTCGCTCAGGAAACCAAACTGTTCGGAGGGCACGTGCTGCGCCGCTGGCTGCACGACACCGCCGGCGGGCTTCCCGCCACCTTCTGGTACCTCTGGGCCGGCCTTCTGATCAACCGCGCCGGCGCCTTCGCCATGCTCTTCCTCTCGCTCTACCTCACCGCGGCACGCGGGGCGAGCGAGAGCCTGGCCGGAGCGGTGGTCGGGGCGTACGGGCTGGGTGGAGCGGCCGGCGTCCTGCTCGGCGGGGTGCTCGCCGACCGCTGGGGGCGGCGGGCCACCCTGCTCGCCGCCCACCTGGCGACGACCGCGCTGATGGTCGCGCTCGCGTTCAGCCGGCACCTGCTGGTCATCGCGGTGCTCAGCGCCCTGGTCGGGGTGGCCCACTCGATGCCCGGCCCCGCCTTCGTCGCCGCCATCGTCGACGTGGTGCCCGAGGAGCGCCGGTCGCGGGCCTTCAACCTCCAGTTCTGGGCCTTCAACCTCGGCATGGCGGTCGCGTCGCTGCTCGCCGGCGTCCTCGCCGAGGCGAGCTTCCTCGCGCTCTTCCTGGTCGACGCCGGGGCGACCCTGATCGCGGCACTGGTGATCGCCGCGAAGGTGCCCGAGACGCTGCCGGACGCCCGCCGCGCGCGCCGGCCGGTGGATCATCTCGGGCGGGCGGACCAACTCAGGCGGGCGGACCGGCCCGGGCGGGTACGGCGGCCGGGGCTGCACACGGCGCTGACCGACCGGGTGTTCCTGGCCTTCGTCGGGCTGACCTTCGTGCTGGCCGTGCTGACCATGCAGACCTCCACGATCATGCCGCTCGCCATGCGGGCGGACGGGCTGCGCCCCTCGGCGTACGGCGCCGTGGTGGCGCTCGGCGGGGTGCTCATCGTGGTGGGGCAGCTCTTCGTACCCCGGCTGATCGACCGGCACCGCAAGGACCACGTGCTGGCCGTCTCGACGGCGCTGCTGGCGGCGGGTTTCGCGGCCCTCGCCGTCGCCGACGACCTCTGGGTCTACCTGGCCGCGGCGGTGGTCTGGACGGTGGGCCAGATGCTCGCCGCCCCGCCCAACGCGCAGATCAACGCCGACCTGGCCCCGCCCGAGCTGCGGGCCCGGTACCAGTCGGTCTTCTACCTCGCGTTCCCGGCGGCGTCGTTCGTCGCGCCCACCCTCGGCGGCGTGAGCCTCCAGTACCTCGGCGAGCGGCACTGGCTGATCGTCGGCGCCCTGGGCCTGCTCGCCGCCGGCTGTCACCTGCTCGCCGGCCCGCCGCGCGAGCGCCGCGTCGCCGCCCTGCGCCGGACCCTGGCGGCCCGCCGCGAGCCCGCCCTGGCGACGGACCGCTGACCGCCCCTCCCGCGCCGCCGCCCTAACCTGGCGGCGCAACTTCGGGGAAAGAGTGGCCTCGACGCGCTCGCAGGGCACTCTTTCCGGAAGTTGTCCGGATCTTGGCAGGCGCGAGGGGGTGATCGTCGCGGCTGCCCGCACGCGCGAAACGCCCACCACGACGACATCGTGGTGGGCGTTTCGCGCGTATGACCGGCGGCGGCGGGCGGCACTCACCCCCGTAAGCGGCACCCGCTCGCGCCGCCGGTCCAAACAGGTGGCCACCGTCCCCCAACGGTGCTGGTCCACCCGTCCCCCGCACCTCGCTCGTTGCACGGATCTGATCGATCCTCCGCTCCCCCGAACGGAACCGAGCGCAGCGCGGTGCAATAAAGTTAGTTCGCCCGGATTGCGGATTCAACCTGAACCGGCTGTCTCGCCGGTCACAGCACCGGTGTCCCACCCGGGGTGTCCGCTGTCACGGGTCCTGCTGTGGCCAACAGCGCATACCCGTGACTCATTCCCGCAAACACCTCAGGCGTCTTCCCGATCGGGTGACTCGGTCCGGAAGAAGTTGCTCTGCCGGCCGTCCCGCATCTGCTCCTGGTAGATCAGGTTCAGCTTCCGCTGGTCGAAGGTCTGGAACCACTCCTCCCACGTGATCTCCCGTACCCGGCTGCTCTCGCGGTAACCCGGCATGTTGAACGTCAGCACGCCGGCGCGGCCCTCCCGTTCGGTGCCCGCGATCGTGGCCGGTCTCGCGTTGCGCTGCTGGGCCCACTGTCGGATGACGGCGTGGTTGGTGGTGACCAGGCTGCGGCCGGGTCGCTCGGGCCGGTCGGCCGGCGAGGAGATGACCTGCGACGACAGGACCGACCGGGACGTGGTCCGCCCGGTCCGCACCCCCGTGCCCCGGCCGGACGGGGCCGCTGCCGCCTTCGTCGCGGGCGTGGTCTTCGCCGCCGCGGTCTTCCTCGCGGGCGCCGTCTTCTTCGCCGCCGTGGTCTTCCTCGCCGGTGGCGCCTTCTTCGCCGCCGCCGTCTTCCTCGCGGGCGCCGTCTTCCTCGCCGGTGCCGCCTTCTTCGCCGCCGCCGTCTTCCTCGCGGGCGCCGTCTTCTTCGCCGCCGCCGTCTTCCTCGCCGGTGGCGCCTTCTTCGCGGCCGCCGTCTTCCTGGCCGGCGCCGCCTTCTTCGCCGCCGCCGTCTTCCTCGCGGGCGCCGCCTTCTTCGCCGGTGCCGCCTTCCTCGCGGCCGCCGCCTTCTTCGCCGGTGCCGCCTTCCTCGCGGCCGCCCTCTTCACCGCCGTCGTCTTCTTCGCCGGCGCCGCCTTGCGAGCCGCGGCCCTCTTCACCGCGGCCTTCTTCGCGGGCGCGGCCTTGTTGGCGGGCACGGCCTTCGCGCGGGCCGGTGCCGCCTTCGCGGTACGCCCGGCCGCCTTCTTCGTCGCCGCCGCGCGGCCCGCCGACGCCTTCGTGCCGGCCGCCCGGCCGGCGGGGCCGGTGCTCGTCCGGGCCGCCCCGCCACCGCGCCGCGCCGACCGCAACGCCTTCGCCAGGGTCTTCACCAGTTCCGGCTTGCGCAGTGCGGAGACGCCGGACACGCCGTGCCGGCGCAACTGCCCGCGGATCTCGTCCACCTTCATGCGGGAGATCGCGGTCTCGGAGATGTCCGGTGTGTTCGGGGTCTGGTTCCCCGCCTGCCGTCCGGTCCGGGTCGCAGTCCCACCGCGACCTGAGCTGCTTCGCTGAGCCATGGGACGCTCACGCTCCTCGACAGTCCGTCCTCGGCACGCGGCGGGTCCCAAGTGCCGCACCGCGCGGTGCGGCATACCCGTCAGGACCGGTCCGAACCTCCGGCGGCCGGGCCGGTACCCGCGGCGGCCGGGCCGTTGTCTGCGGCAACCGGGCCAGTGCTCGCGGCGGAGGGTTCGAAGAGGTGCGCGAACGCGGCGAGGTTCGCGGTCGATTCGCCGCGCTTGACCCGCCACTCCCATTCCCTGCGGATCGAGGTGCCGAAGCCGATCTCCAGCATCGTGTCGAAGGACTCGTCGGCGTACGTCAGCACCACTCCGAGCAGCCGGTCAAGCTCGTCGGCGTCGACGCCCGCCGGGTTGACCCGGCCGGTCAGGTAGACGTCGCCGACGGCGTCGATGGAGAAGGAGACCGCGTACATGCGGGCGTTGCGCTGAAGCAGCCACGCCCAGAGCTCCTCGCGGCGCTCGTCCGGCTGGCGCATGACGAACGCTTCGACCCGCAGGGCGTGCTCGCCGACGATCAGGTTGCAGACCGTCTTGAGCTTGTGGGTGCCGGGCAGGGTGACCGCGTACGAGTTCAGGCCGGTGGACTCCCAGGCCAGGTCCCGCTCGTCGCAGACCGACTCGATCAACGCCCCGAGATCGCTCTTCCCGCTCATCGCACCACTCTACGGTCGCCCCGACCGCCCCGCGCGGCACCGGTTCACCAGGAGCAGGTGACCAGCTCGGACGTCAGGCGGGCGCGCTGCTCGGACATCGCCTCGCCGTAGACGTCGAGCAGGCCGGCGACGGTGCGGTCCCAGGAGAAGTTGCGGGCGTGCCGTTCCGCGGCCCGGGCCAGCTCCGCCCGGCGGCCCGCGTCCGGCAGCAGCCGCGCCAGCGTACGGGCCCAGTCGACCGGGTCGTGGCTGCTCACGAGGACGCCGCTCACCTGGTCGCGGACGGCGGTGACCAGGCCGCCGACCGCGGCCGCCACGACGGGCGTGCCGCAGGCCTGCGCCTCCAGCGCCACCAGCCCGAAGCTCTCGTTGTACGACGGCACCGCCACCAGGTCGGCGGCCCGGTACAGGGCGGGCAGGGCGTCACCGGTCCGCGGCGGCAGGAAGCGCACCCGGTCGGTGACGCCGAGCGAGGCGGCCAGCTCGATCAGTGCGGTCGGCCGGTCGAGCCCGCTGCCGCTGGGGCCGCCGCAGATCACCACGGTCATCTCGTCGGCGAGCGCCGGTTCCCGCTCCCGCAGGGCGGCCACCGCGCGGATCAGCACGTCGGGTGCCTTGAGCGGCTGGATCCGGCCGACGAACGCCACCACGTACCCGCCGGCGGGCAGGCCGAGCTGGCGGCGGGCGTCCGCGCGGGCCCGCTCCCGGTCACCGGCGGCGGGCCGGAAGCGGGCCAGGTCCACGCCGGGCTCCACGACGGCGACGCGGGTCGGGTCGGCGTCGTACCGGTCGATGAGGTCGCCGGCCTCCACCTTCGTGTTGGCGACCAGGCGGTCGGCCTCGGCGACGACCTGCTCCTCGCCGATGACGCGGGCCTTGGGCTCCGGCCGGTCCCCGACCGCGAGCTGCGCGTTCTTCACCTTGGCGAGGGTGTGCGCGCTGTGCACGAGCGGCACGCCCCAGCGTTCCTTGGCGAGCCAGCCGACCTGACCGGAGAGCCAGTAGTGCGAGTGGATCAGGTCGTAGTGGCCCGGTGGGCGGGAGGCCTCGGCGCGCAGCACCCCGGCGGTGAACGCGCAGAGCTGGCCGGGCAGCTCCTCCTTGGTCAGCCCCTCCAGGGGACCGGAGGTGATGTGCCGGACGTGGACGCCGGGCACCATCTCGACCACGGGGGGCAGGTCGCCGGAGGTCGCCCGGGTGAAGATCTCCACTTCGACGTCCGCCTCGGCCAGCCGCCGGGCGACCTCGACGATGTAGACGTTCATCCCGCCGGCGTCGCCGGTGCCCGGCTGGTGCAGCGGTGAGGTGTGCACGGAGAGGGTGGCGATGCGGCGGGGCCGCGGCCACGGGCGGGCACCTCGCTGACGACCGACACCGGTGTGCTGTTCCGCCACGTCCCGCTCCCTCTGTCACGGTTGTTGCCGTTCCGCACGACCGGCGCTTCTCGGTCAACCCCGACGCCGGATGTCATCTTCCCGATCGGGGATCGGTAATGCCTCCCGGCGGCCCCGGGCGTGACGGACCTCATCACGCCACCGGCCCCGGCCGGGGGTGAGAATGAGCGGATGACCTCAGTCGCCGTCGTCACCGGAGCGTCCAGCGGGATCGGTGCGGCAACGGCCCGCCGCCTCGCCGCCGAGGGTTTCCACGTGCTGGCCGCCGCGCGTCGTACCGACCGGCTCGCCGACCTGGTCGCGGAGATCGCGGCCGCCGGGGGCTCGGCCACCGCGGTGGCCTGCGACGTCACCTCCGGCGAGTCGGTGGCCGGGCTCGCCGCGGCGGCCGCGGCGGCGCCCGGGCCGGTCACCCTGCTGGTGAACAACGCCGGCGGTGCGCGCGGCCTGGACCCGGTGGAGAGCGGCTCGGTCGGTGACTGGCAGTGGATGTACGACGTGAACGTGCTGGGCACCCTGCGGGTGACCCAGGCGCTGCTGCCCGCCCTGGAGTCCTCCGGCGCCGGGACGATCGTCGTCGTGTCGTCGACCGCCGGTTTCACCGTGTACGAGGGCGGGGGCGGCTACGCGGCCGCCAAGCACGCGCAGACCGCCGTCGCCGGCACGCTGCGGCTGGAGTTGTGCGGCCGGCCGGTCCGGGTCGTCGAGATCGACCCCGGGATGGTGCGGACGGACGAGTTCTCGCTGGTCCGCTTCGACGGGGACACCGACCGGGCGGCCGCCGTCTACGCCGGGGTGCCCGACCCGCTGGTCGCCGACGACGTGGCCGACTGCATCGCCTGGTGCGCCACCCGCCCGCACCACGTCAACGTGGACCGGCTGGTGGTCCGCCCGCTGGCGCAGGCGGCCCAGCACAAGGTGCACCGGGTGGGTTGATGGCAGGGTCGGCGCGGCGGCCGCAGGGCGTCGTCACCCGGGGGACGACCAACCCCAACCGGCTGCGCCGGGTGGACAACTGGATCGTCGACGCCTGCGGGGACGCTCTCCGGACCGCCGAGGACCCGCTGGTCGTGGACCTCGGCTACGGCGCCACCCCGGTCACGGCCGTCGAACTGCGGGCCCGGCTGGCCGCCGCGGTCCGCGCCGACGTGCGGGTGGTCGGGCTGGAGATCGATCCGGTACGCGTGGCCGCCGCCCAGCCCGCCGCCGACCCGCCGTGGCTCGCCTTCGCCCGGGGCGGATTCGAGCTGGCCGGGCTCCGTCCCGCCCTGGTCCGCGCGTTCAACGTGCTGCGCCAGTACGACGAGGGCGAGGTCGCCGGTGCCTGGGCGACGATGACCGGGGCGCTCGCCCCGGGTGGCCGGCTGGTCGAGGGGACCTGCGACGAGCTGGGCCGGCTCGGCGCGTGGGTGCTGCTCGACGCGGACGGCCCGCGTTCGCTGACCCTGGCCGCGAAGCTGGCCACCCTGGAGGGTCCCGCCCAGTTCGCCGAACGCCTGCCGAAGGCGCTGATCCACCGCAACGTGCCCGGCGAACCCGTGCACGCCCTGCTCACGGCCCTGGGGGCCGCCTGGCGGTCGGCGGCCCCGTTCGCCCCCTACGGCCCCCGCCAACGCTGGCTCAGGACCGTCACCGCCGTCCGCGAGGCCGGCTGGCCGGTCCTCGACCGGCCAGCCGACTGGCGGCACGGCCGGTTGACTCTGCCCTGGGACGCCGTAGCGCCGCGCTGACGGGTTACAGGGCGCAGTTCACCAGGACGGGTTCCGGGTGCAGGGTCACGCCGAAGCGGGACTCCACGCCGGCGCGGATCTCGCGGGCCAGCGCCACCAGGTCCTCGGTCCGGGCGGTGCCGCTGCGGTGGGTCAGGGCCAGCGTGTGCTTGGTGGAGATGGTGACGGCGCCGTCCGGACCGGGGTGGCCCTTGCCGTAGCCGGCCTTGTCGATCAGCCACGCCGCGCTGACCTTCACCGTGTCCCCCGCGCCGGGCCAGGACGGTGGTTCCCCGATGTCGGCGGCCCGTTCCCGCAGGCGCTGGTACGCGGCCCGGTCGAGCACGGGGTTGGTGAAGAACGACCCGACCGACCAGGTGTCCGGGTCGGCGGCGTCGAGCACCATGCCCTTGCCGGCCCGCAGCCGCAGCACCGTGGCCCGCGCGTCACCCAGCGGAACCCGGTCACCGACGTCGACGCCGAGCGCCCGGGCCAGTTCGGCGTACCGGACCGGGCCGGACAGCGGCGACCGCGCGAGCCGGAAGTCGACCGACAGCACCACCCACCGGTCGCTGTACTTGAAGATGCTGGACCGGTACATGAAGCCGCAGTCGGCGGCGGCGATCCGGTCGGTGGTGCCGGCGACCCGGTCGTAGACCTGCACGCCGGTGACGGTCTCGGCGACTTCCTGCCCGTACGCGCCGACGTTCTGGATCGGGGTGGCGCCGGTGGAGCCGGGGATCCCGGAGAGGCACTCGAGGCCGGACCAGCCGTTGGCCACCGTGGTGGCGACGAAGTCGTCCCACGGCTCGCCGGCCTCGACGCGTACGGTCACCGTGTCGGCGTCCTCCGCGACGACCTGGACGCCCCGGGAGCGGACCAGCACCACGGTTCCGGGGAAGCCGGCGTCCCCGATCACCACGTTGCTGCCTCCGGCGAGGATCAGGATCTTCTCGTTCCGCTCCCCCGCTTCCCGGACGGCGTGGATGATCTCGTCGGCGGTGGTGGCCGTGACCACGCGGGTGGCCAGGCCGCCCAGGCGCAGTGTCGTGTACGGCGCCAGGTGGCACCCGGCGTCCGGTTCGGCGCCAGTTGTCGGCTGGGTATGGACGTCTGACACGCCCCTCACCCTAGGCTGAGGGGTAGCCGCGGCACCCACTGGTAGCCGGGTCACCCCCGGGAGGATGGCGATGAGCAGACTGCACGGCACGAAGGACTTCTGGATCGGGGCACTCCGGGCGGAGGGCGGGGCGTTCGCCGCGGCGGTCGCGGAGGCGCCGCCCGAGACGCCGGTGCTGTCCTGCCCCGGGTGGACGGTGGCCGACCTGACGCTGCACCTCGCCGGGATCTACCGCTGGGTGCACGGCGTCGCGGGGACGCCCGGCACCACCGCGCCGGCCGATCGTCCCCGGCCGGTAGAGGCGGGGCCGGGCGATGCTCCGCTCCAGCTCTGGCAGCAGGCGTACGACCAGCTCATGGCCCGCTTCGACACGCTGGACCCGGAGGCGCCGGCGTGGAACTGGGCTCCCCAGCCGAAGAAGGCCGGGTTCTGGCCGCGTCGGATGGCGCACGAGACGGCCGTGCACCGCTGGGACGCCCAGCTCGCCATCGCCGCCGGTGAGCCGATCGAGGCGAAGCTCGCGGCCGACGGGGTGAGCGAGGTGCTGGACACGTGGCTGCCCGCCGGGCGGCGCCGGCCGGGCGGGCCCTGGCACGGGGTGGTGCACCTGTCGGCTCCGGACGCGGCGCAGGAGTGGTTCCTGCGGCTGCGCGGCGAGGGCGTCGCCCTGCTGGACACGGCGACCATCTTCGACCACGACGACCACCACGCCCGCGTCCACGTCGTCGGCACGGCGAGCGATCTGCTGCTGGCGTTGTGGGGCCGGGTCAGCTTCGACACCCTGACCGCCACCGGTGACCGGCACCTCCTGGACGGCCTCCGCGTGGGCTGACCTTCCGCCGTCCGGTAGGGCGCGACCTTCTCCGAAAGAGTGGCTGTTCCGCGCGGAACGTCCACTCTTTCGCCGTGTACGGCTTCCTGCGGCGTGGGGCCACGGGGTTGAGAGAGCGCTCTCTTGACAGTGGGCGCAGCGCCGGGCGAGGCTGTGAGAGAGCGCTCTCTCAGTTTCCACCGACCACCACCCACCCGACCTGAGAGGGGTCCGAGACATGGGTGCCACCTCGCGCCGCCGCCTCGCGGCGGTCGCCTTTCTCACCGCCACCACCCTGCTCGCCACCACCGCCTGCGGCGGGAACGGCGACGACGCCGGTGACGGCACGGTCACGCTGACCGTCGACGTGTTCGGCCAGTTCGGCTACGACGAGCTGTACAAGGAGTACATGGCCGCCAACCCCGGCGTGAAGATCGTCGAGCGGGGCACCGGCGGCAACCTCGACGAGTACTCGCCGAAGCTCACCCAGTGGCTCGCCGCCGGCAAGGGCGCCGGTGACGTGGTCGCCATCGAGGAGGGCCTGCTCGTCGAGTACAAGGCCAACCCGGGCAACTTCGTCAACCTGCTCGACCACGGCGCGGCCGAACTGAAGGGCAACTTCCTCGACTGGAAGTGGAACGCCGGCCTCACCGCCGACGGCAAGCAGCTCATCGGCCTCGGCACCGACGTCGGCGGCATGGCGATGTGCTACCGCAAGGACCTGTTCGCCAAGGCCGGCCTGCCGACCGAGCGGGACGCCGTGTCGGCGCTCTGGCCGACCTGGCAGGACTACGTCCGCGTCGGCGAGCGGTTCACCGCGGCGAAGACCGGGGCGTCGTTCCTGGACGCCGCCACCAACACGTTCAACACGATCGTGCTCCAGACCGCCGGCAACAGCTCGGGCTACCACTACTACGACACCGGCGACAACCTGGTGGTCGACACCAACCCGGCGGTGAAGCAGGCCTGGGACACCACCATGGACATCATCGACTCCGGCCTGTCCGGCAAGTACGGCGCGTGGTCCGAGGAGTGGGTCTCCGCGTTCAAGCAGGCCAAGTTCGCCACCATCGCCTGTCCGGCCTGGATGACCGGCGTCATCGAGGGCCACGCCGGCCCGGCGGCCAAGGGCAGGTGGGACATCGCCCGCGTCCCCGGCGACGGCGGCAACTGGGGCGGCTCCTACCTCGCCGTACCGAAGCAGAGCAAGCACCGGGACGAGGCGGTCAAGCTGGCCACGTTCCTGACCAGCGCCAAGGGCCAGATCGGCGCGTTCAAGGCCAAGGGACCGCTGCCGTCCTCGCCGCAGGCGCTCGACGACCCGGCCATCGCCGGGGCCACCAACGCGTACTTCTCCGACGCCCCGGTGGGCCAGATCTTCGCCGCCGGCGCCAGGAGCCTGAAGCCGGTCTACATGGGCCCGAAGAACCAGGCCGTCCGCACCGAGGTGGAGAACGCCGTCCGCACCGTTGAGCTGGGCCAGCGCAGCCCGGAGCAGGGCTGGACCGACGCGGTGACGAACGCGAAGAAGGCCGCCGCCAAGTAACCGCTCCCCGCTGCCCCACCGGCCCGAACCCGGCCGGTGGGGAGCGGGCGGCGTGGAAAGGAGTACCCGGGCATGAGCGTTCAGCTTGACGCCCGGCCGCCCGTGGCGGCGGCACCACCCGTGCGGCCCACCCGCTCCTACCGGCTCAGCCGGTTCGACGCGCGCTGGTCGCCCTACCTCTACATCGCCCCGTTCTTCCTGCTCTTCGCGGTCTTCGGGGCGTACCCGCTGGCGTACACGCTCTGGGTATCCCTGCACGAGTGGGACCTGCTCGGCACCGAGCCGACCTTCGTCGGCGCGGAGAACTACACCCGGCTACTGGCCGACCCGGACTTCTGGCACGCGGTCGTCAACACGCTGGGCATCTTCGTCATCTCCACCGTGCCGCAGCTGCTCGCCGCGCTCTGGCTGGCCAACCTGCTCAACCGGCAGCTCCGCGCCCGGACCGGCTGGCGGATGGCCGTGCTGGTCCCCAACGTCACCTCCACCGCCGCGGTGGCGATCGTCTTCGGGGTGCTGTTCGGCCGCGAGTTCGGCATGGTCAACTGGCTGCTCGACCTGGTCGGCGTCGACGCGATCGACTGGAAGGCCAACCGCGTCGCCTCCTGGGTCGCCATCTCCACGATGGTGGACTGGCGGTGGACCGGCTACAACGCGCTGATCTTCCTCGCCGCCATGCAGGCCATCCCCCGCGACCTGTACGAGTCGGCGGCGATCGACGGGGCGAGCCGGGCCCGACAGTTCTGGTCGATCACCGTCCCGCTGCTCCGCCCGACGATCATCTTCGCGGTCATCATCTCCACCATCGGCGGGCTCCAACTCTTCACCGAGCCCCGCCTCTTCCACGCCGGGACCAACGCGATCCGCGGCGGGCCGTCCCGGGAGTCCCAGACGGTGACGATGTACATGTTCGAGAACGCGTTCGCCCCGTACTACAACTTCGGGTACGGCTCCGCCGTGGCGTGGCTGCTGTTCGCGCTCATCGCCGTCGTGGCGGTGGTCAACGTGCTGATCATCCGCCGGCTCGGCACCGACGCGGGACCCCGCACGGGCGGCCGGAAGGGAGGCCGGGGATGAGCCGGCTCTGGCGGGCCAGCCCGCTCACGTACGGCGCCCTGGTGGTCGCCGCGTTCTCCTCGATCTTCCCGATCTGGTGGATGTTCGTCGTGGCGAGCCGGTCCAGCGACGCGATGGGCCAACTCCCGCCACCGGTCACCCCCGGTGGCAACCTGGGCGCGAACATCTCCCGGCTGTTCGCCAACACCGACGCGTACTTCCTCACCGGACTGATCAACTCGGCGATCGTGGCGACCACCGTCACCGTGTCGGTGGTCTTCTTCTCCACCCTGGCCGGGTTCGCCTTCGCGAAGCTGCGGTTCCGGGGGCGCAACGCCCTGCTCATGGTCATCATCGCGACGATGATGGTGCCCACCCAGCTCGGCGTCATCCCGTTGTACCTGCTGATGACCAAGTTGAACTGGAACGACCGGCTGCCGGCCGTGATCGTCCCCGCGCTGGTCACCGGGTTCGGGGTGTTCATGATGCGCCAGTACGCGGCGCAGGCGGTCAGCACCGAGCTGATCGAGGCCGCCCGGGTCGACGGCTGCGGCACGGCCCGCATCTACTGGAACGTGGTGCTGCCGGCGCTCCGCCCGGCCGCCGCGGTCCTCGGCCTGCTGACGTTCATGACCACCTGGAACGACTTCCTCTGGCCGTACGCGGTGCTCAACGACCCGGAGAACCCGACCGTGCAACTGTCGTTGCGGGCCCTGTCCGACGGGTACTACCAGGACATGTCGCAGGTGTTCACCGGCACGGCCATCGCGACGCTGCCCCTGCTGCTGGTCTTCGTCCTGTTCGGCCGCCAGATCATCGGCGGGATCATGGAAGGTGCGGTCAAGGCGTGAGTGAGCTGCGATTTCCCGAGGGCTTCCGCTGGGGCGCCGCCACCGCGGCGTACCAGATCGAGGGCGCGGTCCGCGACGACGGCCGCGGCCCGTCGATCTGGGACACCTTCAGCCGTACGCCGGGCAAGGTCCACCAGGGCCACACCGGTGACGTCGCCTGCGACCACTACCACCGGTACGCCGACGACGTGGCCCTGATGGCGGAACTCGGGCTGCGGACGTACCGCTTCTCGGTGGCCTGGCCCCGGATCCAGCCCGACGGCACCGGACCGGTCAACCCGCGCGGCCTGGACTTCTACGACCGGCTGGTGGACGCGCTGCTCGCCCGGGGCATCGACCCGCTGGTCACGCTCTACCACTGGGACCTGCCGCAGGCGCTGGAGGACCGGGGCGGCTGGACCGCGCGGGAAACCGCCGAACACTTCGCCACGTACGCCACCGTCGTGCACGCCCGGCTCGGCGACCGGGTGCGCACCTGGACGACGCTCAACGAGCCGTGGTGCTCGGCCTATCTGGGATACGGCAACGGGGTGCACGCACCCGGGGTGCGGGACGCGGGCGCGGCCTTCACCGCCGTACACCATCTGCTGCTCGGGCACGGCCTCGCGGCCCGGGCCCTGCGGGCGGCGGGCGCGGCGACCGTGGGGATCACGCTGAACACCGGCGACATCCGCCCGGCCGACCCGGACCGCGCGGCGGACGCCGCCGCGGTCCGCCTGGTCGACGGCCTGCAGAACCGGATCTTCCTGGACCCGCTGCTGCGCGCGGCCTACCCGGACGACGTGCTGGACCACGCCGCACGGATCGTCGAGCCGACGTTCCTCCGGGACGGGGACGAGAAGCTGATCGCGGCGCCGATCGACCTGCTCGGGGTGAACTACTACTCGCCCACCTACGTCGCCGGGCGGCCGGGCGGCGCCGGGAACGAGGCGTACCCGGGCACCGACGGCGCGGTCGAGTTCCTGCCGCCCGCCGGCCCGCTCACCGACATGGGCTGGATGATCGAGCCGGCCGGGCTCACCCGGCTGCTGGAACGCCTCGCCGCCGACTACCCGGGAGTGCCGCTGCTCGTCACCGAGAACGGAGCGGCGTACCCGGACAAGACCGGGAACGACCCGGCCGGGGCGATCGTCGACACCGACCGGATCGCGTACCTCGACGGGCACCTGCGCGCCGCGCACGAGGCCATCGCCCGGGGGGTGGACCTGCGCGGCTATCTCGTATGGTCGTTGCTGGACAACTTCGAGTGGGCCGAGGGGTACCGGAAGCGGTTCGGGATCGTCCACGTCGACTACCTGACCCAGCGGCGCACACTGAAGGCGAGCGCCCGCTGGTACCAGGAGGTGATCTCCCGGAACGGGCTGTGACGAGCGGGGGTACGGCGATGACGACGGCGCAACGACCGACGCTCGAGGCGGTGGCCCGCCGGGCGGGTGTCTCCCGGGCCACCGTCTCCCGGGTGGTGAACGGCTCCACCACCGTCGCCGAGCCGATCCGCGAGGCCGTACGCCGCGCGGTCGCCGAACTGGGGTACGTGCCGAACCTGGCCGCGCGCAGCCTGGTCACCCAGCGGACCGACTCCATCGCGCTGGTCATGCCCGAGGCGGCGACCCGGGTCTTCTCCGACGACCAGGTCTTCCCCGGCATCATCCGAGGGGCGGCCCAGGAACTGGAGGCGGCCGACAAGCAGCTGGTGCTGATGCTGGCCGGCTCGCCGGCCGGGCACGAGCGGGTGGAGCGGTACACCACCGGCCGGCACGTGGACGGGGTGCTGTTCGCCTCCCTGCACGGTGCCGACCCGCTGCCCGGCCGGCTGGCCCGGCTGGGCATCCCCGTGGTGTGCAGCGGTCGTCCGCTCGGCGACGAAGACGTGCCGTACGTGGACGTCGACCACGTCGGCGGGGTGAGCCGGGCGGTGCGGCACCTGATCGACAGCGGACGGCGGCGGATCGCCACCATCGCCGGCCCGCAGGACATGGTGGCCGGTATCGAGCGGCTCACCGGCTACCGCGAGACGGTGGCCGCCGCCGGCCTACCCGAGATGATCGCCCTCGGTGACTTCACCCGCGAGTCCGGGGCGGCCGCGATGCGGCAGCTCCTCGCCGAGCAGCCGGATGTGGACGCGGTCTTCGCCGCGTCCGACCTGATGGCCCACGCCGCCATGCGGGCGCTGCGCGAGACGGGACGGCGGGTGCCGGACGACGTCGCGGTGATCGGCTTCGACGACATCGAGACCGCCGCGTACACCGAACCGCCGCTCACCACCGTCCGTCAGCCGATCCAGGAGATCGGGCGGCAGATGACCCGGCAACTGCTGCGCCTGGCCGCCGGCGACCCGATCGACCCCGCGGTAATCCTCCCCACGGAGCTGATCCTCCGCGAGTCCGCGTGAAAGGAAGGGCCCCTTCTTAACGCCTCCGGTAGAGGAAGGGCCCCCTGTTAACACCTCGAAATTGGGTCGAGCGTCCGCCGGGGCGGGGCTAGCGTCGGGCCGTGCCCCATCTCCTTCACGTTCCCGCGCTCGCCGGTGCCGAGTACGCCTACGTCGCCACGGTCGAGCCGCCGGCGCGCCTCGTCTTCACCGCCGGCGCGTGCCCGCTGGACACCGACGGCCGTACCGTCGCCCCCGGTGACCACGTCGCCCAGGCACGGCAGGTGATGGCCAACCTGGAGACCGCGCTCGCCGCGGCCGGCGCCGGCCTCGCCGACGTCGTCAAGACCACGGTGTACGTCGCGTCGGCGCACCGCCCCGACCTGGTGGCGGTCTGGCAGGTCGTCCGGGACGCCTTCGGCGACCACGACCCGCCCAGCACCCTGCTCGGCGTGGCCGTCCTCGGCTACCCGGACCAGCTCGTCGAGGTCGAGGCCGTCGCCGCCGTACCGGTGGAGGGCTGAGTGCGCGTCCGCCCCGCCGTCCCGGACGACGCGCCCGCCGTCGTCGCGCTGCGCACCCACGTCCTGCCGTTCCTGGTGCGCGGTGTCCCGTCGACCCGGCAGATGATCGCCCAACCACCGAGAGACCAGCACTGGACGGCGTTCGTGGCCGAGGTCGACGGCGAGGTCGTCGGCTGGGTGTCGGCGTTCCGCAACGCCGGGTCGAGCCGGCCGGTGGGCGAGATCTCGCTGCTGCACGTCCATCCCGAGCACCGGAGACGCGGCATCGGCGGCGCGCTCCTGGACACCGCCCTGGACCACCTCGCCCCGCTCCGGCTCCCGCTGCTGCGCGGTCGGACGATGCCGGAGGCGCTGCCGTTCGCCCGGCGGCGCGGTTTCACGCCGAGCCGGGAGGAACGCTTCTCCGCGCTGGACCTCGGGTCGCTGCCGCCGCTGCCCGCCGCTCCCCCCGGGGTGCGCCTGCTCTGCCTGGCCGAGGTCGACCCGCGCCGGGTGTACGAGGTGGAGCTGGCCGCCTCCGCCGACGAGCCCAACGACATCGCCTCCGACGCCATGACGTACGAGCACTGGCGGGCCGACACGTGGGACAACGTCGGCCTGGACCGCGAGGCGAGCACGGGCGTCGAGGTCGACGGCGTCCTGGCCGCGATCAGCCTGGTCAAGCGGGACGGCGCGCGGATGTGGTCGGACTACACCGGCACCATGCCGGAGCACCGGGGACGCGGGCTGGCCAGCGCCGCGAAGATCGCCGCCCTGCACCGGGCCGCGGCGAACGGGGTGACCGTCGCGTACACCGGCAACGACGAGGCGAACGCCCCGATGCTGGCGATCAACGAGCGCCTCGGCTACCGCCCGGTCGCCTCCCAGTGGAGCTGCCTCCGCGAGACGGCCTGACTTACCGAGCGCGGGCCCAGTAGATGAAGCGGTCGGCCAGGTTGTTCGGCAGGGTGCCACCAAACTCGACGAGATGTTCGGCGGCCTCTGTCTTCAGGGTGGCGAGGTAGATCAGCAGGGCGGTGCGATCGTTCCGGTACTCGCCGAGGAGGCGCAGCTTCGCGGGTGAGCAGGGCCAGGCGATACCGCAGGCGGAACAGCGCCAGGTCGGCCGAGACGGGAGATGCTCCACGCGGCGGCGGGTCACCCCACCCTCCCCGGCTCGATCGCCGTCACCGCGTCGAGCCGTACGGCGGCGTACCGCTCACGAACGGCGAGCGACCAGTCCGGGCGGACCTCTCGCCCCTTGAGCTGCGCCCAGATCGCGCCGTCGATGACCTGGCTGCTGATGATCTCGGTGATGACCAGGGTCAGGGTGCCGGTGCCGAACTTGTAGGCGTCCTCACGAACCCGGATCGTCCGACCGACCGCGATCGACGTCACCTCCGCCGGCTCCCCTCAACCGGCACCGATGCGAACCGGTCAGGGCACGGGGCCGGGAGGCCACACGAACAGCGACGCCACAGCGTGCGCCAGGTCCGGCGGTGGCGTGGGGCGAGCGGCACAGGTTTGCAGGTAGGGCGTACGGGCATACGCCCACGTTGACTCACTGTTGACAGGTAGTCAACCCCTCCGGTGGCAAGTTGCCTACCCATGTCACCGGAAGGTCCGCCCGTGCGGGTCATGGCGTTAGCAGAGGTCGCTGATCACCTTGGCGTCTCCCGCCAGCGCGCCGCGATCCTGGTCGACCGACCGGACTTTCCCGCCCCCATCGACACCCTGACGGTCGGCCGCATCTGGGACGCCGCCGAGGTGCGCGCGTACGCGGAACGACGAGGCCGGCGCCTGGCCGACGAGGAAACGCAGTAGTGCGGATCAGCCCTCGTCGGTGACCCGCCGGGCCGTGGCGTACGTGTCCGCGCCGAACAGGACCAGCCGCGCCTCGGTGACGTGCGCCGGGGTGGCGGACCGCAGCACCGACAGCGCCTGGCGCACCGCGTCCTCCAGCGGCCAGCCGTACACCCCGGCGGAGATCAGCGGGAACGCGACGGTCGCCGCGCCCAGCTCGTCGGCGACCCGCAGGCTGTTCGCGTAGCAGTTACGCAGCAGTTCCGAGCGGTCCTCGGTGGCCGACCAGACCGGCCCCACCGTGTGTACGACCCAGCGCGCGGGCAGGTCACCGGCGATGGTCGCCACCGCCTGCCCGGTCGGCAGCCCGCGCCCGTACCGGGTGGCCCGCAGTTGCCGGCACTCGGCCAGGATCGACGGGCCGCCCCGGCGGTGGATCGCGCCGTCCACTCCCCCACCGCCCAGCAGCGACGAGTTGGCGGCGTTGACGATCACGTTCACCCGCTGGGCGGTGATGTCGCCCTCGACCAGGGTGATCTCCATGTCAGCCCTCCGTCGGCTGGCCGAGCACACGTCGGGCCAGCAGCGTCGCGCCGGCGACGGCGGCCGGCATGAGCAGCACCGCGCCGAGCGGGATCAGGAAGCAGACGAAGACCGCAGTCCCGAAGCCGAGGACGGTCGGCCGGTCCGCCCGCAGGGCGGCGCGGCGGTCCGGCAGCCGCTTGCCGCGCCGCTGGAACGGCGCGCCGGTCAGCTCCATCGCGAGCAGCCAGCCGCCGACCGCCGCGCCGAGCACCGGCACCACGGTCTGGCCCACCACCGGGATGAAGCCGGCGGCGAACAGGGGTACGCCGAACAGCACCGACAGCCCGACCAGCCGCAGCGAGTCGACGACGCTGCGGCGCAGCGACGACCAGAACGGCACGTCGACGGCGTTCGGCGTACCGCCGAGGCGCTCCTCCACCCGCTCGGAGATCTTCTCGTAGAACGGGTCGCCGATGACCAGGGTGACGGCGGTGAAGGCGACCACCGCGAGCAGGCCACCCAACCCGAGCAGGGCCAGGCCGGCCGCCACCCGGACCAGGCTGCGCCAGGTGGTCGACCAACCGTCGGCGAACGGCGTGATGAGCGCCGCCAGGTCGTCCACGAAGTACACCAGCGTGGCGAACGCGGTGACGAAGAGCGCCCCGGAGATCAGCGCCGGCACGACGCCGAGCAGCATCAGGCCGGGGCTGCGGACGTACAGGCCGAGCCCGCGCAGGAACAGCCCGACGCCGGCGAGGAACCGACCGGCGGCCCCGGTCACGGGGGCGCCGAGATCACGGGGTGTGCTCACGGTCGCCGAGCCTAGCGCCCGCCGGCGCACGGAAGCCGTCCACCTGTTAACAGGGGTCCCTTCCTCTACCGGAGGCGTTAACAGGGTGCCCTTCCTTACACAATGGGCGGGTGCGGGCGGCGCGGTTGATCTCGTTGGTGTTGCTGCTGCAGTCGCGGGAGACGATGACGGCGGCGGAGCTGGCGCGCGAGCTGGAGGTCTCCGAGCGCACCGTCTACCGCGACGTGCTGGCGCTGTCCGCCGCCGGGGTGCCGGTCTACGCCGACCGGGGTCGCGCGGGCGGCTACCGGCTGCTGGGCGGCTACCGGACCCGGCTGACCGGGCTGACCCGGGACGAGGCGGAGGCGCTCTTCCTGGCCGGGCTGCCGGGACCGGCCGGCGACATGGGGCTGGCCGACGCGGTGGCGTCCGCCGAGCTGAAGGTGCTCGCCGCGCTGCCGCCGAGCCTGCGCGACGCGCCGGTCCGCACCGGGCAGCGGTTCCACCTGGACGTGCCGGGCTGGTTCCGCGAGGCCGGGCCGCCGCCCTGGTTGAGCGAGCTGGCCGGCGCGGTCTGGCGGGACCGGGCGGTCCGGCTGCGCTACCGGCGCGGCGACCGGGAAGTCGAGCGGGAGGCGCACCCGTACGGGCTGGTCCTCAAGAGCGGCGTCTGGTATCTGGTCGGCCGGGTCGGTGACGCGTACCGCACGTACCGGGTGGACCGGGTCAGCCACGTCGAGGTGGGCGCGGGGACCTTCGACCGGGACGCCGGCTTCGACCTGGCCGCGTACTGGCGGGAGCAGGCCGAGGCGTTCCTGCGGAGCATGCTCCGGGCCGAGGTGACGATCCGGTTGAGCCCCGCCGGCCTGCGCCGGCTCCGCTTCCTCGCCGACGCTCCCTTCGGGTACGACGAGGCGCTCGCCGCCGCCGGCGAGCCCGACGGGCAGGGGTGGGTGGTGACCCGGCTGCCCGTCGAGTCGCCCCAGGTCGCGTACACCCAGTTGCTCGGGATGGGACCGGAGGTGGAGGTGCTCGATCCGCCCGAGCTGCGGGCGTGGCTGGCCGACGCCGCCCGGCGCAGCGCGGCGCTCTACGCGGACGAGGCCGGCGACGCGGGCGGCCCGGGGTGACGCCGGGCCGCCCGCACGCACCGGTCAGCGGTAGCCGGTCACGTCCGCCGGCCGGTCCCTCTCGACCACCTCTGCGATGTAGCGGTAGGCGTCCGGCCGGCTGCCGTCGACGTCGGTGAACCCGTACACCTGGGACAGCTCCCCGGCCGAGACAGAGGCCTGGTTCCAGCGGGCCCGGTCCTCGTCGGCGGCCAGCGCGGCGACCGCGCGCCCGACGAAGGCCGGGGTCTCCGAGATGAGGAAATGCGGGTCCTTGGCGGCGCCGTCCCGCCAGTTCTCCTCGGTGACGCCGAAGTGCTCCAGCATCGCCTCGGACCGGATCCACCCCGGGGTCAGTGCGACGGCCGTGCCGCCGTGCGGCTTCAGCTCGTGCCCCCAGGCGAACGCCAGCCGGGTCACCGAGACCTTGGCCAGGTCGTAGAAGACCGACAACCGGTACCGGTCCTCGTTGAACGCCTTCGTGCCGTCACCCATCTCGACGACCAGCCCGCCCGGGCGGCGGATCAGCAGCGGGAGCGCGAAGTGGCTGGTGATGATGTGCGTGTCCACGGCGAGCCGCAGGGCCCGGAAGCCGTCGTCGAGCGGCTGCTCCCAGACCGGCTTCTCCCAGGTGATCAGCGGGTCGGCGCCCCAGACGTCGTTGACCAGCACGTCGAGCCGGCCCTGTTCGGCGTCGATCCGCTCGACCAGCGCGCGGACCTCGTCGGGGACCAGGTGGTCCACCCGTACGCCGATGCCGGTGCCGCCGGCGGCGGTCACCAGCTCGGCGGTCTCCTCGATGGTCTCCGGGCGGTCCATCTCCGAGCGGCCGGTGGTGCGGCTGCTGCGGCCGGTGGCGTACACGGTCGCGCCGGCGGCGCCGAGCTGCACGGCGATCTGCCGGCCGGCGCCCCGGGTCGCGCCGGCGACCAGCGCGACCTTCCCTGTCAGCGGTTTCGTCGTCATGCGTCCGACCCTGTCAGGAAAACCTGACATCCGAAGTCCGGTTTCGTGACCGGGTGTCGTGCGGCATGCTCGCCGGATGCACCTGCTGCTCTCCGGGATCGTCGGCTCGGTCGCGTACGGGCTGGCCGGGCCGGGCTCCGACGTCGACCGGATCGGCGTGTTCGCCGCGCCCACCGTCGCGTTCCACGGCCTGCACCCGCCGAAGGAGTCCGTGGTCACCACCCACCCGGACGTCACCCTGCACGAATGCGGGAAGTACGCAAAGCTGGCGCTCAGCGGCAACCCGACCGCCACCGAGCTGATGTGGCTGCCCGACGACTGCTACGAGACGCGGACGGAGTTCGGCGAGCGGCTCATCGCGATCCGGTCGGCGTTCCTGTCCGCGCCGCGGGTCCGCGACGCCTTCCTCGGGTACGCGTCCCGGCAGTTCCGCAAGCTGGAGTCGCGCGGCGACGGGACGTTCTCGTCCGACGTGCGGCGGCGCACCGCGAAGCACGCCCGGCACCTGGCCCGGCTGGTGCACCAGGGCCGGCATCTCTACGCCACCGCCGTGCTGGAGATCCGGCTCGCGGATCCACAGTGGTACCGGTCCTTCGGCGAGCGGGTGGCCGGCGGTGACATCGAGGCGGCCCGGGCGCTGCTGGCGGAGGCGGAACGCGACTTCGACGGCATCCGGACGCCGCTGCCGGACCGCCCGGACGAGGCGACCGTGGAGCGCTGGCTGCTCGACGTCCGCGCCGCCCACCTGCCCGCCGAACTGCGCGGCTGACCCGGTCGTGGGGGTGGAACCGCCACCCCCACGACCGGTGGTTCAGACCCCGATCCGGTGCCAGGGGCCCCAGATCGCGAACGTCATGCCCCGGCTCGCCTGGATGTTGACGAACAGGGTGTGCCCGTCCGGGCTGAACGTGGAGCCGGCGAACTCGTCGTTGGACCGGTCCGCGCCGGTGCTGCTGACCAGCCGGTTCAGCGCGATGTCGAACAACTCGCCACGGGGCGTGAGCCCGCGCAGGTAGTTGTCGTTCACGTTGTCCTCGCAGACCACCAGGGTGCCGCGCGGGCTGGTGGTCACGTTGTCCGGGAAGTCCAGCACGTCCGGCCCGGGCGACTCGTACACCAGCCGCAGCACCTGCGACCGGCAGTGGTACGCCCACACTTGGCCGTGCCCGTTGCCGTACCCGTCGGCGATCGGGCCGGTCGAGGTCTCGGCGGGGCCACCGCCCTGGGTGGCGGTGAAGTACACGACGCCGTCGTCGTACGCCGACCCCTCCAGCCGGGAGAAGTAGGCGGCGCCCCGTTCCCAGCCCTGCCGGGAGACGTACGTCAGCGCCTGCTCGTTGGTGGTGGGCGCGACCTCGCCCGGCGTGTACGGGAACCGGGGTGCCGGGTCGTCGATGTCGACCCACTCCACCCGGTACGCGGCGTGCCGCGGCTGCGCCGCGGCGAGGTCCAGGTTGGGTCGACCGCGCACCGCGAGCATCTGGAGGCGGCCACCGTCCATCAGCCGCCCGCACGACCTCGGGTGCCGGGGCGGGGTGTAGCGGTAGAAGCCGGAGGGGAAGCCGAAGTTGTCCTCGGTGAGGTACAGGTGCCCGCCCCGCGGGTCGTACGCCACCGACTCGTGGGCGAAACGGCCGGCGGCGGTGATCGGCTGTCCGTCCGACCGCCCGTCGACGGGTACCTCGTAGATGAAGCCGTGCGGTTGGGTGAGCGGCACGTTGGAGGTGCCGGTGAAGTCCGGGCCGACGTCCGGCCCGTTGACCGTCTCCTCGCAGGTGATCCAACTGCCCCAGGGCATGACGCCGCCGGAGCAGTTCATCATCGTGCCGTTCAGGCTGGTCCAGGAGCGGCGGACCTCGCCGTACCGGGTCACCTCGGTCGTGGTGGTGCCGCCCTGCGCCATCGGGTCGTACGCGGTGGACGCGTCGCCGAAGGCGGGGCCGGGGTTGTTCACCTCGTGGTTGCGGACCAGCCGGACCGTGCCGCCACGGCCACGGAACGCGCCCATGCCGTCGTGGCGGCCCGGCAGCCGGGTGCCGTCGTCGAGGACCACCGGGAACTCGGTGTCGTGGAACGACCGGTACTGGAAGCCCTCGGGCAGGTGCAGGCGGACCGTGCCGTCGCGCAGGTCCGGCACCGGCCCGAGAACCGGGTCGGGTGCCGGACGCCGGCCGACCGCGCCGGCCTCGCCACGCGCCACGAACCCGAGGAACGGACCGCCGAGGACGGCGCCGCCCGCCGCGGCGGCCGCGCCGCGCAGCAACGTACGCCGGTCAAGATCAGGCATCGGGGGACTCCTTTGTCGCCGGGGCCCCGGCCGGCGAGGCCGGGGACCGATCCTTCGGAGATCCTCGCCACCTGTTCACCTGATGGCAACCTTTCGACAAGATCGCCATTACGCGTACGTCCTCAGTCGACCAGCCGGACGCGGACCCGGCGGTTCGCGCGGCCCTTGCTCTCCACCTTGACCACCTGGACCTTGCCGATCTGCGCGGTGGAGGCCACGTGGGTGCCGCCGTCGGCCTGCACGTCCAGCCCGACGATGTCGACGATCCGCACCTCCTGCTCGTCCGGCGGGATCAGGTTGGACTGGGTGCGGATGATGTCCGGCAGGACGAGGGCCTCGGCCCGGGGCAGCACCCGGACGGCCACCGCCCGGTCCGCGGCGACCTCGGCGTTGACCAGTTCCTCGATGCGGGCCTTGAAGTCCGGCGGCACCTCGGGGAGGTTGAAGTCCATCCGGGCTTCCCCCGCTTCCATGTTCCCGCCGGTGACGAGCGCGCCGAAGTCGCGGAAGACCACGCCGCAGAGCACGTGCAGGCCGGAGTGGGTGCGCATCAGCCGGGTGCGCCGCTCGTCCTCGACGGCGCCGGTGACGGTCGTGCCGGGCGGCGGCAACGGGTCACCCTCGGCCGGGATCAGGTAGAGGTCGTCGCCCTTGCGGGTGCCGACGATGCGGGTCTGCACGCCCTGCCAGAGCAGGACGCCGTGGTCCGGCGGCTGCCCGCCACCGCCCGGGTAGAAGGCCGAGCGGTCGAGCACGATGCCCTGCTCGGGGTCGGCGAGCAGGACGGTGCACTCCCACTCCCGCAGGGTCGGGTCGGCGAGGTCGAGCCGGTGCGTACGGCCGTGGTGTGTGACTCCCATGCCACCGCAGGCTACTCGTTGAGGAAGCCCGACACGCGCTCCCGCAGGTCGGCGCGGTCGGTCCAGAGGACGCCCGGCCGGTCGTACACGTGCAGGGTGGCCCGGGGAAGCGCCGCCGCGAGCTGCTCGGCGACCTCGACCGGGTGCAGGTCGTCGCCCGCGCACCCGATCACGAGGGCCGGCGCGGTCACCGCGGCCAGCGCACCGGCGTCCCGCAACGGCACCGAGTCGGGCAGGCTGGCCAGGCCCGGCGCGAGACCGTCCCGCAGCAGCTGGTCGAGGCGCTGCCGCAGGTACGCCCAGCCGGCGGGCGTGTTCCGCACAGCCGGCGGCAGCTCCACCTGCACGACGTCCGCGACCGTGGCCGCGTCGCCGCTCTCGACCGCGTCGAGCAACGCGGTGAGCCGTTCCCGGGCCACCTCGCCGCGCGGCCGGTCGAGCACCGCCGGCAGGAAGAAGACCAGCCGCTCGAACCGGTGCGGGCTCTCGATGAGCAGGCGGCTGAGCGCACCGGCGCCCAGACTCGCGCCGAACGCCCGGGTGGCGCCGCCGAGGTCGGCGACCGCGCGCAGGTCGCGGGCGAGGTCGGTGTAGCTCCACGGGCCGGCCGGCGCGTCGGAGCGGCCGTGACCGCGGAACTGGAAGAAGATCTTGCGGCCGGCCACGCCGCTGCCGAACGGTCGGGTGGTCGCGATGCCGTTGCCCAGCCCGTGCGCGAACACCGTGACCGGGTCACCGGCGCCGGTGACCAGCTGTTCCAGGCGTACGCCGTGCGGGGTGGTGACCAGGTCCGTCTCCGGCTCGGGCAGGGCCGGACGGCCGGTGCGGGGAGCTCCCGGGCCGGGGCCCCAGGTGCGGGGACCGCCGTCCGGCGGTGGGGGCCAGCGGAAACCCCTCACCAGGATCCTCGGCCGTCGCTGAGGTCGCGCAGGCCGACCCGAACGTCGAGCAGGTAGATGAGCCCGGCGGCGATGCCGATCAGTCCGAAGAGGCTGATCGGGCCGAAGCCGAGCAGGGTCAGCACGAGGCAGACAGCGAGGATCGCGACCCAGCCACCCTTGGGCAGGGTGCCGATCGCGGTGAACCCGTCGGACCGTTGCGTGATGGCGTGCACCAGGGCTACACCCTGGACGATCAGCGCGAAGACGAGCAGGATCAGCTCGATCACGTCACGGACGGCGAAGGCGAAGATCGGCGTGGCAGTGGCCATGACGGCAAGCTTATGCCGGTGACCCCGGGTACGTCCGACAGGACGTACCCGGGTCACTTCTCCGGCAGGTCACTCGGCGGCCGGGCGGGTCCGCTTCGTGGCGCGCGGCAGCTTCGCCGACGGGGTGGCCGGCTTGGCGGTGGCCCTGGTGGCCCGCTTCTTCACGGCGGCCGGCTTGGCCTCGGCCACCTCGGCGACCTCGGCCGGGGTCGGCACCTCGGCGGCGGCCGGCGCGGCGGTCGCACCCTCGGTGGCGTCGATGTCGGCGTTCACGGTCTCGGCGGCCTCCAGCACGCCGGCGCCGACGACCCGCTCACCACGGGCGACCAGCGCACCGTACGCGGCGAGCGCCCGCTCCTGCGCGGCGTGCGCGCCGGCGACCACGACGGCGGCGTTGCGGACGGCGACCTCGCGCAGCTTGTCGAGGTCGGCCACCTCACGGAGCCGGTTGAGGTCGGCCGCCTCGCGGACGCGCTTGAGGTCGGCGGCCTCGCGGAGCCGGCTGAGGTCCAGGTCGGTGGTGGCCTTCTGGCGCAGGCCCTCGGCGGTCACCGTCGCGGTACGCAGCGTCTCGTCGGCCTTCTGCCGCAGCTCGACGCCGGTGACGACGGCCTTGCCGCCGAGGTCGGCGACGACCCGGGTGCCCAGGCCGCCCACCACGGCGGGAAGCTTGCGCAGCTGCTGGTACGCCAGCTCGCCCGCGCCGGCGGCGGCGTAGAGCGGGGCCGGGATGCGGTTGGTCTTCGGCTGGGTGGTCATGACTTCTCCTCCTCGGCCGCACCGGCGGCCTTCGGGGCCGCCCGGCGGACGGCCTTCTTCGCGGGGGTCGGGGCGGGTGCGGAGCCGGACTCCGTGACGGCGACCGATTCGATGACCGCCTCGGTGGGCGTGCCCTCCGGTGTCGTCGGCCCGGTGGCGGCGGCGTTGGCCAGGTCCGGAGCCGATCCGGGCGGCGTCGCGGGGCCCGCCACCTCCTCGGTGGTGGTCGGTGTCGCGCCGCCGGCGGCCGCGGTCGCCTCGGCGAGCCGCGCGTTCTCCCGGCGGAACGTCTCGTAGATCTGCGTGAGCGACTGCTTCTGCGCCATGGTGAGGTCCGGGTCGACGGCGATCGCCGCCAGGACCCCCTGCCCCTCCTTGTCGTCCAGCAGCCCGGCCCGCAGGTACATCGCCGGCGTCGACACCCGCAACGCGCTGGCGAGCTGCTGGAGCACCTCGGCGCTGGGCTTGCGCAGCCCACGCTCGATCTGACTCAGGTACGGGTTGCTGACCCCCGCCTGCTCGGCGAGCTGCCGGAGCGAGATCTTCGCGTTCCGGCGCAGGTCACGAATGAACCCGCCGACGTCGGGAAGGTCTTTACCAGTAGCCATACCTCGACGTTATCTCCCAGTGCTAGCTCCTGCAAGCGGAACGCTAGCCAGAGTTAGCAGCGTCTCAGCAATCCCCTTGCGCCCCCGCCGTCCGGATCCCTACCGTGCCCGCGATGGCTGAGATCATGGTTAACGGGGCACGACTCGCGTACGACGTCGCCGGCGATGGCACGCCCGTCGTCCTGTTGCACGCCGGAATCGCCGACCGCCGGATGTGGCGGGCGCAGGTCGACGCGCTGGCGTCCCGGCATCGGGTGATCGCACTCGACCTGCGCGGTTACGGCGAGTCGGAACTGCCGCCCGCGCCCTTCGCCCACCACGACGACGTCGTGGGGCTGCTGGACGCACTGGGCGTCGAGCGCGCCGCCCTGGTGGGCTGCTCGTTCGGTGGCGCGGTGGCGATCGACACCGCCCTCGCCCACCCGGACCGGGTGACGGCGTTGGCCCTGCTCGGGACGGCGGTCTCCGGCAACGAGTGGTCCGCCGAGGCAGACGACCTGTGGGACATCCTGATCGGCGACCTGGACGACGACGACCTCCCCGCCAACGCCGCCGCCGAGGTGCGGTTCTGGGTGGTCGGCCCCGGTCGCCGCCCGGAGGACGTCGACCCGGACCTGATCGCCCTCGCGCACCAGATGGACCTGCGGGCCCTCGCCGCCGAGCAGGCGCTCAGCGCGGTGGACGTCGCCGACCTCGACCCGCCCGCCATCGGCCGCCTCGCCGAACTGCGGATGCCCGTCCTGGTCACCGCCGGGGCGGACGACGTCCCTGACATCAGCCGACTGGCCGACCGGATCGCCGCCGAGGCACCCCGGGCGATCCGCCTACCGGACGTGCCGGACGCCGCCCACCTGCTCCCGCTCGAGCGCCCGACCCCGGTGACGGCCGCCCTGCTCGACTTCCTCCCCTGACCACCCCGGGCCCACCCACCACCCGTTGCTATCGCCCGTTGGCGCCACCTATCGCCTGTTGATCATGAAGCTGGCGGGTGAGTTGATCGCCGGACCACCCGCCACCTTCATGATCGACGCAGGGGCCGGCGGGGGCCGGGGGGGGCGGGGGGCCGGGGGGGTTACCAGACGGGGCGGGTGGAGCCGACCGGGAGGCCGCCGCCGAACAGGGGTACCTCGGCGAACTCCTCCAGTACCGGCGCGGCGACCCCGAGCCGGCGCAGCGCGGAGACCAGCACGGGCATCCGGGCGCGGCCGGCACCGTCGTCGATCTTGAGTGCCACCGCCCCGACGCCGGGCACCGCCGCCGCGATGACGCCCTCGGCACCGACCTTGGCGAGCAGCCCCGGCACCCCGCGCATCAGCCGGGTGTCGTCGGCCTGCGTACCGCCCACGATCTCGGGGTGGGTCCGCATCGCATCGGCCACCACACGGGGCACCGACCCGGGCTCGGCGCAGACCAGCCGGAGGTACGCCGTCGCGAGGCCGGTCAACGACACGGCGAGCACCGGGGCGCCGCACCCGTCCACACCGGTCGCCGCCACCGGCTCGCCGGTGAACTCCTCGACCGCCTCCCGCAGCCGCTGCTGGAGCGGGTGCTCAGGCCGCCAGTAGCCCTCCAGCGGCCACCCCGCGGCCCGGCAGGTCAACAGCATCCCGCTGTGCTTGCCGGAGCAGTTCATCTGCGTACGCGTGGGGCCACCGCCGGCCCGCAGCACGGCGGCACGGGCGTCGTCGCCGACCGGCAGGTCCGGCGGGCAGTGCAGTGCCGACTCGTCGAGCCCGGCCCGCGCCAGCAGCGCGCCGACCCGGGCGAGGTGGAACTCCTCGCCCGCGTGACTGGCCGAGACGAGGGCCAGGTCGGCCGGGTCGGTCAACGGCAGACCGGCGCGGACCATGCCGACCGCCTGCATCGGCTTGTTCGACGAGCGGGGGAACACCGGAGAGGTCACGTCCCCGGCGGCGGCCACCGGCCCCCCGGCGGCGTCCAGCACCACCACCGACCCCCGGTGCACGCCCTCCACGAACCCGGACCGGACCACCTCGGCGAGCGGCACGCCGCCCTCGTACGTCTTTCCCACGACGTGGACGGTACCGCCCGCCGATCACGGTCGCCGGGCGGGTGACCAGGTACGCGACGCGGGGGCGTACAGGGATGCTCGTCCCGCCGCCGCTTACCGGCCGGCCGCGGTCACACCGAGCAGCCCGCGGGCCTCGGCGGTGGTGAGCGGCGGGCGCTGGGCAAGCTGGGCGAAGCCGACCGCGCGCGCGACGAGCTGCATGTTGGACTCCACCGGCTGGCCCTTGGCGTACGTCACCGTGTCCTCCATACCGACCCGCAGGTGCCCGCCGGCCGACAGCGAGGCGAGCAGCACCGGGATCGTGCTGCGACCGATGCCGGTCGCCGAGAACGTCGTCCCCTCCGGCAGGTCGCGCAGCATCTGCTGGGCGGCGACCAGCGTGGCCGTGGTGCCCGGCATGCCACCGGGGACGCCCATGACGAAGTCGACGTGCACGTGCCCGCCGGCCGGCAGGCCGTACTTCCCGAGCAGGCGCTGGAGGGCGGTGAGGTGCCCGAGGTCGAAGATCTCGTACTCGGGGACGATCCCCCGCGCCTGCATCCGGGTGTGCAGTTCGACGATGAACTCCCACCGGTTCAGGAAGACGTCGTCGCCGAAGTTGACCGTGCCCATCGTGCAGGAGGCCATGTCCGGGCCGGCGTCGAGGACGGCGAGCCGGTCGGCCTCCGGGTCGGTCACCGCACCCCCGGAGGAGAGCTGCACGACGAGATCGGTGCTGTCCCGCAGAGCCGCCACGGTGTCACGCAGTCGGCCCTGGTCGAGGGTCGGCTTCGCCGCGTCGTCCCGGATGTGGACGTGGATCACGGCGGCGCCGAGCGCCTCGCACTCCTTGGCGGTCAGCAGCAGCTCGTCGAGGGTCACCGGCAGCGCCGGCACCTCCGCCTTGGCCGACTCCGCGCCGGTCGGGGCAACCGTGATCAACGTACCTGTCGTCATGCCCGGATCCTAGACGGCGGCCCCGGTGCCGGTCGACAGGAAGTTTTCCGGCGTAATGAGCGTTAGGAAGGGGCCCTTCCTCTACCGGAGGCGTTAAGAAGGGGCCCTTCCTTACATCGGGTCTATCGCGGCGGCGGTTTCGTTGATGAGCAGTCGGGCGTCGTCGGGGACGTTGCGCTTGACCACCGCCAGGGCGACCTGGCCGAGCTCGTGGTGCAGCACGGCGGTGCCGACGAAACCGACCGCCCGGCCGTCGAGGGTCACCGGCGTCCCCGCGGCCGGCGGTCGGTCGGTGGTCACCCCGTCGAGGTGCAGGAGGACGAGCCGGCGTGGCGGCCGGCCCATGTTGTGCACCCGGGCCACCGTCTCCTGCCCCCGGTAGCAGCCCTTCTCCAGGTGCACGGCCGGCGCGACCAGATCCACCTCGGCGGGGATGGTGCGGTGGTCGGTGTCCACCCCCACCCGGGCCCGGCGGGCCGCCACCCGCACCGCCTCGTACGCCCAGAGGCCCGCCACCGGCACCCCCGCGCCGCGCAGCTCGGCCACCACCTGCGCCATCGCGGCCCGGGGCAGCAGCAGGTCGACACCCGACGGCACCCGACGCGCCCACCCGCCCACGGGCAGTGGGCGGACGTCGTAGAGCACGGTGGGCCGGGGCGGCACCGCGCCGGCGTGGAACTTGGGGCCCGGCACCGCCAGCACGTCGGGCGCGGCGAGGCCGCTCACGCCCAGGGTCGTCAGGGCGGCCGGCGCCTCCGGGCCGACCAGCGAGAGCAGCGCGTGGTCCGGCGTCACGTCCCGCGGGTCGACCTTGCTGAAGAAGCGCATCCGCTCCAGGTACGCGAGCAGCCCGCCGGTGGCTCCGGGCTCGGTGTCCAGCCAGGTGGTGACGCCGTCCTCGGCGACCATCGCGTGCTGCTCCACGTGCCCGTGCGGGGAGAGCACCAGCAACTCGGTGCCCTGCCCGGCGGCCAGTTGCCCGAGGTGCTGGGTGGTGAGCGTGTGCAGCCAGCCGGTCCGCTCCTCACCGGGGACCGCGATCACCCCCCGGTGGGAGCGGTCGACCAGGCCGACGGCGCTCTCCAGCGTGCGCTGCTCGCGCAGCGGGTCGCCGTAGTGTGCGGCCACCCCCCGTACGCCGGCCGCCGCGTGCGCCGGCTCCGGCTGGTCGCGGCTGGCCTCGTCGATGCTCTCGACGGCCACCGCACCCTCGATGTCGATCATTCCCGGTCCCCGTTCCGGCAGCGTCCGCAGACACCGAAGAGCGACACGTGGCCGATGTCCACACAGAACCCCCGCTGCTCGGCGAGCTGGTCGGCCAGCGGGCGCAGCAGGTCCGGATCGATCTCGTCGATCGCGCCGCACTCGCGGCAGACCAGGTGCACGTGCTGGTCCTCACCGGCCGCGTGGTACGTCGGCGAGCCGTGCGAGAGGTGGGTGTGGGTCACCAGGCCGAGCCGTTCCAGCAGCTCCAGCGTGCGGTAGATGGTGGTGATGTTGACCCCCGCGGCCACCTCACGGACGGCCGTGTGGACCTGTTCCGGTGTGGCGTGGCCCAGGTCGAGCACCGCCTGGAGGACGAGCTGCCGCTGCGCCGTCAGCCGCAGGCCACGGGCCCGGAGCAGTTCCGCGAGGGAGGTTTCGGACACCGTCCGATCATAGTTCGCCCACGCGCGGAACCCCGGCCACCACCGCACAGGCCCTATGCTCGGCGGTCATGGTGGCGGCGAGAATGGCGGTGCTCGGGCGCGGCCGGGTGCCGGTGGGGGAACCGGTGCTGCGCGGCGACGACCTCGGCGTCCTGCGCGGCGACGGGCTCTTCGAGACGATGCACCTGCGGTCCGGGCGGCCCTGGCTGCGGGAGGCCCACCTGGAGCGGATGGCCCGGTCGGCGAAGGCGGTGGAGCTGCCCCTGCCCCCGGCCGAGGCGCTGGTCGCCCTGCTCGACGAGGTCGCCGCCGGCTGGCCCGTCGACGTCGAGGGGGCGCTGCGGCTGGTCTGCACCCGGGGGCCGGAGGGCGGCGGGCCGCCCACCGTGTACGCGACGCTGGCGCAGGTGCCGGCGTCGGCGCGGAACGCCCGACGGGACGCCGTCACCGTGGCGACGCTGCCGCTGGGCGTGCCGGCCCGGGCCCGGGCCGACCTGGACTGGCTGCCCGCCGGGGTCAAGTCGACGTCGTACGCGGTGAGCACCGCCGCCCGCCGCTGGGCCTCCCGGGCGGGCGTCGACGACGTGCTCTGGATCTCCTCCGACGGGTACGCGCTGGAGGGCCCGATCGCGAACGTCGTGTGGCTGGCCGGGCACGTCCTGTGCACGGTGCCGGCCGCCGGCACCGGCATCCTTCCGGGCACCACCGCCGCCTGGCTGCTGGCCCACGCCGACGAGGCGGGGCTGGGCGCCGACGAACGGATGGCGACGCCGGCCGACCTGGACGCCGCCGAGGGCGTCTGGTTCACCTCGTCGGTCCGGGGCCTGGTCGAGGTCCGTGCGATCGACGGAGTCGACCGGCCCCGGTCCGCGTACACCGCGCGGTTGCAGGCCCTGGTGGGTTTCCCCGTGCCGCCGGC
Organism: Micromonospora sp. WMMD558; assembly: GCF_049315255.1. Classification (NCBI taxonomy): domain Bacteria; kingdom Bacillati; phylum Actinomycetota; class Actinomycetes; order Micromonosporales; family Micromonosporaceae; genus Micromonospora; species Micromonospora sp. WMMD558. The sequence goes on along the minus strand of NZ_CP186061.1, from coordinate 2,095,825 downwards.
CTGAGCCGGGGTCCGTGGCCCGGACCCCGGCCGGTGCTCAGCCGCCGACGCGGATCAGCCGGGCGGAGAGGTGTGGGGAGAGGCCGTGACCGACGGCGGCCATCTCCTGGGCGTACAGCAGGGCGCCCTCGACGATGCCGAACAGGCGGTGGCCGGCGGTGACCTCCTTGGCGGTGGAGGTGCGGACGACGGCGTCGGTCACGAACTCGATCTGCGTGCCCGTGCGCTTGCCGATGTGCAGCTCCATCACGCCGGTGGGCGTGGTCATCAGCGCTTCCAGCTCGTCGGTCGCCCGGTCACCGGCGAGCACCGGCCGCCACCAGCCGACCTCCCGCCCGCCGGGGCGGACCGGCCGGCTCTGCTCGTCCAGGAGCCAGGCGCGGGACTCGTAGAACAGGAACGGCCGGCCGTCGTGGCTGATCCGGATCTCCTGCGCGAAGTCGAAGTCCTCGATCGTGGGGTAGCCGCCCCGACCGCGCCCCCGCCACACCCCGATGTACGGCAGCAGGCCGTCCAGCGTCGGGTGCAGCTTCGGACCGACCCGCAGGTCGTGGCTCTCCTCGTAGGGGTACGGGTCGACCGGCGGCGCGTTCAGCCACGGCGGTGGCTGCAGGGGATTCTCGTCGCTCACCGGTTCACTCCGCCCTTCCCCGTCGGCGCAGACTTCACCAACGGCCTCTCGATATGCGTACGGCAAGGTAGACCAGGCCACCGGCGAGCGCGCCCAGGCCGGCGACCAACAGGCTGACGAACCCAATCTCGGTGACCATCGGCGACCATCCTATGCTGGCGTCATGGCCCGTACTCTCGTCGTCAAGGCCACTGCGGGCGCCGACGCCCCGGAGCGGTGCGCGCAGGCGTTCACGGTCGCGTCCACCGCGGCCGCGGCCGGGGTGGACGTCTCGCTCTGGTTGACCGGCGAGGCCACCTGGTTCGCGCTGCCCGGGCGGGCACAGGAGTTCGCGCTGCCGCACTCGGCGCCGCTGGCGGAGCTGCTGCACGTGATCCTGACCACTGGCCGGGTGACGGCCTGCACCCAGTGTGCGGCGCGGCGCGACATCGGCCCGGGCGACGTGCTGCCGGGCGTCCGGATCGCGGGCGCGGCGGTCTTCGTCGAGGAGACCATGGCCGAGGACGCCAGGGCGCTCGTCTACTAGGGCCGGGCTCCGGGCGACGGATACCGGCGAGCGCGCGCAGCGGAACCGACCCGACAACTCGGGCTAATGCCTACGATTCGGATGTGACCGACGCGACGGAGCGATTCTTCGAATCACTGCCGGCGCGTGCCCCGGAGATCCTGCGCGGCCTGGTCAGCGGGACGCTCCAGATCGAACTCAGCAGCGGTAACCGCACCGAGCACTGGCGGGTCCAGATGCAGCCCGGCGCGATCGAGGTGAGCCGCCACCGCGGGCCGGCCGACGCGATCTGGTACAGCAGCGAGGACCTGTTCGACCGGCTCGTCACCGGACGCGCCCAGGGCATCTCCGCGGTGCTGCGCAACGAGTGCACGTTCAGCGGGAACGTGGTGCTCTTCCTCGCCTTCCGCCGCTTCTTCCCGAACCCGCCGGGCACGCGGGACCCTCGTGAGGTGGCCCGTGAGCAGGCCGGGCGGCTGCCGTGAAGCAGCTCATCAGCATCCTGGACGGCAACACCTTCCTGGTCAGCGACCGGCGCGGGGACATCGAACCGTCCCTGGACTTTCCCACCGGGCTCTTCTCGTTCGACACCCGGTTCCTGTCCACCTGGCTACTCACCCTCGACGGGGAGCGCCTGCACGCCTTGTCGGTGGATGACGCGGCGTCGTACCAGACGCGGTTCTTCCTGGTGCCGGGCGCGCCGACCCACTACGTGGACGCGAAGGTGTCGGTGATCCGCAGCCGGGCCATCGGCGGCAGCATCGACGAGGAGCTGACCGTCCTGAACCACTCCGGCGAGGAGATGGAGTTCAGCCTCCGGATGGACATCGGCGCCGACTTCAGCGACCTCTTCGAGATCAAGAACGTCCGCCAGAAGCACGGCCACACCACCGCCGCCGTCGGCGAGAACGAGCTGCGGCTCGTCTACCGGCGGGAGGCCTTCCACCGGGAGACGGTGGTCTCGACCAGCGCGCCCGGCGAGATCGACGTGGCCGGGATGACGTTCCGGATCCGGATCGCGCCGCACGGGGAGTGGACGACCCGGCTGCACGTGGCCACCATCATCTACGGCGCCCGGGGCGAAGACATCCGAACAAACCTGCCGTCGTACGGGGGAATCCGCAACCCGGCCGCCATCGAGGCCGAGCAGAACGAGCTGATCGAGCGGGCGCCGAAGCTCGGCTGCGACTGCGAGCCGCTCGCCGGGGCGTACCGGCGCAGCCTCAACGACCTGGCGGCCCTCCGCTACGAGTCCATCTCCCTCGGCGCCCGGCTGATCTCCGCCGGCCTGCCCTGGTTCATGACCCTCTTCGGGCGGGACAGCATCTTCACCGCGTTGCAGGTGGTGCCCTTCCTGCCCGACCTGATTCCGTCGACGATCATGCTCCTCGCCGGTCTCCAGGGGCACCGGTTGGACGATTTCCGGGACGAAGAGCCGGGAAAGATCCTGCACGAGCTGCGGTACGGCGAGACCGCCGGCTTCGAGGAGCAGCCCCACTCCCCCTACTACGGCTCCGCCGACGCCACGCCGCTGTTCGTGATCCTGCTCGACGAGTACGAACGGTGGACCGGCGACGCCGAGTTGATCATCAAGCTGGAGTCCAACATCCGCGCCGCCCTCGCCTGGATCGACACGTACGGCGACCTGCTCGGGACCGGCTACGTCTGGTACCGGACCCGCAACCCGGACACCGGACTCGCGAACCAGTGCTGGAAGGACTCCTGGGACTCGATCTCGTACCGGGACGGCCGCCTGCCGGGCTTCCCCCGCGCCACCTGCGAACTCCAGGGGTACGCCTACGACGCGAAGATGCGGGGCGCCCGGCTGGCCCGCCGGTTCTTCAACGACCCCGCGTACGCCGACCGGCTGGAGCGGGAGGCCGCCGAACTGAAGATGCGGTTCAACCGGGACTTCTGGATCCCGGAGAAGGAGTACTACGCGCTCGCGCTCGACGCCGACGGCCGCCAGGTGGATGCGCTCAGCTCGAACATCGGCCACCTTCTGTGGAGCGGCATCGTGGACGAGTCGCGCGCCGGGCGGCTCGCCCAGCACCTGCTCGGTCCCCGGCTCTTCTCCGGCTGGGGCGTGCGGACGCTCGCCGACGACCAGGGCCGGTACAACCCGATCGGCTACCACGTCGGGACGGTCTGGCCGTTCGACAACTCGATCATCGCCTGGGGGCTGTGGAAATACGGCTTCCACGAGGAGGCGGGGCTCGTCTGCGAGGGGATCCTCGCCGCCTCCCGGTTCTTCGCCGGCCGGCTGCCGGAGGCGTTCGCCGGCTACGACCGGGACCTCACCGACTACCCGGTGCAGTACCCCACCGCATGCAGCCCGCAGGCCTGGTCGGCCGGCACCCCGCTGCTGCTGCTGCGGATCATCCTCGGTCTGGAGCCGCAGGGGGATCACCTCATCATCGACCCGAACGTGCCGGAAGGCATGGGCCGGGTCGAACTGCTCGACATCCCGGGCCGGTGGGGTCGGGTGGACGCCCTCGGCCGCAGCCGCGGCCCGCACGACTCCAGCCGAGGCCACTGACCCGTCGGGCGGTGTTCCGCCCGGACGGCGCGGTCAGCCGGTGGAGGCGGCGGCGCGGTCAACCGGCGCAGCCGGTGGAGGCGGCGAGCCGAAGCTCCTCGCCGGTGGCGTCGGCGACGACGATGTCCGGGCCGCGCCGGTAGGCGTACGCCTCGGGGGTGTCGACGAGGACGGCGCCGGCGGCCAGCGGCGCCAGCGCGGCCAGCGACACCGGCTCGGAACCGGCGTCCATCCAGCGGGTCCAGGCCTTCCCGCCGTCGGGGCAGCGGGCCACGACCGCCCGCGTGGCGTCGGTCGCCGGCCGGCCCAGGGCGCGTGACGCCTCGTCCAGAGCCGGGCCGGCGGCGGGCAGCGGCAGCGGCAGCGAGTCCACGAACTCCACGTCGGCCGGGCGGCAGCCGGTCGCCACCGTGAACCGGACCCGGCCGGGGCCGGCCACCTCGCCCTCGACCAGGACGAAGTCACCCGCGTCGGCACGCAGCCGGGGGCCGTCCACGCTGTCCCGCACCCCGGCCCGCCAGGGCTCGGGAAGCGCGTCGGCGACCCGGTCCAGCAGGGGCCGTTCCCCGCCCTCGGCGAGCAGCACGTCGACGCCGCGGGTCAGGTCGGCGCCGCTGCTGACCGGGGTGACCCGGCACCCCTTCTCGACCGAATCCGGCGTCATGACCCACGCCGCCGCGGGGCCGATCGCGGCGACGAGGCGGCCCACCGCGCGTTCGACCACCGGCGCGGCCTGGCCGATGGTGCGCTGCTCCTTCACGGTCGGCGGGTCGGTGCGGACCGACCACCACGTGAGCGCCGCCAGCAGCACCGCCCACGCCACGGTGGCGACGAGCAACCAACGCGCGGCGCGGCGGCGGCCCGGCGGGCGGGCGGAACCGGTCGGCGGGGCGTACCCGGGGTGGACGGCACTCACCGCGCCATCGTGTCACGCGCCGGCACGTCGCCCGCCGACGGCGTCACCCCGGCGGCCCGCCGGGGCTGGTGGAGAACCGACGCGATCGGCTGCGCGCCGCCCCCGGGCCGGCCCCGCGGCCGGGCGTCGCCGCCGACATCGCCACGCGGTCACCCGTCGGGGTCGCCCGGTGCGGGGACGAAGCGGTAGCCGACACCGCGCACGGTCTGCACCCGTGGGCCGTCGGGAAGCAGGCGCAGCTTGTGCCGGAGCCGCTTCATCGCCGAGTGCAGGATCGCCGTGTCGCCGAGGTACGCGCCGCGCCAGACGCAGGCGAAGAGCCGCTCGTAGCTCCAGAGCACGACCGGCGGGCTGACCAGCCGCGCCAGCAGCTCCCGTTCGATACGGGTCAGCGCCAGCGGGCACCCCCGCCAGGTGACCAGGTGCCCCGGCCCGTCGACGACCAGGTCACCGCAGGTCACCGGACTTTCCCCCGGCACCGGCACCGGCACCGGCGTCGGCGTCGGCGTCGATGTCGGCCCGGCGGGCGGCTCGGGAAAGAGCATCGCGCGCAGCTCGGCGAGGTCGGCGCAGCTCACGACCGGCCCCACCCCGTCGAGCCGGCGCAGCACGTGCTCGCGCACCGCCACGTCGGGGCTGACACAGACAACTATCGGGACTCCCCCACCGGACACGCTGCCTCCCGGCTGCCCGCGCTGACGTGAAACGCTCCCACCCGCCGACGCGTCCCGGCGGGGCTCGCGGTCAGCGTATGGCCAGAATCGCGCCCCGTCACTGACCAGGTACTGACCGAAACATTCCATTGATCGCCCTCTGTCGGCCTACGACCATGACTTCCGTGGGGCCGGAACCGCCCGGACCGCGGACGTCGGGAGGGAACAGTGTTCGTACGACCATCCACACGGTCCCGCCTGCGGCGGGTGGCCGTCACGCTCGGCGCGCTGGTGCTCGGGCTGACCGCCCAGCCCGCGCTCGCCGCGCCGCCGCCCGGCACCCCGGCCCGGGCGACCGTCGCGCCGGGGCTGCTCGACGGCCGTACCGCCACCGGTAGCACGACGTTCCTGGTGTACCTGCGGGAGACCGCCCCGCTCGCCGACACGGCGAAGCTGCGGGACGCGGACGGCCGGGCCCGCGCCGTGCACCGGCTGCTGACCGGTACCGCCGAACGCACCCAGCGCGACCTCCGCGAACTGCTGGACGGGCGCAAGGTGGAGCACACGTCGTACTGGATCGCGAACGCCCTCCGCGTCCGTGGCGACCGGGCCCTGATCGACGAGCTGGCGGGCCGGCCCGAGGTCGCCCGGATCGAACCCACCCGCAGCTACCCGCTGGTCCGGCCGACGCCGGCCACGGTCGGCCGCGCCCGGACCGCCGCCGTCGAGTGGGGTCTCACCGACATCGGCGCGCCGCGGGTGTGGGACGAGTTCGGCGACCGCGGCGAGGGCGTCGTGGTGGCGAACATCGACAGCGGCGTGCAGTACGACCATCCCGCCCTGGTGCGTTCCTACCGGGGCAACCTCGGCGGCAGCTTCGACCACGCCTACAACTGGTACGACCCGACCGGGGTGTGCCCCGGCCCGGCGCCCTGCGACAACAACGACCACGGCACCCACGTGATGGGCACGATGGTCGGCGACGACGGGGCGGGCAACCAGATCGGCGTCGCCCCGGGCGCGCGGTGGATGGCCGCGAAGGGATGCGAGGCGAACACGTGTTCGGACGCCTCGCTGCTCGCCGCCGGCCAGTGGATCCTCGCCCCGACCGACCCGGACGGGCAGAACCCGCGACCTGACCTGCGTCCGGACATCGTGAACAACTCGTGGGGCGGCGACGGGGGCGATCCCTGGTACCAGCAGACCGTCGCCGCCTGGCGGGCCGCCGGCATCTTCCCGGTCTTCTCCGCCGGCAACGACGGTCCGGCCTGTGGCAGCGCCGGCTCGCCCGGCGACCACCCGACCGCGTACGCCGTCGGGGCGTACGCGTCGAACGGCGCCATCGCCGACTTCTCCGGTCGCGGCTCCGGCACCGACCCGCTGAAGCCGAACGTCGCCGCCCCCGGGGTGGCCGTCCGCTCCAGCGTGCCCGGCGGCGGTTACGCGGCCTTCAACGGCACGTCGATGGCGGCACCGCACGTCGCCGGAGCGGCGGCCCTGGTCTGGTCGGCCGCCCCCGGCCTGCGCGGGGACGTCGCCGCCACCGAGGCGTTGCTGGACCGCACCGCCCGGGACGTCGACGCCACCACCTGCGGCGGGTCCGCCGCCGACAACAACGTTTTCGGTGAAGGGCGCCTCGACGCGTACGAGGCGGTGCGCGGCGCCCCGCGCGGGGCGGTCGGCCGGATCACCGGCACGGTGACCTCGGCCGCTGACGGGGATCCGGTTGCCGGGGCGACCGTCGGCGACGGCACCCGCACCGTCACCACCGGCCCCGACGGCCGGTACGCCCTGACCGTGCCGGCCGGCGAGACGACCGTGACGGTCTCCGCGTACGGCTTCGCCACGCAGTCGGCCACGGTCACGGTCGCCGAGGGCGCTGCGGCCACCCGGGACTTCGCGCTGGCGGCGAGCCCGACAGTCACCCTGGGCGGCCGGGTCACCGACGGTTCCGGGCACGGCTGGCCGCTCTACGCTCGCGTCGACGTGGCCGGCCGTCCGGGCGGCCCGGTCTTCACCGACCCGGCGACCGGCCGCTGGTCGGCCACCGTGGCCGGGAACACCGGGTACCGGATCACCGTCACGGCCCGGTACCCGGGCTACCGCACCGTGACGCGGGACGTGCCGGTCGGCTACGGCTCCGCCACGGCGGACATCGCGCTGCCGGTCGACCCGGCCTGCACCGCCGCCGGCTACACCGGCAACTTCGGCCCGTCGCTGCTCACGCAGGGCTTCGACGGCACGACCGCACCGCAGGGGTGGTCGGTGGCCAACCGCACCGACAAGGGCGGCTGGGTCTTCGACGACCCCGGGGCTCGCGGCAACCTCACCGGCGGCAGCGGTGGCTTCGCGATCGTCGACAGTGACACGCTGGGCTCCGGCAACACCCAGGACACCGACCTGGTGACCCCGCCGGTGGACCTGTCCGGCGCGCCCGCGCCCGTCCTGCGCTTCCGCAGCGACTGGCGCGCGGTGGGGGTGAACGACGCCGCCGACGTGGACGTCTCCACCGACGGCGGCGCCAACTGGACCAACGTCTGGCACCAGACGTCCAGCCGGCGCGGGCCCCGCATCGAGGAGGTGCCGCTGACCGGGGCCGGGGGCGCGTCCGACGTCCGCGTGCGGTTCCGCTTCACGGGCACGTTCGCCTGGTGGTGGCAGGTCGACGACGTCACCCTCGTCAACCGGGACTGCACGCCGGTGCCCGGCGGCCTGGTGGTCGGCAGGACGACCGACCGCAACTCCGGCACGCCGGTGAACGGGGTCTCCGTGACCAGCGTGGACCGCCCCGCCGACCGGGGCGACTCGGCCGCCACACCCGAGGACCCGACCCAGCCGGACGGCTTCTACTGGCTCTTCTCCGGCCGCACCGGGACCCACCCTCTCACCGCGACGCTGAGGCCGTACGCACCGGCCACCCGCGACGTCACGGTCGTCGCCGGCGACGTGCGGCGGGTCGACTTCGCGCTGGCCGCCGGCCGACTCACGGTCACCCCGGGGCAGGTGGAGTCCCACCAGCGGTACGGCAGCACCCGGAGCACCCGGCTCACGGTGACGAACACCGGCACCGCCCCGGCGACGGTGGAGATGCTGGAGCGGGCCGGACGGTTCGACCTGCTCAACCGGGCGGGAGCCCCGCTGCGCGAGGTCACGGTGAAGGGGATCAGCAAGGCACGCACCGGGACCGCGTACGGCGGCGCGGCGCCGGAGGTCACCCCGTCGGCGGACGAAGCCTGGACCCGGATCGCCGACCTGCCGGCGGCGGTCTTCGACAACGCGGCCGCGTGGCTCGACGGACGGGTCTACTCGGTCGGCGGTGGCAGCGGAACCGGGACCGAGCGCCTGGCCTGGGCGTACGACCCGGGCACGGCGGCCTGGACGGCGCTGCCCGACCTGCCGACCGCCCGCGCCAAGCCGGCCGTCGCGGCGGTCGGCGGCAAACTCTACGTGTTCGGTGGCTGGGGTGCCGACGAGAACACCGTCGCGTCGGTCGACGTGTTCGATCCGGGCACCGGCACCTGGAGCACGCTGGCCGGGGCGGCCAACCCGACACCGGTCGCCGCCGCCGGGACGGCGGTCGCGGGCGGCAAGGTCTACCTCGTGGGCGGCTGCACGGACGGGGCGTGCGCCGAGACCGACCGGCTGCTGGCGTTCGACCCGAAGACCGGAACCTTCACCACCGGCGCACCCTACCCGCACCCGGTCGCCTGGCTGAGCTGCGGCGGAATCGGCGCCCAGGTGTACTGCGCCGGGGGCACCGGCAGTACCGAGTACACCGACGCGTACCGGTACGACCCGGCCTCGGACGGCTGGACCCGGATCGCCGACCTGCCGCTGGAGATGTGGGCCTCGCAGTACGCGGCGGCCGGCGGGATGCTCGTGCTGGCCGGCGGCGTGACCAGCGGGTCCAGCGTGGTGACGAACCGGACGGTCGGCTACGACCCGGCGACGGGCAGCTGGCGGGACCTGCCGAACACCGGGTTCGCCCGGTACCGGGGCGCCGCCGCGTGCGGGGCGTACCGGATCGGCGGCTCGCCCACCTCGTTCGTCGGGTCGGTGCAGAGCGAGCGGCTGGGTGGCCTGGAGCTGTGCGCGGAGGAGGCGGACCTGCCCTGGCTCGGCACTTCGCCCACCAGCTTCACGCTGGCGCCGGGAGCGTCCCGCACGGTGACCGTCACGCTCACCGCGACGGCCGCCGCCGGAGTCGCGCAGCCCGGACGGTACGCGGGTGAGCTGGCGTTCGCGGCCGACGTGCCGTACCCGGTGCCACCGGTGACGGTCGAGATGAACGTGTCGCCGCCGGCGAGCTGGGGCAAGCTCCTGGGCACGGTCACCGGGGTGACCTGCGGTGGCGTGACGGTCGGCGTACCGGCGACGGTCCGGGTGAACCTGGTCGGCGGCAGCGCCGGCTACACCCTGACCGCGGACGCGTCCGGCCGGTACGCGTGGTGGCTGCCCAAGGGCCGCTACGACGTGATCGTCGCCAAGGACGGCTGGGTCCCCGAGGTACGGCGCACCCGGGTCCGGGCCGGCTTCGTCGGCACGCTCGACTTCGCCCTCGATCCCTCCTCGCCCTGCACGAGAGCGACCGGCATCTGAGGTGAGCGCCTCGTTGTACCGAGGCTCCGGCCGACCCCAGCCGGAAGAACCACTCCGGTCGCTCCTTTGGAGCTGATGCCGTCAATGCATCAACTTCGGTGCCCCGTCGACCGTCTGCTGCTTGACGACACAGGTGGATCAGCTCCAAAGGGATCCAGGCGTGAGCCATGTCCTTCGAGGTGACGGTGCGTTGCGACCGACGGCCCGCGGCTACCGGTTCCAGTCGCTGACGCTGCGTCGCCCGCCCCCGACGGCGAGTGAGCCCCTCAGGGCTTTCGGAGCCACGTCTTCGGATCGGTCACAAGACGCCCTTGCCGTGGTGACGATCGGTCACCTCGGTCAAGCGGGCGCTGCGCGACTGGCGGTCCCGGCGCTTTGTCGTCCGCCTGACCCTCCGGGCGGCCGACTCGGCTGCGGCCCACGTTCTCGCAGGAACGGCTGCGGCCCGCCGCCCCGTACGGGGTGGCGGGCCGCGAGTCGATGCAGAGCGTGGGTCAGTTGGCGACCGTGACGGCCACCTCGTTGATGCCCCGGGCGGCGGTCACGGCGGTGTCGCCGTTGCCGTGACGGGAGAGCGCCCGCAGCGTCCACGTGCCGGGGGCGGCGAAGAAGCGGAACTGCCCGGCCGGTGAGGTGACCACCTCGGCGGTGAACTCACCGGTGGAGTCGAGCAGCCGGACGTACGCGCCCGGCACCGATTCGCCCTCGGTGGAGCGGACGACGCCGGTGATGACGGTCTCCTTCTCCAGGTCGAGGCTGGCGGGCAGCGGTGCGGCCTGGTCCGGTGCGGCGCAACCGGCGGCGGTGGGTGCGGTCATGACTCAGGCCTCCCCCGGCTCGTCACCGAGCGCGACCGGCACGCCGACCAGCGAGCCGTACTCGGTCCAGGAACCGTCGTAGTTCTTCACGTTGCGGTGGCCGAGCAGCTCCTGGAGCACGAACCAGGTGTGCGAGGAGCGCTCGCCGATCCGGCAGTACGCGATGGTCTCCCTGCTGTCGTCCAGCCCGGCCTCGGCGTAGATCCTGCGCAGCTCGTCGTCGGACTTGAAGGTGCCGTCCTCGTTGGCCGCCTTCGACCACGGAACGCTGATCGCGGTCGGGACGTGGCCGGCGCGCTGCGCCTGCTCCTGCGGCAGGTGCGCGGGGGCGAGGAGACGGCCCGCGTACTCGTCGGGGCTGCGCACGTCGACCAGGTTCTTGGCGCCGATGGCGGCGACCACCTCGTCGCGGAAGGCCCGGATGCTGTTGTCCGGCTCCTGGGCCGCGTACTGGGTCGCCGGACGGGTCACCGCGTCCTTGACCAGCGGGCGGGCGTCCAGCTCCCACTTCTTGCGGCCGCCGTCGAGCAGCTTGACGTCCCCGTGGCCGTAGAGCTTGAAGTACCAGTACGCGTACGCGGCGAACCAGTTGTTGTTGCCGCCGTAGAGGATGACGGTGTCGTCGTTGGCGATGCCCCGCTCCGAGAGGAGCGCCTCGAACTGGGACCTGTTGACGAAGTCCCGGCGGACCGGGTCCTGCAGGTCGGTCTTCCAGTCGAGCTTGATCGCGCCGGGCAGGTGGCCGGTGTCGTAGGCCGAGGTGTCCTCGTCGACCTCGACGAAGACGACGCCCGGGGCGTCGAGGTTCTTCTCGGCCCAGTCGGCCGAGACGAGTGCGGTGTCGCGACTCATCAGATCACTCCCTGGTGAAGATGGACGGTGAACCAGCACGAGGCATCGAAAGATGTGAGGATCGCACCGCGCGCGGAATCCACCGTATGGACGGATCACGGGTTCGTGCGACGGCGCCGCTGCCGGGCGTTGAAAGTGAGCACGGGAGAAGAAAGAAGCTCCTGCGTGCCGTTGGCCGCTAGGCAGCCGAGGACAGCCCCGCCGTCAGATGACGGGGCGACACAGGCAGGTGGCCACGCGGCACAGGTCGACCGCGCGCCGTTTGGTGAGGAGCGTCCCCATGGCCAGGGAGCCTACCAGCGATCCCCGGTGACGCCAGCGGACGGACCAGCATCCGGGACGCGCCCGGACGGTCAGCCCACCGCGTTGATCGGCACGTTGCTCGCGTCCGCGGTCACCTGGAGCCCCTCGGGCAGCGGACGGACCTCGCGGACCGCGAGCTGGAACGGCAACTCCGGCAGGGGCACGTCGATCGAGATGCTCTGCGCGTAGTTGTTGAGCAGCGTGCGCGCCAACGGCACGTTGGGCAGCCCCTCGGCGGTCAGGTTGTTGAACCGCAGGGCCACCGCTCCCTGCTCGCTGACCGTGATGTCGGCGGTGCCGGTGACGGTCAGCCGCTGCCCGAGGATGTCCACCGGGGCGGTCACCGCGAGCCGGCCGCCCTGCTCGCCCAGCCGCAGCCCGTCACGGTCGAGCAGCGCCGTCAGGCTGTCGTAGCTGATGATGCCGGTGCCGTTGACGGTCTCGGCGACCACGTCACCCTGCCCGGACCGGATAGTGTCCAGCGAGGCGGCCACGTTGCGGGCGTCCACGTCGAGCGTCGGCAGCGCGACCGCGTCGCCCTGCACCGAGCCGCGCACCTCGCGCAGCCCGATGGAGATGCGTTCGTACCGGCCGTCGAGCACCTGGGTGAGGAACGGGAAGCCGCCGATCTCGACCTCCGGCGGGGACGACTGGGCGTCCTGCTTGGCGATCTCCTGCCGCACCTGGTCGGCGATCGCGCGCTCGGCCACCCCGGCCGCCACCCGGTCGGCCACGACCAGCAGGCCGGCCAGGACCAGCAGCAGGACGAGGAGGACGACGAGTGCGCGGCGCCCCCGCCGCCGGGGCCGCTCCTGGTACGCGTACTCGTCGGTCACGCCGCCTCCTGTCGTCCTCACCGTTGCCGCGTCGCGGCGCCCCGGTGGTACCCGAACGGTCGAATTCTCAATCTCCGGTCAGAGCACGAGCTTGCACAGGGCGTACGCGGCCGGGGCGGCGAGGGCGAAGCCGGCGAGGGGGCCCTGCATGTGCCGGGCCACCCACATGGTGGGCTGCTCGCCGGCCATCAGGCGGCCCGCCTCCGCGTACCCGACCGCCAGGTCGGCGAGGACGGCCGCGACGGCCGCGACCAGGCCCATGATCGCGGCCCGGGTCGGGGTGAACGGGGTCACCAGGTAGCTGCCGAGGAGCGCGCTGACGAGCGTGCCGACCATGGCGCCGCCGACCACGCCGGCCGCGCCCCGGGGGACCTGGGGGGCCAGTCGGGGCCAGGCGGCGAACGCGTCGGTGGCCCGGGCGACGGTGAGCGCGACGCCGGCGGCGGTGAGGCAGACCGTGATGGCCTGGGTCCCCGCCGGGATCCGGCTGAGCACGATCAGCGTGCCGAACGCCACAACGCCGGCCACGATCAGCGCGGTACCCCGGAGCGAGTCGGTGACCCGCACCCGGTCGACACGGCGGACGAGCTGGCCGAGTACGGCGGCCACCAGCCCCGCCAGGAGGATCTGCACCAGGGGCATGAGCCGGGCGACGTCGGTCCGCACGGCAACCGTGTCGGCCGCGACCGCCGCGACGGCGCTGACCGCGGCGACCACCGCCAGCGCGGGCGGCCGCGCCGCCATCGTCCAGGCCAGCACCGAGAGCAGTTGGACGCTGAGGACGACGATCGTGAACGGCAGCCGGTGACCGGGCCCCGAGGTCTGCGCCGCCAGCACCAGACCGGCTCCGAGCAGGGCGGCGAAGCCGGCGACGCTCAGCGCGAGCGGCCGCCGCACCTCGACGGGCGGGGTGACCTCCTCGGCCTTCTCGTCCCCTGGTTCGATGGCGGGTCGGCGCGCCGGCTCCCCGTCGCGCCGGGCCCGGCGGGGGCCACCGCGTTCCGCCCGCTCCTGGTCGTCGCCCGCGCGCGGCGGGCCGCCCGGGGGCTGGTCGGGCCACGGGTCACGGCCGGTGTCCGGCGTGCTGGAGGGAAACACCCACCGATCGTGCCAGACCCGGCCCCGGCCACGGGGGTCACGGTTTCGGCGAGGTTAAAAGCTGTGGCGCGATCAAGGGCACATCGGGCAAACGGGAAATGGCGCGGAGGTCCAGCCGGGGCGATCGGTTACGCTCAAGCCGTTACCCCGCCCGTCAGCGACGCCGGGACCACGCAAGTTCTCAGCGCCACCCGCGAGGAGTGTGCCGCTGGTCGCGCGCGGCCGAGGGCCGCCGGGACGGAGGTGATCGTGGAGATCCTGCTGCTGGTGACCGCGCGAGCAGGCGAACCGTCCGCTGTGCTGCCGGCGCTCGACCTGCTGCCCCACTCGGTCCGCACCGCGCCGCGCGACGTCCGCACGCTGGTCGCCGGCCCCAGCCCCGACGCGGTGCTGGTCGACGCCCGCTCCGAGCTGAGCGAGGCCCGCGCCACCTGCCGGATGCTGCACGCCACCGGGCTCGGCGTGCCACTGGTCGCCGTGGTCACCGAGGCCGGGCTGATCGCCCTCAACGCGGACTGGGGCGTCGACGACGTCATCCTCGCCGCGGCGGGTCCGGCCGAGGTCGAGGCCCGGCTGCGCCTGGCGGTGGGCCGGCTGAGCAACGCGACCGCCGGCGCCGGTGGCTCGATCCGGGCGGGCGAGCTCACGATCGACCCCGACACGTACGCCGCGAAGCTGAAGGGCCGGCCGCTCGACCTCACGTACAAGGAGTTCGAGCTGCTGAAGTTCCTGGCGCAGCACCCGGGCCGGGTCTTCACGCGCGACCAGCTGCTGCGCGAGGTCTGGGGCTACGACTACTTCGGCGGCACCCGCACGGTGGACGTGCACGTCCGTCGGCTGCGGGCCAAGCTCGGCTCGGAGTACGAGTCGATGATCGGCACGGTCCGCCAGGTCGGTTACAAGTTCGTCGTCCCGCCGTCGCGGTCGCTGCCGGAGAGCGAGCACGCGCCACTGCCGGTCTGAGCCCCATTCGAGTATTCGCCCCTTTTGCGCGGATAGCTCACTTTATTCTGACTGCCAGGTTTGGCCAGTCAGAGGGGGCGGCGGTGCGCGAATTGACCACGGGGGCGACGGTTCGTCACAGGCGGGCTGACTGATGCGGCTCTCCCCGGCCGCCCGCAGCCTCGGCATCGTGCTGCTGGTGCTGACCGCGCTGCTCGGTTCGGCGTACGCGATCGCCCGCAGCCTCGTGCCGGACGGACTGCGATCCGGCGTCACCACCAGCGCCACCGGTCCGCACTACGGCGACCAGCCGCCCCCGTCCGGGGAGACCGGCACCCGCCCGTCGCGGTCGGGTGACCCCGCCGGCCCGCGGAAGGACACCGGCGAACCGGAGATCGTCGACGGCATCCGCACGTACGGCGCCCGCAGCACGACCGGCACGTCCACGGTGGCGCTGACCTTCGACGACGGGCCGGACCCCCGCTACACCCCGCAGGTCCTCGCGATCCTGCGGGACTTCAACGTCACCGCGACGTTCTGCGTGGTCGGCGAGAACGCAGGCAACCACCCCGACCTGATCCAGGCGATCGTGGCCGACGGCCACACGCTGTGCAACCACACCTGGAACCACGACGTCACGCTCGGTGCCCGGTCGCCGGATCGGATCCGGGCCGACCTGCTCCGGACGACCGAGGCGATCCGGGCGGCGGCGCCGGACGCGCCGATCGCCTACTACCGGCAGCCCGGCGGCGCCTGGACGTACCCGGTGGTCTCGGTGGCACAGGAACTCGGCATGATCCCGCTGCACTGGACGGTCGACCCGGCCGACTGGCGCGTGCCCGGCGCGGGCCACATCGCGTCGACGGTGACCACCGGCGTGGAGCCGGGTGCGGTCGTGCTGCTGCACGACGCCGGCGGCGACCGGCAGGGCACAGTGGACGCGCTGTACCGGATCCTGCCGGACCTCACCAGCCGGTTCCAGGTGGCGGCCCTGCCCCCCGACCCGACATGACGATGCTGCCCACGAGCGCGGGCGACGGTGCCGGGACCGCGTGGCCGGAATCGGCGGCCACCCCGGCGGCGCGACGGCTGCGGATGCCGCCCGGTCCACCGGAGCCGGCCCGGGGGACGGGCTACGGTGACCCGGTGAGCAGCCCCGAACCCGCCCGCGACCGGGTGTACCGGACCGACCGACTCGACCCGACGGAGATCGCCGACGTGCTGGCCCTCGCCCGCGCCGCCGGGGACGCCGACGGCGCGGACCCGCTCGACGAGCACGTCCTGCTCCGGCTCCGGGACGGGCGGGCGCCGGCCGCGCACCTCACGGCCCGCGCCGACGACGGCACCATCACCGGGTACGCACACCTGGACATCACCGACCCGGCGGCGGGCATCGGCGTGGAGATGGTGGTCCATCCCGCCCACCGCCGGCGTGGCACCGGACGTGCCCTGGCCCGCGGCGTGGTGACGGCGGCGACCGGGCCGCTGCGCGCCTGGGCGCACGGCGACCACCCCTCGGCCGCCGCCCTCGCGGTAGATCTGGGCTTCGCACGGGCCCGGGTGCTGTGGCAACTGCGCCGGCCGCTCACCGCCCCGGTTCCCGAGCCGCGCCTGCCCGACGGGGTGACGCTGCGCGCGTACCGGCCGGGCGCCGACGACGACGCCTGGCTGGCGCTCAACGCGCGGGCCTTCGCCGACCACCCCGAGCAGGGCCGTTGGACCGCCGCCGACCTGCGGGTACGCCTCGACGAGCCGTGGTTCGACCCGGCCGGTTTCCTGCTCGCCGTGGCCGAGCCGACGGGTGAGTTGCTCGGCTTCCACTGGACGAAGGTCCACGAGCGGCCCGGCTCGGCCCCGATCGGCGAGGTGTACGTGCTGGGTGTCGACCCGGGCGCCCACGGCGGCGGGCTCGGCAAGGCGCTGACCGCGGCCGGCCTCGCGTACCTGCGGGACCGGCGCGGCCTGGACCGGGTGATGCTCTACGTCGACGAGTCCAACACCGCGGCGGTGGCCCTGTACGAGCGGCTCGGCTTCGCCCGCTGGTCCGCGCACGTCAACTACCACCTGGGCTGAGTCGTGGGCGGCCGGCGGGCGAGTGGCTCCGGGGGCCGTCCGTCCACCGGCCGCCGACGCCGGTGGCGCCCGGCCCCGGCCGCAGCGGCCCTGGCCCAGGCCGGGGCGTGCCTCGCGCTGCTGCTCGCCGGGTGCGCGCCGGCCCGGCCGGACGGCCCGGTGCCCGAGGTGTTCTGCGCCGCCGGCACCCTCGACGCCCAGGGCTCCTCCGCGCAGCGCAACGCCATGGAGCGGTGGATCCGCGCGTACCAGCGGTCGTGTCCCGGCTCGACCATCAACTACGAGCCGTCCGGCTCGGGCGCGGGCATCAAGGCACTGGTCGCCGGCATGGCGGACTTCGCCGGCAGCGAGTCGTTGCTCGACGCGAAGGAGCAGGTCCAGGCCGACGCACAGTGTTCGGGCGGTCGGGTGGTCAGCCTGCCGATGGTGATCGGCCCGGTGGCCGTCGCCTACCGGGTCGGCGGCCTACCGGAGCTGCGGCTGAGTCCGGCTCTCCTCGCCCGGATCTTCGCGGGCGGGATCGAGCGGTGGGACGATCCGGCGATCCGCGCGGACAACCCGGGAGTGCAACTGCCCCCGACTCCGGTCCACGCCGTCCACCGGGCGGACGAGTCCGGCACCACGGAGACGTTCACCGCCTTCCTGTCGGAGGCGGCTCCGGCGGAGTGGACGCTCGGCTCCGACCGGGAGTGGCCGGCGTCGGGCGGTGTCGGCGCCGAGGGGTCGGAGCGGCTGGCCGAGGCGGTCCAGGACACCGACGGCGCGATCGGCTACCTGGAGTTGTCGTACGCCCGGACGGAGGGCCTGGCGGTGGCGCGGATCCGCAACGCGTCCGGCGGGTTCGTAGCCCCGTCGGCGCAGGCCGCCGTGCAGGCCGTCCCCGAGCCGGCCGGCGACCTGCGGGTCGACGTCGACACCGGAACGCGGGCCGCCGGGGCGTACCCGATCGTGCTGGTGACGTACGAGTTCGTCTGCGACCGCGGGCTGGCCGCCGACGAGGTGCCGCTGGTGCGTGGCTTCCTGGGGTGGGCGGCCAGCGCGGAGGGGCAGCGGCTCATCACGGAGCTGGGCTACGCGGCGCTGCCGGAGCCGCTGCGCCGACGGGTGGCCGCCGAGGTGGCCCGGATCTCGTGACCCGGGCCGTCACCCCGCATCACCGCCGGATAACGGCCACGACTCCGCGCGGTAACGGACTGCCGGAAAAATGCTCATACTTCCGACAGTGGCAGCCCAGTTCACTAAACGGACAACTCACCCTCAGCGACCGGCCACCACGAGGGTCGCACGTGTTCACCTTCCGTTCACTTGTGACCGGCGAACCAGTCACCTGGCACTCCTAGCTTTTGGGCCATGCCGGTCAGCGTGCCGGCTCCCCGGCCCCCAACCCGGGGCCGCCAAGCCAGTCAGACGTGAAGGGAAACCCCTCAGGTGAAGCTCCAGCGGCACGGCACTCTCGCCTGCCTCGCTCTTACCGCGACGCTCGCTCTCAGTGCATGCGGCTCGGACAACAACGAGCCTGCCAACCCGTCGGCCTCCGGGTCGTCCGCCGCGGCCGACTGCGCCACCGGCACGCTGAACGCCCAGGGCTCCTCGGCGCAGAAGAACGCCGTGTCCGAGTGGATCAAGGCGTACCAGCAGAAGTGCCAGGGCACCACGATCAACTACGAGCCCTCCGGCTCCGGCGCCGGGATCGAGGCCTTCATCGCCGGCACCGCCGACTTCGCCGGCTCGGACTCGGCGTTGAAGGAGGACCAGCAGCCCAAGGCCGACGCCCGCTGCGCCACCGGCAAGGCGATCAACCTGCCGATGGTGATCGGCCCGGTCGCCGTCGCCCACAACGTCAGCGGTGTGGACAACCTCCAGCTGAAGCCGGCCACCCTGGCCAAGATCTTCGCTGGCAAGATCACCAAGTGGGACGACGCGGCCATCAAGGCGGACAACCCGGACGCCAAGCTGCCGGCCACCACCATCCAGACCGTGCACCGGTCGGACTCGTCCGGCACCACCGACAACTTCACCGACTTCCTCTCCAAGACCGCCGAGGCCGACTGGACCTTCGGCAAGGCCAAGGAGTGGAAGGCCCCGGGCGGCACCGGCGCCAAGGGCTCGGACGGCGTGGCCAGCGCGGTCAAGCAGGCCGACGGCGCCATCGGCTACATGGAGTGGTCGTTCGCCGAGAACGCCAGCCTGGGCATCGCCAAGATCGGTAACGGCGCCGGCGAGTTCGCCGAGCTGACCGCGGAGGCGGCCGGCAAGACCATCCAGGGCGCCGCGGTCGAGGGCCAGGGCAACGACCTCAAGATGAAGATCGACTACAACACCAAGGAGGCCGGGGCGTACCCGATCGTCCTGGTGACGTACGAGATCGTCTGCGAGAAGGGCCACGCCGCCGACAAGCTCCCGCTGATCAAGGGCTTCCTCGGCTACGCGGCCAGCACCGAGGGCCAGTCGGAGCTGACCGAGCTGGGCTACGCCCCGCTGCCGGACAGCGTCCGCACCAAGGTCGAGACCGCGGTCAAGAGCCTCTCCTGACCTGACCGACACCACCACGTATCTCAATCGGAGCGAGCGAGCTGATGGGTGACATCCCTCCCCGCTCGGCCAACGCCGGCACCGGCGGAACCACTCACGGGTGGTCCGCCGGTGCCTCGGCGCGTGTGGCCGAGGCACCACTTCGCACCCCGGACGGGCCGGGGCTGGGTGGCGGCGGCGCCTTGCCGCGTGCCCGCAGGTTCGGCGCCGAGCGGGCCTTCCGCGGTCTCACCGTGGCCGCCGGGACCGCCGTGCTCGTCATCATCGCGGCGATCGCGGTCTTCCTGATCGCCAAGGCCGTGCCGGCCCTGCAGGCGAACACCGAGAACTTCTGGACGTTCGAGGGCTGGTTCCCCAACGACCCCGAGCCGAAGTTCGGCATCGGCGCGCTCGCCTTCGGCACCGTGCTCAGCTCCGCACTCGCACTGCTCATCGCGGTGCCGATCGCCCTGGGCATCGCGCTCTACCTCTCGCACTACGCGCCGCGCCGGGTGGGCACCACCCTCGGCTTCCTGATCGACCTGCTGGCGGCCGTGCCCAGCGTCGTCTTCGGCCTCTGGGGTCGCGAGGTGTTCATCAACCCGGTTCGCGACTTCTCGGTCTGGCTGAACGAATACTTCAGCTGGATCCCGCTCTTCGGGGGCGACGGGCCGTTCGGGCGGTCGATCCTGCTCGGCGCCCTGGTGCTGGCCATCATGGTGTTGCCGATCATCACGTCGCTCTCGCGCGAGGTGTTCCTTCAGACGCCGACGGCCAACGAGGAGGCCGCCCTCGCGCTGGGCGCCACCCGCTGGGAGATGCTGCGCACCGCAGTGCTCCCCTACGGCCGCCCCGGCATCATCGCCGCGGTGATGCTCGGCCTCGGCCGCGCGCTGGGCGAGACGATCGCCCTCGCGTTGACCCTCGGCATCACCTTCGGCATCTCGTTCAACCTGATCGAGAACGGCGGCAACACGATCGCCGCCAACATCGCCAACGCGTTCGGCGAGGCGAACGAGACGGGTCGGGGCGCGCTGATCGCCTCCGGTCTGGTCCTCTTCGCCATCACGCTGATCGTCAACATCACCGCGCGGGCGATCATCTACCGCCGCCGGGAGTTCACGGAGTCGGCCGCATGACCACCACCGTCACCTCGCACCGCACCCGCCCGCCGGCCCAGCCGCCGACGCTGCGCGCCCGCCGGCTGCCGAAGTACGCGGCACCGGTCATCGCACTCGCCGCGCTGCTGGTCTCGGCCGCGCTCGTGTACGGCACCGGCATCGGCGGCCCGGTCCTCGTGGTCGTGGTCGGCGCGCTGCTGTACCTGGCCGGGCTCTTCGCCGCGGCGAACGCCGTCGAGGGTCGCCGGTCGGCCCGCAACCGCGCCTGGAGCGCCCTGATCCACTCGGCGTTCGTGCTGGCGGTGCTGCCGCTGGCCTCGGTGGTCTGGACGCTGGTCAGCAAGGGTCTGGAGCGGTTCGACGCCAACTTCTTCCTCACCTCGATGAACAACATCGGGGCGCGGGACCCGGAGGGCGGCGCGTACCACGCCATCGTCGGCACCCTGATCCAGGTCGGTATCGCCACCCTGATCACCGTGCCGCTCGGCATCCTCTGCGCGATCTACGTGGTCGAGTACGGCCGTGGCAAGTTCGCCTTCGCGATCCGGTTCTTCGTCGACGTCATGACCGGCATCCCGTCCATCGTCGCCGGCCTGTTCATCCTGGCGTTCTGGGTGCTGATCGTCTCGCCGTACTTCAGCTCCACCGGGCGGCCGGGATTCTCCGGCTTCGCCGCCGCGCTGGCACTGAGCGTGCTGATGCTGCCGACCGTGGTCCGCTCCACGGAGGAGATGCTGCGCCTGGTCCCCGCGCCGCTGCGCGAGGGCGCGTACGCCCTGGGCGTACCGAAGTGGAAGACGATCCTGCGGATCGTCCTGCCGACCGCGCTGCCGGGCATCGTCACCGGCGTCATGCTCGCCATCGCCCGCGCGGCCGGCGAGACGGCCCCGGTGCTGCTCGTCGCCGGCGGCGGCGCGGCGATCAACTTCAACCCGTTCGAGAACAACCAGTCGTCGCTGGCCCTCTTCGTCTACCAGCAGGCCGGTGACGCGTCCCGGTACGCGCCGGCACGGGCGTGGACCGCGGCACTCACCCTGGTCGCCCTCGTGCTGATCCTGACGATCGCGGCGAAGTTGCTGGCCCGCCGTAACCGGCTCAGCCGATGAACCCCGGAGGTACCACCACCATGGCGAAGCGCATCGAAGCCTCGAAGGTCACCGCGTACTACGGCGGTTTCAAGGCGATCGAGGACATCAGCCTGACCGTCGAGCCGAAGACGGTCACCGCCCTCATCGGGCCGTCCGGCTGCGGCAAGTCCACCTTCCTGCGGTCCATCAACCGGATGCACGAGGTGCTCCCCGGCGCCCGCGTCGAGGGCAGCCTGACCATCGACGGCCAGGACGTCTACGACCGCGACGTGGACGTCACCGCCGTCCGCCGCATGATCGGCATGGTCTTCCAGCGCCCCAACCCGTTCCCGACCATGAGCATCTACGAGAACGTCGTGGCCGGCCTGCGCCTCAACGGCGTGCGCCGCAAGTCGATCCTGGACGAGGCGGCCGAGAGGGCGCTCCGCTCGGCGAACCTGTGGGACGAAGTGAAGGACCGGCTCGGCAAGCCCGGCGCCGGCCTCTCCGGCGGTCAGCAGCAGCGGCTCTGCATCGCCCGCACCATCGCGGTCGAGCCGCAGGTCGTGCTGATGGACGAGCCCTGCTCCGCGCTCGACCCGATCTCGACGCTGGCCATCGAGGACCTGATGTTCCAGCTCAAGGACAAGTTCACGATCATCATCGTCACGCACAACATGCAGCAGGCCGCGCGGGTGTCGGACCGGACCGCGTTCTTCTCCATCGAGAAGACCGGTGACCCGGGCCGCCTCATCGAGTACGACAACACGCAGAAGATCTTCAGCAATCCGAGCGTGAAGAAGACCGAGGACTACATCACCGGCCGCTTCGGCTGAGCCGCACTGCCGGTCACCACGACCCGCACGCAGATCCACGGAAAGAGTGGCCGTTCCCGCGAGGAACGGCCACTCTTTCGCCGTTCGAGGCCCGCTCAGCCGAGAACGAAGCGGGCCTCGCCGTCGGGGCGGACGTCGAGGTGGGGAGTGACCGGGGTGGCGGGGTCGCGGGTGGCCGAGGCCGCCACGACGCCGTCGAGGTCCCCGCACGCCGCGACCTGGCCGAGGGTGACCAGCGTGGGCGGGAGCATCGTCAACTCGCCGTCCCCGGCCCGGTCGCAGGCGTCCGCCGGTCGGATCCACAGCGTCCGGTCGGCCTCCCCGGAGACGTGCCGCGTCCGCTGCCCCGTTGGGAGCAGGGCGACGAAGAAGTACGTGTCGAAGCGGCGCGGCTCGAACTCGGGTGTGATCCACCGGCTCCACGGCAGCAGCAGGTCCGACCGGAGGGTGAGCCCGCGTTCGGCGAGCAGGTCGGCGAAGCCCACCTGCCGCCCCTCCAGGGCGACCCGGGCCGCCTCCCAGTCGTCCCCCGAGACGTCACCCACCACGGTGTCGCCGTCGGGGCCGGCGAGCAGGACGCCCGCCTCCTCGAAGACCTCCCGGGCGGCGGCGCACACCACCGCCTGCGCGGCCTCCGGGCTCAGGCCGAGCCGGGCTCCCCACTCGGCCGGGGCCGGCCCGGCCCAGCCCACGTGGGCCTGCGAGTCCGAGGGGTCGACCCCGCCGCCGGGGAAGGCGTACATGCCGCCGAAGGCCATCGCGGCGACCCGGCGGATCAGGTACACCTCGAAGCCGGCTGCGGCCGGCCGGAGCAGCAGCACGGTGGCCGCCACCCTGGGCACCGCCGGGGTGCCGCCCTCCGCGTGGAACCGGCGGGCGTGCTCCACGAGCGCCGGCGGTGCGGGGAAGCCGTCGGGGTCGATCGTCATGCGGCGAGCCTAGGGCATGTCCCGGAAGCGCTCACCGGCCTGCGTCGGGCCCGCCCGGCAGGGCCGGCACCGCCCCGGCACGACCTGGTTCCCGGCTGCCGGAACGGCCGTCAGCCGCTCGGCGGGTCTTCGCTAGCGTGGCCGCCATGACTCGATGGGGCATCCTCGCCACCGGCCACATCGCCGGGCGCTTCGCCGAAGACCTCCGGCTGGTACCGGGCGCCGAACTGGTCGCGGTCGGTTCACGGACGGCCGAGAGCGCGGAGCGGTTCGCGCGCCGGCACGGCGTACCCCGGGCGTACGCCTCCTGGTCGGAACTGGCGGCGGACCCCGACCTGGACGTGGTCTACGTGGCCACCCCCCACGCCGCCCACCACGAGGCCGCCCTGACCTGCCTGCGGGCCGGGCGCGCGGTGCTGCTGGAGAAGCCGTTCACGCTCGACCTGGCCACCAGCCGCGAGCTGGTGGAGACGGCGCGCGCGGCCGGTGTCTTCCTGATGGAGGCCATGTGGATGCGGACGAACCCGCTGATCCGGCGGGTGTGCGAGCTGGTCGCCGACGGGGCGATCGGCACGGTCACGAGCGTGCGGGCCGACTTCGGGGTGGGCGGCCCGTTCCCGCCGGAGCACCGGATGCGGGCCCGCGCCCTCGGCGGCGGCGCGCTGCTGGACCTCGGGGTGTACCCGA
The DNA here is from genome assembly GCF_049315255.1 of Micromonospora sp. WMMD558. Taxonomy (NCBI): domain Bacteria; kingdom Bacillati; phylum Actinomycetota; class Actinomycetes; order Micromonosporales; family Micromonosporaceae; genus Micromonospora; species Micromonospora sp. WMMD558. Next base: position 2,071,909 of record NZ_CP186061.1, on the reverse strand, counting down.
TCAGCCTGGCCCACCTGCTGCTCGGTGTGCCGGACCACGTCCACGCCTGGGCGAAGATCAGCCCGGAAGGTGTGGACGAGAACACCGGGATCGTCCTCGGGTACGAGTCGGGGGCGGTCGCCACGCTCAGCTGCGGCATGGTCGGCGTGACGCCGCTGACCGCCTCGATCACCGGTACCGGCGGCCGGATGGACCTCCCGGAGCCGTTCTACCGGCCGGGGTTCGTGACCGTGCACCGGGCCGGCGCCGAACCGGAGACGATCGGCGCGGAGCTGGTGGGCAACGGCTACCAGGACGAGGCGGCCGAGGTGCAGCGCTGCCTCGCGGAGGGCCTGCTGGAGAGCCCGCTGGTCCCGCACTCGACGACGCTCGAGGTCATGGCCCTGCTGGACGGCATCCGCGCCCGGATCGGCGTCGAGTACGTGTGAACGTGTTAGGAAGGGCCCCTTGCACAACGCGAGGCGTTAACAAGGGGCCCTTCCTAACACCTCAGCTGAAGAGGGGGCGGGCCAGGAAGTACATCAGGGCGCCGATGGAGCCGGCGGCGGGGAAGGTCAGGACCCACGCGCCGATGATGTTGCCGGCGACGCCCCACCGGACGGCGGAGAGCCGCTTGGTGGCGCCCACACCCATGATCGCCGAGGTGATCGTGTGGGTGGTGGAGATCGGCGCGCCGAGCACCAGCGCGTTGAAGTACAGCACCGAGCTGGCGACGGTCTCCGCGGCGAAGCCCTCCGGCGGGCGCAGGTCGATGATCTTCCGCCCCAGCGTCCGGATGATCCGCCAGCCACCGGCGTACGTGCCGGCGGCGAGGACGGCGGCCGAGGTCCAGAACGCCCACTCCGGGATGAAGGTGGCGTCGTCCTGGTAGCCGCCGACGTAGAGGGCGAGCACCACGATGCCGATGGTCTTCGCGGCGTCCTGCATGCCGTGGCCGACGGACATGGCGGCGGCCGAGGCGGTCTGCGCCCAGCGGAAGCCCCGGTTGAGCTTGCCCGGGTGCCCCTTCCGGAAGATCCACTGCACGGCGATCATCACGATGTAGCCGAGCAGGAAGCCGACCATCGGCGACAGGATCATCGGGATGATGACGCTCTCGCCGATGCCGGTCCACAGCACCGTGCCGGACGCGGCGATGGTCGAGCCGACCAGGCCGCCGATGAGGGCGTGCGAGGAGGACGACGGCAGGCCGAAGTACCAGGTGATCAGGTTCCAGACGATGGCGCCGATCACACCGGCGAACACGATGCCGAGGCTGGCCTGGCCGGTGGGTAGCTTGACCAGCCCGCTGCCGACGGTCTTGGCCACCTCGGCGCCGAAGTGGGCGCCGATGAAGTTGCCGACCGCCGCCATGGCCAGGGCCACCCGGGGTGTCAGCGCCCGGGTGGAGATGCTGGTCGCGATCGCGTTGGCGGCGTCGTGGAAGCCGTTGGTGTAGTCGAACACCAGCGCCACCGCGATCACCGCCAGCACGGCGATGAGTTCGGGACTCACAGGATCAGGACTCCTTGACCGCGATGGTCTCGACGGTGTTCGCCACGTGCTCGAAGGCGTCGCAGGCGGCCTCCAGCTCGTCGGCGACCTCCTTCATCTTCAGCACGGTCAGCGCGTCGTACTCGCCGGAGAAGAGGCGGACCAGCAGCATCCGGTACGCCTGGTCGCCGTCGTTCTCGAGTCGGTTGCACTCGATCCAGTAGTCCTCGAGGGCCTTCATGGTCTTCAGCCGGGGCATCGCCTCGGCGGTCAGCTTCGCCTGCTGGTCGAGGACGTTGACCAGCTCGTGCATCTCCCGCGGCAGCGAGGGGAGCTTGGTCAGGCCGTAGAGGTAGAGCAGGTTGCCGACCGCCTCCAGGTGGTCCATCACGTCGTCCAGCTGGGAGCCCAACCGGTAGATGTCCTCCCGGTCGAACGGGGTGATGAAGGTGGAGTTGATCTTCTTGAACAGCTCGTGGGTGATCTGGTCGCTGTCGTGCTCGACCTCGGTCAGCCGCTCGCTCACCGACTGCACCTCCACACCGGGGAGAGCCAGCTCGTTGAGGAGCTCGGTGCCCCGCACCAGGTTGTGCGCGGCCCTGGTGAAGAGCTCGTAGAAGGCGCCCTCGTTCGGGCGGAAGGAAAACTTCACAGCCGGGACCTCGTCGTGTCGGTGGAAGGGTGGTGGCCGCCCCGGGGGCGCCCGCCTGGGAATGCTAGGTGTCCCCGGATCAAGGAATTCGCCGGCCTACCACTGGCCAGGCGGCATTCACTGCTCGTTCACCTTCCGTTCACCTTCATTCGTTTCCTCAAACCCCAACAGCCGCTCCCGTTCCCGCTGGACGTCGAAATCGGCAGCCGGATACCCGAGAGCGAGAGTGTCGAACGTCTCACGCAACAGGTGCGCGACCGCCCAGTCCCGGTACCACTTCCGGTCAGCGGGCACCACGTACCAGGGCGCCGCGTCCGTGCCGCACCGGCTCAGCGCCTCCGCGTACGCGCTCTGGTAGTCGTCCCAGCGGGCCCGGGCGTCGATGTCGGACGGGTCGTACTTCCAGTGCTTGCGGGGGTCGTCCAGGCGTTGCAGCAGCCGCCGGCCCTGTTCGTCGTACGAGATGTGCAGCAGCACCTTGACCAGGGCCATCCCGGCGCCGACCAGTTCCCGCTCGAAGGCGTTGATCTCGTCGTACCGGGCCCGCCAGGTCGCCTCCGGCACCAGCGACTCGACCCGGGCGACCAGCACGTCCTCGTAGTGCGACCGGTTGAAGACGCCCACGTACCCCGGCGGCGGCAGCGCCCGCCGGATGCGCCACAGGAAGTCGTGCCGCAGTTCCTCGGGCGTGGGCGGGCCGAACGACCGGATGTGGAGGCCGAGCGGGTTCATCGCGCCGGCCACCCGCTTCACCGTGCCGTCCTTGCCACCGCAGTCCATCGCCTGGAGCACGAGCAGCACCCGGGGCGCACCCGCCGCCCCGGCACTCGCACCCGCCACGGCCTCCGTACCACCCGAAGCTGCGGCCGCCGCGCCGGCCCGGGCCTTCGCGGTGGCGAACAGCATCTCCTGCCGGCGGGCCAGATCGTCACCGAGCAGCCGGACCTGCGCCCGGGCCCAGCCCTTGCGGTCCTCGCCCGTCACCGCACGCCCCGGCAGCCCGGGCGTCGACCCCGGATCGACCGCGCCCAGACCATCCGGGCCGACCCGCAGGAGGTCCCGCATCGGCCCGTCCACGGGCGGCACCACGTCGACCTCGTCGATCCCACTCATCCCCGGATCATCACCCAGCTCACCCCGGAGCGCTCGACGAGCGTTCCGCTCGGCGGAACACGTGTCACGATCGGGTCGGCCGGATCGTCCTGGGGGCGGGAGAATCGATGTCCGCGGGGAGAGAGGCGGGCGCGTGACGGATCTGGTGACCGAGTTCGAGGCCGAGCGGGGGCGACTGACCGCGGTCGCGTACCGGATGCTCGGCAGCCGCAGCGAGGCCGAGGACGCGGTGCAGGAGACCTGGCTCCGGTACGCGGCCGTCCTCGCCGACCCGGCGGCCCGCGCCGAGATCCGCCAGCTCGGCGCCTGGCTGACCACCACCTGCGCGCGGATCTGCCTCGACGTGCTGCGCTCCGCCCGGGTACGCCGGGAGGCGTACCCCGGTCAGTGGTTGCCGGAGCCGGTGGTGACGCCGCTCGACGCGCCTCCCCGCAGCGACGGATTCGCCCCCGACCCGGCCGAGCGGGCGGTCCGCACCGACCAGGTCGGCACCGCCCTGATGGTCGTACTGGAACGGCTCAGCCCCGAGCAGCGGGTCGCGTTCGTGCTGCACGACGTCTTCGCCGTCCCGTTCGCCCGGGTCGCCGAGGTGCTCGGCACCACGGACGCCGCCGCCCGCCAGTTGGCGTCCCGGGCCCGCCGGGCCGTCAGCGCTCCCGAGGCGCCCCGGCAGACCGCGGACGCGGCCGAGCAGCGCCGCGTCGTCGAGGCGTTCGCCGCCGCCGCCGAGTCCGGGAAGCTGGACGCGCTGCTGAAGGTCCTCGCGCCGGACGTGGTGCTGATCGGCGACGGCGGCGGGCACTTCCCGGCCGGCACCAGGCCCGTGTACGGCGCCGACAAGGTCGGCCGCTTCGTCCTGGGCGTGTTCGGCCAGGCCGGCCGTTACGGCGCCACCCTGCGGACCCGTCCGGTGCTGGTCGACGGGGTGCTCGGGCTCCAGTCGGAGACCGTCTTCCGGGACGGGCGACCGCTGCGCATCGTCAGTGCCCTCGCCGTGGAGGACGGCCGGGTCACCGGCATCTTCAACCAGCTCAACCCGGACAAGCTCCGCGACCTGGCGCCGCTCGGGCCCGAGGACACCTGGCCGCCACGCTGGTGACGCCGCCGCGGGCCGGCACGGTCCTGGCCGGCCGGCACCCGCCCCGGCCGGCTCACACGACCAGGGCGAGCCACTTCCGGTACGAGGTGGCGAACGGCTCGGTGCCGTCGCCGAGCGCGCCGAACAGCCAGCGGGCCGCCGCCTGCGCCTCGACGACCACCTCGTCCGGGTAGCCGAACCGCTCGCGGTGCTCGGCGAACTCGTCCTCGTCCCGCAACTCGACCAGGCCGGTGCCGCGCCGACGCACCACGTCGAGGTCGAGGTCGATCAGGTGGACGGTGTCGTCGTCCTCCCAGCGGGCCGGGCTGGCGATGTCGCAGTAGACCTCACTGGTGCGCGGCGGCGGGTTGAACATGCCCGTCCACCAGGCGTGGTGCGGCACCAGGAGCACGAACGGGATCTGCTCGACGGAGGGGCGGCCGTGGTAGACCGAGGGGGTGCCGGCCGTCACCCCGAGCCAGACGCCGAGGTCGTCCTCGGTCAGCCGGCGGGCCGGGTAGTCACGGTGAGCGCTGCCGTCGTACTTGCGGTAGATCACGCGGACCACGTCGCTCGGCATGTCTGGCACCCTAGCCGATTCGGCTCAACGGACGCGGGAGGGAAGTAACCGGGCACGGCCGTACCGTGACGACGCCACGCCGCCCCGGCGGACGCCGCCTGTCGGCGGCGACGGGTACCGTCGCACGGTGACCCCGCCCCGCACCGCCACCGGCCCCGCCAGCCCCTCGTCCCGTTCCGGTGGCCGGCGGTCGGGTGCCCGGGCGACCGCTGCGGAGCTGCTCGCGGCGGCGGTCGGCGCGGTCCCCGGCGGCGCCGCGCGACCCGGCCAGCAGGAGATGACCACGGCGATCGAGGCGGCCGTGGCGGCCCGCGAGCACCTCCTGGTGCAGGCCGGCACCGGCACCGGCAAGTCGCTGGCGTACCTGGCGCCCGCGCTGACGGTCGACGGCCCGGTGGTCATCTCGACCGCGACCCTGGCGCTCCAGTCCCAACTCGTCGACCACGACCTGCCCCGGCTGGCCGACGCGGTCGAGCCGCTGCTGGGCCGGCGCCCCACCTTCGCCGTGCTGAAGGGGCGCCACCACTACCTCTGCCTGGCCCGCCTGGACAGCTCCACCGAGGAGGACCCCGGCGACACCCTCTTCGACGCGCCCCGGCCCGCCGGGGGCACCAAGTGGCTCGGCGAGGCGGGCCGGCTCGGCAAGCAGGTCCAGCGGCTGCGCGACTGGGCCGAGAAGACCGACACCGGTGACCGCGACGAGCTGGATCCGGGCGTCGACGACCAGGCCTGGCGGCTGGTGTCGATGCCGGCGCGGGAGTGCGTGGGCGCCGCCCGCTGTCCGTTCGGCGCCGAGTGCTTCGCCGAGGCGTCCCGGGCCCGGGCCCGGGAGGCCGACGTCGTGGTGACCAACCACAGCCTGCTCGCGGTGGACATGCTGGCCGGGCGGCAGATCGTGCCGCCGCACAAGCTGCTCGTCGTGGACGAGGCGCACGAGCTGGCCGACCGGGTCTCCTCCGCCGCCCAGGCGGAGCTGGTGCCCGAGCTGATCGACCGGTCCACCCGGCGGGCGCGGCCGCTGTTGCGGCCGGAGACCGCCGACGCGCTCACCGCCGCCGGCGACGCGCTGGCGGTCGGGCTGGCCGAGGCGCCGGCCGGGCGGCTCACCGCCGGGCTGCCGGGCCCGCTGCGGGAGGCGTGCACGCTGCTCGACGCCGCCACCCGGGCCGCGCTCGACGCGATCGGGGACGTCAAGGCCGACGACTCGGACCCGGTCCGCAAGCAGCAGGCCAAGGCGGCGCTCGACGAGCTGTCGACCACGGCGCAGCGGCTGCTGGAGGAGGCCGACCACGACGTGGCGTGGGTGGAGCGGAACGACGCCAGCGGGCGGCGGGCGCTGGTGGTCGCCCCGCTCTCGGTGGCCGGCACCCTCGCCACCCACCTGTACGAGGAGCGCACCGTCGTCGCCACCTCCGCGACGCTGACCCTGGGCGGGCGCTTCGACACCGTGGCCCGGGCACTCGGCCTGGACGTTCCCACCACACCGCCCTCACCGGCCGCCGGCGCGCTCGCCACCGCCGCCCGCGGGGGACGCGCCGCCGAGCCGGCCGCGCCGGTCACCTCCGGGCCCGGCTGGCGGTCGCTCGACGTGGGCTCCCCGTTCGACTACGCCCGGCAGGGCATCCTGTACGTCGCGGCACACCTGCCCCGGCCCAGCGCCTCCGGGCTGCCGGACGCCGCCGGCGAGGAGCTGCTCGGGCTGGTCGAGGCGCTCGGTGGGCGTACGCTCGGGCTCTTCTCCTCCCGGCGGGCCGCCCAGCAGGCGGCGGAGCTGCTGCGCGCGCGCACCGACCTGCCGGTGCTGCTCCAGGGCGAGGAGGCGCTGCCGCTGCTGGTCCGCCGGTTCCGCGAGGAGCGGGCGAGCTGCCTGTTCGGGGTGATGTCGCTCTGGCAGGGGGTGGACGTGCCCGGCGACTCCTGCCAGCTGGTGGTCATCGACCGGCTGCCCTTCCCCCGGCCGGACGAGCCGCTCGCCGCCGCCCGCGCCGCGGCGGTGGACGCGACCGGCGGGTCGGGGTTCGCGGCGGTGAGCGTGCCGATCGCCGCCGTCCGGCTCGCGCAGGGGGTCGGCCGGCTCATCCGGGCCACCGCCGACCGGGGCGTCGTCGCGGTGCTCGACTCCCGGCTGGAGACCGCCCGGGGGTACGGCCCGTTCCTGCGCCGGTCCCTGCCCCCGTTCTGGTACACGACCCGCCCCGACGTGGCCCGCGGCGCCCTGGAACGCCTCGCGAGGTCCTGACCGGCCCCGCCCCCGGTCAGGGGGCCTGGCTCGCCACCACGACGGCGTCGGGTGGGGTGTCCGGGACGGTACGGGCGGCGAGCCGGCGGACGGCCGTGTTCAGCACGGCGATCAGCGGAACGGCGACCAGCGCCCCGGTGATCCCGGCCAGCACCACACCGGCGGCGATGCCGACGATCACCGCGAGGGGGTGGATGGCCACCGCCCGTCCCATGATCAGCGGCTGGAGCACGTGCCCCTCGAGCTGCTGCACGCCGATCACCGCGCCGAGGATGATCAACGCGGTGATCAGGCCGCTGTCCACCAGGGCGACGAGCACCGCGACGCCGCCCGACAGCGTGGCGCCGACGATCGGGATGAACGAGGCGAGGAAGACCAGCGCGGCGAGCGGGAACGCGAACGGGATGTCGAAGACGACCAGGAAGATCCCGATGCCGACCGCGTCGATGAAGGCGACCAGCACGGTGGCGCGGACGTACGCGCCGAGCGTCTGCCAGGACGCGCGGCCGGCGTCGTCGACCTTCCAGCGGGCACCCACCGGCAGCAGCCGCACCAGGAAGCGCCAGATCCGGTTGCCGTCGCGGAGGAAGAAGAACGTCGCGAAGAGGACCAGCACGGTGCCGGTCAGCACCTCGGCGAGGGTGGCGGCGGTGGAGAGCGCCCCGCTGGTGAAGGTCTGGGTGTTGCTCTCGACCCAGGCCTCGGCCTCGTCGATGTAGGCGTCCAACTGGCCGTCCGAGAGGTGCAGCGGCCCGGTCTTCAGCCAGTCCTGGATCTGCCGTACGCCCTGGGAGGACTTCTCGCTCAGCTTCGGCACGCCCTGGATGAACTCGTTGACCACCAGGGTCAGCGTGCCGATCACCCCGGCGAGCCCGCCCACCAGCACCACGGCGGTCGCCAGGGACCTCGGCAGTCGCGCCCGCAGCAGCCAGCCCACCGCCGGCGCGAGCAGCGCCGACAGGAGCAGGGCGATGGCCAGCGGAATGATGACGATCCGGATCTGGCCGACGATCCTCAGCAGTGCCCACGCGACGATGCCGATCACGATCAGCCGCCACGACCAGGCGGCGGCGATGCGCAGCCCGTGCGGTACGTCCGCGTCGTCGCGGCTGGTCGTCGAGTTGTGCAGCGCGGCCGGCTGTTCGGCACCGACGACGGTCGCCGCCGGAGGCGCCACCGGGCCCGGCGAGGCCGGCGAGGCGGTGCCGGCCGGCTCGGGCACGTCCTGCGTACGGCGGGCCTCGGCTGCCGCGCGCCGGGTGCGCACCGACTCCCGGCCCGACTGGTACGCGCGGCGGAGCTGTCCGCGCATCCGCTCGAAGCGGCTCAAGCGCACCTCCTGGGGAGAAGCCGTCACCGGCCGGGGCGTCAGGTCGGACAGGATACGTCCGACCCTGCCACCGTAGGGCAGATCCGCCACACATTGCCCCCACCCACCGCCGCGTAACCACGCCGGAGCCGGCCGGGCGGCACACGGTAGCGTCTGCGACGTGACCGCCGACAAGGATCTCGACTCCGGCCTGCCGATCCGGCTGCTGCACGATCGCGTGCTGGTGCGCATGGAGGGCGGCGAGGGCGAGCGCCGCTCGACCGCCGGCATCGTGATCCCGGCGACCGCCGCGGTCGGCAAGCGCCTGGCCTGGGCCACCGCCGTCGGCGTGGGGCCGAACGTCCGTTCGATCGTCTCCGGTGACCGGGTGCTCTTCGACCCGGACGACCGCTCGGAGGTCGAGCTGCACGGCCGCGGTTACGTGCTGCTCCGCGAGCGGGACGTGCACGCCGTCGCCGCCGAACGCGTCGAACCGGACTCGACCGGCCTCTACCTCTGAAGCCTGCGTCGAGGTCCCCGGTCGAGCCGGTCCCGCGGGCCGGCCGGGACGCCGACCCGGCCCCGGGGCCGTTTGCGCTGCTCCTTCCCGGGAAGCCAGCCGCACCAGCGGCCCTGGGGAGGGACGATGCCGGAGTTGATCAAGAAATTGCTGTTCTGGGGCTTCATCGCGTTCTTGATCTATTTCATGGCGTTCCGGCCCGAGGGCGCGGCGGAGATGTTCAAGGCGATCGGCGCCGGCCTGGTAGCGATCTTCCAGGGTTTCGGGGACTTCCTCACCAGCCTGATGACCTGAGCGCCGGCGCTCCGCCCCGGGCGGCTCAGTGACCGGCGTGCGGCCACGGAGCCGGCGGGCGGACGCCGTACCAGCCGGGCGGCGGGCCGTAGCCGGGCGGGAAAGCGGGGGGTGGCGGGGCCAGTACGACGGGAATCGGGACGACCGGCTCGTCCGGGGCGTCCACGGGTCGCTGGGAGCCGTCCGGGAAGCGCAGGTGGTACCGGTGCCCGTCCCAGACGCCGACCGGCGCCTGCGGATCCCGGCCCACGAAGTACGCCCGGTAGCCGGCGATCGTCTGGAGCAGGTGCCGTTCCTCCGCGGCCGCCCGCTCCCGGTCGACGGGCCGGCGGTCCAGACCGCGCCGCATCTCGTCGCGGAGCAGCGCGAGCCGGGTCGCCGCGAACTGGTACCCGCGCATCGCCTTCAGGCCCGCGTCGCCGCTTACCCGCTTGGCCCACACCCGGGCCGCGTGCCGGCGCCCGAGGCTGCTGAGCGCCGCCACCTCCGGCGGGGTGAGCCAGCCGGCCCGGACGTAGTCCGGCAGGGTGCGCTCGGTGAGCCGCCCCTCCCAGGACCGTAGCCAGACGGCGAGCCCCACCATGCCGAAGAAGATCGGCACCATCACGCCGATGAAGCCGTACAGCAGGATCAGCGGCTGGCCGGTGGCCTGGGTGAGGGTGGGCAGCAGGTTCCAGGCGCCGTGCAGCATCATCGCCAGCAGCAGGCCGGCGACCGGTGCGAGCACCCGTACCCGCCGGTCGGCCGCACGGGCGGCGATGCCGAGGCCCACGCCGGTCATCGACGTGAAGAGCGGGTGGGCGAACCCGAAGAGCAGGATCCGCACGATGAAGATCGCGATGACCTGCTGCGTCCCGGTCGCCGGGCCGTACCGTTCCACACCGGTCGCGTACCCGTAGCCGCCGAGGTACAGGATGTTCTCCACCATGGCGAAGCCGATCGCGGAGAGCCCGCAGTAGACCAGGGCGTCGGTGATGCCGGAGAACTCCCGGCGCCGGAAGATCAGCAGGAGGATCGGCCCGAGCGCCTTGGTCAACTCCTCGATGAACGGCGCGACCAGCACCGCGGTGAGCGTGGTCGGGAGGTTCAGCCGCTCGAACGAGTCGGCGGCGAAGTTGTTCACCGTCAGGGAGGCGGCGGTGGAGACGAACGCCCCCCAGGCGAAGCAGAAGATCAGGTACTTCAGTGGCTCCGGCTCGTACCGGTCGAGCCAGAGGAAGCAGGACACCAGCACCGGAACCGGCAGGACCGCCGCGATGACCCCGATCAGCAGCGCCTCGCCGCCGAGGCTCTCGCCGAGGGTCCAGACCATGAAGACCGCACAGCCGGCGATGAAGAGGATCACCACGGCCAGCACCAGGGCGCGTACCCAGCTGACCCGACGCCGGGGGGCCTTCGTCAGGCCCTCGGCCGGCGGGGGGACAGGGGCGGCGGTCGGCGGCGGCGGGGCCGCGCCGGGCGGGGTGTCGGCCATGCCGTCAGCGTAGTCACCGCCGGCCCGCCGGCCCGCCGGACCGGCCGCACCGCCGGCCCGCCGGACCGGCCGCACCGCCGGCCCGCCGGACCGGCCGCACCGCCGGCCGGCCGGACCGCCGGCCGGCCGGACCGGCCGCACCGGGGACCGCTATGCTGCCGGCAGGTCACGAGCGCCAGCGTCAAGCCCCGGCTTGCTGGCCGGCAACCCTCGTCGAGGTTCGCGGTGGGGTGCCCCGGGTGATGACCGGGCCCGGCCCGATCCGTGTGCTGGGCAAGCGCGGACCCCGCCCGTGTGCCCACCCGGGGTCCCTGGACCCGGAGGTGCCGCATGACCCTCACTCTCGTACCCCCGCCGGTGCCGTCGCGGGCGGCGGCCGGGCCGCTCGACGTGCTCGGCGTACCCGGTCAGATCAACCTCGACTACGCGGCCACCGCGCCCTGCGCGCGGGCCGCGGCCGACGCGGTGGCGGAGCTGCTGCCCTGGTACGCGAGCGTGCACCGGGGCGCCGGGGCGCTGTCGCGGCGCTGCACGCTGGCCTACGAGCGGGCCCGGCAGACGGTCGGCGACTTCGTCGGCGCCCGGGCGGACGACCACGTGGTCTTCACCCGGAACACCACGGACGCGCTCAACCTGCTGGCCCGGGCGCTGCCGCCCGGGGCCACGGTGGTGACGTTCGGCGGGGAACACCACGCCAACCTGCTGCCCTGGCCGCGCGGCTCGGTACGGCTGCCGGTGCCGGAGGACCCGGCCGGGGCGGTCCGCGCGCTCGACGCCGCCCTCGGCGAGCTGCGCCGGGGCACCACCCCCGACCGGGACCTGCCGGTGCTGGTCGCGGTGACCGGGGCGAGCAACGTGACCGGCGAGCGGTGGCCGGTCGCCGAGCTGGCCCGGGTGGCCCGCCGGCATTGGGCCCGGATCGCGGTGGACGCCGCCCAGCTCGCCCCGCACGCCCCCGTCGACCTCCACGTTCTCGACGTCGACTACCTGGCCGTCTCCGGCCACAAGCTGTACGCGCCGTTCGGCGCGGGCGTCCTCGTCGGGCGGGCCGACTGGCTGGACGCGGCACCGCCGTACCTGGCGGGTGGCGGGGCGACCAGCCACGTCGGGGCGGCCACCCACGACGTCCGGTGGGCGACCGGGCCGGCCCGGCACGAGGCCGGCACCCCGAACCTCCTCGGCGCGGTGGCCCTCGCCGCGGTGTGCGGCGCGCTCAGCGGAGCCGACCGCGCCGCGCTCCACGACGCCGAGCAGGCGCTGCTGGCCCGGCTGCGCGACGGCATCGCGGCGCTGCCGCACGTGGTGGAGCTGCGCACCTTCGGCCCGGACGCGCCGCGGGTGGGGATCGCCTCGTTCGTGGTGGCCGGCCGGGACTCGGCCGAGGTCGCGGCCCACCTCGCCGCGCATCACGACATCGGGGTACGCGACGGCCTGTTCTGCGCCCACCCGCTCGCCCGCCGCCTGCTCACCGAGGCGGCCGGGCGCAGCGGCCGGCGTGACCTGCCGCCGACGGCGCTCCGGGCCAGCATCGGCCTGGGCAGCACCGAGGAGCACGTGGACGCGCTGCTCGCCGCGCTCGCCACGCTGGGCTGAACCCTCCGGTCAGCCGATCGGCGGGGCGGTGGGCGGCTTCGGGCCGCCCTCCGCCGGTTCGGCCGGCCGCCCCGGCGACTGCTCCAGCTCGCCGAAGGACCGACGGATCCAGCGGTTCGCCTCCTCCTGGCTGATGCCGGAGGCGACCAGCAGGTCGCTCGCGGTGGTACGCACCTGCGCGACCACCACGCTGCCGGAGAAGCCCACGCCCTCCGCGTACGCGCGGCCGGCCTCGCTGACCGCGCGCAGTGACCGCTCGCGGGCCTTCTCGGCCTCCTCCCCGACGGCGAACTCGTGCTTGAGCAGCCGCACCGACTCGGCGAGGTGGGCAACCGCGTCCGGCATCGGGTCGGGGATCGGCTCCTCGTCCTCGATGAGCGTGACGGCGCGCCGGATCAGGGTGCCGCTGTTGCGCATCGCGCGGTCGATCGGGTCGGCCGCCTCCGAGTAGTGCGCGAGTTCGTTGCGCCGGTGCCAGCGCGCCGGCGACAGCATCGCGGTCTCCTTGGCGCCCTCGATCGCCTCGCCGAACGCGGCCAGCTCCTCCTTGTTGTCGCGCAGCCGTTCCAACGCCCGCTGGACCTTGTCCCGGTCCCGTTCGCGCAGCCCGTCGGCGGCGCCGTCGAGCTGCGCGGCGAGCAGGTCCAGCGCGGGGCGGGCGGCCCGGTTGAGCACCCGCAGCGGGTTGAGCGGCAGCAGCAACGCGGTGACCAGCAGGGCGATGCCACCGCCGACGAACGCGTCGACGAACCGGGGTATCTCCAGGTTCTCCGTCTGCGGGCTGAGCGTCACGATCAGCACGGCGGTGGCCGCCGCCTGGATGACGATGGCCACGCTGGCCCCGGCGAAGACGGTCAGGATGATCGCCGAGGTCACGACGAGGCCGAGCTGCCAGGCGCCGGTGCCCAGCAGGTAGATGAGGAGGTCGCCGAGGGCCACCCCGACCGCCACCCCGACGATCAGCTCGACCGTCCGCCGGAACCGCTGGCCCACCGAGACGGCCAGGGTGCCGACCGCCGAGATCGGCGCGAAGACGGGCTGCGGGTTGCCGAGCAGCTCGTGCGCCGCGAGCCAGGACAGCCCGGCGGCGAGTCCGGCCTGGACGGCGAGGCCCATCGCCATGCGGACGCGGTGCAGGCGGTCGTGCAGGGTCGCCTTCCCACGGTGGTGCAGCTGGTTCACCGCCTCGGCGATCCGCGCGCCGTCGACGTCCACGCCGCCGCCGCGCAACCCGAACCGTTGCGCCATCGAGGGTCGGTCGTTCCGGGCCACGGCGGGTACTACCCGTGCCGAGCCGTCCCAATCCCTGCGGTATCCGAAGCGTCCCCGCTCAGGGTACGCGGCGGACTCGCCGGCGGGACCGGTCTCCTCGACCGCTGGCGAGGTCGTCAGAGGGGATCCGGGGGCCGGAAGTACAAGATCGTGAGGGCGGGGAGCGGGTTGATGATCAGTTGGCCCGGGTCGTAGCCTCGGCGCATGGGTCCCCTCCTCGACGAACTGCGTGCCGCGCTCGGCGCCGACGCGGTGCTGACCGATCCGGACCTGCTCCGGATGCACGAACGGGACGAGGCGGACCTCTGCGCCTCCGGCACGCCCCTCGTGGTCACCCGTCCGCGTGACACCGCCCAGGTGGCGGCTGTCGTCCGGACGGCGGCCCGGCACGGCGTACCCGTGGTGCCGCAGGGAGCTCGCACCGGGCTGGCCGGCGCGGCGAACGCGGTCGACGGCGCCGTGGTGATCAGCACGGCGGCGCTGGACGCGATCCTGGAGATCGACCCGGTCAGCCGGATCGCCGTGGTGCAGCCCGGGGTGGTCAACGCGACGCTCGCCGCCGCCGTCGCCAAGCACGGCCTGTGGTACCCGCCCGACCCCGGCTCCTGGGAGTCATCGACCATCGGCGGGAACGTCGCCACCAACGCCGGCGGCATGTGCTGCGTCAAGTACGGCGTGACCACCGAGTACGTGCTCGGCCTGGAGGTGGTGCTCGCCTCCGGCGAGGTGCTGCGCACCGGCCGGCGGACCGCCAAGGGCGTGGCCGGGTACGACCTGACCCGGCTCTTCGTCGGCTCCGAGGGCACCCTCGGCGTGATCACCGAGGTGACCGTCGCGCTGCGTCCCGCCCCGGCGGAGTCGCTGACCATGGTCGCGGTCTTCCCCTCCACCACCGCCGCCGGCGCCGCCGTGGCGGAGATCGCCGCCCAGGGGCTCTCCCCCAGCCTGCTGGAGCTGCTCGACCAGACGCACCTGCGGGCGATCGAGGCGTACCGCCCGATGGGGCTGCGGACGGACGCGCAGGCGCTCCTGCTGGCCGCCGTGGACACCGGCTCGCGGGCCACCGAGGACCTGGCCGGCCTCGCGGCGGTCTGCGAGGCGGCCGGCGCCGACGAGGTGTACGCGGCCACCGACGCGGTGGAGGCGGCGGCGCTGCTCCAGGCGCGGCGGCTGGCGCACCCGGCGATGGAGAAGTTCGCCGCCGACACGTACCCGGCCGGCAACGGCGGGCTGGTCATCGACGACGTGGCGGTGCCCCGCGGGGCGCTGGCCGCCATGCTCGACGGGGTGGCGCGGATCGCCGCCGAGTGCGACGTGCCGATCGGCGTCGTGGGTCACGCCGGCGACGGCAACCTGCACCCCAACATCGTGGTGGACCGGGCGGATCCGGCCAGCCTGGAACGCGGCCGCCGGGCCTTCGACGAGATCATGCGGCTGGGGCTCGACCTGGGCGGCACCTGCACCGGCGAGCACGGGGTCGGCCTGCTCAAGCGGGACTGGCTGGCCCGCGAGATCGGCCCGGTGGGCGTACGGGTGCACCAGGCGATCAAGGCCGCGCTCGACCCGACCGGCCTGCTCAACCCCGGCAAGGTCCTCTGACCCGCCGGCCCGCGCGTCGGACGCGCCACCCGGGTACCGCCCAGCGCCGGCTTCAGGAGGTCGGCTCGGCCGGGGTGGCCTGGGTCAGCAGCAGCAGGATCTCGTGGGCGATCGGCGGCTTCTCCTCGCCCGGGCAGTCCTGGGAGGTGATCAGGCCGGACGCGGTGAGCAGGCTGGAGGTCAACGCGTCGATGCAGGTGACCCGGTACTGACGGGCCTGATCGGTCTCCTTCGCCAGACCCGGGTCGGCGAGCAACCTCTGGAGGCGTGCGAGCTGCTCCGCGGTGAGCGCGCCCGCCGACGTCACCCCGTCGCCGGCGCAGTCCACGCACTCCCACCGGCCGTCGACCTCCACATTGAGTGTCCGCAGCGGCCCCGACTCGCCCAGCTTCTGGAGCAGGCTGACCCGGCCCTCGCTGATGGTGGCCGCGTTACCGAGTTGCTGCTGGGGCGGCGCCGACGGGTCCGGGCTCGGCGAGCCTCCCGCATCGGCTCCGGAGCAGCCGGCGAGCACGACTGCCAGCAGCGTGGCGACGGAGAGCTGAACCGGACGCGACCAGGATGCGGAAAGCACGCGCCGAAACTTACCCCACCGTAGGTAGCGCACGTAACCCGCCGACCGGTCGGGCATCGATGATGGACGTTCCCCGGGTGGATCGGTCAGCGGGACGAGGACGGAAGTTCAACCGAGTCGCCGTCCCCGCCGCGGTCCGCGGCGAAGCCCCGGACGTCCGGCGCGCCGAGCCGGGCCGCGTCGGCGGTCGCGTCGTCCGGCATGAGCTGGGAGTTCCGCTCGGCCTCCACCCGCGCCCGGTAGTGCGCGATCTCCCGCGCCCGCACCTCGGCGTCCCAGCCGAGCACCGCACCCATCAGCTCCGCGGCGTGCTCGGCGGACTCCAGGCCGCGGTGGGCGGTCTCGATGGAGATCCGGGTACGCCGGGTCAGCACGTCCTCCAGGTGCAGCGCTCCCTCGGCGCGGGCCGCGTAGGTCACCTCGGCGGCCAGGTACTCGGGCGCGCCGGCCAGCGGTGAGGCGAGCAGCGGGTCCGCGTCGACCAGGGCGAGCAGTTCCAGGGTGAGCGTGCCGTACCGCTCCAGCAGGTGCTCCACCACGCCGACCGGAACAGCGTGCCGGCGGGCCAGGTCGGCCCGGTCCCGCCACATCGCCGCGTACCCGTCGGCGCCGAGCAGCGGAAGGTCGGCGGTGCGCGACGGACGCACCGACCCCATCCGGTGGGCGGCCCGGTCGACCACGTCCGAGGCCATCACCCGGTAGGTCGTGTACTTCCCGCCGGCCACCAGCAGCAGGCCGAGCATCGGCTCGAACACCGCGTGTTCCCGGGACAGCTTCGACGTGGAGTCCGCCTCGCCGGCCAGCAGCGGTCGCAGGCCCGCGTACACGCCCTCGATGTCGGCGGTGGTGAGGGGCCGGTCCAGGACGGTGTTGACCTGCGTCAGCAGGTACTCGATGTCGCGCGCGGAGGCGGCCGGGTGGGACCGGTCGAGCCGCCAGTCGGTGTCGGTGGTCCCGATGATCCAGTGCCCGCCCCACGGGATGACGAAGAGCACGCTCGTCGCGGTACGCAGGATCAGCCCGGTCTCGCCGGTGATCGCCGACCGGGGCACCACCAGGTGTACGCCCTTGGAGGCACGGACCCGGAGGCCGGGGCGCAGCCCGACGTCGTTGAGCATCCGCGACATGTCGTCGCTCCACACGCCGGTGGCGGCGATGACGGTCCGGGCGCGTACCTCGAACTCGGCGTCCGGGGAGCCGGCCGGCGCCTCCAGGTCGCGGACACGGACCCCGGTGACCTCCCGGGCCTGCCGGATGAGACCGACGGCGCGGGCACTGGTCACCACGGTCGCGCCGAGGCTGGCGGCGGTCCGGGCGAGGGTGACCACCAGGCGGGCGTCGTCGACCTGGCCGTCGTAGTACCGGATGGCGCCGGCCAGGCCCTCCGCCTTGAGGCTGGGGAAGGTCCGGCGGGCGCCCTCCCGGGTCAGGTGCCGGTGCAGGGGCATCCCCCGGCCGCCGCCGAAGATCCCGGCGAAAATGTCGTACGTCGCCACTCCGGCCCCGTAGTAGGAGCGACGGAAGACGCGGGCAGGCAGGTCGCGCAGGCCCTGCCCGGCCGGGAGCGGCACCAGGAACGGCACCGGCCGGACCAGATGCGGCGCGAGGCGGGTGGCGAGCAGCCCCCGTTCGGTGAGCGCCTCGTGGACCAGGTGGAACTCGAGCTGCTCCAGGTAGCGCAGGCCGCCGTGGATCAGCTTGCTGGACCGGCTGGACGTGCCGGCGGCGTAGTCGCGCGCCTCGACCAGGGCGACCTTGAGGCCGCGCGAGGCGGCGTCCAGCGCGGCGCCCGCGCCGGTCGCCCCGCCGCCGATCACCAGGACGTCGAAGCGCTCCGCGGCCAGGCGGCGCAGGTCGGCGGCCCGCCGCTGCGGGGAGAGCTGGCCGGCGGCCGCTCGGGAGACGTTGGGGTCGCGCACGCCTCCACCGTAACCGCTCGGCCCACGCCGGCGGCGTCCACGACGCCCGCCCGGAGACGCTTCGGGATCTTGCAAGTTTTTCGGCCCGTCGCGGGGCCGTTCCTTTCCACGATCCCGTCCCGGGCACGGATCGGGCCGCCACTCCTGCCGACTTTGTGACGGCGACGTACTGTTTGCCCGTGCAGCCTGAACGCCCGGGACATCTCGCCCCGACTCCGCACGGCGCAGAGCCGGGAAGCCCCTGGGCGGTGGTGGCCGCCGTGGCCACCGGGCTGTGGATCGTCGGGCTCGTCGTGCTGTCCCAGTTCGGTGGCTGGCTGGCCGACCAGATCCTGCTGGCCTCCGGGCTGGACCGGGCGGTCTGGCTCTGGCCCGTGGTGGCCGTCGCCGTCGTGCTCCTGGCCGGTACACCCGCCCTGGCCCTGGCCCTGGCGCCCCGCTCCGCCGCCGTCCGCACCACCGGTCGCGTCTGGCTGGGCGGGCTGCTCGCGTTCGGCGCGTTCGTCCTGCTCCGGGCGCTACCGCCGGTGCACCACGAGGCGTACCTGGCCGCACTGGCCGCCACCGCCGCGCTGGCCGCACTCGTCGTGCGGCGGCTGCGCCGGCGGGCGGCGGTCACCCCCGTCGCCGCGCCGCCGGGCGGACCCACCGCGGCTGCCCCGGGCCGGCCGGCCGCACCGGGCGTCGCGACCGGACCCCCGACCGCGCCGAACGCCCCGGACGGACCCCCGCCGGCACCGGAGCCGGCGGCCGGCAGCGACGGCGGGGCGGACGAGCACCGGCCCTGGGCCCAGGGAAGGGTGTCGCGTCCCGCTCCGGTGACGCTGCTCGGGTTCGCGGGCGGCCTCGCGCTGCTGCTGCCCTGGGTGTGGATCGGTGCGCTCGGCGGGCTGCTGGAGACGCTGCTCGCCGGGCTCGCCGCCGCGGCGGTCGGCGTACTGGCCGCCGCGTTGCTCGGCGACGCCTTCTGGTCCCGGTTCGCCGTCGGCACGCCGCCGCGACCGGCCCGCCTGGTCCTGGTCGGCGGCCTGGTCGCCGGCGTCGCACTGCTGCCGCTCGGCGCGGGCGTCGGGCAGTCCGGCGCGCAACTGCCGCTCCTGCTGACCCTCCCCCCGGCCGGATTCGCGCTGGCGGCCCTGGCCGCGGCGGGGCGGCGCACGGCGGCCGGCGGCGGGGCCGCGACCGCCTGGCTGGTCGGGCTCGCCGTGTTCGGCCCACTCGCCTGGACCGACGACGAGGAGATCAGCGTCGTCCTGGCGGCCACCCGCGACGTGCCGTTCTGGGTGTCGGTCGCCGCCGGCGCCGGGCTCGCCGTCGCGGTCCTGCTCGCCGTCGGGTACGGCGTGCTGCTCGCCCGGCGGCACGCCGCCACGCCCCGGCGGGCCGTGGCCGCGGTGGCCGCCGCCGTCCTGCTGCTCACGACGGGGCTCGTGGCCGTGGGGCCGGGACAGCCCGGCCTGCACGGCGAGCGGCTCTTCGTGGTGCTGCGGGAGCAGGCCGACCTGAGCGACGTACCGACCACGACCGGCCGCGCCGGCCGCGACGCCCGGGCCCGGGAGGTCTACCGGCGGCTCGTCGAGACGGCCGAGCGTACGCAGGCCGACCTGCGCCGCGACCTGCGCCGCGTCCGGCTGGACCACACCCCGTACTACCTGGTCAACGCGATCGAGGTCGACGGGGGGCCGGCGGTGCGGGCCTGGCTCGCCAGCCGCTCCGAGGTGGACCGGGTCCTGGTCAGCCAGCGGATCCGTCCGCTGCCCGCGCCGGCCGCCCCCGCCCGCGGCGGCGCCCCCGCACCCGGCGGTCCCACCTGGAACGTCCGGCTGATCGGCGCCGACCGGGTCTGGTCCGAGCTGGGCGTCACCGGTGCGGGCGTGACGGTGGGCAGCTCCGACTCCGGGGTGGACGGCGCGCACCCGGCGCTCGCCGGCGGCTTCCGGGGCGGCGGCGATTCCTGGTACGACCCCTGGGACGCCACCGCCACCCCGACCGACCAGGGCGGGCACGGGACCCACACGCTGGGCAGCGCCGTCGGCCGCAACGGCGTCGGAGTGGCTCCCGGCGCCTCCTGGACCGGCTGCGTCAACCTGGACCGCAACCTCGGCAACCCCGCCTACTACCTGGGCTGCCTCCAGTTCATGCTGGCGCCCTTCCCGGCCGGCGGGGACCCGTTCACCGACGGCCGCCCGGACCGCGCTCCCGACATCCTGACCAACTCGTGGGGCTGCCCGGCGATCGAGGGCTGCGACCCGCGTGCGCTGCGGCCGGCCACCGCCGCTCTGGACGCCGCCGGCATCCTGACGGTCGCCGCCGCCGGCAACACCGGGCCGCACTGCCGCTCGGTCGACGACCCGCCGGCCCCGTACGACGACGTGCTGACCGTCGGTGCGGTCGACCGGCAACGGCGGGTGGCGCAGTTCTCCTCGCGCGGCCCGGCTCCCGGCGGAGCGGCCAAGCCCGACCTGGTGGCGCCCGGCGACAAGGTGCTCTCGGCGATGCCCGGTGGCGGGTACGCCGAACTGAGCGGCACGTCCATGGCGACCCCGCAGGTGGCGGGTGTGGCGGCGCTGATGTGGTCGGCGAACCCGGCGCTGGTCGGTGACCTCCCCCGGACCCGGCGGATCCTGACCGAGACCGCGGCTCCGGCCGTGCCCGGCAACGACACGTGCGGCGACCAGCGGAACGTGACCGGCGCCGGCCTCGTCGACGCGTACGCCGCCGTCCGCGCCGCCCAGCGGTAAGGAAGGGCCCCTTCCTAACGCCTCGCGTAGTAAAAGGGCCCCTTCTTAACAGAAGCGCTCGGGTGACCTAGGGTCGGCGTCCATGGAGGTCGACATCGTCGAGTTGGGCCCGGACCGGCGGGCCGCCGTGGTGGAGTTGTGCGGCCGGTCGCTGGACCTGCCGGAGGACGCCGCCGAGGCACCGGCCATCGTGGACGTACTCTGGCCCCGGGCCACCGCCGACCGGCCGGTGGTCGCGCTCGGCGCGTACCGGGACGGCCGCCTGACCGGCGCGCTCATCGGCTCGCTCTCCGGACGGGACGGCACGCAGGGACACGTCGACCTGGTGGCGGTGGACCCCGGGCACCGGCGGCGCGGCGTCGGGCGGGCGCTGCTGTCGTACGCCGAGGAGAAGCTCGCCGGGCTCGGCGCGGTGGAGGTGCTGCTGGCCGGCAACCCGCCGTACTACGCATGGCCGGGCATCGACGTGCGCTACACACCGGCGGTCTGCGCGGCCCAGGCGCTCGGCTACACCCAGGATCGCACGGCCTGGAACATGACCGCCGACCTGTCGTACGACGGCAGCCCCGCCCTGCGCACGACGGTGCCGGCGGAGGAGCGGCTGGCCGGCCAGGGCGTCACCGTGCGGCGCGCGGAGCCGGCGGACCTGCCGGCGCTGGCGGCCTTCGCCCGGTCGGTGTTCGGCGGCACCTGGGACGCGGAGCTGGCCGGCTCGGTCGGCCGGTCGCTGGCGGGCTGTCACCTGGCGGAGCGCGACGGCGAGGTGCTCGGCTTCGCCGCGTGGGGGTCGTCCCGGCCGAGCTGGTTCGGGCCGATGGGCACGGCGCCGGCGGCCGAGGGGACCGGCATCGGCGGGGTGCTGCTGCGCCGCTGCCTGGCCGACCAGCGGGCGGCGGGGTTCACGGCGGCGCAGATCGGCTGGGTGGGGCCGGTCCGGTTCTACTCGGGCAGCGCGGGTGCCCGGATCGAGCGGGTCTTCTTCCTGTACCGGAGGACACTCGCGGATCGATAACGGGCGAATAGGATAGATCACCTGATAGCGTCATTCGCCCCCGTCGCCCATCGATGCCCCCTACCGTTTCGGTAGAGGAGGCGCCATGACCACGGACGACGAACGCCCCGGCCCACTGCCCTTCGACCGCCTCGACTACGGCGACGCGGAACAGCGGGCGGAGATGGAGGGCATCGACGACTCCCCGGCGGACGAGCCGGCGACGGTGGTGGACGAGCCGGTCCAGGTGCCACAGCCGTACGACCGGGCGCAGAAGCGGCGCAACCAACGGCCGTTGCCGACATGACGAAGAGGGGCGGACCGCTGACGCGGCCCGCCCCTCCCGGTCTCGTGGAGCCTGGACTCAGAAGTCCATGTCCCCGCCGCCCGGGCCGGCCGGGGCAGCCGGGGTCTTCTCCGGCTTGTCCGCCACGACGGCCTCGGTGGTGAGGAAGAGCGCCGCGATCGACGACGCGTTCTGCAGCGCCGACCGGGTGACCTTGGCCGGGTCGATGATGCCCGCGGCCAGCAGGTCCACGTACTCGCCGGTCGCGGCGTTGAGGCCGTGGCCCGCCTCGATGTTGCGGACGTGCTCGACGACGACGCCACCCTCGAGGCCGGCGTTGACGGCGATCTGCCGCAGCGGGGCGTCCAGCGCGATCTTGACGATCTGGGCGCCGGTCGCCTCGTCACCGGTCAGGTCCAGCTTGTCGAAGGCGGTCTTGCCGGCCTGCACCAGCGCGACGCCACCACCCGGGACGATGCCCTCCTCGACGGCGGCCTTCGCGTTGCGGACGGCGTCCTCGATGCGGTGCTTGCGCTCCTTCAGCTCGACCTCGGTGGCCGCGCCGACCTTGATCACCGCGACACCGCCGGCCAGCTTGGCCAGGCGCTCCTGCAGCTTCTCGCGGTCGTAGTCGGAGTCGCTCTTCTCGATCTCGGCCCGGATCTGGTTGACCCGGCCCTGGATCTGCTCGGCGTCGCCGGCACCGTCGACGATGGTGGTCTCGTCCTTGGTCACCACGACCTTACGGGCGCGGCCCAGCATGTCGAGGCCGACGGCGTCGAGCTTGAGGCCGACCTCCTCGCTGATGACCTGGCCACCGGTGAGGATGGCGATGTCGGCGAGCATGGCCTTGCGGCGGTCACCGAAGCCCGGCGCCTTGACGGCGACCGACTTGAAGGTGCCGCGGACCTTGTTGACGACCAGGGTCGCCAGGGCCTCGCCCTCGATGTCCTCGGCGATGATCAGCAGCGGCTTGCCCGACTGCATGACCTTCTCCAGGATCGGGAGCAGGTCCTTCACCGAGGAGATCTTGCTGTTGACGATCAGGATGTAGGGGTCGTCGAAGACGGCCTCCATCCGCTCCGGGTCGGTCATGAAGTAGGCCGACACGTAGCCCTTGTCGAAGCGCATACCCTCGGTGAGCTCCAGCTCCAGGCCGAAGGTGTTGCTCTCCTCGACGGTGATGACGCCTTCCTTGCCGACCTTGTCCATCGCCTCGGCGATGATCTCGCCGACGCTGGTGTCACCAGCGGAGATGGAGGCGGTGGAGGCGATCTGCTCCTTGGTCTCGACGTCCTTGGCGAGCTTCAGCAGCTCCTCCGAGACGCTCGCGACCGCGGCCTCGATGCCCCGCTTCAGGGCCATCGGGTTGGCACCGGCGGCCACGTTGCGCAGGCCCTCGCGGACCAGGGCCTGGGCCAGGACGGTCGCCGTCGTCGTGCCGTCACCGGCGACGTCGTCGGTCTTCTTCGCGACCTCCTTGACCAGCTCGGCGCCGATCTTCTCGTACGGGTCCTCGAGCTCGATCTCCTTGGCGATGCTCACACCATCGTTGGTGATGGTGGGAGCGCCCCACTTCTTCTCGAGCACGACGTTGCGGCCCTTGGGGCCGAGGGTCACCTTCACGGCGTCGGCGAGCTGGTTCATGCCCCGCTCGAGGCCGCGGCGAGCTTCCTCGTCGAACGCGATCATCTTGGCCATACGGCGTTGTCCTCCTGGACACTCACGGGCCACCCGAGTGTGTGCCCCGGATGGGCCGTCTGGTGTACGCACCTTGGGACGTCGCCACCTGGCGACGACGACGTCCGCCGGCCGGGCCGGATAGCCCGCGACGACCGGCCATGTGCCGCACCCGGTGCCTCGCGACTCCGCGTGCGGCCGTGGCCCTACCGCCCCGACCATTGGCACTCACGGTCTGCGAGTGCCAATGACCTGTTTAGCACTCTCCCTTGCCGAGTGCAAGCACGACCGCCCCGATCAGCCGAGTTCGGCGGCCAGGCGCCCGGCGTTCACCGGCGCCTCATGAGCACGCTGCTCGGCGTACGTCACGACGAGCCCGACCTGCTGGGCGAGGTGGGCCGGAAGGGACAGCAGCGCGGTGATAGTCACCACGGCGAAGATGCCCAGCGCCGTGCCCGGCGACCCCAGCGGGGCGGTGCCCAGCGGCGCCGCGGCCACGGCCTCGATCACGCCCGCCGCCACCGTCACCATCAGCACCACGGCCGCGATCAGCACCACCCGGCCGAGCACCAGCCCGAGGCGGTCGTGGAACATCCGGAACGAGCGGCCGATCGGCGCCTGACGCTCGAAGAGGTACACCGGCCCGGCCAGGCTCAGGGCGAAGGCGAGGTAGACACCGGGCAGCACACAGAAGCACACGCCGATGCCGATGAGCAGCCCCATCAGCAGGCTCCAGCCCCAGAGGCCGAGGGCGCGACGCAGGCCGTAGCGGAGCGCACCGGCGAGGCCGACTCCCTCGCCGGCCGCTTGACGGGTGATCACCCAGGTGCCCGCCGCCCAACCCAGGCTCTGCACCAGGCCGAAGACCACCACTGCCCCGAGGGTGACGGCGAACAGGGTGGCCACGTCCGCCCCGAAGCCGTCGGGCAGCGCCGCCGGGTCGTCGGTACCGGCGGCCGCCCACTCGGCACTCGGGTCGGTCGCGTACGTGACGATCGCGATCACCACGGCCGGCAGCACCTGGGTCAGCAGCACGATCGGCAGGAGGAGGCGCCAGCCGCGCCGGACGGCCCCGAGGCAGCGGTTGAACCACCCCTCCAGGCCTCCGCCGGGCGGGGTTACCAGTGGATCGGCCGGGTCGTACCCGTGCAGGACGCCACCCGGGTACGGCGGCACGGGCCAGGCCGGGGCACCCGGATAGCCGGGCGGGCCCCACGGCTGCCCGGCAGCGGGACCCCACGGGTACGGGGACGCCTTCGGACTGCCGGGGTACGGCGGCGACGCGGCCGGGTCCCCGTACTGCGGTTGCGGCGCGGCCGGGCCCCACGGGTTCGTTGGCGGCGCGGCCGGGGCCCACGGATCGGATGGTGGCGCGGATGGCACCGTCGGATCCGAGGCCGGCGGCACCGATGTGGCACCGGACGCAGGGTCGGGATCGCCGGGCGCTGGCGACGGCACGGTCGGGGGTGGCTGGTCGGACAAATGAACCCTCCTCAGCGAGCGCTGGAACGGTTCATGATCTTCCCTGGTGTGCTGCCGGCACCGTACCCCCCGACCGGCCGCGGTCTCGGCGGATCACGGCCGGCGGTCCGCCCCGTCGGGCCGGAGGCCGCTCAGGCGATGACGCGCACCCGCTCGGCCTGCGGCCCCTTCTGGCCCTGGGCGATCTCGAACTCCACCCGCTGGCCGTCGTCCAGCGCCTTGTAGCCGTCCATCTCGATGGCGGAGAAGTGGACGAACACGTCCTGCCCGCCGTCGACGGCGATGAAGCCGTAGCCCTTTTCGGAGTTGAACCACTTCACGGTGCCCTGTGCCACGGTGCACTTCCTCACTCTGCGCGGCGTTCCCACTCACCCCGGGACCGGGCGCGCCGGACCGCGAGGCGGCACCGGTTCGGCGAGCGGCGACGGCCGCTGAATCGGTGACCGAAATCGCACGCTACACGAGGCGTGACGGCGGCGCACGACCACAAATCGGGCATATTCCGAGCGTTCCACATTGCCGTTCTTCGCTGTGGTAGGCATTCGGCATGACGAGCACTCCGGGCGGGCGCGGCCCGGGGCAGGTGGCGATGGCACGGGCGCGGGTGCGCCGGGTCCGGCCGCGCGACGCCGCCCGGATGCGGGCACTGCGGCTGGAGATGCTCGCCGACGCGCCGCTCGCCTTCCTGGAGACGATCGCCGACGCGGCCGCCCGCCCGCACGCCGAGTACGCGGCGCGGATCGCGTACACGTCCACGGGCACGGACACCGCCCAGTTCGTGGCCGACCCGGGCGGCCGTCTGGTCGGGCACGCGGGCGGCACGGTCGCACCCGAGGAGCCCGGGCTCACCGTCGTCTACGCCGTGTACGTCACCCCCTCCTGGCGGGGCACCGGCCTGCTCGCCGACCTGATCGACGCGGTCGCCGGCTGGTCACGGGCCTGCGGTCGCCGCGAGCTGATGCTGGAGGTCGTGGTCGGCAACGACCGGGCCTACCGGGCGTACCAGCGGCTGGGCTTCGTCGACACCGGCGTACGCGTCCCGCACCCGACGATCCCGACCCTGACCGAACTCCAGATGCGCCGCCCGGCGTGAGCGCGCGCGTTAAGAAGGGCCCCTTCCACTACCTGAGGCGTTAAGAAGGGGCCCTTCCTTGCACCTCAGGCGTGGCGGCGGCTCTGCACGACGCGGAACCGGTTGGCCACGTACGCGCCGTCCGTCAGCGCGGCGTTGGCCGCCGCGTTGGCGCCGCTGCCGTGGAAGTCGGAGAACGCCGCCGACTGGTTCACGAACACGCCGCCGGTCAGGTTGGCCGACAGGTGCACCCCGACCTCGATCGCCGCCGCCTCGGCCGCGTCCAGCACGGCCTCGTCCCGGGAGTAGACCGCCGCGGTCAGCGCGCCCTTCTCACCGACGGTGGACCGCAGGACCTCCAGGCTGTGGGCGGTGGAGTCGGTGGCGATGGCGAAGGAGATCGGCCCGAACCACTCCCGCGCGTAGGTCGCGGTGTCGCCCGCGTCCAGCTTGACGATGGTCGGCGTCCGCACGACCGCGCCGGGGAAGGCGGGGTGTTCGACCGTACGCGACTCCAGCACCGGCTCGCCGACCTTGGTCACCTCGTCGAGGCGCTCCAGCACCCCGTCGTTGACGATCGCGCCGGTCAGCTCGACGCCGCGCGCCGGGTCCGCGGTGAGCTTGCCGACCGCCGCCGCGATGCCGCCGGCCACCTCGTCGAAGCTCTTGTGCCCCTGGTCGGTCTCGATGCCGTCCCGGGGGATCAGGATGTTCTGCGAGGTGGTGCACATCTGGCCGCTGTACAGGGTCAGCGTGAACCCTAGGTTGCGGCACATCCCGGCGAAGTCGTCGGTGGAGTCGACCACCACCGTGTTCAGGCCGGCCTTCTCCGTGTAGACCTGCGCCTGCCGGGCGTTGGCCTCCAGCCAGTCGCCGTACTCGGTGGAGCCGGTGAAGTCGACGAGCTTCACGGACGGGTGGAGGGCCAGCGTCGACGCGAGCTTCTCGCCGGACGCCTCGGTGGCCAGCAGCACCAGGTTGGGGTCGAACCCGGCCTCGGCGAGCACCTCCCGGGCGTACTTCACGGTGACGGCGAGCGGCAGCACCGCCCGCGGGTGCGGCTTGACGATGACGGGGTTGCCGGTGACCAGCGAGGCGAAGAGCCCGGGGTACGAGTTCCACGTGGGGAACGTGTTGCATCCGATCACCAGCGCCACGCCGCGCGGCACGACGTGGAACGTCTTGGTCATCCGCAGCGGGTCGCCCTTGCCGGCCGCCTTCTCCCAGCCCGCCGTCCCCGGGTGCCGGGTCATCTCCGCGTACGCGTACGCGACGGCCTCCAGCGCGCGGTCCAGGGCGTGCGCGCCGCCGGCCTGGAAGGCCATCACGAACGCCTGGCCGCTGGTGAACTGCACGGCGTTGGCCAGCTCGAACACGTTCTTGTGCAGCCGGTCGAGGATCTCCAGGCACACGCCCGCCCGGGCCTGCGGGCCGGCGTCGCGCCACGCGGGCAGCGCGGCGGTGGCCGCGGCGACGAGTTGGTCGCCCGCCGCGTGCGGGTAGCGGACGCCCAGGTCGACACCGAACGGGCTGGCCTCGGTGGCGACCGTGCTCCCGTCGCCGGGCTGGTCGAGGGGGAAGTCGCGACCGAGGTACGCCTCGAAGGCGGCCTTGCCGTCGGCGGCGGCGGTCTCGCCGTACACCCGCGGGCTGGGTGACTCCGGGTAGGCGGACCAGTACCCGCGTTCCGAGATGGCGGTCAGCGCACGGGTGAGGGTGTCGGCGTGCCGGTCGTACAGGGGGTGCGGGGTCTCCGTCATGCCCGCCATCATGCAACAGAAACCCGCACGATCAGTAGTGGCGTGTCACAACTCAGATCGTCAACTGCCAGTCCGTCCAGCCGTCGACCGGCCGGAAGCCGATCTGCTCGTTGATCCGGATCATGTGCTGGTTGACCGCCGCGTTCCAGGTGTCGACGGCGCGGAGCTGTGGTTCGTTCGCAAGCGCGAACCGGAGATTCTCGATCTTGACGAGGAGGCCCAGGCGGTGGCCCCGGTGGTCGGGGTCGACGATGGTGGTCTGCTGCCAGGCGTGCCACGGCGAGCCGGGGCTGACGTCGACCATGGTCCAGGCGACCAGCCGGCCGCTCGCCTCGTCCACCGCGCCGTAGTGGTAGGTGCGCCGTCCCCGGGCCGACAGCGCCGCCTCGGTCGCCCGGATCCGCCCGGCGTCGATGTTCTCCGCCTCCAGCGTCAGGTCGCCGATCGGCGCGTCGGTGTTCATCCGGCTCTCCAGCCGGGCGACGTCGGCGACGTACTCCTCCGGAACCGGACCGTGCCAGCCCACCGCGCGGTAGCCGGCGGAGCGGGCGCGTGCGCCGGCCAGCAGCGCGTCCAGGGCGGCGTGGTCGAGCGCCGTGACGTCCAGCCGGCGCCGAACCTCGGCCAGGGCGGCGTGGGCCCCGGCGGCCGCGGCGAAGGCCGCGCCGGCCTCCGGGCGCGCCGGCCCGTCCGGCAGCGCCACCACGGTGTCGCAGTAGAGCCGCTTGCGGCCGTGCTCCCGGGCCACCTCGACGGCGTACGCGAGCAGCGCCCGACCCACACCCCGGCGCCGGTGCTCCGGGTGGACGACCAGGTCCACGCTGGCGTTGTCCGTGTTGTCGAGTTGCGGGAACCGCACTTCGAGGTGCCCGGCCGCCACGCCGTCGAGCCGGGCCAGCGCGCGGGTCACGACGTAGCCCGGCATCGGGTGGCGGGCGTACGCGGCGAACTCGTCCCGGGTCTGGACCGGGAAGTCGGGCAGGTCGACGGTGGCGACCGCGGCGGTGATGCGGTGCGCCTCGTCGATCGCGGCCGGGTCGGCGGCGTCGTACGGGGTGACGGCGATGCTCATGGGAGCGAGCGTGCGCCGAAAACGCGATCGGGGCCAGCGGTTTTCCGCCGGCCCCGATCGGACGTGGTCGGGAGGGACGATCGCACAACGCCTCCGGCGCTGGGTCGTAAGAACTTCGCAAAGTCTCCGGCGAAACGCCCTCCCGCACGGAGCATCTTGCGCCGCCCGGTTGCTGTCGTCAAGTCCTGGACGGTGCGTTTCCTGCACTCAGTGCGAAAAGCCGATTACTGCGCGGATCGCCCGATCCCCCGTTCGGGTGATTCGCGCCCACGTCGGTGATCGGTCAGCCGAGGAGGCCGGCGTCGCGGGCGGCGCGGAGGGACGGTTTGATCCGGTGGGTGGGGCCGACCTGGCCGGCGACGGCGTCGAGCGTCTTCAGGCCCTCGCCGGTGTTGAAGACGACCGTCTCGGCGGCCGGGTCGAGGCGGCCGGACTCGACGAGCTTGCGCAGCACGGCCACGGTCACCCCGCCGGCCGTCTCGGCGAAGACGCCGGTGGTCCGGGCGAGCTGTTGGATGCCGGCGCGGATCTCGTCGTCGTCGACGTACTCCATCCAGCCCCCGGTGCGCCGGACCGCTTCGAGGGCGTACAGGCCGGCGGCCGGGTCGCCGATGTTCAGCGACTTCGCGATGCCGGTCGGCTTGACCGGGGTGATGGTGTCGCTGCCGGCGTGCAGCGCGGTGGCGATCGGGTTGCAGCCGGCCGACTGCGCGCCGAACACCTTCCAGCCGCCGGCCGGGGCCTCCACCAGCCCGATCTCGACGAGTTCGCTGAACGCCTTGTCGATCTTCGTCAGCAGCTCGCCCGAGGCCATCGGGATCACCACCTGGGCGGGGATCCGCCAGCCGAGCTGTTCGGCCACCTCGTACCCGAGCGTCTTCGACCCCTCGGCGTAGTAGGGGCGCACGTTCACGTTGACGAACGCCGTGTCCTCGAACTCGTCGGTCTCCACCAGCTCGCCGCAGAGCCGGTTCACGTCGTCGTACGACCCGTCGATGGCGACCAGGTCACCCCCGTACACGGCGGTGGTGATCACCTTGCCCTGCTCCAGGTCGCTGGGGATGAAGACCACCGACGGCGCGCCGGCGCGGGCCGCGTGCGCGGCGACCGAGTTGGCCAGGTTGCCGGTGGAGGCGCAGGCGAACCGGCTGAAGCCGAGCGCCCGCGCGGCGGTCAGCGCCACCGAGACCACCCGGTCCTTGAAGGAGTGCGTCGGGTTGGCGCTGTCGTCCTTGACCCACAGCGGCGCGGTGATGCCCAGCTCGGCGGCGAGGTGCGGCGCGGCCACCAGGGGGGTCAGCCCGGGGTCGAGGGTGACCCGGGTGGCCGGGTCCTGACCGGCGGGGAGCAGCGCGGCGTACCGCCAGATGTTCTGCGGGCCCGCCTCGATCCGCTCGCGGGTGACGGCGGCGAGGGCGGCCGCGTCGTAGTCGACCTCCAGCGGGCCGAAACACTCGTAGCAGGCGTGCTGGGCGACGAGCGGGTAGCGGGCCGAACAGGCGCGGCAGACCAGGGCGCGGGCGGGGCCGGCGGCGGTGTCGATGCCGGAGGCGGCGAGCGTCGACGTCATGTCGAGATTCCTCTCATCTTCCCCCGCGTCGCGCTCTGCGGCGGGGACGGAATTGGCACCTGCCCCGCCGGTCGCTCTGCGATGAGCACGCGGGGTGGTTGCCGGGGCGTCGTCGGGCCGTATCCCTCAGCCCCTCTGGATGAGGTATGCAGTTGTGTCGCCGAGTCTAAGCATCGCCAGCCGGCTGTCCACCGCTCGTTCCCACGCTGTGGCCAGATGTGACCTACTCCGCAGGGACGAAGACCGCGGTTGGCGCGCTTTGGAGCTGATCCATCTGTGCGATCGGTCGAGCGGGAAGCTACTCGGCGCGCTCGCGAACATAGACGCCGCGCCCGGGCGACCCGATGACGACGCCGCGATCGCGGAGTAGCGCCACGGCCCGGGCCGCGGTCGAGAACGACACCGAGTACAGGTCGGCGAGCTTCGAGTACGAGGGCAGCTTGTCGCCGGGCCGGTACTCACCGGCCTGGATGCGCGCCGTGATGTCGGCGGCGATATCGACGTAGCTGAGCGGGATGGCGGGCATGAATCCTCCGGGTTGGCACCTCCATCTGATCACCCGACCGCGACGAACCTCAAGAACATCGTTGACCTATGTCACTAGGTTGAATAGCATCGAGCCGAGTCGTCCGGGTTGGCACCAGGGCGGATTCACCCGGGTGGACGCCCGGGTTGCCGGGGCGGCACGGCCGGTCGCCCCGGCGCTCAAGAACGTCGGTCAGCACCCATGAGCCGGCCCGGGGCGGGTGCCGGGCTCCGGACGGCAGCCACCCGGGCGGTTGCCGTCCGCCCCCGCCCGCCTCGATGCCCCCCGACCAGCGAAGAGGAGTGCGATGGACGCGCCACGCTGGATCATCCACCTGCCCACGACGCTGACCAGCCAGGACGCGGCGATCACGCTGGCCGAGGCGCTACGCGACTCGCTCGGGCACGTCACCGTCCTCGACTTCGGCGAGGCAACGCTGAGCGAGGAGGATCGCCAGTTTCTGCGTACCCGCGTCTGGTGCGACCACCGCCTGCCCGGCGGTCTCCGCTGCACCCGCCGCGCCGACCACCACGGCGACTGCTCGGCGGCCTGATGACGTATCCGGCTCAGCTCCAAAGCAGCCAGTCTGGCGGGCCGCCTGCGTGGGTTACATCAGGGTCTTGGAAAGCAGGGGCCCCGCCAGGGCCGAGCCATCCGAGGTCTCTAACGGCGATTGGTCACCGCCGCGTAGGCGAGGCTGCCACCAGCATGCCGAGGCCGGAGGGGAGGAGTTCCGACCAGGGAAGCGGCAGATGCCGGACCACCAACCGGGTCGTCACGGCGGCGGCTAGACCGGCAACGACCAGCGCGGTCAGCGCCCACCGCCACCGGCGATGCTGCCGGCTGACCGACACGCCCAGCGCTGCCCACCCGAGGATGAGACCGAACTCCGCGAACCACGGGACAAGGGCGGCTAAGGACGCGACAGCGAGGCCGACGACGGACACATGAAGTGCCGACCGGATCGAGACGGTCTGGTCCGATGCAGGGACGTACGTGAGCTGGTCGTCACTTCCGCGGGCCCAGCGTCCGAACGTTTCCGCTTCCTCGGCCACGCCTCATCGTCGCAGCCTCCAGGGCCCAAGCGCCTCCCCGTGCCGGCTAGGACACGACGTCCTTGCGGGTGAAGCGCCAGAAGGCCAGACCCCAGAAGAGGGTCGCGTAGCTGATCGCGGAGATACAGCCGCGCACCACGTCGTCGGTCTGCACGGGCGTCGACAGCAGTCCCAGCCAGGCGGTGCTGTAGTGCGTCGGAAGGAAGGTGCGCAGCACGCCGAGGGCGGTGATCTGGTCGAGGATGCTGGACAGGATCCACAGCAGCACCGCGCCGCCGACCGCGCCGAGCGCGGCGTCCGTCGACACCGACAGCAGGAACGCCAGGCCGGCCACCACGAGGAGTACGACGGCCAGGTACCCGAGCACCGCCAGCAGCCGCAGCAGCCCCTCGCCCGGCTCCAGCTGGGCGGCGACGGTGCTGCGCAGCGGCTCCCACCCGTAGCGCAGGGTGCCCAGCAGCAGGGCGGTGCCGGCGAGCAGCAGCAGGGCCAGGGCCGAGTACGCGAGCGCGACCAGCAGCTTCACCGCGAGCAGCCGGGCCCGCGGCACCGGCACGGCGAGCAGGTAGCGCAGGCTTCCCCAGCTCGCCTCGCTCGCCACGGTGTCACCGCAGAACAGCGCCACCACGACCACCAGCAGGAACGACGCCGAGACGAAGATGGTGAACAGGGTGAAGTTCAGCCCTCCGGTGGTGGCGAACTCGATCAGGCTGCCGAACTCGCCGCGCCCGTTGTCGTCGTCGTCGCCCGAGTCGAACTGGAACGCGATCAGGATGATCAGCGGCAGCAGCACCATGAAGCCGAGCGCGAGCTGCGTACGCCGCCGCGACGCCTGCCGCCGGAACTCGGCGACGAACGGCAGGGTGGCCGACGGACGGTAGCCCGCCGCCGCGCCGGACGCCGCCCCGCCGGCACCACTCCTGGACGACGTACCGACCATCACCGGTCCCCGCTTCCCCGAGAGTTCTCGCCGACCAGGGCGAGGAACGCGTCCTCCAGGCGGCGCCGGGGCACCACCCGGTCCACCCCGATGCCGGCCCGGACCAGCTCGGCTACCACCTCGCTGCGGGCGGTGCCGTTGGTGTCCACGACGAGCTGGCCGTCACCGTCGGGAAGCACCCGGACGCCCGCCAGGCGGTCCAGTACGGCCCGCGCGGCGTCCGGGTCGGTCACCTCGACGAGGACGCTCGGCGACTCGCCGACGATCTCCTCGACCGGACCGGACGCGACGATCCGGCCCTTGTTCACCACGACGGCGTGGGTGCAGGTCTGCTCCACCTCGGCGAGCAGATGGCTGGAGACCAGCACCGCGCGCCCGCCGGTGGCGTACCGCTGGAGGACCCGGCGCATCTCGGCGATCTGCGGCGGATCGAGCCCGTCGGTCGGCTCGTCGAGGACCAGCAGCTCCGGCAGGCCGAGCATGGCCTGCGCGATGGCGAGGCGCTGCTTCATGCCGTGGCTGTACGTCTTGATCTTCCGGTGCACGGACGCGCCCAGCCCGGCGATCTCCAGCGCCTCGTCGAAGTGCGCGTCGTCCCAGGGCCGGCCGGTCGCCCGCCAGTACGCCTTCAGGTTGTCCAGGCCGGACAGGTGCGGCAGGAAGCCGGGCCCCTCGACCAGCGCGCCGATCCGGGACAGCACCGGCGAGCCGGGCACCAGCCGGTGCCCGAACACGTAGATCTCCCCGGCGGTGGGCTGGGTCAGCCCCATCAGCACCCGCAGGGTGGTGGTCTTGCCGGCGCCGTTCGGGCCGAGGAGGCCCACGACCTGCCCCGGGTGCACCTCGAAGTCCACGTTGGAGACCGCGACGAAGCCGTCCGCGTACTCCTTGCGGAGTTCCCGGACGACCAGCGGCGTGTCCGCGTACGCCGGGTGGACGCTGCTCTCCTGGCGGCGGTGCCGGCGGCGGAGGACGGCGACGAGCACGACGAGCCCGACCGCGATCGCGGCGAGCAGGCCGGCGAGGACCCAGCGCCAGACGGTGGCCGTGGTGGGGATCGGCTCGCCGGTGACCGTGGGCAGCGCGACCGCGCCCCCGCCGAGGGCCACGGTGTGCACGGTGGGCTCGACCGGCGTGGCGTACGCCTGGTCGGAGGTCGCCACCACCAGCCGCAGCCGGTGCCCGGCCTCGATCCGGCGGACGATCGCCGGCAGGGTGACGGTGACCGGCGCGGCGTCCTCGACGGCCGGCGGGAGCCCGGTGAGCCGGACCGGCGCGACCAGCCCGTTGGGCAGGGTGGCCGCGCCGCTGGGGTCGACGTCGTAGAGCTTGACGAAGAGCACCGCCTCGCCGGTCGGGGACGCGGCGCGGACCGACACGGTCGGCGCGCCCACCACGTCCACCGCCTCGGGCAGCGGGGCGGACTCGAAGCGGGCGTGCTGGCCGGGGATGTCACCGGCGACCCCGCCCAGCAGCGAGGAGAGTTCGCCGGCGAACGGCACCGAGGAGATCGCGGCCGGGTTGCCCGCCGGCGGGTTGGCGATCCGCTGCGGCGGGCCGGCCACCACCACCTCACGCCGGCCGGTGCCGGTGATCCCGGGGTAGTCGGTCGTGCGGTAGCCGCTGGCGACCAGCCCCCGGTCGAGGGCGTCGAACCCGGCGATCCGGGAGAAGGTGAAGTCGTCGCCCGGCGCCGGGCCGGTGCCCTCGACGTAGTGGTCGAGCCACTGCACGGTCAGGA
This sequence comes from Micromonospora sp. WMMD558, assembly GCF_049315255.1. NCBI lineage: Bacteria > Bacillati > Actinomycetota > Actinomycetes > Micromonosporales > Micromonosporaceae > Micromonospora > Micromonospora sp. WMMD558. The sequence continues at coordinate 2,037,304 of NZ_CP186061.1, read as the reverse complement.
ACTTCACCCGGTCCGAGTCGGTGGTCGGACCCGCCCCGCCGTCGTGGCCGCCGGTGTACCAGGCGACCCGCACCGGGGTGCCGTTCGCGGCGATCCCCCGCGCGTTGGCGTCGGCCTCGGCGAGCGGGAAGAGGCTGTCCGCCGCGCCCTGCACCAGCAGGGTCGGCGCGTCGATCCGGTCGAGGACGCCGGCGGGACTGGACCGGCGCAGCAGGTCCACGCCCGCCTGGTCGGCCCGCCCGGTGGTGGCGATCCGCAGGTACGCGGCGCAGACGTCGGGGGCGAACCGCCCGCACGCCGGGTCGGCGGCGCGGGCCGGGGCGCGACCCGGGCCGGTCCCGGGGCCGGCCGTCGGGCCGGGGCTGGGCGGCCCGGCCGAGGCGGGCGCGCCCTCCGGCTGGGCAGCGGTCGTCCCGGAGATGCCGGCCGGCCCGGAGCCGACGTTCCCGCCGCCGCCGAAGAACAGTCCCGCCCAGCTCTTCTTGAACACGCCCTCGACCGGCTCCCGGCCGGTGCTCTCCGGCAGGAACGCGCGGGAGAGGTCGTTCCAGGTGATCATTGGGACGATCGCGTCGACCCGCCGGTCCTGGGCGGCGAGCAGCAGCGCCAGGCCGCCGCCGTACGAGCCGCCCACCACGCCGACCCTCGGGTCGCCGGTGGCGTCGGTGCGGATCTCCGGTCGGGCGGCGAGCCAGTCCAGCAGCCGCTGCGCGTCGCGTACCTCGTAGTCGGGGTGGTCCAGGTGGATCTGCCCGCCGCTGCGTCCGAAGCCGCGGGCCGTCCAGGCGAGCACGGCGTACCCCCGGCCGGCGATCTCCTCGGCGTCGGCGCGTACCGACTCCTTCGTGCCGCCGAAGCCGTGCGCGAGCAGCACCGCCGGCACCTTCGCGCCGGCGGACGCCCCCTCCGGCAGGTAGAGCGTGGTGTCCAGATCGACCGGCTCGTCGCCGGACGGTCCGGACCGGACGGTGAGCAGCGCCGACTCGGTGCGCAGGTCCGGCCCCTGCGGCCGGACGGCCCAGGCCACGCCTGCGGCGAGCAGGACGACGACCGCCGCGGCGGCCACCGCGCGCCGGCGGGTGGGGCGGGCACGCCGGATCCGCGCGGCCGAGAACGGCGATCTCATGCGGCACACGGTACGGCCCGGATCCTGAGCGTTGCCTGAGATCCTCCGTACGTTCGTCCGGTTGGCCCGATCGGCGTGACGGGCTCGGGGCGACCGCGTCGGGGCCGGTCCATCCAGCGAGATGAATTCGGATCACGTGAATTCGGATCTTCAGCCGAAAAAGCGCTGATCATGTCAGATCGCTCCGGTAGATCACACGGAGGGTGCCGGTACGGCCAACCGCACGTCACTTTGCGCTAGGTGACGCGAAACTGACTGATTGACGACGGGAAGGGTGCGCGGAGCGTCGGTTAGTTTCCGGGTCCGGTGCATGGGACTAGGACGTCGATCCCGGCGCCAGCCCTCGCCCCTCGCCTCCGCCGGAGGAACAGGACCATGACCGTCCCCGCGCCGCGGGCCCGTCGGCGCCCCTCCCCCGCCGGCCGCCTGCTGCCGATGCTGCTGGTGCTGACGCTGCTCGCACCGCTGGCCGTCCTCTTCGGCCAGTCCTGGCGCTCCACCGACGACGACCGGCGCCTGGTCGTCACCGAGCGCCTCGGCGTCGAGTACCTGCGGGCGCTCGCCCCGGTGACCGACGCGCTGGTGGACGCCCAGACGGCCACCGTCACCGGCCGGCCGGTGTCCGGCGACGCACTCACCCGCGCGGTCGGGACCGCCGCAGCGGTGGACGCGCGCATCGGCGACGACCTCCGCAGCCGCGAACGCTGGGCCGGCCTGCGGGCCAAGATCGAGGCACTCCGGGACCGGCGACCGGCCGACCCGGAGGCCGCGTACGCCGCGTACGGAGAGGTCACCGACCTGCTGCTGGCCCTGCACCGCAAGGTCCGCGAAACCTCCGGCCTGGTACGCGACCCGGCGTCGGACTCCTTCTTCCTCCAGGCCGGCGTCGGCGAAAAACTGCCCGAGGCCGTCGTCGCGGCCGGACGCCTCGCCGACCTGACCGTGCTCGCCGCCCGCCGGCCGGCCGACCAGCAGGCCCCGACCGTGGCCGAACTCGCGGCCGTCCGGGTCGCCGCGCTCGCGCCCGCCGGCGCCCTGGTGGCTGACCTGCGGGCGGCCGTGGACAGCTCGGAGAGCACCGACCTCGGCGCCAACGTGCTCACTCCACTGGACACCTACCAGCGGTCGGTGGAGGCGCTCGCCGCGTACTCCACGCCCACCGGCGCCGTGGACGGTCCGCGGCTCGCCGCCGCCCGGTCCGCGGCCCAGGCCGCCGCCGGCCAACTGCAACCGGTCATCCTCGACGAACTCGACGCGCTGCTCGCCGACCGGCTCGACGCGCTCGACCACGACCGCTGGCTCGCGGTGGCCGCCGCCACGGCCGGTGTCGTCCTGCTGGTCGTGCTGGCGCTGGTGCTGCTCGCCGCGTACCGCCGGGCCGCCGACGCCCGGCGCGCGACGGACCGACCGGCCGCCCCGCCGGCCGCCGACGGCTGGCAGCCGCCGGCCGGGCGGCCCGACGAGGTCCGCCCGTTCCAGCCGGCCGGCCCGGCCCGCGAGCCGCAACCCGCGCAGTGGGGGCCGTTCGATGCTGCTCGGTAGGCTCCGGATCCGGGGCAGGCTCGCCCTGCTGGTGGTCATTCCGCTGCTCACCGTGGTGGGCCTGGCGGTCCCGGTGGTGCTCGACCGGGTCGCCGCCGCCCAGCGGGCCGCCGACATCGCCGACCGGGTACGCGTGGCCAGTCGGATCGGCAGCCTCGTGCAGGACCTGCAACAGGAGCGGATCCTCTCGGTCGGTCTGCTGCTCGGCCGGGTACCCCGCGCGGAACTGGTGCAGAAGTCGGCCGCCGTCGACGACCGGGTCGCCGACCTGCGGTCCACCCGGGGCGACGCGCTGCCGCCCCGGGTCGCCGCCGCGCTCGACGGCGTCCGTACGCTCACCGACCTGCGGGCCGCGGTACTCGCCGGGACCGCCACCCCCGGCCGGGTCATGGACACGTACGGCCCGGTCAACCGGGCCCTCATCGACGCGCTGCGCCTCCCCTTCACCGTGGACACGAACACCTCCGCCGGCCGGCAGGTGCTGGCCCTGGACGGGCTGCTCCGCGCCGACGAAGGGCTCGGCGCCTGCGCCACGCTGATCGTGCTGGTGAAGGCGACCAACGATCCGGCGGCGATCACCGGCTACGTGGCCTGCATGGCCGCCCTCCAGGTGGACAACCGGCGGTTCCGCAGCCTCATCACCCCGGAGCAGTACCAGCTGGCGATGCTCAACGACGCGGCGGTGGCCGCCCGGACCAGCCCCGACTTCCTCACCGCGAGCCCGCTCGACCCGGCCGGTGCGGTGCAGGACGTACCGCTGGACGCGCTCTTCCCCTCGGCCCGCTCGATGATCACCCTTGGGCAGTTCGTGGAGAAGAAGATCGTCGCGGACGTCATCGCCCAGGTGACCGACGAGCAGCGCCGGGCGCTGACCGCCGCGTACCTGGTCGGCGGCGGGGCGGTGCTGGTGCTCACCCTGGTGGTGCTGCTCAGCGTGGCGGTCGCGCGGACGGTCGCCCGGCCACTGAGTCGGCTCACCCGCTCGGCGGACCGGGTCGCCCGGGTCGCCGAGGCCGAGCTGACCCGGGTCGCCGACGACGAGTCCGAGAGCGTCCAGGCGGTCCGGCTCGACCCGGTGGACGTCCGGGCCCGCGACGAGATCGGCGACCTGGCCCGCGCCTTCGAGCGGGTGCAGACCACCGCCGCCCGGCTGGTGGAGCGCCAGGTTGCCGGCCGACGCAACGTGGCGCAGATGTTCGGGCACGTCGGGCGCCGTACGCAGAACCTCGTCGGCCGGCAGATCGCCCTGATCGACCGGCTCGAACGGCAGGAGACCGACCCGGAACGGCTGGAGCACCTGTACCGGCTCGACCACATCTCCAGCCGCCTGCGCCGCAACGCGGGCAGCCTGGTCGTGCTCTCCGGCTCCACCGGCGACGACCGGCACGTCGCGCCGGTGCCGCTGGCCGACGTGGTCCGGCTGGCGCTCGGCGAGATCGAGGACTACACCCGGGTGGACGTCCAGGTCCCGGACGGGGTCTCGGTGTCGCCGGGCACGGTCGGGGACCTCGTCCTGGCCCTCGCCGAACTGATGGAGAACGCCACCGTCTTCTCCCCGCCGCACACCCGGGTGGTCGTCGCCGGTGAACGCGCCGGCGTCGGGGTCCGGCTCAGCGTGGTGGACCGGGGCATCGGGATGACCGAGGAGCGGCTCCTCGAGGAGAACGCCCGGCTGGCCCGGCGCGAACGGCTGGACCTCGCCCCCACCGAGGTGCTCGGGCTCTTCGTCGTGGGCCGGCTGGCCCGGCGGCACGGCTGGGCGGTCCGCCTCGCGGCGACCGCCGGCGGCGGCGTCACCGCCCAGTTGGAGATCCCGCCGGCCTCCCTGGTGCTCCGGCGGGACCGGGCCGGTGCCACGGTGGCGCGGGCGACCGTGCCGGACCGGGACCGGCGCTCCCCCGCCGCTCCCGCCCTGCCGTCCCGGGGCGCGGTGGCCGCCCTCGCCGGCCCGCCGCCGCCGTCCGGCTTCGACCCGGCACTGCTCAGCCGGGCCACCCGGACGATGACGGCGGGCCCTTCCTGGGACGCGTTCACCGTCCCGGAGACGCACCCGCCCACCGCAGCCGGGCCGTCCACCGCGGGCACGACGCCCGCCGCCGACCCGACGGCGGTGGCCGGCCCGACCGCGGCAGCACCTCCGACGGCGGCGGGCACCCCGACGACGGCGAACGGCCCGACGGCGTACCTGGAGATCACCGCGCCCGGGAGCACCGTCGACGGGCTGCCCCGCCGACCGGTCCCCGCGGGGCCGGGCGCTCCCCCGCCCGGCCCCGCGGTCACACCCACAGTTCCGACCGGTACGACCGGATTCCCGGCACCTCTCGTGCCGGGAATCCGGCAGCGGGTGCCGGGGGCGAGCCTGCCGCCGGCCGGGCCCCGGGTCGGGCCGGTCGACGCCACCGGCGCGGACCCGGCCGCCGCCCGGGACCTCGTCGAAGCCGTCGAGGCCGGCGTACGCCGGGCTGAGCTGGCCGGAACCGTTTCACCGCCCGCCTACGACGGGTCCGCAGCCGACCCGGCACCCGGACGGCCCCGGCTCACGCGGCGGGTGCCCGGCGCGAACCTGCCCGCCGCCGCGTCCCGCCCGTCGACCGACCAGGGCCCCGGTGACCCGGCCGAGGTCCGCGACCGCATCACCGAGTTCGAGGCGGGCGTCGCCCGCGCTCTGCGTGAAGTCAGTCCAGACCGCTTCGACGAAGAGGGATCATCACGGTGACCAGCCCCTTCCTGCACGACAACGTCGACCAGCCGACCCACCCGGGGACGGACCTCAGCCCGGAGGCCCGCACCTTCAACTGGCTGCTGGACTCCTTCACCTCCAGCACAGCGGGGGTCCTGGAGGCGATCGCGGTCTCCTCGGACGGACTGTTGATGGCCATGTCCGCGATCAAGGACCGGTCCAACGCCGAACGGCTCGCCGCCGTGGTCTCCGGCATGACCAGCCTCGCCGGCGGAGCCGCGAGCTGGTACGCCCTCGGCGGGCTGAACCGGGTGGTCGTCGACATGGCCGAGGGCTACCTGTTGATCAGCGCCATCAGCAGCGGTTCGGTGCTCGGCGTCGTCGCCGACCGGTCGGCGAACCTGGGCACCGTCGCGTACGAGATGACGCTCTTCGCCGGTCGCGCCGGTGGCGCGCTCACCCCCCGCCTGATCGCCGAACTGAAGAACTCCGTCCAGCAGTGATCCCCGACGTCGCCGGCGAGGAACCGGACCCCGTGGTCCGGATCCGCCCCTACCTGCGGGCAGCCGCCCCGGCCGGTGAGCCGGCGGCGGTGCCCGTACCGGCGGCGACCGCCGAGCCGGAACCGGACGATCCGTCGGGTCCCCGCCCGTTCGTGCTCACGGCGGGGCGGGTGACCGGCGGGGATCCGGCGATCGGGCTGGAGACCCAGGTGACCGCCCGGCCGGTCACGGACCGGACGTCTCCGGTCGCCCGGCTGGCACCGGAGCACCAGGCGATCGTCGCGCTCTGCGGCTCGCCGATCTCGGTGGCGGAGATCTCCGCCCGGACCCGGATGCACTTCGGTGTGGCCCGGGTCCTGGTCGGTGACCTGCGTGCCGCCGGCCACCTCGACGTGCACGTCAACGCCGACGACGACGCCCTCGACCCCGACATCATCCTGCGAGTGATTGATGGACTCCGTGCGATCTCCTGACTGGCCGGTCACCCCGCTGGACGGGCTCGCCGCGAACAGCGCCGCCGCCCGGTACGGCGGCCCGTCGGCGACACACCCGCCCGCCGCCCGGGGGGTGGCCGCGCCGGTTCCACCGCCGTACCGGCCGCCGGTGGAACCCGGTGCGGCCGCCCCGCCCGACGCGGCGCCCCGGGTCGCACCGCCGGTCCCGGTGAAGATCCTCATCGCCGGCGGGTTCGGTGTCGGCAAGACCACCACGGTGGGCTCGATCTCCGAGATCGCCCCGCTGACGACCGAGGCGGAGATGACCAGCGCCGCGATCGGTGTCGACGACCCCGGCGGGCGCTCCGGGAAGACGACGACCACCGTGGCCATGGACTTCGGCTGCGTCACGATCGACCGCAGTCTCAAGCTGTACCTGTTCGGCACGCCGGGCCAGGCGCGGTTCGGGTTCATGTGGGACGACCTGGCCCACGGCGCGCTCGGCGCGCTCGTCGTCGTGGACAGCAGCCGCCTGGACGACTGCCATCCGGCGATCGACTTCTTCGAACGGGCCGGGCTGCCCTTCGTGGTCGGCGTCAACGCGTTCGACGGGCGGGTGGCGCACGACCTCGCCGCGATCCGGTGGGCGCTGGCCGTCGGGGACCACGTGCCGCTGGTGCGGTTCGACGCCCGGGACCGGCTTTCGGTGCGGGACGCCCTGCTCGTCGTCCTGGACCGGGCGCTGGACCGGGCCAACCGGGCGAGGGGGAGCTGAACCGACGGGCGGTCAGGCCCGTTTCCACGATGAGGGGTGGTCGTGATGAGGGGTGGACTGGACGAGACACTGGCCCGGCTGGCCCGGCGCGAGGAAGCGCTGCGGCGGCGGGGCGCCGACCCGGGGGCGGAGGGGGACACCGGCCGGCTGCCCGACGCGGAGGCGGGCCGCCGGGAGGTTGCGCGCGGCGACACCGGGAGCGGCGCCGGCGAGCGGAGGGACGCCGGGCGCGGTGATCCCGGCCGGAACGCCGGACCGGGGTGGTCGAGCCACCGGGACGCGGGGGTACGGCGGGGCGAGGCGCCCGCCCCCGACCAGCCGGCGGCGTGGTGGGCGGACCCGACCGGCTGGTCGGCCGGCCAGCACCGGGCCGAGACACCCGATCCGGACCCGGTCGAGGAGGTCGCCGAGGCGGTTCGCCGGATCGTCGCCCGGCACCCGGATCTGGCGGTCACGCTGCGGGTGGAGCACGGCGGTGCGGCGTACCCGCTGCGGGTGGCCTGGTCGGACGGGAACGTGACGGTCGGCGCGGAGCCCGCGGTCGAGCCCCCTCCGGCGTGGCCGCTGTCGGCGCGGACCGAGCCGGACCGGTCGTCCGGGGCGGCCGGCGTGCGACCCGACCCGGCGGCCCGGCTCGCCGAACTGATCCGCCGCGACCCGTCGCTGCTGACCGACCTCGACCCGGGGCGCTAGCGGGAGGCCCGTGGGCGCTTCCACCGCGGTACGCGCCGGCAGGGCACATTTCCCCGCACCGGCTAGGGTTCGGCTGGTGGGGGAATCGGAGCTCACCCTGACCGCCAGCCTGCGGCCGGCCGCGCTGGACGCCCGACGCGGCATCGTGCGGCTGCACCCGGAGGCGCTCACCGCGCTCGGGTTGCGCCCCGGTGACCCGGTCCGGCTCACCGGCCGGCGGGTGACCGCCGGCATCGTCGCGGCGGCCGAGCGGGGTGCCGGCCCGGGGCTCCTCCACGCCGACGACCTGATGCTGGGCAACCTCGGCGTACGCGACGGGAGCCAGGTGAGCGTCCGCCCGACGCCGGTCACCGCCGCGCACCGGGTGGTGCTGGCCGGTCCGGCACCGGTGGTCGCGGCGGTCTCCCCGGAGATGCTCCGGCTCGCGCTGCTCGGCAAGGTGGTCACCGCCGGGGACGACGTGTCGCTCCTCCCGCAGGACGTGCTGCCCGACGCCTCGGTGCGCAGCCTCGTCGAGGCGGCCCGCGACAGCCTGTCCAACCGGGTGGGGTACGCCTGGACCAGCACGCTGCTCACGGTCGTCACCGCCGAGCCGGAGACGGCCGCACTGGTCACCATGGACACGCTGGTCGCTTGGGAGCACGGCGCGGCCACCCACGGCTCCGCGACCATCCCGACCACCGTTGCCCGCGACCACGATCCGCGCACTTCCCGGGAGGGAGTGGCCTCCCCCGCTCCGGACGCCACTCTGTCCGGGACAGCGCGCGGCGCGACCACGGCGGGCGGCGCGGACGCGACCCGGGCGGCCGCAGGGGCGGAGGTTGCCGCGGAGGCGCCGTCGGTGGACGAGTTGCCCGGGTTACGGGCGCAGGCCGAGGAGTTGGGCGAGCTGCTCGACCTCGGCTTCCACCACCGCGAGGTGCTCCGGCGGCTCGGCACCACGGTGTCCCTCGGAGTGCTGGTCGACGGCCCGGCCGGCTCCGGGAAGTCGGCGCTGGTACGTGCGGTCGCCGCCCGGGTGCGGGCGCGGGTGCGGCCGCTCTGGGGGCCCGAGCTGGCCGCGCTGACCAACGCGGCGGCGGCCGAGCGGCTGCGCGCCGCCGCCGCCGACGTACGGGCGGACGGCCCGGCGGTGCTGCTGGTCACCGACGTCGAGGCGCTCGCGCCGGCCGACGCGCCCGGCCCGGTGGCCACCGTGTTCCGGCAGGTCGTCGCCGAGACCGTCGCGGCCGGCGCGGCGGTGGTGTGCACGACCGGCCGCCCCGAGGCCGTCGACCCGGCCCTGCGCGCTCCGGACCTGCTCTCCCTGCGGATCGGCGTGCCGCTGCCGGACGCCGCTCTCCGCCGGGAGCAGTTGAGCGTGCTGACCCGTCAGGTGCCGCTCGCCGAGGACGTCCGGCTCGACGAGGTCGCCGCGCGCACTCCCGGATTCGTCGCCGCGGACCTGGCCGCGCTGGTGCGCGAGGCCGGCGTGCGGGCGGCGCTGCGGCAGAAGGCGGTGGACCGCCCGACGGTGGCGATGGGCGACTTCGTCGCCGCGCTGGAGGTGGTCCGCCCGACCACGATGGCGGCGTCCACGCTGGAACTGGCGTCGGTCACCCTCGACGACGTGGGCGACCTGGTCGAGGTCAAGCAGACGTTGACCGAGTCGGTGCTGTGGCCGCTGACGTATCCGGACACGTTCGCACGGCTCGGCGTGCAGCCGCCGCGCGGGGTGCTGCTCTACGGGCCGCCGGGGTGCGGCAAGACCTACCTGGTGACCGCGCTGGCCGGTACGGGCCGGGCGAACGTGCTGTCGGTCAAGGGCGCGGAGCTGCTGTCGAAGTGGGTGGGCGAGAGCGAGCGCGCCGTCCGCGAACTGTTCCGCCGCGCCCGGGAGGCCGCGCCGACGCTGGTCTTCCTCGACGAGGTGGATGCGCTCGCGCCGGTACGCGGTCAGGCCACCGACGGCGGCACGACCGACCGCGTGGTGGCCGCCCTGCTCACCGAGTTGGACGGCGTGGAGGCGCTGCGCAACGTGGTGGTGGTCGGTGCGACCAACCGGCCCGACCTGGTGGACCCGGCCCTGCTGCGCCCCGGCCGGCTGGAGCGGCTGGTCTACGTTCCGCCACCGGACGGGCCGGCCCGGGCGGCGATCCTGCGTGCCGCGTCCCGGACCGTGCCGCTCGCACCCGACGTGGACCTCGCCGCGCTCGCCGAGGAACTGGACGGCTTCTCCGCGGCGGACTGCGCGGCGCTGGTCCGGGAGGCGGCGCTGGCCGCGATGCGGGAGTCGCTGGCCGCGGCCACGGTCACGGCGGCCCACGTGGCGACCGCCCGGTCCCGCGTCCGCCCCTCGCTGGACCCGGCCCAGGTCGCCTGGCTGGCCGGGTACGCCGAGAAGCACGCTGGTTGATCCGGCGAGGGACCGATCCGGGCTGCCGCCGTACCGAGCGGCCGGCCCTCAATCGGTGGGCAGGAGCGGGCCCAGGGGGCCGAGGTCCAGGTTGAGGTCCTCCGGGGCGAGCCCGAAGTACGTCCGCAGCTCCGCCATCTGCTCCTCCAGGGCCATCAGCGTCGTGCCGATGCGTTCGACCTGTTCCTCGGTCAGGTCACCGAGGTCGACGCGGCGCAGCGCCTGCCGCTCCATGAGCTGACGCAGCAACTCGATCACGGTGAGCACGAGGCTGGCCAGCCCTCGCTCGACGGAGTCCTGGTCCACGGCCAGCCGTCGGTCCAGCGGTCTCGCCCGCGGTGCCCGCCACGACGGCCCGTCCTGGGCCGCGGCCGGCCCGTGCACCGCCGCCGCCAGCTCGGCCGCCTCGTTCCGCTCGGTCATGTCACCTCCCCGGAGAGCACCGCCGATCCACCGGCCGGCCCGGCCGGTCCGTCACCCGCCACGCCGAACTCTCCGGGCGGCAACGCCGATCCGCCCGGCGGCACGGCGGTCTCCCGGACGGCCAGCGCGTCGTCGGGCGGCGCCGCGAGGGCGCCGACTGACGCGACCAGGGCGCGCAGTGAGATGCGGACGAGTTCGACGTCGGCGATCGCGATCGTGATGTCGCCGCTGATCACCACCCCGGTGGCGAGCACCCGGTCGAGCAGGTCGACCAGGGCCACCGGCCGGTACCCGAGCGGCCCGTCCGCGCTGTTCGGTGCGAGCTGCGTGGTCACGCCGGCACCCCGTCCGCCGCCGGGCCGTCGGCGGCCGACACGTCCGCGGGACCGGTGCCGTCCACGAAGGAGTACGCGGGCCACGGACCGGTCAGTTCCAGCCGCAGCTCCGGATGCCGGTCGCCCAGCTCACCGACCAGCGCGGTGAAGCCGGGCAGGCCGGCCGTGTCGACCAGGTACGCCCCGTTGAGCACCATCGGGGTGGGCGCGCCGGACAGCCGGCGGTCCTGCGGCGGATGCCGCCGGGCGGCGATCGCCTGGCCGGCCAGGGCGTCGTGGACGGCGGCCGCTGCGGCAGCCGCCACCCGCTGCCCCTCCTCCCGCGCGGTGAGCTGGGCGCGACGCCGGCGCAGGTACGCCGCCCCGGCACCCCCCGACTCGGGCGCGGCGGTCGGGGCCGGCGCCGCACCGGGCACGACGTACCCCTTGACGCCCCACTCCTCGCGGCCGGCGAGCCGGTCCAGGACCGCGGCCAACTCGGCCCGGCGGGCGGTGAGCAGCCCGGCGACCCGCTCGTCGTCGTGGTAGACGGTGGCGAGCCGGGCCGGCACGACGGGGCCGGTGCGGGCCAGTGCCGCCACCACCCCGTGGTGGGTCCGCGCCGCCCGTTCCAGCCACGCCAGGTCCTCCAGGTTGCGGCGCAGCGGCTCCTCGCCGTACTCGGTCAGGGGTGCGGCACTCACGACGGCGGCCAGACCGGCGGCCCGCACCGCGCGCACCGGCGTGCCGGCCATGCCGGCCATCGCGGCGAGCGTCTCCGGCGGGACGTCCCGGACCACGCCGTGCAGCCAGTCGGCGGTGGTCACCTCGGCCGTCGCGCTCATTGCCACTCCTCCCTCGCCGCGGCGCGCCGGGCCACGCGCGGCCGGCGCTCGGCCTCCACCTCCTCGGGGTCCCGGGGCCCGGGTTCGACCGGCGGTCTGGCCCGCGAGCTGAGCCACGGGTCGTGCTCCCACCAGTCGATGCCGATCTGGCGAGCGGTGTCGACGGAGGCGATGACCAGGCGCAGCTTGAGCGTCAGCAGCTCGATGTCGAGCAGGCTCACCCGGATGTCACCGGCGATGACGATGCCCCGGTCGAGGACGCGCTCCAGGATGTCGCCGAGGTTCGCCGGCTCGTGCCCGGCGGGCAGGACCTGCCCGGAGTTCTGCACCACCGAGGGTTGCCGCATCGTGCTCATCTCAGCTCCCGTCCCCCTTGCCGCGCTGGTAGCGGCGCGTTCGCCGGTAGCCCAGCAGGCTGCCCGTCATGTCCAGCTCCACCTCGTAGAGGCCGAGCAGGTCGGTCGAGGCCGGGATGCGGTGGTCCTCGACCACCTCCACGCCGACCAGCCAGCCGTCGTCGGTGGGCTCGATCGCGGTGATCCCGAGGGGGTCCTTGCCGGTCAGCGACACGATCTGCCGCAGCCCCTCCCGGGCCGCCTCGGCGGCGGACACCTCCTCGTACTCCTCCTCGGTGTGGCGGTCGTCGCCCCGGTCGGGTCGGCGCTCCGGGGCGCGGTCGGCGCGGGTCCGTCCTGGTGCCATCTCATCTCCCTCGCCCGCGGTCCTGGCCGGCCCGGCGTGCGGGTGGCCGTCCGGCTGCCCGCCGTCGACCCGCCGGTGGCGGCCGCCGGCCGGCGGCCGGGGGTGCGCCCCCGCCGCCGGCCGCCGTTCCGGTCAGCCGGTCCAGAACCTGCTGCTGTTCCCGGTCCCGCTCCTCCGGCGTGATCTCGCCGGCCTCCGCCGCGCGGTCCAGTTCCTCCAGCTCACGCCGGATGTTGACCGGGTTGTACTGCTGCGACTCCGCCTCCCGGGCGATCACCTTGACGACCGCCGTCAGCCCCCGCACGGGGGCGTACGGCAGGGTCAGCAGCGCCCAGAGGATGTCCACCGGTCACCCCACCAACTGGTGTGCGCTGACGAAGTCGTACGGGGCGAGCGGGCCGAGCAGCCGCATCCGGATCAGACCCCGCCGCTGCTCGGCGACGTCCTCCAGCTCCCGGACGAAGTTCTCCTCGTCCTCGGCCTCGATCAGGAAGGCGACGTTCACCGCGTCCAGTTCGTGGCTCGGAGCCCGGGGTGCGGTCAGCACCGCGTACGGGGTGAGGGCCTCGACCAGCTCGCGGTTGGCCGCCTCCCGGCGCAGCTCCACCGCCTGGCTGATCATCTCGCCGAGCCGGATCCGCTGCTCTCGGGTCTCGGCCTCCGGCCGACCGCGCACCTGCGTGGCGAGGTCGGCGGCCCGCCGGTCGGCGGCCAGGATCTCGCTGAGCACCTCCTGCTCGTCGAAGCGGCCGTGCACCGTGTACTGGAGCCGGTCCTCGAACTCGTCGAGCGCGGCGGCGAACCGGTCGTGGTGCGCCTCCAGCAGGTCCTGCACCGCGTCCGGCCCGGTCACCACGGTGCCGAACCGCACCGGCAGCACGGGGGCCACCGCCGCCGTCCCGTCCAGCAGCCTCTCGTACGCGGTCAGGTCGGCCGGCCGGCCGATCGGTTCTTCCAGCGCCACCTCGCTGACCAGTGCCGCCAGGTCGCCGTGCCGCACCACGTCGACGTCGCCCGGCGGGTCGCCGACCCCCTGCGCGTCGGGGGTCGGCTCCACGTCGGACGGCACGATGCCGTAGATGAACAGCCCGGTCTCGCCGGTCGGCTGCACGTTCTGCTCGCTCATCTCACCGCTCCTCGTCCCGCCGCCGGGGTCGCTCCCGCTCCCGCTCCGACCCGCGGTCGGTGAGGGAGTCCACGACCGCGCCGCTGATCTCCTTGGCGGCCTTGCCGAGCCCACCGACGGCCTTGCCCTTGGTGACCGCACCGGAGGCGCCCTCCACCAGGTCGGGCAGCCCCTTCTGTCCTTCGGGGACGATGCTCAGCCGGTCGACCGCCTCGGCGAACCGCAGGTACGTCTCGATGCTGGCGATCACGATCCGGGCGTTGATCTCCAGGAGTTGAATGCCGACCACGGCGACCGACACCTGGGCGTCGATCACGACGCCCTTGTCCAGCACCGTCTCCACGACGTCGGCGAGACTCCCGCCACCGCCGCCGCGCTCCAGTGCCGCGCCCGGCTGACCGCCGGTAGCGGTGGTCGCCACGGTCATTCGTCACGCTCCTCTCGCCGGCGGCGTACCACCGGCCGTCGGGGGGTTTCGGGGGTACGGCGGACCGGGCGGGGCCGCTCCGGGGCCTGCTCGCGCGGCTGGGATCGGCGGGCCCGTTCCGGCTGTCGGCGGCGCGGTGGGGGCGCCTCCTCCTCGGGTTCGGCTTCTTCCTCGTACCCTTCGTCGTAGTCCTGGCCCTCGTCGTAGGACTCGTACTCGTCCTCCTCAGGAGGGCGGCGACGGACGGGCGGGCGACGCCGGCCGCGTGCGGCGGGCCGCCGCTCCTCGCGGGGCTCCTCCTCGACCTCCTCCTCGGCTTCCTCCTCCGGCTCCGGCTCGGGCCGGCGGCGTGCCGCTCGCCCGCCGCCGCGCTGCTCCTGCTGCTCGCGGTCGACCTGCTCCTGTTCCTCGCGCTGTTCCTGTTCCTCGCGCAGGGCCGTCTCGTGGTCCTTGACCACCTGCGAGTCCTCGATCTCGCCGCGCCAGCCTTCGACCGCATCCGGGTCCAGCACGGTCTGCGTCATGACGTGCCGGACGAAGTGCTTGAGCTCCAGGCGGACGCGCCGTCCCTGGGCCCGCCACAGGTTGCCGGTGTGTTCGAAGAGGCCCTGCGGGTGGTACTCGAGCACCACCAGGATCCGGGTCAGCTCGGGTGCGACCTCGTGGAAGCTGACCGTGCCGTCCACCGAGCCCTTCTCACCCTTGGAGCGCCAGTGGATCAGGCGGTCCGGGAGCTGCCGGACGATGGTCGACTCCCAGGTGCGGTGCGACCAGAAGACCTGGGCCTTCCAGGTCATCTTCTCGTCGGAGTCGTTCTCGGCCTGCTCCACCTTCTTCATGAAGCTGGGGAAGTCGGCGAACTGGGTCCACTGGTTGTACGCGACCCGGACCGGCACCCCGACCTCGACCGTCTCGACGATGTTGGTGACCTTCAGCTTCTTGCCGCCACCCCTGCCGCCCTTACCGCCGCCGAAGGCCGACATGAGCTTCTCCTTACCGCCGGCAATCCCGGCCTGAACCATCGCCTTCATCGGTGAGTTGCCCTCGGCGAGCTTCTGCGCGCCGGTCGCGGCGGCGATCAGCCCCGGGCCGCCGCCCTGCCTGGCGTACTCGCTCAGCCGTCCGGTGGCACCGGTGATCCGCTCGGTCACCACCTGCACGGCGCGTTCACCGATCGCGCTCGCCAGGTTCCGTACCTCGCCACCGAGCTGGGTCCGGACCTTGTCCGCCAGCCCGCCGGGGTTCGTGGTCGCGGCCATGCTCACCGCCCCCGCTCGCCGTCGTCGGCGCCGGTGTCGTCAGCCGACCGGCCGGTACCGCCCGACTGCTCCTCGTCCGACGGCTGGTCCGCGCTCGACTCGGCGGCCCCGCCCTTGCGGCGCAGCGCGTCGGCCGAGCCGCGCAGCTTGCCGCTGAGCGCGTCGATGCCACTGCCCGCGGCGGCGGTCGCCGCCGCCTTGCCGGCGGTGGCGAGCGGCCCACCGAGCTTGCCGAGGTTGGCCAGCTGAGGTGACGACTGCAGCAGGTTCTGGCCGACCTTCAGCAGCCCGCCGGAGTTGTGGCTGGCCCGCCCGGCGGCGACCGCGGCCGCCAGGACGAGGGCCTTCCGCATCTTGCGGCGGCGCCCGAGCAGGTAGCCGACGCCCACCGCCAGACCGATTCGTGCTCCGCTGTTCATCAGTTCTCCTTCGCTCCCCGGAGCGGAGACACCTGATCGACGGCGGACCGAGAGGAGCCACCGGGGAGAAGCACGTGGGGCCCGCGATCAGGTGCCCGTTGAGCGGACCCGGCGGGCAGTACCCCGAGGCAGATTCGCAAAACCTATTTGCGGGCGGACCGAGCGACGCCTTCCCAAGCAATCAGAATCGCGGGCGAAATCCTCACAAAAAGGACTTCCGCACCGCGATGAGCAGGGAATACGCGATCGGGAGGAGAATTCTCAGAGAGCCGGAGGTGTCGAGTCGAGGCAGATTTCGGCGCGCATTCGAGCACCGTCGGAGCGCAATTTCGCGCCGCATTTGGAAAGCACGGACAACGCCCCGGAATTGTCCCGGGTGGTGGTGGCGACGACCTGCCGCATACCGGCGGCGGCCGCCTCGTTGAGCAGTTCCCGCAACGCGGCCGGCCCGATGCCCTGGCCGCGCGCCGAGCGCCCGAGCCACAGGCCGGTCTCGACCGTGCCCGGCTCGTCACAGCCCGTCATACGGATCATCCCGACGACCTCGCCGCCCGCCAGGATCGCGTACATCTGGGTGCGGGTGGGGCCGTCCAGCCCGCCGAAGCTCGCCCGGTGGAACTCGCGGAACGCCTCCCGGCGCGCGTGCGACCAGCCCGCCGGCGCCTCGACCGGCGGCATGACGTCGGCCGGCTCCGCCTCCGCAGCCGCTACGGAGAGCAACGACTCCAGGTTGCGTTCGCTCACCGGCTCCAATCGCACCGCACTCGCCACGTGCCGCAGTCTGCCGGGCTTACCGGCCCGAGTCCACCCCGTTGGAGCCCGACTGGCGGTCCGGTCGCAGGTATCGGCCGGTCGGCCCCCATCGTGTTCCTCCTCACGCTCCGTCGCCGAACTCGCAGAGCACGGCTGAGGCGTCGTCGGCGGCCTTGTGCCGGCGGAGGCGGTCCGGCAGGTCCCGCTCGGCCGCCCGTACCCGGTCGATCAGCGCCGCCGGCCCCTCGGCGGTGACCAGGTCCAGCAGACCGGTCCAGTCGAACAGGCCGAAGTGCTCCACCGCCGCGGAAGCCCCGTCGCTGAGCAGCGCCGCGCGGCGCAGCCCGTCCGGCCCGCCGAGCGGCAGAGTTCCGGCCAGCGCGTGGTACGCGGCGTCCGGGTCCGACGCCGCCACCCAGTAGCCGTGCGTCCGGTTCATCCGTTCCCGCTGCACCCCGACGGCGTGCCGGAACCGGGTGGTCCGGTCGGCGTCGTCCGGGAGTCCCGCCGCGGTGGCCCGCAGGTCCGCCAGCGCGGTGTGCAGGCGGTCGTCGGTCACCACGCGCACCTGGCCGCCGACGTCCAGCACCAGCGGGCTGTCGCAGAGCACCAGCCAGTCGACCTGGTCGCCGCCGTCCCGCAGCAGGCACACCGTGCTCGAAGGGGTCCCCGGATGATCGAGGTCGCACTGGTCGCCGTGGTCGGCCCGCACCGCCAGGATCGCCGCGGCGAGGTTGCTCATCAGCGTCGCCGCCGGGCGGGCCGCCTCGGCCAGCCCGATCCGGGCCGCGAGGTGCCGGACGTACCAGGAGGGGCCGTGCACGCAGCCGGTGTCGAAGCCCTCCGGGACGGTGGCGCCGTCGAGGACGCCGACGAGCGGCCCGAACCGGAACACGACGTCCTCGTTGACCGGCCGGTCGGGGGACGGTGCCGACGCCGACCGCACCCGCATCGTCCGGGGGACGGCGGACCGGCGCGGGTCGTCGACCGCCTCCGGGGCCCGGCTCCCCACCCGGGGGTCGGCCGGGTCGCGGACCCGGCTCTCGCCGGTGCCGAGGTCCCGGACCGTGTACGGGGCGTTCACCACCCACTCGTGCGGCTGCGGCCCGGTCGCCGTCGCTGGTGCCGGCGCGGTCGGCCGGCCCGCCGGACCCGACCGTCGCCTGCCTGGGTCCGTCCCACCCATGCCCCGCTCCCTCCTCGGCCACCCCGGCCCGTCCCGGCCCGGCCCGTGCCGGTACGACGACCTCGCCTACCCGCACCGAGGGCCGGCATGCCGCCGCCGGGCGGGCCCGGACCGCCTTCCGTCAACCCGGCGCTCCGCCGGCAGGACGGACGGTAACGTCGGCATCGGTCGGCCTCGAGGGCCGGCGGCGGCGCCAGCCGCCCGTCCGCGACGTGGGGGGATCGCAGATGTTGCAGCAACTGCACGAGGCCGGCCTTCGGGCGGAGCACGCGTACCTGGCCGGCTTCGCGAGCATCGGCCTGTCGTTCACGAGCTGGTTCCTCTCCAAGCACCTGGAGAAGGCGGGTGTGGCCCGGGCCGACCGCTGGGGAATTTTCATCGGCGAGTGGGCACCGACGTTCTTCGCCATCGGCAACGGCCTACGCACGTACGAGAAGGGCTGACGACCACACCGGGCCCGGCAGGGCGCCGAGGCTCAGCGGCGGCGGTTGCGGGCACGGGAGGAGCGCAGCCGGCGCAGCCGGCCGATCAGCACCGGGTCGGCGGCCAGCGCGGCCGGCTTGTCGAGCAGCGCGTTCAACAGCTGGTAGTAGCGGGTCGCGGAGAGGCCGAACCGGTCGCGGATGGCCTGTTCCTTGGCCCCCGCGTGGCGCCACCACTGCTGCTCGAAGTCGAGGATGCCCCGCTCGCGTTCGGTCAGACCGTCCGCCGTCCCGGTGGCCGGAACCGCGTCGCCGTCGCCGCCGGCATCCGGCGGGACCGGCTCGGGGTCGGACGGGACCGCCTCCACGTCCGGCGCGGGCCGGGGCGGCGGTACGGCGGCCCGCGCGCGGGTGTCGCCGGCCGCCCGCCCGCCGGTCGGGCCGTCTCCGGACGGCTCGGCGGCGGTCGGGACGGCGTCCGGCGGCATGGCACTCCTCGCGAGGGCGGTCGGCGCGGCGACGCCGACCCGGGGAGCCCCAAGCCTAGTGGGACTCCCTACCGGCCGCACGGGTCGACCCGCGACGTCCGGGCCGGTCGTCGCGGGTCGTGGCCGAACGCCGCGGGAACGTCGACGCCGGCCGTGGAAGGCCCCGGTGTGGGGCCTTCCACGGCCGGCCGTCAGGAGATGTCCCGCCGGCGCATCGTCCAGAGCGCAGCGCCGAGGATCAGCACGAGGGAGACACCGAGCAGCAGGGACGAGTGCTGCCACGTGATGTCGAGCGTCTCCGGCTTGCACTCCCCGAAGTAGGTGGCCTGGCAGGCCTCCCAGTTCTTCAGGGTGACCTTCTTCTGCATCCACGCCGCCACGTAGGTGGGCAGCAACCACGCCTCGGCGAAGCGGATCCCGGCCAGCGCGAGCAGGATGGCGACGCCGAACTGCCCGACGACGATCACCCCGATCGCCCCGCCCAGGGCCATCGCCGTGTGCCGGCCGAGCGAGGCCACGGCGAAGCCGACCGTGGCGCCGACCAACGCGAGCACCACGCCGCGCAGCCCGGTCAGGGCGAACGACTGCCACACGCCAGAGGTCATCTTCTCGGTGGTGCCGCGTAGCGTCGCGACGATCCAGAAGCTGCCGAACCAGAGCGCCGTGGTGGTCACGGCCAACGCGAGCAGGCCGGTGAGCAGCGCCGCCAGCTTGGTCAGGAGTACGGTGAGCCGCTTCGGCCGCCACAGCAGCAGGTTCATCATGCCGCCGGTGCTCCACTCGGCCCCGACGAAGGACGCGCCGACCACGAACCCGACCAGTGCCAGGATCGCCGCGAGCGGCAGCAGGGTGAAGCCGAAGTTCTCCCGGAAGTCGAAGGTGGACGGGAGGAACCACTCCGCCTCGATCGACTCGCGCGGCGGCGCGGTGATCACCGAGCAGTCGTCCGGGAACCGGCCGTCGTTGGTCGCCGTCCCACTCGACTTCGCCGCCTCGCAGGCGGCCCGCTCCTGCTCCGCCCAGCGCGTCCGCTCCTGGTACTGCGCTTCGGCGGTGGCCTCGGCATTGGCCCGCGCCGTGGCGTCGATCTTCTCGTTGGTGAGGAACACCCCGACGACCACGGCGGCGAGCACCAGCAGGCCGAGCACGGTCATCCAGCGGGTGAAGCGCCGCTTCAGCAGCCGGCGCAGCTCCGTACGGTAGAGACTCACGCGCTCCACCCTCCCGTGGTGGGCTGGTCCGCCGCACCGACCTTCGTGGACTGGTCGACCTGCCGGTGCTGGCCGGGGACCGGCGCGGTGGCGGTCAGGTCGAGGAAGACGCTCTCCAGGTCGGCGGCGACCTGGGTCAGTTCGCTGACGTAGAGGCCCTGCTCAGCGAGGAGCCGGGTCACCGTGGCGGGCTTGTCCAGCCCGGTGAGCATCAGGTGGTCCGGCTCGGTGGCGGTGACCCGGATTCCCGCCCGGGTCAGCGTCTCGGCGGCGGCCGGCAGGTCGGTGACGGCCTCGACGCGGACGCGGACGGCGCCGGACGAGTGGCGGGCGAGCACCTCGTCGACGGGGCCGAAGGCGACCCGGCGGCCGAGCGAGATGATCGTGACCGAGTCGCAGATCAGCTGGATCTCGCCGAGGATGTGGCTGGAGAGCACGACGGTCATGCCGGACTCGGCCAGGTTGCGCATGAGCGTACGCATCTCGCGGATGCCGCCCGGGTCGAGGCCGTTGGCCGGCTCGTCGAGGATCAGCAGCTTCGGGTTCTTCAGCAGGGCGGAGGCGACCGCGAGCCGCTGCTTCATGCCGAGCGAGTAGGTCTTCACCCGCTCGCCGGCCCGGTCGCGCAGCCCCACCAGCTCCAGCACCTCGTCGATGCGGTGGGCCGGCACGTCACCGGCGCTGGCGAGCAGGGACAGCGTGTCGCGGGCGGTGAAGTGCGGGAAGAACTGGGGGCTCTCCACGATCGCGCCGACGTGGCCGGCGACCGCCGGCAGGGCCGCGGGCACCTCCTGGCCGAGGATCGCCATCCGGCCGCCGTCGGGCCGGATCAGGCCGAGCAGGGTACGAAGGGTGGTCGTCTTCCCCGATCCGTTCGGCCCGAGGAAGCCGTGCACCTGGCCCGCCTCGACCCGCATGTCGAAGCCGTCCAGCGCGTTGCGGGTACCGCGCCGGCGACTCTTGTAGGTCTTCCGTAGACCTTCGATTTCCAGGACAGCTGGCAAGCTGCACCTCCCCCGTTGGGTGTGGGCGACGAGCGACACCATACTCGGTATACACATCGGCGCAATACCCGGTATGCATCGGTGCACCGGATCGCTACCGACAGTGATTCAACGACCGGGTCAGGCGCAGATGACGTGCACCCCGGCGGCCCGGAAGGCGTCGACCACCTCGGGGGACGCCCCGGAGTCGGTGACGAGCGTCTCCACCCGGTCGACCGCGCAGATCCGGGCGAAGGCGTGACCGCCCAGCTTGGACGAGTCCGCGATGATGACGACCCGCTTGGCCCGCGCCACCATCAGGTTGTTCATCGCCGCCTCGCCCTCGTGGTGGGCGGCGGCGCCGAGCTGCGGGTCGATCGCGTCGACGCCGAGCAGGGCGACGTCCAGCGTGACCTCGCGCAGCAGCGCCCCGCCCAGCGGGCCGACCAGCTCGAAGGACTTCGGCCGCACCACGCCGCCGGCCACCACCACCTTCATCCGCGAGCGGACCAGCAGCTCGTTGGCGATGTTCAGGGCGTTGGTCACGACGGTGAGCTGGGCGCCCTCCGCGCTGGTGTTCAGGTCCGGCCGGACGGCCAGGGCACGGGCCACCTCGGTGCTGGTGGTCCCGCCGTTGAGGCCGACCACGGTGCCCGGCGACACCAGGGCCGCGGCGGCCGCGCCGATCCGCTGCTTCTCCGCCGAGTGCTTGGCGGTCTTGTAGCGCAGCGGGAGGTCGTACGAGACCCCGTTGGCGACCGCGCCGCCCCGCGTACGCGTGATCATCTGCTGCTGGGCGAGCTGGTCGAAGTCGCGCCGGATGGTGGCCTGGGAGACGTCCAGCCGCTCGGCGGCCTCCTCGACGCTGACCCGGCCGCTGTCGGTCAGCATTTCGAGCAGGGCGTTCCATCTGGCGTACCGGTCCACCCCAGGCCCTCCAGTTACTGCGCGGTCGGTGATTGATTGCGTGCACACTAGTGCGCGAAACTACGCGGAGGCAAAAGTTCCCTCTGCTCGATCCCGCGCACGGTTGCCACGGCCACCCGGGTTCGCGCAGAATAACGCGCGAAAGACGGCCCTAACGAGCCGTATTGCGCACCGCTCCCTGGAGAGTTCTCATGTCGTACGTCGACGCGGAGATCGCGAGCCAGCCCGACTGCTGGCGGGAGGCGGCGCGACTGGCCGCCACCGCCACCGAGCACCTGCCGCGCCCCGGTGAGCGGGTCGCCGTCGTCGGCTGCGGCACGTCGTGGTTCATGGCGATGGCGTACGCGGCCCGCCGCGAGCACGCCGGCCAGGGCGAGACCGACGCCTTCCAGGCCAGCGAGTTCCCCGTCGCCCGGCGGTACGACCGTGTCGTCGCGATCACCCGCTCCGGCACCACCACCGAGGTCACCGACCTGCTCGCCGGGCTGCGCGGGGTGCTGCCCACCACCGTCCTGGTCGGCGACCCCACCTCGCCCGCCGTCGAGGTGGCCGACGCCACGGTGCCGCTGCCCTTCGCCGACGAGCGCTCCGTGGTGCAGACACGGTTCGCCACGACCGCGCTGGCCCTGCTCCGGGCCCACCTCGGCGACAACATCGGCGCGCTCTCCGCCGACGCCGAGGTCGCCGTCCGCGCACCGCTGCCGATCGACCCGGCCCGGATCGAGCAGGTCACCTTCCTGGGGCGGGGGTGGACCGTCGGCCTGGCCCACGAGGCCGCGCTGAAGTGCCGCGAGGCGGCCACCTTCTGGGCCGAGGCGTACCCGGCCATGGACTACCGGCACGGCCCGATCTCGATCGCCGCCCCGGGCCGGCTGGTCTGGGCGTTCGGCGACCTGCCGGACGGGCTCGCGGAGGACGTGGCGGCCACCGGAGCCGCGTTCGTGCACAGCCGCACCCACGGCTGCCGCAGCGTGATCGGCAACTGGGCCGCCGGCCGGACGCCGCTGGACCCGATGGCCGACCTGATCCTGGCGCAGCGCTTCGCGGTCACCGTCGCCGCCACCCGGGGTCTCGACCCGGACGCCCCCCGGCACCTCAGCCGCTCCGTGGTTCTCGCGTGACCGACCAGGTCGTCGTCGCGCTCGACGTCGGCGGCACCGGGATGAAGTGCGCCCTGGTCCGCCCGGACGGCACGGTCGAACACAGCGAGCGGCACCCGACGGACGCCGCGCGGGGGCCGGCCGCGGTCGTCGAGACGATCCTCGACGTCGCCGACGCCCTCGCCGGCAAGGCCCGCCTGGACGGGCTCACCCCGATCGCGCTCGGCGTCGCCGTCCCGGGCGTCGTCGACGAGGGGCGGGGTGTCGCCGTGTGGTCGGCGAACGTCGGCTTCCGGGACGTACCCCTGCGGGAGCTGGCCGAGGCCCGGCTCGGACTGCCGGCGGCGCTCGGCCACGACGTCCGCGCCGGCGGCCTCGCCGAGGCCCGGCTCGGTGCCGGCCGGGGCGCCCGGCACAACCTCTTCGTCGCGATCGGCACCGGCATCGCCGCCGCCCACGTCGTCGACGGGTCGGCCGCCACCGGCGCGCACGGCGCCGCCGGGGAGATCGGCCACATCCTGGTACGCCCCCGCGGCCCGCTCTGCGGCTGCGGCCGGGCCGGCTGCCTGGAGGCGGTCTCGTCGGCGTCGGCGGTGGCCCGCCGGTACGCGGAGCTGACCGACCCGGTGGCCACCGCTCCGACCGTGACCGCGGCGGAGGTCGCGGCGCTGGCCGCCGCCGGTGACCCGCCGGCCCGTCAGGCCTGGTCGGAGGCGGTCGAGGCGCTCGCCGACGGCCTCGCCACCGGTCAGGCACTCTTCGACGTCGAGACGATCGTGCTGGGCGGTGGCCTCGCGCAGGCCGGCGCGCAACTGCTCGAGCCGCTGCGGGCCGCGCTGCACGACCGGATGACGTTCCACCGCGAGCCACGGCTGGTCGCGGCGGCCCTCGGTGACGAGGCCGGCTGTCTCGGCGCCGCCCTGCTCGCCCTCGACACTCTGGAGAAGCGATGACCGTACGGGTGACCGGCAAGGTGGTGACCCCGAACGGGGTCGTCCGGCAGGGCTGCGTGGAGATCAACGGCGAGCGGATCACGGCCGTCGCCGAGTACCCGTCGGTGCGCGACGGGCACTGGATCCTGCCCGGCTTCGTGGACATGCACACCCACGGCGGGGGCGGGCACACCTTCACCACCGGCGAGGCCGACGAGGCACGCGAGGCCGCCGCGTTCCACCTGCGGCACGGCACCACCACGCTGCTCGCCAGCCTGGTGAGTTCACCCTTCGAGCTGATGCGCTCCGCCACCACCGCGTACCGGCCGCTGGTCGCCGCGGGGGTGCTCGCGGGAGTCCACTTCGAGGGCCCCTACTTGTCGGCGGCCCGCTGCGGCGCGCAGAACCCGGAGTACCTGCGCGACCCGTCGACGGAGGAGCTCGGCGAGCTGATCGAGCTGGGCGGCGGCGCGGTCCGGATGGTCACGCTCGCCCCCGAACGGGACGGCGCGCTGGAGGCGGTCAAGCTGCTCACCGCGCACGGCGTGGTCGCCGCCGTCGGGCACACCGACGCCACGTACGACCAGACCCGCGCCGCCGTCGCGGCCGGCGCGAGCGTCGCCACCCACCTGTTCAACGGGATGCGTCCGGTGCACCACCGCGAGCCCGGGCCGGTGGTGGCGCTGCTGGACGCCTCGAACGTCGTGTGCGAGCTGGTCGCGGACGGGGTGCACCTGCACGACGGCATGCTGGCGTTCGCGACCGCCACGGCCGGTCCCGAGCGGGCCGCGCTGATCACCGACGCGATGGCCGCCGCCGGCATGCCCGACGGCGAGTACGAGCTGGGCGGCCAGTCGGTCACGGTCGCCGACGGGGTGGCCCGGCTGGCGCGGGACGGCGCGATCGCCGGCAGCACCCTGACCATGGACGCCGCCCTGCGGCACGCGGTCGCCGCCGGCATCCAGATCGCGGACGCGGCCCGGATGGTGGCCACCACCCCCGCCCGGGCGATCGGTCTCGGCGACCGGCTGGGGGCGCTCCAGACGGGGCTGCGCGCCGACCTGGTGGTGCTCGACGACGACCTGAACGTGGTCCGGGTGATGCGCGCCGGCGCCTGGCTGGACTGAGCCCGCCCCGGCGTCAGCGGGGGGCGGGGATCTCCAGGCCGAGGACGGCCTGCTCGTCGGGGCGGTGCACCAGGACGTCAGACAGGTACGACTGCACCGCCGGGGCCATCCCCACGTCCCGGCCGGCCTGCTCGGAGAGCAGCCACTTGTGCTCGATGATCTGGGCGAAGATCTCCTGCGGCTCCAGCTTCCGGCGCAGGTGCGCGGGCACCGCCCGGACCACCGGCTCGAAGACCTCGGTCAGCCAGCGGTGCGCCGCCTGCTGCTCGTCGGTCAGGTCGCTCTCCGCCCGGTACGCGTCCAGGTCGTTGAGCAGCCGGCGGGCCTGGTTCTCCTCGGCGTCCAGCCCGGTCAGGCGGAGCAGCCGCCGGGTGTGGTAGCCGGCGTCGACCACCTTCGGCCGCACCAGGTAGCGCCCGCCGTCGATGGTCGACACCGTGATCTCGGCGACGTCGAAGCCCATCTCGTTGAGCCGGCGGATGCGGCCCTCGATGTCGTGCCGGGCCTCACGCTCGACCTGCTGCTCGTAGGTGATCTCGTGCCAGAGGCGCTCGTAGCGCTGCACGACCTCCTCGCAGACCACCTCGGGGTCGATCGACTCGTGCAGCAGCCCGGCGGCCTGGAGGTCCAGTGCCTCGCCGAAGATGTTCACCCGGGCGATCTCCAGGTCCTCCCCGCGCTGCCCCTTCGAGAGCGAGCTGCGCAGGGCCCCGGTCTCCGCGTCCACCAGGTACGCGGCGAAGGCACCCGCGTCCCGGCGGAACAGCGTGTTGGACAGCGAACAGTCGCCCCAGAAGAAACCGGTCAGGTGCATTCGCACCAGCAGGGCGGCCAGCGCGTCCAGCAGGCGCTGCATCGTCTCCGGACGCAGCGTGTGCGAGAACAGCGCCCGGTACGGCAGGGAGAACTGGAGGTGCCGGGTGATCAGCACCGGGTCGAGGGGTGCCCCGTCGTCGGTCTGCCGGTCGGCGACGATCGCCACCGCCTCCACCGACGGGAAGTCGATCCGCTCCAGGGCCCGCAGCAGGTCGTACTCCCGCTCGGCGACCCGCTCGCCGGTCTCCTTGACCGCGTACACGTACCCGCCGAGCCGGACGAAGCGGACGACGTGCCGGGAGATGCCCTGCGGCAGCGCCACCAGGTGTTGCGCAGGCCACTCCGCCAGCGGCGTCGACCACGGAAGGTCGAGCAGCGCCGGGTCGACGAGGGCCGAGGTGATCCGCACGGCGTCAAGTCTGACGCGTACCCCCGCCGGAGCGCTTCCCCACGTGGCCGGGCGCACAGCCGCCCCCGGGACCGCGCGGGTCGGCCGCCGCCCGGGGCCGGTAGCGTGACGGCGTGCGGGAGACCACGACGGTACGGCGCGAGCCGCGGCTCCGGCCGGTCCGCCCGGCCGGGTGGTGGTTCGACGCGGTGCTGCTCGCCGGTCTCGTGACGCTGACCGCCGCGCTCGCCGCGGGCCACCTCTTCGGCCTGGACCGGGCGGTCGCCGACTGGTCCGACGCGCACCGCCCGACGGTCGCCTACTGGGTCGCGCGGATCCTCAACTACCTCGGGCAGGGCACCCCGCTGACGCTGATCGCCGCCGGGCTGGGCGCCCTGCTGGCCGTCCGCCTGCGGTCGGTCCGCCCGCTGCTGCCGCCGGTGGCCGGGTTCGCCGCCACCTACCTGACCATCGGGCCGCTCAAGGTGTGGACGGCCCGGCCCGCGCCCAGCGCCAGCACGCAGGAGCCGTTCCTGCCGCCGGAGCGGACGCTGCCTCTCTTCCAGGACGACCTGCCGCTGCGCTTCGCCCAGTCGTACCCGTCCGGGCACGCCGCCAACGCGATCGTCTGGTACTCGGTGATCGCCCTGCTGCTCGCACCGCTGCTGCGCAGCTACGGCCGGGCCATGCCGACCCGACTGGTGACCGTGGTCCGGTTCGTCCCGCCCCTCGTGGTGCTCTGCACGACGACGTACCTGGGCTGGCACTGGCTGACCGACTCGGTGGCCGGGCTCCTGCTCGGCCTGCTCCTGGACCGGCTGCTGCACCGGGTGCCCTGGGACGACGTTCCGCTGCCCGGAGCGGTCGACCGCTGGAACCGGCCGTTCACCTCGTACCCGTAGGGTCGCCGCTCGTGGAGCGACTGGCACGCCGGCTCGGCGTACGCGACGCGGTGGTCATCGGCCTCGGCTCGATGCTCGGCGCGGGTGTCTTCGTGGTGTTCGCCCCCGCCGCCGCGGCGGCCGGCGGTGTCGGCCTGCTGGTGGCGCTGGCGCTCGCCGGCTTCGTCGCGTTCTGCAACGCGACCAGCTCGGCGCGGCTCGCCGCCCGGTACCCCGAGTCCGGCGGCACCTACGTGTACGGCCGGGAACGCCTCGGCCCGTTCGCCGGCTTCCTGGCCGGCTGGGGGTTCGTGGTTGGCAAGACGGCGAGCTGCGCGGCGATGGCGCTGACCGTCGGGGCGTACCTCTGGCCGGGCCAGGCCCGGCTCGTCGCCGTCGCCGCCGTCGTGGCCGTGACCGCCGTGAACCTGCGCGGCGTCGCGAAGACCGCGACGGCCACCCGGATCCTCGTGGTGGTCGTGCTGGCGGTGCTGACCCTCGTCGCGGTGGCCGGCGCGACCGGCGTGTCCCTCGACCGGATCGCCGACCCCGGCGGCTCCGCCCGGGGTGTGCTCACCGCGGCGGGCCTGCTGTTCTTCGCCTTCGCCGGGTACGCGCGCGTCGCCACCCTCGGCGAGGAGGTCCGCGATCCGGAGCGGACGATCCCCCGGGCGGTGCCGCTGGCGCTCGGTCTGGTGCTGGTCGGCTACCTGGTGCTGGCCGTGATCGCCCTCGGCGTCCTCGGGCCGGACCGGCTGGCGGGCTCCGCCGCGCCCCTGGCGGACGTGGTGACCGCTGCCGGGCTGCCCGGCCTCGCCTGGGTGGTCCGCGCCGGGGCGACCGTCGCGGTCACCGGGGTGCTGCTCTCCCTGCTCGCCGGGGTCGGCCGCACCACCCTCGCGATGGCCCGCCGCCGTGACCTGCCCGGCGCGTTGGACGCGGTCCACCCGGTCCACCGGGTGCCGCACCGGGCCGAACTGGCCGTCGCCGCCGTCGTCGTCGTGATCGTCGTCCTCGGTGACGTCCGCGACGCGATCGGCTTCTCCAGCGTCACCGTGCTGGTCTACTACGCGATCACCAACGCGGCGGCGCTGACGCTGGGCCGGGAGCCGGAACGGAAGCTGCCGGTGCGGGCGCTGGCCGTGGCGGGGCTGGCCGGGTGCCTGCTGCTCGCGGTCAACCTGCCGCTGTCGAGCGTGCTCGCCGGCTTCGGCGTCCTCGCCCTCGGCGCCCTCTGGTACGCCGTCCGCCGCTGACCCTCACTCCTCCGCCTCCCGCGGGGTCGGGGTGCCGGCCGGGGCCGGCGGCGGGGGCTCCGGTGGACCGGCTGCGCGGAGCAGAGCGTTCAGCCCGGCCCGCCGGGCCACCACGGTCAGCCGGTCACCGGCGACGATCACCAGACGCCGGTCGGGCGACCAGTCGTACCGCTGGCCGGCGCGGGCGTGCGCGAGCAGCCGTACGCTCTCCACCCGCCCCACCGCGCCGAGGGGACGCCCGTCCAGGGCCGACCCGGCGGCCACCGAGACGTCGGTGACCAGGAGGGCGTGCCGGCCCACGGAGATCGTGGCGATCACGGCGCGGTCGAGCAGCGCGGCGACGAACGAGGGCGCCGCGAGGTAGGACACGCTGCGGGAGACGCCGATGCCGAAGGCCCGCTGGATGCGCTCGGCGAAGTGCCCGTCGAACAGGCGCAGCACGACCTGCACCTCGTCGTTGAGGGCGCGGGCGTTCAGCGCGGCCCGGAGGTTGGCTCCGTCGTCGGTGGAGACCACGACCAGGGCCTGGCAGGTGCCGACCGAGGCGGCGCGCAGCGTCTCCTCCGTCGCGGCGTCCCCCACCACCAGCGGCACACCGAGCCGCCGGGCCAGGCCGGCGCCGCGGGCGTCGGGGTTCTTGTCGATGGCGACCACCTCGACCCCGAAGTCGTTGAGCTGGGCCATCACCCGCATGCCGATGTTGCCCAGGCCGACCACGACGACGTGGCCGGAGCGCTCGGGCAGGATCCGCCCGGAGTGCAGCGCCAGCCGGGCGTTGACGATGCCGTCGACCACCACCGCCGTGATCAGCGGGATCAGCGCCAGCCCGGCGAGGTTGAGCACCACCTGGAGGACCTGTTCGCCGACCGGCTTGCCCGCGTCGGGGTCCTGCCCGCTGAGGGTGGTGACCAGGGTCAGGTAGAGCGCCTGCCCCAAGCCGACGTGGGCGGTGCCCGCGTAGAGGCCGCCGAGTACGACGATCACCGCCAGCAGCACCAGCACCGCGATGCCGATCTTGCGGGTGGCGAAGCTGCGGACCGCCCGCAGCAGCATGGCGATCGGCCGGCGCCGGCGCCGCGCCCGCCGCAGCCGGCGCGCCGCCACCTCGGTGCCCGGTGGGGCGCCGGTCGCCTCGGCGAGCACCACGTCGGCCGTGCGCTCGTCGGCGGGGAGTACCCGAACCTCCTGCGGGTCGTTCGTGTCGGCCACCCCGCACACGACGTCCTGGGGGCGTACGTCGTCGCGGCGGGCCACGTAGAGGGTGCGCCCGCCGTGCCGGAAGTGGGTGGGCGCGACCTCGCCGAGGGCGGCGGCCACGAAGGCCGGGGCGGCCATCGACGCGTCGGAGAGCACCGCCGAGTCGGGGAAGATCTGCCGTACGCCGTTGGCCAGGCCCGTGTTGAACATGCGCACCACCAGCCGTAGCCGGGGCTCCACCTCCTGCGCGCACAGGGCGGCGTGCATGTTGCCGACGTCGTCCTGGTGCAGCAGCGCCAGCCCGTCGGCCCCGACCAGGCCGGCCCGGCGGAACGTCACCTCGTCCAGCCGGTCGGCCCGGATGACCTCGACGCCCTCGATGTCCCGCCCGTCGGGGCTGTCGGTGCGCCGCCGCTCGGGGACGACCAGGGTGACCCGGATCCGGGCGGTCTGCAGCTCGGTGGCGAGCAGGGCCTTCACCACCCAGTACGCCAGGGCGTCGTGCCCGCAGATGACGTAGTGCGCGCGGGGGTCGCCGTTGCCCCGGAACCGACGGCCGGCCCGCCGCGCACGATCGAGCAGGGGCTCCGCCATGTGCCGCATCGTAGTCAGCCGACAGCAGCGTGCGCAGCCCCGCGATCATGACGAATGTCCGACTTCACGGCGGGTAGAGCACCGGCATGCAGACATTCCTCCCGTATCCGGACTTCGTGGCGAGCGCCCGGGTGCTGGACCAGAAGCGACTCGGCAAGCAGCGCGTCGAGACCATCCAGGTGCTGCGGGGCCTCACCCGGCCGACGTACGGCTGGCGCAACCACCCGGCGGTGAAAATGTGGGCCGGGTACGAGGAGGCGCTGACCCGGTACGGGCTGGACATGTGCGCGGTCTGGTCCGAGCCCGGCCGGGCGGACACCTGCGCCGCCACGATGACGACCGACCTCGCCGACGCGTGCGGCATCACCCGCATCCGCAGCCAGGACGAGCTGGCGGAGGCCGGCGAACTGCCGCCCTGGCTGGGCCGCGAGGACTTGCACCTCAGCCACCGCTCGTCCCTGCTGCGCAAGGACCCCGGGCACTACCGCCCGATCTTCGGCGACGACGTCCCCCCCGACCTCGAGTACGTCTGGCCCCCCTCCGACCGCGAGCGCCGCTGCCTGAGGTGAAAGGGCCCCTTCCTTTCACTTCGGGCAGAATTGGGCGCATGGCGGTGTCGCAAGTGGTCGGCCGGCTCATCGG
This sequence comes from Micromonospora sp. WMMD558, assembly GCF_049315255.1. Taxonomy (NCBI): domain Bacteria; kingdom Bacillati; phylum Actinomycetota; class Actinomycetes; order Micromonosporales; family Micromonosporaceae; genus Micromonospora; species Micromonospora sp. WMMD558. The sequence goes on along the minus strand of NZ_CP186061.1, from coordinate 2,006,738 downwards.
CGTACGCCGGCACCTGGTCGACCCCGGCGGCGGTGGCGCGCCCCGCGTGCCGCACCCGGTCCCGGCCGTCGTGGTCGGCGGCGGGATCGCCGGCATGTCGGCGGCCGTGGTGCTCGCCGAGCGCGGCGTGCCGGTCACCGTGCTGGAGGCGGCCCCCACCCTCGGCGGCCGGCTCGGCGCCTGGCCGGAGTCCCTGCCCGACGGCAGCCAGATGAACGAGCACGGGTTCCACGCGTTCTTCCGGCAGTACTACAACTGGCGGTCGATCCTCCGCCGGATCGACCCGGCGCTGGGCTTCCTCAAACCGATCCCCGGCTACCCGGTCCTCTCCGCCGACTGGCCCACGGAGGAGTTCGGCCGGCTCCCGCCCGCTCCCCCGGCGAACCTGCTCACCCTCCTGGTGCGCAGCCCCAGCCTGCGCCTCGCCGACCTGCGCCGGATGGATCGGGACGCCGCGCTGCCGCTGCTCACCTACGATCCGGTGCGCACGTACGCCGACTTCGACGACACCACCGCCGACGAGTTGCTCACCTCGCTCAAGCTGCCGGACCGGGCGCGGGCGATGCTCTTCGAGGTCTTCTCCCATTCGTTCTTCAACCACGAGGCGGAGATGTCGGCCGCCGAGATGATCGCGCAGTTCCACTTCTACCTGCTCGGCAACCCTGAGGGGCTCGCGTTCGACTGCCCCGACGAGGACTACGCCACCGCCATCTGGCAGCCGCTGGCCCGCCACGTCGAGAAGCACGGTGGCCGGATCGTCACCGGCACCGCGGCCACCGGGCTGCACCGCGACGCCGCCGGCTGGCGGGTGGAGACCACCGGCGGGGCGTACGACGCCCGCCACGTCGTGCTCGCTCTCGACCCGCCGGCACTCGCCGCGCTGGTCGCGGCCTCCCCGGCGCTCGTCGAGGCCGCTCCCGAGCTGGTGGCGCGGATGCCCGTCTTCGGCCGGCCCGGTCCGCCGTACGCGGTGGCGCGCTACTGGTGCGACGGGGACGTGGATCCGGGGCGGGCGGTGTTCAGCGGCGTGTCCCGGCGGGCCACCCTGGACTCGGTGACGCTCTACCACCGGTTGGAGAACGAGTCCCGCCGCTGGGCCGTACGCACCGGCGGGTCAGTGGTGGAGCTGCACGCGTACGCCTGCGATCCGGGCGTGCCCGCCGGGGAGTTGGCGGAGCGGATGTGGGCCGAGCTGGGCACGTTGTGGCCGGAGGCTTCCCGGCTGCGGATCCGCGAGTTGCGGGCCCGCGTCGAGGCGCAGGCACCGGCCTTCGTTCCGGGGAGCAACGGGTGGCGGCCGGGCGTCCGCACCGACGCCGACGGTCTCTTTCTGGCCGGTGACGGGATCCGCACGGAGTTCCCGAGCGCCCTGATGGAGCGGTCCGCGGCGACCGGGGTCGTCGCGGCGAACCACATCCTGCGGGCCGTGGGCGGGGCGGCGGAGCCGGTCCACTCGATCCGCCCGCGCGGCCTCCTGGCCCGCCACACCCCGCAACCACCCCGTCGATCATGAGGTTGGCGGGTGAGTTGATCTCCAAATCACCCGCCAACTTCATGATCGACACGCATGGGGGGCGGGGATGAGATCGAAATGCGTTGCCGGGGTCACCGGCCACCCCTACCGTGATCGCGCAAGGTCAACCACCGCCGCGGGAGCTGTTCATGTCGATGCCGCACGTCAGCCGTGTGCCGTCGGTGCCGCCCGGCGACGGTTGCCGTGCCGGTGGAGGTGGCCGGCCCGACTGACGCGTACCCACGTCGAGCCGCCCCGTCCGCCGCAGCAGGACCGGGCGGCTCCCGTCGTCCGGGGGGACCGCCAGTCAGGGAGGGAGACGCCGGTGAACGCCGTCCTCGTCGTCAACGCCGACCTCGGCCCGCTGCACCGGGTCACCGTCCAGCACGCGATCCGGATGCTCTGCCGCCGGGTCGCCGAGATCCACGAGGCCGAGCCGGATCGGGTGATCGGGGTGTTCCCGGTTCCCCGGGTGGTACGGCTCGTCCGGTACGTGGTGACCCGCTGGCGGTTCAGCGCCGGCCCCGCCTGGTCCCGGGCCGGGGTGCTGCGGCGGGACGGCCGGTGCTGCGCGTACTGCGGCGGCCCGGCCGGCACCATCGACCACATCCTGCCCCGCTCGCGTGGCGGCCGGAACACGTGGCGGAACACGACCGCCGCCTGCTACGAGTGCAACCAGCGCAAGGGTGACCGGACGCCCGCCGAGGCGCGCATGCCGCTGCGGCGCGAGCCGGTGACCCCGACGTGGGCGTCGCTCGCGGGGCGGTGACGAACCGGCCGGCGGGGTACGGGGGGCCGCGTCGGGAGGCTACGACCTCGGCGCGGCGCCCGCCGGCCCCCTCCGGTGGCCGACCGGGTCGTCTGGTCCGGGCCGGCCATCGGAGGGTCCTCCCGCACCCGGGTCACCGGCCGACCGTTGGCGCACCGGGCGGTGACGACGCTGCGGCTGCCGGTGGACACCAGCTCGACCCGCACCTCCCGCGCCGGACCGGGCTCGTACTCCCCGAGCTGGTGGCCGGCTGCCGGTGCGACGTCCACGACCACTGCCGTCTTCTTGTCGCAGCTCACCGAGACGGTGCCGCCGCGCGCCGCGACCCCGGCCGGGGACGGGCCCTGCGTCGGGGACGGGCCCCCGATCGACGGGGTGCCCGTCGCACCGGTGGGTGTCGGGCCGGTGTCCGGCACGGTGGTGGCGGACGCCGTGACGCGGTCAGGCGACCGGCGGTGTCCAGGTGAAACGGGCCGGGCGGCGTTCGTTGGCGGCGGCCACGCCCTCGCGGGCCTCGCCGCTGGCCCGGACCTGCCCGTGCCACCAGGCGATCCGGTCGGCGTCCGCGCGGCCGTCGACGATCTCCTTGGCGGCGGCGACGGTGAGCTGCGACCGCGCCGCCACCGCGGCGGTGATCTCGTCCACCCGGGCGGTCAGCCGGTCGGCGGGCAGCACCTCGTCGACCAGGCCGATCCGCAGCGCCCGGTCGGTGTCGATCAGCTCCGACGTGAAGAGCAGGTGCTTCGCGGCGGACGGCCCGACCAGCCGGGCCAGCCGCCGGGTGGTGGGCGCCGGGTAGACCAGGCCCAGCCGCGCCGGCGGTACGCCGAACCGCGCGTCGTCGGCGGTGATCCGCAGGTCGCAGGCGACGGCGAGCTGGCACCCGCCACCCACGCAGGCGCCCCGGATCGCGGCGACGGTCGGCTTGGCGAAGGCGGCCAGCCGCTCTTCGGCCTCGACGGCGATGCTCGCGTCACCGGCGTCGAGCAGTTCGTCGAGGTCGCCGAGGTCCGCCCCGGCGCAGAAGGTGCCGTCCGCGCCGGTGAGCACCAGGGTCCGCACGGCCGGGTCGGCCTCCAGGCTGTCCAGCAGCACCGGAAGCTGCCGCCACATCGCCGCGGTCATCGCGTTGCGCCGGGCCGGGTTGTGGATCACCACCGTCGCCACCGCGCCGGTCACCTCGACGAGGAGTTCCGCGTCCGCCACCGCCACTCTCCCTCCGCCCGCCCGGGTCACCACCGGCCCGGTGCGGCGACCATATCGGCGCGGACTCCGCCCCGGGCGCGGCGGGTGGCGGCCGTCACGCAGACCTCGCCCGGCCCGGCCATCCGGTGTGATCCACCCCGTGTCCCCGGCATGGCGGTAACCCGGCCGAGTTGATCGCGCAATGCCGCCGGCATGGAGTGGATCACGCTGGACGCGCCCACCTCACCAGCCGGCGGCCGCCGCCAGCAGCGTCCGGCGTACCGCCTGGACCTCGCGCCGGCCGGCCGCCTGGGGGCGGGTGGCGAGGAAGAGCGTGTTGAGCGGGGGCACGGCCGGTCGCAGCAGCGCCACCAGCTCGCCGGAGGCCAGGTGCCGGTCGCACAGGTACGTCGGCAGCACGCTCGCCCCGGCACCCGCCACCACCGCGCCGAGCACCGCCCGCAGGTCGGCCACCACCAGGTCGGGCGTCCGGGTCAGCCGGGTGTCGAAGACCGTACGCCACCAGCGGCGCAGGATCGGCGCCTCCTCGGCGTACGCGGCCAGCGGCACCTCCCGCAGCGCGGACGGGGTGACCGGGGTCGGCAGCCGGTCCCGCCAGGCCGGGGCGGCGACCAGCGCGAACTCCTCGTCGTACAGCGGCTCGGTGGTCAGCCCGCGCCGGCGCGGGCGGACGCTGGTCACCGCGAGGTCGAGCCGGGCGGCGGCGAGGTCGTCGGCCAGCCGCTCGGGCAGGCCGGCGGTGACCCGCAGTTCCAGCCCGTCGGCGACCAGCCCCGCGAGCGCCGGCAGGACCCGCTCGGCGAGGAACTCGGCCGGCCCGCCGAGGAAGACCGTCCGGGGGTACGGCTCGGCCGGGTCCTCGGCCAGCACCTCGTCGAGCCGGTCCAGGGGCTCGGCGACCCGTCTCGCCAGCTCGTCCCCGGCGGCCGTCGGGGCCACTCCCCGGGGCCGGCGGTCGAAGAGCGGCCGGCCCACGGCCTCCTCCAGCGCCCGGAGCTGCGCGGTGACGGTCGGCTGGGCGAGCCCGAGCAGGTGCGCCGCGCCGGTGACCGACCCGGTGCGGTGGACGGCGAGGAAGCTGCGGAGCAGGTCGAGCGAGACCTTCACATCAGGAAACCTATCGCAGTGGCACCCTTCGGCTATTGGTCAGCTATGGATCGGCGCGCCAGCATGGTCGGCATGACTCGTGCACTCATCGCCCTGACCAGTCACCGCCAGCTCGGGAACACCGGCCGGGACACCGGCTTCTACGTCGGTGAGGCCGCCGAACCGTGGGAGGTGTTCCGGGCCGCCGGATGGGACGTCGACCTCGTCTCCGTGGCCGGCGGTCAGCCGCCGGTGGACGGCCACGACCCGGACGACGCCACCCAGAACGCCTTCCTCGCCACCGCCGGCGTCGAGAACACGCCGAAGGCGGCCGAAGTCGACCCGACCGGGTACGACGTCATCATGTTCGCGGGCGGCCACGGCACCATGTGGGACTTCCCGAACGACCCGGACCTGGCCCGGATCGCCGCCTCGATCTACGAGCGCGGCGGTGTCGTCGCGGCGGTCTGCCACGGGCCCAGCGCCCTGGTGAACCTGCGCCTCTCGGACGGCTCCCACCTGGTGGCGGGCAAGCGGGTGGCCGGCTTCACCAACGAGGAGGAGGCCGCCGTCGGGCTGACCGACGAGGTGCCGTTCCTGCTCGCCGACAAGCTCACCGAGGCCGGCGCCACGCACGTACCCGCCCCGAACTGGAACGAGCAGGTCATCGTCGACGGCCGCCTGGTGACCGGCCAGAACCCGCAGTCCGCCCGCGCGCTGGCCGAAGCGGTGGTGACGGCCGTCCAGGCGGGCTGACGCGCGTCCCGTGGGTCCTCCATGGGCGCACTTTCCCGGAAAGAGCGGCCATTCCGTCCGCGAAGGCCGCACTTTCCGGGAAGGTGCGGCGTCGACTCCGTCAGGTGTCAGAGCCGTTCGACCACCCGGAACCGCTCGGCCACCGCGAGGGTGTCATCGTCGACGGTGAAGTCCGGGTCGCCGAGGAAGTCACGGAACTCCGCGCCGTGCCAGAACTCCTCGTGCCCGGTCCGCCAGTCGGCGACCGTCTCGAACCCCTCGCCCTCGTCCCGCGCGTGCGCGAGGTCGACGTCGCCGAGGCGCAGCACCCGCACGTCGGTCAGTTCGATCACCGCCACCGGACGGTCGGCCGAGTCAACGACGACGGAGCGACCACCGGCCACGGGCAGCGGCTCGCCGTCGTGCTCGTACCCGATCAGCAGCCCCGTCGTGGTGGTCTTCGCGCCGGACAGGATCGCGGCGACCAGCCGGTCCCGCAGCGGGCCGGGGAAGGCGAACTCGGCCTTGGGCAGTTCGGACATGGGCGGGACGTTAGCGGTGCCGACGCCCCGTCACACCCGGTATTCCGGCGGCAGCCCGGTGCCCCGCAGCTCGGGCGGCAGGTGCGCCACGTCGTTGAAGGCGACCAGCCGGGGCGGCAATCCGTCGACGTAGCGGATGGCGGTCAGCCCGCAGTGCTGCGGGTTCAGCCCGAGCCAGCGCGGGGCGGGGGCGTCCAGGGCCTCCCGGACCAGCCAGGCGATCAGGAACGCGTGGGTGACCACCAGTTCGCGGACGTCCCCCTCGACCGGCGGCCGGGCGAACCGCCGCACGGCCGCCGCCGTCACCCGCGGCCCGTCGGCCCGCTCGGCGGGCGGGAAGCCGTCCAGGAAACGGGCGTACGACGGCGGCAGCCCGGCCGGGTCGGTGTCGTGCGGCAGGTGGTCCCCGGCGAGGTCGGTGACGTGCACCGGCACCCCGGGCAGGGCCGCGGCGACCAGCCCGCCCGTCTCGGCGGCCCGGGGCAGCGGGCCGTGGTGAACGGCGTCGAGGGACGCCTCCCGCAGCCGCTCGCCGAGCAGCGACGCCTGCCGCCGGCCCCGCACGGACAGCCCCGAGGCCGCCGACTCTCCGCTCGGTGGGTGGTCCGGCTCCCCGTGCCGGGTCAGGAACAACAGTCGACTCGGCACCTGATCACTCCTCAACCCGCGAGCCGCCGCTTCGCCCTCACCGTCCTATGTAACCGATCGAACGAGTGCGACGCCGTACGAGCGGACGCAGTGTGCGATCCGTTCGGATACGGAAGGATGACATGCACCGGAGAACGATCAACAACCGCTGGGCCCGAGCGGCCGCAGCAACGCTGGCCGCCCTCGTCGCGGTCGGCGTCACGCCGGCCACCCCGGCGACCGCTGCGCCGAAGCGGGCCGACCTCAGGGCCACCGTGACCGCCGAGCCGACCGAGGTCCCCGTCGAGGGCGGCTGGACGACCATGACCGTCGAGGTCCGCAACGTCGGCACCGGCACGGCCAACGACGTGTCGCTCACCATCTCCCGTCCCGCCGGCGTCCTCCCCGGCAGCGGCGGGGAGAACCCGTCCCCGCCCGGCTGGAACTGCACCTATGGCGAACCGGTCTGGACCTGCTCGTACGGCTCACTGGCGGCCGGCGAGGTGACCGCGCCGTCGTTGCGGCTGGGCGTCTACGTCCCTCCGGGTGGCACCGACGAGTCGGTGGTGGTCGGTGCGGTGGCGACCACCACCAGCAAGGAGGAGGTGCTCACCAACAACAGCGGCTCCGTCACCTACCGGCACGTCGCGCCGGACCTGACCGTCAGCATGGTCGCCAAGCCGACTTCGGTGATCGTCGGCGGCCAGGTCACGTACTGGATCGAGGCCCACAACAGCGGGGCCGCCACCGACGGCGTCCATGTCGAGCTGCCCGTCCCGGCCGGCATGCGCGGCGTCACGGGCAACGGCCCGTACGGCTGGGACTGCTCCCTCGGCACGGACACCGTCACGGGCGTCACGTCGTACGGCTGCGCCTACTCGCTCGGCCTGGCCACGGGTGCCACCTCGGAGCCGCTGACCATCACGATGGCGGTCGAGCAGCTCGCCCCGGGCGACGCTCCGGTGGCGACGGCGACGGTCAAGTCCTCCTCGACGACCGAGGAGAACACGGCGAACAACGAGGCCAGCGCCACCGTCACGGTCGTCGAGCCCGGCATCCTGCGCGGCCTGGTCTGGACGGACCACGACCGGGACGGCATCCGCGAGGCCGGCGAGACCGGTGCCGACTGGGCGGTCGAGGGGATGACGGTCCTCCGGCAGGACCCAGCCGACGGCGATCCGCTCGAGCACCCGGTCACGGTGAGCCCGGACGGCACCTGGCAGCTCCCGGTGAAGCCCGGGCGGTACGTTGTCCAGGCCGCCGTCGATCCGTACTACACGCGCTCCTTCAGCCCGCCGAACGTGGGTGACGACGCGACGGACTCCGACGTCGTGCCCCTGACGGATCCGGGGAGCTACTACCTCTTCGCCGGGAGCGTCGTGATCGATGTGGCGGCAGGCACGGAGACCGTGGTCGACGTGGGCGTCGTGACGTCCTGACCGGTTCGGGTGCCGGGGCCGCGACGGGTGTCTCCGCCGTGGCCCCGGTCCGGGGCCGGCGTCCGGCTCCTCAGCCCCGGGGAAACATCTGACCGATCCGGATCTTGTTGCCGAACGGGTCGCGGATGCCGAAGTCGATGCCGTACGGCCGCTCCATCGGCTCGTCGGTGATGTCGACGCCCTTGGCGACCAGGTCCTCGTACGTCTTGTGGGCGTCGTCGGTGGTCATGAAGAGGAAGCCACCCGCCGCGCCCTTGGTGAGCAGCTCGCGGACCTGCTCGGCGGTGGCCGGGTCGAGGTTCGGTGGGCCGGGCCGCTCCAGCAGGATCTCGCGCTGCGGGTCGCCGGGCACGTTGACCGTCAGCCAGCGCATGAAGCCGAGGTCCTGGTCCGTGTTGACCTCCAGGCCGAGCTTGCCGACGTAGAAGTCGAGCGCCTCGTCCTGGTCGAGGACGTAGATCTGGGAGCGGGAAATCGCGTTCATCGTCATGCCGGGAACGCTAGTGGTCGCCCCTGACCTGCTGCTTATCCAAAACTGCTGGGCCGGGTCCAGGCCTTGGTGAAGCAGCTCGGCACCGGCGCGGCCGGCGCCGTCCGCCGCTTGCGGAAGTCGGTGGGCGACTCGCCGACGATCTGCCGGAACGTCCGGCTGAACGTGCCGAGGCTGCTGAAGCCGACGGCGTAGCAGATGTCCGTCACGCCCTGCGCGGTGTTCAGGAGCAGGTCCATGGCCCGCTCCACCCGCCGGCGCTGCAGGTAGCGGTGCGGGGTCTCGCCGAACGTCGCCCGGAAGGTCCGGATGAAGTGCGCCTCGGAGACGTACGCGATCTTCGCGAGGGCGGGGATGTCGAGTGGGTCCGCGTACGCCCGGTCCATGGCGTCGCGGGCGCGCAGCATCGCCCGGTTGGTCTCCTCGGTGGCCCTGCTCACGTGCTCGTCGGGGCCGGCTCAGGCACGTTCGGCGACCTGGACGACGAAGGCCCGCCAGGCGGCTGGCGTGAACGCCAGGGTGCCGCCGTCGCGGTCCTTCGTGTCGCGCACGAGAACGACGCCGGGCAGGTTGTCGGCGACCTCGACGCACGCGCCGCCGTTCGAACTGCTACGGGTGCTGGTACGCCATCGCGCGCGGGTCAGGTCAGCCATGTTCGTGCTCGCAGAAAGTCGATGGACTGGTCTCGCGGAAGTGCAACGGACCTCACGGTATCCCAGACAGCCCAGAGGGCGGCAACGTCGTTTGTGATGCGCCCGGCCGCTTGGTCATCGAGGTAGCCGACCTCTTCACCGTCCGCCGTCGTGGCGATGATGAACGGGCCGGCCTGACCCGGGTGCAGCCCTGCCGTGAACGGCACCACGTGCACCATGACGTTCGGCCGCTCGGCCATCGCCACGAGATGATCGAGCTGCGGGTGCATGATCTCGGCGGGGCCCCGGCGCAACGCCGCTTCATCGATCACGCACACCGTCAACGGCGGCCGGGGACGGTCGAGCACCGCAGCCTGCCTCCGGAGCCGGGACTCGACATACACCTCCGCATCGGCGTTGAGTGGACCGCTGGCGAGAACGGCTCGGGCATATGCCTCGGTCTGGAGAAGTCCTGGTAGAACGGCGTGCTCGTACCAGCGCAGCCCGGTGGCCTCGCGCTCGATGTCTGTCCAGGGCCGGAACCAGGCCGGCTCGCGGCGCTTCAACGCGTCCGGCCACAGCTCCAGGACGTCCTTCCCGAGGATCGATGCCACCTGGGCGCGGTGCCGGGTCTGCGGGATCCGTCCGTGGGTCACCCAACGTTGTGCGGTCTTCGGGTCCACTCCAACCTGTGCGGCCAGACTCTCGGCCGTCTCCCCTGCCTCCGTCATGGCGACCATCACCAACCGGTTCATCCCCTGGCGGCCCTCCTTCATCCCGAACGTCCCGAGCACATCCTGCAACGCTGTGTATCCGGTCGGCAACAGCGTGCAGGGTTCTTTGTGGACGGCGCGGCCGGTGGAGGTACCCGAAGCCCGGCGGTCGCGTCCAGTCGCGGGGCCGTCCCGGCAGGACGGGTGGGGCGGCCCCTCCAACGGTCGAGGGAGGCGGCAGGCTCGTGAGTCTTGCGGATTACGACGCGGCCCGCGTACTCGGAAAGATCTGCGGTGCGGTCGACGGCGCGGGACGCTGGCGCGCGACCTGCAATCTCGTCCCCGGGCACGACGGCCCGCACGAGTGCTGGAAGGGCGCCGGGACGGTCGTGTTCCGGGCCTGGCCCTTCCCCGTGCCGGCGGCCCTGCCGTGGGCCCGCGACGAGGCCCGGCCCTGATGCCGCGCCGCCCCGAGCACGTGCCGTCCCGGCCGACCTGGCGGTGCGTCGCCTGCGGGATCGCCTGGCCGTGCTCGCCGGCGAAGCTACGGCTCCTCGGTGAGTACCGCCATGACCGGGCCGCCCTGCTGATCTACCTCGCCACCCTTCAGGTCGAGGCGGCCGAACAGCTCGCCGCGCTCGACCACGACGTCCCGCCGGCCCGCCTCACGGAACGCTTCACCGGCTGGGCCCGAGCCCGGGACTGACCGCTTGGAGATCTTGGAGGAATCGGGCCCCTCCAGGGGTCGGATTCTTCCAAGATCGGTGGGCCGCGCACCGCCGCCGGTGCTCCCTGACCGGCTGCCGTCGCTGCTGCGGACGAATCCGGGCGGATGTCGTACCGGCGTGGCAGCATCGCCGTCGTGGCCACATCGAAGCAGCCGGTGACCGTGCCGACCGACGCCAGTGTCGACGAGTTCCTCGCGGCGGTTCCCGACGAGCGCCGGCGGGCCGACGCGCTCCGCCTGTGCGGGATCCTGCGCGACATCACCGGTGAGCCGCCGGTGATGTGGGGGCCGAGCATCGTCGGCTTCGGGAGCTACCGCTACACCTACGGAAGCGGGCGCACGGGTGACTGGCCGCTGGTCGGCTTCTCGCCGCGCAGGCAGCAGCTCGTCGTCTACCTGGTCGGCGGCTACGAGGAGCGTTACCCGGCGCTGCTCACCCGGCTCGGTCCGCACAAGACCGGCAAGGGTTGCCTCTACCTCAAGCGGCTCGACAACGTCGACGAGGGCGCGCTACGTGAGCTCGTCGAGCGCACCGTACGCGTCCACAAGGGCGTCGACCGGGCGTCCCACGACAGGAAGGGCGACTGATGCCGCACACCCTCGACGTGCCCGGCGCCGTCCTGCACTACGACGTCCGCGAGGCCGAGGCGACCAGCGAGCCGATCCTGTTGATGATCGGGTCACCGATGGCGGCCAGCGGCTTCGCCAGCCTGGCGGAGCACTTCGGCGACCGCACGGTGGTGACGTACGACCCGCGCGGGATCGGCCGGAGCGAGCGGACGGACGACGGCGCCGAGTCGACGCCCGAACAGCACGCCGACGACCTGCACCGGCTGATCGACGCGCTCGGCCGTGGACCGGTCGACATCTTCGCCAGCAGCGGCGGCGCGGTGAACGCGCTCGCGCTGGTGGCCCGGCACCCGGAGCAGGTGCGCACCCTGGTGGCACACGAGCCGCCCGCCGCCCAGGTGCTGCCCGACCGGGAGGAGGCGCTGGCGGCGGTCGTGCACATCCGCCGGACGTACGACCGGGAGGGCTTCGGCCCGGCGATGGCGAAGTTCATCGCGGTCGTCAGCCATCGGGGCCCGCTCCCGGCGGGGTTCGCCGAGCGGCCCGCGCCGTCCCCGGCCGACCTCGGACTGCCGAGTGAGGACGACGGCACCCGCGGCGACCCCATGTTCGGCCAGAACATCATGACCTGCACGCACTACGAGCCCGACTTCGACGCCCTGCGGGCGGCACCGACCCGCATCGTGGTGGGTGTCGGCGCCGCGTCCGCGGGCGAGCTGGCCCACCGGGCGGGGCTGGCCGTCGCCGAGCGGCTCGGCACCACGGCGGTCACCTTCCCCAGCCACCACGCCGGCTTCATGAGCGGCGAGTTCGGCATGCAGGGCGACCCGGACGCGTTCGCCGTCACCCTGCGCCAGGTCCTCACCGCCACCTGACGCCTGCCGCCCACGGCAGCCGCGACGCCCGTACCCCTCGGGGGTACGCGCAGAAACGTCCGCCGTGGCCGGAGCGGCGCCCGCTGGGACGCCGCTCCGGTCGGGCGGATCACCCGTTGTCAGTGCCCGCCGCCTCCGGCGGGACCTCTGTCCCCGGTGCCCCCGGGACCGTCAGGTCCGGCCCGGGCGCGGCGGTCTCCGGCTCCGTCTCGTCCGGCTCCGGGGTCGTCGGGCTCGGCGTGGTCGGGCTCGGCGTCGTGCCGGTCGGGCTCGGCGTCGTCGGGCTCGGCGTGGTCGGGCTCGGCGTCGTGCCGGTCGGGCTCGGCGTCGTCGGGCTCGGCGTCGTCGGGCTCGGCGTCGTGCCGGTCGGGCTCGGCGTCGGCGACGTCGGGCTCGGCGTGGTCCGGGTCGGGCGCGGCGTCGTCGGGCTCGGGCTCGGCGACGTCGGGCTCACGGTCGGCGCCGGCGTCGGGCTGGTCGGGCTCGGCGCCCGGGTCGGCGCCGCCGGCGCCGCACAGTCGGACCGGTCGACCGCGTTGGTGTCCAGCGTGACCGCACCGTCACGGCTCAGGGCCCCGCCCTGCTCGATCTTCGCGGCGGATTCGAGCGTGACCGCGTTGACGGCCATGATCCGGCCGACGAAGGACGTGTTGGTGCCCAGGTTGGCGGAGTCGCCGACCGTCCAGAAGATGTTGCAGGCCGGTCCGGGAGAGTTGACCACCCGCACGTCGCTGTTCTGCGCGGTGGTCAGGCCGGAGTCCACCTGGATGATGAAGACCGCGCCGGCGTTGCCCTGCGCGTCCAGCGTGAGCGTGCCGTCCAGATTCGCGTCCGCCGACGCCCGGTACACCCCCGGAGTGAGCGTCTGGCCGTCGAGCTGCGGCCCGACCGTCCGGCTCGACGGTCGTCCCGCCGCATCCTCGTACGCGGTGGTCAGGTCGGACTGCGCCCGTTCCGCCGCGGCGTTGCCCGCGTTCACCTGCCCGTTCACCACGCCCGGCGGGAATCCGGTCACCTCCGTGCCCGGGTGCACCCCGAGGTCCCCGTTGACGACGGTGTCCCCGCTGTTCGTCACCGAACCGTCGGCGAGGACCGCGTAGGTGCCCGCCGTCCTCAGGTCGACCGGCGCGTCGGCCGCGGTGGCGGTCGCCGCAGGCGTTGGGGCCAGTCCGGCGAAGACCAGACTCGACCCCAGGAAGGCCGACCGGGCAAAGCGAAGTCCCGTGCCGGCGTTGCGTGCGAAGTCGCTTGTCATGGCTGGCATCCGTTCGCTGTGACGGTGATGGCATCCGAACCGTCCGCGTCGCGGCGGCCGGTCCGCGCTACCGCCTCCCCGCCGACCTCGCCGGCAAACCTGCGGCACCGGGCCCGGGAGCCGCTGGACGCCCCTCGCCGCCCGGCAAACGGGACGACCGGGAACAGCCGGGCACACCGCCGGAAGCCCCGCTGCCCGGGCCCCCGACGACGCCACGGTCGCCCACTGCACCCACCTGCGGCACCGAGAGATCGGCGACCTCTGACAACCCGAGGTATCCGTTTGGACGACTGCTGTACTGGATCTTGATAGGTACTCTGCCCGTGCGGCGCCTAAGGCTCTCCTTCCGGGTTCTCTTGCTGACACTTGAGGAAAGTCGCGGAGGCCCTCGGCGCGTCGGGGGCCTCTTCCACCTTTGACGTGGCGGTGGGCTTCCAGTCCAGTTGCGACAAGGCCAGCGATCGCCCGTGCCTACGAGGGAGCCCCATGACGACCTATCGGCGTCGTAGGCATTGGAGGCGTGGCCACTGGGTCAATGAACACCGCGTCACTCGCTCCCGCTCCACCGCACGCTCACGGCCGAACCCCGCGCCGAACCTTTCGGGCGCAGCGGGTTGTCTGTGGCTTGTCGGGGTCATCCTGGTGATCCCGTTCGTCGGCATGTACTGGATCGTCAAGGCGTACATCAAGTGGCCAGCCGCGCGGGTCGTCCTCCTCACCATCATGTGTATCGGCACCGTGACAGCGGTCGTGGCCGCAGCGTCGCATGATGCTGAAATGTGGCGGGCCGCAGCAGTCTACGCGCTGATCAGTGCGCTCATGGGCTGGCACGTGTGGCACACGTTTGGTCGTCGCCGAGGGAATGCGGAGGGCGTGGCGACCATCGAAGCGCCCCAGGTTCGCGGCCTGGACGGTGGGCCGCCGACTCCGGGACCCACGGCTTAGGCCGGTCCGCCGGCCCCACGCCTCGGTACGTCGTGGCGGCCACGGCGGGTCTTCGGCGCGGTCATGAGGGCGGTTGCTGCCAACCGGCCCTCGCCCACGAAAGCCCGCTGCGAGTTGCTGGTGGAATTGGAGCCCCCGGCCGGGATCGAACCGGCGACATCTCGCTTACAAGGCGAGTGCTCTGGCCAGCTGAGCTACAGGGGCGCGTGGTGCCGTGGTCAGCATAGCGACTGACGTCCGGATTTCCCGTGCGCCAGGCGTCCCGAGCACGGGAAACGTCAACATGCCGACCCGACCCGGCCGCAGTCTGCGTCGATTGGTGCCGCACCGTGCCCGAGTGACCGGTATGCGTATGCCGTCGGTCTCCCCCGCGGCTTCCTCACCTTGGCACCGCAGAAAAAGGCGATTACCGTGCAGTGACACGGTCGACACCTCGACAGACGGGGTGTTGGCCGTTGGCCGGTACCCGCAGGGTGCCGGTCGCTCCTTCACTCGGATCGTCCGGCACGTTCCTGCCGGTGAAAGGAAGCATCCCCCCATGGCTACGGTCACCTACAGCAAGGCGTCCCGGATCTACCCGGGCACCGAGCGGCCCGCCGTCAACCAGCTCGACCTGGAGATCGGCGACGGCGAGTTCCTGGTCCTGGTCGGCCCCTCCGGTTGCGGCAAGTCCACCAGCCTGCGCATGCTCGCCGGCCTCGAGGACGTCGACCAGGGCTCGATCTACATCGACGACCGGGACGTCACGCACCTGCCGCCGAAGGCCCGCGACATCGCGATGGTCTTCCAGAACTACGCCCTCTACCCGCACATGACGGTGTACGAGAACATGGCGTTCGCGCTCAAGCTGCGCAAGACCTCGAAGTCGGAGATCGACCGGCGGGTCAAGGAGGCGGCGGCGCTGCTCCAGCTGGAGGACTTCCTCAGCCGCAAGCCGAAGGCGCTCTCCGGCGGCCAGCGCCAGCGGGTGGCCATGGGCCGGGCGATCGTCCGCGAGCCGCAGGTCTTCCTCATGGACGAGCCCCTGTCGAACCTCGACGCCAAGCTGCGGGTCCAGACCCGTACGCAGATCGCGTCGCTCCAGGCCAAGCTCGGCGTCACCACCGTCTACGTCACCCACGACCAGGTCGAGGCCATGACCATGGGTCACCGGGTGGCCGTCCTGCTCGACGGTGAGCTGCAGCAGGTCGACACCCCGCGGGCGCTCTACGACACCCCGGCGAACGTCTTCGTCGCCGGCTTCATGGGCTCCCCGGCCATGAACATCAAGACGGTGCCGCTGAACGACAAGGGCGCCGAGTTCGCCGAGATGTACGTCCCGCTCACCCGCGAGCAGGTCGAGGCGGCCCGCGCCGAGGGTGGCGACGGCAAGGTGACCGTGGGCTTCCGCCCGGAGGACTGCGACCTGGTCAGCCCCACCGAGGGCGGCATGCCGGTGGTCGTCGAGCTGGTCGAGGACCTGGGCTCGGACGCCAACGTCTACGGCCACGCCGCGCTGGGTGGCGCCAACGAGCGCTTCGTCGTCCGCACCGACCGGCGCAGCATGCCGAACATGGGTGACACCGTGTTCGTCAAGCCGCGTACCGGCCGCAGCCACGTCTTCCACGCGAAGACCGGCGTCCGGATCTGACGTACGAGAAAAGGGGCGGCCCGCTTCGGCGGACCGCCCCTTTCGTGTGTCTACGGAACCGTCAGCCTTCGACGGCCCGGCGGCGCGCCACCTCGGCGAGGGTCACGGCCGCGGCGACGCTGGCGTTGAGCGACTCCACGTCGGAGATCATCGGGATGCTGACGGTCAGGTCGCAGGTCTCGCCGACCAGCCGGGACAGCCCGCGCCCCTCGGAACCGACCACCACCACGAGCGGGCCGACGGCGGCTTCCAGGTCGTACAGGTCGGTCTCGCCGTCGGCGTCCAGGCCGACCACGATGAAGCCGGCCTCCTTGCAGGCCTTCAGCGACCGGGTCAGGTTGGTCACCTGGGCGACGGGGACGCGCGCGGCCGCGCCGGCGCTGGTCCGCCAGGCGGTCGCGGTGATCCCGGCGGCCCGCCGCTCGGGTACGAACACACCCTGCGCGCCGAACGCGGCGGCGGACCGGATCACGGCGCCCAGATTGCGTGGGTCGGTGACCCCGTCCAGCGCGACCAGCAGCGGCGCGGCCTGCTCCAGGGCGGCGGCCATCAGGTCCTCGAAGGGCTCGTACGCGAACGGCGGCACCTGCAGCCCGACGCCCTGGTGCAGCACGCCGCCGGTCATCCGGTCCAGCTCGGCGCGGCTGACCTCGAGGAGCGCGATGCCCCGGTCGGCGGCGGTGCGGACGATCTCGTTGACCCGGTCGTCGATGTCGATACCCTGCGCCACGTACAGGGCGGTCGCCGGCACGTTCGCCCGCAGCGACTCCAGCACCGGGTTGCGGCCGACCAGCAGCTCCGGCGCGTCCTTCGCCGGGTTGGCCTTGCGGCCCGGGGCGACCCGGGGGCCGCCGCGGCCGGCCGGCCGGCCCTTCCCGCCGCCCTTGCCGGCGGGTACCCCCCGGCCACCGCCCCTGCCCCAGGTGGTGTCCTTCGTGCCGGGCTGGCCGATCTTGGGGGCGCGCCCCTCCTCGGTGGCGGCCCGGCGTTCCTTCTCCTGCTTCCAGGCGGTGCGCTGGGGCAGCTTCTCGGTGCCCGAGTACGCCTTGTGCCACGGCCGCTCGTCGGCGGGCAGGGTGCGACCCCGCCCGGCGAGGGCGTCCCGACCCTTGCCGCCGGAGCCCTTCGTGGCGCCCTTCTTCGGCGTCAGTCGCCGGCCACGGCGCTGCGAGTTGCCGGCCATCAGTCCTGCTCTCCAATAGTCCAACGGGGGCCCTGGGGGGTGTCCTCGACCACCACGCCGGCCTGCTTGAGCTGGTCGCGTACCGCGTCGGCGGCGGCCCAGTCCTTCCGGCTGCGCGCCTGCGCGCGCTGCTCGAGGGCCAGGGCCACCAGGGAGTCCACCACGGCGCGCAGGTCCTCCGCGCCGCCGCCACCGGTCCACGCCGGGTCCAGGGGGTCGACACCGAGGATATCCAGCATGGCGCGCACCTGGCCGAGTGCGGTGCGCACGGTCACATCGTCGCCACCGGTCAGGGCGGTGTTGCCGTCCCGGACCACCTCGTGCACCACGGCGAGCGCGGCCGACGTGTTGAGGTCGTCGTCCATGGCGGCGGCGAAGGCGGCCGGCACCTCGCCGAGCGACCCCGCGCCCACCCGCTCGGCGGCCCGCTGGACGAAGCCCTCGACACGCCGGTACGCGACGGCCGCCTCGCGCAGCGCGTCCTCCGAGTAGTCGATGGCCGACCGGTAGTGCGCGGCGGCGTAGTAGTAGCGCAGCTCCACCGGGCGGACCCCGAGCGAGTCCACGTACGTCAGGTCGAGCGTGTTGCCCAGCGACTTGCCCATCTTCGCGCCGCCGATGTTGAGCAGGCCGTGGTGCACCCAGAACCGCGCGAACGACAGCCCGGCCGCCTGCGACTGGGCGAGCTCGTTCTCGTGGTGCGGGAACGTCAGGTCCAACCCGCCGCCGTGGATGTCGAACTCGGCGCCCAGGTAGCGCCAGCACATCGCCGAGCACTCGATGTGCCAGCCGGGCCGGCCCCGTCCCCACGGCGACGGCCAGTACGCGTCCGCCGGCTCCTCCGGCTTGGCGCCCTTCCACAGGGCGAAATCGCGCGGGTCGCGCTTGCCCCGGTCGGGCGCGTCGCCGGCGGACTGCATGTCGTCCGGGGACTGGTTGGACAGCGCCCCGTACGCCGGCCAGGAGCACACGTCGAAGTAGACGTCGCCGGAGCCGTCGGTGGCCGGGTAGGCGTGCCCGGTGTCGATGAGCTTCGCGATCAGCTCGTGCATCTCCGGGATGTGCCCGGTCGCCCGCGGCTCGTACGTCGGGGGCAGCACGTTCAGCGCCCGGTACGCGGCGGCGAGCTTCAACTCGTTGGCGTACGCGATCGACCAGAACGGCCGGCCCTGCTCCTGCGCCTTCACGAGGATCTTGTCGTCGATGTCGGTGAGGTTCCGGACGAACCGGACCTCCAGACCGTGCGCGAGCAGCCACCGGCGCAGCACGTCGTAGTTCACGCCGGAGCGAAGGTGCCCGATGTGCGGCGGCGCCTGGAGGGTGAGACCACACAGGTAGACCCCCACCTTGCCGGCTTCCCGCGGGACGAAGTCCCGCACCGATCGGGTGGCGGTGTCATACAGGCGTAGCGTCACCGTACAAGGGTATCCGTCCCCGCTTTTCCGGGTCGCCCGGAGCCGGGTCGTACGCTGCTGGTCGTGGACACCACCGCCCGACCCGGCAGCGACCCGACGGCCCGGGACCCCGAGCTGCCGCCCGGCACCGGCCAGGCGACCGGCGCGCCGCCGGCCCGGGTGGCTCCGGCGGCCGGTGGACGCGGTGGGACCGAGGTGCGCGGGGGTGAGAGCGCACAGACCCTGGACCGCGGGCTGCGGCTGCTGCACCTGGTCGCCGACGCGCCCGGTGGGCTGACCGTCACGGAGGCGGCGAACCGGCTGGCCATCGGCCGCGCGGCCGTCTACCGGCTGGTCGCGCCGCTGACCGCGCACGGGATGCTGCGCCGCGACGCCGACGGCCGGCTGCGGCTCGGGGCCGGTGTGCTGCACCTCGCCCGGCGGGCCCAGCCGCTGCTGGCCGAGGGGGCGCTGCCCGCGCTGCGCCGGCTCGCCGAGCAGGCCGGCGCGACCGCCCACCTGACCGTGGTCGAGGGCGGCGAGGGCGTCGCGCTGGCCGTGGTGGAGCCGAGCTGGACGGCGTTCCACGTGGCGTACCGGACCGGGGCACGGCATCCGCTGGAACGCGGGGCCGCGGGCCGGGCCATCCTCGCCGGCCGGTCGGGCGCCGCCGGCCCGGTGAGCACCGCAGGGGAGTTGCAGTCCGGGGCGTACGGGGTGGCGGCGCCGGTGCTGGGCGTACCCGGCCTGGAGGCGAGCGTCGGCGTGGTGTCGTTGGCAGCCCTGGACACCGAGACGGTCGGCGCGCAGGTGCTCGCGGCGGCCACCGCCGTCGCCGCCGCCCTCCGCTGACCCTTGATCCACTCGACGTCATTGAGGTCGGGGTTTCCGAGTCACTGCGACAGCCCGACCTCCAGGATGACGAGTTGATCTCGCCTGTACCACACCTGACCGGCCGCATCACGGTTTGTCCACAGGCGACGGCGGGGACGGGGCCGGCAGTTGTCCACAGGTCTGTCCCCACACCACCGGACGCCGCACGCTGGTCGGCATGCCACCTCGACCGCATCGGCCCGCCACCCTCGCCTGGCAGGTGTTCCGTGGCTCGGACGCCGTCCGTCGACGGCTGCTCACCGAGCATCAGCTCCGGAGCTCGGCCTGGGTCCGCCTCCGCCACGACGTGTACGCCGACGCGCGGCTGGAGCGGGATCACGCGTTGGCGTGCCGCGCCGCCGCGCTGCGCCTGCCGGACGGCGCGCTGTTCGCCGGCCCCTCGGCCGCGTACCTGCACGGCGTCGAACACGCGGCCACCTTCGCCGACGATGTCCACGTGCTCGTCCCCCAGTCCCGCCGGGTCGGCGCGCAGAAGGGCATCCGGCTGCACGTCGCCGGGGCGGACGATCATCCCTCCGGGCCGGGGCGCGAAGGCAATCCGGCCTCTTCGCCGACGTCCGACGGCGGCTGCGCTCGAACGGGGCCCACCCAGGCCGCGTGGGAGACCGCTGTCTGGCTGGAACCGGTCCGGGCGGTCAGCATCCTCGACGCGCTGCTCCGACAGGGCCTGACCACGCGGTCGGCGCTGCTGGCGGAGGCGGGTCTACGCGGGGGCCGGCCCGGCGGGAAGCGGGCCCGCTGGGTGTTCGATCTCGCCGACCCGGGTGCACAGTCACCACCCGAGTCGCACCTACGGGTGCGGATGGCCCTGGCGGGCCTGCCCCGACCGGTCGCCCAGCATCCGGTCCGCCTGCCGACCGGCCGCGTCCTCCATCCCGACCTCGCGTGGCCGGAGTACCGGGTGGCGGTCGAGTACGACGGCCACTGGCACCACGACCGGGAGCGGCTCCACCTCGACCGCCAGCGGCTCAACCAGCTCGTGACATCTGGTTGGCTGGTGCTGCACGTGACCAGTCGTCGCCTGTATCAGGAGTTCCCAAAGATCGCCGCCGAGGTGCGCGCCGCGCTCACCTCGCGCGGTTGGCGTCCTTGATCGACTCGACTTCCATGAAGTCGCGGTATCCACCACGCACCGATGGCCCGACTTCCATGAACCGGAGTCGATCAGAGCCGGAGGGCCCGGCCGACCGCGACGGTCGACCGGGCCCCCAGGGTCGATCTGGCCCTTACGGGCGGGCGTTCGGCTTGAGCGGGCTGGTCACCGCCGCGTACGCGTCGATGATCCCGTACCCGTAGAAGCCGTTGAAGTTGAGCCCACCGGCGCAGTACGCGTCGAAGGTCTCGTCGCGGCCCTCGTTGCGGTACTGCTGGAGCCGCGGCTCCGGGCAGGCGTGCTCGGCGGCCGTGCGGTACAGGTGCTGCTCGACCAGGTCCGGGTTCATGCCGTAGCCGGCCCGACCCTGCTGCTTGCCGTACCTGCTGACGATCAGCGCGGCCACGCCCGAGGCGTGCGGCGCGGCCATCGAGGTGCCCTGCAGGTACGTGTAGTACCCGCACTCACCGTTGCGCTTGCACTCCTTGAACACGAACGTCGCGGCCTCCGGCACGACGTTGCCGTCCTCGTCGACCGAGCCCTCCTCCTGGAGCACCTTCTTCGGGTACGTGGAGAGGATCATGTTGGCGTCGGTCCGGAAGGTGTCGGTGCCGAAGCCGTCTCGGAACCAGCCACCCGGCGCGGCCACGCTGATCTGCTCCGTACCGTAGTTGGAGAAGTCGGACTTCTTGCCCGACGGACCGAGCGCGGAGACACCGATGACGTGCGGGCCCTCCGCCGGGAGGTCCCAGCAGCTGTCGTTGTCGATCGGCCGCGGGTACGGCGGGGTGTCGCCGTAGTCCGGGCTGGAGGTGTCGACCCGCGGGTCGCCGAGGTCCTCGTGGTTGTTGCCGAGGGCGCCGACCAGCGTGACGCCCCGGTTGTGGGCGTAGTTCAGCGCCCGCTTCATCGCTTCGATGATGGCGCGCTGCTCGGCCTGGTCCTCGGGCGAGTCGGCCGGGTTGGCGGTGCAGTTGTAGAGCCACGGGTCGACGTAGAACGACATGTTGACCACGTCGAGGCCGGCCTTGCCGGCGTGCAGCAGAGACTTGACCACCGGCTCCAGGAAGAAGTAGCCGGAGTCCTGGCCACCCTTCAGCTCGACCAGGGAGACCTTCGGCGCGACGCCGGAGAGGCCGAAGCCGTTGGCGGCGGCGCCGATGGTGCCCGCCACGTGCGTGCCGTGGCCGCCGTCGTCGGTGCCGACCGGGTCGACGCAGCTCGCGACCTCGCACTCACCGTCCACGTCGACAATGTCGGGGGCGAAGTTGCGGGACAGCTTCCAGTCGAAGTTCGGCGCGATGTCCGGGTGGCTGGCGTCGACGCCGGTGTCCAGGACGCCGACGGTGACGCGCCGGTCGCCCGGCTCGACCTTGCGGGCCTTGTCGGCCCGGATCATGTCCAGACCCCACAGCTTCTCGTCCAGCGGGTCCATCCGCGCCGACCGGCGCTCGCCGGAGCCCTTGGCGGCCGCGGCGGCCAGCAGGTGCTCCTGCTCGACCCGGTCGACCTTGGGCTTGCGACCGATGGCCTTCTGCTCGGCGGCACCGATCAGGGCCGAGGCGGCCGTGGCGCGGGCCGCGAAGTCAGCCCGGTCGCTGGTGACCTGGAACATGCCGACGTCGTCGGTCCGGGACACCACCGTGCCCCCGGCCGCCCGGATCGCGGCGATGGCCGCGTCAGCGGTGACGCCGTTCTCGGAGACGACGGTGAATGTGCGGGTGTTGGCGGGTGCGGCACCCGCCGGCACCCCCAGCCCGGTCACCGTCAGTGCCAGGGCCGTTGCGGTAGCGACGGCACCAGCGGTGAAACGCTTGCTCACATCGGATCCTCTCGTTGAGGGACGTGGCAGCCATCACACAACACCGGAACGCTTTACGCCAGACACCTACCCCATTACGCCCGACAGATCGTCTTCGTCCCTAAGACGGCCCGAGACGCCGGGCAGGTCCGTCAAAGTGGACACTTCGGCGCGCCCCGGCGCCCACCGTTCCCAGCCGTCAGCGGCCGGCGGCCAGCGCGGGCTCCGGCTCGCCCGCCGCCGGGGTGTCGCGAGGCTCGTCGAGGCGTACCAGGGCCACTCCGGCGACGATCAACCCGCCGCCGAGCAGTTGTACCAGGGTCGGCAGCTCGTCCAGCACCAGCCAGGCGATCAGCACCGCGAACATCACCTCGGTCAGGCCGACGAAGGACGCCAGCCGGGCGCCGAGGATGCGCGCCGCGGCGATCCCGGAGAGGTACGCGATCACCGCCGCCACCAGCACCAGCCCCGCCACCGGCAGGAGCCAGCTCGCGCGCTGCCCGGCGAAGTCGACGTCGCCGAAGGTCGCCCGCAGCGGCAGCACGCCGACCAGTCCGAGGAGCAGCAGCACGGCCGCCCCGACGGCCATCCCGCCGGAGGCCATGACCACCGACGGCAGGTTCGCGTCGACCCGCCCGGCGAGCACGAAGTAGCCGGCCAGCCCGATCGCCGCGCCGAGCCCCCAGAGCACGCCCACCGGGTCGAGGCGGCCGGCGCCGGTCAGGTCGAGCACGAGCGCGAGCCCGGCCAGGGCCGCGGCCGAGCCGGCGACGGTCAGCCGGCGCGGGCGTTGCCCGTGGGCCAGCCACATCCAGCCGACGACGACCACGATGCCCAGGTACTCCAGCATCAGCGCGACGCCGACCGGCAGGTACCGCACGGCGTTGAAGAAGCACACCTGGGCGAGGGCGACACCGAGCAGCCCAAAGACGCCGATCGACGCGACATTGCGGCGGAGCACCGGCCAGCGTCCGCGCAGCGCCAGCACCGCCGGCAACGCCACGACCAGGGCGGCCAGGCCGACGCGGGCTACCACCACGGCCTCCGCCGACCAGCCGGCGTTGATCAACGACCGCGCGAACGTGCCGGAGGTGGCGAACGTCAGCGCGGAGAACACGGCCAGGGCGAGGCCGGCACCGCCGACGGATGGTTGGCGCATCGGGACTCTCCTTGGCGATCCGGTGGTGTCACGGGCAAACTATGCCTACGCCAATGACGCTAGGCCGGCACCCTGACAGGAGTCAAGTTGCTTTTTGCCCATGACACCGAGTGTTCGCTCATCGCCGCCGCCGCACTGGTCAACACCGGCGGCAGCGACGGCGAGGGCCTGCCGGACGTGGCCGCCCTGGACGAGTTCTTCGTCGCCCACGCGTACAGCGGACGGCACGAGCACACCGACGCGGAGCTGGAGGCCGTCCGCGGGCTGCGCCCCCGGCTGCGCCGGCTCTGGCACGCCGACACCGACGAGATCGTGGCGATCGTCAACGGGCTGCTCCGGGAGAACGACGCCCTGCCGCAGCTCATCACGCACGACAACGAGCCGTACCACCTGCACGCCGTGCCCCGCGACGCGCCTCTCGCCGTCCGGATGGCGGTGGAGGCGGCGATGGCGATGGCCGACCTCGTCCGCAGCGGCGAGCTGAGCCGGCTACGGATCTGCGACCACCCCGACTGCGACAACGTCCTGGTCGACCTGTCGAAGAACCGGTCCCGCCGCTTCTGCGACGCCGGCTGCGGCAACCGCGCCGCCGTCACCGCCTACCGCGCCCGCAAGGCCGCCGGAAAGAGGTGACCGATCGGAAGCTTTGGAGCTGATGTCGTCAATGCATCAACGCGCCGAGCCGGTCAACAGCCACCGGGACACCGCGATCCGCAACAGCACGTACCGGCCGTCCGGCCCGTCGACCGAGACGTCCCAGCCGTCGTACCGATTCCGGAACGCCGTCACCACATCGGCCGGGAACGGCGTCCGCACCACCGTTGCCGTCCCCTCCGCCACGACCGGCGAATCGCCGTCCGGCAGTGCCAGCGACACCCGTGGGTCGGCGAGCACGTTGCGGACCTTGCGGTTCCGCTCGGCCGTACCGACCCACCACTCACCGTCCCGGTACAGGAACCACACCGGCGTCAGGTGCGGCGACCCGTCCGCCCGCAACGTGCAGAGCCACACGACCCGTTCGCGGGCCAGCCGGGCGAGGACGTCCGCGCCGGGCGCGCCGGTCACCTCCGCTGCGGCAACGCCGCCACGAAGACCCGCCAGTTGTACGCTCCGAAGCACAGCACCGCCCCCGCCGGATCCTTGCTGTCCCGCACCCCCACCAGCCCCGGCAGATTCGTCGCCACCTCGACACAGTCGTTGGACTGGCCGCTTCGACTGCTCTTGCGCCACCGGGCGCCGCTCAACTCCACGCCTTGGCCACTTCCTTCATCAGGTCGATTGACCGCGCGGGTGTGCACGCCTCGCCGAGGCTAACCTCCCACACCTGCCGCAGGAACGAGAGATCCTGGGGTCGATCCAGCTCCTGCCCTCCGATGTGGCTGCTGAGGAAGGCCACGTCACTGCCGTCGACCGAGGTCACCAAGATGAACGGCCCACTCAGGCCGGGATACTCCGTGGCCGAGCGAGGAACGACGTGCGGTCGGACCCGGGGATGCTCGGCGGCGACCTGCGCGAGGTGTAGCAACTGCTCGGCCATGGTCTTGCGCTCCCCCACGCGCCGACGCAGGGCAGCCTCGTCGACGATCGCCACCAGGTAGGGCGCGTTTCGCCTGACAGGATCTTCGGCATCGAGGAGGCCGCCCGCCTCGAAGACGGCTCTCGCATAACCCTCAGTCTGAAGTAGGCCAGGAACGTACAACGGTTCAAACCATCGCAGCCGGGCAGCTTGGGCAATGATCGCTTTCGCGCCACGCTGCCAGGCCTGAGTGCGGTCGAGGCTGACCAGGTCGCTCAGCATGCGGCCGAAGAGGCCGCCGGTGTCGAGGGCTTTGTCGAACTGTTCCAGGTACTTGCCGGTGGGCGGCTGTTGGCCCAACTCGACGGCGCTGACCATCGACGCCGAGTAGTGAAACACTTCCGACCGTAGTGGTGTCCACAGCAGAGTGTGAAGAGCGGCGCGGCCGGCCCAGTCCCCGAGACGGCCGCGCCGCGCGGGACCGCCCGTTCCCCCGGCCGGGCGGTCCCGCCGCGCCGGGGTGATGTCGTGAACGAGTCAGCTCCAAAGGAGGGCACCACCATGCCCGGCCCCACCCGCGAGGACCCCCCGACCCGGCCGCCCACGCCAGCCCGCCAGGTGCCGCCCCGACAACCGCCGGCCGGGCGTCCGCACCCGCCGCTGCCACCGATCTGGCTGTGCCGGGCCGGCGCGGCGCCGTGGCCGTGCGCGACGGCCCGGCTCACGCTGGCCGGAGGACGGCTAGGGATGGGTCATCCGGAGCAGGTCGAGCGCCTCCTCCAACTGCGTCTCGGTGAGCTTGCCGGAGTCGACGTGCCCCCGGGCGATCACCACCTCCTTGATGGAGATCTGCTTGGCCAGCGCCTCCTTGGCGATCGAGGCGGCCTCGTCGTACCCGAGGTGGCGGTTGAGCGGGGTCACGATCGACGGCGAGCCTTCCGCGTACGCCAGGCAGACCTCGGCGTCCGCGACCAGGCCGACCACGCAGCGGTCGGCGAACAGGCGGCTCGACGCGGCCAACAGCTTGATCGACTCCAGGATGTTGCGGGCCATGACCGGGAGCATGACGTTCAGCTCGAAGTCGCCCTGGGAGCCGGCGAAGGCGACGGTGGCGTCGTTGCCGATCACCTGGGCGCAGACCTGGCGGACGGCCTCGCAGACAACCGGGTTGACCTTGCCGGGCATGATCGACGACCCGGGCTGGAGGTCCGGGATGCGCAGCTCGCGCAGGCCGGCGCGGGGACCGGAGCCCATCCAGCGGATGTCGTTGGCCATCTTGTACAGGCCGACCGCGACCGTGCGGAGCTGCCCCGAGGTCTCCACGAGGGCGTCCCGCGCGCCCTGCGCCTCGAAGTGGTTGCGCGCCTCCGACAGCGGCAGGCCGGTCGAGGCGCGCAGCTTCTCGATCACCCGGGCGGCGAAGCCGAGCGGGGTGTTGATGCCGGTGCCCACGGCGGTGCCGCCCAGCGGCAGCTCGGCGAGGCGGGGCAACGCCGACTCCAGCCGCTCGATGCCGTAGCGGACCTGCGCGGCGTACCCGCCGAACTCCTGGCCGAGAGTGACCGGCGTGGCGTCCATCAGGTGGGTACGGCCCGCCTTCACCACGGTCTCGAACTCGACCGCCTTGCCCTCCAGCGCCTCGGCCAGATGCCGGAGCGAGGGGAGCAGATCCTCCACCACGAACTGGGTGGCGGCCAGGTGGATCGACGTCGGGAAGACGTCGTTGCTGGACTGCGAGGCGTTGACGTCGTCGTTGGGGTGCACGTCCCGGCCCAGCTCCCGGCTGGCCAGGGTGGCGATCACCTCGTTGGCGTTCATGTTGGAGGACGTGCCGGAGCCGGTCTGGAAGACGTCCACCGGAAACTGGTCGTCGTACCCACCGGCGGCCACGTGCGCGGCGGCGGCCACGATCGCGGCGGCCACGTTCGCGTCGATCACCCCCAGCTCGCCGTTGACCTCAGCCGCGGCCCCCTTCACCTGCGCCAGGGCCTTGATCTGAGCCGGCTCGATCCCCCGGCCGGAGATCGGGAAATTCTGCACCGCACGCTGGGTCTGCGCCCGCCACAGCGCCTCGGCGGGCACCTCCACCTCGCCCATCGAGTCGCGTTCGATCCGGTAACCCGTCGCCTCTGGAGTCGTCACGCGTACCATCCTGCCGCGCACCGCCACGGCGTGCAGATGTTCGCGCCGAGCGACTCAGCCCAGCTCGCCGAGCAGCCGCTCCACCTCGTGCCGCTCCGGCACGTCGATCTGCTGGAACAGGGCGAGCGCCCGCGTCCAGTGCACGCGGGCGGCGACCGGGTCGTCCGTCCGGAGGCAGCGGGCGATCCCGTCCAGCGCCCGCGCCTGCTCGTAGCGATTGCCGATCCTGGCCGCGTCACTCAGCACCCGGCGGAACAGATCCAGCGCGCTGGTGACGTCCCCCTGCTCCAGGATCGCCCGCGCGAGCAGGTTGCGCGACGCGCACTGCGCGATCCGGTCGCCTGAGTCGATCATCGCGGTCAGCGCCTCCCGGTGCAGTGCCGCTGCCGCCTCCGGCCGGCCCGCCCCGCGCTCCATCGCACCCAGTTCGTTGAGCGCCTCGCCCTCCCCGTACCGGTTGCCGAACCGGCGCTTCAGGACCAGCGCCGTCCGCAGCAACCGTCGGGCCGGCTCGACGTCCCCCATCCGGTGGCGGATCACCCCGATGTGCCCGATCGCCCGCGACACGTGCCTCAGGTCGTGTATCTGACGCGAGTTCAGCAGGTGCTGCCGGCTGGCCCGCAACGCCTCGTCGTAGCGTCCCCAGTTGAGCAGGGCGTCAGCCAGGTTGTTGAGCAGGTTGGCGGATTCGGCGGACGCACCGAACTGCCGGGTCAGGCCGAGCGCCTCGTCGAAGCACTCCTTGCTCTGCCGGTAGTCACCGTTCGCGGCGTGCAGACTGCCCAGGTTCCACAGGCTGACTCGCACCTGATGCACCAAACCGAGTCGGCGCCGCAGGTCAAGCGCCATCTCGATGAGCCGAATGGCCTCCGGAATGCGCGCTAGCCGGTAGTAGGCCGACGACAGGTAGTTGAGCATGACGGACACGGCGTCGTCGTCGCCCAGCCGCTGAGCGGCGCGCAGGCCGGCGCTGTGCGTCTCGACCAGGTCGTCCAGGTGGCCCCGCTCGAAGTTCGCGCCCCACGTCGCGCGGGCCAGTTGCCAGCAGTGCCGGCGGAACCCGTCCTCCTCGGCCAGCCGGACCAGGGCGGTCAGCACCGCCCGGTTCTCGTCGTACCAACCCGCCCACTGCGCCGCGGCAGCCACCAGGTCCGGTCGCGGCGGTGGCGGCAGGGCGAACAACCCTCGGCCGCTGCTCGTCTCGATCTGCGCGCTGACGGTGTCGGCGACGTACAGGTGATGGTCGAGCAGACGTTCCAGGGCGGCCCGCCGTTCCGGTTCGGCGAGGAGCCGCCGGGCGTACTCGCGGACCAGGTCGTGCAGGCGGAACCGGCCGGGCTCGGGTTCGTCGACCAGGTGCGCGTCGACGAGTTCGTCGAGCAGGGCCTGCGCGTCGGGCAGCGGCAGGTCGGTCAGGGCGGCGGCGACCGAATTGTCGAACCGGATCCCCGGGTGCAGGCCGAGCAACCGGAAAAGGCGCTGCGCTGCCGGGGGCACCTGGGCGTACGACAGGGCGAACGCGTCCCCGACCGAGCGCTGCCCGGCGACGAGCTCGGCGAGCGGATCGCGGGCGCCGGCCAGCCGGTCGACGAGGTCGGCGATCCGCCACCCCGGTCGGTGGGCCAGCCGGGCGCCGGCGAGCCGGATGGCCAGGGGCAGGTACCCGCAGCGACGTGCCACCTCGGCGGCGGCCTCCGGTTCGGCCGCGACCCGGTCCGCACCCGCCACCCGGCCCAGCAGCTCGACGGCCTCGTCCAGGTCGAGCACCGGCAGCGAGGAGGGACGCCCCTCGTCCAGCCCCACCAGTCGGCGCCGGCTGGTGACCAGCGTCAGGCAGCCGGGTCCGGTGGGAAGCAGGGGCGCGACCTGGTCGGCGCTCGCGGCGTTGTCCAGCAGCACCAGCGCCCGGCGCCCGGACAGCTCGGTGCGCCACAGCGTGAGCCGGTCGTCCAGGTGCACCGGGATGCGCTCGGGCGGCACGCCCAGCTGCCGCAGCAGGGTGGCCAGCGCAGCGGTGGGCGACAGTGGCGTGCGCTCGCTGTGGCCGTGCAGGTCGATGAAGAGCTGCGCGTCGGGGTAGCGGCCGGCGATCCGGTTCGCCAGGTGCACAGCGAGGGTGGTCTTGCCGCTGCCCGCCATCCCGTCGATCACCGGGATCCGGGTGCCGTCCTGCTCGATCTCCTTCAGCAGGCGGGCGATGGTGTCCTGGCGGCCGGTGAAGTCGTCGATCGCCCGGGGCAGGGCCCGAACCGAGGTGACCGTCGTCCGCTGGGTGGTGGTCATGGCGAGGTCGCCCGCGAGCACCCGCTGGTGCAGCTCCTGCAACGCCGCGCCGGGATCGATGCCCAGCTCCTCGGCGTACAACCGGCGGCCCTCCCGGTAGACGGCGAGCGCGTCGGCCTGCCGTCCGACCGCGGAGAGAGCGAGCATCAGGTGACCGCGCAACCGCTCCCGCAGGGGGTGCCGTTCCACTGTCTCCGCGAGTTCGTCGAGCAGGTCGGCCGCGTGGCCGAGCCGCAGCTCGACATCCACGCACTCCTCCAGCGCGGTCAGCCGCTGCTCGTCCAGGGCCTGGGCCCGGCGGCGCACGCTCCGGCTGGTGATTCCGTTCAGCGCCGGGCCACGCCAGAGGGCGAGCCCGGCGCGGAAGCGGCGGCGGGCGTCCGCGAGCTGGCCGGCGGCGACGGCCGACCGGGCGGCGTCGACCTCCCGGGCGAACACCTCCGCGTCGAGGTCACCGTCCGCCGTGCGTACGCCGTAGCCCACCGGGTCGGTGACGATGGCCTCCGGTGGCAGCCCGAGCGCGACGAGGCGCTGCCGCAGGCGGGACACGCAGGTCTGCAACTGGGCTCGCGCGGTGGCCGGTGGCCGGTCCTCCCAGACCGCGTCGACCAGGTCGTCCACCGGCACGATCCGGCCGGCCCGCAGCAGCAGCATGGCGAGGACGGTCCGGTCCCGACCCGCGGTGACGGTGGCATCGCCACCACCGACCCGCAAGGGTCCCAGGATCCCGAACCGCATCTACCGCCCCCGCCGTCGAATCCAGGCAACTTCCAGCAGCGTAGCCCGGTGGTGACAGCTCGCCACACGCCGGTGATAGCGATGTGAGAGCGGATCGACAGGGCGGAGGTCGAGACTCGATCCGGGTTGCCGGATGCGGCATCCGACGGGGGCGGTGCGCCCGCCCGGTCCCCAGACGGACGGGCGCACCGGCGTCGGAGACGCCGACGGCCGTACTCCGCGAGGGGGAACGGCCGACGCGTACGCGGAACCTCAGCGGCGGCCGACGGTGAGGACCGGCTTGGTGACCTCGGCGAAGAAGTCGTTGCCCTTGTCGTCCACGACGATGAACGCCGGGAAGTCCTCCACCTCGATCTTCCAGACCGCCTCCATGCCCAGCTCGGGGTACTCCAGGACCTCGACGTGCTTGATGCAGTCCTGCGCGAGCCGGGCAGCCGGGCCGCCGATCGAGCCGAGGTAGAAGCCGCCGTGCTGGTGACAGGAGCGGGTGACCTGGGCGGAGCGGTTGCCCTTGGCCAGCATCACCATCGAGCCGCCGGCCGCCTGGAACTTCTCCACGTACGCGTCCATCCGGCCGGCGGTCGTCGGGCCGAACGAGCCGGAGGCGTACCCCTCGGGGGTCTTGGCCGGGCCGGCGTAGTAGACGGCGTGGTCGCGCAGGTACGACGGCATCTGCTCACCGGCGTCCAGCCGCTCGGCGATCTTCGCGTGGGCGATGTCCCGGGCGACGACCAGGGGGCCGCTCAGCGACAGGCGGGTCTTCACCGGGTACTTGGAGAGCTCGGCGCGGATCTCGTCCATCGGCCGGTTGAGGTCGACCCGGACGACCTCGGAGGTGTCCAGCTGCGCGTCGGTGACGTCGGGCAGGTAGCGGGCCGGGTCGGTTTCGAGTCGTTCCAGCCACACGCCCGACGGGGTGATCTTCGCGACCGCCTGCCGGTCCGCCGAGCAGGAGACGGCGATCGCCACCGGGCAGGACGCCCCGTGGCGGGGCAGCCGGACCACCCGTACGTCGTGGCAGAAGTACCGCCCGCCGAACTGCGCGCCGATGCCGAAGTTGCGGGTCAGCTCCAGCACCTCCGCCTCCAGTTCCAGGTCACGGAAGCCGTGCCCGGTGAGCGAGCCGGAGGTGGGCAGCGCGTCCAGGTACTTCGCGGAGGCGTACTTGGCGGTCTTCAACGCGTACTCGGCGCTGGTGCCGCCGATGACGATGGCCAGGTGGTACGGCGGGCACGCCGCCGTGCCGATCAGCCGCAGCTTCTCCTCCAGGAACTGCATCATCCGCGTCGGGTTCAGCAGGGCCTTGGTCTCCTGGTAGAGGTACGACTTGTTGGCCGAGCCGCCGCCCTTGGCCATGAAGAGGAACTTGTACGCGTCCGGGTGCCCGTCCGGGTCCTCGGCGTAGATCTCCACCTGGGCCGGCAGGTTGCTGCCGGTGTTGCGCTCCTCCCACATGGTCAGCGGGGCGAGCTGCGAGTACCGCAGGTTCAGTCGGGTGTACGCCTGCCACACGCCGCGGGAGATGGCCTCGGCGTCGGCGCCGTCGGTGAGGACGTGCCGGCCGCGCTTGCCCATGACGATCGCGGTGCCGGTGTCCTGGCACATCGGGAGCACGCCGCCGGCCGCGATGTTGGCGTTGCGCAGCAGGTCCAACGCGACGAACCGGTCGTTCGGGGAGGCCATCGGGTCGTCGATGATCGACCGGAGCTGCGCCAGGTGCGCGGGGCGCAGGAAGTGCGCGATGTCGTGCATCGCCTCGGCGGTCAGCGCGGTCAGCGCGGCCGGCTCCACGGTGAGGAACCGGCGGCCTCCGGGCCCGTCGACGACGTCGACGCCCTCGTCGGTGACCAGGCGGTACTCCGTCTGGTCGGGACCGGTCGGCAGCAGGGGGGCGTACGAGAAGGCGGCGGCACTGCTCATGAGCGGAAAGCCTAGGGCAGGAGGGTCGATCAGTCCCACCCGCCGGGTGGGTCCTGGGACGCCGCTCTCATCGGCGCCGGTCGGACCGGGCGGAGGCGCCGGAGCGGCCGCCGCCGTGGGACCACGGTCAGCTGCCCGGGTCGGGGCACAGCTCCCGCTTCGGCCCGCAGCTGTCCTCGGGCGCCGGCACGTCACCGGTCCCGGCGGGGCCCGGCCGCGGCCCGTCACCGCCGGCCGGCGGCGGGGCGACCGCGGCACCGCCGAAGCGGACGTACCCGATCTCCCGGCCCTCACCGATGATCATGCCGGTGGGGCCGACGGCGAGCGCGTTCGCGGCCGTCCGCAGGGTCGCCAGCTCCGCACCGGTACGCGGGTCGAGCGCCACCAGCCGGGACGGCTTGTCCTCGGCGAGCACCGCCGCGTACGGGGTGAGCGCGGCCCCCGCCTTCGCGCCGGTGGGACGGCTCCACCGGATCCGGCCGGTGCCGAGTTCCCGGGCGGAGACGGAGCGCTTGTCGGCGGCGCGGACCAGGGCGTACCGGTCGTCGACGGCGACGATCTTCTCACCGGGGGCGGTGACGAGCAGCAGCCGGCCGTCGTACCCGTCGAGGACCGCCTCCCGGCCGTCCGGCGCCACCCCGAGGAGGACGTTGCGCGCGCCCTGCGGGTCCTCCCGCTGGGCGCACCCGGCGGCGTCGGCGGTCCGCAGGTTGACGCCGGCACGCTGCCACGCCTCCTGGCCGGTGGTCGGGTCCCGGCCGGAGATGGTGAAGAAGCAGGTGCCGTCCTGGGACCGGGCGGTGATCCGCAGCAGCCGGCCGCCGACCACCGACAGCCGTTCCTCGCGGCCCGGCTCGACGTCGGTGAGGACCCGCCCGGTGGCGGTGTCCAGCACGTGCACCCGGTTGTCGACCGGGAGACCGAGCAGCGGGGGCACCGGTTCCGGCCCGGCCGCCTCCTCGTCGATCCGGACGGCGTCGAGCCGGCGGGTGTCGAGCAGCGCCGGGTTGTCACCGAGCAGGCCGCTGCGGACGCCGGGCACGAACGCCGTCCACAGCGGAGCCGTGCCGCGCGGGTCCCAGGCGCTGAGTGTGCAGTCGGTCGGTTCGACGCAGCGGGCGTCGAGCAGCAGGTTGCGCCACGTCCAGACGGCCACGGCGTCGTCGTCCCGCCGCCGGGTGACGCCGGTGGTGGGGTCGAGTACCTCGTACCCCTTGACCAGGAGCTTGCCCACGACGACGACGGCGTCCCGGTCGCCGCCGGCCACCGCCGCCCAGTCGGCCTTGCGCTCCCAGAGCTGGGTGCCGTCGCTGAGCCGGCGTGCCTCTACCCGGGTGCGCTGCTCGACCACGACGGTGTCCCCGGCGAAGGTGACGCTGCGCGGCGTGCCGCCGATCCGGTGCTGCCAGACCACGTCGGGCTCGGAGATCGGCTCGCTGCGGTCGACCCAGTCCCAGATGCCGGGGAACGGGTTCCACACCCCGGTCGACGCGAGGACGACGACGGTGATCAGCCCGAGCAGCAGCCAGCCACGTACGCCGAGGCCGCTCCCCTTCGCCACCGCCCCAACCTAGCCACCACCCCCCACAAACGCCCCCCGGCACGCCGTTGGATGGAAGGAAGGGCCCCTTATTAACGCCTGATGCAGAGGAAGGGCCCCTTTTTAACACCTCAGGCTCACGGCCGCGGCGGCGTCAGCACCCGCCACAGCGCCAGCGTCGCCACCAGCGACGCCACCCCGGCCAGCGCCATCACCGTGCCCGGCGCCAGCACCTCGCTGAGCGCACCGCCAGCCGCCGCCGCGAGCCCCTGCACCGCCATCAAACCGGTGCTGACCAGTCCGAACGCCTGCCCGCGCCGCTCCTGTGGCACCGCGTGCAGGAACCGGCGGGCCAGGCCGAGCTGGTACGCGAAGCCCGCGGTGGCCACCGCGAAGAGCGCCGCCGCCGGCCACATCGCCGGTCGGGCCACGAACGCCAGCATGGGTACGCCGAGCAGGAGCGCGAGCCACGGCGTCCACGCCTCCCGGCGGGCCGGCGCGACGAACCGCCCCACCAGCAGGTCCCCGACGAGCATCCCGAACGCGGCTGCCATCAGCAGCAGGCCCGCACTGGCGTCGACGCCGAGGCCGGCGGCGTACGGCACGGCGACGCCCTCCGCCCCGACCAGCACCGAGCCGGGCAGCCACTGCGCCAGCAGCAGGCCCCGGACGCGCCGGTCGGCGAGCAACGCCCGGTTGACCCGCCAGGTCTCCCGCACCGCGTTTCCGCCGTCCGGTCGCGCCCGAGGTGGGCGTCGTGCCAGCCCGACGCGGACGAGCAGGGCGGACAGCCCGCAGGTGGCGGCGGTCAGCCAGAGCGCGCCGTACGGGCCGACCAGGCCGAGCAGCAGCCCGCCGAGGGCGAACCCGGCCACCTGCGTGCCGCCGGCCGCCACGGTGAGCAGGGACCGCCCGAGGACGTACGCGTCGCCGTGCAGCACCTCCGGCAGCAGCGCGGTCCGCGCGGCGCTGCTGACCGGGCCGAACAGGCCGACGACCGCGACCAGCCCGAGCATGGCCCCCGGGGAGAGCACGCCGAGGGCGAGCACCACCACCACGGCGAGCCGGAGCAGGTCGTACCCGACGATCAGCGCGCGCGGCGGCCAGCGGTCGGCCAGCGCGAGCAGGAACACCCCGCCGAACGCGTGCGGCAGGAACCCGGTCACGTACGCCAGCGCGGCGAGCAGCCCCGAGCCGGTGCGCTCGTAGACCAGCACGGACAGGGCGAGCATCTTCACCGTCTCGCCGATCAGGAACACGCCGAAGCTGCCGAAGAGCACCCGGAACTCGGCGACGGCGAAAACGTCCCGGTAGGTGGCGGGACGGGTTTCGGTCAGGGTCACCCGGTCAGCGTGCCGGCTCGCCGAAACCCCCTCTATCCTTTCGCTGCTGGGCGAAACAAGGAGGTGACGGTGCGGATCGAGGTCACTCCCGCCGACGTCGCGGCCAGTCGGTTCGCGATCTCGCCCCTCGGTGAGGCGATGTTCGCGCTCCGGCTCTGCGCCGGGCAGAACACCGCCCCCGGCCTGGCTCCCTGGGTGGCCCGGGTGCGGCCGGCGTACGAGCGACTGCGGCGGCAACAGCCGGCGGTGGGGGCGCTGCTGGCGCTGCTGCGCCGGGGCGGGTACAACGCGGACTTCATCCACCCGCCGCCGGACGGCACCGGCCGGGACTTCGCCGACGAACTGGCGGTGGTCCGCGCGACGCCACTGGCGCAGGCCCGCGAGGAACTGGCCTGCAATCTCGCCGGGCACCGCACCCCACCGGCGTACGCCCGCCGGATCTACGACTCTCCGGACGTGGTGGACCGCCTCGC
Source organism: Micromonospora sp. WMMD558 (assembly GCF_049315255.1). Taxonomy (NCBI): domain Bacteria; kingdom Bacillati; phylum Actinomycetota; class Actinomycetes; order Micromonosporales; family Micromonosporaceae; genus Micromonospora; species Micromonospora sp. WMMD558. Next base: position 1,971,505 of record NZ_CP186061.1, on the reverse strand, counting down.
GGTCGGCATCGAGGCGGCCTGGACGACCCTGGTGGAGCCGGACTGGCCGCGCCTGCGGGCCGTCCTGGAACGGGACCTGCTGCACCGGGCCGGGCGCCTCCTGGCGTACGGCTGGGGGTCGGCGGTCGCGGGCCTGGACCCCCGGCTGCGGTGGGTGCCCGGCGGGGCGGTCGGGTACATCGAGGTGGCCGACCGCGATCCGGAGACGTACACGCTGGCCGGGCAGGGGCTGCTCCTCGTCCCCACCGTGTTCGGCATGATGATCAACTACGTCCAGCAGCCCTGGCCGTTCGCCATCGTCTACCGGGCCTCCGGGGTCGCCGAGCTCCTCGGGCCACCCGACCCGACCCGCCCCGACGAGGCGCTGGACCGGTTGGTCGGCCGGGCCCGGGCGACGATCCTGCGGGCGTTGGCTGTACCCGCGACCACGAGCCAGCTCGTCGCTCAGCTCAACCTGAGCCTCGGCGGGGCGGGCGACCACCTGTCGGTGCTCCGCGAGTCCGGCCTGGTGACGCGTACCCGAACCGGCCGCGCCGTCCTCTACCGACGCACCCCGCTGGGCGACGCCCTGGCCGCTACGCCCTGAGGCGTTAACAAGGGACCCTTCTACTACCGGAGGCGTTAACAGGGGGCCCTTCCTTGCACCGCGGAGCGGACCAGGGGGAGGACGCGGTACGGGATCTGTTCGGCCAGGGCGATGATCGTTGATGCCCGCCTTATGCCCTCGTACGAGACGATCTGGTCGATCACCCGCTGGAGGTCGGCGTTGGACCGGGCCACGATGCGGCAGAGCAGGTCACCGGTGCCGGTGATGGTGTGCGCCTCCAGCACCTCCGGGATCGCCGCCAGGTGGGCGGTGACCGGGTCGTGGCCGTGCCGCTGGCTGATCTCCAGAGTGACGAAGCTGGTCACCCCGAACCCGATGGCGGCCGGCGACACGTCCGGCCCGAAACCGCCGATCACCCCCCGCTCGACCAGCTTGTCGAGGCGGGCCTGCACGGTGCCCCGGGCCACGCCGAGGCGGCGGGAACACTCCAGCACGCCGATCCGGGGTTCCTCGGCGAGCAGTTCGATCAACCGCGAGTCGAGCCCGTCGAGCTGGACATCCTGACCAGTGTTCACGGGTCAGGACTCTACTCCTTGTGCAACCTGACCAGCCAGAACCGGGACAGTTGCCCAGTGAGCCCGCGCACGGCGATATTCGCGGGAAGAGCACAGCGTCGGCCCGCGCGGCCGGCCGGTACGCGAGGGAGGCAACCATGACCCAGGCGATCGACCGACCCCAGTCGACCGAGGAGGTCGACGTCGACCGTTTGGTCGGCGCCGTCGACCACGACATCAGCCACGACCCGTTCCCGGTCAAGGGGCTCGACCACGTCCACTTCCTGGTGGGCAACGCCAAGCAGGCCGCCCACTACTACTCCACCGCGTTCGGCATGACCTGCGTGGCGTACCGGGGGCCGGAGCAGGGCTACCGCGACCGCGCCCAGTACGTGCTGACCAGCGGCTCGGCCCGGTTCGTGCTGACCGGCGCGGTCCACCCGGACGCCGAGGGCGCCGACCACGTGGCGAAGCACAGCGACGGCGTCTCCGACATCGCCCTGGAGGTGCCGGACGTCGACGCCGCGTACGCGCACGCCACCGCGCAGGGCGCGACCGGCCTGGTCGAGCCGCACGACGTCAGCGACGAGCACGGCACCGTCCGGATGGCGGCGATCGCCGCGTACGGCGACACCCGGCACACCCTGGTCGACCGGTCCCGCTACAGCGGCCCGTTCCTGCCCGGCTTCGTGGCGCGCGGCCCGATCGTGGACCGGCAGCCGATGATCGACGCCGGCATCCAGCCGAAGCGGTTCTTCCAGGCGGTCGACCACGTCGTCGGCAACGTCGAGCTGGGCCGGATGGACGAGTGGGTCGAGTTCTACAAGCGCGTCATGGGCTTCACCAACATGGCGGAGTTCGTCGGTGACGACATCGCCACCGACTACTCGGCGCTGATGAGCAAGGTCGTCGCCAACGGCACCCGCAAGGTGAAGTTCCCGCTGAACGAGCCGGCGGTCGCCCGTAAGAAGTCGCAGATCGACGAGTACCTGGAGTTCTACCAGGGCCCCGGTGCCCAGCACATCGCCGTGGCCACCAACGACATCCTGGCCAGCGTCGACGCGATGCGCGCGGCGGGCGTCGAGTTCCTGGAGACGCCGGACTCGTACTACGACGACCCGGAGCTGCGCGCCCGCATCGGTGAGGTGCGGGTGCCGATCGAGGAGCTGAAGGCCCGCAAGATCCTGGTCGACCGCGACGAGGACGGCTACCTGCTCCAGATCTTCACCAAGCCGGTGCAGGACCGCCCGACGGTGTTCTTCGAGCTGATCGAGCGGCACGGCTCCCTGGGCTTCGGCAAGGGCAACTTCAAGGCGCTCTTCGAGGCCATCGAGCGGGAGCAGGAGAAGCGCGGCAACCTGTAACACTGTCCGCGTGACGCAGCCTCCGTCGTACCCGATGCCGCCGGCCGGTGGGCCCCCGCCCGCCGCCGGCGGCTCGCTGCCGCCCGCCGGTCCCCCGGGGTACGCGGTGCCACCCCAGTGGGCGCCCGTCGCGCCACCCGGCTGGCCCGCGCCCCCGGGGTACGCCGGACCGCCCGGGCCGGTGCCGCCGCCTCCGGCGCTCGCCCCGAACGGGCTCCCGCTCGCGAGCTTCCCCGATCGACTGGTGGCGTGGCTGGTCGACGCAGCGCTGGCGACGGTCGTCGCGCTGGTGTTCTTCCTCCCGGTCTACCTGGTCCTCTGGTTGCGGATGTTCCGGGAGATGACGCGGACCAACCCGGACGGGACACCGGTCGAGCCGGACCCGCGCGTGCTCTTCCAGGATTTCCTGCTGCCGCTGCTGCTGGCCTACGTCGGGCTGTTCGTCCTGGTGATCGCCCTGTACTGGCTGTACCACGTGGAGTACCTGCTGCGGCGTGACGGCCAGACGTTCGGCAAGAAGATCATGAAGCTACGAGTCGTCCCGCTGGATCCGGCCCGGCCGCTGACCCGGCGCACGGTCGGCCGGCGCTGGCTGGTGCAGTACCTCGCCGGCACCCTGGTCCCCGGTCTCAGCTACGTCGACGGGTTCTGGCAGCTGTGGGACAAGCCCTGGCAGCAATGCCTCCACGACAAGTTCGCGGAAACCGTCGTCGTTAAGGTTGCCGAGTGAGTGAGCGCAACGAGGCGGCCCGGTGAGCGTCGCACCCGGCTGGTACGTGGACCCCGCCGACCCGGACACCCGGCGGTACTGGGACGGCGAGGGCTGGGTCGGCGCGCCCATCCCGGTCGACGCCACCCCGCCGGAGGGTCCCCCGCCGGCCGAACCCGCCGGCACGCCGCCGGCGCCCGCCCCCGGACCGGTCTCCCCGGCCCCCGGCCACCCGCCCGCCGGGCACGTCGGCCCGGCCGGGCCCGTGGCCGGTCCGCCGCCGCACCCCGGCGGCTGGCCGCCGCACGCCGCCCCACCGGGGTACGCCGTGCCGCCCGGCTGGCCGCCCGGTGCCTGGCCGGGGCGGCCGCCGGAGCCCCGCCCGCACGGACTTCCGCTGGCCGGGTACGGGGCGCGACTGGTCGCCCGGCTGATCGACTTCGCCGTCGTGTTCGCGCTCAACGCCGCCGTCAACGGCTGGTTCGTCTGGCGCCTGGCGCAGGAGTTCCGGCCCACCTTCGCCGAGTGGTGGCGGCGCGTGGAGCGCGGGGAGATGACGTCCGAGCCGCTGCCCCAGCCCGGCGCGCAGGCGGAGTCGCTGCTGGTGGTCATCCTGCTGATCGCCACGGCGCTGTGGCTCGCGTACGAGGTGCCGCCGATGGCCGCCGGCGGGCAGACGCCGGGCAAGCGGCTGGTGGGCATCAAGGCCGTGCCGCTCGCCGCCGACCAGCCGCTCGGGGTGGGCCGGGCGCTACGTCGGTGGAACACGCTGGGGCTGCCCACGCTGCTGTGGTACTGCTGCGGCCTGGGCCTGCTGCTCCAGCTCCTCGACGCGGTCTCTCCGCTCTTCGACCACCCGATGCGGCAGGCCCTGCACGACAAGCGGGCGCAGACCGTGGTGGTCCAGCTTCCCCGTACCTCCGCCCCGAAGAACGACCGCACCACACCCCCGGGAGACACCCCATGACCGACACTGGACGTCCCCAGCCGGCGCCGCGGCTGACCCGCGCCGACCTGGACGCGCTGCCCAACTACGTACCGGGCCGCAGCCCGGCCGACCTGGCCCGGGAGCTGGGCCTGCCGGAGGCGATCAAGCTGGCCAGCAACGAGGTGCCGTACGGCCCGCTGCCCGGTGTCGTGCAGGCGGTCGCGGAGGCCGCCGCCGGGGTGCACCGCTACCCGGACATGGGCGTGGTGGCGCTGCGCCAGGCCCTGGCCGAGCGGTACGGGGTGGACCCGGACCGGATCGCCACGGGCTGCGGGTCGGTGGCGCTCGCCGAGCACCTGGTGCGGGCCACCTGCCTGCCCGGTGACGAACTGCTCTACGCGTGGCGCTCGTTCGAGGCGTACCCGATCATCGCGGCGACCAGCGGCGCGACCAGCGTACGCGTCCTCAACGACGCCGGGCACGGGCACGACCTGCCGGCGATGGCCGCGGCGGTGACCGACCGGACCCGGATGATCCTCGTCTGCAACCCGAACAACCCCACCGGTACGGCGGTGCGCAGGGCCGAGCTGGACCGGTTCCTCGACGCGGTGCCGGACGACGTGCTGGTGGTCATCGACGAGGCGTACCGGGAGTTCGTCACCGACCCGGAGGTGCCGGACGGCCTCAGCTACGCCGACCGGCCGAACGTGGCGGTGCTGCGGACGCTCTCCAAGGCGTGGGGGCTGGCCGGTCTGCGGATCGGGTTCCTGGTCGCCCAGCCCGACGTGGCGGCGGCGGTCCGCAAGGTCGTCACGCCCTTCTCGACCAGCATGGCCGCCCAGGCGGGCGCGCTCGCGGCGCTGGCCCAGGCCGACGAGGTGGAGCGCCGCTGCGCCCTGGTGGTGGCCGAGCGGGGCAGGGTCACCGAAGCGCTGCGCAAGCTCGTCCCGGACGTGCCGGACAGCCAGGCCAACTTCGTCTGGCTGCCGCTCGGCGACCGGGCCGTGGAGTTCGGCAAGGCGTGCGAGTCGCGCGGCGTGATCGTCCGGCCGTTCCCCGGCGACGGGGTGCGGGTCACCATCGGCACGCCGGCCGAGAACGACGCCTTCCTGGCTGCGGCGGAGTCGGCGCTCGGCTGACGCCCCGAGGTACAGGTACCGGGCCGGTCCGCCATCCCCCTGCGGACCGGCCCGGACGTCTTCTCAGGCGGCCGGCACGGTGGGCCGGAACCGGGTCCGCCGCCGGTACGCGTACACCGCGAACAGCGCGAGCAGCAGGCCGGACGTGACCAGGCCGCCGGTCAGGACCTCGTCGGACCGGTCGGCGGCGACGCTGACCGTCGCCGGAGCCGCCCCGAAGGTGACCGTTCCGGTGACGGAGCGGCGGGTCCAGCCGCTGGCGAGGTCGAGCTTCGCCGACCACGGCCCGTCGGGGAGGCGCCGGTCCAGGACCACGCGGACCGTGGCGCTGCCGCCCAGGGGCAGGGTCTTCGCCTCGGCCTTCACCGGGCCGGCCGACAGCCCGCCCGGCCCGTCCGTGAGCCACAGGTCGCCGGCCAGGTCGAGCGCCCGTCTGCCGGTGTTGCGCACCTCGGCGGTGACCACCGGGGTGCCGTCCGCCTCCCGACTGCCGGTGAGCGGACCCACCTCGAAGCCGGAGGGCGGCTCCCCGCCGGGGCCGACGGACAGGTAGACGCGGATGCCGGCCCGGCCGATCTGCCGCACATTGCGGTCGCCCGCACCGGAGACCTCCGCCCAGACCACCGCGTACCGCTCGCCGGCCTCGGCGTTGCGCGGCACGGTGATGGTGACCAGCGCCTCGATCTCCTGGTCGGGCGCGAGCGTCTTCTGGTCGGGCTCGACCCGGATCCAGCTGCTCAACTCGTTCTCGGTGCGGTCCGGGGCGAAGACGAAGCCCGTCGCCGTGACCTCCGCGGCGGCGGCGTAGAGGGCGATCGGCCGGTCGATGTCCGACGAGTTCTTCACGGCGACGCGGCGATTGATCGTGGTGCCCGGCTTCACGTGGTCGACGATGTACCTGTGCGCCCGGGTGTCGTCGCGCCGGTTGACGGGTGCATCGAGGAGCCGGATCCCGACCGACGCCGACGGGCCGCTGGGGCTCGGCGTGCCGGTGGGCTGTGGCGCCCCGGAGCGACCGGCGGTCGCCGGCACGTCGGCCTCCCGCGGCGCGGGCTCGGCCCCGGCCCGGATCAGCGAGGCTGCCGCAGCGGTTGGTGTGACCAAAGCCGGCGCCCCGGCCGTGACCAGGACGGTCACCGCCAGGGCGAGGGCGCGGGCCGGGTCATGCCACCGAATGGGTGATCACCCCCGAGTAGGTGCCGCCGACCGCGGTGTTCGGGACGGCGATCCGGATGTCCGGAGCCCAGGTGGCGGAGTTGTTGCCGCTGCCGGAGGTCTTGGCGAAGGCGGTCCGGGGGACGCTGAGGGTCACCGCGTCGGCCTGGCTGGGCTGGCCCGGGACGAAGATGCCGGTGCCGCTGGTGGCGAGTGCCGGGCCGGACCAGTACTCCACGAGGCCGGGCACGATCGTCTCCTCGGGAGTGCCGGAACCGGTGGTGAAGGAGCTGGCCGAGACCGTGGCGGTCCAGGTGGCGGTCAGGGCCGCCCGCTCGTCGGTGACCGTGACGTTGCCGAGTTCGCCGGTGATGCTGTTGCCGGCGAAGACCGAGCCGAGGTTCACGGCGGCGGGGACGGTGATGTTCAGGTCGGCGGTGGCGACCGTGAAGGTGACGATCGTGTCGCCGGACGGCGCGGCCGCGGCGGGGCTCGCCAGGGCCACCACGGCGGCCGCGGCGGCGGTCAGGGTCAGAAGTGGCTTCCTCATGAGCGTTACGCTAGGTCCCCGAAACTCTCATAACGGCATGATTCGGACAAATCACTCTTCAGGCGACAGAGTGGGTGATGGTTCCGCGATAGGTGCCGGCGACGATCCCGGCGGGGATCGCGATCCGGACCGTCGGCGACCAGCGCACCTGGTTGTTGCCGTTGCCGGAGGTCTTGCGGAACGCCTGCCGGGTCACGTCCAGCGTCACCGCCTGCGCCTGGGTGGGCTGGCCGGGCACCACGGTGCCGCCGCCGGTACTGCGGGTCGCCGGGCCGGACCAGTAGGAGATCCGGTCGCGGGTGATGGTGCGCTGCGGGCCACCGGCGCCGGTGACGAAGACGGTGGCGGAGACGGTGGCGACCCAGGTGTTGGGGTTGACCGGCCCGCGCGCGTCCCGCACCTCCACCACGCCGAGCGAGCCGGTGAGCGCCCCCCCGGCCAGGCCGGAACCGAGATCGACGGCGGCCGGGACGGTGATGTCCACGCCGACGGTGAGCGCGGACCGGACTGTTCGGGGCGCGGAAGCGGCCGCCACCGGCACTGCGGCGCCGAGGACCAGGATCGCGCCCGACAGGGCAGTCAGGAGACGCACAGTGGGACTATAGGTAACTTATGTCCGTTTTGTCGAGCCGGGCGCGGCGACAGTCACGTCGCGGCGAGCAGCACCGGTTCGGAGGTGAAGAAGTAGCGCTGATCGTCCGCCTCCGGGTCGACCGGTTCGCGGAGCCGCTCCACCGCCACGAAGCCGTCCACCGCGTACGCGGCCCCCGGCGCCCACGACGTTCCGTCCGATCCGGCGGTGAGCGTGAACCACGAGCGCTGCGACCCGGTGGCCGCGTCCAGCGTCCGCAAGCCGTTGGCGTCGGTCACCAGGTGCACCCGGTCCGGCTCGACGGCGAGCACCCGCGCCCCGCCGACGTCCCGCCGCCACCGCTCGGCACCCGTCCGCGCATCGCGGCCGACGAGGCTGCCGCCGACCGTCCCGATCGCGGTGTCACCGGCGAGCACACTGTCCGCCCGGTCCAGGGCGGGTGCGGCCGTCGGCTCGCCGTCGCCGAACAGCCACCCGCGGGCCGCGCCGTCGCCCGACCCGGCGTCCGTGCGCAGGCCGGCACAGCCGGACCGGCCCGTACGGCAGCCCAGCGGCGTGGCGACCAGCGCGTCCCCCGCGCCCGCCGGGCGCCACCGGCGGCCCACCGTGCCGGTGCCCGCGTCCCGGAACTCGACCGTCGCCGGTCCCTCGCACCGGTCGACACTCACGAGCCGGCCCCCCGCCGTGGTGCCGACCGCGTCGTGGCAGCCGGAACCGACCCCGGCGTCCCAGCGGCGCCGCCCGTCGGTCAGGTCGACGGCGGTCAACGCGTCACCACCGGCGGCCACCACCACCGACCCGCCACCGGGGACCGCGGCGACGAAGAGGCCCTCCGGGTTCCACACCCTCGCCGACCCGGTCCGCCGCACCGCCGGCATCCGCGCCGGAGCCGGCCCCTCCGCCCGCCAGGCGACCCGGCCGGTCCGCGCGTCCAGGGCCACGAGCAGGCCGTCCGACCAGCGGCTCACCACCGTGCTCCCGCTCGCCACCACCCCGGCCAGTTCGGCGGGCCAGCGGCGGTACGACCAGTACGGGGTGGTCCGGTAGCGGTGGTCGACCGGGCGGTCAGCGTAGACCTGGCGCTGTGCCGCGTACACCCGGAGCCGGCCGTCGACGACCAGCGGGGCCACCGGCAGCCGGGCGACCACCCGCGGGTCCGGGTTCGGGGCCTCCGGGTACACGTCCCGCGCCGGTGTGCTGACCTCGGCCGGGGCGAGCACCCGCCAGACGGTGGCCGCGACCGCGACGGCGACCAGCAGGACCGCCGCCACGAGGACGACCCGTCGCCGGCCCTTCGGGAACCCCATGCGCACCTCCGCCCGGCACCCTACCCAGCGCGACGCGCCCGGCAACTGTGAGGTTGCACGGGCCGGCCCGGGATCGCGGGCCCGCGTGGGAGATCCCGCGGCTCGGGGCTCAGGCGGCCTCGCTCGTGGCGCCGGTGGCGGCGGCGAGGTCGGCGAGGTCCCGGCGCAGGGCGCCCTCGACCGCCCGGGCGGCCAGCCCGCCGAGGAGAAGTGCCACGACCCGCCCGTAAGGCGCGGTGGGGACCGCCTCCTGCGTGACGGTGACCTGCGTGCACCCGCGACCGCGCCGGCGGACCGGGCGCAACGTCCAGGTGACCCGGTAGTCGACCCCCGCACCGGGTGAGCTGAGCACCAGCCGTCGCGGCGGCTCCATGGCGATCACCACGAACTCCTCGATCAGGGCGGACCCGTCGGGTCGCGACCGGATCTCCCGCCAGGTGGTGCCGGGGCCGAACCCGCCCGCGGTCAGCACCTCGACGCCTCGGGTGGCCCGGGTGCGGACGGTCAGGTCGGTGAGCAGGCGCCAGACATCAACGGCGTGCGCCTCGATGGACCGGGTCACCGACACAGTCGACATGCCACCTCCCGCGGCGTCGACGGTACGCCGGGTGAACGCGGAACGGGGCCCCTCGGGTGGAATTTCCGTCCCGGGAGGCCCCTCGCGGCGCGCGGCTGTGGACGGTCAGGAGTGGAACTGTCCCGCCTGGATCGCCCGCACGAACGCCGTCCACCCCGGGGGACTCACCGCCAGCGTGGGGCCGGACCTGTCCTTCGAGTCGCGTACGGCCACCACGCCGAGCGCGTCGACGAGGTTGTCGGCCACCTCCACGCAGAGGCCCTGGTCGTTCGAGCGGCTACTGGTACGCCAGACCGCGCCCGCGAGATCGTTCATCCTCACCCTCCTGTCGTCGGACGCCAGCCGACAGCCGGGCCGGGACCGACGGGGGAGGATCGGGCCCGGCCCGGCGCGGCACAGCGACGGAATCCGGTCGATCAAACGCGGGAGGTGCGGGTGTCCATCGGACGATCTGTGCGACGACGCGTCCCATCGGCGGGACCCGACGGACGGGGCGTACGTCAGGATGATCGGGCGGGCGACGGTCGGCTGCGCCCGGTGTCCGGGTGTCGGAGCCGGGCCGGGCGGACGGGCCGGCCCGGCGCGCCGGGAGGGTGGCCGGGTCAGTGCGCCGGGAGGATGGTTCCGGTCACCTCGCCGAACGCGACGGTCGTACCGTCCGGGCCGGGCGCGGTGGCGGTGATGGTGACCGTGTCCCCGTCCTCCAGGAAGGTCCGGGTCTCCCCGCCGCCCACCTTCACCGGCTCCGTCCCGCCCCACGTCAGCTCCAGGAACGAACCGACCTGGTGCCGCTCGGGACCGGAGACCGTGCCGGAGGCGTACAGGTCGCCGGTGCGCAGCGACGCCCCGTTGACGGTCAGGTGGGCCAGTTGCTGGGCCGGGGTCCAGTACATCGTGGCGAACGGCGGCTCACTGACGCGCTCGCCGTTCCACTCGACGGTGAGGCTCAGGTCCAGGCCCAGGTGCGGCTCGTCGCGCAGGTAGTCGGCCACCGGCGGGTCCTGGTCCGGTGCCGGGACGAACGCGGCGCCGAGCGCCTCCAGCGGGGTCACCCAGGCCGAGACCGAGGTGGCGAAGGACTTGCCGAGGAACGGGCCGAGCGGCTGGTACTCCCAGGCCTGGATGTCCCGGGCGGACCAGTCGTTGACCAGTACCACGCCGAAGACGTGGTCGGCGAAGTCGCGGGCGGCGACCGGCCGGCCCAGCGGGCTCGGCACGCCGACCACGAAGCCGACCTCCGCCTCGATGTCGAGGCGGACCGAAGGACCGGTGACGGGGCCCTGCGGGGTGGCGCGCTGACCCTGCGGCCGCACCACCGGCGTGCCGGAGACGACGACCGTGCCGGCCCGGCCGTGGTACCCGATCGGCAGGTGCTTCCAGTTCGGCAGCAGCGGCGGCTGGCCGGGCCGGAAGATCTGGCCCACGTTCGCGGCGTGGTGCTCGGACGAGTAGAAGTCGACGTAGTCCGCCACCTCGAACGGCAGCAGCAGCTCGACCTCGGCCAGCGGGACCAGCAGCGGCTCGACCGCCGCCCGGTGGGCCGGGTCGGTCAGCAGGTCGGTGATCCGCTGCCGGACCGCCGTCCACTGGGGACGGCCGAGCGCCAGGAACTCGTTCAGGCGGGGGCGGCCCAGCGCCCCGGCGGCGAGCACCAGGCCGGCCGCCTCCGCGCCGCCGAGGTCCAGCACGAGTTCCCCGATGCGTACGCCCACCCGCGGCTCGCGGTCGGCCGTGCGGAACACCCCGTACGGCAGGTTGTGCACCCCGTACGGGGAACCCTCGACACCCGTCACCCAACTCATGCCGGCCCTCCGCTTCGCTCCGTGCCGTCATGAGGCACCACGGCCCTGCACTGATGATTCGCTCGCTGACGCTCGCTCATGCTTGAACGCCCCCGTTCACCAGCCCCAGCCGGATCAGATCGGTCAGTGGTTCCAGGATGCTGCACGAGCCGTACCCGACCCACAGCGGACGCGCCGCGTGCAGGGCGCCTTCGATCGGCTGGAGCAGCGGCCGGGGGTCGGTCGCCGCGAGCAGCTCGGCGACCCGCTCCACCCCGGCGCCCCCGGCGGCGGCGAGCGTGGCGGCCAGCACGTTGGCGAAGCCGTGGTGGGTGAAGCCGGTCTCCGGCTCCAGGTGCCGCACCGCGTGGTGCAGGCCGGCGGTGAGCTTGAACGGCAGCTCCCGTTCCCGGCACGCGCAGATCACGGCGGCCAGTTCGGCGGGCGTCGGGAAGAGCTCGGCGGCGAGGCCGCCGGTGCGGAACTTCGCCGCCACCGGTGCGCCGGCGGCACGGGCGTCGACGAGCGCGTCCAGGGCGCCCATCAGCCCGAACGTCAGCGGGATCTCGGCGTAGACGGCGGTGACCTCGCACCGGTCGGCCAGCTTCAGCAACTCGGTCAGACCGGGCAACGGGTCCTCGCCCCGCTTGGCCACGGCGACCTCGATCTGGCGGGCGGTGACGCCGGGCGGCAGCGCCGCCAGCGTCGCGGGCAGGCCGTCCAGCCCGGTGTCGCCGATCAGCCCGACGACCAGATCCTCCGCCAGGTCGACCAGCGGGTGCAGCTCGCGCCCGGTCACCGCGGAGGCGGGCACGAGCAACGGGCCGACCAGGTCGGTGTACCAGGAGGTGCGGTGGCGCCGGTGCGCGGTGACGGCCTCGGGCAGCGGGGCGCTGCCGGGCGGGAACACCGCGGCGTCGTCGACGAGGCCGGCCAGGAGCCGGGGCAGCTGCGTTGACACGAGACAACAATGTACGGGACGCTACAAGAAGCGGACAACAGCGTCCGATAATCGGACGCCCATCGGCCCCGGGAGGCGAGATGCCGTACTACCGCCGCGTCGGCGACGTGCCGCGCAAGCGCCACACCCAGTTCCGTCAGCCCGACGGGAGCCTCTACGCGGAGGAGCTGATGGGCCAGGAGGGCTTCTCCTCCGACTCGTCCCTGCTCTACCACCGGCACGCGCCGACCGCGATCGTCGCCGCCGAGGAGTTCACCCCGCCGGCGTTCACCCGCACGCCGAACCTCCCGCTGAAGCCCCGCCACCTGCGCACCCACAAGCTCGACGCCACCGGTGCCGACCCGGTCCTCGGCCGGCAGTACCTGCTCGCCAACGACGACGTGCGGATCGCGTACGTGCTGACCGACCGGCCGTCCCCGCTGTTCCGCGACGCCACCGGCGACCACTGCCTGTACGTCGAGTCCGGCACGCTGCGCGTCGAGTCGACGTTCGGCGTGCTCGACGCGGCCGCCGGCGACTACGTGATCATCCCGACGTCGACCATCCACCGGCTCGTCCCGACCGGTTCGGAGCCGACCCGGCTGCTCACCATCGAGGCGGCCGGCCACATCGGCCCCCCGAAGCGCTACCTGTCCGTACGCGGCCAGTTCCTGGAGCACTCGCCGTACTGCGAGCGGGACGTCCGCGGACCGGACGCGCCGCTGCTGGTCGACGGCACCGACGTGGAGGTGCTGGTCCGCCACCGTCGGGGATGGACCCGGTACGTCTACGCGAACCACCCGTTCGACGTGGTCGGCTGGGACGGGCACATGTACCCGTGGGCGTTCTCGATCCACGACTTCGAGCCGATCACCGGCCGGATCCACCAGCCGCCGCCGGTGCACCAGACCTTCCAGGGGCCCAACTTCGTGATCTGCTCGTTCGTGCCGCGCAAGGTCGACTACCACCCCGACGCGATTCCGGTGCCCTACAACCACCACAACGTCGACTCCGACGAGATGCTCTTCTACACCGGGGGCAACTACGAGGCGCGGCGCGGCTCCGGCATCGAGCAGGGCTCGATCTCGCTGCACCCGTCCGGCTTCACGCACGGGCCGCAGCCCGGCGCCGCCGAACGCTCGATCGGCGTGGACTTCTTCGACGAGCTGGCCGTCATGGTCGACACGTTCCGCCCGCTCGACCTGTGCGACGCGGCCACCACCTGCGAGGACGGCGCCTACGCCTGGACCTGGGCCCGCCGGGGGTAGCGGCGCTCTGGTTGTGGCTCAGCTGCGCAGCGCTCGTCGACGGGATGCAGCTCGACGTCGGGTCACCTGGTGACGGGACGGGCGAGGACCGTGAGCTCCGCTACGGTTGCCACGGCGATCGCCAGGACCAGCGGCCACGGCGTGCCCACCAGCGCGTAGAGCAGGATCAGCACCGGCGCGGCGGCGGCCGCGTACACGGCCAGGGCCAGGGTGCGGTCGGAGCGCAGCAGGCCGGGCAGGATGGTCCGGGCCAGGCCGGGCAGCTTCGCCGCGTACCGCCAGACCAGCAGCGCCCCGCCGAGCGCCGCGAACACCGCCGCGACGCGCGACGTCCCGTCGCTGCCCACCGCGAGGCAGGCGAGCAGCACGGCCGCGATCATCGACCAGCCGGCGCCGAAGACGACGAGCTGGCGCAGGCCGACGGAGATCGTCCGGCCCGAGTCGATCCGGCCCGGGCTGATCGCGGCGGCCTCCGCGAGGTGTTCCAGCGCCTCGCTCCAGCGACGCTGCTCCAGCCGCAGCACGCCGATGTCGTGCCGCGCCTCGGCGAGCTGAGGGTCGAGCCGCAGCGCCTCGGCGTACGCCCGCTCGGCCAGGTCGTACATCTGCATGTTGGCGGCGACCAGGCCGAGGACGAGGTGGGCCTCCGGTTCCTCGGGGGCCAGCTCCACCCCTCGCCAGGCCGCGTTCAGCGCCGGCTGGCCGTTGCGGGAGCCGGCCAGGATGGCGGCCGCGCTGCGCTGGGCGTACGCGTCGTCCGGGCCGAGCGCGAGGATCCGGTCGGCGGTCCGGGCCGCCTCCGCGTACTCCTCCAGGTCGGCGAGCGCCATCGCCCGGGCGACCAGGGCGGGCACCCAGTCGGGGGCCGCGGCGACGGCACCGTCGGCGGCGGTACGCGCGTCGACGGGCCGACCGGCGGCGAGGTGCACCCGGGACAGGGCGGTCAGCACCGCGGCGTTGGCGGGTTCGAGGGCGACCGCGTAGCCCAGCTCGGCGGCAGCCTCGTCGTACCGGCCCAGCTCGGCGAGGAGCTGGGCCCGCTGGAGGTAGCCGTCGGCGGCGGAACGGTCGGAGGTGTCGCTGGACATCGCGGCGAGCCTAGGCGGCCGGAGCCTCGTACACCAGGGCCACCGCGATGCCGGTCAGGCCCTCGCCGCGGCCGGGGAAGCCGAGCCCGTCGGTGGTGGCGGCGGAGACGCTGACCGGCGCGCCCACCGCCTCCGACAGCACCCGCTGCGCCTCGTCCCGGCGCGGTCCGATCTTCGGACGGTTCCCGATCACCTGCACCGAGACGTTCCCGATCGCGAACCCGGCCGACCGCACCCGGCGGGCGCTCTCGGTGAGCAGTGCCACGCCGGAGGCGCCCGCCCACTCGGGCTGCCCGACCCCGAAGTTCGAGCCGAGGTCGCCGAGGCCGGCGGCGGAGAGCAGCGCGTTGCACGCGGCGTGCGCGACCACGTCGGCGTCCGAGTGCCCGGCCAGGCCGTCCTGGTCGGGCCAGTGCAGGCCGGCCACCCAGCAGGGCCGGCCGGCCTCGAAGGCGTGCACGTCCGTGCCGATGGCCACCCGCGGAACGATCATGACCCCGAGGGTACGCGGGGTCTCGCCGACATCGACGTCACGCCCCGGTGGCCAGCAGGTGCTCGGCCAGGGCCAGGTCGAACGGGCGGGTGATCTTCAGCGCGTACTCCGAGCCGGGGACGCACACCACCGGGACGCCCAGCTTCTCGACCAGGCCCGCGTCGTCGGTCAGCGGGTCGGTGGCGGCGGCGTGCGCGGTGGCCAGCACCGCCCGGCGGAACCCCTGTGGGGTCTGCACCGCACGCAGGGCGGCGCGGTCGACCGTGCCGAGGACCAGTTCACCGGCCCCGACCTCCTTGATCGTGTCGACGACCGGCAGCACGGGAATGACCGCGTCGTGACCGGCCCGGACCGCCGCCGCGACCGACTCCACCAGGTCGGGCGGGGTCAGCGCGCGGGCGGCGTCGTGCACCAGGACGATCTCCGGCCCGGCGGGCACCGCGGCGAGCGCGGCGGCGACCGACGCCTGCCGTTCGGCACCCCCGGGGACCACGGTCACCGGTGCCACCGGGGCCAGGAGCTCGCGGACCACGTCGAGCTCGCCGGCCGGTGCCGCCACCACCACCGTGTGCACGGAGGCCGCGGCGGCCAGCCGGCGGACCGCGTGCACCAGCAGGGGCTCGCCACCCAGCAGGCGCAGTGCCTTCGGCCGGCCCGGGCCCAGGCGTACCCCGGCACCGGCCGCAGGCACGAGGACCGCGACGTCACCGCGCGGATTGAGCTGCGCGGTCACGTCGCGGTCCTCGGTGGTTTCTTCGCTGCGGATCGGGTAGGACGATGGGGTGCGGATCAGGCCTCGGTCAGCACCTTGTCGAGCAGCGTCTCGGCCTCGTCCTTGGTGCTCTTCTCGGCCAGCGCGACCTCGCCGACGAGGATGTCGCGGGCCTTGGCGAGCATGCGCTTCTCGCCCGCGGACAGCCCCCGCTCCCGCTCCCGGCGCCACAGGTCGCGGACGACCTCGGCCACCTTCAGCGGGTTACCGGAGGCCAGCTTCTCCAGATTCGCCTTGTAACGCCGCGACCAGTTGGTCGGCTCCTCGGTGTGCGGAGCCCGGAGAACGTCGAAGACCTTTCCGAGGCCCTCTTCGCCGACCACCTCGCGCACACCCACGATCTCGGCGTTCTCAGCGGGCACCCGGACCGTGAGGTCACCCTGCGCGACCCTCAGGACGAGGTACTGCTTCTCCTCGCCCTTGATGACCCGAGTCTCGATTGCCTCGATGAGTGCGGCCCCGTGGTGGGGGTAAACAACGGTCTCGCCGACACTGAAAACCATAGGTTCGAAACCCCTTTCGCTGTGTCTAGGGTAACACGCTCAGACACCGATGTCTCACCGCTGTCCTGACCGTTGGCGCAGCTCAGGGGCCCTGTGAGAGGTATTTCTTCAGCTTGACAGGCCGCCAGACCGAAGAATCGAACACACTCCGTGACGACCATGTGACGTCCCGGTACGGGTGACGGAAACCCGGGATCAAGGGCGATGCGCTCACCCTCATGATATCCCGCTGCGCGGGTACGCGCCCAGGTGTAGCGGCATGAGGCCCGGTGGGGGACGCTGGAGAGGAGCCCGCCGCAGGCTCACCGAGACAACTCCAGGGGGTCCGATGGGCAAGCCCGACGCAGACGGCCCCGGACTGCCCGACCTGCCGCCGGAGTGGGGCCGGGTGGTCGTACCGGACGACGCCTCGGCACTGGCCGCCGAGGCGGAGGAGGTCCGCCGGGAGCTGCGCCGGCAGGCGCAGGGCCACGCGCGCCGGCCGGTACCGCCGCTCGCGGTGCCCCTGCTCGTGCTCCTGGTGGCCGTGTTCACCACGGTGGCCGGTCTGGTCGCCGTCACCTGGCCCCGCTCCCCCCGCGCGACGCCGTCGGTGTCGGCACCGGCCCCGTACGGGCCGCCCGCCGGGCTGACCGGGCGTCCGCTGCCCGCGCTCGACCTGGTCGACGACGGGCGGCCGGTGCCGCTGCGCGGGCTGCTGCCCGCGGTCATCGTCCTGGTCGACGGGTGCGCCTGCGGCCACGAGATGGCCGGCGCCGCCTCCGTCGCGCCACCCGAGGTCACCGTGGTAACCGTAGACGCCGACCCGGCCGTCCGGGTCCCTTCTCCGCCCACCGGCACGACGGTCCGCACGCTCGCCGACCCGGCCGGCGGGCTCCGCGCCTTCCTGCACCTGCCGGCCCGCACCGGGGTGGCCACCGCGCTGCTGGTGGACCGCTCGGGGACCCTGGTCAAGGTGGTCCCCGAGGTCCGGTCGACCGAGGACTACCAGCCCGAACTGGCCGGCCTGGCCCGCTGATCCCGAGGACTGCCAGCCGGAGCGGCCGGCCCGGCCCGCTGGCCCTCAGGAGAGCGCGACCAGCTGCGCCTCCACCCGCACCGGCTGCTCGTTGACCGTCGAGAGGGAGATCTGCACCGGACCGCCCACCCCGGTCACCTCCGTCGCGGTGGTGACCGGGCCGCCGCAGCCGCTGGTCAGCGGCCCGGCGTAGCGCGCGCCGTCGATGACGATCAGCAGCTCCCCGGGGCCGGTGCAGCGGAACTGCAACAGGTACCGGTCGCCGTCCCGGGCGTACGACCGACGGATCAGGCCGTTGTCCGGGGTGATCGTGGCGCGACCGCGCCAGACGACGTCGGCGGACGGCAGCGGGTCGTCGACGCGCTCGACCACGGTGCCGGGCGTCGGACGGGGCCACCCCGGCGGGGCCAGCCGGCCGGTTGCCGGGTCGGCGACCGGCAGGGGGATCCCGGTACGCGGGTCGAGGATCACCGAGCGGCCGGGCGGCCCGGCGGCCGTCCGGGAGCCGTCGCCGGCGGCCGTCGCGGCGAGCGCCGGAGCACGTGCCGTCCACCAGGCGCCGCCGGCCGCCAGCAGCGCCAGCGCCGCCACCGCGAGAACGGCGCCCCGCAGCCGGTACCCGGGATCCGCACGCGTCGCCCGCGACCGGGCCGCCGCACCGGCGTCCATGCGCCGAGCGTAGCGACCGTCGGTCCTAGACGTGCTGTTCGAGGAGCGCCGCGTACAGGGTGAGGCCCGGGCCGAACGCCAGCATCACCACCCGCCGGGGCGGTACGGCGGCCTGGCGCAACCGGTCCAGGATCAGCAGCACCGTGGGCGAGGAGCAGTTGCCGTGCGTGTCCAGCGTGGCCCGGGAGGCGACCATCGCGTCCGGCGACAGGGCGAGTTCCCGCTCCACCACGTTGAGGATGCGCGGGCCGCCCGGGTGGACCGCCCAGCCGTCCACCCCGGACCGGGCCGTGCCGTGCCGGGCGAGCAGGTCGTCGACCAGCCCACGGACGTGCGCGGACAGCACCTGCGGCACCTTCGGCGACAGGCCCATCCGGAATCCGGTGTCGGTGACGTCCCACGTCATGTGGTCGGCCGTCGACGTGTCGGTGACCGACGTGACCTCGCGCAGCGCGTACCCCGGGCCGCCCGGCACGACCACGACGGCGACGGCGGCGTCCGAGAAGAGCGCGTGCGAGACGATCTGCTGGGTGTCCACCCGGGCCGTGGAGGGCTGGATGTGCAGGCTGGTCAGCTCGGCGCAGAGCAGAAGCGCGGGCCGGCCCCGGGCGGTCACGAAGTCGCTCGCCGCGCCGAGCCCGGGCAGCGCGGCGTAGCAGCCCATGTGACCGACGAACATCCGCTGGGTGCCGGGGGCCATGCCCAGGTCCCGGGCGAGCAGGATGTCCAGCCCGGGGGTGGCGTACCCGGTGCAGGAACAGACCACGAAGAGCCCGACGTCGTGGGCGGCCAGCCCGGCGGCGGTCAGCGCCCGACCCACCGCCTCCTTGCCGAGCGGCAGAGCCTCCACCTGGTAGCGGCGCATGCGCCGCTCGGTCGGCCAGTCGGAGACGTCCTCCAGCAGCGGGTTGACCGCGGCCTGCCGCCGGCTGACGCCCGAGTTCGCGAAGATGCGCTGGGCGAGCGCCCGGGTGGTGCCGGAGAAGTGCTTCGAGAAGAAGCCGTCCCACAGCTCGGCCTGGTCGGCCGACGGCGGGTGTGCCGTACCGATACCCGCGATCACTGGCACGGCCACGATGCCCACCTCTCGTCGTGATTTCCCTGCACGTTCACCAACGAGGGGCCGACCCGTCACGGTCCGGGTCGCCGCCCAGCGCCGCGATGCCGAGCCAGTCCGCGCAGACGTCGGACGTCGCGGGATGCAGCGAGCCGCAGCGCGCGTCCCGGTACAGCCGCTCCAGCGGATACCCCCGGCGGGTGGCCGACGTCCCGGCCGCCTCCAGCACCGAGGCCGCCACGTCGGCGGCCGTGGTGCCGGCCAGCAGCTTGGCCCGCCACACCCAGCGGTTGGTCTCCGCGTCGCCGGGTGCCTCGTCGACGCGGCGGGCCGCCTCGGCGACCACCAGGTCGGCCGCCGCGACCGCCGCGTCGGCCCGGCCCAGCCGGGCCCGGACCGCCGGCAGGCCGGCGAGGTTGCGGGCGTTCAGGTGTTCGGCGGCAGCGTCGACCGCCGCGCGGGCGACCCCCACGTACACAGCGGCGTAGCTCGCGACCAGCCAGTGCGGCATCAGCTGCGCGACGACCAGGGCCAGCCCCTCCACGCCGCCGAGCAACCGGTCGGCCGGGACCGTGACGTCCAGGTGCAGGTCGTGCGAGGAGGTGGCCCGCATACCGAGCGAATCCCACGTCTCCTCGACGGTCAGCCCGTCGCCGGCCGGCACCAGGAACTGGGAGACCACCGACGGGTCCGCGGCGCTGCGGGCCGCCACCAGGTAGCCGTCGGCGTGCCCGGCCCCCGAGCAGAACGTCTTGCCGCCCTTGATGCGCCAACCCCCGTCGGCCGGCTCGTAGACGGTGCTGAGCTGCGAGAGCCGGGCGCCCGCGCCGCGCTCGCTCATCGCGACCGCGTACCAGGCGCCCTCGGCCGCCGCGCGCAGCAGCCGGTCCCGCGCCGCCAGCGCCTCCTCGGGCACGCCGAGCGCCTCGGCCAGTTCCTCGGTGACCGCGCCCAGCGCGCCGGTGACCGAGGCGTGCATGTTGAACACCAGGGCGGTCGCGCCGTTGCCCCGTGCCAGTTCGGTGGCGACGGCCGCGTACTCGGCGAAGGTGGCGCCGAGGCCGCCCAGCTCGCGGGGGACCATCAGGCCGAACAGGCCCGCCCCCCGCAGGTCCCGGAAGTCGTCGACCGGGAACGAGCCGTCCCGGTCGTGCCCGGCCGCCCGGGCGGCGAACCGCGGCGCCAACCGTCGGGCCGCCTCCACAGCCTGCAGCGTCATGCAACCCCCTTCTCCGCGTACCTGTACCCCCGCGCCGATGCCGCTATCCCCTTCGGACCCCCCGGCCCTGGTAGAGGACGGCGGTCGACCAGGTCGGCACGATGCGCGGCGCCGGTCCCTGCGCGCCGGCGGCGCCGCGCACCCGCCGGGCCAGCCAGGCGAGCAGCCCGGTCAGCTGCGGCCGGACGCCACGCAGCCGCAGCTCCACGCCGTGCCGGGCGCACTCGGCGACCAGCGCGCGGGCGTCCACGAACAAGCGTGGGTCGTGGATGCCGCGGGGCACGGTGGGCAGCCGCTCGCCGATGTGGACGGCGATCAGCCGGCTCACCGCGGTGTCGTTCAGGGTGTCCAGGACGAGCAGGCCACCGGGCCGGAGCAGCCGGCAGGCCTCGGCCACCGCCCGCCGCCAGTCGGGCACGTGCTCCAGCAGCTCGCCCGCGGCGACGACGTCGGCGCAGCCGTCGGCGAGCGGGACGGCGGCGGCGTCGCCGTTGACGACGGTCACGCCGTGCGCCGCCGCCTGTTCCAGCGCCGAGAAGGTCAGGTCCACACCGACGTGCCGGTAACCCTTGCCCGCCAGGTGCGGGGCGAGCAGCCCGGCGCCGCAGCCGAGATCGACCAGGAGAGCACCCGGGCGGGACGCCGCCGGCACGAGAGCGGCGCGGGCCTCGGCCAGCCAGTGCAGCATCGCGAACACGCCGTCCGGCCGCCACCACTCGCCGGCCAGGTCGTCGTACTGGCGCGGATCATTGCGCGGCAGGGTACGGCCCGCGTCTCGCATGGACACGAGCGTGGCACGACTGCCCGGTAACGACCAGACTTCCCTCATGTCGTCGAGGGTGCTAGAGCGTGTCGCGCGGGTCGGGACGCTGGTCAGGGCCAGCCATCCCGAGCCGGCCGCCGCGGTCACCACGGTCGCCGGCCTGCTCGCCTGGGGGGTCGGGCACCGGCCGGCCGGCGTCCTCGCCGTCGTGCTGACGGTCGCCGCCAGCCAACTGGCCGTCGGCTGGGCCAACGACGCGCTCGACGCGGAGCGGGACGCCGCGGTGGGGCGTACCGACAAGCCGGTCGCCGCCGGCGCGGTGAGCCGGCGCGCCACGGCCCGGGCCGCCGCGGTGGCCGCGCTCGCCACGCCGGTGCTCGCGCTGGCGACGAACCCCACCGCCGCGCTGGTGGCCACCGCCGGCCTGGTCTCCGCGCTGCTCTACGACTGGCCGCTGAAGTCCTCGCCGCTGTCGGTGCTGCCCTACGCGGTCTCGTTCGGGTCGCTGCCGGCCTTCGTCGTGCTCGCGCTGCCCGGCGCGCCCGCGCCGCCGGTCTGGCTGGTCGCCGCCGCGGCACTGCTCGGCGCGGGCGCGCACTTCGCCAACGTGCTGCCCGACCTCACCGACGACGCCCGCACCGGCGTGCGCGGGCTGCCGCACCGGCTCGGACCCGCCGGCAGCCGGGCCGCCGCCGCCGGGCTGCTGCTCGCCGCGACCGCGACGCTGGTCCTCGGGCCGCCCGGGCCGCCGTCGGCGGTCGGGCTCGCCGCGGTGGCCGCCGCCGTCGTGGTGCCGCCGGTGACGTGGTACGGCGGACGGACGGCCGCCCGGGCCGGTGGCCGCCCGGTGGCGGCCTTCCGGGCGGTGATGGTGATCGCCCTCATCGACGTCGTCCTGCTGGTCACCAGCGGTCGGGTGGTCTGACGATCCCCCCGCCAGGTGGCATCCCCGGGTCGGCGTGCGGCCCTCGATCAGCCCCAACTACCCTGGAGCGCGGTCTGCGCGGGCATGGCCACCGTGCCCGGCGTGCGGCCGGGCGGGATCGTGACGAGGAGGACCGACGTGACGCGCTCGATCAGGGGTTCCCGGCGGGCGGCCCTGCTGCTGTCCGGGCTGGCCGCGACGACCGGACTGCTGCTGTCCGGGTGCGGCGCGGGCCAGATCGCCGAGACCGCCATCAAGGAGCCGTCGATCCAGGGTGTCAATCTTGAGGCCGCCAACGGCGAGTACGCCGTCCGCGGCCTGCTGGTCGCCTTCCCGGGCGTGGACGGCTACGAGGCCGGCGACAACGCGATCCTCAACGTGGTGATCTACAACGACTCGCCGGATCCGGTCACCGTGACCGTCACGACCGAGAGCGCCCGCGAGGTCGTCATCACCGGCGCCGCCGCGGCGGCCCAGGCCACCGCCTCGCCCTCGGTGATTCCGTCCGCCGTCCCGTCGGGCACGCCGTCGCCGGAGGAGGGGTCGCCGAGCCCGGACGCCAGCCCGTCGCCCACCGCGGCGCCGGCCGGCCGGCCGGCCCGGATCGAGATCCCGCCGTTGAGCTACGTGCAGCTCAACACCGAGGGTGAGCAGGTTCTCCAGCTGATCGGCCTGGACGAGTCGCTGCGCTCCGGCCAGAACGTCTTCGTGACCTTCGACTTCGGCAACGGCGTCACGATCAACGGGCCGGCCCCGGTCGCCGTGCCGCTCACCCCGGCCGCGCCCCCGTCGCCGATCATCGAGCGCGAGGGCGGCTACGAGGGCCACGAAGAGGGCGGCCACGGCGGCGAGGGCGGCAACGGGCACTGACCCCGTCATCGGGCCGGCGGCAGGCCGGCCCGGTCGTGCAGCCACGAACACCGCCGGCGTTGGTGAACACCACCACGCCGGCGGTGTTTTCGTCGTACGCGGGGGCTAACGTCCCGGTGTGACCACCTCACGATCCACCTCCCCGCGCGCCGGGGCGACGGGCGGGCGCGGCCGTGCCGGCGCACGCGAGCCCCGCCCGGCGTACGAGTGCGACGCCTGCGGCCACCAGCCACCCAAGTGGGTCGGGCGCTGCCCGGAGTGCGGCGAGTGGGGCTCGGTGGTCGAGTGCACCCTCACCGGCCCGACCGTCTCCGGCCGGGTGGTGAGCTCCCGGATGCCGGCCGAGCCGGCCCGGCCCATCGCCACCATCAGCGCGGCGCCGGCCCGGGCCCGGCCCACCGGCGTCAGCGAGCTCGACCGGGTGCTCGGCGGCGGTCTGGTCCCCGGCGCCGTGGTGCTGCTCGCCGGGGAGCCCGGCGTCGGCAAGTCCACGCTGCTGCTCGACGTGGCCCAGCAGTGGGCGGCCGGCGGCGGCAGCCCTTCGCTGGTGGTCAGCGGTGAGGAGTCGGTCAGCCAGGTCCGGCTGCGGGCCGAGCGCATGGGCACGCTGCACGACCAGCTCTACCTTGCCGCCGAGAGCGACCTCGCGGCGGTCCTCGGCCACCTCGACGCGGTCAAGCCGGGCCTGCTGGTGCTCGACTCGGTGCAGACCATCTCCACCACCGGCACCGAGGGCGTGCCGGGCGGGGTGACCCAGGTCCGCGCCGTCACCGCGGCGCTGGTCGCGGTCGCGAAGGAGCGCGGCATCGCCACCGTGCTGGTGGGCCACGTCACCAAGGACGGCCAGGTCGCCGGCCCCCGCGTGCTGGAGCATCTGGTCGACGTGGTGCTGCACTTCGAGGGCGACAAGCACTCGTCGCTGCGCATGGTGCGCGGCGTGAAGAACCGGTTCGGCGCGGCCGACGAGGTCGGCTGCTTCGAGATGCACGAGGGCGGCATCAGCAGCCTCGCCGACCCGTCCGGGCTGTTCCTGACCCGCTACTCGGAGCCGGTGCCGGGCACCTGCGTGACGGTGGCGATGGAGGGGCGGCGGGCCCTGGTCACCGAGGTGCAGGCGTTGATCGGGGCGACGGTGGCGGGCTCGCCGAGGCGTACGGTCTCGGGGCTCGACTCGGCCCGGCTCGCCATGGTGCTGGCCGTCCTCCAGCGACGCACCGAGCGGCTGACCCTGCACGACCGGGAGGTCTTCGCGGCGACCGTCGGCGGCATCCGGGTGGTCGAGCCCGCCGCCGACCTGGCCGTCGCCCTGGCCGTCGCCTCCGGCGGGCTGAACCTGGCCATCGCCCCGCACCTGGTGGCGATCGGCGAGGTCGGGCTCACCGGCGAGGTACGGCGGGTCGGCGCGGTGCCGCGCCGGCTGGCCGAGGCGGCCCGGCTCGGTTTCCGTCTGGCGCTCGTGCCGCCCGGCTGCGGTCCGGACAGCACGGGCGTCCGGGCCGAGCAGATGCGCGTGATCGAGGTCACCGATGTCCGGGCGGCCCTCCAGGCCGTCGCGCGGGCGTCCGCGGAGTGACCGGGGCGGGCACCGAGGGCGATACCGGGCCGACCCGGGCAGGCCGGGCGGTCGGGGCGGAGACCGGCATCGTGACACATCACAGTAACCACGACAGCACCCACCGCAGGGCAGTCCGTAGACTGTTGCCCGTGCCGATCGACCGCGACACCACCAAGCCTGCCGGCGCGACCCCCCACGCCCGCACCGGCGCCGTGGGTTCGCCCGCCCGTCCGATCAGCGTCAACGTGACCGGCGGCGCCGCCGCCGGCGACCCGCTGCGCGCCAACCTCGCCCTGATGGCGCCGGGCACCGCCCTGCGCGACGGTCTGGAGCGGATCCTGCGCGGCCGCACCGGCGCCCTGATCGTCCTCGGGTACGACAAGGTCGTCGAGAGCCTGTGCACCGGCGGCTTCCCGCTCGACGTGGAGTTCTCCGCCACCCGGGTCCGGGAGCTGTGCAAGATGGACGGCGCGGTGGTGCTCTCCAGCGACGGCACCCGGATCGTCCGGGCGGCGGTGCACCTGATGCCCGACCCGTCCATCCCCACCGAGGAGTCCGGCACCCGCCACCGCACGGCCGAGCGGGTGGCCCGCCAGACCGGGTACCCGGTCATCTCGGTGAGCCAGTCCATGCGGATCATCAGCCTCTACGTCAACGGCCAGCGGCACGTGCTGGACGACTCGGCCGCGATCCTCTCCCGGGCCAACCAGGCCCTCGCCACCCTCGAGCGGTACAAGCTGCGCCTGGACGAGGTCTCCGGCACGCTCTCCGCGCTGGAGATCGAGGATCTGGTGACGGTCCGGGACGCGGTCGCCGTCGTGCAGCGGCTGGAGATGGTCCGCCGGATCGCCGACGAGATCGCCGGCTACGTGGTCGAGCTCGGCACCGACGGCCGGCTCCTCGCCCTCCAGCTCGACGAGCTGATGGCGGGCGTCGACGCGGACAGAACGCTGGTCATCCGGGACTACCTGCCCGCCGGGCGCAAGTCCCGCACCCTCGACGAGGCGCTGGTCGAGCTCGACCTGCTCAGCGCCACCGAGCTGATCGACCTGGTCGCGGTCGCCAAGGCGATCGGCTACCCGGCCGCCTCCGACGCGCTGGACGCCGCCGTCAGCCCCCGGGGTTTCCGGCTGCTGGCCAAGGTGCCACGGCTGCCGGTGGCGATCGTCGACCGGCTGGTGCTGCACTTCGGCAGCCTTCAGCGACTGCTCGGCGCCACCGTGGAGGACCTGCAGGCCGTCGACGGCGTCGGGGACGCCCGGGCCCGGGGCGTCCGGGAGGGGCTCTCCCGGCTCGCCGAGGCCTCGATCCTGGAGCGCTACGTCTGACCGGCTGACCCGCTGGCGGACGGCGCCCGGGCCGAGGGTGGCCTACCCGCCCTGGCGTCGGCACACCCGCTCAGCTGGTGATGGTGAGCCGCACCGGCTCGCTGAGCTTGGTGCCGACCCGCGCGAAGACCTGGTAGGTGCCGGCCGGCGGGTGCGGGCCGGCGGCCACGCCGTCGGCGCAGCGGGTGGTGTCCCGGCCGTTCCAGCCCAGTTGGTAGGAGCGCTCGAAGTTCGGTGTGAACGACTGGACGTCCGAACCCCGGCCGGTGCCGCAGGTGTCCGAGGACCAGATCTTCTCGGCGCCCGACTTGATGAACAGCTCCTGCACGTCGGCGCCGACGTCCCGGCTGCAGGTGCGGTTCGAACTGTTCCTGATCTTCAGTTGCAGGTCCACCGTCGCGCCCCGCACCGCGGTCGCCGGCCGCGCGACAGCGGTCACGGCGATCTCGGCGTCGGTGCAGCTGCCGTCGTCGACGACGGGGTTGACCGGGACCGGGCCGTTGGTGGTGGTCGCGCCGGACGACGGGTTCGCGCCCGTCGGGTCGGCGCCGCCCGCGTCGCCTGAGCCGCCGGTCGGCGATGGCGTGCCGGTCCGCGGGGTGAGCACCGAACCGGTGGGACCGGGTGTCGCACCCGGCGAGCCCGCCTCCGACGTCGGCTGCGCGCCGCTCCCGCCCGACCGGCCGGAGCTGTCGCCCGAGCGGCTGCACGAGTAGAGCAGAACAATCAGGAGAAGGAGCACCGCTCCAAGTACGACGGCACGACGCCGCCAGTACACGGCGGGGGGAAGGGGGCCGACCGTCAGACGCATGATGCCCCCACGGTAGCGGCGCAGGACACCGCTCGCCGCCGCGACGCGCCGAGCCGTGGACAGCTCATGGGAGCGACACTCCAATCAGGACAGTGGGCGCCGCCGACCGTGGTCCGTCCGCGACGCGCGGTGCACCGTCAGAGGTAGACCTTGCGTTGGTAGATCGCGTGCGCCCCGGCCACCCGGTCGAGGAACAGCAGGCCGGCGCAGTGGTCGATCTCGTGCTGGACCGCCCGCGCCTCGAACGCGTCGGTGACCAGCCGGACGACCTTGCCGGTCCCCGGCAGCGCGCCCTCCACCACCAGCCGGCCGGCACGCTTCACGTCGCCGGTCAGGTCGGGCACGGACATGCACCCCTCCCGGCCGACCTTCCAGCGGCTGGCCTCCACCACCGTGGCGTTGCAGAGCACGAAGGTGCCGTGCACGGTGGCGGCCTTCGGGTGGCCGGTGACGTCCACCGCGAAGACCTGGGCACCGACCCCGATCTGCGGGGCGGCCAGGCCGACGCAGCCCGGCGACACCCGCATGGTGGCCACCAGGTCGGCCGCGAGGCGTACGGTCTCCTCGGCGGTCGGATCCACCTCGCCGCCGGGCCGGCTCAGCACGGTGGCCGGCGCGGACACCACCGGCCGCACCTCCCCCGGCGCGCCCAGGTCGTCGGGCGTCCAGTCACCCAGGCCCGCGTACTCCTCGCCGTTCACAGCACGTCCGGATCGGCCGGCCGGAGGGTGACGTCGACACCCAGGTCGGCGGCGGTCGACGCCAGCCGGGCGCCCACCTTCTCGGCCGTGCCCGGCGGCAGGTCGACCTCGGCGACGACGACGTAGAGCGACCCGGCCAGCCGGGTGCTCAGGTCGGTGACGTTGCCGCCGGCGTTGGCGAGCACCCGAGTCATCGCCGCGACGATGCCCATCCGGTCCGCGCCGTGCACCGCCATCACGTACGGCTCACCGGTCCGCGCCGACTCGCCGTCCGGCGTGACCGCTCGTACGGTCGCGAGGAGCTGACCGTCGCCGGCGAGCGGCGCCAGCGCGGCCTCGACGTCGGCGGCGGCCGGACCCACGCAGATCAGGGTCATGGCGAAGTGCCCCCGCAGCCGGGTCATCGTGCTGTCGGTGAGGTTCGCGCCGAGCCGGGCGAGAACCTCGGCGACGTCGGCAACGATGCCCGGCCGGTCCCGGCCGATGACGGTGATCGCGAGCTCGTTCATCCCGGCATTCTCCCCGACCGGCGGTACGGCCCGGCGGGGACCCGGTGCGGGTCGCCCAGTCAGCGGGACGGCGGCCGGGGCGTGAGATCATCGGCGAGCGATGACTGAGCCGACTTTCGCCCACCTGGTCAGCGGTTGGTACACCCGCAACGCCCGGGACCTGCCGTGGCGCCGGCCCGACGTCGGCGCGTGGGCGATCCTGGTCAGCGAGGTGATGCTCCAGCAGACCCCGGTCGTCCGGGTGGTGCCCGCGTGGGAGGCCTGGCTGGCGCGCTGGCCCGAGCCGGCGGACCTGGCCGCGGACACCCCGGCGGAGGCGATCCGCATGTGGGGGCGCCTCGGCTACCCGCGCCGGGCGGTCCGGCTGCGCGAGTGCGCGGTGGCGATCGTCGAGCGGCACGGCGGGCGGGTACCGGACCGGTTGGAGCAGTTGCTGGCGCTGCCGGGCGTCGGCACGTACACCGCGCGGGCGGTGGCGGCGTTCGCGTACGGGCAGCGGCACCCGGTCGTGGACACCAACGTGCGGCGCGTGGTGTGCCGGGCGGTCGCCGGTGAGCCGGACGCCGGCCCGACCACCCGCCCCGCCGACCTGGTCGCCACTGAGGAACTGCTCCCCGCGGAGCCGGCCGCCGCCGCGCTGGCCAGCGCCGCGTTCATGGAGCTGGGGGCGGTGGTCTGCACCGCCCGGTCGCCGCGCTGCGCGGTCTGCCCGGTCGAGTCGGTCTGTGCCTGGCGCGCCTCCGGGCAGGAGACCCCCGCCGGGCCCACCCGCCGGCCGCAGCGGTACGCCGGCACCGACCGCCAGGTACGCGGACTGCTGCTCGGCGTGCTCCGCGAGGCGACCGCGCCGGTTCCCCGGCAGCGCCTGGACCAGGTCTGGGCCGACGACGTGCAGCGGTCGCGGGCTCTGGCCGGGCTGGTGGAGGACGGTCTCGTCGAGCCGCTCGGGGAAGCGTCCTTCCGCCTGACCGGCGACGGCCCCCCGATCCCCGTTCCCTGACGCGCGGGCCCGACCGGCGGTGCGAGCAACTTCGGGGAAGTTGCTGCCTCGACCCGCCTCGAGGGGACAACTTCGCCGAACTTGTCCCCTGCCCGCTCAGGTTGTCGAGACACACGAAGGGCCGACCCGTTCGGGTCGGCCCTTCGTGTGTGTGGTTGGGTCAGGAGGTGGCGTAGCCGCGGGTGGCGATCCAGTCGGCCAGGGCCTCGGTGGTCATCCAGTACGAGGCGGTGTCCGGGTTGGCCGAGTCGGCGATCTTCACCTGCTCGCCGCCGTCGCGGTAGCCCACCACGCTGATGTAGTGGCCGCCCTCGAAGGAGTGCACCCCACCGCCGGTGTCGATGGCGGTACCGGCGATGTTGGCCACCAGCGCCCGACCGTCGTCGACGCTACGGATCACATCGTCACGCAGCTTGTCGGTCTGCTCGGCGTCGGCCTTACGGCCGGAGATCTCGACACTGCGGTAGACATCGCGGCCGGTCTCCTTGTTCAGCACCGGCGTGATGTCGTTGATCGAGTCGGTGCCGGCCTCGGTGGTGCCCATCCGCTCGGCCATGTCGTGCTGATCGATGTCCTTGCCCTGCACCGACAGGGCGTTACGGGCCGCCGCCGGACCGCAGTAGAAGAACGTGTCCTGCGCCTCGTAGCGCACGTCCAGCTCACGCTTCTTCTCACCCTTGCGCTCGGCCTGCACGCCGGGCTTGTCCGCCACCGGAGCGGCGAACGCGGTGCTGATCGGACCGGCAACAGCGCCACCGGTGAACGCCAGACCCGCAACGGTCACAACGGTGCTCCGCAGAAGATTGCTACGCATGATGATCAAACCCTTTCGATCGGGGGAAACACGACCAGCCACAACGGGGGGATGCCGGCACGTGTCAGAAAGGTGTGGACCAACCCGGCAGGGGGCGCTCAGGGGGTCCGACAGGATCAACCCGGCCTGCTGCTCGGGCGACCAGGGGATGTAACCAACCCGAGCCCCAGGCCATTCCGGCCACCGCCAACCCCAATGCGGGGCGGCTCCAGGAACCCCGGCCAGGCACCCGAGGCGCCCTGCGGTCACGGCATGTACAACGACCCGACCCACCCCCCGATTCCGCCACCCGGGTGGCCCAGACCACGGCACAGAAGGCCTCAGACCGGACAGGCGCGCCCAGCACCGCCCAACCCGAACCGGACATCCCGCCCAACGTGACCCTGCACAGCCGGTGGGGACGCGAAACCCTGACAGACCTAGGAAATGGCCCCCGGAGGGGCCGAACCTTCCAGGGCCCTTCGAAGCGACGACCTGCCGGCGTGCCGCACCACAGTCCGCGCTCACGCGAGGTGGGCGGCGCCCAACGACGACCGACGCGATGCTGTCGCGGGTCAGCCGGGCTGGTGACGGACGCAGACAGGGCGACGGCCCGGTGGCGGGTGCCACCGGGCCGTCGCCCGTCGTGCGGTATGTGCCCTTACTCGTCCGCGCCTGCGGTGGCCGCGCCACCGAGGTCGGCCGGGACGGCGTCCGGCACCTCGACCGGCTTGTCCGCACCGCGGAAGACGAGCTTGGACTTGTCGATGTTGTTCGGGTCGCCCTCGCAGTCCACCACGACGATCTGACCCGGGGTCAGCTCGTTGAAGAGGATCCGCTCGGACAGGTTGTCCTCGATGTCGCGCTGGATCGTGCGACGCAGCGGACGCGCACCGAGCACGGGGTCGAAGCCCTTGGTCGCCAGGTACTTCTTGGCGCTCTCGGTCAGCTCGAGACCCATGTCCTTGTTCCTCAGCTGGGTCTCGATGCGGGAGATCATGATGTCGACGATCGACAGGATCTCCTGCTGACGCAGCTGGTGGAAGACGATGGTGTCGTCGATCCGGTTGAGGAACTCGGGCCGGAAGTGCTGCTTGAGCTCGTCGTTGACCTTCTGCTTCATCCGGTCGTAGTTCGACTCGGAGTCCTCAGAGGCCTGGAAGCCCAGCGACACCGCCTTGGCGACGTCCCGCGTGCCGAGGTTGGTGGTCAGGATGATGACCGTGTTCTTGAAGTCCACGATCCGGCCCTGCCCGTCGGTGAGCCGACCGTCCTCCAGGATCTGGAGCAGCGTGTTGAACACGTCCGGGTGGGCCTTCTCGATCTCGTCGAAGAGGACCACCGAGAACGGCCGACGCCGCACCTTCTCGGTCAGCTGCCCGCCCTCGTCGTAGCCGACGTAGCCGGGAGGGGCACCCACCAGCCGGGAGACCGTGTACCGGTCGTGGAACTCGGACATGTCCAGCTGGATCAGCGCGTCCTCGCTGCCGAAGAGGAACTCGGCGAGCGCCTTGGACAGCTCGGTCTTACCCACGCCGGACGGGCCGGCGAAGATGAACGAGCCGGAGGGGCGCTTCGGGTCCTTCAGGCCGGCCCGGGTACGCCGGATGGCCTTCGAGACCGCCTTGACCGCGTCCTCCTGGCCGATGACGCGCTTGTGCAGCTCGTCCTCCATGCGCAGCAGGCGCGAGGTCTCCTCCTCGGTCAGCTTGTAGACCGGGATGCCGGTCCAGTTGCCGAGCACCTCGGCGATCTGCTCGTCGTCGACCTCGCTGACGACGTCCAGGTCACCGGCCTTCCACTCCTTCTCCCGCTGCGCCTTCTGACCGAGGAGCTGCTTCTCCTTGTCACGCAGCTGGGCGGCGCGCTCGAAGTCCTGCGCGTCGATCGCGGACTCCTTGTCGCGGCGCACCTGGGCGATCCGCTCGTCGAAGTCGCGCAGGTCTGGCGGCGCGGTCATCCGGCGGATCCGCATCCGGGCACCGGCCTCGTCGATCAGGTCGATCGCCTTGTCCGGCAGGAAGCGGTCGGAGATGTACCGGTCGGCCAGCGTGGCGGCGGCCACCAGCGCGGCGTCGGTGATGCTCACCCGGTGGTGCGCCTCGTAGCGGTCACGCAGGCCCTTGAGGATCTCGATGGTGTGTGCCAGCGACGGCTCACCCACCTGGATCGGCTGGAAGCGGCGCTCGAGAGCGGCGTCCTTCTCCAGGTGCTTGCGGTACTCGTCGAGGGTGGTCGCGCCGATGGTCTGCAGCTCGCCACGGGCCAGCATCGGCTTGAGGATGCTCGCCGCGTCGATCGCGCCCTCGGCGGCACCCGCGCCGACCAGGGTGTGGATCTCGTCGATGAAGAGGATGATGTCGCCCCGGGTGCGGATCTCCTTGAGCACCTTCTTGAGGCGCTCCTCGAAGTCACCGCGGTAACGGGAACCGGCGACCAGCGCACCGAGGTCGAGCGTGTAGAGCTGCTTGTCCTTCAGCGTCTCGGGCACCTCGCCCTTGATGATCTTCTGGGACAGCCCCTCGACCACGGCGGTCTTGCCGACGCCGGGCTCACCGATCAGGACCGGGTTGTTCTTGGTACGGCGGGAGAGCACCTGCATGACCCGCTCAATTTCCTTCTCGCGCCCGATGACCGGGTCGAGCTTGCCCTCGCGGGCGGCCTGGGTCAGGTTACGGCCGAACTGGTCCAGCACCAGGCTGGTCGACGGCGCGGCCTCACCCGGCGCGGCACCGGCCGCCGCGGGCTCCTTGCCCTGGTAGCCGGAGAGCAGCTGGATCACCTGCTGACGGACCCGGTTGAGGTCGGCACCCAGCTTGACCAGCACCTGGGCGGCGACGCCCTCGCCCTCACGGATCAGACCGAGCAGGATGTGCTCCGTGCCGATGTAGTTGTGGCCGAGCTGCAGCGCCTCGCGCAGCGACAGCTCCAGCACCTTCTTGGCCCGCGGCGTGAACGGGATGTGCCCGCTCGGTGCCTGCTGGCCCTGGCCGATGATCTCCTCGACCTGCTGACGGACGCCCTCGAGGGAGATGCCGAGGCTCTCCAGGGCCTTTGCCGCGACACCCTCACCCTCGTGGATCAGGCCCAGCAGGATGTGCTCCGTACCGATGTAGTTGTGGTTGAGCATCCGGGCCTCTTCCTGGGCCAGGACGACAACCCGTCGCGCTCGGTCGGTGAACCGCTCGAACATGCCCTCGTGCTCCTCACGTGCCGTGCGCCTTGATGGTCTAGATCTTGGCGGGGCCGGTGCGCGGACGTCCGGGACGGGCGTCCGTGCCTCATTACTCTATCGCCGCGGACCGACTCAGCTGAGGTCGTGTGCCCCCGTCAAATGCCGCGTACGCGTCGTTTTGCACAACCGTCCGCGCTCAGAAGGTGTTCCGGTAGCCCGGCCTCTACGCGCAGAGCGAAATTCGGCGACCTCCCGGACACCGCCAGCGAGGTGTGCGGGGCGCCTCGCGACCCGGACCCGGGCCGCCGGGACTCGTCCACAGGCTGTGGACAGAATCTCCACCGGCTGTGGACAACGCCCGCCCGTCCGGGTTTCTTCCCACCGACCGGCCCGAGCCCCGACACCGGCGCCGGCCCCGCCGGCCGGGCGCCGCCCGCGAACCCGGGCGTCCGGCGGGGCCGGAACACGGCGACGCCGGCCCGGAGCGGTGCTCCGGACCGGCGTCGAGGCCGCGCGCTGCTCAGTGGCCGGCGCGGGCGTGGTACTCGTCGACGATCTCCTGGGGGATGCGGCCCCGGTCGGAGATGTCCTTGCCGGCCTTCTTGGCCCAGGCACGGATCGCCCTGTTCTGCTCGCGGTCGGCGGTCGCGCCGCCCCGGCCCCGGGCGGCCCGGCCACCCACGACCACGCCACCCCGGCCCACCTTCGTGCCGTGGGCGATGTACGGAGCGAATACGTCCCGCAATTTCTCGGCGTTGGCGCTCGACAGGTCGATCTCGTACTGAACGCCGTCCAGCGCGAACTTGACGGTCTCGTCAGCGTCCCCGCCGTCCAGGTCATCGACCAGCTTATGAATGATCTGCTTGGCCACGTCCCACATTCCTTTCGAGCAGGGTGCACCTGCGAACTCGCAGGCAACAATAACCCGTAAGGCGCGCGGTGCGTCAATAGGATGCGCTAAAGAGTCGAAGAAGTCGACCGCTCACTCGGGGCGGACCAGCGGGAACAGGATGGTTTCCCGAATTCCCTGGCCGGTCAGCGACATGAGTAGCCGGTCGATTCCCATTCCCATGCCGCCGGCCGGCGGCATTCCGTACTCCATCGCCCGGAGAAAGTCCTCGTCGAGCCGCATGGCCTCGTCGTCACCGCGCGCGGCGAGCTGCGCCTGGGCCACCAGGCGCTCCCGCTGCACCACCGGGTCCACCAGCTCGGAGTACCCCGTGCCGAGCTCGAAACCGAGCACGTAGAGGTCCCACTTCTCGGTCAGGCCCGGCTCACTGCGGTGCGCCCGGACCAGCGGACTGGTCTCCTCCGGGTAGTCGCGTACGAAGGTGGGCTGGATCAGGCCGGGCACGACCAGTTCCTCGAACAGTTCCTCGGCGAGCTTGCCCGGACCCCACTTCGGGTCGACCGCCAGGCCGACCTTGTCGGCGTACTCGACCAGGCGCGTCCGCTCGGTGCGGACCGTGACCTCTTCGCCGAGCGCTTCGGAAAGGGACCCGAAGAGCGTCACCGAACGCCACTCACCGCCGAGGTCGAACTCGCGGCCGTCCGCGTGGGTCACCACGGTCGAGCCACTGACCGCGATCGCCGCCCGCTGGACGAGATAGCGAGTCAGCTCGGCGATCGTGTCGTAGTTGCCGTACGCCTCGTAGGCCTCCAGCATCGCGAACTCGGGCGAGTGCGAGGAGTCGATGCCCTCATTACGGAAGTTGCGGTTGATCTCGAAGACCCGGTCGACACCGCCCACGAGCGCGCGCTTGAGAAACAGTTCCGGCGCGATTCGCAGATACAGATCGGTGTCGAGCGCATTGCTGTGGGTGACGAATGGGCGGGCGGCCGCACCACCGTGCAGCAACTGGAGCATCGGGGTCTCCACCTCGAGGTAGCCCCGACCGTGCAGCGAGTCGCGCAGGCTGCGGACGGCGGTCGCCCGGGTACGCACCATCTGGCGCGCCTGCGGACGGACGATGAGGTCGACGTAGCGCTGCCGGACCCGGGCCTCCTCGCTCAGCGGCTTGTGCGCCACCGGCAGCGGGCGCAGCGCCTTGGCGGTGGTCGCCCACTCCTCCGCCAGGACCGACAGCTCGCCGCGCCGGCTGGTGATCACCTCACCGGTCACCCCGACCTGGTCGCCGAGGTCCACCAGGCGCTTCCAGTCCTCCAGCCGCTGCGCGCCGACCCGGTCCAGGGAGAGCATCGCCTGCAACTCGGTGCCGTCGCCGTCCCGGAGGGTGGCGAAGCAGAGCTTGCCGGTGTTGCGGATGAAGATCACCCGCCCGGTGACCGAGACGCGGTCCCCGGTGGCCGTGTCGGTGGGCAGGTCGGCGTACTTCTGCCGGATCGCCGCCAGGGTGCTGGTACGCGGGTAGCCGAGCGGGTACGGCTCGACGCCCTCGGCGAGCATCCGGTCCCGCTTCTCCCGGCGGACCTTCATCTGCTCGGGAAGGTCGTCGGCGGGGTCCACTGGTACGGCGTTCTGCTCGGTCACGGCACGCTTCCTCAGAAGGAGAATTCGGGCGGGTTCAGGCCCCGAGCGTACTCAAGGGTCCGCACGGTGGTTACGGGATAACCTGCCCGCCATGACCGACCCCACTCAGGCGCTCTCGTTCGGCGCCGCAGCCGCCGAATACGACCGGTACCGGCCCCGCTATCCGCAGGCCGCACTGCGCTGGGCGCTGGACGGCCTCGCTGCGCCCGCCCGGACGGTCGACCTGGGCGCCGGCACCGGCATCCTCGCCCGCGGCCTGCTCGCCCTCGGCCACGAGGTGACCGCCGTCGAACCCGACCCGGGGATGCGGGCGCAGTTCGCGGCGACCACGCCGGGCGCGCCGGCGCTGGCCGGCAGCGCGGAGTCAGTCCCGCTCCCCGACGGGTACGCCGACGCGGTGCTGGTCGGGCAGGCGTACCACTGGTTCGACCGGGAGCGGGCGCACTCGGAGATCGCCCGGGTGCTGCGGCCGGGCGGGGTCTTCGCCCCGGTGTGGAACCTCCGGGACGACCGGGTCGGGTGGGTGAACGACATGAACCGCATCGCCGAGATCGGTGGGACGGTGGACCGCCTGCTCGGTGACGTCACCGACTTCGGACCCGACCTCGACCGGCCGGAGTGGGCCGAGTTCACCCACGTCACCGAGCTGACGCCAGAGGACCTGCTCGGCATGGTGGGCACGCGCTCGTACCACCTCACGGCCACGCCGGAACGGCGCCGCCAGATCGACCGGGAGCTGCGCGCTCTCCTCGACACCCATCCGGAACTGGCCGGGCGCGAGACGATCGTGTTGCCCTACCGGACGCTGGTCTTCCGCGCGCGACGGCGCTGAGCCCGCAGGTGTGAGAAGGGGCCCCTTCTCTACCGCAGGCGTTAACCAGGGGCCCTTCCTTGCACCTCAGACGTTGCGGTCGTAGACCATTCGCAGGCCGATCAGGGTGATCATCGGCTCGTGGTGGGTGATCGTCCGGCACTCGTTGATCACCAGCGAGGCCAGGCCGCCCGTGGCGATCACCGCCTTCACCTCGCCCAGCTCCTCGCTCATCCGCTCGACGATCCGGTCCACCTGTCCGGCGAAGCCGAAGTAGAGGCCGGCCTGGAGGCACTCGACCGTGTTCTTCCCGATCACCGAGCGCGGCCGGGTCGCCTCGACCTTTCGCAGCTGCGCGGCGCGGGCGGCGAGGGCGTCGAAGGAGATCTCGATGCCGGGCGCGAACGCGCCGCCCAGGAACTCCCCCCGGGCGCTGACCACGTCGAAGTTGGTGGTGGTGCCGAAGTCCACGACGATCGACGGCCCGCCGTAGAGGGTGTGGGCGGCCAGGGTGTTGACCACCCGGTCGGCACCCACCTCCTTGGGGTTGTCGATGGCGAGCTGCACGCCTGTGCGCACCCCCGGCTCGACGATCACGTGCGGCAGGTCGGCGTAGTAGCGGTCGAGCATCGTCCGCAGCGAGCGCAGTGCGGCGGGCACGGTCGAACAGGCGGCCACCCCGGTGATCTCGACGGCGTCGCCGGCCAGCAGGCCACGGAACATCAGGCCCAACTCGTCGGCCGTCGACCGCGCATCGGTCTTGATCCGCCACGAATGCACCAGCTTGTCACCGTCGAACGTCGCCAGCACGGTGTTGGTGTTTCCGATGTCGATGCAGAGCAGCACGCTCGCAGCCTAGACAACGCCGATATCGGCAGAGCGCGCAGCGGCCGGTGAACCGTATCCTGGTCCACATCGCGACATGAACATCGGTCTATCCACGGTGCGCCGGACGGGGAGCGGACATGTCGGGGATGTGGTGGATCCGCGGGCGCAACGCGTTGCACCGGCGCCGCCGGCACGTGCTCGTCCTCGCCGCCCTGGCCGGCGGGGCACTCTGGATGATCGTCCAGGCCTGGCGGTCCGGGCAGACCTTCCGGGGCGACCTCTACCTGAACGTCGGCGCCGCACTGATCATGACCCTGCTGACGTACGTGGTGCTGAACCCGCTCTTCCGGGAACTCCAGACCGCCAGCATCATCGAGCACCCCCGCCTCGACCGGGACGCCCTGATCGAGCGGGTGGCCCAGTCCCGGGAGACGGTGGCGATCCTGGAGACGTGGACCAGCATGCTGGAGGGCCCGTACGCGGCCCGGTTCTCCCACGCGCTGCGGTGCGCCCTCGCCAACGGCGCCACCGTACGGATGCTGCTGCTCGACCCGGACTCGCCGGCGGTCCGGCTGCGGGGGGCGGAGCTGCGCCGGCGCGACGCCTCGGTGGCGATCCTCAACAACATCTGGCACCTGGCCCGGCTGCGGGAGGACCTGCCGGAGTCCAGTCGGGCGCGCCTGCAGGTACGGGTCTACAACGCCGCGCCGTCGGTGCAGATGTACCGCTGGGACGGCAAGGCGTTCATCTCGTTCTTCCCGGTCCGGGGCAGCACCTTCGACACCCAGCAGATCGAGGCGTACGTCTCCACGCCACTCGGGGAGTTCGTGGCCGACCGGTTCACCGAGCTGTGGGAGACCGCCCCGGTCCAGGATCTCGAGTCCTGCCTGACGCTGCGGCTTTGCCTGCGCCAGGCCGGGCGGGAGTTGGAGACGTGCGAGGCGCTCTACGTCCGGGTCGACGGCGACTGGTACATCGCCGGGCGGGACCTGGTCCGCAACGTCGCCCGCCACGGCCTGGGCGGGCTGACCGTCGTGCTGGACCGGCCCGAGGCCGCCGGTGAGGTGTTCGACCTCGGGGAGGCCGACGAACTGGCCCCCGAGGTGTACCGCCGGGTGGTCGAGCTGTTCCGCGCCAAGTACGGCCTCGACGGCCGGCACGACACCGAGAACCGGGTGATCTTCAACTTGGTGGACCCGCGGCTGACCCGCGCCGCGTGACGGTCACTCCGTCCGCAGGTCCAGGGCGATGTCCAGGATGGGCGAGGAGTGGGTGAGCGCGCCCACCGACAGGAAGTCCACGCCGGTGGCCGCGTACTCGGCCGCCACGCCCAGGGTCAGCCCGCCGGTCGCCTCCAGCTGGGCCCGGTTCCCGACCGCGCACACCACCTCGCGCAGCATCTCCGGTCGCATGTTGTCGAGCAGCAGGAAGTCCGCCCCGGCCTCCACCGCCTGGATCGCCTCGGCGACCGTGTCGACCTCCACCTGCACCGGCACGTCCGGGAACGCCTCGCGGACCCGCCGGAACGCCGCCGCGACCCCGCCCGCCGCCAGCTTGTGGTTGTCCTTGACCATCGCGACGTCGTGCAGGCCCATCCGCTTGTTGGTGCCACCGCCGGCGCGGACCGCGTACTTCTCCAGCACCCGCAGCCCCGGCGTCGTCTTGCGGGTGTCGAGCACCATCGCCTTCGTGCCCGCCACCGCGTCCGCCCAGGCGCGGGTGTGGGTGGCCACCCCGGACATCCGGGAGAGCAGGTTGAGCGCGGTGCGCTCGGCGGTGAGCAGCAGCCGGGTCGGGCCGGTCACCGTCGCCAGCACGTCGCCGCGGGCCACCCGCTGCCCGTCGTGGGCCACCAGGGACACCCGCACCGTACGCTCGGCCCCGGTCACCTCGCCGACCAGCTCGAACACGGCGGCGGCCACCGGCAGACCGGCCACCACCCCGTCGGCGCGGGCCACCACGTCGGCCGTGTCGGTCTGGGTGTCGGGAATGGTGGCGACGCTGGTGACGTCGAGGAAGTCCGGGCCCAGGTCCTCGACGAGCGCGTCGGTCACCACCCGGCGTACCCGCTCCAGGTCCAGGCCGGCGTCGCGCAACGCGCGCTCGGTCTCCTCGGTCATCGTGCCTCCTTCGTTCGCGACCGCGGGGCTCGCGGGACCGGGTCACTCCTCGCGCTCACGGTGCCTCCTTCGTTCGCGACTGCGGGGCTCGCAAGACCGGCTCACTCCTCGCGCTCACGGTGCCTCCTGCCACTCCCGCGTCAGCCGGCCCTGCGCCCCGATCGAGCCGACCAGGTGGCCGCGCCACCGCTCGTCGGCGACCGGGAAGTCCTCCCGCCAGTGGCAGCCCCGGGTCTCCTCGCGGGCGTACGCGGCGGCCACCAGCGTCGACGCCACGGTGAGCAGGTTGGTGGCCTCCCAGTCCGGGGTGCGCGGCGTACCCCGGCCGTCGCCCAGAGCGCCCACCGTGGCGGCCGTGTCGGCCAGCGTCGCGGCGGACCGCAGCACCCCGGCGCCCCGGGTCATCGCCCGTTGCAGGGCCGGCGTGCCGGTGGCGGGCAGCACCCACCCCGCACCGCCGGTCCAGGCACCGGTGCCCGCCGGCTTCGCCTGCTCCGGCAGGCCGGTCGCCAGGTCGTCGGCGATCCGCCGGGAGAACACCAGGCCCTCCAGCAGGGAGTTGCTGGCCAGGCGGTTCGCGCCGTGCACGCCCGTGCAGGCGACCTCGCCGCAGGCGTACAGGCCGGGGATCGAGGTGCGGCCGTGCAGGTCGGTGCGGACGCCGCCGGACGCGTAGTGGGCGGCGGGGGCGACCGGGATCAGGTCGGTCGCCGGGTCGACGCCGATGGCCCGGCAGGAGGCCACGATCGTGGGGAACCGCCGGGCGAGGAACTCACCGCCGAGGTGCCGGGCGTCGAGGAAGACGTGGTCCGCGCCGGTGGCGAGCAGCACCCGATGGATGCCCTTGGCGACCACGTCCCGGGGAGCCAGCTCGGCCAGCTCGTGCTGCCCGACCATGAACCGCTTGCCGTCGCCGTCCACCAGGTACGCGCCCTCGCCGCGCAGCGCCTCGGAGACCAGCGGCTGCTGGGCGTGCCCGGCGCCGGGCGTACGGGCGTGCTCCGGGACGATGAGCGCGGTGGGGTGGAACTGGACGAACTCCACGTCGGTGACGGCGGCGCCGGCCCGCAGCGCGAGCGCCACCCCGTCGCCGGTGGAGACCGCCGGGTTGGTGGTGGCCGCGAAGATCTGCCCCATCCCGCCGGTGGCGAGCACCACGGCGCGGGCCAGGATCGCGCCGACGCCGTCCTCGCTGCCCTCGCCGAGCACGTGCAGCGTGACGCCGCAGGCCGGGCCGAGCCCGTCCGGGCCGTCACCGGGAGCCCGGAGCAGGTCCAGTACCAGGGCGTGCTCGACCAGCCGGATCCACGGGTCCCGGCGGACGGCGGCGTGCAGCGCCCGCTGCACCTCGGCCCCGGTGGCGTCGCCGCCGGCGTGCACGATGCGGTCCGCCCGGTGCCCGCCCTCGCGGGTCAGCATCAGCGAGCCGTCCGGGTTGCGGTCGAACTCGGCGCCGATCCGGATGAGCTCCCGGAGGCGGGTCGGCCCCTCCTCGACCAGGACGCGGACCGCCGCCGGGTCACAGAGCCCGACGCCGGCTATCTCGGTGTCCGAGGCGTGCGCCGCCGGGGTGTCGTGGGGATCGAGCACCGCCGCGATGCCGCCCTGCGCCCAGCGCGTGGAGCCCTCCTCGATGTCGACCTTGGTGACCACCGTGACGTGCAGGCCGGCCTCCCGCAGGTGCAGCGCGGCGGTCAGCCCGGCGACGCCGGAGCCGACGACGACCACGTCGGTCGTCTCCACCCAGCCGGGCGCGGGGGCGGCCAGCAGGCGGGGCAGGGCCGGCAGGTCGACGGTCGGTAGCTCCATGCCCCCAGTCAACCCGAAGGTGCCTCACCCGGGGCGGCGGGGGCGGGACGAGTGGTTTGGGCTACGCCGTGCCCGGGGCGGTCGGTGCGCGCCGGACGCCCCGCCTCACCGTGTCCGGACCGGCAACCCGCTCGGGCCGGCGCCCTTGAGCGAGCCGGTCACCGCGCGGTCGCTGAGCCACAGGTAGCACCGCACTCCCCGGTCACCGACCCGCCACCGGCCCGCCCCGGGCGGGCGGACCACCACGTCGGCGCGGAACCGCAGCGTCAGGTCGTCGGGTACGCCCACGTACCGGGCGATCGTGCTGCGGCAACCCGCGTAGAGGGGCGCCCAGTCGGCGTCCCGTGCCGGGTACGGCCGGTCCGGTGCCTGCCACACCCCCACGAACTCGGCGTCATGGCGGGTGCCGCACTCCACCGGGAGCAACGTCTCGACACCCCCGCCGCGGTCCCGCCGGCTCTGCTGGCAGCCGAGCCGCACCGGCGACGGGGCGGCCAGCGCGCCGCGGAGACTGCCGGTGCGGGTGACCACGGTGGCGGCGGCCTCGGTCGTGGTCACCTCGGCCAGGTCGCACCGGTACCAGCGGGAGCCGGACGTCCAGCCGGCGGCCGACGGCACCGCCACGGACAGCCGCAGCCGGCCGGCACGCCAGTCGTCGCCCACGTACGCCGTGGCGCGGGTGTCGCAGTCGGCGAACACGCCCCGGACGTCGGTCGAGCCGCCGGTCGGCGGGGCGCTCTGGCCGGCGGGGAACGCTCCGACGTGCACGGCCTCGACGCGGTGTGGCGCCGAGCAGTCGACCGGGTCGTACGCCGCCAGCGTCACCACGTCGGCGACGTCGGCGTGGCAGACCCCGCTCTCCGGCGTGAAGGGACCGGCCGCCGGGAGCGCCCGCCAGTCGTCGGTCAGGTCACCGT
This sequence comes from Micromonospora sp. WMMD558, assembly GCF_049315255.1. Taxonomy (NCBI): domain Bacteria; kingdom Bacillati; phylum Actinomycetota; class Actinomycetes; order Micromonosporales; family Micromonosporaceae; genus Micromonospora; species Micromonospora sp. WMMD558. The sequence goes on along the minus strand of NZ_CP186061.1, from coordinate 1,929,869 downwards.
CACCGGGATCCGCGCAGCCACCCAGCAGCGCTCCCACGGCAAGAGCCGCGACTACGCCGCGCCCCACCCGGTGCCCCACGCCGCCTCCCCAGCCGACGCCCCAACGGGACGGTCCGACCAGAGTAACCGTGAATGACGCTCCGGTGACAGACGGCGTGTGCGCCCCGAACCCCGCGATCCTGCGGCTGGCGCCCGGACAAAGCGGCCACAAAGCCCCGTAAGGGGACCGAGCCTGCGAGATCGCGGGGAACGGACGCGGGTCAGGAGACGGTGGCAGCGGCCAGGGGGTTCGGCATCGGGTCGCCGGCCGTTCCAGGGGCGGCCGTCGTCGGATCGGTGTTCAGGTCGACGATCCGGTTGTCGGCGTCCACGTGTACGACGCGAGGCTGGTAGGTGCGGGCCTCGGCGTCGTCCATCTGCCCGTACGAGATGAGGATGACCAGGTCACCCGGGTGCACCAGGTGGGCCGCGGCGCCATTGATGCCGATCACGCCGCTGCCCCGCTCACCCGGGATCACGTACGTCTCCAGCCGGGCGCCGTTGGTGATGTCCACGATCGCCACCTGCTCGCCGGGCAGCAGGTCGGCCGCGTCGAGCAGGTCCTGGTCCACCGTCACCGACCCGACGTAGTGCAGGTCGGCCTGGGTCACCGTGGCCCGGTGGATCTTCGACTTGAGCATGGTGCGCAGCATCGGAGCGACCTTTCGAGATGTGGTGGGGTCAGGAGGGCGCGGCGAGGTGGACGGGCGCGTTGTCGATCAGGCGGGTGGTGCCGACCCAGGCGGCGACGAGCAGCCGCGCCGGACCGGCCACCGGCCCCGGCTCCAGATCCGGGTCGGTGAGCACCAGGTAGTCCAGCTGCGCGCCCGGCGTACCCGAGCCGAAGGCGGCGTGCGCGGCGGCCAGGACCGCCCCCGCGTCCGCGCCCGCGTCGGCGGCCTCGGCCCCCGCGCGCAGCGCCGCCGACAGGCTCGACGCGGCCCCGCGCTCGGCCGGCGACAGGTAGCGGTTGCGGCTGGACAACGCCAGCCCGTCCGCTTCCCGGACCGTCGGCACCCCGACGATCTCGACGGGCACGTCCAGGTCGCGGACCATCCGGCGGACCAGCGTCAGCTGCTGGTAGTCCTTCTCGCCGAAGAAGGCCAGGTCCGGGCGGGTGAGCTGGAGCAGCTTCAGCACCACGGTGAGCACCCCGTGGAAGAAGCCGGGCCGGCTCTGCCCCTCCAACTCCTCGCCGAGCTGGCCCGGGTTGACCCGGACCCGGGGCTGGCCCTCCGGGTACATGTCCGCAACGGCGGGCGCGAAGACCACGTCCGCGCCGGCCCGGCGGCAGATCTCCAGGTCCGCGTCGAGCGTCCGCGGGTACCGGTCGAAGTCCTCGTTCGGGCCGAACTGGAGCGGGTTCACGAAGATCGTGACGATCACGCTGTCGGCCCGCTCGCGGGCGGCCCGCAGCAGCGTCTCGTGCCCGGAGTGCAGGGCACCCATGGTCATGACGACGCCGACGGTGCCCTCGAGCCCGGCACGCGCCGCCGCCAGTTCGGCGCGGGTGTGCACCAGCACGGTCACGCGGCCACCTCCCGGTCCCTCCCACTCAGCACGTCCAGCAGCGGCTCCGCGTCCACCGGGCGCAGCCGTCCCGCCGCGATCGCCCGGTCCGCGGTCCGTCGTGCCAACGCCAGATAGGGGGCCACGGATTCCGGCGCGGTCGCCGCGAGCCGGGCCAGGTGCCGCTCGACCGTGCCGGCGTCGCCCCGGGAGACCGGGCCGGTCAGCGCGTCGTCGCCGAGGCGCAGCGCGTTCTCCAGGGCCGCTCGCAGCAGCGGGGCGAGCACCTTCTCGGGCTGCCCCACACCGGCGTCGCGCAGCCGGTCGGCCGCCTCGTTGACGAGGGTCACCAGATGGTTGGCGCCGTGCGCCAGCGCCGCGTGGTAGAGCGGCCGGTCCGCCTCGCCGATCCACTCCGGTACCCCGCCGAGGTCGGCGACCAGCCGGGCGGCGAGCGGGCGCAGCTCCGCCGGGGCGGTCACCCCGTACGAGATGCCGGCCAGGCGGGTCAGGTCGTCCGGCGTACCGGTGAAGGTCATCGCGGGGTGCAGGGCCAGCGGGCGGGCGCCAACCTCGGCGGCCGGGGCCAGCACGGCCAGCCCGTGCGCGCCGGAGGTGTGCGCGACCACCTGGCCGGGGCGCAGCGCGCCACTGCGGGCGAGCCCGGCGACCACGCCGGCGAGCGCGTCGTCCGGCACCGCGAGCAGCAGGAGGTCGGTGGCGGCCCGGGCCACCGAGGTGGCCGAGCGGCGCGGGATCGAGGGGAGCAGCAGCGCCAGCCGGGCGCGGGACGCGCCGGACACCGCGGCGGCGGCCACCACCCGGTGGCCGGCGGCGGCGAGGGCGGCTCCCAGGACGGCACCGACCCGGCCGGCGCCGATGACACCGACGGTCAGGAAACGGGGAGCGGGCGCGTCGACCGGCCGTGCGGCGGGACGCGGGCGCAGCGGAGCGCTCATCGTGACGATCCAGTCCTCGAGAAGGGGTACCGGTCGACCGCAAGTATGCGCCGCAGCGACGGAGCTGAAACAAGACTGTGTGAAAACGTTCACCGGTGGTGCCAGGGACCATGACACAGGCCCTGGGCCCCGCACCGCGCCCGGCGGCCGGCACGGGGCCCCTGCTCTCACCTCAGGAAGCCGGCGTCCAGGAACTTGAAGTTGGTGTCGGCTCGGGCCTCGCCGTCCTGACCCGGCGTCTCCGGGATGTTCCGCCCGTCGTGCACGACCAGCAGGCCGCCCGGGAAGCCGGGCAGCGGCGTCGCGACGGCCGCGGCGCCGTCGCACTCCTGCGCGCCGTCCACCCGGCCGTCGACCACGGCGAAGTGGCCCGTCGGGCGGTTGGTACGCCGGTCGTACGTGTAGAAGGTGTCGTCGCCCTGGCTGGACACCACCAGGGTGCCGGTGCGGCGGCCCGTCGGGTAGATCGTCAGCCCCTCCACGTCCTGGGCGATCCGGCCGCCGAAGCCCGGGTCGGCCGCGCGGTCGGTGACGCAGTCCTCCTCCTCCGGGTCGTAGCTCGCCGGGACCCCGAACTCGCGGACCCGCTCGACCGGCACGACCGGGCCGGCGAACCGGCCGCCGACCAGCCGGGTCCGCCACAGGCCGACCTTCTCCTGGGCCAGGTACACCACGCCGGTGGCCGGGTCGACCACCGTCCCCTCCACCTGGGGGCCGTCACCCGGATCGGTGCACGGCGACCAGGAACTGCCGTCCGGGAGGGTGAACGTCGACGGCAGCGTCATCCGGTCCACCGGCCGGTAGGTGACCCGCCCGGCCCGTTCCACCAGCCGGAACACCCCCACCTCCGGGGTGCTGCGCCGGCTCACCACCGCGTACACGCCGCCGTCCCGGTCGGTGAACGTGCCCAGCCCGTACGCGGTCCGCTGGGTGTTGACCTCGGCCTGGTCGCGACTGAAGGCGTACGGCACATCCGGTGCGGTGACGTCGACCAGCCGCCGGGTCGCCGGGTCGATCCGGTAGAACCGCAGCTGGTCACGCCCCCGATCGGTCACCACCGCCAGGTCGACCGCGCGGCGACCGAGCCGGAAGCCGGGCACCAGGTCCACGTTGTTGAACCGGCCCGCCTCGTCCTCCGGGCCGGGGGCCGGCGGGGTCGGGATCGACTGCCGCTCCCGCGCCCGCAGGTCGTACACGCGCAGGCCGCCGTTCTTCGCGGTCGCCACGACCAGGCTGCCGGCGCGGTCGGTCGGGTGCACCCAGATCGCCGGGTCGTCGGCGTCCGCGTCACCGCCGGCCGCGTCGTCGAAGAGCGAGGGGGTCTCGATCACCGCCCGCACCGGCCGGGGCCCGTCGGCCGGCGCGGCGCCGGCCGGGACGCCGGCCAACAGGAGGGGTACGACCGCCAGGGCGGGGATCACCAGTCGTCTCATACCGGCTGACCGTAGGGTCGGGACGGTGACGGCCCCTGAACGAGGGATGAACTGATGTCGATCCGCTGGCGGGACGCGATGGACCGGGCGCTCTACGGCCCGGGCGGCTTCTTCGTCTCCGGCTCCGGCCCGGCCGACCACTTCCGCACCAGCGTGCACGCCTCGCCGACGTTCGCCTCGGCCCTGCTGCGCCTGATCAACCAGGTCGACGCGGCCCTCGGTCATCCCCCGGTGCTCGACGTCGTCGACGTCGGGGCGGGCCGCGGTGAACTCGTGCGTTCCCTCGCGGCGTCGGTCACGGCCGAGGTTTCCGCGCCGGTTCCGCTGGCCCAGCGGGTACGGTTCACCGCCGTCGAACTCGCCCCGCGCCCCGCGGACCTGCCCACGCGGATCAGGTGGGTGGACGAGATGCCCTCCGGGATCACCGGGGTGCTCCTGGCCACCGAATGGCTCGACAACGTCCCCCTGGACCTGGCGGTGCCCGCCTCAGACGGTTGGCACTACCTCCTGGTGGACCCCACCACCGGCGAGGAGACCCTGGGTGACCCGGTGCGCCCTGAAGACGCCAACTGGCTGACCACCTGGTGGCCCCTCCGCACCCCCGCACCGTTGATCAAAAAGTTTTCGGCATCGAGCGACCTCGGATCGGACGAAAACCTCTTGATCAACGGGGTTGGGGGGCGGGCCGAGATCGGCCGGAGCAGGGATGAGGCGTGGGGGGAGGTGCTGCGCCACGTCGACCGGGGACTGGCCGTGGCGGTGGACTACGGGCACCTGCGGGACGGGCGGCCCGTCGACGGCACGCTGACCGGGTACCGGGGTGGGCGGCAGGTTCGTCCGGTGCCCGACGGGTCGTGTGATGTCACCGCGCACGTCGCCATGGACTCGGTCGCCTCCACCGGTGAGCGGGTCGCGCGGTGTGCGTACTTCCTGGTTTCGCAGCGGGAGGCGCTGCGGGCGCTCGGGGCCGACGGCGCCCGCCCGGCGCTGAGCCTGGCCGTCGGCGACCCCACGGGGTACGTGCGGGCGCTGGCCGCCGCGTCGGCGGTGGCCGAGCTGACCGACCCGGCCGGCCTCGGCGGGCACTGGTGGCTGCTGCAACCGGTCGGCGTCACCCTCGACCCGCTCGTGGCACGATGACGGGCATGACCACGGACGCCGACCTCCGCGAACTGACCGTCGGCACCGGCGCCGGCGGGGAGCAGCTCGGCACCGACATGGTGCTCAACATCGGGCCGCAGCACCCCTCGACGCACGGAGTGCTCCGGCTGCGGCTGGTGCTCGACGGCGAACGCGTGGTGAGCGCCGAGGCGATCGTCGGGTACATGCACCGGGGCGCGGAGAAGCTGTTCGAGGTCCGCGACTACCGGCAGATCATCGTGCTGGCGAACCGGCACGACTGGCTGTCGGCCTTCTCGAACGAGCTGGGCGTGGTGCTGGCCGTCGAACGGATGATGGGCATGGAGGTGCCGGAGCGGGCCACTTGGCTGCGGATGGCGCTCGCCGAGCTGAACCGGGTGCTCAACCACCTGATGTTCCTCGGGTCGTACCCGCTGGAGATCGGCGCGATCACGCCGATGTTCTACGCGTTCCGGGAACGGGAGACCCTCCAGGCGGTGATGGAGGAGGTCTCCGGCGGGCGGGTCCACTACATGTACAACCGGGTCGGCGGGCTCAAGGAGGAGGTGCCGGCCGGCTGGACCGGCCGGGCCCGGGCCGCCGTCGGCGAGGTACGGCGACGGATGCCGGACATCGACCACCTGATCCGGCGCAACGAGATCTTCCTGGCCCGCACCGTCGGTGTGGGCGTGCTGTCCGCGGCGGACGCCGCCGCGTTCGGCGCGTCCGGGCCGGTCGCGCGGGCCTCCGGGCTCGACCTGGACCTGCGGCGCGACGAGCCGTACCTGGCGTACGACCAGCTCGACGTGCCGGTGGTGACGAAGACGGCCGGTGACTGCCACGCCCGCTTCGAGGTGCTGCTCGACCAGGTGTACGCGTCACTCGACCTCGCCGAGCAGTGCCTGGACCGGGTGGACCGGCTCACCGGCCCGGTGAACACGCGGCTGCCGAAGGTGCTCAAGGCGCCCGAGGGGCACACCTACGCCTGGACCGAGAACCCGCTCGGCATCAACGGCTACTACCTGGTGTCGCGCGGTGAGAAGACGCCGTGGCGGCTCAAGCTGCGCACCGCCTCGTACGCCAACGTGCAGGCGCTGGCCACGCTGCTGCCCGGCTGCCTGGTCCCGGACCTGATCGCCATCCTCGGCTCGATGTTCTTCGTGGTCGGCGACATCGACAAGTAGCCGGGCCGGGGCGCCTTTCGTCCGCCGTCAGCGCCAGTGGTCCGTCGGGCGGGGGCCGCCCGCACGGTGCCCGTCGTCCTGGTGCGGGTAACCGTAGCGGCCGGGTTCAGGCGCCCGTTCAGGTTCCGGCTGCCGCTGCCGGGGAACCCGCCACTCGTCCGGCACCGGCACGCCACCGGCCGGCAGCGCCGCCCGGCCCTCCGGCTCGGCCCACGAGCCCCGCCACGCGTCCGCACGGTCCCGTCCCGGCTCGTCCCGGCGGACCGACGCCCACCGGTCCGCCACCCGGAACTCGGTACCCGTCTGGTCGGCGAGCACCTCGGCCCGCCGCTCGCCCATCCGCAGCTCTCGTCCCCGGTCGTCCTCGCGGACGGCTGCCCACCGGTCCCCGGCCTTGGCCTGCGACCAGTACTCGCCGTCCTCGCCTGCACCGTCCGGCCCGGTCGCCCGGCCCCGGCCGTACGCCTCGGCGGACGTGTCCCAGGACTGCTCCCCACCCCAGCCGCGGTCGTCGCGCTGCTCCGACCAGCCGCGATCGTCCCACTGCTGGCCCGGTCGGGCGGGCTCGTCGCGCTCGTCCCACCCACGCTCGTCGTGCTCGCTCCACCCGTGCTCGTCGCGCCGGCCGCGCTCGTCGTGGCCCGACCACGACCGGTCGTCCGATTGGCCGGACCAGGACCGGTCCTCACCGTCCCCGGCCCGCGACCGCTCCTCCGGGCCCGGCGACCAGCGACCGGCGTACCCGCCGTACCGGTTGCCGGTCTCGCCGAGCACCGGGCCGCCGCCGTCCACGATGGTGTGCCGGGTCGTGACGTGCACCGTCTCGGTGTGCCGCACCACGCCCATCGACCGGTGGCCGGGCTGGCCGTCGTCCGCCGGCCAGGGGCCGTAGCCCGCCCGCTCGGTGCCGTAGCCGGTGCCTGAACGCTCTCCGCCGTAGGTGGTGCCGCCGGCGCTGCGCTCACCGCCGCCGTACGTGCCGCCCGAACGGTCACCGCCGCCGTAGGTGCCACCGGCGCTGCGGTCTCCCCCGCCGTACGTGCCGCCCGAACGCTCACCGCCGTAGGTGCCACCGGTGCTGCGGTCGTGGACGCCCGTCTCGGGACGGTCACCGCCGTACCCGCCGGCCGAACCGGTGCCCGGACGGTCGGCGGGGGCCGTTCGATCGCTGCCGTACACGCCGGCCGACCCGGTGGCCGGCCGGTCACCGGCGTATTCGCCGGCCGAGCCCGCCGCCGGGCGGTGGTGCGGGTGCGGGTCGGCGCGCCGGCCCGCGTACTCGCCGTCGCGCTCGGAGCCACCCCAGCCCGGCTCCTCGGCCGGCTCGTCGACGGCACCCACCCGGGCGCGGCCCGCGCTGCCCGCATCGGCCGACCCGGCGAGGGCCGCGGTGCCGGCGTCGAGACGCCGGCGCAGGGCGCCGACCGCCTCCTGGGCCCGGTGGGCCTGGTCGAGGGCCTGGTTGCCGCGCTGGGCGGTGGCCACGATCTCCCCGCGCAGCTCCCGCCGCAGCGCCTCGATCTCTTCGCGCAGTTCCTCGCTGCCCGCACCGCCGTCGGCCCGCATCGCGATCGACAGCCCGATCAGCACCACGGCCAGGATGGCCAGGACGGCTGCGAACCGTAGCGGGCCGTTACCGTCCGCTACGAGAAGGATCAACGCCGCCACGGGCGCGAGGGCCACACCGACCCAGAAGAGCACCGTCAGCAGCGACGGATTACGCGTGTCCGTGGTGTCGGCCGGGGCGGGCATGGCTGTGCAGCCTACCGAGAGTTGCGTCACGTGGGAACGGCCGAAAGCGCCTTCCGACCTGGTTACCCATTAGTAGATTCGCAGGTGAGGCAGGCCGGCGACCGGTGCCGCGCGGCGATCGGTGGCCGGCCCGTGTCATGCCGAGGGTGGGCGGTCAGCCGGCGGCGAGCGCCCCGTCGGAGGAGAGGACGAGGCCGACGCTGGCGGCCCCGGTCTTCAGGGCGTTCTTCGTCTGCGGGCCGGCGGCGTCGAGGGAGCTGAACGACCCGGCCTTGAAGTTGTAGACCTGCACCAGCCCGGCCTGGCACTTGGGTCGCTGCGGGCACTCCGGCGGGCCGGCCAGCACCGTGGCCTGGCCGGAGCACTTCTCGGCGAGGTCGGAGAGGGTGCGCACCGCGTACTTGTCGGCGAAGGCGCGGGTGACTGCGAACGCGTTCTGGTCCTGCGCGGACGACGGCGTGCCGAACACCAGCCCAACCTTGTCGCCGGCGGCCTTCAACGCGGCGACCGTCTTGTCCAGATCCGGCGAGGAGACCGGCGGGGCGTCCTTCCCGTTGGCCTTGGTGTTGAGGAACTCCGCCATGGTGGCCGCGTACTCCGGAACGACCTGGATCTCGCCCTTCCGCAGCGCCGGCTCGTACAGCTCCCGACTACCGATCTGCTGCACCGTCACCTGGTAGCCGGCCGCCGTCAGCGTGATCTTGTAGAGCTCGGCGAGGGTCTGGCTCTCGCTGAAGTTGGCGGCGCCGACCACGACCCGGCCGCCGGGGCCCTTCGCGATGCCGGCGGTCACGTTGTTGGCGGTGGCGAACTCGCCCGCGGCGACCGCCGGCGTCTTGCGGTCGACGTCGACGACCTTGTTGAGCTGGATCAGCTTCGGCGTGTCCAGCGCCGCGGAGACCTTGTCCAGCGCGGCGATGAGCTGCGGCGTCGCGACGTCGGCGTTGACCGCGGGGATGATGTTGTCGGTGTTCTGGAGCTTCTTGTCGTCCTCGAGGACGACAAGCTGGTCACCGGCGACCGGGGCGCAGCCGGCCCCCGAGGCGGCCTGCTCGGGCGCCTCCGTGCCGGACGAGCCGGCGTCCCCGCAACCGGTCAACAGCCCGGCCACGGTGAGCGCGCCGACCGCGCCGATCGCCAGCCGTGTGCGTGCCTGCATGTGTGCCCGCCTTCCGTGTCCCGGCGCGACCCCCTCCGGGCCGGCCGCGTGTCCGACGGGCGATCCGAGCCGCCCGCGCGTTCCACCCAACATCCTCCACGCGGGTCCGACAACTTCAGCCGGGCTTTGTCACCGGATCGTCACCCGCAGATCGGCAGCCGGCGGATTCGAGCGCACGCCGGCCGTGCCGGCCGTCACCCGCCCGCGACCGCGTCTGCCGCACGGCGGCTCGCGCGGCGGCGGCCGGTGCGCAACGGACGGGGGGTGACGAGCCGCTCGACCAGGGCCAGGAGCAGCTCGACCAGCATGGCGAGCCCCGCCACGAGCAGGCCCCCGGCGAGGATCTGGCCGCCGCCCGCGGCGATGTCGAGGCCGAACCCGGCGCGGATGATCTGCCCCAGGCCACCGCCGTTGACGAAGGAGGCCAGCGCGGCGGTCGCCACCACCTGCACGGCCGCGGTGCGGAACCCGGCGGCCAGGTACGGCACGGCGAGCGGCAGTTCGACCCGACGCAGCAGCTGCCAGCCGGAGAAACCCATCCCGCGTGCCGCGTCCCGGGCCTCCGGGTCGGCCTGGCGCACCCCGGTGTACGCGTTGGCGAGCAGCGGCGGCACCGCGAACACGGCCAGCGCCACCACCACCGCCGGCCGGCCGAAACCGAGGAAGGTGAGCGGGAGGATGGTGAGCAGAGCCAGCGTCGGGACGGCGAGCGTCAGGTTGGCGACCAGCACCACCAGCCCACCGCCGCGCCCGGTGTGCCCGAGCCAGAGCCCGATCGGCCACGCGATCAGGCAGGCAAGGGCCACCGCCGCCGCCGACATCGACAGGTGCTCGCCCAGCCGGTCCAGGATGCCGCCCGGGTTGGTCCAGTTCAGCGGGTCGTTGAGCCAGACCACCGCCGCCTCGATCGGGCTCACCGCCACCGTCCTCCCGTACCCCGGTGGGTGTTCCGCCGGGAAGCGCCGCCACCGGCCGCCCGGACCGCGCGCACCGCGGCGCTCACGCCGGGCTCCGGCGGCGCAGCCACGGGGTGAGCAGCCGGCCCACACCGGCGAGCAGCAGGTCGAGTACGAGGGCGAGCAGGACACAGAGCAGCGTCCCGGTCATGATCTGGGCCTTGTAGAAGTTGTTCTGGAAGCCGCCGAAGATGAGCTGGCCCAGCCCACCGCGCCCGACCACCACGCCCACGGTCACCAGCGCCACCGTGGACACGGTCGCCAGCCGCAGCCCGGTCAGGATGCCGGGCAGGGCGAGCGGCAGCTCGATCCGGAACAGCCGCCCCCAGCGGCCGTACCCCATGCCCTCGGCCGCCTCCCGCACCTCCGGAGGCACCTGCGCGAGCCCGGCCAGCGCGTTGCGCACGATCACCAGCAGCGCGTAGAGCGCCACCACGCCGAGCACGGTCACCGCACCGATGCCCAGGTACGGCGCGAGGAACGCGAACAGCGCCAGCGACGGGACCGTGTAGAGGACGCCGGTGACCGCCAGGATGGGACCGGCCAGCGGACGGAACCAGTACGCCGCGACCGCCAGGGGCAGCGCCACCACCACGGCGACGAGCACCGCCCGCGCGGTCAACGAGGTGTGGTCACGCAGCGCGGCGAGGATCGTGTCAGAGTTGTCCCGCACGTACTGCCAGGAGAACCACGGGTTACCCGGGTCGGCCCGGTAGCTCAGGCGGAAGGACATGTGTGGACGGTACCCCGACGGGGCGCGCCGAGGCCGGGGCCCGGGCCGCGTCGATCACGCTCGACGCGATCAGCAAGCGCTACCCGGACGGCACCGAGGCGGTCCGGGAGCTGACCCTGGACGTCGCCGCCGGTGAGCTGGTGGTGCTGATCGGCCCGTCGGGCTGCGGCAAGTCGACCGTGCTGCGGATGGTCAACCGGCTCATCGAGCCGACCGGCGGCCGGATCCTGCTCGGCGGGGAGGACGTGACGCGCGTCGACCCGGTGCGGCTGCGCCGCCGGATCGGGTACGTCATCCAGAACGTCGGCCTCTTCCCGCACCAGACCGTGAGCGCGAACGTCGCCACCGTGCCCCACCTGCTCGGCTGGCCCCGGGAACGCCGTCGCCGGCGGGTGACGGAGCTGCTCGAACTGGTCGGGCTGGACCCGGCGCAGTTCGGCCACCGCTACCCGCACGAGCTGTCCGGTGGGCAGCGGCAGCGGGTGGGCGTCGCCCGGGCGCTCGCCGCCGACCCGGTGGTGCTGCTCATGGACGAGCCGTTCTCGGCGGTCGACCCGATCGTCCGGACCCGGCTGCAGGAGGAGTTCCTGCGGTTGCAGGCCGAGGTCCGCAAGACCATCGTGCTGGTGACCCACGACCTCGACGAGGCCGTCCGGCTGGGCGATCGGATCGCGGTGCTCTCCCAGGGTGGCCGGCTGGAGCAGTACGACACGCCCGCCGCCGTCCTGGGCGCGCCGGCCACGCCGTTCGTCCGCGAGTTCGTCGGCGCCGACCGGGGGATCCGGCGGCTCGCCGTCACCCCGGTCACCCGGGAGGCGGTCGAGCCGCTGCCCACGGCGGTGGACGGGCTGCCCACGGTCCCGCTCGGCGGGTCGGCGTACGACGCGCTGGGCGTCCTGCTGACCTCCACCGCCGACCGCGTGGTCGTGACCGAGCACGACCGGCCGGTCGGCGTGCTCACCCGGGCGCGGTTGCTCGACCTGGGCCGTCCGGCGACCTGACGGCGGCCGGGGCCGGGTGCCGCCGCGTTCCCGGCGGTCGCCGTCAGGCCCGGCCGCCGAGGCTCGCCGTGCCGACGATCCAGCCGGCGAGGAAGCCGTACGTGGCGCCGGTGCCGCCGGACTGCACGGCGGTGAGCAGCGACGGGTCGGGGCCCGCGAACACGGCCAGCAGCGAGGCGAGGCCACCCGCCAGCGCGTACGCGGCCCATCCGGTGAAGAACTGGCTGGCCGAACCGGGCACCCGGGCCGCCTGGGCGGCGGGCAGCAGGTAGAGCAGGACCGCCGCGAGGGCCACCAGCAGGACGGCGCGCAGGTTCGCGGCGAACAGCCCGCCCGGCATGTCCGGGTCGTTTGACCAGGCGGGCCAGGCGAGCAGGCGGAGGAACCACCCGCCGGCGGACGAGGAGTCGGTGTGCTGCCCGGCCCACCCGACGTACGCCGGGCTGCCGCCGACGGCGACCAGGATGAGCGCGGCGGCCGCCCCGGTGCCGGCCGCCGTCCCGTACCGGCCGACGGTGCCGGCCCGGTTGGTGAGCGCCATGATCGATTCAGTTCCCGGGCGGCGGCGGGGCGCAAACCTGGCCGGCCCCGGTCACCCCGGGTGCTTCATCAGGTAGTCGATGAAGGCCGCCCGCAGCAGTGGCGCCGACTCCTGGTAACCGTGACCGGTCATCTCCCGCCACAACGCCACCGCCTCGTCGACGGTCGGCCCGACGGAGTTCGGGGCACCGTCGAGGGCCTCCGCCTCGTCGGCGTTCGGCAGGTGACGCAGCACCGACCAGAAGAAGCGCACGTCACGGTGCTTCCGGGCCACCGCGAACGCCTGCTCGCGCAGCTCCTCGGTGGACAGTGCGTCCAGCTCCTCGAACGACCGGCCGGTGGGGGACGTCGATGGTGTGTCGGTCATGTCGCCGAGCCTAACCGCCGAGATCACCGCCGGCCCGGTGGAACGCGGGGCCGCGTCCTCGCGCACGCCCGGCGTGGCTCACCGGTCGTCTGAGTCCCAGCGCCGGCCGGCGTCCCACTGCGGGACGTTCCACGGGTCCACCGGGTTCTCGGCGTGGTGGGCCGGTAGGGCCGGCGGCCACTCGCCGATCGGATCGGCGCGCTGCACCGCCCAGCCGCTGCTGATCCGGCCGTCCGGATCCGGGGTCACGTCCGTCGCGGACGCGCCGGGGCGCGGCCGTCCGTACGTCTCGACCAGCCGGGTGGCCACCAACCCGACGCCGAGCGCCGCGGCACCGACCGCCCACCGGCTCACCGAGTGGCCCTCGACCCGGAGGTTCGCCATGACGAGCGTCACCAGCGACACCGCCAGCAGCGTGCCGAAGATCCCGCCGCGGCGGCCGAAGGCGCTGGTCCCGGCGAGCAGGGACGTGCCGACGGCCAGGACCGTCCAGTCGAGGCCGGTCACCGGGGCGACCGGTCCGGCGTCGCCGGTCCCCAGCAGGACCCCGGCCGACGCGGCCAGCACGGTGGACACGATCAGCGCGGCACCGGCCACCACGCCGGCCACCACGCCTCGGCGGCGGGCCGGGTCGACAACCGGCCGGAACCGGCCGATCAGCCGGCGGACCGGCCGGAGCGCGGCGAACAGCCCGGCGAGCACCGCGACCGCCGCGAACCCGACGACGAGGTACAGCGCGTCCCGTGTCGGGTCGTAGCCGCCCTGCGGCAGGACGGGTGCGGACCGCTGCTCGATGAACACGATCACCCCCGCAGCGGCGGCGAGGCTGGCCGCCCAGCTGGGGACGTGCAGCACCACCACCGCGAGCGCCAGGACCAGCCCGCCGAGGGCCGCCGCGACGAGGGCCGGTCCCGCGGCCGCCACCAGCCCCCGGTCGCCCTGCTCGGCCACGTGCAGGGCCGCCGCGACGGCCGCCGGCCCGATCGCCAGGTTGACGGCAGCGGTACGCAGGCTCAGCCCGGCGGCGAACACCAGCAGCCCGAGTACGACCGCGTCGACGAGCAGCCGGCGCAGGCCGTCACCCCGGAGCGTGTCCGGGGCCTCCTGCCAGAGCAGGTAGGCGACGACGGCGAGCACCGCGAGGAGCAGCACCTCCCACCCGACGTGGACAGCGAACCGGTCCCGGCCGGGCTCGCCGTGCGCCGGGTCGTCGAAGACGTTCTCGAGCACCGAGGCGGGGATCCCGGACGCGGTGTCGGCGGACTCCCGCCCCGGTTCGTCGTACCCCATGCGCCCGCCTTCCAGGTGGCCGCCCGTCCAGGGTCCGACGCGCGGGCGGACCGGCGCGGCCGTTGCTCTCCGGTCGCAGGCACCGTACCTGTGTGGGAAGGCTGGCGAAAGCCCCTGCTCAGCGCCGGCCGGAGCGGCCCTCCCGGTCGCCGGGCTCCCGGTCCTCGTCGTCCTCCTGCTCGGGGACCCGGCACGACCGCTCCAGCCAGAGCGCCGCAGCCACCAGGGCCAGGGAGGCCAGCAGGCCGGCGCCGGCGACGGGCCGGTCGTCCGTCGCGGCGTCCGTGTTCTCCACGAACAGCCACCCGGTCAGGCCGCCGTAGAAGCCGGCGAAGATCGCACCGGCCAGCGCCGACGCCTTGGCCAGCACCACGAAACGGGCGACGAGCAGCGGATTCACCGGGTCACGACCGGGCCTCCGCTCGATGCGCCCCCGGGTGTTGACGGCGGCGTACCCCTCCAGCACGGCCAGCGCGGCCAGGGTGACCACCGGCAGCCACGGCAGGTCGGGCAGGTAGTCGTAGTAGAGGAAGCTGATCAGCAACCAGGCCACCGCGGCGGCCGCGAGACCGGCCACCACCAGCGTCGAGATCCGCGTGGGGCCCATCCGGCCGGAGCCCGGGCCACCCGGAGGTGGCGACTGCGCCTGCGTCATGCCGGTCGGCTCCACTGCCTCATGTCGTCGACTCTAACGCCAGATCGGGACGGGGGCGCAGTTCCAGCGCGTCGGTGGCGATCGGCTCTGCGTTGAGCAGATCGGTCAGCCAGCCGTGCCCGGGCAGGCGCCCGTACGGCTGGATGTCGATCCACGGCCGCAGCACGAACGCCCGCAGGTGTGCGCGGGGATGCGGCAGGGTCAGCTCCGGGTCGTCGCGGAGCACCGGTTCGCCGTCGCCCGTCCAGACCGCGATCACGTCCACGTCCAGGGTGCGCGGCCCGAAACGCCGCGCGGGGTCGCGTTCGCGCCCGGCGGCGCGCTCCGCCGCCCGCGCCCGCTCCAGCCAGTCGTCCGGGGTCGCGGCCGGATCCTCCGCCAGCACTACCGCGTTCAGGTACGCGGGCTGGTCGGTGTCGCCCCACGGCGGGGTCTCGTAGACGCCGGAGACCAGCAGCACCGAATCATCCAGGGCGGTGACCGCCGACCGCAGGTGGTCGAGGCGGTCGCCGAGGTTGCTGCCGAGGGAGAGCAGGGCACGGGTCATCGGGCACGCGTCCGGGTCATCGTGACGGCCACGTCGGTGAAGGCGTGCGGCACCGGCGCCTCCGGCTTGTGCACGGTGATCGTCGCGGTGTGCACCCGGGGGTCGGCCAGGCAGACCGCGAGCAACCGGTCGGCGAGCGTCTCGATGAGGTTCACCGGCTCACCGGTGACCACCGCGACCAGCCGCTCGGCCAGCTCCCCGTAGTGGACGGTGTCGCTCACCTCGTCGGAGCGGGCGGCGGGCGCGAGGTCGAGCTCCAGGACGGCGTCGACGACGAAGTCCTGCCCCTGGGCGCGCTCGAAGTCGTACACCCCGTGCCGGCCGTGGGCCCGTAGCCCGGTCAGCGTGATCCGGTCGGTCATCGCTCTCCTCCCGGTCCGACGGCCGGGGCGGGCCGGGCGCCTCCGCCCGCGCGCTCACCGGGCGCCAGGCGGGGCGAGCCGGTCGCCTGCCAGACCGCCAGGGCGTCCACGGTGGCCCGGACGTCGTGCACCCGGACGCCCCAGGCGCCGGCCGCGACCGCGAGCAGGCTGGTGGCGACCGTCGCGATCTCGCGGCCCCCGGTCGGCCGGGGGGTGCCGTCGGGGGCGGCCAGCAGCGTGCCCAGGTACGACTTGCGGCTGGCCGCGAAGAGCAGCGGGAAGCCCAGGTCGAGCAGCTCGGGCAGGCGGGCGCTGAGTTCCCAGTTGTGCGCCGCGGTCTTCGCGAAGCCGAGGCCCGGGTCGATGACGATGCGGTCGGCCGACACCCCGGCCCCCAGCGCCGCCTCGACCCGCTGCGCCAGCTCGGCCCGGACGTCCGCCACGACGTCGCCGTAACGCGCCAGCTCGCGCATGGTGCGGGAGTGGCCGCGCCAGTGCATGAGCACCCAGGGACACCCGGCGTCCCGGACGACGCGGGCCATGTCCGGGTCGGCCAGCCCGCCGGAGACGTCGTTGACCACCGCGGCGCCGGCGGCGACCGCCAGGTCGGCGACCCGCGCCCGGGTGGTGTCGATGCTGACCCGCACGCCGGCGGCGGCGAGCTCGCGGATCACCGGCAGGACCCGGGCCGCCTCGGTCTCCGCGTCGACCCGGTCGGCGCCCGGCCGGGTGGACTCGCCGCCCACGTCGACCAGGTGGGCGCCGTCGGCCCGCAGCCGCACGCCGTGTGCGACGGCGGCGTCGAGGTCGGCGTACCGTCCGCCGTCGGAGAAGGAGTCCGGCGTGACGTTCAGGACGCCCATCACCACCGGGGCCGGAGCCCGTACCAGATCGGTCACGGGTAGACCGTACCGGTCCTCGCCGACCGTCCCGCGCAGCCCGGCTCGGGGGTGCTGACATGCGAGTTAGTACAGGTGTACGATCGGACGCCGAGGCCGGATCGGGTCGACTCTTCGCGGGTTGTCGCAAACAGTGGGTGGCCGTACGCTTTGGAATTGCCCAGCATCGAGATGGCGAAGCCTGGAGGGAGGGCCGAAGCGGGAAAATCCGCCCAGAGCTCACCACTCGCCGTGGTGGGTGACGAACGCGGCGTCGTGGCCGCGCGACGTGAGCACCGTTCCCGCCAGGCATGCCTACTGCACCGCCGCGGCGCCGCCGGCCGCGATATGGGGAGGTTCCAGTGATCGCCATCGAGCTGATGGAGACGGCGTCGTCCGCCGCCGCCCACGCTCTCTCCGCCCTGGCGTCGACGCCACTCGCCGAGCCGGCGCCCAAGGGCATCGACACCGAGGGTGTCGTCACGTTCTTCGCCAGCAAGATCGCCCCGATCCTGCTGGCCGTGCTGGGCGTGATCTTCATCGGGCGGGCCAGCCGGGGTGAGATCTCCAAGGTGCTGACCAGTTCGGCCATCGCGATCGTCGGGCTGGCCTTCATCGCGGGTGCCGCCACCCTCTTCTTCGTCGGCGACTACCTGATCGACCTGATCTTCGAATAGGCGCGGGCACGACATGCGGCTGCGCACCGACGACGACATCTACCGGGCTCGCCTGGTCTACCTCGGGCCGCCCGGCTACACCCTTCCGGTCCATCTCCCGTACGCCCAGTACGGGTTGTTCATGCTGCTCGTTCCCCTCTACATGTTCATCCACTGGTTGTTCACGCTGCAGGTCGAACTCTTCCCGGCGTGGGAGATCGCGCTCGCCATCGTGACGACCTCGTTCGTCTTCCGGTACGTCGACCCGGACCGGCCGGCGCGCATGGTGATCCGCACCGCGCTGACCGACTGGCGGCGCACCCGGGAGCCGGCCGCCGAGCAGCGCGACCCCCGCCTGATCGGCAGCCGGATCAGGATCCGGGAGGAACTGGCATGACCGGGCAGTGCAACGACGCGGGTGAGGCGGTCGCATGAGTCGCTCCTCCACGCCGGGATCCCCGGCCGGACGTCCGGCCGCACCGCGCGGTGACCGTACGCGTTCGCACGACTACGCGGGCGAGTCCGACCTGGACGAGGTCTCCCTCGACCCGGCCCTGGTGACCACACCGGGCCACGGTGGGGTCGGCGTCTTCCAGGCACCCCGCCCGCTGCAGCGGCGGGCACCCGTGGAGCCCGTCTCCGCCGACGGCACGGACATCGACTCCCCCTTCCTGGACCTGTTCGGCGGCGCCGGCCCGACGCGGTCCACGCCGACGCGTCCACCCGCCCGCGAGCACCCCGCGATCCCCCATCAGCCCGCCGCCGTCGACCCGGCCGACCCCGGCGTTCCGCCGGCACGGCGGCAACCGGCCGTCCCGGCCCCGCCGACCGCGCGGGTCCAGCCGTCGCGGCCACCGTCCACACCGGTCGAGCCGCGACCGCAGGGCACCGGATGGTCGACGGGCGAGCAACCGACGGTCGCCCCGCCGCGGAGCCGGTCCGGCTGGGCCACCGGCCAGCAGTCGACGGTCGCCCCGCCCGACGCCCACCCCGATCGGGTCGCCGGGGAGCAGCCGGTCGCGGAGCCCCCGGCGCCGGTCGAGCCGCCGCCGGTCCCCGAGCCGTACGACGACGAGGTGGAGCCGCCCGCCCGCCCCGCCCGCGTCCCGCACCAGGCCGGCGACCGGTTGCCGGCGCTCCGTACCGCGACGGACGAGCCCGGCGCCACCGGCCCGGCCACCACCGGGCCGCGACAGCGCCGGACCGGTGAGCACCTGCCCGACCGGACGGGCACGCGGGACGTGACACCGCCCCGGCAGCGCTCCGCCAGCCGGCGGGACCGCCCGACCAAGCCGGTCCGGGTCCAGGCACCGAAGATCAAGTTCGGCGACCGGGATCCGGCGGTCGAGCTGGCGATCACCGAGATCGCCGGTCACCTCACCTTCACGCCGAACACGGTCACCGCCTGGTACTGGCTGCCGGAGGTGCGGTGGGCGTTCCGCCCGGACGCCGAGCGGGAGGCGCTGCTCTCGGCCATCAGCGAGCAGTACGCCGGGTTGGCCGGGTTCCGGCTGCACCTGCGGCGGACCACCCGCCCCTTCCCGGCCGACGAGTGGGCCCGCACCATCGACGCGCACACCGCCTCGCCACTGCCCGACGTACCCGGCACGCCGGGCTGGGGGGACCACCTCGTGGCGGCCCAGCGCCACCTGATGTCGGTCAACCACGCCGAGGGGCAGACGTACCTGGGGGTCACCTTCGCCCGGCGGTCGCTGGGCGACTCTCTGGTGGAGCGGATGCTGCGCACCTTCGGCCGCGGCGTGGCCGAGGGCGAGCGGCGCAAGCTCGGCCGCACCGTCGAGCAGTTCGACGAGGTGCTGGGCGCCTTCGGCATGCGCGGCCGACGGGTCACGGCGCAGGAACTGGAGTGGCTGCTCTACCGCTCGGTGGCGCTCTGCATGGCACCGCCCGGTCAGCTCTCCCCGGTCACCGACGGGCGCTGGGAACGCGGTGACCTGCTCGCCCTGACCGAGCAGGTGGAGCGGTACCGCACCCCGTACGGTTCGACGGTCAAGCTGGTCAACCGGATGACCGGCGAGGAGCGGCACGTCGCGGTGCTGGCCGTGGGCCGGATGGAGCCGCTGGAGATCCCCGAGCGGCACGAGCCCTGGCTGCACTTCCATGAGCGGCTGCCGTGGCCGATGGAGCTGTCGAGCCGGGTCGACATCCTGGGCTCCGGCGACTCCTTCCGCAACCTGGAGCACCGGCTGCGGATGATCCGCTCCCAGCAGCTCGACTACGCCGAGCACGGCATCGACGCCCCGCCCGAGCTCGAACGCCTCGCCAAGCGGGCGCTGGTGATCGGCGACGAGATGACCACCGGGCTGCCCGTCGATTCCGCCCGCGCACACGGCTGGCACCGGATCGCGGTGGGCGGCCGGACCCGGGAGGAGTGCCTCGAACGCGCCCGCCGGCTGATCCAGCTCTACTCCCGGGAGCTGCGGATCTCCCTCCAGCATCCGAAGAACCAGGACTGGCTGGCCCGCGAGTTCATCCCCGGCGAGCCCGTCGCCAACACCGGCTACGTGCGGCGGATGCCGGTCCACCTCCTCGCCGCAGCCCTCCCGCAGGCCGCCTCCACCGTGGGCGACCGACGTGGTGACCTCATCGGTCGTACGGCGGGCACCTGCCGCCGGCCGGTCTTCCTCGACCTGCACTTCCCGATGGAGGTCCGGGAGCGCTCCGGGCTGGCGGTCTTCGTGGCCGAGCCGGGCGGCGGCAAGTCCACCCTGCTCGGCGCCCTCGGCTACCTGGCCGCACGGCGCGGCGTCCAGGTGACGCTGCTCGACCCGTCCGGCCCGTTGGCCCGGCTCTGCGCCATGCCGGAGCTGGCGCCGTACGCGCGGGTGCTCAACCTGACCGGTTCGGAGCACGGCACGCTCGCTCCGTACTCGCTGATCCCCACCCCGCTGCGCAGCGAGTTCGCGGCCGGAGCGGCGGGCGACCGGGAGTTCGAGATCGCGGTCTCCAACGCCCGCGCCGAACGCCGCATGCTCGTGCAGGACATCTGCATGATGCTGGTGCCGCCGCAGGTGGCCCGCGAGGCGTCCACCGCCACCCTCTTCCGCCACGCCGTACGCCAGGTGCCGGCCGAGGAGACGTCCACGCTGGACGACGTGGTGACCTGCCTCGGGCAACTCGACGACGACGCCGGCCGGGAACTGGCCAACCTCCTGCTGGACACCGCCGAGATGCCGCTCGCGATGCTGTTCTTCGGCAGCCCGCCGGAAGGGCTGCTGGGCCCCGACGCCGCACTGACCGTGATCACCATGGCCGGGCTGCGCCTGCCCGACCTGAAGATCGAGCGCGAGTACTGGTCGGCCGAGGAGGCACTCGCCCTCCCCATGCTGCACACCGCCCACCGCCTCGCCGTCCGCCGCTGCTACGGCGGTTCGATGTCGTCCCGGAAGCTGGTGGGCCTCGACGAGGCGCACTTCATGGAGGGGTGGCGCTCCGGCCGGTCGTTCCTGGTCCGGCTCGCCCGCGACTCCCGCAAGTGGAACCTCGCGGCGCTCGTCGCCTCACAGAACCCGAAGGACATCCTCGGCCTCGACGTGCAGAACCTGGTCTCCACCGTGTTCGTCGGCCGGATCGCCGAGGACGCCGAGATCGCCTCCGAGGCCCTGCGCCTGCTGCGGGTTCCGGTCAACGACGGGTACGAGGCGACCCTCGCCTCCCTGTCCACCGCCGACGCCACGTCGGCCGCCCGGCTGGGATTCCGCGAGTTCGTCATGCGGGACGTCGACGGGCGGGTGCAGAAGGTCCGGGTCGACGTCTCGTACGTCGACGGGCTGCTCGACCACCTGGACACCACGCCGGCGGCGGTCGCCGCCGCGGCCGGGGTGCTGCCGTCCGTCGCACCTGAACTGGAGGCGTGAGATGGCCGGGGCCCGGGCTCGGACAGCGGCACTCCTGCTCGCCCTCGGCATCCTGGCCGGAGCCACGATCGGCTGGCCGGCGGTCGGCGCGTCGGCCGCCCCGGCGGCACCGCTGACGGCCCGGGCTCCGAGCGACCTCTGCACCACCCAGGAGTGGCAGGCCGACTTCCGTGCCTGCGTGGCGCGCCTCGAAGAGGTGGCCGAGGACGAGGTCACCTGCCGCAACGCCCCGACCCCAACCGCCCCGGATTCCGGCATCGCCGGTTGGTTCGCCTCCCGCCCGGAATCCGCGAAGCAGCCCGGGCCGAAGGGCTTCTACAGCGACTACGGCTACGCCGGATACAGCTACACCACGTACGACGTCGACACCGGTTGCGCGACCGCCGTGCTGCATCCGGACTACAAGTTCACCAACACCGTCGCGAACGGTGAATTCATGATCGCCACAGCGATCGTCGGCGCCTCGAACGCCCTGCGGGAGCGGGCCTGGGACCCGCGGTCGATGTGGGGGTGGGCGGATCCGCTGGTGGACCAGGCGACGAAGGCCATCTACCAGAAGGTCTTCAGCGTCTTCGGCATCGTCACGCTCTGCGTGGTCGGTCTCTACCTGCTCTGGCGCTCCCGCCAGTCGGACATGAGCAACGCGATGACGACCGCCGGATGGGCGCTGCTGGTCATGGTCGCGGTGACGGCCCTGGCCGCGTGGCCGGTGAAGTCCGCCAACGTCGCGGACGGCACCCTGATAACCACCCTCGGGGTCGTCCACGACGCCGTCGGCCCGTCCTCGAAGGACACTCCGCCGGGCCTGTGCGACGACCCCAACCCAGTGGCGTGCAAGGACCACCGACCGCCGGCGGTGCGGGCGAGCGACACCGCCACTGAGGCGATGCTGTACCGCAACTGGCTACGAGGGGTGCTGGGCTCCGCCGACAGTGAGACCGCGAAGAAGTACGGCCCGGCGTTGTACGACGCGAAGTCGCTCTCCTGGGAGGAGGTGCAGAAGCTCCGCTCCAACCCGGCGACGCGCGAGGGGACCATCAAGGCCAAGCAGCAGCAGTGGGCCCGCGTCGCGCAGCAGATAAAGACAGAGGACCCTGAGGCGTACGAGTATCTCCAAGGGGTCCGGGACATGGACCGCGTGGGGGCCGGTTTCATCGCGGTGCTCGCCGCGCTGCTCTTCGCGATGTTCGACCTGACCGCCTCGGTGCTGGTGCTACTGGGCTTCCTGATCTTCCGGTGGGCGGTGATCGCCGCACCGATCCTCGGCACGGTGGGGCTGCTGCGGCCGGCCAGCGCCGGCTTGCGCCGGCTCGGCAACGCCGTCGTCGCCGCGATCTTCAACATCGCCATCTTCGGCACCGGCGCCGCGATCTACCTGTTCGCGGTCGACCTCATCATGAGCACGCCGACCCTGCCCGGCTGGTTGCAGGTCGTCCTGGTGTGGCTCTGCGGTGTGGTCGGCTGGCTGCTGCTGCGCCCGTACCGGCGGATCACGCAGCTCGGCGGCAAGGACAGCAGCGAGGCGGTCAGCTCCGCCGGTTCCTGGCACCGGCGGTTCTTCCGCGACATGCGCACGGCAGCCCGGCTGGACGTCGCCGAGCCCGGCGGCACCGCCGAACCGACGATGGGCCGGCGCC
This sequence comes from Micromonospora sp. WMMD558, assembly GCF_049315255.1. NCBI lineage: Bacteria > Bacillati > Actinomycetota > Actinomycetes > Micromonosporales > Micromonosporaceae > Micromonospora > Micromonospora sp. WMMD558. Next base: position 1,907,215 of record NZ_CP186061.1, on the reverse strand, counting down.
GGCCGGTCGTCGCGGAACAGACCACCCTGCGACCGGAGGCCCGGCGCGAGGATCCGGTGCACGCCGGCGACCGTGGGAACCGCCCGGACGGCCGGGAACGGCCCGACGAGTCGGCGGCGTCACCGGAGGAGCGGGCCGGCGGCGGCCGGCCGCCGGTCGCCCCGCGGCAGCGACGGCAGCCGTCGGCCTGGACGGAGCCGGACGTCCCGGAGGAGAGCCCGTCCTTCGTGGTCTACCGGCCCGGCTCGACCGACGCCGTCCCCGAGCGCAGCACCCCCCGCATCCGCTCCGAGGCCCGGTGACGCGGTGCGACGGGCGGTCGAGTCTCTCCTCACCCGGGTGCTCCGGTCCCGGATCGGCATCGCGCTCGCTCTCGCCGTGGTCGTGTTCGGCGTCATCGGCGCCGCCCGGCTGGTCGCCGGCCCACCGGATCCGGGGGTCGGGCTCAGCAACCGCCCGGACCGGCCGATCACGACCGTGCCACCAACCGCCGGCGACGACGGGGCGATCGCGACCGGGGCGCCGCCCACGCCGGTCACCCGGGCCGGCGAACTGACGCCGGAGCAGGCCACCGACCGGTTCGTCGCCGCCTGGCGCGGGCGACCGGGCCTTACCGCCGACCAGTGGCACGCCGGCCTGCGGCCGCTGTCCACCCCGACGCTGACCGAGAAGCTCGCCGGCGCGGATCCGGCCGGCGTCCCCGTCGGCCGGGTGGCCGGTGAGCCGGCGGTCCAACCGCGGTCGGAGACCTTCGTCGAGGTGCTGGTGCCGTTCGACACCGGTCGGCTCCGGCTCGAGCTGGTGGCGCCGGACGGGCGATGGCTCGTGGACGCGGTGGACTGGGAGCAGGAATGAGCGACGGAAACCGACCCCCTCGACGTTCGCTCCGCGCCGGCGCGCTGGCCGCCGCGCTCACCGCGACCCTCGCACTGCTCTGCTGCACCGGCGGGGCCGGCGCCTTCTTCCTCACCGAGCTGGGCGGGGACGGCGGCGACCAACTGCGGCTGACGAGCCAGGACTGCACCGGCGACTTCCGCGTCGAGATCACCGGCCAGATGCCCCGGATGTCACAGTACGGGGAGGTCCAGCTCCGCAACGCCGCGCGCATCATCAAGGTCGGCCAGGAGATGAAGGTTCCACCGCGCGGGTGGGTGATCGCGGTCGCGACCGCGATGCAGGAGTCGCGGCTGCGCAACCTCGCCAACCCGACGGTGCCCGGCTCGCAGACCCGCCCGAACGAGGGTGTCGGCTCCGACCACGACTCAGTCGGCCTGTTCCAGCAGCGGGCGAGCTGGGGCACGATCGCCCAGCGGATGACGCCGGAGTACGCCGCCCGCAAGTTCTACGAGAAGCTGCTCCAGGTGCCCGGCTGGGAGCGGATGCCACTGACCCGGGCGGCACAGGCCGTCCAGATCAGCGCCTTCCCGGACGCGTACGCCAAGCACGAGACGCTCGCGTCGACCATCGTCAACGCGCTGGCCGGCGGTGCGGCGCGGACCGTACCGGTCGGCGGCGGTCAGGCCTGCGACGCGGCGGCCGCCGGCCGGATCGCCGCCTCCGGCTGGACCGCCCCGATCCCCGGCGGCGTCGGCTCCGGCTTCCGCACCACGGACCGCCCGGCACACAACGGGGTGGACATCGCCGCGCCGAAGGGCACGCTGATCCGGGCCGCCGCCACCGGGCGGGTGCTGGTCTCCCGCTGCGACCCGGACCGGGCCGGCCGACTGAGCTGCGACGTGGACGGCTGGCCGGACAAGGGCGGCTGCGGCTGGTTCGTCGACATCCTGCACGCCGGCGACTTCGTCACCCGCTACTGCCATCTGGTCACCAAGCCCCGGGTCCGGGTCGGCCAGACGGTGGCGGCCGGCGAGGTCATCGGCCAGGTCGGCAGCAGCGGCAACTCGTCCGGGCCGCACCTGCACTTCGAGGTGCACACCGACGGCGACCGCAGCAGCCGCAGCGCCATCGACCCGGTCCCGTTCATGCGGGACCGAGGGGCGCCGCTGCGGGGAGCGGAATGAGGCGCTCACCGTCATGACGGACCCGCTGCCCGACCCCTTCGCGGGCCAGCCGGACTGGGCACCGCTGCCGCCCCGACCGATCGAGATCGTGCCCGCCACCGCCCGGGTGGACCTGCGGGGGCGCCGCGTGCTCGTCGGGCTACCCGGCCTGGGCTGGCGGGGTGACCTCCGGGCCGACGACCGCGTGGTGCAGGGCAGCCGCACCTACGTGCCGGTCATCCCGGAGCACGAGTGGTACCGGGCGGAGGCCGACCAGGTGGAGGTCTTCGCGCCGCTGGTGCCCGTCGACCGGGTCTGGGTGGAGACCGTCGGGGTGCGCCGCGAACCGGCCAGGCGGGAGGCCGACCGCCTCGTGTCGCTGGACGCACCGGCGCACCGCGCCCCGACACCGGTCTTCGAGGCGGACGCCGTCGCCGGCCGGCGGGTCGTGCACGTGGTCGACTCGGTCGAGCACCGGGACCTGCGGGCGGTCACCGAGACCTACTCGGGCGCCGAGGGGGACATCTGCGTGCGCATCACCCGGGAGGTCGAGTGGTACCGGTGGGCCTGGCGCGGCCAGTCACCCACCACCCTGGAGGTGCCAGTCCATCTCCTGTGGATCGAGTGAGCAACTAAGTAGCCTTCCGGCCACCGCAGACACGCCACTCATCGTTGTCCTGGACGACGTCGAACGTCCAGTCCTCGCGCCGACTGCTGCGGGGCTGTCCGTTGGCGGAGCTTGAGATGCTGAGCGTGGTGGCGACCGACTCGCCCTGTTCGGTCGTTGAACGACTCAGCGAACCCCAGCTGACTCGGACGTCGACGTCAAAGTTCGCCTCCCGCTGCTCGATCTCGGCGCGAAGGGCCGCCAACGCCGCCACACCCGGTTGATCGCACGTGAAGAGGTCGGCCCGGGTGTCGTTGCGGTCCACGAGGAAGGCCCGCAGGTAGTTGTCCACCACCACGTCGGGCGCGCTGCGGTCCGGGGCGGTCGCGCGGTCGTACAGCACGTAGCCGGCGGCGAGCCCGCCCAGTAGCAGAGCCACGAACACCGCGGCGGTGACGGTGAGGATCGTGCGGACCCGGCGGCGCGGCGGGATCGGCGCCGGCGCGAGGGGCGGGGGCGCAAGCTGGTCGGAGGGGGACCGCTGCGCCGGTACGCGGGAGACCTGGGAACCGGCGGGGGGCTGCACTGATTCCACCCCCTGAGGCTAGCGGCTGGCGCCGGGAGACCCAATGCCCCAGATTTCGCGGATCGTGACGGACCCCTCCCCTCCGGTGACATCCACAACAAACACCGGCGCACCGCCGCTGTGCGTCCGCCGGGAGTGGGTGATCCTGGGTTACCGTCTCTGCGCGGGGAGGGGTTGCCGACTTCGCGCAGAGGGGGTGGACACGGTGGCCGGTGCGAGGACACGGGCGAGCCGGGCCGCCGCCCTGCACCGTCGGGCCGCCGCCACCGCGATCGCCGCCGTCGACGTCCTGGACGGCATCCGTCCCGTGCCCGCCGACCACGGCCGCCAGTACGAGCTGGCCGACCGGCTGCGTACGGCCGCCGCCCTGCTGGCGCCGGGCTGGGCGGGTGCGGCGCTGGACACGCTCGCACCGTCCACTCCGGCAGGGGAGGGCCCGCCGTCCTTCGTGCGGGTCGGCACGGCGGCCCCGCTCGACGACGCCCGGTTTCCCGCCCTGGTGCCGTTGATCGGCACGGGGAACCTGGCGATCGACACCGACGCCCGGGATCCCCGGGTCGCGGGGCTGCTGCGGGCCGTACTGCTGCGGCTGTTGGCGGCCACGCCCGCCGGGTCGCTGCTGGTCCGCGCGGTGGACGGGACGGGTACGGCGCTGGCGCCGTTCGCGGCGCTCGCGGACGCCGGGATCCTGCCGCCACCGGCGACGGACGTCGCCGGCCTGCGCGCGGTGCTGACCGAGGCGGAGCAGTGGGTGGCGCCTGGAGCGAGCGGCCGCCGCCGGCACGACCGGGTCCTCCTGCTGGTGATCGCCGCGCTGCCCGAGCCGACCGGCTCCACCGACCTCGCGCGGATCGAGACGCTCGCCGAGCAGGGCCGTTCCAGCGGTCTGCACCTGCTGGTGGCGGGCTGGCCGGCCGGCCGCCGGCCGGTGCCGCGCGCCACGCCACTCGCGGTCCGCACCGCGTACGCCCTTCTCGGGGACCCGCCGGGCGCGTCGTTCGCCGGCCCACGCGCCCCGGCCGGGGCGCATCCCGACCGGGCCGGCACCGCGGGCACCGAGGGCCCGGGCAGAGCAGACGGTGACCCGCCGGGCGGCCTGAACTCACCGGTCTTCGTCGAGCCGGACCCGCCGCCCGATCTCGTCGGGACGGTCTGCCGCCGGCTGGCCGACCAGGTCGAGGCGGGCTCGCGGCTGGCGTTGGCCGACCTCCTCCCGGGCCAGGACGAGCCCTTGTGGACGGCGACCTCGGTGGGCGGCCTGTCGACGACGGTCGGCGATGCCGGCGGCCGGCCGGTGTCCCTGGGTTTCACCGAGCTCACCCCACACTGGCTGGTCAGCGGGCGCTCGGGGGCCGGTCGGTCGACCTTCCTCACCACCGCACTGCTCGGCCTGACCGCCCGGTACGGCCCGGAGGAACTGGTCCTTTACCTCGCCGACCTCGGCGGCGGCGAGTCCTTCGTGGAGTTCCTCCAGACCGAGCGGGACCGCTCGTGGATCCCCCAGGTGCGCGCCGCCGCGATGGCGGCCGACCGGGAGTACGTGCTGGACCTGCTCGATCTTCTGGTGGCCGAGGTACGCCGCCGGGAGGACGCCGGTGCCCGGGCCGGCGGGCAGCGGTTCGCCGAGTTGCGCCAGCACCGGGAGCTGCCCCGGATCGTCTGCGTGGTCGACAACCTGCCGCTGCTCCTCGCCGGGCGGGACCGGACCGCCGCCGAGGCCGCCGCCCGGCTCGACGCGGTGGCCCGCGCCGGCCGGTCGTACGGGGTGCACCTGGTCCTGGCCGGTGAGGGCGACCTGGGCCTGGGGAGCCGGACGGACCGGGACTCGGTGCTCGGGCAGTTCCCGGTGCGGGTGGCGCTGCCGGGCGGCGGCGCGGTGCTCGAACCGACCAACGACTCGGCCGCCGGGCTGCCGGTGGGCAGTGCGGTCGTGAACACCGCAGGTGGGCTCGGCGGCCCCCGGGGTGCCATCCGCGGGCACGAGCGGGTGGTCCGCTTCCCCGATCCGCAGGACCACCCCGACGTGGTGGAGGCGCTGCGGCACCGGCTGTGGGACGCCCGCCCGGAGCGGGCCGCGCCGCCCGTGGTGTTCGCCGGGTACGCGCGCCCGTTGCTGCGCAACGATCCCCGGTACCGGACGGCGCTCGGCGGCGGGGCACCGGGGCCGGCCGCCCTCCTGGGGCGGGCGTTGGACGTGACGCGATCGACGGTGGCGGTGCCGCTGGGCCCCTCACCGGGGCGCAACCTGGCCGTGCTGGGGCCGGGGCCGGAGTCGGCCGGGCTGCTGGTCACCGCTGCCCGTAGTGTCGCCGCCCACCACCCACCGGGCGCCGCTCACTTCGTGCTGGTGATCCCGGACGACGACGCCCGTCCGCTCGCCGAGGCGCTCGCCGCCGAACTGGCCGAACGGCACCCGGTCGAGACGGTCGACCGCGCCGGCCTGCTCGACGTTCTCGACGCGACCGGGCCGGCCTACGTGGTCGCCTTCGATCTGGACGGCCCGCCGGGGCAGCTCGCGCCGGAGCGGCTGGGCGTGCTGCTGCGGGAGGGACCGCCGGCCGGCCGGCACCTGCTGGGCCGGTGGCGCACCGTGCCGCCGTTCGCGGCCCTGCTGGAGCCGGAGCGCGAGGTGACCAAGATCGCCGCGGTGGCCGCGGTGGACGTGCCCGGGGCGCAGCTCGCGACGGTGTTCGGTCGCGCGGTCGAGTGGCGCCCCCGGCCGGACCGGGCGGTGCTCTGGGACGGCCCGGGTGAGCAGGGCACGGTCCTGGTCCCGTTCGCGCTGGACGGAGCACCGGCATGAGTCGCGCGCGTACCCACGCCGCCGGGCCCGGGCGCCAGCGGACCACCGACGGCACCGCACCCGCCGACGTCGCGCCCACCGGCGCCGCCGGCGGTCCGGTCACCACCGCCTGGACGGAGTACCTCGCGGCGACCCGGCAACTGGACGGGGTCCGCCGGGACGCGGCCACCGCCGCGGGCGAGCAGGCCCACGCGGTCCAGGCCGCCCGCGAGGAGCTGGCGACGGTACGCACGCACCTGGCAGCGCAGGAGGCGCGGCTGCGCGAGGCCGGTGTACCGCCGATCTCGCTGGTGCCGACACCGCCGGAGCTGACGGAGGCGACCCGGTCGATGGCGAGTGGGCCCGCGGCCGTGCTGGCGGCGCTGCGGATGGCCGGCAGCCGTGCGGACGCGGCGGACGCGGCGCTGGCCGCGCGTGGGCTGGTCGGCGCGGCGGGTTGGCCCACCGCGGCGCGCAACCTGCTGGTGTACGCGCCACTGGCCCTGCTGGTGCCGCTGGTCCAGGTGGTGCTGCTCGTGGTGACCGGGCCGGGCCCGGTGACCCTCGCCGCGCTGGTCGTCGGGCTGCCGATGCCGGCGGTGGCGTTCGCCGCGGGGTGGCTGGGGGTCGGGCGGCTCTTCCCGGCCGGGCCCGGTGGGCGGGCGGACCGCACGGCCCGGCTGGGCGCGCTGGTCTGCCTGGTGCCGGCGGTGCTGGTCAGCGCCGTTCTTCTGCTCGCGCTCCTGGCCGGCTGAGCTGAGCCCGCCACCCCACCGTCGTCGACGGCATTGGCGGGCGGCCCGCCGTTGACCGGCGGCCGGTCAGCGGGAGTTGATCAGAGCCATCGCTTCGGCGCGGGACTTCGCGTCGCGCTGGAGAGTGCCGCGCACCGCGGACGTGATGGTCTGGGCGCCCGACTTCTGGATGCCGCGCATGGCCATGCACATGTGTTCGCACTCGAGGACGACGATCACGCCGCGCGGGTCGAGCCGCTCCATGAGCAGGTCGGCAATCTGCGACGTGAGCCGCTCCTGCACCTGGGGCCGGCGGGCGAAGACCTCGACCAGCCGGGCCAGCTTGGACAGGCCGGTGATCCGGCCGTCCGGGCCGGGGATGTAGCCGATGTGGGCGCTGCCCCGGAACGGCAGCAGGTGGTGCTCGCAGAGGCTCATCACGTCGATGTCCCGGACGAGGACCAGCTCCTCGTGGTTGGCCTCGAAGGTGGTGGTGAGCACCTGCGCCGGGTCGACGCGGAGGCCGGCGAACAGCTCGGCGTACGCGCGGGCGACCCGGGCGGGCGTCTGCTGGAGCCCGTCGCGGTCCGGGTCCTCCCCGACCGCGATCAGGATCTCGCGGACCGCCTTCTCGATCCGGGCGAGGTCCATCGTGTCCTCGATCGGGCGGCCGGTGAGCTTGCCGCTGATCAGCCGGGCGGCGACGTAGTCCATGGCGTCGTCGTCGGGTTCCGTGGCGGAGGCGGCCAGCCCCCGGTGGGGGCTGGCCGCCGTCTCGTCGGTGCTCAGTGCGTACCGTCCGAGTTGTTCGAGGCCGGGCCGCCTCCGACGGAGGCACCGTCGGCCTGGGCCTGCGCCTTGAGCGCCTCCTTCTCGGACGGGGTCAGCACCGGCGGCTCGGTGGAGGGCTGGCGCTTGCCGAAGCCGTTGTACGGGGCCATCGGCGGGCGCTTCGCCACCCGGGCGCAGATGCGGGCCATGTCGGCGGTGGAGAGGGTCTCCTTCTCCATCAGCTCGAGCACGATGTTGTCCAGGACGTCCCGGTACTCGACCAGGATCTCCCAGGCCTCGTCGTGCGCCAGCTCGATCAGCGCCCGCATCTCGGCGTCGATCTCGGCGGCCACCGCGTCGGAGTAGTCCCGCTCGTGGCCCATGTTGCGGCCGAGGAACGGCTCGTCGCCGCTGGTGCCGTACTTGATGGCGCCGAGCTTGGAACTCATGCCGTACTGGGTGATCATCGCTCGGGCCAGCTGGGTGGCCTTCTCGATGTCGTTGCCGGCGCCGGTGGTGGGCTCGTGGAACACCAGTTCCTCGGCGGCCCGGCCGCCCAGCGCGTACGCCAGGGTGTCGACCATCTCGGCGCGGGTCTGGGTGTACTTGTCCTCGGTGGGCAGGACCAGGGTGTGGCCCAGCGACCGGCCGCGGGACAGGATCGTCACCTTGTGCACCGGCGCGGCGTGCGGCAGCGCCCAGGCGACCAGCGCGTGCCCACCCTCGTGGTACGCGGTGATCTTCTTCTCCTGGTCGCTCATCACCCGCGTGCGCCGCTGCGGGCCGGCGATCACCCGGTCGATCGACTCCTCCAGCGAGTCGTTGGTGATCGCCCGCTGGTCCTTACGGGCGGTGAGCAGCGCGGCCTCGTTGATCACGTTGGCCAGGTCGGCGCCGCTGAAGCCCGGGGTCCGCCGCGCCACGGAGTCGAGGTCGACGTCCGGGGTGAACGGCTTGCCCTTGGCGTGCACCCGCAGGATGGCCTTGCGGCCCTCCATGTCCGGCGCGTCCACCGGGATCTGCCGGTCGAAGCGGCCCGGCCGCAGCAGGGCCGGGTCGAGGATGTCCGGCCGGTTGGTGGCGGCGATCAGGATCACGCCGCCCTTGGTGTCGAAGCCGTCCATCTCGACGAGCAGCTGGTTGAGGGTCTGCTCGCGCTCGTCGTGGCCGCCGCCCATGCCGGCGCCGCGGTGGCGGCCGACCGCGTCGATCTCGTCGACGAAGACGATCGCCGGGGCGTTCGCCTTGGCCTGCTCGAAGAGGTCACGGACGCGGCTGGCGCCGACACCCACGAACATCTCCACGAAGTCGGAGCCGGAGATCGAGTAGAACGGAACCCCCGCCTCGCCGGCGACGGCGCGGGCGAGCAGCGTCTTACCGGTGCCGGGAGGGCCGAAGAGCAGCACACCCTTCGGGATCTTGGCACCGAGCGCCTGGTACTTCGCCGGGTTCTGCAGGAAGTCCTTGATCTCGTGCAGCTCCTCGACGGCCTCCTCGGCGCCGGCCACGTCCGCGAACGTGGTCTTCGGCGTGTCCTTGGTGATCATCTTGGCCTTGGACTTGCCGAAGTTGAGCACCCGGGAGCCGCCGCCCTGCATCTGCGACATGAAGAACAGCAGCAGCAGGACGAGCAGGGCGATGGGGAGCAGGTTGACCAGCAGGCTCACCCAGATGCTGTCGGACGACACCTTGACGTCGGCCGGGCCGGTGACCCGGTTGTTCGCCTTGGCCTCGAGGACCTCGTTCCAGACCTCGTCGCCGACCTCGTACGGGAACTGCGCCTCGATCCGGTCGGTGGTGGTGTCGCCGAACTTGACCTTTTCGGCCAGGTCGAGCTGGATCGTCTGTTCCTTGTCCTGGAAGACGACCTTATTGATCTTGGGGTTGCCGGTGTTGAGCTGGTCGAGCGCAACGGAAGTGTCCACCCGGTGGTAGCTGGGACCAGCGGTGAACAGCTGACTGAGCACAACGGCGCCGAGGATGACCAGGATGATCCAGACCACCGGTCGGCGGAAGAAACGCGTACGTTCCATACTGTTGTCGAGCGCCGTGACGCCCGCATCCTCCTGATCGACGTCCTGACCGTCTGATGGTGTCGCCGCCAGCGCGGCGGCCGAGCCGCCGTGCGGGCCGGCATCGACCCCGGGGCGCCGAATCGCGCCGCGGTCATTCGACGGTACACCGTGCACGCGAGGTATGAGCTTGCCAGCCGGGCACTTACGCGCAGGGCGAACCGGGGTTTCAAGCCGGCGCAGCGGGAGCTCCGCACCCGGCCACCCGACCGCCCGGTCACGCGGTGCGAGGGGTCGGGCGTGGAGAGTGCCTCCACGCCACCGGCCTCCACCGTAGTCCGGCTGCCTGAGAGTCCGCTGAATGTCGGCGGGACGTCGCCGTCAGGAGCGGGCGTAGACCTCGGGCTTGAGGACGCCGACGTAGGGCAACTCGCGGTAGCGCTCGCCGAAGTCGAGGCCGTAGCCGACGACGAACTCGGTCGGGATGTCGAAGCCGACGTACTTGACCGGGACCGGCACCTTCACCGCGTCCGGCTTGCGGAACAGGGCGACCACCTCGACGCTCGCCGCCGAGCGGGACTCCAGGTAGCGCAACAGCCAGGAGAGGGTCAGCCCGGAGTCGACGATGTCCTCCACCACGACCACGTGCCGGCCGGCGATGTCCCGGTCCAGGTCCTTGAGGATCCGCACCACCCCGGAGGAGGTGGTGCCCTGGCCGTACGAGGAGACGGCCATGAACTCCAGCTCGGCCGGCGGGCCCTGGCGGCCCAGCGCCCGGGCGAAGTCGGCCATGAACATCACCGCGCCCTTGAGAACACAGACGAGCAGCAGCCCGTCCTCGACGTCGGCGTAGTCCGCCGAGACCTGCTTGGCGAGTTCCGCGGTCTTCTCGCGGATCTGCGCCTCGGAGATGATCACGTGGTCGATGTCGGCGTCGTACCAGGAGCCGTCAGCCATGGCTCCTAGCCTGCCGTACGCCGGATGGCCCCCGTCGGCGGGGCCGCCCCTTTCGGGCACGGTCCCGCCCGGGATCTTTCCGACGAAGGCCCCCAGAACGCTCAGCAGGCACGGGACCGCCAGCGCCGGCCGCCGTCGGTCGGCTTCCAGTCAGCCGAGTCCCGGCTGTCGGCGGTGAGGCCGGCCGCCGAGGCGGAGGCGAGGAGGACAAGGAACAAAAGGAACAGCAGGAACTCCATGGCGGCGCTCACTTTCGCGAGGTTCGTGTCGGTTTCGCCGCCGGTGCGCACCGGACTGTCCCCATTTTCCGCCACACCCACCAACCGGGACAGTGGCAGGAATGCCATTGGCCCTCGATTTCCTGCCACCCCTGTGGTTACCCTCGTCACATGCTCCGCTCCGTCGCCGTCATCGCCCTCGACAACGTCGTCCCGTTCGAGCTCGGGGTGCTCGCCGAGGTCTTCGGTACCGACCGCACCGCCGACGGCTTCCCCGGTTACCGCTTCTCCGTCTGCACCGTCGACGGCAGGCCCGTCCGCACCTCGTCGGGCTTTCACCTCACCCCGCACGGCGACCTCACGGCGGTCGACGAGGCCGACCTGGTGGCCGTGCCGGCGCACACGCACGGCACCCCGGTGCCGCCGGCCGCGCTCGCCGCGCTGCGCCGGGCCGCCGGCCGGGGCGCGTACGTGCTGAGCGTCTGCTCCGGCGCCTTCGTGCTCGGCGAGGCGGGGCTCCTCGACGGCCGCGAATGCACGACCCACTGGAAGTACGCCGACGACCTGCAACGCCGCCACCCCGACGCGAAGGTGCAGTGCAACTCGCTCTACGTGCAGGACGGGCGGGTGCTCACCAGCGCCGGCACCGCCGCCGGCATCGACGCCTGCCTGCATCTCGTCCGCCAGGAACACGGGTCGGCGACGGCCACCCGGCTGGCCCGCCGGATGGTGGTCCCCCCGCACCGCGACGGCGGGCAGTCCCAGTACGTCGAGGCCCCGATCCCGAAGGCCCCCGAGGCGCCCACGCTGGAACCGGTGCTGGAGTGGCTGATGGGTCACCTGGACCGGCCGCTGACCGTGGACGACCTGGCCGCCCGGGCCGACATGGCACCCCGGACGTTCGCCCGGCGGTTCCGGGCGGAGACCGGCACCACCCCGCACGACTGGCTCACCAACCAGCGGGTGCTGCTGGCCCGGCGGCTGCTGGAGGAGACCCGGCTCACCGTCGAGGAGGTCGCCGACCACGCCGGCTTCTCCGACGCCGCGGCACTGCGCCACCACTTCACCCGGCGGGTGGGCGCCACCCCGCAGGCGTACCGCACCACCTTCCGGGACCGCACCCCGGCCGGCTGACCCCACCGGCCCGGCCTCGGTGCCGGTCGGTCCGGGTGGCCTCAGAAGCCGACCAGCCCGCCGTCGACCCGGGACTCGGAGCCGGCGACGTACCCGCCGTCCGGGGATCGCCAGATCGCCTGCCCGTACCCGAAGACCGACGGCTCGGCCGGGACGGCGACCTCGTGGCCCCGGGCGTGCAACCCCGCGACCAGGCCGGGCTCCGCCGCCAGGCCCGGCTCGACGAGCAGCGACCGCCCGGCGTGCCAGTACCAGCGCGGCGCGTCCAGCGCCGCCTGCGGATCCAGCCCGCCGTCGAGGGTCGCCGACACGAGCTGCACGTGCCCCTGTGGCTGCATGTGCCCGCCCATCACCCCGAACGGGCCGACCGGCAGACCGTCGCGGGTCAGGAAGCCCGGGATGATCGTGTGGAACGGACGCTTCGCCGGCGCGACCACGTTCGGGTGGGCCGGGTCGAGGCGGAAGCCCAGACCCCGGTTCTGCAGCGCGAAGCCGTACCCGGGCAGCACCACGTGCGATCCGAACGCCAGGTAGGTGGACTGGATGAGGCTCACCATCATCCCGCCCGCGTCGGCGGTGCAGAGGTAGACCGTGCCGCCCCGCTCGGGGTCACCGGCCACCGGTTCCCCGGCCCGGTCGGTGACCAGCGCCCGCCGGGCGGCCGCGTACCCCGGGTCGAGCAGCGCCGCCGTGGGCACCGCCGCGCGGTCCGGGTCGGCGACGTGGGCGTGCGCGTCGGCGAAGCCGAGCTTGACCGCCTCGACCTGGCGGTGCACCCGCTCGGGCGGCGGCACGTCCGCGAGGTCCAGGCCGTCCAGGACGTGCAGGGCGAGCAGGGCGGCGAGGCCCTGCCCCGGCGGCGGCAGCTCCCAGACCTCGTGCCCCCGGTAACGGGTGTGCACCGACTCCACCCAGGTCGAGCTGTGCCGGGCCAGGTCGTCGCCGGTGAGGAAGCCGCCGGTGCGGGCGGCGTGCGCGTCCAGCGCCGCGGCGACGGTGCCCCGGTAGAAGTCCTCCGCCCCGCTCGCGGCGATCCGCCGCAGCGTCCGCGCCGCGTCCGGGTTGCGCCACCACTCGCCCGGCCGGGGCGCCCGCCCGCTCGGCGCGAACACCCGCGCGAACTCGGCGTACTCCTCCCCCACCAGGCCGGCGTGCCCGGCGAGCGCCCGCTCCCAGGCCGCCGCCACCCCGGCGGAGACCGGGTGGCCGTGCTCGGCGTACCCGATCGCGTCGCTGAACAGCTCGGCGAACGGCAGCGACCCGAACCGGTCGTGGAGGTCCCGCCAGCCGGCCGGCGCGCCGGGCACCGTCACCGGCAGCCAACCCCGGGCCGGCATCGCCGGACCGCGTCCCTGCGCGCCGCCCAGCGCGGCCACCGGTTCCGCGCCCGCACCGCCGGTCGCGGCGAGGACCGCCTCGCGGGTCAGCGCCGCCGGGGACCGGCCGGCGCCGTTCAACCCGTGCAGCCGGTCGCCGTCCCACACGATCGCGAAGAGGTCGCCGCCGATGTCGTTGGACGGCGGCTGCACCACGGTCAGGGTGGTCGCGGTGGCCAGTGCGGCGTCGACGGCGTTGCCGCCGCGCCGCAACACGGCCAGGCCCGCCGCCGCGGCCAGCGGATGGCTCGTCGCCACCGCGCCCCGCGGGGCGAACAGGGGCCTCCGGGGGTACGCCATCCGCCATGTCTACCGCCTCCGGCGGCTCCCGGACACCCCACGCCCGCTCACCCGCTCCGGCCGCGCTCCGGCCGCGCTCCGGCCGGAAGTGACCCTCGCCGTCGCCTTTGCTCTGCTTCAACCCACGCAACACTTCCGGACACGAACTGGTGCGCCGGTTGAAGCAGTGCAAAGGGACCGAGGGGAGAGGCGGTCGCTGGCAGGCAGGCTGGGTGGTGCCTGGTTCAGCGGGGACCGACGGCGGTCAGGCGGTGGTCGCGGCGGACCACCCGCAGCCCGCCCGGCAGGTACGCCGCCCCCTGCCCGCGCCAGCCCGTGACCAGGGCGTCCAGGGCGGCCACGTGCCGGTACGACAGCGCAGCCGGCGGCGCGCCCAACTCCCGGGCCCACGCGTGCAGCACCCGGCTGCGGACGGCGGGCGCGAGACCGGCGAGCCCGGGCACCGACAGCGCACCCCCCGGCTCCCGGACCGTGTCGAACGCACCGGCGGCCAGGTCGTCGAGCGCCTCGTTGTCGGCGGCGACCAGGCGGGCGGTGCGGGCCAGGTTGTCCAGCACCCCGGGCCCGAGGGCGCGGACCAGCGCCGGCAGCACGTCGGCCCGCACCCGGGCGCGGGCGTACGACGGGTCGGCGTTGTGCGGATCCTCCCAGGGGCTCAGCCCGAGCACCGCGCACGCCGTACGGGTCTGCTCCCGGCTCACCTCCAGCAGCGGGCGCAGCAGCGGAACGCCGTCCAGACTCCGCTGGGCCGGCATCCCGGCCAGCCCGCGCGGGCCGGCCCCACGGGCCAACGCGAGCAGGACCGTCTCCGCCTGGTCGTCCCGGGTGTGCCCGGTGAGCAGCGCCGCCGCGCGGTGCCGGGCGGCGACCTCGGCCAGCGCCTGGTAGCGGGCGTCGCGGGCGGCGGACTCCGGGCCACCGGGCCGCCCGGCCACCTCGACCCGGACCGACTCGACGGGGTCGAGGCCGGTCTCCCGGGCCCACGCCGCCACCGCCGCCGCCCGCTCCGCCGAACCCGCCTGGAGGCCGTGGTCGACCGTCACCAGCCCGGCGGTACGGCCCAGCCGCGGCGCAACGAAGGCGGTGGCGGCGGCCAGCGCGAGCGAGTCGGCACCCCCCGAGCAGGCCACCAGCACCGGCCCGGAACCGGGCAGGCCGGTCAGCGCGCGGCGGACGGCGACCCGGATCGCGGCGACCGGCGGTGCCAGCGCGGCCACGGGCGGACGGTCAGCCGGCGGCCGGCAGCGGGCCGGCCGGCCCGTGCACCCGGCCCACCCAGGCGTCCGGGTCGCCCAGCTCCTCCAGCCGGGGCAGGGTGAGCGGCGAGGCGAAGATTCGGTTGAAGCCCTCCATACCGACCCGGTCGACCACACCGTGCACGAACTTGCGGCCCTCGGCGTACTGACGCATCTTGACGTCGACACCGAGCAGGCGGCGGATCGCCTTCTCCAGCGGGTTGCCGGCCTCCCGGCGACGGTTGAACGAAGCCCGGATGCGCTCCACGCTCGGGATCACCTGCGGGCCGACACCGTCCATCACGAACTCGGCGTGCCCCTCCAGCAGCGTCATCAGCGCGGTCAGCCGGTCCAGCACGGCCTTCTGAGCCGGGGTCTGGACGAGGTCGAGCACGCTGGTGCGGCTCTCCGGGTCCTTCACCGCATCGGAGAGCGTGGCGACGCCCCGGCGCAGCCGCTCCAGCAGGTTGTCGCCGCCGGCCGAGGACGCGTCGACGAACGCCTGCACCTCGCTGAGGAAGTACGCCCGCATCCAGGGCACGGCCGTGAACTGCGTCCGGTGGGTGACCTCGTGCAGGCAGACCCAGAGCCGGAAGTCGCGGGGGTCGGCGCCCAGCTTCCGCTCGACCTCGACGATGTTCGGCGCGACCAGGAGCAGCTGGCCCGGGTCGGCGGAGAACACCTCGTACTGGCCGAGGACCCGGCCGGACAGGTACGCCAGCACCGTCCCGGCCTGCACACCCGTGACGCGCGAGCCGACCGCCTCGGTCAGCGCGCCGGGCTGCTTGTCCTTGGTGAGCCGGCTGACCAGCGGGCCGATGACCTCGCGCAGCCCGGCGATGTTGGTCGCCGCCCAGTCGCGGCGGTCGACCACCCGCACCGGCGGGTGCGACACCTGCGACCGCAGCCCGGTGTAGTCGGCGACGTGCCCGGCCGCCTCGTCGGTCAACCGCCGCAGATCGCCGACCACCTCGGTGGCCTCCGCGTACGACACGCGTGGGCCCGACTTGCCCAGCGCCCCCGCCGTCGCGGCGGCCAGATCCCAGTCCACGAACTGCGCCATGGACCCACCGTACCCGCGCCGCCACAACCCGGCCCGGGCTCGACCGCCGCGCGGGGAGCACCCACCCTCCCGGCGACGCCCCGAGGGGGCCCGTTCACCGGGCCCGGTACGGCCGGTGGACAGGCCCCTAACGGCAGCCGCAGCCGGCGAGGGCAGCGGCGATGCGGTCGAGGGCGGCGCGGGGCCCCTCCTGCCCGTCCGGCGTCCGGTCGGTGAGCACGGCGAAGCCCAGCAGCCGGCCGTCGACGGTGGTCACCACGCCCGCGATCGCGTGCACCCCGCTCAGGGTTCCGGTCTTGGCGCGGACCACGCCGGCACCGGCCTTCGCCGCCGCGCCCGCGTACCGGTCGGCGAGCGTGCCGGACCAGGCGGCGACCGGCAGGCCGCCGAAGATCGCGGCCAGCTCGGGGCGGGTGCCGTTGCCGGCGAGGGTGATCAGGTCGGTGAGCAGCGACGGGCTGATCCGGTTGGTCCGGGACAGGCCGCTGCCGTCGGCGAGGGAGAGTTCGTCGGCCGGCAGGCCCAGCTCGGCGGCCACCGCGTCCATCGCCTTCGCCGCCCCCGCGAACGAGGCCGACTCGTTCCGGGCCAGGGCGACCTGGCGGGCCAGCGCCTCCGCGACGATGTTGTCGCTGTCACTGATCATGAGATCGACCAGTCGCACCATCGGCAGCGATTGCACGACGCCCAGCTCGCTGCCCGGCGCGCCGGCCGTCGCGTCCGCCCCGGCCGTCGGCGCCTTGCCGCGCTTCACGGCGCCGGTCGGTATGCCCAGCAGCCGGGCGAAGGCGCGGCCGGCGGCGAGGTCCGGCTGGCTCACCCGCTCGGCGGCGTGGTCGCCGTTGTCGTGGTCCTTCTTCGCCCGCGGCACGTCGCTGCGCGCACCGTCGGTCATCAGCGCGGTGATCGACCCGCCGTAGCCGCCGGTCGGGATGTCGTCGTCCCAGCCGGGCTCGTGCACCGGGCCCGTGTAGAGCGACGAGTCGACGGTCAGCTTCGTGGGGCTGGTGCCGCCGAGGGCCTGCTTCACCTGCGCGGCCAGGTCGTCCAGCCGGGCCGCGCCGGGGTAGAAGCCGTTCTTGTCGACGGCGAGGGTCGGATCGCCGCCGCCGACGAGCACCACCTCGCCCGGGTTCGGGCCGGCGACCGCCCGGGTGGGGATCCGGTACCCGGGGCCGCGCGCGGCGAGCACGGTCACCCCGGTGACCAGCTTCGTCACCGACGCCGGCACCGTGCCGTCGTCCGCGCCCCGGCCGTAGAGCGACTCGCCGGTGGCGACGTCGGTCACCGACACGTTCACCCGATCGCCGAGCGCGGCGGCGCCGACCAGCGAGTCGATCTCGGCGCGTATCCCGGCGGCGGTGGGCAGCGGCGCGTTCGCGTCGGCGGCGGCCAGCACCGCCGCGGGCGCCGGCTCCGGCGTCTCCGTGGCGACCCGGTCGCCGGCCGGCTCGTCGCCCAGCCACTCCGCCACCGGACCCGGGCGGACCACGACGACGCCCACCAGGGCCAGGACGAGAACCAGCACCGTGGCCAGCACGGCCGGAAGGGTCCGGCGACGGCGCGCCGGGGGTACGGGGACGGCCGGCGGGGACCCGGCGGACGGGCCGGCCGGCGGCCGGGCCGACCCCGACGGCGGCGGGCCGGCGGGCGGCCGGGAGGCGGCGGCCGCCCAGAGGTCGAGCGGCTCGGGCCGGGGCGCCGCGCCGGGCGGCACGGCCGCACGGCCGCTGCCGGGCGGCACGGCCGCGCGACCGCTGCCGGGCGACGGCCACGACCGTGCGGGGTCCGGCCCGCCGGGCGGCGGCCACGACGCCGGAGCCTCGTTACCGTGGGTGGGCCGGTCGGCGGCCGAGCCGTACATCCGACCGGGTGGTGGGGTACGCGACGGGTGGGCGTCGGGAACGTGGACCCGACCGGTGGCACCGCCCCGACCAGATCCGCCGGTCCCCCGTCCAGAGCTCTCCTCCGGGCGGTAGTGTGAATCTTCCCTCCCCACGACCCCCTCCTCCCGCTGCGAAAATCTGCTTGGGTGACACTACTTCGGTCCGAACACTATGCGGGGGCCGGAGCACCGGTCGGGGGTTTCGCCCTGTCCGGAGAGCGACGACGCCGCTGGTCCGTTGCCAGCGTGGGCAGACGAGGGAGCGTGCAGATGGATTTCGACGTCACGGTTGAGATCCCCAAGGGTCACCGCAACAAGTACGAGGTCGACCACGCGACCGGCCGGATCCGGCTGGACCGCACCCTCTTCACCTCCACGCAGTACCCGGCCGACTACGGCTTCATCGAGGGCACTCTCGGTGAGGACGGCGACCCGCTGGACGCGCTGGTGCTGGTCCCCGAGCCCACCTTCCCGGGCTGCCTCATCCGCTGCCGCACCATCGGCATGTTCCGGATGACCGACGAGAAGGGCGGCGACGACAAGGTCCTCTGCGTGCCCTACGAGGACCCGCGCCAGGAGCACCTGCGCGACATCCACCACCTGGGCGAGTTCGACCGGCTGGAGATCCAGCACTTCTTCGAGGTGTACAAGGACCTGGAGCCCGGCAAGTCCGTCGAGGGTGCGACCTGGGTCGGCCGCCAGGAGGCGGAGGCGGAGATCGCCGCCTCGTACCGGCGCGCCCAGGAGGCCGCCGAGCGCGGCGAGTCCACGCACTGAGGCGTCAGCAGACACCGACCGGCCCGGGGGCCGCTCAGCCGAGCAGCCCCCGGGCCTGTTCGTACAGGTCGAGCACCGCGCAGGCGACCGGGACGACGGAGACCACCAGGGCGGTGTCGGCGAGGTCGGCGGTCCGGCCGACGTACGGGGAGACCGGCCGCCGCGCGTACGTGGTGCCCGCCGCGACCGCGACCAGGGCCAGCGCCAGTCCGCCGAGGGTCAGCGCGAGCAGGCCCCCGGGGCCCGACCGGTCGGCGAGCACGGTGCCGAGCACGGCGTAACCGGCGAGCCCGGCGACCACCGCCGGCACCCGGTGCCGGACGGCCACGAACAGCCGGGCCCGCAGCAGCAGCACGGTCGCGGCGACGCCGACCAGCACCCAACCGGCGACACCGCCGGTGAGCCCGAGCAGCACGGCGGCGAGGCCGGCCAGCACGGCGTGTCCGACGAGCATCCCGGTGAGCATCTCGTCGGTGCGGGCCACCGCCGCGTGGACCCGTTCGCGGTCCGGCAGGTCGCGCACCCGGTCGAGGCCGCCGCCCGGATCGCCGGTCGGCAGGGTGATCGGCGGCAGCGGCACCTTCCCGAGCCGGATCGCCAGCAGCGGTATCGCGCCGACCGCGAAGACGAGCACGCAGAGCAGGACCGCCGCGGCGCCGGCCGGGTCCAGCACCATCCCCCCGATCGCGGTGACCGCCCCGGCGAGCCCCACCACCGCGCCGGCGACGAAGACCCGGACCCGGGCCGCCACGCCGGCCAGGGCGAGCACCGAGACGAGCAGCAGCGCCGTCGCGCCGGCGAGCAGTTCGGGTACGCCGAGCCACCGCAGCCCCGGCACGACGCCGACCGGGTCCCCGCTGCTGACCGCGAGGGCGCCGGCCGTCGCGGCGTACGGCAGCGCGTACCCGCCGAGGGTGGCGCCGGCCGCACCGTCCGCGTACGCCCGCGCGGCCGCCGTGCCGGCGAGGGTGAGCAGTAGGGCCACCATGGCGGCGGCGGGCCAGCCGGCGGGGTGACCGGGACCGCCCGCGAGCACGGCGAGCAGGCCGACGGCCAGCGGCACCGCCGCGCCGGCCAGGGCGGCGACCCGGGTGGCAGCCGGGGACCAGGCGCCGCCACGCCGCCGCGCCCCGTCGGCGATCGCCTCGACGACGTCGTCGTACTCCAGTTCCGGCCACTGGGCGCGGGCCGGCACCAGGTGCAGCACCTCGCCGTCGCGGACGCCCTGGGGAAGCAGGGCCTGGGCGGTGGCGAGCGCCGCGCCGTCGCTGCGCCGCAGCACCCAGCCGCCGTGCCGCTCGCCGTCGTCGGCGAGCCCTTCGCCCGCGTGGCGCAGCACCTCGGGCAGCAGCTCGGCCAGCGGCACCTGCTCCGGCAGGGCCACGTCGAGCCGCCGCTGGGGAGCGTTGATGGTGACCCGGGCCAACCCGATAGTCATCGATGAGTCTCCATGTCGAGCGGGGTTGGTGGCTGCGCGGACGACAGGACTCTACCTACGATGAGCCAGGCTCGGGTTACCCAGCGCTGTCAGGAGATCGAGTGTCCACTGTCGTCATCAAGCGGCCACCCCGCCGCCCGGCACCGGAGATTCCGGTCGGTGAACTGCCGGTGGAGGCACCTCCGGAGATCCCGCCGGTCACCGGCGGGCGTTGGCAGCAGCTGCTCATGGTGCTGCCGATGCTGGGTGGCTCGGTGGCGATGGCGATGATGTTCGGCCGCGGCGGCGGCGCGTACTCGTACGTCGTCGGCGGGATGTTCGGGCTGTCGTCGCTGGCGATGCTGGTGACCTCCTGGGGCAGCGCCTCCGGCAGCCCGAAGAAGTCGGAGATGATGGCCGCCCGGCGGGAGTACCTGCGGCACCTCACCGGGCTGCGCCGGCGGGTACGGGAGACCGCCGGACGGCAGCGGGCCGGGCTCTACTACCGGCACCCGGATCCCGGCCGGCTCTGGTCGACCGTCGACAGCCACCGGGTCTGGGAGCGGCGGCCCACCGATCCCGACTTCGCGGTGGTACGCGTCGCCGTCGGTCCGCAGACCCTGGCCACCCCGCTGGTCCCCCCGGTCACCCGGCCGTTGGAGGAGCTGGAACCGATGACCGCCGGCGCGCTGCGCCGGTTCCTGGACGCGTACTCGGTCGTGCCCGACCTGCCGGTGGCCCTGTCGCTGCGCAGCTTCGCCCGGGTCCACGTCCGTGACACGGCCGCCGGGCCCGGCGGTTCGCCCGCCGCCGCCCAGGCGCTGGCCCGGGCGATGCTCACCCAGCTCGCCGTCTTCCACGCCCCCGACGAGCTGCTGGTCGCGGTGTGCGCGGCCCCCGAGCGGCGGCCCGCCTGGGAGTGGGTCAAGTGGCTACCGCACGCCCACCACCCCACCCGCACCGACGCGCTCGGCCCGGTCCGGCTGGTGACCAGCTCGGCCGTCGAGCTGGAGGGCCGGCTCGACGAGGTGCTGGGCAGCCGCTCCCGGTTCAGCCCGGCCGGCCCGGCCACCGACGGCCCCCACGTGGTCGTGGTGCTCGACGGCGGCGACCTGACCGGCGCGGCCGACCTGACCGGAGAGAGCGGCATCGACGCGGTCACGGTCATCGACCTGGACACGCCGCCCCCGCGCCTGCTGGACCGGTACGCCCTGCTGCTGGAGCTGCGGGCGGGCCGGCTGCACTCGCACTCCGCCGACGGGCACGCCGAGGTCGGCGTGGCCGACCGGCTCGACCTGACCGACGCCGAGGCGGTGGCCCGCCGGCTGGCACCGATGCGGCTGGCCACCGCCGTGCACGGCGGCGACGCGGCACCGGGTTCCGACCTCGGCCTGCTCGACCTGCTCGGCCTGGGCGACGCGGAGAGCTTCACCGCCGAGCAGGGCTGGGCGCCCCGCCCACCGCGCGACCGGCTGCGGGTGCCGATCGGGGTCGGCGCCGACGGCGGCACGGTGGAGCTGGACCTGAAGGAGTCGGCGCAGGACGGGATGGGCCCGCACGGGCTGCTCATCGGCGCCACCGGCTCGGGCAAGTCCGAGCTGCTCCGGACGCTGGTGCTCGGGCTGGCCGCCACGCACAGCTCGGAGCAGCTCAACTTCGTGCTGGTCGACTTCAAGGGCGGCGCCACCTTCGCCTCGTTCGACCGGCTGCCCCACACGGCGGCGGTCATCACCAACCTGGCCGACGCGCTGCCGCTGGTCGACCGGATGGTCGACGCGATCAACGGCGAGCTGGTCCGCCGGCAGGAATTGCTGCGCCGCGCCGGCAACTTCGCCGGCGTACGCGACTACGAGCGGGCCCGGGCCGCCGGCACCCCGCTCGCCCCGCTGCCGTCGCTGCTGCTGGTCTGCGACGAGTTCTCCGAGCTGCTGTCGGCGAAGCCCGACTTCATCGACCTGTTCGTCCAGATCGGCCGGTTGGGCCGGTCCCTCGGCGTGCACCTGCTGCTGGCGTCGCAGCGGCTGGAGGAGGGCCGGCTGCGCGGGCTGGACACGCACCTGTCGTACCGGATCGGGTTGCGGACCTTCTCGGCGCTGGAGTCCCGGACGGTGCTCGGGGTGCCGGACGCGTACGAGCTGCCGCGCTCTCCCGGGCACGGGTACCTGCGTTCCGGCACCGACCCGCTGGTCCGCTTCAAGGCCGCGTACGTCTCCGGGGCGGTACGCCGACGCGGCGCGGCGCCGGGCGGGGACGCGGCCGAGGGGTCCCGCGTGCTCGCGTTCACCTCCCACCTCGTCCCGGTGCCGGAGCCGGTCGGTCCGCCCGCCCTGCCGGCGGCCGAGGAGCAGGGCGGCACGACCCTGCTGGAGCTGCTGGTCGGCCGCCTGGCCGGGCAGGGCCCGCCGGCGCACCAGGTCTGGCTCCCCCCGCTCGGCCCGGCGCCGGCGCTGGACGAGTTGGCCGGCCCGGCCACCGTCGATCCGGCACGCGGTCTCACCGTCGGCAATCCGGAGCTGCACGGCGCGCTCCAGGTGCCGGTGGCCGTCGTCGACCGGCCGTTCGAGCAGCGGCGGGACCTGCTGTGGCTCGCGCTCGACGGGGCGGCCGGGCACGTCGCCGTGGTGGGCGCGCCGCAGAGCGGCAAGTCGACGGCGCTGCGCACGCTGATCGCCGCGCTGGCGCTCACCCACACGCCCGCCGAGGTCCAGATCTACTGCCTCGACTTCGGCGGCGGGGGCCTGGCGGCGCTGCGGGAGCTGCCGCACGTCGGTGGGGTGGCCGGCCGTGCGGACCCGACGGCCGTCCGGCGCACGGTCGGCGAGGTCACCACCCTGCTGGCCGATCGGGAACGCCGCTTCGCCGACCTCGGGGTGGAGTCGATGGCGGCCTGGCGGCAGCGGCGCGCCGCCCTGGCCGGCACCGCCCAGCCGGCCGCCGATCCGTTCGGCGACGTGTTCCTCGTGGTGGACGGCTGGGCCACGCTGCGCGGCGAGTACGACGACCTGGAGCCGTCGATCACCGACCTCGCCACCCGCGGGCTGTCGTACGGGGTGCACGTGGTGGCGACCGCCGTCCGCTGGCTGGACTTCCGGCCGGTGATCCGGGACCTGTTCGGCTCCCGGCTGGAGCTGCGCCTCGGCGACCCGTCGGATTCGTTGATCGCCCGCCGCGCGGCGGCGAACGTGCCGGAGAAGACACCGGGCCGGGGCGTCACCGCCGAGGGCCTGCACTTCCTCACCGGCCTGCCGCAGCTCGCCACGGGCACGGACACCGCCGACCTGGTCAAGCGGGTCGCCGCCGCCTGGCGCGGCCCGGCCGCCCCGCCGGTCCGGCTGCTGCCGCCGGTGCTGCCGTACGCCGACCTGGACCTCGCCGCGACCACCGGGCTGCGGATCCCGGTCGGTGTCGCCGAGGCCGACCTGCGCCCGGTGGTGGTGGACTTCGCGGCCGAGCCGCACTTCGTGGTCTTCGGCGACGCGGAGTGCGGCAAGTCGTCGTTCCTGCGCGCGCTGGCCACCTCGATCATGGCCCGTTTCACCCCGGAGCAGGCCCGGGTGATCCTGGTCGACTACCGGCGCAGCCTGTTCGACCTGACCGAGGCGGTGCACGTCATCGGCTACGGCACCGCCGCCGCCCACACCACCGAGCTGCTGGAGTCGGCCGCGGGCTATCTCCAGGCCCGGGCGCCGGGGCCGGAGGTCACGCCGGCCCAGTTGCGGGAGCGGTCCTGGTGGTCCGGTCCCGAGCTGTTCGTGCTGGTCGACGACTACGACCTGGTCGCCAGCGGCCCGGCGAACCCGCTGCGGGCCCTGGAGGAGCACCTGCCGCACGCGCGGGACGTGGGCCTGCACCTGGTCCTCGCCCGCCGGACGGGCGGTGCCGGTCGGGCACAGTACGAGCCGGTGGCGCAACGGCTGCGGGAGCTGTCCACGGCCGGGCTGGTGATGGCGGGCAGCCCGGAGGAGGGTGCGCTCGTCGGCCCGGTGCGGCCCGGACCGCTGCCGCCGGGACGGGGGCGGCTGGTCACCCGACGGGAGGGCGTACGCCTGGTCCAGTTGGCGCATCTGCCGCCGCCGTGACTGGTGTCCCCGGAACGCCCCGAAGGGCGGGCGGGAACCGGTAATCTCCCATCGTCATGTTTGCGTCGAGGTGAATGGCCGAGGATGTGACCAGGGTGCGGCGGAGCGGTGCCGCTCGACGTGCTGCCGGCCGGGCGTTGCTCGGAGTGGCGGCCGTTGCCGTGTCCGTCGGCCTGCCGTCCGCACCGGCGGCGGCCACCGCCGGCCCCGGCCTGCAGCGGGTCGCCGCGCAGGTCACCGCACCCGGCGCGTACGTCGACCCGGTCGTGTCGGGCGCCGCCGCCGGCCCGCTCGCCGCCCCGCCGGTGGGCCGGGCCCCCGACGCGAAGGGACGCACCGACCCGGTCCGCGACGAGCAGTGGCAGATCGACGCGTTGCGGGCCACGACCGCCTGGCGCACCTCCACCGGGTCCGGCGTCATCGTCGCGGTGATCGACTCCGGAGTGGACGCCTCGCATCCGGACCTTGCCGGCCAGGTCCTGCCGGGCCTGGACCTGGTCGACCCGCAGGGCGCCGGTGACCCGGATCCGGTGGGTCACGGCACCACCGTGGCCGGCCTGATCGCCGGCCGCAACGACGACAGCCGCGGTGTGGTGGGCCTGGCGCCCGAGGCGCGGATCCTGCCGGTGCGGGTCCTCGACGCCAAGAACCGCTACGACGACGCCATGGTCGTCGCGAAGGGTGTGCGTTGGGCCGTCGACAACGGCGCTCGGGTGATCAACCTGTCGCTCGGCGGCAGCAGCGACAGCGCGGCCCTGGCCGCCGCGCTGGACTACGCCTTCGCCCGCGATGTGGTGGTCGTGGCCTGCACCGGCAACGTGGCGACCTCGACCAACAGCAAGGTGTGGTACCCGGCGCGCGAGCCGGGCGTGCTCGCGGTGTCCGGGCTCGACCGGGACAGCGAGAACCTCTGGTCCGGTGCGATCACCGGCCGCCAGACGGTGCTCACCGCGCCCGCCACCGGCCTGGTCGGTGCCCGTTCCCCCGGCGGCTACTGGCGGGTGCAGGGCACGAGCTTCGCCGCGCCCCTGGTGGCGGCCACCGCCGCGCTGGTCCGGGCCCGCTATCCGCAGATGTCCGCCGGTGACGTGGTCAACCGGCTGCTGGCCACCGCCCGCGACATCGGGCCGACCGGCCGGGACGAGCGTTTCGGGTACGGGCTGGTGGATCCGGTCGCCGCGCTGACCGCCGACGTGCCGGCGATCGGGCGCAACCCGCTCGACGACCAGTCGTCGCCCGGCGTGGTCGGCTTCGGTCCGGCACCCGGGACGGCCGACGCGGCGGCGAGCGGCGGCGAGGTGGGCATCGACGCGTCCCGGCAGCAGACCCGCTGGTCGGCCCAAGCGGCCGGCTCCCAGCACGACTCCACCCCCGAGCGGCTGTGGACCGGGCTGGCGATCTCAGTCGCGCTGCTCACCGGGACCGCGCTGGTGGTGCGCCGGCTCCGCCAGTGGGGCCGCTGACCGTTCGCCGGATCCGACCGACGCCGGTCTGACCGGGTCACTTTCCGGGTAGAACGGACGGCATGACTCCGTCCGGCCCCCGTACGCTCCACCGGCCGTCCCGCCTGTCGTGGCGTGAGCGCCGGCTGCACCCGGACCACGCCCGGGGCCTGCGGCTGACCCTCGCCGTGGCGGCCGCGTTCCTGGTGCTGGTGCCGTTCACGCTGCTCGCCCTGCTGGTGCTGTCGTCCTGGTCACCGCTGCGCCGGCTGGACCGGGCGGTGACCGAGGCGCTCGTCGGCTACGGCCTGGACCACCCCGACTGGGCCCGGGCGATGAACGTCTGGACCGACGCCTTCGGTCCGATGCCGCTGCGGGTGGGCGCGCTGGTGCTGGTGCTCTGGTTGCTCCGGCACGGCCTCCGGCAGTTGGCGCTCTGGGTCGCCACCACCATGACGGTCGGCGGGCTGCTGGGACCGCTGCTCAAGCTGCTCGTCGGGCGGCCCCGGCCGGACCTTCCGGAACCCTTGGCGCAGGCGGTCGGGCTGGCGTTCCCGTCCGGGCACGCGCTGAACGCCGCGCTGGCCGCCGGGGTGCTGCTGGTGGTCTTCCTACCGGCGGGCCGGCCCGGCGGGCGGTACGCGGTGTGCGCCGCCGCGCTGGTACTCGCCGGGGTGACCGGGTTCAGCCGGGTGGCGCTCGGGGTGCACTGGGCCAGTGACGTGGTGGCCGGCTGGCTGCTGGGCGCCGCCGTGGTGGCCGCGACCGCCGCCGCCTTCACCGTCTGGCGGGACGTCCCGCCGGCCGCCGGGCCGGCTGTCGCGCGGCCGGAGCCGCCGGCACGCTGACCGGGCTGCCCCGCCGCAGGCCGGTGCGGATCCGCGCGACAGGCCCCAGCTACGTGCACTCGCCGGTGGCGACGCCACGGGTGCGCTCGGCGCCGGCCAGGGCGACCGGCCGGGCCTCGGCGGCGGTCACCGCGAAGCCGGTGTTCGGGTCGTCGGCCGCCGCCGCGAAGATCACCCCGAGCACCAGGCCGTTCGAGGAGACCAGTGGGCCGCCCGAGTTGCCGCTCTGCACCAGCGCCCGGATCGTGTAGATCTCCCGGGTCACGTTGCCGCCGGAGTAGATGTCCGGGCCGGTGATGTCGTCGACGTCCCGGATCCGGGCGGACTGCGCATTGTACGGGCCGTCGAGCGGGAAGCCCAGCACGATCGCGTCCGCGCCGCTGCCCGCGTTGCCGGCGGCGAAGCGCATGGACGGACCGGGCAGGCCGGGGGCGTACAGCACAGCCAGGTCCCGGTCCGGGTCGTACACGACCACCCGGGCGTCGTACCGGTCGCCGTTGAGTTCCACGACCGTGGAGCGGGTGCCGGCGACGACGTGCGCGTTGGTCATCACCCGGTCGTCGGCGTACACGAAGCCGGAGCCCTCGATCCGGCGGGAGCAACTCGGCGCGGAGCCGAGGACCTTGACCACCGACCGCTGGCTGTTCGCCACCACCTGGGAGCCGGCGAGCGCCGGGTCGGGCGGGGCGACCTGCCGGGCGCGGGTCGGGGCCAGGTCGCCGAACACGTCGGGGAATCCGTTGGTGTCGACCGTGTCCCGCAGCGCGGTCGACAGCTCCTGCGCCTGGTCGGGCAGCACCCGGTCCACCACGGTGAGCAGCGCGCTGTTGCGGATCGAGGCGGCCAGCCACGGCAGCGACGACGAACCCAGCGGCACCGCGACCAGCCAGGCGACGAGGAGGACGGCGAACAGCGAGACGAACGCGCCGCCGATGTCATCGGCCTGCCGGCCGACGTCGCTGGTGATCGTGCGGCGCAGGTGGGACCCGAGCCAGCCGGCGAGGGCCTGGCCCACCACCGCCAGCCCGAACACCGCGACCAGGGAGATCAGAACCCGGGTGCCGCTGTCAACGAACTGTTGCGCGAGCAACGGCCCGATCTGGAGCCCGACCAGCGCGCCGAGGAAGAAGCCGGAGAACGACAGCACCCCGATGACGAAGCCCTGGCGATATCCGCTGATCGCGAACACGAGCATGAGCAGCAGCAGTACGAGATCCACGGCGGACACGCCGTCAAGCGTACGGGCACCGGACCCGTGGAATGACCATCGCTGGCGGAAGGTGACTGTCAAGTCAGCGCAGGGCGGTCTCGTCCACCTCGTCGGTGCCGGCCGACGGCGCCGGGCTGGCCCCCGTCGGCGGGAGTTCCAGCACGCGTCCCCGGTGCCACGGGCGGGCCCAGCCGCCCATCTCCAGCAGCGCCGACAGCACACCGGCGGTGAAGCCCCAGACCAGCATCCCGCGCACCGAGAACGCCGGGCCGACCCAGCCGCTCGGGTGGCGTACGCGCATCCGGTTCTCCGGGTCCACCAGTTCGGCGACCGGCAGCCGGGCGACGTGGGCGACCTCGGCCGGCTCCCGGGGGTGCACCGGATGCGGGGCGTGCCACCAGGCGAGCACCGGGGTCACCACGAAGTCGCTCACCGGGATCCAGAGTTTCGGCAGCTCGGCGAGGACGGTGACGCTGGCCGGGTCGAGGCCGACCTCCTCGTTGGCCTCGCGGAGTGCCGTCGCGGACGCGTCCGCGTCCTCCGGATCGGCCGCCCCGCCGGGGAAGGCCGGCTGGCCGGCGTGGTTGCGCAGGGTGGCGGCCCGCTGGAGGACCAGCACGTCCGGGCCGACGCCGGGCGCCTCGCCGAGCAGCACCAGCACGGCGCTCTCCCGCCCACCCTGCTCGGGGGTCACGAGCCGGGTGAAGTCCTCGGTGCGCGCGCTGCCGAGCCGCGTCAGCAGCGGGTCGAGCCAGGGCGGCGGTTGACGGCTCACGCGGGCACCGCCTCACTCGCCGGCGCGGCGGACGCCGCCGCCCACGCCGACGCGGCCCCGCACCCGGGCCCTGAGCCGCTCACGCGGGCACCGCCACGCCGAGGTGCTGGCGGACCAGGTCGGTGAGGCGGGTGTCGTCGAGCGCCCCGCTGGCGTCGACGTGCCGGATGCGGCCGTCGGCGTCGACGAGGACGGTCAACGGGATGGCGTTGCGGCCCAACGCCCGTTGCAGCGCCTCACCCTGGTCGACCAGGGTCGGGAACCGGACCCCGAAGTCCTCGCCGATGGACTGCGCGCCGCCGCGGGTGTCCCGCGTGTTGACGCCGAGCACCGTCAACCGGCCGTCGGCCCGGTCGCTGAGGCGCTGGAACGCGGGCAGTTCCTTGCGGCAGGGTGCGCACCACGAGGCCCAGAGGTTGATCACCACGGGCCCCCGGACGTCCCGCAGCGCCACCGGCGCGCCGCCGGTGAAGCAGGTCAGCGTCAGCTCCGGCAGCGGCGTACCCCCGCCCGGGACGGCGGTCGCGGTGCCGGACGGCGCCGGAGCGGCGGTCAGCTCGGCGCAGTCCGCG
This sequence comes from Micromonospora sp. WMMD558, assembly GCF_049315255.1. Classification (NCBI taxonomy): domain Bacteria; kingdom Bacillati; phylum Actinomycetota; class Actinomycetes; order Micromonosporales; family Micromonosporaceae; genus Micromonospora; species Micromonospora sp. WMMD558. Next base: position 1,878,435 of record NZ_CP186061.1, on the reverse strand, counting down.
AACGGGGAGGGCCGGTTCTGCGCCGCGCCGTCCCGCGTGGCGGGGGCGCCCTGCTCCGGGCCGGCGGTGCAGCCGGCGAGCAGCAGCACCGGGACCAGCAGGGCGGCCAGCCGCGTCCTCACGGCGCCTCCGCGACGACGGCCTGGACGGGGACCAGTTCCGGATCCACCCCGGCGGCCACCGCCAGGTCCCGGGCGCGGGGGCCCTTGAGCAGCTTCGCGGCCGCCGCCGGCTCGGTCGGCCCGGTGCCGTACGACGGGCAGAGCTTCGCGAGCGTGCACGCCCCGCAGGCGGGCTTGCGCGCATGGCAGACCCGCCGCCCGTGGAAGATCACCCGGTGCGACAGCATCGTCCAGTCCCGCTTCGGGAAGAGCGCCCCGATCGCGTGCTCGATCTTGACCGGGTCGGTCTCGGTGGTCAGCCGCCACCGGTGCACCAGCCGCTGGAAGTGGGTGTCGACGGTGATCCCCGGCACGCCGAACGCGTTGCCGAGGATGACGTTGGCCGTCTTGCGGCCGATTCCCGGCAGGGTCACCAGGTCGGCGAGCTTTCCCGGCACCCGCCCGTCGTGCCGCTCGACCAGCGCCTGGCCCAGCTTGATCAGCGAGTCGGTCTTGTTGCGGTAGAAGCCGGTGGGCCGGATCAGCTCCTCCATCTCGGCCCGGTCGGCGCCGGCGTAGTCGGCGGCGCGCGGGTAGCGGGCGAAGAGCTTCGGGGTGACCTCGTTGACCTTCTTGTCGGTGCACTGCGCGGAGAGGATCGTCGCGACGCTCAGCTCCAGCGCGTTGGAGTGGTTGAGCTCACAGTGCGCGTCGGGGTGGGTCTCGGTCAGCACCCGCCCGATCCGCCGGGCGCGGCGCGTCCGCCCGAGGTCGGTCTCGGTGAAGCTGGTGGTCACGCGGGAAAGCCTACGTCGCCGCCCCGACAGACGGTCGGGCCCACGCCCGCGCCCCGGCCGGTCAGCCCGCCGCGGGCGGGCTGATCTTCCCCGAGTCGTCGAGGACCGCCCCGGTCTCCGGGAAGTCCTTCCCGCTGACCTCCCGCACCAGGCCCAGACCGCGGTCGTCCGCGTCCATCCTCGGCAGACCCGCCGAGTTCATGTACGTCGCGGCGAACGACCCGCCGGCCCAGGTGCCGTCCGGCTTGAGCGACACCTTCAGCACCCCGCCCCAGCCCAGCCGGCCGCTGTTGTTGAGCGAGTTGCCGCCGCCGGCGAAGTTTCCCAGGCTGTACGCGATCAGCCGGCCCTGGTAGAACTCCATGCCGCGCAGGACGTGCGGGCCGTGGCCGACGATGAGGTCCGCGCCGGCGTCGATCATCGCCTTGCTGAACCGCACCGGGTCGCCCCGGTTCTCGCCCAGGTACATCTCGGTGCCCGGCTTCACCCGCGTCTTGTCGGCCCCCTCGGCGCCCATGTGCACCTGCACGACCACCAGATCCGCCCTGCCGGCCGCCTTGGTGATCACCCGCTTGGCCGCCGGGATGTCGGTCAGCGGGTTGGACCACGGGTACGACGAGAAGCCGACGACCGCCACCTTGACGCCCTTCACGTCGACCACGGTGATCTGGTCGGGCGCGCCGGTGTGCGCGAGCTCGTACTTCTCGAGCGCGGCCCGGGTGTTCTCGTAGCCCTTGGCGCCGTAGTCGTACCCGTGGTTGTTGGCCTGGTTGAGCAGGTCGAACCCGGCGTCGCGCAGGTGTGCCGCGTACTCCGGCGGGGCCCGGAACTGGTAGCAGCGGGTGGAGTTGGCCCCGCACTTGCCGGTGCCGGTGTCGACGGTGAGCGGCTCCTCCAGGTTGCCCATCACCAGGTCGGCGGCGAGCGCCTTCTCGACGTCGTCGAAGAAGCCCTTGCCGTTGTTCGCCGGCAACCGGTTCGGCGCGTTGGCCATGATGATGTCGCCGGTGGCGGAGAGGGAGATGGCCGCCTCGGCGGGCTGCGACGCACCACCGGAGGCGACCGGGGCACCGGTGCCGCCACCGCCGGCGCCGGGCTGCCAGACGGGCCCGGCTTGCGGGTCGGCGTCACCGCAGCCCGCCGCGAGCAGGGCGACGAGCAGCGCGCCGACCACCGGGAGGAGGCGGCGGCGGGGACGGGGCGACAGAGGGGCGGCAGCGTACATCGCCCGCGACCCTACCGGGCGGTGGACGCGCCGACATGACCCGATCGGGCAGATGTTCAGCCTGCGGGCCGGTGGGACCAGGGGACCACGGTGCCGGCGCCGCCGGTGCTGACGGCGGCGTGCACCGCCCGGGCCAGCGGCGCGCCCCAGGTGGAGCGGGGCCCGCCGTACGCCGCCTCCGGCCCGTCGACCGGGCAGAGGACCGTCACCGCGTCGGTGGGCGTGCCGGTGCCGGGTACGCCCAGCTCCGCGAGTGCCTGCGCCTTCGCCTCGGTGGCCGTCGCCACCGCGTTGACCAGGGCGGCGGGCCCGAGCCGCGCCGGCACGTACACCACGATGTTGACCGTGCCGACCCGCTGGACGGGGGTGGCGGTTGTGTTCGCCGTCACCCCGGGAGGCTCCGGTGCCGCCGCCCAGACCGGCATGCCCAGCCCGACCGTGGCCCAGACCCGCACGCCACTGTCCGTCCGGGCCACCACCTCCGCGACGTCCACGCCGGTCAGCAGGCCCACCCCGGGCCCGTCGAGGCCGAGCTGGTCGGCCAGCTCGGCCAGGTGGTCGGCCGGGTCCTCCCGGTCGTACGACATGGACACGGTGGCATTGACGACCCATTCCCGTACTCCCAGACCACCGCCGAGTGGCGCGGAGCTCACGGCCAGTAGCGGACGGTCGGCCCGCCACACCAGCAGCGGGGCGTCCCGCCCGTCCTCGTGGCGGGCGGTCAGGAACGGCTCGTTCAGCACGTGGCGACCCTACGACCTGCGGCGCCGGCCGGCGTACGCCCCTCGGGCGGGCGCGGGATCCTAGCGGGTGATCACGACAGTCGAGTTACGTCCAAGGATCAAGATTCCAGGGGTGCGCCCTGGATACCTGCTCACGTGCGCCTAGACTTGGCGGCGCGCGAGGGAGAAGCGTACGGCGGACCCGGCCGACGGACGGCACGCGCAGGCGGAGGTGCGCGATGGACGAGGTACTGGCCCGCAGCGGGATCTTCCAGGGCGTCGACCCGGAGGCTGCCGAGGCGCTCGCCAAGGAGATGGAGACGCTCGAGGTCCGGAAGGGCGAGGTCGTCTTCAACGAGGGCGAGCCCGGCGACAGCCTGTACATCCTGCTGTCCGGCAAGATCAAGGTCGGCCGCCGGGCGGCGGACGGCCGGCAGAACCTGATCGCGGTCATGGGACCGTCGGACATGGTCGGCGAGCTGTCGCTCTTCGACCCCGGCCCGCGTACGGCGACCGCCACCGCGGTGACCGACACCCGCCTGGTGCGGCTGCGCAAGCAGGCGCTGCGCCCCTGGCTCAACAACCGGCCGGAGATCGCCGAGCAGCTGCTGCGGGTGCTCGCCCGCCGCCTGCGCCGGACGAACGACTCGCTGGCCGACCTGATCTTCACCGACGTCCCGGGCCGGGTCGCGAAGAACCTGCTCCAGATGGCCGGCCGGTTCGGCACCCGCGACGGCGGCGTGCTGCGGGTGACCCACGACCTGACCCAGGAGGAGATCGCCCAGCTCGTCGGCGCCTCCCGCGAGACGGTCAACAAGGCGCTCGCCGACTTCGCCTCGCGCGGCTGGCTGCGCCTGGACGGCAAGAGCATCATCATCCTCGACCCGGAGCGCCTGGCCCGCCGCGCCCGCGTCTGATCGGGAACATCTGACGAACGGCCCGGACCGCCCCGCGCGGTCCGGGCCGTTCGCGTCCGCCGGCCCGTCCGTCTCACCTCCCGGGGGAGGTTCCGGCGGGCCGACCCGCCCGAAGGCTTGATCAACTCGGGATCATGGAACTCGGGGTGTCGCAGCGCCGGTGACTGCCCGACTTCAGGGAAATCGAGTGGATCAAACCGCGCGGGTGCGGACAGCGTTCTGCCTAAGGCAGAAGTCCTGGACATGCCGCCTCCGGCCGGTCACGGTGGATCGATGCCGGACCGGGTCGCCGTCCTCTCCGACATCCATGGTGTGCTGCCGGCACTGGAGGCCGTACTGGCCGAGCCGGACGTCGCCGCCGCCGACCTGATCGTGGTCACCGGTGACATCGCCGCCGGCCCGCAGCCGGTGGAGGTGCTGGACCGGCTCGCGGGGCTCGGCGAGCGGGTGTGCTGGGTACGCGGCAACGCCGACCGCGAACTGGTCGAGGCCCGGGCCGGCCGGCCGTCACCGATCGACGTCTCCAACTGGGCGGCCACGCAGCTCCGCGACGACCAGGTGGGCCGCCTGGCGGCGCTGCCGCTGACCGTCACCCTGAAGGTCGCCGGGCTGGGCCCGGTGCTCTTCTGCCACGCCACACCCCGGGACGACGAGGAGGTCGTCCTGGTCGACTCCCGGCTGGAGCGCTGGGCGGAGGTGTTCGCGGAGGTGCCGGCGGAGGTCGGCACGGTGGTCTGCGGGCACACCCACATGCCGTTCACCCGGCTGGTCGACCGCCGGCTCGTCGTCAACCCGGGCAGCGTCGGCATGCCGTACGGCGGTGCATTCTGGGCGCTGCTCGGCCCGGGCGTGCAGCTCCGGCGCACCCTCGTCGACGTGGACGCCGCGTGCGCGCGGATCGCGGCCGAGTCGACGTACCCCGACGCCGCCGCCTTCGCCGACGAGTACGTGCGCTCCCGCCACAGCGACACCGACGCCCTGACCGTCTTCGCTCCCCGCGACGGTCGCTGAAGCGCCCGCCAGCGGTGTACCGGGCAAGCCCATGATCGTCTGCTGATCAGCAGGACCGGACGGGCGCCCGGGCCCAGCTCACCATCAAACGATCATGGAGGGAGATCGCCACCGCCGCATGGTGGTTGCGCCGGCACGGCTGTTGGCCCGTCAGAAAAAGTCAGGCTTGACTGTTTGTTTCGGCGGCGGCACGCTGTTCCCGTGCCGACATCGACCCGCGTCCCTCAGCAGGAACGCAGCCGCGCCACCCAGGCCCGGTTGCTGGAGGCGACCGTGGACTGCCTGGTCGAGCACGGCTGGTCGGGCACCACCACGACCGTCGTGGCGACCCGGGCGGGCGTGTCGCGCGGCGCCCAGCTGCACCACTACCCGACCAAGGCGGCACTGGTCACCGCCGCCGTCGCGCACCTCGCCGAGCGGCGGGCGGAGGAGCTGCGCATCGAGGCGGAGGCCCTGCCCGCCGGCCCGCAGCGGCTCGACCGGGTGGTCGACCTGCTCGCCGCCGCCTTCACCGGCCCGCTCTTCGTGGCCGCCCTGGAGCTGTGGGTCGCCGCCCGCACCGACCGGGAGCTGCGGGAGGCGCTGGTGCCGCTGGAGGCGCGGGTCGGCCGGGAGATGCACCGACTGACCGTCGCCCTGCTCGAGGTCGACGAGCGCCGCCCCGGCGTACGGGAGGCGGTGCAGGCGACCCTCGACCTGCTCCGCGGCCTGGGCGTCGCCAACCTGCTCAACGACGACTCCGCCCGCCGCACCGCGCTCCTCGCCACCTGGAAACGACAGCTCACCCACCTGCTCGCCCTCTGACCCCAAGGCAACGGCGCCCCTCTCCCGCCGAGCCGCATCCGACCCCACCCCGCACCGATCACCGCCGACACCCCCGGAGGGCACCATGGTCAACCTCACGGACCTGCTGACGGACCTGGCCGCCGAGTCAGCTGACGTGGACTCCCTCGTCGCCCCGCTGTCCGCCGGCGACTGGGCCAGCCCGACGCCCGCGCCGGGCTGGACGATCGGCCACCAGATCGCACACCTGGCCTGGACGGATCACGTCGCCCTGCTCGCCGCGACGGATGTCGACGCGTTCTTCGCCTCGGTCACCACGGCACCGGACCCGGCCCGGCTGGTCGACGTCGGCGCCGAGGAGTTCCTCGCGCCGCCGGACGAGCTGCTGCCCCGCTGGCGGGCCGGCCGGGCGGCGCTCGCCGCCGCGCTCGCCGCCGCACCACCCGGCGAGAAGCTGCCCTGGTACGGCACCGGGATGTCCCCCGCGTCGATGGTCACCGCGCGGATCATGGAGACCTGGGCGCACGGCGAGGACGTGGCCGACGCGCTCGGCGTCACCCGGCCCGCCACGGCGCGACTGCGGCACGTCGCGTACCTCGGCTTCCGTACACTGCGGCACTCCTTCGCCGCCCACGGCCGCGAGGTGCCGACGGCGCCGGTGCGCGTCGAGCTGGCCGCGCCCGACGGCGCGACCTGGTCGTACGGCCCGGAGGACGCGGCCGACCGGGTCACCGGGCCGGCGCGGGACTTCTGTCTGCTGGTCACCCAGCGCCGGCACCGCGCCGACCTCGCCCTGACGGCCACCGGGCCGGTGGCCGACGCGTGGCTCGACGTCGCCCAGGCGTTCGCCGGCCCGCCCGGCGCCGGCCGCGAGCCACTGTCCACGAGGGACACCACTGTCTCCGAGGTGACGGCGTGAGCGGCTTGTCGAGCGCACCAGGCCGGCGTCTCGCGCGGTCGCCGGGCGGAGCGGGGTGACGGGGTGAGCGACGTCCTGCGGATCGGCAACGCCTCCGGCTTCTACGGCGACCGGTTCTCCGCCTGGCGGGAGATGCTCGACGGCGGTGAGTTGGACGTGCTCACCGGTGACTACCTGGCCGAGCTGACCATGCTCATCCTCGGCCGGGACCGGATGCGCGACCCCGACCTCGGCTACGCGAAGACCTTCCTCCGTCAACTTGAGGGCACGCTGGGCACCGCGCTGGACCGGGGCGTCCGGATCGTCACCAACGCCGGTGGGCTCAACCCCGCCGGTCTGGCCGCCGCCGTCCGGTCGCTCGCCGCGCGGCTCGGGCTGGACGTCAAGGTCGGGTACGTCGAGGGCGACGCCCTCGTCCGGCCGGACGCGCTGACCGCGAACGCGTACCTCGGGGCGTTCGGGATCGCCGCCGCCCTCGACGGCGGAGCGGACGTCGTGGTCACCGGGCGGGTCACCGACGCGTCCCTGGTGGTCGGGCCGGCCGTCGCCCGGTTCGGTTGGGGGCGGGACGACCTGGACGCGCTCGCCGGCGCGACCGTCGCCGGGCACCTCCTCGAATGCGGGGCGCAGGTGACCGGGGGCAACTTCAGCTTCTTCACCGAACTGCCCGACGGCGGGCACCGGCCCGGCTTCCCCCTCGCCGAGTTGCGCGCCGACGGCTCGTCGGTCGTCACCAAACACCCGGGCACCGGCGGGGCGGTCACCGTCGAGACGGTCACCGCCCAACTGTTGTACGAGGTGGGCGGCCCGGCGTACCTCGGGCCGGACGTGGTGACCCGCCTGGACACCGTGGGCCTCACGCAGGACGGGCCGGACCGGGTGCGGGTGTCCGGCGTCCGGGGCACACCGCCGCCGGGCACGCTCAAGGTGGGCGTCAACAACCTCGGCGGGTTCCGCAACTCGATGACGTTCGTGCTGTGCGGGCTGGACATTCCCGCGAAGGCGGCCCTGGTGCGCGGTCAGATCGAGGAGGCGGTCGGCAAGGAGGGGCTGGAGTTCGTCCTCGCCCGCACCGATCACGCCGACGCCCACGACACCGAGGCGGCGAGCGCGCTGCTGCACGTACACCTGCGGGACGGCGACAAGGCGCGGGCCGGGCGGGCCTTCTCGGCGGCGGCGGTGGAGCTGGCCCTGGCCTCCTACCCGGGCTGCACGCTGACGACGCTGCCCGGCGACGCGACCCCGTACGGGGTCTTCACCGCCGACACCGTGCCGCAGGACGCGGTGGATCACGTGGCCGTCCTCCCCGACGGCACCCGCCTGCCGATCCCCCCACCGCCGGTAACCGGTTTGGAAGGGCCCCTTGTACAACACCAGGCGTTAACAGGGGGCCCTTCCTTGCATCCCACCCGGCGCGGCCCGCTGGGGGAGCTGGTGGGGGCGCGGTCGGGGGACAAGGGGGGTGACGCGAACCTGGGTGTCTGGGCGCGGACCGACGCGACCTGGGCCTGGCTGCGCGGCTGGCTGACCGTCGAGCGGCTGGCCGAGCTGCTACCGGAGACCGCCCCGCTGACCGTCGAGCGGTACGAGCTGCCGAACCTGCGGGCGGTCAACTTCGTCATCCGGGGCCTGCTGGGGCAGGGGGTGGCCGCTTCGACCCGCTTCGACCCGCAGGCCAAGGCGCTCGGCGAACTGCTCCGCTCCCGCGTCGTCGACCTGCCGGCGCTCGGGGAGGCGACGTCATGACCACTGTGGACACTCCCGAACGCCGGCAGCTCCGCGAGCTGACCAGGACTTTTGTGACGAGGGAGGTGCTGCCGCACCTCGACGACTGGGAGCGGGCCGGCGAGGTCCCGCGCGACCTGCACGCCACCGCCGCGAAGCTCGGCCTGCTCGGCATCGGCTTCCCCGAACAGTGCGGCGGCAGCGGCGGCGACCTGCTCGACTCCATCACCGTCACCGAGGAGATCATTCGGTCGGGCGGCTCGTCGGGCCTGATCGCGGCGCTGTTCACGCACGGCATCGCGCTGCCGCACATCGTCGCGGCCGGGAGCGGTGACCTCGTCGACCGGTACGTCCGCCCGACCCTCGCCGGCACGATGATCGGCGCGCTCGCCGTCACCGAGCCGGACGGCGGCTCGGACGTGGCGAGCCTGCGTACCACCGCCCGCCGCGACGGCGACCACTACGTGGTGAACGGCGCGAAGACGTACATCACCAGCGGGCACCGGGCCGACTTCGTGACCACCGCGGTCCGCACCGGCGGGCCGGGCGCGGGCGGCATCTCGCTGCTGGTGATCGAGAAGGGTGCGCCCGGTTTCACCGTCGGGCGGCGGCTGGAGAAGCTCGGCTGGCACTGCTCGGACACCGCCGAGCTGTCCTTCACCGACGTCCGGGTGCCGGTGACGAACCTGGTCGGCGCGGAGAACACCGGCTTCCTCGCGATCATGCGGAACTTCGCCTCCGAGCGGATCTCCCTGGCCGTCCAGGCGTACGCGACGGCGCAGCGCTGTGTCGACCTGGCCACCCGGTGGTGCCGGGACCGGGAGACGTTCGGCCGGCCCCTGGCGAGCCGGCAGCTCGTCCGGCACCGGCTGGCCGAGATGCACACCCGCGCAGAGGCGGCCCGCGCGTACGTGCTCGCCGTCGCCGAACGGGTCGCCGCCGGGGAGCCCGCGATCAGCGAGGTGGCGATGGCGAAGAACGTCGCGGTGGCCGCCTGCGCCGAGGTGGTCGACGCCGCGCTGCAACTGCACGGCGGGTTCGGCTACCTGCGCGACGCCGAGGTGGAGCGGCACTACCGCGACCAGCGCATCCTCGGCATCGGCGGCGGCACCACCGAGATCATGAACGAGATCATCGCGAAGGGCATGGGCCTGTGACCACACTCGACACCGCGATCGACCCTGCCTCCCCGGCGGTCCAGGCCAACCGGGAAGCCCTGCTGGAACGCCTCGCCGAGCTGGACACGGCGCTCGATCGGGCCCGCGCCGGCGGCGGCGAGAAGTACGTGGCCCGCCACCACAAGCGTGGCAAGCTGCTCCCCCGCGAGCGGATCGAGCTGCTGCTCGACCAGGACAGCCCGTTCTTGGAGCTGTCACCGGTTGCCGCGTACGGCACGGACTTCCCGGTCGGTGCCAGCGTGGTGACCGGCATCGGCGTGGTCGAGGGTGTCGAGTGCCTGATCATCGCCAACGACCCGACGGTACGCGGCGGCGCCGTCAACCCCTGGTCCCTCGCGAAGACCCGGCGGGCCGGCGAGATCGCCCTGGCCAACCGCCTGCCGATGGTCAACCTGGTCGAGTCGGCCGGCGCGGACCTGCCCACCCAGGCGGAGATCTTCATCCCCGGCGGGCGGGTGTTCCGCGACCTGACCCGGCTCTCCGCGGCGAAGATCCCCACGGTCAGCGTGGTCTTCGGCAACGCCACCGCCGGGGGCGCGTACGTGCCGGGCATGTCCGACCACGTGATCATGATCCGGGACCGGTCGCAGGTCTACCTGGCCGGGCCGCCGCTGGTGAAGATGGCGACCGGCGAGGACGCCGACGACGAGTCGCTCGGCGGCGCGGCGATGCACGCCTCGACGTCCGGCCTGGCCGACTACCTCGCCGAGGACGAGCGGGACGGCATCCGGCTGGCCCGGCAGTGCGTACGCCGGCTCAACTGGCGCAAGCACGGCCCACCGTCCCGCACGAGCCGCCCGCAACCGCCGAAGTACGACCCGGAGGACCTGCTCGGCATCGCCAGCGCCGACCTCAAGGTGCCGTTCGACCCCCGCGAAGTCCTTGCCAGGGTGTTGGACGGCAGCGAGTTCGACGAGTTCAAGCCGAGCTACGGCACCGCGCTGGTCACCGGCTGGGGCGAGCTGCACGGGTACCCGGTCGGCGTTCTCGCCAACGCCCGGGGCGTCTTGTTCAGCGCGGAGGCGCAGAAGGCGGCCCAGTTCATCCAGCTCGCCAACGCCGCCGACACGCCGCTGATCTTCCTGCAGAACACCACCGGCTACATGGTCGGCACCGAGTACGAGCAGCGCGGCATCATCAAGCACGGCGCCCTGATGATCAACGCGGTGTCGAACTCGACGGTGCCGCACCTGACGGTCAACCTCGGCGCCTCCTACGGCGCCGGCAACTACGGCATGTGCGGCCGGGCGTACGAGCCCCGGTTCCTGTTCACCTGGCCGAACGCCAAGTCGGCGGTGATGGGCCCGGCGCAGCTCGCGGGCGTGCTGTCCATCGTGGCGCGGCAGGCCGCCGCCGCGAAGGGCCGGGAGTACGACGAGGAGTCCGACGCCGCGATGCGGATGATGGTCGAGCAGCAGATCGAGTCCCAGTCCGGGGCGCTCTTCCTCTCCGGCCGGCTCTACGACGACGGCGTGATCGACCCCCGGGACACCCGTACCGTCCTCGGGCTCTGCCTGTCGGCGATCCACAACGGACCGGTGAAGGGCGCCGACGGCTTCGGCGTCTTCCGGATGTGACCCCGTGAGCGCGAGGAACGCAGCGGAGCGGAGTCCCGCAGTCGCGAACGAAAGGCAGGCTCAGCCTTCATGATCCAGAAGTTGCTCGTAGCCAACCGGGGCGAGATCGCCCGCCGGATCTTCGCCACCTGCCGCGCGCTCGGCGTGCAGACGGTCGCCGTGCACTCCGACGCCGACGCCGACGCGCCCTTCGTCGCCGAGGCCGACCAGGCCGTCCGCCTGCCCGGGAACACGCCCGCCGAGACGTACCTCCGGATCGACCTCATCCTCGACGCGGCCCGCAAGGCGGGCGCGGACGCCGTCCACCCGGGCTACGGCTTCCTCGCCGAGAACGCCGAGTTCGCCACGGCCGTCACCGACGCCGGCCTCACCTGGGTCGGGCCGCCCGCCAAGGCGATCGCCGCGATGGGCGACAAGATGGCCGCGAAGGCGCTGCTCGCCGAGGCCGGCGTACCCATGCTGCCCACCTGGACCGACGCCGACCAGGTCACCGCCTTCCCGGTGCTGGTGAAGGCGTCCGCCGGGGGCGGCGGGCGCGGCATGCGCGTGGTCCACGACGCCGCCGGGCTCGCCGAGGCCGTCGCCAGCGCGCGCCGCGAGGCGGCCGCGGCGTTCGGCGACGGCACGGTCTTCATCGAGCGGTACGTCGAACGCGGCCGCCACGTCGAGGTGCAGATCTTCGGCGACGTGTACGGGACGGTGGCCGCCCTCGGCGTCCGCGAATGCTCGATCCAGCGCCGCCACCAGAAGATCGTCGAGGAGGCACCGGGCGTGCTCCCGCCGCAGGTGCGGGAGCGGCTGCACCAGGCGGCGGTGGCCGCCGGCCGGGCGGTCGACTACGTCGGCGCCGGCACGGTCGAGTTCCTGCTCGCGCCCGACGGGGACATCTTCTTCCTGGAGATGAACACCCGCCTCCAGGTCGAGCACCCGGTCACCGAACTCACCACCGGCCTGGACCTGGTCCGGCTGCAACTGCTCGTCGCCGAGGGCGAGCCGCTGCCACTGTCCGCGACCCCGCCGCCGGCCGGCCATGCGATCGAGGTACGCCTTTGCGCCGAGGACCCCGCCCAGGGCTACCGGCCGGCAACCGGAACCCTGCACCGGTTCGCCCTGCCCGGCGTGGCCGCTGAGTTCGGGCCGCTGGCCGGGCCGGGCTTGCGGCTGGACTCCGGCGTGGTCGACGGCTCGGCGGTGAGCGTCCACTACGACTCGATGCTCGCCAAGGTGATCGCCTGGGCGCCCACCCGCGCCGAGGCGGCCCGCGTCCTGGCCGGCGCCCTCGCCCGGGCCGAGTTGCACGGCGTGGCCACCAACCGGGACCTGCTGGTCCGGGTCCTGCGCAGCCCGGAGTTCGCCGCCGTCGACGTCGACACCGGCTTCCTGGACCGGCACCCCGAGGTCTTCGAGCCCCTGCTGCCCGCCGACGAGGTCCCCCTGGTCGCGCTGGCGGCGGCCCTCGCCTCGGCGGCCGGTCGCCGGGCCTCGGCGTCGGTGCTGGCCGGGCTGCCGTCCGGCTGGCGCAACGTCCCCGCCTTCCCGCAGGTCACCCGCTTCACCGGCCCGGACGGGAGGGAAATCGAAGTCCGCTACCGGCTGGACCGCAGGGGAGCGCTCGCCGACTGGTCCACGAACCCGTCGAGCGACGCCAACGCCACCGTGTCCCTGGTCGAGGCCGCCCCGGAGCGCGTCGTGCTCGACGTGGACGGGGTGCGGCGGGCGTACCGCGTACACCGTCAGGGGTCGGAGGTCTTCGTGGACGGCCCGGACGGGGCGGCGAGCCTGGCCGAGCTGCCGCGCTTCCCCCTGCCCACCGCGGAGCTGGCCGCCGGGTCGCTGCTCGCGCCGCTGCCCGGTGCGGTGACCCGCGTGCACGTCGAGGTCGGCCAGCGGGTCGCCGCCGGTGACCTGCTGCTGACCCTGGAAGCGATGAAGCTGGAACACCCCGTGCTCGCCCCCACCGACGGCGTGGTCGCCGAACTGCCGGTCCCCGCCGGCGGCCAGGTCGACACCGGAGCCGTGCTGGCCGTGGTCAACCCCCTTGAGGAGGCTCAGTCATGAACTTCGACCTCACCCCCGAGCAGGATCAGCTCCGCGACGCCGTGCGGGCGCTGGGCAAGCGGTACGGCCACCGGTACTTCGTCGAGAAGGCCAAGGCCGGCGAGCACACCACCGAGCTGTGGAACGAGGCCGGCCGGCTGGGCTACCTGGGCGTGAACATCCCGACCGAGTACGGCGGCGGGGGCGGCGGCATCACCGAGCTGGCCATCGTCTGCGAGGAGCTGGCCGCGGCCGGCTGCCCGCTGCTGCTCCTCGTGGTCTCCCCCGCCATCGCCGCCACGGTCATCAACCGGCACGGCACCGACGAGCAGCGCAAGCGCCACCTGCCCGGCTTGGCGGACGGCTCCCAGAAGATCGTCTTCGCGATCACCGAACCGGAGGCCGGCTCGAACTTCCACCGCCTCGGCACGGTCGCCCGCCGCGACGGCGACGACTGGGTGCTCTCCGGCCGCAAGTGCTACATCTCCGGGGTCGACGACGCCGGACACGTGCTGGTCGTCGCCCGCGTCGCCGTCGGAGACGGCAGCGCCGGCTCAGCGGACGCGGCTCCGCAGAAGCTGAAGCCGGCGCTGTTCATCGTGCCGACCGACGCGGCCGGGCTGACCTGGTCCAAGCTGGACATGGAGATCCTGTCCCCGGAGAACCAGTTCCTGCTCTACCTGGACGACGTCCGCCTGCCCGGCGACGCCCTGGTCGGCGAGTCGGTGGAGGCCGGCCTGCCGGCGCTGTTCTCCGGGCTCAACCCGGAACGGATCACGGTCGCCGCGATGGGCGCCGGCACCGGCCGGTACGCGATCGAGCGCGCGTCGGAGTACACGGCGACGCGGGCGGTGTGGAATGGGCGGACGATCGGCTCGCACCAGGGCGTGTCGCACCCGTTGGCGCACGCGGCCGTGCAGGTGGAGCTGGCCCGCCTGATGATCCAGAAGGCGGCGGTGCTGTACGACGCCGGCCGCGACCTGGAGGCCGGCGTCGCCGGCAACATGGCGAAGTACGCGGCCGGGGAGGCGGCGGCTCTGGCCGTGGACACGGCCGTGCAGGCGCTCGGCGGGGCCGGCATGACCACGGAGTACGGGGTGGCGACGCTGCTCGGGGCGGTACGGGCGGGGCGGATCGCCCCGGTCAGCCGGGAGATGATCCTCAACTTCGTCGCCCAACACGTCCTCGGCCAGGACAAGTCGTACTGAGAGAGCCCTCAGCCGGGTCTCTGGGTCCAGCTCCGCACGGTTCATTAGCGGGCGGAGCTTGATCTCTTCATCCCGAACGCCGATACGGGACACCGATCGTTGTCGATCAATGCCCTCCTGCGCGGCATAGCGAGGCCGCCTCTGCTGTCTTGTGTCGTCTATCGGCGGCGCTGGTGGTCGTCTCGCTGCCTCGCCGCGCTGCGCTCACACGCTTTCGAGGTCTGCGACCACACGTTCGGACCGGTTCGACAGCGCACATGACCAGCAGTTCGGCTGCCCGTCGGACCGTCATGGACGACCGTGTACGGCAGCGAATGAGACCACAGTTGAGACCACCCGCCCCAACGAACAGCGCGACTGTCGAGTCACGATGCGTGATCGGACGCCTGACGGTTGCACGACGCGCCCCTCTCCACGCACCTCACTCATGAGCCTCCCGAGGGGGTGGCAGGTTGGAGAATCAGGTGCCCGAGACGGTGAACGGCTCCACGGAACTCGTCATTGGCGATACGGGGGACGAGCCGACCGAGCCACGGCCCGAGGGCCGCGACGATACCGGCAAGCTCCTGGTGGTGATGAACGGGGCGCTGATCGGGGTGCCGTCCGCGTACGCGGTGTCGAACTCGCTGGCCGTCACTGCCGTCGCCGCCGTGTTGGCGGTCGTCATGGTCCTCGCGTGCTTGGCGCGCCGAGCCCGGTGATCCCCCGGGGCCTTCAAGTTTCTTGCCGAGCCGTTGCACGCTGAGCCCCCGCCCGGTACTCAACTAACGAAGGCCAGGTAGTTGGACATTGGCCGTCGTCACGCACGACGACCGATGTGCGCGCTACCTGGCGCGCAGCGAACCGGAAAGTCCGGGACGCATATGCACGCAGGAAGGGTGATTTATATGCGCAAAGCAGAGCAAAGGCTCTGGTTTGTCCAGAGAGAACGGAGGAATGAGACATGCCGTCACAGACCGAGATCCAGCTCGCCCAGGGGCAGTTGGCAGAGTTCGCCACGTACTACGAGGGCGACTACAAGCCCCTGGTCGGACTGCTGATCCGCTGGGGGGCTTCCCGGCACGAGGCCGAGGACGTCACCCAGGAGGCGATGCACGTCGCGCTCATGAACTGGCCGACCATCAAGTCCCCGAAGTCCTTCACCCGCACGGTCGCCCTCCGCATCCTGCACCGCGGCTGGCAGGTAGCCGAGCGGGAGGTCACTGCGGCGAGGCACGTGGCGCAGGACACCGCGGTGGAGTCTTTCGATGCCAACGAGGACCGGCCGGAGGTCATGAGCATGCTGCGGGCGCTGCCGGAGGCCCAGCGCGTGGTTTTCGTGCTGCACTGCGACGGCTACGGGCACACCGAGATTTCCGAGATCACCGGACAGCAGCGCGACACCGTGCGGTCGAATTTGCGGCACGCCCGTCAGAAGGTCCTCCGCATGCTGGACCCCGAGTCGACCCGGAAGGAGGCAACCCATGGACCATGACAAGGAGCACGAACTCGACCAGCTCATGGACCGCGCGTCCACGGCCGTACTGAGGTCCTTGGACGCCACGGTCGACGTCAAGCAGCGCCTGCGGGAGCTGTTCCGCCGGGCCGGCGTCGACCCTGAACGCGTGCCCGAGTCCGGGAACCGGTAAAAACGCCCAGGAGAGCAGGGCCCCGCTTGCGCGGGGCCCTGCTGACGTCGCCCGCGAAATCAACAGTCGGGTCTTGCCAGGTCCCCTGCCCTGACGGTTGGCAGCGGCTGTCCGCCTCAACTCCGTAGCTCACGGCGACCTGCTTTGGTCGGTTCTGCGGTTGCCGGCCTCTGCGTGGTCGACCATGCCGAACGAACGACAGCGCCTGAACAACCGCGGCCCTTCCGACGCCAACGGACCCGCCTCCCCGTTCGCAGCGCGGGTTGGCGGGTCCGTTATCGCTTGGCGACTAGATGCCTGGGCTCACGTACGCGACGCAGGATGCCGGCTTGCCTGTCGTGATGGTGGACACCTCGACAGAGGCCTTGCCGGACGGCGGGATCAGGTCCGGATAGGTGGACCCCCCGCCGATGATCTTCGTCTTCGAGGCGTCATAGCAGACCACGGCCACCCTCGGGTCCTTGAGCGGTTCGGCCTTCGGGTTGGTCACCTCGAACTTGGCGTCGAACTCGTCGGTCCCATACTCGGACTTAGAGGTCCTAACAAAGTCGTACGACGTGCCGGTACGTGATGATGCAGGTAGCGAGGCCGAGGAAGGCTTCATGCATGTCATCACGGCGTTCCCACCGGATGCGTAGCCGTCGCATGCCGTGGTACCAGGCGATGGTGCGCTCGACCACCCACCGGAACACGCCGAGACCGGAGCCGTGGGGTTGGCCACGGCGGGCGATGTGCGGTCGGATGCCCTTGCCGCGTACCGCCTTGCGGTACTTGTCATGGTCGTAGGCACGGTCGCCGAAGAGCTGGTCGGGGCGGCGGCGTGGCCGTCCGCGCCGATTACGTACGGGCGGGATCTTGTCGATCAGCGGGAGCAGTTGGGTGACGTCGTGGCGGTTGCCGCCGGTCAACGACACGGCCAGGGGGATGCCGGCGCCCTCGGTCAGGACGTGGTGCTTCGAGCCCGGGCGGGCGCGGTCGACCGGGCTCGGGCCGCTTTTGGGCCACGTCGGGCGGCCCGCACGTGTGAGGAGTCGATCACGGCGCGGGACCAGTCCAGCTTCCCGGCGGCCTGCAGCTCTGCCAGCAGCAGCTCGTGCAGCCGCTGCCACACCCCGGCCCGGTTCCACTCCTCCAGACGCCGCCAGCAGGTCATCCCGGACCCGAACCCGAGCTGCTGGGGCAGGAACTCCCACTGGATCCCGGTGTGCAACACGAACAAGATCCCGCACAGCACCTGCCGGTCCGGGATTCGCTTGCGTCCCGGGCGCCGTGGGTTGCGCTCAGGTTTGGGCAGCAACGGCTCGATGCGCTGCCACAGCCCGTCCGGCACGATCCACGGCGGCTGCTCACCACGCCTCACGGCACGACATCGTAGATCGCCCTCTACAAGGGACGGAAGCCCCTAGATCATTTTGTTAGGAACTCTTAGTCACCGTCACCGGACCGGTCTTGATCTCCGGGAACGGCTCGGCGGAGAAGGTGCCCTCATCCTCCACCAGCAGCGTCGCCTCGACCTTCGCGGCCTTCTTGCCCGCGGGCAGCTCCGCCTGCGTGGTGAGCGGCATCGTCTGTCCGGGGCGCGAGAAGGTCTCCACCTGAGACTCGCTCTTGAGCAGCTCCCCGGCCGCATCCTTGATGTTGAACTGGACGGTCACCGTCTGCCCGACCTTGTCAGAGGTGTTCTCCACCATGGCGACCAGGGCCACGTAGATGTCGCGCTGACCGAAGCCGGTCGCCAGCAGGGACCCCCCGGGCTTGGCGTCGCCGGCCGCCGGCGCGCCGCTTGCTCCGTCGGCGGATCCCTGCTCCACCTTGTCGGGCTCCGCGCACGCGCCGAGGAACAGAACCGAGAGCGCGACCAGCGCAGCGGTCCGAAGTTTCACGAATTGCTCCTTGAGTTGATCTTTTGGTGATGACCGGGATTAGGGATTCTCCGAGGTGGCGGCGGGCTGAACCACCTCCTTCGAGGTGATCTCTCCGACGAAGAGTCGGACGCTGTCTGCCCTGGTGATCGCATAGTTTTCGCCGGTCGACCAGGACTCCCACTTCTCCGGGTCAAAGATCATGTACGTCGAGCCCGCTCGCCGCGCCACCTCCGGCTCTTCGTCACCCTGCGCCGTTGACTTGCGCAAGCTTCAGCCGGGTCCATACAGACAGGATCGAAACAGGACTCGTAGCGTGTAGTCGTCTGACTGCTACTGGACAGGTAGCTGAGCCGCTCCGGTGCATTCCCGTCGCAACTGCGGTTTCCGTAGCTGACATCGCGAAGCCAGTGCATCGGCCGGGAGCTCGCGCTGAGGGCGGTCCAGCCCCGGGTCCGTCGGTGACACCTCGCTTACAAGGCGCTTTCGGCAAAGGTCGCAGCGTCCGGTGACGTCCACCGGGTCCGGCTCCGAGGCGACACCCATCCGCACTCGTCCGGCCTCGGCCGCCACCGCTGATGTCAACGACTGATGTCAGGTCACCGACGCTGTCGGACTCCCTGCCCGCTAAGGGCGACCGCCGCCGGGGGGAGCCGGTCACAAGCTGTCGGCTGATGCCAGCCGGTGGCGACCCGCGTCGATGAGCAGGTGCCGGGCATCGTCGGTTGATGTCTTGGACGGCCCCGCATCGAGGCTTCCGCTGCCTCCTTGCTGCCTGGCTGCCGGATGTCTCGCTGAGAAGCTCTGTGCGGGCTGTCGCTGGCGTCTGCGCCCGTTGCTGGCCCGGGGCATAGTGCAGTCGTAGCGGCTTTGGCCCGTGCTGTCCGACGCCGTTGCTGTCAGCGATCGAACATCACGCAGGGCAGCGATCTCATGACCGTCGTTGGTATCTTCGCCGGCATGAGTCGCAAGGCGCGGGGTGGCGGCAGGTTGAAGCGGCGGCCGGTGTCCGAGGAAGAGCGGACGCAGGCGGTTGAGGAGTACCGAAAAGCGGTGGGCGTCCTGCAACACTCGGCCTTCCGCAACCTTCGGACCTCGATCGCGAACGTCGCGATCTTCTTCGGGGTGGTATCAGGCTGGCTGATCCTGACCGGCGATGCCGAGCCCGCTGCACTCGTGCCCATGTCGGTGTCCATCGTCGGCGGGGTGCTCGGCGTGAGCACTTACCTCGTACGGCGGCAGCCTTTCGCTCGGTACCTGCTCATCGGCGCCGTTGTGCTCGCCGTGGTCGGCTTGGCTGGCACCGTCATCGCGTCCCAGGCGGCGCAGTGACCCTCGTCGTGGAACCTGCGGCGCTGGCAGGCTTCGCGCGGCAGGTCGACCGAGCTGCCGAAGACGTCGGCGAGATCCGTGGCTACTTCCACCGGTACGCCGAGGCGGGCACCGGCGGAGAGGTGTACAACGTCGCCAAGGCGAGCCACGAACATGCTGTCAACGTCATCGACACCACGCTCAAACGCCTGGCCGGCCTACTGCAAGCCTCCGCCCCAGAACTCACCGCCGCTGCCACCTACTACCGCACCACCGACCTGACCGCTGCCGCGTCCCTCGACCGCACTCTCCCGTCGGCGGCCGACCGGTGCATCACCCGGCTTGAACTGGAAATCTCCGCCAATCCCTGCACCCCGGCCAACTTCGCCGACCCGCGCGACGTCACGTGGTCCCTGAAGCCGCCCGGCGAGCCGGACAACCCCGCGAACTCGCTGGCGTTCATGGACTACCTCAGCCCATCGGCGTGGGCCGCCACCGCCTTCAACATCGTGTTCGGATTCGACCCCATCGGCGAGATCCAGAAACGCGTCTTCGGTGACTGGGAGGCCCTCGCCGTCATGGCACCCGTCATCGGCAACATGGGCGGCGCGCTGCACGACGTGGCATACAACGTCCAGTCCGGGGCCACCACCCTCCGCGGCCACTGGCAGGGCACTGCCGGCGAATCCGCGTTCCGCTACTTCACCACCACTGCCAACGCCGTCTCCGACCTGCGCGGCCCCCTGGCCGCCATCAGCCAGGGATACCGAGAGATGGCCGACGCCGTGTGGGCCACCGGCGAAGCCTTGGGCGGCACCATCAAAGCCCTGCTCGATTCCGCCATCATCGCCGGCGTCAGCATCGCTGCCGGAACCGCCACCGCCTCCACCGGCGCTGGCGCCGTCGTCGGCTACGGGCTGGCCGCCGCCGAGGTCGCCTATATGCTCCACCTCTGGGGCGCCGCCACCAACCTCTGCCAGAAGCTCTCCGCCGTCGTCAACACCTTCCGCGCCCTGCTCGTGCGCGAACTCAGCAACCTCGACGCCGTCGCACTACCCTCGCTACCGAACAGCGGCCGATACGACCACCCCCTCGCCGGACTACCCGCCTAGCCATGAGCGACCTCGACGACATCGCCGCCGGCGACCACCATCGCAGCCAAGCCCTCCGCGACGCCCTCACCCGCCTCGCCAACGGACCCAACGACGTGCTACGAGAGATGGCCACAGGAGTCCTCAACGGCGACATCAGCCTCCGCGACGCCGTCGCAACCGACACCTACGCCGCCGAGCTGACCAAACCCTTTGAAGCGTTCTGGGCCCGCTACGAAGAGATGACACCCGAAGAACGCGAGCAACTGGCAGCCCAAGGCACGGCCGGCCCCGCCAAGGCACCGCAGTAGACCGCAGTGCGCGGCGTCCTTCGCTGATCTAGCCGCCAGCCAAGCACCGATGGCACCTACGGCACTGGCTGCGCCTGCGATTGCCGAGAGAGCAGCGATGAGCGTGTTTCCGTCGATGCCCACGGCGGTAGTGCGCCAAACAGCTTGGGAATCGGATTGGTCTGCTTGGGGAGTCGCCGTAGCGACCGGTCGAGAGGTGCTTGACGTTCGCACCAGGGCTGCCTGGAACCCCGTGCTCGCCCTTGCTGACCCTTGTGTCGGGCACGGATCGGGCACGCACCGGCGTTGCGCGCTGAGCCTCTAGATTGGGACGAGTGACGTGGGGATCCTCAGCGATGACGTGCCCGTGGTGTTGCGACACGCCGCCGAGGCACACGACCTGGTCTACATCCTCGGAATTGGCGACATCGCCGGCAGCCGGTTTCGCGGCAGCCAGTGTCCGGCTCCGGTTAATGCGTTACACGGTGGCTTCACTCGATGGGTGACACTCCGCCGGGTGCTGGTGGATATGAGAGTGACCGAACAGCGGCATCCGGCCCTGTTGGAGGGGTCAGGCGGGACTGGCGGTGAGGAGGTAGCCGAATCGGTACACCGCTGCTCAGGCCTCGAACTGCCCAGTCTTGAGGGCCCCCATGAAGCCGCTCCAATCACCAGGGGTGAAGGACAGCAGCGGCCCTTGCCGATCCTTGCTGTCGCGGACCATGACGGTCCAGGGTCGCCTGGCGACCTCCACGCAGTTGCCGCTTGAGCCGGACCTGGTGCTCTTGCGCCAGGCAGAGCGAGGCAGGTCCATGCCGTGCCCTCCTAGGTGATCAAGTCGGCAGCGATCGCACGAAGCGTATCTCGCGTTGGCTTGGGTGCCAGTGCGAGGGCTTGAAGCTGCTCATGTGCCGCCGCGTACGCGGCGATCTCGGACGGCCGGTCCAGGTACAGCGCACCCGTCAGCGTGTCGACGTACACCATCCGCTCCTCGGCGGCGTCCGGGTACGGGTCCGGCATGGGCGGGAAGTCCAGGATCACGAAGCTGCCGTCGAAGCCGACGCCGGCGGAGTAGGGGAGTAATTGGATCTGAATGTTGCTCCGGCCCGACTGCTCGACCAGGTGGTTGAGCTGCCGGTGCAGCACCTCCGGACCCCCGACCATTCGGCGGGCTGCTCCCTCGTCAATGACCACACGCAGCATCGGCGGGTCATCGCTTGTGAGGATGGCCTGACGCTCCATCCGTAGCGCGACCTGCCGTTCCACCTCGTCGTCACGCATCGGGACCGGCGCGCCCTGGAACGCGGCTCGGGCGTACTCCTCGGTCTGCAACAGGCCGGGCACCATCTGGCACTCATATGTGCGGATGACGGACGCCTCGGACTCCATCCCCACGTACGCGGCGAACCAGTCGGGCAGGACGTCGCTGTACCGCTGCCACCATCCACGCTGCTTCGCCTGCCGAGCGACGGCGATGACAGCCTCGGCCTGGTCGCCTTCAACGCCGTACAACGTCAGGAGCGCCCGCACATCGTTCGGATGTGGACGGACTTCCGCCGTCTCGATCCGGCTGAGCCAGCTCGCATCGTGGTCCACCCGTCGGGCCGCGTCGGCTGAGGTAATACCGGCTCGCTCGCGTAGCTGTCGAAGCGTGAGCGCCAGTCGTCGACGTCGGACCGTAGGGCTCTGACGTTGAGGCACGTCGTCATCTTGCCATGCGGAAGACCTTACTTCCTTTCGCAGACACGCGGACCGCACATTTGGGATCCGCATATTGCGGATGCCCGAGATGCGTGAGACGGTGCTCGCTGGGTGTGGTGGTCGGATGACCGTGCGTGGCCCGGCCGCCATGCCCCCAAGCGAGGAGGGCCGGATGAGCAGGCACGTCACCTACGACCAGTACGTGACCGCGGTCGCCCTGACGCTGGCCCGCCGGCACCGTCCCGTGTGGTCATGGCAGAAGTGTCAGCGGGTCTGCCGATGCGGAAGGAACCTGCCCTGCCACGCAAGACACCGAGTGCCGATCAACCGAGGGCACTGGCCGGGTGAGAGCCGATGACAACACACGGCCCGGTCCTGCCCATCTGGACGTGCGGCGGCTGTGGCGCCCCCTGGCCCTGTCGCACCCGCCGCAACGAGCTCAAAGCCGAGTACGAGGACGCCCCCGTGTCCCTCGCCCTCTACCTGGGCTCCTGCCTCGTGGCAGCCACCCAGGACATGGCCTGGGCACCGGCGGGCCAACTCCACCGCCGCTTCCTCGGCTGGCTGCCATGACCGACCTGCGCGCCGGCACCCTGCTCCACATCGGCCGAGCAGCCAGCGTCCAGTTCGTGACCCCGATCAGGTTCCGCCTGATCCGAGTGCTCGACTGGGTCACGTACGACGGCTGGGTCTGGCTTGACGGCTACCAGCTCAACGCCAAGGGCGACGCCGTCGCCCGTCGCACGATCTACGTACAAATGGCAGGACTCAACGGCACGCAGCGTCCACCCGGTGCACCGGGCGGACCCGCCGGCCCAGCCCTTCCAGCAGCGAGTCCTCGACGTGGAAGTCGTGGATCCGCAGCCGGTGGCGGGGCAGTTCCTCCTCCGACGGGCAGAGCACCTGCCCGCGTACCTGTCCCACCGGCACGTAGCGCACCCCGCCGCGCTCCTGGAGGATCACCATGTTGACATCATCGGTGGTCACCACGTGCCCCCGGATGTCCTCGGAAACCCCAGCAGCGGCCCCGGCGGTGTCCCCCACGGTGGTCACGGTGAGCGGCAGCACCGGCGTACTGATCACCGGTAGCGCCACCCACACCAGCATGGCCAGCACGGCGAGCTGGGTGAGCGAGGCGAGCGGCCGGATCACCACGCCGGGCAGCGGCCCGGCGATGAAGAGCGCCAGCAGTGGCGGTACGACCAGCAGCACGATCGCCAGCCATTCTTCCTGCCGCCAGGCGTCCCGCAGCGTCGGCACCAGCAGGAAGAGGTAGCCGCCGAACACGGCCGCGATGACGAGGACCCGGGCCACGGGTTGCTCGTGCAGGCGTTCGGGCCGCACCTGGAACGCCGCGAAGGCCGCGGGCACCAGCAGCGGCAGGTACAGCAATGGCCACGTGACCAGGGCCATCAGGAAGCTCGCCGCCACGAACCAGGTCGGCGTGACCTCGACCCAGCGGGCGAAGAGGGGTCGACGCGCGGTACCTTCCGTGCTGGCGGCGAGAACCGCGCCGAGCGCGAAGACCGCGACGAGCGCGGTGGCGAGCAGGCGCGCTGCCGTGGTGAGGAACCCGGCCAGCAGGTTGATCGGCCCGACGTTGGCCACCAGCAGCAGCGTGGTCTGCAACTCGCCGCCCGCCTCGACGCCGAGTCGGAGCACCGAGAAGATCGCCGGCACGCCGACCACGGCCGTCCAGAACGACTGGCTGGCCCGCGCCCGCCGCTCCACCTGGTCCCAACCGCCCACCGGCGTCGCGCGGGTCTCGACCGGAGGAGGCTCGACCCCCGCGACGAGCGATGCCGGCCGCGCCCGGGCGGGAGACGCCGCCGGCGCTGGCGCGGACGATGTCTCCGGTGCTGGTGCAGGTGAAGGCGAGGCGGGCGGCGTCGGACCGCCCGGATCCCCGGCCTCCGCCGTGCTCATCGCCGTGGCGCCTTGTCGTCGAAGTCGACCAGCTTCGGTACGTCGAGCGGCTGCGGTTGCCGCTTCTCGGCGCGCAGCCACGGCCCGAGCGTCCGGTTGTACGCGGTCTGCCACGGGCTGGTCTGCCCGTTGCGCCCCTGCTGGTAGCTCTTGTCGAGGAAGTACGCGACCAGGTCGCGCAGCGCCGGGTCGCCGATCGGTACGCCGACGCCGAGCAGTTCGCTGGTGCCGAACGGCATGTCGACGATCTCGAACTCGGTCGGGTGGCGGGCCAGGAAGCCGGCGAGGATCGTCTCGTCGGAGCTGACGGCGTCGTACTTGCCGGCGCGGATGCCCTCGACGCAGTCCCAGACGTCCTTGACCACGACCGTGGGGACCTGGTGTTTCTCCAGCTCCGCCTCGGTGGTGGAGCCGCCGCTCGTGCAGATCTTGTACTTCGGGTTCCGCAGGTCCTCGATGGTGCGGATGGCGTCCTTGTGCCGGGTCGGGACCAGCACCTCCTGGGTGGTGACGAAG
Source organism: Micromonospora sp. WMMD558 (assembly GCF_049315255.1). Lineage (NCBI taxonomy): Bacteria > Bacillati > Actinomycetota > Actinomycetes > Micromonosporales > Micromonosporaceae > Micromonospora > Micromonospora sp. WMMD558. The sequence continues at coordinate 1,853,910 of NZ_CP186061.1, read as the reverse complement.
TACGGCCCGGCGAAGCTGACCAGCTTCTTGCGCTCGTCGGTGATGGAGAAGCTGGAGACCACGAAGTCGACGACGCCGCCCTGGAGGGCGGGGATGCGGTCCTCGGTGGACACGTTCACGAACTCGACCCGCTGCTCCCCTTCGTACCCGAGGGAGGCGGCGATGTAGCGGGCGATCTCGACGTCGAAGCCGATGTGCGCCCCGTTGCGGACCTCGCCCATCAGCGGCTCGTCGTCCGCCACCCCGATCCGCAGGACGGGCTGGCCCCAGATGTGCGACTCGCGGAGCTTCTCCTGCACCGAGGGCAGCTCCGGCTCCCGCTGGCTGTCGCAGCCAGCCGCCGCAGCGAGCAGCAGCGTCAGAGCGACGGCCACGGTGGTGGCGACCGAACGAATCAGGGATCCTGTGCGGTGAACACGCATGGTCGACCTCGCTACGCGGCGGAGCCTGGGTGACACGCATCGTAGCCGCCCCCGTCGAGCAGCCGCCGCATCCGAGCCGGCCGGCAATGTCCAGCTGAGGACAGCCCGTCACACCCGCTGGATCTGGTAGGAGACGGCGGCCCGAACGTCGCCCGCCGGGATGATCAACACCGCCGAGCCGGTGACGGCGGACCGGAGCCGCAGCCCGATCGCCCCGGTGGTGACGGTGGTTCCGCACGGCAGCATCTCCTGGATGTCCGAGCGGTCCCCCAGCCGGAAGTACGCGTAGAGCGTGCCCGATCCGGCGCAGTTCACGACGAGCCGGTAGTCACCGGCCTTCCACTCCTCGGCACCCTCGTCACGGATCACCATGGTCATTGGGCCTTCACCCTGATCGACCACCGTGGGCCGGGCGCCGGCGGCGATCAGCGTGCCCTCCACCTCCGCGTTGGCCGCGTTGGCCGCCTGCACGTAGCGTTCCATCGCTGGGTCCGCAGTGGGGACGGAGGGTCGCGCGGAGGGGGACGGGTCGGCGTCGACGCGTTTCGGAGGCTCCGGCTCTCCGGTGCAGCCCGCGGACGGGATGACCACCATGGCGAGCACGGCGCTGGCGACCACGAGCCGCCGGAGGTGACTCTGTCTCGTCTCCATCACTACTCCTGGAATGGGCGGCGGTCCCGGCCGTTCGGGCATCGGCCGGGACCACCCGCTGAATGAAACTAGGAAGAGGTCTCCCAGTAGCGGTATCCCCACGTGGAAGCGCTGGGCATGGCCGTCACCGTCGCGCTCTTCTTGTTCTTGACCTTACAACGGCTGTCCACGGTGTACTTTTCGGCGCCCATGCGCCAACCCCAGTTCCCGAATCGCAGATTTCCGTACTTCTTCGGGTCGATGTTGCGGCTGTATTCCCAGGTGTGCTGAATCTTCGAGGTCACAGACGCTTCGATTCCGAAGGTGGTCTCAGCCTTGGCCACCAGCGCTCCGGCGGAGAAGCTCGCGGAGGCCGACACCTTGACGGTGGCTTCCAGGCCGGTCTGGATCGCCGCCTTGGTGGTGCCGCCGGGGCCGTTCTTGAAGGTCATACCAACCGGGATGTGGATGCCTTTCCGGTTGAAGACCCGGTAGTGCGTCCCCGCCTCGGGGCAGCCGAACCCGGGTCGCGCCGGCTCGTCCTCGAAGATCCAGCCGTTGCCCGGCACGGTGCCCGCCTCGATCTCGGCCGCCTCGGCGAGGACCACCTCCTCGGTCGTCACGTCGACCGGTCGCCCCTCGTCGGCGTACGCGGCGCCCGGTGACAGCGGCGGGACGAGGAACGCGCCCGCCGCGACGACGGCGATGATCCGCCGCCGACCATTCTTCCCTGACATGTCTTCCCTCTCCTGAACGGACATGGTTTACCGGCCGCGGAACGGAGGAGAAGAATAAACGCATTGCTCGTTGCGGATAGGCATGAGTCCACGTCTGTCGCCCCCGTAATTGCTGCGCCGCGTTCGGCAGGGGAACCGTAGCGAGATCAACGACTACCGCACAGCCCGGGATTCCGGTGACCCATCTCACAGCGGATCGATTCATTCTCGACAGTTGGCGAATTGCCGGCGTAACCGCTGTTCGGGAACGCTCCGACCCGACGCCGGGACGGCACGTGTCGATGTCCTTTGTCCACTGTCGCGAATGTTACAAGGATGGGTGGGAGCCACGCCCCGTGTCGATGCCACCCACACTCCGGTACCGGCAGACCCCGTCCCTGATGGGCGCTTCCACTCCGGACGGGTGGTTGACAGCAGGCTCCCGGCCGACATGCTGGACGGGTGACGGAACGCAGGCCCGACGCACGGCTGGTGGCGCTCGTCGCAGGAGTGGCGGCGGTCGCTCTGCTCGTGACGCTGCTCGCGCTGCGCCGCCAGGATCTCCTCGCGGTCGTCCTGGCGCTGCTCTGCGTCCTGTCGACGGCGGTCTGCGGCGTGGCCGTGGCGGCCGCCCGGGACGGCCGTGAGCCGCCCGCCATCCCCGTGTCGCCCCCGACGGCCGACGCCCTGCACGCCGTCGACGCCGACACGCTGGAAACCCTCGGCAACCGGGAGGCGGTGCGCGCGATGCGCGACCGCTACCGGGGGCCGTCAGCTGACGAAGGTCGGTGACGCGAGCGCGTCCAGGCCGCGCCCGGCCAGGCAGCGGTAGGTCCGGTCGGCGGCGTCCGGCGGGAGCACCTCCAGGTTCCACCCGTCGGTGTACGTCATGCCGCTGGTCAACCGGAAGGTCGTCGCGTTGCAGACACGCCGTACGGCGGGGTCGCTGCTGACCTCGTCGTAGCCGGCACCGAGCAGCGTGTCGGGCAGCACGCCCTCGACGTAGCTCTCCCACGTGTGCTCGCCGGCACACGGCACCCGCGCCGCCCGGGCCCGCGCACCACGCACCTCCATCGGCCCGAAGCACTCCAACTCGTCGCCGCACCGCGCCCCGGCGGGCAGCTCGGCCACCTGCGCACAGGCCGGCCGCAGGTGGGACGCGACGTCGGTGGTCGGCGGCGGCAGCGGCGCGGTCGCCCCGGCGGCCAGCCAGGCACCGGCACCGGCCGCGGCGGCGAGCGCGACCACACCGGCGCCGCCGAGAAACCAGCGGCGTCGGCGCCGCCCGTCGGTCGGCACGGTCGGGTGCGGGTCCTCCACCGGCGGGCGGGGCGCGGGCCGGGCGGACCGGCCGAGGGCGTACGGCCCGGACGACGTGCCTCCACCGTGGACCGGGGAACTGCCGTGACCGGGCACCGCGCCGCTGAGCGGCAGGTCGGCCAGCAGGGCCTTCAGCTCGGCCGCGGACGGCCGCGCCCCCGGATCGTTCGACATGCCGGCGCGGAGGATGTCGACCAGGTCCTCCGGCACACCGGGCAGGCCGGGGACCGGCTGGTGGAACATCTCCAGCACGGTGACCAGGCTCGGGTTGCGCTCGGAGCGCCAGCGGGGCGGCCGGCCGTGCATCACCGCGTAGAGGGTGGCGCAGAGCGCGTACACGTCGACGGCCGGCGAGGGCGGGCTGTGGTTGAACATCTCCGGTGGCGCGTACGCCGGGGTGAGCACCTCCAGGGCGACCGAGGCGTCGCGCATCTCGGCGACGACGGCGAGCCCGAAGTCGGCCAGCACCGCCGGGTTGAAGTGCGAGTAGAGGATGTTCGCCGGCTTGACGTCGCGGTGCAGCACGCCGGCCGCGTGGGAGTGGGCGATGGCGTCGGCGATCTTCACCCCGAGGTCGCGGGCCTCCAGCGGGCCGAGCGGGGAAGTGCGCATGCGCTCGGCGTACGACCCGTCGCAGAGTTCCATGATCAGGTAGGGGTGCTGGTCGACCGTGACCCCGACGTCGAAGAGGTCGACCACGTGCGGATGCGACGACATCCGCCCCGCCGCGCGCGCCTCCCGGAGGAACCGCGCCTGGTCCCGCTCGCTGTCCAGCGTGCGGTTCTCCACCTTGACCGCCACCTCGCGCCCCACCGAGATCTGCGTGGCCTTGTAGATCGTCGCGTAGCCGCCCCGGGCGAACACCCGCAAATCAGTCAGACCAGGCACGATGGGCATCGGCAGGGCGCCGGGCGGGGTGTCGGTCACAGCTTGAAAATACCGAATCCGGCCGGCCGCTCAGTGAACCGCGTCCGCCGCGGACGGCGGCGCGGCCCGATCAGCGGGCGTCGTGGCGGTGGCGGCCGTCGATGCGGCGCCACCCCGGCGGGCGTCCCACCAGAGGCCGGCGGCGGTCGCCAGCGCGCCCAGCCCCTCCCAGGCGGCCACCCCGAAGAACCGGCCCGGCGCGACGTCGGCCAGCACCGCGATGGTGAACACGGTGAAGGTGACCAGCCGGAACCAGACGGTGAACCGGTAGAAGGGCCGCCACTCGGTCGCGGTGGCGAGCAGGTAGTAGACCCCCATGTTGAACGAGGCCATCGAGGACGCCGTCAGGAAGGTGCCGGTGTAGTCACCGGCCGCCCGCGACGCGGGCACCTCGAAGCCGAGCAGCCGCAGCAGCGCCTCCGGCCAGATCAGCCCGACCGCGCCCATGACCAGCGCGAGCACGCCAAAGACCGCGATCGTCCAGCCGGCGGCGGAACGCGGCAGCTTCATCGGACCCCTCCCCGGCCGGCGCGGTCGTGCCCCGCGTCCGGCCCCCACACGCTAACGACCGCCCCCGACATCCACATCGGCGAAACCGTCAAAACCTGTGCCACACGGCAGCCCGGCTCGGGCGGCGGCGGCGCTCAGATCGTGAGGCGGGCGCGGAGCGCGTCGGCGTTGCGGCGTTCGCTGCGCTGCTCGGTGGCGTACGCCAGGCGGACCGCCTCCTCCGCGCTGGCCAGCGCCTCGACGGGACGGCCGCAGGCGGCGAGCGCCTCGGCGAGGACGCTGGCCGCGATCACCTGGCTGCGCACGTCCTCCGCCGGGGCGGCGACGGCCCGCCGCGCCCAGTCCAGCGCCTGCTCCCGCTGGCCGTGCGCGAGCAGGGCGGACGCGTACCGGGCCAGCGTCTGGCGGCGGGAGAAGAGCAGCGACGGCGCGTTGAGCGCGGCCGTGGCGACCGGGGCGAGCAGCCCGACGGCGGTGGCCGGATCACCGGCGGCGAGCCGCGCGGTGGCCAGCAGCACCCGCGGCGCCACCTGGGCGGGAGCCTGCGGGTTGTGCGGCTCGACGGCGGTCAGGACGGCGCGGGCGTCCCGCTCGGCGAGGTCGTGGGCGCCCATGTCCAGTGCCACGAACCCGCGCAGCGTGCCCGCCATGCCGGTGAGCAACGGGTGCGAGGTGCGGTTGGCGAACCCCAGCGCGTCGGTGAGCAGGTCGGCGGCGTGCTCCGGCTCGCCCAGGCTCCGCGCGATGACGCCCCGCACCACCAGCGCGAAGCCACGCCCCCACTCGTCGGAGACGGCGGCGAAGTCCCGGTACGCGCGCCGGGCCAACCGGTCCGCCTCCGCCAGGTCGCCGAGCTCGGCGGTGGCGAACGCCTCCACCCCGCGCAGCGTGCCCACCGCCCACTCCTCGCCGACCCGCTCCCCGAAGGGCAGGAAGACCTGCGCCAGCCGGCAGGCCTCCCGCAGCCGGCCGGCGAGCAGCCGGGCGAACGCGGTCGTGCCGCGCAGCCAGGCCCTCCCGTACGGGTCCTTCAGCTCGGCGAACAGCCGGGCGGCCCGGCTCAGCACGGCGTCGGTGCCGGCGAAGTCCCCCCGGGTGGTGGTGACCCAGGCCAGGTTCTGCAACGACCAGGCCTGCCCGCGGCGGTCCTGCACCGACAGGCTGACCTGGTACGACGCGGCGAGCCGGCTGCTCGCCTGGCCGAGCCGGCCGGCGATGAAGTCGGCCATGCCGAGGCGGCGCATCGCCGAGGCGCGCAGCGTCGGCTGCCCGTGCGCGGTGGCCACCTGCAACGCCTCCTGCCAGCAGGCCACCGCCCGGCCGTGGTCGCCCATCGTCTGGTGCGCCTGGCCGGCGAGGAGCAGGGCGCTGGCCCGGGTCGCCGCCTCGTCGCCCGCGTTGGCGGCGATCTTCTCGGCGGAGGCGAGCGCGTCGGCCGGACGGCCGATCTGGAGCAGTGCCCGCGCGTGCACCACCCGGTCGGCCGCCGGTACGGCGCCACGGGCCAGTTCGGCGGCGCGTTCCGCGTACTCGACGGCCATCGCCGGCTCGCCGGCCTGCAGGGACCGGCGGGCGGCGCGGCCCAGCGCGGCGATCCCCAGCGGGACCACCGTCCGGGCGGGCGCGTCCGGGCGCAGGCCGACCGCGTCGGCGAGCGCGGTGGCCCGCTCGACGTGCGCGGCCACGAAATCGTCCCGGGCCGCCTCGGTGAACCCGCCGGGCACCGGAGCGCCGGCCGGCGGGTCGGCCGCGGCCCAGCGGGCGAGCGCGGCGTGCCGCTCGGCCAGTTCCGCCTTGCTCACCCCGGAGTACGCGGCCTCCCGCATCAGCGGGGTGGCGAACGCGTACCCGGCGCGGGTGCGGTGCAGCATGCGCCGTTGCAGCAGCTCCTCGACGGCACGTTCCAGCTCGACGGCGACGACCGCCGCCGGCCGGCCGTCCCGGCCGGCGCGCTGCTCGCGGAGCGCCTCCAGGGTGCCGGCCGGCACGCTGTCCCCAACGACCGCCGCGTCCCGCAGCGCCGACCGGGCGTCCGGTGGCAGCGCGTCGATACGCGCGGCGAGCACGGCGGCCAGATCCCTGGAGAGCAGCCGGCTGCCGAGCGAGCCCGGCGCGAGCCGCCACGAGTTGCCGGTGCCCGCGGTGAGCGCGCCCCGCTCCATCAGCAGCGTGACCAGCTCGGCGAGGTAGAACGGGTTGCCCTGCGCGGTGGCGAGCAGCCGGTCGGCGTCGGCCTGCGGCAGCCGGCCGCCACCGAGGTAGCTGGTGAGCAGCCGGGCCGCGTCGGCGCCGCGCAGCGGGGGCAGGGCGTGGACCTCGGCGTCCGAGACGCGGGTCAGCGCGCCGGCCGTACGCACCAGCTCGGGCCGGCCGAGCAGCAGCACCAGCACCGGGCCGCTGAGCCGGTTGAGGGTCAACCCGAGCGCCTTGATGGTCTCGGCGGTGGCGTCGTGCAGGTCGTCGACGACGACCGCCAGGGGCGCCTCACCGGCGAGGGCGCTGAGCAGGTCGGCCACCGCGTTCGGCACCGCCTCGGCGTCGGCGGCCTGCCCGGCGGAGCTCCACTCGCCCTGGTCGGTGGGGCCGCCGGCGGGCAGCTCCGCGTACCCGAGGAGGGCCAGCAGCTGCTCGGTGGCGATCGGGGCGGGCTCGCCCCCGGCCCGGCCGAGCCGCTGGCCGAGCCGGCGCAGCCGCTCCTCGACGGCGGGACGGGTCAGCGCGGTGGCCGCGTCGGTGGGCAGGCCGACCGCGGCGCGCACCAGGTCCGCGAGGGGCGCGAGCCGGCGCCGCTCGCCGAAGGCCGCGCACCGGACGGAGAGCACCCGCGCGCCGGTGTGGGCGGCGAACCGGCCGGCGCCCACGTCGTAGCCGGCGGCGAGGCGCTCCACCTCGGCGGCGAAGCGGGACTTGCCGATGCCCGCCTCGGCCGTCATCAGCAGCACCCGGGGCTCGCTGCGGTCGACCACCTCGGCCAGCCGGCCGGCCACCCGGCCGATCTCGGTCTCCCGGCCCACGAAGGGGGCCTCGTCGCCGAGGCCGGACCGGGTGCCCGGGGCGTCCAGGAGGCCCAGCAGCTCGTACGCCTCGACCGGCTCCCGCTTGCCCTTGAGCCGCAGCGGGCGCAGCGCCCGCCAGGACGCGACGTGCCGGGTGGCGGCGGCGGTCCGCGCGCCGCCGTACACCGCGCCGACGGCGGCGGCGTCGGCCAGCCGGGCGGCGGTGTTGACCGTGTCGCCGATGACCGTGTACTCGATCGCGGCCTGGATTCCGGCGATCACGTCCCCGGTGTTCAGGCCGACCCGCAGGCCCAGCGGCGCGCCGCCGCCGCGCTCGTCGTCGAGCACCCGGCGGACCGCCCGCTGCATCGACAGCGCGGCCCGCACCGCCCGCTCGGCGTCGTCCTCGTGGGCGACCGGCGCGCCGAAGACCGCCATGATCCCGTCGCCGGTCAGCTTGTCGACGTGCCCGCCGAAGGTCTTGACCGCACCGGCGAGCGCGGCCAGCACCCGGTCGGTGACCGCACCGACCCGCTCCGGGTCGAGATCCTCCGACCAGGAGGTGAAGTCGGACAGGTCGCCGAAGAGCACGGTGACCACCCGGCGCTCGGTGGCCGGGAGCGTCGCGGCGGCCGGCAGCGCGGCCCCGCAGTTGTGGCAGAACCGCGCGCCGGGTACGGCGACGGTTCCACACACCGGGCAGGTCACGTCTGCTCCAACCCCACGCCGGTGTCGCCGGATTCCCGGCCCAGGTACTCGAGCTGCGCCCGCACCGACCACTCCGCCGCCCACCACAGCGAGCGGTCCACGTCCGCGTACACGATCGCGACGACCTCGGCGGCGGTGGTGGCGCCGGCGGCCAGCGCGGCCCGGACCTGGTCGAGCCGCGCCCGTCGGTGGGCCAGGTAGAACTCGGCCGCCGCGGCGCAGTCGGCCAGCGCCGGGCCGTGGCCGGGCAGGGCCGGGATCCCGGTGTACGTCGAGAGCAGCTCCAGGCTGCTCAGATAGTCCCCGAGGTGCCCGTCCGGGTGGGCGACGACGGTGGTGCCGCGGCCCAGGATCGTGTCGCCGGTGAGGACGACGCGCTGGCCCTGGTGCTCGACCAGGAAGCAGACGGAGTCACCGGTGTGGCCGGGCGTCGGCACCAGCCGCAGGTCGATGCCGGGGACGGCGGGCGGCGTACCGACGCCGACCGGCGCCGCGGCGATCGTGTGCGCGGGGTCGGCGGCGCGGACCGGAACCCCGCCGAGCAGGTCGTGCAGGGGCGCCGAGCCGTCGGTGTGGTCCGGGTGGCCGTGGGTGATCAGGACGAGCCCGACCGGCCCCTGCGCGGCGATCGCGGCGAGATGGCCGTCGTCGGCCGGCCCCGGATCGACCACCACGGCCGGTTCACCGGGGGCGGCCCGCAGCACCCAGGTGTTGGTGCCGTCGAGCGTCATCGGCCCCGGGTTGGGCGCCCGCAGCAACGTGACCCAGCCCGGCAGCTCGTCCGCGAGAGCCGCCGCCGGTGTCGTGAAGTGCCCGCCCATGGCTGCGATCGTACGACCCCCGCCACCACGCCCCGCGATCTTGCACTTCCGGTCCCCGCTTCGTGCCCGTTCAGGGCCTTTGCCGGGGCGGAAGGTGCAAGATCGCGGGTGGCGGGGCTACGCCACCTCGACGATGACCTCGATCTCGACCGGGGCGTCGAGCGGGAGCTCCGCCACGCCCACCGCGCTGCGGGCGTGCCGGCCGGCCTCCCCGAAGACGGCGCCGAAGAGGTCGGACGCGCCGTTGACGACGGCCGGCTGGCCGGTGAAGCCGGGCGCGCTGGCGACGAAGCCGACCAGCTTGACGACCTTGACGACGTTCTCCAGCCCGACCAGCGAGTCGATCGCGGCGAGCGAGTTCAGCGCGCACCGGCGGGCCAGGTCCTTGGCCTGGTCGGCGGAGACACCGGCGCCGACCTTGCCGGTGGCCAGCAACTTGCCCTCGGCCATCGGCAGCTGACCGGAGACGTAGACGTGCTGCCCCGACTGCACGGCCGGCACGTAGCTGGCGACCGGGGGCACCACCTCGGGCAGCTCGTGGCCCAGCTCGGCGAGCTTCGCGTGCGGCCCGGTCATGCCTTCGGCCGCTTCAGGTAGGCGACGAGCTGCTCCGGGTTCGGGCCGGGAACCACGGACACCAGTTCCCAGCCGTCCTCGCCCCAGTTGTCGAGGATCTGCTTGGTCGCATGGACCAGCAGCGGGACCGTGGCGTATTCCCACTTCTGCATCGCTGGGGGGCTCCCTCTCGTGGCGTGCGGCTTTTTCAGCCACAGCCTACGGTCCGCTCGCGGGCCGGGATGCCGGACGCTGCTCCGGAGCCACCGACAGGTCGCCGCACGGGCCGGTGTGCTCGTACGGCTGGGGGCAGCGGGACCGGTCGGGCAGCAGGAGGTCGCAGAACACGCGGTGCCGGTTGTTCTGGTCGTCGGCGGTGGAGACGGTGGTCTCCCCGGCGTCGACCTCGCCGAGGAAGCTCAGGGAGGTGGCGATCGTGCCCGCCAGGGCGGTGGCGGCGGCCAGGTCGGCGACCCGGATCGGCAGGTGCACCACGTACCCTGGGCTCTCCTCGTCCCTGGGCCGGTCCCCGGTCTGGGCGAAGGCGCGGAGCACGTCGACGGGCTCGGCGATCCGGCGGTACGCACGTTCGTTGATCGGCAGCCCGCTCCCCTCGCCGCCGCCCGGCCCGCCGGGACGCCGGGACGCCGCCGGGAACTGGGTTCGAGGGGTGTTCTCCACGTCGCGCATTGCCCTGCCTCCGGCCGTCGTAGCTGGTCGAGTCCGCCCTGTCGGTCCGGCCCCCGGCCCCGGCCCTCATTCCGCACCCGGGGAAAAAGGTAGGACCGGCCCGGAGTCCCGCCAACAGGACGCGCAGGATCGATCCACCACAAGTCACATATGCGACACACCGCAGGTGGCGGGGCTGATCACCGGCCCCGACCAGGGCCCGTTGTCCGCCGGCGACCCGGGTGCGGGACCGGTACGCGCGGTACGGCCGGCCCGACGGTTACCCTTCCCGACGGAACGGGCGGGTCCCACCGCCGACTTGCCCGACGTTCCGTCGCCTCGCCGATCCGACGTCAGTCCCACCCCCGGGGGAACGATGACCGAACCACCCACCGGCGATCCGGCCGCCCCGGCCGGGTCCACCGCGGCCACCCCCTCCGTGCCGCGTCAGGACCCGTCGGCGATCCCACCGCCGCCCGCCGGCTACCCCCCCTACGAGGGTCCGGAGGCGCCGCGCCGCAAGCGCGGGGTGGTGGTCGCGTCGATCGCGCTGGCGGTGATCCTGGTCCTGTGCGCCGGCGGCGGCGTCGCCGCGTTCCTGGCGCTGCGCACGGCGGAGACCGGCGAGGGTGCGAAGGAGCCGACAGCGGCCGTCGAGGAGTTCCTCAACGCCGTCTACAAGGACCGCGACGCCGGCAGGGCGGCGGCCCTCGTGTGCTCCGCGTCCCGCGACGACGAGAAGATCGCGGCCAAGGTCGCCGAGGTGGAGAGGTACGCGGCCGAGTACCAGAACCCGCGCTTCCGGTGGAGCGCCCCGCGCGTCGACAACCAGACCGGTGACCGGGCCACGGTCACCACCAAGGTCACCATGACCACGACCGACGAGAAGTTCGCCGACCTGCCGCTGCGCTTCACCGTGGTCAAGAAGACGGGTTGGTGGGTCTGCGAGGTCGCCTGACCTGGATAGGCTCGACGGGTGGGAGCAGCGAAGCGTCCGGATGAGCCGGCGGTGACGGAATGGCCGGCCCGGCTCCACGTGGTGACCGGCAAGGGCGGCACCGGCAAGACCAGCGTGGCCGCGGCGCTGGCCCTGGCGCTGGCCACCGGCGGTCGGCGCACGCTGCTGGTCGAGGTCGAGGGGCGCCAGGGCATCGCCCAGCTCTTCGACACCGAGCCGTTCCCGTACGCCGAGCGGCACCTGACCGACGCGCCCGGCGGCGGCGAGGTGCGGGCCCTCGCGGTGGACGCGGAGGAGGCCCTGCTCGAGTACCTGGACATGTTCTACAAGCTGGGCGGGGCCGGCCGGGCGCTGCGCAAGCTCGGTGCCATCGACTTCGCCACCACCATCGCCCCCGGCCTGCGCGACGTGCTGCTCACCGGCAAGGTCAAGGAGGCCACCACCCGCACCACCGGCCAGCGGCGGGTGTACGACGCGGTGGTGCTGGACGCGCCGCCCACCGGGCGGATCGGTCGCTTCCTGAACGTCACCGCCGAGACGGCGCGACTGGCCCGGGTCGGTCCGATCAAGACGCAGAGCGAGGGCGTCGCGGCGCTGCTGCGGTCGCCGATGACCGCCGTGCACGTGGTGACGCTGCTGGAGGAGATGCCGGTCCAGGAGACGGTCGACGCGATCGCCGAGCTGACCTCGCTCGGCTTCCCGGTCGGGCGGGTCATCGTCAACGGCACCCGGCCGCCGCTGCCGGTCGGACGGGCGGTCACCGCCGAGGAGCTGGCCGGCGGGCTGCGCGCCGCCGGGCTGCCCGCCGACGAGCGGATCGTCGCCGGGCTGGCCTCGGAGGCGCGCGACCAGGTGGTCCGGCGCGAGCTGGAGGACTCGCTGCGCACCGACCTGGTGGAGCTGGGGCTGCCCCTCGTCGAGCTGCCGCTCCTGCCGGACGGGGTGGACCGGGCCGGCCTGGACCGGCTGGCCGAGGCGCTGGTGAGAGCAGAATGACTCACACCTCCCGTCGGCGCGGACGCGCGGCGGGAGCCGGCCCGATACGCTCGATTGGTGCCTTCCGACAACGTGGCGCCGCCGCTGGACGTCGACCGGATCCTCGCCGATCCGGGCGTACGGATCGTGGTCTGCTGCGGGGCGGGCGGGGTGGGCAAGACGACCACCGCCGCCGCGCTCGCGCTGCGGGCCGCGGAGGAACACGGCCGGCGTACGGTCGTGCTCACCATCGACCCGGCCCGCCGGCTGGCGCAGTCACTCGGGTTGACCGAGCTGGACAACACCCCGCGCCAGGTGAAGGGGATCGACGCGGAGGCCAGCGGCGGCGAGCTGCACGCCATGATGCTCGACATGAAGCGCACCTTCGACGACGTGGTGCTCCAGCACACCGATCCGGCGAAGGCGGCGGAGATCTTCGCGAACCCGTTCTACGCGGCCATGAGCTCCACCTTCGCCGGCACCCAGGAGTACATGGCGATGGAGAAGCTCGGGCAGCTGCACGCCCGGGGCGAGTGGGACCTGATCGTGGTGGACACCCCGCCGTCCCGCTCGGCGCTGGACTTCCTCGACGCGCCGGCCCGCCTGTCCCGCTTCCTGGACGGGCGGATGCTGCGCCTGCTGCTCGCCCCGGCCCGCACGGGCGGCCGGAGCATGTTCACCTTCGTGACCGCCGGCTTCGGGGTGTTCTCGAAGGTCGTGCAGAAGATCCTCGGCGCGCAGCTGCTGACCGACCTCTCCGGCTTCGTCGCGGCGCTCGACTCGATGTTCGGCGGTTTCCGGCAGCGGGCGGAGCAGACGTACCGCATCCTCCAGGCCCGCGAGACGGCGTTCCTGCTGGTGGCGGCTCCGGAGCCGGACGCGGTCCGGGAGGCCGCCTACTTCGCGGGCCGGCTGCGGGAGGAGAAGATGCCGCTGGCCGGTCTGGTCCTCAACCGGGTCCACCGCCCGGCCGTGCCGGAGCTCGGGCCGGACGAGAGCCTGGCCGCCGCTGAGCGGCTGGCCGAGCGGGGCGGCCACGAGCGCACCGCCGAGGTGCTGCGGGCCCACGCCGCGCTGGCCCAGCAGGCGGTACGCGAGCAGCGGGTGGCCGCGCGGTTCACCGAGACGTTCCCGACCGTCCCGACGGTGTCGGTGACGGCGCAACCCGCCGACGTGCACGACGTCGACGGGTTGCGGACGATCGGTGCGGCGATCAGCCGCGAGTGACCGGGCCGGTGGACCGGCCGGGCCTCAGCTGACTGTGCCGGCGCACCCGGTGCCGGCTCAACCGGCCGTGGCGGCGAGGACCTTGTCCTTGCCGGCCTTGTCCTTGGCGTTCTTCTTCATCGCGGCCTCGAACATCTTGCGCCAGCTCGTGACCTGCGGGTGGCGGCGCAGCAACGCCCGGCGTTCCCGTTCGGTCATGCCGCCCCACACGCCGAACTCGATCCGGTTGTCCAGCGCGTCCGCCAGGCACTCGTACCGGACTGGGCAGCTCCGGCAGATCCGCTTGGCCACGTTCTGTTCGGCGCCCTGTACGAACAACGCGTCCGGGTCCCCGTTCTGACACGCCGCCAGTGACGGCCAGTCAGTGATCATGCCCATGTGTACACGTCCCCCCTTGCAGTACTACCGACCCCGTTCGCGGACCAGCCGGCAATTCCCCCCGGTCGCCCGGCCGGCCTTCCCCAAGGCGGCACGGACGACATGTGGCGCTGTCGCCGCCCTCATCATGCTCTGTAGTTGCCCGATTACGCAACGTTGTCGGCCAAATCCATCATTCCGGACACTCCCGGCTTCCCGGGCCCTCGACCGCCGGTTACCCCGCTTCGGGTACGCGAAAACGCTGCGCGCCCTCCCCAAGACGGGGGAGACTCGGCGCCAGATCCACGCAACCTCGAACCGGGGGTCGTGCGTTTAGCACAACGAGGCCGGCGCGCGCAGGAAATGGGGAAAAGACGCCCCGCGCCCCTCGTTGCCTGTTCGCGTACCCTGTCGAGGTGACCTGGATGCGGAAACGTGACCACAATGTGCTGACCAACGCCGCATCGCTACTCATCTGTGGCCTGTTGGCCGGCGTGGTGGTCGCCGCAGCGGCCTTCCCCGCAGTGGCGATGTCCGGCCTGGCCGCGAAGGCCGGCGCCGAGACCTTCGGAGCACTGCCCAAAGAGCTGACGGTGGCCCGGCCACCGCAGATCAGCTACCTGCTCGCGTCCGACGGCAAGACACCGCTCGCGACGATGTTCGACGAGAACCGTCGCGAGGTGAAGCTCAAGGACATCGCACCGGTCATGCGGGACGCGATCATCGCCGCCGAGGACCACGACTTCTACCAGCACAACGGCGTCGACCTGAACGGCGTCGCTCGCGCCTTCGTCAACAACAGCTCCGGCACCGCCGACCGGCAGGGCGCCTCGACGCTCACCATGCAGTACGTCCGGCTCGCCATCGCGTACTCGGCGACCCACCCGGCCGACGTGGTCGCGGCCACCGAGGACACCAGCGCCCGCAAGCTCCGCGAGATGCGCTACGCGCTCCAGATCGACAAGGAACTCTCCAAGGACGAGATCCTCCAGCGCTACCTGAACATCGCCGCGTTCGGCAACGGCGCGTACGGCATCTTCGCCGCCAGCCAGGTCTACTTCGCCAAGCACCCGAGCAAGCTGACGATCGAGGAAGCGGCGATGCTCGCCGGCCTGGTCAAGGCCCCGAGCGCGTTCAACCCCACCACCCGCAGCGGATACCCGCAGGCGGTGGCCCGGCGTGACTACGTCATCAACAACATGTACGAGATCGGCAAGATCACCAAGGAGCAGGCCGACAAGGCCAAGGCGGTCAAGCTCAAGGTCGTCGGCAAGCGGGCGCCCAACGGCTGTGTCGACACCACCACGAAGAGCTGGGGCTTCTTCTGCGACTACTTCTACCGCTGGTGGATGGCGCAGGAGACGTTCGGCTCGACCTCGTACGACCGGGAACGGCGGCTCAAGAGCGGCGGCTTCACGATCGTCACGACGATGGAGCCCCAGGTCCAGAACGCCGCTGACGCGGCGGTCCGGAGGAACCTGCCGGTGACCAGCAAGGCGGCCCGGATGGTCGCGGTGATCGAGCCGGGCACCGGCCGGGTCCGTGCGCTCTCGGTCAACCGCAACTACAAGCTCGACGACCCCGACAGCCCGCAGAACAAGCCGCACAGCAACCCGAAGCAGCGGAAGAAGGGCAAGCGGGGCAACTACCCGAACACGGTCAACCCGCTGCTCAGCGGCGGTGACGGCATCACCGGGTACCAGGCCGGCTCAACCTTCAAGATCTTCACGATCGTGGCTGCGTTGGAGAAGGGCGTCCCGCTCAGCTACACGATCAACGCGCCGCAGCGGTTCACGTCCGAGTACATCATCAAGCGGGGGAGCGACGCGGCCTGCGAGGGCACCCACTTCTACTGCCCGGAGAACGCGAGCCCCAGCATGGCCGGCGTCCACAACATGTGGAGCGCGTTCGGCCGCTCGGTGAACACCTACTTCATTCCCCTGCAGCAGCAGGTCGGCGCGGAGAACGTGGTCAAGGCGGCCAAGAAGCTCGGCATCAACTTCCGCTCCCAGGAGGACATCGACCTGGAGAAGGGTGCCCACCAGTGGGGTGCCTTCAGCCTCGGTGTCTCCCAGACGATCCCGCTGGAACTGGCCAACGCGTACGCCACCCTGGCGGCGGACGGCAAGTACTGCGAGCCCATCCCGGTGCAGGAGATCCGCGACCCGGACGGCAAGAAGCTCGACGTCGCGAACCCGCGCTGCGAGCAGCGCATCAGCACCGAGGTGGCCCGTGCCGCGGTGGACGCCGCCCGCTGCCCGGTCGGTGACCGCTCGTCGACGTCCAAGTGCGCCGGCGCGACCGCCGGCAAGGTGAAGCAAGAGGTGAAGGCGCCGGTGGCCGGCAAGTCCGGCACGACCGACTCGGAGAAGACCGCCTCGCTGGTCGCGATGACCAAGCAGTACGCGGTGGCCGGCATCATGGCCGACCCGGACTGGCCGCAGACCACCCAGGAGATGAAGCACGAAGAGAAGACGGGCATCAACCCGCCGGTGTACGAGACGCTGCGGGACGCGATGAAGGGCAAGGAGCGCATCAACTTCACCCCGCCCGGGAACAAGATCCGCGAGGGCGACCAGCGGCGGATTCCGGACGTCAAGTGCGTCAGCGTGGAGCAGGCGAAGTCCCGCATCCAGGGCGCCGGCTTCGACGCGGTCGTCTCCAGCAACAAGGTCCCGTCCGACTGCCCCGCCAACACCGCCGCGGGCACCAGCCCGGAGGGACGCACCATCAAGGGTGGCGTGGTCATGATCCAGGTCAGCTCCGGCCAGGGCGCCACCCCGCCCACGGGCCAGCCCGGGAACCCGCCGACCAACCCCGGCCGCCCGCCCGGCCGCCCCGGCGGCTGACCGGTCCACGACGACGAACGGGCGGGCACCCCTCGGGGTGCCCGCCCGTTTCGCGTACTCGAAAGAAGCGGTCAGACGGCGAGCTGCCGGCGTACCTCACCGGCGACCCGGCCCCCCTCGGCCCGGCCGGCCACCGCGGCCTGGGCGGCCTTCATCGCCGGGCCCATCTGCGCCTTGCCGGTGAAGCCACCCTCGGCGAGCGCCCCCGCGACCACGTCGGCCAGTTCCTCGTCGGAGAGCTGCTGCGGCAGGTAGCGCTCCAGCACCTCGCCCTCGGCGGTCTCCTTGGCGGCCTGCTCGATGCGCCCCGCGTCGTGGAAGGCGACCGCCGCCTCGCGGCGCTTCTTCGCCTCCTTGGTCAGCACCGCGAGCACCTCGTCGTCGGTGAGTTCCCGCTTGGCCTTGCCGGCCACCTCGGCGGTGCCGACCGCCGCGAGCGCCATCCGGAGGGTGGAGGTGGTCAGCTCGTCACGCGCCTTCAGCGCGGTTCGCATGTCCGCGGTGAGACGGTCCTTCAACGTGCTCATGGACGGTCAAACTACCCTGATCGCCATGCGAAAGCGCACACTATTCCGGCTCGCCGCCGGGACCGCCGCGGTCGGCGCGGCCACCCTCGCGTACGCGTCGCTCGTCGAGCGCAACATGTTCACCCTGCGGCGGTACGACGTACCGGTGCTGCCGGCCGACGCGGAGCCGCTGCGCGTCCTGCACCTGTCCGACCTGCACATGATGCCCGACCAGCGGCGCAAGCAGCGCTGGGTGGCGTCGCTGGCCGGCCTGGACCCGGACCTGGTCGTGGTGACCGGCGACAACATGGCCCACCCCGGCGCGGTGCCCGGAGCGCTGCGCGCCCTCCAGCCGCTGCTGGACTACCCGGGCGCCTTCGTGTTCGGCTCCAACGACTACACCGGGCCGGTCCTCAAGAACCCCTTCACCTACTTCCTCCCCGACCGGGAGTACGTCGAGGGCGTCGAGCTGCCGTACGACGAGCTGCGCGACGTGTTCACCGGAGCCGGCTGGGTCGACCTGAACAACGCCCGGACGACGCTCAAGGCCGGCGGCCGGCTCGTCGAGCTGGTCGGCGTGGACGACCCCCACATCGAGCGGGACGACTACGCCTCGGTCGCCGGCCCGGTCTCACCGTCGGCCGACCTGTCGATCGCGCTCAGCCACTCCCCGGAACCGCCCGTGCTCGACCAGATGGCGGCCGACGGGTTCGGACTGCTCCTCGCCGGTCACACCCACGGCGGCCAGGTCTGCGTGCCGGGCGTCGGCGCGCTGGTCACCAACTGCGGGCTGCCCCGGTCGATGGCGAAGGGTCTACACCGCTGGCCCGGCTCCGACTCCTGGCTGCACGTCTCGGCCGGCCTCGGCACCCACCCGACCGCCCCGGTCCGGTTCTCCTGCCCGCCCGAGGCGAGCATCCTGACGCTGATCCCGCGCTGAGGCGCCGGGCCGAGGGGTACCCGGTTTGACCCTCGGATCGGGTGGGCTACTATTTGTCGGCACGCCTCGGGGTGTGGCGCAGTTTGGTAGCGCGCTTCGTTCGGGACGAAGAGGTCGTCGGTTCAAATCCGGCCACCCCGACCAGTGGCAGAAGGCCAGGTGAGATCGCCTCTCACCTGGCCTTCTGGCATATCCCGGGTGAGTCCGGCCTGGTCGAGATCTGCTCGTGGCCCACGACCCCGGACCACGTCGTTGATCGGTATGCCGGTGAGCTCGGGGTCTTTTCCCCAAGGCGACAGTGCATGGGATGCGGATCCGCTGGGATGGGCGGGTGGTGGCCGATCGGCGATGGGGACGTGGACACGCGGTAGGGCTGCTGCGTGGCAAGGAGAGTGCGCAGCAGGCGACCTTCGTGGAGTTGTTCTTCGATCTGGTGATGGTGTTCGCGCTCAATCGGCTGGTGGCCGTCGCGGCGCCAGCGGTGAACGGCGGCGACCTTGCCGAGCGGTGGACGGCGACCGGACGCATCTTGTTGCTGTTCATGCCGCTGATGTGGTTGTGGATCATCACGGCTTACATCACCGCCCGGTTCGACCCGCGGTCCGCCCACACGCAGCGGATGGTGGTGGTCACGGCGTTCGCGCTGCTGGTGATGGGAGCGACGGTGCCCCACGCGTTCGGCGGCGCGGGGATGACGTTCGCGGCGACGTACGTCCTCGCCCAGGTCAGCCGCGCGTTGATCTTCGGTTACGCGCTGGGCCGGCACGCGCTGAGCCGGCTGTACCTTCGGGCCTTGATCTGGTTCCTGGTCGCCGGTGTGTTCTGGATCGGCGGGGCGTTGACCTCGGGCGGGAAACAGGCCGCCTGGTGGCTGGTGGCGGTTGCGGTTGATCTCGGGTCGGCGTGGCGGGGATGGCCGGTGCCGGGCCTGGGCAAGGGCCGGGCATCGGTATGGGCACTCGCTCCGCATTACCTGGCGGAGCGGTTCCAGCAACTGCTGCTGGTCGCCCTGGGCGAGACGATCCTGGCCGTCGGTGTCATCTACGCCGCCCGGCTCGGTCGCGTCGGCGACTACCGGAGCATCGGTCTGCTGGCGGCGTTCCTCACGACCGTCCTGCTATGGCGCATCTACTTCCACAAGGCCGGCCAACTTTTCGGCGATGCCGTCGCGTCCGCGCAGGACCCGGCCGGCCTGGGTCGCTTCGCCGCGTCCGCACACGTCGTGATGATCCTCGGCATCGTGGCAACCGCCATCGGCCACGAAATCGTCCAGACCCACCCCGCCGACCACAGCTACCCGTTGTGGCTGATCATGATCCTGGGTGGGCCGGCCTGCTATCTGGCCGGGCGGGCGGCGCTGGAACGGGCTGTCTTCTCCCGAGTGTCCCCACACCGCTGGATAGGGGCCCTGGTCCTCCTGCTGGCAGCCGTGCCTCTGATCCACACGCCGCCGATAGCGGCCGCGATCACCGCCACCGTCATCCTGGCGGGCATCGCAGCCATCGACACCCGCCGCTCGTCCCGCCGCCCACCGGAACAACCCCGCCCTGGCGACCGGAGAACCCGGTGGTTGCGTCCACGCTCCTAGGGCTTTTCAAGACCGGTGGGCGATCTCGTTGGCCGGCAGCGGGGCGACCGCGTCGGTCAGCTAGCAGCCCTCGCCGTCCGTTTGGTGACGAATCGCGCCCGGCCGCCGCCGACGCGCTGCGACACTCGGTCGGTGGGTGGCAAGCGGTGGGCGGAGCGGCTCGGCCCGGCCGTCGCGGTGGCCCCCGGTACCCGGGTGGACCGATTCGAGATCTTCTTCGACCTGGTCTTCGTCTTCTCGTTCTTCATCATCACCCGGGCCACCGCGATGAACATCACCGGCGACAGCCTGCTGCACGGCATGCTGGTCCTCGCCGTCCTCTGGTGGTGCTGGGTGGTGCACACCGTCGTCGCGACCCGGGTCCGACTCGGCGTGGGCTTCGTCCCGGCGCTGATGGTCGTCGCGATGGCCGCGCTCTTCTGCTTCTCCCTGTCCCTGCCACAGGCGTTCGGTAACCCGGTGCAGTGGGCTGTCGGACCGGTGGTGGTCGCGGTGAGCTACCTGGTGCTCCGCTTCGTGCACCTGCTGCTCTACTGGCACGTCGCCCAGGAGCGGCCCGGCGAACGTCGCCTGTTGCTGAGGTACTCCCCCGAGCTGGTGGCGAGCACCCTCCTGCTGCTGGCTGCCGCGCTGATCCCACCGCAGATCGACGACCTGGGGCTGGCCGAGATGGTGCGCGACGGGCTGTGGATCGCCGTGGTGCTGTTGCAGTACGGCGCCGGCCTCGTCTCTACCGCCTGGGGCTGGGTGCTGACCTCCGCCGAACACTGGACCGAACGGTACGACCTCATCCTCATCATCGCCCTGGGCGAGTCGATCATCTCGGTCGGCGTGGGCGGCAACCTGCTCGGGGGTGAGCCGGTCACCTGGCGGGGCGTCACCGCCGCGGTGCTCGGCATCTTCTTCACCGCCGCCCTGTGGTGGACGCATTTCGACGTCATCGCTCCGGCCGCCCGGATCGCGCAGCACGCCGCGCAGGGCCGCGCCCGGGTCGCCATGGCGCGGGACGCCTACGCGTACTGCCAGCTCGTCATGATCGCCGGGATCATCCTGTTCGCCCTCGGGGCGGAGGAGATCGTGCGGCAGGTCGCGGACGCTGCGGTCGGCCTCGCCGAGCCGACCCACGGCCCGGGCGCACCGCTGCTGTTCAGCGGGGTGATCTGCTACCTCTGCGGCGGGATGCTGTTCCAACTGCGTACCCTCCGCACGCTCTCCTGGACCCGCGTCGGCACCGTGCTCGTCCTCGCGGTCGCCATTCCCGTCGCGACGCACCTGCCCGCGCTGGCGGCGCTCAGCCTGCTGACGGCCATCTGCATCGCGTTGGTGGTGATCGAGGTGGTCGTCATGGCGGACGCCCGCCGGGCCCTGCTCGGCGCCGTGTTCGAGGAGAAGGCCACGTACGAGAAGCACGAGGCCGGCTGGCGGGCCCGCTGGCACGACGGAACCCCGGACGAAGAACCCCGATAGTCGAGGCGGGAACCGAACGGGACGCCGTGCCGTCCCACGTTCAGGACATGTCGGACGGAGGGCACATGCGCGGGGACAGGTACCTGATCGGATCGTTCACTTTCGCCGTGCTGCTGCTCGCCGGCTGCGCGGGCACCGGCTCCCCGGGCGCGGCCGCGCCGCCGTCACCGACCACCGCCACGCCAGCCGTTCCCCAGGAGCCGCTCGGGCTGGTCGGAGCGTGGTCGGTGAGCGGGCGGGGCGTGCCGGCGGACACCGTGCTGCGGCTCGCGGACGACGGTCTCGTGGTCTTCCGCGGGTGCGAGATGCTGCTCGGGGAGTGGCGGGCCGACCAGAGCGGGCTCTTCCTCGCCGGCGTCCACGGCAACTCGACGACCGACTCCCGACGGTGCGAGCCGGCGCCCCGGCCCGAGGCACCGGACTGGCTGGCGCGGGCCGCCGCTTTCCGGGCCGAGGGCGACAGCCGCGTCCTGCTCGACGCCGAGGGCGACGAACTGGCCCGGCTGCGGCCGGGGGCCCGGCCGCGGGGCGGCCCGGACGTGTACCGGCCCTGGCTGGAGCCCCCGACCGTCACCGACGAGGTGCGACGCCGGCTCGCTCCGGTGCCGGCGCTCCCGGGCGATCTCGCCGCACCCGGTCGGGACGACCTGGTCGGCCGGTGGGTGCCGGTCAGCGGGCCGGACGGCCGGACGCCGGCCCCCGGGCCCGGTGGCTGGCCGACGCCGCCGTTCGCCGAACTGGCGGCGGACGGGACGTGGCGCGCGTCCGACGGCTGCAACGGCTCGGGTGGACGCTGGGCGGCCGGGCCCGGCGGTGCGTTCGGGGCGACCGGGGGCATGAGCACCCTGATCGGCTGCGACAACGTGCCGGTCAACGGGTGGCTCACCACCGCCCGACAGGCCGGTCTCGACGGTGACGTGCTGGTGCTGCGGGACGCGCAGGGCAAGGAGACCGGCCGGCTGCGGCGCGGCTGACCGACCGCGCCGGCCCCGGGGCGGGATGCTGCCGTCCCGGGATCAGTCGTGCAGCTCGGCGCGCTGGATGTCGGTGAAGGCGGCGGCCAGGTGCGCGTCGAGCGTCGCCCCCGTGGCGGCGAGCAGGTGCGCGACGAGCAGCGGGGCGTGCCGGGCGTACGCCTCCGGGGCCGGCGGGGCCTCGTCGGCCTCCGGGTCGTACAGGCCGAGCGCGCCGGCCAGGAGCACCAGCAGGACCTGCGGGTCGACGTCGGCCCGCCAGGTTGCGGCGCCACGGACGCAGCGCTCCAGCACCGCTCGGACGTCGTCACCGGCGAGCCCGTCCGGATGACCCACCTCCAGCAGGGACCGGACCACGGCGCCGAGGACCAGCCCGGACCGCTCGGCCGCCGCGAGACGCGCGGTCGCCAGGTCGTACGCCTCGACGTCGCGGCCCTGCGCCGCGGTGACCGCGTCGGTCGCCGCCACCGCGATCTCCCGTGCCGGTGCGGGCAGGTGGCGCCATGTCGTGGTCATCGGGCCAGCATCGCAGACCCCACCGACGGCGTGGGTGCTCGTGCGCGTCCACGACGGCCGCACGACGGTCACGGCGGCCGCCACCGGGCCGGTCCCCGCCGCCCGCCGGAACGAGGTACGGGCCCCGGAGCGGCTGCTCCGGGGCCCGTGGCGTGATTCGACCGCTGTCAGGCGGCGGGTGCCTCGGTGGTGAGGCGGATCCGGTCCAGCGCCGGGCCGGACACCGGAGAGTTCGCGGTCAGGTACGCCACGAACGCGTCCAGGTCGATCTGGCCGGTGACCTGGTTGGTCCCGCCGGTGAGGACGCTGAAGCCGTCACCACCACCGGCCAGGAAGTTGTTCACCGTGACCCGGTAGGTGGCGCCGGTCTCGACCGGCACCCCGCCGAAGGCGAGGCTGCCCCGGACCACGCGGGTGCCGGCGCACGGGTCGGCGGCCGGGGCGGTGGTGCCGTCCGGGTCGACCACGTAGCGGACGGTCGACGACGGGTACAGGACCCGGCCGGTGACGAACTGCTGCTCCAGCAGGCAGTACAGCTGCGCGCCGGTGAGGTCGAGCGTCACCAGGTTGTTGGCGAACGGCTGCACCGTGAACGCCTCCTCGTAGGTGACCGGGCCGGCGTCGAGGTCGGCGCGGACACCACCGGGGTTCATGAAGGCGGCGACGGCGTTCTGCTCGTCGTCGGTGGCCCAGAGCTGCGCGTCGGCGATCAGGTTGCCCAACGGGGACTCGGCCCGGGTCGTACCGAAGAGGGTCTCCTGCGTCCGGGTGATCGCCTCGGTGGTGGTGCCCACCTGCCGGCCGGCCACCGGGCCGAGGACGGCCTTGTAGCGGTCGATCAGCGCGGTCTGCGCCGGGTCCTTGGCGACGTCGCGGGTGACCACGACGTTCTCGGCGGTCGCGGTCAGCACGTCACCGGTGCGCCGGTCGATCTTCAGGTCGATGTCGGTGACCAGACGGCCGAACGAGCTGGCGCTGGTGACCAGCTTGTTGTTGACCTCGCAGTTGTACGCCTGGTGGGTGTGCCCGCTGACGATGACGTCGATCGACGGGTCCATCCGGTTGGCGATGTCGACCACCGGGCCGGTGAAGTCGACGCAGTCGTTGATGCCGCCGGCGCCGGCCTGGGTGCCGCCCTCGTGCAGCAGCACGACGATGGTCTCCACACCCTTGCGGCGCAGCTCGCGGGCGTACCGGTTGGCGGTCTGCGCCTCGTCGGTGAAGGTGAGGCCGGCGACGCCCTGCGGGCTGACGATCTCCGGGGTGCCCTCCAGGGTCATCCCGATGAAGCCGACCTTGACGCCCTGGACCTTGTGGATGGCGTACGGCGGCAGCAGCGGCTGCTGCGTCTCGTCCACGAACGCGTTCGCGGACAGGTACTGGAAGCCGGCACCCTCGTACGGCGTACCGTCGGCGCAGCCGTCGACCGGGTGGCAGCCGCCGTTCTGGATGCGCAGCAGCTCGTCGGAGCCCTCGTCGAACTCGTGGTTGCCGACACTCGCGTAGTCGAGGCCCGCGAGGGTCAGCGCCTCGATGGCGGGCTCGTCGTGGAACGCGGCCGACAGCAGCGGCGAGGCGCCGATCAGGTCACCGGCGGCGACGGTGATGGTGTTCTTCTTCTTGCTGGCCTCGCGCAGCTCGGCGAGGTGGGTGGCGAGGTATTCGACACCGCCGGCGGGCTGGCCGGCGATGGTGCCGCTGGACCCGCTCGGCGGTTCGAGGTGGCCGTGGAAGTCGTTCAGGGCGAGCAGGGTGACGTCGACCGGCTTCGGTCCGGCGTCCGCCTGGTCGGGGGTGGTCGCGACCGCGCCGAACGCGGTCACGGCGAGCGCGGTCAGACCGATGGCGGCCCGACGCATCCCGGGGATGGACATGGATCTCCTCGTGGGAAGCGGCGCGGACGCCCGGGCGATGGGTCGCGCCGGGCCGTGCCGCGCCGTCGGCAGGTTCGGTCGCGGGTGGCGGCGGTGGGGGACCGCCGCCGGCGTCGGTCACAGCCTCTCACCGGGAACCGCCGCCAGTCGACCGGAGCAGCACATCAGAGCTGCGGGTACGGCGGATTGCCCGGACACGACGGACGGACGAGTCCGACATGACCGGCGAATGGCCGCCGGCCGGTCCACATCAGAAGCTGCACGTCGTCCCGGCGGCGTGGCTGACCTGCACGAGATGCGTGACGCAGGCGGCGCCGTCGAGCCGGTGCAGCAGCAGCGCGGTGGGCTCGGTGACCCAACCGATCTGCTCGTCCGGGCTGAGGGCGAGCGAGCTCTGCCGCCACGTGCTCGGCGCGGTGGTGAGCACCGTACCGGCGAAGCCGGCCGTCACCGGCCGGTGCAGATGTCCGGCGGTGACGCGGACCACGTGGGGGTGCCGGCCGATCACCTCGGCCAGCGCGTCCGCGTCGGCGAGCCCGACCGCGTCGGCGGCCGGAATGCCGACGGTCACCGGCGGGTGGTGGAGGCAGACCACCGCCGGCACCTCGGGCCGCCCGGCGAGCACACCGTCCAGCCAGCCGAGCTGCTCCGGGCCGATCCGGCCGCCGCCCGCTCCCGGGACGAGCGAGTCCAGCACCACGACGGTCGCCTCCGGGTGGTCGACGTGGTAGTACGCGGAGAAGCCCCCGCCCAGCCACGGCGTACCGCCGAACGCGTCGAGCAGGGACTCCCGGTCGTCGTGGTTGCCCGCGACGAGATGAACCGGAAGCGGGAACCGCCCGATGATCTCGCGCAGGGCCGCGTACTCGTCGGGGCGGCCCCGGTCCACCAGGTCGCCGGTGATGACCACGCAGTCCGGCCGGGGGTTCAGCGCGAGGACCCGGCCGAGGGCCCGGTGCAGCCCGGTGGCCGGCTCGGCGGCGAGCACGCCGGTGGTCAGGTGCGGGTCACTGAGCTGGGCGATGAGCATCGGACCTCCACTCGACCGGGATCCCCACGCTATCGCCACGGCGCACCGCCCGGGGCCCGGCCGCAGTGAACACACAGGCCCCGTCCACACCCTGTGGATAGCACGTGTGTACGAAGAATCCGCACGTCACCGCGCGCTGGTTACGCTTGATCGCGTGACCCGGCGACGGCCGGGCCCGCTGCCGACCTGGGACGACGTACGAGTGGATCATCAGCGAGTCATCCGTGACGTCACGGTCCGCCTGCCGATGGCGTCGACCGCGGCCGAGGCGTGCCAGTGGACCGTCACCGCGCTGGCCCGGCACGCCCCGGCCACCATCTCGGTGCTCCTCCAGCTCCACGACGGGCTCCGCTGCGTCGCGGCGACCGGCTCCTGGCAGGTCTACTCGACCGTCCCGCCGGACACCGGCATCGTCGGGCGGGTCTACGCGTCCGGACGCACCGCCGTCGTCCCCGACGTCGCGGCGGACCCGGACTACATCCCGGTACGCCCCGACGTCACCAGCGAGGTCTGCGTACCGGTCCTCGATCCGGCGGGCCGGCCCATCGGCGTGCTCGACCTCCAGTGGAGCGAACCGGCGGACCTGGTGGCCTGGCGGGACACCGCCGAACGCCTGGCGGGCCGGCTCGGCGCGCGGATCGTCGCACTCGGCGGCCCGCCGGCGGAGAGCCGCAGCGAGAAGCTGCTCCGGCACGCCGCCGCGCTGAGTTCGGCGCCCACCGAGTGGGACCTGATGCACGCCGCGATCACCGCCGCGAGGGACGTCTCCACCCTCTCCGCCGCCGTCCTGGTGCTGGCCGGCCGGCAGGGCCCCCGGCTCGGCGCGCCGACCGCCGCGCCGGGCGACCTGGAGTCCCGCATCCGGGCGGAGCTGGCGGAGGCCGGCCCCGAAACGCTCGGCCGCATGATCAGCCTCGCCCACCGGTACGGCGCCGGCTACACCCTCGGCGAGGCCGGGCACCCGCCCACCGACGACCATGCCCCGCTGACCCGCGCCGGAGCACGCACCCTGGTGGCGGTGCCGGTCGGCCCGTCCGACGGCGGCGGGCTGCTGCTGGTCGCCGACGAACGGCTGCTGCGCCCCGACCCGACGACGGTGAACCTGGTGGAACTGCTCGCCGGGCAGGCCTGGAACGCCCTGGACCGGCTGCGCACCCTGGCCCGACTGCGCGAGCAGGCCAGCTCCGACCCGCTGACCGGGTTGCGGCACACCGGGCCGTTCGGCCAGCGCATCGCCGCGGCGACCCCCGGCCGTACGGCCCTGCTCGCGATCGACGTGGACGGCTTCAAGAACGTCAACGACACGTACGGCCACCAGGCCGGCGACCGTGTGCTCGTCGGGCTGGCGCGGGCGCTGGAGGGGGCGCTGCGGCACGGGGACGAGCTGTACCGGATCGGCGGCGACGAGTTCGTGGCGGTGATCGAGGTGAACCGCCCGGAGGAGGCCGTCCGGATCGCCGAGCGGCTCACCGAGGCGGCCCGGCGTATCGGTCGGACGATCAGCGTCGGCGTCGCCCTGCCCCGCCCCGGCGAATCTCCCGACCTGACCCTCCGCCGAGCCGACCAGGCCCTCTACCGCGTCAAGCGCGAGGGCCGCGACGGCGTCCACCTATCCGCCGCCTAGACTAGGGCCTGGGTCGAAGTCCTCGGTCGAGCCGAGGCGAGGCCCAGGCGGCGGTCCGGCAAGGCGGTGATCCGCCCGGATGCCGGTGTTGTATCCGGGCGGATCACCAACGCGGCCGGGCGCCGTCTGGGTCCGCCGCAGGCCGGTGAAGATCCGGGAGACAGGACACTAGGTCGACGCGCGGCGCAAGCCGCCGACAGGGTATCGATTTCGCCCCGCGCCCCGGTCGGTTACCGCTTGCGTCCGCCGCCCGGGTCAGCTGCCGGATCCGCGCCGGGCGGCCCGCCACCGCTCAGGGTCCAGGGTCCGGCGAACTCCCGACATCGCCACGTGCGCGAGGTCCCCTCCCTGTGCCTCCCGATCGATCCGACCGGCCGGCTGGAAGCCCAGCTTCTCCAGCACCTGGATCGACGGGCGGTTCTCCGGAATGGCGTCAGCGCGGATTTCCCGTACGCCGGGCTGGGCGACGAGGTGGTCCAGCAGCAGGGTCGCCGCCCGGGTCGCCACTCCCCGGCCCTGCCGGGACGGCAGGACGGTGAAGTAGACCTCCACCACGCCGGGAGTCTCCGTCGGGGCGGCGCCCACCGAGCCGAGGTACTTGTCGTCGGACGCGTCGGCGATGGTCAGGGACACAACCTCGTCTTCGGTGCCGTACGACGACATGACGTAGTCGAGCATGGCCCTCGCGCCCTCGATCGACTTCTGCTCCGGCGTGAACGCCATGTACCGGGTGGCGTCGGGGTCGGTCAGGAAACGCGCGAAGGCGTCCAGGTCCGCAGGCTTGTGCGGCCGGATCACGATTTCACCGTCGCGCATCGGTGGCGGACAGGTCAGACGCACTGGGTGCGACTCCTCAGGCTAGGCCGGCAGATGACGGCGGTCGACGAGCACCGCGTCGACCGACGCTAACAACCGGCTGGGGAGCCGGCGACCGCTTTTCGGCGGACGCTTGCGGTGGCCGTCAGCCCCGGGTGAATTCGGCGGCGAGGAGTTCGGCGATCTGGGCCGTGTTCAGGGCCGCGCCCTTGCGGAGGTTGTCGCCCGTGACGAAGAAGTCGAGGGCGCGGGGGTCGTCGAGGGCGCGGCGGATGCGACCGACCCAGGACGGGTCGGTGCCGACCGCGTCGATCGGCATCGGGAACTCACCGGCCGCGGGATCGTCGACCAGGATCACGCCCGGCGCGTTGCGCAGCACCTCCCGGGCGCCCTCCGCATCCACCTCGGTGGCGAAGACCGCGTGCACGGCCACCGAGTGCCCGGTCACCACGGGTACGCGGACCGAGGTGGCGGACACCTTGAGGTCGGGCAGGCCGAGGATCTTGCGCGACTCGTTGCGCAGCTTCATCTCCTCCGACGACCAGCCGCCGTCGGCCACCGAGCCGGCCCAGGGCACCACGTTCAGCGCGAGCGGCGCCGGGAACGGGCCCAACTCGTCGCCGACCGCCTGCCGCACGTCGCCGGGGCGGGAGCCGAGCACCCGGTCGCCGGCGATCTTGGTGAGCTGGGTGTGCAGGGCGTCCACGCCGGCCTGCCCGGCCCCGGAAACCGCCTGGTACGACGCCAGCACCAGCTCGCGCAGGCCGTACTCGCGGTGCAGCGGCGCGACCGCGACGATCATGGCGAGCGTCGTGCAGTTCGCGTTGGCGATGATGCCCTTCGGCCGGTTGCGGACCTGCTCGGGGTTGATCTCGGGCACGACCAGCGGAACGTCGGGGTCCATCCGGAACGCGCCGGAGTTGTCGACCGCGACCGCGCCCCGGCTGACAGCCACCGGGGCCCATTCGGCCGACACCTCGTCCGGCACGTCGAACATCGCGACGTCGACGCCGTCGAACGCCTCCGGCGTCAGGGCCTGGACGGTCAGGTCCTCGCCCCGGCACCGGAGCACCCGCCCGACCGAGCGGGCGGAGGCGATGAGCCGGATCTCGCCCCAGACGTTCCTCCGCCCGGTGAGCAGCTCGCACATCACCGTGCCGACGGCACCCGTCGCCCCGACCACGGCCAGGGTGGGCAGCGACGTCACGGGACTACCGCCCGGTCCCCGCGTACACGACCGCCTCGGTGTCGCCGCCGAGGTCGAAGGCTTCGTGGATGGCGCGTACCGCCGCGTCCAGGTCGGTGTCGCGGCAGACCACGGACACCCGGATCTCCGACGTGGAGATCATCTCGATGTTGACGCCGGCCTGGCCGAGGGCGGCGAAGAACCCGGCGGCCACGCCGGGGTGCGAGCGCATGCCGGCGCCGATCAGCGAGACCTTGCCGACGTGGTCGTCGTAGAGCAGGCCCTTGAACTTCACCACGTCCTGGATCTTGCTGAGCGCGGCCATGGCGGTGGGGCCGTCGGTCTTGGGCAGCGTGAACGAGATGTCCGTGCGGCCGGTGCCCTCGGTGGACACGTTCTGCACGATCATGTCGATGTTGATCTCCGCCCCGGCGACGGTGTCGAAGATCCGCGCGGCCGCACCCGGCTCGTCGGGCACGCCGACGATCGTGATCTTGGCTTCGCTGCGGTCGTGGGCGACCCCGGTGATCAGCGCCTGTTCCACGGGAAGGTCCTCCATCGATCCGGTGACCATCGTGCCGGTGTTGGTCGAGTATGACGAACGGACGTGGATCGGCAACCCCGCCCGGCGGGCGTACTCCACGCTCCGCAGGTGCAGCACCTTGGCGCCGCAGGCGGCCAGCTCCAGCATCTCCTCGTACGTGATCTGCCTGATGTGCCGCGCGTTCGACACGATCCGCGGGTCGGCGGTGAAGACGCCGTCGACGTCGGTGTAGATCTCGCAGACGTCCGCGTGGAGCGCGGCGGCCAGCGCGACGGCCGTGGTGTCCGAACCACCGCGGCCCAGGGTGGTGACGTCCTTGGTGTCCTGGGAGACGCCCTGGAACCCGGCGACGATGACCACGGCGCCCTCGTCGAGCGCTCCCTTGAGGCGCCCGGGCGTGACGTCGATGATCCGTGCCCGGCCGTGCACCGACGTGGTGATCACGCCGGCCTGCGAGCCGGTGAACGAGCGGGCCTCGTACCCCAGGTTGTGGATCGCCATGGCGAGCAGCGCCATGGAGATGCGCTCCCCGGCGGTGAGCAGCATGTCCAGCTCGCGGCCCGGCGGCAGCGGGCTGACCTGGTTGGCGAGGTCGAGCAGCTCGTCCGTGGTGTCCCCCATCGCGGAGACCACCACCACGACGTCGTCGCCGGCCTTGCGGGCCGCGACGATCCGCTCGGCCACCCGCTTGATCCGCTCGGCGTTGGCGACGGAGGACCCGCCGTACTTCTGCACCACGAGTGCCACGACGGTGCACTCCCTCCCAGTGACCCTGAGCGTGCCGACGCCGCCGGGTGAGGGCCGGCGGCGCATGTCAGACGCCCTCAGCCTATCGGGCGGGCGGATCGGCGGGGTCGGGTGATCCCACCATCCGGCCCGGACGCCGGCACCCGGTGGGGTACGACACGCCGGCCTCCGCCCGGGCGGCGGGGCACCGGACACGGGCGGCGCACCCGAGAATGGGCGGGTGCCCGCCCACCTTCGTCCGGCCGTACCCGCCCGGCTCCCGGCGGTGCCGCCGACCCGGCGGCTCACCGGCCCGCTCGCGCTGGCCCTGCCGGCGCTCCTGGTCTCCTGCACCGCCGACCAGCCGGCCGCCGGCCCACCGACACCGACGGCGCCTCCGACGGCGGCGGCCGGTGCGGACGCGGCGCGGGACGAGCTGGCCGCCCTCGCGGCGGCGGCGCAGGACCGCCACCTGGTTGCCAGCTACACGCTGCGCGGCACGGACGGTCCGGACCGCACGATCCTGGTCACCACCGCCGGTGACGGCAGCTGGCGGGTCGACGTGCCCGGCGGCGCGCTGGGCGGCGGGGTGGACGTCTCACTCGCCGCGACCGCCGACGGCCTGTTCCAGTGCGCCCTGCCGTCCGCCGCGCGGCCGGAGGCGGCGGGCTGCGTACGCGTCGGCGACTCCGACGACGCCCTGCCGCGCCGCCTGGACCCCCGGGTGCAGCACCCCTTCACCGACTGGCTGGACGTGCTGACCGACCGCCGGTCGCCGCTGTCCGTGTCCCCGGCGCAGCCGCCGCCCGGCGCCACCGGGACGTGCTACTCGGTCGAGACGACGTCCGCGTCGATCAACGCGCCGCTGGACGTCGGGATCTACTGCTACGACGCCGACGGGACGCCCACCGCCGTCCACACCGCCTCGGGAACGCTGACGCTGGCCGGCCCGCCGGCTCCCGGCCCGGCCACCGTGCAACTCGCGGGACCGGTGACCGAGGGGGAACCACTGGGCACGGCCGCGCCCGAACCGACCGCCGGAACGGTCTAGGCGGCAATCCGTTACGGGTGCGTTTGCCCACATTCAGACCCCACCGCCCGCACCCGCAAATCGGCCATACGGGACGCTGTCTCCCATGCCCGACCTCACTCCGCTACTCGCGTTCCGCTGGAGCCCCCGGTCGTTCGACCCCGGCGCCGACCTCAGCCCGGCCGAGGTCGGCGTCCTGCTGGAGGCCGCCCGATGGGCACCGTCGGCGGCCAACCGGCAACCCTGGCGCTTCGCCGTCGGCCGGCGCGACGACGAGACGTGGAAGCGGATCATGGTGAACCTGCCGGCGCGCGACCAGCGGTGGGCCGGCCGCGCATCGGTCCTGCTGCTGGCGGCGCACCTCACGCCGCAGGCCGACCCGACCGGCTGTGCGCCCTACGACCTCGGCCACGCGGTCGCGCACCTGACCGTACAGGCGACCGCCCTCGGGCTGCACGTCTGCCAACTGCGCGACCTGGACCGGGCCGGCCTCACCGCCGACCTGGACCTGCCCGGCGACGTGCACCCCACCGTGGTGGTCGCCGTCGGCCGGCTCGGTGACCCGCTCAGCCTCCCCGCCGACCTGCTGGACTCGGAGACCGGCCTGCGCCGCCGCCATCCGGTCACCGACCTGCTGCTGACCGACGCCACTGCGAACTCCGTCTCATAGACCGGACCAGCCTTCCCATGGAGCAGCCCACCACGTAGGGTGACTTCGTCATGTGGCAGGCGTACCTCCTCCTTGGTTGCCGCGACGAGGCCTGACGGCCGGCACCTCGTCGCGGAGTCGAACCGCGCCGCCCAGCACTCACCGATCTTTCTCTTCGGCACCGTCGCCGACTCGGCACCGTCGCCGACCTCTGACTGCTGACGTCACATGACCACGGGAGCACTCCGCCATGGCTCACCCAGCCGGCACCACCGACGCTGAGACCGATCCGATCGCCCGGCAGCGGCCCAGCCGCATGCCGCACCGGCGTTACCAGCCGTACCAGCAGCAGTTCCGCATCGACCTGCCGGACCGCACCTGGCCCACCCGGCACGTCGAGACCGCGCCGCGCTGGTGCGCCGTCGACCTGCGGGACGGCAACCAGGCCCTGATCGACCCGATGTCGCCGGAGCGCAAGCGGCGGATGTTCCAGCTCCTGGTGCAGATGGGCTACAAGGAGATCGAGGTCGGCTTCCCCTCGGCGAGCCAGACCGACTACGACTTCGTACGCCAGCTCATCGAGCAGGACCTGATCCCCGAGGACGTCACCATCCAGGTGCTGACCCAGTGCCGGGAGCACCTGATCGAGCGCACCTTCGAGTCGCTGCGCGGCGCGAAGCGGGCCATCGTGCACTTCTACAACTCGACCTCCACGCTCCAGCGCCGCGTGGTGTTCGGGCTGGACCGCGACGGCATCACCGACATCGCCACCACCGGCGCCCGGCTCTGCCAGAAGTACGCCGAGATCCACACCCCGGACACCGAGATCCACTACGAGTACTCGCCGGAGTCGTACACCGGCACCGAACTGGACTACGCGCTGGAGGTCTGCGCGAAGGTCATCGAGGTCGTCGACCCGACGCCGGACCGCAAGCTGATCGTCAACCTGCCGGCGACGGTCGAGATGGCCATGCCGAACGTGTACGCCGACTCGATCGAGTGGATGCACCGGCACCTGCCCCGCCGGGACAGCCTGGTGCTCAGCCTGCACCCGCACAACGACCGCGGGACCGGCGTGGCCGCCGCCGAGCTGGGCCTGCTGGCCGGCGCCGACCGGATCGAGGGCTGCCTGTTCGGCAACGGTGAGCGCACCGGCAACGTGGACCTGGTGACGCTGGGGTTGAACCTGTTCTCCCACGGCATCGACCCGATGATCGACTTCTCGAACATCGACGAGATCAAGCGGGCCGTCGAGTACTGCAACCAGCTGCCCGTGCACGAGCGCCACCCCTACGCCGGCGACCTGGTCTACACCGCCTTCTCC
Organism: Micromonospora sp. WMMD558; assembly: GCF_049315255.1. Classification (NCBI taxonomy): domain Bacteria; kingdom Bacillati; phylum Actinomycetota; class Actinomycetes; order Micromonosporales; family Micromonosporaceae; genus Micromonospora; species Micromonospora sp. WMMD558. The sequence continues at coordinate 1,820,476 of NZ_CP186061.1, read as the reverse complement.
GGCTCCCACCAGGACGCGATCAAGAAGGGCTTCGACGCCCTGGCGGTGGACGCGGCGGCGGTCGGCGTGCCGGTCGACGAGCACCCGTGGGCGGTGCCGTACCTGCCGATCGACCCGAAGGACCTGGGCCGCACCTACGAGGCGGTCATCCGGGTCAACTCGCAGTCCGGCAAGGGCGGCGTCGCGTACATCATGAAGAGCGAGCACCAGCTCGACCTGCCGCGCCGGCTCCAGATCGAGTTCTCCGGGGTGGTCCAGCAGGTCACCGACAGCGACGGTGGCGAGGTCGACCCGCAGGCCATGTGGGAGATCTTCGCCGGGCAGTACCTGGTCGACCACCAGACCGACCCCGCCGTCACGCTGGCCGACTACGCGATCGGCACCATCGAGGGCAAGGTCGAGATCGAGGCCCGCGTCGTCCACGGCGGCGAGCAGCGTGCCATCACCGCGGTGGGCAACGGTCCGGTCGACGCGTACGTCAACGCGCTGCAGGCGCTCGGCGTCAACGTCCGCGTGCTCGACTACCACGAGCACGCCCTGTCCTCCGGCGGCGACGCCCAGGCGGCGGCGTACGTGGAGTGCGAGGTCGACGGCCGCACGGTCTGGGGCGTCGGTGTGGACGCCAACATCGTCACCGCGACCATCAAGGCGGTGACCAGCGCAGTCAACCGCGCCCGCTGACGCGCAAGGAAGGGCCCCTTGTTAACGCCTGGCGTTGTACAAGGGGCCCTTCTTAACGCTTGGGCGGGGTGGCGGCAGGCAGGGAGTGGCACGGCTGGGAGGGCGGCGCCTCGCGCGGCGGGCGGTGGACGAGCAGGGCGGCCAGCGCGGCGCCCGCGATCATCAGCCCCGCGCACCAGAGCATCGCGGCCCGGTACGCGCCGCTCAGCTCGGCCGACTGCTCGTACCCGGTGCCGGAGAGGCCGACCAGCAGCGGTAGCGCGGCGACCGCGAGCAGCCCACCGGCGCGGGAGGCCGCGTTGTTGAAGCCGCTCGCCACCCCGGCGAAACGGTCCTCGACGGCGGCCAGCACCGAGGCGGTCAGGGGTGCCACCACCAGGGTCAGCCCCAGACCGAAGATCGCCACGCCGGGCAGGACGTCCCGCCAGTACGAGGCACCCGGCCCGACCCCCCGCAGCAGCAGCAACCCGGCGGCGGCGACCGCCGGCCCGACGGTCAGCGGCAGCCGCGGCCCGATCCGCGCCGACAGGGCACCGGCGCGTGGTGACCCGACCAGCAGCAGGACCGTCATCGGCAGCAGCGCGAGCCCGGTGAGGAACGCCGACCAGCCGACCACGTTCTGGAGGTAGACGGCGAGGAAGAAGGTGAACCCACCGAGTGCCGCGTAGACCACCACGGTGAAGACGTTCAACGCCGAGAAGAGCCGGCTGGTGAACAGCCCGGTCGGCAGCATCGCGGTGTCGCCCCTACGCCGTTCCAGCAGGACGAAGGCGACCGCGCCGAGCACCCCGACCGCCGCCGCCACCAGGACCGGGGCGGAGTCGAAGCCCCGGGCGGGCGCGTCGATCAGGGCGTACGTGACCCCGGCCAGTGCGGTCGCGCCGAGCAGCGCCCCGAGCACGTCGAACCGGCGGCGTCGCCGGCCCGCCCCCGCCGTACGCGACGTGTCCTCGTCCCGGCTCTCCGGCACCCAGCGCATCGCGGCCAGCACCACCAGCGCCGCCAGCGGCACGTTGAGAAAGAAGATCCACCGCCAGGAGAGCGCGTCGATCAGCCAGCCGCCGACGAACGGGCCGAGCGCGGTGGAGACCCCGGAGAGCCCCGACCACGCGCCGATCGCCTTACCCCGGTCGTCCGGGTGGAAGCTGGCCTGCAGCACCGACAGCGAGCCCGGGGTCAGCAGTGCCCCACCGGCGCCCTGGAGGAACCGGGCGGCGACCAGTTGCCCGGTGTCCTGGGCCAGCCCGCACAGGAGCGAGGCGACGGTGAACCACGCCACCCCGAGCAGGAAGATCCGCCGCCGACCGAAGCGGTCGCCGAGCGCGCCGCCGAGCAGGACGAAGGCGGCCAGCATCAGCGCGTAACCGTTGATCGTCCACTGGAGACCGGACACGGTGGCGTCGAGGTCCGCGCCGAGCCGGGGCAGCGCCACGTTGACCACGGTGCTGTCCAGGAAGACCATGCCGGAGGCGAGGACCGCCGCGAGCAGCGTGCCCCGCCCCGAGGCGGTGCCCATCCGGAGCGCGGGTGCCGTCATGGCACCCAATCTGCCCTGCACGATGTGCGAGACGCCACGAAACGCCGAAACCTTCCCCGGGTACTGTGCGGGATCGCCGGGAGCCCCCAAGCTGGAGAGGTGTCGTCTGTGCGTACCAGATCAGGACCGCGAGCCGCCGCGGCGCTCGCGGCGGCGCTGGCGCTCGGCGTGACCGCCTGCGCGCCGGTCCCGGAACCCGACACGACGCCGACCAGCGACGGCGGGAGCGCCGTGGAGAAGCTGGCCGAGCTGACGGTGGCCGGCGCCGGCTCGATGCGGGGCTACAGCCGCGACCACTTCCCACACTGGCGGGAGACCGGCAAGAACTGCGACGTGCGGGACACGGTGCTCAAGCGCGACGGTGAGGACATCAAGCTCTCCGGCTGCAACGTCGTGGCCGGGCGTTGGGAGAGCGTGTACGACGGCCGCGTCCTCACCGATCCGTCCGACGTGGATGTCGATCACATGGTGCCGCTCGCCAACGCCTGGCGCTCCGGCGCCGACGAGTGGACCGACGCGAAGCGGGGCGACTTCGCCAACGACACCGAACTGCCGCAGCTCATCGCGGTTTCGCGCACCTCCAACCGGGCAAAGGGTGATCAGGATCCGTCCCAGTGGAGGCCGGCGAACCGGTCGTACTGGTGCCGCTACGCGGAGAGCTGGGTCACGGTCAAGCACCACTGGCGGCTCACGGTGACCAGTGCCGAGAAGGCCGCCCTGGCCGAGATGCTGGAGGGCTGCACATGGGCGAGCAAGCCGTGACCGGAGGCGACCCGACCTCGACCACCGCCGGCATGGCGGCGGACGGCAACGCCGGCACCGCGGTGCCCGGTGCCGGCATGAGCGCGGACACCACCGGCGCCCCGGGCGGAGGCACGCCGGGCGCCGGGATGAGCGCCGACGCCGGCAGTCCGGCCGCCGGGCCGCAGGCCCGCATGGCCGACATCGTCCCGGGCCCGGGCGGGGTGATGACCGACGAGGTCGGCGTGGTCACCGGCGAACTGACGCTCCGCACGGAGTACGCCGACGGCCAGGTCACGCTCAGGGTTCAGTATCGGGAGGCGGACGAGTGGTACGCGGTGACCGGCGGGCGGGCCGCCCTGGCCGAGCCCACCGGGCTGGACGCCGTGCACACGATCGCGGTCGCCCTGCTGCACCGTCCCGAAGGCTGACACACAGGTGTTAGGAAGGGCCCCTTCCTATACGCCAGGCGTTAAGAAGGGGCCCTTCCTTCCACTCAGACGTACGAGCCGGGCTCGCTGGGTGCCGACACGGTGTGCGGGTCCTCGCCCTCGTCGAGCGGGCGGGTGATCTGCACCTCGACCTTGTGCGGGCGGAGTTCGCCGCTGGCGATCTGCTCGGCCCAGTGACAGGCCACCCGGCTGCCACCGATCTCACGCAACGCCGGCCGCTCGTCGGCGCAGCGGGTCGGCTGCGCCCACGGGCAGCGGGTGTGGAACCGGCAGCCCGCCGGCGGGTTGGCCGGCGAGGGCAGATCACCCGCGAGCAGGATCCGCTCCCGGCGGTCCTCGACGTCCGGGTCGGGAACCGGCACCGCCGACATCAGCGCCCGCGTGTACGGGTGCAGCGGCTCGGTGTAGAGCCGGTCGCTCGGCGCCTCCTCCACCAGCGCCCCCAGGTACATCACGCCGACGGTGTCGGAGATGTGCCGGACGACGGCCAGGTCGTGGGCGATCACCAGGTAGGTCAGGCCGAGGCTCTCCTGGAGTTCGTCGAGGAGGTTGACCACCTGGGCCTGGATCGAGACGTCGAGCGCGGAGACCGGCTCGTCGGCGACGATCAGTTCGGGCCCGAGCACCAACGCCCGGGCGATGCCGATGCGCTGCCGCTGCCCGCCGGAGAACTCGTGCGGGTAGCGGGAGAGCGCCCAGCGGGGCAGGCCCACCTTGTCGAGCGTCTCGCCGATGATCTTCCGCCGCTCGTCCCGGTTGCCGCCGATCCCGTGGGTGTGGAGGCCCTCGGTGAGGATCGACTCGACGTTCTGCCGGGGATCCAGGCTGGACATCGGGTCCTGGAAGATCATCTGCATCCGGCGGCGCATCGACCGCAGCCTGCCCGCCGGCAGCTTCGTAAGCTCGACGCCGTCGAAGACCACCTCGCCGTCGGTGGGCGGGGTCAGCTGGAGCAGCGCCCGGCCGAGCGTCGACTTGCCGCAGCCGGACTCGCCCACCAGGCCGTACGTCTTCCCGCGCGGGATCCGCAGGTCGACACCGTCCACGGCCTTGACGTGGCCGACGGTGCGGTCGAAGATCACCCCCCGCTTGATCGGGAAGTGCACCTTCAGGTCGCGTACCTCGACGAGGATGTCGTTGTCCGTCACGCTGTCTCCTCCTCGCGCGGGGCGGGACCGAGGCCCGGCACCGCCGGCGGGTCGTTCGGGACGGCCTGCGCCGGCACCGAGCCGGGCTCGGCGTCCGACGGCACCGCGCCCACGATCTCCTCGGCCGGCGTCATCCCGGGCAGCGGCGCCGGGTTGATGCACCGGTAGCTGCGGCCGTCATGGGTGAGCACCACCGCCGGCGGTTCACCCAGGCAGGCGTCGATCCGCCGGGAGCAGCGCGGGGCGAACGCACACCCGTCCGGCCACGACAGCACGTCGCGCACCGAGCCGGGGATCGGGGTCAGTCGCTCACCGCGCCCGCCGTCGAGGCGCGGCACCGAACCGAGCAGACCCACGGTGTACGGGTGCCGCGGCTCCCGGAACAGCGGACGCCGTCGTGCCGTCTCCACCACCCGGCCCGCGTAGAGCACGTTGATGGTGTCGCACATGCCGGCGACCACACCCAGGTCGTGCGTGATCATCACCAGCGCGGTGCCCGAGTCCCGGACCAGCTCCTTGAGCAGCTCCAGGATCTGCGCCTGGATGGTGACGTCCAGCGCGGTGGTCGGCTCGTCCGCGATCAGCAGGCGGGGCCGGCAGGCCACCGCCATGGCGATCAGGGCACGCTGCCGCATGCCGCCGGAGAGCTGGTGCGGGTACTCCTTCAGGCGACGCTTCGGGTCAGGGATGCCGACCCGGTCCAACAGCTGGGCCGCCTCCTTCTCCGCCGCCGCGCCCTTCATCCCGCGGTGCCGGGTGAGCACCTCGGTGACCTGCAATCCGATGGGGATGACCGGGTTCAGCGACGACAGCGGGTCCTGGAAGATCATGGCGACATCGCGACCGCGGATGTCGCGGCGGGACCGGTCGTCGAGCTGGAGAAGGTCGGTGCCGTCGAAGACGGCCTTGCCGCCGACCCGCAGACCCGGCTGCTTGGGGAGCAGCCCCATGATCGCCAGTGAGGTGACGCTCTTGCCGCAGCCGGACTCGCCGACCAGGCCGACGACCTCACCGGCGTCGACGGAGAACGAGACCCCGTCGACGGCGTGCACGGTGCGCTGACCGCGCCGGGCGAAGGTGACGGAGAGGTCGTCCACTTCGAGCAGTGCCATGGCAGACCTACTTCCGCAGCTTCGGGTCGAGGGCCTCGCGCATCGCCTCACCGAGCAGGGTGAAGCCGAGCGCGGTGATGATGATGGCGACCGCCGGGTAGATGGCCAGCCCCGGCCGGACGCCGAGGTACTGCTGCGCGTCGGCGAGCATGACGCCCCACTCGGGCACCGCCGTGTTCGGGTTGCCGAGGCCGAGGAACGAGAGCGCGGCGGCCTCGATGATCGCGGTGGCCAGCGTGAGGGTGGCCTGCACGATCACCGGGGCGAGCGAGTTCGGCACCACGTGGCTCAGCGCGATCTTCGGCTTCTTGACGCCGAGGGAGGTGGCGGCGAGGACGTAGTCGCTGTTGGCCTGAGCGATCATCGAGCCCCGCAGCAGCCGGGCGAAGACCGGCACCGAGACCACGCCGACCGCGATCATCACGGTGGTCAGGCTGGCCCCGAGCAGGGCGGCGATGCTCACCGCGAGCAGCAGGCTCGGCATGGCCAGCAGCATGTCGATGAAGCGCATCAGGACGTTGTCGACGGCCCGCCCCCACCGGCCGCCCAGCCCGGCGGCGGCGCCGGCGACCCCGCCGATCAGCGCACCGATGGCCAGACCGATCAGCGTGGAGACCACGCCCACCAGCAGGGTCTGCCGGGCGCCGACGATCAGCCGGCTGAACTCGTCCCGGCCCTGGTGGTCGTAACCGAGCCAGTGGTCGCCGTCCGGGCCGGGGATGACACCCGGTCGGATCAGGCCCTCCCGGATGCCGATCGTGTCGGTCGGGCTGTACGGGACGAGGAACGGACCGATCAGCGCGACCAGGACGAAGATCGTCAGGATCACCGCGCCGATGATGGCCGCGGGGTTGCGGCGCACCCGCCGGAACGCCTCCTGCCAGAGGCTGACGCCGCGCTCGTCGTCCCGGGCGGCCAGTTCGGCGAGCCGGTCGAGCTTTTCCTTCTTCCTGCCGGTGGTGATCGTCATCGGACCCTCACCCTCGGGTCGATCAGGCTGTAGGAGAGGTCGACCAGGAGGTTCACCAGCACGTACACCACCGCAATGATCATGATGAAGCCCAACAGCACCGGGTAGTCACGCTGGTTGATCGCCTCGGCGATGAAGGCCCCGATGCCGGTGAACGCGAAGACGGTCTCGGTCAGCACCGCACCGGAGAGCAGCAGACCGGTCTGCAGACCGATCGAGGTGACCACCGGGAGCATGGCGTTACGCAGCACGTGCCGGCCCCGGACGGTCCGCTCGGTCAGGCCCTTGGCCTCGGCGGTCCGCACGAAGTCCTCGTTGATCACTTCGAGCACGCTGGCCCGGGTGATCCGGACGATGACCGCGAGCGGGATGCTGGCCAGCGCGAGGCCCGGCAGCACGAGGTGCCAGATGGCGTCGGCGGCGGCGTCCCACTCCCGGGTCAGGATCCCGTCGAGGACGAAGAAGTTCGTGATCCGGGTGGCGTCGATGGTCGGGTCCTGGCGTCCGCTGGACGGGAACCAGCCGAGGTTCTCCGAGAAGATCGCCTTGAGCACGTACGCGAGGAAGAAGACGGGGATGCAGATCCCGATCAGCGAGCCGCCGACGGACAGGTGGTCGAGGAGCCGACCCCGGCGGCGGGCGGCCAGGTAACCCAGCGGGATGCCGATCCCGATCGCGATCACCAGCGCCGTGACGGTCAGCTCGACCGTGCCGGGGAAACGCTCCAGGAACTCGCTGACCACCGAGCGCTTGGTCGAGGTCGAGGTGCCCAGGTCGAGCCGGATCAACCGCCGGACGAAGCGGCCGTACTGCACCAGGATCGGCTCGTCGAGACCCATGCTGCGGCGGATCGCCGCGCGCATCTCGGGCGTGCCGCGCTCGCCGAGGATGGCGGTCTCGGGACCGCCGGGCAGGCGGCGGAGCCAGATGAACAGCAGGAGGGAGAGCCCGAACAGCGTCGGTATCAGCTGCAGCAGGCGTCTGACGATGAACCGGAACACGGTGGCCTCGAAATGGGTGGGGAGGGGCGCGGGCGGACGCTGTCGAAACAGCGCCCGCCCGCGGTCCTTGCGTCAGATCAGGACTTGAACTCGGCGGTGGCGTACCGCTCGTCGGTGAGCGGGCTGGCCTTGATGCCGGTCACGTCCTTGCCGAACACGATCGCCGGCGGCGAGTGCGACACCGGGACACCCGGCAGGAAGTCCATGATGGCCTTGTTCAGGGCCTTGTACTTCTCCGTCCGGGCCGCCTGGTCGGCGGTGGTGTCGGCGTCCTTGAACTGGTCGAAGAGGGCGGGGTTGTTGAAGCCCCACTCGTCCTTCTGCCGGTCGAAGAAGGTGCCGATGAAGTTGTAACCGTCGCCGTAGTCGCCGGTCCACCCGAGGAAGTGCAGGTCGTGCTTGTTACCGGAGGTGGTGGCGTTCAGGTAGTCCGGGCTCCACTTCAGCGGGATCGGCTCGACCTTGATGCCGACCGCCTGGAGGTCCGCCGAGAGCAGCTCGAACAGGTCCTTCGGGTTCGGCATGTACGGCCGGGTGACCTCGGTCGGGTAGTGGAACCGCAGGGTCAGGTTCGACGCGCCGGCCTCGGCCAGCAGCTGCTTGGCCTTGTTGACGTCGTACTCGTACTTGGTGACGTCGCCGTTCCAGCCCTCGACGGTGTCCGGCATGAAGTTCACCGCGACCTTGGCGCCCGGGGGCAGCTTCGAGTCGACCAGGGCCTGGCGGTTGAGCGCGTGCGCGATCGCCTGCCGGACCTTGAGGTCCTTCAGCTTCGGGTTCCCGTTCTGGTTGATCGCCAGGTAGAGGATGTTGAACGCCGGACGGGTCAGGACGTTGAAGCCCTCGCTCTTCAGCGGCTCGACGTCCGCCGGGCCGACCAGGTCGTAGCCCTGGATGTCACCCGAGCGGAGCGCCTGCTTGCGCGCGTTCTCGTCCGAGATCGTCTTGAAGATGATGGTCTTCAGCTTGGCCTTGTTGCCCCAGTAGTCGTCGTTGCGCTCGATGGTGAGCGTCTTGTTGGCGACGTCCCAGGCCTTGAACTTGAACGGGCCGGTGCCGGTCGGGTGCTCCGTCGCGTACGCCGGGTACTTGATGTCCTCGGCGGTGCCACCGACGTTGCTGGCGTCGTACTGCTCCAGCGCCTTCGGGCTGTGGATGGAGAACGACGGCAGCATCAGCGCGGCCGGGATCTTGCTGGAGACCCGGGTGAAGCTCAGGTCGACGGTGGTGGCGTCCTTGGCGGTGCAGGACTTGAAGAGGCTCGGCGGGAGCGTCTCGTCCTCGTTCTTGGCGAAGCCGCCCATGACGTCCTGCCAGTACGCGGTCACGTCCGGGCTCTGCATGAGGCCCTTGGCGTTGTACCAGCGGTCGAAGTTCTTGCAGACGGCCTCGGCGTTGAAGTCGGTGCCGTCGTGGAACTTCACGCCCGAGCGGAGCTTGAAGGTCCACGTGGTGCCGGCGGCGTCCGGAGTCCAGGACTCGGCCAGACCGGGGGTGACCTTGGTGCCACCCTCCTCCGGACGGACCAGCGTCTCGAAGACCTGACGTGCCACACGGAGCGACTCACCGTCGCTGGCGAAGCTCGGGTCGAGCACCTTCGGGTCTCCGGCTACGCCGAAGACGAGGGTGTCCTTCTTGCTACCGCCGGAAGAATCATCGCGGTTGCTCTCGGCGCAGCCGGCTACCGCGAGGGCCGCGACCGCGACAGCCGCGATAGCGGCCTTCGGCCTGGATGCACGCATGGTGCTTCACCTCGTCCTTGGGGGTACGGACAACGCGGTGACAGGGGCCACCGATGGCGGTGACCATAGCTCCCAGGTCGACGGTGCCGAAACTGCCGGGTGGACGGTTGGTATCGGATCGTGTCTTGCCTGCGATCTGGCCGAAGAATCGAAGGTAAACAGCCGGCATCACCGAACGATCCGCGTCCACGATGCCAAACTGTTACGTCGACTTGACCTTTCTGCCCCCTCGGTGTCAGACCCGCCGAGCCTGCTCAGCGACGCCTCAGACCGCCCGGCGCCCCTCGAAGGCACGGCCCAGCGTGATCTCGTCGGCGTACTCCAGGTCGCCGCCGACCGGGAGACCGCTGGCCAGCCGGGTCACGGCGATGCCCATCGGCTTGACCATCAGCGCCAGGTACGTGGCGGTCGCCTCGCCCTCCGTGTTCGGATCGGTGGCGAGGATCAGCTCCTTCACCGCGCCGCTGCCCAGCCGGGTCATCAACTCCCGAATGCGCAGGTTGTCGGGGCCGATGCCCTCCAGCGGATTGATGGCACCACCGAGCACGTGGTAGCGGCCGCGGAACTCACCGGTCCGCTCGATGGCCACCACGTCCTTCGGCTCCTCGACCACGCAGAGCACCTCGTCGGTGCGGCGCGGGTCGCGGCAGATCCGGCACTGCTCGGACTCGGCGACGTTGTAGCAACTGGTGCAGAACCGCACCAGCTCCTTGACCTTGCGCAGCGCGCCGGCCAGCCGGTTCACGTCGGCCGGGTCCGCGGACAGGACGTGGAAGGCGATGCGCTGGGCGCTCTTCGGGCCGACACCCGGCAGCCGGCCCAGCTCGTCGATCAGGTCCTGGATGGCGCCCTCGTACATCGGCGGCTCAGAAACCGGGCAGGCCGAGGCCGCCCATCCCGCCCGCGACCGGGCCCATCTTCTTCTCGGTCAGCTCCCGGGCCGCCTCCGCCGCGTTGTGCACAGCCGCGACCACCAGGTCCTCCAGGGTCTCCACGTCCTCCGGGTCGACCGCCTTCGGGTCGATCTTGATGGACTTGAGCTCCCCGGTGCCGGCGACGGTCGCGGTGACCAGGCCGCCGCCCGCGGTGCCGGTCAGCTCCGCCTCGGCGAGCTCGGCCTGCGCCTTGGCGATCTGCTGCTGCATCTTCTGCGCCTGCTTCAGCATCTGCTGCATGTTCGGCTGTCCACCTGGGCGCACGGATGGCTCCTTCTCGCACTCGTCTGCTCGGCCGCCGCCCAGCCTAGTCGCTGGGACTGACCCCTACCGCGCGGCGCTTCCCGCCCGGCCGAGATCCACTCGACGCCGCCGGCTTCGGGGTCTCCGGGCGACAGGACACCGCGATGCCGCCGGCACGGAGTCGATCACCCGTCCACCGGACGTCGACCCGACTACCGGGCGTCGACCTCGTTGATCTTCTCGGCGCCGAACGCCTCGCGGAGCAGCCGTACCGCCTGCTCCTCGCTGGACTGCCGGGCCGTCCGCTCGTCGATCACCTCGTCCAGCGGCTCGTCGCCCGGGTCGAACCCCTCGTACACCGGGGCGGCCGGCGGGGTGTCGCCACCGCGCACCGGACCGTCGTAGTCCGGGTCGTACGGCGGCTCGCCGGCCCAGTCCGGATCGGCCGTCTGCCGGGCCGCCGGGGTGGGACGCTGCCCCTTGCCGGCCCCGGCCGCCGCCGCGCGGGCGGCGGCGATCGCGCTGCTCACCGACGCGGCGCCGGCCTGCGACACCGCCGGCCCGGCCGGCCTGGGTACGGCGGCCGGCGTAGCCGGAACGGTCGGCCCGCCCGCGTCCTCCGGGGCGGCGCCGGCGTCCGACGGTACGGGCGGGTCAGGGTCAGCCGGGGCCACCGCGCCACCCGGGCGCGCCGCCTGCGGCCAGTCCTCCACGGCCTCGGCGGGCGCGGCGACCGGCGCGGGAGAGGCGCCACCGGGTCGGGCGGGTTCGGGCCAGTCCTCGTCCTCGCCGTCGGCGATTCCGGGCCCGCTTCCGCCGGCCGGCCGGTCACTGTCCGGGCGGGTCGGGGCGGGCAGCGGTGCCGAGCTCGGAGCAGCCGGGGTGGCGGCGGCCGGCCGGGCCGGGGCGGCCGGACGGGAGGGGCCGCCGAGCGGCGCCCCGCCCCGCTCACCGGCAACCTCGCAGCGGATCTGCCAGCGCCCGCCCAACTCCTCGTAGAGCGCGTCGGCGAGCACCGCGGCGTGGTCGGACATCATCCGCGCCAGCACCGACGACTTCACCGTCAGCACCAGCGTGTCACCGTCGAGGTCGCGGACGACCGCGTCCCGCATCAGGGCCGCGATCCGCTTGTTGGTGCGGTTGACCTTGCCGACGACCTCAGGCCAGACCCGACGTACCGCGACCGCGTCCAGGGCACCCGGGGCGGCCGCGCCGGGGCGGGGCGGGGCGGGGGTCACCGGGTCGGGCATCACGGCGGACGGCGGGACCCGGCGAGCCGCGCCCGCGGAGTCAGCCGCCGCGGCAGGACCCCGGGCGTCGGCAGCGACGTCCGCCACCGCACTGGACCCGGCGCTGCCGGCCTGCCCGGCCCCGGCATCCGGACCGGCGTGGGTCGGGGCGTCGTGGACCGGAGACGGCCCGTCGACGCCCGCAGCGGCGCCGGCCCCGGGCTGGGCGGTCACCCCGGCAGGGGCACCGGCGCCGGCGGCCGCACCCGGGTGGGCGGTCGCCCCGGCACGGGCGCCGGCGGCGGCACCCGGCTGGGCGGTCGCCCCGGCACGGGCACCGGCACTCGCGGCGGCGGCGCGGGCGGCGGCCACCCCGGACGGGGCGCCGGGAGCCGCCGGCGGGCCGGCGGGGTCGGTCGTGACCGCGGCGGCAGCCGCGGGCGGGGCGGGAGACGCCGCGCGTACCCCCTGGGGGTCGGCGGCGGGCGCGGAGCCGGCGGCGGCCGGCGGCGCGTCGGTGCCGGCGAGCGTGAGCCGGCGCTCCATGCGTTCCAGGCGCTGGAGAAGGCCGCCGGTCGTGTCGTCGGCGCCGGGCAGCAGCATGCGGGCGCAGATCAGCTCCAGCAGCAGGCGCGGAGCGGTGGTGCCGCGCATGTCCACCAGGCCGTTGTGCACGATGTCGGCGCACCGGGACAGGGTGCCGGGCCCGAGCCGCTGGGCCTGGGCGGTCATCCGCTCGACCTGGTCGTCCGGGCCGTCGATGAGCCCCTTGGCCACGGCGTCCGGGACCTGCTGGAGGACGATCAGGTCACGCAGCCGCTCCAGCAGGTCGGACGCGAACCGCCGCGGGTCGTGGCCGGCCTCGGCGACCCGGTCGACGGTGGCGTAGGCGGCCGCCCCGTCCCCGGCGGCGAGCGCATCGCACATCTCGTCGATCAGCGCGGAGTCAGTGACGCCGAGCAGCGCGGCGGCCCGGGCGTAGGTGACGCCCTCGGGACCGGCGCCGGCGATGAGCTGGTCGAGCACGGAGAGGCTGTCCCGGGCGCTACCACCGCCGGCCCGCACCACCAGCGGGAAGACCGCCGGTTCCACCTGGACGCCCTCCGCCTGGCAGAGCTGTTCCAGGTACGGCCGGAGGATCTTCGGCGGGATCAGCCGGAAGGGGTAGTGGTGGGTCCGCGACTTGATCGTGCCGAGGACCTTCTCCGGCTCGGTGGTGGCGAAGATGAACTTGACGTACTCCGGCGGTTCCTCGACCAGCTTGAGCAGGGCGTTGAAGCCGGCCGACGAGACCATGTGCGCCTCGTCGATGACGTAGATCTTGAAGCGGCTCTGGGCCGGCGCGAAGAACGCCTTCTCGCGCAGTTCGCGCGCGTCGTCGACGCCGCCGTGGCTGGCCGCGTCGATCTCGATGACGTCGATCGAGCCGGCGCCGTCGGTGGCGAGCGCCCGGCACGAGTCGCAGGCGCCGCACGGCTCGGGGGTGGGGCCGTGCGCACAGTTGAGCGAGCGGGCCAGGATGCGGGCGCTGGAGGTCTTGCCGCAGCCGCGCGGGCCGGAGAAGAGGTACGCGTGGTTGAGCCGGCCGCTACGCAACGCCTGCGACAGCGGCTCGGTGACGTGCTCCTGCCCGATGACCTCGGCGAAGGTACGCGGCCGGTACTTGCGGTAGAGCGCCAGCGCCACGGCGTCCCGCCTCCTCTCGACCGGGCCATTCTGCGCCCGTCCGGCGTGGGTGACCACCCACCACCCCGGCCCGACCTCAGGGCTTCACATGATCGACTCGGGTTGCGGCATCCGGCGGTGCCCGCAGGCCGGGACACCCCGACGTGCCGCATGTCGAGTGGATCACGGCCTACCGACGAAAGGCCCCCCGTGCACCCGTCAGAGCCCGCTTATCCTTGCTGCCTTCCGGCCCTGGGGAGGTTCACGAGATGCACGCCGCACGGGGGGTACGCCAAGCGTACCCGACCCGTGGTCGATCCTCCGGGGGTGGTGGGGTGGGCGATCCCGACGGGCCCTGTATCCTGTTCCGCGGAGGATTCGCCTAGAGGCCTAGGGCGCACGCTTGGAAAGCGTGTTGGGTTAACACCCTCACGAGTTCGAATCTCGTATCCTCCGCTCGCCAGAGCAGAGCAGCACAACGGTAGGGCCGGCCCCTCGGGGACCGGCCCTTCGTCGTTGCCGTGGCCACACTCGCCTCGACTGTCCCGTTCCCCGGGGCGGGCGGCCCGCACCCGCCGGGTCAGCGGACCGGGCCACGCCCCGGTGATACTGGCCGGGTGGGATACCAGCTCAGCGCGGTCGTCGCGGACGTCGAGCTGCTCCGTGAGGAGACCCGCGAGCTGGAACACGCGGTCCTCGGCGGGTTGCGCCAGGACTTCGCGCTGCTGCCGGTGACCCCGCAGCTGGTGGAGGAGCTGACCGGGGCACCGCCGGACTACACGGCCGGCGAGCCCGATCCGGAGCAGCCGTTCACGCTGGTGCTCTCCCCCGCGCTGACCGGGGTGCTGGCCCGCTGGTCCCGGCGGGGGCCGATCGCGTACGTCGAGGCGGTGTTCGCCGGCGGCCTCGGGCACCAGGCGGCGGTGGTGTGGCTCGGCGGCGCGCGATCCTGGGGGCCGCGCTTCGACGCGGTGTTCGACGGGCCGCGCGGCGAGTGGCCGATCAACGCCGCCCTCGTCGAGCTGGGCGTGGAGCCCGGCACCTGGATCGACTCGTTCGCCGAGTTGGGGTTGCACGTCGAGCGGGACACGGCCGGCTGGCTGGCGCACGGGCGACGCGGGCTGACCGTCGACTACTGGGACGAGCTGGCCGAGGAGTGGGAAGAGCGGCAATCCGGCATCGGCCAGCAACCAGATGGGCCCCGTTCCGTTGGGGACTGGGGGATTCCATGAAATTGCGACAATTCGGCCTCATCGCCGCGCTGATGACCGCTGCCTCGATCGCGGGCAGCGGTCCTGCCATACCGGACCGGATCGCCGTGGGCGAGCCGGCCGGCGCGGTCACCGTGGTCGACCTCGACGGACTGGCCGATGTGGACTTCGGCGACACCGAGGACGAACTCACCCGGCGGGGCATACTCCGGACGGACGTCGACGCCTGCGGCCCGATGCTGGCCGGGCACGAGACGGTCAGCCCGATCTTCGTGGAGGACCGGCTGGTCCTGCTCTGGGTCGGCGACCCGGTACGCACGCCCGAAGGGGTCGCCGCCGGCACGCCGCTCGCCGAGGTCCGGCAACGCTACCCGGAGGCGCGACACCTCGACGCTCCACAGGGGACGCACCGGTTCGACGGCCTGCTCGTCCGGGACGGCGACCGGGCGTACCTCTTCCTGCACGACGGGCAGGCGGTCCGCAAGGTCATCGCCGGGTACGCCGACTGGGCCCAGCGCGCCTTCGACGAGGGCCACGGCCCCTGCTGACCCGGCCGCGGACGAAGCGCCCGGGTCCCCCGGGCGCTCCGTCAACCGGCGGGCTGCTGGTTCAGGCGGGCCGGCCGCGCTCGGCGGGCGGAATGGGATCGTCGTACGCCCCCGGAGGACCGGTGTAGCGCTCACCGTCGAGGTACGGCATCGCGTTGGCCGTGCAGCCGTGCAGGCCGAGCGTCTGCTGCTGCATGACGGGTGCCGGGCGGCCCCGCCCGGGGCACAGCTCGTGACCGTGGCCGAGGCGGTGCCCCACCTCGTGGTTGATCATGTACCGGCGGTAGGCGGCAAGGCTGGCCCCGTAGCGCGGCACTCCCTTCACCCAGCGAGCCACGTTGAGCACCACACGGTGGCCGTTGCGGCACGAGGTGTAGCCGTCCGCCTGGTCCTGGCACAGCGCGTCACGGGTGCCGGGGGTGGCCAGGTAGACGGTGAAGTCGGCGGGTTGGTCCGCGCCGACCCGGCGCAGTCGCAGCGTCCCGCCGGCGCTCCAGCCCTGGGGGTCGTTCAAGGTTCTGGTCACCTCGGCCGCGAATTCGGCCACGGGAAGGCCCTGGATGTCGCGCTCGACCGCCACCCGGTAGCGCCACAACCGTCCGGTGCCCTGCGGCCGTGACGGCTCGGCGACGGCGATTCGCCACCGGTTGCCGCCGCTGGCGGGATAACTGACCGGGGTCGCCTTCCGGGCCGGCCTGGGCGCCGGCACCGACACCTCGGGTGCCGAGGTGGCGGCACCGGCGGCCGGGACCGCTGACCGACCAGCCGTCGGCGCCGAGCACCCCGTGACCAGTGCGACCAGCACCAGCCCCGACACCGCGCTGACGCGAATCAGTCTCGTATTCTTGCCTGCCATGTGGTTCTCCTCGCTGGTCAGCGCCCGTCGGCGCTGCGCAGCGGGAAGGACGGGTGGTTCGGTCGCAAAGTTGGTGTCGCAGGGGCTCAACCTTTCCGCCGTGCCGCTCGTCCTGTCCGGCGTGAGGTGTGGGAAGGGCCGGCATGGCTCGGGGTGACGCGGAGTTCGTCGAGTTCGCCCGGGCGGCGTCCGGGCGGCTGGTGCATGCCGCCTACCTGATGACCGGCAACCACCACCAGGCCGAGGACGCGGCGCAGACCGCCCTGGTCCGGACGTACGCGTCGTGGTCCCGGATCCAGGACGACGACGCGTACGGGTACGCCCGCTCGGTGCTGGTCAACCACCTCATCGACGGCTGGCGACGCCCGATCCGCGAGTACCCCACCGAGGAGCTCCCGGAGCAACGTCGGGACGACATCGCCGACGAGGTCGCCACCCGACGCTGGCTGCTCGCGATCCTCGGCTCGCTCAGCCCCCGCGAGCGCGCCATCGTCGTCCTGCGGTACTACTTCGACCTTCCGGAGGCCCAGGTGGCCCGCGAGCTGAACGTGTCGGTCGGCACGGTCAAGAGCACCAGTTCACGAGCCCTGCAGAAGCTGCGCACCACCGGCCGCGTACGCGATGCGCAGGAGGCGTGCCGATGAACGAGGTGGAGCAGCTCCGCCAGGCCATGCGGGCGACGGAACGCGCCCCCCGGGGCGCCCTCGACCTGGGCACCATCATGCGTGAGGGCCGCCGGATCCGTCGGCGGCGCCAGCTCGCCGGCGCCGGCGGGGCGGCGCTGTCGGTGGCGGTCGTCCTCGGCGTAGCGGTCGGCGTGCTGGGAGACCGCCCGCCGCAGCCGGAGCCCCAGCCCGCTCCGGTCGCCACCGCACCCGCCCACCCGACGGCGGCCCCCGGCCCGACCGAAGGCACCCAGGAACCGCGACCGGTCGGCGACGTGGTGGACAGCGGGATCCGGTACGGCGGCGAGGAGCGGGTCTTCTACTTCGTCCGGGTCGACCTGCCCCGACAGCCTCGGGTGACGATCGGGTTGGTCGCCGGCCGCCGCACCGCCGACGGGACGCTGACCTCGGACTTCCTGGCCAACGACGTGGAGGGCAGTGACCGCCGGCCCGGATTCCACGCGATCGGCTACGACCAGGCCGGACCCGTACCGACGAAGCCGCAGGTGCCCACCTTCGGGTACTTCGTCGGACCCGCGCAGCGGATCGTCGGC
Organism: Micromonospora sp. WMMD558; assembly: GCF_049315255.1. Classification (NCBI taxonomy): domain Bacteria; kingdom Bacillati; phylum Actinomycetota; class Actinomycetes; order Micromonosporales; family Micromonosporaceae; genus Micromonospora; species Micromonospora sp. WMMD558. Next base: position 1,803,186 of record NZ_CP186061.1, on the reverse strand, counting down.
ACCGTCGACGGCCGGCAGATCACGGCCCGGCAGGCGCGGTGGAGTGAGGATCCGCAGGTGGTGATCTTCTGGTTCGAACCGCGCAAGCTGGCGCCGGGAACCCCACTGGACGGCATCGTCGCCCGCGACGTGCGCGGTCGGAAGCTCTGACCGACCGACCACCGGCGAAAGCATACTGAGTATGCTGCTCGCCGTGCGCCCCGACCATCGAACGTTGGCACTCACCGCCGTCGCGGGAGGCTTCCTGCTCGGCTTCCTCGACTTCTTGTGGATCAAGTTCGTGCCGTACCCCCTCGCCGAACTCGGCAACTCCACCGCCACGTGGGCAGTCGCCGCCTTCGCCTTCGGCTGCTGGGTCCGGTCGGGCTGGTTGCGCGCGGCCCTGGGCGCCGCCGTCCTGCTCGTCGTGGCGGTGCCCAGCTACTACCTGGCGGCAACGCTCGTCCAAGGAGACGAGTTGGCCGTGGTGTGGGCACCGTCGTCGCTGCTCTGGATGGTCTTCGGTGTCCTGGCCGGCGTGGTCTTCGGCATCGGCGGCACCTGGGCGCGTGGAACGGGCTGGCGACAGATCGTCGGGACGGCACTGCCGGCCGCCGTGTTCTTCGAGGAGGCGACCAGGTACGCCCGCAATGCGAACGATCCCAACTACCCTCCCGGCCTCCTGTGGAACGTCGTCATCGACGTCGCGCTCGGCCTTCTGGTCGTCGCGCTGATCGGGAGCGGAAGCCGGCAACGGATGCTCGCACTGGCCGTGGCCCTGCCCCTGGCCCTGCTCATCTTCATCGCGTTCGCGGTGGCCGGCGGCTGGTGACCGGGAGCCGGGACCGGAAGCGGAACGCCCGGCCGATCCTCGCGGACCTGCCGGGCGTTCTCGCTGTTCACGAGCGGTGGCGGCGGGATTTGAACCCGCGGAGGGCTTGCACCCTCACACGCTTTCGAGGCGTGCTCCTTAGGCCACTCGGACACACCACCGCCGAGTAGGGTACAGGACCGCGGGATCGGACGCCGAACCGGTATGCCGCTGAGCGGCCTGGCAGGATCCTTGCCATGAGTACGCACATCGGCGCTAAGCCGGGAGAGATCGCCGAGCGGGTCCTGATGCCGGGCGACCCGCTGCGGGCCAAGTGGATCGCGGAGACCTACCTCGAGGGTGCCCAGTGCTACTCGACGGTCCGCGGGATGCTCGGCTTCACCGGCCGCTGGAACGGCGTCGACGTCTCCGTGCAGGGTTCCGGCATGGGCATGCCGTCCGCCTCGATCTACGCGCACGAGTTGGTCAACGAGTACGGCGTGAAGTCGCTCATCCGGGTCGGCTCGTGCGGCGCCCTCACCGAGGACCTCCAGCTGCGTGACGTGGTGGCCGCGATCGGGTCGTCCACCGACTCGAACATGAACCGGATGCGCTTCGACGGGCTGATCGACTACGCGCCGGTCGCCGACTTCGGGCTGCTGCGTACCTCGGTGGAGGTCGCCGAGCGGCGCGGCATCACCATGCGGGTCGGGCCGATCCTGGCGGCGGACGCCTTCTACACCGACCGGCCGGACCTCTACGACACCCTCGCCGACTACGGCGTCCTGGCGGTGGAGATGGAGTCGGCGGCGCTCTACACGATCGCGGCCCGGTTCCGGGCCCGCGCGCTGACGATCCTGACGGTGAGCGACCACATCCGCACCGGCGAGAAGACCACGTCGCAGGAGCGGGAGCAGACGTTCAGCCAGATGGTGGAGATCGCCCTCGACACGATCATCGCCTGAGCAGACCCGTCCCGCCGCCCCGCCGCCCGTCCGGGTGGCGGGGCGGCGTGCGTCGAGGGTGAGCGCGATCACCGACATAAACAATACGACCGGTCGTGCTTTTTGAGTACGCTGCTCTCATGACCGTCGACGGACGCCTCGTGCGGGGTGAACGGACGCGCACGGCCGCGCTGGACGCCGCCGTGGTGCTGGCCACCGAGGCCGGCCTGCACGGGCTCAGCCTGGCGCAGCTCGCCGACGCGCTGGGCGTGAGCAAGTCCGGGCTCTTCGCGCACTGGCGATCCAAGGAGGCGCTCCAGCTCGCCGCGATCGACCGGGCGGTGGAGCAGTGGCGGGAGCGGATCGTCGAGCCGGCACTGCGCGCCCCGCGCGGGGTACGCCGGCTCCGGGCGCTGCACGAGGCCAGGATCGACTTCTATGCGGCGCGGGTGCTCCCCGGCGGCTGCTTCTTCGCCAACACCCAGTTCGAGTACAACGCCCGCCCCGGCCCGGTTCGGGACCGCCTGGCCGAGGCGTACGCCCGGTGGACGGCCTTCCTCGAACAACTCGTCCAGCAGGCGGTCGACGCCGGCGAACTCCCCGCCGACCTGGACGTCGCCCAACTGGCGTACGAGATCGACGCGCTCGGGATGAGCGCCGCGATGCAGTCCCGGCTGCTCGAGCCGGACACCGCCTACCGGCACGCCCGCCACGGCGTGCTGGACCGCCTCCGGGCGCTGTGCCCGGACCCGACCCTGCTACCGGAAGGCCTCACATGAGCCACGCCCTCGCCGACCCGCCCGCCGTCGACTTCGGTCACGTCGAGCACGTCACCGTGCACTTCGACGACCTCGACGCCCTCGGGATCCTGCACAACGCCCGGTACGCGGTACTGCTGGAGCGGGCGCTGACCCCGTACTGGGCCGACCGGGGCGTCGCCTTCCAGGGCGGGAACAGCGCACCGGACGTGTTCCACGCGGTACGCGAGTTCGCGATCACGTTCCGGGCGCCGATCACCGGCACCGGCCCGGTCGCGGTGCACTTCTGGCTCGACCGCTTCGGCACCAGCAGCGCCGAGTACGCGTTCCAGTTCCGGTCGGTCGACGGCACCACGGTGTACGCCGACGGCCGGCGGGCGATCGTCCGGCTGGACCCGGCCACCATGCGGCCGGCGCCCTGGACCGACGCCGCGCGTGCGGTGGCGGCGACCCTGCTCCGCCCGGAGCGTTAGGAAGGGACCCTTTTACTACCGCAGGCGTTAATAGGGGGCCCTTCCTTACTCCCTCAGCGGAAGAAGGCGCGCAGGACGGCGGCGGTCTCGGTCTCGAGGACGCCGCCGTAGACCTCCGGGCGGTGGTTGAGCCGGCGGTCCCGCAGCACGTCCCAGAGCGAGCCGGCCGCGCCGGTCTTCGGTTCCCAGGCTCCGAAGACGACGGTCGAGACCCGGGCCAGCACCAGCGCGCCGGCGCACATCGTGCACGGCTCCAGCGTGACCACCAGGGTGCAGCCGTCGAGCCGCCAGCGCCCCAGCCGCTCGGCCGCCCGGCGCAGCGCCAGCACCTCGGCGTGCGCCGTCGGGTCACCGGTCAGCTCCCGCTCGTTGCGGCCGGTCGCCAACTCCACGCCGTCCGGGCCGTACAGCACGGCCCCGACCGGAACGTCGTCGGCGGTGGCCGCCGTGTCCGCCCCGGTCACCGCGATCTCCAACGCCCGGCGCATCCACAGCTCGTACCGCTGCCGGCGACCGGCGCCGTCCGGTTCGGCCAGCCCCTCGTCCGCCCCCGGGCCGACCCGCCCGGCCCGGCCGGGCGTGGGCTGCCCCGGTCGCACCGTCTCCAGGGCGGGGTCGGTGGCGTCGGCCGGCTCGCCGCCGTGCGGGAGCGGTGCGCCTCCGGCCGCCGGACCGGACCCGCCCGGCTCAGACCTCACGCAACTCCTCGACCTCGTCGGCGCAGCCCAGCACCGTGCAGATCTCGGCGGTGACGTCGGCCGGCAGCATGCCCTCGTGGGTGCAGAGCGCCAGCAGCTTCGCCGCCGGGATGCCCAGGTCGGCGAGGAGGTCCGCGTCGCCGACCGGGTCCGCCTCGGGGTCGACGGCCGGCTGCTCGCTCTCCTCGTCACCGCCGGCCGGGCGGGACTCCTCGGTCTCGTCCAGGCCGGTGACCGACGCCTTCAGGTCACCGACCAGCAGCGCGCCCAGGCGGGACTCCTCCGCGTACGCCGAGTCGGAGCCGAAGACCCGCAGGTCCTCACCCTCGTCGAGGCGGAGGATCACCAGGTACGCGTCCTCGGCCTCGACGAAGAGCAGCGACAGGTCGGCGTCCCCGTCGACGTCGCGCAACCGTTCGGCGACCTCGTCGATGTCGGTGACCCCGCGCAGGTTCACCTCGGCGGCGGTCCAGCCGCTCTCGTCGCGCACCACCGCCGCAGCGAAATACGACACGGTCCCCCCAAACTGCCTCGGCGCCCCTACAGCCGACCCGTTACGCGTGCACGTTAGCCGGTCGGGTCGGCAGGCGACCGGTCAACGCCCCGAAGGGCCGGCCAATCCTGGGGAAAGTCGGGGTCACCCGACGAGGCGGCGGCGGGTGGCGATGAGCTGCTTCAGCCGTTCGCTGCGGAGACGCTGCGGCCGCTCCCGCTGGCGTACCGCCCGGGCACCCGCCAACTCGGCGAGGAGTTGCAGGCGGCGGCGGCTGCGTTCGGGGTCGAGCCGCGGAGTGGTCCAGGCCATACCGCCGAGGGTGCGGCAGCCTACACGGTCACGTCAAGACGGGCTTCGCTGCGCAGCCGCGCCACGACGGACCGCGACCTCACCAGAGTGGCCAGTCGCCGCTCGTCGCCCACCGGACCACCACGATCGCCGCCGCGATGCTCCACCCGCCACCGGTGACGATGGCGATCCCGGTGCCCACGCCCCGGTCGCCGTGGCGCACCAGCAGGAGGGCGACCAGCCAGGCGAGGCCGCCGGCCACGAGCGTCCACCACGCGTACGTCCGCACGCTCGTGCCGAGCAGCCCGAACAGCAGCAGCCACGCCGCCGCGCCGGCGCCACCGGCGGCGACACCGCCCCCGGAGACCGGGTGCGGCTCCCGGTAGGTCGGCCGTGCCGGCGGCCCGGACGGGAAGAGCCCCGACGGGCTACGTGGGCGGAACCCGCCGTACGGATCGCTCGTCACGGTCACTCCTCCCGCCACGCACGCCTCTCGTCCTCACCGTACTGGTCTGTCAGGATGGCGCGATGCCCCCGCCGTCGACCGGGCACCGCCCGGTGTACCCGGTCCTGCTGCTGCTCGTGTCGGTGCTGGCCGCCGGTTGCGCGACGACCCGGCCCGGGGCGGACGTCGGCACGCCCACCGCGCCGGCCACGGCGGACCAGCCGGCGGCGTCGGCACCCGGTTCCGCGCCGGGCGCCGCGACCTACGGGGGCCCGTCGGCGGCGCCGACCCGCGCCGGGCTCACGCACGTCTTCCCGGTACGCGCCCGCAAGGTCGCCTACCACCCGACCCACTCGGCGTACCCCGGCACGGACATCTTCGCCGACTGCGGGGAGCCGGTCGTGGCGGTCACCGACGGGACGGTCCTGGAGGTCAGCCGGGTGGACCGGTTCGACCGGCGCGGCCCGCTCGGCCCGTGGAACGGCGGGCTGTCGGTCTCGGTGCTCGGCGACGACGGCGTCCGCTACTACGGCTCGCACCTGACGGAGGTCGCCGCCGGGATCGATCCCCGGGTCCGGGTGCGGGCCGGTCAGCAACTCGGCACGGTGGGCCGCACCGGCAACGCGAACAACGTCTGCCACCTGCACTTCGGCATCTCGCCGCCGTGCGCCGGGCAGGACGGCTGGTGGATCCGGCGCGGTGTGGTCTGGCCGGCGCCCTACCTGGACGCGTGGCGGCGCGGCATCGACCGCAGCCCGGCGACCGAGGTGACCGCCTGGCACCGCCGGCACGGCTGCCCGAAGGCGCCACGGACCGGCTGACGGGCGGGTCCCCGCGCCGCCGGTTCGTCCCCCCGAATGGCCGCGTGGGCGCGTAGGTTGCAGGACATGGCCGCCCGGGATCCCATCGCCGACCTGCGCCGGATCGCGTTCCTGCTGGAACGCGCCAACGAGGCCACCTACCGGGTACGCGCGTTCCGGTCCGCCGCGAACGCCCTGGCCGCCCTGCCGGCGAAGGAGGTGACGGAGCGGGCGCGCAGCGGCAAGCTCACCGAGCTGTCCGGGGTCGGCGACGTCACCGCCCGCTGCGTCGTCGAGTCGCTGGCCGGTGAGGAGCCGGTCTACCTGCGCCGGCTGGTCGCGACCGAGGGGACCGACCTGGACGCGGAGGCGACCGCCCTGCGTACCGCCCTGCGCGGTGACTGCCACACCCACTCCGACTGGTCCGACGGCGGCTCACCGATCGAGGAGATGGCGCTCGCCGCGGCCGAGCTGGGGCACGAGTACCTGGTGTTGACCGACCACTCGCCCCGGCTGAAGGTGGCGCGCGGCCTCACCGCCGACCGGCTGCGCCGCCAGCTCGACCACGTGGCGAAGCTCAACGAGGCCCTGCCCGAGGGGTTCCGGATCCTCACCGGCATCGAGGTGGACATCCTCGCCGACGGTTCGCTGGACCAGGACGAGGACCTGCTGGCCCGGCTCGACGTGGTGGTCGGTTCGGTGCACAGCGGCCTCAACGACGAGCGCGGCAAGATGACGCGCAGGATGCTGGCCGCCATCGCGAACCCGCATCTGGACATCCTCGGTCACTGCACGGGTCGGATGGTGTCGTCCCGGCCGGCCGGCGTGACCGGCCCGGGTGACCGGGCGCACCGCCCGCGTACCCGGGGCGAGAGCGACTTCGACGCGGACGCGGTCTTCGCGGCCTGCGCCGAACGCGGCGTCGCCGTGGAGATCAATTCGCGGCCGGAGCGGCAGGATCCTCCGAAGCGACTGATCCGGCGGGCGTTGGAGGCCGGCTGCCTCTTCGCGATCAACACCGATGCGCACGCCCCCGGGCAGCTCGACTGGCAGCGCTTCGGCTGCGAACGCGCCGCCCGCTGCGGCGTCCCCGCCGACCGGGTCGTCGACACCTGGCCGGCGGATCAGCTCGTGGTGTGGGCCGCGAAGCGCCAGGAGCCGCGTCAGTAGGGTGCCCGGCCGGGCAGCACGGGCTCGGCGGCGGGCACCGCCGGCGTGCCCACCGGTGTCGGCGTCGGTCGGCGGCCGATCAGGCCCTGGGTGACGGCGACGCCGAGGAGCACCACCAGCGCGCCGACCGGCTGGTGCCAGGTCAGGCGCTCGTCGAGCACGAGCGCTCCGATCAGCACCGCGAAGACCGGGATCAGGTAGGTGACCGTGGAGGCGGTGCTCGCCCCGGCCACCCGGATGTTGCGCAGGTTGATGACGAAGGCCAGCCCGGTGCCGAGCGCGCCGAGCGCGAGGACGCTGGCGACGACCTCGCCGGACAGGGCGGTGGGCACCGGCGGGGCGCCGGCCACCAGCGGCGCGACGATCGCGAGCTGCGCCACCGCCATCAGCAGCTGCGCGGCGGAGAGCGACAGCCCCGAGTGGGCGCTGCCCGCCACGAACTTCTTCTGGTACGGGATCCCCACGCCGTAGCAGGCCGCCGCGCCGAAGCACATCAGCTGGCCGGCGAAGTGGGAGCCGCCGACGCCCTCCCACACCCCGAGCACCACGAGCACCCCGGCGAAGCCCAGCCCGAGCCCGACGGCACGGCGGGCCGTCAGCCGTTCGGTGCGGAAGACCAGCACCGCCATCGGCAGCACGATCAGCGGGGTGGTGGCGTTCCAGATGCCCGCCAGCATGGACTCGACGCGCTGCTCGCCGTAGCCGAAGAGGGTGAACGGGACCGCCACGCCGAGCGCCCCGATCACGAAGAGGTGGGCCCAGATCCGCGGCTCGCGGGGCAGCCGGTCGCGCAGCACGGCGAGCACGACGAGCAGCGTCACCGCGCCGGCGGCGACCCGGTAGAGGGTGAGGTGCAGTGGGTGCAGCTCCCGGATGCCGACCTTGATGAACAGGAAGCTGGAACCCCAGATCGCGGCCAGGGCGATGAACCCGGGCAGCCAGCTCCGCAGCGCCGCCCGGTCAGGAGTGAAGTCCGCCGTCACCCCTGACACTCTGCCGCAGGGGTACGACGAAATCCCGCGCTTTTCGGACGCCGTGTCGACCGCCACAGCACCGGCGGTCCGGACCGGCGCCGCCGCGGTCGGGCCGCTGCCCGGCGCATCGCAAACAGGGTCGACAACCAGGCCGTGGGGTCACGTAGGGTCGCAGCGTGGGACGAATCGATGACATCGCCAACCGCTACGTGGCGGACTGGGCCGCGCTGAGCCCGACCGGCGCCACCTACGTCGGCATCGCCGGCTTCGACGACCAGCTCGACGACCTGTCGCCCGCCGGTTACGCGGCCCGCGCCGACCTGACCCGGCGCACCCTCGCCGACCTCGACGTCACCGAGCCCGAGTCGGAGGCGGAGCGGACCGCCCGGGAGGCCATGCAGGAGCGGCTCGGCCTGGACCTCGCCCGCTACGAGGCGGGGGAGGTCGGCAACGGGGTCAGCGTCATCACCAGCGGCCTGCACGACCTGCGCTCGGTCTTCGACCTGATGCCGACCGACGGCGAGGACGCGCGGGCGAACATCGCCGCCCGGCTCAACCGCTTCGCCGGCGCGCTGGAGGACTACAAGACCACGCTGCGCGAGGAGGCCGCTGCCGGGCACGTCAGTGCCCGGGCGCAGCTGCTGGAGGTCGCGAAGCAGTGCGACATCTGGGTCGACCCGGACGGCGACAACTTCTTCCACGGGCTCGTCGAGCGGTTGGGCGAGGACGGCACGCTCGGCGCCGAGCTGCGGCGCGGCGCGGCCGCCGCCACCGGGGCCACCGCCGAGTTCGGCCAGTTCCTCCGCACCGAGCTGGCGCCCCTCGGCCGGGAGCGGCAGGCCGCCGGCCGTGAGCGCTACGAGCTGGCCTCGCAGTACTTCCTCGGCGCGAGGGTCGACCTCGACGAGACGTACGCCTGGGGGTTCGAGGAGCTCGCGCGGCTCGAGGCCGAGATGCGGACGGTGGCCGCGCGGATCGTCGGGCCCGGCGCGACCGTCGACGACGCGGTCGCGGCGCTCGACGCCGACCCGGCCCGCACGATCCAGGGCAAGGAGGCGTTCCGCGACTGGATGCAGGCGCTCGCCGACAAGGCCGTCAGCGAGCTGCACGGCACCCACTTCGACATCCCGGAGCAGGTACGCCGGATCGAGTGCTGCCTGGCTCCGACGAGCGACGGTTCCATCTACTACACGGGCCCCAGCGAGGACTTTTCCCGACCGGGCCGGATGTGGTGGGCGGTGCCGCAGGGCATCACCGACTTCTCCACCTGGCGCGAGGTCACCACCGTCTACCACGAGGGCGTGCCGGGCCACCACCTGCAGATCGCGCAGACGGCGGTCCGCGCCGAGAAGCTCAACCGCTGGCAGCGGCTGCTGTGCTGGGTCTCCGGTCACGGCGAGGGCTGGGCGCTCTACGCCGAGCGGCTGATGGACGATCTGGGCTACCTGGAGGACGCGGGCGACAAGCTCGGCATGCTCGACGGCCAGGCGTTCCGCGCCGCGCGGGTGATCGTCGACATCGGCATGCACCTGGAGCTGGAGATCCCCGCCGACAACCCGTTCGGCTTCCACCCGGGGGAGCGGTGGACGCCGGAGCTGGGCTGGGAGTTCATGCGGGCCCACTGCCGGGTGCCGGACGAGAACCTGCGCTTCGAGCTGAACCGGTACCTGGGCTGGCCCGGGCAGGCACCGTCGTACAAGGTCGGCGAGCGGATCTGGCTCCAGGCCCGGGACGACGCGAAGGCCCGCAAGGGCGCCGACTTCGACCTGAAGGAGTTCCACCGCCAGGCGCTCGACCTGGGTGCCCTCGGGCTGGACCCGCTCCGCCGGGCTCTCGCCCGCCTCTGACGGGAAGAAGGTGCGGGGCCGGTGGTGCCGGCCCCGCACCGGGGTGGTGGTGGAGCGGGGTCAGTTCAGGGTCAGCCGTAGCCGCGGCTTCGCGGTCAGCGTGTCGCTGGTGACGAACGCCAGGTCCATCGCCGGCTCGGTGAAGGTGATCGGGATCGGTGAGGTGATCGGCAGGCCGTCGGGGAACGGCAGGTCCGGCGTCAACGTGATCTTGATGCCGAGCAGCCGCCCCACGAAGCGGGTCGCGTAGAAGTCGACGTTCCCCTGGACGGTCAGCTGGCCGGTGGCGAAGCCCATGGTGCGCCCGGCCGGGCCGGGTACGCGGAGCAGGAAGTCGTCGGTGACCGCCCGCGCCATGCTGAACTTCAGCGCCTTGAGGGTGCCCTGGGCGGTGGGCAGGTCGACGATCCCGTCGAACCGCAGCCCGGTCATGGTGACCTTCGAGCCGGTCAGCTTGGACGGCACGGCGTTCACCAGCGGTTGTCCCGGGTCGACGGCGACGCGCGGCAGCGGCTCGCCCGCCTCGACGTCGCCGCTCGGCCGGGGGGTGGGCGTGGCCGTGGGGCAGCCGGGCGCGGTGGGCCGGGGGCGGGGCGTGCCGGTCGCGGCGGGCCGGCCGGTCGTGGTCGCGGTCGGAGTCGCGGAGGCCGACGGCTGCTCCTCCTCGTCGTCGCCACCACCGAACAGGTCGCCGATGCCCTCCAGGATGTCGGTGATGAGGTTGCCGTCGTCCTCGTCGGCGTCCGGGCTCGGGCTCGGGCTCGGGCTCGCCGACGCCGAGCCGCTCGGGCGGGGTGTCGCCGACCGGCTCGGCGCGGCCGGGCCGGTCGTCGCCGGTCGGGTCGGGCAGGCGGCGGGGGCCGCCACGACCGCCCGTCCCGCGGGGTCGGCCGCCCGCGCCGGGGCCGGCGCGGCGAGCGCCGCCGTGGCGGAGAGTCCGACCAGCCCGAGCAGCACCGCGAGGTACCGCGGATCGCGCGGCCCGGGTACGGGCGGACCGGCCGGAGGGTGGGGCCGCGGCTCGGACACCGACGGCGCCGGCCGGGCGGCGCGGAGCGGGTCGCCGGCCGGTCCGGCCTCGTCGACGAGCGTCGGCGCGTCCGGCTCGGGTCCGGCGGGCACCGCCCGCAGGTGGCGTGCCGTCGCCTCGGCCGGCGCGGTCTCCGCTCCGGTGTGGTCGGTGCCCGCGTCCGGATCGACGTCGGGCGTCGTGGTGGGAGGGCGGTCCGGGGTCCAGGCGAAGGCCAGGGCGCTGCCGACCACGCCGAGCAGGAGCCCGGCGAAGAAGCCGCCGAGGTTCACCCCGATCAGCGAGAAGAGCGCGGTGACCGCGGCCACCACGGCGTAGAAGATGCGCTGCTGCGGGCTGAACCAGATCAGCAGGCCGCAGGTCACCAGGATGGTGGGGATCAGCCAGGAGAGGAATCCGGTGGGTCCCATCTGGAAGGAGAGACCGCCGAGCGACATCTGGGTGGTCCCGAAGATCTCCAGGCCGGCCAGCGCGGTGAGCAGGCCGCCCCAGAACGGGCGTACCCGGCGCCACCGGCGGAAGCCGCGCCAGGTCTCGCGGAGACGACCGGGCCGGACGTGCTGCGGTTCGGCGGTTGTCACGTACGCCTCCTGCCGGGTGAGGTGTCGTGGGCAGGGAACGGGCCCGCGGAGCGTGCCCTCCGCGGGCCCCGGTGATCAGGTCAGAAACATTCCTTGGCGTCCGCGCCGACGTTGACCTTGAGCTTGAGCCCGGTCAGGTTGAACGTGCCGGCGTGGGTGGAGCGGGCCACCTGGCGGAGGTTCTTGATGACCACCGTGTCGGACTGCTGGCCGAACGACTTCTTCTCGCCGGTGGCGCCCTTCGGGCCGCCGGTCAGGGTCGAGGCGTCCTGGCCGATGTTGATGTTCTTGAACTCGGCGTCGCCCTCGAGCAGGTCCATGTCGATCAGCAGTTCGCTCGCGGTGGCCGGCTTGCCGCCCCCACCGGCGTTGATCGTGAGGACGACCGGCGCCCCGGGCACCTTCACCGACTGGCACAGGTCGTAGAGCTTGGCGTCGCGGATGCCGGAGACGGCGACCGGGTGCTTCGTGCCGTTCTCCTCCTCGGCGATCCCGCCGTACTGGACGAAGCCGTTACCGCGCAGCTCCGTCGCGGAGACCTTGAACGTCTGGCCGGAGACGGCGAACGACGCCGCGATCGCGCCGTTGGACATGCCGAACACGATCGCGCCGGCGACTGCCGTCGCGGGCACCATGAGCGCGGCGAAGCGCCGCCACCGGGTACGACCCGGGTTGTCGAACCGATCCTGCACGGGGCCCTCCTCGGGGTGATGTCGCGCGGGGTGGCCGGTCGGCGGGGGTGACGACGCCCGCACCGGGTCGTCACCTGTTACCGGCGGGTAACGAGCGTGCAGTGATGGTGCACCCCTGAGGCCCGCGTCACAAGGCCCGGATTACCTGTCAGTAACAGGGAGCTGACGTACGGGCATGATCTCGTCACAGGATGTTGACAGAACGGCATCGTTTGTAAAGTTCAAGCTGACCAATATCCGGCATTCCTGGGCACAGAGGTAACGCGCGGTAGCCAAACCATCGACGGATTACGATTCCGTAACGACCACCCGGCGTGAACGGGAAAACACTGAGGGGTGGACCCGTTCGGTCCACCCCTCGTCCGTGCCGGGCCCTCAGCCCGGTGGCGTCACCGCTGCTCGACCTCGCCCGGAGCGGGTCGCTGGCCCGGCACCGACCCGTCGTCGGCCTTCCAGTTGGTCGTCGCGGGCGGGATCTCGTCGCTCATCGGACCGCCCTGCGGTTCGGCCGCCGGCTGCGCGTCGTCGCGCACCGGCTCCTGGTCGACCCGGGTGTCGTCGGTGAGCGGAGCGGCGCCGGCCCGGTGCCGGGCACCGTCACCCCCGCCGTTGCCCCGCAGCACCAGCAGGATGCCCGCCACCAGCGCGATCAGGCCGAGGACGCCGGCCACGATCGGCAGCCACAGGCTGATCAGGCCGATCTTGAACCGGTTGTCCTTCGCCGTCTCGACGCTCTTGGTGATCGTCTCGTCGGTGTAGTTGAAGTCCGCGTCCAGCAGCACCGTGGGCGTGCCGACGTCGGGGCGGAGCTCCTTGTGCTGCTGCTCGCGCACCTTGACGTACGAGCCGGTCACCGGGTCCACCCACACCGTGCGGGTGTTGCTGTAGACGACCTGGCCGGTGGTGGCCCCGGGCGAGAACCTGCCGAGCAGGTTCTTGACGCTGTCCTCCGGGGTGTTGAGCACCTCGTTCTCGATGCGCTGCTCGAACCGGTACGCCTCGAGGCCCTTGACGGTCTCGGTGCCGGTGAACTTCGCCGGCAGCGGCTTCTTCAGGTCCCGGTCGAAGATCTGGTAATCCCGCTTCCGGGTGCCGAACGGGAACTTGTAGACCTGGCCGGCGTAGCTCACGTTGCCGACCGGCGTCTGCTCGGCGCCGCTCTCGTTGAGCCACTGCTCCTTCCACGGCGCCGCGGCACCGGACACCCGGAGCAGGGCGAGCTCGGTGCTGTACTGGCTGACCACGTCCTGGTTGTCGGCGCGCCGGACCGTCTGGTAGACGTTCCAGATCACCGCGTCACCCTTGAGCTCCTTGGGCAGCCGGTCCTCGGTGTCCTCGGGCTGCGGGATGACCTCGACCGTGGAGAGCAGCGTGGCCCGCGGGACGTCGATGGTGACCGACTCCCCGACCTTCGTGATCTTCAGGAACTGGGCGTCCTTCGCCTCGGCCACCGACGTGGTCGGGTCGAGGTCGTATGGGAGCTTGGTCACGGCTGGAGCCACGTACAGCGGCAACCCGGCCGCGAAAACCAGCAACAAGACGCCCAGCCCGAAGAGCGCGGCGCCCACACGAAGCTTCACTCATCCTCCCGCAACCTGCCGCCCTACGACTGTCGCCGGGGGCACCCGATCCTTAACATGGCGGGAGGTTACTCTCCGGTCACCCTCAAAGCGACCCCCTGGATGTCCAGATGTCCACAACCGCCGCGCCACCTGCGTCGGAGCCTTCGGCCAGCGGCCGACTTCCCGCCCTCGACGCGCTCCGCGCGGTCGGTGCGGCCGCCGTGGTCGGTCACCACGTCGGTTTCCACACCGGCGCGACCGCCGCCGAGCAGTGGGGTGGGTGGCTCGCACGGCTGGACGTCGGGGTCGCGATCTTCTTCGTGCTCTCCGGGTTCCTGCTGTTCCGGCCCTGGGCGCTGAGCGCCGCCACCGGCCGGCCCCGCCCCGGCACCGGCCGGTACCTGTGGCGCCGCGCGCTGCGGATCCTGCCCGCGTACTGGCTGGCGGTGGCGGTCTGCCTGATCGTGCTCCCGCAGAACCGGCCCGCGTCGGCCGGCGACTGGCTGCGCCACCTCACCTTCACCCAGATCTACGAACGGGGTCAGCTCCGGCACGGCCTCAGCCAGACGTGGAGCCTGGCGACCGAGGTGGCGTTCTACCTGATCCTGCCGCTGGTCGCCGCGCTGGCGGTGGGCCGCACCTGGCGGCCGGTCCGCACCACGCTCGTGGCCGCGGGCGGCGTCCTGGTGACCGCCGCCTGGCTCGGCGGTATGGCGGGGGGCTGGCTCGACACCGGCCTGCACACCACCTGGCTCCCCGCGTACGGGGCCTGGTTCGGCGCCGGCATGGCCCTGGCGGCCGCCCACGTGGCGCTGCAGACCCGGACCGCACCGGCGGCCTTCCGGGTGCTGGACGACCTGGCCGCGGCACCGATCGCGTGCTGGGTGGCGGCGGTCGGTCTGCTCGCGATCGCGACGACGCCGGTGGCCGGCCCGCGTGACCTCGCCGAGCCGACCGTGGCGGAGTTCGCCGTCAAACTCACGCTGTACCTCGCGATCGGGGTGCTGATCCTGGTGCCGGTGGCGTTCGGCCGGCCCACCCGGACGCAGGCCGTCCTCGGCGCCACCCCCGCCCGCTGGCTCGGCGCGGTGTCGTACGGGTTGTTCCTCTGGCACCCGCTGATCCTCGAACTGATCTACCTCGTGGCCGACCGGCCCCTGTTCACCGGCGGTCTGGTCAGCACGTTCGCCCTGACCATGGCCGGTGGCCTGGCCTACGCGGCGGTCAGCTACTACGGCATCGAGCGGCCGATCACGCTGCTCGGCAACCAGCGCCGACAGCGGCCGGTCACGCCCGTCCCCGACGCCCCGCTGCCGGCGGTCGGCCCGTCACGCTGAGCAGCGTCATCGGATCTGACCATTGCCGCCGCCAACTGTTAACGCCTAGTGTGACGCGCGTCGCGAATTTATTACTTGAGAGTAGGACTCGCGTGGAACACAGCGCCGACACCCCCGGACACGTCCTGTTCCTCAACTGGCGGGACACCCGCAACCCCGAGGGTGGCGGCTCCGAGGTGTACGTCGAGCGGATCGCCGCGGAGCTGGTCACCCGCGGCTTCCGTGTCACGTTGTTCTGCGCCGCCCACGACCGGGCACCCGCGGACGAGGTCAACGACGCCGGCGTCCGCCTGGTGCGGCGCGGCGGTCGCCACACGGTGTACCTGTGGGCGGCACTCTGCTACGTCGCCGGCGCCCTGGGCTTCGGCCCGCTCTCGCGGCGGCGGGGCGGCCGGCCGGACATCCTGGTGGACGTCTGCAACGGCCTGCCGTTCCTGGCGCCGCTGTGGGCACGACGGCCGGTGGTGAAGCTGATCCACCACGTCCACCGCGAGCAGTGGCCCGTGGTGCTCCCGCCGTGGGCGGCCCGGTTCGGCTGGTGGGTCGAGTCGTCGTTCGCCGTACGCGTCTACCGCCGCTGCCGCTACGTCACGGTCTCCGAGGCCACCCGCCGCGAACTCGCCACCCTCGGTGTGCCGCCGGAGCAGGTCTCCGTGGTGCACAACGGCACGCCCACCCTTCCCCGCACCGACGTCGAGCGGGCACCGTTCCCGCTGCTCGTGACGCTCAACCGGCTGGTCCCCCACAAGCGCGTCGAGGTGGCGCTGCGGGCCGTCGCGGCCCTCGCGGACGAGTTGCCGCAGCTGCGGCTGGTCGTCGCCGGACAGGGCTGGTGGGAGCCGCACCTGCACGACGTCGCCGGCGACCTGGGCATCAGCGACCGGGTGGAGTTCCGTGGCTTCGTCACGGAGGAGGAGAAGGCGGCCCTGCTCGCCTCGGCGTGGGTGGCGCTGACCCCGTCGCTCAAGGAGGGCTGGGGGCTGACGATCGTGGAGGCGGGCTCCGCCGGCACCCCCACCGTCGCGTTCCGGGACGCCGGCGGCGTCGCCGAGGCCGTGGTGGACGGGCGCACCGGACTGCTCGCCGACGACATCGACGACTACGTGGCCAAGGTGCGCACGCTGCTCCACGAGGACGAAGTCCGGCGGAGGATGGGCGCGGAGGCCCGGCAGCACGCCGCGTCCTTCACCTGGGAGGCCGCGGGCGGGCACTTCGCGGCCATCGTGGCCGCGCAGGATGCGCCCCGCCGGGTTCACCGGCGGGGCGAACCGTCCTACCTGATGCCGTAGACCGTCGGGGCGTACGGATCCTGCTTGCCGGCCCGCTGGGCCGCCTCACGGACGCTCTTGGCCTCCTGCGCCGCCTCGGCGTCGGTGGTGGTGGCGGCTGCCGCGACACCCCCGAGGGCCAGGACACCGAGCAACGCCGCGACCAGACCCGAGACGAGCAGGGTGAGGGCTTTACGCATGCCAATCCTCCTATGGCGAGACGTGCGAGCGGACGTTACCACGCGGTAGGCCTCCGGCGTAGCGCCGAAAGTGCCGCACCGAGAACCACCAGGACGGCAGCCGCCAACGCCGCCACGACCGACCACCGCGCCGTTCGGCCGGACGCCGGGCGGGCCGCTGCGTCCGGATTGCGGTAGAGCGTGAGGAACGGACCGTCGTGGACGACCTGGAGGCCGGCGAGGGCGGCGGGCTCCACCCGGCCCGCCGACCCGTGCTGGACCACTACCCAGCGCACCCCGGTCGCGGCCACCGGCCGGCCCTCCCGCAGCAGGCGGCGCACCTCCCGGACGCGCGGGTTCTCCCCGGCCACCTCCAGGGTCCCCACCCGCAGCGTGTCGTCGGCGAGCACCGTCCCGGGCAGGTAGCGGGGCAGGGGATCCAGCACGACCCGGTCCGGGTTCCACGGGTACGCCCGGTACGCGGACAGCGGCAGCGCCAGGATCTCCCCGGGCTCACCGGTCACCCGCCCGGACACCACCCGCCAGTCCGCCGGGTAGTCGACCGGACGTAGCCGCCCCGCTCCGCCCACCGCGAGGTCCGGCATGGTGGCGATCGGCAGGAGCAACAACCCCGCCAGGACCAGCCCGGCCAGGTCCCGGTCGGCCCGGGCGGCCAGCCGCTCGGCGCCCAGCGCGACGCAGAGCACCAGCAGCAGCGCGTACGGGGCGAGGAACTTCTGTCCGTCACGCAGCAGCCCGGCGCCCGGCACCTCCACCACGGCCCACCGCAGCAGCGCGTCCCCGCCGGGGAGCACGCCGAGCGCCGCGAGCAGGAAACCCCCGGCGGCGAGGATCGCCAGCCGCCCGGCTGCGCCCGCCGGCAGTCGCCGCCACAGCAGGCCGACACCGGCCGCCGCGAGCGCCAGCAGCACCAGCGTCACCAGCGGCACCAGCGGCGCGGACCGGCTGCCGGGGGTCGCCTGGGCGCTCCAGATGCCACCGGTGCCCGCCAGCGCGGCCAGGGGGCCGGCCCAGTTCTCGGCGCGGGCGGCGAACGCCGCCACCCCGGCCGGGTCCGAGGAACCACCGGCCCCGGTGACCGCCGCCGCCACGATCCACGGGGCGTTGAGCAGCGCGACGGCACCAACCACCAGCGCCGACACCCGCCGGCGGCCCCGACCGACCACGAGCAGGGCCACCGTGCCGAACGCGAGCAGACCACCGGTCGGGGTGATCGCGGCGGGCGCCGCGACGAGCACCAGCCGGGGCGCCGCGCCCGACACGCCCGCCCGCACCTGGAGCGCCCCGCGCACGATCCACGGCAGCGCCGCGTACGCGACGAGCAGCCCCCACTGCCCGATCAGCAGCCGTTCGGCGAGGTACGGCGTCCACGCGTACCCGACCGCGGCGAGCAGCCGCACCGCCCGCCGCTCCGTCGGCACGAGACGACCGGCCCCGACGGCGGCCAGGAACACCGCCGCGACGAGTACCAGCCGCTGGAGCAGCCAGCCCGGCAGGAACTGCGTGACGACGGAGACCACCGCGTCCATCGGCACCGCACGCGGCAGGCTCTGCGCGGGCGCGACCAGTTCCCAGCTCAGCGGCTGCCGGGGCACGAACACCATGTCGTACAGCAGCACGTAGCCGGGTAGGGCGAGCGGGGCGAGCACCAGCGCGGTGACGGCGGCGGCGACGACGTACAGCGACGCCGAGCGGCTGGAGACGGCGGGGGGCATGGGACCGGTACTCAGGACGCCGGCACCAGCCTGCCGACGGTGATCAGGTTGGTGCAGAGACCGACCTTCGGATCGTCGACCGTGATCTGGACGGCGTCCCCCGCCCCTTCCAGGTTGAAGTAGACCTCGTTGAGGCCGCGCCGCAGGTCGAGCTCCCGCGTCGCCTCGCCGAGCCGGAACGTCGCCGTGGCCTCCCCGGAGCTGAGGTAGCCGAAGTGCACCACGTACGGCCACTCCTCCAGCGGCCCGTCCAGCGGGATCCGGGTGGACAGACCGTCCCTGACGATGTGCCCGCAGTCGGGCACGCCACCGGGCAGGATCTTCCGGCCCTGCACCGCGGCGGGCCGGATACGGCCCGCGTCGTCGAACATCGACGGCCGCTCGGCCACCGTCACGAAGACCGGCCGGCGCTCCGCCGGGCGGAAGAAGTGCGACTGCCGGTTGTCCGGCCAGAAGTACCCGGCGACGACCCGGTCGGGCACGAGACCGTCCAGGAAGACGGTCCCCGGTGGGGCCGCCGCCAACTCCTCCTGAGCGGTGGCCAGGTACTCGCGGCCGTGCTTGGTGCTCCAGTTGTCGCCGAACCGGGCGGTGGTCCAGAGCGTGCCGACCCCGATGGTCACCAGCACGGCGATCATCGACACCAGCCCGACCGCGAACGCGCCGGGCTCGCGCAGCACGGTCGGCACCGGCCAAGCGCTGACGTCGGCCTCCTCCGCGTCGGAGCGGCCCAGCAGGGCCGTTCCCACGCAGATCGCGGCGACCACCACCACGTCGGCGACGTACCGGGGCACCAGACCGGCGAGCGGGCTGAGCACGTCGCCCAGCCGGGTGGCGGCGAACAGCGCGCCCACCATCGCGACGTACGACAGCAGGAGCAGCCACGCCCGACCGGCCGACGGACGCCGCCGCACGGTCACCACGACCACCGTGAGCAGCGCCGCCCAGGACAGCCACATCGCCACGTCGTACGGGTCCGCCAGTGGCGGCCCGTCACCGGCGTACGTCCACCGCCACGGGCCGCCCAGCAGCCCGGGGATCAGCGTCTTCCCGATCAGGTCCCCGAGGAACCCGAAAACCTCGCCGACCGAGCGTGGACCGGCCAGTTCCCCGGCCGGTCGGGTCAGGTAGAACGCCAGGTAGGCCCCCGAGAGCACACCCAGGATCAGCCACGCCGGCCAGTGCCGGCGGACGGTCTGCGCCAGGGACCGCCCCACCCCGCCCGAGGTGAAGAGGAAGAGCGTCAGGAGGAACAGCAGCGGCGCGATCAGCAGCGCCTTGGTGTCGAACAGCAGGCCGAAGACCAGCCACAGCGCGATGCCGACCAGGTGCCGCTTCCGCCCGGTCCGCACGTACCGCACCTGGGCCTTGACGGCGAGCACCATCGCCAACTGCACGGGCAGCAGCAGCAACCCGACCAGCCAGAGCGAGGACGCCTCCAGGGTCAGCGGGCTGAACAGGAACATGCACAGCGGGATCAGCAGGCCCCAGCCGGGACGCAGCAGGTCGCGCAGCAACCGGTAGAAGGCGACGCCCAGCGCGGCCTGGCCGACGGCCAGGAGCACCACCCACGGCCAGCCGGTGAAGCCGGCCGCCCGGACCATCAACCACGTCGCCAGCAGGCCGCCCGGCATCAGGTGGTTGTTGAAGGTCTGGAGGAGGAAGTCCGGTGTCAGTTGCGTGTCAATGGCCCGGGCGGCGATCACGAACTCGTCCTGGGAGAACCACCCCCGGGTGGCGAGGCTCGCGCGCCACGCCACGGCGACGACGATCAGGGCGATCGCGACGGCGCGGACGCGGTCGGCGCGGAGCCACCGTCCGAGGGACCAGCGTCCACCGTCGGCCGGTGCGGCCGGTTCCGGACGCGTCACGGCCTCAGCTTCTGGCATTGACATGGTCGGCAGCCTGCCACACGCTTACACGCCGTGGGGACCGCCGTTTTCCCGATACGCGACCCCAGCGCCCCAGGTCGCCGCCCGGAACGGTGTCCGGCTACCCTCTCGCGACACCGCCAGGCGTGGGCGGCGCGTCAGGACGGCGGAGACAGGAGCCGAGATGCGTGCAGAGGTGACAGATGCCACCGATCCGGGACTGAGCCGGACACGGCGTAACGCCCGGCGCTTCCGGCACCTGACCATCTGCATCGCGCTCTCCGCGCTCGCCTTCCAGCAGGAACCCGGCCTGATCGTGCCGGACACCAAGGTCGACCTCAACGTCAACCCCGCCGGCTGGCTGCTCCGCTCCCTGCACCTGTGGGATCCCGCCGGCACGTTCGGCCAGCTCCAGAACCAGGCGTACGGATATCTCTGGCCGATGGGACCGTTCTTCCTCGTCGGCTCGGAACTCGGCCTCGCCCCGTGGGTGGTCCAGCGGCTGTGGTGGGCGCTGCTCTTCTGCGTCGCGTACCTGGGCGCGGTCCGGCTGGCCGGCCGGCTCGGCATCGGCACCCCCGCCGGCCGCATGATCGCCGGCGTCGCGTTCGCGCTCTCCCCCCGCATCCTGACGCAGCTCGGCTGGTCGTCCGTGGAGGCCTGGCCCAGCGCGGTCGCGCCCTGGGTGCTGATCCCCCTGGTGGGCCTGGCGCGGGGAGCCCCGCTGCGGCGCGCCGTCGCCGGATCGGCGGTGGCCGTCGCCTGCGCCGGCGGGGTCAACGCGACGGCGGTGTTCGCGGTCGTCCCGCTCGCCGTACTCTGGCTGGCCACGCTGCGGCCGCTACGCCTCCGGCTCACCGCGCTCGCCGCCTGGTGCGGTGCGGTCCTCCTGGCCACCGCCTGGTGGCTGGTGCCACTGCTGACCCTCGGCCGCTACAGCCCCCCGTTTCTCGACTACATCGAGACCGCCCGCTTCACCACCAGCGTCACGGACGCGGTCACGGTCCTCCGCGGCACCTCGTACTGGGTGGCGTACCTGGGCAACCCGTTCGGGCCGACGATCCCGGCCGGAGCGCGACTCGCCACCGAGCCGCTGCTCGTCGTGGCCACGCTGGTGGTCGCCGGTCTGGGCGTGCTGGGCCTGTCCCGGCGCGGGATGCCCCACCGCCGGTTCCTCGTCACCGGCGTGGTGCTCGGTGCCGCCATGGTCGGCCTCGGCCACCTCGGCGACCTGCCGAACACCTTCGCCGAGCCCCAGCGCCAGTTTCTCGACGCGGCCGGTGCGCCGCTACGCAACGTGCACAAGTTCGACGTCCTGCTGCGCCTGCCGCTGGCGCTCGGCGTGGCACACCTGGTCGGCCTGACGGTACGGGCCGCGCGGACCGCGCCCGCCCGGCGCCGTCGCCGTACGGCGGCCCGCGCCTGGCTGACCGCGGGGGTGGCGATGACGGCCGTCGCCGGGGTGGCCGCGCCGGCGCTCGCCGGCTCGCTCGCGACACCCGGCAGCGTCCGCGACGTCCCCGGCTACTGGCAGGAAGCCGCCGACTGGCTGGACGCGAAGAGCGACGGCGGGCGGGTGCTCGTCGTCCCCGGCGCCCGGTTCCCCTCCTACGACTGGGGCAACACCACCGACGAGATCACGCAGCCGCTGCTCGACGGCCCGTGGGCGGTCCGCAACGCCATCCCGTTCACCCCGCCGGCCACGATCCGGCTGCTCGACGCGATCGAGTCCACGCTCGCCACCGGCGCGGGCTCGGCCGGGCTCGCCGACCTGCTCGCGCGCTCGGGGGTCAGCCACGTCCTGTTCCGCGCCGACCTCGACCACGGCCGCTCGGACACGGCCCGCCCGCTGGTCGTGCGCCAGGCGCTGGAACGGTCACCCGGCCTGACCCGGGTGGCTACCTTCGGCCCGGTGCGGGGCGGCCCACCCGAGGGCACGCACCGCGACCAGGGCCTCGACGCTCCGGTGCGGGCCCTGGAGATGTACCGGGTCGACCGTCCCGTGGAACGGGTCGTCGCGTACGACAGCGCGGACGTCACGACCGTGGTGGGCGGTCCCGAGTCACTTCTCGACCTCGCCGCGGCCGGGCAACTTCCCGCGGCGCCGACCATCCTCGCCGGCGACCTGCCCGACGGCGGGCCGCCCGGTGCGGTCACCCTCACCGACGGGCTCCGCAAGCGGGACGTGTCGTTCGGCCGGCTGCGCGACAACACGTCCGCGACCCTCACCGCCGCCGACACCTACGACGTACCGGCGCCGGCCCACGACTACCTGCCCGAGTGGGGCGCCGAGCAGAGCACGGTCGCGCGCTTCGAGGGCATCGACGCCGTCCGGGCGTCCTCCGCCCGCTCGCAGGTCGGGGTACGCGGCGGCGCCCGGCCCGAGCACCAGCCGTACGCGGCGATCGACGGGGACGTCACCACGTCCTGGCAGTCCGCCCCGGACACCGGCGGCAGCGGGCAGTGGCTCCAGATCGACCTCGCCAACCCGACCCGGGTGACCGAGGTCCGGGTCCGCTTCGACCTGACCGCCGACACGGTGCCGACGAAGGTGACCGTCACCGCCGGCTTCGAGGCGCTCTCCGTCGAGTCGTTCGGCGACAGCATGACGTTCGCCCTGCCCGGCGTCCACGCGACCCGGGACGTCCGGATCGCCATCGACGGCACCATCGGCACTGGCCGCGGTGGCGGCACGGTCGGCATCGCCGAGGTCGAGATCCCCGGCATCCGCACCAGCCGCACGCTGGCACTGCCCGCCGCTCCCGCCACCGAGCGCCCGGCGGCGCTGCTCGTCTCGGCGGCTCCGACCACGCCGGCCTGCTTCTTCGTCGACGGCCGCCCGCGCTGCTCGACCGACGCCGCCCGGGGTTCCGAGGACGGCCGCGCGATCGACCGCACGGCGACCCTGCCGGCCGCCGGCACGTACACCGCGAAGGTGTGGGCGCGCCCGACACCGGGCGATGCGCTGAACGCGGCCCTCGACGAGGAGGTGGCCGCCGCTCAGGCGCTGCGGCTGGCCCCCACGGTGACCGCTTCCTCCACGGCCGTCCCCGACCCGGCCGGCCGGCCGGGCGCCGCGCTCGACGGGGACCCGGCGACCGCCTGGTCCCCCGCCACCAGCGACGAGGCCCCGATCCTGCGCCTGCAGTGGCTCCGGCCGCAGCTCATCACGGGTCTGCGGTTCTCGCTCCCCGCCGACGCGGCCGCCACGAAGGTGGGCAGCGTACGGGTGGTCGGTGACGACGGTGTCCGGGGCGGGCTGCTGGGCACCGGCGGCCTCCTCACCATGGACCCGCCGATGCGCACCGACGAGATCACCATCCAGTTCCTCGACAAGCCCTCCGTGTACAGCACCGACCCGTACGGGCTGCGCCCACCGGAGCCGCTACCGGTCGCGGTCGGTGAGATCACCGTCCTGCCGGCGGCGCCCACGGTGCGGCCGAAGCTGGACGCGCCCGTCCGGCTCGCCTGCGGCACCGGCCCGACGGTGGAGGTCGGCGGAGCCCGCGTCACCACCGCGCTCCGGGCCACCGTGCGGGACCTGCTGGAGCTGCGCGAGGTGCCGGCGGAGCCGTGCGGCCGTGGCACCCCCCGGCAGATCCGGCTCGCCGAGGGCGACCAGCGTCTCGTCGCCTCGGCCAGCCGCCTGGCCGCGCCCACCCGGGTCGCGCTGGTGCCGAAGGAGACCGGGACCACCGGCGCGGTGACGCCGAGCGCCGTCCAGGTCTCCTCGTGGGACGCCACCGAGCGACGGGTACGCGTCGGCGAGCACGCCGCCGACCGTGTCCTCGCCGTCCGGGAGAACACCAACCCCGGCTGGGAGGCCACCGTGGCCGGCAAGCCGCTACGGCCGGTCGTCGTCGACGGGTGGCAGCAGGGCTGGCTGCTGCCGGCCGGTGTCTCCGGCGAGGTCGTCCTGCGCTTCGCGCCCGACGGCTCGTACCGGGTGGGCCTGCTCGCCGGCGGTGTCCTGCTCGTGGTGGTCGTGGTCCTGGCGGTGCTCCCCGACCGCCACCGGGGTGACCGACCGCCGACCCGTGCGGTCCGGCGCCGGGTGACCCGGTCCGTCCCCCTGCTGGCGGTCGGCGCCGTCGCGCTGCTGATGCTCGGTGGCATCGTCGGCGGTCTGCTGGTCGCCGCCGGCGTCCTGCTCGCCCTCCCCGGCGCGATCCCGCTGCCCCGGTCGGCGGATCCACGCCGGGTCCGGCTCGTCACCCGGCTCGCCGAGACCTGGCTCCCGGCCGCCCTGGTCGTCCTGGCGGCCTGGGCGTACCTCGACGCCGCGCAACGGCACACCGCCGTCCTTCCGCAACTGCTCATGGTGCTCGCCCTCGGCTGCCTCTGGCTGTCGACGACCGTCCGGCGGCGGCCCGTCCGGCGCACACCGCCACGTCCGGCCGAGTCCGCGTCGCCGCCCGTCCCGCCGCCCGGGCTGCCGCACCAGCGCGGTCCGGAGGCAGCCTCGTGGCGCGACTCCGACCTGTCGGGGATCACGTGAACCGGCGAACCGCCGGTGGCGACGTGGTGCGTACGCGTCCCGAGCCCGTCGGCGTACGCGCGCTGGGCGCGGCCGGCCTCGCCGTCACCGCCGCCGGGATCCTGGGGAACGGTCTCGCCTACGTGGCGCCGGTCCTGGCCGCCCGGCAGCTCGACGCCGCCGACCTCAGCGCCCTCGCCACCGCCCTCGGCCTGATCGCCATCGCGAGCGTGCCGGGATTCGGCCTGCAGCTCGCCGTCGCGGTGCACCACGCCCGGCACGGGCACTCGGACACCCGCCGGGCCGCCCTGGTGACCGCCACGCTCTGCGCGGGGGCGCTGGTCGTGGCCACTCCGCTGCTCACCACCGCGCTGCGCCTCCCGGTCGAGGTGTCGATCCTGTCCGCGGTCACCACGGCGGCGATCGTGCTCGCCTGCCGCCCGCTCGGGGAACTCCAGGGCGGGCAGCGGTTCGTCCGGCTCGCCGTCGGGATGGTCCTGCTGGCCGTCGGCCGGTACGGGGGCGTACTCGTCGGTCTGCTCCTGGGTCTCGGACTGACCGGGTCGCTGCTCCTCGGCGCGGTGTCCGCCGTGCTCACCCCGCTCGCGCTCGCCGTGCTGGCCCGACCGGCCACGGCGACGGCCGCACCGGCGGCACCGGCGCTCGGCGCCGGTCGGATCCTTACCGGTTGCGGGGCGACGCTCGCCATGCTCGTCGTCTCGTACGCGGACCTGCTGCTCGCCCGCCAGCTGCTGCCGGCCGGCGACGCGGGGGCGTACGCCGTGGGGACGGTCCTCACGAAGGGCGCGCTCTGGGCACCGCAGGTGGCGACGGTGCTCGCCCTGCCCCGGCTGGCCCGCGGCGATCGGCGCAGCCGGACCGTCGCGCTGGCCCTCACCGGCGGGTGCGGGCTGCTGCTGGTGCTCGCCTCGGCGTCCGCCGGTGGGCTGGCGTTCCGGCTCGCCGGGGGCACCGACTACACCCATCTCGGTGGGTACGCGCCGCTCTTCGCCGCCGTCGGGGCGCTCTACGCGGTCGTGTTCGTTCTGCTGAACGCCGCGGTCGCGGCCGGGGTCCGCTGGCCCGCCGCGCCCCTGTGGGTGGGGAGCGTCGTCCTGGTCGTCACCGCGGTGTCGATCGCGCCCCGTACGGTGGCCGGCCTGCTCTGGTGCGCCCTCGGCACCGCCGTGGTCATGACGCTCACGATGGCCGTCCGCGCGTGGCTGACGCCGCCGGGTGCCGGGCAGCCGGCGTCTCCCGGTGTGCGGGGCCACGGCTGACCTGCCGGGATCAGCCCTCGGCGAGCCAGCGGTTCAGCAGGTGGTGGTCGATCGAGTCGAGCCGACCGAGCGGCCGGCCCGCGGCCACCCGCTCCCGCAGCTCGGCACGGGTGAACCAGCGTGCCTCCAGCAGTTCGTGGCCGTCGACCCGTACCTCCTCGGACGCGGCGATGGCCCGGAACCCCACCATCAGCCCGGCCGGGAACGGCCAGGCCTGCGAGCCCTGGTACGCCACGTCCGTCACGACCACACCGGCCTCCTCGGCCATCTCCCGCCGGACCGCGTCCTCCAGGCTCTCGCCCACCTCGACGAAGCCGGCCAGCGTCGAGTACGCCCCTTCGGGTGCGCCGGCGTGCCGGGCCAGCAGGCAGCGGCCCGGCGGACCGGGGGCCTCCATCAGCACGATGATCGCCGGTTCGATCCGGGGGAAGAACAGCCGGCCGCAGTGCACCGCGGCGCAGCGGCGGACGTGCCCCGCGTCCCGGGCCTCCGTCGGCGCGCCGCACGTGCCGCAGTACCGCTGCTGGCGGTGCCAGTGCAGCAGGCCCCGCGCGTACGCCTGGGTGGCCGCCTCGGCGGGGGTGAGCCGCCCGACGAGCCGCCGTACGTCGGTGACCGCGGTCGCCCCGGCCAGTTGGCGGGCGGCGTCCTCGGTCAGCCCGGACAGGTCCACCGCGAAGACCGGCTCCCCGGCGTCCAGGCCGAGGAACACGGCCTCGTCCGCGACAGCACGCGCCTGCGCAGCCCGTTCCCCGGCCAACCGGACCGGTGTGTCCCCGGCCACCAGGCAGTGGTCCCGCCAGAGGGCCAGCAGCCGCGCCCCGGGCCCGGCCAGCAACGCCGCCACCCGCTCCGGGTCGGCCCGCAGCGCCCCCGCCCGGTCCACCCAGCCACCGCCGTACGCCAGGACCGCATCGTCCACCCGCATGCTCACACCGTTTCATGTTCGCCACCGTGGGCGACCATCGGGTCGGTCCGCGACACGCGCTGACGGGACGGGCCGGGAGCAGGCTGCCGCGGCGCCGACACGTTGGTTACCGTAGTTGTCTTCCGGGCGGGAAACCCGCTCGTGTGTGGCGCCCCCGATCGAGGTGACTGTGACGCTGTACGGCGAAAAAACCCCGCCCGCCGACGACCGGCCCACCGTGCAGGTGACCGCGGTGCGGTGGCCGGTCGAGGAGTCGGTGCCCGCCGGGTCGCCGGGTCGCGGGCGGTCCCGCCGCGCCCGGATGCTGCTCGCCACCGGCCTCGCCACCGCGGTGCTCGCTTCCGTGGCCGGTGTGGGCGCCTACGCGTACGCCGGTGACGTGCCGCGCGGCACGACGGTGCTCGGCGCCGAGCTCGGCGGCCGGAGCCGCTCGGACGCCGCCCGCGAGCTCCGTGCGGAGCTGGACCGGCGGGCGGCCGAGTTCGGCGCACCGGTGACCGTACGCGTCGGCGAGCGCACGGCGGAGATCAACCCGGCCGATGTCGGGCTCGCGGTCGACGTCGACGCGACCGTCGCGGCCGCCGTGCAGGCGGAGGCGCACGCGGTCGACCGGCTGGTCGGGTCCCGCGACGTGCAGCCGGTGGTGACCGTGGACGTGGCCCGCCTCGACGCGGCGCTCAAGAAGGTCGTGGGCGACCAGGGCCGCAAGATGACCATGCCGGCGATCACCTGGAGCGGCCTCACCCCGAAGGCCGTGCATCCGAAGCCCAGCCTCGCCCTCGACCCGGAGCGTTCCGCGCAGGTGGTGCGCGAGGGTTGGCTGAGTGATCAGCCGATCGCCGTCCCGCTCATCGAGAAGCACCCGGCGACCACCGCCGAGGAGGTCGACACGATGGTGGCCGAGCTGGCGAAGCCCGCGGTGGCGGCGCCGGTCACGCTGACCACGGACAAGGGCTCGGTGACGATCCCGCCGTCGGCCATCGCGAAGAGTCTGCGGTTCAGCGCCGACGACACCGGCAAGCTGACCGCGCGGGTGGACGTCAAGCGGCTCCGTACGGCGCTCGGCGGCGACCTGGCCAAGGTCGAGGTGCCCCCGCAGGACGCGCAGATCACCCTCACCGGCGGCAAGCCGAAGATCACCGACGGCAAGCCGGGGCAGCAGCTGGACACCTCCATGCTCGGGGAGGCCCTGCTCGCGGTCCTGCCCTTGGCGGACGGCCGGAAGGTCACCGGCACGCTCAAGCCGGCGGAGCCGGAGCTGACCGCGGCGAAGCTCGCCGGGCTGGGCATCAAGGAGCGGGTCTCGACGTTCACCACCAGGTTCCCCGGTGGGCTCTCCTCGCCGCGCAGCCAGAACATCATCACCGCCGCCAGGGACGTCGACAACACGCTCGTCCTGCCCGGCGAGACGTTCTCGCTCAACGGGCACACGGGGGAGCGGGGCTACGCCCAGGGCTACAAGGACGCCCCGGTCATCCTCAACGGCAAGCTGGTGCCCGGCGTCGGCGGTGGCGTCTCCCAGTTCACCACGACGCTGTTCAACGCGACCTACTACGCCGGCCTGGAGGACGTCGAGCACAAGCCGCACTCGTTCTACTTCAGCCGCTACCCGGCCGTCATCGAGTCGACGATCTTCTACCCGGACCTGGACTTCAAGTTCCGGAACAACACCGACCACGGCGTGCTGATCGACACCTCGTACACGGCCAGCACCATCACCGTCTCGATCTGGAGCACGAAGATCTGGGACAGCGTGAAGACCGAGTACGGCCCGCGCCGCAACGTCACCAAGCCGAAGACGGTCTACCTGGAGCCGGGCCCCACCTGCATCGCCGCCGCCGGCAGCGACGGCTTCACGCAGGACGCGTACCGGGTCTTCCGCAAGGACGGCAAGGTGGTAAAGCGGGAGAAGTTCAGCTGGCGCTACGACGCCGAGCCGCGCTTCATCTGCGCCCCCGAACCCTCCTGACCGCCGTCCCACGCAAGCTCCACACGGCCCCGCCGGCATCCTCGCCGGCGGGGCTTCGTCATGGCGTACGCACACCACGTCCCGCCCGAGGCCACGCGCACCTGTGCGTGCTCCTGGCCCGCCGCTCGCCGACGTGCGGCATGCCGTTGCCGGCGGGCTCGTGAGCTCCTTGACAAGGCGTGCTGGACCGGGCCGAGCCGCAGCCCGGGGCGGCGGTTTCCTGCCGGTGAGCCGGACAAGCGAAGGTTGTAGCGCCGGCCGATGGTCGTTTCCGGGTGGGCGGCGTTGCGGTATCCGACAGGGTCGGTCACCACCATGCCCGCGGCATCGGGTCGATCACCCGCCGGTGGCTTGGCGTCGATTCCGGGTTGTGGCATGGCGCCGGTGAAGAAACAAAAAGGGGGGCGGAAACGCGTTCAGGGCCACCCAGTTGGGTGGCCCTGAACGGGAAAGATGTCCGGCGGTGTCCTACTCTCCCACACCCTCCCGAGTGCAGTACCATCGGCGCTGGAGGGCTTAGCTTCCGGGTTCGGAATGTTACCGGGCGTTTCCCCTCCGCCATGACCGCCGTAACTCTATCGACATGTCAAACAACACCCACACGGGTTTGTTGTTCGTTTGTCGGGAGTTGCACAGTGGACGCGTAGCAGCTTTGTTGGTCAAGTCCTCGGCCTATTAGTACCGGTCAACTGAACCCGTTACCGGGCTTACATTTCCGGCCTATCAACCCAGTCGTCTAGCTGGGGGCCTTACCCACCCCGAAAGGTGGTGGGATACCTCATCTTGAAGCGAGCTTCCCGCTTAGATGCTTTCAGCGGTTATCCCTTCCGAACGTAGCTAACCAGCCGTGCCCCTGGCGGGACAACTGGCACACCAGAGGTTCGTCCGTCCCGGTCCTCTCGTACTAGGGACAGCCCTTCTCAAGTATCCTACGCGCACGGCGGATAGGGACCGAACTGTCTCACGACGTTCTAAACCCAGCTCGCGTACCGCTTTAATGGGCGAACAGCCCAACCCTTGGGACCTGCTACAGCCCCAGGATGCGACGAGCCGACATCGAGGTGCCAAACCATCCCGTCGATATGGACTCTTGGGGAAGATCAGCCTGTTATCCCCGGGGTACCTTTTATCCGTTGAGCGACACCGCTTCCACATGCCAGTGCCGGATCACTAGTCCCGACTTTCGTCCCTGCTCGACCTGTCAGTCTCACAGTCAAGCTCCCTTGTGCACTTGCACTCAACACCTGATTGCCAACCAGGCTGAGGGAACCTTTGGGCGCCTCCGTTACCCTTTAGGAGGCAACCGCCCCAGTTAAACTACCCACCAGACACTGTCCCTGAACCGGATAACGGTCCGAAGTTAGATACCCAAACCAACCAGAGTGGTATTTCAAGATTGCCTCCACCCGCACTGGCGTGCGAGCTTCACCGGCTCCCACCTATCCTACACAAGCTAATTCAGATACCAATGTCAAGCTATAGTAAAGGTCCCGGGGTCTTTCCGTCCTGCCGCGCGTAACGAGCATCTTTACTCGTAGTGCAATTTCGCCGGGCCTGTGGTTGAGACAGTGGGGAAGTCGTTACGCCATTCGTGCAGGTCGGAACTTACCCGACAAGGAATTTCGCTACCTTAGGATGGTTATAGTTACCACCGCCGTTTACTGGCGCTTAAGTTCTCCGCTTCGCCCCCGAAAGAGCTAACAGGTCCCCTTAACGTTCCAGCACCGGGCAGGCGTCAGTCCATATACATCGAATTACTTCTTCGCATGGACCTGTGTTTTTAGTAAACAGTCGCTTCCCCCTGCTCTCTGCGGCCATACAACGCTCCACCCGCGCGGGGCTTCACGTCTCCGGCCCCCCTTCTCCCTAAGTTACGGGGGCAATTTGCCGAGTTCCTTAACCACAGTTCGCCCGATCGCCTCGGTATTCTCTACCTGACCACCTGTGTCGGTTTGGGGTACGGGCCGCTCGGAACTCGCTAGAGGCTTTTCTCGGCAGCATAGGATCACTGACTTCACCTGAATCGGCTCGGCATCACGTCTCAGCCTATGTGTGCTGCGGATTTGCCTACAGCACGGCCTACACGCTTACCCCGGCACAACCACCGGCCGGGCTCAGCTACCTTCCTGCGTCACCCCATCGCTTGACTACTACCCGCCAGGTTCCCACGCTCCCCGTGTTTGGTCCGAAGACCGCCCACAGATCGGGTGGTTAGCACAACGAGGTTCGTCAGGGTCGCTCCTTCGCGGGTACGGGAATATCAACCCGTTGTCCATCGACTACGCCTCTCGGCCTCGCCTTAGGTCCCGACTCACCCAGGGCGGATTAGCCTGGCCCTGGAACCCTTGGTCATCCGGCGGAAGGGTTTCTCACCCTTCTTTCGCTACTCATGCCTGCATTCTCACTCGTGCCGCGTCCACAACTGGGTCACCCCGCTGCTTCACCCCCGGCACGACGCTCCCCTACCCACCCACACACCTGCACCAACACCCCGAAGAGCGCCGGCGAAGTACTTGTGTGAGTGCCACAGCTTCGGCGGTGTGCTTGAGCCCCGCTACATTGTCGGCGCGGAACCACTTGACCAGTGAGCTATTACGCACTCTTTAAAGGGTGGCTGCTTCTAAGCCAACCTCCTGGTTGTCTATGCGACCCCACATCCTTTTCCACTTAGCACACGCTTAGGGGCCTTAGCTGGTGATCTGGGCTGTTTCCCTCTCGACTACGAAGCTTATCCCCCGCAGTCTCACTGCCGCGCTCTCACTTACCGGCATTCGGAGTTTGGCTGATTTCGGTAAGCTTGTGGGCCCCCTAGACCATCCAGTGCTCTACCTCCGGCAAGAAACACGCGACGCTGCACCTAAATGCATTTCGGGGAGAACCAGCTATCACGGAGTTTGATTGGCCTTTCACCCCTAACCACAGGTCATCCCCCAACTTTTCAACGTTGGTGGGTTCGGCCCTCCACGCGGTCTTACCCGCGCTTCAGCCTGCCCATGGCTAGATCACTCCGCTTCGGGTCTAGGACACGCGACTGAATCGCCCTATTCAGACTCGCTTTCGCTACGGCTCCCCCACACGGGTTAACCTCGCCACATGCCACTAACTCGCAGGCTCATTCTTCAAAAGGCACGCCGTCACCCCGCAAGGCTCCGACGGATTGTAGGCGAACGGTTTCAGGTACTATTTCACTCCCCTCCCGGGGTACTTTTCACCATTCCCTCACGGTACTCGTCCGCTATCGGTCACCAGGAAGTATTTAGGCTTACCAGGTGGTCCTGGCAGATTCACGGCAGATTTCAGGAGTCCGCCGCTACTCGGGAACACCCACAGAAGACCAGCTGCTTTCACCTACCGGACTATCACCGTCTACGGTCGGCCTTTCCAGACCATTCGACTAACAACTGGCTTTGTAACTCCTCACACGAGTGTCAGCTCGTGTAGCAGGGTCCCACAACCCCGACCACGCAACCCCTGACAGGTATCACACGCAGCCGGTTTAGCCTCAATCCGCTTTCGCTCGCCACTACTCACGGAATCACTGTTGTTTTCTCTTCCTACGGGTACTGAGATGTTTCACTTCCCCGCGTTCCCTCCACACACCCTATGAGTTCAGGTGCGGGTGACACCACATGACTGATGCCGGGTTCCCCCATTCGGACACCCTGGGATCACAGCTCGGTTGACAGCTCCCCCAGGCCTATCGCGGCCTCCCACGTCCTTCATCGGCTCCTGGTGCCAAGGCATCCACCGTTCGCCCTTGACAACTTGACCACAAAGATGCTCGCGTCCACTGTGCAATTCTCAACAAACGACCAACCCACAACCCGAAACACCCCACACCAGCAACCCCACCCCCACGGGGGCAGCATCCGGTATGCGAGGCCAGGCCGTGCCTGGCAACCAACCCTGGAACTCAACTCCAGGTCATGGTTTCCGAAAGGACAACCACCGGTTGTTCCTTCAGGACCCAACAGGGTGCCCATCATCCTCCCCCAGCCGCACCAGGACCCCGTTCCACACCACCGAAGTGGCCGTACTAGGAAGAACCCGGCCGTTGCCAGGGAAAAACTCGCCAGTGTCTCCGCCAATCGAGCACCCCGACCCGACATCCGCGGGCCGCGGGCTCCATACCACCCTTCGGTGGATGGTGCTCCTTAGAAAGGAGGTGATCCAGCCGCACCTTCCGGTACGGCTACCTTGTTACGACTTCGTCCCAATCGCCAGCCCCACCTTCGACGGCTCCCTCCCTGACGGGTTGGGCCACCGGCTTCGGGTGTTGCCGACTTTCGTGACGTGACGGGCGGTGTGTACAAGGCCCGGGAACGTATTCACCGCAGCGTTGCTGATCTGCGATTACTAGCGACTCCGACTTCACGGGGTCGAGTTGCAGACCCCGATCCGAACTGAGACCGGCTTTTTGGGATTCGCTCCACCTCACGGTATCGCAGCCCATTGTACCGGCCATTGTAGCATGCGTGAAGCCCTGGACATAAGGGGCATGATGACTTGACGTCATCCCCACCTTCCTCCGAGTTGACCCCGGCAGTCTTCGATGAGTCCCCGCCATAACGCGCTGGCAACATCGAACGAGGGTTGCGCTCGTTGCGGGACTTAACCCAACATCTCACGACACGAGCTGACGACAGCCATGCACCACCTGTGACCGCCCCCGAAGGACCCGACATCTCTGCCGGTTTTGCGGCCATGTCAAACCCAGGTAAGGTTCTTCGCGTTGCATCGAATTAATCCGCATGCTCCGCCGCTTGTGCGGGCCCCCGTCAATTCCTTTGAGTTTTAGCCTTGCGGCCGTACTCCCCAGGCGGGGCGCTTAATGCGTTAGCTGCGGCACAGGGAACCGGAGAGGCCCCCCACACCTAGCGCCCAACGTTTACAGCGTGGACTACCAGGGTATCTAATCCTGTTCGCTCCCCACGCTTTCGCTCCTCAGCGTCAGTATCGGCCCAGAGACCCGCCTTCGCCACCGGTGTTCCTCCTGATATCTGCGCATTTCACCGCTACACCAGGAATTCCAGTCTCCCCTACCGAACTCTAGCCTGCCCGTATCGACTGCAGGCCCGCAGTTGAGCCGCGGGTTTTCACAGTCGACGCGACAAGCCGCCTACGAGCTCTTTACGCCCAATAAATCCGGACAACGCTCGCGCCCTACGTCTTACCGCGGCTGCTGGCACGTAGTTGGCCGGCGCTTCTTCTGCAGGTACCGTCACTTCCGCTTCGTCCCTGCTGAAAGAGGTTTACAACCCGAAGGCCGTCATCCCTCACGCGGCGTCGCTGCATCAGGCTTCCGCCCATTGTGCAATATTCCCCACTGCTGCCTCCCGTAGGAGTCTGGGCCGTGTCTCAGTCCCAGTGTGGCCGGTCGCCCTCTCAGGCCGGCTACCCGTCGTCGCCTTGGTAGGCCATCACCCCACCAACAAGCTGATAGGCCGCGAGCCCATCCCAGGCCGAAAAACTTTCCACCCCCCACCATGCGGCAGGAAGTCCTATCCGGTATTAGCCCCGGTTTCCCGGGGTTATCCCAAAGCCTAGGGCAGGTTGCTCACGTGTTACTCACCCGTTCGCCGCTCGAGTACCCCGAAGGGCCTTTCCGCTCGACTTGCATGTGTTAAGCACGCCGCCAGCGTTCGTCCTGAGCCAGGATCAAACTCTCCAACAAAAACCTGTTGAAAAACTGTCCCAGCAACAAAAAGTGTTGCCAAAGGAATCCCAACCAGCCGAAACCACAGCCTCGACCAGTCCGGGGTATAAAACAATTTGGCACTGGCTTATCAAGCACCCTGTTGAGTTCTCAAAGAACAACCACACACCATCAGAAACCCACACCGTGGGCCCCATCCGGGGCTTCACTCCCACCCACCGCTCTCGCGCCGGGCACTTTTACTACGTTACCTCACCGTCTCGGCCGTGTCAAACCGTGTGTCCCGGTCTGTCATGCTTCGTACGGCTTGGCGCCGCTGACCGCACGCAGCGACGAACCGCTGTGCTCGATCATCGGATTCGGCAGGCCGGCCGCCGCGGTCTCCCGCTGGCTCGTCCGGTGCCCTGCCGGTCGTCAACCTTACCCGGTCGGTTCCGCCGCACCAAATCCGCCTCCCGGCAGATCCAGCGGGCCCCGCCCGACCGGCGTCCCAAGGGGTTGATCCCCCTTCCGACGCCGGCGCCTTCCCGGTCGAGAGCACCAGGTCTTTCGCCCTGTTTGCCCCGTTCCGCGCTGGCAGAGAGAAAGTTACGCGTCCGCGGGTTTGAACGTCAAATCCGTGGGCAGCGGCCCGCGTCACACTTGCCCGGCAGGGCGTCCACCGCCCCGCGAAGCGATCGGCGGCGGGCCCACGGAGAGCGACAACGCTCTGCCGCACCGCCGCATTCCAGGACCCCCCGGTCCGCTCCCGAGCGGGCCCGGACGCGCCGGCAGCTGTCCGTGCCACGGAGGGTCAGGACGTCGGTGGCCGGCGGCCGGCACGCAGGGCGCGCAGTCCGAGCACGCCAACCGTGGTGCCGATGGCCAGCGACGCCGCGATCAGCAGGGCGTGGATCCAGAGGAACCCGGTCGCCGGGAAGTCCCCGACCACCCCGGTCGACCAGGAGCGCGGGTCCTTCCAGATCGCGACGGCGAACCGCGGCCAGATCACCCAGGTCCAGACACCGACGCCGATGAGGAAGTACGCCCAGCCGCGCGACAGCACCATGGCGACCGAGTATGCCACCGGACCAGCGCCGGGACGGCTGGCCGGCGGAACCGGTGCGTGGCCCGCACCCGTAGCGCGGCGCGGGCCACGCCACGTCGATCAGAAGCAGGTGCCGATCCCGCCGATCGCCGGGTTCGCCCGGTCGTGGTAGTGGATGGCGCCGGACGGGTCCGCCATGAAGCCGCCCCAGATGGTGCAGCCGCCACGCACGTACGCCCTCGCCGGACCCGCCGCGTAGAGCCTGCCGGCGTCGTCGACCTGGGTGGGCAGGTACTGCGCGGAGAGGTAGACCTGGGTCCGGGTGAGCGCGCCGACGTACGCGGACTTAACGGTGACGGTGCAGCCGTACCCGGTGAGGGTGTTGTACATCAGGTAGACCGTGCCGAGCCGCTCCCGGCTCTCCGCGTGGTGGATGGGGTCCTGGTCCCGCACGACATAGCCCAGACCGCAGAGGGACTGGGGAGTGACGGGGTTGACGGCGGCCCGCGCGGCGGCTCCCACCCCACCGACAAGCCCCACCGCGAGCGCGATCACGATTGCGGTTCGACGAACGGCACCGAACATGTCTGTCGCCTTTCTCGGTCCGACGGATGCGGGACCAGAATGGCGGCGCGGAGTGGCTCCCCGAATGTGCCGCGGAGCCATTCCCGATCATCGTCCGGTGTGCCGACCGCCAATTCGGGGCCGGTTGAGCTGCGACAACCTTCGAGGCTACATTGATGGCGGTCGAATATGACGAATTTCGCAGGCAGGTGTTCCCGAGAAACACACATTGCCGGTGTGGTTCCGTCGTAGCCCGCTGTTTCCGCCGGGGACGGGTCAGGCCCGAGTGGTCAGGCGCGGGCCGCGAGGGCCACCGAGAGCCGGCCGAGGAACGCGCGGATGCTCTCCTCGCTGTGCGGCGCCTCGACCTGGTCGTTGAGCGGCCCCTGGTACCGCAGCGCCTCGGTGAGCGCGCCCAGGGTCTCGGCGGGGTCACCGGGGTAGAGCCCGCCGACCACCCCGTCGGCGACCCGGGTGACCACCGCGTCGTCGAGGGCCGGGTCGAACTGGATCCCGTAGAGGATCCCGTTGACGTGGCCCTTCCAGTTCTCCGTGCCCATGTTCCGCTGTCTCCCCTAGAAGATCCGGCTGCCGTCCCAGCTGTGGATCGGGACGTCGCCGAGGCCGTTGCGCTTGAACTCGGCGTCGAGATTGGCCATGTGGCTCGCGTCGGGCTGGTAGTGGCCGCTCCGCGCGGTCGCGAGCTGGACCCTACCGTCCCGGACGACCAGCTCACCCGCCGCCGCCACGGGCTGGCCGTTGCCGAGCGTGGAGTGGTGGAAGTCGCCGACCTTCTGGTAAGTGGACGCGTAGATGTTGCCGTTGCGGTCCATCACGAAGATCGCCTGGCCGTTGCCGCTGAAGACGGTGCTCGAGGCGGACGTGTCGTACGGTGTGCCGTCCTTGGCGCTGCGCAGGATCCCGTCACCGTCGAAGAAGACCCGATGCTCCTCCAACTGTTCCGGGGTGAGCCGGCGCACCGGCGTCGGGAAGAAGCCGCCGGGAAGATGCTCGTTTCGGTACTTGTCGAGCATCGGCTTCGTGTTGTGGTAGCGGGGTGTCATGTGCGGGCCGGGGATGCCCGGCTTCGGGGCGCCGCCGGGGCCGCGGCCCTTCCCGGTGAACCGGCGCAGCAGTCGCTTCGCCCGCTTCAGCAGCTGCGGGATGATCTCCTTGACGACCCGCTCCACGACCTCCTTGACGATCCGCTGGATCGCCATCCGGGCGACGCCGATCGCGACCGGGATCTGGGCGAGTGAGGCGCCGAGGCTGGGCGCCGCCGCCGCGAGCGCGATCGCCACCTGCACCACGAGGATCGTCAGCTGGATGATCACGAGGATCTTCTGCGTGAGCGTGATGATCGCCATCACGAGCAGGGCCATGCCGATCAGCTCGGCTGCCTGCGCGCCGTCCTCCATGCGGCGCGGCGGGCCCTCCTCGCCCCGCCAGGCCTGCTCGAACGCCCGGACGT
The DNA here is from genome assembly GCF_049315255.1 of Micromonospora sp. WMMD558. Classification (NCBI taxonomy): domain Bacteria; kingdom Bacillati; phylum Actinomycetota; class Actinomycetes; order Micromonosporales; family Micromonosporaceae; genus Micromonospora; species Micromonospora sp. WMMD558. Next base: position 1,765,875 of record NZ_CP186061.1, on the reverse strand, counting down.
CGTCGCCGCTGTTGACGCCGAAGACCTGCGACGAGCCCTTCTCCGCGTCCCCCACGGCGGTACGCAGCCGCCCGGCGAACGCGAACCACATCTGCGACGCCTCGAACAGCAGTTCCTCGTCGGCGGTCGGCCAGGTGAAGCCGACCCAGCCCAGGGCCTCCGCCAGCTCAGGGGGCAGCTGCATACCCACCGGGCAGCTCCATCCGGTTGAAGAGTTCCGCGTTCGTGGTCTCGATCGCCTCGTAGGCGTCCGCGCCGTGGTTGAGGTTCCCCGCGACCTCCAGCAGCTGGTCGGCCATCGACCGGTAGACGTCGAGCGCCTGCGTCAGCACCTCGACGTAGACGGCGCCGAAGAGCGACCCCGCCTCGTCGGAGCCCCACGGGCTGCCCGAGCCGGTGACGGTGCCTTCGAGGCTGGCCACCTCCGCGCCGAGCTGCTGGCCCGTGGCCTCGAGCGATCCGGCCGCGGCGCGCAACGCCGCGACGTCGACCTGGATCCCGTCGGACATGGGTTCACCGCCGGTCGATCCGCCGGGTGGCGGCGTCGAGGTCGCTGATCATCCGGTCGAACCCGCGGAACGCCTCCTCCGAGACGCGCTCCAACTGCCGGGCCAGAGCGGCCGTGTCCGGTGCCGCCGCCGCACCGAGCGTCTCGGCGCGCCGGGTCCGCTCGTCGTCCTGCGCCGCTCGTACGGCCTCGACCACGTACTGGGCGATGGCGCTGGTGCCGGCACGCAGCAGGCTCGGGTCGATCACCAGCGACTCCAGCCGGCCGAACGCCGAGACCTCCGCCTCGACCAGACCGTCCCCGCCGGCACCGCGGCCCACCATCTCCTCGGCGGCCGGTGGGTTCTCCGGCCCGCCCGGCTGCACCGTGCCGGCGCCGGTGGCCTGGCCCAGCAGCCGCATCGCCTCTTCCAGCGACCGGCCCAACCCGGACGGATCGATGCCCCCCATGCCCATCACCCCACGGTCCGTTTCCGTCTCTCCCCAGGACGCGCGAGACTACCAACGGGCACAGCGCCGCCGCAGCCCCGATGTCGTCTGTGGAGCGTCCGTCGTCACCCGTCGTGCACTGGAGGAACCCGTCCGTGTCGCACATCGAGAAGATCACCGTCCAGCTCCGTACCCTGTCGGCCGGCGTCGAGCGGGCGCAGGCGCTGACCGCGACCGCCGACCAGCAGGCCCAGGAGGTCGCGCTCCGCGCCGCCGGCGCCGGCTTCGCGGCGGTCGCGGCGGGAATGACACGGGTACGCGGTGCGATCGCCGCCGTCCAGGGGCGGCTGAGCGGCCTCGCCACGTCGATCGGTGAGGCGGCGACGGCGACGGCGGCCGTTCCCCGTGAGGCCACCCCGGAAGAAACGGTCGCCGGGCTGGGCCCGGTGCGGGACGGCATCGTCGGCGCGCGGGCGGCGTCGAGCGCGACCGTCAGCCAGGTCGGCGACGCGCAGCGGCTCGTGACGCTGGTCCTGCAGGGCGGGCAGCCGGGGCCGCTGCTACAGGGGCTGGAGAGCGTCAAGCAGGTCCTCGTGCAGGTGGTGCAGCGCACCACGGCGGCCGAGCGGTCTGTCGAGGCGGCGGTCGCCGAGGCCCGGCAGACCGGCGCGCCGGGCGCGTGAGCGTACGCCGGCGCGCCGTCCGGTCAGGCGGTTCCCGCGTGTGGTCCGAGCTGTCCCTGCGGTGCCGGTGCCGCGCCCGCCCGGTCGCGGCCGGGCCTGCTCGGCCGTGCGTCAGCCGCGGCCGAGAGCCCGGGCGAACTGGCGGATGTCGTCGACCAGCAGGCCGGGCTGCTCCAGCCCGGGGAAGTGGCCGCCCCGCTCGTACTCGGTCCACCGCACGATGTTCGGGAACGCCTGGTCGGCCCAGGCCCGGACGGGCTGCGACGGGTCGTGCGGGAACACCGCCACCCCCAACTGCACCGGCACCGGGGGCTGCCGTCGCGGCGCGTCGCTGACGGGGAGCATGTCGGCGGTCTCGAAGTACAGCTGGGCCGCGGAGCCCGCAGTGCGGGTGAACCAGTAGAGCGAGACGTTGGTGAGCAGCCGGTCCCGGTCGACGGCGTCCTCGGGGCTCTTGCCGGAGTCGGTCCACTCCTTGAACTTCTCGACGATCCAGGCGAGCTGCCCGACGGGCGAGTCGGTGAGCGCGTACGAGACGGTGACCGGCCGGGTCGCCTGGAGCTTCATGTAGCCGGACTCCTCGGCGAGGAATCGCCCCAGCCGGGCCAGCCGCCGGCCGGTGTCCTCGTCGAGCGCGCCCAGCTCCCGAGGGTCGCCGGGAGGAGGCGTGATGAGGAAGTTGACGTGCGCGCCGATCGCGTGCCGGGCGTCCGTCGCGGCGAGGGTGACCGTCACCCAGGACCCGAAGTCGGTGCCCTGCGGCAGGTAGCGGTCGTATCCGAGCCGGCTCATCAGCTCCGCCCACGCCCGGGCGATGCGGGGCACACCCCATCCGGTCTCGGTGAGGGGGTTGGAGAAGCCGTACCCGGGAAGTGACGGGATCACCACGTGGAACGCGTCCGCCGGGTCGCCGCCGTGGGTACGCGGATCGGTCAGCGGCCCGATGAGGTCGACGTACTCCAGGAAGCTGCCCGGCCAGCCGTGCGTGAGGACGAGCGGCGTCGCGTCCGGCTCGGGGGACCGGACGTGCAGGAAGTGCACGGTGGCGCCGTCGATCTCGGTGCGGAACTGGGGGTACCGGTTCAGCTCCGCCTCGGCCGCCCGCCAGTCGTACCCGGACCGCCAGTACTCCGTCAGCTCCCGCAGGTACCCCTGGGGCACGCCGCGTTCCCAACCGTCGACGCCCGGCTCGGGCGGCCAGCGGGTGTCGGCGAGGCGCCGGCGCAGATCGTCGATCTCGGCCTGCGGAATCTCGATACGGAACGGCTCCATCCCAGCGCCTCCCCGGTCACGGCACGCACGAGAGCCCTCATCGTCGGCCGGCGTACGCGGACCGCGCACCTTCCAACGTGCGCACCTCGGAAAATCGTGCGTCGCCGCACCGCCTGGCGCCGCGCCGATACCTAGGACTACTATGCATTGCAGTTCTAGGGTTACGGCTCGGAGGTCTCATGAGGGTCACCAAGGATCTGGTCGCCGCCTCGGCCACACCTCTGGTGCTGGGCATCCTCTCCGAGGGGGAGAGCTACGGCTACGCCATCCTCAGACGGATCAACGAGCTGTCCGGGGGAGAACTCGACTGGACCGAGGGACTGCTCTACCCGCTGCTGCACCGGCTCGAGCGCCTCGGCTACGTGGAGTCGAACTGGCAGTCGGTGACGGGGGAGCGGCGGCGCAAGTACTACCACATCACCGGCAAGGGCCGGACCGAGCTTGCCGAGCAACGCCGCCAGTGGGACACGGTGGTGAGCGCGCTCAAGGAGATCTGGCACGGCCCCGGGGATTCCAGGCCGTTCGGGGCGATCCCCGTAGGAGGGCCGGCATGACCACCGCCGACAGTCAGGACGGCCTGGAGGCCCAGTTCGCGCAGTGGCGCCAGTACGTGCAGCGCCGGCGAGAACTCCAGCGGGCCGACGCCGAGGAACTCGAGGACCACCTCCGGGGCTCCGTCGACGAGTTGGTCGGCGTCGGCCTGCGCGCCGACGAGGCGTTCCTGGTCGCGGTCAAACGCATGGGCAGCCTCGACGACCTGTCCCGCGAGTTCGCCCGGGAGCATTCGGAACGGCTGTGGAAGCAACTGGTGCTGACCGGCGACACCGACAACCCGGTGGCGGCCACCCGGTCACGCCGTGACCTGCTCGCGATGGTCGTCTGCGCAGCGGGCGCGGCGGCGTCGGTCAAGGTGCCGGAGCTGTTCGGGATGAGCCTCGAAGAGGACGGCTCCTTCTACGGCCCGAACGCCGCCCTGTTCGCACTGCCCTGGCTGGCGGCCTTCCTGGCGTGGCGCCGTCAGGCCACGAAGGCGCTGATCGGTGTCCTGGTGGCGTTGTTCGCGCTCGGCGCCGTGGCGGCCAACGCCTACCCGCTCCGGGACGACTCCCAGTCGCTGGTCCTGACCAGCATCCATCTCCCCATCGCCCTGTGGTTCGTCGTCGGTCTCGCCTACGTGGCCGACGACCTGCGCTCGTCGCGCCGACGCATGGACTTCATCCGCTTCACCGGCGAATGCTTCATCTACTACGTCCTCATGGCCCTCGGTGGGGGCGTGCTGGTCGCGTTCATGTTCGGGACGTTCGAGGCCATCGGGGTCTCCCCGGAGTACTTCATCTCACGGTGGCTGCTGCCCTGCGGTGCCGCGGCCGCGTTGGTGGTGGCCGGGTGGCTCGTCGAGGCCAAGCAGAGTGTCGTCGAGAACATCGCCCCCGTGCTCACCCGACTGTTCACCCCCCTGTTCACCGCTGCGCTGCTGGCCTTCCTCGTGGCCCTCGTCGTGACCAACGCCGGCATCGACGTCGAGCGGGAAGCGCTGATCCTGTTCGACCTTCTGCTGGTCGTCGTGCTGGGATTGCTGCTCTACTCGATCTCCGCCCGCGACCCGCTGGCTCCGCCCGGCCTGTTCGACCGGCTCCAGCTCGCCCTCGTGGTCAGCGCGCTGGTCATCGACGTGCTGGTGCTGGTGGAGATCACCGGGCGCATCACCGAGTACGGCACCACCCCCAACAAGGCGGCGGCCCTCGGGGAGAACGTCGTCCTGCTGGCCAACCTCGCGTGGTCGGCGTGGCTGGTGCTGGGTTTCGTCCGCCGTCGTACGCCGTTCGCCGCACTCGAGCGGTGGCAGACCGGGTACCTGCCGGTGTACGCGGTGTGGGCCTGGATCGTGGTCCTGGTCCTCCCCCCGTTGTTCGATCACCTCTGACCGGTCGGCAACGGCCCCGACTCCCACCCTGCCTGCGGAAACCGACGAGTACCCGGTCCACGGCACTCCGCCGTCCGGCAGCGTCTACGCTGTGACCGAGAAAGGCGGATCGTGGTCGTTACGTGTTGCCGGGCGCTGACTCCTCGCCTGTCGAGGGTCGGCCGATGAGCTCAGTCGCATTCCTCAACATCGCCATGCACGGGCACGTGAACCCGACACTGCCGGTCGTGGCCGAGCTTGTCCGTCGTGGCCACGCCGTCACCTACCACACGACGCCCGCCCACGCCGAGAAGATCGCGGCCACCGGCGCGCGGGTGCTCCTCTACTCCGGGGACGACGTACCGCTCGCTGGCCCGCCCACGCCGGTCACGGTGATGGAACAGCTCGCGCGCACCGCCGTACGCGTGCTGCCCGCCGTCCTCACCGATCTGCGCGGCACCCGGCCCGATCTGATCGTGCACGACTCGCTCTGCCCGTGGGGGCCGGTGGCCGCCCGGGAACTCGACGTGCCGGCGGCCTCGTCGTTCACCACGTTCGCGTTCAACCGACACGTGCCCAGCCCCACCCATGCCTCCTGGGAGCTGCTGGCCGCCGCGGCGGCCCGACCCCGCCACGCCGGGGGGTACCTGAAGTCGCGCTGGGAGCTGCGCCGCCGGTACGACACGCGTGGGGTGCCCCTGATCGACCTGGCGAACATCCGTCAGCCGCTGAACCTCGTCTACACCTCGCGGGCGTTCCACCCGGAGGCCGACAGTTTCGACCAGTCCTACCGGTTCGTCGGCCCGAGTGTCGGTGCCCGCGCGGCCGACCCGTCGTTCCCGATCGACCGACTGCGGGATCCGGTGCTGTACGCCTCGCTGGGCACGGTGTTCAAGGCCGACCCGCAACTGCTGCGCGGCCTTGCCGACGCGCTCGCCCCGCTGGGCGGCACCGTGATCGTCTCCACCGGGAACACCGATCCCGCCGCGCTCGGCCCGCTGCCGGCCAACGTGATCGCCCACCGGTCCGTACCGCAGCCGGAGGTGCTGGCCCGCGCGGCGCTGTTCGTCACCCACGGCGGGGTGAACAGCGTCAACGAGGCCCTGTACGCCGGCGTCCCCATGCTGGTGGTACCGCAGGGCGCCGACCAGATGTTGGTGGCTTCCCGCATCGTCGAACTCGGTGCCGGCCTCTCGATCCGCACCGAGGACGTCACCGTGGACGTCGTACGCGCCACCGCCCGACGTCTGCTCGACGAGCCCCGGTTCCGCGCCGCCGCGAGCACCCTCCAGGCTGCCCAGCGTCAGGCCGGCGGCTATTCGCGCGCCGCCGACGAGCTCGAACGCTATGCGCAGCAGGCCGGGACGCTCACTCGGTCGGGATCCGGCGACCTGCGACGGCAGGGCTGACCGATGTCCCCCTTCGTCGCCATCCTTCTGCTGTTCGCCGGGCTCTCCGAGGCCGCCGGCCGTCTGGTACCCGTGGTGGCCCGTCTGTCCGGCGCGTCGCGCACCAGGGTGATCGCGTTGATGCTGGCCGGCGCGGTGGTCGACGGCGCGGTGTTCGCGCTCTGGCCGCTGTCCGCGTGGACCCTTGCCGAGCTGGTGCTGACCGCGGCACCCTCCGAACCGCCCGACGAGGCCGCGCTGGTCTGGACACCGGGCCTGGCCGCCCCGCTGCTGCTCGCCGCGGTCCTCGCGTTCCCGCTGCTCGGGCCGCTGCTGCACTTCGTGCTCATGCTGGGAGTGGGGGCCGGCCTCGCCGGTGCGCTCGCCACGGTGGCCGGGATCGACTGGTGGGACGCAGCCGGCTGTGTAGCCGTCGCAGGGGTCGGCCTCGCCGTTGCCGTCGAGGGCGTCCGCCGACTGGTCGTGTGGCTCCAAACGACAAGAGCACCGAAGCCAGCGACATGATCGAGTTCGCGCTCCTGCTGCTGCTCGCCGGGCTCGGACCGGTCCTGCTCGCCGAGGCTCTGCTCGCCCGCTACGAGGTGCTCGCCTATGCCGCAGGCTGGCGGGCTCCCACCACCGACCTCCCCACCGGCATGCCGTACGCCCGGGGCGCGGACCCGGACCGCCCACCGGACGCCTACCTCGTCTATCTGGACGGCATCGGGAAACGCCGCTTCCACGACACCCGTGACGGCGGCCGACTGGTCAAGTGCCTGATCAACGGCGCGCCGGAACTCCGGGTGCTGGGCCAGGTGCAGCCCTACTCCCCGCTGGCCCACCCGCTAGCCGACCGGCCGGTGTGGAAGTGGGTGCGTCGCCACGTCGGGCTGCTGCTGTTCCTGCACAACGTGATGCAGATCTTCGTCGCCGCCGACCGCCGGTACCGTCCCCTGTACAACCGTGCCGTCGGAACGCAGATCGCCACCCAGCTCCGGCTCGCCGGCTACCGGCGGGACAGCGGCATCCCCGTGGTGATGCTCAGTTACAGCGGCGGCGCGCAGGTCGCCACCGGCGCGGTGGACGAGCTGTGGTCCCAGCTGCGCACGCCGCTCTGGCTGATCACTCTCGGCGGGTTCCACAACGGCGCCAACGACATCTCCCACGCCCGGCACCTCTACCGGCTCACCAGCACCGGCGACTGGATCGAGCGAGTGAGCACCTGGATCTTCCCGCAGCGGTGGCGACTGTTCCGCCGGAGCGGATGGAACCGCGCTGACCGCGAAGGAAAGATCACCGTGCACCGGCTCGACCCGGCCACCCACGTCGGTCCGGACAGCTACATCAGCCCGGGGACCCGGCTTCCCGATGGTCGCAGCTATCTCGACCAGACGGCCGACACCGTGATCGCGCTGATCCGGGACTGCTGCAGCGCGAAGTCGGGAACCGACGGCCCGCTGCCCTGAACGCCCCCATCCGCGAAACACAGCGTGTCACGCCCAAGGCGGGCAGTGGGTCAGGAGGCCGTGGCGGGCTTCCTGGTGGGGTCGGCCGAGGTGACGCCGTGAGCGGGGCGGCGGGTCAGGACCTGGGGGCCGGCAGCCGTGATGGCGACGGTGTGTTCGGAGTGGGCGGTGCGGGAGCCGTCGGCGGAGCGGATCGTCCAGCCGTCGTTGTCGAAGGTGATTTTGTCGGTGGAGCGGCAGAACCAGGGCTCGATGGCGATGGTGAGGCCGGGGACGAGTTTCATGCCGCGGCGGGCGCGGCCGTTGTTGGGGACGTGCGGGGCCTCGTGCATGGTTCGGCCGATGCCGTGGCCGCCGAACTCGGCGTTGACGCCGTAGCCGTAGGCGTGGGCGACCTCGCCGATCGCGGCGGAGACGTCGCCGAGGCGGCCGCCGGGCTGGGCGGCGGTGATGCCGGCCTCCAGTGCGACCTCGGTGGCCTCGATCAGCTTCAGGTCGGCCGGGTCGGGGGTGCCGACGATGACGGAGAGCGCGGAGTCGGCGACCCAGCCGTCGATGCTGGCCGCCATGTCGATGCTGAGCAGGTCGCCGTCCCGCAAGACATAGTCGTGCGGCAGCCCGTGCAGCACCGCGTCGTTGACCGACAGGCACAGCACGTTGCGGAACGGGCCGCGGCCGAACGAGGGAGCGTAGTCCCAGTAGCAGGATTCGGCGCCGCGTTCCTTGATCCGGCGGCGGGCGTGGTGTTCGAGGTCCATCAGGTTGACGCCGACTGCGGCGACGTCGCTCAACTCGGCGAGCAGCTCGCCGACGAACTGGCCGGTCACCGCCATCCGGCCGATCTCCTCGGCGGACTTGAGCTCGATCACGACAGCCTCCCCTCGGTCTGCGGTATTTTTATACCACGCCGGGTCGGGAGGCTCGGAGGGATATCCTGCTGGCATGGTTCGCCAACCACTCACCGCCGAACAGATCGCAGCGGGCCAACGCCTCGGAGCCGCCCTCCGGGCCGCGCGGGCCGGCCGAAGCCTCGTCGAGGTGGCCGTGGCAGCCGGCATCTCCCCCGAGACGCTGCGCAAGATCGAGGCGGGCCGCCTTCCCGCGCCGGCGTTCGGCACGGTGGTCTGCCTCAGCCAGGCCCTCGACGTCCCCCTCAGCGACCTGGCCGACGTCTGGCTGGCCGACATGCCCGTCCGCCAGGCGTCGTAGCGACCAGCCGCCCAAGTACGGCGCGCCAACATGGTCGCCGTTCATGCGACGGCGGCACGATTGCGGCGTGCCGGGATCACCCGGACGGGCTCGCAGCCCGCGGGGTGCACAACAAGACCGCGTCTCGGATCCAGGAGGGGCTGTGGAACGGGTTACCGGCATCGGCGGGGTCTTCTTCCGCGCCAACGACCCTGACCGAATCAATCACTGGTACGCCACCCACCTCGGCGTTGATCTCGCGCCAGAGTCGTACGACGTTTCCTCATGGTGGCAGCAGTCCGGCCCGACCGTCCTGGCCGCCATGTCGGCGGACTCCGAACACTTCGGCGGTTCCGAGCACTCCTGGTCACTGAACTTCCGAGTGGCCGACCTGGACGCGATGGTCGGCCAGCTGCGTGGTGCGGGTATCGACGTCGAGGTCGACCCTGAGGAATACCCGAACGGCAGATTCGCCAGCCTGCGCGACCCAGAGGGCAATGTGGTCCAGCTCTGGGAGCCGGCAGGGTCCGACAGCCGCGGGCCCCGCCGACACTGACCTCGGCCGAGCTCAACGCCTTTGCTCGTCAATGCCATGCTCGGCGCGTGACGCCATCCCACCATCAGCGTCATGAACCGTTCATGGTGTCGTCCCGCAGTTCCGTCGGCCGCGTGCGGGTGCCGTCCGGCCACGAAACGAATCTGTGGGCTTGGCGCGGATCGCCACAGCGAGGCGACGTCATCACCGTGGCCTACATCGAGGAACGCAACCGGGCTACGGATGCCCGCGTGTTCGTTCCGACATGCCTGCGGATGGCCCATGAGTCCAAAGATCACCTGGCTTGGAACCGGCCGGTCAGGCGATAGGCGGCGTGCATTTCCAGGACAACTCGGGTCTGTGCCTGCAGCGGGCCCGGCGGTGTAGCGGGATCAGCGAAAGCCACGTCGAGCACCTCGGTGCTCTCCGGCTCGATCACTCCTGACCATCGTCGGGCTTCGAAGCACATGGCGAAGCAGTGCATGCGGTCGCCGTTGGGGTAGGTGATGACGTGAACGCCTGGCTCAGAGAGGCACCCAAAGGCAACGAGATCGGAGCCTTCGACTATCAGTCCGGTCTCCTCTCGGACCTCGTCGATGGCGGTGCCGACGAAGCTTCCTCCCGGCTCGGCCGCCCCTGCCGGTATCTCCCACAGACCAGAGTCACGACGTCGCTGGAACAGGACGCGTTCGGCCGAGTCGAGGAGGACGACCTGCGCCCCGGGCATGAGTAGCAGTCGAGACCCGACCAACTGCCGAAGTTGCCAGGTGTAGGAACCGGCGTAGCCCATCCGATGATCGAACCAGACGGCTGGCATCGTCGGATGGACGGCTACCGTCGGGGAACCCTGCCTGCTCGTCCGGTGCCGCGTGCCTCCCTGTCGGCCGGAACTGCCAGTTCCCCGGCGGTAGGGCAGAACGGCCGCTACCGCCGGGGGGCCTCCAGGTCAGTGGGCCGACAGCGTTCCGCTGATCTCGTTCGGCACTGCGGGCAGCTCCACCGATCCGACGAGCTTGCCGGTGGTGAGGTCGAGCCGGTGCACCTTCTTCACGGCCGGCTCGGTGATGTAGGCGGTGTCGCCGCGGACGAACAGGGCCGGGCGGGGCTCCTGCCACTTCATCGGCTCCTTCCAGGCGGCGACGACGGGCCACGCGTTGGTGATCGTGCCGGTGGCGGGGTCGACGACGTGCAGCTTGCCGTCGGTACCCAGGATCAGGCCCTCGCCCTTGGGGCCGCGGGCCAGGGAGCGGAAGCTGTAGCTGACGCCCTCGGGCATCGGCACCACCTTGAGGGAGTTCGTGGCGGTGTCGATGAGCGCGAACTGCTCGGGGAACTCACGCTCGGCGTCCGGGTCGATCTTGTAGTCGCCGAGCAGGACGGGCGAGGCCTCGCTGCCGACCTGGGTGCCGACGGCACCGTACGCCCGGTCGCTCTTGACCTTGACGAAGGCGCCGTTCTTGAACAGCAGGACCCCGTCCTTGCAGCCGAGCCCGACGACCTCGCCCTGGGCGACGGCTTCGCCGTGGACGCCGGGGCACTCCTCACTGCGGGCGATCTCCTTGCCGTCCTTGTCGAGCGCGATCGCGCCAGGGCGGGATTCCTCGGTGCCGAGGGTGACCACGAGGGTGCCGTCGCCCAGCTCGACCGCCACGCCGTGGTGCGGCTGGGCGGTCTTGTACTGGCGTCCGGTGGGCTTGCCGTCGGCGAGGCCCGTCGGGTCGAAGCTGTGCACCTCTCCGGTGCCGTCGGTGAACAGGACGGTGCGGTCACCGTGCAGCACGACGTGACCGGGCTTCGCGCCGGGGTACGTGATGTCGGTCAGCTTTCCGGCAGCCGCGTCGAGCACCTGGAAGCCGGCCTCGGTGGAGACGATGACGCCGGTGTCGTTGCCGGCCGGGTTGATCCGGTTGAACCCGTCGAGGGCGACGGTGTGCGCCACCTTCAGGGTCTCGCCGTCGAGCACGTGGATGCCGCCCTCGTAGGTGACCGCCACCGGCTCGTTCACCGAAGCGGTGGCCGACGACGCGGAGGGGGCTCCACTCTCGCCCGTCGTTTCGGACCCGCAGGCGGCGAGCGCCAGCGATGCGGCCATGAGCGCGACCAGACCACGGCTGTTGGGTCGGTTCACTGAAACGTCCTCTCTTTAGTGCAACTGGCAATCGTTTTCAGTAACCTACACGGAGGTCCGCATGTCGAAGCCGCCAGGGGTCAGGTTCCGCTCAGGGCGCCGATGATCGCTTCGGCGTTGAAGCGCATCATGGCCAGGTAGCTGGCGGCCTCGCCGTCCGCGTCGCTGAGCGATTCCGAATACAGCCCGACGACGCGTACCGTGATGCCGGCCTCGGCGGCCAGGACCTCGGCGAGGCGGGCGGGTTGCGCGGTGTCGGCGAAGACGGCCGGCACCCGGTGGGTCTCGATGGCGGTGACCAGCGAGGCGAGGTCGGACGCGCTCGGCGAAGCCAGGGTGGTTCCACTGGGGATGATCGCGCCGACGACCGTGAGGTCGTAGCGGTCGGCCAGGTAGCCGAAGACGTGGTGGTTGGTGACCAGGACCCGACGCTCCGCCGGGATCGCGGCGAAACGCTCGGCAAGCCTCGCGTCGAGTTCGCGGACCTCGTTCGCGTACGACTCGGCGCGCCGGCGGACGACGCCGCCGTCCACGCCGTCGACATGCCTGACGATCTCGTCGGTCAGCAGCCGCACCGCGGTGACCACGCGCGCCGGATCGGTCCAAAAATGCGGATCCGGAAGCCCTGCGGCGTCGCCGTCCCGGTACTCCATCGGATCGATCCTCGCGCCCACCTCCACGGTGGGAACACCCTCGGCCTTCGCCGCCTCCACCTGGTGCAGCACGCCCTCCTCCAGGCCGAGACCGTTGTAGACGACCAGGTCGGCCGTCTGCATGGCGTGCGCCTCCCGTGCCGAGATGGCGAACGAGTGCGGGTCGGCGTTCGGCTTCATGAGCACGCTGACCTCGGCCTGGTCACCGACGATCTCCGCGACGACGTCCCCGAGGATGTTCGTGGTCACGACAATGCGAGTCCGCGTCGGCGAGGTGCAGGCGGCGCCGCCGGCCAGCAGGGCAGCCGCGGCGACGAGCGCTGCCAAGAGTCTCCTGGTCCTCATCGACCGACCTCCACGACGAGGTCCGGTCGTTCGGTGACCCGCAGCTTGCGGGCGGTGCGCAGTCCGTCGCGGTAGTCGATCTCGTGGATGAGCCGGGCGGCCGGCTCGGCCAGGTAGGCACGGTCGACATCCAGGGTCAGGTTCGCGGCCGGCACGGACGTCTGCGCGAGCACCTTTCCGGTCCCGAGGTCGTAGCTGATCAACGTGCCCGACCGGTCGAGGGCGAGCACCGTACTACCGTCGGCCGGTGACGCCGCCGCCACCAGCTGGCGTCCTCCAGCCGGGAGGTATCGCAGGGTGGCCTTCGCCGCGTTCACCGACCAGATGCCGGCACGATCGGCGACCGCCGCCTCGTTGCTCCGCGGCCGGTACCCGAACGTGCCCGTCGGGACCGGGCCACGTGGGCTGGGCAGGGTCTTGGCCGTGAGCTTCTCGCCGTCGAGCTTGACGCGGACGAGACTGTTCTCGCAGGCGATGACCGCGCCGCCGCGCAACACCGCCCAGCCGCGCGGCGCCGCGCAGGGCGCCTCCAGGGCGCCGGTCGGTTCGCCGCGCTCGTTCATCGCGACGATCCGGTTCGCCGGCCGGCCGGGATCGTCGCCGACGGCGACGAGAAGCTGATCCGCGTACGGCACGGCCAGTGCGGTGGTGCTGCGAGAGTCGATCGTGGCGAGGGTGGCGACCTTGCCGGCTTCGAGTTCCCGGCGGTCGAGCACGGTGACCATCCCGTCGGCCGTACCGATGGTGGTGTGGGCCTCGAAGCCGGCGACCGTGGTTATCGGCGCGTCGAGCGTCAGAGTGCCGACCGAGCGGGCCGGCGCCCGGTAGTAGTGGACGTGGTCGGTGTGATCGACGGTCCAGACGCCGGCGTCGACGACCTCGAGTTCTCGGTTGCCGTCGTCGGCGTAGACGAAACGGCCGTCCTCGGTGATCCGCTCCGCACCGAGCGAGAGGCCGACCTCCCTCTCCGACCCGGTGGCCAGATCGAGCAGGTGCAGCCGCCGGGCCCCGCGGGTCAGGTACGCGATGGCGGACTGGGCCTCGGCCACCTCCTCGGCACCGGCGACGTAGCCGTGCGGCGTCTCCTCGGCGGCCGGCGGATCACCCGACGAGCCGCACGCGGACACCGCGAGCGTGACACCCAGGGCGGCGGCAGCGGCGAGGCCCCTGACGTTGGTGACGATCACGAAATTCCTTCCAGTGAGGGGTTCGGGCCCGGCGCCCGGCGTCGACCCAGCGCGGTCGTGACCCGGCGTGCACCGAGAATCGCGAAGAAGATCAGCACGGCGACGGCGGCGATCGTGGCGCCGGCGGCGGTCGCGGCGTACCAGGAGATCCACAGGCCGACCAGGGTGGCGGCCGAGCCGATCACGAAGCTGGCCAGCATCACCGCGGGCAGCCGGCGCGCCACCAGCATGGCCGCCGCCGACGGCGCGATCAGCATGCCGAAGGCGAGCAGCGTGCCGACCACGCTGAAGGCGACCGCCATCGTGACGGTCAGCAGCGCCAGCATCACCGCGTTGGCCAGGTCCGGTCGCAAACCCAGTGTCCGGGCCTTACGTGGGTCGAAGGTCAACGCGAGGAACGGCCGGTAGCACGCGGCGGTGACCGCCGCGACCACGGCGACGGCCGCGGCCAGCATCAGCAGGTCGGGCTGCCGGATCGCGAGTACGTCGCCGAACAGGAAGGCCGTCAGGTCGGTCGCGAACGACCGCGAGTGCGACACGATGATGACCCCGACCGAAAGCATCCCCACGAACAGCAGCCCGATGCTGGTGTCCCGCCCGAACTCCCGGCTGTGCCGAAGGGCGTTGACCCCGGCCGCCATGGCGAAGGCGCTGGCAGCGGCGCCGACCACGAGGTTCCCGCCGACGATCGACGCGATCGCCACTCCCGGCAGCATGCCGTGGCTCATCGCCTCCCCCAGGAACGTCATCCCGCGGGCGATCACCCACACGCCGACCAGCGCGCACGCCGCGGCCAGCAGCACGCCACCGACGAGCGCACGGACGACGAAGGAGACGGTGAACGGCTCGATCAGGGACGACATCACCCGGTCGACTATACTGAAATGACAACCATTGTTGTTAAGGGGATGTGTTGAGCGCCGATGTCCTGACCGCCGAGCACATCGGCTTCCGCTACGCCGACGTTCCCGTCCTGCACGACGTGAGCCTGCGGGCCGAAGCCGGATCCATGCTGGCCCTCACCGGCGCGAACGGCACCGGCAAGAGCACGCTGCTGCACCTACTGGCGGGCGTCACACAGCCCACCGAAGGACGCGTCCACCGTCGACCGGGCACCCGCCTCGCCCTGCTGCCGCAGCGCACCAGCGACATCGACGCCCTGCCGCTGACCGTCGCCGAATGTGTGCAGATCGGACGGTTCACCCTGCGCCACCGCCTCAGCCGGGACGACCGCGCATCGGTAGCGAAGATCATGCAGAGGCTGGACATCGCCCACCTGGCCCGCCGGCGGCTCCGCGAACTCTCCGGCGGCCAGCGCCAGCGCACCCTCATCGCGCAGACGCTCGTGCAGCACGCCGACATCTACGTCCTGGACGAACCGACAACCGCCCTCGACACCGGCAGCCGGCGACAGGTCCACGACCTGCTCGCCGAACGCGTCGCCGCCGGCGCGGCGGTGGTCATCGCCAGCCACGACCCCACCGAGACCGCACTCGCCGAGCACATCATCCGCCTCGAGGGGCGAACACCGACGCCCCTGCGGTGACGATGAAATGTTGGAATGTGGCACCTGACGATTGTTCGTCGGAGCCGGCAATAGCTGCCCAGTTTCAATCGCGGTAATCAGCCGTACACCGATTGTGGCAGGTAAAGCAAGACTGACCTAAGAAAGGTAAGGCTACCTTCATTCGGCACGGCGTTTTCCGCATGATGAAAGGCGACGGGCCGCTGCGGACGATGGTTCGTTGCTACAGTGTTGGTCATTCTGGATAGATTCCAGGACGCCGACCGGCGAAGGTTTGCCTTTCGCCGCTGTGGCAATGAGGGACTGACAGACCAGTACGCGGAGCCGGGGCGTTCCTCCACCCCGGCGGCCCTCACGATATGGAGGCACCAATGAAAACCCTGCTGCAGTCGCCGCCGGTCCGCGAATGCGCCGCCACCGCGTGCAGTTTCAACGACAATGGCTGCCACGCTCCGGCGATCACCGTCGCGTCGACGGGTGCGGCCGCATCCTGCGCGACGTTCGTGGAGTCGTCGGTACAGGGCGGGATCGCCGAGGTGACCGGTTCCGTGGGCGCATGCGCGCGTTCCGAGTGCGTCTACAACACCAACCTCGCCTGCACGGCCGAGTCCATCACCGTCGGTCCAGGCGCCACCGCCAGCGACTGCCTCACCTACCAGCCCGCCTGACGAGGGTGGCCCAGCACGACGCCGCCTTGGCAAGGTAAGGCTGCCTACTACAGTCACGTTCCTAGGCCGAACTCACCTGCACTTCATGGCCGAGGGGACTGACATGGCGCTCCACCCGGCCGGGCGGCCAGCGGACCTGGCGCACGCGGCGCCCGCCACCGACGCGTCGACGGCGGGCGCCGTGACTGCGCGCTCCGCCCTGTCCGCCGCCGCGTCCCTGCGGCTCCGACTTGACGACGCCACCGTCGACCTCATCGGATCGCACACCGTCCTACCCGACGGCACGGTGGTCCTCGCGGTTGACGCGATGACCCGGACCGGCGGCCTGCTGGTTGCCGCCCGCGGTCGACCGGGGGCGGTACGGCTCGACGTGACGCAGCTCGTCCCGGTCGCCGTACGGTCGCGGGTACGGGCCCGAGTTCGGGTGCTGGGTACGGCCCGCCGGTTCGACCCGGCGAGCCTGGACTCGTGCGACAGCGACACCGTCATGTCCCTGCTCGACCTACCCCCCGTCGCGCTGTGGGCCGTCGAACCGGTCCAGGTCGGCCTCACCCGCGATCGCGGCGAAGCCACCGTGAGCATCAGCGCCTATCGTGCCGCGCGGCCGGACCCGCTCGCCACCGTCGAAGCCGTACACCTGCAGCACCTCACCCAGCGGCACAGCGACGTCCTTGACCAGCTCGCGACACTGCTCGATCCGGCGTTGACCGCCAGGTCGACGCGGGTCCTACCGGTCGCGGTCGACGCCGACGGCGTGGTGCTCCGCGCCGAAGCATCGCACGGACACACCGACGTCCGGCTGCCGTTCGCCCGCCGCGTCACCGAGGGTGCCGGCCTCGCCGAAGGACTGCGTACGCTGCTTGCCGAGGCGGCACAGCGCCGATCCGCGCGGCCATCCCGCCCGGCCAACACGGAGCGACCTCCGGCGGCCGCGTGCGACTGCGACCTACGCGCCCGGTGACCGTGCGGGTGACGTCCGGGCGGTGAACAGGCCAGTGGCGAGAACACCCGGGCGATGCTGGCACATGGATGGCACGCGGCCACGCGTTACGTGATGGACCGCTAGCCGGTCCACACCGGCAGTTCCTCGGCCTGCACCAGGCTCATTACAGGGCCCAGTGCCGCCCGCCGATCGTCACAGAGCTGATCGACGAGGACGCTGCACCCTCCCGGTCGTGTGATCCAAGCGAGGATCGCTGCAAGCGCAAGGTGTGCGACTGCCGCCGGTAGTCCGGCTCGGCTACCGCTGTGATCTTCTCGCCAGGAAACAGCCCTTCACGGTTAGCACTGGTATGTGGAGGATGGGGGCATGGAGAGGTCGACGTTCGTATACGACGGGGACTGCGCCTTCTGCACGAAGTCCGCCGAGTTCATCGAGCGGCGGATCCCCACCAACGCGCGGGTCGTGCCCTGGCAGTTCGCCGACCTGGACGCGCTCGGCCTGACCGAGGCCGAGTGCGAGGCGGCGGTGCAGTGGGTCGGCGCCGACGGGTCCCGCGCCGCCGGGCCTGACGCGATCGCTCGGTTGCTTGGCGACAGCGGTCCCCTCTGGCGGGTCGCCGGTGCCGGTCTCCGGTTCCCTCCGGTACGCGCCGCCGCCTGGCCCACGTACCGCTGGGTGGCCCGCAACCGGCACCGGCTTCCCGGCGGCACCGCCGCGTGCTCGTTGCCGCAGGAGGCGCGGGAATCCCTCTACGGCCCGACCGCCCGCCCCACGGCGGACGCCTGAACGTATTCGGCCGCCACATCCTCCGGGTCGGCGTCGACGCCGTCGCGTCGGCGGAGGAGCCGGCGCGCCCAGACGACCGGGCGGACGCGTTCCAGGGGCAGGAAGCTCGTCATCGCGGCCAGGTGCGGGGCGAACGAGATGGTGATGGTCGCCATGGTGACCAGGTGGAACGAGTAGAAGAAGCCGATCGTGGCGAGCCGCCAGCGTTCCCGCAGCACGAAAACCACCGGGCTGAGCAGCTCGAACGCGACGATGCCGAACTGGGCGACGATCAGCAGGTACGGCACCTGCGCGATCAGGTCGGCCAGCTCGGTGCCGCGCCGGATGATCGCCCGGGCCAGCACCGAGCCGGTCAGCCACTCGGGCCCGCCGAACCGCACCTTGGCCCAGGCGGCCAGGAAGTACGTGCAGATGACCGCGATCTGGGTGGCCCGCAACGCCCAGCCCCCGGCCTCGGTGCGGGTGGCGTCCCCGTGCCGGGCACGCCCGGCGGTGGGGAGCACGGCCAGGGCGACGAGCAGGCCGAACCGGTCGTGGTCGACCTTGCCGTAGCTCATCGCGACGATCATCCACTCGAGGTAGAGCGCGAAGACCGACCAGCCCAGCAGTCGAGGTGCCCGGCCGGTGGCGGCGAGCAGGGCGAGCAGCAGCAGGACCCAGAAGATCACCGCGACCAGCGCCGGGGTCGGCGTGGGCAGCGGCAGCAGCCGACCGATCAGCAGCGGCTGGTAGAGCTCGCCGGGTACCGCGACCCGGGTCCGCACCCACGGGGTGAAGACCACCAGGTCCGCGGCGACGAAGAGATAGATCAGCGTACGAAAGGCGGCGACCCGGCCGCGCGGGACCGGCTCGGTCAACCAGCGGCTCATCGGCCCGCCCGCCAGCTGACCACGGTCTCGTCCGTCCAGCGGCCGGTCGGGCGCCCCTCCTGGATGCCGTACCAGCGGATCACGATGCGGACCTCGACCAGCTTCGCCGCGCCGAGGTTGCGTTCGGCGTACGCGTCGGCCACCTCTGCGAGCAGCGCGGGGTCGGCGACGTAGCGGGCCTGCTGCCCCTCGATCTCGGCCCGCCGGATGCCGGTGGCCTCCTGGCCGAGGCCGACCACCGCGCCCGTGGAATCGACGCCCTCCACCCGCGTGTCCGGTGCCGGGGCGTCCGGCGGGTTCGACGTCGAGTACATCCGGAACGGCCCGAACGGGAAGTGGTCGTCGGTGCCCCAGCTGGTGCCGGCCACCAGCAAGGCCAGACCGAGTGCGGTGGCGGCGAATCGGGCCGCGCGACCGCGGGTGGTCAAGGTCTCCATCGCGTCGTGACGCTACGGGATGCAGCGGCCCCCGGGGGTCCCTCCGGCGGTCACTCCTGGTCGCCCGAGTCGCCCGGGTTGGCCGCCGTGGCCGCCGAGGGCCCGGCCGTGGCCGCGGTGGCTGGTCAGCTCCGTGCTTGTGCACGGCCAGCTTCTTGCCGACGTCCTCCATGTCGAGCGCCTCGACCTGCTGGATGAGGTTCTCCAGGGCCGATTCGGGGAGGCCGCCTGAACCTGCCGCTGTTGCCCTCGCCTCGATCGCACGCCGATGTGCCATCGACAGACACGCTCAAACGCCCGCAAGCATCGATGTTTGCCGCTGGAATCGGTGATCCACTTCGCCCCCGCTGCCAAGACCAACCCGGACCCACCCGCACCCCACCGGACGGGCCGGGACGTAGGGATGCTCGTCGGACGAGCAGCCACCGAGCAGCCACAGGTCCACAAGGGACGAACAAGCAAAGGGACCTGGCCCACGTTTCCGCAGGTCAGGCCCTTGTAATCTTGCGCGCCCGAAGGGACTCGAACCCCTAACCTTCTTGATCCGTAGGCGGAAGGGGAGGCTGCCCCTAACCTGCGCTTGTGCCAGCTTGTCCAGATTCGGTATGTAGCATTGTCGGCGGAACGTGACGCTAGACCGCGCTTCCCCCATGCAATGTGCCACCTGAGTGGCACGATTGCATTCATATGTATCGGTCGGTTTCGCGCGGTAGCGACTGCCGCTGGTCGAGCCTTGATGGGCAGCCGCTACTCGCTCTGCCGTCGGGCGGACACTTGCCGCACGGCGAACAGCCGGTCGGCGGCCCAGCCGTCCTCCTGCTCCCAGGCCACGATCAGCGTCGTGAGGGCTTGGCCTGCTCGCGGTGGTCCCAGCCCGCCCAGCCGACCAGCGGCGACGGGCCACCGTCGCGGCTGGCACCTGCGTACGAGACGAACCGCTCCTTGGGCAACGCGGGATCGGATCCTGGCCGCGACGCAAGGTGCATGACGACGGGATACCGGTGCAGTGGACGATCAGCGTCGACTCGTCGATCGCGCGGGCGCGTCAGCATCCCGCCGGCGTCCGCAAGAGGGTCTCCTCAACAAGTCCGACTTGACCTCAAGCTTCCTTGAACTTCTACCGTGGCGAGGTCTGTGGAACTGGTCAGAAGGAGCCATGAGCGTGGTTTTGAAGGAGTACTCCCAAGACAAGCTTGCCTCCCAGCCCATCGGCTACTGGAGCGGCGAGGCATACCGCAGAGTGGTCGGACGCATCCGGGCGGAGCTCGCTGTGGAGGATCTCACCCAGCCGCACTGGTGGACGCTCAACCATGTCGCTGGCTCCCCCGGCACCTGGAGCCGCGCCGACCTCGCCGAACGGCTCGCCCCGTTCGATGACCTCGGTATCGATTTCGACGAGGTGTTCAACGACCTGATCGCTCGTGGATGGATGAAGGAAAACGGGGGAACCTTGACGCTCACCGAGCCGGGCGAGGCGGGACGGCTCCGCGCCAAGGCACGAAACGCACGGGCTCACGAGCAGATACACGAAGGCATCGGGACCGCCGAGTACGTCGCGGCCCTCAACGTCCTGCGCCGCATGATCGCCAACCTGGGTGGTAACGGCGACCTCCCCTAGGTGTTCGACGTCGGCTGTGGCGTGTGAGCTGGCTTGACGAACTGGGCGCGGGTCGGAGATCGAAATGGGCGAGGTCTCCGGTAGATGGTTCATCGACCAAGAAGAATGACACCGGAGACCTTGGACACCCTGGCGGTGACCGGGCGGTTCGACCGCCATCCGACGGGACGCATCCCCATCCTCGCGGTCAGCCGGAAAGGGTGGCGAGCAGTTCCCGGACCTCCTGCCCGGTGCGCGGATGATTGTGGCTGTCGACATACCAGTCGAAGCGCCCAAACTTGCCCTCGTCGAGCAGCGACCGGATCAGCTCCCCGTCGTACGTGTCACCCGGCTGCCGCAGATGATACGGCGGCGGATAGAAACAGTCCCCGAGCAGCACGCCGGAGTCCGGCACCGCGACCACCGTCGAGTCCTCGGCATGCCGGCCACCGACGTGGCGAACCTCAACCCCACCCGGCAGGGTCAGCGCGTCGTCGAACTCGGTGCACGGCGGCACGACGGCGAAACCGTCCCAGGAGACCATCGCCCAGGCCCGGGCCCGGAAGCTTGGCCCGAGCGGAGATCGGCGGCCACCTCCTCGCGCAGATACCGGTGCCCCCACGGACGTCGGGCCTCTGCCTGCAGGATGCGTGCACCGGTCCGGTGTTCGATGACCTCCACGTCCGGCCAGGCGCACGCCCCCCAGACGTGGTTCCAGTGGTGATGGGTGCAGACCAGCCGGCGTGGTGCCGGCAGTCCGGCCGCCTCGATCTCCGCTCGGATCCGCCGGGCGGCCGCCGGGCTGTTGCCGGCGTCGACCAGCACACTTCCCGACTCGTCCGCGATAACCGCGACCCCACCCTGGATGTTGTCGTGGTCCTCGTCGTGCGAATACCACCACACTCGACCGGCCAAATTCCGCAACGATCCTTGCGTCGCACGCACGGCAACAACGACGACAGGAGCATCATGAACCAGGTCAGCCGCCGCGCCCGAGACCTCGGGGTCGTCGTAGGGCCGCTGTCTACCGGGCCGCACAACGCGATCACCGACGTCCCCGGGATCCTCGTCGGGCACACCACCATCGACGACGGCGCCGACCTGCACACCGGTGTCACGGCAGTCGTACCGAGCCAACTCGGCCCCGGACGGTGGACGCTGCCGGCCGCCGTGTACTCCGGCAACGGCCACGGGAAACTCGTCGGCTCAACCCAGGTGGACGAACTCGGTGTACTGGAGTCACCCATCGTCCTGACCGCCACCCTGTCCGTCTTCCGGGCCGCGGACGCGCTGCTGACCTACCTGATAGACCGCCGACCGGACGGCCTGTCGTTCAACCCCCTGGTAGGCGAGACCAACGACGGCCACCTGTCGGACATCCGCCGCCGCCCGATCACGGAGGAACACGTGCTCGCCGCTGTCACCGGGGCATCCGACCAACCGCCGGCGGAGGGCTGCGTCGGGGCCGGCACCGGTACCACGGCCCTGGGCTTCAAGGCCGGCATCGGCACCTCGTCGAGGACGGTACGGGTCGCCGACCGTCCGGCGACGGTCGGCGCCCTCGTCCAGTCCAACTTCGGCGGAGTGCTGACCGCCCTCGGCGTCCCGCTGCCGGCCGACGAGCTGATCCCGGACGCCGACCGAGTCGAGCCACCCGGCAACTCGTGCATGATCGTCGTGGCCACCGACGCGCCCCTGGACGCCCGGCAGCTCGGACGCCTCGCTCGGCGGGCGGTCTTCGCGATGGGTCGGGTCGGGGCGTCCTACAGCAACGCCAGCGGCGACTACGCGATCGCGTTCAGCACGGCCCAACCGGACCAGTCACCGATCCCCGACGGGGAAATCAACCCGGTCTTCGCCGCCGTCATGGACGCGGTTGAGGAAGCGCTACTCAATTCGCTCTTCACCGCCGCCACCACCACTGGCGTGGGCGGTCATACCAGTCACGCCGTTCCGCACCGAGCCGTGATCCGGCGGTTGTCAGCGGCCGGCCGGATAGCGGCGCCAGCCTGACTCCCGGGCTGGCCAGGACCGGCACCGGGGACGCCTCATCCGGTCGACTCCCGTCGATCACGTGACGGGCGTTCGCCTGCTCGGAACTCTGCACGCTCGAGGTCACGATTTATCTCATTCCATCCGCACTCGGCGGATGTCGAGCATCTCGCGCCTCCGCACATTCCAGCCAGGAAGATCGTCAGGTAACGTGAGACCACCTTGCGAACCTGCCCGCCGGGTCAGGCCCAGGGGGCATCGGCTCTCGGTGCAGCCGCAGAGCCTGCCGGGCTCCGGTGGGACCACCTGGGATCGGCAAGGACGTCCAGTGAGCGCGGAGGACAATTCTCAGTGCCGATCATCGCACCGCGATCAGCTCCAGCATGGGCTGCGGCGAGCTGGAGAGAGAACTTCCAGCCGGGCCACGGCTGGACCGCCACGGGCGGCAACGTCGGGTGGTCGAACCTCAACGACACCAGCGAGTTCGTACGCGGCACGCAGTCCGCCACGATCAACACCGCCGGACGCGCCACCGCGAACGGAGCCACCGCGGACCAGGCCAACATCCAAAGGTTGGGCGGGGCGCCGCTTGACCTGACCGGCAAGGCGATCCGTCTGCTGTTCAAGGTCTCCGACGTCACCCGGCTGCGATGGATCAGCTTCTACGTCGGGACGTCCGGCCTGGCCAACAACTTCCGGTGGCGGGTCCACACCCATACGACCAGCCAGAACTGGGTGCAGTCCGGCGAGTGGGTGCTGGTCACCCTGCAGTGGGGAGACGTCCAGACCGCCTCCGGGGCCTTCTCTCTCTCACCCGCCCGTGTCCCGTCCACGACGTCCGGGTTCACCGACCTCCGGTTCCAGGTGATCGACGCCGGCACCGGTCCCGTCACCGTCCGACTGCAGTCGGTCGAGCTCGTCGACGACACGACGGTGACCTACCCGGACGGTCTGGTGTCGATAACCTTCGACGACTCCTGGGCCGACGTCTTCGACAACGCCCGCCCAGCGATGGACGCCTACGGATTCCGGGCAACCACGTACACGATCGCCGACCAGATCGGCAAGCCGGGGAACTACACCATGGCCCAGCTGCAGGCGGCGCAGAACCTGTCCGGGTGGGAGGTGGCCGGACACGCGTACCAGAACGCCGCACACGAGGCACGGTACGACGGTTTGACGGCGGCCGAGGTCGATGCAGACGCGGGGAATCTGCGGGCGTGGCTGGTCGAGAACGGCTTCCACGGCGACTCGTTCGCCTACCCCGGCGGGCGTTTCGGGCAGACAACGGACGGTGTGAGTATCGAGGCGATCGTCTCGCGCTACTTCGCCGCCGGACGGTCCATCATCTCCGCCGACAACCGTGAGGCCACACCGCCTCCGATGCCACGCCGGCTCCGATCCCTCACCGGGATCAGCTCAGTTTCCAGCGGCGCGGCGAACCCCGCTTCCCTGGCCGGCCCTGGCGGGCTCCTCGACCGCGCGCAGCTGTCCGGCGGCTGGCTCATCCTGTGCTTTCACCGCGTCGTCACCACCTCTCCTAAGGACAACATCGAGTGTCACCGGGACGACTTCGCGGCGATCATGCGGGCTATCAACGTTCGGGGCATGACGGTCCTGCCGGTCGCCGAAGTCATGAGGTGAGCACCCCGCCGCACACCTTCTGACGGTGTGGCGGCGGTGGGAGCGACCGACGTCGTGGGCGTGCCGACGGTCTTCGCCGGAGCGCCGCTACCCGTCCGCGAGACGAGCGAAGCCGGCGAACCCGGCCATGTGCTCCACCATCCGCGCACGCTGGTCGTCGTCGGGAAGTACACCTCGCAGGACCGACATGTTCTCCTCAGCGTGTGCCGGGTTGCCGGTGGACTGGAGGACGACCGTGACGGCCGGGTGTGCCAGGACGTACTTCAGGAAGAATTGAGCCCAGGTCGTAGCACCGAAATCCGCCGCCCAGTCCGGCAGGTGACGGCCCTCGACCAACCGGTGCAGGCGGCCTCCCTCCATTGGCATCGTGACGATGACGCCGATGCCGTACTCGGCGGCGAGCGGCAGGAGCTGCTCCTCGGCCGACCGGGTGAGGAGGGAGTAGCGGATCTGGATGACGTCGACATCGAAGTTCCGCATCATGACTTCGATCGCCGGGTAGTACCGGGTCGAATGATGGCCGACGCCGACGTAACGGGTCCGTCCCGCACTCTTCCACCGGGTCAGCATGGGAACGACAACCTCAGCGCTTGCCAGGTCGGGCACCTGAAGGACGTCGACCCGGTCGCGTCCGAGCCCGGCCCTGACAGCTCGCCACTGGCGCAGCATGTCGTTCTCCTCGAAGCCACCCGCGGCTGGCAGCTTCTGGGTCACGAACAAGTCACTGGTCGCGCCGAGAGCGGTGGGAACCTCACCCCCGGAAGGATCGGAGTCGCCGTACAGCCGGGAGGTGTCGACCACCCGGCCACCGGCCTCGCCGTAAACCCGCATGACATCCGGCAACTGAGCACGCCCGGCCCCGGATCGCGTGCCGGAGCCTGGCACGACACCGAGGCCGATCGCGGGAAGTCGTTCACCGGTACGGCCTATGGTGCGAACGATGGCATCGCGGCGGGCTGCCACCGACCCGGTCGAGGCACCGTGCGCGGCCTGTGCCTGACCGCCGACCCCGGGAACGACGAGCGTGGCCGCTCCGGCCGCGCCTGCTGCCAACAGCCTCCGCCGAGTGGGCCGGCCGAGCAGGGACGCGCTGTAGTCATCCACGAATGTCACGCCGCTCCGCCACGTGGGCAGGATAGCCGAAACCTCAGCGAGGATCCTCTCGGGTCGGATCCTGGCCGGCACGCCGGTCGACCAGCTCGAGGCAGGCGCGCCTGCCGCTACCCAGTCCCCGTCGGGGACGGCGCCGGGACCAGCCGCGACTCAGGAGGCAGCCAGCCACTGTCGGGCGCTCTGCAGCGGAACCGCGAAGAACGTCGCGTTACCCCATCGGATCGTCTGTCCGGGCTTGTCGATCGGCTCGATCATCCACGCATCGACGATACGGCGACCATCGATGTTCACGCTGTCGCCGCCGCGGCCGTCCGCGAACTCGATGCCGCGCAGCCATCCAACGCCATCCGGGTCGCCACGCTGCCCCGCGGAGAACTCGACGACCAGGTCACCGACGCGCGGCCGCTTCATCCGCTCGCGCAGCTCGGCGCTCAGCCAGGGTACGCCGGGGCTGAGAGTTGAGCACCACAACTCGTTACCGAGCACGGCGATCAGTTGGGTCTTGCTGATAGGCACGGTAGAGATTATCTCACGTCCGGTGCGACCAGGTGAAATCCATGATCCACGCCCCGCCCGGTCCCCGCCTGGACGGCCCGCGAAGGACGATCGGTGAGTCGCACGTGCCTCGTCACGACGGCCGCGTCGAGGCCACCACCTTCGGACCGGTACCGGTCTCGCGCTTCTGGATCACGAGGTCGCCGAAGTGCCTTTCGACCAGGTCGGTCCGGACCTGTTGGGTGCGGGGATCGTCCGCCGCAATCGCACTGCCGTCCGCGTTCGCGATGAGGCAGTACACAAGGTAGTGGCCGCGTACGTCCCACGCCACGTTCGCGGCGGCACGACTGATGATGTCCGACGCACCGCCCGCGACCAGGCCGCTGAACCGGCCCTTTCCCGCATCGACGGCATCCTTGATCGCGACCGACGCCTTCTCGGCCTTCCGATCGGTTTCGAGGTTGAAGACGCCGGTCGTGATGACAAGGGCTCCATCCGACGACATCAACGTGGCCCGTACCACCTGGGTGCAGCCAGCCGTCGCCAGGATCTCCGCGATGGCTCCACCCGCGGCCACCTTGCACTCGGTCGACGCCTGCGTCTTGAGGATCTTGTACGGTCCCCGGCCCTCGGCACCGGGAATCGTCCCGGAGCCGAAGACCTCGGTCGCGGTCAGCGGCACCGGGTCGACCTTCTGGTCCGCGACCCTGCGCTCCTGTTCGGTGCGAGGCGCATCCGCCGCGCTTCGCAGGTGATACCAGCCGGCACCGCCGCCGGCCACCAGCATCACGAGGACGATGACGAAGACGAGGGGCCTGCGCGATCGGCGCCGGGCCGGGGATCCCGCGTCGGCCTGCTCCGGCCTGCGGGAGCTCGCCTGGGTCTGGTGCCGGGCCGCTCCGTACAGCTGCTCCGGCTCGCGGCGGGGAACGGCGCCGTGTTCACCCGATGGGACGCCGTAGACGGCGCCGCTGCCGCTCAAGCCCGGATCGCGGCCATACGCCTGATCGGTGGCACCGTACTCGCCGCCTCGATACGGACCGCTCCGCTGGGCCACGTCACGCCGCGACGCCGAAGACCGTGGCGGTGAACTGAAGCCCGCCGGCATCTCCGCCTGGCCACCCTGGTGCGGCGGCGACCCGCCAGGATCCGGGTGGGGCCGGCGGTTGCTGGGCCAACCCTCGCCAGCCCATTGCGAAGGCTGCCCGTAGGAGGGCTGCTGCCGCCGAACGTCGCCGTGCGGGGAAGTACCGACGCCAGAAGGTTCGTTCCGCTGGTCCCAGGACGGCCCCCGACCACGTGGGGGCGAACCCTCGCCGTAGCCGTACGTCATGCCGCACACCGTAGCGGAAGAACGCGGGGAGAAGCCCCCCAGGGATGTGCGACCCCCACACCGCCCGGCCGGCGGCTCTCCGTGGCGCTCACGAACTGCCGAATGGCCCACAAATTGGATGAAGCCGCCGAAAGAATTAGCAATGCGAAGGATTTCCTGCTCCGCCGTCCGGGGGACAGTGCCCGACCGCCATCTCTGTGTAGCATGTCCGGGCTGCTACGGGCTGCCGTCCCTTGATCGAAAGCTAGGTTCGCGTGCCTTCCCATCTCGGGTTGTTCGAAATCCTCCTTGCCGCGGTCGGCGTCGTAACGCTTTTCGCGACGTCCGTGCGCCTCTTCTGGCGACGCGGGAAGAAGCCGTGAGCAAGGCCTCCAAGACCGCACGGTGGGTCCCTGGCCGCGCGCTGCCCGCCGTGGTCCTCATGCTCGGCGCCTCCTCGCTGTGGCTCTTCCACCACGTGACCCGCATCGAGGACCCGACCACCAGCCTGTCCGCGTTCGAAGTCGTCTACACGTTCGCCTTCGTCGTGTACTTCCTGCACCTTGTCCTCGCGACCTTCGACCGCCCCAGACGCGTCACCGCCAAGCAGGCGGCCGAGCTGGCGAAGTTGAGGGTCGTGGCGGTCGTGCCGCTCTACAACGAAGACGTCGATGCCGTCATCGCGACCATCCGCGGCCTTCTCGCGCAGACCCGCCTGCCCGACGCGATCTATGTGCGGGACGACGGGTCGAACAAGGTGGACTACCTGCCCACCGAGCTGTGGGCTACCGACGCCGCGAACACGGTGGGGGTCCCACTCGTCTGGGTGCGCGACCGAAACCGGGGCAAGCGAGCGACCCACGTCGCCGCGTCCCTACGCTTCGCCGGCTGGGCGGACGCCTACCTCACGATCGACTCCGACTCGGTCCTCGCGCCGGACGCCCTCGAGAACTTGATTAAACCGCTCGCCGATCCCAAGGTGATGTCGGTCGCCGGAGTGTTCCTCACCTACAACCTGAACGGGCCGATCGCCCGGGCCGTGGATCTGATCACCACAGCCTCGCAGTTGACTGACAGGTCCGCCACGTCGGCGCTGGGGTCGGTGCTTGTCAACTCGGGCGGGATCTCGCTGTACCGCGCGCGCGTGATCGACGAGTGCCGCCTCGGCTACTCCAACGAGGAGTTCTTCGGACGACGGGTCGAGTTCTCCGACGACTCCTACCTGACGCTTCAGGCGTTGCTCCGGGGCAAGACCGTCCAGCAGTCGAACGCTTTCGCCTTCTGTGTCATGCCGGAGCGCCTCTCCAACCACCGGCGCCAGTTCATGCGTTGGCTGCGAGGATCGTTCATCAGATCTTTCTGGCGCTTCAAGTACCTGCCGATGAACCGGATCGCGTACTGGCTGCACGCGCTGAAATGGGTCCAGGCCATCGCGTCGACCATCGTCGTGTCGTCACTCTTCGTGGTGAAACCGGTGGCCGATGTCGTCGCGTGGGCGCGCGGCGCGGGGACCGACGCGTTGATCGCGGATGCGAAGCTGCTGCTGCTGACGCTCGGGATGCTGATCGTGCTCGGCTACGTCCAACTGTTGCGGATCTTCACGGTTCGGCGGTCCGACCAGAGGATGCCCGCCCAGTTGGGTTGGTTCCTCTTTCTGGCGCCGATCGCGATCCTGTGGCAGTGGTCGGTGTTGCGGGTGTGGCGGCTCTGGGCCATCGCCTCCTGCATGCGTTTCAAATGGGGCACTCGTCAGCAGGTCGAGGTCGAGATCGGGGGGGACCATGAGAAGGTACTTGCTGGTGCTGCCGCTGCTGCTACTGGCTGGATGCGCGATGAAACCGTCATCCATCAGTTCGGAGGGCCGGCAGTCCGCAGTTGCCGCAACAGATCCGGCTCTGCGAGCTAGCGCGATTCGTGCCGACGTCTCCATGCTGCGGACGGACAAGCCCGCATTCGGTGTGACCTCGGAGCAGGACGCTGCGGAAGAGGCTGACCGGACAGCGAAAGAGATCGGATGCCGGCCGGTGTGGCGCGGGGTCTACGCCTCCATCGGAGCCCCGTTCGAGTTGTCCAGGCTGACAAATGCTGCGGGTATCCCGTTTCTCACGGTTCAGCCGAAGGATCTGGGCCCGGCCGTGGAGCAGAAGTCATGGTCGCTCGCGGCCACCGTGGCGGGCAAGAACGACGCCAAGCTGCGTGCCGTCGCGGACACCGTTGTGGAGTACGGCGACCTGGTGGTCATCCGCTATGCGCCCGAGATGAACGGGGACTGGTCACCGTGGGCGGCCGGTGTCAACGGCAACACCCCGTCCCTGTACGTCAAGGCCTGGCAGCACGTGGTCACGCTGTTCCGCGAGGCCGGTGCGACCAACGTCCTGTGGCTCTGGGCTCCGAACATCATTCGCGGCGCCACCGTCGAGGGCGTCTCCCAGTTCTGGCCCGGCGACGAATGGGTCGATCTTATCGGCTTCACCGGTTACGGAGTCAACAGCTCCGTCTTCGGATTCGAGTCGTCCGCAGGGCAGACGTTCGATCCCACCATGAAGCTGCTCGCTCGCCTCTCGAAGAAGCCGGTCGTCCTCGCCGAGACCGGCGTGGAGGGGAGGGAGAAGGACCGGTGGATGGCCACGTTGGGCCCCTGGTTGCGCGCCCACCCGAATGTCATCGGCCTGATCTGGACCCAGGCGCCGCCGCCGCACTCCAGTGCAGACTGGCGATACAACAACACGCCTCGCAACATGAAGGCATTCAAGAAATCTGTCGTCCCGCACCTGGGCTGCGCTCGCAGCAGATAGGGGCGCATTGTCTCGTGGGCGCGGCGTGGAACGTTCACGACTAATCGACGTTGGTTGAGTTTCGGCAACATCATCCGGTTCGGGTGTCGCTTGAACCGGCTCGTTACGGCTGGGCATACGGGGCCTGGTCACCCAGCAGAGGAGCGACCGTGAGTGTCGACGTAGTTGTTATTGGGCTCGGATACGTGGGGCTTCCGCTAGCCCGTGAGGCGACATCGGCGGGCCTGTCGGTGATCGGATTCGACGTCAGTGCACCGTTGGTGAAGGCACTCAACGATGGCCGGTCACACGTCGATGATCTGTCCGATGACGACGTCGTCCAGATGAGGGAAGGCGGCTTCCGCGCGACGACCGACGAGGGCGAGATCGCTGCCGCCAAGGCGGTGGTCATCTGTGTCCCGACACCGTTGTCCGCCGAGGGCGGGCCCGACCTCGGTGCGGTCCAGTTGGCCACCGAGGCCGTTGCCCGCAATCTCCGCCCCGGGATGCTCGTCGTTCTCGAATCAACCACGTACCCCGGCACCACCGACGAACTGGTGCGTCCCATCCTGGAGGCTGGCGGCCTGATCGCCGGCACGGACTTCCACCTGGCGTTCTCGCCGGAGCGCATCGACCCGGGCAACAAGGAGTTCGGTCCACGCAACACGCCCAAGGTCGTCGGCGGCCACACGCCGGCATGCACGGAAGCCGCGGCGGCCCTCTACGGGCGTTTCGTCGACACGGTCGTGCGTACCAAGGGAACCCGGGAGGCCGAGACGGCCAAGCTGCTCGAGAACACCTACCGGCACGTCAACATCGCGCTCGTCAACGAGATGGCCAAGTTCTGCCACCGACTCGGTATCGACCTGTGGGACGTCATCCGCGCCGCGTCGAGCAAGCCGTTCGGATTTCAGGCCTTCTACCCCGGGCCGGGTGTGGGTGGTCACTGCATCCCGATCGATCCGAACTACCTGAGCCACAACGTGCGGGTGAAGCTCGGCTACCCGTTCCGGTTCGTCGAGCTGGCGGAGGAGATCAACGCCACGATGCCGGCGTACGTGGCAAGACGCGCCCAGAACATCCTCAACGAAGCCGGGCTGGCGACGACCGGCGCGAACATCCTGCTGCTGGGTGTCACGTACAAGGCGAACATCGCAGATGAGCGCGAATCCCCGGCCATTCCCCTCGCTCGTGACCTCAACGGTCTCGGTGCGAAGATCAGCTACCACGATCCGTTCGTTGCGGAATGGCAGCCGGGCATCGGCGTCATGAAGGTCGATGATCTGGAAGCCGCGGTCGCGTCGGCTGACCTCGTGATCCTCGTCCAGCACCATCGTGACTACGATGCTGACCGGCTCGCCGCGTTGGCCAAGCGCTTCTTCGACACGCGCGGCATCACGCGCACCGATGACGCGATCCGTCTCTAGTGCCGTGACCACGAACGTTGACGGTGTGGGGTCAGGCTGCGCGGGTGGTGGGTTGGCCCCAGCGTCGTTGTCGTTCGCTGCGGATGCGGGCGCGTTCGCGGCGTTGGGCGGCCAGGACGTCGGGGTGGCGGGCGTTGGCGTTGCGCCACCGCAGGTAGGCCTGCAGCCGCCGGGTCAGCACGGTGTGGTTGGGGTGGTTCGAGCCGGCGATGACGAAGGTGCGTAGCGGCCCGAACTGGGCCTCGATCGGGTTGGCCCAGGAGGCGTAGGTCGGGGTGAAGCAGAGCTCGACCTTGTTCCGGGCCGCCCACCTGCGGATCTTGAGGCCTTTGTGCGCGGACAGGTTGTCCAGGATGACGTAGATCGGCGCGCCGTCCGGCCGTGCGGCGCGGATCGACTTCAAGGCGGCGAGGGTGTTCGCGGCGCTCTTGCGCCGAGCTTGACGTCCCGGTCAGGGTCGGTGGACTCCTTCCACGTCTTGGTCCGCTGGAAGGTGATCCGGTGCCGGTGCAGGAGCTGCCGCAGCCGTTCCCGCCCGATCCGGACCCGCCGGGTGGCATGCAGGCGCAGGTGGTCGGCGAGCTTGCGGATGCTCCAGCGGATGAACGGCCGCCCCAGTTTCTCGGGTCGGGTGTTGGCCGTCTCGACGATGAACTGTTCCTCGTCGCTACTGATCTGGCGGGGACGGCCACCCGCCCACTGAGGGTCCAGGCTGGCCATCCCCATCTCGTTGAACCGGTGGATGACCTGCCGGATCGTGTCCTCATCGGCCTGCACGAGACGGGCGATGGCCGGCACCGTGTTCCCACCGGCCGAGGCGAGCACGACCATGGCCCGCCGTAACCGGATCGGCGAGCCGGTACCTCTACGAGTGATCCTCAGCAGCTGCTGACCCTCCTGGTCACTGAGCCGCCGAACGCGAACGGGTTCTGCCACCGCCACAGCCTGACCGCCACAACGCCGCCCGGCCGACAGGCCGGACGGCGTGTCATCCAACACCGTGAACGTTCGTGGTCACGGCACTAGGGGGCGTCGATGACCTCGCGTCCGAGAGGCCAGAACGCGGCGGGGACGAGCTTGAAGTTGGCGATGCCGAACGGGATGCCGATGACCGTGAGGCAGAGCGCGATGCCGGCGAGGATGTGGGACAGGGCCAGCCACCAGCCGGCAAGCACCACCCAGAGGACGTTAGCCAGTCCGGAGGCGATCCCGGCGCCGGGTTTGGGAACGAGGGTGCGGCCGAACGGCCACAGGGAGTAGACCGCCAGGCGCAGCGACGCGACGCCGAACGGGATCGTGATCACCAGTACGAAGCAGATCAGCGCGGCGATGCCGTAGCCGGCGGCGAGGACGATGCCGCCGCCGAAGATGAGCCACAGCACGTTGAGCACAAACCGGATCATGTTCTGAGCATGACCGACGCCTGCCACCTGGCTGGCGCTGCCGACAGGGCGATCAGCATGGTGTGTCCGGGGCGGCTACGGTTGGTGCTCCGGAGGGTCCGGTCGAGGAGGCGTCGAACAGGCCGTGGGCGGCTATGGCGTGCAGGTCACGCTGGTGTTCGTGTTGGTGTTGGTGAACGCGGTGTTCGCGGGCAGCGAGATGGCGTTGGTGTCGCTGCGGGAGAGCCAGTTGCAGCGCCTGGAGCGGACCTCCCGGGCGGGGCGGGTGCTAGCGCGGTTGGCGCGGGATCCGAATCGGTTCCTGGCCACGATTCAGATCGGTATCACCCTGGCTGGGTTCCTGGCCTCGGCGGCCGCGGCGGTGTCGCTCGCGGCACCGCTGGTGGGGCCGCTGGGGTTCCTGGGGTCGGCGGCAGAGCCGGTAGCGATCGTCATCGTGACGATTCTGCTGACCTTCGTCACCCTGGTGCTGGGTGAGCTGGCGCCGAAGCGGATCGCGATGCAGAGCGCGGAGAGCTGGGCGCTACTGGTCGCCCGCCCCCTCGACGCGTTGTCGGCGTTCTCCCGCCCGGCGGTGTGGCTGCTAAGCAAGGCCAGCGACGCGGTGGTGCGGCTGACCGGTGGAGACCCGCGCGCCCGGCGGGAAGAGGTCACCACCGAGGAACTGCGGGACATGGTCGCCGCGCAGCGCAACCTCACTCCCGAACACCGGATGATCATTTCGGGGGCGTTCGAGGTGGCCGAGCGGATCCTGCGGGAGATCCTCGTCCCGCGCCGCGAGGTGGTTACCCTGTCCGAGTCGCTGTCCGCGCCGCAGGCGCTGCGGGAACTGGCCGCATCGGGGCAGACCCGCGCCCCGGTTGTCGGTCGCGGCGGACTCGACGACACCGTAGGCGTGGTGCACATGCGCGACCTGCTCGACCAGGACGGCCCGGTCGGCGAGTACGCCAGCCCTGCGGTGTATCTGCCGGAGACGTTGAAGGTGACCGAGGCGATCCGGGAAATGCGGTCGCAGCGGCAGCAGTTCGCCCTCGTGGTGGACGAGCGGGGCTCCATCGACGGGATCGTGACGATGGAGGACCTGGTCGAGGAGATCGTCGGGGAGATCTACGACGAGACCGACCGGGACGTGCAGGCCGTCGTCCGGGAGGCGGAGGGGTCGCTGCTGATGTCGGGTGGTTTCCCGCTGCACGACTTGCCGGACGTGGGCATCGATCTCGAGGAGGACACCCTCGAGGCCGGCGACTACACCACCGTGGCGGGCCTGGTCCTGGCGCACCTCGGTCACATTCCGAAGACGCCCGGTGAGGTGGTTGAGCTGCCGGGCCTTACCGCCGAGGTGGCCGAGGTGACGGGGCGGGCCATCACCCGGGTACGCCTGCGGACCACGCCGACGCGCGGCGACGGCCACGAGGGCGGCGAGGACGAGGCGAGTTCCTGAACGGGCCGGATCGGCGACTACCGCAGAGGTGGGATGGAACCCGCCTCTGCGGTAGGGTCACGCCGGCCCTGCCCAACAGTAACCATGCGGATGCACTCAGCTACTTCTCAGGTGGCGTTGGTATTT
Source organism: Micromonospora sp. WMMD558 (assembly GCF_049315255.1). Classification (NCBI taxonomy): domain Bacteria; kingdom Bacillati; phylum Actinomycetota; class Actinomycetes; order Micromonosporales; family Micromonosporaceae; genus Micromonospora; species Micromonospora sp. WMMD558. The sequence goes on along the minus strand of NZ_CP186061.1, from coordinate 1,731,639 downwards.
TCCCGGCGCAGCGGCATCCATTATGGACGTCGTTGATCTCGTTGCGGCACAAGGATTTGCGTGGAAGTTCCACCGGATCCGGGCGTCGCACGGTCGTGTGGTCGTCGAGGGAGAGGTCCGTGGTGTTCAAGAAGATGCTGGGCGCGTTCGGGGTGGGCGGCCCCAGCGTCGATACCGTCCTGTCCAATCCGAACACCCGCCCGGGGCTGATGCTGGGCGGGCAGGTGAACCTGACCGGCGGCAGCCACGATGTAGAGGTCGACCACATCACCGTCGGCCTGGTCACCCGGGTGGAGGTCGACGGCGCGGAGGAGGAGTACGACGCCCTCGTCGAGTTCCACCGCGTACAGGTCGCCGGTGGCCTGCACCTGCGCGAGGGCCAGCAGTTGTCGCTGCCGTTGCAGGTGGCGATGCCGTGGGAGACTCCGGTGACCGACCTGTACGGGCAGCACCTGCACGGCATGACGATGGGCCTGCGCACCGAGGTGGCCATCCGCGGCGCGGTCGACAAGGGCGACCTGGACCCGGTGTACGTGCATCCGCTGCCGGCGCAGGAACGCATCCTGGAGGCCTTCGGCCGACTCGGCTTCGGGTTCAAGGGCGCCGACCTAGAACGCGGGCACATCTCCGGCCTGCACCAGAGCCTGCCGTTCTACCAGGAGATCGAGTACTACGCCGCCCCCCAGTACGCCCACACCGTCAACGAGGTCGAACTGACCTTCGTCGCCAACGAGCACGGCGTCGATGCCGTCCTCGAATTCGACAAGCGCGGCGGCCTGTTCACCGGAGGCCACGACTCCTTCGGCCGCTACCACGCCGCGCACGCCGACGCCGACCGCGTCGACTGGGCCGCGCAGGTCGACACCTGGGTCCGCCAGGCCCTCGACGGCTACCAGAGCCTGCACGCCGGCCACGGCTACGCCCCGCCCGCCCAGGGCTACGGCGCCCCCGGCTATCCGCCGCCCCCGCCGCCCGGCTACGGGCAGCCCGCCTACGGCGCCCCCGGCCACGGGCACGCCGGATACGGCCACCCCGGCGGCCACTACAAGGATGAGCACCACCACGAGCGGCACGGCGGCCCCGGTATGGGCGCCGTCGCCGCGGGTGTGGTCGGTGGCGCGGCGCTCGGCTTCGCCGGCGGCATGGTCGCCGACGAGGTCTTCGACTCCTTCGGCGACGACGAGGGCGGCGACGAGGAAGCCTGAACCCCTCCAATCCACAGTGGAAGCGCGCACCCGCTCCGTGATCTAATTCTGCAGGTTTGTCCGCAACCGGTCGGATTGTCCGGCCGGGATTTCGAAGGAGTGTGCATGCCCGTCACCGCCGACCTCACCAAGCTGGTCGACAAGGCCTACCAGGACAAGACCCTCACCGAGATCGTCGACGCCCCGGTGTCCGCCCTCGCCGGGGTCAGCGACGGCGACGCCAAGCTGCTCAAGGACGCCTTCAACATCACCACCGTCGGCGACCTCGGCCGCAACCCGTACTTCCGCACCGCCAACGCCCTGGTCGCCCTCGCCGGCGGCAAGTAGTTCCCTCGCGGCGTGGTGCCGGGCTTCCGGCGCCACGCCACACGGTGTGGACGTGCGCTACCGGCCTGCCAGCGCATCGGGTTTCGCTCTCCCACTGCGGCGAGCACACCCCAGGCACGAGCCGACAGCCGCGTAGGTGGTCGGACTCGGGTTCCGGTGTCAAGGACGGCGACGACGGCGAGGTAGCCACCCAGCAACAGAAATGCCCTCGAAGCCGACTCGGCCCGGCCGCGGGGCCGGCGGACCAGCATGCCGGCGAGGACGACGGCGGTCATGAACACCCCGCGGCAGTGACGAAGAGCTCGTCGGTCTGCGCGGCGTGGAACAGGGAGCCCGGCGATGACGAACACCGCGATGCTCCACGCCAGCGGCCACTGAGGGGTCGGATCAGGCATGGCAGCCAGCGTTACCGCCGTTACCGAGCCGGTGAGCCTGGTCGCGGGAGGGTCCAGCGGACCCCGGACCGTGTCGCCGCTGACGCCGGTTGACGACCGGTGCACGGTTGCATGACAGGTGTACGAAGAAGCGGCGGCAGGCCGTCAGGAAGGTTTCGCCGACGGCACCGCGCGGGCACCAGTGACCCCGGCAGACAACCTTTGAAGGGACGGCTCTCGTGGAAGTTACCGGCTTCTTCACCGCCATCATCATCGGTCTGGTCATCGGCGCGCTCGGCCGCCTGGTGGTGCCGGGCAAGCAGAACATTCCGATCTGGCTGACCCTGCTCATCGGCGTGGTCGCCGCGATCCTCGGCACGCTCGTCGCTGGCGCTCTCGGCGTGGACGACACCGCCGGCATCGACTGGATCGAGTTGGCCCTTCAGGTGGCCTTCGCCGCGATCGGCGTCGCGGTCGCCGCCAGCACCTACGGCCGCCGCCGCGTCCACTGACCACTCGCCGCCCGCACCGGCCTGCCCCTGGCAAGGGACAGGCCGCAGAGCTGCCCGGACTCTGGCGGAGCGCGGCAGGGCGAGATGGTACGCGACGGCCACGGCGGTCACGACCGCCGTGGCCGTTGTCTGCACCGGCGGCGGGCACGGGTGACGGCTACCGATCGCCGGCCGCTTCCGACTTGACGTAGGTGGGGTGCAGATGGACGGGTTCAGCCGCACGGCGCTGCTGGCGGGCCCGTACACGCAGGTTGAGAAACTCGACGAAGATCGAGAAAGCGATGGGTCCGTACACGTAGCCCTTGGGGATGTGCTGGTCGAAACCTTCGGCGATGAGGCTGGCGCCGATGAGCAGCAGGAACGACAGGGCGAGCATCTTGACCGTGGGGTGCTCGTTGACGAAACGGCTGACCGCGCCGGCGGACACCAGCATGATGATCATCGCCACAACGACCGCGGCGACCATGATGAATAGCTCGTCCACCATGCCGACGGCGGTGATGACCGAGTCGAGGGAGAACACCACGTCGAGCACGAGGATCTGGGCGATGACTGCGGCGAACGACGCCGCCTTACCGCTCGATCCGTGTTCCGCACCCTCAAGATGCTCGTGGATCTCGTAGGTGGCCTTGCCGAGCAGGAACAGCCCGCCGAGCAACAGGATCAGGTCACGCCCGGATATCTCCTGCCCGGCGACGGTGAACAGCGGCGCGGTCAGTCCGATCACCCAGGACAGCGAGGCGAGCAGCAGCAGCCGGGTGATCAGCGCGAGCGACAGCCCGATGGTGCGCGCCCGGGCCTGCTGGTGCGCAGGTAGACGGCCGGCCAGGATGGAGATGAACACGACGTTGTCGATGCCGAGTACGACCTCGAGCAGCAGCAGGGTCGCGAACGCGATCCAAAGCTCGGGGCTGGTGAACAGTTCCATGTCGCTCCCGGTAGAGGTTGGGTCTGCGCCGGCGCGGCGTCCACGACCGTACAACGGCCGCAGGTGATCCACCCGAGAAGGCCCGCGAGGAACACAGCGCAGGCGAGACAAGGAACCCGGGTGGCGTCCTGACGGCGCATACCGCCGACTGACCCGGGCACACCGCTGGGATTGCTCGATACCGGTCATCCACTGTCCCGGCCCCAGCGCCGAACGGCCACGGCCTCACACGCCGGCCCGGCCCACGCCCAGCCCAGCCCAGCCGCGACAAAGGAGTCGGACGAAGACAAGCCCTTATCCTCTCCGGGCCGCGGTGCCCACCCCCGATCCTCGTCGCGACCGCCCGTGTCCGGCAGATCCCGCAGCACCACCGTGTCGGCCGCGAGCGGCAGCCGGCCGCGGCCCAGCGCGCCTATCACGGTGGTGGTGGCGGCAACGCGGGCAGCGGCCTGAGCGGCTCGCTACGGCGCCGCCCACGCCCGGCACTGCAGCGTCACCGCGCCAGGCTCCATGGGTATCGACGACAAGATCGACAACGCCTCCGAAGAGGCCACCGGCAAGCTGAAGGAAGGCGCCGGCCGGACCACCAGCGACGAGCGGCTCGAAGCCGAGGGCCGCCGCGACCAGACCACCGCGAACATCAAGCAGGCCGGCGAGAAGATCAAGGACGCCTTCAAGAGCTGACCCGCACCGCGCAGGGCGCGGCATGGGTGAGACGACATACGACGGCCACGGCGGCACCCTCCGCCGTGGCCGTCGTCCGCGCCGACCGCTACCGCTCGACCACCGGCATCGCCCCCACCGGAAGGGCGATGTCGTCCCCGGCCTTGCGGGCCCACCGGCCGGCGGCGACCGCGTAGCCGACCGCGAGGCAGCCGTAGCCGGCCGCGGCGACACCGAGCAGCACCGGTGAACGCCCGTCGTCCGGGATGAACCGGGACGCGGCCACCATGCCGAGCACGTAGGCCAGGTTGAACGCCGTGTCGTTCACGGCGAACACCCGCCCCCGGAACGCGTCGGCGCACTCGTGCTGCACCATCGTGTCCACCACGATCTTGACGCCGTGCCCGGCCACGTTGACCACCAGCACGACGACGATCAGCAGCAGCGGGTCGAACGGCAACCCGAACACCGGCAACGCCACCGCGACCGCCGCGAGCAACCCGACCACCCACCGCCACCCGCCGACCCGGCGGGCCACCGCCGGAGTCACCGCCGCCGCCAGCAGCACCCCGGCCGCGCCCGCGGCGAAGACCAGACTCAACTGCGCCGGCACGCCGCCGAGGTTGTCACCGGCGAACCGGTTGCGGTAGAGCAGCAGCATCGCCAGCGCCAGAACCCCGAACAACACCCGGAACCCCGCCTGCGCCGCCATCGCGTACGCGGCACCGCGCGCCCGCCCCAGGTGCCGTACCCCGTCGGCCATGCCGCGCACCACCGCGACCGCCTCCCCGGCCAGACCGGGCCGGTGCGGCAGGGCCTCGTCGGGGCCCAACTCGTCGCGGGCGAAGGAGAACCGGGCCAACACGGCGGAGATCAGGTAGCCGACCGGCGCGAACAGGGCGATGGCGGCGTAACCGGCGTCACCCGCCGGGAAGACGGTCTGGAGCAGCAGGGCGCAACCCAGCCCGAGCGAGTACGCCACCGACCCCGCCGTGCCGCCGACCGCGTTCGCGGTCACCAGCCGCTGGTCGGACACCACGTGCGGGGTCGCCGCCGACAACCCCGACAACAGCAGCCGGCCCAACCCGATCACCACCAGGGTCGCCACGAAGAACAGCGGCCCCTCCGAACCGAGAAAGATCAACGCGGCGAGCGGCAGCACGACACCGGCCCGGGCCAGGTTGGTCACCACGGTCACCGTCCGGCGGCTCCACCGGTCCAGCAACACCCCCGCGAACGGCCCCACCAACGAGTACGGCAGCACCAGCACCGCCGCACCCAGCGCGATCGCCGTCGGCGTGGCCTGCCGGTCCGGGTTGAACAACACGCTGCCGGCCAGGGCGGCCTGGAACACCCCATCGGTGAACTGCCCACCGAGGCGGACGGCCAGCAGCCGCCGGAACGCCGGCACGGCGAGCAGGGCCCGGAGGTGGTGGGTACGGCGAACAGCCATGATCCGGCAAGCCTACGGCGGCGTGGCCGCCACACGGCCCCCGACTGCCACCCCGGCGGCCACCACCATCCCGACCTGTCCCAGCAACGCAGCGCCACCGCCCTTGCCACTGGGCCGCCGACGTAGACCGCCAGCCAGCCGACACGAGAGGCACGACCAGCCCGAAGACGCAGCCGCCGCACGATGACCACGGCAGTCGTGGCGCGCCCGGCCACCAGCGGCCCATCCTGCCTGTCAGGGACTCGGAAGGGCGGCAGCCATGACATCGACCGGCACGATCTTCAAGCGGTGCGGATGCCGCGACCCGCGCGGACGACGGCTGGAGAAGACGTGTCTCCGGCTCGGCGAGCGCAACCACGGCACCTGGTACTTCCACTGCTCGGCCCGCAACGTGCTCGGCCGCTCCGAGCGGATCCGCCGGGGCGGCTACCCCTCGCAGGCCGCCGCCCGCCGGGCCCGCCTCGAATGGCTGAGCACCACCGAAGCTGACCGCACCGCGCAAGGCTGGACGGTCGAGCGGTGGCTGCGGCACTGGCTCGACAACCGCACCAAGATCCGCCCGACGACGCGCTTCCACTACACCCGCGACGTCGAGAACGTCCTCATCCCGTATCTCGGCCGGTACCGGCTCGCCGACCTCGACGCTCGCCTGCTCCGGACGGTGTTCGCGCAGATCGCCAACACCATCAACAGCAAGGCCCGACCACAATCCGCCTCCGCGATGCAACACCTTCGCACCACCCTGCGCGCCGCGCTCAACCTCGCCGTCCGCGAAGGCCTGCTCGACTGCAACCCCGCCCGCCACATCGAGGTCAGCGGCTACCAACAACCCCACGCCAAGGTATGGACCGGCGCCCGCGTGCAGCAGTGGGAACTCACCGGGAACCGGCCGGCGGTGGCGGTGTGGACCGCCGACCAGCTCGCCGACTTCCTGAGCGCGGTGACCGACGACTCACTGTTCGCGTTCTGGTGGCTCACCGCCCTGCGCGGCCTGCGCCGCGGCGAGATGTGCGGACTGCGGTGGACCGACATCGACCTCGACCGCGCAGTGCTCACCGTCGAGCGCAACCGCACCACCGCCGGCTACCGAATCGTCGAAGGTGACCCCAAGACACCCGCTGGCCGCCGCGCCATCGCCCTGGACAAACGCACCGTGCAGGTGCTGCGGGCGCACCGCCGCCGCCAGCTCGACCACCGCACCCAGGCCATCGAGGACCGCAAGCCGTGGACGGACTCCGGTTACGTATTCACCCGAACCGACGGGCTGCCGATCAACCCGAACTACGCCACCACCCGATTCCGCAAACTCGTCCAACGAGCTGGACTGCCCCCCGTGCGGTTGCACGACCTGCGGCACGGCGCCGCGTCCCTCGCCCACGAAGCCGGCGCGGACCTCAAGACCCTGCAGGACCTACTCGGGCACTCCAGCATCGTGACCACCGCCGACACCTACACCAGCGTCCTGCCCGAGGCACAACGCCGCTGCGCCGACACCACCGCCCACCTCGTCCTCGCCGCAGCCCGCCGCACCCGCACCCGCACCCGCACCCGCACCCGCACCCGCACCCGCAAAAAGATCAGAAACAAGGCGCGGAAGAACCGGCCCGACCGCCGGCCGAAAACAGGTGCCCCCACCCCGGCTGTTCCCCCGTCCGGAACGAAGGCGCAGGTCGCAATGCCCAGGCACCGCGGAGAGCCGGCGCGACCTACGACACCCACATCGCACCCACGTGACACCCACTGTCCACGCCGGGCGGACAACAGACAGGGCCCGAACCGCGTTCCCGCAGCCCGGACCCCTCTTGATCTTGCGCGCCCGAAGGGACTCGAACCCCTAACCTTCTGATCCGTAGTCAGATGCTCTATCCGTTGAGCTACGGGCGCTGGTGCTCAGCCAGCCTACACGACCGACTTTCGCGCGGAGACTCCGGGATTCGAACCCGGGAGGGGCTTTAAAACCCCAACCGCATTAGCAGTGCGGCGCCATAGACCAGACTAGGCGAAGTCTCCCCGGCGACCCCTGGAGGCCACCGGGCCCGAGGATACAGGGCCCCGGCCATCGGGAGCAAAGCGACTTCCCCGGGACGCCCGACGATGGCTCCGGGTCGCGGCGGATTCTCCGCTGTGCGGGGGCGTGATCAAGACTACGCTCCATCGATATGCACGAGCAGCCGTCGAGCGAGCCGAACCGTCGAGAGCCTGCTGCCGGGAAGCGGCGGCGCTCCCCGAAGGCCACGTTCACCCCGCCCCCCGCTCCGGTGCAGCCCGCTCCGGCTGCCGGCACCGGACAGCAGCGGGCACAGCGGACAAAGCCGGCACCGACCGTGCTCTTCCAGCCTCCCGCGCCGCAGCCGCCGGCACCCCGACAGCCCGACTCCGGACCGCAGTCCGAGGCCGGGACCGGGCAGCCGGAGTCGACACCGCCCACCCGCGCCGGCCGGCTGGACGCGGCAACGTCGGGCGAACCGACGAGCCCCGCACCGGAGCCGACACCGGTCGGACCCGAGGCCGAGGCAACGTCGGGCGAGCCCACGAGCCCCGCACCGGAGCCGACACCGGTCGGACCCGAGGCCGAGGCAACGTCGGGCGAGCCCACGAGCCCCGCACCGGAGCCGACACCGGTCGGACCCGAGGCGACCGCGGCGGAGCTACCGACGGCACCGCCGGCAGGCGCAGCGGCGACCGACGACGTGACCGACGACACAGGCGGCAGTCCGTCCACCCCGGCGCCCGGGAAGACCAGGGCGCCCCGGGCGAAGCGGACGGCGGCGAAGAAGGCCGCGTCCGGTCGCACCGCCCGGACCGAGGTTGAGTCCCCGACCGGCGTCGACGCACCCGCTGCCGACGCGCCGACCGCCGGCCGCGCCCGGACGGGCACCAAGCGCACGGGCGCCACGAAGGCCGCGCCGAAGGACGGCCCCGCACGCCCCCGCAAGACCACCCGCACGGTAGCGAAGCCGGCGACCGAGCAGGCGGGCCCGACCACGGCGGTGCCGCCGGCGGCAGCCGCCGCGTCGACGGCCGAGGACGATTCCACGGCGACCGCCCCGCACGGCGCGACCCCCGCACCCGTTCCGGCCGCCACGACCGCTCCGCGACCGGCGGAGCCGGCCGAGCCGCCGGCCCTGACGCGTACGCCCGAGGTGGTCGCCCGGCGGGTGCTCGACCATCCGGGGTACGCGCCGGAGCTGCTCGCCCTCGCCGCCGTGCAGGGCGTCGGACCTCGGGCGCGTGACTGGGCCGAGCGGCTGCGGTCGGCGTACCCGAAGGCGACGGGTGACGGCCTGGCCCGGCTCGCCACCCGGCGGTACGTCCGGCAGGCCGGGGTGGGTGGCGCGGCGGCCGCCCTGGCCGGCGTGTTCGCGCCGGTGGCGGAGTTGGGCGCGGTGCTGTGGACGCAGGCGGGCCTGGTGCTGCACCTGGCGGCGGCGTACGACCGGGATCCGACGCACCCGGACCGGGCGGTGGAGTTGCTGGTGCTGACGCAGGTGCACCCGGACGAGGACAGCGCCCGGGCGGCGCTCCGGGCGGCCCGGGCGGCGGACGGGCCGGGCGAGGCGCCCTGGCCGCGGGCGGTGGAGGCCGCCTGGCGGCTGGCCGCGCCGCTCGCGGCGCAGGCGGGTGGCTGGCTGGCGTTGCGGCTGGCGTCCCGGCTGCTGCCCGGCGCGGCGGCGCTCGCGGCCGCGACCGGCGACGCGGCGGCGACCGAGCGCCTGGCGGCCCGCGCCGTCGCGGCCTACCGACCGGCGCGCGCTGCCCGCATCGGCTGAGATCCCAACAATTTCCCTGGCATCGCGGCCTTTCCGGCCTCGGGACACCGCGATGCCGGAGGCATCGTGACCCGGGACACCTCGCGCCGGCCCGCGCCGACGCCGCGAGCGGACACGGCACGCCGAGCCCGGTCGAAGACCGCCGGACCCGGTCAGAGCCAGTCGAACCAGTCTCGCGGGAGCAGGGCGTAGCCGACGAAGGCCACGATGTCGAGCAGGGTGTGCGCCACCACCAGCGGCATCACCCGCCGGGTCCGCAGGTAGAACAGGCTGAACACGACGCCCATGACGGCGTTGCCGAGGAAGGCGCCGAAGCCCTGGTAGAGGTGGTACGAGCCGCGTAGCAGCGCACTCGTCGCGATGACCGCGCCGAGCCGCCACTGGAGCTGCCGGAGCCGGGTCATCAGGTACCCGACGACGATCACCTCCTCCAGCACCGCGTTCTGCACGGCGGCGAGGATCAGCACCGGGACCGTCCACCACAGGTCGGGCAGTGCGGCGGGCACCAGCGTCGCGTTGAGGCCGAGCTGCGCCGCCACCCAGAACAGGGCCAGGCCGGGCAGCCCGATCAGCGCGGCCAGGCCGGCGCCGCGGGCCAGGTCCTGACCGGGCCGCCGGGCGTCCAGGCCGAGGGTCCGCGCCGGGGCACCGGGGTCCCGGGCCAGCAGGTGTACGGCGAGCAGCACCGGCAGCAGGGCGAACGCGATGCCGAGCACCTGGTACGTGAGGTCGAGGTAGGGCCGGGCGGACCGGGACGTGTTCAGCGCCGCGGTCTGCGCCGAGAGCGGGCCGTCGGCGGTGAGCTTGGCGACGATCGACACGAGGGCGTAGACGGCCGACTGACCGAGGGACAGGCCGAGCACCAGCATCGTCTCGGTGCCGAGGGTCCGGCGGGTCACCGGGCGGTCGAGCTCGAGGGTCACCGCACCACTCTGCCTGACCGGCGGGCCGACCGGCAGCGCCGAGGAGACCTCATGAGCTGGTCGCACATTCTGTGCGACCGGTCGGCACTCTCCGTGGACATTCTGTGGTTGCCCGATCCCCGCACGGAGAAGGAGCACGCTCCCGTGGACAACGTCGCGCGGCTGCTGAAGGAGAGCTGGACCCTGGTCGAGGAGCACCGGGACCGGCTGAGCGGTCACTTCTACGCCCGGCTGTTCCTGCTCGACCCCGAGCTGCGCTCGCTCTTCCCGGTGCAGATGTCCGGCCAGGGCGACCGCCTGCTGGAGGCGATCATCACCGCCATCCACACCGTGGACGACCCGGAGAGCTTCGACGAGTTCCTCCGCTCGCTGGGCCGGGACCACCGCAAGTACCACGTCGACGCGGCGCACTACGAGACGATGGGCGTCGCGCTGCTGGACGCGCTGCGCAGCACCGCCGGCGACGGCTGGAACCTGGAGTACGACCAGGCGTGGCGGGACGCGTACGCGGCGATCTCGGCGAAGATGCTCGCCGGCGCGGCTGCGGACGACGACCCGCCGTTCTGGCACGCCGAGGTGCTCACCCACGAGCGGTACGGGCTGGACACGGCGGTGCTGACCGTCCGCGCGCTGCAGCACCCGCTGCGCTGGAGGGCGGGCCAGTACCTCAGCGTCGAGGTGCCCCGGTACCACCCGCGGGTGTGGCGCACGTACTCGGTGGCGAACGCGCCGAACGACGACAACGTGCTGGAGTTCCACGTGCGGACGCCGCAGGGCGCGGGGTGGGTCTCCGGCGCGCTGGTCCGCCGGGTGAAGCCGGGTGAGCTGCTGCGGCTGGCGGCGCCGATGGGGTCGATGACCCTCGACCGGTCGTCGGAGCGGGACATCCTCTGCGTCGCGGGCGGTGTCGGGCTCGCCCCGGTCAAGGCCCTCGTGGAGGAGTTGGCGACCTACAACCGGACGCGCTGGGTCCACGTCTTCTACGGCGCCCGCACCCGGCAGGACCTGTACGGTCTCGCCGGGCTCCAGGAGATGGTCGCTGCTCACCCCTGGCTGTCGGTGACGCCGGCGTGCAGCGAGGACGACGACTTCGACGGCGAGCTGGGCGACATCTCCGAGGTGGTCGGCCGGTACGGGCCGTGGACGGCGCACGACTGCTACATCTCGGGTTCGGCCCCGATGGTCCGGGCCACGCTGCGCGTGCTGGCCGGGGACGACGTGCCGCCGGAGCGCACCCGGTACGACACCTTCGGCGAACTGTAGGCATTTTCTCCCCCCAGGGACCGGGGCGCGTGCCTCCGCCCGCTCGGGCACGCGCCCCGGTCCCCCCGAACGGGCGGACCGGCACCGCCCCGCACGACCACGTCCGCCCTGCCGTCCTTCCCACCTGGGCGGACGTGGTCGTGCCGCCGGGAGAGGGCGGCCGTCATGGCTGGCGAGGCCGTCGCCGCCCAGGCGACGCGGAGCCCGGGAGCGGCGTCAGTAGCGCCAGGGCTGACCGGAGTAGCGGTACTCCTCGACGGGCACCAGCGGCACCCCCGGCGCCATCCGGTCGACGTAGAGGCGCCCCTCCAGGTGGTCGATCTCGTGGGCCACGAGCCGGGCCATGCCGTAATCGAACGAGGTGATGATCCGGCCACCGTCGACGTGGGCGTGTTCGACGTCGATCCGGAGCGGACGGGGCACCAGGCCCCGGTGGTCGAAGAAGGAGAGGCAGCCTTCGTACTGCTCGTCGACGTCGGGGGACGCGTCGACCACGCGGGGGTTGAGCAGGACGACCGGTTCGGCGCCGCGGTCCGGTGGCCGGACGACGGCGGCGGCCCGCCCGATGCCGAGCTGGGGGGCGGCGATTCCGACACCCTTGCTGAACGGGTGCAGCTCGTCGAGGCGGAGCAGCGCCCCGGCGAGCCGTTCCACGACGGTGCGGGCCACCTGCTCCTCGCGCGGCAGGTCGAACGGCTGGGTGGGCTGGCGCAGCAGGTCGGCGCCGCGTTGGATGATGCCGAGGCCGCGCATGCGGTCGCTGGGCCGGACCCGGCCGGGGTCGTCCGGGTGCCCCTCGGTTCGGGCGCGGAACCGCCACTGCATCCGGTAGCGGGCGTTCAGCGGCGGGTCGTCGGTCGCCCAGTCGAAGACCACCCGGTCGCCGGCCTCGCGGCGGGCCACCGGGGTGCGGAGTGGGCCCTCCTCCGCGGAGAGCGAGGTCTCCGCGCCCCAGACCTGGGGGTCCAGCGCCGCCGGCAGGTCCAGGCGTACGGCGAGGTGCCGCGTCGGTACCCGGACGGCCCGCTGGAACCAGGGGCCCCACTTGTCCGCCCCGACGTGGTACGCGTACTCGATGGTGGCGCGGTCGCCGGGGTAGAGCGGGAAGCGGCGGTCGGCGTTCTCGAAGAGGAGCCAGATCTCCTTGAAGGCGTCCCGGTCGTGCTTGGCGCGCCAGTGCATCGCTTCGCGTTCGCCCGCGTCCAGCCGGTGCGCCCGCAGTTGCAGCTCGGTGAAGGTGAGCGGGTGTTCCCGGTGGTGCCGGTTGGACCGGCCCGGGTCGGCGGGGTAGCGGTCGACGGCGACGCGGACCAGGTAGCGGGTGACCGGTTCGGTCCCGGCGTTGTACAGCTCCCGCCGGATCACGCACCGGTACGCCTCGTCGAGGTAGGTGAGCGTGGCCTGTTCCCGCTCGACGATGAGGCCGGTGCCGGGTGGGAGCCACTGTCCGGGGATCGGGGACTCCCGGTGGTGGGCCTTGTCACTGCGGGCGTGCCGCAGTTCGTCGTACTCCCGGAAGCGCTGCCAGATCGCGCCGCTGGCCTCCAGGACGGCCTCCGCTCGGCGGGCGAAGTCCTCGGTGGGGCGGTGTCGCCGCCCCTCGACGTGGCTGACGTACGACGGGTCGAACCCCATGAGCGTCGCCAGCTGTTTCTTGGACAGTCCCCGTCCGGTCCGGTGCCGGGCGAGTTCGGCGGCGAAGGAGTCGGCAGCCCGATCGAGCGGTGAGGTCGTCATCAGCTTCCTCGTGGCCGGGAGTATTCAGTTTCACGTTCCGTCGCCGGTCGCGTACACAACTGCCACCTTGCCGACACGAGCCTTGACGAGCGAGCGACAGACGTCGATACTCCAGCCGCCGTTTCCCGAGCCGGACGCCGGGTAGAACCGCCTGAGCGCGAGCGGGCCGGTCAGCCATCCGACTGAGGTGAGCCTTTCCTTCGCCCGATCGCTGTGGTTAGGCTAGCCTTAGCTCAGCGACGGGCGTTTCGAACGGGGGGCGAGTCAGGTGACAGCGGTCATGCCGGGGCGGGAGACCGCCGCCACGCTGGCACCGGTCACCGCGGCCCTGCGTCAGATGTTCGGCACCGACGACGTGCCCGGCCTCGCCCGCGGCCTGCTGGTGGCCGACGAGCTCGGCTGGGCTCCGGCGACCGAGCTGGTCGACGGCACGCGGCTCCCCGAGTTCCTCCGCGCGGCCACCGCCCGCTGGGGTGGCACACCGCACGCCTGCGCCGCGCTCGCGTGGAAGTCGTACAGCTACTGGACCGCGCTGCCGATGGTGCTCGGCTGGGCCTCGGCCCGGCGGGTGCCCCTGCTGACCCCGGCCGACGTGCTGATCCACTTCGAGGACCACCGACCGCTGCTGACGATGGGCCTGCGCCGGTCGACCACCGTCGCCGTGCTGCCGGGCGACCCGCTGGCGCTGGCCGGCCTGCCCGAGGTGCGGGTCGTGGCCGACGAGGCGGAACTGCTCCAGGAGCTCCGGGCCTCGCTCCTCGACGCCCACCTGGCTCCGATGATCGCGGCGATCCAGGCGGAGGTGCGGATCGGCACCCGGACGCTGCTCGGCTCGGTGGCCTCCGGCATCGCGCACGGGATCCTCCGCGCCGCCGACGGCCTGCCGGGCTCCTCGGTCGCGACGATCGACACCCTGCTCGGCGCGCTCGACCTGCGCGACCTGGTGGACCTCGTCCCCGGCCCGTCCGGCGAGCCGACCGTCCAGCGCCGCACCTGCTGCCTGGCGTTCACCCTCCCCAACCCCAAGATCTGCCAAGGGTGCTGCGTCCGCCAGTGACCGGCCGGACGCCGGCCGTCAGTCGGTGAGTTCGCGCACGTCCCAGAGCCAGACACCCCCGGTGTACGTCGGCCGGACCCCGGTCAGCTCCGTCATGCCGCGGCGCAGCGCGTCGGCGTACGGGTGCGGGCCGAGCACCACCGCCCCGGCCCGCCAGTACCGCAGGTCGTCCACGGCGGCCACCCGGGCCCGCGGGGTGATCGGCGGCACCGCCCCGGTACGCCGGATCAGGCCGAAGTAGTCGCTGGTCGGGGCGGGGCGGCGCGGTGAACAGCGCCACCCGGTGCTTCCCGGGGCGGGTGTCCGGGCCGAGAAAGTAGCCCCGGGCGATCGGCATCTCCAGCCCGGTCTCGGCCGACCAGCGCAGCGGGTCGGCGTAGTGGGTGTCCGGAAGCGGCAGCGTGACGATGCTGCGCCCGCCCGCCACGTACGGGCGCCAGGCGCCGGAGGTGACGAAGGCGGGCGTGGGGTCGAGCCGTGCCGCCGGCAGTGGGGTGGGAAGCAGCGGCAGGAGCGCCATCACCAGCACGGTGCCGGTGGCGAACCGGACCTGTGGCCGGGCGTCCGGGTGCCGGGCGGCGAGCGTACGGGCGCACTCCACGCCGTACGCCAGCAGCAGCCCGATGATCGGGGTGATCGCCAGGGACCAGCGGGTCGGCACCACCGAGTGCAGGATCGGCAGGTTCTCCAGCGCCGCCCAGGGGGCCCGGATGCCCGTTTCCCGGCCGTTGAACTGGATCTCCCGGCCGAGTGAGAGCACCGCGAACAGCAACCCCAGCACGGCCAGCCCGCGGACGACGGGCTCGCGCCGCAGCCACCAGACCAGCGCGACGACGAGCACCACCAGCGGCCAGCCGAAGAACGCGTTCTCCTCGGTGGGGTTCTTCGCCAGGCCCGTCGCGCCGCGCTCGTTCCCGGCGAGGGACTCCCGCGAGTACGCGACGAAGGACGCGAGGTCGGTGGAGTAGCCCCGGATGAGGCGCGACAACCCCTGGTAGGCGCCGGGTCCGAAGAACTGGACGGAGAGCGGGTACGCGAGCAGGACGAGCGCGACCACGGCGGCGACCCCCAGCCCGGCGAGGAAGGGACGGGTCCGCCGGCGTAGCTCGGGCCGGCCGAGGGCGAGCGCGACCACGACGACGCCGAGGCCGATCGCGGTCATCAGCAGGATCTCCAGGTTGATGAAGGCCTGCCAGACGATCACCAGGGCGAGCAGTACGCCGTTGCGCAGCCAGCGTCCCGGATCGCCGAGCCGCAGGGTGCGCCAGATGATCAGCGGAACCACGAACTGCGAGACGATGTTCGGGTGGGCGTTGGCGTGGGAGATCATCGCCGGCGCGTACGCGCAGAAGGCCGCCCCGAGCCAGGCCGGTCCACGCGAGCGGAGCAGCACCCGGGAGAGCAGGAAGTACCAGGAGGTCGCGGTGGCGGCCATGCCCAGGGTGAGGAAGAGGAGAAAGGACGTTCGCGGACCGGCCAGCAGGGTGACCGGCGTCATCGGTATGGACACGGACAGGACGGACGTGTTCGCCATCAGATTGACGCTGTCCGGAACGTTCATCCGGTCGGACGTGAAAGGGTGGACGAACTCGGTCACCACCCGCGCGCCGTGCGCCATCCGCCCTCGTCGGGCCCTCCACCCGCGCCCCGGCTCCCGGTAGCGCCGGCAGGTGCGCCCGATTCCGGAGTAGTCATGACGATTCGCAGAGTAGTCGGCTATCGACCTGCCGTGACATGTTTCGGTGGGCTGGGTACCATGTGCCGGGTTCGCCGACCGCCGATCACGTGCCCGCCCCCGACACAATTCGGCCACCACCGTGCCCCGATTTGTTCTGCCTTCGATGCGGATGATTGACTCTGTCGGTCCAGGCGCGGATCGAGTCACACCGTGAGGAATCGACGCATGGCAGAAATCACCGGAGATCAGCGCGTGCAGTCCGAGGTCCTGGAGGGTCTCGCGACCGCGGTGAACCACCGTCGCTGGTTCGTCGAACTCGCGCTGCCGTACCTCGGTGACAACCCGATCGAGATCGGCAGCGGTCTCGGTGACTACGCCCTGGAGTGGGCCGAGCGGCTGCCGCGTTTCACCGCCACGGAGGCCGACCCGGACCGGCTGGTCGCGCTCAAGGAACGGCTCGCCGCCGAGCCGTCCGTCGAGGTGCGCCAGATGCTGCTGCCCCACTCGGAGCAGGGCGACTACAGCGCCGCGGTGTCGTACAACGTACTGGAGCACATCGAGGACCATGTGAGCGCGCTGCGCAGCATGCGCGACCTGGTCCGCCCGGGCGGTGCCGTGATCATCATCGTGCCGGCCTTCGAGTTCGCGATGAGCCCGGCCGACATCGCCACCGGCCACGTCCGGCGCTATACCAAGAAGACCCTGGCTGCCGCGATGACCGAGGCCGGCCTCACGGTGGAGAAGATCCACTATGCCAACGCGCTCGGCCTGATCGGCTACTTCATGGCGACCAAGGTCCTCCGGCTGATGCCGAAGGAGGGCCCGATGGTCAAGGTGTACGACACCCTGGTGCTGCCGGCCACGAAGGCGGCCGAACAGCGGATCCGTCCCCCGTTCGGCCAGTCCGTCTTCGCGGTGGCCCGCACCCCGTCCTGACCCGGGCCCCCTCCGGCGGTCCGGCGCGGGTTACTCCTTCACCTGGTAGGTGGGGCGGATGACCGCGCGGGCCAGGGTGTGGAAGGCCAGGTTGAAGCCGACGTACGCCGGGGTGGCCTCCGGGGTCACCTCGAGGCGCTCCACGTCCAGGGCGTGCACCGCGAAGACGTACCGGTGCGGGCGGTCACCCGGCGGCGGGGCCGCACCCCCGTAGCCCTGCTCGCCGTAGTCGTTGCGGACGGCGAACCCACCGGCGAAGTCGGCCTCGCTCGCTGCCCGGGGCAGCTGCGTGACGCTGGCCGGCAGATTGACCAGCACCCAGTGCCAGAAGCCGCTGCCGGTGGGCGCGTCCGGGTCGAAGCAGGTCACCGCGAAGCCCTTGGTCTCGGCCGGGAAGTCCGACCAGGCCAGGTGCGGGGAGACGTTGTCACCGCCGCCGCCGGGGTGGGCGTGGGCCGCGTCCATCGGCTCGCCGTTCTGCACGTCGTCGCTGGTGAGCGTGAACGACGGCACGGTCGGCAGCAGCTCGTACGGGTCCGGGGCGATCGGTCGTTCCAGGGTCATCGGGACGGATCCTTCCGGTGAGCGCGATTTCTCCTGCGCACCTTCATACCCCGCCGACGCCGGCCAGCGAACCGGAAGCGCCGCTGCGCCCCCGTGGGGAGGGCGGATTCAAGGCTCGGCGGCGTCGAGCAGGTCCTGCCAACCGGCGGGGCGGCGGAGCCGAACGCTGACGCACGCGAATCTGAGACTGTCCTCCGCCCCGGCGGCGCGGTAGGTTCGCAAGGTGGCCGGTCAAACCGTCAGATTGGTTAAGCAACACGCGCCTGATTCGCTGCGGGTCCTGGCCCGACGAGCGATGCTCGAAGCGCACAATGCGCGACTGCGGATCACCGTTCCGGTAATCACGAAGTGTCAGTACGAGAACATCTACCACTACGCGGTACACAAGACCGGAAGTCAATGGATAAAGGACCTGCTCAGCGACCCGGTCGTTTATCGCTACTCCGGATTGCTGCCCTACATCCCGCGCCTCTCCCGGCGGCCTCAGCGGTCCGTCCCCCCACCCGGCCACATGGCGTTGTCCGTGTTCCTCCCGTACGAACGCTACCGGGCCATCCCGAAACCCGATAGCCATCGGGCGTTCTTCGTACTCCGGGATCCCCGCGACATCGTCGTCTCGAGCTACTTCTCGCTCCGAAACTCACACGCACCCATGGGGGACATTCCACGGATTCGAAAGGTCCTCCAGGAGAGCCCGACGAAGGACGGGATGGTGCACGTCGTCAACTACCTCTCCGAGAAGGGCCTCTACCGGACGCTCCGGTCGTGGGCACTCGCGCCGAGCGCGGACACGTTCCGTCTCTTTCGTTACGAGGATCTGACCGGGGAACGGCAGCTGGACGAGGTGGATCGACTGCTGCGCCATTGCGGCATCTTCATCCCGTCGTCCGAGCTGGAAGCCCTCCTTTCCCGCTACAGCTTCTCCAGAATGCAGGGGAACCGGGGGAACGCGCGGTCGACCTCCCACTACCGGAAAGGAAAGGCCGGCGACTGGCGCAACCACTTCGATGACGGGGTCTACGAGGCTTTCGACGCAGCGGCGGGCGACCTCGTCAAGCTCCTCGGATACCCCGCACATGACCAGTCCGGTCACGCCTCGGGCGGGTAGAGCCTGACGCCCGTCGCCATTGCGAGCGGAGGGTGTGGGATTCGAACCCACGAGGACGTTGCCGCCCTACCGGTTTTCAAGACCAGCGCCATCGGCCACTAGGCGAACCCTCCCGGCCCGCGCACCCCGCTGGGATACGCGACCGTGCCTAGTCTGCCACGGCGGCCCGCCGCGTGAACGCGCACGTCCACCGCGGCGCCGGGCGTCCACAGTGGGATGCGCCGCTTCGTCGGGGATGCGTCGCCGGCCGCCGGACCGGTGCGGTAGACAGGGACCATGCACGCCATCACGATCCCGGAGCCCGGTGGACCCGACGCCCTGGTCTGGGCCCAGGTGCCCGATCCGGAGCCGGGCCCCGGCGAGGTGGTCGTCAGGGTGCGTGCCAGCGCGGTGAACCGGGCGGACCTGCTGCAACGGCAGGGGCTGTACCCACCGCCGCCGGGCGCGCCCGCGTACCCGGGTCTGGAATGCTCCGGCGTGGTGAGCGCGACCGGCCCCGACGTGACTGGGTGGTCGGTCGGCCAGGAGGTGTGCGCGCTGCTGGCCGGCGGCGGGTACGCGGAGCGCGTGACCGTGCCGGCCGGGCAGTTGCTGCCGGTGCCGGCCGGCGTCGACCTGGTCGACGCGGCGGCCCTGCCCGAGGTGGCGTGCACGGTCTGGTCGAACGTGGCGCAGCTGGCCGGGCTGACGAAGGGGGAGACGCTGCTGGTACACGGCGGCGGCAGCGGGATCGGCACGTTCGCGATCCAGCTCGGCGCGGCGCTCGGCGCGACGGTCGTGGCGACCGCCCGGGCGGCGAAGCACGACGCGCTGCGGGAGCTGGGTGCCGCGCACACGATCGACTACCGGGAGCAGGACTTCGTCGAGGAGGTCCGGCGGTTCACCGACGGCCGGGGCGCGGACGTCATCCTCGACATCATGGGCGCCTCCTACCTGGGACGGAACGTCGCCGCACTGGCGACCGGGGGCCGGCTCGTGGTGATCGGCATGCAGGGTGGCCGCAAGGGCGAGCTGGACCTCGGTGCGCTGCTGGCGAAGCGGGGAACGGTGGCGGCGACGGCGCTGCGATCCCGGCCGGTCGAGGAGAAGGCGGAGATCGTCCGGGGCGTACGCGAGCAGGTGTGGCCGCTGGTCGAAGCGGGGAGGATCCGTCCGGTGGTGGACCGCCGGCTGCCCATGGCGGACGCCGCCGCGGCGCACCGCCTGGTCGAGTCGAACGAGCACGTCGGCAAGGTGCTGCTGACCGTACCCTAGCCCGGGAGCACCAGCCGCGCGCCGGGGCCCTCGCCGCTCAGCGTGTCGCCGGGGTTGTAGAGGGCGCAGCGCCGCAACGACAGGCAGCCGCAGCCGATGCAGCCGTCGAGGTCGTCGCGGAGCTTGGCCAGCAGCCGGATCCGCTCGTCCAGCCGGTCCCGCCAGACGCGGGAGAGCCGGGCCCAGTCCTCCGGGGTGGGGGTCCGGGCGGACGGCAGCGAGTCGAGCGCCTCGCGGATCTCGTCCAGCGAGATGCCGACCTGCTGCGAGATCCGGATGAAGGCCACCCGGCGCAGCTCGATCCGCGCGTACCGGCGCTGGTTGCCGCCGGTTCGTTCGGCCCGGATCAGCCCGAGCCGCTCGTAGTAGCGCAGCGCGGACGGCGCCACGCCGCTGCGCTCGGCGAGCTGGCCGATGGTCAGTGACTCCTGCATCACGTCGCCTTGAGTTGAAGTTAACTTGAACTTGCAGGCTATCCGCATGACCAGACTCGCCACCACCTCACGGCTCATCGAGGCCGCCGCGCCCCTCGACGGCCGGCCGGTTGTCATGTCCCACGACGACCGGCACGCCGTCGCGCCGCTGCTGGACCGGGTCCGCGCGGGCCGGGAGCTCGGCGCGAACGTGTACTCCACCCTCGACGTGCTCTGGGTGCTCTACGACCGGGTCCTGCGGGTCGGTCCGGGGACCGTCGACGACCCGGACCGGGACCGCTTCCTGCTCTCCAAGGGGCACGCGGTCGCCGGCTACTACGCGGTGCTCACCGCGAAGGGTTTCATCCCCGTCGGCTGGCTCGACGACCAGGGCGGCCCGGCCAGCCGGCTCGGCGACCACCCGGACCGGATGCTCGTGCCGGGGGTGGAGATCGGCTCCGGCTCGCTCGGCCACGGCCTCGGCCTCGGCGTGGGCACCGCGCTCGGGCTACGGGCCCAGGGGCTGCTGGACCCCCGGGTGTACGTGCTGGTCGGCGACGCCGAACTGGACGAGGGTTCCAACCACGAGGCGATCACGTACGCGGGCGCCACCGGGCTGGCGAACCTCACGGCGATCGTCATCGACAACTCGTCCGCCACGCACGGCTGGCCCGGCGGCGCGGCAGCCCGGTTCACGGTCGACGGCTGGACCGCGGCGACCGTCGACGGGCGCGACCACGACGCCCTGTACACCGCCCTGACCGGGCAGGACAACCACCGGCCGCACGTCGTCGTCGCGGTCGTCGACACCGGGGAGTGACCGTGCGCGACAGCTTCGTCGACACCACCACCGCACTGCTGGCGGCGGACCCGCGTACGGCGCTGGTCCTCGCCGACATCTCGGCCGCCCAGTTCGCCCCGGCCGCGGCCCGCCATCCGGACCGCGTGGTCAACGTGGGCATCCGCGAACAGCTGATGGTCGGCGTGGCCGGCGGGCTGGCTCTGACCGGGCTGCGGCCGATCGTGCACAGCTACGCGCCGTTCCTCGTCGAGCGGGCGTACGAGCAGCTCAAGCTGGACCTGGACCACCAGGGCGCAAGCGCCGTACTGGTCAGCGTCGGCGCCTCGTACGACCGGGCGGCCGCCGGGCGCACCCACCTGTCGCCGGCCGACGTCGCGCTGATCGACACCCTCCAGGACTGGACCGTGCACGTGCCGGGGCACCCGGGCGAGGTGCCGGCACTGCTGCGCGCGACGGTGGCCGCCGACACCTCGGCGTACGTACGCCTGTCGGTCCTGCACAACGACCGGCCGTACGGGGGCGACGGCTCGCTCCGGGTGATCCGGGACGCGGGGCCGGGCGCGCCGCTGCTGGTGGCGGTCGGGCCGGTCCTGGCCGCCGCGCTGGCGGCGACGGCCGACCTGCCGGTCACGGTGGCGTACACGCACCGGCCGCGACCGTTCGACGTCGCCGGACTGCGGGCGCTCGCCGGCACCGACGTGATCCTGGTGGAGCCCTACCTCGCCGGGACGTCGAGCCGGGTGGTCACGAGTGCGCTGGCGGACCGCCCGCACCGGCTGCTGGCGCTCGGCGTCCGGCGGCGGGACCTCCGGCGGTACGGGTCCGCCGAGGACCACACCCGCTGGCACGGGCTGGACGCGGCGGGGCTGCGCCGATCGGTGACCGACTTCCTGGCGCCGGCTCTGATCTAGGGCCGGTCCTGGGAGCGGGGGCGGCGGCGGGCGCGCTCGCGACCGAGGATCCAGAGCGCCTCGACGCCGTCCTTCCAGGTGATCTTCTTGCCCTCCTCGCGGTTCCGCGCGCGGTAGCTGATCGGGACCTCGTACGGGCGGATGCGGCGGCGCAGCAGCTTGCCGGTCACCTCGGCCTCCATGCCGAAGCCCCGGGAGCGGACCTCCAGCGAGCGGTACAGGTCGACCGGCATGAGCTTGAAGCAGGTCTCCAGGTCACCGATGTAGGAGTTGAACAGGACGTTCGCCGCCATGGTGACGCCCTTGTTGCCCATCACGTACCAGAAGCTGTAGGCGCTGTGGCTGCCGAACGTGCGGTTGCCGTAGACGACGGTGGCGCGGCCGTCGAGGACCGGCGCGAGCAGCTTGGGGATGTCCTGCGGGTCGTACTCGAGGTCGGCGTCGAGGATGACCATGTACTCGCCGTCGGCGCTGTCGACCGCCGTCCGGATCGCGGCGCCCTTGCCGGCATTGCGTGGATGGGTGATGACGCGCAGCCGCGCGTCATCGGCGCGGCCCAGGATCTCACCGGTGCCGTCCCGGCTGCCGTCGTTCACCACCACGAGTTCGATCTCGCACGGGTAGTCGACCGCCAGAGCCTGCTTCAGGGCGTCCGCGATGCGTTCTTCCTCGTTGTAGACCGGCATGAGGATCGAGAGCTTCACGGAATTCTCCCGGGTAACGGACATTACGGTGCCACAGCCTACCCTGCCGGCGGGCTCCGCCCGACGGTCGGCCACTGTCCGACCGGCTCGTTCCCGCCGATGAACGGCCGGTCGTCGCCTCGCGGCGCACCGATCGGCGCCCGCGATACGCCCGGATCGCCCGGTTCGGCAGCGGGCGCGCAACCATTCTGAGACGTATTCACATACCTGCATCAAGCGCGTTACCGTCCGGTAACCCGATCGACGTCCCACGATCGAGCCGGAAAGGAGTGCGTCGATGCTTGGCAACCCCAGGCGCGGACGGACGACCCGACGGAGAACCCTCACCGCCGCGATCGCCGCCGCTCTCGTCCTCCCGCTGCTCGGCCTGCCGGCCGCCCCCGCCGGCGCAGCCGACCGTCCGACCGTCCAGCCACTCCCCGCCCACCTCGAGGCGATCCGCGCCGCCGAAGCCACCGCGCTCTACGGGTCGCCCGACATCCGCCCCCTGGAGCAGCGCCACACCTCGCTCGTCACGATGGGCGACAGCGAGATCTCCGGAGAGGGGGTCGGCAACTACGTCCCCGGCACGCACCAGCCCGGCAACTGGTGCGACCGCTCGTACGACCAGGCGGTGTTCCGGACCGGCATCACCGCCGACGTGAAGTACAACATCGCCTGTTCCGGGGCGACCCCGTGGAACCTGATCGCCGGCGGCCCGACCCAGCACAACGAGCTGAACCAGGGCGACCACCTCGGCATCAAGGCCCGCAACACCCACGTCAAACTGATCTGGGTCGTGGTCGGCGCCAACGGCGACGGCACCATCCAGTTCGGCCCGGTCGCCACCGACTGCGCCGTCCGCCGGGTGTTCTTCCAGGGTCCGTGCTGGCCGACCTACACCGACCAGTGGACGATCCGCACCGACGGCAGCCGGCGCGCCGTCGAGGACGCGCTCCGCGACATCCGGCAGACCATGACGAAGGCGGGCTACCTCACCTCGGACTACGAACTGGTGCTCATGTCGTACCCGAGCCCGGGCAGCCCGGACGTCGAGGACAACCCGAACTTCCCCGGCTGGTACGCGGGCGGCTGCCTGATCTACCTCGCCGACGCGGCGTTCGCGCGGAACAAGGCGGTGCCGCTGTTCGAGACGGCCCTCCGGGCGGCGGCGGCGAACACCGGCACCCGCTACCTGGACGCGAGCCGGCTCTTCCACGGCCACGAGGTCTGCATGGACGTCACGGCGGTACGCGGGCTCTACATCGAACTCGGCATCTGGGACGAGAACGCGGCCCGGCAGTCGTTCCACCCCAACTACCGGGGCCACGGCATGTTCGCCCAGTGCATCACACAGTTCTACGCCTCCGGCCAGGACCGGGCGACCTGCGTCGACCCGGCCAGCACCGGCACCGGCGTGCTCTACCCCGGCCTGTTCGAGTTCCGGCAGCTCCGCAACGGCGCCACCGGCACCTGCGTCGACGGCCGGGGGTACGACTCCCGCAACGGCACCGTCCAGCAGTCGTACGGCTGCCACGGCGGCCGCAACCAGGGCTTCTGGTACGACCCGACGCGCCAGTCGCTGCACTCCGAACTGTCGCACGACCGGTGCCTGGACGTGGCCGGCGGGTCGTTGACCGCCGGCACGGCGGTGAACATCTACGACTGCCACGGAGGCGCGAACCAGAAGTTCGTGTTCAGCGGCCGGCAAATCAAGGCCGCCGGCAACACCAACCTCTGCCTGGCGTTCGACAACCCGTGGCTCGGCACCCCACGGCTACGGTTGGCGACCTGCTCGACGAGCAGCCGCCAGCAGTGGTCCTTCGAGTCCCGCACCTTCGCCAACCCGGTCGGCTACGGCCACGACGACTTCATCGGCTCGCGCGTCTACTGAACAGGAGGGAGCCCCCGGCCGACCCGACCGGGGGCTCCCTCGCGGGTACCTACTTGCCGCGCGGAAGGACGATCAGGCGGGCGACGCCGTTCTCGCCATCCTTCGCGCCGGCCACGCCGAGCACGCTGCCGACCTCGACCGCCTCGGGCTGCACCGTACGGCGCCGCTCCAGCACCCGCAGCTCGGGGCCGAACGTCCAGGTCATCGTGAACCCGTCGGTGGACTTCACGGTCATCTTCTGCCCGTCGATCGCGGTCACCTCGCCGCGCTGGACGGCGACGGTCTTCGTACCGCCGTCCTTCGTCTGCACCACGACCTCGCCGTGCAGGGTGTTCTTCCGCAGCAGCACCCGGGCCTGCCGGCGCTTGCGCCACTCCTCGGCACGCTCCCGGCGGTCCGGCGCCGCGGAGGCCGACGGCGACGGCGAGGCCGGCGCGGCGACCGTCGCCACGTCCATCTCGGCGGGGTCGAAGCCCATCGCGGCCAGCGCCTGCCCCTCGACGCCCATCGCCGCGGCGACCTCGACGGCCGCCTCCCGCGCCGGTTCACCCGCCACCTGGGCCGCGCCGCAGCCGGTGACACCGAGCGTGACCGCCGCGAGCAGCGTGGTGGCGGCGAATCCCCAACGTGCCATGACTCTCCCTCTCGTCGCTCCGTGTGGCCGCGCAAGCCGCGACTCCGACACGGGAACCAGCCTGCCCCCGCCGGGCCAGCGGTGCGTCAGGCCGATGTTCGGGTCAGGTAAGGATCCGGCGGCAGCCGAACGGTGAACGCGGCGCCGCCCTCCGGCGCGTGCCCGGCGGTGATGTCCCCGCCGAGCCGGCGGACCAGGCCCGCGGCGAGCGCCAGCCCGAGGCCGCTACCGACCTTGCGCACCCCCCGGTACCGCTGGTGCAGGGCACCGCGCTCGAACGCCACCGCCAGGTCGTCGTCGGTGAAGCCGGGCCCGCCGTCCCGGACCTCCACCACCCCGCCGTCGGCCGGGTCCGCGCCCGCCGGCCGGACCGCGAGCACCACCGGCGCCCCCGGGGGTACGACCCGCAGCGCGTTCTCCAGGAGCCCGTCCACCACCTGCCGGATCCGGCCCGGATCGGTGTACGCGGGCACCGGCCGGTCGGGAATCTCGGCCCGGAACGGCACCCCCACCGCGGCGCACCGGGCGGCCCAGGCGGGTTCCGCGTCGGCGGCCAGCCGGGTCAGGTCGACGCGCACCGGTTCGAGGGGAAAGTCGGCGGCCTCCAGCCGCGCCAGCGCCAGCAGGTCGCTCACCAGCCGGTCCAGGTGCTCGGCCTCGGCCAGCACGGTACGGCCGGTGCCGGTCACCTCCTCCGGGCCGATCACTCCGTCGGCCAGGGCCTCGGCGTACCCGCGGATCGCGGTCAGCGGGGTCCGCAGCTCGTGGGAGACCGAGAGCAGGAACTCCCGCTGCCGCCCTTCGCTGGTGGCGAGCGCGGCCGCCAGTCCGTTGAGGGCCTCCGCCAGGTCCGCCACCTCCTCGGGCGGCTCGACCGGGATCCGGACCGCCCGCTCACCGGCCCGCAGCCGCGCGGCGGCGGCGGCCGCGTGCCGGATCGGCCGGGCCAGCCGGCGGGCGAGCAGCGTACCGGCGACCACGCCGGCCGCGAGCCCGGCGAGCAGCGGCAGCCAGAGACTCCGGATCACCTGCCCCCACACGCCGCCGCGCTCGACGGCTCGGGCGAGCACCACCCCGTCGCCGCCCGGCAGGGCGCGCCCCTCGACCAGGGCCGGCCGCCCGGCGACCGGCCGCCGGCCGGAGAAGTTCCGGCCCTCGGCGACGCGCTGCACCACCCGGGGCGGCAGGCCGGGCCGGTCCACCACGCCGTCCCGGACCAGGTACGCCTCGATGCCCTGCAGCCGGAGCTGCCGGATCAGCCGCTCCTCGTCGCCGGTCCGGGGTGTGCCCAGCCGGCTCCGCAGCGCCTCGGCGGCCAGCCGGGCCTGGGCGGCCAGCGCCCGCTGCTCGCCGCGCTCCACCCCGCGAACCGCCAGGGGGATCCCGACGAGCGCGGTGACCAGCACCGAGATCAACGCGACCGCGCAGGTCACCAGTACCGCACGCGAGGTCAGCGTACGGCCGGACCGGGGGCGGGGAGCCGGGTACGCCCCGGTCACCGGCAACGCGACGGTCGGCGGGTCCACCGGGTGGTCACGCATCGGCGGCGTACCCCACGCCCCGGTGGGTGCGGATCACACTCGCCGCACCGAGCTTGGCGCGGACCTGCGCCACGTGCACGTCGACGGTGCGGGTGCCGGCGTGTGCGGCGTACCCCCAGACGGCGGCGAGCAGTTCCTCCCGGGTGAACACCCGGCCGGGGCGGGCCATCAGGTGAGCGAGCAGGTCGAACTCGGTGGACGTCAGGTGGACCGGGGCGCCGGCGGCGGTCACCGTGCGCCGACCCGGGTCCAGGGTGACCGGGCCGACCGCGCGGGGGCGGTCCGCGCTCTCCGGTGGCCCGGCGGTGCGCCGCAGGACCGCCCGGACGCGGGCCACCAGTTCGCGGGGGCTGAACGGCTTCGTGACGTAGTCGTCGGCGCCGAGTTCGAGGCCGACGACCCGGTCCACCTCGTCGTCGCGGGCGGTGAGGAAGATGACCGGTGTCCAGTCGCCGGCGTCGCGCAGCCGGCGGCACACCTCGGTGCCGGCGAGACCGGGCAGGGTGATGTCGAGGACACAGGCCACCGGGCGGAGTCGGCGGGCGGCGGCCAGGCCCGCCTCGCCGTCGCGTTCGAGGTGTACGCCGAAGCCGTCCCGGGTCAGGTAGAGCCGGACCAGGTCGGCGATGGACGGCTCGTCCTCCACGACGAGGACGAGCCCGCGGGTCGGCGTGTCGACGGTCACCGGCCCATGATGGCCGACCGGGACGATGCCGGAGTGTCCGGGACGTGTTCGGGTTCGGTAAGGACGTGCCCGGTCAGCGGACCACGACGGGACGGAAGGCGGCAGGCCGAGCGGCGGCCGGCGCGGCGTCCCCGATGGTGGCCACCAGCCGCTCGCGCGCGGGCCGTACCCGGGTGCGGAAGGCGTGGTTGAGCAGGGCGTCCAGCTGCCACATCTGCTTCGGGTGCCGGGTACGGATGAGGAACCGCTCCCGGACGCCGTCGATCGCGGTGGCGGCGAGCTCGATTGAGTGCAGCCGCGGGTCGGGGCTCCAGGTGACGTTGCTCAGCTCGCGCAGCTCGGTGTTGAGGTGCAGGCGCAGCCGGTGCAGGACCCGGGTCTGCTGGGTGACGACCAGTCGACGGTGGGTCAGCAGCAGCAGGTACTCGCCGGCCACCGAACGGTCGGGGCGGCTGCAGCGGGTGACCAGAATGGTGGCGTCGCCGGAGCCGACACAGCGGCGGAAGACCGGCATGTGCCGGCTGGCGGTCTGCATCGCCACGCCGGCCTCGGCGGCGGCCGGGAGGAACGTTCGGGAGAAGACGTCCATGCTCTGCCCAACGACGCCCGGGCAGGGGTGACGTGGGCCACTCGGCGGAATTTGCAAGTTGCACGTCCGCCGTCGCACCGGGGGTGCGACGGCGGACGTGCACCGGGACCCGGCGGTCCTACACCGGGTTGGGGGCGAGCAGTTCCCCCAGCCAGCCGGGCACCGCCTCGGCGTACTCCCGGCGGGCCGGGTCCGGCGTGTCGAGGGCCCGGCGCCAGGACAGGGATCGGCTGACCGTGGTGACCCGCATGGCGGTCCCGGCCAGCTCGCGCAGCGTCGCCCGGTCGTGCCGGCCGGTCCACGGCTCCAGGTACGCGTCCCGCAGCCGCACCAGCGTCGGGTCGTCCCCCGCCAGCTCGGCCGAGTACGCGACCGACCGGAGGGTCACCAGCAGCGTGCCGAACGGATGGGCCAGCGAGGCGTCGCCCCAGTCGAAGAACCGGTACCCGTCCCCGGCCACGAAGACGTTGCCGTCGTGCAGGTCGTCGTGCTGCACGGTGGGGGCGACAGCCGAGTCGGCGAGCCGCCGGCAGTCCTCGGCGAACGTGTCCCGGTACGCGCGCAGCCGCTGGTGCGCCTCCGTGCCGAGCCCGCCCTCGGCACCGAGCAGCAGGGATTCCTCGTCGTCGAGCAGCTCCTCGAACAGCTCCGGCAGCACCTGCGGCCGGTGGTCGGGCAGGCCCAGGGCGAGCAGTTCGCCAGCGTGCACGGCGGCGGCGAGCTGCAGGTCGGCGTACTCCGGCAGGACCCGCTCCCAGCGGGAGAGGTCCCGGTCCCGGGACAGCACGTCCCGCAGCGACTCCCCGCCGGCGGGCAGCAGCGACCAGCCGCGCCGCGTGTCCACGGCGATCGGGTCCAGCACCCGGCCGGGGGCCAGCCGGGCCAGCGCGGCCACCAACCCGGCCTCGTGCACGGTGCCCCGGTTGTTGGCCTTGAACCAGACGTCGCCGTCGTCGGTCGGGACGCGCCAGACCAGGGACCACGGCCGGAGCCGGGCCTCGACCGGCCCGGTCACCTGCCGGCCGTCCGGCCGGAGCTGCTCGGCGACCCAGGCCAGGGCGGTGTCGCCCCAGCGCGGGTCGGCCCAGTCGGTCTGCGGAGTTCCGGTGGTGGTCACGCCGGGCAATGTAGGCCGCCGGCCGGCGGGCCGGCGACCTGATTACCCGTCGCGGTCAGAGCAGCTCGACGATGGTCGCGTTGGCCATGCCGCCGCCCTCGCACATCGTCTGGAGGCCGTAGCGGATGTTGTTGTCGCGCATGTGGGCGAGCATCGTGGTCATGATCCGGGCGCCGGAGCCGCCGAGCGGGTGCCCCAGGGCGATCGCGCCGCCCCGCGGGTTGAGCCGCTCCGGGTCGGCCTCGGTCTCCGCGAGCCAGGCCAGCGGCACCGGGGCGAACGCCTCGTTGACCTCGTACACCCCGATCTCCTCGATGCCCAGCCCGGCACGGCGCAGCGCCTTCGCGGTGGCCGGGATGGGCGCGGTGAGCATGGCCACCGGGTCGTCGGCGGCGACCACGGCGGTGTGGATGCGGGCCAGCGGACGCAGGCCGTGCCGGCTGGCCCACTCGGCGGTGGTGACGGCGAGCGCCGCCGCGCCGTCGGAGATCTGCGAGGCGGACCCGGCGGTGACCACGCCGTCGGGCCGGAACGGGGTGGGCAGCTCGGCCAGCTTCTCCAGCGACGTGTCGCGGCGGATGCCCTCGTCGGCGCCGAACTTGCCGCCGTCGGCGAGGGCGACCGGCGCCAACTCGGGGTCGAAGGCGCCGGCGTCCTGCGCGGCGGCCGCCTTCTCATGGCTGGCCAACGCGAACTCGTCGAGTTGGGTGCGGGAGAAGCGCCAGCGCTGGGCGATCAGCTCGGCGCCGACCCCCTGGTTGAACGGGAGCGGGGAATCCTCGGCGACACCCTCGACGCCCCGGTAGCGCTCCAGGATCGCCGGGCTGAACGGCATGCCGCCCCCCACACTGGAGCCCATCGGCACCCGGGTCATCGACTCGACACCACCGGCGACGACCAGATCGGCCTGCCCGGACAGCACGGTCGCGGCGGCGAAGTGCAGCGCCTGCTGGCTGGAGCCGCACTGGCGGTCGAGGGTGGTGCCGGGCACGGACTCCGGCCAGCCGGCGGCGAGGACGGCGTTGCGGGCGACGTTCCACGACTGCTCGCCGACCTGCGAGACGCACCCCCACATCACGTCGTCCACCTGGGCCGGGTCGATGCCGGTGCGCTCGGCGAGGGCGCGCAGCACGTGCGCGGACAGGTCGACCGGATGCACACCGGCGAGGCTTCCCTTGCGCCGCCCCACGGGGGTGCGTACGGCGCCGACGATGACTGCGTCACTCATATCTACTCCCCGGTAACCTGGCTGGCTTCGATCGTACGTCGCCGCCCGACCGGCCGTCTCGCCCCACTGGCATGCTGGGTGCATGGATGCGGAGTCCGGCAGGCGGGAGTGGCGGGTGTCGGCCGCCCTGCCGGCGGTCAAGGCCGGTGGCGCGGTCGCCCTGGTCGCGCTCGGTCTCCTGTTGGCCGACCGGGACCCGGTCCGGCTCGTCCTGGCCGGGGCGGTCGCCGTGGCCCTGCTCGTCTGGGCCACCCGGGACGTACTGGCGCCGGTCCGCCTCGCCGTCGACCCGGACGGGTTGACCGTCGTCCACGGCTTCGCGGGGCACCGGCGGCTGCCCTGGTCGCAGGTGGAGGCCGTCACCGTCGACCGGCGGACCCGGCTCGGCCTGGCCAGCGCCGTCCTGGAGGTGGACACCGGGGAGTCGCTGCACCTGTTCGGCCGCTACGACCTCGACGCCGACCCGGCCGAGGTCGCCGAGGAGCTGAACGCCCTCCGGCCGGCATCCTGACCGGCGTGCGCGGGGCCTGACCGCACGGCCCCGGCGCACGGCGGTCCGGCGTGCGGCGGCCTGGCGTGCGGGGGCGGGCCCCACCGCGGGCCGTGGTCAGGCGAGCAGGGCGGCGGTGCGGATCAGCGCCAGGCCGAGCAGCGCCGCCACGATCACCGCGCCGCCGGCGGCCTGCACCAGCGTGCGCCGCGAGCGCGGGGCGTACGCGAGGACGAGGGCCATCAGGCCGCCGACCGCGAGGCCGCCGAGGTGCCCGGGGATCGAGATGCCCGGCACGGTCAACGTGAAGACCAGGTTGATCACCAGGATCGGGATGACCTGCGAGATGTCCCGACCCATCCGGCGCTCGATGACGATCAGCGCGGCGAAGAGCCCGAAGATGGCGGTCGACGCGCCGGCCGTGGGCCGGTTCTGCTCGGTGAAGACGTAGGCGAGGACGTTCCCGCCGAAACCCGAGATCAGGTAGAGCGCGGCGAAACGCAGCCGACCGAGCTGGGCCTCCAACGACCGGCCGAGCACCCAGAGCGCCCACATGTTCAGCAGCAGGTGGATCACGCCGAAGTGCAGGAACATCGCGGTGACCAGGCGGTACCACTCACCCTCGGTGATGCCGCCGACCGTCCCGTTCGGCAGGATCGCCGCGCCGAGCACGGAACCCCAGTTGGTGAGGGGAGTGCTGTCGCCGAGCAGCCCACCGAAACCGTTGCCGCCGATCACCGCACCACCGCTGCCGGCGGAGGCGATGGACAGCAGCATGACCAGCACGTTGATCACGATCAACGCCTTGGTCACGTAGCCGTGCCGGCCGGCGGCACCGCCACCGAAGGCGGTGCGCGCCGGCCGTACGCTGCGGCGCCCCTCGTTGACGCACTCCGGGCACTGGAACCCGACCGACGCCTCGCGCATGCAGTCCGGACAGATGGACCGGTCGCAGCGGGTGCAGCGGACGTACGTCTCCCGGCCGGGGTGCCGATAGCAGACCGGGGTGGTCGGCGGGGACTCGCTCACCGGTCGGTCCTGGTGCCCGGACGCTCAGTCATGCGAGCAAAGGTACCTCGCGCCCGCTCAGGAACCGCTGCGCTCGATCTCGACCCGCTCGATGACGACGTCCTGCAGCGGACGGTCGGCCGGGCTGGTCGGGGTGTTGGCGATCGAGTCCACGACCTTCGCCGACTGCTCGTCCGCCACCCGGCCGAAGATGGTGTGCCGGTTGTTGAGGTGCGGGGTCGGCGCGACCGTGATGAAGAACTGCGAGCCGTTGGTGCCCGGCCCGGCGTTCGCCATCGCCAGCAGGTACGGCTGGTCGAAGCGCAGCTCCGGGTGGAACTCGTCGGCGAACGTGAAGCCGGGGCCGCCGCGGCCGGTGCCGGTCGGGTCGCCCATCTGGATCATGAAGCCGCTGATGACGCGGTGCGAGATGGTGCCGTCGTAGTAAGGGCCGCCGCCCGGCTGGCCGGTGCGCGGGTCGGTGTACTGCTTGGTGCCCTCGGCCAGCTCCACGAAGTTGCGGACGGTCTTCGGCGCGTGGTTCGGGAACAGCTCCAGCCGGATCGGACCGGCGTTGGTGTGCAAGGTGGCGTAGACAGCCTCGGCCACGGGTACTCCTCACTCGTTGGTCAGTTCCATGCGGATCCTCCCATGTGCCCGATCTGGTCATGCGGAGGCATCCGAAGGTGGAGGATGACGGAGGACAACTCCCAGGAGGTGGGACCGTGTTTGGAATCGGGCGGCGAAAGACCCAGGGACAGCTCGCGAAGGCCGAGCTGAACCAGGGTTTCGGTCACCTGAAGCAGGCCGCGACGTACGCGGCGAGGGGTGCCGGCGCCACGGTCGGCCCGCGGGTCCTGGCGGCCCGGGGTGCGATCGCGCCGACCGCCGTCGTCGTGCGGGACCGCGCGTCGAGCGGCTACGCGTCGACCGTCGCGGCGCTCGCGCCGCTGGCTCTCGCCCTCCGCGACGCGCAGGCCGAGGCGGCCGGCAAGGCCGTCAACGGGCGGAAGGCCGCCGCCGCCAAGCAGGCCGCCGTCAGCAGGAAGGTGAAGGCGAAGAACATGAAGGCAGCGCGCAAGAAGAAGTCCGGCCGGGGCGGGATGATGACCGGCCTCCTCGCGGCCGGC
Source organism: Micromonospora sp. WMMD558 (assembly GCF_049315255.1). Taxonomy (NCBI): domain Bacteria; kingdom Bacillati; phylum Actinomycetota; class Actinomycetes; order Micromonosporales; family Micromonosporaceae; genus Micromonospora; species Micromonospora sp. WMMD558. Next base: position 1,698,762 of record NZ_CP186061.1, on the reverse strand, counting down.
GCGGTGGCGGGCCTGGCCGGTGCCATGGCCATGCGGCGGCGCCGCGAGCAGCAGGAGTGGGCCGAGTACGACCCGACCCGTTCCCTGGAGCCGATGCGGGACGAGGTGGACACCATCGAGGTCACCACCCGGACGCCCGCCGAGAAGACCAGCTCGGCGTCCACGATGGCCGGTGGCTCCGGCGCGGCCGGCGGGCCGACCGGCGCGGGCAGCTCGGCGGTGGCCGGCGGCAGCAGCGCCTCCAGCACCAGCCCGACCAAGCAGGCGTCGGTCCACGCGACCGACAAGATCCCCGCGGTGGCCGAGGGCGCCACGGAGTCCTCAGGCCGGCCGGCCGACGACCTGGGCAAGGCCCTCAACAAGAACGGCCGCCGCTGATCCCCCGACCACGTCACCCCGCGATCTCGCACTTCTGGTCGCCCGTTCGCGGCTTTCGCCGACTTCGTCCGGGCGCTTGGTGCGAGATCGCGGGGTTTGACGGTCAGAGCCAGCCGTTGCGCCGGAACCAGCGGTACAGGGCCAGCGAGATACCCAGCATGAGGGCCAGGATCGTCGGGTAGCCGTACGTCCACCGCAGCTCGGGCATGAACTCGAAGTTCATGCCGTAGATGCCGGCGATGGCGGTCCACACCGCGGCGATCGCCGCCCAGGCCGCGATCTTGCGCATGTCGTTGTTCTGGTCGACGGTGACCTGCGCCAGCCGCGCCTGGAGGATCGAGTTGAGCAGGTCGTCGTACGAGTTGACCTGCTCGACGGTGCGACTGAGGTGGTCCTGGACGTCCCGGAAGTAGCGGCGGATCTCCTTCGGCACGTCCCGGTTCATCTGTGCGGTGAGCGTCATGAGGGGGCGCTGGAGCGGCACCACCGCCCGCTTGAACTCGACCAGTTCCCGCTTCATCTGGTAGATCCGCTGGATACGGCCGGTGGCGTGCCGGTCGAACACCTCGGTCTCCAGGGTGTCGAGGTCGTCCTCCAACTGGTCGGCGACCTCCAGGTAGAGGTCGACCACCCGGTCGGTCACCGCGTACGCGACCGCCCAGGGGCCGTGCAGCAGCAGTTCCCCCTTGGTCTCCAGGTCCGCACGGACGGGGGCGAGCCGGCAGGCGTCACCGTGCCGCACGCTGATCAGGAAGTTCGGCCCGATGAACAGCATCACCTGACCGGTCTCGACGACCTCGGAGGTCTCGGTCAGCTCGGTGTGCTCGCAGTAGCGGGCGGTCCGCAGCACCAGGAAGCTGACGTCACCGAACTGCTCCAGCTTCGGCCGTTGCTGGGCCTTGACCGCGTCCTCGACGGCCAGCTCGTGCAGCCCGTACGTGGCGGCGATCTCGGTCATCTCCGTCAGGTCGGGCTCGTGCAGGCCCAGCCAGACGAAGCCGTCGTCCGCCCGACGCGCCGCGGCCAGCGCCTCGGCGTAGGTCCAGTCGCCCGCCTGGCGCTTCCCGCCGACGTAGAGGGCGCAGTCGACGACGGAGTCGCGTCGCGGGCCAGCCGGCTCCGGGACGCGTGGCGAGCCGTCGGGGGTGAGCCGCCGGGTCATCGCCCGCACCGGTGCCACCCAGTCGCGGGACCTGGTCCGACCGCCACCCGGCAGCACCGTCCGTGCCCGGTCCATGCCGTCCGCCATCACGCCCCCCTTCCACGCAGCGCCGCGGATTGCAGGGTACGCCGTCGGCGGCGTCACCGGCGGTGACGGATCACCAGGGGGGTGGCGCCGGGCGGGCCGGGCCGCGTTGGGGGGTGAGGGGACGACACGGCCCACCCGGCGCCTCTTGGGGGCGGGGGATTGTGCTGGTGGCGCCGGGCCACGTGCGGGCGGGGCGAGTGCGCCCGGGACGGGCGCGGCCCGGTCACGCGCCGGTGACCTCCGCTACACGTGGTGAATGACGCTCGCAGCATTGTGGGCCGGCAGCCGCCCCGGCGGGAGCCCCGGGGCGGCTGATATCGCCGAACTGTCGGAAACCCGACAGAAATCAGCCGCGAACTGCGGCGACCGCCTCGGCGAGTCGGCGTACGCCCTCGTCGATCCGGTCGGCGGTCACCGCCGAGTACGCGAGGCGCAGCGCGTGCCGCCCCCCGTCGAGGACGAAGTCGCTCCCCTTCACCACGGCGACGCCACGCTCGGCCGCGGCCGGGGCGAGCTTGTCCACGTCGACGTCCTCGGGGAACTCCACCCAGAGGAAGTAGCCACCGTCCGGCTCCACGAACCGGGCCTGCGGGAGGTGCCGCCGCAGCGACTCGCCCAGCACCCGGGCGCGCTCGCCGAGAGCCCGGCACACGGTCTCGATCGAGCGGTCGATCGCCCCCGAGACGCAGAACTGGTACACGATCGCCTCGGACACCATGCCCGGCGAGATGTAGAGGCTGGTCGCCTTCTTGGCGATGTCGGCGATCAGGTCCGCCGGCCCGACCAGGTACCCGACCCGGACGCCCGGGCAGACCGTCTTGGTGAAGCTGGAGGCGTGGACCACCACGTTGCGGGTGTCGAGCGAGAGCATCGACGGCAGGGCCTCGCCCCGGAAACGGACGTCCGCGTACGGGTCGTCCTCGAAGATCGTGAACCCGTACTCGGCGGCGAGGTCGAGAAGCTCCCGCCGCTTGTCCAGGCTGAGCGTCACACCCGCCGGGTTCTGGTAGTTCGGGATGACGTGGGCCAGCCGGGGGCGCACCCCGGACTCCAGCAGCTTGCGCAGCTCGGCGGTGTCCAGGCCGTCGGGCTCGATCGTGATGCCGTGCAGCTCGCTGCCCATCCGCTTCAGGTTGAGCAGCGTCCGGTCGTAGGTGGGGCGCTCCACGACGACCGCGTCGCCGGGACGGACCAGGTGGTCGAAGAGGAACGCGTCGGCCTGCAGCGAACCGTTGGTGACCAGGACCTGGTCGGCTTGGACTCCGTGCTTCTTCGCGATCCACTCGCGCAGGGGAAGGTAACCGACGGAGGTGCCGTACGCCGTCACTCCGGCGGGGTCGGCGTCGAACGCGCGGACGGCGGCGGCCTTGAGCCCCTCGACATCGACGATGTCCAACGAGGGAGCGCCACGGGCGAAGGAGATCAGCTGCTCGGCGGTCATGGCTGTTGAGCGTACGGAAGGCGACGGGGTACGCGCGGTCGGCACGGCGATGTCCGCATCCTGAGCCACCGGGACGGGTGACCGGGGCCGACCGGTCGGCGGCAGATCAGACCGGAAGGCCGAGCGGGTCGTGCTGCGCCTCGCGGGAGAGCCCCTCCACGTGCAGGCCGAGCGCGGTCACCAACTGTCCCCAGTCGAAGTAGGACCGCCAGGCCGCGATCCGCCCGCGCCGTACGCGCACCATGTCCACGACGTCCCAGCTGATCGTCCGCATCGTCGGTGCGACCGTGCCGAAGGGCGTGTGCAGCACCCCGGTCTGGGTACCGGTCAGCCGCTGCTCCACCGCCGCCCCGCCGGCCGTCTGCACGGCGCCCAGCCGGTCCACGTACAGGTCGGGGAAGGCGCCCGTCCAGGTCCGCAGCAGCGCGGGCAGCTCGATCGGGCGCACGGTGACACCGGGCATGGCGTAGAAGGCGTCCGGCGCGTACAGGTCGGGCAACCGCGCCACGTCGCGGCGCAGGAGCATCGCGTACTGCTGCTCGACCAGTCGCTCCGCGCCGGGCATGGCATCCTCCCCCGCGGGCCACGGCCCGTCCGCGCCCGCAGGGAATTCCTTACCCGTCGATCAGCGGCCCAACCCTCGTCGCGGCCGGCGGAGCCGGCACTCAGCCGGTGCCGACCATCCGGCTGGCCGCCCAGACCCGCATGATGTCCCGCACCGAGATCACCCCGGCGACCTCGCGGCCGTCGAGCACCACCAGGTGCCGGAAGCCGCCCCGGGCCATCGCGGCGGCCGCCTCCTCGACCGTCCACTCCGGTCCCGCGTACACCACGTCCCAGGTCAGGTGCGCCCCGGTCCGTTCGACGTCGCAGTCCAGACCTGATCCGATGGCGTTGAGCACGTCCCGTTCGGTCATGATCCCGATCCCCTCGGAGTCCGGATCGATCACGACCGCCGACCCGACGCCACGGGCCGACATCATCTGCGCCGCCTGGCGGAGCGTGTGCTCCGGCCCGACGACGAGGACCTGGCTGGACATAGCTTCCCGAACCTGCATCACGCATCACCCCTGTGGGACGGTGGCACCCGGTACGGAACATGGTGCGCCGGGTGTGTTTGCGGGACAAGACCAGACATCGCCACGATCCTCGGCGGCTCGCTACTGTCGAGGCGTGTCCACCGAGCCCCTGCGCTGCGCGGGCGCGCTGATCGTCGACGACGACGGCCGCCTATTCGTCCAGCGGCGGTCCCCCGACCGGCGCCTCTTTCCCAACTGCTGGGACATCGTGGGCGGTCACCTGGAACCGGGCGAGGAGATCGAGGACGCCCTGCGCCGGGAGGTGACCGAGGAGACCGGCTGGACGGTCGCGTACCTGCTCGGCCTCGTCGGCGAGTACCGGTACGTAGCCGACGACGGGCTGGAACGGATCGAGAGCGACTGGCTGGTGCGGGTCGACGGCGACCTCGCCCGGCCGACGCTCGAGGTGGGCAAGCACACCGAGTACCGCTGGCTCACCGAGGCAGACCTCGACCTGCTCGACGAGCACCGGCACGTCAACGACGGCCTGATCCGCCGGATCGCGGAGGACGCCTTCGCCCTGCTCCGCACGATCGGTTCGTGAACGACACCGTCGACCTGGCGCCGCACCGGTTCGCCGGGCTGGTGGCCCCCGCGGTCGACCGGACGTTCGTCGCCGGCATGCGCGGCGGCCGCGACGCCGGCGGCGCCGAGGTCAGCCAGCGGTACGGCGGTCCGCGCGCCACCGGCTTCCTGGTGGATCTGCGCACCCGGCTCGCCGTCCCGGGCGGCACCGTCGAGGCGGACGGGTTCGCGGCGGTCACCCGGTACCGGGACCCGGCCGCCTGCCGGCGGGCGCTGGACCGGCACGTCGCGCACGGGATGGTCCACCGCGGGGCGGACGGCGCGATCACCGCCACCGAACGGGGGCTCGCCTTCCTCGACGAGTTGTGGCAGGTGCACGCCCGGGCGACCGGAGAGCTGTGGGCGGGGCACGCCGACCGGGTCCTGCGGCTGGTCGAGGCGCTCGGCCGGGTGCTCGCGTACGCCCTCGTGCTGGCCGACGACGACGGCGACGTGGCGGCGGGCGGCGCGTTCGCGGCCATGGCGCCACCCCACGAGCCGGACGGCACCCCACCCGGTGTGCTGCTGCTCAACCGGCTCGGCACGCTGCGCCACCACCGCGCCGACGCGCACACGGCCGCGTGGACGGCCGCCGGGCACACCGCCACCAGCATCGTCGATCTGGCATCGGGGCCGGAGCGCCTCGCCATCGAGCTGGAGACCGACCGCCGGGCGGCCGGACCGTACGTGGTGCTGACCGCCGAGGAGCGGCTGACGATGCTCGCCGACCTGGCGGCCCTGCCCGGCTAGACGCCCGGCACCGGCGCCGGAGGGCTGCCGGTTGCCGGTGGCGGTTCCGGACCGCGGCGCTATCCTCCTCCGGTGAACGCCAGACGAACGGGACATGATGCCGGCATGGTCGGAATGGTGCTGGCAGCTGGCGCCGGGCGGCGGCTGCGCCCGTACACCGACACCCTGCCCAAGGCGCTGGTGCCGGTGGACGGGGACACCACCATCCTCGACATCGCGCTGCGCAACCTCGCCGAGGTCGGGATCACCGAGATCGTCGTCGTGGTCGGCTACGCTGCCGACACGGTGCGGGAGCGGCAGGCCGACCTGGAGAAGAGGTACGGCGTCACGATCACCCTCGTGCCCAACGACAAGGCCGAGGAGTGGAACAACGCGTACTCCCTGTGGCTGGCCCGGGAGTGGTTCGCGCGAGGCGTCCTGCTGGTCAACGGTGACACGGTCCACCCGGTGAGCGTGGAGAAGACCCTGCTGGCCGGGCGCGGTCCGGGCGTCCTCCTGGCGATCGACACGATCAAGACGCTGGCCGAGGAGGAGATGAAGACCACCTTCGACGCCGCCGGCCAGCTCACCCGGATCACCAAGCTGATGGACCCGGGCGAGGCGGACGGGGAGTACATCGGCGCGACCCTCATCGAGCCGCACGTCGCCGACGCGTTGGCCGACGCTCTCGAGGCGACCTGGCGGCGGGACCCGAACCTCTACTACGAGGACGGCTACCAGGAGTTCGCCGACCGGGGTGGCGAGGTGCGCGCGGCGCCGATCGGCGACGTCTCCTGGGTCGAGGTCGACAACCACGACGACCTGGCCCGCGCCCGGGAGATCGCGTGCCGCTACTAGCCCGTACCGTCACCACGCCGCTCGCCATCGAGGTCCGCCGCGGCGCGGTCGCCGGCCTCGGTGAGCTGCTCGCCGACCGGCGGATCTCCGCCGGCGGCGACGTGGCGGTGGTGGTCGGGCCGGGGCAGGGCGAGAAGATCGTGGACCTGTGCCGGCCCACGCTGGGCTCGGCCGACGTGTTCACGGTGGCGGGCGGCAGCATCGACTCCGCCAACGAACTGGGGGACCGGCTCCGTCGCCGCCACTACGACGCGGTGATCGGCATCGGCGGCGGGAAGACGATCGACACCGCCAAGTACGCGGCCACCCGGTACGGCCTCCCGATGGTCACCGTCGCCACCAGCCTCGCCAACGACGGCATCGCCTCCCCGGTGGCGTCCCTGACCCACGAGGGCGGCAAGGGCTCGTACGGCGTCCAGATCCCGATCGCCGTCCTCGTCGACCTCGACTTCGTGGAGCACGGCCCGGACCGGCAGACCCAGGCCGGGATCGGCGACGCGGTGAGCAACCTCAACGCCTGCGCCGACTGGGAACTGGCCCACCAGGTCCGTGGCGAGCCGATCGACGGGCTCGCCGTGACCCTGGCCCGTACCGGTGCCGAGGCGCTGCTCAACCATCCCGGCAAGATCACCGACGACGCGTTCCTGACCACGCTGGCCGAGGCGCTGATCCTCGGTGGCATCGCGATGTCGATCTCCGGGTCCAGCCGGCCGGCGAGCGGCGGCGACCACGAGATCTCCCACGCGATCGAGCACCTGTGGCCCGGCACCAGCTCGCACGGGGAGCAGGCCGGGCTGGGCGCGCTCTTCTGCACCTGGCTCCGGGGCGACCTGGAGCGGTTCGGGCAGCTCGCCCGCTGCCTGCACCGGCACGGCCTGGCCACCCGCCCGGCCGACGTCGGGCTCACCGACGAGCAGTTCGTCGAGGCGGTCCGCTACGCCCCGCGGACCCGCCCGGACCGCTACACGATCCTCGAGCACCTCGCCCTGTCCGCCGACGACGTCCGGAACCGGTTGGGAGACTGCCGTGACGCCCTCCGTGATCACCTTGGCTGAGCCGTCCCGGCCGACGGTTGCCGACTTCTACCGGACCAACCGCGGCGGAGGGTTGTTCAGCGAGTCGGTCAGCCAGTGGATCGGCGCGGCGTTCGCCGTCGTCGCCCACCGGCTCGGGCTCCGACCCACCGCGCTGACGATCACCAATCTGGTGCTCGGGTTGAGCACCTCGGTGGCGGTCGTGGCGCTGGCCGAGCCGGTCGCCGCCGGCCGCGTACCGGCCTGGCTGGTCGGGGTGCTGGCGCTGGTCGGCTGGCAGGTCGCGTACGCCCTGGACTGCGCCGACGGGCAGCTCGCCCGGGTCACCGGCCAGGGCAGCGCCGCCGGGGCCCGCGTCGACGTGCTCTGCGACGTGGCGGCCCAGATCGCCCTGGTCGCGGCGCTCACCGCGACCACCGTGGCGCAGACCCCGTCGACGCCGACCTGGCTCATCGCGGCGTTCGCCGGGACCTGGATGGTCAACCTGGTGACGTCGGTGATGCAGGCCGGCCCGAACGCCGCCAGCATGGTCACCTCGACCTCGCTGCCGGTACGCCTGGTGAAGCTGGTCCGCGACTACGGCGCGGTGATCTTCGTGGCCGGGCTGGTGCTGCTGTTCGCGCCCGCGCTCACCCTCTGGGTGGTGGTCGCGTTCACGGTCGTCAACGGCGGCTTCCTGCTGGCCAGCATCGCCTTCTCGGCCCGGGCCAGCCTCCGCTGACCCGGACGCCCCGCCTCGGTCAGGGGCGGGAGACGTCGGCGTAGATGTCGATCAGGCGCTTGGTCACCACGTCCGGGTGGAAGGTGCGCTCGTAGCGGGAGCGGGCGGCGGACGCCAGCCCGGCGGCACCTGCGGCGGCCAGCGGCAGGGCCGCCGCGAGGGCGGCCGGCTCCGGCGGCACCACCCAGCCCGCCTCCCCCGTCACGATTCCGGCCGGCACGGCGGCGGCCGACGCCGGCGGGGGTGAGCCCGGCCCGGTCGCCGGAGCGGCGGCCGAGGCGGGCGCGGCCGGGCCGGTGCCGGCCGGCTCGCGCGGAGTGTCCGCGCCAACCAGGTACGGGATGCCGCCGAGCGCGGTGCCGAGCACCGGACGGCCGGCGGCCAGCGCCTCGATGATCACCGTCGGCAGGACGTCGTGCCAGGTGGAGGTGGCCAGCACGACGGCGCTGGATTCGAGCGCGGCCCGGACCCCGGCCCGGTCCAGCGGGCCGAGGAAGGTCACGTCCGTCCGCTCCGCGGCGGCGGCCTCGACGAGCGGCCGCAGCTCACCGTCACCGGCGACGCGCAGCTGCCCCAGCGCGCCGTCCGGGTGCCGGCGCCAGGCGTCGACCAGCAGGTCCAGCCCCTTCTCCGGAGAGAGCCGGCCGAGGAAGAGGAAACCGGTGCCGAGCGGGGACGGCGCCCCCGGGTCGGGGATCGCGTTCGGCTTCACCACGATCCGTTCGTCCGGAATGCCGTAGTCACGCAGGTGGTCGGCGACCGCCGTGGTCAACGCGACGAAGCGGTCCACCGACCGCCAGGTGCCCCGGTGCACCGCGAGCGTCGTCGCCATCAGCGCGCTCTGCGCCCGCGAGCCCCGGTAGCAGCGGTGCACGACGGCGGGCACGCCCAGCGCCCGGCCCCGACAGTCCTGGCAGATCATGCCGTCCCGGAAGTACAGGCCGGACGAGCAGACCTGCCGGTAGTTGTGCACCGTCTGCACCACCGGCACCCCGTGCCGGTGCGCGGTCCGCACCACCCACGGCGAGAGCAGGGGGTACGGGTTGTGCAGGTGCAGCACGTCCGGCCGCTGCTCGGTCAGCAGGTGGCTCAACTCCTGCTGGGCCCTGGGGGCGTAGATCGGGGAGATCGGCAGCAGCGCCTTGGCGGCCCGGGACATCGACGGGATCTCGTCGGAGCTGCGCAGGAACGGCAGCACCTCCACCCCGGCCGCGGTCAGCTGGGCGATCTCCGCGTCGACGATCGTGTTCTCGCCGGACGGTTGGGCCTCCCGGTACCGGTTGTGCGCCACCACGATTTTCATGAGATTGGAGGCTACCGTTGGCTGGTGCCCGAACTACCGGAGGTTGAGGCGCTCGCGGAGTACCTGCGCCAGCGCGCGGTGGGCCGGCGTGTCGACCGCCTGGAGGTCGCCGCGATCAGCGCCCTGAAGACGTACGATCCGGCGCCCACGGCCGCCGCCGGGCAAGGGGTGACCGACGCGCGCCGCCACGGCAAGTTCCTCGACGTTCTGCTCGGCGACAACCTGCACGTGGTGGTCCACCTGGCCCGGGCGGGCTGGCTGCACTACCGCGAGGCGTTCCCGTCGAGTGCACCGCTGCGCCCGGGGAAGGGTCCGGTCGCGCTGCGCGTACGCCTCGACGACGGCTCGGGCTTCGACCTGACCGAGGCCGGCACCCAGAAGAGCCTGGCCGTGTACCTGGTGACCGATCCGGCGGCGGTACCCGGGGTGGCCCGCCTCGGTCCCGACGCGCTCGCCGTCGACCCGGCCACCTTCGCCGACCGCATCCGCAGCCGGAAGGGCCAGGTCAAGGGGGTGCTCACCGACCAGACGGTGCTGGCCGGGGTGGGCAACGCGTACTCCGACGAGATCCTGCACGCGGCGAGGCTGTCGCCGTTCGCGCTCACCAACCGGCTCACCGACGAGCAGCTCGCCACCCTGCACTCCGCGACCCGGGACGTGCTCGGCGACGCGGTGGCCCGGTCGGTGGGCCAGCGGGCGGCGGAGCTGAAGGGCGAGAAGCGGTCCGGGCTGAAGGTGCACGCCCGTACCGGACTGCCCTGCCCGGTCTGCGGCGACACCGTACGGGAGGTGTCCTTCGCCGATTCGAGCCTCCAGTACTGCCCGACCTGTCAGACCGGCGGCAAGCCGCTCGCGGACCGACGGTTGTCCCGGTTGGTACGGTGAGTGACGACCCTCACCGACTACGGAGAGGAATCGGCCGCCGCGCGACGAACGTCCGGGTCGCGTCTCCACCACGGCCCCCATCCATCGGTATAGTGGCTCGGTCCCCGGCTTCTGAAATGGTCCGGAGCCGGCCAGATGCCATGCGGTTCGTCCCGACGCGCACGCCCACGGGTGAGCGTCCCGGTGCGGTGACCGCGTGGGAGACTGGGACGGTGGGCGACGTGGGCCCTTCACGCCGAGTGAGCGGCTCGCGTCATGCGGGAGGACATGGGTGAGGTGACGACAAGCCTCCAGCGCCCGGTATCCAACGAAGGCCGGAGCAAACTCGTGCGGCACGTCGACAGCTTCGAGATCCAGCCGCCGACACCGCCGACCCACAACGGCGTACCCCGATCGGCGTGGGCGCGGGCCCGGCGGCGGGTCTCCCGCTGGCACCGCCCGTACACCGCCATCCTGCTGCTGCTGGACTTCGCCGCGGCGGCGTTCGCCAGCTTCACCGCGATCCGCACCTTCGACCAGGCCCGGGCCGGCTTCTACCAGGCCGACGACGATCCGACCTGGTTCTACACGGTGGCCTTCGGCCTGCTGCCGCTCGGCTGGGTGGTCATCCTCTGGTTCAACCGGTCGTACGACCGGCGCTACCTGGGCCTCGGGCCGGACGAGTTCAAGCGGGTGATGCGCAGCGGCGTGGCGGTCTGCGCGACCGTCTCCTTCCTGGCGTTCGCCACCAAGACCGACCTGTCCCGGTTCACGGTCGGCACCGCGCTGCTCCTCGCGCTGCTGCTGATCCTGCTGGGTCGCATCCTGGCCCGGTTCGTGCTGCACGTCGTCCGGCGCAACGTCGGCCAGGCCGGGCACCGGATGGTGCTGGTGGGCACCCTGCCGGAGTGCCTGGAGGTCTACCGGTCGGTCACCCGCAGCCCGGCCGCCGGCCTGGTGCCGGTCGCGATCCACATAACCGACGGCTACGCGGCGGCCCGGGGCGTGGAGACGCCGGTTCCGATCTACGCCGGGCGGGACGTCCTCGCCCTGGTCCGCGAGGTCGGCGGCGACACGATCGCCGTCTGCGGGTCGGCCAGCGCCGAGCCGGGTGAGCTGCGCCGCCTGGCCTGGCAGTTGGAGGGCTCGGGTGTCGACCTCGTCGTGGCCCCGCAGCTGACCGACATCGCCGGCCCCCGGGTGCACATCCGCCCGATCGAGGGGCTGCCGCTGCTGCACGTGGAGGAGCCGACCCTCTCCGGCCCGGCGCTGCTGGCGAAGAACCTGCTCGACCGGGTGGCCGCCGGGCTCGGCCTGCTGCTGCTGGCACCGATCTTCCTCGTGATCGCCGTCGCGATCCGCATCTCCGACCCGGGTCCGGTGTTCTTCCGGCAGCCCCGGGTCGGCCACGAGGGGCGGACCTTCCGGGTCTGGAAGTTCCGCACCATGTACGTCGACGCCGAGGACCGGCTGGCCGGCCTGGTCGACCAGAACGAGACCGACGGCATGCTGTTCAAGATCAAGCAGGATCCCCGGGTGTTCCCCGTGGGCCGCTTCCTGCGCGCGTCGTCGCTGGACGAGCTGCCGCAGTTGATCAACGTGCTGAAGGGCGAGATGTCGCTGGTCGGGCCACGCCCGCTGCCCGCCGACGACGGCGACTTCCTCGGCGACGTCCGGCGGCGGCTGCTGGTCAAGCCCGGTATGACCGGCCTGTGGCAGGTCTCCGGCCGCTCCGACCTGTCGTGGGACGAGGCGGTCCGGCTGGACCTCTACTACGTCGACAACTGGTCGCTGGCGTACGACCTGAGCATCCTGTGGCGGACGGTCGGGGTGGTGGTCGCCCGCAAGGGCGCGTACTAGCGGAAGCCGCCGCCACCCGTCAGGATCGCGACCGTGGGTGGCAACCTCTCCGCCGTCGTCGGCGTCGTCTCGCTGGTCACCGCGCTGGCCGCGGCCCTGTTCGCGGTGGTACGCCTGCGCGGCCGCCGGGGCATCGCCACCGCCACCCAGCGGGCCACGTACGAGGTGCTGCACACCGCCGGGCTCGCGGCCGAGCCACTGCGGGCCGGGCTGACCACCGCGAACGCGGCGAAGGCCGCACGGCATCTGCGGGCCCTGGTCGGGGCGGTCGGCCTGGCGCTGACCGACGCCGACGGGCTGCGCGCCGTCGACGGCCGCGGCGCGCACCACGAGGCCCAGTTGGTCGCGGCGGCCCGACGGGCGGTGGCGGCCGGCCGGTCGACCGTGCTCGGGGAGGCCGAGCTGCACTGCGACCGGGTGGACTGCCCGGTGCGGGGAGCGGTGGTCGCCCCGCTGACCGGGGTGGACGGGCGGGTCGTCGGCGCGCTCGTCGCCGTCGCCGACGGCGCACCCGCGCCCGGCCTGGTGCAGGCGACCCTGGAGACGGCGCACTGGGCCGGCAACCAACTCGCCCTGGCCGAGCTCGACTCGTCGCGGGAACGGCTCGCCCGGGCCGAGGTCCGCGCGCTGCGGGCGCAGATCAGCCCGCACTTCATCTACAACGCGCTGACCGCGATCGGCTCGTTCGTCCGGACCGACCCGGACCGGGCCCGGGAACTGATCCTGGAGTTCGCCGAGTTCACCCGCTACTCGTTCCGGGCGCACGGCGAGTTCACGACGCTGGCCGAGGAGCTGCGGTCGATCGACCGCTACCTGACCATCGAGCGGGCCCGGTTCGGCGACCGGCTCCAGGTGCGGCTCCAGATCGCGCCGGAGGTCCTGCCGGTCACGCTGCCCTTCCTCTGCCTCCAGCCGCTGGTCGAGAACGCCGTGCGCCACGGGTTGTCCCGGAAGCCCGGCACGGGCATGGTGAGCATCGAGGCCCGCGACGCGGGCACCGAGTGCCACATCACGGTGGAGGACGACGGAGTGGGCATGGACCCGGCCGCGCTGACCGCGGGTATCGCCGAGCTGGCCGGCGCCAGCGGCGACCCGGGCGACGACCCGGGCGGCCACGTCGGCCTCTCCAACGTCGACGAGCGGCTCCGGTCGGTCTTCGGGGACGGTTTCGGCCTGGTGGTGGAGACCGGCCTCGGTTCCGGTACGAAGGTCAGCATGCGCGTGCCGAAGTTCCACCCCGGCGTACGGGCGGGGTCGTGAGCGGGTTCCTGCGGGTGCTGGCGGTGGACGACGAGCCACCGGCGCTGGACGAGCTGGCGTACCACCTGCGGACCGACCCGCGGGTGGCCCGGCTGCACACCGCCGGGGACGCCACCGAGGCGCTGCGGGTGCTCCGCGACGACGACGTGGACGTGGTCTTCCTCGACATCCGGATGCCCGGCCTGGACGGCATGGAGTTGGCCCGGGTGCTGCGGCGCTTCGCCCGGCCTCCGGCGATCGTCTTCGTCACCGCGTACGACGACGGTGCGGTGGACGCGTTCGACCTGGGTGCCACCGACTACGTCCGCAAGCCGGTCCGGGCCGAGCGGCTGGCCGAGTCGCTGCGCCGGGTGATCGGATCGCGGGTGGTGCCCAGTCATCCGGCGGCGCTGGCGCGGGCCGAGGAGGACCCGACGATCCCGGTCGAGCTGGCCGGGACGACCCGCATGCTGCCCCGCTCGGCGGTGCGCTGGGTGGAGGCGCAGGGCGACTACGCGCGGCTGCACACCGCCGAGGGCTCGCACCTGGTCCGGGTGTCGCTGGCGACCCTGGCCGAGCGCTGGGCGGACGCCGGGTTCGTCCGGATCCACCGGTCCTACCTGGTGCAGTTGAAGCTCATCGCCGAGCTGCGGCTGGTCAACTCCGGCTACGTGGTGGTGGTCGACTCGACGGAGCTGCCGGTCAGCCGGCGGCACACCCGCGAGTTGAAGGACAAGCTGGTCCGGGCGGCTAAGCAGGACTGGAGCCGCTAGGCCGGCGGCGCAGCCGGGCCGCACCGCCACGTCCTAGACGAGTGATTCCCAACTCTGGGTTGAGCGGCGTGGCAGGTTGACCAGCGCAAGTAGAGAGGGCATCGATGGTCGTTTGTGAAGACAGACCTCGACACCCTCTTGACCGCACTGTACGTGCTTATCGACGACCACGTCATCCCGCCCGGCCGCAAAGGCCCGGGCCGGCCGAAGCGACTTTCCGAGGCCGAACTGGTCTGCCTGGCCGTGGCTCAGGTGCTGCTGGGCGCCCGCTCCGAGCACCACTGGCTGCGGATCTGCTACGGCCGTCTCGGGCATCTGTTTCCCTACCTGCCCAAACAGCCCGGCTACCACAAGCGGGTCAAGGCCGCCGCGCCGCTGATCTGCCGAACCACGATGTACCTGGCCGGGCTGTGCCCCACCATCGGCGACCAGCTGCGGCTGCTGGACGCCACCCCGGTGCCGTGCGGCACCTCTCGGTCCACCGTGCAGCGCTCCGCGCTGGCCGAGATCGCCGGCTACGGCTACTGCGCGTCGCACTCGCGCTGGTACTGGGGCCTGAAGCTGTACCTGTTGACCACCGCCGAAGGGCTCCCGCTGGCGTGGTGCCTGGCCGACCCGAAGATCGGCGAACGCGAGATCGCCGAGGACCTGCTCGACTACGCACGCGAACTGGGCGCTCTGGCACCGGGCATGGTCGTGCTGGCCGACAAGGGCCTGGCTGGCAGGGCGATCGAACGCTACTGCGCCGAGCAGGTCGAGGTGCTACTGGCCAGGCCGGACCGCAAGGACGAACGGCGCCGTTTCGGCAACCTCGCCGGGGTCCGGCAGTGGATCGAGTCGGTCAACCAGACCCTGAAAGGCCAGCTCAACCTGGAAGGACACGGCGGGCGTACACCGGCCGGGGTGTACGCCCGCGTCGCCCAACGGCTCCTGGCCATGACCGCCGCGATCTGGCACAACTGGCGCATAAACGCCGACGTCAAACGCTCCCTGACCGCGTACGACCACTGATCCATTCGGAATCACTCGTCTAGGCGAGCATGGTGACGAGCGCGGCTGCGAGCATCGCCGGGCCGTACGGTACGGGGGTTCGCCAGCCCGCGCGGCGGGTGATCAGGAGACCGGCGACGAGCGGCAGGTTCACCAGTGGGGCCAGCAGCACGCCGGCCACGACGGCCGGCCACCCCAGCCAGCCGAGGTGGAACCCGAGGACGGCGCCGAGCTTCACGTCGCCGAAGCCGAGCTGGGAGCGGGGCAGCAGGGCGAGGGTGAGGTAGCCGGCGGCACAGGCGAGCGCGGCGAACGCACCGCGTACCAGCGCCGGGACGGCCTGCTCCGCGAGCGCCGCCACCACCAGCAGCGCCACCCCGCCGAGGAAGGCGACGCCGACCAGCGGGTCGGGCAGCCGCAGAACCCGCAGGTCGACCAGCGCCAGTGGCACGGCGAGGGCCGCCAGCAGCAGGAACGCCGGCAACGCCCAGGTCGGGCCGAGGGCGGCCGCAGCGGCACCGCAGGCGGCGGCGGAGAGCGGCACGGTGACCCACCGCCCCGGCACGGGCCGCCGATCGCACCCCGGGCACCGGCCGGACGACCGCCACCAGGGCGGGATCGCCGTCGCGCACCGGGGGCAGGCGGAGCGCCAGGGTGGCTTCGGCCGGCCGGCCGGCCACTCCACCGCGTACCGGTCGATCAGCCCGGGCAGTAGCAGCCCCCAGCCGGCCCCGGCGACGGTGGCGGCGGCCACGAGGGGGAGCAGCACGGGCGGGATCGTATCGACGCCCGCCCCCGGAGCGGGGCCCCGAAACGATGAGATCGGCGGAACGGGAATAACCGCCGCTCCTCGTACACTGTACGGTAGGCCGTACGAGAGCGAGGAGGCCGCCCGTGACCGAGACCCCCTTCGACCCCGCCGCCGAATTCGACCGCCAGGTGCACCGGCTGGTGGAGCTGGGCTACCCGGCCCTGGCCGGCCTGACCCCGGCGAGCTTCCGCGACCTGGTCGCCCCCTTGCGGGCGGCGGCGGCCACCGGCGCGGCCGGCCTCCCCGCCCCGACCGAGGGTCGCGTGCCGTTCCTACTGGTCGTGACCCGCGAGCTGGTGCCCGTCGAAGCGCGCGTCGGGCTGACGACGCTGGCGGGCAGGACCAAGCCCGGAATCATCGACCGGCACTACCCCGACGGCGACCTGGCCCGCTTCGATCCGATCAAGGAGCTGGAGGTGCCGGCCGGGCCGGCGTACCTCCTGTTCGACGTCGACCGGGGCGAGGAGACCCTGAACCTCGCCCCCGCCTCCGCGATGGAGGTGATCACCGGTCAGGACCGCCTGCCGCTCACCATCGACGAGGGCCTCGCCCTCGTCACGCTGCACCCGCCGGCCCTGGCGAAGAACAAGTGCTTCTCCCTGGTCGGCTCCCGCTGCGGCGACAAGCGGGTGCCGGCGATCTGGATCAGCCAGGGCGCACCGAAGCTCGGCTGGTGCTGGTGGGGCAACCCGCACACCTGGCTCGGCTCCGCCTCCGCCCACCCGGTCCGCGTCGGACTGGAGTGACCCTCGCCGGTGGGCCGGGCCCCCGTGCGCCCGGCCCACCAGCGGGTCCCGTCAGTCCGGCAACGGGAAGCGCACCCACGTCTCACCGTCGGTGGTGAGCTGGACGTGGTCGGCACCGAGCACGGACACGTCGTCCCGGCCGTAGAGCCAGGCCCGACCGGGCGACACACCGGTCCCGCCCTCCCGGCCGTACACCGACACCCGGGTGAAATGGCGCCCGCCGTCGCGGCTGACCAGCAGGTGATCGGTGGCTCCCTCGGCCTCGTGCCGGCTGTCCGAGATCATCAAGAAGCCGTCCGCGCCGATCGTGAAGCCGCGCACGACCCGAGTGCTGGGCACGTCGGTGCCGACGTCCCTCCAGGTCTGCCCGCCGTCGGAGGTGTGCAGCAGCCGCGACGGGATGCCGGGCTTCATGGGCTCGGTCCCGGGCGCCGGATCCGGTTCGGTCAACAGGTACGCCTCCGCGCCGCTCACCGCCGCCACAGCGGTCACCGAGACACCGGCCGGCGCCTTGGAAGTAGCCCAGGTGGCACCCCGGTCCGCGCTGCGCGCGACCGTCGCCCGCAGATCCGCGCCCCCCGGCCAGTACGTCACCCAGATCGCCCCGTCCGCAGCCGGGTAGATGCTGAACGGCGGGTACGGAGACACCGGATCGCCACGCAGCCGGTAAACCGTTCCCGTCCCCGGGTCGGTCGCCAGCGGCTCGGCAATCGCACCGCATCCCTCCTGACAGAAGACCGGGCGGGCCGCCCTCGGAAAGGCCGTCACCGCCACCATCGCCTGATCCGCTGGCCGCCAGGTGCGGCCGTGGTCGGTGGAGAGACTTCGCTCGCCGTTGTGGAACACCAGGTAGGAACGCTCATCGAGCACACTGAACCGAAGGTCGGTGGTGCCCGTACCGTTCTCGTCCGGTTGGCAGCCTGGTGCCTGGTACACCGCTGTCGCGTAGTCGCTCCAAGTCCGACCGGCGTCGCCGGTATGGGCGAAGCGGAGCATGCAGCTCCGGTGCTCCACACCGACCGCGGTGTCGCCGCCGGTCAGGAAGAGCCGGGTCCCGCGATCCTCGCGGATGGCGGTCGGCTCGGGCGTGGCCCAGTCGACGCCCGGTGACCGGTCGGCCAGCGGCACGACGGCCATACCGGCCATCGCGACGACGGCGGCCAGCGCGACCCCGGCGGCCCGCCTTCGGCGGCGGGCGCGGGCGGTCGCCCACAGGTCGTCCAGAGGTGGCTGGCGTACCGCGCGGGCCACGGTCGCGGTGTCGAACCCGGTGAACTCACGATCGGACATCGACCCTCCCGGTTGGTGTCGAGGCGACGTCGGGGTCGGTGAGCCGCGCGGCGAGGGCCGCCCGGCCCCGGGACAGCCGCGACTTGACCGTGCCGACCGAGACGCCAAGGGTGTGGGCGACCTCGTCCACCGGAAGGTCGACGAGGTAGTGCAGGGCCAGCGCGTGCCGCTGGCCGGTGGGCAGTTCGCGCAGGGCGGCGAGCAGCGACAGGTGTTCGGGAGCGGTGTCGGCGACCACCGGCGGCGGGCCGATCCGGTGCAGCAGCCGGTCGAGTACCCGGCGACGCCGGTACCGGCTGCGGGCCACGTTCACGGCGACCCGGCGCAGCCACGCCTCCGGATTCTCAAGGCCGGCGAACCGCCGGGGCGCGGCGAGCGCCCGGGTGAACGCCTCCTGGACCGCCTCCTGCGCCTCGCTCAGGTCCCCGGTCACCGCGTACAGCTGCACCACGAGCCGCTGGAAACACCCGGCGTAGATGTCGCCGATGATGTCGTCGTCGGACACCGTCACCTCCCTCCTCCACCTCTCCCACTCCCGGGCGAGGAAGAAGGTTCCGACCTCGCGACGAGAGGATCCCGCCGCCCTGACTGCCCCGACCGTCACCCACCGCGGACCCGAGTCGTCGCCGCAGGTCACCGTCGGCATCCCCGGAGTTATCCACAGGGGTGACGCGTTCTCCACAGGTTGTCCACAGGGCCCTTGTGCACCCGCTTGACATTCCCGTCGATCGGGCCAGACTGCCGGAGTGGCCGCTGCCGACGATCCCGTCCCAGCGCCCGGGGCGGGTACCCGGCCCGGGGCGTCGCCCGGGCGTGACGACGCCGGCCGGGTGCCGGCCCAACCCACGCGGCCGCCGGCGCGCACCCGGATCGTGCTGGCCGACGTGGTCCGGCGGGAGACGCGCACCGACCGCACCCGCACCGAGCTGGCCCAGCAGACCCGCGTCGGCGAGGCGCTGGTCCGAGGCCTGGTCCGCGCACAGCTCTCCCTCGCGCTGCGGCTCTCGCTGGTGGTGGCGATCGGGCTCGGCGGGCTGCCGTGGCTGTTCGCCATCGCCCCCTCGGTCGGCCGGGTCACCGTGCTCGGGGTGAACCTGCCGTGGCTGCTGCTCGGGGTGGCCGCCTTCCCGTTCCTGGTCACGGTGGGCTGGGCGTACGTGCGGCTGGCCGAGCGCAACGAGCAGGACTTCACCGACCTGGTCCAGCGGCCGGAGCGCTGAGGTGGACAACGGGTACGTCGTCCCGGCGATCGTCGCGGTCACCCTGGTCACCGTCGGCATCGGTTTCTACGGCCTGCGCCTCGCCCGCACCACGTCGGACTTCCTGGTCGCGTCCCGGATGGTCAGCCCGACCTGGAACGCCGCCGCGATCGGCGGGGAGTACCTGTCGGCCGCGAGTTTCCTCGGCATCGCCGGCCTGATCCTCAAGTACGGCGTCGACGTGCTCTGGTACCCCGTCGGGTTCGCCGCCGGCTACCTGGCACTGCTGCTCTTCGTCGCCGCACCGCTCCGCCGCTCCGGCGCGTTCACCCTGCCCGACTTCTGCGAGCTGCGGCTCGGCTCCCGGTGGCTGCGTACGCTCGCCACCGTCTTCGTGATCTTCATCGGGTGGCTCTACCTCGTACCCCAGTTGCAGGGCGCCGGCCTGACGCTGGCCACGCTGGCCGGCTCGCCGTACCCCGTGGGTGCCCTCGTGGTGGCGGCGGTGGTCACCGGGAACGTGGCGCTCGGCGGCATGCGCGCCATCACCTTCGTGCAGGCCTTCCAGTACTGGCTCAAGCTGACCGCGCTCGCCGTACCCGCGATCTTCCTGGCGTTGCAGTGGCAGGCCGACGCCCGCCCGGCGGTGACCCCGCCCGACGGGCCGGCGTTCCGGACCGCGACCACCGTCGTCGTCGAGCATCCCGCGACGCTCACCCTGCCCGACGGGCAGACCCGGGAGGTACGCCCCGGCGACGAACTGACGTTCGCGGCCGGCGACCCCGTGCCCGAGGTGTCCGGGGTGGCCACCGACGCGGCGGACTGGCTGCTGCCCAGCACCGCCGGGGACGACGACCGGGGGCTGTTCGCCACGTACTCGCTGATCCTGGCCACGTTCCTCGGCACCATGGGCCTGCCGCACGTCCTGGTCCGCTTCTACACCAACCCCGACGGCGCCGCCGCCCGGCGCACCACGCTGGTCGTGCTGGCCCTGGTCGGCGCCTTCTACCTGCTCCCCACCATCTACGGCGTCCTCGGCCGGATCTACACCCCGCACCTGCTGGTCACCGGGCAGACCGACGCGGTGGTGGTCCTGCTGCCCGGCGCGGCGCTCGGCGACGGCACGACCGGGCGGCTGCTCGCCGCGCTGGTCGCGGCGGGGGCGTTCGCGGCGTTCCTCTCCACCTCCTCCGGGCTGCTCACCAGCGTCGCCGGGGTCATCTCGACCGACGTGCTGGGCCGGGGCTCGGTCCGTGGGTTCCGGCTGGCCACGGTGATCGCCGGGACGATCCCGGCGGTGCTCGCGCTCAACGTGTCCGGGCTGGACGTGTCGCAGGTGGTGGGGCTGGCCTTCGCGGTCGCCGCGTCGAGCTTCTGCCCGCTGCTCGTGCTCGGCATCTGGTGGCGGGGGCTGACCGACCTCGGCGCCGCCGCCGGCGTGCTGGCCGGCGGCGGCGCCGCGGTCGGGGCGGTGCTGGTGACGGTGCTCGGGCCGCCGCTGTCCGGCTGGCCGGCCACGCTCACCGCGCAGCCGGCCGCCTGGACGGTGCCGCTCGCCTTCACCGTGATGGTGGCGGTGTCGATGGCGACCCGCCGCCGCGTCCCGGCCGGCATCGGCGCCACGATGCTCCGCCTGCACGCCCCCGAAGCGCTCCGCTTGCAAGGAAGGGCCCCTTCTTAACGCCTGCGGTAGAGGAAGGGCCCCTTATTAACGTCTTCAGCAGGCGTCGGTCCCGGCGCAGAGCCGCTCCGCGGCGCGATCGGCCAGCACCTTGGCCCCCTCCAGGTCCTTGCGCTTGCCCAGCCACACCTCGGCGACAAGGTCACCCTGGCGCAGCACGAGCCAAGTGCTCCACACTCCCTCGGTCTCCAAACCGACCAGCAGCGACCCGTCACCGACGAAGTCCCGCTCCCAGATCGAGAACTCCGGCCGGCAGCCGGTGACCAGCCGGGTGAACCGGTCCATCGCCGTCTCCGCATCGGCATCGGTGTACCGGCGCACCCGTTCGATGATCACCTGGTCGCCGTCGGCCCGGAAGACCACACCCCGCTCGGCCCGGTGCCGGACGGTCAGCGGCGGAACACCGTTCGCGCACCGGAGGGCGGCGGCAGCGTCGAGACTCCAGTCCCCGTCCAGGTCGTCACCCGCGCGCCGGTAACCGGCGGGCAGGTCCCCGATCCGCAGCAGAGCCGCGGGCGGGACGGCCGCCGACGTTCCGGTCCTGGTCGTCAACGGCGTGCCCGACGGGGTCGTGGTCGGCGTCCCCGGGGAGGGAGTCGCATCCGCCGTCGGGCCGGGTGGCACCGAGGGCGTCGGGACGTTCGTCGCGGGCGGCAGCGGCGGCCCGGCATCCGGACCACCCGCCACGGCCGCCGCGCCGGTCGCGACGGCGGCGACCGCGAGGGCACATGCCAGGCCGCCGGCAACACGGGTACGTCGCGTGCGCCGCCGGGCCCGCGCGCGCACCTCGTCGGTGGGGTCCCAGTTCAGACGCTCGGTGTCTCGGTACAGGTCGGCGAAGAGCGGATCAGGCATGGCTGACCTCCTCCGGGAGGGTGGTGTCGAGAAGCGTGGCGAGGGTCTTCCGTCCCCGCGCGAGGCGGGCCTTGACGGTCCCGGTCGGCGTGCCGGTCTGGGTGGCGATGTCGCCGACGGACAGGTCCGCCAGGTGGTGCAGGACGATCGCCTGCCGCTGCTCGGCCGGTAACCGCCGCAGGGCCGCGACCAGGGCCACCGTGTTCTCCGACGGCGGGCCGGTGGCCGGGGCGGGGCCGTGCCGGCGGTACGCGGACAGCCCGTTGCGGATCTTGCGCCAGCGGTTGACCAGCAGGCGGTAGCCGACGGTCCGCACCCACGCCTCGGCGTCGTCGTACTCGCCGATCACCGTCCAGCGCTGCCACGCCCGGACGTACGCCTCCTGCGCGGCGTCCTGGGCTTCGGTCAGGTCACCGCCGAGCGCGTACAGCACGGTGACGACCCGGTGTCGTGTGCTGCGGTAGAACTCCTCGAACCCTTCGTCCCCAGCCACCCGGCCCCTCCCTCCGAGATCCTGCTCCTGTCACACGCGACGGGGAGGGCCGGTTGCACGGTTGTCAGCAGGCGTCGGTCCCGGCGCAGAGCCGGCTCGCCACCGCCCGCGCGTACGACCGGGCCTCGGCCCTGGTAGCGCGGCCGTCCAGTCGGACCTGCGCCACCAGGTCGCCCTGGCGGACGAGGAGCAGGCGGCCCGGCTCGTCCTCGATGACCGAGCCCACCAGCAGCGACTCGGCGCCACCCAGCCCCTCCGCCAGGACGGTGAGCGAGTCGTCCGGACGGGTCGGTACGCAGCCGGCGACGGACCGGCGCGCGTTGCCCATCACCGTGACGGCGGCATCGCCGGCATGGCGGGTCACCCGCTCGATGACCACGTCGGTCGGCGAGTCGTACCGTACGTCGCGCCGGTCCACCTCGCCGACGAGCAGCGGGGGTGAGGTGTCGCGGCAGTGGCCCGCCAGCCACTCCAGCGGCCAGTCGCCGCCCACGTCGCTCCTGAGGGACCGGAAATCGTCGGACAGGTCGGCGAGTTGGAGCATCGCCCGCGCCGGGACCGGCCGGGGCGGCGTGCCGGTGCTCGGCCGGGCGGTGCCGGATCGCGAGGGCGACGGTGTCGGCCCGTCCGCCGAGGGACTCGGCTCGGTGGTCCGACGTGGGGACACGCTCGGCGCCGGGGCGTCCGCGGCTGGTGTCAGCGGCGGCGCGGCGACGGGTCGCCCCGCCACGGCCGCCGCGCCGCCCACGACCGCGGCGACGGCGACGGCACTGGCGACACCGGCGGCGATCCGGGTACGGCGCGCACGCCGACCCCGCCGGCCCATCTGCCCGGTGGGGTTCCGGAACAGCTCCTCAAGTCCGCCGAGCCCGTCGTCCGCGTTCATACCTCGCCCCTTCGTCCAGTTCCTGCCCTTCTTACGCACGGCGCGACCAGCGGGTTGCACGGGTACGCCCCAGGGATGACGGTGGATCATCCCTGCGCGGGAGCGATCCGCTGGCCGCCGCCGGATACGGTCGGACGCATGACTGGTGAGCACCCCGCCCTCGCGCTGCGCGGTCTCGTCAAGCGCTTCGACGACAAGGTGGCGGTCGCGGGCGTCGACCTCGACGTGCCGGCCGGCTCGTTCTACGGCCTGCTCGGCCCGAACGGTGCCGGAAAGACGACGACCCTGTCGATGGCGGTGGGCCTGCTCCGGCCGGACAGCGGGCGCGCCTGGGTGCTCGGGCAGGACGTCTGGGCCGACCCGGTCCGCGCGAAGCAACTGCTCGGCGTCATGCCCGACGGCGTACGCCTCTTCGACCGGCTGAGCGGCGCGGAGCTGCTCGCGTACCACGGTCTGCTGCGCGGCATGGACCCGGCGGTGGTCGACCAGCGGGCGGCGGAACTGCTGGACGTGCTGGCCCTCGGCGACGCCGGCCGCACACTGGTGGTGGACTACTCGGCCGGCATGAAGAAGAAGATCGGCCTGGCCTGCGCGCTGCTGCACGGGCCCCGGCTGCTCGTGCTGGACGAGCCGTTCGAGGCGGTCGACCCGGTGTCGGCGGCGCTGATCCGGGACATCCTCCAGCGGTACGTGGCCGGAGGCGGGACGGTCGTGTTCTCCAGCCACGTGATGGAGGTCGTCGAGCGGCTCTGCTCGCACGTCGCGATCCTCGCCGCGGGCACCATCAAGCGCGTCGGCACGCTGGACGAGGTTCGCGGGGACCGCTCGCTGGAGCAGGTCTTCGTGGAGGTCGTCGGCGGGCGTACCGCGACCGGTGAGGAGCTGGCGTGGCTGTCGCAGTGACGGGCTCCGCCGCGCCGGCGCGGCGGGTGTCCGCCCGGCACTTCGTCCGCCTCAAGCTGCGGGTGATGGGCAACAACTTCCGCGGCCAGGGCTGGCGGATCGCCCTCTTCGTGGTCGGCTCGCTGGTCGGGCTCTGGTTCGCCGCGACCGGCTTCTTCCTCTTCGCCGCCCCCGGCTTCGCCGACGCCGAACGGTACGCGCTGCTCGTCGCCGCGTTCGGCGGCGGGCTGATGGTGCTCGGTTGGCTGCTGCTGCCGCTGGTCTTCTTCGGTGTCGACGAGACGCTGGACCCGGCCCGGTTCGCGCTGCTGCCGCTGTCCCGCCGAACCCTGGTCACCGGCCTGTTCGCGGCGGCGCTGGTGAGCGTCCCGACGGTCGCCGTGCTGCTGGCGCTCTCCGGCCTGATCGTCACCGCCGGTGCGCTCGGCGGGTGGCCGGCCGCCCTGGTGCAGGCCGTCGGGGTGGTGGCGGGCCTGCTGCTCTGCGTCGCCGCCGCCCGAGCGGTCACCAGCGCGTTCGCCACCATGCTGCGGTCCCGCCGGGTCCGCGACCTGGCCGCCGTGCTGCTGGCCGTGGTCGCCGCGCTGCTCGGCCCGCTGCAACTGGCCGCGACGGCCGCGCTCCGCGACGCGGACTGGAACCGGTTCGCCTCGGTGGCGACCGTGGTCGGCTGGACGCCGTTCGGTGCGCCCTGGACGGCGGGCATCGACGTCGCGCAGGGGCGGGTGTGGGCGGCGCCGGTGAAGCTGCTGATCACCGCGCTCGCCGTGGTGGCGCTGCTGGCCTGGTGGTCCCGCTCCCTGGAGTCGGCGATGGTGGGCGCGGCCAGCAGCGGCAAGGCCCCGACCCGGCAGCCGGAGACGAGCGGCACCCCGGTCGCGCAGTTCTTCCCCCGCGCGCTCGGCTGGCTCCCGCGGGACCGGTTCGGCGCGCTGGTGGCGCGGGAGGCGCGGTACTGGTGGCGGGACGCCCGGCGGCGGGCGAACCTCGTCACGCTGGGGGTGGTCGGCCTGTTCGTGCCGGCCATGGTCAACCTGGGCGGGTCGAACCTCGTCGACGGCACGGGTGGCTTCGGCGCTCCGGACACGTCCTCCCCGGTGCTGGTGAGCCTGTCGATGCTGTTCGTCGGCGTCCTCGCCGCGGTGACCCTGGCCAACCAGTTCGGCTTCGACGGCAGCGCGTACGCGGCGCACCTGGTCGCGGGCGTACCGGGCAAGGTGGAGCTGCGCGCCCGGATGGCGGGTTTCTCGATCTACGTGCTTCCGCTGGTCGTGGTCATCTCCGTCGTGCTGGCCCTGATCCTGGGCGAGCCGGGTTGGATCGGGATGACGGCGGGCAGCCTGCTCGCCACGTACGGCGCCGGGCTGGCGGTCAACACGTTCCTGTCGGTGCTCGGGGCGTACGCGCTGCCCGAGACGAGCAACCCGTTCGCGCTCAACACCGGCGCCGGGGTGGCCCGCAGCTTCCTGACCCTGCTGTCGATGCTCGCCTCGGCGGCCGCCGCCGTCCCGATGGTCGTGGCCGCCGCGCTCCTCGGCGACGTGTGGCTCTGGCTGGCCCTGCCGGTCGGTGCGGCGTACGGGCTGGGCGCGGCACTGCTCGGCGCGTACCTGGCCGGCGACGTCCTCGACCGGCGCCAGCCCGAACTCCTGGCGACTGTGACGCCACGCCGCTGACGCCGGTTCAACTCCACTTGGCTGGGCGAGCATAGATCTGCCCAGTGGCCGCGTCCGCGACGATGTTCGGTAGTTGAGCGTCACGAAGGGCCCGCTCACGGATGAAGAACTGGCCGAGGTTGCCGACTCGGGTCAGGTGATTCGAGGCCCGCGTGTTCCCGGGAGGCATTGCGAGGTAGATCCGCTGGTCGGGATTGACCGCCTTAACGGTGGCCAGCGCGGGGGCGAGGTCGGTGTCGGCGCTGACGAGCAGGGTGGTGTCGGCGATCCGGAGAGCGGCGTCGGCGACCATCATGGCACCGAGTGCCACGTCCGTCCCCTTCTCCTCATAGCTTCTGTACTGCCGGCCGCAACTGCAGGTGTAGCTCTTGCCGCACCGGCGGCAGTCCTTGATCGTCCGCTCCTTGAATCGTCCCAGGTGCACGTGCAACAGGTCTCCGTTGCGGACCTTCATGGCGTCGATGTAGCTGGTCTGGTTCTGAGCGGCGACGGGCTCGTTCTTCACGATCGCCGAGAAGTAGTGGACGGCTGTCACGGTGTCCTTGGGTCTGAGCTGGCGAACGAGCTCAACGACGTCGAGCCACATGTGCCTGCGGCCATACTTGTTCTTCATGCCGTAGTACAGGTTGAAGCCGTCGATGTAGGCAGCGACTGTCGCCACGTTCACCTCTCCTGACTCTCGGCGTTGGTGTATGGTGGGTCCATACGACGCCGAGAGATACGGCAGGAACGGCCCCCACGGGGGCCGTTTTTTTGTCCGAGAACATCAGCACCATATCGTCACTGACTGACTGACGGTTGATCGGGCGGCTACGGGACGTACAGCCGTCGGGGTCACCCCGGTGGGGACAGATGGCGACGCGAGTTGAGTTGCGGAACCCAACCAGAATGCGGGGATGCCTGTCGTCGAGGCGGTGACGACCGTCCCGGTCCCACCCGAGCTGGCCTTCGCGGTGTCGCAGACCACCGCGCCGGTGCGCTACCGGTGGGACCCGTTCGTCCGGGAGCAGCACTTCGTCGGCGGCGCCACCCGGCCCGGCAAGGGGGTACGGACGTTCACCCGCTCGCGGCACGGCCTAGTCATGGTCAGCGAGTACGTCTCGTTCGCGCCGCCCACCAACGTCGGCATGAAGATGGTGCGCGGCCCCTGGTTCTTCGAGATGTTCGCCGGCGGGTGGCGGTTCGCCCCCGCTCCCGAACCCGGCCACACCGTCGCCACCTGGCGGTACAGCTTCCGCTGCCGCCCGGCGTTCCTACGCCCGGTCGCCGACCGGATCGGCACGTGGCTGCTCGGCCGGGACATCCGCCGCCGGATCGCCGGTTACGCCGCCGGCTGCACAGATCCAGAGGTGCTCGCGGCGGCCCGCCGCTCACTCACCGACGGCTGAGCCGGTCGCGTCCCAGGGTGCCTTTCCACGATCAGATGATGCTCTGCTGGAGCGACCGCCTGGATTCCGACCAGCGGCACATCACTTGATCATGGTGACGGCGGGTCAATGGGTACGGGTCGCGGCGAGGAAGGACCGCCAGGCGTCGGGGCGGAAGGTGAGCGTCGGGCCGGACCGGTCCTTGCTGTCCCGCACCAGCACGACCCCCGGCAGATTGTCCGCCACCTCGACACAGTTGCCACCTGAATCGGTCGAACGCGTCGACGTTCGCCAGTGAGGGTCGGCAGTGGTCATGGCGTCACCTTCAGTTTTCGGATCAGATCCAGGGATGCGCTCGTGGACAACGCTTCGCCGAGCAGGCTATCCCACTTGCGATCAACCAAGCCGATCAAGGCTGGATCGTCCATGACGTGTCCTCTGGCGGCATTCTCGAGGTAGAGCGCCCGGTCCCCATCCGGCAGTTCGGCCAACACGAAACCGCCACCGAGTCCGACATGCCCGCCCACGTCCAACGGGATGACATGCAGTCGCACAGACGGCAGGTCAGCAACGTCGAGCAGCCGGCCAAGTTGCGCCTCGAGCACCTGGGGCCCGCCTACCGGCCGGCGGACGGCCACCTCATCGAGCAGGAAGACGAGATGGGGCGGCTCGTCCCGCTGCAGGATTTGCTGCCGCTCCATGCGAACCGCGATCAGTTCGTCGACCATCGTCGGCGAATGTAGGCCGCCGGCCGAAATGACCGCCCGCGCATACGCCTCTGTCTGGAGCAGACCGGGCACCAGACATGCTTCGAAGGCGCGCAGGCGCACCGCCTGCTGCTCATAGCCGCGCCAAGGCGCAAACCACGAGGGTCCCCGCTCCCGGTCCGCAGCCTTCAAGAGTTCGGCGAGGAGGCCGCCGGTGCCGAGGGCCTGATCAGCGGCGACGGCGAACTCCATGGTCGGTCGGCGGCGGCCGGTCTCGATGGCGGCGACGGTGGACGGGCTCCATTTGATTAGCGCGGCCAGGCTCTCCTGCGAGACCTCGGCACCCGCCCGGGCCGCCTTCAACGCCCGGATCCACATGTCGACGTTCATCCTTACGTCTCCCGTAAGTACGCGGCTGCGTTGCGTAGTAAGCCCTGGCATCCTCCCCCGCCCGAGCCGAGTCCAGGGTGGAGAGTGCGCGGCCCGGCCGGTGGAGGCGACGACCCGGCGGCCGGTCCTGCGTCGGGCCGCCCCGGTCAATCCCCCGGTCGGGGTGGCCCCCGACCTGAAGGAGGCCACCGTGTTCAGACCGTTCCGGAGGAACGCCGCGCTGGGGTCGTACCGGATGAGGAGCCGGCCGGTGCCGACCGGCGTGCCGGGCGCGACGGTGCCGGACCCGGTCCCCGCCCGGTCCACGGTGCCACCAGCCTGGGCGACCTGGCCGACGGTGGCCCTGCCACGACCGGGCCGGGCCGGTTGGCTGACCCCGGCGCAGACCTGGCGGGCCAACGGCGGTCGCTGGTGACCACCATCCGCATTCCCGGCCGCTCCCCGCCGAGATCTTGGAAGGAAGCGGTCCCCGGAGGGGCCGAAAATCTCCAAGATCTCGCGCAACCAGCCCCACCCGGCGGGGCGGCGGTGAATCGGTACGTGCCGCACGTGGCGATGCGGCCGCTGTGGCGGTGCCGGGCGTGCGGTGCGCACTGGCCGTGCCAACCGGCACGGCTGGCGCTGCTGGTGGAGTATCGGCACGACCGCCCGGCTCTGCTGATCTACCTGGGGACGCTGATGGCCGAGGCGTCCGCCCATCTCGCGCAGCTCAACGGGCACGCACCGCCGACCGGGCTGCACGAGCGCTTCCTGGGTTGGGCGCGGGCCCGGGACGGCAGAATGTTCCACGTGAATCATGAGCCGGGTGCCGAGATCCACCACACCGACCCGTTCGCCGTACCGGTGGACCGGCGCTCTCCCGTACGCCGGTTGCGTGGCCGGCTGGCGGCGCCGGTGACACTGTGGACGGCGCCCGGGCCGGCGGGCCTGACGGTCTCCTCCACGCTGGTGGCGGAGGGCGAGCCGGACCGGCTGCTCGGCCTGATCGACCCGGAGGCCGACCTGTGGGCGGCGGTGGAGGAGGCGGGCCGCTTCGCGGTCGCGCCGTTGAATCCGTCGCACCGGCAGCTCGCGGACCGGTTCGCCGGGCTCTTCCCGTCCCCCGGCGGTCTGTTCGCCACCGGCACCTGGACGCAGACCGACTACGGCCCGGTGCCGTCGGACGCGGGCGGCTGGGTCGGTTGCCGGCTCGACGACGCCCGGGAGTACGGCTGGGGTCTGCTGGTGGACGCCACCATCGAGACGGTCGAGCTGGCGGAGGAGACGGACCCGCTGCTGCACTACCGGGGCCGGTACCGCGAGCTGACCTGACCAGGTCGCCGCCGCTCGGAGGTGACCACCGGCACCGCGGCCGGCCCCCGGCGCCGACCGGTCACCGGAGTGAGCCAGGTCACTCGGCGCAGCCATCGTGCCGTTCGGCGCAACCGTCGACCGACGCCGATCTCACGCTTCCCGGGTCGGGAGTGCGCTCCTTACCGTGCGCGAAACTCCCCGATGCCTGTGAAGGTGGTGATCCACAGATGTCCACGGACACACCCGCGTCCGCCCCCGCCGAGTCGGCGGCGGAACGCTATCTGGCCGTACAGCGGTCGGACGAGTTCGCCGGGTTGCGACGCGCGTTGCGCGGCTTCGTCTTCCCGATGACCGTCGCGTTCTTCCTGTGGTACGCGCTCTACGTGATCCTGTCCGCGTACGCGCGGGACTTCATGGGCACGAAGGTCGTCGGCAACATCAACGTCGCCCTGGTCTTCGGTCTGCTGCAGTTCGTCTCCACCTTCCTCATCGCCTGGCTCTACTCCCGGTACGCCGACCGGAAGATCGACCCGGTCGCCGACCGGATCCGCGCCGAGATCGGGGAGGTGACCCATGAACACGGTCCTCGCGGCTGAGGCGGGCGACACCACCGCCCGGAACCTCACCATCACGCTGTTCCTGATCTTCGTGGCGGTGACGCTGGCCATCACGATCTGGGCCAGCCGGCAGACCAAGACGGCCACCGACTTCTACGCGGGCGGCCGGTCCTTCTCCGGCTTCCAGAACGGCATGGCGATCGGCGGCGACTACATGTCGGCGGCGTCGTTCCTGGGCATCGCCGGCATCATCGCCCTGTACGGCTACGACGGCTTCCTCTACTCGATCGGCTTCCTGGTCGCCTGGCTGGTGGCGCTGCTGCTGGTGGCGGAGCTGCTGCGCAACTCCGGTCGCTACACGATGGCCGACGTGCTGGCCTTCCGGATGCGGCAGCGCCCGGTCCGCACGGCCGCGGCGGTCTCCACCATCACGGTCTCGATCTTCTACCTGCTGGCCCAGATGGTCGGCGCCGGCGCCCTGGTCGCCCTGCTGCTCGGCATCCGGCCGGGAACCACCTTCCTCGGCATGGACGCGGACGCCGCCAAGATCGCCACGATCATCATGGTCGGCGCCTTGATGATCATCTACGTGACGGTCGGTGGCATGAAGGGCACCACGTACGTGCAGATCGTCAAGGCGTTCCTGCTGATGGGCGGCGCGCTGATCATGACCGTGCTGGTGCTCGCCAAGTTCAACTTCAACCTGTCGGAGTTGCTGGGCCAGGCGGCCGAGTCGTCCGGCAAGGGCAGCGCCTTCCTGGAACCCGGGCTGCGCTACGGCGTCGAGGTGGCTGGAAACTCGACGCAGACCTTCTACAACAAGATCGACCTGCTGTCGCTCGGCATCGCGCTGGTGCTCGGCACGGCCGGCCTGCCGCACATCCTGATCCGCTTCTACACGGTGCCGACGGCGAAGGCGGCCCGCAAGAGCGTGCTCTGGGCGATCGGCATCATCGGCACCTTCTACCTGCTCACCCTGGCGCTCGGCTTCGGCGCCGCGGCGCTGGTGGGCGGCGAGGCGATCACCGCGCAGGACCGGGCCGGCAACACGGCCGCGCCACAACTGGCCGAGGCGCTCGGCGTCGACTTCCTCGGCGGTGATCTCGGCGGGGCCACCCTGCTCGCGGTCATCGCGGCGGTCGCCTTCGCCACCATCCTCGCCGTGGTGGCCGGACTGACCCTCGCCTCCTCGTCCAGCCTGGCGCACGACTTCTACGCCAACGTCATCAAGGACGGGACGGCGTCCGAGCGGCAGGAGGTGACGGTCGCGCGGATCTCCGCGCTGGTGATCGGCGCGATCTCGATCGTGCTGTCGATCTTCGCGCAGAACCTGAACGTCGCCTTCCTGGTGGCGCTGGCCTTCGCGGTGGCGGCATCGGGCAACCTGCCGGCGATCCTCTACAGCCTGTTCTGGAAGCGGTTCAACACCTCCGGCGCGGTGTGGGCGATCTACGGCGGCCTGTTCGCCGCGGTCTTCCTGGTGTTCTTCTCCCCGGTGGTCTCCGGGGCGCCGACCGCGATGTTCCCCGAGCAGGACTGGCAGTGGTTCCCGCTGTCGAACCCGGGCATCCTCTCCATCCCGTTCGGCTTCCTGTGCGGATGGCTCGGCACGGTGCTCTCCAAGGAGCGCGACGAGGACAAGTACGCCGAACTCGAGGTGCGCTCGCTCACCGGGGCGGGCGCGCACTGACCACCCCGGGTGGGCCGTGCGACGAGCGCCGGCCTGCTCGGTGCGTGATAAGAAGGGCCCCCTGTACAACGCGAGGCGTTAACAGGGGGCCCTTCCTTGTCGGGTCACCTGCCGGGCCGGTCGGTAGGCTGACCGGCATGAAGGTCGTGCAGCGCTTCGGGTCCGGTCACCGCATCCTCGTCACCGGCGGCGCCGGCTTCGTGCCGTCGCACGTGGTCGACGTCCTGATCGGCCGGGGCTGCACGGTGGTCGCGGTCGACAACTTCGTCACCGGGTCGAAGGAGAACGTCGCCCATCTGGCCGACACGCCGACCTTCACGCTGGTCGAGGCCGACATCTCGGACGGTCTGCCGACCCACCACCCCGCGTTCGCCGAGCGGTTCGACGCGATCCTGCACATGGCCTCGCCGGCCAGCCCCACCGACTTCGAGAAGCTGCCGGTGGAGATCCTGCGGGTCGGCTCGGTCGCCACCCTGCACCTGCTCGAGCGGGCGGTCGCCGACGGCGCGCGCTTCCTGATGGCGTCCACCTCCGAGGCGTACGGCGACCCGAAGGAGCACCCGCAGCGCGAGACGTACTGGGGCAACGTCAACCCGATCGGCGTCCGCAGCGTCTACGACGAGTCGAAGCGGTTCGCCGAGGCCGCCACCATGGCGTACCACCGCAGCCGGGGGCTGGACGTCGCGATCGTCCGGATCTTCAACACGTACGGGCCGCGGATGCGTCCGGACGACGGGCGGGCGATCCCGACCTTCATCTCCCAGGCGCTGCGCGGCGAGCCGATCACCGTGCACGGCACCGGCAACCAGACGCGCTCGATCTGCTACGTCGACGACCTGGTGCGGGGCATCCTGCTGCTGCTCGACTCGACGGAGACCGGGCCGATCAACTGCGGCACCGAGCACGAGATGAGCATGCGACAACTGGCCGAGACGATCGTGTCACTCTGCGGCAGCAGCTCCGAGGTGACCTACATCACCCGCGCCGCCGACGATCCGGAGATGCGTCGCCCCGATCTCACGCTCGCCCGGCAACTGCTCGGATACGAGCCGCGGGTCGCGCCCGAGGAGGGTCTGCGGCGCACGATCGCGTACTTCCGCGAGCGGCTGGGGTAACCAGCCGGCGACGGGCGGTGGCGACGCCGGCTCCGCTTCAGGGCGACACTGGCCGGACGTACGTACCCTGAGTTACATGTCAGCGACCACGCCCGCCGGTTTCCCGCTTCCGCACACCGGGGGTGTCCACCGGCTTCACCGCAGTGCCGGGCGCGCCCCGGTGCCGGGCTCCGGCCCGGCTGGACGCGCCCGGTCGACCGAGACGCAGTGGTATCCCTCGTACCACGACGAACCGTCGGGGGGTGGCCCCCGTGGCCCCGTCGGCCCCGGTGGACCCGGCGACTTCGGCGGTGGCGACGACGGTTCGGGCCGCCCCCGGCGCCGTGACCCCCGCCCGCGCTGGGGCCGGATCGGTCTGGTGGCCGGCATCGCGGTGCTGGTGCTCGCGCTGCTCGGCGGCACCGGCGCCTGGTTCTACGCCCGTGGCCTCAACGAGGACCTGGGGCGCACCGACCCGTTCTCGCAGATCACCGGCGGCCGGCCGGCCAAGGCGGTCGACGGCGCGCTGAACATCCTGATGGTCGGCAGCGACTCGCGGGACCCGGACGCCCCGGTCAACGAGGCCAGCAAGTGGCGCGCGGACACGATCATCGTGATGCACATCCCGAGCAACCACCAGCAGGCCTACCTGGTGTCGATCCCGCGTGACCTGTACGTGCCGATCCCGGAGAGCGCCAACGCGGACTGCGGCTCGGGTCGGCGCGGGAAGATCAACGCGGCGTTCGCGTTCGGCGGCCTGCCCCTGGCCGTACGCACCGTGGAGTGCTTCACCGACGTCCGGCTCGACCACGTGATGGCGATCGACTTCGCCGGTTTCAAGCAGGTCACCGACGCGCTCGGCGGCGTCGACCTGACCGTGGAGAAGACGGTCACCTCGATCCACAAGCCGTACCGGACGTTCACCAAGGGCGTCAACCACATGGACGGCGCGGAGGCGCTGGACTGGATCCGGCAGCGCAAGCAGTTCCCGAACGGCGACTTCGACCGGATGCGGCACCAGCAGGAGTTCCTCCGCGCGCTGATGGACAAGGCCGCGAGCACCGGGACGCTCTCCAACCCCGTCAAGCTGAACAACTTCCTGAAGGCGGTTACCGCCGCGGTCACCGTCGACGAGGGCTTCTCCCTGGTCGACATGGCGGTGCAGTTCCGCAACCTGCGCGGGGAGAACCTGACGTTCGTGACCAGCCCGCACAACGGCAGCCAGACGATCAACGGCGAGTCGGTGGTGGTCTCGGACCGGGAGAAGGCGCTCTCCATGTACCAGGCGATGGCCAGGGACACCATGACGGACTGGGTCAAGGCGAACCAGAAGAGCGACGGCGGCAACTGACCGCGCCACCCGCCGCATCGACGGCGGTCGTCACCGGTCGGCGGCTGAGCATCCCTGATGCCGGGTGCCAGCCGTCGACCGGTCGTTTCCGACCCCTCCGTTCGGTCGATTTATCCATCGGGCGGTCTGGATAACGGCATTTGACCGTGGGGTGAACTCGCCAGGACGGGAAAGCGTCCGTACAGTGATCCCGCCCCCGATCACGAACTGGAGCACGCATGCCGGTTCAGACCAGCGGTCGCCCGCCGTCGCTGGATGCCCCCCACGCGTCGGCCCGGATGTCCGCAACCATTCCGGCGCAGCCCGGGAAGGGTCGTCCGCCCACCACCCCCGCCAGCCGCAAGCGTCGCCGCAAGGACCCGCTGTGGGCGCGCATCACCCTGATCTTCGGTGCCGTCCTGATGCTGACCAGCGGTGTCGCGATCGTCGGCGGCAAGGTGATGATCGCCCAGGCCACCGGCAACATCGACCAGCGCAACCTGCTCGGCGACGCCGGCAAGTCGGGCGCGGAGGGCGGCGCGAACCTCGACGGCCCGATCGACATGCTGCTGCTCGGGGTGGACGCACGGCAGTCGTGGGCACCCGACGACGTGCGGGCGGACAGCATCATCGTGCTGCACATCCCGGCGACCCACGACCAGGCGTACCTGATCTCGATTCCCCGCGACACCGAGGTGCGGATCCCGGCCTTCTCGAAGAGCGGGTTCCACGGCGGGGTGGACAAGATCAACGCGGCGTTCCAGGCCGGCGCCCGCAACGGCGGCGGCTGGGAGGGCGGCGCGCAGCTGACCGCTCAGACGATCAAGCAGATGACCGGCATCAGCTTCGACGGTGCCGCGATCATCAACTTCGGCGGTTTCAAGCGCATCATCGACACTCTGGGCTCGGTCCGCATCTGTGTCAGCCAGGAGGTCAAGTCGCACCACATGGTGTACGTCGACGGCAAGCCGATGTGGAACGCGGAGGCGAAGAAGACCGGCAAGCCGATGACCCCGGTGGTGCACAAGAAGGGCTGCAAGGAGATGGAGGGCTGGGCGGCGCTGGACTACTCCCGCCAGCGGTACGGCCTCAAGAACGCCGACTACGACCGGCAGCAGAACCAGCAGCAACTGATCAAGGCGATGGCCAAGAAGGCGACCCAGAACGGCACGCTGAGCAGCCCAACCAAGATCAGCAAGCTGATCGACGCGGCCGGCGACGCGTTCGTGCTGGACACCGGCGGCGTACCGGTCATCGACTTCATCTTCACCATGCGCGGGGTCACCGGCAGCGACCTGACGATGCTGCGGACGAACGGCGGCACCTTCAACGGCAACGGCAACAACCGCGAGTCGCTCAGCGAGCAGACGCTGGAGATGTTCCGGGCCGTCAAGGAGGACCGGCTGGCCGACTTCGTGGTCGCCAACCCGGAGGTGCTCTCCACCCGGAAGTGACCGGGGGGTTTCACCGAACCGGCCCGGTGGGGGCGCTCCGGACCGTAGCCTGACGTGAAGAGAATTCGCGTGCGGGTGGCGGGGAGGAACCACGTCCAGGTCGGGGGATGGACGGGAGCGGGCCGGCGCGGGCGTCCGGTCCGGACCGCCCCGCCGGCCCCGACTCCTGCTCCGCGCCGGCCTCGCCCTGGCACTGCTGGCCGGGCTCACCGTGGTCGGCCTCCGGGTGATCGCCGAACGGTACGACCGGGCCGTGGTCAAGGAGCAGTTGCTCGACGAGAGCGCCCGCCGGAAACGCACCGACCTGGACGGAACCCTCAACTACCTCCTCGTCGGCACCGACCGGTGGCGGAGCGGCAGCGCCGCCGACCGGCGGTCGGACACCATCCTCATCGTCCACGTGCCCGCCGGCGGGCGGGAGGCGTACCTGGTCTCGGTACCCCGGGACCTGCTGGTCGCCATCCCCGCCACCGCCGGCTACGGCGGCGGGCAGGACAAAATCAATTCCGCGTACGAGCACGGCGGCGGCGGACTGCCGGGCACCAGACTGCTCTCCGCGACATTGGCCCGCCTGACCGGGCTCCGGTTCGACGGCGCCGCCCTGATCGACTTCTCCGGCTTCCGCCGGGTCATCGACCTCCTCGGCGGCGTCCGCATGTGCGTCGACACCGAGGTCCGGTCGATCCACACCGGCCGGGTCTTCCCGCCCGGGTGCCAGCAGATGGACGGCGGCACCGCCCTGGACTTCGTCCGCCAGCGGTACGGCCTCCCGAACGGCGACTACGACCGGCAGACCCACCAGCAGCAACTGCTGCGGGCCGTCCTGGACCGGACCGGCGAGACCGCGCTGCGGACCAACCCGGTGAAGCTCGACCAGGTCATCCGCGCCGTGGGTGACTCCCTGACCGTGGACACCAACGGCGTACCCCTGGAGGACCTCGTGATCGCGCTGCGCGACCTGCCGGCCGACGCCCTGCGCGGGCTCCAGGTGCCGTCCCGGCCGCAGACCGTCGGCCAGGTGTCGTACGTGGTGCTGGACGACGGCGGCGCCGGCCTCTTCGAGGCGGTCCAGAGCACCCGGGTGCCGGAGTGGGCCCGCGCCAACCCGCGCTGGGTGACGCAGTTGTGACGGGCCACCAAGACCCTAAGCTTGGTAACCGTGTTCGGACCCCGCGTACCCACCGTGACCATCCCCGAGATCACCGACGACACGTACCTGCTCGACGTCCGGGAGGACGACGAGTGGGCCGCCGGCCACGCCCCCGGCGCCCACCACCTGCCGATGATGGAACTGCCGTCCCGGCTGACGGAGGTGCCCACCGACCGGGACGTCGCGATCATCTGCCGCTCCGGCGGACGATCCGCCCAGGTCGTCGCATACCTCATGCGCAACGGCTGGGACCAGGTCCGCAACGTCGAGGGCGGGATGGGCGAGTGGGCCATGGCCGGGCGTCCCGTGGTCGGCGAGGACGGGCAGCCGGGCCGGGTCCTGTAGCGGAGAGCAACGCATGGACCGACCCCTGGTCTTCGCGCACCGCGGCTCGTCGTACGACCTTCCGGAGCACACCCTCGCCGCGTACCTGCGCGCGCTCGACGAGGGTGCCGACGGGCTGGAGTGCGACGTCCGGCTGACCCGCGACGGTCACCTCGTCTGCGTCCACGACCGTCGCCTGGACCGCACCAGCAACGGGCGGGGCCTGGTGAGCGCCCGCACCCTCGCCGAGTTGGAGGCACTGGACTTCGGGTCCTGGCACCCGGGCTGCGTACCGGCCGACGGCGACGAGGTGCTCGACGAGTCGCACACCCGGCTGCTCACCCTGGAACGGCTGCTGGACGCGGTCCTCGCCGCCAACCGGCCGGTCCGGCTGCTGGTGGAGACGAAGCACCCCTCCCGGTACGGCCGGGACGTCGAACGGCGGCTCGTCGCGCTGCTGCGCCGGTACGGGCTGACCGAACCCCGGCCCGAGCACCCGGTCAAGGTGACGGTGATGTCGTTCTCGCTGCTGGCGGTCCGCCGGATCCGCGAACTGGCCCCCGCGCTGCCCACCGTGCTGCTGCTGGAGATGTTGCCCCGCCGGGTGCGGCCGGGCCGGCTGCCGTTCGGAACCCGGATCGCCGGACCCGGCGTGGCGCTGGTGCGGGCCCGCCCGGACCTGGTGCCGGCACTGCGCGCGGCCGGCAACCAGGTGTACGTCTGGACCGTCAACGACCCCGCCGACCTGGACCTGGTTCTGGCCGCCGGGGTGGACGGCATCATCACCGACCGCCCGACCCAAGCCCTGGCCCGCGTGCAAGGAAGGGCCCCCTCTTAACGCCTGCGGTAGTAGAAGGGCCCCTTCTTAACGCTCTACGCCGGCCGGACGGGGGTGTCCGGAGATCCGCGCGGCGGGGCACACTCGGGGCATGCCGGAGCGTACGGACCTTCCCGCTCTGATCGCCGGGCACACGGTGGTCATCGAGATGATCAACTCTGGGGACGCCGGCCTTCCGGTCCTCACCCAACTGCTCCGGGTCACCCAGTCCGCGCTGGGCGCGGCCGGTGTGGCGTTCGTCGAGTTCGCACCCACCGGCGGCCGGATCATCGCCGCCACCGGCGCCGTCGACTGGACCATCGGCCGACCCGTTCCGGCCGACGACCCGGACATCGCCTGCCTGCTCTCCGGGCCCCGCGTCCGGCAGATCCGGGTGGACCGGCTCACCGGCAGGCTCGGCGCCGAACTGGCCGACCGGGGCCTGCACCGGATGGTCGCGTCCCGCGCCGAGATCGGCGGGCTCACCGTGGGGAGCCTGCACGCCCTCTACCCCTCCGACGGCGACGGCCCGGGCACCGACCAGCACGCGGTCGTCACTTACGTCGCCTCCTGCATCGCCCACATGTACGGCGACCAGAGCGGCCTGCCGGTGCACGGCGACGGCCCGGTGGTGGCCGCCATGGCCGACGGGCTGGCCGTGGTCGACCGCGACGGTCACGTCCGGCTCTGGAACCCGGCCGCCGCCCAGGTGACCGGCCGTCCCGCCGCCGACGCGCTCAACCAGCCGCTGCCGTTCCCCCTCCCCCCGCCCGGACAGGTGCTCGACCACCGGCTGCCGGACGGCCGCTGGCTGCGGGTCACCTCGGGCGAGCTGCCCGGCCCCGGCACGCTGCGGGTGGTCACCTTCCGCGACACCACCGACCAGCAGCGCCGTGACAACGACCGGGACCTCTTCGTGGCGGTCACCAGCCACGAGCTGCGGACCCCGGTCACCGTCATCAAGGGGTACGCGGACACCCTCAACGACCACTGGGAGTCGCTGGGCGACGCGGACCGGCGGATGGCCGCCCGCGTGATCGGCCAGCGCGCCAACGAGCTGGCCCGCCTCGTCGACCGCTTGCTCTCCTCGGCGACCGAGGCGGGCCCGGGTGAGGAGCCGTCGGCCCCGTACGACCTCAACGACGCCCTGTGCACGGCGGTGGCCGACCTTCCGGCGGAGCTGCGCCACCGCATCACGCTGGACCTGCCGGCGGGGCTACCCAAGGTGCTCGGCCACCGGGCGAGCCTGGCGACGGTGCTGACCGAGCTGTGCACGAACGCCGGCAAGTACTCGCCACCGGGCACCCCGATCGGCATCAGCGCCGGGGCCGACGGGCAGACCGTCTCCTTCCGGGTCTCCGACCAGGGCATCGGCGTCCGCCCCGAGCACGTGGAGCGCGCGTTCGACCGGTTCTGGCAGGGCGAGTCCGGTGACCGCCGCCGCTTTCCCGGCGCGGGGCTCGGCCTCTATCTGGTCCGCCGGATCGTTGAACAACAGAATGGATGGGTATCCCTTCGACCGAAGGCCGGTGGCGGTACGGTCGCAGAGGTGCGGCTGCCCCGCGGGTGACCGGCGGTGGCGGGGGGTGTGGAGGGGCGACGGTGTCGACGCAAGGTGCCGAACGGGCGTGGTGCGTGGTGGTGCCCCACCACGCGACGGGTGCGCGGCAGGCGCGGCACCGGCTCGCCGACGAGCTGACCGAGGTCGTGAGCCGGACCCTGCTCGCGGACCTCGTGGCGGTCCTCGCGGAGCTGGTGGGCAACGCCGTACGCCACGCCGACCCGCTTCCGGGCGGGGTGATCCGGGTGGCCTGGCGACTCCGCGACACGCCCGCCGGCCCCCGCGTCCACCTGCGGGTGACCGACGGCGGTGCGACCGCCGGGCCGCGGATGCGAACAGCCGACCCGGACGCGATCGACGGCCGGGGCCTGCACATCGTGTCGGGCCTGTCGAGCCGCTGGGGCGTCGACCGGGACGGGCTCGGCCAGACCGTCTGGGCGGAGTTCGAGCCGGCCGGGTCCGTCCGGCCCGACCTGGTGGTCGCCGGGCCGGGGCTCTGACCGCCGCTGATGCGGGTCCTCCCCACGCCGGCCCGCGCCGGCCTCTAGGCTGTCGATCCGTGAGCAAGCGTCGAAAGAGCCAGCGGGCCGCGGACACCACCGGTAAGCGCGAGAAGGTACGGGACGTCTTCGTGCCCCGCCCCTTCGCGGGGCTGGCCGACGAGCCGGAGTGGATCGCGCTGCGCGAGCTGGTGCCGGCCGCCTCCGCGCCGCTGCGGCTCACGCCGGACCTCGTCGAGGAGTACGGCGACCGCGAGGTCCTGCTGGCCACCGTGCTGCCGATGGCGGCACCGGCGATGACCAAGCCGGACGGGCGGGTCTTTATCGGTCTCCAGCGGCACCAGCAGTCCGGCGACGTCTCGCGGGACCTGGCCGAGGCGCTGCTCTGCGCACTGCGTACCGAGCCCGGTGGCCAGGTCACCGTGCCGCCGCTGCCCGGCCCCGGCCCCCGGCTCCAGGACCTGCTGGTCGACGGGCCGCTGGAGATCACCCTGCACGACGGCTTCGGGTTCTGGCTCGACCCGGGTGCGGCGGACGACCCGACCGTGCAGGCGTCGCTGGAGCGGGCCAACGCCGCCATCTACCCCACCGTCCGGCTGACCGCGGCGCGGGCCGCGTACTGGTGCCAGGTGCCGGAGAAGGCGCACGTGCGGTGGGTGCTGCCCGACGACGAGGACGCCGCGCTGGACGCGCTGGCGCGACTCAGCGCGGCCGGCGCCCTGACGCTCGGCGAGCAGACGAAGTTCGCCGGCATGTTCCGGGCGCACGGTCGCCTGGTACCGGTGTGGGACCTGCCCGAGGACACCCCGGCCGGCGAGTGGGAACAGCCGGTGGCGGACTTCGCCAAGCGCTACGCCGAGGCTCTGGCGGAGCCTACCCCCTTGGACGCCGCGGCCCGGCGCGCCCGCCACGGCCTGCTCGGCCGCCAGCTCACCCTCCGCTGAGGCCGGCTGCCGCCCTGCGGGGCCGTTAAGAAGGGGCCCTTCCTCTACCGGAGGCGTTAATAAGGGGCCCTTCCTTACCCGCGCAGCGGGTCGCGGACGAGTGGGCAGGACATGCACCGGGGGCCACCGCGGCCGGAGCCCAGCTCGGAGCCGGCGATCGGGATGACCTCGATGCCGGCCCGTTCCAGCTGGGCGTTGGTCTCCGTGTTGCGCTCGTAGCCGACGCAGAGCCGCGGCGCGAGGGCGAGGGTGTTGTTGCCGTCGTCCCACTGCTCGCGCTCGGCGGTGACCGGGTCGAGACCTGTGTCGATGACCCGGAGCTGGGCCAGGTCCATAGCGTCGGCGGCGGCCCGCAGGAACGGCGCCGGGCCGTCCACCCGCGGGTCCTCGCCGTCGGCGCCGGCGACGACGGTGTACGCGGACAGCGTGCTGGCGATGTTCGGGTACATCAGCACGGCGTCGACGTCGACCATCGTGCAGACGGTGTCGAGGTGCATCGTGGCGCGCTCCTGCGCGATCGGCACGACCAGGATGGTGTGCGCCAGCCGGGCGGCGAAGACCTGGCGCGCGAGACGCTCCGCGCCCGCCGGTGTGGTGCGCTCACCCACGCCGACCGCCAGCACGCCGGGGGCGAGCAGGAGCACGTCGCCGCCCTCCAGGTGCTCCAGCTCCGGGTGGTACACGAACTCGCTGCCGGCGAAGCGGGGATGGTGCCGGTAGATCGCGTCGGTCAGCGTGGTCTCCCGCCTGCGGGCCGTCATGGCCAGGCTGGTGACCGCGACCCGGTCACCGATCCAGACCGACGAGTCCCGGGTGAAGAGCAGGTTCGGCAGCGGGTCGATGACGAAGTCGTGCCGGTCCATCAGGGTGTAGACGAGGCCGCCGGGGCGGTCCCGGCTGATCCGCAGTTCCTCGTGCGCCAGGCCGGCGATGAACACGTCGGCCAGCGCCGCCGGGTCGAGGTACGCGAGGTGGTCGGCGACCCGGGCGCGCAGCGAGTCGCCGAGCCGGGGGGAGCGCAGCACCAGGTCGGTCAGCTCGGCGCGCGCGTCGGCGACGGCGAGCGTCTCCGCCAGCAGGTCGGCGAGGTAGAGCACCTCGACCCCCCGCTCGCGCAGCGCGGCGGCGAACGCGTCGTGCTCCTCCTGCGCGCGGCCCACCCAGGGGATGGCGTCGAAGAGGAGGGAGTCGTTGTTGCGGGGGGTGAGCCGGGCGAGTTCGGGCCCCGGCCGGTGCAGCATGACCGTGCCCAGCCGACCGACCTCGCTGTCCACGTAGTGGGTCACCATCGAAGCGTAGGGCCTGGGTCGGCGTCCCGCCGTCCGTCGCAGCGACTCGGACCGGGGGGCCGGTGCCGACGTCCCCGGCACCGGTCGTGGGAGGGGTTTGGCGGCATCCGGCAAAAGAACTGTGCGTGAATACGGCATTCATCCACAGTCACTCCGGCGCTCCAACTTGCCGACCGGGGGGACTGACAACGTAGGGTAGTGAGGACATAACTTCGAGGGACCTTTTGCCGGAGGTCGCGATGACTGTCTTCCCCGCTCGACGAGCCGTACCGTCGCCCCGGGCACTGCCGCCCGTCGCGGTGCCGCACCCCCGGACGGAACCCCAGGGCGTTCTCAGCCCGGCCCGTCCGTCCCCGTTGGAGTGGGCCCGCCGCCTGCGGGCGGAGCGCGGGGCCCGGCGGCTGGAGGCGGCCGGCGCGCGGGCGCTGGGCCAGCTCGACCACCTCGGCCCCGCCTGGCACGTCATCGAGTGGCCCCGCACCGACGCGACGGACCTGCTGCGGGACCAGGCGGGTGACGACCGCGCCGGCTTCCTCGCCATCGGGCCGAGCGGCCTTTACGCGGTCACCATCGCCGACCATGGCCGGGCCCGCGTGCTGGTGGCCGGCGACGTCGTGCAGATCAACGGCAAGCGCCCGCCGTACGTGGCCGAGGCCCGTCGCGACGCCAAGCGGGCGAGCAAGGCCCTCTCCGATGCGGTGGGCCTGCCGATCCCGGTGACGCCGGTGCTGACCTTCGTCGGCTCCGGCGTCATCAGCGTCTACGGCCTTCCGAAGGACTGCCTGATGGCGACCCACCGGGAGCTGGACCGGCTGCTCGTCGCCGCCGGCAACCGGATCAGCCCGGCCACCGCGGAGAAGCTTTCGCGGGTCGCTCAGCATCCGGCCACCTGGCTCAACGGCACCTACCGGCCGGCCGCCGACTACCGGTGGTACGAGGAGGGCCGAACGGCCGCTGACAAGCCGGTCGGCCGGCGGTAACGTCAGCCGCGACGCCACGCGACCCGGGTCCGGACGGCACCCGCCGGTCGCGCCGTCGCCGGCCGCCCGGTCAGGGCGTGGACCAGCACCCGGCGGCCCGGTGACCCCGACGCGGTCAGCGGCCGGCTCCCGGACCAGCTAGCGTGGACAGACCGTCGGTGTACATAGGAGGCTCGGTGGCCCACGTCGAACTTTCGCTCTCGGAAGTGTTCGTGCCGGCGGCAGGGACATCGACAGAGCAGGGGTCCGACAACGTTGG
Organism: Micromonospora sp. WMMD558; assembly: GCF_049315255.1. Taxonomy (NCBI): domain Bacteria; kingdom Bacillati; phylum Actinomycetota; class Actinomycetes; order Micromonosporales; family Micromonosporaceae; genus Micromonospora; species Micromonospora sp. WMMD558. The sequence continues at coordinate 1,655,434 of NZ_CP186061.1, read as the reverse complement.
GCAGTGGTCCTCGACGGTCTGCCGGGCGGACGAGCCGTGCCTGCTGATCGACGCCGACACCCGGGTGATCGCCGTCTCCGCGTCCGGGTGCGAGCTGCTCTGCCTGGGCGCTCCGCAGGACGTGATCGGGCGGCCGTTGCTCGACGGTGGTCTGCGCCTGCTCGACTTCACCGCCAACCGGGGCGAGCTGACCGAGCCGGAGATCGACAAGATTCCGCCGCTGCTCGCCCTCACCTCGGGCCGCCTGGCCCGCGGGCTGCTCCGGGTCCAGGGGGCGTCACCGGACGCGCCCGACGCCACCGTCGACGCGATCTCCACCCCGGTCCTCACCGACGGGGTGGTCGCCGGCTCGCTCACCTTCTTCTCCGAGGTCTGACCTGCGGCGGCATGTGGCGTTCGCCGCACGCGGCGAAGGTGGGGTACGCGCTCGCCGAGGCCGTAAGGTGCCCTCATGCTGGATATCGCTCTGCTGCCGGGTGAGTACGCCGTCTGCCGCCTCGCGGCCGGCTCCACCCTGCCGCCCGCCCTGGCCGGCGGTCTGAGCGACGGCGCTGTCGTCACGGTGAGCTGGACCGCCGACGGGGTCTCGGTGATCTGCCCAGCCGACCGGGCGCCCGAGCAGGCCGTCGTGGAGACCGCCTGGCGCTGCCTGCGGGTGGCGGGTCCGCTCGACCTGGCCGTCTCCGGCACCCTGGCCGCGCTGGTCGACCCGCTGGCGGAGGCCCGGGTCAGCGTGGTCGCGTTCTCCACCTACGACACCGACTACCTGCTGGTCCCCGCGGTACGCCTCGACGAGGCCGTCACGGCCCTGGACCGGGCCGGGCACCGCGTGCTCACCAGATCGTGACGCGGCGTCACGGCGGGCACCGGCGCGGCGCGGCCGGGCTGTGACGCCGGGACGGTCCCGGCTTCACCCGGCCGCCGGATGCTCCTACGATGGGCACGCTCGCCCCCCACCACAACGGTCAGCGTCGATGTCCTGAGGATCGGTCCGTGCCGCCCACCCCGCCCCGCCGTGCCACCGCCCGTCCCCGCGCCGTGGTCGCCCTCCTGGCCGTGCTGCTGACGGCCGGCTGCGGCGCCCCGCCCGAACTGCGGCAGCCCTCACCCACCCGGGCGGCCCGGACCGCCACGCCGGGTCCGACCGGCACGGCCACGGCGGTCCCGAGCCCGCCGGTGACCGGGCTCCCCGGACTGCCGGGCACCACGACGACACCCTCCTCGGGCCTGGTCGCCGTCGCCTGCCCCGCCGGCCCGTCCGGTCAGCGGGTCACCGACCTGGTACGCGGGCGCGACGTGCTGCCCGGCAACGCCCGTGTCCAGGTGAAGACCGGGCCGCTCTGCGCCGACGAGTGGCACTACACCGTCCTCGACGTGGCGGGCTACGAGCCGCTCCAAGTGGTCACCCGCGGCCCGGGCGGCGCACCACGCCTGGTCACCGCCGGGACCGACGTGTGCACCGTGGAGGTGCGGGTCGCCGCCCCGGTCGGCATCCGCACCCTGGCCTGCGACGCCGGCACGGTCCCCGGCTTCGGTGCGTAGGCTGTCGCCATGCCGGGAACACCGCCGACCCGCTTCGTCTACCTCGGGCCCGAGGGCACCTTCGCCGAGCAGGCGCTGCGTACCATCCCCGCCGCCGAGCGGGCCAACCGTACGCCCGCCCGCAGTGTCGGTGAGGCGCTGGAGGGCGTACGGGCCGGGGACGCGGACGCGGCGCTGGTGCCGCTGGAGAACTCGATCGGCGGCGCGGTCGGCGTGACCCTCGACGAGCTCGCCGAGGGGGATCCGCTGGTGATCACCCGCGAGGTGATCCTGCCGGTGGAGTTCGTGCTCGGCGCCCGCCCCGGCACCTCGCTGCCGGCGGTACGCAGCGTCGCCGCCCACCCGCAGGCGTCCACCCAGTGTCGGAACTGGCTGCGCGCGCACCTGCCGGACGCCGTGGTGGTGGACGTCCTCTCCAACGGCGCGGCGGCGGCCGGCGCCGCGGCCGGCGAGTACGACGCGGCGATCTGCGCCCCGATCGGCGCCACCCGGCACCGGCTCGAGGTGCTGGCCGACAAGATCGCCGACCACCCGGACGCCGTGACCCGGTTCGCGCTGGTGTCCCGGCCGGGCCAGCCCCCGCCGCCGACCGGGGACGACGTGACCTCGCTGGCCGTCTACATCGCCCACGACCGGGTGGGCGCACTGCTGTCCGTGCTGATGGAGCTGGCCGTCCGGGGAGTCAACCTGACGCGGATCGAGTCCCGCCCGACCGGTGAGGCGCTCGGCCGGTACGTCTTCTTCCTCGACTGCACCGGGCACGTGGCCGACGTACGGCTCGGCGAGGCGTTGCAGGGGCTGCGCCGGGTGTGCGCCGACGTCCGCTTCCTCGGGTCGTACCCCCGGCACCGCTGGACCGCCGCGGCGGGCGAGCGGCCGGTCCCCGCGCCGGCGGGCCTCTCCGACGCCGACTACGCCGACGCCGCCGCCTGGCTGGCCCGGCTGCGCAGGGGCGACCTGACCTGACCTGACCGCCTGCACCCGGGGCGCACCGCGCTCGCGGCGCGCCCCGGACACGCGTCAGCTCAGCAGGCCGCCGAGGAGGCCGCCCTGCTGCTCCTGCGCGCCGCTGCCCATGACCGGCGGCTCCTCGGAGGGCTGGACGACCACGAAGCCCTGCCCGGCGAAGCTCATGGTGAACGCCTCACCGGTGCGCCGGCCGAGCAGCGTGCCCAGGCCGAGCTGCTCGGCGCGGTGGTAGCCGGTCTGGAGGTTGGCGGACCAGCAGACCGCCGCTTGCGGGTCGACGTAGGTGGGGGCGTCGACGTTGAGGACGACGGGAGTGCCCTTGGTCGTGATGGCGATCCGGCCGTGACCGGAGAAGACGCAGTTGAACAGGCCCGACGACGACGCCATGCCGGCGCCGCCGACCATGCGGATGTCGTACTGGAGGGTGGCGTCGAAGGCGAGCACGCTCGAACCGTTGATCGAGAGGGCGTCGCCCGGCTCCAGCTCGATGATGTGCACGTCCTTGGCGAAGTCCGCCAGGAAGACGTCACCCTGACCGGTGACCTTCATCAGCGGGACGCCCTCGCCGGTGAGCTTCTGCTTGAGGAACTTGCCGAGCCCGCCCGAGCCGAGTGCCTGGAACTGCACGTGCCCCTGGTAGGCCACCATCGAGCCGACCCGGGCCATCGCCTCACCGTTGAGTTCGATCTTGAGCATCTTGGAGTTCTGCAGCCGCATACCCGGCTGGGCGGACTCCTTCTCCAGGTTCTCCGAGGAGAAGAGTTCGCTGCGCATGGACGTGCCTCCTACAGTTCGCGGTGCCTTGGGCCCGACGGTAGGTCAGCAGCGCAACGGGCGGCCATCGGCTGACCGGAGCCTCGGACGCTGTCCCGACAGCCGCCAGGGCCTAGCCCCACCCCAGCTCGTGCAGGCGGTGGTCGTCGATGCCGAAGTGGTGGGCGATCTCGTGGACCACGGTGATCGCGACCTCGTCCACCACGTCGTGCTCGCTGTCGCAGATACGCAGGATCGGGTTGCGGTAGATGAGGATGCGGTCCGGCAGCACGCCCGAGTAGTCCCAGCCCCGCTCGGTCAGGGCGTGCCCCTCGTAGAGGCCGAGCAGGTTCTCACCCGGGGGCGGGTCGTCCTCCACCAGGATGACCACGTTGCTCATCAGGGCGAGCAGTTCCTCCGGGACCTCGTCGAGGGCTTCGCCGACCAGTTCCTCGAACCGCTCCCGGCTCATCTCCACCGCCACACCCCCATTCTGCCCACCGATCGGCACCCGCAAGATCCCCGGCGTTCCCCGGAACGGTTCCGCCCACCTCCACGGGAGGAGGCCCATCCGTCCCCGGATGGTCACTCCTTCCGTGAAAGTGCGGCGAGCCGGGCGGCCCGGGGAGCCCGGGCGTTGCGGGCGCCCGGATGTCAGGAAGTGAGGCGGGCGTTCAGGGTGATCTGGGCGCCCGGCGAGAGCAGGCGCGAGATCGGGCAGTTCTCCTTGGCGGCCTCGGCGAGCTTGGCGAACTGCGCCTCGTCCATGCCGGGCGCCTGACCGACCGTCTCCAGGTCGATCCGGGTGACGGTCATGCCCGCGTCGGTCTTGTCGAAGTGCACCTTGGCGCTGGTCTCCACCGAGGTGCCGGTCGCGCCGGCGTCGGCGAGCTGCTTGGAGAGGGCCATCGAGAAGCAGCTGGCGTGCGCGGCGCCGATCAGCTCCTCCGGGTTGGTGCCCTCGCCCTCCTCGAAGCGCGACTTGAAGGAGTAGTTCCCCTCCAGGCCGCCCTTGCCGGTGCGGAGGGTGCCGGACCCCTCGGTGAGGTTGCCCTGCCAACGTGCGGAAGCGGTACGGATAGGCATGCACCCGACGCTAGTCGAAAGCGGACGCCGGGGCGACCGACCCGCGCACCCGCCACTCGCGCTACCGCCCGCCGGACGCTGGCTGTGTCATGATTCCGCTCGGAGGCGGTCGGGAAACCGTGCGGCCTCTCGAATCCCCTCGGGGCCGGTCCGGTCCGCCTTCGGGCCGGCACCGACGGAACGGGCGTCAGCGCGGAAGGATGTCCCCCGATGTCCCAGGACCTCCCCATCCCCCGGCAGGAAGACCGGTCCGACGACGGCCCCGCCGTCGTGGAGTGGGGTGGGTCCGATCCGCGGCCACCCGGCCGGGCCGGGCAGTTCCTCACCGGCCTCGCCCGGGACCGCCGCCTGCCCCTCGTCCTCGCCGGCCTCGGGGCGGCCGCCGGTCTCGCCTCGCTGATCGGGGAGTGGGTGATGCTGACCATGCCCAACGCCGGGCCCGACGGCGGTGGGCTCCGCCTCCCCGAGGGGGTCTCCAACGTCGGCGGGTTCGGCGGCGCGTACCTGGCCGGTCTGCTCGCGCTGGTGGTGGCGGTCGCGCTCGCGTTGCGGGGCACCGAGGCGGCCCGCCCGAACGCCCGCATCGCCGGCCTGGTGCTGGCCGGGGCGCTGCTCGCCGTGCTGACCGCCGCGGCCATCACGATCGGCGACGCCGACCTGCGGGCCATCTACTACGGCGGCCAGGACGGATTCGCCATCGAGTACGGACGCGGGCTGGTCGCCGCGTTCCTCGCCTGTGCGTTGCTGGGGGCGGCGCTCCTGCCCACCCCGTCCGCCGCCGCGCCCGCCGCCGAGACGGAGAGCGGTGTGTCGATCCCGCCGGCCCGGCGGCGTCGCTCCCGGCGGGGCGACCCCGGTGAGGCCCTGCCGCCCCCGGCCGACCTCACCGTCGGGCCCGCCATGCCGTTCACCCGCCCGGAACCGCCGGGCTGAGTCGGGCGGCGGGGGCCGGGCGGGCCGTCCGCGACGTGCCCTGGGCAGCCTGCGACCCGTCGGCGGCAGCCCGACGCGATCACCACAGGTCAGTCGTTCCCCGTTGGCACCGGATTCGTCTGATCGCCATGGTTGCGACCGCTTCCGCGAGGTACGGTTGCTGCCCGCCGTCACGCCGGGTCACACGACCGGAACGGCTGGCCGCGACGGCGGCGGGCGAAGGAGGAACGATGACCCGCCCGGGCCTGCCCAAGCTGATCGCCACCGATCTGGACGGGACGCTCGTCCGCAGCGACGAGACCGTCTCCGCGTACACCCATGAGGTGCTCGACCGGGTACGGGCCGCCGGCATCCCGGTGGTCGGCGCGACCGGTCGCGGCCCCCGGCTCACCGAGCTGACCCGCAACGACATCCGTGCCGCGGACTTCCTGGTGATGGCCGGCGGCGGGCGGGTGGTCGACCAGAGCGATCCGGGCGGGCCGGTCGTGCTGCGCGACGAGCGCCTCCCCGGCGCCGTCCTGGCCGGCCTGCTGGCCGACCTGGAGGCCGAGGTCGGCCCGCTCACCGTGATGGTGGAGGCGTCGGACGAGCACGACGCGCCGCTCTGGGGCGACTACCACCCGAGCTGGCCGTACCAGGACCGGTTCGAGGCCCGCACCCGCACCGAGTGCCTCTCCGCAGACGTGATCAAGGCGTTCGCCCGTACCGCCGACCACCACGTCGACGAACTGCTCGACGTGGCGCGGCGGATCGTCCCACCGGAGGTCGCCACGCTCACCCAGGCCGGGCTCGGCTTCGTCGAGATCTGCCCGCCCAGGGTCGACAAGGCGACCGGGCTCACGGTGGTGGCGGAGCGGCTCGGCGTCGACCCGGCGGAGGTGCTGGTCTTCGGCGACCAGCCCAACGACCTGCCGATGTTCGCCTGGGCCGGTTGGGCCCGGGTGGCGGTCGCCAACGCCCACCCCGCGGTCCGCGCGGCGGCCGACGAGACGACCCTGCGCAACGACGACGACGGGGTGGCGGTGTACCTCGATCGACTACTCTCCCGCTGATGGGAGAGCCACCCCGCCTCGTCGCCACGGACATCGACGGGACGCTGCTGCGCGACGACCGGACGCTGAGTCCGCAGACCGCCGCCGTCCTGGCCCGGATCTCCGCGCGCGGCACGCCGGTCGTGCTGGTCACCGGCCGTCCCATCCGCTGGCTCAAGCTGGTGTACGACCAGCTCGCCGAGCCGCTGCCGGCGATCTGCGCCAACGGCGCGGTGGTCTACGACCCGGTGGCGGACGAGGTGCTGCGGGCCGACCCGCTCGCCCCGGAACTCCTCGCCGAGGTGGCCCGGCGGCTGCGCGCCGAGGTGCCCGAGGTGACCTTCGCGGTGGAGATCGTCGACAGCCGGGAGATGCGGCACGAGACGCACTACCCGCTGCGGTGGGACGCCGACCACGCGGCGATCCGAGCCGTCGAGACTCCGGAGGAGTTGCTCGCCGCCCCGGCGGTGAAGCTGCTCGCCCGCGCCGGCGAGCAGGACCCGGACGCGTTCGCCGCGCTGGTCGCCCGGGCGCTGGTCGGGCTGGCCGAGGCCACGCACTCGTCGTACTCGGGGCTGGTCGAGATCTCGGCGGCCGGCGTGACCAAGGCGGCCGGCCTGGCCTGGTACTGCTCGCGGCACGGGATCGACGCCGCCGACGTGCTGGCCTTCGGGGACATGCCCAACGACGTGCCGATGCTCACCTGGGCCGGTCGGGGAGTCGCGGTCGCCAACGCGCACCGTTCGGTCCTGGAGATCGCCGACGACGTCACCACGGCGAACACCGCCGACGGTGTCGCCGCGTACCTGGAGAAGGTCTTCGGGCTGGACTGAGCGGCCGGCCGGCCGCTCGGTCACCGGTTCACCGGCCGAGCCCGGCTGCGCCGACGTGCCTCACGGACCGAGCCCTAGAGGTACTGGCCGGTGCCGTGCCCCTCGCCGCCCTGCGGCTGGCCCAGGCCGGGCATCCCGGGGACCATTCCGCCCGGCCCGCTGGGCAGCGCGGGCCGGCCGGAGCGCATCTGCTCCAGCTGGACCCGGGCCGCCATCTGCTGGGCCACCAGGGCCGCCTGGATGCCGTGGAAGAGCCCCTCCAGCCAGCCGACGAGCTGCGCGTGCGCGATCCGCAGCTCGCCCTCGCTGGGTGCCTTCTCCTCGGTGAAGGGCAGCGAGATGCGCTCCAGTTCCTCCCGCAGCTCGGGGGCGAGCCCTTCCTTGAGCTCGACGATCGACCGCTCGTGGATCTCCCGCATGCGGTGCCGGCTCGCGTCGTCCAGCGGCGCGGCCTTGACCTCCTCCAGCAGCTGTTTGATCATGCTGCCGATCCGCATCACCTTGGCCGGCTGCTCGACCAGGCGGGACGGGTCCTCTCCCGGCCCCTCGTCGGTCTGCACCGTGCCGACCGGCCGGCCGTCGGGCCCGACCACCACCACGGTGCCGGAGCGACCGGGGCCGTCCTGATCCGGCTCGTCGTTCTGTCCAACGGAGTGCGCTTCGGTCATGGGGTCCATCTTTACCCAGTCGCCCGCCGGGATGCGCCCCGGGAGCCGCTGTCGACGACGATCGGGTGCCGGTGGCGCGCTACCGTCGCGGGCATGCCCAGCGACCCGCGAGCCGTGCTCACCCGCCCCGCGCCGGCGCCGGACGTCACCGTCGCGTACGGCGACCACCCGGACCAGATCGCGGACCTGCGCCGGCCGGCCGGCAGCGGACCGGCCCTGCCGTTGGTGGTCGTCGTGCACGGGGGTTTCTGGCGGGCGGAGTACGACCGGGGGCACACCGGTCCGCTCGCCAGCGCGCTCGCCGCGCTCGGCTACCCGGTCGCCCAGGTGGAGTACCGCCGGACCGGACAACCCGGCGGCGGCTGGCCGGCAACCCTCGCCGACGTCCTGACCGCGGTGACCCAGCTGCCGCGGTTGGCTGCCGAGGCGCTGCCCGGCCGGGTGGCTGCGGGCGCGCCGATCCTGGTCGGCCACTCGGCCGGTGGCCACCTCGCCCTCTTCGTGGCGGCGGTCGCGCCGGTGGAGGTCGGCGCGGTGCTGGCCCTCGCGCCGGTGGCGGACCTGGCCGAGGCGTACCGGCTGGACCTGGACTCCGGTGCGGTCGCCGCGCTGCTCGGCGGTGGCCCGGCCGACGTACCGGACCGGTACGCCGCTTGTGATCCACGATCGTTGGTGCCTATCCGAACACGGAGCGTGATCATCCACGGTGCACTCGACCGCCAGGTGCCGGTCGGCATGAGCCGGGAGTTCGCGGCTGCGGCACAGGCCGCCGGAAGTGACGTACGCCTCGTTGAGCTGCCCGATTGCGAGCACTTCGGCCTGATCGACCCCGAGTCCGCGGCCTGGCCCGAGGTTGCCGCTGCGTTGCGGTCATTGCATGAAGATCACTAGGCATTGACGGAGCGTCGCGGAGCAGGTAGAACGCCGGAGGGGCGAGACCCGCCCCTGCACCCCTTCGGAAGGAACTCGGTGTCGCAGATGAACCGCAGGCGGGCCCTACAACTGCTGGCCGCGCTCGGTACGACCGGACTCGTCGGCGGATGCGGCACCGACGACAGCGGGGCCGATTCCACCCCGACGCTGAGCCCGATCAAGATCGGCCTGGTGGCGCCCCAGACCGGCGACCTCAAGGTCATCGGCACCGAGATCATCAACGGTTTCCAGCTCTTCCTCGACCTCAACCAGGCGCAGCTTGGCGGCCATCCGACGGAACTGCTGACCGCGGAGGAGGGCGGCAAGCCGGAGAGCGGCAAGGCCGCCGTCGAGGGCCTGCTGAAGCAGGGTGTGCTGGCGCTCACCGGGGTGGCCAGCTCGGCCGTCATGCTCGGCATCCGGGACACGGTGGAGCAGGCGCGGGTGCCACTCGTCGGGTCCAACGCCTCGCCGACCAGCCTCCAGAGCGTCGTCTACATCTGGCGGACGTCGTACGTGCTGGACGAGGCCGGTCGTGCGCTCGGCAGCTACCTGCGGACGCGGCTTCCGGCGTCGGCGAAGCTGGCCATCGTCATGCCGAAGGGCCTCGCCAGCGAGGACGTGCTGCGCGGCTTCCGGCAGGAGTTCGGTGAGTCCGACCCCCGGATCGAGGACCCGGTGACCTGGACGACGGACGCCGTCGCGGAACGGGCCGACTACGCCACGGACATCGATCGGGCGCTCGACGCCGAGCCCACCGCGATGTTCTGCTTCTTCAACGGCGAGGCGGCGGTCAAGTTCATCAAGCAGTTGCGCGACGCCGGGTTCCGGGGCACTGTCTACGCCCCCGGCTTCCTCACCGAGGGCAAGGTGCTGGAGAGCTTCGAGAACACGCCGGGGGACGCGCTGGGCATCCAGACCGCCCTGAACTACTCCGCCGACATCAACAACGCGGCGAACCGACTCTTCGCCTCGGCGTACCGCAAGAAGCACGGCAGCTCGCCGACCACGTACGCCATGGCGTCCTACGACGCGGCGCAGGTGCTCGACCAGGCGATCCGGATCGCCGGCGACTCACCCACCCCGCAGCAGGTGAACCTCGCGCTCGGCCGGGTCGGCCAGATCGACAGCCCGCGTGGCGTGTGGCAGTTCAACCAGCCGCGTACGCCGCAGCAGAAGTGGTACCTGCGCGAGGTCCAGATGGACGGCCAGGTGCTGTCGAACGTCCTCATCACCGAACTGGCCACCCTGGGCTGAACCGACGGCCTCCGGGCCGGAACCGACGCGAAAGGGCCGGCCTCCCCTGGCGGGGGAGGCCGGCCCTTCGTGCTCCGCGCCGGGGCGCCTCTCGACGTCCCGTCGCCAGCCGCGGCCAGGGTCTGTCGAAGTCCCTGGCCGGCCTGCGGGTCGTGACGAAGGTCCTAGTGGCGTAGCTCGGCGATGCAGCACTTCACGCTGCCGCCGCCCTTCTTCAGCTCGGCCAGCTCGACCGGCACCGGCTGGTAGCCGGCGGCCTTCAGCTTCCCGGCGAGCCGGGTGGCCTCGCTGTTGAGCACCACGTTGCGGCCGTCGCTGACCAGGTTCAGGCCGAACGCGAGCGCGTCCTCGTCGTCGGCGACGACCGCGTCCGGGAAGAGCTGGGCGAGCACCTTCTGGCTGGCCACCGAGAAGGCGCCCGGGTAGTAGACGATGTTGGTGTCGTCGATCGACGCGAGCGCCACGTCGAGGTGGTAGAAGCGGGGGTCGACCAGCCGCAGCGAGACCACCGGCCGACCGAGCGCCTCCTGGGCCTCGGCATGGGCGGCCGGGTCGGTCCGGAAGCCGTACCCGGCGAGGATCAGGCCGCCGTGCGCCTCCGGCAGGTACGCGAAGTCGCCCTCGCCCTCGTTGGTCACGGTCGGCGCGATGAACCGCCAGCCCTGCGCCTCGTAGAAGGCACGGTGGGCGGCCGCCTCGGCGGCCCGCTGCTCGTGCTTGAACTGGGCGCCGTAGACGGTGCCGTCGACGACGAAGGCGCCGTTGGCCGCGAACACCATGTCGGGCAGGCCCGGCTCGGGGGTGAGCTGGTGCACCTCATGGCCGAGACCGACCAGCGTCTCGCGCAGCCGGTCCCACTGCTTGACCGCCAACTCCGCGTCGACCGCGGTGGTCACGTCCATCCACGGGTTGATCGCGTACTCGACCGCGAAGTGCTCGGGCGAGCACATGAGATATGTCCGCTTTCGCGGCACTCGCTGCTGGTTCACGGTGACCAAGGGTAGGTACCGTGGAACATCGGTAACAGCCACAACCATTGCTTCCCGGAGGCGGAACGTTGCAGATAGACGCGGTTGACCAGCGAATCATTGCGCTGCTCGTCGCCGACGCCCGTGCCTCGTACGCCGACATCGGGCAACGGGTCTCACTCTCCGCTCCGGCGGTCAAGCGACGGGTCGATCGGCTCCGCTCGGCCGGGGTCATCCGGGGATTCACGGCCGTCGTCGACCCGGCCGCCGTGGGGTGGACGACCGAGGCGTTCGTCGAGCTGTTCTGCGCCGGCCGGACCACCCCGGCGCAGATCGGAGTGGCCGCCCGACGGCACCCCGAGGTGGTCGGCGCGTACACCGTCTCCGGCGAGGCGGACGCCCTCGTCCACCTGCGCGCCGCCGACATCGCCCACCTGGAGGCGGCGCTGGAACGGCTGCGCGCCGAGTCCTTCGTGACCTCCACCCGCAGCACCATCGTGCTCTCCCGGCTGGTGGAGTCGCCCGGCGTGGGCCCGTCGGCCGGCTGAACCGGCCCCGGGGGTGATTGGAAGGGCCCCTTCCTCTACCGGAGGCGTTAAAAAGGGGCCCTTCCTTACCGGGAACCGGGCGGGGGCCGGCGGCGTCGGAGTGGGCATGACACCGGCACGGCCGACCGTCGCGGCGGGCACGCTGCTCGCCCTCACCCTGCTCGCGGGGAGCAGCGTGCTGCCCGCCACCACACCCGCGCACACCCCCCGGTCGGCGCCCACCGGACCGGGCACCCCGCTCCGGCTGGTCTCGTTCGACTCCTGCGCCGATGCGCTCGCCGACCTGCGCGCCGCGGCCGCCGCGCACGTCGGCCCGTGGGGCTTCGCCGACGACGGGACGGCGTGGCCGGGCCGCCGCACGCTCGACATGCAGCCCGCAGCCGCCGGTGCGGCGGAACGGGCCGGCGCCGCGGCGGAACAGGCCGGCGCCAAGGCGTACTCCGGCACCAACGTCCAGGAACGGGGCGTCGACGAGCCGGACCTGGTCAAGACCGACGGTCGGCGGATCGTCACGATCACCGGCGGCGTCCTCCGGGTCGTCGACCCCGCCACCCGGCGGATCACCGGTCGGCTCGACCTCGCCGGCGACGGTGACGCCGACCTCCGCTGGGCGCAGCACGACCTGTTCCTGCACGGGGACCGCGCCCTGGTGCTCACCGACTCCGCGATGTCCCCCGCCGGGCCGGCGATCCGGGTACCCGAGGGACGGCCCGCCGAGAAGCCCTTCGCACCCACCCGGCTGCCCGGCACCCGGCTGGTGCTGGTCGACCTGGCCGGCGCTCCCCGCGTGCTCGGGACGTACCGGATCGACGGCGGCACCGTCGACGCCCGGCAGACCGCTGCCACCGCCCGGGTCGTGGTCCGCTCCGGCGCCCGGGTCGCGTTCCCGTACCTGCCCGCCAGCGACGAGGCGGTCCGGACCACGGCCAACCGGGCCGCCGTCGCCGCCGCCGGGATCGACGCGTGGCTCCCGGCGTACAAGTGGACGGCCGGGGCGGAACGGCGGACCGGGCGGGTCGGCTGCGACCGGCTCAGCCGGCCGGCCACCGCCACCGGTTCCTCGGTGCTGACCGTGCTCAGCTTCGACCTCACGGCCGACCGGCTCGCCGACGGTGACCCGGTCAGCGTGGCCGCCGACGCGGACACCGTCTACGGCACCGGCGGCAGCCTCTACCTGGCCGCGCAGCGGGTGGTCGGCGGCGAGCCGGTCCCGGGCCGGCGGCTGCGGCCGACCGGTCCCTTCGTCACCGACATCTACCAGTTCGACACCGGATCCCCCGGGCGCCCACGCTACGTCGCCGCCGGCACCGTGCCGGGCTGGCTCGTCAACCAGTACGCGCTGTCGGAGTGGGAGGGCCACCTGCGGGTGGCCACCACCACCGGCACCGGCGAGCGCACCTCGGAGTCCGGCGTGCACGTGCTGCGCCGGACGGCCGACGCCCTGGTGCCGGTCGGCGCGGTAACCGGGCTCGGCCGGGGCGAACGGATCTACTCCGTGCGCTACCTCGGCGGCACCGCGTACGTGGTGACCTTCCGGCGCACCGACCCGCTCTACGCCCTCGACCTCACCGACCACGCCGCCCCGAAGGTCACCGGCGAGCTGAAGATCACCGGGTACTCGGCGTACCTGCACCCCGTCGCGGACGGCCGGCTGCTCGGGGTCGGGCAGGAGGCCGACCGGAACGGGCGGGCGGAGGGCGTCCAGGTCTCCCTCTTCGACGTCCGGGATCCCGCCCGGCCGGCGCGGCTGGACCGCTGGCACCGGCCCGGCGGCTGGTCCAGGGCCGAGCACGACCCGCACGCCTTCCTGTACGAACCGGGAACCGGGCTGCTGGCCGTCCCGGTCGACCAGGGCGTACGCCTGTTCCGGGTCGCCGGCGACACGATCACCGAGCAGGGTGCCGTGACCCACCCGGCGGCTGCCGTCACCCGGTCACTGCTCGTCGACGGCGTGCTGTGGACCGTGTCGGACGCGGGCCTGCGGGCCAGCGACCCCGGCACCGCACGGAGCCTCGCCTGGCTCCCCTCGACCTGACCCTCCCTCCCCCGGTGGGTGGGGCCCGGTCGTTCGGGGTTCCGGGCCTCACCCATCGTCAGGTCCCCGGCCGGCGCCGCGACGTCACAGGTACATGCCGGTGCGGTGTTCGCCCGGTTCGCGCTTCACCGGCTTGTCCCCCTCGCCGAAGAAGCGCTTCCCGCCGAACTCGCCGTGCAGCCGGTCGTCCAGCTCGTCCGCGAGGCCGGTCATCACCTGCACCGCGAGCATGAGGTGGGTGGCCTGGAAGTTGCGGCCGAACACCGGGATGGACGCCCAGACCGTGTCGTCGGCGCAGTAGAGCCGGCCGATCGGCATCCGGTTGGTCAGCTCGGACAGCTTCACGTACAGCCGCTCGGTCGGCTCGACCTCGGTGAGCACCGGGGAGAAGACGTCGACCAGCGGCGGATTGTCCCGGACCCGGACGAACACCATCGCCGAGCCGGCCCGGATGTTGATGTCCCCGTCCGAGTCGACCTGGAGCCGGTCGGAATCCGACTTGAGCATCGTCGAGACGACCGTACGGACCCGCTCGGCCAGCCCGAGCACGTCGTCCTTGGCCGGCTGCGCGGCGTTCAGCGCCTCGTCGAGGTCCGCTTCGACGTCGCGGTCCACGCCGAACTCGCTGCGCGCGGTGCCGAGCGGCGCGCCCTCGAGCGGCTCCCCGTCGGCGTCGTGGATCAGGTACACGAGGAAGGCCGGGTGCGGGGCGCCGTAGACGTCACGCAGCGTGCGGGAGAACAGCGCCGCGAGCTGGGTCGCCTCGGCGGCGGTGCCGTCCAGGCCGAACTGCTCGCCGGAACCCTCGACGACACCGGGCGGTGACCAACCGAGCGCCACCATGTCCGCCACGGCCGCGCGGTCCAGCCGGTACCCCGCGGGCAGGCCGGCGTTGCCGACCGCCCTGGCGGCGAGCGTCCCGTCGGGGCCCACGTCGATGCCGATGGAGTAGACGGCGTCGCCGGTGCCGGAGGCGGTCGGGTCGAGCGTCAGGTCGACGTGCGCTCCGGCCGGCAGCGAGCCCAGTCGCTCGGCGAGCGCCCGGGCGAACTCCCGCCAGGCCTGCGTCACCTTCGCCCGCAGGTCGGCCGTGGTCGGCTCGTCGAGCAGGATCGACTCGTGGTGCTCCGGCAGGCCGCCGGCCGGCGTCGGGGGGTGGTCCGCCGTCATGATCGCCTCCGTCCGTTCAAGGTCACCCTACCCACGGACCGGGTGGTGCGAATCAGGGCCGACCGGGATCGGACAGCCGGGACGCCCGTCAGGCCGGGTGGTCGCCGGGGCCTTCGGCGCCCAGTTCGACGGGCCAGTTGGCGGCCAGGTCGCGGAGCCGGGCCGCGGCGCCGGCCGGGTCCGCGCCAGCGCCGACCGCGAGCCCCAGGAGGTACGCGGTGACCGGTGCGCCCGGGCGCAGAACCTGGTGGGCCACGTCCTTCGCGAGGTCGAGCACGGTCGGGACGGGCACCTTAGCGGGGTCGAGGCCGAGTTCCGCGCAGGCCGCCGTGACCCACTCGTCCATCACCGTCATCGTGCCCACTCCTCCGCCCGGCGTACGTCCTCGTCAGTGTCGCAGT
The DNA here is from genome assembly GCF_049315255.1 of Micromonospora sp. WMMD558. Taxonomy (NCBI): domain Bacteria; kingdom Bacillati; phylum Actinomycetota; class Actinomycetes; order Micromonosporales; family Micromonosporaceae; genus Micromonospora; species Micromonospora sp. WMMD558. The sequence continues at coordinate 1,640,328 of NZ_CP186061.1, read as the reverse complement.
CGAACCACGGCGGCGGGCCCTCCCCGCGCCACGGCACCTCCTGGACGGTCAGCCCGTGCAGCAGCGCCCGTAGCGGCGCCCCGGCCAGGCCGGCTGTCGAGGTACGCCCCGGTGCCCGGCCGGCGGCGAGCCGGTCCACCGCGCTGCGCAGCGCGGCGGCCCGCCACACGCCGCACAGGGTCTGCCGCCGCCCCGCCTCGTCGACGAAGCACACGCCGTCTGACCCGCTGTCGAGGTGGCGCAGCAGGTTGCCGATCGCGGTGCGGGTGAGCAGCGGCAGGTCGGCGGCGAGCAGGGCGACCACGGTCGCGTCCCCGGGGAGCAGGGCCAGCCCGGCCGCGGTCGCGGCGACCGGCCCGCCGCCGGGCGGCTCCTCCCGGGTGACCAGCACGCCATCCGGCACCGCCGCCGCCGGGCCCACCAGGATGCGCGGGGCTGCGTCGGCGACCGCGGCCAGCACCCGGTCCCGCATGGGCCGGCCGCCGACCGGCCGGGCCGGCTTGTCCACGCCGCCCATCCGCCGGGCGGCACCGCCGGCCAGCACCACCGCCGCGTACGCGCTCACCCGGCCACCGTAGCCGCCGGCGCTGCCGCGGGTGCCGGCGGCAGTGCGGTCTCCGGCGTTCCGCACGCCATGCCGGCGGCATCGCGGTGTCCCGCGTCCCGGATGCCGCCATGGCGGCGGCACCGGGTGGATCGACCCGCTCCCGGAGATCGAGTGGATCACCCCGGCCGCCGGAGGCAGGATGGCGGAATGGGACGGGCGACTGACCGGCGCGGCGTACTGCGCATCGACCTCGACGCGGCGGAGGGGCGCACCTCGGTCCGCCGCCGGGACACCCTCGCCGTGGAGGAGCCGCTGGAGATCCGGGTCGGCCCGGCGGGTCCCGGGCGGCGGCGACCGCTGGCGGTCACCATGCGTACGCCCGGGGACGACCTGGACCTGGCGGTCGGCTTCCTGCTCACCGAGGGGCTGATCCGGTCGGCCGACGACGTGCACACCGCCCAGCTCTGCGCCGGTGCGGAGACACCCAACACGTACAACGTGGTGGACGTCGTGCTCGCGCCCGGCGTGCCGGAGCCGGCCACCGACCCGGCCCGCAACTTCTACACCACCAGTTCCTGCGGGGTCTGCGGGAAGGCGAGCATCGACGCGGTGCGTACCCGGTCGCTCTTCGCGGTGGCCGACGACGCGCTGCGGGTGCCGGCGGCGGTCCTGGTCGACCTGCCGGAGCGGCTGCGCGCGGCGCAGCACGCCTTCGACCGGACCGGCGGCCTGCACGCTGCCGGGCTGTTCACGGCGGACGGCGAGCTCGTCGTGCTGCGCGAGGACGTGGGCCGGCACAACGCCGTGGACAAGGTGGTCGGCTGGGCGGTCCGCGAGCGGCGCCTGCCGCTGGCCGGTCACCTGCTGCTGGTCAGCGGACGGGCCAGCTTCGAGCTGACGCAGAAGGCGTGGATGGCGGGCGTACCGCTGCTCGCGGCGGTGTCGGCGCCGAGCACGCTCGCCGCCGACCTGGCCGCCGAGGCGGGCATCACCCTGGTCGGCTTCCTGCGCGGCCGCTCCATGAACGTCTACGCCAACCCGCAGCGCGTGGTGCACTGAGCTCAGCACCTGACGGCCGGCAGGAGGAGGTGAACAGCCGTGCCGACACTGGCCTGGATCATCGTGGCCGGCACGGCGATGACCCTCCTGGCGCTGAGCGGAAGCCTGACCCTCGTCCTGCCCGAACGGATCTTCGAGCGGATCGTGCTACCGCTGGTCGCGTTGGCCGCCGGCTCGTTGCTGGGCGGCGCGCTCTTCCACCTGCTGCCGCAGTCGGTCGCGAGGCTCGGCAACGACCTCGCCGTCTACACGTGGCTGGCCGCCGGGCTGCTGGCCTTCCTGGTTCTGGAGCAGTTCCTCCACTGGCATCACTGCCACCGCCCGCCTGGGGCACACCGGCCGGTCGGATACCTGATCCTGATCGCCGACGCCCTGCACAACCTCATCGGTGGGCTCGCCATCGGCGCCGCCTTCGTCACCGACGTCCGGCTCGGCATCGTCACCTGGCTGATCGCGGCGGCACACGAGATACCGCAGGAGATGGGCGATTTCGGCATCCTGGTGCACAGCGGCTGGAGCCGGCGACGAGCCCTGGTCTGGAACCTGATCTCCGCCTCGGCGGTGCTGGTCGGCGCGGTCGCCGCGTACGGGCTCGCCGGGCGTCTCGACGTGGCGGTGCTGGTGCCGTTCGCCGCCGGGAACTTCATCTACATCGCGCTGGCGGACCTGGTCCCCGAACTCACCACGAGACCGGCCGCCCACGACAAGACCATCCACACCATCGGCTTCTTCACCGGGCTCGCGCTGCTGTGGGGGGTCGCTCTGGCCGCCTGAGATCCTCACCGCTCGAAGAGGCCCAGACGGACGGCGGCGTCGCGGGCGATGAGGAAACCGGCGATGCCGAGGACCCAGCCCAGGGTGCTGCCCGACGTCCGCGTGATCCAGCCGTTGAGACGTGCCAGCAGCGGCTCGATCCAGGTCGGCCAGGCCACCCGGGCCGCCAGCAGCAGCACCGCCGGCAGCACCATCACCAGGCAGTACGCGGCGAGCACCCCCGCCACGGCCGGCCCGCCGAGCCCGGACGTGGCGAGCAGGCCGAGCGCACCGAGGTACGGCAGCATGGTCGCCACCTCGGCGAGCGCGGCGAGCAGGGCCAGCCCGATCAGCCAGCGCACCGACGCGTCACCGGCGGTCGCCCGGTCACGCCACCGCAGGACCGCACCGCCGCCGCCCGTCCTGCGCTTCCCGCCGTACCGGAAGCTGAGCAGGAACAGGCCCACTCCGAGCACGAGCTGCCCCCACAGCACCGGCCGGGTGTCCAGGGCGCCGTCGAGCAGGTCGGCCAGGCTGCTGCCGCCCCAGAACAGCAACAGGCCCACCCCGAGGTAGAAGCCGGCGATCGTCCCGAGGTAGGTCAGGATCCGCCGTACGCTGACCGGCCCGGGAGCCAGCAGCAGCCACACCGGGATGAACAGCGTGCCGATGCTGGTGCTGTCGATCAGCGCCAGGCCGGCGAGGGAGAGCAGCAGGCCGGCGCTCACCGGCGGTCACTTCCGATTCCGATCACCGACCAATCGTCCGTTGCCGGAGCGCCGCTGCACTCGCCCTGGGGCACGAACAGCGCGTACATCCTTCGACGGACCCGGTGCAAGGAAAGGTCCCCTTTCAACGCCTGCGGTAGATGAAGGGCCCCCCGCCAACAGTGCCGGGCCATGGTCCGCCACGGGCCGCCGAGCAGGCGTGAGGACCACCAAGAGGTACGCGGCACCGACCGCGACGAGCGTCGGCGTAGTGCCGACGTGCTCGCTGGCGACGCCCGCGCTAACGGCACCGAGCGGAATGGCCTCCCAGGTGCCGCACCGATGCCTCCGTAACCGGGTGGGGTGGGCAATCGCCCGCATGGCGCGCGGATCGGTCATGTGCGAACGCGCGCCCAGGAGATGAAGCGATCGTTGAGGTCGATGGGCGAGGTAGTGCCGTCGAGCGCGGCCAGGTCGTCCCCCGCCTCCGCCTGGAGGGTGGCCAGGTAGATCAGCAGGGCCGGACGGTCGGTCCGGTACTCCCCGAGCAGGCGGAGCTTGGCCGGGGAACAGGGCCAGGCGATGCCGCAGGCCGCACAGCGCCACGTCGGCCGCGTCGGCAGGTGCGCCCGGACGCGGCTCACCGCGGGACCACTCGGACCCGGTCCACACGCACGGAGGCGTAGCGCTCGCGGACCGCGACAGAGCCGTCCTCGCGGACCTCCCGCCCGCGCAGCTCGGCCCACTCGTGCCCCTCGATCACGGTACGGCCGAGCACCTCGGAGATGTGCAGGACCAGCGGTCCGGTGCCGAACCGGTACGAGTCCTCCGGCACCCGGATCGTGCTGCCGACCACGAGACTCACGGAAACCTCCCAGGTGGACGATCGACGTGGCCCCATCCTGTCGATCGCGGCCGGACGGCTACACAGCGTTGCGATATGGTTACCGGAAATCCTGGACGTCCTCGGTGGAGGCGGCATGAACCACGTCCTCATCGCGGCGATGGCCGAGGCGGGCGAGACGGCGGAGTCCCTCGCAGGCCAGGTCGGCGTCGACCCGAAGACCGCACAACGGTGGGTGAACCCGGGACGCATCCCGCAACCCCGCCACCGGTCCCGTGTCGCCGCCCTGCTCGGCCGTGACGTAGGGGACCTCTGGCCGGACGTCCTCAAACGCCGCGAACCGGTGTGGTTCCGGCCGTGGGCCGACATCGAGCGTGAGTCCGTAGCGCTTCGGGCCTACCAGCTGTCCTGGGTGCCCGGCCTGTTGCAGACGGAGGCGTACGCACGCGCGACCCTGGCCGACGAGCCACTAGCGGCCGAAGAGCTGGACGCCCTGGTCGCCGCCCGACTGTCGCGTCAAGCGATCCTGCGCCGCACTCGGCCGCCTCTGCTGATCGCGGTGATCGACGAAGCCGTGCTCCGCCGGTCGGCCTACGGCGACCGTGACCTGATGCGCGAGCAGTGTGCCTACCTCGCCGAGTGCGCCGGCCTTCCGTCGGTCCACGTCCACGTCGTTCCGGCCGACGTCGGCATGTACCCGGGACTCGGCGGACCTTTCACGATCGCCGAACTGGCCAAGGGCGGGCGGGTCGCCCACGTCGACAGCCAGGCCCAGGCACAGATCATCGAGCAGCCCTCGGAAATTGCTACGCTGGATCGACGTTGGGAAATCATCCGGGGACAGGCACTTCCCAGGGGACGATCGCGGGGACTGCTCAAGGAAGCGGCGGAAGCATGGACGTGACCGGCGCCCGGTGGCGCAAGAGCACCAGGAGCGGCAACAACGGCGGCGACTGTGTCGAGGTCGCCGCCAACCTGCCCGGGGTCGTCCTCGTCCGCGACAGCAAGGACCGTGACGGCGACACCCTCAACTTCACGCCGACCGCCTGGCACGCCTTCGTGACCGGAGTCGCCGCCCGCGCAGGTAGCGGAAGTTAGCGGGGGCCACGTCGACCCCGCTTCCGACGGCGCACCACGCCGGGCAGCCGTACCGCCGGCCAGCCGTCCAGGTGTGCCGGCGGCACGCCGCGCCGGAGCAGGTCGTCCAGGAGCAGGGCGAGCGAGTACCCGGGGTGCAGGGTGAGCACGCGTTCCAGTGCCACCGCCGCCAACGACCCGTGTCCCGCCCGCCAAGCGGCGAAGGTGAGCAGCGAGCCGGGCGCGGCGATGAACTCCGGCTCCGCCCGGCGCAGCACGTCGGTCCAGAGCGCGATGTCGGCGTCCCGCCCGTCGGTGCGTTCCCAGGCGTGGTCGCGGACGGCCACGTCGGTCAGGAGCACGCTCAGCCAGGCCACCTCGTCGTCGTCCAGCCGCTCACCGTTGCGGTGCCTTCGACCGGCGACACGGATCGCCGCCCGCCCGGCCGCGCGCACCGTACGGCCGCCGAGCACGTCGGCTCCGGGTGCCGAGTCGAGCAGGTCGGCGAGCCGCCGCCCGGCCCGTTCGGTGGCTTGCCGCAGGGCGACACGCTCCGGACCGTCGACGGGTGCCACCTGCGCTGCGAGGGCGGCGCGGTCGGGCAGCGCGACCTGACCGGCGAAGACGGCGGCGGCGGTGACCTCGCTCGACCCGGTGTCGTAGGGGGTGCCGTCGGGCGGGCAGCACTCCGGCTCGTCGCAGAGGTACGACCAGTACCGGCCGTCGGTGACCCGCAGCGCGTCGAGGACGGGGATTCCGGCATCGGCGAGCGCCGCGCGGACCGCGTCGACGGCGGGGGTGACCCGGGACGCCGAGCCGTAGCCGAGGACCGTGGCGCGGTCGGCGACCTGCCGGGCCACCACCGCGGCCAGATGCCGGGCCGCCTCATCCGCCGACCGGGACGGCCCGGTCACGTGCCCGACCGCCCCATCCACCGACCGGGACGGCTCGGCCACGTGTCGGACCGGCTCACCAGCCGGCCTGGACGGCTCGGTCCGGCCCCCGGCCGGACCGGCGGGTGCCGGCAGGTCCGACCGGGCGGCGAAGGTGACCCGCTTGCCGTGCATGGCCACCACGACCACGCTGTCGGCCGGATGGAACCCGAGCAGGTAGGGCACGGCGGCGATCAGGTCGCCGGGGGACCGGAGGGACAGCCGAGGGACATCGGTCGAGTTCATGCACGGCAGCCTGCGCCGCCCGACCACCCCTCGTCCGCCCCTGTGGACGACACGCGGGTCATCCACAGCTACGCACGGTAATGCCACAGCTCAGGCCGCATCCGCACCAACCGCGCAAGCACCACAAGGAAAGACCTTGGAAGGAAACGGCCCCCGGAGGGGCCGAAATCTTCCAAGATCCCCAGGAAGCCCCGCCGATCGGCGCGGGAGCGGCACCGCCCACCCGCTACCGTTCCGAGGCATGGATCTGGCGTACCTGCGGGCGCACCCGGAGCACCTGCCGACCTTTTTGACCCACCAGAGGATCCGGGAGACACCGGTCTCCGGGGGCGACAGCTGTGCCGCCTCCCGCCTCACCCTCGACGACGGGCACTCGGTGTTCGCCAAGACCTGGCCGGAGCACGCCGCCCGGCCCCGGCCGGACCACTTCTTCGCCACCGAGGCGGCCGGGCTGCGCTGGCTGCGGGAGACAGGCACGGTCGCCGTACCCGAGGTGATCGTGGCGCTGCCCGACCTGTTGGCACTGGAGTGGGTCGACCCGGGCGAGCCGACCCCGGAGGCGGCGGAGCGGTTCGGCCGGGAGCTGGCCGAGCTGCACCGGGCCGGCGCGCCCGCCTTCGGCGCCGGGTGGCCGGGCTTCATCGGTGCGCTGCCGGCGGACAACAGCCCCGACGCGGGCCCCTGGTCGCGCTGGTTCGCCGAGCGCCGGCTGGTGCCGTACCTGCGGATGTCGATCGACAACGGCGCGCTCGGCCCGGCGGAGCAGGCCCTGGTGGAGCAGGTCGCGGCCCGGATCGCACAGCTGGGCGGGGACGAGCCGCCGGCCCGCGTGCACGGCGACCTGTGGCCGGGCAACGTGCTCTGGGGCGCGGACGACCGGGCGTGGCTGGTCGATCCCGCGGCGCACGGCGGCCACCGGGAGACCGACCTCGCCCAGCTGGCGCTCTTCGGCGGCGCACCCCACCTGGACCGGATCCTCGCCGCCTACCAGGAGGCGTGGCCGCTGGCCGACGGCTGGCGGGAGCGCGTCCCGGTGCACCAGCTCCATCTGATGCTGGTGCACGCAGCGCTGTTCGGCTCGGCGTACCGGGATGCGGTCGCCCACACCGCCCGGTCCGCCCTGAACGGGTCCGACCGCGCTACCGTCGACGGGTGAGCGTCGCCCCGCCGACCGTCGGCGTCCTCGTCGACCGGTACGGCCGCGTCGCCCGGGACCTGCGGGTCTCCCTGACCGACAAGTGCAACCTGCGCTGCACGTACTGCATGCCGGCCGAGGGGCTGCCCTGGCTCGCCGGGCCGCAGTTGCTCGACGACGACGAGGTGATCCGGCTGATCCGGGTCGCGGTGACCCGCCTCGGGGTGACCGAGGTGCGGTTCACCGGCGGCGAGCCGCTGATCCGCCCGGGGCTGGTGGGCATCGTCACGGCGGTGGCGGCGATGGCCCCCCGCCCGCGCATCTCGCTCACCACCAACGGGATCGGGCTCGACCGGCTGGCGCCGACCCTGCGCGCCGCCGGCCTGGACCGGGTGAATGTCTCGCTGGACACGCTGGACCGGGAACGCTTCACCCGGCTGACCCGACGGGACCGGCTCGACGCGGTGCTGGCCGGGCTGGCCGGCGCGGCGGCGGCCGGGCTCACCCCGGTCAAGGTCAACGCGGTGCTGATGCGGGGTGTCAACGACGACGAGGCTCCGGCGCTGCTCCGGTTCGCCCTCGACCACGGCTACGAGCTGCGGTTCATCGAGCAGATGCCACTCGACGCCCAGCACGGCTGGGACCGGGCGAGCATGGTCACCGCCGACGAGATCCTGGCCGGGCTGCGGTCCGCGTACGCCCTGAGCGCTGACCCGGCCGCGCGCGGCGCGGCGCCGGCCGAGACCTGGCTGGTCGACGGCGGCCCGGCGCGCGTCGGGGTGATCGCCAGCGTCACCCGGCCCTTCTGCGGCGACTGCGACCGCACCCGCCTCACCGCCGACGGGCAGGTCCGCAACTGCCTCTTCGCCACCGAGGAGTCCGACCTGCGCGGGGCGCTGCGCGCCGGCGCGGACGACGACGAGCTGGCCCGGCGCTGGCGCGCCGCCATGTGGGGGAAGCGGGCCGGTCACGGCATCGACGACCCGACCTTCCTGCAACCGACCCGGCCGATGTCGGCGATCGGAGGTTGACGTGCCCGACCCCCGTCCCGCACACGACGCGCCCGACCGGGCTGCCGCCAGCACGCTCACCGTCCGTTTCTTCGCCGGGGCGCGGGCCGCCGCCGGCCGGGCCGAGGAGACCGCCTCCGCCGGTGGCTCGCTCGATGATCTCCTCAGCGAGCTCGCGGACCGGCACGGCGAACGGCTCGCCACCGTGCTGCGCGCGGCGAGTTTCCTGGTCGACGGCGTGACCTGTCATGATCGTCGGGCACCGCTGCCGGCGGGGGCCACGATCGACGTCCTACCGCCCTTCGCGGGCGGCTGAGGGAGGCTCAACCTTGTTGGCGGTTCTCGGGTTCGTCGCCACCCTGGCGCTGATCACCGGTCTGATCCACCTCTACCTGTGGAAGCGGCTGGTGCGCGACACCACCACGGCGGGTCGCTGGCGGCGGATCGGCTCGATCACGGTGCTGGTGCTCGCGCTGCTCGTACCCGCCACCATGGTGGGCACCCGCGCCGGCGCGTACTGGCTCGCCTGGCCCGGTTACGTCTGGCTCGCGGTCATGTTCTACCTGCTGGTCCTGCTGGCGGCGCTGGAGATCCCGATGCTGGTGGCCCGGCTGGTGCTGCGCCGCCGGGTCGCGACCGCGGAACCCACGGCCGCCGCCCCCGAGCCCGCCCTGGTGGGGGCCGCCGGCCCGGCCGAACCGCCGGCCGCCGCAGCGGTCGGGCAGCCGGACCACGATCCCACCCGACGGCTGCTGCTCGCGCGTGGGGCGGCCATCTTCGCCGGGCTCACCGCCACCGGTCTGACCGGGTACGGCGTCCGCACCGCCCTCGGCCCGCCGCAGCTGGACCGGGTGCGGATCCCCCTGGCGAAGCTCCCCCGGAGCATGGACGGCCTGCGCATCGCCACGGTCTCCGACATCCACCTCGGCCCGCTGCGCGGGCGTGCGCACACCGAGCGGATCGTCGCCGCCATCAACCGGCTGGACGCCGACATCGTCGCGGTAGTCGGCGACCTGGTCGACGGCACGGTCGCCGAGCTGGGTGAGGCGGCGGCGCCGCTGCGCGGCCTGCGCTCCCGGTACGGCAGCTACTTCGTCACCGGCAACCACGAGTACTACTCCGGAGTCGAGGAGTGGGTGCGGGAGGTGGACCGCCTCGGCCTGCGGGTCCTGCAGAACCGCCGGGTGGAGATCGCGGCCCGGGGCGGCGCGCTCGACCTGGCCGGGGTCAACGACGCCGAGGCCGAGGGCACCGGGCTCGCCGGGCCGCCGGACTACGCCGCCGCGCTCGGCGACCGCGACCCGAGCCGGCCGGTGGTGCTCCTCGCGCACCAGCCGGTGGCGGCGTTCGAGGCCGCGAAGTACGGCGTCGACCTGCAACTGTCCGGCCACACGCACGGCGGCCAGATCGTGCCCTTCAACTACCTCGTCAAGCTCCAGCAGCCGGTGGTCTCCGGCCTCGGCGAGGTCGACGGCACGAAGGTCTACGTCACCAACGGCGCCGGGTTCTGGGGTCCCCCGGTCCGCGTCGGCGCCGAACCGCAGATCACCCTCGTCGAGCTGCGCTCGGCATAGCGCAGCTCACCCCCGAGCGTGGCGGCGGGCGTACGGTGTGGGCGGCGTGGCAGGATGCGGCGTGCCTCCGATCAGCGCCGCACCCCCCGGTGGCCTCCCGCCCTTCGTCGCGGACCTGCACATCCACTCGAAGTACTCGCGCGCGTGCAGCCGTGACCTCACCCTGCCGAACCTCGGCTGGTGGGCCCGGCGCAAGGGCGTCGCCGTGCTCGGCACCGGTGACTTCACGCACCCCGCCTGGTACGACCACCTCCGCGAGACCCTGCACCCGGCCGAGCCGGGCCTGCACCGGCTGAGCCCGGAGGCCGAGCGGGACATCGCGCGCCGGCTGCCGCCGCGGCTCGCCAGCGAGGCGGAGACCGACCCGGTCCGGTTCATGCTCAGCGTGGAGATCTCCACGATCTACAAGCGCGACGACCGGACGCGCAAGGTGCACCACCTGATCTACCTGCCCGACCTGGACGCGGTGGCCCGCTTCAACACCGCGCTCGGACGGATCGGGAACCTCGGGTCGGACGGCCGTCCGATCCTCGGTCTCGACTCCCGAGACCTGCTGGAGATCACCCTGGAGGCGAGCCCGGACGGGTACCTGGTGCCGGCGCACATCTGGACGCCGTGGTTCTCCGCGCTCGGCTCCAAGTCCGGCTTCGACGCCATCGCCGACTGCTACGCCGACCTGGCCGAGCACATCTTCGCGGTGGAAACCGGTCTCTCCTCCGACCCGGGGATGAACTGGCGGGTCGGCAGCCTCGACCGCTACCAGCTGGTGTCGAACTCCGACGCGCACTCCCCGCCGGCGCTGGCCCGGGAGGCCACGGTGTTCACCTCCGACCGGGACTACTTCGCCATCCGCGAGGCGCTGCGGACCGGCGACGGGCTGGCCGGGACGATCGAGTTCTTCCCGGAAGAGGGGAAGTACCACGCGGACGGTCACCGGCTCTGCGGCGTCAACTGGGCGCCGGAGCGGACCCGGGCGGCCGGCGGGCGCTGCCCGGAGTGCGGCAAGCCGCTGACCGTCGGCGTCCTCAGCCGGGTCGAGGAGCTGGCCGACCGGCCCGAGGGGCACCGGCCGGCCCACGCCCGCGACGTCACCCACCTGGTGCCGCTGGCCGAGATCCTCGGCGAGATCAACAAGGTGGGCCCCCGGTCGAAGAGGGTCGAGGGCAAGCTCAACGAGCTGGTCGCCGCGCTCGGCCCGGAGCTGGAGATCCTCACCCGTACGCCGCTGGACGAGATCGGCCGGGTCGGCGGCGACCTGCTCGCCGAGGGGATCGGCCGGCTGCGCCGCGGCGAGGTCCGCCGGGTGCCGGGCTACGACGGCGAGTACGGCGTCATCACCCTCTTCGACCCGGCCGAGCTGGGCGGCGGCGGTGGGCCGGCCACCCAGGAGACGCTGTTCGACGTACCCGTGCCGGCGCAGCGCCGGCCGGTGGAGCCGGCGCCGAAGCCGAAGGCCAAGCGCCCGGCGGCGAAGCCGGAGCCGAAGCGGGCGGCGCCGCCCCCGCCTCCGATCGCGCCGCCGCCCTCACCGCACGAGCCGTTCGAGCCGATGCTGTCCGGGATGGAGGAGGTCGGTACGGGCCTGCTCGACCGGCTGGACGCGATGCAGCGGGTCGCCGCCTCCGCGCCGGGCGGGCCGCTGCTGATCGTCGCCGGCCCGGGCACCGGCAAGACCCGCACCCTGACCCACCGGATCGCGTACCTGTGCGCGGAGCTGAACGTCTTCCCGGAGCACTGCCTGGCGATCACGTTCACCCGGCGGGCCGCCGAGGAGCTGCGGCACCGCCTGGACGGGCTGCTCGGGCCGGTTGCCGAGGACGTCACCGTCGGCACGTTCCACTCGGTGGGCCTCCAGATCCTGCGGGAGAACGCCGGGGCCGCCGGGCTGCCGGCGGACTTCCGGATCGCCGACGACGCGGACCGGGCGGCGGCCCGGGTGGAGGCCGGCGACGACCGGGACAGCTACCTCGCACTGCTGCGCAAGCAGGACCTGGTCGACCTGGACGAGCTGCTCACGCTCCCGCTGGCGCTGCTGCGGGCCGACCGGAAGCTGGTGCAGGCGTACCGGGACCGGTGGCGGTGGATCTTCGTCGACGAGTACCAGGACGTCGACGAGGTGCAGTACGAGCTGCTGCGGCTGCTCAGCCCCGCCGACGGCAACCTCTGCGCGATCGGCGACCCGGACCAGGCGATCTACTCCTTCCGGGGCGCCGACGTCGGGTACTTCCTGCGCTTCTCGCAGGACTTCACCGACGCCCGGCTGGTGCGGCTCAACCGCAACTACCGCTCGTCGGCCCCGATCCTGGCCGCCGCGGTGCAGGCGATCGCACCGTCGTCGCTGGTCCGCGGCCGCCGGCTGGACCCGGCGCGGCTCGACCCGGAGGCCCCGCTGGTCGGCCGGTACGCCGCCACATCCGTCGCCGACGAGGCCGACTTCGTCGTCCGTACGGTCGACGAGCTGGTCGGCGGTCTCTCGCACCGCTCGCTCGACTCGGGACGGATCGACGGGCGGACGACCACGCTGTCGTTCTCCGACATCGCCGTGCTCTACCGCACCGACTCGCAGGCGGCGCCGATCGTGGACGCGCTGACCCGGGCGAACATCCCGGTGCAGAAGCGCTCGCACGACCGGCTGCGCGACCGGCCCGGGGTGGCCGCCATCGCCCGCGAGCTGCGGCACGCCAACGGCCTCGGCGGTGGCCTGCCGGCCCGGGTGCGCCTCGCCGGCCAGCTGGTCGCCGAGCGCTTCGCCACGCCCACCCTCGACGGGTCGGGTACGGTCCGGCCGGACGACGTGCGGGTGGCGGTCGACCTGCTCACCCCGCTGGCCCGGCGCTGCGGCGACGACCTGGAGCTGTTCCTGTCCCAGCTCGCCACCGGCGCGGAGGTGGACGCCCTCGACCCGCGCGCCGAGGCGGTCACGCTGCTCACCCTGCACGCCGCCAAGGGGCTGGAGTTCCCGGTGGTCTTCCTGGTCGGCGCCGAGGACGGGCTGCTGCCGCTGCGCTGGCCCGGATCGGAGCCGGACGACGACGCGGTGGCCGAGGAGCGGCGGCTCTTCTTCGTCGGCCTGACCCGGGCGCAGGACCGCCTCTACGTCAGCCACGCCGCCCGCCGGACCCGGCAGGGCACCGAGCGCGACTGTCGCCCGTCCCCGTTCCTGGACACCATCGACCCCGGCCTGTTCGAACGCCTCGGCGAAACGGAACCCCGCCGCCCCAAGGACCGCCAGCTCCGCCTGATCTGAAAGGAAGGGCCCCTTGTTAACGCCTGGCGTTGTACAAGGGTCCCTTCCTAACACCGATCGCTCAGCGGCGGGCCGGGCGTTCCGTCGTGACCACCAACGCGACGCCCGCGACGATCACGGCGCCGCCCAGCAGTACCTGCGGCGTGACCGGTTCCGCCACGAGCAGCGCGCCGAGCGCCACCGCGACCACCGGGTTGACGTACGCGTACGTGCTGACCAGCGAGATCGGGGCGTGGTGAAGCAGCCACACGTACGCGGTGAAGGCCACCAGCGAGCCGAACACCATCAGGTACGCCAGCGCCCACCACGACCGGGCGGTGACCGCGCCCGCATCGAAGCCGCGCAGCTCTCCGCGCCCCACCGCGAGAAGTGCGAGCACCGCCGCCCCGGCGAACATCTCGTACACCGTGGCGACGAACGGGTCGGCCGGCATCGGCAGCCGGCCGGACAGGAACGAGCCGACGGACCAGCTCGTCGCCCCCGCGACCACGGTCAACGCGCCGACCAGCGGCACCGCCCCCACTCCGCCGGTCGGCAGCACCAGCAGGACGAGGCCGGCGAAGCCCAGCGTCACCCCACCGAGCGTGGCGAGTCCCGGCCGGTCGCCGGTGGCGGAGCGCAGCAGCACCACCAGCAGCGGCACGGTGGCCACGAGCAGCGCGGCGATCCCGGACGGCACCGCCACGCCCGGCGGCCCGGACTCGGCGAGCACCACGAGCCCGTTGCCGCCGGCCAGCAGGAGCACGCCGACCAGCGCGGCGGAGCGGAGCTGACGCCGGTCGACCCGCAGGGCGCCGGGGCCGCGGCGCAGCCGCAGCACGACCGCGAGGACCAGGCCGGCGGCCGCGAACCGGAGCGCCGCCGAGGCCAGGGGTGGCAGCGACTCCACGGCGATCCGGATGCCCAGGTAGGTCGAGCCCCAGAGGACGTACACCAGCAGCAGTGCCGTCCAGACGAGGGCGGGGGCGGTGCCGGGCCCGCCGGAGACGGCGGCCGGGCCGGTGGTCGGTGTCGCACTTGGCGGAGGTGAGCTCATCGCACCGCCACGCTACGGTGGCGGGGATGTCGGCGTCCCAGAGAGGTGGCCGGCCTCACCACTCGTGCAGGAGGGGCGCATGGCGAACTACGGACCACCGGACGGCACCGCCGGGGAGCCGTGGCGGGGCCGACGCGCCGGGGACGCGTACGGGCCGCCGGAGCGCGGGTGGCGGGACGCGTACCCGCCGGGCCCGAACCCCGGCAGCTACCCCCCGGGGTACGACCGCCCGCCGCGCCCCGACGACCCACCGCACGCCGGGTACGGCTCACCGCAGGGGTACGGCACCGAGCCGTACCGGCCGGCGTACTCGCCCTGGTCCGCGCCCGCGGACGGGCGGCCCGTGCACTCGGGCGACCCCGGCGGCCACGGCGGTGATCCGGCACCCCCCTCCCGGCCGTCCCGCCGCAGGGGCCCGCTGATCGCGGTGCTCGCCGCCGTCCTGCTGCTGGTGCTCGGCGGCGGGGCGACCGTCCTCTACCTGCTCGGCCAGGGCGAGCCCACGCCACCGGCGGCGTCTCCGACGGCTGCGGCCGCCCCCGGATCGGCCGGGCCGAGCGACCAGGCGAGCCCGGCGCCGAGCGTCGCGGCCCCCGAGTCCTCGGCCGACCCGCGTTTCGTGAAGGTCGGTCAGTGCGTCCGCAACGACGGACCGGCCGGCGGGAAGCCCAAGCTGCTGATCAGCGAGTGCGCCGCGAAGACGTACGAGGTGCTGCACCGCGTCGACGGCCCCACCACCGGTGAGAAGGACGCCGCGGCGAAGTGCGCGAAGGTCGACAACTACACCAACTGGTACTTCTTCGACAGCGAACTGGACACCCTCGACTTCGTGCTCTGCCTGAAGCAGCGCTGAGCCACCGCACCCCTGGGGTAGTGATGACCACGTACGGATCAGCCGGCCCGCCGGACGACGAGACCCAGCGCCAGCCCGGCCCGCCGGAGGGGGCGCCGCAGCCCGCCGGCACGCCGGAACCACCGACCGTTCCCGGGTGGGACGCACCCCCGTCCGACGCCGACCCGACCGTTGCGCAATGGGCCAGGCCGCCAGCCGGCGACGAGCCCACCGTCCGGCAGACCGGCGACGACCCGACGGTCCACCAGCCGCCGACGTCCGGCTCGGGATTCCCGCCGCCGCCGTCCGGTGCCGGCTACCCGCCGCCGCCCGCGTCCGGCTCGGGCTACCCGCCGCCGCCAACCTCCGGCTCGGGCTACCCGCCGCCGACGGCCTCCGGGTTCCCGCCGCCCGGGCCGTACCCGCCGGCCGGTCCGACGCCCGGTGCGTTCCCCTCCGCCGGTTCCCCGACCGGCCCGGTCCCGCCGGGCACCGTGCCCGCCGCGGGCGGGCCGTGGGGCGCGCCCGGTGGGTATCCGATGCCCCCGGCACCCGCGAAGCAGCGCGGCGGTCGGATCGCGCTGATCATCGGGCTGGTCGTGCTGCTCCTGCTCTGCCCCTGTCTCGGCCTCGCCGGCTGGGCGGTCTGGCAGGTGGCCGACAACGAGACCTCTGTCGCGCCCCCCGCGCCGACCGCTCCGGTCGACCCGACGCGGGATCCGCTGCCGACCAGCGCGCCGACGCCCACCGACGACGAGGGCGACGACTTCGCCAAGGGCGACTGCGTGGTCAACGACGGCACCGACGACGACGCCGAGCTGCGCAAGGTGCCGTGCGGCCCGAACACGTACGAGGTGCTGCTGCGCATCCCCGCCACGACCGACGGGGACCGCTGCGAGATCCTGGCGCCGCAGGCCACCGCCAACTACGTCCACGACAACTCGGTGAACCTGCTCGACTACGTGCTCTGCCTGAAGCAGCGCTGATCGCTGAAACTAGGGCTGTCTAGCGTGGACGCTAGACAGCCCTAGTTTTGTGTCGAGACCCGCAGCGACGGCACTGACCGCCGACACGCCGGTAGTCCCATCTACGGATGTCTAGCCTCGCCGCTAGACGGCCCGATACTCTCCGATGCGTGGATCCGGTCCGCAACCCGTACGCCCCGGGCGCCGGCCAGCGCCCGCCCGAGCTGGCTGGGCGGGGGCGCGAGCTGGACGTCTTCGACATCGTGCTGGAACGCATCGCCCGTGGCCGACCCGAACGCAGCCTGATGCTCACCGGGCTGCGCGGAGTGGGCAAGACGGTACTGCTCAACACACTGCGCTCGCAGGCGATCAACGGGCTCTGGGGCAGCGGCAAGATCGAGGCGCGGCCCGACCAGTCGTTGCGCCGCCCGATCGCCGCCGCGCTGCACATGGCGGTCCGGGAGCTGGCACCCCGGCACCGCGCCCCGGACCGGATCGACGCGTTCCTCGGCGTCCTCAAGGCATTCGCGCAGCGCTCGGCCCCGACCGGGCGCGGTGGCGCGGGCCCGAAGCTACGCGACCGCTGGCAGCCCGGCATCGACGTGCCCGCCGCCACCGGCCGGGCCGACTCCGGCGACATCGAGATCGACCTGGTCGAGCTGCTCTCCGACGCCGCCGCGATCGCCGAGGACGTCGGCACCGGCATCGCGATCTTCATCGACGAGATGCAGGACCTCGGCCCGGAGGACGTGTCCGCGCTCTGCGCCGCGTGCCACGAGCTGTCCCAGCTCGGCTCACCGCTGATCGTGGTCGGCGCGGGCCTGCCGCACCTGCCGGCCGTGCTCAGCGCCGCCAAGTCGTACTCGGAGCGGCTCTTCCGCTACCAGCGCATCGACCGGCTGGACCGGATCGCCGCCGATCAGGCACTGTGCGCGCCAGCCGAGCGCGAGGAGGTCGAGTACGAGCAGAAGGCACTCGACCTGCTCTACGAGAAGTCCGGCGGCTACCCGTACTTCGTCCAGGCGTACGGGAAGGCGACCTGGGACCACGCGCCCCGCTCGCCGATCACCGCCGCCGACGTGCGGGTGGCGGCCCCCGAGGCGGAAGCGGAGCTGGCGGTCGGCTTCTTCGGCTCCCGGTTCGAGCGGGCCACCCTCGCCGAACGCGAGTACATGCGCGCCATGGCGACACTGTCCCTGGTCGAGGGCGAGACCGACGGCGGCGGTCGGGACGACATGGACGCCGCCGTGCCGACGGCCGAGATCGCCCGGGCCCTGGGCCGCAAGCCCGCGAGTCTCTCCCCGGCTCGGGACGCCCTGATCAAGAAGGGCCTGATCTACTCCGGCGAGCGCGGCACGGTCGCCTTCACCGTCCCTCACTTCGGCCGCTACCTGCGTACCCAACCGGCGTGAGCGCGGCAGGCGGGCCGTGCCGGGGCGGGTCCCCGCCGGCAGCGGGCGGGATCGTTCAGACCTTGGCCCACGGGGGCGGGAAGAGCACCTCGCCACGCGGTGGCGGGCCCTCCCCGCTGGCGGCGGGCGGCAGCTCCAGCGCCTGCCACGGCTCGCCGAGGCCGGACCAGGGGCTGGTGAGGCCCATCTGGTCGGCACGGTCGAAGCCGAACCGCCGGTAGTACGCGGGGTCGCCGAGCACCACCACCAGGCGCTCGCCCAGCTCGGTGGCCGCGTCGAGGGCGGCCTGCACCACCGCCGTGCCCAGCCCGATCCGCTGCCGGTGCGGGGCGACCGCCACCGGGCCGAGGGCCAGCGCCGGCGCGTCGCCCTGATCGGAGCGCACCCGGACCCGGGTGAGCAGGGCGTAGCCGACGATCTCGCCCCCGTACTCGGCGACCATGGCCAGCTCCGGCTGCCAGGCGTCGCTGGCACGCAGCTCGTCGACGAGACCCACCTCGGGCGGCGTGCTCACGTCCGGACGGGCGAAGGCGGCGGCCAGCACGCGACGGACCGCGCCGGTGTCGGCCGGATCCTCCGGGCGGAGCCGCAGTGTCGTCACGCGGGGGAGGTTACCCGTCGCCAGGGGTCCATCCGCGACGGTCGCTGGAATCGGCGTGGCGGACACGTCAATGTCGACCGATCCGGATCGGCCGTTGCCGGGGTAGGGGTGGGCGTGACGGGGTATGACTGACCCATGAAACCCGTACGCTCCCTCGCCCGTGCCATGCTGAGCGGCATCTTCGTGGTCAGTGGGGCCCGCAACTTCGCCAACCCGGGCCGGCTCGTCGCCGCCGCCCAGCCGGTGACCGAACGGGTGACCCCGCTGCTGGAGCGGGCCCACCCCCGCATTCCCACCGACACCGAGACGCTGGTCCGGGCCAACGCGGTGGTGCAGCTCGGCGCCGGCCTGATGCTCGCCACGGGGAAGTTCACCCGACCGGCGGCGCTCGTACTGGCGGGTACCCTCGTCCCGGTCACGATCGCCGGTCATCCCTTCTGGAACAACGACGACCCGGCGGCGAAGGTCAACAACCAGATCCACTTCCTCAAGAACCTCGGCCTCTTCGGCGGCCTCCTGCTCGCCGCCGCCGACACCGAAGGGAAGCCCAGTCTGCGGTGGCGCACCGGCCACCGGATCGGCCACTCGCGACGTTCGGTGCAGCGAGCTGTCCGTACCGCCCGCCGAGAGGCCCGAATCGCCGTACGATCAGCAGCGACGGCTCGACGCCTCCCCGGCTGACCTGCGTCGATCCTCCCCTCCGTCGACCTCCACCCCCGGTCAACGCCAGAAGTCTGGCGAACCACCCGCTAGGCGTTAACGCGGTGGAAATGTCAAAAACTTGTGTGGGATCGGACACGGTCGGATAACGCGGGAGGCACTGACGTGAGGGGTCGTTCTAGGCTCCGTACCGGACCTGGACGGTTAGGACGACCTTGGTACGGGGGTGGCCACGCCATGCCGACGACCGTCGGTGGACGTGTGGACCGCCTCGCCCCAGTCCGTCGCGTTACGCGTGGGATCGATCGCAGGACAGTCGTACGGACCGGCATCGTGGCCGCCGTCGCCTACGCCGCATGGCTTGCCATCGGCGCGTTCGGGCGGCCGTACAACTTCTTCGACATGAAGATCTACCACGGCGCGGTGGTGTGGTGGGCGAGCGGCCACGAGCTGTACGGGTTCATCTCGCCCGGCACGACCCTCGGGTTCACGTACCCGCCGTTCGCGGGGCTCGTCATGCTTCCGATGGCACACCTTCCGGTGGAACTGGCCGGTCTGGTCAACGCCGCGGCGAGCATCGCCGCGCTGGCCGTGGTCCTGGCCGGGCTGCTGCGCCCGATCGTCGACCGGCTGGGCTGGCCGCTGTGGTACACGGTGGCGATCGCCACGCCGTGCGCCGTGGCCCTCGAACCGGCCCGTGAGACCCTCGGCTACGGCCAGGTCAACCTGCTCCTCTTCGCGCTGGTCATGGCCGACCTGATCGGTCTGCGCTGGCGCGCCCGCCGGGGCACGCACGTCGCCCCCACGGACGGCCTGCTGCTGCGCTTCGTCTACAGCGGCGCCTGGGCCGGCGTCGGCATCGGCCTCGCCACCGCGGTGAAGCTGACCCCGGCCCTCTTCATCGGCTACCTGATGATCACGCGCCAGTGGCGCGCGGCGACGACGGCCGTCGCCACGGTGGCGGCCGTGACGGTGGGCTCGTTCGCCGTCGTCGGTCCGGAGTCGCGGGCCTACTTCGGCGGGGTGCTCTGGCAGACCGAGCGGGTCGGCGCCGCCGACATGACGCCCAACCAGTCGCTGGCCGGCCTGCTCGCCCGGCTGTACGACTCGATCGAGACGCCGGGCCTGCTCTGGTTCGCGTTCGCGATCCTGATGCTGGCCCTCGGCCTGTCCCGGGCGGTCAACGCGCGCGCGGACGGCGACGAGCTGACGGCGTTCACGCTGGTCGGGCTCACCACCAACGTGATCAGCCCGATCTCCTGGACGCACCACCTGGTCTGGGTGATCCCGGCGGTCATCGTGCTGGCCGACGCCGCGCTCCGCCGCCGCGACGCGAGCCGGGGTCTCGCCGCCCGGGCCGGGCTGGGCGGGCTACCCGGGGTGAACGGCCTCCGCTCCCCGATCTGGTACCCGACGTTGACCGGGTTCCGGCACGGAGTCGCCGCCGTGGTCCTCTACCTGCTCTTCCTGGTCTCGCCGATCTGGCCGTACGAACACCAACTCCCCGAGGTCTCCCACTACCAGGACGGTCTCTTCGGCGCCCTGATGGAGAACTCGCTGGCGTTGGCGCTGATCGTGCTGGTGGCCGCGCTGCCGTGGCGGCCCGGCGCGGAGCCGGCCTTCTACGGCGATCGGGCCGGCCGCCCCGGCGCGGTGACCAACCGCCGCTGACGGCCGCGCCTACCGCGCGTCACCGGTCGCCCGGGACGGGAGGCGCGGTCCGGGCACACCGTGCCGGGACGAGCAGGCCGGTCGGCCTCAGGGGCAGTTCACCCACTCCTCGGTGCCGTCGGCGAACACCTGCCGCTTCCAGATCGGCAGGCGCGCCTTCACCTCGTCGACGAGACGGGCGCAGGCGGCGAACGCGGCGGCCCGGTGTGCCGTGCTGACCGCCGCCACCAGCGCCACGTCACCGATCTCCAGCGGGCCGATCCGGTGCGACACCGCCACCGCGTACACGTCGGGGTCGGCGGCGACCTCGGCGGCGACCTCCCGCAGCACCCGCTCGGCACTGGGGTGACCCTCGTACTCGAGGCTGGTCACGGCACGCCCGTGGTCGTGGTCGCGGACCACGCCCTGGAACGACACAACCGCACCGGCCCGGCGGTCGGCGACCGCCGCCTCGTGCGCGGCGAGATCGAGCGGGCGTTCGGTCACCTCGCCGAACGCGGCGGTGGGCGCGGTCACCACGCACGCTCCCCGGGCAGCAGCGGCAGTGGCACGACGGGTACCCGGTCTCCCGGCTTGCCGGACGTCCCCGGACGGATCACTGCGAACCCGTCGGCACCGGCCAGCCCCCGCAACATCGCCGACCCGACGTGCCGGACCGGGTGGGCGGTGCCGGCGGTGCGGTCCAGCCGCACCAGCGCGAGGTAGGTGTAGCCGCCCCGACCCGGGATCGGCTCGGCGAGCGTCGCGGACGGCAGCGCCGGCATCGGACGGCCGGCGAGGCCGGCGAGCAGCGGGGCGACCAGCGACACCAGCGCGACGATCGCGGACTGCGGGTTGCCGGGCAGCCCGGCGACGAACCGCACCCGACCGTCGGCGCCGACGAGCCGGGCCACCAGCATCGGGAAACCGGGACGCACCGCGACGGTGTTGACGACGTAGTCGGCGCCCAGCGCCTCCAGCGCGGGGTGCAGGTGGTCGACCGGGCCGTGCATCGTGCCACCCGTGGTGCAGACCAGGTCGGCGTTGGCCAGCGCGCCCCGCAGCGCGCCCACGTGTGCCGGCAGTGTGTCCGCGACCGGCCCCACCACGTCGGAGGGGCGCACGACGCAGCCGTAGCGGCGCAGCCACGCCGGCACCGACGGCCCCAGCGCGTCCCGGACCCGGCCGGCCCCGGGCGGACCCACCGTCAGCAGCTCGTCACCGAAGACCAGCAGCGCCGCGCGGGGCTGCCGGCGGACCCGCAGGGTGTCGTGCCCGCAGGAGGCGGCCAGACCGATCACCGCCGGGTCCGCGGGGGTGCCGGCGGGGAGGAGCTCCTCCCCGTCGTACGCCTCCTCGCCGGGCTCGCGCCACTCCGGCGCCGGCCGCGGGGTGCCGGCCACCCGCCCGTCCGGCGTACGGCTCGACTCCTCGACCCGCAGCACGGCCGTGGTGCCCTCCGGGACCATCGCCCCGGTCGCGATCTCGACGGTCGTCCCGTCCTCGGCCAGCGGCGCCGGGGTGCTGCCGGCCAGGACCCGCCCGACCACCCGCCAAGGGCCGGCACCGCGCACCGCCCAGCCGTCCACGCTGGAGGTGGGGAACGCCGGCAGCGCCGTGCGGGTGGTCAGCGGCTCGGCCAGGGTGTGCCCGTCGATCTCGGCGAGCGGCCGGCTGACCGTGGGCAGCGCGGCGGCCAGGCCCACGGCGTACACCCGGGAGCGCGCCTCCTCCCAGCCCGCCGGTGGGGGCGCGGCGACCCGGTCGGCGGCCGATGCGGTATCCGTGCTCACCGGACGAGCGTATCGGGGCGTGCCCGCCACCGCCGGTCCAGTGGGTCGAGCGCCCACCCAGCGGTCACCGGGAGACGATGCGGCGGTCACGGCCGGCCGGGGAGCCGGTGGCCAGGTCAGTGGTCGCCGCCGCGGATCTGGTCGACGGCGTGGGCGAGGATCGGGCCGAGCACGGCGAGCCCGTCGCGGGCGCCGCCGGTCGAGCCCGGCAGGTTGACCACCAGCATGCGGCCCAGCACGCCCGCCACCCCCCGCGACAGCACCGCGGTGGGCACCCGGTCCCGGCTGTACGCGCGGATCGCCTCCGCGATGCCCGGGATCTCGTGGTCGAGCAGGGCCCGGGTCACCTCGGGAGTGCGGTCCGACGGGTTGATGCCGGTGCCGCCGCTGGTCACGACGACGTCCACCCCGTCGGCGGCGGCGGCGCGCAGCGCCGCACCGACCGGATCGCCGTCCGGCACCACGACCGGCTCGTCCACCTGGCAGCCCAGTTCGCGGAGGCCGGCGGCGAGCAGGGGGCCGCTGGTGTCCGCGTACACCCCGGCGGAGGCGCGGTTGGAGGCCACGACCACCCGGGCCCGGATCACGGCCGGTCCTCCGGGCGGACCCACTCGCCGGTCTTGCCGCCCTCCTTGCGGAGCACGCGCACGGCGTCCACGGAGGCCGCCGGGTCGACCGCCTTCACCATGTCCACCAGGGCCAGGCCGGCGACCGCGACGGCGGTGAGCGCCTCCATCTCGACGCCGGTACGGTCCGCCGTGCGGGCCGTCGCGGTGATCTCGACCGTGTCCTCGGTGAGGGTCAGGTCGACGGTGACGCCGTGCAGGGCGATGGGGTGGCAGAGCGGAATCAGGTCGGGGGTGCGCTTCGCGCCCATGATGCCGGCCAGCCGGCCGACGGCGAGCGCGTCGCCCTTCGGCAGCCCGTCCCGGCGCAGCAGGTCGACGACCTCGGTCGTGGTGCGGAGCCGGCCGGCGGCGACGGCGAGCCGCCCGGTGACCGGCTTGGCGGAGACGTCGACCATGCGGGCCGCGCCGGCGGCGTCGACGTGGGTGAGCTGCCCGGAATCCGTCACGCCGGCGAGCCTATCGGCTGGGGACGACCAGACCTGCCGGTGTGTCCGGTGCGTTGCCGCAGGGACGCCCGGCCGTCGCCGACGGCGAAGGCCGGGGCCGGGCGTCGCCCGGTCGACCCGCCGTCGAGGTCGCTGGGGGATGACCCCGACGGCGGGCGCTCCGGCGATCCAGGTTCTGGCAACAGTCAGAACCTCCCCCGTCGCCGACCCGACAGAGGCTAGCGGTGCCCGCGATAAGAAATCGATAAGCCCTGTATCAGCAGGTCAGCGGGTTGCGCCGGCTCGGGAGCTCGGCTAGACGGCGTTCGACCTCGAACCGCTCCGGCACGCCCATCCGCCGGAAGATCGCCAAGGCCCGCTCCCAATACCGGCGCGCCTCGGCCGCGTCCTCCGCCAGGGCCTGCTCGGCGAGACCCGCCAACGCGCGCCCCTGCTCGTACGGGTGCGCGATGCGGGTCGCGATGCGGAGCGCCGCTCGGTGCAGGTCCACGGGCCGCTCCGTCCGCCCTGCCTGGGCCAGGGTCAACGCCAGGTCGTTGAGAACCGCGGCCTCCACGTGCCGTTCGCCGGAGTCCACAGCCAGCTTGGCGGCGAGTTCGTGCTGCTCGACCGCCTCATCGAGATGTCCCAGGTGTCGCAGCGCTACTCCGATGTCGTTGCGCACCTCTGGCTCCGCGTACCGGTGGCCGGTCCGGTCGCGCAAGGCCAACGCGGCGGACATCAGCCGGATCCCCTCGACATGCCGACCCATCCTGCTCTTGACCGAACCGATGTGGCCGAGGGCGTTGAGGATGTGGAAGTAGTTCCTGTTCTGTCGAGCGTGAAAGAGGTGGGTGCGATGCATCCGCAGCGCCTCGTCGTAGCGGCCCAGAGCCGTCAGCGCGAGGCCGATGTTCGGCAGGAAGCTCGGGACCTCGTCGCTTTCGAGGTAGCGGCGGGTACGTAGGCCGCGGTAGCCCACCTCGACGGCCTCGGCCAGGTCCCCGCGTATCCAGTACACGGCGACCATGTTTGCTCGGTAGCGGTCGATGCTCGGGCGATCGCCGAGCTCCTCGGCGATCTCCACCGCGGCGGCGAGGTGCTCGAGACAGGACCCGTACTCGGACATCCGTAAATGGGCGGAGGCCAGGTAGTTGTGCATCATCGCCGTCGCCCGCTTGTCGCCGAGTACCCGGGCGGCCGCCAGACCGTGGGCGTGCGTGGTGATGATGTCGTCGAAATAGGCGCGGATGTAGAGGAACCGCCACAGGACCCGGGCCAGGCGCCAGGTCTGCCCGTAAAGGCCGCGTCGGCGGGCCGTCGCGACGAGCGACACGAGGTTGCTGCGCTCCGCCTCCAGCCATTCCGTGGTGGGGGCGTCCGGCACCTGTACGAGGTCGGGCCTACGCGGTGTGTCCAGGGCAACCTGACGCCGGAGAAACTTGGGCTCCACGGTCAATGCCGCACGGAGTGTTGTGTGCAGCACGAAATCGAGCAGATCCGACAGTGCGCGGTCACGTTCCTGGCCCGTGTCGTCGCGTTGCGACAGCTCCTGGGAATACTGGCGGATGAGGTCGTGCATCCGGTACCGCCGGGCTGCGATCTCCTCCACCAGGTGGAGGTCGACCAGTTCGTCCAGCGCGAGTTCCGTGATGTCGGCGGGCAGGCCGGCCAGCGCTGCTGCCATCGGCAGGCTCAGGTCGCCGCCCGGATGCTGACTGAGTAGCCGGAACAAACGTTTCGCGGACGGCTCCAGAAGCTCGTACGACGTGGCGAACGCCCCGGCGACCGACCGGTCCTTCGCCGCCAGGTGCCCGAGTCGACCGGCGCTGTCCTGCAGAAGCTGCGCCAGGTGCGACACCCGCCACGCCGGACGGTTTGCGAGCCGGGACCCCGCGAGCCGGATGGCCAGCGGGAGGTGCCCACACTGGCGGACGACGGTTGCCGCAGCCTCGGCCTGCCCCGCCATTCGTGCCGCGCCGGCGGTCGCTTCGAGGAGGGCCAGTCCTTCCTCGGTGCTCAGTACTGGCAGTGAGTGCGGGGGGCCGGCGTCTAGGCCGAAGAGTCGGCGACGAGACGTGACGATCACCAGGGTTCCGGGAGTCACCGGCAGGAGAGGTGCGACCTGGTCGGCGCTGGCGGCGTTGTCGAGGACCACGATGCTGCGCCGGCCGGCGAGCTCACGACGCCAGAGCTCGACACGCAGGTCCCGGTCGGACGGTATTCGACCGGCTGGCACGCCGAGCTGCCGAAGGAGGACCCCCATTGCGGCGGTGGCGTCGATCGCACCCGAACCTTCGTGTCCCCGCAGGTCGATGAAGAGGGCGGCGTCCGGGTAGCGCGGTGCGAGCAGCCGGGCCGCATGCACGGCGGTCGTGGTCTTCCCGCTGCCGGCCATACCGTCGATGACATGCACCGGGGACATCTGCTTCTCGATTCGGCTGGTCTCGGCCAGCAGCCGATTGACCGTCTCGCCGCGCCCGATGAACTGCGGCACGGGCCGCGGCAGCCAGTTGGGCGACGCGTCCACCCGCTCTCCGCTCACCCCACCGACCGGGTTCACCGGGCCTGGTACACCGATGGCCGGTGGAACCCGTCGGCCAGCTGCGGGCGGGTCGCGAAGAAGTTCGCGCACCCGCTGGAGTTCCGCGCCGGGCACGACACCCAGCTGCTCCTCGAGCACGGTCCGGGCGGCCTCGTACGCGTCGAGCGCCGCCGCCCGATCACCGCGAAGGTGCAGCGCCCGGACGAGCAGCGCGTGGGTCGATTCGCGTAGCGGATCACGCACCAGGACCTCGCGCAACGCGGGCACGGCCTGCTCGTGTCGCTGCAACTCGATCCACAGCTGCGCGAGAAGTTCCGTGGCGCGCAGCCGCTGCTCCTCCGCAGCAGCCACGCGCGCGGAGAGAATCGGTCCGAGGGGAACTCCGGCGAGCATCCGGCTCCGCCATCGGCGGACCGCCCGGGCCAGGAGGTTCGCGGCGGACTCCCGGTCGTGCCGGCCGATCAGGGCCTGGGCCTCCTCGCATTCGGCAGTGAACCGAATGAGATCCAGCTCGCACCGCCCGAGGTGCAAGCGGTACGCATCCCCCTTCCGGACGATGAGCGCACCGGCGGAGTCGAGTCCCTGGAGGGTTCGGCGGAGGTTGGCGGCATAGGTGCGAACGTTCGGTACGGCGGATCGGGGTGGCTGCGCACCCCACACCTCATCGACCAGTTCGTCAATCGTCACCAGATGTTCGGGTGCGGTTACCAGCATCGCCAGGACCGTCTGTTGCTTCGGTGTTCCGAGGTGGACGTCGCCCGACGAGACTCGCACCGACAGCCCGCCGAGAACGTGAATCTCCAAGAGCCTCAACTCCGCGTGCCGACATTCATGACGTCATGTTCCGAAGTTTAGTTACCGCGAAAACATGATTGAAATGTCCTGCTTGGTAGTGATTGCCGCACCGATTGGCAGCACCGCCCGACCGCTAACACCTCAGTCCGAACCATTGATGAAAAGGCGAGGCGAGGCCGTCACACTGCTAACGAGGCCTTACCGGATCTCCCCTGTGGCACTCATAGGGCACCCCCACATCTTGAGCATCGGGTTAGCGGGCAGGGACGGATCGTAGCGATCTGTCATCGTATTGGCTTATTTTGCATATAAAGACATTTATCGGCCGAAAGGTGGCGCTAAGCCGCTTAAGCTGACCTCCGCACAGCAATCACTACCGCTGGGGGTCGAAATGAACTCGCACGAATGGGGCTGAGCCACCTACTTCATGTGGCGGAATCACAGTAGTCTTGCGGAGCGTAAGCCCTCTCAGTGTCGACGCGAGGACGTTGGGTGGCTCCACAAGCTCGACGGACCGGGACCGATCGGCGGCTACGGCTGCTAGTCGGTCTCGTCGTCGTGCTTGCGAGCGCAGCCGCGCTGGTCTCGGTAGCCTCCCTCGTCCGCAACCCGGTACGGGACACAGCGGTCGTCGGCGCGGCACTGACATTCCTCGTGGCGCTCGGGTTCACCGTCAAGGTCCGCATACGGATCCGCGCGACACAGCACTACATCGCCTGGACCGAGACAGCGATCATGATCGGCCTCGCTCTCGCTCCGACCTCGCTCGTCGTGGTGGCGACGGGGATCGGCGTCGCGGTCGGCACGGCCCTGACCCGGATCCCACCCTTCAAGGCGCTGTTCGGGGTCGGAAAGAACATGGTCGTGGCGGCTGCAGCCGGCGCGGTCCTGCACGGCACCGCCAGTTACCTCGGTGGCGACGGCCTGTACTCCGTGATCGCGCCCCTGGCCATCGCCTACCTGGCAGCCGTGGTGATCGACGAGCTGATCACGCTGCCAGTTATCGCCATGGCCACCGGCACATCACTCGGCTCGCTCTTCCGCCAGGACTGGGACCTCCGTCTGACCGATGCCTTGGCACGGCTCCTGGTCGTCGTGGGCACGGTCCTGACGCTCCGGATGGACAACCGCCTCCTGCTCGCCGTGCCGCCGCTGGTCCTCAGCCTGCACCTGCTCTACTCCAATCGGGTCAAGGCTCGCACCGAGCAGCAGGCGTGGCAGCGACTCGCCCGCACCACCGACGCGCTCAACGTCGTCAACCTCGACCAGGTCCTCACCACCGCCGTCACCCAGGCCACCGAGCTGTTCAGCGCCGACGAGGTCGAGATCGAGCTGCGCGAGGGCGACCGCACGGTACGCGGCGCGGCCGGCACGATCACCTACGACGGGCCGGCCGCCGAGCCGACGACGGTCGACGGCACGGTGCTGACCACCCCGCTGGAGGGCCACGACCGGGCCACCGGCGTCGGGCTGCTGCGGCTCCGGTTCCGCGGGCCGGTGCAGCTCTCCGAACGCGAGCAGTACACGCTGCGCACCTTCGCGTCCGCGCTGTGCACGGCGGTGCGCAACGCGCAGGCGTACGCCGAGCTGGCCCGGGTCGCCGACGAGCACGCGTACGCGGCCACGCACGACGCGCTGACCGGGCTGGCGAACCGCCGGCACCTGCTCGACCAGGGCACCGAGCACCTCAGCGGCCGGCACGCCGAAGGGGTGACCGCCCTCGTCCTGATCGACCTGAACCACTTCAAGGAGGTCAACGACACCCTCGGGCACGCCGCCGGGGACCAGGTGCTCGTGCAGGTCGCCGAACGCCTGAGCGGTGCCGCCCAGCCCACCGACCTGGTGGCGAGGCTGGGCGGCGACGAGTTCGCCGTACTCCTGCGCGGGCTGCCGGCCCCGGCGGTGGCCGCGCACCGCGCCGAGGCCCTGCTCACCACGTTGCACGAGCCGTTCGACCTCGACGGCATGCGGATCAGCGTCGAGGCGAGCGGCGGCATCGCCGCCGCTCCCGCCACCGGCGGCATGGCCGAGCTGCTGCGCCGCGCGGACGTCGCGATGTACCAGGCGAAACGGGCCGGCCAGCGCATCTCCACGTACGCCCCGAACCGGGACACCGCCGACGTCGCCCGGCTCACCCTCGGCGGGGACCTGCCGCGCGCCGTGGCGGACCAGGAGTTCACCGTCAACTTCCAGCCGATCGTCGACCTCGGCACCGGCGCGGTGACCGGCGCGGAGGCGCTGGCCCGGTGGCACCACCCGACCCACGGCATGATCGACCCGCTGCGTTTCCTCGAGGCCGTGGAGCGCTCCGGCCTGCTGCCCGCGTTCGCCGAGGCGATCCTCGACCAGGCGCTCGTCGCCGCGGGCACCTGGCGGGACGCCGGGTTCGACGTGCCGGTCGCGGTCAACGTGTCACCCCGCAGCCTCCTCGACGCCCGCTTCCCCGGCTCGGTGCTGGCCCGCCTACGCGCCCACGACCTGCCCCCCGACCGCCTGGTTCTGGAACTCACCGAGACGCTCACCCTCAGCCAGCTCGACGTCGTCGACCGGGTGCTCAGCCGGCTCCGCGACGAAGGCGTCCGGCTGGCCCTCGACGACTTCGGCACCGGGTACTCGTCCCTCTCGCTGCTCTCCCGCATCCCGGTGCACGAGCTGAAGATCGACCGCAGCTTCGTCACCGAGATGGAGAGCTCCGTCGAAGCCGCCGCCGTCATCCGCTCCACTCTGGATCTGGGGCGCAGCCTCGACCTCACCGTGGTCGCCGAGGGCGTGGAGAACGAACCGCAGCGCCGCGCCCTGTGGGAGCTGGGCTGCACGGGTGGCCAGGGCCACCTCTTCGCCCGGCCGATGCCCGCCGGCACGCTGCTGGCCGCCCTGCGGCGCGGCTCCGGCGGCCGCCCCGGCCTGCTGGCGCCGCCGCTCCACGACGCCGGTGCGGTCGTACGCCTGCCCGCCAGTCGCCGATCCACGGCCCGCGGCCGCAACCAGCCGGCCTGACCCACCGGCCGCCGGGTCTGCCAGACTGGCCCGCGTGACCGTCGCCGCCCCGACCGTCCGCCGCCGCGGCTGGCGCGTCCTCGACACCGCCAGCGGCGGCCTCGCCCTCGACCTGACCCTGTACGCCGCTTCGGCGGCGTTCGCCGCGGTCACCGCACTGACCTCCACGCTGCTCCCGCACCGGGCCTGGGGCGCGGTCGCCGCCGCCGGGTACCTGCTCGCCAGCCTCGCCGTCACCGCTCAGCTCCTGATCCGCCGCCGCCACCCCGCCTCGCCGCTGACCGGCCTCTCCGCCCGCTGGGCGGTCACCGCGTTCGCCTGGGCCACCACCGCCCTGCTCCCGGCGATCCTGCAGAGCACCGAACGGGCCGGTGGACGTACCGACCGGGCACAGGAGGAGGTGATCGTCGTCGAGGAATCCGGGCACCGCCTGGTCGACACCGGCACCCCCTACCTCGGGCACGACGCGATCGCCGCACTACCCCCCGGTGAACAGCTGCTCGGCTACACCCCGTACCAGCCGGGCATGGCCCTCTTCGGCCTGCCACGGGCCGCCGTCGACGCCACCTGGACCGACGCCCGGGTGTGGTTCGCGCTCGCCACCGCCGCGGCGCTCGCGCTCGCCGTGCGTACCCTCCGGCGGAGCGGCGTCCCCGGCGCGCCGGGCGGACGGGACGCGGCGCTGCTGCGTGCCGTCCAGGCCGCCACCGTGCTGCCCGTCTGCGCGCTCACCCTCGCCACCGGCGGTGACGACCTTCCCGTCCTCGCGCTCTGCCTGCTCGCGCTCGCGTTCGCCGCCGCCGGCCGGCCGGGTCGAGCCGGCGTGGCCGTCGGCCTGGCCGGCGCGCTCAAACTCTTCGCGTGGCCCGTCGCCCTGGTCCTGATCATCTGGGGAACGACCCGGCGCGCCGGGGGGCGGGTGGCCGCCGGCGCCGTCGGCCTGCCGGTCGCCGCGCTCCTGCCCGTGCTGCTCGTCGACCGCGACGCGCTGGTGGAGAACGTGCTCCGCTTCCCACTCGGCCACGGTCTGGTCACGAGCCCCGCCCAGTCACCCTTCCCCGGCCACCTCGTCGCCACCGCACTGCCGGCCGGCCGCGCGTTCGCCGTCGTGCTCCTGCTCGCCGCCGGGCTGGCGATCGCCGTCCGGCTCACCCGCCGCCCGCCCCGCACCGCCGCCGACGCGGCGCTCGTCTGCGGGTACGGGCTGCTCGCCGCGATCCTGCTCATGCCCTCCACCCGGTTCGGGTACCTGCTCTACCCGCTGGCCTTCCTGGTCTGGGCGCCCGCGCTGGCCCGCCCGGCGGGTTCGGTGGGATCGGCCAACCACCGGGCGGAGGACGCCGACACGGCGTACACCTGAGGAATGACCACCTACCGAGACCGGGCCGAGGCGGGTCGGATGCTCGCCGACCGGCTCACCGCCCTCGTCGGCGACCCGGGCGTCATCGTCCTCGGCCTGGTACGCGGCGGCGTACCCGTGGCCGAGGTGATCGCCCAGCGGCTCGGCGCCCCCCTCGATGTCCTCGTCGTCCGCAAGCTCGGCATGCCCTGGGCCCGGGAGGTCGCCTTCGGCGCCCTCGGACCCGGCGGTGTGCAGGTGCTCAACGACGTGGTCGCGAGCCGGCTCGGCCCCGAGGACATCGCCGAGGTCCGCCAGCGCGAGCAGGCCGAGCTGGAGCGGCGCGAACGCCTCTACCGCTCCGGCCGTCCACCGCTGGACCTCACCGACCGCACCGCCGTGATCGTCGACGACGGCCTCGCCACCGGGGCCACCGCCCGCGCCGCCGTCCAGGTCGCCCGTCACCTCGGCGCCCGCCGGGTCATCGTGGCCGTTCCGGTCGGCTCGCAGGAGGCGTACGAGATGCTCTCCGCCGAGGCCGACCAGGTCGTCTGCCCGCAGCATCCACCGGAGTTCATGGCGGTCAGCGCCTACTACGACGACTTCCACGAGGTCCCCGACGACGAGGTCATCGACGCGCTGAAGGCGACCGCGTGAGCCGACCAGGTACGGTCGGGTGATGAGCCTCACCTGTCCCAAGTGTCACGGAGAAATGCGCCAGTACGAGCGCAGCGGCGTCGTCATCGACCAGTGCGGCGAGTGCCGGGGAATCTTCCTCGACCGCGGTGAGCTGGAGAAGCTGTTCGAGGCGGAGGCGAACTGGAACCGCCAGCACGCCGCGCCCGCCCCGGCCCAGCCCGCCCACCAGCAGGGCGGCTACCCGCCGCCACCCCCGCCGCCGCCCGCCCCGGCTCCCCACCAGCCCGGCTACGGCGCGGTGCCGCCACCGCCCGCGCCCGCCCACGGCTACCCGCCGGCCCCCGCGTACGGGCACGGGCAGCAGCACCACGGCTACCACGGCCACTACCGGCGGAAGAAGCACAAGAGCTTCCTCGACGAGATGTTCGGCTGAGCCGGACGAAGGGCTTCACACGGGTGTGAGGACGGGGAACAGCCCTTCCTCGCACCCGTGCGCTGCCGCGCGGCCCGTGCGACGCTGCGTCCCATGACGTCCCACCGGCAGCAGCACGACGCGCTGGCGCAGGCGTACGACGGGATCACCCGGATCGTCGCCGACCTCGACGACGCCGACCTGCAACGGCCGACCCGCTGCCGGGGATGGCTCGTCGCCGACCTGCTGCTGCACCTCGTCGGCGACGCCCAACGCGCCCTCGTCGCGCTCGCCAGCCCCGCTGACGGCCCGCCCGACGTGGACGACGTCAGCTA
Source organism: Micromonospora sp. WMMD558 (assembly GCF_049315255.1). Taxonomy (NCBI): domain Bacteria; kingdom Bacillati; phylum Actinomycetota; class Actinomycetes; order Micromonosporales; family Micromonosporaceae; genus Micromonospora; species Micromonospora sp. WMMD558. The sequence continues at coordinate 1,608,132 of NZ_CP186061.1, read as the reverse complement.
CTGGCGCTCGTTTCCTCCCGGCGACGACGGCGAAGGCGTACGGCACGCCTGGTGGGTCCGCCGCTCCGCCGCCGCCTTCGAACGGCCCAGCGGCATCGTCCGGCTGTGGACGGACACGGCGCCCGCCGCCGTCCGCGCCGCCGGAGCCGCCGACCCCGCCGGGCACGTCGCCACCCAGGGCCACGTGCTGCGGGTTCCCGACCTGCTGGCCACACTCACCACCGAAGCGGTCGTCCACCACCTGGACCTCGTGCTGGACCGGCCCGACGCACCGGGACCCGGCGTGGGCGCGTTGCGGGTCGCGGTGGCGACCATGGACGGCATCGCAGCGAGGTGGAGCCACGCGAGCTAGCAGCCATGAGAACCCGTTGGGCGGTCGCGGCCTTACGCGGGAGAGCAACAGTGGCATTGGCGTACAGCAGCTCGATGATTCTCGCCGCCGGACCACACGTCGTCCCTACGGTGTGTATCGACTTGTGTGGTCGTACCGAGAGACCGCCGATGCCTTGAGTACGCAGGAAGCCGAGGAACGCCTCAAGGACACGGCACTGTCCCACCAGCCGGAATTGAGGCATAGTGGCGGCTGTCGCCCCCGGTCTGCGGTAGATGCCGATTGAGCCGTCCCCGTCGACCACACCTCGCCAGAAGTCGCGCGATGCCACCAGCTGATCGTCGATAGGCCCTCGATACCGGCCCAGAGTGACGAGCCGATCCGCCAACCGTTCGGAGCGGAACGAGAACTGGCACGAGTGATGGGTCGGGTTCGGCGCCGAGATGGCGCTCGTCGAACCGAGAAAGGCGCGGAGTTCGGCAAGGTGGGATCGGTCCCGCTCCGCGAGACCCACTGAGATCTGGGGGATGTGTTTCGGACGGTAGCTGATCGACCCGTCGGCGAACAGGAAGCCGATCCAGTAGCAGGCGTCGGACGTCAACTCATCGAAGGCATCGTGGCGCAGGGTGTGGACGATACGCCGAAGGGCGACACCCCGCCGGAGGACAAGTCCCCTCACAGAGGGCTCGCTGATGCCGTACGCCCGGGCAAGTTGACCCGGTGTCGCTCCCTCCTGGTAGCGCTGGACGACCTCAGCCCGCTCCGCCTCCGTGAGCTTCCCGGTGGCGCGTGCCGGTATCCCACGACGTCGTAGCAGGCCCCGAACCGCTTGCCGGGAGATGCCATAGGACTGCGCAACGTTGGTGAGGCTTTCGCCAGCCAGCGCCCGATCGACGGCCGCAGTTCGCTCTGCCGCCGACAACCGCGCGCCGGTCTGCCTCATACGATCGCCATGTCGACGAAGCGCGACAGGTGGAGTTGCGCCGCGACCGTCACCGTGTCAGTCGGACCATTCCGATGCTTGGCGATTATGAAGTCCGCCTCCCCAGCTCGTGGCGACTCCTTGTCGTAGTAGTCGTCGCGGTGGAGAAGGATGACAACGTCCGCATCCTGCTCAATTGATCCCGATTCGCGCAAATCGGACAATTGCGGGCGCTTGTCGGTGCGTTGCTCCGGGCCACGGTTCAGCTGGCTGACCGCGATGACCGGGCATTCGACCTCCTTGGCCAGCAGCTTGAGGCCACGCGACAGGTCGGCCACCTCCTGCTGCCGGCTCTCGGTGCGCTTCGGCGACGTCATCAGCTGGAGATAGTCGACGACGATGAGCTTCAGGTCGTGCTTCTGCTTGAGCCGGCGCGCCTTGGCCCGGATCTCCATCAGGTTCATGCTCGGCGTGTCGTCGACGAAGAGCGGCGCCTCGCTGATCTCGCCCATGCACCGGGCGAGCTTCGTCCAGTCGTCGTCGGAGAGCTGGCCGCTGCGCAGCACGTGCAGCGGCACCCGGGCCTCGGCCGAGAGTAGCCGCATGACGATCTCGACCTTGCTCATTTCCAGCGAGAAGATCGCCGACGCCTGGTTGGCGCGGATCGCCGCGTTGCGGGCGAAGTCCATGCTCGCAGTGCTGTTGTGCGTGGGGATCATGGCACGGCCAGCCAGGTACAGGTGGTCCGGGTTGTCGACCGTCACGCAGCGAACCGGCACGCTGGGCACTGGCCGAACATCGACGATGAACCGGCTGTCGGTGCGCGCCGTACTGCTGGCGCAGCGGCGGCTCGTGTGCAGGTCGCGCTTCCGGGTGAGCCGGAAGACCTCCTCGTGCGGGGTGAAGTTCAGGTGGTAGGCCGTCGACGTCTCGGCAGTACGCCCACGCACGGACTTTCGCGAGATCGAACACCGGTACCCGAGGCTGACCACCAGCTCATGGACGTCCTCGGCCAACACCTGAGACGTCGTCGTGTACTGGACGTCGCCCGTCGGGGTGACCGTGCCGTGGGTGTCGAGCAGCCCTGCGAGCAGCGCGCGGCGCTGCTGCTCGCTGGCGCGCAGGTACTCCTGCGGGATGTGCCTGTTGTTCAATGCCCCCAACGCGCGGCTTCCGGCGCGGTGGCCGTCGCCGAGCCAGGCGCCGAGGGTGTACGGCGGGACGGGCAGGTCGCGGGCGGGAAGCTGGAGGGGCTTGGCATTCTTCACGGCGTGGTTCAGCCGCCGGTCGGCGGTCGGGGTGCGCAAGGTGTCGCGGATCTGCGCGGTGGTCACCACGTCGGTCCGCTCGACGGCGGTCATCGCCTCCCGCCAACGACCGACGCGATGGAGCAGCGCGCCGTACAGCTCCCGGGCTGGGTAGGCGCGAGCGGACCGCGCTCGCCCGGCACCACCTCCGCCGCGCCGCGTGCTGTGCCGAAGGTTCCTCGCCACGCGCCGTGCGGTGTGCACGAACTCCGCACCGACCGGGTCGACGAGCTCGGCGACGGTGCGAGTCTGGCCATCGGTGGAGGCGTGATGCGCCTCGCGCAGGCCGTCGATGGCGGGTGCCGACCAGTGGGGCTGGCGGGGAGCGGTGGCAGAGCGTCGACCGTCCCGGGTGGTCGTCTTCCAGAGGTGCTCGGCGTCGGCGACGATGACGCTGCCGTCGGAGAACTCCACCTCGTAGCACAGGCGGTCATGCCGAACCTCGAACGCGGCCGTCACCCTCGTCGGTCGCCCCTCGGCGTCCAGCAGGTGGTCGCCGACCTTGACCTCGCCCATGGTGGTCCAGCCGTCCGGAGTCGGCAGGGGGGTGTCGAGGGCGAGCGCCTTTCCGAGACCCGGCCGGCCGGCCACGATGATCAACTGCCCGGCGTGCAGGCCGTTGAGCAGGCGGTCCAGGTCGGTGAAGCCGGTGGGCACGCCGGTCATGACGCCGCCCTGGGCGCCGACCGCCTCGATCTCGTCGAGGGTGGGCTGGAGCATGTCGGCGAGGACGGCGAAGTCCTCGCTGACCCGTCGCTCGGTGACGTCGTACACGGCCTGCTGGGCGAGGTCGACGATGTCGTCGACGTCGCGGCTGCCACCGGCGGCGGTGCCGTAACCGAGCTGGACGATGCGGGTGCCGGCCTCGACGAGCCGGCGGAGGACGGCGCGCTCGCTGACGATGCGCGCGTAGTACGCGGCGTTTGCCGCGGTGGGCACGCTGGCGATCAGGGTGTGCAGGTACGGCGCGCCGCCGATCCGGACCAGGTCGCCGGAGTCGGCGAGTGCCGCCGCCACGGTGATCGAGTCGGCGGGCTCGCCCCGGCCGTAGATCTCCAGGATGGTGTCGAAGATGGTGGCGTGGATCGGCCGGTAGAAGTCGTTGCTCTTGAGGATCTCGACGACGTCGGCGATGGCGTCCTTGGAGAGCAGCATGCCGCCCAGCACGCACTGCTCCGCGGCGATGTCCTGCGGTGGTGTCTTCTCGAACTGGCCGTCGCGCTGCGCCGGCGCGGGCGGCTGCCCTCCGGAGCGCGGGTCCGCCCGCATGTCGTCGGTGACCGACACGGTCCCCCCTCACGCCGTCGGATCCTCGTCCCAGCTCTACCGCCGGGGTATGACAACAACTCCGACCTGCCGTGCCGATCGGGGGGTCATCGTGCGGTGGGCCGGGTGGTCACCATACGGAACCCGAGGTGAGCCGCTCAACAGCACCGGTGGACGAGTCTCGGGACAACCTGTGGACGCCGGTGGACGAGCATGTGCGCAGCGTGTGCACAGGCTGTGGACAACTGTTGGGGAATTCGGCCCCGATACGGCCGTGAGCTGCGGCGACGTCGTCCCCACCCTGTGGACGACAAAATCTCGGCCAGACTCCGGCCTCATTTGTCCCGTACTATCTCCACCATCGGCTACACCTGGACAGCGGATATTGCGCTTTCGGTTGAGAAGGGTCACGCTCCGGCCGTGAGTTACCGGGACTGGGGACGCGGAGAGGACGGTCCGCGCGGGCGACGCTCCATCGCTCGGTGGGACGATCCCGCCGACCCGCCGGTCGCCCCCTACGCCTCCGGCTCCGGCGACTACCGCACCCCGAGCCGTCGCCGTGCGATCGAGCGTGGCCAGCAGGAGCCGGTCGACACGTACCTGCCGCGCTGGGCCCTGGAATCCGGCGTCCGGCGGGCCGACGGTGGCGGGCGGCACGCGGCCCCGGACGACGACGATGACGGGTACGAGGAGGACCCTCCCCGGCCGTCGGGGGGTTGGCGGGACACCGAGCCGACGAGCGGTTGGCGCCGCGTCGCCGAGACGAGCTGGCGGGAGACGCCCGCGATCGGCGCCGGGCCGGACTCCGACCACACCCGGGAGTGGACCTTCGACCGTCCACAGGATCAGGGGTACGTGGGGAGCCGGCGGGCGGACGACGAGCCGGTGTCCGACGTGGGCCCGCAGGCGCGGCCGAGGCGCGCCACGTCCCGCCGACCCCAGGTGGTGTGGTCCGGGATCGACGAGGCGGAGGAGCCGGCTGAGCCGGGGCCGACCTGGTCGACGGAGCGACCCGGCGGGCGGAGCCGCCGGTCGGCCACCACGCCGCCGGTGGATCCCTGGGATCGGGAGGCGCGGCGCGCGGCGGAGCCGGAGTCGTCGTACCGGCCCGCCGTCGACCCGTGGGACGCGTCCGGTGTGCACGCGTGGCAGCCGGCTGACGAGGTCGACCGCTGGGGCCGCGCCGACACCCCGGGCCGGTGGCAGCAGCCGGACGACACGGCCCAGTGGCAGCAGCCGGACAGCACGGGCCAGTGGGACCGGTACGCCGAGCCGCGCTGGGACCGGACGGAGGTGCCCCGCTCGGACGGCGGCACCGGTGGTTGGTCGTGGGCGAGGGACGACCGGGAGGAGGGTTTCTGGTCGGGCACCCGGTTGGCCGGGGACGACCCCCGGTGGATGGACGCCCCGCCGTCGGCTCCGCGCTCGCCGGTCGTGGCGTACACGGCTCCCCGGCCGCGTACCGCACCCCGGCGGCGGGTCGATCCGCCGCCCGGTTCCGCGTCCGCGATGGCGGCGGTACGGCGCCGGATCGAGACGGCGGGTACGGGTCCGTGGGCGCGCCGTCTCGAGGACGACCTGCTCGATCCGGATCCGGGTGGGCCACTTCGGCCGCTGCTCTACACGGCGGCGTGCTATCTCCTGCCGGCCATGGTGATCTTCGTGTGGCTGCTGACGCTGGACGGCTCGGCCCCGCCGGGGTGTGTGACGGACATCAGCGGCGGGGGGTGCGACTCGCCGCGGTCGCGGGCGCTCGGTTCGCTCGTGGAGGGCCTGCCGCGGTTCGGGTTGGCGTTGGCCAGCAGTCTCGTCGTGGCGGTGCTGCTGCGTCGGGTCGGGACGACCTGGCGTGCGGCCACCGTGGCGTTGGCGGCCGCGGTCGTCGGCGGGGGTCTGTCGACGGTGATGATCAGCGCGGTCACCGGCCAGCCGATCGGCTGACGGACGCCGTCCGGCGCACGCCGTGCCGGACCCGCTTCCCTGTTCCGTCGCCCGCTGGTGCCCGGGACGGGACAGGGCCCGCGCCGGTCGGCGCGGGCCCTGTCGTGGTGCTGGTGAGGCGTCAGCCCTGGGCAACCGTGAGGTTGAACGTGGCGGTCACCTCGGGGTGCAGCTTGATCTTCACCGGGTAGGAGCCGGTCGACTTGATGTGACCGGGCAGCTCCAGCCGGCGGCGGTCGAGCGTCGGGCCACCGGCGGCCTTGACGGCGTCGACGACCTCGGTCGGGGTGACCGAGCCGAAGAGCCGGCCGCCGTCGCCGGCGCGGGCCTTCAGGGTGACCTTCAGGCCCTCCAGCTGGCCCTTGACCTCGTTGGCGTGGCCGAGGTCGCGGATCTCACGGGCCGACCGGGCCCGCTTGATGAGCGTGACCTGCTTCTCCGCGCCCTTGGTCCAGGCGATCGCGAAGCCCTGCGGCAGCAGGTAGTTGCGGCCGTAGCCGTCCTTGACCTCCACGATGTCGCCCGGGGTGCCGAGGCCGGACACTTCCTGAGTGAGGATGATCTTCATGTCCGTGCCTCCTCTCAGCGGGCCGTCGCCGTGTACGGCAGGAGCGCCATCTCACGGGCGTTCTTGACCGCACGAGCGATCTGCCGCTGCTGCTGCGAGGTCACGCCGGTCACCCGCCGAGCGCGGATCTTGCCGCGGTCGGAGATGAACTTGCGCAGCAGCGCGGTGTCCTTGTAGTCGATGTACGTGATCCCGTCCTTGTCGAGCGGGTTCACCTTCTTCTTCGGCTTGCGAAGTGCCGCAGCCTTGGCCATTGCTCTTGCTCCTGGTTTGCGATCGCGGGCGCTCGGCGCCATCAGAACGGGGGCTCCTCGTCGAAGTTGCCGCCACCCGAACCACCGCGCGAGGGGGCCGGAGCCGCGGACGCCCAGGGGTCGTCGAAGTTGCCTCCGCCGCCCTGGCCGCCACCGCCACCGAAGCCGCCGCCTCCGCCACCGGAGCGGGACATCTTCTGCACCTTCGCCGTGGCGTAGCGCAGCGACGGGCCGATCTCGTCGACCTCCAGCTCGATGACGGTGCGCTTCTCACCCTCGCGGGTCTCGTAGGACCGCTGACGCAGTCGGCCGGACACGATCACGCGGGTGCCGCGCTGCAGCGACTCCGCGACGTGCTCGGCGGCCTGCCGCCAGACGGTGCACGAGAGGAACAACGGCTCGCCGTCCTTCCACTCGCCGGACGCCTTGTCCATGAACCGGGGCGTCGAGGCGACCCGGAACTTGGCGACCGCCGCACCCGAGGGGGTGAATCGCAACTCGGGGTCATCGGTCAGGTTGCCGATGACCGTGATGGTGGTGTCTCCTGCCATGACCATCTCCTCGCGCACTCATCGTCTCGCCGTACAGGCTCTCAGAGCCGTCCGACAATGCCGACGAGGCTGATCCGGGGTGCCGGGGCGGGATGCGACTAGCGCATCTCCGGCCGGATGACCTTGGTGCGCAGCACCGACTCGTTGAGTCGCAGCTGACGATCCAGCTCGGCCACGGCCGCAGGCGTCGCCTGCAGGTCGATGACGGCGTAGATGCCCTCGGCCTTCTTGTTGATCTCGTACGCGAGGCGCCGGCGGCCCCACACGTCGGTCTTCTCCACCGAGCCACCCGCGGTCCGGATCACGTTCAGGTACGTGTCGAGCGACGGGGCGACCGTGCGCTCCTCGAGGCTGGGGTCGAGGATCACCATGATCTCGTAATGACGCAAGACGTGCTCACCTCCTGTGGGCTAAGCGGCCACGGTCCTTCCGTGGCAGGAGGTCGTGCGTCGTGGCCCGTGCCGGACCCGGGGGAACCCGGCCGGACGCGGACAACCGGACCAGGATACCCGGTCCGGACGATCATGCCCGGGGTGATGGAACGGTACGCCGGACACACGCCGACGGGGGCCGACCCGGACGTCGATGTCGAGGTCGGCCCCCGTGACGGAGGCCGCGGGGCGTCCCGTCCGCATTCCTTGGGTGGGACCTGGGGAGGAACGACCACACCGATGAGGTTGGACCGGAGACGCCCCGCGGAGCTTCATCATGTTGTTACCCGACGTTATACCGAGTCGCGCGCCTTGTCGGAAAAATCGGCAAATCACAGACAATTTTTCTTCTGTGGCGATTCGGGTTCCGGAGCTGTCCCCGCCACGCCGGGCCGCGCGGCGGGGAGCCCCTGCATCGAGGTGTCCGCACGGCCCGCACAGCTCGGCGCTTCGCCGGGCCCGCGACGGACCGTCCGTCCCACTCCCCTCAACGACGGCCCACCCCGTCCGGTGACGCCCGAGCCCGCCACCGCCGGCACACCAGGTGTCAGCGACTCGACGTAGGCTCCCCTGCATGCGTATCGGAGCCCACGTCGATTCGACCGATCCACTGGCGGAGGCGACCGCCAGAGGGGCCGAGGCCGTGCAGTTCTTCCTCGCCGACCCGCAGGGGTGGAAGGCGCCGAAACCCCGGGAGGACGCGGAACGGCTCCGGAGCGCCGACGTCGATCTCTACGTGCACGCGCCGTACGTCGTCAACGTCGCGACGCTGAACAACCGCATCCGCATCCCCAGCCGCAAGCTGCTGCTCGCGCACGCCCGGTCGGCGGCGGCCATCGGCGCGCGGGGGCTCATCGTGCACGGCGGCCACGTCAACGCGGGCGACGACATCACGGTCGGCTTCGACAACTGGCGCAAGACCTTCGCGTACGCGGCCGACTCGGGCGGCTTCGGTGTGCCGGTGCTGATCGAGAACACGGCCGGGGGCGAGAACGCCTGCGCCCGACGCCTCGACGCGCTCGCCCGGCTCTGGGACGCGATCGGTGACCACGAGGTGGGCTTCTGCCTGGACACCTGCCACGCCCACGCCGGCGGCGAGGAGCTGCTCGGCCTGGTCGACCGGGTCAAGGCCATCACCGGGCGGATCGACCTGGTGCACGCCAACAACTCCAAGGGCGCCTTCGACTCGGGTCAGGACCGGCACGACAACCTCGACGGCGGCACGATCGACCCGGAGCTGGTGGTGGCCGTGATCCGGGCGGCCGGCGCCCCGGTGGTCGTGGAGACGCCGGGCGGGGTCGACGGACAGGCCGCCGACATCGCGTTGCTGCGCGACCGGCTCGGCACGGGGGCTCCGGCCGCATGACCCCCGAGACGTCCGGCGGCTCGCGCCCGTCGCGCCCCGACGTGGCCACCGGAGCCCCCCGGTCGGGCAGCGACACCCGGATGCCCGCCGACGATCCGGCCGGCCCGACCACGTCGGCGAGCCGGGCCGCTGACGCGGACAGAACCACCGACAAGCCGGGAGCCGGCGCGGGCAAGGCGACGGACGATCCCGGAACCGGCACGGCCGGCGTGGCCCGGCCGGCGGACAAGCCAGGCGCCGGCGAGACCGGGACACCCGAGCCCACGGACAAGCCGGCAGCCGGCACAGCGAGTACGGACAGGCCGGCGGATGAGCCCACGGACAGACCGGCAGCCGGCACAGCGAGCACGGACAGGCCGGCGGACGAGCCTGCCGCGGGGACGGCCGGCAGCGACGGGCCGGCCAAGGGTGGCGCCGTGGCCGCCGCGGCCGGCAAGGACGCCGCGACCAGCACCGAGGAGCGCGACCCGTTCACCTCCTTCGCACCCGCGCCCGAGCCGGTGCCGACCCGCGCTCGCCGCGCGACCCGCACCGCCGGCCGGGTGCTCGTGCACGAGTGGACGCTCGCCGTCCTCGGCTCGCTCGTCCTGGCCGTGCTCATGACCTGGCCCACGCTGAGGTACCCGCGCTACACGCTGCCGCAGGACACCTGGGACCCGAGCCTCCAGTCCTGGCAGATGGCGTGGTCCGGCCACGCGCTGCTGACCGATCCGGGCCGGCTGTGGCACTCCAACGCGTTCTTCCCGGAGCGGTGGAGCTTCGCCTTCTCCGACACGCTGCTGGGATACGCGCCGGCCGGGATGATCGGCGTCGGCCCGGAGGCCGCGGTCCTCCGCTACAACCTCATGTTCGTGCTGGCGCACGCGCTCGCCACGTTCGGGGCGTACGCACTGGCGCGGCAGTTGGGGGCCGGTCGGATCGGTTCGGCGGTGGCCGGTGTGAGCTACGCGTACGCGCCGTGGCTGCTGGCCCAGGCCGGGCACCTGCACGTCATCTCCAACGGCGGGATCCCGCTGGCGCTGGCCATGCTGGCGCGGGGGCACGGGTGGTCCCTGCGCCACGGCTACCGCCCGGAGAAGCGCCGGGTGGGCTGGGTGTACGCGGGCTGGCTGGTCGCCGCGTGGCAGCTGAGCCTGGGCTTCGGCATCGGGTTGCCGTTCGCGTACGTGCTCGGCGGGATCGTCCTGGTCTCGGCCGTGACCTGGTTCCTGCGACGCTGGGTGGTCCGCCCGGTGAAACGCCCCTTCGGGCACCGGCTGCTCACCGCCGACGTGGTCGGCGGGCTGGTCTTCGCCGGTGTCGGCGTGCTGCTGGCCATCCCGTTCTTCCAGGTGGCCGACCTGCACCCGCAGGCGGAGCGGAGCATCGGCGACGTCGCCCTCTTCTCGCCGCCCGCCACCGGCTTCCTCACCGCGCCGGGCGAGTCCCGGATCTGGGGCGGCCTGCACGAGGGGGCACGGGCGACGCTGCCGTGGCACCCGGAGATGACGCTGCTGCCGGGCTACGTGCTCTACGCGCTGGCCCTGGGCGGTCTCTTCTTCTCGGTCTGGCGCGTCCGGCACCGGGTCCTGCTGTTCGCGGGTGTGCTGGTCAGCATGGTGCTCGCGATGGGCACGGAGTTCTTCGGCGGTCGGTTCACGTACGTGCCGCTCTTCGAGCATCTGCCCGGGTGGAACGGGCTGCGTACGCCCGGTCGGCTGATGCTCTGGGCGACGCTGCTGCTCGGCCTGCTCGCCGCTGGCGCGGTGAGCGCCTTCGCCGCCCGCGTCCGCGAGATCTCGGCCGAGCGGATCCCGTCCTGGCCGAGCCCGTGGCTGCGGATCGCCACGCTGCTCCCGCTGCTGCTGGTGACCGTCGAAGGGTTGAACCGCACCCCGCACCCGGTCGTGCCGGTGCAGCCGGTGGCGATGCGGGTGGTCGACGGCCCGCTACTGGTGCTGCCGAGCAGCCAGAACCACGACCAGCCGGTGATGCTCTGGTCCACCACCCACTTCCAGGACATCGTCAACGGGGGGAGCGGGTTCACCCCGGCCCTCCTCGACGACGTCCGCCGACTGACGATCTCGTTCCCCGACCAGACCAGCGTCGACTACCTGCGCACGCTCGGCGTCCGCAACGTGCTGATCGTCCGCGACCAGGTCGCCGGCACGCCGTGGGAGGTCAGCATCGACGCCCCCGTCGACGGCCTCGGTATCACCCGTGACGAGATCGGGGACGTGGTCGTGTACCGGCTGTGAGCCGGTCCGGCCGCCCGGGTCAGGTCGCGGCCGGCTCGGGGGCCGGGTCGAGCGTCTTCCGCGAGGGTCGTCTTCGTAGCCAGGGCGCGTCGGGTGCGCCGGCGACGACGCCGCCGTCCGGGTCGTCGGCGTACGTGCCGCGCACCGCGTCCAGCTCGGGCCGGAGGATCTCCCGAACGATCAGCGCGCACAGGATCACCACGGTCGTCAGGCGCAGCGTCGCGGCCAGCACGAAAACACCCTCGGGGAAGACCGGCCGCCCGGTCGACGTGCCGAGCAGTTCCCCGTAGAAGGCCGCGAAGTAGGCGACCTCGGCGAGCTGCCAGGCGAGGAACGCGCCCCACTTCGGCCGGGCGAGCACCGCGAGCGGCAGCAGCCAGAGCACGAACTGCTGCGACCACACCTTGCTGAAGATGAGGAACGCGGCGACCACCAGGAAGGCGAGCTGGGCGAGGCGCGGCCGGCGTGGCGCCACCAGCACCAGGACGGCCACCCCGACGCAGGCCAGGAGGAACAGCGCGTACGACAGGTTGTTGAGCACGGGGACGTTGGCGTTCAGCCACTCGAACGGCCCGAGCCCGCCGCCCCCGCCGACCTTCCCGTCGAGGTAGCGGCCGATGTACCAGAGGGTGCCCCAGTCGATCGGCCGTTCGGTGTTGAGTTCGAGGAACCGCGCCCAGTTGGTCGGGTAGAGCAGGGCGGTGGGCAGGTTCACCACGAGCAGCGCGGCGGCGCCCGCCCCGATCGCGGCCAGGGCGGCCCGGAGCCGGCTGGCCCGGATCGCCAGCAACAGGATGGGCCAGAACAGGAACAGTGGCCAGAGTTTCGCCGCGCCCCCCAGCCCGAGCAGCAGACCCGCCAGGACCGGCCGGCGGCGGGCCCAGGCGAGCAGGCCGAAGGCGGCGAGACCGATGGCGAGGAAGTCCCAGTTGACGGTGGCGGTGAGCAGCAGCGCGGGCGCGAGCGCGAAGAGCGCCACGTCCCAGGGACGGCGGCGGCGCAACGCGAGGAGTGCGGCGGCCGTGGCCACCGCCAGGGCGCCCAGCACCAGGACGTTCGCGTTGTAGAACCACATGCCCTGGTTGAGGCCGGGGTCGTCGACGCCGAGGGCGTGCACCGGCAGGCCGAGCGCGCCCATGAAGTAGCCGGTCAGGACCGGGTACTCGACCGGGTGGTCGCGGTAGGGCACCTTGCCCTCGTTGAGCCCCTCCGCGTAGTAGAGCGCCAGCACGTCGGTGTAGCAGAAGCGGGTGTACTGGACGTTGTTCGTCCAGGCGCCGTCCTGGCAGGGCGACTTCTGCACCCAGTGCAGGGCGAGCGTGAGGCACACCAGGGCCAGGACGATCCGCGCGGCCGTCCAGAAGTGACGCTCGCGGCCGACCGGGCGGTCCAGCGCGGCGGCGTGGTCGCCGAGGGGGCCGCCGATCAGGCCGGAGACACCGCGGACGAACCCGTCGGAGCGGGACGGGTGGTCCGGGGCACCGGCGTCGTCGATTCCGCGCGTCGACTGCTTGCTCATGACCGTGCATCCTGCCGTACGCCGGGGGTCCGCGTCCCGCCCGGCGACGACATGTCGTGCCCCCCGGACGACGAAGCCGCCGGTGAGCGGAGCGTCGCTCCGGTCACCGGCGGCGTTGCGTCGGTCAGTCCCGCCGTGGGGTCAGGGTCGGCAGGACGCCGTCCCGGTCACCGTCCGGTGGCGGCGGCTCGTTCGGGTTCTGCCCGCCGTTGTTGCCGCCACCGTTGTTTCCGCCGTTGTTGTCGCCACCCGGCGGGCAGAACAGTTCGAACGGCCCGCAATTCGGCTGCTGCGTCGGGGGCGGCGGAGGCGGCGCCTCGCCGTTGCCGGAGTCCGGGTCACCGACCTTGGCCGCCGGCGGGAACTCCAGCTTCTCCTTGCCCTCGAGCGCCCGCTCCATGAACTTCTCCCAGATCTCACCGGGGAGATTGGCACCCGACACATTGCCGCCACCCCGCAACTTGAGGGCCTTGCGGTTGCCGACGTTGCCGACCCAGACGGCGGTGGCGAGTTGCGGGGTGTAGCCGATCGTCCACGCGTCGCCGTTCGCCGTGGTGCCGGGCTTGAGCTCCCAGGTGCCGGTCTTGGCGGCCGCCTGCCGGCCGCCCTCCAGCCGGTGGTTGATCCGGCCCGGGTATTCCTTCAGCACGTCGGTGACGTCGGCCACGACGTCCTTCGAAATGACCTGCTTGCCCTTGACGCTGCCCTCGTCGGCGATCTTCTCCATCTTGCCGGTCTGCTGGTTCCGCTTGAACACGGAGTGGAGGAAGTGCGCCTTGACGTACTGGCCACCGTTGGCGAAGGTCGCCACGCCGTTGGCGTGGTCCAGCACGGTGACCGGGTACTGGCCGTAGGCGACCACGTGGAAGAACGGCGCCGGGGCGACGTCCTCCGCCTTCTTCTTGGTCAGGTCGATGGGCTCGGCCGGGTTGGTGTTCCACATGGTGGTGATGCCGGCCCGCTTGGCCACGTCGACGATCTTGTCCGGACCGATGTCCGTGCTGACGTGGTAGAACGGCACGTTCAGCGACTTCAGGGTCGACTCGCGCAGCGTGCAGGAGTCGCCGCAGGTCGGATTGTCGGTGCCCGCGTTGCTGACCTTGAACTTGGTGCCCTCCGGGGTGAACGCCCGGCCCTTCCAGCGCGACTCCAGGGACTTCTGGTTCTCCAGCGCCGCCGCCAGAGTGTAGATCTTGAAGCTGGAACCCGGCGGGTGACCGCCGATGAGGTTCCCCTTGCTGTCGACGTTCTTGCCGGCGTAGTCGGTGCCCGTGCCGTTGTCGCCGCCGTAGTACGCGCGGACCCGGCCGGTGCTCGGCTCGATGGAGACCACCGCCGCCATCAGGTTGTCCGGTTGGTCGGCGAGCTCCGAGCCCTTGCTCTTGCGCTGCGCCGTCTCCACCGCCGCGGTCTGGATCTTGGTGTCGATGGTCGTCCGGATCCGGTAGCCGCCGGACATCAGGGCGTCGGAGCAGGTCGGCTTGCTGGCGGTGACGTCCTCCTCGCGGTCGACGCAGACACCCTTGTCGCGCATCTCGGTCTTGACGTAGTTGATCACGTTGCCGTACGGCGTGTTGATGCCGTAATCCAGCCCGGCGCCGACCTTCTTCGGGTCCCTGATGCATCCGGCTGGGGCGGTTCCCTTCGCCGGGCAATTCTTGGGGTACTCCGCCTCGGTGGGTGCCGGCTGCCGTCCGGCAGCATTCAGCCAGCCCTCCGCGACCATGCCCTGAATGACGTAGTTCCAGCGCTGCTTGGCCTCTACCGGGTTGACCGCCGGGTCGTACCCCTTGTGCGTCTCGCTGGCCACCGGCTGCTTGATGAGGGCCGCGAGCACCGCGCCCTCCGCCACCGTGAGTTTGTTGGCCGACTTGCCGAAGTACGTCTTCGCCGCGGCCTCGATGCCGTACGCGCCCCGGCCGAAGTAGATCACGTTTAGGTAGTGCTGCATGATCGTCGGCTTGTCGTAGCGCTCGGTCAGCTTCGAGGCGAGGATCGCCTCCTTCACCTTACGGGCGTACGTGTCGTCCTTGAGGTGGTCGTAGGCGTTGCGGGCGTACTGCTGGGTGATCGTCGAGGCGCCCTGCTTGTCACCGCCGGTGAAGTTGTTCCACGCGGCGCGGGCGATGCCCTTGTAGTCGACACCCGAGTGCTTGTAGAAGTTGCGGTCCTCGGCGGCGGCGACGGCATCCTGCACGTGCGGCGGGATGTCCTTGATGGTGACCAGCGTGCGGTTCTCGGTGCCGAGCTTCGCGATCATCGTCTTGTTGTCGAACGCGTACAGCTCGGTCGCCTGCGGCGGCGTGGTGTCCTGGGGGAGCACCACGTTGGTGGAGTAGTAGGTGAAGCCGACCACGCCCAGCCCGGCCAGCATGATGAACACCGCGAACGCGGCGATCAGCAGGTTCGCCCGTTTCCGCTTCTTCGCCCGGGCGATGGCGTCCGGATCGCGACCGCCGCGCCCGAACCCGCCCGGCCCACCGGGGCCACCCGGACCGCCGGGACCGCCCGGCCCACCGGGCCCGCCGGAGACCGGCGAGACGCTGGCCCGCGCCACCGAGGCGCGACCACCGACCGCCGCCGACCCGACCCGGGCCCGCCCCGCGGACCCGGCACCGACGGACGCGGCACCCACCGCGGCGGCACCGACGGTTGCCCGCCCGGCCGACCCGCCCGGCGCCGGGGAGACCGGCACCGACGCGCGACCGGGAGCCGGCGACACCGGCACGCGACCGGGTGCCGGCGACACGGGAACCGAGGCGCGACCGCCCCGGCCGACCGAGGCCGAACCGGAGGCACCGCGCGGGGGCACGGACGCCGATCCGCCGACGGAGGCCCGGCCGCCGGAGGCGGCGCCGCGGGGGGACACCGAGGCGCGGCCCGCGGATGCCGTACCGTCCGGTGCGGCCGACCGGCCGCGCGCCTCCCCGCCCGAGAGGCGGTACGCGTCGTCGGCCTGCCCGTGGTCGCCGTGCTGGCCCGGAATCCGGGCCCGCCCGTGCGGAGAACTGGGATCGCCGTACGAGTTCATTCCTCACACCCTGCCGGTCGCGGTGGAGCGCGGCTGCGCCACCACCGGTTTGCCGTGAGATGGGACACCCGCCACCCGGGCGGTCTCGCGCCCGATGGCCGGTGTCACTTGTGAATCAATCGGGCCAATCAGACCAACGAGCCGTCGGTCGTCCCGGGCGTGCACGCGCTGGCCCGAGTCAGCCGATCGAGCTGGTATCACTGTTGCGCCTCTCGCCTCCGTCGCCCGGTCGGGGCGGCCGCGCCACCCACCGTGCCCTGCTCCGGCCCGCCCTCGGCCAACCCGTCCCGGCCGAGCAGGTACTGCTCGACGAGATGGTTCCAGTCACAGCCGAGGCACACCTCCACCACGAAGACCTGGAACTCACGCAGCGTCATCGCCAGCACGGGCAACTCCGCCAGTGTGCGGGCCTGTCCGGCGGACTGCTTGAGTTCGTCCCCGTAAATGTAGTGGACGTGGGTCAGGTTCTCGCTCCGGCAGATCGGGCACCGTTCGTCGGTCGGTTCACCGTGGAACCGGGCCGCGTTCTTCAGGTACGGCGAGGCGTCGCAGACGTCGTACGTGCCGACCCGCCCGGCCAGGAGCTCACGCAGCACCGCCCGCTTCTGGAGCGAGTAGTCGACGACCTGGCGCTGCGAACGCATGCGGAGAAGGGTACGCGGTCCGGCGCGGCGGGGCGACCGCCGTGACGATGCGTGACCACAGCATGCCGGAATGGGGGTTTGCCCTGGCCATGGTGATCCGCTAGCGTGCGATGTATCGGTCCGATACATCGCCGCGGTTAGCACTTCGTGCACAGGGTAAAGGGAGGGTGGCCGATGCTCGAATTCGCCATCCTCGGCCTGCTGCAGGAAGCTCCGATGCACGGCTACGAGTTGCGCAAGGAGCTGACCGCGAAACTCGGTGCCATCCGGGCGGCGATCAGCTACGGCTCGCTCTACCCGACCCTGCGCCGGTTGCAGGCGGCGGGCTGGATCACCGAAGCCGCCGAGACACCCGCGACTGCCGAGGAGGTTCCCGCGCTGACCAGCCGACGAGGTCGGGTGGTCTACAAAATCACCGCGGAGGGCAAGGAACGCTTCGCCCAACTCATCGCACAGGCCGGGCCCGAGACGTACGACGACACGGGCTTCGGCGTGCACTTCGCGTTCTTCGCCCGGACCGATCAGGCGACCCGACTGCGCATCCTGGAGGGTCGCCGACGCAAGATCGAGGAGCGTCGCGAAGGGCTCCGCGACGTGCTCGGCCGTGCCGCCGAGCGCCTCGACGCGTACACCCTGGAGCTGCAACGCCACGGCCTGGAGGCCTGTGAGCGTGAGGTCCGCTGGCTGGAGGAGCTCATCGCCAACGAGCGCTCCGGCCGTGCCCCGACGGTCCCGGGCACCGGGACGGCCGGCGGCCGACGAGAAGACAACAGCCCGCCTCCGCCTGGAGAGTCCAGGAAAGAGCGGCCGTGATGAAGAAGAAGGAGGCAGACGCTATGGGCTCCGTCCGCGTCGCCATCGTCGGTGTGGGGAACTGCGCCTCGTCCCTCGTACAGGGCGTGGAGTACTACCGGAACGCCGACCCGAACGACCGCGTCCCGGGTCTCATGCACGTCACCTTCGGCGACTACCACGTCTCCGACGTGAAGTTCGTCGCGGCGTTCGACGTGGACGCCAAGAAGGTGGGCATGGACCTCGCCGAGGCGATCGTCGCCAGCGAGAACAACACCATCAAGCTGTGTGACGTGCCGCCGACCGGTGTGACCGTGCAGCGCGGCCCGACCTTCGACGGTCTCGGCCAGTACTACCGCGAGATCATCGAGGAGTCGGACGTCGAGCCGGTCGACGTGGCCCAGGCGCTGCGCGACGCCCAGGTCGACGTGGTCGTCTCCTACCTGCCGGTGGGCTCCGAGCAGGCCGACAAGTTCTACGCCCAGGCCGCGATCGACGCCGGTTGCGCGTTCGTCAACGCCCTGCCGGTCTTCATCGCCTCCGACCCGGAGTGGGCGAAGAAGTTCGAGGACGCGGGCCTGCCCATCGTCGGCGACGACATCAAGAGCCAGGTCGGCGCCACGATCGTGCACCGCGCCCTGGCGAAGCTCTTCGAGGACCGTGGTGTCGAGCTGCTGCGCACGTACCAGCTCAACTTCGGCGGCAACATGGACTTCATGAACATGCTGGAGCGCAACCGCCTGGTCTCGAAGAAGATCTCGAAGACCCAGTCGGTGACGTCCCAGATCCCGCACGAGATGAGCAAGAGCGACGTGCACATCGGCCCGTCGGACCACGTGCCGTGGCTGGACGACCGCAAGTGGGCGTACATCCGCCTGGAGGGCCGCTCCTTCGGCGACACCCCGCTGAACGCCGAGCTGAAGCTCGAGGTGTGGGACTCGCCGAACTCGGCCGGCGTCATCATCGACGCGGTCCGCGCCGCGAAGATCGCGCTGGACCGGAAGGTCGGCGGCCCGATCCTGTCGGCGTCCTCCTACTTCATGAAGTCCCCGCCGGTGCAGTACGCCGACCACGACGCGCACGCCGCCGTCGAGGCGTTCATCGCCGGCGAGGTCGAGCGCTGACGCGCTGAGACACGCGACAGACGGCGAGGGCCGGGTCCGCGCGCACCCGGCCCTCGCCGTCTTCGCCCAGCTCGGGTGACCGGAGGTACGGCGAGAGTGCGGGCGCCGGCTCACCCCGACCAGGCGTGGCGCAGGGCGACGCCCGCCTCCAGTTCGAGGAGCTTGACCTTGCGGTCGAGCCCACCGCCGAAGCCGACCAGCTTTCCGCCGGCCCCCACGATCCGGTGGCAGGGAACGATGACCGGGATCGGGTTGCGGTTGCACGCCACCCCGACCGCCCGTGCCGCGGACGGGTCGCCGAGCCGCCGGGCCACCTCGCCGTAGGTGAGCGTCCCCCCGTACGGAATTCCGGTCATCTCCCGCCACACCGCCCGCTCGAACTCCGAGCCACGAGGGATCCGCACCGGCACCGTGAACGCCGTCAGCTCGCCGGCGAAGTAGGCCCGTAGCTCCGCGAGGGCCTGCCCGGCCGGCTCGTCGCCCGGGTCGGTGCCGGCTGCGGCCACCCGGCCGAAGTGCGTCCCGCACACGGCCGACCCGTCGGTGGCCACGGAGAACTCCCCGATCGGCGAGTCGAGCACGGTCCAGCGCATCCACCCATTGTCCCCGCCGGTACGACACCCGGCCTCAGAGGAGGTTCACGCCCAGCAGGAGGGTGCCCGCGACGAGGCTCGCCCCACCGGCGACGGTTAGCCAGATCAGCCTGTTGGGCCGCGTGTCGCCGGGCCGGACCACCGAGAGGAAGAAACCGAGCGGCATGAGGATCGGCGCGGCGACGAAGAGCGTACGGATCAGCGTGCGGGTGCCGTCCGAGGCGTCGGCCTGGTCGATGTACGGCAACGCGACGAGCGCGAAGAGGACCAGCACCCCGGCGTGCGCGTGCCCGGCGGTCCAGAGGCTCCGGCGCACCGGGTTGTCCAGGTAGCCGGCCTTGCGCCCGGCAAGATGCATGAGCAGGGTCAGGCCGCCGTACGCGATGGTCACGACGGTGAGCAGCAGGATGCCGGCGGTGGTCAGGGTCGCCGAGGACATGGCACACCTCCATCTAGTCACTGTAAAGATGAGGCTTCGACGGAATCTTGTCAACAGCTAGATTGCGGCGGCGGGCAAACTTCGGCCGGCCACCGGCGTCGGAGTATCTGGAGGTGGCGGGTGTCCGGAGGCATCGACAGGGAGTTCACCATGTTCGTGAACGAGCGTGGCGACGTACTGCTGCGGGTCGCGTACGCCCTCGCCGGGAACCAGCACGGCGCGGAGGACCTGCTGCAGAACGCCCTCGCGAAGGCGTACGCCCGCTGGCCCCGGATCCGGGGCGACGCCGAGCCGTACGTACGTCGGATCCTCTACCACGACCAGGTGTCCGGCTGGCGGCGCCGCTCCCGCCGCCCCGAGGTCCCGGTCGCCGTCCTGCCCGAGCGCGCCGGCGCCGGTGACCACGGGCACGACGTCGACCTGCGGCTGCTGCTGCGGAACGCGCTGCTGGCGCTGCCGCCCCGCCAGCGCGCGGTGCTGACACTGCGCTACCTGGAGGACCTGAGCGTCGAGCAGACGGCCGAGCTGCTCGGCTGCCGAATCGGCACGGTGGCCAGCCAGTCGTCGAAGGCGCTGGCCCGGCTGCGGCAACTCGTGCCCGCCCTCGACGGGCACCTCACCGAGGAGGTGCGATGAACGGATCGGCCGAGCAGGCGCTGCGTACCGCTGTCCGGGATCTCGCGGACGAGGCCCGTACGGTGCCCGACCTTGCCGGGCGGGCTCGGGCCCGGGGCCGGTGGCTGCGGCGCCGGCGGCAGGTGGCCGCGGCCGGCGGCGCGCTGGCGGCGCTGGTCGCCCTGGCCGCTCCCTTCGTGTGGCTTCGCCCGTCCACCCCCGCGCCCGGGCCGGCCGCCTGGGGACCACCGTCCGTCCCGGCGGAGTCCGCCGCCTCCGTCGTGCCGGCGCCCACCGGCGACTGGACGGGTAGTCCCGTCACGCTTCCCGGCGGCTGGCTGCTGGTCGGCGCAACCTCGACCGGTGAGTCGACCGGTGACCAGGGCGAACGAGGCTACGCCCTGGACCGCACCCGAGGCCGGTACGTCGGTTCGGAACGGTACGACGAGGTCTGGGCCGCGCCGCGCGGTGGCGTCGCCGCTGTGGTGGACCACGACCGGCGGGCCGAGCTCGGCTTGCTCGACCTGGCGAGCGGCGAGGTCCGCTGGGTGCGCACCGGCGGTCACATCAGGACGCCGCACTGGTCACCCGACGGGCGTCGGCTGGCCCTGACCGTCATGGACAAGGCCACCGGAGCCCTCTCCCTCGGCGTGCTCGGCTCCACCGGCACATGGCGGACCTTTCCGGTCGACGCCGACGAGTTCCTCTGCACCGACCAGTGCTTCTTCACCTGGACCCGGGACGGCCAAGAGGTCGCGCTCCAGCAGACCGATCCCACCGCACCCCGCTCCGAGTCGGAGCCGCACGCCCGCCGGGGCGTGCAGTTCTTCTCCCCCGACGACGGTCGGCCCACCCGGCTCGTGCCCGTCAAGGGTGACCCCGCCGGCCCCTGGTCGTGGTCGCCGGACGGACGGCAGGTCGTGGTGAAGGGCCGGCAGGGGCCGCAGATCGTCGAGGTGGCCACGGGACGGGTGATCGGAGCGGCGCCGGACGCGGACGCTGCCTGGGGCGCCGACGACCACCTGCTGTACCGGGACCGGCGGACAGAGGAGATGGTGCTGGCCGACCTGGACGGGCGGGAACTCGCCCGGCAGTCCCTGCCGGCGGCGATCGGACTGGGCATGGTCCTCGTGCTGGCGCCCCGCTGACCGGCGGTCGGCTCGGCATGGTCCTTCCGGTGGTGCCCGCCGGCCACCGGAAGGAGGTCGACGTTGCGGGGCGTCGATACCGTGCGGGACGTGGCCACGGGGACATTGATCTTCCTCATCGTCGGCGCCGTCGGCGTCGCGGTGCTGGCGCTCGCGCTGCTCGGCGGCGAGCTGCTCCACTTCGGTCAGCCGGACTTCGACGGGCCGGTGTCGACCGAGACGGTCGCCGGGTTCGCCGGCGCGTTCGGCTTCGGCGGCGCCATCGTCAACGAGCTGCTCGGCGCGCGTACCCCCGGCATGGTGGCGCTGGCGGTGGCCGGCGGCGTCCTCGCGGCCGTGCCCACCGCGTGGGTCGCGTCCCGCCTGGGGCGGGCGGCCCGCGACATGCCCACCGATCCCACGCCCACCCGCGCCCACCTGGTCGGCGCGCTCGGCCTGGTCGTCACGCCGGTACCCGCCGACGGGTACGGCGAGGTCCGCGTCCGCGTCGCCGGCACGCCGGTGAAGTTCAACGCCCGTGCCGATCGGCCGATCCCGGCGGGCGCCCAGATCTTCGTGGTCGAGGCACTCAGCGACACCAGCGTGCACGTCGAGACCTACTGACGCGTCGAAGCCCCACCGGCGCGTTCGAGCCCGATCGACGCGCCGCGATCCACCCACGCCAGAAAGGCCCACCCATGCCTCTCGTCATCGCCATAGCCGGCGCCGCGGTCCTCCTCCTCGTCCTCGTGCTCTTCGTGCTCTCCCGGATCAAGGTCGCCGGGCCCAACGAGGCCTTCATCGTCACCGGCCGCAAGGGCCGCACCACCCAGACCGCCGACGGCGGCCGGTCGACCGACATGTCCGGGCAGAAGGTGGTGCTCGGCGCCTCGGTCTTCGTCCTGCCGGTGGTGCAGAAGCTCCAGTCGCTCGACCTGTCCAGCCGCCGGATCGACGTCGGCATCCGGGGCGCGGTGAGCAAGCAGGGCATCCGCGCCGACCTGCACGGCGTGGCGATCGTCAAGGTCGGTGGCACCGAGGACTCGATCCGGGCCGCCGCCCAGCGCTTCCTGCACCAGCAGGACGAGATCGACAACTTCACCCGGGAGGTGCTGGCCGGCGCGCTGCGGTCGATCGTCGGCCGGCTCACCATCGAGGAGGTCATCCGGGACCGGGCGGCGTTCGCCAGCGCGGTGGCGGAGGAGGCCGAGCACTCGATGACCAACCAGGGTCTCGTGCTCGACACGTTCCAACTCCAGGACATCCTGGCCGAGGGGTCGTACCTGCAGGACCTGGGTCGGCCCGAGGCCGCCCGGGTGCTCAAGGACGCGGCGATCGCCGAGGCCCGGGCCCGGCAGCAGGCCGAGCAGGAGCGGCTGCTCGCCGAGGAGGCGATCGCCGAGGCCAACCGGAACCTGGCCCTCAAGCAGGCCGCCATCCAGGCCGAGATCGACGCCGCGAAGGCGAAGTCGGCGGCGGCCGGGCCGCTCGCGCAGGCCGAGCGGGACCAGGCGATCCTCTCCGAGCAGCAGAAGGTGGCCGAGCGCAACGCCGAGCTCAAGCAGCGCCAGCTCGACACCGAGGTGCGCAAGCCGGCCGACGCCGCCCGGTACAAGGTCGAGCAGGAGGCCGAGGCCGCCCGCAACGCCGCCGTGCTCCACGCCGACGCGCAGCGCCAGGCCGTCATCGCCGCCGCCCAGGCCGCCGCCGAGCAGGCGCGGCTCACCGGTGAGGGCGAGCGGGCCCGGCGGGCCGCGCTCGCCGAGGCGAACGCGATCGAGGGCGCCAAGGAAGGTGAGGCCGAGCAGCGCCGGCGCTCCGCGATCGCCGAGGCGGTCGAGCGGGAGGGGCAGGCCGAGGCCGCGGCCATCCTGGCCCGTGGGCAGGCCGACGCCGACGCGATGGCCCGCAAGGCGGAGGCGTTCGCCGCGTACGGGGAGGCGGCCGTCCTGGACCTGCTGGTCAAGGTGCTGCCGCAGGTCGTCGAGGCGGCCAGCGCGCCGATCGGCGCGATCGACAAGATAACCGTCATCTCGACCGACGGCGCGTCGTCGCTCACGAAGTCGGTCGCCGGGAACGTCGCGCAGGGCCTCCAGCTCGGCAGCGACCTCACCGGCATCGACCTGCCCGGTCTGCTGGCCCGGCTGGCCACGTCGACCCGCTCGGAGCCGAACGGCAAGCCGGCCGTCGAGAGCACCGAGACCCGCTGACCCCGGGAGCCGGGGTGCCGCCCTGCCGGTGGCGCCCCGGCCTACTCGACGACGCCCTGCTCGCGGGCCCAGCGCAACAGCTCGGCCTCGGCCTCGTCCCGCTCCAGCGGGCCGCGCTCCAGCCGCAGATCCTTGAGATGCTTCCAGGCCCGCCCGACGACCGGCCCGGGCGGCACGCCGAGCAGCTCCATGATCGCGTTCCCGTCCAGGTCCGGACGGACCCGGGCCAGGTCCTCCTCGGCCGCGATCCGGGCGATCCGCTCCTCCAGCGCGTCGTAGTCGGCGGCGAGCTGCGCGGCCTTACGCCGGTTACGCGTGGTGCAGTCGGAGCGGGTCAACTTGTGCAGCCGGGGCAGCAGGTCCCCGGCGTCGGCGACGTACCGGCGCACCGCCGAGTCGGTCCACTCGCCGCGCCCGTACCCGTAGAAGCGCAGGTGCAGCGCGACCAGCGCGGTGACCTTGGCGGTCACGTCCTTGGGGTAGCGCATGGCCTTCATCCGGGCCTTCGTCAGCCGGGCCCCCACGACCTCGTGGTGGTGGAAGCTGACCCGGCCGTCCGGGCCGACCGCCTTCGTGGCCGGCTTGCCGATGTCGTGCAGAAGCGCGGCCATCCGCAGGATGAAGTCGCAGCCGTCGTCCTCGTGCGAGACGGCGTTGCTCACCACGGTCAACGTGTGCTCGTAAACGTCCTTGTGCTGGGCGTGCTCGTCGATCTCCAGCTTCAACCCGGTCAGCTCGGGCAGGAAGCGCTCGGCCAGGCCGGTGTCCACCAGCAGCCGGAGGCCGGTGACCGGGTCGACGCCGCAGAGCAGCTTGGTGAACTCGTCCCGGATCCGCTCGGCGGTGATCCGGTCCAGGTCGGCGGCCATCCGGGTCATCGCCTCACGCACGTCTGGATGCACGGCGAACCGCAGCTGCGCGGCGAACCGGGCGGCCCGCAGCATCCGCAGCGGATCGTCGCGGAACGACTCCTCCGGCGACGCCGGCGTACGGATGATCTTCGCGGCGAGATCGTCCAACCCGCCGTACGGGTCGGTGAACCGGTGGTCGGGCAGGCTCACCGCCATCGCGTTGATGGTGAAGTCCCGGCGCTTCAGATCCTCGGTGAGGCTGGTGCCGTACTGCACCACCGGGTTCCGGCTGACCTGGTCGTACACCTCGGCGCGGTAGGTGGTGATCTCCAGCAGCAGGCCGTCGCGCTGCACGCCGATCGTGCCGAACTCCCGACCGGTCTCCCAGATGGACTCGGCCCAGCCCCGCACGATGCGCAGCGTCTCGTCCGGAAGCGCGTCGGTGCAGAAGTCGAGGTCGTTGCCGAGCCGGCCGAGGAGGGCGTCCCGGACCGAGCCGCCCACCAGGTGCAGCTCGCGACCGGCCTTCGCGAACCGGCGGCCCAGCTCGTCGGCGACCGGGGAGACCCGGAGAAGTTCGGCGACGGCGTTGCGCTGCGCGGCGGTGAGTTCGCGGCGGTCGGCGTACGGTGCGGAGGCGGCGTCGGACATGGGATGGCCAGCCTATCGGGCCGGGTCGGCATCCGGTCCGCCGGGCGCGGGTAACGACGGACGGTTGACTAGGGTCTGTGGCGAAGCCCCGGCGTGAGCCGACGTACCCCTGGAGGCGACAACGATGAGCGGCCGGCTCTACCGCAGCGCGAACGCGCAGGGTGGCGGCGGCCGGCCGCCGGGCGACGACGCCACCTTCATCTCCGCCGAACCGCTGAACCAGCCCGGCGTCGAGGCCGCCGCGCCGCCGCAGGAGGTGGTCGCGGAGACCAGCGCCGTGGCGAACAGCGCGGTCATGGCCATCGGCAGCCTGGTGAGCCGAGGTACGGGCTTCCTTCGCACCTTGATGATCGGTGCCGCACTCGGCAGTGTGGTGGGCGACATCTACACGACTGCCCAGTTCTTGCCGAACCAGGTCTACGAGTTCCTGCTCGGCGGCGTGCTGACCAGCGTGCTGGTTCCGGTGCTGGTACGTCGCCGCAAGACCGATCACGACCAGGGTGACGCGTACGCGCAGCGGCTGCTCACGTTCGCGGTGCTCGCGCTGGCCGCTGCCGCGCTGATTGCGGTGATCACCGCACCCGCACTGACAGCTATCTATGCCAGCGGCAAGGGCGGCGACTACCGGGATCTGATCACCTACCTGTCGTACCTGATGCTGCCGATGCTGTTCTTCACGGGCGTCAGCGCGCTGATCGCCGCCGTGCTGAACACACGGGGCCACTTCGCAGCGCCGATGTGGGCGCCAATCCTGAACAACCTGGTGGTCATCGGCATATTTGGTCTCTACATCGCCGTCTACGGAGCCAAGCCCCTTCGGCCTGAGGACATGACGCCTGGGCGGATCCTGCTCATCGGCGGGGGCACCCTGCTCGGTGTGGCGGTACAGGCCGCCGGCCTGCTACCCGCGCTTCGCAAGGTGGGCTTCCGGTGGAAGCTGCGCTTCGACTTCCGTGAGCTGGGACTGCGGGAACTGGCCCGGCTCGGTGGCTGGATGTTCTGTTACGTCGCGGTCAGCCAACTGGGTGTGTTCGTGGTGGTCAACCTGCTCACCCGCGCCGCCGGGGAGGACAGGGCCGGCCTTCTCATCTACAACAACGTCTTCCTGCTGCTGATGATGGCGCACGGGATCATCGCCGTCTCGATCATCACGGCGCTCATGCCACGGATGAGCGCCGCCGCGGCGGACGGGCGATTCCGGGACGTCACCGCCGACCTGTCCCGGGGCACCCGCATGGTCACGGCGGTGCTCGCCCCGATCGCCGTCTGCTACGCCGTGCTGGCCGCGCCGATCTCCGTGGTCGTGTTCCGGTACGGCGCGTTCACCGGGGAGAACGCGGTGGCGACCGCCACCGTGCTGCTGGTCGCGGCGGTCGGCCTGGTCCCGTTCGCAATCAGCCAGCTGTTCACCTTCGCCTTCTACGCGCTGCCGGACACCCGCACGCCGGCGCTGGTCAACATCCCGGTGGTCGCACTGCGGGTGCTGCTCCAGGTGGGCCTCTTCGTCGTGCTCTCGCCCGTATTCGCGGCGGCCGGCATGATGCTCGGCAACGCGATCTCGTACGTGGCGGCGGCGGTCCTGTCAGCGATGCTGCTCCGTCCGAGGGTCGGCCGTATCGGGCTCGGCGGGATCATGCGCACCATGGGCAAGGTCGTGGTCGCCGCGCTCGGGTCGGCGCTCGTCGGTCTCGTGGTGGTCAGCCTGCTGCCGGGCGACCCCGAGGACCTCGACTGGTTCGCGGCGGCCGTCCAGTTGGTGGTCGGCGGCGCGGTCATCGGGGCCACCTACCTCGGGCTCGCGATGCTGCTCCGGATCGGCGAGATCACCGAGGTGGTCGGCATGGTCCGGCGCCGGCTCGGTCGCTGAGCGTCTCCGCCCGACGGTTTCCCGGGGCCCGGGCGGTCGGAAGCGGATGGACCGCACGCTGAGTGAACGAGGATCACCAGCCTGGGGATGCGGCTGTGGATAACTCTGTGATTCACCGCTCAGTGACCGGATCAGCCTGTGGATAACCAGCCGGACGGCTGAGCATGGCGGCGAGTGACGGGGGAACTCCGATCAGCGTCGACACGGCCGCCACTCCAGGTCCGGCCCCTTCGGCGACTACTTGCGGTCAACCTCTAGATTGGCTAGTACATGTGCCAGCAACGTGGCTGACATCGGTCGTAACCGGACGAGTCCCCGTCCACCGGCCAGTCTCGAACGGTGCGGCGGGAAGATGACATGTCGGGGAGCGGGCCATCACGGGTAAGGTCGCTCTTGACGGGTACGGCAGGCGCCGGCGATCACGCCGACACCGGTCGGCCGGTTCCTGGAAGCAGAGCGGAAGCCACAATGCCCAGCAGCACGGGTCCATCGATCGACACGATCACCGAGGGAGGACGGGTGACCCAGGTCGGCGAGGGTCAGGAGGCGGAC
Organism: Micromonospora sp. WMMD558; assembly: GCF_049315255.1. Classification (NCBI taxonomy): domain Bacteria; kingdom Bacillati; phylum Actinomycetota; class Actinomycetes; order Micromonosporales; family Micromonosporaceae; genus Micromonospora; species Micromonospora sp. WMMD558. Next base: position 1,580,943 of record NZ_CP186061.1, on the reverse strand, counting down.
GAGAGCGCTCCGCCGGTCATGACCTTCGGTGCTCCGACGGCCGGTGAGGTCCTCGCCGAGCGGTACGAACTCGTCGAGCACATCAACAACGACAGCGCGGGCCGTCTGGTCTGGCGCGGGGTCGACGTCGTGCTGCGCCGTCCCGTCGCGGTGGTGCTGCGCTACCCGGGTGGCGACTCCGCCACCGAGATGCTCCAGGCCGCCGTCGCGGCCAGCCGCGTCATCCACCCCAACCTCGTCGGCGTCTACGACGCGATCGACGAGGGCGAGCGGGCGTACGTGGTCCGCGAGTGGGTCGACGGGCAGTCGCTGCGCGAGCTGGTCACCGAGGAGCCGCTGGATCCCGCCCGCGCCACCGCCGTCGGCAACGCCGTGGCCAGCGCCCTCGCCGCCGTGCACGCCACCGGCATGGTGCACGGCAACGTCCACCCCGGCACCGTCATGATCAGTGACGACGACCGGGTGGTCCTCGCCGACGCGCGCACGGACGGGGACGACAGCCAGGGAAGCGACGTCCGGGCGGTCGGCGGTGTCCTCTACTTCGCCCTCACCGGCCACTGGCCGCACACCGAGGTCCCGCTGCGCGGGGCCACCGCCGGCCACGGTCGCGCCGCGATCCCGGACGCCGTCCGCGACGCCGGTGACGCCATCGCCGCACCGCGCCAGGTCCGGGCCGGCGTCCCGGCGTACCTGGACGACCTCACGATGGACCTGCTGGACGCCGAGATCGCGCCCCCGCCGTCGGATGTGCTCGCGGCGGAGCTGGCCCGGCTGGACGTCCCGGCCGACGAGCACTTCCTGGACAACACCGGCCCGCTGCGCTTCGCCGCCGAGACCGGGGACGAGCCGTCCCCGCTGGCCGTGGCGGGCGGACGCAAGGTGGCCATCGGCATCGCCGGCCTGCTCGCCGTCGCCCTGGTGGGCCTGCTGGTGGGCATCAGCGCGCTGGGTGGCGGTGACAACCGGGATCAGCGATCCGGCGCCGCCAGCGCCCCCACCGCCGGCGCACCGGGCGGGGAGGCGAGCCCGGCCCCCGTGGCCGCCGGCCCGCTCACCATCCGCGACGCGAAGATCATCGACCCGGACGGGAACCGCGCGGAGGTCCGCGAGGCCGAGAAGGTCTTCGACGGCAACCCGGAAGAGGGCTGGGAGACCCAGACCTACCGGGGCCGTCCCAACTTCGGCAACCTGAAGCGCGGCATGGGCGTCTGGCTCGACCTCGGTGAGCCCCGCAACGTGAAGTCGTTGCAGGTGCAGCTGTCGGCCCGGGGTGCGTCCGCCCAACTGTTCGCCGGCACCAACAACCACCCCTCGTCCAAGTCGGGCGACGACGCGCTCTTCGTGGAGTACGCCAAGAAGGCGATCGGCGCGCCGTTGGAGAACGCCGACACCACCATGACCTTCAACGCCTTCGACCCGAATGCGAAGTACCGCTACCTGCTGTTCTGGCTCACCGAGCTGCCGCCGAGCGAAGGCGGTTACAAGGTCGGTGTCCAGGAGATCACGGTCCAGGGGTCGTGAGCCGGCGGGCGCGCATCGGGCACCGCCTCCGCCGGACGTGGTGATGAAGGCACGCGGGCCGGCGGGCGACGGAGGCACGACGCCCGCCCCGACCCCCTCCGACGTCGACCTGCTGCACGCGCACGTCGCGGGCGACCGGGACGCCTTCGCCGAGCTGTTCCACCGGCACCGGGACCGCCTCTGGGCGGTCGCGTTGCGCACGCTCGGCGACCGGGAGGAGGCGGCCGACGCCCTCCAGGACGCGCTGCTCTCCGCCCACCGCGCCGCCGCCCGGTTCCGGGGCGACTCGGCGGTGACCACCTGGCTCCACCGGATCGTGGTCAACGCCTGCCTGGACCGCATCCGGCGTCGGCAGGCGCATCCGACGGTGCCGCTGCCCGACGGTGTCCACGACACCGAGGGGGCGACCGGGGGTGTCGAGCCCGCCGCTCCCGCACCGGACCACGACACCGCCCTGGTGGTACGGCAGGCGCTGGCGACCTTGCCGGTCGAGCAGCGCGCGGCGCTGATCCTCGTCGACGTGCAGGGCTACCCGGTCGCCGAGGTCGCCCGCATCCTCGGGGTGGCCGAGGGGACGGTGAAGAGCCGGTGCGCCCGTGGGCGGGCCCGCCTGGCGACGATCCTCGGCCATCTCCGCCCCGCGCCGGGCAGCGGTTCCGCGCCGGCCGGCGACCCGGTTCCGTCCGGCGGGAACGTGCCGGCCGTCACCCGGGGGAACCCGGAGGCGGCCGGGGGCGTCCGATCTGGGTCGGGGCGGTCCCGGCGCGACACCAACCAGGAGGACACGTGACGACCGGGGGGTTCCGGGAGGTCGACCACGACCTGCTCGCCGACTACCTCGGCGGGGCGCTGGACGGCACCCCGGACGAGGTGACCGTGGCGCGGCTGGTCGAGGGGGATCCGGCCTGGGCCGAGGCGTACGCCCGGCTCGCCCCGGCGGTCGCGGAGGTGCGCGCCGACCTGCTGGCCTGGGGGGGTGCGGCCGAGGCGATGCCCGCCGACGTCACCGACCGGATCACCGCTGCGCTGGCGACCGAGGCCGCGCCGTCCGGTGCCGGACACGCCGCTCCGGTCGTGCCGAGCCAGCCGCACGGCGGTTCGCGGCGCCCCGGCGGCGTACCCCGATCGGGGGTGCCCGCCACGACCGGGCCGGGCCGGCGGCGCCGGCGCTGGGCGCGGGTCAGCGCCCCGGTCGCGCTCGCCGCGGTGGCGGTGACCGCCGCCGGGCTGCTCGGCCTCGACCAGCTCGGGAGCCGGAACGGCGACGACAGCGCGGTCACCGGCACGGCCCGCGACGAGGCGGCACCGGCCGCCGCCCAGCCGTTCCGTACGGCGGGCCCGCCCCTGCGGACCGGCGCGGACTACACCCCGGAGGGGCTGGGCGCGCTGCCCGCCTCGGTGCGGGCGCAACAGTTCTCCAGCCCGGGCTCGGCGTCGGAGCCGGCCACGAACTCGGAGGGTGGCCGGGTGGCCGGGCCCATCGGGCTCGACCGGCTCGAGGACCCTGCGGCGCTCACCGCCTGCCTCATCGAGATCGGCACCGAGCACCGGAACGGGCCGCTCGTGGTCGACCTCGTCGACTACGCGCGTTTCCAGGGCCGTCCCGCGCTGGTGGTCCGGTTCACCGACGCGGCCGGAGCCCGTTGGGCCTGGGTGAGCGGGCCGGAATGTGGCGTGCCCGGGTCCGCCTCGGACGCCCGCTACCGTGCGCGGGTAGGGTGAAACCACGGTCGTAGGGTTTCGTCCGGCGACGTGACGTGACCCACCGGATGACCGGCTCGGGAATCCCCGGTTCGTACGATGACGTTCTGCACATCAGCTGCCGGTACCGGCTGAGGCCGCCGGCACCGGATCGGCATCGGTGCGCGCCGATGGCGAACACACACAATCGGGAGACGGCAGTGGACGAGGTCCGCAACCTGATCATCATCGGCTCCGGGCCGGCCGGCTACACGGCGGCGGTCTACGCCGCGCGCGCCAACCTCAACCCGCTGGTCATCGAGGGCGTTCAGTCCGGTGGTGCGCTGATGACGACCACCGAGGTGGAGAACTTTCCCGGCTTCGCCGACGGCATCCTCGGCCCCGAGCTGATGGACAGCATGCGCAAGCAGGCCGAACGGTTCGGCGCGGAGTTCCTGACCGACGACGTCACCCGCGTCGAGCTCAAGGACACCGGCGAGGTCGGCTCGGACGCGGTCAGCACCGTGTGGGTTGGCGAGACCGCCTACCGGGCCCGGGCCGTCATCCTCGCCACCGGCTCCGCCTGGCGCCCGCTGGGCGTGCCCGGCGAGCAGGAGTACCTCGGCCACGGCGTCTCCTCCTGCGCCACCTGTGACGGCTTCTTCTTCCGCAACCAGCACATCGTGGTGGTGGGCGGCGGTGACTCGGCGATGGAGGAGGCCAGCTTCCTGACCCGGTTCGCCGAGTCGGTGACGATCATCCACCGCCGCGACACCTTCCGCGCCAGCAAGATCATGGCGCAGCGCGCGCTGGGCAACGACAAGATCAAGGTCGAGTGGAACTCGGTCGTCGAGGAGATCCTGGGCGCCGACGGCAAGGTCTCCGGTGTCCGCCTCCGCAACGTGCACACCGGTGAGACCAAGGTGCTCGACGTGACCGGCGTCTTCGTGGCCATCGGCCACGACCCCCGCAGCGAACTCTTCCGCGGGCAGGTGGACCTAGACGGCGAGGGGTACGTGAAGGTCGAGGCACCCAGCACCCGGACCAACATCCCGGGCGTGTTCGCCGCCGGTGACCTGGTCGACCACACCTACCGGCAGGCGATCACCGCCGCCGGCACGGGCTGCGCCGCCGCCCTGGACGCCGAGCGCTTCATCGCCACGATCCAGGGCTGAACAACCGAAACAATCGCGAGGAGGGTCGTAGTGGGAGCAACCAAGTCGGTCACCGACGCCAGTTTCGCCACCGACGTGCTGAAGTCCGACAAGCCGGTTCTGGTGGACTTCTGGGCCGAGTGGTGCGGCCCGTGCCGGAAGGTGTCGCCGCTGCTCGAAGAGATCGCCGGCGAGATGGGTGACCAGGTCACCATCGTCAAGCTCAACATCGACGAGAACCCGGAGACCGCCCGCACCTACCGCGTCATGTCGGTGCCGACCCTCACCGTGTTCAAGAACGGCGAGCCGGTGCAGTCCATCGCCGGCGCCAAGCCGAAGGGCGAGCTGGTCAAGCTCATCCAATCGGCACTCTGACCTGCGCTGACGCCGCCGACCCCGCACCCGGCAGTACCCGGGTGCGGGGTCGGCGTCTTTTTCCCGGCCCGCACACCTCGGGCCCGGCGAGCGCATAACCTCAAGCCAGAGGCGGTCGGGAAACGCCCGGGCGAGCGAGGTGTAGTCCAGCCGGCGATCCGGCGGCTCGGAGGTCTGCCCCGACACCGGTGCCGGGTCCGGACCGACCTCCGACACCGCGGGTCGCCGCCTGGGCCCGCCGCAGCCGCTGCGGGGTTCCCGGACCGCCTCTCAGGGCCGCCCGGCCAGCCAGCGTCCGTGCAGAGGGGGTCGAGCGTGCGTCCGATCCGACCTGGTGACCGTGGACCAGCGGTCACGGAGATCCGTACCGTGCTTGCCACCCTCGACCTGCTCTCGCCCTCGGCACCCGACGCCGACGAGTTCGACGCACACACCGAACGGGCCGTGCGGGCGTTCCAGCAGTCCCGCGGCCTCAGCGTGGACGGTCGCGTCGGCGCCGAGACGTGGCGGGCCCTGGACGCCGCCCGCTGGCGACTCGGCGCCCGCACCCTCTACCACGCGGTGCCCGAACCGCTCACCGGCGAGGACGTCCGGTCCCTCCAGGAGCGGCTGCTGGAGATGGGGTACGACGTGGGCCGCGCGGACGCCATCTACGGCGTACGGACCTCGCGGGCGGTCGCCCAGTTCCAGCGGGAGGTCGGGCTGACCCCCGACGGCACCTGCGGCCCGCACACCATGGACGCGCTGCGCCGGCTCGGCCGCAAGGTCGTCGGCGGACGGCCGCAGTGGCTGCGCGAGTCCGACGCCATCCGGCAGTCCGGACCCGCCCTGATCGGGCGGACCGTCGTCGTCGACCCCGGCCACGGCGGCACCGACCCCGGTGTGGTGGTGCCCGACGGCGCGCTCCGCTGGACCGAGGCGGACCTGGTGCACGACCTCGCCAGCCGGTTGGAAGGGCGGCTCGCGGCAGCCGGCGTGCGGGTGCAGCTCACCCGAGGTCCGGCGCTGCCGGACAGCCTGCCCGACGTCGACCGGGCCCACCTGGCCAACTCGCTCGGCGCGGACGTGTTCATCTCCCTGCACCTCGACGGGCACGCCAACCCGGCCGCCGAGGGCGTGGCGACGTACCACTACGGCACCGACAACGGGGTGACCTCGGCGACCGGGGAGCGGCTGGCCGGCCTCGTGCAGCGGGAGATCGTCGCGCGGACCGGGCTGCGGGACTGCCGTACCCACGCCAAGGCGTGGGACCTGCTGCGGCTCACCCGGATGCCGGCCGTCCGCGTCGAGGTGGGGTACCTGACCTCGCCCACCGACCGCGCCCGGCTGGTCGATCCGCGCTTCCGGGACCGGGTGGTGGAGGCGATCGTCGCCGCCGTGCAGCGGATGTACTACCCGATCGAACGGGACGTCCCGACCGGGTCGATCGACGTGAGCGAGCTACGGGCGGTGGTGGCCGCCGGCACCGTCGTCGACTGACCGGACCGGTGGCCGTCAGCGGGCGGTGGAGCGGGTCGCCGGGGCGGGGCGGACCGGCCGCAGCAGCGTCTCCGGGCTCATCGACCCCAGCAGCTTCTCCAACGCGTACTCGACGTCGGACTTCCAGCTCAGCGCCGTGCGCAGCTCCAGCCGGAGGCGGGGGAAGCGCGGGTGCGGGCGGACCGTCTTGAAGCCCACCGAGAGGAAGAAGTCGGCGGGTGCCACGCAGGCCCGCGTCGCGTCGTCGGCATCACCGAACTTCGCGTCGCCGAACGCCTCGATCGCCTTGATGCCGCGCTTGGTGAGGTCCCGGGCGACGCCCTGGACGAGCATCCGGCCGAGCCCGCCACCCGCGAAGGCGGGCACCACGTTCGCCGTCATGAGCAGCGCCGCGTCGGCGGAGACCGGTGACGTGGGGAAGGCCATCGAGCGCGGCACGTACGCGGGCGGCGCGTACATCACGAACCCGGCCGGCATGCCGTCGACGTACACCAGCTTGCCGCAGGAGCCCCACTCAAGCAGCGTCTGGGAGACCCACGCCTCCTTCTCCAGGCCCGGGTCCCCGGCGGCGCACGCCCGATCGGCAGAGACCGGATCGAGCTCCCAGTAGACACACTGGCGGCACGGGCGGGGCAGGTCCTCCAGGGTGTCGAGGGTCAAGCTGACCAGACGTCGCGACATTGGCGCATCCCCACATTAGGCTCGGAGGTGAGACCGGCACGGAACGACACCGCCGCCTTCCCTGCCCCCCGACGAGCGATCGTACGCCGCCGACGAACGTCACGGGAGGGGACGCGCAAACGGTCACCGTGGGGAGTGACGGACCGTCCGGGATGTGGACCTGGCCGTCCGGCCGGCGACGGCCCTGGTGGGCGGCGGCTAGGATCGGCATCCGGCGCCCCGAGTCGCCATGGTCGCCGGAGTCCCGGGTACGCCCGGGGCGGGGAGGCACCCGAGCACGCATCGAGGTGATGGCATGACCGGCACGACGCTCGACGACTACACCGACCGGTACGCCCGGCGGGTCCGGGGCATGACGGCCTCGGAGATCCGGGCGCTCTTCGCGGTGGCCAGCCGGCCGGAGGTGGTCTCGCTCGCCGGCGGTGCCCCCTACATCGCCGCGCTGCCGCTGGACGCGGTCGGCGACATGCTCGGCCGGCTCGGCACCGAGCACGGGGTGACCACCCTCCAGTACGGCATCGGCCAGGGCACCCTCGAGCTGCGGGAGCGCATCTGCGAGGTGATGGCCCTCTCCGGCGTCGACGCGGCGTGCGGCGCCTCCCCGGAGGACGTGGTCGTCACCGTCGGCGGGCAGCAGGCGCTGGACCTGGTCGCCCGGCTGTTCCTCGACCCGGGCGACGTGGTGCTCGCCGAGGGACCGACGTACGTCGGGGCACTCGGGGTGTTCCAGGCCGCCCAGGCACAGGTCGTGCACGTCGCCATGGACGACGACGGGCTGATCCCGGAGGCGCTGGAGGTGGCCATCGCCGAGCAGGCGCGGGCCGGACGCCGGGTGAAGTTCCTCTACACCATCCCCACCTACCAGAACCCGACCGGCGTGACGCTGACCGAGGAGCGGCGCGAGCGGGTGCTCGACATCTGCGAACGCGCCGGCCTGCTGGTGGTGGAGGACGACCCGTACGGCCAACTCGGCTTCGAGGGTGAGGCGCCCGCGCCGCTGCGGGCCCGCCGCCGGGAGGGCGTCTTCTACCTGAGCACCTTCTCCAAGACCTTCGCCCCGGGGCTGCGGGTGGGCTGGATCCTCGCGCCGCACGCCGTCCGCGACAAGCTGGTGATCGCGAGCGAGGCGCAGATCCTGTGCCCCAGCGGCTACGCGCAGGCGGCCGTGTCGACGTACCTCGGCACGATGCCGTGGCGCGAACAACTCAAGGTCTACCGGGAGGTCTACCGCGAGCGCCGGGACGCGATGCTCGACGCCCTCGCGGACCTGATGCCCGCCGGCACGACGTGGACCCGTCCGGGCGGTGGTCTCTTCGTGTGGGCCACGCTGCCCGACGGGCTCGACTCGAAGGCGATGATGCCGCGCGCCATCGCCGCCCGGGTCGCGTACGTGCCGGGCACCGGCTTCTACGCCGACGGCACCGGCACCGGCCACATGCGGCTCAACTTCTCCTTCCCGCCGCCGGAGCGGATCCGTGAGGGTGTGCGGCGGCTGGCCGGCGTCATGGAGCAGGACATCGCCATGCGCCGGGTGTTCGGCGCGGTCGGCCGTCCGGGGTCACGGCGTGGCCAGGCCGGTTCCGACACCCCGGGACCTGACTTGGCATGATTCCGGCATGCGTACGACCGCTGCCGACTCGTCCGTCGTGACCGACCTGCGCGTGCTGGTGCTCGCCGGCGGGCTCTCCTACGAACGGGACGTCTCGCTCCGCTCCGGCCGCCGGGTGCTGGACGCTCTGCGCGCCGTCGGCGTGGACGCCGAACTGCGCGACGCCGACGTCGCCCTGCTGCCGTCCCTCACCGCCGACCCGCCGGACGCCGTGGTGATCGCCCTGCACGGTGCCACGGGCGAGGACGGCTCGCTCCGGGGCGTGCTGGACCTCTGCGACATCCCCTACGTCGGGTGCGACGCGCGCGCCTCCCGGCTCGCCTGGGACAAGCCGTCCGCGAAGGCGGTGCTCCGGGAGGCGGGCATCCCCACGCCGGACTGGGTGGCGCTTCCCCACGACCGCTTCTCGGAGCTGGGCGCGGTGGCCGTGCTGGACCGCATCGTCGACCGGTTGGGCCTGCCCCTGATGGTGAAGCCCGCCCAGGGCGGTTCGGGTCTGGGCGCCGCCGTGGTCCGGGACGCCGCGGCCCTGCCGGCCGCGATGGTGGGTTGTTTCGCGTACGACTCGACCGCACTGGTGGAGCGCTACGTCCCCGGTATGGACGTGGCCGTCTCCGTGGTCGACCTGGGGGACGGCCCGCAGGCCCTGCCGGCCGTGGAGATCGTCCCGCGCAACGGCGTGTACGACTACGCAGCCCGGTACACCGCCGGCCGCACCACCTGGCACAGTCCGGCGCGGTTGGCGTCCGAGGTGAGCGGCGCGGTCGCCGAGGTGGCCATCGCCGCCCACACCGCGCTCGGGCTGCGCGACCTCAGCCGGGTGGACCTCATCGTCGACGGGGCCGGCCAGCCGCACGTCCTGGAGGTGAACGTCTCGCCGGGGATGACCGAGACCTCGCTGCTGCCGCTCGCGGTGCAGGCGGCCGGCCTCGACTTCGGCCGGGTCCTCGGCACCCTGGTGTCCCGCGCCGCCGCGCGGCGCGACTGACCTTTCCCGGCACCTCGCTCCTGGGCCGCCGCAGATCCTGGAAGCCTCCAGGATCTGCGGCGGCTCTGTCAGTCACGGGGGTTGGTGAGCGGCGTGGCGGGGGCCGGCAGATCGTCGGGCGGGGAACCACCGCCGGAGCGGTCCGTGGCCGTCGCGGCGGTTCCGTCCGTGGCGGTCGGCCCGGCGGCGGTGTCGTTCGTGCCGGCCGTCCCGGCGGTTCCGTCCGTGGCGTTCGACTCGGTCGTGGCGGCGCTGTCGTTCGTGCGTGCCGTTCCACGGGCGGCGGTGGTCGCGACCGCGTCGGCTGTGCGGGCCGTGTCGACCGTGGCGGCGGTGGGCTCGTCAGGTCCGTCAGTCGGCCGGTCGGCGGCCGGCCGTCCGGTCGCCAGGCCGCCGGTCGACGGGCCGGTGCCGCCTCCACGCGACGGGGCGTCCGCGCCCTCGGCCGCCGGAGCGTCGGTCGCCGTTCTCGTCGAGGCGGCGGCAGGGCCGGGCGGCCGGTCGCCCGTCGGAGGGAGCGACGGCTGGTCGTCCGTCGAGGGAACCGGCGTCTCCTCGACCGAACTCATCACCGATGTGCCCTCCTCCTCGGCTGGCGTGACGGTCGCCACCGGCGCGCTGAAGCTGGACGGCGCCTGCCACTGGATGCGGGGCGGTTCGGCGAGGGGGCGCCCGCCGAACTCCGCCAGCCACGCGGCGACCAGGGCGAGATTCTCCCGCCACGTCGACTCGGAGATCGGCGGCAGGATCGAGTCCCACAGCGGAAGGAACGTGCCGCGGAGTTGGAGTTGGCCGTACGGGCGGGCGAGGAACCACATGTGCAGATGCGCCGAGCCGTCGCCCCAGCGGTTGACGTGGACCCGCGCCACACCGTCCAGCGAGCGGATGGCCCGTTCGAGCCGGACCGTCATCACCCCGAGCTCGGCAGCGAGCAGGTTCGGCAGATCACCGAGGTCGAGATGGGACCGGGATTCCAGGATCAGCACCATCGGGAGGCCGGTGGGTCGATCCATGGCGCGCACCCGCCACCGCTCGCCCACCCAGATGTAGGCATCGTCGGGGGCGTTGCAGGCGGTGCACTCCCGGTGTCCCTCGCCCCTGCGGGGCGGCTCGACCGGGACCGGATCATCGAGTTGCTTGACGCGCAGGTCGCCCTCGAAGGGGAAGGACGGCCACTGGGCGAAGTCCGGAAGTGAGGGAGGGGTGTCGTGCACGACGCTGACCCTAGCCGGTCTCGTCACTGCTGTCCCTCCCCGTTCCGCCTCCAATCCCGGCGGCTTTTCCGGCCACCGAGTCGGCCCCGCCGACGAGATATCCACAGGCCCGTCAGGTGCCGACCACGGGCCGTCATCCACAGGTCAGCACGGGATTTCACGCGCTGTTTCACGTGAAACGAGGGCGGCCTGTGGACAACCGGTGTGGATAACGGCCGTCCCCTCCGCCGCGGCCGACGGCCCCGGTTTCACGTGAAACGACGGGGCTCACCGGCGGGCGACATCGGGTGGAAAGGCGACCCCGACAGCACCACGACCGGAGCGGCTCCGGGTCGGTCGGTGCGGTCGCAGAAACGACTCGGCCGCGTGGTCCCCGATCGGGACCGCGCGGCCGAGTGTGGCGTACCGGCAGTCAGGCCTCGGGCTCGTCCCGGTCGACCCCGATGAGACCGACGATCCGCTCCAAGTCGTCGACGGTCGCGAACTCGATGGTGATCTTGCCCTTGCTGCGACCGATGTCGACCTTCACGCGGGTGTCGAAACGGTCGGAGAGCCGGTCCGCGAGATCCGACAACGCGGGCGCGTGCGGCTTCGGGCGGCGCTTGGCCGACTCCTTCCGGTCGGCGTTCTCGCTCAGCGACAGCGCGACGATCTCCTCGGTGGCGCGCACCGACAGGCCCTCGGCGACGATCCGCAGGGCGAGCTGCTCCTGCGCCTCCGCGCCGTCGAGGCTCAGCAGCGCCCGGGCGTGCCCGGCGGAGAGCACCCCGGCGGCAACCCGACGCTGCACCTGAGCCGGGAGGTTCAGCAGCCGGATCGTGTTGGAGATCTGCGGACGGCTTCGCCCGATCCGCCGCGCCAGCTCCTCGTGCGTGGCGCCGAACTCGTCGAGCAGCTGCTGGTAGGCGGCCGCTTCTTCCAGCGGGTTCAGATTGGCCCGGTGGATGTTCTCCAGGAGCGCGTCCCGGAGCATCGCGTCGTCGCGCGTGTCCCGGACGATCGCCGGGATGCTGTCCCGGCCAACCGCCTGCGCCGCGCGCCAGCGCCGCTCGCCCATGACGAGTTCGAACTTCTCGCCGTCGAGTTGGCGGACGACGATCGGCTGGAGGAAGCCGACCTCCTGGATGGAGACCTTCAGCTCCTCCAGGGCGTCCTCGTCGAAGACCTGCCGGGGCTGTTTCGGGTTCGGCACGATGGCGTCGACGGGGATCTCGGCGAAGCGGGCACCCGGCACCGGGCTCAGCGTCGCCTCGCCCTGCCCGGCGGCCGGGGGAGGTGCCACCTCGGCAGCGGCGGGACTGCCGGCGTTCGGATCGAACGCACCGGTCGCTGCGGTCGCCGCCGGTCCGGTGGGGATGAGCGCGCCCAACCCTCGACCCAGACCGCCCCGAGGACGGTTCTTCATGCCACGCCTCCCGGCGACTCGTACCCACTACGCATTGCGGCTCACCGGCGCCTTGGCACCCCGCTCAGCGATCTCCTGGGCGGCCTCGAAGTAGCTCGTGGCCCCCCGCGATCCGGGATCGTAGGTCATCACCGACTGGCCGTAGCTGGGTGCCTCCGAGACCCGGACGTTGCGCGGGATGACCGCCTCGAGCACCTTGTCGCCGAAGTGGTTCCGGACGTCCTGCTCCACCGCGTCCGCCAGCCGGGTACGCCGGTCGTACATGGTGAGGAGGATCGTGGAGACCTCCAGCCGCGGGTTCAGGTGCTGACGGACCAGGTTGATGTTGTTGATGAGCTGGTTCAGCCCCTCCAGCGCGTAGTACTCGCACTGGATCGGGATGAGCACCTCCTGCGCTGCCACCAGAGCGTTGACCGTCAGCAGGCCCAGCGACGGTGGACAGTCGATGAAGATGTAGTCGAAGTGACCGGGGTACCCGGCGATGGCCCGTTGCAGCCGGGACTCGCGAGCCACCACGGAGACCAGTTCGATCTCGGCGCCGGCGAGGTCGATCGTCGCCGGGACGCACCACAGGTTGGGGATGCCCTCGACCGCCTGGGCGACGTCCTCCAGCGGCACGCTGTTGATGAGGCAGTCGTAGACGTCCGGCACGCCGGTGTGGTGCGGGACGTTCAGTCCCGTCGAGGCGTTGCCCTGCGGGTCGAGGTCGACCACCAGCACCCGGTTACCGTGCAGGGCGAGCGCCACCGCCAGGTTCACCGTCGTGGTGGTCTTACCCACGCCGCCCTTCTGGTTCGCGACGCACATCACCCGGGTCCGCTCTGGACGAGGCATGGTCACCTCGCCGCTCGGATTCAGGATCTGCACGGCCCGCATCGCTTCCATCGCCAACGGTGGGTCATCCTCTTCGCGCGTCGGGGTTTCACGTGAAACGTACGTGGCCTCGTCCCCGTCATGCCCGTACGGCACGGCCGGACTCGCCGTCGTGTCGGTCACCCGACCGGCATCCGGCACCGACCCGGGCGCGGGCTGCTGGGGGACGGCCACCTCGAAGCGCGTCGACGCGGCCGCGTTGCCCCGCGCCGCCGTCACGCGCTCGGCCGCTGGCGCGTTGCCGGCGGCACCCGACCCGTCGGACGCTGACCGGCCGGTCGGCAACTCCGGCGGTACGGGTCGGGCGACGCCGGTCGCCGGCGTATCGCGCTGCACGACCGGCTCGCAGTCCGGCGGCCGGTGGGACGGGCTCGCCGGGGAGCCGTGCGCCGCCCAGCCCGGGTAGTCGGTTTCACGTGAAACAGAGTCGCCCGCTGCCCCGGTCACGCGTGGATCGTCGTACCTGCCGTCGTCATGCACCTGTCATCCCTGCCCGCTTCGGATGGTCGGTCCGCACCCCGTCAACGGGCCGCACTCTGCTCGCACTCGGAGCGTGCGACCCGGCGGAAGCGGTCGGGACTCAGGTGATCGTCCGTCGCCGCCCGCTCCACATTATCGACGCGCGGCCAGCCTACGGCTCGCGGGCGCAACCGGTCCACGTCGGGTTCACATCCCGCCCACCCGTACCCGTTCAACGACGCGGACGCCGAACAGGAAAGGCGGATCGGCGGATCCGATACGAAGACCGACGGCCACGCCAAGGCGTACGAGAGCCGGCATCGCCGCGGAGCCGGCCCTGCCCGGCGAGAGCCGGCCCTGCCCGGCGAGAGCCGGCCCTGCCCGGCGAGAGCCGGCCCTGCCCGGCGAGAGCCGGCAGGGCCGTAGCGCCGGCAGCGCCGGAGAACCCGCGTCGCGCGGCGGGAGAAGTCAGCGGCGGCGGCCACCGCGTGAGCGCTTCGGGGACTTCGGCCGCGCCGGTCCCACCACCCGCTCGCGCACGATCTCGACCACCGTCGTCGGCGGATCGATGACGCCCTCACCGCAGTGGTGCACCTCGGGCGTACCGCCGCCGAGGCGGCCGACGGTCGCCGCGTGCTCGGCGATCTCCTCGCTGGCCGAGGCGCCCTTGAGAGCGATCAGCCGGCCGCCCGGCCTGGCCAGCGGCAGGCACCACGTGGACAGGCGGTCCAGCGGCGCGACGGCGCGTGCGGTCACCACGTCGCCGGTGAGGGGTTCACGTTCCCGCGTACCGGCGGACGCCTCCTCGGCCCGCCCACGGAACACGCGGACCGTCCGGGCGAGCCCGAGGTACTCCACCGCCTCGACGAGGAAGGCGGTACGGCGGGCGAGGGGCTCGATCAGGGTCACGGCCAGATCCGGCCGGGCGACGGCCAGCACCAGGCCGGGGAGTCCGGCGCCGGAGCCGACGTCGAGCACGGTCGCGCCCGGTGGAATGCGCTCCACCACGGCCGCGCAGTTGAGCAGGTGCCGGTCCCAGATCCGGGGCGCCTCGCGGGGCCCGATCAGGCCCCGGATCACACCGTCGGTCACCAGCAGTTCGGCGTACGCGGCGGCCAGGTCGAGCCGGTCGCCGAAGAGGGTCCGCGCGGCACCGGCCAGCTCCGGCGGCAACGTGGCGTCGGCCGGGTCGGGCGCCGGGCGGGAGCCGACAGGGGACGGCCCGGGTGGCGTGCCACCCGGGCCGGACGCGGCGCCCGCCGCGGTGTCGTCGTGGGTCACCCGGTCAGTCCGCCGGCCGGACGATGATGCGCCGGTTCGGCTCGACGCCCTCGGACTCGCTCTCCACGCCGCTCATGGCGTTGACCACGTCGTGGACGCACTTACGCTCGAACGCGGACATCGGCTCCAGCCGCACGGGCTCGCCGTACTCCTTGACCTTCTCCACCGCGTTCTTCGCCACGGCGGCGAGTTCCTTGCGGCGGCTGGCGCGGTACCCGCCGACGTCGAGCAGCAGCCGGCTGGGGGTGCCGGTCTGCCGGAAGACGGCGAGCCGGGTCAGTTCCTGGAGCGCCTCCAGGGTGGCGCCGCGCTGGCCGACCAGGCTCTGCAGGCGGGCGCCGACCACCTCGACCACCGGACGCCCGCCGGAGACCAGCTCGTCGATGTCCCCGTCGTAGTCGAGGATGTCGAGCAGGCCCTCGACGTAGTCCGCGGCGATCTCGCTCTGGCGGAACAGGCCGCTGTCGCCGGCGGCCTTCTTCTCCTTGCCCCCGGCGGCCGCCTCGTCGATCTCGTCCGCCTCGGACGCGGCGGTGGGCTCGATTCCCTCCGCGTCCAGGGACTCGTCGGCGCTGGGGATGCTGGTGTCGGTCACGGTGTCATCTCCGTACTCGCTCGGCCGGACCGTCGGGTCCGCTGGTCTCCCGGGGGCCGGCGGGAGGTCGCCGGTGCCCGCGGGCACGTCTGTACGGGCAGTCTCGCCCGTCGCCGCGCCACGCGCGGCTCTTTGCTCCGGCGCCGGCCGTACGGCGGCGGCACGGTGCGGAACGGGCCGCCGCCGGTGTCCCGACGGCGGCCCGGACGGCTCAGCCCTGCCGCTTGGCGGGGCGCCCCTTCTTCGGGTTGACCGGCTTGGCGCCGGGCTTCGGGCCGGCCACCTTCGGCGCGGCCGGCTTGGTCGGCGCCGGCGGGGCGGCCTTGCGGCCGAACAGCCCACCGGTCTTCGCCGGCTGCACCGGGTTACGCGCGCCCGACGTGCCCGTCTTGGCGGCGGTGACGCTCGGCGGCGGCGGGAACTTGCGCAGCACCCACTGCTGCTGGGCGAGCGTGAAGAGGTTGTTCGTGACCCAGTAGATGATCACGCCGATCGGGAAGATCGCGCCGGAGACGAGCAGCGACAGCGGGATGCCGTAGAGCATCAGCTTCTGGATCATCCGCTGCTGCGGGTCCTCCGCCCAGCCGGTCTTGAGGATCATCTGCTTGCTGGTGAGGTAGGTCGTGCCCATCATCACCAACACCAGGATGCCGGCCATGATCTTGACGGTGGTGCCGTTCGCCTGGAGCGCAGCCAGTTCCTCGGCGGTCGAGCCGAACTTGCCGGCGATCGGCGCGGTGAACAGCTTCGCGGCGGACGCGCTCTCGAACTGACCGATCGTCCAGCCGTAGAGGGTCTTGCCCGCCTCGCTCTTGCCCGGGTCGAGTCGGCGGAGCACGTGGAAGAGACCGAGGAAGACCGGGATCTGGAGGAACATCGGAAGGCAGCCCATCAGCGGGTTGGCCTTTTCCTTCCGGTAGAGCTCCATCATCTCCTTCTGGAGCGTCTCCCGGTCACCCTTGTGCTTCTCCTGCAGCGCCTTGACCTGCGGCTGGAGCGCCTGCATCGCCCGCTGGGACTTGATCTGCTTGACGAAGACCGGGAAGAGGATCACCCGGACGGTGACCACCAGGAAGATGATGGCGAGAATCCAGGCCCAGTTGGTGCCGAGCACCGCGGTGTCCGGTACCCCGATGGCGTCCCACGCCCGGTGCCAGACCAGCAGGATCCACGAGATCGCGTAGTAGATCCAGTCGAGACTCAATTTCTCAGGCTCCAGTCACATCGGCACGGCGGCGACCGCCCGGCTCCGGCACCGGGTCGAATCCACCTGGGTGGAAGGGGTGGCAGCGCAACAACCGCCGGACCGTCAGGCCGGCTCCCCGGAACGCGCCGTGGCGGCTGACCGCCTCGAGGGCGTACGCGCTGCACGACGGGTAGAACCGACAACGGGCCGGCAGAGCCGGACTTATCCACCGACGGTACGCGATGATGGGCCCGACCAGCACCCGGGCACCGGGTGACGTCGGGCGCGGCGCGTCCTGCCCCGTACTCACCGGGACCGCCGCCCACGCGGGGCGCGCGCGGCCGCGATCGCCGCGTCGAGGTCGGCGCCGAGCCGCTGGTACGACACGTCCGCCGCAGCCGGCGTGGCGCGCACCACAAGGGTGCTGCCCGCCGGCAGTTCGGCGAGCCGCTCGCGAACCAGGTGCCGCAGCCGGCGGCGGACGCGGTTACGGACGACGGCGTTTCCGACCGCCTTGGACACGACGAAGCCGGCGCGGGCGGGTGCGGGAATTTCCTCCGCACCGGTCCGCGCCGGCTCCGGCGAGATTGCGGCCGTCGGGGCGACCGGCAGGCTCAGGTGGACGACCAGGGCGCCGCGTCCGGCGCGCCGGCCACCGCGGACCGCTGCGGCGAAGTCAGTGCTGCGCCGCAGTCGCTGCGCGGCGGCCAGCACGACTGCCCACGTCCTGCGGATCGGACCCGGCCGGCGTTACGCCGCCAGGCGGGCGCGCCCCTTGGCCCGACGGGTCGAGAGGATGGCGCGGCCGGCACGGGTGCGCATGCGCAGCCGGAAGCCGTGGGTCTTCGCGCGCCGGCGGTTGTTCGGCTGGTAGGTGCGCTTGCTCACGTCAGGCTCTCCGTTGTCGTACGCCCCGGGCGAGGGGACCGCCGGGGTCGTGTCTGGTCCGGGTCACCTGGCGGTGACCTCCGATCGGTGCTGCCCGGCGGCGCGAGACCTCGGCGATGCGGGGAGGCCGCGGACAGCAAGCATCCATCACCCTAGCAGAGGGCGAGAGAGCAGCCGCTCCAGCCTACGCAGGGGCGCAACGACCGTCAAACACTCCCACCAGCGGCGACACCGACCAACCCGGGCGACCGAAGCGGCGCTTTTCGCGGATGCCGCCAACGGTGGCCGCGCGTCGCCGGTTGAAGGCGTGCCGACATCGCTGTTACCGTGCCCGATTGCGGTAAGAGGCTGTCGGGAGACCCCGGGCGAGCGAAGGGGTTCGTCGACAGCCTCTGGGCGTCGACAGGTGCGGTCGCCGCCAGCAGGGCAAGACCGGACAGGGCGGTGGATCGTTCGGCACGGTGTACCCGCTTCAGCGCCCGTTCTGGCAGGGGGCAGGTCCGACCCGCGTCCGGCGGGCGGCCACAATCGGCACGTACACAGGCTGTGGATAACTTGTGGACGAGGGTCGGTCGGCCGTCCGGGTGAGGGTGTTCCACCCGCTCGAACGCGGCGGGCCCGGGACGGCCGACGGGGAGAACGGCGGCGTCCGGGAGCAGAGGCGAGGGGGTGGCACGACGGTGGCCGGTACGACCGACCTTGCCGCGGTGTGGACGGCGACGACCGACGAGCTCGCCGACGAGATCATCTCCGCGCAGCAGCGGGCGTACCTGCGGCTGACCCGGCTCCGGGCGATCGTCGAGGACACCGCACTGCTCTCCGTCCCGGACGCCTTCACCCGGGACGTGATCGAGTCCCGGCTGCGCCCGGCGATCACCGAGGCGCTCACCCGCCGGCTGGGCCGACCGATCCAGGTCGCCGTCACCGTACGCGTGCCGGAGGACGCCTCCGGCCGCCCCGCGGGCACTGTCTACCGCAGCACCCCCGAGCCGGAGCCGGGCGAGGCGTACGGCGCCGGGCCGGACGGCCTGGCGCCGGAGGACGACGCCGGCCGGCAGCTCCCGTTGATCCCCGAGCAGGCGCAACCCGAACGGCGCATCGAGGAGCCGGCCGGACCGCCGCCCCCCGTCGCCGAGCGCGTCCCCGCGGTGGGCCGGGACGCCCAGGAGCCGTTGTTCGGCGACGCCTTCGCCGAACCGCCCCGTCCCGACCCTGCGGTCCGCCGGCCCGAGCGGCGCGGCTTCGACGAGCAGACGGCCCGACTCGACCCGACGGTGGACGGCCGCGCCTTCGACGCCCGGTACCGCCAGGACGGGGTGTCGCCGCGGGACCAGCACGTGATCCGGCCCCTGCCGCGGGACCTCGGCACCGACAGCGGGCCGGGACGGGTGGACCACCACCGGCCCGGCGGCCGGGACGACCGGCGGCTGCCGTCACCCGCGGACAGCGGCGGCAACCGGCTCAACCCGAAGTACATGTTCGAGACGTTCGTCATCGGCTCGTCGAACCGGTTCGCGCACGCGGCGGCCGTGGCGGTGGCCGAGTCACCGGCGAAGGCGTACAACCCGCTGTTCATCTACGGCAGCTCCGGGCTGGGCAAGACCCACCTGCTGCACGCCATCGGGCACTACGCCACGACGCTGGGCAACGCCCGCTCGGTGCGGTACGTCTCGACCGAGGAGTTCACCAACGACTTCATCAACTCGCTCCGGGACGACAAGACCAGCGCCTTCCAGCGCCGCTACCGGGACGTGGACATCCTCCTGATCGACGACATCCAGTTCCTGGAGAACCGGGAGCGGACGCAGGAGGAGTTCTTCCACACCTTCAACACGTTGCACAACGCCAACAAGCAGATCGTGATCACCTCGGACCGGTCGCCGAAGCAGCTCGCGACCCTGGAGGACCGGCTGCGGACCCGGTTCGAGTGGGGCCTGCTCGCCGACATCCAGCCGCCGGACCTGGAGACCCGGATCGCGATCCTGCAGAAGAAGGCGGCCCAGGAACGGCTCTTCGCCCCGCCGGACGTGCTGGAGTTCATCGCCTCGCGGGTGTCGAACTCGATCCGCGAGCTGGAGGGCGCGCTGATCCGGGTGACCGCGTTCGCCAGCCTCACCCGCTCGTCGGTCGAGCTGTCGCTGGCCGAGGAGGTGCTGCGGGACTTCATCCCGGACGGCGCCGGCCCGGAGATCACCGCGGACCAGATCATGGTCTCCACCGCCGACTACTTCGGGGTGAGCCTGGAGGACCTCCGGGGGCACTCCCGCTCGCGGGTCCTCGTCAACGCCCGCCAGGTGGCCATGTACCTGTGCCGGGAGCTGACCGACCTGTCGCTGCCCCGGATCGGGCAGGCCTTCGGCGGCCGGGACCACACGACCGTCATGCACGCCGACCGGAAGATCCGCCAGCAGATGGCCGAACGCCGCTCGCTCTACAACCAGATCGCCGAGCTGACCAACCGGATCAAGCAGACCACCTGACGTCTGTCCGCCCCCGTACCGATGACACCCGGCCGGTCCACCGGCCGGGTGTTCTGCGTTCTTCCAGGGCCAGGGCTTGACCCTCGACATGGTCGAGACCGCAGCATCCTGGGCGTGACCACCCACACTCCGGCTCGTTGTCCACACCTTGTTATCCACCGTCGGTGGAAAACTACCGTCCGTCCGCCGCCCGGTTACCCACAGGTTGTGGAGAAACCCTGGGGACGACGCTGTGGACGCCTGGGGACAACCTCGTCGTTGTCCACCGCGGACGGCACCCCTGTGGGGAAGCTGTTGAAGGTTCTGGGGATGACGCCGATCGACACGCGTCCGGTGATCCACAGGGCTGGGGAGAAAGTCGGTGGATTACCGGTGGACAACCGGTGGACAACCGTGGACAGCCTGGGGGCAGCCGCCGCCTGTGGATCGCGACACGGGTTGTACCCCTGGTTCTCCACAGCGAAACCACCGGTGGATAACCTGTCTGACCTGCGCGGACGACGGTTCTCCACAGTTTGCACAGGTGCGATGAAGACGACTAGTTAGATCTTCTAAGACAACAAAAACCAATCATCACCGTTGGACTTCCTGTGGATCGGGCCGAAGGCCGCCGTCGGCGGCTCGCCGGCACCGGGACGGCACGGGGTCGGGCGCACAGCCGATGCCCATGCGCCCTAAGGTGCGATGGGTACCCGCACGCTCAGGCGGGTCGGTAGGCAGCGGTCGGCATGAGAGAGTTGTCGCTGACGTCGACGCGGAGGCATTGATGAAGTTCCGAGTGGAGCGTGACGCGCTCGCCGAGGCCGTGGCCTGGACCGCGAAGAGCCTGCCCAACCGGCCGTCCGTGCCGGTGCTCGCCGGCGTGATGCTGCGGGTCACCGACGGCAACCTGCAGGTGTCGGGGTTCGACTACGAGGTCTCCAGCCAGGTGACCGTCGAGGTGCAGGGGGACGCCGACGGCGCCGCCCTGGTCTCCGGCCGGCTCCTCGCCGAGATCACCAAGGCGCTCCCGGCCAAGCCGGTCGACATCGCCGCCGTCGGCGCCCACCTCGAGCTGGTCTGTGGCAGCGCCCGGTTCACGCTGCCCACCATGCCGGTGGAGGACTACCCGAGCCTGCCGGAGATGCCGGAGAGCGCCGGCACGATCGACGCGGCCGCCTTCGCCGCCGCCGTCGCCCAGGTGGCCGTGGCCGCCGGCCGGGACGAGACGCTGCCGATGATGACCGGGGTACGCATCGAGCTCTCCGGCCGCACCCTGTCGATGCTCGCCACCGACCGCTACCGGCTCGCCCTGCGCGAGATGGAGTGGAACCCGGACGACTCCGAGATCAGCCTCAACGCGCTGGTGCCGGCCCGGACCCTGCACGACACGGCGAAGGCCCTCGGCCCGCTCGGTGGCCAGGTGACGATGGCGCTGTCCCAGGGGGCCGCCGGCGAGGGCATGATCGGTTTCGCCGGAGGTACCCGTCGCACGACCAGCCGGCTGCTCGACGGCGCCAACTACCCGCCGGTGCGCTCGCTCTTCCCCGCCAGCCACAACGCGCAGGCCCAGGTGGCGGTGAGCACCCTCATCGAGGTGGTCAAGCGCGTCGCGCTGGTCGCCGAGCGCACCACGCCGGTGCTGCTGAGCTTCAGCGCCGACGGGCTGGTCGTCGAGGCCGGCGGCACCGAGGAGGCGCGTGCCAGCGAGGCCATGGAGGCCACCTTCACCGGCGACCCGCTGACCATCGGCTTCAACCCGCAGTACCTGATCGACGGCCTCACGAACCTGGGGGCCCAGTCCGCCGTGCTCTCGTTCGTCGACGCCTTCAAGCCGGCGGTGATTTCGCCGGCCGGCGAGGATGGCGAGGTTCTGCCCGGGTACCGGTACCTCATCATGCCGATCCGCGTTTCCCGCTGATCGCACCCGAGTAGAACCACGACGCACGGAGGTACGGACAGATGCAGCTCGGCCTGGTAGGGCTCGGCCGGATGGGCGGCAACATGCGCGAGCGGCTGCGCGCCGCCGGCCACGAGGTGGTCGGCTTCGACCACAACGCGCAGCTGAGCGACGTCGCGAGCCTGGCGGAGCTGGCGGAGAAGCTGGAGGCCCCCCGCGCCGTCTGGGTCATGGTCCCCGCCGGCGTCACCGACGCCACCATCGACGAGCTGGCCGACGTCCTCGGCACCGGCGACATCATCATCGACGGCGGGAACTCGCGGTTCAGCGACGACGCCCCCCGCGCCGAGCGGCTCAACGACCGCGGCATCGGGTACATCGACGTCGGCGTCTCCGGCGGCGTGTGGGGCCGGCAGAACGGGTACGCCCTCATGGTCGGCGGCTCCCAGGAGCACGTCGAGCGGCTCATGCCGATCTTCGAGGCCCTCAAGCCGGCCGGTGACTTCGGCTTCGTCCACGCCGGGCCGGTCGGCGCCGGGCACTACGCCAAGATGGTGCACAACGGCATCGAGTACGGGCTCATGCACGCCTACGCCGAGGGCTACGAGCTGCTGACCGCCTCCGAGCTGGTGACCAACGTCCCCGGCGTGTTCAAGTCGTGGCGCGAGGGCACGGTCGTCCGTTCGTGGCTGCTCGACCTGCTCGACCGCGCCCTCGACGAGGACCCGGAGCTCGTCGAGTTGAGCGGTTACACCGAGGACACCGGCGAGGGCCGGTGGACGGTGGACGAGGCGGTCCGGCTCGCCGTCCCGCTGAACGTCATCACCGCCTCGCTCTTCGCCCGGTTCGCATCCCGCCAGGACGACTCGCCCGCCATGAAGGCCGTCGCCGCGCTGCGACAGCAGTTCGGCGGGCACGCCGTCCGCAAGCGCTGACGCCCGTCCACAGCCCGTGTACGTCCGCCGGCTCGAACTGGTCGACTTCCGCTCGTACGAGCGGGTCGGCGTCGACCTCGAACCGGGGGCGAACGTCCTCGTCGGCCCCAACGGCGTCGGCAAGACCAACCTCGTCGAGGCGCTGGGCTACGTGGCGACCCTGGATTCGCACCGGGTCGCCACGGACGCCCCCCTCGTCCGGATGGGCGCCACCTCGGCGGTCATCCGCTGCGCCGTGGTGCACGAGGGGCGCGAGCTGCTGGTCGAGTTGGAGATCGTCCCCGGCAGGGCCAACCGCGCCCGGCTCGGCCGGTCCCCGGCCCGCCGCGCCCGGGACGTGCTCGGCGCCCTGCGCCTGGTGCTGTTCGCCCCGGAGGACCTGGAACTCGTCCGGGGCGACCCGGCCGAACGCCGCCGGTACCTCGACGACCTGCTGGTGCTCCGCCAGCCCCGGTACGCGGGGGTGCGGGCCGACTACGACCGGGTGGTCAAGCAACGCAACGCCCTGCTGCGCACCGCGTACCTCGCCCGCAAGACGGGCGGCTCCCGCGGCGGGGACCTGTCGACCCTCGCGGTCTGGGACACGCACCTCGCGCAGCACGGCGCCGAGCTGCTCGCCGGCCGCCTCGAGTTGGTCGGCGCGCTCACCCCGCACGTCACCAAGGCGTACGACGCGGTGGCCGCCGGCAAGGGCGCCGCGGGCATCGCGTACCGGCCGTCGGTGGAACTCGCCGAACCGACCACCGACCGCGCCACCCTCGCGGCGGCGCTGACCACCGCGCTCGCCGAGGCCCGGGCCGCCGAGATCGAGCGGGGCACCACCCTGGTCGGCCCGCACCGTGACGACCTCGCGCTGACGCTCGGCCCGCTGCCCGCCAAGGGGTACGCCAGCCACGGGGAGTCCTGGTCGTACGCGCTGGCGCTCCGGCTGGCCGGGTACAACCTGCTGCGAGCCGACGGCATCGAGCCGGTGCTGGTGCTCGACGACGTCTTCGCGGAGCTCGACACCGGCCGGCGGGAACGCCTGGCCGACCTGGTCGGCGGTGCGAGCCAGCTGCTGGTCACCTGCGCGGTGGACGACGACGTGCCGGCGCGACTGCGCGGCGCCCGGTACGCCGTCGGCGAGGGGACGGTGCACCGTGTCGGATGATCCGCAGCCGGGCACCACCGGCCCGGTGCCGGGACACACGGCCCCGGCCGGGGCGGACGGTGCGCGTACTCCCTCGGGAGCCGGCGGCCGGGGCGGCCGCGCGGGCCGCCGGGGCGCGACCGGCGCGGCGGTCGGCCGGACGACGTCCGACGGCGACCGCCCCGGTCCCCGGCCGGGACCGGACCCGGACCGGCCGGCCGGTGGTGACGCGCCGCAGGGCGCGGACGCACGGCCCGCCGGAGGGGACCGCACGGCCGGATCCGGTCGGAGGGGCGCACCGGCGACGGACCCCGCAGGCGCGACCGGGGGCACCGGCTCTGGCGAGGCCGGGGAGCTGCCGCCCGGGGCGGCCGGGCCGCAGCTCGCGCGGGCGGTGCTCGACGCGGCGAAGGCCCGCCGGGAAGCGGCGGCGAAGACCCGGCGACGCACCCCGGGTGGCGGCGGTGACGGCAGCGGCGAGCGGCGGCTGCGCGGCTACTCCGGGCCCGGGCCGGACCCGCGCGACCCGCAGCCGCTCGGCGTGGTCCTGGATCGGCTGGTGAAGGCCCGGGGCTGGCAGCAGCCGGCGGCCGAGGCGACCGTCTTCGGGGCCTGGGAGCGGGTGGTCGGGCCGGAGGTCGCCCAGCACAGCCGGCCGGTGAAGCTGGAGGACGGCGAGCTGACCGTCGAGGCCCGGTCCACGGCATGGGCGACCCAGCTCCGGCTGCTCGCGGGCTCGCTGCTCCAGCAGATCGCCCGTGAGGTCGGCCACAACGTGGTGCGCAGGCTGCACATCCACGGGCCGGCCGCGCCGTCCTGGTCGCGCGGGCCGCGCCGGGTGCGCGGGCGTGGACCCCGCGACACGTACGGCTGAGGTCAGTTGCCGCGCCGGGCCTCCCGCTCGGCGCGCTTGCGCTCCCGCTGCTCGCGGCTCCACTGCTTGCGTCGTTCGAGGTCCTGCTTCCACCCCTCCCGGGCCTGGTACGAGCCGCCCTGTACCGCGCCCTGTACCTCGGCGGGGCCGGCGAAGTACCGGTAGGCCCAGGCCATGAGGCGGCCGCCCTCGCCGGGGACCTTGGGTTCGTTCTTCTCCGTGCTCATCCGCCGGCCTTCCTGACGAGGATCATTGGTGTGCAAACGATTGGTACACCAATCGTTGGTATGATCGCAACGATCACGTGAGGAGGCGACGGTGTCAGAGCAGCTCGACGGGGATCCCCTGGCGCTGGAGCAGCAGGTGTGCTTCGCGCTCTCCGTCGCCGCGCGCGGCGTCGTCGCGGTCTACCGCCCGCTGCTGGAGCCGATGGGCCTGACGCACCCGCAGTACCTGGTGATGCTGGCGCTCTGGCAGCACGCGCCGCTGAGCGTCCGGGAGCTGAGCCGGCTGCTCCAGCTCGATCCCGGCACGTTGTCGCCGCTGCTCAAGCGCCTCGAAGCCGCCGGCTACGTGCGGCGGGAGCGTGACTCGGCCGACGAGCGGAGCCTCGCCGTCACGCTCACGCCCGCCGGCCGGGCCCTCCGCGAGCGGGCGGAGCAGATCCCGCCCGCGATCGTCGAGCGGCTCGGGCTGCCACTGGCGGACCTGCGGCACCTGCACTCGGTGCTGACGAGCGTCATCGCGGCGGCCGGCCGCGCCGTGGCGACCGGCCCCGGCACGACCGACGACGCCGGGACGGCCGGCCCGGCGGGGTCGACCACGCCGTGACGCCGGTTCCGGCGCGACTCACCCGGCCGTGACCGCCGGTTCGGGGGTGGATCGGCGCCTCAGGCGTCGGCGTAGACCGCGAACCCCCGGTCGGCGCAGCGGCGGTAGAACGCGGCGAGCACGCTCAGCTCGGCGCACGTGAAGGTCCACTGCGGCGGGTCGCCGTTCTCGTCCCGCAGCCGGTCGAGCCGGCTGTCCAGCCAGCGCAGCTGCTGCTCGGCCAGGCGTCCGTCGCCCAGCAGTGAGCGCAGCACCTCGCTGACCGACTCGAAGGTGACCGCCTCGCCGACCGGGCGGTGGCGGGCCACGAACTTCTCCACCCCGTCGGCGATCCACGAGCAGCCGTCCGGGTCGATCACCGGATCCTCGTCCTCGGCTGAGTTCTCTGTGGCGTACAGCACATTCTCCAGCCCGAGGATCAGGTCGACCAGCTCGGTGTACGCGGTCGCCCGCACCGTGCCGGTCTTCGCGATCAGCTCGGCGAGCGCCGCGGTTGGCGCCGAGATGCGTGGCATGTCCACGATTTCGCCGAAGTCGACGAACTCGGCCGGTGCGACCGGGTCGTAGAAGCGGCCGGTCCGCGGCCAGTGCACCGCGACGTTGTCCAGCCCCATCTGGCGTCACCTCTCAAGACCGTGTCCGTTCGAACGGGTCGATCGTCCGGTTCCCGCCCCCAAAGATCAAGCCACCGTTCGTCGCGGCGTGGGACACGCCGGGCGCGGGACCGCCGGACGGCCGGTGCGGGCCGTCGATCAGGGTCACGCGTGTAGGGGGAGTCGCGGATGGCGACGTTCGGGCCGCTATGGAGGTCTGAGACGCCCCGCAGGGGTGCCGAGTGGTGGTTCTGTCGCTCGCGCACAGTAAGATTGACGCTGAGACGAAGACCCGGTGCGGAGCGACGAGACACGGGGCCGGTGCGGGCCCGCGATCATCGTCCCACGTCGGGTCGAGCCGATCGCGATCCGCGGGCAACCGCGGCGACCGGCGCGTTCGACCCGCAGCCCGGATGAGTCCCCGGCGCGCCGGTCCGCGTGCCGACGTCGCGTCCTGTCCGCCGAACCCCGCGTCCGGCGCGCCACCCGGCGCGCGCAACGGCGCGAGAAAGTGGCCGAGGGTGGCAGCGCAGGACAAGCAGGAGTACGGCGCCGAGTCGATCACCGTCCTCGAAGGGCTGGAGGCGGTCCGGAAGCGCCCCGGTATGTACATCGGTTCCACCGGTGAACGCGGTCTCCACCACCTGGTGTGGGAGGTCGTCGACAACGCGGTGGACGAGGCGCTGGCCGGGCACTGCGACACCATCGACGTGGTGCTGCTCGCCGACGGCGGGGTCCGGGTCACCGACAACGGCCGCGGCTTCCCGGTCGACCTCCACCCGAAGCTCAAGAAGCCGGGCGTCGAGGTCGCCCTGACCGTGCTGCACGCCGGCGGCAAGTTCGACGGCAAGGCGTACGCCGTCTCCGGCGGTCTGCACGGCGTGGGCGTCTCCGTCGTGAACGCCCTCTCCACCCGGATGGCCGTGGAGATCCAGAAGGACGGCTACTTCTGGCGGCAGTCGTACACCAACTCCAAGCCCACCCCGCTGGAGAAGGGCGAGCCCACCAACGCCACCGGCTCGGCGGTCGCCTTCTGGCCCGACCCGACGGTCTTCGAGACCGTCGAGTTCGACTTCCAGACCATCTACCGGCGCCTCCAGGAGATGGCCTTCCTCAACCGCGGCCTCACCATCCACCTCCTCGACGAGCGGGTCGCGGAGGGCGAGGAGGGCAAGCAGCGCGAGGTCACCTTCTGCTACAAGGGCGGCATCGCCGACTTCGTCCGGCACCTCAACGCCTCCAAGAACCCGATCCACAAGACGGTGGTCGAGTTCGGCGCCGAGGAGGAGGGCATGTCGGTCGAGATCGCCATGCAGTGGAACGAGTCGTACGGCGAGTCGGTCTACACCTTCGCCAACACGATCAACACCCACGAGGGCGGCACCCACGAGGAGGGCTTCCGGGCCGCGCTGACCAGCGTCGTCAACCGCTACGGCGCCGACAAGAAGCTGCTCAAGGGCGACGAGAAGCTCTCCGGCGAGGACATCCGCGAGGGCCTGGCCGCGATCATCTCGGTGAAGCTGGCCAACCCGCAGTTCGAGGGCCAGACCAAGACCAAGCTCGGCAACACCCCGGTCAAGAGCTTCGTCCAGCGCGTCTGCAACGAGTGGCTGGTCGACTGGCTGGACCGCAACCCGGCCGAGGCGAAGATCATCATCCAGAAGGCGTCGCAGGCCGCCCGCGCCCGCATCGCCGCGCAGCAGGCCCGCAAGCTGGCCCGGCGCAAGTCGCTGCTGGAGTCCGGCTCGATGCCGGGCAAGCTGGCCGACTGCCAGTCCACCGACCCGCGCGAGTCCGAGGTCTTCATCGTCGAGGGCGACTCCGCCGGCGGCTCGGCCAAGCAGGGGCGCGACCCGCGTACGCAGGCGATCCTGCCGATCCGCGGCAAGATCCTCAACGTCGAGAAGGCCCGCATCGACCGGGTCCTCAAGAACAACGAGGTCCAGGCGCTGATCACCGCGCTCGGCACGGGCATCCACGACGACTTCGACATCGAGAAGCTGCGCTACCACAAGATCGTGCTGATGGCCGACGCCGACGTCGACGGTCAGCACATCCAGACGCTGCTGCTCACCCTGCTGTTCCGCTTCATGCGGCCGCTGGTCGAGTTGGGCCACGTCTACCTGGCCGCACCGCCGCTCTACAAGATCAAGTGGAACAAGAAGGGCGACGACGCCCAGTACGCGTACTCCGACCGGGAGCGCGACGGGCTGATCGCCCTGCGCCAGCAGAAGAAGCCCAACGCCAAGCCGGACGACATCCAGCGGTTCAAGGGTCTCGGCGAGATGAACTATCCCGAGCTGTGGGAGACCACGATGAACCCGGCCACGCGTACGCTGCGTCAGGTCACGCTCGACGACGCGGCAACCGCCGACGAGTTGTTCAGCGTGCTGATGGGTGAGGACGTCGAGGCGCGCCGCTCGTTCATCCAGCGGAACGCCAAGGACGTGCGGTTCCTGGACATCTGACGCCCGCTACGGCCCGGCCGGCCATCCACCGGCCGGGCCTACGGGTCCACAGAGTTATCCACAGCCTGGCCGGTTTCCACAGCCGTTATCCACAGCAGGAAAACGACTCTGAGTCTGATAAGGGTTAACAAGTGACCGATACCCCCGAGTCCACACCGAACGAGCCCGAGGTCCCCGAGACCGTCGGTGCCGTCGTCGCGCACGACCGCATCGAGCCGGTCGGGCTCGAGGTCGAGATGCAGCGCTCCTACCTCGACTACGCGATGAGCGTGATCGTCGGGCGCGCGCTGCCGGACGTCCGGGACGGGCTCAAGCCGGTCCACCGCAAGATCCTGTACGCGATGTTCGACTCGGGGTATCGGCCGGACCGCGGCTACGTGAAGTGCTCCCGCGTCGTCGGTGACGTGATGGGTCAGTTCCACCCGCACGGCGACTCGGCGATCTACGACGCGCTGGTCCGGATGGCGCAGCCCTGGTCGCTGCGCTACCCGCTGGTCGACGGCAACGGCAACTTCGGATCGCCCGGAAATGACCCGGCTGCGGCGATGCGTTATTGCCTCACAGGATTTGCCCGAATTCGTACCGCTGAGGGCAGCGTGCGGATCGGCGACCTCGTGGCTGACGCGACGCCGAGCAGCGAGACCGACATCGACCTCAAGGTCCGGGACCGCAACGGCGACCTGGTCCGCGCGTCGAAGTTCTTCCACTCCGGCGAGCACCCGACGCTGCGGCTGCGCACCCGCGAGGGGTACGAACTGACCGGTACCCACAACCACCCGGTGCTCTGCCTGGTGGACGTGGCCGGCGTGCCGACCCTGCTGTGGAAGCTGCTCGCCGAGATCGCCCCCGGTGACCGGGTGGTCCTCCAGCGCAGCGTGCCGGACGAGATCGGCTACCCGATGCTGGAGCATGTCGAGGCAGCCGTCCTCGCTGGCGCCGTTGTGAGCGAGGGCTGGGTGTCCGAGGGGCGGGCCGGCTTCAACAACGTCGACCGCGACTTCTTCATCCGGGTGCTGGCCGCCTACGACCTCGCGGTCGGCGGCCCCCGGTACGTCAGCGAGCGTGTGATCGCCTCGGGCAGCACGCTGCACGAGGTGGACGTGCAGGACGTCACGGCACTACGGGACAGCATCCTCGGCGAGTTGGTGGGCGTGCGCAGCGCCGGCAAGTTCGTGCCGGAGTTCGTCTGGCGCGGCCCGGCCGCGGTCAAGCGCGCGTTCCTCCAGGCGCTGTTCGAGGGCGACGGGTCGTCCTCGCTGCTGCCGCGTCACACCATCCAGATCTCGTACTCCACCCGCAGTGAGCGGCTGGCCCGTGAGGTGCAGCAGCTCCTGCTGGAGTTCGGCGTGGTCAGCCGGCAGTGCCGGTACGACGACGGTGAGATCAAGGTCGTCGTCACCAACCGGCGGGACGCGCGGATCTTCGCCGCTCACGTCGGCTTCCTCGGCCGCAAGCAGGCCAAGCTCGAAGCGGAGCTGGCGGCGGTGCCGGTGAGCAGCAGGGCGCTGTCCGGTGACTTCGTGCCGCTGGTCGGCGACTTCATTCGGGAGCACGGTGCGAGCCGCTGGACCGAGCGGGACTGGCTGCGCCGGCACAACGTCGACCGGGTCGAGCGCTGGGAGCGGGACCGGGACGAGATCGCGACCCGGATCACGAACGCCGAGGTGCTCGAGGTGGTCGAGCCGCTCGTCGACGGCCGCTTCTACTACGCCGAGGTGACCGGCGTCGCCGACGCGGGAGTACAGCCGGTCTACAGCATCCGGGTGGACACCGAGGACCACTCCTTCGTCTCCGACGGCTTCGTCAGTCACAACACCGAGTGCAAGCTCGACCCGCTCGCCATGGAGATGCTGCGGGACATCGACGAGGACACCGTCGACCTGCAGGACAACTACGACGGCCGGGCCAAGGAACCGACCATCCTGCCGTCGCGGATCCCGAACCTGCTGATCAACGGGTCCGAGGGCATCGCGGTCGGTATGGCGACCAAGATCCCCCCGCACAACCTGCGGGAGATCGGCGCGGCCGTCCAGTGGTGCCTGGAGAACCCGGAGGCCGACGAGGCCACCACCCTCGAAGCGCTGCTGGAGATCGTCAAGGGCCCGGACTTCCCGACCCACGGCCTGATCGTCGGCCA
Organism: Micromonospora sp. WMMD558; assembly: GCF_049315255.1. Lineage (NCBI taxonomy): Bacteria > Bacillati > Actinomycetota > Actinomycetes > Micromonosporales > Micromonosporaceae > Micromonospora > Micromonospora sp. WMMD558. Next base: position 1,550,229 of record NZ_CP186061.1, on the reverse strand, counting down.
GGCCGGCATCCAGGACGCGTACCGCACCGGGCGGGGTTCGATTCGGATGCGCGCGGTGGTGGAGGTCGAGGAGGACAAGCGGGGCCGGCCGGCGCTGGTGGTCAGCGAACTGCCGTACCAGGTGAACCCGGACAACCTCGCCGAGCGGATCGCCGAGCTGATCAAGGAGGGCAAGCTCGGCGGGATCGCCGACATCCGGGACGAGTCCTCCGGGCGTACGGGCATGCGGATCGTGCTCGTCCTCAAGCGCGACGCGGTCGCGAAGGTCGTGCTGAACAACCTCTACAAGCACACCCAGCTCCAGGAGACCTTCGGCGCGAACATGCTGGCGCTGGTCGACGGGGTGCCGCGCACACTCAACCTGGCTCAGTTCATCCGCTACTACGTCGAGCACCAGATCGAGGTCATCCGCCGGCGGACGGCGTTCCGGCTGCGCAAGGCGGAGGAGCGGGCGCACATCCTGCGCGGTCTGGCGAAGGCGCTGGATGCGCTCGACGAGGTGATCGCCCTGATCCGGCGTTCGCCGACGGTCGACGACGCCCGGCAGGGCCTGATCCAGCTGCTGGACATCGACGAGGTCCAGGCGACCGCGATCCTCGACATGCAGCTGCGCCGGCTGGCCGCCCTGGAGCGGCAGCGGATCCTCGACGACCTGGCCAAGCTGGAGCTGGAGATCGCCGACCTCAAGGACATCCTCGCGAAGCCGGAGCGGCAGCGGAGGATCGTCTCGGAGGAGCTGGGGGAGATCGTCGCGAAGTGGGGCGACGAACGGCGTACGCAGATCATCCCGTTCGACGGCGAGGTCTCGATGGAGGACCTCATCGCCCGCGAGGACGTGGTGGTCACGATCACCCGGACCGGGTACGCGAAGCGCACGAAGGTCGACGCGTACCGCTCGCAGCGGCGGGGCGGCAAGGGTGTCAGCGGTGCGTCGCTGCGTCAGGACGACATTGTCAGCCACTTCTTCGTGTGCTCGACGCACGACTGGATCCTGTTCTTCACCAACAAGGGGCGTGTCTACCGGGCCAAGGCGTACGAGCTTCCGGAAGCCAGTAGGGTGGCCAAGGGCCAGCACGTGGCCAACCTGCTCGCCTTCCAACCCGACGAGCAGATCGCGCAGATCATCGAGATTCCGAACTACCAGGTGGCGCCCTACCTGGTACTGGCCACGAAGAACGGCCTGGTGAAGAAGACGAAGCTCGAGGAGTTCGACTCCCCTCGGTCCGGCGGCATCATCGCGATCAACCTGCGCGATGAGGACGAGTTGGTCGGGGCCGCGCTCGTCGCCCCCACCGAGGATCTGCTGCTGGTCTCCAAGAACGCGCAGGCGATCCGCTTCAACGCTTCGGACGAGGCGCTGCGGCCGATGGGCCGGGCGACGTCGGGTGTGATCGGGATGCGGTTCAGCGAGGACGACGTGCTGCTCGCCATGGAGGTCGTCCGGGAGGGCATGGATGTCCTGGTGGCCACGAACGGGGGGTATGCGAAACGCACCCCGATCGAGGAATACCCGGTGCAGGGCCGGGGAGGTAAGGGCGTGCTGACTGCGAAGATCACCGAGCGACGCGGTGGTCTGGTCGGCGCTGTCGTGATCGACCCGGACGACGAGCTGTTCGCGATCACCAGCAACGGTGGGGTCATCCGGACTCCGGTGAAGCCTGTACGCCGTACGCGTGATCGGAACACAATGGGGGTCAAGCTGATGGACCTCCCGGATGGCGTGACTATCGTGGCGATTGCTCGCAATGCCGACGAGCCTGACGAACAGGACTAGTTGAATGACGGAGACACAGGCGAAGTCGGGGAACGCGGGGACCTCGGCCAACCCGGTCGACGAGGAGGCCGCGAAGAGCGGCGCACCAGCGACCGGCCGCGCGGCCGTGGGTCGGGCGACCGTCCCCGCCGACGCGCCTGCCCCGAAGTTCACGAGGGCTCCCGGGATGGTTCCGCCGCCGGACAAGCCCGCCGAGGAGCCGGAGGCCACGGACAAGCCGGAGAAGCCGGCCGAGGCCACGAAGGTCGACGCCCCCAGCGCCGGCGGCACCGCCACGTCGACCGCGGCGCGGCCGGCGACGACCCAGCCGATCGCCGTCGGTGCCGGGCGCGCCACGACGACCGGCACGTCCGCCACGGCTGGCGCGACCGGCACGCAGCCCCTGGTCACCGGCAACACCGGCACGCAGCCGCGGGTGTCCGGGACGGCCCGGCCGCAGACGGACGCCCGTCCGGCTGGCCGTCCGCAGGGCGGGGGCCTTCCGCCGGGCATCAGCGGTGCGGCGGCCGTGGGCGCCGCGCGCGTGGGTGAGGCGGTACGCGCTGCGCGTACCTCGGTGACGTCGGCCGCCTCCCGCGGACCGCGCCGGGCACGGCTGAACCTGAGGCGGATCGACCCGTGGTCGGTGATGAAGTTCGCCTTCGCGGTGTCGGTGGTGCTCTTCATCGTCGTGGTGGTCGCGACCTCGGTGCTGTACCTGGCGCTGGACGCGATGGGCGTGTTCGCCAGCGTCAACGACAGCCTGACTGACCTGGTCAGCGCCGGCGGCGGCCAGAGCACCGGCGGGTTCCAGATCACCGCCCGGGGTGTGATCCTGAGTTCGGCGCTGATCGGCCTGGTGAACGTCGTGCTGTTCACGGCGCTGGCCACGCTCGGTGCGTTCATCTACAACGTGTGCGCCGACCTGGTGGGCGGCATCGAGCTGACGCTCGCCGAGCGCGACTGAGACGACCGGACGCCGGGTGCCGCCACGTGCGGCTCCCGGCGTTCCGCCGTCCGACCCCGGTACCGTGATCCACTCCGGTTGCGGCATCCTGCGGTATCCCGCGCCCCGGACACCGCAGGATGCGGCGTCTCGCGGTCGGCCTCCCCGGAAAGTCGGTGGGCGGGCCGCTCGGGGCTCGGGTAGGTTCAGGGGCGGCGAGGCCACGCGGCCAGGCCCACCCCGATTTGGGGGCGGCCCGGCGGATGGGTTAACCTTGCTCGTCGCTACGCGGGGCTATAGCTCAGTCGGTTAGAGCGCAGAGCTGATAACTCTGAGGTCGCTGGTTCGATTCCAGCTAGCCCCACCAGAGATCGTCCGACGGCACTGTCGAGCGTGAGGGGTCGCCCCAATGTTCAAGAAGCTGCTGATCCTGGTCGGTGTCGTCGGTGTGGCGGCCGTGGTGGCCAAGAAGATCAAGGCCTCCAACGACGAGCGCGCGCTGTGGCACGAGGCGACCACGGCGCCTGACCTGCGCTGAGCGCGTCTCTCTCCTGCCAGCACCAGGCGGCGTCGACCGCCCCCGGGGCCCTAGCTCAACTGGCAGAGCACTGCCTTTGCAAGGCAGGGGTTAGGGGTTCGAGTCCCCTGGGCTCCACGCATCTTTCTCACCTGCGGCTTGTAGCGGGATGTGGTCACCAGGCGAACTTGCCGGCGTAGCATCCGTCGAAACGGTGGACACGCAAGGCGGATTTTGGTCATACTTGTGACCATGACGACGCTGCCGTTGGGGGAAGTGAAGACCCGGCTCTCTGAGCTGGTGGGGCGGGTGCACGACCACCACGAGCGGGTGACGGTGACGGTGCACGGCCGGCCGTCCGCCGTGCTGGTTTCGGTGGAAGATCTTGAGCGGCTCGAGGAAACCGTCGCGGTTCTCGGAGATGCGGGTACCCTGCGACGGCTGGCCGACTCCGACGCGGAACTGGCCCGAGGTGAAGAGGTGTCCGCCGACCAGCTTGCGGAGACCATTCGCGCCCGTCGCGCCTCTGCCGCGTGAGTCGGCGGCTGCCGGAAGGTCCGTACACGCTGCGCGCCACGCCGACCGTCCGTCGAGCGCTCGCCGAACGGTTGCCAGAGGCCGTCGCGGTTGCCGCGTACGAGTTCATGACCGGGCCGTTGGTGCGAGAGCCCTACCGGGTCGGGAAGCGCTTGCTGCCGCCGTTGTCAGATCGGTTCAGTGCCCGTCGAGGCACCTACCGGATCATCTACCGCATCGACGACGATAACCACACCGTGACCGTTGTGGACATAGATCATCGAAGGGATGTCTACCGCTCCTGACGCCCCTGGCCCTCCGACGCCGGAGGCATTGAGTACGGTGAGCGCCGTGTCGATGAACGTGGCTGCCGAGGCCGCAGCCCTTGAGGCCGAGGTAGAGCAGTATCCGGACGAGCGGGGTGAGATCCTCCTCGAGGCTGCAGACACATGGCGCCGGGCGGGGCGGCTCGATCGCGCAGCCGATCTGCTGAACAGACTGATCGCTGACGGCGGCGAGGACGGCTGCTACGCCACGGTGCAGCTCGCAGAGGTGCGATTCGAGCAAGGCGACGCCGACGAGGCGCATGACGTGCTGGACCGCCTGGCTCGCGACGCGGCGACGAACGACGGTCACTGCACGCTGGTCGCCGAACTCCTCGCCGAGCGAGGCGATCTGCACGGTGCGTTGCGCTGGTACGACCGGGCGGTGGCCCGCCTGTCGACCGAGGAGTTGCGGGCGCTGAGCGGCTCGGATGGCTGGATGCAGATGTCGTCGGTGATGATTCGCGGCCGTCGTGAGGTCCGTCAGCAGTTGGGTCTGGTTCCGGACGCTACCGATGAGCTGGCTCCGGCGGCGCCGACGCAGCGGCGGCAGATCGTCGACGTGGATGGTGTGCGGGACGCCGTGAAGTCTGGACGGGTGCCACGGCAGGTGCGGATGGTGATCTTTCAGCGCCAGGAGCGGGCCGAGGCGCGACGGCGGTGGCCTCAGGAACACGCCGTGACCGACGACGAGCACTATCAGGCTGCGGAGCGCCGGTGGCGTGAGTTGACGAACAGCGGTGTGCCAGCCATCCGGGTGGTGCCGGCAACTGTCACCGGTCTCTGCGAGTTCGCGGACCGGGTTGGTGAGTCCGCCCTCGATCCGGCGCTCAAGACCCGCTACAGCGAGACCCTGCCGGAGGAGCACACAATCGCATGGCCGCCACCGCGCAACTCACCATGCTGGTGCGGATCGACGGCCAAGTACAAGAAGTGTTGCGGCCGAGCGGTCTGATCCGCGCACTCCGACGCGCGTCGCACACGGTAATCCGTCACGACCCGGGCCGGCCTGCGACCGCTGCTGCCGCTGCCAGGGGAAGCGGGTCACCGGCGATCGTGACGGTGTGGTTCGCATGGTGGTACCTCCGGCCCACCACATCATCCGGCCTGCTCACGGCCGCAATCGCACACGCTCTTCCACACCGAGGCTCAGTCGGCGACACCAACTATTGGTGGTCGAGGCAGCCGTCACCGTCGAAGTGGACGAACCGCAGCTCACGCGCAAGCGCGTTGATGGCCCGTTGGAGCTGGGTCTGGCCGACTCCTTCGTCCACGATGAATGCCAGCCAGCCTGATGCTGGTGGGGCGGCGTCGGAGGGCCGTGCGGAGGTCGTAGGCCGCGGCACGTTAGCGTCGGACGTGTGAGCACACCGCAAGTCCTGCCCGCCGACAGCGGCATCGCCGAGGCGGCTTCCGTCCTGCGTACCGGGGGGTTGGTGGCCTTCCCCACCGAAACCGTGTACGGGCTGGGCGCCAACGCGCTCGACGCGCGGGCGGTGGCCCGGATCTTCGAGGCCAAGGCACGGCCGAGCTTCGACCCGCTGATCACACACCTGGCCGAGGCGGCGGAGCTGGAGAAGCTGGTGGGCTCGGTGCCGGCGGCGGTGGCCGCGCTCGCCGAGCGGTTCTGGCCGGGGCCGCTGACCCTGATCGTGGATCGGCCGGCGGTGATCCCACCGATCGTCACGTCGGGTCTCGAGACGATGGCGGTGCGGGTGCCGGATCACGATGCCGCGCGGGCGTTGATCGCGGCGGCCGGGGTGCCGGTGGCCGCGCCGAGCGCCAACCGCTTCGGCCAGCTGAGCCCGACCCGGGCCGAGCACGTCGTACGCGGCCTGGGCGCGGCGGTGGACGTGGTGCTCGACGGCGGGTCGGCCCGCTGCGGCATCGAGTCGACGATCGTGGACATGCGGGGGGACCGGCCGGTGGTGCTGCGCCTCGGTGCGCTGCCGGTGGAGTCGCTGGAGGAGGCGGTCGGGCCGGTGGTCGTACGCCCGGGCAGCTCCGGGCAGCCGGTGGCGCCCGGCGCGCTCGCGGCGCACTACGCCCCGCGTACGCCGTTGCGGGTGGTCTCTGGCGCGGAGCCGGCGGCCGGCGACGGTGCCCGGCGGGGCTTCCTCGCGTTCCGGGACCGGCCGGCGGGCGACTGGGCCGAGGTGGCGGTGCTCTCCGCCGGCGGCGACCTGACCGAGGCGGCGGCCCGGCTGTTCGACGCGCTGCACCGGCTGGACAGCACCGGCGTCACCGAGATCGTCGCCGAGCCGGTGCCCGACGTGGGTGTCGGCCGGGCGATCAACGACCGGCTGCGCCGGGCGGCGGCCACCTGGCGGTGAACGTCCGCGCATGGGCCGCGACCGTGGGGGTAGGAGAAACGGCAACAACCCCCCGGAAGTGAGGTGTCATACCCATGCCGACCGCACGCGAGATCATGACCCAGGACGTGACCTGCGTCCGTGAGCAGGACGACCTCCGGACGGCGGCGAAGCAGATGGCCCAGTTGGGTGTCGGTTCGCTGCCGATCTGCGGGGACGACAACCGGCTCAAGGGAATGCTGACCGACCGCGACATCGTGGTGAAGGTGCTCGCCGAGGGCCGCGACCCGGCCAATGTCACCGCCGGTGAGCTGGCGCAGGGTGAGGCCGTCACCATCGGCGCCGACGACGACGCGGCCGAGATCCTGCGGACGATGAGCCAGTACAAGGTGCGCCGGCTGCCGGTGATCGACGGGCACGATCTCGTCGGCATCGTGGCCGTCGCCGACGTGGCCCGGTCCCTGCCGGATCGCCCGGTCGGTGACCTCATCGAGGCCATCTCCGAGCGCAGCTGACGGCACGGCACGACCGATCGCCGCCTCCGGCCCCGTGGCCGGCAGGCGGCGATCGCCACAAGGGACCACTCGCCGCCGACGTGCCGCCAAGATCCGGACAACTTCGGGGAAGTTGTGGCCTCCGGCCGCCGGGAGGCCGCTACTTCCCCGAAAGTGCGCGCCTCAGGACGGCAGCAGGGACACCGTTTCGCCGCGGGCGATGGTGCGGACGCCGCCGAGGCCGCGCCGGCGGGTCTCGGCGACGAAGTGGCCCAGCGGGGAGCGGAACACGGGGTAGTCGTCGTAGTGGATGGGCACGGTGAGGGTCGGCCGGATCAGTTCGACCAGGTCGGCGCCCTGCCGGCCGTCCATGGTGACCAGGATGCCGGCGATCTTCGTGCCGCCGAGGTGGATGAGCATCGCGTCGATGTCCGGGTAGCGCCCGGGGATGTCGGCCAGCAGCGGCTTGTTGAGGGTGTCGCCGGTGACGTGGAGCCGGAACGTGCGGGTGCCGTCGCGTTCCAGGTCGACGAGGGTGCCCATCACGTCGGGCAGCAGCCGGTCCAGCGGACCGGGACCGTGCTGGCCCGGCAGCGCGGTGAGCCGCAGAGTCGTCCCGCCCCGGTGCAGCTCCCGGGAGTGCCAGGTGGGCACACCGTCGGCGGCGCGGAATCCCCAGCGGCGCAGCTTCCGGCTCGCGGCGGGAGTGGTGACGATCGGAAGCGAACGGTCGAGTTCCCGGCGGGCGACCCGGTCGAAGTGGTCCCCGTGCAGGTGGGACAGGACCACCGCGTCCAGGGCGGGCAGTTGGGCGACCTCCATCGCCGGGTCCGTACGGCGGCGTGACCACAGGCCCTTGCCCAGGTACGCGCGCTGCCCCCGATGCAGGAAGTTCGGATCGGTGAGCAGGGTGAACCCCCCGATCCGCAGCACCGTGGTGGCGGTCCCGATGAACGTCACGTCCGCGTTCCCGCTCACGGGGACACCCGTACCCCTGATCGCTGGACTCACGCGGTCGGGGCGTCCGCGGGACGCTCCGCGGCCGACCGGTCCGGACCCGGCTGGCCGGCGGTAGCGCCGTCGGGACCACGCTGCCCGTCGGGTCCGGGTTGCCCGCCGGTCGGCCACCGGCGCAGCCGGTGCAGCAGGTCCGCGTCGGGTAGCAGCGGCAGGCGGTGCATCAGGTCGGTGGCGGCTCGCGGCGGGGCCGGCAGCCGCTCCACCAGCCGGGCCACGGCGCCGTTGGCGAGGGTGGCGCCGACCGCGGAGCCGGTGGCGATCGTCCAGCCGATCGGCCCGAGCGGGGTGCAGCCGAAGAACTGGCTGAGGCCGGGGGTCTGCACGACCAGCACGAGCACTCCCACCGATCCGGCGGTGGAGATGAGGACGCCGGGCGTGGTGCCGCCAGCCAGCAGGGTCTGGCCGAGCTGCGTACCGACCAGCGACACCAGGGCGACGGTGCCGGCCCGGCGGGGTGAACCGGCCGCCCACCGGGCCAGCGCCCAGCCGGCGGTGGCGCCGAGCGCGGTGGAGGTGGCGCGGACCCCGATCTCCCGGTCCAGGGTGGTGCCGAGGGAGGTGTCCGGTCCCTCCCGGAGCAGGGCCTCGCTGTGCTCGGGGCGCGGCGGGCGGACCGCGATGGCCAGCGCGGGGGCCAGGTCGGTGAGCAGGTTGACCAGCAGCAGTTGGCGGCCGTTGAGGGCGGAACGGCCGTCGGCGGCGGCGGTGACGATGCTGAACGCGATCTCGCCCAGGTTGCCGCCGACGAGGATGCTCAGCGCGTGCCGGACCGACGACCACATGGCCCGTCCCTCGGTCAGCGTGGCGATGATGGTCTCCAGCCGGTCGTCCATGACGACCAGGTCGGCGGCGGCCCGGGCGGCGGGGGTGCCGCGCTGGCCGAGCGCGATGCCGACGTCGGCGAGACGGATGGCCGGGGCGTCGTTCGCGCCGTCACCGGTCATCGCCACGCACCGGCCGCAGGCCTGCAACGCCTGGATGATCCGTACCTTGTGGGCGGGGGTGCACCGGGCGACCACGTCGGTGGTGACCAGTCGGGCGGCCATTGCCTCGTCGTCCAGGTCGTCGAGTTCCGCGGCGGTGACCACCCGCTGGCCGTCGCCGGGGCTGATCACCGACGCGATCGCCTCGGCGGTGGCGGGATGGTCGCCGGTGATCATCACGGTGTGCACGCCGGCCCTGCGGATGCTGGCGACGGCCGGCGCGGCGCTGGCGCGGATCCCGTCACCCAGCGCCAGGATCCCGACGAAGGTCAGGCCCCGGACGTCGTCGTCGGTGACGGTCTCGTCGTCCACGGCCCGTTCGGCGATCGCGAGGACCCGCTGCCCGGCCCCGGCGTGGCGGGTCAACTCGTGCTGCACCGCCGCCCGGTTGGGCTCGTCCATCGGCACCACGCCGGCCTCCGTGCGCCGGTTCACGCAGCGGGGCAGCACTGTCTCCGGGGCGCCCTTGAGACTGAGCAGCAGGCCTCCGTCGCAGGTGCCGACGGTGGCGTGGTAGCCGCGGGACGGCTCGAAGGGCAACCCTCCGACGGGGTGCCAGGCCGCCGCCCCGGTCTGCTCCACCGCGCCGGCCTCCCGCGCCGCCCGGCGAACCGCGCGGTCGGTCTGCTCCGGGAGCTGCTCCGGATCCTCGGCGTCCGGTGTGGCGCGGAGCGCGACCGCGAGCACCGTGCGCAGGTGGTCGTCGAGCCGGTCGACCGGGGCGTACCGGTCCCCGTCGCCGACGCCGGAGAGCACCAGCCGACCCTCGGTCAGCGTGCCGGTCTTGTCGAAGCAGAGGACGTCGACCCGACCGAGCGCCTCGATCGTGCGCGGGTTGCGGACCAGGGCGCCGTGCTCGGCCAGCCGCCGGGCCGCGGCGAGTTGCGCGGCGCTGACGAGGAACGGCAACCCCTCGGGCACCGACGCGACCGCCAGGTTCGCGGCGGTCGCGGCCGTCTCCGCCAGGGGTACGCCCCGAGCCACGCCGGCGCCCGCGACGGCGATCGCCGAGCCCAGCGCGAGCGGTACGGACTTGCTGGTCAGCCCGCCGAGCCGCGCCTCGACACCGCCGCTGGGCGCAGCGTGCCGGGCCAACGCCATGCTGCGCCCGGCCTCGGTGTCGGCACCGGTGGCGACGACGACCGCCCGGCCCTGCCCGGCGGCGACGGTGGTGCCCTCGTACACCATGGAGCGCCGCTCGGCGACGGCGGCCGCGGCGACCGGCTGGTCGGTCTTGCTCACCGGCAGCGACTCGCCGGTGAGTGAGGACTCGTCGGCCTCCAGCCCGACCGCCTCCAGGACCCGGCAGTCGGCGGGTACGGCGTCGCCCGGTTCGAGGACGATCACATCGCCGGGAACCAGCTCGTCGGCGGGCACCACGCGGTCGGTGCCGTCCCGCCGGACCCGGGCGGTGACCGCCGAGCGGGACAGCAGTTCGGCCAGGGAACGCTCGGTGTTGCGCTCGTGCACCGCGCCGACCAGGGCCGACCCGCCGAGCACACCGCCGACCAGGGCGGCGTCGACGAGCGAGCCGAAGGAGGCGGACAGCACCGCCCCGGCGGCGAGGACCGGGGTGAGCGGGTTGGCCAGCTCGTCGAGGAACGCCCGGAGCAGGGTGGACGGGGCGCGGCCGTCGGGTCCGACGCCGCCCCGCCGCCGGGCGGCCTCGGCGCACTCCAGGCCGTCGGGGGTGCTGTGGAGCTGGTCGAGGACCGTCTCCACCGGCATCAGGTGCCAGGGAACCGCCTTGCGCGGGGCGGGCGCGTCGGCCGGGTTGGGCAGGTGGTGAGCACGCCACACGCCGTTGGCGAACGCCAGCGCGGCGGTGCCGTTCACCGCCGCCAGGGTCCGGCCGGGGAGCAACTCCCGGTCGGTGGTGAACGCGGACAGGGCGCCGAGCCCGGTGCCGGCGAGCGCGAGCCGGATGTTCTGCGCGCTCATCCGCCGCGCCACGCCGGCCGCCTCCACCACCAGCGCGGACACCCGCGGATCGGTGCCGACCAGAAGGTGCGCACCCCACGGGGGCAACTCCTCGTCGCTGGCCATGCCGAGACCGCAGTCGGCGGCGCCGAGCGCCGTCCGGTCCCCGGACACCAGCATCACCACCGCGCCGTCCTGTTGCAGCCGGCGTACCGTCCCGGCGAGCTGCTCACCGCCGGGCAGGACGGCGTCGGCGAAGTCGTACCGGTCGGGGTCGTCGCCGGCCACGACCAGCCGCAGCCCCGCCCGCCGGGCGGCGGCCGGCAGGATGTCCACGCCCGGCGCGGGTTCCGCCTCGACCCGCAGCACCGCGACGAGCCGGTCATCGTGCGCCAGACCGAGCACCCGGCCGTCCGCCGCCCGTAGCCGCTCGCTCTCCGGGGTGTCCCCCGGGTCCGCGGCGCCGAGCGCCTCGACCGGACCGATCCGCCAGCCGTCGGCCTCCCGGCACGCGTCGGGCTCGTCCGGGTCGAAGAGCGCGAACGCGCGCGAGGCCACCTCGCCCGCGTCGGCGTCCCCGAGGGGAGCCAGGTCGGCCAGCAGCCCCCGGTCGGAGCCGAGCACGGCGGCGTCGAGAACCAACGTGTCGATCCGGTCGAGTTCCCGCAGCACGCCACGGTCCATGGCGATGACGCCGCGCCGCGCCAGCAGGTTCCCGAGTTGGGCGGCGTACCCCTCGCGACCCGAGCCGGGGGCCTTCGGCAGTGCGGAGAGGCCGAGCGCCGCGGCCCGCTTGCCGCCGACGAGCGGGGTGGCCGCCGCCGCGGCGACGGCGCCGGTGTGGAGCATCCGCGTCACGTACCTCTCGACCGGCCCGTCCGGCTTCGGCCGGGGCCGCTCGGAGTCCAGGGTGCGGGCGACGGCCCGCTCCGGGTCGCCGGTCAGCCGGGGTTCGGCCTTCGTCCACGCCGCGAGCTGAGCCCGGGCCTCACCCCACTGCACGACGCGCTGGGCACCATCGAGCACGATGCCGGTCCAACCGCCGGTCAGACCCTGCACCACCGCCTCGGCCAGCGGGAAGAGCAGATCGGCGCGGGGGTCGGCCCGCAGTCCGCGGTTGGCGAGGGCGTGCAGCTTCGGATGCAGGTCGACGGCGCCGAGCAGGCCGGCGACCTCGGCGGGGGCAGGGGTGAAGGGCAGGATCCGGGTCGCGGCCGAGATGGTGAGACCGAGCGCGTCGGACACGAGCGCGCCGAGCGTACGGGGGGTGCGCGGCCCCTCCTCGGGCGGATGCGGGGGCGGGATCTCCGGGTCGGGCTCGTGGGGACAGACGCGTTCGGCCCGGTCGACGGTCGCGATCAGGTCACGCAGCCTCGGCTCGGGCGACTCGACGGCGACGACCACCCGGCCGGACGGTGCGTTCACCCGCGCCCACGCCACGCCGGGCACTCCCTCAAGCGCCCGCTCGACCTGCCGGGCGAGGACGTCCCCGCCGTCCTGGCAGACGCCGTGCACCTCGATGTGGTGCCGGCCCGGACGGGACCAGACCCGACGGCGGGTCAGGCCGGCGGCCCCGGCCAGCCGGACCGCGGCCGAACCGAGATTCCGGGACGCCTCCCCCACCACCTGCGACACGGCGGCCGGAGGGCGAAGACGGCCGGCGACCCGGCCCAGCGGCGTCATCGAGGCGTACGACCGGACAGGTGCCGGCCCGACCCCCCGGTGCTGCTGTTCCCGCCGCCGAACTCCATCTCGCCTCCCATGCCTGCTCCTCCGGCGGGCTGGCTTCCCGGCCGGCCGTCCGTTATGCCCCGGGGAGCAGCAAAGTTTCCCCGGCCGGCCGGGTGTGGACGGGCGGGTCGGTGGAATCCGGGTGCCGTCGCCGTTCTAGTGGAGGTCGCAATGAGCACGCTGACGCGGGAGCTCAGCGGGGGACGCGAGACGGTCCGGGCGTTCAGCCGCCGGGTGGACGTCCCGGTGCTGGGTGAGGTGGCGGTGCCGCCGCCGGACAAGTTGGCGTACTACGCGGGCCTGGGGGTGCTGGCCGCGCTGCAGGTCATCGAATGGCCGCTCGCGCTGGTGATCACCGCCGGTCACCTGCTCGCGGACCAGCACCTGTCCGGGCTCGCCAAGGGGCTGGGCGAGGCGTTGGAGGCCGCGTAGTCACGCTTGACCTCAACCGCGGTTGAGGTCGCACGCTGGGCGGGTGCTGATCGATTGGCGATGGCCCGGCGAGAGCCGTGACCTGTGGTGGATGCCGGTGACGGGTGAGAGTCGGGGTGCCCGGTGACCGCCACGATGACGACCCCGGCCCCGCCCACGCCGGCCGGTGGGCTGTTCGCACCGCGGCTGCGGGCGATGACGGTGGGTGTCGTGGCGTTGGTCTCCCTGCTGGCGTTCGAGGCGCTGGCGGTCGGCACCGCCATGCCGACCGTCGCGCGCGGTCTCGACGGCATCGCCCTGTACGGCATCGCCTTCGGCGGGCCCTTCGCGGCCGGTGTGCTCGCCATGGTGCTGTCCGGGCTCTGGTCGGACATGCGCGGGCCGAGCGGCCCGGTGTGGCACGGCCTCGGGTGGTTCGTGGCGGGCCTGGTGGTGGCCGGGAGCGCCACCTCCATGGAGGTCCTGGTGGTCGGCCGGGTGGTGCAGGGGTTCGGGTCCGGCCTGCTGTCAGTGGCGCTGTACGTGGTCGTGGGGCGCGTGTACCCGGAGCGGTTGCACCGGCGGATCTTCGCCGCGTTCGCGGCGGCGTGGGTCGTGCCGTCCCTGGTCGGCCCGGCCGTGGCGGGCCTGGTGGTCGAGCACCTCGGCTGGCGCTGGGTCTTCCTGGCGGTGCCGGCGGTGGCCGTACCGGCGGGCCTGCTGATCGGTCCGGGGCTGCGGGCGGTCGGCGCGGTACCGGCGGCCGGTCGTCCGGCTGGCGCGCTGACCCGGCTCGGCTGGGCCGGAGCGGCGGCGGTGAGCGCCGCACTGTTGCACGTCGGGGGGCAGCAGCGCGGGATCACCGCCGTCGCGCTGGTGGGGGCGGCGCTGGCCGGGCTCCTGGTCAGCGCGCCCCGGCTGCTGCCGGCGGGATTCCTCCGGGCCGGCCGGGGCCTGCCCACCGTGATCGGGCTGCGCGGGCTGGCGTCCGCCGCGTTCGTCGCCGCCGAAGTGGTGATCCCGCTGATGCTCACGCGGGAGCGGGGTCTGTCGCCCACCGCCGCCGGGCTGGTCCTCACCGCGGGCGCGCTGGCCTGGTCGGGTGGCTCGTGGCTGCAGGGGCGGATGCCGGTGCCACGCTCCCGCGCGACGCTGCCGACGGTCGGCCTCGCCTGCATCACCCTCGGCACCGCCGTGGTGACGTCCGCCCTGGTGCCGGCCGCGCCGGTGTGGGTCGCCGTCCTCGGGTGGGCGGGGGCGGGGCTGGGGATGGGCCTGCTCTACCCCTCGCTGTCGGTGCTCACGCTGGAGCTGTCCGCCCCCGGGGAGCAGGGCCGGAACAGCTCGTCCCTGCAACTGGGGGACTCGCTCTTCGCGGCGACCGTCCTGGCCCTGACCGGTGCGCTGCTCGCCGCGAGCGCGGCACCCGGTCCGGGCAGCTACGCCGGCACGCTGGCGGTCGCCGCCGGGCTGGGGCTGCTGGGCGCTCTGCTGGCCCACCGGGTGGTGCCGGCGACGCGGTGAGCGGGACGACGGTCAGGGGAAAACGCCGCGGCGACCGGGCCCGGCCCGAGAGGATGACGGGCGATGGAGTTCCTCGGCACCTTCCCGATGGCCGTCGTGATGGTCGCCGGGACCCCGCTGGTCGCGGCGGTGTTCCTCGCCTCCGCCGAGCGGCCACGCGCCGCGTCGCTGGGGTATCTGGCCGGTGCGACCGTCGTCGTCGCCGCTGGCACGACGCTGAGCTGGCTGGCCACCCGCACGGTCAAGGTCAATCTGACCGCAGGCGGCGCCGATCGCCGGACGATCGAGGGCTGGATCGACTGGTTCGTCATCGCGGTGCTGGTCGTGCTGGCGGTGGTCGTGTTCGTCCGGCGACACCGCGGTGGCACGCCGTCCTGGATCGACCGGTTACAGCGGTCCGGCCCGGCGTACGCGGCCCGGCTGGCGGCGCTGCTCCTCGGTGCGATGCCCGCGGACGACCTCACCATGCTCAGCGCGGGCGCGAGCACGGCCCGGCACGACCTGCCGTGGTGGCACCTGCTGCCGTTCGTCCTGCTCACCGTGCTGCTGCTGGCGGTGCCGCTGCTGGCGCTGCTCCTGCTCGGTCCGCGGGCGGCGGCGGTGCTGCCCCGGATGCGGGACTGGGCCGACCGGCACTCCTGGCTGATCAGCGAGGTGGTGATCGCGCTGTTCCTCGCGCTGACGTTGCAGGACGCGCTCCAGTGAGCCGGCTCTCGCCGGGTCACGTGCCGCCGTCCGGCCCCGTCTACCGGTGTGGAACAGCCTGAACGCGGAGGAGGACGGCATGCGGGTCCTGGTGACCGGCGCGGGTGGACGGCTGGGGCGGGTCGTCGTGCCCCGGCTGCTCGACGAGGGGTGGAGCGTACGGGCGACGAGCCGGCACGCCCGCGACGAGCCGACGGTCGAGTGGGTGTCGGTGGACCTGGCGACCGGGGAGGGGTTGCGAGCGGCGGTCGCCGGCGTCGACGCGGTCCTGCACCTGGCGTCCGCGCCGAACGGGCGGCAGACCTACCGGGTCGACGTGCTCGGCACGCGCCGGCTGGTCGTCGCCGCCGGGGAGGCCGGCGTCCGCCACCTGGTGTACGTGTCGATCGTGGGCGTGGACCGGGTGCCGATCCCCTACTACCGGCACAAGCGGGATGCCGAGCAGGTGGTGGGCGCCGGTGAGGTGCCGTGGACGGTGCTGCGGGCCACCCAGTTCGGTGGGTTCCTCGACGAGATGCTGCGGGGTGCGAGCCGGCTCGGGCCGGTGATCGGGGACCGGGCGGTGGTCGCCCAGCCGGTCGACCCGCGCGATGTCGCGGAGCGGCTGGTGCAGCGGCTCACCGCCGGCCCGCTGCGGGCGGTCGAGGAGTACGGCGGGCCGCAGGTGCTCCGGTTCGACGAGGCGGTCCGGGCGTGGAACGCGGCCCGGGGTACGCGCCGACCGCTGCTGGCGGTGCGCGTACCCGGTCGGTTGGGCCGGGAACTGCGGGCGGGCGGGCTGGTCACCGGGGCGGCTCCGCGCGGCATCCGCACCTGGTCGGAGTACCTGAGCGACACGTATGGGGGAACCGGCGCAAAGTGAACGTTCGCGCCGTTCACGTCCGGCCTACGGTGGCGCCATGTTCGCCATGGTGACCACCGTGATCCTGTACGTCGGCGGGTTCGTCTTCCTCTACGGGGTGATCCGGCTCGCGATCCGGCACGCGCTGGAGGAGATGGAGGTGCGCCGGATCCAGGCCGAGCGCGCCGCGGAGCTGGCCGCCCACCGCGACCGCACCCTGCTCCGCGAGAACGGCTTCCTCACCGGCAGCTGAGGTGTAAGGAAGGGCCCCTTATTAACGCCTGCGGTAGAGGAAGGGTCCCTTGTTAACACGACAGTCGGCACCGCCGGTCGGTGGGCGGTTCCCCATCACGGGTGCGAGGATCGCACCCGTGATGGGGACGCTGAAGACCGAATCTGCCCGTACCCGCCCGGACCTGCTCGCCGCGCCGGTGGCCGCCGCCCTCGCGCAGTGGCCCGCCGACGCTCCGGTGGACGTCGACGACGTGCTGGCGGCGCCGATCGACGCCGATCTGGCCGACACGGCGGCGTTCTGCGAGGCGTACGACGTGGGCCTCGACGTGTCGGCCAACTGCGTGGTGGTCGCCGGCAAGCGCGAGGGCCTCGTGCGCTACGCGGCCTGCGTCGTGCTCGCGACCACTCGGGCGGATGTGAACAACGTGGTCCGGCGGGCGCTCGACGTGCGCAAGGCGAGCTTCGCCCCGATGGCCGACGCGGTGGAGTCGACCGGCATGGAGTACGGCGGCATCACGCCCATCGGCCTGCCCGAGGAGTGGCCGATCCTGGTCGACGCGCGGGTGATCGCCACCCCGCATGTGATCATCGGCTCCGGAGTGCGGCACAGCAAGATCGCGCTGCCCGGCCCGGCGCTCGGTGCGCTACCGAACGCCCGCGTGCTCGACGACCTGGCCCGACCCGCCTGAGCGGCGGGCGACCGCCGCGTAGGCTGAAGACGATCATCGATACCGTTGCACGTGAAACATGATGATCATCAATTGACTGAGGTCTCGCCGGCCTCGCGGCGGCGCACCTCCTCGAGCGCGGCGACGAGGGTCTCCGGCTCCTGGGCGCCGGTGACGGCGTACTTCCCGGCCAGCACGAAGGTCGGGACGCTCGTGACGCCGAGCTGCCGCGCGTCGGCCAACTCGGCACGGACCTCGGCGACCCGCTCGTCGGAGTCGAGGAAGGCGCGCGCCTCGGCCGCGTCCAGACCGGCTTCGCCGGCGAGCGCGGCCAGCGTGTCCCGCGACCCGATGTCGACGCCGTCGGTGAAGTGCGCGCGGAAAAGTGCGTCCACCGTCTCACCGGCCCGACCACGGTCGGTGGCCCAGGAGATCAGCCGGTGCGCGTCGAAGGTGTTCGCGGCCAGAGCATGGCCGAAGTTCAGCGTCAGACCCGCACCCGCGGCCACCCCGGTGACGTGGGCGGCCATCTGCTCCGCCCGGGCGCGGCCGCCGAACTTGTCCGCGAGCGCGTCGATCAGCGGACGGGACTCCGGCACCGGCGTCGGGTCGAGCTGGAAGGGCCGGTAGCGGACCGTCACGTCACCGTCGTACGACGCGAGGGCCTGCTCCAGCCGGCGCTTGCCGATGTAGCACCAGGGGCACACCACGTCGGCGTAGATCTCGATCTCCATGCCCGGTGACAACTCCCCGGTCAGCGGCTCTGTTCCCGGACCTGGCGCTTGAGCCGGGCCAGGATCGCGGTGCCGCCGCGTACGCGCAGCGGGCTGATCGCCTGGGCGAGCCCCATCCGCTGGTAGAGGTCGTCGGGAACGGCCAGCACCTCCGCCGGCGTGGCCCCGGCGAGCCCCTCGGCGAGGATGCCGGCGAACGCGCGGGTGGTGGGTGCCTCGGGCGGGCAGTCGAACAGCGTCTCGACGGTGCCCTCCGGGGTCACCCGGGCACGCAGGAAGAACGCCGTCTGGCACTCCGGCACCTGCTCCATGCCCTCCCGGTCCGCCTGCTCGGGCGGCAGCAGCGGGATGACGTCGGCGTACTCCAGCAGCATCTCCAGCACGACGTCGCGGGGTGCGGCGGCGAACTCGTCGACGATCTCGGCCAGCCGGGTCGGCATCTCGGGCATCCCGCCAGGCTACCGCTGGCGACTGCGTCCGACGGGAGGTGTTAAGAAGGGGCCCTTCCTCTACCGGAGGCGTTAACAAGGGGCCCTTCCTTACACCGTCGGCGCCTGCTCGCTGATTTGGCCGAGGGCGGACTGGGGGTCGAGCTGCATGGCCAGGTCACCGAGGGAGACGATGCCGACCAGCTTCCGCTCGCTGTCGCAGACCAGCACCCGCCGGACACCCCGCTCCCGCATCAGCGCCGCCGCCTCACCCGCCGTGCAGTTCTGCTCGATCATCACGACCTCGCGGGTGATGATCGACCCGATGGTCGTGACGGCCGGGTCGCTGCGCTCGGCGACGGCCCGCACCACGATGTCGCGATCGGTGAGCATGCCGGCGAGGGTGGCCCCCTCGGTGACGACCACGTCGCCGATGTCGGCCTCCTTCATCACCTTCGCCGCCTCGTCCAGGGTGGTCTCCGTCGGCAGGTAGATGACCTGCTTCGTCATCACGTCGCTGACCTTGTAACCGGCCATGGGAGCCCTCCAGTAACGATCCACCCGATCGGGGTGCGGTACCCCGTGACGTCTCGACTACACCACACGCATGTCGGCGGTGAGGCGTTCGACCAGACCGTCCATCGGCAGCTCGGTGCGCTCGCCGGTGGCCCGGTCGCGCAGCTCGGCGTACCCGTCGGCGAGACGGCGGCCGACCACGACGGTGCGCGGGATGCCGACCAGCTCCGCGTCGGTGAACTTCACCCCGGCGGAGACGTGCGTCCGGTCGTCGACCA
Organism: Micromonospora sp. WMMD558; assembly: GCF_049315255.1. Lineage (NCBI taxonomy): Bacteria > Bacillati > Actinomycetota > Actinomycetes > Micromonosporales > Micromonosporaceae > Micromonospora > Micromonospora sp. WMMD558. The sequence continues at coordinate 1,531,375 of NZ_CP186061.1, read as the reverse complement.
GCACGCGCAGGCCGGCGGCGGCGAGGCGTCCGCCGAGGTCCAGCGCCGCCTCCAGCTGCGGGCCCTTCCCGGCCGCCACCAGGTGTACGTCACACGGCGCGACCGCCGCCGGCCAGACGAGACCGCGCTCGTCGTGGTGCTGTTCGGCGATCGCCGCGACCGCCCGGGACACCCCGATGCCGTAGCAGCCCATCGTGGGCCGCACCGGCTTGCCCTCCGGCCCGAGCACGTCCACCGCGAAGGCGTCGGTGTAGCGGCGGCCGAGCTGGAAGATGTGCCCGATCTCGATGCCCCGGCGCAGTGTCAGCTCGCCGGTGCCGCAGGCCGGGCACGGGTCCCCGGGCCGGACCTCGGCCGCCTCGATCGTGCCGTCGGGCACGAAGTCCCGGCCGCAGACGACGTTCGTGGCGTGCCGGCCCGGTTCGTTGGCGCCGGTCAGCCACGCCGTGCCGGGCACCACCCGCGGGTCCACCAGGTACCGGATGTCGAGCTTCGCCATGACCTGCGGCCCGATGTAGCCGCGGACCAGCTCCGGCTGGTCCGCCCAGCCGTCGAAGACCGCGACGGTGGCCGGTGCGAGCGCGGCGTCGACGCGCTTGAGGTCCACCTCCCGGTCGCCGGGCAGCCCGATCACCAGCAGCTCCGGCTCGGCACCGGGCCGGCGGACGGTGAGGACGACGTTCTTGAGGGTGTCGGCGGCGGTCCAGTCGGCACGGCCGGCGAGGCGGCGGTCGTTGGCCAGGTCGACCAGACTGGCGATCGTCGGCGTCTCCGGCGTGTCGTGCACCTCCGTGGCCGGCTGCGTGTCCGGGTCGCCGGCCGGCGGGGCGGGCGTGGTGACCGCCTCGGTGTTCGCGGCGTAGTCGCATGCCGTGCAGCCCACGTACGTGTCCTCGCCGACCTCCGCGGCGGCCAGGAACTCCTCCGAGGCCGAGCCGCCCATCGCGCCCGACATCGCGTGCACCACCGTGTACCCGAGGCCGAGCCGGTCGAACACCTTCCGGTACGCCTCCCGGTGCCGGTCGTACGCCGCCTGCAACCCGGCCTCGTCCAGGTCGAAGGAGTACGCGTCCTTCATCAGGAACTCGCGCCCGCGCAGCAGGCCGGCCCGGGGCCGGGCCTCGTCGCGGAACTTCGTCTGCACCTGGAACAGCGTCACCGGGAAGTCCCGGTACGAGGTGAACAGGTCCTTCACCAGCAGCGCCGCCAACTCCTCGTGGGTGGGGGCGAGCAGGTGGTCGGCGCCCCGCCGGTCGGCGAGGGTGAAGATGTCGTCGCCGTACTCCGTCCACCGCCCGCTGGTCCGGTACGGCTCCGCCGGCAGCAGCGCCGGGAAGTGCACCTCCTGGTCACCGATCGCGAGCATCTCCGAGCGGATCACCTCGGTGACCCGGTCGAGGACGAGCTTGCCCAGCGGCAGCCAGGTGTAGCCGCCGGGGGCGGCGCGCCGGATATAGCCGGCGCGGAGCAGCAGTCGGTGGCTCGGCACCTCCGCGTCCGCCGGGTCCTCGCGCCGGGTCCGGAGCAGCAGGGTCGACATCCGTAGCAGCATTGCCGCAGCGTACGGCCATGCCTTCCAGGGCGGCGATCCGATTTGTCGGCCCGCCGGAAATTGCTCGTCCCGCGGGGCAACCATGCCCGCGCGGGGCGACGTCTGGGGAGGCATCACGATGATGCACCACCTGACCCCAAGGATCGGCCCGTGTGGACCCTCAGCTGAGTGAGTTCGACTCGTTCGTCCGGACGCGCACGCCAGCGCTGCTGCGTTCGGCCTACCTTCTGACCGGTGACCAGCACCTGGCCGAGGATCTCGTCCAGTCGGCGCTGGCCCGGACCCACCGGTCGTGGAACCGGCTGCACCACAGCGGGAACGCCGAGGCGTACACCCGCAAGACCATGTACCACCTTCAGGTCTCCTGGTGGCGGCGTCGCAAGGTGGCCGAGTCGATGCCGGGTGATCTGCCCGAGCCACGCGGAGGCGACTCGGCCGCCGACCACGCGCAGCAGACCACCCTGCGGCTCACCCTGCGAGCCGCGCTGGCCCGGCTGTCCGCCAAGCAGCGCGCCGTGCTGGTCCTGCGGTTCTTCGAGGACCGCACCGAAGCCGAGGCCGCCGACCTGCTCGGCGTCACCGTCGGCACCGTGAAGAGCCAGACCTCGAAGGCCCTGGCCAAGTTGCGCGCCGTCGCACCCGAGCTCGCCGAGCTGTACGTCCCGGAAGGGAGCGCCCGATGAACCACGACCGTCTCCGGATCGACCTCGCCGACCTGGCCGAGGAGGTCACCCCGGTCGACCTGCGCGACCGCGCCCTGCGTACCTCCCGCCGGCTCGGCATCCAGCGCGCGATCGCCACGTCCGCCGCGGCCTTCGTGATGGTCGGCGCGGCCACCGGCACGGCGTTCGCGCTGATCCCGCGCGGAGACGCCCCGGCTCCGATCCCGGCCGACAGCCCGTCCGTCATCGTCACGCCGTCGCCGGCCGACCCGTCGCCGACCGCAGCGACGTCCGCCGAGCCGGCGGTCCTCGCAGGGACCCGTTACTACCTGGGCATGACCGACGGTGAGGCCCGCGTTCACGCCGTCCGCGGTGCGACCGACACCGTGCTCGCCCGCGTGCCGTACTCGGACAACGACCCGTGCACCCGGAACAGCATCACGATCTCCCCGGATGGTCGGCGTCTCGCCTGGGTGGTGGCCACGGACCGGGACCGGGGGCTCGGCACCCTGGTGACCGCCGGCATCGACGGTTCGAACAAGCGGAACTTGGCGGCCGACATCAACTGCTTCGGCCCCACCGCGCTGGTGTGGCAGGGCGGTGATCTGCTGATGGTCGGTAGGCAGCCGACGCGCGAGTCCGTGCAGTACGACGTGCGTACCGGGAAGGTCGTCCTCGGCCCGCTCGATCCGATCCTGCGCCGATGGTCGGCCGACGGCCGCTACCTGGCGGCGGAGAGCACGGACGGTCAGCCCTTCGTGGACGGCCCGGGCGTCCACCGCAACTACAACTACACCCCGCCGGCGGACGATGCCGCCAAGTGGGGCGGTTGGGAGGCCCGCAGCGTGTCGATGGACGGCCGGTACGTCGCGGTCGGCTGGATCGGCACCGACGTCTCCCGGGAGGACGGCAGCTTCGCCGTGGTCGACACGACCACCGGCAAGGAGGTCGACCTGCCGGGCGGGGACGGCATCCGGAGCATCATGTTCACCGCCGACAACAAGGTGCTCGTCCGGCGGGCGACCGGCATCAGCGTCCTGGACAGCACGTTCAAGCCGCTCGGCACGGTTACCGAACCGGCCGCGCTCGGTGACCTGACGCTGCTGGCGTACGCAGCCTGAATCAGGACGATCCCAGGCCCGAGCCCGGAGCCGTCGCGTCACGGGGCGCGACGGCTCCGGCACGTCCGGGCCTCGTCAGCCGTTGGGGCGGCGAGCGCCGGCGAACATCTCCTGGATCCAGTTCGGGTACGCCGGCGGCAGCTTGCTGACCTCGTCCAGTTCGCTCAGGTCCTGCGCGGTGAGCACCAGGCCGCTCGCGCCGATGTTGTCGGTGAGCTGGTCGATCCTCCGGGCTCCCACGGTGACACTGGTGACCGCCGGCTGCGCCAGCAACCAGGCGATCGCGATCCGGGCCGGGCTCACGTCGTGCCGTGCCGCCACCGCCCGCAGCACGTCGACCACGTCGTGGCCGCGCTCCCGGTCGATGGGCGGGAAGTCCGGGTAGCCCGGGGCGGCTCGGCGGGTCTCGCCGGTCGCGCCCTCCCGGCTGATCTTTCCGGACAGGAAGCCGCCGGCCAGCGGGCTCCAGACGAACAGGCCCACACCCTCAACCTGGGCCATCGGCACCAGGTCGCGTTCGGCATCCCGGCCCACCAGCGAGTAATAGGACTGCAGCGACACGAACCGGTTCAGGTTCCGCGCGGCGGACACGCCCAGCGCCTTGCTGACCTGCCAGGCGGCGAGGTTCGCGGCGCCGATGTAGCGGACCTTGCCCTGGCGTACGGCGTCGTCGAGGGCGGCCAGCACTTCCTCGAACGGAGTGAACTGGTCAAAGTTGTGCAGCTGGTAGAGGTCGATGTGGTCGGTACCCAGTCGGCGAAGGCTCGCCTCCAGCGCCTGCATGACGTGCAGTCGGGACCAGCCGGCGTCGTTCGGACCAGGGCCGGTCGGGGAGTGCACCTTGGTGGCCAGCACCACGTCGTCCCGCCGGTGGCGCAGCGCGTGACCGAGCAGTTCCTCGCTCTCGCCGTTGCTGTAGACGTCGGCGGTGTCGATGAGGTTGACGCCGGCGTCCAACGCCGCGGCCACCATCCGGTCGGTCTCGTCGCGGCCGAGCCCACCGAGCGCGCCGTAGATCGGATCGCCCGAGCCGCCGAAGGTCATCGCCCCGAGCGAGATCTCGGAGATCCACACGCCGGTGTTGCCGAGGAGTCGGTACTTCACGTCAGCTTCCTTCCTGCGGATCCGACCTGGCCGTTCGTCGTCGGACAGCTTGTCGGACGATATGTCGGACAGTGTGTCCGGCAAGCGTAGCCGCTGGTGGCCGGGCCGACGAGTTCCCCGCCTACCATCTGCGTATGCCATCCATCACTCGGCGACCGTCCGGCGGTGCGGACCGCCGGCTCTCGGTGGAAGCCCGGATCCTGGCCACCACCGAGCGACTGCTCGCCGAGGGCGTGAGCTTCACCGAACTGGGCGTGCAGCGCATCGCCGCGGAGGCGGGCGTCGCCCGGTCGACCTTCTACGTGCATTTCGCGGACAAGACCGAGCTGCTGATGCGACTCGCCGAATCGATCAGCGCGGCGTCCTTCGACATCTCGGCCGCCTGGCAGCCCGGGGCCGGCGACGGTCTGGACAAGCTGGTCGAAACCTTCCGCCAGGTGATCCGGATCTACCGGGACCGTGCGACGGTGCTGGCCGCGATCAGCGAGCTGTCCGCGTACGACCCGAGGGTGCGCGAGTTCTGGAATGCCCGACTCGACCGGTTCACCCGTAACGCTGCACAGCTGATCCTGGCTGAGCAGGAGCGCGGCCAGGTTCCGAGGGACCTGGACGCCGTCGAGGCAAGCCGGCTGATCGTCGTCGGCGGGGACCGGTTCCTCGCCCATCACATCGCGGTCGACGACGGCTCCGGCGACGCCGCGGCAGCGCGCGAACTAGCGGCGACCTGGTGGTACGGCGTCTATCGCCGACCCGCGTGAACCCCGGCTCGCGTTCCTACCGGCTCGGGTCGGTGAGCAGCAGGGGCGAGGTGATTGCGAGGTCGGTCGGTACCGGTGCGCATTTCGTGGCACTTTATGCCTGTTTCGCCATGTTCGACCTATTTGATCTGTCGGGTAAGGCGTCGCCGTTTTTATAGGCGGGACTGGCGTCCTTACCGCAGCATCTCGGACGGCGTGCCCCGATTCCGTCAAGAGTCGACCAACCGGGCGAATTCGGCCGGATTCGCGCGGCCCACCCTCTTTGCTGCTCGTTGTCTCCGATGTCAAACACGACGACACGGGGGATTACATGAGCAGTACCTCAGCGCCACGCAGATTGGCGAGTGTCTCTACGCTGGTGGCTGCCTTCGCGCTGCTGGCCGGCGCCCTGCTGTTCGCCGGCGCCTCGCCGGCCGCCGCCGACGAGGCAAGCCCGAGGCTGAAGCTGACCAAATCCGGCAGCCCCGACAAGAACGTGAAGGCGGGGCAGGAGGTCACCTACACGTACACGGTGAAGAACGAAAGCACCGGCAGGAAAGACGAACCGATCACACACATCAGGATCAAGGACGACACGGTCACCGGGATCACCTGCGAGGACACCTCGCTCAAGCCGGGATACAGCACCACCTGCACGGGCACCTACACCGTCACCGAGGAGGACGTGAAGCACGGCAAGATTGTCAATACCGCGCACGCGATCGGGTGGTTCTGCGAGGAGAAGGTGCGGTCCAACGAGGCGACCTTCACCGTCACCACCAAGCCCAAGAAGCCGGTTCAGGCCAGCCTGTCGATCGACAAGAAGGCCCGGGTCGACTCGGACTGCCGTAAGAAGTGCGAGAACGACGGCTACGCGGCCAAGGGTGACAAGATCTTCTACACCTACCGGGTGACCAACACCGGCAACGTCACCATCTCCGATGTCGCCGTGTACGACCCGAAGGCCGGACCCGTGAAGTGCCGGACCACCACGCTGGCACGGGGCACGAGCACCGACTGCCACGCCGTCAAGCCGTACGTGGTGACCTGGTCCGACGTCAAGCACGGCAAGGTGGTCAACACCGCCCGTGCGACCGGCAGGTTCTACGACGAGAAGATCGTCTCCGACCCGGCCACCGTCACCGTCTGCATCCGGCACGGCAAGTTCGACCACCGGAAGCACGACGACAAGGACGATGACAAGGACGACAAGGAACTGCCGGTTACCGGTGACGAGACCATCGGCGCCCTTTCCCTGGGTGGAGGCCTGCTGGCCGCCGGCGGCCTGCTCCTCGGAGCCAGCCGGCTGCGCCGGCCGTCGCTCTTCCGGGGCTGACACAGAGGACGACGGGCTCCAGGGCCGTGCCGGCCCCGGAGCCCGTCGTCGCTGGTCGGTCGGTCTCGCCATCGGCGGTTCGGCCAGCTCATCGAGCATGCAGACGATGTCAACGACGGCGTTCTCGCTCACGCCGCCGGCGAATCAGAGGCGCTTGGCGCGGGCGATGAAGGTGCGCCAGGTCTGCGGGGTGAAGGTGAGGACCGGGCCGGCCGGGTCCTTGCTGTCCCGGACGCCCACGACGCCGGGCAGATTGTCGGCCACCTCGACGCACTCGCTGTTGCCGCTGCGGCTGGACTTGCGCCAGGTCGCGCCGGTCAACTCCATGACGTCATCACTTCCTTCATCAGTTCGACCGACTGGCGGTGGGGCAGAGCCTCGCTGCGGACGCTCTCCCACCTCGCCAGCAGGATAGACACGTCTTCATCTTTGTCGATCGATGTGCCGCCGAGCTGGTGCTCCAGGTAGCCGACCCAACCGCCGTCCTCACTCCGCGCGAGGGTGAACGGTCCCGCCAGGCCGACGTGGGAACTGATCTCGGTCGGTATGACGTGCACGCTCACCTGCGGGCGTTCGGCGCAGTCGAGCAGGTGCGCGATCTGCTGGATCATCAGGCCCCGGAAGCTCTCGTCGGCCCGGCGGAGCACGCTCTCTTCGAGCACCGCGACGAGCTGGGGCGGCTGCGGTTGGTCGAGGATGGACTGTCGATCCATCCGGACCGCCAGCCGCTTCTCCACCTCACCGTCGCTCAGCATGCCGTCCGCCCGGATTACCGTGCGGCCGTAGTTCTCGGTCTGAAGTAGGCCGGGAATCAGCGTCGGGTGGTAGCAGCGGAGTTGCCGGGCGTCCCGCTCAGCCTCCAGCCAGGGGCGGAACCAGCTCGGTTGGCCGGCGCGCTCGGCCATCTTCAGCAGGGACGTCAGTAGACCTCCGGTGTTCAGCACCTCGTCGGCCCGCTTGAGGAACAGCCGGTCCAGCGGTCGCTGGCCCAGCTCCAAGGCCGACACCTGCGAACCCGAGTAGTGGACCAGCTTCCCGAACTCCTCCTGACTCAGCTCGGCGTTGACCCGTAGCCGCCGCAGTTGGGTCCGGATCAGCTCCGAGGTCGGCTCAGCTTCCACAGCTCCTCCACGATCTCCCAGACGTCTCAGGAACGGTCCCGCCGGGCGACCCCGCCGCCCGGACCTCGCCACACCGACCGTCGATGCCTTCCGACCGTAGTCGCGTCCTCACCACACTGTCACGCGACGAGTTTCGCCCTGGCAGACAAAGGAGTGGTGATGAGTGGTGGTCTGCCCGTACCCCGGCTGGGGCCGCACCCGGACCGGCCCCGCGCCTATCCGGCGGACCGCACGCCCCACCTGCCGATCCGCCCGCTGTGGGTGTGCCGGGCGTGCGGGGCACCGTGGCCGTGCGCGGAGGCCCGGCTGCTGCTCAGGATCGAGTACGGCGACCACCCGGTCGACCTGGCGATCTACCTGTCCGGCCTGTACCACGAGGCGACGCACGACCTGTTCCGGCTGAACCCGCACGACGGCCCTACGCCGCGGGAGCTGTTCGAGCGCTTCGTGGCGTGGGGTCCCTACCGCCGGCCGGCCGTCGACCCGCCGCCGCGATGACGTCCGCCACGTTCCGGTGCCGGTCGACACCGGCCGTCGCCTGCGGTGCGAAACTACCGCTGTTAAGAAGGGGCCCTTCCTCTACCGGAGGCGTTAGCAAGGGGCCCTTCCTTACGACCGGAGGGAGCACGGGTGGGCTGGCGCAGTTTCGTCGCGGTCGGGGACAGCTTCACCGAGGGGATGGACGACTCCTACCCGGACGGCACCTACCGGGGCTGGGCCGACCTGGTCGCCACCCGGCTCGCCGTCGAGGCCGGCGCGGACTTCCGGTACGCGAACCTCGCCATCCGCGGCCGACTCTTCCCCCGGGTGGTGGACGAGCAGGTGCCCACCGCGCTGGCCATGAAGCCCGACCTGATCAGCTTCGCCGCCGGCGGCAACGACGTGCTGCGCCGCACCTTCGACCCGGACAGCCTGCTCGCGCGTTTCGACGACGTGGTCGGGCAGCTCCGGTCCGGCGGCGCCGACGTGATCCTGTTCCGGTTCGCCGACGTGATGGCCCGGCTGCCCGGGCAGCGGCTGGTCGCTCCCCGGGTGCAACTGCTCAACCGGGCGGTCGGCGAGACCGCCGAGCGGCACGGTGCCATCCTGGTCGACCTGTACGCCGACGACACGTACCTGAACCCGTTGCTGTGGAGCACCGACCGGCTGCACCTGTCGTCGGCCGGGCACCGGCGGGTGGCCGCGCAGGTGCTCACCGCGCTCGGGGTGGGCTGCGACGAGGAGTGGCTGCTGGTCCCCGAGCGCCCCCTGCCGAAGCCGTGGCTGACCGCCCGCACCGACGACCTCCGCTGGGCCGCCCGGCACCTGGCCCCCTGGCTCAAGCGCCGCCTCACCGGCCGCAGCTCCGGCGACACGGTGACGGCGAAGCGCCCGACGCTGGCCCCCGTGACTGACTGACCCCCGCGACCCGGCCCCGCCCACCCGTCCCCCGCCCGGGGTCACGGGGTCAGCCGGGTCCAGGCCCGGATGGGGCCGGAGCCGACCCCGAGGAAGGTCGCCGTCGGGCCGGTCAGCACGATCGTGTCGTCGGCCAGCACCTCCACGGTCGGGGCGTCGCTACCGTCCGCCCGCGCCGAGCCGCCGAGCTCGGGTATGGGCGTGTACCTGCCGTCGCGCACGTAGCCGCCGCCACCGTAGGCGCTGCTGACCGGCAACAGCCCACCGTTGGCTGCGGCGACCGAGAACGTGTCGTCGGGCAGCCCTGGACCCTCCTGCCAGCTGTCACCGACCAGCCGCCACACCCGATTCCAGTCGGTGACGTCGAACGCCGACTGGTGGTCGTTGACGCTGACCAGCCAGACGTCGGCGCCGTCCGGGGAGACCAGCAGGCGGTTGGCCCCGCTCACTGCCGGGAGCTTCCGCCAGCTGGTCGCCCTGTCGGCGCTGACCACGACGGTCAGCCGGTTCCCGTCGCCGACGGCCAGCCACAGCCGGCCGTCGCCACCCTCGACGAGGTGTCGGGCGGTGTCCGCGCTCAGGGTCACCGGGGGTTGGGTGGGCGCGCCGCCCGCACCGACCCGGGCCAGCTCCTGCCGCGGGCAGCGGGGTGTCCCGGGATCGCCGGGACAGCGGATCACAAATCCACTGCGGGTCGCCAGGGCGAGCTGGGCGGTGGTGGGCGGATTGCCGGCGGGGTGCTGGGTGAACGACGCACCGCCGTCCGTGGTGACCAGGTAGCCGTACTCGAAGTAGATGACCAGCCGTTGGTTGTCCACCGGCAGCAGGCTCACGGCTGCCGGACCGCTCGGCTCGGCGCCGCCCACCGGCAGCGCCACCTCCCGCCAGGTGGCGCCACCATCCGTCGTACGGCCGAGCGCCCGCTCGCAGCCGCCGGCCCCGGAGTCCGCCGCGTTGCAGGTGTCGAAGAACGCCCAGCCGTGCCGGGCATCGGCGAACCGCAGCTGCCGCAGCTCACCGGCCACCCCGGGCAGTGCCACCCGCCGCTGGACGGGGTTGTCGTCGGGCGACGGGGACACCGACGGGCTGGGGGTCGGGACGGGTGAGACCTCGTCCCCGTTCCGGCCAGCGACCGCGTACGCCCCCGCGGGGCCGGCCAGGAGCAGCGTCACGACACCGGCCAGCAGACCGCGCCGGCGGCGCTGTCGCTCGCGCAGCCGGCGTTGAGCGTCGGGTACGCCGGGCGGCCGGAAGGTCGGCAGAGCCTGCGCCTCGAACTCGGCGAACAGCTCATCGAGGTTCTGCTCACGCACGGTGGGCCTCCTCCCGCTCGGTGAGGTGGCGGGCCATTGCCGTCCGGCCCCGCGACAGCCACGACTTGACGGTCCCCTCCGGCACACCCACCTGGTCGGCGATCTCGGCGACGGTGAGGTGGGCGAGGTGATGCAGGACGACCGCCCGCCGCTGGTTGGCCGGCAGGGTGGCGAGCGCCGCCATCAGCACCACCCGGTCCGGCCCGGGCCCGGCCACGTGCTCCTCCCGCTGCCGGGCAAGGTGACGGAGTTGGGTGCGGACCCGGCGCAGCCGGCTGGTGGCGAGGTTCCAGGCCACCCGGCGCACGAAGGCCGACGGATCGTCGTACTCGCCGACCCGGTCCCAGCGCTCCAGCGTCCGGCAGAACGCCTCCTGCGTGAGGTCCTGCGCCTCCGCGTGGTCACCGAGGTACGCGTAGAGCTGCACCGCAACGCGGTGGAAGTGCGCCTGGTAGAACTCGGTGAAGTCCACCGGCGGTGGGGCGGCCCCGGAGCGTGGCCCTTCAGTCATGTCGGTCCTCGGTGTCGGCGGGTCTCGCCACTGTCACGCGTCACACGTCGCATCCGCTGCACCCGATTTCCGATGGCGGGTCGGCAAGGTGGGAATCGGCGTACCTTGGGGATCATGTCTGTGCCGAGCGATCCTGATCCCCGACTCCGGTCGTACGCGGACCCGCAGAAGCTGGTCACCACCGGGTGGCTGGCGGAGCACCTGGGCGACGAGGGGCTCGTCGTCATCGAGTGCGACGAGGACGTGCTGCTCTACGACACCGGTCACATCCCCGGTGCCATCAAGGTCGACTGGCACCTGGAGCTGAACGACCAGGTGACCCGCGACTACCTGGACGCCAAGGGCTTCGCCGAGCTGTGCGCGGCCAAGGGCATCGGCCGCGATGACACCGTGGTCTTCTACGGCGACAACTTCAACTGGTGGGCCGCGTACGCCCTCTGGGTCTTCTCGCTCTTCGGCCACCCGGACGTGCGGCTGCTGGACGGGGGCCGGCAGAAGTGGATCGCCGAAGGGCGCGAGGTGACCCGCTACAAGCCGACCCGCCCGCGGGCGGAGTACCCCGTTCCGCAGCGGGACGACGCGCCGATCCGGGCGTACCGCGAGCAGGTCATGGCGCACATCGCCGCCGGCCGGCCGCTGGTCGACGTGCGGTCGCCGGGTGAGTACACCGGCGAGATGCTGCACATGCCCGACTACCCGCAGGAGGGCGCGCTGCGCGGCGGGCACATCCCCGGCGCGGTGAACAAGCCGTGGAAGTCGGCGGCGAACGACGACGGCACCTTCAAGTCGCCCGACGAACTGCGGGCGATCTACGCCGACCAGCTCGGGTTGGACGCGGACGACGACATCGTCGCGTACTGCCGGATCGGCGAGCGGTCCAGCCACACCTGGTTCGTGCTGCGACACCTGCTCGGTTACCGGCAGGTCCGCAACTACGACGGCTCGTGGACCGAGTGGGGCAACCTGGTCCGGGCCCCCGTCGTGAAGGGCGACCAGCCCGGCGGCCTGGCGAGCTGACCGGCGTTAAGAAGGGTCCCCTGTACAACGCCAGGCGTTAACAGGGGGCCCTTCCTTTCTGCAAGGTTGGGTGGTCAGCCAGGCCGGCCCCGAAGGTAGCGCTGGATGGTCGGTCCCACCCACGCCACCACCTCCGCCCGGTCCATCTCGACCACGGGTGGCAGCCGGACGATGTAGCGGGTGAACGCGAGGCCGAGGATCTGGCTGGCCACCAGGCCGGCCCGGCGGGCGGTGGTCTCCGGGCCGGCGCCGAACGTGGCGACGGCCTCGGTGAGCTGGTCGGCGAAGATGCCGCGGATCCGCTCGGCCGCGCCCGGGTTGGCGCTCGCCGCCCGCAGCAGCGCCGCGAGGGTCTCGTCGCCCTCCCAGCGGTCGAGGAAGTGGCGCACCAGCGCCTCGCCGAACCGGTCGGGCGGCACCCGCGTCAGGTCGGGCAGGCGCAGGTCGAACTCGGCCGCCGCCGCGAACAGCCCCTCCTTGCTGCCGTAGTACCGCATCACCATCGACGGGTCGATGCGCGCGTCGGCGGCGATGGCCCGGATGGTGGCCCGGTCGTACCCGTCGGCGGCGAAGCGGGCCCGGGCGGACCGCAGGATCGCGGCCCGGGTGGCGTCGGAGCGGCGGGGGCGGGTAGGCGCTGCCTCGGTCATGCCCACGACCGTATGCCAACACTTGTTGACACGCCAGTGTGAGGTGACCTAACGTTGCCTACACATGTTTGCCAACATGCGTTGGCATTGATGATCGCGGAGGTGCCGGATGCTGCCGACCGAGACGGACGTGCTGGTGGTGGGGGCCGGGCCCACCGGGCTGACCGCCGCGCTCACGCTGGCCCGGCGCGGGGTGCCGGTGACCGTGGTCGACCGGCTGGCCGAGCCGCCGGTGACCTCGCGGGCGGCCGTCGTGCACGCGTACACCCTGGAGGAGCTGGACCGGATCGGCGCCGGCGCCCCGCTCGTGGCACGCGGGGCGCGGGCGCCGGAGTTCACCGTCCAGGACCGCGACCGGGTGCTGCTCCACGTGCCGTTCGGCGACCTGCCGTCCCGGCACCCGTACGCGCTGATGGTCTCCCAGGCGGTGACCGAGGAGGTGCTGACCACGCTGCTCGCCGCCGCCGGCGTGCCCGTGCTGCGGCCGTACGAGATGACCGGCCTCGACCTCGGCGGGCCCGGCGCGGTCGCCACCTTCGCCGGCGGTGCGACGGTCCGCGCCCGGTACGTCGTCGCGGCGGACGGCATGCACAGCACGGTCCGCGATCTGGCGGGCATCGGCTTCCCCGGCCCGGACCACGGGACGGAGTCGTTCGTGCTCGCCGACGTCCGGGTGTCCAGCGCGCTGCCACGCGACCGGGCGACACTCTTCCTCGCCCGGTCCGGCCCGCTGATCTGGGCGCCGCTGCCCGGTGGGGTGGTCCGGCTCGTCGCCGCCGTCCCGGAGGCACCGGCCGACGCCGACGTGGGGTACCTCCAGGGCCTGCTCGACGAGCGCGGCCCGGCCCGCCGCCCGGACCGGGTGACGGAGGTGCTCTGGTCGTCCCGGTTCCGCCTGCACGAGCGGATCGCCGACTCCTTCCGGGCCGGTCCGGTGCTCCTCGCCGGTGACGCCGGGCACGTGCACAGCCCCGCCGGCGGGCAGGGGATGAACCTGGGCGTCGTCGACGCGGTCGACCTCGGCGGCACCCTCGCCGACGTGCTGGCCGGCGGCCCCGACACGCTGCTCGACGGCTACGCGGCCCGGCGCCGCCCGATGGCCGAGGACGTGGTCTCCTTCGCCGCCGGGCTGACCCGGCTGGCCACCCTGCCGCCCGCCGCCCGCCCGGCCCGCAACCTGCTGCTGCGCCTGCTCTCCGCGCTGCCTTCGGCCCGCCGCCGGATCGCCCTGCGCCTCTCCGGCCTCGCCCACCGCCCGGCGGGCGGGTCCCGGAGCCCGGGCCGGGGCCGCGTCTCGCCGGCACGAGATCCGGGGGACACGCAGTAGGCTGCGCCGATGGGGCAGGTGTGGCGGGACTGGGGTGCCGTCCTGACCGCCACGGCGATCGGCCTGCCGGTGGTGGTGGCGTTCGTCGCCGTGCTCGCCCGGCTCCGGCGGGACGCTCCGACGCGCGGTGAGGCGTGGGGGCGCAGCGTCGCCGAGGTCGGCGCGGTGGCCGGCACCCTCCCCTGGGTCTGGATGATCCTCACCCCGCGCGACGCGCCCCGCGGGCTCGACCTGGTGCCCCTGCGCGACCTGGCCGACCTGCTCACCGCAGCCCCGGCCACCGTCGTGGTCCAGGTGGTCGGCAACCTGCTGGTCTTCGCCGCGTTGGGCTTCTTCGCCCCGGTACGCGTACCCGCGCTGGCCGGCGCCGGCCGGCTCTTCCTGCTGGGCGCCGCCTGCTCGGTGCTGGTCGAGTCGGCGCAGTACACCCTCGACCTCGGCCGGGTCACCTCGGTCGACGACGTGCTGCTCAATGCGGCCGGGGCGGCGCTGGCCGGGCTGCTCTCGCGGCCGTGGTGGGCCGCCCGCCGTACGGTCGCCACGGGTGCCGCCGTGCCGGCCGGATGTGAGCAACCGGCCGGTAACCACGCCTCCACCTGAGGCGGCGCGCGGTCTACGCTTGCCCGGTGACGGTGGAGCAGCAGGCGCGGGGCGCGACGAACGGCGGCACGGGTTCGGGCCGGCGCCGGTCCCGCAAGGACGAGATCCTGGAGATCGCGGTCGGGCTCTTCGCCGCCCGCGGCTACCACGGCGTCTCGATGGACGACATCGGCGCGGCCGCCGGGGTCACCGGTCCGGCGCTCTACCACCACTTCGCCGGCAAGGAGGCGATGCTCGTCGCCGCGCTGATCCCGGTCAGCGAGGGGCTGCTCGCCGGTGGTCGGGAGCGGTCCGCCGGCCACCCGGACGACCCGCGCGGCGCGCTCGAGTCGTTGATCGACTTCCACGTCGACTTCGCGCTGGCCAACCCGGCCGTGATCGCCCTGCACCTGCACGAGCTGGACCGGCTGCCCGACGAGCCGCGCCGCCGGATCCGCCGGCTCCAGCGCCTGTACGTGGAGGAGTGGGTGACCGTGCTGACCGCGCTGCACCCGGGCATGCCCGACGGTGAGGCGCGCGTGCTCGCCCACGCGGCGTTCGGCCTGATGAACTCCACCCCGTTCCTCGGCGGCGAGGTGGACCGGCAGCGCCGGGCCGAGTTGCTGCGCGGCGCGACGCTGGCCGCCCTGCTCGCCCCCACCGCGCACTGAGCGCTCGCGCGGTGGCGTGACGTCCGCACTCAAGCGACTCGTCAGTAACCGGGGCGGCGTGGTTTCCTTAACCTTCGTTAAGCCTGGGACGCTGGAGGAGACATGATCGAGTCGCTGCTGGTCGCCAATCGGGGCGAGATCGCCCGCCGGATCATCCGTACCGCCAAGCGGCTCGGGGTTCGCGCGATCGCGGTGCACTCGGAGGTCGACGCCGGCCTGCCGTTCGTGACCGAGGCGGACGAGGCGGTCTGCGTGGGTCCGGCCAATCCGGCCCAGAGCTACCGCCACACCGAGGCGATCCTCGCCGCCGCCAAGTCCACCGGCGCGCAGGCGATCCACCCCGGCTACGGCTTCCTCTCCGAGAACGCCGAGTTCGCCCGTACCGTCGAGGCGAGCGGCCTGATCTGGGTCGGGCCCGGCGCGGACGCGATCACCGCGATGGGCGACAAGATCAACGCCCGGAACCTGATGGCGGCGGCCGGGGTGCCGGTCGCCCCGGGCACCACCGACCCGGCGGCCGACCTGGACGCGGCGGTCGCCGCGGCGGCGGAGATCGGCTACCCGGTGATGGTCAAGGCCGCGGCCGGCGGTGGCGGCATGGGCATGGGCGTGGCCGTCGACGAGGCCGCGCTGCGCACCGAGTACGACAAGGTGCGCTCGTTCGCCGAGCGGATGTTCGGCGACGGCTCGGTCCTGATCGAGCGGTACTTCCCCCGGGTGCGCCACGTCGAGGTGCAGATCCTCGGCCTGGCCGACGGCCGGGTGGTGGCCCTGGGCGAGCGCGAGTGCTCGGTGCAGCGGCGCAACCAGAAGCTGGTCGAGGAGTCGCCGTCCCCGGCGGTGTCGCCGGAGCTGCGCTCGCGCTTCCTGGCCGCGGCGGTGCGCGCCGGTGAGGCGGTCGGGTACCGCAACGCGGGCACGGTCGAGTGCCTGCTGGTCCCGCGCCAGCGGGACCTCGCGGTGGACGGTCCCGCCGCCGACGAGTTCTTCTTCCTGGAGATGAACACGCGCCTCCAGGTCGAGCACCCGGTGACCGAGCTGGTCTACGGCGTCGACCTGGTCGAGGAGCAGTTGCGGGTGGCGGCCGGCCTGGCGCCGACCTTCGACCCGGACGCGCTCACGCCGCGCGGCCACGCGATCGAGCTGCGGATCAACGCCGAGGACCCGAAGCGCTTCCTGCCCGGCCCGGGCGCGATCACGACCTGGGTCGAGCCGGCCGGTGAGGGCGTACGGGTCGACTCCGGGTACGTCGCCGGCAACACGGTCACCCCGTTCTACGACAGCCTGATGGCGAAGCTCATCGTGAGCGGGGCGACCCGCGCGGAGGCGATCGAGCGCGCGAAGGCCGCGGTCGCGCAGTTCGAGCTGTCCGGCCCGAAGAACAATCTCCCCTTCTTCGCCGAGCTCCTGGAGAACGAGGAGTTCCGCTCCGGCGACTACGACACCGGCATCGTGTCCCGCATGCGCTGACCCCGGGGCTTCTCTGCGTCGATCATGAGGTTAGCGGGTTCGTACGCCTGATTTGTCCCCGCTAACTTCATGATCAACACTGGCGGGTCGGTGGGATGACATGCTGGTGGTGTCAGGGCCGGTGGTGTCACAGTGGGGTGATCGCTTATGGCGGGGATGCCGGATTTCGTGTCCGTCCGGGAGGTCGGGCCGCGGGACGGGTTGCAGAACGAGGAGCCCATCCCGACCGACGCGAAGGTGCGGCTGCTCGACGCGCTGTCGCGGACCGGGGTCAGGCGGATCGAGGCGGTGTCCTTCGTGCATCCGAAGGCGATCCCGCAGATGGCCGACGCCGACGAGGTGTGGCAGCGGGCCGCCAAGGTCGACGGGGTGCGCTACTCGGCGCTGGTGCCGAACACGCGGGGCGCGCAGCGCGCCCTGGCCGCCGGCTTCACCGAGATCGAGGTGGTCGTCTCGGCGAGCGACACGCACAACCGGCGCAACGTCAACCGGTCCACCGAGGAGTCGCTGGACGACATCGCGGAGCTGATCGACCTGCTGCACGGTGCCGGTGCGCGGGCCGAGGTCATCATCGCGACGAGCTTCGGCTGCCCGTACGAGGGGGACGTCGACCCCGCCCGCGTGGCGGGCATCGTGGACCGGGTGGTCCGCGACGGCGCCGACCGGGTGGCCTTCGGTGACACCACCGGCATGGGAACGCCGCGCCGGGTTCGTGAGCTGCTGACGGCGGTACGCGACCGGAACGCCCACATCCCGGTGCTGCTGCACTTCCACAACACCCGGGGCACCGCCCTGGCGAACCTGCTGACCGCCCTCGAACTGGGTGTCACCGAGTTCGACGCCAGCGTCGGCGGCCTGGGTGGCTGCCCGTACGCGCCGGGGGCCAGCGGCAACCTCGCCACCGAGGAGGCGGTGCACATGCTGCACGACATGGGCATCGACACGGGGATCGACCTGGACGCCCTGATCGAGGTCGCCGAACTCGCCGAGGAGCTGACCGGAAAGCGTCTCCCGTCCGGCGTCCTCCGCGCCGGCCCCCGCACCCGCCTGACCCCAAAACCAGCCTGACCCCCCACCCAGCCTGACCCCAAGGGGTGCCGTGGGGTGCCGAGGTGGTCGCCAGTGCGCTAACCTAACGATCGTTCAGGTCGGATGGCGCGCTCACGAGGCGCGTGCGCGGCGGGCAAGGGGGAGCGCTGTGACGCTCGACGGTGAGGCACTGGAGCAGCTGCGCAAGCGCGCCAAGGCCGGCGGTGCGGACAAGTACCACGCGGCCAACGCCGCCAAGGGCAAGCTCTTCGCCCGGGAGCGGGTCGCGCTCCTGGTCGACGCGGGCTCGTTCGTCGAGGACGGCCTGTACGCCAACGCGCTGGCCGAGGGCCTGCCCGCCGACGGTGTCGTCACCGGCACCGCCACCATCGACGGCCGGCCCGTCTGCCTGATGGCGAACGACTCCACGGTCAAGGCCGGGAGCTGGGGCGCCCGGACCGTCGAGAAGATCATCCGGATCATCGAGCGGGCGTACACCACCGGCGTGCCGATGGTGTACCTGGTCGACTCGGCCGGCGCCCGGATCACCGACCAGGTCGAGCTGTTCCCCGGCCGCCGGGGCGCCGGGAAGATCTTCTGGAACCAGGTCCGCGCCTCCGGCTCGATCCCCCAGGTCTGCGCGCTGTTCGGGCCGAGCGCGGCGGGCGGGGCGTACATCCCGGCGTTCTGCGACGTGGTCGCCATGGTCGACGGCAACGCCAGCATGTACCTGGGCTCCGACCGCATGGTCGAGATGGTGACCGGCGAGAAGACCACCCTGGAGGCGATGGGCGGCGCCAAGGTGCACTGCGCCGAGTCCGGCGTGGGGCACTTCCTCTGCAAGACCGAGGCCGAGGCGCTCGACGTGGTCAAGCGCTACCTGTCGTACCTGCCGGCGAACTGGACCCAGCAGCCGCCCACCGCCCCCGCCGAGGAAGCGCCGGAGAAGGCCGACCTGGCCGCGCTGGTACCGGCGAGCGAGCGGCAGGCGTTCGACATGCGGCGGTACGCGAAGGGCCTGCTCGACGAGGGCAGCTTCTTCGAGATCCAGGCACTGTGGGCCAAGGAACTGACCATCGGCTTCGGCCGGCTGGACGGCGAGGTCGTCGGCGTCGTCGGCAACAACTCGATGTTCAAGGGCGGCGTGCTCTTCGTCGACTCGGCCGACAAGGCGACCCGGTTCGTGCAGCTCTGCGACGCGTTCAACGTCCCGCTGCTGTTCCTCTCCGACGTGCCCGGGTTCATGGTCGGCAGCGCGGTGGAGAAGCAGGGCATCATCCGGCACGGCGCCAAGATGATCACCGCGATCTCCGAGGCGACCGTACCCAAGATCTGCGTCGTGGTCCGCAAGGCGTACGGCGCGGGCCTCTACGCGATGGCCGGCCCCGGCTTCGAGCCGGACGCCACGATCGCCCTGCCCACCGCGAAGATCGCGGTGATGGGCGCCGAGGCGGCGGTCAACGCCGTCTACGCCAACAAGATCGCGGCGATCGGGGACGAGGCCGAGCGGGCCGCGTTCGTGGCCGCGAAGCGCGAGGAGTACGAGCGGGACATCGACATCGTCCGCCTCGCCAGCGAACTGGTGGTCGACGCGATCGTCGAGCCGCACGAACTGCGCGCCGAGCTGATCCGGCGATTCACCGCCGCCCGCGGCAAGGAGCGGCACTTCTCCCGGCGCCGGCACGGCGTCACCCCGGTCTGAGTCCGCCGCCCACCCGGCCGGCGGCGGCCCGCCACCGCACCGACCCGTCCCGGCGTCACGAGCGCCCGGCGGCCCTTCCACACCAGGAGGAACCCATGGACTTCCGGCTCACCGACGAGCACGAGGCGCTGCGGCAGAGCGTGCGGGACTTCGCCCGCGAGGTGGTCGCGCCGGTCATCGCCGAGCACTACGAGCAGCACACCTTCCCGTACGAGGTGGTCCGCCAGATGGGGAAGATGGGCCTGTTCGGGCTGCCCTTCCCGGAGGAGCACGGCGGCATGGGCGGCGACTACTTCGCGCTCTGCCTGGCCCTGGAGGAGTTGGCGCGGGTCGACTCCAGCATGGCGATCACCCTGGAGGCGGCGGTCTCGCTCGGCGCGATGCCGATCTTCAGATTTGGTACTCCGGAGCAGCAGGCGCAGTGGCTGCCGAAGCTGTGCAGCGGTGAGGCGCTGGCCGCCTTCGGCCTGACCGAGCCGGGCTTCGGCTCGGACGCCGGCGGCACCCAGACGCGGGCGGTGCTGGACGAGACGACGAACGAGTGGGTCATCAACGGCTCGAAGGCGTTCATCACCAACTCGGGCACCGACATCACAGTCCTGGTCACCGTCACCGCGGTCACCGGCACGAACCCGGACGGCTCGAAGGAGCTGTCCACGATCATCGTGCCGTCCGGGACGCCCGGTTTCACCGTCGCGCCCGGCTACTCCAAGGTCGGCTGGACCGCCTCGGACACCCACGAGCTGACCTTCGACGACTGCCGGGTGCCGGCGGCCAACCTGCTCGGTGAGCGCGGCCGTGGCTTCGCCCAGTTCCTGCGGATCCTCGACGAGGGCCGGATCGCGATCGCCGCGCTCGCCGTCGGTCTCGCCCAGGGCTGCGTCGACGAGTCCGTCAGGTACGCGAAGGAGCGTCACGCCTTCGGCCGGCCGATCGGCAACTACCAGGCGATCCAGTTCAAGATCGCCGACATGGAGATGAAGGCGCACACGGCCCGGCTGGCGTACTACGACGCCGCGGCCCGGATGCTCGCCGGGGAGCCGTTCAAGCGCCAGGCCGCGATCGCCAAGTTGCACGCCAGCACCATCGCCGTCGACAACGCCCGCGAGGCGACGCAGATCCACGGTGGCTACGGCTTCATGAACGAGTACCCGGTGGCCCGGTTCTGGCGGGACTCCAAGATCCTGGAGATCGGCGAGGGTACGTCCGAGGTGCAGCGCATGATCATCGCGCGTGATCTCGGCATGTGACGGACACCACCGGGCCCGGCCTTTCCGGTGGTCGGGCCACCTTGCGCGCCGGCGTTGCTGTCGGATATCCGCAGCGGGGGGTCGGCAGGACGACGATCCGCTGTCGGCGGTCGGACGTCGTCCGTACCCTTCCTGCCCATGACCCCGGAGCATGATCGTTCGCCGAGACCGGGCGGCCTCACCGGGCTGCCCGACCTGCTCCGCGGACACCGGCTCGCCGCCGGCCTCACCCAGGCCGAGTTGGCGTCCCGGGCCGGCATCGGCGTACGCACCGTTCGTGAGCTGGAGCGCGGCCGCTCCCTTCGACCGCAACGCACGACGGTCGAGCTGCTCGCCACCGCGCTCGGGCTGGCCGAGCCGGCCCGCTCGGCGTTCCTCGCCGCGGCCCGCCCGGTGCCGGCTCCCCGGTCGGCCACGGCCGAGCCGCCACCGGCCCGCCACGACGACACCGGCGCAGCCGCACCGGTCGCGCTGCCACCCGCCGCCGAGCTGATCGGCCGGGAACGCGACGTGGCCGAGCTGGTCAAGATGCTCACCGACGAGCCGGCGCCCCGGCTGGTCAGCCTGGTCGGGCTGGCCGGGGTCGGCAAGACCGCACTGGCCCTGGCGGTCGCCCACGCGGTGGCCGGGCGGCACCCGGGCGGCGTGGCCGGGGTGCTGATCGGGGAGGGCTCGGACGCGGCCGACGTGCTCGCCGCCTCGATCGCGGTCTTCGAGGTGGCCCGCCTCCCCGACCTGGCCGTACGCCTCGCCGGCCGGCCGGCGCTGCTCCTCATGGACGCGGTGGAGCGGGCCCCCGACCCGGTCGCGGAGACCGTGCGCCGGCTCGCGGTCGCGGTGCCGTCGCTGCGGGTGCTGGTCACCGGCCGGCACCCGGTCGGGTTGCGCGGCGAGCGGGTCCGCCCGGTCGCTCCGCTGGACGTCCCGCCGCCCGGCCGGGACCATGCCGGGCCCGACGCGCTCACCGGCTACCCGGCGGTCGCGCTGTTCGCCGCCCGCCTCGCCCAGGTGCGCCCCGACCCGCCGACGCCGGCCGAGCTGCCGGCGATGGCACGGCTGGTCCGCCGCCTCGGTGGGCTGCCCCTGGCCATCGAGCTGATGGCGGCGCGGGGCCGCGTCCTCGACCTCAACGAACTGCTCGACCGGTACGGCGACCGCGTCCTGGACCTGGCGACCTCCTCCGGGGCGGCCGAGCGGCCGGGCTGGAACGCCACCGACCCGGCCGTGGCCGAGACGCTCCGGGACGCCGTGGCGACCAGCTACCTGCTGCTCGCGCCGGAGGAGCAGGCCGCCCTGCGGCGGCTCGCCGTCTTCGGCAACCGCTGGTCCATCGAGCTGGCCGAGGAGGTGCTCGCCGATGACGTTGATCCGGCGGGAGTCGTCCCGGATCCGGTCCCGCTGCTGGACCGGCTGCTCCAACTGGGGCTGCTGAGCGTACGCGGCAGCGGGCCGTTCCGGTTCCGGCTGCTCGACGCCGTGCGGGACTTCGCCGCCGAGCAGGCCGCCGGCGCGGGGGAACTCTCCTGCGTGCGCCGGCGCCACGCCCGCGCGATGGCCCGGCTGGTGACCCGTACGGCGCCGGAACTGGTCGGCGTCCGCCTGACGGCGGCGGTGCACCGGCTCGACGAGGTGAGCGGTGACATCAGTTCCGCGTTGGCGCACGCCGCCGTCGACGACCCGGTGACCGCACTGCGGCTGGCCGCCGGGCTGTCCCGGTGGTGGCGCTTCCGGGGCCGGGACGTCGCCGGCCGGCGGTGGCTGCGGCGGCTGCTCGCCGATCCGCGTACCGCCGACGCCGACCCGGTGCTGCGGGCGTGGGCGTCCCTGGGGGTGGCCCGGCTGGCCGCCGAGCACGGCGCCGGGGGCGAGGAGATGCCGTCGGCCCGGGCGGCGCTGGCCGCTTTCCGCGAGGCGGGCGACGTCACCGGCGAGTTGGAGGCGCGGACGGTCCTGTGCGCGCTGCTGATCGGCACCGGCGGTCACGACGAGGCGCGGGAGCAGGCCGAGGCGGTGCTGGCGCTCGCCACCCGGCACGGGCGGACGCGGGACATGGCGGTGGCGCAGAACAACCTCGCCTGGCACGGCATCCGGGTGGGTGATCTCGTGGCCGCCCGACGGCGGCTGGCCGCGGTCGACCGGCTGGCCACGCAGTCCGGTGAGCAGCGGCTGCGGGTGCTCGCGCAGGCGAACCTCGCCGAGGTGGCCCGCCTGGAGGGCCGGTACGCCGACGCGGTCGACCGGGGCCGGCGGACGCTGTCGGCGTTGACCGGCCTGGGTGACCCCGGCCACCGCCGCCGGGTGCTGGGCACGGTCGGGTTGGCGTTGGCCCAGGACGGGCGGACGGCGGAGGCTGCGGAGGTGCTGGCCCAGCTGCGGCCGGCGGGCGTGGCCGGGACCGGTCCGGGTGCGACGTACGGGCCGGCCGGTGGGCCGGGGCGGGCGGCCGCGGGGCCGGGGACGGTCACCGGTCCGGCGGACGGCATCTGCGCCTTGATCGAGGGCAATCTGGCGCTGCACCGGGGTGACCGGGAGCTGGCGGCCGAGTGGTTCGCCGCCGCGGCCGAGGCCGCCGCCGACGGCCAGGACCGTCGTGACCTGGTGGAGGCGCTGGTGGGGCTGGCGGCCAGCACGGCGGACCCGGCCACGCTGGACCGGCTGGACGAGGTCTGCCGCAACAGCGGTGTGCGACTGCTGCCGCACGAGGAGCAGTTGCTGTACGCCCTCGCGGCGGCCCGGGCGAAGTAGTGCCCCGGAACCGTGGGACCGGGACCGGGGCGCGGGGACGGGGACCGGGGGTGGCGCGAGCGACAGAGCCCCCTCTTGCTACCCCTTGCTCATCGCTCGCGCCGTTTCCCCCCGGTGCGTCCCCGCTGCACGAAGATTAGCCATCACGCGTGTACCGTCCTGCCCGGTTTGATGGCCTATCGCCCGGGTGTACGGCAGTTCTGCCGGTCTTTCTGCCGGTGGCCGGCAGAGCCGGTCAGCACCGGCCGGCGGGCGCCGTGTGTCCGGTCGGGAGCGGGTCGGTGCTGCCGGCCGTGGCGCCCGGGTGGACGGCGTCCCGCACGCGGCGCAGGCCGTCGAGGAGCGCGTTGAGCGCCTCGGGCTCGAGTTGCCCGGTGAACCACTCCTCGATGATGCGCAGGTGGCCCGGGAGCACCTCGTCCAGCCGCTTCAGGCCGGTGGTCGTGACCACCGCGTACGAGCTGCGGCGGTCGGACGGGCAGGCGCGCCGGGTGAGCAGCCCGTCCCGTTCCATCCGGTCGACCACGCGGGTGACCCCGCTCGTGGACAGGGAGGTCTGGGCGGCGAGGTCGGTCATCCGCAACTGGTTGCCCGGGGAGCGGGCGAGGCGGGTGAGCACCTCGAACTCGACCGGTGACAGGCCGTGCTCGTCGAACTGCGCGGCGAACCGGGCCGACAGCCCGGCGTGCGCCTCGACGAGCAGGCCTACAGCGGTGATCCGGGGATCGTCGAACACGCTCTGGTTCACTCGGCCATCCTAGCAGTCCTTGACACACGGAATATTGTCGCCGCTATAGTTGCTGAGACAGCCGTTGGCCTACTCAACGATTTCCCCGGAGGGAAGCACTCATGACCAGCAGCACCGAATCGGTTACCCGCGACTGGGAGGGCCTCACCATCCCCGCCGCCGGCACCTACCTGCTGGACGTCGCCCACAAGCGCGTCGGCTTCGTCGCCCGGCACATGATGGTGAGCAAGGTACGCGGTGAGTTCACCGACGCCACCGCGACCATCACCGTCGCGGAGGACCCGATGCAGTCCTCGGTCACCGCCACGATCCAGGCGGCCAGCATCGACACCGCCCAGGCCGACCGCGACGCGCACCTGCGCAGCCCGGAGTTCCTGGACGTCGAGCAGTACCCGACGGTGGAGTTCCGCAGCACCGGCGTGAAGTCCCGTCGCGGAAACGAGTTCGTCCTCTCCGGCGAGCTGACCATCCGGGGCGTGACCCGCCCGGTCGACCTGGCGGTCGAGTTCGAGGGCGTCGGCCGCAGCCCGTTCGGCCAGGACATCTTCGGCTTCTCGGCGAGCACCGAGATCGACCGCGAGGACTTCGGCCTGACCTGGAACGTCGCCCTGGAGACCGGCGGCGTGCTGGTCGGCAAGAAGATCAAGATCGAGATCGAGGGTGAGGGCGTCCGCCAGGCCTGACCGCTCCGGACGTACCCGAAAGGCCCGCGCCACGGCGCGGGCCTTTCGCGTCGGTGCGATTTGTCACGACATGTTCGTGGCTCGCGGCGATGCTCAGCCGCCCAACCAGGGTAGGGATCCCCCAGGAGCACGTACGGCCGCCAGCCCCGGCGCACCGAGCGCCGGCTCAGCCTCTGGCCCGCCGCCGTGGGCGCTCTTACCGTGGATGGTTCACAATGCGCTGCGGAACAACATCGTTCCGTCGCGCCGGCGCCGGGAGGACACATGGGCAGGGACGTCGAGCAGGGCGCCTTCTCCCGGGAGGACCGGGTCCGCTACCGGCAGAAGGTACGTCGCTGCCTGGACGTCTTCGCGCTGATGCTGGACGACTTCGGGTTCGACGCCGACCGGCCGATGACCGGCCTGGAGATCGAGCTCAACCTGGTCGACTCCGCCGCCGAGCCGGCGATGCGCAACGACCAGATCCTCGCCGACATCGCCGACCCGCTATTCCAGACCGAGCTGGGGCAGTTCAACCTGGAGCTGAACGCGCTGCCCCGGCTCATCGAGGGCACCGGGTTCGGCGACTACGAGCACGACCTGCGGAGCAGTCTCACCCGCGCTGACGAGCGGGCCGCCAAGTCGGACGCGAGGATCGTCCTGGTCGGCATCCTGCCCACGCTCACCGAGCGCCACCTCGTCGCCGACAACCTCTCCACCAACGAGCGCTACCGGGTGCTCAACGACCAGATCGTCGGGGCGCGTGGCGAGGACATCGAACTCGACATCCGGGGCGTCGAGCGGCTCCAGACGCACACCGACTCGATCGCCCCCGAGGCCGCCTGCACCAGCCTCCAGTTCCACCTCCAGGTCGCGCCGGACAGCTTTGCCGACTACTGGAACGCCTCCCAGGCGATCGCCGCCGCGCAGGTGGCGATCGGGGCGAACTCCCCGTACCTGTACGGGCGGCAGCTCTGGGCGGAGACTCGGATCGCGCTGTTCCAGCAGGCCACCGACACCCGGCCGGACGAGCTCAAGGCCCAGGGCGTACGGCCCCGGGTGTGGTTCGGCGAGCGGTGGATCACCTCGATCTTCGACCTGTTCGAGGAGAACGTCCGCTACTTCCCGCCGCTGCTGCCGATCTGCGAGGACGAGGACCCGGTGGAGATCCTGCACGCCGGGGGCGTGCCGCAGCTCGGCGAACTGCGCCTGCACAACGGGACCGTCTACCGCTGGAACCGGCCGGTGTACGACATCATGGACGGCCGCCCGCACCTGCGGGTGGAGAACCGGGTGCTGCCGGCCGGCCCGACCGTGGTCGACATGCTGGCCAACGCCGCCTTCTACTTCGGCCTCGCGCGCGGGCTGGCGGAGGCGGACCGGCCGATCTGGAGCCAGCTCACGTTCAGCTCGGCGGAGGAGAACTTCCACGCGGCCGCCCGCCGGGGCATGGACGCCGTCCTGTACTGGCCCCGGCTCGGCGAGGTGCCGGTGACGAAGCTCGTCCTCGACGTCCTGCTGCCGACGGCGGCGACCGGGCTGGACCGGTTCGGTGTCGCCCCCGCCGAACGGGACCGCCTGCTCGGGGTCATCGAGCAGCGCTGCCGGACCGGCCGCAACGGCGCGGTCTGGCAGACGGAGACGGTGTGGGCGGCCGAGCGGCACCGCAACATGGGCCGGGACGCCGCCCTGCACCACATGGTGCAGCGGTACGCCGACCTCCAGCGCAGCAACGAACCCGTCCACACCTGGCCGGTCGGCTAGCACCGGGCCGCAGGCGGCCGCGGGCGGGCGCTGGCGGGCGCTGGCGGCTGCGGGCGTGATCTTGGCAAGGCCGACGCCGGTGGTCAGTGGTCGCGGCGGGGAGGCCGGGCACGGCGGCCAGCCGGTCGAGCCGACGTCTCGTCCGCTGTCCCGGCACCGTCGGTCGCGTCGGACATCGCGGCGGAAACCTGCTCGGCCTCGGCTCGCTGGGTGGGCAGCCGGTCGGTGACGGTCGCCTTCTTCCCGGTCGCTCGGGCGGCTGTGGTCCGGCCGCGCCCGGTGCCGCCCGTGGCATCACCGGCCGACATCGACCCGCCCGGTGCCGCCTCCGCGTCCCCGCCCGTGCCGCCCGCCGCCCCGCCGCCCGATGAGCCGGCCATGTCCCGGCCCCGCGTCGCGCCGACCGCCTCGGCACCGCCAGCCACTCCGGTGCCGTCGGACGCCGGCCCCCCGGCGGCCTCGTCCGGCCCCCCGCCGAACCCGGACGCGGTGCGCTGCCGGGGCACGCGTACGGCGGCGCGACGACCGGCTCGCTGCCCGAGCGTGGCGACCAGGGCCGAGCCGCCGAGGCCGACGATGACGGCGTACGGGGCGATGAGGTGCGCCGACACCTGCTCCGGGCCGATGGCGGTCAACCCCGGGACGGCGAGCAGGTAGGCGACCGCGACGAGCAGCGGGCCGGCCGCACCGGAGGTGGTCGTGCCGACCCGGCGGTCGGGGTCCCGCCCCGCGCGGCGCGCGGCCAGGATGCCGATGAGGAGCGCGGAGCCGAGCGACAGCAGCGCGCCCGGCCAGTAGAACCAGTCGCGGATCCAGAGCCCGTCGCCGCCCGCGCTCAACTGCCAGATGCCGAGCTGGGCGCTGGTGAGCCCGCGTCCGGCGAGGACGCCGTCGACCACGGCCACCACGGCGAGCAGCCAGAGCCAACCGACGGTGGCGATCACGTTGCCGGCGGCGGCCCGCGAGTGCAGCGCCCACCCGGCGATCGCGACTCCGACCAGCACGCCCAGCGCGGCGTAGACGGCGGCGACGTCGCGGGGCGCCGAGATGTCCGGTACCACGGCGACCCGCGCCGGTACGGCCACCAGCAGCACGGTGATCAGCGCGCCGGCCCCGGCGGCCACGGCCAGCGCGATCCAGCCCAGCGTCCCGCCGTCCGCTTCCCGCCCGGCACGGACGTCCGCCGTGCCGGTGGTGCCGGGACCGGCGGTCGGGACGGTGCCGGTGGCGGACGAACCCGCCGCCGCGGCACCGGCCGCGCTGTCCGCGCCGCCGGTCGACGAGCCGCTCGCGGCGTCGGAGGAGGCGGCCCGGGAGTCCCCGGCAGCGCTGTCGGGCTCGGCCGGACCGCGCGCCCGCAGGCGCTGCGCGCAGACCGCGCCGAGCACCGTGGACGTGGCGGCGATCCAGGTTGCCCAGATCAGACTGGCCGTCCAGGCTGTCGCGGCGGCCGCCCCGTCGGGCGGCGGAGCCCAGTTGATGATGCCGAGCCCGTAGCCGAAGCCCAGCTGCGCGGCACCCGCACCGGCCGCGACGCCGAGCGCGGTCGTGATCGATCCTCCCCAGCCCCTGGCCATGCGGGGGAGCGTAACGTCCCGTGGTCGGCGCGGCGAGTGGTGACGGTCGACCGTCACGCTGCGCGGATGGTCGGGCCGGGTACGGTCGCCGATGACCGAGAGGCCGCAGGTTTCCGGCGGACCCGGGGAGCGGTGGGGGATGACGGACGGCAACACGAAGCCCAGCACGGGGCACGACCGGGTGACACTGGTGCTCGGCGGTGGGTTGGCGACCGTGCTGCTCGCCGCGCTCGGCGCGACGACCGGCTGGATCCTGGCCGGCGAGGACGACCGGCGGGCCACGTCGACGGCGGGTGCGAGCGCCACGCCGACCACCCGCCCGGTCACGGCCACGTCGTCACGGTCCACGCCGCCGCGGTCCACCCCGTCGCGTCCGGCGGCCACCGGGCCGACCGTGCCGAACCTGGTCGGCCGCGACTTCGACGACGCACGGGACGACCTCGAGGAGCGGGGGCTGCGGTGGCGCCTCGTCTTCCAGGGTGGCAGCGGGCGGGCCGTGGAGCGCACCTACCCCAAGGCCGGCACGGCGGTCAGCCCGGGGCGGACGATCACCCTGTACGTGAGCGGCCCGCCGCCGGTCGTACGGGTGCCCGACGTGGTGGAGGACGACTGCGCCGAGGCGGCCGAGGAGCTCGCCGGGGAGGGGTTCCGCGTCGTGTACACGCTGCGCCGCAGTGGCCCGGTGCGCAAGCAGGAGCCGCCCGGCGACAGCCAGGCTCCGTGGGGCGACCCGGTCGCCCTGTGGTGCGGTGATCCCGCCGACGGCACGCCGTCGCCGAACCCGTGACGCGCTGATCCCGGCCGATTCCCCTCCGTCCAGCTAGGTTGACGTCAGGCCGCGAGCGGAGGACGTGCGATGAGCGACGATCGTCAGGAGCCACCCGCCGGAGAGCACGACGACCGGACCCGGCCGCTGCCCCCGACCGGTGGCGAGCCCGCCGACCGTACCCAGCGGTTGCCGCGACCGGAGGACCGGCGACCGCTGGGGGCGTCCGGCGACGAGACCCGGCCGATGCCCGCCGACCGCAGCACGCCGATGGACCGCACCGCGCCGATACCGCCGGAGGCGCGTGGCCCGGCGGCGTGGTCGGGGCGGGCCGGGGTACCACCGCCGCGGCCCACCGAGTACCGGGAGACCACCGAGTGGTACGCCGAGGACCAGGGGGGCCGCCGCTGGTGGCTGCCGATCCTGTGGGGCGTGCTCGTCCTGCTCCTGCTCGGCGCGCTCGGCGCCGGCCTGTGGTTCGCCCTGGCCGCCGACGACGACGAGCCGATCGGTCCCGAGCCCTCGCCCTCGGTGTCGGTGACCCGGGCCTCTCCCACGACGGCCGCGCCGACGACCTCGGCCGCGCCGACGACCGCCTCCCCGTCGCCGTCGCCGACCGAGGCGGGTGAGGTGCGCATGCCGCCGGTGGTCAACCTGCCGCTGGCGACCGCCCGCGCCATCCTCGACCGCGCCGGGGTGGATTACCGCATCGAGTACCGGACGTCCGACCGGCCCGCCGGGACGGTGCTGGACACCGAGCCGGACGCGGGCGACCTGGTGGGGGAGGACGAGGAGGTCACCCTGGTGGTGTCCCGACCCGAGCCGTCACCGACCACCGCCACGCCGAGCCCGGAGCCGACGCCCACCGCCTGAGCGGACGCCGCTCACCACATCCGGCGTCTCGTGCCGACCAGGCCCAGCCCGGCGAGCGAGATGGCCAGTCCGAAGATCCCGGACCAGAACAGGGAGCGCCGGACGTCGTCCGGTGAGTGCGACGCCGCCTGGGCGCCACCCCCGCCGGCGGCCGGCCCGGCGTCGGCCGGCGGAACCTCGGTGGGTACGCCGAGATCCCCGACGGGGGCGTCGGGATCCGGGTCGCCCCCGAATCCGTGGACCGGCTCCTCCTCGACCACGGTGATCTCCGGGGCGGGGACCGGCGTGGTCAGTCGGGTGGAGGAGAGGGCGGGGTCGCGTACCACGACCACGAGGGTGGTTGCGGCGCCGACGAGCGCCAGGAGTCCGAAGGCGTAGGCGATACGGGAGCGGTGCCGCCGCACGGCGGGCTGATTGACCATGGCCATCCCAGGTTCGGGGTCCTGGTCGCGCGGGGTGGAGCCGCCGGGGTGGGCGTACCGCTGATTCTATGGCCGCGGCACGCCCTCCGGCGGCGGATCGCGGGAGGTCAGCCCACCCGGACGGGGGTACGGGTGACCGGCCGGCGCACCGTCCGAACGGTGTGCGGCCGGTGCTGGGGAGCGGCCTGGACCTGGTGCAGGCCGTCCCGCTGGACGAAGATCGATCGCCGGCTGACCGCGTCCCCCGATGCGTTCAACTCGTAGCCTTCGAGCCAGAGCCAACCGTCGTAGGTCGGCCAGTCGAGGACCCGGATCACCCGGAAGGTGATGGGCCGGAGGAACTGGACACTCGCCGCGCGAGTCACGTGCAGTACGTCACCGGAGCGGGGAAGCACATGGGCTCCTGGGAGGGAAGGCCGGCGGACGGGCCGGCGGGAGCTTGATCGGGGGACGTCTCTGGTCCGGCCTCGGGGTCGTGCCCTCGGGGAACCGGTGGTGCTGGTGGTGGTCGGGCCGTACCCGCTGGTGGCGCGCCGCCACCCGACCAACACCCGGCTGCTCCGGGTCTCGCTCCCGCCGCCGCAGCCTTCGGGCGTGCAGCGGTGGGGTCCTCATCCCGGGGCAGGTCTGGTTGCCGTGGCGCGGGTGCGCCCACCGCCTCGCGTCCCACTGGTGGTGATCTCACCACGGCGGGGGATCGGACGGAGACGGTGAGTGACCCGTGCCATACGGACAGAGTGCATCAGCGGCGTGCGACATGCAAGTTGCACGTCGACTTTTGCCGATACGCGAGCGGCTCGCGCAATGCAACGCTTGAAGCCGTTCGCATTCGGACGGCACACTGAGGACCGGTTTCGCCCGTCGCGGCCGGTCGACGACCGGCACCACCCCACCCCGCCGCGAACGCCCGTCCTTCGGCGCTCCTGCCGGCGCGACGACACGGGTGGGCGGTGTGTCGAGGTGAAGGGGGACGGGGTTGGCCAGCAGCCGGCGGTCCGACCAGCAACCGAGGTGTCGCCGTGAGTGCGAGGAGTGAGCCGGGTCGCCGCCCCGCGGTCCCAGGTCGTGGCGTGAGCGCGGGGTGGTGCCGTGACTGAGCGGCGGAGCCCGACAATCCGTCGCCGACGGCTCGGCGCGGAGCTGCGCCGGCAGCGCGAGGCGGCGGGCATCACCATCGAGGCGGTCGCGGAGCAGCTCGAATGCTCGGCGTCCAAGGTCTCGCGCATCGAGACGGGCCACACCACGGCGACGCCGCGTGACGTCCGGGACATGCTCCGGATCTACGGCGTGGTGGGCGCCGAGAGCGACGAGCTGGTGCAGATCGCCCGGGAGGCCCGGCAGAAGGGCTGGTGGCATCCGTACAGCACGGTGCTGGTCGGGGCGTACGTCGGGCTGGAGGCGGCCGCCAGCTCCATCCGGGCGTACGAGCAGCAGGTCGTGCCCGGGCTGCTGGAGACCGAGGAGTACGCGAGCGCGATGATCCGCGCCGCCCGACCCGACTTCACGCCGGAACAGGTCGCACAACGTGTCCGTGTCCGGCTGGGTCGACAGTCGTTGCTGACTCAGGATGATCCGGTCGATCTGTGGGTGGTGCTCGATGAGGCGGTGGTGAGCCGGCCGGTTGGCGGGGACGCAGTGATGCGTGACCAGCTCAAACGGCTGGTGGAAGTGGCCGAACTGCCGAACGTGACGTTGCAGATCCTGCCTTTCGAGGTGGGGGCGCACGCCGGCATGGACGGCACCTTCACGATCCTGAGCTTCCCCGAGCCCGGTGATCCGGATGTCGTGTACGCGGAGAACGCCACGGGTGGGCTCTTCCTCGAGAAGAGTGACGAACTACAGAAGTACAGCTTCATCTTCGATCACATCCGCGCGGCGGCCATTCGTCCGGAGGAGTCCATCGCACACATCGCGAAACTGGCAGAGGAGCCGCTGTGGAAATGGCGACCAAGGAGTGCCCCGTGGACCTGACGCAGGCCACCTGGTTCAAGAGCTCGAAGAGCGGGCCGAACTGCGACAACTGCGTGGAGGTGGCGTACGTGACGGGGGCGGTCGGCGTGCGGGACTCGAAGGACAAGTCGGGTCCGGCCCTGATCTTCAGCCCGGGTGGGTGGCGTTCCTTCGTCACCGGCGCCCGGGGCGGCGGCTTCCACCGGGACTGACCGACGACCCTGTGTCCCCGTCCGGACCGGACCGGACGGGGACATCGGCATGCCCTGACCCACCGCCGGTGGGCGGCGCCGCGCACGACCGCGCGTGTCCCCGTCGCCACATCGGTCCCGTCTCGTTGAACCGGTCGGTACGGCGTTGGTCGACAACCGCCGCACGGATCGGCGACCGAGCGAGGCAGGCGAGACGGATGACGACGATCGGGTCAGAGAACCTCACCAACGGACCGGGCAAGCCGGAGCGGTTCGGGGGCAAGTACCGGGGGGCGCGCCGGGACACCGTGCTGACCGAGGTCGTGTCGTCGGACGCCGAGGTCGGTGAGCGGGAGGCGCCCGCTCCGGAGCCCGCCGGCCCGCCGCTCACCCTGCCCTCGCTGGACCCGAACCCGCTGACCGAGCCGTCCTACCCGCCCGGCGGCTGGCGGCCGGAATCCCACGAGTCGCTCGTCGACCACCCGCTGCTGCGTGGCCTGCTGATGGAGTTGCCGCCGAAGGGCAGCGTGCCCCCGCCGGGCTGGCTGGACCGCTGGTTCGAGGCGACCCGGGCCATCCTCGAACTGCTATACGTGCAGGGCTCCGGCCGGTCGCGCTGACCCGGGCCGGGCCGGGGGCGTCGCCCGCTCCACCAGGCGGTTGTGGCGCAGGGCGTGACGGACGCCGATCACGACGACGCCGAGCGCGCCGACGGTGATCGCGGGACCGGTCGCGCCGTCGCCGGTGAGCATGCCGGGAGCGAGTGCGGCGGCCAGCGCCGGAAGGATCGCCAGGCCGGTGAGCTGCACCGGGAGCCCGACCAGCGGATGGGCCGCGGCGGCGCGCAGGCCGTGCGGGGCGGGGGTGGCCGGCGCCGCCGCGAAGGCACCGGCGCCCGCCCACAGGCGGCGGACGCGGCGGACGGCGCAGGCCGCGACCGCGATCGCCGGGACCGCGGCGAGGCCCAGCCCGGCGGCGGCGCGGTCGGCCGGGGACGAGTCGCCGCTGGAGAGGCCGACGACCAGCACGGTCGCCGTGAGGACGAGGCCGGTCGCGGTCAGGGCGAGCACCCGGCCGGCCTGCCGGCGCAGGTCGCGGGCGTACGTCGCCCGGGGCAGCCGGTCCGCGAGCCAGCCGGCGGCCAACCACACCACGGCGAGCGGAAGCAGGACGACGAGCTGACTCTCCATGGTGCACAGCCTTGCCCGATCCGGCGTCACGCGAATCCGGGCCGGTCCCCCGTTGACCCCGTAACCCGGCCCCGTAGGGGTCATCCTGCCGGTGTTATGGACAACTCGACATGTTCAGTTCGCGGTTCATCGCGCTCTACCCTCAGCTCGATCGGCGGTCATCGATTCACTCGCCACGAACGAGTGGACGGTCGACGGCCGTTCGGAGGGAGGTAGGAGATGGGTATCCCACGCAGGTCCGTCCTGGTCGGGGTGGCCGCGCTGGCCATGGTGGCCACCGCGACACCGGCTCTCGCCGCCGAGCCGGTGGGTACGGTCCTCAGCGCCGGCGGCGCCACCGCCGTCCGGGACAGCTACATCGTCGTCTTCAAGGACAGCGCGGTGAGCCGGGCGGCCATCGGGTCGTCGCTGAACCGGCTGGTCGGCAAGCACGGCGGCACCGTGGCCCGGACGTACAGCGCGGCCCTGCGCGGTGCCGAGCTGCGGATGAGCGCGCAGGCGGCCGCCCGGATGGCCGCCGACCCGGCGGTGGCGTACGTCGAGCAGAACCACACCGTGTCGATCGCCGGTACCCAGACGAACCCCCCGTCCTGGGGCCTCGACCGGATCGACCAGCGAAACCTGCCGCTGAACAGCTCGTACACGTACCCGAACACGGCGGGCAACGTGACGTCGTACGTCATCGACACCGGCATCCGGACGACGCACTCCGACTTCGGCGGCCGGGCGACCTGGGGCACCAACACCGCCGACAGCAACAACACCGACTGCAACGGCCACGGCACGCACGTCGCCGGCACCGTCGGCGGTACGGCGTACGGCGTCGCCAAGGCGACCCGACTGGTGGCCGTCAAGGTGCTCAACTGCCAGGGCAGCGGCACCAACGCCGGGGTCGTCGCCGGCATCGACTGGGTCACCGCGAACGCGGTCAAGCCCGCCGTCGCCAACATGAGCCTGGGTGGCGGGGCGAACACGTCCGTCGACAACGCCGTGATCAACTCGATCAACTCCGGCATCACGTACGCGGTGGCCGCCGGCAACGGCGACTTCCTCGGCAACCGGCAGAACGCCTGCAACTACTCCCCGGCCCGCGCCGCGCCGGCGATCACCGTCGGTGCCACCCAGAACAACGACGCCGCCGCCAGCTTCTCCAACTTCGGCACCTGCGTGGACATCCTGGCGCCGGGCGTGAGCATCACGTCCGCCTGGCACACCAACGACACCGCGACGAACACGATCAGCGGCACCTCGATGGCGTCGCCGCACGTCGCCGGCGCCGCGGCGCTGGTGCTCTCGGCCAACCCGTCGTGGACCCCGCAGCAGGTCCGGGACTACCTGGTCACCAACGCCACCCCGAACGTGGTCACGAACCCGGGCACCGGCACCCCGAACCGGCTGCTCTACGTGGTCAACGGCGACACCCCGCCGCCGCCCAACGACTTCTCGGTCTCGGTGTCGCCGACCTCCGGCTCCACCGCGCCCGGCGGCTCCGTCACCGCGACCGTGGCCACCGCCACCACCAACGGTTCCGCCCAGTCGGTGAGCCTCTCGGCCAGCGGCCTGCCGTCCGGCGCCACCGCCACGTTCAATCCGGCGACGGTCACCTCGGGCGGGTCGTCGACGCTGACCATCAGCACCTCGGCCAGCACCCCGGCCGGCACGTACCCGGTGACCGTGACCGGCACGGCCGCCTCCGGCACCCGGACCGCGACGTACACGCTGACGGTCACCGGCACCGGCGGCGGTTGCTCCGGCACGAACGGCAGCGACGTGGCGATCCCGGACACCGGCGCGACGGTGGCCAGCACGATCACGATCTCGGGCTGCAACCGGAACGCCTCGGCGACGTCGACGGTCGCGGTGAACATCGTGCACACCTACCGCGGTGACCTGGTCATCGACCTGGTCGCCCCGGACGGCTCGTCCTACCGGCTGAAGAACAGCAGCTTCTGGGACGGCACGGACAACGTCAACGCCACCTACACCGTGAACCTGTCGAGCGAGGCGGCGAACGGCACCTGGCGACTCCAGGTGCGGGACGTCTACTCCGGTGACACCGGCTACATCAACACCTGGACGCTGACCCTCTGAGACCTGGTTCCCACGGGCCGAGGCCCCTTCCGGATCACCGGGAGGGGCCTCGTGCCGTCCGGGGACGGCTGGTCAGACCGCGAAACCGGCGGGGCGCTCGGTGGCGGGGGCGGGTGGCTCCGCCTTCCACACACCGGTCTTCTGCGCGGCCAGCCGGGCGAGGTACACCGGGTTGAGGATCACGTACCGGCGCCAGAGGCGTCTCGGCTCCAGGCCGAGCCGCCAGAACCATTCGAGGCCGGCCCGCTGCATCCACGGCGGCGGCTGCTTGAGCAGGCCGGCGTGGTAGTCGAAGGCCGCTCCGACCGCCATCAGCGGCATGTCGAGCAGCGGCCGCATCGCGTACGCGAAGACCTCCTGGCGGGGGCAGCCAAGCCCGACCAGGACGAGCCGGGCCCCGCTGGACTTGATGCGGTCGGCGATCTCGGCGTCCTCGCCGGGCTGGACGGCGCGGAACTTGGACGGCTCCACCCCGGCGATCTTCAGGGCCGGGAACATCCGCTCCAGCGCCGGGATCAACCTGGCGAGGGTCTCCTCGGTGGACCCGTACAGGTAGACCGGCAGCCCCTCCTCGGCGAAGCGGCGGAGCACGTGCAGGGTCAGCGTCGGGCCGTAGACCCGCTCGGTCAGGCCCGCGCCGTGCAGCAGGTTGAGCGCCCAGCGCACCGGCTGCCCGTCGGGGGTGACCAGGTCGAACGAATTGAGCCGGGCGTTGTGCGCGGGGTCGAGCACCCCGGTCATCACGCCGTGCACCGCGAGGGCGGTGAGTGCCAGCGGCCGGCGCTCGTGCGCCGCCGCGACGACCGCCTCGGTCGCCTCGGCGTAGTCGGTGGCGTCGACCAGGACGCCGAGGACGTTCCGCTTGCCGCGACCACTCATGCCTGGGGCACCCACTTGTCCACGTTGGCCTCGTAGATCTCACGGAGGATCATCGGCACGTCGTAGCTGATCTTCCAGTTCGGGTAGTGCTCCTCGAACCGGGCCATGCTGCTGACGTACCACTGGTGGTCGCCGGTCCGGGCCTTCTCGACATAGTTGATCCGCGCCTCGCGGCCGGCGATCTCCTCGGCGATCCGGAACGCCTCGATGTGCGAGGTGTTCGAGTGCCGGCCACCACCCAGGTTGTAGACCTGAGCCGACCGCGGCTCGCGGAAGAACGCCTCGAAGGCGGTCAGCACGTCACGGGAGTGGATGGCGTCCCGAACCATCTTTCCCTTGTAGCCGAAGAGGTTGTACGTCCGGCCCTCCATGACGCAGCGCATCAGATAGGCCAGGAAGCCGTGCAGCTCGGCTGCCGAGTGGGCGGGACCGGTCAGGGTGCCGCCCCGGAAGCAGGCGGTCTTCATGTCGAAGTACCGGCCGTACTCCTGGACCATCACGTCGGCGGCCACCTTCGAGGCTCCGAAGATCGAGTGCAGCGACTCGTCGATCGACATGTCCTCGGGGATGCCCTCGTAGTACGGATGGTCCGTGGGCAGCTCGTACCGGGTCTCCAACTCGACCAGTGGCAGGCTGTTCGGACGATCGCCGTACACCTTGTTGGTCGAGCAGTGGATGAAGGCCGCGTCGATCGCGTACTGGCGGGTGTTCTCCAGGACGTTGAGGGTGCCGCCGGCGTTCACGTCGAAGTCCGTGAACGGCTCCTTGGCGGCCCAGTCGTGGCTGGGCTGCGCGGCGCTGTGGATCACGACCGCGATGTCGGAGCCGTACTTCTTGAAGATCTTCTCCAGGCCGGCACGGTCCCGGATGTCCACCGAGTAGTGGGTGTAGGCGTCGCCCAGGTCGGCGGTGAGGCGAGCCAGACTCCAGGACGTCGAACCATCCTTGCCGAAGAAGTACTGCCGCATGTCGTTGTCGATACCGACCACGTCGAGCCCGAGGCCGGCGAAGTGCCGGACCGCCTCGGAGCCGATCAGCCCGCCCGACCCGGTCACGAACGCGACACTCACACGACACCCCATCGTCCGTCGGTGGCAGAAACCATCGGAGCATAGCGTGACGTACGACATGCCCCGATACGCCACGAGGGCCCCGCTAGCGCGGAGCCCTCGTTCATGGTGGGGAAGGGGGGAGTTGAACCCCCACGCCCTTTCGGGCACACGGACCTGAACCGTGCGCGTCTGCCATTCCGCCACTTCCCCGTGGCTTCGACCCGGAACACTGTACTGCGTCCGACCCACCGTCTCCAGCGGGCCCGGCCATCCTACGCGGCTCCCGGTCGTTGCCGCGAACCGTTACCCTGTGTGGCGGTTACCGTTCGCGGCGGACGAAAGAGTAGCACGACGAAATCGGCCCGGCCGAACGGGCCGCCGCCATCCGGCCGAGCGGCGTGTGAGCTGCGCGCGCGCCGGCCGGATACCATCATGTCCTCGGGACCCGAGGAGGAGCCGGTGAGCGTGCTGCAACGCTTCGAGAAGCGTCTGGAAGGCCTGGTCGAAGGGGCCTTTGCCAAGGTCTTCAAAGGGGTGGTCCACCCCGTGGAGATCCTCAACGCCATGCAGCGGGAGGCCGAGGCGCACAAGGCGATCCTGGCCGGTGGGCGCACGTTGGTGCCCAACCGCTACGTGATCGATCTCTCGCCGTACGACCACAGCCGTCTGGCGCCGTACGCCGCCGCGCTGGCCCAGGAGCTGGCCCAGTCGCAGGCGGAGTTCATCGGCGAGCAGGCGTGGACGGTCTACGGCGACGTGATCGTCGAGATCGAACGGGGTGAGGGCCTCGACACCGGCATGTTCCGGGTCACCGCCGAGGTCTACACCGGCGGCGAGGTCGCCCCGGCGCCCGCCCCGGGCTACGACGCCGGCCCGCCGGCGTACCCCGCGTACGACCAGGGCGGCGGCTACGGTCAGCCGCCCGGCCACGGCGGCGGCCGCAACGTGCGGCTCGTCTCCGGTGACGGGCGCACCTACCCGCTCCAGATGGGCTCGACCGTCATCGGCCGCGGCGACCAGGCCAACCTGCGCCTGCCCGATGTCGGCATCTCCCGCCGGCACGCCCGGCTCGACTTCGACGGCGGTCAGGTCGTGCTGACCGACCTCGGCTCGACCAACGGCACGATGGTCAACGGCCAGCGGGTCTCCGCCGTCGCCCTCAACCCCGGTGACATGATCCAGCTCGGCACCACGACGCTGACCTTCCGCGTGGACGGCTGATCCGCCTTGCCGGAACTCGTCATCACCGTCGCCCGGTTCGGGTTCCTGATCCTGCTGTGGATCTTCGTGTTCACGGTGGTCGGAGTGATCCGCCGCGACCTCTTCGCGGGGGCCCGGTCGGGCCGGCTGGTGGCGGCGCCCCGCGGCGTCGGCGCCTCCCTGGGGCAGCCGTCGAAGCCGGCCAAGGTGAAGCGGGGACGGGCGGCGCACCAGCTGGTGGTGACCGCCGGCCAGCTGGCCGGCACCCGCATCACGCTCGGCGAAGCGCAGATCACCATCGGTCGCGCCGAGGACTCCACCCTCGTCATCACCGACGACTACGCCTCCGCGCGACACGCCCGGCTGGTGCCGCGCGACGGGCAGTGGTTCGTCGAGGACCTGGGTTCGACTAACGGCACGTACCTGGATCGCGCTAAGGTCACCGGACCAACCCCCGTCCCCCTCGGCGTGCCGATCCGGATCGGCCGCACTTCACTCGAATTACGGCCATGACTCTGACCCTGCGCTATGCGGCCCACAGTGACCGCGGTCTGATCCGAGACGGTAACCAGGACTCCGTCTACGCCGGGCCGCGGCTGCTCGCCGTGGCCGACGGCATGGGCGGCATGGCTGCCGGTGACGTCGCCAGCAACATCGTCATCGGTGCCATGGCGCCACTCGACGAGGACGTCCCCGGTGACGCCCTGGTCGACGCGCTCCGCTCGGCCGTCAACAACGCCACCCAGCAGCTCCGCGAGACCGTGGACGCCAACCCCCAGCTGGAGGGCATGGGCACCACGCTCACCGCGATCCTCTTCTCCGGCAGCAAGCTGGGCATGGTGCATATCGGTGACTCGCGGGCGTACCTGCTGCGCCAGGGCGAGTTCGCCCAGATCACCAAGGACGACACGTACGTCCAGATGCTCGTCGACGAGGGCCGGATCAGCGCCGAGGAGGCGAGCAGCCACCCGCAGCGGTCGCTGCTGACCCGGGCACTCGACGGCCGGGACATCGACGCGGAGTACTCGGTCCGTCAGGTGCTTCCCGCCGACCGCTACCTGATCTGCAGCGACGGTCTGTCCGGCGTGGTCAGCGCGGACACCATCGCCGAGACCATGCGCGAGTACACCGATCCGCAGCAGTGCGTCGAGCGGCTGGTGCAGCTCGCGCTGCGCGGCGGCGGCCCGGACAACATCACCGTGATCATCGCCGACGCGACCGACCAGGACATCGTCGAGGCGAGCCCGATCGTCGGCGGTGCCGCCTCCCGGGACCGGGGCATGGCCACGTCCGCCGACGTCTCCACGCCAGCGGCCCGCGCCTCGGCGCTCTCCGCGCCACGGCCGGCCGCGCCGGAGGAGCCGGCGGCCAGCGCCGACGACGAGCCGGAGCGCCGCCGGCACCGGCCGGTGCGCGCCGCCGCGATGACGCTGGCGCTGCTCGTCCTGCTGGGCGGGGCGGTGTTCGGCGGGTGGAGCTACACGCAGCGGCAGTACTACGTGGGAGCCACCGAGGAGGGCCAGGTCGCCGTCTTCCGCGGCATCCAGGGTCAGATCGCCGGCATGGACCTCTCCACCGTGCACTCCACCAGCCCGGCCGACCTGGACGACCTGACGCTCGCCGCGCAGGAGCAGGTCAAGCAGGGCATCCCGGCGAAGAGCGAGCCGGACGCGGAGCGCCGCCTGGCCGAGCTGACCGCCGACACGCCGACGAACCCCAACCTGAAGCCGACCTGCCCGCCGAGCCCGACTCCGAGTGCGGTCGCCGTCACGGCCACCCCGACGCCGACCGTGGCGCCGGGGACGGCCACGCCCACCGCCAGCGCGGCGCCGACCACGCCGGCCGCGACCGAACTGCCGGCGGCCCCGACCACCACGCCCGACGCCCTGCCCTCGGACCCGGTCACGCCGACCGTCGACCCGGCCGCCTGCCGGTCGCCCGAGTGAGCGTCGGCTCGACCCGTCAGGACGTTCCGTGACCGCAGCGGCCACCCCGGCATCCCCGCCCGCCACCGCGGGCGGGCAGCCCGGTGTACGCCTGGCCCGGTCCCGGCGCAACGCCGAGCTGTCCCTGCTGCTGGTCGCGATGGTGCTGGTCGCCGCGTACGCGGCGATGGTCGAGGCGAACGTGCTCGAAACCGTCACCCCGGACTTCTGGGTGCCGGCCGCCGCGCTCAGCGCGGTCTTCCTCGCGCTGCACGTGGCGATCCGGTTCCTGGCCCCCTTCGCCGACCCGGCCCTGCTGCCGGCGGTCGCACTGCTCAACGGCCTCGGAGTCGGGTTCCTCCGCCGGCTCGACCTGGCCCGGGCCACCCCCGCCGAGCGGGCCGACCTGGCGATCTTCGCCGGTACCGGGGGCCGGCAGCTCGCCTGGACGCTGGCCTCGGTGGTCCTCGCCGCCGGGCTGCTCCTCGTGGTCCGCGACCACCGCTCGATCTCCCGCTACGCGTACACCCTGGGGCTCGCCGGCATCGTGCTGGTGATGATCCCGGCGGTGCTGCCGTCGAGCATCTCGGAGATCAACGGCGCCAAGCTCTGGGTCCGCGTCGGTGGCTTCTCCATCCAGCCCGGCGAGTTCGCCAAGCTGGCCCTGCTCGCCTTCTTCGCGTACTACCTGGTCCGTAAGCGGGAGGTGCTCTCGCTGGCCAGCCGCCGGATCCTCGGCGTCGACTTCCCGCGCGGACGGGACCTGGGCCCGGTCGTGGTGGTCTGGCTGATCAGCCTCCTGGTCCTCGTCTTCGAGAAGGACCTGGGCACCTCGTTGCTGTACTTCGGCATGTTCGTGGTGACGCTGTACATCGCCACCGAGCGGGTCAGCTGGCTGCTCATCGGTCTCGTGCTCTTCTTCGGCGGCGCCTACCTGGCGTACGTGCTGGGCAGCACCGTCGGCGGACCGTTCGCCAACTTCTACCTGCGGGCCGAGATCTGGCTGGACCCGTTCGCCGACCCGTACGAGGACGGCTACCAGCTCGTGCAGGGTCTGCTCGCCCTCGGCACGGGTGGCCTCTTCGGGGCCGGGCCCGGCGGCGGCCAGCCGCTCAAGCTGCCCGAGGTGCAGAACGACTTCATCTTCGCCGGCATCGGAGAGGAGATCGGACTCTTCGGCCTCTCCGCCCTCCTGGTGATCTACCTGCTGATCGTCGAGCGGGGGCTGCGCGCCGCCCTGGCCGTGCGCGACTCGTTCGGCAAGCTGCTCGCCGGTGGCCTGGCGTTCACGCTCGGCCTGCAGGTCTTCGTGATCGTCGGCGGGATCAGCAAGTTGATCCCGCTCACCGGCCAGACCACCCCCTTCCTCTCCGCCGGTGGCTCCTCGCTGATGGCGAACTGGCTGCTCATCGCGGTCCTGCTCCGGGTCTCCGACGGCGCCCGCCGGCCGGTGACCGGCGGCGGCGGGGTGACCCGGCCGGCGGGTGGTCCGCCGGAGCAGCTGCACGGTGCCCCCACGGAGGTGATCAAGCCGTGAATGCACCCCTGCGCCGCGTCGGCGTCGTCGTGATCGTCCTGTTCGGGCTGCTCTTCGCGAACCTGAACTGGATCCAGGCCTACAAGGCCGACGAGTACCGCAACAGCGACTACAACGGTCGGGTCCAGGTCGCCGAGTACAAGCGCAAGCGCGGCAACATCGAGGCCGGCGGTACGGCGTTCGCGGTCAGCAAGGAGACCAGCGGCGAGCTGACCTACCTGCGCACGTACCCGGGCGGGGCGCAGTACGCCCACGTCCTCGGGTACAAGCCGGTCAACCTGGCCGACCGCGGCATCGAGAAGTCGGAGAACGACTTCCTCGCCGGCACCAGCGACCAGCTGATCGCCAACCGGGTCAAGGACCTGTTCACCGGCGACCAGACCGCCGGCGGCAACGTGCTCCTCACCATTTCGAAGCGGGCGCAGGACGTCGCGTTCAAGCAACTGCGCGACAACCGCAACGGCGTGACCAAGGGCGCGGCCATCGCGATCGATCCGCGTACCGGTGCGGTGCAGGCGCTGGTCTCCATGCCGAGCTTCGACCCGAACCCGCTGGCCAGCCACGACACCGACGAGGCCGCGGCCGCGTACAACGAGCTGGAGCGGAACCCGGACGGCCCGCTGAAGAACCGGGCGCTCGGCGAGGTGCTTCCCCCGGGCTCGACCTTCAAGATCGTGGTGGCCGCCGCCGCCCTGGAGAACGGGGTCACCCAGGAGACCCAGATCCCCGCCGGGGCCAGCTACACCCCGCCCACCTCCGGCACGCCGATCCGCAACGCCGCCCAGTCGATCTGCCCCGAGTCGCAGGTGCCCCTCAAGGAGGCGGTCCGCGAGTCGTGCAACACCGGCTTCGCCCAGCTCGGCGTCCGGCTCGGTGCCGACGCCATCAAGGAGAAGGCCCGGCAGTTCGGCTTCGAGCAGGACGACCTGACCGTGGGGCGGCTCGGTGAGGGTGGCCACCCGGTCGCGGCCAGCCGGACCGGCAGCATGGAGAACGCCGA
The DNA here is from genome assembly GCF_049315255.1 of Micromonospora sp. WMMD558. Lineage (NCBI taxonomy): Bacteria > Bacillati > Actinomycetota > Actinomycetes > Micromonosporales > Micromonosporaceae > Micromonospora > Micromonospora sp. WMMD558. The sequence goes on along the minus strand of NZ_CP186061.1, from coordinate 1,488,253 downwards.
CGGCGGCGACGACCCGGCGGCGCTCGCCCAGTCCTCCATCGGGCAGCGCGACGTGCGGATGACCCCGCTCCAGGGCGCCCTGATCGCGGCCACGGTGGCCAACGGCGGCAGCCAGATGCGGCCGTACCTGGTCCGCCAGCTCCTCGGCCCGGACCGCACCACCGACTACTACACCGCCCGGCCGCGCGAGCTGCGCAAGCCGGTGAGCGGCCAGGTCGCCACCGACCTGCGCGAGATGATGGTGAGCGTCGTCGAGGACGGCACCGGCCGGAACGCGCGGATCAGCGGCTACACGGTCGGCGGCAAGACCGGCACCGCCCAGTCCGGCCCGAACACCCGCGACCACGGCTGGTTCATCGGCTTCGCGCTGGACAAGGACGGCAACCCCGTCTCGGCGGTCTGCGTCCTGCTGGAGGAGGCCGGCGACGGCGGCAGCGCCGAGGCGGCCCGGATCGGTGGCCAGATCATGCGGGCGGCGATCGCCGATCCGGGGAGCCGTTGACATGCTCAGCCCCGGGGTGAAGCTCGGCAACCGCTACCGGCTCGACGAGCGGATCGCCAGCGGCGGCATGGGCGACGTCTGGCGCGGCACCGACCAGGTGCTCGGCCGGACGGTCGCCGTGAAGAGCCTGCTCCCGGCCCTGCTCGACGACCCGGACTTCGCCGAGCGGTTCCGCGGCGAGGCGCGGACGATGGCCACCATCAACCACCCCGGGGTGGTCGACGTCTACGACTTCGGCAGCGACCAGCAGATCGCCTTCCTGGTGATGGAGTACGTGGAGGGCGATGCGCTCTCGGCGACCCTCAGCCGGGTCGGGCGGCTCACCCCGGCCCGGACGATGGCGCTGGTCGCCCAGGCCGCCGACGCGCTGCACGCCGCCCACGTCAAGGGCATCGTGCACCGCGACGTGAAGCCCGGGAACCTGCTCGTCCGGCCGAACGGCACCCTGGTGCTCACCGACTTCGGCATCGCCCGCTCCGACCTGGTCGCCCAGCTCACCGCCGCCGGGTCGGTGCTCGGCACCGCCTCGTACATCTCGCCGGAGCAGGCCATCGGCGGGGTCGCCACCCCCGCCTCGGACGTGTACGCGCTCGGCGTCGTCGCGTACCAGTGCCTCGCCGGCCGGCGGCCGTTCGAGGGCGACAACCCCCTCGAGATCGCCATGCGGCACGTCCAGGAGACGGCCCGGCCGCTTCCCGCCGACATCCCGCCGCAGGTGCGCACCGTGGTCGAGCGGGCCATGGCGAAGGACCCGGCGGCCCGCTGGCCGAGCGCGGCGGCGCTGGCCGGGGTGGCGCGCCAGTTGAAGGTCCAGCTCTCCCAGGCCGCCCGCGCGTCGGGCCGGGCGAACCCGGTCTCCCCGGCGTCGCCGGCCCCCGGCCGGGCCCAGGTGCCGCCGCCGGCGACGGCCCGGCCGCCGGTGGCCCACCGGCCGCCGGCGGCCGCGTCCCCGGCACCCCGCCCGCCGGTCGCACCGCCCCGCCCGCCGGTGGTGGCGGCCACGTCGGCGCCGAGACCGCCGGCCGCGCAGCCCGTCCGGCCGCACGGCGCGGCGGCGGTGCCGTCGGCGCCGACCCGACCGGGGTACGCTCCGAAGCCCGCTCCTCCGCCGCCGCCAGCGCGCCGGTCCCGGCCCGGGATGGTGTTCCTCGTCATCCTCCTGGCCGTACTGGTACTGGTCTGCTCCGGCGTGATTTCCTACAACCTGCGGTCGTCGGCGCTGCCCGGGGAACCCGGCACGCCGGCACCGCGGACGGTGACCTCCGGCGTGCTGCGGCTCGACGGACGCGACGAACCGGCTGGGACGTCGTACCGTCGACAGCAACTGCCGCGGCCGGGCGGCGACGTGACGACGACGAGCGAAGGACGACAGACGCGATGACAGCGCAGGCCCGCCTGCTCGGTGGCAGGTACCAGGTCGGCGAGCTCCTCGGCTACGGCGGCATGGCCGAGGTGCACCGCGGTCGCGACCTGCGGCTCGGTCGGGACGTCGCGATCAAGATGCTCCGGACGGACCTGGCCCGGGACGCCACCTTCCAGATGCGGTTCCGCCGGGAGGCGCAGAACGCCGCGTCCCTCAACCACCCGGCCATCGTCGCCGTGTACGACACCGGCGAGGAGCAGGCGCCCACCGGGGAGACGCTGCCGTTCATCGTGATGGAGTTCGTCAACGGGCGGACCCTCAAGGAGGTGCTGGGCGCCGAGGGCCGGCTCCAGCCGCGGCGGGCGCTGGAGATCTGCGCCGACATGTGCGCGGCGCTGGAGTTCAGCCACCGGCACGGCATCATCCACCGGGACATCAAGCCCGGCAACGTCATGCTGACCCAGACCGGTCAGGTCAAGGTCATGGACTTCGGCATCGCGCGGGCCCTGGCCAGCGGTGCCACCACCATGACGCAGACCAGCGCCGTGATCGGCACCGCGCAGTACCTGTCGCCGGAGCAGGCTCGGGGCGAGGCGGTCGACGCCCGCTCCGACGTCTACGCCGCCGGCTGCGTGCTGTTCGAGTTGCTCTGCGGGCACCCGCCGTTCGTCGGGGACAGCCCGGTCAGCGTCGCGTACCAGCACGTACGGGAGGCGCCGCCGACGCCGAGCGACCTCAACCCGGAGGTCAACCCGGCGGTCGACGCGATCGTGCTCAAGGCCCTGTCGAAGAACCCGCTGAACCGCTACCAGAGCGCCGGCGAGATGCGCGCCGACCTGCTCCGCGCCGCCGCCGGCCGCCCGGTGCTCGCCACCCCGGTCATGCGCGAGGAGGAGACGACCCAGCTCGCCCCGGCCGGTGCCGGCTACCCGCCCGCCGCGGCGGGCGGGTCGCGGACCCAGCAGATCCCGGCCCGGGTCGGCGACCCGCGCCGCCGCAAGGCGTCGTCCTGGCTGATCGCCACCTTCGCCGCGCTCGGCGTGCTCGCGGTGATCGCCCTGGTCGCCGCGCTGCTGTGGAACCGGGAACCCACCCAGGCCATCGTCCCGACAGTGACCGGGATGACCCAGGAGGCGGCGTTCGCGGAGATCCGGAAGGCCAACCTGACGCCGGACGCCGGCGACCCCGTCTTCAACGCCACCTGCAAGAAGGGGCAGGTGACGGACCAGTCACCGGGCCCGGACGCCCGCCTGGAGCCGAGTCAGGTCGTCACGGTCCGGGTCTGCGGCGGTCCGCAGGAGGTCTCGATCCCCAACAACCTCGTCGGCGGCCAGTACGTCAGCGCCGCCGAACGGCTCAAGGAACTCAAGCTCGTGCCCAAGCGGAAGGACGTCGACAACGAGCAGCCGAAGGGCATCGTCGTCAAGGTGACGCCGGACTCCGGCACCGCGGTGGCGGAAGGCACCGAGGTCGTTCTCGAGGTTTCGAAGGGCAACGTCCGCGAGGTGCCGGACGTGGTGGGCGAGACCCGCGAGGACGCGGAGGACGAGCTGCGGGACGCCGGCTACAAGGTCCGGGTCCAACGGGGAGACCCGGTGCCGCCGGAGGAAGCCGGACGGGTCGTTTCGCAGGACCCGAAGGCGGGCAGCCCGCTCGCCAAGGACGGGACGGTGACGATCGTGGTGACGGTGCCGCAGGAGGAGCCGACCCAGGAGCCGACGCAGGATCCGACCTCGACCCCGACGACCCCGCCGACCACCCCGCCCCCGGGTGGTGGCGGAGGCGGCCTCCCGCTGTTCCCGACCACGCCGCCGGCCCGCCAGAGCGCCGACTGACGCGATCCACGCCGGTCATCGGGAGGACGCGCGGGATGTGCTCCACGTTTCTCGCCGGGTTCGTCCGGTGATCGCGGTTGCCGCACCCGGGGGTCACGCGTACCGGTGGCGGCGGCGCCTGGCGCGCGGGGCCGTCCTGGGCCTGACTGCGCTGCTCGTCGCCAGCCTGCCCTGGTTGTGGACGACGGCCGGCGCCCGCGGCCACGTGTACGACGAGGCCGACGCCCCCGCCGCCGACGTGGTGATCGTCCTGGGCACGGCGGTGGCGGCGGACCGGCGGCACCCGGAGAACCGGCTCGCCGGCCGGCTGGAGACCGCCGCCGAGCTGGTGCACAGCGGGCGGGCCCGGGTGGTGCTGGTGTCGGGCGACGGGGGCGGCGCGTCCGGTGACGAGCCGGCGGTCATGACCACCTACCTGACCGAACGGCTCGGTGTCGACCCGCGTCGGATCGTGGCCGACCCGTACGGCCTGGACACCTACGACAGCTGCGCACGGGCGCGTGAGGTGTACGGAGTCGAGCGGGCGCTGGTCGTCACGCAGTCCTGGCACGTCTCCCGCGCGGTGACGCTCTGCCGCCACCTCGGCCTCGACGTCGACGGGGTGATCGCCCGCTGCCCCGGCTGCGGGACCGCCCTGTTCGTCGAGAAGACGATCCGGGACTACCTGGCCAGCGGCAAGGCGGCGTGGGACGCCGTGCTGCGTCGGCCGCCCGCGGTCCACTCGCCCGCGGATTCCGGTGTCCGGGACGCGCTGACGAGCTGACCGCCCGTCAGCCGGCGCTGAAGGCGGCGCGGCGGCGGGCTTCCACCTCGGCGGCCAGCTCGGGCGCGCGCGTCAACGCCTCGGCGTACCCGCAGGAGGCCAGCCAGTTGGCCAGCATCAGGTGACCGCCCTCGGTCAGCACCGACTCGGGGTGGAACTGGACGCCCTCGATCGGCAGCGTCCGGTGCCGCATCGCCATCACCACGCCGGAGCCGGTCCAGCCGGTGACCTCCAGCTCGTCCGGCAGGGTTTCCGGCAGGACGGCGAGCGAGTGGTAGCGGGTGGCCGTGAACGGATCCGGCAGGCCGGCCAGCACGCCGACGTCGTGGTGCCGGACCTCCGAGGTCTTGCCGTGCAGCAGCTCGGGGGCACGGGCGACCGTCGCGCCGAACGCCTCCCCGATCGCCTGGTGACCGAGGCAGACGCCGAAGAGGGGCAGCGTGCCCGCGTACTCCCGGATGACGTCGAGGCAGATGCCGGCGCGGTCCGGGCTGCCCGGCCCGGGGGAGAGCAGGACGCCGTCCGCGCCGACCTTCCCGACCTCGGCGACGCTGATCTCGTCGTTGCGGCGTACCTCGCAGTCCACGCCGAGCTGGCCCAGGTACTGGACGAGGTTGAAGACGAACGAGTCGTAGTTGTCGATGACCAGGACGCGCACGGGTCACTCTTCCGGGGAGGGTGGCGGGGTGTTGTTCTCGTCGGTGTCGTACGGCAGGTCGTGCTCGTCGCCGGCGGGCGTCTCCCCGTCGGCGGGCAGCGGATCACCGGGTACGCCGGAGTCCTGGGTGACCTGCACGTCGTCGAACGGCAGCAGCGGTTCCGCCCAGGGGAAGACCACGTACCAGAGCAGCGCGACCATGGCCGCGGCCAGCAGCAGGCTGCCGGTGAGCTTGCCGGGCAGTCCGAACGGCAGTTTCCGCCAGATCCAGACGTACATGACCCCTCAGTTCCCCAGCTCCGCCGGGCGACCCGCCGACTTGGCCTGCTTCCGGGTCAGCTTCGCGTGGATGATCAGCCGCTCGTAGTTGTCGAACTTGGGGTTGCAGGTGGTGAGGGTGAGCATCGCCGTGGTCGGCCGCGCACTGGGCTTCCCCGGCACCGGGGCCACCACCTCCACCTGCGTCGGCGTGACGATGTGGTTGCGCGTCACCTGGTAGACGTACCAGTTGTCGCGGTCCTCCACCACGATCGTGTCGCCCTCGTTCAGCTCGTCGAGCCGCCAGAAGGTGGCCCGGTTGCGGTGGCCGGCGACGGAGAAGTTGCCGACCTGGCCGGGCAGGGCGCTCTTCGGGTAGTGGCCGGGTGCGTACCGGATGTCCTTCTGGGTGACGCCCTCGACGACGATCCAGTTCTTGTCGAGCTTCGGAATGTAGAGCCCGGCGATGGGCCTGCCCTGGACCGGCGTCGGCGGTTTGGCGGACGCCGGCGGACCGGCGGACGGCGCGACGGTGGGGTCGCCGGTCGGGCCCCAGGCCTGGGCAAGCTGCTGGCTGAGGTCGTTCTGATGGGCGTCGACGATCGCCGACTTGCCCCAGACCTCGTACCCGGCGAACAGGAGCACCACCAGGCCGAACGTGATGAGCAGTTCCCCGGTGACGCGGATGCCGCCGCGCAGGCGGGAGCCGAGCGTCGGGCGGGTCAGCTCCGAGTAGACGCTCTTGTAGCCCTCGCCGGTCTGCTCTGGGCGCAGCTTGACGACCCGTTCGCCCCGGCGCGGCGCGGGCGGTTCCGGGGGGCCGCCGTCGCCGGCCGGCTCCTCGGTGTGGGGCGGGCGGGGGACGGCTCCCATCAGGGCGGTGAAGTCGAGCGCGGGCGCCGGCGGCGTACGGCGAGGCACCGCCGGGATCAGCGCGGTGGCGTTCGGGTCGCCGGACGGCGCCGGGGAGACGGGAGCGGAGTCGGTGCGCGGGTTCCCGCCGCCTCCGCCGGCACCCGGGCGCGCGGCCGTCGCGGCCGGGATGATCGCGGTCGGGGCGTCACCGGGCCGGCCGGCCCGGTCGCGGGGCGGCCGCGGGGCCTCGCGGTCGACGCCGGGGCCGGCGGTGACCGGCCGTACGTCGTTTCCGGGGCGTGGCCGCTCCACCGGCCGGGCCGCGTCGCCGGGGGCCGCGGGCCGCTGCGGGGCCGGCTCGGGCGGGACGGACGGCACGGGGCCGGGCTGCGGGGGCGTGCCGGGGCGGGCGGCCTCGGGACGGTGCCCGAACGGGTCGGGGCGGGCGGCCTCGGGGCGATGCCCGAACGGGTCGGGGCGTCGCGTGGCGTCCTGCGGCGGGGGAACCGGTGCGGCCCCGGTGCCGGGCCACCGTGGCGGGGCGGCGTGACCGGGCCCGGGACCGCCGGCGAGCGGGGACGGGCGGTCCGGTGCGGGCGGCCGGGGCGGCACCATCGGCTCGGGCCATCGTCCGGCCGGCCGGTTCGCCGTGTACGGCGGTGCGCCGGACGGCTGCGGTGGCTGGTTCGGCGGGGGGCCGGGAGCCGCCGGCGGGTGCTCCGGACGGTGGGGGTCGCGGGTCGGGCGGTCGACCTTGCGAAGGAACGCCGTGGGCTCGTCGCTCCGGTCCCGGTGCCGGCCGTCCCGATCGTCCCACCAGTCGTCCGGCGTCCGGGTCACCTGGGCACCGTCGCGGAGCGCAGGGCCGTCGAGCCATCGAACGCCGGCACCGTGACGGTGGAGATGGTCTCCGAGTATCCGAGCTTGTAGGTGTCGACCAGGTCCCTGAACAACCGGACTCCCTCAGACTCGGCGAGGGCCCGCGTGAGGGCGGCGGGATCACCGATCGCTACGATCTTGAACGGAGGGGAGTACACCCGGCCGTGCAGCAGCAGGGTGTTACCGACGCAGCGTACCGCGCTGGTGGCGAGCACGCGGACGTTCATGATTGACATGGCCTCCGCGCCGCCGGCCCAGAGCGCGTTCACCACGGCCTGCACGTCGCCCTGGTGGACGACCAGGTCGTCGTTGGTCGCCCCGGCGGGGAGAGTGCCGTCCCCGCGGCGCGGGGCGTCGTTGAGTTCCACGGTCACGCCGGGCCCGGTGAGCGCGGTGAAGCCGGCCGCTTCGCGGCTGGCCGCCGCCCGGTCCTGCTGCTCCTTGATCGGCCCGTCCGATTGGGCGAGGGCGGTGGTGCGGCCCTCGACCTCCTCGCGCAGCGTGGCGGCCTGCTGCTCGCTCGCCGCCACCTCGTCCCGGCGGTCCTGGATGAGCTGGTTGAGCTGGGGGCGCCGGTCCTCGCGCAGGGTCGTCCCCCCGGCGGTGGTGGCGGTCGTGGTGAAGAGCAGCCCGGCGGCTGCCGCGATCAGCGGCACGCCGATCGACCATCCGGGGCGTCGTCGCCGGGGGCGCCGCAGCAGCGCCGCGCCGGCCCGCCGGAGGGCCTTCTGCCAGGAGGCCGCGCCGGATGTGTACTCCACGGGGCGTTCCTTCCCCTCGTCACGTTGCCGACCTGTCCCGGCGACACCGCCGGCCGGCGACCCGTCCGACCCCCGATCGGGGAGGTCCGAGCACCGGAGAAGACCCTTTCGTGGCTTGGACGGGTCTTCGGGACTACGCTAGCTGTCGAACATTATTGGCCAAGGACCGTCGCCCTCGCGCCCGGTTGTCAGGCCGGACGAGGTCGTCACCCCCTCTGGAGAGCGTCGTGCCCAAGTCTCAGGTCCGCAAGAAGAAGGTGTACACCCCGCCGACGGACGTACGTCCGACGGCGACGGCGGCGACGCGCAAGCCTAGCCCGGTCTGGCTGCCCATCACGGCGGTCGCGCTCATCGTCGTCGGCATCGGCTGGCTGGTGGTCTACTACCTCTCCGAGCAGGAGTACCCGGTCATGTCGTGGGGTTACTGGAACCTCGCGGTGGGCTTCGGCGCCATGGTCGCCTCCCTGATCCTGCTCTCGCGCTGGCGCTGACCTCCCTGGATCTCGCCGTCCCGGTCGATGCCGGGAGGAACCACGTCACTCGGCACGGCCCCTGCCCGGCAGCGCCGGGCGGGGCCCCCTATGGTGTGCGCAGGGCGGCGTGGCCGAGGTGCGAGAAGACTCACGTTACCGCTGGGTAACCTTGCGCGTAGGCTGCACTGCATGACCGAGCGGAGCGAGGTCATCGACCGGTCCGGTCGAGGGTGCGGCAGCGGCGATCCGCCGACCGCCCCCTGATCCGGGAGCCGGTCGCCGAGCCGCTCGACGCAGCAGCAGACCGGGGAGGGCCGACTCGATGGGCAGCGTCCAGATCGTCACCACGATCGTCGCGGCCGCCATCACCGCCGTGGCGGTGTGGCTCGCCGTACGCGCGGTCATGAAGATGACGGCAGTCATCCGGCTGGGTCAGCCCGACCCGACGCGCTTCGGCGACAAGGCCACCCGGACGAAGACCATGCTGGCCGAGACCGCCGGCCACACCCGGATGCTCCGGTGGAGCGTCGTGGGCGCCGCGCACTGGTTCGTGATGGTCGGCTTCATCGTGCTGTCACTGCTCGTGCTCGAGGCGTACTTCGAGGTCGTCTCGCCCACCGGCGGGCTGCCGCTGGTCGGCGGGTGGGCCCTCTACGGCCTGGTCACCGAGTGGCTCGGCATCCTCGGCATCGTCAGCATCCTGGTGCTGATCACGATCCGGCTGAGGAACCGCCCGACCCGGCCCGGGGGCAAGTCCCGGTTCACCGGCTCGACCATGTGGCAGGGCTACTTCGTCGAGGCCATCATCCTCGCCGTCCTGATCATGGGCTTCCTCATCCGGGGCTTCAAGGTCGCCACCGACCACTTCGAGTACCCGGTCTGGGCGGCCCCTCTCAGCCACGCGGTCGGCGGCCTGCTGCCGAACTGGGACGCCGGCGTCAGCGTGGCCGCCGTCATCAAGATCGTGATCTCGATGACCTGGCTCATCGTGATCTCGCTGAACGTGACCATGGGTGTCGCCTGGCACCGCTTCCTCGCGTTCCCCAACATCTTCTTCAAGCGCAACCCGGGCCGGAAGGGCTCCGGCCTCGGCGCACTGAAGCCGATGACCAGCAACGGCAAGCCCCTCGACTTCGAGGAGGCCGACCCGGAGAAGGACCAGTTCGGCGTCGCGCAGGTCGAGCAGTTCACCTGGAAGGGTCTGCTGGACTTCAGCACCTGCACCGAGTGCGGTCGCTGCCAGTCGCAGTGCCCCGCGTGGAACACGGGCAAGCCGCTGTCGCCGAAGCTGCTGGTGCTCAGCCTGCGCGACCACGCGTACGCGAAGGCCCCCTACCTGCTGGCCGGCGGTGGCAAGGACCTGACCGGTGAGGAGAAGGCGACCGCCGCGCAGCTCGCCCACCTGGACGTGCTGGCGCTCGCCGAGGCCGACAAGCCGCTGATCGGCACCGCCGAGGAGAACGGCGTCATCGACCCGGACGTGCTGTGGTCCTGCACCACCTGCGGCGCCTGCGTCGAGCAGTGCCCGGTCGACATCGAGCACGTCGACCACATCGTCGACATGCGCCGCTACCAGGTCCTCATCGAGTCGAGCTTCCCGTCCGAGGCCGGCGTGATGCTCCGGAACCTGGAGAACAAGGGCAACCCGTGGGGCGCCCCGCAGAACACCCGCGAGGACTGGACCAAGGGCCTGGACTTCGAGGTGCCGCGGGTCGGCGAGGTCGACGACTTCGAGTACCTGTTCTGGGTCGGCTGCGCCGGCGCCTTCGAGGACCGGGCCAAGAAGACCACCCGGGCGGTCGCCACGCTGCTCAACGAGGCCGGCGTCTCGTTCGCCATCCTGGGTGAGGGCGAGACCTGCTCCGGCGACCCGGCCCGCCGGATCGGCAACGAGTTCGTCTTCCAGATGCTCGCCCAGCAGAACGTCGAAACCCTGAACGAGGCGTTCGAGGGCCGTGAGAAGAGCAAGCGGAAGATCGTCGCGACCTGCCCGCACTGCTTCAACACCCTGGGCAACGAGTACGGCCAGCTCGGCGGCGAGTTCGAGGTCGTCCACCACACCCAGCTGCTGGCCCACCTGGTCGCCGCCGGCAAGCTGACCCCGGTGCAGCCGGTCGACGGCGGCGTCACCTACCACGACCCCTGCTACCTGGGCCGGCACAACCGGGTCTTCGCCGCCCCGCGCGAGGTGCTGGGCGACGCCATCAACGGCGAGATCACCGAGATGCCGCGGAACAGCGAGCGCTCCTTCTGCTGCGGCGCCGGCGGTGCCCGGATGTGGATGGAGGAGCGGATCGGCAAGCGCATCAACGTGGATCGGGTCGAGGAGGCCATGGCCACCGGTGCGAAGACCGTCGCGGTCGGCTGCCCGTTCTGCTCGACGATGCTGAACGACGGCGTGAACGGCAAGGGCGCCGGCGAGCAGGTCGAGGTGGTCGACGTGGCCAGCGTGCTGCTGCGCTCGGTCAAGCCCCAGCAGGCGCAGGGCGAGAAGGCGAGCGAGCCGGTCGCCGGCTGACACGTACCGCTTCGGCGGCGGCACCCGACGGTGCCGCCGCCGTCGTCGTCTCAGGACGTGGTCGGGACGATGACGGCCGCGGTGGCGGCGGAGTTCGCCAGCAGGAGGGCGGCCCGGGTCTCGGTGTCGTATCGACTACTGTCACCGCCCCCGACGTCGTGCACCCGCTGTAGGCGGGCGGTCGCAGAGCAGTGATGGGGACGTTGGCCGTCTTGATTCCGTTACGGACGTTCCCTAATGTGGGTCGTCGGCCGCTGTGGATCGTCTGCCTCGCCCCTCTTCCCCGTCGCGAGGCGCCCGGCGGTCAGGTTGCAAAAGGAGTCGGTGCCGGTGGCAACCACGCCCCCTCGTCGTCCCGTCCCGGGACGGTCCCGCCGCCCGGGCGGCCTGCGCCGGGCCGTCCACCGTCTGCTCACCCTGGTCGCCGCCGTAGCCATCGGTGCCGGCGCGCTCGCCGCACCCGCGTACGCCGAGCCGTCGGTGGACGAGATCGAGGCTGCGATCGACAAGCAGTGGGAGCGGTTGGAACCCACGATCGAGCAGTACAACAAGGTCCGGGCTCAGCTCAAGGTCAACAAGAAGAAGTCGGACGACCTGCAGAAGAAGATCACGCCGCTGGCTCTCGAGAGCGAGCTGGCGATGAACCGGGTGGGCGACCTCGCCGCCCGGTACTACATCACCGGGCCGTCCCAGGAGATCGGCGCCCTGCTGGTCAGTGGCAAGCCCGATCTGCTCGGCGAGCAGGTCACCATGCTGGACCGGCTGGCCGCCCAGGAGCGCAAGGAGCTCGAGGGCGTGCTGGCGGTGCGGAAGAAGTACGACGACCAGAAGCAGAAGCTCGACGCGCTGATCGCCACCCAGGAGGCGCAGCAGGCCGAACTGGCCGCCCGCAAGAAGCAGATCGACGCCGAGATCAAGCGCCTGCAGGCGTCGCTGCCCAAGACGACGGTCAAGGTGACCGGCTGCCCGACCATCAACGGCGTGGTCAGCGAGGCCGCCCGGATCGCCATCAGGACCGCGTGTGCTCAGGTCGGCGACCCGTACGTCTGGGGTGCCACCGGGCCGAACTCGTTCGACTGCTCCGGCCTGACCCAGTACGCGTACAAGGCGGCCGGCATCTACCTGACGCACTACACCGGGGCGCAGTGGAACGAGGGTCGAGCCGTGAGCCGATCCGAGGCGCGCCCTGGTGATCTGGTCTTCTGGCCCAGTCACGTCGGCCTCTACCTCGGCAACGATCTGATGGTGCACGCGCCGCGGGCCGGCAAGCCGGTGCAGGTCGCGAGCATCAACCGGATGGGTCAGACGATCAAGGGCTTCCGTCGCCCGGGCTGATCCACAGTGAGTTCGACGCGGCCCCGGTCATCGTGACCGGGGCCGCGCGCCGTCTCCGACTCAGTGGGCGTACGGGTGGGTCCGGCGCGGGCTCGCGCCGGCCGCTTGTCAGCGGGTCGGCCAGGTGCGCCAGCTCTGCCAGGAGCGGCTCGGCGTCGGCCCGCGCTGCCCCTGGTACCGCGAACCGTAGACCGCGGATCCGTACGGGTGCTCGGCCGGCGAGGAGAGGCGGAAGATGCAGAGCTGGCCGATCTTCATGCCCGGCCACAGCGTGATCGGCAGGTTCGCCACGTTCGACAGCTCCAGCGTCACGTGGCCCGAGAAGCCGGGGTCGATGAAGCCGGCGGTCGAGTGGGTGAGGAGCCCGAGCCGGCCGAGCGAGCTCTTGCCCTCCAGACGACCGGCGAGCTGGTCGCCGAGCGAGATCACTTCGAGCGTCGAGGCGAGCACGAACTCGCCGGGGTGCAGGACGAACGGCTCGCCGTCCGGCACTTCGACCACCGACGTCAGGTCGTCCTGCTGTCGCGACGGGTCGATGTGTGTGTACAGGTGGTTGTTGAAGACCCGGAAGAGCTTGTCCAGCCGTACGTCGATGCTCGACGGCTGCACCAGCGTGGGGTCGAACGGCTCCAGCGCCAGCGTGCCGGCCTTGATCTCGGTGACCAGGTCGCGGTCGGAGAGCAGCATCGCACCACCATAGCGAGCACGACGGTCGAGTCTGGTGTCGGCGTGCTGTTCGTACATTTGTTCGATAGAATGCCGGCATGGCTTCCTGGTCCGAATTCGCCGCCGACGAGCCCCGCCTCGCCGACGGGATCCGCCGTCTCCTCCAGCAGTACGGGCCGGGTCTGGCCTACCTGGCCACGGTCCGTGCCGACGGCGGGCCCCGGGTGCACCCGGTCTCTCCCGTCGTCACCGAGGAGGGCCTGTTCTGCTTCGTGATCGACTCGCCGAAACGGCGCGACCTGGAACGCGACGGGCGCTACGCGCTCCACTCCTTCCCCGCCGAGGACAGCGACGACGAGGCGTACGTCGCGGGCCACGCCCGCCCGGTGACCGATCCCGCCCGGGTGGCCCGCCTGGCCCAGCTGCACCGCGCCGCCTCCCAGGTGGACTGGCGGCTCTTCGAGTTCACCGTCGACGTCGCGATGCTCGCCCGCCACGACTCCGCTGGCGGGCTGGGGCGGCCCGCCGTCCAGGTCTGGCTCGATCCGGGCGCCCGCCGCGCTCCGGACGCCCACGTGGCGCTCGCCCGCCGGGCGGCCTGAGTCCTCGGGTTCGGCCCGGAAAACGCCGGTGCCGGCTCCGAGGTTCGGAGCCGGCACCGGATCGGGTACGCGGGGAGCTACTTGGCCCGGTACGCGTTCCAGGCGGTCAGCATGCGGCTGGCCTGGCCCGGCGTGAACTGGTACATGCAGTCGTCGTACGTGTAGTCCATGAAGTTGGTGATCGGGTCCAGGCCTGGCGCGGTGCAGGTGTCGCGACCCGTCGGGCACTCGAAGGCCGGGGAGGCCTCGGCCGGGGTGTCGCTGACGCTGTCACCCGAGCCGCCGCACCCACCCTGGAAGGTGTGGTAGAGGTTCAGCCAGTGGCCGACCTCGTGGGTGCCGGTGTCGCCGCGGTTGTAGTTGGTCGCGCTGCCGCCGGGCAGCGACTCGCTCAGCACGACGACGCCGTCCATCTTGTCCAGCGACCGCTTCGGGAAGGTCGCCCAGCCGAGCAGGTCGTCGCCCAGCGCGCCCAGGTAGACGTTGAGCGTGCTCTTGCCGCCCGTGCGCAGCGAGGTCTTCATCGACCGCTCGGCCGAGGAGCCCTGCACGATCGGGTACCAGCTCGGGTTGGTCACCCGGTTGATCTTCTGAAGCGAGAAGGCGAAGGCCGTGGACGCGCCGCCGGTCGCCCCGCTGAACGACTGGTTGAGCACGTTGATCTGCGAGGTGATCATCGAGTCCGGGATGTTGCCGCCGGCGCGCGTGCTGTCCTCCTGGATCACGTGCACCACCACCGGAATGGTGATCGACGCGGCGGCGGCGGTGGTCTGCGAGCGCAGGCCGTTCCGCTTGGCGCGCTCCTGCACCAGGTCGGCCAGCTCGGCCTCCCGCGTGTGCACCTGGGCGAGGGTCAGCTGGTTCGGGTCGTGCTTGGTCACACCACCGGGGCGCTTCTTGGACTTCGCCAGGGCGCCGGCCGGCTCGCACACCTCACTCGCCGCGGGGGCGGCGAGCGGCGTGCTGGCGGGGGCGGCGGTCGGCAGGAGACCCACCGTGGCGACACCGAGGAGCAGGGCGAACGACGTCGACGCGATGCCGGCGTTACGACGAGTCAGCAGGTTGGGACTGAGTCCCATGGGCCCACCTCTTTCTGGCGGCGCGGCAGGGGGTGTGTCGCGCCGTGGCTGGAAACGTGTGGCAGACGTTACAACCCATCGACAGATTTGAGAACGGCCATATGTTGCCGGGAAGAAACTTTTTCCTGTCATGGGTCGACTCATGATCGATGTTCGAGGGGCTGCTGTCCACCCCGTCCCGACCCCCGGGCGCGCCCGCTCGGCGGCACCGGCCGTGTCGCCAGGTACCTGGGTGCACGGAGGGCGCGGCCTCAGGTACAGTGGTGCCGCCTGCGGGTGTAGTTCAATGGCAGAACATCAGCTTCCCAAGCTGACAGTGCGGGTTCGATTCCCGTCACCCGCTCCACGATCGAGGCCCTGGCCAGGACGACAGTCCCAGCCAGGGCCTTTCGATGTTCCAGGATCAACGATCATTCGGCGTGCCATTGGCGTGCCATCAGCCCCGGTCGGAGGAGGGGCATCTTGCATGCGAAGCTGACCCGGGACGAGGCGGTTGTCCTCGTCGAGCGGATCATGCGGCTCGACTATACGGACGACGCCTAGCTGAACGACGGGCTGTCGACGTCCTGCCGCTCTGATCTTCTTCTCATCCCAAGGCCCTCCGTCGGTCTCCGCCTGTTCCCAGCGAGGCTTGCGGCGACTCGTGACGACCATTGGCAGGGGTGCTAGCGTGACGGACCCCGAAGATCATGAGATGAGTGGTAGGGCCAGGGCTCCAGGGAACGGGTGCGATGACCGAGGACTTTTACTGCGACGAGGCACTCAGTGGCCGTACCGAAGTGACCGTGGTGGTGGAAACCGAGGACGTGTTGGCCTTCGAGCACACCCGGCCCTTCTGGCCGGTGCATATCGTGGTGGTGCCGAAGCGTCACGTGCCATCCCTGGTGGACCTGGGTGATGCCAGCCAGGATCTCCTGCAGCGCGTCGTCGAGGTGGTCCGCCAGGTCGCCGCCCGCGTCGAGCGCGAGCAGGGTGCCTGCCGGGTGCTGACCAACCTCGGCCGGTACCAAGACTCGAAACATCTGCACTTCCACGTCTGCAGCGGAGCGCCTCTCCGGCCCGACACTGCTTAGGACCGGCGACGTGCCATAAGCGTGCCATTGGGCCCAGCCGGGGCCTTCGATGTTCCGCCGGCCACAAACGCCTGACGGGCCATCCACGGGCCACCAGGCACGATCCCTGACGGGGCGGTGCCTGGCTTCAACTCCGAGGAGCCCCGGCAATGGGCCTCTAGCAGACTGCATCACTGGGCTTCGCCACGCACCGAGAATGGACTTTCTTGATCTACCAGATACGCCGCATCGCCGCCGGAGAATGGCGGCAGTTGAAGTCCATCCGGCTGGAGGCACTTCAGGACGCACCGACCGCGTTCAGCACGCCACTCGCCGAGGCGACCGCCTTCAGCGACACCGTCTGGCAGCAGGAGGCGGCCCGCGAAGCCGACTCCGCCTCGTCAGCGACATTCGTTGCCACCGACGAGGCAGGCGATTGGGCCGGAATGGCTGCCGTCGCGCCGCTTGCCGAAGTTCCCGACCACGCCCACGTCCACGCGGTCTACGTCACCCCGGCGCACCGCGGCCCGGCTGGACCCGCCGTCGCCCTGATGGCTGCGGCGATCCGCTTCGCCAGCGACCACATCGACGTGGCGTCGTTGACCCTGGGCGTACACGAGGGCAATCCCCGGGCCCGGGCGTTCTACCGCAAGCTCGGGTTCACCGAGACTGGCAAGGCGATACCCTATGCCCTGAACCCGTCCCAGAAGGTGCACATCCTGGGCTACCAGAACTTCCGCAGCGCGCGGAGATGATTGAGTCCCATCACCCGCAGCGTTTCCTGCGCCCGCCGCCGACCCCGGCGGTCTGCGGCCGCTCCATCCGAAAGGCCCCGGGTAAGGACGCGAGTCCCAGCCAGGGCCTTCGATGATGCTGCGGTCAGTACACCCTCATCCGTCGCGGACGGTGCGGGAAGCCTCCACGTGTCGGTCAGCCGGCGAGCTGGTCGCGGCGGCGGGTGAGGTAGGCCCGCTCCGCGGGGTTGCCGGCGAGACCGATGGCCCGGTCGTACGCCGCCCGCGACTCGCCGCCGCGCCTGAGTCGCCGCAGCAGGTCGGCGCGCGCCGCGTGGAAGGCGTGGTAGCCGTCGAGAACCTCGGCGAGCCGGTCGATCTCGGCGAGCCCGACCGCGGGGCCGTCGACCTCGGCGACCGCGACCGCCCGGTTGAGCCGCACGATCGGCGAGGGGTCGAGCAGCATCATTCGGTTGTAGAGGGCGACGATCGTGGACCAGTCGGTGTCCCGCGCGGACGGAGCATCCGTGTGCACCACGTTGATCGCGGCCTGCAGCTGGTAGCGCCCGGGTGGGGCACCGCCGGGCGTCACCGCCGCGAGCCGCTCGCGGACCAAGGCGTTGCCCTCGGCGATGAGGGTGCGGTCCCATGCGCCGCGGTCCTGCTCGTCGAGGGTCACCAGCTCCCCGGTGCGGGACACGCGCGCCGGCCGCCGGGCGTCGGTGAGGAGCATCAGGGCAAGCAGGCCGGCTACCTCGCCGTCGTCCGGCAGGAGAATTCGGAGCAGGCGGCCCAGGCGGATCGCCTCATCGGTGAGGTCGACGCGCACCGGGTCGTCCCCCTCGCTGGCGAGATAGCCCTCGTTGAAGACGAGGTAGACGACCGCCAGCACGCCGGCGAGCCGCTCGCGGATGTCGTCGGCCCGGGGCACCCGGTAGGGAATGTGTGCCGTCCTGATCTTCGCCTTGGCGCGGGTGATCCGTCGCGCCATCGTGGTCTCCGGCACCAGAAAGGCGCGGGCGATCTCGGAAACGGTGAGGCCGCCGAGCAGACGCAGGGTGAGGGCCACCCGGGCCTCCATCGCGAGCGCCGGGTGGCAGCAGGTGAAGACCAGTCTGAGCCGGTCGTCCTCGACCGGGCCGGTCGGATCAGGAGGGGTGTCGTCGTACACGAGCTGGGCCTCCTGGTGTTTGGCGTCGCGCTGCGACTCGCGACGGAGCCGATCGATTGCCTTGCGGGTCGCCGTGGTGGCGAGCCATCCGCCGGGATTGGGCGGTACGCCCTCGCGCGGCCACCGCTCAGCAGCCGCTACGAACGCCTCGGCCGTCGCTTCCTCGGCGACGTCGAGGTCGCCGAAACGGCGCGCGAGGCCGGCGACCACCCGTGCCCACTCCTCGTGGTGGACACGGGTGATCGCCTGCTCCACGGTGGGGCCGGTCACGGTGCCAGCAGCGCGGACGGCACCGGGCTCAATTCTCCCCGGAGCCGTCACGCCGGGCCTCCCCGGGACCTCGGAACCGGTGCACCTCCTGCGGCCAGTCGAGCACGGTCGCGAGCCGGCCGGCCCAGTAACGCGCCGCCGCGTCGTCGGGCACGTCCACGACGGCGAAGCCGCCGAGGTGCTCCTTGGTCTCGACGTACGGACCGTCGGTAAAGACGGGCTTGCCGTCGACCGGCTCGACACTGCACACCGCGGTGGACCGGTCGAGCCCGCCGTTGCTGAAGATCAGGACACCGGCGGCCCGCATCTCCTCGATCACCGCGCGGCCGGCCCTGCCCTTCTCGCGCAGCTCCTCCGCCGTGTGGTCGGGCACCCACTCATCGTTGAAGGTGATCAGGTACTCCGTCATGGTCGTCTCCTCTCGGTCCCCGGACGAGGGCCCCTCCCGACTCCTCGTGTCCGGCGGCCGGCCGGCCGCCGCACACTGGTTCCACGAACGGCTGCGCCTCGATACGACACCATCCCGGAAATTCCTCTCCCTCGCAGCCCCGGGGGCGTGGCGACTGAGGAAAGGACCGACCTCGTCCTTCGCCGCGGTCTTTGGCACCCAGCAGGGGGAATGAGCCGCTTGAGAGGCGCCTACTGTGGCCCCGTGGACGATGATCGCGTGCGCCCGTCGCTGCTGGCCGGCTTCTGGTCCTTCCTGGCGGGCGGCCTGGTCCTCGTGGCCGTGATCGTGGCACTGGATCCGATCACCCGCCGAGAGGAGTGCCCGAACTACGGGGCCGCCGGCAACGCGAGCGCCTTCGCGGATCCGGTCTGGGACCTGTACCTGCCGTTGATGGCCATCGCATGGATCAGCTTCGTCGCTGTGGAGCAGACCCTTCCGGTCACCCGACGCCACCGCAGTAGGGCGGCCTGGGCGGCCCGGGCGGCTGCCGCGCTCGTCCTGGCCGTTGTTGGTTCGTGCTGCCTGGTCGTGCCGCTGGGCATCGTCTGCCACTGACGGCACGGCGACCGGCAGCAGTCCTCATGACTGTGAGCCTCGCGATTCGTCACGTCGGTTCGACGGGTAGCCACAGCTCGCAGGTCGCGGTGCTGAAGTCGTCCGCGCGCTCCAGGACCGCAACGATCGAGGGACCCGGCCGCAGACGCCACGGGTTGGAGGGGAACCATTCGGTCGCAGTCGCGGCCCAGGTCGTCTGCAGGGCCTGCGGATGGGGCCCGGCGGTGCGGAAGACGGCCCACATGCCGGCCGGCACCTCGATGACGTCGAGATCGTCGGGGGCCGGGCTGTCCCGGTCGACGGCGACCCCGTGCAGGTAGGTCAGCTCGCTGCCCTCGGTGCCGTCCGGGTCGAGGTCGTCGCTGACCTGCAGCAGGCCTCCCGGCTCGGCGTCACCGAGGGCCTTCAGCCGGACGTGCTCCTCCGGCGGCAGTGCGGTGATGTGCCGCTGGATGTGCGGGTTGACGCCATGGTGGATCAGCGGAACCCGCGCTGCGTGTCCGACGAGCCGGAACGCGGGGCGGTCGACGATACGGGTGTCCATGGCAGTGCTCCCTTCGACGGTCAGGCGGAACCTGAGCTGCGACTGTGTGCGAAGGGGGCCTCCGTCGCGGCGAACGTCACCGGGGCCGGCGCCGTGGACCGCCCGGAACGCACGGCCGAACGCCTCGGTCGAGCCGTACCCGTGCCGGACGGCGATGCTCAACAGGTCGTCCTCGCCCCGGACGACGTCGGCAGCGGCGACGGTCATGCGGCGCCGACGCACGTACTCCGACAACGGCATGCCGGCCAGCGACGAGAACATCCGGCGCAGGTGGTACTCGGTCGTGCCGAGCGCGGTGGCGAATCCGTTGACGTCGAACTCTTCGGTGAGGTGCTTCTCGACCAGGTCGACAAGCCGGTTGAGTGCCGAGATCACGAGGCCTCCCTTCGCCGTCAAGCCTGGTTGAACGACCCCGGGCCGCGCCCGACCGCTGCGGTCCGATCCGATCACACGCCTGGCTGCATGAGTCGGATCTTCCGGTCGAGGATCCGCACCTCGTCCTGCCCTCCGTCAACCGGGGGGTCGAAGCGGTACGTGAACACGTGGCAACGCGACGGGGTCCGGAGGATCGGCCGGACCCCGTCGGGGTCGCGACCGGCATCAACTGGCCGGACGCCCTCGCCGGTGGTGCGCTGATGGACCTGCTCAACGGCCCGCTGATGCTCACGCCGGGCACGGCCACCGACCTCGGTCTCGACGCTCTCCACCTGCTCGGTCAGTCCGCCGGATCCACCCGGGAGGTGCTGATCTCCGGCGGAGCAGGGGTGGTGACCGATCGGCAGCGCGACCAGGCCCGGTACTGGATCAGCGGGCCGCTCGGCGCAGGGTTCGTCAACAACCCGACCGGCCTCGCAGCGGCGCGGGTCTGCGCGCGGCGGGCACGCAGACCGCTCAGCCTCGTACCGCCGAGGAGGCGGCCGAGGCCGCCAGGACGGCGCGGGTGGGCCTCGACGCCCTGCGCTGATCGCTTCATCAGAGAGGAAGGGCCCGGCCGTGGTGCGGCCGGGCCCTTCCTCGTCGGAGACTCCTCGTTGGTCGGGCGACGGCTAGGGTGTGATCATGCGGATCGGCATCGTGATCCTTCCGGACCAGCGTTGGTCGGAGGCCGCGCGTCGCTGGCGGCGGGCCGACCAGTGGGGCTTCGACCACGCGTGGACGTACGACCACCTCGGCTGGCGGGACCTGGTCGACGGGCCGTGGTTCGACTCGATGAGCACGCTGACCGCCGCGGCGACCGTGACCAGCCGGATCCGCCTGGGCACCCTGGTCGCCTCGCCGAACTTCCGACACCCGGCCGCCTTCGCCCGCCAGGTCACCGCCCTCGACGACGTGTCCGCCGGGCGGGTCCTGCTCGGCCTCGGCGCGGGCGGTATCGGGTTCGACTCGGCCGTGCTGGGCGGGCAGACCCTGCCGCCGCGTCAGCGGGTGGACCGGTTCACCGAATTCGTCGAGCTGCTCGACCTGGTGCTGCGCGAGGACGGTACGACGTGGCACGGCGACTGGTTCGCCGCGGTCGACGCCCGCAACAATCCCGGCTGCGTGCAGACCCCGCGGGTGCCGTTCGTGGTCGCCGCCAACGGTCCCCGCTCGATGCGGCTGGTCGCCCGCTTCGGCCAGGGTTGGGTCACCACCGGCTCGGGCGGTGACGACCTGGACACCTGGTGGGGCGGCGTGGCTGACCTGGCCGCCCGGATGGACAAGGTTCTCGCGGCGGCCGGCCGTGACCCGGCCACGCTCGACCGGTATCTGTCGCTGGATGCCGCGCCGGTGTTCTCGCTGCGCAGCGCCGACTTCTTCGCTGAGCAGGTGGACCGCGCCGCAGCGCTCGGCTTTACGGACGTGATCACCCACTGGCCCCGGGAGAGCAGCTGGTATGCGGGGGAGGAAGCCGTCTTGGTGGACGTGGCCACGCGCCTCCTACCCGAGCTGCGCGGTGCGACTGCGTGAACGCGCCGTTACGTGCCGAGGTCGCCGGTGGTGATGCCGCCGTGCCCGGCGGAGACCAGCCGGAAGCGGACGCACACGATCGCGGTGTCGTCGTCGACGGGCGTGCCGGCCCGGGCCCAGAAGCGCTGGTGACCGGCCCGCCACTCCTCGAGCGACGCGTCACCCTCTCCCTCCGAGCGGGCGAAATCCCAGGAGACCTGGGCGAAGCGGACCACCTCGACACCGGTGACCTGCACGACGGCGACCAGCCCGTCGTGGTCGTCGACGAGCGCCAGCCGCTCACCGACGTGCTCCAGTTCCTCGCCCTCGCGCTCGTACTCGCTGAGCAGCCCGGCGGTAGCCTGCTTCACTCCGGCGAGCACGAGCGTGTTCAGGTACGTCCGCAGCTCTCCGGGCGTGCCGAGGTCGAGCGTGCGCAGTCCACCGATGCGAGGCCACATCCTGCCGAGGCTACCGGCGGCCGCCGCCCCAAGCCGGGCCGGTGCGACGGTACGGTGACGGATCCGCGAGCACAAGGCGAACATGGCGGATCGGCGGGTAGCGCTCATCCGGGTCGGGGCTACGACACGTGGTACGCGCTCCCTGGCCGCGGAGCGCGGCTGCCCGCCGTCTGGCTGACGTCGTTGCTGCACCGTCCCGAGGTGGTCGACGCCCTCGATCGGGCCACCGCGCCCTTCCTGCTGGTCGGCGGCACCGCCGACTCGTCCTGGACACGGTCCACTCGCCCGCCCGGCTCACCCCGTACGTGGTCGAGATCGCCGACGCCGACCACTCCCTGATCGTGCCGGGGCCGTTGGCCCGCTCCGCCGAGGCGCTCGGACGGGTCTGCACCGCCCTTGAGGACTTCCTGGCCGGACGGGCGCTCGCGCACTGACGACGCCATCCGCCAGAGGTGCTGGAGCAACACCCGCCCCGACAACGCGACGGGGCCCGGCCGATCGGCCGGGCCCCGCTGCTGTAGCCGGTGTCAGCGATGCTTTTCGGCGAACCGCTTCGCGGCAGCCTCCGCGGCCGCCTTGAAGTCCGCCACCGTACGCGGAGTATCGGCCGCAGCCGCTCCCCGCTTGGCGGTGACGTCCTGGGCGCCGGTGGTGGCGCGCCGCACGTCCGTCGGGTTGCCGGCGGTGCTGAAGCCGGCGGGACCGCTGATGGTCAGGCCGAGGCCGTCCCGCTGGATGTCGTTGAGCACAGCGGAACCACCGAACATGATGCCGGTGTGGATGGAGCCGGCGTGCTCGTCGCCGACCTCCCACATGTAGTAGCCGACCTGCGCGCCGTTGCCGGGGGCCAGCACCAGCGGGGCGTCGAGCGACGCCATCAGGGCGCCACCCGAGAGCGCGTCCGGCCAGTTGCCGCCGGTCGCCACGCCGAGGTGTTTGTAGCCGCCGAAGAAGACCCACGCGACCAGCGCGGCCGTCTCGTAGCGATCGGTGCCGACCAACGACGCCGGCAGGTAGGCCTGGGTCGCCAGGTCGGCGGAGCCGCCAACGCTGAAGATTCCGGTGCTGTCCGGCAGTGCGTCGAGGTAGGACTTCGTCGCCGGGGTGAGGCCGCCGCCCTTGGTCAGCACCACGACGGCGGAGACGCCCTTGCCGGGCAGGTTCTGCGCACCGGCGGCGGCACCGGCGGCGAGCGCGTCCGGGAAGTTGGCGCCGGTCGCCGCGAGCACCATGTCGGGCGTCGGGTCGATGGCGTTCGCGATGGAGATCGAGGTGGCGTAGCGGTCGGCACCGGAGAGCCGTACGGTCGGGAAGCCCAGCGCCTTCACCTGGTTCTCGACGGCGGTCGAGAGCGCGCCCGTCCCGCCGAGCAGGTAGACCGTGCGGCCAGGCGCGAGGACCCGGGTGAGCTCGGCGGCCGTCGCCGGGTGCAGCCCCGCCGGCTTGGTCATGAGCAGCGGGCCGTTCTTGGCGGCGGCGAGCGCCGACCCACCGAGCGCGTCCGCGAAGTTGTCCGACCGGGACAGGACCACGGCGTTGGCCTTGGCCCGCGCGTCGGAGGCGTTGCTGTGGGTCGCCCAGTGCGACTGGGAGATCGCCGTGGCGGTGGTGAACCGCTCCGACCCGGCGAGCCGGACCACCCGGTCCTTCTTGGCGGGCCGGTAGTCCGGCACCCCGGAGAGGCCATTGACGACGGTCGGGGTGGCGCCGGCGGTGGTCGGCGCGGTCGCGATGGCCGAGCCCTGCGCGAAGGCGACCTGCGTGCCGTCGGCGTTGAGCACAGGGTCCGACTTGGCGGATCCGCCGGAGGTCACCTGGACCTCGGTGCCGCCGGCCGCGTTGGCGGTCCACACCTGGCCGCCGCGGATGAAGGCGACCTTCTGGCCGTTCGCGGAGATGGTCGGGCTGGCCGCGTCCGTGGCGATCAGCGTGAAGTTGCTGCCGTCCAGGAAGCCAATCTCGGGCGTGCCGCTCGGGTTGCCGCCAGCGTCGCTCTGCCGCTGCACGACGATCCGCTGGCCGCCGTTCGTGTCGGGCTCCAGGTAGTGCTTGCCGTCGTTCGGCGAGCGCCGGACGGACCCCCAGTCCTGGCCGGCAAGGGCTTCCTGGATCTGCCACTGGCCTCCGGCGGCCCGCTCGGCCCAGATCACGGTGGAGCCGTCACCCACCCACTCCGGGGTGGCGCGCTCGACCCCGTCGAAGTTCTGGTCGATCGGGTAGACGATCGCGGCCCCGGCCAGCGGGGACTTGCCGATCGTCGCGACGTCGCCCTGGTCGTTGATGAAGACCGCGCGACTGCCGTCGGGCGACCAGGCCGCGTCCGAGATGGTGTAGCCATCCTCGGAGACGATCGGGGCGCCGCTGGTGGTAGCGATGGTGAACGTGCCGTTGCTCGAGGTGAGGACACCGCTCGGGCCGTGGGTCGCGTATGCGGCGTTCGCGCCGCCGAACAGCGTGGTGGCGCCGATGGCCAGCAGCGTGGCGCACGCTGCCGAACGGCGCGACAGGGAGGATCGAAGCAAGGAAGCTCCTCGAGATCGATTCGCGCCGCAGCTATGGGATCGGGGGCCGGAGAACGGCCGGGGCGGCGCCGCTTCACTGTAGAGGACGTGGGCCAGCCCGCGCTGTCCCACGTCGCGGAACCGGCCAAGACCGACCTGCGGGCGCCGCGAGGCCGGGCCGTGGACTCCCGCCCAGCTCAAGCGTCGAGTCTCTCAGCTCGCCAGGTCGGCGCCGGCGACCAGACCCCGGACGCGCAGCTCGCTGGCGACCTCCGGCGGGCAGTCGACCACCACCGCCGAGGTGCCCAGGGTTTCCGCGCCCCGCGCCGCACAGATGTCGTAGAGGGTGCGGACCTGCGCGCCCGTGGCCACCCAGTCGTCCACCACCAGCACCCGGTCGTCCCGTCCCAGGTGCCGCTCCCGGACGGCCAGGTCGACCCGCCGGCCGCGGAAGTCCGGCGGGCTCTGTGCCCAGGTGAGCGGACCGGCGGGCAGGCGGCCGTCGCCCGGTTTGTGTGCCGGTAGGAAGCCCACGCCGAGCGCGGTCGCGGCGAGGGGTCCGAGCAGGAACCCGGTGACCGCCGGCGAGACGACGACCGTCGGCCGGGCGGCCCGGAACGGCTCCACGAGCGCCGGACCGAGGGCGGCGAGCAGGTCCGCGTCGCGCCACCAGCCGGACACGTCACTGACCAGGTGCGTGGAGCCCGGCCCGGGGTCGATCCAGCGACAGCGGGCGATGAGGCGGTCGCGCAGGTCGGTAGCCACCTCACCATCCTGCCGGAGGCCGGACGGTCCGCCCGGGAGATCCGGCATCGGCTGATCGACCGATCAGGAGAGTTCGTTCGGATTGAACCTTGCCGTGCGACGGCTGATTCCGCGCCCAGTCCTGCTCCACGGGTCGGTACGCGAGCCCGCCTCACTCTAGGGTCCTCCACGATCCGAGCGACTGAGGGGGACAGTCATGTCTGACGAGCTGAATCCGGACGGAGTCTCGCGACGCCGGGTGCTCCGCAACGGGGCGGTCATCGCGGCCGCCGTGCCACCGATGCTCATGGTGGATCCCGGCACCGCGTCGGCCCAGCAGGCCCAGGCGGTCACGATCGACCCCCAGCAGCGGTTCATCCGGCTGGTCGGCGGCGGCAACGGTGTCATCTACGCCATCCAGGCCGACGGCGGCCTGCTGTGGTACCGGCACCTGGGGTGGCAGACCGGGACGGCGACCTGGGCAAGCGGCTCCGGCCGGCGGATCGGCTCGGGCTGGCACGAGTACCGGGCGGTGTTCGGTGGCACCAATGGGTCCCTGTACGGCGTACGGGCCGACGGGACGGTCCACCTCCACCGGTATGCGCTCACCGACTCGCTCTCCGGTGCCGGATCGTGGATCGAGGAGGGCGAGGTCGGCCGGGGCTTCGACCGCTACCCACGGTTGGCCGGCTTCAACGGCAGTATCTACGGCCAGGACAACAAGGGCCGGCTGTACTGGCACCACTACGTCCCGGCGCTGCGGAGATGGGCAGCCGCGGGGCAGTACCTCGGCAGCGGTTTCCAGGGCGGCGTACTCCAGGCGGACGAATTCAACGTCATCTACGCCTACCGCTACGGCAACCTCCACTGGTACCGCCACCTGGGCGGCCCGCGGTGGGCGACCGGTTCCGGTTTCCAGTTCGGTAGCGGGTTCCGCGACATGGCCTACAACGACGGTCTGTGGTTCGCCGGCCAGGGCATCCTGTACGCCGTTCCCCCGAACCCGCCTACCGGCACCCAGACCGGCACCCTTCTCCAGTACCGCGTGTTGAACTACCGGTCCGTTGGTCCGGACAACCGGGTGGTCTGGGCCAACAAGGGAGTGGCGTCGAAGGTGGGGCGCGGCTGGACCATGCAGAGCCAGGCCGCGCTCCAGGGCTACCCCAACACCCCGAGCGTCAAGCAGGGGGAGACGGTCCGGGTGGCGGTGTCGACGGGCTTTACGTCGCTCACCGCGTCTCTGGTCCGCCTGGCGCCGAACACCGGCGAACCGACGGTCATGACGGGCCCGATCCCGGTCGCCGGAGGCATCCAGCAGCTTCCACCCGGGTTCGTCAAAGCGGGTTGCGGCTGGGCGGACCGGATCACCCAGCAGATTCCCGGCACCTGGAAGCCGGGTCTCTACGCGGCCCGCCTTGAGGGGCCGCACCGGCTCCGCCGGTACGTGCCGTTCGTCGTCCGCCCGGCTCAGGTGACCAACCCGATCGCGGTCCTGCTGCCCACCTTCACCTACAACGCGTACAACACCTGGGGCGGACACAGCCAGTACTGCAAGGACCTGGCCGGTCGCCGTCCGTTCACCACCCGCCGGCCGTCGTCGGAGTGGAACGTCGACGACCCGGCGATGCGCGACCACACGCTCTTCTCGGACCTGATGCTGCTGCGCTGGTTGACCCGGCAGAGCCTCGAGTACGACTGCTACGAGGACATGGACCTGCACGCTTCCGGAGCGTGGCTGACGCAGTACCGGGTCCTCGTGCTGGCCAGCCACCCGGAGTACTGGTCCGACGCGATGCGCCAGAACCTGGTCAACTACCAGGCCGGCGGTGGCCGGATCGTCTATGCCGGCGGCAACGGCCTGTACGAGCGGGTGCAGGTCGACGCCAGCCGCACTGTGGTGACATATCGCAAGTCGGACGGGCTGCGCGACGTCTACACGGCGCTGGGACTGCCCGCCTCCCAGCTGGTCGGTGTCAACTACTCGAACCACAGCACGTACGCCTCATACAAGGTCGTGCGCGACCACGAACTCCTCGCCGGCACGGGCCTGAAGGTGGGGAGCACCTTCGGTCGCGACGGCTACAACGGCGCGGCGAGCGGCTGGGAGACCGACGCGATGGTCGGCCTGGCCGGCGAGGCGACCGAGAGCCAGGTGATCGCCCGTGGGCAGAACCCGGGCGGCGGCGCGGCCATGGTGTTCATCGAGAAGCCGAACGGCGCGTTGGTCTTCAGCGCATCCTCGATCTCCTTCGTTGCGGCGCTCGACAGCGATCCGGCGATGTCGACCCTCTTCCGCAACGTCTTCGACCGGATGCTGGAGCCCGGCCCGGCGGTCAGGGCCACGACGGCGCCGATGGAGCGCACCCGACCCGCGCCGGCGGTCCCGGAGCCGATGCACCTCGACTGATCACAGCCGGCTGGCGGGCCGGAAGGAACACCTCGGTCCGCCAGCCGCCGCCGGGACCCGCCGGCCTCCGCCTCGGCGTTGTTTCCGCAGCTCACGGGTTGGCTGAGCGGTCCAGTCGGGGTCGGATGATCGGCTACACGTTCCACCGCAATTCCGACCATACCTTCATGATCACGTTGACTTCGGAAGTGCTTCTCTCGTTACGGTCCGACCCGGTTTGTTCCGATGGCGAAAGGACCGGGCTGGTGGCTGGCAGGCACTCGCGTCCCCGGAGGTTCTCCTCCCCGACCGGCATCGCGGCCACCGCCGCGCTCGGTGTGCTCCTCGCGGTCGGAGGCACCGTCGGCGCCGTGCAGTTGACCGCCGGCGCGGAGACCGAGCGTCCGGCCGCCGTCGACCTGGCGCCCACCGGCGTGGCGACCAGCGCCGACCCCGGCTCGCCGTCCGCGTCGCCGAGCACCAGCGCCTCCCCGAGCCCGACCGCGAGCCCGAAGGTCACCCGTTCGGCGCAGGCCCCGTCGCGGAGCAAGCCGCGCACCGCCACGCCGAAGCCGACCGCCACGAAGAAGACCAGCACCGCCCGTCCGGTCGTGGACACCGGCTCCTGCGGCGCCTCCTTCTACTCGGAGGGGCAGCTCACGGCCAACGGCGAGACGTTCGACCCGTCGGCGATGACCGCCGCGCACAAGACCCTGCCGTTCGACACGAAGGTGCGGGTCACCAACCCGGCGACCGGCAGGTCGGTGACTGTCCGGATCAACGACCGCGGCCCGTTCATCGAGGGCCGGTGCCTGGACCTGTCCCGCGCGGCGTTCGCGGCGATCGCCTCCCTGGACGCGGGCCACGTCGAGGTCCGGTACGAGGTGCTGGGCTGAGCGGGTGCGGCACGGCGATCGGGCCGGTGGCGGGGACCGCCCGGCCAGATCCACCTCGGACGTCGGGCCAGGTTCATTCACCGTTTCACGTCGATCAGGCATGCTGTCCCTCGTACGCACGCACGCCTTCCAGTCGGGCCGCGGCCCACTGAGCCCCGGATCCCGCGCCGGCCTCGGCGCGGCCCTCGGCCTGCTCGCGCTCGTGTCCGCCGTGGAGTTGGCGGACGGCCGGGGTGCGAACTACATCGCCCTCATGGTCGCCGCGCCCTTCCTGGCCGCGGCCCTGGCCTCGTGGCGGGTCGTGCTGGGCGTGGGCGGGGCCGCAAGTGTCCTCGGCGCGAGTTTCGCGCTGGGCGAGCAGACCGTCTCGCTCTCCACCGCCGTCGCGGTCGCGGGGATCGCCCTGGGCACGGCGCTCGCCGCGGCCACGGCGTCGGTGCGGCAGCGACAGGCCGAGCAGATCGCGGAGCTGTCGAAGCTCGCCGCGGTGGCCCAGCAGGCGGTGCTCCGTCCGCTCGGCCCGCAGGTGGGGTCCCTCGCGGTCGCCGCCCGCTACATCTCGTCCACCGCCACCGCGGAGATCGGCGGGGACCTGTACGAGGCGCTCGACACCCCGTACGGCGTACGCATGATCATCGGCGACGTCCGGGGCAAGGGCCTGGACGCGGTCCGACTGGCGAGCATCGTCCTGGGGTCGTACCGGCACGTGGCGTACGAGCGGGCCGACCTGCGGGCCGTCGTCGCCGACCTGGACCGGGCGGTGGCCCGCAGCGTGGGCGACGAGGACTTCGTCACCGCCGCCCTGGTCGAGGAGCGGGGCGGCACGCTGACGATCGTCAACTGCGGGCACCCGCCGCCGCTGCTGCTGCGCCACGGCGCGGTCATTCCCCTCGAACCGCCGGCCCCGGCGCCGCCGCTGGGGTTCATGCCGGTGGTCCGGCCGCGGGTCGAGCGGCTGGAACCGGGTGACCGGCTGTTGCTGTTCACCGACGGGCTGGGCGAGGCCAGGAGGGACGGGGAGTTCTTCCCGACCGCCGACCGGGCCTGGCGGCTCCTCGGTCACGGGACGGTCGCCGACGGGCTTGCGTCCCTGGAGACGGCGTTGGTGGAGTGGGTCCACGGCCGGCTCGACGACGACATCGCGCTGGTGCTGATGGAGTACACGGGCGCCCGCAGCGGGGTGACCGCTGCCGTGCCGAGCTGGGAGGTCGGCGCGGCCGAGGGCTGAGTTGCCGTGGCGTTTCCACCCCGTTGCGGTCCGCGCCGGCGCACCTGAACGGAAGGTGTGTAATGGTCGTCACTTCGTCGATCGGCTTGTCGCTGCCTACCCGCGAGTAATACAGTCGGGGTTACTGATCGGTAACACACCTGTCCGGAAGCGGGGCCAGCGAGCATGACCCACTACAAGAGCAACCTTCGGGACCTCGAGTTCAACCTGTTCGAGGTCTTCGGGGCGGACCGGACGTTCGGCCAGGCGCCGTACACGGAGCTGGACGTCGACACCGCCCGCAGCTTCCTCTCCGAGGTCGACCGCCTGGCCCGCGAGGACCTCGCGGCCAGCTACACGGACAGCGACCGGAACCCGCCGGTGTTCGACCCGGCGACGCACACCGCGCCGCTGCCCGAGTCGTTCAAGAAGTCGTACAAGGCCTTCATGGACTCCGAGTTCTGGCGGCTGGACCTGCCCGAGGTGCTGGACGGTTCCAACGCCCCGCGCGCGCTCTGGTGGTCCCTCGCCGAGTTGGTGCTCGGCGCCAACGCCCCGATCTGGATGTACGCGTCCGGCCCGTCCTTCGCCCACGTCCTGCACGTCGAGGGCACCGAGCAGCAGAAGAAGTGGGCCAAGCTCTTCATCGACAAGCAGTGGGGCTCGACGATGGTGCTGACCGAGCCGGACGCCGGCTCGGACGTCGGCGCCGGCCGCACCCGCGCCATCCAGCAGCCGGACGGCTCCTGGCACATCGAGGGTGTCAAGCGCTTCATCACCTCGGGTGAGCACGACCTCTCCGACAACATCGTCCACTACGTGCTGGCCCGCCCGGTCGGCGTCGAGGGCGTGGGCGGCCCGGGCACCAAGGGGCTCTCGCTCTTCGTCGTCCCGAAGTACCACTTCGACGAGGAGACCGGCGAGCTGGGCGAGCGCAACGGCGTCTTCGCCACCAACGTCGAGCACAAGATGGGCCTGAAGGTCTCGAACACCTGCGAGGTGACCTTCGGCGAGCACGGCGTTCCGGCCAAGGGCTGGCTGCTGGGCGAGAAGCACGACGGCATCCGGCAGATGTTCATGATCATCGAGTATGCCCGGATGATGGTCGGCACGAAGGCGATCGCCACGCTCTCCACCGGTTACCTGAACGCACTCGAGTACGCCAAGAACCGGGTGCAGGGCGCCGACCTGACCCAGATGGCCGACAAGACCGCGCCGCGGGTGACCATCACCCACCACCCGGACGTGCGCCGCTCGCTGCTGCTGCAGAAGTCGTACGCCGAGGGTCTGCGCGCGCTGGTCTGCTACACGGCCACCTGGCAGGACAAGGTCGCCATCGCGGAGACGGCCGGCGACGAGAAGGCCACCAAGCTGGCCAAGCGGGTCAACGACCTGCTGCTGCCGCTGGTGAAGGGCGTCGGCTCGGAGCGGGCGTACGAGCTGCTCGGCCACGAGTCGCTCCAGACCTTCGGCGGTTCCGGCTTCCTTCAGGACTACCCGCTGGAGCAGTACGTCCGGGACGCCAAGATCGACACCCTGTACGAGGGCACCACCGCGATCCAGAGCCTCGACCTGCTCTTCCGGAAGATCGTCCGGGACAACGGCAAGGCGCTGATGGCGGTCGCCGGCGAGATCCAGGAGTTCATCGCCACCGAGGGCGGCAACGGCCAGCTCAAGGAGGAGCGGCAGGCGCTGGGCAAGGCGCTCGCCGAGATCCAGACCATCCTGGGCGTGATGACCGGCTGGCTGGGCGAGGCGCAGGGCGGGGACACCCGCGCCCTGTACAAGGTCGGCCTCAGCAGCCGCCGGTTCCTGCTGGCGGTGGGTGACCTGGTCGTGGGCTGGCTGCTCCAGAAGCAGGCCGACGTCGCCCTGAAGGGGCTCGCCGGCGAGGTGTCCGCGTCCGACAAGGCGTTCTACACCGGCAAGGTGGCCGCTGCCCGGTTCTTCGCCCGCGAGGTGCTGCCGCGCATCGGCGCGGACCGGCGGATCATCGAGAACGCCGACCTGGACGTCATGGACCTCCCGGAGGAGGCGTTCTAAGTACGCCGTACCGCTCAGCGGTGTGGTGAGCCCGGGCCTGATCCGGGAGTGAGCTGGTCACGACGGCCGGCGGGTGTCGACCCGCCGGCCGTCGTGTTTCGTTCCCTCAGCGCGGCCCGGGGCCACGACCCCGTCGGTGGTCCCGCGGACGCCGAGCTCGGGCGGGGCTGCTACCTCCCTTTGCTCTGCTTCAACGGACGCAACGCTCCGGTGCCGGAACCTGTGCGTGGGTTGAAGCAGAGCAAAGGGGCCGAAGGGCGATGGTCGTCCGGGCCGACGGCGGCCCATGATTTCGGGTGTTGTGCGGGTAGCCGCAGCTCACGACGGGTATCCACCGCGGACCACGGCAGAGAACGCCCAGAGCCACCGCACGGGGGAGTGCAGCGCACATGGGCATTGGTAGCGGCATCTTCCTGATCGCCGTCGGAGCGATCCTCACCTTCGCCATCCGGGCCAACGTCTGGTGGCTCGACCTACGCGCGGTCGGCTGGGTGTTCATCCTGGCCGGGCTCGCCGTCCTGCTCACCACGCTCTGGTTCTGGCAGGACCGTCGCAAGCGGGCACGAACGCTGATCGTGGAGGAGAACCGGCTGTCGCACCCCACCGCGATGATGCCGCCGCCTCCCGACCCGCCGCCGCCCACCGCGCCGCCGTCCTGACCCCGCGACGACACACGCCCCGAGCCGCGCACCGACCGGTGCGCGGCTCCGGCGTGGTTCGTCAACCCCGTGCCGTGTGCCGCGCGGTGATGACGCTTCCCGCCCGGCCCAGCTCCGCCCACTCGGCCGCCGTCCGATGCACCGCGATGTCGCTGGTGCGTAGCCCGTCCTGGTCCGCCCGATCCGGGTCGAGCAGCGCCGACAGAAGCGAGATGCCGGGATTGTGGGCAACGAGCAGCACCGTTCGGGCATTCGGATCCACTCGCCGCACCAACGCCAGCAGGTCCTCCGGGTGCGCCTCGTACGCGTCCGCCGCATAGTGGACGGCGGGCGCCGGCCCGGCGGACCCGCCCTCGGGCGGCGTCCCGGTCATGCCCAACGCCACAGCGTGCCAGGTCTCGCGGGTGCGCCGCGCCGCCGAGCAGATCACCACGTCGGGCAGGAGCGCGTGCTTGGCGAGCCACGCGCCGGCCGCCGCCGCGTCCGCCCGCCCCCGCGCCGCCAGCGGACGCTCCACGTCCGGTCCGTCGTCGGGCGGCTCCGCCTTCGAGTGCCGGAGCAGCACCAGCGTGCGGGCCTGGGCGTACGGGTCCGTCATGTCCCCAAGCTTGCCCGATTGGCGATCTCACCGCCTGGGTAAGTCGATGGCTGCCGCAACCTCACCGATGGCCGCGGCGACCGGAACGCCAGGTGACAGCCGAGGAGGCGACGACATGGGCATTGGTGGCAGTATCTTCCTGATCGCGCTGGGCGCGATCTTCGCGTTCGCCGTCGAGGCGAACCTGGGGTGGCTCGACCTGGCCGTGGTCGGCTGGGTGCTGATGCTCGCCGGTGTGGCGGGCCTGCTGGTCACCCTCTACTTCTGGAACTCCCGCCGCCGCACGGTGGTCGCCCGGCCGGTCCGCGAGGAGCGCGTCGTGGCCGACCCCGTCGTGCCGGCGCAGGACCGGGTCGTGCAGGAGTACCGCGAGGTGCGCCGGCCGGGCCCGACGGTCTGACGGCTGTTAAGAAGGGCCCCTTCCTCTACCGGAGGCGTTAAGGAGGGGCCCTTCCTTCGCGTCAGACGAAGAGGGCGAAGTAGATCGCGATGTGGTGACAGATCGCGGCCACCAGCGTGCAGGCGTGGAAGAACTCGTGGTGGCCGAAGACCGTCGGCCAGGGGTTGGGCCGCCGCAGCGCGTAGAAGACGGCACCGACGCTGTAGATGGCGCCACCGACGATCAGCAGGACCAGGGCGGTCACGCCACCGACTCGGAGGATGTCCGGCAGCATCGCCACCGAGACCCAGCCGAGCGCGAGGTAGAGCGGCGCCGAGACCCAGCGTGGGGCGTGCGGCCAGACGAGCTTGAGCGCGACACCGCCGAGAGCCCCACCCCACACCAGCGAGAGCATCACCGTCGCGGGCCGCGGCTCCAGCAGGAGGACGCAGAAGGGCGTGTACGTCCCGGCGATGAACACGAAGATCATCGAGTGGTCCATCCGGCGCATGATCTGGTAGCCCCGCTCGGACCACACCCGACGGTGGTAGAGGGCGCTGGTGCCGAAGAGGCCGCAGACCGTGAGGCTGTAGACGAGGCAGCTGACCAGCGGCGACCAGCCGGGCCGGGCGGCCGCGACGGAGCAGAGCACGATGCCGCAGACGAGTGCGACGAAGAACGCGTACGTGTGGAGCCAGCCGCGCATCCGCGGCTTGCCGATGTCGACCGGCTTGAGGCGAAGCGGTGCGGAGGTGGTCACGCCAACAGGTTACGACACCGTAGGTTACTTGTAAGTAGTGCGCCCGGTCACGGCCGATGAACGCGTGCCGGGGAAACGGCGACGCGGTGCCGTCCGGAAGGATGGCGGGATGCGGATCCGACCGGTCGGGGCCCACGCCCTGCTGCTCGACTGCGCCGGCGGGACCGACCCGGCTGCCGGGGACGACATGACCGGCCCGGGTGGAGCCGTCGCGGCGCGGGTGGAGGCGTGGCGGGCCGAGCTGTGGCGCCGCCGGGAGCGCGGTGAGCTGCACGCCGTCGAGATCGTCCCGGCCGCGACCACCGTGCTGCTCGACGGCGTACGCGACCCGGAGCGCACCGCCGCGCTCGTCGCCGGGTGGACCCCGGCACCGGCCGCCACCGCCACCGCCACCGCCGCGGTCGACGTGCCCGTGACGTACGACGGGGAGGATCTGCCCACCGTCGCCGGCCACTGGCGGGTCGACGTGCCGGCCGTCGTACGGCGACTCACCACCACGGAGTTCCGGGTGGCCTTCTGCGGCTTCGCCCCCGGGTTCGCGTACCTCACCGGCCTCCCCGCCGCGCTGGCCGTGCCCCGGCTGCCGAGTCCCCGCCCCCGGGTGCCCGCCGGCTCGGTCGCCCTGGCCGGCCCGTACGCCGGGATCTACCCGAGCGCATCACCCGGCGGCTGGCTGCTCGTCGGGCGCACCGACCTGCCCCTGTTCGACGTGCACGCCGAGCCGCCGGCCCGGCTCGGCCCCGGCACCCGCGTCCGGCTGGTGCCCGCGTGACCGCCCCGACCGGCGGGCCCGCCGGCACCGTCGAAGTGCTGCGGGCCGGTGCCCTCACCACCGTGCAGGACCTCGGCCGGCCCGGCTGGGCGCACCTCGGCGTGCCGCGCTCCGGCGCCCTCGACCCGGCCGCCCTCCGGCTGGCCAACCGCCTGGTCGGCAACCCCGAGCCCACCGCCGGCCTGGAGATCACCCTGACCGGGTGCGCGCTGCGGTTCACCCGCGCCACCACCGTGGCGGTGACGGGGGCGGACACCGACGTGCGGGTCGGCGCCCGCCCCGGTGACGTCGGACGGCCGCTCGCCGTACCGGCCGGCGGGGTCGTCCGGGTCGGTCCACCCCGCACCGGCGTGCGGTCGTGGCTGGCCGTCGCGGGCGGGATCGGCGTCGAGCCGGTGCTCGGCAGCCGCGCCACGGACACGCTCTCCGGGCTGGGCCCGCCCCCGCTGCGGGACGGCGACCGGCTCCCCCTCGGTACGCCGGCCGGCCCGCCCGCCCCGGTGGACGTCACCGTCCCCGCGCCCCCCTCGGCCGAGCTGCGGTTGACGCTGCGCCTCGGCCCGCGCGACAACTGGTTCACGCCGCTCGCGCTCGACCGGCTGTTCGGCACCGCGTACACCGTCTCGCCGGTGAGCAACCGGGTCGGCGCGCGACTGACCGGCGCTGCCCTGCCCCGCGCGGTGGCCGGGGAACTGCCCAGCGAGGGCCTGGTGCTCGGCGCGGTGCAGGTGCCGGCGGACGGCCAGCCACTGGTGTTCCTCGCCGACCACCCGACGACCGGCGGATACCCGGTCATCGGGGTGGTGGCCGACGTGACCCCGCTCGCGCAGGCCCGGCCAGGGACTACGGTGACGTTCCATGGACCTCAACGCTGACCTCGGTGAGGGCTTCGGCATCTGGCGGCTCGGCGACGACGCGGCGCTGCTGGACCTGGTCACCTCCGCCAACGTCGCCTGCGGCTTCCACGCCGGGGACGCCCCCACGATGCGCCGGGTGTGCGCCGGCGCGGCCGAGCGCGGGGTCGCGGTTGGCGCGCAGGTCGGCTACCGGGACCTCGCCGGCTTCGGGCGGCGGCACATCGCCTACGACTTCGTCGAGCTGCGGGACGAGATCCTCTACCAGCTCGGTGCCCTGGACGCGTTCTGCCGGATCGTCGGCACCCGGGTGCGCTACCTCAAGCCGCACGGCGCCCTCTACCACGCCGCGGCCTGTGCCGAGTCGCAGGCGGCGGCGCTGGTCGCCGCGGTCGGCGAGTACGACGACCAGCTGCCGCTGCTCTGCCCGTCCGGCTCGGTGCTCGCCCAGCTGGCCACCGGTGCCGGGCTGCGGGTGGTCGCCGAGGGCTTCGCCGACCGGGGCTACCTGCCGAACGGGCAGCTCGTGCCCCGGGGCACCCCGAACGCCCTCGTCACCGACCCGGAGCAGATGGCGCAGCGGGCGGTCCGGATGGCCACCGAGCGGAGCGTGGTCGCGGTGGACGGCACGGTGATTCCCTGCCCGGTCGAGTCGATCTGCCTGCACGGCGACACACCGGGCTCGGTGCGCTGCGCCGAACTGGTCCGCGCCGCCCTCGTCGACGCGGGGGTTCCGCTCACCCCGTTCACGTGAAAGGAAGGGCCCCTTCTACAACGCCTCGCGTTGTAGAAGGGGCCCTTGTTAACGGGGCTCAGGCGTCCAGGCCGCGCAGCACCAGCGGGAGGCGGGTGACGGCGCCGTCGACCACCCGGACCGGAACGCCCCAGTCCTGCCGGGTCAGGTGGCAGGCGGCGTGCTCGACGTCGGCGTCACAGGTGGCGGCCTGGGCGGTCACCTGGAGCACGCCCTCGGCCACCGCCTCGTTGACCACGAGCCGCCGGGACAGGTCGGTGCCCGTGCCCGCGCCGTCCAGCAGCAGTTCCGGCGGCGAGGCCGAGACCACCAGCCGGGTCGACGGCCCGTACGTCTCGTCGAGCTTCTGCCCCGGTGCCGGCGTGAAGATGACGTCCAGGGTGACCTCGCCGGCCGCCAGGTCGGTCGGCTTCCGCTCGGCGCGGTGCCGCGGTCCGTCAACGGTGCTGGCCCCCGCGGCGGTGAGCGCGCCCGGCGCGAGCCGGGTCAGCCGGTGGGCGGCCGACTCCACGACCAGCACGCCGCCGTCCGGCGTGACCACCAGGTCGCTCGGCTCGGTGAGCCCGTCGGCGACCGTGCCGACCGCGTCGGTCTCCGGGTCGTAGCGGCGGACCGCGCCGTTGTACGTGTCGGCGATCAACACCGAGCCGTCCGGCAGCGCGCACACCCCCAGCGGGTGCTGGAGCAGCGCCTCCGCCGCCGGCCCGTCGACGTGCCCGAAGTCGAAGAGCCCCTGGCCGACGGCCGTGCCCAGGACCCCGTTCTCGACGTACCGGATGGCGCTGGTCTCGCTGTCGGCCACCCACAGCCGCGAGCCGTCGGCCGACACCGACAGGCCGGAGGGCTGGGCCATCCACGCCTCGGCCAGCGGGCCGTCCTTCAGCGCCTCGACCGTGGTGCCCGCGTACATGCCGGCGGTGCGCTTCACCGGGTCGAACCACCAGAGCTGGTGGATGCCGGCCATCGCGATCACGACCTTGTCGTCGTACCAGGCCAGGTCCCAGGGGGAGGAGAGGTCCACGGAGCGGGCGTCATGCGCGTGGTCGTCGACCGTGGAGCGCCACTGCCGACCGGTGCCGGCGACGGTGACCACCTCGCCGGTGGCCAGGCGCACGCCGCGCAGCAGGTGGTTGACCGTGTCGGCGACCACCAGGTCGTAGCCGGCGACCTCGGCGACGTGCGTGGGCAGCAGGCAGAGACCCTGCGGCTCGGAGAACGTGGCCGCTTCGGCCGGGCCGTCGGCCCGGCCGCGCTCACCGGTGCCGATCCGGCGGACCAGCGTCTCGCCGTCGGGCGCCAGCTCCGCGAGCGAGTGCCGGGCCGAGTCCGACACCAGCAGGTTCCCGTCGTCGAGTACGACGGCCTTGCCGGGGAAGCGCAGCGTGGTCTCCGGCTCGGCGGGCGGCACGTACGGGCCCTCGCCCCGGTGCAGCGTGCCCTTCGCCTCGTGGGTGGCGATCAGGTCGTCGATCAGCCGGGACAGCCCCTCGGCGTGGCCCTCACCGGCCATCGTGGCGACCACGTAGCCCTCGGGGTCGATCACCGCCAGGGTCGGCCAGGCGCGGGCGGCGTACTGCTGCCACATGTCGAGCTCGGGGTCGTCGAGCACCGGATGGTGCACCCCGTACCGCTCGACGGCGGCGGCCAGGGCGTCCGCGTCCTTCTCGTGCTCGAACTTGGGCGAGTGCACGCCGATGACGACGAGCACGTCGCCGTACTTCTGCTCCAGCGGGCGCAACTCGTCGAGCACGTGCAGGCAGTTGATACAGCAGAACGTCCAGAAGTCCGCGATCACGATCTTGCCCCGCAGATCGGACAGGGTCAGGTCCCGCCCGCCGGTGTTCAGCCAGCCCCGGCCGCGCAGCTCGGGGGCTCGTACTCGTGCGCTCATGACCCCATCGTGCCTGACCACCGGCTGCGGACCGGCCCGAGGGGGCGGACGATCTCCATGGCGGGCGTCATCCCGGCGAGCGCCGACCACTGCCGAAAGGCGGCGGCGGGGCCACGGATCGACCGTGGCCCCGCCGTTCGTCGCGTCGGGTCAGGCTGCCGGCTTGAGGCAGAGCACCCGGTTCGTGCCCTCGCCCGGAAGCACCACGTGCGGCTGCGCCGGGTCGGCGCACTTCGCCGGGGCGTCCACCTTCGACACGACGGTGAACGCACCCGCCTCCCCGCAGTCGACGGCGCTCGCGCCACTGCCGGCCTGCTTGACGCAACTGCCCACCGGCGGGTCGAAGGCCGGGGCCTCGTCACCGCCGATCTTCCCGAGCAGCGCGAGCAGGCCCAGCGGGACGGCCAGGATCAGCACGGCGGCGACCAGCACGGCGGCCAGCACCCGTCCGTTGCGGACCTTCGGCGCGGGCGCGTCGGCGGCCGGCTCGGCGATCGGCTTGAACGAGTCGAAGCGGCTCTGGTCCGCCTCGGAGCCGGTCGGCCCTCCCTGGTCCCACGACGGCACGGTCTGCTGGGGCGCCGGGGGGAACGCGGGCGAGAAGGCCGGCTCAGGCGGGGGCGGGAAGCCGGAGCCGTTGACGGCGGCGGCACCGGCGGCCGGGGTACCGAACTGGTCCGCGGGCCGGTCCGCGCCACCGTGGGGCCGGACGCCGTTCATCGGCCGGTCGTGGGCCGGCGCGTCGGCGAAGGTCGGCATGCCCGGCGGGAACGGGGGCGGCGGTGCCGGCGAGGCCGGGACGACGGGTGCGGCGCCCGCGAAGGCGGCCGGCCCGGCGGGCCGGTCCCGGTCGTCGGCGCCACGGCCGAAGCCGTTGTCCGCACCGAAGCCGTTGTCCGCGCCGAAGGAGTTGTCGGGGGCGAAGCCGTTGTCCGGGCCGTGGTCGGGCCGGGCCTCCGGTCCGAACCGGTGCGGAGCCTGGTCAGCCTGGTGGCCGTTCACCGGCTCCACGTCCTCGGTGGACTCGGGGCGGGCCGGACGGCCGTACACGCGGGGCTGCGGCGCGGGCGTCGTCGGACGCAGGGCCTGGTCGGTCGGGGGCATGACACGGCTGGCCAGCGGCACCGAGGCGCTTCCCGACACGGCGCCGGAGGCGCCGCCGGACGGCACCGCGACCGAGGCACGGCCCGCGGACTCCGGAGACGTACGCGGAGCGGGCACCACCGGGGCGGCTGCCGGCTCGTCCTGCCGGGCGGCGGCAGCCCAGTCCTGCTGCCCACCCTCGTAACCCGGGGCCCCGGCGTCCCGGCCGGGCTGCTCCGCGGCGAACGGCGCCGGAGGCGCGAAGTCGGCCGGCGGGGCGGCAGCCAGGCTGGCGCCTGGTACGCGCTGCTCCTGCGGGGGCAGCGGCACCGCGTTCGCCGGCGAGATCCCCGGCCCGGGAGCGGGCTGGTAGGCCGGCGGCTCGTCCGCCCGCTCCGGCTCCCGCGCGTCCTGCGACGCGGCCGGCTCGGAGCGGCCCCACGCCTCGCCCGGCGCCCACGGCTCGGCCTCCGGAACGGCCGGCCGCTGCGCTGGCACCCAGGGCTGCGGCGCGCCCTCCGCGGGCACCGAGGCGCTGGCCCGCGCCGGGGGCGTCGAGGTCGGCTCGGCCGGCTGCCAGCCGCCGTCGTTGGCGGTCGGCGCGGCGGCACGCGCCGCCCACCCGCCGCTCGGCGGCTGCTCGTCGTGACCCGCCCAGGTGTCGCTCGGGCGCGTCTCACCCGGCGCGTCCCGGTCACCGGAGGCCGCCCAGTCGGTCTGCGGCCGGTCGTCCTGGTGGCCGGCGGCCCAGCCACCGGACCGGGCCGGGTCGTCCTGGTGCCGCCGGTCGTCCGGCGTCGGCATGTCCGTGGCCCATCCGCCGGAGGACGCGGCGTCCTGCTGCGGGGCCGGCCAGCCGGACTGGTCCGACGTGGACTGCCGGGCCGCCTCGGCGGGGCGGTCGGGCTCCGGCCACGCCTGCGGCGTGCCGGGCACCTGCGCCGCGCCGCGCACGGCGGGTGCCCAGGCCGGCGCCGCCGCGTCCGCCGCCCAGGCGGGCTGCTCCGGCTGCGCGCCGGTGGCGTCGTCCTGCGGTGCGCCCCACTCGGGCTGCTGCGGCCGGTCGTCCTGGGTGGCGGTGCCGGTCGCCCATCCGCCGGAGGAGGACTGGTCGGGCTGGGTGCCGGGATGCCAGCCGCCGGAGCGGGCCGGGTCGGGGTGGGCGGTCCCGTTGCTCCAGCCGGTGGCCGCCTCGGGCTGGCCGGGCGTCGGGTGGGCCGGGGACTCCTGGGCGGGCCATGCCTGCGGCACCTGGGCCGCGCCCCGGGCCGCCGGGCCGGGCTGCCCCCAGGCGGGCGCGGGCGGCTCGGCCTGGGCCCATGCCGGCGCCTCGGGGGCGGGCTGTTCGGTCTGTGCGCGCCACGGGGGAGCACCGCCGTCGGGTGCCCACGCGCCCGGGGCGGGTGCTTCGCTCTGCTGCGGTACCTGGGCGGCACCCCAGGTGGGGGTCGGCGGTGCCTCGTTCGGCCAGGCGGGCGCCGCCGGGTTCGGCTGCGTGGGCGGCGGGGGCGCCCAACCGAGGTCGGGGTTGCCGACGGCGTACCCGTTGTCCTGCTGCGCCGGCCGGTCGCCGTACGGCGTCGGTCCACCAGCGCCCGGCGACGCCTCGTCCGGCTGCTGGCCGGGGTGCTGCGTGCCCTCGGACGTCATGCGTGCGCCTCCTCCATCACCTGTCGGCCGCCGGCGCCGCGTGCGCGGCACGGCGACCGGCGTCGCCGGTGGGTACCGGCCGTGCCGGCTCCCCGCACCGTATCCGGTGCCCCTGAAGGGGCATCGGGGAGCACTGGCCGTCACTCCGCGTCGCCGGACCGTGTCGATCGGCCTCTATCGGAACCGACCTGCCCGACGGGCGGGCGACGACCGGATCCCACCGTACCGGGCGCCGGGGTGATGGGGGAATCCCGGTGCCAGCCGGTGTGGGGCGGCCGACCGGTGGGTCCGGGTGAACGCCGACGGCCCGCCCGGGTGAACCCGGGCGGGCCGTCGGCTGAGGAGGCGAGGAACGTCGTGGAGCGTCAGTGCATGTGACGCTGGGCGATGGCGAGGATCTCGTCGCGTACCGCGGGCGAGTTGGCCGAGCGCAGCGCGCGCTCGATGGCGCGGGCGCGGCGGTTGGCGTCGCGGCGGTTGCGGATTCGCTCGATCATGCTCATGGGTCTCTCCATCCTGGCTATTCGGTTGTTGGCCCCTGGTGACTCCTATTTAACCGCGTCCAGCCCAAGATTTCCATCGATTGTTAGGTGAGCTGAGACACCTGCCTAACAATCTAAGGTCAGACGGGGGTCGGGGCCGAAGTTCCGTCGCCGAACGGAAACGGCCGGTGTGCCGGGCGTTCACCCGTGGCACACCGGCCGTCCATCGCTCAGCCGAGGCGGACCGGTCAGGTCCAGGCGAGCAACGCCGCCTCCGGATCGGCGAGGAAGTCACCGACGTCCCGGAGGAACTTCGACCCGAGCTCCCCGTCGATGATCCGGTGGTCGAACGACAGGCCGAGCGTCGTGACCTGGCGCGGGCGCACCTTGCCCTTGTGTACCCACGGCATCTCGCGCACCGCACCGAACGCCAGGATCGCCGACTCGCCCGGGGGCAGGATCGGCGTACCCGTGTCCACCCCGAACACACCGACGTTGGTGATGGTCAGGGTGCCGCCGGACATGTCCGCCGGGGAGGTCTTCCCGGCCTTGGCCGTCTGCACCAGGTCGGTCAGCGCGTCCGCCAGCTCCCGCAGGGTGAGCCGACCGGCGTCCTTGACGTTCGGCACGATCAGACCGCGCTCGGTGGCCGCCGCGATGCCCAGGTTGACGTACTCCTTGACCACGATCTCGTCGCCGGCCCAGGTCGAGTTGACCATCGGGTGGCGCTTGACCGCCAGCAGCACGGCCTTGGCGACCAGCAGCAGCGGCGAGACGCGGACGTCCCGCCACTCCCGCCGGCTGCGGAGCCGGTCCAGGGCCTTCGTCGCCCGGGTCACGTCGACGGTCAGGAACTCCGTCACGTGCGGCGCGGTGAACGCCGAGCGGGACGTGTTCTCCGCCGTCAGCTTCCGGACCCCCTTGACCGGGATCCGCTGCTCGCGGTCGGCGCCGAAGCTCGCCGCCGCCGTCGCCGTCGGGACCGCCGCCAGCGGCTCGGCCGCCGGGGTGCCGCTCGCCGCCCGCTGGACGTCCTCCCGGGTGATCGAGCCGAGCGGGCCCGAGCCGGTCAGGGTCGACAGGTCGACGCCGAGATCCTTGGCGAGCTTGCGTACCGGCGGCTTGGCCAGCACGAGACCACCGGCGATGGCGCCGCCGTGCCCGTTGCGGCCGCCCGCCGGCGGCGCGGCCACCGGCGCGGGGGCCGGCCGGACCGGCTCCGGGGCAGGCTGGACCGGCGCGGGCGCCGCCTGGGCCTGCGCCGGGACCTCACCCTTGCGCGGGCGGCGCTTCGCGGCGGTCGTACGCGGGCCGTAGCCCACCAGCACCGCCGTCCGGCCACCCGGAGCGGGGCCACCGATCAGGCCCGGCTCGACCGCGCCCTCGGCCGGCGCGACCTCCACCGCCGCGAGCGACGCGGCCGACGGGGTGGGCAGGTCCCCGTCCGGCGCGCCGGTGGTGGTCGGCGTGTCCAGCGGGCCGGCGCCCGGGTCGGTGTCGATCGCGATGATCGGCGTACCGACCTCGACGGTCGTGCCCTCCCCGTGGAAGATCGCCTGGACCTTGCCGGCCCACTTCGCCGGGATCTCGACGGCCGCCTTGGCGGTCTCGACCTCGACGATCGGCTGGTTCAGCTCGATCGTGTCGCCGACCTTGACCAGCCAGCTGAGGATCTCGCCCTCGGTCAGGCCCTCGCCCAGGTCGGGAAGGTTGAACTCCTTGATCCGCGACATGCCGCTCACCAGCCGAAGGTGCGGTCGACGGCGTCGAGCACCCGGTCGAGGTCGGGCAGGTACTCCTCCTCCACCCGGGCGGCCGGGTAGGGGGTGTCGTAGCCGGTCACCCGCAGCACCGGGGACTCCAGGGAGTAGAAGCACTCCTCGGTGATCCGGGCCGCGATCTCCGCGCCGAGGCCGACGTTGGACGGCGCCTCGTGCACCACCACCGCGCGGCCGGTGCGGCGCACCGACTCGTAGACCACGCCGAGGTCGAGCGGCGAGAGCGTACGCAGGTCGATGACCTCCAGCTCCCGGCCGTCCTCGGCGGCGGCGGTCGCCGCGTCCAGGCAGGTACGCACCATCGGCCCGTACGCGAGCAGGGTGGCGTCGGTGCCGGGCCGGGCGACCCGGGCGGCGTGCAGCGGGTACGCGTCGCCGAGCGGCGCGTCGACCTCGACCGGGCCCTTCTCCCAGTAGCGGCGCTTGGGCTCGAGGAACACGATCGGGTCGTCCGAGGCGATGGCCTGCTGGATCATCGCGTACGCGTCCTGCGGGTTGGAGCAGGAGACGACCTTGAGGCCGGCGGTGTGCGCGAAGTACGCCTCCGGCGACTCCGAGTGGTGCTCGACCGCGCCGATGCCGCCGCCGAACGGGATGCGGATCACCATCGGGATCCGCAGCTTGCCGCGCGAGCGGTAGTGCATCTTCGCCACCTGCGACACGATCTGGTCGTACGCCGGGTAGACGAAGCCGTCGAACTGGATCTCGCAGACCGGCCGGTAGCCGCGGATGGCCAGGCCGATCGCGGTGCCGATGATGCCGGACTCGGCGAGCGGCGTGTCGATCACCCGCTGGTCGCCGAAGTCCTTCTGGAGCCCGTCGGTGATCCGGAAGACGCCGCCGAGCTTGCCGACGTCCTCGCCCATGATGACGACCTTCGGGTCGTTCTCCAGGGCCTTGCGCAGGCCGACGTTGAGGGCCTTGCCGAGGGTGAGCGTCTCCGTGGCCATCAGTGCGCGCTCCCCTCGAACGACTCCAGGTACTTGCTGAACTGCTCCCGCTGCTCGTCGAGGAGCGGGGACCCGTTGGGGTAGACGTGGTCGAACAGGGTGGTCGGCTCCGGGTTCGGCATGGCGAGTACCCGCTCGCGCAGGTGCACCGACTCGCGCTTGGCCTGCTCGTCGACGTCGGCGAAGAAGTCCGCGTCGGCGATCTGCTGCTTCTCCAGGAAGGCCTTCATCCGGGCGATCGGGTCCTTCGCCTGCCAGGCCTCGACCTCGCTGGCGATCCGGTACCGGGTCGGGTCGTCGGAGGTGGTGTGCGCCCCCATCCGGTACGTGTACGCCTCGATCAGGCTCGGACCCTGCCCGTGCCGGGCGTTGTCCAGCGCCTGCCGGGTCACCGCGTACGTGGCGAGCACGTCGTTGCCGTCCACCCGGACCCCGGGGAAGCCGAAGCCGGCGGCCCGCTGGTAGAGCGGGATGCGGGTCTGCCGCTCCAGCGGCTCGGAGATGGCGTACTGGTTGTTCTGGCAGAAGAAGACCAGCGGCGCGTTGAAGACGCCGGCCCAGACGAACGACTCGTTCACGTCACCCTGGCTGGTGGCGCCGTCGCCGAAGTACG
Organism: Micromonospora sp. WMMD558; assembly: GCF_049315255.1. Lineage (NCBI taxonomy): Bacteria > Bacillati > Actinomycetota > Actinomycetes > Micromonosporales > Micromonosporaceae > Micromonospora > Micromonospora sp. WMMD558. The sequence goes on along the minus strand of NZ_CP186061.1, from coordinate 1,443,542 downwards.
CGATCACCGCCTCGCCGTCGTCGGTGCCCGTCTTGCCGTCCATGGCGACACCCATGGCGTACCCGGTCGCGTGCAGGGTCTGCGCCCCGATCACGATCGTGTACATGTTGAACTTGAACTCGTTCGGGTCCCAGCCGCCCTGGTCGACGCCGCGGAACAGGCCCAGCGGCATGATCGGGTCGATGCCCCGGCAGTAGAGGACACCGTGCTCCCGGTAGGTCGGGAAGGCCATGTCCTGCGTGCGCAGCGCCCGGCCGGACCCGACCTGCGCCGCCTCCTGGCCGAGCAGGCTCGCCCAGATGCCCAGCTCGCCCTGCCGCTGCAGGGCGGTCGCCTCGGCGTCCAGCTTCCGCACCAGCACCAGGTCCCGGTAGAGGCCCCGGTACTCCTCGTCGGTGAAGTCGACGCGGTACTCGGTGCCGTCCGGCCCCGTCACGCTGTCGATCCGCTCACCCTCGGGGGTGAGCAGTTGTACAAGCTCGGGGTCGCCGGTCGCGCCCTTCCTGGACCGGGGTGCGGCCCGTCGTCCGCCTCTGGTGACCCCGGGGTCGCCCTTTGCCATCCGTCTCTCCCTGTCGTGTCTGCGCCGGCACCGGGGGGTCACCCGGCAACGCGCAACTCCTGCGCCTGTCCGGCTGGTGCCGGACCGGTTCCTGGCGACCGCGCCTAGCCCCGGTGGGGGTTGCCGCGCGGCGTGAGCCGGATCCAGGGGAGTGGATCCGGTTCGGGAGCGCCGGCGCCCAGCCGGGCCGTCCGCGGGGGTGCGCGGCGACCCCGGCTGCGTTGCCGTCGTGGTCCATATTCGCATCACACGTGAGCGGGCCCACAGCCCGACCGGCCCGCACCTCACCGCCGGTCCGCTTCGTTACACGGATTGCCGGGTGTCTGCTCCATCGACGCACCGACTTTCCGGTGATGGTTTGTCACCGTTCGGGCATATAGGCGTGTCGACACGCTGTAACGGGTTGGCTGACTGAGCGTGACTACGCCAGGGTGAGGAACGCGGGATCGCCGCGCCGCTCCCGGGCCGGCCGCGGTCGCCCGCCGTTGTAGGGGACGACGAGGAGGAATGTGCGGTGTCCGAGCCAGGTGACGCTCCACGGCCGCCGGTCTACGGCCGGCACCGCTCGGGTACCGGCTACCGCCGGCTCGTCGGCGCCCACCGGGCACCCGCCGGCGGCGGCCCGTCGCGGGGCTACCTGTTCACCGTGGCACTGCTCGCCGGCACCGCCTCCATGCCGATCCTCGCCGCGATCAGCACCGGCTCGGCCACCGTCGGCAGCACCGCCCTTCCCGACGCCGGCACCCCGTTCATCCCCACCCCGTCCGTGGGTCCGGTGGTGATCCCGCTGCCGGCGACCAGCCAGCCCGGCGTCGTGCCGTCGCCCACGCCGACGCCCGCCGTGGACGTCCCGAACGCCCCGACCTGGCGCTCCGTCGTGCGGCCGGTGGGGCGTCCGGCCCGTGCCGCCGGCCGGCCGGCGCAGGACGGCCCCGCACCGGCTCCCGCGCCACCACCCCCGCCCGGTACGCCGCCATCCCCGCCGGGTACGACGCCGTCCCCGTCCCCGCCGGCGCCGGTCCCGACGCCGACCGCCATGCCGAGCCCGACGCCCGATCCGACGGGGAGCCCCACACCGACCGAGGGTCCGACCCCGTCGGTGAAACCGACGTACAGCTGGCCGCCGTCGGATCCCACGCCCAGCGACGAGCCGGACGCGCCCACCGCGACCGGTGAGCCCCCGGAGCCCGAGCCGACGGGCGAGCCGTCCGGACCGGTGCCCACCGGTCGGCCGGAGCCGGCGGGGCCGGCCGACCCCAGCCCGACGGATGGTCCCCCGGCGGATCCCATCCGTACGTCACCGCCCCCCGCCGACCCGGCGCCGACCAGCGTGCCGCCGCCGGTCCCGGTGGGCACGACGCCGGCTGCCGACTCCCCGGCCGTACCCGTACCGGGGCGGCCGTCGCGGTCGCCGGCCGCGACGACGGCGACCACCGAGGGCCGGTGAGCCCCGGCCGCCGACGTGCCGACCGGCAACGGGACGGCAGCGGCACGGCGCCGGCCGGAGCGGACCGCCCCGGCCCGGCCCGAGGGGTCAGGCTGGCGCGGATGGTCACCGAGGCGACCGCGCCCGCGATCCTGGTCTCGGTCCTCACCGTCACGGTCGCCTGGCACAGCGCCCGGGGCGGCCTCGACGGTCTGGCGTGGGGGCTGCTCGCCACCGTGTTCGTCAGCGGCATCCCGTTCGCGTACATCGTCGGCGGGGTCCGCCGCGGCCGGCTCACCGACCATCACGTCGGGGTCCGCGAGCAGCGCCGCGTCCCGCTGCTGTTCGGGCTCGGCTCGGTGGCCGCGGGCCTCGCCCTGCTCGCGGTGCTCGGTGCGCCGCGCCCGGTGCTCGGCCTGGCCGCCGCCGGGCTGGTCGGGCTGGTGGTCGCCGTGGCGGTCAGCCACTGGTGGAAGATGTCGATCCACTCGGCGGTCGCGGCCGGCACGGTGGTCGTCCTGGTGCTCACCTTCGGGGCGCGGTTGCTGGTCGCCGCACCGCTGCTGGCCCTGGTCGGCTGGTCCCGGGTGCGGCTGCGGGATCACACCGTGCCGCAGGTGGTCGCCGGTGGGGTGTTCGGCGCCCTGGTGGCGGGCCTGGTGTACGGCACCCTCGGGTGACCCCGTCCACCGTTGACCGACCCGCCCACGCCTGACCGGGTGGGACGTCGGGCGCCGAGGCTCAGGCGCCGTCGTCGGTCAGGTGGTGGCGGTTGGCCTCGATCCAGGCGTCCAGCGCGGCCGGGTCGTCCGGGTCGACGCCGTCGGCCAGCAACTGGGCGACCGCCGCGGTCGCCGGGCTGCGCCGCTCACCCGTGGTGTAGAGGCGCGCGAACTCCGGCACCATCTCCTCGATCGCGGCGTCCGTCCGGGCCGCCGCGGTCTCCGGCAGCCCCTTCTTGCGGGCGCCGTACGCGGCCCAGCCGCGCATCACCCGGGGCAGCAGCGCCGCGTCGTCCATGTCCAGCACGGCCCGCCGGTGAACCCAGTCCAGCAGGAACAGCCCGGCCACCGTCGGACTCCACCGCAGCGGGTCGGGGTCGGTGAAGGTGGCCGCGTGGTCGAGCAGCAGGCCGAGGCAGAAGTGCAGGGAGGCGAGCTGGGCCCCGTCGACGGCGTCCAGCCCGAACCGGGTGGCCTCCGGTGCGGCGAGGAACCGCCGGACGAGGTCCGTACGCTCCGCGGCGGTGAGCGGCTCCACCACCCGGACCGGCGCCGGCCGGCCCACCGGCAGCAGGGCCAGCCGAGCTCCGACCAGCGCCCGGTCGGTGGCCAGCGACCCCTCCCCGGGCAGCTCGCTCAGGTCGTCGGTGACGGCCAGGTGCCGGGTCACCTCGGCGTGCATGCGCGCCGGCTCCTCGTCGCGGAACCAGGTCAGCTCGTCACCGGCGCACATCCGGCGGATCTGGTCGAGGACGCGGGCGGGCGGGCCACCCACGAAGACGTCCTTGGTGATCCCGATGTTGTGGTCGACGAGCGCGACGAGCGCGTGCTCCGGCCCGCCCGCCGGGTCGTCGTACGCGAACGTCGCCAGGTACGAGGTCTGGTCGCCGTACACGTCCCCGTACGACCAGCAGCCGGTCAGGTGGACCCGGCCGAGCTGACCCGACCAGGCGGGGGCGGCGGCGCCGGGGCGGACCCGGTCGGCTCCCGCCGCGTCCGGCACCAGGGCGGCGAAGACCGAGCGGATGGTGGTCGCCGCCGCCGCGCGCCGGCGGGAGGTGGCGGCGAGGAAGTCGCCGACGAAATCGCGGACGGCGTCGTCGCGCCGGGTCTCGGCGACCGCGTACACGCTGCCGAGCAACGCCGCGCCGAGCATCTCGGCGTCCAGGGCGTTGTCGAGCTTGGCCACGTCGCGGGCCGCGTGCAGCACCGCGTCGTAAGGGGTCTGCGGAGTTCCCATCCACCGACCCTACGCCGCGACGGGCTCCCAGGTCGGCTGGAGCGGTGTGGGCACCTCCGCGGGTGCGGCTCGGGCGGCCCCGGCCCGGCATCTCCCGGCCGCGACCTGGGGTCTCTCGGCAGCGGCTCGGCGTGTCTCCACCGGGGCTCGGCGTGTCGCGCGGAGCTGCCCGGCGTCCGCCGCGCCCGGTCAGTGCCGGGCGGCCTCCGCCAGGGTCCGGCGGGCCTCGGCGTACGACGCCAGCACGCCGCGCACCGGCACGAGCACGTACGCCGCCCCGACGTCCGCCACCGCGGCGGTGAGCCGCTGCTCGGCCCGCCGCCGTGCCCGCCGCGCCGCCCACCGCAGCGCGGGCCGGGTCAACGCCGCCACCAGCAGCCCGGCGAGCAGGCCGCCGAGCAGCAGCACGGTGGGCAGGGGCACCACGCCGACGGTCGGATCGTCGAGCTCCGGCAGCCCGAGGGCGCGCAGCGCGTACCCCAGGGCCAGCCAGCCCAGCCCGACCACCGCCGCTGCCGTGACCAGCCACTGGAGGCCCCCGACGAATCGCCACCACAGCGGCCGGCTGCCCATCCCGAGGTCGGTGCGGGCGATCGCGCCGTCCAGCGCGTCGGGCAGGTCGGCCAGCCGGGAGCGGGCGGCGGCGGTCACCGCCGCCGGCCAGGACGCGGGCAGGCCCGCGCCGGCGCGGTCGGCCACCGACCGGATGGCCAGCCCGAGCGCGGAGCGCTGCGCGGCGGTCGGATCGGGCACCGAGGTCGCGGCGACCAGACTCTCCGCCGGGTCCGTGCCGTCGCCGGGAGCGCCCGGCAGGTGCAGCCGGCGCAGCGGATCGGGCCGCAGCCGCCGCCAGCCCCGGACCAGCGGCCAGCCGGTCGCCGCCGCGCCCCGGTGCCGGTACGCCGCCTCCACCGCCTCGGCGACGGCGGGCACCCCGGCGGCGCCGGCGAGGGCCCGGTGCAGCCCGGCGACCGTGGAGTCGTTCAACCCGGCCGGCTCGCCCGCGTCGACCAGTTCGGTCAGGTCGGCCACCACCGCGTCCAGGTCGCCGCGCAGCCGCCGCAGCGCGGCCTGCCGCTCGGCGACCGTCCGCTCCAGCGCCTCCCGCAGCCCGGCGATGCCGTCCGGGTCGACGGCGGCGGTGGCCAGCAGCGGTACGCCGTCCAGGCCGTCCGCGTCGAGCAGCCGACGCAGGTCGGCGACGACCCGGGGCAGCTCGGCCGGGGGCAGCCGGTCGGCCTGGTTGAGCACGACGAGGGTGACGTCCCGGTGCCGGTGGAACTCGCGCAGGTAGCTCGTGTGGATCACGCGATCGGCGTACTTCTGCGGGTCGACCACCCAGACCACCAGGTCGACGAGGCCGAGCAGCCGGTCGACCTCGAGCTGGTGGGACCGCTGCACCGAGTCGAAGTCGGGCAGGTCGAGCAGGATGAGCCCGTGCAGGGTCGACTCGTCGTCGCCGTCGAGCACGCTCTCCCGGACGAACCGGTGCCGGGGCAGCACGCCGACCCAGTCCAGCAGCCGGGTGGCGTCGTCGAGCGGTCCCCAGACGCAGGCGTGCGTGACGCCGGTGGTCGGACGGCGTACCCCGACGGGCGACAGCTCCATCCGGGCGAGGGCGTTGAACAGGCTCGACTTGCCGCTGCCGGTGGCGCCGGCCAGGGCCACCACGGTGTGGTCACGGGAGAGCGCGAGCCGGGTGCCGGCGCGCTCGACCAGGGTGTGCGCGGCGACGAGCTGCTTGTCCGGTAGGTGGCCGTCGACGAGCGCGAGGAACCGGCTGACCGCCTCCAGCCGGGCGACCAGGCCATTGGCGTCCACCCGCTGCTGACCACGGAACGCCTCGCGCATCCGCCCGACGATGTTGCTCACCGCGGCCCGTCCTCCTCGGCCGGCGCGTCGACGGCGAGGCCGCTGCGGCGCCGGGCCAGCTCCACCCGGTCGGCGGCCCGGCGCAGCGTCTCGGCGGTCTCCGGGGCGGGCCGCGCGGCCGCCGTCCGGCCGAGGTAGCGCGCGGCCTCCTCGTCCAGCAGCGTCCGCACCCGCGCCAGCAGGTCCGTCCGGGCCTTGTTGGCCAGCGTACGCACCGCCTGGTCGCCGAAGATGGCCTGGAGCACGGCCTGACCGGCGACGGTCGTGCCGGCCCCGGTCGCGACCTCCAGCCCGGTGGGGATGAAGGCGGTCGACGCGAACACGGCGATCATGACGGCGAGCCCGGTGGCGTTCACCGCGTACGCGGCCGTCCGGGCCACGAAGCGCTTGTCGCCCCCTTCAACCCGCACCAGCTCCAGGACCCCGCGCTGCCACTCGCGGACCAGCCGTTCGGCGCGCTCGGGCAGGTCGGGTGACGGGTGGGCGAGCTCCGGGTCGAGCAGCGCCGTCCCGGCGGGGTGCGCCCGCCACGCGGTGTGCGCGGTCTCCGCCGCCTCCGAGGCGACCCCGCGAAGCAGCGTGACCAGCTGGGACTCGATCGCGACGCGTAGCTCGGCGGCGGGGGCGGGGCGGCCGGTCACCGCGGCGACGATGCGGTCCCGCAGGCGCCCGATGCGCGCCTCGAGCGTGCGGAAGAGCTCTCCGGTGCCCACGAACTCCTGCCAACGAGCCAGCACCTCGCCGCGCAGCAGCCGCCCGTCGGAGAGCCCCTGCTCGACCGTGCGGTGGGCGTTCCGGTACGCGGCGGCGACCCGTTCGTCGAGTGCGTCGGCGGTGGCCAGCTGCTCCTCGGCGGCCTCGGCGAGGCCTTCGACGGTCGGGTGGAGTGTCGCGAGCGCCCCGTCGAGGGTCTGCCGGACGACGGCGTCCCGGGCGTCGGCGTCGGCGGCGAGCCGGGCGAACCAGTCGGCGAGCGGCGCGGTGACCTGCTCGGGGAGCAGGCCCTGCCCGTCCACCCAGGTCTCCGGGAGGACGAACAGCGGCGCGGAGCCGAGGCCCTGGTCGGCGAGCATCTCGGAGAGGTGGGCGGCCACCTCGTCGCCCGCCTCTGGCGGCACCCGGTCGAGCACCATGGCGATGACCGTGCCCCGGGCCTGGGCGGTGCGCAGCAGCTCCCAGGGGACGGCGTCGGCGTACCGGGCGGCGGTGGTGACGAAGAGCCAGAGGTCGGCGGCGGCGAGGAGTTGGCCGGCGAGGGCCCGGTTGGCATCGACCACCGAGTCGATGTCGGGGGCGTCGAGGAAGGCCAGCCCGGGCGGCAGCGCCGGTGCGGTGACCAGGTGCAGGGTGCGTGGGTCCTCGCTGGGGGCGCCGGTGCGGGTGAGGCCGGGCAGCAGCTCGCCCTGGCGGAACCAGCTCGAGTCGGCCGGGTTGCACACCAGCACCGGGGAGCGGGTTGTGGGGCGGAGCACCCCGGCGGCGCTCACCCGGGCCTTGACCAGGCTGTTGACCAGGGTCGACTTGCCGGCGCCGGTGGAGCCGCCCACCACCACGAGCAGGGGGGCGTCGAGCCGGCGGAGCCGGGGCAGCAGGTAGTCGTCGAGCTGGTCGGTGAGCGCCCGGCCGACCCGGGTGGCTGCTTCGGCCGAGGGCAGCGCGAGCGGGAAGTGCGCCGTGCCGATCGCGGCGCGCAGGCCGGTCAGCGCGGCGGGCAGGGTGTCGTCCCCGGTGGTGGCCGGGGCCTCCCCGGCGTCGGTGGGGCCGGTGCGGGCAGCGACGGCGGGCGCGGCGGACTGGGTGGCGGGATCGCCGTGCGTCGTCACCGCTAAAGCGTGCCCGACCGATGCAATGGAAAACAACCGGACGGTAATAACGGGTGGGTTGCGTCGGGTCGGCTCAACCTCGACTTGACGATCGCCGACGGCGTGGCACTATTGAGCCAAGTTCACTCAACTTGTGGTGGGTGTGCTGCGGGCGGTGCCCGTCACCTGCTCAAACGAACGAAGCGAGGAAGCGAAGATGGCACGTGCGGTCGGTATCGACCTCGGCACGACGAACTCCTGCGTCAGCGTCCTGGAGGGCGGTGAGCCCACCGTCATCGCCAACGCGGAGGGCTCGCGGACGACCCCGTCGATCGTCGCGTTCGCCCGCAACGGCGAGGTGCTCGTCGGTGAGGTCGCCAAGCGCCAGGCGGTGACCAACCCGGACCGGACGATCCGCTCGGTCAAGCGGGAGATCGGCACCAACTGGTCCGTCGACATCGACGGCAAGAAGTACACGCCGCAGGAGATCTCGGCCCGCACGCTGATGAAGCTCAAGCGGGACGCCGAGGCGTACCTGGGCGAGCAGATCACCGACGCCGTGATCACCGTCCCGGCGTACTTCAACGACGGCCAGCGCCAGGCCACCAAGGAGGCCGGCGAGATCGCCGGCTTCAACGTGCTGCGGATCGTCAACGAGCCGACCGCGGCGGCCCTGGCGTACGGGCTGGACAAGGGCTCCAAGGAGCAGACCGTCCTGGTCTTCGACCTCGGCGGCGGCACCTTCGACGTGTCGCTGCTGGAGCTGGCCGAGGGCGTCGTCGAGGTCAAGTCGACCAGCGGTGACAACCAGCTCGGCGGCGACGACTGGGACCAGCGGATCATCGACCACCTGGTGAAGACCTTCCGGGGCGAGCACGGCATCGACCTGTCCCAGGACAAGATGGCCATGCAGCGGCTCAAGGAGGCGGCCGAGAAGGCGAAGATCGAGCTGTCCGCCGCCACCACCACCAACATCAACCTGCCGTACATCACCGCCGGCGCGGCCGGCCCGCTGCACCTCGACGTGACCCTCAGCCGGGCCGAGTTCCAGCGGATGACGCAGGACCTGCTGGACCGCTGCAAGGGCCCGTTCGAGCAGGCCGTCAAGGACGCCGGGATCAAGGTCTCCGACGTCGACCACGTCATCCTGGTCGGCGGCTCGACCCGCATGCCGGCCGTGACCGACCTGGTCAAGCAGCTCACCGGCAAGGAGCCCAACAAGGGCGTCAACCCGGACGAGGTCGTCGCCGTCGGTGCCGCCCTGCAGGCCGGTGTGCTCAAGGGCGAGGTCAAGGACGTCCTGCTGCTCGACGTGACCCCGCTGAGCCTGGGCATCGAGACCAAGGGCGGCATCTTCACCAAGCTGATCGAGCGCAACACCACCATCCCGACCAAGCGCTCCGAGGTCTTCACCACGGCGGACGACAACCAGCCGTCGGTGCTGATCCAGGTCTTCCAGGGCGAGCGTGAGATCGCGGCGTACAACAAGAAGCTCGGCACCTTCGAGCTGACCGGTCTCCCGCCGGCGCCGCGCGGCGTGCCGCAGATCGAGGTCACCTTCGACATCGACGCGAACGGCATCGTGAACGTCCACGCGAAGGACCTCGGCACCGGCAAGGAGCAGAAGATGACGATCACCGGCGGCTCCTCGCTGCCGAAGGACGACATCGAGCGGATGCGCCGGGACGCCGAGGAGCACGCCGAGGAGGACAAGCGGCGCCGCGACGAGGCCGAGACCCGCAACCTGGCCGAGGCGCTCCAGTGGCAGACCGAGAAGTTCCTCGCCGAGAGTGGCGACAAGCTGCCCGCCGAGTCCCGGGACCAGATCAACGACGCGCTCGGCGAGCTGCGCAGCGCGCTCGGCGGTCAGGACATCGAGAAGATCAAGTCGGCGCACGAGAAGCTGGCCCAGGTCTCCCAGCAGGCTGGCTCCCTGCTCTACAGCCAGCAGCAGGGCGAGCAGGCGGGCGCCGGTGCGACCGGCGGTGCCCAGGCCGGCGGTGCCCAGGCCGGCGGTGCCCAGGCCGGTGGTGCCCAGGCCGGCGGTGCTCAGGCCGGCGGCGCCGACGACGTGGTCGACGCGGAGATCGTGGACGAGGACAAGAAGTGACGGTCCTCCCACGCAGAGGGATGAGGTAGCCGCATGACGGACAAGCCACGAGCCGCCGACCCGGACAGCACCGGGTCGGCGCCGGGTGGCTCCGCGTCCGCCGGCAAGGCCGGCGAGGAGCCGCGGGTCGTCATCCGTGACAAGCGCAAGATCACCGAGACCGCGGGCGCGGACGCGGCTGCCGCCGACGCCGGGACGGACGTCCCGGCGGAGGGGCTGGTCGAGGAGGCCGAGGTCGTGGTCGACGAGATCCAGGTCGAGGCCGCCGAGGCGGAGGCCGGTCCGCCGGTGGTGGACGCGCCGGCCGAGCCGGTCGACGCCGCCGCCGCGACGTCGCTCGGCGCCGAACTGGAGGCGCTGCGCGCCGACCTCGACGAGCGGACCCGGGACCTCCAGCGGGTGTCGGCGGAGTACGCCAACTACCGCAAGCGGGTGGACCGGGACCGGGGCCTCGTCACCGAGCAGGCGACCGGGGCGGTGCTGGCCGCGCTGCTGCCGATCCTCGACGACCTGGACCGGGCTCGCGAGCACGGCGACCTGGTCGGGCCGTTCGGCGCGGTTGCCGACCAGCTCACCACCGCGCTCGGCAAGTTCGGCCTGACCCCGTTCGGGGAGAAGGGCGACCCGTTCGACCCGACTCTCCACGAGGCGGTGGCGCACCAGACCTCGGCCGACGTCACCGAGCCGACCTGCGTGCAGGTGATGCGACGGGGCTACCAGATCGGCGAGCGGCTGCTGCGGCCGGCGCTGGTCGCCGTGGCCGACCCCGAGTAAGTGGCGCGACACGATGACCGGACCGTCCCGCCCGCCCGCTCCGGGCGGGCGGGACGGTCTCGAAGCGGGAAGGGGGTGGACCGGTGAGTTCCAAGGACTGGGTCGAGAAGGACTACTACGCCGTCCTGGGCGTGCAGAAGGCCGCCTCCGCTGACGACATCAAGAAGGCGTACCGGAAGCTGGCGCGCGAGTCGCACCCGGATCACAACCCCGGCGACCCCAGGGCCGAGGAGCGGTTCAAGGCCGTCTCCGAGGCGTACGCGGTGCTCGGCGACGAGGCCAAGCGCCGCGAGTACGACGAGATGCGCTCGCTGTTCGGCTCGGGCGCGTTCCGCCGCAGCGCCCGCGGCGGGGGGCAGCCGGGCGGCATGCCGTTCGACGTCTCCGACCTCTTCGGCGGCGCGGCGGGCGGTGACCGGCGCTTCGGCGGCGCCGGCTTCCAGGACCTGTTCAGTTCGATCTTCTCGGGCGGTGGCGGTGGCGGTGCCGGGCCCCGGGGGCCGGCCCGCGGGCGGGACGTCGAGGCCGAGGTCGCGCTCGACTTCGACGACGCCGTACGCGGGGTGACCCTCCCGCTGACGCTGCGCGCCCCCGGCGTGTGCGACACCTGCCACGGCAGCGGGGCGAAGCCCGGCACCCAGCCGCGTACCTGTGCGGTCTGCCACGGCGCCGGCGTGACCACCCGCAACCAGGGGTCGTTCAGCTTCTCCGAGCCGTGCCGCAACTGCCAGGGCGTGGGCACGGTCGTCGAGGAGAAGTGCCCGGAGTGCCAGGGCACGGGCGGGGTCACCAAGACCCGGACGCTCAACGTCCGGTTCCCGGCCGGCGTGGCCGACGGCCAGCGGATCCGGCTGGCCGGACGGGGCGAGCCCGGCGAGCGCGGCGGCCCGGCCGGCGACCTGTACGTCCACGTCAAGGTGCGCCCGGACGATCTGTTCGGGCGGTCCGGTGACGACCTGACCCTGACCGTGCCGATCACCTTCGCCGAGGCCGTGCTCGGCACCGATCTGCGGGTACCCACGCTCGACGGCGCGGTGACCCTGCGGGTGCCGCCGGGTACGCCGAGCGGGCGCGTCCTGCGGGCGCGGGGCAAGGGGGTGGTCCGCAAGGACGGCCGGGCCGGGGACCTGCTGGTCACCCTGGACGTGGCGGTCCCGGCGACGCTGTCGGACGAGGCGCGGGTGGCGTTGGAGACGTTCGCCGCGCAGACTCCGCCGGCGGCCCGGGAACATCTCGACGCGCGGGTGCGTCGTGTCAGTTGACGTGGTGTTTCAGTGGGCCTGATGCAGTACGTGCGGAGGTGAGCGGGGATGTCGGACGAGTTCGTCGGCGCGGGTGACCCTGCCTACGAGGCCAAGGTACTGATGATTTCGGTGGCGGCGCGGATGGCGGGCATGCACCCGCAGACGCTCCGCCAGTACGACCGGCTGGGGCTGGTGCAGGCCGGCCGGGCGGCCGGGGGCGGTCGCCGGTACAGCGTCCGGGACGTGGTGCTGCTGCGCGAGGTGCAGCGGCTCAGCCAGGACGACGGCATCAACCTGGCCGGCGTCAAGCGGATCATCGGGCTGGAGCGGCTGCTGGAGCAGGCGCAGCAGCGGGTGGCCCGGCTGGAGGCGGAACTGGACGCCGCGTACCGCCGGATCGCCGAGCTGGAGGCCATCGCCCGGTTCCCCGGCAGCGACCTGGTACCCACCAACCGCACCTCCACCGCGCTGGTGGTCTGGCGTCCCCGCCGGAACCCCGAGCGCTGATGGATCGCACCGAACGGCGGTGTCCCCTGCCCGGGGCGCCGCCGTTCGCCGTATCCCGGTTTTTCCGCGCCACGTGTGGGCGGGTCCGCTAGCCTCAGAATCAGGTTCAACCAACTCAATCCGGACTCCGATGGCAGGGGGAGCCATGGCGGAATCGGCGAAGAAGGTTGCCCAGCAGACGGAAGACCGGCTTGAGCAGGTGGCCGAGAACGTCCGGAGGAAGTTCGACAAGCTCACCGAGGGGAAGCTCGGCGACAAGATCAAAGAAGGGCGGTTCGCCGACGCGGTCGATCACGGCATCGACCAGGGGCGTCGCGAGAGCCGCAATCCGAAGGCGCGCTGACGGCCGACGTCAGCCGACGTGCGGGCCGGGACCCACGGGGGGTCCCGGCCCGCACGCCGCACCTGTTGATCGTGAGTCAACGGGTGAATCGACCCGCCAATTTCCTGATCGACCAGGTAGGCCGTCAATCGCCGGTGCTGTTCCTGGTGTACTCGACCTTGGCCGGTCCCTCGCTCTCCAGCTGGTCCCCGTGCACCCAGCCGCACGCCTCATAGAACGAGTTGGCCGCGGTGTTGTCCGCGAAGCTCTCAAGCCGGATGGTCGAGTGCTGGGCGAGGAGCGTTTCCTCCGCGTGCCGAAGCAGGAGACGGCCCAATCCTCGACGGTGGTGATCGGGGTCGATCATCATCAGGTCGATCGTGGGGCCGTCAAGGATGGCGAAGCCGACGATCCGGCCTTCCTGGCTGAGGCAGAGCACACCACCCCGCTGCAGATGGCTCGCTACGTGGGCGTCAGCAGCGCCACTACCGATAAACCAGTCCACTCCCTCGTCGCCGAGAAACCCGCGGTAACGGGTGTCGATCGTGCGACGCGCGAGCGCCTGAAGCTCATTGAGGTCTTCCCCGGTCCCAGGTCGGATGGTGGGGTGCTGTTCGGTCGGCACGGTGATTGCAACTCCAGGGGTGGGGTGGGCGCGCAAACGTTGCCCGATGCGTCCGGAACGGCGGCGCTCAGCCGAGGCGGCGGTTCTCGCGGACCAGGCCGCCCTCGCACCAGTCGCGGTAGACGAACAGGTCCGGCCGGGCCAGCAGCACCCGGCTGTTGTGCGCCCACGTGCGCATCAACTCGTCGCCGTCCCGCTCGGCCTGCTCCACCAGCTTGCGGAAGCGGCGCTTCGGGTGGGCACGGAAGTTCGTCCGGATCCCGTCCGCGGCGTAGATGTAGAGGCAGTGCATCGCGAAGCGGCGGGCCGGGCAGGCCGGATCCATGGCCAGGTCGAAGAGGGTCAGCACCAGCCGGTCACCGGAGACCAGCAGGTCCCAGTCCGGCGGCATCGAGGTCAGCGGCACCGAGTCCGGGTGGTACGCCCACGCCCGCAACTCCGCCGGTGACGGGTCGACCGGATTGGCGAAGCCGTGGAACGTCGATTCCTGCACGCTCACCGGCCAACCTTCCCGCTCTCCCACGCGGGCCGACGTACACCCGCGAACCCCATGGCTGCTGGGGCGAAACGGTAACGCGGAGGGGCGACCAGCGGTAGACCCTGCCGGAAGCAATTCGGCAACCGTTGGCCGGCCGGCTCCGCGCGTACGGGTCGAAACCGGCCGGGACGACGGAAAGCCGTCAGTCGGCGACGGGTGCCGGCTGGGCCCGCTGCGCCGCCGCCCGGCGCCGCAGCCAGCCCTTGAACCAGGCGAGATCGGGAACCCGTGCCAGCATCGGCCCGGTCACGACCGTGATCAACACGTACGCCGTGGCGAGCGCGGCCAACCGCGGCTCGACGCTTCCGGCCGCCACCGCCAGACCGGCGATGACGATGGAGAACTCCCCACGGGGCACCAGGGCGAGACCGGCGCGCCAGCGGCCGGGCTCGGCGATGCCGGCCCGCCGGGCGGCGAGGTAGCCCGTCAGCGTCTTCGTCCCCATCGTGATCACGGCCAGCGCTAGTGCCGGCAGCAGCACCGGCGGGATGTCCCGCGGGTCGGTGACCAGCCCGAAGAAGAGGAAGAACACCGCGGCGAACAGGTCGCGCAGCGGGGTCAGCAGCTCGCTGGCGTGGTGCGCCACCGGCCCGGAGATCGCGATGCCGACCAGGAACGCGCCGACCGCGGCCGACACCTGGAGCTTCGCGGCGACGCCGGCGACCAGCAGGGTCAGGCCGAGAACGCCGAGCAGCAGCGCCTCCGGATCCTTGGCCGACATGATGTTCGAGATGATCCGGCCGTACCGGATCGCCACCACCAGCACGACCAGCACCGTGGTGACCGCGATGGCGAGCGCGATCCCCCCGCCGATCAGGCCGGTCCCGGCCAGGACGGCGGTGAGCAGCGGCAGGTAGAAGGCCATCGCCAGGTCCTCGATGACCAGCACCGAGAGCACCACCGGCGTCTCCCGGTTACCGAGCCGGCCCAGGTCGGCGATCACCTTCGCGATGACGCCGGACGACGAGACCCAGGTGATGCCGGCGAGCACGATCGCGGCCACCCAGTCCCAACCGAGCAGCAGCGCGAAGGCGGCTCCCGGCAGCGCGTTGAGCACGCCGTCGATGAGCCCCGCGGGTGCGGCCGCCCGGAGGTTGCCGACCAACTCGCCGGCCGAGTACTCCAGGCCGAGCATGACCAGCAGCAGGATCACGCCGATCTCGGCGCCGATCGCGAAGAACTCCTCGCTGGCCTTGAACTCGAACACGCCGCCGTGCCCGAAGACCAGGCCGGCGAGCAGGTAGAGCGGGATGGGGGAGAGGCCGATCCGTCGGCTGAGCCGGCCGAGCAGGCCGAGCAGGAACAGCAGCGCGCCGACCTCGACGAGCAGCGACGTGGTTTCGTGCATCCGCCTCAGCCGTCCGGGTCACCGTCGGCGAAGATGGCGGTCACGCCGTCGAGGCCCTGCCGGGTCCCGACGACGACCACCACGTCACCGGCCGCGAAGCGGAACGAGGGGTCCGGAGAGACGATCACCTCGCCGTGGCGCAGCACCGCCACGATCGAGGCGCCCGTGCGGGTACGCGCCTTGGTGTCGCCGAGCTTGCGACCGACGTACGACGAGCCGGCCGGGATCGCGATCTGCTCGGTGAGCAGGCCGGCGGCCTGCTCCCGCAGGCCCGACAGCTGGCCGAGCATCAGCGACGCGCCGAGGATGTCGGCGAGCGCCTCCGCCTCGTCGTCGGTCAGCGGAATGTCCGCCTGACAGGAGTCGGGATCGTCCGGGTCGTACAGGACGAGGTCACGACGGCCGTTGCGGTGAGTGACGACGCCGAGCCGGCGTCCGGACTCCGTCACCAGCTCGTGACGTACGCCGATCCCCGGTAGGGCAGTCTGTTCGACACGTACTCGCACGGCACAAGGCTACCTCTGACGGAGGTCGGGATGATCGAGCGGCGTCTCCCCTGGCTGGTCGCACTGGTGCCGATGCTGGCGGCCTGTTCGATCGGGGACATCCGCCGCGACCCGCCGTCCCGGACGGCCCCCATTGGGCCGTCCGCCGCCATCTCGCAAACCCCCGGGCCTCCGCCCACCGCGGTCGCCGTCGCGGAGACGCGTCGCGTGCAGGTTGCGGTGCCCGAGGGGTACGACCGCCCGTACGTCGAGTTCGTCGACGCCTCCCACGGCTACGCCCTCTTCGCCTCCTGCGGCGAGCGGCCACCTGGCCGGGACTGTCCCGCGCTGCTCTACGCCACGACGGACGGCGGCCGCTCGTGGCGGAAGCTCCGGCACCCGCGACCCGTCGCCGACAACCAGCAGGTGTACGTCGCCACCGGCGTGCTGGCACTGCTCAGCGAACCGTACGGCTGGTGGGCCTCCACGGACGGCGGCCGGACCTTCCGGCACACCAGGGGCGAGGCGGGGCCCGTCGAGTGGCGGGCCGCCCAGGGGCGCTTCCAGATCGTCGAGGCCGAGGGCGGCGTGGGCCGTTGGGACGGCGCCGGCCTGGACCGGCTTCCGGTGCAGCCCGGGGTACGGGGACTGAACACGGTCGGTGAGAGCAGAGGATTGCTCGCCGCGGCCGGGGCGGCCGGCGGCCTGCCGTACGCGGCGGTCTCCACCGACGGGGGGCGGAGCTGGCGGGCGACCCCGGTGCCGGCACCGGCGACCGGCGACGTGAACATCACCCGGGTCGAGGTCGCGCCGGACGGGGAGCTGTGGCTGATCGGCGAGCGGCCGGACCGCAGGGGATTCCCGGCGCTGTGGCGCTGGGCCGGCTCCTGGCAGCCGGTACGCGCCGAGGGGCATCCGGAGCGGGTGGCCCCGCCGGCGCTGCTGGGTGGTGGGCGAGCGGCGGTGGTCAGCTCACGCGGGGCGGGTGTGGTGGCCGGCGGCCGCTACACCGACGTGCCCTGGCCGGTGAGCCCCGAGCACTACCTCCGGATCCTCGACGACGGCACCCTCACGGCAGCCGCCCCCAAGGAACTCCTCCTGGCCCGACCCCCCTTCACCACCTGGACGAGGGTGGTGCTGGAGGCGGCGTAGGTTTCGAGATCTTGGAAGATCTCGGGTCACGCCTCGCCGTCGCGACGTGTCGGGGCGGGACGGGGAGTGACGTAGGTGCCCTTGCCCTGGTGGCCTTCGATCAGGCCCTCCGCGTGAAGGATCAGCAGAGCTGATCGCACGGGCTCGGCGGAGACTCCGTAGTGAACGGTCATCTCACGCAGCGACGGCAGCTTGTCGCCCGGGGCGTATTCACCTGAGCTGATCTTGTCGCGGATGTCCTGTGCAATCCGCTGGCGGTCGGAAACTCGGGGCATGACGGCACTCCTGGTAGGCCCCAAGATCTTCCCATGATCGCGACCGATCCTCCAACACTTCGCGTGCTTAGCATGGTCACTTGTTGTGTTCGAATGCTTTGCATTGTATGTTGGCTTCGACGGGCGGTCCGTGGCGGAAGTCCTGGTAGGCAACCAACTTCTCGACGGCGCTCATCAGGCCGAGGCGGGCATCCCCCGTGGCTCGTCTCGGCCGCGTTCAACCCTGCGGACGTACTGCCTATGGAGGCTGCGGTGGCAGGGTGGGGCGGCCCGGCCGACGGGACCTGGCCGGGCCGCCCCTTCCACCTGACGGCGAGAGGTTGCGATGAGCGGGCGGTACGTCATCCACCTGCCGGTCACGGCGCCGGACCTGGCCCGAGTCAAGATCCTGGCTCGGGCGGTCGCCCGCTCGCTGGCCTTCCTCGGCTGCGTCGAGGCGGGTGGGATCACGGTGTCGACGGAGGACAATCAGGGCGTACGCCATTGGGTCTTCTGCGACCGCAAGCTCGACGGCGGCCGGCGCTGCGCCCTCCGGGCCGACCACGAGACACCCTGCACGGCGCGCCCACCCTGGCCACGGTGACTCAGGTCACACCCGTAGGGTTGAGCGGAATGGGCTCAACTCTGGGAGTGTCCGTACCAGTGGACAACGCCGATCCGGGGGAGCCCATGAACACCGAACGTCTCACCACCAAGAGCCGCGAGACCATCACCGGTGCCGTCGCACTCGCCAACCAGCGCGGCCACGCCACCGTGGAGCCCTGGCACCTGCTGCTGTCCCTGCTGGACACCGAGGGGTCGACCGCGGCCGGCCTGCTGCGCGCCGTCGGGGCCGACCCCGGCGAGCTGCGCCGGGCCACCCAGCGCGCGATCGACGCGCTGCCCGCCGCCCGCGGCTCCAGCATCGCCGAGCCGACCCTGGCGCGCGAGTTCGTCAACGCCATCGGCGCCGCCGAGCAGATCGCCCGGCCGCTCGGCGACGAGTACACCTCCACCGAGCACCTGCTCGCCGGCCTGGCCCGGGTGGGTGGCGCGGTGTCGGCCGCGCTCACGTCCGCCGGTGCCACCGAGGAGACCCTGGTCGCCGCGTTCCCGACCGTGCGTGGCGGCGACCGGCGGGTCACCACGGCCGACCCGGAGCAGACCTACCAGGCCCTCGCGAAGTACGGCGTCGACCTGACCGCCAGTGCCCGCGACGGCAAGATCGACCCGGTGATCGGCCGGGACGCCGAGATCCGCCGGGTGATCCAGGTGCTGTCGCGGCGTACGAAGAACAACCCGGTCCTGATCGGTGAGCCGGGCGTCGGCAAGACCGCCATCGTGGAGGGTCTCGCCCAGCGGATCGTGGCCGGTGACGTGCCGGAGTCGCTGCGGGACAAGAAGCTCGTCTCGCTCGACCTGGGCGCGATGGTGGCCGGCGCGTCGTACCGGGGGCAGTTCGAGGAGCGGCTGAAGTCCGTCCTGGAGGAGATCAAGAACTCCGACGGCCAGGTCATCACCTTCCTCGACGAGCTGCACACGGTGGTCGGCGCCGGTAAGGGCGAGGGCTCGATGGACGCCGGCAACATGCTCAAGCCGATGCTCGCCCGCGGCGAGTTGCGGATGGTCGGCGCGACGACGCTGGACGAGTACCGCGAGCACATCGAGAAGGACCCGGCCCTGGAGCGCCGCTTCCAGCCGGTGCTGGTCGGCGAGCCGACGATCGAGGACACCATCGGCATCCTGCGCGGGCTCAAGGAACGCTACGAGGTGCACCACGGCGTACGCATCACCGACGCCGCGCTGGTCGCCGCCGCCGCCCTGTCGGACCGCTACATCACCGACCGCTTCCTGCCGGACAAGGCCATCGACCTGGTCGACGAGTCGGCGTCCCGCCTGCGCATGGAGATCGACTCCCGGCCGGTCGAGGTGGACGAGATCGAGCGGGCGGTGCGCCGGCTCGAGATCGAGGAAATGGCGCTGGCCAAGGAGCCGGACGCCGCGTCCGCCGAGCGGCTGGAGCGGCTGCGCAAGGAGCTGGCCGACAAGCGCGAGCAGCTCACCGCCCTCTCGGAGCGCTGGCAGCTGGAGAAGAGCCACATCACCAAGTTGTCGACCGCCAAGGAGGAGTTGGAGCGGCTCAGCGGGGAGGCCGAGCGTGCCGAGCGCGACGGCGAGCTGGAGCGTGCCGCCGAGCTGCGGTACGGCCGTATCCCCGCGCTCAAGGCCGACCTGAAGCGGGCCGAGGAGGAGCTGGCCCGGCTCCAGGCCGGTGGCGCGATGCTGAAGGAGGAGGTCGGCGCGGACGACATCGCCGCCGTGGTCGCCTCCTGGACCGGCATCCCGGCCGGTCGCCTGCTGGAGGGCGAGACCGCGAAGCTGCTGCGGATGGAGGAGTCGCTGCGCGCCCGCGTGGTCGGCCAGTCCGAGGCGGTCGGCGCGGTCTCCGACGCGGTGCGCCGCGCCCGGGCCGGCGTCGCCGACCCGGACCGCCCGACCGGCAGCTTCCTCTTCCTCGGCCCCACCGGCGTCGGCAAGACCGAGCTGGCGAAGGCGCTCGCCGAGTTCCTCTTCGACGACGAGCGGGCCATGGTCCGCATCGACATGAGCGAGTACGGCGAGAAGCACTCCGTCGCCCGCCTGGTCGGTGCCCCGCCCGGCTACGTCGGGTACGAGGAGGGCGGCCAGCTCACCGAGGCGGTGCGCCGCCGGCCGTACTCGGTGATCCTGCTCGACGAGGTGGAGAAGGCCCACCAAGACGTCTTCGACATCCTGCTTCAGGTGCTCGACGACGGCCGGCTCACCGACGGCCAGGGCCGTACGGTGGACTTCCGCAACGCCATCCTGATCCTCACCTCCAACCTCGGGTCGTCGGTGATCAGCGACCTGACGCTGGCCGAGGAGCAGCGACGTGAGGGCGTCCTGGCGGTGGTCCGGTCGCACTTCAAGCCGGAGTTCCTCAACCGCCTCGACGACATCGTGGTGTTCGCCGCGCTCCAGGGTGAGGACCTGCGGGCCATCGTGGACATCCAACTGGACCGGATGCGCCGCCGGCTGGCCGACCGCCGTCTGGGCCTGGAGATCACCGAGCCGGCCCGCACCTGGCTCGCCGAGCACGGGTACGACCCGATCTACGGTGCCCGCCCGCTGCGCCGCCTGGTGCAGTCCGCCATCGGCGACCAGTTGGCGAAGGCCCTCCTGAGCGGCGGAATCCGCGACGGCGACACGGTAAAGGTCGACCTGTCCGACTCCAAGGACGCCCTGGCGGTAACGGCCGCCCCCTGACCCGCATCCCTGGTCGATCATGAAGTTGGCGGGCGATTCGATCTCCTTGGAGCCCGCCAACTTCATGATCGACAGGGTGAGGGTGGGGCGGTGGGGTAGGAACCGGGCGTGTTCGGGATTGGGAGGAAGAAGGGGCGGGAACTGGCCGCCGCGCTCGCCGAGCTGCATCGCGCCGAGACGGTCGCGTTCGGACCGGTGGGGATCGCCGGGACGCTGCTGCCGGTGACCGAGGCGTACCGCCGGGTCGAGGCCGCGCTGGCCGACGACCCCGACGCGGTACGCGCACAGCTCGACCGGCTGCTCGGCACCGGCTCGCCCGCCGGGCGGGTGTACGCCGCCGCTCTGCTGGAGCGGCTCGACCCGGCGGCCGGACGGTCGGCCTGGGAGCGGCTCCGCGACGACCCCGCGGAGGTCCCCACGTTCACCGGCTGTGTCATAGACCGCACGACCCTGCGGGAGTACGCCGGGGACCGCCTCGGCCAGTCGTGATCAACCGGCCGGTGACGAGCGGCCGAACGGCTCTGCCGGCGCTGGCGTCGCAGCCCTACCTTGCCTGACATGACCGCTCCCACCGGCGTCCCGGCACGCCCGCCCCGGCCGCGTACCGTCGATGTCGCCTTCTGGTTGCAGCTCACCGCCGTGCTGGTCCTGCTCGGCCTCCTGGGCCTGGTGATCGCTCAGGCGATCCAGTGGGACGGGCGCATCGACGACGCGGTCCGCGCGGTTCCGAGCGCCGACCCCGACGAGGTACGCGCCGAGCGGTGGGGCAACGTCACCGGTGCGGTCTTCATCGGGCTGCCGGTCCTGCTGCTCGCGGTCTGGTACGCCGCGACGGCCCGGCCGGTCCGCCGGGGCGGCAACACCGCCCGGATCCTGGTCTTCGTGGCCGCCGGGGGCCAACTTCTGGTCTGCCTCGGGCAGGGCTGCTTCGGGGCGCTCTTCTTCCCGATGATGTTCGTCGCCGGCTTCGACGGGGAGGGGCCTCCGTACCCCGACGAGGAGGGCATGCCGGAGGACTTCTGGGGGGACAGCGCCTTCCTCGACGCCCTGTACGGGACGACCGACCCGTTCGAGGCGGTGTTCTTCCCGCTGGGCATGGCCGGGGCGCTGGCGGTGTTCCTGCTGACCGGCGCGGTGGTGCTGCTGCTGGCGCTGCCGCCCGCGCACCGCTGGTTCGTCCCCGCGGTGCCCGTGCGACCAGCGCCACCGCTGCCTTCGCCTGTCATCCCGCCATACAGCTACGCCCCGCCGGGCTACGCCCCGCCGGGCTACGTCGCGCCGGGCTACGTCGCGCCGGGCTACGTCGCGCCGGGCTACGTCGCGCCGGGACATGTCCCGCCGGGCTACGTCCCCGCCCCGCCCGGATACCTGGTCTGCCCCGACCCGTCGGCGCACGCGCAACCACCCGCTACGGGCGCACCCGTCGATCCCGGGCAACCCGGCCCGGACTCGCCCGGCTCCTCTGCCGACGATGGCTGACCCGATCACCGTCGAGCGTCCACAAGGGAGACGGGAAGACACGGCCGGTAGCCGGTCGATCACGCTATCGGGAGAAGTTTCCCCAGGTGCGCGGGGTTGTTACCGTCTGCGCCGACGTACCTGGGGAGGTTGTCGGTGAACGGGTCGGTGGCGTACCTGCTGGCGGGAGCGGGCTGCGTGGTCGGGGTGGCCGGGGTGGTGATCGCCGTACTGGCCCAGCGTCGTTCCCGCCCGCGCCCGTCCGGCGCCAAGGGTCCCGGCGACCCTCTCCGGGACCGGGACGCGGACGCGCTCCGTGGCGACCCGCGCCGGCTCAAGCCCGGCGACATCGTCGAGGTACGCGGCGTGACGTACCCGGTCCGGGGTTCGATCCGCCTGGTCGAAGGCGGGTGGAGCTGGGCGGAGCACCTCCTCGACGACGCGGGCGGCGTACGCCGCTGGCTCTCCGTCGAGGAGGACCCGGAACTGGAACTGGTGCTGTGGGAGGCCGAGCCGGGAGCAACGGTCACGCCGGGCGCCCCGACCATCGACTTCGCCGGCCGCCGGTACAGCTGGGACGAGTCCGGGCAGGCCCGCTACACCGCGGTCGGCACGACCGGACTCGACCCGAGCGGCACCATGCGCTACCACGACTACCAGGCGCCGGGCGGCGCGCGGCTGTCGTTCGAGGCGTACGGCGAGACCGGGTGGGAGGTGGCCCGGGGCGAGAAGCTGCACCGGGCCGAGGTGATGATCTACCCGCAGGCCGAGGTGGGCTGAGTGCTCGTCACCCTCCACGCCCCGTACGTCGACACCAGCGCCGCCGACCTCAGCCTCGCCCTCGACGACGCCGAGCGCCCCGCGCTGCACGTGCTCGACCTCGACCTGCCCGGCGGCGTCCACGTACGGCTGCGCCTGCTCGGCGCCTCGCACCAGGTGGTGCTGCGGGCGCCCGGCACCACGTTGACCGAGACGGTGGCCTGCCTGCCCGGCCGCCGGCCCGACCTGCCCGGCGCCCTGCACGACGAGCGGGCCGGCTACCGGTTCACCGCCACCGTGCTGCGTCCGGAAAGCAACGGCCTGCGGGACCGGGTGGCCGCGCTCCGCGCGGACCTGGCCGACGACCCGTACGCGCTGGTCGGGGTCTTCCCCGGCGACGTCGACGCGGTCACCGCGCTGTCGGTGCGCCCCGACCCGCCGGACGGCGCCCTCGGCTGGCGCACCTGGCACGCGTACCCCCAGACCAACGAACTCGTCCTGACCGAAACGGTGGTGGCCCTGCGATGACGTACCGACGCTGGTTCGTGGTGGGAGTGGTGTTCGCCGTCATCGGCGCGCTCGTCGCCGCCTTCGCCATCTTCTACGGCAACTTCTCCCCGCGCGGCTTCGTGCAGGACCGGTACGACCGGGCCTCCGCCCGGGACATCGGCGGCGCGGCGGTCGCCTACATGTCGTCGCGCCGGCCGAGCCAGGTCGCCGAGGAGATCACGGACGCCTGGAAGCCGGCCGACCGGTACGTCGACGGCAGCGGCGTCTACCTGCGCTACGACGACGACTCGGTGGTGATCCTGCCGGCCGCCGCCGGTTCGCTGATCCTCCTGGAGAAGCTCGACACCGCGTACCCGCGCTACCACTCCACGGTCGGCAACCACTGGGGTTGGGGCCGGGGGAACACCGTCCGGGGCGGCGGTCCCGGCAGCGGCAAGTAGATCCAACACCTCCGAAGTCCGAACGATCCCTGGAGCACCCCTGTGCAGACCCTCGTCACCGACCTGCTGGTCACCCTCGCGTACGGGGTGGTCGGCGTCGTCCTCATGGGCATCGGCTACGTCCTGGTCGACGTAACCACCCCGGGAAAGCTGAACGAGCTGATCTGGAACGAGCGCAACCGCAACGCCGCGCTGCTGCTCGCCTCGAACCTGGCCGGTGTCGGCGTCATCGTGGTCGCCGCGATCGTCGCCAGCGAGGACGACTTCGTCCTCGGGCTGGTCGGCGCGGCGTCGTACGGGATCCTCGGCCTGGTCATCATGGCCGCCGCGTTCCTGGTGCTGGACGTCGCCACCCCCGGCAAGCTCGGCGAGATCCTGGTCGACCCGGAGCCGCACCCGGCGGTCTGGGTGTCCGCGGTCGTCCACCTCGCCACCGGCGCGATCATCGCCGCCGCGATCAGCTGATGGCCGGCGGCAGGGCGCCCGGGAAGGCGGCGCCGAAGAAGAAGGGCGGCCAGGCCGCGCTGGTGTGGGGCATCGTGACCCTGGTGCTGGTCGGCGCCTGTGTGATCGGGGTGGCCACCGGCGGTGACGACGACAGCACCGTGGTGCCGCCGCCCACCGCCACCGAGCGGAACGACACCGTGCCGATCCTGCGCCAGGCCTTCGAGAGCCAGGGCATCTGCTACGGCTGGAAGCTCCAGGACGGTTACCGCGACGACGACGTGGTCAGTGCCGGGTCCAACCTGGGCGACGGCGTCCCGGTGGAGAACCACCCACAGTGCCCACGCTGGGTGCAGGTCAGGGGCATCGTCACCTACACCTCGGACAGCAGCGAGGCCGAGGACTACGCGTCCGTGGCGGTGCAGGGCTCGCCCGACTTCGAGGCCAGCGACCTGATCCTGGTGCAGACCGGGCTCTCCCGCTTCGACCTGACCGACGACGCCTTCGTCGACGACCCGGGGTGGGCAGTCACCCGCGCCGCCGTCACCCTGCCGCTGCTCGTCGCCGAGCGCGGCGCGGCCAGCCCGGAGCCGGTGGACACCGCCGCCGCGCCCGCCGACCCGACTCCGCTCAAGGACGCCGGCAGTGACCTGTGGCGGGACCGGTGTGGCTGGTTCATCGGCGCCGCCGCGCTGCTGCTGATCACCGCCCTGCTGGTCACCGTCGGTCTGGTGCTGCGTCGCAGGCAGCGCCGGGAGGCCGCCGCACCGGCGGTTCCGGGCCCGCGCCCCAGGGGCGGGACCGCCGCGCGTACGCCGGAGAAAGCGTGACGGTCGACGCGCCGGCACGGTGGCGCCTCGCCCGCGCCGCCGTGCTGGCCGCGGTGTTCGTCTGCGCCGCCTGCGGCCTGGTCTACGAGCTGGCCCTGGTCGCGCTCGGCAGTTACCTGATCGGCGACACGGTCGGCCAGGCGTCGATCGTGCTCGGTGTGATGGTGTTCGCCATGGGCGTCGGCGCGCTCGCCGCCAAGCCGTTGCAGTCGCGCGCCGCCGCCGCGTTCGCCGCGATCGAGCTGGCCCTGGCCCTGCTCGGCGGCCTGTCCGTGCTCGGCCTCTACGCGGCGTTCGCCTGGCTGGACCTGTACGGGCCGGCCCTGGTCGGCACCGCCTTCGTGCTGGGGCTGCTGATCGGCGCGGAGATCCCGCTGCTGATGGTGCTGCTGCAACGCATCCGGGCGCAGGCCGCCGGAAGCGCGGTGGCCGACCTGTTCGCGGCCGACTACGTCGGCGCGCTGCTCGGCGGCCTGGCGTTCCCGTTCCTGCTGCTGCCGCTGTTCGGCCAGCTCAAGGGCGCGCTCGTGGTGGGTGCCGTGAACGCGGTCGCCGGCCTGGCACTGGTCTTCACCGTCTTCCGGCGGGAGCTGAGCGGCCGGGCACGCGTCGCGCTCACCGCCGGCTCCGTGGTGGTGGCCCTCTGCCTCGGGTACGCGTGGCTGACCGCCCGCGACTTCGAGGTGACCGCCCGGCAGCAGCTCTACCGCGATCCGGTGGTGCACGCCGAGCGCAGCCGCTACCAGGAGATCGTGCTGACCCGGTCGGTCGCCGAACCCGGCCGCGGCGCCACCGACCTGCGGCTGTTCCTCAACGGTGACCTCCAGTTCAGCTCGGTCGACGAGTACCGCTACCACGAGGCGCTGGTGCACCCGGTGCTCGCCGGGCCGCGCGGCGAGGTGCTGGTGCTCGGCGCCGGGGACGGGCTCGCGGTCCGGGAACTGCTGCGCTACCCGGACGTCCGGCGGATCACCGTGGTCGACCTGGACCCGGCGGTGGTGGCGCTGGCCCGCAGCGAGCCGCAACTGCGCCGGCTCAACGGGGGCGCCCTCGACGACCCCCGCGTACGCGTGGTGCACGCCGACGCGTTCGGCTGGCTGCGGACCACCGCCGAACGGTTCGACGCGGTGGTCGCCGACCTTCCCGACCCGGACGAGACGGCCACCGCCAAGCTCTACACCGTCGAGTTCTACGCGCTGGCCCGCAACGCCCTCGCCGCCGGCGGGCGGCTCGTCGTGCAGGCCGGTTCGCCGTACTTCGCGCCCCGGTCGTACTGGTCGATCGACGCGTCGCTGCGGGCGGCCGGGTTCGCCGTCACGCCGTACCACGTGGACGTTCCCTCCTTCGGCGACTGGGGTTTCCTGCTCGCCGCGCCCGGCGCGACCGCCCCTGTCCTGGCCCTGCCGGCCGGCGTGCCGCCGCTACGCTTTCTCGACCCGGCCACGTTGGCCGCCGCCGCGGCCTTTCCGCCGGACCGGCGCCGCGTCGACGTTCCGGCCTCCACGCTGCTGCAACCCCGGGTGCTGGAGTACGCGCGCGCCGAGTGGCGCGGCTACTGACCCGTCGCGCCGCCCTGCCCTGTTGGTCCGCACTCGGTACGGTGTGTGCGCGATCTAGGGAAGGAGAATCGTGGTCGATCCTCACCAGCAGCCCGCCCGGGTACGCCCGAGCGTCGTGACCATTTCCAGCTACCTGCTCATGTTCTACGCCGCCCTCTCCGTGCTGAGCCTGATCATCGGTCTGAGCACGCTGGGCACGTTCCAGGACGTCTACCGGGACGCCTTCGCCGGCACCGAGGCGGAGGGCAGCGAGGGCGTCATCGCCTTCGCACTCGTCGGGGGCAGCATCGTCAGCCTGCTCTTCGCGGTCGGGCTCGTCGTCCTCGCCCTGCTGAACAACCGGGGGAAGAACGTCGCCCGGATCATCACCTGGGTGGTCGGCGGCATCGCCCTCTGCTGCTCCGGTCTGGCGCTGGCCGGCACCGCCGCCGGCAACGCGATGGGCGGCCAGACCAGCGGCGACGTGCCGAGCCAGGAGGAGATCAACCGTCGTCTCGACGAGGCCCTGCCGTCCTGGTACGAGCCGGTGACCCTGCTGCTCACCGTTCTCAGCATCATCGCCCTGCTGGCGGCCCTGATCCTGCTCGCCCTGCCGAAGGCCAACGAGTTCTTCCGCAAGCAGGAGCCGGCGTGGGAGCCACCGGTTCCCGGCGCCGCCTACCCGGCGTACCCGTCGACCCCCGGCCAGCCCGGGTACCCGCCGACCCCGGGTTACCCGTCGGCCCCGGGCGAGCCGGGCCACCCGCAGGCCGGCCCCACGCCGGGCGCCCCCGGCCAGCCGGGCGGCCCGGAGCAGGGCGGCGAGGCGCACCCCGGGTCCGACCGCCCCGGTCCGACCCCGCCGCCGGTGAGTTGAACGTCGGATAGCGGCGACGACGACGATCCCTCCGGATAGGTTGCAACCCGACGCCTATCCGGAGGGACCAGTCGTGTCGTACCCCGATCGGGCCCGTCGCCCCGCGGTGGTGACGGCGGCCGTCGTGCTGCTGGTGGCGATGGCGGCCGTCGCCGTCGCGTACGCCGTCACGAGCGTGTTCGTTCTGGCCGGCACGGTCGACGCCTTCCGGTCGGCGGCGCGGGACACCTCGGCCAGCGCCGACGAGATCGACACGATGGTGTTCGGGGTCGGCGCCTGGACCGTGCTCGGCGCACTGGTGAGCCTGGTCGCCGGGCTGCTGCTCGCCGTCCTCGCCGTCGGCGTGGGCGCCGGCCGGTCCGGCGCCCGGGTCGGGACGTGGGTCGTCGCCGGGTTGGGGATGCTCGCCGGCTGCTGCGGGCTGGCGGGGCTGGCCGTCCAGCGGGCCACTCCGTTGGAGCTCGACGAGAACGAGCGGGGTGTGGCCGAGTTGCTGGCCCGGCTCGACGACGCGTACCCGGGCTGGTGGATCCCGCTCGGCGCAGGGCTTTCGATCGGGCAGGTGCTCGGCTACCTTGTGGTGGCCGTGCTGCTGGCGCTCCCCGCGGCGTCCGCCTGGTTCCGCCGGCCGGCACCGGCGCCGTACGCCCCGGCGTACCCGCCCCCGTACCCCCCGAGGTGAGGACCGCCCGTGACGCTCGACCAGCCGACCACCGAGCGACGGGCCCTCGTCACCGGCGCGACCGCCGGCATCGGCGCCGCCTTCGCGCGGCGGCTCGCCGCCGACGGCTGGCACCTGGTGCTCGTCGCCCGGGACACGGCCCGGCTGGCGGAGTTCGCCGCCGAGCTGACCGGCCGGCACGGCCACGAGGTCGAGACGATCTCGGCGGACCTGTCCACCGACGACGGTTGCGCGGCCGTGGAGCGGCGGTTCGCCGAGGGTTCGCCGATCGAGCTGCTGGTGAACAACGCGGGCATCAGCCTCAACACGCCGTTCCTGCGTTCGTCGGCCGAGGCGGAGGCCCGCCTGCTCCGGCTCAACGTGCACGCCGTGATGCGGCTGACCCTGGCCGCCCTGCGTCCGATGACCGAGCGGCGGCACGGGGCAGTGATAAATGTCTCTTCCGTTGCCGGATTCGGGGCGGTCATGCCCGGATCGACGTACTCGGCCAGCAAGGCGTGGGTCACCAACTTCAGCGAGTCGGTCGGGCTCTCCGCCCGCCCGTTCGGCGTACGCGTGATGGCGCTCTGCCCCGGCTACACCCGCACCGAGTTCCACGGTCGGGCCGGCATCGACATGTCGAAGACCCCGGAGTGGATGTGGCTGCGGGCCGAGGACGTCGTCGACGAAGGCCTGCGTGACCTGGGCAAAGGCAAGCTGGTCAGCGTGCCGGCGTGGAAGTACAAAGTGGCCGTTGCCGGCCTGCGGCACGCGCCCCGGCGGCTGCTCGAGGCCGTCTCCCGCGACACCCGCGGCCGGATCGGGCGCGACGCACGCTGACCGACCCGGGGCACGACGGGCCCCGCCGTGCCGGCGAGCAGTGGCTCAGCGTAGCGGGACATCGCCGTCCGTCTCATCGCCCGCAGGGTCGACACGGGTGGACCCGACACGCGGCTCACAGCGTCGAGCAGTACCCTCTATCGCCATGGGGGACCACGACGACCTGCGTAAATTCATTACCGACCTGGCTGTGGTCCATGGACGGGTGGTGCTGTCCTCGGGACGCGAAGCGGACTGGTACGTCGATCTGCGACGCGTCACGCTGCATCACGAGGCGGCCCCGTTGGTGGGCCGGGTGATGCGGGAGCTGACCGCCGACTGGGCGTACGACGCGGTGGGTGGGTTGACGCTCGGGGCCGACCCCATCGCGATGTCGATGCTGCACGCCGCCGCCGGCACCGACCGCCCCCTGGACGCCTTCGTCGTCCGCAAGACGGGCAAGGCGCACGGCCTCCAGCGTCGGATCGAGGGGCCCGATGTGACCGGGCGACGGGTGCTGGCGGTCGAGGACACCTCCACCACCGGTCAGAGCGTGTTGACCGCCGTCGAGGCGCTTCGCGAGGCCGGGGCCGACGTGGCGGGCGTGGCGGTTATTGTTGATCGAGGCGCCGGCGACGCGGTGCGAGCCGCCGGACTGCCGTACCGAGCGGCCTATACGTTGGCTGACCTCGGCCTTGTGGCGTAAAAGTCTGCCGATTCGGATCTGCTGATATGCAGGCGGATCGATGCTGCTGGTGGAAGGATGGAATACGTGGGAACTGCGTTGGCTGAAATGACCATGCCTCAGATCTCGCCGCTTGCCGGCGAGCCGATCGAACGTGCCGATGCCGAGCGGCTGGCCGGGGTCCTCAAGGCCCTCGCCGACCCTGCCCGGTTGCGGCTGCTCAGCCTGATCCAGTCGGCTCCGGAGGGGGAGGCGTGCGTGTGCGACCTGACCGCGCCCCTCGGCCTCTCGCAGCCGACGGTCAGCCACCACCTGCGTATCCTCACCGAGGCCGGCTTGCTGGAGCGGGAGAAGCGCGGGGTCTGGGCGTACTACCGGCTGGTGCCGAGCGCGATCGCGACCATCGCCGATCTGCTGACCCCGCCGCGCAAGCGCGCCACCAAGAAGGCGCGCTGACCCGTACCGCTCGTCCGGTGCCCTCCCCGACCAGGGATGGCGCCGGACGGCCGGCCGGGGCCGCCCGACGGCCGAAGCCGTCACCCTCAGTACCGCCCCGGTAGGCGCCCGCCCCGGGCCGTTGCCGGCCCGGCTCAGTGCTTGCCGTAGTGCTCCCGGGTCTCCCGGATCGCCTCCTCGGCGGCGGCCCGCTCCGCGGCGGTCGTGCCGCGCTTCGCCGCCATGCGCGCCCGCAGCAGCTCGACCACGATCGGCACCACCGAGATCGCGACGATCGCGATCAGGATCACCTCGATGTTCGCCTTGACGAACGGGATCTGGCCGAGGAAGTAGCCGAGGACCGTCACGCCGGTGCCCCAGAGGATGCCGCCGATCACGTTGTAGACGACGAACGTGCGGTAGTTCATCCGGCTGACGCCCGCGACGATCGGCGTGAACGTCCGCACGATCGGCACGAAGCGGGCCAGCACGATCGAGCGGGCGCCGTACTTCTCGAAGAAGTCGTGTGCCTTCAACAGGTTCTCCTGCTTGAACAGCTTCGAGTTCGGCCGGCGGAACAGCGCCGGGCCCACCTTGCGGCCGAACGCGTACCCCACCTGGTCGCCCGCGATGGCCGACAGGGTGATGAGCAGGCAGACCAGCCAGAGCGGCCAGGTGATGTACTGCCCGTCGGCCGTGAGCAGGCCCGCCGTGAACAGCAGCGAGTCACCGGGCAGGAAGAACCCGATCAGCAGGCCCGACTCGGCGAAGACGATCACCAGGATGCCGAGGAGGCCGAACGTCGAGATCAGCACCTCGGGATCGAGCCAGTCCGGGCCCAGGGCCAGGGTGGTGGTGGGCGTCGACACGAGGGTGACCTCCGAGGTCGGTCGGCTGGCGAACGGTCGTCACCGGCGGCGACGGACGTCCGTAGTCTAGGCGGCTGCCCGATCCGGCCGGTGGGCGACGTCACAGTGGCCCGGTGACCAGCTGACGCCGCGCCCGCCGGCGCCGGGCCGCATCCGCGTCAGCGCGGGGCCACCACCAGCGTCTGCAGCGCCTCGCCGACGGTGCCGTCGAGATCGGCGAGGCGGCTGGCCGCGACGCCGGAGCCGTGCGGACCGATCGTGGTCGCCGAGTCGAGCAGCAGCCACTCGCCGCGCGGCGGCCGGTGCAGCGTCACCGTGAGGTCCACGTTCACGAAGAGCCAGCCGGCCAGGTCCAGCCGGGCGCTCACCCCGCTGCCCGAGTCGGCCACCAGCAACGCGAGCTCGGCCGGGCGTACCGGCTCGCCGGGCACCAGCGGGATGCGGGGCCGCGCCCACACCCGGGCCGGGCCGGGCTCCGCGAACCCGCCGGAGACGACCCGCCACTGCATGCTCGACAGGTAGCCGTCGGTGTGGGCGGTCGCCCACAGCTCCGGATCGGCGCCGGAATCCGGGCCGGGCACCGCCGGGGCGTCGTCCGGAGTGGCCGGTGTCCGCTCGGCCGGCGCGATGATGCGCCAGCCACGGGCGTGCAGCACCTCCTGCCCACCGGCCTCGGCGACCCCCTCGACGAGGGTGATCCGGCGGCCGGCGCGCAGCGTCCGTACGCGCAGCGCCAGCTCCGCCACCGGCACCGGGCGCAGGATGTCCACCGTGACGCGGCTGAGCAGTTGCCCGTCGACCGGCTCGTGGGCGGAGAGGGCCCGGGCGAGCAGCGCCGACGGTGGGCCGGCGTGCTGGGCGGCCGGATCCCACGGGCCGGCCGTCGCCGCGGTGGCGCGGAACCGGCCCGCGCCGGCCGGCTCGTAGAACGCCTCGTACGTCATGGTCGGCGACCCTACCGGCCGCCGTGCCCGCTTGATCGACCCGGATGACCGGGCGGCCGGCCGTGCCGCCCCGACCGCGCGGAGGTCGAGGCGGCCTGCGCCTACAGGCGCGGGTCGACCGGCTCGGACTCGCAGGCGAGGATCGCGAACACCAGCTCGTGGCGACGCCACAGCGGCGCCCCGGCGACCAGCGCGTCCAGGGCGGCCAGCCCGAGGCCGTGCTCCCGCAGGGCGAGGCCACGCTTGCGGCCCAGGGACCGGCGACGCAGCAGGGCCAGCTGGTCCGGCTCGGTGTAGCCGGGACCGTAGATGATCCGCAGGTACTCCCGGCCCCGGCACTTGACGCCCGGCTGGAGCAGCGATCCCCGCGCCGACCGTGCCGCGAGCCCGGCGTACGGCTTGACGACCATGCCCTCGCCGCCGGCCGCCGTGAGCCCGAGCCACCAGTCGGTGGCCTCCGCCTCGGCCGCCGGGTCGGACAGGTCGACCACCCGACGGCGGGTCGGCGTCACGAACGCCGGGTCGGCGGCGTGGAGCCGGTCGGCCAGGTCGAGGTGCCAGCCGTGGTCCCGGTCCGGGTAGGCCGACTTCGCCCCGGCCAGCACCGCGAACGGTGCCAGGGTCACCCCGCGCAGGCCGTCGGTCGGCCCCACGTACGCCCGGTAGGCCGCCGAGTACGCGGCCACGTCGTCCCGGCGGCGGGCCGTCCGGTCCCGCAGCTCGCCCAGGTCGATCCCCCGGGCGGTGGCGGCGTCCAGCGCGGCCAGCGCCGCGGGCAGGGCCGCCCGGCCGGCGGCGCCGACACTCGCGTACTGCTCGCGGATCAGCCCGCCCGCCTTCGCCGACCAGGGCAGCAGCTCACAGTCGAGCAGCAGCCAGTCGGTGTCCAGCTCGGCCCAGAGCCCGGCGACGCCCACCGCCGTCCGGACCCGGGCGAGCAGCTCGTCGTCCAGCGGCGACCCGAAGAACGGCCGGCCGGTCCGCGTGTACACCGCGCCGCCGCCGAACGGGCCGAGCGACGGCTCCCGGTCGACCAGGACGACCGCCCGCGAGCCCATGTGCTTCTCCTCGCAGACCACCCGGTCCACGCCCGCCGCGCGGTAGTCGGCGAACGCCTCGGCCGGGTGCTCCAGGAAGCCGTCCACGGTCGACGTCGAACACGGCGCCATCGTGGGCGGCAGCCACACCAGCCGGTGCGGGTCCACGGCGAAGCGGCTCATCACCTCCAGCGCCGCGGCGGCGTTCTCCGCCGGCACGGTCAGCGACCCGTACGGGTGCTCGACGTGCCGCCGGCCGGTCACGTCGGTCAGCTCCAGCACCTCGTCGGGACGGGCCGGCGCGGCGGTCAGCGGGCGGACCGGCGCGTACCACTCCCGCTCCGCCGGCACCGAGACCAGCTCCCGCTCGGGGTAGCGCAGCGCCGTGAGCCGGCCGCCGAACACGCAGCCGGTGTCGATGCAGATCGTGTTGTTGACCCACTCCGGCTCCGGCGTGGGCGTGTGCCCGTACACGACCGTCGCGGACCCCCGGTACTCCCGTGCCCACGGGTAGCGCACCGGCAGCCCGTACTCGTCGGTCTCGCCGGTGGTCTCCCCGAACAGGGCGAACGCGCGGACCCGGCCGGACGCGCGGCCCTGGTACTCCTCCTTCAGCCCGGCGTGCGCCACCACCAGCCGGCCGCCGTCCAGCACGTAGTGGCTGACCAGGCCGTCGACGAACGCCGCCACCTCGGCCGCGAACGTCTCCGGCTCAGCGGCGAGCTGCGCCATCGTCTCCGCCAGGCCGTGGGTGAGCCGCACGTCCCGGCCGCGCAGCTTGCGCAGCAGCTTCTGCTCGTGGTTGCCGGGCACGCAGAGCGCATGTCCGGCCGCGACCATGCCCATCGCCAGGCGGAGCACGCCGGGCGAGTCCGGGCCGCGGTCCACCAGGTCACCGACGAAGACCGCGGTACGCCCCGACGGGTGCGTCGCGTCCACCGGCCGGCCGGCGTCGTCCCGCACCAGATCCCAGCCGAGCCGGACCAGCAGCGCCTCCAGCTCGGCCCGGCAGCCGTGCACGTCGCCGACGATGTCGAACGGCCCGGCCAGCTCCCGGCGGTCGTTGAAGAGCTTCTCGTAGCGGATCTGCGCGGCCTCGATCTCCTCGACCCCGCGCAGCACGTGCACCTTCCGGAAGCCCTCACGCGCGAGCTGCCCGTACGTGCGCCGCAGGTCCCGCTGCATCCGGGCCAGCACCGGCCGCCCGAAGGTGCGGTCGGCCCGCGACTCCGTACGTTCCCACGCCAGGGCCTCGGGCACCTCCAGCACGATCGCGACCGGCAGCACGTCGTGCTCGCGGGCCACCCGGACCAGGGCGGCCCGCGCGTGCGGCTGGAGGTTCGTCGCGTCGACCACGGTGAGCCGCCCGGCCCGCAGCCGCCTGCCGGCGACGTAGTGCAGTACGTCGAACGCGTCGGCGGACGCCGACTGGTCGTTCTCGTCGTCGGCGACCATTCCCCGGAAGGCGTCGGACGAGAGCACCTGCGTCGGCGCGAAGTGCCGGCGGGCGAAGGTGGACTTGCCCGAGCCGGAGACGCCGACCAGCGCGACCAGGGCCAGCTCGGGAATGTCGAGGACGGTCATCGGTCGGCCTCCGTCCGGGTGAACACGGCGAGTTGGGTCGGTGCGCCCACCTCGGGGTCGTCGTCGCCGACCCCCCGCAGGACGACGGTGTAGCCGTACGTGGAACCGACGCGGGCGGCCCAGCCGGCGAACTCGGCGCGGGTCCACTCGAACCGGTGGTCGGCGTGCCGGAGGCGTCCGGCGGGGAGACCCTCGTAGCGCACGTTGTGCTCCACGTTCGGGGTGGTCACCACGACCGTGTGCGGTCGGGCGTGGCCGAACACGGTGTCCTCCAGCGCGGGCAGCCGGGGCGGGTCCACGTGCTCGACGACCTCCATCAGCACCGCCGCGTCGTACCCGCGCAGCCGGTCGTCCCGGTAGGTCAGCGCGGACTGCCAGAGCCGGATCCGGTCGCGCTGCCGCTCCGGCAGCCGCTCCAGCCGCAGCCGCCGCGCGGCGACGGCCAGCGCCCGGGTGGCGACGTCGGTGCCGACGATCTCGGTGAACCGTCGGTCGCCCACCAGCGCCGCGAGCAGCGCCCCGCCGCCGCAGCCCAGGTCCAGCACGCGGCTCGCACCGGCCTCGGCGAGCGCCGCGAGCACGGCCTCCCGCCGGCGTACGGCGAGCGACGGCCGGACCGGTCCGGCCTCCTCGGTGGTCTCGTCCACGGTGTCGGCGTCGGCGGCCGGCTCGTCGGCGAGCCGCTCCTCGGCCAGCCGGGCCAGCGCCAGCCCGGCCAGCGCCCGCCGGTGCGCCAGGTAACGGCGGCTGATCATCGCCCGTTCGGGGTGGTCGGCCAGCCAGCCCGCGCCCGCCCGGAGCAGCTTGTCCACCTCGTCCGGAGCCACCCAGTAGTGCTTCGCGTCGTCCAGGACCGGCAGCAGCACGTACAGGTGGTTGAGGGCGTCGGCCACCCGCAGCGTGCCGGTCAGCGTGAGGTCCACGTACCGGCTGTCGCCCCACTCGGGGTGCGTCTCGTCGAGGGGGACCGGGGTGGCGGTAACCGTCCAGCCGAGCGGGCCGAACATCCGCGCCGCGACGTCCACGCCGCCCCGGCACCGCAGCACCGGCACGCGGACCTCCAGCGGGATCGGCGTACGCGCCAGCTCCGGCCGGTCCCGGGACTCGCCGCGCAGCGCCGAGCGGAACACCCGGGACAGGGCGGAGGAGAGCAGGCTGGACGCCGCGTACGGCCGGTCGTTGACGTACCGCCCGAGGGTGAAGGTGTCGGGGGGTGCCGCCGCCTGCCGGCCCTTGCCACGCGGGCCGGCGAGGCGCAGCGGGTCGACGTCGAGCAGCAGGGCGGCGGTGCAGCGGTCCTCGCCGGCCTCCGGGTAGAACACGTGCGCGGTGCCGACGGGCACGTCGAAGGAGTGCGCCCGGTCGGGGTGCTTCACCAGCAGGTGACCGAGGTCGGTCGCCGGACGGTGGGTGGTGGAGAGGGTGAGCAGCACGCCGACCATGGTGTCAGTCTCGTCGATCTTGTGTCGTCCCGTTTTGCCCTGCCGTCGGGCCTGGATCGCGCCCGTAACGGACGGTGCCCCGCCGACCGGACAGGTCGGCGGGGCACCGGGTGGTGGGAGGTGTCAGGCCACGAAGCGCGTCTTGCGACGGCGGGTCACCACGTAGCCGGCGGCGCCGGCGATGAGCAGCAGGCCGCCGATGACGGTCACCAGGGTGGTCGAGTCACCGGTGATCGGCAGGGTCGGGTCGTCCCCGTCGCCGCCACCCGCGCCGCCACCGGCCGCGTTGACCAGGATCTTCGCGGTGTCGTTGGCCGGGTTCAGGTCCTTGATCTCGAGCTCTTCGTGGCCGGTGCGCAGCTTCACCTCGCCGGTCTGGCTGCCGGCCTTGTCGATGCGCACCTCGAACGCGAACTCGGCCTTCTCGCCCTTGCGGAGGACACCGTTCAGGAAGCACTGGTAGACGGCGGCACCGGGCTTGCCCGGCTCCACCTCGTCGTTGTCGACGTCCCAGCAGGTCTCCGGGGCGCTCACGGCGGTGACGCCCTTCGGCAGCGTGACATAGGTCGTGACCCACATCCCCTCGGCGGCACCGGTGCCGACCGCCGCCGGGCCGTTGTTGACGTAGCCGACCTTCATCGGGGCGGTGCTGCCGACCTCGCCGTTGACGGTGGCGCCGACCGCCGCCACGTCGGCCTTCTGGTCGCCGGTCACCTGGAGCTCGATCCAGGTCTCGTTGTTGTACGGGTCGACGTCGGTCTGCGGCGTACGCTGCGCGCCGGCGGCGGACTCGAGCTTCAGCTCACCCTCGGTGCCCTTCTGGCCGAACTCGACGCCCAGATCCGCCTGCGACAGGAACTCCTCCCAGTCGGCCGGGGTGAACCAGATCGCGGAGCCGAAATCGGTGTTCGGCGCCCAGTTGTCCGCCGGCACGGTGAACCCGAAGCTGGAGTCGAGCCGGACGGTCGCGTTCTCGGCGATGGTGGTGTCGAACGTGCAGGCGAAGGCGTGGAAGTCGAACTCGCCGCTGGTGTACTCGCAGTTCTCGTACCGCTTGGAGGGGGTCAGGCCGTACGAGCCGAAGACCAGCAGGACCGCACCGTTGGCAGCCTTCTGCCCCCGGTTCTCCACCTGGAGCGGGGCCTTGACGGTGGTGCCGGGAGCGCCCTTCAGGGCCAGAGACTCCGAAGCGGCCAGGTCCACGCCCTCACCGATGGTGACGGTCGAGCTGAAGGTGCCCGAGCCGCCCTCGGTGTCGGTGACGGTGAACTCCAGCGCACCCTCCTGGCCCGCCTCGGCGCCGTCCTTCGCGCGCACCATCAGGTCGACGATGTTCAGGAACGAGCCGTCGTCGTCCTGGTCCACGACCTTGCAGGTCAGAATCGCGCCGGACTCGGTGCAGTCGTCCTCCATGAAGGGCTGCACGTCGGCGAAGGCCGCAACCTTGCTCCGGTCGACCTTGACCGTGAAATCGCCCAGCCGCTCGGTCGTGAGGCCGAAGAGGCTGACCCACTTCTCGGTCCCGCCGGGAGCGAGGATCACGTTGTTGGCGTAGAGGTCCAGGTCGTCGGCCGGAGCCGCCGAGGCTGGGATTGCGGAGGCGGCCACGAGCGCGCCTGCGACGCCGATCCCGGCGAGCCAGCGCCGGGCGGAGTGCTTGAGCATGGGGGTTCCTTCGATGGGGGTCGCCAGAGGTGGTGGCCAGCGGATCTTAAGGAGCCCTTAAGCGTGTTCGCTGCCCCCGACGCTCCCCGAGCGGCAACATCGACCAAACGGCTGATCATCTCCGCCGCAACGGCCGGGTCCGCCGTCACGCGAGGTGAGCGCATCGACCGCCCTGGTGCTGTGCCGGTCCCCGTCCGTTGAACGGATCCGGCCGGCGCCGCATCCCGTGTCCGGGGGCGGCACCGGCCGGTCTGTCCGGTCGAGCGTCAGCGGTAGTCGTCCTCGTCGGCGGCGACGACCCGGGCCTGCTCCATGGCGTCCCAGTCGGCGACCTCCAGGCCGCGGTGCGGCTCGACGTCGACCTCGCTGGGACCGACGACCGTGGCCTGCTCCACCGCGTCGGCCGGCTCCGCCTCCAGGTCCCGCTCCTCCGGAGCGAGGTGGTCGCTCGGGGCGAAGTCCTCGTCGGGCTGACCCATCGTCCCTCCCTGGATCTCGTGCGGACAGCTACCCCACACACCGTACGGGTTGACCACCGTCCCCGCTCGGAGCCGGGACGAACGAGGAAACCGGAATGGTGCCCCCGCCCGGTGCGCCGGTGCCACGATGGTGGCATGGGCTTCCTGATCCGGCTGGCGATCACCGCGGTCGCGCTGTGGATCACGACGCTCATCGTGCCCGGGGTGGAGGTGAGCGGCCGGTCCGGCGCGAACACCGCCCTCACCCTGATCGTGGTGGCACTGATCTTCGGTGTGGTCAACGCCGTGCTCAAGCCGCTGATCAAGGTGGTGGGGTGCGTCTTCTACCTGCTCACCCTCGGGCTGTTCGCGCTGGTGGTCAACGCCCTGCTCTTCCTGCTCACCGACTGGATCGCCGGCGTGCTGGACCTGCCGTTCCAGGTGGACGGTTTCTGGGCGGCCTTCTGGGGTGCGATCGTGATGGCCGTCGTGACCTGGCTGATCAGCGTCGTCGTGCCGGACAGCCTGGAAGGGTGATGACCGCGGGCGCCGGGTCGGTTGTGCCGGCCGCCACCTTCTACGGGATACTGCCGGCGGTGGACAGCGCGGTCCGGCGCACCCAAGGACAACAGCGGCCGGTGACGGCCGAGAGCGGTAAGTAAGGAGCGTTCGACATGCCCATCGCTTCCCCCGAGGCCTACGCGGAGATGCTGGACCGGGCCAAGGCAGGCCGGTTCGCGTACCCCGCGATCAACGTGACCTCCTCGCAGACCCTCAACGCGGCGCTGAAGGGCTTCGCCGACGCGGAGAGCGACGGCATCATCCAGGTCTCCACCGGCGGCGCCGAGTACCTGTCCGGCCCGTCCGTGAAGGACATGGTCACCGGCGCGACCGCCTTCGCCCTGTACGCCCGCGAGGTGGCGAAGAACTACCCGGTCAACATCGCGCTGCACACCGACCACTGCCCGAAGGACAAGCTGGACAAGTTCGTCCGGCCGCTGATGGGCATCTCCCAGGAGCGCGTCAAGAACGGCCAGGAGCCGCTGTTCCAGTCGCACATGTGGGACGGCTCGGCGGTGCCGGTCGCGGAGAACCTGGAGATCGCCGAGCAGCTGCTCACCGAGGCCGCCAAGGGCAAGATCGTCCTCGAGATCGAGGTCGGCGTCGTCGGCGGCGAGGAGGACGGCGTCGAGAACGCCATCAACGAGAAGCTGTACACCACCGTCGAGGACGGCCTGGCCATGGTCGACGCGCTCGGCCTGGGCGAGAAGGGCCGCTACATGGCGGCGCTGACCTTCGGCAACGTGCACGGCGTCTACAAGCCGGGCAACGTCAAGCTCCGCCCTGAGGTGCTCCACGACATCCAGGTGGCCGTCGGCGGCAAGTACGGCAAGGACAAGCCGCTCAGCCTGGTCTTCCACGGCGGCTCCGGCTCGCTGCTGTCGGAGATCCGGGAGGCGCTGGACTACGGCGTGGTGAAGATGAACATCGACACCGACACCCAGTACTGCTTCACCCGTCCCGTCGCGGACCACATGTTCCGCAACTACGACGGGGTCCTCAAGGTCGACGGCGAGGTCGGCAACAAGAAGATGTACGACCCGCGGGTCTGGGGCAAGGCCGCCGAGGCCGGCATGGCCGCCCGGGTGGTCGAGGCCTGCGAGGCCCTGCGCTCCACCGGCACCAGGATGAAGTGACGCGCTGACCCGTACGGCGGCCGGCTCCTTGCGGGGAGCCGGCCGCTCGCGTCTTCAGGCCCCGGTGAGCAGGCGTACGGCCACCCGGACGTCGTCGGTCACGTGGATGGTGGGTGAGAGGTCCCCG
This sequence comes from Micromonospora sp. WMMD558, assembly GCF_049315255.1. Taxonomy (NCBI): domain Bacteria; kingdom Bacillati; phylum Actinomycetota; class Actinomycetes; order Micromonosporales; family Micromonosporaceae; genus Micromonospora; species Micromonospora sp. WMMD558. Next base: position 1,403,995 of record NZ_CP186061.1, on the reverse strand, counting down.
AACGGGGACGCGGCGAGCAGCGGTCGCAGCAGCGACTCCACCGGCAGCTCGCGGGTCCAGTACGCGCGGTCCAGGAACACGTACGCGCCGCTCGCCCCGTCGGTGCCGTAGTAGGTCTTCGTCGCCGCCTGGAACACCTCCTGCACGGTGCCGGCCCGGCCGGGCGCGAACACGATCCCGCCCCGGGCCAGCCGCAGGATCGTGTCCTCCCGGATGGCGTTCGAGAAGTACTTGGCGATCCGCCCGGCGAACAGGTTCGCCGGCTCGTGCCCGTACAGCCAGGTCGGGATGGCGAGCCCGCCGCCGCGCGCCCAGTCCACGTCGCCGGCCGTGAGGGCGGCCGAGTCGGCGCGGGACCGACTGGCCGCGTCGCCGGTGCCCGCCGGCGGCGGGAGCGCCGCACCGAACAACTCCCGGACCCGCAGCGCCGCCGCCGTGTACCGGTCGTGGTCGGTGAAGTCGGGTGCCCCGGCCAGCAGATCGATCGCCTCGTCCAGGTCGGCGGCCGGCCGCAGCGCCAGGTACGCACCCAGGTTCGCCGCCTCCATCACACCGGGCCCGCCGCCGGTGACCACCAGCCGGTCGGCCCGGGCCAGCTCGCGACCCAGCACGGCCGCCATCCGGTACGGCGTGCTGCCCCGCGGCACCGCGTGCCCACCCATGATGCCGACCACCGACTGCGGGCCGTGCGTGGCCAGCCAGGCGCGGGTGGCGTCGGCGAGGGCGTTGTCCACACCGTGGTCGTGCAGCCGCTGACCGAGCGCCTCCCGGACGTCCGGCAGCGCACCGCCGTGGGTGCGGAAATGCGCGTACACGCGGGTGTCGTACATGCCCTCGAAGCCGCCGTCGGCGAAACCGGCGGCCAGGTCCTCCGGGGTGTACAGGTGCGACGGCTGCGTGGGGTACGGCAGCCCGGAGAAGGGCGGCACCACGTTCGCGCCGCGCCGGATCAGGTCGGCACCGACCTCCCGGGAGGCGAACCGGCAGCCGACGAAGAGCGTGCCGGCGACGGCCACGCCGCGGAGGTCGGGAGGGTCGAGATCGAGCCGGAGCCCCTGCACGGTCAGCCCGGCGAGGCTGCCGGTGGCCAGCCGCCGGTCGAACTCGGTGCGGGTCTCGACCTCGTCGGCGCAGATGTGCGGCTCGATGACGTCCGCGGGTGGTGGGGTCGGCACCGGATCATCCTGCCCGGTCCCGGCAACCCGCCAAACCACCCGCGGGCCGGGCGGAACCGGCCCCCATGGGCAGGAGCCCGGTGGCGCGGCCACCGGGCTCCTGCGAAACCGGGTCCTGGGGAGGCTCCGGACCATTAGTTGTAGTGGAAAACATCCCGCTCCGGCATGGGCCGCAGGCGTGACCAACTCCTCACCCGTTCAGCCGACCGGGTCCGCCAACCCTCTCGCGTGTCGCGTTGCGAAGCGGGTTGAATGGGACGATGCAGAACCTGTTGCCGGAGCCACCGGCCACCCTCCTACCCGCGCACGACGAGGCCGACGCTGCCCTGGCCGCCGCCGAGGAGACCGGCAGCGACGAGGCGTTCGCCGAGGTGGCGGCGCGCTTCCCGACCTTCAGCGCGGCCTGGGCCGCGCTGGCGGCCCGCGCCTTCGCGGCGGGCCAGGTCATTCCGGCGTACGCGTACGCCCGCACCGGCTACCACCGGGGCCTCGACCAGCTGCGCCGCAGCGGCTGGAAGGGGCACGGCCCGGTGCCGTGGTCGCACGAGCCGAACCGGGGCTTCCTGCGCTGCCTCTACGTGCTGTCCCGGGCCGCCGACGCGATCGGCGAGGCGGACGAGGCGGCCCGCTGCGCCCAGTTCCTCCGCGACTGCGACCCGGCTGCGGCGGACGCCCTGGCCAGCAACTGACCGCACCACCGAGGGCCGGCCGGGTGCGTGGCCGGCCCTCGTCGTGGGTCAGAGGCCCTCGGCGACCGCTGCGGCGATCTTGAGCCAGGCGTCGCGGGTGGCGGCGGAGAGCGCCCCGTACCGGATCGGCTCGCCGGTGTCGATGAGCCGCTCGTACGGGGCCAGCAGCACCGCCCGGGTCCGCGCCGAGAAGTGCTCCTGGATGGCCGGCAGGTCGATCTCCTTGCGCGACGGCGGCATCGAGACCACCGTCACCGCCTGCCGGACCAGCCGCTGCCGCCCGCTCTGCTCCAGGTGGTCGAGCATCCGGGCGGCCGTCTCGGCCGAGTCGTTCCGCGCCGACATGGTGACCACCAACTGGTCGGTGGCGTCCATCGCGGCCTGCCAGTTCTGGGCCCGGACGTTGTTGCCGGTGTCCACGAAGATCAGCTTGTAGAAGCGGCTGACCACCTCGCGGATCTCGGCGAACGCGGCGGCGGTGAGCATCTCGCCGCCGGTGGCCGACTCGTCCGAGGCGAGGACGTCGAACATCCCCTCACCCTGCGACCGCACGTACTGGGACAGGTCGCCGACCCGCCCGTGCGAGCCGTGGAACTGCCCCAGGTCGCGCAGCAGGTCCCGGACGGTACGGGCGTGGAAGTCCTGCTGGGCGCGCATGCCCAGGGTGCCCTGGGTCTCGTTGTTGTCCCAGGCCAGCACGTAACCGCCGCGCTTCTGGCCGAACGTCATGGCGAGCAGCAGGATGGCGACGGTCTTGCCGGCGCCGCCCTTCGGGTTGACCACGGTCACCTGCCGCAGCCCGCCGAAGTTGCGGCGGACCATCTCGATGTCCCGCCGCAGTTCCTGCTCGTGCCGGCCGGGCGGCAGGCGCAGCCCGATGCGGTTGGCCACCGCCCGGACGCCCATCGTGGCCACCGGGTCCGCGGGGCGCACCTGCCGGCGCCGGGCGAAGTCCTCGGCCGTCGGCGGGGCACCCACCTCGGGGCTCCACCCCGCCTGGGGGGCCGCTTCCGGTGTCGGGTACTGCCCGGGCTGCGCCACCGGGCTCTGCTGCCAGGGCGGCGGATACCAGCCGGGCTGGGGCGGGAACGGGCCGGGCGGCGGTGGCACGGCAGCCGCCTCGCCGGGGGCGCCCGACTCGGGCGGGGTCGCGGCCGGGACGGCCTCGGTCGGCGGCGCCCACGCGGGGGCGGGCGGGGCGGTTTCGTTGCCCCAGGCGGCGGCGGGCGTACCCGCCTCGGCCGGCGGTGCGCCGGTGGTGTCGTCGCCCCACGCCGCGGACGGCGTGCCCGCCTCGGCGGGCTGCGCGCCGGTTTCGGTGCCCCACGCCGCGGACGGCGTGCCCGCCTCGGCCGGCGGCGTCCAGGCGGGTTCCGGCGGGGTCCCCCCGGCGTCCGGGCGGGTCGGCTGGGCGGGCGATGCCGTGCCCGGATGGCCGGGTGGCTCGGTCGGCCCGGGTCGCTGCGGGGGCTGGGCCCACGGAGACTCGCCGGCCCGGCCGGCGGGAGTGCCGCCGGGCGCGGTGTGGTCCCCGCCGGCGTGCCGGGTCGCCGACGTCCCGCCCCGCGCTCCGGCGTAGCTCTCCGTGGCCTGCGGGGCCGCCGATCCCTCGCCCCGCGCTTCGGCGTAGCCCTCGCCGGCGTGCCCCGCCCTCGATGTCTCCCCTCGCGCCCCGGCGGTGCCCGGAGCGCCGGTGCCCGGGCCGGCGGGACCGGCCGCGTCGAGGCTGAACGGCAGGTCGAGGTCGACGCCGGCGGGCTGACCGGGTCGGGGTGCCGGCACCGCCGCCACGCCGGCGGCCGGTGGCGGGCCGGCGTGGCCCGCGCCCGCGCCGCCGGACGCCGTACCGGTGTGTGGGGCGGGGTGCGGGAAGGCCGAGCCGCCGCTCACCGGCGCGGTTGCGGCGTCCGGTCCAGGGAGGTTGCCCCCGGCCGTCGCCGGATGGGTGCCGTGGGCCGGACCGGGCGGCGGTGGGGGCAGCGGGGTCTGGCCGCCCCACCGGGCCGGATCGCCGGGTTGGGCCGGAGCACCTCCGGGTGCCCACCCGGACGGGGAAGTTCCGCCGGGCGCCCAGCCGGACGGGGCGTCGGCGGGTGCCCACCCGGACGAGGCGCCACCGTCGGGCGACGCGCCGGTGCGGTCGTCGGTCGGGTCCGGGCTCCACGGACGGGCGGCTCCGGGCGGGCCGATCATCGCCCAGCCACCCGGGACCGGCGCCCCGCCGCTCACCGCCGGCCCGGCGGACGCGGGTGGCTGGCCGGGGACGCCCGGTGGCGCCCAGGACGGCGCTCCCTCTGCCTGGGCTGCGGGCCACAATGGTTCGATGTCCCGCTCGGGCACCGGCTGCTGGCCGGGCGCGTACGACCGGTCGGCGTTCTCGTCCACCACGAGTCCTCCCCATTCCTCCTGCCGAGGATAGGCCCCCGGGGCCGGCCGGGTCGGATCGCCGGGACCGGTCAGGCCGACCACACCGCCCAGGCGCCCGGCTCGGTCCACCAGGACCGCTTGCGGCTCAACGTGCCCTCGGCGCCGTCGTCGACGAACGGGACGGAGCCCTCGCGGGGCACCACGGCCACCGCCCGCCCACGGGCGCGGCGGACCTCGAGTCGTACCCGCTTGCGACCCCACCGCGACCGGACGACCACCGGGACGGCCACCGCGACCTCGACCAGGCCGTCGGTCGGGTCCGGGGTCGCGAGCAGCGCCACGTCGTCCAGCCGGGCGTACCCACCGGCGTTGCCGATCGCGCAGGCCAGCAGCGGTTCGTCGCCCGCGGTGAGGATCGTGTCGTCGACCTCCACCCGGCCCCGCCAGTGCAGCGGCCGGCCGCCCTCGTCGGCCGCGCCGAGCAGCGCGCCGTCGAGCGTCACCGAGCCGCCGTCGTTGCGCAGCAGGTCCAGCCGTCGGGGTGCGCCGTCCAGCACCGCGGCGGCGACCGCCGCCGGGTCACGGGGCAACCCGAGCTGCGCCGCCAGGTCCCGGTGCGCGCCGCTGCGGGCCGGATCGAGCGGGAGTACGCCGACCGGCGGCAGGTCCGGCACGGTCCGGTTGGCGGCCAGGTCCTCCGGGCGGCGGCTCGGCGGTGGGGCGTACCGCCGGACCAGCCGGCGCACCACGGCGCGCAACTGTGCGTCACTGGCTGTGGCGACGACGAGGCGGGTCTTGGAGTCGGGGTCGGGCCAGGCGAGACCGTCCGGCCGGGGTGGGCCGTCGAGGCGGGCGAGCACCTCGTCGATCTCCGCGTCCGAGCGGGCGGTCACCGTCTCCACCCGCGCGCCGCGCGCGGTCAGCGCGTCCGCGCAGGCCAGCACCGGTACGCGCGGCGTCTCGCAGCGTTCCTCGGCCGGCTTGGCGGCCGCCTCGCCCGCGCCACCGCAGCAGCCGTCGCCGCTGCCGCAGCCGCCGGGGGCGTCCCGCTCCGAGCCGAGGGTGAGCAGCACCACGTCGTACACGGGTTGGAGCCTCCTGACTCTCGGCGCAACCCCTGCCGGTCGCGCCGTCACTACTTGTTAGCCTGACACCCCGGGCTCGCTGACCGGTCGCCACCTGGCACCCGAGCCTTCTGGAGGCTGAGAAGATGCCAGCGATCGTGCTCCTCGGTGCCCAGTGGGGCGACGAGGGCAAGGGCAAGGTTACCGACCTGCTGGGTGAGCGGGTCGACTACGTCGTGCGCTACTCCGGCGGCAACAACGCCGGTCACACGGTGATCACGCCGGACGGGCAGAAGTACGCGCTGCACCTGATGCCGTCGGGCGCCCTCTCGCCGAGCGCGAGGATCGTCATCGGCAACGGCGTGGTGGTCGACCCGAAGGTGCTGCTCACCGAGATCGACGGGCTCGCCGAGCGCGGCGTGGACGTCTCCCGGCTGCGCATCTCGGGCGACGCGCACCTGATCATGCCGCACCACCGGGCGCTGGACCGCGTCGTCGAGCGCTACCTCGGTTCGTCCCGGATCGGCACCACCGGCCGGGGCATCGGGCCCGCGTACGGCGACAAGGTCGCCCGCATGGGCATCCGCGTGCAGGACCTGCTCGACCCGGGCATCCTCCGCAAGAAGCTGGAACTCGCCCTGCGCGAGAAGAACCAGATCCTGTTCAAGGTCTACAACCGCAAGGCGATCGACGTCGACGCGACCGTCGAGGAGTACCTGGAGTACGCCGAGCGGCTCACGCCGTACATCGCGGAGACCCGGGCGATGCTCTGGGACGCGCTGGACCGCGGCGAGACCGTGCTGCTCGAGGGCGCCCAGGCGACCATGCTCGACATGGACCACGGCACGTACCCGTTCGTGACCTCGTCGAACCCGACGGCCGGCGGGGCGTGCGTCGGCGCGGGCATCCCGCCGACCGCCATCACCAAGGTCATCGCGGTGAGCAAGGCGTACACCACCCGGGTCGGCTCCGGGCCGTTCCCGACCGAGCTGTTCGACGACAACGGCCAGCACCTGCGCAAGATCGGCCACGAGTACGGCACGACCACCGGCCGCGAGCGCCGGTGCGGCTGGTTCGACGCCGTCGTCGCCCGGTACGCGTGCCGCCTCAACGGCGTCACCGACCTGGTGGTGACCAAGCTGGACGTGCTGACCGGGTTGCCGAAGGTGCCGATCTGCGTCGGGTACGAGATCAACGGCCGGCGGGTCGACGACATGCCGATGACGCAGACCGACTTCCACCACGCAACCCCGGTGTACGAGGAACTCGACGGCTGGTGGGAAGACATCACCAAGGCCAGAACCGAGGACGAACTCCCGGAGAACGCGAGGCGCTACATCGCCCGCATCGAAGAACTCTGCGGCACCCAGGTCAGCGTCGTCGGCGTAGGCCCAGGCCGCGAGGAAAACGTACTCCGCCACCCCCTCCTCCCCTAACCCACCCCACCCCCACCCCACCCCCCCCGGGCCCGGGTCACCCGCGTTGATCATGGAGTTAGCGGGTTGGTTGATCTCTAAATCACCCGCTAACTCCATGATCAACCAGGGCACGGCGTGGGTTGTCCACAGGAGGGTCGGGGTTATCCACAGGGTCTCGCGGTCGGAGTGAATGTGGTCCAACGTCATGTTCCGTGGATCGTGACGAGGTGCTGGGCAGGATTCTGGGGCTGCAGGACGGGTTGATCACCCGGGCGCAGGCGCTGCGGATCGGATTCAGCCGGAACGAGATCGACTGGCTGGCCGGGGCTGGTCGGTGGCGACCGGTTGCGCGTGCGGTCTACCTCGTCGGCCATGATCCTCAGGGCGAGGTGTCTCGGCGATGTGCGATCCGCGCCGCGTTGCTGTCGCTCGGGCCGCACGCCCACGCCGTGCTGGGAACGGCCGCAGAGCTGCACGGCATCGCCGGCCTGCCGCAGAGCAGCGAGATGCATGTCGCCGTGCCCGGGCGCTGTGGCCGGCCGCAGCCGGCCGATCCGCCGAACGTGGTGTTGCACCAGTTCGAGCGTTCGTCTGGTCAGCTGGTGCGAATCGACGGCCTTCCGGCGACGACGCCGCTCGTCACCGTGGCCGAGGTGATCCTTCGGGTCGCTCGATATCCGGCAGTCTCGGTGCTCGACTCAGCGCTGAATCGAGGGCTTGTCGCCGACGATGACCTGCTCGTCATCCCTCGCCTCATCCGGGGTCGGCGGGGAGCGGTCGCAGCACGGAGCTACCTGGCGGAGGCGGACGGGCGGGCCCAGTCCCCGCTGGAGACAAGGGCGAGACTGCGCTGCGTCGACGGCCGGGTGCCGCCCGATGTCCTGCAATTGGAGGTCCGCGACGACGACGGCTACCTGCTCGGCGTCGGCGACCTGGGCTGGCGCGCCTCCCGGGTGATCGCCGAAGCGGACGGCAGGGGCCCGCACGGCACCCCGGACGCGATCTTTGCCGACCGCCGCCGGCAGAACCGCCTGGTCAACGCCGGCTGGACGATCCTCCGCTTCACCTGGCAGGACACCCTCGACCCGGCCTACATCCCCTGGACCGTCCGCAACGCGATCGCCGCCGCCCGCGCACGTCGATCATGACGTCAGCGGGTGAGTCGATCTCCAGATCACCCGCTGACGTCATGATCAACGGGGGCGGGGTGGGGGGTCGGTAGGATCGGGCGCGTGCGGGTTCTTCTTCTTGGTGGTGGGGGGCGGGAGCATGCGCTCGCGCTCGGGCTCGCCGCCGATCCGGCCATTCAGACGCTGATCGCGGCTCCCGGGAATCCGGGCATCGCCGCGCTCGCCGACATCAGGGACGTGGTTGCGGCCGATCCGGGGGCGGTGGCGGCGTTGGCCGTGGAGACCGGCGTCGACCTGGTGGTCGTCGGGCCGGAGGCGCCGCTGGTCGCGGGAGTCGCTGACGCCGTACGCGCCAAGGGCATCCCTGTCTTCGGCCCGTCCGCCGAGGCCGCCCGGCTGGAGGGCTCGAAGACGTTCGCCAAGGACGTGATGACCGCCGCCGGGGTGCCGACCGCCCGCGCGTACACCTGCACGGACGCCGACAGCGTCGCCGCCGCCCTGGACGCGTTCGGCGCGCCGTACGTCGTCAAGAACGACGGCCTCGCCGCCGGTAAGGGCGTCGTCGTCACCGACGACCGCGCCAGCGCCGAGGAGCACGCGCGCGAGTGCGGCCGGGTGGTGATCGAGGAGTACCTGGCCGGCCCAGAGGTGTCGCTCTTCGTCGTCACCGACGGCGAGGCGGCCGTTCCGCTGCTGCCGGCGCAGGACTTCAAGCGGGTCGGCGACGGCGACACCGGCCCGAACACCGGCGGCATGGGGGCGTACGCGCCGCTGCCCTGGGCCCCGCCCGGCCTGGTCGACGAGGTGATGCGTGACGTCGTCCACCCCACGCTGGCGGAGATGCGCCGCCGGGGCACCCCGTTCGCCGGCCTGCTCTACGTCGGCCTGGCGATCACGGCGGCCGGCCCGCGGGTGATCGAGTTCAACGCCCGCTTCGGCGACCCGGAGACGCAGGTGGTCCTCGCGCTGTTGGAGACGCCGCTGGCCGGGCTGCTGCACGCCGCGGCCACCGGCACGCTGGCGGATCACCCGCCGCTGCGATGGCGGGACGGCGCCGCCGTCACCGTCGTGGTCGCCGCCGAGGGCTACCCGGCGACGCCACGCGCCGGCGACGTGATCACCGGCGCCGACCGCCCGGGCGTCATCCACGCCGGCACTCGTCGCGACGCCGACGGCACCCTGCGCTCCGCCGGAGGCCGGGTTCTCTGCGGTACGGCCACCGGCTCCGACCTGGCCGCCGCGCGGGACGCCGCCTACGAGCTGGTACGCGGCATCGAGCTGGCCGGCTCGCACCATCGCACCGACATCGCCGTCGCCGCCGTCGAGGGCCGGATCACCATTCCGGCCTGACGCCCGCCGCCGGTGGCGCCTTCCGAGAAAGTCGCCCGCCCCGGGCAACCCGGACCCTCGTCGCCTCCGTTTGAGTCGTGAGGCGAGGAGGTGACGGGGTTGCCCGTCGACATCGAGGGTTACCGCGAGTACGTCGGTGCCCGGCTGGAGCCGCTGCGCCGCACGGCGTACCTGCTCTGCGGTGATTGGCACACCGCCGACGATCTGGCGTCGACGGCCCTGGTCAAGTTGCTGCGGCACTGGCGGCGGGTGTCTGTCATGGACAGCCCGGACGCGTGGCTCCGGCGTACCCTCCTGCGGGTCTGGCTGGACGAGCGCCGCCGACCGTGGCGGCGCGAGGCCGCCTGGGCGCAGGTTCCGGACGCCGCCGTCCGGTCGGGCAGCGACGGCACCGCGGACCGGCTGACCCTCCTCGCCCTGCTGGCCGAGCTGCCGCCGCGTCGCCGCGCGGTGCTCGTGCTGCGGTACTTCTGCGACCTTTCGGTCGAGGAGACCGCCCGCGAGCTGGGTTGCACCGCCGGCACCGTGAAGAGCCAGACGGCCCGGGCGATCGACGCGCTGCGTGAACGGCTCCGAGCGCCGGGCCCAGCGGAGGAGGCGAGAAGCCGTGGATGAACTCTCCCAACGGATGCGTGCGGCCGTTGGCACGGCACCGCCGACCCGGATCGACGTGGAGGATCTGATCAGCGCCGACGCGCGGCGACGCCGGCACCGGGCGTGGACGGTCGCCGGCACCGGGGCGGCCGCCGCCGTCGCTGCCGTCCTGGCGGTGCCGGCGATGCTCGTCGGTCCCGCCGGAACGCCGGCCGCCGGCCCGCCACCCGCTGCGTCGGCGTCGGCCGTCGGCACGCCGCTGTGCGACTCGGTGACCCCGAAGGCCAGCGGCCCGCAGCCGCCGCTGCAGTCGCACGACACGGTCCGTCCCCGTCCGACGGAGACACCGGCGGAGGGGGTCGGCCGCCTGTCCGCCGCGCTTCGGGAGGTGGTGGCGTCCCAGCTGCCGGACGGCGTCTCGGTCGAGTCGGTGCAGCCGCGGTGCAGCGCGCCCCAGTTCCGGTACCACCCGAGCTACCGGGAGTACGAGGCGGGCGGCGAGCTGCGGCAGGGAGAGTCAGCCGGATGGTTCATGGTGCGGGTCGCTCCGCGACCGGCCAGGGACGAGGCGACGTGCGAGTTCGCGCCGGACTCGCGTAACTGCAACCGGGTGGTCCATTCCGACGGGTCGGTTTCGGTGTTCAGTCGCATGCCGCTCGGTGATGGCTTGATCCAGCTGTCGGTGTCGGTGTTCCGTCCGGACGGCACGCTGGTGTCCGTTGTGACCAGCAACGGTCGGATCAAGCCGGCCGGCAACGGCACCGCTACGACGGTCACCGCCAGGGAACCGTTGCTGACCGGCGAACAGATGATCGCCATCGGCCGGGCGCCGGGGCTGACGCTCTACCCCTGACCGGGTGGGTCGCGATGGGCCGAGGGTGTCCACTGCTCGCCCAGCGGGACGGGCCCCTCGGTCCGCCACGTCGTCCCGCCGGGCGGGGCGGGCGGGTATCGGGGTGGCTCGTCCAGCGCCCGCAGCACTGGCAGCGGTGCGGCGGCCACGGCCGCCACGAGCAGCGCGCCGGCCAGCACCAGGAACGCCGTCCGTAGGCCGAGCCACTCCACCAGCGGGCCGGCGAGCAGGTAGCCGGCCGGGCCGGCGGCGTACGCGAAGGAGGTCATCACCCCGACCACCCGGCCGCGCAGGTGTTCCGGGGTGCGGGTCTGCATCGCGTAGTTGGCGAGGGGGTTCACCGGCCCGTACGCGAGGCCGACGAGCGCGGCGGCGGCGAGCAGCACCGGGTACGCCGGCAGGAACGCGAGCCCGAGTAGGGCCACGCCGGTGATCACGAGCGCGACGGCGATGAGCGTCCGGCGGTGTACCAGCCGCCCGGCGGCGCCGGAGCCGAGGGCGCCCACGACCGACCCGGCGCTCATGGCCATCAGGACCGTGCCGAGCCGGGCGGGCTCCCCCTGAGCGACGAACCAGGCGGGCAGGAGTACGCCCTCGACCGGCAGGTAGAGCGCGACCAGCACCATCGTGATCAGGGCGATGGTGCGGAGCAGCGGGTCCCGCCAGACGAAACGCAGGCCCTCCGTGGTGCCGCGCCACACGCCGCTCGGTGGACGTTCGGGCCGACCGGCGCCGGGCAGCCGGACGGCGGCGATCAGCACGACGGAGAGCGCGAAGCCGGCGGCGGTGACCCAGAACGTCGCGCTCGGGCCGACGGTGGCGATGAGCAGGCCGCCGATGCCGGGGCCGACCAGGAAGGCGACGCCGAAGACCGCCTCGTGCACGCCGTTGGCCCGTTCGATCCGCCACCCGGCGGCCTGCGCCGCGGCGGGCAGCAGCGTCTCCCGCGCGGTGAGGCCGGCCGGGTCGAAGACCGCGCCGAGCACGGCCAGCGCGACGATCCAGCCGAGGTTCAGTCCGAGCAGGACGTCGACGAGCGGGATCGCGGCGACGGAGACCGCCGAGAGCGCGTCGGAGACCAGTGCGGTCCGCCGGCGCCCCAGCAGGTCGACCACCGTGCCGGAGACGAGGCTGGACAGCAGCAGCGGGAGGCCGCTCGCCGCCGCGACGACGCCCGCCGCCGTGGCGCTGCCGGTGCGTTCCAGCACCAGCCACGGCAGCGCCACGATGGCCACCCCGTTGCCGGTGGCCGAAAGCAGGGTCGCCGCCTCGACCAGCAGCAACGGCGTACGGCGGCGACGCCCGGCGGGGATCATGATGACCGAGCGTAGAGGGCGGTCATTCGTAGTAGCGGCGCAGTTCGCGGGTGAGCACCTTTCCGGTGGCGTTGCGCGGCAGGTACTTCACGAAGACGACGTCCCGGGGGACCGAGAAGCGGGCCAGGTAGTGCCGCACGTACTCGCGGACCGCGTCCGGGTCGAGCGTCTCGCCGGGGTGCAGGGCGAGGAACGCGGCGAGCCGCTGCCCGTATTCGGTGTCCGGCACGCCGATCACGGCCGCTTCGCGGATCTGGGGTAGCTGCGCGAGCAGGTGCTCCACCTCGGACGGGAAGACGTTCTCGCCACCGGAGACGATCATGTCGTCGGCGCGGCCGTCGACGAAGAGCAGGCCGTCGGTGTTCATCCGGCCCAGGTCACCGGTGTCGACCAGGCCGTCGTGGCGTTCCCGGTCCGCCCCGGAGGTGTAGCCCTCGAAGAGCATCTCGTTGCCGACGAAGATCCGGCCGACCCGGCCGCGCGGTACCGGCTCGCCGGCCTCGTCGAGGATGGCCACGCGGGTGCCGTGCGGGGGCCGGCCGGCGGTGGTGGGGGCGGCGCGCAGTTCGGCCGGGCCGGCGATGGACGCCCAGGAGACCTCGGTGGAGCCGTACAGGTTGTGGAGGACGTCGCCGTACGTGTCCATGAAGGCGGTGGCGAGGCCGCCGGGCAGCGCGGACCCGCTGACCGCGACGACCTTCAGCCGGGGTTTCGGGTCCGGCGGCGGCACCTCCATCAGTCGCTGCACCATGACGGGTACGGCGAAGAGCGCGTCGCACCGGTGCGTCACGAGGGCGGCGAGCGTGGCGGCCGGGTCGAAGCGGCGGTGCAGGACGATCGTGGCGCGCAGCGCGAAGCACACCTGGAGGGCGGCGAAGCCCCAGGTGTGGAAGATCGGGGCGGCGATCAGCACCCGGTCCCGGACGTGCAGCGGGATGCGGTCGATGATGGCGACCAGCGGGCCGAAGCCGTTCGGTGTGGGCCGCCGCGCGCCCTTCGGCGCGCCGGTGGTGCCCGAGGTGAGGACGATGATCCGGCCGTCGCGTTCGGGCGGGGTCAGCGAGCCGGGCAGGGCGTCGACGGTCAACTTCTCGCGGGCCCGCTCGTCGAGGCGGGGAAGTTCGTCGGGGAGGCCGAGGAGCCGCTCGGCGAACTCGTCGTCGTGCACCAGTGCCCGCAGCCGCTGCTCCTCGGCGACGGTCGCGAGTTGCGCCGCCGAGAGCCCGGTGTTCACCAGGACGGCGTCGACCCCGAGCAGGGTGGCGGCGACGATCGTCTCGATCAGGCCGTGGTGGTTGCGGCAGAGCACCCCGATCCGCTCCCCGGCGTGGAGGCCGTACGCCGCGCGCAGCGCCCGGGCCAGCGCCTCGGACCGGTCGAGCAGCTCGGCGTACGTCAACTCCGCGCCCTGCTCGTCGACCAGCGCGGTGCGGCCCGGATCCCGGGCGGCGGCCTGGCGCAGCTCGCCGGCGAGGCTCCAGCCCCACCGGCGCAGGGAGTTGAGCTGGGCGGCGACCCGGATCGGCCGGCCGGGGGTGAGCAGTCCGCGGCGGGTCAGGGTGGCGACGACGAACGGCAGGTCCATGCCACTGGCCTCCTTCGGCGGTACGCGAAGGGCCCCCGGAACCCGGGGGCCCTTCCTCGACGAACGGTGCAGCCGCGGACCGGCCGGGCTGGCGGGGCTCAGCGGATCTGGACGCCGGAGATGGCGCGGGAGATGACGAGCCGCTGGATCTCGGAGGTGCCCTCGAAGATGGTGTAGATCTTGGCGTCCCGGTACCAGCGCTCCACGGGGTGGTCGCGCAGGAAACCCGCGCCGCCGAGCAGCTGCACCGCCTTGTCGGTGACGGCGACGGCCACCTCGCCGGCCTTCAGCTTGGACATCGATCCCTCGCCGGCGGTGAAGGGCCGGTTGTTGCGCCCCATCCAGGAGGCGCGCCAGACCAGCAGCCGGGCCGCGTCGATCTCCATCTTCATGTCGGCCAGCGCGAACGCGACCGCCTGGTTCTCGATGATCGGGCGTCCGAACTGGATCCGGTCCTTCGCGTAGTCCAGCGCGTACTCGTAGGCGGCCCGGGCCACGCCGAGCGCCTGCGCGCCGACGGTGGGCCGGGACAGCTCGAACGTGCGCATCGCGGCCTGACCGGAGGCGCGCTGCCCGGACCGGGCCCGGGCCAGCCGCTCGTCGAGGGCGTCCTTGCCGCCGAGCAGGCAGCGCCCGGGCACCCGTACGTCGTCGAGGAAGACGTCGGCGGTGTGCGACGCGCGTAGGCCCAGCTTGCGCAGCTTGCGGGTCGCGCTGAGCCCGGCGGTGCCCGGCGGGACGACGAACGCCGCCTGCCCTCGCGACCCGAGTTCCGGGTCGACCGAGGCGGTGACGACGTGCACCCCGGCGATACCACCGTTGGTGGCGTACGCCTTCTGCCCGCGCAGCACCCACTCGTCGCTGGCCTCGTCGTAGACGGCCCGGGTGCGCATCGCGCCGACGTCGGAGCCCGCCTCGGGTTCGCTGGTGCAGAACGCCGCGACGGCGGGCGAGTCGATGTCGCCGAAGCACTGCGGCACCCACTCGACGAGCTGGTCGGGGGTGCCGGCGCCGTAGATGGCGGCGACGGCGAGCCCGGTGCCGAAGATGCTCAGGCCGATGCCGGCGTCACCCCAGAAGAGCTCTTCGCTGGCGATGGGTAGCGAGAGCCCGGTGGGGTCGGCCCAGCAGGTGGCGAGGAACTCGAAGCCGTAGAGACCGACCTTGGCGGCCTCCTGGATGATCGGCCAGGGAGTCTCCTCCCGCGCGTCCCACTCGGCCGCGGCCGGGCGCACGACCTCGGCTGCGAAGCCGTGCACCCAGTCGCGTAAATCCCGCTGTTCCTCGGTCAGGTCGAGCGAGAACTCGGCCATGTCAGCCCTTGGGGATGTCGAACAGGTTGGCGATGTTGGCGGCGAGGCCCAGGTCGCCCTTGGCCTTCAGCTTGCCGGTCATGAACATCATGACCGGGTTGGCCCCGCCGGAGACGGTCTTGAGGAACTCGACCGGGCCCATGGTGAGGCTGAGCTTCGGGTCGTGCTGCGGGGTCTCGTTGACCGTGCAGGTGCCGTCGGCGATGACGACCTCGTACGTGTCGGTGCCACCGTCGGGGCGGCCGGTGATGTTCCAGTGGATGACCGCGTTGGTCGAGCCGGCCCGGTCGGCCCGGAACAGCTGCGGCATCCGGCCGAAGACCTCGCTGAGGATCTTGCCGCGCAGGTCGCCGGACATCACCTCGGCGATCTTGTCGTCGGGGGTGGACTTGACCAGCTGCGCGAACTCCTTGGGGCCGACGTTGGCGAAGTTGGCCGGGTCGAAGTCAGTCATCAGGCGCACCTTCCGGGGAATTGGCTACTCGTGCGTAACCCTACGCACGAGTAGGTATGCTCGCAAGGGTGTCCAGCACCCCCACCTTCAAACGACTGCCGCGGGCCGTCCGTGAGCAGCAGATGCTCGACGCGGCGGTCAAGGTCTTCTCCCGACGGGGCTACCACGCGGCCAGCATGGACGAGATCGCCGACGACGCCGGCATCTCCAAGCCGATGGTGTACGCGTACCTGGGCACCAAGGAAGAGCTCTTCGTCGCCTGCCTGCACCGCGAGGGGACGCGGATGATGCAGGCCATCGCCGGTGCCGCCGCCCCCGACCTGCCGGCCGACGAGCGGCTCTGGCGCGGGCTGCGCGCCTTCTTCGGCTTCGTCGGCGCGCACCGGGACGGCTGGGCCGTGCTCTACCGGCAGGCCCGTGGTGAGCAGCCGTTCGCCGGGGAGCTCGCCGCGATGCGGGCCCGAATGGTCGAGGTGGTCGCCGGGATGCTCGACCACGCGCTGCGCGCCGAGGGCCGCGAGGTGACCGAGGCCGAGCTGGAGGTGGTCGCGTACGCCCTGGTGGGCGCGACCGAGTCGCTCGCGGACTGGCTCGCCGACCATGCGGAGGCCGACCCGGAGAAGACCGCCACCCGGATGATGAACGTCGCCTGGGTCGGCGCCGCCCAACTCCTGCACGGCACCACCTGGCGCCCACCCGAGCAGTAAGGAAGGGCCCCTTATTAACGCCTCCGGTAGAGGAAGGGCCCCTTCTTAACAGCGCCGCGCCCGTCAGCCGCGGGCGGTGGTCCGGCGGCGGGCACGGCGCACCGCCTCGATCAGCACCGTCACCACCACCGACACGCCCAGGCCGGCCAGGACGCCCCGGAGCGGGTCCCGCTCGAAGGTGATCCCGCCGAAATAGCCGAGCAGCACGCAGTACAGCGCCCAGGTCACTCCACCGATCGCGTCGTACAGCAGGAACGACCGCCGCGGGTAGCGGACCGCACCCATCGTCAGCGTGACCGCCGTCCGGCCGCCCGGGACGTAGCGCGCGGTGGTGAGGATCATCCCGCCGTGCCGGTCCAGTGCCCGGCGGGCCCACTCCAAGCTGGCCCTGCGCCGGCTCTCCGCCGGGAAGTTGGCGAGCCGCCGCGCGCCGCCGCCGCGTCCGATCTCGTATGAGACATGGTCCCCGGCGATCGCGCCGAGCGCGGCGGACACCCAGACCGCCACCAGCTCCGGCTGGCCGCTCGTGGCGAGCACGGCCGCGGCGATCACCGCCGCCTCGCCGGGCACCATCGGGACGACCGCGTCGACCGCCGTGAGCGCGAAGATCAGCAGGTACACCCACGGTGAGGTGACCGTCTGTCGCAGCAGGTCGAGCACGGACTCCATGCCCCCATGCTCGGGGCCGGGCTGTTAAGAAGGGGCCCTTCCTATGCAAAAGGCGTTAAGAGGGGGCCCTTCCTTCCGCCCGGACCGTGCCGAGCAGGTGTGGGCGGGCGTGGGAGTCGTGGATGGCGAAGTTTCCGGTGGGGGTGCTGTTGAAGTTGACCGTGCTGGGTAGGGGCAGCGGCAGCTTGAACGCCACGTCGACCGTGTAGGCGTCCGGCAGCCGGGGCTCCAGCGCGGCCAGGCAGCGCGCCTTGCTCCACATGCCGTGGGCGATCGGGCGCCGGAACCCGAACAGTCGCGCGCCGAGCCGCGAGGTGTGGATCGGGTTGTGGTCGCCGGAGACCCGCGCGTAGGCCGTACCGACCGACGGCTCGACCCGCCAGCGGGCCGAGGCGGCCGGCGCCAGGGTCGGCTCGGCCCGGTCGCGCCGCTCGCCGCCGCCGGGCGTGCGCTCCTTCCCGAGGTACGTGGACACGCCGCGCCAGACCTCCTCGCCGCCGACCGAACCCACCAGCACCACGTCCACCACCCGGCCCCGGTCGTGCGGGCGCAGGTTCTCGGCGTACGTGGTGAAGTCGAGCGTCTCGTCGGCGCGGATCGGCCGGTGGACGGTGATCCGGTTGCCGACGTGGACCACGCCGGTGAGCGGGATCGGGAAGTCCGGGGCGGTCATCAGGCGCAGCGCCAGCGGGAAGCCCATGATGTGCGGGAAGGTGGCGGGCAGCCGGTCGGTGAGCCGGAACCCGCACACCCGGTCGTACGCGGCGAGGTGACTCCGGTCCACGGCGACCTCGGCGACGGCCAGCTCGACCGACGGCGGCTGCGGAGCGCGCCGGCCGCGGCGGCCGGGCAGCGCGCCGAGCAGCGCCCGGCGGTAGAGCGCCCCCGCCGCCGGCATCTGCGCCAGTTCGACGCGGGACCGAACGACCCGCGCGGCGGTCGCGGTCAGGTCGTGCGTCCGGTCGTCGGCGAGCGCCGACAGGTCGTGGGTCGACTCGAGGCTCACGTCGTGGCCGCCGGGGTGCGGCGCCGCGAGGTCGCGTTCGGGGATGACCTGGGTGGGACCCTCGATCAGCTCGTCGACGGTGAGGTCGTCGGATGGTTCCTTCGGGCCCGCCATCACGCCCCCAGCAGACTCTGGCCGCAGACCCGGACGACGTTGCCGCTCACCGCGCCGCTCGCCGGCCAGGCGAGCCAGCCGATCGTCTCGGCCACGTCGACCGGCAGGCCGCCCTGGGACAGGCTGTTCATCCGCCGGCCCGCCTCGCGCAGCATCAGCGGGATCCGGGCGGTCAGCCGGGTCTCGATGAACCCCGGGGCGACCGCGTTGACGCTGATCCCGCGGCCGCTCAGCGCCGGCGCGAGCGACTCCACCAGGCCGATCACGCCGGCCTTGCTGGTGGCGTAGTTGGTCTGCCCGCGGTTGCCGGCGATCCCCGCGATCGAGGAGACCGAGACGATCCGCCCGCCGGCCCGGATCAGCTCACGTTCCAGCAGCACGTCGTTGATCCGCTCCTGGCTGGACAGGTTGACGTCGAGCACCGAGTCCCAGCGGTCGACGTCCATCCGGCCGAGGGTCTTGTCCCGGGTGATGCCGGCGTTGTGCACCACCACGTCGACCCGGCCCTGCCGGCTTGCCAGGTGCTCGGCGAGCCGGGCCGGCGCGTCCGGGGTGGTCAGGTCGAGCTGGACGGCGGTCCCGCCGATCTCGTTGGCCACCCGGGCCAGCTCGTCGCCGGCGGCCGGGATGTCCAGGGCGACCACCTGGGCGCCGTCGCGGGCGAGGACCCGGGCCAGTGCCGCGCCGATCCCGCGCGCCGCGCCGGTGACCAGCACGATCTGCCCGTCCAGCGGGCGGTCCCAGTCGGCGGGCGGCTCCGCCCGCCCGGTGCCGATCCGGACCACCTGCCCGGACACGTACGCGGACCGGCCGGAGAGCAGGAACCGGAGGGTGGCGTCGAGGCTGGTGAGCGTGCTCGCGTCACCGCTCGGGGTGACGTGGACGAGCTGGGCGGTGACGCCCCGGCCGAACTCCTTGCCGATGCTGCGGGTCAGCCCCTCCAGGGCCCGCTGCGCGGTGGCCTCCCGGGGCGACGGGCACTCGGCGGGCGTGGTGCCCAGCACGATGACCCGCCCGCTGGGCAGCACCGAGCGGGCATGGGGGTGGAAGAAGTCGTACAGCTGGCGGAGCCCGGTCGAGTCGGTGATGCCGGTGGCGTCGTACACCAGGGCGCCGAAGCGTGCGCTGGCCGGGGCCGGCTGTGCCGACGTGTCCCCGGCCGGTTCGACGGCGGCCGGGTCGCGCAGCTCGACCCCGGCGGCGGTCAGGATCTTGCCGACCGGCTCGACGAGGCGGCCACCGGCGGCGGCGCCGAGTAGGACGGGCCCGGGGAGGAGCGGGTCGCCGGAGCGGTGCCGGCGCAGGCGCGGCGGGTCGGGCAGCCCGAGGCGCTTGACCAGCGCGCGGCCGGCCCCCGATTGGACGAAGCTCGCGTACCTGTCGGTCATAGGCGTAGCCTACTGGCGAGTAGGTTGAGAGCAAGCCTTTCGAGGAGGCGGGATCGTGCAGAACATCCGGCGGGTCGCGGTCATCGGCGGCAACCGCATTCCCTTCGCACGCTCCAACTCGCGGTACGCGGAGGCGTCCAACTCGGACATGCTCGGCGCGGCGCTCGACGGGCTGGTGGCCCGCTACGGGCTGGCCGGCCAGCGCGTCGGCGAGGTGGTGGCCGGGGCGGTGCTGAAGCACTCGCGGGACTTCAACCTCACCCGCGAGGTGGTGCTCGGCTCGAAGCTCGACCCGCACACCCCCGCGTACGACGTCCAGCAGGCCTGCGGGACCGGCCTGGAAGCGGCCATCCTGGTCGCCAACAAGATCGCCCTCGGCCAGATCGACGTCGGCATCGCCGGTGGCGTCGACACCACCTCGGACGCGCCGCTCGCCGTCAACGAGGAGATGCGCCGCACGCTGCTCAAGCTGAACGGCGCCCGCACCCTCGGCGAGCGGCTGAGGATCGCCGCGCGGCTCCGGCCGACGCAGCCGTTCCGGCCGGACATCCCGCGCAACGCCGAGCCGTGCACCGGGCTGTCGATGGGGGAGCACGCCGCCCGCACCGCCGTCCGGTGGCAGATCGACCGGCGGTCCCAGGACGAGCTGGCGCTGCGGTCGCACCAGCGGCTCGCCGACGCGTACGAGCGGGGTTTCTTCGACGACCTCATGACGCCGTACCTCGGGCTGACCCGCGACCAGAACCTGCGGCCGGACACCACCCTGGAGAAGCTCGGCGGCCTCCGGCCGGTCTTCGGGACGAAGGGGCCGGACGCCGACCAGGCCACCATGACCGCCGGCAACTCCTCGCCGCTGACCGACGGCGCGTCCACCGTGCTGCTCGCCAGCGAGGAGTGGGCGCGGGAGCACAGCCTGCCGGTGCAGGCGTGGTTCACCTGGTCGGAGACCGCCGCCGTCGACTTCGTGCACGGCGACGAGGGGCTGCTGATGGCACCCGCGTACGCCGTGCCCCGAATGCTGGCCCGCGCCGGCCTGACCCTCCAGGACTTCGACTACTACGAGATCCACGAGGCGTTCGCCTCGCAGGTGCTGGCCACCCTGGCCGCGTGGGAGTCGCCGGAGTTCTGCAAGGACCGGCTGGGACTGGACGCCCCGCTCGGCGCGATCGACCGGGACCGGTTGAACGTCAACGGTTCCTCGCTGGCCGCCGGGCACCCGTTCGCGGCCACCGGCGGCCGGATCGTGGCGACGCTCGCCAAGCTGCTCGCGGAGAAGGGCGGCGGCCGGGGCCTCATCTCGATCTGCGCGGCCGGTGGTCAGGGCGTGACCGCGATCCTGGAGCGCTGACCGGAAACGAGGAACCGGCGCCCGCCACGGAGATCCGAGCCGACGGCGGTGGTGCGCGCGATCAGCGGTCGTGTGCCCGCCGCGTCGGCCACGACGAACCGGCGGTTGGCGTGGGCGAACAGGGCTACCCGTCCACCACCCAGGTCGACGAGGTCGAACCGCTCGTTGCTGCCGGCGGTGGTGCTGTTCGCGATCAGCGGCTTCGTACCCGCCGGGTCGGCCGTCACGAAGCGCCTGACGATCGCCTGTCGGAGCGACTTGTTCGCATCGGCGACATTCGCCCGGTAGAACTTCGTTGCGGGCCCGACCGCCGTCGCGCTCGGGATCAACGATCCGGAGGCGTTGGTACTGACGTACCGGCCGTTGGCGGCGGACTTGAGACTGACGGTGCCGTCGCTGTTCTGCTGCATCGTGAACCGCTGCGGCGTGGTCACGGTGGGAAGCCCAGGCGTCAACGCCGCACTACCCGTGGCGTCCGTGGTGAGGTAGCCCTGATCGGCCCGCGAGAAGAGGGCGACCTGGCCGTTGCCGGCGTCGGCGACGTCGAACTCCGCCGTCGAGTCCAGCGTGGTCCGGTTCGGCCCCAGCGGACCGCCGGACTTCGGGTCGCGCCCGACGTAGCGCTGGTTGCCCACGGCGAGCAGGCCCACCGTCGCGAGCCGCCGCAGCACGCTCACGTCCCTGCCGGCGCTGGTCGAGCGGTTGTCGGTGCCGATGACGTCGACGGCGACGTGGTAGTTGCCCGGCTTGGCGTAGCGATGGGTGATCCTCGGCGACGTCTGGGTGACGGTCGTGCCGTCGCCGAACGTGAAGCGGTACGAGGCGATCAGCGCGCTGCCGGGCTGCGACGCCGAGGCGTCGAGTTGCACCGAGTCGGCGGCCAGATTCAGGACCGCACGAAGCTGGGCGCTGGGATAGCGGACCAACTCGGTAGCGCCGCGGTCGGCGTACGAAGTCGGACTGGCGCCGGTGTTCGGTACGGCCCAGTCGTCGACGCGCGCGACGCCCCACTCGTCGGTGGTCTGGTACCCGGGGGCTGCCGAGTTCGCCGAGTCCCGCTTGTCAACGTTGTTGTCACTCTCGCGGTCGTGTGCGGCCTGACCCGACGCCGTACGGAACGCCGCGAGGGTCATCCGGGTGCCGTTCCAGCCGTAGATCGTGGAGGACGGCAGCACGGCGCCTGGCGGCCGACCGGTGTTGCCGACCGTTCCTACCGTGGACGCAGCCCGCCCGGACCTCACCGGTGACGGGGTCTCGCGAGGGGAGTGGTCATGTCCGGTCCAGCCCTGCTCCGCACCACCGTCGTCGCCCTGGTCGCCGCGCTGGCGGTCGCCGGCTGCGGGTCCGCCGGCACGAGCACCTCGGAGTCCAGCGCCACGACCTCGGTCACCGAGACCCCGGGCGGAGTGCCGACGTCCGGACCGGGCACATCCGCTCCCGGCACGACGGCGGGCGGGCAACCGGCCGGCGGTGGCCCGACCGGCACGGGGGCGACGGGCGGCACCGGCAGCAGCGGCGGGAAGTCCGGCGCCGGGTCGACGACGAGCACCGGCCCGTCCATCACCTACTTCCGGGTCGCGCAGCAGCCGTCCTGCCCAGCGGGCACCAGCGCCAACCCGATCGCCGGCACGTCGGTCGTCCTCGAGTGGAAGGCCAGTAACGTCGACTCCGTCGCCCTGTCCGTCGACGGCCCGGGCGTGTACGCCGACAACTACCCGCCCACCGGCAGCGAGACCCTGAACTTCCCCTGCTCCGGGTCGGAGGGCGACGTCCAGCGGCACACCTACCTGCTGACGGTCCGCAACGCCCACGGCACGCAGACGAAGACCCTCGTGGTGACCGCGACCGTGCACGACGTCCCGGAGGTGTGACGTCGCCCTGACGGAACCGCTATCCGGATCTGCTGACGTCACCCGTCGGTCGCACCGCGCCGTCGCCGTCGCGTAGCCAGCCGAGAAACCGCGCGTACAGCGCCTCGACCGGCAGGTGACGTAGATCCGACACCGCGTCGGCCAACTGCATGCCCAGGTAGACGCCGAGCGCGGGGCGGTCCCTGGCGTACCGGTCGAGCAGGCGCTGCCGGCGGTCCGGGCATGGCCAGGCCTGCCCGCAGCCGGCGCAGCACCAGTCCGGCCGGACCGGCACGTGCGCGATCGGGCACGGCTCCGGCTTGATCCGGACGGCGTCGATGCGGGCGAGCACCCGTCTCTGGCGCGGGCCGCGCGGGTCGCCGAGTTCGACGCCACGCAGGTGGATCCAGAGGCCGTCGCTGTGTCGCTCCCGCCGGCCCAACTCGACCACCCGCAGGGTCAGGGTGCCGAGGCCGTAGCAGTAGTGCTGCTCGGCCAGCTCGACCACGTCGCCCACGCGGAACGGCAGCCCGGGGAGTGCGGTCACGGCGTGACCCCGGCGTTCGGATCGGTAGGGGCGGCACCGAGCCGGATGAGCCAGACGAACGTGAGCAGCGGCGCGCGGCGCGGCGGCTGCGCTGTAGTCCTCGTCTGCGTCGAGGTCCGTCCCTGAGTTGCCGTCGCCGACCCGAACCAGTCCCGCCAGCCGGCCCGCCGGCGGCGCGGCTGGCGAGCGGGCAGCACCGGGCGGCCCAGGTCCACCAGGCGGTTTGCCGCCGCGTTGGCCGGACCGCAGGGCCCGGGGACCAGGCAGACCGCGCAGAAGCCGCTTTCCCGATCAGGTACGTGGCTTGCCAGGATCTCGCGTGCCGCCTCGGCCTCCGCCACCTCGCGGTGCCAGGACCGGCTGACCGCGGATCGGTACACACCCATCTCCCACTCCCGTTTAGCGGGGGCGGGCGCCCACGGCGTCCCCACCGCCGAAGGCGAGTGCGGCGGTCAGGGTGCCGTTGTCGAACGACAGGCATACGCCCGCCCCGTCAGGGGCCACTGCGCGCCATCGGACGCGCATCGAGAACCTTACTGCTTATCTAATAAGGCAGCAAGGATGTGACGCCGTGAGGGTAAAGGGGGATGGATACCCTTGCCGACGGAGTCGGCAAGGAGGCGAAGATGGGCGAACGTCAGTGGCTCAGTGTCTCGATGCCCTACGTTCGGCCGGATGATGCTCATGGTGGCGACGCATGGGGCGCCGATGCCGCGGGGCAAGGCGGAATTGGCACGCAGCGACTGCTCGATGTGCGTGAAGTGGTGCCGGTCGCCGAGGTGGCTGAAATTTTTCGCCTGGAACCGGGCGATCGCCTGATCGTCCGACGCCGGTTGATGCTGCTGGACGGTCAGCCGGTGGAGTTGACCGACTCGTACTACCCAATCTCCATCGCCCGCGATACCGCCCTTGCCGAGCAGCGGAAGATCCGCGGTGGGGCCGTCAGGCTGCTCGCTGAGTTGGGCTATCGTCCGAAGCGAGTACGGGAAGACGTCTACACGCGTCAGCCCGACGCGGCCGAGCGGCGCATGCTCGACCTGACCGGTCACGATTGGGCACTGGGCCTCACCCGTGTGCTGAGCACGGAAGAAGGCGTACCGGTCGAGGTCAGCATCATGACGATGGTGCCGTGGGGCCGGCGCCTACGATACGAGCTGTCGATCGACTGATGGAGCGGGAGCCTGACATGGCCAGCGGAACCGATGGCCGCCCGCGCCATGAGCAGATCGCGGCCGACCTCCGGTCCCGCATCATGTCCGGCGAACTTGCTCCGGGGTCGCAGTTGCCGTCGATCCCGACGCTCGTGCAGCTGTATTCCGCTGCCACCGCGACGGTGCAGCGCGCCCTCGGCGCGCTGAAAGCGGAGGGCGCTGTCTACAGCGAGGTCGGTCGGGGCGTCTACGTCCGGCGGAGGCGGCCGCTGGCTGTCGAGGCGTCGGCATACGTCACCCCTTCGCCCGAGGGCTACGCCTATCGCCTCCTTTCCGTGGCGGAGGTCGTGCCACCAGGGGAGGTGGCGCACGGCTTGGAGTTGACCGAAGGCGAGCGAGCCATCCTGCGGCATCGGCTGCTCCTGCACGACGACGAGCCGGTCGAACTGTCCTGGTCGTATTATCCGGCGGCCATCGCCAGGGGCACCGAGCTGGCTGAGCATCGCAAGATCAGGGGCGGAGCGCCAAGGCTCTTGGCGGACCTCGGCTATCCGCAGCAGCACATGCGCGACCGTGTGTCGGCACGGATGCCCACGACGGAGGAGATCGAGGAGCTCGACCTGCCGCCGTACGTACCAGTGCTGCGTCAGCTGCGGGTGATCCGCTCGGTCGATGGTCGCCCGGTCGAGGTTTCGGTTCTCGTCAAGGGCAGCCACCTGCATGAGCTGCACTACGACCAGGATGCTCTGACGCAGAGCACCTGACCTGCCACGGCCTTCCGGCCGACTGGGTTAGACCTGCGCGTGCGACTGCCAGCAACGCCCACGGCACGCAGACGAAGACCCTCGTGGTGACCGCGACCGTGCACGACGTTCCGGAGGTGTGACGCGACCCGCGCCGGTCCGGAGACCCCCGCGGCCGCCGCCGGCGCGTACGGGAGAATGCGGTACGTGACGACGATCCCCAACGTGCTCGCCAACCGGTACGCCTCGCCCGAACTGGCTGCCCTGTGGTCCCCGGAGGAGAAGATCCGGATGGAGCGGCGGCTGTGGCTCGCCGTCCTCCGGGCACAGCGGGACCTCGGCGTCGCCGTGCCGGACGGGGTGGTCGAGGCGTACGAGAGGGTGCTCGACCAGGTCGACCTCGCCTCGATCGCCGAGCGGGAGCGGGTCACCCGGCACGACGTGAAGGCCCGCATCGAGGAGTTCAGTGCCCTCGCCGGGCACGAGCACGTGCACAAGGGGATGACCTCCCGGGACCTCACGGAGAACATGGAGCAGCTCCAGGTGCGGGCGTCGTTGGAGCTGATCCGGGACCGGGTGGTCGCCACCCTGGCCCGCCTCGCCCGACTCGCCGTCGAGCATTCCGACCTGGTCATGACCGGTCGTTCGCACAACGTCGCGGCGCAGGCGACCACGCTGGGCAAGCGCTTCGCGTCGGCCGCCGAGGAGCTGCTGATCGCGTACGAGCGGCTGGACGACCTGATCGGCCGGTACCCGCTGCGGGGGATCAAGGGCCCGGTGGGCACCGCCGCCGACCAGCTCGACCTGTTCGACGGCGACGCCGACAAGGTCGCCGAGCTGGAGCGGCGGGTCGCCGAGCACCTCGGCTTCAACCGGGTGCTGAACAGCGTCGGGCAGGTCTACCCGCGCTCGCTCGACTTCGACGTGCTCTCCGCGTTGGCGCAGGTCGCGGCCGGGCCGTCGTCGCTGGCGACCACGATCCGCCTGATGGTCGGCCAGGAGCTGGCCACCGAGGGCTTCCAGCCGGGTCAGGTCGGGTCCAGCGCTATGCCGCACAAGATGAACACCCGCTCGTCGGAGCGGGTCAACGGCTTCGCGGTGATCATCCGGGGTTACCTGTCGATGGTCGGCGAGCTGGCCGGCGACCAGTGGAACGAGGGCGACGTGTCCTGCTCGGTGGTGCGCCGGGTGGCCCTGCCGGACGCCTTCTTCGCCGCCGACGGGCTGTTCCAGACGTTCCTCACCGTGCTGGACGAGTTCGGGGCGTACCCGGCGGTGATCAACCGTGAGCTGGAGCGCTTCCTGCCGTTCCTGGCCACCACCAAGATCCTGGTGGCGGCGGTCCGGCGGGGTGTGGGTCGCGAGGTTGCCCACGAGGTGATCAAGGAGCACGCGGTCGCCGTCGCCCTCGCCATGCGGGAGAAGGGCGCCCCCGAGAACGACCTCTTCGACCGCCTCGCGGCGGACGGCCGGTTGGGCCTGAACCGGGCCGAGATCGACGAACTGGTCGCCGACCGGCGGGCCTTCGTCGGCGCCGCCCCGGCCCAGGTCCAGGCGGTGGTCACCCGCGTATCCGAGGTGGCGGCCGCCCACCCGCAGGCGGCCACCTACACCCCACCCCCGATCCTCTGACCCCACCCCACCCCACCCCACCCCACCCTTCCCGGCCCCCACCCGCCCTTCCCGGCCCCCACCCGCCCTTCCCGGTTGATCATGAAGTTAGCGGGTGAGTCGATCTCCAAACCACCCGCTAACTTCATGATCAACGCCGTTGGGGTGGGTGGGGTGGGGTGGGGTGGGGTGGGGGTCAGGAATCGCGGGTGGGGGTTTCGGCGGCTGTGCGGAGGTTCGGGGCGCTGGCCGGTTCGGCGATGCCGCCCGGCTCCTCCGCGAACTCGCCCTCGTGGGCCGTCTCCGCGGCGACCAGCGGCTGGTCGGGGGGCATGACGTCGGGAACCTTGGGTACGACGATCACCGCCGTGCCGTACGCGCAGATCTCCATCCACATCTCGCCGCAGTCCCGACTGTCGAACCGCATGCCGATCACCGCGTTCGCGCCCAGCCGGCGGGCCTCCTCACCGAGCCGGGCCACCGAGTCGGTGCGCCAGCGGGTCAGGTTGTCCGGCGCCATCGGGTCGTACGCGCCGCCGCGCAGATTCTTCACGCCCTCGCGGTACGGGTTCCGCGTCCTGGCCATCGAGGAGACCACCTCGCCGAGGATCTGGCGGATCTCGTAGCCGGGAAGTTGATCCGTCGTCACGACCAGCACGTTTCCGATGCTGTCAGCCGATCGTGGGGCCCAACGTGAGCCCTGTTCACCTGGTCGGATGCTGAAAAACCGCGCGGCGCGGACGGCCGGCGCTCCGCCGACCATCCGCGCCGCCCGAGGCGCTAACCGTCAGACACCGGCCACCGAGGTGATCCAGGCCCGGTTGTACGCGACACTGCCGTAGTTCTGGATGCTGGAGCCGTCGGCGGTCGAGGCGACGCCCACCTGGCGGCCGTTGTAGAACTGCGGGCCGCCCGAGTCGCCCCGCCACGCGTTGCCGTTGATCCGGGTGCTCCGGATGGCCTGCCCGCCGTACGCGTCGCTGGCGCTGTTGCTGGTGACCCGGACGCTGGCGGTCTTGAGCTGGCTGGAGGCGGAGCAGCCGCTGTAGCAGGTCATGCCCCAGCCGTAGATCGAGTTCGTCGAGCCGATCGGCGGGTTGCTGCTGGCGAGCGTGACGTAGCTGGTGCTCACCGAGCTGGACAGCCGCATCAGGGCCAGGTCGTACCGGCCGTAGGTGGCGCTCACGGTGCGGGTGACGCCGCCGGAGGAGCGGTAGACGCTGCCGACCCGGACGGACATCGTCCCGCCGAGGCAGTGCCGGGCGGTGAGCACCCACTGCGGGGCGATGATCGTGCCCGAGCAGGTGAACGAGCCGTTGCTGAACACCGCGGCGGCCCACGGCGCCGACGAGACGTAGCCACCCCCGATGATGTAGGGCGTGGGTGTCGGGTTGGCGACGGCGCCGGAGCTGGCGCCGAGCACGCCGGCCACCGCGGTGGCGAGGACCGCGACCAGGGATCGGATGCGCATGTGAGGGCTCCTTCGGGGTTGGCCCGGGTTCACCGGGTCCGGCCTGCCGGCCGACGGCTCGGGTGGCTCGCCGGCCGGGGACTTCCATCGACATCTGACGATGTACGGTAGGGCTCTGAGATGTGGTTCACAAGTGTTTCATCGAAAACCATCAATTGAATCATGGCGTGATGCCCGACCGGGCAAAGGCGGGCGAACGGGGTCGGACGGCAACGGAACCGCATCGGGACGGCAACGAACCCGCATCGGTCTCCGGCCCCCCGCGCTGACAATGTCGATCACTGCCTGAACCGCGTACGGCCGGTGCGTCCGAGGCGGCATCTGCCAGGTAGGCTGGCTGCGCTCGCCCGTAGTGGGTCGGCACCCAACTGCGTACACAGTCAGGAGTGCCCAGTGCCTCGCGTCGTCGTCGACGTCATGCTCAAGCCCGAGATCCTCGATCCGCAGGGCCAGGCCGTCGCAAACGCGCTGCCCCGGCTCGGCGTCAGCGACGTCGCCTCCGTCCGGATCGGCAGGCGGATCGAGATCGAGTTCACCGGTGAACCGGACCTGGACCGCGCTCGGGAGATCGCCGACAAGTTGCTCGCCAACCCGGTCATCGAGGACTTCACCGTCCGCCTGGTCGAGGCCGACGAGACCGTGGACGCCCGCTCGTGACCGCCCGGGTCGGTGTGGTCACGTTCCCCGGATCGCTCGACGACGGGGACGCCGCCCGGGCCGTCCGGATCGCCGGAGCCGAGCCGGTCCGCCTCTGGCACGGTGACCCGCAGCTGCACGGGGTGGACGCGGTCGTCCTGCCCGGCGGCTTCTCCTACGGCGACTACCTGCGGTGCGGTGCGATCGCCCGGTTCGCCCCGGTCATGGAGACGATCGTGGACGCCGCCCGGGGCGGCCTGCCGGTGCTCGGCATCTGCAACGGCTTCCAGGTCCTCTGCGAGGCCCACCTGCTGCCCGGCGCGCTGACCCGCAACCAGCACCTGCACTTCCGCAACCGCGACCAGGTCCTCCGGATCGAGTCGGCCGGCACCGCGTGGACGAACGCGTTCCAGCCCGGCCAGGAGGTGCTCATCCCGGTCAAGAACGGCGAGGGCTGCTACGTCGCCGACACCGCGACGCTGGACCAGCTCGAGGCCGAGGGCCGGGTCGTCGCCCGCTACGTCGGGGGCAACCCCAACGGGTCCCAGCGCGACATCGCCGCCATCACCAACGCCGCCGGCAACGTGGTCGGCATCATGCCGCACCCGGAGCACGCGGTGGAGGCGCTCACCGGCCCCTCCCTGGACGGCCTCGGCTTCTTCACCTCGGTGCTCAAGCACCTGGTGGGGGCCCCGGCGTGACCGTGCGCGGCATCATCGGTCGGCTCACCCGCCCGACGGGCGGCCCTGAGCGCAGCGAGGAGAGCTCATGACCACCCAGGACCCGGTCCGGGAGACCTCGGACGCCATTCCGGCCGCGCCCGCAGCGCCGGCCGGGGAAGCCGTGCCCGCCGACTGGGCCGACGGCGTGGACACCGTCCCCCGCGCCGGCGGCACGCCCGGTGAGCTCCAGCCGTACACCGAGCTGGGCCTGCGGGACGACGAGTACGAGCGGATCCGGCAGATCCTCGGCCGCCGGCCCACGCAGGCCGAGCTCGCGATGTACTCGATCATGTGGAGCGAGCACTGCTCCTACAAGTCCAGCAAGGTGCACCTGCGCCAGTTCCAGGAGAAGGCGCCGCCGAGCGACCGGATGCTCGCCGGCATCGGCGAGAACGCCGGCGTGGTCCGGGTCTCCGACGAGCTGGCGGTGACCTTCAAGGTCGAGTCGCACAACCACCCGAGCTTCGTCGAGCCGTACCAGGGCGCCGCGACCGGCGTCGGCGGCATCGTCCGGGACATCCTCGCCATGGGCGCCCGCCCGGTCGCGGTGATGGACCCGTTGCGCTTCGGTGCGGCCGACCACCCGGACACCGCCCGCGTCCTGCCCGGCGTGGTCGCCGGCGTGGGCGGCTACGGCAACTGCCTCGGCCTGCCCAACATCGGCGGCGAGGTGGTCTTCGACCCCTGCTATCAGGGCAACCCGCTGGTCAACGCGCTCTGCCTCGGCGTGTTGCCGGTCAGCCGCCTGCAGAACAAGGCCGCCGTCGGCCCCGGCAACGTCGTCGTGCTGATGGGCGCGAAGACCGGCCGGGACGGCATCGGCGGCGTGTCGGTGCTGGCCAGCGCCACCTTCGACGAGGGCAGCGAGCAGCGCCGCCCGTCGGTGCAGGTCGGCGACCCGTTCATGGAGAAGCTCCTGATCGAGGCGTGCCTGGAGCTGTACGACGCCCAGCTGGTCGCCGGCATCCAGGATCTGGGCGGTGCCGGCCTCACCTGCGCGCTCACCGAGACCGCCGCCGCGGCCGGCACCGGCATGCGGGTCTGGCTGGAGCGGGTGCCGCTGCGCGAGCCCTCGATGGAGCCGCACGAGATCCTGGCCAGCGAGTCCCAGGAGCGGATGTTGCTGGTCGTCGAGCCGGACAAGCTGGAGGCCGTGCTCAAGACCGCCGAGAAGTGGGGCGTCTGGGCCACCGCGATCGGCGAGGTCACCCCGCCGGCGCCGGACGGTCAGCCGGGCCGCCTGGTCATCACCTGGCGGGACCACCTGGTGGTCGACGTGCCGCCGGGCTCGCTGGTGGACGACGGCCCGGTGTACGCCCGCCCGATGCGCGAGCCGGCCGACCTGATCCTGCTCCAGGCCGACCGCGCGGAGACGCTGCCCCGGCCGAGCGACCCGGAGGCGCTGCGGGAGACCGTCCTGCGGATGATCGCGTCGCCCAACCTGGCCGACAAGACCTGGGTCACCGAGCAGTACGACCGGTACGTCCTGGGCAACACCGTGCTCGCCCAGCCGGAGGACTCCGGCGTGATCCGGATCGACGAGCGCACCGGCCTCGGCGTCGCCCTGTCCGTCGACGGTAACGGCCGGTACGCGCGCCTCGACCCGTACCACGGCGCCAAGCTCGCGCTGGCCGAGGCGTACCGGAACGTGGCCGTGACCGGCGCGAAGCCGATCGCCGTCACCGACTGCCTCAACTTCGGCTCGCCCGAGGACCCGGGCGTGATGTGGCAGTTCGCCGAGGCCGTCCGCGGCCTGGCCGACGGCTGCGCCGAGCTGGGCATCCCGGTGACTGGCGGCAACGTCAGCTTCTACAACCAGACCGGTGCCGCCGCCATCCACCCGACCCCGGTGGTGGGCGTGCTGGGCGTGCTGGACAACGTCGCCGATCGGGTGTCGATGGGCTTCGTCCCGCGCGGCGGCGGCGACCACGACCAGATCTACCTGCTCGGCGAGACCCACGTGGAGCTGTCCGGCTCCGAGTGGGCGTGGGTGACCCACGAGCACCTCGGCGGCGTACCCCCGCAGGTCGACCTCGCCCGCGAGCGGGCGCTCGCCGACCTGATGGCGGAGGCCGCGCGGGTCGGACACCTCAGCTCCGCGCACGACCTGTCCGACGGCGGTCTCGCGCAGAGCCTGGTCGAGTCCTGCCTGCGGCGGGGCGTCGGGGCCCGGATCGCCGTGCCGGAGCGGTTCGAGAGCGGATCGATGCCGTTCGTCTTCCTGTTCAGCGAGTCCGCCGGCCGTGCGCTGGTCTCGGTGCCGCGCGGGCACGAGAAGGCGTTCACCGCGCTGGCCGCCGAGCACGGCGTACCGGTCGAGCTGATCGGTGTCACCGACCCGGCCGGCGGTGCGCTGGAGGTGCACGGCCAGTTCCGGATCGGCCTGGACGAGCTGCACGCCGCCCACACCGCCACCCTGCCCCGCCTTTTCGGTGGGTCGGAGATCCTGGAGGTGGACGCCCCGGCGGCCGGCGTGGCCGGCGCCGTCGAGGCGGTGCCCCTGGCCACCGCGACCGACGCCGAGCCGGTCGACCCGGCCGAGGTCGTGAGCGAGCCGATCGCCTCGTCCGGCCCGGACCCGGTGACCGGCGCACCCGAGCCGATCGTCGAGCCCGGGGAGCCGTCGGGCGGTGTCGCTTCGCCCGGTGGCGTGATCGCGACCCCGCCGACCGAGACGGCCGAGGAGCGGGCGACGGCCGGCGACGCCACCGAGGCGTCCGACCCGGGCTCCGGTGACTCCGAGCAGCCCCCCGCTCCCGACGAGCGCTGAGGTGTTGGCCGCCGCCGTCCACTCCCAGCCCGGATCGGGCGCCCGGTTCGAGTGGGGGTTGGCGGGGGCGGCCGAGTTCGGCCGCGTCTGCGCGGTCCTGGTGGTGGTGGACGTGCTCTCGTTCACCACCGCCGTGGAGGTGGCCGTCTCCCGGGGCATGCGGGTCCACCCGTTCCCGTGGGGCGAGCAGGCCGCCGAGTACGCCGTCCGCGTCGGCGCCGTCGCCGCGGTCGGCCGCCGACGCACCACCCCGGACCATCCGTGGTCACTGTCGCCGGCGGCCCTGCGCACCGCGCCGGCCGTCGCCGACCTGGTCCTGCCCTCACCGAACGGCTCGGCCATCAGCGCCGCCGCGAGCGCCACCGGCCTGCCGGTCGTCGCGGCCTGCCTGCGCAACGCCCGCGCCGTCGGGCGGTGGCTCCGCCACCAGGGGTACGGCTCGACGGACGCGCCGATCGGCGTCGTCGCCGCCGGGGAGCGCTGGTCGGACGGGTCGCTGCGCCCCTCCGTGGAGGATCAGCTCGGTGCCGCCTGCGTCCTCGACGCGCTGTCCGGGGTGCCGGGCGGCCTGTCCGTCGAGGCGGCCATGGCGCTCGCCGCACTCGCCAGCACACCGGACGTCCCGGCGGCCGTCCGGGGCTGCGTCTCCGGTCGGGAACTGGCCGAGGGCGGATTCGCCGAGGACGTGGAGATCGCCGTGGAGGTCGGCGTCTCGGGCGTCGTGCCGGTGCTCCGCCAGGGCGTCTTCACCCGCGCCTGACCGGTACCGCAGCCTGCACCGCTCGGCGGCTGCCACGGTCCGCCGGATCCCGCGCCCTCCTTCCCGGGATCTCTGCTCGCCCGTGCCAGCCGATGCCACCGGCCGAGCGCCGCATGTCATGCGCGCGCCCTTTGCTCTGCTTCAACCTACGCAACGGAAATGCCAGAAAACCATTGCGTCCGGTGAAGCAGAGCAAAGGGCACGAATGTCTTCCAGGCGTCGTCGTACCGATCACGTTGGGGCCGGACCGTCGACGATGTGCGCGGTCCAGCACCACCTCGCAGATAGCCGACCGTGCCGGAGACGAGGGAGGGGCCGTCCGATGCCGGACGGCCCCTCAGCGTTCGTCGTGTTCCGGTGTCAGTCGTCCAGCCAGTCCAGGCGGCGACCGCCGCGGTCCTGCGGCGGGCCGTCGGGTCGGCCCCGGCCGGCCTGCGCCGGGTCGCCGTACCCGCCGCCACCGTAGCCGCCCTGGTCGTAGCCGCCGCGGTCGTCGTAGCCGCCGCGCTGGGCGGCCGGGGGCTCCTGGCCGTAGCCGCCCTGCTGGCCGTACCCGCCGCTGCTGTAGCCGCCCTGGTCGTAGCCGCCGCGGTCGTCGTACCCGCCGCGGTCGTCGTAGCCACCGCGCTGGGCGGCCGGGGGCTCCTGGCCGTAGCCGCCCTGCTGGCCGTACCCGCCGCTGCTGTAGCCGCCCTGGTCGTAGCCGCCGCGCTGGTCGTACCCGCCGGTCGGCTCGCCGGCCCGGCCGTAGGGCGCGGAGTCGGCCTGGCCGTAGGGCGCGGAGTCGGCCTGGCCGTAGCCGCCGTCCTGCTGGTACATGCCGGTCGCGTACGGGTCGGCCGGTGCCGGGTACTGCGTGGCGTCGCCCTGGTAGCGGCCGGTCGGCTCGTCGTACCGCTCGCCGTAGCCGGGCGCGCCGCCCGTAGCCGGTGGGTAGCCCGCCCCGGCCGCGGCGCCGGCGGGGGCGCCGTAGTCGTTGCCGCCGTATCCGCCACCGGACGCGTTGCCGTAGCCGCCACCGGAGGACGGCGCGTTGCCGTAGCCGCCACCGGACGACGGCGCATTGCCGTAGCCGCCGCCCGAGGACGGCGCGTTGCCGTAGCCGCCGGCGCCGTAGCCGGCCGGCGCGGCGGGCTCGTCGCCGTAGCCGCTGCCGGCCCAACCGCCGCCCTGGCCGGCGGGAGCGCCGTACGGCTGCGGGGGAGCGCCGTACGGGTCCGGCGGGACGTCGTCGACCACCGGGCGGTGCATCATCGTCGGGGCGTCGCCGAGACCGGCGCCGCCGACCATCGTGGGAGCCGCCCCGGCCGGGTTGACCACACGGGTGTGGTCCTCGGCCCCGCGGTACGCGCCCCGGGCGGCGGGCACGGCGCCGGCGGCAGCGGCCGGGCCGTCCTCGGCGTCTTCACCGTTCTCCTTGCGCCGCATCCAGAGCAGCACGATCGTGCCGACACCGGCGGCGACGAGAAGACCGCCCAGCAGGATGATCAGCAGCGAGCCCATGCCGCCCGAGTCCGCGTTGCTGGCGTTGGTCGGGGCGGCCGCCGCGGCGTCGGCCGACTCCTCGGTGACCTCCTCGGTCACCTCCTCGGTGGGTGCCGCCTCCACGGACGCCGACGGCGTGGCGCTCGGCGTGGTCTCGGCCTTGATCGCGAGGGTGAGCCGTTGGCCGGTGATGGACTGCCCGGCAGAGGCGTTCAAGCTTTTCGTGGTGGTGACGTTGTCGAAGCTCGCGCCGATGTCGATGCGGCCGGGAGCGATGGGCTTGCTGGTGGTGCCGGTGAAGCGGAAGTTGCCATTTCCGTCGGCGATGGTGTCGAAGCTGCCGCCCTTCGCGTCCTTGAGGGCCACGTAGGCGTTCGGCACCGCTTCGCCGCCCTGGTTGACCACCTTGCCGGAAATCGACTTCACGGTCTGCGCCTGCGTCGGCTCCGGGGCGGCCTTGCCCTTGACGCTGAGCTGGAACGTGGCCGTGCCGGGACCCGAGTCGGCCTCGACCGCGACGGTGACCGTGACGTTGGCGTCGGTGGCGTTGTCGTTCGCCTTGATCGTCACCAGTTGCGACTTGGGCAGGTTCGGCGGGTTGAAGCGGAGCTCGTCGCACCCGCGGGAGCAGGTGACGCCGGAGGGCAGCCCGGAGAGGCTGATCCGAGCGGTCTCGTCGTTGTTGCGCGGCGTGACGGTGACAGTGACCGTGGCGTCGCTGCCGGCGTTGACGGTGACCGAGCCGGGGGTGACCGCCACGTCAGCCGCGAACGCGGGGGTGGGGGGGACGGTGAGCAGGGCGCCGACAACCAGCGCCACGACCACACCGGCCCGCTGCTTCCAGGCACGTCGGTGTGTTGACACGTCCACCGCCCTTCCGGACTGACTTACCCTCCACGGCCGGCGGGCGCCGGGCCGGGAATCATCACGGTACGAATACGCCGTCGGCAACTATGCCTTGTCTGACCGGATCAGCGCGACCCAGGGCCGGCGTGATGCGCGCTGCGCGTGGGTCGTATCGTCCCGTCGTGTCCTCTCCGCACGTTAAGTCCGCCGCGGTCGCGGCGGCGTTGTCGGCGCTCGACGAGGGGCGCACGCCTGATCGGTCGGTGTACCGAGGGGCGGTCCGTGCCCTGTTGACCGCCCTCGCGGAGCGCGCCCCCGGCCGATCGGTGGAGGTGCGTGTCCCACCTTACGGTGCAGTTCAGTGCGTTTTGGGTCCTCGACACACCCGTGGCACCCCGCCGAACGTGGTGGAAATGGACCCGGAGACCTGGCTGCGGGTCGCCACCGGTCGCCTCGACTGGGCCGAGGCGGTCACGGAGGGTCGCGTGCGGGTGAGCGGGACCCGGGCGGACCTTTCCCCGTACCTGCCGCTCTAGCTGCGACGATGATCGGCGTCCGGTGACGGCCCGCAGCCATTTCGTGACTTTCTGTGTCGCTTCGGGTTCGCGTACACTGTCAGGCGACGACAGTGGTCCCGGCCGAACAGTGCGGATCCCGCGATCCCGCGAGGCCAGTCCAGCATGAGGGAGCGGCAGGTGCCCCGAGGCGATGGCCGGCTGAGCCACGACCTTGATCCCCAACGTCCCGGCCCCCAGGACGCGTGTGGCGTCTTCGGCGTCTGGGCGCCCGGCGAGGAGGTCGCCAACCTGACGTACTTCGGGCTGTACGCGTTGCAGCACCGGGGGCAGGAGGCGGCCGGCATCGCGGTCAGCGACGGCTCGGGCGTGGTGGTCTACAAGGACCTCGGCCTGGTCGCCCAGGTCTTCGACGAGCCGACCCTGGCCAGCCTGCGTGGGCACGTCGCCATCGGCCACGCCCGCTACTCGACGACCGGCGCCTCGAACTGGGAGAACGCCCAGCCGACGATCCGGTCCACCACCTCCGGCACGACGATCGCGCTGGCCCACAACGGCAACCTGGTCAACACCGCCGACCTCCAGCGGGAGGTCGGCGAGCGAGGGCTGGTCGCCGACGGCGCCACCAACGACACCTCCCTCGTGACGATGCTGCTCGCCAGCCGGCCGGACCTGTCGGTCGAGGCCGCCGCGCTGGAGGTGCTGCCGCGGCTGCGCGGCGCGTTCAGCTTCGTCTTCATGGACGAGTCGACGCTGTACGCCGCCCGCGACCCGCACGGCGTCCGCCCGCTGGTGCTCGGCCGGCTGGAGCGCGGCTGGGTGGTCGCCAGCGAGACCGCCGCACTGGACATCGTCGGCGCGAGCGTGGTCCGCGAGGTCGAGCCCGGGGAGCTGATCGCGATCGACGAGGACGGGCTGCGCTCCACGCGGTTCGCGCCGCCGGAGCCCAAGGGCTGCCTCTTCGAGTACGTCTACATCGCACGTCCGGACGCCACCATCGCCGGCCGCAACGTCCACGCGGCGCGGGTGCAGATCGGCCGTCAGCTCGCCAAGGAACACCCGGTCGAGGCCGACCTGGTGATCCCCGTGCCGGAGTCCGGCACGCCGGCCGCCATCGGCTACGCCGCCGAGTCCGGCATCACGTACGGCGCCGGCCTGGTGAAGAACCCGTACGTCGGGCGGACCTTCATCCAGCCGTCACAGACGCTGCGCCAGCTCGGCATCCGGCTCAAGCTCAACCCGCTCCGCGAGAACGTACGCGGCAAGCGGCTGGTCGTGGTCGACGACTCCATCGTCCGTGGCAACACCCAGCGGGCCATCGTGCGGATGCTCCGCGAGGCCGGCGCGCTGGAGGTGCACGTCCGCATCTCCTCCCCGCCGGTGACCTGGCCGTGCTTCTACGGCATCGACTTCGCCACCCGGGCCGAGCTGCTCGCCAACGGGCTGGACAACGAGGGAGTCCGCCGGTCGATCGGCGCCGACACCCTCGGGTACGTCTCGCTCACCGGCCTCATCGCGGCCACCGAACAGCCGAAGAGCCGACTCTGCCGGGCCTGCTTCGACGGCGAGTACCCGATCGAGCTGCCCGCCGCGAACCTGATCGGGAAGCACGTCCTGGAGGGGGTCGGCCGGCGGGTCACCGCCGAGACCTCCGAGCAGCGCGGCCTTCCGGTCGTCGTAAGCACCCACCACCCGTAGCACCACCGGGTGCGGCCCGGCCGGCGCCGGTCCGCATCGGAACCACCAAAGGGGAGAACCGTGACGCACGTGTCCGAGCGCAGCGGCGCAGGAAGCAGCCCGACCGGCGCTGGCGGCGACCGCCAGCCCTGGACGGCCGGCACCGGCCGCCCGGCGCGCAAACGCGCGGTCTCGTACGCGGACGCCGGGGTCTCGATCGAGGCGGGTGACCGGGCGGTTGAGCTGCTGAAGTCCAAGGTCAAGCAGACCCGGCGGCCCGAGGTGATGGGTGACCTGGGCGGCTTCGCCGGCCTGTTCCGGCTGGACACGCAGAAGTACAAGAACCCGATCCTCGCCTCGTCCACCGACGGCGTGGGCACCAAGCTGGTCATCGCGCAGCAGATGGACATCCACGACACGGTCGGCATCGACCTGGTCGCGATGGTGGTGGACGACCTGGTGGCCTGCGGCGCCGAGCCGCTGTTCCTGCTGGACTACATCGCCACCGGCGAGGTCGTCCCGGACAAGGTCGCCGAGATCGGCGCCGGCATCGCCGACGGCTGCCGGTACGCGGGCTGCGCGCTGCTGGGCGGCGAGACCGCCGAGCACCCGGGCGTGCTCCGCCCGGACGAGTACGACATCTCCGCCACCGGCGTCGGCGTGGTGGAGGAGAGCGAGATCCTCAGCTCGGAGCGGGTCGAGGTGGGCGACGTCGTGATCGCGATGCGGTCGTCCGGCCTGCACTCCAACGGGTACTCGCTGGTCCGGCACGTCCTGCTCGGCGCCGGCCGGATGCGGCTCGACGTGGTCATCGAGGACTTCGGCCGCCAGCGCACGCTCGGCGAGGAGCTGCTGACCCCGACGAAGATCTACGCGCAGGACTGCCTGAAGCTGATCGCCGAGGCGGAGGTGCGGGCCCTCGCGCACGTCACCGGCGGCGGCATCCCGGGCAACCTGGTCCGGATCCTGCCGGAGCACGTCGACGCGGTGGTCAACCGCTCCACGTGGAAGCCGCAGCCGATCTTCGACCTGGTGCAGTCCAAGGGCCGGATCGAGGACCCGGAGATGGAAGCGACGTTCAACATGGGCGTCGGCATGTTCGCGATCGTCTCGGCCGAGGACGCGGACCGCGCGCTGGCCACCCTCACCGGGCGCGGGGTCGACGCCTGGCAGGCCGGCGAGATCATCGAGGGCTCCGGCAACGTCCAGATGATCGGGCAGCACACCCGCGGATGATCACGCTCTGGTGATCGTACGGGCACCTGATCAGGGCTTCACCCGAGTGGCCATCGCCGCCTAGCCTGAAGGGCACCCTCAACGCTGCCGGGCACGCCTGTGCCTGGACAGCTCCTCAGGCGCGGCAGAGGAGGGCGATGGCTGCTCGGGGACGGTCGATCGGCGGGATGCGTGGCCTGGCCACCGTCCCGACGTACGTCGTGATGCAGCCCACCACCCTCTGCAACCTCGACTGCGCGTACTGCTACCTGCCGTTCCGGGCGGTCGACCGGCGCATGCCGGTTCCGGTGGCGGAGGCGGTGGCGGCGTCGGTCAACCCGTGGGCGCGGGCCGGCCGGTTCTCGGTGGTGTGGCACGGCGGTGAGCCCCTCGCTGCCGGCCGGGAGCACCTCGCAGCGCTGATCGCACCGTTCGGGCCGGAGGTCGAGCACCACGTCCAGACCAACGCGACGCTGATCGACGACGACTGGTGCCGGTTCTTCGCCGAGCACCGGGTCCGGGTGAGCGTCAGCGTGGACGGGCCGCGGGAGCGCAACGGTGACCGGGTCGGCCGGGGCGGGCGGCCGGCGTACGACCGGATCGTGCGCGGTGTGGAGGCACTGCGCCGGCACGGGCTGCCCTTCTCGGCGCTGGCCGTGGTGGGCCGCCCGGAGCCCGGTCTCGCCACCGAGCTGTACGACTACTTCCTCGACCTCGGCCCCGAGGTGCTGGGCGTCAACATCGAGGAGACCGAGGGCGTCAACACGCGGGACAACAGCCACGATCCCGCGGCGGTGACCGCGTTCTGGGCGGAACTGGTGGCGGCCTGGCGCCGGGACCCGCGGATCCATCTGCGCGAGGTCGAGTGGTCGCTGCGGTACGCCGCCGCGGTGCTCGACGGCACCGCCGACGATCTGCTGCCCCGCCGGCTGGACCCGATCCCCACCGTCGGCCACGACGGGTCGGTGACCGTCCTGTCGCCCGAGCTGGCCGGCTTCACCGATCCCCGGTACGGCGACTTCAGCAGTGGCAACGTGCTGGTCACGTCGCTGGCGGAGATCCTCGCCGGCGCCGAGGGGACGCCCTGGGTCGGCGAGTTCCTCACCGGTGTGGAGGCCTGCCGGACGTCCTGCCCGTACTTCGGATTCTGTGGCGGCGGTCACGCCGCCAATCGCTACTTCGAACTGGGGCGTTTTGACGGTACGGAGACCGAACACTGCCGCAACAGCAAGATCCGCCTACTGGAGGGAGTGTTGGAGCATGCCAGAGACCACCGGTCACCGGCAGCCTGAGCGAGCGACGGGGGTCGCCCTGGAGGAGGTCGCCGACCGCGTCCGCGCGGCGGGCCCGGGCCTGTCCGCGTTGCTCCAGGAGGCCGAGGTCGCGCGTCGACTACGTGCGGAGGTGGCGGGTGGCGACGGCGCCAGTGCGGTCTGCGCCTGGAACCACTTCGAGAACATCCCGACCTTCTACAACTGGAACAACCGCCCGCGCTGAACACGGGCGGCCGCCGAGCCAGGGGCCGGCCGGACGGGGTCCGGCCGGCCCCTGGGCTTTCAGTCGGGACGCCGCTGCCGAACGGGCACATACGTGAGCACGCGGGGCTTACCGCGTGCTCAGTTGCGACCGGGGGTCAGCGGGTGGGACGGACCCAGGACTCCGGGTCGTCGTCCGCGTGGTCCTCGTCATCGTCGTCGACATACTCTTTGTAGTCGTCGTCGAAGTCGTGGTCCGACTTGCGGCTGCCGCCGAGTTCTCGCTGCAAGGCGGCGAGGTCGGTGTTCGGGGAGTGGTACTTCAACTCCCGGGCCACCTTTGTCTGCTTGGCCTTAGCACGGCCGCGCCCCATGGCTCGACCCCCTCGCACAGAATGCGGGGCAGCCCGAAGGCGGGCCCCGATGACGTCAGGCATCTCTCGTGGCTCTTACGGTACATGGGGATGCCGTCGTTCGGCACCTCGGGTTACCGTCGACCGGCTCCGCGCGTCGCGGTGGTCCAGCCGTCACACAGTGTACCCGGTAAGGACCGATCGCGTGTGCGCCCGTGACACCGGACAATTCGCCTCGAATAGAGCTTAACGGCGGCGGCAGGGTTCGGGAGGCCGGGGGCGGAACCGGCTGGCGCCGCCCCCGGGACCCGGGTCAGGGCAGGTGGATCGTCCGCAGCCGGCCGACCTCCGCCATCCGGCGCTCGGCCAGCCGGTCCGCCGCCACCGCCGGCGGCACGCCCTCGGCGTCGGCGAGCTGGAGGATCTCCCGCGTGGTGTCGTAGATCTTCGTGGCCCGCAGCTTGGCCCGCTCGAAGTTGAAGCCCTCGATCTCGTCGGCGACCTGGATCACCCCGCCGGCGTTGACCACGTAGTCGGGCGCGTACAGGATGCCGCGGTCGGCGAGGACCTTCTCGATGCCCGGGTGGGCGAGCTGGTTGTTGGCCGCGCCGGCGACCACCTTGGCACGCAGTACCGGCACCGTGTCGTCGTTCAGGGCGCCGCCCAGCGCGCACGGGGCGTACACGTCGATGTCGGCGGCGACGAGCGCGGCGGCGTCGTCGGCCAGCGTCACCTGCGGGTAGGTCGTGCGGGCCCACTCCAGGGCCTTCGGGTTGACGTCGGTCGCCACCACCTCGGCGCCGTCGTCGACCAGGTGGCCGACCAGGTACTTGCCGACCTTGCCCAGGCCGGCCACGCCGACCCGCTTCCCGTGCAGCGTCGGCGCACCCCAGACGTGCTCGGCGGCGGCGCGCATGCCCTGGAAGACGCCCCAGGCGGTGAGGACCGAGGAGTCACCCGCGCCGCCGTGCTCGACGCTGCGGCCGGTGACGTACCGGGTCTCGCGGGCGACCACGTCCATGTCGGCGACGTAGGTGCCGACGTCGCAGGCGGTGTAGTAGCGGCCGCCGAGCGACTCGACGAAGCGGCCGTACGCGCGCAGCAGCGCCTCGCTCTTGACCTGCTCCGGGTCACCCCAGATGACCGCCTTGCCGCCGCCCAGGTCCAGACCGGCGAGGGCGTTCTTGTACGCCATGCCGCGGGACAGGTCGAGCACGTCGGCGAGGGCGGCCTCCTCACTCGCGTACGGGTAGAACCGGGTGCCGCCGAGCGCCGGGCCCAGCGCGGTGGAGTAGATGCCGATGATCGCCTTGAGGCCGGTCTGCTTGTCCTGGCAGAACACGACCTGTTCGTGGCCGGTCGACCCCGGGTCGTCGGTGGTGGCGAATACGCCCATGACTCGCTCCTGGTGTGGGGTGCGGCCTTGTGGGCCGCGGACCTGTGGACGCCGGCGGGATGCTGCCGGTGCCGCTGAGCCTAGTATCGGCCGACGCCGTCCCGCCGTCCCCGGCGCGTGGCGTCCGCAGGCCGGGACCGGCCGTGGTCGCCCGTGGCGCGTCCGGTGCGGTGCGGGCGGGGCTACGTGTCCGACTCGTGGGAGGATCGCGCCGTGCCGTCGCTCTTCGCTTCATACCTGCGCGTGTACGAACCGCTGACCGCCTTTGATCGCGACCGTCAGTCGTACTGGCGGCGCTACGTCGAGCAGGGACGCGCCGTGGCCCCGGTGGAGGGCCCCGGACGGCAGCGGACGTCGGTGATCGAGGCGCTCGGCGCGGGCTGGACGCGACTG
Source organism: Micromonospora sp. WMMD558 (assembly GCF_049315255.1). Classification (NCBI taxonomy): domain Bacteria; kingdom Bacillati; phylum Actinomycetota; class Actinomycetes; order Micromonosporales; family Micromonosporaceae; genus Micromonospora; species Micromonospora sp. WMMD558. The sequence continues at coordinate 1,361,839 of NZ_CP186061.1, read as the reverse complement.
CCGGACCTGCCCGACGAGGCGTACGTCCTGGAGACCGACGACACCCTGCTGGTCTGCCCGTGGAACCTGCGCATCCGGGTGGCGGAGGCGGCCCTGAGCGCGCGGGACGGCGTACCGCCGGTGCTGGCCGACGCCTTCGTGCCCCCGGTGCTGGCCGGGCAGGCCAAGGCGGTGGTGGACGACTGGCGCAGCGGGGCGCGGGTGCTGGAACACGGCGTTCCCCGGGTGCACGAGCAGATCGCCACCTGGGGGGTGCCGCTGCGGTGGTTCGTCCTCTTCGACGCGGAGGAACGACACCACGTGACCCGGCCGGGCCGGCGGGCGCTGCGCTACCGGACGGAGATCTCCAAGGCCCGCCGTCGCGCGTCCCGCGCTCTGGCGGTGCTGCGCAAGTCCGTCGGTGCGGCGCCGATCACCGAGGCCGTGGAGGAGGCGGCCCGCTGGCTGGAGGAGTTCCACCCGCGGTCGGTGGTGGAACTGGACTACGGCGGGCTGGTCGAGCTGCTCTCCGACGAGACGCTCGCCGCCGACGACTCGCCGGAGCTGGTGGCGGCCGGTCTCAGCGGGCTGTCGCGGGGCGAGGCCGAGGAGGCGTCGGCGGCGTACGACAAGCTGGTGGCGCGCTGGCGGGCGGTACAGCTTCTCGAGCGGTGCAATTAGCGACATATTGCACGATTACGCGAGGGTCCTTCGTAGTTGACGCATCACGAACCGTGATCATGAGTCCGAATAAGGTACTTTCTGCCGTGTAAAAGTCGCATAATTCGGGCATGGTTCATCCGTCCGTCTAGGGACGTTCGGCCGTTCGGCCCATGTCGGACATCGGGGACTAGCCGGACCATGGGAGACGCGTCGGCCGGCGGGACCCCGGCCGATGTCTATACATGTGGAGGAGTGACCCATGGCATCGCGAACGCACGAACCGGAGCCGCTGCTCACGCCGGCCGAGGTGGCGTCGATGTTCCGTGTCGACCCGAAGACGGTGACCCGGTGGGCCAAGGCGGGCAAGCTGAGCGCCATCCGGACCCTCGGCGGACACCGTCGGTACCGGGAGTCGGAGGTCAGGGCCTTGCTGCAGGGGCAGATCCCGCAGCAGCGCCAGGGGGACTGACCAGCACCGACAGTCAACCAGACGATGCGCGAAGGGCGGCGGACCGATCGGTCCGCCGCCCTTCCGCGTGTCGGCCGACGTCCGCTCCCCGAGCGCACCGGGGCCCGCCGCCGACCGACCGGCCGGAGAACCTAGTCCTTGATGGTGACCCGGATGCCGACCGTCCCCTGCTCACCCCGGCGCAGCCGGCTGCCGAGCAGCGTGAGCCGGCCGAGCAGCCGGTACTTCTCCTTGATCAGCGCCCGGACCCGGCGCGTGCCGGCCGGATCGGACAGCGTGGCGTGACCGGGCACCGAGGGCCCGTGCGGCCGGCCGCGGACATCGCACGGCGCCACCGTCACGTCACCGCTGCGGCGGATCCGCTTCACCTTGCCCGAGTCGGCCACCGTCCACACCGCCAGCGCATCGCCGTCGCGGACCGCCCACACCGGCGTCGGCACCTCCCGGCCGTCCTTCCGGAAGGTCGTGAGCAGGATGTACTTCTCCGCCGCGAGGCGGTCCAGCGTGGTCACGCCGCCAGGATACGGCCGCTGCGGTCGCGCGACGGTGCGGTTGGGCGTGTCTCCTGGATCGCCGTCCCGGGCCGCCCGGCGAAGATCCGGGCGACACGCCTAACGTGACGGGTGTGATCGGCGAGCCGCGCATCGGGGACGTGATCGGGGAACTGCTGCGCGACGCCCTCGCCGTGGCGACCGGGGTCGGCCCCCGACCGCTCGTGGGCGGCCGACTGCCCCGCCCGGTCATCGAGATCATCGAACGCGACGACGGCCTGGTCAACGGTGCTCCGGCGGCGCACTACCTCGAGGGGCCGGAGCACTGGCAGCCGTACGACCACCGGGCGGTCGACCGGGCCCGCGGCGCCACCCTGGACGTGGGTGTCGGGGCGGGCCGCATCGCGCTGCTGCTCCAGGAGCGGGGCTTACCGGTGACCGGACTGGACACCTCGGCGGGCGCGCTCGACGTGTGCCGCCGCCGGGGCGTACGCGACCTGGTGCACGGGACGGTCGACGCGCACGTCGCCGACGGGCGGCGCTACGACACCTTCCTGCTGCTCGGCAACAACCTCGGCCTGATCGAGGGGCGCGAGCGGGCACCCGGCTTCCTCGCCGCGCTCGCCGCGCTCGCCCGCCCCGGCGCGCAGGTCATCGCCCACGGCACCGACCCGTACGGCACCCGCGACCCGGTGCACACCGGATACCACGAGCGCAACCGCCGCCGGGGCCGCCTCGGCGGGCAGCTCCGGCTGCGGCTGCGCTACCGGGAACTGGGAACGCCCTGGTTCGACTACCTGGTGTGCTCGGCCGAGGAACTGGGCGCGCTGGTCCACGACAGCCCCTGGCGCCTGACCGACGTCGACGACCAGGACGCCCCGTACTACCTGGCGACACTCCGCCTGCGCGGGCGGTAGGACGGCGTCCTCACACCTGGACGGTCGGGGGGAGCGGCTCGGGAGGCAGGCCGCCGTCGCCGTCGACCACCGTGTCCGGGGTGCCGTCCTCGTCCAGGTCGACCATCGTCACGTCGACCGTGCCGTCGCCGTCGGTGTCGAACTGGAACAGGTCCGCCCTGCCGTCCCCGTCGGTGTCCACCACCCACACGTCGGTGCGGCCGTCGTTGTTGGTGTCCGCGCGCAGCAGGTCCACCCGGTCGTCCCCGCGCGTCTCGACGGTCTCCGCCGGGCCGACGGCGTCCGTGGTCTCCGGTGACTGGCTCATCTCGTCGTCCTCCTTCGATCGATGCCCCGACAAGTACCCGGACCGTCCCGGCGCCACGCCTGCCGGCGCGGGCCGGCCGGGGACGTCGACGCAGGCCCTAATAGGGTCGGCCGCATGAGCGAGTCGAACAGGCGGAGAGGCGCGGGCGAACCCCGTGGCGCCGCCCGAGGCAGGGAGGCGTCATGAACGACCGCTGTGTCGTCGTCGGGGCCGGCACGATGGGGCTCGGGATCGCGTACGTGGCGGCCGGGGCCGGGTACGCGGTGGAACTGGTCGAGGTCGACCGGGCGCGGGGCGAGGCCGCCGTGGCCCGCCTGGGCGAGCTGTGGGACCGGGCGGTGGGCCGCGGCAGGCTGACCGCCGAGCAGGCGGCGACGAACCGGTCGCGGATGACCCTGCGCGGCGCGCTCGCCGAGGTCGCGGAGGGGCCGGACGTCGTCGTGGAGGCCGTACCGGAGCGGACCGACCTCAAGCGGACCGTCCTGCGTGACGCCGAGGCGCTGCGCCCGGCGCTGCTCGGCAGCAACACCTCCAGCATCTCGATCGCCGAGCTGGCCGACGGGCTGGCCAGCCCGGACCGCTTCCTCGGCCTGCACTTCTTCAACCCGGTCTGGGCGATGGCGCTGCTCGAGGTCGTGGTCGGCCCGGCCACCGCGCCGGAGACCACCGACGCGGCCGTCGCGCTCGCCGGCCGGTTGGGCAAGGACCCCGTCGTCGTACGCGACATGCCCGGTTTCGCCACCTCCCGGCTCGGCGTCACGCTGGGGCTGGAGGCGATCCGGATGGTCGCCGACGGGGTCGCGAGCCCGGCCGACATCGACAAGGCGATGGTGCTCGGATACCGGCACCCGGTCGGCCCGCTGGAACTCACCGACCTGGTCGGCCTGGACGTCCGGCTGGACATCGCGCGTACCCTCCAGGCCGCGTACGGCGACCGGTTCGCGCCGCCGCCGCTGCTGGTGGAGATGGTGGCCGCCGGCAGGCTGGGCAAGAAGTCCGGGCAGGGCTTCTACCGCTGGGAGAACGGGGCCAAGGCGTGACCGGGCTGCGCGTCGAGGAGCACGCCGACCGGGTGGTCGCCACGCTGGACCGCCCGGAGAAGCGCAACGCCATCGACGCCGACCTGGTGCGGAGCCTGCACGAGTTGTGCGCCGCGCTGGAGGCGCGCCCCCGGCTGCTGCTGCTCACCGGCGGCGCGGAGGGCATCTTCGCCGGCGGTGCCGACATCGGGCAGCTCCGGGAGCGGGGTCGCCTGGACGCGCTGGCCGCGATCAACTCCGCCGTGTTCGCCCGGATCCGGGCGCTGCCCATGCCGACCGTGGCCGCCGTCGACGGACCGGCCCTGGGCGGGGGCGCCGAGCTGGCGTACGCGTGTGACCTGCGGGTCTGCACGGCCCGTGCGGTCTTCGGGCAGCCGGAGGTGCGGCTGGGGATCCTGGCCGGCGCCGGTGCGACCCACCGCCTGCCGGCGCTGGTCGGGGAGGCGCGGGCCAAGGAGCTGCTCTTCACCGGCCGGCGGGTGGACGCCGACGAGGCGCTGCGGATCGGACTGGTCAACCGGGTGGTCGCCGAGCCGGCCGACCTGCTGCCGACGGCTCACGGCCTGCTGGACGAGATGGCGAAGGGTTCCGCCCTGGCGCTGCGGCTCACCAAACTGGCGGTGGACGCGCCGGCCGCCGCCCACCCGCAGCTGGACCTGGTCAGCCAGGCGGTGCTCTTCGAGGACGAGGAGAAGCACCGGCGGATGACCGAGTTCCTGGAACGCCGCCGCGACCGCTGACACGGAGACGGCCGCACCGGTTCACCCGGTGCGGCCGTCTCGGTCCGTTCGGCGGCTCAACGCCGCAGCTGCACCCCCGCGTCGGCGAGCGCACGGATCACCGCGGCCGACTCACCGAAGCCGATGATCAGGACGGCGTCGGCCCCGAAGGACTTGATCTCCTGGGCGCCGGACGTGAAGTCGACCGGCTTGGCCTTCGCGTCCTCCGGCGGCTCGTACGTGAGCAGCTTCAGCCGGTCCGCGCCGATGCCGGCCTTCTCCAGCTCGGCCCGGACGAAGCCCTGCAGGCCCTCACCGTAGGAGTCCTTACGGGCCACGATGGCGATCTTCTGCGGGCCGTCCCGCATGATCACGTCGGCGAGCGCCCGACCCTGGAGGCTGTCCGGCGGGGCCGTCCGGAAGTAGAGACCCTTGTCGTCCAGGTCGGTCAGGCTGGCGTCGGTGTTCGACGGGGAGAACAGGACCAGGCCGGCCTTCACCACGTCCGGCAGCACCTCCCGGGAGATGCCCGAGCCGCCCGCGCCGATGATGACGTGTACGCCGGCCTCGACGTGGCTGGCCACGGTGGCCTTGGCGACCGCCGGGTTGGTGCCGTCGTCACCGTCGATCCAGGTGACCGGGTCGCCCAGGGCGCCACCGGCGGCGTTGATCTCCTTGATGGCCAGCGCGGCTCCGGCGGACAGCGGAGGGTTGGCGATCGCGAGGTCACCGGTCTTCGGCAGCAGACCGCCCAGCACCAGCGGGGAGCCGTCGTTGCGGTCGGCCGCGCCGGTGCCCTGCTTCTTCGGCCGCGGCGGAGCCTTGGTGCTCGCCCCCGACTCGAGGCCGGCCCCGACGAACTCGGTCTTGCCGTCGTTGATCTGCTGCCCGTCGAAGTGCAGCGTGGCGTAGCTGGCCGTGGACGGCTCACCGGCGTCGGTGAAGCCGGCCCGGGTCAGGGAGACGCTGCGGTACTCGATGTCCTGCCCCTTGCGGGCCAGATCGAGGCAGCTGGCGGCCGTCTCGCAGCGCTGCCCGCCGTTCGTGACGCCGACGATCTGCTTAGCGATGGCGGCCGGGTCGGTGCTACCGGCCAGCTGCGCGGCGAGCGCGCTGATCAGCACCGCGTCGTACGCCTCCGCCGCGTAGAGGAAGTCCGTCAGGTTCGGGTCGACGGCCAGCAGCCGGCGCTTGAAGTCCTCCGGCAGCGGCGTCAGCGGGGTGGTGCCCTTCATACCGTCGACCAGACCGGCCCGCTCCTTCAGCTCTGCGGCGTAGGAGTTGAGCATGTTGCCGTCGGTGCCGTAGAGGCGCACCTGGGTGTTGGTGCTGCCCTCTTCGGGCTTGTCGGTCCCGCAGGCGCTGGTGGCGAGCAGGAACGTCGCGCAGGCGGCCAGGGTGGCTGCCCGCGAGGCGCGTGAGATGAGCATGGTCGTCCTTCCTCCGCGAAGGTCCGCTGCGCAGATTAGCGTGCCCGGCTTTCCCGCGGGACCGTGGCCGTGCCTCAATCCGCAGGTAGGCCCCTTTGCTCACGGAGAGTTACGGCCCGGCTGGCGCTTGACGGCCCGTCCTACCGTGCCCTGCGTGACCGATTCACCACAGCAGACGCAGGAGGACGCCGCAGCGGTGCTCCGCTCGGCGCTGGCCGGCGACGGGGAGGCGGTCTGCGGCACCTTCGACGCCGTCGTCGACCGGTCGGGCCTGGCCGGCGCGTACGGGGTCGCGTGGTGTCTCGCCGCGACGATGGTGGGCCAGCCGACCGGTTCCGGCACCTGCGCCCTCGACTTCCCGGGCATCGACGAGGCCGGCTACGACACCCGCTGGGTGGCGCGCTTCGTGAGCGCGTACGCCAACTCCGACGCCGACACCGGCGCGGCGCTGTTCGGCGCGGCGGCGGCCGACGGGCTCCTGCCGGACTGTTTGCTCACCCTGGCCGGGTCGACGGTGGCCACCCTTCGCAGTCGCGCCGGGTAGCGCGGCGCCCGTCGGGGGGCGGGCGCCGCGACACCTCGGCCGGTGCCGCCGTCGCGGGGTTGACGCGTCACCTCGTCCGTCGTCCGCCGTCCGTGATAGGCCTGTGCACATGTCCGAGGCGATGCTGAGCAAGGTCCGCAAGCTGCTGGCGAAGGCGGAGGACCCGGCCTGCACACCCGCCGAGTCGGCGGCGTTCATGGCCAAGGCGACCGAGCTGATCGCCCGCTACGGCGTCGACCGTGCGCTGCTGGCCGCCCGCGACCCGGCCACCGACCCGGTCGGCGACCGGGTGGTCGAGGTCGTCGCCCCGTACGCCCGGGACAAGGCGGGCCTGCTCGCGGCCGTCGCCGATCCGCTGCGCTGCCGCTGCGTACGCCGTCGGCACGGCAGCGGCTTCGCGATGCACCTCTTCGGCTTCGCGAGCGACCTCGAACGGGTCGACCTTCTCTTCACCTCACTGCTGGTGCAGGCCGCGCACGGCCTGGCCGGCACCCCGGTCCCGCCGGACGAGCACCCCGCCGCGTTCCGGCGGTCCTGGCTGGCCGGGTTCGCGCAGGTGATCGGGGAGCGGTTGCGGGCGGCGGAGGTGGCGGCGGCGAGCGACTCGGGTGAGCCCTCCGTCGCGCTGGTCCTGGCCGACCGCTCCGACCGGGTGCAGCGCCGGCTCGCGGAGGTCTACCCGCGGCTTCGTACGGCCCCGAGGCGGCGGCTGGCCGGGACCGGGTTCCGCTCCGGTGCCACCGCCGGCCACCGCGCCGACCTCGGCGGTCGCGGTGTCAGCACCGGCCCTCGCCCGGGTATCGGCCGCTGAGGCGATACTCAGCCGGCGACGCGCTTCGCGACGACGCTCGCGTAGCGGGAGAGCAGCTCGTGCCAGCCGGCGGTGAGTGCCTCGCGGTAGCCCTCCGCCGCCGTGCCGTGCCGGTCGAAGTGCCGGTGCTCCAGCTCCACCCGGGTGCCGCCGGACGGGTCCGGCTGGAACAGCGCCTCGACCTCGCTGGCCTGGGAGGGGTCGGGGACCGGGACGCGGTCCGCGCCGATCTGCCAGGTGAAGACGAGCCGCCGGGGCGGGTCCCAGGTCAGCACGCGGCCCCAGTCGTTCCGGAAGCCGTACGGGCCGATCTCGTAGAGCATGCCGCCGGCCCGGGGTTCCATGCCCAGCTCGGTGAGGAGACCGGGCCCCGACCACGTGTACTCCGTCACCCACCAGTCGGTCATCGCGCCGGTGAACACCCCGAACGCCTGCTCGTCGGAGGCGGGAACGAGGAGTGAGCTGCGGAGCGAGAACCGTTCGACGTACTGCCGGATGTCGGCCGGATCGGGCATCTCCTGTCCCATAGGCCCGGACCATACCGGCTGATGCCCGGGTGTGCGACTTAGTGGTGCTGCCCGGTTCCGGACACCCCCGGGACGCCGCTGCGTACACCGGTCTCCTGCCGGGATGGGCGGACGGAATTCGGGTAAGCGCGCCCGACCGTCCTTGGCAGCCGGTGCGTGGAGCGGAGCGGGGAGCATGAGTGACGAGAGGCAGGAGCGGGGCGCGGACCGGCCCGTCGACGGGCCGACCCGGTGGCGGGTGAGCGCCGAGCCGGCCCGTCGGGACACGACCCGGCCGGACGCGGACTCCGAGCCGGACGTCCTGCTCGACGTGCCGGAGGTGTCGGTCGACTCGATCCGCCTCGCGGTGGACGGGCTGGACGCCGACCTCTCCCTGCGCGCCCGACTGGCCAACCTGCTCCAGATCGACGCCGGGGTCCGCGTCCACCTGCGGAAGGTCGAGCTGGACATCACCGGTGTGCAGGCGGAGGCGCTGCTCAAGGTACGCCTCGAGAAGCTGGTGGAGATCCTCGACCGCGCGCTGACCACGATCGACCGCAACCCGCAGATCCTCGAAATCCTGTCGGGGACGGCCAGCGCCTCCATCGACGACGTGAACCGTGCCGCGCAGCAGGTCATCGGTGACCAGCTCGCGGCGACGGCCCGCCAGCTCTCCGGCGCTCCCGCCGAGGCGGTCCGCGCCACGGGGTCCGTCGCCCGTGGTGCCGGCGAGGTGGCGAGGGGCGTCACGGAGGCGACCCGTGCCGGCGGTGCGGCGACCCGACCTGGTGGCGAGGCGGCCGGCCGGGCCGTTGGTGGGGCCGGCCAGACTGCCGGCGGGGTGGGCCAGGGCGTGGGTGGCCGCGGCGGCGGAGCAGCGGACCGCGGGGCCGGCGAGCGGGGCGAGCCGGAGGGCGGCGGTGCCACCGACGAACTGGGTCAGCGGACCGGGGCGATCGGGGCCGTCGCCGACCGGACGCTCCGGGAGCAGGCCGCCGGACGTCCGAGCGGTACGGGTCAACCGGCCGGCGAGGGGCGTCCGACCGGTCCGACCGCACCCGGCCCCGGTGGTGGCCCGGGTCAGGGCGGCCCGGGCGGTCCGGGTCGGGGCGGTCCGGGTCGGGGCGGTCCGGGTCGGGGCGGTCCGGGTGGGGAGTCGGCAGCGGGCAGGGAACCGCAGGAGGAGCCGGGCGAGGGGCCGCCGAGCGCCGCACAGCTGGCCGAGCAGGCCAGCGAGACCCTGCGACAGGTGGGCCGGAGTGTGTGGGAGGCGATCCAGGGCGGGATCAGCCAACGCCGAAACCAGTGACCTGGTGGTCGTCTCCGGTTGATCCACTCCATGCCGCCGGCGTCGCGGCTTCCAGCCGCCGGAGAAACCTCATGCCGCCGATCCGGAGTCGATCCTCTTCCTACGCCTTGCGGTCGGTGCAGCAGCCGTCGGCGCAGCCCGAGGGTTGGCCGGTGGCGTTGTCGGAGACCGGCAGCGGTGCGCAGTCGTCGCAGTGCTCGCCGCGCCACGCCGCCACGCCTTCCCGCACCGCGACGCCAGCGATGACGAGCCCAGCGATCGGGTCGGCCCAGGACCAGCCCCACAGGGCGTTGAGGGCGAGGCCGACGAGGAGCACCGCGGACAGGTAGGTGCACAGCATCGTCTGGGTGGAGTCGGCCATGACGGTGGCGGAGCCGAGCTCCCGGCCGGTGCGCCGCTTGGCCCGCACCAGCAGCGGCATCACGATCAGCGACGCCACGGCCAGAGCGATGCCGGCGGGGCTGGCGTCGGCGTCGCCGCCAGCGAGAAGCGAGCGGAGGGCGTCGAAGGTCACCCAGGCGGCCAGGGCGAAGAACGACAGGCCGATCAGCCGTAGCGCCCGGCGCTCGCGGTCCTCCGGCACGCGGGAGCGGAACTGCCAGATGAGTACGGCCGCGCTGGACACCTCGACGAACGAGTCCAGGCCGAAGCCGATCAGAGCCGTGGAGGACGCCGCCGCCCCGGCGGCGACGGCGACCAGGCCCTCGATCAGGTTGTAGCCGGCGGTGGCGTAGGCCAACCACAGGCTGCGCCGGGACAGCACCGCCCGACGCTCCGGAGTCAGCAGGGACGTGCTCACGCGGTCGCCCCCGCCGCGGAGCCGGCCGGCGTCCCGTAGACCGGGCAGAGGGCTACGGCCTCACCGGTGGCCGCCAGGACCTGCTCTGCCGAGCGCAGCAGGTCGAGCAGCTCAGGTCGGGTCAGCGCGTAGAACGACTGGCGACCGTCGACCCGGTAGTCGACCAGCCGGCAGTCACGAAGACAGGCCAGGTGCTTCGACACCGTCGACTGCGCCAGGCCCAGCTCGTTGGTCAGGTCCACCACCCGCGCCTCCCCGGACGCGAGCCGGTGCAGGATCGCCAGCCGGGTCGGGTCACCGAGGGACCGGAACAACGCCACCGCAGGTTCGAGACCAGGTGCGCAACCAATCGCCATGAAGCGATGATAGCGCCTGAACAGCATGATGCGACGCTTCTCCGGGCCAGGCTCCCGATGCCCTCCTGGGTCAAACCGGCTTGCTCGCGCCAAGCCGCTGGCCGTTCTGGCCGCAGTGGCGTTGCCGTGGCGGGAGGTGGCGCAACTAGGCGCGCCGCCGCCAGCCTCGTGGCTCTGCGAGCAGGATGATCAGGCTGCCAATCGGTCCCCACCAGCTGGGCGCGAAGTAGGGCCGGGGATCCAGGCCCTTGCGGTCGACCAACCACCGGTTGAGGCGGAAGAACGCGAAGAACCCCGCCAACCAGGCGAGGGGTTCGATGAACCTGTCCACCCGGCCTCCAACCAGACGTAGCTGCTCAACGTCGGCTCAGCGTAGGGTGAGCGGGGTTTCGGACTCGATCCGGGACAGCTTCTCCGGGTTACGGACGTAGTAGATGCCGGTGACGCGAGCGTCCTCGATCCGCAGCGCGGCGACGCCGTCGATCTCCCCGTCCAGGCGAAACAGCAGTGCCGGATTGCCGTTGATCACGGTCGCTTCGGTGGTGAGCGTGCCTCCGACCTTCCGCATGGAACCGAAGAACATGCGGACAGTCTTCTCCGCGCCGACAATCGGCCGCAGGGCGGCCTGTTTGACGCCGCCGCCGTCGCCGACCACGACCACGTCGGGCGCGAGCACGTCGAGCAGGCCCCGCAGGTCGCTGGTCTCGACCGCCCGCTGGAACGCCTCCAACGCCGCCCGCCTCTCGCTCGGGGAGACCACCGTGCGGGGGCGGCGGGCATCGACGTGCCGGCGGGCGCGGTGAGCGATCTGGCGTACGGCCGCCGGGCTCTTGCCGACGGCGGCGGCGATCTCGTCGTAGCTGACGTCGAACGCCTCGCGCAGCACGAAGACGGCGCGCTCGGTCGGCGAGAGCGTCTCGAGGACGAGCATCATCGCCATCGACACACTCTCGGCCAGCTCGACATCCTCCGCGGTGTCCGGCGGGGTGAGCAGCGGCTCGGGCAGCCAGGGACCGACATACGCCTCCTTGCGCCGCTGCAGGGTGCGCAGGCGGTTCAGCGACTGGCGGGTGGTGATCCGGATCAGGTAGGCGCGCTGATCGCGTACCTGATCGAGTTCGACCTTGACCCACCGCAGCCAGGTCTCCTGCAGCACGTCCTCCGCGTCGGCCGCCGACCCGAGGATCTCGTAGGCGACGGTGAAGAGCAGGTTTCGGTGGGCGACGAAGGTCCCGGTCGCCGGGTCACCGGCGTGGTCGCTCATCTCGGCACCTATCCTTGAGCCCGCCGGCCGGTGACCGCCGGCGCCTCGCCGCCCTTGGCGCGCCGCAACTCCTGGCGCTGGCGATCCTTGAACCAGAGATTGAGCGAGCCGGGTCTGCGCGCCTCGTGCGCCATCTGCCAGACGGTGCTCCTGCACACGGTCTCCTTGAGCATCGCCATGGTCCGGCCGCCCACCGAGAACACCCCGGTCGCGATGTCGTTCTTCTTGGCGTACTGGACCATTCCGGCGCGGCGCCCCAGGCTGATGCACTGGCCGGAGAACCCGACGTTGAAGTCGGCGGGCTGCTCGCCGGCGATCCGGCTCAGCACCGTCTCGGCGGCCTGCGGACCCAGCTGCACCGCGGACTGGCAGCTCATCCGCACCGGCAGGTTCGACGGTGCCGCCGAGTCCCCGGCCGCGACGACGCGTGTGTCGTCCACGCTCGTGAGCGACTCGTCGGTGAGCAGGCGCCCCAGGGCATCCGTGCTCAGCCCGCTGCGAGCGGCCAGATCCGGCACGCCGAATCCCGCGGTCCAGATGGTCACGCCGCTACCCAACTCGCGGCCGTCGGCGAGTTGGACGGCATCGCGTGTCACGCCCGTCACCGTCGCGCCGGGGCCCTCGATCACGGTCACGCCGAGCCTGGTGAGCCGCTCGGCCACCGAACGTCGGGCCCGGGGATGCAGGTAGGGCCCGAGCACCCTTCCGCACACCAGGGTCACCTTCCGGCCCAGCTCCGCCAGCTCGGAAGCGGTTTCAAGGCCGGTCGGCCCGGCTCCCACCACCGTCACCGTGGCCGATGCGGGCGCGGTGTCGACGACCGGCTGCAGCCGCCGCGCCTCCTCCAGCGTGGAAATCGGGTAGGCGTGCTCTGCCGCGCCGGGCACGCTCGGGTCGGCGCTGCCGCTGCCCACGGCGTAGATCAGGTAGTCGTAGCCGAGCGTGCCGCCGCTCGCCAGGGTCACGCGACGCCCGGACGTGTCGATCCGGGTCACGGTGTCGACCACCAGCCCGACGCCGCCCGCCAGGATCCTTCGGTAGTCCACAACCGCGTCGTCCGAACCGCCGACCAGCTGGTGCAGGCGGATCCGCTCGACAAAGACCGGACGCGGGTTGATCAGGGTCACTGTCACGCCGTCGCGCCGCGTCAGGCGGTTGGCCGCCATCACACCGGCGTATCCGCCGCCGACCACGATGACATCGATGTTCCCAGCCATGGCTCTCTCCTTCGTTCCCAAGGTCCGGCCTCAAGACACCGCAGGTCCGGCGGGTTGTGACATCAGTGAGCCAGATCACTCGCCGAGCGCCGAGACGAGCACCGGGCGGAGGGCGGCGGCGTAGGGATCTTGGCAGCCCGGAATCGAGGCCGCGTGAGCCTGACTGACGAGGAACCGGCGCTGGTCGCTGTCCGCTTGGTGGTGGGCGTCATCAGCCTGGCGTTGCTCATCGTCGGTGTCCGCGTCGCCGTGGCTCGCCAGCTGCCCCGAAGAGGGCTTCACATCGGGCGTCCGACGCCGGGGTCGCGTCCCCAGCCGGTCTGCATCGGGGGCGGTGTTGCGTTGGTAGGCGCAGGCCTCCTCATCCAGCAGGTCGCGTCGCTCGTCCCGCTGCCCTTCGCGGTCAGACTCGCCCTGCTCGGGGTGGCCTGGATCCCATGTCCTTCCCGGTGGGAGTCGCCCTGTTCGCGGTGTCACTGCTGCTACTGCTGACTGCGGCGGGATCGCTTGCGCTGCTCCGCCGCTAGCCGCGCATGGTGATGTGCCGGGGCAGTCGCACGTCGTCACCCGTGCGCAGCCAGCTCCGACTGTCCACCCCCGGGGCACTCCTCCGGCGGGGCGTAGGCACGAATGGTGCCGTTGTGCCGCGCAACTCTTCCGTCAGCGGTGAGGGCTACGAGGCGTTTACAGACGGGGCACCGGCCCCGATGGTGCTGCGAGCGCTGAGTCACCTTGCCTGCCCGGGTAGGTCGTTGCACGTCTTCAGTTTCATCCGCCGAGCCATGCCGCCCATCGTCGCCGATCGAGGCTCGAGAGCAGGCAGACCAGGGTCCGAGCCGTGCGGTGGTCGACGGTTGCGCGGTCGCTCCCAGGCAGCCCCGAGCGGACCCTGGGCCGCTCCACGCTGGGTGGGACTCACGGCGGAGACAGCTCTGAGGCCCGCCGGGTGGGGAGGGGGCGCATGCGATCTGGGTGCGACAGGCGGCGGCCAGCGGAGGCCAAGAGCGGTCAGCCAGGGGCAACGCCAACAGCTGCCCGATGAGGGCACACAGCAAGATCCCCACCTGCGTTTCCGCTGGTGGGGACCTCTGTAGCCCGGCGAAAGGCTATGTGGCCAGGGGCGGGGTCGAACCGCCGACCTTCCGATTTTCAGGCACCTGCATATCCGCAGGTCAGGGAGCCGCAGAGGACCGCCGTGCAACCGACGTGCGACTAGTTCCGCATCGTGATGTGCCGAGGTAGCCGTGCAACGTCACCGTGCGCAGCGAGTTCCGACAGCGCCTTGGCGATCTCACGGTCACGGCCGTCGACGGCGTGCAGGTACCGGCGAGCTGCCGCCATGGACGAGTGCCCGAGTCGCTTCATCAGGTCGGCCAAGGTCGCGCCAGTCTGCGCGGCGAGGGTCTGACCGGTGTGCCGCAGGTCGTGGAAGGTCAAATCATCGAGACTGACCTTCTTCCGCGCCCGGACGAACGCCTGATACAAGGTGTTGCCCCGCAGCGGCGTCCCGTCGCGGCTCACGAACAGCCGATCCGTGCCCGCGTACTGATCCAAGTGCAGCCGAACCAGCGGCACGACGTGAGGCGGAATAGCGATCGTCCGCTTTCCAGCCTCCGACTTGGGATCCTTGTCGAACGCCTGCCCTAGAGCATGCAGCGGTTCGACGCGAGCCTTCCGAACCGTGATCGTGTGCTCGGTCAGGTCCACGTCTGAGACGCGGAGGCCGGCGATCTCGCCGCGCCGCAGGCCGCACCACGCGGCGATGAGAACAGCGGTGCGGTAACGCGGGTTGATGGCGTCGACCAGGGCGACGACCTGAGCGGGCGTGGCGACTGGCCGCTCAGCGACGCGCACCGTCCCGGCCCCGGGAATCTGGCACGGGTTCCGGGCGATGATGCCCTCCCGCACAGCGGTGTTCATGACCATGCGCAGGAAGCGGTACGACTGCGAGATGGAAGTGCGCCCGCCCTTGCCCCGCAGCGCGGCAGCATGCCACTCCCGGACGCGGCTGGCGGTGAGTTCCCGAAGCGGCACCTCAACCAGGGGTGCCAGGTGCAGCCGCAGGTTCCGCTCGCACGTCTCCCGCCACCGAACGCCGATCTTCGGACTGTCCCGCAGGATGGCCCGCGCGTAGTTGCCGAACGCTTCCGACGCCGCACGATCGTCCAACCAGGTGCCGCGCGAGATGTCCGCCTCCACAAGCGTCAACCACCGGTTGGCATCAGTCTTCGTTTTGAAGGTGTGCGGCGCAGTCCGCCGAGCACCACCACCAGGCGGCACGAACGAGGCTTGGAACCGCCCGGAAGGCAGCTTGCGAATCATGCCGAACCGGCGCCCCATCAGGCCACCACCTTCCCGCCCGACCAGGACACGGTGACCGGCTCAACCACGCCGGAGGCGACGAACTCCGCCAGCGCGCTCTCGGGGATGCGGACGTGAGAACCACCGAGCTTGACGTAGCGGATGCGCCGTTCGGCGATGAGCCGGCGGGGGAATCGCTCGGTCGTGCCGAGGCGAGCCGCGGCTTCCTTGACGGTCAGCAGCTTCTCCACTCGGTGGCCTCCTTCCCGGTCGTGTCCGTGGTCGTGGTTGCCGAAACGTCGGGCGGGTCAGCGGCGGCCCGTCTGGCGGCGTCGAGTTGGGCGCGCCATTGGATGCGCTCTGAGATGGCGCGCAGGACCCGGTGTCCGAGGGGCGGCACGTCCGGGTCGGTGGGGCGGGCGAGTTCCCAGGCGTGGCGGTGTTCGCTGCCGGGTGCGGCGGTGTCGGCGTCGGTGGTGACGCCGAGCAGGGCCTTGACCCAGTCGCGGCGGTCGGCCCGGTGGTCGGTCAGCGTCTTGCCGGACCACTGTCGGGAGATAAGGACGCGCCGCCCGCCGATGCCGAGGGTGTCGCGCTTGTGGACCTTGTTCTTGCAGGTGCCCGGCCGCAGCCCCGGTCGCGCCTTCTTCGGCTGGACGCCGTAGAGCAGCCAGTTCGCGCACCGCTCAGAGCACGGCGTGTGCCGCAACTCCTGCCACAGCCGTTCCAGGTGCGCCCTCTGCCGACCGGTCGTCACGTCGTGGCAGTCGGCGGCCTGCTTCGTCAGGTACTTCGTGATGTAGCCGACGCACCGGTCGGCGTCCTTGGTCCCGGCGAGGACGCCCTTGGCGTCGACCTGCATGCCGAAGCGGACGACGTGCACCGGGGTGGCGTTGGGGTCGGCGTCGACCAGGTCCAGGGCGTCATCCCACGACGGCAGCAACCGGCCCGAGCCCGGGTCGGTGTAGCCGGCGGCGTCGGTGTCCCACTGCGGCGCCCTTCCCGGTTCGTAGACGCGGTGGTCGACGGAGGGCCACCAGACTTGGTGGTAGGTGGCGGCGGCGACCTGGCGAACGAGGGCGCGGGGGATGGTGCCTCGGATGGCGAAGTGCGCGTGCGGGGCGAGCCGTCGTTGCGGCTCGACTGCTCCGGCGTATTGGACGTTCCAGCCCACGGCGCGGCGCAGGTTCTGCCAGAACCGATCGAGCAGCCGGGGGAAGTGCACGGCGTCCCAGGCGGCCCGCCGGTAGTCGTAGGCGTCGGGGTCGACGGGTGTCCCGTCGGAGTGCACCCGGCCGTAGGAGCCGAGGGTGAGGGTGAGGAACATCGACGGCCGGAACACCGTCCCGTTACGGCCCTCGAAGGTCCGACCCACAGTCCGGTTCTCCACCGGGAGGCGGGGCAGGTCCGGAGCGTCCTGTCGCCGTTTGGTGGAGCGCACGCGGCGCTTGCCGTCGCCGTCGTCCTGGTCCTCGCTGGCGTGCGGTGGGGCGGGGCGGCCCCGGAGTCCTTCGGTGGTGATCTGTGACTCCAGTTCTTCGATCGCGTCGTCCAGGTCCGCGACCTGGTCCCATTGGGAGGCGCGGGCGGCTTCGTCGCGGGCGAATTCCAGGTGGGCGCGGGCGACGATGAGGCCGCGTTGCGCGTCGGTGGCCGGCTTCGGTCCGGGGTCGGGTTCGTCGTCGCGGTGCCAGCCCTCGCGGATCTGCTGCTGCCGCAGCCGGCGGGCACGGGTCGCGCAGGCCGGGCACTTCGCCTCTTGGGTGGCGCCGCAGGGCATGTCGATGACTTCGGTCTGCCCGGAGTCGAGGTCGGTGCGGCGCAGGCTGACGGGGCGGGTGCAGACGCCGTAGTCGGCGGCGAGGTCGGCCACGACGTCGACGGAGCGGGGCATGAGCATGCGGGCGGCCCGGGAGCCCGGCCTTGGCTCCACCACGGGGGCGGGTTCGAGGCCGGGCAGCGTCGGGGTGAGCGTCATCGGCCCACCCCCGTAACCAGGTCACGGACGCGGACGGTCGGGCGGGTGTCGGTTGCGTGGTCGTCGCGGTGGCGGTCGAAGACAGCGACCCCGGTGCGGGTGGTCTTGGCTCGGTACATGGCGGCGTCGGCGTCCGCGAGCGCGGCGGCGAGATCCGGGCCGGCGGGTGCGAGGCCGATGCTGGCGGTCACCGAGACCGTGACGCCGGACGGGAGGCGGACGGGTGCGGCGATGGCGGCGGCCAGCTGGCGGACGGCGGTGGTCGGGTCGGAGTCGAGAAGCAGGGCGGTGAATTCGTCTCCGCCGAGGCGGGCCGGGATGCCGTTGACGGTGCGCAGGCGGTGGGCGACGGCGGTGAGGACGTGGTCTCCGGCGGCGTGGCCGTGGGTGTCGTTAACCGGCTTGAAGCCGTCCAGGTCCACCACCGCGACCCACGGGCGGTGCGGGGCGAGCTGCTCCCACGCCTGGGCAAGACCGGTGCGGTTGGCCAGCCCGGTCAGCGGGTCACGGGCAGCGGCCCGCTGGAAAGCGGCCAACTCGTACCGGACGACGTAGAGGCGGTACTGATCGAAGGAGAACAGGGCGAGGGCGGCGGTCAGGAGCAGGCCGGTGAGCAGGTGGTCGGTCATCGGGTCACCTCTCCGATCAGCGGGACACCGTTGCGGCGGGTGAAGGCGGCCGGCGACACCGGAGCCACCGGGACAGCCGGGGCAGGCCGGGTTGGCTCGACGTCGACCAGGGCGACGGGCTCAGGCAGGGTCGGCGCGGGGGCGGCGACGGGAGCGGCCGGGGCCGGGTGCTCGACCGGGCGGGCCTGAGTGGTGGGCTCATCGACGGGACGGGCAGGCGCGGGGTCGGCGGCCGGGGCTGGTGCGGGTGCGGTGGTGAGGACGAGCTTGGACAGGCCGATGAACGCCAACGCCGGGACGGCGGAAAGCAGCCATCCGGACAGGCCCGGCTTTGCCACGGCGAGCTGCGCCGCGAGGGAAAGGGCGACGGCGGCGATGAGTAGGAACATCGGGTAGCCGATCGGCCCGCCGGTGCGGCGCCGCTGGCGGATGGTGAGCAGGGCGGCGACCGGCACCAGTTCGGAGATGACAGCGTTGGCCCAGCCGAACCACGCCCCCGTGCCCGGGAGTGAGTTGTCGAGGGTCCAGTCCTTGACGTGGGTGAACGACGCGGCCCCGGCGAAGCCGGCGACGATGAGCAGGATGACGACGAGGACCAGGCCCTCGACGCGGTCGGCGCGGGTGGCGGTGGGATGCGGCTTCATGCGGCACCCTCCAGGATCTCGCCGTCGATGACCCGCAGCCGGCCGTAGGTCTGCGCCATGTCGCGGATCTCGTCATCGCTCAGGAACGAGAACCGGACCCGCATCGGCGTCGGGTTCCCGTCGATCACCACGAAGCCCACGCCGGGCAGGGACTGCGGGATGCGGTCACACAGCGCGCCCCGGTCCCGCATCCCATCCCCGAGCACCAGGTCGACCTGCGCGGCCTCAGCCAGTCGGAGGCCGATGCGGGTCGGGAACAGGTCCCGGAACGGCAGCACTTCCTTGCGCGGGTCCTGAATCGCCGCGACCACGTGCACGCCCACCGCGCGGCCCTGGGACAGCAGGATCGACAGCGCCGCCTTGATCCGGTCCTTCAACTGCCGGTCGGTCAGATAGGCGGTCAGGTTGGCCAGCTCGTCAATGACGACGACGATCAGCGGCTCGTCCGGGGTCGGGGTGTGCTGGCGGGTCCGGCCGTAGAGCTTCCCGGCCCGGTCCTTCGCGACCGATGCGGCTTCCTCGATTAGCTCCGCCATGGCGGCGTAGTCCTTGCGGGCGAACCGGGTGAACATGGGCGCACCCATCCCCAACTCCATGCCGCCCTTCGGATCCAGGCCCCAGATCTGCACCAGCCCGGAGGTGACCCCGGCGGCCAGGGAGCGGACCACGGACCAGATCACCGAGCCCTTCCCCGCACCCGTCGCACCCACCACCAAAACTTGGGTGCCGAACAGGCGCAGCTCGTAGCCGTCGCCGTCTTCCTGACGGCCCACGGGCAGGGCGGTGAACTCCGGCACCGCCGGGACGGGCAAGGGTCGGATGAGCTTGGCGAGGGGGTCACCGCGGAACAGGTGCAGCAGCACCACATCCGGACGCGGCCCCGGCATCGCCTTGACCTGCCGCACCCCGAACGTGTGGGCGAGGCGTTCCGCGACGCGGGCGAAGTCGTCCGGGATCTGCCCGGTCACCATCCGCACCGTCACCACGTCCACCCCGGAGGCGCAGCGCACGCGGCGCAGGACGGGCAGCACGGTGTGGGAGTCGAACGAGACGGCGAGTTTCGCGGTGACCATCGCGGCGTGCCAGTTGCGGCGGTAGACCATCCGCCGGTAGCGGGACAGGACCGGCCACCACCCGAACCGCAGCCACGACGCCCGGTGCCCGAACGCCCACCCGGTCGACACGACGGCGACCAGGCCGACGAACCCGACCGGACCGGCCCAGCCGTATCGGAGGTAGAGCCAGGCGAAGAAGACGGCCGGGGCGGTCAGGTACCAGAAGCGCACGAGGACCAGGACCAGGCGGCCGAGGGCCTTGAGCGTCCACCAGGACAGGGCGAGCCACATCGGGATGCGGACGAACGGCGTGCGGACGTTGATCGGCGCGCCTTCGATCCGGTCGCCCCGGATCACGTTGACCAGCGGCATCGCTCAGCCCTCCCCGACAGCGGTGGCGAACAGGGAGCCTTGGCCCGGCGTGCCGGGACGACGGCGAACCACCCGACGACGCACCGGCATCCGAGCCGGGGCAAGGACGGCCAGGTCGACCGGGCCGGTCTGCGGGGCGGGGACGTGGCGGGTCATGGTCGGCAACCACCGGCCCCGACCGAGCACCGCGCGGAGGTCGACGCGGTCGGACACGTGCGGGGCGATCAGGTCCGGGTCGAGGTGGCGCAGCTTGACCACCGTCCGCGCGAGGGCTGCGGCGGCGGCGGAGATCTCGACCAGGGCGGCGACGCGGATCGCGTCGGACGGGATGGTGGTGTAGACCTCGCGGGCGGCCCGGATACCAGGACCAGCCAAGCGCATCACGGTGCGGCGGTGGGTGCGACGGTACGGGGCAAGGCGCGGGTTCCCGGCGATGCGGGCAGCGTCAGCTAGCGTGGGCATCAGCCCAACTCCTTCCAAGGTGATCGGGTGAGGCGCGGGGCGGGAGTTGTCTTGGCGGGCGAGTCCCGCCCCGCGCGTCCAGGTCTGAATCAGGCCGCCTGCTTCACGGCGGCCGGCTCGGTCATGGCGCCCGCGCGGATCGACCACGCCTGACGCGCCCGGCACTTCCCCGAGCCCTTGCACCGCTGGCTGTCGACGTACGGGGTGAGCGTCACGTCGGTGAAGGTGACCGCCGGCGGGTAGCCGGGGATCTTCGACGGCGGCGGCACCGGCTGCACCGGAGCGGCGATCTTCACCTTGACCTCCTTCGACCCGCCGAACTTCCCGGCCTCCGGGTCCAGGTCCAGAACCTTGACCACCCACAGCCGCTCACCGGTGTCCTTGTCACGCGCCTGGTCATCGCCCTGGCCGCGCTTGTCGAAGTCCGTCACCGCCTCCACACCCAGGCACAGCGCACCCTGCGGGAAGACGTAATCGAACGGAACCGGAACCTTGATCGTGTTCGGGACAGCCATTGCCCTACCTCCAGCTCTGCCCGCCGGCACTCCACCGGCCTCGGGATGCGACTTGGCTAGCCAAATCGCGTAGGACCCAAGGTAGGCCAGCCTGGCTAGCCAGGTCAAGAGTTGGATGCTGATTGGTCTAGCTTGGCTAGTCAGCAGTTACTCTGACCTGCATGACCAGCGAGCTGGAAACCCTGGCCGGGCTGGACCCGGACGACCCCAGGCCCCCGTCGCAGCAGATCGCCAACGTTCTGCGAGCTGCGATTCGTACCCGCAAGTTCGAGCCAGGCGAGCGACTGCCGTCGCAGAACGACCTAGCCGAGCGCTACAACGTCGCCCGAGAGACGGTCAAGACCGCGCTGCGCATCCTGCGCGACGAGCGTCTGATCGTCACCCGTCAGGGCAGCGGCGCATTCGTCCGCGCACAAACCGAGCGCCCGGTAGGACTCCGGCCCCATGTCGAGGCGGCCTTCGAGCGCGCCCACGTCACGATCGAATTCGCCGGCTTCTCCGGTGAGACCCTCCACGGAGTACTGACCGAGCCGCTCGACAAGATCCGGGCCGGGCTACTCACGCCCGAGTCCGTCACCGTTCGCATCCTGCTCCCGGACACGAGAGAGCCCATGGCCCTGCCGTGCCTGGCCGAGACGCAGACCGACGATCCCGGCGTGCGCGAGCGCGCCGAACGGATCACCCGTCGGCACACGGACGCCATCTTCGAGGCAGTGCGCGAACTCGGAGACCTCGGCTTGGTCAAAGACGCCTCAGCAGAGGTGCGCGTGCACCGCGCAGCGCCGCTATTCAAGCTCTACATCCTCAACGGCGAGGAAGCCTTCTTCGGCTTCTACCCGGTCGTAGAGCACACCGTCATGATCAAAGGCCAGCCCACAGCCATCTACGACCCGATGGGCAAGGACGCAATCCTCTTCCACCGGGCCGTCAGCGACGACGAGGCTTCCGACGCGTCCCAATACGTAAACCAGGCCCGGACCTGGTTTGACTCCATGTGGTCAACCATCGCGCACGACTACACGCCATGAACCCGCGATACAGCGTCGCCCAGGTCCTCAACGACACCGGGCCGATCCTGCTCGACTTCGACGGGCCAGTCTGCGCCGTCTTCGCCACCCTCACGGACTCCACCGTCGCAGCCGAGCTACGCCGCGCTATCGAAAAGCAAGGCGTCGAGATACCCGAGCAGATCAGAGCCGTTGGCGACCCGCTCGAAGTGCTCCGCTTCACCGCGACCGTCGGCACACCAACATTGGTGGAGCGAGTCGAGGACGAGTTGTGCCGCGCAGAGCTGGCCGCAGTCGACGGCGCCAAGCCGACTCCCTATGCACGGGAGGTCATCGTCGCCGCCTACGAGGCCAGCCGACCCATCGCGATCGTCAGCAACAACTCGGCCGCCGCCATCGAGCGTTACCTGATCGCTCATCGACTCACCCGATACGTCATGGCCATCGTTGGCCGGGCGCATGCCGACCCGACTCTGATGAAGCCGAACCCGGTACCGATCCAGCGCGCGGTACTGGCGGTAGCCACCGACCCCGCCAGGTGCGTCCTCGTGGGCGACTCCGTTTCCGACATCAGAGGCGGACGCGCCGCTGGAGTGCGAACCATCGGGTTCGCCAACAAGCCGGGCAAGGCTGGCCCGCTACTGCAAGCAGGTGCGGACGCTACCGCCGAAGGTGCCAGGGGCATGGGGGAGCTTGCTCGGTTCCTGATGACCCGCACGAGCGGATAGACACTCTTGAACGGCCGATCGATCCTCCCACCAAAAGACCAGTGCGTGGGATCACACGTGCGGCGTCGCGGCGTTAAGATCTTGGATCTCTCGCTCACGAGTTGTCTGACCTAGGAGAGCATCCTTGAGCCTGTACCCCGGCGACGAGCCACACGACGCTACCCAAGCCGCAGTCCAAGCTTTTTGGGAGAGCCGGCTCAGTCAAAGGTCCAAGCAGGAGGGGACGACCGGAGGTGAAGCCCGCAGCGGAGCCCACATGAACGGAGTAAGGGACCTCGTAGCAGACATCTTTGTCGATGCTGGGATGCCTGCGAGCTCTATCGTCTACGAGCCCTACCTCCCAGGTTACTACCGTGCCCGAAAGCGTTGGGATATGGCCGTCCAATACAAGGGCAGCTTAGTCGCGGCGCTGGAGTTTAAGTCACAGGTCGGCAGCGTTGCCAAGAACATCAACAACCGCTTCGAGGAAGCTCTCGGAACAAGTACCGACACCTGGGCAGCTCAGACAAAGAATTTCGCCTTTGGCGAGGTTCCTCCGTGGCTAGGGTATGTTTTCGTCCTAGAGGAAACCGAAGAAACAGAGAGGGCGGGAAGAGATCTCAGGTCCCTCTTCCCCGTTGATCAGACGTTTATCGGCATGTCCCCGAATCAGCGATACCAGGAAATGATCTCGCGTTTCGTTGGCGATAACGTATACCAAGCGGGATGGTTTATCACAACGCAGTGGCACGGAGATGGAGTTTCATACGCAGAGCCGCTTGTCACCGCGAGCGGGAGAAGCTTTCAGGTCGCAGTCCAGGGACGCGTCAATCTCGTCCGCAGCATGCTCGACTAGCTTAGCGAGCTAGATGGGTAGCCTCTGCTCGATCCCATACACACGTTCTGCAATTCTCGTTGCCGCCGCGCGGTCTCTCCGGTCGAACGCATCGGAGAGCAGCGCGCGGTCCCGCTCTGAGATGGTTTCGAAGCGAGGGACCCGGATGCGGCGCAGGTACTGCGCTTGGAAGCGGAGGGTCCCGCCGCGCATCTTCACCGCGTATGCCTCGATGAAGGCTTGAGCCACTGCGGACAGCAGCAGGCCCCCGAGCACTCGTAGATCCCAGGCATCCGACACGATGTAGTACAGGTTGTGATGCGGGTAGAGGTGGCCCTCGTCAAGCACGGGATGGATCGTCAGCTTCATGTCCGGAAACAGCAGTTTGGCCCGGCCAGTCAACATGTGATCGACCTTGTCGATCGTGCGGTACCAGTTTGCCGGCTGCTTCCCGGCTACATGCCGCTTCTTGAGGGCAGCGGCATGCTGCCCGAAGTAGGCCCGCAGCCGAGGATGCGCGTCGAGGTCAACCAATCGGCCAGAGCTATCCCACGGGTTGACCAAGTAGTGCCCGGACCAGTTCAGATGCCCAGACAACGTGTCCTTGACCATCGAAAGTGGCAGAAGACGGTCCGGCTCCACCTCAGCGCCGGTGGTTACGAAAACGCCGTCCGCACCAGTAGCCACGCCGATTCCCACGCGCGTGCCGGTTGCCTCGTCCTCTAGCAGCGGGAAGCGATCGTTTAGATCCTCGATCAACGCGAGGCGGGCAGGAGAGCCAGCCGGCCACGAGTCCAAGCCCGCGAACCAGTGGGGCAGCCGAGCAATCTCGTAGCTATCGCTCACAACCGGCGCCGCAGTCTCCTGCCGCATCCATGCAAGAACCGCGGCAGCATCGCGGGGACCGAAGGAACCGCTCGTGTCTGCTACCACCGCTGCCCCCTGCTCGGCTCTCCGCAAGATTGAAATAGCAGGGTAGGCGGACACCTGTTCCTCGAAGGCGTCAACGTCGTGCATTGTGATCGTGGCGTCGACGCTGTATCCATCGCTGATTAGCTGACGCAGCTGGCGCCCGTACTGGTTCCGCATCCAACGATCGGCGCAGATGAAGCCCAGCACCCCGCCTTGTCTCAACGATCGGAGCCCGACCTCGAAGAATCCGACGTACACGTCTGCCCGCCCGACCATCACTGAGCAGGCCGCGCGATATGCAGCCATCCGATCGCTCGGCACGTCTTCCAGCCGAATGTATGGCGGGTTACCTAGAACAAAGTCGACCGTCTCGTCGTCGCAGGGGTCTAGGAGGTAGTCGCCCTGCTGGACCCAGGCATCAGCGGCGGCAAGAGCGTCCTCGCTCGGCCATCCGTCGTCCAAGAGGACCTTCTCGACCAGACGCCGACTAGCTTCGACGTTCCGCGCAAGCAAGTCGTAGGCGCGAATCGCGTTCGCTGCTCCCGAGAGCGACTGGCCGTGCTGCCGGCATGAGGCACTGAGGCGAGCAACCATTGGACCAAGGAAGGCGCCGGTACCGCAGGCCGGTTCAACGGCGGTCAGGGAGGCAAGATCGAGTTCCGGCCGATAGCCGGCGACGTCAAGGATCAGGTCGACGATCCAGCGCCGGGTGAAGACCTCACCGTGCTCAACCGCTTCATCCGGTATCGCCGTCAAGCTGGCCATCGCGGCCCCCAGCGTCGGCTGTCGCATCCCCAAACCTGCCATCACCGCCAGAGCCTACGGCAGGTGCATGGCACCTCTAGCTGGCAAGAACGCGTGCCGTTGCCGAATTCACCTCTTTAGGATCAAGGCGGCCCGCAAGCGGGCCGCGCCGGTCGCGCTCGGCCTGCTGGCGGCGCAAGCGCCGGCATCGGCCGGCGCGCCGGCCAATTGAAGGGCATGCCTCCGGCGGGGGCCAGACGACTCCGAGATGGAGTTGCCGAACGGTTCCGGTTCGTGGGTGGTGGGATGCCATCCCGCCAGCCGCCGACCCAGGCAGAGCCGAGCAGACCAGGGCCAGGGCGCCAAGGTCGTTCGTCCGGTAGGGCGCTCCACCTTGTCACCCTGGCCCTGGTCCGCTCCACGGTGTGTGGGTCGGCGGCAGACGGGATGGCAGTAGGCGCGAGGGGCGGTCTGCGGTGCCTCAGGCCCGAGCGATAGCTCCGGATCGCCCCCACTGAACGATCGTCACTGCGAGGTGCAGCACAGCCTGCGCCTCAGCCAAAGATGGCGTCCGAGGATTGCCAGCCGCGTGACGGTCGGGGTTCGGCCAGATGGTCTGGAGCATCGTGACCAGCGGGTCGATGCTGTGATTCTGCTCTGGCCCCGGAACTGCCAGTCGCCAACGGTCGCTCTGGCTGCGAAGCTGGCCCAGCACATGGCCAATCTGCGGCTTGTCCTGAGCTGGCACGACGATCGGCGCAAGGATGGCTTCAACCGCCTTGATGGCGTGATCCCACGCGTCAGACGCGTCCGCATCCCGTCCGAAAGCCCGCGACCACGCTTGGCCCAGCTCCGCACTTGCAAGATCGTCCGGATCCGTCGCCTGTTCGAACGCCTGAGTAGCCGCAGGATCAACACGACGCTCAAGTCCCTTGCGGTCGCCCCGGAGCGTCCAGACTGAGCCGCCTTCCTCCAAGATCCGCGCAAGCTCCGATGCGTCTGCATGGGGTGCCATATAGAGGGCCGCATCCAGTGCGTCTAGGTACCGATCGTCGGCTGAGTGACAACTGTGGAGGAAATCAGCCATGAGGGTGCTCGTGGGGACGTTGCTCCTGAGCGGCAGTCGCACGGCCAGCGCCACCCGCCGGATGATGTTGCCGTTGAGTGTGCGGTGGCGCGTTCCGGCTGTCACCGTAATGGCCGTCATGGCGCTTTTCAGCCAGTGATCGAGTGAGGCGCGGAGGTGGGAAGGAGTTCCCTCGTACGGTCCGTCATCGGACGACACGCCACGTCTGGCTGATAGCCGTCGCCACTCCGTCATGACGGGACTCCTCCGGTTCCCTTGCCCGCTTGGCCGTGCAGCCAACGTGCAACTAGCAACGGCAACCAGGGGTCAACAGCGGACTACCTCAGTCAAGCTGGCTTCTGTTGTCGTGTAGCACAAGCACCAGCGCCGACCGGCGTTTTCGCTGGTCGGCGCTGGTTTAGCCCGGCGAAAGGCTATGTGGCCAGGGGCGGGGTCGAACCGCCGACCTTCCGATTTTCAGTCGGACGCTCGTACCAACTGAGCTACCTGGCCGTGCTCGGCTCATGCTACCCGGCCGCCGTGGTCTCCGCCGAACAGGGTCACATGCTCCGATACGCAGAACGCCGCGCGTGATGGCGCGGCGTCAGCGCTGGCGGTCCTGACGGGACTTGAACCCGCGACCTCCGCCTTGACAGGGCGGCGAGCACTCCGACTGCTCCACAGGACCTAGCTTGCCCGGCCGAAGCCGAACCGTGCCCCCAACGGGATTCGAACCCGTGCTACCGCCTTGAAAGGGCGGCGTCCTGGGCCGCTAGACGATGAGGGCGGCCCCGCCATCATTGCACACTCGCAACTTCAAGCGGACTTGCTCCCATCCGGCCCCGCCGGAGGCTTGGAAAGCATACGTGATGCCCCGCCGGTCGACCAAACCGGTATGGCCGGAGCCGCAGCGGACCGCGGAACCGCAGCTCAGACCCGTTCTAGCGGAGTCGGATGATCCCGTACCGGGTCTTCAGGTCGGCGATCATCCGGGAGCAGGCGGCCAGGGTTGCGCCCCGGTCGCCGCCTCCGTCGTGCAGCAGGACGACCGCGCCGGGCCGGGCGGCGGTGTGCACCCGCTCGCTGATCTTCTCCGCCGGCGGCTTCCCCCAGTCCTGCGGATCCACGGTCCAGTGGAGTGAACGCATCCCGAGCTGCTTGGCGACCTGCACGACCTCGGGTGTCCACCGTCCGCCCGGCTGGCGATAGAAGGGCACCCGTGCCGTGGGGACCGCCGCCCGGATCGCGCGCTGGGTACGGAGGAGGTCGGCCCGGATCTCGGCGACCGGCCGCCGGCCCAGGTCGACGTCGTGGTTCCAGCTGTGGTTGCAGAGCTGGTGGCCTTCCTCGACGATGCGGCGGACCAGGTCCGGGTGACGGCGGACCTGCGTACCCACCACGCAGAAGGTGGCGGTGACGCGGGCGGCGCGCAGCCGGTCGAGCACCTGGGGGGTCCAGACCGGGTCCGGGCCGTCGTCGAAGGTCAGCGCGACGCCGCTGACACCGGTGGTGCGCTGGAGCCCGGCGGGCAGCGTGGTCGGCAGCGGACGCAGGGGCCGGGCCGCGGGGGGCTTGCGGGTCGGTCGGGGTGTCGCGGTCGGTGCCGGCTCGGCGGGAAGGGTGCCGGAGGCGACGGGGCTGGGGCCGGTGACGGCCCGCAGCCGTCCGGTGCCGTCGCCGCAGCCGCCGCTGAGGACGACCAGGGCCAGACCGGACGCGAGGAGAGCGCGTAGGCGCATCGTTCGCTCCGAGGGGGGGTGGCGGGTCGGCGGACCTCCCGGAGGCTACGTGACGGTTCCCGGCACCGGACACCCCTGAGCGGCCTGCGTCACAGTCGCGCACCGATCACGTCACAGCGCGTGAGCGCGGCCCGGGTCGCCCCTCGTCGACGCCGGGCGGGACGTGGGACTATTCCCTGGTCGACTGGTCCAGTGAGTCTCGGACGGCCACCGCGAGCGAGACCGCCTCGGCGAGGCCGACCGGCCGGACGACCCCCGCCGGCAGCGTCTCGGCCCGCCACCCGGGCCCGGCGGCGAGCACCAGCAGTGGCCGGCGGGGCGCCGCGAGCAACGCGGTGAGCTGCTCGGGGCCGGCGGTGTCGCGGGTGTGCGACCAGATCACCACGGCGGCCGGCCCGGTCCGGTTGACCGCCTCGAGTAGCGCCTCCACCGGCACCCGGGCGCCGAGCATCCGGTACGCGACGCCGGCCTCGGCCAGCGCCGCGCCGAGCGCCTCCAGCGGCAGGCTGTGCTGCTCCTCGTCGGCGCAGGAGAGCAGGATGCGGGGTGGACCGCCGGGCGCGTGGGCGCGGGCGACCGCGGCCAGCACCTCCGAGACGCACCGGGACACGAGGTGCTCGACCTCGATGAGTGCGGCCGTGGCGGCGTGCCGTTCGCCGATCCCGACGAGGACGGGACGCAGGAGCCCGTCCCAGGTGGCGACGACCCCCTCGACCTGGATGGTGCGGGCGATCGTTTCGTTGATGACGACCGAGTCCAGCCGCATGGCGGCGCGAGCCAACCCGCGGGCCGCCGGACCGGCACGCCCCACCGGGATGGTGCCACCCCCGTCGCGGGTGCGGGCCGCGCGGGCACTCGGCACGGCGCCGGGCGCCTGGCGGGCCCAGCGGGCAGCCTCGGCCGGGGCGATCCCCTCGGCGGTGAGCCGCCGCATGATCTCCAGGCGCGCGAGGTCGGCCGGCGTGTACCGGCGGTGGTGCCCCGGGACGTGCTCGCTGGGCCCGAGCCCGTATCGCTGGTGCCAGGTACGCAGCGTCGTCACGGCGACTCCCAGCCGCCGGGCGACGGCCCCCGCGCTCAGCGCCTCATCCGCCACCCGACCGCTCCGCGGCGTCAGAGGCGCCCGGCTGGAGCGCGGCGGAACCGGCCGGACCGGCGGGATACAGGAGGCGGTTCACCACCCCGCCCAACCAGGGGGCGTACGCGTACGGGTCGGCGTCGAGGTCGGCTTCCAGCTCGACGGGGTCCACCCAGCGCAGCTCGGCGACCTCGTCCGGGTCCGGGTGCAGGGGGGTGTCCGGTGGGAGGACACCACGCAGGACGTGGTCGTACTCGAACTCGACCCGGCCGGTCGCCGGGTCCTCGGCGTAGTAGACGTACACCCCGACCTCGGTCAGTTCGACCGGGCCGACGCCCAGCTCCTCGGCGAGCCGCCGGTTGGCGGCGACGGTCAGGGACTCACCGGGACCCGGGTGCCCGCAGCAGGAGTTGCCCCACCGCAGGGGGAAGCGGGTCTTCACCGCCGCGCGGCGCTGGAGCAGCACCCGGCCCGCCGGGTCGACGAGCAGCACCGAGAAGGCCCGGTGCAGCTTCCCCGGCGGCTGGTGCGCGGCGGACACGGTGGTCCGACCGGTCGCCCGACCGGCGTCGTCCACCAGCTCGACCTGGTGGGCTTCGCGGGCGGTCACCGGCGGCTTCCCGTCACGCGGGCGGCGGCGAGCTTGCCGGAGATCAGCACCATCGGCACGCCGACGCCGGGTTGTGTGCCGGAGCCGACGAAGACCACGTTGCCCAGGCCGCGGTGCAGGTTGGACGGGCGGAACGGGCCGGTCTGGAAGAGGCTGTGCGCGGAGGCGAACGGGGTGCCGGCGGCCATGCCCTGCGCCGCCCATTCGGCGGGGGTGATCGTCCGCAGCACCTCGATGCCGTCCCCGAAGCCCACGTAGCCGCGCTCCTCCAGCGTCCCCACCAGCCGGTCGGCGTAGCGGTCGGCGAGGCCACCCCGCCAGTCGAGCGGCGCCCGGTCGAGGTTGGGCACCGGCGCCAGCACGTAGTAGGTGTGCCGGCCGGCCGGCGCCACCGACGGATCGGTCCGGCTGGGGTTGGTGACCAGCAGCGACGGGTCGCTCATCAGGTCACCGCGCCGGATGACCTCGTCGAAGGTGCCCCGCCACGACCGCCCGAAATGGATGTTGTGGTGAGCGATCTTCCCATAATCCCGCGTCGACCCGACGTGCAGGACCACGCAGGACGGCGAGTAGGTCAGCCGGCGCGGCCGGGCCGGCGGGAGCAGGTCCCGGTACGCGACCGGCAGGTCGGGGTTGAGCACCACCACGTCCGCCGGGACGAACTCGCCCTCCGCGGTGCGCACGCCGGTGGCGCGGTCACCGGCCGTCTCCACTCGGGTGACCGTGGTGCCGTACCGGAACTGCACGCCGTGCTTCTCGGCCGCGCCGGCCATCGCGCGGGAGACCGCGTGGATGCCGCCGCGCGGGAAGTACACCCCGGCCACGGAGTCGAGGTACGCGATGACCGCGTAGATGGCCAGCGCGTCGTGCGGGGCGAGCCCGGCGTACATCGCCTGGAACGAGAAGATCCGTTGGGTGCGCGGGTCCCGGAAGAACTGGTTGATCTTCGTCTGGAGCCGGCGGAACGCGCCGTTGGCGAGCAGTTTGAGCAGGTTGCCGGTGAGCAGGTCGGTCGGCGCGTCGAGGTTGCGCTCGATGAAGTCGGCCCGCTCCAGCCGCCACAGGTCACGCGCGTAGTCCACGAAGCGCAGGTAGCCGTCGGCCTCGCGGGGCCCGCAGACCTTCGCGATCTCGGCGGCCATCCGGGTGGTGTCGGTGATGACGTCGAGGGTCGAGCCGTCCGGGTAGTACGCCCGGTACGCGGGGTCGAGCGGGGTCAGGTCCAGCCAGTCGTCCAGTTCCTCGCCGACCGCGCCGAGCGCCTCGGCGATCAGGTCGGGCATGGTGAGCACGGTGGGGCCGGTGTCGAACTCGTACCCGTCGACGGTGAGCCGACCGGCCCGGCCGCCGGGCGCCGGCTCGCGTTCGAGCACCGTCACCTGCCGGCCGCTGCCGGCCAGGTGCAGCGCGCACGCCAGCCCGCCGAGACCGGCGCCGACGACCACGACCCGGTCGGTACGCCCGTTCACGGTGCGCACGCCGCGACCACCTCCTTGTGCGAAGTTGCCCATCATGCCCGCCGGTTCGTCGTGGCGACGGCGAGGCCGGTCAGCGCGGTGCGCGCGGTCCGGTCGATCGACGGGTTGTCGAGGGCGGCCAGCGCCTCGGCGACCCGGTCGGAGATCATCCGCTCGACGCGGTCGACTGCACCGGTGTCGGCGACCAGTTCCGCCAGCCGCGCGATCTCACCGTCGCCGGTGCCGGCGCCGATCCGGTCGAGCGCGCGGCGCTGCGCCGGGCCGGCCAGGTGGCGGGCCAGCATGAGCAGCGCGGTCGGCTTCCCGGTGCGCAGGTCGTCGCCGGCCGGCTTCCCGGTGGTCGCCGAGTCGCCGTAGACGCCGAGCAGGTCGTCGCGGAGCTGGAACGCCTCGCCGACGGCCAGCCCGTAGCGGGTGTACGCGGCGATCAGCGGCCCGTCGACGTCGCCACCCGCCAGCGCCGCGCCGAAGAGCAGCGGCCGCTGCACGGTGTAGCTCGCGGTCTTGTACCGGGCGACCCGCAGCGCCCGGTCCACCGACCAGTTCGCCGCGTCGTTCTCGCCGAGGACGTCCAGGTACTGCCCGGCCACCGTCTCCACGCGCATCTGGTCGTAGCAGCGCCGGACGTCGAGCAGGCGTGCCGGCGGCAGGGCGGTGTGGGAGAGCAGCCGGTCGGCCCAGACCATGCAGAGGTCGCCGATCAGCACCGCGACCGCCTCGCCGAACCGGCCGGAGTCGCCGCGGTGGCCGGCGGCGGCGTGCTGCGCGGCGACCACCACGTGCGCGGCTGGCCGGCCGCGCCGGGTCGCGGACGCGTCCATCACGTCGTCGTGCACCAGCGCGAACGTGTGCAGCAGCTCCAGCGCGGCGAGCGCCGGCAGCACGGGTGCCGTCGGCTCGGCGACGCCGACCACGCCGCGCCAGCCCCAGTACGCGAACGTCGGGCGCACCCGCTTGCCACCGGCCAGGACGCAGTCGCGCGCGGTCGCGGCGAACCCGCCCATCGCCGCGTCGATTTCGGTCAGCGCGTCGACCTCGGCGGCGAGGAAGGCGGCGAGAGTGTCGTCCACCCCCGTGACCAGGTCCTCTGTGTACGCGGCCGGGACCGCGCGGATCGGGTCGTCCCGCACCGCCGGGCGTGCCGGCGGTGCACGGAGCGCGTCGCCCGCAACTGCGTCGTTAGCCATGTGGGCGAGCGTACCCTAGAGTTACGAGTTGCGTCGATTGGTGCGTCGATAGGAGGGAGGGGCCGGTGGACACGAATCTCACCGCTGCCTATGACCGTTGCCGTGACCTGCACCGACGTCACGGTCGTACCTACTATCTCGCCACCCGGTTGCTTCCCGCCTGGAAACGGCGGCATGTTCATGCGCTGTACGGATTCACGCGCTACGCGGACGAGATCGTTGACCGCACCGAGGACCTGCGCCCGGCCGAGCGGGCCGCCCGCCTCGACGACTGGGGCGGCCGGTTCGTCGCCGGCCTGCACGGCGAGCCGGTCGACGACCCACTGCTCCCCGCCGTCCTGCACACCATCGCCGTCTTCGATCTCGACCGGGACGACTTCGCGTCGTTCCTGAAGAGCATGGCGATGGACCTGACCGTCCACTCGTACCGCACCTACGACCACCTGCTCGACTACATGGAGGGTTCGGCGGCGGTCATCGGCACGATGATGCTGCCGATCCTGGGCAGCTCCGACCCGGTGGCGGCCCGGGAGCCGGCCCGCCAGCTCGGTTTCGCCTTCCAGCTGACGAACTTCATCCGGGACGTCGCCGAGGACCTCGACCGTGGTCGCACGTACCTGCCCGACGAGGACCTGGCGCGCTTCGGGGTCACCCGCGACGACCTGCTCGCCGCCCGCGCGGCCGGACGCGCCACCGAGCCGATCCGCGAACTCGTCCGGTACGAGGTCACCCGCGCCCAGGAGCACTACGCCGCCGCCGCGCCGGGCGTCACGATGCTCGCCCCCGCCTCGCAGGCCTGCATCCGCACCGCGTACGCGCTCTACGGCGGGATCCTCGGCGAGGTGGCCGCCCAGGACTTCGACGTCTTCGCCCGCCGGGCCGTCGTGCCGGGGCGACGCCGGCTGGCGGTGGCCGCCCGCGCCCTGCTCACCCCGACCGGCACCCCGGTCACGGTTCCCGGCCCGCCGGTCCGGTGACGTCGCGTACCGCGATCGTGCTCTTCACCCGCGACCTGCGGGTGCACGACCACCCGGCGCTGGCGACCACCTGCGCCGCCTTCGACCGGGTGGTGCCGCTGTACGTGCTCGACCCGGCGCTGGCCGGCCGCTCGCCGAACCGGACCCGCTTCCTGCACCAGAGCCTCGCCGCCCTGCGCGAGGCGCTGCGGAAGCGGGGCGGGGACCTCGTGGTCCGGCACGGCGACCCGGTCGTCGAGACGGTGAAGCTGGCCGAGGAGGTGGGCGCGGCGGGGATCGCCCTCTCCGCCGACGTCAGCCGGTACGCCCGCCGCCGCGAACGCCGGCTGCGCGACGACTGCCGGCGGCACCGGGTCGCGCTGCGGACCTTCCCCGGCCTGACCGTCGTCGAGCCGGGTGCGTTGACGCCCGGCGGCGGCGACCACTACCGGGTCTTCAGCCCGTACCACCGGGCGTGGAGCGGCCACCGGTGGCGGGCGGAACTGGCGGCGCCCCGCCGGGTCAGCCTCCCCGCGGGGGTACGGGTCGGACGGCTGCCGGCGCCGCCGGCCGGAGAGTCGCCCGACGCCGTACCCGGTGGCGAGGACGAGGCGCGGCGCCGGTTGTCCCGGTGGCTGCCCACCCTGCCCCGCTACGACGACCTGCACGACGACCTGGCCGGGGACGGCACCTCGCGGCTCAGCCCGTACCTGCGCTGGGGTTGCCTGTCTCCGCTCGCCGTGGCGAACGCGGCCGGTGACCGCGGCTCGCCGTTCGTCCGGCAGATCTGCTGGCGGGACTTCTACTACCAGGTCACCGGCGCGTTCCCCGACATCGGCGCGAGGGCGTACCGGCGCGGGGCCGCCGAGGACTGGCGGTACGACGACGACGCCCTCGCGGCCTGGACCGAGGGACGGACGGGGGTGCCCGTCGTGGACGCCGGTATGCGGCAGCTGCGGGCGCAGGGCTGGATGCACAACCGGGCCCGGCTCGTCACCGCCGGCTACCTGACCAGGAGCCTCGGGCTGGACTGGCGTCCCGGCGTCGCGGTCTTCTTCCGCTGGCTGCTCGACGGGGACGTCGCGAACAACTCCGGCAACTGGCAGTGGGTGGCCGGCACCGGCAACGACACCCGGCCGTACCGGAGCTTCAACCCGGTCCGGCAGGCGCAGCGGTACGACCCGGACGGCGCGTACGTCCGGCGGTGGGTCCCCGAGCTGGCGGCGGTGGGCGGCGGGGCGGTGCACCAGCCGTGGCGGCTGCCCGACGAGGTACGCCGGACCCTCGACTACCCGCCGCCGCTGTCGGCCCCGGGCAGCGACCCGGTCTGGCTGCGCTGACCCGGGTCACCGCCAGACGGTGACCTCGAGGATCCGCCCGCCGCCGTCCGGTATCCGTCAGCGACGCCGCCCGGAGGTTACGGAACCGGGAATTCCCCCGGTGGGTGCTGGTTGGGCCGGCAGTCGGTGCGGAATGCTGACGGGATGGCGGAGCCGCAGATCGTGGACGTGGTCGTTGTCGGGCTCGGCGTCGGCGGGGAGGAGGTCGCCGGCCGGCTCGCCGAGGCCGGGCTGAGCGTCGTCGGCGTCGAGCGGAGCCTGGTCGGGGGCGAGTGCCCGTACTGGGGGTGCATCCCGAGCAAGATGATGATCCGGGCGGCCAACGCGATCGCCGAGGCGCGGCGTGTCGACGGCCTCGCCGGGACGGCGCAGGTCCGCCCCGACTGGGCGCCGGTGGCGAAGCGGATCCGCGAGGAGGCCACCGACACCTGGGACGACCGCGCGGCCGTGGACCGGTTCGTCGGGAAGGGCGGCCGGTTCGTCCGCGGCAGCGGGCGGCTCGACGGTCCTGGCCGGGTCCGGGTCGGCGACCAGGTCTTCCAGGCCCGGCACGGGGTCGTGCTCGGCACCGGCACCCGCCCGTCCGTTCCGCCGGTCGACGG
This sequence comes from Micromonospora sp. WMMD558, assembly GCF_049315255.1. Taxonomy (NCBI): domain Bacteria; kingdom Bacillati; phylum Actinomycetota; class Actinomycetes; order Micromonosporales; family Micromonosporaceae; genus Micromonospora; species Micromonospora sp. WMMD558. The sequence continues at coordinate 1,326,801 of NZ_CP186061.1, read as the reverse complement.
GCTGGCGGACACCCCGTACTGGACGAACCACCAGGCGATCGAGGTCGAGGAGCTGCCGGAGTCGCTGCTGGTGCTCGGCGGCGGCGCGATCGGGCTGGAGCTGGCGCAGGTCTTCGCCCGGTTCGGCGTCCGGGTCACCGTCGTCGAGGCGCTGGACCGGGTGCTCGCCGTCGAGGAGCCCGAGGCGTCCGAGGCGGCCGCCGCCGCGCTGCGGGCCGACGGCGTGAAGATCCACACCGGAGTGACCGCCGAGCGCGTCGACCACGACGGGCGGCGGTTCACGCTGCACGCGGGCGGGACCGCGTACACCGCCGACCGGCTGCTGGTCGTGACCGGCCGCCGGGCGCACCTCGACGAACTGGGCCTGGACAGCGTCGGCGTCCGGGCGGACCAGCGTTACCTGGCGGTCGACGACCGCCTGCGGGTCACCGACGGGATCTGGGCGGTCGGCGACGTCACCGGCGAGGGCGCCTTCACCCACGTCGCCATGTACCAGGCCGGCATCGTCGTCGCCGACCTGCTCGACCACTTCCGGCGGGCCGGCAGCACGCCGGACGCCAGCGGCACCGCCAGTGTGACGGGCGGCGCGATGGGCGCGGCGAGCACCCACGCCGTGAGCGGTTCGAGCGGCTCGGCCGGGACGGTTCCGCGAGCCGACTACCGGGCGCTGCCCCGGGTCACCTTCACCGACCCGGAGGTCGGCGCGGTCGGGCTCACCGAGCAGCAGGCCCGGCAGCGGGGGATCAACGTCCAGGTCGGAACGGCGCAGCTCGGCTCGTCGACGCGCGGCTGGATCCACCGCGCCGACGGCTTCGTCAAGCTGATCGCCGACGCGGACCAGGGGGTGCTGGTCGGCGGCACGTCGGTCGGGCCGGCCGGCGGCGAGGTGCTGTCCGCGCTGGCGGTCGCCGTGCACGCGGCGGTACCGCTGGCCCAGCTCCGCCACATGATCTACGCGTACCCGACGTTCCACCGCGCCATCTCGGAGGCGCTGCGCGAGCTCAGGTAGCCGGTGCGCCGTGCCGGCCGGCCCCGGCCGCGAACCGGGCCGCCCCCGCCAACGCGTCGGTGGCCAGCGAGTCCATGCCGTACCGCAGCTCGGCCGCCAGGGCTTCGGGCTCCGCAAGCGCCGCGGTCGCCAGCACCGACGCCCGGTCGTTACGCAGGCAGGTCTGCGGGTGCCGGGCGATCTCCGCCGCGAGCCGCTCGGCCGCCGTCCGGGCCTCACCCGGCGCGACCAGCCGGTTCACCAACCCCATCGCGTACGCCTCGTCGGCCGGCACCGGCCGGCCGGTGAGGATCAGGTCCATCGCCCGGCTCTCGCCGATCAGCCTCGGCAGCCGGACCGTGCCGCCGTCGATCAGCGGTACGCCCCACCGCCGGCAGAGGACCCCGAGCACCGTGTCGGACTCGGCGACCCGCAGGTCGCACCAGAGCGCCAGTTCGAGGCCGCCGGCGACCGCGTACCCGGAGATCGCCGCGATCACCGGCTTGGACAGCGCCATCCGGGTCGGGCCCATCGGGCCGTCCCCGTCCGGCTCGACGCGGTTGCCGCGCGGGGTGCCGATCGCCTTCAGGTCCGCCCCGGCGCAGAACGTGCCGCCGGCGCCCCACAGCACGGCCACCGCCGCCTCCGGGTCGGCGTCGAAGGCGCGGAACGCGTCGGCCAGGGCCCGGGCGGTGGGACCGTCGACGGCGTTGCGCGCGTCCGGCCGGTCCAGGATCACCGTGGTCACCGCTCCGGCGTGCTCGACGCGTACACCCATCGGCACAGCATGCCCCCGGCGGTGCCGGCGCGCCAGGTGCCATCCTGGTGCACGATCTTGCGGAGTGCCCCGCGAGAGCGGGCGAGCGTAGCGGAGCCTGCCCATGGACCTGTACGACGTCATCCACCGCCGCCGGGACGTGCGGGCGCAGTTCACCGGGGCGCCGGTGCCCGACGACGTGCTGCACCGGGTGCTCACGGCGGCGCACGCCGCGCCGAGCGTCGGCTACTCGCAGCCGTGGGACTTCGTCGTCGTCCGCGACCCGGAGCTGCGCCGGCGCTTCCACGACCACGTCAGCGCCGAGCGGGAGGTGTTCGCGGCGACGCTGGACGGAGCGGCGGCCGAGCGGTTCGCCCGGATCAAGATCGACGGTGTGCTGGAGTCCAGCCTGTCCGTCGTGGTCACCTACGACCACTCACGGGGTGGGCCGGCGGTGCTCGGCCGGCACGCCATCGCCGACACCGGCCTCTACTCCGCCTGCCTCGCCATCCAGAACCTCTGGCTCGCCGCCACCGCCGAAGGGCTCGGCGTCGGGTGGGTCTCCTTCTACCGGGAGGAGTGGCTGGCCGGCCTGCTCGGCATCCCGGCCGGGATCCGGCCGGTGGCGTGGCTCTGCCTCGGCCCGGTCACCCATTTCGAGGCCGTACCCGACCTGGAGCGCCACGGCTGGCGGCGGAAGCGCCCGCTCGCCGAGGCCGTCCACGTCGACCGCTGGGGCGCGACCGCGGGTTGACGCGTGGCGGTGCGCTCCGCCCACGACCGCCGTCTGGTCGGCGTCACCCGGTTGCCGACCGGACGGGGTTTACGGCCCGTTTCGCCGGGAAGTGGATACCCCGTGCGAGCGCTACTGACCAAGATCGAGCAGACGTCCCGGCTGGACCGGATCGGGGACCCGCTCCAGCGGGCGGTCCAGGCCACCCTCCGCCCGCAACGCGTCCGCGACCTCCTGCACGGCGTCTGGCTGGGCCACCCGCTGCACCCGGCGATGGTGCAGGTTCCGGTCGGCGCCTGGATCAGCACCGCGGTGCTGGACCTGATGCCGGGTCAGCGACGCGCCGCCACCACCCTCTGCGCCGTCGGCACGGTCAGCGCGGTGCCGGCCGCCGTGGCCGGGCTCAACGACTGGGCGGCCCTCTCCCGGGACCAGCGGCGGATCGGCCTCCTGCACGCCGCCTCCAACACGATCGGTCTCGCCTGCTACGCCGGGTCGGTCGCCGCGCGGCTCGCCGGCAACCACCGGCTCGGCCGTACGCTCGGCTGGCTCGGCCTCACCGCGGCGAGCGTCGGCGCGTACGTGGGCGGGCATCTCGCGTACAAGCAGGGTGCCCAGGTCAACCAGAGCATCTCCGAGCTGCACCGGATGAGCGAGGGCTGGCACTCGATCGCGGACATGTCCGCGCTGCCACAGCGCACGCTGGTCACCCGCGAGATCGACGACGTGTCGGTGATCCTGTACCGGCACGGCGACGACGTCACCGTGATGCTGGAGCGCTGCCCCCACCAGAGCGGCCCGCTCGGTGAGGGTGAGGTGCAGGAGATCGACGGCCACGCGTGCGTGGTGTGCCCCTGGCACGGCAGCACGTTCCGCCTCAACGGCGGCGAGGTCGTGCACGGCCCGTCCGCGAACGACCAGGTCGTCCTGCCCACCCGGGTGGTGGACGGAGTCCTGGAGGCCCGCCTCCCGTGACGCGGCACCGCCCGACCGTTGCCGCCCATGATCGGATACGCCGCACCGACTCGACACGCCGGTCCGACCGTCCCTGAGCCGTATCCGATCTTGCGCTGTGCGGAGTGGACGCGCGGATGATCGGCCCCGCCGGCGGCGTCAGTCCCTCCGGTGCCGTCCGCTCGGAAGCTCCCGCTGGTGCCGGGCCGTCGCCGCGCCCCGGCCCGTTACGACCCGGACGGTGGCCGGGCGGCGGCGCAGGCCGAAAACCGCGCCGATCTGCGCGCCGATGATGCTCGACACGGCCAGGATCGCCGACACGGCGAGCGGTCGGTTCACCCGGTCCGGGTCGCCCGGTCGGGCCGCGCCCACCGTCACGGCCGGCCCGCCTCTCGGAGCCGTGGCGGACGGCTCGTCCGGCGCCGGCCGTTCCGGGGCCGGCACGGGCGCCGCCGGTGGCCGCGGGGTCGGGCGGGCCACCAGCCGGCCGGTGGCGTGCGGGCGGGCACCCCGGTCCTCGGCCTCGGCCGGCAGCCGCAGCAGCTGTCCCGGGTGGATCCGGTCCGGGTCGGCCAGCCGGTTCATCCGTGCGAGGGTCCGGTACTCGCCGAAGCTGTCCAGGTACCGCTCGGCGATCGAGCCGAGGTGGTCGCCCTTCGCCACCCGGTAGACCGGCGCGCGGCCGGCCTGGTCGCGGGGAGTGGTCGGTGTGCTGGCCCGGGCCGGCGACGCGCCCAGCGCTTCCCGCGTGATCCGTGCCGCCTGGTGTGGCGTGGCCAGGGCCGGTGCGGCGAGCACGGGACGGTCGACGCCGGTCGGTGCGGCGAACGCCGGGCGGTCGAGCGCACGAACCGTGGACCCGGTCGCGTGGTGCGGCGCTGCCAGCGTCGTGGCGGTCGGCGGCGTGGCGAGCGCCGGTGGCCCCGCCGCGACCGCCGCCGCGCTCGCCGCCGCCGGGCTGGCCGCCAGGATCAGCGCGACGGACCCGACCAGCGTGGCGGCGGCCCGCTGCTGCCGGCTCATCCCGGGCAGCCGGGGCGCCGGCCGGCGCAGCACCAACGCGCCCAGCTCGACCAGGACCGACAGCGCGAAGGTGGCCCACCCCGCCCAGCCGGCCAGCGCGAGCGCCCGCAGGAACAGTTGCCCGTCGTCGCGGCTGGTCAGCACCGCGCCGACCTCGGCGAGCGTGGGCACCTGGTCGGGCAGCGGGTTGCCGGCCAGCGCGAGCAGCGCCACCGGTGCCCCGACCAGCAGCGCGCAGAGCAGGACGAGCGCCCCGAAGCCGGTGAGGACCCGTCCGACGGTACGAGCCGGTGTGGCCATGGCTGCCTTCCTTCCTACGGCGCGCCGGTGAGCGCCCGGGCGGTCGCCTCGCCGGAGACGGTGACGGTGTCGTCGAAGCCGACGAGGCCGAGCAGGGACCTCTGGTACGTGACGGTGACGCGGACCCGGACGACGGTCTCCCCGTCGACCACGGGGAAGCTGACCGTGTGGCTGGTGGCGCCGGCGGCGGTCAGGTAGGCGGCCACCGCACGGCGGGCCTGCGGCTGGTCGATCCGCTTCGGCCCGCCCTCGATCGCGGCGGCCCGGTCGATCGACTGGCCACCGACCCGGGCGGCCTCGGCGGCGAGGTTGTCGGCCCGCTGCAACGAGCGCAGCTGCCCGGCCCCGTCGAAGGCGAGCGCGACGATCGTCAAGATGCCGATCGCGGTCACCGCCAGGAACACGCTGACGCGGCCGGAGTCGCCCCGGGCGTGTCGTACGGCCGGGGCATGCTCGGCGGTACCGGTGGGCGCCCGGTCCGCCGGAGGGAGGGGGATGTCATGGCGTTCGGATACGTGGGCTCGATGCGGGCCAGGCCGGGGCGTCGCGCGGAGGTGGTGGCGATCCTCCTCGAGGCCGCCGACCAGGTCGCCTCGGCCGGGTGCTCCCTCTACGCGGTCGGCGTCTCCGAGACCGACCCGGATCTGATCGTCGTCAGCGAGATCTGGCGGTCCCGGGAGCACCACGCCGCGTCCCTCCAGCTTCCGGAGACCCGCGCCGCCATCGAGCGGGCGATGCCGATGCTGACGGGTGAGTTCACCGGCCAGGAGCTGAACGTGGTGGGCGGCCTCGGCGTCCCGGCGGCACTGTCCTGAGCTGGCGCTCATCCCCGGCTCCGGTAGCGGTCCAGCGGTGACGTGAAGCTCGCCGTCACCCGCTTGCCGGTGGGCATCCCGGGCAGCACCGACAGGTGCACGTCGGACAGGTCGACCGAGCAGGAGATCCGCACGGTGACTGAGGCGTCCTGGCCGACCGGGCTGTGGAACGCCGCGTCGAAGCTGGTCGGCCGTCCGTTCACGGTGCCGCTGAAGGCGAGGGTGGGCGTACCGGCGCAGTTGAGCCGGCGCCAGTCGAGCAGCCGGACGGCCGCCTCCCGGGCCTCGCGGCGGGCGGTGCCGGCGTCCCGGGAGATGGAGGCGGCGCGCGCGGCGTCGTGGGCGGCGGCGTCGACGGCCTCGGCCGCCACCGCGGTACGCCCCGCGACGCCGGCCAGCACGAGCAGCGCGATGAAGGCCGGCGCGAGGATCGCCACCTCGACCGAGACGGAACCACGCTCGCGGCTCACGGCGTCGTCCACCGTTCCACGGTCCCGTGCGCGCTCTGGCGCACCGGGAAGTCCACACCGGGGACGACGGAGAGCGAGCGGCCGCTGACCGTGCAGGTCACGTCGGTCGCGCTGGTCACGCAGCTCGGGCCCGGTGACGTCCAGCCGACCAGCCAACCGCCGGCCGCCGCCAGGAACCGCCGCGCGCGGGCCTCGCCGGCCCCCGGTGGGGCCTGGTGGACGCGCTGCGCGTTGACCGCGCTCTGTGCGGCGTTCAGCGCCGTCGACCGGGCGACGAACCAGGCGGCCACCTGGATGGACCCGAAGAGCAGCACGAAGATCACCGGCATGACTACGGCCAGCTCGACCGGACTGGCTCCCCGGTCACCACCGCCGAGCGGGTCGACCGCGACGGCGCGCATGCCGCATCGCCGGGCGGTGTCGTCCGCCCGGCGACCGGCCGGCAACGTTCGGCGCATCGATCAGGGCGCGGTCGGAATGGCGTTCATCCAGTTCTGCGCACGGGCCGCGACCAGCGCGGTGACGGTGAGCGCGGCGGCGACCAAGCCGAAGATGATCACGGCGGTGGGGACCGGGCTGTCGCCCCGCTCGCCGTCACGGCGCAACTCGGCGAGCCGCGCGACCAGCGCGACGTGCAGGTACGTGATCAGAGACATCGGGTGCTCCTTGTCGGGGTGGCCGTCAGAGACGGGCGAGGAACGGGTACGTGGCGAAACCGAGCAGGACGAACACGAGCAGGGCGCCCGGGATGTCGAGCCGACTGGTCACCCCCTCTGCCCGGGCCAGGTTGTCGGTGCGGATCTGGTCGCGTAGGGAGTCAGCGCGGCTGCGCAGGGTCTCGTGCACCTGTGCCCCCTCGCTGCCGGACGAGCGCATGATCGCGCCCACGTCGCCGAGTTCCGGGATACCGATGCGGTCGGCGAGTTCCCGCAGTTCGTCCCAGGGGGAGTGCATCTGGAGCTGGGCGAGCCGCAGCGACTCCCGGATCCGGTCGAAGACCCAGCCGTCGCAGACCTCCGCCGCCCGTTCCAGGGACTGCACCGGGCCGTGCGCTGCGGAGAGCTGCAACGCCACCAGGTCGAGGTACGTGCAGACGGCCGCCCGGAACTCGTCGCGGGCGGCGTCCGCCTTCGCGAGCACCGCCCGGTGCGCGAGCAGCGCGCACACCAGGGCGAGGCCCAGACTGCCCAGCACCGGTACGGCCACCGGCAGCCGTACGCCCACGGTGGCGAGGGCGACGCTCAGCAGACTCGGTGCGGCGAGCCCGATCAGGGCGGAGAGCAGGAGCGACAGGGCGTACTGCTCCGGTGTGCGGTCGAGCAGGGCGAGTTGCTGATGCGGTGGCCGCAGCCAGCGGGCCAGGCCGGACAGCCATTCCAGCCGCCGGTCGGCCGGGGCGACCGCGCGGGCGCCGGGCGGCTGGTGCAGCCGTCGCAGCGCGGGTCCGAGCGCCGGGGTCGCCGGTACGAGTTCCCGGACCACCAGGAAGACGCCGAGCCCGATCGCCGACCCGGCGGCCACCGCGACGACGAGCTGCCAGTTGCCGATCACCGGAGCCACCTTTCGTTCGCGGCTGCGGGGCTCACAAGCTCGACGGGCCTTCCGGCTCGGCCGCGTCCCACGCGAGCCGCCCCGGAATGCTCGCTCCTCGCGCTCACGCGATCACCTCGTGCGGGTCGGGGGCCGGCAGGAAGCGGGCCGGCCGCTGCGGCTGGCTCATCGCACGTACCCAGGCCAACAGGGCGATGAAGGCCGCGCCGAGCAGCGCCATGACGAGCTGACCGATGGGGGTTCCGTACGGGCGGATGTAGTCGGTGTTGAGCAGGCCGTACGCGATCGTGGTCAGGGTCATGCCGGTGAGGAACCGGACCGCGAACCGGGGCTGGGTGCGCTTCGCCTCGACCTCCCGCCGGGTCGCGACCTCGGCGGCGGCGGCCGACGCGATCGAGCCGAGCACGTCGCCGAGTCGGTCGCCGCGGTCGGTGAGGTGCAGGATCAGCGCCGCCACCACCTGGTCGCACACCGGGTCGGCGATCTCGTCGGCGAACGCCAGCAGGGCGGGGCGGGCCAGCCATCCGGCCTGGAGGCGGGCGGCGAGCAGCCGTACCTCCTCCTGGATCTCCTCCGGCGCGGTGGCGACGGTGCCGGTGATCGCGGCCTGGAGGCCCTGGCCGGTCGCGGAGACGTCCTTGAGCCGGCGGGTCCACTCGCCGACCGCCTCGATCCGGGCGATGGCCCGCTGCTCGGCCCGGCCGACGGAGAACAGCCAGGGGGTGCCGGGCACCGCCACGGCGACCAGCAGGCCGACCACCGGCAGCCCGGTCACCAGGAAGGCCAGCGCGCCGGCCAGCACGGCGCCGACGAGCAGTGCCTGGTGGGCCCGCTGCTCGCGGGGGGTGGCCCCGGGACCGCGCCAGAACCGGGCGAGTCCCGGCCCGGCGCCCGGGCGGGGTCCGGCCGGCCGGCGGGTGCCGACGATCGCCACGACGGCCAGCAGCAGCCCGGCGACGCAGGCGGCGCCGGAGGCGACCGCGACGAGTTCGATGTCGACCACGGAACTCACCGCCGGCCCAGCCGGGTCTGCCGGGGACGTCGCCACGCGCCGGTGCCGGCCTCGATCCACCGGCCCAGCAGCCGGGCGTCGTAACCGACCCGGAGGAGCTGGTTGCGGATCCGCTCCGGCAGGTGCCGGGGGACCGCCCGGCCGTCCGGTCCCGGCCCGAAGACCGTGGTGGTGGTGATCCGGTTGCCGTCACCGACGCCGATGACCTCGTCGACGTGCGAGACGAAACGGTGCTTGCGTCCGCCGATCGCCGTCTCGTCCTCGACGGTGACGTAGACGATGAGGTCGAGCGCGTTGCCCGCCATCCGCCGGGCCTGGTCGACCGTCATCTCGCGGCCGTGCGCCAGCGCCAGCTCGATGATCCGCTCGCCGACGCCGGCCGGTGTCCGGGCGTGGATCGTGCACATCGAGCCCCGGCTGGTCGTCATCGCCTGGAGCATCGGCACGATCTCCCGGGACCGGACCTCGCCGACGATGATCCGCAGCACGCCCATGCGCAGCGAGACCGGGATCAGATCGGCGATGCTGACCTCGCCGGCCGGGCGGCCGTCCGGCCCCCGCTCGCCGTGCCCCTCCCGGGCCTCGAAGCTCATCACCGCCCGGTGCCGGTGCCCCCGCCGGGCGGGCAGCAGCTCCCGGCTCTCCTCCAGCAGCACGTACGGCTCGTCCGGCGGGATCTCGTTCATCAGCGCCCGGATGACCGTGGTCTTCCCGGCCCCGGCCAGGCCGGCGACCATGATGTTCAGCCCGGCGCGCAGGGCCGCGCGGAGGAAGTCGCGCAGCAGCGGGTCGACCATCTCGTCCAGGTCGCCCCGGCCGCCGGCGATGTCGTCCAGGCTCACGTCGAGCGTGTTGTGCTTGCGGATCACCGCGTACGGGCGGTGGCTGACCAGGAACACGGCGGCGAGGCGGCTGCCGTCGGGCAGTTGCAGGTCGAGAGTGGGCTTCGACGTCGACAGGGAGCGTTCGGTGGCGCCCGCCCGCCGGGCCGCCGCCTGGAGGATCTCCACCAGCTCGTCGTCGCTGTCGGCGATCGGCTCGGCCCAGTCGACGCCGCCGCCGTGCCGGGTGATGCGCACCTGGTCGCAGCCGAGGATGTGCACCTCCTCGATGGTGTCGTCGACCAGCAGCGTCTGGAGCCGGCCGAGCCCGGCCAGCTCGGCGGTGACCTGGTCCAGCAGGAGACGTTCCTCGCCGGCCGCCATCGGGGTGCCGGCCCGGCGGACCGCGTCCGCGTACTCGGCGACGACCGCGACCGCCAGCCGGGCGCGCTCGGTGTCCTCGGCGTCGGCGTCGAACTCCCGGCCGCGCTGCCAGAGGGTGAGCCGTTCGCTGAGTTCCCGGCGCAGCTCCCGGACCACCTGGAAGTCCACGCGGGGGCGCGGGGGCGCCTCCGGCGGCGGTGCCGGGACCGGCGTCGGATGGTGCCGGCCGTTCGGCGGCGGCAGGGGTGGCGCGATCGACGTCGCGGTGGGCGCGTGCCGGCGGGGGTCGGCGGAGACCGGTTCAAACCGCATCCGGCACCCCCTGCGCCACCGGCCAGGCCAGGCGGGCCCGCCGCCGGTCCAGCAACGCTCCGACCGGCACCTCCAGCGCGCTCGCCGCACGCATCAGCGGCCGTCCGGCCCGCACCGTGCCGCCCAGGGCCAGCACCCCGGCGGTACGCGGGTCGTGCGGCAGCCGTGCGATGACCGGCAGCCGCAGGGCCTTGCTGACCTCGCTGCGCCCGTGCCCGCCGCCGACCAGCAGCAGTCGCAGGGTGCCCGCGGGCACCCGGTGCTCGGTGAAGTCCCGCTCGATCGCCCGGACCAGGGCGCGGGTGGCGGACAGGTCGGGCAGCCGGGCGTTGGTGACCACCAGCACCACCGAGGCGGCGCGCAGGATCGGCCAGGGCGGGCCGGCCACGTGCAGGCGTCCGCAGTCGACGAGCACGTCGTACGCGGGGTCGCCGCGGTCCAGCCCGGCGAAGAAGTCGGCGAACCGCTGCCACAGCGGGACGACGCTGCCCGCCTGGGCGGGATCAACGACGCCCGGCAGCAGCAGCCGTTCCCGCTTCGGGGCGTCCAGGTCGACCAGCTGCGACCAGAACGCCGTCTCCAGGTTGCCGTCGCGCAGCTCCCCGACGGCCAGCTCGCCGATGCCCCGGGGCCCGTCGAGCGCGCCGCCGAGGTAGCCGGCGAGCACCGACCCGCCGGCCGGGTCGCACTCGGCGAGCACCAGCCGCCGGTGCCAGGTGAGCGCGCAGGCCAGCGCGGAGGTGGTGACGCCCGGCGACCCCTTGGCGGCGACCAGCGCGATGATCGCCATCAGGCCGCCTCGGTGAGGGCGACGGCGATCCGGTCCTGGGCGACCAGCGCCGCCACCGCCGGTACGTCCCGGACGGCGAGCGCCACGTACACGACGACCTCGTCGTCGTTCTCGGTGGTCGTCGTGTCGATGACGGTGGCCTCGAAGCGGGTGACACCGGTGGCCGGCCGGTCGTCGTTCCCGGCCGGGGTGCTGACCAGCAGCACCTTGTCGCCGGGGTGCAGCTTGCGGGCCGGCACCTGGGACGGTTCGAGACCCAGAGCGAGCTGCTGCTGCCCGGGGCCGAGGAGGGGCTCGTCGGTGAGCTGGTCCATGGTCAGCAACGTCCCGGGGACGAGCGCGACCTTCGCCCGCTTGCCGACCACGTCGTCCCGCCGGCCCACCGGCACCGGGGCGAGCCCCTGGCCGCCGGCGACCTGCACGGTCACCAGGTCGTCCGCGCCGATTGTCCGGCCGACCTCGACCGGGCGGGCGATCGCCAGGTAGCTGCCGGTGGCGCGGACCGAGGTGACGGCGAACGCCGCCCCGAGCCCGCCGAGAGCGATGAGGAGGACGGCCAGGCCGAGCAGCCCGGGGCGCATCCGGCGTTGCCGGACCACCCTGGGCGGGACGACCGGGGCGTCCACCGGTCCGGTTCCGTTGCGCGTCGCGAGGCTCACTCCGCCACCACCTGTAGTTCGTTGATCTGGATCGGGACCGTGCCGCTCGTCCGGGTGACCGGGATGACGTCGCTCTCGCCGCCACCGCGCCAGGTCACCGACCAGTGCGTGGTGGCGCCGACCCGGTACGTCCCGGCCTTCGGGTAGCCGCTGTGGTAGCCGCAGTCGGGGGAGCGCTTCCCGGCGTGCGCTCCGGTGGAGCTGTAGGGGGTTCCGGGGCCGGCGCAGGTGACCCTCTCCCCGTTGCCCATGTCCCAGACGATGCGGTCGACCCGCGCCTCGATGGCGACGGTCAGCCCCCGGTCGGAGGCGGACGCGCGCAGCGGGCCGAAGTAGTTGTCGCCCCGGCTGGCCCACATCCACACCGGCAGCCCGACGAGCCCAGGGCCGATCTGCCGGCGCGGTGCGACCGCCACGCGCGGCGGGAGCAGGTCGATCGAGGCGAGCGCGCGCCGGGCCAGCTCCTCCGGGTCGGGTGGGGCGCCGTAGCCGGGCGGCGGCGAGTCGCGCAGCTCCAGCCGCTGGGAGCCGAGGTCGCCGCCGTTGCAGGTCAGCACGTACCACTGCTGGCCGGCGGGAGTGTTCGCCGGCTGCGGCTCGGCCAGCTTGTAGTAGCAGCCGTCGCCGTTGTTGAACCAGCCGAGCACCTGGTCGTAGCAGGGGATGACGCGGCCGTTCCACTGGCAGGTGCCCCCGCCGCCTCCGTCGCCGCCCCCACCGTCGCCACCACCCGGGCCGCCGGTCCCACCGCCCGGGGTGCCCGGGTCGTCGTCCCAGACGTCGCAGTTGGTCTGGCCGGGCGGGCACTCCGCGCCCGGCGGGTCGGCCCAGCCGACGGCTGGCACGGACCCGGCGACCATCGCGGCGGCCAGGGCCAGGCCGGCGAGCATCCGGCGGCGTGACCGCCCGCCCCGGGTCAGCACGGCTGGTCCTCGTGCGAGGCGCCGGCGCTGATCAGCCAGCGGCCGTCGGGGTAGCGGGTGGCGGTCGCGGTGGCCAGGTGCCGGGTGCCCCGGCTGCCCGGCACCACCCGCTTGTCGCGGGCGTAGACCAGCCGCCAGCCGGTCGCGTCGAGGCAGTCCTGGATCTCCACGGTGGGCGGGACGGCGTCAAGGTCGACGGCGGTGACGGTGGGGTCGGAGACCAGCGTGCCGACGCGTACGGCACCGTGCTCCTTCGCGGTGCGGATCGCGAGGCGGACCCGGGTCAGCAACGGGTCGGCGAGGAATGTGGACAGTTCCGGATGCTGCGGATCGCTGCGTCCGCTCGCCTTCCGGGACGCGGCGAGATATCCGGAGTACGCGGCGAGCGCGGCTTTCCGGGCGGTGTGTTCGTCGGCCCCGGACCGCACCCGGGCGGGTGCCCCGTCATCGGCCGCCGTCGCGGCGGTCGCTCCCCGGTCGGTGCCGCAGCCCGTCGCGGCGCCGAGCACCGCGACCGTCACCAGGTACGCCACAACGTCCCTGAGCTGCCGTTCTAGCACTGTCGCGCCTCCTCGTCGGCATCCCGGCGGCCGGTGTCCCGGCGGATCCGGGCGTGCGGAAGCGCGGCCGAATGACCACATCCGGACCTGTGGAAAAACGCATCCGCATTTACCGTGACTGATCTTTACAAATGCAAATCCCTGTGCCGTCCCGGTCGAAAGATCGAGGGTTGCATCGCACCCAAGGGGCGAGCATAGGCTGACGGTCGCCGATGCAACAGAGGCAATTCAAGCGAACACGCTGCGTGATGAGAGGTGGTGGCAGCCGGTGGTGGCGGTCAGGTTGCCGGCCGGCGGCCGGATGGCGGGTGCGCCGGTCGCCTCCGGGTGGCGTCGCGGTCGCCGGCCGGGGTGTCGTGCGGGCCGGGCGGGCGGGCGGACTGTGGGTGAACGACGGCTCACGTCCGCTTTGCCCCTCGGTTCGGAAGCCGTCCGTCGGCCGTCCCCGTCGGAAGCGGCCAGCCGTTCGAGGGGGCGTCCGTCCGGTGTGGAGGTAAGTGCCGGCGCCGGAGCGCCCGTTACAGTACGGCGAGCCTATGGCTACCCAGCGTGTTCGTAGCGGCAGGTTCGGCACGACGGTGAGAGCACCCCGACGCGGCGGTCGGGCAGCGCTGCTCGCCGTGCTCACGGTCACCCCGGTCCTCCGGCTGGCAGTGCTGCGGCACGCCGTACCCCCGGGTTCGACACCCCGGTCCGGTTGCGACGCCTGCGGCGCCCCGGTCGACCTGGACCGCCCGTGGCCGGCGCTCGGGCCGGGTGCACGGTGCGGGCGGTGCGCCGCCCGGGTGGGCGCGCCACCCGGCACGGTGGAGGCCGCCGCGGTCGCGGCCGCGACGGTGCTCCTGCTGGTCGGGCCACCGGCCGTCGAGCTGGCCGCGGTGGCGTGGTGGCTCGGCTGGGCGGTGCCGCTCGTCTTCGTGGACGCGGCGGTGCACCGGCTGCCCGACCGGCTGACCGGGCCCGCCGCGCTCGGCACGTGGCTCCTGCTCGGGCTGGCCGCCGCCCTCGGTGCGGGGTACCCGCCGTGGCTGCGGGCCACCGCCGCCGGCCTCGCCCTGGGGCTCCTGTTCGCCGGCACCACGCTCCTGCTCGGCCGGCTCGGCTTCGGCCTCGGCGACGCCAAGCTCGCCGTGGGCGCGGGCCTGCTCCTCGGCTGGCACGGCTGGACGGTCCCGGTGCTCGGGCTCCTGCTGGCGTTCGCCCTCTCGTCGGTGGCCGCCCTGGCGCTGCTGGCGACCGGCCGGGCCCGCTGGTCCAGCCACCTCGCCTTCGGCCCGTTCCTCGTCGCGGCGACCGGCGCCGCCCTGCTGCTGACACCCGCCTGAGCCGGGACATGCCCGGTGCCCGTACCCGCCGGCCGTGACCTTCTCGACCGCCGCACAGTGACCGGCCAGCTCAAGGTGGGAGCCCTGACGGCCAGCCGCGACGGCCGAGCGGCCGTGTTTGGCGAAGGGCCCGCGGTGGAACTGTGACGGTCACGCAGACGGCGGCCGGTCAACCCGACCGCCGTTTACGACCGCGCCCGAGGCCCGGACCGTCCGCGACTCGTCGCTGTCGGCCTCCCCGCAGGCCGTGCTCGCCGCCGAGGTCGGGCACCTCGACCTGGCGTACGGCCTGTTCGCCGAGTCCGTGTCGCAGGACCTCGCGGACCTCGGCGACAAGACCGCCGACGGGCTGCACCTGGCGTCGCTGGCCGGTGCGTGGCTGGCGCTGGTGCAGGGCTTCGGCGGTCTGCGCGACGACCGGGGAGTGCTCTCCTTCGACCCGCGGCTGCCCGCGGAGATCCGGCGGCTCGCCTTCTGCCTGCGCTGGCACGGCCACCGCCTGGCGGTGACACTGACCGCCGCCGAGGCCCGGTACGAGCTGCCGGACGCCGACCCGGACACGACCGTCGAGCTGTGGCACCACGGCGAACACATCCACCTGACCGGCGGCAGCGCGGCAACCCGCCCAATGCCCCCAATCCCCGCCCCCGCCCCAGTCCCCCATTCCCCCCGCCGCCCCCAGGTGAAAGGAAGGGCCCCTTCTTAACGCCTCCGGTAGAGGAAGGGCCCCTTCTTAACACCGAGGCGCGGTACGAAGAGACTCACTACGGTGGGGGCGTGCCCGACCTCCAGCGGCTCGCCGCCCACCACGCCGACCCGCTGCTCGCGTTCGAGCGGGACAACCGCGCCTGGTTCGCGCGGTCGATCCCGGACCGCGGGGACGACTACTTCGCCGACTTCCCGGCCCGGCACGCCACTCTCCTCGCCGAGCAGGCCACCGGCGCGTGTCACTTCCACGTCCTGGTCGACGACGACGGTCGCGTCCTCGGCCGCTTCAACCTGGTCGACGTCGCCGACGGGGAGGCCGAGCTGGGCTACCGGGTCGCGCAGCGGGCCGTCGGGCGCGGGCTCGCGACCGACGGCGTCCGGCAGGTGTGCACGCTCGCCCGGGACGCGTACGGATTGCGCCGGCTGACCGCCGCGACGACCCTGGACAATCCCGCTTCGCTGGCGGTGCTCCGGCACACCGGGTTCACGCCCGTCGGCGAGGTGTCACTCGACGGCCGCCCCGGGTTGCGGCACCGCCGTCAGCTGACCCTCGACGGCTGAGCCGCCGGCCATGTGCCGGCGCACCTCCTCCAGCGCCTCGAACGCGTACGCCCAGTTGTGGCACTTGAAACTGCGCAGCCCCTCGATCGGCGTACGGCAGTCGGCGCAGCGCACCCCGGCGATCCCGTCCGGGATCTCGGTGTTGACGAACTTGCGCTCGCCGAGGATGACCGTCGCGATCATCATGCGGTCGTGCACCCCGGCCAGCGCCGAGTTGACGATGTCGTACCAGTTGACCCGCCGAGCGCACTTCGGGCAGTCCGGCTCGTCGCCACTGACCCACAACGGCGCGCCGATGCTGCGCGGCGGCATGCCGAGGAGCTTCTCGATCCGGCGTACGTCGGACTCGCTGGTCGTCCAGCGGTGCCGGCCCGGCAGTGACGCCGGCGAGTCGTAGACGGCGCGGAACAGGACCGGATCGACCTCCACGGTCTCGCGCTGACGGGTCATCGGCGTCCTCCTCGACGATCGGTGTTCCACCGTCGCCGCAGCGGACGGCGGGTGCAACCAGATCAACGACAGGGCAGCCCGGCGATCACCGTCCCGTTCGGTTCAGGAGAAGTCCGTTGCTCCTTCCAGCTCTGCGAAGAGCAGGTGCTCCGCACCGTCCAGGGTCACGTGGGCATTCATCTTGACGCCCGGCATGCGCCGGGTGCTCGATCCGATCCGCCACCGCCAACTGACCAGCCCCTGCGCGTTGGCGGTCGCCGCACCCAGTCCCCGCGCGCGGCTGGTGCGCCCGCTCGGGTAGACGATTTTCAGGTTGCAGGGGGCGTTGGGGCGGGTGCAGGCGAGCACGCGGCCGTGCCCACCGATCCAAGCCGTTCCGACGGCCGCGGTGTTCAACACGAAGATGTTCAGCGAGTCGCAGATCTTCGATATCGACTTCCCCCAGGCGCGGACCTCCGGGGTGCTGATGCTCGCGAAATGCAGCCCGACCGCCGTGAAGGTCTCCCGGTCCAGCCACAGTGCCCCCGAGTCGCCGTGTTGGGAAAGCACCCCCTGGGGCAGCGGGAAGTCGTCGGGAACGACCGAGAACTCCACCCCGTCGGTGCCGTCGATGGTGCCGCCCGTGACACCGGTCCGCAGCCCGGACTTGATCACCTTGAGGCCGACGACGTGCGGTTTGCTGCCGGACGCCGGCTGTGGCAGCCCGACGATGTCGGTGGAGACGTTCCGGCCGCGGGTGCCGTCCTGCTCGCCGATCGAGCAGACGGCAGCGTCCAGACCCTGATCCCAGCGCAGGAGCCGGCCGAGGAAGTTGTTCGGTGGCTCCGGGTCGGGCGCCACCGGGTCGGGCTGGATGATCGGGTCCATCGCGACCGGCGGATTGACGACCGCGACGTGCCAGTTCGTCAGCGCCAGAGGTCGCAGGGTGCCCCGCTCGAACACGATGGACCCCAGCGTGCCGGGGTCGCCGGTGCCGGGACCTCCCACCTTGAGATTTCCGATGTTGATGCCGCCGAGGACCGGATCCTGACGGGAGTGGCGGAAATCCGCGTCGGGTTCGGGGTTGCTCTCGATGACGTCAACCGGAACGCCGTCGTTCTCATCGGGCAACCGCTCGCTTTCGGCGAGGCTTCGTGTCGGCACCTTGCGGGTGACGTGTACCCGGATCGCGAGACGGTCCGAGGGGCGTCTGCGCTTGAACGCGAAGCCGATGTCGACGGAACGGACGTTCGGGAATGCCATCAGGCGCTTCCGGTGGCGACGCATGAACGTGAGCAGCCGATCCTGTTCCTGCGGAGTGATCTCGTGCACGGCGCCCTCCCCTCCCGTGGAACCTCACCTGCGCCCGACCGCGATGCTGCTGCTCGTCCTCCTGCCGGTGCCGTTCCCCTTGTACGCCACGCCATGCCCCGGGTCACCTCGGCCACCCGGGCCGGCCCGCCTTGGCATTCCGGGTTGGGGCAGCTGGGGGCTCCCATCCTCGACACCCGGTTTGCTCTGATTTCGGGCGATCAACATGGGTCTTGCCTTCGGCGTAAGGGGAGTGCTCCGGAGTCTGATTCGGTTGCCTCGGAAAGGGGTTGCCGCCGGCCAGGCCAGTGGATAGGAAACGTGCATGCTAAGGGGCAGCAAGGTCGGGCTCAGGGCCCGGCACGAGGACGACATCCCGATCCTGCAGGCCGAGCTCTACGACGACGTGGTCAACCACTCGCGGTCCCAAGCCCGGCCGTGGCGGCCGATCACGCCCGGCTCGAAGAACCCGCAGCTCGTGGTGGACGACAAGGAGCAGGGGCACGTCCCGTTCTCGGTGGTGGAGCTGGACGGCGGCGCGCTGGTCGGCACCGCGGTGCTGTGGGGCATCGACAACCACAACCGGTCCGCGCACATCGGGCTGGGGCTGCTGCCGTCCTTCCGTGGCAAGGGCTACGGCACCGACGTGGTCGCGGTGCTGTGCCACTACGGTTTCGTGGTGCGCGGCCTGCATCGGCTGCAGATCGAGACGCTGTCGGACAACCACGCGATGCTGCGCTCCGCCGAGCGCAACGGCTTCGTCCGCGAGGGCGTGCTGCGCTCCTCGGCCTGGGTGATGGGCGAGTTCCTGGACGAGGTGCTGCTCGGGCTCATCGCCCACGAATGGAAGCTGGACTCGAAGGGCTAGTACGGGCTAGTAGTGCTTTGTTAGGTTGTTGTGGCGTGTCGCTTGTACGGGGATCGTGGCGGTGTTTGGCTGCGGTGCGTGGATGAGCGGGATCTGGTTCGGGTGCGGGCGCGGCTGGAGGACTGAACCGCCCTCGGCCTCGACCACTTCGAAGGCCGCTCCTGGATCGGCCGGCACCGCCACGTCACCCTCACCGCAGCCGCCCAACTGTTCCTCACCCAACTGAGGCTGACACGCCCAAAAGCAGCGGGGCAGACCTGAGCCTCTACGCCGTCCTCCGCGAACTGCAATGCCTACTCGCGATCTGGCTCGGGTTCTGCCCCCTCTGCCGCCAACTCGTCCTAACCTGACAAAGCACTATTAGCTGCTGTACCGGTCCGAATCACGGCAACAGCGGCCCCGTAAAGGGCTGGCTGGGCCCGACGATGGCTCGAATACGCGCGGAACAGCCAGTGGATCGAATACAACTATCAAGGCCATGTGGCTCTCAGCCGGGCTCTGGCCTTGACCCGAGACGGTTGCGATTTGGAGCTGACCGGATGATTGGCATTCCAGCTAGTGGAGGAACACCGTGGTTGACGACAATCTGACTAGGGGCGGAGCATTCCTGCTCACGGTTTGCGGGCTGCTGCTAGCTGCCCTCGCCTTGACCATCGGAGTCATCACCGCTGTGATGGTTCTGGCCGGGATCGGCGTCCTCCTGGGAGCAGTGTTTATTCATGCCGGGCTGGTAAGGAGCGCAGACCAGCGCAACGACAGATAACGCCTCGCTGCACAGGGGAACGGACAGGGCCCCGGCAAAGTCGCGGAGCGCCCGGCTTGATGTGGTTGGCGTAGACGCGCCCTTGCCGGTGGCAGGAGGGCGGGCATGACCGGTTCAGATGATCATCGAGGTTCCTACGCCTTGTTGATCGTCCGAAGTGAGTCATGCCCGGCCTGCCATCATCGCTGATCTCGTCCTTGTCACGCGCACCGGCGATCACCGTGCCCGAAACCGCTGCTGGGCTGCGCGCTGCACACGGCGCTGCCCACGACGAGCACGGCCAGCCGGTGCCGGTCCGGCTGGCCACCGACAACGGGCCGGCGTTCACGTCGGCCGCGCTCGCCCGGTTCATCGCCGCCCGACCCGAGCTGACCCACATCTGCGCCCGCAAGAAGGCACCAAACACCAACGGCGTACGCGAACAAGCGTTCGGGCCACTGAAGTACGAACGGCTCTACCACGAGGAGATCACCGACGGGCCGACGCTCGACGCCATCGCCGAGGCGTACCGGGCCGAGTTCAACCACGTCCGCCCGCACGAGGGCATCGCGTTCAACCCGCCCGCCGAGGTCCACCTCGGCCAGGCCGATCCCACCATCCCCAACTTTTCGAAGATCAAATCCTGCCCAAAACCTGACGCGGGACAAGAAGTCGTTGGCGGCGACGCCCAAAGGCCGGACCCGCCGCTACCGCTACTACACCTGCTTCACCCGCACCCGCTACGGCAAGCACGCCACCTGCACCGCGCCCCGGCTCCCCGCCGACGAGCTCGACCGCATGATCCTGCGGGCCCTGCACGACTTCTACACCACCGCCGAGCCCGTCCTGGCCGCCATGATCGAACGCGCCCAAGCCCAACGCGACAGCACCGCCGACGACCGGCGCGCCGAACTCACCGCCACAGCCAACCAGATCACCCACACCGAGAACGCGATCACCTGCTACCACACCGCCTTTGAGAACGGCACCATGGACGACGCCACCGCCGGACCCCGCATCCGCTCCGCCAACGGCTCGCCCAACTCCAGGCCCGGCACACCGAACTCGACGCCGACCCGACCGCCCAGCCCACGCCCCGCCGCCCGGCACCGTCGCCCGCATCCGCGACCACCTCGCCACCATTCTGGCGAGCGGCACCACCACCGAGCGCAAGGCCGCCATCGAGACACTCATTGCCGAAGTTCAACTCACCGACCAGGGAGTCGTACCCGTGTTCAAGATTCCCACCGACACGACAATGCCCCCGCCCGAAACGGACGGGGGCACCTCGAAAGAGCCACCGGTTCGCACAATGGTGCGGTCGGTGGGCCGCCAGGGACTCGAACCCTGAATCCCTCCGGCGTGGTATGGATCGTCTCGCATCGGCGGATCGAGGCGCTGACCTGGGCGACGTCTGGTGTCGCCTTACAACGATTGACAGTTCTTGTCGGCGTCATTTGTGCCCGAGGTGTGCCCGATGATCTTGCCTACTTCGACCGTTGCGTAGCTCGATTCGCCTCGTATCCGCTGGGCGCTGCCACCCGAGCAACCGATGCGCCTACTTCCCGACAAGGATCTTCTGCGCTGAACGGCGGGGTCGCGGTCCGTGGTCGCGCTGTGGCATGGTGCGGTCGTGAGTGAGACGGGGCAGACGGATCGGGTGACGGCAGTGCCGGACAAGCTGAATCAGTGGCATGACTTCCGCAAGAGCGTGGCGCTGGTGTCGATGGTGCTGTTCTTCTTGTGCCTGGTCGGCCTGGGCTTCCTGGCCTATCAACTGGTCATCGTTGGTGACGACCGTGGAGTCTTCAACCCGTGGTCATTCTTGCGATTCATGTCGGTGACAGTGCCGCTAGGTGTGGCTGCGGTGACGGGCGTCGGCGTCTACCGGGCCGCTAACAACGCCGAGTCGAAGCGGCGTGGCCGGATCATGACCCTCGCGCTCCTCGTCGCCGCGGTCATGCTCGTTGTGACCGGCGTTATCAAGGATCGCCTGTCGTGAGCTTCTCGGTTGAGCCCAGCGCCCTGGAGCGCGCCGCTTCCCGCCTCAACGAGGCGAGCCTCGACGCCCAGGCCGCCAAGGCGTACATACTCAAGCACACCGACATGCCCGTGCAGGGCCAAGGACTGCTCAGCGAGGTATGGCCTGCGCACCAGCTGCTTCTCGACGCGATGAACAAGCGGCTCGCTCACCTGGTCGAGCTGCTGGAGAAGTCCCGGGACGCGCTCCAGGGCACTGCGGACTACTACCGGTACACGGACGCCGGCAACGCGGCCCGGCTGGACGCCACCTACCCGACGGTTGACCGCAGCGGTTACGAGGTGCCTGGCGGGCGCCCGTTGACTGGGAACCTGCCGTGATCGAGCCGATCGACTTCCTCGTCGAGCCTGGCGAGCCAGACGCTTCCATGACCAAGGGTTTCGTCAACCCGATCGGCATCTTGGACGCCATCTCCATCTCCCACTGGGTCAACCAGATCATCAAGGACGTCGCCGGCTACGACGTCATCGGCACCATCACCAACGTCTTCGTCGGCGACTGGCAGAGCTTCTACAAAGCAGGTGACGCCTACGGCAACCTCGGCCAGAGCCTGCAAGCCCTCGGCCAGAACGTCAGCTTGACCGCCGCGCAGATGGATCACCAGTGGGACGGACAGGCCGCCGACGCCGCCTTCGTCTACCTCCGCAAACTCGCGACGGCAGCCGTCGAGCAGAACGTCGTCCTGACCCAGATCGAGGAGAACTACCACGAAGCAGCCCGCGCCATCTGGCTCCTGGCCGACATGATCGGCGGCCTCATCAAGATGATGATCGACAAGGCCATCATCATCGGCGTCAGCGCCGCCGCAGGGACCGCGCTCATCGAGACCGGCGTCGGTGCCGTCGCCGGCTACGGCATCGCCGCCTGGCAAGCCACCGAGCTGGTCAAGAAGGTCAACGACGCCGCACTGAAGATTCAAGCCGGCGGCACGGCCATCCTCAGTTTCTTCAGCTTCATCAAGGCTCTTGCCGAGCAAGGCGGCGACCTGTCCAAGTTCCCCCTGCCGGACCGGCCCTACGTCAGCCCGGTGCTCCATGACGCGGCCTGACTCCGAACCCGAGCGGCAGTTCCTCGGCCTCACCGAAGGCGACCCCGGCCTCGCCAAGCTCGTCCACGCCAGCCTCACCCGCCTCCGCGACGGTGCCGCTGGTGACGACCTCCAGGAACTGGCCCGCGACATCCTCGCCGGCCGCACCGACCTCCGACAAATCGCCGCCACCGACGCCTACGGCGGAGAACTCCTCGACCGCTTCCACCGCTTCAGGGACTGGGAACAGAATCTCGACCCAGACGAGCGGCAACGCCTCGCCGACGAAGCGGCTGAACTCGCCGCAGGTCAAGGCATCCGCGATCAGCAGTAGAGGCCGCTAGTGAGGGATCCGCGCTCGTCGCGCTCGGCAACGGCGAGGATGACTACGACGTTGCTCTCGTTGGGCAACACCGGCCGCCAGGATGGGACCGACACCCGGGATGGCTTGGATCGCGGTGTAGCCGGCGTGCCCGGCGAGTCAGGCCCGGATCGGCCCACCAACGATGCCGAAGTCGACCGCGTCGATCAGTCGACACAGCGAGGCAACCCGACCGCGGTATGCCCCGCAGGCGAGGCTTCTCCGACGTGCCTCGGCCGGGCTGTCGGAGCTGGTGGTCATCTTGTCTGCGACCACGTTCAATGTGCAGCGTGCTTCTCCCGCAACGCCCCGGCCGACGGTCTCCACTGCCCGCAGGGTCCCTTCGGGCCCTTGAATGATCTCGACGAACAGGCCGAGCAGCCGTGAATTGCGCACGAGCGGTCCATCCGTCATCGTCCGCCCTTCAGCTGTTCGCTTCGTCGCCGCTTCCGAGAGCATCCCTGACACGGAAGTCAGGCTGACCGTTGGTCCACTGCTGTACCGGCCCCGAGCGCGGCGATAGCGATCCGGGTCAGGGCCGCTGACCTGCGTCTGAGTGGGCCGCCAGGGACTCGAACCCTGAACCTATGGATTAAAAGTCCACAGCTCTGCCATTGAGCTAGCGGCCCGCGCGCTCAGGTTACCGGACACTCGACGCGGGTGGCCTCCGGCCGCCGGGCAGGCGTCGATCTCTGCAGGTCAGGAGCGGGCAGAGAGGTCCGCGACGAAGGTACGCCACGCGGCGGGCGGGAAGGTGAGCGCCGGGCCGGCCGGGTCCTTCGAGTCCCGCACGGCAACCATCCCGGGCAAGTTGTCCGCCACCTCGACACAGTTCCCGCCGCTTGAACCACTGCGGCTGGACTTACGCCACGTTGCGCTGGAGAGGTCCATGATCACCCTGCACTTCCTTCACCAGATCGATGGACTGCTGGCGCGGCAGTGCCTCGTTCCGCACACCTTCCCACTTGGCCAGCAGGCTTGCTACATCATCCTTGCTGTCGACCACCACTCCGCCCAGTTGATTTTCCAGGTGGCCCACCCAGCCGCCGTCAGCGGACCGGGCCAGCGCGAAGGGTCCGGACAGACCAATGTGCAGCCCGGTCGTGGTCGGGATCACGTGCACGTGAACGTGGGGCAGCTCCGCCAGTGCGATGAGGTGCGCGACCTGTTCCGCCATGATGCCGCTGAATCCATCGCCCGTCCGCCGTAGCGCGGCTTCGTCGAGAACGGCGACCAGTTGCGGAGGTGTCGCACTGGTGAGGATCTTCTGCCGTTCCATGCGGGCGTTGACCTGCTGGTCGACCTCGGCGGCCGACATCAGGTCGTTCAGACGCATGATCACGTGGGCGTAGTTCTCGGTCTGAAGGAGGCCGGGGATGAGTAGCGGCTCAAACAGTCGGAGTTGCCGGGCGGCGCGTTCGGCGTCCAGCCAGGGGAGGAGCCAGGACGGGGCGCCGAGTTGGGCGGCGAGCCGTTCGAACAGGCCGCCCGTCTTGAGGGCGCGGTCGGCGCCCTTGATCTAGTCCATGGTGAGGGCGCGGCTGCCGCTCTCGACGGCGCTGACATGGGAGGCGCTGAACCCGGCTCCCCGGCCGAAGGACTCCTGCGTCATGCCGGCCGCACCTCGGGCCCGGCGGATCTCGGCCACGATGAAGTCCGCGAGCGGGCCTGCCACGTCAGCCACCCGGAGCCTCCCAGTTCGTCGATCGACTACCCACCGCGCCACGGGGACGTGATCCGGGTGCCGGAGGACGGCTACATGTTCGGCACCGGGGTTCTGACGATGCACGTAGCGGAGGTCATCGACCGCCGCCCGGTCGACGGGGTGGTCTGGGTTGACCTGCGCGGCCACGAGGTGCACCCGGACGGCTCGGTCCGTGCCCGGCCACGGCACGTGTCCGTACGCCTCGACCGCGTCACCGTCGTCCGGGGCGCGTTGCGGTGACCCGCCTGCGCGCCCACGTTCCGTCCCGCCCGACGTGGCGCTGCGCCGCCTGCGGCATCGCCTGACCGTCCTCGCCGGCCAAACTGCGCCTGCTGGCCGCGTACCGCACCGATCGGACGTCCCTCCCCGTCTACCTCGGCACTCTCCAGGCCGAGGCGACGACTCAGCTCGCCGAGGTGGAGGGCGACACCGGGCCGCTGCCTTCCAAGATTCCGGAGAGGGATGAGCCGCAAGACGATTGCGTATGGGGGTGAGCGGGGCAGGCAGGGGCGTACGGCTCGCGGGGCGGTTCACTGGGTGATGACGTGAACGAGTCAGCTCCAAAGGTCGCCAGGCAACTCGATCGCGGCGAGTCGACGACCGCACCAGGAAACGGGGGTGGCACCCATGTCGGAGTTCATCAGTCTCGCCGCGCTCGCGGGCGCGGCGTTCACCAGCGGGCTGATGGCGGGGCTGTTCTTCGCGTACGCCTGCTCGGTCATGCCGGGTCTGGCCGCGACCGACGCGCGGACCCTGGTCGGCGCGATGCAGTCGATCAACCGGAAGATCCTCAACGGCTGGTTCCTGGCCGCGTTTCTCGGTGCGCCCGTGCTCACGGTGCTGGCCGTCGCGCTGCAACCGGGAGACGGCCCGGTGCTGGTGTGGAGCGCCGCCGCGCTGGTGGCGCACCTGGTGATGTTCGGCGTCACGATGCGGGTCAACGTGCCGCTCAACAACCGACTCGACGCCGCCGGGCCGGTGGACCGGATCGGCGACCTGGCAGCGGTGCGGGAACGGTTCGAGCGGCCGTGGGTGCGGTGGAACCTGGTCCGCACCGTCGCCTCGGCCGCCGCCTTCGCCGCCCTGCTCGGGGCGCTTCTCGCCCACTGACGGGCGCCGACAGCGGGACCAGAAGCACGCCTGGGTCCGCCAGGCCCCTCGCCCGTGAGCCCACCGCAGCCCGACCCGCCGGGCGCGCCGGCCGGTCCCGCGGGACGGACGGCCGCAGGCCACCGCCGGGGCGGTTGGGGAGCGGCTGACCGGGTACGGGGTCGGACATGCGGATCGTGGTGGTGGGGGCGAGCGGCAACGCCGGGACGGCCCTGTTGCGCCGGCTGCGCCGGGAGCGCGGACTGGACCTGGCCGGGGTGGCGCGACGCCTGCCCGGCCCGGACGCCGGTGAGCCGTACGACCAGGTGGAGTGGCACTCCTGCGACATCGGCGCGCCGGGCGCGGACGCGCAACTCGCCGAGATGTTCGCGGGTGCCGGTGCGGTGGTGCACCTGGCCTGGCAGATCCAGCCCAGCCACGACCAGCGGGTGCTGCGCCGCACCAACGTGGGCGGCAGCCGCGCCGTGATCGACGCGGTGGTCCGGGCAGGCGTGCCGGCCCTGGTGTACGCGTCGTCGGTCGGCACGTACGCGCCCGGCCCGAAGGACCACCCCGTGAGCGAGCGCTGGCCGGCGACCGGGGTGCCCGGGTCCTCGTACAGCCGCGACAAGGCGGACGTCGAGGCGCTGCTCGACCGGGTGGAGCGGGAGCACCCCGAGTTGCGGGTGGTGCGCCTGCGGCCGGGCCTGAACTTCCAGCGGGCGGCCGCCACCGAGATCGCCCGGTACTTCGTCGGCCCGTTCGTGCCGTTGCGGCTGCTGAAGTACGGGCGGCTGCCGCTGGTGCCCACGAACCGGCGGCTGCGGATGCAGGCGGTGCACACCGACGACGTGGCCGACGCGTACGCCCGGGCGGTCCTGGGTGACGCGCGTGGCGCCTTCAACGTCGCCGCCGACCCGGTGCTGACGCCGGAGTTGGTGGCCCGGCACTTCCACGGCTGGACGGTGCCGGTGGCCGCCCCGGTGCTGCGCGTGGCCGCCGCGCTCACCTGGCGCGCCCGGCTGCAACCCATCGACGCCGGCTGGGTCGAGCTGGCCCTGAACGCGCCGCTGATGTCCAGCGAGCGCGCTGAGACCGAGCTGGGCTGGACGCCCCGGCACGACGCCCTCAGCGCGCTGAGGGAACTCTTCGCCGGGATGGCCGAGGGCGCGCACACTCCCACCCCACCGATGACCCGTGCCGGGAACGCCCCGCGTCACCCCGTCCCGGGCCACGGCAACCCCTACTGATCCGGGGTCAGCTCAGGCGGGACGACGTGACCGTGGGGTTGCGGGCGCCGAGGAAGAAGATGCCGGGGTAGCCCCGGGTCTCGAAACCACGGCTCGGGTTGCGGCGGAGGGTCGAGTTCTCGATCCGCATGGTGCCGGTGCGGTTGTTGCTGACGAAGAAGACGGCGCCGCCGCCCTCGTTCGCGTCGTTGCCCTCGATGACCGTGCCGGCGATCCGGACGGTGAACTCGTTGCCGTCGCAGTAGATCGCCCCACCGCTGCCTCCGCCCGGCGCGCCGGCCCGGGCCGGGTTGGCGCCGCTGCCGATCGCCTCGTTGTCACGCAGCACGCTGTTGAGCACGACCCACGAGACGCCGATGCTGCTCAACGCGCCGCCGTTCGAGCAGGAGCCGCCGGTGAAGGTGCTGTTCACCACGTAGACCGGCTTGTTCTCGTACTGGCTGAGCACCCGTACGGCCGCGCCGCCGAGGTCGGGCCCGGTGCGGTCGCACCGGTTGCGGACGAACCGCGAGTTGACGATCTTGAGCCGCCCACCGCGGACGAAGACGGCACCGCCACCGCCGCCCTCGGCCTCCTCCCCGGTGGAGTTGCCGTCGGCGAACGTCAGGTTCTGCACGGTGAGCTGCGGGTGGTCCTGGTTCTGGCAGTGCGAGGTGGTCCAGCCCTGGGCCTGGTCGCAGGTGTTCATGTAGAGGATCCGCCGCTTCCCCTGGCCGCTCAGGGTGACCCTGCCGCCGCCGTCCAGGACCACCTTCGGCCCGTTGGCGTTGCGGACCTTGGCCGTGGCCGTCATGGTGATCGTCACCGGGTCCGGCCCGCAGTCGAAGGTGATGATCCCGCCGGCCGCGACCGC
This sequence comes from Micromonospora sp. WMMD558, assembly GCF_049315255.1. Classification (NCBI taxonomy): domain Bacteria; kingdom Bacillati; phylum Actinomycetota; class Actinomycetes; order Micromonosporales; family Micromonosporaceae; genus Micromonospora; species Micromonospora sp. WMMD558. The sequence continues at coordinate 1,299,479 of NZ_CP186061.1, read as the reverse complement.
CTTCACCACCGCCGCGGACGTGCAGCTCGCCGGCGTGCCGGTGCCGATCCTGCGGGTGGGCCTGGACGTGTCCACCGCCCGCGCCTCGGCCGGCACGGCGGCGGCGCCGTCGGGGTTCCCGGCCGGCGCCGGCCGCGCCGAGGGGCGCGGGCTGGGGGACGGCCCGCCCAGCCCGGCACGGGCGGCCGGACGATCCACAGCGGACGCGGACGACGGGGGTGTCGCGGACGTGGCGACCGGGGCTGGCGTCGCCGGCTCGGTGGAACCGCAGGCGGCCAGCGTCGCGGCGACGACGGCCAGGGCGGCCAGGACAGCGGCGGGCTTCAGGTGCACCTCGTGATGGTAGAAGCGGGTGGGCCGGGCGCCGAGAACGTTAAGGAGGGCCTAAGGAACCGGCTCAGAAGTCGGCGAAGAGGTACGGCAGCCGGCGCGGGAACAGGCGACGCAGCTCCGCACCGGCCTCGGCGGGCACGTCGCCCAGGCCGCGCAGGCGCACCTCCACCGGGTCCAGCACCCCGTACGCCAGTGCGGAGAGCCCGGCCGCGGTCAGCGTCGCCGACGGGGCGGTGCCGGTCTCGCCACGGACGATCTCCAGCGCGCCGGTGGTGCCGTCGAGCAGGTACCCGCCGGCCAGCCAGCGGTCCCCGGTCAGCTCCACCCGCACCCGGCCCGGGCCGGCGGGAAGCCCGGCGAGCGCATCCACCGCCAGCAGCCGGGCCATCGGCGCGGAGGAGCCCGGCCGGGCCACCCGGCTCTCGACGTGCACCTCGAGATCGGTGAGCCACAGCTCGGGCGTCTCGGTGACGGGGACATCGAACCGCACCGTCGCCACCTGGTCGACGTGCCGGGCGAAGAACTGCAACAGCAGCGCCCGGGCGTGCGGGTCGGTGGCGAGCAGGTCGTCGGCGGCCAGCGTGCCACCGTGGTCGTCGATGCGGTAGGTGACCGCCCCGGTCACGACGCCGTCGACCCGTGCGGTCACCAGCCACCGCTCGTCCCGGTCGCGCAGCGCGACCGCCCGGTAGTCGGGGAAGAGCGCGAAGCCGTGCCGGTGACGCAGGCAGCGCTCGGTGAAGTCCCGCCACGACGGGTAGCCCACGCCGATCCGCTCCCACCGCACCTCCCCGGGCAGGTCGGCACGGAGCAGCGGGGCCAGGTCGGCCACCGGCAGCGTGACCGTACGCGGCATCGGCAGCCCCGCGTAGCCGAAGCGTTCGTAGAACGACGGCCGGAACGGCCAGAGCGCCGTCAGCTGGTGACCCTCGTCACGCATCTCGTCCAGGAGTTGGTGCAGGAGCGTGCGCACGTGCCCCTGCCGACGGGCGAGCGGATGGGTGACCACCCCGGCGACGCCGGCCATGGGCAGTACGCGGCCGCGCAGGTTCTGCCGCATCGGGATGGCGGAGACCGCCGCGCACGTCTCGCCCGCCTCCTCGACGACCAGCGTCCGGTTGCCCTCGTTGTAGGGCAGGTACTCGCGGAACTCCTCGGCCCGCGCCGCGCTCCGCGGCGAGGCCTCGAAGGCGTACGCCTGGAGGGGGAAGCTGGCGGTGAGTCGCTCCTCCGAGGAGAGTCGGCGGACGGTCATCCGACCATCCCAACCCGGCGAGCCGGCCGCCGCAACCGCATTGGGTCTCAGAGCGGGGTGACGTCGGAGACCACGACGGTGACGTTGTCCGGCGCGCCGGCCTGGTGGGCCAGCTTGACGAGTTGCTCCCCGCAGAGCTGGCGGTCGCCGTAGCCGGCCAGTGCCGTGGCGATCGCGTCGTGCTCGACGTAGTCGGAGAGCCCGTCGCTGCACAGCAGCAGCCGGTCGCCGGGCGCGACGGTCAGCGCCCCGATCGCCGGCGGGGTGTCCGAGCCCTGCACCGCGCGGGTCACCAGCGACCGCTGGGGGTGGTGGCGGGCCTGCTCGGGGGAGAGCGCGCCCTGGTCGACCAACGCCTGCACGAACGTGTCGTCCCGGGTGAGCTGGGTCAGCTCCCCGTCCCGCAGCAGGTAGCAGCGGGAGTCGCCGACCTGGGCCAGCACCAGCGTCTCACCGGCCAGCAGCGCGGCGGTCAGCGTCGTACCCATGCCCTCCCGGGCGGGATCGACGGTGATGGCCGCGTGGATGCGCTGGTTGGCGGTGCTGACCACGGCGCGCAGCGCGTCGGCGGCCTCGTCGGGGGTGGTCGGCGGGGTCAGCTCGTCCAGGATGCGGATGACGATCTCGCTTGCCACCTCGCCCGCCGGCAGGCCACCCATCCCGTCCGCGACGGCGACGAGGCGCTCGCCCGCGAGGGCGGAGTCCTCGTTGTTGGTCCGGACCAGACCGATGTCGTTGAGGATGGCCGAGCGGAGGATCAGCGTCATGGGATCAAGCTTGCCAAGAACACCCTCCGTTCGTCTCTACGCGCCGGTGGGTGGATTGTGAAACTTGCTGACGCCTTTCACTCCTCGGCGGGCAGATCTTCCAGTGGGACGTCGAGGCGCACCGCGTCGGTGACGGTGGCGATCTGGTCGGCGAGCACGTAGACCGCGCCGGTGCGGACCCGGTCGGTGGAGACCTTCAGGTAGCCCGCGTGCAGGAGCCGGGCCGCCAGGTCGGCCGGGACGTCCGGCTCCTGCACCGCGGTCGACTCGATCAGCTCGTCCAGACTGCTGCCCGGGTCGGCGGTCGGCGCCTGCACGGTCACCGCGTTCGGGTCACCGCGCTGGACCAGGTCCACGGTGCCGATCTCGGTGCCGGCGGCGTCGACCACCCGCATGCCGGTGGTGACCCGGGAGAGGACCTGCTGCTGGCTCATACAGGCGCGGTTCCCGGCCGGTCTGCGCGCTAAACGCGGCCCCAACCGCCCGGCGGGCGGGGCGACAGCTCGCGCCACGTGTCGGTGCCGTGGAGCAGGGCCCGGACCGTCTCCTCGGCCTCCTCGGCGGTGTCGTACTCGTAGAACTTGGAGACCCCCTCCGACCCGCCGGCGCGCTGCTCGACGTACCACCGGTCGGCGTCGGCCCGGAGGAAGACATCCCGCCGGGCCAGGCGGCCCCATTTCCCGTTCCACCAGTGCTTCCGCTGCTCCATGGCGGGGACTCTATCGAACAGACGTACGAAAATGTGCGGCCCCCGCGGGATTCCCGCGAGGGCCGTTGTGCGTCTGCCGCGTTCAGTACCGGGTGGGCGGTTCTTCCCGCCGGCCGAGCACGTCGTCGAGAGCGCCGCGCTGCTGGGCGGGGGTGCTCCGGCCGGCCGCGACCAGGGCGTCGCGGATCTCGGTGAGCAGCTTGACCTCCTCGCTGGGCGCGGCCGGCGGCGGCTCCTCGCCCCGCCTGCGGCGCTCGGCGAGCCGGTTCATCGGGTAGACGACCAGGAAGTACAGCACTGCGGCGGTGAGCACGAAGGTGATCAGGGCGTTGATGAACGCGGCCCAGTCGAAGGCCTGTCCGCCGATCTTCCACTTGCCGGCGCTGAGTGCGGAACCCCCGCCGAGCAGCTTGATGAGCGGTTCCAGGAACGACTTGGTGAGCTGGGTGACCACGCCGGTGAACGCGGCACCGATGACGATGCCGACCGCCAGGTCGACGACGTTGCCGCGCATGATGAAGTCTTTGAAGCCCTTGAGCATCCGTACTCCCGAGGTGTCCGGTCTTCCGTCCGGCACAACCTATGCCCGGGGCGGCGGCTCCAGAAAAGCGCCCGCTTCGATCGCCGCCCGCTCGGGGTCGCCGGCCCGGATCGCGTCCACCAGCCGGGAGTGGTCGACGTGCCGCTCCGGGACCAGCGCGCCGGCCATCGCGGCCGCGAGGGTGCTGCGCAGGGCCGTGCCGACCGAGGCGTAGAGCTCGGCGAGCATGCCGTTGTGCGCGGCGGCGACGACCGCGGTGTGCAGCGCGGCGTCGGCCTCCACGAACTCGTCGACCCGGCCGCCGCGCCAGGCCGCCTCGCGGGCGGCGAGCGCGCCGTCGAGCGCCGCCAGGTCCTCGGGGGTACGCCGCAGCGCGGCCAGCCGCGCCGCCTCCACCTCGAACGCGCGCCGCACCTCGACGACCTCCGCCATCCGGTCGTCGGTGAGCCGGCGGGCCACCACCGGGGCCAGCTCGTCGGTCGACACCACGTACGTCCCCGAGCCCTGCCGGCACTCCAGCACCCCGGCGTGCACCAGGGCGCGGACCGCCTCGCGGACGGTGTTGCGCCCCACGCCGAGGGCCGCCACCAGCTGCGGCTCGGTCGGGATGCGGCCGCCTACCGGCCACTCCCCGCCGAGGATCCGCTCCCGGAGCTGGGCGATCGTCTCCTGCACGCGCCGGCCGCGCGGCGGCACGGCGACGGAATCAGTCACCGGTGGCACTGGTTACAACCCCTGCCGAAAATTCATCCCATGATTGTAGGTTCGACCGCATGACCCCGCCACCGCCGCCCACCGCCTCCACGAGCGTCCCCATCCCCGCCGCCCCCACCGCCCCCACCTCCGGCAGGAGGCCGCACTTTCCCCGAAAGAGCGGCCACCGGAGCACGGTAGGCAGCACTTTCCCCGAAGTTGCGGGTGGTGCGGGCACGGGTGGTGCGGGCGCGGGTGGTGCGGCCACGGGTGGTGCGGGTGCGGGTGGTGCGGGTGCGGGTGGTGCGGGCGCTATGGAGGTGGGCGGCGCGGTACGTGGCGGTCTGCTCGTGCTGGTCGGGATGCTGCTGGTCGCGGTGAACCTGCGGGCCGTGGTCACCAGCCTCGGCGCGCTGCTCGACGAGGTGCGGACCGGGCTCGGGCTCTCCGGGACGATGGCCGGCCTGGTCACCACGCTGCCCACGATCGCGTTCGCCGGGCTGGGCGCCCTCACCCCGTGGCTGGTCCGCCGCGTCGCCCCGGCCCGGGTGCTGGTGGTCGCCATGGCCGCGCTCGCCGCCGGCCAGGTGCTGCGGGCGGTCACCGGCTCGGCGTTGGTCTTCGTGCTCACCAGCGCGCTCGCGCTGGCCGGGATCGCGGTGGCGAACATCCTGCTGCCGATGCTGGTCAAGCAGCACTTCCCGCACCGCACCGGGCTGGTCACCGGGGCGTACACGATGGCCCTGACCGCCGGCACGACGGTGGCCGCCGCCTCCGCGGTGCCGATCGCGCACGCCTTCGGCTCGTGGCGGGTCGGGCTCGGCGTCTGGGCCGGGCTGGCCGCGGTGGCCGTACTCCCGTGGGTGCCCCTGGCGCTACGGGCCCGCGCCGCCGCGCGGCGGGCGACCCCGACGGCGAGCGCCGCCCCCCGGCTCCGGATCCGGCCGGCGCGGACCCGGCTGGGCTGGGCGATGGCGGTGTACTTCGGTGCGCAGTCGCTGAGCGGGTACGCGATCATGGGCTGGCTGGCGCAGCTGTTCCGGGACGCCGGCTACCAACCGGAGGCGGCGGGGCTGCTGCTGGCCGGGGTGACCGCCCTGGGAGTGCCGATCGCGCTGCTCATGCCGACGCTGGCCGGACGGATGCGGACACTGCGGCCGCTGGTGCTGTCGTTGACGGCCGCGTCGACGCTCGCCTACCTGGGGCTGGCGCTGTCCCCGCACGACGGCGCGCTGCTCTGGGTGACCCTGCTGGCCCTCGGCCAGGGAGCTTTCCCGCTGATCCTCACGACCATCGGGCTGCGGGCGCGCACCGCCGAGGGGACGGTGGCGCTGTCGGCGTTCGCGCAGAGCACCGGCTACGTCATCGCGGCGCTCGGGCCGTTGCTGGTCGGGGTCCTCTACGAGGCCACCGGTGGCTGGGCGGCGCCGATCGGGTTCCTGCTGGTCGCCCTGACGGTGCAGACCGGTGCGGGTCTGCTCATCGCCCGTCCCCGGTACGTCGAGGACGAGGCTTAGGAGGAGGCGGGAGTAGGGTCGCCGGCGACGGCCTGCTCGACCGTCGGGTACGTCTGCAGCACCTCGACGAGCCCGCTGACCTCCAGAATGCGCAGTACGCCCCGCTGCGGGGCGGCCAGCCGGACGACGCCGCCGGCCTCGTCGCAGCTGTTCTTGGCGCGGACGAAGACGGACAACCCGGTGGAGTCGCAGAACGAGACCTCGGCCAGGTCGAAGACCAGCCGGCTACGGCCCTTGTCCAGCAGGTCGGTGATCTGGTCCTGCAACTTGGGTGCGGTCGCCATGTCCAGTTCGCCCGCGACCGACACGACGACGACATCGCCGCGCTGTTCCGTGTGCACCGTCAAGGACATTCGCCAGACCTCCCGTTATCGGGGAAACGGTATCCCACGATCGGGGTGCCACGCAGATCGGGAGCCGATGTCCTGAGGCGCCCGTCATTCCTTTGCACCGTGACAAGTAGTTGACGGGTGTGCGGTGATAGAGTCCGCCCGGTCCAGGCTGAGGGGGTTTGCCATGGCGTTGAGCGCCGAGGAGAGCAGTCGACTGGCGGGTCTGTTGACCAGCCACGGCGACCAGGTCACACAGCGGTGGACGGAGGTCGTCACCGACTCGCTGCGGGGGCGGCTCAGCCAGGCCGAGCTGCGCCGGCAGGTACAGGAGCTGTACCGCAGCCTCGTGGCGGTGAGTGAGCAGGGCGCCCTCGACCTGGAGACCGAGCCGGCGGCCGAGCTGCGGGCGGTTCTCGCCGAGCTGTCCCACAACCGCGCCCGGCAGGGCTTCTCCGCCACCGAGACGGCGGTCAGCGTGTTCGCCCTCAAGGAGGTCCTGCTGGAGCTGCTGGACGCCGAGCGGAGCGACACCGCACTCCGCGACTTCGTGGCGTTCTCCGCCCTGGTCGACCAGATGGGCCTGTTCACCTTCGAGAGCTTCGTCCGCACCCGCGAGAGCCTGATCGCCGACCAGGCCGAGCAACTGCTGGAGCTGTCCACCCCGGTGGTGAAGCTGTGGGAGGGCGTGGTCGCCGTCCCGCTGGTCGGCACCCTCGACTCCGCCCGCGCCCAGGTGGTGATGGAGCGGCTGCTGCAGACCCTCGTCGACACCGGCTCGCCGTACGCGATCATCGACATCACCGGTGTGCCGGCGGTGGACACCCAGGTCGCCCAGCACATCCTCAAGACCGTGGTGGCCGCCCGGCTGATGGGCGCCGACTGCATCATCTCCGGCATCCGCCCGCAGATCGCGCAGACCATCGTTGCTCTGGGCATCGAGTTCGGCGACATCGCCACGAAGGCCAGTCTCGCCGACGCGCTGCGGCACGTGCTTCGGCTCACCGGGGTCGAGGCCAGCCGCCGCACGACCCGCCGGGAGATCTGATGGAGCGGGTGCCGATTCTCAAGATCGGCGACATCCTGCTGGTGTCGATCCAGGTCGACATGTCCGACCAGACGGCCGTCCAGCTCCAGGAGGACCTGGCCGAGCGGATCGTCGCCACCGGCTGCCACGGCGTGGTCATCGACATCACCGCCCTGGACATCGTGGACTCGTTCGTCGGGCGGATGCTCTCCACCATCGCGTCGATCTCGAAGGTGCTCGACGCCGAGACGGTGGTCGTCGGGATGCGGCCCGCGGTCGCCATCACCCTCGTCGAGTTGGGGCTGTCACTGAACGGGATCCGCACCGCCCTGAACGTCGAACGGGGCATGGAGTTGATCGCGCGGGCACGCGCCGACGATTACGCCGAGGACCTCGACGACGAACCGGACTCCGAGACGACGGCCTCGCCGTGACGACGGGCCTGGAGCTGGGCCAGCCGCAGGCGCAGGCGATCCACAGCGACGAGGACGTCGTCCGGGTCCGCCAGTTGGTGCGGACGGTCGCGGTCGCGGTCAAGCTCTCCCTGGTCGACCAGACGAAGGTGGTCACCGCGGCGAGCGAACTGGCCCGCAACACCCTCGTCTACGGCGGCGGCGGCACGGTCGAGGTGGCCACCGTCGACAACGGCAGGCGGCGCGGTGTCCGGATCGTCTTCGCCGACACCGGCCCCGGCATCGCCGACCTCGACCTGGCCCTCACCGACGGCTACACCACGGGCGGCGGGCTCGGTCTCGGCCTGAGCGGCGCCCGCCGGCTGGTGGACGAGTTCGACATCCGCACCGGCCCGGGCGAGGGCACCACGGTCACGGTCATCAAGTGGTCCCGATGACCGGCGACGCGGTCTCCGACCGCGGCGACTGGTTCCGGGTCGAGGCCGGCAGCACCGCCAGCGCCGTACGGCGGGCGGCCGAGCGGCTCGGCACCGAGCTGGGCCTCAGCCCGGCCCGCACCGCCGACCTCGCCATCGTCGCCGCCGAGCTGACCAGCAACCTGGTCAAGCACGCGGACGGGGGGATGCTGCTGCTCCGGCCGGTCCGGGCCGAGCGAGAGGCCGGCGTGGAGCTGGTCGCCGTGGACACCGGCCCGGGCATGGCCGACCTTACCGTCTCCTCCCGGGACGGCCACTCCACCACCGGCACGCTCGGCATCGGCCTCGGCGCGATCGCCCGGCAGGCGACCTGGTTCGACGCGTACTCCCGGCCGGGCCGCGGCACCGTGCTCGCCGTGCAGGTGTGGCCGCCGGAGGCCCGGCCCGGGCCTCGGTGGGTCGGTGCGCTCACCCGTCCCCTCACCGGGGAGTCGGTCAGCGGCGACGGGTACGCCTGGCGGATCGTCGAGGGCCGGCGTCAGCTGCTCACCTGTGACGGCCTGGGGCACGGGCCGCTCGCGGCCGCGGCCACCGGAGCCGCGATCGACGCGTTCCACCGGGCTCCCGCCGCGTCGCCCACCGCGGTCGTCCAGCACCTCCACCGGTCCATCACACACACCCGGGGTGCCGCGCTCGCGGTCGCCGAACCCGATCCCACCACCGGCATGCTCCGGTACGCCGGCGTGGGGAACATCGCCGGCGTGATCGTCACGGCGGACGGACGGCGGCGCGGTCTCGTGTCCCTGCCCGGCATCGTCGGGCACCAGCGCCCGATGGTCCGCGAGTACGAGTACCCCTTCCCACCCGATTCGCTGCTCGTGATGCACAGTGACGGGGTGGTGGATCGCTGGCAGCTCGACGACTACCCGGGTCTCGCCGGGCGGTCGCCCCTCGTGGTGGCCGCGACCGTTCTGCGGGACGCCGGCATCCGCCGCGACGACGCGTGCGTCCTGGTTGCCCGGGGGGAGCCGTGACCGCGCCGCTGCTGCAGATGGGGCTGCGCGTCGAGCACGACATCTTCGTCGTCCGGCAGCGGGGCCGGGAGGTCGCGGCGGCCGTCGGCCTGGAGCACCAGGACCAGGTACGCGTCGCCACCGCGCTCAGCGAGGTTGCCCGTGACCTGCTGCGGGCCGTCGGCGGGGCGGACGTGACGTTCTCCGCTGTTCCCGACGCCGTTGACGGTGTGCACCACCTCAGGATCGACCTCGCCCCGGTCGGGCGGCTCCCCGGTGGCCGGTACGAGCCGCAGTCGGGCACCGTGGCGCGTCTGGTGGACACGCTGGACGTGGTGGCCCGGGAGGGGGATACGGTCGTGAGGATGTCCCGACGTGTCCCCGTCGCCGCCGCGGCGCTGACCCCCGAGCGCCTCGCCGAGCTGCGCGCCGCACTCGCGGTCAGCGCGCCCGGCAGTGCCCTGGACGAGTTGGCCGCGCAGAACGAGCAGCTCATCGCCGCGCTCGACGAGGTACGCACGCAGCGCGACGAGCTCGCTGTGCTCAACGAGGAACTGGCTGAGACCAACCGCGGGGTGATGGCGCTCTACAACCAGCTCACGGAGGAGCTGGAGGAGACCAACCGGGGCGTGGTGGCCCTCTACGGTGAACTGGACGAGAAGTCGGCCCAGCTGCGCGCGGCGAGCGAGTCGAAGAGCCGGTTCCTCGCCAACGTCAGCCACGAGCTGCGGGCGCCGGTCACCGCGATCATCGGGCTCGCCCGGCTGCTGGCCGACTCCGCCTCCGACCCGCTGACCGCCGAGCAGGCCCGGCAGGTCGGGCTGATCCGCTCGTCCGCGGCCGACCTGCTGGCTCTGGTCAACGAGCTGCTGGACCTGGCCAAGGCCGAGTCCGGGCGGATCGAGCCGGACTGGGCGGAGGTGGACCTGCGGCCGATCTTCGGTCAACTGCGCGGCACGTTGCGGGCGCTCGCCACCCGCCCGGGAGTCGAGCTCGTGGTGGAGGAGCCTCCCGCCCCGGCCACCCTGCGTTCCGACGCGGTGCTGCTCGCTCAGGTGCTGCGCAACCTGCTGCACAACGGGCTCAAGTTCACCGAGCGCGGCGAGGTGCGGCTGCGCGCCCGGCGCGCCGACGACCGCTGGCTGCTCCAGGTGTCGGACACCGGCCTGGGTATCGCCCCGGAGCTGCACGACCGGATCTTCGAGGAGTTCTACCAGGTCCCCGGCGCCACCCGGGTCGGTGGCACCGGCCTCGGCCTGCCGTACGCGCGGCGCCTGGTCACGCTGCTCGGCGGCGAGCTGGAGGTGACCAGCACGCCCGGCGTGGGCAGCACCTTCACCGTCTCCCTGCCCGTGGGCGGAGTCTGACCGTGGACGGCGGTCCCGCGACCGTCCTGGTGGTTGACGACAGTCGCACCAAGCGGTACCTGCTGGTGAGCTGGCTCTCCCGGGCCGGCTTCACGGTGCTGGAGGCGGAGACCGGTGGGGAGGCGCTGGCGCGGGTCGAAGTGGACCGGATCGACCTGGTGGTGCTCGACGTCCGCCTGCCCGACCTCAGCGGGTTCGAGGTATGCGAGCGAATCAAGGCGGACCATCCGGCCATACCGGTGATCCACGTGTCGGCTCACGCCGTGGACGTGGTGGACCGGGCGCAGGGGCTCACCCGGGGCGCGGACGCGTACCTGGCCGAGCCGATCGAGCCGGACGAACTGGTCGCCACCGCACATGCCGTTTTGCGTTACTACCAGGCCCGGCATCGGGCGGAACTGCTCGCCGAACGGCTGCTCGGGCTCGCCGACACCACGGTCGCGGTGCACGCCGCACCGAACTTCGCCCGGCTGCTGGAGGAGGCGGCCGCCGGTGCCGCGCAGATCTTCCGGTGCCCGGCCGCCGTGATCGCCGAGACCTTCGACGGCGACTGCCTGGCCGGCGTCGCCGCGGGGCCGAGCGCCGGGGCGGGCATCGTGCCGTGGGTCGTCGACGACTCGGGCATACCGACCGGAGCCACCGTCCGCGTGGACGACCCGGCCCGGTGGGGACTGGTCGACTGGCCGGCCGGCGACACGGTGACGGTGGCCGCCGCTCGGCTGCGCGAGGACCGGGCCCCGCTGTACGTGGTGGTGCCGACCGCCACGCAGACCGCCCGTACGCCGGTGCTGGTGCAGCTCGCCCAGGCCGTCGCGGCGGCGGTGGAGGCGCAGCGCTCCTTCGACGAGGAGCACCGCATCGCCGTCACCCTGCAGCGCAGCCTGCTGCCCCGCCGGATCCCGGAGATCGCCGGGCTCGACCTGGCCGTCCGCTACGAGCCGGCGAGCGCCCAGACCGAGGTGGGTGGGGACTTCTACGAGCTGGTGATGCTCGACGGCCACCTGCTGCTCGCCATCGGGGACGTGGCCGGGCACTCGCTGCACGCGGCGACCGTGATGGCCGAGCTGCGACATGCCGTACGCGCGTACGCGGTCGAGGGGCACCAGCCCGGCGAGATCCTGCACCGGGTGAACGAGCTGATGCGGACGCTGCTCCCGGCGGAGCTGGCGACGATCTGCGTCCTGCTGCTGCACCCCGGCACCGGCCACATCCGCATGGCCACCGCCGGCCATCTGCCGCCGCTGCTCCACGCGGACGGCCGGGTGGAGTTCGTGCAGCAGAGCGCCCCGCTGCTCGGGGTCCGCGCCCAGCGGCCCGCGGACCTGGAGTTCGTGCTGCCGCACGGCGCCACCCTGGTCTTCTACACCGACGGCCTCATCGAGCGGCGGGACGCCACCATCGACGACGGGCTGAGCGCCCTGGCGGCCGCCGCCACCCGGATCGACGACGACCTGGACCACTTCTGCGCGCGGCTGCTCGTGGAGTTGGCCCCGCCCGAGATCCACGACGACGTGGCCGTGGTGGCCCTCCGCCGCCGCTGACCCGCGCCGCCCGTCGCCCGGCTGTCACCGGCCAGGGCGCTCGCCGCAGAGGCTCGGCGTCGCCGGCCGCCACTGAAGGTCACGTCCGGTCGGTGTCACTGTGGGTGACATGTGTTCCACGCCCGCGGATGACGCCGCGCTCCTTTGCTCTGCTTACACATACGCACGAGTCGGTTGAGCTGGGGCGCAGGCCCCAGCGCGTGAAGGAGTGGCACCTGCCGTGCTTGCCCTCCGTTACCAATGCGTCCGTTGAAGCAGAGCAAAGGACACCAGGGCCTGCCGAGTGGTGCGGCGAGGCGTGACCGAGAGTAACCTCCACCAGGTCGTCGGGGACGATCGTCCGGAACGGAAGAGCGTCAGCGGCAAATGGTGGTCCCGCGACGTCCACGGTGGGACGTGCGGTCGGGTCAGGTGAGCGAGCGGGCGTACCCGGCCGGGGTGCGGCCGGTGACCGCGCTGAACTCGCGGACCAGGTGGGACTGGTCGCTGTAGCCGAGGTCGGCGGCGAGACGCGCCCAGTCGAGAGGGCCGCCGGCCGCCTGCTCGATGGCCTCCTGGAGGCGGTAGCGGCGGATCACCCACTTCGGGCCGACGCCCACGTGCGCCAGGAACAGCCGTTGCAGGCGGCGGACCGAGGTGCCGTGGCGGCGGGCGACGTCGTCGACCCGGACCACCGTACGGTCGCCGCGGATCGATTCCACCAGGTCGATCACCTCGTCGTTGACCGGGTCCGGCTCGGGCGCCCAGCCGGTGAGCAGAGCGTCCAGCGTGCGGCAGCGCTCGGCGTCCGTACCCCCGCAGCGGCCGGCGTGGGACGGGCCGGCGCCGGCGCTCACCAGGGCGGCTGCCGGCGGCCAGCGGTCGGCCAGCGTGGGAAACGGCCAGCGACCGCCGGTCAGCTCGGCCACGGATCCGCGCCAGAACGGATGGAAGCCGCCGGGCCGGAACTGCACCCCGCTGACCCGCCCGCTGCCGACGAGGGTGACCGTGAAGAGTTCCCGCCCCACCCCGGCGACCTCGCCGGTCTCCGGGCCGTCGCCGTCGCGGCGGAACACCACGTTCACGGCGGGATGCGGCACGATCTGCTGGGCGAACGGCTCGGTCAGGTCCCAGTCGATGAGCCAGTAGTGCTCCACCCAGCGACGCAGCACCGGGGCGGGCAGACGTCGGCGGAAGCCGACCGCCCGGCGCAGCCGCGCCGGGTCGAGGATGCCCCGGTCGTCCCCGCGCGGCCGCTGTCGCATTTCTTCAAGACCACCTTCATACGCTGGCCCTATGGCCACACACACTAGCGACCTCCTGGCGGCCGCCACCCCCCGAACCGTCGCCGTGGTGCGCGGCATCGCCGACGACCAGCTCGACCTGTCCACGCCGTGCGCGGAGTTCACGGTGCGCGACCTGCTGAACCACCTCTTCGAGGTGGTGGTGAACTTCCAGGAGCTGGCGGCCAGGCGCCCCGCCACGTGGGCCGACAAGCCCGACCACCTCAGCGACGGATGGCGAAACCGGTTCGAGACCGAGACGCGACGGTTGATCGACGCCTGGTCCGACCCGGCCAGCGTGTCGGGTGTGTCGCCGGGCATGGGGCTGCCGCAGGAGACGGTCGGCGGCATGGTGCTGCTGGACCTGACCGTGCACGGGTGGGACCTGGCCGTCGCGACGGGCCAGCCGTACGAGCCGGCGCCCGAGGCGGTGGGTGCCCTGCACGAGCTGGTCGAGCAGCTCGGCCCGCTACCCCGGAAGATGGGCGTCTTCGCGGAGGCCGTGTCCACCGCGCCCGGCGTGCCCGACGCGCACCGGCTCCTCGCCGCCACCGGCCGCGATCCCGCCTGGACGGGCACCGCCCGCTGACCTTCGCCGGTTCCGGCGGCGCGCCGCGCGTCGCCGGGACCGTTGACATTAGCTATTCACTCGATGAATAGTGACGGACGTGTCCACACCGCACGTCCTCCTCGGGCTGCTCGCCACCGGCACCAGGCACGGTTACGAGCTGAAACGCGCCCACGACGAGCGGTTGCCCCGCGCCCGGCCGCTGGGCTTCGGCCAGGTCTACGCCACCCTCGGCCGGCTGCAGCGCGACGGCCTGGTCACGGCCGCCGGGCAGGAACGCGACGGCGGTCCGGACCGCACGACGTACGCGCTCACCGGTGCGGGTCGCGCCGCGCTGGACCGCTGGCTCGGTGAGGTCGAGCCACCGATGCCGTACGTGGCCAGCACGCTCTTCGCGAAGGTCACCGTGGCGCTGCTGGTGGCCGACGTGGACCGGGCCCGGGCGTGGCTGATCGCCCAGCGGCGGGCCCACACCGATCGGCTGCGCGAGCTGACCGCCGCCAAGTCGGCGCCCACCGCCACCCTCGACGACGTCGTCGCCCTCGACTTCGCCATCGCCCACCTCGACGCCGACCTGCGGTGGTTGCACACCACCCTGGACCGGGTCGCCGACTGGCACCGGGAGGTGCACTCGTGACGCAACTTCAGGCTCGCGGTGTGGTCAAGGCGTACGGGCCCACACCCGCGCTGCGCGGGGTCACGGTCGACCTCGCGGAGGGGGAGATCGTCGCGGTGACGGGGCCGAGCGGCGGCGGGAAGTCGACGTTGCTGCACTGCCTGGCCGGCATCCTGCGCCCGGACGTGGGCGAGGTGACATGGCGCGGCCACCGAATCGACACCTGGTCCGAGGCGGCCCGGTCCCGGCTGCGGCGGACCGAGTTCGGCGTGCTGTTCCAGTTCGGTCAGCTCGTCGCCGAGTTGACCGCGGCGGAGAACGTCGCCCTGCCCCTGCTCCTCGCCGGCACGGGGCGGCGAGAGGCGCGGACGGCGGCGCTGACCTGGCTGGAGCGCCTCGGGGTGGCGGAACTCGCCGACACCCGGCCGGGCGAGATGTCGGGCGGCCAGCAGCAGCGCTGCGCCACCGCCCGCGCCCTGGTCACCGAGCCCCGGGTGCTCTTCGCCGACGAGCCGACGGGGGCGCTGGACACGCTCACCGGCGAGCAGGTGCTGACGCAGCTCGTGCGGCTCGCCCGCGAGCAGGGCACCGCGGTCGTGCTGGTGACGCACGAGCCGCGCGTCGCCGCGTACGCCGACCGGGAGATCGTTCTCCGCGACGGCCTCGTGGACCACACCGGCCTGGGCCTCGACGCGCCGCTGCTCGGGGAGCGGCGGTGAGGCCGGGCGCCGCGCTGCGTCTGGCCCTCGCGGGCACCCGCACCGACGCGGCGCGGGTGGCGCTGACCGCGCTCAGCGCCCTGCTGGCCACCCTCGCCGGGCTGGCCGCGTTGACCGTCCTCGCCATCCCGACCCCGTCGCACAGGTCGACCGGGCCGGGCACCGACTGGTCCGAGCAGGTCAGCAACAACTGGTCCGAGCAGTACAGCAACGCGCTGCTCCGGGAACCCGGCCTGCGCGGCGGTACGGCGTTCGCGCTGCTGCTGCTCACGATCCCGGTGCTGGCGCTGGCCGGCCAGTGCGCCCGACTCGGTGCGCCGGCCCGGGACCGGCGGCTCGCCGCCGTCCGGTTGGCCGGTGCCACGCCGGGCCAGGTGACCGGCCTCGCGGTGCTGGAGACCGGCCTGGCCAGCCTTCTCGGCACCGTGGTGGGGCTCGCGGTGTACCTGGGCGGCCGGGAGTTGCTGCACCGGCCCGACGGGCGGGGCCAACTCGCCCTGCCCACCGACGTACTGCCCCCGGCCGGCGCCGTGGCCGCCGTCGTGCTCGGGCTTCCGGTGGTCGCGGCCCTGGCCACCGCACTGATGCTGCGCCGGGTCACCACCACGCCGTTCGGGGTGGTGCGCCGGGTACGGGCCCGGGGACCGCGACCGTGGCCCGGCCTGCTGATCCTGGCCGGGCTCGCGGCGTTCAGCGCGATCCGGCCGCTGGGCCTCTGGTACGACCGGCGGTCGAGCGAACCGCCGGACTGGCTGCTGCCGGGCCTGCTGGTCACCGGTGGACTGGCCGCGATGATCGGCGTGGTGACCGGAGCCGGCTGGATCTCGTACACGGTCGGCCGGATCCTGCACCGGTGGGCGCGCCGCCCGGCCACGCTGCTGGCCGCCCGTCGCCTCACCGCCGACCCGTGGGCCGGCAGCCGCACCTTCGCCGCGCTGCTGGCGGCGGTGCTCCTCGGCGCCGGGGCCGCCGGGCTGCGAGCGCACTTCGAGGCCGCGCTCGTCCTCACCCGTCGGGTCGGCGGCGGTATGCGGGACGACCCCTTCTACCTCGACACGATGGACCTGGTGGACCTGACTGTCGCCGTGGCGATGCTGATCGCCGCCGGTGGGCTGGTGGTGGCCGTCGTCGAGGGTGTCACCGCCCGACGCCGGGCGTACGCGGCGCTGGTCGCCACCGGGGTGCCGCGCTCGACGCTGGGCCGGGCCATCGGTTGGCAGGCGCTCGCACCGGCCGTGCCCGCGATCGCCGTCGCACTCACCGTCGGGCTGCTGCTCGCCCGTGGCCTGTTCGGCACTCCGTCCGGCGGCGGTTACGAGCAGACGGTCTGCGACGCCGGGCCGCCGTGCGACGATCCCGCCACCCGGGCGGCGTACACCCGTACCGAGTGGGTGCCGGAGGTGACCGTGCCGCCCGCCGTACCGCTGGAGCAGCTCGCGGCGCTCGGCGGCGGCGCCCTGGCCGCGGTGCTGATGACGGTCGCGGCCGGCGTCCTCCTCCTGCGCACCAGCACGGTGGTGGAGGAGCTGCGGACGACCTGACCGCGTGTAACGCGCCGTTCCGGGCACACGCTGTTGCCACCGGAGGCCCGGCCGGCGGGCCCGGCGCCGGGGAATCGGCGCCCGTGGCAGCGGGAGAACTGCAGATGCACAACCAGCCGGGCGGACCGCCGCCGGTGTTCGTCGACCGGACGGGCCGGCGGCGCCGGCTCACCGTGATCGCCGGTACCGCGATGGGTCTCGGCCTGCTCACGAGCCTCGCCCTGATCCTGGCCGGTCTCTTCGTCGACTCGTCGGTCACGGTGCCCGGCTGGTCCGACGACCGCGCCCCGGTCGAGGCCGAGCTGGACGGCCGCGACGAACTGGGCGGCGCCTCGTCGGCGGCGCCCCGCCCGGAGCCGGCGACCAGCACCACCGTGCCGCGCCCGACGGCCACTCGCAGCACCGCACCGGCCACGCCGGCGACCAGTGCCACCCCCGCCGCCCGGCCGACCCCAGCAGACCAGCCGGGACAGGGCCAGGGCAACGGGCCGCGACCCACCGCGAAGCCGAGCCGCTCGCCGGGCAAGCCGAGCTGACAGGTGGCCCGGCACATTGCCCGCCGGGACCCGCGGGCGCACTGGTTCCTGCTCCTGCTCGGTGTGCTGCTGCTGCTCGCGGCACTCACCCTCAACGCGTTGGTCACCGGCCTGGCCGGTGGGTCCGGGCCGGCAGGTGACGGCCACGACGTCGCCGCGCCGGGTGTCCCGAAGGAGGTGACGACCGGCGGGCCGGTGCTGCGGTTGGATCGGGACGAGCCGGTGACCCGCGCGATGCCGGACCGTACCGTCGCGCTGACCTTCGACGACGGGCCCGATCCGCGCTGGACGCCGCAGGTGCTGGACGTGCTGCGCCGGCACGACGCGAAGGCGACCTTCTTCGTGGTCGGCGCCCGGGTCAACGAGCACCCCGATCTCGTCCGGCGGATGCTCGCCGAAGGGCACGAGATCGGCTCGCACACCTTCACCCACGCGCACCTGGGCGCCGCGTCGACCTGGCGCCGCGACCTGGAACTCTCCCTCACCCGCAAGGCGATCGCCGGCGCGACCGGTCGCGAGGTCACCCTGCTGCGCCCGCCGTTCTCCTCCGGGCCCGGGGAGCTGACCGGCCCGGAGTACGACGCGCTGCTCGCCGCCGCCGGCACCGGCCACGTCGCGGTCCTCGCCGACCGGGACACCAAGGACTGGCAGCGCCCGGGAGTCCCGGCGATCATCGAGGCGGCGACGCCGCAGCGGGGCCGCGGCGCGGTCGTCCTGATGCACGACGGCGGCGGGGACCGGTCGGAGACCGTCGCCGCACTGGAACGGCTGCTGCCCGACCTCACGAAACAGGGCTACCGGTTCACCACCGTCTCCGACGGCATCGAGGCGCCCGCCTCGATGGTGCCGACGAGCCTCGACAACCGGGTGAGCGGTACGGCGCTGCGGTGGACACAGACCGGTGCCCGCTGGGCGGCCGGCGCGATGGAGGCGCTGCTCGCCGTCGCGTTGGTGCTCGGACTGGCCCGGCTCGCCGTCCAGGTGGTCTGCGCGCAGCGCCACGTACGGCGGGTCCGCCGGCCGGCCCGCGGCCGGTACGCGGTCACCGAGCCGGTCTCGGTGATCGTGCCCGCGTACAACGAGGCGGCGAACATCGCGGCGACGGTGCGCTCCCTGGTCGCCAGCGCGTACCCGGCGCTGGAGGTGATCGTCGTGGACGACGGGTCCAGTGACGGCACCGCCGAGATCGTCGAACGGATGCGGCTGCGCGGCGTCCGGGTGGTCCGGCAGGCCAACGCCGGCAAGCCGGCCGCGCTGAACACCGGCATCCGGGCCGCCCGGGCGAACCTGCTGGTCCTCGTCGACGGGGACACCGTGTTCCAGCCGGACACCGTGTACCGGCTGGTGCAGGGCTTCGCCGACCCGACGGTCGGGGCGATCTCCGGCAACACGAAGGTCGCCAACCGGCGGCGGCTGCTCGGGCGCTGGCAGCACCTGGAGTACGTGATCGGCTTCAACCTCGACCGCCGGATGTACGACGTGCTGGAGTGCATGCCGACGATCCCGGGCGCGATCGGCGCGTTCCGCCGTGAGGTGCTGCTCGCCGTGGGTGGCGTCCCCGCCGACACGCTCGCCGAGGACACCGACCTGACCATGAAGGTGCTCCGGGCCGGCTGGCGGGTCGTCTACGAGGAGGCGGCCATCGCCTGGACCGAGGCGCCGTCGACGCTGCGCCAACTGTGGCGCCAGCGCTACCGCTGGTGCTACGGCACGATGCAGGCGATGTGGAAGCACCGGCACGCCCTGCGCGAGTCGGGTGCCGGCGGCCGGCTGGGCCGGCGTGGCCTGCCGTACCTGACCGTGTTCCAGATCGTGCTGCCGCTGGCCGCGCCGGCCGTGGACGTCTACGCGATCTACGGGCTGCTGTTCCTGCCGTGGACGACGCTCGTGCTGGCCTGGGCCGGGCTGCTCCTGCTCCAGGCGGCGACCGCCGGGTACGCCCTGCGGTTGGACCGGGAACGCCTCGGGCCGCTGTGGAGCCTGCCGTTCCAGCAGGTCGTCTACCGGCAGGTGATGTATCTGGTCGTGGTGCAGTCGGTGGTCACCGCGCTGATCGGGAACCGGCTGCGCTGGCAGCGCATGGTCCGTACCGGCGACGCCGCCGCGCTCCTGCGCGTGTAAGGAGGGGTCCCTTGTTAACGCCTCCGGTAGAGGAAGGGCCCCCTCTTGACACCGCCGATCCTGCACGGCGGCTCACCCACCGCTGAACAGGCCGGCCGAGAGCGCGAGCAGCGTGCCGACAGCACCGGAGCAGCAGCAGACCAGCAGGGCGGCGACCACCGCGAGGATGGCCCAGACCCGCCGGTCCCGCGCCGCCGCCCGCAGGCTCGACCGGGGTACGTCGTCCGCCGGCCCGTCGTCCCCCGTGCTCACGCCGGAAGTCTACGGTTCCGCGCACCGGGCAGGATGGGGCGATGGAGCTGGTGTCTCTCGACGACGTCCAGGTCGCCGCCGCGGACATCGCGGGCGTGGTCCTGCGTACCCCCTTGCTGCGGACCTGGTGGGACGCGGACCTGTGGTTGAAACCGGAGAGCCTGCAACCGGTGGGGTCGTTCAAGCTGCGGGGCGCGACGCACGCCGTCGCCCGACTGACCGCCGCCGAGCGGGCGCGCGGCGTCGTCACGCACTCGTCCGGCAACCACGGCCTGGCTCTGGCGTACGCGGCCCGCACCGCGGACGTACCCTGCCGGATCGTCGTCCCGGAGGGTGCCCCGGCGGTGAAGGTCGACCGGATCCGGGCGCTGGGCGTCGAGGTGATCACGGTGCCGCCGCCACGTCGAGGGCCGGAGGCGGAGGGGATCGCGGCGGAGACCGGGGCGGTGCTGGTGCCGCCGTTCGACGACCGGCGGATCATCGCCGGGCAGGGCACGATCGGCCTGGAGATCGTCGAGGACCTGCCCGACGTCGACGTGGTGCTGGTGCCGATCGGCGGGGGCGGGCTCTCGTCGGGCATCGCGACGGCGGTGACGGCGTTGCGTCCGGCAGCGACCGTGATCGGCGTCGAGCCGGACCTGGCCGCCGACACCCGCGACTCGCTGGCGGCCGGCTCGGTGGTGGTCTGGGGAGAGGAGCGCACCTACCGGACGATGGCCGACGGGCTGCGCCTACCGCCGTCCACGCTGATCCTCGCCCACCTGCGGGCCCGCCTCGACGGCATCGTCACCGTCACCGAGGAGGAGATCCGGGCGGCGATGGGCCGGCTCGTCCGGGACGCCCGGCTGGTGGTGGAGCCGAGCGCGGCGGTGGCGGTCGCGGCACGGCTGTTCCACGCCTCCGAGCTGCCGGGCGGACGTACGGTCGCCGTGGTGACCGGCGGCAACGTCGATCCGGCGGTGCTGGCGTCCGTGCTCGGGTGTTAGGAAGGGCCCCCTGTACAACGCCAGGCGTTAACAAGGGGCCCTTCCTTGCACCTCAGGCGCGGCCGAGCCGGTCGAGGATCCAGGCGTTGACGAACGCCTCCTCGCGCCAGGCGTCGTACCGGCCGCTCGGACCCCCGTGACCGGCACCCATCTCGGTCTTGAGCAGGTAGTCGCCCTGCGGGGCGGTCGCCCGCAGCCGGGCGATCCACTTCGCCGGCTCGTGGTAGAGCACCCGCGTGTCGTTGAGGCTGGTCACCGCGAGGATCGCCGGGTAGTCCACGGCCCGCACGTTCTCGTACGGCGTGTAGGACTTCATGTACGCGTACACCTCGGGGTCGTCGAGCGGGTTGCCCCACTCCTCCCACTCGGTGACGGTCAGCGGCAGCGACGGGTCGAGGATCGAGGTGAGCGCGTCCACGAAGGGCACCTGCGCGACGATCCCGGCGAACGCGTCCGGGGCGAGGTTGGCCACGGCGCCCATCAGCAGGCCACCGGCCGAGGCGCCCCGGGCGACCAGCCGGTCGCCGGCCGTCCAGCCGGCCTTGACCAGGTGCCGGGCGCAGGCCACGAAGTCGGTGAAGGTGTTCTTCTTGGCGAGCAGCTTGCCCTGGTCGTACCAGCGCCGGCCCAGCTCGCCGCCGCCCCGGATGTGCGCGACGGCGAAGACCACGCCACGGTCGAGCAGGGACAGTCGGGCCACCGAGAACCAGGGGTCCATGCTGGCCTCGTACGAGCCGTACCCGTAGATGAGGCACGGCGCGGAGCCGTCCCGGGGGGTGCCGGCCCGGCAGACCAGCGAGATGGGCACCCGGGTGCCGTCGTCGGCGAGCGCCCAGTCGCGGTGCTGCTCGTAGGCCGTCGCGTCGTACGGCCGCCCGTCCGGGCCCGGCAGCACCGGCTTCTGCCGGCGCAGCGTCATCTGTCGGGTCACCAGGTCGTAGTCGTACACCGAGTCGGGGGTGACCAGTGAGGTGTAGCCCAGCCGGACCTGCCGGGTGCGGTACTCCGGGTTGCTGCCCAGCCCGACGCTGTACAGCGGCTCGGGGAACTCGATGTCGTGCGGGTCGCCGCCGCCGATCGGCAGCACGCGCAATCCGGTGAGCCCGTTGGTGCGCAGCGTGACGACCAGGTGGTTCTCGAACGCGTCGACCGCCTCCAGCCGGGTGCCCGGGGAGTGCTCGATCAGCGGCACCCAGTCGCCGGGGGCGTCCGCCGAGGTGTACGCGAGCGCGAAGTCCTCGGCGCCGTCGTTGTGCAGGATCAGGAACCGGTGCCCGTGGTGCTCGACCGTGTACTCCACACCCTGCCGCCGGGGCGCCACCGAGGCCGGCGTGCCGGTCGGGTTGCCGGCGGGGATGACCAGCACCTCGCTGGTCACCTTGCTGTGGATGTCGATGACGACGAACTTCTCCGAGCGGGTCAGCTCGACGCCCACCCAGAACCGCTCGTCGTCCTCCTGGTGGACCACCGCGTCCTCGCTCGACGGGGTGCCCAGCGTGTGCCGCCACACCCGGTTCGGGCGCCACGCGTCGTCGACGGTCACGTAGAACAGCACCGAGGCGTCGGCGGACCAGGCGGTACCGTAGAACGTGTCCGGCACCTCGTCGGGAAGCAGTTCCCCGGTCGTCAGGTCCTTGACCCGCAGCGTGAAGCGTTCGTCTCCGGAGAAGTCCGTCGAGTAGGCCAGCCAGCGCCCGTCCGGGCTGACGTCGAACGCCCCGAGCGCGAAGAAGTCGTGCCCCTCGGCGAGCAGGTTGCCGTCGAGCAGTACCTCCTCGCCGTTCAGGGGCGCGCCGTCGAGACTGATCGGCGGGTCCGTCTCGTCGTCGCGGACGGCCCGTCGGCAGTGGACGCCGTACTGCTGGCCCTCGACCGTGCGGGTGTAGTACCAGTACCCGCCCTTGCGGGCGGGCACCGACAGGTCGGTCTCCTGGGTGCGCCGGCGGGTCTCCTCGAACAGTTGCCCGCGCAGGTCGGCGAGGTGGGCGGTCCGCTTCTCGGTGTACGCGTTCTCGGCGGTCAGGTGGGCGATCGTCTCCGGGTCGTCCTTGACGGCCAGCCAGGCGTACTCGTCGACGACGGTGTCGCCGTGGTGGGTGCGGTCGGTCGGCACCTGCTTGGCGACGGGCGCGGGCGACGGCTCCAGGTCGCGGCGGGGCGACAGACGCGCCGAGCCGGAGTTGTCGGAAGTCTCGGTGGTCACGCCGTCACGTTACCGGCCGGACGCCCGGTCACCCCTTCGTGCGACATGCCTTCCGCAACTTTCGAACATGTGTACGATGACCGGCATGGCGGCAGCAGCGAGTTCCACCGATCGGCCCGGCGCCCTCGACATCACCCGGAGGCTGGCGGAGATCTGCGGGCCGCCCTTCGCCCGCCTCGCCGGCGCGGCGGATGAGGTGGCCGGCCGCCCGGCCCGCTGGGTCGCCGTCCCGGGCGGGCCGCGCGCCGCCGCCGAGGTGCTCCGGCTGGCGGCCCGGCACGACCTGACCGTGGTTCCGCGCGGAGCCGGCACGAAGATCGACTGGGGGGCCGCCCCCGAGCGGGTCGACATCATGCTCGACACCGGCCGGCTCGCCGGCATCGGGCACGAGCCGGTCGGCGCCGCGAGCGCCGAGATCGGCGCCGGCACCCCGTTGCGGGCCGTGCAGGCCACCCTGGAGCGCACCGGCCAGCGGCTCGCCCTGGACGCGCCGTCCAACGGCGCCACCCTCGGCGGGGTCCTGGCCGCCGGCGAGGCCGGTCCCCTGCGGCACCGCCACGGCACCGCGTGCGACCAGCTCGTGTCCCTGCGCTATCTGGACGCCGACGGCGAGCTGGTCGGTGCCGGTGGCGGCGCCGAGGGGCTGGAGCTGGCCCGCCTGCTCTGCGGCTCGCAGGGCGCCCTCGGCGTGCTGGTCTCCGCCACCCTCCGGGTGCACGCCGTGCCGGCGAGCCGGATCTGGGTCACCCGTCCGGTGTGGACACCGCTGGAGGTGCACGACCTCGTGCGTACGGTGCTCGCCGCCCGCCTCGATCCGGCGGCGGTCGAGTTGGACCTCCCGGCCGGCGCGGGACCCCGGCCGAGGCAGGGGGGCCGGGCCGAGTCGATGGCGCGCCACCCGTCGATGACGGGACGCACCACCACCGGCCCGGCCCGGGCCGGCACCCTGGTCGTCCTCCTGGAGGGTGGGCCCGCCGACGTGGCCGAGCGCGCCGACCGGATGGTGTCGCTGCTCGGCCCCGGCGCCACGGCCAGCCACTCCGCGCCGGAGTGGTGGCGGCGTTACCCGTTCGGCCCGGGCGACACGGCGCTCCGGCTGGAGGTCCCGATCAGCGACCTGCACGCGGCCGTGTACGCGCTGCGCGACGCCGCCGGCGCGCCCGTCCCGGTCCGTGGCTCCGCCGGGCTCGGCGTCGTGCACGCGGCCCTGCCCGGTGCGATGCCCGCCGAGCGGGTGGCGTCGATCCTCGCCGCCGTGCGGGGGGTCCTGCTCGCGCGGCAGGGGCGGTGTGTGGTGGTCTCGGCCCCGGAGCCGGTGCGACGGGCGGTCGACCTGTGGGGTGAGCTGGCCGGGCTGGCCCGGCTCCGCGCCGCCAAGGAACACCTCGACCCGCACCACCGGCTCGCGCCCGGCCGCCTCCCCGGCGGCCTTTGACCCGTTCCGGACCTCCCGCGCAGGCCCCGCTGGCCGGCCGTCCCGGCCCGGCCGGGGCGGTCAGCCGGCGTCGTTGCGGAGGACCAGGATGGCGATGTCGTCGCGGGGCGGCTCGGGGGAGAATCCGATCGCGGTCGAGCGCAGGCGGGCGGCCACCACGTCGGCGGAGTACGCGGCGAGCGGGGCGGCCGCGTCCCGGAGGCGGTCGACACCGAACAGCTCCCGGCCGCGCCGCCGTTCGGTGACCCCGTCCGTGTAGAAGATCAGCGAGTCGCCTGGGTCGAGCGGGATCTCCGCCGTCGGCGAGGCGATCGAGTCGAGCAGGCCGAGCGCGGTGCCGCCGGTGCCGACGAAGTCGGCCCCGCCCGCGGAGCGCAGCAGCACCGGGCGGTCGTGGCCGGCCAGGTGCAGTGACACGTCGAGCTGGTCGCCGTCGCCCGGCCCGACCGCCGCCAGCGCCAGCGTGCAGTACCGTCCGCCGCCCCGCTCCACCAGCGTCCCGTTGAGCCGGGCCAGCGCCTCGGGCAGCGGCTTGCCGTCGCCGACCAGCGTGCGGATCACGTCCCGGACCAGGCCGGTGACCGCCGCGGCCTGCACACCCTTGCCGGAGACGTCGCCGATGACCACCAGCCAACGCCCGTCGGGCAGCGGCAGCACGTCGTAGAAGTCGCCGCCCACCTCGGCGTCGTCCCCGGTCGGGACGTACTCGGCGGCGAAGCCGATCCCCTCGACCACCGGAAGCACCGGTGGCAGCAGGGACTGCTGGAGGGTCTGGGCGACCCGGCGGCGCTCGGCGTGGATCCGGGCGTTCTCGATCGCCAGCGCCGCCCGGCGGGCCACGTCCTCCAGGACGGCCACCTCGTCCGGGTCGTGGCGGTGCCGCTGGTGCCGGCCCACGGCCAGGGTGCCTAGCCGCTGACCACGGGCGATCAGCGGCACGGCGAAACCCTCCATCGGCGCGCCCAGCGGCAGCTGGGTGCCGTTGCGGGACGCCTCGCGCAGGCGGGCCTGGATCGACTCCGGCCCGGTCTCCCGGAGCACCGCGTGCAGCTGCGGCAGCACCGACTCGTCGGCGTGGCTGGCCGCCGCCAGCCGCAACCGGCCCCACTCGTCCGTGGTGTGCACCGCGCACCACTGCCCGAGCCGGGGCACCACGAGCTGCGGAACGAGCGCCATGGTCAGCTCGACGTCGAGGGACTGGGCGAGCAGCTCGCTCGCCTCCGCGAGGAACGTCAACCAGGCCTGCCGCCGGACGTCGGCGCGACGCAGCCGGTCGTTCTCCAGGTGCAGCGAGAGCCGCTCGGCCATCAGCGCCGCCAGTGGCCGGGCGTACGCGGACGGCGCCGCGTCCAGCTCCAGCTCGCCGGCGTACGGGCGGTGGACGGTGAGCGGCACCCGGAGCAGTTCGTGGCCCGCCCGGGGTTGCCGACCGTAGCGCGCCAGCACCTGCGGGCCCTGTCCGTCGCCCCGGTCCAGCCGGACCACGCCACCGGCCGCGCCGACCATCTCGGCGACCCGGGCCAGCAGGCTGGTCGCGAAGTCGGGGAGCGGATCGTCGGCGTACGGGTCGGGGGTGGTCTGCATCAGCTGGCTCATCGCCGCGGCGCTCGGCGCGGAGCTGTCGCCGGCCGGGGGGTCACCGCCGGCGGACGCCGCGTTCGGCACGACCGGGGCGTCCCCGGCCGGCGCGGCGCCGGGCGGAGCCGGACGGTCGAGGCGGAACCAGACACCCTTCCCGGTGGGCAGGTACGTGGTGCCCCACCGGCTGGCGAAGTGGTCGACGAGCAGCAGACCCCGCCCGCGTTCCGAGATCTCGGTGATGTCGCTGCTCTCGTTGCGGACGCCGACGGTCAGCTCGTCCACCGGCCCGCCGGCGAAGTCGGACACGGTCACGGTGAGGCCGAGGCGGTCGGCGACCACCTCGACGTCCAGTTCGGTGCGGGCGTGTTCGACGGCGTTGGTGGACAGCTCGGTGGTGAGCAGCAGCGCCTCGTTGGTCAGCTCCTCCAGGTGCGCCTCGGCGAGCACGGACCGGACGAGGGCCCGCGCGGCGGCGGGCGTACGCCGGTCGGCGGGGAGCCGGACCCGCCGGACGTGCTCGTCCCGCCCGCCGGGCTCCGCCTCCGCTGACATCCCCGTATCCTCCATCGCCGCCCCTGCGGGTGCCAAGCGAACCGTACGGACCGATCACGGCCCGTCAGCGGTCCGGGATGGCGCCTGATGTCCGATCCGGTACGCATTGACCGTCGCGCTGGCCTGGCGTAGACCGGGTCGCAGGCACAATATGGGATGGCCGACCTGTCGCCCCGACGTGAGCGAGGAATGATGACCACGGCGAAACAGCCGGTGGCGGATCCGTCCGCGCCGGACCACGAGGCGGTCCTCGTCGAGCTGACCGAGGCGTTGCGGCGGGTCCGCCGCGGTGATCTCAAGGTGCGGCTGCCCCGCCGGGCGGGCCGCGCGGGTGAGGTGGCGGACGCCTTCAACGAGGTGGTCTCGCTCCAGGAACGGCAGTACCACGACCTGCGCAGGATCAGCCGGATCGTCGGCCGGGACGGCCGGCTCACCGAGCGCCTCGACGACGAGGGCCTGGACGGCTCCTGGGCCGAGGGGCAGCGCGCGGTCAACTCCCTCATCGACGATCTCGGTCGCCCCACCACGGAGATCGCCCGGGTCATCGTGGCGGTCGCCGAGGGCGACCTCTCGCAGCACATGGCGTTGGAGATCGACGGCCGACCCCTGCGCGGTGAGTACCTGCGCATCGGCCGCACGGTGAACACGATGGTCGACCAGCTCTCGTCGTTCGCGGACGAGGTGACCCGGGTGGCCCGCGAGGTGGGCACCGAGGGCAAGCTCGGCGGCCAGGCCGACGTCCGGGGCGTCGCCGGCACGTGGAAGGACCTCACCGACTCGGTGAACACCATGGCGTCGAACCTGACCGGCCAGGTGCGGTCGATCTCCCAGGTGGCGACGGCCGTGGCGAAGGGCGACCTGTCGCAGAAGATCACCGTGGGGGCGCGGGGCGAGGTCGCCGAGCTGGCCGACACGATGAACTCGCTGACCGACACCCTGCGCCTCTTCGCCGAGCAGGTGACCCGGGTGGCCCGGGAGGTGGGCACGGAGGGCAAGCTCGGCGGCCAGGCCGAGGTGCCGAACGTGGCCGGCACCTGGAAGGACCTCACCGACAGCGTCAACTCGATGGCGTCGAACCTGACGTCGCAGGTGCGCAACATCGCCCAGGTCTCCACGGCGGTGGCCCGCGGCGATCTCTCACAGAAGATCACCGTCGCGGCGCAGGGCGAGATCCTGGAGCTGAAGGACACCGTGAACACGATGGTGGACCAGCTCAGCTCGTTCGCCGACGAGGTCACGCGGGTGGCGCGTGAGGTGGGCATCGAGGGCAAGCTGGGTGGTCAGGCCCAGGTGCGCGGGGTCTCCGGCACGTGGCGGGACCTCACCGAGAACGTCAACCAGCTCGCCGGCAACCTGACCAGCCAGGTCCGCAACATCTCGCAGGTCTCGACGGCGGTGGCGAAGGGTGACCTGAGCCAGAAGATCACGGTGGACGCGCAGGGCGAGATCCTGGAGCTGAAGAACACCGTGAACACGATGGTGGACCAGCTGTCGTCGTTCGCCGACGAGGTGACCCGGGTGGCGCGTGAGGTGGGCACCGAGGGCAAGTTGGGTGGTCAGGCCCAGGTCAAGGGCGTCTCCGGTACGTGGCGGGACCTGACCGACAACGTGAACTCGATGGCGTCGAACCTGACGTCGCAGGTTCGCAACATCGCCTCGGTCACCACCGCGGTGGCGAAGGGCGACCTGAGCCAGAAGATCACCGTCGACGCCCGGGGCGAGATCCTGGAGCTGAAGTCGACGGTGAACACGATGGTCGACCAGCTCAGCTCGTTCGCCGACGAGGTGACCCGGGTGGCGCGTGAGGTGGGCACCGAGGGCAAGCTGGGTGGTCAGGCCCAGGTCCGTGGCGTCGCCGGCACGTGGCGCGACCTGACCGACAACGTGAACTCGATGGCGTCGAACCTGACGTCGCAGGTCCGCAACATCGCCCAGGTCTCGACGGCGGTGGCGAAGGGTGACCTGAGCCAGAAGATCACGGTGGACGCGCAGGGCGAGATCCTGGAGCTGAAGAACACCGTGAACACGATGGTGGACCAGCTGTCGTCGTTCGCCGACGAGGTGACCCGGGTGGCCCGTGAGGTGGGCACCGAGGGCAAGTTGGGTGGCCAGGCCCAGGTCAAGGGCGTCTCCGGTACGTGGCGGGACCTGACCGACAACGTGAACTCGATGGCGTCGAACCTGACGTCGCAGGTTCGCAACATCGCCTCGGTCACCACCGCGGTGGCGAAGGGCGACCTGGGCCAGAAGATCACGGTGGACGCGCAGGGCGAGATCCTGGAGCTGAAGAACACCGTGAACACGATGGTGGACCAGCTGTCGTCGTTCGCCGACGAGGTCACGCGGGTGGCCCGGGAGGTCGGCATCGAGGGCAAGTTGGGTGGTCAGGCCCAGGTCAAGGGCGTCTCCGGTACGTGGCGGGACCTCACCGAGAACGTCAACCAGCTCGCCTCGACGCTGACCACGCAGCTGCGCGCCATCGCGCAGGTCTCCACCTCGGTGACCCGGGGCGACCTGACCCAGCGGATCGCGGTCGAGGCGCAGGGCGAGGTCGCCGAGCTGAAGGACAACATCAACCAGATGATCGTCACCCTCCGGGAGACGACCAAGAAGAACGCCGAGCAGGGCTGGCTGGACTCCAACCTGGCCCGCATCGGTGGTCTGCTCCAGGGTCAGCGGGACCTCGGCGAGGTCTGCCGCATGATCATGATGGAGGTGACGCCGCTGGTCGACGCCCAGCTCGGCGCGTTCTTCCTCGTCGACGACTCGGAGGGAAGCGTCCGGCTGCGGCTCGCCGCCTCGTACGGCTACGTGGCGCGCGGACACGACGTCACCTTCGGCCCCGGCGAGGGGCTCGTGGGGCAGACCGCGCTCTCCCGCCGCACCATCCGGGTCAGCGCGGCCCCGGACGGCCGGCTCACGCTGCGCTCGGGGCTCGCCGACACGCCGCCGGCCGACCTGGTCGTGCTGCCGGTGCTCTTCGAGGGCGAGCTGCTCGGCGTGATCGAGTTCGCCGGCGTGTCGGCCTTCTCCGACCTGCACCTGGCGTTCCTCGAGCGGCTCGTCCTGACGATCGGCGTCGCGGTCAACACCATCCAGGCGAACCGGCGTACGGAGGAACTGCTCGCCCAGTCGCAGCGGCTGGCCCACGAGCTGCAGGAGCAGTCGGCCGAACTCCAGCGCACCAACGCGGAGCTGGAGGACAAGGCGAAGCTGCTGTCGGAGCAGAAGGGCAACATCGAGACGAAGAACCGGGAGATCGAGCTGGCCCGGCTCGGCCTGGAGGAGAAGGCGCAGCAGCTCACCCGGGCGTCGGCGTACAAGTCGGAGTTCCTGGCGAACATGAGCCACGAGCTGCGTACGCCGCTGAACTCCCTGCTGCTGCTGGCCCGGCTGCTCGCCGAGAACTCGGAGCGGAACCTCAGCCCGAAGCAGATCGAGTTCGCCAGGACGATCCACAGCGCCGGCTCCGACCTGCTCTCGCTGATCGACGACATCCTCGACCTGTCCAAGATCGAGGCGGGCCGGATGGACGTCGAGCCGACCGAGATCCGGTTCGCCGAGATCCGCGGCTACGTCGAGCAGGCGTTCGCGCCCCAGGCGGAGGAGAAGGGCCTGGACTTCGACGTCCAGGTCAGCGGGGACCTGCCGGAGGCGATCGTCACCGACGCCCAGCGCTTGCAGCAGATCCTCCGCAACCTGCTCTCCAACGCGGTCAAGTTCACCGACGCCGGCGCGGTGACACTCAAGATCGGTCCGGCGCCGGGTAATGCGGTGTTCGACGTGCCGGCGCTGACCAACGCCCGGCAGGTGATCGCGTTCACCGTTGCGGACACCGGCATCGGCATCTCCGACGACAAGCTCTCGATCATCTTCGAGGCGTTCCAGCAGGCCGACGGCACCACCAGTCGCCGCTACGGCGGCACCGGTCTGGGGCTGTCGATCAGCCGGGACCTGGCCCGGCTGCTGGGTGGTGCGATCAGCGTGTCGTCGGCGCCCGGGCAGGGGTCGACGTTCACGCTCTTCGTACCCGACGTGTTGGCCCCGGACGCCGTCGTGGCGCCGGCGCCGCCCTCGCCCACCCGGGCGGGCCTCCCGTCGTCGCTGCTGATGCCGCCGGTGGAGCTGCTGCCGGAGGCGTCGGAGGCGCCGGCCACGCGCCAGTTGGAGGGTGCGACGGTGCTGATCGTGGACGACGACGTCCGGAACGTCTTCGCCTTGACCAGCGCATTGGAGCTGCACGGCATGACCGTGTTGTACTCGGACAACGGGGCGGACGGCGTCCGCCTCCTGGCCGAGCATCCCGAGGTGGACATCGTGCTGATGGATGCCATGATGCCCGACCAGGACGGATACGAGACGACGCGGCAGATCCGGCGTAATCACCGGTTCGCCGACCTGCCGATCGTCTTCCTGACCGCGAAGGCGATGCCCGGTGACCGGGAGTCGGCTCTGGCGGCCGGGGGTAGTGACTACATCACCAAGCCGGTCGACCTGGACGAGCTGATCGAACGCATGTCGTCCTGGATCAGTGGCAGCCGGAGCGAGGAGAGTTCGTGACCCAGATGGCGAAGGCGCTGCTGGTGGACGACCGCCGGGAGAACCTGATGGCCCTGGAGGCGATCCTCCAGGGGCTTCCGGTGCAGTCGGTGGCGGTGGAGAGCGGCGAGGCGGCGTTGAAGCAGCTCCTCGTCGACGACTTCGCGGTGATTCTCCTCGACGCGCAGATGCCCGACATGGACGGCTTCGAGACGGCCAGCCACATCAAGCGGCGGGAGCGTACCCGGCACGTCCCGATCATCTTCCTCACCGCCGCCGACCGGGACGCTCAGCTCGCGCTGCGCGGGTACGCGGCCGGCGCGGTGGACTACCTGACCAAGCCGTTCGACCCGTGGGTGCTGCGTGCCAAGGTGTCGGTGTTCGTGGAGCTGTGGGTGAAGACGCGGCAGCTCGCGGCGCAGTCCGACCTGGTCCGGGAGCGTGACCGGCAGTGGCGGCTGCTGACCGACGCGGTGGACGAGGCGACCGCCCTGCTGCGCGGCGACGCGGACCCGGAGGCGGTGGCCCGCGCGATCGACCTGCTGGAGCAGGCCCGCTGGGGCAACACCGACTGACGGCCGGTCAGGTGGTGGGGGCGTCGTTGCGGATCATCAGGGCGCTGCGGAGGCCCGTGATGTCGAGGACGCGGAGCAGGAACTCGCCCACGTTGGTGAGGACCAGCAGGCTCTGGGCATGACTGGCCTTGCGACTGAGCACGACCAGCGTGCCCAGGCCCTGCGAGTCGCAGAAGGTGACGCCGCCCAGGTCGAGCACGATCCGCGGCGGCGGATCCGTCAGCACCTCGTTGACGACGGTCGAGAGCTGGGCGGCCGTGAGCATGTCGATCTCACCGGCGAGACGCAGGATGGCCTCGTCACCCGACCGGTGCAGCGTGATGGACAGTTCGGCACGATCCACCGGGTCAGCCTATCGCGATCTCGACGCACCGGCCCGGCGAGGCGGAGCGGGCCCGGCGACCAGGGGCGGAGGACACCCGGCCGGGGTGAGACTGGTAACCCCCGGTACGGGGTGCCTGCCGATCGGGCCTCCGACGCTGACACAATGGCGGCATCGTGACCGATCTGTTTCCCGCCGGATCCGGCCGCTACCCGGCCGACGCACCGGCCTCCGAGGCCCTGTTCGCCCGCGCCCGCGCCCTCGTGCCGGGCGGGGTGAACTCCCCTGTCCGCGCCTTCCGGGCGGTCGGCGGCACCCCGCGGTTCATGGTCCGGGGGGAGGGGCCCTGGCTGTACGACGCGGACGGGCGGCGCTACGTCGACCTGGTCTGCTCGTGGGGGCCGCTGATCCTCGGCCACGCCCACCCGGCGGTGGTCGAGGCGCTGCGCGAGGCCGCCGCCCTCGGCACCAGTTTCGGCACTCCCACCCCCGGTGAGGTGGAGTTGGCCGCCGAGATCGTCGACCGCACCCCGGTCGAGCAGGTGCGGCTGGTCAACTCGGGCACCGAGGCCACCATGTCGGCGATCCGGTTGGCCCGCGGCTTCACCGGCCGCTCCAAGATCATCAAGTTCGCCGGCTGCTACCACGGGCACTCGGACGCGCTGCTCGCCGCCGCCGGGTCCGGCGTCGCCACCCTCGGCCTTCCCGATTCACCCGGCGTGACCGGCGCGGCGGCCGGCGACACGATCGTGCTGCCGTACAACGACCTGACCGCCGTCGAGGCGGCCTTCGCCGCCGAGGGACCGCACATCGCCGCGGTCATCACCGAGGCCGCCGCCGGCAACATGGGTGTGGTCGCCCCGCGCGACGCCTTCAACCAGCGGCTCGCCGCGATCGCCCACGCGCACGGCGCGCTGCTCATCGTCGACGAGGTGATGACCGGGTTCCGGGTCTCCCGCTCCGGGTGGCACGGCCTCGACGCCTCCGAGGCCGACCTGTGGACGTACGGGAAGGTCATGGGTGGCGGCCTGCCCGCCGCGGCCTTCGGCGGACGCGCGGAGGTGATGGGGCGCCTCGCCCCGGCCGGGCCGGTCTACCAGGCCGGCACGCTCTCCGGTAACCCCCTCGCCTGCGCCGCCGGCCTGGCCACGCTCCGGCTCGCCGACGACGCGGTCTACCGCAGGCTGGACGAGACGGCCGCCGTCGTGGGCAAGCTGGCGGGCGACGCGCTGGCCGCCGCCGGGGTCCCGCACCGGCTGTCGTACGCGGGAAACATGTTCTCGATCTTCTTCACCGACGCCGACGTGGTCGACTACGACAGTGCGCGCACCCAGCAGGTGCCGGCGTTCAAGGCGTTCTTCCACGCGATGCTCGCGGCCGGGGTCTACCTGCCGCCGAGCGCGTTCGAGTCGTGGTTCGTGTCGGCGGCGATCGATGACGCCGCCCTGGAGCAGATCGCCGGGGCGCTTCCGGCGGCGGCGGCCGCGGCGGCTGCGGCGGGTCACGGGGGGTAGCGGTGAGCGCGAGGAGTGCGCCGGGTTTGCGAGCCCCGCAGTCGCGAACAAGGGGGGCGCAGCGGTGAGCAAGACGGTGGTCCACGTGCTGCGGCACGGCGAGGTGTACAACCCCGAGGGCATCCTCTACGGCCGGCTGCCGGGCTTCCGCCTGTCCGAGCTGGGCGTGCAGATGGCGAAGGCCGCCGCGCAGGGGCTCGCCGAGCGGGAGGTCGTGCACGTGGTGGCCAGCCCGCTGGAGCGCGCCCAGCAGACCGCCGAGCCGATCGCCGCGCAGTTCGGGCTGCCGGTCGGTGTCGACGAGCGGCTGATCGAGAGCGCCAACTGGTTCGAGGGTAAGAAGGTGTCCCCGGGCGACGGGTCGTTCCGCGACCCGCGCAACTGGTGGGTACTGCGCGACCCGGTGACGCCGAGCTGGGGTGAGGCGTACCGCGCGATCGCGGAGCGCATGTTCGCCGCCCTGCACGCCGCCCGCGTCGCCGCCGAGGGGCGGGAGGCCGTCCTCGTCTCCCACCAGCTGCCGATCTGGACCCTGCGCCGGTACGTCGAACGCAAGCGCCTCTGGCACGACCCGCGTAAGCGGCAGTGCGGGCTGGCCAGCCTCACCTCCTTCCACTTCGACGGCGCCAAGGTGGTCGGCATCGGGTACACCGAGCCGGCCGCGCACCTGATCGCGATGTCGCCGACCGCCCGGACAGCCAAGGGGGCGTGATGAACCGGCCTCTCAGGTTGACCGCCGGCCTGCTCGCCGCCGTCGCCACGGCGGCGCTCGCCGCCTGCTCCCCGTCGAACGCGGAGAAGGCCTGCGACAACCGGGACGGGATCATCGAGTGCGCTCCGGACCAGCGTTCCGCCGCCCCGGAACTCGCCGGTGAGCTGCTTGACGGCGGCAGCTACGACGTGGCACGCGACCGCGGCCAGGTCGTGGTGGTCAACTTCTGGGGTTCCTGGTGCGCGCCCTGCCGCGCCGAGGCCGACGACCTGGAGGCGACCTACCAGGCGACCAAGGGCTCCGGCGTGACGTTCCTCGGCATCAACATCCAGGACCAGCGGGACAAGGCGAAGGCGTTCGAGGAGGGCCGGGTGACGTACCCGAGCCTGTTCGACCCGCCGAGCCGCCTGGCGCTCGCGCTGGACATCCCGCCGAACACCATCCCGGCCACCGTCGTGCTCGACCGGGAGGGCCGGATCGCCACCGTGATCCGGGCCGCCGTCAAGCAGGAGGGCCTCCAGCCCATCGTCGAGCGGATCGCCGCGGAGTCGCCCGCGCCGACCGGCCAGCGCTGATGGGCGAGACGTTCCGCGAGCTCGCGCAGTCCGGTCCGCTGCTGCTCGCCATCGGCGCGGCGGCCCTGGCCGGCCTGGTGAGCTTCCTGTCCCCCTGCGTCCTCCCCCTGATGCCCGGCTACCTCTCCTACGTAACGGGCCTAGCCGGCGCCGACCTCGAAGGACGCCGCGAAAGGAAGGGCCCCCTCTTAACGTCTCCGGTAGAGGAAGGGCCCCCTGTTAACACCTCGGGCGGGGGCGTGGCGGTGCGGGAACGCACCCGGGCCGCCGCGGCGGCCGTCAAGGGCCGGGTGCTCGCCGGCACGCTGCTGTTCATCGCCGGCTTCACCGTCGTCTTCACCGCCACCGCGATCCTGTTCGCCACCGTCGGCAAGGTCCTCTTCCAGTACGAGCGGACGCTGGAGATCGTGATCGGCGGGCTGATCGTGCTCCTCGGGCTGAGCTACGTCGGGGCGCTGCCCGGGTTGCAGCGCGAGTTCCGCATCCAGAAGCTGCCGTCCGCCGGGCTGCTCGGCGCGCCGGTGCTCGGCGCGGTCTTCGCGCTGAGCTGGGTGCCCTGCACCGGCCCGACGCTCGGCGCGGTGCTGGGAATGGCCACCGTCGGGGGCCAGACCGACCGGGCGGTGGTGCTCGCCGTGGCGTACTGCCTCGGGCTGGGGGTGCCGTTCCTCGTCTTCGGGCTGGGCTTCCAGCGCCTGCTCGGGGTCTTCCGCGCCGTCCGGCGCAACAGCCGGTGGGTCACCCGGGTCGGCGGCGTGCTGCTGATCCTGATCGGCCTCGCCCTCGTGACCGGCGGCTGGACCAACTTCGTGAGCTGGTTGCAGGCCACCGTCGGCGCCGGTGAGGTGAGCATCTGATGACCGTCGTGGACGAGCGGCCGGCCCCGCCGGCCGAGGCGCCCCGGCGCCGCCCCAACCCGGTACTCGCGTTGCTGCGCAACTCGTGGCGGCAGCTCACCAGCATGCGTACCGCGCTGGTGCTGCTCTTCCTGCTCGCGGTCGCCGCGATCCCCGGCTCCGTCCTGCCGCAGCGCGGCGTCAACCCGGAGGACGTACGGGACTACTTCGCCGCCCATCCGGACCTGGCCCCGGTGCTGGACCGGCTGGGCGCGTTCGAGGCGTTCGGGTCGGTCTGGTTCTCGGCGATCTACCTGCTGCTCTTCACGTCGCTGATCGGCTGCATCACGCCCCGGCTCCGGGACCACGTCCGGGCCCTACGGTCGCAGCCGCCCGCTGTCCCGAAGCGGCTCGACCGGCTGCCCCAGCACGCCGTCCTCGCCGCCCCGGCCGGCGGTGCCGCAGCGATCGCCGAGTCGCTGCGCCGCCGCCGCTGGCGGGTGGTGGTGCGGGGTGACGAGGTCTCCGCCGAGAAGGGGTACCTCAAGGAGACCGGCAACCTGCTCTTCCACACCTCGATGGTGGTGGTGCTGGTCGGTGTCGCGCTCGGCTCGTGGTACGGCTGGAGCGGCAACCGCCTGCTGGTGGCCGGCGCGGAAAACGCGTTCTGCAACACCCAGCAGCAGTACGCGGAGACGTCGTTCGGTGCCCGGGTGGGCAGCGCCGACCTGCCGGGGTTCTGCCTGAGCTTGAACGACTTCGAGGCGGAGTTCCTGGAGTCCAACGGCCAGCCGGAGTCCTTCAACGCGGAGGTGACCGTCGACGAGGACGGCGGCGCCCCGCGCCCGGCCGAGTTCTCGGTCAACTCGCCGCTGCGCCTGGACGGCGCGAACGTCTACCTGCTCGGCCACGGGTACGCCCCGGTGGTCCGCTACACCGATCGCTTCGGCCGCAGCCAGACCAGCACGACTCCGTTCCTCACCACCGGAGACATCGGGATCACCGGCGAGGGCGTGGCGACCTTCCCCGACGCCAACGTCGACCCGGCCACCGGCAAGCGGGACGCGAACCTCCAGATGGCCTTCTCCGGCCTGTACCTGCCGACCGCCCCGCAGGAGGGCCCGTTCGTCCGGTCCGAGTTCCCGACCGAGCGCAACCCGCTGCTCAACCTCGTCGCGTACCGGGGCAACCTGGGCCTGGACGCCGGCATCCCCGGCTCGGTGTACGAGCTGGATCAGCGACAGGTGCGGGAAGGCAAGGTCAAGGAGGTCGGCACGAAGCTGCTCAAGGTCGGCGAGGCCTGGACGCTGGACGACGGCTCAAAGCTGGAGTTCCTGGGCACCGAGCCGTACATCGTGCTGTCGGTGCGGTACGACCCGGGTGCGACGCTGCTGCTGGCCAGCTCCGGCACGCTGCTGCTGGGCCTGATGGGCTCGCTCTTCGGCCGCCGGCGCCGGGTCTTCTTCCGGGTGCTGCCCCCCGCCGGGGTGACGGCCGGTGACCCCGCCGGTGGATCTCCGACGGGCGGTAGTAGTTTGGTCGAGGCCGGTGGGCTGCCGCGCACCGACCATCCCGGGTTCGCCGACGAGTTCGCGCAGCTCGTGGCCGCGGTCAGCGGCGACGGGACGCGGGACGAGCGGGTCGGTGCCGGTCCTGACGACCAGGCCGGGGCGCGAGAAGGAGCCGAGTGATGTCCGCACTCTCCGACCAGCTGGTGTCGTTCGCGATCCTGGCGTACCTGGTCGCGATGATCAGCCACGCCGTCGAGTACGCGCTCGGCAACGCCCGTACCCGGGCCGCCGCGCCCGCCCGCGAGCTGGTCGGCGCGGGCGTGGGAGCGCCCGGCGAGGTCGTCGCGAAGGTGCCGGCGGCCGACGGTACGGCAGCGGCCGAACGCACCGCCGCGCGGGCCCGGCTGGCCGGCCGGATCGCCGTCGGCGCGACCGCCGTGGCCGCCCTGCTGCACCTGGGTGCGCTGGTCACGCGCGGCCTCGCCGCCGACCGGATGCCCTGGGGCAACATGTACGAGTTCGTGCTGACGGTCTCGTTCATCGGGACCGCGGGCTGGCTCGCCGTGCTGTGGAAGCGCCCGCCGCTGCGCCGCCTCGGGCTGTTCCTGACGCTGGTCATGGTGCTGCTGGTGGCGACCGCCGAGCTGGTGCTGTACACGCCGATCGTCCCGCTGGTGCCGGCGCTCAACTCGTACTGGTTCGTCGTCCACGTCTCGACGATCGTGTTCAGTTCCGGGGTCTTCCTGCTCGGTGTGGTGCCGGCGGTCGCGTACCTGATGCGGGCCGGCTGGGAACAGGGCCGGCGGAGCTTCCCGTACACCCTCGCCAGGCGGATGCCGGCGGCGGCGGCCCTGGAACGGCTGACCTTCGTGCTGCACGCGTTCTCGTTCCCGATCTTCACCTTCGCGGTGATCGCCGGGGCGATCTGGGCCGAGGCGGCCTGGGGCCGGCCGTGGGGCTGGGACCCGAAGGAGACCTGGGCGTTCATCTCCTGGGTGGTGTACGCGGGCTACCTGCACGCCCGGGCCACACCGAGCGTGAAGCGGAACGTGGCGACCTGGCTGGCCGTGCTCGGCTTCCTCACCGTGCTGATGAACCTGTTCGGCGTGAACATCTTCTTCGAGGGCCTGCACTCGTACGCCGGCATCGACTGACCCTGCATTTTGTATAACTACAGTTATAAGAAGTGTAGTTATACTTTGCGTCCATGGAGCTGAGCAAGCCCGCGGAAATCTTCGACCGTGACGTCGAGTGGGCGGAGTTGGTCCGCTTCGCCACCGACGACCGGCGAGGTGCCACGTTGGGCGTGGTGAGCGGGCGCCGCCGGCAGGGCAAGACGTTGCTGCTGTACGAACTGGCCCGCGCCGCGGGCGGCTTCTACTTCGGGGCGACCGAGGCGACACCGACGGAGTCGCTGCGGCGGCTGGGCGAGGCGCTCGGCCGGCACACAGGTGCCCCTGGGCCGGTCCATCTGGCCGACTGGTCGAGCGCGGTTGACGCGCTGCTGGCCCTGGGTCGCGAACGCCAGCTCCCGGTGGTGATCGACGAGTTTCCCTACCTGGCTCGGGCGAGCCGTGACCTGCCGTCGGTAATCCAGCACGCACTCACCCCGGGCCGCGCGGAGCGCACCGACTCCCGTTCCCGTCTGCTGCTGTGCGGCTCCGCGCTCTCGTTCATGGGCGGGCTGCTGGCCGGCGCCGCTCCGCTGCGCGGGCGGGCCGGGCTCGAACTTCCCGTCGCACCCCTCGACTACCGGGCGGCGGCGGCCTTCTGGGGGATCAGTGACCCGTCGCTCGCCGCCCGGGTGTTCGCCATCGTCGGGGGCACACCGGCCTACCGGCGGGAGTACGTGCAGGACGACTCGCCCGAGGGGCCCGGCGACTTCGACGACTGGGTCGTGCGGGCGGTGCTGAATCCTGCGCGTCCACTGTTCCGTGAGGCGCGCTACCTGCTCGCCGAGGATCCGGACCTGCGGGACACGGCCGTCTACCACTCCGTACTCGCGGCGGTCGCCGAAGGCAACGGCACCCGGGGCGGCATCGCCGGCTTCATCGGGCGCAAGGCCACCGATCTGCAGCACCCGCTCACGGTGCTCGAGGACGCCGGCCTCCTGGTTCGCGAGCCGGACCCGCTGCGCAGCGGCCGTAGCCGATACCGCATCGCGGAGCCTCTCATCACCTTCTACCAGACCGTCATGCGGCCGGCCTGGACGGCGCTGGAGCAGCGGCGTGGCACGGACGTCTGGCGACGTTCCGAGCGACGGTACACGAGCGGGGTGCTGGGCCCGGCGTTCGAAGAGATCGTCCGGCAGTGGGCCGTGCGCTTCGCCGCGCCCGATACGCTGGGCGGCATCGCCGCCGAGGCGAGCTCGGGTGTGCTGACCGACCCGGCCAGCCGGACGAGCCTGGAACTCGACCTCGTCGCGCTCGGAGAGCCGCCACCTGGCGACGGCCCCCGTCCGCTGCTCGCCGTCGGTGAGGTCAAGTGGGGCCGTACGTTGGGCGTCCCTGACCTGGACCGGCTGGCCAGAGCGCGTGACCTGCTCGTCGCCCGACCCGGCCTGGACGCCCGTGGTGCCCAGCTGTTGCTCGCCAGTGGTGCGGGGTTCACCGATGACCTGCGCCAGGTCGCCCAACGCCGGCCTGACGTGGTTCTCGTCGACCCGGCGCGGCTCTACACCGGTGACTGAACACCGCGGGACGCACCGCCCGGGGGTGATGCCGGGGACCAGTTGGCCGGGGTGATCGACCGCAGGTCGTCCTCCATCGCGGCGACCCGGTCCGGGCCGAACGTGTCCGCCCGGCGATCACCAACAGCCGGTAGCGGTGAACGGCCTGCTCCACAGGGCGACCTGGAGGACGACCGACTTCAGCCACGCCTGGTGCATGGCCTCGACCTCGTCCGCGCTGTGCCCCTTGTTGGCGAGGAACGGCCGGATGGTCGTGGTGATCGGGACGATGAACGCGATGATGTGCCGCAGGTTGATCAGCGGTACCGAGGGGGCGTTGTCGGTCGCGTTCTTGCGTTGCGGGGTGTGCCGTAGCCCGATCTCCTCGGCGTAGTCCAGCCACGCCGGGTCGTACGGCCGGTTGCAGGTGTCCAGGATCCACTGGCCGAACCGGCCGCGTACGCGCTGCTGGTAGTCCTCGATCGGCTGGCCGCCCGGAGTGGCGAAGTAGGCGGCGAGATGCGGGTGGGCGGTCACGAAGCCGTACCAGACGTCGAGGATGTCCTCGATCTGATCGGCCAGCACCTCGCCCGCGGTGCGCAGTGCCGCCTCGTCGCTCGGCGCGAACATCGCGCTGGCCTTGATCTGGTCGAGATCGGCGAGGGTGACGGGGGATCGGGCGACCCGATCCGTGCCGTACGTGTATCCGGCGACCTTCGTTCCCGTCATCTGGTAATCCTCCGTCGCTCGCATCGGGGATGTGGGACTCGACTTCCTGCCGAGGAGGGTACGGTCTGAATCCCGGCATGCGTGCTGAAGCGGCACGAACCCATCCGAAGGGTGCGGGCGACGATGGGTCAGCGTCGTCGCGGCAAGCCGGGGGACCGACCCGCCTCGGCCGGTCACGACCGGGATGCGGGAGACTTGCGGGTATGGCGGCTCGTGGCTTCCCGTACACCGATCTCAAGGACTTCCTCGCGGCGCTGGAGCGCGCGGGTGAGCTGCGGCGGGTGACCGTCCCCGTCGACCCCACCCTGGAGATCAGCGAGATCGTCACCCGCACGGTCCGCGCGGGTGGCCCGGCGCTGCTCTTCGAGCGCCCGACCCGCGGTGAGATGCCGGTGGCGATCAACCTGTTCGGCACCGAGAAGCGGATGGCGATGGCGCTCGGCGTCGATTCGCTGGACGAGATCGGCGCCCGGATCGGCGCTCTGGTCAAGCCGGAACTCCCGGTCGGCTGGTCCGGCATCCGTGAGGGCCTGGGCAAGGTCATGCAGCTCAAGTCGGTGCCGCCGCGCAAGGTGAAGACCGCGCCCTGCCAGCAGGTGGTGTACCGGGGCGAGGACGTCGACCTGAACCGGCTGCCCGGCCTGCAGGTGTGGCCCGGCGACGGCGGGATCTTCCACAACTTCGGCCTGACCCACACCAAGCACCCGGAGACCGGCAAGCGCAACCTCGGGTTGTACCGGCTCCAGCAGCACAGCCGGAACACGCTGGGCATGCACTGGCAGATCCACAAGGACTCCACGGCGCACCACGCGGTCGCCGAGCGGCTCGGCCAGCGGCTGCCGGTCGCCATCGCCATCGGCTGCGACCCGGTGGTCTCGTACTCGGCGAGCGCCCCGCTCCCCGGCGACATCGACGAGTACCTGTTCGCCGGCTTCCTGCGCGGCGAGCGGGTCGAGATGGTCGACTGCCTGACCGTGCCCCTTCAGGTCCCGGCCCACGCCCAGGTGGTGCTCGAGGGGTACATCGAGCCCGGCGAGCGGCTGCCCGAGGGCCCGTTCGGCGACCACACCGGCTTCTACACCCCGGTCGAGCCGTTCCCGGTCCTGCACGTCGAGACCATGACCATGCAGCGCGACCCGGTCTACCACTCGATCGTCACCTCCAAGCCGCCACAGGAGGACCACGGCCTCGGCAAGGCCACCGAGCGGATCTTCCAGCCGCTGCTCAAGCTGCTGATCCCGGACATCGTCGACTACGACCTACCCGCCGCCGGCGTCTTCCACAACTGCGCGATCGTGTCGATCCGCAAGCGCTACCCGAAGCACGCCCAGAAGGTCATGAACGCGATCTGGGGCGCACACCTGATGTCGCTGACCAAGCTGATCGTGATCGTCGACGAGGACTGCGACGTGCACGACTACAACGAGGTGGCCTTCCGCGCCTTCGGCAACGTCGACTACGCCCGCGACCTGCTGCTCACCGAGGGGCCGGTCGACCACCTCGACCACTCGTCGTACCAGCAGTTCTGGGGCGGCAAGGCGGGTGTCGACGCCACCCGCAAGCTCCCCGAGGAGGGCTACACCCGGGGCTGGCCCGAGGAGATGACCATGAGCCCCGAGGTGGTCTCGCTGGTCGACAAGCGCTGGAAGGAGTACGGCGTCTGATGGCCGTCGTCGACGCGCCGGTCGAGCGGCCGGGCCGGGTGAGGTCATTCCTCAAGCTCGTGGCGATCGAGCACTCCGTGTTCGCGTTGCCGTTCGCGTACCTCTCCGCGTTGACCGCGATGGAGGTGACCGGCGGACGGGTGCGCTGGCTCGACCTGCTGCTGATCACCGTGGCGATGGTCGGGGCGCGGACGTTCGCGATGGCCGCCAACCGGATCCTCGACCGGCGGATCGACGCGCGCAACCCGCGTACCGCGAACCGGGAACTGGTGACCGGAGCGGTGAGCCTGCGGACGGCCTGGACCGGCGCGGCGGTCGCGCTGGTCGTGTTCCTGGCCGCCGCCGCCCTGCTCAACCCGCTCTGCCTGGTGCTCGCGCCGCTCGCCGTGGTGCCGCTGGTCGTCTACCCGTACGGCAAGCGGTTCACCAACTGGCCGCACGCGATCCTCGCGTTGGCGCAGGCGGTGGGCCCGGTCGGCGCCTGGCTCGCGGTGACCGGCACCTTCGCCGGTTCGTGGCCCGCGTGGCTGCTCGGGGCGGCGGTGGGGCTGTGGATCGGCGGCTTCGACCTGATCTACGCGTGCCAGGACGCCGAGGTGGACCGGGAGATCGGCGTGCACAGCGTGCCGGCCCGCTACGGGCTGCGTTTCGCGCTGCACGCCTCGACCGTCGCGCACGTGGTGACCTTCGCCTTGTTCATCTGGTTCGGCGTACTGGTGGGCTTCGGCTGGCTCTGGTGGATCGGGCTGGCACTGACCGCGGTCGCCTTCGCGTACCAGCACGTGGTGGTGAGCCCGACCGACCTGAGCCGGGTCAACCGGGCGTTCTTCACGGCCAACGGCTTCGTCGGCATCGCGCTGTTCGTCTTCGCCCTGCTCGACCTGGTGGTCCGGCTCGGCCTGCGGCCCTGACCGGCCGCCCCGGCCGGTGTTAAGAAGGGGCCCCTGCCCTACCGGAGGCGTTAAGAAGGGGCCCTTCCTTACCCGCGTAGCGGGTGCTCTCGACGGTCCAGTCGATGGTGCCCCGGACGGCGTTGGCGATCACGTCCAGGTGGTCGCCGACCGCGGCGTCCACCGCCCGGCCGAACGACGGCACCGCCGCGCGTAACTCCACGAAGCGGCGCATCGACTCCCGCCAGCGATCGGCGACCAGCGCGACCGCCTCGGCCAGCGGCACCCGCCGCTCACCGGCGACCGCCAGCACCAGGTTGTGCCCCACGGCGGTGGGCTGCTCCCGATCCAGCGACGCGAGGTCGTTGTACCAGGACAGCAGGTCGTTGCCGGTGTCGGCGACCCGGCGCAGCGCCGGGTGGTGGTAGACCGCGTCCGGCAGCGGGCGCCCGGTCACGAACTCCACCAGCGGGTACGACAGGTACGCCGCCGAGGTGGCGCGCCGCAGCTCGATGTACTCGGCGACACCCGGCCGGTGGCCGGCGGCCTTGCCGACCGCTTCCCGCCAGGTGCCGTCGAGGTGGTGGGCGACCGCGTCGGCGACCCGCGTCCGCCACCGCGCCGGCATCCGGCGGCGCGGCTCCCGCCACGCGCGGACCAGCAGCCGCCGCAGCCCACCGTCCAGCCCGGGGGACCGGAGGCGGGCCCCGCCGTGCAGCACGGTCAGCGTCCCGGTGCGCAGTGCGCGGATCTCGTCCGGGGCGAGCCGCTGCGGCCCGTCGCAGGCGTCGTCGACGAGGAAGAACCAGGTGAAGAGCGCGGTCAGCACCCGCAGGTCGGCCTCGGTGGCGCCCGGGTAGAGCCGGCCGGCGTACCGGGCGACGCCGGCGGCGGCCAGCCGCCGCCGGGCCGCGGCGTCCAGCGGCAGGTCGAGACCGGGCAGCAACTCGTCGACGAGCCACCGCTGCACCGCGTCGGCGTACGGCGAGATCCGGGGCGCGATCGGGCACTCGGCCCGCAGCGACCAGAGGACCGCCCCGGTCATCACCGATTCCTCCCGCGTGCGAGCTGCCGACGATGCATATCGCTGCGGAGAGCATGTCAGGTTGGCGGGATGCCCGCCTTCCGGGGCGGACAAGCTGGCTGAGTGGGGTGGGAAACCTCCCAAACCGGGGGTGCCATCGGCCGGGCTGCGACGACCAGGCAGGCTGGAGGCATGCGCGAACCATGGGTGGTCGGGGTGTCCGGGGCGTCCGGCACGCCGTACGCCGCCGCCGTCGTCCGGGCGCTGCTCGACGCCGGCGAACCGGTGGACCTCATCGTCTCCCGGGCCGCCCGGTTGACCATCCTCGACGAGACCGGTCGGTCGTTCCGCGACGGGCACTGGGCCGAGGACCTGGCCGCCTGGCTGGGGCAGGACCTCGTCGGCGCCGACGTCCGCCACTGGCCGGCGGGCGACCTGGCGGCCGGGCCCAGCAGCGGCTCGTATCCGGTACGCGGCATGGCGGTGGTCCCGGCGAGCACGGCGGCCTGCGCCGG
The DNA here is from genome assembly GCF_049315255.1 of Micromonospora sp. WMMD558. Lineage (NCBI taxonomy): Bacteria > Bacillati > Actinomycetota > Actinomycetes > Micromonosporales > Micromonosporaceae > Micromonospora > Micromonospora sp. WMMD558. The sequence goes on along the minus strand of NZ_CP186061.1, from coordinate 1,255,112 downwards.
CATCGCCATCGGCCTCTCCAAGGACCTGCTGCAACGGGCGGCCGAGGTCAACCTCAAGGAGCGCCGGCCGGTGGTCGTGGTCCCCCGTGAGACGCCCGTGACGCGGAGCCACCTGGAGCACCTCATCGCCCTGCACGACGCCGGTGCGGTGGTACTACCGGCCAGCCCCGGCTTCTACGGGGCGGGAGCGGCGGCCTCCGCCGCTCAACTCGTGGACTTCGTCGCGGGCAAGGTGCTGGACGCCCTGGGCGTACCGCACACGCTCTTCCGCCGCTGGTCGGGCGAGTTGGGCGCGGCGCGCGAGTGAAGCGCGCGCCGGTCCGATCGGCGCGCGGACCGGTTGCCAGGATCCGGTCCGCGCGACGTCACACCGCTTCAGTACATCCCGGCGTTGGCCGGGCCGGAACCGGTCGAGGCGGTAGGGCCCGCGTTGCGTGGCTTGCCCATGTCCTCCGCCTCGTCCAACATGCCCTCCCCCTCGAGCAGGGCCCGCACCTCGGATTCCCGAAACCGGCGATGCCCGCCTGGAGTCCGGATACTGCCTATCCGGCCCGCCGCCGCCCACCTCGTCACAGTCTTGGGATCAACCCGAAACAGCGCGGCGACCTCACCCGGTGTCAGCAGGCGATCTCCAGTGTCCACAGCCCCCTCCTCGCGTCGACGAAGCCCCCGGCTGAACACACTGCCCCCGGCCGGTGCGAGCCCAGAGCCGTCATGAGGGACGTATGGCAATTACAGCACCGGCGACCTGGCTTGTCCGCCAAACGCGAAAAACCCACTGAGTGGGAAGTTAGGAAATGTTACCCGCGAACGTCCGTCTTCACGGCTGGTTTGTGAACAATTACGCTCCGTATGCTCATCCGGGACCGCGCACTCGGCGTGACCACCGTGGGACTAGGGTCTACAGTCCGTGGACGCGATCGACCTGAGCCTCGTTGAGCTGCTGCGCGGCAACGCCCGCCTCTCCTACGCCGAGCTGGCCCGACAGGTGGGGCTCTCCGCCCCGGCCGTGCACGAACGGGTCGGCAAGCTGGAGTCCAGCGGCGTGATCCGCGCGTACCGGGCCGAGGTGGAGCCGGAGACCATCGGCCTGGGCGTGACCGCCATCATCGGCATCGTCGAGGACTCGGCCGCGGACACCGACGACGTGCTGGAGGCGTTCCGGGCCATCCCCGAGATCGAGTCCTGCTACTTCATGGCGGGGGTCGAGTCGTTCCTGCTCAAGGCCCGGGTCGGGACGATCGCCGAGCTGGAGGCGCTCATCGTGCGCCTGAACCGCACCCCGGGCGTGGCGTCCACCCGTACCTCGATCGCCCTGTCGACCAAGTGGGAGAACCGGCCCCAGCCCGTCGCCCCACCGCCCGCCTGACCCGGTCGCCCGCAGTCCACCTCCCCAATTCCCGGCCGGCGACCCCGAAGCGGACGCTGTCGAGCTGCCCCGTCGGTGCGACCACGTCGGCCGGTCCGGGCCGGCGTCGCCGCCCCGTCCATGAGGGCAGCTCGACAGGAGACGGACACCGTCCCGACCGGCACGGAGGAGCGTCGCCGTCGCGGCTCTGGCGGCAACCGGACCGGCGGTAGTAGCGTGCGCCGATGACCATCCCGACGACCGGCGCGGGCACCGTCGCCCCCGGTGCCGCCGTGGTGACCGGCGCGGCCGGGGGACTCGGGCAGGCCATCGCCGCCGCGCTGCACGCCGACGGGTGGCCGGTCCTCTTCACCGACCTCGACCCCGACGCGGTGGCCGCCGCCGCGGCACCGCTGGGCGGGTGGTCCCGCGCGCTGGACGTCCGCGACGAGGCGGCCTGCGTCGACGTCGCGGCCGAGGCGGCCGGACGCGGCGGTCTCGGGCTCTGGGTCAACAACGCCGGAATCCTCGTCACCGGCCCCTCCTGGGAGCACGACGCGGCGACCCGACGCCGGGTGCTGGAGGTCAACACGCTCGGCGCGATGAACGGCAGCCTCGCGGCGCTGGCGGTCATGCGGAGCCAGGGGCACGGGCACGTGCTGAACGTCGTCTCGCTCGCCGGGCTGGTGGCCGCCCCGGGTGAGACCGTCTACGCGGCCAGCAAGCACGCCCTCGTCGCGTTCAGCATCGGTACGCAGGCCGACCTGCGGCTGGCCGGGCACCGGGAGGTACACGTGTCGTGCCTGTGCCCGGACGGGATCTGGACGCCGATGCTGCACGACCGGCTGGACGACCCGGGCGCCGCCGCCTCCTTCACCGGGACGCTGCTCACGCCGGAACGCGTGGCCCGCCGGGCCGCGCGACTGGCCCGGCGGCCACGCCCGGTGGTCGCCGTCCCGCGCTGGCGGGGCGCGCAGGTCCGCCTCCTCGACGCGCTGCCCGGCGCGGCGCTGCGGCTCCTGCCGGCGGTGATGGCCGTCGGCCGGGCCGGCCAGCGCCGGCAGCGCCGCCGGACCGGCGGCGGGCCGTACTGACCAGGCTTGCTAGGTTTCCCGGGTGACTCATCTCGACCGGTGCGACGAGGCCAGCCGGCGGTGGGTGACCGAGGCGATCGCCACCGTCGAGGCGGACGCGAACCGGTCCGCCGACACCCACCTGCTGCCGTTCCCGTTGCCCCGGGAGTGGGGGATCGACCTCTACCTCAAGGACGAGTCGGTGCACCCGACCGGTTCCCTGAAGCACCGGCTGGCCCGGTCGCTGTTCCTGTACGGGCTCTGTAACGGCTGGATCGGGCCCGGCACCACGATCGTGGAGGCCTCCTCCGGGTCGACTGCGGTCTCCGAGGCGTACTTCGCCCGGATGCTCGGGTTGCCGTTCATCGCGGTGATGCCGGCCTCCACGTCCCCCGAGAAGATCGCGAAGATCGAGTTCCAGGGCGGTCGGTGCCACCTGGTCGACGACCCGGCCAAGGTGGTCGTCGAGGCGCGCTGGCTGGCCGAGGACTCGGCCGGCCACTTCATGGATCAGTTCACGTACGCCGAGCGGGCCACCGACTGGCGGGGCAACAACAACATCGCCGAGTCGATCTTCTCCCAGCTCGCCCTGGAGCGGCACCCCGTACCGGCGTGGGTGGTGGTCGGAGCCGGCACCGGCGGCACCAGCGCCACGATCGGCCGGTACGCCCGCTACCGGCGGCTGCCCACCAAGCTCTGCGTCGTGGACCCGGAGAACTCGGCGTTCTACCCGGCGTGGCAGGCCGCCGACTGGTCGGTGCGCACCGGACGCGGCTCCCGGATCGAGGGGATCGGCCGGCCCACCGTCGAGGCGTCCTTCCTGCCCTCGGTGGTGGACCGGATGGTGCAGGTGCCGGACGCCGCCTCCCTGGCCGCCATGCGGGCCGGCTCGGCCGTCCTCGGCCGGCAGGTCGGCGGCTCCACCGGGACCAACCTGTGGGGCGCGTTCGGGCTGATCGCCGAGCTGCTGGCCGAGGGCCGCACCGGTTCGGTCGTCACGCTGATCTGCGACGCCGGGGACCGCTACGCCGACACCTACTACGCCGACGACTGGGTCGCCGCCCAGGGCCTCGACCTGGCCCCGCACCTGGCCACCGTCGAACGCTTCCTCGCCGACGGCGCCTGGCCCGCCTGACAGCAGCCCGCTCGACGCGGCACGGCCCGGGAACGCCGGGCAGCCTGTTCAGCGCCCGCCGAGCCCGGGGGAATTCCGGTCAGCGCGGCGCGGCCCGCTCCGCGAGTCCCGGGTAGCGCAGCACGTACCCGTCGCCGTCCACGTCCAGTTCGGCGGTGAACGTGTCGCTGGTGAAACGCACCCGGCCGGGGCCCAGTCCCGTGTAGACCTGCTCGGCGGCGACCACCACCAGGCTCGGCACCAGCACCCAGGCGACCGCGATCCGGTGCGGCGTGTCGGCGGGCCCGCCGGCCAGGCCGAGCCGGCGTACCGGCAGGGTGTTGAAGAGCGCCGACCCGCCCAGGTCGACGTCGAGGGCGTCGGCCAGGCGATCCGGGTCGTCGGTGCCCGGCAGGCCGGCGGGCGGCTGACCGGCGGCGGCCAGCGCGGCGTCCAGGTCGCCCTGCTCGGCTGTGGTCACCCGCCACCGGTCGACCGCCCGTTCCAGGCGTACGCTGCGCAGCCAGCCCGACCCCTCGGCCTCCACGACCAGGCTCGTGGTGACCCAGTCCGGATCGGTGCCGAGCTGGTACCGGCACGTGTACGGGATCGGGTCCACGGCGACCTGGGTGCCCCGCGCCGTCAACCCCTGCCCGTCGTCGACGAGGGCGTGCTCGGCGCCGGCGGTGTCGGTCCGGGTCCAGAGGAACGACTTCGGCATCGTCGGCATGAACCGACGCTACGCGACCCGGCGCGGCCGGGCAGCGCAGTCGGCGGCGCGGCCGGTGATCGGATCCGCCGTGGCGTCGGCACGACGGCCGGAGGGTCGCCCCGACGAATCCGATCAGGTCCGGTGCGTCAGTGCCGGCCCGCGGCGGGGCGACCACCGAAGGGCCGGTCACCCGGTCGCCGCTCCGAGCGGCCGTCGACCGGCCGGCCCGGGTGGCGGCGGTCGTCGAACCGCCGGTGGTCGCCGCGCTCGCCGAAGCGGCGATGCTCGCCACGGTCGGCGAAGCGCCGGTCGTCGCCGCGCTCGCCGAAGCGCCGGTCGTCGCCGCGCTCGCCGAAGCGTCGGTGATCGCCACCGGCCGAACGCCGGTCGTCGCCGCGCTCGCCGTACCGCCGGTGGTCGCCGCGCTCGCCGTACCGTCCGTGCTCGGCGCGCTCGCCGTGCCCCCGGTACGCCGGGCGGCGCGGACCGGAGGGGCGGCGCGGCTCGGGCTCGTCGCGGACCGGGACGCCACTCGGCTCGCGGGCGCCGGTCAACTCGGCCAGGGCCGGGTCACCGGCCCGGACCCGGGTCTGCGCCGGCTCGACGCCGGCCTTCTCGAGCATCGCGAGGGTGGTGCGCCGCTGCTTCGGGAGGACCAGGGTCGCCACCGCGCCGGACTCGCCCGCCCGCGCGGTACGCCCCGCCCGGTGCAGGTAGTCCTTCGGGTCCTTCGGCGGGTCGACGTGCAGCACGAGCGAGACGCCGTCGACGTGGATGCCGCGTGCCGCCACGTCGGTGGCGACCAGGACGTTCATCCGGCCCTCGCGGAACTCGGCGAGGGTGCGGGTGCGCATCCGCTGGGTCTTGCCGCCGTGCAGGCCCCCCGCCCGTACGCCGACCGCGGCCAGCTGCTGCACCAGCCGGTCGACGCCGAGCTGGGTACGGGCGAACACCATCGTGCGCCCCTCCCGGGCCGCGATGGACGCGGCGACGGGGAACTTGTCGTGCGGCGGGATCAGCAGGAGGTGGTGGTCCATGGTGGACACGGCCGCCGTCGGCGGGGCGGTGGAGTGGGTCACCGGGTCGGTCATGAACCGCTTGACCAGCGCGTCCACGTCACCGTCCAGAGTGGCCGAGAAGAGCAGGCGCTGCGCGTCGGCGGGGGTCTTCGCCAGCAGCTCGGTCACCTCGGGCAGGAAGCCCATGTCGGCCATCTGGTCCGCCTCGTCCAGCACGGTGACCTCGACGTCCTCGAGGCGGCACACGCCCCGGTCGATGAGGTCCCCGAGCCGGCCGGGGGTGGCCACGACGACCTCCACCCCGCGGCGCAGGGCGTCGATCTGCCGGTCGTACGGCACGCCGCCGACCGCGGTCTTGAGGAACACGCCGACGGCCTTGCCGAGCGGGAGCAGGGCGTCGTTGACCTGCATGGCGAGTTCGCGGGTCGGCACCAGGACGAGGGCGCGCGGGTGCAGGGGCCGGGCCGGCCGCCGGTCGGCCACCCGGGCCAGCAGGGGCAGGCCGAAGGCCAGGGTCTTGCCGGAGCCCGTCTGGCCGCGCCCGAGCACGTCCCGGCCGGCCAGGGCGTCCGGCATGGTGGCGCGCTGGATCTCGAACGGCGTGGTGATGCCCTGCCGGGACAGGGCCCGGACCAGCGGCTGGGGCAGCCCGAGGGCGGCGAAGTCGATCGTGGTGTCGGCGGCGGACGAGGTCGTGCCAGGGTCGAACGAGGTGGTCAAGAAAGGCCTTTCGAGCGGGGCGCATCTTCGCGATGGCCCGCCGCGGCTGCACGCCGCCGGATCGCCCGCAAGACCGCCCATGGGCGCGCGTTGAGGCGCGCCGGGTCAGTGATCTCCACCAGTGTACGGCGGTCCGCCCGGACCGCCACGTCGTCGCGGAGCCGTAGTGGGGCGGCTCACCCGGCCCTCACCGGCTCAGGATGTCGCCCACCAGCCCGTCCATCGCGTCGTTGGCGAGCAGGACGACCAGCACGCTGATCGCCACCAGCAGCCCCACCGACACGGCAAGGACGAGCACCACGCGGGCGTTGCTGGACCGCTCCTCGGCCGGCGTCTCCGTCCAGCCCTGGGCGAGGATGTGCCCGGTGAGGGAACCGGACGTCTCGAGCGGGTTCGCCGGGAAGGCGACGGTGGCGAAGCCCGGCCCGTCCGATCCGGCGCCGTAGATCGAGCCCAGATCGCCCTCGTGCCGGTCCGGCCGGCCGGCCCACGGACCGCCCGCGGGTGCGGTCGGCGGACTGCCGGCGGCGTCGCGCGGGCCGGGAACCGCCGGCGGTGCCGGCACGGCGGCGCGTCCGGTGAGCGGTGCCGGCTGCCCGGCCGCCACGGCGGACCAGGAGGTCGCGGGCGGCGGCGGGAACGGGGGCGACGGCATCGGGCCGGGCGGTGGCGGGGGCGCGGGCACCGGCGGGCCGGGCGGCGGCGCGGGCGGGCCCGGCACGGGCGGGACCGGGCCGGGCGTCGGTCGCGGCGGAATCGGGCCGGGCGGGTACGGACCCGGGGCGGGCGGCGTCGGGCCGGGCACCGGTGGGGTGGGCGACGGCGGGGTCGGCCCGGGGACGGGTGGCGTGGGCGCGGGCGCCGGCTCCGGTTCCGGAACCGGAGGCTTGGGCGGTTGCGCCGGCTCCGGCGGTTGCGCCGGCTCGGGGGGCTCCGGGTTGACCGGCCCGGCCCGGTAGATCCGCGCCTCCCCGGTGGCCGACCGGATGGCCGCCGCCTCGACGGCCGAGACCCGGCTCGCCCCGGGCACCGACACGCTGGCCCGCGCGGCCCGACCATCCTCGGGCACCCCGTCGGCGTGCCCGCCGTCCCGGGCGTCGTCCGGTCCGGTGTCGTCGGCCGCCCGGGGGCCGGGCGCGTCCGGATCGTCGGGGGCCGGTGCCCGTCCGCTGTCCGGGTCGGAAGCGTTGGCGCGCTGGCCGGGAACCGCCGGTGCCGGTACGGCGGCGGAGCCGGTCGCCCGGTAGGTCGTCGCGGCCGTGGCGCTCGGGGCCACGCCGCCCGGAGGCGGGGCGACCGCGGTGGCGACGCTGACCCGCCCACGCGTGGCGGCGGACGCCGCCGACCAGGGTGGGGCCTCGTCTGCGTCGGGGGTCGGGAGGTCACCGGCGGAGTCGGGCACGGAGGTCGTTCCCGGGACGTCGCCGCCCGGCTCGGCGGACCGGCCGGTGAGGTCGGGGGCGGACGGGTCCACCGGGACGTTCTGCTCGGCCATGCTCGCCCTCCGCGCCACGCTCGCACCCGGATCCGTGACGGCGGACCGGGCGTGCCTGAGTCTCACCGTGCCACATTCCGACCCGACCGCACAGCCGGAGTCGGTACCGGACGGCGACCCGTACGCGTCGCGTCAGCTGCCGGTGCTCGCCGACGTGCTGGCCGAGGCGCTGGTCGACGGCGTCGAACTGCTCGCCGCCGTGGTCGGGACGGCGCGGCTGGTCGTCGTCCCCGGCGACGGTGACGAGGGCTCGCTCGCGGGACTCGACGGGGCGCCGGGCTGCGGGGTGGGCGTGCTGCGCGTCGGCGACGGCGTCGGCGAGACCGACCCGGACTGGGTCGCCGACGGCGAGGTGGACGGCGAGGTGGACGGCGAGGTGGACGGCGAGGTGGACGGCGAGGTGGACGGCGAGGTGGACGGCGACGGGGACGTGCTGGGCGACGTCGTGGTCGACGGGGTCGGCCTGGGCGTGGCCGGCGGCGTCGGGGAGGCCGGTGTGGTCGGCGTGGGGGGCGGTGTGGTCGGCGCGGGGACCCCGCCGACGACCCGGGTGGCCGCGTAGAGGCGGGACCAGCGCACCGTCGAGATCTTGACCACGTCGCCGGTGCTCGGGGCGTGGATCATCTTGCCGCCGCCCACGTACATCCCGATGTGGTGGATGCTGGTCCAGCTCGACCCCGAGGCGAAGAAGAGCAGGTCGCCGGGGAGCAGGGCGGTGCGGGCCACCGACCGGTGCCGGGTCGCGAAGTACTGGTCGCGGGAGACCCGCGGGAGGTCGTAGTAGCCGGCCGACCGGTACGCGGCCCAGATGAGGCCCGAGCAGTCGAACCGGTCCGGACCCTCGGCGGCCCACAGGTACGGGTCGCCGAGCTGTGCCTTGGCGTACGCGAGCGCCTTGACCGCGACCGGGTGCGCGGCCAGCCCGTTCGCCGTCTCGTCGGCGATGTAGCCGGCGCCGAGGGCCTGCTCCGCGGCCTCCTGTTGGCGCTCCAGCTCGATCAGCTGCGCCGCGTTGTCCGTGCGCAGCTTGGCGAGCTTCGCCTCCTCGGCGCGCAGCGCCTGCTCGCCCGCCGTGTACGCCGTGCGGGCACCCTGCACCCGGCTCTGCGCGGCCGCGAGGGCCTGCTGGGCGGCCTGCTCGCCGGTGCGGGCCCGGTTGAGCTCGCGGGTCGCGGCGGTGGTGTCCCCGCCCTCGACCTCCTCGCCACGGGTGATCCGGGAGAGCTGGCTCAGGTCGTGCAGGTCGGTCGCGAACTCGGCGGGCGGCAGCGCCGCGGCGGCCTTGATCGCGTCGGCGACGGCGCTGTCGGCCCGCTCCTGGGCCCGGGCCAGCGCGTCCCGCGCCAGGGCGAGGTCCCGCTCGGCGGTGACGAGCTGCGCCTCGCCCTCGGTGCGCTTCTGCCGCAACAGGAGCAGCTCGTCGCCGAGCTGGCCGACGCGCGCCTCGGCGGCGTAGATCTGCGCGGCGAGCGGGCCGTTGACGAGGTTGGTGACAGGCGTGCCGACGGCACCGGGCGTGGGGACGAGCGGCACGCCGCCGGGCAGGCTGAGCGGGCCGGACACGACCGGGCGGGCGCCCGCGTCCGGCACGGTGGTGGGCAGGGCCGGCTCGGCGTAGGCGGGGGTGCACAGCACGGCGGCGGCGACGGCCCCGAGGAGGGCGGACCAGAGCTTCGGCCGGAGCACCGGTGAGATCACCGGACTCCGTCGACCCGGCCGTCGTCCGTACCTGCTGTCGGCCATTCCGCTCCCTGTCCGGTGCTTTGCCGCGCTTGGTGCGCGTGGCGCCAGGACGCTACCAGTGGTGTGTGTCGCGCCCCACCCTGTCTTACCGCACGCGGGCAGCGATGTCGATGTGTCGCCGGGTTACGGGTCGCTGAGAACGCGGTGAAGTGCGTCGCTGCCCGCCGACCGCGCTGCCGCCGGTTCGGCCGGCCGACGTAGGCTCGATCGGGACCGCAGGTGGAAGGGACGTGGCTGGACATGGACGCCGGACTCAAGCGTGAGCTCGAAGCGAAGGTGTACGCCGGCGAGCGGCTGACCCGGGAGGACGGGATCGCGCTCTACGAGAGCGACGACCTCGCCTGGCTGGGCCGGCTGGCGCACCACCGCCGCACCGAGCTGAACGGCGACCGGGTGATGTTCAACGTCAACCGGCACCTCAACCTGACCAACGTGTGCAGCGCGAGCTGCGCGTACTGCTCGTTCCAGCGCAAGCCGGGTGAGAAGGACGCGTACACGATGCGCATCGACGAGGCGGTCCGCAAGGCCAAGGAGATGGAGGACGAGCAGCTCACCGAGCTGCACATCGTCAACGGCCTGCACCCGACGCTGCCCTGGCGCTACTACCCGAAGGTGCTGCGCGAGCTGAAGGGCGCCCTGCCGAACGTCAAGCTGAAGGCGTTCACCGCGACCGAGGTGCAGTGGTTCGAGAAGATCAGCGGCCTCTCCGCCGACGAGATCCTCGACGAGCTGATGGACGCCGGCCTGGAGTCGCTGACCGGTGGCGGCGCGGAGATCTTCGACTGGGAGGTCCGGCAGCACATCGTCGACCACGCCTGCCACTGGGAGGACTGGTCGCGGATCCACCGGCTGGCGCACAGCAAGGGCATGAAGACGCCGTCGACCATGCTGTACGGGCACATCGAGGAACCCCGGCACCGGGTCGACCACGTGCTGCGGCTGCGCGAGCTCCAGGACGAGACCGGCGGCTTCGTGGTCTTCATCCCGCTGCGCTACCAGCACGACTTCGTCGACTCGGCGGACGGCAAGATCCGCAACCGGATCCAGGCCCGCACGACGATGGCGTCGCCGGCCGAGTCGCTGAAGACCTTCGCCGTCTCCCGGCTGCTCTTCGACAACGTCCCGCACGTGAAGTGCTTCTGGGTGATGCACGGCCTGTCGGTCGCCCAGCTCTCGCTGAACTTCGGGGTGGACGACCTGGACGGCTCGGTCGTGGAATACAAGATCACCCACGACGCCGACGCGTACGGCACGCCGAACACCATGCACCGCGACGACCTGCTGCACCTGATCTGGGACGCCGGCTTCCGCCCGGTCGAGCGGAACACCCGCTACGAGGTGGTGCGCGAATACGACGCCGCGCCGACGCTGGCCGAGCGGCGTGCCGAGCCGCAGCAGGTCTGGGCCTGAGCGCCGCGTACCCTCTTAGGGCCATGACCGAGCAGCAGAGCGGCTTTCCCCGGCGCGACGCCGACGGGCGCATCCTGACCCTGGGCGATCTGCTCGGGGTCAGTCTGGCCGGCCTGGTCGTCGGGCTGCTGGCGGTGGTGCTCTTCGACTGGGCCTTCGCCTCGTTCGGCGCCGGGGAGTTCGGCCGGGCCAACGGGTGGCTGGCGGTGATCCTGCCGGTGTGGCTCTACTGGGAGGACTTCCGCGCCTGGGAGTTCGGCGCCGCCCGGATCGTGACCGCGCTGGCCGCCGGCGCGGTGGCGGTGACGGCGGGGCTGGTGGTGGCCGGCCTGGCCGCCGGGCTGCCGCCGCTGCTGTCCGGCGCGCTGGGCGCGGCGGCCTTCACCGTCGCGTACGCGGTGGTGTGGTTCCCCGGCGTGCGGTGGCTGGCCCGCCGGACGGGCTGAGGCCGCCGCCCGACCGGCGGCGGAGAACGGAGTACGCAGATGAGCGCGGCGGTCAAGTACACGCTGGGCCGGATCGGGCTGTTCGTCATCGTGCTGGCGGCCCTCTGGTTCGTCGAGATGAACCTGTTCCTCAAGCTGATGCTGGCCCTGGTGTTCTCGGCGGCCGCCTCCTTCTTCCTGCTGAGGGGCTGGCGGGACGAGATGGCCGAGGAGATGGCCGCCGCCGCCGAGCGGCGCCGCTCCGAGAAGGAACGCCTCCGGTCCGCCCTGGCCGGCGAGGACGAGGAGCCGAGGAACAACCCCTGACCGGGAGGGCGCCGGTGCCCTCCCGGGCGGGGTCCGTCACCAGTTGGTGCTGCCCGGCACGTGCGGCCAGGGCAGACGTTCGGGCTTGATCAGGTAGGCCACCCCGCCGGAGCCGCCGGAGACGCCGCCGCTGGCGTTGATCCGCTTGGTCCGCAGCCAGATCTGCTCGAACTGCTCCCGCTGGTAGACGTTGCGGACCTCGTCGTTGCTGGACGAGGCGGGGTCGTTGACGATCACGTCACCGTCGGCGGTGAACCCGACCACCACGAACAGGTGCCCGGACGTGCCGTAGTTGGCCCCGTCCAGTTCGCTGGCGAGGAACGACTGGCTGGTCACCACCGGGATGCCGGCGGCGATGAAGCGCTCCACCTCGTCCAGGGAGTGCAGCCGGGTGACCCGCCCCTCCAGGCCCGGGAAGCTGGCGGCGTACGCGGTGTTGAACGGCCAGTTCCCGGCGCCGTCGTAGGTGTGGTCGTAGACCATCCGGGCGGCGTGGTTGACCGTCGGGTCCGGGTATGTCGGGTCCACCCAGGCGGTGTCCTCCTCGGACGCCTTCCGGCCCCAGTACTCGATCACCATGGTGGTGGAGGTGGGGGAGCACCAGGCCTGGCCGCCGCCGTCGTACTCCGGGTAGTGGCCGGTGTGGACGTTCTGCGAGTAGCGCGGCACCGGCAGTTCGACACCCCAGGCGATGCCGCCGGCGCTCGGCGTGACGGTGAACCGGTCCGGGACGAAGGAGCTCATCGCGCCGAGCGTGCGCACCAGCGGCGTGGCCTGCTGGCCGGGCGCCCGGTAGAGGGTGAGCCGCAGCTGGTACGAGCGCAGCAGCACCCCGGCGTCGGCGTCGTCGATGCTGAAGGTGTCGGTCCAGATGGTCGACCAGGGGTCACCCTGCCGGTTCACGCTGGTGCGCTTGATGTCGGCGTCGCCGGAGGCCCACCGGCCCATGACGTACCAGGGGGTCTGCCCACCGGTGTTGTACGTGCCCTGCAGCTCGATCTGGATCCAGGTGCCGGCCGGGGTGTCCGCGTTCCACGAGGCGACGAGTTCGCTGGCGTCGAAGCCGACCCGCGTCGACGGGGAGGTCCAGGTCGCGTACTCCCAGGTGCGGGTGACGCCGGTGTGCGGGTCGGTGTACTGCGTGGTGCCGGCCGGGCGGGCCAGGGTGAGGCCGGGGCGTGCGCCGGGCACGGCCCGGGTTCCGGCGTGGCTGCCCCGACGCCAGTCCGGGTACCGCGACCACTCGTGGAAGGTGATCTGCTCGTCGTGGACGGCCGGCCGGCCGGCCGGTGCCGCGACCGGCGTCGCGTGGGCGGGTGTCGTCGTGCCGAGGAGGGCGAGCGCCGTGAGGCCGGCGAGTGCGGCGGCGCGGAGGCGTGGTCTGGGCATCGGTACTCCACGGGAGAGGTGGGCATCGTTGCCGGTCAGTGTCCCGCCCGGAAGTAAGTTTCGCCATAGGTTGGTGGATAGAAAATCCTTGCCGGAATGAGGATCCGGCTGACATGGAAAGTAGAGATGGACGGATGTTGATATGACCATGTGGCGGGTGGTGGAGTGTGCTCCACCGAGCGGGAAAGATCTCCCGCGCCTCCCAGGAGGTTGTCCATGGCCTTCCGCACCCCCACCCTCCGCCGCCGCCTCGCCCTCGCCATCGCCGCGGGGCTCGGCCTGCTCACCCTCGCCGCGCCGCCGGTCTCCGCGGAACCGGCCCCGGACCGCTCCGGAGAACCGGCCGCCGTGCCCTACCGGGTGCTCGGCCCGCGTACGCTCGCCGACCGCAGCGCGGTCGCCCGCACCGGCGCCTCGATCGACTACTCCGAACACGGCGTCCTGCACGTCTCGGCCACCCGCGCCGAGGCTGCCGCCATCACCCGGCTCGGCTTCCGGTTGGAGGCGGTCGCGGCACTGCCCACCGACCGGGGCGCCGCCGACGGGGAGATCGGCACCCTCGACTTCCCGCCCGCCGACTCCAACTACCACAACTACGCCGAGCTGACGGCGGCCGTGAACAAGGTCGTGGCCGACCACCCGACCATCGCCCGGAAGATCAGCATCGGCAGCTCGTACGAGGGCCGCGACCTGATGGCGGTGAAGATCTCCGACAACGTCGCCACCGACGAGGACGAGCCGGAGATCCTCATCAACGCGCAGCAGCACGCCCGGGAGCACCTCACCGTCGAGATGGCGATCTACCTGCTCAACCTGTTCACCGACAGCTACGGCACCGACTCCCGGGTCACCAACGTGGTCAACAGCCGCGAACTCTGGATCGTGCCCACGGTGAACCCGGACGGCAGCGAGTACGACGTCGCCACCGGCTCGTACCGCTCCTGGCGGAAGAACCGGCAGCCGAACAGCGGCTCGTCGTACGTCGGGACCGACCTCAACCGCAACTGGTCCTACCAGTGGGGCTGCTGCGGCGGCTCCTCCGGCTCCACCTCGTCGGACACCTACCGGGGCCCGTCGCCGTTCTCGGCGCCGGAGACAAGCGCGCTCCGCAACTTCGTCAACGGCCGGGTCGTCGGCGGCGTGCAGCAGATCAAGGCCAACATCGACTTCCACACCTACTCCCAGCTGGTGCTGTGGCCGTTCGGCTACACGTACAACAACACCGCCCCGGGCATGACCACCGACCAGTACAACACCTTCGCCACCATCGGCCAGCAGATGGCGGCCACCAACGGCTACACCCCGGAGCAGTCCAGCGACCTCTACATCGCCGACGGCACCAGCATCGACTGGATGTGGGGGCAGCACGGCATCTGGGCGTACACCTTCGAGATGTACCCGGGCTCGGCCTCCGGTGGCGGCTTCTACCCGCCCGACGAGGTAATCGGGCGGGAGACCTCGCGCAACCGCGACGCGGTGCTGATCCTCGCCGAGTACGCCGACTGCCCGTACCGGGCGATCAACAAGCAGGCGCAGTACTGCGGCGGCGGTGGCGGCACCACGGTCTGGTCGGACACCTTCGAGACCGCGACCGGCTGGACGATCAACCCGAACGGGACCGACACCGCCACCACGGGCCAGTGGGAGCGGGGCGCCGCACAGGCCACCACCTCCAGCGGGGCCAAGCAGCTCACCCCGTACGCGGGCAGCAACGACCTGGTCACCGGCCGGCTGGCCGGCACCGGGGCGGGCGACTACGACATCGACGGCGGTGTCACCAGCGCCCGCTCCCCGGCGGTGACCCTGCCGTCGAGCGGCACGCTGACGCTGTCGCTGGCCTGGTACCTGGCACACGGCTCGAACGCGTCCTCCGCGGACTACCTGCGGGTCAGCGTCGTGCACAACGGCGGCACCACCACCCTGCTCAACCAGGCCGGCGCGGCTACCAACCGCAACGGCTCCTGGGCGGTGGCGAACCTCAACCTGACCCCGTACGCCGGCCAGTCCGTCCGCATCCACGTGGAGGCGGCGGACGCCTCCGGGGCGAGCCTCGTCGAGGCGGCCGTGGACAACCTCACCATCACCGCCTCCTGAGAACGGATCGGGGCCCCGTCCCGCCCCCCGGCGGGGCCCCGACCCCCTCTCGTCACAGGCCCGCGGCCAGCGGCGAGAGCGGTCCGGAGCGTGCGCTACCGTGCTAGTGCCTGTCCTCCCACGTGCCACCCGGCCCGTGCGGACCGGCACTACGACCACCCCGCAGCGAAGCCGGTGGGAAACCGGCGCTGTCCCGCAACTGTGATGCCCCGAGATCCGGGGACGAGCCAGGTCGCCTGCGCTGGGGGTCGCGAATCGCGCTCTCGAGGAAGGGCGCCTCGCGGACGGGCGCACCCGCTCCCTGTCGGCGAAGCACCACGCTCCTCGACCGACAGGAGGACCGATGTCCAGACGTACCCCCCGGCTCTTCGCCGCGACCCTCGCGGTGGCCGCGCTCGCCCTCGGCGCCTGCGCCGAGAAGACCTCCGACACCCCCGCGGCCGGCGGCAGCCCGTCGGCCGCCGCCTCGTACCCGGTGACGGTCGGCTCGCTCACCCTCGACCAGCGGCCGGAGAAGATCGTCTCGCTGTCGCCCACCGCCACCGAGATGCTCTTCGCGGTCGGTGCCGGCAAGCAGGTGACCGCCGTCGACGACAACTCCAACTATCCGGCCGAGGCACCGAAGACCGACCTGTCCGGCTTCCAGCCGAACGCCGAGGCCATCGCCGCCAAGAGCCCCGACCTGGTGGTGCTCTCCGACGACCGCAACAAGGTCGTCGAGCAGCTGGCCAAGCTGAAGATCCCGGTCTTCCTCACCCCGGCCGCGACCACCCTCGACGACACCTACCGCCAGATCACCGAGCTGGGCACCCTCACCGGGCACCCGGCCGAGGCCGCCGACGTGGTCAAGCGGATGAAGGACGACATCGCGAAGCTGGTCGCCGACCTGCCCAAGCGGTCCGAGAAGCTCACCTACTTCCACGAGCTGGGACCGGAGCTGTACACGGCCACCAGCAGGACCTTCATCGGCTCGCTCTACACCCTCGCCGGGCTGGAGAACATCGCCGACCCCGCCGACCCGGACGGCAAGAGCGGCGGCTACCCGCAGCTCTCCCAGGAGGTCATCGTCAAGGCGAACCCGGACTTCGTCTTCCTCGCCGACACCAAGTGCTGCCAGCAGAGCGCGGACACGGTCAAGGCCCGGCCCGGCTGGGCCGCGATCACGGCGGTGAAGAACAACCAGGTCGTCGCGCTGGACGACGACATCGCCTCGCGCTGGGGCCCGCGCGTCGTCGACCTGCTGCGCACGATCATCGACGCGACTGCCAAGGTGCCTGCGTGACGCTCTCGCGGCGTTAACAGGGGACCCTTTCCATGCAGCAGGCGTTAACAAGGGGCCCTTCCTTCCGGCCGGCCGGGGCGCCGCAGGTGTCCCGGCCGGCCGGGCTGCGGGCGCGGTGGGTCGTGGCTGGCGTGGCCGCGGTGGTGGTCGCGCTGGTCGCGGGCGTGTCGCTCGGCCCGGTCAGCCTGCCGCCGGGCAGCGTCGCGGTCGAGCTGCTCAACCTTCTTCCCGGGGTACGCCTCGACAGCGGGCTGACCGAGCGGGAGATCGCCATCGTCACCGAGCTGCGGCTGCCCCGGGCCGTGCTCGGCCTGCTGGTCGGGGGACTGCTCGCCCTGGCCGGCGGCGCCTACCAGGGCGTGTTCCGCAACCCCCTCGCCGACCCGTACCTGCTCGGCGCAGCCGCCGGGGCCGGTCTCGCGGTCACCGTCGTGATCACCGCCGGGGTGGGTGCCGGCGGTGCGCTGACCGGGCTGCCGGTCACCGTCCCGCTGGCCGCGTTCGTCGGCGCGATCGGGGCGGTCGTCATGACGTACCTGCTCGGCGCCGCCGGCGGCCGGAGCCGTTCCCCGGCGGCGCTGATCCTGGCCGGGGTGGCCGTCTCCGCGTTCCTCTCCGCCGGGCAGACGTACCTGCTGCAACAGAACTCGGACAACATCCAGCAGGTCTACTCGTGGCTGCTCGGGCGGCTCGCCACCGCCGGCTGGCACGACGTCCGGCTGGTCCTGCCGTACTTCCTGCTCACCGCCGTGGTGGTGCTGATGCACCGCCGTGAGCTGGACGTGCTCTCCGTCGGCGACGACGAGGCGACCGGCCTGGGCCTGCACCCGCAACGGTCCCGGTACCTGCTGATCGTCGCCGCCTCGCTCGGCACCGCCGCTGCGGTCTCCGCGTCCGGGCTGATCGGTTTCGTCGGGATCATCGTCCCGCACACCGTACGGCTGCTCGCCGGCTCCAGCTACCGGGTGATCCTGCCGCTGTCGCTGCTCTTCGGCGGGGCGTTCCTGGCGCTGACCGACGTGGTGGCCCGGACGGCCGCCGCCCCGGAGGAGATTCCCATCGGTGTGGTCACCGCCCTGCTGGGCGGCCCGTTCTTCGTCCTGGTCCTGCGCACCACGCGACGGATGCTCGGATGACCGGCCCACCGCGCGGCTCCGACCTGCCCGCCGGCGCCGGGGCGCCCGCCGTCGAGGTGCGTGACCTGCACGTCCGTCTGGACGGCGTGCCGATCCTCGGCGGTGTCGACCTGACCGTCGCCGCCGGCGAGTGGGTCACCGTGATCGGCCCCAACGGCGCCGGCAAGTCGACCCTGCTGCGGGCCGTCGGCGGCCTGCTGCCCGCCCCGGGCGCGGTCACCCTCTTCGGTACGCCCATCCAGGCGATGCGCCGCCGTGACCGGGCCCGGGTGGTGGCCACCGTGGCGCAGTCCCCGGTGGTGCCGCCCGGCATGTCGGTGCTGGACTACGTGCTGCTCGGCCGTACCCCCTACATCCCGCCGCTGGGCCGGGAGTCCGCCGCCGACGTGGCCGCCGCGCACGACGTCCTCGACCGGCTGGACCTGGCCGGCTTCCACACCCGGGAGCTGGCCACCCTCTCCGGCGGCGAGCGGCAGCGGGTCTTCCTGGCCCGGGCGCTCGCCCAGGGCGCCACCCTGCTGCTGCTGGACGAGCCGACCAGCGCCCTGGACATCGGCCACCAGCAGGAGGTCCTCGAACTGGTCGACCAGCTCCGGCGCGAGCACGGCCTGACCGTGCTCGCCACCATGCACGACCTCTCCATCGCCGGCGAGTACGCCGACCGCATGGTGCTCCTCGCCGACGGCCGCGTCGCCGCCACCGGCACCCCCCGCGACGTCCTGACCGAAAAGCTGCTGTCCCGCCACTACCGCGCCACGGTCAAGGTCGTCGAGGGCGACCACGGCCCGCTGGTCGTCCCCGTCCGCCGCTGACGCCACGGTCAGGGTCGCGGCGGCAGGGCTATCGCGTTGAAGAGGGCTCCCTGGGGGTCGCGGAGGGCGGTGTAGCGGCCGGCCGGGATGTCGCGCGGGGGCACCAGGACCGAGCCGCCCAGGGCGGCGGCGCGGGCGGCCGCCGCGTCGGCGTCGGCCACCCCGAAGTAGACCGACCAGTACGCGGGCGTGTCGGCCGGGAAGTCACCCAGCGGCACGGTCATCCCGGCCACGATCCGGGCGCCGAGCCGCCAGGCGGTGTGGGCGGCGGCCGACTCCCCCGCCTGACCGTCCGGATGCCAGCCGAAGACCAGCTCGTAGAAGACCTTCGCGCCGTCCGGGTCCGGGGTGACCAGCTCGGTCCAGCTCATCGCGCCGGGGACACCGAAGACCTCCCCGCCCGGCATCGCCATCGGCTGCCACACGCTGAAGGTCGCGCCCGCCGGGTCGCTGAACACCGCCATCCGGCCCCGGTCCAACACCTCGAAGGGTGGCACCACCACCTGCCCACCGGCCCGCTCGACGCGCCCGGCCACCAGGTCGGCGTCGTCGGTGGCGACGTACACCGACCAGATGGGCACCTGGTCGGGGATCGCCGGTGGCCCCGCCCCGGCCACCGCCCGGCCGTCCAGGAGGAAGACCGTGTAGCCGCCCGCCTCCGGCTCCGGCGCGATCTGTCCGGTCCAGCCGAACAGCTCCGGGTAGAAGCGCCGCGCGTCGGCGAGATCCGGCGTGGCAAGGTCGGTCCAGCACGGCGTACCCGACGGGACGGTGCTCACGTCGACCCCTCTCGGCCCGGGGACGGCCACCGGCGGCGCGCCCTGTCGGCATCGTGGCACCGCCGGTGCCCGGTCCGGCGTACGAACGGGCGAAACGTCCACTGAACCGGCGACCCGCGCACGTCCGCTTCGCCCCGCCCGACGCGGTCCGGGGCGGCGCCGGCGCCGGCCGGCACCGCCCCGGTGAACGCCCTAGTCGCCCAGCAGCGGTGCGGGCAGGGGCGCGGTGTGCAGCACCGCCAGCCGGGACACCGCCCGGGTGAGCACCACGTAGAGGCGGTGCAGGCCGCGTGGCTCCGCCGCGACGATGGCCGCCGGCTCGACGACGATGACGTGGTCGTACTCGAGGCCCTTCACCACCGTCGCGGGCACCACCGTGACGCGCGCGGCGGCCGTCGGGTCGTCGGCGGTCGCGGTCTCGATCCCGGCGCCGGCGAGCGCCGCCCGCAGCCCGTCGACCGCGGTGTCCGCCGCGATCACGGCCACCGAGCCGTCGTGCGCGAGCGCCGCCCGTACCTCGGCCACCGTCGCCGCCGGCAGTTCCCCGACGGTACGCACCTCCAGCGTGCCATCCCGACGCAGCGACTCGGCCGGGGGTACGTCGACCGCGAGCGACGGCAGCAGCCGGTTGGCGAACGCGACCACGGCGGCGGGCACCCGGAAGCCGACGGTCAGCGGCACCACCACCGCGTCCGGCTTGCCCAGGTGCCGCAGCGTCTCCCGCCAGTCCCGGGCGGCCCACGGCGCGGTGCCCTGGGCGAGGTCGCCGAGCAGGGTGATCGAGCCGTGCTCGCTGCGCCGCGCGATGGCCCGGCACTGCATCGGGGAGAGGTCCTGCGCCTCGTCCACCACCACGTGCCCGTAGCCGGCCGGCCGCTCGATCAGGCCGGCGGCCTCGTCGACGAGGACCGCGTCGGCGGCCGTCCAGCGCGTAGCCCTCGCCGTGCGGCCCACCCTGGTCCCGGACGCCGCCAGCAGGGCCTGCTCCTCGGCGCTGAGCAGGCCGTCGGCGGCGATGGCCAGGCGCTGCGGGTCGGCGTACAGCTCGTGCAGCAGCCCGTCCGGGGTGAGCGCCGGCCAGACCTCGTCGAGGAAGGCGGTCACCGGCCGGGATCTCGCCGTCCGGCGCAGCCAGGCGTCGCTCGGTGACTCGGCCCGCCGGGCCTCCGCCTGCCGTTGCAGCAGGCCCACCACCCGGGCGCGGACCCGCTCCCGGCCGACCGCGTACGGCAGCCCCTCCCGGCGGGTCTCCCCGATCACCCGGTGCAGCGGCTCCAGCCCGATCCGCCAGCGGAACGAGCCGTCCGAGACCACGATCGGCTCGGTCGGCTCGCCGACGTGCGCGGCCACCGCCCGGCGCAGCACGTCGGCCATCCGCGCGTCGTGCTTGACGGCCGCGACGGCCGGGTCGTCGACCGCGCGGACCGGCACCCGTTCGACCAGGTCCTCCACCGTGGCCTGCTCGACCTCCACCTCACCGAGGGCCGGCAGGACCGCCGCGATGTACGACAGGAAGGCCCGGTTCGGCCCCACGATCAGCACACCGGAGCGCCGCAGCCGCTCCCGGTGCAGGTAGAGCAGGTACGCGGCCCGGTGCAGGCCGACGGCGGTCTTCCCGGTGCCCGGTGCCCCCTGCACGCAGATGGAGTCGGCCAGGTCGGCCCGGACCAGTT
Organism: Micromonospora sp. WMMD558; assembly: GCF_049315255.1. Taxonomy (NCBI): domain Bacteria; kingdom Bacillati; phylum Actinomycetota; class Actinomycetes; order Micromonosporales; family Micromonosporaceae; genus Micromonospora; species Micromonospora sp. WMMD558. Next base: position 1,234,561 of record NZ_CP186061.1, on the reverse strand, counting down.
CGTCCTGCTCGGGCTGGATGGTGGCGACGATGTCCCGCATCGGCCCGACGCGGGGGCGTTCGATCTCGGCGGTGAGGATCCGGCTGGCCGTGCCCAGCTCCTCGCCACGGTCCAGGTGCTCGTCCTCGAAGCTGGTCAGCACCCCGCTGTTGAACCCGAACCGTCTGCGTACCGCCACGCCCTGCGGGTCCCGCGCGCTGGCCCGGTAGAAAGACCGGGACACCGGGGCGCGCCAGTCCAGCACCAGCGGCTCGCCGCGGTCGTCGGTCACGTGGCGCCGCCCCACGTGGTAGCGCCGCCCGGCGTGGTCCCGGTCGGCGTCCCCGAAGTCGAGCCGGCCGAAGAACAGCGGCGTGGTCGGGTCGTCGGCCAGCTCGGCGACCCGCCGGGCCAGGTGCCGGCCGAGCTGCTCGGCCGTGTACGCGTCGCCGGCGACGCTGTCACCGGTGGCGAAGAGCGCCTCGGCGCGTTCGCGCATCCGCCGCAGGGCGGCGCGGGAGGTGTCCAGGTGTTCGCGCTCCGCGGCGAGGTCCTGGTCGAGAGCGAGGTCGGCTGCGGTCACGGTGACTTCCCTTGCGGTCATCGCTGATCGCTCGCGTGTCCGGGGGCGGATGGCCGGCGCCCGGCGCGGGGACGTCCGGTGCGGTGCGAAGCTCACCTCGGCCGTCAAGCGGCCTGCAAGCCTACGCCGCACGACCGGGGCGCTCCATCGAATTACGGACTCGCCGGCCGGTAGCGGGCGGCCGGTGGCTGCGGTCTTGGCCACTCCCACCCCGCCCGGCGCGCCGGTCCAGGTGGTGGGGGATACGGTCAGGTAATGGTCGAGCACGTCGCGCGCCCCCGGGTCGGGCACATCCAGTTCCTCAACTGCCTGCCGATCTACTGGGGGCTGATGCGCTCCGGCGCCCTGATCGACGTCGACCTGCACAAGGACTCGCCGGACCGGCTGAGCGCCGCCCTGGTCGCCGGCGACCTGGACATCGGCCCGATCACGCTGGTGGAGTACCTGAAGCACGCCGACGACCTGCTGCTCCTGCCCGATCTGGCGGTGGGCAGCGACGGTCCGGTGCTGTCGGTCAACATCGTGTCCACCCGGCCGCTGGCCGACCTCGACCACGGCCGGGTCGCGCTCGGGTCGACGTCGCGGACCGGCGTGCTGCTGGCGCAGTTGTTGCTGGCCGAGCGGTACGGGGTGAACCCGGAGTACTTCCGCTGCCCGCCCGACCTGACCCAGATGTTGCTGGAGGCGGACGCGGGCGTGCTGATCGGGGACGTGGCGTTGCGCGCCATGTACGAGGCCCCCCGCGGTGGCCTCACGGTCACCGACCTCGGGCAGGCCTGGCGCGAGTGGACCGGGCTGCCGATGGTGTTCGCCGTCTGGGCGGTACGCCGGGACTTCGCCGCGGCCCATCCGGGCCTGGTGAAGGAGGTCCACGAGGCGTTCCTGCGGTCCCGGGACCTCTGTCTCGGAGAGTTGGACCAGGTCGCCGAGGCCGGCGCCCGCTGGGAGCCCTTCGACGCGGCGACCCTGGCCACCTACTTCCGCGTCCTCGACTTCAGCCTGGGTGACCGGCAGGTTGCCGGTGTCCGCGAGTTCGCCCGCCGCGCCGCCGCCAGCGGGGCCACCCCCGAACTTCCCGCCACCGGCCCGGCCTTCTTCACGGGCTGAGGCTCCCGGCGGGGCTGAGAACCTCGGCGCGCTACGGGCGGACCAGAAGGGCTGCCGTGATCTTCTGGCAGTTCTGCATGCCGTACTCGTAGCCCTTCTCGATCGGGTAGCGCAGCATCACGCCCATCGTCCAGGTGTCGCCGATGGCGAGGCAGTTGACGTGGTTCTCCTGCTCGCGGGTGCGGTCGACCCAGCCGTTCTTGATCGCGATGGTCGTGCGCTCGGCCGCCGGGAACGCCTTGCGGATGCCGAAGTCGCCGGTGCCGCGGACCAGCCGCATCTCGTCGAGCAGCCACTCCGTCCACTCCGGCCCGGCGGCGCGGCCGTCGGCGATGCACGCCCCGAGGCGGGCGGTGTCGCGGGGCGAGAGGTTCGTCCGGCTCCAGCCGCCGTCACTGGCGACGCTGCTGTCGGTCAGCTCGCAGGTGGACAGCAGCCGCTTGATCGAGGCCGACCCGTCGAGGCTGTTGTAGAACTTCTGCGTACGCGTGTTGTCGCTGTCCCGGATGATCTTCGTGGCGTCGGCTAGCTTCGCGTCGCTCGGCGTGTCGCCCGCCTCGGCGGTGCGCCGCAGGTAGTCGGCCACGATCCAGGACTTGATCAGCGACGCGGTGGTGCTGGTCTCGTCCATGTTGTCCGAGCCGATGATCTCGCCGGTACGCCGGTCCAGCACGCTCCAGGAGTACCAGCCCTCGATGCCGAGATCGTCGAGATCCTGTGCCGCGAAGGGGAGCGGCTCCAGGGAGGGGCTGGGCGACGGCGGGGGCCGGTCGCGGCGGTCGGTGGACGCACCGGTCCCGCGGTCCGCCGGTACGGTCGGCTCGCCCCACCGGGCGGCTGCCCGGGACTCGAACGGCGAGCCGGGCAGCAGGCGCAGCGACACGACCACGAGTCCGATCAGGACGACCGCGACCAGGATCAGCCCTCCGACCGGCCCTGCGCCGCGCTTTCTGCGGCGCTGACGGGACATCAGAGCTTCCCGGCCGGCTGTTGCGGCACCTTGAGAGCGGCGCCGGGCTGCGGGGTGACGAGCTGGGCGGCGACGGTCGCGCAGACCTGCGAACCGTAGTCGAGCCCGCTCTTCCGGGGGTAGCGCAGCATGACGGCGAGGCTCCACCGGTCGGTCAGGGCGAGGCAGTTGACGTGCCAGTTGCCGTCGTAGTTGAGCTCCGTCCACCCGTTTTTCATGCTGACCGGGCCCTGGCTGGTGATCGAATCGGGCAGGCCGTCGATGATGCCCCACCGGCCGCCGCCGGAGCGGGTCTTCTGGTCCTTGGCGGCGGTCGTGCCGCGGACCTTGCTCATCTCGTCGAGCAGGTACGTCGTCCACTTCGGCCCGGCGGCCTTGCCGTCGCCGAGGCAGTCGCCGAGCCGGACCGCGTCGCGGGGCGACATCTGGGTGAAGCTCCACCAGCCGACGTATCCCGGCACCTTGCCCGGCTTGGTGTCGGTGAGGCCGCAGGTCTTGATCATCCGGCTGATGGTGGCCGACTTCCCGACCGCCGCGTAGAGGGCGTTCGCCGCGTCGTCGTTGCTGTCCCGGATGGCGGTGGTGATGTTCTTCTTCATCGCCGCCGAGGGCGCCTTCTCGCCGAGTTGATTCAGGTAGTCCGCGGCGAACCACGCCTTGATCATCGACTCGGTCGAGCTGGTGGCGGTCATGTTCCTCGCGCCGGAGATCGTGCCGCTCTCGCGGTCCATCAGGGCCCAGGAGAAGAACTCGCCCTTGAAGGCCACCGACACCGGCGCGGCCGCCAGGGTGGGCGGTGGCGGCGTGGTGGGGGCGGGGGCCGCGACGCTTCCGGCGCCGCCGCCCGCGCCGCCGCCGTCGCCGTCGGAGAGCCGGGCGTACGCGGCGGGCACGAGCAGGGCACCACCGAGGAGGACCGCCACGACGGCGAGCACCAGGGTCACGCGGGATCGCATGAGTGGGTGAGCTCCAGATGTCAGGGCCGGGGGGACCGGCTGCGTTGTCCGGACGGATCGGGTCGCCGAGGCCGGGGGTGGCGGCCTCTCGGGTGACCGTCGGGAACCGATCGCTGTGCCGGGGGAAGTCTACGTCCGGATCCGCGACCCGCCGAGATGTGACACCTGGCAACTTGCCATGAAGGCGGGGTGTTCGGACGGTTTTGCGACTTTTGGGCAGATTCATGGTCCCGCAGTGACTCAACTCACATCCGCCCAGAGTTACGAGTCGCCTTCGTTGGGTAGGGCCCGGACTCCGGCAACCCTGTTACACCCCCTAGAGTTTTCAGGGGTGAGCTGTAACACTTGAGGCATGTATGGCAATGACTTCCCGGCCGACGACGGCCCCGGCGGCGGTCTCCTCGGCGAGGTCGAGGCGGCCGAGGCGGCGCTGCGGGAGGCCGCCGAGCGGGGCCGGCGCGGCGCCACCGCCGGCGAGGACCTCGCCGCCTACTTCGCCGAGGTCATCGACGCCGACCAGAAGATCGAGCCGCGGGACTGGATGCCGGAGGCGTACCGGAAGACCCTGATCCGGCAGATCGCCCAGCACGCCCACTCCGAGATCATCGGGATGCAGCCCGAGGGCAACTGGATCAGCCGGGCGCCCTCGCTCAAGCGCAAGGCGATCCTGCTCGCGAAGGTGCAGGACGAGGCCGGGCACGGCCTCTACCTCTACGCCGCCGCGGAGACCCTGGGCGTCAGCCGGGACGAGCTGGTCGACCTGCTCCTGAGCGGCCGGCAGAAGTACAGCTCGATCTTCAACTACCCGACCCTCACCTGGGCCGACGTGGGCGCGATCGGCTGGCTGGTGGACGGCGCGGCGATCGTCAACCAGGTGCCGCTGTGCCGCTGCTCGTACGGGCCGTACGCGCGGGCCATGATCCGCGTCTGCAAGGAGGAGTCGTTCCACCAGCGGCAGGGGTACGAGATCCTGCACACCCTCGCCCACGGCACCCCGGCCCAGCAGGCGATGGCTCAGGACGCGGTGGACCGGTGGTGGTACCCGTCCCTCGCCATGTTCGGCCCGCCGGACACCGACTCCACCCACTCCGCGCAGTCGATGGCCTGGAAGATCAAGCGTTTCTCCAACGACGAGCTGCGCCAGCGTTTCGTCGACATGTGCGTGCAGCAGGCCGAGGTGCTCGGCCTGAGCATCCCCGACCCGGACCTGCGCTGGAACGACGAGCGGCAGGCGTACGACTTCACCCAGCCCGACTACGACGAGCTGATGCGGGTGATCAAGGGCGAGGGCCCGTGCAACCGGCAGCGGATGGAACACCGCCGCCGGGCCCACGCCGAGGGAGCCTGGGTCCGCGAGGCCGCCGCGGCGTACGCGGCCAAGCAGGCAGCGAAGAAGGAGAAGGTGGCCGCGTGAGCAGCCAGGAACACACCCCACTGTGGGAGGTCTTCGTCCGGGCCCGGCGCGGGCTGTCGCACACCCACGTCGGCAGCCTCCACGCGCCCGACGCGGAGCTGGCCCTGCGCAACGCCCGGGACCTCTACACCCGCCGCCAGGAGGGGGTGTCGATCTGGGTGGTGCCGGCGAGCGCCATCACCGCGTCCAGCCCGGACGAGAAGGACGCCTTCTTCGACCCGGCGGCCGACAAGGTCTACCGTCACCCCACCTTCTACCAGGTGCCGGACGGGGTGGCGCACCTGTGAACGGCCCGTTCGACTTCACGCTGCGCCTCGGCGACGACGCGCTGATCGCGGCACAGCGGCTCGCCGAGTGGTCCACCCGCGCGCCGGAGATGGAGGAGGACATCGCGCTCGCCAACATCGCCCTCGACCAGCTCGGCGCCGCCCGCCTGCTGCTGACGTACGCGGGCGAGCTGGAGGGCGCCGGGCGGGACGAGGACGCGCTGGCGTACCTGCGCGACGACCGTGAGTTCCGCAACTGCCTCCTCGTCGAGCTGCCCAACGGCGACTTCGCGGTGACCATGGCGAAGCTGCTCCTCCTGTCGGCGTACCAGTTGCCGCTCTACACCGCGCTGGCCGGGTGCGCCGACGAGCGGCTGGCCGCGATCGGCGCCAAGGCCCGCAAGGAGTCGGCGTACCACCTCGACCACGCCTCGCTCTGGGTGCGCCGGCTCGGCGACGGCACCGAGGAGTCGCACCGGCGGATGCAGGCGGCGGTCGACGAGGTCTGGCCGTACACGCACGAGCTGTTCACCCCGGATCCGGCCGCGCCGGTCGACCCGGCCAGCCTGCGGGCCGACGTCGACGCGACCGTGACGGCGGTGCTCGACGAGGCGACGCTGACGCTCCCGCGGACCGGCTGGGCGCCCGCCGGTGGCCGGGACGGCGTGCACACCGAGCACCTGTCGTACCTGCTCGCCGAGATGCAGGTGCTGCACCGCGCCCATCCCGGAGCGAGCTGGTGAGCGCGAGGAGTGCAGCGCAGCGGAGCCCCGCAGTCGCGAACGGAAGGTGGCACTGGTGACCAGCCCGAGGGAGGCCGTGGCGGCGGTGGTGGACCCGGAGATCCGGGTGGTCACCATCGACGAGCTGGGCATCCTGCGGTCGGTCGACGAGGACCCGGCCACCGGCCGGGTCCTCGTCACCATCACCCCCACCTACACCGGCTGCCCGGCGATGGACGTCATCCGCACCGACATCCGCCGCGCCCTGGCCGCCGCCGGTCACCCCGACGCCGAGGTCCGCACGGTCTACGCGCCAGCGTGGAGCACCGACTGGATCTCGGCGGACGGGCGGGCGAAGCTCGCCGCCGCCGGCATCGCCCCGCCCGGGCCGGCCCGGCGTGAGGGCGCGGTGCCGCTGACCCTCGCCGTCCGGTGCCCGCGCTGCGGCTCGCCGGAGACCGAGCAGGTCAGCCGCTTCGGCTCCACCGCGTGCAAGGCGCTCTGGCGCTGCCGGTCCTGCTCCGAACCCTTCGACCACCTGAAGGCACTGTGACTGTCACGATCACCCGACCGGTCCGCCGCCGGCCGGTCTTCCACCCGCTCCCCGTCGCCGCCGTCGACCGGCTCACCGCCGACTCGGTGGCGGTCACCTTCGCCGTGCCGGAGGAGCTGCGCGAGACCTTCGCGTTCGCCGCCGGTCAGCACCTCACCGTCCGACGTATCGGCGACGACGGGGAGGACGTGCGGCGGTCGTACTCGATCTGCTCCACCCCGGACGAGCTGGCGCGGCACGGCCGGCTGCGGATCGGTGTCCGGGAGATCCCCGGCGGCGCCTTCTCGGCGTACGCCTGCGGCGCCCTGCGCGGCGGCGACACCGTGGACGTGCTGCCGCCGCTCGGCCACTTCACCACGGCGTTCGTGCCGGACCGGGTGCGCCACTACGGCGCGGTGGTCGCGGGGTCCGGCATCACCCCGGTGCTGTCGCTGGTCGCGACGGCCCTGGCCGTCGAGCCCGCCAGCACCTTCACCGTGGTGTACGGCAACCGCACGGCCAACACCGTGATGTTCGCCGAGGAGCTCGCGGACCTGAAGGACCGCTACCCCACCCGGCTGCACCTGGTACACGTCCTCTCCCGCGAACAGGGCGAGTCGCCGCTGCTGTCCGGACGGATCGACGCCGACCGGCTGGGCCGGCTGCTCGACACCATCGTGCCGGGCGACACGATCGACGAGTGGTTCCTCTGCGGGCCGTACGGGATGGTGGTCGACGCCCGCGAGGTGCTGACCGCGCGGGGGACGCCGGAGTCGGCGGTGCGCACGGAGCTGTTCCACGTCGACGCGCCGCCGGAGCCGGTGCGGCGCCCGGGTGACGAGCCCGGCGCCGGAGCGGAGGTGACGATCGTGCTGGACGGCCGCTCCTCGACCTTCAGCATGGGCCGTGACGAGCGGGTGCTGGACGCGGCGCTGAAGGTACGCGGCGAACTGCCGTACGCCTGCAAGGGCGGCGTCTGCTCGACCTGCAAGGCGAAGGTCGTCGACGGCGAGGTCACGATGGCCCGCAACTACGCCCTGGAACCCGACGAGGTGGCGGCGGGCTACGTCCTGACCTGCCAGTCCAGCCCGACGACCGACCGCCTCACGGTCGACTACGACGCGTAACCCCCCTCGCCCCCCGCGATCTTGCGATTCCTGCCCCGACATATGCCGCCATCCGGGCAAACCGAGGGCACAAAGTGCAAGATCGCGGGAGGTGGCGTGGGGTGGGCGACAGAAGGGGGCGGTCCGGTGGCGGTGGTTCGCGGGGGACGTAGGCTCGGGGGCGTGACGGTGAGCCGGGAGATCGACGACATCCTGCAGCGCGGCGCGGACGGCGGGCGGATCACGCCCGAGGAGGCCCTGCTGCTCTACACCGACGCGCCCTTCCACGCGCTGGGCGAGGCGGCGGACGCGGTACGCCGGCGGCGGTACCCGGACAACATCGTCACGTACCTGATCGACCGCAACATCAACTACACCAACGTCTGCGTGACGGCGTGCAAGTTCTGCGCCTTCTACCGCGCGCCGAAACACAAGGAGGGGTGGACGCACCCCACCGAGGAGATCCTGCGCCGGTGCGGCGAGGCGGTCGAGCTGGGCGCCACCCAGGTCATGCTCCAGGGCGGGCACCACCCGGACTACGGCGTCGAGTACTACGAGGAGTTGTTCTCCTCGGTGAAGAAGGCGTACCCCAAGCTCGCCATCCACTCGATCGGCCCCAGCGAGATCCTGCACATGGCGAAGGTCTCCGGCGTGAGCCTGGACGAGGCCATCGCCCGCATCAAGGCCGCCGGGCTGGACTCGATCGCCGGCGCCGGAGCGGAGATGCTGCCCGAGCGTCCCCGCCGGGCGATCGCCCCGTTGAAGGAGTCCGGCGAGCGTTGGCTCGAGGTCATGGAGCTGGCCCACCGTCAAGGCGTCGAGTCGACCGCGACGATGATGATGGGCACCGGCGAGACCGCCGCCGAGCGGATCGAGCACCTGCGGATGATCCGCGACGTGCAGGACCGGACGCGCGGCTTCCGGGCGTTCATCCCGTGGACGTACCAGCCGGAGAACAACCACCTGAAGGGCCGCACCCAGGCGACCGCCCTGGAGTACCTGCGGCTGGTCGCGGTGGCGCGGCTCTTCTTCGAGACCGTGCCGCACCTCCAGGCGTCCTGGCTCACCACCGGCAAGGACGTCGGGCAGCTCGCCCTGCACATGGGAGTGGACGACCTCGGCTCGATCATGCTGGAGGAGAACGTCATCTCCTCGGCCGGCGCACGGCACCGCTCCAACCTGCACGAGCTGATCGGCATGATCCGGTCCGCCGACCGGATCCCCGCCCAGCGGGACACCCTCTACAACCGCCTCGCCGTGCACTGGACGCCGGCCGACGACCCGACCGACGAGCGGGTGGTCTCGCACTTCTCCTCGATCGCCCTGCCGGGCGGTGGCGCGGGGAAGTCGCTGCCGCTGGTCGACGCCCGCTGACGGACCGCCCCGCGCGTCCGTCACCGGGGGCGGGTCCATCACCGTGCGGGCACGGCCCGTGACGTGGGGTCGGTTGGCCGAACGGCCGATGTGGTCGACCGGAGATATCGATTCGGTGACCGTTCCACCGAAGCGTGTCCACAGTCGTCGATGACAACCCCCATGAATCCGGACAATCCTTAGGTCACGCTTAGGTGACCAGGCCAAACACCCGTTCCAGAGGGCTGGCGAGGTCGATCGCCGCCCGCTAACGTCCCCGCCCGTATGTTTCCTTCACCCCACGGGGGGACGCTTCCATGATCTTCCGTAACCGGCCGCTCGCGCGGCTCGGCGCGGCCGCGCTGCTGGCCGCCGGCGGGCTCGCCGTGGCGGCGACGCCGGCGCACGCCGAAGACACCAAGGCCGACCTCGCGGTGACCGTCGCCGGCACCACGCTGGCCGAGGGCGCCACCGAGAAGATCGGCTGGCTCAAGGTCAAGAACAACGGCCCGGGCACCCCGACCGCCCTGACCGTCGGCGTGGACTACTCCGGCTGGAACGACCAGCCCGTCGACGTCCTCCCGCTCGGCGAGGACTGCAAGGGCGACGGAATCTTCAGCATCCTGTGCACCGTGCCCGCGGAGCGGATCCCTGGCCCGGGCGAGGAACTCGAGTTCCCGATCGTCACCTTCAAGTACGAGCCCGATGGCATCACCAGCGGTTTCAGCGCCCGCTTCTTCCTGCAGTCGTCCGACGACACCACGCCGGACAACAACGACAAGAGGGTCCTGATCGAGTACGAGGGCGTGCCGGGCGTCGACCTCGGCGTGGTCGTGCCGGACGTCAAGACCCGGGCCGACGGGAAGGCGATCCACCCCGGCGACGAGGCACTCGTCTTCGGCGAGATCGTCAACCAGGGCGACACCTTCGCCGAGGGCGTCGAGATCAAGCTCCGGCTGCCGAAGGACGTCACCTTCACCGAGCAGTACGAGGGCTGCGAGTACTCGGCCGACGCGCGCACCGCGACGTGCCGCGACGACACCCTGGTGGTGGACAACGAGACGATCCTGCTGATCCAGTTCCCGGTCAAGGTCGCCGACGGCGTCCAGGCCCCGGCCACCCTGCCGGCCGGTTCGCTGACCGCCGACGCGCTCGGCATGGTGAAGCCGGACTCCCCGGAGGCCCGTGCCGCCCGGAAGACCAGCCTCGATAACGCCCGCCTGGTGAACAAGGGCGAGCGGATCACCGACGTCGACCCGACGGACAACGTGGACGGCTTCGCGGTCGTCGTGGCCGCCAAGGGCGGTGCCGGCGGTGGCGGCGAGGGTGACGGCGACGGCGACGGTCCCGGACTGCCGGTGACCGGGCCGCAGGCCGGCCTGATGGGCGGAATCGGTGTCGCGGTGCTGCTCGCGGGTGGTGTGATGTTCCTGGTCGCGCGGCGCCGCCGGATCGTCCTGGTGAGCCCTGGCGACGAGAAGCCGACCGCCTGACGGTCGTCCTCCATCGACCCGCGAGGGTCGTTCACATAACGCACGGCAGCGGAGGCGGGATGGTCCACCATCCCGCCTCCGCTGTGTCCACCGTCCGAGTGGGACGGCCGACATTCACCGCCGTGCCTCTGGCGTGCCGCGACGTCGCTCCGGTACCGTCCGCTCGTTCCGTACGTCCCTTACCCCGGGGGATCCATGACCTTCCTCCAGCGCTCCAGCCTGGCGCGGGCGGGTGCCGCAACCCTGCTCGCCGCCGGGCTGACCGCCGTCGGCACGCCCGCGCGGGCCGCCGACGCACCCGACCTCGTGCTGATTCCGATCAGCACGAGCCTGGCCAAGGGCGTCGACGAGGCCCAGGCCAAGCCGTTCAAGTTCACGGTCACCAACACCGGCACGGCCACCGCGAAGGACGTCAGCGTCCGGGTGAAGGTCGACCGGCTCAAGCTCAACCGCGTCGGCTATGTGATGCCCGACGGCTGCGTACGGGTCAGCGGCTCGACGATGTACCAGTGCCTCCTCGGCGACCTGCCCGCCGGCACCAGCGAGGACTTCGGCGTCCCGCTGTTCAGCACCGGCGGGAAGGGCAACGGCGGCGTGCTGACCGTCGGGGTCGCCACCGCCACCCCGCAGCCGAACGTCGCCGACGAGGGCGTCGACGTGCCGGTCGAGGTGACCCGCCCGGGCTACGACCTCACCGCCTGGGCACAGGACATCCAGGACAACGTCGTGGTCGACGGCGCCCTGCAGAACGAGCCCGACCTCAAGCCGGTGCGGCGCGGGGTCACCGTGCCGCTCGACTGGGCCGTCTACAACGACGGGAGCCGCAAGGCGACGGGCGTCTTCTACGGTCTCACCCTGCCCCGCGGCGTCAACTTCGTGCAGACCCCGGCGGGCTGCGTCCAGCAGGAGATCCTCGGCAAGGCCCAACTGCTCTGCGAGGACTCCGGCGTCGTCGTACGTCCCGGCGAGTACTACACCGCCGACGTGACGGTCCGGGTGGGCGCCGACGTCACCGAGCCGGTGCTGCACGAGGGTGACCTCTTCGCGTACGGGCTGGACGCGGCCGAGGGCGAGCCCGAGGAGGAGCCGAAGGTGGCCGACCCGGCCCAGCGGCGTGCCTTCGCCGAGGTCGACGAGTTGGACAACCACACGGTCTTCGAGGCGTTCGTCGACCTGTCGGCTCAGCCCAGCCCGAGCCCGAGCGGCACGCCGAGCCCCACCCCGACGGCGACTCCGACGGCCGGGCCGAGCCCGAGCGGCCAGCCGAGCGGCACGCCGACCCCGGGTGGCGGCGACGGCGGCGGCTCCGGCGACGGCGGTGGCCTGCCGGTCACCGGCGTGCAGGTCGGCCTGATCGCCGGCATCGGCGCGGCCGTGCTGGTGGCCGGCGGCGCGCTGCTGCTGCTGTCGCGGCGGCGGAAGGTCGTCCTGGTCGGCCCTGACGACGAGAAGCAGACCGACTGACCGTCGTGACCGCTACGGGGGCGGGGTGGCCACTGGCCATCCCGCCCTCGTCGCCTGTCAGCGCTGGTCGGGAACTCAGCGTTAACAAGGGTCCCCTTCTCTACCGGAGGCGTTGACAAGGGGCCCTTCCTTCAGCCCCCCGTGGGGGCTGGCAGAGTGGGGGGGGTGAGTAGTACACCCCGGGGTCAGCGCGCCAGTCTGGACAAGCAGCCGCACGAGGTCGCCGCGATGTTCGACGGTGTGGCCGCCCGCTACGACCTGACCAACACCGTCCTCTCGTTCGGGCAGGACCGGTCCTGGCGGCGGGCGACCCGGGCCGCGCTCGACCTGCGGCCCGGTGAGCGGGTGCTCGACGTGGGTGCCGGCACCGGCGTCTCGACGGAGGAACTGGCCCACTCGGGGGCGTACGCGGTCGGAGCCGACCTCTCCCTCGGCATGCTGTACGCCGGCAAGCGGGCCCGCCCGGCCGTGCCCCTGCTGGCCGGTGACGCGCTGCGGCTGCCGTTCGCGGACGCGAGCTTCGACGCGGTGACCATCTCCTTCGCGCTGCGCAACGTCAACGACACCGACGCGGCGCTGCGCGAGCTGGCCCGGGTCACGAAGCCGGGTGGCCGCCTGGTGGTGTGCGAGTTCAGCACGCCGGTGAACCCCGCGTTCCGGACGGTCTACCTGTCGTACCTCATGCGGTCGCTCCCGGCGGTGGCGCGTGCGGTCTCCAGCAATCCGGACGCCTACGTGTACCTCGCCGAGTCGATCCGGGCCTGGCCGGACCAGGCGGCGCTGGCGGCGCGGATCGGGGCGGCCGGGTGGGGCCGGGTGGCCTGGCGCAACATGAGCGGCGGCATCGTGGCCCTGCACCGGGCGACCCGGGCCTGACTGGCCAACCAGCTTTTCGTGAATATGGGGATATAGTCCATTTTGCCCCGTAGGCTCGCCCCATGACGGGACCCGATCGGGCGGACGCCACGGCACCCACCGACGACGACGCCGCCGAACTCATCGCCCAGCTCAAGGAACTGGCCGGCGCGGATCCCGCCGACGTGCGCCAGGTGGTGGCCGAGGTGCTGGCCGCGCTGGATCGGGCGGCCGGCGGGGCGTTGCGCGAACACCTCCCGGCGACCATCCGCGCCGAGGCCGGGCTCGACGCCGCGCCGGCCCGCCGCTGACCCGCCCGCGCGCCCGGCTCGCACCGAAACGGCGCCGACGCCCGGCTCGGCCCGCCGCTGAGCGGCCTGTTTCCGGCAAGTTAGGTACCCCTCACCAGGCGCGGGTGTAACGCCGGTCATAGACTCCACACCGTCTGGCTTGTGAAGCATTTCACGAGCACGCGGGAGGAGGCGCGGATGACCACGGTGGAGAACGACGCCGAGGTGATCGTCGTGGGCGCCGGTCCCGGTGGGTCGGCGACCGCGTACCACCTGGCTCGGCACGGCGTACGGGTGCTGCTGCTGGAGAAGACCGAGTTCCCCCGGGAGAAGGTCTGCGGTGACGGGCTGACCCCACGCGCCGTGCGGCAGCTGATCCGCATGGGCGTGGACACCTCGACCGAGGCCGGCTGGCTGCACAACCGGGGCCTGCGGGTGATCGGCGGCGGTGTCCGGCTCGAACTGGACTGGCCCGACCTGGCCAGCTTCCCCAACTACGGCCTGGTGCGCACCCGGCTGGACTTCGACGACCTGCTCGCCCAGCGGGCCGTGGCCGCCGGCGCCAAGCTGCGCACGAGCGTGAACGTCATCGGCCCGGTGCTCGACGGCGACGGCCGGGTGGTCGGTGTCGAGGCCGAGGTGGGGCCCGAGAAGGAGCCGGTCACCTACCGCGCACCCCTGGTGGTCGCCGCGGACGGCGTCTCCGGTCGACTTCCCCTCGCTCTCGGGCTGGCGAAGCGGGAGGACCGGCCGATCGGCGTGGCCGTCCGGCGGTACTACCGCTGCGAGGTGAAGCACGACGACGACTACCTGGAGTCCTGGTTGGAGCTGCGCAGCAAGGGCAGCGACGCCCTGCTGCCGGGCTACGGCTGGATCTTCGGGCTGGGCGACGGCCGGGTCAACGTCGGCCTCGGCGTCCTCAACTCGTCGTCGGCCTTCGGCAAGACGAACTACCGGCGGCTGCTGACCGACTGGCTCGCCAACACCCCCGAGGAGTGGGGGATGACCGACGAGGCGAACGCCGAGGGGCCGATCCTCGGCGCGGCGTTGCCGATGGGCTTCAACCGGGTGCCCCACTACACCCGGGGGATGCTGCTCGTCGGTGACTCCGGCGGCATGGTCAACCCGTTCAACGGCGAGGGCATCGCGTACGCGATGGAGTCGGGCGAGCTGGCCGCGGAGATCGCGGTGCAGGCCCTCGCCCGTCCGGCCGGCGCGGAGCGGGAGCGGGCGCTGATGGCGTACCCGACGGAGCTGAAGGCGCGGCTCGGCGGCTACTACCGGCTCGGCGGCATCTTCGTGAAGCTGATCGGCCGCCCGGAGGTCATGCGGGCCGCCACGAGGTACGGCATGCCCCACCCGACGCTCATGCGCTTCGTGCTCAAGCTGCTGGCCAACCTGACCGATCCGCGGGGCGGGGACGCGATGGACCGGGTCATCAACGCGATGTCGAAGGCGGCACCCGCCGTCTAGCGGGCGCCCGGGGCCGGCGACGTCCCCGGGCGTGACAAAGATCGACCCCCCGCCGGAAGGTGCGGCGAGGGACGTGAATAGTGTGATTTTCGTCAAGCACCGAGGGCAGGGAAGGACGAGCAGGAGAAACGATGTCGCTCTCGCCTTACGTACCGATCATCGGGCTGTTCGCCCTCGCCGCGGGGTTCGCCCTGTTCTCCGTGGCGGCCGCCCGCCTCGCCGGCCCTCGCCGCTACAACAAGGCCAAACTCGAGGCGTACGAGTGCGGCATCGAGCCCAGCCCGCAGCCGGTCGGCGGCGGCCGGTTCCCGATCAAGTTCTACCTGACGGCGATGCTCTTCATCGTCTTCGACATCGAGATCATCTTCCTCTACCCCTGGGCGGTCTCGTTCGACGCCCTGCCGATCTTCGGCTTCGTGGAGATGGTCCTGTTCATCGTCGCGGTCTTCGTCGCGTACGCCTACGTGTGGCGGCGCGGCGGCCTGGACTGGGACTGAGGGAGGAACCTCACATGGGTATCGAGGAGAAGCTCCCCGCCGGCGTCCTGCTCACCTCGGTGGAGAAGCTGGTCAACTGGTCGCGCAAGTCGTCGGTCTGGGGCGCCACGTTCGGCCTCGCCTGCTGCGCCATCGAGATGATGGCCGCCGGTGGCCCCCACTACGACATGGGCCGCTGGGGCATGGAGGTCTTCCGGGCCTCGCCGCGGCAGGCGGACCTGATGATCGTGGCCGGCCGGGTGAGCCAGAAGATGGCCCCGGTGCTGCGCCAGATCTACGACCAGATGGCCGAGCCCCGCTGGGTGCTGTCGATGGGCGTGTGCGCCAGCAGCGGCGGCATGTTCAACAACTACGCGATCGTCCAGGGCGTCGACCACGTGGTCCCGGTCGACATGTACCTGCCCGGCTGCCCGCCCCGGCCGGAGATGCTCATCGACGCGATCCTCAAGCTCCGCGAGAAGATCATGCACGAGCCGCTGGGCGCGAACGGCCGCAAGATGCTGGAGGCCCGCCAGGCCCGCGGTGACGTGCCGGTGGTCCCGTACGGCTCGATGCCGTCGTCGTACCGCAGCGACAAGGCCCGGCGGGCCGAGTGGACGAAGGCCGTCCGCGAGGGCCGCGAGGAGCAGCTGCGGATCGAGAACTGGATGAAGGCCCAGAACCACCTGCACCAGCACGGGGGTGTCCAGAAGTGACCGCGCCCAACGACAGGCTCGACGACGGCGGCGTACCGGTGCCGGTGACCCCGGCCGGCGCCTCCAGCACCGCCCCCGCCGAGTACCCGCCGGCCAGCCCGGCCGGCCGGGGCATGTTCGGCAACCAGGGCACCGGCGACGTGTCCGGCTACGGCGGCCTGGTCCGCCCGCGCCGGCCGGTCGAGTCGGCGTCGCGGCCGTACGGCGGCTACTTCGACGAGGTCACCGACGCGCTGGAGGAGGCGTACCCGGGCTTCGCCGACGCTATCGAGAAGGTCGTGGTGGACCGGGGCGAGCTGACCCTGCACGTCCGCCCCGAGCGGATCGCCGAGGTCTGCCAGGTCATGCGGGACGACCTCGCGCTCCGTTTCGAGCTGTGCTCCTCGGTGTCCGGGGTGGACTACCTCGGTGCCGACGAACGCCGGCTGCACGTGGTCTACCAGCTCACCTCGATGACGTACCGGCGGCGGGTCCGGCTGGAGGCCGCGGTCTCCGTCGAGGATCCGCACCTGCCCAGCGTGACCAGCGTCTACCCGACGGCCGACTGGCAGGAGCGGGAGACGTACGACATGTTCGGCATCGTCTTCGACGGCCACCCCAACCTGACCCGGATCCTGATGCCGGACGACTGGGAGGGCCACCCGCAGCGCAAGGACTACCCCCTCGGCGGCGTGCCCGTCGAGTACAAGGGCGCCGAGATCCCGCCGCCGGACCGGAGGAGGTCGTACCAGTGACCGCGTCCAACTACGCCACCGAGCGCGAGACCACCGAGGGCAAGGTCTTCACCGTCACCGGTGGGGACTGGGACGACGTCGTCTCCGGCACCGACCCGATCAACGACGAGCGGATCGTCGTCAACATGGGCCCGCAGCACCCGTCGACGCACGGCGTGCTGCGGCTGATCCTGGAGCTGGAGGGCGAGACGGTCCGCGAGGCCCGCTCGGTCGTCGGCTACCTGCACACCGGCATCGAGAAGAACCTGGAGTACCGCAACTGGGTCCAGGGCTCGACCTTCGTGACCCGGATGGACTACCTGTCGCCGCTGTTCAACGAGACGGCGTACGCGCTGGCGGTGGAGAAGCTGCTCGGCATCGAGGAGCAGATCACCGAGCGGGCGACCACCATCCGGGTCCTGATGATGGAGCTGAACCGGATCTCCTCGCACCTGGTCTGGGTGGCCACCACCGCCATGGAGCTGGGCGCGGTCAACATGATGCTGTACGGCTTCCGCGAGCGGGAGTACATCCTCGAGATCTTCGAGATGGTCACCGGCCTGCGGATGAACCACGCGTACGTCCGGCCGGGCGGCGTGGCGCAGGACGTGCCGGACGAGGCGATCGTCAAGATCCGCGAGTTCCTGAAGCTGATGCCGAAGAAGCTCAAGGAGTACGAGAACCTGCTCTCCGGCCAGCCGATCTGGCTGGAGCGGACGCAGAACGTGGCGGTGCTCGACGTGACCGGCTGCCTCGCGCTGGGCGTGACCGGCCCGGTGCTGCGCTCCGCCGGCCTGGCCTGGGACCTGCGCAAGACCATGCCGTACTG
Source organism: Micromonospora sp. WMMD558 (assembly GCF_049315255.1). Lineage (NCBI taxonomy): Bacteria > Bacillati > Actinomycetota > Actinomycetes > Micromonosporales > Micromonosporaceae > Micromonospora > Micromonospora sp. WMMD558. Next base: position 1,217,264 of record NZ_CP186061.1, on the reverse strand, counting down.
CGGCTACGAGACGTACGAGTTCGACGTGCCGACGCACACCGACGGCGACGTGTGGGGCCGCTACCTGGTCCGGCTCGCCGAGATCCGGGAGTCGCTGAAGCTGGTCGAGCAGGCGTTGGACCGGCTCGAGCCGGGCCCGGTGATGGTGGCCGACCGGAAGATCGCCTGGCCGGCGCAGCTCGCCATCGGCGTCGACGGCATGGGCAACTCGCTGGAGCACGTCGCCAAGATCATGGGTCAGTCGATGGAGTCGCTGATCCACCACTTCAAGCTCGTCACCGAGGGCTTCCGGGTTCCGCCGGGCCAGGTCTACATCGCGGTCGAGTCGCCGCGCGGGGAGCTGGGCGTGCACGCGGTCTCCGACGGCGGCACCCGGCCGTACCGGGTGCACTACCGGGAGCCGAGCTTCGTCAACCTCCAGGCCCTCCCGGCGATGGCGGAGGGCGGCCTGATCGCCGACGTGATCGCCGGTGGCGCCTCGCTGGACCCGGTCATGGGCGGGTGTGACAGGTGAGCGAGCTTGCGAGCCCCGCAGTCGCGAACGGAAAGGCGACTCCGATGAGCACGACCTTCAGTGAAGAGACCCGGGCGCGGGCGCGGGAGATCATCGCCCGGTACCCGGCCGACCGGTCCCGCTCGGCCCTGCTGCCGCTGCTGCACCTGGTGCAGTCCGAGGAGGGGTACGTCTCCCCGGCCGGCATCGCGTTCTGCGCCGAGGTGCTGGGGCTGAACAAGGCCCAGGTCGGCGCGGTCGCCTCCTTCTACACGATGTACAAGCGCCGCCCGACCGGTGACTGGCTGGTCAGCGTCTGCACCAACACCATGTGCAACGTGCTCGGCGGCCAGCAGGTCTACGACACGCTCGCCGAGCACCTCGGCGTCGGGCACGACGAGACCACCGCCGACGGGACGATCACTCTGGAGCACGCCGAGTGCCTGGCGGCGTGCGACTACGGCCCGGTGATGACGGTCAACTACGACTTCTTCGACAACGTGGACCCGCACACCGCGGTCGGCGTGGTCGACGAGCTGCGCGGCGGCGGCCGGCCGGTGCCGAGCCGGGGGGCCCGGCTCTGCACGCTGAAGGAGATGTCGGTGCAGCTCGCCGGGTTCGCCGACGAGCGTGAGGGCGCGGTCGCCGACGGCGTCCCGGGCGATCCGACCCTGCGCGGGCTACGGCTGGCGCAGGAGCACGGCATCGCCGTGTCGGGCTTCGACCCGAACACGCCCATCCGCAGCAAGGCGGAGGCCGACGAGGCCGCCGAGAAGGCGAAGGCCGAGGCGGCCGAGAAGGCACCGCCGGCCGCGGGCAACGGCGCCCGACCGGCCGGCAACGCCGGTGCGGGCGAGCCGGCCCCGCCGGCCGCGGCGGCCGGCAGCACCACCCGGGACGTCAAGGCGCCGGACGACAAGTCGCCCGAGGTGCGGGCGGCCGAGACCCGGCAGCCGGACGCGAAGACGGCGGTCCCCGACGCGCCGGGCACGAAGGTTCCGGTGGACGGCGTACCCCCGTCGCCCCGCGACGCCCGGGAGGCCGAGGCCGCGGGCGCGGCGGCGAACCCGCCGGCCGGTGACGGCAAGCCCGCCGGCGACGAGGCCGGTACGCAGGAGCGCAACCTCAGGGAGGCGGAGGCGGGGGCCGGTACGCGCTCCCCCAACGCGAGCGACAGGGGGGCCCAGAAGTGACCACTCCTCGGCCGGAGACGCTGGCCAAGCTCACGCCGGTGCTCACGAAGCGCTGGCTGTCGCCGGACGCCTGGCGGGTCGGCACCTACGAGAAGCTCGACGGGTACGCGGCGCTGCGCAAGGCGCTCAAGGCCCACCCGGACGACCTGATCCAGCTCATCAAGGACTCCGGGCTGCGCGGTCGCGGCGGCGCGGGCTTCCCGACCGGTCTCAAGTGGGGGTTCATCCCGCAGGGCGACGGCAAGCCGCACTATCTCGTGGTCAACGCCGACGAGGGCGAGCCGGGCACCTGCAAGGACCTGCCGCTGATGACGCACGACCCGCACTCGCTGGTCGAGGGCGTGATCATCGCGTCGTACGCGATCCGCGCGAACCGCGCCTACATCTACATCCGGGGCGAGGCCGTGCACGCCGCGCGCCGGCTGCGCAACGCGGTGCAGGAGGCGTACGCGAAGGGCTACCTCGGGCGGAACATCCTCGGCTCCCGGTTCGACCTGGACCTGGTGGTGCACTCGGGCGCCGGTGCGTACATCTGCGGCGAGGAGACCGCGCTGCTGGACTCGCTGGAGGGTTTCCGGGGGCAGCCGCGGCTGCGCCCGCCGTTCCCGGCGACCCACGGCCTGTACGCCAGCCCGACCGTGGTGAACAACGTCGGCACCGTCGCCAGCGTCCCGTACATCGTGCTCGGCGGCGCGGACTGGTGGCGGACCATGGGCACCGAGAAGTCGTCGGGTCCGATGATCTACTCGCTCTCCGGCCGGATCGCCAACCCCGGCCAGTACGAGTGCTCGATGGGCATCACGCTCCGCGAGCTGATCGAGCTGGCCGGCGGCATGCAGCCCGGCCACAACCTGAAGTTCTGGACGCCGGGCGGCTCGTCGACGCCGCTGCTCACCGCCGAGCACCTGGACGTGCCGCTGGACTTCGAGGGGGTGGCGGCGGCCGGGTCGATCCTCGGCACCACGGCGACGCAGATCTTCTCCGACCAGGACTGCCCGGTGTACGCGACCTACCGGTGGCTGGAGTTCTACCACCACGAGTCGTGCGGCAAGTGCACCCCGTGCCGTGAGGGCAACTACTGGATGGTCCGCGTCTACCGCCGGATCCTCTCCGGCCAGGGCACCCACGAGGACCTGGACACCCTGCTGGACACCTGCGACAACATCCTCGGGCGCTCGTTCTGCGGCCTGGGTGACGGTGCGACCAGCCCGGTCACCTCGTCGCTGAAGTACTTCAAGCAGGACTACCTCGACTACATCGAGGGACGTACCGCTCCGAAGCTCTCCGACAAGCAGCTGGTGGGAGCCCACTGATGACCGATGTAGCCAAGCAGACCGAGACGGTCACGCTGACCGTCGACGGGATCCAGGTCACCGCCCCGAAGGGGACGCTGCTGATCCGGGTCGCCGAGCAGATGGGCATCGAGATCCCGCGGTTCTGCGACCACCCGCTGCTGGCCCCGGCCGGCGCCTGCCGCCAGTGCCTGGTCGAGGTGGAGGGGCAGCGCAAGCCGGTCGCCTCCTGCACCCAGACCGTCGCCGACGGCATGGTCGTGCAGACGCAGCTCACCTCCCCGGTCGCCAAGAAGGCGCAGGAGGGGATCATGGAGCTGCTGCTGGTGAACCACCCGCTCGACTGCCCGATGTGTGACAAGGGCGGCGAGTGCCCGCTGCAGAACCAGGCCATGTCGACCGGCCGTACCGACTCCCGGTTCCACGAGCACAAGCGGGAGTACGAGAAGCCGGTGGAGATCAGCACCCAGGTGCTGCTCGACCGCGAGCGCTGCGTCCTCTGCCAGCGTTGCACCCGGTTCTCCGAGGAGATCGCCGGCGACAAGTTCATCGACCTGATGAACCGGTCGTCCGCCGAGGAGATCAACATCTACCGGGACGAGGCGTACGGCACCGAGGGCGACGACGGGGACGTCCCGTTCAACTCGTACTTCTCCGGCAACACCGTCCAGATCTGTCCGGTGGGCGCGCTGACCGGCGCGCAGTACCGGTTCCGGGCCCGCCCCTTCGACCTCGTCTCCAGCCCCAGCGTCTGCGAGCACTGCTCGGCCGGCTGCGCCCAGCGCACCGACTGGCGGCGCGGCAAGGTGCTGCGGCGGCTGGCCGGCGACGACCCGGCGGTCAACGAGGAGTGGAACTGCGACAAGGGACGGTGGGGCTTCCAGTACACCCGCGCCTTCGACCGGCTCACCACCCCGCTGGTGCGGGACGCGGGCACCGGTGAGCTGCGCGAAGCGTCGTGGAGCGAGGCGCTGACCGTCGCCGCCGAGGGCCTCCGCGCGGCGCGCGACGGCGGGCAGGGCACGGCCGTGCTCACCGGCGGCCGGCTGACCGTCGAGGACGCGTACGCGTACGCGAAGTTCGCCCGGGTCGCGCTGCACACCAACGACATCGACTTCCGGGCCCGCCCGGTCTCCCGCGAGGAGGCCGAGTTCCTGGCCAGCACGGTCGCCGGGGTCACCGACGTCACGTACCCGGACGTCGAGAAGGCACCGGCGGTGGTGCTGGTCGGCCTGGAGCCGGAGGAGGAGTGCCCGATCCTCTTCCTGCGGCTGCGCAAGGCGTACCTGAAGAAGACCTTGACGGTGTACGCCATCGCGCCGTTCGCGACGCGCGGCCTGGAGAAGCTCGGTGCCAAGCTGGCCCGGGTGGTGCCGGGCGAGGAGGCGAGCGTGCTCGCCGAGCACGCCACGGTCGCCGAGGCGCTGAGCCAGCCGGGGGCGATCCTGATCGTCGGCGAGCGGCTGGGCTCGGTTCCCGGTGGCCTCTCCGCCGCAGCGGACGTCGCCCGGCGTACCGGCGCGAAGCTGGCCTGGGTGCCGCGGCGCGCCGGTGACCGCGGCGCGGTCGACGCGGGTTGCCTGCCGAACCTGCTTCCCGGTGGCCGGCTGGTCACCGAGCCGGCCGCGCGGGCCGAACTGGGCGAGGCGTGGGACATCCCGGCCGGGGTCATCCCCAGCCAGGCCGGCCGCGACACCGACGGCATCCTCGCCGCGGCGACCGCCGGTCAGCTCGGGGCGCTGGTGGTGGCCGGGGTCGACCCGGCCGACCTGGCCGACCCGCGCCAGGCCGAGGCGGCGCTCGACGCGGTGCCGTTCCTGGTCAGCCTGGAGCTGCGGAACAGCGCGGTGGCCCGGCGGGCCGACGTGGTCTTCCCGGTCGCCCCGGCGGTCGAGAAGGCGGGCAGCTTCCTGGACTGGGAAGGACGGCTGCGGACGTTCGAGGCGGTCCTGCACACCGCCGCGATGACCGACGGCCGGGTGCTGGACGCGCTCGCCGCGCACCTCGACGTGCGGCTCGGCACCGCTGACGTGCCGACCGTCCGCCGGGAGCTGGGCGGCCTGCCGCGTACCCGCACCACCCGGCCGGCCGCGCCGTCGGTGGCCCCGGCGGCGGTGCCGCAGCCGGGCGCCGGCGAGGCGGTGCTCGCCACCTGGCACCAGCTGATCGACCTGGGCAGCCTGACCGACGGCGACGAGCACCTCGCGGGTACGGCCCGGCCGCCGGTGGTCCGGCTGGGCAAGGGCACCGCGGAGGCGATCGGCGTGGCCGACGGCGAGGCGGTGACCGTGGGCACCGACCGGGGCGCGCTCACGCTCCCGGCCGCGGTGACCGAGATGCCGGACGGCGTCGTCTGGCTGCCGACCAACTCGCCCGGCTCGACGGTCCGCCGCAGCCTGGGCGTCACGTCCGGCGCGGTCGTGCGGGTCTCCGCCGGCGCGAGCGCGCCGGCCGTTCCCCAGCAGGCCGACGCGCCGGTCGCCGCCGACGCCGCCGGCCGTCCCGGCCCGCTCCTCAACTCCGGGGGTGTCCAGTGAGCGCGAGGAGTGAACGAGCGCAGCGAGTGAGCCCCGCAGTCGCGAACGAAAGGTGGGCACAGTGACCTTCCTCGCGCAGGACCCGACGCTGGCGGACTTCGGCCGGGATCCGTGGTGGCTGATCCTCGGCAAGATCGTCTTCGCGTTCGCCTTCGGTCTGCTCGCCACCCTGCTCGGGGTCTGGTTCGAGCGGCGGGTCGTCGGTCGCATGGCGGTCCGGCCGGGCCCGAACCAGGTCGGCCCGTTCGGCCTGCTCCAGACCCTCGCCGACGGCCTGAAGATGGCCTTCAAGGAGGACATCCTCCCGAAGGCCGCGGACAAGGTCGTCTACTTCTTCGCGCCGGTCATCTCGGTGGTCTGTGCGGTCACCGCGCTGTCGGTGATTCCGTTCGGCCCGATGGTCAGCATCTTCGGGCACTGGACGCCGTTGCAGGTCACCGACGTGCCGGTGGCGGTACTCGTGGTGCTGGCCTGCTCCTCGCTGGCCGTCTACGGCGTCGTGCTGGGCGGGTGGGCCTCCGGCTCGACGTACCCGCTGCTCGGTGGTCTGCGCTCCACCGCCCAGATGATCTCGTACGAGGTCGCGATGGGCCTGAGCATCGTCGCGGTGTTCATGACCGCCGGCACGATGTCGACCAGCGGGATCGTCGCCGAGCAGGGTGACGCCACCCGGCTGACCGTGTTCGGCACCGAGATCTCGGCGCCCGGCTGGTACGCGATCCTGCTGCTGCCGAGCTTCATCATCTTCTTCATCGCCACGGTCGGCGAGACCAACCGGGCGCCGTTCGACCTGCCGGAGGCGGAGTCCGAACTGGTCGCGGGCTTCATGACCGAGTACAGCTCGCTGAAGTTCGCGCTCTTCATGCTCAGCGAGTACGTGGCGATGGTGACGATGTCCGCGGTCACCGTGACGCTCTTCCTCGGCGGCTGGCACGCGCCCTGGCCGATCACCATCTGGGAGGGCGCGAACTCCGGCTGGTGGCCGATGCTGTGGTTCTTCGGCAAGGTCGTCGGCCTGGTCTTCGTCTTCGTCTGGCTGCGGGGCACGCTGCCCCGGCTGCGCTACGACCAGTTCATGCGCTTCGGCTGGAAGGTCCTGCTCCCGATCAACCTGGTCTGGATCCTGGTGCTGGCCGGCCTGCGGTCGATCGAGGACTGGGACAGCCGCAGCAAGCTGATCGCCGTCGGCATCCCCGCCGGCCTGCTCCTGCTCGCCACGCTGTTCTGGCCGACCCGCAAGCCGGCACCGAAGCCGACGCTCGCCGAGCAGGTCAACAACCGTCCACCGGGCAGCTTCCCGCTGCCCCCGCTGGACCTTCAGGTGCCACCGAGCCCGCGGACCCGGCGCGTCGTCGCCGAGCGGGAGCCGGCCAACATCGCCGCCGGCACGGATTCCAGGGAGGTGTGACGTGGGCGCGATCACCGGAACGTTCAAGGGCTTCGGGGTCACCTTCTCGCACATGTTCAAGAAGGTCGTCACCACCGACTACCCGTTCAAGCCGCCGGTCTCGGCGCCGCGCTACCACGGGCGGCACATCCTCAACCGGCATCCGGACGGCCTGGAGAAGTGCATCGGTTGCGAGCTGTGCGCCTGGGCCTGCCCGGCGGACGCGATCTACGTCGAGGGTGGCGACAACACCGAGGAGCAGCGCTTCTCCCCGGGTGAGCGGTACGCCAGCGTCTACCAGATCAACTACGCGCGCTGCATCTTCTGCGGGCTCTGCATCGAGGCCTGCCCGACCCGCTCGCTCACCATGAGCAACGAGTACGAGCTGGCCCGGGACAACCGGCAGGACCTGATCTTCACCAAGGAGCAGCTGCTGGCGCCGCTGCTCCCGGGCATGGAGCAGCCGCCGCACCCGATGCGGCTGGGTGACAGCGAGAAGGACTACTACGTCGGCGCGCTGGAGAACCCGGGCACCTCCGCCGGTGCGGAGCACTCGCCGATGGGCCCCGGCCGCTACCAGCTCGAGGAGCACCCCGGGGTGACGTTCCCCGGTGCCGAGCAGGCCGCGCAGCGGGCCGGCAAGGGAGACGGAGCATGACCACGCAGACGGTGCTCGCCGCGGCGGGCTCGGTGTCCGGCGGCGAGGCGGTCACCTTCTGGATCCTGGCGCCGCTGGCGCTGCTCGGCGCGGTCGGCATGGTCGTCGCCCGCAACGCGGTGCACTCGGCGCTCTGGCTGGTGCTGACGATGCTCTGCCTGGGCGTGTTCTACGTGCTCCAGGCCGGGCCGTTCATCGGCATGGTGCAGATCATCGTCTACACCGGCGCGATCATGATGCTCTTCCTGTTCGTGCTGATGCTGGTGGGCCGTGACGCGTCCGACTCGCTGATCGAGACGCTGCGCGGGCAGCGGGTCGCGGCGATCCTCCTCGGGCTCGGCTTCGCCGGCCTGGTGGGCACCGGGGTGTACCGGGCGCTGGACGGCGGCACCGCCGCCGGGCTGACGGCGGCCAACACCGAGGGCAACGTGCAGGGCATCGCCCGGCTGCTGTTCACCAAGTACGTCTTCGCGTTCGAGCTGACCTCGGCGCTGCTCATCACCGCCGCGGTCGGCGCGATGGTGCTCGCGCACATCGAGCGCCGCAAGGAGGACCGGCTGGACCAGGTCGCCACCATGAAGGCGCGGTTCCGCCCCGGCAACTACCCCGGCCCGAAGCCCGGCCCGGGTGTCTTCGCCACCTCCTCGTCGGTCGCCACCCCGGCCCGCCTGCCCGACGGCCGGCTGACCGAGCGGAGCACCCCGGACATCCTGCCGGTGCGTGAGCTGACCGCCGAGGAGACCTCGCTGAAGGGGACCGACAAGTGAACGAGTTCTTCTCGGTCGAACCGAACTACTACCTGGTCCTCGCCGCGGTGCTGTTCACCATCGGCGCCGCCGGGGTGCTGATCCGGCGGAACGCGATCGTGCTGTTCATGTGCGTCGAGCTGATGCTCAACGCGGCCAACCTGACCCTGGTCACCTTCAGCCGGATCAACGGTGACCTCAACGGCCAGATCATGGCGTTCTTCGTGATGGTGGTGGCCGCGGCCGAGGTCGTGGTCGGACTCGCGATCATCATGGCGATCTTCCGGACCCGACGCTCGGCGAGCGTCGACGACGCCAACCTGCTGAAGTACTGAGGGGCCTGCGGTGATGGAGATTCTGGCGAACGCTCCGGTCGAGCCGGTGGGCGCCGTCACGTACGCGCCGGCCGACGGGCTGCTGGGCAGCGTCTGGCTGCTCGTCGCGATCCCGCTGGTCAGCGCCGCGATCCTGCTGCTGCTCGGCCGGCGGGCCGACCGGTGGGGGCACTGGCTCGGCGTCGCGTCGATCGGCGTCGCGTTCGTGCTCGGCCTGACCTACTTCTTTGAGCTGCGCGGCCTGGAGAACCGGTCCGTCGAGCTGAGCCTGTGGGAGTTCATCGCCGTCGGTGACCTGCACGTGGACTTCGGCCTGCTCTTCGACCCGCTGGCCGCGGTCTTCGTCCTGCTGATCACCGGGGTGGGCTTCCTGATCCACCTGTACGCGGTGGAGTACATGGCGCACGACGCCGGCCGCCGGCGATTCTTCGGGTACTTCAACCTGTTCGTCGCCGCCATGCTCCTGCTGGTGCTCGGCAACAACTACGTGATGCTCTACTTCGGCTGGGAGGGCGTCGGTCTGGCGTCGTACCTGCTGATCTCCTTCTGGTACGAGCGGCCGAGCGCCGCCACGGCCGGCAAGAAGGCGTTCCTGATGAACCGGGTCGGCGACGCCGGCCTGGCGATCGGCATCTTCATCATGTTCGCCACCCTCGGCACCACCCAGTACGACGAGGTCTTCAGCGGGGTCGGCGCGCTGACCTCGACCACGGTCCTCCTGCTCGGCCTGCTCCTGCTGCTCGGCGCGACCGGCAAGTCCGGCCAGTTCCCGCTCCAGGCGTGGCTCCCGGACGCGATGGAGGGCCCGACCCCGGTCTCCGCGCTCATTCACGCGGCCACCATGGTCACCGCGGGCGTCTACCTGATCGCCCGGTCGAACCCGATCTTCTCGGCCAACTCGACGCTCCAGCTGGTCGTGGTGAGCGTCGGCGCGCTGACCCTGCTGATCGGCTGCGTCATCGGCGCGGCCAAGGACGACATCAAGCGGGTGCTCGCCTGGTCGACCGTCAGCCAGATCGGCTACATGTTCCTCGGTGTCGGCCTCGGCGGTGCGGCGTACGCGCTGGCCATCGTCCACCTGCTGGCGCACGGCTTCTTCAAGGCCAACATGTTCCTCGGCGCCGGCTCGGTCATGCACGGCATGAACGACCAGGTCGACATCCGCCGCTTCGGCGGGCTGTCGAAGTACATGAAGATCACCTGGCTGACCTTCATGACGGGCTGGCTGGCCATCATCGGCCTGCCGCCGTTCTCCGGCTTCTTCTCCAAGGAGCCGATCATCGTGGCCGCGTTCGAGCGGGAGGGTTGGACGGCCTGGCTGTTCGGCACGGCGGCCCTGCTCGGTGCCGGCCTGACCGCGTTCTACATGACCCGGCTGTTCGTGCTCACCTTCCACGGCCCGGCCCGCTGGACCGAGGACATCGAGCACCCGCACGAGTCGCCGAAGCTCATGACCATCCCGCTGGTCCTGCTCGCCGTCGGCTCGCTCGCGGCGGGCGCGCTGATGGCCGGGCCGGTCCCGGAGTGGCTGGAGGCCACCGCCGGGCTGGGCGGCCAGACGGAGGCGCACGAGGCGGTGCTGTCGCACCTCGCGATCACGATCCTGTCCATCCTGGTCACCGTGGCCGGCGCCGGCCTGGCCTGGTTCCTGTTCCGGGCCGGCACGGCCACCGAGCCGCAGCCGGCCGGGGTGCTGGTCACCGCCGCCCGGAAGAACCTCTACACCGACGCCTTCAACGAGGCGGTCTTCGAGAAGCCGGGCATCTTCCTCACCCGGGCGCTGGTCTACCTGGACAACCGCGGCATCGACGGGCTGGTCAACGGCCTCGCCGCCGGGGTGGGTGGCGGCTCGGGCCGCCTCCGGCGGCTGCAGACCGGCTTCGTCCGGTCGTACGCCACCTCGATCCTGGCCGGCGCTCTGCTGGTGGTGGCGGCCTTCCTGGCCGTCGAGGCGGGGTGGCTGGCGTGATCGACCTCAAGAGGCTGTCCGCCTCGTACGCGGCCGTCGCCGGCGGACCGCGCAGTGACGACGGAGGTAAGGCCGCGTAATGTCCGACTTTCCGTTCCTCTCCGTGCTCACGGTGGCGCCGCTCGTCGGCGCCCTCGTGGTCGCCCTCCTGCCCCGTCACCGGCCGGAACTGGCCAAGCAGGTGGCGCTCGGCTGGTCGTTGCTGGTGCTGGCGCTCTCGGTGGTCATGTGGGTGACCTGGCAGACCGGCGGTGAGCGGTTCCAGTTCCGCGAGTCGTACCCGTGGATTCCCAACTGGGGCGTCAGCTTCACCTTCGCCGCCGACGGCATCGCGCTGGTCATGCTGATGCTGATCGCGGTCCTGGTGCCGCTGGTGATCCTGGCGAGCTGGCACGACGCGGAGGCGTCCAAGCGGTCCGTGCCGGTGTACTTCGCGCTGCTGCTCGTCCTCGAGTGCACGATGATCGGCGTCTTCGCGGCCGCCGACGTCTTCCTGTTCTACGTGTTCTTCGAGGTCATGCTCGTGCCGATGTACTTCCTCATCGGCAGCTACGGCGGCCACCAGCGGCAGTACGCGGCGGTGAAGTTCTTCCTCTACTCCCTGGTCGGCGGTCTGTTCATGCTCGCCGCCGTGATCGGCCTGTGGGTGGTCGGCGGGAAGACCTTCGACTGGGCGGCGCTGAGCCAGGTGGACATCTCCACCGGTACCGAGCGCTGGCTGTTCCTCGGGTTCTTCCTCGCGTTCGCGATCAAGGCACCGTTCTTCCCGTTCCACACCTGGCTGCCGGACGCCGGTGGCGCGGCGCCCGCCGGTGCGGCCGCCCTGCTGGTCGGCGTGCTGGACAAGGTCGGCACGTTCGGCATCCTGCGCTACTGCCTGCCGCTGTTCCCGGACGCGGCCAAGTGGTTCGCCCCGTGGGCGCTGGCGCTGGGCCTGATCGGCATCATCTACGCGGCGCTGCTCGCGGTCGGCCAGAACGACCTCAAGCGGCTCGTGTCTTACACGTCGATCGCCCACTTCGGCTTCATCGGGGTCGGCATCTTCGCCTTCACCAGCCAGGCGGCCACCGGCGCGGTGCTGTACATGGTCAACCACGGCCTCGCCACCGGCCTGCTCTTCCTGGTCGTCGGCATGCTGATCGCCCGGCGCGGCTCCGCCCTGATCAGCGACTTCGGCGGCGCCGGCAAGCTGGTGCCGGTCCTGGCCGGGGTGCTCTTCTTCGCCGGTCTCGCCTCGCTGGCGCTGCCCGGCACCGCGCCGTTCATCTCCGAGTTCCTGGTGCTGATCGGCACCTTCACGGTGAACAAGCCGGTGGCGGTGATCGCCACGCTCGGCATCATCCTGGCCGCCGCGTACGTGCTGTGGATGGTGCAGCGCACCACCCAGGGCACCCTCAACCCGGCGCTGACCGAGGTCGACGGCATGAAGCGTGACCTCAACCTGCGCGAGAAGGTCGTGGTGGCCCCGCTGATCGCGCTGATCGTGCTGCTCGGCTTCTACCCGAAGCCGGTCACCGACGTGATCAACCCGGCCGTGCAGGCCACCATGCAGGACATCGGCAGGACCGACCCGGCCCCGTCGGCCGGCGACGTCCAGGAGGCATCGCGGTGACCGCGAGACGTGAGCTCGCGAGCCCCGCAGTCGCGAACGAAAGGCGGCTCCGAAAGTGACCGAGCTGAAACTGCCGTCGATCGACTACGCGGCGCTCGCGCCGACGCTCATCATGCTGGGTGCCGCGCTGGTCGGTGTCCTGGTCGAGGCGTTCGTGCCGCGGCGGCTGCGGCACGTGGTCCAGCTGTCGGTGGCGCTGCTGGCGGTGCTCGCCGCGCTGACCATGGTGGTGCTGAACGCCGACGACCGCCTCATCACCATCGGTGGGGCGATCGCGGTGGACGGGCCGACGCTGTTCCTCCAGGGCGCGATCCTCGTGCTCGCCGCGATGGCGCTGCTGCTCATCGGTGAGCGCACCGTCGAGCGGGGCGGGGCGTTCGTGGCCCAGGCGGCGGTGACCGCCGAGTCGGCCGACGACCGGCGGCAGGCCGACGGGGCCAACGGCCTCACCGAGGTGTACCCGCTGACCACGTTCGCGATCGGCGGCATGCTGATCTTCGTGGCGGCGAACGACCTGCTGACCATGTTCATCGCGCTGGAGGTCTTCTCGCTGCCGCTCTACCTGCTCTGCGCGCTGGCCCGCCGCCGGCGGCTGCTGAGCCAGGAGGCGGCGCTGAAGTACTTCATGCTCGGGGCGTACGCCTCGGCGTTCTTCCTGTTCGGCGTCGCCCTGGTGTACGGCTTCACCGCCGGCATCCCGGGCCGCCCGGCCGGGGTGGACTTCGCCACCGTCCACGCCGCCGTCGCCGACAGCCCGGCCAGCCCGGTGCTGCTCTTCGCCGGCATGGCGCTGATCGCCATCGGCCTGCTGTTCAAGGCCGCCGCCGCGCCGTTCCACGTGTGGACGCCGGACGTCTACCAGGGCGCGCCCACGCCGATCACCGGCTTCATGGCCGCCTGCACGAAGGTCGCCGCGTTCGGCGCCCTGCTGCGGGTCTTCCACGTGGCGTTCGAGGGGGCACGGTGGGACTTCACCCCGGTCCTCGGCGTGGTGGCGGTGCTGACCATGCTGGTCGGTGCGGTGCTGGCGGTCACGCAGACCGACATCAAGCGGCTGCTCGCGTACTCGTCGATCGCGAACGCCGGCTACCTGCTCGTCGGCGTGCTCGCGCCGAGCAGGGAGGGCGTCTCCGGGACGATGTTCTACCTGGTGGCGTACGGCTTTTCGGTGCTGGCCGCGTTCGCCGTGGTGACCCTGGTCCGGGACGCGGACGGGGAGGCGACCCACCTGTCCCGGTGGGCGGGCCTGGGCCGCCGCTCGCCGTTCTACGCCGCGCTGTTCACCTTCATCCTGCTCGCGTTCGCCGGTATCCCGCTGACCAGCGGCTTCACCAGCAAGTTCGCGGTCTTCGGGCCGGCGCTGGACGGCGGGCAGGCGTGGCTGGTGGTCGCCGGTGTGCTGACCAGCATGGTGCTGGCCTTCCCGTACCTGCGGGTGGTCGTCATGATGTGGCTCTCCGAGCCCGGTGAGTCGACCCCGGCGGTCACCGTCCCGGGCGGGCTCACCTCCGCCGCGCTGATGATCGGCGTGATCGCCACCCTGGTCCTCGGCGTCGCCCCGGCACCGCTGCTCGACCTCGCCACGGGAGCCGCCGAGTTCGTGCGGTGACACCGCTGCCCCGCGGGGGCCGGTACGCGTTCGCGTACCGGCCCCCGCGGCGTCCGCGGAGCCGCGGCCATCCCCGGCCCGGGGCTGGTCGAACGGGTGTGGCATGGTTGGAGACGTGGTGAATCCGGGTGGCGAGCGTTCAGGTGCCACCGGCGCGGGTGGCCGTCCGCGCCGGCACGGCGCGGGTCAGTTCGGCGCGCTCGGCCTGCACCTCGCCGATCCCCGCGTCGAGGAGTCGGTGCTGGGTGTGCTGGAGAGGGTCGAGACCGAGCTGCGGGCCGGCGTGGAGAGCGCCGACCCGTTCGTCACCGAGGCGGCCCGGCATCTCGTCGAGGCGGGCGGCAAGCGGTTCCGGCCTTTGCTGGTGGCACTCGGCGCCCAGTTCGGCGACCCGACCGGCCCGCAGGTGGTGCCCGCGGCGGTGGTGATGGAGCTCACCCACCTGGCGACGCTCTACCACGACGACGTCATGGACGAGGCGCCCGTGCGCCGGGGCGCCCCGAGCGCCAACTCCCGCTGGACGAACTCGGTCGCCATCCTGGTGGGCGACTACCTCTTCGCCCGGGCCGCGGACATCGCGGCCGACCTGGGCACGGAGGCCGTCCGCCTCCAGGCCCGGACGTTCGCGCGCCTGGTGCACGGCCAGATCGCGGAGACCGTGGGGCCGCGGCCGGGCGACGACCCGGTGGCGCACTACCTGAACGTCATCGCGGAGAAGACCGGGTCGCTGATCGCCACCTCGGCGCGTTTCGGGGGCATGTTCGGCGGCGCCAGCCCGGAGCACACCGAGGCCCTCGCCGGCTACGGCGAGACCATCGGCGTGGCGTTCCAGCTCTCCGACGACCTGCTCGACATCGCCAGCGAGTCGGTGCAGTCGGGCAAGACGCCCGGCACCGACCTGCGTGAGGGCGTCCCGACCCTGCCGGTGCTGTACGCGCTCGCCTCCGACGACGCGGACGCCTCGTCACTGCGGCTGCGGGAGATCCTGGCGACCGGCGCGCTCACCGACGACGACCTGCACGCCGAGGCCCTCGGCCTGCTCCGGGAGAGCCCGGCCCTGAAGCGGGCCCGGGAGACGGTCCGCAGCTACGCCGAGGACGCCCGTGCCCGGCTGGCTCCCCTGCCGAGGACCCCGGCCCGCCGGGCCCTCGAATCCCTCTGCGACTACATCGCCGACCGCACCAGCTGACCCACCCCACCCCACCCCACCCGACGCCGCGTTGATCATGGGATTGGCGGGTGAGTTGATCTCGATATCACCCGCCACCTTCATGATCGACGGTGTTCGGCCGGTGGGGTGGACAGGAGGCGGCTGCCGGTCAGCATCAGGGCGGCGGCCAGCAGCATCGAGACGGCCGCCGTGGTCCACATCGCCGAGTAGCCCGCGTGGGCTGCGAGGGGGCCGAGGGACAGGGGGCCGAGGCAGCCGCCCGCGTACACGCCGGTCTGGGTGATCGAGGTGGCGGAGGCCGGAGCCTGCGGGTGGAGCCGGACCACGGCGAAGTTCATCAGCCCGGGCCACGCCCAGCCCAGACCGAAGCCGAGCACCACGCCGACCACCAGCGGGACCGGTCCGGTCATCGCGAGCAGACCGAGCCCGCCGGCCCCCACCACCAGCATCGCGGCGATGACCGCCAGGTGACCGCTCGCCCGGCGATCGGCGAGCCAGCCGGCGCCGACCCGGGCGGCGACGCAGACGGCGCTGCCGAGGGTCAGTGTCAGGCCGGCCAGCGCGGGAGCCAGGCCCCGGGTGGCGGCGGAGTCCACCACGAAGGTGCCGAGGGCGTTCGCCGAGGCGGCGGCGAGGGTCGCGGCCACCCCGACGACGACCAGGGCCCCGGTGGCGCGCCCACTCCGGGCCCGGGTGGTCGTCCGGATCGGGCGCGGCTCCCGCGCGGACACGGCCGGCAACACGGCCAGGGCGGCACCGGCGGCCACCACGAACGCCCAGCGCCACCCGACGGTCAGCGCCACGGTCGGCACCGCCACCCCGGCCAGCAGCGTGGAGACCGGGATGGCGGCCTGCTTCACCCCGAAGGACAGCCCCTGACACCGGACCGGGACGTGCCGGGCCAGTGCGGCGTTGCTGGCGAGCTGACCCAGGGCGTTGGCCGTGCCGGCCAGCGCGAGCAGGCCGACCAGCACCGGGTACGACCGGGCGAGCCCGGCCACGGCCAGCATGGCGCCCGCCGACACCAGGATGCCGGCCCGGGCCACGACGGCCGGGCCGTACCGCTCGGCGAGCGTGCCGGAGGGCACCGACGCCAGCGCGCCGACGCCGAAGTAGACCGCCACGACCACCCCGAGGCCGGCCGGGGAGAAGCCCAGCTCGTCGCCCATCTGCACGGCGAGCCCGCCGACCAGGAAGACCGGCAGGACGCAGGCGATGGTGACGGCGATGGCGCCGGCGGCGGCCCGTACGGGCCGGGTCGGGGCGTCGGGGGACTGGAGCGCGCTGTCGACCATGATCTGAACAACCTACGCGAGACGTTCTCGACCCACGCTTCGTGGCCGGACGGGTACGGCGGGTGGGTGACGATCTGGCATCCTCCACCCGATCAGGCATTTCGCGCCGGGCACGTATTTCATATGGTGTAAGTCCCCGGCTGCGGAGGTGGTTGTGCGCGACCCCTTGGCGGAACCCTCGGACCTGATCCGGAGCGTGTCCCGTGCGCTGCGAGTGCTCGAGTCGGTCGGCCGTGCCCCGAAGGGGCTGACCGTCAAGCAGATCGCGCGTCGGTGCGAGCTGACCGTGGCGACCACCTACCACCTGGTCCGGACCCTGGCGTACGAGGGCTACGTGATCCGCCGCGAGGACGGCACGTACATCGTGGGCCTGGAGGTGGCCGACCGCTACCGCGAGCTGGTCACGGCGTTCCGGGGGCCGCAGGCGGTCGGGGAGTGCCTTCGCCGCGCCGCCGCCGACACCGGCTACAGCCACTACCTCGGCAAGTTCGTCGGCGGGCAGGTGGCGATCACGGCGGTCGCCGAGGGCGCGCGCTCGCCGTACCTGGAGGACCTCGTCCCCGGCTTCGACGAGGGGGCGCACGCCACCGCGCTGGGGAAGGCGCTGCTCGCGACACTCACCGCCGAGCAGCGGTTCCGCTACCTCCGCGAGTACGGCATGCGTCCGTTCACCTCCGCCACGCTGACCACCGTGGAGGCGTTCGAGGCCGACCTGGCGGCGGGGGAGCGGCGGGGCATGCAGATGGAGCTGGGGCAGTACCGGCAGGGCGTGGCCTGCGCGGCGGTGCTGGTGACCCCCGACAAGGACATGGAGCGCCGGGTGGTGCTCGCCTGCGCGCTGCCGGCCAGCGAGATGATGACGTCCGCCCGGGTGGTCCGCGCGAAGCTGCTCACCACCGCCCGCACCATCGCGGACAGTCTCGCCGCCGAAAGTTGACGGGCGGCCCGGTTCCCCGGCCGCGGGCGGGTGACGTCCGGACGCGAACGGGCCCTCTCCCCGGATGGGAGAGGGCCCGTCCCGGCGGTCCAGCGTCGAACCGCCTTCGAGGGGAGCTGTCAGCTGCCGATCGGGCCGCCGTCCAGGCGCCACGTGACCACGACGCCCGGCTTGGCGTAGTCGCCGTCCGGCCAGTTGGAGGCGGGGTTCTCGACGGAGGCGCCGGAGATCTCACCGGGGTGCTGCACGGCCACGAAGACCGACCGGTTGTCGCCGGTGATGAACGGGCCGCAGGCCTCGGCGCCGAGCGGCACGGTGAGGAACTGCTTGAGGTGACCGCGCTCCGGGCCCTCGATGGCGGTCGCGAAGAGGCCGTCGTTGCTGCCCAGCGCGTTGCCGTCGGTGGAGATCCAGAGGTTGCCGGTGGCGTCGAACGCGACGTTGTCCGGGCACGAGATCGGCGACACCTTCGTCTTGTCGTACCCGGCGAAGTAGGTCGACGGGTCGGTCGGGTCGCCCGCCACGATCGGGACCGACCAGGCGAAGGTCTCGGCCGCGTTGTCGTTGCGGTCCTCGACCAGTTCCAGCACGTGACCGTGCTTGTTGGCGGTACGCGGGTTCGCCTCGTCCGCCGTCGGGTTGCCGCCGACACCACGGTTGGTGTTGTTGGTCAGCGCCACGTACACCTTGCCGGTGAGCAGGCTCGGCTCGACGTCCTCCGGCCGGTCCATCTTGGTCGCGCCGACCTTGTCACCGGCGATCCGGGTGAAGGTGAGCACGTCCGCCGCGGTCATCCCCTCGACGTACGACCGGTTGCCGCTGACCAGCTTGATCCACGTGCCGCGGCCGTTGAACGCGCCGTCGGCGGGGAGCTTGCCCGAGCCGTCGATCTCGGCCGCGCTGGTGTAGTCCAGCTTGGCGACGTAGAGGGTGCCGGACTCCAGCAGGGTCAGGTTGTGGTTCCGGGCGACCCAGGAGTTGCCCTTCATGAACTTCTTGTCCGACACGAACTTGTAGAGGTAGTCGAACCGCTCGTCGTCACCCATGTACGCCACGACGTGGCCGCTCCTGGCGACGATGACGTTCGCGCCCTCGTGCTTGAACCGGCCGAGCGCGGTGTGCTTGCGCGGGCGGCTCTCCGGGTCGTACGGGTCGATCTCGACGATCCAGCCGAACCGGTGCGCCTCGTTCGGGTGCCTGGCCAGGTCGAAGCGCTCGTCCGCACGCTCCCACTTGCGGTTGCCGCTCGGGTAGCGGCTGGTGGTGCTGATGCCGTAGCGGGCCAGCTTCGGCTTCAGCTCCTCCGGGGCACCGTCGCCGCCGACGAAGTACTGGTTGAAGTTCTCCTCGCCGGAGAGGACCGTGCCCCACGGGGTCACGCCGCCGGCGCAGTTGTTCAGCGTGCCGATGACCGTGCGGCCCTTGGGGTCGGCGGCGGTCTTCAGCCAGGCCGAGCCGGCGGCCGGGCCGGTCAGCTCGAACTTGGTGGTGTTGGCGGTGACCCGCCGGTTGTACTGCCGCCGGCCGGACTTCACCGGGCGCCACTCGCCGCTGCCGCCGACCCGCTCCAGCTCCACGACGGACATGCCGTGCGCGGCCATGGCGACCTTCAGCTGCTCCACGGACAGCGCGTCCAGGCTGGTGAAGCCGGGGAACATCAGGTCCTCGTTGGTGTACTCGTGGTTCACCACGAGCAGGGCCCGGTTCCGGCTCAGCGGCAGCACGCCGACGAAGTCGTTGTTGTAGCCGAACTGCTTCGCCTGCGCGGCGGCGGTCTGGCGGTGCAGGTCGAACTCGGGCGCCCCCGGGACCACCTCGTCACCCCAGCGGATGATGACGGTGTGGTCGTAGCCGTTGGGGACGATGAAGCTGTCCAGCTTGTTCGGCGGGACCGGCTTGAAGGTCAGGGCGCCGCTGCCGATACCGCCGCTGGGGCGGCCGAAGCCGGCGGCGTCCGGCGCCGCCGGGGCGGCGGGGGCGGCGGGGGCGGCCGAGGCGGCGCCGGCGCCGGCCAGCGCACCGGCCGCCGCGCCGCCGAAGCCGAGAACCAGCGCGCCGACCGCGCCGGCACGGACCACGCCACGGCGGGAGACCTCGGCGTCCACCAGGTCCCCGAAGTACGCGTTGTCGGAGGTGTTCGGCACCGGGTGGTCGCAGGCGTTGCCGCACCGGTAGAGACAGGTCATGGCGTCGCGGCTGCCGTGGCGGGTGGAGCCCAGCAGCGGGAGCAGCCGAGGACGGTCGCTCATGTGGAGGAGCCTCCTGAGTGGGATGGCGCACGACGGAGTCGGTCGAAGACGTGCGTACCCGCCGGACGCTAGGAGGGGCCGGTGGCCGCTCGTCAGCCTCGATATGAACCAGGTATGAACAACTCGCCCGGGGCAACGGTGATGACCTGCGGCTGAACCGATCGCGACGGCCGCACGTATGTCCGTGCGAAAGGCCTGCCGGACTCGCGCCGAGAGCGAGGAGACCGCCATCAGCGACCACGACGCCCACCTGCTCCGCGCCCTGCACGACGAGCACGCGGAGGCGCTGTACGCGCACGCCCTGCGCCTGGTCAACGGGGACCGGCAGCGGGCCGAGGACCTGGTGCAGGAGACCCTGCTGCGCGCCTGGCGGCACCCGGAGTCGCTCGACCCGCGCCGCGGCTCGGTCCGTGGCTGGCTCTTCACGACCGCCCGCAACCTGGCGATCGACGCCTGGCGCCGCCGGTCCACGAGAGTCGGGGAGGTCTACACCGACGAACTGCCCGAGCCGCCGGAGACGGTCGACGAGGCGGAGCGCGCGGTGGAGGCGTGGACCGTCGCCGAGGCCCTGAACCGACTCAGCCCCACCCATCGTGAAGTCCTGGTGGAGTGCTTCTACCAGGGCCGGTCGGTGGCGGAGGCCGCCGCGCGGCTCGGGGTGCCGCCGGGCACCGTCAAGTCCCGGACGCACTACGCCCTGCGCTCACTACGGTTGGTCCTTGCCGAGATGGGGGTGACCGGATGACCCGGTGCGAGTTCGCGCACGACGACGGCGCGTACGTGCTGGGTGCGCTGGCGCCGGCCGAGCGGACGGCGTACGAGCGGCACCTCGCCGGCTGCGCCGAGTGCCGCCAGGCGGTCGCGGAGATCGCCGTGCTCCCCGGCCTGCTCGGGCGGCTCGACCCGGCCGGCCTGGAGCAGTTCCTGCCGCCGCCGGAGGATTCCCGGCTGCCCGACCTGCTCTCCGCCGCGCGGGACCGCCGGCGCCGGGAACGGCTGGCCACCCGTCGCCGGTACGCCCTCACCACGCTCGCCGCCGCGGCGCTGGCGCTGGTCGTCGGCCTCGGCACAGCCGCCGTGCTACCCGGTACGGACCCGCGCGGAAGAGCGGACATGGTCGCCATGCAGCCGGTCGCCGGCACGGTGCCGGTGCACGCCGAGATCGGGCTGACCGGCACCGAGTGGGGCACCGAGGTGACGATGCGGTGCGGGTACGACTCCTCCGTCGGCTACCGCAAGGCGTCCGCCTTCCGGCTGGTCGCGCGCAGCGCCGACGGCACCAGCGAGCAGATCGGCTCGTGGCTCGCCGGCCCGGGCGACGACCTGCGGATCAGCGCCGCCACCCGGTTCACCGACGCGGAACTGGTCCGGCTGGAACTGGTCCGCGCCGACGGGACCCCGGTCCTGGCCTACGACGTCCGCTAGTGCCCCCCGCCGTTACCCGCGATCGGGCAGCTTCCGCCCGGACGGAGGCGGTGAACCGGGCGAAGCGGCGACCGAAACTGCGAGATCGCGGGAAGCGGGTGCCGGCCCAGCACGACGGTTGCGGACGCGGCGCTGGCGGTGGGCCGAGCGGACGGCGTCCGTCGTGAAGATGGCCAGGGCCAGCCACACCAGGGCGAAGCCGGCCAGGCGGGCCGGCGGCATCGGCTCGTGGAAGACGAGGACACCGCAGGCGAGCTGGAGGATCGGGGCGAGGTACTGGATCATCCCCAGGCTGGTGAGCGGCAGCCGGTTGGCCGCGCCGGCGAACATCAGCAGCGGGATCGCGGTGGCCGCGCCGGCCGCGACCAGCAGCGCGGTGTGCCCGGCCGCCACCGCACCGAAGGCGGCCCCGCCGACGCCGCCCAACCACAGCAGGTACCCCAGCGCGGGCAGGGCCAGCACCGCCGACTCGACGAAGAGCCCCTCGGCGGCGGGCAGCCCGAGCCGCTTCTTGACCAGGCCGTACCCGGCGAAGCTGAACGCCAGGACCAGGGCGAGGTACGGCAGCCGGCCGTAGTCGACGGTCAGCACCGCCACCGCCGCACCGCCCACGCCCAGCGCCACCCACTGCGCGGGGCGTAGCCGCTCGCGCAGCACGAACACCCCGAGCAGCACGACCACGAGCGGGTTGATGAAGTAACCGAGGGCGGTCTCCACCACCCGGTCGGAGTTCACCCCGTGGATGTAGGTGCCCCAGTTGAGGGCGATCAGCGCGGCGGCCGCTCCGATCCCGGCGAGGGCGCGGGGCCGGCGGAGCAGCGCACGCAGGAAGCCGACGTTGCGCAGCGCGGCCAGCACCAGCGCGACGAAGACCACCGACCAGACGATCCGGTGGGCCAGGATCTCCAGCGGGCCGGCCGGCTGGAGCAGCTTCAGGTAGAGCGGGAAGAAGCCCCAGAGCAGGTACGCGCCGATGCCGTACAGGTAGCCGAGCCGACGAGGCGTCACGCCTCCACCGTAAGGGGCGTATCCGGCTGCTGCTCCTTGCTGGTGACCGGGTTCACCCGCTGGTCCAGCTGCATCCACCGCTCCGGCTGCTCCAGCGGGGCGAAGCCGACCTTCGCGTACACGCCGTGGGCGTCGTTGGTGCCCAGCAGGATCCGGCGTACGCCGATCTCGGCGAGGTGGTCGCGGACCGCGGCGGCCAGCCAGGTGCCCAGCCCGCGCCCGCGTTCGGAGCGGTCGACGTACACGTCGCAGAGCCAGGCGAAGGTGGCGTGGTCGGTCACCGCCCGCGCCACCGCCACCTGGTGGCCGTCGCCCGGCCGGTACACCCCGAAGCCGATCGAGCCGGCGAAGGCGCGCGCCACCGTCGCCCGGTCCCGCCCGACGGCCCAGTACGCGTCGGTGCTGAGCCAGCGGTGCACCCGGTTGAGGTCGAGGCGCTCGGGGTCGGTGCTGATCAGGTAGCCGTCGTCACGGGTAAGGATGAACACCGCTCCGACGCTAGTCGCCGGCTCCGGTGGCCTCAGCAGCCAATTCCCGCGATCTGGACCCGCGCCGCCGCCGTCAGTCGCGGTCGAGGATGGCGCCGAGGATCCAGGTGACCACGCTGACGAAGAGCGCACCGAGCACGGCGGCCGGCCAGAAGCCGTCCACATCGAACGGCAGCCCGGCCTGGCCGGCGATCCAGCTGGTCAGCAGGAACAGCAGCCCGTTGACGACCAGCGCGATCAGTCCGAGGGTCAGCAGGTAGAAGCCGCAGCCCACGGTCTTGATGATCGGCTGTAGCACCGCGTTGACGACACCGAAGATCACGGCCACGAGAACCAGCGTCGTGACCGTCTCGGTGGCCGAGTTCGAGTCCAGCGTGATCCCGGGGATCAGCAACGTGGCCAGCCAGAAGGCCAGTGCCGTGACGGCCAGCCGGATCAGGAGCCCTTTCAGGAAACCCATGGCGGAAGATGCTGCCACGGACCGATCATCGGCGAAACCCTTCCGGCGCATGATCCGCCCGCTGCTGCCGGCCGGATGTCGGTCACCGGCGCGTCGGGCGGCCCACCAGTTGCGCCTCGATCGGGGACGGAATGAGCCGGGCCCACCGCAGGGCCCGTCGGTTGACCACCGCCACCATGTCCTCCCGGATCCGGGTGAGCCATCCGGCGGAGGCGCCGAGCCCCAGCGCGCCCCCGGCGAGCGCCGCCTCGGCGGGATCGAGCGGCTGGAGGAGCGCCAGGTCGGCGCGGCCCAGCGTCACGACGTCGGCCGCCGTCAGTTCGTCGCGGAGGAGCAGGGTGGCCTGCCACGGTGGCCCGGGCTCGGGATCGGGCGGGACCGGGCCGGCGTCGACGACCAGCAGCAGCGGGCGCAGGGGGGACCCCGGCTCGCCGCCGGGCGGACGGCCGGGTGGCAGCAGCGGGATCGTGCCGCCCGGCGCACCGACGCCCCGGACGAACGGCTCCCACGCGCGGGGGCGGGCGGTCTGCACCACGACCCGGGCGCCGAGTGCCATCGCGCGCAGAGCGATCAACTGGCCGGCGCGGAGCCCCCCGACGAGCACGACCCGGGTGCTCTCCGGACGGAACAGCCGGACGGTCAGGGCCGCTCCGTGCCGGTTCGCGCCGAGCATCAGGCCCGCGTCGCCGACGGTCAGTTCCACGGCGGCCGGCCCGGACGGGCCGGTACCGGGCAGGGCCAGCGGCACGGTCGCGGCCAGCCCGGCCAACTGCTCCCCGTCGAGCCGCCGCACCGCACCGCCCGGCCCGGTCACCGCGCGGTGCAGCGCCCGCTCCGCCGCCGCAAGCTCGGCCGGTGACCCGGCCGCGAGGCGTACGGCGAGCTCGGACGGGGCGGCCTCCGGGGCCCCGGCCCACGGCCCGGTGCTGAGGGAGACCGTGATCGCGGTGGCGGGCAGGGCGAGCAGCCGCACCACCAGGCCCCGGGCGGCCTCGGTGCGCGGGTCCGGCCACCGGTCGAGCTGGAAGGTCGCCTGCCACAGGTCGCCGGACCGGAGCGCGGGCCAGGTCTCCCGCGCCGGCCCGGCGTCGTGGTGAGCCAGCTCGGCCAGGACCCGCAGCGCGGCGTGCTCGCCCAGCGGCCGGGCGGCCACCGGGGCGAGCCGGCGGAGAATCCGGCGCACCGTGCCGTGCAGGGCCCGGCGCAGCTCGTCCGGGGCCACGCCGTCGACGCGGAGCACCCGGACGGCGAGCACCGCCCGCTCGCGGCCGGGCAGCCGGCCCTCGGTGAGTTGCCGGTACGAAGTGGCGACCGTGCCGCCGCCGAGCGCGACGGCGGGCGCCGGCACCCCGGCCAGCAGGAGCTGGATCCGCACCGGCGGGCCACCGGGTGGGGCGGCGGAGAGCAGGGCGGCCGGGGACGGCAGCGCCCGTGACCCGTCGCCGATCAGCTCCGCGGGGTCGACGATCTCCAGCAGGGCGACCATGCCGGTGGCGTCGTCCAGCGCGGCGGCCGGTGCGCCGGCCAGCTCGGCCGGCCGCAGCGCGGTGCCCGGGTCGACCAGCTCCAGCAGGGCGGCCGGCTCGGCCTCAGCCGGCAGGGCGCGCCGGCGGAGGGCGTACGCCAGGGCCGTCCCCAGCCACTCGAAGAGCCAGCGGCCGCGCAGGCGTGCTCCGGCCAGCACCACGAGCAGTGCGGCGAACGCCACGCCCGCCAGTGCCGTCGCCGCGCCCCGCCCGAGGGCGACGACCACGACCGCCACCGCGACCTGCCCGGCGACCACCTGGCCGGCCCGGACGTGCCGGGCCGACCGGCGCGGGCGGAGGCTCCACTGTGGCGGCAGGACGCTGCGGGCGCCAACGGTCGGGGCGGGGGCGCCAACGGTCGGGGCGGGGGCGGGCCGGTCGGCGCGGCCCGGCTCGCGTGGGGCGGGTGGCGTGTGCCCGGGTGGCGACGAGGGCAGGCTCGCCGTGGTGGTCACCGGCACCGCACCTCCTCATCGATCACGCGCTGCGACGCGACTGCCGCCCATCGTAAGCGTCCCGGCGTCGTGGCGGGAGCCGGCGGTTGTCCACAGGGGACGGGAACGGGGTAGCAGAACCGCGATCGTACGGCTACCGTCAGCGACGAGTTGAACGCTGACCCGCGCCCGCCGTGCTCGACGTCCCGGGCGGCGCGAGCGGCGCGCTCCCCGAGCGGGCGTGTCGACGGCCAGCCACGACGCAGGAGACGAGGTGACGTCCGGAGTGTCCGAGACCCAGGCGGAAGCCGCGGTGATGCAGCAGACCGCCGCGAAGTTCGAGCAGGTCGACCAGTCGTTGCAGTCGATGCTGAGCAGCCTGATGGCCGAGCTGGAGGTGTTGCAGCAGGCCTGGCGCGGCGCCGGTGGGCGCTCGTTCGAGCAGGTCA
The DNA here is from genome assembly GCF_049315255.1 of Micromonospora sp. WMMD558. Lineage (NCBI taxonomy): Bacteria > Bacillati > Actinomycetota > Actinomycetes > Micromonosporales > Micromonosporaceae > Micromonospora > Micromonospora sp. WMMD558. The sequence continues at coordinate 1,191,991 of NZ_CP186061.1, read as the reverse complement.
AGCAGCAGTGGGCGCAGGACCAGGCGGCGCTGCAGCGGGCTCTGCGGGAGACCGCCACGGCCATCCGCACCGCCGGCCAGCAGTACGACGTGTCGGACACCGACGCCGCGAGCCGGGTGTCCACGACCAACCGCGGCGGCATCCAACTGCCGCTGTAGACCCGGAACCGGGGGAGGAGACAAACGATGGAGCACGGTGTGCTGGTCGTCAACTTCGCGGCGCTGCAACAGGCTGGCGCGGACATCCAGAAGGCGCTGAGCACGCTCGACGCGCAGCTCGGTCAGCTCGAGCGGGACGCCGCCCCGCTGGTCGCGAGTTGGTCGGGCGAGGCCCGCGCGGCGTACGAGCAGCGGCAGGCCCGCTGGCGGTCCGCCTCGCAGGACCTCCAGGTGATGTTGCGCGACATCAAGGTCGCGGTGGACGACTCCGCCGCCGACTACCTCGACACGGAGAAGCGGAACGCCAACCTGTTCCAGTGACACCCGCGGGACGGACGCCGGCCGACCGGGTGGGCGCCTCGTCCCGCACGCCCGCCCCGCGCGCGACCGGTCACCGTCCCCGGGCGGTCGATCGCTCCCGCGCGGTCACCGCCGGACCCGGCCTTCCCCTCTCAGGCCGGGTCCGGCGGACGCCACCGGCGGCGGGCGCCCCGGGGCAGCACGAGGGCCAGCAGCACTGCCGCGGTGACCGTCCCACCGCCGATCGCGGCCACCAGCAGCGCCCGGTCCCGGGACGCCGCCCGCCTCGCCTGCTGGGCCAGTAGCGCCGGGTCGGCCCGCTCGTCGAGCAGGGCGGCGGCCGGCCGGGTGCGGGCCGGACCGCCGCCGCTCTCGGTCAGCGCCCGGTACGGGTTCAGCACACCCGCGCCGTACCCCGCCCCGGGAGCCGGATCGGTGGTGGCCAGAATCCGCTCCGCCACCTCGGTCGCGTCCAGGTCCGGCCGGTACTGCCGGAGCAGGGCGGCGGTGGCGGCCACGAAGGGCACGGCGTAGCTGGTGCCCTCCGCCCGGTGGTGTCCCTGCCCGGGGGCGGCGGTCACCACGTCGCTCCCCGGCGCGACCAGGTCGACGTACGGGCCGACCTGGGAGAACGAGGAGCGCACCCCGTCCACGCCGATCGCCCCCACCCCGAGCACACCGGCGTACGCGGCCGGGTAGGGCCGGGGATCACCGCTCTCGTGCAGGTTGCCGGCAGCGGCCACGACGACGACGTCGCGCGCGAGCGCGTGGGCGACCGCGTCCCGCACGGCGGGATTGTCCACGTACAGCACCACGGAGAGGTTGAGCACCTCGGCGCCGTTGTCGACCGCCCATCGGATCGCCCGGGCGAAGTCGCGGGCGCTGACCGTACGCCCCGATTCCCGGCCGTCGACCACCTGCTGCTCGCTGACCCGGACGGGCAGGATCCGAGCCTGGGGGGCGAGGCCGTGGAAGGCCACCCCGTCCTGGCGTGCGGCGACGATGACGCTCGCGACTCCGGTGCCGTGGCCGGCGCAGTCCCGGGTGCCGTCGCCGCCGGGGTCGAGCAGGTCGGTACCGGCGCGGACCCGCCCGGCGAGTTGCGGGTGCCGGGAGTCCACGCCGGAGTCGACCACTCCCACCGTCACGCCCGCGCCGGTGGCGAGCGGAGCCAGCCGCTCCGGGGCGTACCGCTGCTGCGGCCACGGCACCGTCGTGATGGGCCGTGCGGGCGCGAGAGGCGCCGCGCACGCCGGAGCGGCCCGACCGGCGAGGCCGGGACCGGCCGGTGCGCGGCGGCCGGCACCTTCCGGCTCGGTCGCCGCGACACCGGGAGGGGATGCCGCGGGGGGCGGCGCGGCGACGGCAACCAGGGTCGCCGCCGTCACCGCCAGAGCGGCGAGCAGCGGCCGCGCGGAACTCCGGGACATCGACCGCCTCCGTATCGTGTCGACTCCGGAACGCGATGTTATCTCCGGGTGCCGTTGCCGGCCGCCCCGGCGCGGTCAGCCGTTGTGATCTTGCTACTACCTTGTAGGTTGTACGCGATACCTGTGACCTGTTGCCGGGAGGAGGGGTGGCCGTGACCGAATGGGAGCCGGCCACCGAGGCCGAAGCCGCCCTTCGCGACGCGCTGCGCGCCAACGACCAGCCGCTCTACTTCCGCATCCTGTCGCGGACGGACCTGTTCCTCCCGGTCTCCGCGCAGGCGCTCGCCGGCCAGGCGCCGATGAACTGGGGCACCTGGACCACCGGCGGTCGCACCCACGTGCTGGCCTTCACCTCCGCCGCCGCGATGCGGGCCTGCCTCGGCGAGCACGCCGGCGCGAGCCGGCGCAGCACGTACGACGAGCTGGCCAGCCAGTGGCCGAATCATGACTGGTGGCTCGCGGTCAACCCGGGCCTGCCCATCGAGAGTTATCTGCCCGCCTGGTACGTCGCGCAGCTCTCCCGCGGTGACGTCCGGCTGCCCGGGCGCACGATCGGGGCGCGGGCGCGCCTGGAGCGGGCCGAGACGCTCGCCCGCGTCCGGGCGACGGAGAGCGGTCCGGGCAGCGGGGAGGGCCAGCCGACCACCGGTCCGCAGGGCCGCGAGCCCAGCGCCGGTCACGCACCCGAGGGCACGGTCCCGCTGCGACCGGCTCCCGCGCCCGTCCCGCCCCCGGGCACGCCGTTGCGGAGCCCGGCCGAGCTGCGTGCCGCCGCCCTGCGGCGACCCCTGGCCGACGCCGGCCGGGTGCCCGCGCCCGGGGACACGGACGCCCGGTGGCCGGCGCCGCCCGGGGGCGACCGTCCCGGCCGGCGTCCCGCCGAGGCACCCACGAACGGCCGCCCGGGCGGCGAGCCGGAGCGGCCGAACCGTCGATCGTTCTTCGAACCCGCTTCCGGCCGCGCCGGCCGGGACGAGCGGGCCGTCCCGCCGCCCCGATTCGCCCGCGGCTCCCAACCGTTCCCGCGCCGCCGGCCGCCCACCGACCCGGCGTCCGGGAGCCCCGCCCAGGCGTTCGCCGTCGGCGACGCGACCCGTACCGACCGGGATTCCCCGCCGGCCTTCGGGCCTCCCGCCGGGGAGACGTCCCGGACGCCGCAGCCACGGGCGGCCGAAGCGGAGAGCCGGACGGCCCGCTTCCCGGTGCCCGATCCGGCGACCCTCCAGGCGTACGCACGCCGCACGACGGACGACGAGGCCACGCAGGCGCTCCCGCGGCGTCACCCCACGCCGCCGCCCCCGGACCCGGAACCGGCGTCGATCGCGGAACCGGTCTCCGGGCCGCCGGCGCCCCGCCGGGGCTTCACGCCGATCGTCATCGAGGGCACGATCATCGAGTCGCGGGACCTCACCGACCCGGTCGCCGCCGCCGGGCTCCGCGACGACCCCGCCCCGGGTGCCGGAGCCGGTGCCACCGGTCTGCTCGCCGGGAGCCGGGGTGCCGGGGCCGGGGGCACCGGGCTGGCCGACGAGCGGGCCGCTGGCGGGCCGGCGCCGGCCGCCGACCCGCTCCCGCAGCGTCCCGCCGTCGCGGAGACCGCCCGGACGGCGGGCGGGTGGCAGCCCACCGGTCCGGAGGCCGGCCACCCGCAGCCCGGGCCGGCTCTGCGTCCAATGGATGGCCAGGAGGAGGTCACCGCTCCGATCCCGGCCCCGCGGTCCCAGCTGCCCGAGCCGGCCGCTGCGGCACCGGACGTGACCGTCCCGGCTGCGGAAGACCCGGCTCGCGCCGTCGCGGCGGGCACGATCACCACGGATCCGTCCGCCGCAGTGGGCACACCCGCCCCGGATCCCGTCGGCGTACCGGGTACCGCCGGCCCGGACATCACCGGCGCGTCGGCCGCCGGTCCGGCGGACATCACCGGCGCGTCGGCCGCGACTCCGGCGGACGCCGCCTCCCCACCGGCGGTCCCCGTCCCGGCGGACTTCGATCCGGCGAACGAGGTCGAGGAGGACCTGCTCGACGCGACCGGCGCGGGGAGCACCGACACCTTCCTGTCGACGCTCCTGCTCGCCCGCGTGCTGCTGCCGGTGGCGCCCGACTCGGCACCCGGCAGCCGGCCCGGCGAGCCGGGATTCGTCTGGCGTACGGAGGAGTTGGACGGCGAGACGTTCGTCGTCGTGTACACCTCCCCGGAGCGGCTCGCCGACCACACGGACGCCGCCGTCGAGACGGTCCGGGTGCGGTTCGTGCAGCTCATCCACCGTTGGCCGGACGAGTCGTGGTCCTTCGTCGTCAACCCCGGCAGCCCCATCGGCGCCAAGCTGCCCGGTGAGCAGATCATCGGGCTCGCCAACTGGGCGGCCGAGGTGGGCCTCGGTGCCGACACCGGCGCCGAGCCGGAGGCGTCACCGGCCGCGGAGGACCCCGCCGACCGGCCGCGCTACGAGCCGCCCGCCCCGGACCCGACCCGGCCGATCGTCATGCAGAAGGCCGTGGCGCCGAGCCAGCTCGCGTACTACCTGGAGCGGGGCTACGACCGGGTCTCCGGCTTCGTGCACCGGGCGGGCGAACTGGCCCACCTGACCACCCCGGCGCAGCTGTTCGACGCGCTCGGCCTCGGCTATCCCGCCACGCCGTTCGACCGGGCCGCCGAGGAGATCTACGTGCTGCGCTGGCCCGCGTACCGGCCGAGCCTCTACCGCATTCCCTACGGCGGCCAGAACGAGACCGCCATGCGGGCCATGGAGGGCTGGGTCATCGAGCGGTCCCCGTTCCGGGGCAACGGTTTCGCGCCGGGGGAGAGCAGCGACGTCGTGGCGGAGTTCAAGGTGGACAGCGCCCGGCTGCCGCACGGCGCGCAGCTGTGGCGGATCGGCGCGGACGGCAGCGAGCGCGTGGTGGCCACGCTGGACGCCGACGCGCTGCTGTGGCGGGAGGTGGACGAGGCGTGACCCGCGACGGGTACGTGGCCCGCTGGCAGGGCCGTGAGTACCAGGCCAGCCCGGACGGCGACGACGTCCGGCTCTACCAGCCCGGCCCGGGAGAGGGCTTCACCGAGGTGCGCCCCGGCCGGTACGTGCGGGTGGTGCCGGCGGCCGAGGTCGACGACCTGGTGTACGTCCGCACGACCTGCACCTGGCAGGGGGAGCCGTTCATCGTGCTCGGCGAGCACGACGGCTGGTTGCGGGTGGAGTACACGGGTGGGCGGTGGCCGGTCGCGCAGGCGATGGGCCTCGAGGTCTTCGACTTCGGCGTCTACCAGGGCTGGGCGCCCGCCGTCGAGGTCACCGACCTGCACGAGCAGCGGGTCTAGGCCGCGTCCGCGGTCCCGGCCCGGACCCGCCGGGACGGCCTACGACTTCGTCCAGCGCAGGATCTCGCCGAGCACCACGTCCCGGGCCTCCACGTGCGGGAAGTGCCCGACGTGGTCGAGCAGCCGCCACTCGTACGGGGCCACGACGTACCGGCCGGAGCCCTGAGCGGTACGCGGCAGGGCGGCGCGGTCGAGGGCGCCGTGCAGTTGCAGGGTCGGGGTGACCAGGGGCTTCTGCATGAGCCGCACGAACCGGTACCCGTGCAGCCGGAGCACCGACCGGAACGCCCAGCGGTAGCCCTCCAGCGCGCAGAACGCCGCCTGCGGGATGCGCATGGCCTCCCGGCACCGTGCGGCGTACGCGGGGAAGCCCGGGCTGTTCACCCACCGCGGCCCGCCCCAGCGGCGCAGCATCTCCTCCACCGCCGCCGCGTCGTCGCGGGTCAGCACGTGTTCGTAGCGGGGAAGTTGAAACTTCAACGTCGGTGTGGAGGCGGCGAACTGGCCGCGCGGGTCGGCGAAGATGGCGGCCCGCAGCCGCAGCGGGTGCGGCGCTCCGAGCACCACCAGCCGCCGGACCAGGGACGGGTGGAACGACGCCACCGTCCAGCCGATCAGGCCGCCGGCACCGCTGCCCACCACGGTCGCCGACCGCTCGCCCAGCGCCCGGATCAGCCCGGCGACGTCGGCGGCCAGCGTGTAGCCGTCGTACCCCCGGGGTGGCTTGTCGCTCGCGCCGTAGCCCCGCAGGTCGACCGCGACGGCCCGGAACCCCGCGTCGGCGACCGCCGGCAGCATCTCGTGCCAGGCCCACCAGTGCTCGGGAAAGCCGTGCAGGAACAGGACCATCGGGCCGGCACCGGCCTCCACGACGTGGAACCGGCTGCCGTTGGCGCCGACGAACCGGTGCGTCCACGGTCCCTCAGGGAGGACGCAGGACTCGTCGACGGGCCCGCCACGCTGCTCGGTCATGGGCACAGCCTAGGTCCTGGGTGCCGGGCGGCCCGCCGGCCGACCCGTCGGGTGGCCCGCGTCGCTCCCGTGGCGGCTGTCCGGGATCCCCGCATCTCCCGGCCGCCGCTCAACCGACCGGGCTGATCTTCACGATGGTGGCCGGGATGCCCGCCCCGCAGTCGACTCCGGGGGTGGCGGGGCCGATGGTCACCCGGACCCAGGTGCCGGTGGCGAAGGTTCCCACGCCCGCGCCGTGCAGTGCGTACTCCCGGCCGTCGTCGGTGGTCAGGCCGTAACAGGGTCCGTCGCCGCCCCGGGTGATCCGGCCGGCGAGCACGTTCGCCCGGTACGGGTCGGTCGGCCGTTTCGGGGGCGCGGTCGGCGGCCCCATGGTCGGCAGCGTCGTGGACGAGAGCGCGGGGCCGGTACGGGCCGGCGACCCGGCGCTGGCCGACGGCGGCGGGCTGTCGCTTCCGCCGGCCGGGGCCGGGGTGTGCTCCGCGGGCATGGGCGCTTCCTTTTCCGGGCCGGTGCAGCCGCTCGACAGTACGGCCACGGCGAGCGCGGTGGCCAGGGCCGCGGCGGGCAGTCCGGCGCCGCTCACGATGGGCACGGGAATCTGACGCGCAGCCTCCCGCTCCGGTTCCGAAACCGTGGGCCGGCGGGGCCGCCGAACGGGCGATGCCCGGGCAGGTGACCTGCCCGGGCATCGCGTCGTGCGGTTCGGCGGCTCAGAAGAAGCGGACCTTGATGGAGGTGCCCTTCTGCTCCAGCACCTTGATCTTCGTGCCGGTGGCGGGGAGCTTGACGCCGTGGTTCGGCAACTCCTCGTACCAGTACTTCTTGGTGTCGTCGAACAGCGGCTCCGCGGCCTGACCACGGATGTACTGCGGCCGGCTGTCGATGTGCAGCGTGAACGAGTCCGCCTTCTTGAGGCTGAACGGCGCGTCGTACACCTGGACCCGGGCCCGCCACGGCTGGCCGGTCAGGTTGTAGATCGGCCGCGGGCGCGCGTCGATGTAGAGGTTGCGGCCCTCGCCCGGGTGCGCGAACGTGTCGTTGTCCGCCCAGCGCGTGTTCCAGTAGGAGATGAGCAGGCCCTCCTGGTACGCGTAGTGGTCCACCCAGTCCGGGCGGGTGTTCGCGTACCCGAAGTAGTACGGCCCGGTCTTCAGGTACTTGTCGTACGAGACGTACGACCGGTGGCCGGCGATGTAGTAGTTGTCGAAGAGCCGGGTGTAGGTCTCCTCGGCGATGGTCCAACCGCCCAGCGTCCAGTCGCCGGCGCCGTTCTCGGCGCCGTCGCTGAGCACGGTCTCGCCGTCGGCGGTCACGGTGATCGCGTCACCGTAGAAGCCACCCTCGGAGACACCACCGTCGGTCTGGTAGCGCAGCCGGAACTGGACCACCTTGCCGGCGGCGGCGTCCATCGGGATGGTGATGTCGACCCACTTGCCGTCGCTGCTGCCGTCCAGGGCGAAGCGCCCCGGGGAGATTTCCTTGAGCGGCTTGCCGTCGGCGGTGCCGGGCAGCGGCGTCCACGTCTCGCCACCGTCGAGCGAGGCCTCGAAGAACAGGTAGTCGTAGTCGGCCTCGATGTTGTAGCGACCCTTCATCGACAGGGAGGCCGACGACTTCCCGGTGAAGTCCAGGGTCCGGGTCATCGTGTTGTTGAGGTCGTCCTCGTTGCCGGAGAAGAACTGCCTGGTGCCCTCGAACGGCTTGCCGTTGTCGAAGGTGTACTCGCGCTGCGGGAGCACGACCACGGCGGCCTGCGGCTTGGCGGAGTTGTACTCCTGCGGGCCGAGGGTCATGGTGCGCTTCTGCCCCGCGACGACCACCTCGTAGTCGAGCCAGCCGAGCTGGAGCTTGTTCCAGGCGCCGAGGTCACCACCGCGCTCGCCGATGCCGCCGTCGTTCTTGCCGCCGAGGCGGCTCTGCGCCATCAGGGTCCAGTGCTCGTTGTTGTTGTCTCCACCGTTGACGACGTTGTAGTCGTCCGGCAGGCCCAGGTCGTGGCCGTACTCGTGGTAGAAGACGCTGCGGCCGCCGTTCTCCGGCTGGATGGTGTAGTCACCGATCCAGATGCCGGTGCTGCCGATCTGGGTACCACCGGCCGGGAAGTTCGGCGGGCCGGTGCGCCCCTGGTCGGAGGCGAAGGCGTACCAGCGGTGGCTCCAGATGGCGTCCTCACCCTGGTTCGGGTCACCGTCGGCCATGTCGCCGCCGGCGTGGACGATCTGGAAGTGGTCGATGTACCCGTCCGACTCGTTGAAGTTGCCGTCGGAGTCGTGGTCGTACCGATCCCACTGGTCCATCGCCTTGACGTCCGCGGCGATCTGGGCATCGGTGCGGCCGGCGGCCTTCTGGTCGGCGACCCACTGGTCGGCGGCGTCGCGTACCAGCGCCCAGACGTTGGTGCAGACGTTGCTGCCGCACACCGCCGGGTCGTCGCCGTTGGCGTCGTCGGGGTCGTCCCCGGAACGGCCGTAGCGGGCCTCGTTGTACTTGACCTTCACCCAGTCGGTGACGGTGCCGTCGACGCTGTAGCGGCCCGAGGACTGGGCCTCGTAGTACTGCTTCAGCGACTCGTCTCCGGGCTTGGTGCCGAAGTACAGCGTCCGGTAGTGGTCGGCGCTGTAGTCCGGCTGCCAGACGGTGGAGTTGTCCACCGCGCGGTTCGGCTCCGGGATCTCGTTGTGCAGCGGCCCGTCGAAGCGCGCCGGCCCCGGCCAGGCCGGGTCGGTGTCCTTGTCGGGGTAGGACGGGTGCCGCTCGTTGCCGAACTCGGCCAGGATCACGAAGATCCGGTCGGTCTTCTCCCGGGAGAGCTCGACGTACTGGTCCTTCTTGCCGTCGCGGGCACGAGCCGCGCGGTCCGTGGCGGGGGCGCCGCCGGCCGTCTCACCGACCTTGACGACGGTGCTGCCGTTGATCCGCTGCGCCTTCGCCTTGCCGGAGAGGACCTCGCTCAGGCCCTCCTGGCGCAGTGCCCGCCGCTTCTCCTCCAGCGGGTTGGGCAGGTCGTGGTCAACGTGGGCGGGCTCGGCGACTGACGGTGCGGACGTCGGCAGCTTCGGTTGCGGCGCCGCGAAGGCGGACGGTCCGACCGCCAGCCCCGTCGCCGTCAACGAGAGCCCGAGCAGACCCACTGCGGCTTTGCGCACGTGGTACCTCCGGGTGTGAGGGACCGGCCCAACGGGGGTACGGGCCGGTGAAGATCGATCCCACGGGTGGGACCAATGGTGAACATAGACACTCGTGTGGCGGGTGTGAAGATGATCGCGTCGATTTATTGCAAAGAGTTGTTGGGAATGCTTTTCACTGTCACACCCCGACCGGTAACCCGACCCGTGTGACCTGCCCCGATGTCCGCCTGCCGCGTCGCCGTCAGTCGCGTTGATCACGACATCGACGCCGAACGGCGTGGGGCCGATGACGTTTTCCGCCACCGGCCCCACTGGAAACTGAATTGTCAGTTGTTGACCTCGACCACCATCTGGCCGGTCGGGTCGAACCGCCCCGGAGGGCGGTGGTTGATCACGGAGTCGCGGGGGTCACGTACACCGTGGCGTACGAGTTGTCCTTCGCGGCCCGCTTGATGGTGATGGAGACGCCGTACGCGGCGCCCGCGTCACCGGGGTTGCCCGAGCCGAGCACGGTGAACCCGAGGTCCGTGCCGTACAGGCTGGTGGCCGGGGTGCCGTCCGCGTTGGTGATGCGGGTCGTGTAGGGCACGTTGCCCTTCGACGGGATCACCACGGACGCGTCGACGTCCCGGGCGAACAGCGACGAACCGCGCACCTCGATGCCCGGGTACCAGCCCTTGGCGTCGGTGAACGTCGACACCGCCGGCTGGGAACCGAAGTTCGTGCAGTACTCGCTGTACGGCTCGCCCGCCGCCTCCAGGCACTCCTTGAAGGGGTACGTGGGGTTGAGCGAGAAGGCCGCGTTCGCGGACTGCGGACGGCTGGGCAGGTTGTCCAGCGTTGACGGGTCCTTGACGGCCGCCTCACCCTGCCGGCGGTACGGGTCGAAGTGCGAGTCCACGATCAGCAGGCCGCCCTTCGAGCCGTAGCTCGGCAGCGCGGTCGACTGCGCCGTCACGTGGTTGACGTTGCCGAGCGCGGTGTCCCGGTACCAGACCAGCATGCCCGGGGCGTTGTACGCGATCTTGTCGACCTTCCAGGCGTCCCGCGAGTAGACCGTGTCGTACGCGTACTTCAGGCCCTCGTCGAAGCCGTCGAAGTTGCGCCACTCGGCCAGGTAGTAGTGCGCCTGAGTGGAGGTGCCGCTGTCGATGTGCCAGCCGGCGCCGGTGGTGTCGACGAAGGTGCCGCCGGTCGCGGTCCAGCCCGCCGTACCGTTCTCGACGTCGTCGCTCCACGTGGTGGCGCCGCCACCGGTGACTGAGAAGTCGTCGGCGAACCAGCCCTTCTCCAGGAACGCCTCGTCGGTGGCGTACCGGAGGCGGACCTGTACGGTCTGACCGGCGTACGCCGACAGGTCGACGTAGTCGTGCCGCCACCCGTGGGTGTCACCGGTGAGCCCGTACTTCTTGTTGCCGAAGTCGACCATTCGGCCGTTCGGGTCGGCGTAGCCGTCGTCGGTGGTGACCAGCTTGCCGGTCGCGTCGTAGACCTTCTGCTCGGCCCAGGTCGCGCCGCCGTCGGTCGAGACCTCGACGAAGCCGTAGTCCCAGTCCGCCTCGATGACGAAGTTGTTCCACATCCAGAACTTCGCGTCGGCCGCCGCCGGCACCGCCACCTGGCGGGCGATCTTGACGTCTGCCCAGTCCTGGTCGGCGCCGGAGTACCACATGTTCGCGCCGCTGTGCGGCTCCGCGAGGGTGATCACCTTGTTCGGCAGGTTGATCTTGATGCCGTCCTTGGTGCCCACCGGGGTCCGCGAATTCTGGCCCAGCTGGACGCTCCGCGGGTCCTCGCCCGGGTTGATCTGCAGCGGGTCGGCCCAGCCGAGGATCCACTTGTCCCAGAGACCCATGTGGGTCGGCAGTGCCTGGAAGATCTCGCCGGAGTGCGAACCCGACGACATCAGGTCCCAGAAGTCGACGTCCGAGTCGGCGTTGCCGGAGGTGTCGTAGAGGTCGGGCAGGCCGAGGTCGTGGCCGTACTCGTGGGCGAACACGCCGAGGCCGGCATCCTCCGGCTGCACGATGTAGTTCGACACCTTGAGCTGGGTGCCCGGGATGGTGTGGCCGCCGGCCACCGACGACGAGTGCGCCCAGACGGCGTAGGTGCCCTGCGCGCCACCGCCGGCCGACTTGCCCTTACCGGCGTGCACCAGCACCAGGTGGTCAATCACGCCGTCCGGCTCGAAGAAGTTGCCGTCACCGTCCCGGTCGGCCTGGTCCTCGATGTCGTAGTCCGCCCACGGGAAGTTCGGGTCCATCTTCGCGAGCGTGTCGATCGCGTCGGTGGCCAGCCGCCCCGCACCCTGCGGGTTGTCCGGGTGGCCGTTCATCGACTGCTGCCGACCGGCGACCCAGTTGCCGTTCTCGTCCTGGAAGCAACGGGAGGCCGCGTACCAGCCCTCGGAGTGCGGCACCTTGATCCACGGGCTGGCCTGCCCGTCGACCGTGTACGCGCCCTTGGACATCTCCAGGTACATGTTGCGCATCGTCCGGCCGGCCAGGCTGACGCCCGGCTTGCCGTCCGGCCCGGTCAGGTCGGTGCGGACCCGCTCGGTGATGCCCTCCGAGGTGTAGAGCATCTTGTCGTAGTGCGCCGGCGAGAAGTCCGGCACCCACATCGAGTTGTTGTCCAGCTTCGGCAGGCTGGCCGGGTTCGGGATGTTGTTGTGCAGCGGTCCGTTCTGCACGGTGCCGAGGACACAGCTCCGGTCCTCGAAGACCGTCTTGGGGACCATCACGTCGGTGAAGTCGTCGTTGGCGTTCTCGTTGAACTCCACCAGCAGGGTCAGCAGCTTGGCGGTCTGCGTACCCTTCGCCTGCTTGATCTGGCGCGGGCTCTTCCCGGTCTTGATCGCCTCGGCCTCGGTCTTCGCCAGCTGGCGCGCCGTCACCGGGTTGCCGCGGGCGAACTTGCGGTCGTACGCCCGAGCCTCGTCGACGGCGGGGGCGTGCAGGCCGCCCTTGCCCTTGACCTCGCGGCCCTCGGTGTCCGGCTGCACCGCCGGCTCGGCGTAGTTTATGTAGAACTCGTCCGCCCCGATGGTGGCCGGGGCCGGACCGGACTGGGCCGACGCCGCCGAACCCGTCACGGTCAGTGACGTGGCCGCGAGGGCGATTACGGGCAGCGCGACGAGTAGGCGTCTGCGCGACCCAGGTTGGGGATTTTTGTTCATGCCGCTCCGTTCTCGGGCATGGGGAGAGAGGGAAATCGGCCGGTGCCGCTCATCGATGTGATGTCGATCGAACCGGTCCGACCTGCGTGAACCTAAATCAGAAACATGTCGAACGACAAGGCTGAGGGCTGCCTGTGTCCGTTCAGCTTCTCCCGCCTCCCCCGACCGACCGATGTGACAGTTGTCGGCCCGCCCCGCCGGAGCGCGTCAGAGACGGCGGTGGGGTGGCGGTCCGCGCGGACCGCCACCCCACCCGGAGTACGCCTGTCGTCAGTCCTCGTCGGACTTGCCGCCGCCCATGCCCGTGGAGATCAGGTCCATCACGGACGAGTCCTGGAGCGTCGTCACGTCGCCGAGCGACCGGTGCTCCGCCACGTCCCGCAGCAGCCGCCGCATGATCTTGCCCGAGCGGGTCTTCGGCAGCTCCGGAACCAGCATGATCTGCCGCGGCTTGGCGATCGGACCCAACGTACGGGCGACGTGGTTGCGCAGGTCGGCGATGAGCTGCTCGCCCGCCTCACCGGCGGTGTCCGCGTTGCCGCGCGGGATGGCGAACGCGACGATCGCCTGCCCGGTGGTCGGGTCGGTCGCGCCGACGACCGCCGCCTCGGCCACCGACGGGTGCGACACGAGCGCCGACTCCACCTCCGTGGTGGAGATGTTGTGCCCCGACACCAGCATCACGTCGTCGACCCGGCCGAGCAGCCAGATGTGCCCGTCGTCGTCCTTCTTCGCGCCGTCACCGGCGAAGTAGACCCAGTCGTCGCCGGTGTTGGCGCCGGCGCCGAAGCGCGACCAGTACGTCTCCAGGAAGCGGTTGTCGTCGCCCCAGATCGTGCGGAGCATCGACGGCCACGGCTCGGTGAGCACCAGGTAGCCGCCGCCCCCATTCGGCACCGGCTGGCCCTGGTCGTCGACGACATCCGCCTTGATCCCCGGCAGCGGGGTCATCGCCGAGCCGGGCTTGGCCTCGGTCACGCCGGGCAGCGGCGAGATCATCATGGCGCCGGTCTCGGTCTGCCACCAGGTGTCCACGATGGGCAGCTCGCCCCGGCCGACGTGCTGCCTGTACCACATCCACGCCTCGGGGTTGATCGGCTCGCCGACGCTGCCCAGCAGCCGCAGCGACGTGAGCTCGAAGCCGGCGGGGATGTCCTCGCCCCACTTCATCATCGTGCGGATCAGCGTGGGCGCGGTGTACAGGATGGTGACCCGGTACCTGTTTACGATCTCCCAGAAGCGGCCCCTGTGCGGGGTGTCCGGGGTGCCCTCGTACATGACCTGCGTCGCGCCGTTGGAGAGCGGGCCGTACACGATGTAGGAGTGGCCGGTGACCCAGCCGATGTCGGCGGTGCACCAGTAGACGTCGGTGTCCGGCTTCAGGTCGAAGACGGCGTGGGTGGTGTACGACGCCTGGGTCAGGTATCCGCCCGTGGTGTGCAGGATGCCCTTCGGGCGGGCGGTGGTGCCGCTGGTGTAGAGGATGAACAGCGGGTGCTCGGCGTCGAACGCCTGCGGGGCGTGCTCCGTCGACGCCGTCTCCACCGTCTCGTGCCACCAGTGGTCCTTCTCCGACCAGGCGACCTCCTCGCCGGTGCGGCGGACCACGAGCACGTGCTCGACCGACGGGCACTGCGCCACCGCCTCGTCGACGGTCGGCTTGAGCGCGGACGGCTTGCCGCGCCGGTAGCCGCCGTCGGCGGTGATGACCACCTTCGCCGTGGCGTCCTGGATCCGGTTGGTCAGGGCGTCGGCCGAGAAGCCGCCGAAGACCACGCTGTGCGTGGCGCCGATCCGCGCGCACGCCAGCATCGCCACCGCGGCCTCCGGAACCATGGGCAGGTAGATCGCCACCCGGTCACCGGCCGTCACCCCCAGGCCGGTCAGCGCGTTCGCCGCCTGGCAGGTCAGCTCGTGCAGCTCGGCGTACGTGATGGTGCGGGTGTCGCCCGGCTCGCCCTCCCAGTGGATGGCGACCTTGTCGCCCCGCCCGGCCTCGACGTGCCGGTCGAGGCAGTTGTACGCCACGTTGAGCCGCCCACCGACGAACCACTTGGCGAACGGCGGCTTCGACCAGTCGAGCACCTCGTCCCAGCGCTTCGCCCAGGTGAGCCGGTCCGCCTGCTTCGCCCAGAAGGCCAGTCGGTCGGCGTCCGCCTCGCCGTACGCCTCGGCGGTGACGTTGGCGTTCGCGGCGAGTTCGGCCGGCGGCGGGAACTGGCGTGTCTCGTTCAGCAGATTGGCCAATGCCTCGCTCATGCCGTACTCCCTCGTCGCTCGGGGTGACCTGCGTCTCTCGGTGCAGAGGTTAGCCGGGCAGAGCGTTCGCAGGCGACCGCCGAGCGCCGAGCGGCCACTGAGGCGCGCCGGGCGGTGGCGGTGCAAGGAAGGGCCCCTTGTTAACGCTTCCGGTAGCGGAAGGGTCCCTTGTTAACACTCCAGCGGCGGTGCCGGCGAGTGGCGGCGGTCGCGTTCCGGGCGGCTCGCCCGCGGGGCGTACCGGGCGGTGGATAGCGTGACGGGGTGACCGACGACCCGCTCGCCCCGCTGCTCGCGCTCGCCGACGTCGCGCCCGCCGTGGAGCGGGCCCGCGAGCGTTTCGACCAGGCGCTCCGGCACCGCGCCTTGCGCCGGCACGGCGGCCAGGTCGCGGCCGAGGTCAGCCTCCGGTCCGCCGTGGCCAGCGCCGCCCTGGAGGGGTACGCGCACGAGCGCGAGGAGGTCCGCGCCGGGACGGTCACCGAGCCGGCGCTCCAGGGCGCGCTACGGGTCGCC
The DNA here is from genome assembly GCF_049315255.1 of Micromonospora sp. WMMD558. NCBI lineage: Bacteria > Bacillati > Actinomycetota > Actinomycetes > Micromonosporales > Micromonosporaceae > Micromonospora > Micromonospora sp. WMMD558. The sequence goes on along the minus strand of NZ_CP186061.1, from coordinate 1,176,731 downwards.
GGGGCGCTGCCGGGGCTGACCGACCTGTGGCCGAAGGCGCCCCGGCAGGCCCTCGCGAAGCTGCACGTCCTCGCCGCGCGCGACGTGGTCGCCGAGGCGGAGCTGGGCCGGCCGGTGAACGACGTGGTGGTGGCCGCCCGCCTGGACGGGCTGGCCGGCCTCGCGGCGGGCGGTACGAGGGTTCCGCCCCTGCTGCTGGCCGCCGTGGTCCACGGCGAACTGCTGAACCTGCGGCCCTTCGCCGGCCCGTCCGGGGTGGTCGCCCGCGGCGCCGCCCGGCTGGTGCTGATGTCCTCCGGCTTCGACCCCCGTGGGCTGCTCGCCGTCGACGTGGGCCACCGGGAGCGGGAACCGGAGTACGTCGGGTCGGCGGGTGCCTTCGCCACCGGCACGCCGGACGGGCTGCGGTCGTGGCTGCGGCACTACATGAGCGCCGTCGAGGTCGGGGCCGACCAGCTCACCCGGATCGGCGACGAGGTGCTCGCGGCGGCGTAGTGCCCTGGTCAGCGCCGGGCCGCTTTGCTGATCTTGCTCTGGAGGGCTCGGCGGGCGATCGGGCCGAGGTCGTCCACGATCTCGATCAGCACGGCCAGCTGATCCAGCGCCGCCATCGCGCGTTCGGCGGCGGGCCGGTCGACCCCGTCGTACAGCTCCAGGCCGACGAACGCGGCCGACACCGCCCGGGCGAGCCCCGGGACGTCGGCGACCTCGGCGAACGGCGACCCACCGAGCAGCCGGCGCAGGACCCACTCGATCTCGTCCACCCAGAGCTGCAACGCCTCGGCGGTGGGGGCGGCGAGCCGTTCGTCGGTCTGGGCGCCCGCGAGCATCTGCGCCAGGACCGACACGTTGCCCAGCACACGCTCCTCCTCGTGGAGCGCCCGACCGACGTCGAGGAGTTCCCGCAGCGATCGGACCTTGCGAAGCCGCGCCGACCAGTGGGCGACGCGCTCTGCGGTTCCGGTACGGCACGCCGCCGCCAGCAACTCGTCGACGGTCCCGAAGTGGTAGAAGACCAACGCCTGGTTGACGCCGGCGGCGGCGGCGATGGTGCGGGCCGAGACGCCGGCGATGCCGTGCTGCCGGATCGCGGCGAGTGTGCCGTCGAGCAGTCGTCGCTTGGTGTCCGACATCGCTTCCCTCCCGGCAGGTGTGGCGACTGCGATCATCGCACCGGTCGTGGGCCGGGCCAGCGAGGTCACGCCGGGCGGCCGCAGGCTCCGGCCGGCCCGGGCGCCGGTGCGGTGTGCGAGTCGCGCGGACGACGGCGGCCGCCCCCCGGTGTCGTGTGACCGTCGCCGCCCGCGCACTCCTTGAGCGTTCGCTCAGGAACAGGGTAGGTTGATTTGAGCGTCCGCTCAATATCGCGGTCGCGCCGGGAGGCCCGGGGGCGAGAGGCCCAGGCGGGTGGGGCAAGGGGGGTGGGGTGCGGATGGGTCAGGCGGCCGGGGCGGTACGGGTGCGACGGTGCCGGCCGTACCAGGCGATGCCGATCGCCACACCCACCCCGACGCCGAGTGCGGCGGCCGCCACCGGGACGGCGGGGCGTTCGCGAAGCCGCCGGCCCAGCGGCACCGGGTGCCGGAACTCCAACACCGGCCAGGAGTTCTCCAGTGCGAGTTTCCGCAGCTGGCGGTCCGGGTTCACCGCGGTCGGGTGCCCCACGCACTCGAGCAGGGGCCGGTCGCTGTACGAGTCGGAGTACGCGTACGAGTCGGCGAGGTCGTACCCCCGCTTGAGTGCCAGTTCGCCGACCGCGTCGACCTTGCTCGGGCCGGCCGCGTAGAACTCGACCACCCCGCTGTAGCGACCGTCGACCACGCCCATCCGCGTGGCGATCACGTCGGTGACGCCGAGCAGTACGCCGATCGGCCGGACCATCTCCTCGCCCGAGGCGGAGACCAGGACGACGTCCCGCCCCGCCGCCTGGTGCTCCTCGATCAGGGCGGCGGCTTCCGCGTACACGTAGGGGTTGATCAGTTCGTGGAGCGTCTCCGCGACGATCTGGCGGACCTGCTCCACCGGCCAGCCCTTGCAGAGCGCGGCGAGGTAGTCCCGGGTGCGGGCCATGGTCTGCTCGTCGGTGCCGCCCAGCCGGAACATCAACTGCGCGTACGCCGACTTGACGACGTCACGCCGAGTGATCAGGCCGTCCCGGTAGAACGGCCGACCGAACGCCAGGGCACTCGACTTGGCGATGACGGTCTTGTCCAGATCGAAGAAAGCGGCGCTTCGGCCCACGGCGCGAAAGTCTAGTCGGATGGTCTATGGTCTGCGGGTGCCCGGGGGTCGCCGAGCCCCCGGACCTGCGGACCGGGCGACATCACGTTAGCTGTGCGTGACCGCGATCACACCCAGCGAACATGAATTCGCAGGGAGTGGAGGCTACACCACTCGACGTAGCCAGGTTCGCTCAGGCAGACTGTCGGCACGACGAGCGTTCATGTCTCGGACAACCAACAGACCCTCGGCGGTTGCACCCCCCGTGACCGCTGAGTGGTTCGGCTCGACCCCCCCGGAGCCGAACCTCCGACGACCCCCGTCTCCCCCCGACGGGGGTCGTCCCTTTCCCGGTCAAATGCTCCGCAGCAGGTAGCGCCCTTCCTCACCCTCGCCGAACCCCGGCGTCCAACGGCCTCCCTGCGCCGGACGAATGCGGCCAGAATGCGGGCGCCGGCGTAGCCGTCTGGCGTGTGCGTATAACGATTCAGCGTCGTCCACGCCTGTTCGCGGCCCATGACCTGCTGCACGAGGTTGGGGTTCCGCACGGTCACTGGGATGGTGCGGAACCGAAGAGCCGTTCTGCAGACCGGCGTGTCCGCCCGATTCCGATCTTGCTGCAGAAGGCCAGATAGGTCGTGACGAGAGCGGTATCCCACGTGCCGTCCTGTCGCAGTCGTTCGAAGACCTGACCAGGGTCGGCGTCGACGAACTGGAGCTTTCCTTCCCAGCGATCTTTTGCGTGGATCGAATGCAGGCGGGCGATCTGTTCAGAGGTGTGGCCAAGGTTGGCTAGACCGAAGAAGTTCCACTGGTAGAACCTCATGTCCACACCGAACGCGAGGAACTTGAAGTCTTCGGCGGACGCCCTGACGCCGAGTTCCTCCCAACAACCTCTTATCGCGGTGTTGAGGATGCTGAGTCGACCGCCGCCAATTGAATCGTGGTCTGAGTGAATCCCTTCAACGATGCTGAGATCGCGCTGGCCTGGGCGGGCGCGTGCGGTAGGGCGGCGCTGTGCGAGGATGACCTTGGCGTCGTCGGTGAATGCCAGAATTGTTACACCGATGCCGTTGGCGAGTGCCGGGATTGGGCGATGGATGGCACTTGCCACGCTGTCCTGGTTCGGAAAGTATTCACGGCGGAGGGTCGTGCGCGCCAGGTTTCCCGAGGCGTCAGGCCGCTCGAACTCCGAGTCCAACGACAGCGCTGTCGCCATGAAGGTGGCGTAGTCCGTTGCCAACCCTTCCAGGCGCAAGGTCACATCCTCCCAGGGAGCCGTCCGAGAGGTGTGGTAGCGCGACAGGGCCACCAGGGAGGTGCTGTTCCAGTTCGCCACTCCGCCCTGGGTGTTCGACTTTTCGCGTGCCAGCTGCCGGATTGCGCGATGCCTGGCACGGGCGATAGCCGGTGGAAGATCAGCGCGGACCTGGCGGAAATTTACCGCGATGTTGTCCGGCTCGAAGACGGTCTGTCCATCACCTTCGATCAAATGCACTTCCGTCGTGTAGCGCCCGATCGAAACGGCGCCGTCTGCCGCCTGGGTGTCATGGATCGCACTGGCCAAGCGGTTCCGGCGTCGTCGTGCCAGCCAACTTTTCCAACTGTCCTGCCAGTAGACGGTCATTGCCAGGCCGGCAGCCGCTCCGACCACTGCTCCAATCACCAGGAGCAGGATGTCCTTTACCACAACGGCGCCCCGCCTCCGCCGGAGCCCTTACCGCGCGCTGCGGTCTCCATAGCCACGTGCACATCCTGCCGTCAGGTGCTGACGGATGGAAGGTGCGAAATCCGGCTGCCCGGTGAGTGAGGTTCTGGTCCGGAGTTGCAGGGCCACGCCCTCAACGAGCGGTCATCCGTACGGCTACTGGTTCCGGCCGTGACTGTCCTGGGCTTCTTCCCGGCTGCCCGATTCCTCGGCCTTCCGGATCGCGGCCGCCGACGCCTGCCGGCACAGCCGGCGGTACTCGGCCGTCACCACCGCGAGCAGGAAAAGGTCCACGCCGAGCGCGGCGAGCGCCCCGAACTGGTTGACGGTGAAGCTGAAGATCTGCCCGAACAGCAGGTCGACCAGGAGCGCGAGCTTGAACAGCCGGAAGGCCCGCACCTGGTCGGTCGGGAGCAGCAAAGCCCCACGGATCCCGAGCACCGCCGTGATCAGCGCGGAGAGCGCGACCCCGAGCACGGCGCCCCATTCCCGCTGGTCGGGCAACTGGCCGGTGACCGCGTCCTCGAGGACTCTGAGCACCACGACGAAGGGCTCGCCGACGAGATACAGAACCACCAGCGACACCACCCACCGGTGGGTGGTCACCCAGGTCAGTGCCCGGCGGCCCCGGTCGAGCCAGGGCTGCCAGAACCGGGTGCCGGGTGGCTCCCGTCGGGGCACCGCGTCGAGCAGCCGGGCCACCGCCTCCTCCACCTCCGGGCCGCAACCGCGGACCAGCCGCGTCACCGCCGCACGGCGCCGAGGGGTGAGGCCGGTGCCGAGCCCGCCGACCACCGTGTACAGGGCGTTCGCCGTCCGCTCCTGGTCGGTGAGCCGGGTCCGGTCACGGATCGCCTGGGTGATCACCACCAGCACCGCGAACGAACCGTAGATGATGCCGGCGGCGGGGGCATAGAAGTAGTCGGTGCCGGCGGTGACGAACTTGCCGACCTCGTCGACGAAGAGGCCGAAGCCCGTCCCGCCCAGGATCGCGCCGAGGATGCGCGCCGCACTGCCGAGGAAGACCAGGGCAACGCCCAGACCCGCGGTCATCAGCAGGCCACCCCAGAGCACGTGCGCGATGTGGAGCCCGCCGCCGCCCAGCCTCGGGTAGCCGGCCGCCTGGAGGAAGGCCCGCGTGACCAGCACCGTCACCACCCCGGAGAGGACGAACGCCTGCAGGTACGACGGTGCCTCGAGGACCCGGGGCGGCATCGACCAGCGGGACGAACGAGCCGGCATGGTCCCGACGCTAGTAGGGGCGTCCCGTGCCCTGGGCCGGTTCGTCGGAAAGGTCGCGCCGTCGATCGCTCCGCCGGGGCGACCGCTCCCGGTCAATCGTCCGCTCCCCCGGGGTCGACTCCGGCGGCCGCTTTTCCGCGGCCGGGTGCCACCACCGGTCTCCGCCCTGTGCGGTCAGGCGGCGTCAGCAGGCACGGCCACCTCGACGGACGCGCTCCTACCGGACGGCGGGCATAGCAGATCAACTGCCGTTTCGGGCGTTGTCCACAGGTGGCTCCGTCGTCCACAGGCGCCGTCCGAGGGGCGGCGCGGCGGGGGCGGAGCGAGCAGGGTTCCGAACCAGCGAATCCGAGCCGACCGCTGGAGGCCGTGATGCCACCCCGCACCTCCGTACCACCCCCTCGGCGCCTGCCCCTGCTCGTCACGTCCGACAGTGACCTGCTCGACGACCTGCTGCGGCTCGCCGCAGCCGGCGGCGTCGAGGTGGACCTCGCGCCGGATCCGGCGGCCGCCCGGTCCCGCTGGGCGCCCGCCCCGCTGGTGCTCGTCGGCACCGACCAGGCCCAGCAGTGCCTGCGGGCGCGCCTGCCGTACCGGCGTCGCCTGGTGCTGGTCGGTCGCTCCGGCGACCTTGAGCCCGGCTGGGAGGTCGCCGATCTGATGGGAGCCGAGCACGTCGCCACCCTGCCCGCCGCCGAGCCCTGGCTGGTGGACCGGTTCGCCGAGTGCGGCCCGGACCAGCCGGTCCCCGGCGGGGCCCGGGCCGTGGCCGTCCTGGGCGGTCGTGGTGGGGCCGGCGCGAGCATCCTCGCCGGCGGTCTCGCCGTCACGGCCGCCCGGTCCCGACTCCGCACGCTCCTCGTCGACGCCGATCCCCTCGGCGGCGGACTGGATCTCGTGCTGGGCTGGGAACAGCTGGACGGGCTGCGCTGGCCGGCGCTGACCGACGCCGAGGGACGGGTCGACGCGCCGGCTCTGGTGCGTGCCCTGCCGAGCCGGGGCGACCTGGTGGTGCTCTCGTGGGACCGGGGCGATCTCCTGCCGCTGCCCGCCCCGGCGATGGCGGCGACCCTCGACGCCGCCCGGCGTGGTCGGGACGTCGTCGTGGTCGACCTGCCGCGGCATCTCGACGACGCGGCGGTGACCGCTCTCCAGGCCGTCGACCGGGCGTTCCTCGTCGTCCCCGCCGAGCTGCGGGCCACGGCCGCGGCCGCCCGGGTGGTCGCCGCCGTCGCGCCGCACTGCGCCGACCTGTCGCTGATCGTCCGGGGGCCGGCGCCGGGCCGGCTCAAGGCCGCCGAGGTCGCGCGCGCACTCGGGCTCCCGCTCGCCGGGACGTTGCGCCCCGAGCCCGGGCTCTGCCGGGGCCTGGAACGCGGCGAAGCCCCAGCCGCCGACGGTCGGGGTTCGCTGGCGGCCCTGTGCCAACGGATCGTCGGCGAGCTGACCGGAGCGCCCGCGGCGGGTGCGGCGTGACCGGGCCCACCGACGGGGACGCGCTCGCCGCCCGCGTCCGGCAGCGGATCGCATCCTCGTCCGCGCCGGTCACCCCGGCCGCGATCGTCTCCGCCGTACGCGCCGAACCGACCGCCGCCGTGCTCGGCGACACCACGCTGCTCCGCCTGGCCGACCGGGTGCACGACGACCTGGTGGGCGCCGGCCCGCTCGCTCCGCTGCTGGCGGACCCCGAGGTGACCGACGTGCTCGTCAACGGCGTCCGGGTGTGGATCGACCGGGGGCAGGGCCTCCAACAGGTCCCGGTGCCGGTGGGCTCGGTGGACGACGTCCGCCGGCTGGCGCAGCGGCTCGCGGCGGGCGCCGGGCGCCGGCTGGACGACGGCTCCCCGTACGTGGACGCGCGGCTCGCGGACGGCACCCGCCTGCACGCGGTGCTGCCCCCGGTGGCGACGGACGGGCCGTACCTGTCCCTGCGGACCTTCCGGCAGCGGCCGTTCACCCTCGACGAGCTGGTCCGCCAGGGCACCGTGCCGCGTCCGGTGGCCCCGGTGCTGTCCGCGGTGGTGGCGGCCCGGCTCGCGTACCTGGTCGTGGGCGGCACGGGCTCCGGAAAGACGACACTGCTCAACACGATGCTCGGTCTCGTCCCGGCCACGGAACGGATCGTGCTCGTCGAGGACGCCGCCGAGCTGCACCCGAACCACCCGCACGTGGTGGGCCTGCAGGCCCGGACCGCCAACGTGGAGGGCTCGGGCGCCATCGGCCTGACCGACCTGGTACGCCAGGCGTTGCGGATGCGACCGGACCGGCTGGTGGTGGGTGAGTGCCGCGGGCCGGAGGTCGTCGACCTGCTGGCCGCACTCAACACGGGCCACGAGGGCGGCGCCGGGACGCTGCACGCCAACACCCCGTCGGACGTGCCCGCCCGGCTGGAGGCGCTCGGTCTGCTGGGCGGCCTGCCCCGGCCCGCGCTGCACGCGCAGGTGGCGGCGGCGCTCCAGGTGGTGCTGCACGTCCGGCGGCTGACGCGCGGACGGGTGCTGGAGTCCGTCTGCCTGCTCCTGCCGGAGGGGCCCGACCGGCTGGTCAGCGCCGTGCCGGCGTGGGTCCGCGGTGGCGGCCCGGCGTCCGCCGCCCGACGGCTGGCGGAGTTGCTGAAGGGGCGGAACGTCGCGGTCCCCCCGATCCTGCACGGGCCCTGGCCCGGATCGGCGGGGCCGGCATGATCCCGCCGTACCTGCTGCTGACGCTGGTCCTGGTGACCCTGACGGCCGTCGCGTGCCGGCCGCTGCTGGTCATCCGTCGACGTGCGCCCGGTGCCGGCACTACGCCGGTCGTCGAGGATCCCCTGGTCGCGTGGGTGACCAGCCTGCGGCGCGACTTTCCCGCGCCGGTCGGTGGCGCGCGACCGGACCGGGACGAGACCTCGACATCGACTCCCGGCGACCTGCCCGCGGCCGGGCCGGCGACGAAGGTGGCGCGGATCCCGATCTCCCGGTCGAGGGTGGACACGCCGCAGGGCGAGCCGTCGCCGGCCGATCCGGGCCGGGCGTCGGTGGCGGGCCCGACCGGAGTGGGTGAGTGGTCGCCGGTTCCGGTCGGCCGGCCGGCCCGCTTGTCACGTGCGCCAGCGGCGGCCGACCTGCGCACGTCGCCTGGTACGCCGGGCACGCGTGGCCCGGGCCGCACCGGACCGCCGCCTCGGCGGGATTCCCGACGGCCGGGCGGGTCACCTCCGCCTGCCGGCGACGGCCGTCGGGCATCAACCTTCCGCACGGCGGTCGCCGGCTCGGGCCGGCCCGGAGCGACGGGCATGGCGGGTCGGCGTTGGTGGCCGGCTCCGGCGGCGTCGCCGAGGCGCGCCCTGCTGGTGGTCGGTGTGGTGACGGCAGCCCTGGGTGCCCTGGTGGGCGGTCCGGTGGCGGCGGTCGCCGCCGGGGCGTACGGCACGGTGGGAGTCCGCGCACTGCTGCGACGGGAGGCGTCGCGTAACGCCCGACGAGCCCGGAAGCAGCGGCTGGACCAGCTCTGTGACCTCGCCGCCGACCTGCGGGCCGGCCTGCCGGTGGCCCAGGCGGTCGCACTGTCGGCAGCCGTGACCGACGGATCGGGAGGTTCGCTGGCCCGGACCGCCGTGCACCTCGCCGACCGGACCGGCGCCCCGCTGGCGGAGCTGCTGGAGCGGATCGACGTGGACGCCCGCTCGGCCGACCGGGGCGTCGCCGCCGCGGCAGCCCAGGCGGCCGGCGCGCGGGCGACCGCCTGGCTCCTCGCGGCACTGCCGCTCGGGGGAATGGGCCTCGGGTACGGCATCGGCGTCGACCCGGTCGCCGTGCTCCTGCACACCCCCGTCGGCGGGGGTTGTGCCGTCCTGGCCGTCGCCCTACAGGTCGCCGGGCTGCTCTGGGCCGAACGGCTCACGTCGATCCCCGTGCGAGACGCGTGATGGTCCGGACGGTCCTGACCGTGGGCTGCCTGTCCGCGGGTGTGCTGCTGGCGTCGGCCCTGTGGACGAGCCGTCGCCCGGTACGTCGCCTACGGGACCTGCGGCGCGCCCCGGCCGCCCCGCGACGGATCCGTTCAGGGACCCCGGCGGACGCGTCCAGCCGGCAGCGGCGCCGGCTCCGGCCGGACAGGATCCGGCTCGTCGCGGCGTTCGTCGGCGTGGCCATCGTCGTGGTGGTCGGCGGCTGGCCGGGGCTCCTCGGCGCGCCGGTCGCCACCGTGGTGCTGGACCGGGCGCTGCGGCGGATCGAGTCGCCGGCCGTACGCGAGCGGCGCCGCCGGGAAGCGGAGGACCTCCCGCTCGCCGCGGATCTCCTGGCCTCGGCGATGCGCGCGGGCGCCCCGGTCGACCGTTCGGTGCTGGCCGTGGCGGAGGCGTTCGAGAGCCCGCTCGGGGAGCGTCTCGCCCGGGTCGGCCGGCTCCTTCGGCTCGGGGCCGACCCGGCGGAGGCGTGGGCGTCACTCGAACCGGTGCCCGGCGCCGAGCGGCTGATCGCGGCGGCGCTCCGCTCGGCGACCAGCGGTGCCGCCCTGGCCGGCGCGCTGACCCGCCTCGCCGGCGACCTGCGGGCCGACCGGGCCACGGCGGCCGAGGCGGCTGCCCGTCGGGCCGGGGTGCTGATCGTGCTGCCGTTGGGGCTCTGCTTCCTGCCGGCCTTCATTCTCGCCGGTCTGGTGCCGGTGATCGTCGCCATCCTCGGTGACGTGCTCTGACCGCCTTCGAGAAAGGACAACGCACATGCGCAGACTCATCGCCCGCCTTCGCGGGGACGCCGGGATGAACACCGCCGAGTACGCCGTCGGCACGCTCGCCGCGGTCGCCTTCGCCGGCATCCTGCTCAAGGTGCTGACCTCCGGCAACGTGCAGTCCGCGTTGACGGCCGTCATCGACCGGGCACTCAAGTGACGCGGCGCCGGTGGGCCGGCCGTGACCGCGGATCCTTCACCGCCGAACTGGCGGCCGGGCTTCCGGCGCTGCTGCTGTTCCTGTTCACGGGCCTGACCGCGGTCCACGCGGTGGGCACGAAGGGCGAATGCGTGCACGCGGCCCGGGAGGCGGCGATCGCCGCCTCCCGGGGCGACGACGGACGGGCCGCCGCTGACCGGGTCGCCCCACCCGGGGCGGAGGTGTCCATCACCGTGGACGGGGACCGGGTACGCGCGACGGTCCGGGCCCCGGTCCGTGCTCTGGGTGCTCGGCTTCCCCGGCTCACGGTCGCCGCGACCGTTGTGGCCGCCGTCGAGCCCGGCGCCCATCTCCCGTGATCCGCAGATCGCCATCGGACACCTCCGCCCCAGGCGTGAGCGTCGATTTGCCGCGCTGAAATGACGTATCCGCTCGGGGGGAACGACATGAGGGCCGACGTGGACGAAGACCGGGGTGGCGCGAGCGTGCTCCTGCTCGCCGTCGGGATCGCGTTCGTCCTGTTCGGTACGGCCGGCGCGGCGGTGGCGGCCGCCCGGGTCGCGCGGCAGCACGCCGGTGTCGCGGCGGACCTCGGTGCCCTGGCCGGTGCCGGTGACGCCGTCCGGGGCGGTGCGGCGGCGTGTGCGTCGGCCGCCAGCGTCGTCTCGGACAACGGGGGACGGCTGGTCTACTGCCGGCTCGACGGGCTGGACGTCCTGATCACGGCGGAGGTGACGGTGACACCGATGCCGGGCCTGACCCGAGTGGCGACCGCCCGAGCCCGGGCCGGCCCGGTCCGAGCCGGGGCGGCGACGAACGGCGCGGGCGGCGGGGCGAGTCCGAGTTGACCCGGCGACGGCGCCCGCCCGAGCCGAAACCCGGGCCGAAACCGGGCCGGATCCCGGGCCGAGACCGGGCCGGTACCCGGCGACGGCGACGGCGACTTCGGCCCGGGCCGAAGGCTCGATGTCAGCGGGCCTGGAGGGCGTCCAGGGCGATGGCCATCGCGATCACCAGCCGGCGGTCGATCTCCGGGTGCTGGATCTGGACGACGTACCGGTCGCGGAGACCCCACTGCTTGACGACGGAGAAGACCGGCTGGCCGTCCGCGACGAAGTCGAAGTGGTACGGCAGCCAGGACAGCGAGTCGACGAAGCGCCGGAGCAGGGCCACCGGCAGGGACCGTTCCTGCCCGGTCACCTGGGGCAACCCGGCCTGCTCGACGTGCCAGGTCGAGCGGAGCAGGGACTGCGCGAAGTCCTTACGGAACGCCCCGATCGGGTTGCCGGCGTGGTCGGTGACGTCGTACGTGGCACCGAGGTCGAGACGCTGCCGCGCCTTGAAGCCGAGCAACGGCTGCTGCTTCGAGTCGTCGGTGTAGATCGTCACCTGCTCCTTGAAGGCGAGCCGCTTCTGCTGCGCGAAGGCCAACAGGCCGCCTTCGGAGCCGTCGGGGGCGACGGCGTGGACCTCGTACTGGTTGACCATCAACCGGATCCGCTGCCGGATGTGGAACTGCTGCTGAGCCTGCACATTGTCGGGTTGCATGAGATCTCCTTCAGAGGGTGGGGCGGAGTCTCGCACAGCCAGGGCCCCGCCGCCTGCCTCTTGAGCCCCGGACGGCCAAGTGTCAGCAGCGGCCGTCGGCCGTCGTGCGCAGGGCCCAGGTCTGGAGGATCTGGTGGATGGCGTGCAGCCGTTCGTTGATCTGGTCCAGCCGCTCGGCCTGGGCGAGCGTCGCGAGGGCGGTGCCGAGCGCGATCTGCTGGTCGGGAGTGAGGTTGTCCTGGTCGATCGTGTAGAGCAGGTCGACGGTCTCGGCGATGGTGTCGGCCATGATCCCTCCGTTGGCAGGGAGAAACAGATCCATGGAAGCGCTCCCAATAATGCCCCGGCGCGCGACGTTCCATGCCCGGCGGGCACCTGGTGGGACGCGCTCACGCCGGAAGGTTGGCCAGCACCACGTCGAGGACCCGGACGGCGTCCGGCTTGGAGAGCGGGTTGTTGCCGTTGCCGCACTTCGGGGACTGGACGCACGACGGGCAGCCGGACTCGCAGGCGCACTCCGCGATCGCGTCCCGGGTCGCGCGCAGCCAGGCCGACGCCGTCCCGTACGCGCGCTCGGCGAAACCGGCCCCACCCGGGTGCCCGTCGTACACGAAGACCGTCGGCGCCTCGGTGTCCGGGTGCACCGCCGTGGAGAGTCCGCCGATGTCCCACCGGTCGCAGGTGGCCATCAGCGGCAACAGCCCGATCGCGGCGTGCTCGGCGGCGTGCAGCGCGCCCGGCACGTCGGCCGGGTCGACCCCGGCCGCCGTGAGGGACTCCGGCGAGAGGGTGAACCAGACCGCCACGGTGCGCAGCTCACGGGCGGGAAGGTCCAGCGGGCGGGTGTCGATGACCTCGCCGGTGGCGATCCGCCGGCGCTGGTACGACACCACCTGGCTGGTCACGTCGACCTCGCCGAGGAAGAGCCCGACCGGCCCGGCGTCCACGTACGACCGCACCGACACCACCGACAGCGACGTGACGTCCCGGGCATGGGTGGACCAGTCCGGCTCCTCGGGGTGCACCAGCGCGCACCCGTCGGCGAGGTCGAGGGTGTCGACGACGTACGACACGCCCTGGTGCAGGTAGACCGCCCCGGTGTGGAGCAGGAAGTGCGACGACCCGCCGTCGACCGTGCCGAGCAGGCGGCCGGTCGCGGCCTCCACCACGCAGACCGGCGCGCCGTCCTCGCCGCGCAGGTCGACCTCGGGGCGCTCCCGGTGCCGCCAGTACCAGCCGGTCGGCCGTTGCCGCAGCGCGCCGGCCTCCACCAGCGCGTCGACGGCCTCCTTCGCCCCGTTGCCGAACAGTTCCAGGTCGGCCGGGGTGAGCGGCGCCTCGGCCGCCGCGCACGCCAACTGCGGCCCGAGGACGTACGGGTTGGCCGGGTCGAGCACGGTCGCCTCGACGGGCGCCCCGAAGACCGCCTCCGGGTGGTGGACGAGATAGGTGTCGAGCGGGTCGTCCCGGGCCACCAGCACGGCCAGCGCCTCCTGGCCGGAGCGCCCGGCCCGGCCGGCCTGCTGCCAGAGCGACGCCCGCGTGCCCGGGTAACCGCAGATCAGCACCGCGTCCAGCCCGACCAGGTCGACCCCCAGTTCCAGCGCGTTCGTCGAGGCCAGCCCGAGCAGGTCGCCGTGCAGCAGCGCCCGCTCCAGTTCACGCCGCTCCTCGCGCAGGTAGCCGGCCCGGTAGGCGGCCACCCGCGCACCGAGCCCGGGCATCGCGTCGTCCAGGGCGCGCCGGGCGTTCGCGGCCACCACCTCGGCGCCCCGCCGGGATCGGACGAACGCCAACGTGCGGACCCCCGACGCGACCGTGTCGGCGAGCAGGTCCGCGGTCTCCCGCAGTGCGGACCGTCGGACCGGCGCGAGATCGACGTCGTCGGGGGAGGCGCTGGCCGCGGGCAGCAGCGGCGGTTCCCACATCGCGAAGGTCACCCCGCCGCGCGGCGACGTGTCCTCGGTGACGGCCGTCACCGGCAGGCCGGTGAGCCGCCCGGCCGCCGCGGCCGGGTCACCCGACGTGGCCGAGGCCAGCACGAAGACGGGGGTACGCCCGTAGCGCGCGCACTGCCGCCGCAACCGGCGCAGCACGTGGGCGACGTGCGAGCCGAACACCCCCCGGTAGGTGTGGCACTCGTCGACCACCACGTACGCGAGCCGACGCAGGAAGCCCGACCACTGCGCGTGCCCGGGCAGGATGCCGTGGTGGAGCATGTCGGGATTGGTCAACACGAACCGGGAGTGCCGCCGGATCCACTCCCGCTCGGCGCGCGGGGTGTCCCCGTCGTAGCAGGCGGGGCGTACCCCCTCCAACTCCAGGTCGGCGACGGCGCGCACCTGGTCGGCGGCGAGCGCCTTGGTCGGCGCGAGATAGAGCACGGTGGCCCGGGGGTCGGCGAGCAGGGTGGCCAGTGCGGGCAGCTGGTACGCCAGCGACTTGCCGGAGGCCGTGCCGGTGGCGACGACGACGTGCGTCCCGGCGTACGCGAGATCGGCCGCCTCGGCCTGGTGCCGCCACGGCGCGACCACGCCCCGGCGGGCGAACGCCGCTCGCAGCTCGGCCGGGGCCCAGTCGGGCCAGGGCGCGGGCGTGCCGGGGCGGGCCGGCACCCGCTCCACGTGCGTGACCGGGTCGGCTTCGCCACGGGCGCGCAACCGGGCCAGCAGGTCGGCCGGCGCGGGGCCGGGGCCGGCGCTCGGCGTGGCGGCGACCGACGGCTTCAGGTCGTGGCGCGGCGTCGGACGCGCCGAGCTGAAGCTGTCGACAGTCACGTCCTGCACTCTCGCACGGGTGTTCGGAGATGAAAAGCAGGGGCCCGGGGTAAGAGGTGGGCCGCCGCCGGTGACCATCAGGGCATCCGGCGGTAGTGGTTGAATGCCCTGGAGAGTTTACGGCTCTTGCGAGGAGGGACCGATGGAGCTGTCACTGGCGACCCGCACCGTGGGCGAGCACACGGTGCTCGAGGTCGGCGGTGAGGTGGACGTCTACACCGCCCCCCGGCTGCGCGAACGGCTCCTCGAACTGATCGACGGCGGCGCCCGGCACGTCGTGGTCGACCTCGGCCGGGTGGACTTCCTCGACTCCACCGGGCTCGGCGTACTGGTGGGCGCCCTCAAACGGCTGCGCACCGCGGGCGGCACGTTCGCCCTCGTGTGCGACAAGGAGCCACTGCTGAAGATCTTCCGGATCACCGCACTCGACCAGGTCTTCCCGCTCCACCCGACGGTCGACGCGGCGACCGGCGCGTGATGGCCACCGTCCGCCTCTCGTTCTCGCCGGCACCGGTGCACGTCCGCACCGCCCGACTGGTCGGGGTCGCGGTCGCCCGGCGGGCGGGCGTCCGGGAGGACCTGCTCGACGAGGTGCGGCTCGCGATCGGTGAGGCGTGCACCCGGGCGGTCGCCCTGCACCGGCAGTACGGCCTGCCCGACCCGGTGCTGGTGGAGATGTCCGACTCGGGGGCGTACGCCGTGCGGGTCGTCGACCGGGCGCCGATCGAGGCCGGGATCGGCCTGGCCGCGCTGCCGCCGGACGAGTTGGCCAAGGAGTCGCTCAGCGAGGACGCCCTGACCACCGGCGTCGGCTTCGCGCTGCTCGCCGGCTTCGTCGAGGACCTCCAGGTGCGTCCGGTGGACGAGGGTGTCGGCACCGAGGTGCGGATGGTGTGGCCGGTCGCCCGCTGACCTGATCTTTCTTGCCGCAGGCCGCGTCCCGATCAGGGGGCGCGGCCTGATCGTCATGGACGCCCTCCTATATCAGATTTCTCCTCATAACACAGCGACGAAGATCATCCGGACACGGTGGCCCCTCGGTGTGACCTCCGACACTGCGGAGGGCTACAGTACCCGGGTTGTCAGCAAGTGATCCATCCCGCACCCAGCGGGAACGGTGTTCATCGCTGGTCCGCTCGGGGTGGGTTGGCGCGTGCTTGCGACACCGCATCCAGGCGCCGGCCGGTGCGTCTCCACCGGTCGGGCGCGAGCGTTCGGTACAGGAGGACACAGATGTCCGACACCTTGGCCGCAGACAGCGGCGGGATCTCCCTCACCGGGGACAATGTCACGTACGTGGTTCTCGCCGCCGTGATCGCGGCCGTGGCGCTGGTCTTCGCCGCCACGTTGACGAGGACCGTGCTGGCGGCCGGCAGAGGCACCACCAACATGCAGGAGATCTCGGGGGCGGTGCAGGAGGGCGCCTCGGCGTACCTGCTCCGGCAGTTCCGCACCCTGGCGATCTTCGTGGTCGTCGCCGTGGTGCTGCTCTTCCTGCTGCCGGTGCACGACACCGACGGCAGCGAGACGGCGGTGAAGATCGGCCGATCGGCCTTCTTCGTCGTCGGCGCGCTGTTCAGCGCGTTCATCGGTGGCGCCGGAATGTGGCTGGCCACCCGGGCCAACCTGCGGGTCGCCGCAGCCGCCCGCGAGCGTGAGGGCGGCCGCGAGGCGGCCATGCGGATCGCGTTCCGCACCGGTGGCGTGGTCGGCTTCCTCACCGTCGGCCTCGGTCTCCTCGGTGCCGCGCTGGTCGTCCTGTTCTTCAAGGGTGACGCCCCGACCGTGCTGGAGGGCTTCGGCTTCGGCGCCGCGCTGCTCGCCATGTTCATGCGGGTCGGCGGCGGCATCTTCACCAAGGCCGCCGACGTCGGCGCCGACCTGGTCGGCAAGGTCGAACAGGGTATCCCCGAGGACGACCCGCGAAACGCCGCCACCATCGCCGACAACGTGGGTGACAACGTCGGCGACTGCGCCGGCATGGCCGCCGACCTGTTCGAGTCGTACGCGGTCACCCTGGTCGCCGCGCTGATCCTCGGCCGCGCCGCCTTCGGCGAGCAGGGCCTGGTCTTCCCGCTGATCATCTCCACCATCGGTGTGCTCGTCGCGATCATCGGCGTCTTCATCACCCGGCTGCGCGCCTCGGACCGCTCCGGCCTGACCGCCATCAACCGGGCCTTCTACATCTCGGCGCTGCTCTCCGCGGTGCTGGTCGCCGCCGCCACCTGGGCGTACCTGCCGGCGACCTTCGCCGAGCTGGAGGGCGGCCTGACCGACGTGGACGAGAACCCGCGCGTGGTCGCCATCGGCGCGGTCGTCATCGGCATCGTGCTGGCGGCGGCGATCCAGGCGCTGACCGGCTACTTCACCGAGACGAACCGCCGCCCGGTGCAGGACATCGGCAAGAGCAGCCAGACCGGCCCGGCGACCGTCATCCTCGCCGGCATCAGCGTCGGCCTGGAGTCGGCGGTCTACTCGGCGCTGCTGATCGCCGCGGGCGTCTTCGGCGCGTTCCTGCTCGGCGGCAGCTCCATCACGCTGTCGCTGTTCGCCGTCGCGCTGGCCGGCACCGGCCTGCTCACCACGGTCGGCGTGATCGTCGCCATGGACACCTTCGGCCCGATCTCCGACAACGCGCAGGGCGTGGCGGAGATGTCCGGTGACATCGACGAGCACGGCGCCCGGACGCTGACCGAGCTGGACGCCGTCGGCAACACCACCAAGGCGATCACCAAGGGCATCGCGATCGCCACGGCGGTGCTCGCCGCCACCGCGCTGTTCGGTTCGTACACCGACACGCTGCGCACCGCGTACTCGGACGCGGGTGTCGCCGACGTCGGCGCCGAGATCCTCAACTCGCTGAACGTGGCGAATCCGCGCAACCTGGTCGGCCTCATCATCGGCGCGGCGGTGGTCTTCCTCTTCTCCGGGCTGGCCATCAACGCGGTGTCCCGCTCGGCGGGCGCCGTCGTGATGGAGGTCCGCCGGCAGTTCCGCGAGCTGCCCGGGATCATGGACCGCACGCAGCGCCCCGAGTACGGCAAGGTCGTCGACATCTGCACCCGGGACGCGCAGCGCGAGCTGATGACCCCCGGCCTGCTGGCGATCATGGCGCCGATCGCGGTCGGCTTCGGCCTCGGGCCGGGCGCTCTGGCGTCGTACCTGGCCGGCGCCATCGGTGCCGGCACGCTGATGGCGGTGTTCCTGGCCAACTCCGGTGGCGCCTGGGACAACAGCAAGAAGATGGTCGAGGACGGCGCGTACGGCGGCAAGGGCTCCGAGGCGCACGCCGCGACGGTCATCGGCGACACCGTCGGCGACCCGTTCAAGGACACCGCCGGTCCGGCGATCAACCCGCTGATCAAGGTGATGAACCTGGTCTCGCTGCTGATCGCCCCGGCCGTGGTGGCCTGGAGCGTGGGCGACGACCGCAACACCGG
This sequence comes from Micromonospora sp. WMMD558, assembly GCF_049315255.1. Lineage (NCBI taxonomy): Bacteria > Bacillati > Actinomycetota > Actinomycetes > Micromonosporales > Micromonosporaceae > Micromonospora > Micromonospora sp. WMMD558. Next base: position 1,158,926 of record NZ_CP186061.1, on the reverse strand, counting down.
CCTGCGGATCACCATCGCGGTGGTGGCGACGCTGGTCGTCGTCGCGGCGGTCGTGTTCAGCAAGCGCAAGGGCGTGGCGATGGCGGACTCCGGCACCGGCACCGGCGCCGGCAACCCCGACCAGCGACCGGAGACGGTCAACGCCTGAACCCGACCCGGTCCCCGGCCGGCGTGGCCGGCCGGGGACCGGCGGGCCGACATCGACCGGGGACCGGCGGGCCGAGCGCAGGACCGGCGGGTCGGGCCTGACCGGCCGGGGACCGCACACCGGCCAACCTGACCGGTGTGCGGCGGGACGCGACGCCGTACGCTGCAACGCATGCGTACGTGCCGGGCGGCAGCCGCCGGAAAGCTGACGGCGCTGCTGGCCACGGTCGTCCTGCTGGGCGCGGGCTGCGCCGGCGGGCCGAGCCCCCGGGCCTGGGCGGCGTCGGTCTGTTCGGCCCTGACACCCTGGCGCGCCGAGATCAGCAAGCTCACCAGCAGCACCGACCAGCAGATGACCGCCCAGACCACACCGGCGCAGGCCAAGGAGAACCTGGTGCGGCTCTTCGACGGCGCGGAGCAGGCCAGCGAGACCGCGCGCCGCAAGGTCGAGCAGGCCGGCATTCCGGACGCCGAGAAGGGGGCCGAGGTGTCGGAGGGCTTTCGGACGTCGCTGGCGCGGATGCGCGACGCGTACGGCAAGGCGCGCGACGTCATCGACGGCCTGAGCACCAGCCAACCCACCGTCTTCTACGACGGGGTGCGGGCCGCGGTGGAGACGCTGAACCGGGAGTACGACGCCAGCGCGCTGGACACCACCCGGCTCAACTCGGAGGAGTTGAAGCGCGCCTTCGCCGAGGTCCCCGAGTGTCGTTGAGCGGTGCCGCCGGATCGTCGGACGCGGAGTCGCTGCCGACGCTCTTCCCGGTGCCCGAGCCGGCCGTGCCGGCTCCCGCGCGACCCGCTCGCCGGCGGCGTCCCGCCCCGCCCGTCGATCCGCCGGCCGTCGGCGCGGCGGACCCGGCCGCCGGGGCGGATTCCGGCACCGCCGAGGCGGACGAGGGCCCGGGGCGGAGCGGCGGGTCCCGCCCCGCCGGCCATCCGCCGGGCCCGGACGATCCCCGCCGGCAGTTGGCCTTCTTCGGCGCCGAGGCCACCGACCCGTCCGTCGCCGACCTGGCCGGCCTGCTCGCCGGGCCCGCCGACGTGTCGGTCATGGGCGGCACCGCCCGGCTGGCGGTGGTGGTCGACGCCGCGTGGCGGGTGCACGTGCTCGTCGCCGAACTGGCCGCCCGGGGCCTGCGAGCGAGCTGGGCGGAGACCGGGGACGGGCGGCACGCGGTGCGGACGTCGTACACCCGGCTCCTGAAGCCGCTCGCGGCGGCGTGGCTGGACGGCCCGGCGAAGCGCCCGCCGGACGGCTTCCACCTGAACGGCCGGCGACTGCGGCTGTGGCTCGCGGCCGCCGGGTCGGTGGAGCCGCCGGACGTCCTGCTGCGCCTCGGCGCCGCCGCCGACGCGCACCTGGCGGCGGTCGGCGCCGCCCTGGCCGCGGCCGGCCTGCCCAACGCCGTGCTCGACCCCGATGTCCCCGCCTACCGCGTCACCGGTCGCCGCGACCTGACCCGCCTGACCGAGCTGATCGGCGACCCCCCGCCGCGCACCCCACCGGGATCCTGGCCCATCCGCCCCTGACGACGAGGGGCGAGGGTGGGGGCGGCGAACGGGTGGGGACGGGTCGGCTACAGGGCTTGTTCGTCACGGGAGACCACTCGGCGGGCCACGGGCGGTGTACGGTGGCGCCGTCCGGCCCCGCCGGCCGCGAGAGGGAGTGGTTTGTCGCCCGCGAAACCCGAATCGCGGGCGACGCGTTACGTTGGACATCCGGACCGCCGGGCCCGGAGGGGTCGAGTGCGGCCCGAACCGGGCGGCCGGGCGGTCACGAACAGGAGTGAGGTCGGAGAGAGACGTGCCGAGCAACGCTGGAACCACCCGTCTGGTCATCGTCGAGTCACCGGCGAAGGCCAAGACGATCTCGGGCTACCTCGGCCCGGGGTACGTCGTGGAGGCCAGCTTCGGGCACGTCCGCGACCTGCCGCGCAACGCCGCCGACGTGCCGGCGAAGTACAAGGGCGAGCCGTGGGCGCGGCTCGGCGTCGACGTCGACAACGGCTTCCACGCCCTCTACGTGGTCTCGCCGGACCGCAAGCAGCAGATCAGCAAGCTGACCAAGCTGGCCAAGGAGGTCGACGAGATTCTCCTGGCGACGGACGAGGACCGCGAGGGCGAGGCGATCGCCTGGCACCTGGTGGAGACGCTCAAGCCCAAGGTGCCGGTCAAGCGGATGGTCTTCCACGAGATCACCAAGCCGGCCATCCAGGCCGCGGTGGCCAACCCCCGGGAGATCGACCGGGACCTGGTCGACGCGCAGGAGGCCCGCCGCATCCTCGACCGCCTCTACGGCTACGAGGTCTCGCCGGTGCTGTGGAAGAAGGTCATGCCGAAGCTGTCGGCGGGGCGGGTGCAGTCGGTGGCGACCCGCATCGTCGTCGAGCGGGAGCGCCAGCGGATGGCGTTCCGCACCGCCGAGTACTGGGACATCCTCGCGACCCTCGCGGTCGCCCGGGCCGGCGAGGGGCCGCGCACCTTCAACGCCACGCTGATCGCGCTGAACGGCGACCGGATCGCCACCGGCAAGGACTTCGAGCCGACCACCGGCCGGGTGAAGGCCGGCGCGGGTGTCGTCCACCTGGACGAGGGCGGGGCGCGCGGGCTGGCGGCCCGGCTGGAGGGCCGGCCGTTCACGGTCACCCGGGTGGAGGAGAAGCCCTACCGCCGGCGGCCGTACGCGCCGTTCATCACGTCCACCCTCCAGCAGGAGGCGGCCCGTAAGCTGCGGTTCTCGTCGCAGCAGACGATGCGTACCGCGCAGCGGCTCTACGAGAACGGCTACATCACCTACATGCGTACCGACTCGGTGAACCTGTCGGAGACCGCCATCGCGGCGGCCCGCCGGCAGATCGTCGAGCTGTACGGCGAGCGCAGCGTGCCGCCGGAGCCGCGCCGCTACACCGGCAAGGTGAAGAACGCGCAGGAGGCGCACGAGGCGATCCGCCCGGCGGGCGACAACTTCCGCACCCCGGGTGAGGTGGCCAAGGAGCTGTCCGCCGAGGAGTTCAAGCTCTACGAGCTGATCTGGCGGCGCACGATCGCCTCGCAGATGACCGACGCGGTCGGCTCCAGCGTGTCGGTGCGCATCCGGGCGACCACGGCCGGCGGCGAGGAGGCCGACTTCGGCGCCACCGGCAAGACCATCACCGACCCGGGCTTCCTGCGCGCGTACGTCGAGTCCAGCGACGACGAGAACGCCGAGGCGGAGGACGCCGAGCGCCGCCTGCCCACGCTGGTGAAGGACCAGCCGCTCACCGCCGACGAACTGGCCGCGCAGGGCCACCACACCCAGCCGCCGGCCCGCTACACCGAGGCGTCCCTGGTCAAGGCCCTGGAGGAGCTGGGCATCGGCCGCCCGTCGACGTACGCGTCGATCATGCAGACCATCCAGGACCGGGGGTACGTCTTCAAGCGCGGGCAGGCGATGATCCCGTCGTTCCTGGCGTTCGCGGTGGTCGGGCTGATGGAGCGGCACTACCCGCGCCTGATCGACTACGACTTCACCGCCAGCATGGAGAACGAGCTGGACGAGATCGCCGGTGGCGACCACGCGGCGGTCGACTTCCTCACCGCGTTCTACTTCGGCAGCGCCAACGGCGCCGGCGACCAGGACATCGCCCGTTCCGGTGGCCTGAAGAAGCTGGTCACCGAGAACCTGAGCGACATCGACGCCCGCAGCGTCAACTCGATCCCGCTGTTCACCGACGACGAGGGGCGCGAGGTCGTGGTGCGGGTCGGCCGGTTCGGGCCGTACCTCCAGCGGGCGATTCCCGGCGAGGTGCCGCCGCCGAAGGCGGAGGGCGAGGAGGGCGGCGCCCCGGGCGACCGCGCGCCGATCCCGGAGGGGCTGGCACCGGACGAGCTGACGCCGGAGAAGGTGCACGAGCTGTTCCTCGGCGGTGGGGGCGAGCGCAAGCTCGGTGACGACCCGGCCACCGGCGAGCCGATCCTGCTCAAGTCCGGCCGGTACGGCCCGTACGTGGCCAGCGGCGAACGCAAGTCGTCGCTGCTGCGTTCCCAGTCGCCGGACTCGCTGACCTTCGAGGAGGCGCTCAAGCTGCTCAGCCTGCCCCGGCTGGTCGGCGTCGACCCGGAGGGCAACGAGGTCTTCGCCAACAACGGCCGCTACGGGCCGTACGTCAAGCGGGGCGAGGAGTTCCGGTCGCTGGACTCCGAGGACAGGATGTTCACGGTCACCCTCGACGAGGCGCTGGCCCTGCTCGCCGCCCCGAAAGCCCGCCAGCGCCGGGCGGCCGCGCCGCCGCTGCGGGAGATGGGCGTCGACCCGCTGACCGAGAAGCCGCTGGTCATCAAGGACGGGCGGTTCGGGCCGTACGTGACCGACGGGGAGACCAACGCGTCGCTGCGGCGCGGCCAGACGCCGGAGGCGCTGACCATGGAGGAGGCGTCGGAGATGCTCGCCGAGAAGCGGGCGAAGGGTCCGGCGCCCCGCAAGAAGGCGGCGAAGAAGGCCGCGCCGGCCAAGAAGACCGCGGCGAAGAAGACCGCCGCGGCCACCAAGGCGACGGCGGCGAAGAAGGCGACGACCGCGAAGGCCACCCCGGCCAAGAAGGCCGCCCCGAAGAAGGCCACGACGTCGACGGAGTGACGCCGCCTCGGGCCGCGCGGTGTCATGGCGGCCGCGACCCTGCTCGGCGCCCTTTGCTCTGCTTCAACGGACGCAACGCTTTCTGAGCGGAACCGGTGCGTGGAGTGAAGCAGAGCAAAGGGGCCGGACCGGTCACCCGAGCCCGGCGGCGGGGACGTCCGGCGTCAGGAGCCGAGGACCCGGTCCAGGTGGGGCGACGCGAAGACACGGTCGGGGTCGAGGCGGTCGCGGACCTGCTGGAAGGCCTGCCAGCGCGGGTACGCGGACGCCAGCGACGCCGCGTCGCGCCAATGCAGCTTGCCCCAGTGCGGCCGGCCGCCCAACCCGGCCGCCACCTCCTCGAAGGCCCGGAAGTACGGCTCGTACGGCATGCCCACGTACTGGTGGACCGCGATGTACGCGGAGTCCCGGCCGTGACCGTGGGACAGCCAGACGTCGTCGGCGGCGGTGAACCGCACCTCCACCGGGAACAGCACCTTGAACGGCAGCCCGTCGACGATCCCGCGCAGGGCGTCCAGGGCCGGTTCGAGGGCGTCGCGCGGCAGCGCGTACTCCATCTCCACGAAACGGACCCGGCGCGGGGTGCAGAAGACCGTGTCGGAGCGGCCGGTGTAGCGGCGTTCGGTGAGCGCCCGCGCGGAGACCGCGCTGATGGTCGGCGCGAGCGCCGGCACGGCGCGGCCCAGCCGACAGGCCCCGGCGAAGACGGTGTTGGCGAGGAACTCGTCGTCAAGCCAGCCCCGCCAGCGGGGCAGCGGCCGGTCGTCGACGGGCACCCGGTCGTTGGTCTTGACCTGCACCCGGTCGGTGTACGGGAACCAGTAGAACTCGACGTGGTCGTGGCGGCCCAGCAGGGCCGGCAGGTCGGCCAGCACATCGGCTAGCGGCGCCGGGCGCTCGTGCGCGAGCAGCACGAACGCGTCCACGCAGCGCAGCGTCACGTCGACCAGCACGCCGAGCGCGCCCAGCGAGACCCGGGCGGCGGCGAACACGTCGGGCTGCTCGTCGGCGGAGCAGTGCAGCACCTCGCCGGTGCCGGTGACCAGGGTGAGCGACTCGACGAACGTGGACAGGCAGCCGTACCCGGCGCCGGTGCCGTGCGTGCCGGTCGAGATCGCGCCGGCGACGGTCTGCGCGTCGATGTCGCCGAGGTTGGGCAGGGCCAGCCCGTGCTCGGCGAGGAGCCGGTTGAGCGCCCGCAGCGTGATCCCGGCGGGTACGGTGACCAGTCGACGGTCGACGTCGACGCGGACGCCGGTGTCCAGGTCGGAGAGTTCCATCCGGTGCCCGTCGGTCAGCGCGACGGCGGCGAAGGAGTGGCCGCTGCCGACCGCCCGGATCCGCTCGCCCGCTGTGGCGGCGGCCCGGACGGCGTCGGCGACGTCGTCGACGGACCTGGGACGCAGGACGGCCGTGGCGGTGCCACGCTGATTGCCGGCCCAGTTCGACCAGGCGGTTACGGAGGGTGCGGTGGCGACCATGGGACACTCCTCGACATGAATATGAACTGACTTCATATCAGGAACGTTCTACCTGGTAAATACCGCAATCGAGGTCCGCTCGTTGTACCGGTAGTCACGGACTCGTGACGTGCAGATATGTTCATCCGTCGAAGGGGGGTGGCGCCGAGTGTCCACACCAGCCGCCACGACCGGGCCGCTGCGCCGCGTACCGGTGCAGGGTCGAAGTGTCGCGCGGGTCCAGCGGATGCTGGACGCCTGTGCCGAGCTCGTCGACGAGGTGGGGTACGAGGGGCTGACCACGACTCTGCTCGCCGAGCGTGCCGAGGTGGCGATCGGGTCGGTCTACCAGTTCTTTCCGGACAAGCGGGCGATCGTGCAGGCGCTGACCCTGCGCACGATGGAGTCCTACCTCCAGCGGCTCGACGAGAGGTTCGCCTCGGACGACCTGACCCACTGGTGGGACGGTGTCGACGCGGCGATCGACGAGTACATCACGATGCACCGTACTGTCCCGGGGTTCCGTACCCTGCACTTCGGCGACGTGGTCGACCTGCACCTGCTCGATGAGCAGCGGGACAACAACGGGGTGATCGCCGATCAGCTCGCCCGCGTGCTCACCGAACGCTTCGGGCTGACCGACGTACCGGACCTCCGGTTCCACCTGGAGATCGCGGTCGAGGCCTCCGACGCGCTCATCAAGCTGGCGTTCCGCCGGCAGCCGGAGGGCGACGCCCGGGTGCTGACCGAGGCCAAGGCGCTCATCCGGGAGTACCTGCACCGCCAGGTCGACGCCCGGGAGAGCGCGGGCCAGCCGGCGGAGGTGGCCCAGCCGGCCTGACCGCCGTACGACCTGCCCGGACCGCCCGCAACCGGCCCGGTCGGCGGCGACGCGACCACGCGGGCGCGTCGCCTCGCCGGCGGCTCACAGGAAGGCCCGGCCCTCACCGCGGTACGTCGGGACGGTCGCCACCGCGGTGTCGCCGTCGACCAGGTGCAGCTCGTTGACGTGCTCGGCGAGCTCGCCGGCCTTGGCGTGCCGGAACCACACCCGGTCGCCGACCCGCAGCGTCGCGGCGGCTGTGCCGGTCAGCGGGGTCTGCACCTCGCCGGCCCCCTCGGTGCCGACCAGCTCCAGCCCGACCGGGAGGACCGGCCGGGGGAGCCGGCTGCGCTCGGCGGGGCCGGAGGCGATCCAGCCGCCGCCGAGCACGGTGGCGTAGCCGGGGGCGGGACGGCGGACCACCGCGCAGGCGAAGAACGCCGCCGGGGTGGGGCGCCAGGCCCGGTAGGCGTCGAACAACGTCGGCCCGTACAGGCCCGATCCCGCGGTGACCTCGGTGACCGCGGGATCGGCGCTGGTGGCGGCCACGCTGCCGGTGCCGCCGCCGTTGACGAATTCCAGGTCGGCGTGCTCGCGGACGGCGGCCACCGCCGCGCTGCGGCGGGCCAGCAGCTCGCGGTACGACCCGCGCTGGGCCAGCCGGATCGCCGCGCCGAGCGCCGCCCGCCCCGGCGGCGCGTCGCCCAGGCCGGCGATCTGCGCCTCGTACGCCATGAGGCCGACCAGCCGGAAGCCGGCGCGGGCCGTGACGGTGGCGGCGAGCGCGCCGGCCGCCCGGGCGCTGTGCACCGGTGAGCGGCGGACGCCGACGTGCACCCGCCCGCCCAGTAGCCGCCACGACGCGTCCAGGTCGAGGCATACCCGCAGCTCGGACCGTCGATCGGGGGCGGCGACCGAGTCCACCAGGTCGAGCTGGTCGGTGCCGTCGACCATCAGCGTCACCGCGGCGGCGAGCGCCGGGTCGGCCGCCAGTTCGGCGAGCGCGGACCGGTCGGCCGTGGGGTACGCCACCAGCGCGTCGTCGGTCACGCCGGAGCGGACCAGCCAGAGTGCCTCGGGCAGGGTGAACGCCATCACGCCCCGCCAGCCCGGGTTCGCCAGGGTGCGGGAGATCAGGTCCCGGCTGCGGACGGACTTGCTGGCGACGCGGACCGGCTTACCTGCCGCGCGGTCCACCAGGGCGGCGGCGTTGGCGTCGAACGCGGCGAGGTCGACGACCGCGTACGGCGGGTCGAGGTGCGCGGTGGCGCGGTCGAGTCGATCGCGGAGGTCGTGCCTGTCGGTGGCCACGTGGTGCACGCTAACCGTCCCGGGCTCAATGCGAAATACCCTCGCGTCTGTCCGGGCTGCGGTGGGTGGTCGCGTCGGCCTACGCTCGGCGAGCAGGGGAATGTCGCGGTGGGGAGGGTCCCCACCGGGTCTAGAGTGTTGCACCGGGACCGCCCAGCGATGGGCCGCCACGTGGAGGTACGGCCATCGAAAGCCAGCAGAACGGCGAGTCGCCCGGCGTGTCGCCGTCCGGAGCGCAGCCCGACTCGACCGGCGCCCAGCCGGGACCGTCCACGTCCGGAGCCAAGACCGCCGCGCAGCCCGACCACTCGGGCTACGCCGCCATCCGCTCGGTGCTGCGCATCCGCCCGTTCCGGCGGCTCTGGATCGTGCTCGGCGCCGCCTCGTTCGGCGACTGGTTCGGCCTGCTCGCCACGTCCGTCTTCGCGGCCTCCCAGGTGGAGGGGAGCACCGCGAAGGGCGCGGCCTTCGGCGGCGTGATCGCCGTCCGCCTGCTGCCCGCCCTCGTGCTCGGTCCGATCGCCGGCGTGCTCGCCGACCGGTTCGACCGGCGGTGGACGATGGTCATCTGCGACGTGCTGCGGTTCCTGCTGTTCGCCTCGATCCCGCTGGTCGCGCTGCTCGGCGCGAGCGGGCCGGTGGTGGTCGGCTGGGCGGCGGTCGCCACCTTCCTGATCGAGTCGGTCACCCTGCTCTGGATCCCGGCCAAGGAGGCGGCGGTCCCCAACCTGATCCCCCGGGCGCGACTCGAGGCCGCCAACCAGCTCACGCTCATCACCACGTACGGCATCACGCCGGTGCTCGCCGCGATCGTCGCGGCGGTGCTGGACCGCAGCGTGCGGACCGTCACCGGCGGGGACCTCCCGTCCTGGGCGGAACCGGCCCAGCTCGCGCTCTGGATCAACGCGTTCTCCCGGCTGGCGACCGCCCTGGTCGTCGCGTTCGGCATCCGCGAGATCAGCCAGGCGCGGCCCGGCGAGCGGGAGCGCACCGAGCAGACCATGCTCCGCCAGTTCACCGAGGGCTGGCGGTTCATCGGCAAGACCCCGCTGGTGCGGGGCCTGGTGCTCGGCATCTTCGGCGCCTTCGCCGGCGGCGGCATCGTGATCGGCACCGCCCAGTTCTTCGCCACCTCGCTGAACGCCGGCGACGCGGCCTTCTTCCTGCTCTTCGGCGCCATCTTCATCGGCCTGGCGGTCGGCATCGGCCTCGGGCCGATGATCGTGAAGGAGATGTCCCGCCGCCGCTGGTTCGGCATGAGCATCGTGCTGGCCAGCGCGGCGGTGATGACCCTGGCCTTCGCCATCCACCTGTCCATGGCGATGGTCGGCGCGATCCTGGTCGGCGCCGGAGCCGGCATGGCCTTCCTCTCCGGCGTCACCCTCCTCGGCGGCGAGATCGCCGACGAGGTCCGCGGCCGGGTGTTCGCCGTCGTGCAGATCGGCACCCGGCTGGTGCTGATCCTCGCCATCGCGCTGGGCAGCCTCCTCGCCGGTCTGGGCGGCTCCCGCACCCTCGACGTCGCCGGCGCCGAGTTCTCGGTCTCGTCGACCCGGCTGCTGCTGCTCGTCGCCGGCGCCGCCGGCATCTTCGCCGGAATCAGCGCGTTCGGGCAGATGGACGACAAGAAGGGCGTCCCGGTCCTGGCCGACCTATGGGGCTCGGTACGCGGGCGCCCGCTGATGCCGGCCGAGCCGTTCGTCTCCACCGGGCTGTTCGTGGTGTTCGAGGGCGGCGAGGGAGCCGGCAAGTCCACCCAGCTCGGTCTCCTCGCCGACCGGCTGCGGGAGCAGGGGCGGGACGTGGTGGTGACCCGCGAGCCCGGCGCCACCCCGGTCGGCGAGCGGATCCGGTCCCTCCTGCTCGGCCAGCCCGGCTCCGACGTGCCGTCGCCGCGCGCCGAGGCGCTGCTCTACGCCGCCGACCGGGCCCACCACGTGGCCACCGTCGTCCGGCCGGCACTGGCCCGGGGCGGCGTCGTGATCAGCGACCGTTACGTCGACTCGTCGCTCGCGTACCAGGGCGCCGGGCGGACGCTGCCGGTCGACGAGGTCTCCTGGCTCTCCTCCTGGGCCACCGGTGGGCTCAAGCCCGACCTGGTGGTGCTCCTCGACGTGGATCCGCGTACCGGCCTGTCCCGGGTGGCCAGCCGTGGCGAGGACCGCGACCACCTGGAGGCGGAGTCGGTGAGCTTCCACGAGCGGGTCCGGTACGCGTTCCTCGACCTCGCCGCCGCCGACCCGAAGCGCTACCTGGTGCTGGACGCCTCCCGCCCGGTGACGGAGATCGCCGAGTCGGTGGCCCGGCGGATCGACGAGATGGCGGGTGCGCCGGGCGGCATCGCGCACCCGCGCCCGGCGAGTGGCCCGGACACCTCCGTGCAGCCGGAGTTATCCGACGCGGAGCTGGTGACGATGGAGCATCGGACCTGATGCCGGACGTCTTCGCCGACCTGGTCGGCCAGGACGAGGCGGTCGACACCCTGCGCCGGGCCGCCGCGGCGGCCGCCGCCGTGCTGCGCGCCGCCGCGCACCGGCCGGACGAGGCCGACGAGTTGGCCGCCCTCGTCGAGGAGGTCGAGGTGGCGTCGGGCGCGAGTGGCGTGTCGCCGGGCGACCCGGGGGCGGGCATGACCCACGCCTGGATCTTCACCGGGCCGCCCGGCTCCGGCCGCTCGGTCGCCGCGCGGGCCTTCGCCGCCGCGCTGCAGTGCGTCCACGGCACCGGCTGCGGCACCTGCCCCGGCTGCCACACGACGCTCGCCGGCACCCACGCCGACGTGCGGCTGGTGGTGCCGGAGGGGCTCTCCATCGGCGTCAGCGAGATGCGGGCCCTGGTGCTGCGCGCCGCCAGCACCCCGTCCGGCGGGCGCTGGCAGGTGGTGGTCATCGAGGACGCGGACCGGCTCACCGAGGCGGCCGGCAACGCGCTGCTCAAGGCCGTCGAGGAGCCCCCGCCGCGCACCGTCTTCCTGCTCTGCGCCCCGTCCACGCACCCGGACGACATCTCCGTGACGATCCGGTCGCGGTGCCGCGTCGTACCGCTGCGGCAGCCGCCGCCGGACGCGGTGGCCGAGGTGCTGGCCCGGCGGGACGGGATCGCGCCCGACGTGGCACGGTGGGCCGCGGCGGCCGCGCAGGGGCACGTCGGGCGGGCTCGGCGGCTGGCCCGCGACCCCGAGGCGCGCAAGCGGCGGGACGCGGTGCTGGCGGTGCCTCGCCGGCTGACCGGGGTGGGTGCCGCCTTCGACGCGGCCTCCGCGCTGATCGAGGCGGCCGAGGCGGAGGCCGAGGCGTCGGTGGCGGAGACGGACGCCGCCGAGCGCGCCGCGCTGGAGACCGCCCTCGGCGCGGGTGGTACCGGCCGCGGCGCGGCCGGCGCCATCCGGGGTGCCGCCGGGCAGCTCAAGGAGCTGGAGAAACGGCAGAAGTCCCGGGCCACCCGGGCGCAGCGGGACGCGCTGGACCGGGCCCTGGTGGACCTGGCCGGCTTCTACCGGGACGCGCTCACCATGGCGCTGCGCGCCTCCGTCGCGCCCGTGCACACCGACACCGCCTCCCTCGCCGAGGCCGGAGCGCGGAAGTGGGACGCCGAGGGCGCGCTGCGCCGCCTGGAGGCGGTGCTGGCCTGCCGTGCGGCGATCGAGGCGAACGTGAAGCCTCGCATCGCCGTCGAGGCGATGATGCTCGCCCTCTGGAAGGGCTGACAGCCGCCGACAGCTCCCACCGGCCGGACCGGTCGTCCACAGGGCATCGACAGGCGCGATTGCTGTGCGGTACGGTCCGGTGTGCCATGCACGGTGACCATGACGCCACGCTGAGTGAGGTCCGGGTCCGTCCGGGAGGAGCGCGGATGCCGCGGGGGGAGATCGACGAGGCCTGGATCGAGGAGGCGGTGCGGCGCTACCGCCGCGTCGAGTCCCTCCAGGCCGAGTTCGACCAGGCGGTCACGACGGTCGAGGTCACCGTCCGCTCGCCGGACGGGCTGGTCGAGGTGGTGGTGACCGCCGGCGGCCGGATCACCGACGTGCGTTTCCTCGGCCCCCTGCACAACCGGCACCCACGCGACGTCGCCGGCTCCGTCCAGGCCGCGGTCGCGGCGGCCGCCGACGCCGCTCAGTGGGCCCGGGAGAAGCTGCACAACGAGACGTTCGCCGCCTACCGTCCGCTCGCGGGGGCCTGACATGGACGTGCTGCGCGCCCTCGCCGCCCGGCTGGACGCGGCGAGCGAGACGCTGGCCGGCCTGTCCCGCGCGGTCACCGCCGGCGACCCGGCGCAGGTCGCCTTCGGCGGCGACGCGGCGGGCCGGCCCGGCGAGATCGGGCGGGCCCTGCACCGGCAGTGGACGGCGGCCACCGGTGACCGGGCCCGGGAGGCCCACGCCGCCGCGCTGCGCCTCGCCGCCGCCGCGGCCGCTGTCCGGGACGCCGCCGACCGCTACGCCGACGTCGACCGGGCCGCCGGCCGCCGGCTCGCCGGGGAGGCGTGATGGATCCGCTGGACCGGCTCGCCGAGCCCGGCCTCGACCTGCTGCGCCGCGTCGACACGCTGCTCGCCGCCGGTGCGCCCGAGGGGCACCGGGTCTGGCCGCTGCTGCGCCGCATGCAGGTGCTCCCCGGCGAGGCCGTCCGGAGCTTCCTGCACCTGCACCCCGCGCCGCTGGCCGGTGCCGGCCGGTCGGTGCGCCGGCTCGTTCCGGCGTACGACGAGGTCTCCGCCGCGCTCACCGACCCGGTGCTCTGGTCCGGCGCGGCCGCCGGCGCGTACGGCGAGTCCCGCGCGGCGCTGCTGCGCCACCTCGACGAGGGGCCGGAGAGCCTGGTGGGGCGGTTGGAGTCGACCGCCGGGTACGCCGACGCCCTCGCCGACTGGGTGGAGGGTAGCCGGCTGACGCTCGCCCGGGCCCTGGCCGACGTGCTGCGGTCCACCGAGGCGGTGGCGGTCGTCGCCGCGACGTCGGTGCCACTCGCCGTGTCCACCCCGCGCGCCTCGGCCGGGCTGGAGGCCGCCGAGATCGCGGCGCGGGTGCTGGCGGTGCTCTGCGTCGCGTACGACGGCGCGGAGACGCTCCTGCGGCAGTGGGGGCCGAGCCTGGCTGAAACCCGGTGGCGCGCACCGGTCAGCGGTGACCCCCGTTACGACGCCTCGACGCGGGTGGGCCGGTGACACCTGCCGGCGCCTTCGACATGGCGCACGGCGTCGCGCACGTGAGCCGTCCCCGGCTCCCGGCGCCGACGCCGTGGCCTTCCCCTGCACCCCCCGCAGGTCTGCCTTCCACTCAACGCCCCGGGCCGTGATTTGTCCCGCTGGTTGCGACGGAATCAGCCGTCCGGTCGAGGATCATCGGCCCGGCGGGACGGTCCGTGGATCGGCCGATTCGATCGACATGAATGGCTGCACGGTGTAGTCGTCCCGCGACGCCGGCCGGGCCGGGACGGCCCGAAGAACGTAGGGTGAGGGCATGGGCATGCTGTGCGCGGTCAGCTTCCACCGGTACGGGCGCCTCTACTACCTGGACCCGGGCGAGTTCCGTCCACAGGTCGGCGACAAGGTGCTGGTGCCGACGGACGACGGGCCCGAGGTGGCCGAGTGCGTCTGGGCCGCCCAGTGGGTGGCCGACGACACCGACGGGTTCCCCAGGCTGGCCGGGCTGGCGCAGGAGGAGGACCTGCGCCGCGACGAGGCGCTGCGCCGGCGCAAGGCGGAGGCCAAGGTCGCGGCGAAGCGCCTGATCCGGGAGCACGGCCTGCCGATGAAGGTGGTCGCCGTGGATCATGTGCTCGGCGGCGGGGAGGGCGGCGAGCGCAGCACCATCTACTTCACCGCTCCGCACCGGGTGGACTTCCGGTCGCTGGTCCGGGATCTCGGCGCGACCCTGCACTGCCGGGTCGAGCTGCGCCAACTCTCCGCGCGTGACTCGGCCCGGGTGCAGGGCGGCATCGGTTCCTGCGGTCGGGACCTGTGCTGCGCCACCTTCCTCACCGACTTCGAGCCGGTGACCATCCGGATGGCGAAGGACCAGGACCTGCCGCTCAACCCGCTGCGCATCTCCGGCGCGTGCGGCCGGCTGATGTGCTGCCTGAAGTACGAGCACCCGCTCTACCAGCGCTTCCAGGAGTCCGCCCCGGCGATCGGCGCCCGGGTGAGCACCCCGGAGGGGCAGGGCCGGGTCGTGGGCCACAGTGTTCCCCGGGACGCGGTGACGGTCCGCCTCGACGCCGACGGCTCCCGCTGTTCCTGCAGCCGCGCCTCCGTCTGCACCCCCCGCCAAACCCACGACGCCCACTACAACCCCTAACCCCACCCCCACCCCCACCCCCACCCCGGGTTTCGCCGTGTTGATCATGAAGTTAGCGGGTGTTTTCGCGATCAACTCACCCGCTAACCTCATGATCAACGTGGGTCGGTGGTCAGGTCACGGTGATCGGGGGTTCGGACAGGCGGGGGGTTAGTGGGGTCGTCGGGATCAGCCAGGAGGACTCGGGGGACTGGTCGGGGTTGATCCGCCAGTCGCGGGCCACCCGGTCGACGCCGATCGCGTAGATCGTCAGGGTGCCCTCCGGGCTGATGTGGAGCCGGACGAAGCCCTTCGAGTCCTCGATGCCCTGGCCGGCGAAGAGTTCGTTGACGTTGACCCCGAACGCGCCGGCCACCAGCAGGTACGCGGCCACCACCTGGCTCGCCAGCAGACCGATCACCGGGCCGTACAGCACCACGGCGGCCACCGCCGGCAGCGGCCAGGGCCAGTCGTGGAAGGGCAGCGCCAACCAGGCCCACGTGCCGGCCGCCGCCAGCCCGAGGTGGGTCACCCCGTGCCCCACACCGAGGATCCAGTGCCGTACGTGCCGCTTACCCCCGGAGGAGGGCGGCTTGGCGAAGAACGCCGCCCCGAGCAGCGTCACGAGCAGCATCGCCACCAGCGGCACGCTGAACAGCCGCTGCTCCGTCCCGCCGCGGTTCGTCGCGACACCGGCCATCGCCAGCATCAGCAACGTGTGCAGGGTGCCGAGCAGCGTGGTGAAGCCCGGGTTGCGGAACGGCAGCCGGGGGAAGATCCCCCAGGCGTACCGCCGGGACCGCGCCGCGTCGGGGTAGCGGCCCGCCAACTCGTACGTCTGGGACGCGCTCGCCCGGCGGGCCAGGGTGTCCCGCGGCGGGACCTCGATCCGCTCCGGCAGCTTGTGCGTGGGGTAGAGGTACGCGCCACCGCCGCCGCACGTGACCAGCTGGCGGTCCGGGCCGGCGTACCGCGCGTAGTGGTGCAGGTCGCCGGAGATGATCAGCTTCACCTGCGCCCCGGTGGGCGCGACGATGGTGCGGATGAAGTAGTCGATCGAGTCGTACGCCGTGGGGTGGTCGACGGCCTTGACCCACGTCGGCGCCGGCACGGCCAGGATCACCCGGCTCTCCGGCCCCAGCCGCTCCGCCACCGCGTCGAAGTAGGTGAGCTGCGGGTCGTCCAGGTACGAACCGGACTGGTCGTCGAGGCCGAGCAGCCACCAGTCGGCCGGCAGTTCGATCGCGAAGTACGACCGTGACTGGCCGGTGCCCCAACCGCCGAAGTGCCGGTCCCGGGACCGGACGAACAGGCGCAGAAAGGCGGTGAGGCCGTCGTACCAGTCGTGGTTGCCGGGGACCGCGAACAGGGTCGGCCGCTCGGGCGGGGTGACCGGCAGCGCCGCCTGGTAGGGGCCCTTGCACCGGTCCTCGTACGCCTCGAAGGCCGCCGACGGGTAGACCTGGTCGCCGCCCATCACGAGGGTCTGCGCCCGGGGCAGGCGGTGCCCGTCCACGACCAGCTCGCGCTGGGCGAGCAGGTACGCGACCGAGTAGGTGGCGTTGAAACCGTCGCCCAGGTCGGCGACGTAGTCCAGCCACAGCCCGCCGTCCGGCCCGACCTGCTTGGCGACCTTGGCGTCGAGGGCGTTCTGGAGTTCACGCTTGTCCAGGTACGCCCCGAAGAGCATCGCCAGCAGCGTACGGATGCCGGTGCTGACCAGCAGGAACGGCGCGAGCCACGGCACCGGCTTGCGCGGGGTGAAACCCAACTCGAGCGGGTCGGTGCTGGTCGGGCGGCGCGCGGGCCGACCACCGGCCGCCTCGCTGGCGTGTGGGCCCCCTGGTGGCGGGGTGGCCACGGGTTCGTGCGGCACGCTCTGGTCGTCCGGCGATCCGGAGGGATGATCGTCCGTCATCCGCCGGAGCGTAGTGCCGGTCGGCGCGCGGCGCTGTCCGGTGGACGTCCGAATGGACCTCGGTTTCGGGCCGGCGGTGTGGTGGGGATCCCGTTCGGCGGTGCCGGAGGGGTGGCGTACACTTGACGCTCGTTGCCGCCTTAGCTCAGTCGGCTAGAGCGACGCACTCGTAATGCGTAGGTCGACGGTTCGATTCCGTCAGGCGGCTCGGTGAGAAAGCCCAGGTCAACGGCCTGGGCTTCGCCGTTTCCCAAGGTCGACAACCACACCGCCGGCCGTGCCAGTCCGCAAATAGTCCGCATCCCGCGCCGCGACCGCCTCGTCCAGCCGGGTGGCAACGGCGTCCAGGTCGTCCCCGAACAGGCCCGCGTACACGTCCAACGTCATCGACGCCGACGCGTGCCCGAGCATCCGCTGCACCGCCTTGACGTTCGCCCCGGCTGCCACGGCCAGACTCGCCGCCGTGTGCCGCAGGTCGTGCGGAGTGAGCCCGGCGAGTCCCACCGACGCCGCCGCCGGCCCGAAGACCCGCGTCCGGAAGTTCGTGTTGCGCAGCGGCCCGCCGTTCGGGGCGGTGAACACCAGCTCGTCCTGGCGCTTCCCGGCGACGTGCCGGCGAAGCGAATCCCGCACGCCGTGCGGCGTTGTACTGGCGCTCTACACTCCGGCTCGTGCTGATTCGCAATTTCCGGCTGGTGAATCAGCTCGGTGCGGCGTATCTGGCCGTGTTGACCGTCGTGTCGGCACTCGGCGGCGCACTGGTCGCGCCCACGTGGATCCGCACCGACGTGGCGACCGTGCCGGGCACGATCGTGTGGTGCCTCGCCTTGGTGGCGGCGGTGCTCGTGACCGCTCCCGCACAGCCTCCCCGCATGGGCCTGCTGTGCCTGGCATGGCTCTTGTCCGGGCTGCTCTTGTTCGCCAGCGCGATGGGCCTTTACACCACCGTCCTCGAAGCGCGCGGCGAGCGGGTCGAGGCCACCGTGACGCAGGTACGCGACGGTACCGAGAAGGGGCGCCACCTCTACTACGCGCTGGCGGATCCGGAGGGGACACACATTCCCGGCGAGCTGGGCGCGTGGCCGGGCGCGGAGATCGGTGCGAGCCACAATCCCGAAGGCGAGGTCGGCGCGCGGGTCACGGTGATACGGGACCCGGAGGGCCTGGTCGATCCACGCCTGCCGGACGACGTCGATGGTCCTTCCGCGATGTTCATCTGGCTCGTGGCCTTCACCATGACCGCCGTGGCCTGCATGCTCGCGGGACGACCGCTGAAGCCCAGGGTCGTGGTGCGCCAGCCGCGCGAGACTTCCGAGACCGGACGTAGTCGAGCCCGGCGGCGACGGCGTAAGCGACGCCTCCGTCGGTCCTGACCTCGCCAGGCGGTGTACCGTCAGGCGGCTCCACGGAAGGGCCCAGGTCAGCGGCGTGATCGCCGATCATGACCGGGGCCTTCTCCATCCGATGAAGGGGCATGGAGGCGATCGAGACCCTCGGCCGTCTGCCAGGTCCGACGTCATCTGGCGGGTGGATCATCGTACGACGAAGCCGCCGTGGCTGACCGTCTGTCTCAGCCAGTCGATCCAGGCCGCCCACAGGTCATCTCCCTCCAACGCTGCCCGCAAAATCGGTGACGACGCCTGGTAGCAGTCGAGCGCCTGCTCGATCTCCCTCGCACCTACCAGCCAAGGGCCGTTACTCGACAGCTTGAACTCTGGGATGCCGACCATTCCGGGGACCGTCTGGGCCGAGGCCGCCTGTTCGGCTTCCTTGTACGCGTCACGCCGACGCTGATCAGCGGAATGCCAGTCGTCGATGCCATCGAAGGGCCAGGCGGGAAAAGGCTGCGGGGTTGCCTGGTAGGTCATGCCCGTGCGGCGCATACCGCCACGGCAGAAGGCCATGCCGACGATGTTCAGATGGAACTGGTAGGCAGCGGCAAGCGTCTCGTATTCGCCCAGACATGGGGGAGCGTGTACGCACAGGTCTCCCAGGTCAGAGCACGCCTCGAGGCGAGAACGAGCAGCGGCAGCAGATGCGGGTAGGTCAGCCCACTCGAGGTCGTAACTCATTGGACCCCTTCGCTCGTGATCAGTGCTGCGGGCGGAAATCCGGACCGTCGGCGGTCGTGACCAGTTCCCAGCCGAAGGCTTCCAGTGTGATGTCTGTCCGGGCGCCGAAGGCTTCGAACAGTGCGGCGACCGGGCCATCCGGAAGACTGTCGGCGACATCGCCGAACACCGCAGCCGGGGACGCCCCGAGCTGCCGCGCAACGATCCACGGCAATGCCAGGCCCACCATGAGGTCCCGGCCGTCATCGGGTTCCAGACACCCGGCGAGCCCTGTTGCAAGCAATGAACGACGCAGTAGGTCGGGACGGTTCTGCCTCAGCGCCAGTGTGGCGAGGCGCGCGCCGTACCGCCCGAGGGCGAGCGAAGCAGAGGGATCGAGGGAGCTGATGAACCTCTGATCCATGCGTTGCGGCGCGCGGGCGAGGATCGCCTCCGCCTGCCGGTCCTGCTTCCCCGGGATTCGCTCCAGGTTGGGCTTCACCGCGCCAGGATGACAGAACCCGACCAGTTCGACTGCCCCGGCACGAGGCCCAAGGCCGAGCCGCTCCGCGGTCGCCTACGGCGAGCCTTGACACGGCCGGGGACCTCGCGCAGGGGCGAGCCTGCCTGACCGAGGAGATCCCGCAGACGCGCCCGGAGCACGCCCCATGACCACCTTCACCGGAGAGGAAGTCGCACTACTGCGCAGCCTCGTAGATGAGTTCTACGTGGGCGACGACGTTCAGTTTGACGAGGACCAGCAGTTCCACGGACGTCGGCAGGTGCCGTCGAGCGGTGGCATGTTGCGTGAGCACCGGGCTTGTTCTCCGGCGATACGTTGGCCTCGTGCAGTGGGTGAACACCTACAAGGACTTGCTAGGCGTGGTGATCGCGACCCTCGCCGTGGCGTTATCGCTCAGCACAGTCCTTGTGCAGCGGGCCCAACAACGGCGCGACGCCTACCGGTACATGCACGAACAGTTGATCTCCCCAGAACTACAGCAGGGGCGACGGCTGTTGTTCGACGCCGGTAGGTCCGGGCAGCTCCCCGATGATCGTTCGCAGGACTTCTACCTCATGAACCGCGCCGTCGGCATGTACGACACCCTCGGCCTGTACGTCCGGCGCAAAGTGGTGCCCCGACGTTGGGTACTAGAGGTGTGGCATCACTCGCTACGCGACTCACGCGCCGGCACTGAACTGCTCGCCGCCCACCGAAGGGCGAGCCATCACTCCTGGTCGCCGTGGCCACATCTATGGCCGCTGTTGTCCCAGGCTGAGCGGTACAGGAGCGGTCTGCCTTGTTGTGTGCCCGCCCCGACGTCCCAGCCGCTCGTGCCAAGGTCACGCGGGAATCTTGCCGGAGAATCCTTGAAGCAGCCCAGCGAGCAGTTGAACCGGCGCGCGTCAGCGAACGAGCGCGGACCGGCACAGCCAGGTGGGTGCAGCTCTCGCGACCAGGAGCAGGAGGCAGAGACCGACTCGTAATGGTGTAGGTCGACGGTTCGACTCCGTCAGGCGGCGGTGCAGAATGCCGCAGGTATTACTGGCATCACGGCCGGTTGAGCGCGCTGTTCCAAACTGAAGCTCATCTTCGTCGGCGTAGCGCTCGGGACAGCCGATCGAGGCAGGCCTCGTTGTGCGCCGCGACGGCCGGAAGCACCCGCCCGATCTCCATGAACATGATCGGCGGTGTGTGGACGTCGCGCCCCGAGGGGCGCTGCCACCGCAGGGAGGGTAGGGACGTGAGTGCCACGACATCCGCGCGGCGGATGGTTCGCGAGCTCCGCAGTCCCCGCACGGTGATGTGCTCACCTGTTATCACCACCGACATGCGGTAGCCACGCACCGCCAGGAACACACCGGCCGCCATCGGAGCCAAGCAGGCGAACCACCTGCCTGCCGGAACCGCATGGAGCAGCCAGGCCAGCGTGGCGAGGGCGACTCCGGGCGCGGTATTGGCAATGCGCGTCATCAGCAGCGGGCGGAGGACCACCAGCCAATGGTCCGGTGCGACGGTTATCTGAGACAATGATCATCGTGATGGCTCGCGGAGCGCGTCGACGCCGTGGCTGTACAGCCATCTGTGATTCGGTGACCCGCGCCGGGGAGGTCGGATGGAGACATGGCGCTTCGTGGCCGCTGTCATGACGAGTCTGACCATGGGCCTCATCGGTGTCGCCCTGGCCACCAACTTACGAGGCGTGACGGAGTGGCACGTGCGGCGGTCGATGGCCACCGCGGGCGTGCTACGGCGAGTTCCGCCATGGCGTCGGCTACCGGATGCCCGGTACGACAAACGCCTGGCGCGTTTCGTTCTGCTGGAACGGGTGATTGGTGTGGTCTTCGCTGCGGCCGGCGTCATGTTCTTGATTGTTCTCGGCTACGGCATCCTGTCCGGCGAACCCATTCGGCCGAGCCGATGAGGAAGCCGCAGGCGTCCGGCCCTGCCCGGCGAGCGGTCCGCATCCGCGGTTCATGGCGGTCGCTTCCTACACTCGCGTCATGACCGAGCCCCAGCTTTCTTGCCCGCTCTGCCGAGGCACCGAGTTCAAGCAGGAGACGGCACGTCAGGACAGCCGGTGGGGGTTGACGAGCCACCGCATGACCTTGATGATCTGCCGTCGCTGCAGGTACGTGCTGCACTTCTATGACCGGCACAGCATCTTTGATTTCGACTGACGGCATTCCTTTGGCGTTCCGGGCCGTCGTGGCCACCGGCGAAGACGTCGATGCCATTTACCCTCGCACGAAACTCGCACTGCCGGATTCGGCCTCTCGGAGATGGCGTGGAAATGCCTACGTGCCGTGTCTGCCTGTCTCGATCAGCCCAGCGCCACGCTGCTCGACCTGCTCTGCGACCTTCGCCATGAACCAGCGCATGACCTCGTACGGGATGTCGCGTTCACCGGTGCTGCCAACGTGGATCACCGGCTCGGGATACGTGTCCTCGTCCGGTACCACCGCGACGAGGAAGGCCGGACCTGGCAGACGGGTAACAGCGTTCGCCTCGGTCAGTTCCATGCACCAAGCGTCCACGTCATACGCAAACTGAACCGAGTACGGAACCCCGGCATGTTCGAACTCCTCTGCCACGGCAAGACCGTACAGCCATCCATGCGGCAAGGTCCGGCGCGCCGCCGAGCCGCAGCGGGACCGCCCGGGCAGCCAACCGAACAACGGGCTGCGCTACGAGGGCCTGCGCGCCAAGAGGCAGGCCTGCTGCCGCTTCAGCCTTTCGCCCGGCTCCTGCACGAGCCGGGCGACGACGCCCAGTCCGGCGCGGCTCAGCAACTTGGCCACGTGGTCGGGCGGCAACAGGTGGGTGTCGTAGGACACCGGGTGGCCGTACGCGTGCGTCGGGCGCAGGCGCTCGGCCCCGACGTGGAACCCGACCAGGAGGTGGCCGCCCGGGGCGAGTGCCCGGTGGAACTCCGCGAACACCGCCGGCAGTTCCTCCGGCGGCAGGTGGTGAACGGACCACCAGGCGACGATGCCGCCGAGCGTCCCGTCGGGGACGGCCAGCGCGGTCATCGAGCCCACGTCGAAGCGGAGGTTCGGGTACGTCCGCCGGGCGACCTCCACCATCTTCGGTGACAGGTCGACGCCGGACACGGACACACCCAGCGACGCCAGGTGGGCGGTGACATGGCCCGGACCGCACCCGAGGTCGGCGACCGGCTGCCCGCCGTCGGCCCGGACGAGCTCGGCGAACGCCCCGAGCATCCCGCGTCCCAACGGGTCCGCCGCGAACCGCGGCGGCACCAGCTTCGCGTAGTCCTCGGCGACGGTGTCGTACGACTCCCGTACGGCGTCCAGGCGGGACGGTTCGGTCATACCGAGACGGTAAAGCCGGTGTGATCGCCCCCAGACCGTGGCGGCCAGCCGGTTCACCCCTTGCCGGCAAGAAGTGAACGGTGGTTCAATTCTTGCGTGGCGTACCGGACGACCGAGCGGGTCAGGGCTCGGCTCAGCGCGTCCCGCGAGCGGACGATCGCCGCGGCACTGGAGATCATGGCCGAACACGGGTACGCCGGCTGCACCGTCGCCGCCGTCGCCGACCGCGCCGGCATCGCCACCGGTAGCGTCTACCGCCACTTCCCGACCAAGGCGGACCTGTTCGCCGAGGTGTTCCGGACGGCGTCGCAACGCGAGATCGACGCGGTCACCCGTGCCGCGGCGCGGGAGCGTACGGCGGCGGCGCGGCTCGCGGCCGTCGTCGCCACGTTCGCCGGTCGGGCGTTGCAGGCGCCACGGCTGGCGTACGCGCTGCTGGCCGAACCCGTGGACCCGGCGGTCGACGCGCAGCGGCTCGTCTTCCGCCGCGCCCACGCCGACCTGATCGCGGGGTACGTGGCGGTAGGCGTGTCCTCCGGTGAGCTGCCCCCGCAGGATCCGGAGCTGACCGCGACCGCGCTGGTCGGGGCGCTCGCCGAGGCCATGGTCGGCCCGCTGGCCGCCGGGGTCGCCGGCCCGGACACCATCCCCGGACTGACCCGATTCATCCACCGCGCGCTGGGAGTGTCACCGTGACGACGCACGAGGTGTTCAACCAGGTACCACCGCTGGTCGGCTACGACGCGGCGGACGACCCCGCCCTGCTGGAGGGCCTCGACCGGGAAGGGGCCGGTTGGGCGGCCGCCGAGCTGCACGAGCTCGGCCGGCTCGGCGGCGGCGCGGAGGCGATCGAACACGGTCGGCTGGCCAACGAGTACCCGCCGGTGCTGCGTACCCACGACCGGTACGGTCACCGCGTCGACGAGGTGGAGTTCCACCCGTCCTGGCACGAGCTGATGCGGACCGCGGTGGGTCACGGCCTGCACGCCGCGCCGTGGGCCGACGACCGGGCGGGCGCGCACGTCGCCCGCGCCGCGAAGTTCTACACCTGGCGGCCGGACGCCGGGCACGGCTGCCCGATCTCGATGACGTACGCGGCGGTCCCGGCGCTCCGGCACGCCCCGGAGCTGGCCGCGCGGTACGAGCCGCTGCTGACCGCCTCGACGTACGACCCGGGGCTGCGCCCGCCGCTCGGCAAACGGGGACTGCTCGCCGGCATGTCGATGACGGAGAAGCAGGGCGGGTCCGACGTGCGCGCGAACACCACCACCGCGCGGCCCGAGCCGGACGGCAGCTACCGGCTCGTCGGGCACAAGTGGTTCACGTCCGCGCCGATGTGCGACCTGTTCCTCACGCTCGCCCAGGCCCCCGGCGGGCTCACCTGCTTCCTGGTCCCCCGGGTGCTGCCCGACGGCACGCGCAACCCGATGCGCCTGATGCGGCTCAAGGAGAAGCTCGGCAACCGGTCCAACGCGTCGTCGGAGATCGAGTACGAGCACGCGGTGGCCTGGCGGGTGGGGGACGAGGGCCGGGGGGTCCGCACGATCATCGACATGGTCAACCTGACCCGGCTCGACTGCCTGATCGGCGCGGCGGCCGGGATGCGCCAGGGAGTGATCACCGCCGTCCACCACGCGGCGCACCGCCGGGCCTTCGACCGCTACCTGGTCGACCAGCCGCTGATGCGCAACGTGCTGGCCGACCTGGCGGTGGAGTCCGAGGCGGCGACCGTACTCATGCTGCGGCTGGCAGGCGCGACGGACCGTTCGGCGCGCGGCGACGCCGGCGAGACCGCCTTCAAGCGGCTGGCCGTCGCCGTCGGCAAGTACTGGGTGTGCAAACGCTGGCCCGGGCACGCCGCCGAGGCCCTCGAATGCCTGGGCGGCAACGGGTACGTCGAGGAGTCGGGCCTGCCCCGGCTGTTCCGCGAGTCGCCGCTGAACTCGATCTGGGAGGGGTCGGGCAACGTGGCCGCGCTGGACGTGCTGCGCGCCCTCACCCGGGAGCCGCAGGTGCTGGCGGCGTTCGAGGCGGAGGTGGACGCCGCCGCGGGCGCCGATTCCCGGCTCGACGCGGCGGTGCGGCGGCTGCGTACCGAACTGGCCGACCCGGGTGAGGTGGAACTGCGGGCCCGGCACGTGGTGGAGCGGCTCGCGCTCGTGCTTCAGGGATCGCTGCTGGTGCGCCACGGCCACCCGGCCGTCGCCGACGCCTTCTGCGCGTCCCGGCTCGGCGGCGAACACGGCTACGCGTACGGGACCCTGCCGGCGGGCGTCGACCACGCGGCGATCATCGACCGGGCCACCCCGAAGGTCGGCTCACCGGAGGCGTGAGCCGGCGCGACCGTCGATGAGTTTCGGAGTGCCGACCGGTCCGTGATGCGAAGGGCCCGGACCCCAACCCTGGGGGTACGCGGGCACGTTCGCCGACCCCGACGGTCACCTGTGGATGGTGACGACGGTCCAGCCGCGGGCGGCCTGACGGCATGGGCCCGGTGGCACCTCGCCAGCGGGAGCTACCGGGCCCGTCGGGCGACGACCGGTCAGACGTCCCGCCGGGGCGCGGGCGGGTAGTTGGCGACGCCGCTCTCGGGGACATCCGTCACCACGTACTCCGTCTCGGTGGTGGGCGTCGGCGTGTCGTCCTCGTCGCCGTCGGCGCGGTGCCGGGCCGCCGCGGTCGCCGCCCCGGCGACCGCCGCGCCCGCCACCGCCGCTCCGGCGGCCACCGCCGTGCCGGAGACACCGGCCTTGCCGCTGTCGCCCCGGGTGCCCGCGGCGTACTCGACGCCCGGCGTGCCGACGCCGGCACCGGTGTCGACCGTGCCGCGCCAGGCCCCGGTCTCGGCGCCCCGGCTCTCGATGAACGACTTGAACCTCTCCAGGTCGGACTCGGCCTGCCGCTCGACGACGTTCAGCTTGTCGCCGGTCTTCTCGACCAGCCCCTCAGGCTCGTACTCCAGGTGCAGCCGGACCATCGTGCGGTCCGTGTCGACCGGCTGGAAGTAGACCGCGCCGGCGTTCGTCGCGCCCTCGGTCGCCGCCCAGGCCACCTTGCGGTCCGGCACCTGCTCGAGGATCGTCGCGTCCCACTCGCGCCGGACCCCGGCGATCTCGGCGACCCAGTGCATCCGCCGGTCGTCGAGCTGGCGTACCTCGCGGACACCGCCCATGAACTTCGGGAACTCCTCGAACTGGGTCCACTGGTTGTACGCGGTGCGTACCGGCACCTGTACCTCGATGGACTTCTCCACGGTCGTGGTCATGATGATTCCTCCTCGTCGGCCGTCCTCGTCGACCCCGAGGAATCAGTACCCTCGCCCGTCGGCTCAAACGTAGAGGCGGCGGGCGTACTCCGGGCCGTAGTGGCGTTCCAGGTCGGCCAGGTTCTCCGCCGGCGCCTCCACCTCCTTCACCAGCCGGGCCCGGGACGGCAGCACCTCCGGCGACCAGGTCTCCGGCCGCCACAGGTCCGACCGGAGGAACGCCTTCGCGCAGTGGTAGAAGATCTGCTCGATCTCGACCACGACGGCGAGCACCGGACGGTGCCCGCTGACCACCATGGAGTCGAAGAACGGCGCGTCGCGCAGCAACCGGGCCCGCCCGTTGATCCGTAGCGTGTCGGTGCGCCCGGGGATCAGGAAGATCAGCCCGACGTGCGGGTTGTCGAGGATGTTGCGGTAGCCGTCGGCACGCTTGTTGCCGGGCCGCTCGGGAATGGCGATGGTCGTGTCGTCGAGCACGAGGGCGAAGCCGGGCGGGTCACCCTTCGGCGACACGTCGCAGGTGCCGTCCGCCCCCGCCGTGGCGACCAGGCAGAACGGGGACGCCGCCAGCCACTGGCGGTCCCGCTCGTGCAGACGCGTCCGCTCCTTCGCGGCGGCTCGGGGCGCCGGCGTGCCCAGCAGCTCCCGCAGTTCCTCGTGGGTCGTGATCTCCACCGTCACGTGACCGTCCCCCGTCCGTTGACCATGGTGGCGACGTACCACCACCCGACAGCCTAGGCGGCCCTCACCAGGGCGAGGTTTGCCCGCCGGAGGCAGGGGTACCGCCTCACCCGACCCGCCGGCAGGACCCGAGCAGGAGGCCCGGTCATGGAGAGCCGACTCAAGGTGCTGGGCCACCCCGTCCACCCGATGCTGGTGATGTTCCCGGTCGCCCTGCTCGTCACCGCGGTGCTCTTCGACATCGTCGACACCGTGGGCGGTCCCGACTTCCTCGGCGAGGTCGCGTACTGGAACATCACCGTCGGACTGGTCGGCGGCCTGCTGGCCGCGGCGGCCGGGACGTTCGACCTGCTCGCCATCCCCACCGGCACCCGCGCCAAGCGGGTGGCGCTCCTCCACGCCGCCGCGAACGTGGCGGTGATCCTGCTCTTCGCCGCCGTCTGGGCGGTCCGGCTGAACGCCGAGTCCCGGGCCGCCGGCGGCGCGCTCATCGCGATCGAGGTCGTCGCCCTGGCCCTCCTCGGCATCAGCGCCTGGCTCGGTGGGGAACTGGTCGACCGGCTCGGCGTCGGCGTCGACCGCGACGCCAACCTGGACGCGCCCAGCTCGCTGCGGTCCCCGGCGGCCACCCAGCGGATCGGAGAGGTGAGATGAGCGAACACAGCGGTGGCGGTTTCGGCCGGGGTTGGCGCGGACGGCAGCAGGGCTGGGACCCGATGGGCGAGTTGCAGTCGCTGCGCGCCGAGCTGAGCCGGCTGGTCGGCGGTCGCTCCGGCTCGCCCGACCTGGAGCTGACCGAGACCGCCGACGGCTGGGAGGTCGTCGTGCGGCTGCCCGGCGTGGCCCCCGAGGAGGTGGCGGTCGAGTTGGACGACCGCGAGCTGTGCGTACGGGCCCGGTCGGAGGCCGAGGTCAACGCCGACCACGGCATCCCGGGCGGCTTCGAGACCCGCGGCTTCGAGTACCGGGTGGACCTGCCGTCCCGGGTGGACCCGGACGCCATCGACGCGGTGATGGACCACGGCCTGCTCCGGGTCCGGCTGCCCCGGGCCGCACGACCCGCGCCGCGCACCATCACCGTCGGCCGCACCGGCACGCGGGACGTCTCCGGGCGTACGCCGAAGCCGGTCGACCCGGCCGCGGACCGGGAACTCCACCACCCGGACACCGCCGCCGGCGACATCGACCGGCCGTAGGGGTCACGTGGTCGCCCCGAACCTGCTCGGCCCGACCGCCGAGCGCGTGCCCGACGTCGAGCGGATCGCCGTGCTCCGGGCCAACGCGCTCGGCGACTTCATCTTCCTCCTGCCCGCGCTGGACGCGGTGCGGGCCGCGTACCCGGAGTCGGAGATCGTGCTGCTCGGCGCGCCGTGGCACGCGAAGCTCTGGCGCGACCGGCCCGGCCCGGTGGACCGCGTCCTGGTGGTGCCACCCGCGCCCGGCATCCGCGCCCCGGACCTGGGCGAGCCGGAGTCGGCGATGGACGACTTCCTCGCGGCGGCCCGCAAGGAACGCTTCGACCTGGCGTTGCAGGTCCACGGCGGCGGCGCCAACTCCAACCCGGTCGTCGCCGCCCTCGGCGCGCGGGTGACGGCCGGCCTGCGTGCCGAGGACGCGCCGCCGCTGGACCGCTGGCTCCGCTACGTCTACTACCAGCACGAGGTGATCCGCTACCTGG
This sequence comes from Micromonospora sp. WMMD558, assembly GCF_049315255.1. Classification (NCBI taxonomy): domain Bacteria; kingdom Bacillati; phylum Actinomycetota; class Actinomycetes; order Micromonosporales; family Micromonosporaceae; genus Micromonospora; species Micromonospora sp. WMMD558. The sequence goes on along the minus strand of NZ_CP186061.1, from coordinate 1,130,860 downwards.
AAGTCGCGGCGCTGGTCGGGGCCCCGGCCACCACCATCGTGCCGACGCTCGCGGTGACCGACGCCGACCGGGCCGAGGCGGCCGAGGTGCTCGGCCCGGTCGAGCGGCCCCGGGTGGCGCTGCACCCGGGCGCCACCGACACCCGGCGGCGCTGGCCGCCGGAACGCTTCGCCGAGGTGGCGCGCGAGCTGCACGGCGACGGGTACGAGGTCCTCGTCACCGGCACGCCCGCCGAGCAGGAGGTGGTGGACCGGGTGGTCGCGGCGGCCGGGGTGCCGGTGCGGCCGCTGGTCGGCGCGCTCAGCCTGGGCGGCCTGGCCGGCTGCTACGCCGGCTGCGCCCTGGTCGTCTCCAACGACACCGGCCCCCTGCACCTGGCCGCGGCCGTCGGCACCGCCACGGTCGGCGTCTTCTGGGTCGGCAACCTCATCAACACGGCGACCCCGCTGCGCGGCCGGCACCGCCCGATCAGCTCCTGGACCGTGCACTGCCCGGTCTGCGGCGTCGACTGCACCCCGGGCATCTACCCGCACCGCCCCGGCGACGGCGAGTGCCCGCACCGCGACTCCTTCGTGACCGACATCCCCACCGCGGAGGTCACGGAAGCCGCCCGCGAACTGCTGACGACGTAAGGAAGGGCCCCTCCTTAACGCCTCCGGTAGTGGAAGGGCCCCCTCCTAACACCTCACGCCGGTTGCGGGGCGTCCTCCTCGGCGAGGACCACCTCCCACGCCTCCACCTCGCGCTCGGTGACCGTGGTCGGGGACTCCAGGTGGTACGCGCCGCTGGGCAGGACTCCGGCGCCGCCGTGGCGCGCCAGCACGGCGAGCTGGGCGGCGACGTCCTCGCCCTGGTGCTTCTCCTGCACGCGCCGCCAGAAATCGAAGCCGCCCGCGTCGACCAGCTTCGCCCGGTCGTACAGCACGCAGCCGCCGATCCAGGACACCTTGTACGCCCGCCACGCCCCCGCCGGCAGGTCCAGTTTCGCCGTCACGTGCAGCAGGTTCGCCGCCGGATGGATCGACGCGCGCTGCCACTCCGGGGTGCCCGGACGGATCCGCTCCGGCACCGGCGGCCCGTCCCACTCCTCGTAGTGCCGGTGCGTCTCCGGGCGTACGTCGTCGACGTACGACAGGCCGTGCACCGCGTTGCCCACGAAACCGCAGCCCAACTCCTCCATGGCGGTGACCAGCCGGCGCAGCGCACCCGGTTCCAGCCACACGTCGTCGTCGAGGCAGAGCACGTACCGGGCGGCCGAGGCGGCCAGCAGCGACGCCCGGTGCTCCGCGAGACCGCGGCGCGGCAGCCGGCGGGTGAGCAGCACCGGGTGCCCCCGGTGGCGCAGCGCCCGGACCATCGTGGCCGCCGCCGGGTGCGCGTACGCGGGCTCCCCGTCGGACTGGTCGCTGACCACCACCCCGAAGCCGGGGACGCCCTCCTGCGCGGCCAGCCCGGACAGGGTGACCGCCAGCTCGGCCGGCCGGTTCCGGGTGGGGATCAGCACGTCGAGCAGCCGCGCGGCGCGGAACTCCCCGGGCGTACCGAGGTCGAGCGGTCGGTTCACGCCTGACCCGCCGCCGCGTCGGTGGTCACGTCCCGGCCGTGCGCGCGGATCCGGTCGATTATCGCCGAGGTGGACCGGTCCGGCACGTACCCGAGGGTGCGGACCTGCCCGCCGAGGCGGCGCACCAGCGGTGCCTCCGGCACCATCTCCGGCGGGTAGTCACCACCCTTGACGTACACGTCCGGGCGGACGGCCTCGATGAGCCGGGCCGGCGAGTCCTCCTCGAAGACGACCACGTGGTCCACACAGGCCAGTGCGGCCAGCAGGGCCACCCGGTCCTCGACCGGGTTCACCGGCCGGTCCGCGCCCTTGAGCCGGCGGACGCTGTCGTCGGAGTTGACCGCCACCACCAGCAGGTCGCCGAGCGCGCGGGCCTGCTCCAGGTACCGGACGTGTCCCCGGTGCAGCACGTCGAAGCAGCCGTTGGTGAAGACGACCGAACGGCCGTCGCGCCGGTGCTCGTCGGCGATCGTCGCCAGTGCGTCGGCGTCCACCAGGGTCAGCCGGCCGGCGTCCTCGGCCGGCTGGTCGAGCGCGCCGAGCAGGTCCTCGCGGCGGCACACACACGTGCCGGTGTCCGAGACGGTGATGGTCGCCGCGAGCTGGGCCAGCTGCGCGGCGGTCGGCAGCGGCGCGTCGGCGGCCAGCGCGAGCGTCATGGCCGCGAGGTACGCGTCCCCGGCCCCCACCGCGTGGCTGGCCGGCACCGGGGTGCTGTGGCTGCGGCGGTGCTCCCCGTCGGGCCCGCCGACCACCGCGCCGTCGGTGTCCAGCGTCACCGCCACGACGTCGGCGCCGGTGTGCGCCCGCAGCTCGGCGAGGCGGGACTCGGCCAGCACCGCCCGGTCCACGCCCTCCCCGGCGGTCGCGTTGACGGTGACGCCGGTGCCGGTGACGGTGAGGCCGTCCCCGGTCATCGCCACCCGGTCCTCGCCGGGTCCCGGTTCGCCGGTCGGGCCGAGCCGGGCGGAGGAGCCGTCACCGGGCGCCACGCCCACGGTCAGCTCGGACGGGCCGTCGGACGGGTCGCCGTCGGGGTGGTCCAGGTGCAGGTCGTTGGTGCTGGGCCGGGCTGCCGCGCGGGCGAGCAGCCGGCTCGCCTCGGCGAAGCTCGGGGTCACCACGGTCGGGGCGAGGCCCCGCCAGTCGGCGAGGTCGTGCGCGTCGAGCGCGACCGTCGCGTACCGCTCCCGGTTGGCCACCAGCCAGGCGCGGACCGGCGCGGGCAGCGCGCCCAGCGCGTAGTCGCAGACCACCAGGGTGGGCGCCTCGCCGGCGGCGACCGCCCGCAGCTCCTCCGTGGCGCAGTCGAGCGCGGTGAGCAGCCGGGCCACGCCGTCGTCGTCGAGGGTGTCCTCGGGGTCGCCGGAGTCCTCCCGGAGCAGGATCTGGTTGCCGGCCAGCATTCGCCGCTTCACGGGCGTCGGGCGGCCCGGCTGGTTGACCGTCCGGTCCCAGACGGCGGCCCGGTCCAGGCAGTCGTGCAGCTCGTCGCCGGCCACGTCCGCGCCGACCGGGGCCACCAGCGCCGCCCGGCCGCCGAGCGCGGCCACGTTCACGGCGGTGTTCGCCGCACCACCGGCGGCGGAGATCCGCCGCCGCAGCGTGAGGATCGGGGCGGGTGCCTCCCGGCAGAGCCGTTCGGACTCGGCGAACCGCCACTCGTCGAGCATCGCGTCCCCGACGACCAGAACGGGGCGCCCGAGCCAGCTCTCCACCACGGCGGCGAGCCGGCGCTGTTCCGCTGCTGCTCCTGCCATGCCTTCCCGGGTCCCCCCGGGCCGCCGGGTCAAACCTGCGCCCGTCCGGGGTGACGGTGGCCGCGTTTCGGGCCTGCGGCGGCGGGAACCGACGAGACATACCCCGGAGAGGAGTGGTAACGACATGGCAGCGACGACACTTCACGGCAAGCGGGTCGCCTTCCTGGCCGCCGACGGTGTGGAGGAGGTCGAGTACGTCCAGCCCCGCGAGGCGGTGGAGCAGGCCGGGGCGACCGTCGAGCTGGTCTCGCTCAAGCCGGGTGAGATCCAGTCCTTCAACCACCTGGACCAGTCGAAGACGTACCCGGTGGACGTGACCGCCGCCGACGCGGACGCCGGCCGGTACGACGCGCTGGTGCTGCCGGGCGGCGTGGCGAACCCGGACTTCCTGCGGACCGACCCGGACGCGGTCCGGTTCGTGAAGGCGTTCTTCGAGGCCGGCAAGCCGGTCGGGGTGATCTGCCACGGTCCGTGGACGCTGGTCGAGGCGGACGTGGTGCGGGGCCGCCGGATGACGAGCTGGCCGAGCCTGCGCACCGACCTGACGAACGCGGGCGCGAACTGGGTCGACGAGCCGGTGGTGACGGACAACGGCCTGGTCAGCAGCCGCAAGCCGGCCGACCTCCCAGCCTTCTGCACGAAGATCGTGGAAGAGTTCGCCGAAGGCCCCCACTGACCCCCACCCGCTGTCCCTTTCGGGTTGATCATGAAGTTGGCGGGTGGTTTGATCTCCGATTCACCCGCCAACGTCATGATCAACCCGGAGGTCGACGGGAAGGGGGTCGGCCGGGGGCATGTTCGGGACAGGGCGGGAAAAGACGCGGAATGACGACGCAGACCCCGGCGTTGAGCGCGCGCCAGATCCGGTTGCTGATGGTCGGTCTGATGACCGGCATGCTGCTGGCCGCACTCGACCAGACGATCGTGGGAACAGCCCTACCGACGATCGTCGGGGAACTGGGCGGGATCAACCACTACTCGTGGGTGGTGACCGCGTACCTGCTCGCGTCGACCGCCTCCACCCCGCTGTACGGGAAGATGGCCGACCTGTACGGCCGGCGACCGGTCTTCCTCTTCTCGATCGGGGCGTTCCTGGTCGGCTCGCTGCTCGCCGGCCTCTCCCAGGACATGACCCAGCTGATCGTCACCCGGGGCGTGCAGGGCCTGGGCGCGGGCGGTCTGATGACCCTCGCGTTCACGATCATCTCGGACGTCGTGCCACCCCGGGAGCGGGGCCGCTACCAGGGCCTCTTCGGGGCGGTCTTCGGGATCTCCTCGGTGGCCGGCCCGCTGGTGGGCGGTTACTTCGCCGAGACGGACTGGCGGTGGATCTTCTACATCAACGTGCCGCTGGCGATCCTCGCCATCGTGGTCTGCTCCCGGGTGCTGCGCCTGGTGCCGTTCACCCGCCGGCAGCACGCGATCGACTGGCTGGGCGCGGCGCTGCTGGTCGCCGGGGTGAGTTCCCTGCTGCTCGCGTTGAGCTGGGGCGGTAACGAGTACGCCTGGGGCTCCGGCGTCATCATCGGGCTGTTCGCGGCCGGGGCGGTGCTGGGCGTGCTCTTCGTGGTCCAGGAGGCCCGGGTCGCCGAGCCGATCCTGCCGCTGCGGCTGTTCCGCAGCGCCACCTTCGCCCTGTCGAACGCGGCGGGCTTCGTGCTCGGTCTGGTGATGTTCGGCTCGATCATCTTCATCCCGCTCTACCTGCAGATCGTCAAGGGCGCCTCGCCCACCCGCAGCGGTCTGCTGATGCTGCCGATGATGGCCGGCATCATCGTCACCTCGGTGCTCACCGGGCGGGCGATGAGCCAGCTCGGCCGGTACAAGTGGTTCCCGGTGGCGGGTTCGGCGGTGCTGGTGGTCGGGATGCTGCTCTTCACCCGGCTGGAGGTCCGCACCTCGCTGTGGCTCGCCTTCTTCTTCATGGTGGTGATCGGCATCGGACTCGGCCTGTGCATGCAGTCGCTGATCCTCGCCGTGCAGAACGCCGTGTCGACGCGGGACCTGGGCGCCGGTACCTCCTCGGCCACCTTCTTCCGGTCGCTTGGCGGGTCGTTCGGCGTGGCGATCCTCGGCGCGGTGCTCTCGTCCCGGCTCACGTCGGAGCTGGCCGGCCGGCTGCCCGGCGCGATCGCCCAGCTGCCGCCCGAGCAGCGGGCCGCCGTCGCGGCCGGTGGCGGTGCCGACGTGTCGGTCAACGACCCGGCGACGATCCTCGCCCTGCCGGGGCCGGTCCGGGCGGCCGTGCAGACGTCGTTCGTGGAGGCGCTGGACCTGGTGTTCCTCACCGCCGGGCTGATCGCGATCGTGGCGGTGCTGGTCACCCTGGCGCTGCCCGACGAGAAGCTGCGGGGGGCCGGCCCGGAGGGCGCGACCGGCGGCACGGACGGGCTCGGCGGCGACGCCCCGGCCCCCGGCGGCAAGCCCCTGGCGAAGGAGTCGAAGGAGGAGGCCGCCGCCGAGATGGAGGCCAAGTCCCAGACGCTGCTCTGAGCTACTTGAGGATCAGGCGGTTGGTCTGCTCGAAGACGTCCAGGTCGGCGAGGGTCTCCGGGACGCTGGCCGACAACGGGCTGGGCAGGTGGGTGCGGTTGAAGAAGCCGGCGTCGGTGGTCTCGTCGGTGATCCGGGCCAGCTCGCCGTCCCACTCCTCCACCCGGAACGCGGTGGTGAAGATCTGGTAGGTGTGCCCGTACATGTTGGTGTGGGTGCGGTCCGGGCCGGTGTAGAGGGCGAACGCGCTGACCCGCAGCGCCCGGAGCCCGGTCTCCTCCCGGACCTCACGGACGGCGCAGTCGGCGATCGACTCGCCCAGCTCCATCGCCCCGGCCGGCATGGCCCACTGGCCGTTGTCGGAGCGCCGGATCAGCAGGACACGGCCGGCGTTGTCCCGGACCACCGCGCGGGCGCCGACGAACATCAGCGTGCGGTCGCCGGCGAGGGCGCGCAGTTGCCCGACGTACGACTCTGCCCAGGAGATGCTCACCCGGACAATCTACGCAGCGACGCCGGAGCGGTCCGGAGATCCGGGGTTCCCAAGCTGTGACCGCCGACACTAGCTTGTTACTCATGCGTAGCACGATGATGGACGCCCCCCTCCAGATCTCCCGGATCCTCGACCACGGCTCCACCGTGCACGGCGCGGCCGAGGTGGTCACCTGGACCGGCGCCGAACCCCGCCGGATGACGTACGCCGAGGTGGGCCGCCAGGCGGCCCGGTTGGCCCACGCCCTGCGCGACGAGTGCGGCGTGACCGGCGACGAGCGCGTCGCCACCTTCATGTGGAACAACGCCGAGCACCTCGTGGCGTACTTCGCCGTGCCCAGCATGGGGGCGGTGCTGCACACCCTCAACATCCGCCTCTTCCCCGACCAGGTCGCGTACATCGCCAACCACGCCGAGGACCGGGTGGTGCTGGTCGACTCGACGCTGATCCCCCTGCTCGCGAAGGTCATCGGCGAGATGACCACCCTCCGGCACGTGGTGGTGGTCGGCGGCGGCGACCCGGCGCCGCTCGTGGCGGCGGCCGGGGACCGGATCTCCGTACACCACTGGGACGCCCTGCTGGACGGCCGGCCGGACACCTACGACTGGCCCGAGGTGGAGGAGCGTGACGCCGCCGCTCTCTGCTACACCTCCGGGACCACCGGCAACCCCAAGGGGGTCGCCTACTCGCACCGCTCCATCTACCTGCACTCCCTCCAGGTCTGCATGCCGGAGTCCTTCGGGCTCGGGCCGCGCGACCGGGTCCTGGCGATCGTGCCGATGTTCCACGCCATGTCGTGGGGCCTGCCGTACGCGGCGTTCCTCTCTGGCGCGTCAATGGTCATGCCGGACCGGTTCCTCCAGGCCGCCCCGATCGCCGAGATGCTCACCGTCGAGCAGCCCACCCTGGCCGGTGCCGTGCCGACCATCTGGACCGATCTGCTGGCGTACCTGGACAGCCACGACGTCGACACCGCCTCGCTGGCCGAGGTGATCGTCGGCGGCTCGGCGTGCCCGCCCGCGCTGATGCACGCGTTCGAGGAGCGCCACGGCATCCGCGTCATCCACGCCTGGGGGATGACCGAGACGTCGCCGCTCGGCTCGGTGGCCCGCCCGCCGGCCGGGGCGAGCGGCGAGGACGCGTGGCGGTACCGCTACACCCAGGGCCGGGTCCCCGCGGGGGTCGAGGCGCGGATCGTGGGTCCGCTGGGCGAGCCGCTGGCCGCCGACGGGACGTCCGTGGGCGAGCTGGAGGTCCGCGGGCCGTGGGTGACCGGCCGGTACGTCGGTGACGAGGTGCCGGACGAGGAGAAGTTCCGCGACGGCTGGCTGCGGACGGGGGACGTCGGCACCCTCTCGCCGGACGGTTTCATCACGCTGACCGACCGCGCCAAGGACGTCATCAAGTCCGGCGGTGAGTGGATCTCCTCGGTGGAGCTGGAGAACGCGTTGATGGCCCACCCGGACGTCGTCGAGGCCTGCGTGGTGGGCGTGCCGGACGAGCGGTGGGGCGAGCGCCCCCTGGCCACGGTGGTGCTCCGCGAGGGCGCGACCGCCGGCGCGCAGGAGCTGCGGGACTACCTCGCCGGGTCGGTGGCGCGCTGGCAGCTGCCCGAGCGGTGGGCCGTGATCGACGCTGTGCCGAAGACCAGCGTGGGCAAGTTCGACAAGAAGGTCGTCCGGTCCCGGTACGCCGAGGGCGGCCTGGAGGTTCGCGAGCTGGCGGCGCCGTAACGTTTCGAGGCGCACCGTCGCCTCTTGGGGTAGGGCTCTTTGGAGACATCCCTCCCCTAAGGGCGGCCCCGGCGTTCGCACCGCGCCGGGGCCGCCCGTCCATGCGGGGGTGACCCGCACCGTCATTCTTGCGAAACTTGTTCGCCTCTGTCCCGGCTATGGATAAAAGCGCCAGCTCACCCGGGTTGTTCGTCCCCGGCAGCGGTGATCAACACCTTGCCGACCGCACCATCCTCCACCGCCTTCTGCGCCGCCGGAGCCGCGGCCAGCGAGTAGTGGTGCAGCGGGAGCCCCGCCTCCGCACCCACCCGGACACCGCCCTGCGCGACCGCCGCCGACACGTCCGTGACCGCCTGCGCCTTCGCCGCCTTCGGCTCGGTGTAGACCAGCACGAACTGCCAGCGGGCATTCGGCACCATGAGCGGCCGGATCGGCAGGGTCACCTCCTCGCCGCCGTCGTCGGCGTACACGCACACCGCGCCGCCGGGCCGCAGCAACTGGACGTCGGCCGGGGCGTTACGCGCGGCGGACACCTCGACGATCGTGTGCACCCCGTCGGGCGCGATCTTGCGGACCTCCTCGACCACGTCCTGCTCGCGGTAGTTGACCACGAAGTCCGCCCCGGCCGCCGCCGCGAGCTGCGCCTTCTCGGCACTGCTCACCGTCGCGACCACACACGCGTCGGCCCAACGGGCGAGCTGGATCGCCGCGTTCCCGACCGCGCCCGCGCCACCCTGCACCAGCACCGTGTGATCACTCAGCGCACCCGCGTGCAGCTTGTCCGGCATGTACTCGCCGGCGGTCAGGCAGCGGTGCGCCGTCAGGAAGGGGATGCCCAGGCACGCGCCCAGGTCGAAGGAGGCGCTGCCGAGGCGTACCGCCTGGCGGGCCGGGACCACCGTGTACTCGGCGGCGGTGCCCCACGGCCGCTGCCAGGCCGCCTCCCACAACCAGACGCGCTCGCCGATCCGGATCTGGTCGACGCCCTCACCGACCGCCTCGATCACCCCCGCGCCGTCCTGCCCGGGAATCTGCCAGCCGGCCGGCAACGGCCACTGCCGGCGCGCCTTCCAGTCCGTCGGGTTGACCCCGGAGATCGCCACCCGGACCAGCACCTCACCGGGGCCGGGCTCCGGCACCGGCCGGTCGATCAGTTGCAGCACCGAGGCGTCGCCGGTGCGCTCGTACACGATCGCCTTCATCCCCGTCTCCTCACCCGCGCGTCCGCCGTCGGCTGCCGTACCCGACCGATCCCCGCTCATGCCGGCACCTCCGGACGCGGCCCGTGCGGGGCGCGGCACGCCGGTTCACGAACTCGCCGGCACCCGAGCCCACGGACACCGATCCCCGGAGCCCCGGAAACCGTACAACGGGGTAGTTGGCGGGAGGGATGGGGCCATGCGACACGAGGTGCTGGAGAAGGACGCGGAACCCGCCTGTACCGGGCGGCCGGCGGACCGGGACGCGGGACGCGGTGGCACGCCGGCGGCGACCATCATCGACGAGCCGGGCCGGTGGGACGCCGGCCGCCCGCCACGCCGGTTCCTGCCCCGGTCGAGCCGCAGCCGTTCGGTCTGACCTGCCGGCACCACGTCCCCTACGCCGACCCGATGGCGGCCACGGGGCCCCGGTCAGCCGAGCCGCGCGACAACCTCCGGCGTCAACTCGCCGATCGACCCCAGCGCCAACGCCGCGAGCCGCTCCGCGTCCGGATCCAGCGGGTACGCCCCGTGCGGCACCGCCACCACCGCCATGCCGGCCGCCGCCGCCGACCGCACCCCGTTGGACGAGTCCTCCACCGCGACGCAGCGGGCCGGATCGACGCCCAGCCGTTCGGCGACCGCCAGGTACACGTCCGGCGCCGGCTTCCCCCGCGCGGTCTCCTCCGTCGACAGCGTCGCGCCGAACACGTCGGTGAGGCCCGTCGCGGCGAGCGCCGCCGCGATCAGCCGGGTCGGGGACGAGCTGGCCAACCCCAGCGGCCACCGCCCGGCCACCCGGCGCACGACCTGGTCGGCCCCGTCGATCAGCGGTACGCGCTCCGCGTACCGCCGGGTCATCTCCTCGACCACCTCGGCGGCGACCTGCTCAGGCGTCCGGTCGACGCCCAGTTCCCCGCTGAGGTGGCGGGACCACTCGCCGGTGCTCATGCCCATCAACCGGCGCTGCGTGTCCGCCTGCCAGGTGCCGCCGTGCGCCGCCACGTACGCCCGCCGTACCTCCTCCCAGACCGGCTCCGAGTCCACGATCACGCCGTCCAGGTCGAAGATCACCGCATCCGCCACGTACCCATCCTGCCGGACGGGCGGTCGCGGCGCCCGCGCCCCGGCCGGGGTGGCCGCCGGCTGCGCGGCGGGTCGCCGGGGCCGGCTCCGCGTGGCGGGTCGCCGGGTCGGCTCCGCCGTGACCTCAGGCCTGGAGTGCGGGCAGACCGATCGGGCTGCCCGCCGGGATGACGGTGTGCGCGGCGCGGGCGATCGGGTCGAGCAGCTCGCGCAGCCGCTCGGTGCGCTCCGGGCCGAGCGCCCGCCACGGGCGGGCGGCGGCGTCGTCGGTGGCGTCCTCGACGGCGCGGAAACCCGCACGGCCGTGCTCGGTCGGCTCGCCGTCCGGCGTCAGCCAGCCCCGCTCGGCGAGCCGGCCGCGCGCCGCCGCCCACTGCTCCTCGCTCCACCCCCGGCCCAGCAGGTTGACCGGGGACATGTCCACGGCCACCCGCCAGGCCAGCGTCTCCACCGGGTCGAGGTCGGCGGCGACCAACGCGCCGATGTGCCCGTCGCCCCGGTGCTCCCGCAGCGTGGTGGCGGCCTGCCAGAGCCGGGCGAGCGGGTACTCGCCGCGGGGCAGCGCCGCGTTGGCCGCCCCCAGCACCCGGCCGGCCACCTCGACCTCGGCCGCGGCGGCCTCCAGCAGGTCGGCGGCCTCGGCGAGATGCGACTCGGGCAGCTCGTACGTCAGCTCCGCGAGCGCCTGCACGGCCCCGGTCAGCCGGGCCCGCAGCGCCTCCGCCGGGGTGGCCAGTTTCCACACCGCCGGCAGGGCGCGCTGCACCATGTGCGGGGCGAAGCTGTAGAACGCGGCGACCACCGGCGCCGGCTCGGTGGGGCCGAGCGGGGCGGCCCGCCCGGCGAAGTAGCCCCGCCAGTAGCCGCGCAGCCCGACCGCCTCGTACGCCGCCCGGGCGCGCGGATGGAAGTAGGTGACGGCATGCGCCGGCTCGAAGTGGGTCCACATCAAGCGGGCGGTCCGCCTCGCGTCGTCCGTCACGTGCACCTCCGCGGTCCGGTGGTCACCCCGGGGACGGCCGACGCCCCAGGGTGACGCCGAACCTACTGCCGGGGGGTGACGGGCCGGAAGCCCTCTGTGGGCAACTGCATCACCCCGGGGCGACATCCCGGACGATCCGCCCGGGTCACTGGGCGGCCAGCACGTCCACGACGAAGCGCAGCGGGCCGGTCGGCGCGCCGGCCGGCGGGTTGGCGCCGTACGCCAGCTCGGTGGGAATGTCGAGCTGCACCCGGCTGCCCACGGTCACGCCGACCAGGCCCTTGTCCCAACCGGGGATGACCTGCCCGACGCCGATCGCGAAGCTCGCCGGCTCCCCCCGCTTCCACGAGGAGTCGAACTCGCGGCCGTCGGCGTAGAAGACGCCCACGTAGTTGGTGGTGATGGTCTGCCCGGTCTTCACCTCGGGGCCGGTGCCCTTGATCAGCGGGGTGACGACCAGTTTCGTGAGGTCGCCCTTGCCCGCCTCCACGACCGGCTTGGTGTTCAGCGCCGGGTCGGCGCCGGCCGGCAGCGGGGCGCCCGCACCAACGGCGGCCGGCGCGGAGGCGCTCGCCGACGGGGTGCCGGCAGCCTGGTCCGCTTCGTCCCCACCACGCCCGACGATCACGAACACGGTGATCAGCACCGCCACCACGGCGATACCGGCGAGACCGCCGGCCCAGGCCTGCCGGCGACGCTTCTTCTCGGCCGCCTTCTGCGCGGCGAGCTGGGCGGCCAGCCGCCGTTCCGACTTCTGGGACCGGTTCTGCGTGCGCTCGCTCACGGCGTCGACTCCCTGCTCGAAGTGGTGGCCGGCACCGCGTGCCGGGGGTAGGCCGACGCACACGGTACCCGCCTGGCTCCCTGGTGTGCAGGCGTCAGGTGCGCGGGACGATCACCGGGCCGCGACCGGCGGTCGCCGGTAACGTCACCGATATGGCGATCCTCACCGACGAAGACGTTGCCCTGCTCGCCGAGCCGCAGCTCGCCCACGTCGCGACCGTCGAGGTCGACGGCACCCCGCACGTCACACCCGTCTGGATCGACACCGACGGGGAGCACATCATCTTCAACACCGCCAAGGGCCGGGTGAAGTACGACAACATCCGGCGCAACCCGGCGGTCGCGGTGTCGGTGGCCGACAAGGAGAACGACTTCCGGACCCTCTGGGTGAAGGGCACCGCCGAGCTGGTCGAGGAGGGTGCCGACGAGCACATCGACCGGATGGCGCAGAAGTACCTGGGGGAGGAGACGTACCCGTTCCGCCAGCCCGGCGAGGAACGGGTGATCGTGAAGATCCGCCCGACCCACAAGCTCGGCCGCGGCTGAGACCGAAGGAAGGGCCCCTTGTTAACGCCCACCGTTAAGAAGGGTCCCCTCCTCTACCGCTGGCGTTAACAGGGGGCCCTTCCTTACACCTCAGGCGGTCTTGCGGGCGGCCTTCTTCGGGGCGGCCTTCTTGGCCGGGGCCTTCTTCGCCGGTTCGGCCTTCTTCGCCGCCGTCTTCTTGGCGGCGGCCTTCTTCGGCGCCGCCTTCTTCTCGGCCGCCTTCTTCGCCGGGGCCTTCGCGGCCTTCTTCTCGGCCGCCTTCTTCTGCGCCGAGCGGGCCGCCGAGATCGGCGTCGGCTCACCCGCGCCGCGGGCCGGCGCCTCGCCGCGGGCCGCCCGGGCCCGCTCGACGGACGCCTTCAGCGCGGCCATCAGGTCCACCGCCGCCGCCGGGGCCTCCTCGACCTCCTCCGGCTGGACGACCTCCCGGCCCTCCACCTTCGCGTCGATGACCTCCTGCAACGCGGCCCGGTAGTCGTCGGTGAAGACGTCCGGCTGGAAGTCGCCGGCCATCGAGTCGATCAGTGAGCTGGCCATCGCCAGCTCCGGCGGCCGGACCTTCAGGTCCTCGTCGAGGAAGCCGAAGTCCGGCGTACGGATCTCGTCGGGCCACAGCATGGTGTTGAGCAGCAGCACCCCCTGGTGGACGCGCAGCGTCGCGAGCTGCTCCCGCTGGCGGATCGCCACCTTGACGATGGCCACCCGCTCCGAGTCGACGAGCGCGTCCCGCAGCAGCACGTACGGCTTGGTGGCCGAGCCCTCCGGCTCCAGGAAGTACGACTTGGCGTAGAGGATCGGGTCGACCTGCTCGGCGGGGACGAACTCCAGCACGTCGATCGCCCGCGAGGTGCTCAGCGGCAGCTCGGCGAAGTCCTCGTCGGTGAGGATGACCATCTCGCCGCCGCCGATGTCGTACCCCTTGGCGATGTCGTCGTAGCTGACCTCCTCGCCGCAGACCTGGCAGGTGCGCTTGTAGCGGATCCGGCCGCCGTCGTCGCGGTGGACCTGGTGGAAACGGATGTCCTTCTCCTCGGTGGCGGAGTACAGCTTCACCCCGATGGAGACCAGGCCGAACGACACGGCTCCCTTCCAGATGGCCCGCATCCTGCGCTCCCTTCCCCGGTATCGACCATGCTCCCATCCGATCGAACCGGACGCGAGGCGTTCCGCGTGCCACTACAGTCGGGTCGTGCCCGGCGCGCCGATCAAGCCGATGCTCGCGATGACCGGGCAGCTCCCGGCGGGTGGCGGCTGGGCGTACGAGTTCAAGTGGGACGGGGTGCGGGCCCTCGCCGACATCTCCGGCGGCCGGCAGCACCTGTACGCCCGCTCCGGCGTCGAGATCACCGCCGCGTACCCGGAACTCGCCACCCTGCACCGGCAGGTCGACGACGCGCTGCTCGACGGCGAGGTGGTGCTGCTCGGCGAGACCGGGCAGCCCTCGTTCACCGCGCTCGCCGAGCGGATGCACGTCCGGGACCGGAACAAGGCCGCGCGGCTGGCGGCGGTCATGCCCGTCACGTACATGATCTTCGACCTGTTGCGGCTCGACGGCGTCGACCTGACCGGCCGGCCCTGGGAGGAGCGGCGCGCGACCCTCGACGGGCTCGGCCTGGGCGGCGCGCGCTGGGCCGTGCCACCGGTCTTTCCCGACGGTCCGGCCACCTACCAGGCCGCGGGGGAGCACGGCCTGGAGGGGGTGATGGCGAAGCGGGCCGACTCGGTCTACCGGCCGGGCGTGCGCTCGCCGGACTGGCTGAAGGTCAAGCTGGAGGTCACCGGCGACTTCGTCGTGGGCGGCTGGCGGCCGGGGGCGCGGAAGATCGGTGGGCTGCTGGTCGGGGTGCCCCGGCCGGACGGGCGGCTCACCTACCGAGGCCGGGTCGGCGGCGGGATCGGCGCGGCCCTGGAGCGCGAGCTGCTGCGCGAACTGGAGCCGCTGCGCGACGGCGGGTCGCCGTTCGCGGGCGACGTGCCGCGCGAGGATGCCCGGGGCGCGATCTGGGTAACTCCCCGGGTCGTGGTGGAGGTGAAGTACGGCCAGCGCACCCCGGACGGGCGGCTGCGCTTCCCCCGGGTGCTGCGGCTGCGGCCCGACAAGCCCGCCGAGGAGGTCGAGGATGCCGGCTGAGCGGTTCCGCGTCGAGGTCGAGGGGCGCACGTTAGAGCTGTCTAACCTGGACAAGGTGCTCTACCCGGCGGCCGGGTTCACCAAGGGCGAGGTGATCGACTACTACACGCGGATCGCGCCCGTGCTGCTCCCGCACCTCGAGGACCGGGCGCTCACCCGGATCCGCTTCCCCAACGGGGTCGACGGCGGCTCCTTCTTCGAGAAGAACGCCCCGGCCGCCACGCCCGGCTGGGTGCGGACCGAGACGCTGCCCGTGCCCGGGTCCAGCAAGGGGCGGGAGACGATCGACTACGTGGTCGCCGACGACCTGCCCACCCTGGTGTGGCTCGCCAACCTCGCCGCGCTGGAGCTGCACACCCCTCAGTGGAAGGTGGGCGAGCATCCGGACATGATGGTCGTCGACCTGGACCCGGGCGCGCCGGCGGCGCTGAAGCAGTGCTGCGAGGTGGCGTTGCTGATGCGCGACCGGCTCGCCGACGACGGCATCGAGTCGTACCCGAAGACGTCGGGCAAGAAGGGCATGCAGCTGTGCTGCCCGATCGCCGGCACCCAGGACTCCGATCTCGTCTCCGGCTACGCCAAGCGCATCGCGCAGGAGCTGGAGAAGGCGCACCCGAAGCTGATCGTGTCGAAGATGGCGAAGAACCTGCGGCCAGGCAAGGTCTTCATCGACTGGAGCCAGAACAACGCGGCGAAGACCACGGTCGCGCCGTACTCGCTGCGGGCCCAGTCGGTGCCGTCGGTGTCCACCCCGCTGACCTGGGAGGAGGTTTCCGCCGGCGCGGCCGGCAAGCGGCCGTCGACCAAGCCGTACACGGCGACCGAGGTGCTCAAGCGGGTGGAGAAGCAGGGCGACCTCCTAACCCCCCTCCTATCCGGCGGCCCCCAGCTCCCGGTGTAAGGAAGGGCCCCCTGTTAACGCCTCCGGTAGAGGAAGGGTCCCTTCTTAACACCCGCCGCCGACGTCACACTGCCGGCCAGGTGGTGTACGAGACGCGGGCGTTCAGGTTGGCCGGCACGCCCCGCCAGGCGTAGCAGTTGACCCGGACGGACGTGTCCGTCGTGCCGGAACGCCCCCAGCCGGCCAGGACGCAGTGCCCCCGGCTCGGCTGGCTGGGGGAGGACGGCCCGTGGGCGTTGACGAAGGCGGTGCCGAACGCCGTCCCGGTGCCCCGGAACGTCACCTGGTAGCGGCCGGTGCCGAGCAGCGTCTTCACGGCGCCGCCGTACGTGCCCAGGGTCGAGTTGTAGCTGTCGCCGCCGAGCACCCCGTCGCCCGCGTACTCGCCGTAGAGCGTGCCGCTCGCGAAGCGGGGGCCGGCCGAGTGGCCGAGCAGGTCGACCCGGACGCCGTAGGTGACCGCGAAGCGGGCGTCGACCGGGGTGCCGACCGCGTTGGCGCAGCGGACCTCCCAGGAGTCCGGCCAGGCGATCTGGCAGTTCACCGCGGCGGTGCCGAGGGCGGTGACGTGGGCCATCGGGAAGTACGGGTGCCCGTGCTCGCTGGCCGGGTTGGGGTTCATGCGGAAGCGGTAGTGACCGGTGGCCAGCCGCTCGTACGCGATCGTCCCACCCGTGGAGTCGTACCGGTAGGTGCTGGCCAGGGTGCGCAGCCCGCTGGGCGCCGCCTGGTCGGTGACGAACCAGGCGAGCCGGCCCTGGTGGATCTGCCGGCGGTTGGTGAAGGTCGCCACGAAGCGGCTGTCGACGGCCGCGCCGGTCGCCGCGAAGCAGCGCACCTGGATCAGCAGGTCGTCGCCACCGAGCAGGGTCCGGTACCACCCGGCCACCGTGCAGTGCGCCGGCCCGCCGCCGTACGCCACCACGTGCGCGACGCCGCCGCTCGTCGCCGCGCCCTCCAGAACCACCGTGTACGCCCCGGTGCCCGTACGCCGGACGACCACGTCCCCCTCGGTGGAGTTCGCGGTGTAGGAGTTGGTCACCGGGTACTCGGCGGTGGTCGGCTGGTCCGCCCAGACGGTGGCGGTGACGATCGGGTCGATCTCGGGGATCGGGTCCGCTCCGGCCGGCCCCGGCACGGCCAGCGCCGCGCCGAGCAGCAGCGCGCTGATTCCCGCCGCGACCCATCCTCCAGCTCGCATGACAGCAGCCCTCCCGCCCGGCCGGGCCGGTCCGTGGACATCGGACACTCGACCCGCCCACGAGTCTGGCAACCGCCGTCAACGTGGGTCCGTAGGCTGGGGCGGAGCCTGTCGGAGGGAAGGTGTGCGATGGCACGGGTCGACGCGACGATGCCGGACGCGAGTACCGGGACCGTGGGCGCGATCCGCGAACCCGCGCTGCTCACCTGGCTCGACGGCGCGACCGGTGAGCGTGTCGACCTGACCGCGCCGGAGCTGGGTCGGTGGGCGGCCCGGTCGGCCGGCCTGCTGCGGGACGGGTGCGGGCTGGCCCCGGGCAGCCGGGTCGCGGTGCTGCTGCCGCCGCACTGGCGTACCGCCGCCGTGCTCCTGGGCGCGTGGGCGGTCGGGATGGCGGTGTCGTTCCGGCCGCGGGCCACCGCCGGGCTGCCGGTGCTCGAACCGGGCGCCGACCGGCCGTACGACGCGGTCTTCGTCACGCCGGAACGGCTCGACGACTGGCTGGAGGACGTACCGGAGGGTCTGCACCGGTACGTGGTGGGTCCCGGACCGTTGGCCGAGGTGCCCGCCGGCTGGCTCGACTGGTCCGTCGAGGTGCTGCGGCACCCGGACGCCCCGCCCGACCACGCGACGATCCGCGCGTCGGATCCGGCCAGCGCGGACGGCACCAGCTACGGGGAGTGGGGTGCGATCGCGGAGGCGGTGGCCGACCAACTCGACCTGCGGGCCGGCGACCGGCTGCTGGTGGACGTGGCCGAGCACGAGCAGCCGCTGAAGTGGCTGCTCGCCCCGCTGTCAGCCGGCGCCTCGGTGGTGCTCTGCGCCAATCTCGATGCGGCCCGCCGGGACGCCCTGGTCACAGCCGAGGGCGTCACGCGGCTGCTCTGACGGGCTCACTGGAAGAGCCGGCCCGGCCGCTTGGAGCGGCTCGGCTTGGCGACCAGGGCATCCCTGCGCCGGCGGCGCACCATGAGTGCACCCGTGCTCTTCTTCAGCCCCTTGATGAGTCTGTCCTTCATCGGATGCTCTCCTCCCGCGTACGCCAGATCGGAGATGTCGATTCCGGTATCTCCGCTCGCGTACCCCGGGAGGCGGCGGCCATGCGCGGCCGGGCTGCTCCCCGGCAGCGTCCGGTCCGGCGTTTCGTCTGCTCAGGGTCTGTTGCCGGACGGCAACCGCGTGTTCTCATACCGGAACGACGACGTCATCGACCTGGTCATGGCAACCCCGCGTCGGTCCGCACCGGTTCCATCCCCTGA
The DNA here is from genome assembly GCF_049315255.1 of Micromonospora sp. WMMD558. NCBI lineage: Bacteria > Bacillati > Actinomycetota > Actinomycetes > Micromonosporales > Micromonosporaceae > Micromonospora > Micromonospora sp. WMMD558. Next base: position 1,112,729 of record NZ_CP186061.1, on the reverse strand, counting down.
AAGGTGCAACGATGCACAGGAGACCAACTTTCCGAGCGGCGGTCCTCGCCGCCACCGCCGTCACGTTCCTGGCGGGCGGCGGCGCCTCCGGCGCGGTGGCCTCGGCAGCGCCGACGACCGCCTCCCCGGGTGTCGAGGCCTGCGAGCCGGATGACCACGGCCACAGCGCGGCGCGGGTTGCCGAGGGCGCCACCGTCAAAGAGCCGGAGCTGTACTCGAAGAACGAGGCGAACGCCTACGGCGTGATCAAGGACTCGCCGCGGCTGGCCAACGGCAGCGTCACCGTCCCCACGGTCTTCCACATGATCTCCGACCACCCGCTCACCGCAACTGAGACGGCGCGTTGGAACACCATGATCGCGGACCAGATGGAGGTGCTCAACGACTCCTTCTCGGGCAGCACGGCGCCGGACGCCTCCGACACGCCGTTCCGGTTCGACCTCGTCGACACGAACTGGGTGGTGAACAGCGACTGGTACACGGTCGTGCCCGGCAAGAACGAGCGGGACATGAAGAAGGCGCTGTACACGGGTGACGCCCGCACCCTCAACGTATACGCGGCGAACATCGGCGGCGGCCTGCTCGGCTGGGCGTACTTCCCGAAGGGCTACAACAACGGCCGGGACTACATCGACGGCGTCGTGATCCTGGACGAGTCGATGCCGGGCGGCACGGCCGGCAAGTATGCGCTGGGTGACACGCTGACCCACGAGGTGGGGCACTGGCTGATGCTGGAGCACACCTTCGCGCACGGCTGCTCCGCCTCCGGCGACTTCGTGGCGGACACGCCGCGCGAGGCGCACCCGCAGTTCAACTGCCCGGTCGGCGCGGACACCTGCGCCGCACCCGGGCTGGACCCGATCCACAACTTCATGGACTACACGCAGGACTCCTGCATGAACATGTTCACCCCGGGCCAGGCGGACCGGATGAGCGACGCCTGGGTGGCGTTCCGCTCGGGTGGCACCAAGAACTGACCGGCACGTATCGGATGGGCGGGCCGCACGAGCGGCCCGCCCATCCCGCATCGGAGGTAGATCGACTCGACATCATTGAAGTCGGGCTGAAAACGCTCCGTGGATGCCCCGACTCCAGTGATGTCGAGTCGATCAAATGTGCCCGAGCCTGCCGTCGTCGCCGGGCCGGCTCCCCGGCTCAGCCGACGCGCGGCGGTAGCCGACGCGAGCACGGCGGCAGGTGGTCGGCTGGCAGCGCACACCGCGCGCCGCCGGGCAGTGGCCGGTCGCAGAAGACCCAGTGGCGTACGCACTGCTGGTCCTCGGCCGACACGGTCACCCCACCCGGCTCGACGCGGGCGCTGAGCCGGGCCAGCACCCGGGCGGCGGTACGGGCGAAGATCCGCGCGCGGTGCAGATCGGGCGCGGTGACCGGCAGGTGGATCACCCAACGGTCGGTCATCGGTGGCGGTGGTTGGCCGACTGGGCGCTCTGCCACGCACGCAGCGCGTTCTTGATCCGTACGTTCTCCTCCTGCACCGCGACCAGGGCGGCCTGGGCGACGGTGAGTTCGTCGGCCACCTGGTGCAGGAAGGCGCGGATCTCGACCGGATCGAGGCCGCGCCGGCGTACGTTGAAGCACCGCTCGCGGATCTGCCAGGGCCGTAGTCGCTGGAGTGGGCGGACTGCTGCCGGACGTGGTTCCACGCGTCGGCACGTCAGCCGGCGGATCAGGTTGCGCACGGTCGCCGCCCTTCGTCGGATCGGGCCAGAGTGGAGGGGGCGGTCTCCGCCGGTCGGGACGGCGGAGACCGCCCCGCCCTGCCACCGCAGCCTCGATCGGCGGTACGACGGCAGGGCCGCGCCGGGGGAGCGCGGAGGGTGAGGTCTCGGCGGCGATGCGAGACCGGTACGAGAGGCGCCAACCGACCGCAGCGGAACCGCATCACCGAGAGCGACGCTACCGATACCTCTCACCTCTGTCAACGCTCTCTTACCTGTCGAATCTGGCTAGCGCCTGCCTGCCTGCTGCACCTCTTTCAGTTGTTGCCGCTCTTTCACCTGGTGCTCGATACTGGGAGGGCCAACCGACTGCAAGGGGCCTTCACGTGCCGATTCCGCCGACCATGGACGAGTTGATCGAGGATCTGCTGAGGCGGATCGAGGTGGGCGAGTTTCAGCCCGGGTCGCAGATTCCATCCACACAGGAGCTGTCTGACCACTACGACGTGTCGGTGTCGACCATCCACCGTGCGGTGGCGAGGCTGCGGGGGCAGGGTGTGTTGGTCGGCCGACCGGGGCGCGGCGTCTTCGTCGCGGATTCGAGGCAGCGCTGACTCGGTCGACGAGGGTGGGCCCGGGAATCAACGCGCCCCCGCCCGATCGAGAGCTGCTGGACTTCGCGGTCGGGCTGGCCGAGCGAGCAGGGAGACTGGCCGCCGAGCGGTTCTTCGCGGCTGACTTCGCGATGACGCTCAAGGCGGACGGAACCGAGGTCACCGATGCCGACGTTGCCGTCGAGGCGCTGATCCGTACCGAGCTGGCGGAGCGGTTTCCGGCTGACGGCGTGTACGGCGAGGAGACCGGGGACACGGTTGGCAGCTCCGGCCGGCGATGGATCATCGACCCGATCGACGGCACGAAGTACTTCGCGTACCGCATCCCCGTCTTCGGCACCAACCTTGCCCTTGAGGACGAGCATGGCCCCGCTCTCGCCGTGATCAACCAGCCCGTCGCCCGGCAGTTGATCTACGCGGCGCGCGGCTGCGGTTGCCGTGTCCGCACCGACGGCAGGGATCTGGAGCCGGTGCTGCGGGATACCCCGGACCTGGCCGCCACCCGAGTGGAGCTGGTCAACCCGGCCGGCTGGCCCGCTGACGTGTTACTCGCGCTGCATCAGCACACGCGGATCACCGGTCATCTGGGCGGGATCGGGGGTCTGCTCACCGGACTGGTGGATGCGATCGTGATCGCCGGCCCGGAAATGGGGTACGAAGACCTCGCACCGCTACCGCTGATCGTCCAGGAGGCCGGCGGGAGGGCGACCGATCTTCGCGGTCGCCCGCTGCTCGCCGGGGACGGAACCGCGCTGCTCAGTACCGGCCGCCACCACGACGCCCTGTTGGACCTGCTGGCGCCGGTCCTGCCCACCTGATCAACTCCATGCCGGGGGCATCGGGGTTTCGGAGCTACCCGGATGCCGCCACGTCGCCGGCATCGAGGTTAGGCCGCGGTCAGCTGGATCTCACAACGGACGCCGCTGGCTTTGGCGAGGCGACCATCACCGGTCACGAGTGGGCAGGCCATCAGTTCCGCAACCGCGACATACGCCGCGTCGTAGGCCGACAGGTTGCCGCGCAATTGCCACATCCGATCGAGCAGCATCGAGGTGCTGACCTCGTCGATGACCAGCGACGGGAGTGTTTCGATCGCTTCCTGCGCCCGGGCAAGGCCGAGCTTGTTGCCGAGCACCTTGCCCCTGATCACGGACATGACCTCGACCAGGAGGTGGGCGGGGGCAGCCCAGTGCGGATCTCCGGTCAGCGCCGCCCGCGCCGCGTCGCCGATGGGGCCGTCGTCGACGAGAGCGTCGGCAAGTGCTGACGCGTCAACCACGATCACGCCGCATCTCCCCACGGCCCCCGCTGCTCCCGCTGCTCGGTCAGCTCAGCGGCACTCTCTCCAGGCAGGGAACGCGCACCGTCCGAGCGGCCGCCGAAGCGATCAAGGGCCGCCGTGTTGCGGAGACGTCGAGCCTGCGTCTCCACCAACTCCAACAGGTACGCCTGAAGTGACTGTCCGCGCGCCTTTGCCTGGGCTGCCAAGGCATCCCGCACTTCCTCCGGCACGTCGCGGATCTGGATAGCAACCATGCATTCATTATGCATGCAGAGGCGCCCGTGCTGCAGTTCGTTGCCGAATCGGGAATGCGCTGACGACTGAGTCATTCACGACATCAGCTCCAAAGCGACCGCGAGAAACGCTCGGACCGGCGGTCTATTGCTCCCGCACAGTGATCGACTCGGCTTCCCGGAAGTCGGGGTGTCCGACCAGCTCGAACGGCCCGACTTCCGGTAAGTCGAGTTGGTCGATCCTGGTCAGTCGACCGATGGCAGTTTCGGGCCGAGGACGTCGTCGGCGTCGACGATGGTGTACGCGTACCCCTGCTCGGCGAGGAAGCGCTGCCGGTGCGCCGCGTACTCGGTGTCGATCGTGTCCCGGGCGACCACCGTGTAGAAGTGCGCCTGCCGGCCGTCGGCCTTCGGGCGGAGCACCCGGCCGAGGCGCTGCGCCTCCTCCTGCCGTGACCCGAAGGTGCCGGACACCTGGATCGCCACCGCCGCCTCCGGCAGGTCGATGGAGAAGTTCCCGACCTTCGAGATGACCAGGGTGCGCAGCTCACCCGACCGGAAGGCGTCGAACAGCCGCTCGCGCTCCTTGTTCGTGGTCGACCCCTGCACGATCGGCGCGTCCAGGTACTCGCCGAGCTGGTGCAGCTGGTCGATGTACGCGCCGATCACCAGCGTCTGCTCGCCCGGGTGCCGCTCCACCAGCGCGCGAACCACCGGTAGCTTCGTGCGCGCCGTCGCCGCCATCCGGTAGCGCTCCTCGGCCTCCGCGGTCGCGTACGCCATCCGCTCCGCGTCGGTCAGCGTCACCCGCACCTCGGTGCACTCGGCCGGGGCGATCCAGCCCTGCGCCTCGATGTCCTTCCACGGCGCGTCGTACCGCTTGGGGCCGATCAGGCTGAACACGTCGCCCTCCCGGCCGTCCTCGCGTACCAGAGTCGCCGTGAGGCCCAGCCGGCGGCGGGCCTGGAGGTCCGCCGTGAAGCGGAAGATCGGCGCGGGCAGCAGGTGCACCTCGTCGTAGACGACCAGGCCCCAGTCGCGGGCCCCGAACAGGTCCAGGTGGGTGAACGCGCCGCCGCGCCGCGAGGTGAGCACCTGGTACGTGGCGATGGTGACCGGGCGGATCTCCTTGCGCTCACCCGAGTACTCGCCGATCTCCTCCTCGGTCAGCGACGTGCGGGCGATCAGCTCCCGCTTCCACTGCCGCCCGGCGACCGTGTTGGTGACCAGGATCAGCGTGGTCGCCTTCGCCTCGGCCATCGCCGCCGCGCCGACCAGCGTCTTGCCCGCCCCGCAGGGCAGCACCACGACGCCCGAACCGCCGGCCCAGAACGCCTCCACCGCCTCCCGCTGGTACGACCGCAGCGTCCACGGCTTCCGGCCGTCCTTGCCGGCCTCCGCCAGCTCGATCGGGTGGGCCTCGCCGTCGACGTAACCGGCCAGGTCCTCCGCCGGCCAGCCCAGCTTGAGCAGCGCCTGCTTGAGCCGGCCCCGCTCGGACGGGTGCACGGCGATCGTGTCGTCGTCGATCTTGTTGCCGAGCATGCCGGCGAGCTTCTTGCTCTTGGCGACCTCGACCAGGACCACCCGGTCCAGCGCCCGCAGGACCAGACCGTGGGCCGGGTCGTTGGCGAGCTGGAGCCGGCCGTACCGGTCCATCGTCTCCGCCACGTCGACCAGCAGCGCGTGCGGCACCGGGTAGCGGCTGTACTTGATCAGCGCGTCGACCACGGCCTCGGCGTCGTGGCCGGCGGCCCGCGCGTTCCACAGGCCCAGCGGCGTCAGCCGGTACGTGTGGACGTGCTCGGGGGAGCGCTCCAGCTCGGCGAACGGGGCGATCGCCATCCGGCAGGCCTGCGCGTCGGGGTGGTCGATCTCCAGCAGCAGGGTCTTGTCCGACTGCACGATCAGGGGTCCACCACTCACGGGAAGCGCCTCTCCTCGATCTCGGGTCGTCGGCCGCCGGGTGCGGACGTGACCTGCCGCGGGCCGACCATCCAGTGTTGCACGCGCTCACCGGACGTCAGGAAAACGTGCACCGGGTGCAACCGTTGCGCCCATGCCGTACGTCTGTAGGGCAGACGACCGTCCCAGGGGAGGCGCCATGATCAGGACCCGGCTCGCCACCCGGCTCCTCGCCGTGGCGGTTGTCACGCTGGTCGGCGCCGGTGCGTGCGCGTTCGATCCGCAGGCCGAGGGCGGTGGGGGCGGAGGGCCCGTGCCGGTCGGAGCGGCGGAGCAGTCAACGGGGGCGAGCGGCACGCCCGGGCCGGACCGGCCCGCACCGGCGACGTCGTCGCCGAAGCCGACGACCGCCCGGTCGAGCCCGACCGCCGAGCCGAAACCCAGCCGCACCGCACCCCGGCCGAGCGGTTCGCCGTCACCCGCCGGCTGCCCGCAGGGCGAGCACCAGCGCCAGGTCGAGACGTACCTCACCCGGCTGGGCGGCTTCGGCACGGTGACCGTGGACGGCCGCCAGTCCGCCGCCGACTGCGCCGCCATCAAACGCTTCCAGCGCAGGTACGACATCCGCCCCGCCCACGGCCGGGCCGGCCCCACCACGTACGACGTGGCGAAGCGGCTCGCCACCACCGACACCGACGTGTGCGGCGACCGCCCCGGGCTCACCTTCTGCGTCGACCTGACCCGGCAGACCACGTGGGTGAAGCGCGACGGCCGAGTGATCGTCAAGCCGACGGTGACCCGCACCGGCATGGCCGGCTTCCGCACCCCGGCCGGCACGTTCACCATCGACCGCCGCAACGTGAAGGAGTGGTCCAACCCGTACGAGGTGTGGCTGCCGTACTGGCAGCACTTCACCCGCGGCATGGGCTTCCACGAGACCACGACCTACCTGCACGACGGGTCGATCGGCTCGCACGGATGCGTCAACCTGCTGCACTCCGACGCCGTCCGCTACTGGGAGCTGGGCCGGGTCGGCAGCCGCGTGGTGCTGGTCGGCAGCCGTTCCGGGTGACACGCGAGGACGGATCGGGGATCGCCGAGCCAGGTCGGGCTGGCCCGTCCCCTACTGGCGGCTTGTCGTGTTGATGTAGTTGATTCCGTTCTTGTAGAAGCCGTCAACGGCGCGCGCTCAACTACGGCCTCGCCTGGTTGAGCAAGCGGGTGGGCGGGCGGCTGGACCCGGTGCAGCACGTCCTGGTGATGGACGCCGACACGGAACTGCACCACAAGTTCATCGAACGGGCCCGCAACGTCATCACCGCGGATCCCAAGATCGGCGGCGTCAGCGCCGTCTGTCTGGGCCGCACCGGGCTGTGGCGCAACCCCTGGCACCATGTCGGGAGCCGGGTCGTTCTACCGGGGCGTGGCGCTGCAATCGGTCATCGACAAGCGCGGCGCGGTGTTCTGGGAGGACCACCGCAACCTCGTCGAGGACTACGAGACGACGCTGACGCTCAAGGAATGCGGCTGGAAGGTGACCGCGAACCAGCTGTGCATCGCCTACACCGATCTCATGCCCACGCTTCGTGAGCTGCTGCAGCAAACGTCAGCGCTGGGTTCGCGGCACTGTGGATGCCCTGCGCGCCCGTGGCTGGACCAAGTTCACCTGGCACTCGATCGCGACGATGATCCTCGGGTTGCTGGGCGTCGTGTACCTCATCGGCTGGGGGGCCACCCAACTGGCCGCCGCCGTCGCGAACGGCTTCGCGCAACAGCCCATCTTCTGGTTGCTGTTCGCGTTCTGGGTCATCTACCCCGCGGTGATGGTACGCAACCTCGGCTGGAAGGCGATGCTGGTCGAGGCCCTGATCATTCCCGAACTGGTCTACACGATCGTACGCATGTACTGGCTCCTGTCGTCCCTCCTCAAGTCCTATTTCACGCCCGTGTCGGCATACCTGCTCTCGCGTCAGCGATACCGCAGGGACCGCCGGATCGCCGGCGACTGATCGCACACCCCGTGCGGCCGGGGACATAACCCCTGTCGCTTCCGCTCCGGCGGTGTCACGCTGGACGGCAGGGTGGGACACGCGGGGAGGCGCAATGACGGTTGAGCGGGATGCGATCCGTGAACAGCGGGCCGAGCCGACCGAGTCACCCACCGCCGTCACCACCGCCACCGTGGTCGCGTACGCGGCCGCCGGGGTGCTTCTCTTCGGCTGGTTTCTCTTCGGCTGGCTGGTGCAGCGCCAGGGCTTCGTCGCCTCGGTCGGTGAGACCGCCGGCACGGCGTTCGGCCTGCTCCTGCTGATCGCGGTCGTCGGCACGGTCCGCCGCGGCCGGCGCTGACCCGACGCCGCCCCGCGCCCGGCCGCGGTCAGTCCTCCAAGACCGCCGCCGTGATCCGGTGCAGGGCGAACGTGTGCAGCATCTCCGTCCGCTCGTCCTCGGCCCGCAGGTAGCCCGCCCCGATCGACACCGGCCGCACCAGCCGCGACGCGGTCGCCCCGTGCGCGTCGACGTACCCCACCCAGACCAGCGCCTTGTCCCGTACCGCCTGCTGCAGGACCGCCAGCGCGTCGCTGTGGCTGTGCACCGGCACCGGGCCGGTGGGGACCTGACCGCGCACCACCGCCGGTGCCCGCCGGGCCGCCCGGGCGGCGGCGTCGCCACGCCGGATCTGCTCGACCACGCCGAGCAGGCGGGGCATCGGCAACTTCGGGGCGGTGAGCGGGTCGACGGTCCGCGCGGCGACCGACACGCGCGCCGGAGCCCGGCGAGCCTTGGGCCGGGTGAGCACCGCCGCCCCGGTGGCGTCCTCCGGCACCGGCGCGTACCCCGCCTCACGCAACATCGTGAGCATCCGGCCCACCTGGTACGGGGTGGCCAGCACGGTCGGCGCGAGCCGGCGCAGCGCCAACGCCTCCAGCCGCCGGTCCGCCACCACCTCGGTGAGCAGCGCCTCGTCGTCGCTGCGCACGTACGCCCCCGCCGAGCCCACCCGCAGGCCGCCGTGCCGGCGGGCGATGTCGTCCACCAGGTACGTGAGCCCCTGCGGCACCGGGGTGCGGGAGCGCCGCCGGAACAGCCCGTGCAGGTCGTCGGCGGAGTAACCGGCGTCCAGCGCCCGGCGCACGCTCGCCGGGGTGACCCGGTGCACGCTGGCGCCGCCGGCCGACTCGTGCTCGGCCACCACGTCGAGTTCCGCCGCGAGCGTCGGGTCGGGCGGACCGGGCACCACGACGGTCAGGTCGGCCTGGACGAGGAAGTGGTCGACGGGGGCGGGCAGCAGCGCGTCCAGGGCGCGGACCGCTGTGGACGGCTCGCCCTCGGCGTCGGCCCGCAGCCCCAGCGGGTCGTCCGCGCCCCGCTCGTCGCCCGACGTCACGTCGGCGAGCAGCAGCCGCCCGTACGAGGTGAGCGCCCCCAGCCCGGTCACGCCCAGCGCGGCCGCCTCGGCCAGCACCTCCCGGTGCGCCGCCTCCCGTCCCCGGCTGCGCCGCGGCGCCCGCCAGTCGAGCAGGGCCAACACCTCCTCCGGGGTGGGCGCGGTGGCCGGCTCCAGATCCGCGAGGACCTGGAGCACCGCCCGCCGGACGGTTGGCGCCCCGGCCCGCTCCGCCTCCGGGGAGAGCACCGTGATCGGCCGGTCCCGGTCGTCGCGTTGACCGACCAGCCCCGGCTGCCGGGTCATCGTCAGCCACGCCCGGGCCAGCTGCTCCCACCGCTGGGCCAACGACCCGGCCCGCCACACCTCGAACCCGGCGCTCGGCACCACCTGCTGGTCGGCGCCGTGCCGGGTGGTCACCGCCCCGGGCAGCTCCAGCTCGCCGGTCAGCCCCGCCGCGTACGACGCCTCCAGCAGCAGGGCGGCCTTCGACTCGTCCAGCCCGACGGCACGAGCCAACCGGCGCAGGTCGCGGACACCGAGGCCACCGGAGCGCAGGACCGGGGCGGGCTCGGCGGCGAGCTGTTCGAGCAGCGACTCCGTCTGGCGTACCACCTCCATGGTCTGCCCGGCCCCGGCCGAGTCGACGGCCTTGGGCTCGCGGGGCGCGGCCGACACCGGCGGCGGGCTGGTGCGCAGCGGGCCGAGCGGGCCGGTGTCCCGGCGCAGCAGCAGCCCGATCTCCCGGGGCAGCTCCACCGTGCCGGGCCCGCCGCTCCGGCCGGTCGTGACGGGCACCAGCAGCCGGTGGTCGACCAGCCAGCGCACCGGTGAGCCGGTCGGCGCCCCGCCGTTCGTCAGGTCGGGCGGCAGGTCGTCCTCCGCGCCGACCGGTGGGGCCTGCAGGGCGCCCGGCGGCACGCTCCCGACCGGCGGCCCGGCGGCCAGCCGGTCCAGGATCGCCCGCGCCGAGGGCGGTGCCGCCAGCAGCGTGCGCCGCAGCTTCGCCGGGTCCGCGCAGAGCGCCGCCGTCCGCAGGTCCAGCTCCGCGGCCGGCCGGCCCAGCCCCGCCGGGTACGGGGAGATCTCGTCGACGCCACCGACCAGGTGGAGCCGGTCGTCGGGGCCGTACAGCAGCAGGAGGGACCGGAGCCGCTCCACCGCCGCCCGTACGGTGGCCGGGGCGGGCGGCTGCGCCCCGGCGGTCGCCATGGCGAGTACGGCGTCGACGCTGGTGGTGCCGTCCGACGGCTCCCGGGTGAGGCGGGCGGCGTCCAGGATCTGGAGCGTGAACTGGTCCAGGCCGTCCAGGGCGCGGGCCACCGACACCCGGGACTGGGCGCGGATGGCGAGCGCGGCGATGTCGGCCGGCACGGGCACGACGAGGTCGGGCCGCTGCTGGAGCAGGGCCGCGAGTGACTCGTCGGGCAGCGCGCGCAGGTGGTCGGCGAGTGAGGTGCTCATCGTCGTTCCACGCTAGCCCGGCCGGAGGCCCTCCCGCCCGCCGGACGTCCGGCTCGCCCGGCGGGGACGGGTACGGTCTGCGGCATGCCTTCGCCGCCGACGGTCGGTTTCGACCTCGACATGACCCTGGTCGACTCCCGCCCCGGGATCGCCGCCGCGTACCGGGCGCTGACCGCCCGGACCGGCGTGCACGTGGACGCCGACGCGGCCGTGTCCCGGCTCGGGCCGCCGCTGCGGACCGAGATCGCCCGGTGGTTCCCGCCGGAGCAGGTCGAGGACGCGGTCCGCACCTACCGCGAGCTCTACCCGGCGTACGCGATCACACCGACCGTCCCGCTGCCCGGCGCGCGGGCGGCGATCGAGGCGGTCCGCGCCCGCGGGGGTCGGGTGCTCGTCGTCACGTCGAAGCTGGGCCGCCTGGCCCGGCTGCATCTGGACCACCTGGGCCTGCTGGTCGACGAGGTGGCCGGTGACCTGTTCGCCGAGGAGAAGGCGACCGCCCTGCGGGAGCACGGCGCCACCCACTACGTCGGCGACCACGTGGCGGACATGGTGGCCGCCCGGACCGCCGGGGTGCCCGGGATCGCGGTGGCCACCGGTCCCTGCACCGCCGACGAGCTGCGTGCGGCCGGCGCCGATCTGGTACTGGATGATCTCACCGGATTCCCGGCGGCGCTGGACCGCATGATCCGGCTAGCCTTGAGGCAGTAGACGTCTTGAGCGAAGCAGAGGTTCTCAGGTGCCGACGGGCCGAGTGAAGTGGTACGACGCGACCAAGGGATACGGGTTCGTCACCAGTGACGAGGGTGGCGACGTGTTCCTGCCCAAGGCCGCGCTACCGGCGGGTGTCACCGACCTCAAGGGCGGTCAGCGGATCGACTTCAGTGTGGTCGACAGCCGTCGGGGCGCCCAGGCGATGGGGGTCAAGCTGCTGGAGGCCCCGCCCTCGGTGGCGGAGCTGCGCCGCCGGCCGGCCGAGGAGCTGCACGGCCTCGTCGAAGACATGATCAAGGTGCTCGAGGCGAAGGTCCAGCCGGACCTGCGCCGGGGCCGCTTCCCGGACCGGAAGACCGCGCAGAAGATCGCTCAGCTGGTCCACGCGGTCGCCCGCGAGCTGGAGGTCTGAGGCACCAGCCCGGCGTCGGCGGCCCGGCCGAGCAGCGCCTCGACGGCGGCGAACCCGGCCTCACCCAGGTCGGCGGTGAACTCGTTGACGTAGAGGCCGATGTGCCGGTCCACCACGTCGGGCTCCATCTCCTGCGCGTGCGTCAGCACGTACTCCCGGCTGGCCGCCGGGTCCGCCCAGGCCCGGCGGACCGACTCCCGGATCCACTCCGCGGCGGCCGCCGGGTCCACCGTGCCGCGCCGGGCCAGGATCGCGCCGAGCGGGATCGGGAGGCCGGTGTCGGCCTCCCACCACTCACCGAGGTCGACCAGGGCGGTCAGACCGTGTCGCGGATAGGTGAACCGCGCCTCGTGGATCACCAGGCCGGCGTCGTACCGTCCGGCCGCGACCCCCGGCATGATCTCGTGGAACGGCACCACCTCGATCCGGGCCGGCGGCCGGCCGGCCGACCACAGCCGGAACAGCAGGTACGCCGTGGTCCGGTCCCCCGGCACGGCCACCGTGGCGCCGGTCAGGTCCGCGAGGCTGGCGTGGCTGGCGCGGGCGGCTCGGCTGGCGGGGGCGCGGTCGGGTCGGGTCAGCACCAGCGGGCCGCAGCCCCGGCCGAGCGCGCCGCCGCAGGGCAGCAGGTGGTAGTCGTCGAGCAGCCACGGCAGCGCCGCGTAGCTCACCTTGACCAGGTCGAACGCCCCGCGTTCGGCGGCGGTGTTGGTGACGTCCACGTCCGCGTAGGTCACCTCGACCGGCGGTGCCCCCGGCACCTGCCCGTGCACGAGAGCGTGGAAGACGAACGTGTCGTTGGGGCAGGGCGAGATCGCCAGCGAGAGCGCCACGCCCCCACCGTAGCCCCGCCCCCGGCCCGCATCCTGGCCGGTGCTGCCGGTGCTGCCGGTGCTGCCGGTGCCGGTGCTCGGCGGAGAGATTCGTCGCTGCCTGTCCCCGGCTTGCAGCGGATGTAGAGCCGGTCGGCGAGCGGGTCCAGTAGCTCGCCAGGTGGCGTCGAGCCGCCGGGTAGCGAGACGCGGTCTGGCGTCCTTTGGAGCTGATGTCGTGGATGCATCAGGGGTCACACTCGCGTCCGTCGGCGGCGGCCGCGGCCACCTGGGCGGCGGCGACGTGGCGGGTCGCCAGAGCCGGGACGGGGGGCGGCTCCGCCTCGGGGCGGGGTGGCGTCACCGGAGCCAGTGCGGGGGACGGCTCCGCCCCGGAGGGCTTCGGCTTGGGGTGCGATCGCGTTCGCCGGTGCCGGTGCCGGTGCCGGTGCCGGTGCCGGGGCCGGTGCCGGGGCCGAGGCCGAGGCCGAGGGTGGGGGTGGGGCCGAGGGTGGGGGTGGGGCCGAGGGTGGGGGTGGGGCCGAGGGTGGGGGTGGGGCCGAGGGTGGAGCCGGGGCCGGGGCCGGGCCGGGCCGGGGGTGGGGCCGGGGCGGGGGGCTTCGGCTCGGAGGTGCGGTCGGGTCGCCGGACAAGCAGGCGGCAGAATCGCCGGCTTCCGCAGGTCGGACCACGCCAGCCTGGACCGGGCGGCGCGATGACGTGAACGAATCAGCTCCAAAGGACGCCAGACCGCGTATCGCTGGCAGGTCGGCCCGGTTTTCCACAGGTTTTCCACAAGCAGCGGGTGCCTGTTGAAACAGCTGGGGATACGTGGGGAGCATGAGGTCGTGGACGGATCGACGGGGAACGAGCTGCCAGGTGGCGGCGGGCCAGGCGGTGGCGGGCCAGATGGTGGCGGGCCAGATGGTGGCGGGCCAGATGGTGGCGGGCCAGGCGGTGGGTCGACGGATGTGGTGAAACTCGGTGCCCTGCTCCGAGCGCTTCGTCGCGCGGCAGATCTGAGCCAGCGGGAGCTGGCGGAGAAGTCCGGCGTGCCGCAGGCGACCCTGGCGCGCATCGAGGCGGAGCGTACGACGAATCCACGGTTCCGGACGGTGGAGCGGTTGGTGCGGGCGGCCGGCGGCGTGGTGGTCGCAGGGCTGCCGGGCTCCGCGGCGCATGTGGTGCCTCCACCGCCGGTGCCGCACGACGAGTGGACGGACGAGGCGGGGCGTCGCTACCCGGCGCACCTTGACGCCTGGGAGGTCCGCGAGCCGAGAGACTGGCCGGGTGCCTGGTGGGCGGAGTGGTACCGGCTGCCGCCGGAGCGGTACCCGCTCAAGGTTCCGGCGTTCGCGTACGAGGTGAACCGCCAATACCGGGACCAACGTCGGCGGGCCGAGGAGATCCGCCGGACCTTCCGGGTGCGGCGCGTGACCGGTGCCGGGCTGCCGGAGACCTCGTGGCGGTTCGTCGCCGAACTGCCGGACGGCGAGCTGATCGGTGAACTACGCGCCCACGAGCGCAGCCCGCACCTCCGTAACGGTGACGAGCCGCGTGGCGAGCGGGAAGTCGTGCTGGATGGGGTGCTGGTAGCCGCCTGGTACCGGCGCCTGGGCGTGGGCCGGCGCCTGGTCGAGCGCCTCGTGGAGGAGATGGACCGGGCGGGAGTCAGGACGTCGTGGGCGCTCGCCGACGTTGCCGAGTCCCGTCTGCTGTTCGCCTGTGGGTACCGGGCCGAGAGGCGAGCGTGGACGTTGCGGTTGGATCGCCCGCCCGTTGCCTACTGAGCGGCCAGGGCCAGGAGGGCCGGGGCGGCCTCGGTGAGGGCGGCGAGCGCCTCGCGCAGGCGCCAGGCGTCGCGTTCGCGCGGGCCGACCGGGTTGGAGACCGTACGCAGCTCCACGAAGGGCAGGTCGGCGTGCGCGGCGGCGACGGCAACCCCGTACCCCTCCATGGCCTCGGCCACGGCGTCGGGATGCCGGCGGCGTAGCGCGTCGGTGCTGGCGGCGGTGCCGGTGACCGTGCTGACGGTCAGCACCGGGCCCACGGCGGCGGCCGGGAGGGCGGTCCGGAGGGCGGCCACCAGCGCCGGGTCGGCGGTGACGGTGGTGCCGCCGCCGAGCAGCTCCGCCGGCATGCCGAGCTGGTCGACCGGGATGAAACCCGCCGGGGAATCGGCGCCCAGGTCGGCGGCGATCGCGCTGGTGCCGACGACCGCACCGCCGACCGCGACCTTGCCGGGGAAGCCGCCCGCGACGCCGGCGCTGACGACCGCCGCGTACGGCTGCCCGGCGGCCTCCGCCAGTGCCAGCAGCCGGGCCGTGGCGGCAGCCGCGACCGCCGGACCGACACCGACCGACGCCACGGTCGGAACCTGATCCGGGGCACCCGCGGTGCCCGGGCCCGACCCGGCGGGCGGGGTGGAGAGAACCGCGGCGAGGCCGGCCCGGACCGCGTCGGCCTCCGCGGGCACCGCCGTGACCACCAGCAGACGCGTCACGTGAGCGGCCCCCGGGGCTCCCGGCGGGTCTCCTCGTCGGTGCCGCCCGGGCCGGCGACCGCCGACGACGGGCGGTAGATGTGGTAGCCCGGTGGGGCCAGACCGTCGTCGTCCACCGGCCCGCTCCGGGTGGGAGCGGGGGAGGTGGGGGTGGCGTCCTCGACGGTGCGGCCCAGGTGCCCGGGCTCGTCGGGGGCCGACTCGTCCTCGGTGAGCTCGTCGTCGGCGAGCGGCCGGCCGGCCAGCTTCTCGGCGCGCAGCCGGCCCGCGACCACGACGCCGCGCGCGGTGGCGAGCGCCGCCACGCCCGCGGCGACCGCGATGCCGAGCCGACCGTCGAACGGGACGAGCCCCAGGCCGCCGCCGGCCACGAACGCGAGCATCAGGACGGTCTCCGAGTGGGCGAACGAACTGGCCCGCAGCCGCTCCGGGA
Source organism: Micromonospora sp. WMMD558 (assembly GCF_049315255.1). NCBI lineage: Bacteria > Bacillati > Actinomycetota > Actinomycetes > Micromonosporales > Micromonosporaceae > Micromonospora > Micromonospora sp. WMMD558. Next base: position 1,097,290 of record NZ_CP186061.1, on the reverse strand, counting down.
TGCGTTCCTGGATCGACGCGTCGACCGCGAGTTTCGCGATGCCGCTCATCAGGGCGGCGACCAGGCAGAGCAGCGCGACCATCGGGAGCGAGAACTTCAGCGCGGCGAGGACGGCCACGCCGGCGACCACGACCATCCCGCTGGACTGGAGTGCCGTCGGCCGGTGGATGCGCAGCCGGGTGCCGATCGCGGTGGCGAGGAAGCTGCCGACCGCCAGGGCGCCGCCGACCAGGCCCAGGGCCGCCTCGTCGCTGAGGGTCCGGCCGAAGAAGGTGGTGGTGAGGTCACCGGCCTTGATCGCGAAGGCGAGGAAGAGCAGGAGGAAGCCGTAGACGGCGCGCAAGGTGGCGGCGCCGACGAGGGTGGCGATCACGAGCCGGCCGTGCGGACGGCCCCGGCCCAACGGCCGATCCCCGGTACGCCGCCCCAGCGCCCGCAGCGGGCGCGGCACCCGCTCCGGCGGCTCCGAATCCGCCTTCGGTGGCAGGCGCAGCGAGATGACCATGCCGACCAGGAAGATCACCGAGGCGACCCGTAGCGGCCACTGCGGCCCGAACCAGAAGGCGGCCAGGCCGATCGGGGCGACCAGGGCCCCGGCGACCGTGCCGTAGACGCTGGCCCGGGCCCCGGCCTGGGACAGCCCGATGCCCTCCGGGAGCAGCCGCGGCACGGCGGCCGAGCGGGCCACCCCGTACGCGCGGGAGAGTGCCAGGACGCCGAAGGCCGCCGGATAGAGGCCGAAGCCGTGGATGTAGTCGGAGATCAGCCAGGCCAGGAAGGCCCGCCCGAGCATGGTGGCGGCCAGCGCGTACCGGCGACCGTGCCGGAAGTGGTCGAGCAGCGGGCCGACCACCGGCGCCAGCATGGCGAACGGCACCATCGTCACCAGCAGGTAGAGCGCGACCTTGCTGCGTGCCTCGCCGAGCGGGACGTTGAAGAAGATCGTCCCGGCGAGGCCGATCGCGATGAGCGTGTCCCCGGCGCAGGAGATCGCGTGCAGGTCGAACAGGCGGACCATGCCGACCTCGCCGCCGGCACCCCGCGCCCGGGCGCGCCCCGCCGAGCGGGTCACCCAGCGGCTGCTGCTGACCGAGCCGCGGAACAGCAGACGGACGGCCTTGATGCCCGTGCCGACGGTCCGCCCGAGGACGGAACGCTCGGACCGGGAGAACAACGGCATGAGCACCATCCTCGCCCATCCGCCCGGCGTACGCGCCACCACCGCCGCAGATGGTTCCGGGGAGTGCCTGTCAGGCAGCCGTCCGCATGGGGAACAATGGTGGGGTGACCAGGCCCGCCTCCGCTCGTGCCGCCCGCCTCGACCAGGTCTGCGCCGCCGCCGTCGAGTTGGCGCGCGACGCCATCACCGAGGTCGACCCATCGGACGTCGGCGACCACATCCAGGCCGTCGCGGACGGCGACCGCCTCGTCACGCACTACTTCGAGTGCCGGTTGGCCGGCTACCGCGGCTGGCGCTGGGCGGTCACCGTCACCCGGGTGCCCCGGAGCCGGACCGTGACCATCTGCGAGACCGTGCTGCTGCCCGGCCCGGACGCGCTGCTCGCTCCCGGCTGGCTGCCCTGGCAGGAGCGCCTGAAGCCGGGCGACCTCGGCCCCGGGGACCTGCTGCCCACCCCGCCGGAGGACGAGCGCCTCCAGCCCGGTTACCTGCTCTCCGACGACCCGGCGGTCGAGGAGACCGCGTGGGAGCTGGGCCTCGGCCGGGCGCGGGTGCTGTCCCGGGAGGGGCGCGGTGAGGCCGCCCAGCGGTGGTACGACAGCGACCACGGGCCCGCCGCGCCGATCTCCACCGCGGCCCCCGCCGCCGCCCGCTGCGGCACCTGCGGCTTCTACCTGCCGCTGGCCGGCGCCATGCGGCAGGCCTTCGGCGCCTGCGGCAACTTCTACGCGCCGGACGACGGCCGGGTGGTCAGCTCCGACCACGGCTGCGGCGCCCACTCGGAGATCCTCGTCGAGACCCCGGAGACGCCGGTCGAGGAGATGCCGACCGTCTACGACGACAGCGCGGTCGAGGCCGTCTCGGTCAGCCGGGCGCACGGGTCGGTGGAGGCCGCCGAGCCGGCCGAGCCGTACGGGCACCCGTAAGGTGACCCGCCGCTGCTGATCAGCGGCCGGCGCGGCGGCGGCGACGGTTCGCGTCGTGCCGCATCATCACGGCGAGACCGGGGAACCCCCACAGAAAACCGGCCAGGCAGGTCCACAGCCAGTTCTCGTGCCCGTTATCGATCAGCCGGTCGCGGAAGAGCAGCAGCACGACCCCGGCGACCGCCCAGGCGGCCATCCCGGCGAGGGCGAACGGCACCATCGGCGGGTCGAGCGGCTCGGGCCGCGGTGGCTGCTCCTTCGGCACGCGGCAAGCGTACGGGATGAACTTTCCCGCCCGGCCGGTGATCTGGGACGATGCGGCGCGACAACGGAAGATCACCTGCGAGGACCCGATGGCAGTAGCCCCGCCCGACAACGGCACACCGTCCGCAGAGCCGCGGAACGGTTTCGACCGCTACTTCGAGATCTCCGCCCGTGGCTCGACGATGAGCCGCGAGGTCCGCGGTGGCCTGGCCACCTTCTTCACGATGGCGTACATCGTGGTGCTCAACCCGCTCATCCTCGGCTCCGCCGTCGACGGTGACGGCCAGAAGCTGCCGATCCCCGCCCTCGCCGCGGCGACCGCCCTGATCGCCGGCCTGATGACGATCCTGATGGGCGTGGTCGGCCGGTTCCCGCTGGCGCTCGCCGCCGGCCTCGGCGTCAACGCGCTGGTCGCGTACGAGATCGCACCGGAGATGACCTGGGCGGACGCGATGGGCTTGGTGGTGATCGAGGGTCTGATCATCGCGGTGCTGGTGCTCACCGGTCTGCGTACGGCGGTGTTCCGCTCGGTGCCCACGCAGATGAAGACCGCGATCGGCGTCGGCATCGGCCTCTTCCTGACCATCATCGGCCTGGTCGACGCGGGCTTCGTGCGGCGGATCCCGGACGAGGCGAACACCACCGTCCCGGTCGGCCTGGGCATCGGCGGCAAGCTGGTCAGCTGGCCGATGCTGGTGTTCGTGGTGGGTCTGCTGGTGACCCTGGTGCTGGTGGTGCGCCGGGTCAAGGGCGCGATCCTCATCGGCATCCTCGCCTCGACCGCGCTGGCGATGATCGTCGAGGCGCTGGGGAACATCGGCCCGTCCTTCGTCGACGGTGTGTCGAACCCCAAGGGCTGGTCGCTGAACGTGCCGGAGCTGCCGAGCACGATCGTCGACGTGCCGGACCTGTCGCTGCTCGGCAACTTCAACGTGCTCGACTCGTGGAGCCGCGCCGGCTGGCTGGTCGTGCTGATGTTCGTCTTCACCCTGCTGATCACCGACTTCTTCGACACGATGGGCACGATGGTCGCGGTCGGCCAGGAGGGGAGCATGCTCGACGAGCGGGGCACCCCGCCGCGGGCGCGGGAGATCCTGCTGGTCGACTCGATCGCCGCGGCCAGCGGTGGCGCGGCGAGCGTGTCCAGCAACACGTCGTACATCGAGAGCGCCGCCGGTGTCGCGGAGGGTGCCCGGACCGGCGTGGCCAACCTGGTCACCGGCGTGCTGTTCCTGCTGGCGATGTTCCTGGCGCCGCTGGTGGTGGTCGTGCCGTTCGAGGCGGCGTCGACCGCGCTCGTCGTGGTCGGCTTCCTGATGATGACGGCGGTCCGGACGATCGACTGGACGGACTACGAGATCGCGATCCCGGCGTTCCTCACGATCGTGCTGATGCCGTTCACGTACTCGATCTCCAACGGGATCGGCGCCGGCCTGATCACGTACGTGGTGGTGAAGCTCGCGAAGGGCAAGGCGCGGGAGATCCACCCGTTGCTCTACGGCGTCGCCGCTCTGTTCGTGCTGTACTTCCTGCGCGGGCCCATCGAGTCCGTGCTGCAGTGACGTCCCGTTCCGGGCCGGGTGCTCCACATCGGACTCCCGGCCCGGAGCAGGGCAAACCTCCCCGTGAGCCTGGTCATATCGCATGTCGTTAGCCAGGCTCATTAGTTAGGCTAACTATCGTGACGGAGCGGACGGTGACGGCGAAGAGCATGCCACCGGCGCAACTGGCGGTTCAGTTGCGTGATGCGATCACCCGGCTCAACCGACGGGTCCGGCAGGCCCGGCCGGTCGGCGACCTCACGGTCACCCAGCTCTCCGCGCTCACCAGCCTCCGGCTGGCGGGCGCGCTGACGCCCCGGGAACTGGCCGATGTCGAACGGGTCCAGCCGCCGACGATGACCAAGATCGTCGCGAAGCTGGAGGAGCGTGGCCTCGTGCAGCGCACACCCCACCCGACCGACGGCCGGCAGGTGATCCTCGCAGCGACCGAGGGGGGCCGGGCGGTGCTCGACCAGTTCGAGCGTGCCCGGGACGAGTGGCTGGCCCACCGGCTGGCCGAACTGAGCGAGGAGGAACAGGACACGCTGCGCCAGGCGGCGGAGATCCTGCACCAGCTCGCCCGCGCCTGAGGCTTCGAGCCACCCGCGACCGCGCCGTCCGACGGTGATGACGCGTACGCGAGGGAGGCGCACCTAGAGTGCAGTCGAAGCTGAGCACGATGTTCCAGTCCCTGCAGGTCCGTAACTACCGGCTCTTCGCATCCGGGCAACTGATCAAGCTGATCGGCGTCTGGATGATGTTCATCGCCCAGGACTGGCTCGTCCTCGAGCTCTCCGACAACTCGGCCACCGCCCTCGGCGTCGTCACCGCCCTCCAGTTCACCCCCGTCCTGCTGCTCACGCTGATCTCCGGACGGCTCGCCGACCGGTACGACAAGCGCATGCTGCTCTTCGTCGCCAACGCGTTCTGGACGGTGCTGGCGCTGGCCATGAGCCTGCTGGTCATCACGGGGCTGGTGGAGCTCTGGCACGTCTTCGCCTTCGCCGCCCTGCTCGGCGTCGCCAACGCCGTGGAGACCCCGGTCCGGCAGGCCTTCGTGTCGGAGCTGGTCGGTACCCCGCTGCTGCCGAACGCCCTCTCCCTCAACGCGGCGACGTTCAACGCCGCGCGGATCGTCGGCCCGGCCCTCGCCGGCCTCGCCATCGCCGCCTTCGACGTCGGGCCGGTCTTCCTGGTCACCGCCCTCAGCTCGATCGCCCCGCTGGTGAACGTGGTCCGGATGCGACCGGCCGAGCTGCACCGCGAGGCGCTGCCGCCCCGCGAGGAGCGGGCGTCGGCCAAGGTCGTCGACGGGTTGCGCTACGTCTGGGGCCGACCCGACCTGCTCCTGCCGATGGTGATGATCCTGGTGATCGCCACCTCGATGTTCAACTTCCAGCTCACCCTCGCCGCGCTGGCCAAGACCGTCTTCAACACCGGCGCCGCGTCGTTCGGCCTGTTCAGCAGCGCCCTCGCCGTGGGAGCGCTGATCGGGGCGCTGGCCGGCACCGGGCGGCGCAGCCGGCCGTCCGTGTGGCTGGTGCTGGGTGCCGCCATCGCCTGCTCCTCCTTCGGCACGCTGGTCGGGCTGGCGTCCACGTACTGGCTGGTGGTCGCGCTGCTCCTGCCGACCGGGTTCTTCATGGTCTTCTTCGCGCAGGCGTGCAACCAGCGCATCCAGCTCGGCACCGACGCCGCCTTCCGGGGCCGGGTCATGGCGCTCTGGGTGCTGGTGTTCCTCGGCACCAACCCGGTCGGCGCGCCGGTCATCGGCTGGCTCGCCGAGACGTACGGCGCCGGCGCGAGCATCTGGATCGGCGGCCTCGTCTCACTCGTCACCGCTCTGCTGTCGCTCGCCTGGCAGCTGCGCCGCTCCGGGGCCCGGCTGCGGTTCCGGATCCTCCCGATGCCCCGCTTCTACGTCACCGAGCGGCTGTAAGGGCCCCCTGTTAACGCCTCCGGTAGTGGAAGGGTCCCTTCTTAACGCCGCGGATGCGGCCAATCCGGTGGCGGGGCGGCACCGGGCGGCTTAGCGTCGGTTCGTGGAGCTGGGACGCGCACTGTTGCTGACCCTGATGGTCGGCGCGGTGGTGTGCCTGCCCGTGGTGATCGCGCTGTTATTCTGCGCCGACGAGCTGGTCGACCGGCTGGCATGCGGCCTCGCGGAATGGCGGGAGCGGCGGCGGGAAAGGCGCACCATCGCCCGGCTGGATCGGGCGGTCGAGGCCGACGCGCTCACCCGCGACCTGGACCTGAGCGGGTTCGACCGGCCGGACCGGCGCCCGCTGGAGCAGCTCGCCGCCGACCTCCGGCGCCTCGGCGGCCAGCGGATCGGCGCGAGCGGACGGTCCGCGGTCTGGCACGGCGCGGTGCTCCAGGCGTACGACGAGCGGCTGCGGCGGGCCTGCGCGGCCCTCGGCGTCGTCGAACACCTCGACGAGCTGACCGGGGTCGACCGGGAAATCGAACGGGTACGGGTCGAAGGCGTCCTGCACCGGGCCGGGCTGATCCTCCCCGCCGCCCGGGCCGAGCACCACCAGCGCCACCGCTGAGAGGCCGGGCTTGAGGCTCTTCGCCGCCGTCTACCCGCCGCCCGCCGCCGTGGAGCACCTCAGCGCACAGGTCACCCGCCTGCGCGTCGGTGCGGCGGCCGCCGGCGGGATAAACGTCCGCCTCGCCGATCCCGCCCACAAGCACGTCACGCTCGCCTTCCTCGGTGAGGTGGAGGCGGACCGGCTGACCGCGGTGGAGAGCGCGCTCGGGCTGGCCGCCGAGTGGTCCCGGGACGGGCGGGAGGTCCCGCCCCGACTCCGGCTCGGCGGCGGCGGGACGTTCGGGCGGGGCCGCTTCACGGTGCTCTGGGTGGACCTGCTCGGCGACGTCGAGGCGCTGACCGTGCTGTCCCGGCTCATCCGGTCCCGCCTGCGCAACAACCGCCTGCCGTACGACGAGAAGCCGTTCCGCCCGCACCTGACGATCGCCCGCCCCGGCGACCGGGTGCCCGAAGCCGACGTGGCGGCCGACGTCGAGACCCTGCACGCGTACGAGGGCCCGGAGTGGCCGGCCAGCGAACTGGTGCTGATGCGCAGCCACCCGGGCCCCCGCCCGACCTACGACCGCGTCGCCGCCTGGCCGCTCTGACCGGGGCGGTCCGTCCGCGTCACCCGTCCGTCCCGCGTCACCAGGCCCAGGCCTCCGGGCCGGGGCCGCCGTTGCCGACCGGCGGGAACAGCTCGTCGAGCCGGGTCAGCGTGGCGTCGTCGAGTGCCACGTCGAGGGCGCCGAGAGACCGGTCGAGCTGCTCGACGGTGCGCGGCCCGATGATCGGGGCGGTCACCCCGGGCCGGGTGAGCAGCCAGCCGAGGGCCACATCCGCCGGGTCGTGCCCCAGGTCGGCGCAGAGCTTCTCGTACGCCTCGATGGTCGGCCGGTGCTCGGCGAGCGCGTCGGCGGCGCGGCCGGTGGTGCCGCGGGCCGCCCCGCCCTCGGCCATCTTGCGTAGCACGCCCGCGAGGAGCCCGCCGTGCAGCGGCGACCACGGGATGATGCCGAGGCCGTGGTGCTGCGCGGCCGGGACGACCTCCAACTCGACGTGCCGGGTGAGCAGGTTGTAGATGCACTGCTCCGCGACGAGACCGAGGAAGTTGCGGCGGCCGGCCGCCTCCTGCGCCACCGAGATGTGCCATCCGGCGAAGTTGGACGACCCGACGTAGACCACCTTGCCCTGGGCGACCAGGGTCTCCATCGCCTGCCAGATCTCCTCCCACGGGGTGGACCGGGAGATGTGGTGCATCTGGTAGAGGTCGATGGTGTCGGTCTGCAGCCGGCGCAGCGAGTCCTCACAGGCCCGGATGATGTGCCGGGCGGAGAGACCCTGCTCGTTGGGCCAGTCGCCCATCTTGCCGTACACCTTGGTGGCGAGCACGACCTTGTCCCGCCGGCCGCCGCCCTGCGCCAGCCAGCGGCCGATGATGTGCTCGGTGACCCCCTCGCCGAGCTTCCAGCCGTACACGTTGGCGGTGTCGAAGAAGTTGATCCCGTGCTCCAGGGCGCGGTCCATGATGGCGAAACTGTCCGGCTCGCCTGTCTGCGGGCCGAAGTTCATCGTGCCGAGGCAGAGACGGCTGACCGACAGGCCGGTGCGACCCAGGTTCGTGTACTCCATGGGCCAACCCTGCCACGGCCGCCGCCGGTCCGCCGCCCGCCGCCGGAGCTGAACCGGGAGGCAGCGCCTGCCGGCGACGTCCCTGGCCGACCAGGGACGTCGCCGCCGGTCCTAGGAGGACTCGCGGGCCGCCGGGCCGCTGCCGAAGAGCACGTCGTCCCAGCTCGGGAGCCGCTTGCGCGGCTTTCCGGTGTCGGTCGACTCGCCACCGGCGACCGCCGACGCGCCCGTCCGGCGCGGCCGCAGCACGGCCAGCGACGGGACGGCCGGGACCTCCTTCGGCGCGTCCGAGTCGTCGTCGAAGGCGGAACCGGGACCGCCGCCGAGCAGGGCCGCCGCCCCACCGCCGACCGGGCGCTGCCGCGGCGCGTCCGACCCGGCCAGGGCGGCCGGGGTACGCGGTTCGAGACCGCGGCCGGTCCCGCCCAGCGGCCGGTCGAGGGAGGCGAGCAGGGCGTCGCGGCCGGCGCGGATCGGGTCGCGGCCCGGGCGCGCGTGCTCGGCCGGTGCCGGCAGGCCGTGCCCGCCCCGGCCGGGCTCGCCGCGGGACGGGCCGGGCAGCGCGTGGCCGCCACGCTCGGGCGCCGGCTCCTGGCCGAGGATCGGCGTGGGACGCTCGGCGCACAGGTACTGTGCCATGTCGTCGTGCGGCGTGACGGACTGCCGGGTCTTGTCCAGATCCCAGACGGCCTGCGCGGTGGCCTTGCCGGACGGCCAGGTGGCCACGATCCGCCAGGTGCCGTCGTCGCGACGCCACGCGTCCCACGAGATCTTCTCGGTGTCGATCCCGTGCTGGGCCAGGCGACCGTTGACCACCTCGGCGAGCGGCGTGGGCTTCTCCGCGCCCTTGAGACGCGTGCGGCGGGCGTGCTGCGCGAGCATCGCCCGCTCCTGGAGCACCGGACCGGCGTAGCGCAGCACCCGGTCGACCGGGACGCCGGCGATGCGGGCCACGTCCTCAGCGGACTCACCCGAGCGGATCCGCGCCTGGATGTCGCGCGGCGACAGGGAGGGCGTCGGCTCGGCGGCGGGAGCCGGGGCGACCGCGAGCGGGGGGGCGCCGGGCTCGGCGTGCAACGCGGTGGCGACGCGCTCGTCGAGGGGCAGGGCGAGCAGACGCCCCACCTCGTCGGCGAGCACCAGGGCCTGGCCGTCCTCGGAGAGGGCGACGAAGCGTACTGGGCGCATAGCGTTGCCTCCGTCCCGCTTCGCTGGCCGCACGCCACAGGTCGGCCACCCGGGCGTCTCGCACCACCGTACGCTCATCTGCCCAGAGGTGGGGGATGCGACACCCGCATGTCGTGACTGAGCTGCGGTGATGATCACGGTGGGTGGCCGGGGCGGCCTCGCTGGCCACCCACCGTGACGATCGTCAGAGCCGCTCGACGACGTAGTCGATCGACGCGGTCAGCGCCTCGACGTCGGCCGGCTCGACGGCCGGGAAGAGTGCGATCCGCAGCTGGTTGCGGCCCAGCTTCCGGTAGGGCTCGGTGTCCACGATGCCGTTGGCGCGCAGCGCCTTCGCGATCGCGGTGGCGTCCACCTCGTCCGCGAAGTCGACCGTCGCGACCACGGTGGACCGCAGCGCCGGATCGGTGACGAACGGGGTGGCCACCGCCGAGCGCTCCGCCCAGCCGTACACGATGCTGGCGCTCTCCGCCGTGCGCTTGGCCGCCCACGCCAGGCCGCCCTGCGAGTTCATCCAGTCGGTCTGCTCCGCGGCCAGGAAGATCGTGGCCAGCGCGGGGGTGTTGTACGTCTGCTCCAGCCGCGAGTTGTCGATCGCGGTGACCAGGTCGAGGAAGGCCGGGATGTAGCGGCCGGACGCCTTGATCTCGGCGGCCCGGTTCAGCGCGGCCGGCGACATCAGGGCGAGCCAGAGGCCGCCGTCGGAGCCGAAGCACTTCTGCGGGGCGAAGTAGTAGACGTCGGTCTCGCCGACGTTGACCTCCAGGCCGCCGGCGCCGGAGGTGGCGTCCACCAGGAGCAGCGAACCCTGGTCCGCGCCCGGCACCCGGCTGATCGGCGCGGCGACGCCGGTCGAGGTCTCGTTGTGCGGGGTGGCGTAGACGTCGACCCCGGCCTCGGCCACCAGCGTCGGTGCCGTGCCCGCCTCCGACTTGCGGATCGTCGGCTCGCCGAGGAACGGCGCGTCCTTGACGGCCTTGGCGAACTTGGCGCCGAACTCCCCGAAGCTCGCGAACTGGGCCCGGTCCCGGATCAGGCCGAACGTGGCGACCTCCCAGAACGCGGTGGTGCCGCCGTTGCCGAGGACGACCTCGTAGCCGTCCGGCAGGGAGAAGAACTCGGCGATGCCCCGGCGCAGCCGCGCGACCTGGTCGCGGACCGTCTTCTGCCGGTGCGAGGTGCCCAGGTAGCTGGTCGCCACGTCGGCGAGGGCGGAGACCGCCGCCGGACGGACCTTGGACGGCCCGCAGCCGAACCGCCCGTCGGCGGGCTTGATGTCGTCGGGAATCCGGATGGTCGGTGCGTCAGCCACGGTTTTGGAGATCCTTCCGCATGGGCGAGGGCGGGCCCGTATCAGGTCGGGCGCGGATCGACGGCAAACGCGTGCGGGAGCGCACGGCTCGGCCGGGATCCGTACCCGGTCCGGCGACACTGCCGGCCCTCATCCTCCCACCTGCTGCCCGCCGGCCGGCCGCCGGTCCCGGCAGCGGCACTGAGTCGTGCGCCACAGCGGGCCCGGGGTACGCCGAAGGCCCCGGCCGGACGGGCGGCCGGGGCCTTCGAAGGCGTTAACAAGGGGCCCCTCCTCTACCGGAGGCGTTAACAGGGGGCCCTTCCTTTCAGACGCCGTGCGGGACCTGGTCCCAGCCGTCGACCTCGTGCGGCTTGCGGGGGGCCGGGCCGACGTAGCGGGCGGAGGGGCGGACGAGCCGCTGGAGCTTCTTCTGCTCCAGGATGTGGGCGCTCCAGCCACCCATCCGGGCGCAGGTGAACATCGAGGTGAACATGTGCGCCGGCACCTCGGCGAAGTCCAGCACGACGGCCGACCAGAACTCGACGTTCGTGGCGAGCACCCGGTCCGGGCGGCGGGCCTGCAGCTCCGCGAGAGCGGCCTTCTCCAGTGCCTCGGCGATCTCGAAGCGGGGGGCACCCAGCTCCTTCGCGGTGCGGCGGAGCACCCGGGCGCGCGGGTCCTCCGCGCGGTAGACCCGGTGGCCGAAGCCCATCAGCCGCTCGCCGCGGTCGAGGACGCCCTTGACGTACCCCTCGGCGTCGCCGCTGCGCTCGACGGCCTCCAGCATGCTGAGCACCCGCGACGGGGCGCCGCCGTGCAGCGGGCCGGAGAGCGCGCCGATGCCGGAGGAGATGCAGGCGGCGGCGTCCGCGCCGGTGGAGGCGACGATCCGGGCGGTGAACGTGGAGGCGTTCAGGCCGTGCTCGGCGGCCGAGATGAAGTACGCGTCGACGGCCTTGACGTGCCGCGGGTCGGGCTCACCCCGCCAGCGCTTCATGAAGCGCTCGACGATGGTGGACGCCTTGTCGATCTCCTTCTGCGGGACCGCCGGCAGCCCGAGGCCGCGGGCGGACTGGGCGACGAAGGAGAGCGCGGTCACCGACACCCGGGCCAGGTCCTCGCGGGCCTGCTCGTCGGAGATGTCGAGAAGCTGGTTGAGCCCCCAGTACGGGGCGAGCATCGCCACCGCGGACTGCACGTCGACGCGGATGTCACCGGAGTGCACCGGCACCGGGAACGGCTCGGCCGGCGGCAGGCCCGGGCCGAAGCGCCCGTCCACCAGCAGCGCCCAGACGTTGCCGAACGAGACCTGGCCGATGAGATCCTCGATGTCGACACCGCGATAGCGCAGCGCGCCGCCCTCACGGTCGGGTTCGGCGATCTCGGTCTCGAAGGCTACGACGCCCTCCAGTCCGGGTTTGAAATCGGCCATGTCGCTCTCTCCTGGATCTGCTCGGTGCGCCCGCCCGGGGCTCCGGCCCCGGCCCAGCCGGGCGAGCGCCTTAGGCGACCCTCAGGGATGTGTTCGTGTCATCTTGCCTGCTGGTTACGGAAGTGCGCGACCCGCGACCGCTGTGCTACACGCGACATCCCCGGCCAGGCGCGGTCCGGCCGGGTCGGTGAGACTGTGCGATGGGGGCTGGCCTGCGCGGCAGGGCGTCCATCGGCCGGACGGGGAGGGGAGACGACGTGACGGGCGACACAGTGCCGCCAGCGGACATGCGTAACGAGTACGCGGCGGACCTGGGCCTGATCGAGGCGGACCTGGCGGCTGACTGGCACACCCAGTTCGACCGCTGGTTCGCCGACGCGGTCGCGGCGGGGCTGCCCGAGCCGAACGCGATGGTGCTGGGCACGGCCGACGCCGACGGCCGGCCGAGCGGCCGGACCGTGCTGCTCAAGGGGTACGACCCGGACGGCTTCGTCCTGTTCACCAACTACGGGTCACGCAAGGGCGCCGAACTGGGCACGAACCCGTACGCCAGCCTCGTCTTCCCCTGGTTCCCCATGCACCGCCAGGTGGTGGTGACGGGCCGGGCGGAGCGGCTGGACCGGGCCGAGACCGAGGCGTACTTCGCCAGCCGGCCGCGCGGCTCGCAGCTCGGTGCGTGGGCCAGCGACCAGTCGCGGGTGCTGCCGGACCGGGCGGCGCTGGACGACGCGTACCGGGCGGCGGCGGAGCGGTTCGCCGACGTCGACCCGATCCCCGCGCCGCCGCACTGGGGCGGGCTGCGGATCCGCCCGGACTGCGTGGAGTTCTGGCAGGGGCGGGCGAGCCGGCTGCACGACCGGCTGCGGTTCCGGCGTACCGGCGCCGGCTGGGTCGTCGAGCGGCTGGCACCGTGACCGGCGTGCAGCAGGCCCGGCCGCGTGGAGCGCGCCGCTGGGCGATCGACCTGCGTCCCCTGGGGGTGCCGGCGTTCCGCCGGATGTGGCTCGGCAACACGCTGGCGATGTTCGGATTCCAGGTCACGGCGGTCGCCGTCCCGGTGGAGATGTACGCGCTGACCGAGGACTCGTTCTGGGTCGGCCTGCTCGGGGTCGCGGGCTTCGTACCCCTGCTGGTGTTCGGGCTCTGGGGCGGCGCGGTGGCCGACGCCCGGGACCGGCGGCGCGTGCTGCTGGGCGGGTCGGCGCTGCTCTGGGCGTCGATGCTCGGCCTGCTGGTGCACGCCGTGTCCGGGGTCGGCAGCCCGGTGCTGCTGCTGGCGCTGGTCACGGTTCACTCGATCGCGTTCGCGATCAGCTCGCCGGCGCGTTCGGCGATCCTGCCCCGGCTGCTGCCGCCGGAGCTGGTGCCGGCCGGCACGACGCTGAACTACACCACCTTCACGGCGGCCTCGGTGGTCGGCCCGCTCGCCGCCGGCCTGATCCTCGCGGTGTTCGGCACGGAACGTGGCCTGCCGGTCGCGTACGCGGTGGACGCTCTCCTCTTCACCGGCCTGGTGGTCGCCACCCTCCGGCTTCCCGCGATGCCCCCCGAACCGCCCGCCGACGGCGAGGCCCGGCGGGGCGGGCTGGCCGGGATCGTCGACGGCTTCCGGTACCTCGCCACCACGCCGGTGCTGCTGCTGTCCTTCGCGATCGACCTGATCGCGATGATCCTGGCCATGCCGCGGGCGCTGTTCCCGGAGGTGGCGCAGGAGCGGTTCGGCGGCGGCGCGGCGGTCGGCTGGCTCTTCAGTGCCATCGCGATCGGCGCGATGCTGGGCGGGCTCACCTCCGGCTGGATCGGCCGGATGCGCCGGCAGGGCCTCGGCCTGGTGGTCGCCGTGGTGGGCTGGGGGCTGGCCATCGCCGCGGCGGGGCTGGCCCGGCAGCTGTGGCTGATGGTCCTGCTGCTCGCGGTGGCCGGTGCGGCCGACCTGGTGAGCGCGGTGCTGCGCCAGTCGATGCTGCTGGTCTACGCGCCCGACCGGATGCGGGGCCGGCTCCAGGGCGTGAACACCGTGGTCGTGGCGGGCGGCCCGCGCCTGGGCGACCTGCGGGCGGGCGCGACGGCGGCCGGCCTCGGCACCGGGGTGGCCTGGGTCGGCGGCGGCCTGCTCTCCGCCGTCCTCGCGCTCGGGCTGGCGCTGGCGTTTCCCGCGCTGGTCCGCTACCGGGCGGCGGCCGGGTCGAGCGGAGAGCGGAGTTGACCGGTTAAGGTCCCCCGCATGGACACCCCCGAGCAGCGTCCCCCCTCCGGCGCGCAGTGGACCATCGCCGCCGCCGGCCACGAGGCCGTCATCGTCGAGGTGGGCGGCGGGGTCCGGACGTACCGGCACGACGGCGTGGACCTCCTCGACGGGTACGCGGCCGACGAGCTCTGCCCCGGCAGCGCCGGGCAGGTGCTCGCGCCGTGGCCGAACCGGATCCGGGACGGGCGGTACACGTTCGGCGACCGGCACCTGCAGCTGTCGATCAGCGAGCCGGAGCGCGACGTGGCCCTCCACGGGCTGGTCAACTGGGCCCCGTGGCGGCTGCTGGAGCGGTCGACCGACGCGGTGACCGTCGGGTACGACCTGCCGCCGACCCCCGGCTACCCCTGGTCCCTGCGGCTGCACAGCCGGTGGAGCGTGGGCCCCGACGGGCTGCGCGCGGAGCACGAGGTCACCAACACCGCGGCGGAGCCGGCGCCGTTCGGCTTCGCGGTCCACCCGTACCTGCGACTGCCCGGCGTGGCGGTCGACGACCTGACGATGCGGCTGCCGGCCCGCAGCCGCCTCCAGGTGGACGCGCGGCGGCTGCTGCCGATCGCCGTCACGCCGGTGAGCGGAACCGAGTGCGACTGGACCGGCGGGCGCCGCATCGGCCGGGCGACGCTGGACCACACGTTCGGTGACGTGATCCGTGACGACGACGGCGGCTCGGCCGTCGACCTGACCGCTCCGGACGGCTCGGCCGGCGTACGCATCTGGGCGGACCGGCAGTTCGGCTGGTGGCAGGTCTTCACCGGCGACTCGCTGACCGGGGAGCGGCACCGGCGGTCGGTGGCGGTCGAGCCGATGACCTGCCCGCCGGACGCGTTCCGCTCCGGTCGGGACCTGATCACACTGAAGCCCGGCGACACCTGGCGGGGTGTCTGGGGCATCCGGCCCGGGGCGTGAGAGGCGAGGCGGCATGGAGTTCGGCGAGGTGGTCCGGCGGCGCCGGATGGTCCGCAACTACGACCCGGACCGGCCGGTCCCGCCGGACGTGGTGGAGCGCCTGCTCGACCACGCGATCCGGGCGCCCTCGGCCGGGTTCTCCCAGGGTTGGGGCTTCCTGGTGCTGGACAGCGCCGAGGACCGGGAGCGGTTCTGGACGGCGGCCACCCCGGGCGGCGGCGGCCGGGACCGCTGGCTGAGCGGTATGCGGCGGGCGCCGCTGATCATCGTCCCGCACGCGAACCGGTCGGCGTACCTGGACCGGTACGCGGAGCCGGACAAGGGCTGGGCGGACCGCTCGACCGAGCGCTGGCCGGTGCCGTACTGGTACATCGACACCGGCTTCGCCGCGCTGCTGATGCTGTTGACCGCCGTCGACGAGGGTCTGGGTGCGTGTTTCTTCGGCATTCCACCGCACCGCCTCGACGACTTCCGGTCCGCGTTCGGGGTGCCGGCGGAGTACGACCCGGTCGGCGCGATCACCATCGGTTACCGTGCTCCCGACCATCGGTCACCATCCCTGCGTCGCGGACGCCGTCCGGTCGAGGAAGTGGTCCACCGTGGCCGGTGGGGGTCGTCCGACTCGCCGGATCTGTCCGGTTGAGAACCGGACGGCGCGGTAGCGAAACTGACATCAGGGAGCAGAACGCGACGTGACGTGGCGGGCTAGGCTGGCACGGTCATCGGTGCCGCTGGTCGCGGTGCCGCGCCGCGACCCGGCCCGGTGTCGCGGGTCGGCCCGGTGCGGGGAGGGGAGCGTGCCGTCGTGATCTTCAGAGCGGTCCGGGACGGGCGTCCCTACCCCGAGCACAACCTGACGCTCAAGCAGTGGGCCGAGATTCCGCCGCGCCCGCTGCGCCTGGACCAGTTGATCACCACCAAGCGCGAGCTGGCCCTCGACAAGCTGCTCGCCGAGGATTCGACCTTCTACGGCGACCTCTTCCCGCACGTGGTGCAGTGGAACGGCGGGCTCTACCTGGAAGACGGCCTGCACCGCGCGCTGCGGGCCGCGTTGCAGCAGCGCAACCAGATCCACGCCCGGGTGCTCGTGCTCTCCGAGGCGGTGGAGTGAGCCTTCGTTAAGGTGGCCCCCATGACGCCTCTCGACCTGCTGGACATCGACTCGTCGCTCAGCGATGAGGAGCGGCAGATCCGCGCCGTCGTGCGCCAGCTCGTCGACGACCGGGTCCGCCCGCACGTCGCCGGCTGGTACGAGGAGGGTCAGGTGCCCGCCCGCGAGCTGGCCCGCGAGTTCGGCAAGCTGGGCCTGCTCGGCATGCACCTGACCGGGTACGGCTGCGCCGGGTCCTCGGCCGTCGCGTACGGGCTGGCCTGCCTGGAGCTGGAGGCCGGCGACTCCGGCGTCCGGTCCCTGGTGTCGGTGCAGGGATCGCTCGCCATGTACGCCATCTGGCGCTACGGCAGCGAGGAACAGAAGCAGCGCTGGCTGCCGGCGATGGCCACCGGCGAGGCGATCGGCTGCTTCGGGCTGACCGAGCCGGATCACGGCTCCGACCCGGCGTCGATGTCCACCCGGGCCCGCCGGGACGGCGACGACTGGGTGCTGCACGGCACCAAGATGTGGATCACCAACGCGCCCGTCGCGGACGTCGCGGTGATCTGGGCGCGCACCGACGAGGGGGTACGCGGCTTCGCCGTACCCATGGACACGCCCGGGGTGACGGCGCGGGAGATCCGGCGCAAGATGTCACTGCGCGCGTCGGTGACCGGCGAGGTGTCCCTCGACGACGTGCGGCTCCCGGCGGACGCGCAACTGCCCGGGGCGACCGGGTTGAAGGCCCCGCTGAGCTGCCTCACCGAGGCCCGGCACGGCATCGTCTGGGGCGCGCTGGGCGCGGCCCGCGAGTGCCTGGAGACGGCCCTGGGGTACGCGACCACCCGCACGCAGTTCGGCAAGCCGCTCGCCGCGTTCCAGCTCACCCAGGCCAAGCTCGCCGACATGGCCGTCGAGTGGAACAAGGGGTACCTGCTGGCCCTGCACCTGGGCCGGCTCGCCGACGCCGGGAAGCTCCGCCCCGAACAGGTGAGCGTCGGCAAGCTGAACAACGTCCGGGAGGCGCTCGCGATCGCCCGGCAGTGCCGCACGATCCTCGGCGCGAACGGCGTGTCCGGCGAGTACCCGGTGATGCGGCACGCCAACAACCTGGAGAGCGTGCTGACCTACGAGGGCACGTCGGAGATCCACCAGCTGGTCGTCGGGCAGAAGCTGACCGGCGTCTCCGCCTTCGCCTGACCGGCGTCGCCGCCTTCCCCTGGCCGGGGCCGTCACCCGATCGGGTCGCTCGCCGCGCGGGTGTCGTACGAGGGCCGTAACGTTTTCCTCAGACGACGCGTCTGACGAGGACGGTGACGGCGATGGCCCGCGACGGTGACATCAACCAGCCCACCCGGGAGTTCCCGGGCTACCCGACCACCGACACGCTGAAGGCCCGGTCCGACGACGCACCGGAGCCGCCCGCGCCGACCCCGGGCGGCGGGCCGGTCCACCGCCTGCTGCTGGTGCTCGGCGCGGCGGCGCTGGCGGTGGTGGTGCTGCTCGGCGTGCAAGCCACCGGCATCCTGCCCGAGTTTCGCAACCCGTTCGCCAAGGAACAGACCGACCGCAGCCAGCCCGCGCTGCTCAAGTCGATCCAGGATCTGAGCCGCTACGTCGCCGCCGAGGGCAACTTCCAGGTCGTGGTCGACCTCCAGACCGACCGGCGCAACGTCCCGGACTGGCTGCTCAACCAGCGCACGCTCTTCGTGGGTGCGGGCAGCGTCGAGGCCTACGTCGACTTCGCGAAGATCTCCGAGGGCGCGATCGTCGAGTCCGCCGACGGGAAGTCCGTCGAGATCAAGCTGCCCGCGCCGCAGCTCGCGAAGACCAACCTCGACCTGGAGAAGAGCTACGTCTTCGCCGAGGAGCGCGGGCTGCTCAACCGGATCGGCGACCTGGTCGAGGGCGATCCCAACCGGCAGCAGCAGGTCTACCAGCTCGCCGAGGAACGGATCACCGCCGCCGCCCGGGACAGCGGCCTGACCCAGCGCGCCGAGGAGAACACCCGCAAGATGCTGGAGGGCCTGCTCCGCTCCCTCGGCTACGAGCGGGTCACCGTGACGTACACGGCTCCCTGACCGAGCCGCGGCCCCGGCGACGCCGACGGCGCCCGCCCACCCGGGCGGGCGCCGTCGCGCATCCGGGCGGGCGCCGTCACGCGTCCCTGGCCGCTGCGAGGCAGCACTTTCCCCGAAGTCGCGGCCTCACGTCCCGGGGGAGGCAGCACCTTCCCCGAAGGTGCCGCCTCCTCGCGCGGCCCACCCCGGTGGATCAGTAGGTGGTGACGTAGCGGTCCTCGTTCGGCATCAGGATCCACAGGATCGCGTAGACGATCACCTGGGTGCCGGGCAGCAGCAGCGACAGCAGGAACAGCAGCCGGACGAACCCGGCCGACCAACCGAACCGCTGCGCCAGGCCGGCGCACACGCCGGCGATCATGCGCCCCTGACGGGGCCGGACCAGTCTGCGACTCATCGTCGTACTCCCACTCTGCGGCGTTCCGCCGCCTCTGAGTCAACGGTAGAAAGGGGGCACCACCGCGCCCTCGGTCCCGAGGAGGATCGGCGGCCCGCTGACCCGTAAGTGCTTACCCGCCCGCCCGTGGTCCGACGCCCCCGACCCGAGACGCCGCCCCGCCGGTCAAGATCGCGCTCGATCCTGGAAGTACTCCCCCTCCGAGGGCTGCGACACCACTACTTCACGGATCGAGCGTGATCATGCGCGGGGGCGGGCGTCGCCGGGTGGCGCGTGACCTGGGCGGGTAGGCTGGCCGGTCGGGCGCCCACACCTCCGGGTGCCCGCCGACGGCCCCCGGACCGGGCGGCCACCAGCGGACCGGAGCCCGCACGACGGGCGCGGCGGCGAGGAAGTGCAGCCATGATCAGCGTCTTCGACCTCTTCAGCGTCGGCATCGGGCCGTCCAGCTCGCACACGGTCGGGCCGATGCGCGCCGCCCGGACCTTCGTCACCGGGCTGAAGGCGGACGGGCTGCTCGCCGACACCGTACGGATCCGCGCCGAGCTGTTCGGCTCGCTGGGCGCCACCGGGCACGGCCACGGCAGCGACCGGGCGGTCCTGCTCGGGCTGGCCGGCGAGGCGCCCGAGACGGTGGACACCGACAGCGTGGAGCCGCGGGTCACCGCGATCCGCGCCGACCGGCGGATCGCGCTGCTCGACGCCCACGAGATCGACTTCGACCCGGACCGGGACCTGGTGCTGCACCGCCGCCGGTCGCTGCCGTACCACCCGAACGGGATGACGTTCGCCGCCTACGACGGCGACGGCGCGGAACTGCGGGCCCGGACGTACTACTCGGTCGGCGGCGGGTTCGTCGTCGACGAGGCGGCCGCCGGGGCGGACCGGATCAAGCCGGACACCACCGCCGTACGCTACCCCTTCTCGACCGGTGCGGAACTGCTCGCGGTGACCCGCGAGACCGGGCTGTCGATCAGCGAGGTGATGCTCGCCAACGAGCTGTCCTGGCGCAGCGAGCGGGAGGTGCGCGCCGGCCTGCTGGAGATCTGGCGGGTGATGCGCGAGTGCGTGGCGAGCGGCTGCGAGCGGGACGGCGTACTCCCGGGTGGGTTGAAGGTCCGGCGGCGCGCGGCCGAGCTGTACCGCGGTCTCATGGCGGACGCGGACCCGGTGCGGTCGGCGGCGGGCGCGGCGGGCCGGGGGGCGGCGGACCCGCTGCGGGCGATGGACTGGGTCACCCTGTTCGCCCTCGCCGTCAACGAGGAGAACGCGGCCGGCGGTCGCGTCGTCACCGCGCCCACCAACGGCGCGGCCGGCATCATCCCGGCGGTGCTGCACTACTACGACCGGTTCGTGGCGGGCGCCTCGGCGGACGGCGTGGTGCGGTTCCTGCTGGCGGCGGGCGCGATCGGCGTGCTGTTCAAGGAGAACGCCTCGATCTCCGGTGCCGAGGTCGGCTGCCAGGGCGAGGTGGGGTCGGCCTGCTCAATGGCGGCGGCCGGGCTCGCGGAGGCCCTGGGCGGCACCCCGGAACAGGTGGAGAACGCGGCCGAGATCGGTATGGAGCACAACCTCGGCCTGACCTGCGACCCGGTCGGCGGCCTGGTGCAGATCCCCTGCATCGAGCGGAACGCGGTGGCTAGCATCAAGGCGATCACCGCCGCCCGGCTCGCGCTGCGGGGCGACGGGGTGCACCACGTCTCGCTCGACAAGGTCATCAAGACGATGCGCGAGACCGGGGCCGACATGAAGGTCAAGTACAAGGAGACGGCACGGGGCGGCCTGGCCGTCAACGTGATCGAGTGCTGAGCTTCGTCCGTCTCGCGGGCGGGAGGCGGCGGTGACCTCTGGCGTGGGCGCGCTCTGGTCGCACCGCGACGCGCTGCGCATCCTCGTCCGCCGCGACCTGGCGGTGAAGTACCAACAGTCCGTGCTCGGGTACCTCTGGTCGCTGATCGAGCCGCTCGGCACCGGCGCGATCTACTGGTTCGTGTTCGGTGTGCTGTACGCCCGGGACACCACCCGTCACCTGGGCGAGGCGGCCGGCTCGTACCCGCTGTTCCTGATCACCGGCGTGTTCGCCTGGAGCTGGACCAGCTCGGCCATCAGCGAGGCGGCCAACGCGCTGACCGGCCAGTCCCGGCTGATCACCACGATGAACATCCCCCGCCAGGTCTTCCCGATCGGCCGGGTCGTCGGCCGGGTCGCCGAGTACGCGGCGGGCCTGCCCATCCTGGTCGGCGTGGCGGTGGCGTACGTGGTGGCGGACCGGATCGACCTCGGCTGGTCGGTGCTCGCCCTGCCGCTGGCCGTGACCGTCCAGGGCGTGCTGCTCGTCGGGTTGGCGCTGCTGCTCTCCGCGGCCAACGTGCTGATGCGCGACGTCGAGCGGTTCATGCGGCTGGCCGTACGGGTGCTCTTCTACGCCACGCCGATCATCTACCCGCTCAGCCTCGTCCGGGACTCCGGCCTGCCCGACTGGGTGAAGGTCGCGTACGAGCTGAACCCGCTGGTCGGCATCTTCCAGCTGCACCACGCGGTGTGGTACCCGGACGAGTTCCCCGGCACCCGGCTGCTCGCCACCACCGTCGCCGGCAGCCTGCTCGTGCTCGCCGCCGGGTGGTGGACGTTCCGCCGCCTCGAACCGGCCGTGCTGAAGGAACTGTGAATGGCCGACCCGCTCATCGAGGCGGACGGGCTGGGCATCCAGTTCGTCCGCAACCGCCGCCGGCAACTGCGCCTCCGGGACCTCGTCATCCACCGGGGCCGGCGCGGCGGTATCTCCGACGGCCGGTTCTGGCCGCTGCGTGACCTGTCGTTCTCGATCGCGGCCGGGGACACGGTCGGCGTGATCGGCCGCAACGGCACCGGCAAGAGCACCCTGCTGCGGCTGATCGCGGGCGTGCTCATCCCCGACGAGGGGCGGATCAGCGTCCGAGGTGACGTGGCGCCGCTGCTGGAGCTGTCCGCCGGCTTCTCGAACGAGCTGACCGGCCGGGAGAACCTGTACCTGGTCGGCGGCCTGCACGGCCTGTCGGCCCGCTACCTGCGCCGCCACTTCGACGACATCGTGACGTTCGCGGGCGAGCAGGTGGAGAAGGCCATCGACACGTCGGTGCGGCACTATTCGTCCGGCATGAAGGTCCGGCTAGGGTTCGCCATCATCTCCCACCTGCCGCACCCGATCCTGCTCATGGACGAGGTGACCGCGGTCGGGGACGCGGAGTTCCGCCGAAAGTGCTATGCGACGATCGAACGTCTGCTCGGGGAGGGGCGCACTCTGGTGCTGGTGTCACACAACGAACAGGATCTGACCCGGTTCTGCCGTCGCGGTTTCTACCTGGACGCGGGCCGGATGACCGTCGACGGGACGATCGACGAGGCGCTGGCCGCGTACCGCCGGGCGGTGCCGCGGTGACGCTCGCGATCGTGCTGACCGCCGACGCGCCCGCCGGCGGGGTTCTCGCGGAGCGGCTGGCCACGCAGTGCCGCCGCGCCGGAGCCGACGAGGTCCACGTCGTCGGTGACCTGCGTGAGTTGGCCGACCTGGTCGAGGCGACCGCCGAACCGGTGCTCCTCACCGGGGCCGACCTGGTCGCGCACACCGCCGTCCTCCGGCACCTCGCCACCAGCCCGGTCGGGCCGA
Source organism: Micromonospora sp. WMMD558 (assembly GCF_049315255.1). NCBI lineage: Bacteria > Bacillati > Actinomycetota > Actinomycetes > Micromonosporales > Micromonosporaceae > Micromonospora > Micromonospora sp. WMMD558. The sequence goes on along the minus strand of NZ_CP186061.1, from coordinate 1,074,926 downwards.
CCGTCGCGCTGGTGCTCACCGACCCGCCCGCGCCGGGCCGCACCGCCGTCCGGGAGGACCGCGGCCAGGTCGTCGCCGCCGGGTCGCCCGACGAGGTGCAGGGCGCCACCGGGACGTTCGGCGGGGCACTGCGGGTCGGCACCGCCGACCTGCCGGCCCTCGCCGCCGCCGCGCGGTCCGTCGCGGCCGGGGTGGTGCCGGTCGGTCCCGCGCCGGCCTTCGGCACCGTGGTCGAGGGGCCCGCGGTGGACCGGCTCTTCGCCGACCTCGCGGCCCGGGGCGCGCTGACCTTCGTCCACCGGGTACGCCTGCTCGTCGCGCACCGCGTCGGCGACGCCGCCGAACTGGCCGCCGCCGAGGCGGCGGTCGCCGCGGTGGACGAGGACCGGGCGGAGCTCCGGCTGTCCGTGAAGGAGCGGGACGACTTCTTCACCACGTTCTTCGTCAGCACCTGGTCCCCGTACGTGACGAAGGCCGCCGCGCGACTGCGCCTGACCCCCACCTCCGTCACGATGATCTCGGTGGCGTTCGCGGTGGCCGCCGCGCTGCTCTTCGGCGCGGGTGGCCGGCCGGCGCTGGTCACCGGGGCGGTGCTGCTCTACCTGGGCTTCGTGCTGGACTGTGTGGACGGCCAGCTCGCCCGCTACACCCGCACGTTCAGCGCCTGGGGTGGCTGGCTCGACACCATGGCCGACCGGGCCAAGGAGTACGTGGTCTACGCCGGCCTCGGCTACGGGGCGACCCAGGCCGGCTTCCGGTACGGCTGGGCTCTCGCCATCGCCGCGATGACCCTGCAGACCGTGCGGCACATGACCGACACCTGGTACGGCGCCCTGCACGACGAGGCGGCGCGCCGCCCGAAGGCCGCCGGTGGTGGTGGCGGGATCGGCGACCGGCTCAGCGCCGCCTCGAACCGGGTGCAGGCGGACACCGGCTCGGTCACGTACTGGCTGAAGCGGACGGTGGTCTTCCCGATCGGGGAGCGGTGGGCGCTCGTCGCGCTCGTCGTGGCGCTGTTCGACCAGCGGGCCGCGCTGGTCGCGGTGCTGACGTGGGGGGTGCTGGCGTTCGCGTACACCGGTGCGCTGCGGACGCTGCGCGCCCGCTCGATGCGGGTGGGTGTGCTCGACACGGTCGACGCCACCCTGCACCGCGACGACGGCCGGTTGGCCCGCCGCTCGCCGGCGACGCGGCGGCCGGGGCCGCTGGTCCTGGCGGTGCTCGCCGCGCTGGTGGCGACGCTGATGCTCGGGGCGGCGATCCTCGACGACGTGCCGTCGTCGACACTGGTGCTCGCCCTGCTCGGCCTGCTGCTGGCCGCACAGGGCGCGCGGGCACGGCACGGCGGCGCGCTGGACTGGCTGGTGCCGGCGGCGCTGCGGGCGGCGGAGTACCTGTTCGCCATCGCGGTCGGCGTGGTCGGTGGCGTTCCGGCCTGGGTGATCTTCGGGTACGTCTTCGTGCTGACCCTGCACCACTACGACCTGACCGCCCGCCTGGAGAAGCGGAAGTCGGCCCCGCCGCTGCACGACGCCACGCTGGGCTGGGAGGGGCGCTCCGCGGTCCTGACCCTGGCGGCGATCGTCGGAATTGCCGAGATCGGACTGATTACACTCGGAACGTACCTTCTCGTGGTTTTCGTGGTGAGCGTCGCCCTCGCCTGGGTGGTTCTGCCCGCCCGCGCCGCGCGGGCGGCGGCCGGTCCCGTCAGCGCCGGAGGTGGCTCACCGGGCTGATGGAGGTCCGCCCCGCAACGCGGGGCGGACCCTCGCGCACCCCGCTGACGTGCCGGGTGTCCGGATTGCCGCATTGTCTTGGCTCGATGGCGCGTAATAGGACTGTCACGGGTAAAACATGGCACGTTCACCCGATGTGCGGTCGGGGTGCTCCTCGTCACAGTCATTCGGGGTTCGGCCGACCGAGCTGGGGGAGGAGACGGTGACCACCGTCGCGCTCAAGGATGTGACCAAGGTCTTCAAGGACGGCACGCTCGCCGTCGACAGCGTGAACCTGGACGTCAACGACGGCGAGTTCATGGTGCTGCTGGGTCCGTCCGGCTGCGGCAAGTCGACCGTCCTGCGGATGGTCGCCGGCCTGGAGGACCCGACCTCCGGCGCGGTGCTGCTCGGCGGGGAACTGGCCAACGACCTGCCGCCCCGGGAGCGCGGGGTGGCGATGGTCTTCCAGGACTTCGCCCTCTACCCGCACATGACGGTCGGCGACAACATCGCCTTCCCGCTCCGGCTGGCCGGCCTCGAACCGGACCGGCGGGGTGAGCGGGTCGCCGACGTGGCCGGCGCGCTCGGCATCGGCGACGTCCTCGCCCGCCGGCCCGGCCAGCTCTCCGGCGGCCAGCGGCAGCGGGTGGCCATGGGCCGTGCGATAGTGCGCCGGCCCGGCCTGTTCCTCATGGACGAGCCGTTGTCCAACCTCGACAGCGGCCTGCGCGCCGAACTGCGCGCGGAGATCTCCGGCCTGACCCGCGAACTGGGCGTCACCACGATCTACGTCACCCACGACCAGGCCGAGGCGCTGACCATGGCCGACCGGGTCGCCATCATGCGCAAGGGCGTCCTCCAGGACGTCGGCACGCCCACCCAGGTGTACGGCCGCCCGGCCACCCTGTACGTCGCCGCCTTCCTCGGCAGCCCCCGGATGAACCTGCTGGAGGCCTCCGTCTACGTGCACCTCGACCGGTACGTGACGCTCACCCTCGGGGAGCAGGCGCTCTACCTGCCGTGGGACGACATCCGTACCCGCGCCGTCGCCCACTACCACGGCGAGCGGATCGTGGTCGGCATGCGGGCCGAGGCGCTGACGCCGGTCACCCCGGACACCCAGGGCGACGTGCTGTACGGCCGGATCCGCTACCTGGAGCACCACGGCCACGAGTCGCTCGCCTTCCTCGACATCGGCGCCACCGCCGTGGTGGTGGACGAGATGGGCGCCCCGGTCGACCGGCCCGCCCCCGGCGAGCGCGGCCTGCGCCGGTTCAACCAGGTCGTGCAGCGCATCACCGGCCGCGCGGGGGAGCCTGCGTTGGACGAGGAGGTGACGCCGACGGCCGGCACCCGCACCAGCGTCCTCCCCGACCCGGGCCGGCACCACCGCCGCCCGGCCGAGCTGGCGGTCCGGCTGGCGCCGTACCCGGCGGTGTCCCCGGGTCACCCGCTCGCCGTGTCGGTCCGCATGGACGCCCTGCACTTCTTCGACGAGCGCGGCGACCGCATCGACGTCGGCTGGCGCTGAGGTGCAAGGAAGGGCCCCCTGTTAACGCCTCCGGTAGAGGAAGGGACCCTTGTTAACGCTCCGGCGGTGCCGGACGGCGGCAGCGGCCCCGGATGCCGCAGCCCGAGCCCAGCAATCGGGCCTTGCCCCAAAAGTTACCCACGGGTAACGTACGGGCATGACGATCGACTCTCGCCTGGTGGCGACCGCCATGCTCGAGGCCGTCCCGTTCGCCCGCACGCTCGACATCGAATTCGTCGAGGTGGCCCCGGAGGCCGACGGTGGGGTCCGCGCGGTCGTCCGGCTGCCCGACTCGCCGGCCACCCACAACCACGTCGGCGGGCCGCACGCCGGCGCCATGTTCACCCTCGGCGAGACCGCCTCCGGCGCGGTCGTCATGGCCGCGTTCGGGCACCTGCTCGACCGGGCCACGCCGCTCGCCGTGCGGGCGGACATCGCGTACCGGAAGCTCGCCATGGGCCCGGTGCGCGCGACCGCGCGGCTCGGCCGCCCGGCCGCCGAAGTGATCGCGGAGCTGGAGGCCGGCCAGCGGCCGGAGTTCCCGGTGCCCGTCGAGATCGCCACCGAAGAGGGCAAGGTGACCGGCGAGATGACCGTGATCTGGACGCTGCGCCCGCACTGACAACGGACCTCGGCGGTGCAGCCACCCGGCGGCACCGCCGATCGGCGGCGGCAGAGCCTGCCGTCAGCGCCGACGCAGGAGGTACACCAGCGCCCCGACCACAGGACGTCCGCGCGGCTCAGCCCTCGACCGTCCCGCCCTGGGTGGACCCGGACACCGGGCCGCGGCGGCCCAACTGCCGCATCCGGACGGCCACGGCGACCACGGCGTAGAGGGCGATGGCCAGCACGACGCCACCCACCACGTACGCGGTGACGTTCCCGTCGGCGTCGAGCAGGAAGACGACCGCCCCTACCGCCAGCGCGGCGAACCCGACGGCGGCGACCGCCCCCGCCACCCTGCTCGACCCCGCCGGCTGGCCGGCCCCGGCGGGCCGTCGACGGGCGACCACCAGCCCCATGATCCCGGCCAGGAAGGCGAAGCCCGCCAGGTACGGCCGGTCGACGGCGATCGCGTACACCGCACCGAGGAGGCATACCACCGACAGGGAGATCCGGTACCACGCCGGCCAGTAGTCGTCCTTCGCCATGCGATGGTCTTTCCCTGACCGGCCCGGGAGCCAAACGCGGAACCGGGGCCAGGTGCCGCGGCGGCTTCGGCCGAACCGGGTTTCCCCGGCCGAAGGTCTGGATAGATTCGTACCGTGCTGGGCCTACCTGCTCACGTGACCGCCTGTCTCTTCGATCTGGACGGTGTGCTCACGCAGACCGCCCGCGTCCACAACGCCGCCTGGACCGCCACGTTCGACGAGTTCCTGCGCCGTCGCGCGGCGGCCAGCGGTGAGCCGTTCCGGCCGTTCGACCCGGGCGACGACTACAACCGGTACGTCGACGGCCGGCCCCGCTACGACGGGGTGCGCACGTTCCTCGCCTCGCGCGGCATCGTGCTGCCCGAGGGAGAGTCGGGCGACCCCCCGGGAGTCGACACGGTGCACGGCGTCGGCAACCGCAAGAACGTGCTGCTGCTCGAGACGCTGCGTACCTCCGGGGTGGACGTCTATCCCGGCTCGGTGGCGTACCTGAAGGCGGCGGCCGTCGCCGGGTTGCGCCGCGCGGTCGTCACGGCGAGCGCCAACGGCCGCGAGGTGGTCGCGGCGGCCGGCCTGGAACCGCTGCTCGAGGTGCGGGTCGACGGCCTCGTCGCCCGCGCCGAGGGGCTGCGCGGCAAGCCGGAGCCGGACACCTTCCTCGCCGGCGCGCGGCTGCTCGGCGTGGAGCCGGCCAACGCCGCGGTCTTCGAGGACGCGCTCGCCGGGGTCGCCGCCGGACGGGCCGGCGGGTTCGGGTACGTGGTGGGTGTCGACCGGGTCGGCCAGGCCGAGGAACTGCTGGCGAACGGCGCCGACGTGGTCGTCGAGGATCTCGCCGACCTGCTCGACCCGGATCCGGCCGGTCCGGGCCGGGTGGCGGCCCCGCGGGAGTCGAGCCGGCTCGACCGCGGGCCCGTCGTGCGGGACCGGGAGCCCGGCGCATGATCCGGGAACGGGCGTACCCCGTCGAGCCGTGGCACGTGCGGGAGACCCGCCTCGACATGGACGTGCTGGCCCAGTCCGAGTCGGTCTTCGCCCTGTCCAACGGGCACGTCGGGCTGCGCGGCAACCTGGACGAGGGGGAGCCGCACGGCCTGCCCGGCACGTACCTGAACTCGTTCTACGAACTGCGCCCGCTGCCGTACGCGGAAGCCGGTTTCGGTTTCCCCGAGTCCGGCCAGACGATCGTCAACGTCACCAACGGCAAGCTCATCCGGCTGCTCGTCGACGACGAGCCGCTCGACGTGCGCTACGGCGAACTCCTCTCCCACGAGCGGGTGCTCGACCTGCGGGAGGGCACCCTGCACCGGTCCGTGCACTGGCGCTCGCCAGCCGGCCGGGAGGTGCGGGTCCGCAGCACCCGGCTGGTGTCGTTCCGGCAGCGGGCGGCCGCCGCCATCAACTACGAGGTGGAGGTCGCCGACGACAAGCCGCTGCGCCTGATCATCCAGTCGGAGTTGGTGGCCAACGAGACGCTGCCGCCGCAGAGCAAGGACCCGCGGGTCGCGGCGGTGCTGGAGTCGCCGCTGCTCGCCGAGGAGGAGTTGACCACGGACGACGGCGGCCTGCTCATCCACCGCACCAAGGTCTCCGGGCTGCGGGTCGCCGCCGCGATGGAGCACGAGGTGCAGACCGAGGCGCGGACCAGCGTCGAGTCCGAGGGGTACCAGGACTGGGTGCGTACCACGATCGCCTGCGTCCTCAAGCCCGGCCAGACGCTGCGGGTCGTCAAGTACCTGGTGTACGGGTGGTCGAGCCGCCGCTCGCTGCCGGCGCTGCGCGACCAGGTGGGGGCGGCGCTCGCCGCCGCCCGCCTGGACGGCTGGGAAGGGCTGCTGCGGGAGCAGCGTGAGTACCTCGACGACTTCTGGAACTCCGCCGACGTGCTGGTGGAGGGCGACCCGGAGGTGCAGCAGGCGGTCCGCTTCGGGCTCTTCCACGTGCTCCAGGCCGGCGCGCGGGCGGAACGCCGGTCGATCGCCGCCAAGGGCCTGACCGGACCGGGGTACGACGGGCACGCGTTCTGGGACACCGAGATGTTCGTGCTGCCGGTGCTCACGTACACCCATCCGCCCGCCGTGCACGACGCCCTCTACTGGCGGCACCGCACCCTGCCGACCGCGCAGGAGCGGGCTCGTACGCTCAACCTGGAGGGCGCGGCCTTCCCGTGGCGGACCATCGAGGGGATGGAGTCGTCCGGGTACTGGCCGGCCGGCACCGCCGCGTTCCACATCGCCGCCGCCGTCGCCGACGCGGTACGCCGGTACGTGCTGGCCACCTGCGACACCGACCTGGAGCGGGAGATCGGCCTGGAGTTGCTGGTGGAGACCGCGCGGCTGTGGCGGTCGCTGGGCCACCACGACCGGCACGGGCAGTTCCACATCGACGGGGTGACCGGCCCGGACGAGTACACGGCCGTCAAGAACGACAACATCTACACGAACCTGATGGCCCAGCGGAACCTGATCAGCGCGGCGGACGCGGTGATGCGGTACCGGGACGAGGCGTTCCACCTCGGCGTCACCGACGAGGAGGCGGCCGCCTGGCGGGACGCGGCGGCGTCGATGCACATCCCGTACGACGAGGAGATCGACGTCCATGAACAGGTGGAGGGCTTCACCCGGCTCCAGGAGTGGGACTTCGCCCACACACCGCAGGAGAAGTACCCGCTGCTGCTGCACTACCCGTACTTCGACCTGTACCGGAAGCAGGTGGTCAAACAGTCCGACCTGGTGCTCGCGATGCACTGGCGGGGGGACGCGTTCACGCCGGACCAGAAGCTGCGCAACTTCCTGTACTACGAGCGCCGTACGGTCCGGGACTCGTCGCTGTCGGCCTGCACGCAGGCGGTGCTCGCGGCCGAGGTCGGCCACCCCGAACTGGCGCACCTGTACCTGCGCGAGGCCGCGCTGATGGACCTGCACGACCTGAACGAGAACACCCGGGACGGCGTGCACATGGCGTCCCTGGCGGGCGCGTGGATCGCCCTGGTCGCCGGGTTCGGCGGGCTGCGCGACCACGACGGCCTGCTCTCGTTCGCGCCCCGGCTCTCCAGCCGGCTGAGCCGCCTGGAGTTCTCACTCCAGTGGCGGGGGATGCGGCTGCGGGTCGACGTGCGACCGCACCGGACCACGTACGCCCTGCGGAACGGCGACTCCGGCGAGACGATGGAGCTGCGGCACCACGGGCGGCGGATCCAGGTCACCTGCGCCGAGCCGGTGACCGTGCCGATCCCCCCGCCCGAGGTGTCCGGCCCCACCCCGGAGCAGCCGCCCGGCCGCGGCCCCCTGCTGCGCCTGCCCGAACGCGCGCCCTAGCGGGATGCAAGGAAGGGGCCCCTGTTAACGCCTCCGGTAGAGGAAGGGCCCCTTCTTAACACACGTGCCGGGTCAGAGCGCTCTGCCCTGCGACGGGCGACCCGCCGCGTCGCGGGGCGCCATCGCCCGCGGATCGTCAGCGGTACGCGCCTGCGCCGCCTCGTCCGCCCAGTCCCGGTTGCGCTCGGCGTCCTGTTCCCGTCGGTCCCGCTCGGCCGGCTGCTGCCGGGACCCTCGCTGCTGCTGCGCCATGGCGATCCTCGCGATCCGTCGGGGGCGCGGTGCGCGCCGGTACGGTCTGCGGTCGCCCACCGCCTTCCCGGCGCGCCGACGGGCAAACGCGCAGGCGGCTCCCGGCGGGCGGGTGTTAACAAGGGGCCCTTCCTCTACCGGAGGCGTTAACAAGGGGCCCTTCCTTGCACGCATGGCGGTGGGGTGGGTGGGAATGTGGGGGTATGGATGTGGGGAGCAGCGAGGTGACGATCCCGGCGGGGGAGGCCCGCCTCACGGCGGACCTGCTGGTGCCGGCGGAACCGGTGGGAGTGGTGGCCTTCGCGCACGGCAGCGGAAGCTCCCGGCACAGTCCGCGCAACGTGGCGGTGGCTCACGTGCTCAACCGGAGCGCCCTCGGCACCGTCCTGGTGGACCTGCTGACCCCCGCCGAGGACGCGGTCGACGCCCGTACCGCCGAGCTGCGCTTCGACATCGGCCTGCTCGCCCGCCGGCTGGCGGCGATCGTCGACTGGCTCGCCGCCGAGCGGCCGTTCGGTGCGGTGCCGATCGGGCTGTTCGGCGCCAGTACGGGTGCGGCCGCGGCGCTCGTGGCCGCCGCCGAGCGCCCCGACCTGGTCGGGGCCGTGGTGTCCCGGGGCGGCCGGCCGGACCTCGCGGGCCCGGCGCTCGGGACGGTCCGCGCCCCGACCCTGCTGCTGGTGGGTGGCCTCGACGAGCAGGTGATCGCCCTGAACGAGCAGGCCCAGGACGCGCTCCCGGAGACGGCCGAGCTGACGATCGTCCCCGGCGCCACCCACCTCTTCGAGGAGCCCGGTGCCCTGGAACAGGTCGCCCACGAGGCGGCGACCTGGTTCACCACCCACCTACGCTGACGCCCCGGACGAGGGGGCGGCGCGGTGCTGTTGGACGGTGTCGATCACCCGCCAGAGCACCGCCGTGATCGGGACGGCCACGAAGGCGCCGGCGATGCCGGCGATCAGGGTGCCGGCGGTGACCGCGACCAGGATGACGACCGGGTGCAGGTTCACCTGTCGCTTCATGATCAGCGGTTCCAGCAGGTTGCCCTCGATCTGCTGCACCGCGATCACGGCGGCCAGCACCAGCAGGGCGGTGACCGGGCCATTGGCCGCGAGCGCCACCAGTACCGCCATCGCGCCGGTCACCGTCGCGCCGATGATCGGGATGAACGCGCCGAAGAAGACGATCAGCGCGAGCGGGAACGCCAGCGGCACCCCGAGCAGCACCAGGGCGAGCCCGATGCCGATGGCGTCGATCGCCGCGATCATCAGCGTGCCCCGGCTGTACGCGCCGAGCGTGTGCCAGCCGTTCCGGCCGGCCTCGGCGGTGACCGTCCGGTTCGGCCCGGTCATCCGGTCGAGCACCCACCGCCACATCGAGCGGCCGTCCTTGAGCAGGAAGAAGAGCAGCACCAGCGCGAGCAGGGCGGATCCGAGCACCTCGGCGGCGGTGCGCGCGCCGGACACCGGGTCGAGGCCGCCCCCTCCGCCGAGGGCCCGCCGGGCCTGGTCGATCAGCCGGTCGAGCTGCTGGTCGGTGACCGGCAGGGTGCGGGTCACGAAGTTCCGCGTCTCCTGCACGCCCCGGATCAGCTCGCCGCTCAGCTTGTCGAACTGCTCCGCCGTCAGGTTCCACACCAGAGCCCCGACACCGACGAGGGCACCGAGCAGCAGCACCACCGTCAGCAGCGCGGCGAGGGATCCCGGCAGTCGCAGCCGGCGCAGCAGCCGTTGCACCGGGTCGAGCATCGCGGTCAGGAAGAGGGTGGCCGCCACCGCGATGGCGAGCGGCGCCAGCAGCACCGCGATCCGGCCCAGCAGGTACAGCCCGGCGGCCACCACCACCAGGCACACGCTCCACAGCACCGCGGAGCGAACCAACCAGGGCAGGCCGGCCCACGCTGCCCGGGGCCCCCGGTCCCTCGACTCCTCAGTCGTCCGTCCGTCGTCGACCACGTCGGCCCTCCTCGATCTCCGGGCGAGTCGGTACCCGGACAGCGCTCCCGCGACACCCACGCTAGGCCCTCGGCCGGCGTCGCGACGCGAGTCGCGGCGCGACCGGGCGGTGACGTCGCCGCCGGCCCCGGGGGCGACGCCCGACACGTGGAGCAGTGGGGCCGGCGCGGTACCGCACGTCCGCGTTTGTGCCATCCGCCCCAGGGAACGCGGAGGACCGAACCCCGATCGAGGAGGATCCGCCGTGAGCGACTTCATGGACAAGGCCAAGGACTTCGCGGACAAGCACGACAAGCAGGTCGACCAGGGGCTGGAGAAGGCCGGCGAACAGGCCGACCAGCGCACCGGCGGCAAGTACGACGAGCAGACCGACAAGGGCGTGGACATGGCCCAGGCACGTACCGGCCAGGGCGACCAGGCCCGCTGACCGGCGTACCCGATCCCGGGCCGTCCCCCTGCGGGGCGGCCCGGGACCGTCTGCGTCAGCTTTCCTTGTCGCGCAGCTCCGTCCTCGTGGTCGGGCGACCGCTCAGCGCGTCCCGCACCCGGTCCACGAGGCCGGTGCCCGGGGCGAGCAGCTTGTTCGCCGGGGGCCGGTCCGGAGCGGCCGGGTGTGGCCGGGTCGGCGCGGCCTTCTTGGCCGCCTCGACCTTGCCGGCCAGCTCCATCAGTTCCTCGTGGGCCATCGCGGCCCGCAGCCGGGGGAAGAGGTCGGACTCCTCGTCCTGCACGTGGTGCCGGATCGTGCGGGTGAGGTGGGTGAGCAGTTCGTCGAACCGGGGGTCGCTGGGGTCCGCCGACTCCAGGTCCTTCATGGTCCGCTCGGCGTCGGAGTGCTCGGCGATCTCGTGTTCGGCGATCTGGTCGCCGTCCGGCAGCGCCTTGCGGGCGGCCGGGTAGACGTACATCTCCTCGGCGACCGCGTGGCGGACCAGCTCGGCGATCACCACGTCGGCCAGGTGCCGGCGGTGCTCGGGGGTGCCCTGCCGGTTCTCCAGCTCGACGAAGAGGACCTCGACCTCGCGGTGGTCGGTGATGAGGACGTCGAGAACGTCGGGTCCCGTCGTCTGGGTGTCGGTCATGTCGTGCCCCTTACCGGTTGCGGAATCGGTGCGGGCCCTCCTACCCCGGGGTCGCCGGTCGAACCCACCGCCGTCGTCCGCGCGCCCGTTGTCATCGCCGTCCGGGCTGCCGTACGCTCGGCGCGGCCCGCCCTCACGGTCCCTGTGAGGAGCAGCCATGCCCTTGAATCGTCTGCTGGCCCTTGGGGTCGGTGCTGTCACGGCGGTCGCGCTGAGCGTCCCCCCGGCCCCGGCCGCCGCCGCGGCCGGCCCGTCCCACCACCGCACGGGCGGCAGCCTGGTGCTGGTCGGTGGCGCCCTCGCCGACGACAACACCGCCATCTACGGCGGTATCGTCCGGCTCGCCGGTGGCCCCGGCAAGGCTCGGATCGGGATCTTCACCGCGGCGGCTCCGGTGCCGTCGGAGGACCCGGACGCCGGCACCCCCGACTGCAACAACAGCGTCTGCAACGGCGAGTACTACGCGAAGATCCTCAAGAGCTTCGGCGCCGCCGACGCGCAGTGGATCCCGATCGACCTGGACCATCCCGAGAAGGCCGACGACCCCGCCGTGGTCGCCCAGATCGACTCGATGACCGGCTTCTTCTTCGGCGGCGGCGACCAGTACCGGTACGTCACCACGATGACCCGGGGTGCGGCCCAGCGGGACTCGGCGGCGCTGGCCGCGGTCCGCCGCAAGTTGCGGCAGGGCGCGGTGGTCGCCGGCACGAGCGCCGGTGCCCAGATCATGGCCGGTCGCGACATGATCACCGGCGGCTCGGTCGACCCGGGACTGCGCGACGGCGCCAGGCCGGGGTACTTCGAGGATTCGAGCATCCTCGGTTACCTCCCCAAGGGCGGGTTCGGGTTCTTCACCGACGGCCTTCTGGACACGCACTTCTCCCGGCGGGGCCGGGAGGCCCGGTCGATCCGGCTCGCGTCGGACACCCGCAACCACCGGGTCTTCGGCCTCGACGAGAACACCGCTCTGGTGGTGACCGGCGTCGGCTCGCGGCGTCAGCAGTTGCGGGTCGTCGGCCAGCATGGCGTGACCGTGCTGGACCTGCGCCGGGCGCGGGTGACCGGTACCCCGGTGTGGGGCGTCGAGGGCGTGCGGTGGACGCGGCTGACCGGGGGCGACGGGTACCGCGCCGACCGCTGGCAGCCGGTCTTCGGTCCGGGCAAGCAGCGGGTGACCGGCGCGGACACCTGCGACGTGACGCCCTCCGGGGACGTCTTCTGGAATTACGGCCTGGTCAACCTCGCCGAAGGGCTGGTCGTCAACGCCGGCTGCGCGTCGGTGTCCGACGTGTCGTGGGAGAACGACCCGCAGTGGGAGGCGACGCTGACCCGGGGCCGCGGCTTCGTCGCGTACCGGGCCGGTGGGTCGACGGCGTTCGCCGACGTCGTGATCGGCATCGGCGCGAAGTGAGCACCGGAGGGCCCCCGGGTGTGCCGGGGGCCCTCCTTCCGCTACGCCCGGGCTCGTCATGCGCGTGTAACAACGGTTACTTATTGAGGTTAAAGATTAATGGATGTAACTTCTGTTTCATCGATCCGTGGCCCCCCGGAGGTGCCCATGTCCCGTGCCCGCCACAACCCCGTCCGCACCCGCACGGCGGTCCTCGCCGCCGTCAGCCTCGCCGCCACCATCGCGCCGATCGGCGTGACCGCGGCCCACGCCCAGGTCATCCGCGACCGGCAGGGCAGCTCGACCGACGTCAGCCGGGCGTCGTGGTCCGGCCCGGCCTACACGTTCAACGGATCCGGCGGCGTGGTGGCCGCCACGATGACCCAGGCGATCAACGCGATCCGTGGCGGCGCCGGATCGATCGACGTGGCCGTGCTGGCCGGCTCGGACGGCGGCACGCCCGAGTGCGACGACATCATGGGTCTGTCCGGCGTGAACTCGTGCACCACGCTGACCCTGACGAGTTCGAACGACGGCAACAACAGCCAGGTCAACGCGGACGTCCGCAACGCCGAGTTCGTCTACTTCGCCGGTGGCGACCAGTGCCGCTACGCCGCGTGGAAGGGGACTCTGCTGGAGGCGTCCGTCGAATCCGTCGTGGCCAAGGGCGGCGGCGTCGGCGGTGGCAGCGCCGGCCACCACATCAACAGCGACATCGTGTACGACGCATGCGGTGGCAGCGCCACCTCGTCGATCGCGTTGGACAACCCGTACGACCGGTCGATGACCTTCACCACCGGCATGTTCCGCTGGCCGAACTTCGCCAACACGATCAACGACTCGCACTTCGTCGCGCGGGACCGGATGGGCCGGACGATGGCCTTCGTGGCCCGGGCCATCAAGGACGGACGCACCAGTGGCGGTGCCGCCTGGGGCGTCGGCGTCGAGGAGGGCGGTTCGCTGTTCGTCGACCGGAACGGGCGGGCGACGCTGAGCGGCACCAGCGCGTACGTGGTCCTCGGCGACCACCAGCCGGAGGTGGCCGTCGCCGGGCAGCCGTTGACGTTCTCGAACTTCAAGATCTGGCGGCTGTCCAACGGGCAGACCTACGATTTCGCGAACCGCCCGACCTGCGGCTACTACCTGAAGAGCGTGACCAACGGGGTCCCGAGCGGCAACCTCTACAGTGGCACCCCGGTCACCGACTGCTCGACGCCGCCGCCACCCGGTGGCGGATCCAGCTACGCCGAGGTGGAGCCGAACGACACGCGCAACGCCGCCAACGACGTCACCGGCAACAGCTACCCGCTGACCGTCACCGGTGACATGAAGAGCAGCAGCGACCGCGACTACTTCAAGGTGAGCCTCGCCAGCGGACAGACGATCGGCGTGAGCTGCGCCGTTCCGTCCGCGTACGACGCCGACCTGTACCTGCTGACCTCCAACGGGAGCACGGTGGTCCGCTCGGTGAACGACGGCGCGGGGGTGGACGAGTCGGCCTCCTTCACCCGGACGTCCTCGGGGTCGGCCACCTACTACGTCGAGGTCGAGGCGTACTCCGGCTCCGGTACCGCCGACTACACCTGCACCGTGTCCAAGTCCTGATCCTATTCGAACCGGGCGCGGCGCCCGGCGGCCGTGAGGAGGCCGGACGCCGGTCGGCGGTTACGCTCAGCGCGTGTCGACCTCCGATCTTGCCGGCGATCCCGGCCGTCCGGCCGACGACCAGGCCGCCACCGGTCCGGATCATCCGGGGGTGGCGGCCCTGATCCGGCAGCGCCTCGGTGAGTGCAGCCCGGCGGAACGGCGAGTGGCGCGGGCGTTGCTGGCGTCGTACCCGGCCGCCGGGTTGGGCACGGTGGCCTCGCTCGCCGAGCGGGCCGAGGTGAGCGCGCCGACGGTCCTGCGCTTCCTGAGCCGACTCGGCTTCGGCGGCTATCCGGAGTTCCAGCGCGCCCTGCGGGACGAACTGGCCGAGCGGGAGACCTCGCCGTTGACCGCGTACCGCGCGGCGGAGCGTACCGGCGTCCCGCTGGCCGGAGCGCGGTCCCGGGCCGCGGCCAGCCTGCCGGACGCGGTCGCCGGCACCCTGGCCGAGTTGCCGCAGGGCGAACTGGACGCCGCCGTCCGCCTCTTCGCCGACCAGCAGCTGCGGATCACCGCCGCCGGTGGCCGGTTCTCCGGCCTGCTCGCGCACTACCTGGTGCTGCACCTGATGCAGGTGCGGGGCAACAGCCGCCTGCTCCCGGCCACCCCCGTCGAACGGACCGACATGATGGTCGACGTGGGCCGGCGGGATCTCTTCGCGCTGTTCGACTTCCGCCGCTACGAGGAGCCGACCCTCGCCCTCGCCCGCGAGGTCACCGCCCGCGGCGCCCGGATAGTCCTGTTTACCGACCGGTGGCTCTCCCCGGTGGCCGGTCTGGCCGAGGTGGTCCTGCCCAGCCGGGTCGAGTCGCCGTCGCCGTACGACAGCTTCGTGCCGACCTTGGCGCTGGTGGAGACGCTGGTGGCCGCTCTGATGGACCGGCTCGGGCCGATCGCCGGCAAGCGCCTGAAAGCGATGGAGCAGGCGCAGCAGACGTTCGAGGAGAGCTGACTTCGCGTTACAGAAACTTGAAACTTCACAGCGCTCGTAATGAGCGTTACAGTCCGGGGGCTGGTTCGTCTGGCCCCCGGAAGGACACCCCATGCGCATCCGTCAGTTCGCCCTGGCCGCCGCGGCCACGGCCCTCCTCGCCGGCACCGCCGGCTGCGGTGGTGAAACCTCCACCGCAGCGGCCGGCGAGGACGTCACGACCGTCACCGTCACCATCGAGGGTGTCGGCGAGGTCACCACCGACACCGAGCTCGCCGAGAAGGTCCCCGCCGACGTCCGCGGCCGGGGCACCCTCACCGTCGCCACCAACGCCCCCTACCAGCCCTTCATCGACTTCAAGACCGAGGGCCGCACCGACGAGTTCATGGGCCTGGACTACGACCTGTTCATGGCCGCCTCCGCCCGGCTGGGCGTCAAGGCCACCTTCAGCCAGCAGCCGTTCGACGGCCTGGTGCCGGGTCTGCAGGCCGCCAGGTACGACGCGATCGTCGGCGGCATCACCGACAAGAAGGAGCGCCAGCAGGTGGCGACCTTCGTCGACTACTCGGCCTCCGGCACCGGCTTCCTGGTCAGGACGGGCAACCCGCTGGGCGTGAAGACCGTCGCCGACCTGTGCGGCCGCAAGGTCGCCGTGCAGAAGGCCAGCAACCAGGCGAAGAACCTCGCCGAGTACAGCAAGGCCAGCTGCGCCGGTAAGGCCGTCGACGTCAAGGAGTACCCGGAGAACCCGCAGGCGGTGCAGGCGCTGATCGCCGGCAACGTCGACGTGGTCGCCGCCACCAAGGTCAACCTGGTGGACGTCGCCCCCACCCTGACCGGCAAGGCCGAGCTGGTCGACGACCCGTCCGCCCCGAACGGGTGGCTGGCCAGCCCCAACGGCTTCGGCTTCCTCAAGGCGAAGAAGGAGCTGGCCGAGGCGTACCGGGCCGCCGTGCAGTCGCTGATCGACGACGGCACGTACACCAAGATCCTCGCCCGGTGGAAGCAGGAGCCGATCGCCGTCAAGCAGGCCACGATCGACCAGGCCATCGACTGAGCACGGCGGAGGCGACCCCCTGAACCGCGGTCGCCGGGCGCCCTTCCGACTCCGTGAGGGCGGGCCCGGAAGGCGCGCCCGGCGACCGCCGCACCCGTCCCCGCTGGAGGCACCTCAATGACGAGCGACACCGAGACCGTACGGGTCGTCCCCGTCCGGCACTACGGTCGCTGGCTGACCGCGATCCTCGTGGCCGGCGTGGCGGCCCTCTTCCTCCGGGCGCTGCTGGACAGCCCCAACCTCGAACCCGCCACCATCGGCGCGTACCTCTTCAAGGACTACATCCTCGACGGCGTCGTCACGACGCTCTGGCTGACCCTGCTGGCGATGCTGCTCGGCACGGCCGGCGGCGTCCTGCTCGCGGTGATGCGGCTGTCGGCCAATCCCGTGCTGCGCGGTGTCTCCTGGGCCTTCATCTGGGTGTTCCGCGGCACGCCACTGCTGGTGCAGATCATCTTCTTCGGCTTCCTCGGGGCGCTCTTCCCCCGGCTCACGCTGAGCGTGCCGTTCACCGGCACGGTGCTCTTCGACCAGCCGACCAGCGTGGTCGTCACCGGCACCGTCGCCGCCGTGCTGGCCCTGTCGCTCAACGAGATGGCGTACGCCGCCGAGGTCATCCGCGGCGGCATCCTCGCCGTCGACGCCGGCCAGAGCGAGGCCGCCGCCGCCCTCGGCATGAGCCCGGCCCTGACCCTGCGCCGGGTGGTGCTGCCCCAGGCGATGCGGGTCATCATCCCGCCGATGGGCAACGAGACCATCACCATGCTGAAGTCCACCGCGCTGGTCTCGATCATCGCCGGTCGCGACCTGATGACCGCCGTGCAGACCGTCTACCAGGGCAACTACAAGGTGATCCCGCTGCTCGTGGTGGCGGCGATCTGGTACCTCGCACTGGTCAGCCTGCTCTCGGCCGGCCAGTGGTTGATCGAGCGCCGGTTCGGGCGCGGCTTCGCCCGGGGAGGAGTCCGATGACGGCGACCGACGGGACGGTGGCTACGGCGACCCGTCCGATGGTGAAGGCCGAGGGCGTCACCAAGCGGTTCGGCCACGTCGAGGTGCTCAAGGGCATCGACCTCACCGTCGCGCCCGGCGAGGTCGCCTGCCTGCTCGGCCCCTCCGGCTCCGGCAAGTCCACCTTCCTACGCTGCGTCAACCACCTCGAACGCATCGACGGCGGGCAGCTCTGGGTCGACGGCGAGCTGGTCGGCTACCGCCGGCAGGGCGACAAGCTCTACGAGCTGAAGGCCCGCGAGGTCGCCCGCCGCCGACGCGACATCGGCATGGTGTTCCAGCGGTTCAACCTCTTCCCCCACCTGACCGCACTGGGCAACGTCATGGAGGCGCCGCTGCGCGTCCTCGGCGTCCCGCGCGAGAAGGCCCGCGCCGAGGCGCTCGCCCTGCTGGAACGCGTCGGCCTGGCGGAGAAGGCGACCGCCTACCCGGCCCAGCTCTCCGGCGGCCAGCAGCAGCGGGTGGCCATCGCCCGGGCGCTGGCCATGCACCCGAAGCTGATGCTCTTCGACGAGCCGACGTCGGCCCTCGACCCGGAACTCGTCGGCGACGTGCTCGATGTCATGAAGAGCCTCGCCGCCGACGGCATGACCATGGTCGTGGTGACCCACGAGATGGGCTTCGCCCGCGAAGTCGCCGACACCGTCGCGTTCCTCGACGGCGGGGTCGTGGTGGAGGCCGGCCCGCCCGACGAGGTGCTGGGCGACCCGAGGCACGCCCGCACCCGCGCGTTCCTGGACAAGGTCCTGTGAGCGTCCACAACCCGGTGGTGGAGAGCGCCGAGCTGCTCGCCGCGGCCGGCGACCGGCTCGCGTCGTACCACCAGCGGCTCGCCCAACTCGTCGCCGTCGACTCCGGATCCGGTCACGTGGACGGTCTGCGCCAGGTCGCCGACCTGGTGCAGACCTGGTGCCTCGCGGCCGGCCTGGCGGTCGAGCGTGAGCCGGTCACCCACCGGGGCGGCGCGCCCCTCGGCGACGTGCTGGTCGGCCGCCGACGTGGGCGCGGTGACCGGCGGATCCTGCTCGTCGGTCACCTGGACACCGTGTTCCCACCGGGGACCGCCGCCGCCCGCCCGTTCCGCGTGCAGGACGGCCGGGCGTACGGGCCGGGGGTCAGCGACGACAAGGGCGGCGTGCTCGCCGGCCTGGCCGCCGTCGAGGTGCTGGCCCACCTCGGCCTCGACGGGTACGGCGAGCTGCTGCTCGTCTGCACCCCGGACGAGGAGATCGGCTCCCCGGGGAGCCGGCCGCTGCTGCGTACCCTCGGCGCCGAGGCCGACGTGGCGCTCTGCCTGGAGTGCGCCCGTGACAACGGCGACCTGGTCTCCGCCCGCAAGGGCGTCGCCGACCTGGAGGTGACCCTCCGGGGCCGTGCCGCGCACGCCGGCATCGAACCGGAGCGGGGCGCGAACGCCCTGGTCGCCGCCGCGCGGTTGGCCGTCGCGCTGGACGCCCTCAACGGTCGATGGCCCGGGGTGACGATCAACGTCGGGCACCTCGCCTCGGGAGACCGGCCCAACGTGGTCCCCGACCGTGCGCGGATGCTGGTCGACCTACGGGCGTGGCACACCCGCGAGTACGAGGCCGCCCTCGCCGAGATCCGCCGCCTGGTCAGTGAGCCGCAAGTCGCCGGCGTACGCGCCGACCTGGCGGTGCACGCGCCCACCCCGCCGTGGGAGCACGGGCCGGCCGGCCACCGGTTGGCCGAGCTGGCCGCCAAGGTGGGTGCCGGGCTGGGTGTACCGGTGTCGCACACCGCCACCGGCGGCTGCGCCGACGCGAACCTGCTGGCCGAGGCCGGCGCGGCGGTGCTCGACGGGCTGGGCCCGGTCGGCGGAGCCGACCACAGCCCGGCCGAGTGGCTGGACCTGGACTCCGTCGTCCCCCGCACCGCGCTGCTCGCCGGGCTGGTCCACGAGGTCAGCCGGGGGTGGACCGTCACCCGTTGACCGGCGGGCGCCGGCATCCCGAGCGCGGCGACGGCCGGCGCCGGCTGGGCGACGCGGCCACCGTCCCCGGAGACGCCGACGGGCCGACCTCCCCGGTGAGGGGAGGCCGGCCCGTGACCGGTCAGGAGGAGTAGCCGCGCTCCGCGATCCAGTTCGCGACCTTCTCCAGGGTCATCCAGTACTCGCCCTGCGGCGCGGCCGGGTCGGCGATGCGGACGAGGTCACCGCCGTCGCGGTAGCCCACCAGGGTCAGGTAGTGGCCGCCCTCGTACGAGTGCGGGGCGCCGTCGGTGTCGACGGCCGTGCCCTTGACGTTCGCCACGACCGGACGCCCGGCGTCCACCGCGTCGAGCATGTCCTTCCGCAGCCGGTCGACCTCCTCCGGCTTGGCCAGCGGGCCCCGGATCTCGGTGGTCCGGTACTTCCCACCGGTCAGCTCGTTGAGCACCCGGGTGGTGTCCAGCGCCGAGTCGGTACCGGCCTCGGTGGTGCCCAGCATCTTCGCGACCTCGTCCTGCGGCAGCGCCTTGCCCTGCGCCGACAGCGCGATCCGGGTCGCGGCCGGGCCGCAGTAGTAGAAGTTGGGCTGGGCCTCGTACTCGATGCCCAGCATGCGCTCGGCCCGCTTGTCCCGGCCCGGCTTGTCGTTCCGGTCACCCTTGTCGGCCCGGACCGACGTGACCGGGTCGGTGCCGGCCGGGGCGGCGTGGGCGCTGGCGGTCGGCCCGACGACGCACCCGCCGGCGACGAGCAGGCAGGCGACGGACAGGCCACTCTTCTTCGCGATGAGACTCATAAGTCGGGCTCCATTCGGGGGGTCTGACGCCTCCGGCGGGCCGGAGACGGCAAGCACCAGGAAAGGCGCTCGGCTCAGCTACGTGAAAGCCCGGGGCGGGACGGCCCGCGGGCACACCGGTTCTGCAACGGGCCGGCCCGGACGCGATTCGCGTCGGGTTCGACCACCGGAGAAGACAACAGCAGGGGAAGGGCGGGGATTCCGGGGTACGGGTGGCGCCGGTCACGCGGTACGCCTGTGCTCGGGGTGCGGCGACGGGGGCCAGGCGGCTCGTGCGCCCCACTGGGCGCGGCCGAATCCGGTCAGCCGGTCACAGGCTTCCCAGCAGGCGCGTCACGGTGATCTCGATGACGACCCGGGCCGGATTGGGGCGCGGGGTGCGGTAGCGCTCGGCGTACCGGCGCTCGGCCTCGGCCACCGCCGCCGGGTCGGATCGCACGACCGCCCGGCCCTCGATGGTGAGCCAGCGCCGGCCGTCCACCTGGCACACCGCCACCGAAGCGCCCTCGGCGCCCGCGGCGGCCACGTGCCGGGCCTTGAGGGACGTCCCGCTGGTGATGACACGGGCCAGACCGGCGGCCGGGTCGAGCGTGACCCCCACCGGTACGACGTGCGGGGTGCCGTCGGCGCGCAGCGTGGTCAACGTGGCGAGGTGCCGCTCCCGGCTGAACTCGACAACCCGCTGATCCCGCAGCTCCACCCGCTTCCCCCTCCTCCCGGCCGGTCCGATCCTCGCACGCCGCCCGTCCGGTCGATCATCGACCCGTGGTGGGCGGTCTGTCATGGCATGCCGGATTCGCCCGGCACCGCCACTCCGGCACCGCAACTTCAGGATCACGGCGAGCGGTGCCGGCCACGGGGCAGCAGCGGCAGCGTGCGCCGGGCGAGGGTGGCCGGGTTGGGCTAGCGTGACTGGTGTGTCGCGGGAGGCCTGGCTGATCCTCGGCGTCGTGGCGGTCGCCACGCTCGTCGGCGCCGTGCTGCTGGCCATCCGGGTGTTCCGCATGCGTCGCATGCTCGGCGACCTCGGCGTGGGAGGCCGGGTCGCCTTCTACGGCGCGCTGATCTACACGATCCTGCCGGTCGACGTGCTGCCCGACCCGATCTACCTGGACGACATGGCCGTGCTGGCCGGCACCCTGCTCTACCTGGGCCGTCTCGTGCGCCAACGGCGGGCCGTCCACCGCGGCGACGCCGGGCTGCCCGGCCAGCCGACCCCACCAGCCGTCACCCGCCGGCCGGGCGGCCGGTAGGCGGGGACGGCCCGGACGGCTGCGCGGCCGGTAGGCCGGGACGGTCGGCAGGCCGGGACGGTCGGCAGGCCGGGACGGTCGGCAGGCCGGGACGGCTGCGCGGCCGGTAGGCCGGGACCGTCAGTAGGCCGGAATGGCCGCGTGGCCTCGGGCCACCGCCGCCGTCGGCGTCACCGCCGGAATCTCCCGGGTCTGCTCCGGCTCGCGCCCGCCGATCAACGCGAGCACCGACGGCTGCTCCTCGGGGCGGCGGCGGGTCGCCGCGTACGCCTCGGTGCGCAGGGCGCGTGCCGCCTCGGCGGCGCGCTCGGCGGCCCGCCACGCCGCCTGCTCCCGCTCCCGGGCCGCACAGTGGCGGGCGGCGAGGTTGTCGCGGGCCGCCCGGCGCAGCACCAGCTCCTGCTCGACCGGGTGCAGCCGGGGATCCCACCCGTCCTGATGGGCGAGGACGGCGGTGAGCTGCTCCACCGACAGTTCACCTCGCTCGTACGCGCCCCGCGCGGCCCGGTGCAGGAACCGCTCCCGCTCGGCGTACTCCGCCGGGGTCCGGACCGTACGCGGCAGAGGCAGCGCCGCGGCCGTGGTCAACCGGTGCACCTCGGCCTCCGCCTCCTGGTACGCCGTCCAGGCCGACTCGACCGCTTCCTGCGCGGTCAGCCACTCGGTACGCAGCCGGCGGGCGGTGGTCGCCGCCCGGTCCGCGGCGACGCCGACCTCCCCGGCGTACCGGCTCAACTCCCGTTCCTCCGCCGCCCGTTCCAACTCGCTCGGCATCGCGGCACGGTGGATCCGGGCGCCGACGCCGAGGCGCAGCCGGCCGGGCCGCAGCAGCAGGGCGGCAACGGTGACGGCGACCACCGCGAGCAGGCTGAGCCAGATCACGGCGGCACGGGGAACGTCGAGGAGAACGGCGGAGAGCACGGTCTGCATCAGGTGACACCTTGCGGTCGGAGGACGAACTCGACTGTGGTGGCCCGGTGACGGGCAGGAGATCGGTGTGCCGGCGGGATCCGGGAACGGTGCGCCCCTCGCGGGGCTTGTTCCCTTCCAACACGCGAAAGGAGGAGCGCGCGTCGCGCGTCAGGGGCGCCGGATCAGGCGGTGGGCGGGCCCCGGCGGGTGGTTCCACCCTCGCCCGGCTCGCCCGCCGGCTCGTGCCGGCCGTCGGTGACCACACCGCGGCTCACGGTCAGCTCGCCGAGCGGCCGGACGACGGCTCCGCCGGCCGGCGTGGACCCGTCCCACGTCGCGGGCACGGCGGCCCACGTCGCGACGGTCCGCAGGGCGGGCGAGTCGGTCGGCCCGGACGCCGCCACGGGATCGGCGTCGATCACGATGCCCGGTCGGGCCGCCTCGACGACCGCCGGCGGCGGTGCGGCGGTGGCGGTGGCCGGGGCGCCACCGAACCCGGCGCCGAGCGCCAGCGCGACGACCGCCAGCCGTGTCACCTCGCGCAGCGACCGCAGCACGGCGCCCCACAGCGGGCGGGCGGGCGCGACGGACGACACCCGACAAACCTATCGCCGGACGGCGGCCGGCGCAGCCTTCGGCGGGCACGAAGCGGGTGACCGCGACCACGTGTGCGATGTGGACCAGTGCGGGGCCGGCGTAGGTGTGCCGGCGTCCGCCGAGCACGCGCCTTCCGGTGGGCGTCACCCACGATCAATCCCACGGCACCACGCACCCGACGGTGTTCGAGAGACGCGGAAGGGGCCACCGACCGGGTGGCCCTTTCCCGGGGGTGCCTGTCGAATCAGTTGCCGAGCACCGGCGGCGCGCCCTCCGGGCCGTCCCGCCAGACCATCTCGTCCTCGGTGAGCCAGGTCAGCCGCCCGTCGGACGGCTCGTCGTCGCTGCCACGGCCGGCGCCGAGCAGGCCCGGGCGGGCGCCGGCGGCGGTCGTGCGGCCCGCGTCCGTACGCCCGATGCCGCTGACCGCCCGGTCACCCGGCACCCGGCTGGCGGCCGTGCCCTGGCGGGGGGCGGCGTCCCGGCCGGAGCCCTCACCGCGGCGGCCGTCGACGCTGCGGCCGATTCCGGTCGCGGACCGGCTGTCCGGTGTGGCGGTGCCGCCGGCGGGCCGGGCCGAGGTGGGTGCGGCGCCGCTGGAGCCGGCCAGCGCGCCGGTGCCGACGATTCCGCCGGCCGGGGTGCCGCCCGGAGTGCCGAACGTCAGGCCGGGGCCGGTGCCCGGGGTCGCCGTCGCGCCGCCGCCCCGGCCCAGCGCGGCCAGGCCGGCGACGGCACCACCGGCCAGCGCGCCGCCGAGCAACGGATCGGCGCCGGCGAGCGAGGTGCCGCCGACGGGTGCGGCGCCGAGCGTCCCGGTGCCCGCAGCGCCGCCCCCGGCCGGGTTCGCCGTGCCCCCGGTGCCGGACGTGGGCCCGCCCGACGCCCGGTCTTGCGTCGAGACCGTCGCCCCGCCCGTGCGGGCGGACAGCCCGCTCGCGGTCGGCGCGGCCGTCGGCGTGCCGACCGCCGGGCCGCTGCGCGGCGCCGTGCCGTCACGGTCGACCGAACCCGGCGTGTCCGGTGGTGGCGGCGGTGGGGGCACTAGCCGCCCGTACGCGGAGAGGTCGTAGCCGGCGGCCAGCTCGGAGACCACGTTGACCATCCGCTGGTGCGCCTTCTCCTGCTCGGCCTTGTCCTGCTGGTGGCCGAGCAGCCCGCCGACGACCATGCCGGGCACACCGAAGACCGCACCCTTCGCCGCGCCGGATATCGCCTGGTCGTGGTCGTCGGTCTCGGCCGGGCTCTCGGCCTGCTCCCGGGCGGTACGCAGGTGGTCGGCCATCAGGATCAGCCCGCGGCTCACGTCGGCCATGCCCTCGCCCAGCGACTCCGCGTACGCGGCGACGAAGCCCAGCCGGCGCTGGAACTCCTGGCCCGCCTCGCCCGTCCACGTGTTGGCCAGCTTCTCCAGATCGCCGTTGAGCTCGCGGCGGAGGTCGTCGACGATGCCCTTCAGCGTCGTCCACTGTGCGGCGACGCCCTCGATCTGACCGGGCTGACCGGCCATCACACCGTCGTAGAGGGCCTGGTGGCTCTCGGGCTGGTAGCGCTGGGTGTACTCAGACACGCGGCTCCTCCTTCCGGGTGATCGCCTCGTCGACCCCGGCGAGGGCGGCGGCGATGTCGGCGGAGTTGGCGGAGTTGCGGGCCTCGGCCGTGCGGTAGCGGGCCAGGATCGTGGCGGTTGCGCTCTGCGCCGCCTCGACGGCGGTGCGCAGCCGGGCGACGTGCTGGGAGTAGGCCAGGTGGATGTCGCTGTACCGTCGGGCGTTGTCGGTCGCGTCGGCGAACGTGCCCAGTGCCGGCGGCCGGCACTGCATCTCGGTGTCGAGCTTCCGCACCGCCCGCTCCGCCTCGGCCAGCCGGTTGGCGAGCTTCCGGTGGAAGTCCTCAAGGGACATCAGGTCGACTGTCGTGCGCCCGGTCATGGCAGTATCCCCGTACGTCGTGAGTCGATAACCGTTGGCGACGCTCAGGTTAGTCGACCGGGGCGACGCCGGGCGACCCGCCGACGGCCGGGTCCCGTCATTCGGCGGCCGGCGAGCCGGTCGCGGCCGGCGCCGCGGGCGGGGACGGGTCGGCCGGCGCGTACCGCGTCAGCGCGTCCTCCCGGTCCAGAGTGGGGCCGGTGGGGATGAGCGCCAGCAGCGAGGCCGGTACGACCAGCGGAGTCACTCCCTCGTACCCGAGCGCGGTCTGCGCGCCGGGACCGAGGGGGTGGCGGAGCCCCTGGGGGGTGACCAGGTGCACGGTGGCGCCGGGTGCGGGTGCGCCGCTCTCCCCGGAGCCGGTCGCGGCCTGGACCAGCACGCCCTTGCCGCCGGGAAGCAGCACGGTCTCCGCCGTGCGTACGCCGTCCCGGGAGGACTGCCGGAGCGGCAGCGGGCCCTCCCGGTCGGCGGACAGCTCGGCCGGGGCCCGGTCGAACACCTCGATGGTGGTGGTGGGCGGCCCGCCGTCCGCGCCCGCGCGGTACGTCGCGCAGAGCACCGACCGGCCCGGCGCGACCGGGTGCAGCGCGGGCAGGGTCTGCGGGAGGCCCTCCGCCTCCACGCGCTGATCGGTCAGCAGCCGCCCCGCCTCATCCGGAGTGATGTCGGTCACTGTCCCGCCGGCCCGCAGCAGCAGGAGTGCGCTCACCTCACCGATCGAGGCCAGCCCCTCGCGGGTGAGGACGTAGTGCCGGCCCGCCGCCCGGAAGACCTGACCGATCCGGGCCTCCGAGCCGCCCACCCGGACCCGGCCCGGTTCGTCGTCCCCCGGGATGGACGGCTCGCGCAGGGTCGGGCCGGCGGGCACCGCGTTGAGCAACTGCTGGCCGACGGCGACCGTGGGCGCCCCGGCCATCCGGAGGGCGGCGATCGCCGCGTCACCGCCAACCACCTGCAGCCGGGCGTCGCCGGTGAGCAGATGGCGCTGGCCGTCGACCTGGACCAGCACCGCCCGGTCGCCGAGCGGCGTGCCGCCGGGCAGCGCCCGGTCGATCACCAGGCGGGTGGCCGAGCGGCCGGCGCCGGCCGGGTCCGGCACGTCGCAGACCGACCAGGGCAGTCCGGTGAGGGACTTCCGGTCCGGCAGGGCGTCGGGGGCGCCGACGATGCCGACCGTACGGCCGCGCGGCCGGTCCCGGATCGACGCCTGCGACATCGTGCGGATCTCGGGGTCGGCCTCGCCGAGGATCAGGCGGGCCGAGGCGTAGTTGAGCGTGGGATGCAACTGGCCGTCGAGGAAGACGTACGTCGCGCCGGTCTCCCGCTCGATCACCAGCGTGTTCTGCTCCAGCGGGGCCGTGTTGCCGGTGAGCTGCCCGTACGCGCCGACGCCGCCGAGCACCACCGCCGCGGCGATCACGCTGCCGAAGACCGCCATGCCGAGCCGCCGCATCGGCAGGTTGTTCGTCTCCGGGTCGCCCGACAGCAGCGCCGAGACGATCCGACGGGTGACGAAGCGGTACGCCTGCACCTGGTCGCGGCGGGTCCGCATGGCTAACCTCCGGCGGGGGTGGGTCCGCGACGATCGGGTCCGTGTCGGCGCCGCGGGCTTCCCTACGATAAGGGGCCGTCGGCGGGCCACCGGGACCGCCGCCCGCGCCGGTGACGACGCCGCCGCGGTCCGTCCAGGAAGGACTGCCACCGATGACGCAGGTTCAGGCGCCTCCGGGCCGCCCCCCGCAGACCGGCGCACCGGCCCGGGCGGAGCGGCCGGCCACCGCCCCGTCCGGTCCGGCGCCCCGACGGGGTCGGCTCGGGCCCGTCGCGGTGGGGCAGCTCGTCGTCCTGGAGCTGTGCGCCCTCGCGGTCGCGGCGACGCTGGGCGGGCCGACCTGGCTCGCCCCGATCGTCGCCGTGCTCGCCGCCCTGGTCGTGGTCGCCGTGCTCGCCCGCCGGGGCGGCCGCTGGTGGTACGAGGACCTGCTGCTGCGCCGCCGCCTGCGCCGGCGCGCCGAGCGGGCGCGGAGCAGCGTCAAGGCGGGCACCGCGGTCGACCCCCGCCTGGCCCCGCTGGCGCCCGAGCTGACCGTCGTCGAGTTGACCGACCGGGGTACCCGGCTCGGTGTCGGACAGGACGCCCAGGGCTGGTTCGCCGCCGTGGCGGTGCAGGGCCGGTCCGGGCCCGGACCGGTCGAGGCCGCGGTGGTGGACCGGGCGGTCCGCGTCCTCACCGAGTTCAGCGGTCCGGTGACCCGCGCCCAGGTGGTGTCGCACACCCTGGTCTGGTACCCGGCGCCCGGCGCGCCCCCGGCCGCCCACCGGACGGTCTGGGTGGCGCTGCGGCTGTCGGTGCGCGACGCCCGGGTGGAGTCGGTCAGCCGCGGCGGCGGGATGCCCGGGGTGCACCGCACGCTCTCGGCGGGTGTCGGCCGGCTGGGCAAGGCGCTGACCGCGGCCGGCCTCGCCCACCGCCCGCTCGGCCGGGACGAACTGCGCGCCGCGGTTCTCTCGGCGGCCGGGCTGGACCTGGCGCCCGCCCCGCCCACCGAGACCTGGACCGGGCTGCGCGGCTTCGGCTGGACGCAGCGTTGCCTCACCCTCCGGCCCCGCGCCGAGGCGTCGTACGCCACGCTCGTGGACGCGGTCACCGCGACCTCCGCACCGTCGCACACGCTCGCTGTCGGGGTGCTGCCGGGCGGCCGGCTGGCAGCGCCGCTGCTACGCGTCGCGGCGCTCGACAACCACGTCGAGGCGCTGGTGAAGGTCGTCCGGGACGTCGCCCGCAAGTGCGGTGCGCCGTCCCGCCCGGTGGACGGCCAGCACGCGCCCGGCGTCTACGCCACCGCACCGGTGGCTGCAAGCGTCGACACCCTCGCCCCGACCGCCTGAGCGCGAGCCGGTGCCCCGTCCGCGCGGGCAGCTCCCCGCGGGTCAGGGGCGGAGGTTGACGATCCAGCCGTAGAGGCCGACGACCCAGACGGCCAGCGGTACCAGCGCGATGATGAGCAGGATCTCCACGATGTCGAGCAGCCGACCCCACACCGGGGAGATCCGCTTGCCGGCCACCGTGAGGCCGTAGATCAGGCTCACCACGGCGGCGAGCAGCAGGCCGCCGAGGATGAGACCGAGCCGCAGCGCCACGGATCCGTCCGTGAAGGCGGCCGCGGCCGCCAGGCCGAGCCCGGCGGTCCCCGCGAACAGCACCGGCGTCCGCTGCGCCCGGCCGAGGAACGGCCGCGCCCGCAGCAGGGAGAGCAGGGCCAGGACGAGGCAGAGCAGGACGGCCGGCAGCCGCCCGTCCAGCGCGAGCACCAGCTCGGCGCCCAGGACCAGCAACGAGACCGTCCACACCAGACCGGTGAGGAACTCGTCCGCGCGTTCGCTGAGCTGGAGCACCCGCCGCCCGTCCACGGACTCGCTGTCGGTCTTCAGGTCCTCCGGGCCGGTGGGGATGGACGGGACGGGCAGCCGGGCCAGTCGGTACGCGGCCATGGGCAGCGCCGGGACGGCCCCGAACGCCACGGCGGCCACGACCGCCGCGGCAGCCGCCGGGCCGATGCCGAACGCCAGGCAGAGCAGCGCGCCGACCGCGGTGGCCGCGCCGACCGCGACCGCGCCGAAGAACACCGGCAGCCGGTCCCCCACGGCCAGCGCCGCCACGGCCGCGCCGAGCACGACCGCCGTGGCGGCGAGCAGCACGTGCGGGGCGGCCAGCTCGGTCAGCGTACGGTCGCCGGCCAGCAGCAGCAGGCCGCCGACGGCCGCGTACCCCAGACCGGCCAGGGCGAGCGCCGACCCGGTTGCGCTGTCGGCGGCGGCCCGGGACAGCACCGCGGCGCCGACCAGCAGCGCGACCGCGACGAGCAGCGCGGCGAGTGCGCCGGGGAGCTGCGGTGGGCCGGTGAACAGCGCGGCCAGGGCGCCGCCGCCGAGTGCCACCGCCGCGAAGAGCACCGCGAAGGCGCGCGTGGTGCCGACCTGCCAGGCCCCCGGACGCTGGTTGGTGGCGGTCGCCACCGCGTCGACCACGTCGTCGAAGACGATCTCCGGCGCGGCCGAGGTGCGCGGGTTGAAGTAGAGGACCTCGCCGTCGCGGATGCCGAGCTGCGCGGCCGTCCGTCCCCCGTCCAGCGGCGGCCCGCCGAGCCGCGCCAGGCGCCAGCCGCCGTGCCGGACGCCCTCGTCCGCCAAGTCCTCGCCGGCGTAGCGCAGCAGCGTGGGCAGCAGGTCCGCCAGGGGTACGTCGGACGGCAGCGCCAGGTCCATCCGGGTGCGCGGCGCCACGATGGTGATCCGGCTCAGCCCACCGGTCGCCGTCTTCGTCGCCACAGTGGCCTCCTCGCTCGTCCTCCGGCCGGCCGGGCCCGCGCCGCACGGGTCCGTGACGCCCACGGGAGATTACCTACGATGGCGGGCGCGTACGATGCCCACCCGACGACCCGGGCCGCCCGCGCGATCGTCTCAGGGGGAAGGGGACAACCGTGAGCACGGTGGTTTTCCGCCGACCGCCACGCCAGGCGGGCCCGGCCCTGCCGCGGGGCGAGGTCCTGCTGGAGTCGCCGCCGGAACTGCCGGAGCCGACGCCGCGCGGGATGGGTCAGCTGCTGATGATCCTGCCGATGGTCTGCGGCGTCGGCGCGATGGCGTTCCTCTACGCCGGACGTGGCGGCGGCATGATGACGTACGTCGCCGGTGGTCTCTTCGGCATCTCGATGCTGGGGATGGCGATCGGCTCGCTGAGCCACGGCAACAACGACAAGGCGGAGCTCAACGCCGACCGCCGCGACTACATGCGGTACCTGGCGCAGATGCGCAAGCGCACCCGGCGCGCCGCCGAGCAGCAGCGGGCCGCGATGGCGTGGCGCCACCCGGAGCCGGACGCCCTGTGGTCGGTCGCCGCGTCGCGCCGGCTGTGGGAGCGGCGGATCACCGAGGACGACTTCGGCGAGACCCGCATCGCCACCGGCCCGCAGCGCCTCGCGGTGGAGATCGTGCCGCCCGAGACCAAACCGGTCGAGGACCTGGAGCCGATGAGCGCGATCGCGTTGCGCCGGTTCGTGCGCGCCCACTCGACCGTGCCGGACCTGCCGACCGCGCTGTCGGTGCGCGCGTTCAGCCGGGTGGTGCTGCGCGGCGACCGCGAGCCGGTGCTGGACCTGGCCCGTGCCGCCCTCGGCCAACTCGCGACCTTCCACGCGCCGGACGACCTGGTCGTCGCGGTGGTGGCGGCCCCCGACCGCCAGGGCGCCTGGGACTGGGTGAAGTGGTTGCCGCACGCCCACCACAGTGGACGAAGTGACGCGGCGGGTGCGCGCCGGCTGGTGTTCCCGAGCCTGGCCGAGGCGGAGGAGTCGCTCGCCGGCGAGCTGGCCGGCCGGCCCCGCTTCGCCCCGGAGGCGAAGCCGCTCACGACGCTGCCGCACCTGGTGGTGGTGATCGACGGCGGCGAGGTCTCGGCGACCTGCCAGCTGATGGGGGCGGGCCTGCTCGGTGCCACCGTCATCGACCTCTCCGGCGCCGTGCCGCGCGACGCCGGCCGCTGGCTGCTCTGCCTCGACGTGGGCGACGGCACCTCGCTGGAACTGGTCCGTGGCACCACGTCGTCCCGGCTCGGCACTCCCGACCGGCTGAGCGCCTCCGCCGCCGAGGGGCTGGCGCGGCAGCTGGCCCCGTTCCGGCTCTCCCAGCAGCAGGCCACCGCCGACGAGCCGCTGGCCCGCAGCATGGAGCTGCCCGACCTGCTCGGTGTCGGCGACGCCGCCACGCTGGACGTCCACCAGACCTGGCGGCCACGCAGCCACCGGGACCGGCTGCGCATCCCGCTCGGCGTCGGGCCGGACGGCAACGTGGTGGAGCTGGACTTCAAGGAGTCCGCGCACGAGGGCATGGGCCCGCACGGTCTGGTCATCGGGGCCACCGGTTCCGGCAAGAGCGAGCTGCTGCGGACGATCGTCGGCGCGCTCGCCGTCACCCACTCCTCGGAGGAGCTGAACTTCGTCCTGGTCGACTTCAAGGGCGGCGCGACCTTCGCCTCCCTGGAGGCGCTGCCCCACACCAGCGCGGTGATCACCAACCTCGCCGACGAGCTGCCACTGGTCGACCGGATGCGGGACGCGCTCGCCGGCGAGATGACCCGGCGGCAGGAGGTGCTGCGTGCGGCCGGCAACTACGTCTCGCGGTACGACTACGAGAAGGCCCGGGCGGCCGGCGAGCCGCTGGAGCCGATGCCGAGCCTGCTCATCATCTGTGACGAGTTCAGCGAGCTGCTCGCCGCGAAGCCCGACTTCATCGACCTCTTCGTGATGATCGGCCGGCTGGGCCGCTCGCTCGGGGTGCACCTGCTGCTGGCCAGCCAGCGCCTGGAGGAGGGCAAGCTGCGCGGTCTGGACACGCACCTGTCGTACCGGATCGGTCTGCGCACCTTCTCCGCGGTGGAGAGCCGGATCGTGCTCGGCGTGCCGGACGCGTACGAGCTGCCGAACGCCCCGGGCCACGGTTACCTGAAGACCGACACCAGCACGATGCTCCGGTTCCGGGCCGCGTACGTCTCCGGGCCGTACCGGGCGCCGGGGCAGGTGGCCGCGGCCTCACAGGCGATGGTCCAGCGGCGGATCGTGCCGTACGGAGTGGACTACCTCCCGGTGCGGGACCCGCAGGTTCCGGTGCCGGCCACCCCGGAACCGGAGCAGCCGGCCGAGGGCAAGGCCGTGGCGATGCTCGACGTGCTGATCGACCGGATCACGGGGCAGGGCCGCCCGGCGCACCAGGTCTGGCTGCCGCCGCTGGCCGACCCGCCCGGCCTCGGCGAGCTGCTGCCGGCGCTCAGCGCCCATCCGACGTACGGGCTCTGCACGGCAGACTGGGGAGGCCGCGGCCAGCTCACCGTCCCGGTGGGCGTGGTGGACCGCCCGTACGAGCAGCGCCGCGACCCGTTGCTGGTGGAGCTGGGTGGCGCCGGCGGCAACGTGGTGATCGTCGGCGCCTCGCTCAGCGGCAAGAGCACCATGCTGCGGACGCTGCTGGCGTCGCTCGCGCTGACCCACACCCCGCGCGAGGTGCAGTTCTTCTGCCTCGACTTCGGCGGTGGCGCGTTGCGCAGCCTGGACGGGCTGCCGCACACGGCCGGCGTCGCCGGCCGGCGGGACACCGAGGCGGTCCGGCGGACCGTGGCCGAGGTGGTGGCGGTCCTGGACGACCGGGAGACCCGGTTCGCCCAGTACGGCATCGACTCGGTGGCGAGCTACCGCCGCCGCCGGGCCGCCGGTGAGTTCGCCGACGACCCGTTCGGTGACGTCTTCCTCGTGGTCGACGGCTGGAACACGCTGCGCCAGGAGTACGAGGAGCTGGAGCAGACCATCACGAACCTGGCCAACCGCGGGCTGGGCTTCGGCGTACACGTGATCCTGACCGCCGTCCGGTGGGCGGAGATCCGGATCAACATGCGGGACCTGCTCGGCACGAAGCTGGAACTTCGCCTCGGCGACCCGAACGAGTCGGAGATCGACCGGCGGGCCGCCGCGAACGTCCCGACCGGCTCACCTGGTCGGGGCCTGACTCGCGACAAGCTGCACTTTCTCACCGGGGTCTCGCGGATCGACGGTCGCCGGAGCATCGAGGACCTGACCGAGGCGTCGGTCGCCCTCGCCCGGCACGTCGCGGCCGCCTGGCCCGGCCGGCCGGCGCCGAAGGTACGCCTGCTGCCGCGCAAGCTGCCCGTCACGGAGCTGGCCCGGATCATCGACCGCTCGGCGCCCGGCCTGCCGATCGGTGTCAACGAGTCGGCGCTCGCCCCCGTCTACCTGGACCTGGCCAACGAACCGCACCTGACGGTGTTCGGCGACGCGGAGTGCGGCAAGACGAACCTGCTGCGCCTGATCGCCCGGGGGATCACCGAGCGGTACACGCCGGCCCAGGCCCGCCTGGTCATCGCCGACTACCGGCGCGGGCTGCTCGGCGCGGTCGAGGGGGACCACCTGCTCGACTACGCCCCCTCGAACCAGGTGTTCGCGCAGGGGCTGGCCTCGATCCGCAGCGCGCTGTCGAACCGGCTGCCCGGCCCGGACGTCACCACGGCCCAGCTGCGCGACCGTAGCTGGTGGAAGGGCCCGGACCTCTACATCCTGGTGGACGACTACGACCTGGTGGCCTCGGGCGGGAGCAACCCGCTCAGCGCGCTGCACGAGCTGTTGCCGCAGGCCCGCGACATCGGCCTGCACCTGATCGTCACGCGGCGGGTCGGCGGTGTGGCCCGGGCCCTGTACGAGCCGGTGCTGCAACGTCTCCGGGAGCTGGACTCCCCGGGCCTGCTCATGTCCGGCAACCGGGAGGAGGGCGCGGTCTTCGGCACTCTGCGGCCCAGTCCGCAACCGCCGGGGCGCGGCACGCTGGTCCGGCGGCGGGACGGTCAGCAGCTTATCCAGACCGCCTGGGCGGAGCCGGCCTGAGCGGTGTCCGATATGGACGCCGGTGCTGTCGGAGTCGACATTTGCGCCAGCAACGAACGCGTCACCGTCCGTCACATTTGAGGCCGGGCGGGGCTGCGCCGCGTTGCTCCGTTCCGCTACGGTCTTCTGAGGAGTGTCCGTCGGTGGGGTTGTGTGCCTTGCCGCGGGGGAGGGGCGCGGCAGATCCGCCGCCACAAGAAGACGGAGGGGTGTGAAGCATGGCGTTCGAGGTCGAAGCAGCGACTCTACATACCGCCGCGAGTGACGTGCGGTCCACGCGCAGCGAGGTCGACGGTGAGCTCAAGAAGCTGTGGAACGTGGTCGACGATCTGGCGATCGCGTGGAAGGGCCAGGCGTCCACCGGGTTCCAGACGCTCATGCAGAACTGGAACGACAACACCGCCAAGCTGCTGACGGCGATGGACAACATCGCCGACCTGCTCGACAAGTCGGGCACGACGCACCAGGTCAACGACGAAGAGCAGCAGCAGATGCTGGACAAGTTCCACTCTGCTCTCAACCCGTGATCCGACGAGACGAGCAGGGGAGGAACTCATGAGCATCAAGGTCGATTACGCGGTCCTCGAGAACGCGAACCAGCAGATGCAGACCATCTCGCGGACCATCGACGAGAAGCTGGACACGCTGCGCTCGATGCTGTCGAAGCTCCAGTGGGACGGCCAGGACCGGGCCGCCTACGAGCAGCACCAGGCCCAGTGGGACTCGGCGGTGCGCGACATCAACCGCATCCTCAACGAGATCGGTGGCGCCGTGGGCATCGCCCGCGAGAACTACGTCAACACCGAGATGAGCAACGCCAAGGTGTGGGGCTGATCCGAACGCCGACGCGGCTCCGGTCCGGTCAGACCGGGCCGGAGCCGCGCCGTGTTCGCAGCCGAGTGTTCCTGGGGGAGTCATGGGTACGGGGAATCGTTTCCGGCCACTGCTGGCGCTGAGCGCCGCCGTCGTGGCCCTGGCCGTCGGGGCCGGTTCGCTGGTCGCGCCCGCCCCGGCCCGGGCCGCCGACACGATCCGCGGGCTCCAGTGGTATCTGGACTCGCTCAAGATCGCGCAGGCGCACCAGATCACCAAGGGGCGCGGCGTGACGGTGGCCGTCGTCGACAGCGGCGTCGATCCGACCGTCCCCGAGTTGCGCGGCCAGGTGCTCAAGGGGACCGGCGTCGGGAACGCCAGCGGCTCCGACGGCCGCCGCGACGACGACAAGGAGAAGGCGCACGGCACCTCCATGTCGGGCCTCGTCGCGTCGCGTGGCGGCGGCGAGATGCGGCACCTCGGCATCGCACCCGAGGCCAGGATCCTGCCGGTCGCGGTGGGTCGGCCGTTCGACACGGACGACGTCGCCGAGGGGATCCGCTGGGCCGCCGACAACGGGGCCGACGTGATCAACGTCTCCTCCGGCGAGAAGGGTCCGCTCCCGGTGACCGCGGGCCCGGAACGCGAGCGACTGGTGCAGGCGGTGCGCCACGCCCTCGACAAGGACGCGGTCGTGGTGGCCAGCGCCGGCAACCGGAAGCAGGGTGCCACGCGGGTGAACAGCCCCGCCAACATCCCCGGCGTCATCGCCGTGACCGGCCTGACCAAGCGCGGCACCGCGTTCGCCGAGAGCGTGCACGGGCCGGAGGCGGTGCTGGCCGCGCCGATGGAGGACATCATCTCTCCGCGTCCCCGGTCGGTGTCGCCCAACGGGTACGGCATCGCGAGCGGCACCAGCGACGCCGCCGCGATCGTCTCCGGCGTGACGGCTCTGGTCCGAGCACGGTACCCGGATCTCGACGCGGCCAACGTGATCAACCTGATGATCCGCACCGCCCGCGACGGGGGCGGGCCCGGGCGCGACGACCAGTACGGCTTCGGGGCCGTCGACCCGGTCGCCGCGCTCACCCGTTCGGTGCCGGCCGTCCGGTCGAACCCGTTGCTGACGTCCCCGGCCGACGCCTCGGCCGCCCCGACGCGTACGGCGGTGGCCGACGAGGACGACGGACCGGCCGTAGCCATCACCTTCAAGAAGGGCCCCGGCGCCTGGATCAGCGGCGCGTTCTGTCTCGCCGTGCCGATCGGCCTCGTGGTTCTCGTCGTGGTGCTGATCCGGCGCTCCCGCCGCCGGCCACCGGTGGGCCCGCCCGGTCTCCGGCCACCGGGCTACCCGCCGCCCGGCGCCGGCCATCCGGTGCCGCCGGGCTTCCCGCCGGGCCAGCCGGGCTTCCCGCCGGGCCAGGGCGGCCAGCCGGGCTTCCCGCCGGGCCAGCCGGTCGGGCCGGGATCGGTGCCGGGGCAGACGTATCCACCGCCGACCGGCCAGTCCGGGTTCGCGTCCGGCCCCGCGGCGTCCGGCGCGCCCACGCCGCCTCCGCCCGCACCCGGTGCGCACCAGCAGTAAGTCACATCCAGTCGGCTAGGGGGAGGAACCGATGACGGAGGACCGGGCCCAGCAGCCGGAGGAGATCCGGCTGGACAATCCGATACCGGTGCCGATCACACCGTTGGTGCCCACGATGCACCTCGACGGCGTCACGATGGACAACGTCAACCGGGCGGATCGGCCGACGGCGCTGATGCCCGGGGCGAACGAGGCCGGTGCGCGGACGGAGTGGGACGCCACCAGCCTGGAGGAGGCCATCCGGTGGCTGGAGTCGCACGCCGACTTCCTGCACAAGCAGTCGTACCAGATGGTGGAGATCCAGGACCGGATGGGCGGCAACGCCACCGCCGGCATGCCGACCGACACCAGCCCGCTCGGCACGTTCCCGAGGGCGCAGGACCTGGCGACGAAGCACTCCTCGCTCTTCACCACCACCCAGCAGAACGTCCGCAACCTCGCCGCGGACCTGTACCAGGCGGCGAACGCGCTGCGCGAGGTCAAGGAGAACTACGAGACGGCCGAGCGGGCCAACGCGATGTCCGCCGCCGAGATGGAGCGCGTCTTCAGCGACGCCTCCAAGCAGAAGGCCTGACGGGGAGGGGGAGCGGTGCCGAGCTGGGAAGAGATGTGCCAGCAGGTGGTGGTCGCGGGCCGGCCGGGTGACGTGGCCACCGCCGCCTCGCTCTGGGAGCAGCTGCTGAAGAACGTGACGGCGGTCAAGGAGAGCCTGGACAAGAACGTCAAGGATCTCGGCGAGGTCTGGAAGGGCGAGGCGTACGAGGCCTTCAAGACAAAGGTCACCGGAATGGCGACAAGAGCCGAGAAGATCGTCCAGGACGCCGAGGGCCACGACGGCATCGTCCAGTCGCTGCGGAACGCGGCGGACCGGCTGACCGCCGCGCAGTCGGCGTTCCCGGTCCCGGCGAGCTGCGTCAACGACGTCCTGGAGGCGCGCAACGGGCGGCTCGTCATCGACACGGGCCTGTTCGAGATGCGGGTGAAGCCCGACTTCATGGGTCTGCTCGACCCGTTGACCGGCCTCTACGACTGGATCAACGACAAGTCCGAGGAGGCGGCGAAGGTCTACGGCGACGTCAGCGGCGACTACGTCGCGGTTGACCAGGGGATGCCGGGATCGAGCCCGCAACAGGTCGACACGTCGCCGGACATGCGTACGCCGGACCTCGGCACCGGCCCGGGCGGCGCGGGCGGGCTCGGCGGCGCGCCGAGCGCCGGCGGGATGCCCTCCACGGGCGGCATCGGCGGCGGCGGACCCTCGCTCGGCGCCGGTGGTATGCCCGGTACCGGCTCCCCGGGCATCGGCTCCGGCGCCCACCCCGACCTGGCCGGCGGTGGCGGTTACGGCTCCGGCGGCGGGTACACGCCGGGCACCGGCAGTCTCGCCGACGACTACGGCAGCGGTCTGGCCGGTGCCGGCACCGCCACCGCGCCCGGTCTCGGCGGGGGCGGCCTGCCCGGCACCACCGGTCTCGGAGCCGGCGGCGGTGCCGGTGGCGGTGCGGGGCTGGCCGGCGGCGGCATGATCCCGGGTGGCGGTGCGCTGGGCCGCCCGGTGACCCCGGGCATGGCCCCGATGATGGGTGGCGGTATGGCCGGCGCGGGCCGCGGTGGCGGCCGCGGTGCCGGCGGCCGGCTCGGCGGGGCCGGCAAGCTCGGTGCGGGTGCTGGGATGGCGCCGATGATGGGCGGCGGTGCGGCCGGTGCCGGCCGGGGCGCGGGTGGCCGGGGTGCCGGCCGGGGAGTGCCGGGTGCCGGCGCGGCCGGCGTCGGGGGCGCCGCCGGCCGGGGTGCCGGTGCGCGTGGTGGTGTCGGCGGCGTCGCCGGAATGGGTGGCCACGGCGGGGCGGGGTACGGCGACGAGGAGGTTCCCCGCAACACCTGGCTCGAAGAGGACGAGGACGTCTGGGGCGCGGACGGCGGCGGCGCGCCCGGCGTGCTGCGCTGATCCGACGTCACGCCACCGCCCGCACCGCCCCCCGGACCAGGGAGCGGGTGCGGGCGGTGGCGCGTCCGGTCAGGTGGTCGTGCTGGGGTCGGCCGGGCGGCGGCCCGGTCGCCAGCCGCGCCGACGGCCCCGATCCAGGATCGGCTTGACGGCCAGGAGCAGCACCGCCACCAGCGCGCCGGTGGCGGCAACCCAGAGCGCCACGTCGCGTTGCCAGGCCAGCGGGTCCTCGGGCGCGGCCGGAGCGGCCAACGCGTCGGGCGGCGGGTCGCTCCGGTGCCCGAGCAGGGCGGACACCGCCCGGTACGGGTTGACCACACCGTGCCCGACCTCGGCGTTGTGGCCGTCGGGCGGGCTGTCCGCCGTCCGGGCGAGCCGGTCGGCCACCTGCTCCGGGTCGAGGTCCGGGTACGCGGCGCGCACCAGAGCCACCACACCGGACACGTACGCGGCGGCGAAGCTGGTGCCGCCCTGCGGTTCGGCGAGGTACCCGTCGCCGCCCGGGGCGGGGCCGACGATGTTCAGGCCCGGGGCGGCGATGTCGACGTACTCGCCGCTCACCGAACTGCCCACGTGGCCGCCCTGCTCGTCCACACCGGCGACCGCGATGACGCCCGGGTACGCGGCCGGGTACGCGGGCAGGTCCTGCTGATTTTCCTGCCGGTTGCCGGCCGCCGCGACCACCACGACGCCCTCGTCCAGCGCGTACCGCACCGCGTCGGCGAGGTCCGGCCGGTCCAGGGTGACCAGCGACAGGTTGACCACGTCGGCGTCGTTGTCCACCGCCCAGCGGATCGCCCGCGCGATCTCACCCGGCAGCCCTTCGTCCACTGTGGTGCGGGTGTTCGGCAGTA
This sequence comes from Micromonospora sp. WMMD558, assembly GCF_049315255.1. Lineage (NCBI taxonomy): Bacteria > Bacillati > Actinomycetota > Actinomycetes > Micromonosporales > Micromonosporaceae > Micromonospora > Micromonospora sp. WMMD558. The sequence continues at coordinate 1,036,797 of NZ_CP186061.1, read as the reverse complement.
CGCGCACCGGAAGGATCCGGGCCTGCGGCGCGATGCCACTGAACGGGACCCCGGTCCCCTCCCGGCCGGCGATGATGCCCGCCACGATCGTGCCGTGCCCGGCCAGGTCGCACTGGCCCTGCTCCTGGGGAAGGCTGTTGAAGTCGCGCCCCGCGCGCACCTGGCCCCGCAGGGTGGGGTGGGTGGCGGAGACCCCGGAGTCGATGACCGCCACGGTGACCCCGGCACCCCGCGAGAGGCGCCAGGCCGACGCCGGTTCCAGCCGGCGCAGCGGCCACGGCGTCTCGGTGGGCGCCGCCGTGCCCGGCGGCCCGCAGCGGGGCGCCGCCACGGCCGGAGCGGGCGCGACGACGACGGTGCCGAGCAGGAGGAGGGCGACTCCACTCAGGAGGACCCGTGCCCCGGCCCGGCGGGCGAAAGCGGGCCGGCCCGGTCGGAAGCTCTCGCGCACGCGGTGAGACTACCGCCGCCCGTCGCCGGCGCGGGTGCCGCCCGTCGCGCCGTCGTCCGCCGGTTCGTCGGTGAAGAGCGCCAGGAGAGCGCCGACCTGGCGGTCGGCCTCGGCGGGGTGCCGGAAGCGGCCGGCGGGGTTCAGCGTGTACTCGTTGCGCCGGCCCACCCGCGTGCGTTGGAGGTAACCACCCGCCTCGAGGTCGGCGACGATCGCCTGCGCGGCCCGCTCGGTGACGCCCACCTCGTCGGCCACGTCCCGCAGCCGGGCCGTGGGGTTGCGGGCGATGGCGAGCAGCACGTGCCCGTGGTTGGTGAGGAACGTCCAGTTCCGGGTGCTCCCCTGAGCTCCTGTTGTCGCCATGCCCGACATCGTATTTCCGTCGTTCCGGTTCGTGGCACGCCCGACCCGCGGCTCTCGGGGTGATCAACAGGGCGACTGCAAGGGGCCGACGACATATGAAGCACATATCACGCATATCTTGACGTGCGTTGTGCTGCGTGTGACGGTGGGTGACAGCCCGCGTCCAGCGCCGGTCCGGGTCCCACCAGGTTCGCCCACCCAGGACGAGGTGAGGGGATGAGTCGTCCCGGAACGCCCGGCACGCAGCCGGGCCCGGATCGGAAAGCCGCCGGCCCTACGAGCGGGGCTGCCGCCGTCGCTGGTCCAGCCGGGCCCGAGCAGGCGCTCGCCGAGCTGTACGCCGGCAACCGGCGGTTCGTGACCGGTGAGCCGCGCCACCCCAACCAGGACGCCGGACGTCGGGCGGCGGTGGCGGACGGGCAGCAGCCGTTCGCCGTGATCGTCGGCTGCTCCGACTCCCGCCTCGCCGCCGAGATCATCTTCGATCGTGGCCTCGGTGACCTGTTCGTGGTCCGGACCGCGGGGCACACCCTCGGCCCGGAGGTGCTCGGCAGCGTCGAGTACGCGGTCACCGTGCTCGGTACGCCGCTGGTGGTCGTGCTCGGCCACGACTCCTGCGGCGCGGTCCAGGCGGCCCGTCAGGCGGACGCGACCGGCACCCGGCCACCCGGGCACCTCGGGGCCGTGGTGGACGCCGTGGTGCCCAGCCTGCGCCGGGCCGACGCCGAGGGTGTCACCGACCTCGACGGTATCGTCGACGTCCATATCGCGCAGACCGTCGAGGCGATGCCGGAGCAGTCGGAGGCGCTCGCCGCGGCCGTGGCCGCCGGCCGGTGCGCGATCGCCGGCATGTCGTACCGTCTCGCCGCCGGTGAGGTGCGGACGGTGGCCGGGATCGGTGACCTGCCCGCCGCGGACCCGGCCGCCCACGCCGCCGCCTGACCCTCGCCGCCCGCACGGCCGCGCCGCCGGACGACACCCGCCGCCGACCGACCTACGCGAAGGGCCGCCCCGCACATCGCGGGGCGGCCCTTTCCCGTCGTCGGCTACAGCAACGAGACGTGCACGTGGTCGGTGTGGTTGGACGGCCCGCTGTACGACTTCCAGCCGGTCGCCGGGAACCAGATCTGCCGGTTCCAGATCACGTAGTAGATGCCGAGCCGGTCGGCGTTGCGGACCAGGAACGCGGTCAGGTCGTTGCCGTACCGGCGCATGTCGTTGTTGTGCCACGAGCTGAACCCGCTGTTCTGCAACGACCAGTCGCAGGCACGTCCCTTGGGGTGCTCGAAGGGGCCGCCGGAGCGGTGGCAGCCGACGAACCGTTTGAAACCGGCCCGTCGCACCTCGTTGTACATGTGCAGGGTCCGGGGGGTGACGCAGCCGGCGGTGGTCGGGTCGTTCTCGCTGCACGACTCGGACCGCCAGTCGCCGTCCGCGGTGCGGCCCGGGGCGATCCGGGCGACCGGGGACTCGGCGCTGACCAGGCCGCCGGTGAGCCCCTGCCCGCCGACCAGGCGGAGGGCCTTCTCGGCCTCGGTCTTGCCACGCTTCAGGTCGTTGGCAAGCTTCTGCTGTTCGCGGACCTCGGCGTCGAGGGCCAGCTTGGCCTGCTGGGCGCGGTTCCGCACCGCGTTGACCACGGCGAGGCGCTTGTCGTTGACGAGGTTCAGCTCGTCCAGGGCCGACGCGCGGGCGATGAACGAGTCGGGGGTTTTCGCGCCGAGCAGCATCGACATCGCGCCGATCCGGCCGGTGCGGTACGACTGGGCGGCGATCTCGTTCACCTGGGGGGCCAGGGCGTCGAGGTCGGCCTGTGCGCGCCGGAGTTCCAGTTCGAGGGCGAGGCGACGCTCCTGGGACTTCTTCAGCTGCGCCTGGGCCTTGACGAATTCGCGGTTCCGGGCCTCGATGAGGTCGCCGAGCAGCTTCGGCTCCGCGTCGTGCCCGGAGGGCTTGGGGGGTGCCGTGGGGGCGGCCGAGGCCGGTACGGGCCCGGCGAACACGGCCAGCGCGGCGAGCACGGCCACCACGGGTGTCGACCAGCGGCGTAGGGGTGCCGTCACAGTGTTCCCTTCCGTCGACCGCCGACCGGGTTAGCTGACGGGTTCGGGACGGAAGCGGCCCCTACCGCTGGCGCGGATTCACCCCACGTACCTGGTTCCCCGGCTCGCCTCGCGGCGATTGGGCGGTGGCCCCGCTGGCGCCGGTGCGCGCGTTCGGCGGTGACCGGCAGCGAGGTTACCTGACAGGAGTGCTGGGGATCTACGTCCGGAAGCCGACCAAATGCGCTATTTCGTATGTGCGCTGCGTGATCAGTGACGCGTTCATCAGACGGGTGGGACGGCGTCGTCACCGTGCGGAGTGTCACCATCCGGCGTCCGTACTCCTGTCTCGGTCGGGCCACCCACCAGGGGTGGCGGGGGCGGTGGTGCCGGCGCGCGGCGTGCTCAGCGCCTCCAGGGCGTCCGTCCGTCCGGCGGCCGGGCGGGGCGCCGGAGTGGGGGCGTCCGCGCCCGCTCTCCCGCCACCGCGCCGCCCGGCGGTGGTGACCAGGGCGGCGAGCGCGGTGGTGAGCGGAACCGCGGCGATCAGGCCGAGCGTCGCGACGGCGCTGCGGACGATCTCCTGGGCGAGGAATTCGCTGGTGAGGATCTGCGTCGCGGCCCGCGAGTCGGCGGTCAGCAGGAGCAGCACGGGCAGCGAGGCACCCGCGTACGCCAGCACGATCGTGTTGACCGTGGAGGCGATGTGTGCCCGGCCGACCCGGGTCGCGGACCGGTAGAGCTGCCCCCGGGTCAGCCCCGGGTTGGCGTGGGCCAGCTCGGTGACGGTGGCCGCCTGGGTGACGGTGACGTCGTCGAGCACGCCGAGGGAGCCGATGACGATGCCGGCCAGCAGAAGGCCGTGCAGGTCGACGTCGGCCTGGAACATCGACAGGGTGGTGGCCTCCTCGCTGCCGTACCCGGTCAGGTGCGTGGCCGCGGTGGCGAGCGTGCCGAGCACGCCGGTGAGCACCAGGCTGCCGAGCGTGCCGAGGACCGCCACCGACGTCTGTGCGGTGACGCCGTGCGTGAGGTACAGCACCACGAACATGATCAGTGCGGCGCCCACCACCGCGACCAGCAGCGGCGGCCGGCCGGCGCTGATCCCCGGCAGGACGAACGTCAGCAGGATGGCGAAGCTCGCGGCCAGGCCGGCGAGCGCGGCGAGGCCACGCCACCGGCCGAACGCGACGATCGCCGCGGCGAAGAGCGCCACCAGCCAGACCAGCGGTTCACCGCGCTGGTGCTCGGCGATGTTGTACGCGCTGGCCGACGGATCGGCCGGATCGGTCAGCTCGACCAGGATGATCTCGTCGCCGACCGCGACCTCGGGCGCACCCGGCCCGGCCGGTACCGGAGTCTCGACCTGCTGCCCCGAGTCCGGCCCCTGCTCGACCCGGACCGTCACCGTGCCGCACGGGCCGTCACCCGTCGCCGGGCCGCCCCCGGGTGCCTCCGGCGTGGGCGGGCACGGCTCGGTCACCACCTTCGTGACGGTGCCGTGGTAGCGGGGCGGCTCGGTGCCCGCGTCGGCCTCCCGGGTGTCCCGAGGCCAGAGCACCAGGGCGGCGACCAGGGTGGCGAGGAAGAGGGGGACCACCGTCGCGATGAGGATCCGCCGCACCCCGGGCGGGGTGGGCGGAGCGGGACGGGTGTGGTCGGCGCCCATCGAGTGTCTCCCAACGAATCCAGGGCGGGGTACGGGCCGGCGGGTCGAACGGTTCAGCGGCTCCCGGAACTCCTCATGAGGGGTGTCCGAGGGTGGTTCCGTGGCCACGTACCGTGCCGGCCGTGCCGGGCCGGACGCGACCCCGCGCGGTCGTCGGCGGCGTCGGAGCCCCGGCGCGGAGGCGGGCCGGGTGGTGCGGAATCCGTAGGGCCATCGGCCGAATGGTAGCCAGCGCGCTCCTTCGACGCAGGTCGTGTGCCGTGGTGTCGGCGGTCGGACCTGAGGGTTGGGGCCCGCGGGCGGGCGCGGGAAGGCATGTTGGGGGCATGGTTCGGCACGGGAAGCCCGGCGGGGACCGCCCGCACGGCGACCCCGCCTCGGGCGACCAACCGCACGGCGAGCACCCGCCGGGCGGCGGCGCCCGCGGTGGGCACCCGCACGGCGGGCACGACAAGCACGGCGGGCACGACAAGCACGCGGGGCACGACCCGGAGATGTTCCGCCGCCGGTTCTGGGTCTGCCTGGTGCTCACGCTGCCGGTGGTGGTGGCCAGTCAGATGGTCATGGAGTGGTTCGGCTACCAGTTGGAGTTCCCGGGCCGGTCGCTGGTCGGACCGGTGCTCGGGTCGGTGGTGTTCTGGTGGGGCGGCTGGCCGTTCCTGGTCGGCGCCGTCCGGGAGGTCCGCGACCGCGCGCCGGGCATGATGCTGCTCGTCGCCATGGCGATCACGGTCGCGTACGCCGCCTCCCTCGCCACCAGCCTCGGCGTCTTCGACCTGGACTTCTGGTGGGAGCTGGCCGCCCTGGTCACCGTCATGCTGCTGGGTCACTGGCAGGAGATGAAGGCGATCGGGCAGGCGCGCGGCGCGCTCACCGCGCTGGCCGCGCTGCTGCCGGACGACACCGAGCGGGTGGGCCCCGACGGGAGCGTCACCCGGGTGCCGGTGAGCGAGCTGCGGGTCGGAGAGGTGGTGCTGGTGCGGCCGGGCGGGCGGGTGCCGGCGGACGGGCGGATCACCGACGGGGCCGCCGAACTGGACGAGTCGATGATCACCGGGGAGTCCCGGCCGGTCACCCGGTCGGTGGGGGACCGGGTGGTGGCCGGCACCGTCGCCACCGACTCCGCCATCCGCGTCGAGGTGGCGGCGATCGGCGAGGAGACCACGCTCGCGGGCATCCAGCGGATGGTGGCGCAGGCCCAGCAGTCCAGCGGGCGGGCCCAGGTCCTGGCGGACCGCTTCGCCGCCGGGCTGTTCTACGTCGCCACCGTCACCGCCGTGGTGACCGTGGCGGCCTGGAGCGCACTCGGCGACGCCGACCAGGCGGTGGTCCGGACGGTCACCGTCCTGGTCATCGCGTGTCCGCACGCGCTGGGCCTGGCCATCCCGCTGGTGATCGCCCTGTCCACCGCGCTCGCGGCCCGCCGCGGGATCCTGGTGAAGAACCGGCTGGCGCTGGAGCGGATGCGGACGGTGGACGCGGTGCTGTTCGACAAGACCGGCACGCTGACGCGTGGCGAGCACGTCGTCAGCGACGTGGCCGCCGCGCCGGACGTCGACGAGGGCGAGGTGCTGCGGATCGCCGCCGGTGTCGAATCCGACAGCGAGCACCCGCTGGCCCGGGCGATCGTCGTCGCCGCCGGCCGCCAGGGCGGGCCCGCCGCCGCGAGCGGCTTCCGGTCGCTGCCGGGCCGCGGGGTGCGGGCCACGGTCGAGGGCCGGGAGTACGCGGTGGGCGGCCCCGCCCTGCTGCGCGAACTCGACGTACGGCTCCCGGGCGCGCTCGCGGCGGCGAGCGACCAGTGGTCGGACCGGGGTGCCGCCGTGCTGCACCTGGTACGCCTGCCGGACACCGTGCTCGGTGCGCTGGCGCTGACCGACGAGGTACGCCCCGAGGCGCGCCAGGCCATCGCGGAGCTGCGGGCGGAGGGCGTCCACACCATCGCCATGATCACCGGGGACGCCCGGCCGGTCGCCGAGGCGGTCGCCGCCGACCTCGGGTTCCGCCCGGGAGTGGACGAGGTGTTCGCCGAGGTGCTGCCCGCGGAGAAGGACGGCAAGGTCACCGAGCTGCAACGGCGGGGCCTGACCGTGGCCATGGTCGGTGACGGCGTGAACGACGCGCCCGCCCTGGCCCGGGCGGACGTCGGCATCGCGATCGGTGCCGGTACGGACGTGGCGATCGAGTCCGCAGGTGTGGTGCTCGCCTCGTCCGACCCGCGCGGCGTGAGCGCGGTGGTCCGGCTCTCCCGGGCCTCGTACCGGAAGATGCGGCAGAACCTGGGCTGGGCGGCCGGCTACAACGTGGTGGCCCTGCCGCTGGCGGCCGGCGTGTTCGCGTGGGCCGGCCTGGCGTTGAGCCCGGCCCTGGCCGCGGTGCTGATGTCCGCCTCGACGATCGTGGTGGCGCTCAACGCCCAGTTGCTGCGCCGCGTGCGGCTGGACAGCAAGGAAGGGCCCCCTGTTAACGCCTCGCGTGGTGAAAGGGGCCCTTCTTAACGCGCGCCGCCCCTTCGGCGTCAGCCGCGCTTCATCAGCCGGCCGACGGCGGCCATCATCTCGCTGGCCATCTCGTCGGCCCGGCCCTCGGCGGCCCCCTCGTGCATGCAGTGCCGCGCGTGCCCGTCGAGCAGGCCGAGGGCGACCTTGTCCAGGGCGGCCTGGATCGCGGAGATCTGGGTGAGGACGTCGATGCAGTACCGGTCCTCGTCGACCATCTTCTCGATGCCCCGGACCTGACCCTCGACGCGGCGCAGCCGCGCGAGCAGCTGGTCCTTCGTGGCGGTGTAGCCCCGGATCGGGGCGGGCGTGGGTGTGGTCATGCCGGCAAGGATAGCGTACCCCTGGGGGGTATGTTAGTGTCCTCGGCAGTTACCCCCTGGGGGTATCGTTGGTGACGGAGAAGGAGAGGTTCCATGGTCACCACCACGTACCAGGTGCAGGGCATGACCTGCGGGCACTGCGTGAGCTCGGTCAGCGCCGAGGTCAGCGCGATCAAGGGCGTCGGCGACGTCCAGGTGGATCTGGCCACCGGCCAGGTCACCGTCACCAGTGAGAGCCCGTTGGACATCGAGACCGTGCGCGCCGCCGTCGACGAGGCCGGCTACGACCTCGTCGGCGCCTGACGGCGACACGGGGAGACCGAGGCACCCCATGAACACGGCGACGAAGCTGAGCGGTTTCGCGCTCGGGCTCGCGGCGGTGTTCGGCGCGGCGTACGGGGTCGGTCAGGTGACCGGCCCCGTCGCCCCGACCGCCGAGACCCGCCACGACGACACCGGGCACGCCGGCGAGACCTCGCACGGCGACGGAACGGGGCACGCCGACGAGGCGGCCCACCTGCCCGGCGGCCTGCTGGTGTCCGAGCGAGGCCACACCCTCCGGCCGGTCGCGGCACCCGCCGGCCAGTTCGCCTTCCAGATCACCGGGCCGCTCGGCACGCCGGTGACCGCGTACGAGGTGGCGCACGACAAGCGGATGCACCTGATCGTCGCGCGCCGTGACCTTAGCGGGTTCCGGCACGTGCACCCCGAGATGTCCCCGGACGGCACCTGGCGGGTCGACTCACCGCTGGCCGGGCCGGGAGTGTGGCGGGTCTTCGCCGACTTCACACCGGGCGGCGGGGAGTCGCTGACCCTCGGCGTGGACGTGACCGTCCCCGGCATGCTGACCGACCGGCCGCTGCCGGCGCCGGCGACCAGCACCACCGTCGACGGCTACACGGTCACCCTGGCCGGAACGCCGCAGCCGGGCCGGACCAGCGAGCTGACCCTGACGGTGAGCCGGGACGGCGTACCGGTCACCGACCTGGAGCCCTACCTGGGCGCGTACGGGCACCTGGTCGCGCTGCGCCAGGGCGACCTCGCGTACCTGCACGTCCACCCGGACGGCGCGCCGGGTGACGGGCGGACCAGGCCCGGCCCCGACGTGACCTTCTTCGCCGAGGTGCCCTCCGCCGGCACCTACCGGCTCTTCCTGGACTTCCAGCACGGCGGTGTGGTCCGCACCGCCGAGTTCACCATCGTCGCCGGGGCGGCCGGCGGGACGGCCACCGCCGTCCCGGCAGCGCCGACGCCGACCGGCACGAGCGCTCCCGCCCCGACCGGCGCCGCCGACCACGGCACGCCCGGTCACGGGCACGACTGACGGGAGGCGTGATGACCACCACGAGCAAGCAGCCCCTGCCGATGGCGCCGCACCGGATCGAGCTGGCGATCGGCGGGATGACCTGCGCCTCCTGCGCCGCCCGCATCGAGAAGAAGCTCAACCGGATGCCGGGCGTCACCGCCACCGTCAACTACGCCACCGAGAAGGCCACCGTCGCGTACGCCGACGACGTGACCCCGGGCGACCTGATCGCCACGGTCGAGAAGACCGGCTACACGGCCGTCGTGCCGCCCCCGCCGGTCCAGGCCGGTGGTGAGCCGGCCGCCGAGCCGGTGGACGAGCTACGCGGTCTGCGTACGCGGCTGTGGGCGTCGATCGTGCTGACCGTGCCGGTGATCGTGCTGGCGATGGTGCCGGCGTGGCAGTTCACGTACTGGCAGTGGCTGTCGCTGACCCTGGCCGCCCCGGTGGTGGTCTGGGGCGGCCTGCCGTTCCACCGGGCCGCCTGGGTCAATCTGCGGCACGGCGCGGCGACCATGGACACGCTGGTGTCGCTGGGCACCCTCGCCGCGTTCGGCTGGTCGATGTGGGCGCTGTTCCTCGGCACCGCCGGCACGCCGGGGATGACCCACCCGTTCAGCTTCGACATCGTGCGCGGCGACGGTGCGGGCAACATCTACCTGGAGGCGGCGGCCGGCGTCACCACGTTCATCCTCGCCGGCCGGTACTTCGAGGCACGGTCCAAGCGCACCGCCGGGGCGGCCCTGCGGGCCCTGCTCGAGCTGGGCGCCAAGAACGTGGCGGTGCTGCGCGACGGCGTCGAGACCCGCATCCCGGTCGACCAGCTCGCGGTGGGGGACCGGTTCGTCGTCCGTCCCGGCGAAAAGGTCGCCACCGACGGCGTCGTCGACGAGGGCACCTCGGCGGTCGACGCGAGCATGCTGACCGGGGAGTCCGTTCCGGTCGAGGTGGCCCCCGGCGACACCGTGGTCGGCGCGACCGTCAACGCCGGTGGGCGGCTGGTCGTCCGGGCCACCCGGGTCGGCGGCGACACGCAGCTCGCCCAGATGGCGCGCCTGGTCGAGGCCGCGCAGACCGGCAAGGCGGCCGTGCAGCGGCTCGCCGACCGGATCTCCGGCGTCTTCGTCCCGATCGTGATCGCCCTCGCCGCCGGCACGCTGGGCTGGTGGCTGGGCAGCGGGGCGGGTCCGACGGCCGCGTTCACCGCTGCCGTGGCGGTGCTCATCATCGCCTGCCCGTGCGCCCTCGGCCTGGCCACGCCGACCGCCCTGCTGGTCGGCACCGGCCGGGGCGCCCAGCTCGGCATCCTGATCAAGGGGCCGGAGGTGCTGGAGTCCACCCGGCGGGTCGACACGGTGGTGCTGGACAAGACCGGCACCGTCACCACCGGCCGGATGGCCCTGGTCGACGTGCTCCCGGCGACCGGCGAGGACCGGGCGGAGGTGCTCCGGATCGCCGGCGCCCTCGAAGCCGCCTCCGAGCACCCGATCGCCCGGGCCGTCGCCGCGGGCGCGGCCGAGGCCGGCGGGCTGTCACCGGTGACCGGCTTCGCCAACCTCGAAGGGCTGGGCGTGAGCGGCTCCGTGGAGGGCCGCGAGGTGCTGGTCGGCCGGCCCCGGCTGCTGCGGGAGCGGGGTGTGGACGTAACCGGGGAGGTCTCGGCGGCGGTGACCACCGCGGAGGCTGCCGGGCGGACGGCGGTCCTGGTCGGCTGGGACGGGCGGGCCCGCGGCGTGCTGGCGGTGGCCGACGTGGCCAAACCGACCAGCGCGAGCGCCGTCGCGCGGCTCCGCGACCTCGGACTCAGCCCGGTGCTGCTGACGGGCGACAACGAGACCGTCGCCCGGGCGGTCGCGACCGAGGTCGGGATCGCCGAGGTGATCGCCGAGGTGCTGCCCGCGGAGAAGGTGGACGTGGTCCGGCGGCTCCAGGGTGAGGGCCGGGTCGTGGCGATGGTCGGCGACGGGATCAACGACGCCGCCGCGCTCGCCCAGGCCGACCTGGGACTGGCCATGGGCACCGGGACCGACGTGGCGATCGAGGCCTCCGACCTGACCCTGGTACGGGGTGACCTGACCGCCGCCGTGGACGCGATCCGGCTCTCCCGGCGCACCCTCGCGATCATCAAGGGCAACCTGTTCTGGGCCTTCGCCTACAACGTCGCGGCGCTCCCGCTGGCCGCGGCCGGGCTGCTCAACCCGATGATCGCCGGTGCCGCGATGGCGTTCTCGTCGGTCTTCGTGGTGGCCAACAGCCTCCGACTCCGGGGTTTCCGCCCGGTCGGGTGACGGTTGGCGGCGGTTTCCCGGGGTACATCGGGAGGCAAGCGGCACCCCCGGATCCCTGGAGGTTGACATGGGTATCGAAGACAAGGTCAACAACACCGCCGAGAACGCCGCGGGCAAGCTCAAGGAGGGCGCCGGGCGCGCCACCGACAACGAGCGGCTCGAGGCCGAGGGCCGGAACGACCAGGCCAGCGCCAGCCTCAAGCAGGCCGGCGAGAAGATCAAGGACGTCTTCAAGAGCTGATCACGGTGTACGCGTCACCGCCGGGCCGGCCCCGCCGCCCCGGCGGTGACGTGTCCCGCCGACGAGTCCACTCGTTGCCAGGACGACGCCGTTCGCGGCGTCATCGGCGTCCACAGGGGACGTGGTGGTGCAGAACGGGGGTGAGCCGATGTCCCGGACCGTCGTGCTCGCGCGGCGTGCCGCCGCCATCGCGGCCCTGGCCGTGCTGGTCCTCGGGGCGCACGACGAGCGCCGGGGCGAGGCCGGAGCCCCGCCACCGCCGCCTTCCGCCCCGGCCAGCGCCACCCCCTGACGGGCCGGCGTTTGGAGACCTTGGATTTCTGCCCCTCGGGGGCCGTTTCCTCAGCCCCGCTCGGCGACCTGGGCGACGAACGCCCGCCAGGCGCTGGAAGCGAAGGTCAGCGCCGGCCCGGCCGGGTCCTTCGAGTCGCGTACGGCGACCACGCCGGGGAGGTTGTCGGCGACCTCGACGCAGTTGCCGCCGTTGCCGCTGCTCTTGCGCCACCGCGCGCCGTTCAGGTCCATGATTCCGCCACGTCCCTTCGTTGACATCGCCCCGTCATGCTCGCTCGACCTCGCGGAGCATCAGAGCGAGGCTCTGTGAGCGCCGCTCGGCCGCGAGGGCATCCCACGCCCGTCGCGCGTACGCGACACCGCCCGCCTTGTCGCCGGCCTTCGCCATGGTGAGCCCCCGGTGCAGTTCGATGTGCGTCGCGAAGCGCGGTAGACCCTCGGGCCGGGTTCGGTCGGCCTCCTCCTGCGCTTCGGTGCCGGGGCCGGGCATCCCGAGTCGGGCGTACAGCATGCTGCGGAAGGTCGCCATCCGCCACGGCGGGACGGCGGTGTCGGAGACCTCGCTGTCGGGTGAGGCAACGTGATCGAAGACCCGGCGCGCCTCGGTGTCGAGGGCGACCGCCCCCGCCTTGTCGCCACGTCCCGCCGCGACGTGTGCCCTTGCCATGAGTGCCTGGACGCGACCGGGTGACGGCTGGTCGGACAGCGCAATCGCCTGGTCCGCATATCGTCGCGCCGTCGGAAGCGCCGCCCCCTCGTAGGCGAGGGCGATCGCGGCGCGGCCCCGTACCCACACCCGGACGGTCAGGTCCTCGGAACGGTCGGCGGCAGTGGTCGCCAAGTCGTACCACCGGATCGCCTCGACCGGGTCCGGGGTGGTCTTCCCGTAGGTGACCAGCGCCCTTGCCGCGTGCGACCACATGGGCGGCGTGTCGAGGTGCTGTTGCAGGATCACCAGGTCGCCTGCGAGGCGCGTCTGAAGTACCGCTGCTCCGACCGCCATGTAGTCGCGCCCGTACTGGTCGACCCGCTCGCGCCAGTCCTCCTCAGCGGCACGGCCTTGAAGCGCGGCGCTGAAACCGGCCCGGATGAGTTCACCGGCCACGACCGGGCCGACGACACCCGCCGCCAGGCCGAGCACTTGCCGTCGGTTCACGTCGCCCTCCCCGAGCGCCCGCGCGTAGGCGAGCACGATGTCAGGGGTCGCCGCTCGCCGTCCAGCCTCGACGTTGCTCAGGTGCGATGCCGAGTAGCACGTCCGCGCAGCGACCGAGGCGAGCGTGACGCCGGCCTCGGTACGAGCCTGCCGCAGTTGTGCGCCGAGATGATCCACCGGTCCTCCTGCTGAAAGCCGCTGAAAGCATCGACCTCCTTCCGAGCGTAGTCCCACGATCGCACTCTGAAAGGCACGGTGCGGCCGGTGGAGGTGACCGGAACCCGGCGGCTGCGCTGGTCACGGGGCCGCCTCGACATGAAGGCGAGGCGGCCCCATCCATGACACGAAGGAGGTCCACCCCTTGCGACTCAGATCTTGGCGATGCGAGCCTGTGCCGCCGCTTCCCCGGCGCATCCGCGGGGCCAACCTGCCGGCGGCGCTGTTCGCGCCCACCCGGCCACTACCCGCAGTCCAGCCGGGCCGCCCCGGAAACCTCACCCCGGCGCAGCAGTGGCGTGCGAACGGAGGCCGCTGGTGAGTCTCGTCGTCGGCCACACCATCCGTGTCCCCGAGGACGGCTACAAGTTCGGCACCGGTCCGCTGACCCTGCACATCTCCGAGGTGATCGGCCGCAGTGAGATCGACGGGGTGGTCTGGGCCGAACTGAGGGGCCGGGAGGTTCGCCCCGACGGTTCGGTCGCCGTCCGCGAGCGGTACGCCCTCGTCCGCGTCGACCGGGTCCGCGAGGTGGACGGGGTGCGGGGCCGGTGAGCCGGCGTCCCGTCGACCACCGTCCCTCGCGGCCGACCTGGCGCTGCGCGGCGTGCGGGATCGCCTGGCCGTGCTCGCCGGCGAAGCTGCGCCTGCTGGGCGAGTACCGCAACGACCGCGCCGCCCTGCTGGTCTACCTGGCGACGCTGCAGGCCGAGGCCGTCGAACACCTCACGGGGCTCGATCCCGGTACGCCGCCAGCCGACCTGGCCGACCGCTTCACCACGTGGGCCCGCGCCCGGTAGCGGGGCGTCGCACCGATCTTGGAGGATTTCGGCCCCTCCGGGGGCGTTTCCTTCCAAGATCTGGGCGCGGCCTCAGGTGACGACCGGGCTGCGGCGTTCGATGAGGGTGACGTCGCGCCAGACCCCGTGGTGGCGGCCGACCCGTTCCCGGGTGCCGACGGTACGGAAGCCGCAGGCGGCGTGGAGGGCGAGGCTGGCGGTGTTCTCGGGGAAGACGCCCGACTGGATGGTCCAGATCCCGGCCCGCTCGGTGGAGGCGATCAGCCCGGTCAGCAGGGCGCGGCCGACGCCTCGGCCCCGCGTGTCGGGGTGGACGTAGACGGAGTGCTCGACGACCCCGGCGTAGACGCACCGGTCGGACACCGCCGAGCAGGCGACCCAGCCCAGTACGCGATCGCTCGCGTCGACGGCGACCCACCGGTGGCCGGGCAGGCGGGTGGCGGTGAAGGCGGACCAGGTGGGCGGTTCGGTCTCGAAGGTGGCGTCACCGGAGGCGATGCCGAGCCGGTAGATGTCCAGGACCGCGTCGGCGTGCTGGTCGCCCATGGCGGTGATCGTGATGCCGACCGGGCTCATCGGGTCTCCGCGGACGTGGCGGCGGCCCCGGCGGCCGCGGGCAGTTCCAGCAGTGCGCCGAGCTGGCGGAACGCCTCCGGACGGACCCTGTACCACACCCACGTGCCGCGACGCTCGGAGTCGACCAGGCCGGCCTCCCGCAGCACCTTCAGGTGGTGGGAGATGGTCGGCCCGGACAGGTCGAACGCCGGGGTCAGGTCGCACACGCACATCTCCGGCACCGAGGCGATCATCGACATCAGCCGCAGCCGGACCGGATCGCCGAGGGCCTTGAACATCGGCGCGACCACCGACGCCTGCTCGGCGTCCAACGGGCGCACCGCCAGCGGAGGGCAGCAGGCCACCGCGTGAAGGTCCAGCGACTGTTTCGACATGCCTCTAGGTTGACAGATGTCAAAACAGGGTGCAACAGTGGGTGCGTTGCTTCGATAAGCATCTAGACAAGGAGAACCTCATGTCCCGTGTCCAGCTCGCCCTACGCGTCTCCGACCTGGAAGGCTCCGTCGCCTTCTACGCCAAGCTGTTCGGCGTCGAGCCGGCCAAGCGCCGCCCCGGTTACGCCAACTTCGCGATCGAGAACCCACCCCTGAAGCTCGTCCTGCTCGAAGGCGAGCCCGACCGGCCCACCGTCCTGGACCACCTCGGCGTCGAGGTGTTCAGCACCGACGAGGTCGGCGCCGCCACCCGGCGCCTCACCGACGCCGGCCTGATCACCCTGGAGGAGAGCGACACCGAGTGCTGTTACGCCCTCCAGGACAAGGTCTGGGTGCGCGGCCCCGGGCAGGAGCCCTGGGAGGTCTACACCGTCAAGGCCGACTCCCCCCAGCTGGAGAAGCCCACCGACAGCACCTGCTGCACCCCGTCCACCACGACCACCGCCACCACCACGACCGCCGATCCGACCCCGGCCACCACCGGCACCCGCGCGTCCTGCTGCTGACCGTCGATCTTGCACTTACTGCCCCGACATTCTTCGCATCCAGGGCAAAGCGAGGGCACAAAGTGCAAGATCGCGGGGGCAGTTCCCCGGCGCGGCTCGGCCGCGCCGGGGCAGGGCCCGGCGCGGCGCGCGCCCCCGTGTCGCGCGCCGCGCCGGGCCGGGGGCAGTCAGGGCAGGACGCGGTACGTCACGTGCGCGACGGTGGGGCCGGCGACCACCCGGGTCTGCTTCAGGCGCAGGTCGGCGAGGCCGTCGAAGAGGGGTTCGCCCGCGCCCAGCACGATCGGCACCACGTGCAGTTGGAGAGTGTCGACGAGACCCGCCGCCAGGTACTGCCGGACGGTGCTCGCGCCGCCCGCGATCGCGACCTCCCGGTCACCGGCCACCTTCCGGGCCTGCTCCAGCGCCGAGTGGATCCCGTCGGTGACGAAGTGGAAATCGGCGCCGCCGGCCATCGGCTGCGACGGACGGGGATGGTGGGTCAACACGAAGACCGGCACGCCGAACGGGGGCTCCTCGCCCCACCAGCCCCGCCACGTCATGTCCCACGGGCCGTCGCCGCCGCCGAACATGCGCCGGCCCATCACGCACGCGCCGACGTTCCGGGTCATCTCGTCGACGACCTGGGAATCCACACCGAACTCGCCCCCGGCCTGCCCGTGCTGCTCCCGCCACCGGCCGGCGGCGAAGAGCCACTCGTGCAGGCGCAGGCCGCCCCGGCCCAGCGGATCCTGGAGGCTCTGGTCCGGCCCCGCCACGTACCCGTCCAGAGAGATCGAGATCTGACACGTCACGGTAGTCATACGGGGTGGACGTCCGGGGCGTACCGAACTCATCGGTCGCGGCGCCGGACGCCGCGGACCGGCCGGGCCGGGCGGCCCGGCGTGGCGCCCAGCGACGCCCGGTCGGCGGCGGCGGTGCCCGACGTCCAGCCCTCGGCGTCGCGGACGGTGAGCCGGGCCCGGGTGACGCCCGGGAACAGGGCGTCGAGGTGCTGCCGCACCGCCTCGTTGCGTGCGGCGAGCACCGGCAGCAGCCGGTCCGGGCCGGCCTCCTCGGTGGCCGCCCCGGTCGCCGCCCGCAGGCGCTCGCCGATACGCAGGGCGAACGCGTTGAGGAACGACTCGTCGTAGCCACGGGTCCGCCGGCCGCCCGACTGCCGCCGCTCGCCCCGCCCCCGCAGCATGGCCGCGGTGGCCTGCACGAGCAGCGACGTGTAGAGCAGCTCCACCGCCTCCAGATCGGTCGGCCATCCGAGCACCGTGCTGAACCCCAGGTCGTCCGACCACACGGCCTCGCACCGGTTGGCCGCCGCGACCTCCTGCACCAGCAACGCCTTCGCCCCCGCGTACGGGGAATCGGTGCCGAGGCGCACCCCGGTGGGCAGGTCGGCCGGGTCCGGCGCGGCCAGCAGGGCCGCCTCGATGCTGTGCCGGGCCATCAGCTCCTGCGCCTTCGCCGTCAGGGCCTCCGCCTCCGCCGGGAAGGTGGTCGACTCGGCCTTGGCCAGTAGGGCCCGGACCCGGTCGAGCATCCGGGAACCACCGGGCGCCGGACGGGTCGTGGCCGCCGCCGGCGCGCCCGGCGGCGGCCGGAGCACCGCGATCGGCGGCAACCCCTCGACCAGCGCCAGCGCGTCGACGGCCGCGCGCAGGGCCGTGAAGCGGTCCGAGCCGGTGCGGGCCGACCAGCCGGCGAGGTGGCGGTCGTCCGCGTCCCACCACACCGTCGCGGCCAGCTCGCGAAGCTGCGCCTCCCACCAGTCGGGCACCGGATCGGCCAGGTCCCGGCGGTGCGCGGCGAGCGCGTCCACCACCAGTCCGGCGTCGCGCGGGCCCAGCCGGCGGGTCGCGATCCGGGCCAGGTCGACCGGCTGCCAGCCACGCGGCACGAGACGCCCGACGGTCCGCACCAGCCGCCGGAAGAGGGCGGCGTCCACTGCTCGCCCGCCGTCCGCGCCGCCGATCATCAGCCGGTCCAGCTGCCGCTCCGCGAGGCGTACGTCGGTGCCGCGCACCGCCGCCAGCGCATCGCTGACCAGCTCCTCGGCGTCCGGCACGGCCGCTTCCCCCTCGACAGGTCGGGCGCCCGACGAGGCCGGCCGCCAGCCGACCGTACCTCCGGTCGTCCGTGCGGCCCGGTCGCTCGTGACAGCCGCCACGTCCGCCCTCGTGCAGGAGCCCCGGGGCACGGCATGTGCGGCCCTCTCGCCGCGCGGCTCCGCCGGCGCTCACCGGGAGGCGCGATCCGACCCGGCGCCGTGGCCTGCGGGAAGCCACCGCGCCGTCGCGTGCCCGCGGCGCGACGGATCAACGCGCGGCGCGACGGTCAGCGCGCGGTGTACGGGGCGCCGGCGGTCAGCCGGAGGGTGAAGCCGTCCGGGCCGTCGTGCCGGCTGACGTGGTTGCACGACTGGTACGTGATCCACAGGCCCAGCCCGCCCGGGTTGCCGTTCGCAGTCGGCAGCAGCCCGACGTACGGGTTGGCCGGGCCGGTGCCGGTGTCGCTGACCGTGACGACGATGCGGTCGGGAGCGGCCCACAGGCGCATCCGGACCGGTGCCCGGCCGTGGCGCAGCGCGTTGGTGACGGTCTCGCTGACCGCGACCACCAGGTCCTCGAGGTCGTCGACCGGCAGCCGGCCCTGGTCGGCCCAGTGGACGGCGGCGCGGGCGTCCGCCGCCGTGGGGTCGCGCAGGTCGACGATCGGCGGGGTCGCCTGGATCGGGTCCGGCGTGACGGGCAGGTCCTCGCGAAGGAAGACCTCCGGCGGGGTCCAGGTCGGGCTGGGCACGTGCCCGCCGTCCGGGGTGGCGAACCGGGGATGGGTCCGGGCCACGTCCGCCAGCACCGCGGGCGGGACGATCCGGGTGTCGTACGCGCACATGCTCCAGAGCGGGAAGTCGTCGTACGCGTGGTTGATGGCCGACTCGTAGCGGGCCCACCAGTCCCACATGGCGCCGAGCGCCACCTCGGGGACCTCGCCGATGATCCGGATCTGCTTCGCGCCCCCGGCCACCTGCTCGGCGAGGAGCTGCCGGTAGGACCGGATGGCGGCGGCGGGTCGCGCGTACATGTCGCCGCCCGGTAGATAGTCCACGGCCGCTCCGGTGGGCAGTGCCGTCCGCACCAGCTTGGCGTTGCGCTCGCCCAGCGCCACGAACGTCGGCTCGCCCGCCTCGACACCGCCGAGCAGGAACGGCACCACGACCGCCAGCAGCTCGTCGTCGGTGTCGTAGCGGATCGCCTCGTGGTAGTAGCCCGGGTGCCCGGCCGCCGCCCCCGTTCTCATCGCACCATCTCCACGTGGATGCCGGTCAGCCCGAGCAGGTCGGCCAGCCGGGCCGGGGTCGGGCGGGACGTCCGCAGGACCACGGTGGCGTCCCGACGTCGCGCGTACGCCTGGAGGGCGATGAGCGTGCGGTGGTCGAGGAAGCGCAGCCCGGTGGCCTGGAGCACCAGCCGCCCGTCGGTCGGGCGCAGGTCGGCCCACTCCAGTGCGTCGCGGAACAGCTCGTGGTTCGACGGATCGAGCTCACCGGTGAGGGCCGCGTGCCCGTCGGCGGGAGCGGTGGCGAACAGGTGGAACAGCGGGTCGGTCTGGTTGCTCTCGGGATGCATGCAGGCCAGCGCGGCGACGGTCGCGTCGCCCAGCGCGGACCGGTCGTAGGCGCACATCGCGGCGAACGGCCCGGTGCGCATCCAGCGGTCGATCTGGTGCTCGTAGCGGGTGAACGCGTCGAGCTGCTTCGCGGTGCGGACCATGTCGGTCGCCTCCGCGACGACCCGCAGGCCGGTGAAGCCGGCGGCCAGGGCCGCCTCGGTGGCAGCGGCGTACGCCGCGACCTGGGTGGGCGGGTCGACGACCGCACCGGAGGTGTAGGTCTCGCCGAGCGGCACCACGGCGGCGGCGCCCCGGTCGACCGCCTCGGCGAAGCCGGGCAGGCCGGCCAGCCGCTCCGCCACCGGCCCGGTCGGCGTCGGCGTGACGAACCAGACCCGCTCGCCGCCGGCGAGGCCCGCCGCGACGTGGCGCTCCGCCTCGTCGGCGAAGACCTCCTGGTCGTCGTACGACCAGCAGAGGTGGCCATGCGGTGGCATCGGGTCCGTCACGTTGCTTGCCTCATGGCATCAGTCTATGCCGGGTCCCGTGACCGGCCACTCGGCCCGACCTGCTCACGTCCGGGGGAACGTCGCCCAGATGTTCTTCGTGGTGTCGGTCGCGTACCAGCCCACGTCCAGGGAGAGCTTCTGCGCGATCTGGAGGCCCCGCCCGCCGGAGCCGACCGGCCGGGTGTCGGCGAGCTCCGGGACGGTGCTCAGGTCGTGGTCGGCGACGTCGAGGACGAGGCAGTCGTCGGTGGCGAGCAGCCGAACGATGGTCGGCGGGATGCCGTGGCGCAGCGCGTTGGTGGCGAGCTCCGTCGCGATCAGCGCGATCAGCTCGGGCACCTCGTCCAGGGCGGCGCCCTCGGCGAGCACGGTGCCGGTCAGTTCCTCGTGCAGGGACGCGCGGAGCCCGCGCAGGTCCGTCGCGTCGGACAGCGTCCACCGCCGCAGCTCGGTGGCACGTGGGGGTGGTGGCGAGGTGCTCAGGCGGCCCATGGCCCTGTTGTACCCCGCCTTCGCCACCGCCACGCCCGCCGTGTCGGGGCGCACGGATGGCTGCCGGCGACATGGCGACGGACGCGTGGGTGTCGGCGCCGAGGATATCTGCTGTGGCCTATGTCACGCTACGGTCTCGGCACGCCGGCACCCGTCCCGCCGGTGTGGCACCCGGCACCGTCCGGCCGGCGTGGCGCGCCGTTACCCGTCCCGCCGGCGTACGCGGACAGGAGAGCCGTCATGAGGAGACCGCTGAGACTCGCCGCCACCCTCGCCACCGTCCTGCTGCTGGTGCTGTCGTCCCCCGCCCCCGTCGCCGCCGCCGCGGACCCGTACACGAAGACACCCGTGTCGGGGTCACTCGGCCGGTACAACATCTCCGCCGTCCACGTCGCCGGCGTCTCCTCCGGCGGCTACCTGGCCACCCAGCTCCAGGTCGCCTACTCGGCGCGGATCCGGGGCGCGGCCGTCTTCGCCGCCGGGCCCTACTACTGCGCGCAGAACAACGTCGCCCAGGCGCTGTACGGCTGCGGCGACAACCGCTACCCCACCAACCTGCCCAGCCTCACCAGTTACACCCGCACGTGGGCGTCGTACGGCTGGGTCGACGGGGTCGGCAACCTCGGCGGCCAGCCCGTGTACGTCTTCCACGGCGGGAACGACAACACCGTGAAGCGGTCGGTCACCGACGACCTGGTCCGCTACTACCAGCACTTCGGTGCCAGCGTGCAGTACGACTCGGGCAGCGCCGCCGGGCACGCCTGGGTGACCCCGTACGGGACCGTCGGCTGCACGGCCACCGCCGCCCCGTTCCTCAACGACTGCGGCACCGACCCGCAGGGTGCCTTCCTGCGCAAGCTGCTCGGCAGCGTGGCGGCCCCCAACACGGGACCGCTCGGCGGGACGCTCGTCCGGTTCGGCCAGAACACGTACGCCGTCAACGGCTGGGCCAACGGGCTGAGCATGGACAGCTCCGGTTTCGTGTACGTCCCGGCGTCCTGCGCGGCCGGGCAGTCGTGCCGGCTGCTCGTCGCGCTGCACGGCTGCCTCCAGGGCTACGGCCGGGTCGGCACCGCCTTCGTGGACCGGGCCAACCTCAACCAGTACGCGGACACCAACCGGCTCGTGGTGCTCTACCCGCAGGCGACCACGTCGGCGGCCAACCCGAACGGCTGCTGGGACTGGTGGGGTTACCTCGGCGCCACCAACTACCCGATCAAGGGCGGGGCGCAGATCGAGACGATCATGAACATGGTCCGCCGCCTCGACGGCTGAGCCGGCTCCGGGCGGCACCGGGCGCGACGCTGCCGCCCGGTGCCGCCCACCCCGTCGGTCACACCGCGAGGATGATCGTCATGGCGGCGTAGCCGGACAGCAGCAGGACGCCCTCGAAGCCGAGCCGCCCCCAGCCGCAGGCCTGCCGGACGAGCAGGCCGCCGAGCAGGACCGCCGTCATGAACAGGGCGCTGGCGGTGACGAACAGCTCGTCGGGCCCGGCGGTGTGGTAGATCGAGCCGCCGCGGTAGAAGGCGTCGCCGACGATCAGGTTGAGGGCGTCGAGGCTGTTGCCGCCGAGGACGGCGGCGATGGCCAGGGTGGGCGCGCCCCGGCGGACCGCCGCCACGGCGGTGACCGTCTCCGGCAGGGCGTTCACCGCGCCCATGAGGATCGCCCCGACGAAGCCCGCGCTGAGACCGGTGACCATGACCAGGCTCTCGGCGGCCCGTGCGATGGCCCAGCCGCCCACCGAGACCAGCAGGCCGACCGCGGCGAACCGGACCCAGAGCCCGGTCGCGCTGGTCCGGTCGAGGCGGCCGTGATCGTGCGGGACGTCCGGCAGCGTCTCGGTGGTGGCCACGGCCTCCCACAGCGGATTCGTTCCCGAACGGCGGATCAGGTGCAGCCCGCCGAGGTAGGCGCCGGCCATGGCGAAGGAGGCCGGGTGCAGGCCGCCGACGGTGACGTCCGGGGCGAAACTCCCGAGCAGGGCCAGCGCGAGCAGCGCGATGAGCAGGGCACCGAACAGCACGTTCGACAGCGAAGCCGCGGCGTGCTCCAGGTTGACCCGGCGGTGGAAGGCGTCCGCCACGGCGACGGCGGTGGTCTGGGCCGCGATACCGCCTACGGAGTTGCCGTACGCGAGTTGCGGTTGCTCGGCGACGGCGCTCACGGCGGTCATCACGATGCCGGACAGCGAGGTCGCCAGGCCGAAGAAGACCGCGCCGAAGAACGCCTCGCCCCAGCCGGTCCGGTCGGCGAGGGTGTCGCCCAGGGTGACCAGGCGGATGCTCCCGACCACCGTGAGCGCGCCGGCGACGCCGAACACCGCGATGCTGAGCCCCGGTGGCCAGGGCAGACTGGTCAGAAGCCCCGGCACCGGCCGGGGGTTCCCACAACTACCCGGCCGAATCCCGGTTGACCGGAAATGTCCGGCCTAGGCTCGGGTGAGCCAGAAGGTCAGGCCGAGCGCGTCGTCGGTGAACGGCACGTCATCCGGCCAGGCCGGCTCGCCCTCGGCGCAGTCGGCCGCCAGCACCTCCTCGGCGACCAGGTCGCGGTGCTCCGCGAGGGCCAGCGCCGTCTCCTCCCGGTCGGCCCGGTACCGCAGCCGGATCCGGTCGGTCACCTCCAGGCCGCTGCTCTTGCGGGCCTCCTGGATCAGCCGGACGGCCTCGCGGGCCGCCCCCGCCCGGCGCAACTCGGGCGTGAGGTGCAGGTCCAGGGCCAACGTCGCCCCCGCCTCACCGGCCACCGCCCAGCCGGCGCGGGGAGTCTCGGTCACCACGACATCGTCGGGGCTGAGTGTCACCGGCTCGCCGTCCACCACGACCGTCGCCGTACCGCTCTCCCGGAGGGACTCCTTGAGCGCATTCGGGTCGACGGCGGCGATGACCGCGGCCACCTGCTGCACCGCCTTGCCGAACCGCCGGCCCAGCGTTCGGAAGTTCGCCTTCGCGGTCGTGTCGACCAGTGAGTCGCCCGCCCCGCCCAGCGCGGCGACCGACCCGACGTTCAGCTCGGCCGCGATCTCCGCCAGCAGGTCCGGCGGCAGCTCCGCGAAGCCGGGGGCCGAGGCGAGCGCCCGGGACAGCGGCTGGCGCACCTTCATCCCGGAGTCGGCCCGGGCCGCCCGGCCCAACTCGACCAGCCGGCGGGCCAGGGCCATCCGCGTCGACAGCACCGGATCGACCAGCGCCTCGTCGACCACCGGGTACGCGGCCAGGTGCACCGATGGCGCGGCGTCCGGGCTGACCGGCACCACCAGGTCCTGCCAGACCCGCTCGGCGACGAACGGGGTGAGCGGCGCCAGCAGCAGGGTGAGGGTGGACAGCGCCTCGTGCAGGGTGGCGAGGGCCGCCCGGTCGCCCCGCCAGAAGCGCCGCCGGCTGCGCCGGACGTACCAGTTCGACAGGTCGTCGATGAAGCCCGCCAGCAGCCGGCCGGCCTGCTGGGTGTCGAACCCCGCCATCGCGGCGTCGACCTGCCGGACCAGGATGTTCAGCTCGGAGAGCAGCCACCGGTCGAGGACCGGCCGGTCGGTGGGTGCCGGGTCGGCGGCCGACGGGGACCACCCGGCGGTACGGCCGTACAGGGCCTGGAAGGCCACCGTGTTCCAGTAGGTCAGCAGGATCTTCCGGACCACCTCCTGGAGGGCCGTGTGCCCGACCCGGCGGGCCGACCACGGCGACCCGACCGACGCCATGAACCAGCGCACGGCGTCGGCGCCGTGCCGGTCCAGCAGCGGGATCGGCTCCAGGATGTTGCCGAGGTGCTTGGACATCTTCCGGCCGTCCTCGGCCAGGATGTGGCCCAGGCAGACCACGGTCTCGTACGGCGAGCGGTCGAAGACCAGCGTCCCCACCGCCATGAGCGTGTAGAACCAGCCGCGCGTCTGGTCGATGGCCTCCGAGATGAACTGCGCCGGGTACCGCTCGGCGAACGTGTCGGCACCCCGGTACGGGTGGCCGAACTGCGCGAACGGCATGGCGCCCGAGTCGTACCAGGCGTCGATGACCTCCTCCACCCGGCGGGCGGTCGCACCGCACCGGCACCCGAAGGTCACCTCGTCGATGTACGGCCGGTGCGGGTCCAGCCCGGTCAGGTCGGTGCCGGTCAGCTCGCCCAGCTCGGCCAGCGAGCCGACGCAGGTCAGGTGCCCCTCCGGGCACCGCCAGATCGGCAGCGGCGTGCCCCAGTAGCGGCGCCGGGACAGCGCCCAGTCGACGTTGTTGGCGAGCCAGTCGCCGTACCGGCCGTGCTTCACCGTCGCCGGGTGCCACCTGGTCCGCTCGTTCTCCCGCAGCAGCGCGTCCCGGACCGCCGTGGTCCGGATGTACCAGGACGGCTGGGCGTAGTAGATGAGCGCCGTGTGGCAGCGCCAGCAGTGCGGGTAGCTGTGCTCGTACGGGACCTCCCGGAACAGCAGCCCCCGGGCCGCGAGGTCCTCGACCAGCGGCCGGTCGGCCGCCTTGAAGAACAGCCCGCCGACCAGCGGCAGGTCCGGCTGGAAGCGGCCGTCTGGGCGGACCGGGTTGACCATCGGCAGGCCGTACGCGCGGCTGGTGGCCAGGTCGTCCGCGCCGAAGGCGGGCGCCTGGTGGACCAGGCCGGTGCCGCTGTCCGTCGTCACGTACGACGCCAGGACGACGATGTGCGCGTCCGGGACGTCGACCAGCGTGAACGGCGGCCGGTAGGTCCACCGGTCCAGCTCCTTGCCGCGGAAGGACTCCCCGGTGAGGTCCCACCCGTCGCCGAGCGCGGACGCGAGCAGCGGCTCGGCGACGACGAGCTGCTCCTCGCCGTCGGTCGCGACGACGTAACGGACGTCGGGATGCACCGCCACCGCGACGTTCGACGGCAGGGTCCACGGGGTGGTGGTCCACACCAGCAGCGACGCGCGGTCGGCGAGCGGGCCGGAGGTCAGCGGGAAACGGACGAAGACCGACGGGTCGACCACCGTCTCGTACCCCTGGGCCAGCTCGTGGTCCGACAGGCCGGTCTCGTCGCGGGGGCACCACGGCGCGACCCGGAAGTCCTCGACCAGCAGGCCCTTGTCGAAGATCTGCTTGAGCGACCACCAGACCGACTCGATGTACTCCGGGTCCATGGTCCGGTACGCGTCGGCCAGGTCGACCCAGTAGCCCATCCGCTCGGTGAGCTCGGCGAAGGCGTCCGTGTGCCGGGTGACCGACTCCCGGCAGCGGGCGTTGAACTCGGCGACGCCGTACGCCTCGATGTCCCGTTTGCCGGTGAAGCCCAGCTCCCGCTCGACGGCCAGCTCCACGGGCAGGCCGTGGCAGTCCCAGCCCGCCTTGCGGGCGACGTGGAAGCCCTTCATCGTGCGGTAGCGGGGGAACACGTCCTTGAAGACCCGCGCCTCGATGTGGTGGGCGCCCGGCATCCCGTTGGCGGTCGGCGGCCCCTCGTAGAACACCCACTCCGGGCGGCCCCGCGACTGCTCCAGGCTGCGCGCGAAGACGTCGTTCTCCCGCCAGAAGCGCAGGATCTCGTGGTCGAGCGCGGGCAGGTCGACCTGGCTCGGGACGCTGCGGTACATGAGTCCGGAGACTATCGCCGGGAATCGTTCCCCGCGCCGGTAATTCCGGGGGCGCGCCGGGCACCCCCGGTAGGGTGGCCGGCATGCGGTTCGGCGTCCTCGGGCCGCTCGCCGTCACCACCGACGCGGGCGACCCCGTCACCGTGCCGGGCGCCAAGGTCCGGGCGCTCCTCGCCGACCTGCTCGCCAACCGCAACCGGGTCGTCTCGACCGACCGGCTGATCGACGACGTCTGGGGTGACGCGCCACCGGCGAACCCGGCCGGGGCGTTGCAGGTGCGCGTCTCGCAGCTGCGCAAGGCGCTCGACGACGCCGAGCCCGGCGCGCGGGACCTGGTCGAGTCGCGGGCGCCGGGGTACGTGCTGCGCACCGGGGCCGTCGACGTGGACCGGTTCGTCGAGCTCGCCGCCGCCGACGACGCGGCGAGCCTCACCGAGGCGCTGCGGCTGTGGCGGGGTGAACCGTACGCGGACGTCGCCGACGAGGAGTGGGTACGGGCCGAGGCCACCCGCCTCGCCGAGGCCCGGCTGGTGGTGCAGGAGAAGCTGGCGGCGGCCCGGCTGGCCGGCGGCGAGCACGCGCTGGTCGCCGCCGACCTGGCGGAGCTGGTCGCCCGGCACCCGCTGCGCGAGCGCCTGCGGGCGCTGCACATCCGCGCCCTGTACGCGGCCGGCCGCCAGTCGGAGGCCCTGGAGAGCTACGCCGACCTGCGTCGTCGCCTCGCCGACGAACTGGGCCTCGACCCCGGGCCGGAGCTGGTGGCGCTGCACCGGCGGGTCCTCGACCAGGATCCGACGCTGACCTCCGCGCCGGCCGACGCCCACCCGGCCGCGCCGGGGCCCGCCGGCCTGCCCGCGCCGGTTTACGCCGGCCTGTCCGCGCCGCTGGACGAGCTGGTCGGCCGCGCCGGTGCGCTCGCCGAGCTACGGGAGCTGGTGACCGGCCGGCGGCTCGTCACGCTCGTCGGGCCGGGCGGCGTCGGCAAGACCCGGCTGGCCACCGAGGTCGCCCGGGGGCAGTCGTTCCCCGACGGCACGCACCTGGTCGACCTGACCGCGCTACGCCCCGGTGGGCCCGGCGTCGCCGACCTGGTCCGCGCGACGCTCGACGTACGCGAGATCGCCGGGGCCAGCGTGGCGGCCGACGACCACCTGGTGACGGCGCTCCGGCACCGGCGGGCGCTGCTGGTGCTCGACAACTGCGAGCACGTGATCGAGGCGGCGGCCGCGCTGGTGGCCCGCCTGCTGCGCGAGGCCGGCGGCGTGCGCGTGCTGGCGACCAGCCGCGAACCGCTCGGGCTGGCCGGGGAGACGCTGTGGGAGGTACGCCCCCTGCCGGTCCCGGCCGGGGACACCGACCTGGAGACGGTCCGGCGATCCGCCGCGGCCCGGCTGTTCGCGGCCCGCGCCGCCGCCCGGCAGCGCGACTTCCGGCTGGACGAGCGGACCGCGCCCGCCGTCGCGCAACTGTGCCGCCGCCTCGACGGGCTGCCGCTGGCCCTGGAGCTGGCCGCGACGCGGGTGCGCGCGCTCGGCGTGGACGGCCTGGTGGCGCGGCTGGACGACCGCTTCCGGCTGCTCAGCACCGCCCAGCGGGACGTGCCGGAGCGGCAGCGCACCCTCACCGCCGTGATCGGCTGGAGCTGGGACCTGCTGGCCGAGGACGAACGGGCGGTGCTCGCGCGCCTCGCCGTCCACCACGACGGGTGCACGCTGGAGGCGGCCGAGGCGGTCTGCGACGCCGACGTCGACGTGCTGACCCGGCTGGTCGACCGCTCGCTCGTGGTGCTCGACGAGTCCGGCGTCGAGCCGCGCTACCGGCTGCTGGAGTCGGTCGCCGCGTTCGCGCTGGCCCGCCTCGACGACGCCGACGCCGTCCGGGCGCGGCACGCGGCGTACCACACCGAGCTGGCCGAGCGCGCCGACCCGCTGCTACGCGGCGCCGGCCAGCGGGAGTGGCTGGCCCGGCTCGACGCCGAGGGCGCCAACCTGCGGGCGGCGCTGGCGCACGGCGGTGGCCTGCGCCTCGCCAACGCCCTGACCTGGTACTGGTTCCTGCGCGGCCGGCTGTCCGAGGCGCGCCGCGCGCTGACGCTGGACGGCGACGCCGCCGCCCGCGCCGAGGCCGCGGTGTGGCGGGTGGGGTTCGCGTTGCTGCAGGGCGATCCCGTCCCGCCCGCCGACGTCGGGGCGGCCCTCGACGGGTACGCCGACAGCCGCGCCACCTGGTTCGTGGCCGCCGCCCTGGTCGAGCGCAGCGAGCTGGCCGCCGCCGAGGCGTTGCTGGACCGGGCCGGCGCCGCCGGCGACGACCCGTGGGTCGACGCGGCCGTCCACGTGACGCGCGCCCGGCTGGCCCACGTCGCGAGCGACCTCGTCGCGCTGGAACGCGAGGGCAGCCGCGCCGCGGCCAGCTTCGCCGAGCTGGGCGACGCGTGGGGCCGGTTGCAGGCCACCGACTGGGTGGGCGGCCGGGCCGAACTGCTCGGGGAGTACGAGCGCGCCGCCGCGCTGCACCGCGAGGGGCTGCGGTGGGCCGAGGAACTGGCCTTGTGGCCGGAGGTCGGCAGCAAGCTGTCCTGGCTGGCGTGGATCGCGACGCAGACCCGTGACCACCAGCAGGCGCGGGAACTGGCCGAGCGGGCCCACCGGCTCGCCGTCGAGCAGGGGTCACCGGCGGCCCGCGTCTTCGCCGAGCTGTGCCTCGGCATCGCCGCGCGCCGCGACGGCAAGCTCGACCTGGCCGTCACGCACCTGGAACGCCTGGTCGAGGACGGTGGCGACGACGCGGTCTTCCTGCCGATGGTGCTGACCGAGCTGGGGCGCGCCGTCGCGGACGACGAGCCGGAGCGGGCGCTCACGCTGCACGCCCGCGCGTACGACCTGGCCGTGACGATCGCCGCGCCGCTCGACGTGGTCGGCGCCCTCGACGGGCTGGCCTCGGCGGTGCCGGAGCCGACGGTGGCGGCGCGCATCCTCGGGGCGGCGGCGGCCGCGCGGGCGGCCTCCGGCGTGCCGGTCGCGCCGGCGGAGCGGGACGACACCGACCGGCTGACCGCCCGCCTCGTCGCCGTGCTCGGTGCGGCCGGCTTCGCCGCCGCGTACCGGGCCGGGCACGACCTGAGCCCGGGCGAGGCCCGGGCCCTGGTCGTCGCGCCCGTCGTCAGCCCTTGACCGGCCGGTACGAGGCGATGATGACGCCGCTCTTCATGACCCGGCTGTCGGCCAGGGTGAACGTCGTCGGCAGCTGCCCCAGCGGGGCACTCACCGACACGCCGCCCTGGAACACCGGGTGGATCCAGAACCGGACCTCGTCCACCAGACCCGCCTGGACCAGGGCATGGGTGACCACGCCGTAGCCGTACATCAGGATGTCCCGGCCCTCGGTGGCCTTCAGCCGGGTGACCGCCTCGATCAGGTCGCCCTCCAGCACCTCGGTGTTGTTCCACTCCGGGTCGGTGAGCGTGGTCGAGGCGACGTACTTCTTCACGCTGTTGAAGTACTTCGCGCCGGTGGTGGGGTCGCTCTCGTCCATGTTCGGCCAGGCGGCGGCGAAGCCGTCGTACGTGTGGCGGCCCATGAGCAGGGCGTCGGCCGCGTCGGTCTGCTCACCGGCGAAGGCGGAGGCCTCGTCGTCGAAGTACGGCATGGTCCACGCCGGGTTCTCGATGACGCCGTCGAGGGTGAGGTAGGTCGAGTTGATGATCCGGCGCATGGTGTTTCCTCCTGGCTTCGGTGCCTTCTCTCTGGTGACACCCGGAACAGTGCCAGAGCCCGCTTACGATCCGCTTCAGGTGCACTTTCGGCTGCGTACCGGGTGCGGGGGGCCGGCGGTGCCGTCCGCGTACCGGACCGGGGGCGCCCCAGGACGTCGGCGGAACGGGACGGAGGCGTGGATGAACCCCGGTGACGAGCCGACCGCGCCGTCGTCCCGTGAGCGGCCGGCGGCGGAGGGGCCGATGGTTCCGGTGGCCGGCGCCGGCCGGCGCTCCCGGACCGGCCCGCTGCGGCTGCCGGCCTGCGTGGACACGCCGCGGGGCGCGGCGCCGGCCGCCAGCCGGCTCGGCCGGTGGCTGCTGGAACACCAGGTCCAGCCGGCGGGTCCGGAGACCGGCGAGTCGCACGCCCGGCCCCACGCCTGGTGGAAGGTGATGTGCCTGACCGGTGTCGACTACTACTCGACCCTGTCGTACCTGCCGGCCATCGCGGCCCTCGCGGCCGGGGCGCTGTCCCCGCTGGCGACCCTGCTGATCGTGGCGTTGACGCTGCTCGGGGTCCTGCCGATGTACCGGCGGGTGGCGCGGGAGAGCCCGCACGGGCAGGGCTCGGTGGCGATGCTGGAACGGCTGCTGCCGTTCTGGAAGGGCAAGGTCTTCGTCCTGGTGCTGCTGGGCTTCGTGGCCACGTCGTGGATCATCACGATCACCCTGTCCTCGGCGGACGCGACGGTGCATCTGCTGGAGAATCCGATCCTCCCCGACGGGTTCCCGCACGGCACCACCGCTGCCGTGCTCGTCACGGTGGTCCTCCTGCTGATCCTGGGCGGCGTGTTCCTGCTCGGGTTCAGCGAGGCGGTCGGCGTGGCCATCCCGCTGGTGGCGGCCTTCCTGCTGCTGAACGCGATCATCGTGGCCGTCGGGTTGGCGGAGGTGGTGCGCGATCCGGCCCTGCTCGCGGGCTGGACCGACACGTTGACCGCCGGTACCGGGGGGATCGGCGGCGTGCTCGGTCCGGCGCTGCTGGCGTTCCCGCTGCTCGTGCTCGGCCTGTCCGGCTTCGAGACCGGGGTGAGCATGATGCCGCTGGTGCGGGGGGACGGCCCGGACGAGCGGACCCGGCTGGAGGCGCGGATCCGCAACACCAGGAAGCTGTTGACCACCGCCGCGCTCATCATGAGCGCGTACCTGGTGACGACCACGTTCGTCACCACGGTGCTGATCCCCGCCGACGAGTTCCGGCCCGGAGGGGAGGCCAACGGCCGGGCGCTGGCGTACGTGGCGCACGAGTACGTGGGCGAGGCCTTCGGCACCGTCTACGACATCAGCAGCGTGCTGATCCTGTGGTTCGCCGGCGCGTCGGCCATGGCCGGGCTGGTCAACATCGTGCCGCGCTACCTGCCCTCGTACGGGATGGCACCGGAGTGGGGCCGCGCGGTGCGGCCCGTGGTGATGGTCTACACCCTGGTCAGTATCGCGATCACGGTCGTGTTCCGCGCGGACGTCAACGCGCAGGCCGGCGCGTACGCCACCGGCATCCTCGCGATGATGGTCTCCGCCGCCGTCGCGGTGACCATCTCCGCCGCCCGCCGGCGCCAGCGCGTCGCCGCCGCCGGGTTCGGGCTGCTCACCCTCGTCCTGCTGTACGCGCTCGTCGAGAACGTGATCGAGAAACCGGACGGCATCACCATCTCCGGGATGTTCATCGCCGGCATCGTCGTGGTGTCGCTCGTGTCCCGGGTGTCCCGGACCACCGAGCTGCGCGCCGAGCGGATCGAGTTCGACGGGCCGGCCCGCCGCTTCGTCACCGAGTCGATCGAGTTCGACGGTCGCCTCGACCTGATCGCCCACCGGCCGGACGTGGTCAGCGGAGCGGTGTACCACAGCAAGGAACGCACCCAGCGGGGCATCAACCCCGTACCCGGCGCCGCCGACGTCCTGTTCCTCGAGGTG
Organism: Micromonospora sp. WMMD558; assembly: GCF_049315255.1. Classification (NCBI taxonomy): domain Bacteria; kingdom Bacillati; phylum Actinomycetota; class Actinomycetes; order Micromonosporales; family Micromonosporaceae; genus Micromonospora; species Micromonospora sp. WMMD558. The sequence goes on along the minus strand of NZ_CP186061.1, from coordinate 1,005,805 downwards.
GAGGTCATCGACCCGTCGGAGTTCAGCGACGTCCTGCGGGTGCGCGGCCTGACGGTCGGCGGGCACCGGGTGCTCCGGGTGCAGAGTCCCGCCGTGCCCAACGCCATCGCGGCGATCCTGCTGGCACTGCGCGACGCCACCGGCGTCCGGCCGCACGCGCACTTCGAGTGGTCCGAGGGCAACCCCGTCGCCCACCTGCTGCGGTACCTGATCCTCGGTCGCGGCGACACCCCGCCGGTGGTCCGGGAGATCCTCCGCAAGGTGGAGCACGACCCGGCCCGCCGTCCCGGCATCCACGTCGGCTGACCCCCGTCGCCGAGCCACCGGGAATGGGCCCACCGCGGGGGATTGCGCGGCCGGGGACGGGGTAGGCGCGGCCATGCCCGACGCCGGTCCGCCGAGAGGAGGCAGCGGCCCGGAGCCCACCGACCGTGACGCCCCGGCGGTGGCCCGCGTGTTCCACCACTCGGTCGCGGCGGTCCCGGAGCGGCTGCGCCGGGTCCGCGCCGGCCTCGGCCTGGCCACCCAGGCCGGGTTGGCCGCCGGCCTGTCCTGGTGGGTCGCCGACGACCTCCTGCACATCCCGCAGCCGCTGTTCGCACCGATCTCCGCGGTCGTCACGCTGGCCGCCTCGGTGGGCCAGCGGCTGCGCCGCACGATCGAGCTGGTCCTCGCGGTGGCCATCGGCATTCTCGTCGGCGACGCCCTGCTCTACCTGGTCGGCACCGGGCCGTGGCAGCTCGCCCTGATCGTCGTCCTGGCCATCATGGTCGCCGGGTTCCTCGGTCGGAGCCCGGCCTTCGTGGTGCAGGCGGCGGCCACGGCGGTGCTGATCGGCACCCTCACGCCGTCGGTGCCGGACCTGGAACTGCCCCGCTTCTACGCCGCACTGATCGGCGGCGCCGTGGCGCTGGTGGTCACCACCGTGCTGCTGCCGCTGAATCCGCTGCGGGTGATCAACCGGGCCGGCGGGCCGGCACTGGACCTGCTCGCCGAGCAGCTCGACGCCACCACGACCGCGCTTCGCGAACGGGACGCCGGCCGCGCCCAGGCCGCCCTGGACCGGCTGCGTGACAACAAGCAGGAGATCGGCGCGTTCACCGAGGCGGCGCAGGCGGCGAGGGAGGCGAGCAGCCTCTCGCCCGTGCGCTGGGGCAGGCGGGACGGTCCGATCGACCGGTACGTCCACGCCGTGGAACCGGTCGACCGCGCGATGCGCAACAGCGGAACCCTGATCCGGCGCAGCGTGACCCTGATCGAGGACGGGGAGTCGATCCCCGAGGCCATGCCGCCCGCGGTCGCCTCGCTCGCCGAGGCCGTGCGGGTCCTGCGCCGCGAATTCACCCGTGGCGCGGAGCCCCAGCGGGCCCGGGAGCAGTTGGTGCGGGCGGTCGGCGAGGCGGGCAAGGCCTACCGGGCCGGCGTGGGCTTCTCCGGAGCCGTCGTGGTGGCGCAGGTCCGCACCACGGTGAGCGACCTGCTGGTCGCCACCGGCCTGAAGCAGGAGGAGGCGAACCGCCTGGTCCGCCGCGCCTTCGGTCCGATGCGGCCGACCGCCGGGTCCGGGCGACCCTCCCGCGCCGGTGCGTGACCCGCTTCACGTGATCAGCGGTGGGCGTCAAAACCGCGTCAAGAAATCCCGTACCTCCGTCATGGTCGCGTTATGGACCGTGCCGGCGCGGTCCACCCGGCGTTGGAATGGCTCGGCGCGGCCGGAAGGCGGCCGTGACGATTCGTTCCGCGATGAGGAGTCAGACGTGTCTGACGTGGTGTTCGTGCTGGTGACGATGGCGCTGTTCGTGGCGCTCGCCCTGGTGGTGAGGGGCGTGGAGAAGCTGTGAACGTCGTCAACGCCGTCGGCCTGGTGCTGGCGATCGGCCTGGCCGTGTTCCTGGTGGTCGCCCTGCTGTTCCCGGAGCGCTTCTGATGACCATGACGACAGCCGGTGTGCTGTTCATCCTCTCGCTCGCGGTGGCGCTGGTCGCCGTCCACAAGCCGTTCGGCGACTACATGTACCGCGTGGTCTCCGGCGAGCGGCAGTCCCGCGTCGAGCGGGGCGTCTACCGCCTGGTCGGGGTCGACCCGGCCGCCGAGCAGACCTGGGGCGTGTACGCCCGCAGCGTGCTCGCCTTCTCCGCCGTCTCCATCCTGTTCCTGTACGGGTTCATGCGGTTGCAGAACCATTTGTGGCTGTCGCTCGGCTTCGACCCGGTGATGACCCACGGCGCGTGGAACACCGCCGTGTCGTTCGTGACCAACACGAACTGGCAGTGGTACTCGGGTGAGTCGACCATGGGCCACCTGGTCCAGATGGCCGGTCTCGCGGTGCAGAACTTCGTGTCCGCCGCGGTGGGCATCGCGGTGGCCGTCGCGCTGGTCCGCGGGTTCGCCCGCCGCCGTACCGGTGACCTCGGCAACTTCTGGGTCGACCTGACCCGGATCACGCTGCGGATCCTGCTGCCCATCGCGGTGCTCGGCGCCCTCGCCCTGATGATCGGCGGCGCCGTGCAGAACCTCTCCGCCGGTACCGAGGTCACCACCCTGACCGGGGGCAGCCAGACCATCACCGGTGGCCCGGTGGCCAGCCAGGAGGTCATCAAGGAACTCGGTACGAACGGCGGCGGCTTCTACAACGTCAACAGCGCCCACCCGTTCGAGAACCCGACGAGGTGGACGAACTGGCTGGAGATCTTCCTGATCCTGCTGATCCCGTTCAGCCTGCCCCGCGTCTTCGGCCGGATGGTCGGCCAGAACCGGCAGGGCTACGCGATCGCCGCGGTGATGGCGATCCTGGCGATCGCCAGCATCGCCCTGACCAACGCCTTCGAGTTGGCCGGCAACGGCACCGTCCCGCAGGCGGTCGGCGCGGCGCTGGAGGGCAAGGAGGTCCGGTTCGACGTGTCCAACTCGGCCACCTTCGCCGCCTCGACCACGCTCACCTCCACCGGCGCGGTGAACTCGTTCCACGACTCGTACACCGCGCTCGGCGGCATGATGCCGCTGATCAACATGATGCTCGGCGAGGTGGCGCCCGGTGGCGTCGGCGCCGGCCTCTACGGTCTGCTGATCCTCGCCGTGATCACCGTGTTCGTCGCCGGCCTGATGGTCGGCCGGACGCCGGAGTACATCGGCAAGAAGATCGGCTCGCGGGAGATCAAACTCGCGTCGCTGTACTTCCTCGTCACCCCGGCCCTGGTGCTGATCGGCGCGGCGGCGGCCTTCGCCATTGGCAACAACTCCACCGCGCTCAACGTGGGTCCGCACGGCCTCTCCGAGGTGCTCTACGCGTTCACCTCGGCGAGCAACAACAACGGCTCCGCGTTCGCCGGCATCACGGTCAACACGCCGTGGTGGAACACCGCGCTGGGCCTGTGCATGCTGCTCGGCCGGTTCCTGCCGATCATCTTCGTGCTCGCTCTCGCCGGCTCGCTGGCCCGCCAGCAGCCGGTACCCGCCTCCGAGGGCACCCTGCCGACCCACCGGCCGCTCTTCGTCGGGATGGTCGTCGGCGTCACCGTGATCCTCGTCGCGCTGACCTTCCTGCCCGCGCTCGCGCTCGGCCCCCTGGCTGAGGGGCTGTGACCATCATGAGAGAGAAGGACATGACCACCTCCACGCCGGCACCGCACGGCACCGCCGACGCGGCGACCGCCGGCACGCCGGCCACCCACGGCGACCGGGCCGGCGGCGGCCTGCTCGACCCGAAGCAGATGATCAAGTCGCTGCCGGACGCCCTGCGCAAGCTGGACCCGCGCACCCTGTGGCGCAACCCGGTGATGCTGATCGTCGAGATCGGCGCCGTCTTCACCACGGTGCTCGCGGTGACCGACCCGTCGGTGTTCGCGATCGCCATCACCGTCTGGCTCTGGCTGACCGTGCTCTTCGCCAACCTCGCGGAGGCGGTCGCCGAGGGCCGGGGCAAGGCGCAGGCCGCCGCGCTGCGCAAGGCGAAGACGGACACCATCGCCACCCGGCTGATCGGTTGGACGCCGGGCGCTCGGGCCAACGGTTACCGGGAGGAGGCCGTCCCCGCGCCCGACCTCAGGCAGGGCGACATCGTCCTGGTGGAGGCCGGCGACATCATCCCCGGTGACGGCGACGTGGTCGAGGGCATCGCCAGCGTCGACGAGTCCGCCATCACCGGTGAATCCGCTCCGGTGATCCGGGAGTCCGGCGGCGACCGGAGCGCGGTCACCGGCGGCACGAAGGTGCTCTCCGACCGGATCGTCGTGAAGATCACGCAGAAGCCGGGCGAGAGCTTCATCGACCGGATGATCAATCTGGTGGAGGGGGCCAACCGGCAGAAGACCCCGAACGAGATCGCGCTGAACATCCTGCTCGCCGCGCTCACGATCATCTTCCTGCTGGCCGTGGTGACCCTCCAGCCCCTCGCGATCTTCTCGAAGGACTACCAGGGCGCGTCCCCCGACACCCAGGCGATCACCGACGCCGGTGTCAGCGGCATCGTGCTGGTGTCCCTGCTGGTCTGCCTGATCCCCACCACGATCGGGGCGCTGCTCTCGGCCATCGGCATCGCCGGCATGGACCGCCTCGTGCAGCGCAACGTCCTCGCCATGAGCGGCCGGGCGGTCGAGGCCGCCGGTGACGTCAACACCCTGCTGCTGGACAAGACCGGCACCATCACCCTGGGCAACCGGCAGGCCGCCGAGTTCGTCCCGGTCGAGGGCGTGGACGCGGCCACCGTCGCCGACGCCGCGCAGCTGTCCAGCCTCGCCGACGAGACCCCCGAGGGGCGCTCCGTGGTCGTGCTCGCCAAGAACGAGTTCGGCCTGCGCGAGCGCGAACCGGGCCTGATCCCGCACGCCACCTTCGTGCCGTTCACCGCCCAGACCCGGATGAGCGGCGTCGACCTCGCAGCCGGGAGCGTCGACGGCGGTGTCCGCCGGATCCGCAAGGGCGCCGCCGCGGCGGTCATGAAGTGGGTCCGCGAGCACGGCGGCCACCCCACCGAGCAGGTCGGCCAGCTCGTCGACGAGATCAGCGGCATCGGCGGCACCCCGCTGGTTGTCGCCGAGCACTCCGCCGGCCAGCCGGCCCGCGCCCTCGGCGTCATCCACCTCAAGGACGTGGTGAAGGCCGGCATGCGGGAGCGGTTCGACGAGATGCGCCGGATGGGCATCCGGACCGTGATGATCACCGGTGACAACCCGCGTACCGCCCGGGCGATCGCGGACGAGGCGGGCGTCGACGACTTCCTCGCCGAGGCCACCCCGGAGGACAAGCTCGCGCTGATCCGCAAGGAGCAGGAGGGCGGCCGGCTGGTCGCGATGACCGGCGACGGCACCAACGACGCGCCGGCGCTCGCCCAGGCCGACGTCGGCGTCGCCATGAACACCGGTACGTCGGCCGCCAAGGAGGCCGGCAACATGGTCGACCTCGACTCCGACCCGACCAAGCTGATCGAGATCGTGGAGATCGGCAAGCAGTTGCTGATCACCCGGGGTGCGCTGACCACCTTCTCCATCGCCAACGACATCGCGAAGTACTTCGCGATCATCCCGGCCATGTTCGCCGGCATCTACCCGAGCCTGGACGCGCTGAACATCATGCGGCTGTCCAGCCCGGAGTCGGCGATCCTTGCGGCGGTCATCTTCAACGCGATCGTCATCGTCGCGCTGATCCCGCTGGCCCTGCGCGGCGTCCGGTACCGGCCGGCGTCCGCGTCGAAGCTGCTCAGCCGCAACCTGCTGGTCTACGGCCTCGGCGGCATCGTGGTGCCGTTCGTCGGCATCAAGCTCATCGACCTGCTCATCCAGTTCATCCCAGGGATCTCGTGATGCGCCTCCCCACCTGGCTCGCCCAACACCTCGCCGCCCTGCGCGCGCTGCTCGTCTTCACCGTGCTGCTCGGGCTGGCGTACCCGCTGGCCCTCGTCGCCGCCGGACGGATTCCCGGCCTCGCCGACAAGGCGGACGGGTCGCTCGTCTCCGCCGACGGGCGGATTGTCGGCAGCGCGCTGATCGGCCAGTCCTTCACCGACGCGGACGGCAACCCCGTCCCGCGCTACTTCCAGTCCCGCCCCTCGGCGGCCGGCGACGGGTACGACCCCACCGCCACCGCCGCCAGCAACCTCGGCCCGGAGAGCGTGGTCGACACCGTCGCCACCGACCCGGAGGAGTCGACGCAGAGCCTGCTCACCCAGGTGTGCCAGCGCAGCAAGGTCGTCGGCGAGCTGAACGGTGTCGACGGGCGGCGCCCGTACTGCACCAGTGACGGGGTCGGGGCGGTGCTGGCGGTGTTCCGCCGGGACGGCCTGACCGGTCCGGTCACCCGGGTGGTCAGCGTCAACCAGGTCGCGCCCGCCGCTCCGTTCGTCACCCGCTACGAGGGCGTGCCGGTGGAGCCGGCCCGGCCCGGCGAGGACTACGTCGCCACCGGTGGGCTGGTCACCCCGATCCGGGGTGACGCTCCGGCCGAACCGGCGGTGCCGGCCGACGCGGTCACCGCCAGCGGCAGCGGACTCGACCCGCACATCTCCCCGGCGTACGCGGAGATCCAGGTCGAGCGGGTGGCCCGGGAGCGCGGCGCGGACCCGGCGGCGGTCCGGCGTCTCGTCGAGGCGCACACCACCGGCCGGTCGCTCGGCTTCATGGGCGAGCCCGGGGTGAACGTCCTGGAGCTCAACCTGGCGCTGGACCGCGAGTTCCCCGCCCGTTGATGTGATTGGAAGGGCCCCTTGTTATACAAAAGGCGATAACAAGGGGCCCTTCCTTCGGAAGGGGAGGGTTGCGATGGCGCGAGGGGAACTCCGCATCTACCTCGGCGCCGCCCCCGGCGTCGGGAAGACGTACGCGATGCTGGAGGAGGCGCAGCGGCGCGTCGAACGCGGCACCGACGTGGTGATCGGGTTCGTCGAGACCCACGGGCGCCGGCACACGGCGGCGATGATCGGCGACCTGGAGCAGGTGCCCCGGCGCACGATGACCCACCGGGGCGCCGAGTTCACCGAGATGGACCTGGACGCGGTGCTCGCCCGGCGACCCGAGGTGGCGGTCGTCGACGAGCTGGCGCACACCAACGTGCCCGGATCCCGCAACGAGAAGCGCTGGCAGGACATCCAGGAACTGCTGGACGCCGGGATCACCGTCCTCTCCACGGTCAACATCCAGCACCTGGAGTCGCTCAACGACGTCGTCGCCCAGATCACCGGCACCACCCAGCGGGAGACCGTTCCGGACGCCGTCGTCCGCGCCGCCGAGCAGGTCGAACTGGTCGACATGACGCCGGAGGCGCTGCGCCGGCGGATGGCGCACGGCAACATCTACCGCCCCGACCGGATCGACGCCGCGCTCGGCAACTACTTCCGCGTCGGCAACCTCACCGCGCTGCGCGAGCTGGCCCTGCTCTGGCTCGCCGACAAGGTCGACGAGCAGCTCGACGCGTACCGCGCCCAGCAGGGCATCTCGGCCACCTGGGAGGCGCGGGAGCGGGTGGTCGTGGCGCTCACCGGGGGGCCGGAGGGGGAGACCCTGATCCGGCGGGCCGCGCGCGTCGCCGCCCGCAGCAAGGGTTCGGACCTGCTGGCCGTGCACGTCGCCCGCAGCGACGGGCTGGCCGGCGCGGACCCGGCCCAGCTCGCCCGGCAGCGGGTGCTCGTGGAGAGCCTCGGCGGCACGTACCACCAGGTTCTCGGCACCGACATCCCGGCCGCGCTGTTGGACTTCGCACGGGGCGTCAACGCCACCCAGCTCGTGCTCGGCGCCAGCCGCCGCGGTCGGTTCGCCCAGATCTTCTCCCGCGGTGTCGGCGTCACCACGACCGCGCTGTCCGGGGCGATCGACGTCCACCTGGTGACCCACGCCGAGGCCGGCCGGGGCCGGCGTGCGGCGGGGGTGCCGGCGGCGCTGTCCCGGCGGCGACGGATGCTCGGCTTCGCGCTGGCCGGACTGGGCATGCCGCTGCTGACGCTGCTGCTCTGGGCGCTGCCGGACATCACCCTCGCCAACGACATCCTGATCTTCCTCGCCGCCGTCGTCGGTGTCGCGCTGGTCGGCGGGCTGTGGCCGGCGCTGATCGCCGCGCTCGGGAGTTCCCTGCTGCTCAACTGGTTCTTCACCTCGCCCGTCTACACCCTGACCATTGCCGAGGTGGACAATCTGCTCGCCCTCGGCGTCTTCGTCGGTGTGGCCATCGCGGTCAGCTGGATCGTCGACGTGGCCGCCCGGCGTACCCGGGAGGCGGCCCGCGCGTCCGCCGACGCGCAGACCCTCGCCACCGTGGCCGGCAGTGTGCTGCGCGGCGAGCGGCCGTTGATCGCCCTGCTGGACCGGCTGCGGGAGACGTTCGCGCTGCGCTCGGTCAGCGTCCTCGAGTCGGTGGAGGCCGCCGAGGGCCGGCCCGGCCGGGCCCGCGAGGAGGGTGCCTGGCGGGTCGTCGCGAGCGTCGGCGAGGCACCCGCGACGAGCCCCGGCGCGGGCGAGACCGCCGTGCCGGTGGACGACCGGCTCACCGTCGTGCTCTGCGGCCGCCGGCTGGAGGCCGCCGACCGGCGGATCGTGGAGGCGTTCGCCGCGCAGGCCGCCGTCGCCCTGCGGCAGGAGCGGCTGGCCGAGGAGGCCGCCGCCGCCCGGCCGCTCGCCGAGGCCGACCGGATGCGGACCGCGCTGCTCGCCGCGGTCAGCCACGACCTGCGTACGCCGCTGGCCTCGGCGAAGGCGGCGGTGACCAGCCTGCGCAGCCCCGACGTGGAGTTCGACGAGGCGGACCGGGCGGAGCTGCTCGCCACCGCCGAGGAGTCCCTGGACCGGCTGGCCCGCCTGGTGTCGAACCTGCTGGACATGAGCCGCCTCCAGGCCGGTGCCCTCGGCGTCCGCCCGGTCGCCGTCGGGCTGGAGGACGCCGTCCCCCGGGCGCTGGACGAGCTCGGGCCCGTGGCCGCCGACGTGGTGACCGACATCCCGGCCCACCTGCCCGCCGCGCTCGCCGACCCCGGCCTGCTCGAACGCGTCCTGGTCAACCTCGTGGCCAACGCCCTGCGGCACAGCCCGCCCGGCCAGCCACCCACGATCACCGGCAGCGCCCACGCCGGGCAGGTCGAGCTGCGGGTCATCGACACCGGTTCCGGCATTCCCGAGGACCAGTGGGAGCACGTCTTCCTGCCGTTCCAGCGGCTCGGCGACCGGGACAACCAGACGGGCGTCGGCCTCGGACTCGCGCTGTCCCGGGGTCTCGCCGAGGCGATGCGTGGCAGCATCACCCCGGAGACCACGCCCGGAGGGGGACTCACCATGGTGCTGCGGCTGCCGGCCGCCACCGACACCGGCACGTCCGGAGGGCCACCGGAATGACCCGCATCCTGGTCGTCGACGACGAACCCCAGATCCTGCGCGCGCTGCACATCAACCTGCGCGCCCGCCGGTACGACGTCGAGGTGGCCGCCACCGGCACCGCAGCGCTGAAGGCCGCCGCCAGCCATCCGCCCGACCTGGTCGTGCTCGACCTCGGCCTGCCCGACCTGGACGGCATCGAGGTCATCCGCGGCCTCCGCGGCTGGACCACCGTGCCGATCATCGTGCTCTCCGGCCGCGCCGGCAGCGAGGACAAGGTGGCCGCGCTCGACGCCGGCGCCGACGACTACGTCACCAAGCCGTTCGGGGTGGACGAGCTGTTGGCGCGGATCCGTGCCGTCACCCGGCGGCTCGGTGCCGGCGCCGAGTCGGCCAGCGCCAGCGTGCGGGTCGGCCGGCACACCGTCGACCTGGCCGACCACGCGGTGACCAGTGACGACGGCACGGAGGTCAAGCTCACCCCCACCCAGTGGGGTGTGCTGGAGAAGCTGCTCCGCAACCCCGGCAAGCTGGTCAGCCAGCGGCAGCTCCTGCACGACGTGTGGGGGCCGGAATACCAGAACGAGACGAACTACCTGCGCCAGTACATGGCCCAGCTGCGGCGCAAGCTGGAGGACGACCCGGCCCGCCCCCGGCACCTCATCACCGAACCCGGCATGGGCTACCGGTTCCGGCCCTGACCACGCCCGGTTTGAGTGGTCCCGGAGCGGGGATCCCCGGCCGGTCGGGGCGGGACATCCGGGAGGGGCATGGGCGGGAACGGATGGTCCCGTTCGACCGGGGGGTTCGGGCGGCGTCTCGACGAGCACGAGCCCGGCCGTGAGACGCCCGGCCGGGGCGGCCTCGTCGACAGCGCCGTGTACCTCCAGGGTCGCCGCCACGCCACGCCGGCGAACCTCGCCGACACGTACCGGTGCCTGCAGGAACTCGGCGACGCGATGGCCTGGATCGGGCTCTACCGGCCCGGCCGGGGTCAGATCCACTCGCTGGCCCACGAGTTCCAACTCCACGAACTGGCCGTCGAGGACGCCATCAACGCGCACCAGCGGCCCAAGCTGGAGCGCTACGGCGACACCTTGTTCGTCGTGCTCCGCGCCGCCCGCTACGTCGACGTCCGGGAGGAGGTGGAGTTCAGTGAGCTGCACCTGTTCATCGGGCCGGGCTTCGTCATCACCGTCCGGCACGGCGAGGCGCCCGACCTGGTCGCGGTCCGCCGGCGGATGGAGGCCGAGCCGCAGGTCCTCACGCTCGGGCCGGAAGCGGTCCTCTACGCCGTACTCGACCAGGTCGTCGACGGGTACGCCCCGGTCGTCGCGGGACTGGAGAACGACATCGACGAGATCGAGACCCAGGTGTTCGGCGGCGACCCCAACGCCAGCCGCCGCATCTACGGGCTGAGCCGGGAGGTCGTCGTGTTCCAGCGGGCGGCCCGGCCGTTGCTCGGCGTCCTCGACGCGCTCATCGCCGGGTTCGACCAGTACGGCACCGACGAGGAACTGCGCCGGCGGCTGCGCGACGTGGCCGACCATCTCACCCAGGTGGTCGAACGCGTCGACGGCTTCCGGCACCTGTTGCAGAACATCCTCACGGTCAACGCCACCCTGGTCACGCAGGCGCAGAACGAGGAGATGCGCAGCCTGACCGCCGCCAGCTACGAGCAGAACGAGGAACTGAAGCGGGTGTCCGCCTGGGCGGCCATCCTGTTCGCGCCGACCCTCATCGGCACCGTCTACGGCATGAACTTCGCGGTCATGCCCGAACTCGACTGGCGGTACGGGTACCCGTTCGCCCTCGGGCTGATGGTGCTGGTCTGCGTCACCCTGTACCTGGTCTTCAAGCGTCGCAACTGGCTGTGACCCACCGGGGCCGGGCGGGTACGGGCCCCGCCGCCGAAGGGGTGCGGTGCGGCGGGGCCCGGATCGCTGGTCAGCAGTACAGGTTCGCTCCGGCGGGTACGCCGAGGACGCCGACGAACTGCTGGTACCGGTTGACGCGGCTCTGCACCTGGGCGGGGTTGCCGCCGTTGCACTCGATCGCGCCGTTGATGCTGCGGATGGTCTCGCCGAACCCGGCGCCGGTGACCATCGCGGTGTGGGCGGTCATCCGGCCGGGCCCGTTCTGGGTCATCCAGTACCAGATGGCGGTCTTCCAGGCCACCGCCGCGTCGTTCTGCACCAGCCACGGGTTGGTCAGCAGGGGCAGCCCGAGGGCGTTGCCGGCGGCGTTGTAGTTGAAGTTCCAGCTCAGCTGGATCGGCCCGCGCCCGTAGTAGGCGGCCTGGCCGGCGGGGCAGCCGTACGGCTGGCTCCGGTCGCAGTAGTGCGGGTAGTTGTTCGTGTTCTGCTCGACGATGTGGACGAGCCCGCCCGTCTCGTGGTGCACGTTCGCCAGGAACGCCGCGGCCTCCTGCCGTTGCACGGTGGTGCTGCCGGTCTTCGTGAACGCCGGGTAGGCGCTCAGGGCGGCGACGAGGCCGGAGTACGTGTAGAACGGGTTCCGACCCGGGAACATCTGGTTGAACTGGGCCTCGGTGACCACGAAGCCGCCGGGGTTGGGGGGCGGCGGGCTGCCGGTGGGCGGCTGGCTGCCGCAGGTGTACGGGTTCCAGTACCAGGTGCTGATGGTGGGGTCGTAGCCCGGGTTGTCGTGCTCGGCGATGTAGTACTGCCCGTTGGTGTACCGGACGATGCTGCCGGCGGGGTACCAGGTGCCGGCGACCCAGTTCGGGTGGTTGCAGGTCCCGCCCGGCGGTGGCGTGGAGCCGCCGCAGGTGCCCAGGTCCTGCCAGACGCCGGTGGTGCCCGGCGGGGCCTCGTTCTGGGTCCACCACTTCGCCTGGTAGTTGCGGCCGTTGTGGGACACCTGCATGCCACCGGTGTAGACGGCCGAGGACTGCCAGGGGGTCGCGCAGGCGGCGGCGGACGCCGCGGTCGACGGGACGATCGCCGCCAGTCCACCTGCGACGGTGAGCGCCGCCACCGCGAGTAGGGCGCGCAGTCTCGACATGTGATCGCTCCTTCCTGAGGATCCACGGGGTCGACGACGCGGAGCGCGCATCGACGACGCTCACTGTAGCATTACTGTTCACAAACTTTCCTATTAAGTTGCGCGGCGGACCGGCCCGGCTCGGCCGGTGCCGCTGCCGAGATCCCCCGTTCGAATCTTTCGGCTGTTTGCCGTAGCCTTTCAGCGGTGACGAAGCGGCTGACCGATGTGGCCCGGAAGGCGGGCGTGAGTGAGGCGACCGTCAGCCGGGTGCTGAACGGTCGTGGAGGCGTGTCCGAGGCGACCCGGACGGCCGTGCTGACCGCCCTCGACGTGCTCGGCTACGAACGCCCCACCAAGCTGCGCGGAGAGCGGGCCCGGCTCGTGGGGCTGGTGCTCCCCGAACTGCAGAATCCGATCTTCCCGGCGCTGGCCGAGGTGGTCACCGGCTCGCTGGCCCAGCGCGGCTTCACCCCGGCGCTCTGCGCGCGCACCATCGGCGGTGTCTCCGAGTCGGACTACGTCGACATGCTGCTGGACCACCAGGTCTCCGGGATCATCTTCGCCGGCGGGTCGTACGCGCTGGGCGACGCGTCGCACGAGCACTACCGGCGGCTGACCGACCGGAAGCTACCGGTCGTGCTGGTCAACGCGGGCGTGGAAGAGCTGACCTTCCCCCGCGTGTCGACCGACGACGCGGTGGCGGTGGAGCAGGCGCACGGCCATCTCCGCTCGCTGGGCCACGAGCGGATCGGCATGGTGCTGGGCCCGGAGGACCATGTCCCGTCGCAGCGCAAGTTGGCCGCGATGGCGCGGATCGCCCGCTGGACCGACGGGGGCCAGGAAGTGGAGCGGACCAGCTTCTCGATGGAGGGCGCCCGGGTCGCGGCCACCAAGCTGGTGCGCCGTGGGGTCACCGGGGTCATCTGTGCCAGCGACGTGCTGGCGTTGGGCACCGTCCGTGCCGTGCGCCGGCTCGGCTGCGCGGTCCCGGGCGACGTCTCCGTGGTGGGCTTCGACGACTCCGCGTTCATGACCTGCACCGACCCGCCGCTGACCACGGTGCGGCAGCCGATCGAGATGATGGGTCAGGCGGCTGTCGACCTGCTGGTCACCCAGATCGAGGGCGGCGGAGTGCTCGCCGACGAGCTGCTCTTCGAGCCCGAGCTGGTGGTGCGCGGCTCCACCGCGCCGGTCCCCGGCGGGGGCCCGGGCCGGTCCCGGTCTCGCTGACCGCACTTCCCGGCGCGGCCGCCGGTCGCCGCGCCGATCCCTGACCGGCACCCGGCGGAGACCGCCTCCCCGCCGCTGAACGACGCTCCGGCCGTCGACCGCTGCTCGTGGTCGGCGGCCGTTTCGTCGTGGTCCGACGAGGAACGGCCCACTTCCATGCCCCCGTCGCACGCTCTCTGGTTGCAGTCGCATCTTTTCAGTGTCAGATCGAAATCTTGCTGGAATGAGTTCGCCTCGCTACAGTGACTCCACTCACATCGGGCCCTGGAGCGGTTACCGGGCGTCAGGGCGCATGGCGGAACCGATCAGTAGCAGGGCACACGGCGGTGGCGATCACCGCGGATCAGCGAACTTCACGGAGACACCTCGTTCCCGAAGGGATGGACAGATGTCCGTACCGCAGTACCGGAAGGCTGCGGCGTTGGCGCTCGCGGCCGGCCTGGGGCTCGCCCTCACCGCCTGCTCCACGAAGAGCGACGACGCGACCGACGATGCGAGCGGCAAGGTCACCATCACCGTCGACTGCCAGCCGGTCGGCGCCCAGAAAGAGCTGCTTCAGAACTGGAACGAGGACGTCGCCGAGTTCCAGCGGCAGAACCCCGACATCGTCATCAAGAGCGTCAGCGTCGGCGAGCAGTGCAACAACCCGCCGGACTTCACCGCCCGCCTGGCCGGCGGCACGGTGACCGACGTGTTCTACGGCTACATGACCGACCTCCAGCAGGTGCTGGACTCCGGCCAGGCGATGGACATCACCGGGTACGCCACCAAGGACACGATCCCCACCTGGGACAGCGTCGACCCGGCGCTCAAGGAGGTGTTCAGCGACGGCGGCAAGCTCTACGCCGTCCCGGTGAAGAACTACTCGATGGGGCTGGTCTACAACAAGGTCCTGTTCCAGCAGGCGGGGCTCGACGTGAACAACCCGCCCAAGACGTGGCCCGAGGTCCGGGAGGCCGCCAAGAAGATCGCCGCGATCGGCAACGGCATCGCCGGGTACGCCGAGTACAGCGCCGGCAACACCGGGGGCTGGCACTTCACCTCGCTGCTCTACTCCCAGGGCGGTCAGGTGCTGACGCCGGACGGCAAGAAGGCCGACTTCAACAACGCCATGGGCAGGCAGGTCCTGCAGAACCTCAAGGACATGCGGTACGGCGACAACAGCATGGGCAGCCGCCAGCTGCTCCAGTGGGGTGACCTGCTGACCAACGCCGCCGCGGGCAAGGTGGGCATGTTCATCGGCGCGCCGGACACCACCCAGGCGATCGTCAGCCAGTTCCAGGGCAAGTTCCAGGACTGGGCGATGGGGCCGCTGCCCGGCCAGGACGGCCCGGCGAAGGCGACCCTCGGCGGTGGCGAGGGCTACTTCTTCAAGAAGGGCCTCTCCCCGGAGCAGGTCAAGGCCGGTCTCAAGTGGATTGCGTACCAGAAGCTGACGCCGGGCACGGGCCAGTTCGACTACGTCCGGGCCAAGCCGCAGAACTACCCCGTCGGGCTGCCCCAGCCACTGCTCTTCGCGGCCGGTAGCGACGCGCAGAAGCAGGAGCTCGACCTGCGCAAGGCGAACGCGAACGTCGACACCACGAACTTCGCGATCTTCGAGGCGAACCCGGTGCCGATCAAGGGTGAGCCGCGCAACGCGCAGGCGATCTACGCGGTGCTCGACGCGGCGATGTCCGGGGTGCTGACGAACCCGAACGCCGACATCGACGCGTTGCTCAAGACGGCTGAGGACAAGGTCAACCAGCTCCTCGCCGCCGAGAGCTGATTCGCTCGGGTGGGGGCCGGAGCGCCGGCCCCCACACCGTCCGCGCCGCATTGTCGGTCACCGACCCACCAGGAGTTGCCTTGGCGATCACCTCCGCTCCGGGGACCGTCGGAACAGCGGCTCGTCCCGCGCCGCCGTCCCCGGCCGGGCCTCGGCGTACGAGCCTCGGCCGCAAGCTGCGGGACAACCTCACCGGGCACGCGTTCCTGATCGGTGCGGTGCTCTGCTTCGCGGTCTTCGCCTGGTATCCGATGGTCCGCGGCGTCATCATGAGCTTCCAGCGCACCCGACGGGGCGAGACGACCTGGGTCGGCTGGGACAACTACGTCCGGATCCTCGACGACCCCAGTTTCTGGACCGCCTGGAAGAACACGTTCCACTTCACGATCCTCGCGCTCGTCCTCGGGTACGCGGTGCCGTTCTTCGTGGCGATCCTGCTGAACGAGCTCCGTCACGCCAAGGGGTACCTGCGGATCCTGGTCTACCTGCCGGTGATGCTGCCGCCCGCCTCGGCGCTCTACCTCTTCAAGTTCTACGCGTACGACCCCAGCGACGCGGGGCTCTTCAACGCGATCCTCAAGGCCCTGCACCTGCCGACGTCGCAGTGGATGCAGTCACCGGAGATGACCATGCCGGCAATGGTGATCGCGTCGACCTGGATGAACATGGGCGGCGCCGTGCTGATCTACCTGGCGGCGCTGCAGAACATCCCCGGCGAACTCTACGAGGCGGCAGAGCTCGACGGTGCCGGGATCTGGCGCCGGATCCGGCACGTGACCATCCCGCAGACCCGGCTGATCCTCGCGCTCCTGGCGTTGCTCCAGATCGTCGCCACCATGCAGCTCTTCATCGAGCCACTGATCCTCGCCAACGGCGCGGGTGCGGAGGACTCGGCCACCTCGGTGGCGTACCTGATCTACCAGCACGGGTTCTTCCAGAACGACCTCAACGGCGCCGCGGCGCTCGGCGTGATCATGCTCGTGGTGCTGGCCGGCTTCTCCGCCGGCTACCTGCGACTGACCGCGAAACAGGACTAGGACGGACGACCCATGGCACAGGACTCCGGCACCCGTACCCTCATCTCCCAGGCCCAGCTCCGACGCGGGCGCGGCCGGGCGATCTACTGGACGCTGCTCGCCGTCGTGATCATCGGGTTCACGCTCGTCTTCCTCGGGCCGCTCTACTGGATGGTCACCGGCGCGCTCAAGTCCGGCCAGGAGATCGCGCAGACCCCGCCGTCGCTGTTCCCGCAGGACCCGCAGTGGCGGAACTACGCCGACGCGTGGAACAACCTGGACCTCGCCAAGCTCCTGTTCAACACCTTCTACTACGCGGCCGGGGCGGTGCTGTTCCAACTCGTCCTCGACACCGCCGCGGCGTACTCCCTGTCGAAGCTGCGACCGATGTTCGGCAACGCGATCCTCGGCCTGATGCTGGCGACGTTGATGATCCCGGCGATGGTCCTCATCGTCCCGCAGTACGTGACCGTGATCGACCTGCCGATCCTGCACCTCAGCCTGCTCGACTCGCCGTTCGCGATCTGGCTGCCGCTGGTCGCCAACGCGTTCAACATCTTCCTGCTGAAGCGGTTCTTCGATTCGATCCCGGAGGACCTGATGGCGGCGGCTCTCATGGACGGGGCGACACCGCTGCGCACGCTCTGGTCGATCATCCTGCCGATGTCGCGCCCGATCCTCGGCGTGGTCTCGATCTTCGCCGTGACCGCGGTCTGGAAGGACTTCCTCTGGCCGAAGCTGGTCATGCCGTCGCCCGAGACGCGGACGGTCAGCGTCGGCATCTACGCCTTCGCCGGTGGCACGCCCATGAACGTGGTGATCGCCGCGTCCGTGATCGCCGCGATACCGACCGTCATCCTCTTCCTGCTCTTCCAACGCAACATCATGTCCGGCCTGACCACCGGCGGCCTCAAGGGATAGCCCCGGCGAACCCGCCGACGTACCGACGCAGAAAGCAGGTGCCCGTGTCCGCAGCAGACAGTGGTCCGTGGTGGCGTGAAGCCGTGATCTACCAGGTGTACCCACGTAGCTTCGCCGACGGCAACGGTGACGGCATCGGCGACATCGCCGGCATCCGGTCCCGGCTGGGCTACCTGTCCGCGCTCGGCGTCGACGCGATCTGGTTCAGCCCCTGGTACCCCTCCCCGATGGCGGACGCCGGCTACGACGTGGCCGACTACCGCGACATCGATCCGGTGTTCGGCACCCTCGCCGAGGTCGAGGCGCTGATCGCGGAGGCGCACGCGCTGGGCATCAGGACCATCGTCGACGTGGTCCCGAACCACTGCTCCGCCGCGCACCCCTGGTTCCAGGCGGCTCTGGCCAGCCCGGACGCGCCGGAACGGGAGCTGTTCTGGTTCCACCCCGGCCGGGGCCCGGACGGCGCGCGGAAGCCCACCGACTGGGTTTCCCCGTTCGCCGGCGACACCTGGACCCGGACCACCAACCCGGACGGCACGCCGGGCGACTGGTACCTGCACCTCTTCGCCCCCGAGCAGCCGGACTTCAACTGGGACCACCCCCGGGTACGCGCCGAGTTCGAGGACATCCTGCGGTTCTGGCTCGACCGGGGCGTGGACGGCATCCGGATCGACTCGGCGGCGATGCTGGCCAAGGACCCGACGCTGCCGGAGGCGACGCCGGACGGCCCGAGCCCGTTCGTCGACGTGGACGCCGTGCACGACATCTACCGGAGCTGGCGGCGGATCACCGACAGCTACCCCGGCGACCGGGCGCTGATCGGCGAGGTGTGGCTCCCCGACCACCGGCGGTTCGCCAACTATCTGCGCCCCGACGAGTTGCACGCCGCGTTCAACTTCGACTTCCTCGGCTGCGCCTGGGACGCGGACGCGCTGCGCGCCTGCATCGACACGACGCTGACCGCCCACGCCCTGGTGGACGCCCCGGCCACCTGGGTGCTCTCCAACCACGACGTCACCCGGCACGTCACCCGGTACGGCCGGGAGGACACCACGTTCAGCTTCGCCACCAAGCGCGAGGGAGTTCCGAGCGATCTGGAACTCGGCACCCGCCGCGCCCGGGCGGCGGCCCTGCTCTCCCTCTCCCTGCCCGGCGCCGCCTACGTCTACCAGGGCGAGGAACTGGGCCTGTGGGAGGTCGAGGACATCCCGCACGACCTGCGGCAGGACCCGATGCACGTCCGCTCCGGCGGGGTCGACCCGGGCCGGGACGGCTGTCGGGTCCCGATCCCCTGGTCGGGCGAGACGCCGCCGTTCGGCTTCAGCCCCGACAACGCCACCGCGACGCCGTGGCTGCCGCAGCCGGCGGACTGGAAGGACCGGACCGCCGCCGCGCAGGCCGGCGACGGGCAGTCGATGTTGGAGCTGTACCGGGCCGCCATCGCCACCCGCCGGGCCGAGCGGGCGCTCGGCGACGGCGGGATGACCTGGCTGCCCGCCCCGGACGGAGTGCTCGCGTTCCGGCGCGACCCCGGCTTCACCTGCGTGGTCAACCTCTCCACGACGGCGGTGCCGCTGCCGCCGTACACCGGGCGGCTGCTCGCCAGCGGGCCGCTCGACGACGACCTGCTGCCGCCCGACACCGCCGTCTGGCTGCGGACGCCGGAGACGACGCCGGCGACCTGACCCCCCACGTCCACTACTCCAAGCAGCGGGTGACGGAACTCGTGCCGGGGGAGCGGGTCGTGTGGCGCGTGGTCGACGCGAAGCTCACCTTCGCCAGCAACCCCAGCGAGTGGACCGGCACGGAGATCAGCTTCGACATCGCGGAACAGGGAGACCAGACGGTGGTCCGGTTCGCCCACGAGGGCCTCGTGCCCCGCTTCGAATGCTTCGACAACTGCTCCAACGCCTGGAGCTTCTACCTCAACGGCAGCCTGCGCCGCCTGATCACGACCGGGGAGGGGCCCACCCCGCCTCCCTGGGCCTGATCCGGGACCGGACCCGGTCGAGCAGGAGGCGACCGAGCAGGCGCACCCGGTGCCAGGCGCCGAACTGCACGGCAGCCCACCCGACGACCGCCTCACGCAGCGTGAACACCTCCCCGGCCCGAGGGAGCAGGAGCACCCGCCAGGACGCCGCCGTGGAGCCGAGGATCTCGGCCCGGCGCCGCTGCGCGCGGTAGAGCCCGCCCAGCTCGGCGACGAGCGTCTCGACGCGATGATTGTCCCGCAGACGCCGGTGCTGGTAGGAGAGGGCCGCGTGGACGTTGCCGGCCTCCAGGAACCACTCTTGGGTCTCGGCCGCCTCGGACTCCGGCCGAGGGGTGGCTGCCGTGGAGTGCCTCAGGCTTCCGGAGACGTCGGCGAGTCGCCGGAATTCGTGCAGCCCGTCCTGCTGGCGGGGCGCCGGCAACCAGCGGACGGCGTTGCGGCCCAGGCGGCGGCCCAGCCAGCGCAGGTCGGGCACCAGCCTCATGTGCTCGATGACCCGGGCCTCGGTCTCGGCGATCAGCCGCAGCTCCGCTTCATTCGAGGCGCGCCGCCGGTGCCACGTCAGCCACGCGTAGGCGGGCAGCAACCGGCCCTGGGCCCAGAGCGTCGCCCCGATGCGTTCGGTGCGGCGAAGCGACGGTGGCTGCCGCCGCCACCAGCGGCGCAGGTCGGCGTACCGGCCCTCCTCCCACATGAGGTCGGATCGAGCCAGGATCAACTCCTCGGCGGCAACGTCCGGCTCCTCCGGAAGAAGCCGACGGACCTCGGGAACGAGACCGACCGCGCGGAAGAACAGGAAGGTACCGGCCAGCCGGCGTCGGTCGTCCACGACGACGCTGACGGCGCGCGGTGGCCGCAGGACCGGCGGCGGCACCGGGTCGCAACCCCAGCAGGCGGCGAGCCCGTCGAGGAGTTCGGTGGTCGGCCCGCAGAGAAACGCGACGGTGGCCCCGGCTCTCCGCAGATGCCCGGCCAGGGCGGGCAGGGTACCGCCCGGGTTGCCGTGCTCAACCCCGAAGACGGCGGTGGACCGCTGCGGGACCGGCCGGTGCCAGGCGCAGGACGAGTGGTTGACCCAGTGGACGGTCCGGCCTTCCAGCGCGCCCGGCGGGAGGTCGGCGACCGCCACGTCCACGTCGAAGAAGTCGCTGCCGCTGTAGCCGACGATGACGATCCGGCGAGCCGGCCCCCGCAGTCGGTCGACGAGCGCCGCCCGGTCGTTGTCGTCGAAGCCGCGTTCGATGCGCGCGAGGGTGGCGCCCAGGCGGGCCGGATTCGACCCGTCGGAGAAGGCGTTGTGGAAGTGGTGGATCTGCCCGGGACGCGGCGACCGCCCCTGCCGTTCGTGGAATGCGCGTTCGACGCACAGGTCGAAGTTGGCGGTGAGCTGCCGTCCGCCCGCGTGCAGGTGAGCGGCGAGGAACCTGTGCGCCGGGTTGGGCCGGGCGTCCCGCACGTCGGCGAGGATCTCCCCAACCAGGTCGGGGCTCTGCTGCGCGCCGGCGCCGAGCACGGTCTCCAGCCGGGGCACCCGGGTCCCTGCCGGCTCGGCCGGACAGATGGACCCACGCCGCCAGCCCAGCAGTTCGTGGTACGCGAGGACGGTGTCCAGGGTGAACGGGCGGAACAGCGCCGAGAAGGTGCGCTCGGTGAGCTGCCAACCGGTCGGCAGGCAGCTCGGCGCGCCCCGGGAGATGCCGGCCCCGGTCCAGAAGAGGACACCCGCCGGGCCGGCCTCCGCGATCGTCTCGACCGCGTCGGCGAGCACGGTCATGCCGACTCGAGACCGCTGATGTCGCGGTGTTCGGTCAGCACCAGGCGGACGATCCGCTCCTCCAGGTCCGTGAAGGCGAGCAGATAGACGGTGCGTATCCGGCTGGTGGGGTGCGCCCGGAAGTAGTCCAGCGCGGCCTCGACCATGATCTGGGCGGTCCGCTCCAGATCACCACCGCCGTTACCGGTGCCGAGCAGCGGCAGGACGACCGTACGCAGCTGGTCGCCGCCGGCGTTAAGGCGGTCCATCTCGGCCAGCACGTTGCGCATGCAGCCGCCGATGTCGGCGACCTGCCGGTAGCCGGTGCCCGGTGAGCCGTCCACCGAGGCGACGTGCAGGACCCGCTTGACGCCGTTGTCCACCGCGAGCGTGCCGGAGGAGGTGGTGAAGACCGTGGCGGGGGCGACCGGGGTGCGCAGCGCCACCTCGCGCAGCTCGTTGTAGATCAGGTCGTCGACCAGGTTGCCGGCCGGGTCACGGCGGCCGCCCCGGTAACGGATCGTGCCGGAGATGGTCGGCTCCGTCGGGCGGGCCATCTCCATCTGGGTGTTCTCGGCGTTCACCCAGACGTCGACGCCGGTGACGTTGGCGATGTTGCCGGTGATGATTCCGAGCCGGTGCCGGCGGTCCTGCCGGATGAACGCCACGGTCCGGGTCGTGCGTTGCAGGCGTTGGGGCTGCTTTGCGGCCTCCACGATGGTGAGCCGCAGCTTCAGCTGCTCGACCTCCTGCCCGGCGCGGCGGACTTCGGCTTCGAGCGCGTCGCGCTTGCCGGCGCGGGCCAACCACTGGAAGGAGAGGGTGGTGAAGACCAGGACGAACGCCGCGGCGCCGCCGATGCTGAAACCGAGGGCGCGACCGTCGGCGTACGATTCCGGGAAGATCGAGAACATCAGCAGCGAGACCGCGACCGCATAGAGCAGCACCGACGGCAGTTGCATCGCGGCCTGCCGGCCGGCGCGCCGTGGGTCGGAGAACCAGATCTGCAGCAGGATTCCGATCAGCACCAGGGCGCCGGTGACGCCCAGCAGCAGCGGGTTCACGACCGTGACCTTTTCAGGTGCAGCCAGAGCAGCCCGGCCAGGGTTTTCGCGTCCTGGATCGTGCCGCTGTCGATCAGCGCCGGGAGATCGCCGAGCGGCACCGCGCGGCGGGCGATGTTCTCCGCCTCGTCGGCGCGACCGCCACCCTCATTCACCTGCAGACTGTCGTCGATCTCCGCGTAGAAGAGAATAACGCGTTCCGAAGATCCTCCGGGCGAGGGATAGAACGTCGCAATCCTTTCCAGAGCGCACACGTCGTACCCGATCTCCTCTTGGATCTCGCGGCGGATGGCGGTCTCCGGCGCTTCGTCGGCGTCGACCATTCCGGCCACCAGCTCGACCAACCACCCCGATCCGTGTCCCAGGGTCGGGAACCGGAATTGCTCGACGAGAACGAGCTCGTCGCGCGTGGTGTCCACGACGACCGCTGCCACGGAGTCGCCGCGGTCGGCGTTGACGAGGGTGACCGCCCTGCTCCAGTCGCCGGACAACGAGCGGTCCGCGCCATAGGTGCGGTAACGGAGTTCGGCTTCCCGGATGGTGAAGATCCGGGTTGTGAGGAGCACCTGCTCGGAGAGGATTTCGACGTTCCGCTGGCGATCGGGCACGTTGCCGCTCCTTGATCAAAAACGCGCGCGTTCCTCAGAAAGCGCGGCGGTTAACCTAAGCATAACTCCGATTCCAGCGTCGTTGATGTTGGGACGATCTGTCGGATTATGGCGTCACAGGAGACCAGAGATGCTCGACGAGCGCCCGGCGGCCTACTTCAGCCACAGCTACGACGTCCTGGACCGGCGGGTGACCGACTTCTTTCTGGAGGCGCTGTCGGAACGGTTCGCGCTCGCCGTCGACCCGCGCTCGGCGACCCTGTCCACGATGCACCTTGAATTGATGATGCGGCGAACCGCCTGTTTCGTCGCTGTGGTCACCCGTCGGGAAAACCAGCCGCAGTACCGCTGCTCGCCGTTCGCGGTGCACGAGTACGGGATGGCGGTACTGGCGAACCGGCCGAGGCTGGTAATCCCGGAGATCAACATTCCGGCGCGCCATTTCATCGGCGCGGACCTAGCCCGTCCGTTCAACCGCAACCGGCTCGCCGCGTACCGGATGCCCCTGGACGCTCTCGACGAGCTGGTGGCCCGCGCCCGGGAGCACACGGACGAGGTGGACCGCCCCTTGGGCGCCGCCGCGCTGATGCTCCCACCGACCCCCGAGTACGCGGCGGCCGAACCGGAGCTGCGCCGGCTCATCTCCCAGGCCGGTTGGCAGGTGGACAACATCTCCGAGGCCCTGCTGCGCGACGAGGTCGACGCCGCGGGCGCGGCGACCCTGCTGGACCGGTACGACTTCGTCCTCCTCGACGTCCTGGACCCACGGACACCGTCCTGGGTGCTGCCGTTCCTCCAGGCCCGTGGCGTGCCGACGGTCCGGCTGGTGTGCCACCGCGCCGACGACACCGCGATCCGGCAACTGCCCCGGCTCGCGGTCAGCCACGCGCTGCAGGCGTCCAGCGCGGTCAACCGGCACGCCATCTGGTGGTCCGACCTGGACGTGCTGCTGCCGGAGCTGGGCCGGGAGATCGGCCGGCTGCAGATGCCCCGGCTCCAGTTCGCCGGCTTGGAGGAGGCCCGCCGGTACGTGTGGAGTCTCGGCCGCGACCAGGGCCCCGTCTTCCTCAGCAGCGCCCAGGGCGACAACGACCTCGCGCAGCTCATCGCCCAGGAACTGGACCTGCGCAACGTCGAGCACTTCCACTACCTGTTCAACAGTGACCTACCGCGTGGCAAGGCGTGGGAGCACCGCCTGCTCGCCAAGGTGGGTGAGTGCCGGATCTTCGTGCCGCTGGTGAGCCGGCACTACCTGAACAGCATGTGGTGCAGGAAGGAGATGGACATCGCGCTGGAGCTGAGCGGTCAGCGGCGCATGCGGGTCCTGCCGTACTTCCTCGACCACGACGCCGGTGCCACGGTCCCGATCCAGGGCACCTCGATGATGCACCTGAGCGACACGGCACGGGTGCGGCGCATCGTCGACGACGTGGACCGGGCGCTCACCGACCTGACCGACCGGCGGCGCCGCCCCCGCATCGAGATCACCGTGGCTGGCGGGCGGACGGCGCCGGACGTGGACGTGATCGTGCTCGCCACCGGCCCGACGGAGTACGCAGCGGCGGCCCGCATGCTGCGCGAGCCGTCCCCGGTGGTCGGCACGGCCGAGCACCCCAACCGCTTCGACTGGCTCGGTGGCACGGTGTCCCGTCAGCAGGGCAGCGGCTACCAACTGGTGCTCTGCCGGGCCGGCGCGGACGGCGGCCGGGAAGCGTTGCGCGCGGCCGTCGAGGCGTTCGGGCCCGAGCACGTCGTGCTGCTCGGCACCGCGTCGGCCGTGGTGCCGGCCGGCGTGGTGGTGGCGGACCGGATCTGCGGCTTCCACCGGTTCAGCGTGGACAGCTCGTTCGTGCCCAGTCTGCACCGGGACTACCCGACCGATCCGGGTGTCGCGGCATCGGCGGAGGGGCTGCCATCGGTGGTACGGGGGACACTGACCGTCGGTGACGAGGTGGTGCACGCGCCGGACGCCCCCGCCTTCGCCCCAGTGCTGGACACGTGGCCCGACGCGGTAGCGGTGGGCGTGCTGTCGGTGGACACGGTCGAGCAGTTGGAGGACTTCCGGACGTACGGGCGGATCAGCCACTTCAGCGCGGTCGTCGGTGTCGCGTCGCCCGACGCGGACGATACGGCCCGGGGGACGGCGGCAGAGCGGGCGTTCACCGTCGTCAGCCGGCTAGTCTCGGCGCACTGGCCGCGACCGCCGCGCACGGACGCGGCAGACGAGGGGGCATTCGGTGTGGCAGCCGCAGCCGATTGACACCAGCGGAATCGAGGTGCCGCAGGCGGTGCGCAAGGAACAGGAGACGCTCTCCCGCCAGGCGCACGACATCTGGGCCGCGAAACGGCTCGCGGACGGCTGGAGGTACGGCGAGGTTCGGAACGACATCGAGAAGACCCACCCGAACCTCGTCGCCTACGAGGAACTGGACGACGACGACAAGTCCTACGACCGGGATCTCATCGAGGGGACCATCCGGCTCCTGATCAAGCTGGGTTTCCGGATCGAACGCGACCCCACCTGAGGACGTCCCGTCACCCGGCGACGGTCCATCCTGACCGGGTCGGGGCGCTGGTGACCGCGACGCCGCACGCCTTCTACGGTCGGGGCTACCCCGATGCCACACCACTCCTCGAATGCCAGACAGATCCGCAACGACTCGGCTGGTCGCGGCGGCGGCACGCCAGCACCTGCAAAGGGCGGGACTGCACCGGCCGGCGACCGCGGCAGGCGGGCGCTGCCGTGTCCGCTGGGCCGGGAGTGGAATGGCTGTGTTCTCCAGCAGATGTCCACCAGGGTGAACTCGTGCCAGCGCGGGTCACCGTGGCCGACCGCCGGGCGAATGCCACAACGGCGACGTGTGGCGGCATCCGGGCCGCCCGGTACTGCTGCGCTCGCTTGCTGAAGATCAGCAGAATGACCGAACGCCTGCCAGATGTGCATCTCGGCGCTACTTCTGTTGGGTGATCGTGGCGGCTGCGATCTCGCCGCTCTGCATGTTCCCGGTCACCACGACGGTGTCGCCGGTCCGGAGGTCCTTGAGCGCGCCGGGCAGCCGGACCTGCGTACGGTCGTCCGTCTGCACGGTGACCACCTCGCCGGACTCGCGCCGGATCTTCATCACATCTCCGTCGATGTCGGTGACGGTGCCGGTGGTGGCCGGGGTGGCGGTGGCGGCCGGGGGAGCGGCGCCACCGCCACGGGCACCGCCGCCGCGGGCCCCACCGGCGGGTCCGTCGATCGCTGCCCCGCGCCCCGCCGGTGCGGCTGCGGGGTCCGGCCCGTACGCCCGCTGCGCCTGCGCGCCGCCGGCGAAGCCGCCGACGAGTAGCAGCGCTGCCGCGAGCCACGGGGTGGCCCGGCTCCGCCAGGGGCGGGGTCTGGCGGCGAGAGCGGTGTCCAGGTCGGTCGTCATGTCTTCACCTGTCATTCGTAGCGGAGTGCGTCGATGGGGCGCAGGCCGGCGGCGCGGCTGGCGGGGACACTGCCGAAGAACAGCCCGATCGCGACGGAGACGCCCAGGGCCAGTGCGACGGAGCTGGGCACGATCACCGGTTGCACGCCGACGATGGTGAACCGGCTGCCGATGAGCGCGGCGGCCACGCCGAGGCCGCCGCCGAGGACGCTGAGCATGGTCGCTTCGGCGAGGAACTGGGTGAGGATGGTGCGTCGGGGTGCGCCGAGGGCCTTGCGGATGCCGATTTCCCGGGTTCGCTCGGTGACGGTCACCAGCATGATGTTGGTGATGCCGATGCCGCCGACGAGCAGGCTGATGCCGGCGACGGTGCCGAGCAGGACGGTGAAGGTCTGTGCGGTCTCGGTGCGGGTGGCGAGGAGTTGGGCGGCGTTCTGGATCCGGTACGGCGCGGCACCCGCACCACCACCGCCGCGTCCGGTGGCGGTGGTGCCGGTCGGCAGCTTGAGGCGTTGGTTGAGGATCTGGGTGACCTGTTGCTGGGCGGCGTTGACGCGGTCCGGGCCGGTGGCCTCGACGAGGATGGAGTTGACCGGGCCGTACCCGGTGATGGTCTGCTGCACGGCGGTGAGCGGGGCGACGGCGAGGTCGTTCGGGTCGGAGAAGCCGGACGCGGAACTTCTCTCGGCGAGAACGCCGACGACGGTGAACAGGGCGCCCCCGACGGTGACCTGCTGCCCGACCGGGTCGATGTCGGCGAACAGTTCGGTGGCGACGGTCCGCCCGAGCACGACCACCCGCCGACCCTGGGCCACGTCCTGGTCGGTGAAGGCCGCGCCGGCGGCGAGTGGGCTGTTCGACGAGCCGAAGTAGGTCGGGTGGGTACCGAGAAACTGCGCCACCGGGTGCTCCGTCCCGGCGTGGGTCATCGTCGGGGCGGTGCTGACCACCGGTGAGACCGCCCGGACGTCGGGGGCGAGTGCCGGGTCGTGCAAGGACTGCGCGATGTCGACCGTGAGTGCCGACGGCGCCGTTCCGCCGCGGGCGGTGCTGGACACGGTGATGGTGTTGGTGCCCAGCGCCTCGATGCTGCGGTTGACGGCCTGCGCGGAGCCGTTGCCGACGGCGACCAGCAGGATGACTGCGGCGACGCCGATGAGGATGCCGAGCATGGTCAGCGCCGAGCGCAGCTTGTTGGCGGCGACGCCGCGGCCGGCGAAGCGGAGGATCTCCAGCAGGCTCACCGGGCACCGTCCTGTCGTACGTCGGTGGTGATCCGCCCGTCGAAGAGGGTGACCAGCCGGCGGGCGCGGGCGGCCACCTCCGTCTCGTGAGTGATCATGACGATGGTGCGGCCGGCGGTGTGCAACTGGTCGAGGATGGCCAGCACCTCCTCGGTGGAGCGGCTGTCGAGGTTGCCGGTGGGTTCGTCGGCGAGGATCAGTGCGGGCTCGGTGACCAGGGCGCGGGCGACGGCGACGCGTTGCTGCTGGCCGCCGGAGAGCTGGTTTGGCTCGTGGTCGGCCCGGCCGGCGAGACCCACCATGTCCAGGGCCGCGAGGGCCCGCCAGCGTCGCTCGGCCGGCTTGACGCCGGCGTACGCCAGGGGCAGCTCGACGTTGGCCACCGCCGAGGTGCGGGGGATGAGGTTGAACGACTGGAAGACGAACCCGATGCGCCGGTTGCGGACGAGGGCCAGCCGGGCGTCGTCGAGTCGGCTGACGTCGACCCCGTCCAGGCGGTAGGTGCCGGCGCTGGGTACGTCGAGGCAGCCGAGGATGTTCATCAGCGTCGACTTGCCGGATCCTGAGGAACCCATGATGGCCACGTAGTCGCCGGCCGTGACGGTCAGCGACACGCCGCGCAGCGCGTGCACGGTCGCCTCGCCCTGCCCGTACACCTTGGTCAGGTCACGAACGTCGAGCACCGGACGGTTCTGGCTCTCGGTGGTGCGGTGAGCTCCGTCGACCAGGTAGAGGGTCACCGGTTGCCCCGCCCGCCGCCACCGGTCAGTCCGCCGCCCGCCGGCCCACCGCGCCCGCCGCCGGTGCTCGGGTCGGCGCCGCCGGTGCTGGGCAGCACGACCCGGTCGCCTTCGGTCAGGCCGGAGGTGATCTCGACGAGTTGGTCGCCCCGCAGGCCCACCTCGACCGGGCGGACGACCGGGGTGCCGTTGTCCAGGACGGTCACGGTGTGCCGGTTGCCGGCGCTGGTGACCGCGAGAGCTGATACCGCGACGACGTTCTCGGCCGTGTCGAGGGTGACGGTGACCTGCACGCTCTGGCCGGGCCGGGCGGCGTCGGGACGGTCCTTGAGGCTCAGGGTGACGCCGTAGGTCACCACGTCGTTGGCGGTGGTGGCGTTCGGGTCGATCGCGGCGAGCGTCGCCTCGGCGGTGGTGCCGGGCAGCGCGTTCCAGCTGACCGTGGCGGGCATGCCCGCCTTGAGCCGGGTCGCGTCGGCCTCGGGGACCGCGGCGGTGACCTCCAGCCGGGTCAGGTCGGCGATCTGCACGAGTCCCTCGCCTCCCGAACCGGATGCGGTACTGCCGGCCCCGGAGGCGCCGCTCCCGGTCGCGCCGCCGGTGGCCGCGCCGCCCGCCGAGGTGCCGGGATCCCCGACGCTGCCGTTGACGGCCACCACGGTGCCCGCGATCGGCGCGGTCAGGGTGGCGCCGTCGAGCTTCTCCCGCGCTGCGGCGACCTTCAGCTCCGCCTGGGTCACCGCGGCCTCCGACTGGACGGTCGAATCGTCTGCTCCTGCCGCCCGGTCCGCCGCATCCTGCGCCGCGTCCAGGTCGGCCTCGGCCGCCGTGAGCTCCCGCTTCGCGGCCGAGGCGTCGACCCGGGCGAGCACCTGGCCCTTCTTCACCGAGTCGCCGACGGCGACGGTGATCTCCGTGATCGGCCCGGCGGTGGCGAAGCTCGCGCTCGCGGTCGCCGCGCTGCGCACCGAACCGGGTACGGACACCGCGGACGTCACCGTCGCCCGGCTCACCGGCACCGTCCGGGCCTCGCCGGCAGCCGCCGTCTCCGGTCCGGTGAACGCGGTGTACGCCCACCCGCCCGCGATCAGCACCGCCACGGCGAGGCCGGTGTTGACGAGCAGGGACGGGCCGCGGGCAGGGATGAGTCGTCGCACACGCATGTCCGACAGCCTGGGGATGGCGGCTCGGAGCGGACCCGGCGCAACCTCGGAGCCGGCTGGGAGTCGGGCGGCGGTCAACTGTCGGCGAGGAGGTCCTCGATCGCGGGCTCCGGGTCCGCTGGACGTTTCCGGACAGTCGCCGGTGGGTCAGCTGTGCATGGTGCGCAGCAGGTCGACCAGTTCGTCGCGGTCGGCGTCGGGCACCGAGGGCAGCAGGACCCGGAAGGTGGCCCCCCGGCCGGGGGCGGTGAGCAGTTCGACCCGGCCCTGGTGTCCCCGCACGAGGGCCGCCACGATGGACAGGCCGAGGCCGGACCCGCCGCTGCCGCGGTTCCGGCTCGGGTCGGCGCGGTAGAGCCGTTCGAAGACCCGTACGGCCTGGTCGGCGGGGAGGCCCGGCCCGTCGTCGGTCACCTCCAGCACCGCTACCGGCGTTGCGGCGGGCAGCGGGTCTCCCACGGCCGTGACGGGCGGCCCTACCGGCGTACGGCGTAGCCGCCCGGCGCGGACCGTCACGCGGGCCTGCGGCGGCGTGTGCTGCAGGGCGTTGGTGAGCAGGTTGGCGGCCACCTGGCGCAGCCGGTGCTCGTCGCCGGTGACCATGACCGGTTCGAACCCGTCGTTGTCGTCGAGGGCGGCCAGGCGGATCCGCCGCTGGGGTGCGCGGGCGTGCGCGTCGCGGACGCTGTCGGCGGCGACGGCCAGCAGGTCGACCGGTCGGCGTCGCAGGGGGCGTTCGTGGTCGAGCCGGGCGAGCAGCAGCAGGTCCTCGACGAGCAGGCCCATCCGGGCGGCTTCGGCCTCGATCCGGGACATCGTCTCGTCCAGTTCCGGTCCCGGTGGCGTCCCGCCACGGCGGTAGAGCTCGGCGAACCCGCGGATGGAGGTCAGCGGCGTGCGCAGCTCGTGCGAGGCGTCGGCGATGAACTGCCGTAGCCGCCGCTCCGACTCGCGGCGGGCGGCGACCTCGGTGGAGATCCGGTCCAGCATCAGGTTGAGCGCTCCGCCGAGCCGGCCCGGCTCGGTGTGCGGATCGGCGTCGGGCACCCGGCGGGACAGGTTCCCCCCGGTGATCTGGGCCGTGGTCTGCTCCATCCGGGTCAGCGGCCGAAGGCCGAGCCGGACCACCATCGCGGCGAGCGACGCCAGCAGCATCAGGACGACCACGATCACGACCGCGTCGATCAGCAGCAGTAGGTCGGTGGTCTCCTCGACCTCGCGTAGCGACACCGCCAGCACCGCGATGCCCCGGTCGTCGCCGCGCTCGACCACCAGGACCCGCCAGGCGGCTGTGCCGTCGGTGGCCTCGACGGTGTACGGGCGGGTGTCGGTGGCACGGGCGACGAGCCGGTCGTACGGCTCGACCACCGGCACCGTGGTCGACTCGTCGGAACGCCGGACGTCCTCCAGGCTGCCGTCCGGGCCGTACAGCAGCACCACCTGCTCCGGGCCGAGCCGGGCGCGCGGCAGCACGCGGGTGCGCTCGCGCGGGTCGTAGGGCGGGACGGTGTCCCGGGTGAACGGCCGGCTGACCGCGGTGAGCTGGTCGTCGATCCGGTCGGTGAGGGTCCGGCGCAGCAGCACCAGCCCGGCCGTGTTCGCCACCACCAACGCCAGCGCGGTCAGCGCCGCCACGACCACGACCAGCCGGGCCCGTAGGGTCCACCGCCCCCAGCGGCGCAGTCGCCATCCTCGGGCGGCACGGCGGCGTCCCACCGTCACCCGCCCTCGGTGCGGGGTACCCGTAGCGTGTAGCCGACGCCCCGCACGGTGTGGACCAGCGGCGGGGCCTGCATGTCGATCTTCTTGCGCAGGTAGTAGATGTACGACTCGACGATCCGTCCGTCGCCGCCGAAGTCGTAGTTCCACACCCGATCGAGGATCTGCGCCTTGCTGACCACTCGGCCGGCGTTGACCATCAGGTAACGCAGCAGGTTGAACTCCGTCGGCGACAGTTCGACGATCCGGCCGCCACGGCGGACCTCGTGGGCGTCCTCGTCCAGCTCCAGGTCCGCGTAGCGCAGCACACCGTCCGGCGCCGGCGCGTCGTCGGCGCGGCTGCGGCGCAGGATCGCCCGGATCCGCAGCACCACCTCCTCCAGGCTGAACGGCTTGGTGACGTAGTCGTCCGCCCCGACGGTCAACCCGGAGATGCGGTCCTCCACCGTGCCCCGCGCGGTGAGGAACAGCACCGGCACCCCGGCTCCCGTGCCGCGCAGCCGCCGGGCAACCTGGAAGCCGTCGAGGTCGGGCAGCATCACGTCGAGCACCACCAGGTCCGGATCGAACTCCTCGGCCAGGGCCAACGCCTCATGGCCTCCGCCGGCCACCCGGACGTCGAACTCGACCAGCCGCAGCGTCGCCGACAGCAGGGCACGGATGTTCTCCTCGTCGTCGACGACGAGCACACGGGTCCGGCGATCAGACACGGTTGCCAGGTCTATCCGTAGAACCTCGGAGTGAGCTGGGAGCGACCTGTCCCGGAGCTGAGCGAGATCATCCGGCAGCGAGAAGCAGGTCGCCCTCGGCGAGGCCGGACCTGATCTCCACGAACTGGTCTCCCCGGACACCGATCACGACGGCGCGTGTTTCAACCGCCCCGGCGAGCAGTACGGTGCCCGAACCGTCGGGCCGAAACTCGACCGCGCCCGCCGGGACCCGCAGCACGTCCGCGACGGTGGCGATCCGGATCCGCACGGCGGCGCTCTGACCGATCAGCAGATCGTCCGGAGCGTCGTCCAGCGCGAGCCGGACCCCGAACCGGACCACCTGACCGTCGCTGGTGCCGACCGGGTCCAGCTGGACCACCTCGGCGTCCAGTTCGGTGTCGGACCGTCCGGCCGGGGTCACCGTGGCGGTCTGCCCCACCGCGATCTGCCCGGCGTCGGCTTCCGGGAAGGTCGCCGTGACCTGCATCCCGTCGACGACCGCCAGTTCGACGAAGCGCACACCCGCCGCCGCCCGGGTGCCCACCGGTCCGGCCACCGACAGCACCCGGCCGGCGACCGGCGCGGTGATGGTCGTACCGGCCAGCCGGTCCTGCGCCTCGGCCAGGGCCAGCTGCGCGGCGGTCACCTGCTGGTGCGCCCGCAGCAGCGGGTCGGTGCCGACGGCGTTCCCGCCCGGCCCGGAGCCACCCGGCTCCGTCGGGCAGCCTCGCGGGCCTGCCGGCGCCGGGGTCGTCGCGGTGACCGCCGGCCCCTTCCCGGTTCCGCTCGGCGAGGGCTTGGCGGGGGAGGCCGACGAACCCGTGGGAGTCGGTGTGGCCGACGGTGTGGGGGAGGGCGAGGACTGGTCGGGGTCGGGTCTCGGTGTGGGTGACCCCGTGTCGCCCGATGGCGTCGTCCGGACGGTGCCGCCGGCCGCACCTCCCGCGCCGTCTCCCCGCGCGGCCGAAACGGGCGACGTGGCGCACGCGAGAGCGTCCGGCTCCTCCTCCACCTCGAGGTCGTCGAGCGCGGCGCGCGCGTCGGCCAGCGCCTGCTCCGCGCGCGTCACCTCGGCGTGGGCCTCGCCGTCGTCAAGCACCGCGAGCACCTGCCCGACGGTGACGTCGGCGCCCGGGCGGACCCGGACCTCGGTCACGGTGCCGGCCGCGGTGAACGCCAGTCCACGGCTCGCCGCGGGCCGTACCGAGCCGGTCGCGGCGACCGCCGAGGTCACCTCACCCCGATCCACCCGTACGGTCGCCGCCGGCGCTGCGGTCCGGTCGGCGTCGCCCGAGAACGCGGACGCGCCCGCCGCGACAGTGACCGCGACCAGCGTGGCGGTGGCGGCGACGGTGGGTGCCGGCCGGCGCCGGACCGCCCGCCACACGTGCAGGTGGATGCCCATGGCTGCCGATCGTCGACCCACTTCCTGACAGGGGGCTCGGCCGCACCTCGGAGTTACCTCACAGCCCGGCATTCCGAGGCGACTCCCAGTTCCGTCGGAGCGACGCCGGAGGTTGATCGTCTCTGCTGACCCCGTCGCGCGGGCGTGGGCCCGCACCCCGAGATCCGAGGAGAGCCAGATGCCCCGCATCCTTCGACGACCGGCCCTGACCGTGGCGGTCGGCACCGCCCTGCTCGCACTCGCTGCCGGCTGCGGCGGCGAGCCGGCGGCCGAGCAGTCGGAACCGACCCAGCCGGCGTCCGGTGGGCTGGCCGCGTACGCGGCGTGCCTGCGCGAGCAGGGCATCGACGTACCCGAGGACCTGCCCTCGGCCCGACCCGGCCGCAGCGGGCAGGCGGACCGGACAGCCCGACCGACCACCCGGCCCACCGCCAGGCCCTCCGGACAGCCGGGCGAAGGGAACCGCCAGGGCGGGCAGGAGGCGCTACGGCCGGCCGATGTCGACGACGCCACCTGGGCACGCGCCCAGCAGGCATGCGAGGACTCACGTCCGCAGGGCGGCCGGCGCGGCGACGGCTGACCCGAGGCGGGACGCCGGGGCAGATGACCCGTGGTGGCGGCGAAACCTCCAACCGCGGGGCGGGGTGTCTGTCTTCGAGCCGCCCGACCGGGGCCGACAGTACCCGGTCCCGGCCGGGCGGCGACCACCCCTCGTACCGGAAGGACCTCCATGTCACGGATCACCCGTCCCGGCCTCACCGCTGCGACCTGCGCCCTCGCGCTCGGCGCCACGGTCGCACTGACCGGGCAGCCCGCGCAGGCCGCCCCGCCCGCCCTCGACTTCGGCTGTCAGCGGATCGCCTGGAGCTCGGACGGCAACTACCACGACCGCGACGACATCGGCGCGTCCGCCATGGCGCTGGCGCTGCTCGCCGAGAAGGGCCAGCAGTCCCGGCTCGTGCACTGGGACTACAACTCGCACCTGGGCAGCTCCACCGCGAGCTGGGAGCGGGACATGGTCACCGCCACCGAGGGCGTCGCAGGGCAGTTCGGCTACGACGTGGCCGGCATCTTCCGCAACAGCCAGACGAACCTCAACGCCGCGGTAACCCACCTCCGCGCGGCCGTCAACGCCTCCACCGCCACCAACACCCTCTGCCTCGTCGGTGCCGGCCCGATGGGTGTCGTGTACCGGGCGTTGCAGGGCTCGAACACCGCCGCGCGTCAGCACGTCACGCTGATCTCGCACTCGGACTGGAACAACAAGCACGACGACGACGACAACAGGTGGAACCTCGCCGACGTCCGCCGCGACTTCCCGCAGGTCAAGTACACGCGGATCCCGGACCAGAACGCCGGTCTGGGCACCGGCGGCGGCGAGGAGAAGTGGGCCTGGATGGCCAACAACGCCGACCAGCGGCTGCGCTACGTGCACAACGTGGTCAACAACATCATGAACAAGAAGGGCGACGTCTCCGACGCCGGAATGATGTACTACCTGATCACCGGCGACGACTCCGGTAACGCCAACAAGCTGCGTACCTTCCTCACCGCTCCGGGGGGCGGTGGAAGTTCCGCGGAGACGGTGCAGGGTGAGTCGTACACGTCGCACTCCGGCGTCCAGTTGGCGTTCCACAGCGCGGCGCAGGGCGGTGCCACGGCGGGCTACCTGCACGACGGCGACTGGGCCGGCTACGCCCAGGTGTCCACGACCGGCCGGACCGAGTTCTCCGCAAGGGTGGCCTCCGGCACCTCCGGCGGCACCATCGAGGTACGGGCCGGCTCGGCGACCGGCCCGCTGCTCGGCACGGTCGACGTGCCCACCACCGACGGCTGGACGACCTACCGGACCGTCTCGACGTCGCTGTCGGGCACCGGAACCGGGCCGCTGCACCTGGTCTACACCGGCGGCCCCGGCTTCCTCTTCGACGTGGACAGCCTCACCGTGAGCTAGGCACGGCCATGCCCTTTCCAGGGTGGGGTGCGGCGCTGAGGCCGCACCCCACCCAGCTCCGCTCAGGGGCGAAGGTGAGCGAGGAGGTCCTCGGTCCCGGTCGCCTCGTCCACCCGGAGCGCCGCCTGCAACTGCTGCCTGCCCCGCCGCAGCCACGTCTTGACGGTGTTCTCCGGAACGCCCAGCTCGACAGCCACGTCCCGCACGGAAAGGTCGACGACATAGTGCAGCACCAACGCCTGCCGGTGCCGTACCGGCACCGCCCGCAGCGCCTCGGCGACGGCGACACCGTCAGTGCTGTCGCCGTCGTGGACCCGGTCGCTGCCGAGCCGCAGCAGCGCGGCCGCGCCGCGCAGCGCCTTGCGGCGCCGGGAGAACGCGAGGTTGAAGGCGACCCGGCGGACCCACGCCTCCGGCGCCTCGTACCCGCTGATCTTCGCCCACCGGGGCAGCGCACGGGAGAACGCCTCCTGGGCAAGCTCCTCGGCGTCGTGGCGGTTGCCGGTCAGCACGAACAGCTGGCCCACCAGCCGACGGTACGTCGCCAGGTAGAACTCGGTGAACTCCCGATCTGTCGACACCGGACCTCTCGACACCTGTCGCAACGCGCGCATCCCCGATTCGGGCGCTTACCGTGCGGCGACCATCCGACCTGGACGCTGTCGTACTCATCCGCTTAAATAACGATCGCACCGTATGTGAATAATGTGGCAGCGTCAAACGGTAGAGTGGCGACGGCTACGCCCAGGGGAGATGACGGTGACTGACGGAATTCCGGACGCGGAGGCGACGCGTGACGCGCTGCGCCGGATAGCCGGGACCGCCGCCGACACCGCACATCCGCCGGATCTGGGCGACCTGCGCCACCGTGCACGCCGTCGCCGCGTCCGCTCCGTCGCCGCAGCCGGCCTGATCGCCGCGGCGATGGTGGCCGTACCCGTCGTCACGGCCGTGGTGGTCACACCAGCCGGTGAGCCACAGGTCGCCGCTCCCGTGCCGACGGCTCCCA
Organism: Micromonospora sp. WMMD558; assembly: GCF_049315255.1. NCBI lineage: Bacteria > Bacillati > Actinomycetota > Actinomycetes > Micromonosporales > Micromonosporaceae > Micromonospora > Micromonospora sp. WMMD558. The sequence goes on along the minus strand of NZ_CP186061.1, from coordinate 969,796 downwards.
CCATCCCGGCGCCCGCATCGTCGGCCACGCCGCCCCGCCCGTCCGATGTCCCGTCCACCGCGACGGCGAGCGCCCAGGCGACGGAGACCGGCGGCCCGATCCAACCGGCGACCGAGCCGACCACCGGCACCCGCCGGGTCAAGCTGTTCCTGCTGCGTGAGCAGGCCGGCCAGCGCTGCCCGGAGGTCGTCACGGTGACCCGGGAGGTCCCGGCCCGCAGCGTCGCCAAGGAGGCCCTGCGGGCGCTGCTCGACGGCCCCACCCCGGCCGATCGCGCGGCCGGCCTGACCAGCGCCTTCGACGGCGACGCCCACCGCTTCCGCTATCTCAAGCTGGACGGGACGAACGCGCGGGCGGACTTCACCGACCTCGACGGCATCCTTGCCCCGGACGACAGCTGCGAGAAGACCAAGCTGCTGGAGCCGATGCGCCGCACCCTGGAACAGTTCGGCTGGATCGAGCAGGCACGGTTCTCCATCCGTGGCGACCAGCGAGCCTTCTACGTCGACGTGCTGCACGACCGGGTTCCCGACTGACGACCCTGCCTGACCGCATCCCGTGACGGCTGCGCTCGACGCGTGAAGAACACCGGCACCACCGCGACCGACAGTTGGCGGGTCACCTGGACCAACCCGGCCGGGACCGCGATCTCGGTGTGGAACGGACAGTGGATCGCATCCGGCGGGAGGAGGTGTACGTCACGAAGGACGGCTACGACCCGACCAAGCCCCTCGCCTGGTCGGACCTGGCGCCCGCCCCCTTCTCCACGGTGACCAACCCCTCGATCGTCAACGGCGCGTACCAGTGGGACGCCGTCCTGCCCGCCAACAAGACGGGGCGACATGTCATCTACTCCATCTGGCAACGCTCGGACAGTCCGGAGGCCTTCTTCAACTGCTTCGACGTGGTCTTCGGCGACGACGGTGGCAGCGGCCCGGGTACCGACGGGAAGTGTTCCGCGTCGGTGACCGTGGACCAGCGGTGGCCGGGCGGGTTGCAGGCGTCGATGACCATCCGCAACGACGGGCAGACGGCCGCGGGTTCGCGGCGACCCGTCTGGGCACTGAACCAGGTGCCCGGACGGGTCGCCGTCGTCTCATCTTCGAAGTGCCGGTGCGTTCTTGCGGCAGGGCCACCTCTCCCCGCGTGGCCGATCCGACGATCAGCTCGATCTTGACGGCGGCGGAGAACTCGTGCTCCGGTGCTTCCGTGGCGGAGCCGGCCGGGTGCCCCGGCTCCGCCACAGACATGCCGTCACCTGCAGCCGGTGACGACAACCTTGTTGCCGGAGGTGTTGGCACCCTGGAACGTGTTGGCGGAGGTGCTGCGCACCACCGAGCAGTCGCCGCCCTCGACACGGATGGTCTTGTTCTTCACACCGTCCTTGAACGCGTAGAGCGGCGCCTCGACCATGCCCGGATTGACCTTGCGGACGAATCCCGCACCGACGATCCTGATCGTCCGGGTGTCGGCCTTCGTGCCGCCGGCCCAGGAGAAGACGCCCTGGTTGTAGCCGTTGGGTGAGTTGGAGATGACGGTCAGCCCGTCCAGGCTCGCGGTGCCCTGCCCGTAGTCGCCCCAGGCCATCTGGATCGGCGCGCCGTTGCGGTTGTGCACGATCGTGGTGTCCCGGATGGTGAGGTCGCCGGTGTAGAGCTTGGCGGAGTCGTCCCAGGTGTCGATAAGGGTGTTCTCGATCAGCGAGTCGTCGCCGCCGCTGAAGCCGTCGGAGTTGTTGCTGCCCACGTCGCGGTTGTCGATGTAGCGCATGCCGGACATGACCACCTGCGCGTTCTTGGCCCACATGTGGTAGAAGCGCGGGTTCACCGAGGTGTAGTTGCGCAGGGTCAGCTTGATCTTCGCTTCGGTCGTCACGCCGGCCCGGGCGTAGTCCTTGGCGTGCGGGCCGTCACCGGTCAACTGGGACGTCTGCTTGTTCCGGCCGGTGATCGTCAACGCCTTCCTGCGGTTGGCGGGGATGAAGAAGTTGCCCTTCAGGGTCACCCCCGCGCCGATCACGATCTCCGTCCACGAGTCCGGTACAGAGAGCTTGCCGATGGTCTTGTTCGCGGTGAACGTCGCCACCCCGTTGCTGACCGACGGGTTCGCCGTACTCGCGTTGCCGCCGGTCGTCGGCGTCGGCGCCGGCTCGCCGGCCTGCTGGCCGACCGTGAACCGTACCGTCTGCTGGGAGGTGCCGCCGGGGCCGATCGCCCGCACCGCCAGCGCGTACGCGCCGTCCGGCGCGGAAGCCGCGTTCCAGCCCGGCGCGGTCGTGCCGTTGTTGCCCAGGAAGTAGTAGGGCGTCTGTCGCTCGGTCCAGGTCGCCGTGCTCGCGCCCGAAAGCGAGAACTCCACCCGGTCGACCGTGCCGCTGGTGCGCGCCTCGATCCGGGCCGTGCCGCTCAGCGTGGCGCCCTCGGTGACACCGGCGAGCTGCGTGATGCGGGGGGCGTCGTCGGCGGAGGCGGTCGGGGCCACCGCCCACGCCCCACCACCCGCAGCCACTACCAGGCCGGCAAGTGCCAGCTGACGCCAGGATCGTCGTGGCATCGTCGGGTCTCCTTGTGACTACTTGGGCTTCCGCTGATCGGCGGAAGCGCCGATCGACAGGGGACACTCCGCGTCACCGGCTCAGGTTTCGTCGAGGGAACGTCGGAAACGGCGCTGCCGCGACGAAACCGTCCACGACGCGTCTCACCCTCACCTTCGAGGGCGACGGCGACTACTTGCTCAACCTGGACCTTCTCGACATCGTCCGGCGCTGACGGCAACGCGCACCAGGTGTTCCGCCAGGCAGGACCCGGTCAGGCGGAACGCCGCCGCTGCCGAGAACAAATACGGAAGTCCGCCGCGAGATGATCATCATCATGGGCGTCACCGACAGAGAGAGTTGGCTGATCATGGTGCCAGCGCCCCGTCATCTCTCACCTCGCGGGCGGGCTGGGTTGAACGGGTGCGGCACCGACAGCCGTAGACCCTGATGCCCGGGAGGCGGTGGGTATGGCTGCGTGTGTTTCGCCGATTGCTTGGCTAACGGTAGGAGTCTCCATGTGACTCCGGGTGTGGTCCTGGGCTGGGCGAACACGGGTCCGGATGACGTGGGTGAACGTGGGCCACTCCCTGCCACCCCAGGTGAACCCCCAGGTCGCTAGACTAGGCCCTCGCGCCCTCGTAGCTCAGGGGATAGAGCATCGGTTTCCTAAACCGTGTGTCGCAGGTTCGAATCCTGCCGGGGGCACCAGGTCAGAGCCTTGATCGCGCCAGGCCCCTCGGGCAGCGTCGCCAGATGCTCGCGGAGCAGTTGGACGACGATCGCCAGCGCTTCCCCGATTCGCAGCCCGCCGTCGCCCTGGTAATGCGCTTCCAGATCAATCTGACGCTGCACGTTGCAGAGGGCCGGCGCAGAACATCAGCGCCAAGCTCACTCCCAGGAGCGCCAGCACGGGTAGTGGGCTGAAGCCGCTGCCGATTGCCATCACTGTCCCAAGTGCCAGTGCCTAGAGGATCAACCCCATTGATCCGCCAAGCATCAGTTGCCGCGCCGACTGTGGGTCTGGTCTCCCACGCCAATCACGATGCTTGATCCGCCAAGAGGTCAAGCCGAGCACCACCAGCAGGATCGGAATCACCACGCCGGCCCAACCGATCGCCGGCCACAGGAGCAGGCCGAGGAACCCGGACAGGGAGAACAGCGACAGGAACAAGAGAACGGGGGCGAGGGTCGCCACGTGGGACGAGAACCGAGGCTGATGGGGCTTCACGTAGTTGTGCACCCTGCTACGCATCTCCTGGTGCCAGCCCTGACGGTCTTCATTGTCCGAGTGTCCGGCGTGCCGGTACCTTCCTCAACTCAGACGGCCGCCGCACAGCCATGCGTACAACGGGGTGCCAGGATCGCTACATGTCGCTGTGGGAGATCATCTGGCGCATCGGGCAACCGCTGCTGGTCGTCTGCTGCGCCGCAACCGCCGTATCCATCGCGGTCTCCGACCCGCCCGACAAATTCTCCCGGCCACGCGGCTGGCAGTGGGCGTGGTTGGGGGTATGGCTGCTGATGGCTGGTGAGGCGGCGTTCGGCGACGACCGACCGTGGTTCGAGCGTGCCTGGAAGGGCACCGCCGCGCTGCTCGTTGCCGTGGCCGCTGCAGTCGCGGCGTGGCGCCACTACCGGTGGCGGAGGAATTCCCGGCTTGCGGGTGGCTCCCCTCGGCCCATCACCCGGCCGCCTCGGTCGGACTCGTAGTTCACAAGTGATCTGGTGGGCCGGCTAGCCGGCCGGGCCGCGCGGCCACAGGTCCGCGCGATGTAGCGGAGCGCACGCCGGCCGCCTCGGCGAGCTGGCGTTGCGGTCGCCCGACCCACCAGCGTCCGAACCTACGTCAAGGTTCGATTGACATGGCGGCCGGGCGGCGGCCCGCTCCCACGAGGAGAGCCGATGGCAGACGGGGTGGCAGGGGCGAGCGAGGTGCCCATCGGGCAATCACAATTCCCGCCACTCTGGCCACCGAGGCCAGGTGTCTGAGGTCAGGGCATCGAGCATGACGTGTTCCACCTGGTCCGGGGTTAGCTGGGGATGCTTCTGCGGGAGGCTGCTTCCCGGGCGGGCCGCGTACCACATCCGGTCACCGTCGCTCATCATGATGTCAGTCGGGGCACGTCCCTCGGCGACCACGCAGATCGATCCCCAAGGCCGATGGATGATCACCGTTTGGTTTCGCTCGTCATGGAGTTCGCGCAGCCACCGTACGACCGTATCCCGCTCGCCGAGGCCCACGGTGTCGCCGGTCACCACCTTCCGGAACAACCCTCGCCGCCTGGTCGTCAGACGCTCGACGACATCCATCGGTGCCGCATTCTCCTCGCCCATGTGCGCCCCTCACCTTCGCTTGCTGCAAAGCTAGGCCCTGAGCCCCTGGTCAAAGTGGTCGAGGGTAGTGGGCGGTCTACTCCCCATCCTCGTCGAGGCCGAACACATCGATCCGGACGGTTCGGGATGAGCGGTCGTCGAGCCACTGTGCGGTCAAGGCTTCGCCGCGATAGTGGAACCTGTTGTCGGCCCAGTCGGGCAGCTCGTCGTCGAGGTCGTCAACGTCGACGATGAAGTCGTCGAACACGCCGGCCTGCATCAGCACGAAACCGTGGACCTGCTCTTTCGCTTCGGACCAGGTCCGCCACCACAGACGCCCGCCTGGCTGCCACCAACACGTCTCCACGCGCAGGTACAGCGTCGCGACCGGCTCACCGTTGCGAACCAGACGCGCCGCACGCTCCCGGAAGGGATCGAGCCGCGGGTCACGCCGCGTCGGCCCGTTGGTCCGGCGATGCCATGACACGCGACCATGGTGCGTCACGGCAAAGCGTGTGCGAAATGATCAAGTGCAGACCAGTTCCCGCCGGGGGTGAGCACCTCCACGGCGACCAGCCGGTGCGTCGGTAGGGTGATGGGATCCGCTACAGTTCCTCGGTCATGTGTTCCCGCTCCGGGTGAAACGTTCGATCGCCCAGCGGGTGCCCGGGCACGGAGATGCAGTTCTGTCCGGGGTGGCTGCCGCAGACCGGACAATCAAGCATCTCCGCCGCTTCCAGGCAAGGCTGCCCGCGACCGCGTCTCACCGCGCACACTGTCCGGCTGATGTCTTGTGCCGCCTGGTGCAGTTCCTCGTCACCATGCCGCACGGCACCTTCACGGACCCGTCTGATGGCGTCCCGGAAGATCGCCAACAGCTCCGCGTTCTCCTCGGCCACAGTCTCGAGACTAGATGCCCGGAGTCTCGCCCTTGGCCGATTCGCCAGCCATCCGTACAGCCGGAGCCGCTCGCGGAGGCCGTCCCGTCGGCGTGGGAGCCGAGAGTCAACGACGGTCAGCGTTGAGAGGCCGCCAGCGACCAGCCGGAGATCAGCCTCAGGTCGCCGGACCCGCGCAGCAGCGGATCGTCGATCACCGTTGGTCAGCCGGACAGGCGCTGCGCCCAGTACACCTGCCCGTCGGGCCCCAGGTAGGCCAGGGCCAGCAGGAGGTCCGACATCGCCACCGGAGCAGTGGCCACAAGCGTCTCCTGGTCCGGCGCCTCCAGATGCGGGAACCGCGCGACGAACGTCAGGGGCGACGCGGCCTCGTCGAACACGCCCACCCGGTTGCCGCTGCCACGCCATGTGCCGTCTCCGACCGGGACATCGCCAGCCCCGCGTAGCCAGGGGTAGCGCTCCGGGATCCGGTTCTCGGCGCCGTGGCTGCCGATGCTGAGCGCCTGCGGCCGAGGCGCGGACAGGCCGAACACCCCGGGGCGGCGGTCGTTCCGCTTGTCGATGAGGAAGATCGCGAACCAGCCGCCGTCGAGCGGCTTCGGCGGCGCCTGCCAGGAGACCCGTCCGAGCACCAGCTGGTCCCCGTCGTTGGCCGCCGGTGCGTGGACCTGTGCGCCGAGCGCCGCTTGGGCCTCCTGGTACGTGACGAACGTCAGTGACGATCGCAGGGCCAGTGCTTCCGGGCCGTACGGTGGGCGGTTGTGCCACCAGCGCCATCCGGCGAGCGCCGCGACGACCGCCACGACCGCCACGACCGCCACGACCGGCCGGCTCCTTCGCCACCTCATGTGGGACAGTGAAGCACCCGGCTGCTCGCCGGCCGGGCGGTCAGCGTGAGGTGGCTGACCGCGGGACCCCCTTGACCTCAACTGTGGTTGAGGTTGTCGGATCGGATCATGCACGCGATCCGGCTCCACGAATTCGGTCCCGCCGGGAACCTCGTCCTGGACGAGCTGCCTGACCTCACACCCGGCCCGGGCGAGGTGCGCATCGCCGTCGAGGCGAGCGGCGTACACCTGCTCGACACCGCGCTGCGGCGCGGCGAGGCCGGCGGCCCGCTTCCGCTGCCCGAGCTGCCCACCGTCCCGGGCCGTGAGGTCGCCGGGATCGTCGACGCCCTCGGGCCCGGCGTCGACGACGACTGGTCGGGCCGGCGGGTCGTGGCCCACCTCGGCATGGTCCCCGGCGGGTACGCCGAGCAGGCGGTGACCGCTGTGGGGGCGCTGTTCCCCGTACCCGAGGGGCTGAGCTTCGCCGAGGCGGTGGCCGCGGTCGGCACGGGCCGCACCGCCCTCGGCATCGTCGAGCTGGAACGGCCGGCGGCGGGCGACGTGGTCCTCGTTCCGTCGGCCGCCGGCGGTGTCGGGTGGCTGCTGGCGCAGGCCGCGCGGCACGCCGGGGCGACGGTGGTGGCGGCCGCGCGGGGCGCGGAGCGTACGGCGGCGCTGGACGGCCTCGGCGCGCACCTCGTGGTGGACTACGGGCGCCCGGACTGGGCGGACCGGGTACGCGAGCGGTTCGGCGGCGTGACCCTGGTGTACGACGGGGTCGGCGGCCCGGTCGGTCGGAGCGCCCTCGAACTGCTGGACCCGGGCGGCCGGTTCATGATGTTCGGCTGGTCGGCCGGTGAGGCGACGCGGGTGGAGACCGCCGACCTGATCGGGCGCGGCCTCACCGTCGGGTGGCTCGGGCAGCGGATGCGCGCCCTGCCGGGCGGTATCCCGGGCCTCGCCGCCCGATCGCTGGAGCTGACCGGTCGTGGCTGGTGGCGGCCGCTGGTCACGACGTACCCCCTGGCCGACGCGGCCCGGGCGCACGCCGACCTGGAGGGACGCCGCGCGCTCGGCAAGGTGGTCCTGACCGGGTCGCGGTAGGACGATGGTGTTGTTAAGAGGGGTCCCTTGTACAACGCGAGGCGTTAACAAGGGGCCCTTCCTTACGCCCGCTACGGCGCGCGTCGGTTGCCGGGGGCAAGGATGTAACGAATTTGCTTCGAAAGGCGCTGCGCGCGCTCGCCGCGCGGAGTCCCGTGCGGCGGGAATAGGCTCCGACGTAACGACGGCGCGGCACATATTGCCGGAGACCGTCACAGGTGCGGAGGTCGGACGCGATCGAGGGGGCGCGTCCGACGTCGGTACGCACGCTGCGGAGGGGTCGGCGCACGCGCTGGTCCAGCTCTTGGACACAGGGACGCGGCGGGCGGCCGACGGGACCATCGCCGGCCGCCCGCCGCGCGTCCAGTTCGGACCGCCGCGGCTCAGCCCGACGTGAGCTGCGCGGCCCGGCTGATCACGTGGTCGACGAGGCCGTACTCGCGGGCCTGGTCGGCGGTGAACCACCGGTCCCGGTCCCAGTCCTGCTGGATCTCGTCCACGCTGTGCCCGCTGTGCCGGGCGATCAGCTCCTGCATGGTCCGCTTCACGTGCAGCATGTTCTGCGCCTGGATGGTGATGTCGGCCGCGGTGCCGCCCATGCCACCGGATGGCTGGTGCATCATGATCCGCGCGTGCGGCAGCGCGTACCGCTTGCCCGCCGTCCCCGCGCAGAGCAGGAACTGGCCCATCGAGCCGGCCATGCCCAGCGCCAGCGTGGCCACATCGTTGCGGACGAACCGCATCGTGTCGTACACCGCCATTCCCGCGCTCACCGAGCCGCCCGGCGAGTTGATGTAGAGGTTGATGTCCCGGTCCGGGTCCTCGGCGGCCAACAGCAGGATCTGCGCGCAGATGCGGTTGGCCGACTCGTCGGTCACCTCGGTGCCGAGGAAGACGATCCGTTCCTTCAGCAGCCGCTCGAACACCTGGTCGCCGAAACCCCGCTGCCCGTCGTCCAACATCCTGATCATCACGTGCGACCTCCACCGTGCCGGCGGGCGACCGCACCGCCCGGGGGACCGGCGCTTCCAGCCTGCGCGGGCCGGTGGTCGGGCTCCGAGCGTTTCTGCCGGCGGCAGATCGGCTCAGGGCAGAAGCGGCCGGTCGTTGCCCGGCCGCGCCCGGACGTCGGCGCCGGCGTTATCGCGCGGAGAGCCGGCGCCGGCCCGTGCGGGCCCGCCGTCGCGCCAGGATCCTGGCGGTACGCGCACCGGGGCGACCGGCCGGCGCGGAGGGGATCAACCGGACCCGCAGCCCGGACGCGGTGAGCGGGGTGCCGGCCCAGCCCGCCGGACCGCCGGTGCGGTCGGATCCGATCGTTCCCGGGGTGCCGGCGACGTGGAGCAGCCGCTCGGGCGCCCTCGCCGGGAGGGGGAGGCTCACGCCACCGGCCGTCACCGGACGGGCCGCGTACGCCGTCGGGCCGTCGGCGTGGAAACCGATCCGCACGCGCGGGCCGGCGGACTCGGCCCGCGAGAGCGGCACCCGGTCGAAGCGGGCCGGCGCGGACCCCACCGGCTCGTGCCGTTCCACGCGACGCAGATCGTCGCGGGCCTCCTCCAGCAGGTCGGACAGGCGGATGCCCAGCGCCCGGCAGATCGCCGCGAGCACCTCGGACGACGCCTCCTTGCGCCCGCGCTCGATCTCCGACAGGTACGGCATCGAGACCCCGGCGGCCTGGGCCACGTCGCGCAGCGTGCGGCCCTGCCGCTGGCGCAGCCGGCGCAGCACGCCGCCGATCACTCGTCGCAGCAAGGACATGCTCCGCCTCGCTCTCGCGGTCGTCGTCCGGGGACACTCCCATCATGCCCGGCCGGCCGCCGTCACGGCGTCCCACCGCCCCGGCGTGCGGATCACCGCTCACCCGATATGTTGTGGGCGTGCAGGCGACAGCGGAGTCCGGGCAGGGCGAACGGTGATCCATTTTCCCGCGCAACGGCGCGATCCGCTGAGCGCGCTGAGCCTGCGGCTGGCCGGTGCCCTGGGGCTCATCCTCACCACCGTCGCGGTTGTCTGGTTCGACCGGGACGGGTACCGGGACGTCAACGAGGACGGTCTGACCCTCCTCGACTGCTTCTACTACGTGGTGGTCTCCCTCTCCACCACCGGGTACGGCGACATCACCCCGGTCAGCCCGTCCGCCCGGCTGGTCAACGTCCTCTACATCACCCCCGCCCGGGTGATCTTCCTGATCATCCTGGTCGGCACCACCCTGGAAGTCCTGACCGAGCAGTACCGGACCGGCCGTCGCCTGTCGCGGTGGAGGAGAACCGTGAAGGACCACGTCATCATCTGCGGCTACGGCACCAAGGGCCGCAGCGCGGTCTCCGCGCTGCTGGAGAACGGGTTCGACAAGTCCCGGATCGTCGTGGTCGAGCGCAGCGGTGGCGCGCTCCGGCAGGCCACGGCGGCCGGCCTGGTGGCGATCGAGGGGTCGGCGACCCGCTCGGCGACCCTGAACGAGGCGCACGTCCGTACGGCCAAGGCGGTGATCATCGCGACCGACAGCGACGACGCGTCGGTCCTGGTGGCGCTGACCGTCCGGCAGTTGACCGCCGGCCAGGTACGGATCATCGCGGCCGCCCGGGAGGCGGAGAACGCCCCGCTGCTGAAGCAGAGCGGCGCGCACCACGTGATCGTGTCGTCGGCGACCGCCGGGCGCCTGCTGGGCCTGTCCACGTCGGCGCCGCCGCTGATCGACGTCGTGGAGGACCTGCTCACGCCGGGCCAGGGCATGGCGCTCGCGATGCGGTCGGCCGAACGGCACGAGGTCGGCAAGTCTCCGCGCGAGCTGGACACCCTGGTCATCGCCCTGGTCCGGCGGGGCAAGGTGGTCACCCTGGCCGATCGGGCGGGCGCGGTGATCGAGACCGGTGACATGCTGGTGCACGTCCGCGACGACCGCCCGACGTCGGCCACGCCGGTCCCGTGACTCAGCGGTCGGCGTCGTCCTTGAGTGCGTCGGCGCAGGTGCCGGCTGCCCCGGTGGCGCGCTTGAGCAGGTCGTAGAGCGTCTCCCGCTCGGCCGGCGCCAGCCCGCTCAGCACCTCGGCCTCCGCCGTGGCCAGGGCGCATTCCGCCTCGCCGAGGCGTTCCGCGCCGGTCGGGGTCAATACCACGGCGTGCCGGCGTCGGTCGTCGAGACAGCGTCGCCGCTCGACCAGGCCGACCGCCTCCAGTTCGTTGAGCAGCCCGACGAGGTTCGTGCCGTCCATCTCCAGGGTGCCGGCGAGGGCCTGCTGCGTGCTGCCGCCGCTGTCCCGGAGCACGGTGAGGGCCACCAGGTGGCGCGGCCGCAGGCCGAGCGGGGCCAGCACCGACTCCGACCGGAGCCGCATCCGCCGGGCCAGGTGCTCGAGCAGCGCACCACACCGGTGCTTCGACTGGTCGAATGCTGTCCCTGGCATGTGACCGAGTTTACCCGGGTCACCGAACATCCCTCTGCTATAAATGGTTTGCGTTACACAAACCATCTGTGGAGGATAAGCAATGCCGCACCTGCTGCACATCGACTCCAGCATCCGGGGTGAGCACTCCGTCAGCCGGCGGCTCACCGCCCGCGCCGTCGCCGCCTGGCGTGCCGCCCACCCGGACGGCACGGTCACCTACCGCGACCTCGGTAAGGAGCCGCTGCCGCACCTCGACGAGGCGGGCGGCATGGCCCGGATGGTGCCGGCGGACCAGCACACGCCGGAGCAACGCAAGTCCTGGGAGCTGACCGAGGAACTGGTCAGCGAGGTGAAGCGGGCGCACACCGTCCTGCTCGGCCTCCCGCTCTACAACTACGGCGCGCCGAGCAGCGTGAAGACCTGGGTCGACCACCTCATCGCGCCCGGCCTGGCGTTCGACCCGGCCACCGGCACCGGCCTGCTCGGTGACCGCGAGTTCATCGTGCTGACCACCCGTGGCGGCGGCTACGGCGCGGGTACCCCGCGGGAGGGCTGGGACCACGCCGAGCCCTGGCTGCCGCACGGCATCTCGCGCACCGGCCTGGAGCCGCGGTTCATCGCCGCCGAGCTCACGCTCGCCCCGCAGATGCCGGCCATGGCCGAGCTGATCCCGCTGCACGAGCAGAGCCTCGCGGCGGCCGAGCGTGCCATCGACGAGCTGTGGGCGTCCGCCTCGGCCGCGGCCTGACGCGCCGGTCACGAGAGGGCGGGCCGTTCCCCCGGAACGGCCCGCCCTTCCGCGTGTCAGTGCGTACGCGTCAGACGATCGTCCAGGTGTCGCCGCTGCCCAGGAGGCCGGCGAGCTGCTGCTCCGGCGTCTCGGTGACCTTCGCCCGCGCGGCGTCGAGCTGGCCCTGCACCACGCTGTCGTACGACGGGCGCCCGACCGAGCGGAACACGCCGATCGGGGTGTTCCGCAGGTCCAGGCCGGGCAGCCGGGACAGCGCGAACGCGTACGCCGGGTCGGTGACCGTGGCGTCGTGCACCACGATCTCCTCGGCCGGGGTGGCCGCCGTCTCGCGCACCTCGAGGCCGAAGCCGCCGGGCGGGTGGACGACGCAGAACTGCCCGTCCTTGCCGAACGTGATCGGCTGGCCGTGCTCCAGCCGGATCAGGTAGTCGTCCCGGGTGGCCGGCTCCTTGAGCTGGTCGAAGGCGCCGTCGTTGAAGATGTTGCAGTTCTGGTAGATCTCCACGAACGCGGAGCCCTGGTGCTCGGCGGCGGCCCGCAGCACCGACTGGAGGTGCTTGCGGTCGGAGTCGATCGTGCGGGCGACGAAGGTCGCCTCCGCGCCGAGCGCCAGCGAGAGCGGGTTGAACGGGGCATCGGCCGAGCCGACCGGCGTCGACTTGGTGATCTTGCCGACCTCGGACGTCGGCGAGTACTGCCCCTTCGTCAGGCCGTAGATCCGGTTGTTGAACAGCAGGATCTTGAGGTTGACGTTGCGGCGCAGGGCGTGGATCAGGTGGTTGCCGCCGATCGACAGCGCGTCGCCGTCCCCGGTCACCACCCAGACCGACAGGTCGGGACGCGTCGCGGACAGGCCGGTGGCGATCGCCGGCGCGCGGCCGTGGATCGAGTGCATGCCGTACGTGTTCATGTAGTACGGGAAGCGCGACGAGCAGCCGATCCCGGAGACGAAGACGATCCGCTCGCGGGGGATGTTCAGCTCCGGCATGAAGCCCTGCACGGCCGCGAGGATCGCGTAGTCACCGCAGCCGGGGCACCAGCGCACCTCCTGGTCGGACTTGAAGTCCTTCGCGGTGAGCTTGAGGGCGACGGGCTCAGACATTCTTCAGGACCTCTTCCAGCGTCGTCTCCAGCTCGTTGGCCGTGAACGGCAGGCCGCGCACCTGGTTGTAGCCGATCGCGTCGACCAGGTACCTGGCGCGGATCACGTGCGCGAGCTGGCCGAGATTCATCTCGGGGATGACCACCCGGTCGTAGGAGCGCAGCACCTCGCCGAGGTTCGCCGGCATCGGGGCGAGGTGGCGCAGGTGCGCCTGCGCGATCGAGTGACCCCGCTGGCGCAGACCCCGGCAGGCCGCACCGATCGGGCCGTACGTCGAGCCCCAGCCGAGCACGAGCACCCGGGCGTCGCCGTCCGGGTCCTCGACCTCGACGTCCGGCACCGGGATCGTCTCGATCCGCGCGGCCCGGGTGCGCACCATGAAGTCGTGGTTCGCCGGGTCGTACGAGATGTCGCCGGTCCGGTCGGCCTTCTCCAGGCCGCCGATCCGGTGCTCCAGGCCCGGAGTGCCGGGGATGGCCCACGGTCGGGCCAGGGTCTCCGGGTCGCGCAGGTACGGCAGGAACGTGCTGCCGTCCTCGCCGTTGGGTCGCGTGGCGAACTCGACCCGCAGGTCCGGCAGCGCCTCGACGTCGGGCAGCAGCCACGGCTCGGAGCCGTTGGCGACGTAGTTGTCCGACAGCAGGATCACCGGGGTGCGGTAGGTCAGCGCGATCCGGGCCGCCTCCAGCGCCGCGTAGAAGCAGTCCGCGGGGGACTTCGGCGCGATCACCGCGACCGGGGCCTCACCGTGCCGGCCGTAGAGCGCCATGTTGAGGTCGGCCTGCTCGGTCTTGGTGGGCATACCGGTCGACGGCCCGGCCCGCTGCACGTCGACGATGAGCAGCGGCAGCTCCAGGGCCACGGCGAGGGAGATCGTCTCGCTCTTCAGCGCCACGCCCGGGCCGCTGGTGGTGGTGACGCCGAGCGCCCCACCGTACGAGGCGCCCAGCGCCGCGCCGACCGCGGCGATCTCGTCCTCGGCCTGCATGGTCAGCACGCCGAACCGCTTGTGCTTGCTCAGCTCGTGCAGGATGTCCGACGCCGGCGTGATCGGGTACGCCCCGAGGAACACCGGCAGCCCGGAGCGGACGCCGGCGGCCACCAGCCCGAGCGACAGCGCCATGTTGCCGGTGATGTTCCGGTAGGTGCCCGGCTGCATCTTCGCCGGCTTGACCTCGTACCGGACCGCGAAGTCCTCGGTGGTCTCGCCGAAGTTCCAGCCGGCCTTGAACGCGGCGACGTTGGCCGCGACGAGCTCCGGCCGAGCCGCGAACTTGCGCTCCAGGAAGCGCAGCGTCGACTCGTACGGCCGGGAGTACATCCAGCTCAGCAGGCCGAGCGCGAACATGTTCTTGGCGCGCTCGGCGTCCTTCTTGGACACCTCGTGCTCGGCGAGGGCGCCGACGGTCATCGAGGTCAGCGCCACCGGGTGGACCACGTACCCGGCGAGCGAGTCGTCATCGAGCGGGCTCGTCTGGTAGCCGACCTTGGACAGGTTGCGCTTGGTGAACTCGTCGGTGTTGACGATGATGTCCGCCCCGCGCGGCAGGTCGGAAAGGTTGGCCTTGAGGGCCGCCGGGTTCATCGCCACCAGCACGTTCGGCGCGTCGCCCGGAGTCAGGATGTCGTAGTCGGCGAAGTGCACCTGGAAACTCGACACGCCCGGGAGGGTGCCGGCGGGTGCGCGGATCTCGGCCGGGAAGTTGGGCAACGTGGAGATGTCGTTGCCGAGCTGGGCCGTTTCCGAGGTGAACCGGTCACCGGTCAGCTGCATGCCGTCGCCGGAGTCGCCGGCGAACCGGATGACCACCCGGTCCAGTTGACGGATCTGCTTGGTCACGCCTGCACCTCGCTTCGGTCGGCGCGGTCACCCGGGCCGCCAAACCTGATCATGACCTCGCCCTGCCCGGCCACGTGACCTCCTCGGCGCACCGCCGTACCCCACCGTCGTGGTTGTCCGGCCCGCTGTCGTTTCTCACTTGAGAGCCTACGTCGGATCACCTCGTCAACCTCTCGAGAGGTCCGCCGACTGGGACCGGGAAAGGCGTGCTTTCGGCCGGATTGGTGTCGTATTGCCCCGCACGCCGTAATCCAGATCACCGGCGCCGGGCGGTGCCTGACGCCGCCACCTGGACAGGTGGCGGGCCGTGCCGCGGAGATCGCGCGACGTCTGACCTCTTCAGGGTTGCCGTTTCCGTCCCAAGACCCGGCGGTCCGGTCATGCGCCATGGTGACATCCGCGCGGTCTGGGCGCGGCGTCCGGTTCCGGCTGGGCGGGCTGGTGCCTGCGTCCGGTTTCGGGCCCTTTGCGCGGTGGTCGGGGGCGCTCTGGTCGTGGAATGGGTGGGTGGGTCGGGTCGTTGTACATGCCGTGACCGCGGGTGCTCCGGCGCCTGGTCGGGATCCCTGAGCCGCCCCCCGGGTGCGTTGGCGGTCGGCCGGAATGGTCCGGGGTCCGGGTTGGTTACATCCCCTGGTCGCCCGAGCAGCAGGCCGGGTTGATCCTGTCGGACCCCCTCGAGCACCCCCTGCCGGGCTGGTCCACCTTTCCCGAGCGCGTGCCGGCATCCCCCCTTTTCGCCGGTCGTGTTTCCCCCGATCGAAAGGGTTTGATCATCATGCGTAGCAACCTTCTGCGGAGCACTGTTCTGACCGCTGCCGGGCTGGCGTTCACCGGTGGTGCCGTCGCGGGGCCGGTCACCGGTGCCCTCGCCGCGGACAAGCCGGGCGCTCAGGTCGAGCGCAAGGCCGAGCGCAAGGGTGAGAAGAAGCGTGAGCTGGACGTGCGCTACGAGGCGCAGGACACGTTCTTCTACTGCGGTCCGGCGGCGGCCCGTAACGCCCTGTCGGTGCAGGGCAAGGACATCGATCAGCACGACATGGCCGAGCGGATGGGCACCACCGAGGCCGGCACCGACTCGATCAACGACATCACGCCGGTGCTGAACAAGGAGACCGGCCGCGATGTCTACCGCAGTGTCGAGATCTCCGGCCGTAAGGCCGACGCCGAGCAGACCGACAAGCTGCGTGACGATGTGATCCGTAGCGTCGACGACGGTCGGGCGCTGGTGGCCAACATCGCCGGTACCGCCATCGACACCGGCGGTGGGGTGCACTCCTTCGAGGGCGGCCACTACATCAGCGTGGTGGGCTACCGCGACGGCGGCGAGCAGGTGAAGATCGCCGACTCGGCCAACCCGGACACCGCCTCGTACTGGATGACCACCGAGGCCCTGGCCGACTGGATCGCCACCCGCGGCTACGCCACCTCCTGACCCACACACGACAAGGGCCGGCCCCCACCCGGGGGCCGGCCCTTGCGTCGTCATCCCCCGACGCCTACTCCCGCCCGACGGGCGGCACCGGACCGGTGACCGGCTCGGCCATCCGACGCCGCAGCGAGGTGGTCGCGAGAGCGAGGGCCGCCACCACGAGCAGGCTGGAGACGGCGATCAGGATCATGGCGGTGCGCTGCACCGAGTTCATCCCGTCGGTGGTGTCGTCCGACGCGCTGACGGCCCGGACGCCCTGGGAATGCTCCGGCCCGGGCGGTGACGCCACCGGCGTGGCCAGGGCCGCGGCGGCGACGATCCGGAAACTCAACCGGACCTGCCGGGCCTTGCCGCTGCGCGGGTCGAGCTCCCCGACGACCGCGCCGGCGAGCGGCGCGTCCCGCTGGGCCTCAGGCGTGGCCGTCACCGGCAGCCGCAGGTCGGACGTGCGGCCGGCGCGGACGATGCCGACGGTGCACCGCGTGCGGGTGGGGTCGACGGCGACGCAGCCGGGCGGCTGCGTCGGCACGGTCACCCCGGCCGGGAGGACCACCTCCACGCGCCCGCTGGCATCCACCGAACCGGTGTTGCCGAGCCGCACCTGGAGTGCACTCGCCGCGCCGCTCATGTCGAAGGCGACCTCGTCCGCCTCCAACTTGATGCCGGCGGCCGGCGGGCCGGACGGGAAGAGGACGGCGAAGCCCTGGTTGTCGCTCACCGGCGCGGCACCCGGCGCGGCACCCGGCGCGGTAGCCGTGACCTGCACCGAACCGCTCAGCGGCATCCGCCGCCAGGCGTCCCGGCTCACCCGCAGCCGCAGGTCGGTGCTGAACCGGGAGCCCGGCGCGCTGGTCCACGCGCCGCACTGGTGCCCACCGCCGCCCGTGGCGGCACAGCCCGCCGTGCCGGCGTCGGTGATCCCGGCCGGCAGGGTGTACGCGAGGCCGATCCGCTCGGAGACGCCGCCGGTGTTGGTGATGGTGACCCGGAGGGTCGTCACGGTGGATCGGGCGTTCCAGTACGCGGACGTGAGAACGACGTCGCCGGTGCTGACGGTCACGCCGAGCGGCGCGGCCTCGCCCGGCGGGGTGGGCTTGACCGGCGGGGGCGGGGGTGGCGGAGCCGCGGTCGTCGGGGCGGCCGTGGTCGGCGCGGTGGTGGCCGGGGCGGGATCCGGTGGCCGGGTGGTGGTCGGCGCGGGGTCGCCGGTCGGGGCGGTCGACGTCGGCTCCGCCGTCGTGGGCGGCGGGCTGGTCGGCACCGGGCCGGTCGAGGTCGGGTCGCCGGTCGGCGTCTCCCCGCCCGGCTCGGTCGCACCTTCACCGGGCTCGGTCGGCTCGGTGGTCGCGACGGCGACGCGGTCGAGGACCGGGGCAGCGGTGGCCCACCCCGGCATCGCGGCGACCGTCAGCGCGACCGCCAACGAGGCGGCCAGCCGGTACGCCGTACGCGGGTCGCGCGCGCGGCGTCCGGCGGATTGGTCCACGCGGGCCATCAGTCCTCCGTGAGGATCAGTGAAGAGTCAATACTCGGTAATCGTTGCCTGGAGGCACTAGTCCCACGGGGAAACAAATCCGTAACGTGTTCGGTGCGGGTCCCTGGGCGGACCGGTAGGCTGACCCACCGTGACCGGTTACCTGGGCTCGTACGCGACGCTCGGGCTGCTGCTCCTCGCCAGCCTCATCTTTTTTGTTACTGCGTTCTCAGCCAATCGGGTGTTACGTCCTGCCCGTCCGGCCGAGCCGGCGGGCAAGCGGGCCACCTACGAGTGCGGGCTGGACCCGGTCGGCGCCGACTGGGCGCAGGTGCAGATCCGTTACTACGTGTACGCGTACCTCTACGTGTTGTTCGCCGTGGAGGCCGTGTTCCTCTTCCCCTGGGCGGTCGTGTTCGACCGGCCCGGGTTCGGCCTGGTCACCGTCGTCGAGATGGCGGTGTTCGTGGCGGTGCTGGCGCTGGGCATCCTCTACGCCTGGCGGAAGAACATCCTGCGCTGGACCTGACGCCGGCCCGTCCGGGCGGCCGGCGTGGGTGTGGCGCCGGGCGGCTGTCAGGCCAGCCCGCGCCGCGTCAGCGTCGGCGGGCGGTCCCCCCGGATCGACGCCACCATGTCGAGGACGCGGCGCGTCGGCCGGACCTGATGGGCGCGGAACACCCGGGCGCCCAGCCAGGCCGAGATCGCGGTGGCGGCGAGCGTCCCCTCCAGCCGCTCGGCGACCGGCAGGTCCAGCGTCTCGCCCACGAAGTCCTTGTTCGACAGGGCGACCAGCAGCGGCCAGCCCGTGTCGGTCAGCTCGTCCAGCCGGCGGGTGATCTCCAGCGAGTGACGGGTGTTCTTGCCGAAGTCGTGCGCGGGGTCGATGAGGATGCCGTCCCGCCGCACCCCCAGCGTGACCGCGCGCTCGGCGAGCCCGGTCACCGTCGCGACCACGTCGGCCACCACGTCGTCGAAGGCGGCCCGGTGCGGCCGGGTCCGCGGCGTCAGCCCGCCCGCGTGGGAGCAGACCAGTCCCGCGCCGGTCTCGGCCGCGACCCGGGCCAGCGCCGGGTCGGCGCCCGACCACGTGTCGTTCAGCAGGTCCGCGCCCGCGGCGACCGCCTCCACCGCCACCTCCGCGCGCCAGGTGTCGATCGAGATCACCACGTCGGGGAAGGCGGCTCGCACGGCGGCGATGGTGTCGACGGTACGGCGGATCTCCTCCGTCGCGTCCACCTCGGCGCCCGGGCCGGCCTTGACCCCGCCGATGTCGATGATGTCGGCGCCGTCGGCGACCGCACGCTCGACCGCGCGCAGCGCGCTGTCCAGGGCGAAGGTCGCCCCCCGGTCGAAGAACGAGTCCGGTGTGCGGTTGACGATCGCCATGACCACCAGGTCACCGGGGCCGAACGTCCGCCCGCCGAGCCGAAGCGCGCCCGCCATCCCGCCTCCCGAGGATCTTCGCCGCCGGCCGTCCGGCCGACCACGACGCTAGCCGGTGCCCGGCCGGCCACGACGCTAGCCGGTGCCCGGGCGGGCCGGACCGACCGGTCGCCCTCGTCGCCGCAGGTGAGGAGTCGCTGGGGTGGTGGGGTCGCCCCGGTCCGTTCGACATGCCACGATCTGTGCATGGGTCAGGTTCTGCTCCTGCTGGTCGTGGCGCTGACCGTCGCGGCGGTCGTGTTCGGGGTGACGGTGCTGGTCACCGGTCGGGATCCGGGCCTCGCGCCGGCCGAGCCGGACGGGAAGGCCGTCCCCCTGCCCGGCACCCGCCCGCTGCGCGAGTCCGACATCGGGGAGGTCCGGTTCGACACGGCCCTGCGCGGGTACCGGATGGCCCAGGTCGACCAGGCGATGCGCCGGGCGGCGTACGACATCGGCTACAAGTCGGAGTTGATCGGCGTGCTGGAGGCGGAGGTCGCGGCGTTGCGCGAGGGGCGCACCGCCGAGGCCGACGCGCTGCGCAGCGCCCGTGAGAAGGCGGCCGGCGCGCAGCCGGCGCCGCCCGACGCCGCGGCTCTCCCGCCCGCCGACCCGGCCGACCGCACCGGCGCTCCGGCCGCCGCGGCGGTGGCCGGCGCCAACGGCGCCGCCCCGCCGCCCGGCGGTGGGTCCGGGCCGGACGCCGACGCGGCCGGTACGGGCCAGCTCGGCGAGCACGGCCCGGTGGTGCGCTCGGAGTCGGCGTGAGAGCCGAGGACGGCGCGGAGAACCTTCGCGAGGCGGCGCAACCCGGCGCCGCCGAGGTCACCGCCACCGTGATCGTCAGGGCGCCCGCGGAACGGGTCTTCGCGGCCCTGACCGCCTGGGAACGCCAGTCGGACTGGATCCCGTTCACCCGGGTGCGGGTGGTCGAGGGCGACGGGGGCGAGGGCAGCCTGGTGGAGGCGGTCACCGCGGTCGGGCCGGCCGCGCTCCGCGACGAGATGCGGGTGGTCCGGGTGGACGCGCCGTACGAGGTCGGCGTGGTGCACTGCGGGAAGCTGCTGCGGGGCCCGGGCGTGCTGCGCTGCACGCCGCTGGCCGGGGACCGGACGCAGGTCGTCTGGCACGAGTGGTTCCACCTGCCCGGCGGTGCCGCCGGACGGGTCGTCTGGCCGCTGCTGTGGCCCGGGTCGAAGGTCGGCCTCACCCAGGCGCTGAAGCGCTTCGGCCGGATGGTCGAGCAGGGCCGCCTCCCCTGACCATCGAGATCCGCCGCGCCCCGCCGTCCGTCAGCCGTGTCCCGGCGGCCGGACCGCCGCGCAGCCGGCGCACTCCCGCCCGGCCCCCTTTGCTCTGCTTCAACGGGCGCAACGGTCTCGCGCCGAAATCATTGCGTGGGTTGAAGCAGAGCAAAGGCGGCGACCGGGTGGTCAGCGGGTCGTCGCGGGCGCGGGCGGCGTGGCCGACGCCGGTGCGGTGACCGCCGGGTCCTGCGCCGCGACCGCCGGCTCCGGCTGCCAGCCGGGCGTACCGAACAGGTGCCCCGCCCGGTTCCGCCAACTCGTCGCCGCGCGCACGTCACGGGCGATCGCGGCGTACTCGTGGAAGGCCACCCGAACCGGGTTGTAGGTGGCGATGTTCTTGGTGAGCCCGTAGACGCACCGCTCCCGCTCCGGCGCGAACGTGCCGAACAGCCGGTCCCAGACGATCAGGATGCCGCCGAAGTTGCGGTCCAGGTAGCCGCCCTGGGAGGCGTGGTGGACCCGATGGTGCGACGGGGTGTTGAAGACGAACTCGTACCAGCGGGGCAGCCGGTCGATCCGTTCGGTGTGGATCCAGAACTGGTAGAGCAGGTTGAGCGAACCGCAGAACGCCAGCACGGCCGGGTGGACGCCGGCGAGGATCAGCGGGATGTAGAAGACCCAACTGGTGAGGCCCGTCCAGGGCTGGCGCAGCGCGGTGGAGAGGTTGAACCGCTGCGACGAGTGGTGCACCACGTGCGACGCCCACAGGATGCGGATGACGTGATGCCCCCGGTGCGACCAGTAGTAGCAGAAGTCCTGACCCAGCAGGATCAGCGGCCAGGTCCACCACATCTCGTCGAGCCGCAGCGGGGTGAGCGTGTAGAGCAGCGCGTACGCGGCGGCGACCGGAACCTTCCAGAGCAGGTCGGTGAAGACGCTGCCCAGCCCCATGGCGAGGCTGGTGGCCGTGTCGGCGGCGCCGTAGCCCACCTCGTCGTCGTCGCGGTGGATCAGGTACGAGATCCGCTCCAGCACGATGAGCAGCAGGAAGGCCGGGATCGACCAGGTGATGACGTCCGGGAAATCCTTCATCTCGGCGGCCTCCCCGTGCCGTTCCTGTGCCGACCGTCACAGCTACCGCTTGGTAACGAGCACCATAGGCAGCGGGCGGGCCGCCAGGCAATGGGTGCGTCGGTGGGCTGCCCTAGCGTTGACGCGTGACTGACCTGGTGATCGGCGCCGACGGGCTGCCGCGCTGCGCCTGGGGGGCGAGCACCCCCGACTACGCCGTCTACCACGACACCGAGTGGGGCCGGCCGGTGCGCGGCGACGACGCGCTCTACGAGCGGATGACGTTGGAGGCGTTCCAGTCGGGCCTGTCCTGGCTCACCATCCTGCGGAAGCGTCCGGCGTTCCGGCAGGCCTTCGACGGGTTCCGGATCGAGTCGGTGGCCGCCTTCACCGAGGCGGACGTCGCCCGCCTCCTCGCCGACGCGGGCATCGTCCGCAACCGCGCCAAGATCGAGGCGGCGGTCGCCAACGCGCGCGCCGCGCTGGACCTGCCGGACGGGCTCTCCGCCCTGCTGTGGTCCTTCGTCCCGCCGCCCCGGTCGGCACGCCCGACCTCGTTCGCCGAGGTTCCGGCGCTGACCGCCGAATCCACCGCGATGGCCAAGGCGCTCAAGAAGCGGGGCTTCCGCTTCGTCGGCCCGACCACGGCGTACGCGCTGATGCAGGCCACCGGCATGGTGGACGACCATCTCGCCGGCTGCCACGTGTCCGCTCCGGAGGCGACGTGATGGGATGGGGAGCATGACGACCGACGCCGCGTACCGGACCGACCGGACGACCCACGCCGACGGCACGGGCACCTGGGCCGTGCTGCTGCCGCCCGACCGGTACGAGGCCGAGCGGCTCGTCCACCACGACACCCTGGAACTCACCGGGCTCGACGACGAGCCCCGGCCCCGCCTCGGCGACCGGATCGCGGTGCTCGCCGACGAGCCGCTCCGGCTGGTCGCGCTGGGCCGGGTCACCGACGCCGGCGACCGCCGCCCGGAGGTGCCGGAGGACCCGCTGTCCGACCGCGTCGGGCCGCGGCTCGTGGTCGCGTACACCCGGCGGGCCTTCGACGGGCCGGTGCTCGTCGACGCGCTGGAGCTGGCCGGGCCGCTCACCGCGCTGGCCCCGGCCGCCTTCCGGGACCTGGCCGACCGGCTCGGCCCGCCCCCGCCACGGCGCACCTGGCTGGTCAGCCTGGACCTGCCGATCGAGGCCGCGTCGCCGGCGGAGGCGGTCGGGCTGTTCTGGTCGTACGTGCAGGAGTTGGGCCCCCGCGAACTGCCCGCGTTCGTCTCGCCGTCCGGCGACGAGCTGGCGATGCAGGCGTTCGTCCTCGGCGAGGAGGCCAACCAGGACCCGGAGGAGGACGACTGACCGGAGGGCCGCCCCTGACCGGAGCGGTTCGCGTCAGTGGCCCTCGAAGACCGGCTTCTGCTTGTTGACGAACGCCATGGTGGCCGAGCGGTGGTCGGCGGTGGCCCCGCAGATCGACTGCGCCTGCGCCTCGGCGGCGAGGGCGTCGGCGAGGGTGCCCGCGTCGGCGATGGAGAGCTGCCGCTTGATGGCCCCGTACGCGACCGTCGGGCCGGCGGCGAGCCGGGCAGCCAGCTCCTGGGCGGTCGGCAGCACCTCCTCGTCGTCGGCGACCAGCCGGTTGAGCAGGCCCAGCTGGCAGGCCGCCTCGGCGCGGACCGGCTCGGCGAGCATCAGCAGCTCGACGGCCTTGGCGTGACCGACCAGCCGCGGCAGCGTCCAGGACGCGCCGGTGTCGGCGGCGAGCCCGACCTTGGCGAACGCCATCAGGAAGCTGGTCGAGGGCCCGCCGATGCGGATGTCGGCGAGGAAGGCCAGCGAGGCGCCCGCGCCGGCGGCCATGCCCCGCACGGCGGCGACGACCGGCTTGGGCAGGTTCGCCAGCCGGGCGGCGATCGGGTTGTAGTGCGCCCGGACGGTGTCGAGCGGGTTGCCCTCGGTCGACTCCAGGGTCTTCACGTGCTCGCGCAGGTCCTGACCGGCGGAGAACGAGCCGCCCGCCCCGGCCAGCACCACCGCCCGGCAGGTCCGGTCGCTCTCCAGCTCGGCGAGGGTGTCCCGCAGGGCCTCCTTGAGCGCCACGTCGAGCGCGTTCATGGCCGTCGGCCGGTTCAGCGTCAGGGTGACGACGGCGTCGGTGCGGTCGACGAGCAGCGGCTCGGTCACGGTGTCAACGACCCTTCTGTCGGGCGATGCGGTTGCCGGCGTCGAGGCAGTGCTCGACGTACCGGTCGGCGGCCGGCCGCAGCCGGGCCGCGTGCCGGTCGAAGAAGCTGGCCGCCGCGGTGCCCGGCCAACGCTCGGGGAGCAGTGCTGGCGGCAGCTGCGGGTCCCGGAACAGGAAGGTACGCCACGCGTGCACGAGCCGGAACCGGGCCGCGTACGCCTCCTCGTCGGGGCTGCGGACGGTGACGCCGGACAGCAGCGGCCGCTGCTCGGCGACGAACTGCTCGTACGCCCGGCCGATCTCGGCCAGGTCCCACGCCCGGCGGACGACACCCATTGCTCCCGGTGTGCCGGCGGAGTGGGCGGCGGTGAACCGCTCGTAGCGCACCCCCGCCTCCTCCAGCAGCAGGTCCACGTCCTCGCCGGGACGGGTCGCCACCCAGGTGCACTCGTCGAGGGTGCCGTAGCCGAGGAAGCTCAGGTTGGCGGCGAGGCGTTGCCGCTCGCGCCGGGAGGCCGGCGCCTCCAGGACGAGCAGGTCGAACCGCCCGTCCCAGGTGATCCGGCCGGTGCGGTAGATGCGCGCCGCCGCCTCGTCGAGCCGGCGGGCGGCTTTTGGTGTGATGGCGTAGCCCGGCCCGGAGGCCATCCGGAGCGGCTCCAGCCATCCCTGGCGCACCATGCGCGAGACCGCCGTCCGCACCGCGGGCGGCGCGATGCCGAGCGGCGCCAGCAGCTTGACCAGGGCGGCGACCGGCGCCCGGCCGCCCCGGGGCCGGAGGTAGTCACCGTACAGGTCGAAGAGTGCCGACCGTGCCTGCATGACCGCACATTGTGACAGGCCTTCTCAAGATAAGCTAGATGCTGTTACATCAATGCTGCCTCGGTTTGGGTCCGGCGGTGTTCATCAGGGAAAATCGTTGGTCGACACCTCCGCACAGGTTGCGGATGGTCGTGGCGAAGTGGCTGTGGGGCAACCCACCGACCCTGGTTCAGGTCTGAGGGGAGACAACATGGCGGCGATGAAGCCGCGGACGGGCGACGGTCCGCTGGAAGTCACCAAGGAGGGCCGGGGCATCGTCATGCGGGTCCCGCTGGAGGGCGGTGGCCGGCTCGTCGTCGAGATGACTCCCGACGAGGCCAACGCGCTCGGTGACGCGCTGAAGGCGGCCGCCGGCTGATCAAGGAGCGGTTTGGGCGGCGTCCGCCGCCCGGACGGTTCGTCATACCCTGAGCCACCGGCCCGGCCGGTGGCTCAGGGTTTCACCGGCGTGGGGCGCCCGGGTCACTCCCGCTCCGCGCGATCTCAGTCCTGGAGGTACGGTCCCGCGTGCTCGCCATCCGTCTGGTCGCCGAGCCTGAGCGCCTCGACACGCTCGTCCTGCCCCTTTGTCCGGGCGGGGAGGGGGCGGGCGACGACGCACCGGCCGTGCCCGTACCGACCGCGGTGACGCTGCCCGACGGCGTCGCCGACGAGGCCGCCGCGCTGGCCCCGGCCGCCCGCTCCACCGGCCGCGCCGGTGAGGTCCGCACCCAGTTCCGCCCGGGGCGGACCCCCGGCGTGCTGGTCCTGCTCGGGATCGGTGACGGCGAGGAGGGAAGCTGGCGGCGGGCCGGCGCCGCGCTGGTCCGCGCCGTCGCGGATGAGACGCACGTCACGATCGCGCTGCCGCCGGACGCGTCGCCGGCCGCCGTCCGGGGCATCTACGAGGGGCTGCTACTGGCGTCGTACCGGTTCCGGCTGACCGACGCCGGCGGTGTGCCCGCGCTCACCGGGGTCGACCTGCTGGTGGCCGACCCGGACCGCTACGCCGCCGTGGTCGAGACGGCCCGGACCACCGCCCGGCTGACCCGGTGGGCCCGCGACCTGACCAACACCCCGTCGTCGGTGAAGAACCCCGAGTGGTTCGCCGGACAGGTGGCCGCCCACGCCGCCGGGGCGCCGGACCTGCACCTGCGGGTACGCGAGCCGGCCGAACTGGCCGCCGAGGGCTTCGGCGGCATTCTCGCCGTGGGCGGCGGCTCGGCCCACGGCCCGCGCCTGGTCGAGTTGGACTGGCGGCCGGCCGACGCCCGCACCCACGTGGTGCTGGTCGGCAAGGGCATCACCTTCGACACCGGCGGCATCTCGATCAAGCCGGTGCCGGCGATGAAGCTGATGCGCAAGGACATGGCCGGGGCGGCCGCGGTGGTGGCGGCCACCGTCGGCGCCGCGGCGCTGCGGCTGCCGGTGCGGGTCACCGCGCTCGCGCCGTTGGCCGAGAACATGGTCAGCGGCTCGGCGTTCCGGCCGGGCGACATCGTCCACCACTACGGCGGCCTGACCAGCGAGACCACCAACTCCGACGCCGAGGGACGACTGGTCCTCGCCGACGCCCTCGCGTACGCGGTCCGTGAGCTGCGACCGGACGTGCTGGTCGACCTGGCCACGCTGACCGGGGCGAACGCGGTGGCGCTCGGCAAGCGGACCGGCGCCCTCTACAGCGAGAACGACCGGCTCGCCGGCGACGTGCTGGCGGCGGTCGAGGCGGCCGGCGAGGCGGCGTGGCGGATGCCGCTGCCCGCCGACTACGTCGAGTACCTGGGCAGCGACCTCGCCGACCTGTACAGTGCGCCGAACCAGGGCGCCGGGTCGGTGGTGGCGGCCCTGTACCTGCGCGAGTTCACCGGCGAGCTGCGCGACCGGTGGGTGCACGTGGACATGTCCGCGCCGTCCTGGGCGGACGGCGACGACGCGGAGCTGACCAGGGGCGCGACCGGTTGGGGCGTACGCTCGCTGCTGCGCTGGCTGGACACGCTGCGCTGAGCCGCCCGACGGCGCCGACCGGCCCCGGACCGACGGGGGCCGGGCCGACGCCGGACGGGCTGTCGTGCCGGGCCGGCGGCGGCGCGCTCAGCAGCGCACGGCGGCGAGCAGGCCGTGGCCGACCGGCAGCAGGGCGGGGATCCAGTGCTCCGACTCGCGGATCGCCTTGACCGTCTCCCGGATCGTCACCGTCTCCATGTCCCGGGCCGCCGGGTCGCCGATCCGGCCGCCGGCCAGCGTGCCGTTGAGCGCGAGCACCCCGCCCGGGCGCAGCAGCCGCTGGGCGGCGTCCACGCAGGCGGCGAAGCCGGTCGACTCGGCGTCGACGAAGACCAGGTCGTACGCCCCGTCGGCGAGGCGGGGGAGGACATCCAGCGCCCGGCCGGTGATGATCCGCGTCCGGCCGGCGGGGAAGCCGGCCTCGGCGAAGATCCGGCGGGCGATCCGCTGATGCTCCACCTCGACGTCGATGGTGGTGAGCACGCCGTCGGGGCGCATTCCGCGCAGCAGCCAGAGGCCGCTGACGCCGGTTCCGGTGCCGATCTCCACGACCGCGCGCGCGTTCCCCGCGGCGGCCAGCAGCCGCAGCGCCGCGCCGGCGCCGGGCGTCACCGCGTCGAGGCCGACCTCACGGGCGAGACTGCGGGCCGTGCGGAGCACGAGATCCTCGGTCACGTACGACTCGGCGAACTGCAGGGCCTGAGCCGTCGACGGACCGGAACCGGCGACCGTGGCGATGGGACACCTCCGGGCGGCACATGTGGTACGGGTCGAGTGGGCACTGTGAGCCTAGATGTGACACGTGACGGGCGCAGCCGGGCGTCCCGGCATCGACGATCACGCGCGGCAACCGCTGACCCCACTCACGGCATCCGTGTAATCCTGGAAGCGGCGTCCGTCCGATCGGACGGGGCGGCCCGAGGGCCGCGTGGACGGGCCCGGGGACGAGTGGGAGGCAACGACGTGACCGACGGCTGGGACTGGCGCCAGCCCGGGACGAGCCCCGGACCGGCGGGCCCGCCACCGCCCGCGCACCCGCCGGCGGTGTCGCCGCCGGGCGGCACCGGTGGCACGGCCTCACCCTGGTGGTCCGACGCGCTCGCCGACCCGTGGCGTGACCCGGCGGCGCCCGCGGCGGTGGTGGTGCCCGCGGCGCCGGCCGCCGCCGGCGAGCCGGAGCCGGTGACCGACCCGGACGCCCCCGGTCGGCCGGCGCTGCGGCACCTGCTCCTCATCCCGCTGATCACCGCCCTGCTCGCGGGCGCGCTGGGCGGTGCCCTCGGGTACGCGTTCGCCGTTCGCGGCGGCGGTGGCGCGGGGTCCGTGCTCGGTGCTGGCCCGGTGCAACCGCCGGAGTTGGCGCAGCGGAAGCCGGAGTCGCTGGCCGGGGTGGCGGAACGGGTCCTGCCGAGCGTGGTCACGGTCCGCGTGGCCAGTCTCGGCGGGACGAGCGAGGGCTCCGGGTTCATCGTCAGCGCCGACGGCCACGTGATCACCAACGACCACGTGGTGGCGGGTGCGACCGGCCGGGCCTCCGTGGTCTTCAACGACGGCAGCACGGCCCCGGCCACCGTCGTCGGGCAGGACCCGGAATCCGACATCGCGGTCATCAAGGTCGCCAGGAGCGGCCTGCGGCCGGTGGAGTTCGGCGACTCCGACGCGCTTGCCGTGGGCGACCCGGTGCTCGCCATTGGCTCGCCGCTCTCGCTGGCCAACACGGTCACCGCGGGCATCATCAGTGCCCTCGACCGCACCATGCAGGCGGGTGAGCCGGGCGGCCCGACCCGCTACTACGCGGCGATCCAGACCGACGCGGCGGTCAACCACGGCAACTCCGGCGGTCCACTGATCGACGGCGCCGGCCGGGTGATCGGCGTCAACTCCACGATCAAGTCACTTGTCGCGGACGGGCAGGAGGCGGGCAACATCGGGCTCGCCTTCGCCATTCCCATCAACCAGGCCAAACGGATCACCCAGGACATCATCGGCACCGGCAAGGCCCGGCGTACGGTGATCGGCGCCCAGGTCGGTGGCCCCGGCCTGGGCGCGGGTGCCGGCGTACGGCTGAACTCGGTGGAGCCGTCCGGCCCCGCGGCGGGCGCCGGGCTGAAGGCCGGCGACGTGATCCTCAAGCTCAACGGGCGTCCGATGACCGAGCCCACCGACCTGATCGCCCTGGTCCGCAAGTTCGCGCCTGGATCCGTGGTGACCGTCGAGTACCGTCGGGGCACGTCCCAGCAGAACGCCTCGGTGACGCTCGCCGCAGACGTGAAGTGACGCCCGCACCCCCTCCCCGGGTGGCCTACGACGTGCGTAGGCTTGCGGTGACGCCGAGAGGAGGCCCGCGCAGTGTTCGACAACCTGAACTGGTGGGAGATCGGTGCGCTGCTGCTCCTGGCGCTGCTGATCTTCGGTGATCGGCTGCCCGCCGTCATCAACGACGGTCTCCGGATGGTGCGCAACCTCCGCCGGATGGCGACCAGCGCCACCAGCGACCTGAGCCGCGAGCTGGGCACCGACATCCAGCTGGAGGACCTGCACCCCAAGGCGTTCATCCGCAAGCACCTGCTCAGCGAGGAGGACGAGGCGGCCATCCGGAAGCCGTTGCAGGGTGTCTACGACAACCTGCGCGCCGACGTCACCGGCGTGCACAACGAGCTGAAGGACGTGGCCGCCGCCGCGGACGTGCGGTCGAACGGGAGCCGGCCGACCACGGCCACCGGCAGCACCCCCACCGCCCCGGCCCCCCGCGTCAGCTACGACGACGCGACCTGACCGCCGCCGTACCCGGCCGCGCCGCAAGATCGACTCGACCTACCGCACATCGCGGCGTCCCGGCACCGGGACACCGCGATTCACCGCACCTCGAATTCGCTCGGTAAGCCCGCGCCGGTCGGCCGTCAGCGGCCGGCGGGCTTGAGGCCCAGCGGCTTGCCGAGCAGGGACTCCCGCCGGACGGCGAGCCGGTCGGCGACCTGTCCCAGGGCCTTGGCGGCCGGCGACTCCGGCTCGGCCAGCACGATCGGGGTGCCCTCGTCACCGGCCTCGCGGACCCGCGTGTCGAGCGGAATCTGACCCAGCAGCGGCACCTGTGCGCCGATCGTCCGGGTCAGCGACTCGGCGACGGTCTGGCCGCCGCCCGCCCCGAAGACCTCCATCCGGGAACCGTCCGGCAGCTCCAGCCACGACATGTTCTCGATGACGCCGACGATCCGCTGGTGGGTCTGCAGCGCGATCGCGCCGGCCCGCTCCGCCACCTCGGCGGCGGCGGCCTGCGGCGTGGTGACCACCAGGATCTCCGAGTTGGGCAGCAGTTGGGCCAGGGAGATGGCCACGTCGCCGGTGCCCGGCGGCAGGTCGAGCAGGAGCACGTCCAGGTCGCCCCAGTACACGTCGGCGAGGAACTGCTGCAACGCCCGGTGCAGCATCGGGCCGCGCCAGACGACGGCGGCGTTGCCGGCGGTGAACATGCCGATCGAGATGACCTTCACGCCGTGCGACTCCGGCGGCATGATCATGTCCTCGACGCGGGTGGGGCGGCCGTCGGCGCCGAGCATCCGGGGCACCGAGTGGCCGTAGATGTCGGCGTCGACCACGCCGACGGAGAGCCCGCGGGCGGCCAGCGCCGCCGCCAGGTTGACCGTCACGCTGGACTTGCCGACGCCGCCCTTGCCGCTGGCGACCGCGTATACCCGGGTGCGGGACCCCGGCTGGGCGAACGGGATCACCGGCTCCTCGCTGGCGGCACCGCCGCGCAGCGTCGCCTGGAGCTCCTTGCGCTGCTCCGGGCTCATCACGCCGAACTCGATCTCCACGCCGGCGACGCCCGGCACCGCGCCCACGGCGGCGGTGATGTCGGTGCGCAGCTTGTCCTTCAGCGGGCAACCGGCCACGGTGAGCAGCAGCTCGACCCGGACGACACCGTCGTCCCCGACCGTGGCGGAGCGGACCATGCCCAGCTCGGTGATGGGCCGGCGGATCTCCGGGTCGTTGACGGTGGCCAGGGCGGCCTGGATCGCGTCGGAGACGGTGCTGACGGGTGCTGACATGCCCGCAATGCTACGTCGGCGGAAATCCGCCACCGCCGCTGACGGGGGCCGGTGTGAGCGATTCGATGGCCGGCGGTGTCTGGACGGGATCCGGCGGAAATGCGACGATCCGAGGCGAACGCCGCTCGCCTGGCCCCTTGAGGCAAGCGGCGTTCAACGCGTCTCCGGGCGGCCGTCGCGGGCGTAGTCGGTGTCCCGGTCGTCCCGGGGCTCGTCCAGCCCGTCCCCGCCGCCCGGCCGCCCCCGCCGCTGCCGGCGCTCGGCGGCGTCGTCCAACTCCTCGGCGAGCCGGGCCAGCTCCGAGCGGAGGAAGTCCCGGGTGGCGACCTCGCCCATCGCGTTGCGCAGCGCGGCGATCTCCCGGGCCAGGTACTCGGTGTCCGCCTTCTGCGCCGTCGCCCGGCGTCGGTCCTCCTCCAACGCCAGCCGGTCCCGGTCCGTCTGCCGGTTCTGCGCCAGCAGGATCAGCGGCGCCGCGTAGCTGGCCTGCAACGACAGCATCAGGGTCAGGAACGTGAAGGTGTACGGGTCGAAGCGCAGGTTCGCCGGCGCGAGGGTGTTCCAGGCGAACCACGCCATGATGACCAGCGTCATGTAGACGATGAAGTTCGCCGTACCCATGCCCCGGGCGATCCCCTCCGACCAGCGGCCGAAGGCCTCCGGGTCGAAGCGGGGCAGGGACACCCGCCGGGGTTCGCGGGGTTGGTCCAGCCGCTGCGGCCGTCGCTGCTCAACCATCCGTGCCGTCCGGTGCCTCGTCGTCGGCGGCGGCCGGGCCGGCGGGAACGGCGTCCCGCTCCCGCCAGTCCGGGGGCAGCAGGTGATCGAGCACGTCGTCGACGGTGACCGCGCCCACCAGCCGGTTGTTCCGGTCGATCACCGGCATGGCCACCAGGTCGTACGTGGCCATCCGGCGGGTGATCTCAGGCAGCGGGGTGGTCGGGCGCAGCGGGTCGATGTCGTTGACCACCACGCCGCCCAGCATGTCCGCGGGTGGCTCGCGCAGCAGCCGCTGGAAATGGACCATCCCGAGGTAACGGCCGGTCGGCGTGGTCATCGGCGCCCGGGCCACGAAGACCTGGGCGGCCACGGCGGGGGAGAGTTGGGGCTCCCGGACCCGGGCCAGCGCCTCGGCGACCGTGGCGTCCGGCGGCAGGATCACCGGTTCCGAGGTCATCACGCTGCCCGCCGTGCCCGGCGTGTACTTGAGCAGCTGCCGCACCGGGTCGGCCTCGTCCGGCTCCATCAGGTCGAGCAGCACGTCCTGTTCCGGCGGCGGCAGCTCGCCCAGCAGGTCGGCGGCGTCGTCCGGGTCCATCAGCTCCAGCACGTCAGCGGCGCGCTCCCGGTTCAGCGCGGCCAGGATCTCCACCTGGTCGTGCTCCGGCAACTCGCTCAGCACATCGGCGAGACGCGCGTCGTCCAACGCCGCCGCGACCTCGTTGCGCCGCGCGTCGGGCAGGTCCTGCAGGGCGTTGGCCAGGTCGGCCGGGCGCATGTCCTCCAGTACGGCCAGCAGGTTGGCGGTGCCCCGGGTGTCCGCGATCCCGCTCAACCCGCGGACCCGGTCCCACTCGACCTGGTGCAGGTGACCCCGGCGGGAGAGCCGGCCGGTCTGCTCCCGTACCGCGACCCGGGTGAGCGACCACTCGCCGCGGGTCGACTCCATCGCCACGTCCACCACCGTGCCCGCCTGCCCGCCCGGGTCGATCTGCACCCGGCGGTCCAGCAGTTCCTGGAGCACGAGCAGCTCGTTGGGGCGCTTCTCGAAGCGACGCAGGTTGAGCGTGCCGCTGCCCAGCACCACGGCGTCGGCGTCGATCGAGGTGATCCGGTTGATGGAGAGGAAGATCCGCCGGCGCATCGGCATCTCGGCGACCAGACCGACGACCTCCGGCGGACGCTTCGTGGGCCGCAGCCGGGCCACCGCGTCACGTACGCGGCCGACCTGGTCGCCGTTGGGGTCGTAGACGGCGACGCCGGCGAGGCGGGCGATGTAGACCCGGGTCGGCGAGCTCACGCGCACCAGCCTAGGGCCTGTCCTGGCGTCCCGGTCCGGCGCGGCCGGGCTGGAACGTCGATACCGGCCGGCAGCGCCTAGTGTTTATCACCATGTCGACCCTGGCCTACGAGATCGTGGACGTGTTCACGGACCGCCCCTTCGCCGGCAACCCGCTGGCGGTGGTGTTCGGTGCCGACGGGCTGGCCACCGAGCAGATGCAGGCGCTCGCACTCGAGTTCAACCTCTCCGAGACCGTGTTCGTGCTCCCGCCCACCCAGGCCGGCGCCACCTACCGGGCGCGGATCTTCACGCCCGTCGACGAGTTGCCGTTCGCCGGGCATCCGAGCGTCGGAGCGGCGGTCACCGCGAGCCGGCGGGGGCTGTTCGGCGCCGGCCCGGTCCTGCAGGAGTGCGGGGCCGGCGTCCTGCCGATCGAGGTCACCGCGACGGGCGCGACGCTGACCGGCGGCATGCCCACCCTCGGCCCCGAACTGGACCCGGACCCGCTGCTGGAGATGGCCGGGCTCACCGCGGACGACCACGTCGGCCCGGCGCCCCGGGTGGCCGGCTGCGGCCTCGAGTTCCCGTACCTCCCGGTGCGTGCGGACGCGGTGGCCCGCGCGCGGGTCAACGCGGCGGCGGCGCAGCGGTACGGGGTGGAGCACGTCAGCGTCTTCTCCTGGGACGCCGACTCGCAAACCGCCCACGCGCGGGTCTTCGTTCCCGGGCTGGGCGTGCCGGAGGATCCGGCCACCGGCTCCGCCGCCCTCGGGCTCGGGGTGTGGCTCGTGGCGAGCGGGCTGCTCCCCGGGGAGGGCCGGTCGAGCTACGCCGTACGCCAGGGCGTCGAGCTCAACCGCCCGTCGTCGCTGGCCTGCACGGTGACCGCGGCCGGGGGCACCGCGGTCGGCGCCACCGTCTCGGGTCAGGTGATGCCGGTGGCCCGCGGCGAGATCCTGGTCCCACCCTTCATCGGCTGACCCGCGCTGAGGTGCAAGGAAGGGCCCCTTCTTAACGCCTGCGGTAGGGAAAGGGTCCCTTGTTAACGCCGCCTGGCCGCGCGAGCCGGGTACGCGTACGGGAGGATGCGGGAGTGACGGACGCAGAGCGGACCACCACGCCCCTCGTCGACGAGGCGACGAAGAAGGCCGCTGTGGCCTGGGTCGCCGTGCCCGGCGGCCCGGCCCTCGCCCTCTGGTGCTTCCCCCTGGAGGGGGCGCTGTTGGTGGTGAGCGGGCCGGGCGAGCAGTCCGCGCCGGGGCTCGCCGACGCCACCCACGCGCAGGTCACCCTGCGGGGCGACCACGGCGGCCGGATCGTCACCTGGACGGCCGACGTGTCCCGGGTGGCCCCGGGCAGCGAGGACTGGGAGACTGTCGCGCCGTTGGTCGCGGCGAAGCGGCTGAACGCGCCCGGCCCGACCGCCGACCTCGTGGCGCGCTGGGCGGCTGACGGCTGCGCCCTCAACCGGCTGACGCCCGCCGGCGAGCCGTTGGCCGGCGCCGCGCTGCCCGCCGACTCGCTGGCCGAGGTGCCGCGCGAGGCGCCGGTTGTCCGGGCCACCCGCAAGCCGTTCCGCCTGCACCGGGTCCGGCGCCGCTGAGCGGTTGCGCCGTTAACAGGGGTCCCTTCCACTACCGCAGGCGTTAAGAAGGGGCCCTTCCTTTCACCCGCGGCGTGTCGCGGCGGTGGGTGCTGGCTCGTCAACCAGGTTCACCACCTCGGTTAGGGAGAGCAGCTCGGGGCCGGTCCAGGCGTCGTCGCGGTTGAACGCCATGTGGCCCGCGAGGTCGGGGGCGACCAGGCGGACGGCGGTCAGCCCGGCTCGCTCCGCCCCGGTCAGCTCCTGGCTGCCGCCGTCGCCGACGTACAGGCACTCGGCCGGTGCCACGCCGAGCCGGCGGCACGCCGTCCGGTACAGCTCCGGGGCCGGCTTGCAGCGGCCGACCTGTACGGAGAAGACGCGGACGTCGAGCAGCGGGTCGATCGGCAGGTGCGGCAGGAAGGCCGGCAGCTCGTGGGTGCAGTCGCTGACCAGCCCGGTCCGCACACCCCGCCGGCGCAGCGCGGCCAGGGTCGGCACCGCCTCCTCACGGAGCCGGGTGTCGGCCCGGACGGCGTCGTGCCGGGCGGCCACCGCCGACCGCACCGCCGTGTCGGAGGGGCGGACACCGGCCTGCTCGCAGACCCAGCGCAGGGTGGCCTCGGCGGTGCCCAGGCGGCCGGTGGCGCGCTGGTAGTAGGTGCGGTCGAGCACGTCGACGAGGACGTCGGGCGGGCATCCGAGCAGGTCGGCGGTCGTCCGGTGTGCCGCGCCGCGCTGCACCGAACGGGTCAGCGTGCCGAAGAAGTCGAACAGCACCGCCTGGAACATGGGCATGGGGGAGGGCCTCCGGGCGGTCGAGGGGGGTCGCCGACGGACGGCCTGGATCGTAACCGGGCGCTGACCGTCGGTTGTTACCGAAGTTGTGTGACTATTTCTCCCCGTGTCCTCCGCACCGCACCGCCCGGCACCGGACCCGCTGACGTTCGGGGCGCTCGCGCTCGCCGTGGTGGCCGTGTCGTCGTCCGCGCCCCTGGTCGCCTTCGCGGCCGCGCCGGCCCTCGCGATCGCCTTCTGGCGCAACCTGCTCTCGACGGCCCTACTCGGTCCGGTCGCACTGGTGCGGCGGCGGGCGGAGTTTCGGGCGTTGACCGCGCGTGGCGGCCGGCGCGAGGGCTGGTACTGCGTACTCTCCGGTGTCGCGCTCGCCGCGCACTTCGCCACGTGGATGCCGAGCGCGCAGCTCACCTCGGTCGCGGCGGCCACCACGCTGGTCGCGACCCAGCCCGTCTGGCAGGGACTGATCGCCCGGGCGCAGGGGCGCCGGCTGCCGGTGACGGTGTGGATCGGCATCGGTGTGTCGGTCGCCGGCGCCGCCCTGGCCACCGGGGCGGACTTCGCCGTGTCCGGCCCCGCCTTCGCCGGTGACCTGCTCGCCGTGACGGGCGGCATGTTCGCGGCGGTCTACACCGCGCTCGGCGAGCGCGCCCGTACGGCGGTGAGCACCACCACGTACACGACCATCTGCTACGGGGTGTGTGCGGCGTTGCTGCTGGTGGTGTGTCTGGTCGGCGGCGTGCCGGTGACCGGCTTCGACGCCACCACCTGGCTCGTCGTGCTGGCCCTGGTGGCCGGCGCCCAACTGCTCGGGCACTCGATGTTCAACTACGCCCTGCGCCGGGTGTCGGCGACCACGGTCAGCGTGCTGATCCTGCTGGAGGCCCCCGGGGCCGCGCTCATCGGCTGGGTGTGGCTGGATCAGCTGCCGCGTACCCTCGCGCTGCCCGGCCTGGCCCTGCTCCTGGCCGGGGTCGCGGTGGTGATCCTCGGTGGGGCCCGGACCCGCCGCATCCGGGCCACCTCGGCCGCGCCCACCGTCCCCGCGGACGCCGCTCCCGTACCGGACTGACGTCCGTCCGGCGGCGCCGTTCCCGCCGCTTCGGCTGCCCGGCTCGGCCCGTCCGTGACGGTGCGGGGGTCGCGAGCCACCTCACCGGTTGCGGTCAGACCTCCTCGACCTCGAGGACCCGGGTCGTCGGGGCGGCGTCGCCGAGGGCGGCCCGCAGCGCGAGCCGCT
This sequence comes from Micromonospora sp. WMMD558, assembly GCF_049315255.1. Taxonomy (NCBI): domain Bacteria; kingdom Bacillati; phylum Actinomycetota; class Actinomycetes; order Micromonosporales; family Micromonosporaceae; genus Micromonospora; species Micromonospora sp. WMMD558. The sequence goes on along the minus strand of NZ_CP186061.1, from coordinate 933,716 downwards.
CCGGGTCGGCCAGGGCGGACTCGTAGCCCGCCCGCGTGTCGAACCGGATGACGTGCACCTCGGTACGCCCGTCACCGGTGCGCAGCCGGCGCTCCACCCGCCCGCCGTGCCGCCCCAGCAGGCCGAGCACCCGGTCCTCGTACGCCCGGCCTTCCTCGACCGCGCCGGGGGGCAGCTCCACCAGCGCGACCAGGCGCACCGCGGCGGCCGGGTCGGTCACCAGCGACTTCCAGAAGTGGTGGTCGACGTTCCCGCCGGGGATGCCCTCGCGGCGCCCGGTGTCCAGGTAGCCGTGCCGGCGGTAGAACTCCGGCGCCTGGAACGAGAACGACGACACCGACATCTGGGTGCAGCCGCGCCGGCGGGCCTCCTCCTCGGCGGCGCGCAGCAGCCGGCCGCCCCAGCCCTCGCTCCGGCGGTCCTCGCGGACCCAGACCATGTTGATCCCGGCGCAGTCGCCCCAGCTCCAGCCGGTCAACCCGGCGACCAGTTCACCGTCGGCGTCGGTCACCCGGACCGACAGGTCGGTCTCGTCCGCCGCCCCGGTCGCCCGGTTGTTGAACGCGGTCAGTTCCGCGCTGAGCCGCTCCTCCAGCTCCTTGTCCGCACCGAGCACCTGGATCGTGTCGCTCCCCGGGAAAGTCATGCGGCGGAGCATCGCAGCGCCGGCGCGACGCGGCAACCCGCCAAGGCCTGTCGCGCCGGTCATCTGTCGGCTCGCGGCGGGCCCGGACGACGCCCGGGGGAGCTGGAGCTTCGTCCGGGTACAACACCGGGCTGGGACGTCGGGCCGCCTACTCGCCGACGCCGACAGCCTTGGCGCTGGCCGTCCAGAGCCGGGCGGCGAGCTGCGGGTCGGCCGCCTTGGGTAGCGGGCGGCGCAGCCGGCGGTCCATGTAGTACGCGCCGCTGCGCAGCCGGTCCGGGTCCTGGTTGGCGAGCCAGACCAGGGTCTCCGCGCCCTTCTCCGGGCTGCGGAACGGCAGCAGGCGCATGCCGAGCGCGACCATCCGGCTGTCGTTGCCGAACCGCGTCCGCACCACGCCCGGGTGGAAGCAGTACGCCGGGATGTCCGGCCAGCGCCGTGCCGCTTCGGCGGTGAAGAGGATGTTGGCCTGCTTGCTGGTGCCGTAGGCGTTCATCGGGCGGTAGCGGCGCAGCGGCCGGTTGAGATCGTCGGGGTCGAGCGAGCCGCTGCGGTGCGCGCCCGAGGCGGTGACGACGATCCGGCCGACCCGGTCGCGCAGGAGGTTCGTCAGCAGGAACGGCGCGAGGTGGTTCGCCTGGATCGACAGTTCGTACCCGTCGACGGTGGTGATCGGCTGGAGCACGATCGCCCCGGCGTTGTTCGCCAGGACGTCGATGCGGTCGTACGCGGCGCGCAGCCGTTCGGCCAGCCCTCGCACGTCGTCGAGGACCGCGAAGTCGGCCCGGAACAGCTCGGGACGCTCGCCGGCGGCGTCCCGCACCTGCTCGGCGGCGGCTTGGAGGCGGGCGGGGTCGCGCCCGACGAGCACCACCTGGTCGCCCCGGGCGGCCAGGTCGACGGCGGCTGCGAGGCCGATGCCGGAGCTCGCCCCGGTCACCACCACCAGCCGACGCCCAGTGAGATCTTCCACAGGTCCATTCACCCCGGTCACGGCACGAGGTTACCGTGGCGTCACAACGCCCTTTGGGATCGTTAAGTTCTCGGAATCTCACGTTCAGGTGGCGTCGGCGTGCCCGCCGCACGCTGGAAGGAGCGCATCCATGGCCGCAGTCGGTCGCCCCCGCCGGTCCTGCCTCGCGGTACCGGGTTCCAGCGTCAAGATGCTGGGCAAGGCTCAGGGCCTCCCCGCTGACCAGGTCTTCCTGGACCTGGAGGACGCGGTCGCCCCGCTCGCGAAGCCGGACGCCCGCAAGAACATCGTCGCCGCGCTCAACGAGGGCGACTGGGCCGGAAAGACCCGCGTGGTCCGGGTGAACGACCTGACCACGCCGTGGACGTACCGGGACGTCATCGACATCGTCGAGGGCGCCGGCGCCAACCTCGACTGCATCATGCTGCCCAAGGTGCAGAACGCCGCCCAGGTGCAGTGGCTGGACATGACCCTCACCCAGTTGGAGAAGACGCTCGGCCTCGAGGTCGGCCGGATCGGCATCGAGGCGCAGATCGAGAATGCGGCCGGTCTGGTGAACGTCGACGCGATCGCCGCCGCGTCGCCCCGGGTGGAGACCATCATCTTCGGCCCCGCCGACTTCATGGCCTCGATCAACATGAAGTCGCTGGTGGTGGGCGCGCTGATCCCGGACTACCCGGGCGACCCCTACCACTACATCCTGATGCGCATCCTGATGGCCGCCCGCATGCACGACAAGCAGGCCATCGACGGCCCGTTCCTGCAGATCCGGGACGTCGACGCCTTCCGTGAGGTGGCCAAGCGCTCGGCCGCGCTGGGCTTCGACGGCAAGTGGGTGCTGCACCCGGGCCAGATCGACGCGGCCAACGACGTCTACTCGCCGGCCCAGGCCGACTACGACCACGCGGAGCTCATCCTCGACGCGTACGAGCACTACACCTCGGAGGCGGGCGGCAGGCTCGGCGCGGTGATGCTCGGCGACGAGATGATCGACGAGGCGTCCCGCAAGATGGCGCTGGTGATCGCGGCGAAGGGCCGAGCGGCCGGGATGAGCCGCACCTCGACGTTCACCCCGCCCTCGGAGTAGTCGCTTCCGTCCGCGTGCCGCCCCGGTGTCCACCGGGGCGGCACGCTGCTTTCCGTGCCGCTCAGAAGCTGCTACCGCTGCTGCCGCCCTCGGAGGCGATGGCAAAGATGATCACCACCACGTAGAAGGCGATCAGCAGCACCAGGAGACCGGTCAGGATCCAGCCGACGATGATGGCGGCCTTCGCCATGCCCTCGCCGCCCTCGCCGGTCTGCCGGATCTGCTTGCGCGCCACGTGGCCGAGGATGGCCCCGATCGGCGCGGTGATGCAGGACGCGATACCCACGAGCGACAGCACCAGCGCCACGATGGCCATGGTGTTCGTCCGTTGTGGCGGGTAGCCGTAGCCGGGGTGCGCCGGCGGCGGGTAACCGCCGGGGGCGTACGGGCCCGGCGCGGGCTGGCCCGAGGTCTGCTTGACGCCCGCGTACGGGTCGCCGGGCATGCCCGGGTACGGGTTAGTCGGCGCGTACGGGTCGCCGCCGGTCGGCTGGGTGGGAATGGGCTGACCGCTCACCGGGAGGGTCGGGTCGGCCGGAGGCGTCGGCTGCTGACCGGACCACGCCGGGTCCTGCCAGCCGCCGGACGGCGGGGGATAGCTCATCGTCTGCTCTCCATCGAGGTGCGGGTGAGCCGTCAGAGTAATCAGCCGGACGCAAATGCGAGGACGCCGCCACCGGGTGCCGCGTTGCCCGGACCCCGGTGACCGGGCAGGATCCTGGCATGGCGATTGACGCGAGAGCCGGCAGCCGACCGAGACGGGACGCGAGCCGTCCCGGCCTGGCCCGCCGCAGCCGGCTGGCGACCGGCCCAGCCGACCACGACGAGCCGGCTGCCCTGCCGGAGCCGGTCACGATGCGGCTCGACGGCAAGGTCGCGCTGGTCACCGGGGCCGGCAGCCCGGACGGCATCGGGTACGCGACCGCCCGTCGCCTCGCCGACCTGGGCGCCCGGGTCGCCATCGTCTCCACCACGCGGCGGATCCACGAGCGGGCCGGCGAGCTGGGGGTCACCGGCTTCGTCGCGGACCTCACCGACGAGTCGGAGGTCGGTGCGCTGGCGGACGCCGTCGCCGAGCAGCTCGGTGACGTGGAGGTGCTGGTCAACAACGCGGGCCTGGCCAGCCGGGCGAGCCCGGAGGTGCTGCGGCCGGTCGCCCAGCTCAGCTACGACGAGTGGCGGGGCGAGATCGACCGCAACCTCACCACGGCCTTCCTGTGCAGCCGGGCGTTCATCGGCGGGATGGCGGAGCGGGGCTGGGGCCGGATCGTCAACCTGGCGGCGACGGCCGGGCCGGTCAACGCCCTGCCGACCGAGGCCGCGTACGCGGCGGCGAAGGCCGGTGTCGTCGGGCTGACCCGGGCGCTGGCGATGGAGATGATCGCCGACGGGGTGACCGTGAACGCCGTCGCCCCCGGCACCATCCACACCGCCGCGTCGACGATGGCGGAGATCAAGCAGGGCCTGGGCACTCCGGTCGGCCGTCCCGGCACGCCGGACGAGGTGGCGGCGGCGATCGCCTTCCTCTGCTCGCCGGCTGCCTCGTACATCACCGGCCAGATGCTGGTGGTGGACGGCGGCAACAGCGTCCGCGAGGCGCAGTTCCGCTGACCGTGCCGGAGCCGTCGTCGGCGCGGCCCGCCCAGCCGGCCGGGCCGCAGCCCGATGGCGGCTCCGGCGTCAGTACGTCATCCCGTCGTTGCCGGCGATGGCGAACAGCGCGATCCATCCGCAGCAGACGAGCACGCCGAGCCCGGTGAAGATGTAGCTGAGGATGAGCCCCCAGGTGGCCAGCTGGTCGCCCTCCTCGCCGCTGGTGCTGATCTGCCGCTTCGCCAGGTGGCCGAGCACGATTCCGGCGGGCGCGAACACGAAGGCGAACACCAGCGAGAGAACGGCCAGGACGTTCATCCCCCGGCCCCCGCCGGGGGGCGGCCCGTAGCCGCCGTGTGGCGCGCCCCACTGCTGCCCGTACGGCTGGCCGCCCGGAGGAGGCCCGTAGGACGGTGGCGGCTGGTAGGGGTCGTACCCGGGTGGCGGTGGCGGTGGGGGCGGCTGGTTGGGGTCGTACCCCTGGGGCGACTCCGGGCCCGGCGCGGGCTGCTCCCAGGGCGACGGCGGCCGGTCGGGATCCGGGGGCGGCGGTTGGCTCACGGTCTCCTCCTCCTGCCGGATCACGTCCCTATTGCCGGACGCTACCCCGAGCGGTGAACCTTTTCACAGCGGTTGTGTGGACTGGTCACCTTGGCGGCGCCGCCCGCGCCGCCGATACTGACCCAGCGTTCAGTTACCCATGAGTAATGCGCCGATCCCCCCGGAGGCTGAGATGGCCCGACTCGCCCAGACACCCGGCCTGACCGACGTGCAGCGGTCGATCCTGGAAACCGTCCGGGAGTTCGCGGACAAGGAGATCATCCCGCACGCCCAGCGGCTGGAGCACGCCGACGAGTACCCGACCGACATCCTCGACGGGATGCGGGAGATGGGCCTGTTCGGCCTGACCATCGACGAGGAGTACGGCGGCCTGGGCGAGTCCCTGCTCACCTACGCCCTGGTGGTCGAGGAGCTGTCGCGGGGCTGGATGTCGATCTCCGGCATCGTCAACACCCACTTCATCGTGGCGTACCTGATCTCCCAGCACGGCTCGGCGGAGCAGAAGGCCCGGCTGCTGCCGAAGATGGCGACCGGCGAGGTGCGCGGCGCCTTCTCGATGTCCGAGCCGGAGTGCGGCTCCGACGTCTCCGCGATCAAGTCGAAGGCGGTCCGCCAGGGCGACAACTTCGTCATCAACGGCCAGAAGATGTGGCTGACCAACGGGGCGTACTCCTCGGTGGTGGCCACGCTGGTCAAGACCGACACCGGGGCCGACTCGGTCTACGGCAACATGAGTACCTTCCTGCTGGAGAAGGAGCCGGGCTTCGGCGAGACCGCCCCCGGCCTCACCATCCCCGGCAAGATCGACAAGATGGGCTACAAGGGCGTCGAGACCACCGAGATGGTGCTCGACGGCGTGACCGTTCCCGGCTCCGCCGTGCTCGGCGGGGAGGAGAAGGTCGGCCGCGGCTTCTACCAGATGATGGACGGCATCGAGGTCGGCCGGGTCAACGTGGCCGCCCGCGCCTGCGGCATCTCGATCCGGGCGTTCGAGCTGGCCGTCGCGTACGCCCAGCAGCGCCGCACCTTCGGCCAGCCCCTCGCGAAGCACCAGGCGGTCGCGTTCAAGCTCGCCGAGATGGGTACGAAGATCGAGGCGGCGCACGCGCTCATGGTCAACGCCGCCCGGCTCAAGGACGCCGGCCAGCGCAACGACGTCGAGGCCGGCATGGCCAAGCTGCTCGCCTCCGAGTACTGCGCCGAGGTGGTGCAGGAGGCGTTCCGCATCCACGGCGGCTACGGCTACTCCAAGGAGTACGAGATCGAGCGCCTGATGCGGGAGGCGCCGTTCCTGCTCATCGGCGAGGGCACCTCGGAGATCCAGAAGACCATCATCTCCCGCGGCCTCCTGAAGGAGTACAAGCTCTGAGGTGAAAGGAAGGGCCCCTTCTCAACGCCTCCGGTAGAGGAGGGGTCCCTTCTTAACGCGGCGGCTGACGGTTCAGGCCGGCGGCGGCGCGTTCCACGACCAGGCAGCGGTCCTCGACGTAGTCGACGCCGGCCTCCTCCGCGACCCGGCGCGCCTCCGGGCTCACGATGCCGAGCTGCAACCAGACCGCCGGGACGCCGATCGCCACCGCCTCCCGGACGACCTCCACCGCGTCCTCGGCCGGCCGGAACACGTCCACCAGGTCGACCGGGTGCGGGATGTCGGCCAGCGAACGGTAGACCCGCTCGCCGAACAACTCGTCAGCCGTCGGGTTGACCGGGATGATGCGCCAGCCGTACCGCTGCATCTGTAACGGGACGCTGTGCGCGGCCTTGCGCGGGTCGCGGGACGCGCCCACGACGGCGATCACGGCGGAGTCGGCGAGGATCTGCTGAGGAGAGCGCACCCGCCGACTCTAACTCCGACGGTCAGGACGCGCCGCCGAGCGCACGACGCAGCCGCGCGTACTCCTCCGGCGTCCCGATCGCCGCGCGGTGTTCGGGGTGGCGCAGGTAATGGTTGATCGCGGCGGCCAGGTGCGGTGGTGCCACGTCGAGGTCGCGCAGCCACACCCGCTCCTCGGCCCGCCGACGGCGGCGTCGGGTCGCCTGCTCGGGGCGGGCGAGGGGCAGGCGGAGCTCGCTGTCGTGCTCCGTCGCCGGCGGCGGCCCGAGGGGGTCCAGCGCCGACCAGGGTACGACCATGGCGCGCTGCGGCCCGTCGGAGGCGACGCCGTCGGGGGTGATCCGGAGCATCGGGAGCCGTGTCCATTGCCGGTGCCCGAACACGGCGATGGCGGCCACCGAGCCCAGCAGGAACATCCACCCGAAGGCGTCCCGCTCCCACCGGCTGCCGTACCAGGCGAGTTGAAAGGGCAGCCACGCGAGGAACACGGACACGAACGTCACCGCACCGCGCGGCGGCGCGTAGAACGCGGACCGGTCGGGTGCCTGTCGTAGCCCGGCCCGGCTCGGCCGACGGAAGAATCCGTAGTAGGCGAACAGCGCGGCCAGCGGGGCGGCCGTCGGCAGGAGCCGGGCCGGGTCGTCCTTCCACAACAGGCAGAGAAGCCCGAGGAGGGCGCCGAGGATCACGGCGCCCGTGGCGGCGCGGCGCTGTCGCCGCAGGGCGGCGTCGATGATCTCCCGCACGCCGGCAGCGTAGCGGCGGTCCGCTACCAGGAGGCGGCCAGTGCTCCGCGCTTCAGGGCGGGGGGTGTAGGCCCGGGTGGGGAGGGTCGTCAAGGCTCGGGCCGTGCCTTAGACCGGTGGCTTCTCGATCTGCTCGGCCGCGGGCACGGGGACGAGTGCGGCGATCCGGCGGCCGTTGCGGGTCACATAGACGATGCGGCCGTGCACGGCGACGTCGTTCAGCATGTCAGCCAGGTTCTGTCGAAGGTCGCTCGCGCGGACCTCGGTCGTGTCGCTCATGACCAGCGATCGTACTCCGCTGTACTCTGCTGTACGTGCAGCTGCGGCTTCGATACAACTACCGCGTCTACCCGGCGCTCGGGCAACAGGAAGCGTTGGCGAGGGCGTTCGGGTGCGCGCGGGTGGCGTTCAACGACGGGCTGCGCGCACGTCAGGAGGCCCGAAAGAACGGTGAGCCGTACCTGTCGGACGGCGAGCTGTCGAAGCGGGTCATCACCGAGGCCAAGCGCACCCCCGAGCGGGCGTGGCTGGGTGAGGTGTCGGCGGTGGTGTTGCAGCAAGCTATGGCGGATCTGAACAGCGCGTACCGCAACTTCTTCAACTCGGTCATGGGCAAGCGCAAGGGCCGCAAGGTGGCTGCGCCACGGTTCCGCTCCCGAAAGGACAACCGGCAGGCCATCCGCTTCACCCGTAACGCCCGGTTCGCGGTGCTCGACAACGGCCGCCTTCGGTTGCCGAAGATCGGCGACGTACCGGTCCGCTGGTCGCGCAACCTCCCGGCCGAACCGTCGTCCGTGACAGTGATCCGGGATGCGGCGGGCCGGTACTTTGCGTCGTTCGTTGTGCAGACCGCCGAGGACGAGACATTGCCGTCAAACGAGGCGGAGGTCGGTATCGACCTGGGCCTGACGCACTTCGCGGTGCTGTCGGACGGCACGAAGATCGCCGCACCGAAGTTCCTGCGCCGCGCGGCCCGCAAGCTGCGCCGGTTGCAGCAAGACCTGTCCCGCAAGCAGCGGGGTAGCAACAACCGTCAGAAAGGCTGTCGTCAAGGTGGCGAAGGCACATGCGAAGGTGGCCGACACCCGGCGGGACTGGCAGCACAAGCTGTCCACGGCGATCATCCGCGACAACCAAGCGGTGTACGTCGAGGACCTGTGCGTGGCCGGTCTCGGCCGGACCCGACTCGCCAAGTCGGTACACGATGCGGGCTGGGCCCGCTTCATCGCCATGCTGGAGTACAAGGCCACCCGGTACAGGCGCACCTTCGCCCGGGTGGACCGGTTCTTCCCGTCCCACCCGCATGTGCTCCGACTGCGGCCGGATCACCGATAAGTTGGATCTGTCGACCCGGTCGTGGGACTGCACGTGCGGAGCGGCCCACGACCGAGACGTCAACGCGGCCATGAACGTGCTCGCGGCGGGACGCGCCGAGAGCCTAAACGACCGTGGAGCGCGGGTCAGACCATCAGCGATGGTGGCACCGCGCGGCGAAGCGGTAATCCACCCAGACGCCGCGTGTTCCACGCGCAGCGTGGAGGGAATCTCGGTCCTTTAGGGCAGAGAGAACGTCAAAGCAGCGACAGTTGCTCGGGTGCCGGCGGCGGTGCCGGGTCGGGACGTTGGCGGTTGTCGCCGCGTTCGCCCCGGTGCAGGCCGTGCCGGCGTGCCGCGATCCGCACCCGGGCGGTGAGTTCCCGCTGGTACGACTGCGGGGCGTACGCGCCGGACCGGAAGAGCTCCCGGTAGCGGGGCACCAGGTGGGGGAACTCGCGGCCGAGCCAGCGCGCATACCACTCCCGGGCGCCGGGGCGCAGGTGCAGCGCCAGCGGCGTCACGCTGGCGGCGCCGGCGGCGGCGATCGCCGACACGGTCGCGTCGATCGACTCGTCGTCGTCGCTGAGCCCGGGGAGGATCGGCGCCATCAGCACCCCGACGGCGAAGCCGGCGTCGGTGAGCCGGCGGACCGCGTCCAGCCGGCGGCGGGGGCTCGGCGTGCCCGGCTCGACCGCCCGCCACAGGCGTTCGTCGACGAAGCCGACCGAGTACGAGATGCCGACCCGGGTCACCTCGGCGGCCTGGCGCAGCAGGGACAGGTCGCGCAGGATCAGGGTGCCCTTGGTGAGGATCGAGAACGGGTTGGCGAAGTCCCGCAGGGCGCCGATGATCTGCGGCATGAGCTGGTAGCGGCCCTCGGCGCGCTGGTAGCAGTCCACGTTGGTGCCCATCGCGACGTGCGCGCCGCGCCAGCGCGGCGCGGCCAGCTCGCGACGGACCAGCTCACCCGCGTTGACCTTGACGATCACCTTGCGGTCGAAGTCCGCGCCCGCGTCCAGGTCGAGGTAGGTGTGGGTGTTGCGGGCGAAGCAGTTGTGGCTGACCACCCCGTTGGCGATGAAGTCCCCGGTGCCGGTGGTGATGTCGAACAGGGGCAACTCCACACCGAGCGGCTCGACGGCGGTCACGCGCGGCGCCGTGACGCGGGGCACCGGCGCCCCCTCGACCAGACGGCCCGACGAGGCCCCCGTCAGGTGCAGGAACCGCAGGCGCTCGCGGAGCCCGCCGGTCAACCGGAGCTGGCGGGGCCCACCGGGAAGGTTGTGGTCCTCCCGGACGAACGTGAAGCCGAAGTGCTCGAGAGCCGCGGTGACGTCGTGGAACAGGTCGCCGTCCGGCAGGCCGATGCGCAGCGCGCCGCTGTTGGACCGGCCGGCCCGGTCGTACGCCCCGGCCAGCAGCCCCAGGAGCCACTCGTCGGTCGGCGCGTCCGGCTTCTCGGCCCGGTCACCGGCTCGGCCCGGAGGAGGTGGCCGGCCGGCCGACGTCGCATGGTGGTGCCCGCGGTCGTGGTCCGCCGAGTCCTTGTGGCCCTCGGCGAACGAGCCGGTGCCGAGCAGCCGCTCGCCCGGGACCAGCCGTCGCCGGCGACCCGCGCCCGGGGCGACGTACCGCCAGCCCTCGTCGGAGAGGAACCGGTGGTCGCCGCTCGCCACCAGGGTCGTGCCGTCGTCGAGCGTCAACCGGTACGCCGGCTTGACGGTGGACCACTTGGCGCGCACGGTCGTGACGACGTAGCGGCGACGCCCGCCCCGGCGCTCGGTGCCGAAGATCCGGTCGCCGATCTCCACGTCGCGAAGCTGCCGCTGCCGGCCGTCGGCCATGAGGATCGGGGTGTCGCCCGACACGCAGTAGACACACGCGTGGCTGCAGCCACGGTACGGGTTGATCGTCCACTCGAAGGGAACGCGGGAGGCGCCGGGCACTCGATTGATGATCGACTTGGCCCGCACCTCGTAGAAGGTCATGCCGGCGAAACCGGGCGTGTCGAAGGTGCGGGCGACCGCGCCGGGCAGCGCCAGCGGCAGGGGTGGCGTCGCTGGCGCTGGCCCGTCGGGACGCCCCTCGTCCGGGGGAGCGGAGAGGTTGTCCCAGCGCATGCCCTATTCGAACACGTGTACGAGCCGTACGCAAGGACCGCCGGTCAGTCGGAGAGCCCGGTGCAGGCTGCGCCGTCGATCGTGCAGGCCGTCGGCAACGAGCTGACGGAGGAGCCGCTCACCCGGAACGACACACGTAGGGAGCCCTGGCCGGGCACCTGCCCGCCGGGTCCGTCCGGTACGAACGTCCAGTTCGCGCCGTCGCGGCTCGCCCGCGCGCCCTCGACGGCCGTGACGTGGAGCGACTCCTCCGGCAGCGTGATCACCAGCGTCCAGCCCGGCACCGGACCGCTGCCCGGGTTGCCGATCGTCACCGCGGCCCGGTAGCTGAGCAGGGCGGTGTCCGTGACGGCGAACGCCGCGGTCAGCGCGACGGGTGCCGGGGGAGCGGCCGGCGCCGAGGACGGCGCCGGCGTGGCCGAAGGGCTGGCCGGTGGCGGCGTGCGGGAGGGGCCGCTCCAGGTCGGTGCCGGCCGGGTCGAGGCGGGGCTCGCCCTCCGCCCGGGCGTCCCGGCCGGCGGCGGCTCGACGACGGTCACGTCCGGCGGTGGGTCGAGCGCCACCGGCGCCAGTCGCTCCGGCGCGCGCAGCACCAGGACGACCGACACCACCGTCGCCGCCATGACGCCCAGCGCCGCGCCGACGGCGACCCACCCGGCACGGGAGCCGTCCCGGCCGCCCAGGGCGCGCGCGACGGATCCGGCCGTGGCCATGAGCCAGTCGAGAATGATGATGGCCACGGTCCGCCGTGGCTCGCGCGGTGATGCCGGCAAGTCCTTACCCTTCAGTTCTCCGCCGGAGGCGTCCCACCCACCCGGGCCGGCTCCGTCGTCGTCCGCGGTCACAGGGAGCGAAGTCCGGCGAGCAGCGCGGTGAGCAGTTCCATGGACGGCCGTTCGCCGGGCGAGGACGGTTCCCGCGTCTCGACCAGGCCGGCCTCCACCAGGTCACCGAGCAGTACCCGGACGGCGCCGACCGGCAGGTCGAGCGCCGCGCCCACCTCCGCCACCGAGAGGGGCTGCCGGCAGCGCCGCAGGATCTCCCGGTGTTCCGGGAAGAGCCCGCCCGGCACGACCGCACCGGGCCGGGTCACGACCAGGGCGATCAGATCGAACCGTCCCACCGGCGCGGTCCGGCCGCGGGTCACCGTGTACGGGCGCGCGACCGGCCCGGCGTCGTCGTCGTACCACGCCTCCTCACGGTCTCCGGAGTGGTCCACCGGTCTCTCCGTTCGTGGCCGCGGGAGCCGGCGCGACGTACGCCGGGTTGGTCGGTCCGCCCGCCGTCGCGGCGGGGATCTCGACGGTCGCGGGCCCGGCCGACGGCTGCTCGGACGGCTGGACCCGACCCGGCGGCTGGTCCGGCGCGCCGACCCGGTCGGCCGGGCGCGGTACGCGTCCGTTCGACCCGGCGGGTGCGCCGACCAGCGTCACCAGGGACGCGGGGAGGCCTACGACGGCCTCGGTGCCCCCGCGTCGGCCGGGGCGCAGGGAGATCGTGGCGCCGCAGCGGGCGGCGAGGCGGGCGGCGGCGTACAGACCCGCCCGTCCGGGTGGGACGTCCGGCGGGGGATCGGCCAGCAGGCCCTCCAGTTCCGCCCGCAGCTCGGGCGGCAGGCCCGGCCCGTCGTCGGCGACGACGACCTGGCAACCCGGGCCGGCGGGGACGCCGGTGACCCGTACCGTGGTGTTCGCGGGCGAGAAGGCGAGGGCGTTCTCGATCAGTTCGGCCAGCAGGTGCACGACGTCGGTGGCGGCCGGTCCCGCCAGTTCCCACGGCCAGTGCGGCGCGACCAGCACCCGCTCGTAGTCGGGCACCTCGGCCATCGCGCCCCGCGCCACGTCCAGCAGCGGCACCGGCCGCCGCCACCGCCGGGCCGGCGTCCCACCGGCCAGGGTGACCAGCTTCTCCACGTTCCGCCGGATCCGGGTCGCGAGGTGGTCCAGGCGGAAGAGGTCGGCCGAGTCCTCCGGGGCGCGATCACGTCGCTCCATCTCGTCGAGCAGGTCGAGCTGCGCCCGCAGGAGGGCCTGGTTGCGCCGGGTGAGCTGGAGGAACAGCTCCCCGGGGGCCGCGGCCACGCCGGACGCGGGCCGGGTCAGCGGGCGTACGGCCCGGGCCCAGCCCCAGAGCACGCCGAGCACGGTGATCAGCCCGAGCCCCACCACGGCACCGGCCCACCCGAGCGCGACGGCGGCGTCCACGCCGGCCCGCTCGACGCTGCGCCGGGCCGTGCTCCGCGCCAGCTCGTCGAGCCCGCCGAGAGCCGGCTCGACGCCGGACCGCCAGGCCTCCTCGGTGGGCGGCGCGCCGGCACCGGTCAGCCGGTCCTCCGCCAGCAGTAGGCCGAGGAACCGCGGGCTCTCCACCAGCCGCCGGTAGTCGTCCCGCCCGTCGGCGGGAAGGTGTGCGGCCGCCTCGGCGCGGGCGTGCCGCTGGACGGCCACGAGCCCGGCCAGGTGCCGGCGGTCCTCGGGGGAGAGCCCGCCGGCCAGCGCGCCGGTGAGCACGGCGTCCTGCCGGGCGAGCAGTTCGCGGGCACGGGCCAGGGCGACCACGGCACGGGTCTCGGCCGCCAGGTTGCTGTCCCGCGTGCTCCACACCGGCCCGTAGACCGCGAACGCGGCGTCGACCAGTCCGTCGTAGCCGGCGGCCGCGTCGGCCCACCGGACCCGTCCGGCATCGATCCGGGACCGGAGGTCGGCCAGGTCGCGCAGCCGGCCGGCGAGGTCGCCGGCCCGGTCCCGGGCCTCGCCGCCGCCGAGCAGCCGGAGGCTGAGCGTGTCCCGACCGGTCTCCACCCCGGTGACCGCCCGGTCCGTGCCGGCGCGGACGTCGGCGAGGGTGACCGGTGGCTCGCCACGGGCGATCGCGCCGACGGTGAGCCGGCGCTCGGCCTGCAGGGCGAGGATCAGCCGGTCGGCCGGCTGCCCGAGGCCCCCGGCGAGGGCCCGGACCCGGAGCATGTCGGCGGTGTCCCGGCTGGTCAGGTAGGCGGCGTACGACCAGAGGACGAGCAGCACGGCCGCCAGGGCGAGCAGGCGCGTACGGATCGCGCGGTCCTGGGTCGGGCTCATCGCGTCCTCCGCTCCGGCCAGAACCCGGCGCCGGCGCTGCTCGACCGGTCCGCCACGGCGGTCCGCAGCAGAGCCAGCAGTTCGGCGCGGCTCGCGCAGTTCAGCCGGGACCGCATCCGGGCCACGTGATGCTCCACGGTCTTGGCCGAGATGAAGAGCCGGTCCCCGATCTCGCGGTAGGTCAACCCGGCGACCACGAGCTCCGCCACCTCCTGTTCGCGTTCGCTGAGGCGGTGCCGCGGGCCGGCGGTGCCGCCCTCCGCGTCCGTCCCGCCACCCGTCGCCGACGGCTGCCCGCCCCGCTGGGTGGGCGGCCGTTCCTGGAACATCCGGGCGCAGTCCAGCAGCGTCGTCATCGCCCTCCGGTCGGCGGTGCGGATCGCCGCCTGGCCGGCCAGCCGGGCGGCGTCCCAGCGGAGTCCCACGTCGTGCAACCCGCGGGCGGCCGCCTCCACGCGCACCGGGTCGACCGACCCGCGCAGCACCTCGACCCAGCTCGCCCCGGCGGCGGCGACCACCGCCGCGTACCGGCTGCGGTCAGCCGTGGCGAGCAGCGCGGCGACGTGCTCGTCGGCGACCGCGGGCTGGTCGGCGAGGATCGCCGCGTGCAGCCCGCTCCAGTGCAGCGGTGTGCTCCACAGTGGCGGCTCACCCAGCCGGCCGAGCAGCTCGCGGGCCTCCCGCAGGTACGGCTCCAGCCGGGGCAGGTCCCCGAGCCGGGCGGCGACCACGGCCAGCTCGCCGAGGGGCAGGAGGGTGAACAGGTCGACCGGGTGCCGGACGACCGCCTCCAGCGCGCGTCCCCAGCCCCGCTGGAGGCCGGCGAGGTCGCTGTTGCGCCGCGCGACGCCCAGTTCCAGGGCGGTGGCGAAGAGTAGATCCCTCGACTCCAGGACCCGACCGGCCCCGATCTCGGCCAGCGCGCCGCCGGCGGCGACCGTACGGCCCCGGAGCATCGCGATCCACGCCTGCAGGAGTCGGTGCCGGGGGACCATCAGGGGCCCACCGACGCCGCTGGCCACCGCACGGTGCAGGACGCCCTCCGCGATGTCCAGCTCACCGCAGTGCATCCCGGTCAACGCCGCGAGTGCCGCCGGGCTGTCCGGCAGGAGGACCGCCCGGCCGTCCGGTTCCAGCAGCGCGGCGGCCTGCACGAGCGTGGAGAGGGCGGCGGTGGGCGGGCCGTCGACGCTGGCGCGTACCCCCTCGGCCAGCAACCGGGCGGCGCTGCCGTGCAGGGTGGGTGGCGCGCCGGTGTCGCCGGACGTCGGCGCGTCGGCGTCGGGGTGCCCGGTGGCCAGCGCGCCGACGGCGGCGAACGCGGCCGACGGCGGGCTCCCCGACCAGCGGTACAGCTCGACGCTGCGGCGCGCCTGGCCCCGGTGGGCCAGCGCGGTGGCGGCGACCAGCGCCGCCTCCGCGCGCTCGGTGGGGGCGGCGGTCGCCAGCAGCCGGTCGGCCAGCCGGAGGGCGGCGTCGAGGTCGCCGGCGAGGGCGGCGGCGAGCGCCTGCCGGGCGGCGGCGGGATGCCCGGCCGCCGTGGCCGACGCGTACAGCTCGGCGGCGAGGGCGGGCTCCCCGGCGAGGGCCTCCTCCGCTGCGGCGATCAGCACCGGCGCCGGGCACGCCGCCGTGCCGCCGGCGGGGGCGATGGCGCGGACCAGGGGAAGCAGCGGGCCGCCCCGCGCGAGCTGCGACTCGGCCAGGCGGCGCCACACCGCCGCCCGGTCGGCGGTGGGGGAGAGCGCGACGACCGCCCGCCGGACGAGGGGCGTGATCTGCTGGTCCGCGCCGAGGAGCCCGGCGGCCACGGTCTCGGCGACCAGCTCGTCCACCGCATCCGGCCCACGGTCGAGCAGGTCGCCCAGCAGGTCCACCGGCAGGGTGACGCCCGCGGCGAGAGCCAGCAGGAGCCGGCGGGCGTCGGCGCTCACGCCGGCCAGGTCGGGGCCGAGTTCCAGGAGGACGGACCGCGGCGGCTGGCTGGGGACGTCCGGTCCCCGCTCCCCGTCGGCCAGGGCGCGGCGCAGCCGCACCACGTCCCGCGGCACACCCCCGGTCTGCCGGTGCACGAAGTCGGCGAGGTCGGGCCGCCGGTCCAGCCCGGGCTCGACGCCGAGGCAGGCGGCGGTCTGGTCCGGCGTGAACGGCAGGAGCGGAGCCGCCGGCCGTCGGAGCGTGCCGGTGAGCCGGAGCAGCTCGGCGCGGCGCGGCCAGGGCCGGTGGGCGACCACCAGGCGGTGGCCCGCGACGGCGAGGTCCCGCAGCCGGTGCACCCGGGGCGCGTCGAGGAGGTGGGCGTCGTCGATCAGGAGCATCGCCTCCGGCTCGACCGGGGTGTCCGCGTCGGGCACGGACGTCAGCACCGGGAGACCGGCCTGCCGGTGGATCCGGGCCAGTTCCTGGAGGAGGAAGGTCTTGCCGTGGCCGGCCGGGGCGCTCAGCGCGAGCGCCAGCGGCCCGTCGGGATCCGCGGTGACCGTCTCGAGCAGGGCGTGCGGGGCGGTGCCCGGGACCGGCCGCGAGGGGCGGGTGCTGCTCATGATCATCATGGTCATCCTTCGCGTCCGCGTGCCCTGATCCGGGTGAGCCGGGACGCCTTCGGCAGGTCCAGCGGGGCGGTCCGGACCGGGGGGCGCGGTGGTGGTTCGTCCGGCACCGCCGGGTGGCGGTCATCGCGCCGGGGTCCGACGGCCTCGGCGGCGTACCGGGTGGCGGCGGGAGGGGTCTCCCGTGGCGTGGGGGGCCGCGGCGACGGCGAGATCACCTGACACGCGGCGAGTGCCGCCCCGACGGCGGTCGTGTGGTGGGGATCCGGTTCCACCTCGACCGGGATCCCGAGGGCGGCGGTGAGCAGGTCGGCGATCAGCGGGACCCGGGCGGAGCCCCCGGCTAGCAGGACACCGTCGAGCTGGGCCGGGGTCGGTCCGGCGGAGTGGACGGCGTGGAGCAGCAGGTCGACCGTCGCCCGGACGGCCGGCCGGATCATGGTCTCGAACTGCGGGCGGGTCACCGGCACCCGGCGGGTGCCGCCGGGTAGGGCCAGCAGCACGTCCACCTCGTCGCCCAGGCTGAGGCCACGCCTGGCCAGTTCGCACTGCGGCAGCAGGGTACGCAGGACCACCGGCGCGTCGAGCGGGTCGACGGCGGCGAGGTCCCGGGCGAGCACGGTCCGTACGTGCTCGGCGAGCGCCTCGTCGAAGTCGACGCCGCCGACCGTGTCCAGCGCCTGCGGGCGGCCGAACGTCTCGTACGTGCCGTACGGCGTCCGCCGCACCAGCGCCGCTTCGAACGTCTCGCCGCCGAGGGCGTAGACGGCGGCCGTCCCGTCCACGACGCCGCGGGCGGCGTGGCTCTCCGCCACGGTCACCGCGCGGGGCAGCAACGTCACGTGGTGCAGGCCGACCTCCCGCAGCGCCCACTGCAGCAGGTCCCGTCGGTGCGGGCCCCAGCTCGACGGGTGGCTGAACACCAGCGCCTCCGCGGGCCCGCCCTCCGCGCCGGCCACCTGGTCGACCACCCACGCCGCGAGCGCGGCGGTCAGCGTGTGCGGGGGCCACGCCTCGCCGCCGAGGAGCAGGGGCACCTCGTCGCCGACCCGGCGCAGGAAACACCGTGCGGTGCGGCCGGGGTCCGGCGGGTCGGGTTCACCGACGGTGAGCGTTCCGTCGACCGACACGTGCAGCACCGACGGCACGGTCGTCGACCTGCCGTCCAGGACGACCGTCTCCGGGCGGGCCCACGTCGCGCCCTGCCGCCGGGCGACCGCGGCGACTGTGTTCGTGTTTCCGATGTCTATCCCCAGGACGTACGACATTCGCTTCTTTCCGGCGCGAGCTGGCCCGGCCGACAGCGACGGTGCCCGTGCACCGGACGGCCCACCCCGGTGACCTCCCGGGGGCTCCTACGTTCGTACCAGAGATCACTCCGGCGTCGAGACCCTAACTCTGGCCGTCCCGGATCCCCCATTCCCCCTAACGGAGGAGCGTCGGCGCCCCCCGCGCCGCGGGCCCGGTTGCGGGCCGGTCCCCGATGTGCCACGCCGGCTTCCGTCCATATCGTCGCTGCCGGCGAACGATCGCTGGACCGCTACGTCGAGGAGAACGGGCCCATGGACTCGCACCAGACCCTGCACGATTTCGTACTCAACCTGCTCACCGACCCCGACGCCCGGGCGGCCTTCGACCTGGACCCGGAGGGTGCGCTGCAGGCTGCGGGCCTCACCGACATCACCGCCGCCGACGTCCAGGACGTGGTGCCGCTGGTGGTGGACTACGCCCCGGTGCAGGGTCTGGTGCCGCTCGCGACGACGACCGAGCAGCTCGGGGTCGACCCGCTGGTGACCGACGCGACCGACGTGGTCGGCCAGTTGCAGGCCGTGACGCAGCAGATCAGCGTCGGCACCTCGTACAACGGCGTGGACGTCAAGGCGGGTGTCCTCGGCGCCATCGCGGTCGACCCGGCCACCGTGTCCGCCGGCGTGAACGTGCTGCCCGGGATCGGCCTGGGCGTGGGGCCGACCGGCCTCACCACCGACCTGACCGGCGTGCACGACGTGACGCACACCCTGGACGCCGACGTCGTCGGCGCCGTGGACACCGTCGCGGACCCGGTCGTCGGGGACGCCACGGGCACCGTGGGCGGCGTCGACGGCACTCTCGGCACCGCCGAGTACGGGCAGTACGGCGACGGGCTGCTCGGCGGCGACCTGGGCGTCCTTCCCGGCACCCAGGCGCAGATCGACGGCGTCGTCGGGTCGCTCGGCGTCGACGACACCCTGGAGGGGCTCGGCGTGGACCGCGCCGTGTCCGGCGTGGTGTCGTCGGTCGACGTTCCGTCCACCGTGGGCGGTGTCGCACAGCCGGTGGACGGTGTCCTGTTTGGGGCCACCGGCACCGTGGGTGGCGTGACCGACGGTGTCGGCCTGAACCTGCGGAGTGACGGGGACGCGACCGGCGGCGCGAGCGCCTCCGGCAACGGCGGCCTGCTGGACATCACCGGTGGGCTGCTCTGACCGCACCTCGCGGGAGGGGAACGGAGGGCCGGGTCACCCATCCCGGCCCGGCCCTCCACCCGGCCCTATCCGATCCCTCTTGATAATTACGTTTAAATCAGCACACTTGTTGCGTGGTCGCGGGGATCTGGCTGGACATCCTGGACGAGATCGGCCGTACGTGTCAGGCGTACGGCCGGGGTGACCTGCTCCAGACGGTGCGCCGGAAGCGGGTCCAGTTGCTGGATCCGACGCTCCGCGTGCTGGTCGTCGGTGAGCCGAAGCAGGGCAAGAGCCAACTCGTCAACGCCATCGTCAACGCTCCGGTGTGCCCCGTCGGCGACGGTGCCACGACCGTCCTGCCGACCGTGGTGGGGTACGCGGAGGCGCCGGTGGCGACGGTGGTCGAGGATCCCACCCCCGTGCGGCCGGCGGTCGGTCCCGTACCGGCGAACGCCGAGCGGACGCCGGTGCCGCTGGACCGGATCGCCGCCGGGGTTGCCGGCACGTTCGGCCGGCACGCCGGAAGCGGGCCCGCGCACGTCGAGATCGGACTGCCGCGCGCCCTGCTCAAGGCGGGACTGGTGCTGGTGGACACGCCCGGCACCGACGAGGTGACCGCGATCGGCGCGGGCGTCCCGGCTGCCACGCTGGCCCGGGCCGACACCGTGCTCCTGGTCTCCGACTCGACCCGGGAGCTGTCCGTCGCCGAACTCAACATGCTGCTGCACGTCACCCGGTCGCATCCGAACGTGGTGGTGATCCAGACCCGGACGGATCTGGTGCCGGACTGGCGTGCCGTCGCCGAGCGGAACCGGAAGCACCTGGCGGAGGCCGGCGTCCCGGCGCCGCTGATCCCCGTCTCGGCCGCGTTGCGCCTGCGGGCCGCCGCCACCGACGACCACGCCCTCAACGCCGAGTCCGGCTTTCCGGCGCTGATCGCCCGGCTGCGACGGGACCTGGCCGGCAAGCCGGACCCGCTGGCCCGCGCGGCGGTCGGCCTGACCGCGCGTACGGTCCTGGAACAGCTCGCCGCGCCGCTGCGCGCGGAACTGGAGAGCCGGGAGGCCGAGAAGGACACCGGGCCGATCTCCCGGCTGCACGCCGCCCAGCGTGAGGTGGACGAGCTGCGCCGGTGCTCCGCGCGATGGCAGAACACGCTCGCCGACGAGATGACCGATCTCATCTCCGACCTCGAGTACGACCTGCGTGACCGCACCCGCGAAATCCTGCGTACGGTCGACGAGGCGTTCGACTCCGCCGACCCCCTGACCGCCTGGGACACCTTCCAGGAGTGGCTGGACCGCAGCCTCGTCGAGGCGGCGGAGTCGAACCGGGAGTGGCTCGTCCAGCGCTGCGACTGGGTCGCCCGCCGCGTGGCGGCCCACTTCGCCCGGTACGGCCACGACGTTCTGCCGCCCTGGTCCGCCGTGGTGCCGGAGCACCTCGCGGAACGGCTCCCCGAGATGGAGCGTCCCCGGGTCGACCGGTTCACCGCCACCCAGAAGGTCATGACGGGGATGAAGGGCTCGTACGGCGGCCTGCTGATGTTCGGCCTGGCGTTGACGCTGGCCGGGATGCCGATGATCAACCCGGTTTCGATCGGCGCCGGTGCGCTGTTCGGTGGCAAGAGCATCCACGACGAGAGCCGGCAACTGCTCCGCCGCCGCCAGTCCACCGTCAAGGCCGCCGTGCAGCGGCACGTCGACGACTTCTTCGTCCGCGCCACCCGGGACCGCCGCGACACCGCCCGCCAGGTGCAGCGGATGCTGCGGGACCACTTCGCCGTCCTGACCGAGGAGCTCCAGGAGGGAATCATCCGCTCGCTTCGGAGCGCCAAGGCGGCGGCCGACACCGACGCGGCGGCCCGCGACCAGCGGCAGCGCGAGATCCGGCTGAAGATCACCCGGCTGGCCGCGCTCTACGAGCAGGCCCAGCAGCTCGCCGTGGGGCGGCCGGCCTCCGTACCACTGGAAAACCTGACGTGACGGCCGCGACCACCCTGGTGGAGGAGGTGTGGGGTCTCCTGCACCGCGCGCTCCAGCTCTACCGGGACGACCCCCGGGCAACCGGCCGCCTGCGCGGCGAGCTGGCCCGGTTGGAGCAGCCGTTGCGGGTGGCGATCGCCGGGCCGTGGCGGTCCGGCCGGTCCACGCTCCTCAACGCGATCATGGGCGAGGAGGTCGCGCCCGTTGAGGGAGCGGACGGCGACACCTTCTTCACCTGGTACGAGGACGGCGACCGCCCGCGCGCCACCGCGTACCCGACCGGCCATCCGCCGCGGGACCTGACCGTCGTCAAGTCCGCGACCGGGATGCGGGTGGACCTGGTCGGCTGGCGGGCGGGGGAGCTGCGGGACATCGTGGTCCGCTGGCCCACCCGGGCGCTGCGGCAGCTCACCCTGATCGACACGCCGCCGGTAACCGGTCCGGACGAGCACGGTCGGGCGACGGTGCTGGACCGGGTGCTGCGCGACGCCGACGCGGTGCTCTACCTGACCCGCGACGGGCGCGCCTCCGACCTGCGCGTGCTGACCGCCGCCCGGGAGAGCGCCACCGGGCAGGTCGCCCCGGTGAACATGATGCTGGTGCTGTCCCGTGCCGACGAGGTCGGCGGCGGACGCGTCGACGCGTTGCTGACCGCCCGCCAGCTGGCCCGGCGGATGCACCGGGACCCGGCGGTCGGGGCGCTGTCCCTGACCGTGCTGGCCTGCAGCGGTCTGGTCGGGCTGGCCGGGCGGCTGCTCACCGGGTCCGAGTTCGCCGCGCTGGCGGAGTTGGCCCGCGTTCCACGGCCCGAGCTGGAGGCGTACCTGCTCTCCGCCGAGCGGTTCCTCCGCGGGGAGCCGCCGGCACGCGTGGACGCCGCGCAGCGCGCCGCGCTGCTGGACCGCTTGGGGCTCTTCGGGGTCCGGCTGGCGACGACCCTGGTACGTACGGGTTGCGACAGCCGGACCAAGCTGTCCGGGGAGCTGATCCGGCGTAGCGGCCTGACCGAGCTGCGGGAGTCCGTGAGCCGGCTCTTCATCGACCGGCAGGAGACGCTGAAGGCGCGCTCGGCGCTGGTCGGGCTGGAGGAGGTGCTGCGGGACGAGCCGGGTCCCGGTACCGCTGAGCTGCTCGGCTCGACCGAGCGGATTCTCGCCGGGGCGCACGAGTTCCAGGAGTTGCGCCTGCTCGCGGCGCTGCGCGGCGCCGGGCTCGGCTTCGACACGGAACTGGCCGCGGAGGCGCGTCGGCTGGTGGGCGGCGACGGAGTCGGGCTGGCCGCCCGGCTCGGCTTCGAGCACGACGCACCGGCCCACCAGCTCTGGCAGGCCGCGGCCGACGCGCAGTGGCGATGGCGGGACCGGGCGGAGGATCCGCTGCTCCGCCTGCCGCAGCGGCGTGGCGCCGAGGTCGTCGTACGGAGCTGCGAGGGGATGTTGGCGACCCTGGCCGCCGGCGGCCGGTGATCCTCGCCTGGCGTGACGAGGAACGGCCGGGCCCATGCGGGCCCGGCCGTCGTCGGTGCGTGGATCAGTGCTTGTGCTCGGCGAGCTTCTTGCGGACGTCGTCCATGTCGAGCCCCTCGACCTGCTCGATCAGGTTCTCCAGGGCCGACTCGGGGAGCGCACCCGGCTGCGCGAAGACGATGACGCCGTCGCGGATCGCCATGATGGTCGGGATGGACCGGATGTCGAACTTCGCGGCCAGCTCCTGCTGGGCCTCGGTGTCGACCTTCCCGAAGACGAGGTCGGGGTGCTTGTCCGAGGAGCGCTCGTAGACCGGGGCGAACCGCTTGCAGGGGCCGCACCAGTCGGCCCAGAAGTCGACCAGCACGATGCCGTCGCGGCTGGTCACCTCGTCGAAGTTTGCCGTGGTCAGCTCAACGGTTGCCATGGGAATCTCTCCGATCACCGCGGAATAGCTACGTCTGGTGGAACCAGGGCGTACCTCGTCGAATTCCCGGTCCAGAGGGGCTGAAACGGCTCGGGAAGGCGCGGGCGGGGTGGATCACCATCATCGACCGCCGTCGGTGGCGGGTGAGTGTGCGGAGCGCAAGTGCATGCCGCACTTGCGTGACGAGGGGTAATGGGAGCGTTTCCATGGAGATCGCGGCCGGTGGCTGTTACGAATCGGTAACTTGAGGCCTGACATGCTGGTACCCAGCGCCAGAGATCGCTCCCACAACTGATCTCGATGACCGAGAGTAGTGTTACAAAAGGATAAATGTGATCCCCGTCTCTGTCCGTTGGATGGTCGGGTGGGGCAGAATCTCTCGCATCAGAGCGTGGGCGGCGGGTGCCGGGGAGGGCCCCGCCGCTCATTGCGTCTCCCCCCAGGTCGCCGCCGTGTGACATTTCCCGGCCGCCACCGCCCCGCTCCTCGCCTTAACACCCGATAAGGCATGCTGTGCCGAACTCCATCGCCGCCCGTCGAAGGGGACAAGGATGCAGTTCGGCCGCTACTACGAGGAGTTCGAGGTCGGCGCGGTCTACCGGCACTGGCCGGGCAAGACGGTCACCGAGTACGACGACCACCTCTTCTGCCTGCTCACCATGAACCACCACCCGCTGCACATGGACGCCCACTACGCCGAGACGTCCAGCCAGTTCAAGCGGAACGTGGTGGTGGGCAATTACATCTACTCGCTCCTCCTCGGCATGTCGGTCCCGGACGTCAGCGGCAAGGCGATCGCGAACCTGGAGATCGAGTCCCTGCGCCACGTGGCCCCCACGTTCCACGGCGACACGATCTACGGCGAGACCACCGTGCTGGACAAGCGGGAGTCGTCCTCCAAGCCGGACCGCGGCGTGGTGGCCGTGGAGACCCGCGGCTACAACCAGGACGGCACGCTGGTGTGCGTCTTCCGGCGCAAGGTCATGGTGCCGAAGAAGGAGTACGCCGCGGCCGCGGTACCCGAGGGCGTCGACCCGGAGCGGCCGAGCTTCCCCGAGCCGCGCTGAGACAGGCGGCCGAGCTTCCCCGAGCCGTGCTGAGACAGGCGTACCGGGTCGGGCCGGGCGCGTGACGCCGCCCGGCCCGGCGGCCTATTCCGGCGTTTGCGCATGGAAGGGGCCCTGTCCGGTGAACCGGGGCATATGCTGACGCCGGAGGTCCCCATGAGCCACTCCGTCGCCGGAGAGCCGTCCTCTGCCGGCCGTCGTGCCGTACCGCTGACCACCGCCGTCTACTCCACCGCCGAGTGGGAGCTGCTCACCACCCTGCCCGGCCGCGTCGTGGTAGCCGCCGCCGCCCCGGGCCCGGGGCGCCCGGGACGCGGGGTCACCGCCGGGCTGGCCGGGCTCGACGCCGTCGCGGCCGGTCGGGCGTTCGACAGCGACCTGGTCCGTGCCGTGGTGGCCGCGATCTACGCCCGCCACGACGGCGCGTCGCCGTCGGCCGGCCGGTTCGCCGACCTGGGGTCCTTGTCGACGGCGCCGCCCGGGGCGACGACGCAGGCCCTGGTGGACCTGCTGGCCGCCGCCCGGGCCGCGGCCCGGGTGCTCCAGCGGCGCGCCGACCCGGCCGACTCGGCCGCGTACCGCCAGTGGGTGCAGTCGGTCGCGGCCCGCGTGTGCCGGGCGGAGCCGGGCGGGGACCGCTTCCCCGGTCCCGCCGACCGCCGGTTCCTCGACCGGCTCGGCGACGCGCTGGGCCTGCGCTGACCCGTCCCGGCGGTGGTCGTAACGTCTTATGACCGTGACCGGTGAACAGCTCGACGTCGGTGTGGGCCCGTGGGAGGGCGACCCGCCGGACGACCCGCGGTACGACCCGGAACTGCTCGCCACCGGCGACCGGCGCAACGTGGTCGACCGGTACCGCTACTGGCGGCGGGAGGCGGTGGTGGCGGACCTCGACCGGCGCCGGCACGACTTCCATGTGGCGATCGAGAACTGGCAGCACGACCTCAACATCGGCACGGTGGTCCGCAACGCCAACGCGTTCCTCGCCGCCGAGGTCCACATCGTCGGCCGGCGCCGGTGGAACCGGCGGGGCGCGATGGTGACCGACCGCTACCAGCACGTACGGCACCACGAGACGATCGAGGACTTCGTGGCCTGGGCGGCCGGCGAGGGGCTGCCCGTGGTGGGCATCGACAACCTGCCCGGATCCCGGCCACTGGAGACCACGACGCTGCCCCGGCGCTGCGTACTGCTGTTCGGCCAGGAGGGGCCGGGTCTCTCCGACGCCGCCCGCGCAGCCTGTGACGAGCTCTTCTCGATCGCCCAGTACGGCTCTACCCGGTCGATCAACGCCGGCGTGGCCAGCGGCATCGCCATGCACGCCTGGGTCCGCGCGTACGGCGGACCGCCGCCAGCCTGAGCGGTCGGCACCAGGTGAACGGAAATGCCCGCTCCGCTTGACGGGGTCGCTCCACGGGGTGACCGTGGGGTGGTGAGCGTCGCGGTGAGTTGTCCCCGGTGCGGCGGCGAGGTCCGGCCGCCGGACCTCATGCACTCCGAGTCGCGATGCCTCCTGTGCGGGCCGGTCCCGCCGCTGCACGTGCCGGAGCACATCGGGGCGGAGATCGTCGCCAGCGTCGTCGACCGCGTCACCGCCGCCGCCGACCCGCCGCAACGGCCGGCGGTCCCGCTCTGGTGCCCGTGGCCGCTGCCACCGGGATGGACGATGACCGGTGTGGCGTACGCCGGTGACGACCGGACCGGGGTGCGCGCCACGGCGATCGCCTGCGCCGGGCCCGAGCCGCTCGGCGGCGGCCCGGCGGACCTGGTCTTCGTGGCCGAGGAGCCGGGCGTCGGGCTGGGGACACGCTTCGCCGGCATCACCGGGCCCGACCCGGGTCCGCAGCTCGCGGAGGCGCTGACCGATCCGGGGCCGGGGCATCCGGAGCACCACGGCCAGGCCAGGATCCGGGTGGGCGGCCACCCCACTCCACTGTGGCTGGTGAGCTCGCCGACAGATCGAAGCGCGTACGCCGGCGAAGCTCGGGGAATGTGGCTGCATGCGATAGCCTGGCCGGCGAGTGCGGGTCATCTGCTCGCCGAGGACGTCATCCTGTGCGACCTCACCGAGTGGATGCCACCCGAACTCGTCTACGGCGCACCATCTCCGTATCTGCACGGGAAGGCTTGACAAGTCACCCGGAATGTCGGAGAACGGACGCAGGAATAACTGTACGACACGACGCTGATACTCTGAGTGCCGCTTCGGTAGACGGACCCGGCGCCGCGCGAGAGGATGGCCCGCCATGGTCAAGAAGGTCCTCACCTGGGCTGGTATCGCATTCTTGATCTTCTTCATCGCCTACCGGCCAAACTCCGCCGCCGACGTCTTCAAGTCCCTGGGCGGCGGCATCGTGGACATCGCCCAGGGGTTCGGCGACTTCTTCACCAACCTCGTCGCCTAGCCGTCGATGGGCAGCCCCTCCGGTCCCCCCTTCGACCCCGACGACCCAGACCGGGAGCGCCGGGAGCGAGACACGGAGCCCATCCCCCGCATCGGCCCGGACGACGGGCCGGGCTACGGCTCCGGTCCGGGCCTGTCCGACGGCCCTTCCCTTTCGGACGACGCCGGCTTCGGTGACGGTCCGGGCTACGCGGGTGAGGGGCGGTCGGGCCGGGCGTGGATCCGTGATCCCGAGGCCGGCTACCAGCCGCCCCAGATCTCCGAGGACGAGCTGGCCGGTCTGCGGGCGGACGCGGCCGGCATGGCACCGCGCCGGGTGCTGCCCCTGGAGGACGAGCCGAGTTCCCTCGTCGCCCGCTACCTGTTCCCCACCGAGCGGTACCGGGGCGAGTGGAAGCGGCACTGGATCCACCTCGCGACGCCGCTGCTCATCGGCATCGCCGCCACCTTCGTGCTCGGCTACCTCTCCGGCTTCCTCGCCGGGCAGGACGTGGGCGCCCTCACCACCGTCGCGGTGCTGCTCTGGTTCGCGGTGATGGGCTGGGTGGCGTGGAAGGTCGCCGACTGGTGGTACGACCGCTTCATCCTGACCAACAAGCGGGTGATGGTGGTCAACGGCATCATCACCCGGCGGGTGGCCATGATGCCCCTGGTCCGGGTCACCGACATGAAGTACGAGCAGACGCCGGCCGGGCGTGCGCTCAACTACGGCACGTTCGTGCTGGAGTCCGCCGGCCAGGAGCAGGCGCTGCGCGAGATCAAGAACCTGCCCAACCCGAACGAGCTCTACCTGCGTGTCGTCGAGGAGATGTACGAGCCGCAGGCGGTCGAGGCGCGGCTGGGCAAGGAAGCGGACGAGGCCAAGGCCGACGACGGCGCCTGAAAGTTTTTGTCCGAACATCGGATCAACGGCACACCATTTTCCGTGGGAGCCTGCCAGGCAGGACGGGGTACGGAGGTGGACGGTGGCGAGCAGGGACCCGCGGGAGGAGGAGTTCCGCGAGTTCGTCGCGGCCCGCTCGGGCGCGCTGCTGCGGACCGCGTACCTGCTCGCCGGTGACTGGGCCACCGCGGAGGATTTGCTCCAGACCGCGCTGACCAAGACGTACCTGGCCTGGAAGCGGCTGGGCGGGATCGAGGCCGTCGAACCGTACGCCCGGCGCGTGATGATCAACACCTCGACCAGCTGGTGGCGGCGGCGGTGGCACGGTGAACGCCCGACCGATGTGCTGCCCGAGCGGGCCGGGGTCGACGAGATCGAGCGGCAGCTTGACCGGGACCTGCTCTGGCGGCACCTGAGCGCCCTCCCGGCCCGGCAGCGCGCGGTGCTGGTGCTGCGGTTCTACGAGGACATGTCCGAGGCCCAGACCGCCGCCCTGCTCGACATCTCGCCCGGCACGGTCAAGAGCCAGACCTCCCGTGCCCTGACGACCCTGCGGCGGCGGATGGGAGTCGACGCCGCCGACCTTCCCGCCGAGCCGGCGTCGCTGCGGCAGCGGTCCACCCGTACCCCGGCACCTGTCGGCGTGCCGGCCCCGCGCACCGGCGTGCCGGCCCCGCGCACCGGCGTGCCGGCCCCGCGCACCGGCGTGCCGGCCCGTCCGGTCGACGAGCGGCCGGGTGAGCCGACGGTCATCGGCGGGACAGCACCCGTCCCGCCAGCGGTGACCGAGGAGCCGCCGGTGCCGGTGGGAGCACCGACCGGCCGCCGTGCGGGCGCCGGCGCGCCGCGCACGGAGGACCGGTGAGCGCAGCCCGTCCTCGTGACAACCGGACCGCGCCCCCGGCGCGTCCAACAGGCGTGACGCGGGACGAGCTGGAGCAGGCGGTGCGGGAGACCCTCACCCGGCAGGTCGCCGAGCCGCGCCTGCTCGGCGCCGACCACGCCGACGTCGCCATCCGGCGGGCCCGGCGGGCGCAGCGCCGCCGCACGGCCGTCGGCCTCGCCCTCGCCGCGGTCACCACGGTGACCGCCAGCGCGGGGCTGACGCAGCTCGCCCGCGATCCCTCCGTCCCCGGTCCCGCCGTCGTCGTCCTGGGTGATCCCGAGGACTCCGGGCGGTCCGCCCCGACCCCCGCGCTCCCGCTCCCCGCCCCGGCCGAGCCGGCGGCGGTCGACCTGATCGTCGACGACGTGCTCGTCACGACCGCCGCGCGGCAGGTGAGGCTGACCGGGGTGGGAGCCGTCGAGCGTGCCCAACGCTCGCCCGACGCCGGGTGGCTGCTCGTCGGGACCCCGACGCCGGCCGGCCGCTCGCTGTGGGTCGTGCGGCCGAACGGGGTCGCG
Organism: Micromonospora sp. WMMD558; assembly: GCF_049315255.1. Taxonomy (NCBI): domain Bacteria; kingdom Bacillati; phylum Actinomycetota; class Actinomycetes; order Micromonosporales; family Micromonosporaceae; genus Micromonospora; species Micromonospora sp. WMMD558. Next base: position 905,130 of record NZ_CP186061.1, on the reverse strand, counting down.
CAGGTGCTGCTGGCCGGCGCGGCCGAGATCGCGCTGTCCCGGGACGCGCGCCTGGTCGCCTGGCGGGAGGGCGGCGAGCTGGTCAAGGGAAGCATCGTCAACAACCAGGTCATGACCGTGGCCCGGCACTCCCTGCCGGCCGGGGCGGCGCCGGTCGGCTTCGTCGGCGACGAGGTCCTGCTGCGGCTGCACGCGCAGCGCGGCGGCCACGGCGTCTGGGACCCGGTGACCGGCGAGACGACGACGGAGGCCGGCGCGGGCGCGCGCCACATCTACGGCGTACGCCCGGACGGGCTGGTCGTCGGGCAGGTTCTCGCCGGTACGCCCGGCCGCCCCTGTCTCGCGCTGCTCGACCCGGCCAGGGCGCTGACCGTGGTGCGAAGCGGCTGCGGTCCCGCGCTCGCCGGCGACGGCCGTGGCACGGTGTCCCCCGACGGGCGCTGGTTGCTGGTGAACGGCGAGGCCACCGCCCTCCTGGTGGACCTGGACCGGATGGAAGGCGCGCCGGTGACCCGTCCGGCCGGGCCGCCCCTGACCGGGCCCGCCGTCTGGACAGCGGACGTGGCCGTCCACGTGGTCGACGGCAACCGCCTCGCCCGGGTCGATCCCGAGCCGGTCCTGGCCGGGCAGGCGGTGCCGACCCAACCGCTGGCCGGCGTACCCGCCGACGTCCGTCCGCTGCCGGTCGCCGGCACCGGCTTCTGAGCGGACCGATCCGCTCGCCCGGTAGCTTCAGGCGATGAGCACGCGGATCGACCTGCACGCCCACTCCACCGCCAGCGACGGCACCCTCACCCCCGCCGAGCTGGTCCGCGCGGCGGCGGACGCCGGCCTCGACGTGCTCGCGATCACCGACCACGACACCACCGCCGGCTGGGAGCCCGCCGTCCGCGCGCTGCCGCCCGGGCTGCGCCTGGTTCGCGGCGCGGAGCTGTCCTGCCGGTGGTACGGCGAGGAGCCCGCCGTGCCGCTGCACCTGCTCGCGTACCTCTTCGACCCGGACCACCCGGACCTGGTCGCGGAGCTGGCCCGGGTACGCCTCGCCCGGGAGGAGCGCGGCGAGCGGATCGTCCGCCTGCTCCAGGCCGACGGCATCGAGGTGAGCTGGTCCGAGATTCTCGCCGGGGCGGGCGGCGGGACGGTCGGCCGGCCGCACATCGCCCAGGCGCTCATCCGGGCCGGGCTGGTCGCGACCACGACCGAGGCGTTCGGCCCGGACTGGTTGGGCGAGCGGTACCGGCTGCCGAAGGAGGACATCGAGGTCTTCGACGCGGTCCGGCTGGTGCTCGCGGCCGGGGGCGTCCCGGTCTTCGCCCACCCGCGCGCCACCCGGCGGGGACGGATCGTGCCCGACGAGCTGATCGCGGATCTCGCCGCGGCCGGACTGGTGGGGCTGGAGGCCGACCACGAGGACCACTCGCCGGCGGAGCGGGCGCACGTCCGCGCCCTCGCCGCCGAGCTGGGCCTGCTGGTCACCGGATCGTCGGACTTCCACGGCAGCCACAAGACGGTCCGGCTGGGCGCGTTCACCACCGACGTCGAGGCGTACGAGCGGATCGCCGCCGCCGGAGTGACGGCGGTCGCTTCCGGCTGATCCGCGTTTCCGCTCCGGACGGCGCGGCTAGGTTGGTCGGGTGGATCTCAAGCTCTTCGGCGAGGTCTTCGTGACCCTGCTGGTGATCGTCGACCCGCCGGGCATGATGCCCATCTTCCTCGCGCTGACCGGGCCGCTGCCGGCCCGGGACCGGAACCGGGCGGCCTGGCAGGCCGTGGCGCTGGCGCTCGGCGTGATCGTGATCTTCGCGGTGGCCGGACAGACCCTGCTCGACTACCTGCACGTGGACCTGCCCGCGCTCCAGGCCGCCGGCGGCCTGCTGCTCGTGCTCGTCGCCCTGGAGCTGCTGACCGGCAAGGCGGACGACCCCAGCCAGCAGGTCACCTCCAACATCGCCCTGGTGCCGCTGGGCACCCCGCTCCTCGCCGGCCCCGGCGCGATCGTGGCCACGATGCTCTTCGTCCAGCAGGCCGAGGGCACGGCCGACCACACCGCCATCGCGGCCGCCATCGTCGCGGTGATGCTCGCGGTCTGGGTGGTGCTGCGCTTCTCCGGCGGAATTGTCAAGATCCTGCGCCCCGGCGGCATCGAGGTGCTGACCCGCATCGCCGGCCTGCTGCTGGCCGCGATCGCGGTGCAGCTCATCGCCGACGCGGTGGCCGCGTTCGTCAGCCAGTACACGACCATGGCCTGATCCTGTCGGGGCGGGGTGGCAGGATCGCGGTGTGCGACGACCCGGCCGACCTTCCACCTCCCCGCCGCGCCCCCGGGGCGCCGAGCCCGAGCAGCTCGGCTTCGAGGGCATGCCCGAGCGGCTGTTCGTCTGCACGCCCAGCAAGCTCGGGGCGTACGCCGACTGTCCCCGGCGCTACCGCTACTCCTACGTGGACCGGCCGGCCCCGCCGAAGGGGCCACCCTGGGCGCACAACTCGCTCGGCGCCAGTGTCCACACCGCACTGAAGAACTGGTACGCGCTGCCCGCCGAGCGCCGCCACCCGGAGGTGCTGGCCACGCTGCTCAAGGGCACCTGGGTCCGCGACGGCTACCGGGACGACGAGCAGGAACGGGCCGCCTACCGACGGGCGCTGGGCTGGCTCGAGGCGTACGTGGCGACGCTCGACCCCGACACCGACCCGATCGGTGTGGAACGGGTGGTCGCCGTGAAGACCGGCGTGCTGGCGTTCAACGGCCGCGCCGACCGCATCGACTCCCGCCCGGGGCCGGCCGGCCCGGAGCTGGTCATCGTGGACTACAAGACCGGCCGCGCCGGGCTGGACGCCGACGACGCGCGCGGCTCGCAGGCGCTGGCGCTCTACGCGTACGCGGCCGAGCGGACCTTCCGCCGCCCCTGCCACCGGGTGGAGCTGCACCACCTGCCGACCGGCACGGTCGCCGCGCACGAGCACACCACGGAGTCGCTCGCCCGGCAGGTCGGCCGCGCCGAGGAGACCGCCCGGGACATCATGGCCGCCGAGCGTGCGGTGGCCGACGGCGGCGACCCGGACGAGGCCTTCCCCACCACGCCGGGGCCGCGCTGCGGCTGGTGCGACTACCGACGCACCTGCCCGGTCGGGGCGGAGACGCCGGGCAAGGACCCCTGGGCCGCCGTCGAGAGCGGCGTCGGCCAGTCCTGACGCCCCGCCGCGGGTCGGGGCGCCGTCAACGGCGGGGCCTGTCGCGGGTCACGGCGAAGTGCGGTGTCCCGGCTTCGGGAAGCCCGCGGTCTGCCGCATCCCGAGTCGGGGACGTGCCGAGCCGGCCGTCCCCGTGCTCGCGACCCCGTCCGGCCGGCCCAGGCCGCCCCGGACCGGGCAGCGGATCAGCCCGGCAGCGGTGCGCCGGCCAGCCGGGCGGCCCGCTCCCTGGCGGCCTGCGGCATCGGCCCCTCCCGCCACCGGCGGGGCACCGCCGCCAACGCCAGCCGCAGCGCGCGTACGGTCAGGTCGGCGGAGAGCGCGGTGGTCGGCAGGCCCAGCCCGCCGTACATCCGCCGGGCCCAGGCCGGCAACAGCGCGAGCGCCGTCCCGGCGATGCCGAGGTACGCCCAGCGGGGCGGCCCCAGGGTGAGCCCGAGCCGGGCCGGCAGGCTGAGCTTCCACGGCAGCGGCGGGGCGGTGAGGAACAAGGCGGTCTCGGCCGCCTCGCGGGTCATCCGCAGCTCGGGCCGGACCGTGCGGTAATACGCGGCCACCTCGGCCGCCGTCCCCGGAACGGTCTCCGGGGCAAGCCCCACCAGGGCGGCCGCCCGCCGCTGCTCGGTGTAGTACCCGTCGATCTCCCCGGCGCTCAACGGCACCCCGGCCCGGCGTGCGGTGTCGAGGAACGACTCCACCTCGGTGACGTGCACCCACCGCAGCAGGTCGGGGTCGTCGATCCGGAACTCCTCACCGGTCAGCGGGTCGGTGGCGCGCATCCGGTCGTGCAGTCGGCGCAGCCGCCGCCCGGCCTCCTCCGCCTCGGCGGTCGTGCCGTAGATCGTGGTCCCCACGTAGGTGGCGGTGCGGACCAGGCGGCCCCAGGCGTCCGAGCGGTAGTTGCTGTTCTGCGCCACCCCGGCCATCGCCCTCGGGTGCAGGGCCTGCAGGTAGAGCGAGCGCAGGCCGGCGACGATCAGGACCGGCTCCTCGTGCACCTTCCAGGTGACCGAACCCGGGCCGAAGAGGCCTACGTCGTCGGAGTCCACGGATCAAGAGTGCCACGACCGGGAGCGCCCGGCCGGGCGTGCGGTCACTCGTCCGCGGAGCGCCGGGCCTGGCAGGAGGGGCAGAGACCCCAGAAGGTCACTTCCGCCTCGTCCACCTCGAAGCCGTGGGCGGTGTGCGGGTCGAGGCAGGGGGCGCTGCCGACGGTGCAGTCGACGTCGGCGATCTCGCCGCAGCCCCGGCAGACCACGTGGTGGTGGTTGTCGCCGACGCGCGCCTCGTAGCGGGCGGGGCTGCCGGCGGGCTCGATCCGGCGGGACAGCCCGGCCCGGGACAGCGCACCCAGCACGTCGTACACCGCCTGGGTGGAGACGGAGTCGAGGCGCTCCCGGACCCGCCGGGTGATCTCGTCCACCTCCAGGTGGCCGCCGGCGGCGAGCACGTCGAGGACGGCGAGGCGCGGCCGGGTGACCCGAAGGCCCTTCGACCGGAGCAGCTCCTCACCAGCGGACATGTGCCAATGACAGCACGCGGCAGGTGAGTCGACAACCGAGCCCGGAGCCGGGTGGCCCCGACCACAGCCGGGAAGTTTCCGGAAACACTGTGAACCGGTCGGACGAGGCGCGCGTGTAGCCCCGGTGAGAGTCCTGGGCGGGCGGACCGGTGCACCGTAGGCTGGCGTCCCGCGATCGCTCCCTGCCGGAGGTGCCGATGTTCAAGGAGATCCTGGGTCTACCGGCGCATGCGCTGGTGGTGCACGCGGTGGTCGTGTTCGTACCCCTGCTCGCGCTGCTGTCGATCGCGTACGTGGCGCTGCCCCGGTTCCGGTCCCGCATCGACTGGGCGATCGTGCTGCTGGCGGTGGCGGCGCCGATCACCGCGTGGGTGGCGGTGCAATCCGGCGAGGAGTTGACCGACGTGTTCGTGGCCCGCGGGCTCCAGGGGCCGATCGTCGACCAGATCTTCGAGCACTCCCGGTACGGCGACCTCACGTTCCGGTACGTGCTGCCGCTGGCCATCGCCGCCGTCGTGCTGCTCGTGGTGACCAGCGGCCACCCGCGCGTCCCGAAACTACCGTTCTGGGTGACGCCGGCGCTGTCGGTGGTGGTGGTCGTGCTGGCCGGCGCGAGCCTCGTGTACGTCTACCTCACCGGGCACAGCGGCGCCGAGGCCGTCTGGGGCAACACGCTCTGACGCCCCTCGCACCCGGCACGCGCTGACACGGCTCCGCCCGGACCTGGCACGCGCTGACACGGCTCCGCCCGCGGACCCGGCACGCCGACGTGGCGTCAGAGGACCAGCCGCGAGCAGAGCAGGCACATCAGCACCAGGAGCAGCACCCCGGCCACGGCACCCACCGCCCAGGTGAGTCGCTGCGCCCGCTGCTCGGCGAGGTCGAGCTCGGCCATGTCCTGCGGGGGCAGCCGCCGGGGCGGTGGTGGCTGCACGTGCAGGGGCGGCCGCCAGCCGCTCGGGGGCGGGGTGGTGGGCGGGGGACCGGCGTACCCGCCGGCCGGTGCCGGCTGCTGCGGTGCCGGGCCGGTCTGGTCCGGGGGCGGACCGTCGGCGCCCGGGCCGGGCCGCCGCCAGTAGTCGTCCGGGGAGCTGCCGGGGGTCGTCACGCCGTCCGACGCTACCAACGCACCGGCCGTCCGACGCCCGGCGCGCGCGGTCGCCCCCGGATCGGCACACGGACGCCGTACGGCCCGGCCGGCGCACCGCCGCGCGCCGTCGCCCTCCGGATCGTGCACGGGGCCCGGCCTCCGGGTCGGCGCACGGGGGCCTGGCCTTTGGGTCTGGGCGCACGGGCCCCCGCCTCCGGATCGTGCACGGGCCCGGCCTCCGGGTCGGCGCACCGGCGGGGACACCCCGCTGCGCTAGTCTTGCCGCTCGTGAGCACCGAGGACCCCGCGACGCGCGGCGACGACGACCGGCTCGTCGACCTGAGCGACGACGACTTCGTGATGCTGCCCGAGCAGACCACCGACGACACGGACCGCGGCTGGGGCGAGCGCTCCGGCGGCAACGACGACTGGCTGCTGGAGCAGCGCCCGCCGCACTGGGACTGACCGTCAGGCGTTAAGAAGGGCCCCCTGTACAACGCGAGGCGTTAACAGGGGGCCCTTCCTTACATCTCAGGAGGAGCTGGCGCTGCTCGCGGCCGGGGCCTTGGTGGTGCTGCCGGAGGAGCCGTTCGACGACGAGGACGTCGACGTGGACGTGGACGAGCTGGACGACGAGCCCGAGTCGCTGCCCGCGGCGGGCTTGCTGGCGGAGGTGCCGCTGCCCGGGTCGGAGCCGGACGAGCGGGAGTCGGTGCGGTAGAAGCCCGAGCCCTTGAACACGATGCCGACGGAGTTGAACAGCTTCCGCAGCCGACCCTCGCACGTCGGGCACTCGGTCAACGGCTCGTCAGAGAAGGACTGCACCGCCTCGAGCTGGTGACCGCACGCGGTGCAGGCGTACTGGTACGTGGGCACGTTCTCCTCCGGTTCTGGCGCGGCCGGTTGGCACTCGACGTCTTCGAGTGCCAATGGTGCGTCATCGCCCCGGATTCGTCCAGCGGAAGTGTGGGGCGCGACACCCGCCCGCGCCCGGTCACGCCGGCGGGGCGGCGTCCAGCGTACGCAGGCCGCCGACCGGGGTGACCACCGCGCGGACCGGGCGGTCGTGCGCCTCGGCGGGCAACTCGTCGACCAGTTCGCCGTCGTGCAGTGGCACCACGGTCAACGCGGTCGACGGGACGCGGGCGAGAGCGCGGTCGTACGAGCCGCCGCCCCGGCCCAGCCGCACGCCCCGCCGGTCCACCGCCAGCGCCGGCACCACCACCAGCTCGGCCTCGGCCACGGCGGTCACGCCCAGCCGGGGCCAGGTCGGCTCCCGCATCCCCCGCCCGGCGGCCACCAGCGCGTCCGGCCCGGCCCACGGCGCCCAGTCCAGGTCGAGGTCGTCGCGTAGCACCGGCAGCAGCAGTTCGGCGCCCGTCGGCAGCGCCGCCTGCAGCACCGCCGGCAGGTCCGGGCCACCCGGCTCGGAGGCCACCGGCACGTACGCGGTCATCCGGCGCGGGCGCAGCCGGCGTACCAGGGCCACCAGCTCGGCCTGGACGCGCCCGGCGGCGGCGATCAGCTCCGGATCGGTCAGCGTCCGGCGGCGGGTGAGCAGCGCGGCCCGCGCCTCGCGCTTCGCATCAGGGGTCACTTCCGCTCCATCAGAAAAATCCGGCACGCAACACTCCTGACGCAACGCTGGTCATGTGGTGGCTCTGTGTCAGCATCGCAAGCATCGGCCGGCGAAGTTCCGGGGGGACCGAGTGACACTGCGCGGGCGCCTGACCGCAGCCTTCCTGACGGTGGTGCTCGGCCCGGTCCTGGTCGGGGCGTTCTTCGTGGGGTCGGCCGTGGCGGCGGTCGACCGCAGCCGGTCCACCGAGCGGCTCGCCGTGGCCGCCGCCGCCGTACGCACGTCGGTGGACGCCCTCTGTCAGCAGCTCCGCGCCGCCGCCGACGCGGTGGCCCTCACCGAGGACCGCGCCGCCGCGGCCGGTCAGGTGGTCAGCCGCGGGCTGGCCGCCGCCGTGCTGGTCGCCGACGTCGCGGGCGGTGTCGTCCACGCCACCCCGGGTGCCCCGCCGACCCCCTGGCGGGACTGCTCGGCCGGCGTCCCGGCGGCCGGGCCGCCACGGGCCCTCGCCGCCCGGGTGGACCTGCGGGACGCGGCCGGGGCGCCGCTGGGCACGGTCACCGCCGCGCAGCCGGTCGACCCGGCGTTCGTGGCGCGGCTCGCGGCGGTCACCGGGGTGGCGGTCACGTTGCTGGACGGGCCCGAGTCGCCGGTCCGGCTCCGCCACACCACCGAGTCGGCCGGGGTACGCGACGCGGTGCTCGCCGCCGCCGGCGGGCTGGACGGCGAACGGGTCGTCGGCACCGCCGACGGCCGGTACGTGCGCCGCGTCGGCCCGTCCGAGGGGCAGCCGCTACCGCTGGTGCTGTCCGTCCCCAGCGACCAGCCGCCCGGCCTGTACGCCGCCCTGGTCACCGCCGTGCTGCTCGCCGCCCTGCTGGCGGTGGCCGCCGCGTGGCGGCTGGCCCGGGTCACGACCCGGCCGCTGGTGGAGTTGGCGGGCGCGGTCGACCGGGTCGCCCGGGGCGATCTGACCGCGCGGGTGCCGGTGCGCAGCCGCGACGAACTCGGGCGGCTGGCCGGGGCGTTCAACCGGATGACCCGGGAGACGGGCACGTACGTGGCCGCCCTGACCAGCAGCCGGGACCAGCTGCGCGGGCACCTGGCCGTGCTGGGCGACACCCTGGCCAGCACCCACGACCTGCAACGCATCCTGCGGGTGATCCTGCACAGCGCGATCGCCGCCACCGGGGCCCGGGCCGGGGCGGTACTGCTGGTGGACGCGGGCGGGTCGCTGGTCGCGCAGGCCACGGAGGGGTTGGCCGGCCCCGACGACCCGCCCGGGCCGGTGCGGGTGCCGCTGGGCGGCGGTGTGGTGGGTGCGGTCGCGGTGACCGGGGAGCCGCGACGCGGCCGGGTGGAGCCGTCCGCCGTACCGCCGGGCGAGCCGCGTTGCCGCACGTACATCGCGGTGCCGTTCGCGGCCCCCGGGGAGGGCGGGGTCGCGCGTCCCGACGGCGCGGCCGCCCGGTCCGCCGTGGACGGGCCCGCGACCGCGCTCGGTGTGCTGGCCCTCTACGACCGGCTCGGCGGCGACGAGTTCGACGACGACGACCTGGTCACGCTGCGCACCTTCGCCGGCCACGCGGCCGTGGCGGTGGACAACGTGCGGGTGCACGAGGAGGCCCAGCGGCTGTCGCTGACCGACCCGCTCACCGGCCTGTGGAACTACCGCTACCTGCGGGAGTCGATCCGCCGGGAGGTGGAGCGGGCCAGCCGGTTCGGCCGGATGCTCAGCGTCCTCGCCCTCGACCTGGACCTGTTCAAACACGTCAACGACACCTACGGGCACACCGCCGGGGACACGGTGCTCGCCGAGTTCGCCCGCCGGGTACGCGACGAGATCCGCGAGGTGGACCTCGCCTTCCGGCAGGGCGGTGAGGAGTTCGTCGTGCTGCTGCCGGAGACCGACGCCCGCGGCGCCACCATCGTGGCGGAGCGGCTCGGCACCGCGATCCGGGGTACGCCGATCACCGTGGACGGGTCGGACACGCCGATCCTGGTGCCGGTGACCGTCTCCATCGGCGTCGCCGTCTACCCGGACCACGGCAGCACCGGCCAGCAGGTGCTCGACGCCGCCGACGAGGCGCTGTACGCGGCGAAGGCCGGCGGGCGGGACACGTGGCGGGTCGCCGCCGTGGCCCGCGCCGCCCCGCCGGTCCGGGAGATCCCGGTACCGGCGGGCGCGGTCACCCCGGACGACGGCCTGCCCCGGGCTGGTGCCCACCGTGAACTGCCGGCCGTCGACGGCGCGCCCGAGCCGGGGTCGCCCGCTCCCGGCGGCGGCGCGTCTTCCGGTCCTCACCCGCCACGGCAGAGCCGTGGCCGATAGTCTCGCGACATGTCGGAGCACTCAGCGAACCCCTCAACGACGGCCGCCGCGACCGGTCGTTCCCGCGCGGTCAAGGCCGTCATCCCGGCCGCCGGACTCGCCACCAGGTTCCTGCCGGCCACCAAGGCCGTGCCCAAGGAGCTGCTCCCGGTGGTCGACCGGCCGGTGCTGCAGTACATCGTCGAGGAGGCCACCCAGGCCGGCCTCAGCGACGTCCTGCTGATCACCGGGCGGGGCAAGACGTCGATGGTGGACCACTTCGACCGCCGCCCCGACCTGGAGGAACGGCTCGCGAAGAAGCCGGAGCTGCTGGCCGCCGTCAAGCGGACCGAGGAACTGGCCGCCATCTACACCTGCCGGCAGCCGGAACAGCTCGGCCTCGGGCACGCCGTCGGGTACGCCGAGTCCCACGTCGGCGACCAGCCGTTCGCGGTGCTGCTCGGCGACGAGTTCGTCAAGCAGTCCGAGCCGCTGCTGCCGGCCATGCTGGAGCTGCAGGCCCGCACCGGCGGCGTCGTGCTGGCCTTCTTCGAGGTCGACCCGGCCGAGACCACGCGGTACGGCATCGCGTCCGTCGAGCCGGCCGAGGCGGAGCTGACCGACATCGGTGAGGTCGTCAAGGTGACCGGCATGGTGGAGAAGCCCAAGCCGGAGGACGCCCCGAGCAACCTCGCCGTGCTCGGGCGCTACGTCCTGCCCGGCCGGATCTTCGACGCGATCCGCCGCACCGAGCCGGGCAGCGGCGGCGAGATCCAGCTGACCGACGCGATGGAGCTGCTGCGCACCGAGGGGGTGCCGGTCCACGCGATCGTCTACCGGGGCACCCGCTACGACACCGGCATGCCGCTGGGTTACCTCCAGACCGTCGTGCAGATCGCCGTCGAGCGCGACGACCTGGGTGCCGAGTTCCGCAAGTGGCTCGCCGAGTTCGTCAACTCCGACGCGTCGGGCGGTCCGAATACATGACCGCGACGGCCGACGCCGAGGCGGCCGCGAACGAGTTGACGCCGCTCGCCGACTACCTGGGCAGTGTGCTGCGCAGGTTACGCGCGCTGCCTCCGCTCGACCTCGACCTCACCCAGGCGTACGGCAACGTCCTCGCCGAGGACGTCGTCGCGCCGCACTCGTATCCCGCCTTCGACCAGGCCGCGGTGGACGGGTACGCGGCGCGCTGGGAGGACATCGCCGGTGGTGGCCGGGGGGTGGGCTACGTCCCGGCCCAGGCCGGTTCGCCGGGCGGGCGCGCCGTCCGGCTCAACGTGGTCGGTGACCTGGGCGCCGCGAGCTGGCGCCCGGTCCGGCTCACCCCCGGGGCCTGCTTCTCCGTCGCCGCCGGGGCGCCCCTGCCGATCGGCGCGGACGTGGTGGTCCCGGTGGAGTGGACCGACCAAGGCATGGCCGCGGTGGAGATCCACCGCGCCCCCAAGCGGGGGTACGGCGTCCGCAAGGCCGGTGAGGAACTGTCCGCCGGCACCCCGCTCGCCCGCGCCGGAACGTACGTCTCACCGGCGCTGGTGGCGGTGCTCGCCGCCACCGGCATCGGGCACGTGGTGGTCCGCCCCAGCCCCCGGGTGGTCATCGTGGCCACCGGCGACGAACTGGTGGAGGTGGGCCGGGGCAGCCAGCCCGGCCAGGTCGTCGACGTCAACTCGCACGCGCTGACCGCCGCCGCCGCCGAGGTGGGGGCACTCGCGTACCGGGTGGGCATCTGCGACGACGACCCGGAGGGGCTGCGCGGCCTGCTGGAGGACCAGACGCTGCGCGCCGACCTCATCATCACCACCGGCGGCACCGGCACGGGACCGGGCGACATGGTCCGGCGGATCCTGTCCCGGAGGGAGGGCAGCCGGGCGGGGCCGGTGACGTTCACCGAGGTGGCGCTCTACCCGGGCACCGCCCTCGGCTTCGGCACGGTCGGCCCCGAGGAGGTGCCGGTGGTCTGCCTGCCCGGCGAGCCGGGTGCCGCGCTGATCGGCTTCGAGGTGCTGGCCCGGCCCGCGATCAACCTGCTCGCCGGAGCGGAGCCGGTGTTCCGGCCCAGCGTCCGGGCGCACCTGCTGGAGACCATCTCCTCCCCGGCCGGGCTGCGCGAGTTCCGCCCGGCGCACGTCGCCGAGCGGCGCGGCGGCGGCTACACGGTCCAGCCGCTGCGCGGCGGGCCGCTGACGCTCTCCGGGCTGGCCGAGGCGAACGGCCTGATGGTGCTCGGCGAGCGGGTCACCACCGCCGCCGCCGGGTCCACGGTGGACGTGCTTCTGTTGGACCGACGTCGATGAGTCTGCTTGCCCTGGGCCGCGTCCCCGGCGGAGGATCGGCCGGGTGAGCCTTCTGGGACGCCGTACGCCCGGCTGGCCGGTCGTACTCGCGGACGGTCCGGTGCTGCTGAGACCGTACCGGCGCTCCGACGCCGCACCCTGGTCGGAGGTACGCCGAGCCAACGAGGCCTGGCTGGCGCCCTGGGAGTCGTCCCTGCCCGGCAGCTGGCACGAGCTGAACTCGCCCGCCGCCTTCCGCTGGGTTCACCGCGACCAGCGCCGCTCCGCCCGCCTCGGCGAGAGCATGCCGTTCGCGGTCTGCCTGCGCGAAAGCGGCCGGGAGAACCTCGTCGGGCATCTCAACATCGGCAGCATCGTGCGCCGGGCGTTCTGCTCCGGCTACGCCGGCTACTGGGTGGACTCCCGGGTGGCCGGCCGTGGCGTCGTCCCGACCGCGCTGGCCCTCGCCGTCGACCACGCGTTCGGCCCCGGCGGGCTGCACCGGGTCGAGGTCAACATCCGCCCGGAGAACCGGCCGTCCCGCCGGGTGGTCGAGAAGCTGGGGTTCCGCGAGGAGGCGTACCACGTGCGCTACATGCACATCGACGGTGCGTGGCGTGACCACATCGGGTACGCGATGACCAGCGAGGAGGTCGCCGCCGAGGGCGGGTTGCTGGCCCGCTGGCAGCGGCTGCGCGCCGCAACCGGGTGAACCGTCCCACCCGTGACGATCGGCGCGGCGTGTCACCATCAGGCACGACCGCCCGTAACCTCAGGTAACTGCAAGCTGCGGCAAGCGCGGCCCGCCCGTACGATCCTCGCCCCCGAGGCTGATCGGTGAAAGATCCTGCGGTCGGGTGGCGGTTGCTCCGAACTCGGTGACGGGAGGGGTGAGGGTGCCGACCTCGGTGCTCCTCGCCGTCCTCGCCGCCGCCGGCCTGCTCGCCCTCGCGCCGGCGCTGGTCCGCCGGTACGACGCCACCGAGCGGCTGGCGGCGGAGCGGGCGCAGTCGACGGCGCGGGTGCTCCAGCGCCGCCGACGGCGTCGTACTGTCCCGGGTCGCCGCCCGGTGAACCCTCCGCGTACCCTCATCGTCACGCTGAGTGAGGGGACTGGTTCGGGGGGCCGCTCCGCACCCGTCTCCGCCCCGCCCGGCCCGTCCCGTCGGTCGGACCGGCTGCGGACGGTCCCGCCGGCCGGTCGCGGCTCCGGGGCCGCCCGCCGTCGCCCACCCCGCCACCGCCACCACACCCCGGCCGTCTACCGGCGCCGCCGGGTGCTCGCCGCGCTGCTGCTGCTCAACACGGTCGAGTTGGTCGGCGTGCTGGTCGTGGGCCCCGGCTTCTGGATCGGCTTCGCGGTCACCGGCACGCTCCTCATCGTGTACGTCGTACACCTCCGCTCCCGCGCGCTCGCCGACCAGCGGCGCCGGCGCGCGCAGGCCCGCGAGGCCGCCTGGCTGGCCGCCCGGCAGGCCGAGGTCCGTCGCGAGCAGGCCCGCCGGGCGGCGGCCCGCCGGGAGGCGCAGCGCCGGCTGGCGGCCCAGCGGGAGGCCGTCCGGCGTACGGCGATGGGCCTGGACCGGCCGGCCGACCTGCCGGCGGTGGCGAACGGCGGCACGGTCTCCTACCGGCGCACGGGCGGCCTCCGCGGCCGCCCCTACCAGTCCGGCCGCGGCACCCACTCGGCCTGACCGCCGGGTGGCCGGCCGCGGTGAGCGCGCAACGTCCGGGAGATCGGGGTGTCGCGGTCGGGGTGAGCGCGCAACTTCCGGGAAGGTGCGGTGTCCGAGTCCGCTGGATGCCGCAACTTCCCGGAAGTCGTGTGGATCTTGGTGTGACCCCGGCGCGCCGGGGGTGATTCGCGGGGAGGGTCGGTGACCTGTTAGCCTTGTCGCCGGCCCGCCCGGTGAATGCCGGGTGGGACCGACGCCGGCACGCCGGCGGAGGGGCTGTGGCGCAGACCGGTAGCGCACCTCGTTCGCATCGAGGGGGTCAGGGGTTCAAATCCCCTCAGCTCCACCCAGCTCAAAGGCCGTTTCCCGTGGTGGGAGACGGCCTTTTTCGATCCTGTGCAGCGGCGGTAGAGCAGCCCCTGCTACGAGTCCCGGCACGGCGGCGTCTCAGGTGGAGCCGGGCGGGCGAGCCGCGATCAGTACCTGCCCGGTACGGCAGCGGCGCCGCACACGAATGTCGCTGACTGGAGGAGCTCCGGAGTCAGCCGGACGCCGGTGAGGTGTTCCGCGAGGGCGAACGCCGCCTCGATGTGGAGCTCGTAGCTGGCGTCGTCGTCCTCGCTGAGGTCGAAACCGACCTGCCGCATCACGTCCACCAGGCCGTCGGGGTCGCTGCCGTCCCGGCCGGCGGGAAACAGCGGCTCGAAATGCAGCCGCAGGTCCCCGTCGTCCAGCCAGAAGAAGTGGTCGACGGCGTTGACGTTGCGGAAGTGGGACACGAGCCGGGTGCCCTTCGACAGCGGGACGATCACCTCGTCGAGGGTGCCGAGGTAGCCGTTGGGTTCGACGGCGAGCGCCCAGTCGCCGAACGCGGTCGCGCCGACGAACAGCCGGTCAGCCTGGTGCTCCTCCCATGCCTCGTACGCCGGCTCGATCAGGTTCTCGGCACCGGTCACGCGGCACTCCTCCCGCGCGCCCAGCCGGTCCAGCAGCCCAGTGGGGGTCAGACCCTTGACCAGGGTCAGGCAGTAGGCCTCCAGCAGGCCGGGGAAGCGGTCGGAAAACCACGTGTAGTCCGAGGCGGTCGTGCTCATGTCCGGATCTTCGCAGGAGCCACCGACACCCACCCCGTACCGCAGAGGCCGCCTTCCCCACGGGTAGACGGCCTCTGCCGTACGTGCGCGGCTCAGCCGGGGATCTCTCGGGGGTCGCGGCTGCGCGGGTACGTGTTCTTCTCGCCGATCGTGCCGTCCTGCTTCTTGATCACGTGCTCGGCGTCGCGCTGCTTGGCCATCTCCCGGCCGGTGGCCTCCGCTTCCGCCTTGGTGTCGTGCACGCTGCTGGCGCGCTGGTTGCCCTCGGGGCGGTTCTTCCACTGGCCGTCCTGCGGGTACGTGTCGATGTCGCCCTTAGCCATGGTCGTGGCCTCCCTGGTCTGCATGGTCGGTCACGAATATCTGCCCCAACCGGGCGCCTCCTGAAACGTCCACACATGCCGCCACGTCAGGACCGAAGGCCGCCCCCGCGCACGGAGGCGGCCTTCCCAGAGAAAGAAAGCGATCAGGTGGTGAAGTTGTCCGGGGTGTCCCGGGCGTCCTCCTGGACGTGCTCGCCGGGCCGCTGACCGTGGATCTCGTCGTGTTTCCGTACCCGTTCCGCCTCGGACCGCTCGTTCCGGTTCAAGTCGCCCATCCGGGCCCGAGCCGGGCCGGCGAGTTGCTCGATGTTGTCGGTCGCCCGCTCCACGCTCATGTCGCCTCCCCTGTCGGCGCGGCGGACAGGGTAGTTCCCCGCCCTGTGGTAGGCGTCCCCGTCAGCGGGGAGGTGAAACGGGCTGGCCTCGTCCGTCCCGGCGCACCCGGTACGCGAGGTGGTGACGTCGGTGCCTCGACGACCCGGAGGGGGCCTTCCAGCCGAACGCCGAGGCCGTGCCGGGATCCCTTCGTAGACTCGACGGCGTGCCCGAGATCGTCCAGTTGCTGGCGTCACCCGTGCACCGCTACGTGGGCCGGCCGGCGGACGGCGCGGCGCCCGCGCCGCCCGGCGAACTCGTCGACGAGGTGCACCTCCGGGCCGGCCTGGGCATCGTGGGTGATCGCTACTTCGGCAAGCCGGCGCACCGCAACGCGAGCGTCACGGTGATCGCCCGGGAGTCGCTGCCGCCGGGCGCCGACCTGGTGCAGGTACGGCGGAACATCCTCACCGCCGGCATCGCGGTGGACGACCTGGTCGGCTCGGTGCTCACCCTCGACTCGGGTGACGGGCCGGTCCGGCTCCAGGTGAACCGGCCGGCGAATCCCTGCGCGTGGATGGACGTCGCGATCGGCGCGGGCGCGTTCCGGGCGCTGCGCCGCCGGGGCGGCGTCCGCTGCACACCCCTGGACGACGGCGTCCTCCGCGTCGGCCCGGTCGCCGTCGCCGTCGCCCACACCGGGTGAAGGGGCGGTTACTCCGGAAGGAGGACGGCTGCGGTACGCACCAGCGCCGGCTCGACGGCGAAGCGGCCGGTGATGACGGTCGGCGGGTCGGCCACCGGGGCGGCGGCCACCCGGGCGGGGGCGATGCGGGCGGTGAACGTCCCGGCCTCCGGGTCGAGCTGCACGTGCGCGTCGTGGAAGTCCAGCCAGGTGCCGACCATCGGGTTCCACACCTTGTAGACCGTCTCCTTGGCGCTGAACACGACCGCCGGCCAGGAAACACCCCCCGGCAGCCGCGCCAGGTGGTCCTCCTCCTCGCCGAGGAGGATCGCCCGGCGTACCCCCGGGTTGAGGTCCTTGTGCTGCTCGGCGTCGAGGCCGACGGACCGGACCTCCGCGGCGCGGGCCACCGCGGCGGCGCAGTAGCCGCGGGTGTGGGTGATCGCGCCGACCACCCCGGCCGGCCAGACCGGCGCGCGGTCGGCGGCGGCCGGCACCGCGATCGGCGGCAGGCCCAGCGCGGCGATGGCGCGCCGGGCGCAGACCCGGCCGGCGGTGAAGTCACGCCGCCGGCTCTCCACCGCCCGTTCGCCGAGGCAGGCCAGCTCGGCCGGCAGCAGGGCGCCCGTCCAGTCCGCGAGGTCGGCCACCACGACCGCGACCGCCGGTGGAACCAGGTCACGCATCCGGGTTCCTCGAGGGGTACGACGCGACGGGTGCCCGCCCGGCAGGTGCCCGGTGCACCGTCAGCGTGTCGACGACCATGGTCGATCAACGTACCGCAGTCATGTAACGTCTGGGCGTTTCACGACGCTGTAGGGCCGACACCCCGGTGGCCATCCACTGTCGACCGTGACTGGCCTGAACCGGGTCGAGGTGCGAGCTGCGAGAGGTAGCGCGATGACCGGTGCTGCGGAACCCCCGTTGTCCACGACGGGAGAACATGCCCCGTCTGCCCCGGAGTGGACCTGCGGGACCTGTGGCGCCGACTGGCCGTGCGAGCCGAAGCGCGACCTCCTGCTGCGGGAGTACCGGCTGGATCGCGCCATGCTCACCGTCTACCTCGGGTCCTGCCTCGCCGCCGCCACCCAGGATCTGCCGTCGCCGGCCGGTGCGTCGCTGCAGGAGCGGTTCATCGGCTGGCTGCCCCGGCAACCCAGGACCAGCTGATCGCGCCCCCACGGCGGTGACGCCGGAGCGGGCGACGCCGGCGTGCTCAGCGCCCGACGGTCACCCGTTCACCGCCGGTCGGTCGCGCCGCCGTCGAGCAGGGCGACGAGGCGGCGTGGGGCGATCACCCGGTACGCGTCCTCGCACAGCTCGGCGATCTCCGGCCAGTCTACCGGCCCGTCCAGGCGTACGCCGAGCCAACCGCGACCGCCCACATAGGGCGGCCGGAAGAAGCGGCCGGGCTCGGCGGCGGTCAGGGCCTCCTGGGCGCCCGGCGGGGCGGCGCACCACAGGTGCGGGAAGTCGTTGGCGTGGTGGCCGTCGGCGTGCAGCGTGACGAAGACGCTCTTTCCCCGGACGAACCAGGTCGGCGAGCCGTGGCTGGGCCGCTCGGTGACCTCGGGCAGGGCGAGGCAGATTGCGCGTACGCGCTCCAGCGGGCTCATCCGCCTCGCCCCTCTCGGTCAGTACGCGTGGGTCACGGTGACCGTAACGTTCGAGCAGGAGTTGGCAACGCTGGTCAGCGTGTTCTTCTCGCCGCTGTCCACGGTCAGCCGCCAGCGGGTCTTCACCGCCGCCCACTCGCGGACGTAGCGGCACCGCTCGTACGTCGGCAGCCAGGTCGCCGGGTCCTGGTCACCCTTGGCCTGGTTGACGTTGTCGGTCACCGCCACCAGCGAGCGGGCGTCGCCGAGGTCGTTGGCGAACGACTGCCGGCGGGAGGTGGTCCAGTTGCGGGCCCCCGAGTCCCACGCCTCGGCGAGCGGCACCAGGTGGTCGATGTCGAGGTCGGACGGGTTGGTCCAGTAGGCGGCGTCGTAGTAGGAGTACCAGCGACCGCCGGAGAGGTAGCAGCCGGAGCCGACCGAGGGCTTGGTGGTGGCCTCGGC
This sequence comes from Micromonospora sp. WMMD558, assembly GCF_049315255.1. Lineage (NCBI taxonomy): Bacteria > Bacillati > Actinomycetota > Actinomycetes > Micromonosporales > Micromonosporaceae > Micromonospora > Micromonospora sp. WMMD558. The sequence continues at coordinate 887,010 of NZ_CP186061.1, read as the reverse complement.
GATCAGCACCTCGTACCGGGTGTTGCAGCCGTCCCCGTCGGCGTCGATCCAGTGCGGGAACAGGTCACGGGAGTATCCGGTGCGCACCTCGGAGGCGACGGGCAGGTCGGCGACGAGGGTGCGCAGCGGCACCGAGATCGTCGCCGCGCGCGCCGGGGCGGCGAGGCCGAGGGTCGAGAGAGTGGCGGCGGCCAGGAGGCCACCGAACCAGCGGAGGGTGCGGGTCATCGCGTACTCATCCGATCGGTCGGGGGGTCGGCCGACAGTGCAGTCGTGCCGGGTGCCGGTGGACCCCACGGGGGATGACGAGGATGTTAAATCCGTCGATACGCTGCGGGAATCCGCTGCACCTCGGCCGATCGGTCCGATTCACGCCGGTCTACCGTTAACCGTCTCGTAACGTCCCCATTGGCTGACGGACCGTCAGCTGTCGGATGTAAACCAACTGTCCGGCGTGGCTCCGGTCGGAAATCTGACCCGAGTCGACCCGTTGTGCCGCTGCTCCGGGCTGGTTAAGCTCTCACTGCGCGCTCCAATCGCCCGCTTCCCCCGTGGCAGGCGATCGGGGCGCGCATCTATGTGGAAAGGGCCCGCACGCGCTGCGTGCGGGCCCTTTCCGTCATCCGGCCGTCGGTGTCGTGGCGGCAGCCGGCCGCCGCCACGACACCGACGCAGATCAAATCCAGCGGCCGTCCAGCCACATCCGGTCGGACCAGTCGGCGTACGGGATCGTCTCGCCGACGAAGAGCGGATGGAAGTACGCGAAGCAGAGCGCGACCAGCAGCACGTACGCCCCGACGATGACCCCGCCGACGAGCCGGCGGTCGCGGCTGGCCTCCCGTGCCGCGGCGTCCCCGGGCGGGTCCGGCGGGCCGACGATCGCGCCCAGCACGTACGTCACCGCCAGCACCAGGAACGGCAGCGTCGGCGCGGTGTAGAAGGAGAACATCGTGCGCCCGCCGTCGACGGCGAACCAGAACCACGGCAGCAGACCGGCGGCCACGCAGAGCAGGATCGCCCCGGCACGCCAGTCCCGCCGGGCCAGACCCAGCCAGGCCAGCGCGACCAGGGCCGGCAGGAACGACCACCAGAGCAGGGGAGTGCCGAGCAGCAGGACCTCGGAGGCGCAGCTCGCCGCCCCGCAGGACCCGTCACCGGACCAGTAGAAGGCGACCGGCCGGCCCAGCAGCAGCCACTGCCACGGCCACGACTGGTACTTGTGGGGGTCGTCCAGCTGGGCGTGGAAGCCGTACGCGGCCTTGTGGTACTCGATCAGGTTGGCGAGCGCCCCGATCACCGGGGTGTCGCTCAGCGGGGCGTTCGGCCACCGCTGCGCGTCGACCACCCGGTAGTAGCCCTCGTCGCCCAGCAGCCAGCCGGACCAGGTGGCCACGTAGGTGACCACCATCAGCAGCCCGGCCAGCACCAGCCAGGGTGCCTCGTCCAGCACGGTGTCCCGCCAGGGCCGCCGTGCGCCGGCGGAGCGGCGGACACCGACCTCCCAGAGGATCACCAGGAGCGCGAACGCCGGCAGGAAGTACAGGGCGCTCCACTTCACGGCGCAGGCGCAGCCGAACAGCACCCCGGCCGCCAGCCGCCACCACGGCCAGTTCCGCCAGCCACCCGGGGGCCGGCCGGCGCGACCGGGCCGGCTCGGGTCGAGCCCGGCCTCCAGCGCCCGGGCCCAGCGCCGCCGGCGGGCGTCCCGGTCGAGCACCAGCGCGCCGAAGGTGGCCAGCACGAAGAAGAGCAGGAAGATGTCGAGCAGCGCGGTGCGCGACAGCACCAGGTGGAACCCGTCGAGGGCGAGCAGCAGGCCGGCGGCGCAGGCCAGCACGGTCGACCGGAACAGTCGCCGCGCGATCCGTACCAGCAGCAGCACGGACAGCGTCCCGACCAGCGCCGCCGAGAACCGCCAGGCGAACTCCGGGGCGGTGGTGACCAGGTGGCCGGCGGCCGAGACGCCGTGCTCGGCGTCGGAGTACCCGAAGGCCCACTCGCCGAGCCCGATCAGCCACTTGCCCAGCGGCGGGTGGACCACGTACGACGGGCCGCCGTCCTTGTAGTTCCACTCGACGCCCTTGTCGACCAGCCCCCACGCGTCGCGGGCGTAGTAGACCTCGTCGAAGACCTTGCCCGGCGGGTGGCTGAGATTGAGGAAACGCAGGATCGCCGCGATCGCGACGATCACCGCGGTCGCCAGCCAGGACCGCCCGTCGAGGTGGGCGTCGACGGTGGCGAGCCGGCGCCGGACCACACCGGAGAGGCCGCCGCTGCGGTCGCCGGGAGGCCGGTCCCGGTCCTCGGGAACCGCGTGCTCCGGCTCGGCTTGGCCGGCGGGGTGCGCTGTCGACGCCTGAGTCACCCCGCGATCGTAGGCTGCCAAGGTGGCCGGTGGCGGCCGTCCTCTCCACAATCCCTACCGCCGTCGATGAAGGAGCACCATTCGTGGGAGAAATGTCCGATCCCGGACGCCTGATCCTCCTCGGCGCGCCGCTCGGGAACCCGGCCGACGCGTCCGCGCGCTTCCGCGAGGTGCTCGCCGCCGCCGACGTGGTGGCCGCCGAGGACACCCGGCGGCTCACCCGACTCGCCCGAGACCTGGACGTGACCGTGCCCGGGCGGATCGTCTCGTACTTCGAGGGCAACGAGGAGCGGCGTACGCCGGAACTGGTCGACGTGCTCGCCGCCGGGTACGTGGTCGCCCTCGTGACCGACGGGGGCATGCCGAGCGTGTCGGACCCGGGGTACCGGCTGGTCCGGGCGGCGCTGGACGCCGGGGTTCCGGTCACCGCCGCACCCGGTCCCAGCGCGGTCACCACGGCGCTGGCCCTCTCCGGGCTGCCCAGCGACCGGTTCTGCTTCGAGGGCTTCCTGCCGCGTACCCCCGCCGCCCGGCGGTCCCGGCTCCGCGCGCTCGCCACCGAGGAGCGGACCCTGGTCTTCTTCGAGGCGCCGCACCGGATCACCGGCGCTCTCGCCGATTTCGCCGCCGCGTTCGGGGCCGACCGGCCGGCCGCGCTGTGCCGCGAACTGACCAAGACGTACGAGGAGGTGCTCCGACGCCCGCTGGGCCAGTTGGCCGAGTGGGCCGCCGAGGGGGAGCCCCGCGGCGAGATCACGCTGGTGGTGGCCGGTGCGCCGCCGGTCGCCGCCGAGCGGCCGGACGACGACACGCTGCGCGCCGCGGTCGCCGAGCGGGAGGCGGCCGGCAGGTCCCGCCGCGACGCGGTCACCGAGGTCGCCGCCGAGTACGGCCTGCGCCGCCGCGAGGTCTACGACGTGGTCCACCGCTGAGGTGCAAGGAAGGGACCCTTTCAGTGCACCAGGCGTTAACAGGGGGCCCTTCCTCGCACCTCACCAGGCGGCGGCGAGGAAGCCGACCGTGATGAGGAACGGCCCGGCGGCCGAGGCGGCGATCGCCCAGCGGCGGGCGCGGCGGTCGGCCAGCCGGGTGGCCCCGGCCCAGCGGGCGATCCCGGCGCCGCAGCCCACCACCGTCAGCAGGCCGAGCAGCCAGCGCAGGTGCCCGGCGGCCCCGCCGTCGACGTACGCGGTGCTGGCGTCCGGGCCGGTCATCCGGGCCGCCACCCAACTGCCGGGCGTAGCCCGCTCCGCCGGCACGCCGCTCACCGTCACCCCGTGCGCGACCCACCGGGCCTCGGTGGCGAGGAAGTTGCCCCGACAGCGCTGGGTGAGCCCGCCGCCGGTGCAGTCGTCGATCACCACGCGGCCGGCCGTGGAGTGCCCGACGGCGATCCACAGCGGGGCCGCGCTCACCCAGGCGAAGAACGCCGCCACCAGGCTGAGGGCAACCAGTGTGGCCAGCCCGGGCAGCGGGTCGGGCGGGTACGCGGACCGGCGGACCCGTCGCCGCCACCACTCGAACCGGGCCGACCGGGTGCGCTCGGGCTCCGGTTCCGTCTTGACCGGCGTGCCGTCCCAGTGCACCTCCTCGATCGGCGCCCACGCCTCGTCGCCGTCCGGCGTACCCCCGGCCCGGGAACGACCACGGCGCAGTCGGCGGGGCTGACGGACCGGGACCCGGCGGGGCAGGGCGTCGACCGGCGCCCCGGTGGTCGGCTCGACCTCGACGGCCGGCTCTGCCTCCGGCGGTGCGGAAGGGACCGGCCGCGGGTGCGGCGCCACGGCGTTCCCGCGTGGCGGTCCGGCGGGGTCGTGGCGGCCGCCGGCCGGCGGGCCGGACGGACGCTCGTCGGCTCGTCTGCCACTCACGGTGTCCATTGCACACCGCTGCGTGCATCCGGCCCGGCACGTCGGACCGCGTGTCGGCGACAAATCGGACGGGCTGCCCCGTCGGGGTCGCCGGACCGGCCCGCCGACCGGCCGGTCGCCGGCGGCCCGCGCACCGGGTGACCGACTCGCGCCCTATTGGTTCGCAGCCGTCCGGCGCGGGTCACTAGGCTTGCTGGTCATGAGTCACGTTCTCGCCGCGGTTGCCTGGCCCTACGCCAACGGCCCGCGCCACATCGGCCATGTCTCCGGTTTCGGCGTTCCCTCCGACGTCTTCGCCCGGTACATGCGCATGGCCGGCCACGACGTGCTCATGGTCTCCGGCACCGACGAGCACGGCACGCCGATCCAGGTGCAGGCCGACGCCGAGCAGGTCACCCCCCGCGAGCTCGCCGACCGCTACAACCGGGTGATCGTCGAGGACCTGCACGGCCTCGGCCTGTCGTACGACCTGTTCACCCGCACCACCACCCGCAACCACTACGCGGTGGTGCAGCAGCTGTTCGAGGGGATGCACCGCAACGGCTACATCGTGCCGAAGACCACCATGGGCGCGATCTCGCCGTCCACCGGCCGGACGCTGCCCGACCGCTACATCGAGGGCACCTGCCCGATCTGCGGCTACGAGAGCGCCCGCGGCGACCAGTGCGACAACTGCGGCAACCAGCTCGACCCGATCGACCTGATCAACCCCCGGTCGAAGATCAACGGGGAGACGCCGAAGTTCGTCGAGACCGAGCACTTCTTCCTGGACCTGCCGGCCCTGGCCGAGGCGCTGCGGCAGTGGCTGGACACCCGCGAGGGCTGGCGGCCCAACGTGCTGCGCTTCTCGAAGAACCTGCTCGACGACCTCCAGCCCCGGGCCATCACCCGCGACCTCGAATGGGGCGTCCCGATCCCGCTCGACGGCTGGCGGGACCGGCCGGACAAGCGCATCTACGTCTGGTTCGACGCGGTGATCGGCTACCTGTCCGCCTCGATCGAGTGGGCCCGCCGGTCCGGCGACCCGGAAGCGTGGCGCAGGTGGTGGTCCGCCGACGGGGAGGGCAAGGACGCCCGGGGCTACTACTTCATGGGCAAGGACAACATCGTCTTCCACTCGGTGATCTGGCCCGCGCTGCTGTCCGGCTACTCCGGTGAGGGCGCGCGCGACGGGCAGCCCGGCGAGCTGGGCCGGCTGAACCTGCCGACCGAGGTGGTCTCCAGTGAGTTCCTGACCATGGAGGGGCGAAAGTTCTCCTCGTCGCGCAAGGTGGTCATCTACGTCCGGGACTTCCTCGACCGGTACGACGCCGACGCGCTGCGTTACTTCATCGCCGTCGCCGGCCCGGAGAGCAACGACACCGACTTCACCTGGGCCGAGTTCCTCCGCCGCAACAATGACGAGCTCGTCGCCGGGTGGGGCAACCTGGTCAACCGGTCCGTCTCGATGGCCGCGAAGAACTTCGGCGCGATCCCGCCGGTCGACCCGGCCGGGCTCACCGAGGCCGACGAGGCGCTGCTCGCGGTGGCCCGCGGCGGCTTCGCGACGGTCGGCGAGCTGATCGGCAAGCACCGGCAGAAGCAGGCCATCGGCGAGGCGATGAAGGTGGTCGCCGAGGCCAACCGCTACCTGTCCGAGCAGGCGCCGTGGAAGCTCAAGGACGAGGCCGACAAGCCCCGCATGGGCACCATCCTGCACGTCGCCCTCCAGGTGGTCAGCGACGCGAACACGCTGCTCACCCCGTTCCTGCCGCACTCGGCGCAGAAGATCCACGAGCTACTGGGCGGCGCCGGCGTGCACGCTCCGATGCCGGTGATCGAGGAGGTCGAGGACCTCGACGGCGGGCCGGCGTACCCGGTGCTGACCGGTGACTACACGGTCGGCGCGCGCTGGGAGTCGGTGCCGCTGGAGGTGGGCCGCCCGCTCGCCGCGCCCAAGCCGGTGTTCCGCAAGCTCGACCCGTCGATCGTCGACGAGGAGTTGGCCCGGCTGGGCGGCTGACCCGCCACGGCCCCGGGGCCTCGTGAGCCCCGGGGCCTTCGACGCGGGCCGCGGTCTGCGCACGCCCGCCGCGTCGCGCGCCCGCTCAGGCGCGGGCCATCGTCGGCGCGCCGATGAACTCCATGATCGCCCGGTTCACCTCGGGCGCGTTGGTCCACGGGGTGCCGTGCGGGGCGCCCTTCAGCGTGACCAACTGGCTGCCCGGCAGCATCGGCTGGAGTCGCGCACCGGTCTTCGGGTACGGCAGCACGGCATCCTTGTCACCCTGGACGATCAGCACCGGCACGTCGATGTTCGGCAGGTCACCGCGGAAGTCGGTCTGCCAGGCGTCCACGCAGTCGTGGGTGCCCTTCGCCGAGGCCCGCGCGCCGATCTCCCAGTGCCCCCGGAACGCCTCCTCGCTGACCAGCTTCCCCTTGTTCTCCTGGTAGTTGAAGAACGCGTTGCAGAACTGGGTCAGGTACGCGAACCGGTCCTCGATGATCGCCTTCTGGAAGCCCTCGAACAGGCTCTTCTCGACGCCCTCCGGATTGTCGGCGGTCTGCAACAGGAACGGCGCCAACGGTGCGAGCAACACCGCCCGCTCGACCCGGTCCGAGCCGTACGCGCCCAGGTAGCGGGTCACCTCGCCGGTGCCCATCGAGTGACCCACCAGGATCGCGTTCCGCAGGTCCAACTCCGTCATCAGCACGTCCAGGTCGGCGGCGAACGTGTCGTAGTCGTACCCGAACGCCGGCTGCGCCGAGTTGCCGAAACCGCGCCGGTCGTACGTGATCGTCCGGTATCCGGCGGCCAGCAGCGGGCCGGTCTGTTTCTCCCACGTCGCGCCGTTGAACGGGAACCCGTGGATCAGCACGACCGGCTGACCGGAGCCGTGGTCCTCGTAGTACAGGTCGATGGGGGCGGAGTTCTCCGTCCCCACGGTGATGAACGGCATGCTCTCTCCCCGAGGTCGTGCACCCTCATCGGTCCCCGCGCGCATTCCCGACCCGGGATCCGGTATGCGCCGACGCCCGATCGGGACCTCAGAGCGGGTACGGGTGGTCCACCACCTGGTCGTCGGTCACCTCGGCGCCCGGCGCCCACGCCTCGTAGACGCCCCGCTCGTGGCACTGCGCGCCGGTCGCCACGACCGCCTCCGGGCCCGGTCGGCACAGCCGCATCCGCAACCAGCCGGCCTCCTCCCGCAGCACCAGGCACGGCACCCCCCGCCACCGCGCGAACCGCACCCGGCGGGCCGCCGAGTCGACCGGATACCGGGCCGCCCGGGTCATCGCCAGCACCCGGAAGCCGCCGGGCATGTCGGCGACCGCCTCGTAGTCGCCCCCGCCGTAGCTGCCGACCAACTGGGTGGAGCGGGGCGCCTCCCCGGTCGGGACGTACTCCTGGTCCGGCGACACACCCGGCACCGCGGCCAGCAGGTGCCGCCACTGCGGGCCCACCATCCGCAGCCACCCCCGCTGCTCCGCCTGGTACGTGTACAGCACCACCTCGCTGCCGTCCGCCGGGTACGCGAGCAGGGTCGCGTTCGCCGGCATCGGCAGGTCCGCGAAGTCCCGGGTGATGAACTCCGGCACCAACTGGTTGCTGCTGGGCACGAACCCGGTGCCGAGCACCGCCGCGCCCAACCGGTCCCGGGGCGCCAGCGCGGTCAGCCCCCGGTGCTCGACGCCCACCGGCACGTCGTAGTCGGAGGGGTCGGCCGCCCGCCAGCGCAGCGCGTACGTGATGTCGACGCCGTCCTGCGTCCCCGCACCGTCGCCGCGCAGCACCGCCGTGGCCGCCGGGGTGCGCAGGTGCGCGACGTCGTACTCCCGGTAGCAGAAGCCGTGCGGCAGCCAGCCCCGCACGTACCCGGCGAGCTGCCGGGCTGACAGGATCTTCACCATCCGGGTGCCGCGCCGGATCACCGCGGACCCCCGCACCGCCGCGAGCAGCGGGTCGTCGGCCGCCTGCGGCTGCTGCGAGAGGTGGTGCACGGACGCCCACCCCCGCTCGCGGTGCAGCGGCACCAGCAGCGGCGCCTCCGGCTCCTCGGCCGGCTCGGGGGCGCCGTGGACCGCCGCCACCTCGGTGGCGTGCACGAACCGGCGCCACGGCAGCGCCGACCCCGGCCGGGGCGCCCACTCGAAGCCGGTCACCTCGTCCGCGCTGAACAGCTCGTACGCCGCGCCGCGGGCGATCTCCTCGGCGGGGTACACCGCACCGCCGTAGGCGACGCGCAGCCCGGTCCGTTCCCCGGCGGCTCCGCTGGCCTGGGGGGTGATGCTCACGCCGTCACCTCGCTCCGCTCGGCGGCGACGCGCGGCGCCGGGCTGCCGGCCCGTCGGCGTCGCCCGACATGATCGCTCACGGTGTCATCTCCCGTACGCGACGCTCACTCACCCGGCGACGCTAAGCGCGTACGGCGTAGTCGAGGTGAACATCGGGTGGCGGCCGGGTGGACCACTTCGGTGTGTGATCCTTTGGGTGATGAACGAGCCGACCGAACAGACGACCGAGCCGACCGAATCGCGCCGGAATCGGGCCGCCCGGCGCGCCGGTGAGTTCCCTCCGCCACCCGAGCCGCTGCCCCGCCCGGTGCTGGACAGCCACACCCACCTCGACATCACGGTCAGCGAGGCCGGCGTGCCCGGCGGCGGCCCGGTCGACGACCCGGTCACGCGGGCGATCGAGGTGGCCGCGGCCGTCGGCGTCGACCGGCTGGTGCAGGTGGGCGTCGACGTCGAGTCGTCCCGGTGGGGCGCGGAGGTCGCCCAGAAGTACCCGGCGGTCGTCGCCACCGTCGCACTGCACCCCAACGAGGCGCCCCGCCTGTCCGACCTGGACGAGGCGCTGCGCGCGATCGAGACCCTCGCGGCCCGGGACCGGGTACGCGGCATCGGCGAGACCGGCATGGACTTCTACCGCACCGGCGACGAGGGCCGCGCCGCGCAGGAGGAGAGCTTCCGCGCGCACATCGCCATCGCGAAGCGGTACGGCAAGACCCTGGTCATCCACGACCGGGAGGCACACGCCGACGTGCTGCGGATCCTCGACGAGGAGGGTGCTCCCGACACGGTGGTGCTGCACTGCTTCTCCGGCGACGCGGACTTCGCCCGCGAGTGCGTCCGCCGCGGCTACCTGCTCAGCTTCGCCGGCACCGTCACCTTCGGCAGTTCCGCGGCGCTCCGCGAGGCCGCCGCGCTCACCCCGCTGGACCAGATCCTCGTGGAGACCGACGCGCCGTACCTCACCCCGATGCCGCACCGCGGCCGGCCGAACGCCTCGTACCTGATCCCGCTCACCGTCCGCTCCCTCGCCACGACCATGGGCGCGGACCTGGACGACCTGTGCGCCGCCATCTCCACGACCGGTGACCGCGCCTTCGGACCGTGGTGAAAGGAGGGGCCCCTTATTAACGCCTCCGGTAGGTGAAGGGTCCCTTCCAATCACCGCGGCCAGCCCGCATACGCTACGGGGCGTGACCGGTCTCCTCGGCCCGGCGGAGATCCGGGACCTCGCCGCCCGTCTCGGCGTGGCGCCAACCAAGAAGCTCGGCCAGAACTTCGTGCACGACCCCAACACCGTGCGCCGGATCGTCACCACCGCCGGGCTGGCCCCCGACGACGTGGCGCTGGAGGTCGGACCCGGACTCGGCTCCCTCACCCTCGCGCTGCTGCCCGTCGCCGCGCACGTGTACGCCGTGGAGATCGATCGCACGCTGGCCGGCGCGCTGCCGGAGACCGCCGCCCGGTACGCCGGCCCCGCCGCGGACCGGCTCACCGTGCACCACGCCGACGCGCTGCGGGTCACCGGCGCCGACCTCGCCGAGCCGGCACCGACCGCCCTGGTGGCCAACCTGCCGTACAACGTCGCCGTGCCGGTGGTGCTGCACCTGCTCGCCGAACTGCCCACCCTGCGGCACGGCCTCGTCATGGTGCAGAAGGAGGTCGCCGACCGGCTCGTCGCCGGTCCCGGCTCCAAGGTGTACGGCGTTCCGTCGGTCAAGCTCGCCTGGTACGCCCGTGCCCGCGCCGCCGGGAAGGTCCCACCCAACGTGTTCTGGCCGGTGCCGAACGTCGACTCCGGCCTCGTCGCCTTCACCCGCCGCGAGCCGCCCCGCCCCGACGTACCCCGGGAGCGGGTCTTCGCCGTGGTGGACGCGGCGTTCGCGCAGCGTCGCAAGACCCTCCGCGCGGCCCTGGCCGGCTGGGCCGGCGGCGCCGACCGTGCCACCGAGGCCCTCACCGCCGCCGGAGTGGACCCGGGCGCACGCGGGGAGTCACTCACCGTCGAGCAGTTCGCCGCCATCGCCGCGTCGGCCCCGGCCGCCGCACCCGCCGCCCGCTAGGCTGGCGCCGGACCCGCCCCGGGCCCACCTGAACGCGTACGCCGCCCCAACCGGCCGACTCCGCCGAGGAGCTGATCGTGACCAAGCCGTTCGACATCCGGCCGCACGTCGGGGACCTGATCCCGTGACCGAGGCCTGGCGACCGGACGACGACGAGCCGCGCGGTGCCAGCGGGCCGGTACGCGTGAAGGTGCCCGCCAAGGTCAACCTGCACCTCGGGGTCGGGCCGCTGCGCCGCGACGGCTTCCACGAGCTGAACACCGTCTACCACGCGATCTCCATCCACGACGAGCTGACCGCCCGGCGCGGCGACACCCTCACCCTGACCATGGAGGGTGAGGGCACCGGTGAGCTGGCCCTGGACGACACCAACCTGGTCATCCGGGCCGCGCACGCCCTCGCCGGCTACGCGGGCGTCCTCCCGCACGCCCGGCTGCACCTGCGCAAGCACATCCCGCTCGCCGGGGGCCTGGCCGGTGGCAGCGCCGACGCCGCCGCCGCGCTGGTCGCCTGCGACGCGCTGTGGGGCACCGGGTTGTCCCGCGACGAGTTGGCCGGCATCGCCGCCGACCTCGGCTCCGACGTGCCGTTCCTGATCCATGGCGGCACCGCGCTCGGCACCGGCCGGGGCGAGGCGGTCAGCCCGGTGCTGGCCCGCCCCACCTCCTGGCACTGGGTGGTCGCGATCGCCGACGGCGGCCTGTCCACCCCCGCCGCGTACCGGGAACTCGACCGGCTCCGCGACGCCGGGACCGCCAACCCGCCGCTCGGCAGCACCGACGGGCTGCTCGCCGCGCTGCGCCAGCGCGACCCCCGGGTGCTCGCCGCCGCCCTCGGCAACGACCTCCAGGACGCCGCCCTCTCCCTGCGCCCGTCCCTGGCCGCCACGCTCAAGGCGGGCGAGGCGGCGGGCGCGCTCGCCGGCCTCGTCTCCGGGTCCGGGCCCACCTGCGTCTTCCTCGCCGTCGACGAGGCCCACGCCGTCCGCGTCGCCGCCGAGCTGGCCGCCGCCGGGGTGTGCCGGGAAGCCCGCACCGCGCACGGGCCCGTCGCCGGCGCCCGGATCGTCTAAACGGACCCGCCGTCGGACGGTGATCGACTCGATGCCGCCGGCATCGCGGCCTCCCGGGCGTCCGGACCCCCGATGCCGGCGATCTGGAGTTGATCGAGGGAACAGGGCCGGTCCGTCGGGTCGTTGACCTGCGTCGGGCCGGCGGCTGCGCCGCTCGACGGGTGCGGCCCAAAGCGAGCACCGCTGTCAGCGTCACGGCGCGGCGGGCGGGCCGGCCGCTCCGCGTACCCTGGGAGGCCAGGCGTCCCCAGGTGCCCACCGGCACCGGGACGCCTTGATCATGAGAGGTGGGATAGTGGCCAACATCGTCAACCTGGACCGGGTGTCCAAGGGCTACGGCGCCGCCGGGCCGCTGCTCACCGACGTCTCACTCGGCCTCGACGACGCCGACCGGATCGGTGTCGTCGGCCTCAACGGCGCCGGCAAGTCGACCCTGCTGCGGCTGCTCACCCGGCAGGAGGAGCCGGACGACGGCCGCGTCACCCACCGACGCGACCTGCGGGTGGCCTGGCTCCCGCAGACTCTCCAACTGGCGCCGGACGCCACCGTCCGGGACCTCGTCCTCGGCACCGCCTGGCTCGGCGAGAGCATGGGGGCCGAGCACGAGTGGGCCGGCGACGCCGGCGTCCGCGCCATCCTCGACGGCCTCGGCATGCCCCACCTCGGCCTCGACGCGCCGGTCGGCCCGATGTCCGGCGGCGAGCGCCGCCGGGTGGCCCTCGCGGCGCTGCTCGTCCGCGACTCCGACCTGCTCGTCCTCGACGAGCCCACCAACCACCTCGACGTCGGCGGCGTCGACTGGCTGGCCCGGCACCTCCTCGGCCGCAAGGGCGCGCTCGTCGTGGTCACCCACGACCGGTGGTTCCTCGACGCCGTCTGCACCACCACCTGGGAGGTCGCCGACCAGGCCGTCCGCGCGTACGAGGGCGGCTTCGCCGCCTGGACCCTCGCCCGCGCCGAACGCGAGCGGGTCGCCGCCGCCACCGAGGCCCGCCGGCAGAACCTGCTCCGCAAGGAGATCGCCTGGCTGCGCCGCGGCGCCCCCGCCCGCACCTCCAAGCCCAAGTTCCGCATCGACGCGGCCAACACGCTCATCGCCGACGTTCCGCCGCCGCGCGACACCATGTCGCTGCAACGCCTCGCCACCGCGCGGCTCGGCAAGCAGGTGTACGACCTGGAGCACGTCCGCCTCCACGCCGGCCCCAAGGAGATCCTGCACGACCTCACCTGGCAGGTCGGCCCCGGCGACCGCATCGCCGTCCTCGGCCGCAACGGCGCCGGCAAGACCACCCTGCTGCGGATGCTCGCCGGTGTCACCCACCCCGACGGCGGCCGGTTCGCCGCCGGCTCCACCGTCCGCCCGGCGTTCCTCTCCCAGGAACTCGCCGAACTCCCCGGCCACCTGCGCGTCCTCGAAGCCGTCGAGGAGGTCGCCCGGCGCGTCCGCCTCGGCGACCGGGAGATCTCCGCCGCCCAGCTCGCCGAGGTCTTCGGCTTCGACGACCGGCGGCTCTGGACCCCCGTCTCCGACCTCTCCGGAGGCGAACGACGCCGGCTCCAGATGCTCCGGCTGCTCGCCGGCGAGCCGAACGTCCTCCTGCTCGACGAGCCCACCAACGACCTCGACACCGACACCCTGGCCGCCCTCGAGGACCTGCTCGACTCCTGGCCCGGCACGATCGTCGTGGCCAGCCACGACCGGTACCTCATCGAGCGGGTGACCGACTCCGCGTACGGGATGTTCGGCGACGGCCGGCTGGTGCACCTGCCCGGCGGAGTCGACGAGTACCTGGCCCGGGCCGCCGAGGGGGCGGCGGCCCCCGCGCCCGCGTCGTCGGCCGGGGCGCCCGCCGCGCCGGCGGCGGAGGGGATGTCCGCCGCCGAGGTACGCCAGGCCCGCAAGGAACTCGCGAAGCTGGAGCGGCAGGTCGGCAAGCTGGAGCAGAAGGAGGCGGACCTGCTCGACCGGCTCGCCGCCAACGCCACCGACTACGCCACGGTCGCCGACCTCGACGCCCAGCTCAAGGACGTCCGCGCCGAACGGGAGCAGGTCGAGGAGGCCTGGCTGGCCCTGGCCGACCGGCTCCCCGCCGCCTGACGGTCGCCCCGGCACGACCGGCGGGGGCCGTGTGCGGCGTCACACCGGGACATGCGGGAGAATCACCGGCGACCCTCTTCCGTTCGTCGTTGGAGACTCAGAGATGGCGCACACCCCCGTCAACCACCCCGCGCGGCCGATCTACCGGGCGATCGGCGGGCTGACCGGTCTGTACCTGGTCGCCTTCGGCGTGCTCGGCCTCATCGCCAGCGCCGGCAACGAGGTCCTCGCCCAGGACGACACCACCGTCATCGGCCAGGGCACGAACGTCGGCTTCTCGCTGCTCAGCCTGCTGCTCGGCGGTGCCGTGCTGGCCGGCACGGTCATCGGTCGCAACCTCGACGTGGTGATCAACCAGTGGCTGGCGTACGTCATCATGGCGCTCAGCCTGGCCGGGCTCGCGTTCATCCGGACCGAGGCGAACATCTTCAACTTCAGCGTCGCCACCGTCATCGTGCTGATGGTGGTCGGCCTCGTCCTCCTCATGGTCGGCATGTACGGCAAGGTCGGGACGGACGAGGAGAAGGAGGCGTGGCAGAAGGCTCGGCTGGTGCTCTGAGGCTGCGGCGTTCTCGCCGGAGCATTGGTCGCGGTGGGGGTTCTCGCCGGAGCCCGACCCGCTCCGGGCGGTCAGGCTTGATCCCTCCGCGGGTCGGGCTCCGGCGAGAACCTGTCGTGGTGCCGGTCCGGGCGCACCCGCCGGGTTGGGTGGGATTCCACGTGGTTGCGGTCCATGGGTCGGTGCGGGCTCAGGTGGTTGCGATCCGTTGGTTGGTGCCGGCTCTGGCGTCCCTGCTGGTGATTCGGGGTACGTGGGGCGCTCGTGCGGGTGACAATCCTCCTGAATGTCGTCATTCTCGTGGAGGGGTCATGGCGCACTTTCCGGTCAATCATCCGGCGCGGCCGATCTACCGGGTCCTCTCCGGGCTGATCGGGCTCTACATCCTGGTCTTCGGTGTCTGGGGCACCGCGTCGACGCTGGGCGACCCGCTCTTCGAACAGAACGGCGACTGGGTGCTCGGCCTGCGTACCAACCTCGCGTTCTCACTGGTCTCCGTCGTCTTCGGCGCCTTCCTGCTGGTGGGCGCGTCCCGGCGCGGCAACCTGGGCCACTACATGAACCTCACCGCCGGGATCGTCTTCCTCGTCACCAGCATCCTCATGATGTCGGTGATGCAGACTTCGGCCAACTTCCTCAACTTCTCGATGTCGACCGTCATCGTCTCGATGATCTTCGGGCTGATCCTGCTCGGGACGGGCCTCTACGACAAGGTCGGCCCCCCGGAGCACGCCGACGAGGCACGGCGCCACCGCAACCACCCGATCGGCGCCCCGCGCCCCTGACTCACCGCCCCCGTACGGTGATCAGGCCCGGCTTCGCCTCCAGGTGTGACAGGCCGTTCCAGGCCAGGTTCACCAGGTGTGCGGCCACCGTCTCCTTGCGCGGTTTGCGTACCTCCAGCCACCACCGGCCGGTCAGCGCCACCATCCCCACCAGCGCCTGTGAGTAGAGTTCGGCGAGCTTCGGGTCGTACCCCCGGCTGGAGAACTCGGCGCCCAGGATGTGCTCCACCTGGTGGGCGACGTCGTTCAGCACACTGCTGAAGTTTCCCGTGGCCGACATCAGCGGCGACTCCCGGACCAGCACCCGGAACCCGCTGGTCTCCTCTTCGATGTACGTGAGCAGGGTCAACGCCGCCTGCTCCAGCAGCTCGCGCGGGTGGCCGGCGGTCAACGCGGTGGTGATCCGGTCCAGCAGGCTGCGGACCTCCCGGTCCACGACCACCGCGTACAGGCCCTCCTTGCCGCCGAAGTGCTCGTACACCACCGGCTTGGAGACCTTGGCCCGCGACGCCACCTCCTCGATCGACGTGGCGTCGAACCCGCGCTCGGCGAAGATCTGCCGGGCGATCGAGATCAACTGCTCGCGCCGCTGCGTTGCGGACATGCGTACGCGGGAGGTCTTGCCGGCCGCCGGCACCGCCCGGCGGCGGCCCGCGGTGCCGTCGCCGCCCGCGGCATCCGTCATGTCGTCACCTCGTCGGCGCTCGGTGACGCCCTGTCGTGGGATGGAGCCGGTCACCCGGCCATACTGCCAGGTAACGTCGGGCGCTACCGACCACTTACCGCTCGGTGTCCGCCCTCACCAGCTTGGCCGCGATCCGCTCGGGCTTCGGCCACCGGACGTCCCGGGCGGCGCCCAGCTTCTCGAACAGCCAGATCACCCGGGCCGAGATGTCCACCTGGCCGGGCAGCACGCCGTGCCGGGCGCTGGTCGGGTCGGCGTGGTGCAGGTTGTGCCAGCTCTCGCCGAAGGACAGAATCGCCAGCGGCCAGAAGTTCGCCGCCCGGTCGCCCTGGCGCATCGCGAACGGGCGCTCGCCGTACACGTGGCAGACCGAGTTGATCGACCACGTGACGTGGTGCAGCAGCGCGATGCGCACCAGGCCGCCCCAGAAGAACGCGGTCATCGCGCCCTGCCACGACCAGGTGAGCAGCCCGCCCATCACGGCCGGACCGAGCACCGACACCGCCACCAGCGCCGGGAAGGACCGGTCGACGCGGTTGATGTCCCGGTCGGCGACGAGATCCGGTGCGAAGCGCTTCCGGTTGGACAGTTCCCGGTTGAACAGCCAGCCGACGTGGGCGTGGAACAGCCCCTTCGTCAACCCGCGGACGGTGGCGCCGAACCGCCACGGCGAGTGCGGGTCACCCTCCAGGTCGGAGAAGGCGTGGTGGCGCCGGTGGTCGGCCACCCACTGGATGATCTCGCCCTGCACCGCCAGCGAACCCGCGACGGCGAGGCCGACCCGCAGCGCCCGCGTGGCCTTGAAGGAGCCGTGCGTGAAGTAGCGGTGGTAGCCGACCGTGATGCCGAGCCCGGAGGCCACGTACCAGAATCCGGCGACCGCCACGTCCGTCCAGGTCAACCAGCCGCCCCAGGCGACCGGCACGGCGGCCACCAGGGCCACGAACGGAACGACCACGAACACCCAGAGGGCGATGAGGATGCCGCGGGACTGGGCGCCGTCGGTGAGGGGCTTCGGGCCGGTCGGGGCGGGTTCGACGAGAGCGGTCGACATGGCACCTCGCAGAGGGGACGGAGGTCACGAGCTACGCTTACGTCACCGTAACTTGGGCGGGCCGGGCGCGCACCGGACAGAGTCGCGAATGAATGGCTGCTTTTGTCGTACGCCCGTTCTAATGTGCCGGCATGACCGATCCGCTCGCCGCTGAAGTGCGCCGGCTTCGCGCCGTCGAAGGCTTGTCCGTCCGCGAGATCCGGGCCCGCACGGGCATCGGGCGCAACCGGGTGTACGAGATGCTGCGCGGCGTCCCTGTGCCTGCCCGCGTCCGCCGGCCCAACGCCAAGGACGACCTCCGGATCGAGGCGGTGGCCCTGCGTTCCCGCGGGTGCCCGGTGCCCGAGATCGTGGAACGGTTGGGCGTGAGCCGGTCGACCGCGTACCTCTGGGTCCGGCATCTGCCGCTCGTCCAGGACGACGAGGCCGCGCGGACGCGCCGCAAGGCGCACTCGAAGGCGATGACGGACGCCCGGTGGGCGGCGCACCGCGAGGCGCGCGATGCCGCTCAGGCGGCGGAGCACGCGCGAGCGGCCAGGGTGGTCGAGCAGCTCGACGAGCGCGACTTGCTGCTGCTCGGCGCGGCGATCTACTGGTGTGAGGGCGCGAAGTCCAAGCCATGGCGGCGTGCCGACCACGTCCAGTTCATCAACAGCGACCCCGGGCTGCTCGCGCTGTTCATACGTTTCCTCGAGGTCTGTGGCATCGAACGAGGTGTTCCGCGATACCGGGTCAGCATTCACGAGACAGCGGACGTGCAGGCCGCGGAGGAGTGGTGGGCGCGAGAGTTGAAGCTGCCTCCTGACCGGTTCGGCCGGGCGACTCTGAAGAAGCACAACCCAGCCACCGTCCGTCTGAACACGGGCAGTGACTATCGTGGTTGTCTGGTGATCAACGTGCCACGTAGTCGAACGTTGTATTGGCGGATCGAGGGTATGATCGCTGAGCTGTTCCGGATCACCGGCCGTACGGGCGATTTTGAAGGCCCGTAGGCTTGACATTTCCATGGGGTGTGGGGTAATGGCAACCCGCAGGCCTTTGGAGCCTTGAGCTCCTGGTTCGAGTCCAGGCACCCCAGCTCCTACCACTTCCGGCATTGCGGCGGTCATGCCAATGACACCTCGGTGTCTGGTTAGCATGGCCGCGAGACTGTCGCCGTCCCGACGGGAGCCCACGTCGTGTCCCAGCAGCCCCACCTCCGCACCGTCGTCGTGCTCGCCGCCGGTGAGGGAAAGCGGATGAAGTCCGCGCTGCCGAAGGTGCTGCACCCGCTGCTCGGCCGTACGCTCGTCGGCCACGTGCTGAGCGCGGCCGCACCGCTCGCCGCGGACCGCACGGTGGTCGTGGTGGGCCACGGCGCCGACCAGGTCCGCGCGCACCTGGCCGAGATCGCCCCGCAGGCCACGCCCGTGCTCCAGGCCGAGCAGCTCGGCACCGGGCACGCCGTCCGGATCGCGCTGGACGCCGTTCCGGACGCCGCCGGCACCGTGGTGGTGATCAACGGCGACGTGCCGCTGCTGCGCCCGGAGACGGTCGGCGCGCTCGTCGAGGCGCACGAGCGGGAGGGCGCCGCGGCGACGGTGCTCGCCGCGGAGGTGCCCGACCCGACGGGGCTCGGCCGGATCGTGCGTGACGCCGACGGGCGGCTCCAGCAGATCGTGGAGCAGCGGGACGCCACCCCCGCCCAGCGGGAGATCCGGGAGATCAACGCGGGCATCTACGCGTTCGACGTGGTGCGGCTGCGGGACGCGCTCGGCAAGCTCTCCACGGACAACGACCAGGGCGAGGAGTACCTGACCGACGTCTTCGGCCTGCTGCGGTCGGCCGGTGAGCCGGTGGCCGTGCACCTGGCGGCGGATCACGTGGAGACGCTGGGCTGCAACGACCGGGTCGAGCTGGCCGCGCTGCGGCGGCTGCTGCGCGACCGGGTGAACGAGGCCTGGATGCGCAGCGGGGTCAGCCTGCTCGATCCGGAGACCACGTGGATCGACGTGACCGTGGCGCTGGACCGGGACGCGGTGATCGACCAGAACACGCAGCTGCAGGGCGCGACGGTGGTCGGCTCCGGTGCGGTGGTCGGGCCGGACGTCACGCTGGTGGACACGGTGGTCGGGCAGGGCGCGACGGTGGTGCGCAGCCACGCGGTGGGGGCGGAGGTCGGCCCGCGGGCCAGTGTCGGCCCGTACGCGTACCTGCGGCCGGCGGCGCGGCTGGCGGAGAAGGCCAAGGTCGGCACGTTCGTCGAGGTGAAGAACTCGGAGATCGGCGCCGGGTCGAAGGTGCCGCACCTGACGTACGTCGGGGACGCCTCGATCGGCGAGCAGAGCAACATCGGCGCAGCGACCGTCTTCGTGAACTACGACGGTGTGCGCAAGCACCGCACGGTCATCGGCAGTCACGCCCGTACCGGTGCGGACAACATGTTCGTCGCGCCGGTCGTGGTGGGCGACGGCGCGTACACGGCGGCCGGTTCGGTGATCATCGACGACGTGCCCGCCGGCGCGATGGGTGTGGCCCGGGCACGGCAGCGCAACATCGAGGGCTGGGTGCTCAAGCGGCGGGCCGGGACGGCGGCCGCGGAGGCCGCCGAGCGCGCCCGGCGCGGCGGTGAGGGTGCGGTGGCGCCCGGTTTGCCGGCAAGTGAAGGTGAGGCAATCCACGGGGATGCCGAGCCGGTGGGCGGGGCGTCCGGCGCGGGAGATACTGCAACCGACTAGTCCCCGGCCCGCCATCCACCGCGCCGGGCACCACCGACCTACGGGAGCAGACGGGCCATGGGCAGCATCGTCGCCGAAAACCGCAAGAGCCTGATGCTCTTCTCCGGGCGGGGCTTTCCGGAGTTGGCGAAGGAGATCGGTGAGGTGCTCGGCGTCGCGCCGACGCCGGCCGACGCGTACGACTTCGCCAACGGTGAGATCTTCGTACGCTACAAGGACTCGGTGCGCGGTTCGGACGCCTTCGTGGTGCAGTCCGTGACGCACGGGGTCAACACGTGGGTCATGGAGACCCTGATCATGGTCGACGCGCTGAAGCGTGGTTCGGCCAAGCGGATCACCGTGGTCCTGCCGTTCTATCCGTACTCGCGGCAGGACAAGAAGCACCGGGGTCGGGAGCCGATCTCGGCCCGGCTCATCGCGGACCTGCTGAAGACGGCGGGTGCGAACCGGATCCTGACCGTCGACCTGCACACCGCCCAGATCCAGGGCTTCTTCGACGGGCCGGTGGACCACCTGTTCGCGATGGACGTCCTGGCGGAGTACGTGGAGCGCCGGTACGCGGGTCGGCCGATGACGGTGGTGGCGCCGGATTCGGGCCGGGTGCGGGTGGCCGAGCGGTGGACCGACCGGCTGGGTGGCTGCCCGCTGGCGTTCATCCACAAGACCCGGGATCCCTCCAAGCCGAACCAGGTGGTGGCGAACCGGGTGGTCGGCGAGGTCGAGGGTCGGGTCTGCCTGATCGTCGACGACATGATCGACACCGGTGGCACGATCACGAAGGCGGCCGACATCCTCCAGGAGTCGGGCGCGGCGGAGATCATCGTGGCGTCCACCCACGCGCTGCTGTCGGACCCGGCGACCGAGCGGTTGAAGAACAGCCCGATCAGCGAGGTCGTGGTGACCAACACGCTGCCGCTGCCGCCGGAGAAGCAGCTCGACAAGCTCACCGTCCTGTCGATCGCGCCGCTGCTGGCGCGGGCGATCCGTGAGGTGTTCGACGACGGCTCGGTGACCACCCTTTTCGGTGGTTTGAGCTGAACCACGGCGCTTTCCCCGCCGTCGTTCGCGGCGGCGGGAACGCTGACGAGGGGACTGCCGGAGAGGGCAGAATCCGCTCGGGTAGACTGGTGCGGTTGCCACGGCGAGGGTGCCCTGCGGGCCGCTGACTCAGTACCGCACGGAGCGCCGTCATCGACGCGGTGCTCCGGGCAGTCGTTCATGACGCATGAGCCCCAGCGAGCCCCTCGCCCAGCACCGCCAGACGACAAGCGCAGCAGCGAAGCATCAGGAGTTTCCCCGTGTCCGAGGTAAAGATCAGCGCCGAGCCCCGTACCGAGTTCGGCAAGGGTGGTGCCCGTCGTACCCGCCGGGCCGGCAAGGTGCCCGCCGTGCTGTACGGCCACGGCGAGAAGCCCAAGCACATCGCGCTCCCGGCGCGTGAGTTCGCGGCCGCGATCCGCAAGGGCGGTGCGAACCAGCTCTTTGCGATCGAGGTGAGTGACGGCACCCAGGTGCTGGCGCTGCCGAAGGCGATCCAGCGTGACCCGATCAAGGACACCTTCGAGCACGTCGACCTGCTGCTCGTCCGCCGTGGCGAGAAGGTCACCGTCGAGGTCCCGGTCCAGCTGGTCGGCGAGGCCGCGAAGGACACCCTGATCGTGCACGACCACGACACCCTCTCGGTGACCGCCGACGCCACCAAGGTGCCGGACCACCTCGAGGCGTCCATCGAGGGCCTGGAGGCGGGCACCCAGGTGACCGCGTCCGACGTCGAGCTGCCGGCCGGCGTCGAGCTGGCCGCCGACCCGGAGCTGCCGGTCGCCGCGGTGACCGCCGCCCCGACCGCCGAGCAGCTCGAGGCCACGCTGCCCGAGGTCGAGGAGGCCGCCGAGGAGGCCGAGGCTGAGGTCGGCGAAGAGACCGAGTCCTCCGAGGGCGCCGAGGGCGGCGCTCCGGCCGCCGAGGGCGAGGAGAACGCCGAGGCGAAGGCCGAGGCCTGATCGGTCCGCTGCGCAGCGACAGGCGTCCCCGTTCCTCGGGGGCGCCTGTCGGCGTATCGGGGCGGCGAGGAGCGGCGGTGGTCCGCCGGACGAGAGCGGGAAGGAACGGGCGGTGACGGACGAGACGGGGCCGTGGCTGGTGGTCGGCCTGGGTAACCCGGGTCGGGAGTACGCCGGCAACCGGCACAACGTCGGTTTCATGGCGGCCGACCTGCTCGCGGGGCGGGTGGGGGCGAAGTTCGGGCGGCACAAGCGGGCGGTGGCGGAGGTCGCCGAGGGGCGGCTGGGGTTCGGCGGCCCGCGGCTGGTGCTGGTCAAGCCGTTGACGTACATGAACCTGTCGGGCGGGCCGGTGGCGAGCCTGGCGCAGTTCTACAAGGTGCCGCCGGCGCAGGTGATCGCCGTCCACGACGAGCTGGACATCGCGTACGGCCAGGTGCGGGTGAAGTGCGGCGGTGGCGAGGGCGGGCACAACGGCCTGCGGTCGATGACGAAGTCGCTGGGCACGAAGGAGTACGTCCGGGTGCGGTTCGGGATCGGCCGGCCGCCGGGGCGGCAGGATCCGGCGGACTTCGTCCTGTCGGATTTCGGCGCGGTCGAGCGCAAGGAGCTGGATTTCCTGGTGGACCGGGCCGCGGACGTGGTGGAGTCGGTCATCGTCCGGGGTGTGGAGCCCACGCAGAACCTGTACCACGGCGGATAGCCCCGAGGCTTTCGTGCGGCGCGGGGCCGGCGTGCGGGTCGGGGCGGGTAGTCTGCGCCCTTTGGGGCGTGGCGCGGCGGCTGGCGGGGTTCGCTCGGGCGACGCGGATCGTGGGTGCGGCGACGGGAGCAGGGTGATGGGCAGTCCTCCGATGATCGACGGGGCGTTCGCCCGATGGCTGGCCGGCCGGGCCGGGCAGGCGCTGCTCGGTCTGCGGGCCGAGATGGGGTTCGCCGACGCGGGCGCGTTGAAGTCGGCCGGGGACAAGGTCTCGCACGACCTGATCCGTACGGAGCTGGCGAAGTGGCGGCCCGGTGACGCGGTCCTGTCGGAGGAGGACGAGGGGTCACGGCTGGCGTGGGCGGCGGAGGTCAGCGAGGGGGCGGTGTCCCGGCTGACGGCCGACCGGGTGTGGATCATCGATCCGCTGGACGGCACCCGCGAGTTCGCCGAGGAGGGGCGCTCGGACTGGGCGGTGCACGTGGCGCTCTGGGCGCGGAACGCGCCCGCCCCGCACGGGCTCGTGGCGGGCGCGGTCGGGCTGCCGGCGCAGCACCGGGTGCTGGGGACGGACTACCCACCGGCGTACCCGCCGATGACGCTGGAGGCGGCCACCGCGGGTGGCGCGCGGACGATCCGGCTGGCGGCGAGCCGGAGCCGGCCGCCGGTGTTCCTGACCGACCTGGCCGAGGAGGTCGGCGCGCACCTGGTGCCGATGGGATCGGCGGGCGCGAAGATCGCGGCGGTGGTCACCGGTGAGGTGGACGCGTACATCCACGCGGGCGGCCAGTACGAGTGGGACTCGGCGGCGCCGGTGGCTGTGGCGACGGCCACCGGACTGCACGCTTCCCGGATCGACGGATCTGCGCTGAAATACAACGAGGCCGACCCGCGGCTGCCGGACCTGCTGGTCTGCCGTAAGGATCTCGCCAGTCGGTTGCTTGCAGCGTTGCAGCGGCATTCCGGGTAGCCTGAGCGCCTGTTCTTCCCATGTCCGACCGGAAAGGTCTGGAAATGAGCGTGCGAATCGAGTCGGTGTCATGACCACCACGGCCGCGTACCAGGTTTCCCACCTCGACGCGCTGGAGGCCGAGAGCATCTTCGTGATGCGCGAGGTGGTCGCCGAGATGGAGCGCCCGGTGCTGCTCTTCTCCGGCGGCAAGGATTCGATCGTCATGCTGCGGCTGGCGCAGAAGGCGTTCGCGCCGGCCAACATCCCCTTCCCGGTCATGCACGTCGACACCGGGCACAACTTCCCCGAGGTGCTGGAGTACCGGGACCGGCGGGTCGAGGAGTTGGGCCTGCAACTCGTCGTGGCGAGCGTGCCGGAGGCACTGACCAGCGGCCTGGTGCGGGAGTCCGCCGACGGGATGCGCAACCGGATCCAGACCCCGGTGCTGCTGGACGCGGTCGAGAAGCACCGCTTCGACGCGCTCTTCGGCGGGGCCCGCCGGGACGAGGAGAAGGCCCGGGCCAAGGAGCGGGTGTTCAGCTTCCGCGACGAGTTCGGCCAGTGGGATCCGAAGAACCAGCGTCCGGAGCTGTGGGCGCTCTACAACGGGCGGCACCACCCGGGCGAGTCGATCCGGGTGTTCCCGCTGTCCAACTGGACCGAGCTGGACGTGTGGCACTACATCGCCCGGGAGCGGATCGAGCTGCCGTCGATCTACTACGCGCACGAGCGCGAGGTGATCGAACGCGACGGGATGCTGTACGCGGTCAACGAGTTCTTCCGCCCCCGGGCGGGGGAGGAGCGGTTCAAGGCGCGGGTGCGCTACCGGACGGTGGGCGACGCGTCCTGCACGGCGGCGGTCCGCTCGGACGCCGACACGGTGGAGAAGGTCATCGAGGAGGTGGCGGCCACCCGGATCACCGAGCGTGGCGCGACCCGCGGTGACGACCGGGTCAGTGAGGCCGCGATGGAGGACCGCAAGCGGGAGGGCTACTTCTGATGACCACCGAGACGATCGCGCCGGCCGGGTCCGACGCGTCCGCCCGCCCGATGGACCTGCTGCGGTTCGCCACCGCCGGCAGCGTGGACGACGGCAAGTCGACCCTGATCGGCCGGCTGCTGTACGACACCAAGTCGCTCTTCACCGACCAGCTCGCCGCGGTCGAGGCGGTCAGCGCGGCCCGGGGCGACGAGTACACGAACCTCGCGTTGCTCACCGACGGCCTGCGGGCGGAGCGGGAGCAGGGCATCACCATCGACGTGGCGTACCGCTACTTCGCCACCCCGCGGCGGAAGTTCATCATCGCCGACACCCCCGGGCACATCCAGTACACGCGGAACATGGTCACCGGGGCGTCCACGGCCGACCTGGCGCTGATCCTGGTCGACGCCCGCAAGGGTCTGGTCGAGCAGTCCCGCCGACACGCGTTCCTCTGCTCGCTGCTGCGGGTGCCGCACCTGGTCCTCTGCGTCAACAAGATGGACCTGGTGGACTGGTCGCAGGACGTGTTCGAGCGGATCGCCGACGAGTTCACCGCGTTCGCCGCGAAGCTCGAGGTGCCCGACCTGACCGTGGTGCCGATCTCCGCCCTGAAGGGCGACAACATCGTCTCCCGCTCGGAGAACATGCCCTGGTACGACGGGCCGTCGTTGCTGCACCACCTGGAGCGGGTGCACATCGCCAGCGACCGCAACCTGGTCGACGTGCGCTTCCCGGTGCAGTACGTGATCCGCCCGCAGTCGACCACCGTCACGGACTACCGGGGGTACGCCGGCCAGGTCGCCTCGGGCGTGCTCAAGCCGGGCGACGAGGTGATGGTGCTGCCGTCGGGCTTCACCAGCCGGATCGCCGCGGTGGAGACCGCTGACGGGCCGGTCGCGGAGGCGTTCCCGCCGATGTCGGTGACCGTACGCCTGACCGACGAGATCGACATCTCCCGGGGCGACATGATCTGCCGGCCGAACAACGCCCCGGCCGTCGCCCAGGACATCGAGGCGATGGTCTGCTGGATGGACGAGACCCGCCCGCTCCAGGTCGGCGGCAGGTACGCGATCAAGCACACGACCCGCTCGGCGCGGGCGATCGTCCGGGGTCTGCACTACCGGCTGGACATCAACTCGCTGCACCGCGACGAGTCGGCGGGGGAGTTGAAGCTCAACGAGATCGGTCGGGTCCGGCTGCGGACGACGGTGCCGCTGCTCGCCGACGAGTACCGCCGCAACCGCACCACCGGCGGCTTCGTGATCATCGACGAGACGACGAACCGGACGGTCGGCGCCGGCATGATCGTCGAGGCGGGCTGAGGCGGATGTTAAGAAGGGACCCCTCCTCTACCTGAGGCGTTAAGAAGGGGCCCTTCCTTTCACCCCAGGCGGGTGGCGCCGGTGGTGGGGAGGACGGTTGTCGTGTGGGGGGCGGTGAAGGCGCGCTCGGCGTACGCGTGCCGGACGGCGTCGGCGACGGCGACGGCGCGATCGGCGTCGACCAGGGCGAGGACGCAGCCGCCGAAGCCGCCGCCCGTCATCCGGGCACCCAGCGCCCCGGCGGCGAGGGCGGTCTCCACCGCGGTGTCGATCTCCGGGACGGTGATCTCGAAGTCGTCCCGCATGGACGCGTGCGAGGCGGTGAGCAGCGGCCCGATCTCGCGGACCCGACCGGCACGCAGCAACGTGACCGTGTCGAGCACCCGCTGGTCCTCGGTGACGACGTGGCGTACCCGGCGGCGGGTCTCGTCGTCGGGCAGCCGGTCGAGTGCGGCGTCGAGGTCGGCCATGGCCACGTCGCGCAGGGCGGGCACCCCGAGCGCCGCGGCGGCCCGTTCGCACGAGCGCCGGCGGGACGCGTACTCCCCGTCGGCGTGCCGGTGCGGCGCCCGGCTGTCGACCACGAGCACGGCCAGGCCGGCCTCGTCGAGGTCGAACGGGATGTGCTCGACCGACTCGTCGCGGCAGTCGAGGAACAGCGCGTGCCCGGCCCGGCAGCGGACCGCGGCCGACTGGTCCATGATCCCGGTCGGTGCGCCGACGTAGTGGTTCTCGGCCCGCTGCGCGAGCCGGGGCTGCTTCTCGGCGGGCAGGTCGAGGCCGCCCAGGTCGACGAGGGCCGCCAGCACGGCGGCCTCCAGGGCCGCCGAGGAGGAGAGCCCGGAGCCGAGCGGCACGTCGGAGGCGATCGCCAGGCGGGCGCCGGGCACGGCGTACCCGGCGTCGCGCAGCGCCCACACCACCCCCGCCACGTACGCGGCCCAGCCGGTCACCCGGCCCGGCTCGTCGACCGCCTCGGGCCCGAACTCCACCGGGTGGTCGGCGAGCTCCGACCAGACCGTCCAGCCCTGGTCCTCCCGCGCCGCGGCGGCGACCACGGTACGCAGCGGCAGCGCGA
Organism: Micromonospora sp. WMMD558; assembly: GCF_049315255.1. Classification (NCBI taxonomy): domain Bacteria; kingdom Bacillati; phylum Actinomycetota; class Actinomycetes; order Micromonosporales; family Micromonosporaceae; genus Micromonospora; species Micromonospora sp. WMMD558. Next base: position 860,432 of record NZ_CP186061.1, on the reverse strand, counting down.
AGGGGAGCACGTAGCCGTCGTTGTAGTCGGTGTGCTCGCCGATCAGGTTGACCCGGCCGGGAGCCGCCCAGCGGCCCGCCGGCTCGGCGGCGTACCGGGAGCAGAAGCCGGCGGTGGCACGGGCCGCGACGTCGGCGGTGACGCCGGTGGTCGTGCCGGCCGTGCCGTCGCCGGCGTCGGCGTCGGCGTGGGCTTCCGAGACGGACCGGCCGGTCACGCCCCCTCCAGGACGTGGGTGCGGTAGAACGCCCAGGCGTCGTGGACCATGTCGTGCAGCGTCGGCTTGGCCGGCACCCAGCCCAGCTCCGCCCGGGCCAGGTCGGAGGCGGCGACCAGCTCGGCGGGGTCGCCCTCGCGGCGCGGCGCGACCTCGACCGGGACCGGGTGACCGGTGACCTCACGGACCACCTCGACCACCTGGCGGTTGGTGAAGCCGTTGCCGTTGCCCAGGTTGTAGATGCGGTGCTGGCCGGGGACCGCCGCGTCGAGCGCCAGCAGGTGGGCGCGGGCCAGGTCGGCGACGTGGATGTAGTCGCGGACGCAGGTGCCGTCGACGGTGGGGTAGTCGTCGCCGAAGAGCTGGAGCTTCTCCCGCCGGCCGGCGGCCACGTCGAGGGCGATGGGGATGAGGTGGGTCTCCGGGTCGTGCCGCTCGCCGAGGGCCACGTCGCCGTCGAGGTGCGCGCCGGCGACGTTGAAGTAGCGCAGCGAGACGGCGGCGAGGCCGTGCCCGGCCGCCTCGGAGGTGAGCGCCATGTCGACGGTGAGCTTGGTGGCCCCGTACGTGTTGGTGGGCGCGGTGACCGCGGTCTCCGGGATCGGCAGGTCGGTCGGGTTGCCGTAGACGGCGGCGGTGGAGGAGAAGACCAGCTTCGGCACTCCGGCGGTGCGCACCGCGTCGATCAGGGCGAGCGAGCCGATGACGTTGTTGTGCCAGTACAGCTCGGGCTTGACCATCGACTCGCCGGCGGCGATCAGGGCGGCGAAGTGCAGCACCCCGTCGAAGCCCGCGTCGGGGGTCAGCACCCGGGCCACGTCGTGGAGCGCGACGTCGACGTGCGTGGCCTCGGGCGCGAGCGCCTCGCGGTGGCCCGTCCGGAGGTCGTCCAGGACGACGACCTCGTGGCCGGCGTCGAGCAGCATCCGGGTCACCACGCTGCCGATGAAGCCGGCGCCGCCGGTGACGAGCAGTTTCACGTCGGTCTCCTCCTGCCTGGCCGCCGTGCCGGTGGCCGTTCGGTGATCACCCTACGGCTGCCGGCGGTGGGCGTGCTGCACCCCGGGCTCTCCGCCATTCCATCATAATCTTTCATGATTGAGCAGAGTCGAACATGGGCCGTTTCCCGCGGCCCCGGTGTCTACCATCCTTCTCATGCGGGAAGCGGGCGGTCCCGGGCTCCGGCGTCGAGCGCGGGGGCGGCCCCGCCGCGAACCCGGGCCCGTCGCCCGGGCGGTCGCCCGCGTCGTGGTCCGCGTCGCCACGGGCGCGACCCGGCTGGTCACCGACCTGCTCGGGGCCAGCCCCGCGTCCGGTCGGGAACGGATCAGCGAGGACGAGCTGCGCGACCTGGTCGCCGCGGCCACCGTGCTGGACCCGGTGGAGCGGCGGATCATCGACGAGGTGCTGGTGGCCGGCGCGAGCCTGGTCCGCGAGGTGATGATGCCGCGCACCGAGGTGGTCTTCCTCTCCGCCGCGCTCACCATCGCCGAGGCGGAACGGCTGGTGCGGCTCGAGACCCACACCCGCTACCCGGTGGTCGACGGCACCCACGACGACGTGGTCGGCTTCGTGCACCTGCGCGACGTGCTGCTGCGGCCGGACCAGGACCCGTGCACCACCGTCGGCGAGCTGACCCGGGAGGTCAAACGGCTGCCCGGCAGCAAGCGCGTGCTCCCGGCCCTGACCGAGATGCGCCGCGAGGGGCACCACCTCGCGGTGGTGGTCGACGAGTACGGCGGCACCGCCGGCATCGTCACCTGCGAGGACCTGATCGAGGAACTGGTCGGTGAGCTCCACGACGAGTACGACACCCCGCCCGAGCCCACGACCTACGGGCTACCCGCGATGGTGGACGGCCGGCTGAACCTCGCCGACTTCGCCGAACGCACCGGGGTGACCCTGCCGACCGGCCCGTACGAGACGGTCGGCGGGTTCGTGATGGCGGCGCTGGGCCGGTTGCCGGTGGTCGGCGACGAGGTGCCGGTGACCGCCGAGCCGGCCGGCGGCGGGCCCGCCAACGACCAGCCGGGTGCCGGCTGGTCGTTGCGGGTGCTCGCGCTCGACGGGCGCCGCGTCGCCCGGGTCGCCGTCTCCGTCGCGCGCCTGCCCGAGCCCCGGCGCGCCGTCACCGCCCCCACGCCGGCCGGGCACGCGCGACCCGCCGGCCCGTCATGACGGACGCCGGGTGTTGCTGACAGAATTGCCGGCATGTCCGACGTACCCGCCCGCCCGCGTGTCTTCTCCGGCATCCAGCCGACGGCCGACTCGTTCCACCTCGGCAACTACCTGGGCGCGGTACGGCACTGGGTGGCGTTGCAGGAGACCCACGACGCGTTCTACTGCGTGGTGGACCTGCACGCGATCACCGCCGGGCACGACCCGAAGGAGTTGCCGCAGCGGTCCCGGATGGCGGCCGCGCAGTTGCTCGCGGTCGGTCTGGACCCGGAGCGCTGCACGCTCTTCGTGCAGTCCCAGGTGCCCGAGCACGCCCAGCTGGCGTGGGTGCTGGGGTGCATCACCGGGTTCGGCGAGGCGAGCCGGATGACCCAGTTCAAGGACAAGTCGCAGAAGCAGGGCAACGAGCGGGCCAGTGTCGGCCTGTTCACGTACCCGATCCTCCAGGCCGCCGACATCCTTCTCTACCAGGCGCACGCCGTGCCGGTCGGCGAGGACCAGCGGCAGCACCTGGAGCTCTCCCGCGACCTGGCGCAGCGATTCAACACGCTGTTCGGGCCGACCTTCACGGTGCCCGCACCGCACATCGTCAAGGACACCGCGAAGATCACCGACCTGCAGGACCCGACTGCCAAGATGTCGAAGTCGTCCTCGTCGCCGGCCGGCATCGTCAACCTCCTGGAGGACCCGGCCCGGTCGGCCAAGAAGATCCGCTCGGCCGTCACCGACACCGGCCGGGAGATCGTCTTCGACGCCGACACCAAGCCGGGCATCTCCAATCTCCTCACCATCTACGCCGCGCTCTCCGGCCGGAGCATCGACGACCTGGTCGCCGCGTACGCCGGCAAGGGCTACGGCGACCTCAAGAAGGACCTCGGCGAGGTCGTCCGCGAGTTCGTCGGCCCGGTCCAGGAACGCACCCGGGCCTACCTGGACGACCCCGCCCAGCTGGACAAGCTGCTCGCCACCGGAGCGGAGAAGGCGCGGGCCGCGGCGGCGCCGACGCTGCGGGCCGCGTACGAGCGGGTGGGCTTCTTCCCGCCGGTGCGCGGCGAGTAGCGTCGCCGCGCGACGGTACGAGTGGGTCGTGGAGTCGGTGGCCGGAGGGGTGGCGCGGAGCGTGGATCAACGGGACGTGCCGGCGTCCGGCGACACCATCCAGATCGGCATCGCCGTGGACATCCCCGAGCCGTGGGGCGGCATGCTCACCCGGCGCCGGGTGGAGGCGGGTGACCCGCAGGCCGTACCGGCGCACGTGACGCTGCTCGGGCCGACCGAGATCCCGGTCGTCACGCTCCCGGCCGTCGAACGGCACCTGGACGCGGTCGCCGCCGCCCACCTTCCGTTCACGCTGCACCTGCGGGGCACCGGCACGTTCCGGCCGGTCACCCAGGTGGTGTTCGTGGCGGTGGCCGCCGGGATCAGCGAGTGCGAGCTGCTCGCCGCCGCGATCCGCGCCGCGCCGGAGCTGCACCGCGAGACCCGCTTCCCGTACCACCCGCACGTCACGGTCGCGCAGGACGTCGCGCCGGAGGCGCTGGACAAGGTGTACGAGGACCTGGCCGACTTCTCGGCGATGTTCGAGGTGGAGGCGTTCACCCTCTTCTCGCACAGCGGGCAGGCGCGGTGGCAGCCGCGCCGGGACTTCCGGCTCGGCGGCTGACACGGCGGCGTTCGGATCACCCCGCACGGGCCGGAGATCGGCGAGGATGACGGTGTGAACGTGTTCGGGCGCGTCGAGGCGACCATCGGTGCGCGCATCGACGCCGCCCGCCGTCGCTCCGGCACCTTCGACCACGTGTGGCGGGCCGGCGTGCTCTACAACGACCTGCTCGGTGGCCGGCTGGCCGCCGCGATCGCCTACTACGGCTTCTTCGCGGTGTTCGCGCTCGCCCTGGTCGCGTACTCCGTCTTCGGCGCGATCCTCGAGGACAACGACGAGGTCAGCGCGGCGGCGGCCGATTTCCTGCGGGAGAACCTGCCGTTCCTCGACCCGGTGCAGATCGCCGAGGACAGCGGTACGGTCGGGGTGGTCGGCCTGGTGATCCTCGCGTTCACCGGCATCGGCTGGGTGGAGGCGATCCGCTCGTCGCAGCGGCTCATGTACGGCATCAACCAGCAACCGGGCAACCTGGTCGTCCGCCGGCTGGTCGACCTGGGCGTGCTGCTGATCGTCTTCGTGCTGCTCGGCGTCTCGGTGGCCGCCGTCGACGCGCTGGAGGCCCTCCTGCGTTTCCTGCTGCGCAGCACCGGCTCGCTCGGCCTGACCACCGTCAGCGCGGTGCTCAGCGTCCTGGTGAACATGGTGCTCGCCACCCTGCTGCTGGTGGCGGTGCCGCGGCTGCGGATCAGCCGGGACCGGCTGCGCCCGGTGGTGCTGCTGGTGGCGGTCGGCATCACGCTGCTCAACACCGTGGGGCGCTACTACGTGGTGCGGACCGAGCGGAACCCCGCGTACACGGTCGTGGCCGGCGCGGTGGGCCTGCTCCTCTACCTGTACCTGCTCAACCAGCTCGTGCTCTTCGGGGCGGCCCTGGCCGCGACCAGTCAGCGGGGGCGGGTGGTGGACCTGGCGGAGGGGCCGGCGCCGGTGGACGTGGACGTGGACGAGGAGATCGAGCCGGGAACCCCGGGTGGGGCCGGCTGAACGGGGGAAGGGAGGCACACGTGCGGATCCTGATCGACCCGCGCTCGTCGGTGCCGCCGTACGAGCAGGTGCGGGCGCGGATCGCGGAGCAGGTGGGGGACGGCCGGCTGCCGGTCGGCACGCGGCTGCCGCCGGTACGCCAGCTCGCCGCGGACCTCGGCCTGGCCGTCAACACGGTGGCCCGGGCGTACCGGGAGCTGGAGGCGGCGGGGTTGGTGGAGACCCGGGGCCGGCACGGCACGGTTGTCGCACCCGGCCGCGATGATGCGACGGACCGGTTGCAGCGGGCCGCGGGCGAGTACGCGGCGGAGGCGGCCCGGCTGGGTGTGGCGCCGGAGACGGCGGTCGCCCTGGTCCGGGCCGCGGTCGAGGCGCGCACCGGCTGACGAGGCAGGAGGGCATCGATGACCGACTCGGACGGCACCGTGGTCGAGACGAGCGTGCAGGCACCACCGGAGCGGGTCTGGTCGGCGCTGACCGTGCCGGCGGAGATCCGGCAGTGGTTCGGCTGGGAGTACGACGGGCTCGACGAGGAGATCCGGTTCATCTTCGTCGACCACGCGGAACCGGCGCCGCCGGACCGGATCGCCATGTCCGACGGCTCCGAGCTGCGGCTCGACTCCGACGGCGACGGGACGCGGCTGAGCGCGGTGCTGCCGGCCCCGGCCGACGCCGCGGCGGCCGCCGAGCAGCGGGTGATCGCGGAGGGCTGGCGCACGTTCTTCGCCCAGCTGCGCTTCCTGCTGGAGCGCCGGCCGGAGGGTGCGCGCCGGACGGTGTTCCTGAGCGGCACCGGGACCGGCCGGGAGCTGCTGGCGGCGCTGGGCACGGCCGGCTCGACCGACGAGTGGTTCCACAGCCCGCGGCAGCGGATCGTGGTCGACCCGGACGGGCGGCTGCTGGCGGCGACCGCCGAGCGGCCGTTGGACGATCCGGAGCCGGGCACGGTCAACCTCACGGTGAGCGCCTTCGGCATCGACGACGCCGAGGCCGCCCGCCTGGAGCGGGTCTGGGCCGCCCGCTGGGCGCCGCTCGCCTCCGGCGAGGCGTCCGCGTGACCGACCGCCCGCCCGGCCGCTGGTCCGGACGAGGGTGATCGGTTCCGCCGCCGGCGGCCTGGCGGTGCCCGAGCGACGGGGGCCGCGCGCTGCCGGCGGCACCGGGGGTCGATCATGTGACACCCGAACAAGCGATGATGCCGGCGAACCGGGCACGTCGCGCCCTCTGCGGGGACGATGATGGGCGGGTGGGCGCTCTCGTGACACTCGACCTGCCGGACGACTCGCCGATGTTCGACCTGCCGTGGATCATCACCTTCGGCCCGCTGGGGGACGCTGACGAGTGGGAGCCGGTGGTCTGCGGCCCGTACGAGCGGGCGCACGCGTTGACCCTCGCCGAGGCGGTCGTCTCGGAGGAGCAGCTGATGGCGGTGGTCGAGCCGCTGCTGCCGGCGGTTTCGGTCGACGAGATCCGCAGCGAGATCGCCGCCGCCCAGATCGCCGCCGAGGACGAGGCGGCGCAGGTCGACAGCGCCGACCTGTACGGCGACTACGAGGACACCATCGACGAGGAACTGGAGGCGGCGGCCGAGCGGGACCGGCGTACCGGTCCGGCGGTGCCGCCGACCGAGGCCGAGCTGCGGGCCGGCTTCGGCCGCATCGCGGCCCGGCTGCCCGGCGCCGGCGGCTGACCAGGGACGGTGGATGGACACCGGCGCCCCGGGACCGAGATCCCGAGGCGCCGGCGCCACCTCACCCCCCACCACAAGGGGTCGGTTGCCCAGTCGCCCGGCGGCGCGGAGCACGACGGACGACCAGGTCGATGTGGGCTTACCCGCTCAGCGCCGTTCGAACCAGGCGGCGGCGTCGACCGGGAGCACGTGGGCGGAGCCCTGACGGGTGAGCGTCTCGCTGGCGACGAGCGGGTCGCCGTACCCGTCGATCACGGCCGGCGCGCCGCTGATGTTGACCACACAGGTCAGCACGGTGTCGCCGGCGGTGCGGCTGAAGGCGAGCACGCCCGGCTCGGTCTCCAGCCAGGTGATCCCGGACGCCGAGGCGGACAGCGCCGGGTGCGTCCGGCGGATCCGCAGCGCCGCGCGGTACAGCTCCAGCGTCGAGCCGGGTACGCCGGCCTGGGCGGCGACCGACAGCTCCCGCCAGGTGGCGGGGGCCGGCAGCCAGCTCAGCTCGCAGCCCTCCGGCCCGAAGCCGTACGGGGCCAGCTCGCCGCTCCACGGGATCGGCACCCGGCAGCCGTCCCGGCTCTCGCCGGTCCGCAGGAACGCGGGGTCCTGGCGCAGCTCGTCCGGCAGGTCGAGCACCTCCGGCAGGCCCAGCTCCTCGCCCTGGTAGACGTACGCGCAGCCGGGCAGCGCCAGCATCAGCAGCGTCGCCGCGCGGGCGCGGCGCAGCCCCTCGGGGCCGTCGCCGTAGCGGGTGACGTGCCGCTGCTTGTCATGGTTGGACAGCACCCAGGTGGTCGGAGCGCCGACGATGGTCGACTCGGCCAGCGCCGTGTCGACCACCTTGCGGAACGAGTCGGCCGACCAGGTGGCGTCGAGGAAGTCGAAGCTGAACGCCTGGTGCAGCTCGTCCGGGCCGATGTAGCGGGCCAGCCGCTGCGGCGTCTCGGCCCAGGCCTCCGCGACCGCCATCCGGCCGCCGGGGTAGCTGTCCAGGATCGGGCGCCAGGCGCGGTAGATGTCGTGGACCTCGTCCTGGTCGAAGTACGGCAGGCGGCCCTTGCCGAGCAGCTCGACCTGACGCTGGCCGGTGGTCATGCTGCTGAACCCGACGTCCGGCAGCCCTTCGGCCTTGATCATCCCGTGGGCGACGTCGATCCGGAAGCCGTCGACCCCGCGGTCCAGCCAGAACCGGAGCACGTCCTCGAACTCGGCGCGGACCTCCGGGTGGCGCCAGTTCAGGTCGGGCTGGGCCGGGTCGAACAGGTGCACGTACCACTGGCCGTCCGCGACCCGCGTCCAGGCGGGGCCGCCGAAGATGCTCTCCCAGTCGTTCGGGGGCAGCTCGCCGTGCTCGCCCCTGCCCTCGGCGAACAGGTAGCGCTCGCGTTCCGGGGAGCCGGGACCGGCGGCCAGCGCGGCCTGGAACCAGACGTGCTGGCTGGAGGTGTGGTTCGGAACCAGGTCGACGATGATCCGCAGGCCCAGCGTGTGGGCGTCGGCGATCATCTCGTCGAAGTCGGTGAGGGTGCCGAACATCGGGTCGACGTCCCGGTAGTCGGCGACGTCGTACCCGCCGTCGACCATCGGCGAGGTGTAGAAGGGCGTCAGCCAGAGCGCGTCCACCCCGAGGTCGCGCAGGTACGGCAGGCGCTGCCGGATGCCCTGCAGGTCGCCGATTCCGTCGCCGTCGGAGTCGGCGAAGCTGCGGACGTAGACCTGGTAGACGACCGCGGAGCGCCACCAGTCGTCGTCGGAGGTCAGCGGCGTGGGGTTGCTGGGGGTCATCGAGGAGTTCCCCGTTCTGTGGCGCGGGACGGCGGGGTCCGCGCGGGGGCATGGGAGCGCGGACGTCCGTCAAGGGTGCCGCTCTCCGACTGCAAGAGTCAAGCATTCCTTGCGCAAGAGATGACGGCGATCACGTCGCACCATGGGCCGGCGGCGAGCCGACGGCACGGCGACGGCCGGACCGTGCTGAACGGTCCGGCCGGGAGGGTGACAGGTCAGGCCGAGACGGCGAGGGCGGACGGCGCCGGGCGTTGCCGCTTGGGGCCGTCGGCGGAGGCCGTCCGGGCCACGGCGGTCGAGCCGCGGACCACCAGCTCGGGGCGGAACAGGTACTCCGAGTGGGGTGCGGCGTGCCCGTTGATCTCGTCGACCATGGCCCGCACGGCGGCCACCGCCATCGCGGCCACCGGCTGGCGCATGGTGGTCAGCGGGGGGTCGGTGAACGCCATCAGCGGGGAGTCGTCGTACCCGACGACGGACAGGTCGTCCGGAACGGACAGGCCCCGCTGCCGGGCGGCCCGGATCGCGCCGAGCGCCATCAGGTCGGAGCCGCAGACGATGCCGGTGACGCCGCGGTCGAGCAGCCGCGCGGCGGCGGCCTCGCCGCCCTCCACCCCGAAGAGGGAGAGCTCGGTCAGCTCGGCCAGCTCGGCGTCGGACACGTCGAGGCGCTTCATCGCGGCCTTGTAGCCGGTGACCTTGCGCTGCACGGGGACGAACCGGTCCGGGCCGGTGATCAGGCCGATCCGCCGGTGCCCCAGGGCGGCCAGGTGTGCGACGGCCAGCTCGGCGGCCTCGCGGTCGTCGCAGGAGACGAAGGGCGCCTGGATGCCCGAGGCGTACCCGTTGATCATGACCACCGGCAGCGGCCGGGCGGTCAGCGCGCGGTACCGGTCGTGGTCGGCGGCGGTGTCGGCGTGCAGGCCGGAGACGAAGATGATGCCGGAGACCTGGCGGTCCAGCAGCATCTCCACGTACTCGTCCTCGCGGACGCCGCCGGGGGTCTGCGTGCACAGCACCGGGGTGTATCCGGTGGGGGCGAGCGCGGACTCGATGATCTGCGCGAAGGCCGGGAAGATCGGGTTGTCGAGCTCCGGGACGACCAGGCCGACCAGGCCGGCGCTGCGCTTGCGCAGCCGGGCCGGGCGCTCGTAGCCGAGGACGTCGAGGGCGGTCAGGACGGCCTGCCGGGTCTCGGGGGCCACCCCGGGGCGGTCGTTGAGCACCCGCGACACCGTGGCCTCGCTGACTTCGGCCTGCTGGGCGATGTCGGACAGTCGAGCGCGCATGGCGGCACTGTAGCTCACTGAGTGGTTCTTGCGCAGTGGCCCGCAAGTTCTTGCAGGTTCGAGCAGTGACGATCTTCCGCCCGCTGCCGTCGCCCGGCGCGGCAGCGCCACCGCGGGCGCCCCGTCGGGTGCCGAGGGGAACGCGCAGGTGACGCAGGGTCCTGCGACGGTCACCGAGATGGGATCTGGGACACCTTCGGCCGCTGTTGGTTTGTCCCAAAGGCCCCAACCGAGGGATCGTCAGATGACAAGACGGGATCGGTTGTTGCAAGGGCGTTCGCAAGGGGTTTCTAATCCGGAAACTTCTTGCTACTGTCCCGCCGATACCCGGCAGGCAATCTAGGAGCGAACATGCGTCGCACAGCCAAGGGGATCGCCGTTCTCGCCTCCACCACCCTTGCTCTCGCCCTCGCCGCCTGCGGCGGGGAGGACAAGACGACGGAGGAGCAGCCGAAGGCGGATCCCGCAGCCCTCAAGGCCGAACTGACCTGGTGGGACACGTCCGACCCGAAGAACGAGGGTCCGGCGTTCCAGGAGCTGATCGCCAAGTTCAACCAGACCTACCCGAACGTCAAGATCAGCTACCAGTCGGTCCCGTTCGGTGAGGCCCAGAACAAGTTCAAGACCGCCGCGCAGGCCAAGACGGGCGCGCCGGACATCCTCCGGGCCGAGGTGGCCTGGGTGCCGGAGTTCGCCTCCCTCGGTCACCTCTACGCTCTGGACGGCTCCGAGCTGCTCGCCGACGAGTCGGACTTCCTGGAGACCCCGCTCGCGTCGAACAAGTACGACGGCAAGACGTACGGCGTCCCGCAGGTGACCGACACGCTGTCGCTCATGTACAACAAGGAGCTGCTGACCAAGGCCGGCATCTCCACCCCGCCGAAGACCTGGGCCGAGCTGAAGACCGCTGCCCAGACCATCAAGCAGAAGACCGACGCCGAGGGCCTCTACGTCAACCCGGCCGGCTACTTCATGCTGCCGTTCATGTACGGCGAGGGCGGCGACCTGGTCGACGTCCAGTCCAAGAAGATCACCGTCAGCTCGGACCAGAACGTCGCCGGGCTGAAGATCGCCAAGGACCTCATCGACAGCGGCGCGGCCGCCAAGCCGTCCGCCAACGACTCCTACGGCACCATGATGACCCTCTTCAAGGAGAAGAAGGTCGCCATGATCATCAACGGCCCGTGGGAGGTCAACAACGTCAAGTCGGCGCCGACCTTCGGTGGCCTGGAGAACCTGGGCATCGCCCCGGTTCCGGGTGGCTCGGCCAAGGCCGGCGGCCCGGTCGGCGGCCACAACTACACGATCTGGTCCGGCATGCCGCAGGAGAAGGTCGACGCGGCCGTCGCCTTCGTGAAGTTCATGAGCTCCGCCGAGTCGCAGGCCTTCCTCTCCGAGAAGCTCGGCCTGCTGCCGACCCGCAAGTCGGCGTACAACCTCGACGCGGTGAAGAACAACCCGATCGTGGCCGCGTACCAGCCGGCCGTCGAGGCCGCCATCGGCCGTCCGTGGATCCCCGAGGCCGGCCAGTTCTTCGGCCCGCTGGACCAGATGGCCACCGAGGTCCTGATCCAGAACAAGGACCCGAAGGCCGCGCTCGACACCGTCGCCAAGAAGTACAAGGCAGAGGTCGTCACCTCGTACGGTCTCTGATCCGACCGTCGGCGCTGGCAGCGGCCGGCGACCACTTCGGCACCCGGCAGGGCCGCGCGACCGTCCCCGGTCGCCGGCCCTGCCGGCTCACTCCCCTGGAGCACAGCTGATATGCGCACTGTGACAGCCGAGCCGGCGCCAGCGTCCGCGCCGTCCGGCCGCCGCTCCGCACCACCGTCCCGGCTGCGGCGCAGCTGGGACAAGCACTGGTACGCCTGGGCCATGGTCCTGCCCGTGGTCATCGTCCTGGCGGTTCTGATCTTCTACCCGCTCTTCCGCGGGGTCTGGCTCTCCCTCACCAACCTCACCGAGGCCAACCAGGTGGCGGAGATCTGCACCAGGTCGATCACCGGCAGCGAGGTATGCAAGGACAACCCCAACAAGTGGGAGTTCGTCGGCCTCGACAACTACGTCAACGTCCTGAGCGGCAACGTCGGTCAGTTCTGGCAGTGGACCGGCATCACGTTGATCTGGACCGTCGGATGCGTTGTGTTCCACTACGGTCTGGGCCTCGGCCTGGCCGTGATGCTCAACCGCCCGATGTGGGGCCGCGGCCTCTACCGGGTGCTGCTGGTGCTGCCCTGGGCGGTCCCGGCGTTCGTGAGCGCGTTCGCCTGGAAGTTCATCTTCAACGAGCGCTTCGGCCTGGCGAACTCAGTGCTCTCCTCGCTCGGCATCGACCCCGTGGACTGGTTCTCCAACCAGTGGACCTCGCTGTTCACCGCGATCGTCACCAACATCTGGCTCGGCGTGCCGTTCATGATGGTCGCCCTGTTGGGCGGCATGCAGACCATTCCCGGTGAGCTGTACGAGGCCGCCGAGATCGACGGCGCCTCGCCGTGGCAGCGGTTCCGCAACATCACGCTGCCGGGCCTGCGCTCGGTCAGCATGACGGTGATCCTGCTCGGCACCATCTGGACGTTCAACATGTTCCCGATCATCTTCCTGGTGACCGAGGGGCAGCCGGCTGGCGAGACCGAGATCCTGGTGACCGGCGCCTTCCGGGCGGCGTTCGAGGGCATCCGCAACTACTCGCTCGCGTCCACGTACGGGGTGCTGATCCTGTCGATCCTGCTGGTCTTCTCGGTGTTCTACCGGCGGGTGCTGCGCAAGCAAGGCGAGGTGTGGTGACATGACCCAGCTGACCACTCCCGCGGCGGCGACTCCCGCCGCGGCCGCCCCCGCTCGGAGCCCGGGGCGGCCCGGCCGCACCCGGCGCAGCCCGGCGAAGTCGCTGCTGCTGCACGGCACGCTGATCCTCGCGTCGCTGATCGCGATCGGCCCGATCGCCTGGGTGCTGCTGTCCTCCTTCAAGCCCGGGTATGCGGTGCAGAGCAGCGACCTGACCCTGGTCAAGGAACCGACCCTGGCCAACTACAGCTACGTGCTGTTCGACACCAACTTCCCGAAGTGGCTGTTGAACTCGGTGATCGTGGCGGCGTTCACCATGCTCATCGGCATCTTCCTCTCGGCCACCACCGGCTATGCGGTGTCCCGGTTCAACTTCCCGGGCCGCCGTTCGCTGATGCTGGTCTTCCTGGTCACCCAGATGTTCCCGGCGGCCATCCTGATCGTGCCGATCTACACGATCATGGCGCGGCTCGGCCTGATCAACACCCTGCCGGCATTGATCATCGCGTACCTGACCATCGCCGTGCCGTTCTGCGCCTGGATGCTGAAGGGCTACTTCGACTCCATCCCCACCTCGCTCGACGAGGCGGCGGCGCTGGACGGGTGCGGTCCGTTCGCCATCTTCTGGAAGGTGGTGCTGCCGCTGGCCCGCCCGGCCATCGCGGTCACCGCCTTCTACACCTTCCTCACCGCGTGGGGCGAGGTGATGTACGCGTCGGCCTTCATCCAGACCGACAACAAGTTCACCCTGGCGTACGGGCTCCAGCAGTTCGTGCCGCAGTTCAACCCGCAGTGGGAGTACCTCACGGCGGCGGCGGTCCTGGTGACCGTGCCGGCGGGCCTGGTGTTCATGTTCGCCCAGCGCCACCTGGTGTCGGGGCTGACCGCGGGCGGCACGAAGGGCTGACGCGGGGCCGGATTCGCGAAGGGCGGGCGTCGTTCGACGCCCGCCCTTCGTCGTCACCCCGGGAACCGCTCATCCGCCGGGGCGCAGGAGGGCGCGTACCCCGGCGAGATAGGTCGCCCGGTCCGGCCGGCCGGTGAGGATGCACTGGAGGAACCAGCCGGGGACCAGGGCGAAGAGGGCTGCCCCGACCGCCTCCGGGTCGGCGTCCGGTGGCACCTCGCCGGTGCGCTGCGCCCGCCGGGCGAGGGTCTCGAAGTTGCTCCGGATGCCGTCGTACGTCCGGGCCACGAAGGCTGCCAGGGCCGGCTCCCGCTGGGCCTCACCCCAGACCTGGATCGCGATCCGCACGACGCCGTCGTCGCCCATCTGGGTCTCGACGTACTCCAGCGCGCGGTCGAGGGCGTCCAGCAGCGGTGGCGGCGGGTCGCGGCGGATCAGGTCGGCGAGGATTTCCCCGACGCCGCCGACGGCCTCTTCCGCGATGGCGTTGATGAGGTCTGCCTTGCTCGGGAAGTAGCGGTAGACCGCACCGACCGACAGCCCCGCCTCGGCGATCACGTCCTGCATCGTCGTGCGGTGGAAGCCGTCCCGGACGAAACAGCGGCGGGCGGCGTCGACGATCTGACGACGACGGGCGGCGAGGTGTTGTTCCGAGACACGTGGCACGGGATACAGCGTAAAGCGAACGTTCGTTCTTGACAGTCGGCCTGCGGCCGGAGCACGCTGAGCCTAAAGAAGAACGAGCGTTCGTTTTGGGAGTAGCCATGTCGTCCCGTGTCCGGTCACCCCTGTCGCTCGCCGTGCTGCTCGCCGCTGTCCTGGTGGGTCTGCAGGCGCTGCTCGTACCCCTGTTCGCGGCTCCCGCCGCCAACCTGGCACCGCGGGACCTGCCGATCGCCGTCGCGGGGCCGGCGCCGGTCGCCGACCAGGTCGCCGCGCGGCTCACCGCCGCCCGTCCCGGGGCCTTCGAGGTCGCCACCCTGCCCGACGCGGCCGCCGCCGACCGGGCCCTGCGGGACCGGGAGGTCTACGCCGCCTTCGTCGTCCGGCCCGACGGACTCGCCCTGCACACCGCGCCGGCGGCGAGCCCGACCGTCGGCCTGCTGCTCACCGAGGCGGCGGACCAGGTCGCCGCCGGCCGGCCCGTGCCCCTGGTCGAGGTGGTCCCCGGCGATCCCGACGACGTACGAGGCGCGGGGTTCGCGGCGGGTTTCCTCCCGTTGGCCCTCACCGGCCTGCTCGCCGGAGCGCTGGTCGTCCTGCTGGTGTCGGGCCGCCTCGCGCGGATGACCGGCCTGGCTCTCTTCGGGGTGCTCGCCGGCGCGGTCGGCGTCGGGGTGCTGCACGGTTGGCTCGGTGTCATCGACGGCGACGGCCTCGCCGAGGCGGGGGCGATCGGTCTCTTCGCGCTCGCGGCGTCGGCGACGGTGGCCGGGCTCGGCGCCGTGCTCGGCCGCCCCGGCCTGGCGTTGGGGGCCGTGCTGGTGTTCCTGGTCGGCAACCCGCTGTCGGCGGTCAGCGCCGCGCCGGAGCTGCTGCCCCAGCCGTGGGGCGAGGTGGGGCAGTGGTTGCCGGTCGGCGCGGGCGGGACGCTGCTGCGCTCGGTGGCCTTCTTCGACGGCGCGGCGGCGGGCCGACCGCTCGCGGTGCTGGCCGGGTACGCGCTGGTCGGGCTCACCCTGGTGGCGCTCGCGCGCACCGGGACAGCCGGTGCCTCGGCGGGCGGAGCCGCCGCTGTCGTGCCGGATGAGACCGTGGCCGCCGGGCGCTGACGCGCCGCGCGCGGGCAGGGGCGGGCGGGCGCCGGTGGGTGCCCGCCCGTCGGCGTGGCGACGCGCGACGCGCCCGACCCCCTCTACTACAAAACGTCGTTGATGCGAGAGGATGGGGACGTGGAAGCTCTTCGACTCATCCTCCGGTACATCCACCTCATCGGCTTCGCGCTGCTGCTCGGCGGTGCGATCGTGCAGTACGTGACCGGCCGGATCCGGATCAATCAGCCCATGCTCTGGGGCGCGTGGACCATGCTGCTGACCGGAATCGCCCTTTCCGCGCCGCTTCGCGACGGGGACGAGCCGGCACCCGCGAAACTTGTTACCAAACTGGTGCTCGCACTGCTGATCTTTGTCATGGTCTTCTTCTCCCGCAAGCGGGACGTGGTCAACCGCGGCCACTTCCTCGCGATCATCGGGTTGACCCTGGTCAACGCAGCGGTGGCGGTCTTCTGGCGGTAACGTCCGACAGAGGCAGAGCCATCCGGGAACAGGACGTTCGCGCGCCCCAGCGCCCACTTACCGATACTGAGCGTGATTTGGCCCACCCACGGGTTACGTAGGGGTAACAGGCGCTCAACAGTCGTGCACGATTGTCGGCCGGTGGAGGGGCGTGGGCGTACGCTCTGCGTCCGTAACGTGGGACGCCGGCGGCACAGCGCAAGCCGGTTGACAAAGGGCTGCCACCGCGTGCAGCGGTGAGCAATGGAAGGAGACGTCTTGCGCTCGGTGCGTGGGATGCGGATCGCCTCGGTCTTCGCGGTGGGTGGCCTCGTGCTGGCCGCCGCCGCGTGTGGTGAGGCTCCGGAGGAGAACAACGGCGCCGGTGACGGCGGCAAGAAGTACAGCGCCTGCATGGTGACCGACGTCGGCGGCATCGACGACAAGTCGTTCAACACCTCGGCCTGGAAGGGCCTGCAGGAGGCCAAGGCCGAGAACGACAACATCGACATCAAGTACGTCGCGTCGAAGGCCGAGGCCGACTACGAGGTCAACCTGACCCAGTACGTCAACCAGGACTGCGACTTCATCCTGGCCGTCGGCGGACTGATGGAGAACGCCACCAAGAAGATCGCGCAGGCCAACCCGGACCAGCAGTTCGGCATCGTCGACTCCAAGCCGGGTGTGGGCAACATCTACCCGATGCAGTTCGACACCGCCCAGGCGGCCTTCCTGGCCGGTTACCTGGCCGCCGGCATGACCAAGACCGGTGCGGTGGGCACCTACGGCGGCCTGCCGATCCCGCCGGTGACCATCTTCATGGACGGCTACGCCGACGGCGTTGCGCACTACAACAAGACCAAGGGCAAGAACGTCCGCGTCCTCGGTTGGGACAAGGCGACCCAGAAGGGCTCCTTCACCAACGACTTCGTCAAGCAGGACGAGGGCAAGAAGGTCAGCGACGCGCTGGTCGCCCAGGGCGCCGACATCGTCATGCCGGTCGCCGGCGGCGCCGGCCTCGGCACCACCGGCGCCGCGAAGGCCTCGGGCGGCAAGTACAACACCATCTGGGTGGACGTCGACGGCTGCGAGAGCACCCCGGACTGCCCGGCGATCATCACCACCGTGGTGAAGAACATCCCGGACGCCGTGAAGGAGGCCGTGCTCAAGGCGGCCGGCGGCGAGAAGCTCGAGGCGGAGCCGGGCTTCCTGGGCACGCTGGCGAACAACGGCGTGTCGCTCGCCCCGTACCACGAGTTCGACAGCAAGATCCCGGCCGAGCTCAAGGCCGAGGTCGACAAGTTGAAGGCGGACATCGCCGCCGGGACCATCAAGGTCGAGTCGAAGGCCCAGCCGAAGTGACGCGTCGCCGGCCGCCGACGGTGGGATGATCACCGCAGGCGGCCGGCGAGCGGCAAGCACGACGATCGGCCGCTCCGGCGACACCGGGACACCTCCCCGGCGCCGGGGCGGCCGATCGGTTCCCACCCCGCCCGAGCCCGGCGGCTACCCTGCACGATCGCTTCGCACTCCAGGAGGTTGCGCTGAGACTCGAACTGCGCGGCATCACTAAGCGGTTCGGTGAGCTGGTCGCCAACGACCACATCGACCTGACGGTGGAGCCTGGAGAGATCCACGCCCTGCTCGGCGAGAACGGTGCCGGCAAGTCGACCCTGATGAACGTGCTCTACGGGCTGTACCAGCCTGACGAGGGCGAGATCCTGGTCGACGGCGAGCCGTTGAAGCTGCGGGGCCCGTCCGACGCGATCGCGGCCGGGATCGGCATGGTGCACCAGCACTTCATGCTGGTGCCCGTGTTCACCGTCGCGGAGAACATCATGCTCGGCGCCGAGCAGGTCCGCGGCGGCATCGCCGGCTTCCTGGACCGGCGGCGTGCCCGGCGCGAGGTCGCCGAGGTGTCCGCCCGCTACAACCTCCGGGTCGACCCGGACGCGATCGTCGAGGACCTGCCGGTCGGCATCCAGCAGCGGGTCGAGATCGTCAAGGCGCTCACCCGCGACGTCGACCTGCTGATCTTGGACGAGCCGACCGCCGTGCTCACCCCGCAGGAGACCGAGGAACTGCTCACCGTCATGCGGTCGCTCAAGGCCGCCGGAAAGTCGATCGTCTTCATCACCCACAAGCTCGGCGAGGTCAAGGCCATCGCCGACCGGATCACCGTGATCCGGCGCGGGAAGACCGTCGGCACCGCGTCCCCCGAGGCGAGCCGCGACGAGCTGGCCGCCCTGATGGTCGGCCGCAGCGTCCGCCTGACCGTGGAGAAGCAGCCCGCCACCCCGGGCAAGCCGGTCCTGGAGGTCGCCGGCCTCGTGGTCGACGACGACCGGCAGGTACGCGCGGTCGACGGCGTCGACCTGACGGTGCACGCCGGTGAGGTGCTCGGCATCGCCGGCGTGCAGGGCAACGGCCAGACCGAGCTGATCGAGGCGATCATGGGTCTGCGCCCGGTGCTCGCCGGCTCGGTGAGCCTCGGCGGCGAGCGGATCGACGGCTGGTCGACCAAGAAGGTGCTCCGGGCGGGCGTCGGCTACGTCCCCGAGGACCGCAGCGTCGACGGGCTGGTCAAGGAGTTCAGCGTCGCGGAGAACCTGGTGCTGGACATCTACGACCGGCCGCCGTTCGGCAAGGGCCTCGCGCTGAAGCCGGACCAGATCACGAAGTCGGCGAAGGAGCGGATCGCCCAGTTCGACGTCCGCACCTCGTCGGCGGAGGCGCCGGTGGGCACGCTGTCCGGCGGCAACCAGCAGAAGGTGATCGTGGCCCGGGAGCTGTCCCGGCCGCTGAAGCTCTTCATCGCCGCCCAGCCCACCCGCGGCGTCGACGTCGGCTCGATCGAGTTCATCCACAGCCGGGTCATCCGGGAGCGGGACGTCGGGACCGCCGTCCTGGTGGTCTCCAGCGAACTCGACGAGGTGATCGGGCTGGCCGACCGGATCGCGGTGATGTACCGCGGGCGGGTCATCGGCATCGTCGGCCCGGACACCCGGCGCGAGGAGATCGGCCTGCTGATGGCCGGTATCACCCCCGACAGCGCGTCGACCGGCACCGACGGGGCGCCGGCCACCGGTCCGGCCGGGACCGGCAGCGCGACGGCCACCGGTCCGGTCGCCACCGACGGCGCGGCTCCGGCCCCCGAGGGCCCCGGCAGCGAGGACAAGGCATGACCAACGTGAGCCCCGGTTCTCCGGACAAGGAGCCGGCGACCGAGGAGCAGGCCGCGCAGACGGCGCTCGGCAACACCGAGCGGGCCGAGACGGCGACCAGCCCGACGGCCGCGCCGGCACCGCAGGCCCGGCCGTCGCTCGGGCGGCTCTTCCTGGACAACCTCTGGGCCGCCAACACCTTCACGGTGACGGTGCTGTCGCTGGTGCTGGCGATGGTGGTCGGCGCGATCCTGATGATCGTCTCCGACCCGGAGGTCCTCGCCACCTACAGCTACATCACCGCCCGGCCGTCGGACGCGATCAACTCGAGCTGGACCCTGGTCAGCGAGGCGTACGGGAACCTGTTCAAGGGCGCCGTCTTCGACCCGGACGCGGTCGGCTTCACGGCTGCGCTGAGCCCCATCTCGGAGACGCTGACCTACACCGCGCCGCTGGTGTTCACCGGCCTGTCCGTGGCGCTCGCCTTCCGTGGCGGCCTGTTCAACATCGGCGCCCAGGGCCAGGCCACCATGGGCGTCATCCTGGCCGCGCTGGCCGGTTTCCTGCTGCCGCTGCCGCCGGGGCTGCACCTGCTCGTCGCGCTGCTCGCCGGCGCGCTCGGCGGGGCGATCTGGGGTTTCATCCCCGGCATCCTCAAGGCGCGCACCGGCGCCCACGAGGTGATCAACACGATCATGCTCAACTACATCGCCACGTACTTCCTGACCTGGATCATCGTGCAGAACGGCGTCCAGGACCCGAACCGGACCGACGCGATCAGCAAGCCGGTCGACGCGTCCGCGCAACTGCCCCGGCTGCTCGGCGACAACCTGCGGGTGCACGCCGGCATCATCCTCGCCGTGCTGGCCACCTGGGCGGTCGCCTGGCTGCTCAACCGCTCCACGCTCGGCTTCGAGCTGCGGGCGGTGGGCGCCAACCCGGACGCGTCCCGCACCGCCGGTATCAGCGTGACCCGGACGTACGTCCTGATCATGGTCTTCGCCGGGGCCCTGGCCGGCCTCGGTGGCTCGCAGATGGTGCTCGGCACCACCGCCGCCGCGCTGACCCCGCTGGTGGTCGCCCAGATCGGCTTCGACGGCATCCTGGTGGCGCTGCTCGGGCGGGTGAAACCGTGGGGCGTGGCGCTGGCGGCGCTGCTCTTCGGCGCGCTCCAGGCCGGTGGCAACCGGATGCAGTCGTACTCGGGGATCTCGCTGGAGCTGGTCACCGTGCTCCAGGCGCTGATCGTCATCTTCATCGCCGCGCCGGCCCTGGTGAAGGCGATCTTCCAGCTCCGGGCCGCGCGGGCCGCCCGGCTCCAGACGAGCCTCGCGAAGGGCTGGTGACCCGTGTCCACCATGGCTGTCGAGAACGTCGCGGTCGCCCCGGTCGACGAGGGGTTCTGGACGCGTACCCGAAAGGTCGGCCTGGTGCTGGCCGCGCTCGGCCTGCTGTCGGCGGTGCTCTTCGGGGCGCTCGCCACCGACCAGCAGGCGCGGTTCACGCTCAGCGAGGACGCGGCCGGTGCCGCCCTCGCGGTGAACGGCACGCTCGGCGCGATCCTCTTCGGGGTGGTCGCCCTCGCCGCCGGCGTGGCGATGCTCGCCGGGCTGCCGAAGCGCTGGTTCACGCTGGTGCTCACCGCGGGGCTGGTCGGGTTCGTGCTGAGCTTCCTGTGCTGGCAGGTCTCCGCCGCCCCGGCCGGGCAGAACTTCATGCCGCTGGTCAACGTCGTGCGGGGCACGTTCATCCTGGCCCTGCCACTGATCTTCGGCGCGCTGGCCGGTGTGCTCTGCGAGCGCTCCGGCGTGGTCAACGTGGCGATCGAGGGTCAACTGCTGATGGGCGCCTTCAGCGGCGCCCTGTTCGGCAGCATCACCGGCAGCGTCTGGGTGGGTCTGGTGGCCGCGGCCATCGGCGGGGCGTTCATCTCGCTGCTGCTCGCCGTGTTCGCGATCCGCTACCTGGTCGACCAGGTGGTCATGGGCATCGTGCTCAACCTGCTCGCGGTGGGCGTCACCGGCTTCCTCTACGAGCGGCTGATGCAGACCGACGCGGAGCGGTACAACAGCGCGCCGCGCTTCAGCAACTGGGAGATCCCGCTGCTGTCGGACATCCCGTTGATCGGGCCGGCGCTGTTCCGCGGCAACATCTTCCTCTACCTCGGCCTGCTGCTGGTGCTGGTGATCCACATCGCGCTGTTCCGCACCCGGTGGGGCCTGCGGACCCGCTCCGTCGGCGAGCACCCGACGGCCGCCGACACGCTGGGCGTCCGGGTGCTGGGGCTGCGCTACCGCAACGTGCTGCTGGCCGGCGTGGTCGCCGGCATCGGCGGCGCGTCGTACACGCTGGCGCTCTTCTCGTTCACCAAGAACATGATCGGTGGCAAGGGCTTCATCGCCCTGGCGGCGCTGATCTTCGGACGGTGGAGCCCCACCGGCGCGCTCCTCGCGGCGTTGTTCTTCGGGTTCGCCGACCAGCTCGCCACCTACCTGGGCGCGATCAACAGCACGATCCCGAGCCAGTTCCTGGCCATGCTGCCGTACCTGGCGACGATCCTGGCGGTGGCCGGGCTGGTCGGCAAGGTCCGGGCGCCGGCCGCCGACGGCAAGCCGTACATCAAGGGCTGACGGGGGAGCACCGGATGGAGATCGACTGGGGGCGGCTGCGCGCCGCCGCGACCGAGGTGATGCGGCACGCGTACGTGCCGTACTCGAAGTTCCCGGTGGGGGCGGCCGCCCTGGTCGACGACGGCCGTGTCGTGGTCGGCTGCAACGTGGAGAACGCCGCGTACGGCGTGGTGCTCTGCGCCGAGTGCGGCGTGGTCTCCTCGCTGCACGCCACCGGCGGCGGGCGGATCGTGGCGCTGTCCTGCGTCGACGCCACCGGCGAGCCGCTGATGCCCTGCGGGCGCTGCCGGCAGCTGCTCTGGGAGCAGGGCGGCCCGGAGTGCCTCATCGAGGCGAAGGGTGGCCCGCTGCGGATGGCGGAGCTGCTGCCGCACGCCTTCGGTGTGGAGGACCTGGAGGCGGTGACCGGGGAGACCCGGTTGCCGGTGGTGCCGGAGCGGCTGGCCGCCTGGCGCGGGCGCGGCACGGTGTTCGTGCATCCCGACCTGTCCGCCGGTCAGCAGGTGTGGACGGCGTACTGGGAGCGGTCGGCCGGGGACACCGAGGGCGCCGAGACCGGCGTGCTGGAGGAGGGCCCGAGCTGGGACGACCCGGCCGAGGCGATCACCTGGGGGCTGGCGCGGACACCCCGGGTCGTCGTGGTGGACGCGTCCGGCACGATCTTCTGGGCGGGGGAGGGCGAACCGCCTCTCGAGATCCCCGAGCGTTGGGATGGTTGAGCTGATGAGCGCATTTGCGGCGGTTGACGTCATCCGGGCGAAGCGGGACGGGGGTGTGCTCTCCGACGCGCAGATCGACTGGGTCGTCGACGCGTACACCAGGGGTGTGGTCGCCGACGAGCAGATGTCCGCGCTGGCCATGGCGATCCTGCTCAACGGGATGACCGGCCCGGAGATCGCCCGGTGGACCGCTGCGATGATCGCCAGCGGCGAGCGGCTGGACCTGTCCGCGGTCGACCGGCCGACTGTCGACAAGCACTCGACCGGCGGCGTCGGCGACAAGATCACCCTGCCGCTCACCCCGCTCGTGGCGGCCTGCGGCGCTGCCGTGCCGCAGCTGTCCGGCCGCGGCCTCGGGCACACCGGCGGCACGCTCGACAAGCTGGAGTCGGTGCCGGGCTGGCGGGCGGCGCTGAGCAACGAGGAGTTCATCGCCCAGCTTCGCGACGTCGGCGCGGTGATCTGCGCGGCGGGGCCGGGACTCGCGCCGGCCGACCGCAAGCTGTACGCGCTGCGCGACGTGACCGGCACCGTCGAGGCGATCCCGCTGATCGCCAGCTCGATCATGAGCAAGAAGATCGCCGAGGGGACCGGTGCCCTGGTCCTGGACGTCAAGGTCGGCTCGGGCGCGTTCATGAAGTCCGTCGACCAGGCCCGCGAGCTGGCCCGCACGATGGTCGAGCTGGGCGGTGCGCACGGCGTCCGGACGGTCGCGCTGCTCACCGACATGTCCACCCCGCTGGGGCTGGCCATCGGCAACGCGGTCGAGGTGACGGAGTCGGTCGAGGTGCTGTCCGGCGGCGGCCCGGCCGACGTGGTCGACCTGACCCTGGCCCTGGCCCGGGAGATGCTCGACGCGGCCGGCCTGCCGGACGCCGACCCGGAGGCCGCGCTGCGCGACGGCCGGGCGATGGACGTCTGGCGGTCGATGATCCGGGCGCAGGGCGGTGACCCGGACGCCCCGATGCCCACCGCGCCGGAGATCGAGGTGGTGTGCGCCGACGCCGACGGCTTCGTCGCGGAGGTCGACGCGTACGCGATGGGGGTGGCCGCGTGGCGGCTCGGCGCGGGGCGCGCCCGCAAGGAGGACCCGGTGTCCGTGCCCGCGGGTGTGGTGCTGCGCAAGCGCCCGGGCGACCCGGTCCGGGCCGGCGAGCCCCTCTACGAGCTGCGCGCCGAGGACGCGAGCCGGATCCCGGCGGCGCGGGACGAGGCCGCCCGGGCGGTGCGGATCACGCCCGCCGCGCCCGACCCGACGCCGCTGGTGATCGAGCGGATCGACTGATCGCCCCCGGCGTTCCGATGCTCGGGACGGTGGGGCTATCCTCCCAGGCCAGGGGGGACGACCCGGCGTCGAGCCGGCACGAGCAGACGAGGATGATCCGTCGTGGCCGTACCTGCCCCCGATCCCCGCGCGGTACGTGAGGCGAGCCTGGACGAGCTGGCCCGGCTGGGCCTGCCGCTGCCGCCGTCGCAGTTCCCTCTCGTGTGGGAGCCCGGGGACGAGATCGAGCTGCGCCCGACCGGCGAGATCGAGGCGCGGATCGCGGTGCTGCACCTCATCCTGGCCCGTTGCTTCGGCATGCCGCCCCAGGCGGCGATGAGCTGGCTGCTCACCTCGCACCTGATGGAGATGGTCACGCCGCCGGAGTGGCAGTTCGTCACCGGCGGCAAGGGCGACCACCGCTCGTTCGTGCTGCACCACGACGCGCTGTTCGCACTGGCCTGGGTGCTCGGCCTGACCAAGCAGCTGGATCCCACGCTGCCGGTGGACGAGCGGCTGGTGGAGCGGATGCCGAACATCGCCGCCGGTGAGACGTTCGGGCGCTGGCGGACCCGGATCCTCGCCGCGCCGCAGCATCCCGCCGACGCGGCGGCCCTGCTCGACCTCCACTACTGCCTGGACTGGGCGTACCTGGAGGTGGAGCAGGCCGGTCGGGTGCCGCCCGGGCTGGTCGACGCGAACGCGATCGGGCAGCGCCGGTGGGCGCTGGAGTGGGCGGTGATCCTGCGCGGGCCGTACCACGACGAGCCCCCGGGCTGGGAAGAGGTGGACCTGTCCACCTGAGCGGAGCTCAGCGCGGCCGGTGGACGCCGAGCCGCACGGACACGGTCACCGGTACCGGTTCGGGCAGTGCGGTGATCCGGGCGGCGAGCCCGGCCGGGTCGGTGTGCCAGGCGCTGGGGCCCATGCCGACCAGCGTGGCCACCTCGGTGCGGGTCAGCGTCAACCGGGCCCGGTGCGCGGTGCCGGACTCCTCGACGAAGTGCCCGCCGAGGCTCTCGGCGACCCGTTCCGCCTTGGCCGGGTCCACCCGGAGCAGGTCGAGCGGGTCGACCAGTTCGGCGAGGTGGTCGGCGGCCGGGGTGACCACCAGCAGCGCGCCGGCCGGGTCGAGGACCCGGTGGAACTCGGCGCCGTTGCGCGGCGCGAACACGTTCAGCAGCACGGCGGTGGACGCGTCGGCCAGCGGCAGCCGTTGCCAGGTGTCGGCCAGGGCTGCCGCCGCGCGTTCGTGGGCGCGCGCCGCGCGGCGCAGCGCCGGCTTCGACACGTCGAGCGCCAGGCCGACGGCGTCCGGCAGCGCCGCCAGCGCCGCGGCGAGGTACCGGCCGGTCCCCGCCCCGGCGTCCACCAGCAGGGGGTACGACGTCGAGCCGGACCCGGGTGCCGCGCCGGGTCGGGATGCCGCGTCCGGCCCCTTTGCTCTGCTTACCCCCACGCAACGGCTTTCGGTAGAAACCGGCGCGTCGGTTGAAGCAGAGCAAAGGGGTTGGGCGGGGGTGCCGTGGGCAGCGCGGTAACGGGCGACGGCTGCGGTGGCAGCGCCGGCCAGGGCGGCGGAGATGAGGTCGTAGTGGCCGGCGGCGAGGAAGTCGGCGCGGGCGGCGACCATCTCGGCGGTGTCCCCGGCGTGCGGCGCCCGGCCGGCGAGCAGGTTCACGTAGCCCTGTCGGGCCAGGTCGAAGCTGTGCCGGCGGGGACAGCGCAGCGCGCGGGCGGTGCCGGCGGTGACCTGCGTGAGCGGCTCGCCGCAGACCGGGCAGCGCAGCCGGTCCAGGATGCGGGGATCCACGTCAGGCGCCGGCCCGGCTCGGGTGGTGGGAGAGCCGGCTGCCGGACCGGCGTGGTACACCCATGGCACCGATCCTATCGCCGGCCAGGGCGTGGTCGGGCTGTGACGTCGACCCATGCCCTAGGGTCTGACCATGGTCGCGACTATCCGGTACGAGGACATCGTCAAGGTCCCGAAGGCGCTGCTGCACGACCACCTCGACGGTGGCCTGCGGCCGGCGACCATCGTCGAGCTGGCCGCCGAGGTGGGGCACGAACTGCCCACCACGGACCCGGAAGCGCTCGGCCGCTGGTTCGTCGACGCTGCCGACTCCGGTTCCCTGGAGCGGTACCTGGAGACGTTCGCCCACACCGTCGCGGTCATGCAGACCGCCTCGTCGCTGCGGCGGGTGGCCCGCGAGTGCGCGCTCGACCTGGCCGCCGACGGCGTGGTCTACGCGGAGGTCCGCTTCGCCCCCGAGCAGCACCTGGAGCGGAACCTCACGCTGGACGAGGTGGTGGAGGCCGTCGTCGCTGGCTTCGAGGAGGGGAGCGCCCTCGCCGCCGAGGCGGGTACGCCGATCCGCGTCGGCACCCTGCTCACCGCCATGCGGCACGCCGCGCGGTCGCAGGAGATCGCCGAACTGGCCGTCCGGCACCGGGACACCGGCGTGGTGGGCTTCGACATCGCGGGAGCCGAGGCCGGGTTCCCGCCCACCCGGCACCTGGACGCGTTCGAATACCTCCAGCGGGAGAACTTCCACTTCACCATCCACGCTGGCGAGGCGTTCGGCCTGCCGTCGATCTGGCAGGCGATCCAGTGGTGCGGCGCCGACCGGCTCGGCCACGGCGTACGGATCGTGGACGACATCACCGCCGGCCCCGAGCCGGTGCTCGGCCGGCTGGCCGCGTACGTGCGGGACAAGCGGATCCCGCTGGAGCTGTGCCCGTCGTCGAACGTCCAGACCGGCGCCGCCGACTCGATCTCCGACCACCCGATCGGGCTCCTGCGGGACCTGCGCTTCCGGGTCACCGTCAACACCGACAACCGGCTGATGAGCGGCACCTGCATGTCGCGCGAGATGGCGCTGCTGGTGGACGCCTTCGGCTACGGCTGGCGCGAACTCCAGTGGTTCACGATCAACGCGATGAAGAGCGCCTTCATCCCGTTCGACCAGCGACTGCGGATCATCGACGAAGTGATCAAGCCGGCGTACGCGAAGCTGATCGGCTGACCGGTCGCGCGCCCGGCGGTCAGGAACGGTGCGGGTGGCCGGCGAGCAGTCCGGCCACCCGGCGCAGCACCTCGCCCGCGCGGGCGGCCTCCGCGCCGAGGCCGGTCTGCCGGCGCAGCACCGCCGGCTCGGCGCGGAGCAGGGCCACACCGCGCCGGACCAGGACCCTGGGTGCCTTGCGCTGCTCGGCGAGGTCGCGGCTGAGCCGGCGGACGAAGGTCGCGCCCCGCGGCCGGCGGAGGGCGTACGCGCCGGCGAGCACCCCGCGGCGGCGGCACTCCGCGACGATCTCGGCGGCGAAAATCCCTTCGGCGATGAAGAGTGGCGATCCGGCTAGATCGAATGGCCGTGTGGCCACCTTGCGATCCTCCCCGATGGCATAGATCGGGACGTCCGCCCGACCCTCCCGGGCCAGCCGGACAATCGTCTCCACGGCTGCCCCGGCGTCCCACGAAGCGGGCGATTCCCAGTCGACCTGGCCGTTCAGGCGCGGCAACGTAGGGTCATCGCCGTTCTTGTAGAAGTCGTCCAGGCAGAGCACCGGCAGCCCAGTTCGTCGGGCTATGTGCGACTTTCCGGAGCCGGAAGGGCCGGCGAGCAGGACAACGCGGTACGGGTGTTCCATTACCTTCAGTTACTCCGGCCAGACGGATTGCTATCAGATCGCAAGAACATCTCATCACACCCTCCGCGACGGCCAACCTGGGCTTTCCGTTTCCGAGACGGCGTGATGGAATCTCGGATGGTCCGACCCGCCGGGTCGGCCGCTGGGCGTTGCCCGAGGGTAACGCGGACGCTGCAAACGCGAGGGCGGTGACGTGAGCAAACGGCCAAAGACGGCAGGCTCTTTCCTGTCGCGTCTGCGCCGGCCGGCCGGTCGGCTCCGCGACATGCCGATCTGGTCCAAGCTCGGTCTCATCATGATCGTGCCGACCATCGCCACGGTCGTCGTGGGTACCAGTGGTCTGGTCGACCACCTGCAGACGCTCAACAACGCCAACCGGGCGGGTGACCTCACCAGCCTGGTCGGCCACTCGGGCGAGCTGGTCAACCGGCTGCAGGACGAGCGCAACAACGCCATCCGGCTCGTGGGCTCGCCGAGGAGCGCCACCGACGGGTTCCGGAAGGCGTACGAGCAGGCGTCCGTCGGTGTCGAGGAGGCCAAGGGGCCGTACTCGCGGCAGCGCGCCGAGGTCGAGGACCTGCCGAACAGCTTCGAGAACGAGCTGCGCTTCATCGACCGCGCCCTGACCGACCTGCCCGGCATCCGGAGCCAGGTCCTCAACCGCAAGCTCGACACCGCCCAGACGCAGCAGCAGTACGACGACCTGATCGCCAACCTGCTCAACGTGCGGGACTCGGCGACCCAGCTCGCCGGGGACCTCGAGCTGAGCGACCAGATGCGCGCCGCCACCGCGCTCGCCCGGCACAAGGAGTTCCACTCGCAGGAACGCTACGTGGTGCACATCTCGCTGAACCAGCGCCAGCTCACGCCGAACCTGCGCGACATCTACATCTCCACGTTCACCGGTCAGCGCCAGTGGCTGGAGACCTTCAACACGGTCGCCGGCCGGCCCGCGCGGGAGCTCTACCAGCAGACCGTGGCGGGCGCCGACCTGCGCGAGGCCCAGGGCTACCGGAGCAACCTGAGGGGCCTCTCCAGCGCGCGTGATCTGACCCAGGCCGGCTTCAACGCCAACCAGTGGGACAGCGCGATGGTGGCCGAGGCCGGCCTGATCCGGAAGGTCGAGGCGAGGATCGACGCCGACGCGGTCCGGCTCGCCGACGACATCCGGTCGGACGTGCAACGCCAGGTGTTCCTGGAGACCGGCCTGCTGCTCAGCATGCTGCTGCTGGCCATTCTCTTCGCGTACCTGGTCGCCCGCTCGATGGCCCGGTCGCTGCGCGACCTGCGTCAGGGCGCCCTCTCCATCGCCCAGTACGGGCTGCCCCAGGCCGTCGCCCGGCTGCGTGACCCGCAGGTGACCGGCCAGCTCACCCCGGTGCAGCTGGCCAACCAGATCGCCGAGCCGCTGCCGGTGCGCAGCAAGGACGAGTTCGGCCAGGTGACCGAGGCGTTCAACGCGGTCCACCTGGAAGCCGTCCGCACCGCCGCCGAGCAGGCCGCCCTGCGGGCGTCCGTCGCGACCATGTTCGTCAACCTGGCCCGCCGGTCGCAGATCCTGGTCGACCGGCTGATCGGTCACCTCGACCGGCTGGAGCGCGGCGAGGAGGACCCGGACCGGCTGGCCGAGCTGTTCCAGCTCGACCACCTGGCCACCCGGATGCGCCGCAACGACGAGAACCTGCTGGTGCTCGCCGGTGCCGACTCGACCCGTGTGCAGCGTGAGCCGGCCGCCCTGATCGACGTGCTCCGGGCCGCCCAGTCCGAGGTCGAGCACTACACGCGGATCGAGTTCGGGATCATCGACCGGGACATCGAGGTCGCGGCGCACGCCGTCAACGACCTGGTGCACCTCGTCGCCGAGCTGTTCGACAACGCCACGGCGTTCTCCCCGCCGGACTCGCAGGTCGTCGTCGAGGCCCGCCGGGTCGGCGACCGCGCTTCGCTCTACGTCGAGGACCGCGGCATCGGCATCAGCCCGGACCAGCTCCGCGAGCTGAACGACAAGCTCGCCACGCCGCCGCAGGTGGACGTGGCCGTCTCCCGGATGATGGGTCTGGTCGTGGTCGCCCGGCTGGCGTCCCGGCACGGCGTCAAGGTGGAGCTGCGGCCCGGTGCCGAGCGGGGGACCGTCGCGGACGTGACCCTGCCGACCGCGGTGCTGGTGCCCCGGGCACTGGCGGGCCGGATGCAGCCGTCGTCCGCGCTGCCGCCGGCCGCCACCGGCCCGGCCCCGACCTTCGGCGGCCCCGCCCCGGCCTTCGGTGCCCTGCCGGCGCTCGGGAACGGCCCGGCCGCGCCGGTGCCCGGCCCGCGCCCCGGCGAGTCCGGCAACCAGGTGACGCTCGGCGGCCGCCCGTTCGACCCGGCGCACCGCAACGGTGCCGGCACGCCCGCGGCCGCGGGCGCGGCCCGGGGGATGCCGGCCTGGTCGGACCTCACCGGGGCCACCCCGGTCGTCAACGGGGCCAACGGCGGTGACGCGTTCGCTCCGCGTACCACCAACGGCCAGCCGATCGACCCGCTGCCGCAGCGCCGCAACCAGGCGGACCCGGGCACCACCGGGCAGCAGCCGGCGATCCCGCGGCAACTGCCCAGCAGCCCGGAGACCCGCCCGTACTCGGCGCCGACGGTCCCGCCGGTGTCGGCCCCGCCGATTCCGTACTCCGCGCCGCCCGTCTCCAGCCCGCCGACCTCGGGCATGCCGATCTCCGCCTCCCCGCTGTCGGCCTCGCCGGTCTCCGGGCAGCCGATCTCGGCCGCCCCGGCGTCCGGTCAGCCGTACCCCACGCCGCTGCCCCAGCGTCCGGTCTCGTCGACGCCGGCCCCGAGCGCCTCCGCCCCGCCGGCCTGGCCGCCGGTGCCGGGTTCGACCCGCGACGCCGCGACCCCGGCGGTGCCGGAGCGGCTCGCCGCGGCGCTGGACATGACCACCGAGCTGCCCCGGGTGGCGCGCCCGGCAGCCGAACCGTCGGCGAACCCGACGCCGCAGCAGTCCGCGCCGGTGCCGCCGCAGGCCGGTCCCGCCGTCACGCCGTCGGCCCCGGTCACCCGACCGGCTCCGGCCACGCCGCCCGCAGTGGCGCGGCCGACCACGCCGCAGCCGGCCCAGAACCGGCAGCGGTACGCGGACGAGACGATGGAGCTGCCGATCTTTCGGGAGCTGGAGTCGGCCTGGTTCCGTACCCGTCGTCCGGGCCCGGAGGAGGCCGCCAAGGCGGCCGTGCCGAACGGCGGCGCCACGACCCAGCAGTTCGCCAGGGTCGAGGCACCGCCGCAGCAGACACGACCCGCAACGACAGGTAACGCACCGATGGCAGAGACCCCGACGTCCGGCGGCGCTCCGCGCCAGAACGGCTCGACGGCGAACGGGAACCGCACTCCCGCCGAGGGGCTGCCGCAGCGGCCTACGCCGCCGACCAGCGGCGGCTGGCAGACCGCCGCCGACGACGGTTGGCGGGCCGCCTCGGCGGCCAGCGAGGTGCCGGTGGGGTCGACCACCCCCACCGGGCTCCCGAAGCGCACGCCGATGGCGCAACTCGTGCCCGGCGCGGTGGAGAAGCCCACGACGTCGGTGCAGCGGCGCACTCCCGAATCGGTCCGTGGCCTGCTGTCGGCCTACCACCGCGGTGTTCAGCGTGGGCGGAGCAACCCCTCCGACGGCAACTCGACCACCCCGGGGGAGACTCCGGGTGGGCAGTCCTCGCAGTCTGGCTCTGGCCCGGTGGCCGGGAGCGGGCAGAAGGAGCAAGAAGGATGACAACTACGCAGGATCTCGGTTGGCTGCTCGCCAACTTCGCCGACCGGGTGCCCGGAGTCGCGCACGCGGTCGCCGTGTCGGCGGACGGCCTGCTCCTCGCGGCCTCGCGGGACCTTCCGCGGGACCGGGCCGACCAGTTGGCCGCTATCTCCTCCGGCCTGGTCAGCCTCACCCAGGGTGCGGCCCGCTGCTTCGAGGGCGGTGCCGTTCTCCAGACGGTGGTCGAGATGGACAACGGCTTCCTGTTCCTGATGTCCATCTCGGACGGCTCGTCGTTCGCCGTGCTCGCCGCCCGCAGCTGCGACGTCGGCCAGGTGGGCTACGAGATGGCCCTGCTGGTCGACCGGGTGGGCGACGCGTTGACCCCGCAGCCGCGTGCGGCCGCGGGCATGCTGGGCTGACGTTCCGCTGACCGTGCGGTCGGCGGGGCAACGACAACGAGGGGTTCGACCGGCGCCAGCCGGTCCGGGGTACGAAGGAGGTGAGCGGGGACATGGCCGATCGTGACGAACCGACCGGCGCGTTGGTCCGTCCATACGCCGTGACCCGTGGTCGTACCCGCCCTCGACTCGACATCGCGATGGAAGCGCTCGTCGAGACGACGGTGCGCGGCCGGGCCGCTGCCAACGGCAACGGCGGTCATGGCCGCGAGCACCAGTACATCGCCGCGCTGTGTGACGGACGCGTGCAGTCGCTAGCCGAGATCGCGGCGCGGATGCAGCTACCGCTCGGTGTGGCCCGGGTGCTCATCGCCGACATGGCGACGGATGGCCTGGTCGCGGTCCACGAGCCGACCATTCTGGACGACTCGGACGACGCGGTGGGCACTGAACTGCTGGAGAGGGTGCTGAGTGGACTTCGCAGGCTCTGACATGTCGCGCCCGCCGACCGCGAGCGGGCGCGTGACGTCGGCGAAGATCGTTATCGCCGGTGGATTCGGCGTCGGTAAGACGACGCTGGTCGGCTCGGTCTCGGAGATCACGCCGTTGACCACGGAGGCGATCATGACCTCCGCGAGCGTGGGCGTCGACGACAACCGGCAGGTGCCGGGGAAGACGACGACCACGGTGGCCATGGACTTCGGTCGTATCACGATCGACCGTGACCTGATCCTGTACCTGTTCGGTACGCCCGGTCAGACCCGGTTCTGGTTCATGTGGGACGAGCTGGTCCGCGGTGCCATCGGCGCGGTCGTGCTGGTCGACACCCGCCGGCTCGCCGACTGCTTCGCGGCGATCGACTTCTTCGAGCACCGGCGGCTGCCGTACCTGGTGGCGATCAACTGCTTCGACGGCATGCAGTACCACGACCCGCAGGACGTCCGGGACGCGCTGGCCATCTCCAGCGACGTGCCGGTGGTGGCGTGCGACGCCCGGAACCGGGAGTCGACCAAGCACGTGCTGATCTCGCTGGTCGAGTACGTGCTCACCATGCGCCGGTCGCGGGCCGTCGCCCGGGCCTGACGTTCGCCCGTCCGCGCGCGGTGGTGGCTTCGGCCGCCACCGGGCGCGACGTGCTGTCCGGGTACGGCCGACCGGACCGGGTGGCCGGCGGCACGGCGCCGAACGCTGACCGTCCCGCACCCGGCTGCTCACGTCCACCCGGGCGCGACCACGCGCACTCCAGGCCTCGCGTGCGGCCTTGCGGACACCCGACGCGGCCCCGGCTCTGCCCGGCACACTCGGCCCCCGGTCAGGCCCGTGGACACACGACGAGGCCCCCGGGCTCTGCCCGGGGGCCTGCTGCGTCGTCAGTGTCCGGTCAGGACCGGTAGCCGGCGGACCGGTACTCGTACTCCCGGTCGTCGTCGCGGTCGCCGGTGTCGCGGCTGAAGTCCCAGCCGCCGGCGGCCTCCCGGCCCGGGCGCCCGCCCACCGCGAAGCCGCCGATCTCCTGCCCGCGACGCCAGCCGCGGAAGTAGCCGGTGGTGTTCTCGGCGAGGCTGGCGGCGTCGCGCACGATCCGCAGTGGACGCTCGTCGCGCAGCGGCGAGCCGGGGACGAGGTTCGCCTGCGGCACCCGCTTCGGCAGGCCGGCGGTGGTCTCGGAGCCGATCGCGGGCTTGGCGGCCTGCTCCGCCGCCTGCCAGCCGCTGTCGTCCAGTGAGGACCAGTTGAACTCGGTCGACTCACCGTGACCCACGAACCACGCCGACTTCGCCTGGGCGAAGATCAGCAGGTCACCGTCGCCGTCGTCGGACACCGGCGGGGGCCGGTGCTCCACCGGGGGCGCCGGCCGGTGCTCCACCGCCGGCGTACGCGGAGCGGGCCGTCCGTTGCGGGGCTCGTCGCGGTCGACGAGCCGCAGCGGCGGCGTCTCCAGGCCCGGGCCGGCCGCCGGGCCCTGCCCGTTGCGCAGGGCCCGGTCGGCCAGCGGCGGCGGCTCGACCAGGCGCAGCATCGGCGGTTCCTGGGGGAGGTCGTCGGCGAGCCAGGGCGGGGTGACCCGACGCTCCGTGCCCGGGTCGGTGGGGGCGTCGACGCCGCGCCCGCCGTACGAGCCGACCACCGGGTTCCGCGCCGAACTGTCGCCCGGGTCCTGCGGGTTGTTGACCAGCGGCCAGTTGGCCCGGGAGCCCGGGGTGGCCGGTTCCTGGCCGGGACGCGGCGTGGGCACCGGCACGCTGAGGTCGGTGGCGCTGAAGCCGCCGGCCGGGGCGGGCGGCTCGGTCGTGGTCTTCGGCCGGGGCGGGATGACCGTGCGCTGCCGCTCGGCGCGCGCGTTCTGGATCGCCGCCGTGGTCAGCGTCGGCCGGAACGGTTCGCCGGCCTCGGCCGGAGGCACCGAACCCCGCTGCGTCGGGGCGATGGGCGTGATGCCGGGAGGCGGGGGCGGCGGCGCCGAGATCGGCCGGTTCGTCGGGCCGTCGATACGGCTGGGCGACGCCTCGGGGCGGGCGGGCGGTGCGGAGACCGGCGGGCCCGCGAACGCGGCGGGGGCGACCGGTGCCGGAGCCACCGGCGGCGGCGCCACCGGTGCCGGCGCGACGGGGGGCGGACCGAGCGGCCGGGGAGACGGGGGCGGGGTCGCGCCGGAGACCGGTTCCGGGCGGGCCCGGCGGGCGCCGGTGGCCGGGCGGGCGGGCTCGGCCGGGCGCACCGCGCGCAGCGTGGCGCCGCTGGCGGCCGGGGTCAGCTCGCCGACCGGCTCGCCACGGCGGGCGGCGGCGCGACGGCCGGGCGTCGGAGGGCTCACCCGGTCGTCGAGCGCGCCGACCAGCGCGTCGCACCCGAGGTCACACGCGCGTACGGAGGCGACGGCCTGCCGGACCGTCTCGGCCACCGCGGCGGTGAGGGCCCGGTTGACCGTCGCCCGGCGGGGCGACTCGGAGATGGCGACCCGCAGGGCGGTCACCGCCGCCTCGATCTGGTCGGTGTCGGCGACACCGTCGGCGGCGAGGTCCGCCGCGACGCGGTCGGCCGTGTCGTCCCGGCTGCGGCCGACGGCGGTCAGTAGCCCCGGCTCGGGAAGGGCGTCCAGGACCGCGAGTGCGACCGGCTCGGCCGGGTCGGGGTACGCGCGCAGCGCGGCCGGGTACAGCTCGCGCAGCACCTCCCGCAGGGCCACCGCCGCAGAGTGCCGGCCGTTGGCGAGCGCGGCGTGCGCCGCGAGCACCTGCTTGTAGCCGGCAAGGTCCCGGGGGGCGGGCAGGGTGACGGCGGAGAGCGCTCCGGCCTGGAGGGCACGGGCCAGGCCGACGGCCCGCCGCTCCGCCGGGGGCGACTGCATCTCCTCCAGGGAGTCGTCGTCGGCGAACCGCTCGGCGAAGTCGTCCACCGAGTCGTCGTCGGCGATGGCGAGGGGTCGGCCTGCCGCGCTGAGCAGCGAGGTGACCGTGTGGTCGTCGCTGTCGGCGGCGATCGCCGCACCGCTCGGCCCGCCCGACCGCTCCACGAGCAGCGTGACCAGCCGGGCGTAGCCGGCGGGGTCGTCGCTGATCTCGCAGACATGCAGCAGACGGCCTGCGTCATCGACCACAGCGGACGTCAGCGTCGAACCGGCTGAAGCCGGTCGGTCGGCCGGATCCGCCGAGGCCAAACCGCAGTACACGCGCACGAGCGCCACGGCGTCGTCCTCCTCCCGGGACACAAGGTCTTCTCTGCCAGAGACTGATGCTCCCTGGTACGGGTCAGTCGCGCCAGTCCACGACAGCAGAGATCTTGCCGACAATGGTGCGCCAACCCAAACTTGCGGTTTGTGCCCCGATTTTCTTCAACCGACGCCGGCCGAGGAATCCGCCGATCCCCCCGTTGACAGAGGCCCGCAGTGCCTCGTCCAGATCGTCGAGGCTGGACCCGGCGGAGAGCATGTCCAGCACGGCCGGTAGCCGCAGTGCGTACGAGATGTCACGAGCGATCTCGCCGGCTTCGATGAGCAGCGTGGGATCCCAGGCGTCGTGCCCGCCGCGCAGGTTCTCCACCACCAGGTCGAGCTCGTAGATGTCCTCGTCGAGCGGGGCGATGTCGGCCGGTTCCACCCGTTCGGACAGTTCATGCCAGCTGTCCAGTTGAGACAGGTCGTTGGGCGCACCGGACCGGACGAAGCTGACCAGTGACTCCGGGGTCTTGAAGAGCAGCAGCCGGCCCTTGTGGCTGAGGAAGACCGGCACCTCCTCGTCGTCCGCCTCCTCCTCGGCCGCCTCGGCCTCGGCCTCGTCCTCCGTCTCACCCTTGCCGCCGCGGCGGGCCTCCCGGGCCTCCTCCTCGTCGCTCTCGGCGAACTCCTGGGCGACCTCCTCGTCGAGGATGACGACGCTCTCGTCGTCCTCGTCCTCTTCCGTCACCACCTGACGGCGGGCGAGGAAGGGGTCGTCCTGGTCCCGCTCCTCGACGTCGGTCGGGGTCAGCTCCCGGGCCGGCCGGTACGCCCGAAGGGTGTAGCCGGTGCCGGCGGGCAGGGCGATCTCGACCGGGTCGATCCGCAGTTCCTCCCAGAGTGCGCGGGCGGCCTCGGCGGACTCGGTTGCGGTGCCGGACTCGGCCGGGCCGTCGAGATCGGGCTCGTCGGCGTCGGACCGGTGAGGCGACTGGCGGGCCACGCTGACCTCCGTGTGCTTCGGGCTGCCCACCCGCCGGGCTCCTCCGGCGAGTGACTACGCGCACATACCCTAGTGGGCGACCCGGGCGTCCCGGTGTCCGCACCCCGGTGGCGGTCCGGCCGGACGACAAGTAGCGTTGCTACGTATGAAGGCCCAGGCGCTGCACGGACACCTCGACGCACTGCTCCTGGCGGTGCTCGAACAGGGACCACTGCACGGCTACGCCATCATCGAGGCGCTCCGCAGCCGGAGCGACGGCCACCTCGATCTGCCGACCGGCACCATCTATCCCGCGCTGCGCCGACTGGAGCGGGCCGGCCACGTCGCGAGCACCTGGAGCACCGTCAACGGCCGGGAGCGGCGGACGTACCAGTTGACCGACGCGGGCCGCCGGGCGCTGGCCGGTGAGCGGTCCGGCTGGCGCGAGTTCAGCTCCACCGTCGGCCGGTTCCTCGACGCGGACGCGCCACCCACCACACCCGCCTGAGGAGCGCCCTTCCCGGCGGCGGTCAGCGGACGGCGTGCACCCAGCCCCGGGCGGCGCGACCCAGCCAGAGGAAGCCGGCGGCCACCAGCACCGCACCGATGATCATCGGCGGCCAGGTGAGCGCGCCGTCCCAGAGCCCGACCGACCAGCCGAAGAGGGCAGCGCCGGCGAGCCCGCCGAGGGCGAGCAGACCGGTCAGGCCGGCGCCGACCAGCCGGTCGACGACGGGACTGCGCCGGCGTGCGCCGGCCACCAGGACGCCCAGCCCGCCGAGCACCGCGGCGGTGAACCAGAGCCAGTCCATCGACGCCGACAGCAGCAGGTAGCCCGCCGGAGGCCGGGGGCCGTCGCTCCAGCTCGCGCCGCGCCAGGTGAGGTCACCGGCGGCGATGCCGGCGGCGGCCACCGCGAGCACCCGCCAGGCCAGGCCGCGCAGCGCGCCGACGGCCAGCTCGGCCTGGTACGCCGGGGCGAGCTGCGCCGGCGTGCCGAACTCGGCCACCGCCCGGCGGCGGGCCTCCGCCGCCGGCAGCCCGTCCTCCCGGTACGCCTCGACGGCGTCCAGCAGCCCGTGCCGCGCCTCGGTCAGCAGATCGGCCTTCAGCCTGCTCGGCCCACGCAGCCGCTCCTCCAGCGCCCGCAGCCGCTCCTCAACAAGCACCTCGTCGCCGCCCCGCATGCCACCACCCTGCCACGACCGGCCGCCCCGTGCCGTCCGGGACATCCCTGGGCCGACCCGGATCCGACGTGTGCGGGGACGGTCAGGGAAGGGGGCCGAGGGCGAGGTAGCCGCGCTCGGCGGCCTCCTGGAGGAGCCACTGGTCCCGGTACCAGCCGGGCAGCGCGACCAGGTCGGCGTGCCGGCCGCGCTGCGCCACCCGGCCGGAGTCCAGCACCAGGATCTCGTCGAACCCGTCGAGTCCGCGCAGGCGGTGGCTGATCAGCAGCACGGAGTGCCCCGCCGGGGTGGCGGCCAGGACGGAGTCGAGCACCGCGTCCGCCGCCGTCGGGTCGAGCCCCTCGGTCGGCTCGTCGAGCACCAGCACCGGGGGCGCGGCGAGCAGCGCCCGTGCCAGGGCCAGGCGCTGCCGCTGGCCGCCGGAGAGTTGGCCGCCCTCCTCGCCCACCACGGTGTCCCAGCCGTCCGGCTGTGCGCGTACCCAGTCCAGGAGGCCGGCCGCGGCGGTGGCCGCGGCCAGGTCGTCCTCGCCCGCGCCGGGCCGCCCCAGCAGCAGGTTCTCCCGGACGGTGGCGTGGAAGACGTACGCCTCGGCGAGCAGACCCCCGACGAGCCGGGGCAGCGCCTCGGCGGGGTACGCCGACAGGTCGCGCCCGTCCAGGTCGACCCGACCCGAGGTGGGCCGCACCGAGCCGGTCAGGACGGCGGCGAGGGTGCTCTTGCCCGCGCCGCTGGGCCCGACGACGGCGATCCGCCGACCGGGCGGCAGGTGCAGGTGGAAATCGTGCAGGGCGGGCGCGGCCGCGGCGCGGTACCGGACGGTCACGTCCTCGAACCGGACGTCGGGGGCGGCGGCCGGGGTGGGCGTGGTCGGTGTCGGGGCCGGGGACGCCACGTCCTCGCTCTCGTCGAGCAGGGCGGCGACGCGGCTCAGGCCGGCTCGCAGACCGGTCCACTGGCGCGCCGCGCCGACCAGGGCGAGCGCGATCTCGACGGCGGCGAGCGTGCCGACGGCCAGCACACCGACCAGCACGCCGTCCACTCCGGCCGCCAGCGCCACCAGCACGACCGCGCCGGCGGTCAGCCCGGCCACCAGCACACCCGCCGCGTCGACGGCGAACCCGGTCGCGGCCAGCCGCCGTTCGAGCCGGGCCAGCCGCCGGGCCCGGTCCGCGGCCACCCCCAGCGCCTGCCCGGTGGCGCCGAAGGCGGCGAGGTCGGCGGCGCCGTGGGTCAGGTCGACCGCGTCGGCGGCCAGGGCACCGCGCAGCGGCGCCAGCTCGGCGGCGGCGTGCCGGGTGAGCGCGGTGGCCAGGGCCGGCAACGCGACACCGGCGAGCAGCAGGCCGGCCGCGAGCGCCCCGGCGGCGGCCGGGGAGACGAGGGCCGCCGCACCGACGGCGACCACGCCCACCAGGCCCGCGGCGGCGGCCGGTACGACGACCCGCAGCAGCAGGTCCTGTACGGCCTCGACGTCGGAGACCAGCCGGCTCAGGGCGTCGCCGGAGCGCTGCCCGGCGCTGTCCCGGCGGGCGGCCAGGGCGGCGAACACCCGGGCGCGGACGTCGGTGACCAGCCGCAGCACCGCGTCGTGCCCGGCCAGGCGTTCGGTGTAGCGGAGCACGCCGCGCCCGATGGCCAGTGCCCGGACGGCGACGATGGCGACGGTCAAACGGTCCAGCGGTGGCCGCTCGGCGGCGGACATCAGCAGCCACGTCGCCGTGGCCATCAGGGCCAGGGCGGCGAACTCGGTGGCGGCGGCGAGCAGGCCCGCGCCGACCAGCCGGTAGAGGTACGGGCGGGCCAGGCGCAGCACGGTGCGCTCCGGCGCGTTCACGGTGTCACCTTCCCGGCCGGGGCCGGGGTGAGCTCGGTGACCCGCCCGTCGGCGATCCGCAGGATGCGGTCGGCGTCGGCGAGCAGCGCCGGGCGGTGCGCGACCAGCAGCGCCGTCCGGCCGGAGATCAGGGCGCGGGTGGCGTCGAGGACGGCTGCCTCGCTGGCCGAGTCGAGTCGTGCGGTGGGCTCGTCGAGCAGCACCACGGGTGCGTCCCGCAGGAACGCGCGGGCCAGTGCCACCCGCTGCCGCTGGCCGCTGGAGAGGCCGTGCCCGCGCTCGCCGAGCATGGTGGCCAGACCGTCGGGCAGTGCGGCGACGACGTCGTCCAGCGCGGCGTCGCGGACCGCGCCGGCCAGTGCGGCGTCCGGGACGTCGGAGGAGCCGAGCCGGATGTTGTCGGCCAGCGAGGCGGCGAAGAGGTGGGCCCGCTGCGGCACCCAGGCCAGGTGCCGGCGCCAGGCGTCCAGGTCGGCGCCGGCCAGGTCCGTTCCGCCGACGGTGACCCGGCCGGCGGTCGGCGTCACGAAGCCGAGCAGGAGGCCCAGCAGGGTGCTCTTGCCGGCGCCGCTCGGCCCGACGACGGCGATCCGCTCGCCGGGCCGGATGGTCAGCGTGACGTCGCGCAGGGCGATGGTGCGGTCGTACGCGACGGTCACCCCCTCGAACCGGATCTCACCGCGCCCGTCCGGCACGGCCGCGCCCGCCCGGGGCCCGCCGGCCGGCGCGCCCTCGGCGAGCGTGAGCGCCTCGTCCAGTGCGGTGAGCCCTTCCATGCTGGCGTGGAAGCGGCTGCCGGCGGCCCGTAGCGGCAGGTACGCCTCCGGGGTGAGCAGCAGCACCAGCAGCGCGGTCTGGAGGGTGAGCCCACCGCCGAGCAGCCGGATGCCCACCGGCACCGCGACCAGCGCCACCGAGAGGGTGGCGACGAGTTCCAGAACCAGCGCGGAGAGGAACGCGATGCGCAGGGTCTTCATGGTCGCCGTGCGGTGCCCGTCGGCCATCCGGCGGACCACCTCGGTCTGCGCCCGCGCCCGCCCGAAGGCCCGCAGCGTGGGAAGCCCGGCCACCATGTCCAGGAAGTGGCCGCCGAGCAGGGAGAGTCGTCGCCACTGCCGCTCGGTCGCCGCCTGGGCCTGCCAGCCGAGCAGGGCGCCGAAGATCGGGATGAGCGGCAGCGTGACCGCGATGATGAGAGCGGAACTCCAGTCGGCGAGGAAGATCCGGGCGAGCACCGCCACCGGCACCGTCACGCTCAGGACGAGTTGGGGCAGGTAACCGGTGAAGTAGGCGTCCAGCGCATCCAGGCCGCGGCCGGTGAGCGTGGCGAGCTGGCCGGCGCGCTGCCCGGCCACCCAGGTCGGGCCGTGCCGCCCGACCGCGTCGAGCAGGTCGACCCGCAGCTCGGCCTTGACCGTCGCCGCGGCCCGTGCCGAGACCGTGCCCTGCGCCCAGACCAGCAGCGACCGGGCGGCGACCGCCGCGACGAACCCGGCCAGCGCCGGCCGGTCCAACCGTCCCTCGAAGGCGGTGGCGAGCAGCGCCGCGAGCGCGGTCGCCTGCGCCACCACCAGACCCGCGGCGAGCACGCCGAGCAGTGCGAGCACGGCGAGGTCGCGCCGGGCCGCGGGGACCCGGCGCAGCAGACGCGGGTCGAAGGGACGGCGGTTCACCAGTACACCGGTGCCCTGCCGTCGGTCCGTCCCCGGAACACCCACCAGCACATCGCCTGAAAGCCTAGTAGGGCCGGCAGGAGCGGCACCGTCAGCCAGCCCAGCAGGCGCAGGGTGGGCCCGCTGGCCGCCGCGTCGGTCACGGTCAGCGACGCGCCGGGATCGACGGTGGAGACCAGCGCGTACGGCCAGAGCGTCGCCCCGACCAGCACCACCGGCACCGCGAGGGCCGTGGCGGTGGCGGCGAACGCCACCCCGGGCCGCCGCCGGGCGAGCGCGAGCCGGGCGGTCAGCAGGGCCGCGACCAGCAGCGCCAGCAGGAGTACGCCCACCGCCGGCTGTTGCGCGGCGGCGCGTACCCGGTCCGAGAGCAGGCCCACGACGGCGGCGGTGCCGACGGCGGCGAGGGCCACCGGGACCAGCCCGCGGGCCAGCCGGGCCAGCGGCTCGGCGTCGGTGGCCGGCAGGCGGAGAGTGAGGAAGGTCGCGCCGTGCACCGCGACCAGGGCGACCACCGCGAGCCCGACGGCGGCCACGAACGGGGTGAAGAGGTGGGTCACCCCGGCGACGTGGCCGTCGGCGTGCAGCGGTACGCCCTGGAGCAGCCCGGCGAGCACGGCGCCCCAGCCCAGCGCGGCGAGCAGGCTGCCGACGAGCACCACCCGGTCCCACGTGGCGCGGGCGCGGTCACCGGCCGGACGGCTGCGCAGCTGCACTCCGGCGGTCACCAGGATCACGCCGGCCAGCGCCCCGACCACGGCCGGGTAGAGGCCGGCGAGCAGTTCTCCCTCCAGCAGCGGGAACGCGCCGAACAGGATGCCGACGGCCGCGACCAGCCAGACCTCGTTGCCGAGGAAGAACGGGCCGACGGCGTTGAGGGCGGCGCGCCGGCTCGCCGGCCCGGTGCGCCGGGCGAGCAGCAGCCCGACTCCGTAGTCGTAGCCGCCGAGCACGAGGTAGGCGGCGAAGAAGGCACCGAGCAGCGCGTACCAGGCGAGTTCCACGGTCGTCTCCCTCAGGCGAAGGCGGGTTCGGGGCGGGGGTCGGCCGGCGGTTGCTCCGGCCGGCGGCCGAGAGCGGGATCGACGGCGCCACCGGCGGCGTGCCTCGCCAGCAGCACCCAGTTGGTGACGGTGAGCGTGCCGAGGAGCAACGTGAAGCCGATGAGGGAGGCGAGCATCACCCCGGGGCCGACACCGGAGACGGCCTGGTCCGTGGGGAGCAGCCCGTACGCCACCCAGGGCTGCCGGCCGACCTCGCGGGCGATCCAGCCGAGGATCGCCGCGACGAAGGGCAGCGGCAGGGCGAGCAGCAGCAGCCAGAGCGGGAAGCGGAGCCGGATGATCCAGTCCCGCCAGAGCAGCGGCAACAGCAGCCAGAGCGTGCCGAGGCCGAAGCCGATGAGGATCATGAACCCGAGCCCGACGCTGGCCAGCGCCGGCGGGGTGTAGTCGCCGGGGCCGAACCGGGCGGTCCACTCGGCCACCAGCGCGTCCGCGCCCGGGCCGCCGCCGAACTTGGTCGGCTGCACCTCGCCGACCGGCCCGAACTGGGCGAACCCGAAGCCCTGCACCAGGGTGATCGACAGCGCGGCGGTGACCAGGCCGATCCGCAGGGCGGTGCGGTGGAGCGCGAAGTCGGGGGTGCGCCGCAGGAGGTGCCCGGCGCTCACCGCGGCCATCAGCATCCCGCCGACGAGCAGGGACGCCGCGATCACGTGCCCGAGCGCCATGCCGAGGCTCGGGTTGGTGAGCAGGGCGGTGAAGTCGGTGAGGTGCGCGATGCCGTCCCGGACCTCGTACCCGACCGGGTTCTGGAGCCAGGAGTTGGCGACCATGATCCAGAACGCGGACGCGTACGCGGTGATCGCCACACCGTAGAGCAGTGCCAGGTGGACGCCCCGGCGGAGCCGGTGCCAGCCGAAGATCCACATGCCGAGGAAGGTCGACTCCAGGAAGAAGGCGACCAGGGTCTCGATGGCGAGGGGCGCGCCGAAGACGTTGCCCACGTAGCGCGACAGCCCGCTCCAGTTCAGCCCGAACTGGAACTCCATCACGATGCCGGTGGCGATGCCGAGCACGTAGTTGATCACGTAGAGCTGGCCCCAGAAGCGGGTCAGCCGCTCGTAGACCGGCTTGTCGGTGAGCACCCAGGCGGTCTGCAGGCCGACCAGCAGCGTGACCAGCCCGAGCGTCACCACCACGAAGAGGAAGTGGATCGACGTCGTCGTGGCGAACTGGAGGCGGGCGAGGAGCAGCGTGTCCATGGTCGGCCCTCCCGATGATCGGCTGCTGTCGTAGAGAGCCTACACGTAGTCTGGCTACCTATAGCCGCTACTACGTAATGTCGTAGGGAACTCTACGACATTACGTAGTAATCGTGGGGGTCGGTCGGCCGGTCGAGACCGCCGGCGCGCCAGGCTCAGCTGAGGAAGAGGGAGACCGGCAGGGCGGCCAGGGTCGACGCCACGCTGAGCGCCGCCGCCCCGATCAGCCGGGACGGCCGGCCCGAATCCAGCAGGCGCTGCACCCGGACGTCCAGGT
Source organism: Micromonospora sp. WMMD558 (assembly GCF_049315255.1). Lineage (NCBI taxonomy): Bacteria > Bacillati > Actinomycetota > Actinomycetes > Micromonosporales > Micromonosporaceae > Micromonospora > Micromonospora sp. WMMD558. The sequence continues at coordinate 817,280 of NZ_CP186061.1, read as the reverse complement.
CCCGGTCGCCCATGCCGAGCGTGCCGGCCGGCGTGATCCGGGCGCCGGCGGCCGCGAAGCGGCGCAGCGCACCCGCCAGGGGCGCCTCGTCGTGCAGCTCACGGGCCTTGTCGTCGGCGCGCATCTCGACCAGCAGGGCGACCCGCTCGTGCGCGTCACGCACCCACCCGACCCACGGCAGCGCCCGGCAGAGCGCGGTGAACGGCAGCAGCACGAGGTCGTGCCGCTCCTGGGCGTGCGCCCGCTCGTGGGTGAGCACAGCCGCCAGCTCGGCCCGGTCCAGCAGGTCGAGGGTGCCGGCGCTCACCACCACGCGGGGCCGCACCCCCGGCAGGCAGTACGCCGCAGCGCTGGGGTGGTCGAGCACCAGCGCCCCCGGCACGGTCGGGTCCCGGCGGGCGACCAGCGTCAGCAGGTCGCGGTGACGGCGCTGGGCGCGGACGGCGGCATGCACGCTGCGGACGGTCGTGGTCAGCAGCACCGCCCCGATGCCGAAACCCACGCCGACCAGCCCCAGATGGATCGCGCCCACCCCGACCGGCAGGGTGCCGTCGCCCAGGTCCGTGGCGAGCGCCCACAGGGCGCTGCCGGTCGGCCGGTCGTACGCCGCCAGGCCCAGGGCGATCGGCAGGCCCATCGCGGAGAGGCCGACGGCCAGCCCGACCGCCTGCCAGCAGAGGATCGCGACCCGGGGGCTGTGCCACGTCCACCTCGAGCCCGCCAGCACCTGCGCGGTGAGCCAGCAGGCCAGCACCGAGACGCCGAAGTGCACCGCGTAGGACATGGCCCCGCCCCTACCGGTCCGCCGCCTCGTCGGCCAGGCGTACCCGCCCGGCCCGGTCGGTCGTGGGAGTCTCGACCCGCTGGGTGAGCGGCCCGGCGTCAGCCGGCCCGGTGCCCTCCGCCGGGGTGGCGGTGTCGCTCCGACCGGCCTCGGCGCCGAGCGCCGCGCGCAGCACGTCGGCCTCGGTGCCGGTGACCGAGCGGGCGAAGCGCACCAGCGCCGCGTCCCGGCTGCCGCCGAGGTCCAGCGCGTCGAGCATGAGCTGGGCGATGTGCGCCTCGCGGCTCCCGGCGGCCCGGTACCGCCAGGCCCGCCCCTCGCGCTCGCGCCGCACCATGCCCTTGCCCGCGAGCCGGTCCAGCACCGTCATCACGGTCGTGTACGCCAGCTCCCGCCCGGCCAGGGCGTCAGCCACCTCGCGCACGGTGACGCCGTCCGACGTGGCGGGGACCGAGTCCCACAGCACGTCCATCACCGCACGTTCGAGATCACCGAGCCGAGTCACGCCACAATCCTACCCCGCGTAGTAGAGCTTCCCCCGACGGGACGGATCAGACTCCCTTCGGGTGCCAGACCGTCTTCGTCTCCAGGAGGGTGGTCATCCGGGTGACGCCCGGGTCGGCGAACCAGTCGTGGTCGGCCGGAGCCGGCCGGAGCACCCGCTTGAGGTTCTCCGCCGCCTTGACCTCCAGGTCGGCGGCGAGCCCGGCGTCGGCCACCCCGGTCAGGTCGATCGCGTTGACGTCCATGTGGCTGGCCAGCGTCGGCACCGTCTCGGCGAGGCGACCGGTGAGGATGTTCACCACACCGCCGGGCAGGTCGGAGGTGGCCAGCACCTCGGCCAGGGTCACCGCCGCGAGCGGCGCCGACGGCGACGCCGCCACCACGACCGTGTTGCCGGTGACGATCGCCGGGGCGATCACGCTGACCAGGCCCAGCAGCGCCGGAGCCTCCGGCGCCACCACGGCCACCACGCCGGTCGGCTCCGGAGCCGACAGGTTGAAGTACGGACCGGCGACCGGGTTGGCGCCCCCGTACACCTGGGGGAGCTTGTCGGACCAGCCGGCGTACCAGACCCAGCGGTCGATCGCGGCGTACACCTCCTCGTCGCGAAGACCCAGGGCGCCGAACTGCTCGCGGCGGCCCTCCAGCATCTCGGCGACCCGGTAGAGGATCTGACCCCGGTTGTACGCGGTCGCCCCGGCCCACCCCTTCACGGCGGCGCGGGCGGCGACCACCGCGTCCCGCGCGTCCTTGCGGGAGGAGAGGGCGACGTTGGCGTCCTGCACGATGTACGACCGTCCCGACTCGCTGCGCGGGAACTTCCCGCCGATGAAGAGCTTGTACGTCTTGCGTACCGCGACCCGCTCAGACATTCAGGTAGCCCTCCAGCCCGTGCCGGCCGCCCTCGCGACCGTAGCCCGACTCCTTGTACCCGCCGAACGGCGAGGTCGGGTCGAACTTGTTGAACGTGTTGGCCCAGACCACGCCGGCGCGGAGCCGGTCGGCCATCCACAGGATCCGGGAGCCCTTGTCGGTCCAGATCCCGGCCGACAGCCCGTACGGGGTGTTGTTGGCCTTCTCGACGGCCTCGGCCGGGGTGCGGAAGGTCAGCACCGACAGCACCGGCCCGAAGATCTCCTCCCGGGCGATCCGGTGGGCCTGGGTGACCCCGGTGAAGATCGTGGGCGCGAACCAGAAGCCGCGGTCGGGCAGCTCGCACGGCGGCGACCAGCGCTCGGCGCCCTCGGCCGCGCCGGCGTCGGAGAGATCCCTGATGCGGGCGAGCTGCGCGGCCGAGTTGATCGCGCCGATGTCGGTGTTCTTGTCCAGCGGGTCGCCGACCCGCAGCTGAGCCATCCGGCGCTTCAGCGACTCCAGCACCCGGTCGGCGACGGACTCCTGGATCAGCAGCCGGGACCCGGCACAGCAGACGTGCCCCTGGTTGAAGAAGATGCCGTTGACGATCCCCTCGACGGCCTGGTCCACCGGCGCGTCGTCGAAGACGATGTTGGCGGCCTTGCCGCCCAGCTCCAGGGTGACCTTCTTGCGGGTGCCGGCCACCGCGCGGGCGATGGCCTTGCCCACCTCGGTGGAGCCGGTGAAGGCCACCTTGTCCACGCCCGGGTGCTCGACCAGCGCCCGGCCGGTGTCGCCGGCCCCGGTGACGATGTTGACCACGCCGGCCGGCAGGTCGGCCTGCTGGCAGATCTCCGCGAAGAGCAGGGCGGTGAGCGGGGTGGTCTCGGCGGGCTTGAGCACCACCGTGTTACCCGCCGCGAGCGCCGGGGCGATCTTCCAGGCCAGCATGAGCAGCGGGAAGTTCCACGGGATGACCTGCGCGGCCACGCCGAGCGGCTTGGGGTCGGGGCCGAAGCCCGCGTACGGCAGCTTGTCGGCCCAGCCGGCGTAGTAGAAGAAGTGCGCGGCGACCAGCGGGATGTCGACGTCGCGGGACTCCTTGATCGGCTTGCCGTTGTCCAGCGACTCCAGGACGGCCAGCTCGCGCGAGCGCTCCTGGATGATCCGGGCGATGCGGAACAGGTACTTGGCCCGGTCCCGGCCCGGCATCGGCCCCCAGACCTTCTCGTACGCCGTCCGCGCCGCGCGGACCGCACGGTCGACGTCGCCGGCGCCGCCCTCGGCGACCTCGGCGAGGACCTCCTCGGTGGCCGGGTTGACCGACTTGAACGTGCCGCCGTCGGTGGGGTCGACGAACTCGCCGTCGATGAACAGCCCGTACGAGGGCTTGATGTCCACCACCGAGCGCGACTCGGGGGCGGGTGCGTATTCGAACATCGCGCTCAGTCCAGGGTGAAGTAGTCGGGACCGGAGTACACGCCGGTCTTCAGCTTGGTGCGCTGCATCAGCAGGTCGTTCAGGAGGGTGGAGGCGCCGAAGCGGAACCAGTCCGGGTCCAGCCAGTCCGGGCCGACCGTCTCGTTGACCATGACCAGGTACTTGATGGCGTCCTTGCTGGTCCGGATGCCGCCGGCGGGCTTCACGCCGACCTGCCGGCCGGTGGCGGCGCGGAAGTCGCGGACCGCCTCCAGCATCACCAGCGTCACCGGTGGGGTGGCCGCCACCGGGACCTTGCCGGTCGAGGTCTTGATGAAGTCGCCGCCGGCCAGCATCGCCAGCCAGGAGGCGCGGCGCACGTTGTCGTACGTGGCCAGCTCACCGGTCTCCAGGATCACCTTCAGGTGGGCGTCCCCGCAGGCCTCCTTGGTGGCCACGATCTCGTCGTAGACCTCCTGGTAGCGGCCGGCCAGGAACGCGCCCCGGCTGATCACCATGTCGATCTCGTCGGCACCGGCCTCGACGGCCGCCCGGGTGTCGGCGAGCTTGACCTCCAGCGGCGCCTGCCCGGACGGGAAGGCGGTCGCCACGCTGGCCAGGTGCACGCCGCTGCCCTGGAGCACCTCGGCCACGTAGGGGACCATCGCGGGGTAGACGCAGACCGCGCCGACGTGCGGGCAGGACGGGTCGGCCGGGTCGGGGCGCAGGGCCTTCGCGGCGAGCGCCCGCACCTTGCCGGGGGTGTCGGCCCCTTCGAGCGTGGTCAGGTCGACCATCCGGATCGCCAGGTCGATCGCCTGGGCCTTGGCCGTGGTCTTGATGGAGCGGGTGCCGAGCTGGGCCGCCCGCTGCTCCGCGCCGACCTGGTCCACGCCGGGCAGGCCGTGCAGGAAGGTCCGCAGAGCGGTCTCGGATCGTCCCAGCTCGGAGAGGTCCGACCGGGCCGACGTCGCTGTCGCCGTCATGACCCGAAGTCTACGCACGTCACCGGTACGTGATCTTGGCCACGGCGGGGGTTCGGGTGAGCGCCGTCGCTGGTCCGGCCACACCGGCGGTGCCCGTCGCGGCGGGCGGGTAGGTTGAGCGACCGTGGACGTACTCGTCATTGACCACCCGCTCGCCCAGTCGCGGCTGACCGCGATGCGCGACGCCCGGACCGACTCCGCCTCGTTCCGGGCCGCGCTGCACGAACTCACCACCATGCTGGTGTACGAGGCCGCGCGCTCCTTCCCCGTCGAGCGGTACCCGGTGCAGACCCCGGTCACGGCCACCGAGGGCACCCGGCTGGCCAACCCGCCGCTGCTGGTGCCGGTGCTGCGGGCGGGTCTCGGCATGGCCGACGCGGCGCTCGGCCTGCTGCCGGAGTCGTCGATGGGCTTCGTCGGCCTGGCTCGGGACGAGGAGACCTTCGAGCCGCGCGCGTACATGGAGTCGCTGCCGCGGGACCTGAGCGGCCGGCCGGTGCTGGTCCTCGAGCCGATGGTGGCCACCGGCGGCTCGCTGGAGCACTGCTGCCGGCTGCTGGCCGACCGGGGCTGCACCGACATCACCGTGCTCTGTGTGCTGGCCGCCCCCATGGCCATCGAGCGGCTGGAGCGCTCCGGCCTGCCGCTGCGCCTGGTGACGGCATCGGTCGACGAGGGCCTCAACGACCGCATGTTCATCGTCCCCGGCCTCGGCGACGCGGGCGACCGCCAGTTCGGCGGCATGCCCCGCTTCTGAGCGCTCCGGCGTCGGGCGCGTCCCGGCGCACGGGGGTGCGGACAGGCGCTAGCGTTCCTGGCCATGACTGGTGTTGCGCTCGCCGAGGAGTTGCTCCTCCTCGCGTACGACGACGAGACCGGCAAGGCGACCATGCCCCGGATCAGCCTCGACCTGGGCATGGCCGCCGCCGTGCTCATCGAGTTGGCCCTGGCCGGACGGATCGCGTACGCCGACGGCAACCTCGCGGTGGTCGACCCGACGCCGACCGGCGAGCCGGTCGCCGACCAGGTGCTCGCCAAGATCGGGGCGGACACCCCGCACAGCCCCTCGTCCTGGGTGCAACGGCTCCGGCACGGGCTGCGCGACCGGATCCTCGGTGACCTGTGCCGCCAGGGCGTCGTCCGCGACGTCGACGAGACCGAGCTGGGCTTCATCCACGTGCACCGCTACCCGGTGGTCGACCCGAGCGTGGAGGCGGACACCCGCCGCCGGCTCGCGGAGGCGCTGACCGGCTCCGCCGCCCCCGACGAGCGGACCGCCGCGCTGGCCACGCTGGTCGCGGTGCTCCGGATGGAGCCGGCGCTCGGCGTCGACGGCGGGACCGCCGCCGACGCCCGCCGTCGGCTGACGGAGATCGCCAGCGGGGCCGGGTTCTCCGGCGACGTCAGTCTCGAGGACTCGGTGGTCCGTCCGTCCGTGGCGCTGGTCGTGACCGCCCTCGGCCATGCCGTCGACGCCGCCCTCGGCCCCCGCCGCTGAGCTGTAAGGAAGGGCCCCTTGTTAACACCCTTGGCTGTTAACAAGGGGCCCTTCCTCTACCGCAGGCGTTAAGAAGGGGCCCTTCCTTACACCCCCAGCGCGGTGGCCACCTCGGTGCGTAGCGTCGCGACGGCGGCCGCCGCCCGGGTCCGGGCCGCGGCGACGTCGCCGCCCGCGACCGGCTCCACCACCTCCAGGTACGCCTTGAGCTTCGGCTCGGTCCCGGAGGGCCGGATCACCACCCGGGCGGCGGCGCTGCGCAGGATGACGACGTCCGCCTCGGGCAGCAGGTCCCGGGATTCGGTGACCGGCTGGCCGAGCAGGGTGTCCGGGGTGGCGGCCCGGATCCGGTCCATCATCACGGCGATCACCCGCAGGTCGTCGACGCGTACCGAGAGCTGGTCGGTGTGGTGCACGCCGAACTCGGCGGCCAGTTCGTCGAGCCGGTCGGTGAGCGTCCGCCCCTGGGCCTTGAGGCCGGCGGCCAGCTCGGCCACGGTCAGCGCGGCGGTGATGCCGTCCTTGTCGCGGACCATGTCCGGGGCGACGCAGTAGCCGAGCGCCTCCTCGTAGCCGAAGACCAGCGGCGCCGACCCGCCACCGGCCCGCACGATCCACTTGAATCCGGTCAGCGTCTCGTCGTACGGCAGGTTCCGGGCGGTGCACATCGCGCGCAGCAGCGACGACGAGACGATGGTGGTGGCGTAGAGGCCGGTGACGCCGCGTCGCATCAGGTGGTCGGCGAGGAGCACACCCACCTCGTCACCGCGCAGCATCCGCCAGCCCGGTGCCCCTCCGCCCGCCCCTGGACCGGCCACCTCGGCGCGGGCGCTCGTCGCCGGGTCGGTCTCCCGCACCACCACCGCGCAGCGGTCCGCGTCCGGGTCGTTGGCGATGGCGAGGTCCGCGCCGGTCGACCCGGCCAGGGCGGTCAGCCGGTCGACCGCGCCGGGCTCCTCCGGGTTCGGGAACGACACGGTGGGGAACGCCGGATCCGGCTCGGCCTGGTCGGGCACCATACCGGGGACGGCGAACCCGGCCCGCGCGAACGCCGCCGTGAGCACCGCCGCCCCGACCCCGTGCAGCGGGGTGTACGCCACCGTCAGGTCGCGGGGCCCGTCCGGCGCCACCACCGCGGCGGCCCGCTCGACGTACGACGTCACCAGGTCGTCGCCGAGCACCTGCCCGGGCGGGCCCAGCGGGACCTCGGCCAGCGGGCCGACCGCCCGGATGGCCGCCTCGATACCGGCGTCCGCCGGAGGCACGATCTGCGCGCCGGCGCCCAGCTCACCGCCCAGCTCCGCGCCGAGGTAGACCTTGTAGCCGTTGTCCTGCGGCGGGTTGTGGCTGGCCGTCACCATCACCCCGGCGACCCCGCCGAGCCGGCGCACCGCGTACGCGAGGACCGGCGTGGGCAGCGGCCGGGGGAGCAGCAGGGCCGGCCGGCCGGCGCCGGTGGCGACCTGGGCGGTCCGTTCGGCGAAGGCACGGGAGCCGTGCCGGGCGTCGTACCCGATCACCAGCGGACCGGAGCCGCCCTGGGCCGCGAGCCAGGCGACCAGCCCGGCGGCGGCCTGGGTGACCACCGCGAGGTTCATCCCGTTCGGGCCGGCACGAAGCGGGCCGCGCAGGCCCGCCGTGCCGAAGGTCAGCGGGCCGGCGAAGCGGTCGGCCAGCTCGGGCGCGCTGACCGGCAGCCGGTCGAGCACCGCCTGGAGTTCCGCGCGGCTGGCCGGGTCCGGGTCGTCGTCGAGCCAGCGCCGGGCTTGCTCGCGAATGTCGTCGATGTCAGTGGTGTCCGCCGGCATGCCTCTTGATAGCACGCCGGCGGATCATCACGTGGGCTCGCCCTCGGCTCAGCCGGCGTCGGTGAGCTGGAACGAGTTCGCCATCGCCTCGAAGATCGGCCGGCTCTCCTCGAACTTCGCGTCCGTCGAGGTCAGGTAGAACGAGTACGCCTTGCCATCGTGGGCCACTCCCCGCCACACGCCGTGCCGCATGGTGTCGCCCTCACCGCACGTGTACTCGAATTCGGCGGCGGGCTTGCCGCCCAGCTGGGCGCCCATGTCCGAGGTGACCTGGCTGTACGGCTTGACGCAGGACGTGGAGCGAGTCTTCAGCCCGTTCTCCGCGGTCTCCGCCCACCGCTCCGAGGTGGTGGTCCACTTCTCGGTGATGATGCGGACCTTGCGGCCGCTGTCCTCCGGGTCGATGTAGTCCGTGTACGACCCGCCGGTGGCCTTCTTCCAGCCCTTGGGTACGAGCACCCGGACGCCGCGGGCCGAGTGTTCCGCCATCTCCGGCACCCCGGCGGCCGGAGCCGCCGAGGTGGGTGCCGCCTGCGGAGTGCCCGGCGGCCTGTCGTCGCCGCCGGACAGGGCGATGACGCCGAGCAGGAGCACCACGGCGAGCCCGCCGGCGGCGGCCAGCTGGACCTTGCGCGGCCAGCCCTTGACCCGGCCGACGAGCTGGCCACCGGTGCCGCGCACCCGGCCGACGAGTCCACCGCCGGCCGGGGTGGCCGGCGGCGCCCACGCCTGGCCGGTGCCCGGCACCGACCACTGGGCACCGCCCAGCTGCTGGGTGACGTGCGGCGGGCCGCCGTAGCCGCCGGCGGCGATGTGCTGGGTGGCGTCGGGCGCGCCGCCGTAGCCGCCGACCCGTTGGGTGGTGTCGGCGCCGTAGGTCCGGCCCGGTGCGGGCATCGCGCCGGTGGGCGTGTGCAGCGGCCCGGCGAGCGCGTCGGCGCTGGTGTCGTCCATCGCGGCGGCCTTGCCGGCACCGACCGCCGGGCGTCCGCCCCGGCGTAACGCCGCCAGCCGGTCGGTGAGCGACTCGCCCGGCGCGAGCATCGCGCGCCCGCCGATCTGGCCGCTCGGCTTCGGCTGCTCCGGCTGGACGGCCGGCGCGGGTGGCAACGGCCGCTGCTGGACGGGGACCACCGAGTACGGGTCGGTCACCGAGTGGACCGCGGCGGCGGTGCTGGTCAGCGGGCCGGCGAGCAGCTCACGCAGCATGGCCCGGGCGGTGTGCACGTCCAGCCGGCGGGCCGGGTCCTTCTCCAGCAGGCCCATCAGCACGGGGACCAGCGGGCCGCTGCGCTGCGGTGGGGCGGGCGGGTCCTCGACGACGGCGTGCATCGTCTCGATCGGGTCGCCCTTGTCGAACGGTGGCCGCCCCTCGACCGCCGTGTAGAGCGTCACCCCGAGGGAGAACAGGTCGCTGGGCGGGCCGAAATCCTGGCCCATGGCCCGCTCGGGCGAGATGAAGTGCGGCGAGCCGAGCACCATGCCGGGCGTGGTGAGCTGCACGTCGGTGGGCATCCGGGCCACGCCGAAGTCGGTCAGCACGCAGCGGCCGTCCGAGCAGATCAGCACGTTGGCCGGCTTGACGTCGCGGTGCAGCACGCCGATCGCGTGTGCCACCTCCAGCGCGCCGAGCAGCGCGATGCCGATCTTCGCGACCACCCGCTGCGCGACCGGCCCGTCCTCGATCACCATGTCGGCGAGGCTGCGGGCGTCGAGCAGCTCCATCACGATCCACGGCCGGCCGCCCTCGGTGACCACGTCGTAGACCTGGACCACGGCCGGGTGCTGGATCGCGGCGGCGGCCCGCGCCTCGCGCAGGGTGCGCTCGTACATCGCGTCACGGTCGCTGGGGGCCAGCCCCGGAGGCAGCACGACCTCCTTGACGGCCACGTCCCGGCGCAGCAGCGTGTCTGTCGCACGCCAGACCGTGCCCATTCCGCCGTTGCCCACCGCCGAGCGCAACGAATAGCGCCCGCCGATGGTGGTGCCGGATGTCGCGCGGCCGCTGGGGGGACTGACTGGTCCGCCGCTCCACGTCGGGATCTGAGTCACTGAAGAGCCACCGGGGGATATCGAGGGGGCTGGGACACAACCCCCCTATCTTGCTGGTTCCGGGGCCCGATGCGAAAGCCGACGCGGCGGACGTTTGGTGAACTGACGGTACGTGCCCGACCCTTCACCTCTGGTCGACCGTCCGGGACGGAGTGTGCGGAATCCCTCACCCGGGGCCCGGCCAGCTCGTCCTACCATCCGGGGATGAGCGAACGGCGGTCAAGCGAGTCCGGTTTCCCGATCAAGGGCGTGTACACGGCGGCCGACCTCCCCGGGGACCTGGACTCCCGGCTGGGCGGCCCGGGCGAGTACCCGTACACCCGCGGGGTCTACCCCACCATGTACACGTCGCGCCCCTGGACGATGCGCCAGTACGCCGGCTTCGGCACCGCCACCGAGTCCAACGCGCGGTACCACCAGCTGCTGCGGGCCGGCACGATGGGCCTGTCCGTCGCCTTCGACCTGCCGACCCAGATGGGGTACGACTCGGACGACCCGATCGCGCACGGTGAGGTCGGCAAGGTCGGTGTCGCCATCGACTCCATCGAGGACATGCGGCTGCTCTTCGACGGCATCCCGCTGGACAAGGTCTCCACCTCGATGACCATCAACGCCCCCGGCTCGGTGCTGCTCCTGCTCTACCAACTGGTCGCCGAGGAGAACGGCGTGCCCGGCTCGGCGCTGAACGGCACGATCCAGAACGACATCCTCAAGGAGTACATCGCCCGGGGCACGTACATCTTCCCGCCGAAGCCGTCGCTGCGCCTGGTCGCGGACACCTTCGCGTACTGCCGCAAGGAGGTGCCGAAGTGGAACACCATCTCCATCTCCGGCTACCACATGGCGGAGGCCGGCGCGTCGCCCGTGCAGGAGATCGCGTTCACCCTGGCCAACGGCGTCGAGTACGTGCGCGCCGCGGTGGCCGCCGGGCTCGCCGTCGACGACTTCGCCCCCCGGCTGTCGTTCTTCTTCGTCGCCCGTACGACGCTGCTGGAGGAGGTGGCGAAGTTCCGCGCCGCCCGGCGGATCTGGGCCCGGCTGATGCGGGACGAGTTCGGCGCGAAGAACCCGAAGTCGATGATGCTGCGGTTCCACACCCAGACCGCGGGGGTGCAGCTCACCGCCCAGCAGCCGGAGGTGAACCTGGTCCGGGTGGCGGTGCAGGGGCTCGGCGCGGTGCTCGGCGGCACCCAGTCGCTGCACACCAACAGCTTCGACGAGGCGATCGCGCTGCCGACCGAGAAGGCCGCCCGGCTCGCGCTGCGGACCCAGCAGGTGCTCGCGTACGAGACGGATCTGACCGCCACCGTCGACCCGTTCGCCGGGTCGTACGTGGTGGAGGCCATGACCGACGAGATCGAGACCGCCGCGGACGCGTTGATGCAGCGGGTCTTCGAGCACGGGTCGGCGGTCGACGCCATCGAGGCCGGCTTCCAGAAGCGTGAGATCGAGCAGTCCGCGTACCGGATCGCGCAGGAGATCGACTCCGGCGAGCGGGTCGTGGTGGGCCTCAACCGGTTCGCGATCGACGAGGAGGAGCCGTACGAGCCGCTGCGCGTCGATCCGGCGATCGAGGCGGCCCAGGCGGAGCGGCTGGCGAAGCTCCGTGCGGAGCGGGACAACGACGCCGTCGAGCGGGCCCTGGCGGAGCTGCGCGCCGCCGCCGAGGGCGGCGACAACGTGCTCTACCCGATGAAGGAGGCGCTGCGGACGCGCGCCACCGTGGGGGAGGTCTGCGGCACGCTGCGCCAGGTGTGGGGTCTCTACCGGCCGTCGGACCGCTTCTGACGGCACGCGTCGCGCGCTCGTCGAGATCTCGTCGAGGCGCCACCCGGAGACTTGTCCGGGTGGCGCCTCGTGTTGTCGTACGGGCGGCGCAGGTCGGCGGGGGTGTGATCGACGGCGTACAGTTGTCGCCACCTCCCCGCCGCCCGTCGGCGGCGCAGACGCGGAGAGGGGCGCGCGCGACGACGCCGGCGCCCGCTCCCGCCCCCGGGGCGGCGCGGCCCACCGGTCGCGGCGTGTGCCGGAGACCTTTTCCGGGTAACCCGGCCGGGTGATCGGGGACGCACACCGTGTGCGGTCGGGTGCAGCCCGAACGTGTGAACGTCTGCGGGGCCTCGTCGCCGAGCGTGGTCGGGTAGTTGTCGGAGTGTCAGTTAACACATCCGACTAATGCCACAATTCGGAAAGACGGCTCGGAGCCGGTGACGATTTCGTGACCCGCGAAACGGTTACGCGTTGTAGGAGGTGTGGGGCAGATGACGGCGTTCGACCGCGATCTACCTGCTGTCCCGCTGATTTACGAGCGCCCCGAGCAGGGTGTTCGTGACGCAGCGCGCTCCGACCGCTACCGGAACGAGGTTGCGCAGCGTCACCGCCGGAGGTCTAGGCTGTCTGCTGTTCCTGAAGATCCATCCATTTCTAGTGATCGAGAATTCGACGTGACGAGTGCGTTGACGCTGCCGACCGGCAGCCAGCTGGCGTCGTCCTGGATTGAGGCGCCGACCGGGTCCCAGCCCCTGCCCTTCGAGCTGGACCACCTGCTCGCCCTCCGGGTACCCGGGTTGATCGCCACCCGCCGTCACATCCACTCGCACCCGGAACTCTCCGGCGAGGAGTTCGAGACCGCCGCCCTGGTCGCCCGTGAGCTGTCCCTCGCCGGGCTGCGCCCGCGAATGCTGCCCAAGGGCAACGGCGTCATCTGCGACATCGACGGTCGCCCCGACGGCCCGGTGATCGCGCTCCGCGCCGACATCGACGCGCTGCCGTTGACCGACACCAAGGACGTGCCGTACCGCTCCACGGTCGACGGGGTCTGCCACGCCTGCGGCCACGACGTGCACACCACGATCCTGCTCGGTGTGGGCATGCTCCTCGCCCAGCTCGCCGACCTCGGGGAGCTGCCCGGCCGGGTGCGCCTGATCTTCCAGCCGGCCGAGGAGATCCTGCCCTGCGGCTCGCTCGAGGTCATCGAGGCCGGTGGTCTCGACGACGTCGCGCAGATCTTCGCGCTGCACTGCGACCCGAACCTGCCGGTGGGCAAGGTCGGCCTGCGGGTCGGGCCGATCACCGCGGCCGCCGACAACGTGACCGTCCGCCTCACCGGCCCGGGCGGGCACACCGCCCGACCGCACCTCACCGTCGACCTGGTGGACGCGCTGGGCCGGCTCATCACCGAGGTCCCCGCCCTCGTCGCCCGGCGGGTGCCGGCCAACAGCGGGCTGCTGCTGGTGTTCGGCCACGCCTCGGCCGGCACCCGGTACAACGTCATCCCGTCGGAGGCCTGCGCGGCCGGCACGCTGCGGGTGATGGACCGCGACACGTGGGAACTGGCCCCGAAGGTGGTCGGTCAGGTCGTGCGGGACGTGATCGCGCCGACCGGGGCGACGGTGGACCTGGAGTACCTGCGCGGCCGGCCCCCGGTCAGCAACGACTCCCGGGCCATCCAGATCCTCACCGCGGCCACCGCCGCCGCGCTCGGCCCGGAGGGCATCGCCGAGACCCCGCAGAGCATGGGCGGCGAGGACTTCTCCTGGTACCTGGAGTACGTCCCCGGCGCCCTCGCCCGCCTCGGCGTCGGCCGCTCCGGCCCGAACGTCGACCTGCACCGCGCGTCGTTCGACGTGGACGAGCGGGCCATCCCGGCCGGCGTCCGGGTCATGGTGCAGACCGCGCTCCGGGCACTGGCGGTGGCGAGCTGATCCCGCCCGGGTTCCCGACGCCCTGACCCGCCGTCTCCGGCGCCGCGGTGGCGGTGGCCGGGCCGGCGGTGGCGGTGGCCGGCATCGCGGCGACCAGCGCCGGCTGCGGCCGGCGGCGGCGCACCAGCCACACCAGCAGGCCCACCGGTACGCCCACCGTGACCAGCCACGGAAGCAGCGCCCCGAGGACGGTCAGCAGCACGGTCAGCGAGGCCAGGAAGACCTTCCACCCGGCGTCGAGCCCGGCCAGGAAGCCCACCCGTTCCTCCCCGTCGACCGGGCGGGCCTCCGGCCCGACCAGCGACACCGTGATCGTGGAGAGGGCGGTGAGATCGGCGAGCCGGCGCTTCTTCGCCTCGAGCGAGGCCAGGTCGGCCTCGCGGCGGGCCAGCTCGTTCTCCAGCGACACCAGGTCGGTGATCGAGGTGGCCCGGGCCAGCAGTCGCCGGCCGTTCTCGACCCGGGCCCGCTGGGTGGCGATCCGGGCGTCCAGGTCGACCGTCTCCTCGGTCACGTCCTCGGTGCTGATCTCCTGGCGTTGCCGCGTGCCCAGCTTGGCGATCTCGTCCACCACCGTGGTGAACTTCGCGGCCGGCACCCGCAGCGTCAGCTCGGCGGTGGCGTCCCCGTCGGCGCTGCGCCGCTGGTCGCCGCCGACGAAACCGCCGGCCGTCGTGGTCAGTGCGATCGCGTCCCGGGCGGCCCGGTCCACGTCCTGCACCTGTACCCGCATCGAGCCGGTGTAGACGATGGCGCGCTGGTCGACCCGCAGGTCCGCCGGTGCGCCGCCCGCCGCCGTCCCGGGCTGCCCGGCCCCGGCCTGCGCGTCGGCGGCCGCCGGCCCGCCCCGGTCCGCGCCGCCCTCCACGCCGGTGACCGGCTGCTCCGCCGCGCTGTCGTGCCCGCCGCTCCCGCCGCCGCAGCCGCCGGCGGCGAGTACCGCCACCAGCGCTGCCGCGAGCACCACACCCCGCCGGCGTGGTCCGATTCCGCCCATCCCCGCTCCGATCGTCGGCGGCCGGCCTCCGGGCCGGCCCGCGCCTTGTCCGCAGCCCCGTGACCGGGGCGATCGGTCAGACGGGACGCGGTGCCGCGTCCGTTCCGGCAGACTGCGCTGAGGACGTCACGATTCGATAATCGAGGAGTCACGAATGCGGCTGACCAAGTACGGCCACTCCTGCGTACGCGTCGAGCACGACGGCGGGGTCCTGGTCGTCGACCCGGGGATCGTCAGCGAGCGGGCCGCGCTGGACGGCGCGGACGCCGTACTGATCACCCACGAGCACCCCGACCACGTCGATGTGGCGGCCCTGGTCGAGCAGCACGACCGCCGCCCGTTCGCCGTGTACGGCCCGGCCTCGCTCGCCGCCACACTGGACGGTCTCGCCGACGTGCTCACGCCGGTCGAGGCGGGTGGCCGGTTCACCGCGGCCGGCGTCCCGGTCCGCACCTACGGCGGGCGGCACGCCGTGATCCACCCCGACATCCCGGTGGTGGAGAACCTGGCGTACCTGATCGACGAGCGGGTCTACCACCCGGGCGACTCCCTCGTCGTCCCCGACGACATCGAGGTGGACACGCTCTTCCTGCCGATCCACGCCCCGTGGACCAAGTTCTCCGAATCGCTGGACTTCCTCCGCGCGGTGGCGCCGCGCCGGGCGTACGCGCTGCACGACGGTTACCTCAACGACAACGGGCTGGGCGTGCTGAACGGCAACTTCAGCCGGCTCTTCGAGGGGGATTACCGGCGGCTCGAACCGGGCACCCGGGTCGACGCCTGAGCGGCGATGCCGGATCCGCCCCGGGAGCTGGTGCGCCAGCTCTACCGCACGCCCCCCGACAAGTTCGTCGCCGCGCGGGACGCGGCGGTCGCCGAGGCCCGGCGTGCCGGCGACGCGCGAACCGCCCGGGAGATCGCCCGGCTGCGCCGCCCCACGGTGGCCGCCTGGCTGGTCAACCTGCTCGCGCTGGAGCGGCCGGAGCTGGTCGCCGACCTCGGCCAGCTCGCCGAGTCACTGCGGGCCGCCCAGCGCGAGCTGCGCGGGGCCAAGCTGCGCGAGCTGTCGGCCCAGCGTCGCGCGGTCGTCGGTGCGCTGCTCGGCGAGGTGCGCAAGCTGGCGGCCGGGGTCGAGGGCGCCCCGCCGGCCGGGAAGCTCCCGCTGGGCGAGGTGGAGGCGACCCTCAACGCCGCGCTCTCCGACGCCGAGGTCGCCGAGCAGGTGCGCTCCGGGCGCCTGCTGCGGGCCGCCACGTACGCCGGGTTCGGTGAGGTGCCCCGGCCGCAGCTGCGCCTGGTCACCGGCGGCGAGGAGGAGGTCGCCGAGCCGCCGCCCCGGCCCCGCGGGGCGGACCGGTCGGCGATGCGGGCCGAGCAGGCGGAACGGGCCGCCCGGGCCGAGCGGGCCCGCCGCCGCCGCGCGTTGGAGAAGGAGCTGGCGAAGGCGCGTACCGACCAGGAACGGGCCGAGGCGGAGCTGACCGGCGCGACGGAGGCCGAGCGCGACGGCGCTGCCGCCCTCGACGCGATCGAAACTGAGCTGGCCGAGCTGGAGCGGCGGCGGGCCGTCGTGGAGCAGGACCTGAGCCGGGCCAAGCTGGCCCGGCGGGCCGCCGAGCGGACGCTCACCGCCGCCCGTCGCCGCACCGGCGAGGTCGAGGCGGCCGTGGAGGCGCTCGACGCCGAAGCGGAGGATGCCGGCACCCGCGGCGGCACGGCAGACTGACCCCTTGTGGACGGACGGGTGGTGCGGGGAGCGGGGGCGTGACCCCGGAGCAGGTGGCGGCCGGGTGCAAGCCGGCGGTGCTGGAGCTCGGGGACGCGTTCACCCGCTGCCCGGTCACCCTGCGCCAGGCCCGCCTGCTCGGCATCTCCGGGTGGGCGTTCTACATCGCCGGGCGGGCCGGCGCGCTCGGTGACGTACGCGCGGAGACGGTGGCCGCCGCGCTCGGGTTCATCGCACCGGAGGCGGTCGCCGACGGCTGGGACGCGGCCCTGCGGACCGTCCGGCCGATGCGGGTGGCGACCGCGACGCTGGCGGAGTGCTGCCGGTGGGGCGACGAGAACCTCGACTCCGTGTCCGGTGCCGGGCGGCTCGCCGTGCTGCTGGGCCGGGCGGTCGACGCCGCGGACGCCACCGGCATGCCGCTGTTCGCCGCGTGGCGGGCGATGCCGGTGCCGGAGCGGACCGCCGGCGCCCGGGTGGCGGTGAGCCTGCGCCTGCTGCGGGAGCACTTCGCCGGGGCGCACCTGCTCGCCGTACGCGCCGCCGGCATGACGCCGCTGGAAGCGGTGCTCGCCGGGCCGGAGGGCGAGGCCGGTGCCGTGGCGTGCGGCTGGCCGCCGCCGTACCCCCCGGTGGGCCCACTGGTCCGGCGGCGGCTGTGGGCGGAGGCGGTGACCGACCGGTTGGCCGCGCCGGCGTTCGCGGCGCTCGGCCCGGCCGACGGTGCCGAACTGGTGGATCTCCTGGCCGCCTTCCGCGCGCACCGGCGCCGCCCCTGACTGGCGCGCCAAAAATCGGCGGCGCTCCGGCCGGCGGTTTGCCAGGATCGGCCCCGTGACCCTCCCCGCCGGTTGGACCGCCCGCCGACCCACCCTCGACGACGTCCCCGCGATCCTCGCCGTGGTCCACGCCGCCGACGTCTTCGCCGTCGGCTACCCGGACTTCGACGCCGAGGACGTCAAGGCCGCCCTCACCGCACCCTTCACCGATCCGACCCGGGACTCCTGGGTGGTCAGCGATCCGGAGGGCAGGCTCGTCGCCTGGGCGACCGTGGACAACCCGACCGGGGTGGGCCGGGAGTTCGTGGAGGTCTACGTCGACCCGGAGCACGGCGACGACCTGCGTGCCCCGCTGCTCGCCCGGATGCTCGACCGGGTGGGCGAGCGGGCCGCCGAGCGGGGCGTGCCGGCGCTGACCGCCCGCGTGTCCGTCTTCGCTCCGGAGGTCCGGTGGGCGGCGGAGGTCGCCGAGGCCGGCTTCACCCTCGCCAAGCGGTACGTGGGGATGCGCCGGAGCCTGGCCGACCTGCCCGCCGAGCCGCCGCCCCCGCCCGGGGTCACCGTCCGCCCGCTGCGCGGCGACGACGAGTCGGACCTGCGGGAGTTCTACCGGATCTTCGACGTCGCCTTCCGGGACACGCCGGACTACGAGCCGGTCGGCTTCGAGCGGTGGCGGGAGCAGCTCCGCCTGTACGGCACCACCTGGGACGAGTGGTTCGTCGCCGAGGTCGACGGCGTACCGGCCGGCGTGCTGCAATCCTCCGACCAGGGGTTGGAGCAGAACGAGGGGTGGGTGCGGAGCCTGTCCGTGCTGCCCGCGTACCGGCGGCGCGGGGTCGGTGCGGCGCTGCTGTGGCGGGCCTTCTCGGCCTACGCGGCGAAGGGCCGGGAGTGGGCCGGCCTCGGTGTCGATCTGACCAACCCGACCGTGCCGGTCACCCTCTACGAGTCGGTGGGGCTCCGTGAGGTGCGCTGGACCGACATGTACGAGCTGGTCGTACCCGCCACCGGTGTGTGATTGACGACCTCCGGCGGGCCCGGCTCACGTCCCCGGCGTGACCAGTAGCAGACTGGAGGCCGTGCGACAGTCCCTAGGCCGAGGCGGTGCCGGTGGGGCGGGAGCGCAGGCCCGTGACGTAGTCGTCCGGCGCGCCCGCCTTCTCGGCGGCGTTCGCGATCTCCGACAGATACCACGAGGTCGGCAGGCCGCCCTCGTACCCGTCGAAGACGTAGATCCACGCCGTGACGTCGCCGTCCAGGGTCGAGACCCGCACGTGCAGCTTCCGGTACGTGCCGGCGGTGACGCCCTCGATCTCGTCGAGCTGCGCCGCGTCGTACGGGTGGATGTCGTAGAGCGCCACGAACACCCGGTCGCCGGGAGACTCGACGACCGTGCTGACCGCCCCCTCCCAGCCGATCACGCCCTCGCCCGCGAAGGTGAGCCGCCAGCCCTCGAGCCAGCCGGTGCCCACCATCGGCGAATGCGGACAGTAGGCGCGCATCCGGGCAGGGTCGAGGTTTGAGCCGTAGGCGGCGTAATGACGCACGGCGATGACGATAGCCGGGTCGGCCGGTGGGGGAGAATACGACGGTGCGTGTCGGACGCGTTCGGGAGAAGAAAGTCACTGTGAGCATGGACGAGGGGCGAGCGCTGTGAGCCGGATCGTGATCATCGGCGGGGGGCCGGCCGGCTACGAGGCGGCCCTGGTCGCCGCCCAGCTGGACGCCGACGTCACCGTGGTGGAGGCCGAGGGCGCGGGCGGCGCGTGCGTGCTGTCCGACTGCGTGCCGTCGAAGACCTTCATCGCCAGCTCGCAGGTGGTGACCGGCTACCGGGACACCGAGGAGTTCGGGGTGCACTCCGACGGCCTGGAGGCGGTCACGGTCGACGCGCCGGCCGTCCACGGGCGGGTCAAGCGGCTCGCTCTCGCCCAGTCCGCCGACATCCACGCGAAGCTCGTGAAGGCGGGCGTGACCTTCGTGGCCGGCAGCGCCCGGCTCGGTGAGGACACGCTCGGTCACACCCACCGGGTGGTGGTCACGCCCGGTGACGGCGGCGCGGAGTACTCGATCGACGCCTCCACCGTCCTGATCGCCACCGGCGCGACGCCGCGCCAGCTCCCCACCGCCGTGCCGGACGGCGAGCGCATCCTGACCTGGCGCCAGGTGTACGACCTCACCGAGCTGCCCCGGCACCTGATCGTGGTCGGTTCCGGCGTGACCGGCGCGGAGTTCGCCAGCGCGTACCTGGCGATGGGCATCGAGGTCACCCTGGTCTCCAGCCGGGACCGGGTGATGCCGCACGAGGACGCCGACGCCGCGATGGCCATCGAGCGGGTGTTCCGCAGCCGGGGCATGAGCATCCTCAACAACTCCCGTGCCGACGCGGTCCGCCGTACCGGGGACGGCGTCGAGGTCGAGCTCTCCGACGGCCGCAAGGTGCACGGCTCGCACGCGCTGATCGCGGTCGGTTCCATCCCGAACACGGCGAACCTCGGCCTGGCCGAGTACGGCGTCGGGCTGGCCCGTGGCGGATACGTCACGGTCGACCGGGTCTCCCGGACCAACGTGCCGGGCATCTACGCGGCCGGCGACTGCACCGGCGTGCTGCCGCTGGCCAGCGTCGCCGCCATGCAGGGCCGCATCGCGATGTGGCACGCGCTCGGCGAGGCGGTCCGGCCGCTGCGCCTGCGGACCGTCGCGGCGAACGTCTTCACCGACCCGGAGCTGGCCACCGTCGGCGTCTCACAGGACGAGGTCGACGCCGGCAAGGTCCCCGCCCGCCAGGTGATGCTGCCGCTCGCCGGCAACGCCCGGGCGAAGATGGACGAGGTCTCCGACGGCTTCGTCAAGCTCTTCTGCCGTCCCGCCAGCGGCCAGGTCATCGGCGGCGTGGTGGTGGCTCCCAAGGCGAGCGAGCTGATCCTGCCGATCACGATGGCCGTGGAGAACAACCTGACGGTCAACGAGCTGGCCCAGACCATCACGATCTACCCGAGCCTCTCCGGCTCGATCACCGAAGCGGCCCGCCAGCTGATGCTCCACGAGCTGGAGTGACCGTCGTCAGCGTGGCGGCGACGGTCGCCAGGAGGGCGACCTCGGCGAGGATCAGCAGGCGCTCCACGAGGCCGAGCAGCACCCGGTCCCCAGGGTAGGCCGACCAGACCATCGCGGCGGCGAGCAGGAGACTGGCGACGGCGAACCGGCGTACCCAGCGGGCGGTGCCGGCGGGCAGCCGGTCGGCGAGGAGCCAACCGCCGACCGGCAGCGCCAGGAACGCCGCGACGGAGGCGTACCGGTGCACGTACGCGGCGGTGTCCATCGGCAGGCCCGGCTCGTTGGTCGGCACGGCCGCGGCCAGCAGGAGACCGCCGATCCAGGCCGCCAGCAGCACCTCCGCCACCCGGGGTCGCCGCAGCCGCCGGAGAGCGGGAAGCAGGACGGCCGTGGCCACGGCGAGGACGACCATGGCGTAGTCGATGACGCCGCCCCGATCGGAGACGGCGAAGTCGCTGACCGTCAGCGACCAGGGGTCGAGGTCGTCCACGCCGAGGTGGCCGACCACGGCGAGCAGCGCCGCGAGGGCGATCCCACCGAGTGCGAGCAGTCCACTGTTCCGGCTTGCGGGCATGCCTCAGCCTGCCGCCGGAGCCGCCCGAGACGGATCCGGGCGACCCACCGACATCGATCCCGGGGTCAGCCCTTAGGTGCCGCTCACCCGGTGAGATCCTGGAAGATTTCGGCCCCTCCGGAGGCCGTTTCCTTCCAGGTTCCGAGTGTTCAGTCTGCTGGGAGGTCGGCGGGGCGGGTGGTGCGGGTGGTCAGGAGGGTCATCGCCCAGCCGGCCGCCGCGAAGCCGAGGGCCGCCGCTCCGGCGATGATCGCCAGGCGCCAGGCCGAGCCGGTCAGGGCGGCGCCGCCCAGGTGGCCGACCAGCGCGCCGTACGACGCCCAGCCCAGGGCGGCCAGCGACTCGTACAGCAGGAACAGCCGGTAGGGGTAGCGGCGACGGCCCGCCGCGAAGCACGCCGCCATCCGGCCACCGGGCACGAACCGGCACACCATGATCACCATCGGCCCGGGCCGGCTGAGCCCCCGCGCGACCCGCCCCGCGACGCGCCGGGCCGCACCGGGCTCGCGCGACCGCCGCGCCGCACGGCTGGCCCGCAGCGTGGCGGCGATCCGGGAGGACGGCGTGCCCCGGCCGAGCAGGTAGCACGCCAGGTCGCCGGCGAAGACGCCCGCCGCGCCGACCGCGATGGTGACGGGCAGGCTGAGGCCGCCGTAGACGGTCAGCGCGCCGGACGTGATCATGATGGCCTGGGTGGGGATCACCGGGATGAAGGCGTCGGCGATCAGCAGGCCGAGCAGCGCGATGTACGCCAGCGTCGGCGACGCGACCTCACTCAGTTCGGGCACGGCTGTCACCTCGCCGGACGGGCCGATCGGATGTCGGTGAGCCTGACGGAACGACCGGCGTCACCCGGGACGGGCCTCCTCGGTCGTGATCGCCGACACGGCAGGCCCATAGGGGTTCAACGGGCAGGTGGATGCGGTGGTGACGGCCTTCGCGGGAATTCCGGAGAGCCGGGGCGCTCGCGGGATCGGCGTCGATCGGCGTACCGTTGTCGGCGCGCGGCCCCGTCGGGTCCCCCGTTCCTGACGAGCAGGCCGCCGCGGGCCGCCGGCAGGTCCCGTGCCGGCGGCCCGCCCCCGTCCCGCCGCCGCCCGCACGACGGTCCCGGCCCGCGCCCGCAGCGCCGCCGCCCGCCCGACACCCGGTGCCGCCGCCCGCACCCCGGCCGGAAATGCACGTGCCCGTCGGTGGCGGCTCCGCGTACCCTTGCCGCATGAATCGTGCGGTCCGCACCACGACGCCGGGAAACCCCGGCGCGCCGCACTGACACGTCTGTCCACGAGGCCCCGGGGCGATCCGCCCCGGGGCCTCGTGCTGTTCCGGGCACCGGTCGCCTCCGGGCCGTACCCGAACCAGGAGCGCGACATGATCGACCACCGCAGGCTCGGCCGTGAGCTGGGCCTCTTCGTCTCCGACCCGCTGGCCGGCGCCGGCCTGCCGCTCTGGCTGCCGGCCGGGGCCGCCGCCCGCCACGCCGTCGAGGAGTACGTCCGCGACCTCGAACGCCGGGCCGGCTACCGGCACGTGGTCACCCCGCCGCTGGGCAAGCGGGAACTCTTCCAGCTCTCCGGGCATCTCGGCTACTTCGCGGACGACATGTTCCCGCCGATGCGGCTCTCCGCCGACGACGAGTTCGTGCTGCGGCCGGCGCTCTGCCCGCACCACGCGCTGGTGTACCGGGCGCGGGGCCGCTCCTGGCGGGACCTGCCGCTGCGGTTCGCCGAGCTGGGCGGCATGTACCGGGCCGAGCGCTCCGGCGTGCTGGGCGGGCTGGCCCGGGTACGCGCCATCTCGCTGAACGACGCGCACAACTTCTGCGCGCTGGAGCAGGTCGGCGAGGAGGTGGCGGAGATCCTGCGGCTGATCCGCGAGGCGCACGCCGCGCTCGGCGTCCGGCCGGCGGGGTTCCGGCTGTCGCTGCGCGGGCCGGGGGAGAAGTACGTCGGCGACGACGCCCGGTGGGCGCGGGCCGAGGACCTGCTGCGCGCCGCGCTCGACGGGGTGGAGTACGCGGAGGGTCCGGGCGAGGCGGCCTTCTACGGCCCGAAGATCGACGTCCAGATCGTCGACGCGGCCGGCCGGGAGTCGACCATCTCGACCGTCCAGCTCGACTTCGACAAGCCGGAGCGCTTCGACCTGTCGTACACCGACTCGGGCGGGGCGCGGCGGCGGCCGGTGATGGTGCACCGCAGCCTGGTCGGGAGCATGGAGCGGCTGTTCGCGTACCTGATCGAGGTGCACCAGGGCGCCTTCCCGCCCTGGTACGCCCCGGTGCAGTTGGTCGTCCTGCCGGTCGACGCCGGGCAGGACGCGGCGGCCGAGCGCCTCGCCGCCGACGCGCTCGCTGCCGGGCTGCGCGTCGAGGTGGAACAGGCCGGGTCGCTGGGCGCCCGGATCCGGGACGCCGCCCGCGCCCGCGTCCCGTACGCGGCGGTGATCGGCCCACGCGAGGCGGCCGACGGACGCGTCTCGCTGCGCCTGCGGGACGGCCGTGCCCTGGCCCCGGTGCCCGCCGCCGAGGCGCTCGGGCTGGTCGGACGGGTGGTCGCCGCCCGCTCGGCGGACCTGCTGCTGGCCGGCTGAGCGGCCCTCCGGTCCCCGCGCGTCGTGCGCGGGGACCGAACCGGCGGCGTTCACCGCGCCACCGCCGGCTCGGGCTCGCCCGCCGTCGCCCGGCTGAACTGGGCCCGATGGAGACGCGCGTACGCCCCGTCGGCGGCGAGTAGATCGTCGTGCGTGCCCTGCTCGACGATCCGGCCGTCCTCCATCATCAGGATCAGGTCGGCGTCGCGGATCGTGGACAGCCGGTGCGCGATGACGAAGCTGGTGCGGTCCGACCGCAGCGCCGCCATCGCCCGCTGGAGCAGCACCTCCGTCCTCGTGTCCACCGAGCTGGTCGCCTCGTCGAGGATCAGCAGGGACGGCTCGGCCAGGAACGCGCGGGCGATGGTGATGAGCTGCTTCTCACCGGCGCTGACGTTGCTTCCGTCCTCGTCGATGACGGTGTCGCAGCCGTCCGGGAGGCTGCGGACGAAGCGGTCGACGAACGTCGCCCGTGCCGCCGCCAGGATCTCCGCCTCGGTGGCGCCCGGTCGCCCGTACGCGATGTTGTCGCGGATCGTCCCGCCGAAGAGCCACGTGTCCTGGAGCACCATGCCGACCCGACCGCGCAGGTCGTCGCGGGTGAGCCGGGTGGTGTCCACCCCGTCGAGGGTGATCCGCCCGGCGTCCAGTTCGTAGAAGCGCATGATCAGGTTGACCAGGGTGGTCTTGCCGGCGCCGGTGGGCCCGACGATGGCCACCGTCTGCCCGGGTTCGGCGACCAGCGACAGGTCCTCGATCAGCGGCTTCTCCGGGGCGTACCGGAAGGAGACGTGCTTGAACTCGACCCGTCCGCGCGGGTCGGTGACCCGGGTCGGCACGGCCGGGTCCGGGGTCTGCTCGTCGGCGTCGAGCACCGCGAACACCCGCTCGGCGGAGGCCACCCCGGACTGGAGCAGGTTCGCCATCGACGCGACCTGGGTGAGCGGCTGGGTGAACTGGCGGGAGTACTGGATGAACGCCTGCACGTCGCCCAGGGTCATCGTCCCCGACGCCACCCGCAGGCCGCCGACCACGGCGATCGCCACGTAGCTGAGGTTCCCGATGAACATCATCGCCGGCATGATGATCCCGGAGATGAACTGGGCACCGAAGCTGGCCCGGAACAGCTCCTCGTTCTTCGCGGCGAAGGCCGCCTGCACCTCGCGCTGCCGGCCGAAGACCTTGACCAGCTCGTGGCCGGTGAACGCCTCCTCGACCTGCCCGTTCAGCTCGCCGGTGTGGGTCCACTGGGCGATGAACTGGCCCTGCGACCGCTTCGCGATCCGCTGGGTGACCACGACCGACAGCGGCACCGCGACCAGCGCGACCAGGGCCAGCAGCGGCGAGATCCAGAACATCATGGCGAGTACGCCGACGACGGTGAGCAGCGAGGTGAGCAGCTGGCTCAGCGTCTGCTGGAGGCTGATGGAGATGTTGTCGATGTCGTTGGTGACCCGGCTGAGCAGTTCCCCGCGCGGCTGCCGGTCGAAGTACGGCAGCGGCAGCCGGTTGAGCTTCGCCTCCACGTCCTCGCGCAGCCGGTGCACGGTCCGCTGCACGACGCCGGTGAGCAGCCACCCCTGCCACCAGGTCAGGGCGGCCGCCGCCACGTAGAGGCCGAGGGCCAGCAGCAGCACCCGGGCCAGCGCCGAGGTGTCGATCCCCGCGCCGGGCACCACGCCCATCCGGGTGATCAGGTCGGCGAAGCTGTCGTCGCCCGCCGCCCGGGCCGCCGCCGCGGCCTGCTCGGTCGTCGTACCCGGCGGCAGCCGCAGGCCCAGCACCCCGGCGAAGATCAGGTCGGTGGCGTGCCCGAGCACCTTCGGCCCGACCACGCTGAGCCCGACGCCGAGCACCGCGAGCCCGATCACCCCGACCAACTGGGGGCGGTGCGGTCGCAGCCGCCCGAGCAGCCGCCGGGCCGACGGCCCGAAGGCCATCGACCGTTCGGCGGGCATCCCGGCCCCCATCCACGGCGGACCGCCGCGCTGGCCGCCGGGCGGCAGCCGCCGGGGTGCCGCCCCGTCGGTAGCCGGCCTTCCCTTCGGTACGACCGGAGCCGGTCGGTCGCCCACGCCGCCGTGGGGCGTCCTCGCGCGGTGCCCGCCGGTCCGCTCGCCGCTCACGCCGTCACCCCCGTGGTCTGCTGGGACGCGACGATCTCGGCGTACGTGGGGCAGTCCGCCAGCAGTTCCGCGTGCCGACCGACCCCGACCACCGACCCGCCCTCCAGGACGACGATCTGGTCGGCGTCGACGATCGTGGAGACCCGCTGCGCCACGATGACGACCGCCGCGTCCTCGGTGACCGGCCGCAACGCCGCCCGCAGCCGCGCGTCGGTGCCCAGGTCGAGCGCCGAGAACGAGTCGTCGAACAGGTAGATCTCCGGCCGGCGTACCAGGGCCCGGGCGATCGCCAGCCGCTGCCGCTGGCCGCCGGAGACGTTGGTGCCGCCCTGCGCGATCGGCGCGTCCAGCCCTTCGGGCATCGCCTCGACGAAGTCGCGCGCCTGCGCCACCTCCAGCGCCGCCCACAGCTCGGCCTCGGTCGCGTCCGGGTTGCCGAGCCGGAGGTTGCTCGCCACCGTGCCGCTGAACAGGTAGGGGCGCTGCGGCACCAGGCCGATCCGCCGCCACAGCTCGTCGGGCGCAAGGTCCCGGACGTCCACCCCGTTCACCAGCACCGCGCCGGAGGTCACGTCGACGAGCCGCGGGGCCAGGGAGAGCAGGGTGGTCTTACCGGCGCCGGTGCCGCCGACGACCGCCGTGGTCGTGCCCGGCGCCACCCGGAACGAGACGTCCCGCAGCACCGGCTCGGCCGCGCCCGGGTACTGGAAGCGCACGTCCCGCAGCTCCAGCTCGGCCCGCCGCGGCAGCTCGGTGACCGGGCGCGCCGGGGGCGTCACCGAGGAGTCGGTGTCCAGCACCTCGACGACGCGCTCGGCGCAGACCGCCGCCCGCGGCACCATCATCAGCATGAAGGTGGCCATCATGACGGCCATCAGGATCTGCATCAGGTACTGCAGGAAGGCGGTGAGCGCGCCGACCTCGATCGCGCCGGCGCCCACCCGCTGGGCGCCGAACCACAGCACCGCGACGCTGGAGACGTTGAGCACCAGCATCACGACGGGGAAGATCAGGGCACCCAGCCGGCCGGTCCGCAGGGCCGTCGCGGTCAGGTCGGTGTTGGCGACGGCGAAACGTGCCGTCTCGTACGGCTCCCGGACGAACGCCCGGACGACGCGGATGCCGGTGATCTGCTCGCGCAGTACCCGGTTCACCGTGTCGATGCGGGTCTGCATGAGGCGGAACCCGGGCACCATCCGCCGGATCACCAGGCCCAGGCCGACGGCCAGCACCGGCACGCTGACGAGCATCAGCCAGGACAGCCCGACGTCCTCGCGCAGCGCCATCACCACGCCGCCGACGCTCATGATCGGCGCGGCCACCAGCGCGATGGCGCTCATCAGCACGAGCACCTGCACCTGCTGCACGTCGTTGGTGTTGCGGGTGATCAGCGACGGGGCGCCGAACCGGGCGACCTCGCGGGCGGAGAAGCGGTTCACGTGCGCGAAGACCGCCGCCCGGACGTCCCGGCCGAAGGCTGCCGCGGTGCGGGCGCCGAGGTAGACGGCGGCGATCGCACAGACGATCTGGACCAGGCTGACCGCGAGCATCCAGCCGCCGGTCCGGACGATGTAGCCGGTGTCGCCCCGGGCGATGCCGAGGTCGATGATGTCGGCGTTGAGGCTCGGCAGGTAGAGCGAGGCCATCGTGCCGACGAACTGGAGGGCCACCACCGCGGCCAACGGGCGGCGGTACGGGCGCAGGTGCGTGCGCAGCAGCCGGATCAGCACGTCGGACCGCCCTCCGGCATGGCGGCGTCCGCGCTGCCGATGACCGCGAGCAGGAATTCCCGGACCACCGCCGCCTTCGCCGGGTCGGCGTCGACCGGGGTGAGTGGACGGTCGGAGCGCATCATCGCCCGGAGCGCGTCGGCGCGGGCCCGCCCGGTGGGGGTGAGCGCCAGTTTGACGCTGCGCCGGTCGGTGGCGTGCCGCTGCCGCTCGACCAGGCCGTCGCGTTCCAGGGTGTCGACGATGCCGGTCAGGGTGGCCGGCTTGACGAAGCACCGCTCGGCCACCGCGCGGTGCGGCAGCTCGCCGTGCTCGGCCAGGGTCAGCAGGGTGACCATGCCGGCCTGGGTGAGGCCGTGCTCCTCGGCGAGCCAGCGGTTCCACCGCTGGCTGGTGAGGTGCCCGGCCACCACCAGCAGCCGCCCGAGTGGGACGTCGTCGAGGCGGATCAGGTCCATGAGCGCCAGGTTAGCGGCCTGACAGTCAGGGGCCAAACGAAATTGCGACGGCGGTGGCGACGAAGAGCACCTGGAGAGCCGAGCGGACGCCGATCGGCGTCACCGGGCGGCCCGCCAGGGTGAGGCGACGCCGGGCCGCCGACACGTTCGCCGGGAACATGGCGACCATCAGCACCGCCAGGCCGGCGGCGGCCCACCGGGCGGTGGCCGGGACGAGCAGCGCCACGGCTCCGAGCAGTTCGAGCACCCCGGTCAGCGTGACCAGGAGTTCGGGGCGCGGGAGTCGGGGCGGCACCATCGCCACGAGGTCGGCCCGGCGTCGCGGGCCGAAGTGGGCCGCGCCGGTCAGGACGAACATGAGGGCCAGCCCCACCCGCAGGGCCGGCTGCCACCCGTCGACCGCGTCCACGCCGGCCAGGCCGGCCAGTCGGGCC
Organism: Micromonospora sp. WMMD558; assembly: GCF_049315255.1. Taxonomy (NCBI): domain Bacteria; kingdom Bacillati; phylum Actinomycetota; class Actinomycetes; order Micromonosporales; family Micromonosporaceae; genus Micromonospora; species Micromonospora sp. WMMD558. Next base: position 789,200 of record NZ_CP186061.1, on the reverse strand, counting down.
ACGGCGGCTCCGGCCACCAGGGCGATCAGTGGAATCAACAGGACCTCCTCGGCATATCTTGTCGACGTCAAGATTTCCCCCGCCGATGGCATCTTGTCAATGGAAAGATAGGATCGGCACATGACTGGCACCGGGAGCTACCACCACGGCGATCTGCGGCGCACCCTGCTCACCGCGGCGGCCGAGGTGATCGAGGAGTCCGGGCCGGCGGCGCTGAGCCTGCGCGACCTCGCCCGGCGGGCCGGCGTGTCGCACGCGGCGCCCGCGCACCACTTCGGCGACAAGGCCGGCCTGCTCACCGCGCTCGCGGTGGAGGGCTTCGACCTGCTCGCCGAGGCGCTGCACGCTGCCGACGGCGGTCTGGTGGAAGCCGGGGTGGCCTACGTGGACTTCGCGGTGCGGCACCGGGCGCACTTCGAGGTGATGTTCCGCCCCGACCTCTACCGGGCGGACGCGCCGGAGTTGGCAGCCGCGAGGGAGCGGTCGGGGGCGGCTCTGCACGCGGGAGTCGCGGAACTCCCGCCGGGCCACGGCACGGCGGGCGACGCCGCCGGGGACGCCCTCGCCGCCTGGTCGATCGTGCACGGCTTCGCCACGCTCTGGAACGCTGGCGCCCTGCCGCCAGACACCGGCGACGACCCGCGGGCGGCGGCGCGGGCCGTCATCCGCCGCCTTTTCGGGCCCCGCTGACTCAGTCCGCCGTCGACCGCCTGCCCGGGTCGTCGGGGGCGGTGTCGACGTACTCCCGCATCACGGCCGCCACCTCCCGCAGGAAGGCGCTCGTCGCCGCCGCCTGCTCGGGTGTGAGCCGGGCGACCGCCTGCTCGATTCCGGCCAGCATCGGCCGTAGTGCCGCCAGCACCTCGTCGTACGCCTGGTCGGTGACCTGGAGCGCCAGCCGGCGCCGGTCCTGCGGGTGCGGCGTGCGCTCGACGTGGCCGGCCCGCACCAACCGGTCGACCAGGGTGGTGGCCGAGGCCGAGCGGATTCCGAGCCGGTTGCCCAGTTCCACCGGGCCGAGGGCGTCCGGGCTGGAGACGAGGTGGTCGATGGCGGCGGCGTCGGTCGCCCCGATCCCGAGGCGGCGGGCCAGGGCGCCCCGGGTGTCACCGGCGGCCCGGATCACCTCGCGCAGCGCCCGGGCGGTCTCGCTCGTCGAGGGGGCCTCGCCGTACGGTCCGCGGGGCGCGCCGCCGGTGGTTGACGGAGGAGGTTCCATGGGTGAAAGCTAGCATCTCACGTAGCTAGAGAAACTAGCGATCGGAGGCGGGGTATGCCGGAGCAGGGACGCGCACGCTGGTGGGGACTCCTCGCGATCAGCCTCGGAGTCGCGACGATCATCGTCGACGCCACCATCGTCAACGTGGCCGTGCCCGCGATCATCCGGGACCTCGGCATCACCGCCACGGACGCGCAGTGGGTGCAGGAGGCGTACACCCTCGTCTTCGCCGCCCTGCTGCTGGTCGCCGGCCGATTCGCCGACCGCGCCGGCCGGCGGCGGACGTTCGTCACCGGCGTCGTGGTCTTCGTCGCGGCCAGCGTGCTCGCCGCGGTGGCCGGGTCCGGCGAGGCGCTGATCGGCGCCCGGGTGCTCCAAGGGCTCGGCGGTGCCATGATCCTGCCCACCTCGCTGTCCCTGTTGAACGCCACGTTCACCGGACGGGAGAAAGGGGTCGCGTTCGCGATCTGGGGCTCCACCATCGGCGGGGCCGCCGCCCTCGGCCCGCTCCTCGGCGGCTGGCTCACCACCGAGCTGTCGTGGCGGTGGGCGTTCGGCATCAACGTGCCGGTCGGCGCGCTCGTGGTGGCCGCCACGCTCGTGCTGGTACGCGAATCGCGGGACGAGCGCGCGGAGCGGGGGCTCGACTGGCTGGGCGCCCTGCTCTCGGTCGTCGGCCTGACCGGTGTCGTCTTCGCGCTCATCGAGGGGCGCACCTACGGCTGGTGGGAGCGGGAGAAACCGTTCAGCCTGTTCGGGGCGGACTGGACGGCCGCGATCTCGCCGGTGCCGGTCGCCGCGCTGGTCGGGCTGGTCACCCTCGCCGGCTTCGTCGCCCACCAGGTCCGCCGCGACCGGGCCGGCCGGGCGGCCCTGCTAGACCTGTCGCTGTTCCGGATCGGCTCGTTCCGCAACGCCGTCGTCGCCGCCGCGATCGTCAGCCTCGGCGAGTTCGGCCTGCTCTTCGCCCTCCCGCTGTGGTACCAGAACGTCCTCGGCTACAGCGCGTTCGACACCGGCCTCGCCCTGCTGCCCCTCGCCGTCGGCAGTTTCCTGGCCAGTGGTCTCGGCGCACCTCTGGTCCAGCGGTGGGGCGCCACCCGCGTCGTCCAGCTCGGGGTCGCCGCCGAACTCGCCGGCATCGCCGGCCTCGGCACGGTCGTCGCCCCCGACACGTCCTGGTGGGCGCCGCTCGGCTACCTGTTCCTCTACGGCGTCGGCGTCGGCCTGGCCACCGCCCAACTCACCGGGGTGTCGCTGCGAGAGGTGCCGGTCCGGCAGAGCGGCCAGGGATCCGGCGTGCAGAGCACCGCCCGGCAGCTGGGGTCGGCACTCGGCATCGCGGTGCTCGGCACCGTGCTCTTCGCCGGCCTGGGTGGGACCCTCGGCGACCGGCTCGCCGGCCAGCCCGGCGTCGATCCCGCCCAGCGGGAGCAGATCGTGGCCGCCGTCCGGGAGAGCGCCGGCGCGGCGATCGGCGGTCTCGCCGCCGATCCGCGTACGGCGCCGATCGCGCAGGAGGCGAAGGCCGCCCTCTCCGACGCCACCCGGTACGCGGCCTTCTGCGCCGCCGGCTTCCTCCTGATCGGCCTGCTCGCCTGCGCCCGGCTGCCCCGGGACCGCCCCGAGCCGTCGCCGCCGTCCCGGCGGCCGGCGCCGGCGACGACGTCGGGCGGCTGAGCCGGCCACCGACGCCGGGCGGCCGGGCCGGTCACCGAGGCCGCCCGGTTCAGCCGGTCACCAGCTCGTCGGCAGCGGCATCCCCTCGGTGTAGCCGGCCGCGCTCTGCACGCCGACCAGCGCCCGCTCGTGGAACTCCGCGAGATTGTGCGCCCCGGCGTAGGTGAAGGCGCTGCGTACCCCGGAGATGATCTCGTCGATCAGGTCCTCGACGCCGGGCCGGTTCGGGTCGAGGTACATCCGTGCCGAGGAGATGCCCTCCTCGAAGATCGCCTTCCGGGCGCGGTCGTACGCGGAATCCTCCGCCGTCCGGGCGCTCACCGCGCGGGCCGAGGCCATGCCGAAGCTCTCCTTGTAGCGCCGGCCGTCCGCCTCGACGTAGAGGTCGCCGGGCGACTCGTACGTGCCGGCGAACCACGAGCCGATCATCACGTTCGAGGCGCCCGCCGCCAGCGCCAGCGCCACGTCACGCGGATGCCGGACCCCACCGTCGGCCCACACGTGCCGGCCCAGCTCGCGTGCCGCCGCGGCGCAGTCCAGCACGGCCGAGAACTGGGGCCGGCCCACCCCGGTCATCATCCGGGTGGTGCACATCGCGCCCGGGCCGACGCCCACCTTCACGATGTCGGCGCCCGCCTCGACGAGATCGCGTACCCCGTCGGCGGTGACCACGTTGCCGGCCGCGACCGGGACGGCCGGGTCGACCTTGCGCACCGTCCGCAGGGCGGAGATCATCCGCTCCTGGTGGCCGTGCGCGGTGTCCACGACCAGCGTGTCGACCCCGGCCTCCAGCAGCGCCTTGGCCTTGCCGGCGACGTCGCCGTTGATGCCGACCGCCGCGGCGATCCGGAGCCGGCCCCGGTCGTCGACGGCCGGCTTGTACAGCGTCGCGCGCAGTGCGCCCTGCCGGGTCAGCACCCCGACCAGCCGTCCCTGCGCGTCCACCACGGGAGCGAGCCGGCGGCGGCCCGCCGAGAGCCGGTCGAAGCCGGTACGCGGGTCCGCGTCCGCCGGCACGGTGTGCAGCTCGGTCGACATCACGTGCCGCAACTGCGCGAACCGGTCCACACCCACCGTGTCCGCCTCGGTCACCACGCCGACCGGCCGGCCCGCCTCGTCGACCACGATCACCGCGCCGTGCGCCCGCTTCGGCAGGAGGTGGATCGCGTCACCGACAGTGTCGGTCGGGCCGAGTGTGATCGCCGTGTCATGCACCAGGTGCCGCTGCTTGACCCAGGCGACGACGTTCGCGACCACCTCGATCGGGATGTCCTGGGGGATCACCGCGATGGCACCGCGCCGGGCGACCGTCTCCGCCATCCGCCGGCCGGACACCGCGGTCATGTTCGACACCACCAGCGGGATGGTGGTGCCCGTCCCGTCGCTGGTCGCAAGGTCGACGTCGAGGCGGGACGCGACCTCGGAGCGGGCCGGCGCCATGAAGACGTCGTTGTAGGTCAGGTCGTGCGCGGGGACCGCGCCGTGAAGGAACTGCACCCGGCCATCATGACCTCCCACCGCCCCCTCCGCCGCCGAGGGGCAAGGAAGGGCCCCTTGTTAACGCCTGCGGTAGAGGAAGGGCCCCTTCTTAACAGCCGCAGTCGGCAGGCGGTCGCGCAGAAAATCACAGTCAGGCCAGCAGCAGCGCCGCCGCCAGCCCGGCCATCACCACGGCGATCACGCCGTCGAGCACCCGCCACACCGCGGTACGCGCGAGCACCGGCCCGAGCCGGTACGCGCCCGCCCCGAGCGCCGTGAACCAGGCGAGGCTGGCCGTGGCCGCTCCCACCCCGAACACCCACCGGTGCGGGTGCTGCTGGGCGACGCCGCCGAGCAGCAGCACGGTGTCCAGGTAGACGTGCGGGTTGAGGTAGGTGAAGGCGAGGCACGCCAGCAGGGTGGTCCGCAGGCGGGCCGGCGGACGGTCGGCGGGTCGCAACGCGTCCGGACGCCACGCGCGGCGGGCGGCGAGCACCGCGTAGCACAGCAGGAACGCGGCGCCGCCCCACCGTACGGCGGTGAGCAGGCCGGGCCGGTCCGCCACCAGGGCACCCACCCCGGCGATGCCGGCGCCGATCAGCAGGGCGTCGGAGAACGCGCAGGTGAGGACGACCGGTACGACGTGCTCGCGGCGCAGCCCCTGACGCAGGACGAACGCGTTCTGCGCGCCGATGGCGACGATCAGGGCGACGGAGAGCGAGAACCCGGCGAGGGCGGAGGCGATCACCCCATCGACGGTAGGCGGACCCGCTTCATGCGGTCCAGCTAAAGATTTTGATGTTCCGTAAGATTTCCTCATGCTCGACGCCGTTCAGCTCCGGACGCTCGCCGCCGTGGTCGCCGAGGGGAGCTTCGACGCTGCCGCCCGGCTGCTGCACGTGACGCCGTCCGCGGTGAGCCAGCGGATCAAGACCCTGGAGGAGACCGTCGGCCAGGTCCTGGTGCGACGGCACCGCCCGTGCCGGCCCACCGAGGCGGGGGAGCCGCTGCTGCGCCTCGCCGGCCAGCTCGCCCTCCTTGAGCAGGAGGCACTGGCGGAGGCGCGGGGGCCGCTGGGCGGTGGCCGGGGGCGTACGCGGGTCGCGGTGGTGGTGAACGCCGACTCCCTGGGCACCTGGTTTCCCGCCGCGCTGGCCCGGGTGCCGGAGCCGCTCGACCTCTCCTTCGACATCCGGCAGGACGACCAGGAGCACACCGCCGAGTTGCTCCGCGACGGATCGGTGACGGCGGCGGTGACCGCCCAGCGGGAGCCGGTGCAGGGGTGCCGGGTGCAGCCGCTCGGCGCCATGCGCTACCGGGCGCTGGCGTCTCCGGCGTACGTCGGGCGGTGGTTGCCCGAGGGCGCCACCCCGGCCGCGCTGGCGGAGGCGCCGGTGATGGTGTTCGACCGGAAGGACCGGTTGCAGCACCGCTTCCTGCGGTCGGTCACCGGTCGGGCCCTGGACCCGCCGGCGCACTACCTGCCGTCGGTGCCGGCGTTCAGCGAGGCGATCCGGCTGGGGCTCGGCTGGGCGCTGGTGCCCGAGCAGATCGCCGACGCCGACCTGGCGTCCGGGCGCTGCGTCGACATCGCCCCCGGTCGCACGGCGGACGTCCCGCTGTACTGGCAGCACTGGCGGCTGGAGTCGACGGCGCTGACGGCGCTCACGGCCGCCGTCCGCGCGGTGGCCGCCGAAACCCTCCGCTGACGAGCCCCGGAACGGTTGTTAGGAAGGGACCCTTTTACTACCGCAGGCGTTAACAAGGGGCCCTTCCTTACACCTCAGGCGATGGTGCAGATCGCGGCGCCGGCGGTGATGACCGCGCCGACCTCGGCGCCGAGGCCGCTGATCGTGCCCGCCTTGTGGGCGTGCAGCGGCTGCTCCATCTTCATGGCCTCCAGCACCACGACCAGGTCGCCCTCGGCCACGGTGTCACCGTCGGCGACCGCGATCTTCACGATGGTGCCCTGCATCGGCGAGGTGAGCGCGTCACCGCTGACCGCGGCGCCGGCCTTGGCGCCACCGCCCCGCCGGGCCGGCTTCTTCGCGACGGGCGACACGGTGGCCGCACCCCCGCCGAAGCCGGCCGGGAGGCTGACCTCCAGCCGCTTGCCGCCCACCTCGACCACGACGGTCTCGCGCTCGGCCGGGCCCTCGACGGCGCCGGCGGGCGCGGTGAACGCCGGGACGGTGTTGTCGAACTCGGTCTCGATCCACCGGGTGTGCACGGTGAACGGCTCGGCGGTGAACGCCTCGTCCCGGACCACCAGGCGGTGGAACGGCAGCGCGGTGGCCATGCCCTCGACGACCATCTCGTCCAGCGCGCGGCGGGCCCGCTCGATCGCCTCGGCGCGCGTCTCACCGGTGATGATGACCTTGGCGAGCAGCGAGTCGAAGTTGCCGCCGATCACGTCACCGGCGGAGATACCGGTGTCCACCCGGACGCCCGGGCCGGTGGGCAGGCGCAGCGCGGTGATCGTGCCCGGCGCGGGCAGGAAGTTGCGGCCCGGGTCCTCACCGTTGATCCGGAACTCGATGGAGTGCCCGCGCGGCGTCGGGTCCTCCGTGAAGCGCAACTTCTCGCCGTCGGCGATGCGGAACTGCTCGCGGACCAGGTCGATGCCGGCGGTCTCCTCGGTCACCGGGTGCTCGACCTGGAGCCGGGTGTTGACCTCCAGGAAGGAGATCGTGCCGTCGGCGCCGACCAGGTACTCGACCGTGCCCGCGCCGTGGTAGCCGGCCTCGCGGCAGATCGCCTTGGCGGACTCGTGGATCTGCGTCCGCTGCGCCTCGGTGAGGAACGGCGCCGGGGCCTCCTCGACCAGCTTCTGGTGGCGGCGCTGGAGGGAGCAGTCCCGGGTGCCGACCACGATCACGTTGCCGTGCTGGTCGGCGAGGACCTGGGCCTCGACGTGGCGGGGCTTGTCCAGGTACCGCTCGACGAAGCACTCACCCCGGCCGAACGCGGCGACCGCCTCGCGGGTGGCCGACTCGAACAGGTGCGGGATCTCCTCCATCGTGCGGGCCACCTTGAGACCGCGCCCGCCGCCGCCGAAGGCCGCCTTGATGGCGACCGGCAGGCCGTGGTCCACGGCGAAGGCCATCACCTCGTCGGCGCTGCCGACCGGGTCCGGCGTGCCGGGGACCAGGGGCGCGCCGGCACGCTGGGCGATGTGCCGGGCGGTGACCTTGTCACCGAGGTCGCGGATCGCCTGCGGAGTGGGGCCGACCCAGGTCAGCCCGGCGTCGATGACCGCCTGGGCGAAGTCGGCGTTCTCCGAGAGGAAGCCGTAGCCGGGGTGCACGGCGTCGGCCCCCGACTTGCCCGCGACGTCGATCAGCTTGTCGATCCGCAGGTAGCTGTCGGCTGCGGTGTCACCGCCGAGGGCGTACGCCTCGTCGGCCAGGGTGGCGTGCAGGGCGTCCCGGTCCGAGTCGGCGTAGACGGCGACGCTGCCCAGGCCGGCGTCGCGGCAGGCGCGGATGACGCGGACGGCGATCTCGCCGCGGTTGGCGATGAGTACCTTGCGCACCTTGGTGGCTCCTCCCGGGAGGTCGTTGACCGGGAGTGTATCGGCCACTCTGACGCACCTAACGATCGCTCAGTGTGGGATGCCGCACTGTGCCGCCGCCCGCCAGTTCACCGGTGGGGCCCGGGGAAAGAGAGCTGTCTCTCATCCGGAGCGGGGCGACGGTGGGGCGCTTGTAGCGTGAGGCCAGTGCCGCGCCTCACCCGTGACCGGACCACCTGGCTCGCCTACGCCCAGCTCGGCCTGTGGGGCTTCTTCCTCTACGGCTTCGGCCCGGTGGTGCCGCTGCTCCGCGACGAACAGGGCACCTCGGCCGCGGTCGCCGGCCTGCACAGCACCGGCATCGCCGTCGGCGCGCTGCTCGGCGGGGCGCTCTTCGCGCCGCTGGCCCGCCGCGTCGGCCGCAGTCCCGCGATCTGGACCGGCCTGGCCGGGGTCGCACTCGGCATCACCGCCCTGGCAACTCTGCACGCCCTGCCCGCCACCATCACCGCCATGGCGGTGATCGCCACCTTCGGCATGATGGTGATCAGCGGCGTGACCGTGGTGCTCACCGCCCGGCACGGCGTCGCCGCGCCGGCCGCGCTGAGCGAGGCCAACGCCGCCTGCGCCGGCATGGGCGTCCTCGCTCCGCTGGTCATCGGCGCCAGCGTGGACGCGGGGTGGGGCTGGCGGCCGGCGATGGCCGCCGAGGTCGGCCTGATCGCGTTGGTCGCGCTCGCCGCCCTGACCTTCCGGGTACGCGGACCGCTGGCCGACCCCGCTGCCGCGGCTGCCGGTGCCCGGCCGGCGGTGCCCGCCTCCGGCACGGCGGTCTCTCGGCGGCTGCCGCAGGCGTACTGGGTCGCCTGGGTCCTCATGGCGGTGACCGGTTCGATCGAGGTGTGCCTGTCGCTCTGGACCGCCGACGTGCTCCGTACGCACGCCGGGCTCGGCGCGGGCGCCGCCTCGGCCGCCGTGGCCGCGATCGTCGGCGGGATGTTCGCCGGGCGCGTGGTCGGCGGCCGTATCGCCCTGCGGTACCGGCCCGTCCCGCTGCTGCTCGCTGCGCTGGGACTCTCCCTGGCCGGTTTCGCCCTGTTCTGGGCCACCCCGGTCGGGGGCCTCGCGGTCGCCGGACTGCTTCTGCTCGGCCTCGGCAACGCACTGCACTACCCCTTGGCGATCTCGATCGCGCTCGCCGTCGCGGGGCCCGCCGCGGACAGGGCGGCCGGTTGGGCGTCGTACTCGATGGGGGTGGGTTTCGGGATCGCGCCGGTCGCCCTCGGCTGGGTGGCCGACGAGGTCGGCCCGCACCTGGCGTTTCTGCTCCTGCCCGCCTTCATCGGGGTGGCCGCGCTGCTCGCCGTCCGCCTCGGCCGGGCCCTCCGCGCCCCGACCCCGGAGGCCGCCCGGACCCCGGTCGGCGCTGCCTAAAACCGGCGGTCCTTGCCCGTCGCCAGCGGCGGTGCTTGGCCGTCGCGGCCTGCGGCCGTCGCCGGACGCGGCGATGCTTGGTCGTCGCCTCGGCCCGCCGCAGGTCGGCGCAGGCCCTACAGCACCCGGGCCAGCGTGAGTCCGTCAGCGACGGGGAGCATGACCGCCTCGACCCGGACGTCGGCCAGGACCTCGTCGTTGAACGCCGCGATCGCCCGGTCCGCCGCGTCCTGCGGTGCGATGACCCGGCCGCCACGCAGGACGTTGTCCACCGCGATCACTCCGCCGGGGCGCATCCGTGGCACCAGCTCCGACCAGTAGATCGGGTACCCGGTCTTGTCCGCGTCGATGAAGGCGAAATCGAGGTGACGGTCGTGCGGCATCTCGTGCAGCGTGTCGGCGGCCGGCCCGATCCGCAGGTCGATCCGGTCCGCCACGCCCGCGCGGGCCCAGTACCGCCGGGCGATGCCCGTGTACTCCTCGGAGATGTCCAGGCAGGTCAGCCGCCCACCCTGGGCCAGGCCACGGGCGATCGCCAGCGCGGACAGCCCGGTGAAGGTGCCCACCTCGACCGCCTGCCGCACGCCCAGGAGCCGGGTCAGGAAGGTCAGGAACGCGGCCTGCTCCGGGGCCACCTGCATCTGCGCGTCGTCCGGCAACGCCGCGCGCGTCTCGTCGATCAGGTCCCGCATCACGTCGTCCGGCGGTGAGCCGTGCGCCACGAGGTACGCGTGCAGCTCCGGCGTGAGCGGGATGGACTTCGTGGTCATCGTGCCTCTTCTCGTACCGGCGTCAGGCGAGCGGCTCGACCGACTGGTTGCCCGGCGTGACCTTCGTCCACAGGTCGGTGATCCGCAGGTCCAGTTCGGCCAGGAGCCGACGAAGCAGGGGTAGGGACAGGCCCACCACGGTGCCCGGGTCGCCGTCGATCCGTTCCACGAACGGCCCGCCCAGCCCGTCGATCGTGAACGCACCGGCCACCGCCAGCGGCTCGCCCGTGGCGACGTACGTCGCGACTTCGTCGTCGCTGATGTCGGCGAAGTGCACGGTCGTCGAGGCGACCGCCTCGGCCCGGCGACCCGCCACGATGTCGACGAGGCAGTGCCCGCTGTGCAGGACGCCGCTGCGCCCCCGCATCCGCTTCCACCGGCGTACGGCCTCCGCCGCGTCGGCCGGCTTGCCGAAGATCCCGCCGTCGAACTCCAGCACCGAGTCGCACCCGATCACCAGCGTCCGCTGGTCGTCGGACGGCCGCAGCCGGGTCAGGACAGCCTGTGCCTTGAGCCGTGCCAGTTCGAGGCAGAGCTCCTCCGCCCGGTCCGTCACCACCAACGATTCGTCGACGCCGCTGACCAGCACGTCCGGCTCGATGCCGGCGGCCTGGAGGGTCTTGCGGCGGGCGGGGCTGGCCGAGGCGAGCACGAGACGGAGCGGCAGAGATCGGGACACCCCGCCGACGTTACCGGGCGCCGTGGACAGCTGGGGCACGACGGGCCGCAGAGCGCCGAACGGCCCGATTCGGGACCGCGCTGAAGATATACTGGAAGCCTTCACGGTATATAGGGATGGCCATGACCAAGATACTGGTGGATGTGGACGACGAGGCCCTGGCCGATGCCGCCGAGGCCTTCGGGACCAAGACCAAGAAGGAAACGGTGAATGTGGCACTCCGGGAGGGCGCGGCGAGGCTCCGTCGCGCCAGGGCGCTCGCCGAACTCGCCAACCGCGCTGAGGCCGGTGACTTCGATGAACTGCTCGACAAGGGCGCCTACCGGCCGTGAGGCTTGCTGACTACCTGGTCGACACCAGCGCACTGGTTCGTCTGCTGCGCAACGCTGAACTGCGCGCCCGGTGGGAGTCGCCCCTGACGGCCGGTCTGATCGCCGTCTGTCCCGTCGTCGAGTTGGAGTTCCTGTACACCGCCCGGTCCGCCGCAGACCGCGAGTGGCTTCAGCATCAACTCCGAACGGTGTTCGGCTGGGTGATGATGCCGGACCGCGGCTACGAGCGGGCTGCCGAGATCCAGCACGACCTCACATTGCGGGGCGTGCATCGCTCCGCCGGCGCGGTGGATCTGCTCATCGCGGCAACGGCCGAGTACCACGGTCTGTCCCTGCTGCACTACGACCGCGACTTCGATCAGATCGCGAACGTGACCGGGCAGCCCGCCACGTGGGTGGCTCGCGCGGGTTCGATCAAGTAGTCGCGGGCCCGGGTGCTCTTGATCGCCTCTAGTGCCGTGACCACGAACGTTCACGGTGTTGGATGACACGCCGTCCGGCCTGTCGGCCGGGCGGCGTTGTGGCGGTCAGGCTGTGGCGGTGGCAGAACCCGTTCGCGTTCGGCGGCTCAGTGACCAGGAGGGTCAGCAGCTGCTGAGGATCACTCGTAGAGGTACCGGCTCGCCGATCCGGTTACGGCGGGCCATGGTCGTGCTCGCCTCGGCCGGTGGGAACACGGTGCCGGCCATCGCCCGTCTCGTGCAGGCCGATGAGGACACGATCCGGCAGGTCATCCACCGGTTCAACGAGATGGGGATGGCCAGCCTGGACCCTCAGTGGGCGGGTGGCCGTCCCCGCCAGATCAGTAGCGACGAGGAACAGTTCATCGTCGAGACGGCCAACACCCGACCCGAGAAACTGGGGCGGCCGTTCATCCGCTGGAGCATCCGCAAGCTCGCCGACCACCTGCGCCTGCATGCCACCCGGCGGGTCCGGATCGGGCGGGAACGGCTGCGGCAGCTCCTGCACCGGCACCGGATCACCTTCCAGCGGACCAAGACGTGGAAGGAGTCCACCGACCCTGACCGGGACGTCAAGCTCGCCCGGATCGAGTACGTCAGCAGCCACTTCCCGCAGCGGACGTTCGCCTTCGACGAGTTCGGGCCCTTGGTGATCCGCCCTCAGGCCGGCACAGGGTGGGCGCCCGCCGGCCATCCGCACCGGCTGCCCGCGAACTACCACAAGCTGTACGGAGTCCGGCAGTTCCACGGCTGCTACAGCGTCGGCGACGACCAACTCTGGGGCGTCGTCCGCAGGCGCAAGAGCGCCGCGAACACCCTCGCCGCCTTGAAGTCGATCCGCGCCGCACGGCCGGACGGCGCGCCGATCTACGTCATCCTGGACAACCTGTCCGCGCACAAAGGCCTCAAGATCCGCAGGTGGGCGGCCCGGAACAAGGTCGAGCTCTGCTTCACCCCGACCTACGCCTCCTGGGCCAACCCGATCGAGGCCCAGTTCGGGCCGCTACGCACCTTCGTCATCGCCGGCTCGAACCACCCCAACCACACCGTGCTGACCCGGCGGCTGCAGGCCTACCTGCGGTGGCGCAACGCCAACGCCCGCCACCCCGACGTCCTGGCCGCCCAACGCCGCGAACGCGCCCGCATCCGCAGCGAACGACAACGACGCTGGGGCCAACCCACCACCCGCGCAGCCTGACCCCACACCGTCAACGTTCGTGGTCACGGCACTAGCCTCACCGGCTGATGCGGGGCGGTGGATCATCGCTGCGCCGGCGGCGCCTGGCGATGAAGGCCCACGCACCGCCCGCTGCCACGATGACTCCCAACGTGACGAGGCCACGAGTTGTCGCTGCCCGGTCGCTGTCAGACCGCTCCGCCTCGGCTTCCGTCGGTCGGGCGGCTGGCGCGGCAGCGGTTGCAGATTCGAAGCCGAGCGGCGGTACGTCGGCAGTGAGCGCAGCGACGATGTCGATCACGCCATAGCCGTACTGGTCGTCCCGCCCAGGCGGTCCCTTGTCGACAGCCGTCGCAGTCAACCGATGCACCACCTCATCCGCCGGCAGATGCGGATACTTTGCCCGGATCAAAGCAACCGCCCCAGCAACAATGGCAGCTGAATCGGAGGTTCCAGTCCCTTTGCGGTACTTGTTGTCCATGCTAGTGCTGTAGATGTCTACCGCAGGCGCGACGACATCAATCTGCGCCCCAGCGACTGCCACCGCTGCATGATTTCCGTTACGGTCGATGCCTCCTACAGCAATGACACCGGGACCTGTTGCTGGATACATGATGCCGGGGTCCTCAGGGCGGTTACCTGCGGACGCAACGACGAGCACGTTGGCCGTACGCGCATCTTCGAGTGCGCGGGAGAGGCGTGGACTAAAACCGCCAGCGGCTGAGATGCTGATTACGTCCGCGCCAGATGAGATTGCATATTCAACGGCGGCCGCTAGATGGTCGGCCTCGGCGCCTCGCTCGCTGTCGAAGATTTTGATTGGCAGAACCCTAGCCTTCGGGGCGATACCCAACGCTCCGATGCTTCCACGCCGGCCATGTGCGGCAATTATCCCGGCCATGCCCGTTCCGTGGCCGTTTTGATCTTCCCGGCCGTCTCCTCCACCAGCGACTACGTCGGTTCCTGGAAGCAAATTCGCTGACAGATCGGGATGAGGGTCAACGCCGCTATCTGGCACGGCGACAATTACCCCCTCGCCCTGGCTCACTTGGTGTGCCTTCTGAACGTTGAGGTAGCGCAGATGCCACTGGTCGCCGCGCACGCGCTCAACACCGTCAATATGAGCCGCATCACTGCCGTAGGCAGGCGCGGTCGCACCTACCAAGAGTGCCGCGGCGAGCGTTAGTAGGCCGCCGAGTTCGCGTTTTCCACAGACCGTCACCTGGTGAAACCGATGGCTGGGCCGGGATCGATCGGCCCGTCGTCCTTCGGAGGCCGAACTACCGGGTCTACCCCTGTATCGATTTCCCATGGATGATCTGGATCCCAGGTGCGCTGCTCCTCATCTGTCCGATCGCCTCGGCTAGGGCGGCCAGGCGCTGTGGCCGCGTGCGGGGTGCCGGACATACCGGAGGCCGCGCCGAACGGCGGTATGCCGTGGACGCCGGGGAAGCCTCTTGCACCTCCAGGGCGTGAGCCAGCTCCGCCGGTTGGAGCGGTACCAGCACCGCCACCTCCGATCACGCCGCCGATCGGGTTGATCCGACGAGGCTGGGTGTTGCCGGAAACCGGCTGGCTCAGTCCAGCGCCGGGCAGGCCGCCGATAATGCCTCCGGGTGGCATGGCACGTGGGGAGGCCGGGACCATAGGCGAGGGGCCCTTTGCGCCTCCAGCGACTGGCGGTCTGAGATGACTGACGCTGGGGTTGGTGGGCCTACTAGCCGTACCGACCGGAGGAGTTGTTGGGGTGCCGAGCCCCGGCGTTGCAGGGTGACTGGGCGGGCTCGCGGGACCCGGCGGAACGGGGGTTGCCTTGGCGGGAGCGAGGCCAGTGCCCGTACCGCCGAGCACGGGTCCGACGGCTGGAGTAGGGGGAGCTGGCACAGGTCGTGCGGCCGATTTTCGATGGGTTACCGCCGATGGCATTGCTGCTGGTATAGGCACGATCGGAGGAATGATCGGGCTCGGCGAACTGGCGTATGCCTCTGGGCTCGTGGGGTCTCGACGTGTAAACGCCGGAGGTGGGGGTTGGCGTAGGGCTACTTGGGCTTGTTGGAGTTCGCTGCTGAGGCCGTACATGATGCCGCGCGCCTGGACGTTCAGCCGTTCCAGGTCCGCGTCGGTGACCGGCGGTTCGGAGACGCGGCTGCCGGCGACCGCCTTCGGGTCCGCGGCGGTGGCCTCGTACGACCGCTTCTGTTGGAGCTTCACCGCGTACTCGTCGTGGATCTTCTCCAGGGCGGTGCGGGTGCTGCCGATGGCCTGGGTGGCGGCGGCGAGCGCGGTGTAGTTCGCCGCCGCCGCGTCGTGGGTGTGCTGCACCCTGTCGATGAGCTGGTCGAGTTCGGCGAGGTACGTGCGGGCGGCGGCGTTGGTGTCCGGCGGCCACGCCTCGGCGAGACCCCGGCGGTACGCCTGCAACCGGCCGAGGTGCGCCTGGGCCAGGTCGCAGACCTTGCGCCAGCCGGCGACGTGCCGCCACTGGTTGGTGGTGTCCTGGTCCTTGAGGCAGGCCCACATGCTGGCCACATCCATCAGGTGCCAGTCGGTGAGGCCGCCCGAGCGGCCGACTCCGGGCTCGTTCACGGCCGCACCACCGGGCCGGGCCGGGTCTCCTCCGGGCCGGTCGGGTCAGGCAGCATCACGGGCGACCCGGTCGGCGCGACGGCGGTCGGGGCGGCGAGGGCCCGTTCGACGTCGACCACGCGGGCGGACGAGAAGGCGTCGGAGTCGCGGTAGCGGTCGGCGACGGTGCCGGCCGCGGCGGCCAGGTGCCCGGTCGCCCCGCCGACGCTCCAGACCAGGTCGGCGGTGGCCTGCTGGGTCTCCCAGTGGGCGTGCAGGAACTGCACCAGCTCGATGAACGCGTCCGCCGGGTTGGGCACGGCGGCGGTCATGTCCGCCTTGATGTACGACAGGTGCGGCGTGTACTGGCGCTCCACCTCGGCCTGGAGCTTCTCGGCGAACTCCTGTAACTGGCGGATGTCGGCCTCGATGCCGCCGTAGCCACGGAGCCAGGCCGCTGGGCGGTCCTCCTCGGGGATCATTGTCCCTCCCTACGCGTCACCGCACCGTTTCCGAGAGTGAGGTTAACGGGTGGCGGCTGGGAGTTGCAGCCCCAGAGTGGTGCACACCGGGCGACTCGCCGTCGACGTAGCCGCGAAGACCTGCGCTGATGCGTACGAAAAAGTCAGCGCGGCAGGCCGGACGCGCGCCATGCGCCGGGACCGGCCGTGCGGGCCGCGCCGGCGGGGCGGGCGCTTTGCGCCCAGGCGGACACCGGGGTGGGGGCGGGCGCGGCGGCCGGGCGGGACCGGACGACGATCGCGCCCACCAGGGCGGCCAGCTCGTCGGCGGTCGGTACGCCGCGGACGATCCGGAACAGCGGCTCTTCGGCTGACATGGCGTCAGGGTACGCGGTCGGAACTTGACCTTCGCCGCACAGTGGCGTGCCGGCGGTGTGACTGTCGTCGCCGCCGGGTACCGTCTCAGCGATGTCGAACGCGCTTCCCCAACTCGTCGCTGACCGATACCGGCTCATTTCGCCGCTCGGTCAGGGTGGCATGGGTCGGGTGTGGAAGGCGCGCGACGAGGTGCTGCACCGCGACGTGGCGATCAAGGAGTTGGTGCCGCCGCCCAGCCTCACCGACGAGGAGCGCCGCGAGATGCGGGAGCGCTCGCTGCGGGAGGCGCGGGCCATCGCCCGGCTCAACCACATCAACGTCGTCCGCATCTTCGACGTGCTGCGCACGGACGGCGATCCGTGGATCGTCATGGAGTACGTGCCGTCGAAGTCCCTCCAGGACACCATCGCCGAGGAGGGGCCGGTGTCGCCGGCCCGGGCGGTGGAGATCGGGCTCGGCGTGCTCGCCGCCCTGAAGGCGGCGCACAAGGCGGGCGTCATGCACCGCGACATCAAGCCCGGCAACGTGCTGCTGGGCAACGACGGCCGCGTCGTGCTGACCGATTTCGGCCTCGCGACGATCCCCGGCGACCCCAACGTCACCCGCACCGGCATGGTGCTCGGTTCGCCCGCGTACATCGCGCCGGAGCGGGCCCGGGACGGCACCGCCGGTCCGGAGGCCGATCTCTGGTCGCTGGGCGCGACCCTGTACGCGGCGGTCGAGGGCAAGTCGCCGTACGCGCGGCCGTCGGCGATCGCCACCCTGGCGGCGCTCGCCACCGAACCGCTGCCGCCGCCGAAGAACGCCGGCCCGCTCCGGCCGGTGCTCAACGGGCTCCTCCGCAAGGACCCGAACGAGCGGATCACCGCCGAGGTGGCGGAGAAATTGCTGCGCCGCGCCGGCGGGAAGCGGTCCCGCACGATCCCGCTGCTCGACGGTGTCCGCCGGCCCGGGCCGAACGGCAGACGCGAGCCCCGCCCGCCGGTCGTGCCGTCGCCGCGCCCGGCGGAGCAGGAGTCCGACAAGCCCGTCGCCCCGCCCGCGCCCCGCCAACCGGCGGCCGGTGCGGTCGCGGCCGCAGGTGCGGACGCGCCCGCGCAGGTGACCCCGACCACCTCGGATGCCGCCCCGACCGCCAAGGTCACGCCCCCGCCGTCCACTCCGGAAGCCGGTCCGGCGACGAAAGCCACCGAGCCCGCGCCGCCGCCCGCGCCCGACGACACGAAGGGCGAGCCCGCCGCGACGTCCGTCCTGCCCCGCCCGGCTCCCGCGCCGGCCGGGCGCGCGCCGGTTCCGCCGTCCGACGGTACGAGACGCGACACGACCCGCCGGAACCTGCTGATCGGTGTCGTGGTGGCCGTGCTGCTGCTCGGTCTCGCCGTGGTCGTGCCGCTGCTCGCCAACGACGACGACGGTGGCGACCCCTCGGGAGCCGGTGCGACGAGTGGCGCACCCACGTCGGCGGCGGCGCCGACGTCGGCGCCCGCCCCGGCCGACCCCGCGCCGAGCAGCGCCGCACCGACCACGCCACCGGCCAGCCCTACCGGGGATCCGAACGCCCTGCCGGCCGGCTGGAAGCTGCATGAGGACCAGGCGGGCTTCGCCCTGCCCATCCCGGAGGGCTGGGTGCGCCGCAGCGGCGGGGCGAACACGGTCGTCTTCGACGAACCCAACGGCGTGCGTGAGCTGCTCGTCCAGTGGACCGACCGGCCGAAGGCGGACGCCTACGAGGACTGGCAGAACCTCGAGCCGGCCCGTAAGAACCTCGTGCGCGACTACGAGTTGCTGAGCATCAGGCGCTGCGACTACGGGCGCACCTGCGCGGACTGGGAGTGGCTGGAGACCCGGGACAACACCCGGATCCACGTCCGCAACCGGGGGTTCGCCACCGCAAGCAACCGCGGATACGCGCTGCGCTGGGAGGTCCCCGACGAGGACTGGGCGGCGGGCCAGCGGGACTTCGACGTGATCATGAAGGGCTTCGTGCCGGACCGCCAGGACTGACGCGTGGGATTCGTGCCGGTGCGAAGCTGATCCGCATGACCTTCCGTCGTACGGGGTATCTGACTGCCCACGACGGAAGGAGGTACGAGATGAGTTACCGACGGAAGGACACCCGGCCCCGGGTGGCACTGTGGATGCTCGTCGCGCTCGGCGACGTCGTCCTGCTCCTCGCCAGCGCCGGCCTGCCGGTCCTGGTCGCGCTGCTCACTGTCGGCACCGTCACCGTCGCCGGGGTGGTGGTCTGGCGACTGTTCCGCCGGGCTACCCTCACCCGGACCGACGCGGTGACCGTCCCGGTGGCGGCACGGCGGCGGGCCTGACGACCCGCCGCGAGGATGGCGTGGCGGCAGCCGGACCAGTTGTCGACCGTACGGTGACAGCCGATCCCGCTGCCGCCAACTACCTCCCCAGGGTGGTGTGGCTCAGGTGTTGTTGGCGAGCGCGATCAGCCGGCTGCGGTCGCCGTTCCAGTAGTTCCGGTCGACGTTGCCGCTGATGCCGGCGACCCGGCCGGTGCTGGTGTACTGCCAGAAGCTCCAGAACGGCGCCCCGGGCGGCAGGGCGCCCGGCGAGCTCGCCCAGCGGGCGATCCAGAGCGGGTGGTTGCCCCACGGGCCGCTCCAACTGCCGGTGCACGTGTTCCAGAAGCTGGTGGTGGTGTAGATGACGGCGTACCGGCCGGTGCGGGAGCGGTAGGTGTTCAGGAAGTCCTGCACCCAGTTCCGCATCCCGGTCGTGCTCAGGCCGTAGCAGTACCCACCGCTGTACGGGTTCGCTTCGAGGTCCAGCGCGGCGGGCAGCGTGCGGCTGTCCGCCGACCAGGCGCCGCCGTTCGAGGCCAGGTAGTTCGCCTGCACCCCGCCGGAGGAGATGTTCGGCCGGGCGAAGTGGTACGCCCCGCGGATCACCCCGGCGTTGTAGGCGGCGACGTAGTTGGTGTTGAACCGCGGGTCCTTGTAGCTCGTCCCCTCGGTGGCCTTGATGAAGGCGAACTGGATGCCCGCGTTGCGGACGCTGGTCCAGTTGATGGCCCCCTGGTAGTGGGAGACGTCGATGCCGGGAACGGTGGCCGCGGACGCGGGGGTGGCGGTCGCGACGAGGGCCGCGGCCGCGGTGGCGACCGTGGTGAGAGCGGCGGCGATCAGCCGGCGCAGCGGTGATCTGGTACGGGCCATGGATGCCTCCAAAGACGCCGATCGATTGACTGACATCATTGAAGACGGGTGCCGCCCGAGGCAACACATGTTGAGGAAAAGTTTCACCGCCGACGGGTGAACGCCTGCCGCGTCGGTTCAGCGCAACCGGCCCGGGATCAA
Source organism: Micromonospora sp. WMMD558 (assembly GCF_049315255.1). Classification (NCBI taxonomy): domain Bacteria; kingdom Bacillati; phylum Actinomycetota; class Actinomycetes; order Micromonosporales; family Micromonosporaceae; genus Micromonospora; species Micromonospora sp. WMMD558. The sequence goes on along the minus strand of NZ_CP186061.1, from coordinate 769,731 downwards.
CACGGGACGAGGGCGGTAGGCTCCCCGCCCATGGTGGCGATCGACGGCCTGACCGACCTGTGGGAGACGCTGCTCAGCGCGCAGCCGGACCCGCCCCCGCTGCTGGTGCTGCTCACCGGCCTCATCGGGTTGGTGGTGGTCTCCACCCGGGTGCCCTGGCGGATCGGCCGCAACGCGATCACCATCGCCCACGAGGGCGGGCACGCCCTCGCCGCCCTGCTCACCGGCCGGAGGCTGCACGGCATCCGGCTGCACTCCGACACGTCGGGGCTCACCCTGTCCGCCGGCCGGCCCACCGGCCCGGGCATGGTCCTGACCCTGCTCGCCGGCTACGTCGCCCCGCCGCTGGTCGGCCTTGCCGGCGCGTGGATCCTCGGCGGCAACCGGATCACGCTGCTGCTGTGGATCGCCGTGGTGCTGCTGCTCGCCATGCTGATCATGATCCGGAACGTCTTCGGCGTGCTGTCGCTCCTGGTCACCGGTGGGATCGTGCTCGCCGTCTCCTGGTACACGAGCCCGCAGGTGCAGGCGGCGTTCGCGTACACCGGGGTGTGGTTCCTGCTGCTCGGCGGGATCCGTCCGGTGGTGGAGCTGCAACGGCTGCGCGCCCGGGGTCGGATGCCCGCCTCCGACGCCGACCAGCTCGCCGGCATCACCCCGTTCCCGCCGTTCTTCTGGGTCACGCTGTTCGCCCTGGTCAACCTGGTGGTCCTCGTCGCGGGTGCGCTGCTGCTCGCCGGCCCGATCCTCACCGAGGCCGGTCTGGCGCCCTGAGCCCCGCCGGGCCGCGCCCGGGCAGAATGGGGCCGTGCGTTACGTGATCATCGGTGCGGGGGCGGTCGGGGGAACCATCGGCGTGCAGCTCGGGGCAGCCGGGCGGGACGTGACCCTGGCCGCCCGTGGCGCGCACCTGGCGGCCATCCGGGAACGGGGTCTGACGCTGCGTCGGCCGGACGGGGAGACGACGTGGCACGGGCCGGCCGTCGACGGGCCGGGGGAGCGGCCACTGCCGGCGGACACCGTCCTCGTCCTCACCGTGAAGTCGCAGGACACCGCGTCCGCGCTCGCCGCCTGGGCGGACGCGCCGGTCGCCGGCGGCGGGACGGCGGCCGAGCGCCTACCGCTGGTCACCGCGCAGAACGGGGTGGCCAACGAGCCCGCCGCGCTCCGGCTCTTCGCCGCCGTGCACGCCGTCTGCGTCTGGCTCCCCGCGACCCACCTCGAACCCGGCGTCGTCGTCGCCAACGGCCACCCGCACCCGGGGATGCTGCACCTCGGGCGGTACCCGTCCGGATCGGACGACACCGACCGGGCCGTGGCCGCCGACCTGACCGCGGCCGGCTTCGTCGCGCCGGTCCGCGACGACGTGATGCGGTGGAAGTACGGCAAACTCCTCGCCAACCTCGGCAACGGGCTCCAGGCGCTGCTCGGTGCGGACGTCCCGGACGACCTGTCGGACCGGGTACGCGCCGAGGGCGAGGCCGTGCTCGCGGCGGCCGGCATCCCGCACACCGACCGGGCGGAGGAGGTGGCCGAACGGGGCGACCTCGTCGGGCACCGGCCGGTCGGCGGCGAGCACCGGTCCGGCAGCTCCACCTGGCAGAGCCTCGCCCGGGGCGCCGGGTCCGCCGAGGCCGACCACCTCAACGGTGAGATCGTCCTGCTCGGCCGCCTGCACGGCGTGCCGACCCCGGTGAACGCGGCCGTGCAGCTCGGCATGCGGCGGGCCGTGCGGGAACGGATCCCGGCCGGCACGTTTCCGCGCGTGGACCTGGAGCGGCTGCTGGGCTGAGCTCCGCCGTACGGTCCGGGTGGCGCTGCGGCTGTCCGTGCGCGGCGCGGGTGGCGTCGGTCGGTCGGCGGGAGAAAGCGGGGGCTCCGCGGCAACCGGCGGGGTTCGCTGGTGCGTGTCCTCTGCGACCCACCACGGGGAGGTAGCAGAGGTGACCGACGCCGAGGGCTTCGACGACTTCTACCGCGGCAGCCGGCAGCGGCTGCTCGGGTTCGTCTACGTGCTGACCGGGGACGTCGCCGAAGCCCAGGACGCCGTGCAGGAGGCCTACATCCGGGCGTGGCAGCGCTGGTCGACGGTGAGCGCGTACGACGATCCGGAGGCGTGGGTACGGGTGGTGGCCAGCCGGATCGCCGTCAGCCGGTGGCGCAGCCTGCGTAGCCGCGCCCGGGCGTACCTGCGGCACGGCGCGTCGGAGACCGTTCCCGGCCCGGGCATCGAGACGGTCGAGGTGGTCGAGGCGCTGCGCCGGCTGCCCGAGGCGCAGCGGATCGCGATCGCGCTGCACTACCTCGTTGGTCTGCCGGTCGCCGAGGTCGCCCGGCAGACCAACGCGCCCGTGGGCACGGTCAAGGCCCGGCTCTCGCGGGGACGCGCCGCGCTGGCCGGTCTGCTCGCCGTCGCTGACCTGGAGGAGGTGGCCGATGCGTGACGAGATGAGCTTCGTCGAGCGGGTGCAGCGCGACCTGAGCGACGTCCGCTGGCCGGAGCCCGCGGAGATCCGGGCGCGTGCCCGACGGCGCAACCGGCGTACCACTTTGGTGGCGGCCGTGCTCGTGGTGGCCACCACGTCGACCGTCGCCCTGCTGGCCGGTCGGTTGGTGCCCGCGCCGACCACCACCAGCGCGATGGAGACGACTCCGACGCCGGTACGCAACGAGATCGCCTGGGAGACGCTGCTGCAACCGGGGGATCTGGGCGTCGAGACCGACCCGCCACTGACTCAGGCCGAGATCGGGGCCCCGGTCCGGGTCGCCGACCTGTTGCTCGTCTGCCACGAGTCGCAGGGCCGAACGGCGGCCTGGGAGACGTCCCGGTACTCCCGATCCCAGACGCTCCTCCGGCAACGGCCGCCCGGCTTCGACCACCCCCCGAGCGATGTGCTGCTCAGCCAGGACGTGTACCGGTTGGCGCCGGAGGCGGCCGGACGGTTCTTCCAGAGCGTGGGAACCCTGATCGCGCCGTGCGTCGCGTGGCGGTCGGTCGGTCCGACGCAGTGGGGAAGTCGGGTCGTCCAGGCCGAGGCCATCCACAGCTGGGAGGCGGTGGAGCGTGACTTCACCGGTGACGAGTCACTGCTCCTGCGGCACACCGTCACCCGCGCGCGGAACCTCGAGACGGGCGAGTTCGCCGGTGCCGCGCCGAAGCCCACGACGGTTGCGGTGGTCCGGGTGGGTGACCTGGTCACGGTGCTCAGCCAGGGCCGCGACGGCACGGAGCCGGATCTGCGTCGCCTCGCCACGCTTGCCGCCCGGCGTCTGTGTGTCGCCGCCAACCCGCCCTGCTGACAACCTCGCTGACGACCTGCGGATGACCCGAGCAACTTCGGGGAAAGAGTGGCCTCCCAGTGCGGGGAGGGGACTCTTCCCCCGAAGTTGCGCGGATCTTGCGCCGAGCGTGCGGCACGCCGGCTACAGCGGGATGTTGCCGTGCTTCTTCGGGGGGAGGGTCTCGCGCTTGGTGCGCAGCACCCGCAGGGCGCGGACGATCTGCGCCCGGGTCTCGTGCGGCGGGATGACCGAGTCGACGTACCCGCGCTCCGCCGCGATGTACGGGTTGGCGAGCGTGTCCTCGTACTCGGTGATCAGCTCGGCGCGCAGCGCCGCCTGGTCCTCGGCGGCGGCCAGTTCCTGCCGGTAGAGGATGTTCACCGCGCCCTGGGCGCCCATCACCGCGATCTGGGCGGTCGGCCACGCGAAGTTCAGGTCCGCGCCGAGGTGCTTGGAGCCCATGACGTCGTACGCCCCGCCGTAGGCCTTGCGGGTGATGACGGTGACCTTCGGGACGGTCGCCTCGGCGTACGCGTAGATGAGCTTCGCGCCGCGGCGGATGATGCCGTCCCACTCCTGGCCGGTGCCGGGGAGGAAGCCGGGAACGTCCACGAAGGTCAGCACCGGGATGTTGAACGCGTCGCAGGTGCGGACGAACCGGGCGGCCTTCTCGGACGCGGCGATGTCCAGCGTCCCGGCGAAGTGCATGGGCTGGTTGGCGACCACGCCGACCGGGCGCCCCTCGACGCGGCCGTAGCCGATGATGAGGTTCTGCGCGTACAGCGGCTGCACCTCGAGGAACTCGCCGTCGTCGAGGACGTGCTCGATGACGCGGTGCATGTCGTACGGCTGGTTGGCCGAGTCCGGGATCAGGGTGTCCAGCTCCCGGTCCTCGTCGGAGATGTCGAGGTCGACGGGGGCGTCGTAGACCACCGGCTCGTCGAGGTTGTTCGACGGCAGGTACGACAGCAGCGCCTTCACGTACTCGATCGCGTCCTCCTCGTCGGTGGCGAGGTAGTGCGCGTTGCCGCTGCGCGAGTTGTGGGTGCGGGCGCCGCCCAGCTCCTCCATCGCCACGTCCTCACCGGTGACCGTCTTGATGACGTCCGGGCCGGTGATGAACATGTGGGAGGTCTGGTCGACCATCACCGTGAAGTCGGTGACCGCCGGGGAGTAGACCGCGCCGCCGGCGCACGGGCCCATGATGAGCGAGATCTGCGGGATGACGCCGCTCGCCCGGACGTTGCGGAAGAAGATCTCGCCGTAGAGGCCGAGCGAGGCGACGCCCTCCTGGATCCGGGCGCCGCCGGAGTCGTTGATGCCGATGACGGGGCAGCCGATCTTCATGGCCAGGTCCATCACCTTGACGATCTTCTCGCCGAAGACCTCGCCGAGCGAGCCGCCGAAGACCGTGAAGTCCTGCGCGAAGACGCACACCTGGCGGCCGTCGATGGTGCCGTAGCCGGTGATCACGCCGTCGCCGTACGGGCGGCTCTTCTCCAGCCCGAAGTTGGTCGACCGGTGTCGGGCCAGCTCGTCCAGCTCGACGAAGGAGCCCTCGTCGAGCAGCATCTCGATCCGCTCGCGCGCGGTCTTCTTGCCCCTCGCGTGCTGCTTCTCCACGGCGCGCGCCGACCCGGCGTGCACCGCCTCGTCGACCCGACGCTCCAGGTCCGCCAGCTTGCCCGCGGTGCTGTGGATGTTGATCCCGGTCTCGGTAGTCACCCAGGGAATATAACGATGGTTCAGGCGGATGCCGCTGTGCAGTACACCTCACTACCCTCCGTCCGCGCGGCCCGTAGGCTGGCGGGATGCCGGGCTCCCCGTACACCGATCTGGACCGCCCGCCGTTGTCGGCGGCGCGGCTGCGGCGGGCGCTGGTCGCGCCGCACGGCCCGTGGGCCCGGCTGGAGTTGCGCGCGGAGACCGCCTCGACCAACGCCGACGTCGCGGAGGCGGCCCGCACCGGCGAGCCGGAGGGCCTCGTGGTGGTCGCGGAGCGGCAGACCGCCGGCCGCGGGCGGCGGGGCCGCGCCTGGCAGTCGCCGGCCCGGGCGGGCATCGCGACGAGCGTCCTGCTCCGGCCGGGCGAGGCCGTCGCCGACCGCGGCTGGCCGCCGGCGCCTTCGTCGGCGTACGGATGGCTGCCCCTGCTCGCCGGCGTCGCGCTGGTCGAGGCGGTGGCCCGGCTGGCCGAGCTGGAGGCCACCCTGAAGTGGCCGAACGACCTGCTCCTCGGCGACGCGAAGTGCGCCGGGATCCTCGCCGAGACGGTGACCGGAGCGACCCCGGCGGCGCCGCCGGCGGTCGTGCTTGGCATCGGCCTGAACGTCACTCTCCGCGCCGACGAGCTGCCGGAGAACCCGACCGGCCTGCCGGCCACCTCGCTGCAACTGGCCGGTGCCGCCGCCACCGACCGGGATCCGCTGCTGCGCGCCCTGCTCCGCTCGCTCGCCGACTGGTACGGCCGCTGGCGTGCCGCCGGCGGCAGCGCCGTCGAAAGCGGCCTGCACGCCGCCTACCTCGACGCGTGCGCCACGGTCGGCCGCCAGGTGCGGGTCCTGCTTCCCGGCGGCGGCGAACTGACCGGCACCGCAACCGGCGTCGACCCCGACGGCCACCTCGTGGTGACCGCACCCGACGGCGACCACCGCCTGACCGCAGGCGACGTCCTCCACCTCCGCTGACGCGGCGTCCGCGCGGCTGATCCCCCGGCGGCGTCCGAGCGGTTAGCGTCTGCGCGTCCCGTTCTGGTCATGGAGGTGTCTGTGGCGTTTCCCGAGGACGTGCTCACCGAGGACGAGCACGTCGTGCTGCACCTGCACCCGCATTGGAAGGCCCTGGTCCGGCCGGTGGCGGTGGTGGTGCTCGCCGTCGCCGCGGTGCTGGCGGCCCTGATTCTGCTGCCGTCGGGCGGAGGCGGGACCGCGGCGCTGGCCGTGATCGGCGGGCTGGCGCTGCTGGCGGTGCTCTGGTTCGCGTTCTGGCCGTTCCTGGTCTGGCGCACCACCCACTACCTGTTCACGAACGAGCGCGTGCTCATCCAGCAGGGTGTGCTCTCCCGGGACCGCCGGGACATCCCCCTGACCCGGGTGAACGACCACGCGATGAACCAGCGGTTCAGCGAGCGCCTGTTCGGTTGCGGCACTCTCACCATCGAGTCGGCGGGCGAGCGCGGCCAGTCGGTGCTGCACGACGTGCCGCAGGTCGAGCGGGTCCAGACCACGCTGTACGAGCTGGTGGAGGCGCACCACGACAAGCACTCCCTGGGCGACGCCGAGATGCGCGACATGCTCGCCGACGTCCAGGACGGCAAGCCGCTCCGCGAACCGAGCTGACGGCCACGCGAAACGGCCGCGTCACCCGACGGGGTGACGCGGCCGTCGTCGCGCGGTCAGGGTTGGCGGCTCCGGCGGGTGCTCGCCTGGAGTTCGGCGGCGAGCTCCGCCTCCAGCTCCCGGTCGAGGGTGAGCCCGACATCCTGCGGGATCCCCCGGCCCTGGAGCGGGGTCCCGGCCGCCCGCCGGGTGCCCGGTGGCGGCTCGGCCTCCTCCAGTTCGGAGACGGACTCCGCCAGCTCGGCCACCGGGTCCATCTCGGCCATCGTGTCCCACTCGTCCCGGGGGATGGTGTGCCAGGTGTCCGCCGCGTGCGCGGGAGCAGGTTGGAAGACGAACGTCCGGTACGACCAGAAGCGGAAGAGCGTGGCGAGCCCGACGCCGCAGGTCTTGGCGACGTTCAGCGCGAGGAGGCTGGTCACTCCGAAGCCGTACTTGGCGGCGGCCAGCACGCCCAGTTCGATCAGGAGGCCGACGCCGTTGAAAAGGAAGAACAGGGCGTATTCGCGACGCATCGCCGATTTTGGGCGGTCACGGTACGTCCAGTGACGATTCATCAGATATGACGTGATCGTGGCTACGACGGTCGCGATGACCGTGGCCTTCAACTGACCGTCCCGGAAAACGGTGAGTGCCAGGGCATTGAACACCGCGTAATTGATGACGGTGTTGACGCCCCCGACGACGCCGAATTTGAGCGCCTCGCGGACGAACTTCTGCCAGCGCTCAGGCAGGAGACGGACAAGACGCATGCGGAACACCTTAGAAGAGTTGACAGGGCCGGAACGTCCCGGCCGGGCGGGATGGGCGCCAGGTCACGCCGCGTGTCGGTCGTGCGTCACTTCCCGAACGGACGGGGTTCCCGCTTCCGGGAAGACGAACCGCCGGTAGGACCAGAAGCGGAAGAGCGTCCCGAGCCCGGTCCCGACGATGTAGCCGGAGATGTTGTCGGCCAGCGGCGTCCGGAAGATCTCCGGCCAGACGCTGCCCAGCCCGTAGCGGCTGATCGCCATGCAGGACACCGCGATCGCCAGCCCCACGCCGTTGAAGAGGAAGAAGAGCGCGTATTCGCGGGCCGGGTTGGAGCGCTGGCGGTGCCGCCAGGTCCAGAAGCGGTTGCCGAGGAAGGCGACGGTCGCGGCGATGACGGTGGAGATGACCCGCGCGGTCACCGGCTCGACGCCCAGGGCCAGCGTGAGGTAGTTGAAGATGGTGAGGTCGACCAGGAAGGCGACCCCACCCACGGTGGCGAACTTGCTCAGCTCCTGGACGAGGTGACCGAACCGGTCGAGCAGGGAGCGGAACAGACCCGGGTCGGTCTGTCGGGAGCCCGGCCCCCCGATCATTGTCGCGGCCACTCCGCGAGCCTACCGGCTGTGGACCCGCCGTACTGGTAGCAACGGCGAGCAGGGTGGCTGGCGGCGACGGCGATGAGCGGAGCGTAACCGGCCCGGTGCCGGCGCGGTGGTCGTTCCGCGAACCCCGGTGGCGACCCTCGGCATCGGACGGCGGTTGGTCTCCGTCGGGCCCTCGTTCCGAGGTTCCCCGCAGGATTTGCGTGAAACTGCGCGTGAAAGCGGGTATCAGCTCGTGATGCCGCAGCGTGGCCGTACCTTGTGCAGTTCTTCACAACCAGTCCCACTGACTGGCGACGCAACCCGGTTTACGCTGAGGCCAATCCCAGGTTTCCACGAAGGCGACGCATAGCGCCGTCAAGACTCGTGCATCCCATAGACCGGTCAGCGTCGACCACAAGGAGATGTGTCATGGTTGCTCCGGCCACTGTTCGGGGTATCGATCAGGCCCCGACGTCCCACCCCAAACTGCTCGCCTGGGTCCGTGAGGTCGCGGAACTGACCACCCCCGACCGGGTCGTCTGGGTTGACGGGTCCGACGAGGAGTGGCGTCGTCTCACCGACGAGCTCGTCGACGCCGGCACCCTGATCCGGCTCAACCCGGAGAAGAAGCCAAACTCGTTCTACGCGCGTACCGACCCGACGGACGTCGCCCGGGTCGAGGAGCGCACCTTCATCTGCTCCGTCGACGAGGCGGACGCCGGCCCCACCAACAACTGGATGGCGCCGGCGGAGATGAAGCGGACGATGACGCAGCTGTACCGCGGCTGCATGCGCGGGCGCACCATGTACGTCATCCCGTTCTGCATGGGCCCGGTCGAGGCCGAGAGCCCCATGTTCGGCGTCGAGATCACCGACAGCCCGTACGTGGTGGCCTCGATGCGGATCATGACCCGGATGGGGTCGAAGATCCTGGAGGCCATGGGCGACGACGCCGACTTCGTGCACGCGCTGCACTCGATCGGCGCCCCGCTCGCGCCCGGCCAGCAGGACGTGGCGTGGCCGTGCAACGAGACGAAGTACATCTCCCACTTCCCGGAGACCCGGGAGATCTGGTCCTTCGGCTCCGGCTACGGCGGCAACTCGCTGCTCGGCAAGAAGTGCTACTCGCTGCGTATCGCCAGCGTGATGGGCCGCGACGAGGGCTGGCTCGCCGAGCACATGCTGATCCTCAAGATCACGTCGCCGGAGGGCAAGGTCTACCACATCGCCGGCGCCTTCCCGTCGGCGTGTGGCAAGACCAACCTCGCCATGCTTGAGCCGACCATCCCGGGCTGGAAGGTCGAGACCATCGGTGACGACATCGCCTGGATGCGGTTCGGCCCGGACGGTCGCCTCTACGCGATCAACCCGGAGTACGGCCTGTTCGGCGTCGCGCCCGGCACCGACTGGAAGACCAACGCCAACGCGATGCGGACGCTGGAGCGGGGCAACTCCGTCTTCACCAACGTGGCCCTGACCGACGACGGGGACATCTGGTGGGAGGGCATGGGGGAGCCCCCGGCGCACCTGATCGACTGGAAGGGCAACGACTGGACGCCGGAGAGCGACAGCCTCTCCTCCCACGCGAACAGCCGGTTCTGCACCCCGATCACCCAGTGCCCCATCCTCGCCGAGGACTACTACGACCCGAACGGCGTGCCGATCGACGCGATCCTGTTCGGCGGCCGCCGCCGGGACACCGTCCCGCTGGTCACCGAGGCGCGCGACTGGGTGCACGGCGTCTACATGGGCGCGACGCTCTCCTCGGAGACCACGGCCGCCGCGTCCGGCGCGGTCGGCGTCGTCCGCCGCGACCCGATGGCCATGCTGCCGTTCATCGGCTACCACGCCGGTGACTACTTCCGGCACTGGATCGAGATGGGCAAGGGCGCCGACGGCGACGAGTCGAAGCTGCCCAAGATCTACTACGTCAACTGGTTCCGCAAGGACCCGGAGGGCAACTTCCTCTGGCCCGGGTTCGGCGAGAACTCGCGCGTGCTCAAGTGGATCGTCGAGCGGATCGAGGGTGGCGCCGAGGCCGTCGAGACCCCGATCGGGATGGTTCCGGCGCAGGACGCGCTGGACGTCGAGGGCCTGGACATGACCCCGGAGGACGTCCGGATCGCCCTGAAGGTCGACCCCGACGAGTGGCGCGACGAGCTGCCGCTGGTCACCGAGTGGTTCGAGAAGTTCGGTGACAAGCTGCCCGGCGTGCTCTGGGCCGAGCTGGACGCGCTGCGCGCCCGCCTCGACGCGGAACAGCCGCAGAAGTAGGTGTGATCCCCGCGCCCGTGGGGCACCACCGGATCCCATGAGGACGGCCGCCGAGACCACCGAGGTCCGGCGGCCGTCCGCCGTCCGGGCGCTCACCACCCTGCTCGCCGTGACGGCGGCGGCGACCGTCGTGGTCGAGCTGCTCAATTTCTGGTACGCCCCGGAGCAGGGCTTCGGTCTCGCCGTCCGGACCGGGTGGGCGCTGCTGCGGTCGCTCGGCTTCCTGCTGCTCATCGGGCACGTCCGGCGGGGCCGGACCGTCGCCCGACCGTTCGGGCTGATCCTCGCTGTCACCACCGTCTTCGCCGTCGGACGGCTGATCGTGCCCCGGCAGGGCGTGCCGGCACTGCCCGGGCTGCTCGGCTTCGCGCTGCTCACGACGCTCTGCGCGGCGGTCGTGTGGCTGCTGTACCGCTCGCCGGCGCTGGCCGGGCACCTGGTGCGACACCGGCCCCGGCTGGTCGTCGACCGCCGTGGCGTCCGCCTGCGGGAGATCCCTCCGCGCCGGCCGGAGGTCAGCGGCTGGCTGCTCACCGGACGGGTGGCCGCGTTCACCTACAGCCCGCTCATGCTCGTCCCCGCCCTGGTCGCGTGCGGTGCGGTGCTCGACGGCCGGTTGGCGGCGATGCCCGCCGTGCTGCTCTGGTTCGCCGCGGGGATCCTCACCAGCTACGCGGTGCTGTTCTGCACCGCCTTCCTGCTGCGCGGCATGCACTGGGCCCGCACGCTGCTCGTCGTGGTCACGTTCGCCGTCCTCGCCGTCGACCTGCCGTTGTGCTGGTGGCTGCTGGGCGTCGACGGACTGGTCCGGGACGGCGGCCCGCTGGTCGCCGCCGCTGCCCTGACCCTGTACGCCCTCCACCGCGCCACCCTGGCCGAACACTCCGGCACGCGCGCCTCCTGACCGACCGGCCCGCGACATCGGCGGAGCGCTCGCTCTCCGGGGCCGGCCGGTCGCCGCTAGCACCGATCCGGCTGTCGACCGTCGCTGGGGGCGGATGTGCACATCCGGTCCTTTGGAGCTGATGTCGTGGACGGATCACTGCCATGAGGCGTGCCGGTGTGGGCGTTTCGGTCGGCGCGGTGGCGTGATGTCGTGGACGAGTCACCTCCAAAGGCGGTCCCCAGTGTCCTGCCGGCCGAAGGGTTCGGGTGGCCGGTGCGGTGCGGCATCGACGGTGGTGCCGTGCGTCGGGGCAGGATGGCGGTGGGGAGCCGGGCACGGAAGGGGCGCCGTGGACGACGAGTTCGACGTGGTGGTGGTCGGGGCGGGACCGGCCGGGGCGGCCGCTGCCCTCGCGGCGCGGCGTGCGGGAGCGCACGTGCTCCTGGTGGACAGGTCCGACTTCCCGCGGGACAAGCCCTGCGGCGACGGTATCGCCGCCCACGCGCTCGACGTGCTCGCCGAGTTGGGCGTGCCGGACGCCGTGGCCGGGTACGCGCCGCTGCCCGCGCTGCGCCTGGTCGGTCCGGGAGGCGGATCGGTGGCGCGGGCGCTGCCCCGGCCGGCGTACACCGTGCCCCGGACGGTCTTCGACGCCCGGCTGGTCGCGGCGGCGGTCGCGGCGGGCGCCCGGCTGCGCCGGCACGCGGTCCGCCGAGTCGAGGTGCGCTCCGACCGGGTGGTGCTCGACGGACGGATCGCCGGGCGTGCCGTGGTGGGCGCGGACGGCGCCGGCTCCGTCGTCCGCCGCGCCCTCGGGCACCGCCCGAACCCGGACCGCCACCTGGCCCTGGCCCTGCGGGGCTACGCGCCCGCGCTGCCCGGCCCGCCCGAACAGCTCATCGTCACGTCGGCGCCGCGCTGGCCGGCGTACGCCTGGTCGTTCCCGATCGGCGACGGGCGCGCGAACGTCGGGTACGGGGAGGTGCTGCGGGGCGAGCCGCTGACCCGTGCCCACCTCGTCGAGCGGCTCGGCGCGCTGCTGCCCGGCACGGACCCGGCCGCGGTAACCGACCTGCGTGCCCACCATCTGCCGCTGTCCACCCGTCGACCCACGCCGGGGCGGGGGCGGGTGGTGCTGGCCGGGGACGCGCTCTCGCTGATCAACCCGTTCACCGGGGAGGGGATCTTCTACGCCCTGCTGTCCGGGGCGCTGGCGGGTGCGGCGGCCGCCGGCGCCCCGGAGCACGCGGCCCGGCGGTACACCGAGGCGCTGCGGCGCCGGCTCGGCGTACACCTACGGCACAGCTCGGTGGCGGCCTGGCTGGCCCGGCGGCGCCCCGTCGTGGACGCGGCGGTCCGGGCGGCCACCCGGGACGACCGCGTCTACCGGACGGTGGTCGAGCTGGGGCTCGGTGACGGCCGCCTGGACGCCCGCACGCTCGGCCTGATCGGCCGCGGCCTCGTGACGCCGGAACGGCATCCCGTCCCCTGATCCGTCGCTCCGGTCGCTACCCTGGCAGGTGATGACTCTGCGGGATCTTGTCTATTCGGTGTACGAGCGCCGGCTCACGGCCAAGCTCGCGGGCAAGCCGGTGCCCCGGCACGTCGGCGTCATGTGCGACGGCAACCGCAGGTGGGCCAAGGAGATGGGCTTCGTCGACCCGAACGACGGCCACCGGGTCGGCGCCGAGCGCATCAAGGAGCTGCTGCGCTGGTGCGACGCGGCCGGCGTCGGGCACGTGACGCTGTGGCTGCTCTCCACCGACAACCTCTCCCGGCCGGCCGCCCAGCTGGATCCGCTGCTCCAGATCATCGAGGACCTGACGACCGAGCTGGCCGAGGAGGGCAACCCCTGGCGGCTACGCATGGTCGGCGCTCTCGACGTGCTGCCGGCGCACCACGCGGCGGCGCTCAAGGCGGCCGAGGAGCGCACCCGGGAGCGCACCGGCGGCGCGCAGGTCAACATCGCGGTCGGATACGGCGGCCGGCGGGAGATCGCCGACGCGGTGCGCTCGCTGCTCCACGAGCACGCGAAGGCCGGCACCAGCATCGAGCAGCTGGCCGAGGCGCTCGACGTCGAGCACATCGCCGAGCACCTCTACACCCGGGGCCTGCCCGACCCGGATCTGATCATCCGGACCAGCGGCGAGCAGCGCCTCTCGGGCTTCATGCTCTGGCAGTCCGTGCACTCGGAGTTCTACTTCTGCGAGCTCAACTGGCCGGATTTCCGCCGCGTCGACTTCCTCCGCGCGCTCCGCTCGTACGCCAACCGTCAGCGGCGCTTCGGCGCCTGAACCCGGGCCCGGCGCCCGCCGGACGTTCGCGCGGCGGGACGTCAGGTGATCCGGCGGACGGCGTCGGTGAGGAAGTCGCCGAGGGCGGCGGGGGAGTCGATCGTCAGGTCGGCGGCGTCGGCGACCTCCTGACCGGTCTCCGGGTTCGCCACGGCGACGCAGACCCCAAAGAAGTGCGGGTCGGCGGCGGCGCGGGCGCGCAGCGCCGCGAAGGCCTTGATGTCCGAGACGTCGTCGCCGAAGTACCAGGCGCCCTCCGCGTCCCGGACCAGCTCGTCGATGACCATGCCCTTGTCGCGGTCGACCGGAGGTTTCAACTCGAGGACCATCCGACCGGCCTGGACCCGCAGGCCGAGCTGCTCGGCCCGGGCGCGGCCCCACTCCTCCACCGTCGCCCCGAGCTGCGGGGCGGTACGCCAGTGCAGCGCCACCGAGAGCCGCTTGTACTCCACCAGCGCACCGGCGGGCAACTCGGCACGGGCCTGGTCGGCGACGTCCGCCATGGTGGGCACCCAGGGCAGCGCGGCCGGCTCGGTCACCGTCTCGCCGCCGGAGTGGCTGTGCTCCAACCCGTACAGGCCGTAGAGGTCGACTCCGGCGAGCCCGCCGAGGTGGTCACGGAGGAACTCGACCGGGCGCGCGGAGACGATCGCCACCCGGCGTACGACGGGGGCGAGCGCCTCGATGGCGGCCAGCACCTTCGGCGCCGGCTGGACGGCGGTCGGGTCGTCGTCGACCGGCGCGAGCGTGCCGTCGAAGTCGAAGAAGAGGACTGTTCCGGCCGCCCGGGCGGCGGTCGTGCGCCAGGCCAGGTCGGCGTTCAACGGGGTCTTCGGCTGCTGCTTGCCCAGATTCAACGGCGGCACGCGCGTCAGCGTACCCCGGGTGTGGCGGCTCATTCCCGGCCGTGACGTACCCCTCCGCCCGGCCTCACGGTGGGCGGCCGCGTGGGGCCGGCGGATGCGCGGGTCAGCGTTCGGCGGCTCCCCGTCCCCGGCGTCCGAACGGCACGACGGCCGCCTCCTGGCTGTGGCTGAGCAGGTACCCCTCCACGAACCCGGTGTTCCGGTCACCGGTGCTGGTCTCGATCTCGTTGAGCCGGGCCACCAGGAACTCGGTCAGCGCGCTGACCCGGTCGTTGAGCCGGTCGTGCAGTTCGGCCACGACGGCCAGGACGACCGCGGTGCCGGTGGCGGTGAGCGTGAGGAGGTTGACGAGCAGGGGAAGCTGCCCGCCGTTCACCGCAAGGATCACCGCGTTCCCGGTCAGGCACAGTGTCAGCGACACGGTGGCGACCATGACTGCCAACCACTTCAGGGTCATGGACAGACCCCTCCTTCTGTCCCGCAGGGCTGGATTCGGCCTTGTCCCGTCCCCCCGCCGACGACGAGCCCAAGCAGTACGAATACGGACGCTAGCGCGCCGAATCCGGCCCCGGAGCGAAACGAATGAGTCTGACCAGCCGTTCTTTCGCCATCTGAGGAACTACCCGGCCTGTTTACCTCGTTTTCGGACGTCGACCGGGAGAGTCGGGCGATATGCGAGGTACCGGATGGTCTCCCGGATGTGGAACTTCTCCGCATCCGACACGGTGGGGTCGACCAGCCGGCGCAGCAGCGCCTCCACGTCGGGATCCATCGGCGGCGGTGCCGGGGCGGTCCGCGGGGTGGCCCGCCGGTCCCAGCCCAGCGCGGCGAACGCGGTGGCCGGGTTGAGGCCCAGGCCCTCGCAGAAGGCCACGACGCGTTCGGCCTCCGGGTCGCTGGCCCAGTCGCCCCGGACCCACCGGTTGATCGTCTGGCGGGAGACGCCGGTGCGTCGGGAGACCTCGGTCCCGCTCCACGCTCGGGTGGCACGTGCCTCGTCGAGGGCGCGGCGGACGAAGGTGGCGAAGGCGATCTTCCGTGCGTTGGCGGTCTCGGTCACCCGGTGACCGTACGACCAGCCGGTCGTCGCCGCCTCGCCCGGCACGCGCTTGTCACGCGAACGTGACGGCATGTTCGGATTCCCGGTAAACGATCCGGGTGCGCTTCTGAGGGGTGTCACCTGGGCAGAATAGATAACCGTATGTGCGGGGGTAATCAGACGAAAAGCTGATACTGTCACGTCCATGGGACAACCTACCGTGTGTCACGTGCAGGAGACGATGAGTGCTCACATGCGTGACATCTCCGGCACGAGGGGGACACGGTGACCGAACTCGCCACCCGTGCGCAGGCCTTCGGTCTGATCGCCGACGGTGTCGCCGCCGGCCTGACCGCGCCCTGGCGCCTCTACCTGGCCCGGGGCTGCCGCTACCTCTCCCTCAGTGTCGGCGACCGTGCAGAGTGGAACGCCTGGCGTACCCACCTCGGCTGCCCCGAACTCAGCGTCCGGGTCTACGACGCCGGCGGCGAGATCCGCCGCGCGTCGGTGGCGGAGGTCGTGCTGGACGGGTGCCGGATCAGCGTCGAGCTGGTGGAGGAGGTCAGCACCGACGACCTCGACCGGCTGCTGGTCGTCGATTCCACCCCGGCCGAGCCGGAGGAGCGATGAGCACACAGGTACGGCACGCCGGAGCGGCCGGATGAGTCCGTTCCTCGCCGTCTTCCTCGTCCTCGTCCTCGCGGCCACCAGTTATGCCGCGGGCCGCCTGCACGGTCAGCTGAGCTACCGGATCGGCTACCGGTTCGGATACCGGCAGGGCTACTTCGACGGTGACCGGGGTGCCTGGAACCGGCGCCGGCGGGACGCCCAGGCGGCCATCGCCTCCGCGCTCGCCGGGCCGCCGCCGGCCGACAACGCCGCCCGGACCCGGGTCACCGGCACGGTGGTCCGCCCCGGCACCACGTACACCGGCTCGTCGTTCACCACGCCGGCCGCGCCGGTCACCGGACGACACCCGACCGGCACGCTGGTACGACGGGCCACCTGAGCCCGGCCGGCGGGGACCCGAGACCCGCCGGCCGGTACGTGAGGGCACGGTGCGTCGTCCGCGGCGGACACGCACCGTCGGGGTCAGGTCAGACCGGTGACGCTGACCCCACCGGCCGGGATGCGCGCAGGGGGCATGCATCCCGGCCGGTTCCGCCGCGTGGCCGGCGCTACCCGCCCCGGTCCGGCTCGGCGCGTTGGCGGCCCTCGGGTGCCGACCCTGTTCACCCCCCCGGTCGGTGGAAGATCCACGTGGCCCTCTAGCCGGGACGGTCCGGCGCCGCTAGCGTCTAGGCATGGCGCGGGGTTGTCCCGGGCCAGCCGGCAAGCCCGGATCTGCGACCTCGCGCACGGGGCCCGCATCCGACCCCGTGTCCCCGGGCACCGGAGGAGGCGGAACGCGGGTGGCCGGGTGCCCATCCGCCGGAGCAGGCCTGTGACGACTCGCCGTACGACCGCCGGTGCCGACCAGACCCCGGCCGCGACTGCCACGACCCGCCGCGCCACCCGGAGCCGCCGCCCCGCGGCCGTCCCGGCCGGCAACGAGGAGCCCCGACCATCCGGCCAGGCGTTCGTCCTGGACACCTCGGTGCTGCTCTCCGACCCGGCGGCGTTCCACCGGTTCGCCGAGCACGAGGTGGTGCTTCCGCTGGTGGTCATCTCCGAACTGGAAGGCAAGCGACACCACCCGGAGCTGGGCTGGTTCGCGCGCCAGTCGCTGCGACTGCTGGACGAGCTGCGCGTGCGGCATGGCCGGCTGGACCGGCCGGTGCCGGCCAACGACCACGGCGGCACGCTGCGCGTCGAGCTGAACCACAGCGACGACGGGGTACTGCCTCCGGGCTTCCGCACCGAGTCCAACGACGCCCGCATCCTCTCCGTGGCGTTGAACCTCGCCGCCGAGGGACGTGCGGTCACGCTGGTCAGCAAGGACATGCCCCTGCGCGTCAAGGCGGCGTCGGTGGGCCTGCGGGCCGACGAGTACCGGCACGGCCAGGCCAGCGACCCCACCTGGACGGGGATGTCCGAGCTGGAGCTGACCGAGGACCAGATCAGCCGCCTGTACGCGGGCGAGTCGCTGGACGTGGACGAGGCGGCCGGGCTGCCCTGTCACACCGGTCTGGTGCTGCACTCGACCCGGGGCTCGGCGCTCGGCCGGGTGCTGCCCGACAAGACCGTCCGGCTGGTCCGGGGGGACCGCGAGGCGTTCGGCCTGCACGGCCGCTCCGCGGAGCAGCGCATCGCGCTCGACCTGCTGCTGGACGACTCGGTGGGCATCGTGTCGCTCGGCGGCCGGGCCGGCACCGGCAAGTCCGCCCTGGCGCTCTGCGCCGGCCTGGAGGCGGTGATGGAGCGCCGCCGGCACAGGAAGGTGGTCGTGTTCCGCCCGCTGTACGCCGTCGGCGGGCAGGAGCTCGGCTACCTGCCGGGTTCGGAGTCGGAGAAGATGTCGCCGTGGGCGCAGGCGGTGTTCGACACCCTCGGCGCCGTGGTCCACGAGAACGTCCTCGACGAGGTCACCTCCCGCGGGCTGCTGGAGGTGCTGCCGTTGACCCACATCCGGGGGCGCAGCCTGCACGACGCCTTCGTCATCGTGGACGAGGCGCAGTCGCTGGAGCGGGGCGTGCTGTTGACGGTGCTGTCCCGCATCGGCCAAGGCTCCCGTGTCGTGCTGACCCACGACGTGGCCCAGCGGGACAACCTTCGGGTCGGACGGCACGACGGGGTGACCGCGGTGATCGAGGCGCTGAAGGGCCATCCGCTCTTCGCGCATGTCACGCTCAGCCGATCGGAGCGGTCGCCGATCGCCGCCATGGTGACGGATCTTCTGGAGGACAACCCGCTCTGACGTCCGATTTCGGTATCTTTGTCCACATAATCTGTGTGGCACAAGTCACAATCGGGCCTGGTGGTTTCCCATCAGCCTCACTGTGCGCGATGGTGTCCCACGAGCGCTCGCGCACCACGAAGATCGTCGGTGATCGTTCGCCCGCTCCGGCGGGACGACGTCGACGACCCCGGGGTGGGTCGACCGCGACCGTTGGGTCGGGGCGCTCGCGGCGCGGATCCCCGCCCATCCGTGGTGCGGTACGCGTCGTGTCCTTGCACCCGACGAAGGGACCACTTCGTGAGTCGGCTGTGGAGCCGGTTGGGCGCCCGTACGGCCGCTGTCGCGCTGCTCTCCGTGGGCGTCGCCGGTGGCTTCTACCTGGGCGGCGACCGGGATCAGGGCCAGAGCGCGCAGGTCGGCGTCGCGGTCGAACAGGCCGCGCTGCAGCAGGCCCGCCAGGTGCACTCCGCGAAGGAGCGGACCACCGAGTACCAGGAGAAGCTGCGGGCGGCCGCGGCCGCCGAGGCGGTCGCCGAGCGGAAGCGCCGGGCGGAGGCCGCCGCGGCGTCGCGGAAGAAGGCCCGCGAGGCCGCCGCCAAGGCCGCCGCCGAGACGAAGGCCGCCGAGAGCAAGCCGTACGACGGACCGATCCCGTCCTCCTGCGAGGAGTTCAGCGGAAACCGGAAGATCGGTTGCGCGTTGATGATCGACGCGGGCTTCGGGATCGACCAGTTTCCCTGCCTGAACAAGCTCTGGGACAAGGAGAGCGGCTGGAACCACAAGGCCCGCAACCCCTCGTCCGGGGCGTACGGCATCCCGCAGGCGCTGCCCGGCAGCAAGATGGGCTCGGTGGCGGACGACTGGCAGACCAACCCGGCCACCCAGATCAAGTGGGGCCTCGGATACATCAAGGGCCGGTACGACACCCCGTGCGGGGCGTGGGCCCACTCCCAGGACGTGGGCTGGTACTGACCGGTCACCGGTGGCGGGGTGTGGTCGACCACATCCCGCCACCGGTGTTTCCGCCGTCGGACACCCGCTCGGGTGGCGGCTGTGGCCGTCACCTGATAGCTGTTGACAGGTGACCCTCCTTCCGGGAAGCGGCGACCCCCACCGGTTCGGCACCGAGGCGTTCTACGCCGCGCTCGGCCGGGCCTTCGTCGCCATGTGCGCGGTGGTGCCGTTCCTGTTCCTCATCGAGGCCGTCGACCAGGGCCTGGCGTTCGGGCTCGACCCGGCGGCCGGCATCATCCCGAAGCGGATCGACGGCCTCGACGGGGTCTTCTTCTCACCGTTCCTGCACCACGGCTTCGACCACCTCTACAGCAACAGCATCCCGCTGATCCTGCTCGGCACCTTCGTGCTCGCCGCCGGCGCCCGCCGCTTCCTCTGGTCCACCCTGATCATCGTGCTGGTGAGCGGCCTCGGCGTCTGGTTCACCGGCTCGTCCAACTCGGTGGTGGTCGGCGCGAGCGGCGTCATCTTCGGCTACCTCGGCATCCTGCTCACCCGTGGCATCGTCGAGCGGAGCTGGTGGAACTTCGCGGTCTTCCTCCTCGTCGGCCTGCTCTACGGCTGGCAGCTCGTCGGCATCCTCCCCACCGACGAGCGCATCTCCTGGCAGGGCCACCTCTTCGGGCTGCTCGGCGGGATCGTCGCCGCGATCATTTTCCGGCGTCGCCGGCCGGACCTCGGTCCGTACCACTCCGAGTCGACGCTCACCCTGCCCTGAGCTGCGGCGACGCGACGCGCCGCCGCACCTGGGACACCCTTGCCTGACCGTCGCGCCGCCTCTACCGTCGAGAGATCAGCACCCGTTGATCCGTGAGCGGAAAGCGACGGTACGCCCATGCGCGAGGTCGATGTCGCGGTGATCGGAGCCGGGCCCGCCGGCCTCTTCGCGGCGTACTACGCCGGGTTCCGGGGGCTCTCGGTCGCGGTGATCGACGCACTGCCGGAGCCCGGCGGCCAGATCACCGCGATGTACCCGGAGAAGCTGATCCTCGACGTCGCCGGGTTCCCCGCTGTCAAGGGGCGGGACCTGGTGGCCAACCTGGTCGCCCAGGCCGCCCCCTTCGGGCCGCGCTACCTGCTCGGCACCCGGGCGGAGAAGCTCTCGTACGCCGACGGCCGGCCGGTGCTCGGTCTCGCCGGGGGCGAGCAACTGGCCTGCGGAGCCGTCCTCATCACCGGTGGCCTGGGCAGCTTCACGCCCCGGCCGCTGCCGGTCGCGGAGCACTTCGTCGGCGGCGGGATCGTCTACTTCGTACCGCAGCCGGCCGACCTCGCCGACCAGGACGTCCTCATCGTCGGCGGGGGCGACTCCGCCTTCGACTGGGCACTGACGCTTCAGCCGCTGGCCCGCTCGGTGACCCTCGTCCACCGCCGGGAGAAGTTCCGGGCGCACGCCGCCACCGTCGCCCGCGTGCTCGGCATGCCGGTTCGGGTGATCGTCAACGCCGAGGTGACGAGGCTGCACGGGGACGGCACGGTGACCGGCGCCGAGATCACCGTCCGGGGCGGCGCGGCGGAGGTGCTGCCGGTCGACACCGTCGTCGCGGCGCTGGGTTTCACCGCCGACCTCGGGCCGCTGGCCGAGTGGGGGCTCCGCCTGAACCGCCGGCACGTCGTGGTCGACAGCACGATGGCCACCAACCTGCCCCGGGTGTTCGCCGCCGGCGACATCACCGAGTACCCGGGCAAGGTCCGGCTGATCGCCACCGGCTTCGGAGAGGCCGCCACGGCGGTGAACAACGCGGCCGTGGTGATCGACCCGAGCGCCCACCTCTTCCCCGGGCACTCCTCCGACGGCACCTGATCTTCGCCCGGTCGTGGCCGGAATGAGACCCGTCACTGCAGCGGGAGGCGCTGGCCGGCCGGTACCCGGAGCCCGGGGACGTCGACCGGCACTTCTCCTCGCCGGAACTGGTCGTGTTCGGCGCCGAGGGCGGCCACGGCGTCCTCGCCGCCAACGGCCGGGACGGGTTCGCGTTCCGACACCCGGACGGCCGGTGGGAGCGGGTGGGTTCGCTCCACGTCGACTGGGAGAACGACACCGCCGAATGGGCGGCCCGGCTGGCCGATCCGGCGCGGCCCCACGCGGCGGACCCGTCGCACCCGGCCGGGCAGGCCTGACGGACTAGACCGGACGGGGCTCAGGCCGGCAGGCCGATCAGGTCGGCCATCAGGGCAATCTGGTGGTCGAAGTACTCGTCGCGGTGGGGCAGGGCGCGGTTGATCCGACCGAACAGTTCGAAACTGATCAGCCCGAAGAGCTGCGTCCACCCGGCCATCCCCCGGGCGAGCAGCGCCTCCGGCATTCCCGGGAAGTACGCCGCCGCGATCTCGGCCAGGTCGGCACGGACCGGCTCGGGCAGCTCGTCGGTCGGCGGCGGGGTGAGCTGCCCGGCGGCCAGGCCGTCCCGCAGGATGCCGACCAGCGTCAGCGGAGGGCGCTGCGCGGGCTCGATGGTGTCGTCGGGCGCCGTGTAGCCGGGGACCGGGCTGCCGTAGAGCAGCGCGTACTCGGCCGGGTGGGCGAGCGCCCAGCCCCGGGCCGCCCGGCACACCCCGTGCCAGCGGCCGCGCAGGTCGGTCGGGTCGGCGGCGGCGTCCGCCGCCTCGACCGCGTCGCCGAGCGCGTCGTACGCCTCGAGGATGAGCGCGGTGAGCAGGTCGTCGCGGCTCGGGAAGTAACGGTAGATCGCGGACGAGACCATGCCGAGGTCCCGGGCGACCGCGCGCAGCGACAGGTTGGCCCCGTCGGTGGCCAGGTGGCGGCGGGCCACGGACTTGATCTCCTCGATCATCCCGGCGCGCACCCGGGCCCGGAAGGTGTTGGCGACCATGGGCCCACTCTGCCACGAGTGAGAGCGCCAATCAAAACCGAGAGCACTGCTCTTGACGGAGTCGCGCGGGTCCGGCATGCTGGACACGCCGCCGAGAGCAGTGCTCTCGGATTGGATCCCCGATTCGAAAGGTGACCTCTGATGTCGCTCCACGTGATCGTCGGCGCCGGACCCGTCGGCACCGCCACCGCCCGCCTGCTCGCCGAGCGCGGCGAGCGGGTGCGGGTGGTGAGCCGCCGGGGCGCCGGCCCCGACCACCCGGCCGTCGAGCGGGTCGCCGCCGACGCCACCGACGCCGACCGCCTCACCGCCCTGACCACGGGCGCCGCCGCCCTGTACAACTGCGCCAACCCCGCGTACCACCGGTGGCCGGTCGACTGGCCGCCGCTCGCCGCCGCCCTGCTCAACGCCGCCGAGCGCACCGGCGCCGTGCTCGCCACAGTCGGCAACCTCTACGGGTACGGACCGGTCGACGCGCCGATGACCGAGGCCACCCCGCTCGCGGCGACCGGCACCAAGGGGCGGGTCCGCAACCGCATGTGGGCCGACGCGCTGGCCGCCCACCAGGCGGGCCGGGTCCGGGTGACCGAGGTCCGCGGCTCCGACTACCTCGGCGCCGGCACCACATCCCTCACCACGATGGTGCTGCCGGCCGTGCTCGCCGGCCGCCGGGTGGTCGTCCCGGCCGACGTCGACGCCCCGCACACGTTCACGTACGTGGGCGACGTGGCCCGCACCGTGGTCGCCGCCGCCACAAGCGAGCGGGCCTGGGGGCGGGCGTGGCACGTGCCGAGCCCGCCCGCGGTGACCGTGCGCGACCTGGCCACCCGCGCCGCGACCCTGGCCGGCGTACCCGCGCCGAGAATGACCCGCCTGCCGTACGCGGCGGTGTGGCTGGGCGGACTGGTCAACCCGTTCGCCCGGGAACTGCGGGAGACGGCGTACCAGTTCGACCGCCCGTACCTGATGGACTCGACGGCCGCCGAGCGGGCGCTCGGGATCGCGCCGACCCCGCTCGACGAGGCGCTCGCCGAGACGATCGGTGCGCTGCGGGCGGGCGCCGCCAAGCGTTAGGAAGGGACCCTTTTACTACACGAGGCGTTAATAAGGGGCCCTTCCTTACCGCGCGGCGGCGACGAGCACGGCGAGCAGGGCCAGCGCCGCACCGAGCAGGGTGGTCGGGCCGGGTTGCGAGGCCGCGGTGGGCAGGACCAGGTCCAGCGCGACCGCACCGATCACCTGGCCGGCGATGGTGGCCAGGCCGAGCAGCAGGACACCGGTGAAGCGGACGATGGCGGCGGCGATCGCGATGAAGACGATCCCGATCAGGCCACCCAGGTACAGCCACGGCTCGGTGGGCAGCGCACCGGCGGGACGGCCGCGTACCGCCACGTCGACCGCGAACACGACCAACAGGGCCACCGTGCCGACGGTGAAGTTGACCAGGGTGGCGGTCAACGCGCTGCCGGCCGCCCGGCCGACCCGCCCGTTGACCGCCTGCTGCCAGGCGATGCCCACCCCGGCGAGCAGCGGCAGCAGGGCCAGCGCCAGGGCGTCCGGGTCGCCGATCCGGTCGCCGACCGCCAGCACGACCGCGACCACCGTGAGCCCCGCCCCGGCCAGGCGTCGGGCGGTCAGCGGCTGCCGGCCGGTCGGGCCGATGCCGGCCCGGTCGACCGCGAGGCTGCTGCCGGACTGGCCGGCGACCACCGCCACGGTGAAGACGGCGACGCCCAGGGTGCCGATCGTGAGGCCCTGCGTCGCCACCAGGAACGCCCCGCACACCCCGCCGAGGCACTGCCACGGACGCAACGTCCGTGCCGCCAGCGCCCCGCGCAGGGCGGCCAGGCCCCGCCGCCCGCGCGGGGTGGCGGGGACAAGCACCAGCAGCACCAGCAGGCCCCCGCCGAACGAGATCACCGCCGCGGCGATCCCGTCGGCCAGGCGTACGCCCAACTCACCGTTGATCCGGGACTGCACGGCCACGGCCAGCCCGGAGGCGGTCGCGAGGCCCACGCCGGTGATCCGGCGGGTCGCCGACGGGGTCGGCCGGACCAGCGTCCCGGCGGAACTCACTCCTGCTCGGCCAGGGGACGGCCGTCGAAGTCCACCGCCGAGTACAGCGCCAACTTCTCCAGCCGGTGGTACGAGTCGATCACCCGGATCGTGCCGCTCTTGGATCGCATCACGATCGACTGCGTGTACGCCCCGCCCGCCTTGTACCGCACGCCGCGCAGCAGGTCGCCGGAGGTGACCCCGGTGGCGACGAAGAAGCAGTTGTCGCCGGTCACCAGGTCGTCGGTGGTGAGCACGCGGTCCAGGTCGTGCCCGGCCGCGATCGCCTTCTCCCGCTCCTCGTCGTCGCGCGGCCACAGCTTGGCCTGCATGGCGCCGCCCATGCACTTGAGGGCGCAGGCGGCGGTGATCCCCTCGGGCGTGCCGCCGATGCCCATCAGCACGTCGACGTCGGATTCGCCCCGGGCGGCGGCGATGGCGCCCGCGATGTCACCGTCGGAGATGAAGCGGATGCCCGCCCCGGTGCGCCGGATCTGGGCGACCAGGTTGTCGTGGCGGGACCGGTCCAGGACGCAGACCGTGACCTCGGAGACGTCCGTGCCCTTGACCTTGGCGATGCGCCGCAGGTTGTCCGCGACGCCGGCGTTGATGTCCACCACGTCGGCGTAGACCGGGCCGACCGCGAGCTTCTCCATGTAGAAGACGGCGCTGGGGTCGAACATCGCGCCGCGCTCGGCCACCGCCAGCACGGCGAGGGCGTTCGGCATGCCCTTGCTCATCAGCGTGGTGCCGTCGATCGGGTCGACCGCCACGTCGACCTCCGGGCCGGTGCCGTCACCGACCTCCTCGCCGTTGAAGAGCATCGGGGCGTTGTCCTTCTCGCCCTCGCCGATCACCACGACGCCGCGCATCGGGATCGAGTTGATCAGCTTGCGCATGGCGTCGACGGCGGCCCCGTCGCCGCCCTCCTTGTCGCCCCGGCCGACCCAGCGGCCGGCGGCCATCGCTGCGGCCTCGGTGACCCGGACCAGGTCGAGGGCGAGGTTGCGGTCGAGGTCCTGTGGGGTCCGCGTCCTGGTGTTCGTCATGACGGCTCCTCCTCGCGACGGTGCGGGGTGGACCGGCAGGGCGCGGCGTCGCCGCTGCCGGCTTTGTGGCTGATCCTCACACGATCCCGGGTGGCGTGTGGTGGCGGGGCGGTGATGGGTTGGATACGTCTCGTCGGGCGGCTGCGAAGATGTCGGGGTGGAACCCGCACAGCCTGCCGACCGCGTACCCGCCGACCGCACTCCGCCGGAGGGCCAGCCGCCGGTCGACCCCGCGTCCGCCGGAGCCGTACCCCCGGGGGAGCCGGCCCTGGTGGAGCCCGTCGGTGCCCCGGCGACGCCGCCCACCGTGGGCGCGGCGGAGACCGGGGAGCTTCCGGCCCCGCCACCCGCCGCGGACGTGCGTCGCTCGGAGCGCTCACCGAAGGACATGGCGATCTCGCTGCTCGTGCTGCTGATCCCCATCGCCCTGCTGCTCGCCTTCTACCGGGGTTTCCTCGGCGGCGACCAGCCCACCGTGGTCGACCCGGCACCCGCGCTCGCCTCGGCGCGGGCGGCGAACGCCTTCCCGGTCAGCCAACCGGAGGGCCTGGGCGAGGGGTGGCGCCCGGTCAACGCCTCCTTCCAGCAGGTCGAGGGCGGTGCGACGCTGCGCCTGGGGTACCTGACGCCGGAGGGCCGGGGCGTCCAGGTGGTGCAGAGCAACGTGCCGGCGGAGCGGCTGCTGCCCGCCGAGCTGACCGACCAGGGCCAACCTCAGGGGCAGACCGACCTCGGGGGGCGTACCTGGCAGCGGTACACGGCCCGGGGCAACGAGCAGGCGCTGGTGCTGCTGGAACCGGCCCGTACGGTGATCGTCGTCGGTGACGCGCGGGACAACGAGCTACGGGCGCTGGCCGGGTCGCTGAGCTGAGCGTGCCCCCCACGGGTCGGGAAGATCGGCTAATCTGCCTCGGCTCGATGCCCGGCGGATTCGTCCCGCCGGGTGCCGTCCTGTTTCGAAGAGAGATGATTGTGAACATTCGACGGTGGACCGTCGGCGTCCTCGCCGCCACCCTTTTCGTTCCCGGCCTGGCCGCCTGCAACTCCGGCTCCACCGAGCCGACCAGCGGCGCGAGCCCGGTCGTGCCGGCCGACCCGAAGGAGGCGCTCCTCGCCTCGACCAAGGAGATCGAGAAGGGCAACTTCAACTTCACGCTCACCGGCGACGGGCTGACCGGGCAGGGCCTGGTGCACAAGCCCAGCAACAGCGCTCAGTTCACCGTGACCTTCGACGAGGACTCCGAAGCGGCCGGGATGTCCATGGAGTTGATCTACATCCAGTCGGACAGCTGGATGAAGCTCGATCTCGGCGCGCTGGCCGAGAGCCTTCCCCCGCAGATGACCGCCCAGCAGGACAAGTACCAGCACCTCGACCGGTCCCGCATCAAGGACTCCGAGGCGCTCGCCTTCGACCTGGAGGACGTCGACCCGGCCGGCGCCGACGTGCTGTTCAAGGCGGTGACCGACGTGCAGAAGACCGGCGAGGGCGCGTACGCCGGCAAGCTGGACGCCACCGCCGCCACCGATGCGGAAGCCCTGGACGCCGATGTGCTGAAGGCCCTGGGTGACCAGGCCAAGGCGCTGCCGTTCACCGCGAAGCTGGACACCGAGGGCCGGCTCACCGAGCTGGTCATCTCCGTGCCCGCCGCCGGCGACACCAAGGCGCACGACATCAAGGTCACCTACGCCGACTACGGCGCCGCCAAGGGCGCGCAGAAGCCGCCGGCGAACCAGGTCGTCGAGGCTCCCGAGTCGACCTACGAGATGCTCAGCTAGACCGATCCGACGGACGAGGGGCTACTTTCCGACGCCCTGCTCGGGCCTGTGTCGACGTCACCGCGGACGCCGGCGCAGGCCCGTTCCGCGTTCTGCGGCCGGGTCGTCCGGGCGGGGATCCGGAGACGCCGGTGATTGCGTGACGCGACGGCAGGGAACAGACAGGGGTGCGACCTGGCCGGCTCCGGCAGCCGGACGTGGCTCGCGCGGCGCGGCCGGCGGTGGCGCGCGCCGCCCGGTACCGGCCGCCGCGAGGCGTGCCGGGTGACCCACCTGGAGACACGCATGACTGTTCGACGTCTGAGCGCCGGCCTGATGGCCGCCGCGTTGTTCGCACCCGGTCTCGCCGCCTGCAACGCCGACGGGACCCCGCAGGGCGGCTCGTCCGGCACGCCGACGGCCACCGCGTCCGGACCGGCTCCCGCCACCGGCGTCCCCGCCGACGCCAAGCAGGCGCTGCTGGACTCGACGCGGGAGATCAGCAACGGCAACTTCCGCTTCACCATGTCCGGTAGCGGGTCCACCGCCGAGGGGCAGGTGCACGAGCCCAGCCAGAGCGCGCAGATGAAGGTGGTGCTCGGCAAGCCGACCGACGACCTGTCGATGACCCTCGACCTCGTCCACATCAAGCCGGACAGCTGGGTGAAGCTGGATCTCGGCGGCCGGACCGCCAGCAGCGTGCCCGGCGTGCAGAAGCTCAACCTCGGCAAGTACCAGCACCTCGACCAGTCCCGGATCCAGGGGAACCGGAACCTGGGCTTCGACTTCGACCAGGTCGACCCGGCCGGCAGCACGGTGCTCACGCAGGGCATCACCGAGGTACGGAAGACCGGCGAGGGCACGTACGCCGGCACGCTGGACGCGTCGAAGGCCGCCGACGCCGGGTCGGTCGACCCCGCCGTGATCACCGCGCTCGGTCCGCAGGCGCGTACGGTGCCCTTCACCGCCAAGCTGGACCTGCAGGGCCGGCTCAGTGAACTGGTCCTTCAGATCCCGGCCGCCGGCCAGTCGGCCGCGCAGGAGATCCGGATGGCGTACTCCGACTACGGCAACGCCACGCCGGCCCAGCAGCCGCCGGCCGACCAGGTGGTCGAGGCGCCCGCCGAGTTCTACAACCTGTTCACGTGACGGGCGGCGCGGGCGGCCTCCGGCCGCCCGCGCCGGGACGCACTCCGGCGGCCCCGCCGCCGCCTCGTGGGTTTTGCAGGAATGCGGCCCCTCCGGGGGGCGGATCCTTCCCGGGATCTGGCGACCGGGGCGGTCAGGACTCGGCGGCCTCCTGGCGGGCGGCGTCGAGGCGGGCGCGGGCGCCGTCCAGCCACGCCTGGCAGACGCCGGCCAGCTTCTCGCCGCGCTCCCAGAGCGCCAGCGACTCCTCCAGCGTGGTGCCGCCGGCCTCCAGCCGCTCGACCACCGACGCCAGCTCGGCGCGGGCCTGCTCGTAGCTGAGCCGCTCGTCCTTGGTTTCCTCGCTCATCGACCCCATCCCATCACACCCGCCGGACGGACGGTGTCAGCCGTCCACGGTCGCGGCCAGCTCGCCGTCGGCGAGGCGTACCCGAAGCGGATCCCCCTTGGCGACCTCGGACGCCGCGCGGACGACGTGGCCGTCGGCGCGCTGCACGATGGCGTACCCGCGGTCGAGGGTGGCGGCGGGGGACAGGGCGCGCAGGCGGGCCAGCGTGTGCCGCAGGTCGTCGTCGGCGGCGGCCAGCCGGTGGTCGAGGCAGCGCAGAGCCCGCTGGCGCAGCCCGGTCACGTCGGTCGCCCGCTGCTCGACCATCACCTGCGGCCGGGCCAGCACCGGCCGCGACCGGAGCAGGTCGAGGCGGTGCGACTCCCGGTCGACGAGGTTGCGGACCGCCCGCTCCAGCCGGGACCGGGCCTGCCCGATGAGGCGGACCTCCTCGGCGAGGTCGGGAACCACGCGCTTGGCCGCGTCGGTCGGGGTGGACGCGCGGACGTCGGCGACGTAGTCGAGCAGCGGCGCGTCGGTCTCGTGGCCGATCGCGCTGACGACCGGCGTACGGCAGGCGAACACGGCCCGGCACAGCGCCTCGTCGGAGAAGGGGAGCAGGTCCTCGATGCTGCCGCCGCCCCGGGCGATGACGATCACGTCGATGCTCGGGTCGGCGTCCAGCACCTTGAGCGCGTCGACGATCTGCGGCACGGCGCTCGGCCCCTGCACGGCCACGTTGACGGTGCGGAACGCCACCGCCGGCCAGCGCCGGCGGGCGTTGGTCAGCACGTCGCGCTCGGCGGCGCTCGCCCGCCCGGTGATCAGCCCGATCCGGTTGGGCAGGAACGGCGGGCGGCGCTTGCGCGCCCGGTCGAAGAGGCCCTCGGCGGCCAGCAGCTTCTTCAGCTTCTCCAGCCGGGCCAGCAGCTCGCCGAGGCCCACCTGACGGATCTCGTCGGCGCGCAGGCTCAGGGTGCCCCGGGCCGCGTAGAACTCGGGCTTGGCGTGCAGCACCACGCGGGCGCCCTCGCGCAGCTCCGGCGCGCCGGAGTCCAGCACGTCCCGGTTGGTGGTGACGGTCAGGCTGAGGTCGGCGGACGGGTCCCGCAGGGTGAGGAAGACGGTGGTGGCGCCGGGGCGGCGGCTGATCTGCGCGACCTGCCCGTCCACCCACACCCAGCCCAGCCGCGCGATCCACGCGCCGATCTTCTGGCTGACCACCCGGACCGGCCACGGCTCCTCGGAGCTGCTCCGCGGGATCTCCGCTCCCGTACCCACCCGCCCACCCTAGTTCCCACCCCCGACCACGCCCGCGTCGATCATGAGGTTGACGGGTGCCGAAAAGATCGAACCACCCGTCAACTTCATGATCAAAGGGTCGGGCAGGGGGCTGTGGTACGGGTCGCAGGCGCTGCCGGTGGAGAAGCCGGCACGTACGATGGGCGGGTGACTGAGGCTGAAGCGACGTCCCGGACCGGCAAGCGCGTGATCCTGGCGAAGCCCCGCGGCTACTGCGCGGGCGTCGACCGGGCGGTGCAGACCGTCGAGGAGGCGCTTAAGCTCTACGGCGCGCCGATCTACGTGCGCAAGCAGATCGTGCACAACAAGCACGTGGTCCGCACCCTGGAGGCCCAGGGCGCGATCTTCGTGGAGGAGAACGAGGAGGTGCCGGAGGGCGCCACCGTCATCTTCTCCGCCCACGGCGTCGCCCCCGAGGTGTACGAACAGGCGAAGGCGCGCTCGCTGAAGGCGATCGACGCGACGTGTCCCCTGGTCACCAAGGTGCACCAGGAGGCGAAGCGGTTCGCCGCCGAGGACTACGACATCCTGCTGATCGGCCACGAGGGGCACGAGGAGGTCGTCGGCACCTCCGGTGAGGCCCCCGAGCACATCCAGCTGGTCGACGGGCCGGAGGGCGCCGACCGAATCACCGTCCGCGACCCGAACAAGGTCGTCTGGCTCTCGCAGACCACGCTGTCGGTGGACGAGACGATGGAGACGGTGGCGCGCCTGAAGAAGCGGCTGCCGATGCTCCAGTCCCCGCCGAGCGACGACATCTGCTACGCGACCAGCAACCGGCAGCACGTGGTCAAGGAGATCGCGCCGGACTGCGACGTCGTGATCGTCGTCGGCTCGAAGAACTCCTCCAACTCGGTCCGCCTGGTCGAGGTGGCCCTCGACGCCGGCGCCCGCGCCGGTCACCTGGTCGACTTCGCGCACGAGATCGACGACGCCTGGCTGGAGGGCGCGACGACGGTCGGCCTGACCTCGGGCGCCAGCGTTCCCGAGGAGCTGGTCCAGGACGTGCTGGCCCACCTCGCCGCGCGCGGCTTCGCCGACGTCGAGGAGGTCGTGACCGCCAACGAGCGGCTGACCTTCTCCCTGCCGCAGGAACTCAAGCGGGACATGAAGGCCGCCGCGGCGGCCCGGGGTTAGCGTGGAACGCCGGCGGCCGCCGGTACGTCAGATACCGGTATGAGGACCCTTCGGCTCGCCGTCCCGGCGCTGGCCGTCTGCCTGGCGCTCGGCGCCTGCGGCGGCCAGGGTACGGGCGACGGCACCCCCACCCCGACGGGAGCATCGCCCGTGACCGACTCGCCGATCCCGGAGCCGACCACCCCCGGCGCCGTCCCGCCGACCTCGCCGGCCGCCCCCACGCAGCCGGTGCCGACGGTCAGCCCCAAGCAGCCGGGCGGGCCGACCAAGCCACCGCCGGTCGGGGCCGCCACATTGACCGGGAAGGTCGAGTCCGGTGTCGAGCCCGGCTGCCTGCTGCTCGACGGGTACCTGCTGATCGGCGGCCCGCGCGACGTGCTGACCGCCGGCGCCACGGTGACGGTGACCGGGAAGATCCAGCCGGACATGATGACCACCTGCCAGCAGGGCATCCCCTTCCTGGTGGAGACCGCCTCCCGGCGGGGCTGACGCGCCGGACGCCGAGGAGGCCCTCCGGGGCTTCCGAGACCTCGCGACACGTGACAGGAGCCCGCCCCCGGCGAACCGGGGACGGGCTCCTGCCGTGTTACGGAAGGGTCAGTTCACCGCGCCGATGGCGACGGCGCCGCGGCCGACGACCGCGCCCTCCGACGTCACCACGGCCAGCTCACCGTGCAGCTC
Organism: Micromonospora sp. WMMD558; assembly: GCF_049315255.1. NCBI lineage: Bacteria > Bacillati > Actinomycetota > Actinomycetes > Micromonosporales > Micromonosporaceae > Micromonospora > Micromonospora sp. WMMD558. The sequence goes on along the minus strand of NZ_CP186061.1, from coordinate 738,272 downwards.
CCGGCCGGCGGCCGGGGTGGACTGGGCGGTCACCGTACCCGTGAGGGAACCGGTGGCGCCGTGCGCCAGGGTGAGCGGGGCCGACGACGCCGACAGGGTGCCGAGCGCCGGGGCGGAGAACGAGTCCCGGTAGTCGTACGCCGTGCTTCCGCCGGCACCGTCCACCGCGTACCCCTCGACGACCACCCGGTAGGTGCCCGCCGTCGGGTTGGTGAGGGTGACCGCCTCCTCGGAGTCACCGTCGGCGGCGAAGCCGACCCGGGTAGCGCCGAGGAACACGTACAGGTCCAGGTCGGCGGCGGCGTTGGCCGGGTTGCCGATCCGGGCCGTGAACTGCGTCGCCCCGGCCGGCACCTCGACGAGGAACTCCTGCGAGGCGCCCTCGGCGATGGTCGGCCGCTCGGTGTTGACGCTGGAGAGCGGGCCGCCCTGGCCGGTCACGGTGACCGGGCCGAAGGTGTTGGTCAGGCCCCAGGTGACCGGGGTCGCCGCACCGGCCTCGACCGACGGCAGCTCGACCACGGCCGGCTCGACCGCGACGCCCTGGATCCGCGCCGTGAGCTGGAACGGGTTGTTCAGCGACGGCGAGGTACGACGCGACTCCACCTCGATCTCCCAGATGCCCGGGATCGGGTTCTGGTAGTCCCGCTCCTGCGGCTTGCAGGCGTTGGCGTCGGAGAAGTTGGTGTAGCAGGCCAGGCTGGAGGTGCTCTCCACCGGAACGCCGTACGGGTTGAACGCGATGAACCGCGTCTGCGAGCCGGTGGCGATGCCGGCGAGGTTCACCTGGAGCGCGCCGGCCCCCGGCGGCACGGTCACGAAGTACGACGTGAAGCCGTTCCGGTCCACCGAGCCCTCGGCCGAGAACGAGAAGTTCGGCTTCCGGGTGTCGGTGGACGCGACGACCACGAGGGAGACCTCGAAGTCGATCGTGTTGGTGGCCGGGTCGTCCACCGTCATGATCGCCCCGTGCGCACCGGCACCCGGCTTGGCGGTGACGGTGACGGTGACGGTCTTGTTCAGCGGCAGCGAGACGGTCTTCGGTGCCTTGAAGGTGCCGTCGTTGCCGCGCAGCCCGATGGTGTGCTTGACGCTGCCGGCCGGGCCGCTGGTCCGGGTGAGCTTGACCTGGTAGGTCTTGGTCTGGCCGATCCGGTGGCCACCCTCCGCGGAGGCGCACCGGTTGTACAGGCCGGTGCCCCGGTTCGGGTTGGCGAGCTGCTCGGAGAGCACGGTGCAGACCGGCGCCTCCGACGTGTACGAGCGGGTCTCGACGCCCTGGCGCAGCAGCTTCCAGGCACCCGGCACGTCGAACATGCCGAAGCCCTGACCGTACGTCGGGACGCCCTTGATCGGCTTGGCCGAGCTGACGAGCGCCCGGCGCAGCATCGCCGGGGTGACGCCCTTGTCGGTCGCGCGTGCGGCCGACAGCAGCAGCGCGGCGCCGCCGGCGGCCTGCGGGGAGGCCATCGAGGTGCCGTTGAACATGCCGTAGCCCGGCGGGAGGGCGTAACCGGCCTCGGCGACCGGCGCGCCGGCCTGCCAGACCGGGATCGTGGAGATCGCGGAACCCGGCGCGGCGATGGTGGGCTTGACCCCGCCGTCCTCACGCGGACCGCGCGAGGAGAAGTTGAACAGGGCGTTCTTCGTCCGCACCACCGAGCCGTAGTTCGCCAGCCAGGTGTCCTTGCTGATGCTGGCCGCGACGCTGACCACGTTGGCCGACACCGACGGGTCGCCGATGGTGTTCAGGCCCGGGCCGGAGTTGCCGGCCGAGATGAACATCTGCACGCCGTACGTGTTGATCAGGTTGTTGTACAGCTCGGCGCGGGCGTTGTTGCCGTCGTTCAGCGCGGGCAGGCCGCCGATCGACATGTTGATGACATCGACGCCACGGTTGATGACCAGGTCCGCCATTCCGGTGGTGAGGGCGGCGTAGGTGCAGCCGCCGCCCCACGTGCAGGCGCGGGCGGAGACCAGCTTCGCACCGGGCGCGGCGCCGTCGAACGCGTCGTTGCCGAGCATGTCGTTGGCGGCGGTGATGCCGGCGACGTGGCTGCCGTGCGCGTCCTCGACGATGCCGATGTTGACGTAGTCGACCAGGCCGGGACCGCCCACCGGCGCGGTGTCGACGTCCTCGCGGTACTCGACCACGAACGGCATCTGTTCGCGGACCGCGGTCGACGGGTTGTCGGTGCCGAAGTGCCCGACGTCGAACTTCTCCTTGTACGGCCGCATCGCGGCCTCGTCGGTGAAGTCCCGGTCGAGGTCGGCGTCCACCCAGATGTCGTGGGTGGTCGGGTTGTAGAGCACGCCGAACACGTCGGTCTGGTCGCCGTCGCGGTTGACGTCGCCGCCCGGCTCGCTGGCCGCCGTGATCGACTCGCGGAAGGTGTTGAAGCGGTAGGTGCCCGCCGGAGCCGTCCAGGTGGCACCGGCCGCACTGAAGGACGGGCCGGTCACCTCGGTGATCATCGGTCGCCACGTGGCGTCCTCGAACGGATCCGTCGCGGTGATCCAGTCGACGATCTTGCGCTCGCCGGTGGTGGTCTGCTGAAGCGCCGGGTGGTCCAGGTCCACACCGGAGTCCATGATGCCGATCGTCACACCGCGCCCGTCCCACTCCGGGTGCTGCGAGATGAACCGCACGGCGCCGATCTCGTTGGTCGGCATGTAGGGGTTGGCGGCACGGGTGTCGGCGCCGGGGCCGCTCAGCGTCGCGCCCTGCTTGGCCGCCTTCTGGCCGGAAGGTGCGGCTTCCGGACTCGGCTCGGGACGCTGGATCGTCTCGTCCAGGTCGACACCGGAGACGCCGGGCAGCGTGGCGGCCTTGACCACCTTGTCGGTGGGGACCTTCGCCAGGACGTACCCGATCGTGTCGTACCGCTCGGTTACCGCGGCGCCGAGACCCTTCAGGTCGTCGGCGACGTCCTTGGCCTCGCCCTTCTCCGTCGCCACGATCAGGGTGACGGTGGGGGCCTTCTCCGCCTCTGCCTCCGCGAGCAGCTTGGCGTCGTGGGCGCCCAGCACCTCGACGGGGGTCGCGTCGGGTGCGGCCGGTGCGGCGCTCGCGGTGGCGGCGCCGCCCGCGACGGTCACGGCACTGGCCGCGATGACCGACGCGAAGAGCGCGGCGGAGGTACGCCGGCTCAGATTTCGGGGTTTGCTCACGTTCTCTTTCCTCCAGAGAACAGGGCCCTCAGATGCAGGGCACGCGTGAGCGAAATCCTTCGCGGTATCGACGTCCGGTGTCACTACCAGCCAGTTCGTTGTGACCATCTCGTGACATGCGTGGACACGCATTGTCACATCCACCGCTTGATGTGGACGGACGGTGAACGTCCACTCAGGCGCCCGGCTCCAGCAGCTCCGGCGCCTGGGGCTGACGTGGAGTGACCTCGACCTGAGCCGGCGCCGCCAGCTCGTCGTCGGACACGCCCAACTCGGCGAGCTTACGGGCACTGACCAGCACGCGCGCCTCCAGCGAACCCACCGCACGGTTGTACGCGGTGACCGCCCCACCGAGCGACGCCCCCAGCTTCCCGACGTGGTCGCCCAGGGTGGACAGCCGCCCGTACAGCTCGCGGGCCAGGGAATGCACCGCCACCGCGTTGCGGGCCAACGCCTCCTGCCGCCACGAGTAGGCGACCGTGCGCAGCAGCGCGACCAGGGTGGCGGGGGTCGCGAGCACCACGTTGCGGGCGAACGCGTGCTCCAGCAGCGTCGGGTCGCGCTGCAACGCGACGTCGAGGAACGGGTCGGCCGGCACGAACAGCACCACGAACTCGGGTGCCTGGTCGAACGCCGCCCAGTACGTCTTGGCCGCCAGCGCGTCCACGTGGGCGCGCAGGTGCTTCGCGTGCGCGTCGAGGTGGCCGTCCCGGCCACGCTCGTCGCGGGCCTCCATCGCGGTCAGGTACGCCTCGAACGGCGCCTTCGCGTCGACCACCACCGACCGGCCGCCGTGCAGACGCACCACCAGGTCGGGTCGGACCCCCTGATGGTCGGTCGCGGCGGTGACCTGCTCGGCGAAGTCGCAGTGCTCCAACATGCCGGCCGCCTCGACGATGCGACGCAGCTGGTGCTCGCCCCACCGGCCGCGCACCTGGGGTGCCCGCAGCGCCGCCACGAGCTGCTTGGTTTCCGTGCGCAGCTCACCGGAGACCGTGCTCATCGTGCGGACCTGTTCGCGCAGCTCGGCGTACGCGTCGACCCGGTCGCGTTCCAGCTCGGCGACCCGCAGCTCGTACCGCCGGAGGGTCTCGTGCAGCGGCGCCACCGCGCGGGCCACCGCCTCCTGGGACTGGGCGGTGGCCTCGTAGCTGAGCGCGCGCATGGACTGCTCCAGGCGGCCCTCGCCCTCCCGGGTGGCCGCGAGCGTGGCCTCCAGCCGGGCGATCTCGGTGGCGGACCGGACGCGGGCGGCGTACCAGCCCACCGCGCCGCCCGCGGCGAGGCAGACGACCACCACGGCCAGCGTCGGAAAGTCCATGCCGCCGAGCTTGCCAAACGGGTACGACCGGGCGCGCGTGGGTAGGTACGCGTCATGGAACTTCTGCTGTGCCTCGGCATCGTGGCTCTCGGCGCGGTGATCGCCTTCGCGGTCGCCCGTGCCCAGGCGGGCGCGCGCCGCGGTGACGAGCTGGCCGACGCGCGGGCGGAGGCGCAGCGCTGGTACGAGCGACTCGGCGGGCAGCTGATGAACCTCCACGGGGAGGAACCCGCGGTCCGGCAGGCGCTGGCCGACGCCGGGGAGCGGTACAACGCGGCCGGCTCCCAGCTGGAACAGGCGCGGACACCGCACCAGTTCGCGCTCGCCCGGGAGACGGCGCTGGAGGGACTGGCGTACATCCGGGCGGCCCGGACCGCGATGGGCATCGACCCCGGGCCCGACCTGCCGCCGCTCGCCGCGGCCAGAGGTGCCGGGCAGCTCACCCGGGACCGCGAGGTGGACGTGCAGGGGCAGACCTTCAAGGCCGGCCCGCAGCCCAGCCGGGACACGCCCTACTACTACCCGGGTGGGCGGTTCCAGGGCCGGCCGGTGCCCGCCGGTTGGTACTCGACGCCGTGGTGGAAGACCGCGCTGGGCGCCGGCGCGGGCGTGGTCGGCGGCCTGCTCATCGCCGACGCGCTCTTCTCCCCGATGTGGGGCGATCCCGGGTACGGCTACGGCACCGGCTACGAGGAGGGCTTCCAGGACGGGGCCGACCAGGGCGACGCCGGCGCTGCGGGCGGCGGTGACGTGGGCGGCGAGGGCAGCGGCGGCGCGGGCGCCGGCGACTTCGGCGGCGGCGACGATTTCGGCGGCGGCGACTTCTGAACCGCCGCCGAGCGGTAAGGAGGGGTCCCCTGTTAACAGCCGACTGTTAACAGGGGACCCCTCCTCTACCTCAGGCGTTAATAGGGGGCCCTTCCTTACGCCTCAGCCGGTGTTGCGCATGCCGGCGGCGATGCCGTTGACGGTGGTGAGCAGGGCGCGCTCCAACGCCGTGCCGTCACTCGGCGCGCGCCGGCCGCCCGGCGCGGTGGCCACCGCACGACCCGCCGCGCCCGATTCCCGGTACTGCCGCAGCAGCGCCACCTGGAGGTGGTGCAGCGGCTCCAGGTAAGTGTCCCGCACGGCGAGGGTGCGCTGGAGCACCGGCGAGCTCTCCAGCAGGGCCGGCGAGGCGGTCACCGCGAGCACCTCGCGCTTGGTCAGCTCGTACTCCTGCTCGATCTTGTGGAAGATCGGGTGCAGCTTCTTCGGTACCAGCGTCTCCACGTACCGGCGGGCGATCGTCAGATCCGTCTTGGTCAGCATCATCTCGACGTTCGACAGGAACGTCCGGAAGAAGTGCCAGCTGCGGTGCATCTCGGCGAGCACGTCCGCGTGCCCGGCCTCGCGGGCGGCGGCCAGGCCGGAGCCCACCCCGAACCAGCCGGGGACGATCTGCCGGGTCTGGGTCCAGCCGAACACCCACGGGATGGCCCGCAGACCGGCCAGCCCGGCGCCGGTGTTCGGGCGCTTCGCCGGCCGGGAGCCGATGTTCAGCGCGCCCAGCAGCTCGGTCGGGGTCGACGCCCAGAAGTACGCGGGCAGGTCCGGGTCCTCGACCAGCGACCGGTACGACCGGAACGCCGCCTCGCTGACCACGTCCATCGTCGCGTCCCACCGCTCCAGCATCTCCGCGGGCTGCCGGGGCGCGGTGTGCAGCAGCGTCGCCTGGAGCACGGCGGCCATGGTCAGCTCCAGGTTCTCCCGGGCCAGCGCGGGCAGCGTGTACTTGTCCGAGATCACCTCGCCCTGCTCGGTCACCTTGATCGCGCCGTCGAGCGTCCCGTACGGCTGGGCCAGGATCGCGTCGTGCGTGGGCCCGCCGCCCCGGCCGACCGTGCCGCCGCGGCCGTGGAAGAGCCGCAGGTGCACGCCGTGCCGGGCGGCGACGTCGCGCAGCGCGCGCTGCGCCCGGTGGATGGACCACTGGCTGGTGGTGATGCCGGCCTCCTTGTTGGAGTCGGAGTAGCCCAGCATCACCTCCTGCACGTCACCGCGGGCCGCGACCAGCGCCCGGTACGCCGGCAGCGACAAGAGCTCGTCCAGCAGCTCACCGCCGGCGTTCAGCTCGGCGGGGGTCTCCAGCAGCGGCACGAAGCCGATCCGCGCCCGGCCGCTGTGTACGTCGATCAGGCCGGCTTCGCGGGCCAGCACGACCGCGGCGAGCACGTCGTCCACGCCGAGGGTCATCGAGATGATGTACGACTCGATCACTTCGGTGCCGAACCGGTCCTGCGCCTCCCGGATCGTGCCGAACACGTCGAACGTCTTGCGGGCGGACTCGGTGAGCGGCGTGTCGAGGGTGGACAGCGGCCGCCGGCCGGTCAGCTCGTCGGCGAGCAGCTTGGTGCGCTCCAGCCGGCTCAGCGACGGGTAGTCCTCCACCTCGCCCACCGCGCCGTACAGCTGGGCCAGCACCTCGTGGTGCTTCTCGGCGTGCTCGCGGACGTCCATGGTGGCGAGGTGCAGGCCGAACGCGGACACCGTACGGATGGTCGACGCGAGCCGGCCCACGGCGGTGAGCTGGCCGGAGTTGCGGGCCAGCGAGGCGCGCAGCAACTCCAGGTCGGCGATCAGCTCGCCGGACCCCCGGTAGTCCCGCCCCGGCACGTGGGCGGTGCCCTGCCGCAGCCGGTGCCGGGTGTTGGCGAGCTTCGCCTTCACGCAGCGGGCCTTCAGCCGGTACGGCTCCTCGGCGTTGACCCGGCGGAACCGGGGTGCCACCTCGGGCAGCGCGTCGAGGTCGGCGGCCAGGCTGGCCGAGAGGTCCAGCGAGACGCCGCGTAGCCGGCGGGAGACCGACACCTCGTTGATGAGCTGGTCCATCGCCTTCTCGGTGGCCGCGATGCCGTGCTCGTGCTGGATGATCAGCACTTCGCGGGTCACCGTGGGGGTGACGAACGGGTTGCCGTCCCGGTCGCCGCCGATCCAGGTGCCGAAGGTCAGCGGCCGGGCGGTCGGCGAGGTCTCCACCCCGAGCATGCGCAGCGTGTCGGCGAGGTCGTCGAGCACCTGCGGCGCCGCCTCGGCGTACAGGTCGCGCAGGTAGTAGATGGCGTTGCGGGCCTCGTCCGTCGGGTCGGGCCGGTCCAGCCGCAGCTCGTCGGTCTGCCACATGAGGTCGAGCAGTTCGGCGAGGCGGCGGTTGGCGGGGCCCTCGTCGCTGGCCCCGTACAGGATCGCGTTGCTGGTCTCGGTGTCCAGTTCGTCGGCGATCGCGCGGAGCTTCGACAGGATCGACCGGCGGGCGGCCTCGGTGGGGTGGGCGGTGAAGACCGGGCGCACCGCGAGGCGGCGGGCCACCGCGGCGATCTCCTCGGCGGGCACCCCGCGCTCGGCGATCATCTTGGCCGCCTGGTCCAGCCAGCCGCCCTGGATGGCGCGGCGGCGGCGCAGGTCGCGGGCGCGGTGGACCTGCTCGGTGATGTTGGCCAGGTGGAAGTACGTGGAGAACGCGCGGGCCAGCTTGGTGCCCGTGGTGACGTCCAGCCCGGCGAGCCGCTGGGCGGCGGCCGGGGCGTCGGTGCGGACCTGGGCGCGGATGTCCTCGACGAGGTCGAGCAGGGGGCGGCCCTCCTGGCGGGCGAGGGTCTGCCCGAGCAGGGTGCCGAGGCGGCGGATGTCGGCGCGCAGCGCGGCGTCGGGGCCGTCGTGGTCGTGCTGGTCGGTCACGGTGCGCTCCTTACGTGAGTACGAAGGACAGCGCTGTCCGACTCCCTGGATGGTATCCGCGCGGACCAGGGTGTAAGGAGGGGCCCCTTGTTAACGCCTTCTGTTGTGGAAGGGTCCCTTCCTAACATCTCAGGCATTCGCGCAGCTCCCGGCCGGTGCCACGGCACGGACGCCGGGCCGTGGCGGCGGAGCAGGGTGTCGCCGATCACTCCGCCAGCCTAGAGTCCGGTTCGAACGGGTACGCCGTTTCGCCCCGGCTCCGGCGCGGATGCCCACTGGCGGGCGTCGGTAGCGTTCGGATCGTGCCGACGTTGCGCTATCCACCAAAGCCGCGCCCCGGCGACCGGGTCGCGGTCGTCTCCCCGTCCGCCGGCCTGCCGGGCCTCTTCCCGCACGTGTACGAGCTGGGCCTGCGCCGGCTGCGCGAGGACCTCGGCCTGGATCCGGTCGAGTACCCGACCACGTGTGTCATGGACGCCGACCCGCGCGACCGGGCGCGGGACCTGACCGCCGCCTTCGCCGACCCCACGGTCACCGCCGTGCTGGCCACCGTCGGCGGGGAGGACCTGATCACGGTCACGCCGCACCTCGACGACGCGGTGCTGCGGGCGAACCCGAAGCCGTACTTCGGCTACTCGGACAACACCAACATGCTGAACCACCTGCACCGGCTGGGGACGGTCGGCTACCACGGCGGGTCGGTGTTGGTGCACCTCGGCCGGCCCGGTGCGCCGCACCCGCTCACGTTCGACTCGCTGCGCGCCGCGCTCTTCACCACCGGCTGGTACGACCTGACCCCGGCCACCGAGTGGGGCGACCAGCCGAACGACTGGAACGACCCCGCCACGCTGGCCCGCGAGCCGGTGATGTTCCCGGCCTCGGGCTGGACCTGGGCCGGGGCGCAGCGGGTGGTCGAGGGCCGGATCTGGGGCGGCAACCTGGAGGTGCTGCACTGGCTGCTCGCCGCCGACCGGGTCGCCCCCGTGGCGGAGCTGGCCGGGTCGGTCTTCGTGCTGGAAACCTCCGAGGAGCTGCCGTCGGCCACCGAGGTCTTCCGGATGTTGCGCAACCTGGGGGAGCGGGGCCTGCTCGGGACGTTCCCCGCCGTGCTGGTCGGCCGGCCGAAGGCGTGGGAGTTCAGCCGGCCGCTCGGCCCGGCGGAGAAGGTGGCGTACGCGGCGGAGCAGCGGGCCGCGGTGACCCGGGCGCTGGCGACGTACAACCCGTACGCGGTGGTCGTCTTCGATCTGGACATCGGGCACACCGACCCGCAGCTGATCCTCCCGTACGGCGGTGACGTCCGCGTCGACGCCGCCGACCGCCGCATCTCGGTGCGCTACTGATCGGTGAGCGGCCAGGAAGATCCACTCGATGCCCCGGGCATCGCGGTGTCCAACACGGTGCGATGCCGCGATGCCCGGGATCCCGTGTCGATCTTGCCGGTGCCGGCGCGATCAGCTCACGACGGCGAAGGCGCGGACCGGGAAGGTGCCCATGCCGGCCACCCGTGGTGGCGCGGCGGTGAACCGGAATCCGGACGGGGGAAGGGCCTCCAGCCCGGTCAGGTGCTCCACGATCGGGATCCCGGCCGCCAGCAGGCCGCTGTGCGCGGGGCGCTCGCCGGCCGCGGCCGGGCTCATGTCGTCGATGTTGATCGAGTCGATGCCGACCAGGGCGGCGCCCGCCTCGACCAGCGCGCCGGCGCCGTCGCCGGTGAGGTACGGGGCCTCGGGTGCGCCGTACCGGTCGGTGCCGAAGTGCGCCGACCAGCCGGTGTGCAGCAGCACCGCCTTGCCGGCGACGTCGTACGGGGCCAGCAGCAGCCGGTCCACCGCGCGGGTGTCGGCGGGCACCCGGACCACGACGCCGGGCAGGTCGGCGAGCCGGTCGAGCGGTGTGCCGGTGAGATCGGCACCGTCGGCGTAGCGGTGCGCGGGGGTGTCCACGTACGTGCCCGTGTTGGCGATCATGTCGATCCGGGCGACGTGGAACTCGGTGCCCGGGGCGTAGTTCGCGCGGGACGCCTCCCGGGTCAGCCAGTCGGTGATCCGCGGCGCCGGCCAGCCCGGAAGTGTGACCATCCCGTCGGTGACCGGGTGGCTCAACTCGACCAGCCGGCGGCCCGGCGCATCCTCGCCGGTCCCGGAAACGCCGCGCCCGCCCTTGTGCGGCTCCTCGATGATCGTCTTGTTCGTGATGCGGACGTCGGCCACCATCAGCAGCCCGAGGTGCCGGACGAAGAGCGCGGCCAGGTCCGCGTCGTCGATCTCCCGACCGGGGATGTCCAGCCGGAATCCCTCGGTTCGCAGCCCACCACCGTTGGCGAAGGTGACCTCCGCGTCGAACTGCACGCGCCACTGTCCGCTCATGGGTTCAGCCGACCATGACGGCGCGGCCGGGTCAAGATCCACCTCATGGGACGGGACCGGCGCAACTTCGGGGAAGGTGCTGCCTCCGGGCTTCGGAAGGCAGCGCCTTCCCCGAAGTTGTCCGGATCTTGAGCGCGCGAACGCCGACGCGGATCGCGGATCGCGGATCGCGGATCGCGGGAGCGGGGGCGGGGGCGGGAGCGGGGGCGGGGCGGCGCGAGGCGGGGGTGGCGGCGGCGCGAGGCGGGGGTGGGGCGGCGCGGGGCGGGGTGAGGCGGCGGGCGACGGTGGCGGGAAGCGGGCAGAACGTCGGGGGACGGAGATAGGCTGGCAGGCGTGCACCCCCCGTCCCGCCGGACGAGGGGCTTTAGTCGTGTGCCGACGCCCCCTGGAAGTGATCACACATGCTCACCGGACTCTTCGCCGCCGCCCTGGCCGACCCGGCCCTCGCCCGGGCCCGTGACCTGGCGCGATCCGGTGCTGCCCGCCTCGACGGGCTCGACCTGACCGCCCCGCCGTCGCTGCGGCCGTTCGCCGTCGCCGCTGTCGCGGCCGACGAGCCGGTGGGAGGCGCGGGCCGGCCGGTGCTGGCGGTCACCGCCACCAGCCGGGAGGCCGACGACCTCGCCTCGGCGCTGGGCAGCCTGCTCCCGGCAGAGCAGGTGGCGGTCTTCCCCTCCTGGGAGACGCTCCCGCACGAGCGGCTGTCACCGCGTTCGGACACGGTGGGCCGGCGGCTGGCCGTGCTCCGCCGGCTGGCCCACCCCGACTCGGCCGACGCGCACGGCCGCACCGGCCCGCTGCGGGTGGTGGTCGCCCCGGTCCGGTCCCTGCTGCAACCGCAGCTGAAGGGCCTCGGCGACCTGGAACCGGTGCGGCTGGCCGCCGGCGACGAGGCCGACCTGGAGGAGGTCGCGCGCCGGCTCACCGACATGGCGTACGCGCGGGTCGACCTGGTCACCAAGCGCGGCGAGTTCGCCGTACGCGGCGGCATCCTCGACGTGTTCCCGCCCACCGACGAGCACCCGTCCCGGGTCGAGTTCTGGGGCGACGAGGTGGAGGAGATCCGCACCTTCGCGGTGGCCGACCAGCGCACGATCGAGGCGGTTCCCCAGCTCTGGGCCCCGCCCTGCCGGGAGCTGCTGCTGACCCCGTCGGTGCGGAAACGGGCCGCCGCCCTCGCCGAGGAGCACCCGGAGCTGGCGGAGATCCTCGACAAGCTGGCCGAGGGCATCCCGGTCGAGGGCATGGAGTCGCTCGCCCCGGCGCTGATCGGTGCCGATTCGATGGAGCTGCTGCTCGACACCATGCCGGCCGGCACCCACGTGCTGCTCTGTGACCCGGAGCGCATCCGCACCCGGGCGCACGACCTGGTGCGTACCGCAGACGAATTTCTCCGAGCGAGCTGGGAGGCGGCCTCGAGCGGCGCACAAAGGCCGATTGACCTCGGTGCCGCCGCCTTCCGGACCCTCGCGGACGTCCGGGCGGCCGCCCGCGTCCAGGGCCAGCCCTGGTGGACGGTCTCGCCGTTCGGGCTGGCCGAACCGGCCGCGGCCCCCGCGCGACAGCCCTGGGAGGACGAGCCGGTCGAGGTGGACGTCACCCCGGACGACGCGATCGCGGTGACCCTCGCGGCCCAGCCCGCCCCGCTCTACCACGGCGAGACCGCCCGCGTGGTCGACGACCTCAAGCGCTGGGCGGGCGAGGGGTGGTCGATCGCGCTGGTCTTCGCGGGGCACGGTCCCGCCCAGCGGGCCGTCGAGGTGCTGCGCGACGCCGGCCTGGGCGCGCGGATGACCGAGGAGGTGCCGACCGCGCCCGCCCCTGGGGAGCTGCTGGTCACCTGCGGGTCGCTGATCGGCGGTTTCGTCGACGAGGCGTCCCGGTTCGTGCTGCTCACCGGGGACGACCTGACCGGCGGCCGGGGCACCTCGACCCGGGACATGCGCAAAATGCCGAGCCGGCGGCGTAACACCATCGACCCGCTGGAGCTCAAGGCCGGCGACTTCGTCGTGCACGAGCAGCACGGCATCGGCCGGTACGTCGAGCTGGTGCAGCGGACGGTCAACGGCGCCAGCCGGGAGTACCTGGTCATCGAGTACGCCCCGAGCAAGCGCGGCCAGCCCGGCGACCGGTTGTTCGTCCCCACCGACCAGCTCGACCAGCTCTCCCGCTACGTCGGCGGTGAGCAGCCCACCCTGCACAAGATGGGCGGCTCGGACTGGCAGAAGTCGAAGGCCCGCGCCCGCAAGGCGGTCCGGGAGATCGCCGCCCAGCTGATCCAGCTCTACGCCGCTCGGAAGGCGTCCAAGGGGCACAACTTCGGGCCGGACACCCCGTGGCAGCGGGAGCTGGAGGACGCCTTCCCCTGGCAGGAGACGCCGGACCAGCTCGCCGCCATCGAGGAGGTCAAGCGGGACATGGAGCAGACGGTCCCGATGGACCGGCTGATCAGCGGCGACGTCGGGTACGGCAAGACCGAGATCGCCGTCCGAGCCGCGTTCAAGGCGGTGCAGGACGGCAAGCAGGTGGCGGTGCTCGTGCCGACGACGCTGCTCGTGCAGCAGCACTACAACACGTTCGCCGAGCGGATGAGCCAGTTCCCGGTGACGATCCGGCAGCTGTCCCGCTTCCAGACGCCGAAGGAGGCCGAGCAGACCCTGGCCATGGTCGCCGACGGCACCGCCGACATCGTCATCGGCACCCACCGGCTGCTCCAGGCGTCCACCCGGTTCAAGTCCCTCGGCCTGGTCATCGTCGACGAGGAGCAGCGCTTCGGCGTCGAGCACAAGGAGCACCTGAAGGCCATGCGGGCCGCGGTCGACGTGCTCAGCATGTCGGCCACCCCGATCCCGCGGACGCTGGAGATGGCGATCACCGGCATCCGGGAGATGTCCACCATCGCCACCCCGCCGGAGGAGCGGCACCCCGTGCTCACCGCCGTCGGGGCGTACGACGAGCGGCAGGTGGCCGCCGCCATCCACCGTGAGCTGCTCCGCGACGGTCAGGTCTTCTACCTGCACAACCGGGTCGAGTCGATCGAGCGGGCGGCGCGGAAGCTGCGTGAGCTGGTGCCCGAGGCGCGGGTCGCGGTGGCGCACGGCCAGCTGGGCGAGGAGGCCCTGGAGAAGGTCATGGTCGGCTTCTGGGAGAAGGAGTTCGACGTCCTGGTCTGCACCACGATCGTGGAGTCCGGCATCGACATCCCGAACGCCAACACCCTGATCGTGGAACGCGCCGACCTGCTCGGCCTGGCCCAGCTGCACCAGATCCGCGGCCGGGTCGGCCGGGGCCGGGAGCGGGCGTACGCGTACTTCCTCTACCCGCCGGACAAGCCGCTCACCGAGCACGCCCACGAGCGGCTGGCCACGATCGCGCAGCACACCGAGCTGGGCGCCGGCATGTACGTGGCGATGAAGGACCTGGAGATCCGGGGCGCCGGCAACCTGCTCGGCGGCGAGCAGTCCGGCCACATCGAGGGCGTCGGCTTCGACCTGTACGTGCGCATGGTCGGCGAGGCGGTGCAGGCGTTCAAGGGGGAACGTCCGGAGGAGGAGGTCGAGGTCAAGGTCGACCTTCCGGTGGACGCGCACCTGCCGCACGACTACGTCGGCGTGGAGCGGCTGCGCCTGGAGATGTACCGCAAGCTGGCCGAGGCCCGCGACGAGGAGCGGCTGCGCGAGGTGGTCGCCGAGATGACCGACCGGTACGGCGAGCCGCCCGCGCCGGTGCAGAACCTGGTGGCGGTGGCGCGGTTCCGGCTGCTCGCCCGCCGCTACGGCCTCACCGACGTCAGCATGCAGGGCAAGCACATCCGGTTCGGTCCGCTGCCGCTGCCGGACTCGAAGCAGCTGCGGCTCAAGCGGTACCACCCGGACGCCGTCTACAAGGCGGCGCTCGACCAGGTCAGCGTGCCGCGGCCGAGCACCCGCCGGGTCGGCGGCGAGCCGCTGCGCGACCAGGCGCTGCTGGAGTGGTGCGCCCAGCTCCTCTCCGACGTGCTCGGCGAGCCGGCGGCCCTCGCGGGGGCGGCCCGGTGAGGCGTGGGGGCCGTCACACCGCGCCGGGACGGCGTGAGAGAGTGACCGGCATGCGTGCTCGCCGTCTTGTCGCCGTCGCCAGCGTGGCGGTCGGCCTCGTCGCCCTCGCCGGATGCCGTACCGAGCCGGGTGTCGCCGCGTACGTCGGTGACCAGCGGATCACCGAGGAGGCCGTGAACGGAATCCTCGACGAGCTGCGGGCACAGACCGCCGCCCCGACGGCCGCGCCGGACGCGCCGGAGGCGGCCCAGCCGGCGCCGCCGCTGCCCGGCCGGGCCCAGATCGTCGGCACGCTCGTGCTGGGCGAGGTGTGCGAGCGGGTGTCCGCCGACAAGGGCTACCGCCCGCAGGGCCGGGCGGAGCCGGCCCAGGTCGCCCGCCAGCTCGGCCTCGCCCCGGAGACGGAGTACGTGCGCGAGGTCGCCACCCTCTACACCTGCCTCTCCGGCATCCCCACCGGCGCGCCGGCCGCGCCGACCGAGCAGGAGCTGGCCGACCTCATCGCCGCCGGCCGCAAGGCGGGCGTGATCCCGGCGGACGTTCCCGACGACGCCGCCGCCGGGCAGCTCGACGGCGACCAGCTGCGGCTGGCCCTCGCCACCCGCCGGTCGCTTGCCGAGGCCGTCGAGGGGTACGACGTGACGGTCAACCCCCGCTACCGGCCGCTGGAGTTCCCGGTGCTCAGCTTCGCCGGCGACGCGCCCGCGGTGAGCGTGCCGCTGGGTGAGCCGGGCTCCGACGCGGTCACCGACATCTCCACCCCGGAGCCGCTGCCGACGGTCGAGCCGACCGGCGCCGAGGCGACCGAGCCGGTCGCCAGCTGAGCATGTCGGCGCGGATCGTCCTGCTGGTCACCTCGCCCCGGCTGCCGGCCGGGCTGCTCACGGCGGCCGCCTGGGACGTCGTACGCCGGCACCCGGTGCTCGCCGGGGCGGAAAGCGCGACGGCGGCGGCGGTCCGCGCGGCGGGCGCCGAGGTGACCGTGGTCGACGGTCCGGCCACCCAGGCGCTGCTGGACACGGTCGCCGCCCACGGCACGGCGGTGTGGCTCGCCGGCCCGGCCGGCGACGAGTCCCTCGCCCGTGAGCTGGGTCTGCGCCTGGCCCGGGAGCCGGGCCTCGCCGAGCTGGAGCTGATGTACGGCTCGTGGGACCCGCCGGGTGCCCGGCTGCTCGACGCGGTGGCGGTGATGGACCGCCTCGTCTCGCCCGGCGGCGACCCGTGGAAGCGGGCGCAGACCCATCGGAGCCTCGCCCGTTTCCTGCTGGAGGAGTGCTACGAGGCGTACGACGCGATCAGCGCCGGGGACACCGACGCGCTGCGCGAGGAGTTGGGGGACGTGCTGCTCCAGGTGGTGCTGCACGCCCGGCTCGCCGAGGAGCTGCCCGAGGACGAGCGGTGGACCGTCGACGACGTGGCCGGTGGCCTGGTCGACAAGATGGTCCGGCGTAACCCGCACGTCTTCGCCGACGGCCGGGCGGCGTCGATCGAGGAGATCGAGGCGAGCTGGGAGCGGATCAAGCGGGCCGAGAAGGCGCGCGACTCGGTTCTCGACGGCATCGCCATGAGCCAGCCCGCTCTCGCTCTGGCGGCGAAGATCCTCGAGCGCGCCGCCCGCATCGGCCTGGCCGTCCCACCCCCGCTGGCGGACACCCAGGTGGACCCGGAGGCAAGACTCGGCGCAGGTCTCCTGACCACGGTCGCCGCCGCGCGGGAAGCCGACCTGGACCCGGAAGCGGCCCTCCGCCGCGCCACCCTGGCCTACGCGGAAGCCGTCCGCACCGCCGAAGGCGCCGCCCCGCAAAGCTGATCATGAAGTTGGCGGGTGCGTACGAGATCGAACCACCCGCCAGCGTCATGATCAACGCCGATCGGCGCCAGGCGGGTGCGGGTGCTGGGTGATCGGTAGGGTGCTTCCCATGCAGGAGTTCGGGCCGCTGGCTGAGCGGATCGTCGACGCGTTGCTGGAGAGCCGGCCCGGACTGGCCGCCACGGCGGGGGATCACCGGCACGACGACCGGTTGCCGGACTGGTCCGCCGACGCGCTGGCCGCCGATCGGGCGATGCTGCGGGACGCGGCCGACGCGCTGTCCGAGGTGGACGGTGACGCGCTCGACGTGGACGACCAGGTGGACCACGCCCTGCTGACCGCCCTCGTCGACCGGGAGCTGTTCGAACGGGACGAGATCCGCGCACACGAGTGGGACCCGCTCCGGCACAACCCCGGCGGGCTGCTGCACGCGCTGGTCGCCCGCCCGTACGCCCCGGTCGAGGTCCGGCTGGACAGCCTCGCCGGCCGGCTGGAGGCCCTGCCCGACGCCCTCGCCACCGCGCGTGCGACGCTGCGCGACATGCCGCGGATCCACGCCGAGACGGCGGTCGGGCAGTTCACCGGCACCGCGGCGCTGATCCGCGACGAGGTGCCGGCGCTGCTCGACGCGGCACCCGCGCGGCACGACCGCGTCGCGCCCGCCGCGGCCACGGCCATCGCGGCGATCGAGGAGTTCGTGGCGTGGCTGCGCACCGGCCTCGCCGCCGACGCCGGGCCGGGCCGCGACCCGCGCCTGGGGCGCCGCCGGTGGGAGGCGCGGCTGTGGCACACGCTCGACACCGAGCTGGGCGCCGCCGAGATCCAGTGGCGGGCCTGGGCCAACCTGGACCGGGTCACCGAGGAGATCCGTGCGGCGGCCGTCGAGCTGGTCGGTGGGCCGGCCGACGACGAGACGGTACGCCGGGCGCTGGACCTGCTCGCCGCCGAGCACCCGGACGACCACACCATCGTCGACCTCGCCTCGACGACGCTCGACGAGGCGAGCGACTTCGTCCGCGCCCACGACCTGGTGACCCTGGTCGACGACCCGTGCGTGATCCAGGTGATGCCGGAGTTCGCGCGCGGCGTGGCGGTCGCGTACTGCGACTCGCCGGGGCCGCTGGAGACGGCCGACGTGCCGACGTTCTACTGCATCGCGCCCACCCCGGCGGACTGGCCGGCGCACCGGGTCGAGTCGTTCTACCGGGAGTACAACGACCACATGATCCGCAACCTCACGGTGCACGAGGCGATGCCCGGGCACTTCCTCCAACTCGCGCACGCCCGCCGGCACGTCGGTGGCACCCGGGTGCGGGCCCTCGCCCGGTCCGGGCCGTTCATCGAGGGCTGGGCGGTGCACGCCGAGGAGGTGATGGCCGGGCGCGGTTTCGGGGGTGTGCCGGTGCGGTTGCAGCAGCTCAAGATGCAGCTGCGGATGACGATCAACGCCCTGCTCGACCAGTTGGTGCACTGCGAGGGGATGACCGAGACGGACGCGATGGCGCTGATGACCGAGCGTGGCTTCCAGGAGGAGGGCGAGGCCGCCGGCAAGTGGCGGCGGGCGCTGCTCACGTCGACGCAGCTGTCCACGTACTTCGTCGGGTACACCGAGGTCGCCGAGATCGCCGCCGCCCGCCCCGACGGGGTGTCCGTCCGGGACTGGCACGACGCGATGCTCGCCCACGACTGCCCGCCCCCACGCCACCTGCGCACCCTGCTCGGGGTGTAAGGAAGGGCCCCCTGTTAACGCCCGCGGTAGAGGAAGGGCCCCTTCTTAACGCTGATGCTCGGCGCGTCAGCGCCGCCCGCCGGTCGCGGCGGCGTCGATCAGCCAGCGGGAGATCGAGTACGCGGGCGGCAACTCCGCCGGCAGCCGGTCGAGCGGGAACCAGCGCGCCTCGGTCAGCTCCGTCCCGTCGACCACCGGCTCGGCCGGCGGGCCGGCGGCTCGGGCGGCGAAACCGGTCAGCAGCGTCCCCGGCCCGGACATCGCCCACGGCTGGCTGCCGAAGTACGCCACCTGGGCGACGGTCAACCCGACCTCCTCGCCCACCTCCCGGTGGACGGCCGCCTCCAGCGTCTCGCCGGCCTCCACGAAGCCCGCGACCAGCGCCCACAGCCCGGTCGGCCCGTACGCGTGCCGCACGAGCAGTAGCTCGTCGGGGCCACCGTCGGGGCCGGTTCGGGTGATCGCCACCAGGACGGCGGCGGAGAGCTGCATCGGCACGTACAGCTCGCAGCCGGGGCAGCGCCGCGCCATCTCGCCGGGCACGTCGGCGAGCTCCGCCCGGCAGGCCCCGCACCAGCGGTGCGTCCGCCGCCAGGTGACGACGGCCAGTGCCCGCCCGGCGAGCGTCGCGTACGGCTCGGGGACCAGGGCGGCGAGGGACGGCCAGCTGTGCCACCGGCCGGGCAGGCTCTCCGCCACCGGCGCGTCGACGGCCCACACCGGGCGGCCGTCGAGCGTGCCGAGCGGCACCCACGGGCTGTCGGCGGGCAGGTCGGCGACCCGGAGGAAGCTGCCGTCCGCGCCGGTGAGCAGCTTCCGCCCGGCCACCGGCAGCGCCAGGTCCCCGGCGTCGGGTGTGCCGGCGGCACCGGCTCCGGAGACGAAACCGGGGGCAGCGACGGGACCGGTCCCGCCGCCGGACGCGGAGGGACGAGCCGCGCCCGGGCCCTCCGCCGGGGGCGGGCCGACCCTGCGGTTCCCGTCCGCCGTGTCGTTCCCGGCCGTCCGGTCGTTCGCGTCCGCCGTGCCGTTTCCGGCCGTCCGGTCGTTCCCGTCCGCCGTGCCGTTCCCGGTCGTCCGGTCGGTCACGACCCGGCCGGCCGGCGGTCGACCACGCCCGCGCCGGGCGGCAGCTCGAACGCCATGCTGTCGACGGCCTCCCGGTAGCGGGTGAGGGCCAGCTCGACCGGCTTGCCGTCCACCTGGCCGGTGAAGCTGGCCAGCGCCCCTTCCGTGGTGACGCAGGCGCTGAAGTCGTCGGCCGTCTCCCGGACCTCGACGCAGGTGGCGTGCCGCCCGGCGAGGGTGGTGTCACTGTTCGTGATGACCGCGTCCGGGTCGAGGGCGGCGGCGGTCAACAGGCCCACCACCACCGGCGGGGTGACCAGTCCCTGCCGCTTGGCCTCGGCGAACACGGTGACCGACGGCTTTGTGGTGGCGACCGGCGGCGGCTCCAGCGTGCAGACCGTCTGACCGCCGGACGTCTCGCACCTCGTGGTCGCCTCCTCCGTAACCGTCAGCTTGCCCCCGGGCCACGTGTACGCCGACCGCGCCGGCTCCTGGTCCTGGGCGATCGTCGCGGTCTTGCCGGCGGGGAGCTGGTAGTCGGCCGAGTAGGTCAGCGTCAGAGCCCGGTCCAGCCGGGTCGCGAGATCGTTGACCAGGTCGGAGCGGCCGATGGCCCGGCCGGCGTCGTCGAGGGTCTGACAGCCGGTGACCGTGAGCGACGCGACGACCGAGACGGCGAGCAGGCGGAGCGGGGTCGAGGGGGCGGCCATGGCGACCAGCCTTGCCGATCGGGTCAAGCGCGCGCAAACCCGTTGTCGGTTGACGTACGAGAATCCGGGAATGTCCGTAGCGCGGGCGACAGCCGGACACACAGCGTGACCGGCGGGCCGTCCGCCGGTACGCCGGGCGACGCGGTGCGGCACCGGGACGCCCGATACGCTGCGTGGCAACACCTGCCTCAGCCGCACCGTCGCGGCCCATACCGGACCGGCACACACAAACGAGGAGCGACTCAGTGGCAACCATCGAGGGAATCGTCGCCCGGGAGATCCTCGACTCGCGGGGCAACCCGACGGTCGAGGTCGAGGTCGGGCTCGACGACGGCACGATCGCCCGCGCCGCGGTCCCGTCCGGCGCCTCGACCGGCGCCTTCGAGGCGATCGAGCTGCGCGACGGTGACAAGGACCGCTACCTGGGCAAGGGCGTGGAGAACGCCGTCTCGAACATCGAGGACAAGATCGTCGACGAGCTGATCGGGTACGAGGCCAGCGAGCAGCGCCTGATCGACCAGAAGATGCTCGACATCGACGGCACCGACAACAAGAGCGAGCTGGGCGCGAACGCGATCCTGGGCGTCTCCCTGGCGGTGGCGAAGGCGGCCGCCGGCAGCGCCGAGCTGAGCCTGTTCCGCTACCTCGGCGGGCCGAACGCGCACCTGCTGCCGGTCCCGATGATGAACATCCTCAACGGTGGCGCCCACGCGGACTCCAACGTCGACATCCAGGAGTTCATGATCGCGCCGATCGGCGCGCCCAGCTTCCGCGAGGCGCTGCGCTCCGGCGCGGAGGTCTACCACGCGCTCAAGTCGGTGCTGAAGAAGCAGAACCTGTCCACCGGCCTCGGTGACGAGGGCGGCTTCGCGCCGAACCTGCCCACCAACGCCGCCGCCCTGGACCTCATCGCGGAGGCCGTCGAGAAGGCCGGCTACCGGCTCGGCACCGACATCGTCTTCGCGCTGGACGTGGCGGCCACGGAGTTCTTCGAGAACGGCACCTACACCTTCGAGGGCGCCACGAAGACCGCCGAGGAGATGAGCACCTACTACACCAAGCTCGCCGACCAGTACCCGATCGTGTCCATCGAGGACCCGCTGGCGGAGGACGACTGGTCCGGCTGGCAGACGCTGACCGCGTCCATCGGCGACCGCATCCAGATCGTCGGCGACGACCTGTTCGTCACCAACCCGCAGCGCATCGCCCGCGGCATCGCCGAGAACGCCGCCAACGCCGTCCTCGTGAAGGTCAACCAGATCGGTTCGCTCACCGAGACCCTGGACGCGGTGGACCTGGCCCACCGGGCCGGTTTCAAGTGCATGATGAGCCACCGCTCCGGCGAGACCGAGGACACCACCATCGCCGACCTGGCGGTGGCCACCGGCTGCGGCCAGATCAAGACCGGCGCCCCGGCCCGGTCGGACCGCGTCGCCAAGTACAACCAGCTGCTGCGGATCGAGGAGGAGCTGGCCGACGCGGCGCGGTACGCCGGGGCGGGCGCCTTCCCGCGCTACCGTTCGGCCTGAGGGTCGCGAAGCCT
The DNA here is from genome assembly GCF_049315255.1 of Micromonospora sp. WMMD558. Taxonomy (NCBI): domain Bacteria; kingdom Bacillati; phylum Actinomycetota; class Actinomycetes; order Micromonosporales; family Micromonosporaceae; genus Micromonospora; species Micromonospora sp. WMMD558. The sequence continues at coordinate 716,794 of NZ_CP186061.1, read as the reverse complement.
CGGGGGAGGGGTGTGACGATGCAGCAGCGCCGCACGCCGGGTGGTCAGCGTCCGGCCCGCCGGCCGGGTCAGACCGGCCGGCCGGGCGGGGCTCGCGGTGCCCGGCCGGTCCGGGACGGCGGCGTCCGCGCGGAGCCGCGGTCGACCGACGGTCGCGCGTCGGCCCGCGCCACCGACGGAGTACGCTCCGCGAACCGCCCGGCCGCCCGGCGGGCGGCTGCCGGCGGCAGCGTCAAGCGGCTCGTCGCACCCCACCCCCGACGTTTCACCGGGCGGGCCACCGTGCTGTTCGCGGTGCTGATCGCGCTCGCCCTCGGCTACACCTACCCGGTCCGGGTCTACCTGGACCAGCAGGCCGACATCGCCCGCATGGAGGCCGCCCAGGCGGAGCAGCGGGAGACGATCAAGGAGCTCTCCGAGCGGGCCGCCAAGTGGCAGGACCCGAAGTACATCGAGGCCAAGGCGCGGGAACGGTTCTTCATGGTCCGCCCGGACGAGAACATCATGGTGGTGCTGCGCGACCCCGAGGGCGCCGCCCGGGACGCCGGCCGTCAGGCCGGCCCGGCCGGGCCGGCAGCCCCCGACGCCTGGTACGACACGCTCTGGTCGAGCGTGGAGGCGGCCAACGGCGAACGGCCCGCCGCCTGAGCACCGGATCAGCACCCCGCACGAACGAGGAATGAGCAGCGTGACAGTCGTACCACCGCAGGAGCCGGCGGCGGCCTCCGTACCCCTGCCGCAGCGCGAGCCGGCCACCGAGGCCGACCTGGCCGCGGTGGCCGCGCAGCTCGGCCGCGCGCCGCGCGGCACGCGGGCGGTGGCCCACCGGTGTCCGTGCGGCCTGCCCGACGTGGTGGAGACGACGCCGCGCCTGGCCGACGGCACTCCCTTCCCGACGCTGTTCTACCTGACCTGCCCCCGCGCGACCGCCGCGTGCAGCCGGCTGGAGTCGGCCGGGCTGATGAAGGAGATGGCCGACCGGCTCGCGGAGGATCCGGAGCTGGCCGCGCACTACCGGGCGGCGCACGAGGACTACCTGGCCCGGCGGGAGGCGATCGGTCACGTGCCGGAGATCGCCGGCATCTCGGCCGGCGGGATGCCGGGCCGGGTGAAGTGCCTGCACGTGCACCTCGGGCACGCGCTCGGCGCCGGCCCGGGGGTGAACCCGTTCGGTGACGAGACGCTCGGCCTGGTCGAGCAGTGGTGGGCCGCCGGGCCGTGTGTGGACGTGCCGGCGGGCGAGTGAGATGACCGCCGTCGACGAGATTCTTGTGCGGCGTGCCCGGACGGCCGACGTCCGGGGCATCCGCCGCCTGGTCGACACGTACACGGACGACCGGCGGCTGCTCAGCAAGGCGACGGTCACGCTCTACGAGGACGTGCAGGAGTTCCGGGTCGCGGTCACGCCGGACGGCACCGTGGTCGGGTGTGGGGCGCTGCACGTCATGTGGGAGGACCTGGCCGAGATCCGTACGGTGGCGGTCGACCCGGCGTGCCGCGGCCGCAAGATCGGCCACCGGATCGTCGGCGAGCTGATCGACGCGGCCCGGGAGCTGGGCGTGGCGCGGATCTTCGTGCTGACCTTCGAGACCCGGTTCTTCGCCTCGTTCGGCTTCACCGAGATCGACGGCGCGCCGGTGCCGCACCCCGTGTACGAGCAGTTGCTGCGTTCGTACGACGAGGGCGTCGCCGAGTTCCTCGACCTGGAGCGGGTCAAGCCGAACACCCTCGGCAACACCCGGATGCTGCTCCGGCTCTGACCCCTTGATCCACTCCTTGTCGCCGGCATCATGGGGTTGGGGACCTGCGGATACCGCGATGCCGGTGGCACGGAGTCGATCACGCGACGGGCTGCGGTGTCGCGGCCCGGGCAGCCGACCTGCCGTAGGGTTGCGGGCGTGACGACGCGCGTGGCCGCCATCGACTGCGGGACCAACTCGATCCGCCTGCTGGTCGCCGACCTGCCCGACCCGGCGGCGGGCCCCACCGCGCCGCTGGCCGACGTGAGCCGCCGGATGGAGATCGTCCGGCTGGGCCAGGGCGTCGACAGGACCGGCCGGCTGGCCCCGGAGGCGATCGAGCGGACCCGGGTGGCGCTCGCCGACTACGCCGCCGAGATCGAGAAGCTGGGCGCCGAGCGGGTCCGGATGTGCGCCACCTCGGCGAGCCGGGACGCGGAGAACGCCGCCGACTTCCGGGCCATGGTGCAGGAGACCCTCGGCGTGCCTCCGGAGGTGGTGACCGGGGACGAGGAGGCGCGGCTGTCGTTCACCGGGGCGGTGCGCGGGCTGCCCGCGGACGCGCGGGAGCCGTACCTGGTGGTCGACATCGGCGGCGGCTCGACCGAGTTCGTCGTCGGCACCCGCGCCGACGGCGTCGACGCCGCGATCTCCATGGACATCGGGTGCGTCCGGATGACCGAGCGGCACCTGCACGGCGACCCGCCGGGCCTGGACGAGATCGCCGCCGCGCAGGCCGACATCGCGGTCGCGGTGGACCGCGCGCTCGACGTGGTGCCGGGCCGGGAGGCCGCCACGCTGGTCGGGCTCGCCGGGTCGGTGACGACCGTCGTCGCGATCGCCCAGGGCCTCACCGAGTACGACCCGGAGCGCATCCACCACGCCCGGGTGTCGTACGACGCGGTGGCCGACGTGACCGCCGACCTGCTGGCGAAGAGCCGGGGCGAGCGGCTGGCGATCCCGGTGATGCACCCGGGCCGGGCCGACGTGATCGGGGCCGGCGCCCTGGTGCTCCGCGTGATCATGGAACGCGCCGGCATGGACTCCGTCGTCGCCTCCGAGCACGACATCCTCGACGGCATCGCCTGGTCCCTCCAGCGGTAGCCGACGGAACCGTGCCTCGGCGCGTTTCGTTGACGCTACTTCGCAATGCGCACTAGTGTGCAATGCGTGGACACCACACAACTCTTGAAGGGTGTGCTGGACCTCGCGGTCCTCGCCGTCCTCCGCGACGAGGACGGCTACGGCTACGACATCCTGCGCCGCCTGCGCGAGGCCGGCCTGGACGAGGTCGGTGACGCCTCCGTGTACGGCACGCTGCGCCGCCTCTTCGCCGCCGGCCTGCTCACCACGTACGTCGTGCCCAGCGAAGCCGGACCGCACCGCAAGTACTACGCACTCAACGCCGCCGGCCGCGACCAGCTGACCCGGTCCGGCAAGCTCTGGCGTTCCTTCGCCACCACCATGGACACACTGCTCGACGATCGGGGGAGGGCGGCATGACCGTCTCGGAGCAGGAGATCACCGACTACGTCGCCCGGGTCCGGGCCGCGCTGGCCGACCTGCCACCGCCGGTCCGCGACGAGCTGACCGAGGACCTCGCGGAGCACCTGGCCGAGGTCGCCGCCGAGGCCGGCGGGTCGCTGGTCGAGCGGCTGGGCGAGCCCGAGGCGTACGCCGCCGAGCTGCGCGGGGCGGCCGGCGTCGGCGTCGCGGGCGGCGGGCGCCGCTTCGGCCGCCGGTTCGGCGCCGCCGGGGACCGGCTCCGCGCCCGGGTACGGCGGTGGGACGTCCAGCTCGGACCACCCCTGGGGTACGCCACGGCGAGCGAGTTCCTCCGGCTGCTCAACCCGGCCTGGTGGGTGCTGCGCGGCTACCTCGCGGCCATGCTGGTCACGGTGATCACCACCGGTGATTCGTTCGGCCTGGTGCCGAGCCTCAACGGCAGTGAACTCGCCGGGCTGGTCCTGCTGGGCGGTAGCGTGCTCGCCTCGATCTGGCTGGGTCACCACACGGCCGGGCTGAGCCGGCCGAAGCGCCGGCTGCTGTTCGCCGGGCACGCCGTGCTGGTGGTCTTCGCCCTGGTCGGCCTGGCCAGCGTGGACGACCGTGCCCGCTGGAACGACTACGGCGGCTACGAGCAGATCTCCATCGACGGCCGGTACGACCACATCCGGGACGTCTTCGTGTACGACAGCGAGGGGCGGTTGGTGCAGAACGCCCGGCTCTTCGACCAGAACGGCGACCCGATCCGGCTGGGCTATCCGGACTGTCCTGACCTCGGTGACCCGACCGGCCGGGGCAACCCGCTGCTGCGCCCCTACCCGTACTGCCCGGACGCGGCGCCGTTCGCGCCGCGGTTGAACCCGACGCCGCCCCAGCCGGTGCTCCCGCCGCTGCCCACGGCCACGCCCGGGCCGACCGCCACAGCCGCGCCCACGGCGACTCCTGCCCCGACGGGGTCCGCTTCGCCGACTGCGCTGTCGCCGAGCGCGGAGCCCACCGGCTGAGTGTTAAGAAGGGGCCCCTTCACCTCGCCAGGCGTTAAGAAGGGGCCCTTCCTTGTTCCTGGGAAATGGCTGAAAGGATGAGGCTCACGGGGCGGCGGGCGGCGCTGATGATCGCTACGGTTTCGTCCGCACATTCACCCCTCGGAAGGAATCCCCGTGTCAGAGCAGGTCGCACCGCCCCCCGCACCGGACGCCGCCCAGCCCCAGCCCGGCGTTCAGGCGCCGCCGCCGGTGGAGGAGCCGGCCAAGAAGTCCGGTGGCAAGAAGGTGCTCGGCATCGTCGGCGCGATCGTCGTCGCCCTGGTGATCGCCGGTCTCAAGTTCGGCGTCGGTTCGGCGATCGGAGGCTTTTTCAACAAGGACGAGACCGCCGACGCGAAGGCCGGTGACTGCATCGCCGAGCTGCCCGAGGTGACCGGCTCCGAGCAGGAGGAGGTCGACGGCGCCAAGGTGGTCGAGTGCACCTCCACCGACGCCGCGTACACGGTGGTCGGTCGGGTCGACGGCCAGACCGAGGCGCAGGCCCGCACCGGTGCGGCCTGCGACCAGTTCTTCAAGGAGGGCCAGGAGGGCTACGTCTTCTCCGCCATCGAGCCGGGCAAGACGGGCTACCTGCTCTGCCTGACCAAGAAGGCCTGACCGGCCCGACCGGAGGAACCGACGGCGGCGCGGCTCACCACCGCGCCGCCGTCGCCGTGCCCGGGCCACCGACGAGCGAACGGGAGGTGAATGCCACTTCTCCGGCGTCTTCCCGGCACGGTCGCGGCGTGGCAGGCTACCGGCACGTAGGACCACTGGGCGACCAGCCAACGATGACTGACCGCTAGGAGGACGGCCGATGGGCGAGATGGTGACGTACCGGAGCAACGGGGGTACGGGCGAGGGGTATCTCGCGATACCGTCCGGCGGTGCGGCCAGCCCGGCGGTCATCGTGATCCAGGACTGGTGGGGCCTCGTACCCCACGTCCGGGCGGTCGTCGACCGGTTCGCCGAGGCCGGTTTCGTGGCCCTCGCCCCGGACTTCCGGCACGGCGGGCCGGCCAGCAAGCCGGACGAGCCCCGCCAGATCCTGAACAGCACGCAGATGGACGAGGCCGCCGCCGACATCGCGGTCGCGGCCGACTACCTCGCCGGCCGCCTCGAGGTCGCCGGCAAGATCGGCTGTGCGGGGTTCTGCGCCGGGGCGAGCCTGGCCCTGTGGGCCGCCACCCGCACCGAGCGCATCGTGGCGACCGCCGCGTTCTACCCCCGCCTGCCGTGGGAGGGGATGCGTCCGGAGTGGAGCGACTACGCGGGCAAGGCCGCGGTCATCCACTGCTCCGAGGCCGACGGCACCTCGGCGGCCGACGGCGTCCAGACGGTCCGCCGGGCCATCGAGAACGCCGGCGGCACCTGCCAGACGTACGACTACCCGGGCACCGCGCACGCGTTCTTCAACGAGGACCGGCCGGAGAACTACGACCAGCGGGCCGCCGCCACCGCCTGGGCCCGCACCCTCGAACTCTTCCGGGCGAAGCTTGGCTGAGGCACGTACGGCCGAGGAGGTCGTCGCCCGCGCCGCGCGGGCGACCGACCTGGCCGACCTCGACGGCGCGGTGAGCGACTGCTTCGCCTGCCCTCGGTTGGTCGACTGGCGGGAGGAGGTCGCCCGCACCCGCCGGGCGGCGTTCCGCGACCAGGAGTACTGGGGCCGCCCGGTGCCCGGCTTCGGCGACCCGACCGCCCGCATCGCGATCCTCGGCCTCGCTCCCGCCGCTCACGGCGGCAACCGCACCGGCCGCATCTTCACCGGTGACCGCTCGGGCGACGTCCTCTTCGCCGCCCTGCACCGGGCGGGGCTCGCGAACCAGCCGACCAGCGTCGCCGCCGACGACGGGCTGGCGCTCCGGGACACCCGGATCTTCGCGGCGGTGCGCTGCGCGCCGCCGGACAACAAGCCCACCCCGGTCGAGCGGGACACGTGCGCGCCGTGGCTGCACCGGGAGGTCGCGCTGATCCGGCCGACGCTGCGCGTCGTGGTCACGCTCGGTGCGTTCGCCTGGGCCGCGTGGTGGCCGACGCTGCGTCAGGTGTACGGCGTGCGCCCGCCCAGCCCGCGACCGGCGTTCACGCATGGGGCACACTGGTCCGGAACGGCCGTACCGGAAGTTCTCGGCTGCTACCACGTCAGCCAGCAGAACACCTTCACGGGACGGCTGACACCAGGGATGCTGGACGACGTGTTCACCCGGGCGAAGCGGCTGGCCGGGGTGGAGTAGAGGCTGCGGGGCGGTGGCGATGACGGACGGTACGCGCCGGCCCCCGACGGCGGCGGGGGTGGACCTCGGCGTGCTGCGCAGGTGGTGGCCGGTCGCCCTGGTCGCCGCCCTGCTCGCCGTCGCCACGGTCACGGCCGCGCACTCGTCGCTCGGCGCGAGCCGCATCCCGCCGGTCGCGGAGGACCTGCCCCTGGTTCCGGAGTACCCGACCGCCGAGCCGGTGCCCTCGATCCCCGTCGAGCCTCGCGAGTCGGCTGACGAGACCCGCACCCGCATCCCGCCGTGGATCGCCACGACGGCGTTGGTGCTCTTCGGCCTGGCGCTGCTCGGGGCGTTCGGCTACCTCGCCGTGACACTGGTCCGCGGCGCGGTGCGCCGGGCCACCCGGCGGCTCCCCGCGCACCGCCCCCGGCGCACGTCGCAGGGCACCGCGCAGGAGGTCGTGGCGGCCCTCGACGCCGGCCTGGTGGATCTGGACGACGCCGACACCGACCCGCGCACGGCGGTCATCGCCTGCTGGGTACGCCTCGAGGAGGCCGCCGCCGGAGCCGGCGTGCCCCGGCTCGCCGGGGACACCCCCACCGACCTGGTCACCCGACTGCTGCGCGGCGATCCCGCGGCGGGTGTCCCGGCCATCGCCAGCGCGGACGTGCTGGCGGAGTTCGCGCACGTCTTCCGTGCGGCCCGGTACGCGACGCGGCCGGTGGACGAGAGCACCCGCGACCAGGCCCGGGCCGCCCTGCGCCGGTTGCGCGGCGAACTGACCGCCGTGGCGGGGACGACGGCATGAGCAGCACCAGCATCGACGACCTGCTCAGCGCCGAGGAGGACCGGCCGCCCCGCCGGCCGCGCTCCGGGGGCCGGGCCGGGCAGGTGCTGCGGACCCTCGTCGCGGTGGCCGCCGTCGTGGTCGTCCTGGTCGCCGCTCTCCGGGCCGTGGGCCTGCGGGTGTCGCTGCTGGTCCTGGTGGCCGGGGTGGTCGCCCTGTTCGCGGTACGCCGGATCGTCTCCTCCCTGGCGCCGCCGGCACAAGCGCGTCCCGCCGCTCGCCGGGTCGCACCGGACGAGGGGGCGACCCCCGGCGGAGACGCGCTGCGCACCGCGATCAACGGGTGGGAACGGCCGCTGGACTGGGCGTCGGGCAACCGTGACCGGTTCGCCGAACGGATCCTGCCCCGCCTCGGTGAGCTCGCCGACGAGCGCCTGCGCCAGCGCCACGGCCTGACCCGGGAGTCCGATCCCGCCCGGGCCCGCGCCCTGCTGGGTGACCCGCTGTGGACGTTCCTCGCCGCGCCCTCCCGCCGCCCCCCGTCGCCGCGTGACCTCGCGGCGGTCGTCGCCGAACTGGAGAAGATATGAACGACGTGGCCCGGACCATGCCCCCCACCGAGGTCGGTCACCTCGCCCGGGCGGTGCTGGACGCGGTCGGCGAGGTCGTGGTCGGCAAGCGGGAGTCGCTGGAACTGGTGCTCGCCGGCATCCTCGCCGGCGGCCACGTGCTCCTGGAGGACCTGCCCGGCCTGGGCAAGACGCTGACCGCCCGCACCTTCGCGCAGGCGCTCGGGCTGGACTTCCGCCGCCTCCAGTTCACCCCCGACCTGCTGCCGGCGGACGTGACCGGCTCTTTCCTCTACGACCAGCGCAGCGGCGACTTCGCCTTCCGCGCCGGCCCGGTCTTCACCAACCTGCTCCTCGCCGACGAGATCAACCGCACCCCGCCGAAGACCCAGTCGGCGCTGCTGGAGGCCATGCAGGAGAAGCAGGTCTCGGTGGAGGGCGTCACGTACCGGCTGGACGAGCCGTTCCACGTGCTCGCCACGGCGAACCCGGTGGAGTACGAGGGCACGTACCCGCTGCCGGAGGCGCAGCTGGACCGCTTCCTGCTCCGGGTCTCCTTCGGGTACCCGGACCACGGGGAGGAGTGGGAGGTGCTGCGTCGCCGGATGGCCCGCCGCCGCGAGGAGGCCGAGATCAAGCCGGTCGTCGACTCGGCGACGCTGCGCGCCATGCAGGCCGCGCTGGAGGACGTGGCCGTGGAGGACTCGGTCGGCCGGTACATCGTGGCCCTGACCGCGGCCACCCGGGAGCACCCGTCGGTGCTGGTCGGCGCCTCGCCGCGGGGCTCGCTGGCGCTGCTCCTGCTGGCCCGTGTCCGCGCGGTGATGGCCGGCCGCGACTACGTCGTGCCCGAGGACGTCAAGGACGTGGCGGTGCCGGCGCTCGCGCACCGCATCACGCTGCGCCCGGAGATGTGGCTGCGCCGGGTCGACCCGTCCTTCGTGGTCGGCGAGGTGCTCGCCGGCACTCCGGCCCCCGCCAGCGGCGCCCTGCCCAGCTACGCCGCCGGCCGGCCCGGGCTCTGATGGCACTGCCCGCCCCGCCCCCGTACGCGACGGCCGAGCCGGAAGCCGTGCCGCCGCCGGCCGAGCCGGAGACCGGCTGGGTGCCGACCCCGGCGCTGGGCCGGGCCGTGCTGCTCACCGGGCTGCTGCTGATCGCCGCCGTCCTGCTGGGCCGGGTCGACCTCATCGTGCTGGCCGCGCCGATCGCGCTGGGCACCGCGTACGCCCTGCGCCGCCGGCCCGCCACGGCGCCGCAGGTGTGGATCACCGCCGCCGACGGTCACCTCGTCGAGGGTGGGGAGTTGAGCGGCACGGTCAGCGTGGGCAACCCGGACCCGGTGGGGTACGACGTGGCGGTCCTGCGTACCCGGGTGTCACCCTGGCTGCGGGTCGAGCGGGCCACGCTCGCCGGCGCCACCACCGCGACCGCCTCCGAGCGGGTCCCCTCGGTGGTGGACCGCCCGTTCGCGACGTCGGTGCCGCCGGACGCGGCGGTCGACCTGGAGCTGACCGGCACGGCCCGGCGGTGGGGCCGGCACCCGCTCGGCCCGGCCGGTGCCCGGGTTGCCGCCGCGCAGGGCCTGCTCGTCTCCCGGGCGGTGATCGTCGAACCGGCCCGGGTGCGGGTCTACCCGGTCACCGAACCCTTTGACGCGGTCGAGGCGATGCCCCGGGCCGCCGGGCTGGTCGGCGCCCACCACTCCCGCCGGCCCGGCGAGGGCGGCGAACTGGCCGGTGTCCGGGTCTTCGCCCCCGGTGACCGGCTGCGCCGGATCGACTGGCGGGTCTCCCTGCGCACCCGGCAACTGCACGTGGCAGCGACCCTTTCCGACCGGGACGCCGAGGTCGTGGTGCTGCTGGACGTGCTGGCCGAGGCGGGCGCGTCGGGCGGGGTCAACGGAACGGCGTCGGTCCTGGACACCACCGTCCGGGCCGCCGCGGCGATCGCCGAGCACTACCTGCACCGCGGGGACCGGGTCGCCCTGCAGGAGTACGGCCCGGCGGCGCGGCGGCTGCGGCCCGGCACCGGCCGGCGCCACTACCTGACCGTGCTGGAGTGGCTGCTGGACGTGCAGGCCGGCAGCTCCCCGCACGAGCCGTCCGAGTTCGCGTTCGGCACGCAGATGATCTCCCCGGACGCGCTGGTGGTCGTCCTCACGCCGCTGCTCGACGAGCGGGCCGCGCAGATGCTCGCGCGGCTCGCCCGCTCCGGCCGGTTCGTGGTGGCGGTGGACACCCTGCCCGCCGACCTGCCGCCGCCGAAGGAGCGGGGCTGGGCCGAGGTGGCGTACCGGCTGTGGCGGCTGGACCGGGACACGATGATCGAGCAGTTGCGCGAGCACGGCGTGCCGGTGGTGCGCTGGGCCGGCGCGGGCAGCCTCGACCAGGTGCTGCGGGACGTGGCCCGGCTGGCCACCGCCCCGAGGGCGGGGACCAGATGATCAACGTGGTTGCGCGGGTTCGCGCCACCCGGGCCGCCGCCGCCCGGATCGGCCCGGTGCCGCTGCTGGTGCGGGCCGGGATCTTCCTCAGCGCCCTGCTCGGGCTGGTGCTCGCGTACCCGGCGGAGGTGCTGCTCGGTCGCCCGCTGGCGGCGCTGCTGCTGGTGGCGCTGCTGCCGGCGCTCTCGCCGCGCCGCGTCTGGCCGACGCTCGCGGCGCTGGTCACGGTGGCGGGCTGGCTGGTCGCCACCGACGGGTACGGCCGCCCGATCGCCCTCTGGCGGCTGCTCGCCGTGGCGGCGCTGCTCTACCTCACGCACACCATGTGCGCGCTGGCCGCCGTGCTGCCGTACGACGCGGTGGTGGACCCGGACCTGGTCCTGCGCTGGCTGCTGCGGGCCGGCGCGGTGGTCCTCGGCGCCGCGGTGCTGGGTGTGCTCCTGGTGGAGCTGGCGGGGGCCGGCGGGGAGAGCGGTCTCCAGGCCGCGACGGTGGCCGGCCTGGCCGTGGCGGCGGCGGTGACGGCGTTGCTGGGGTGGCTGCTGCGCCGCCCCTGACTCGCGGGAAACAGGGTTACGCAGGTCACAGGGGTTGTGCTCCGTCACAACGAAGGGCCGCGCGCGGGATTAGCGGAGCCGCCCGGGGAAAGATAGATGACGTGAATCCGAAGCGGATCCTTGTAGTGGGGGCCGGACACGTCGGCCTGTACGCGGCGCTGCGCCTGTCGAAGAAGCTCAGCCCGCGTGAGGCTGAGGTCATCGTGGTGGACCCCCAGCCCCACATGACCTACCAGCCGTTCCTGCCGGAGGCGGCGGCCGGCAACATCTCGCCCCGGCACTCCGTGGTGCCGCTGCGACGCGAGCTGCGCAAGTGCAAGGTCCTCGCCGGCGCGGTGACCCGGATCGACCACGCCACCAGGACCGCGGTGGTGCAGCCGATCGTCGGCCCGACCCGCGAGATCCGGTACGACCACGTCGTGGTCGCCCCGGGCTCGGTCTCCCGGACGCTGCCGATCCCCGGCCTGCACGAGCACGGCATCGGCTTCAAGACCATCGGTGAGGCCATCTACCTGCGCAACCACGTGCTGGACCGGCTGGACGTCGCCGCCGCCACCCCGGACCCGGAGGTCCGCCGGAGCGCCCTGACGTTCACCTTCGTCGGCGGCGGGTACGCCGGCATCGAGGCGCTCGCCGAGATGGAGGACATGGCGCGGGACGCCCTGCGCTACTACCCGGAGCTGAAGCCGGAGGACATGCGCTGGGTGCTGGTCGAGGCGACCCAGCGGGTGCTGCCCGAGGTCGACCGGGACATGGGCGCCTACACGGTGCAGCAGTTGCTCAAGCGGAACATGGACATCCGGCTGGACACCCGCCTGGAGTCCTGCGTCGACGGGGTGGTGAAGCTCTCCGACGGCGACACGTTCCGTTCCGACACGATCGTCTGGACGGCCGGCGTGAAGCCCTCGCCGATGCTGGACCGCACCGACTTCCCGCGCGACGAGCGGCGCCGCATCACCTGCCTGCCCACGCTCCAGGTCGTCGACGGCGACCGGGTCGTGGAGGGTGCGTGGAGCGCCGGTGACTGCGCGGCGGTGCCGGACCTGACGAAGGAGCCGGGCAACTACTGCTCGCCGAGCGCCCAGCACGCGGTGCGCCAGGCGGCCCGGATGGCCGACAACATCGTCAACGTCGTTCGCGGCCGGGAGCCGGTGGACTACAAGCACAAGCACGCCGGCAGCGTGGCGAGCCTCGGCCTGCACAAGGGCGTCGCCCAGGTGTACGGCGTGAAGATGAAGGGCTGGCCCGCCTGGTTCATGCACCGGACGTACCACATGAGCCGGATCCCGTCGTTCAACCGCAAGGTCCGGGTCGTGGTCGACTGGTCGCTGGCGTTCTTCCTCAAGCGTGAGGTGGTCGCCCTCGGCCAGCTGCACGACCCGCGCGAGGAGTTCGCGGAGGCCTCCCAGCCGGTCGGTGCCGGCGCCCGCTGACAACGTAAGGAAGGGCCCCTTCTTACCGCCTGCGGTAGAGGAAGGGGCCCTTCTTAACGTTCCGGGCGGGGGTCAGACCCGCCAGATCCAGGCGTCGGCGATCCGCGTCGAGGGTCCGTAGAGCTGCTCCAGCGTTCCGCGCAGGCTGTCCGCGTGCCGGGTGTCGACGGCCAGAGCCACGCACGAGGCGCCCCAGAAGTCGACATCCTGGGCGGCCTGCCGCCGCTGCTCCTCGCCGACGATCGGCTGGACCCCCCGCTTCCACACCTGGTCGAGAAGGACCGAGGTGGGCCGCCGGGCGGTACCCATCGCCGCCGTTCCGTCCCGGCCGTACGGCCCGATGAAGAACCCCTCGGGCATGCCGAACCCGGCGTCGGCGCTGGTCGCCCAGCGCATCGGCCACGGTTCGCGGGGCGTGGCGAGCGGCACCGGGACCAGTACGCCGCCGGGCGGCACACACTGCCGCCAGTGACCGGCCGTGATGAACTCGGGCACGGCCGGTCGGGCGGCGGTGGGCAGCGGAAGCGGGAACAGCGGCAGTAGCGCCGCGCCGACCGCCGCCGGCACCCACGCCCGGGCCCGGCCGCCACGGCGCAGCGCGCGGTCGAGCGCCAGCACCAGCACCGTGCCGATCAGCGGGAGCACCGGGAGCGCGAACCGCATCGGCAGCGCGCCGTCCACCACCGGCAGGCCGGAGATGAGGGCGTACGGCCCGGGAAGGGCGGTGCGGCTTCCGTCGAGCACCACCCGCGGGCCGAGCGACAGCGCACCCATCACGAGTGTCGCGACCACACACGCCACCACGAGCGGGCGGCGACCGAGCCAGAGCGCGCAGGCGGCGGCGACCAGCAGCAGCGGCCAGCCGAGGAAGGTGTTGTACTCCGCCGGGCCGGTGGTCAGCCGGGCCGAGGAGTCGGTGCCGAGGAGCGACAGCGGCGACACCGCCCACCAGCTGCGCAGGTCGGCCGAGAAGTAGTGCGGGCTGAACATCCCGTCGGCGACGCCCTGCGGCCCGGCGAACTGGAACCACAGCGGCCACACCAGCACGAGCAGGGCGGTCCCGGTGGCGAGCAGCATCCCGCCGGCGAAGCCGGACAGCGCGCGGCGGGCGAGGTCCCGGTCCGTCACCGCGTACGTGACGGCCATCACCAGCAGTGTGAGCGCGGTGAGGAAGAGCACCTCCTCGCCGATGAACACCTGGACGCTGACCGCCGCCGCCAGACCCAGCGCGGGCCCGATCACGCGCCGCCGGTCCGGCCCGGCGACTGCCGGGCGTACGCCGTTCCTGGCGGCCGGGTTCGGGGCGGCCGGGTCGGCGGTGGCCGACGTCACGGCGGGCCCCGGGTCGGCGGCGCGGAGCAGGCGGACCACCAACCAGACGATCACCGGGACCAGCCACTGCGCCGTCATGTGCAGGTGGCTGTTGGCCTGCGACACGATGCCGGGGCCGAACCCGCAGAGGGCGGCGCCCACCGCGGCGGCGGCCGGCCGGACCCGCAGCGTACGCGTGTAGAGCAGGTACCAGGCGGTCGCTGTGCCCGCCAGGTTCGCCGCCGCCAGCAGGGCGAACGTGACCGGCGCTCCGAGCAGGAGGGTGACCGGGGCCAGCAGCACCCCCAGGGCGATCACCGTCGTGTTGGCCATCATGTTCACGCCGTCGGGGGCGTTCAGCCGATCGGTGAGCAGGCCGAAGTCGCCGAGCAGCGCCCGCGCGTCGACGGCGAGGAACCACTCGTAGAGGGCCTGGTCCGCGGGGTTGAGCAACAGGACGCGCGCCCCCGGATCGGGCCAGAGACCGTGGGTGAGCCATCCGGCCAGCGCCAGGAACGACAGTGTGACGGCGAGGTCGACGCGGCGCCGGGCGAGCGCGGCCGGCAGCCGGGCCGGCCAGTGCCGGAGCGAGAGCCTGTTTGCGGGGCGGACAGCCTGGTCGGCGGCGGCGTCGGGGGCCGGAGGGGCTGCGCTGCTCACGGCCTCGACCCTAGTGCCGGCCGGGCGTCGGGGTACGCCGGGTCGCCAAGGAACCGCTACGGTGACACTGCACCAGGCGTGTGGACGGGCTGGTGGCGCACGCGGCGCCGCAGCGTCCGGGTCCGTCCGTCGACGCGCCGGTGGCACCGGCCCGGGTGGTGGAACGGCAGACACGGCCGCCTTAAAAGCGGCTGCCGCAAGGCGTGCGGGTTCGACCCCCGCCCCGGGCACTTTCAGTCATCGCTCAGCTTTGCGATCTCCGCGGGATGGCGGGGCCGTCTATCCTTGAGTCTGCACGTTGACGTGCAACGACCCCCTGAGGGAGGCCAGACAGTGAAGACCTCGAACCCGGTGCTCGCCCGGCTCGGCCAGGCGGCCGAGCGTGAGCGCGCCGCCGGGTACGCCCCGACCGGGCCCTACGGGCAGCCCGGCTATCCCCAGCAGTACCCGACGGAGGCCGGTTACCCGGCCGCGCCGCCCACCGCCAACACCATGTCGGTCGACGACGTGGTCGTGAAGACCGTCACCCTGCTCGGCATCCTCGGCGTCTCCGCCGCGGCCGCGTGGGCGCTGATTCCGAACCAGCTGCTCGGTGCTGCGTGGATCGGCGCCGCGATGGTCGGCCTGGTGCTCGGCCTGATCATCTCGTTCTCCCGGATGGCGAACCCGGCGCTGGTCGTCGCGTACGCCGTCGTGGAGGGCGTCCTCGTCGGTGCGGTCAGCAAGTTCTTCGAGTCCCTGTACGACGGCATCGTCCTCCAGGCGGTCGTCGCCACGTTCGGCGTCTTCTTCCTGATGGCCATGCTCTACAAGGCCAAGGTCATCCGCGCTACGCCGAAGTTCGTCAAGGGCATGATCGCGGTGATGGCCGGCCTGTTCGCGGTCATCATGATCAACCTCGTGCTGTCGCTCTTCGGCATCAACACCGGCCTGCGGGACGGCAGCCCGCTGGCGATCGGCTTCAGCCTGGTCGTCATCGTCGTCGCCGCGCTCAGTTTCGTGCTGAGCTTCAAGGAGGTCGAGGACGGTGTCCGGATGGGCCTGCCGCAGCGCTACTCCTGGGTCGCCGCGTTCGGCATCCTGGTGAGCCTCGTCTGGCTCTACATCGAGATCCTGCGCCTGCTCAGCTACTTCCAGGGCGACGACTGACCGCCCGCCGCGCTGACGGCGACGCCCGGCCCCGCTCCGCGGGGCCGGGCGTCGCCGTTCCCGCCGTGTCTCGGCTCGCCGCCGTCCCGGCCGCTCTTCGCGATCTCGCACGTTCCGCCTGGGCAGAGGCGCCCGGAGCGGACGAATTGGGGCCTGGAAGTGCAAGATCGCGGTAGGAGTGGGGGCGTAGACTCCGCCGGGTGGGTGATCCGGAGGAGCGGCTGACGCGGGCCGTCGAGCTGCTCGTACGGCAGGTGGGGCACTGGCAGCAGCCGCGGTGGGCTGCCGTGGCCGCCGGCGGGAATGTCTCCCGGGCGGATCTGGTGCACCGGCTGGTGCAGGAGATCGCGAACCTCGCCGCGGGCGCCGAGGGCGCCTCCCGCCGCACGGTGCCCCGCCTCGCCAACGACCTGGTCCTGCCGGACCAGCTCCGGGTGGTCGCCGCGGATCTCGTCGCCGCCCGCCCCTCCGCCGAGACACTGGCCCGGGCCGTCGACGAGGTGGCCGCGACCCGTACCGCGCTCTGACCCGAGCCGGCCGCACCGCCGCTACCCGCCCGACGCGGAGTGGATGCTCGTCGAGCCGGCAGCCGGGGAGGGCGGCTACTCGTCGACGACTGGCTGCTCGCCGTGCCGTCCGGCCGGCCCGGTGCGCCGCGCCTTCCGACGCGGCGGCCCGCCGACCCGGGCGGGTCGGCGGGCCGGACGCGGGTCGGTCAGCTCAGGCGCTCGAGGACCATGGCCATCCCCTGGCCGCCCCCGACGCACATGGTCTCCAGGCCGATGCTCTTGTCGTGCCACTCCAGCGCGTTGAGCAGCGTGCCGGTGATCCGGGCGCCGGTCATGCCGAACGGGTGGCCGACGGCGATCGCGCCGCCCATCACGTTCAGCTTCTCGACCGGGATGCCCAGCTGCCGGTACGAGGGGATCACCTGCGCGGCGAACGCCTCGTTGATCTCGACCAGGTCGACGTCGTCGATGGTCATGCCGGCCCGCTTGAGGGCCTGCTTCGACGCCTCGACCGGGCCCAGGCCCATGATCTCGGGGGAGAGCGCGGTGACGCCGGTGGAGACGATCCGGGCCAGCGGGGTGATCCCGAGGTCCCTCGCCCGCTGGGCGCTCATGACGACCACGGCGGCGGCGCCGTCGTTGAGCGGACAGCAGTTGCCGGCGGTGATCCGGCCGTCGGGACGGAAGACCGGCTTCAGGCCGGAGACGGCCTCCAGGGTGACACCCGGGCGGGGGCCGTCGTCGGTGCTGACCGCGGTGCCGTCCGGCGTGGTGACGGGGGTGATCTCGCGGGCCCAGAAGCCGTCGGCGATCGCCTTCTCGGCGAGGTTCTGGCTTCGTACGCCGAACTCGTCCATGTCGGCGCGGGTCACGTCGTACACCTGGGCCAGGTTCTCCGCGGTCTGCCCCATGGTCAGGTAGATGTCCGGCAGCTCGCCGGACTCGCGCGGGTCGGTCCACACCTCGGCGCCGCCCTGCGCGCGGGCCTTCGAGCGCTGCTGCGCGGCGGCGAAGCGCGGGTTCTCCCAGCCGCCGCCGACCAGCGCCTGCGCCTCCGGGGGCAGGCCGTCGGAGCTTCCCCGGGCGTACCGGGAGACGGTTTCGACACCGGCGGAGATGAAGACGTCCCCCTCGCCCGCCCGGATCGCGTGCATCGCCATCCGGGTGGTCTGGAGCGAGGACGCGCAGTAGCGGGTCAGGGTGGCGCCGGGCAGGCCGTCCAGCCCCATCAGGGTGGCGACCACGCGGGCCATGTTGAAGCCCTGCTCACCGCCGGGCAGACCGCACCCCAGGTAGAGGTCGTCGATCTCGGTCGGGTCGAGCTGGGGGATCTTGTCGAGGGCGGCCTGCACGATGGTCGCGGCGAGGTCGTCCGGGCGGACGTCGCGCAGGGACCCCTTGTGCGCCCGGCCGATGGGGGAGCGGGCGGTGGCGACGATGACGGCGTCGCGAGACGACTCAGTCGGCATGAACCCACGTTAACCCGCCAGTAACATCGGGCGGAAGCCGCGCGGGCGGCGGGAAATGTCACCCCGCGCGCGGTCGGCGTCGTTCCGGCGCGGGGCGCGGGCCGCTCCGGGTCAGTGACGGGTGGCGACCGCGGCGGCGGCCGCGACCGCCGGGAGCAGGGCGTGGGCCCACACCCGGTAGCCGTCGGCGGACGGGTGGAACCCGTCGTGACAGAGGGTGCCGGCGTCGGCCCGGAAGACCGGCCCGGTCTCGGTCGCCAGGTCGACCACCGTGCCGCCAGCGTCCAGCACCGCGACGATCTGCGCCCGGGCGACCCGCCGACCCGACCAGCCGACCAGGTGCCGCAGCGGCGGCGCGATCGCGCGGACCGCGCCGAGGTCGGGGCAGGTGCCCACGACGACCTCCACGCGGGCCTCGCGGAGCCGGTGCACGGCCGCCCCGAGGTACGCGGCGGCGTCGGTCGGCCGGCGCATCGTGGTCGCGTCGTTGGCACCGATGAGGATCACCGCCACGTCGGGACGTTCGCCGAGCAGCGCCCGGGCGACCTGCGTGGCCAGGTCCGTCGAGCGGGAACCGGAGACGCCCACGCTGGACAGGTGCACGAGCCGCCCGGTCGGGCCCTCGGCGAGCAGGTTGGCCAGCTGGCCGCCGATGGTGTCCTCGAGCCGGTCGACGCCGACGCCGAGCGCCGACGAGTCACCGAGCAGCACGAGCCGCAACGGCGGCGCGCCGGCCCGCCCGATCGTGGCCCGCAGGGCCAGGCCGAGCTCCGGCTCAGCGTACGGGCGGTGCCGCGCGGCGAAGGCCTGACCGGCCAGGACGGCTGCGCCGCCCACCGCCCCCGCCGCCAGCGAGAGCGCCGCCGCGCGGCCCAGCCGGCCGGCGAGGCGCGACGGGAGGAGGTGGCCGGTCACGACGACACCGGCCGGGGGGCGACGATTCGCTCGGTCATGCCAGTCCCTCCACTGTGGGTGAGTCCGCGGCCGGACCGGGTTGTGGCACGGCGCCGACACCGAACAAGGCCCGTCGGCGAAGCTGCGCCCACCGACCGGCCGGGCCGCGGTCGCGACCCCGGACCTGGGCGCCGCTGACCTCGGTCCCCGCGTGCCGCGCCGCCTCCTGGGCGGCCTCCGGCAGCGACCGTACGCCCTCACCCCGGGTCGGCGCAGCCCTGCGTTCCTGACCGGCGCCCAGGGCGGAGAGGAGCGTCGGCAGCAGCGCGGCGGCGGCCACGGCGTACCCCTCGGCGGACGGGTGGAACCGGTCCCAGGCGAACATCCGGCCCGGCTCGGCGACGAACCGGGGGCCGAGCAGGTCACCGAGGGAGACCGTCCAGCCGCCGGCCTCGACCACGGCCACCGTCTGGGCGGCGGCGAGCTGCCGGCTCCACCGGCGGGCCAGCCAGCGCAGCGGCGGCTGGATGGGCCGGATCGCGCCGAGGTCCGGGCAGGTGCCGACGACCACCTCGCAGCCGGCGGCGCGCAGCGCGGTGACCGCCTCGACCAGGTAGCGCACGGCGAGCGCGGGCGGGGTGCGGTTGGTGACGTCGTTGCCGCCGACCAGGATCACGGCGATGTCGGGGTGGCAGTCCAGTGCGGCCTCGACCTGGTGCCGCAGCCCGGCGGAGAGAGCGCCGACCACGGCGAACCGGTGCAACCGGACCGGCCGTTGCAGCCGCCGGGACAGGCCGGTGGCGAGCAGCGCGCCCGGCGTCTCGCGGCGGCGGTGCACGCCGTACCCGGCGGCGGAGGAGTCGCCGAGGACGACCATGGTGATCGCGGGGCCGGGCAGCTTGGCGCCGTACACCCCGTCGCAGCGCGGCGGCGGGGCTTCGGCCATCGGAATGGTGCGGCGGGCCTGCCGGGCCTGGCCGATGAGCACCCCGCCGGTGGCGACGGCGGCCGCCGCGGTCGCGCCCGTGCCGAGTGCGACCAGCCGGGCGACGCGCTGGACGTTGCGCCAGCGCGGACCGGCCGGAACGACGGAACCAGCGACCCCCATGCACCGACATTATCGCGACCTTGCGACACGCCGCTGTCACCGTCACGGCACGCCGGTGCCTGGAAATCGACGTGTCCGGGTACCTGTTCCCACGACCGCCGCCCGGGTTGCGCCGGGGCGGCACGCTGGCGTGCGGGAGGGAGCGACGAGATGGGGAAGACACTGCAACGGCGGGCGGCGTTCACCGCGCTGGCCCGTGCGCTGATGGCCGGGGCCCGGGGCGGGCCGTCACTCGGGGCCCGGCTGGCCGCGCTGCCCCGGATGATCCGGGCGACGGCCCGCGGGGAGTACGACGGCGGCCTGCGGCTGGCCCTGATGACGGCGGCCACGGCGTACATCGTCTCGCCGGTCGACCTGCTACCGGAGATCCCGTTGGCGATCTTCGGGCTGGCCGACGACGCGGTCATGGTCACCTGGCTGGCCGGCAGCGTGCTCGCGGAGACCGAGCGGTTCCTGGAGTGGGAGAAGCGCCGCTCGTCCGTCGTCCCGGGCGAGGTGGTCGGCTGACGGCACGTAGGCTGGGCGCGGGTATTCGTCTGCCCGGCCGCCCACCCGGCGGCGCCGGAGGAGAAGGGCACAACCAGGTGCAGTACTACGACAACGTCGTCGAGTTGATCGGCAACACCCCGCTGGTACGGCTGCGCAACGTCACCGAGGGCATCCAGGCGACCGTCCTGGCGAAGGTGGAGTACCTGAACCCCGGCGGGTCGGTCAAGGACCGGATCGCCCTGCGCATGGTGGAGGACGCCGAGAAGGCGGGCATCCTCAAGCCGGGCGGCACGATCGTCGAGCCGACCAGCGGCAACACCGGCGTCGGGCTGGCGCTGGTGGCCCAGCTCAAGGGCTACCGGTGCGTGTTCGTCTGCCCGGACAAGGTCAGCCAGGACAAGCAGGACGTGCTGCGCGCGTACGGGGCCGAGGTCGTGGTCTGCCCGACCGCCGTCGCTCCGGAGGACCCGCGTTCCTACTACAACGTGTCCGACCGGCTGGCCCGGGAGATCCCCGGAGCCTGGAAGCCCAACCAGTACGCGAACCCGGCGAACCCCCGCTCGCACTACGAGACCACCGGGCCGGAGCTGTGGAAGCAGACCGAGGGCCGGATCACCCACTTCGTCGCGGGCGTCGGCACCGGCGGCACGATCTCCGGCATCGGCCGCTACCTGAAGGAGGCGTCCGAGGGGCGGGTCCGGATCGTCGGCGCGGACCCGGAGGGCTCGGTCTACTCCGGTGGCACCGGCCGCCCGTACCTGGTCGAGGGCGTCGGCGAGGACTTCTGGCCGGAGACGTACGACCGGGGTGTCGCCGACGAGATCATCGAGGTCTCCGACAAGGCGTCGTTCGAGCTGACCCGCCGCCTGGCCCGCGAGGAGGGGCTGCTGGTCGGCGGCTCGTGCGGCATGGCGGTCGTCGCCGCGCTGGAGGTGGCCCGCAAGGCCGGCCCGGACGACGTGGTCGTGGTGCTGCTGCCGGACGGCGGCCGGGGCTACCTGTCCAAAATCTTCAATGACGCCTGGATGGCCCGGTACGGCTTCCTGGACAACTCGGGCTCGGAGCCGACGGTGGCCGACGCGCTCGCCGCCAAGCCGGGGGCTCTGCCCGAGCTGGTGCACGTGCACCCGACCGAGACGGTCCGGGACGCGATCGACTACATGCGCGAGTACGGCGTCTCCCAGCTGCCGGTGCTGAAGGCGGAGCCGCCGGTGGTGACCGGCGAGGTGGCCGGCTCGATCGCGGAGAAGGACCTGCTCGACGCGCTCTTCACCGGGCAGGCCCACCTGCACGACACCATCGAGCGGCACATGGCCGACCCGCTGCCGATGATCGGCGGCGGTCAGCCGGTCAGCGAGGCGGTGGCGCTGCTGGAGAAGTCCGACGCGGCCCTGGTGCTGGTCGACGGCAAGCCCAGGGGTGTCCTCACCCGCCAGGACCTGCTCGCCCACCTCGGCGCCCGCTGAGCTGTAAGGAAGGGCCCCTTGTTAACGCCTGGCGTAGAACAAGGGGCCCTTCTTAACGCCGGCGGTCAGCGATTCAGCTCGGTGGGCACCGCCACCACGTCCACCAGGGCGCCCTTGCGGAGCACGGTCACCGGCAGTCGGCTGCCGATCGCGTCGCCCAGCATCAGCCGTTGCAGCCCCTGGCCGTCGCTGACCGGCCGGCCGCCGGCCGAGAGGATCACGTCGCCCAGGTAGATGCCGGCCAACCCGGCGGGGCTGCCCGGCACCACCTCCACCACCCGCAGGCCGCGCCGCTGGCCGGTGCGTACGGCGATCTCCGGTGGCAGCGGCACCGGCACGCTCGCCACGCCCAGCCAGGCCCGGCGTACCCGCCCGTGGGCCGTGAGGTCGCCGATGATCTGCCGGGTGGTGGCGTTGATGGGCACGGCCAGGCCCAGCCCGTACCCGGCGACCGCGGTGTTCACCCCGACCACCCGGCCGGCGGAGTCGGCGAGCGCGCCGCCGGAGTTGCCCGGGTTGAGCGCCGCGTCGGTCTGGATGACGTCCTCGATGAGGCGGGTGACCCGGCCGTCCCGCGCCGGCAGCGACCGGCCGAGCCCGGAGACGACCCCGGCGGTGACCGAGCCGGCCAGCCCCATCGGGTTGCCGACGGCCACGACGAGCTGGCCGATGCGCAGCCCGTCGGCGTCGCCCAGCTCGACCGGCGGCACGGTGGCCTCCTCGACGCGCAGCACCGCGAGGTCCGAGAGCGGGTCGGCGCCCACGACGCGGAACCGCTTCTCGGTGCCGTCGCCGAACGTCGCCGAGCCGTCCAGCGTGCCCTGCACCACGTGGGCGCTGGTCAGCAGCAGTCCGTCCGTGCCGACGGTGACGGCGGAGCCGGCGCCGCCGCCGCGGGCGGTCCGCACCGACAGGGCGGCCACGCTGGGCAGCACGCGCGCCGCGACGGTCGTGACGACCTGGGAGTACGCGTCCAGCGCGGCCTCCTCGGCCGAGCCGGAGGCGGTGCGATCGGTGTCCATACCGCTGCCAACGCCGCCGGATCGACGCCCATGCCCCGATCCGCTCAGAGCGAACGCCGCGCCCTCAGGGTTGATAAGGGACCCCTCCTCTACCGCAGGCGTTAAGAGGGGGCCCTTCCTTACACCTCGCGCGTGTAGCGGAGTTGCGGCGTCCGCGTGGAACCGATGCGGTCCTCGCGTTCCGTGCCGGTCTCCACCCAGCCGCCCCGCTCGTAGAAGCGCCGTGCGTGCGCGTTCTCGCGCAGCACCCAGAGCGCGGCGTGAACCCAGCCGCGCGCCCGCATCGCGGCCAGCGCGTCGACCATCAGCTCGCGTCCCACGCCGCGTCCCTGCTCCGCCGGCTCCAGATGGAGTGCGTACAGCAGGCCGGTGGCGGGGTCGCCCTCGTCGTCGGGGCCGACGTAGCTGAAGCCGGCCAGCTCGCCGTCCCGCTCGGCGAGCGTCATCCGGTGGCTGTCCCGCTCCCAGCCCCACCGCTCGGCCCAGTACCGCCCCATCTCCTCGCCGGTGGGCGCGGCCAGGGACTCGGGCGGCAGGAACGACGAGTACGCGGCGACCCGGGACCGCTGGTGCAGCGCACCCACCGCCATCAGGTCATCGGCGGTCGCCGGACGGAGCGTGATCGTCACCCGGCCGAGGCTACCCGCCGGGGCGGGACCGGCACGGTCGTCAGGTCCTCGGCGATCACCAGGTCGCCGTCGAAGTGCTTCCGGGCCTCGTCGGCGAAGCGGTTCGCGTCCGCGTACCGCTGGGAGAAGTGGGTGAGCACGAGCCGGCGTACCCCGCACTCGCTGGCCACCCGCGCGGCCTGCGCCGCCGTGAGGTGGCCGACCTCGGCGGCGAGCGCGGACTCCGACTCCAGGAACGTCGACTCGATGACCAGCAGGTCGGCGTGCTCGGCCAGGGCGTACACCCCGTCGCAGAGGCCGGTGTCCATCACGAAGGCGAACCGCTGCCCCGGCCGGGGGACGCTCACCTCGTCCCGGGTGACGCGACGCCCGTCGACGTCCAGGTGACCGACGCGGAGCAGCTCACCGACGGCCGGGCCGGCGATGCCGTACGCGGACAGCTTCTCGGGCATCATCCGGCATCCGTCCGGCTCGACCAGCCGGTAGCCGTACGTCTCGATGGGGTGCCGCAGCCGGCGCGCCTCCAGCGTGCCGCCGCGCAGGGCGATCCGCTGACCGTCGGCGTCGATCGGTTCGACGGCCAGTTCGGCGGTCTCGTAGAAGCT
Organism: Micromonospora sp. WMMD558; assembly: GCF_049315255.1. Classification (NCBI taxonomy): domain Bacteria; kingdom Bacillati; phylum Actinomycetota; class Actinomycetes; order Micromonosporales; family Micromonosporaceae; genus Micromonospora; species Micromonospora sp. WMMD558. Next base: position 693,202 of record NZ_CP186061.1, on the reverse strand, counting down.
CGACGCGTGTCGCAGCCGGTTGAAGTACTCGGCGCCGCCGGCCGGGAAGTGCACGGCCACCCGGTGCGGCACCCGGTCGAGGGAGAGGCGCTGGATCATGCCGGGCAGCCCCAGGCAGTGGTCGCCGTGGAAGTGGGTGACGCAGATCCGGGTCAGGTCGGTGGCGGTGACCGTGCTCTGCACCAGTTGCCGCTGGCTGCCCTCGCCGGGGTCGAACAGGATCACCTCGTCGTCCCAGCGCAGCACGTACCCGTTGTGGTTGCGCGTCCGGGTCGGCGCCTGGCTGGCCGTCCCGAGCACCACCAGCTCGCGCATCGACACGGTGATCTCCCCGGAGATGAAACGACCCCCGGGGCTTCCGCGCTCGCGCGCGGGCCGGCTGGACTGGGCCGGCACCCCGGGGGTCGGGTGGCTGTCGTGGATTCGCCGCACCGCTGCCACACGGTCTCGACGATTTTGCCGGTGCCCACCCCTCGCGGGGCGGACGGGATCACTGTCGAGGACAGCGGCTAGCGGACAGCCACCTCACGAGTCCGATTGCTATACAAGTCTGGACCACCTCCTTTCCCGTGTACCGCCACGCTATCCAGAGCCCGGCGGCCGGGCAACGGATTTCGATCACAGGCACCACCGGGAATGCCGGCCCGGTGTTCACCGCCCGGCCAGCTGCCCGTCATCCGGAAACGCCTGTGTATCGGCTGGTCGCGGGTCATCATCGGCTCATGGCGACGAGCGAGGCGGGAGCCGGACCGCGGCGACGGACGCCGGGTGGGCGCCGCAGGGCGGTCCTCGGCTGGGGCGGCTGGGCCGCCGCGGTGGCCGTGCTGTCGATGCTCGGGCGCTGGATCGGCGGGGCCGCCGAGCCGGAGTGGGCCGAGGAGGTCGCGCTGGTCCTCGTGATCGGCCTGGCCAGTGTGGCCGCGCCACCGGTGCTCGACCGGCTGTCCGCCGGGTCGCCGGAACCGGGCGAACGCGCTCGGGATGCGGCGCGGCCAGCCGCAGCGTCAGCCGGCCCTCCTCGACCGTGAGCCGGCGGGTGCCGGACCGAGCCGGCACCGGCCGCCCCGCCCCAGCGCGGCACCGAATCGCAGGCTGCCCCTACTTGCTCCGGTAGGGCAGGATCCGGGGGATGAGCGACGACGATGGCCGGCGGGATTGGCTGCGCGAGGTCGCGAGGTTCGCCGCCACCTTCGCGCTGTTCGTCGCCATCGACGAGTGGCGGGGTGGAAACGGCATGGACGACGACTTCCCGACGCTGCTGGCCGAGATCCTGGCTGCCGCCCTCCTCGTCAGCCTGCTCGTTCGGACCTCCCGCTGGCTCCGCCAGGCCGTGCGGGCGCGGCGGGCCGGCCGGCGCGGCGCACCGGCGCCGCCCCGGCCACCCGGCTCACCCCGGTTCCCGCTGCTCGTCGTGCTGGTGGGGCTGCCGGTGCTGGTCGGCCTGCTAATTCTCGGTGCCCGGCTGTGGAGTGCCGGCTGGGCGCCCGCCGTGGAGCGGACCGTCACCTCGCCGTACTCGTGGATCATCGTGGTGGTCTACCTGGGTCATGCGCTCGCCCCGGGCCGTACCGAGCCGGCCAAGCAGCGCCGGTGGCCGATGTGGCGCCTGGCGGAGAACGTTGTGGCCGCGTTCCTCTGGGTGGGCCTGGTCAGCGGCGACCTGCTGCCGGACCGGTGGTACGGCACGCTGGGCGAGACCGTACTCGCGTTGCTCGCCGCGACGGCTGCGGGGGACGTCGCCCTGCGGGTGTTCGGTGCGCCGGCCGGCCCCGATCAGGAGGCGGCGGTGATCCCGATGGGACCCTCACGCGGGCCCTCCTCGTTGGCGGGCTGAACGGCCAGCGACGGGAAGTCCGCGAGGTCGCCGGCCGGCTCCGCGTCCCACTCCGGGAAGACCAGGTCGCTCTGGAGGTAGAGGCAGAGCAACTGGGTCAGGTGACGCAGCCCGTCCAGGTGGGTGCGTTCGTGGCCGTGGGTGGCGTCCACCCCGAAGCCGAGCAGCGCCACCCGAGCGTGGGCGCCCGCCTCGACGGCCGCCGCCACGTCCGAGCGGTAGTAGTCGAACACGTCGCGGACCAGGTCGACGCCGTGCTCGCGGGCGATCGACGCCAGGTTGCGGGTGAGGTGGTAGTCGAACGGGCCCACCCCGTCGCCCATGGCCAGCGTCGCCGCGTCCTCCCGGGACTGCTGACCGGGGGCCACCACGGCGGCGTCCACCGAGACGATCTCCGCCACGTCGGGGTCCAGGCCGTGCGAGGCGCCGTGGCCGATCTCCTCGGTCACCGTGATCAGCAGGTGGGCGGTGACCGCCGGGGTGACGCCCGCGTCGACCATCGCCTTGCACGCGGTCAGCACGGCCGCGACCCCGGCCTTGTCGTCGAGGTGCCGGGACTTCACGTACCCGGACGGGGTGATCTGCGGGTTGGGCAGCAGCGCCACGAAGTCGCCCGCGTCGACGCCCAGCGCGCGCAGGCCGGCGATGTCGTCGACCGGCTCGTCCACCCGTACCTCGACCAGTTCCCAGCCGATGCCCTGGGAGTCGACGGCCTCGTTGTAGCGGTGGCCGCTCGCCTTCAGCGGGAGCACCTGCCCGGTGATCACCCGGTCCAGGTCGTCGGTGAAGATCCGGACGTGGGCACCCTCGGCGAACCGGGCGCTGTGCGTACCGATCGGCTTCAGCTCCAGCCGGCCGTTCTCCTTGAGCCGCTTCACCATGCCGCCGATGGTGTCCGTGTGCACCACGACCGCCCGGTCCGCCCCCGTGGTACGGGGACCGGGCAGGCAGGCGCTGAGCGCGCCGCGCCGGGTCAGCGTCGACGGGATCCCGAGCGCCGCCAGCCGTTCGCCCACGTACTGCTGCACGTGGTCGGTACGCCCCGACGGGCTGGGGATCTCCAGCAGCTCCAGCAGCACCTGGCGCAGGTAGTCGAGGTCGAGGGGGAGCGGAGCGGGCTTGTTCGCGGTCATGCCCCTGAGCTTGCCGCACCTGCCGGGGACCACAGTCGTTGAGGGGCCCGGGTGCCGGGGAAGAGCAGGTCGACGAAGCGCTCGGCGGTCGGCTGCGGTTCGTGGTTGGCCAGGCCGGGGCGCTCGTTGGCTTCGATGAAGACGTGCTCGGGTCGGTCCGGAGCGGGCACCAGCAGGTCCAGCCCGGTCACCGGGATGTCCAGTGCCCGGCTCGCGGTCACGCACGCCTCGGCGATCGCCGGGTGCAGTTCGGCGGTGACGTCGTGGATCGTGCCGCCGGTGTGCAGGTTGGCGGTGCGCCGGACGGCGAGCACCTGCCCCTCCGGCAGCACGTCGTCGAGGCCGTACCCGGCCTCGGCCACCACCTCGCGGGTCATGTCGTCCAGCGGGATGCGGGACTCGCCGCCGGTCGCGGCCGCCCGGCGGCGGCTCTGCCGCTCGATCAGCTCGGCGATGTCGTGCACCCCGTCGCCGGTGATCGACGCCGGCCGGCGTACCGCCGCGGCCACCACCTCGTGGTCGATCACCACGACCCGCAGGTCCTCGCCCGTGCACAGCTCCTCCAGCAGCACCTCGGGGCAGAACCGGGTGGCCAGCTCGACGGCGGTCCGCAGCGCCTCGGGCGTCGTCACCCCGACCGTGATGCCGTTGCCCTGCTCGCCTCGGGCCGGCTTGACGACCACCTGGCCCACCTCGGCGAGGAACGCCGCGTCGGCCTGGCCACCGACGGCGGTCCGGCCGCGCGGCACCGAGAGCCCGGACCGGGCGAGGATCCGCCGGGTGACGCGCTTGTCGTCGCAGCGGCTCATCGCCACGGCCGAGGTCAGCTCGGACAGCGACTCACGGGTGAGGATGGTCCGGCCGCCGCTGCTCAGCCGCAGCTCGCCCCAGGCCGGGTCGGTCACCTCGACCCGGATGCCGCGGCGCATCGCCTCGTCCGCGACGATCTTCGCGTACGGGTTGAGCCGGTCGTACCCCTCGGGCATGGCGGGCAGGAAGAGGCGCTCGTTGATCGGGTTCTTCCGCTTCACGCAGAGCGTGGTGGTCCGGTAGAAGCCGATCCGTTCGTAGAGCCGGATCGCCCCGGCGTTCTCGGCGAGCACGGACAGGTCGACGTACGCCCGGCCCCGCTCGACCAGCCGGGCCGCCAGCTCGGTGATCAGCGCCTGGCCGGTGCCCGGCGGCGCGGCGTTGAAGTCCACGGTCAGGCACCACAGGCTGGCGCCGTTGTCCGGGTCGTCGAAGACCGCCACGTGGTCGACGCCGGTGATGGTGCCGACGATCTCGCCGGCCGCGTCCTCGGCGACGAGGTGCAGGAAGCGGTCGTCGTCCGCGTTGGCGACCAGCACCTTCACCGGGGCGGTGACCATGCTGTTGGCCGCGTAGATCCGGTTGACGTCGTCGGCGTCGTCCGCGTCGCGCAGCGGCCGGATCCGCAGCCCGGGGATCTCGGGGGCGTCGGGCTGCCCGCCGTCCAGCGGCAGCCGGTAGGTCAGCGACGGGTCGATGAACAGCTCGTCCGGCAGTCGGGAGACCAGCACGTGCGGGTCGCGCAGGTAGATGCAGATGTCCCGGGCGCCGGCCGCCTCCGAGCGCAGCACGTCGGCGACGGCTGCCTGGTCGGTGAACGTCTGGCCGAAGACCAGCCGGCCCCAGCCGCAGTCCAGCACCACGCCGTCGGCGCGCCCGCCGTCGGTGCCGTCCTCGGCCGGACCGGCGTTCGCCGCCACCGGGTCGCCGCCCGGCCCGACCCGCTCGTACCGCCGGCTCCGGCCGCGCACCTGGTCCGCGAGGGCCACCCCGGTCGCGAGGGTGTCCGACACGGTCAGTCGATTCCGTGGCTCTGGAGCCACATTTCCAGGAGTCCGAGTTGCCACAGCTTGTTTCCGTTCAACGGGGTCAGTTCGGCGTTCGGGTCAGCGAGCAGCGCGTCGACGTAGTCGGCGCGGTACAGGTCGCGGCGGCGGGCCGCCGGTGCGGTGAGGGCGTCGCGTACCCGGTCGAGGAGCTTGCCCTCCAGGTGGGTGAGGCCGGGGACGGGGAAGTAGCCCTTCGGCCGGTCGATGACCTCGTGCGGGAGGACCCGGCGGCCGATCTCCTTGAGCACGCCCTTGCCGCCCTGCGCCAGCTTCAGTTCCGGCGGGCAGCTCGCGGCGAGCTCCACGAACTCGTGGTCCAGGAACGGCACCCGGGCCTCCAGCCCGTGCGCCATGGTCATGTTGTCGACCCGCTTCACCGGGTCGTCGGTCAGCATCACCTGGGTGTCGATGCGCAGGCCGGCGTCGACCGCGGTCGCCGCGCCCGCCCGCGCCAGGTGTGCGGCCACGAACTCCCGCGCCGGGTCGCCGTCGGCCAGCCACCCTGGGTTGAGTACGCGGGCCAGCCCGGCCGCGTCCCGGTCGAAGAACGCCCTCGCGTACGTGTCGAGCGCGTCCTCCCGGGCCACCCGGGCCAGCGGCGGGTACCAGTGGTAGCCGCCCAGGATCTCGTCCGCGCCCTGGCCGGACTGCACGACCTTGACGTGCCGGGCGACCTCCTGGCTGAGCAGGAAGAACGCGACGCAGTCGTGGCTGACCATCGGCTCGCTCATCGCGGCGACGGCCGCCTCCAGCGGCGGCACCAGGTCGCCGGTCGGCACCTTGATCTGGTGGTGGTCGGTGTCGAACGTCTTCGCCACCAGGTCGGAGTAGCGGAACTCGTCGCCCTCCCGGCCGCCCACGGCGTCGAAGCCGATGGAGAACGTGGACAGCCCCCGCTGGCCCTCGCCGGCGAGCAGGGCCACCACCAGGCTGGAGTCCAGGCCGCCGGAGAGCAGCACGCCGACCGGCACGTCGGCGACCATTCGCCGGCGCACGGCGGTGGTCAGCGACTCCAGCAGGGCGTCCTGCCAGTCCTTTTCGGACCAGCCGGCGTGGTCGGCGTTCCGGGTGAACGACGGGTTCCAGTAGATCCGCTCGTGCGTACGGCCGTCCGGCTGGTAGACCCGGATGGTGGCCGGGGGCAGCTTCGCCACACCGCGCAGGATGGTCCGCGGCGGCGGCACGATGCTGTGGAAGCTCAGGTAGTGCGCGAGCGCGACCGGGTCGATGGAGGTGTCGACCCCGCCGCCGGCCAGCAGCGCGGGCAGGGTGCTGGCGAAGCGTACGACGCCCGGCGACTCGGCCACGTACAGCGGCTTGATGCCGAGCCGGTCCCGGGCCAGCACCAGCCGGCCGGTGTCCCGCTCACTGATCGCGACGGCGAACATGCCGATCAGGTGGTCGACGAAGTCCAGGCCCCACTCGGCGTACGCCTTGAGCACGACCTCGCTGTCGCCGGAGGAGAAGAACCGGTGCCCCTTGGCCTGGAGCTCGGCGCGCAGCTCCCGGTAGTTGTAGATGCAGCCGTTGAAGACGCCGGTGAGCCCGGCGGCGGCGTCGACGAGAGGCTGCCCGCTCGCGGCGGACAGGTCGATGATCTTCAGGCGGCGGTGCCCCAGGGCGGTCGGCCCCTGCGCCCACACGCCGCTGTCGTCCGGCCCTCGGTCACTCATCGTGGCCGCCATGCGCTCCACCGCGCCGACATCGGCACGCGAACCGTCACGACGGAACTCTCCCGCAAGTCCGCACATGCCGGCCCATGCTGCCAGAGGATGTTGCGATTCGCCTGTTGAGATGATGACGGTCGTGTAAAGGGTTGCTAGGATTCGCGCCCCTCGGTCGCAGAGCGTGACGGTGGGCGGGGGGCCGTGGCGGTTCGTGTCTGGGGCCGTCACCCTGGGCGGATCTCGAGCGCCCGCTGGCTGTGATAATCACCGCACCTCCGGTGCGGCTGGTCGATTGTCTCGGCGTCGGCCACGGCGTCGCCCGATTCGGGATGCCTCCCACCCGGCGGCGCGAGTTGCCCAGATGGGTCGCCTAAGGGCCGGTCGGCCCAAAGCCGAAAAAACTACACTTATCATCTGCAAGCCGGTTTGCCGCAGAAACCCGGAAACTGGCACGAGAGAACATGAATCCTCCTTACGTTTGGCGTGGCTCATCTTCCCGAGCCGTCCGGAAGGGAGAGGAAACATGTCGAAGAGGTTCGTGACCAAGCTCGCCGGCGCGGCCGCACTGGGCGGTGCCGCCCTGCTGCTCGGTACGCCCACGGCCGCAATGGCCTACGGCGGCGAGGACTCGTCGGACAAAAACGTCTGCGGCACCATCGAGCAGTCCAACGAAGCGCTCGCCGCCAGCGTCTTCGAGAAGAACTTCATCGAGGACAGCGACGTCGACGTCGACGTCAACCAGAACATCGAACAGCAGAACAGTACGGAATTCGGTCCAGACAACAAGATCATCACTGTCTGCATCAACGACGTGGAGGTGGAACTGGAGCTGGGACGGTCGCTGCCCGTCCCGCGCTAGGGCGCGAGTGTCGGGCATCAGCTAGCCCGTGCGCCAGCGTCCCGGACACCTCGCGGTGCCCACCGTGGCCGGAGGTGCGGTCGTCACGATCAAGGTCAGGAGGCCCCGGCTGAGCCGGGGCCTCCTCCGCGTCAGCCGGCGGTGCGGGCGATGCCGACCGGGCAGCTCAGCCCGTTGGGGCCATGGTTGCAGTAGCCGTTCGGGTTCTTGGTCGGGGCGAGGTACTGCTGGTGGTAGTCCTCGGCCAGGTAGTAGTCACCGAGCCGGCCGATCTCCGTGGTGATCTCGCCCTTGCCCGCGCGGGCCACGATCGGCGCGAACGCGTCCCGGGACGCCTGGGCGGTGGCGAGCTGCTCGTCGGTGGTCGCGTAGATCGCCGACCGGTACTGGGTGCCCACGTCGTTGCCCTGGCGCATGCCCTGGGTCGGGTCGTGGTTCTCCCAGAAGACCTTGAGCAGGTCCTCGTACGTGATCAGCTCCGGGTCGTACACGACCTGGACGACCTCGGCGTGGCCGGTACGGCCCGAGCAGACCTCCTCGTACGTCGGGTTCGGCGTGTAGCCGCCCGCGTAACCGGCGGAGGTGGTGAACACGCCGGGCAGCGTCCAGAACAGGCGCTCGGCGCCCCAGAAACAGCCCATCCCGAACACGGCGACCCGCGATCCCTCGGGGAACGGGGGCTTCAACGGGGTGCCGAGCACCTCGTGGCGGTCGGCGACGGGCATCGCGATCAGGCGGCCGGGCAGGGCCTGCTCCGGGGTGATCATTTCGGCCTTCATGCGGCGCAGGAACACGGTGGGGACTCCTCTCGTACCCTTCGCAGCCTGCAACGCCCGTAGACCCGTATTCCTTACCCGTCCCACCCACTGTCAGGCGCGGTTACGCCGCCATCGCGTCTGTGCGTACTCATCCACCCAGCTCCTGCTGCTCCGCCAGGCGCCGTCGTCTCCCTTCACCGCCCGCAAGCGCCCCCGGTTGGCAGCGACACGCAGTGCGGCCTCCGACAGGTCCGGCGACGCGAGAGCCGGCAACGGGACGAGTTGTGCCGGCTCGGCCACGGCCGGCATCAGGAAGCGGTAGATGTTCGTCGTGACGCTACGGGCAATCAACTCGCCAAGAGGGCCCGGGTCGCCACGGTCCGCTCTCTGCATCGCCCGAAGGTACGCAGCGCGGTCGCGCTTGTAGATGATCGCCGGTGGGTAGCCGAGTCTGCCCAGCAGGAGACTGAGGACAAGCCGGCCTGCGCGTCCGTTGCCGTCCAGAAAGGGATGAACGACCTCGAAGCGGTGATGGACGACGGCCAGGCGTTCGGCGAGAGGTGTCTCGCCGTTCTTGCGCAACTCGTCGGTCGCGTCGACCCAACTCCGCATCAGGGAGTCCACCTCAGGCCAGGGGGGCGGCTTCATCCCCCCGGGGAACCTGGCGATCTCATGCCGGCGGAAGTTTCCCGGAGTCTCACTGTCGAGAGCGTGCGGGTGGGGAGCCACTGTCCAGACCGGGGTCATGGCGAGGTGATGAATGTGCCGGAGCTCCTGCAACGACACGAGTGAGCCGTCCTGCCAGTCGCCGGGCTCCAGTGCTTGGCCGTAGACCCATCGCGCCGCCTCCGCGTACCCCTGAACTTCCAGGTAGTCGCGGAGAGCCTTGGCGCCGACCGCCCGGCCCTCGTCGAGGAGCTTCTCGACCTCGGACAGCACGAGTATGTTGCCCTCGATGGCGGTACTGTGGTGCGCCTCCTGGTGCCAGATGTCCGACCAGATGTCGGCGGCGTCCCGCGGAGAGGGCAACCCTCCCATCTGGTCACGCAGCTCCCGGACGGCCTCCTCCATCCGCTGATGGACCGCTGCCCGGCTGGGACGTCCTGGTCCCGGCATGGGGACCCCTCCAAGATTTTGTTCGCTAGGGCCAAACTAATTGTACCGAACAGTTTCGGTATTTGTTCGCAAGCGGCTCAAGAGCTTGAACGAACAAATCTGGCTCCGGCTGTGCATCTCCGCGGGCGGGGCTGGTGTCTGCCCCCACATCGCGGGTTGTGCGGGTCGCGACGCTTCCCGTGCGGGTGATCGAGTCACTACTTTCTGCACTGGTGGGCGGCGATGTCGCCCGGACAGCGGGTGATGTGGCCTATCTGGACAACCAGCTCCAGGGGCACGTGGTCTCGCACGGACCGGACGTACCATCGCTGCTGCGGACCTGGGAGTCGGTGCGCGCCGAGGCGCTGTCCGCCCGGCAGAGCACCGAGCTGATCGAGGAGGCGGCACAGGCATGGACCTGACCGGGGCGGTCTGGGTGAAGAGCACGCGCAGCAGCGGCAACTCCGGTGACTGCGTCGAGGTCGCCGGCAACCTGCCCGGGGTCGTCGCCGTGCGGGACAGCAAGGACCGGCAGGGTCCCGTGCTGACCTTCCCGCCCGCCGCCTGGCGCGCCTTCGTCACCACGCCGCCCACCCGGTGACCGTTCCGCCCCTCTCCACCGGCCCGAAGCAGCCGACGATCACCGCGATCCGGCCGGACGCCGACGAGGCGTTGGCCCGGTCGGTGCTCGCGGTGCAGCACGCCGCGTACGCGGTCGAGGCCGCCCTGATCGGCGACGACCGCATCCCGCCGCTGCACGAGACGGTGACCGACCTGCGCGCGGCGCCCCTGCGCTGGCTCGCCGCGTTCGCCGCCGACCTGCCCGGCGACGGCCCCGGCGTGCAACCCGGTGCCGGGCCTCCCGCCTCGGCCGCCGACCTGCCGGGCGACGGTGCCAGCGTGAATACCGGTGCGCCTCGACTGGCTGGCGCGATCGCCTGGACCGAGGACGACGCGACCGTGGACATCGACCGCCTGGTGGTCGACCCGGCCGCGCACCGGCGGGGCGTCGGGCGCGCTCTGGTCGGCGCCGTGCTGGCCCGAGCCGGTGCCCGTCGCGTCGTCGTCGCCACCGGCCGGGCCAACCAGCCGGCCCGCCGCCTCTACGAGTCGCTCGGGTTCACCGCGATCGGGGACGAAGAGGTCATCCCGAACCTCTGGATCTCGCGCTACGTGCGGTAGCCCTGAAGATCTTGGAAGGAAGCGGCCCCTGGAGGGGCCGAAATCTTCCAAGAACTCGCCCGGTCCAGTCCGCTCAGAGCGCCGCGCGGATGCGGTCGGCGTGGTCGGTCGCGTCGGCGTCGTCGGCGTAGCGCGTGCGGGGCCAGAAGAAGCCGCGCAGGCCGTCGCCCTTCGTCCGGGGCACCACGTGGGTGTGCAGGTGCGGCACGGACTGGGAGACCTTGTTGTTCATCGCCACGAACGTGCCGCCGGCGCCCAGGCCGGCCTCGACCGCGATCGCGAGCCGCCGTACCAGCCCGAAGTAGCCGGCCAGCGCCTCGGGCGGCAGGTCGGCCAGCGTGACGAGGTGCGTACGCGGCACCACGAGCACGTGCCCCTTGAACACCGGCCGGGTGTCCAGGAACGCCACCCCGTCCGCCTCGTCCACGACCCGGAACGCCGGCACCTCGCCCGCCACGATCCCGCAGAACACGCACCCCGCCATCGCCCCCACGCTAGTGCCATCCGTGCCGGCGGGACTCAGGCCGGATCGAGATAGGCGTCCCACTCGTCGTCCGCCACCCCGATCGGGCCGGTCTCGCCGTTCGCCAGGCGCGACCGGATGTCCGACTCCCATGCGAGCGCCCACCGACACAGAACCTCGATCGCAGCCTCATTCAACCCGTAGGACAGGAAGGTGCGAGGGTCACGTTCGACGACGCCGCCGAGGCGGTCGGCCAACTCCTCAAGGGAGAAACCGGCGGTGTGCCGGGCCCCCAGGTGCTCCATCTCCATCCACGTCAGCCGGGCATTGGCTGCCCTGATGTCGATGTAGTCGCGGTGGGCGGCACGGTCATGCAGCGCTCGCATCTTCAGACCTACCGCGTCCTCGAAGGCGACAACCGGCCCGATCGCCAGCCGGGCCGGGGGCCCGAGCCCTTCCTTGAGGAGATCGACTTCGCACGACGCGGTTGTGTCGGAGACGACCATGCGGGCCATCCGCGGGGTGACCTCAACGACCTTCGTCTCGTAGCCGGCGTCACGGTAGGCGCGGGCCAGCCGATCGACGACGGTGATCAGTGGCAACGCGGTGGCGGTAGCGAAGTCGATGTCCTGCGAGGGGCGGTCGAGCAGCTCATGGGCGGACATCGCGTAGCCACCCGCCAGCATGAGACCCAGCTCGTCGCCGGCATTGAAGCCGATCACGAGCAGCCGCTGGTGCAGGGCGTCGATCATGCGGCTGACAGGTCGGGAAGCCGGCGTTCCCAGAGGGCAGTGAGACGACGGGCGGTAAGCCGACGGATCCGTGGCCAGTCACGTCGCAGCAGCACCGGGTTCACGTAGCGGACGACGTCGTCACGTTGCCCGCAGTCGATAAGCAGGCAGTAGAGCGTCAGCCGCTCGCGCGGGTCGGTGACGTCGAACTCGGTCAGGCCGGACCAGGCCAGTCGCACCGGCAGGGCGACGCGGCCGTGATCGGGGCCGGCCATCATGTCCAGCGAGGCGGGAATGCGGTCGGCCGCGCCGATCAGGCGGGACGGCAGGGCGGTCGAACTCACTCGGCCAGTATCGCCCACCGCCCTGACACTCCGCTTCCACCGACCCGCGGGGGTGGGTTCCATGGGCTGGGAAGGACTGGACGACTAACGTCTCGGGAATGAGTCACGGCTTCGAGACGCTCGCCATCCACGCCGGCCAGGACCCCGAGGCCCGCACCGGCGCGGTGATCCCACCGATCTACCAGACCAGCACGTACGCGCAGGACGCCGTCGGCGCGCCCCGGCTGGGCTACGAGTACAGCCGCTCCGGCAACCCGACCCGCGACGCGCTCCAGGAGTGCCTCGCCGCGCTGGAGGGCGGCACCGTCGGGCTCGCCTTCGCCAGCGGCCTCGCCGCCGAGGACACCCTGCTGCGTACCGTCTGCAAGCCGGGCGACCACGTGGTCATCCCCGACGACGCGTACGGCGGCACCTACCGGCTCTTCGCGAAGGTGGTCGAGCGGTGGGGGCTGCGCTACACCCCCGCCAAGGTGTCCGACCCGGCCGCGATCCGGGCCGCGATCGAGCCCGGCCGGACGAAGATCGTCTGGGTGGAGACGCCCACCAACCCGCTGCTCGGCATCGCCGACATCGCGGCCCTCGCGGCCGTGGCGCACGACGCGGACGCGCTCCTGGTCGTGGACAACACGTTCGCCTCGCCGTACCTCCAGCAGCCGCTCGCGCTCGGCGCGGACGTCGTCGTCCACTCGACGACGAAGTACATCGGCGGGCACTCCGACGTGGTCGGTGGCGCGCTGATCGCCGGCGACGCCGGGCTCGGCGAGGACCTGCGTTACCACCAGAACGCGATGGGCGCGATCAACGGGCCGTTCGACGCGTGGCTCACGCTGCGCGGCATCAAGACCCTCGGCGTACGCATGGACCGGCACTGCGACAACGCCGAGCGGATCGCCGCGTACCTCGACGGGCACGCCAAGGTGGGTCAGGTGATCTACCCGGGCCTGCCGTCGCACCCGGGTCACGAGGTGGCCGCGAAGCAGATGCGCCGCTTCGGCGGGATGATCTCCTTCCGGGCGGCCGGCGGCGAGGAGCACGCCGTCGAGATCTGCAACCGGGCGAAGCTCTTCGTGCTCGCCGAGTCGCTCGGCGGCGTGGAGTCGCTCATCGAGCACCCGGGCCGGATGACACACGCAAGTGCCGCCGGCTCGCCGCTTGAAGTTCCCGGCGATCTCGTGCGACTGTCTGTCGGCATCGAGACGGTCGACGACCTGCTCGCCGATCTGGAGCAGGCGCTGGGCTGACCGCGGGCTGGGGAGGGTGGCCGTGCAGGACATCATGCCGACCTGGGTGGGGGCGACCGCCAAGCAGATCGCCCGGGGCGTACGCCGGGGTGACGTCTCCGCCACCCAGGTGGTGGCCGACCACCTCGACCACATCGCCCGCGCCGACGCCGAGCTGGCCGCGTTCCGTGCGGTCCGCGGCGGTGAGGCGGTCACCGAGGCGGAGAAGGTCGACGAGCAGGAGGACCTGGCCAACCTCCCCCTGGCCGGCGTGCCGGTGGCGGTCAAGGAGAACACCGCCGTCGCCGGGCTGCCCACCTGGAACGGGTCGGCCGCCGTGCGTACCCCGGTGGCGGAGGCCGACCACGAGGTGGTCCGGCGGCTGCGCGGCGCCGGCGCGGTGATCCTCGGGGTGACCCGGATGCCGGAGCTGGGCCTGTGGGGCGTCACCGACGACGAGACCGGGGTGACCCGCAACCCGTGGGACCTCGGGCGTACCCCCGGCGGCTCCTCCGGTGGCTCGGCCGCCGCGGTGGCCGCCGGCCTGGTGCCGATCGCCCACGCCAACGACGGCCTCGGGTCGATCCGGATCCCGGCGGCCTGTTGCGGCCTGATCGGCCTCAAGCCCGGGCGCGGGGTGGTGCCGTGCCAGCTCGGCGCGGACGACTGGTTCGGCCTCACCGAGCACGGCGTGCTGACCACCACGGTGGCCGACGCCGCGGTCGGCTTCCAGGTGCTCGCCGGCCGTCGGCAGGAGAAGCTGGTGCCGCCGCAGCGGCTGCGGGTCGGGGTGTCGCTGCGTTCCCCGGTGCGCGGGGTCTCGCCGGACGCCCCGAACCGGGACGCGGTCGCCGCCGCCGGCCGGCTCCTCGCCGCCGCCGGGCACGACACGGTGCCGGCGGACCCGGTCTATCCGACCGCGCTGGGCCTGCAGGGCATCGCGACCTGGTTCGCCGCGGCCGCCGCCGACGTGCGGGCCGCCGGCCTGGACCGGCGGATCCTGCAGCGGCGCAGCCGCCGGCACGTCGCCTTCGGGGAGTGGGCGGAGCGCCGGGGGTACGTGCGGGAGGCCGACCGGGCCGCCTGGCGCGAGCGCTCGATCGGGTTCTTCGCGGACCACTCGGTCGACCTGCTGCTCACCCCGGCGCTGGCCACCGTGCCGCCGGAGGCGGCGAGCTGGTCGGCCCGTTCCTGGCGGGCGAACATGGTGGCCAGCATCCGGTACGCCCCGTACGCCGCCCCGTGGAACATCGCCGGCCTGCCCGCGCTGGTGGTGCCGGTCGGCCGCCGCCCGGACGGCCTGCCGGTCGCGGTCCAGCTCGTCGGCCCGCCCGGCTCGGAACTCCTGCTGCTCGGCGTGGCCGGCCAGTTCGAGATGCAGGCGCCCTGGACCCGCCACGCTCCCGGCTACCCCCGCGTCGGAACGGGGTCGCCGGCCCCCGCCTGATCCAGCCCCGCGGTCGGGCCGGGCACCGACAGACGCGATCTTGCACCTATCAGCCCTGGCGAAGTGGGTCGGAAGCCGCGTACCGGCGACGGAAAGCGCATGATCGCGGGGAGGGGCGCGGGTCGGGGGCGGGGCGCGGGTGCGACGATCGGCGTATGACGGAACTGGTCAGCCTGGACGACGTACGGGCCGCGCGGGAACTGCTCGCCGGTGTCGTCCGCACCACCCCTTTGGAGCCCTCCCGGCCGCTCAGCGCGGCGCTCGGCGGGCCGGCCTGGCTCAAGTGCGAGAACCTGCAGCGCGCCGGCTCGTACAAGGTGCGCGGGGCGTACGTGCGGATTTCCCGGCTGTCCGAGGCGGAGCGGGCCAACGGCGTGGTCGCGGCGAGCGCCGGCAACCACGCGCAGGGTGTCGCGCTCGCCGCCGGGCTGGTCGGCACGCACGCCACCGTCTTCATGCCGGTGAACGCGCCGCTGCCGAAGGTGGCCGCCACCAAGGGGTACGGGGCTCAGGTCGAACTCGTCGGCAACACCGTCGACGAGTCGTTGGTGGCCGCGCAGACGTACGCCGAGCGCACCGGGGCGACGCTGATCCACCCCTTCGACCACAAGGACGTGATCGCCGGGCAGGGCACGGTGGCGCTGGAGATCCTCGAACAGTGCCCGGACGTGAAGACGATCGTCACCGGGGTGGGCGGCGGCGGTCTGGTCTCCGGGATGGCGGTCGCGGCGAAGGCGCTGCGGCCGGACGTCCGGGTGATCGGCGTGCAGGCGGCCAGCGCCGCCGCGTTCCCGCCCTCGCTGCTGGCCGGCGAGCCGGTACGCCTCCCGTCGTTCAGCACCATCGCCGACGGCATCGCCGTGGGGCGCCCGGGCGAGTTGACCTTCCTGCACGTTCGCAAGCTGGTCGACGAGGTGGTGACGGTCTCCGAGGAGGACATCTCCCGCGCGCTGCTCATGCTGCTCGAACGGGGCAAGCAGGTGGTCGAGCCGGCCGGCGCGGTGGGGGTGGCGGCGCTGCTGACCAGGGCGGTCGAGGTGGAGGCCCCGGTGGTGGCGGTGCTGTCCGGCGGAAACATCGACCCGTTGCTGATGCTGCGGGTGATCGAGCACGGCCTGGCGGCGGCTGGCCGCTACCTGCGGGTCACCGTCCGGTGCACCGACCGGCCCGGCCAGCTCGCGTCGCTGCTCAGCGAGATCGCCGAGCACCGGGCGAACGTCGTCGACGTCGAGCACCAGCGGGCCAACCCGCACCTGCGCCTCGGCGAGGTGGAGGTCGCGCTGTCGGTGGAGACCCGGGGTGTGGAGCACTCGGACACGCTGATCAGCGCGCTACGGGCCAGCGGCTACCAGGTGGTCTTCGCGGGCGAGGGCTGACGCCGGCTCGTGGCGGGCCGGCGTGCGTGACGCGCGCGGCTCAGGCCGGGCCGGCGTGCGTGACGCGCGCGGCTCAGGCCGGGCCGGCGTGCGTGACGCGGGCGGCTCACGTCGGGTCGGCCTGCGTGACGCGGGCGGCTCACGTCGGGTCGGCCTTCGGAAAACGCGACGCGCCGGTGCCCAGCCGGGCGCCGGCGCGTCGGGACGGTTTCGCTCAGCCGGAGAACGGCTCGAAGGCGACCACGGTCACCTTGATGTCGGCGCCGCTCGGGGCCGTGTAGGTGCACGTCTGGCCGGGGCGGCAACCCAGGATCGCCTTGCCGATGGCGGACTCGGGACTGTAGACCGTCAGGTCCGTGGTCGACGCGATCTCGCGGGAGCCGAGAAGGAAGCGCTCGGTGTCGTCCTTGTCGTCGTCGAAGTAGATCGTGACGACCATGCCGGGCGCGACCGTGTCGGCGGTGGGCGCCTCGCCCACCTGCGCGGTGCGCAGCAGCTCCTTCAGGTAGAGAATGCGCCCCTCGGCCTTGCTCTGCTCCTCGCGGGCAGCGTGGTAGCCGCCGTTCTCCCGCAGGTCGCCTTCCTCGCGCCGGGCGTTGATCTCGGCGGCGATGACCGGTCGGTTGGCGATGAGCTCGTCGAGCTCGGCCTGGAGGCGGTCGTGCGCCTCCTGCGACAGCCAGGTGGCGGGCGCCTCGTTGCCGTTGGACACAGGCGATCTCCTCAGTCGTGCGTGCTGGCTGACAGTGAACTTCCAAGTTACCAGTGACCACCGACAAGGGGTGTCGACGATCACTCACGGCCGCTCGGCGGGCGGTCACGCCAGCACCGGCGACCGCCTTCCGGCGCCGGTGGGATCGGGATCGGCGCCGGTCAGGCCGGCGGTCGGCAGCGCAGCACCTCGCCGATGAAGGCGCGGCCGCTGGTCACCAGCCGGTGCTGCTGCGTCACGTGCCGTTTCCCGGGCTGCGCGGTCACGGTGACCTGCTCCCGGGCGACCTCCGCGCCGGCCCGGTCGCGGGCGCGCAGCACGCAGACCGCGGACCCGCCCGGCGGCACGGTGACCCGGAAGTCGACCAGTACCTGGGTGTCCGTGATCCCGGTGTAGGTGATCACCGTGGCGTCGTACTCGGGGTCGCCGTACTGCTGGTAGAGGCGGACCGTGACCAGGCCGAGGACGGCGGCGAGGCCGAGCGCCAGCAGCCCGGCCAGCAACGGCCGGCGGCGGCCGGGCTCGCGGCGGCGCCCGTACCGGCCGGGCGGGAAGACCGGCGCGCCGGACGGAATTGTGGCGTGCGTCTCGCTCACCGGCGGGTAACTCCTGGCGTCGTTGTCGGGGGCATCGGCAAGAATGGCAGAGTTCATTCTCCCAGCCCGGTCCTGTCGTCCAGCATGACAGGTCGGCGCCGGCGGGTTCCGGCACGGGGGGAGCATTCCGGCAGGTCAGCCGGGCGGCCCGAGGGGCGGACCGCCGGGGCAGAGACGAGGAGCGCCGACGTTGGCAGAGCGACTGCGGCTCATGGCCGTCCACGCACACCCGGACGACGAGTCGAGCAAGGGCGCGGCGACCACCGCGAAGTACGTGGCCGAGGGCGTGGACGTCCTGGTCGTGACGTGCACCGGCGGCGAGCGCGGCAGCGTGCTCAACCCGAAGATGGACCGGCCGGACGTCTGGGCCAACATCGCCGAGATCCGCCGGGCCGAGATGGACGCCGCCCGCGCGATCCTCGGGGTCGAGCAGGCCTGGTTGGGCTTCGTGGATTCGGGCCTGCCCGAGGGTGACCCGCTGCCGCCGCTCCCCGAGGGCTGCTTCGCCCTGCAGGACGTGGCCGAGGCGGCGGGGCCGCTGGTGCGCCTGATGCGGGAGTTCCGTCCGCACGTCGTCACGACGTACGACGAGGAGGGTGGCTACCCGCACCCGGACCACATCATGACCCACAAGATCAGCATGGCCGCGTTCGAGGCCGCCGGTGACCCGGAGCGCTACCCGGAACTGGGCGCACCGTGGCAGCCGTTCAAGCTCTACTACGACATCGGCTTCTCCAAGGGCAAGATCCTCGCCCTGCACGAGGCCATGCTCGCCGCCGGCCTCGAGTCGCCGTACGAGGAGTGGATCAAGCGCTGGGAGGACCGGGAGGACAAG
Source organism: Micromonospora sp. WMMD558 (assembly GCF_049315255.1). Lineage (NCBI taxonomy): Bacteria > Bacillati > Actinomycetota > Actinomycetes > Micromonosporales > Micromonosporaceae > Micromonospora > Micromonospora sp. WMMD558. The sequence continues at coordinate 675,091 of NZ_CP186061.1, read as the reverse complement.
GGCCCGCGCATCACCACCCGGGTCGAGTGCGCTGACTACTTCCCGGTGCGGGACGACGCGCTGCGGGCCCACGCGACCCAGATCGACCCGGACGGCTTCTGGTTCCACGTGCCGATGGAGCTCCAGCGGCAGGCCTGGCCCACCGAGGACTTCCAGTTGGTCCGGTCGCTGGTCGACAGCCCGCTGCCCGAGTCGGACCTGTTCGCCGGGGTGCGCGAGACGGCGCACGCCGGCTAGCCGTGGTCCCGCCGCTACTCGACGGACGCCCTGATCCGACACGGGGCTACGCTGGGTACCAACCGCTCATCGGAGGAACGCCATGCTGACCGCTGCCCAGGTGCTCGCCCAGAACAACTTCGGGGACACCCGCACGGGTGGCCTGGCGGGCCCGATGGGTCTCCTGCTGATCCTGGTGCTGGCCACCGCCACCGTCCTGCTGATCCGCAACATGAACGCGCGGCTGCGCCGGCTGCCCGACCGGTTCCCGCAGCAGGCCGGGCCGGCCGACGCGGCCCGGGCGGACGCCGCAGTCGTTGATCCGACAGACGGCACGGGAGCGCAGGATTCATCGGCGAACCCGCCCAACGGGCCCCAGCAGCGCCAAAACGGCTAGTCCCCGCATGATTCACGTCCGAGCAGGTCGTCACCCCCTGTTGCGGTCACCGGTATTGGCTTAGCCTTCCGCCGGGGGGACCGTCAGTCTCTTCGGCCGTGCGGGAGGGGGCGCCGATGACCAGCACAGCAGCGGCTGCCCGTCGCACCTCCGCCCGGCCCGTCGCCGGAGGGGGTCGGTGACCTCCGCCCCGGCGGGGGAGTCGCGGGTCGAGACCCGCGACTCATCTCCGCGGCTGCTCGTGCTCACGGTTGCGGTGGCGGTGACCGCCCTGGTCGCGGCGGTGGTGGGCCTCACCCTGCCGGTCGGCCTGCCGGCCGACGATCCCTTCGGCGGGGCCGCCCGCTTCGGGTTCGCCGTCGCCCTCTTCGCGATCGCCCAACTGGCCCGGCTCCGGTTCCGGGCCGCCGCCGGCGCGGTCAGCATCACCTGGGGTGAGGCCGCGCTCATCGTCTGCCTGCACCAGGTGCCGTCCGGGTGGCTCCCGGCGGCCACCCTTCTCGGTGTCGGGCTCGCCTGGACCGGCATGTCGCTGCTCGGGGACCGCCGGCCGGTGCTGGAGATCGTCCGGATCGCGTCGTCCCTGGCCGCGGCGACCGCACTGGCCGTGGCGGTCACCACGGCCCTGGGCCGGCCACTGCTGGCCACACCGACGCCGGCCCTCGCGCTCGCGGTGGGCGCCGGCGCGGTCGTCTACCTTCTCGCCAGCGCCTGGCTGGGCGGCGTCAGCCTCACGTTGCGGAACGGCACGTCGCTCGGCGCGGTGCTGCTCGCGGCGCTGCGCGGCAAGCTGCTGATGTTCGTCGGCAACGTCGTGGTGGGTCTGGTCGTGGTGGCTCTCGTGGACCTGGATCCACGCTGGTTGCTGCTGTTGCCTCCGCCGCTCTGGCTGCTCCAGCAGACCTACCGGCACCGGCTGCGCGCCGACCAGGAGCGGCGTTCCTGGCGAGCCTTCGCGGAGGCGACGGCTGCGCTCAACCAGCTCGACGAGCGGGGCGTGGCGAGCGCGGCGGTGTCCGGCGCGTTGACGCTCTTCCAGGCCGAACTGGTCGACGTGGACGTCGCCCGGGGCGACGGGCGCTGGCGGCGCTACCGGGGTGACGCGGGCGGGCAGATCGTGGAGCGGGAGGTCGGTGTCCCCGAGCCCGACGAGGCGGACGACCACCGCCTGGTCCGGGCGCTCACGGTCGGGGACACGCAGGTGGGCCACCTTCGGGTCCGGTTCCCGCCCTCCGCGCCGCCCGGCGACCGCGAGCGGGATGCGGTCGCCGCGTACGGGGACGCTCTCGCGGCGGCGCTGCACGACGCGGCCACCCACCGCGAGCTGCGCCTGGTCACGGCGCGGTCGTCGTACGAGGCGGTGCACGACGCGCTGACCGGCCTGGTCAACCGGGCGGCGATGCTGAGCAGGGGCGACCAGGCGCTCCGGCAGCTCGCACACGACCACCCGGTGGCACTGCTCCTGCTGGACGTCAACCAGTTCAAAGAGGTCAACGACACCCTCGGGCACGCCGCCGGCGACCAGTTGCTGCGGCTGACCGCCAACCGGCTGGGTGCGCTGGCCCGCGGCGGGGACCTGCTCGGCCGCCTCGGCGGCGACGAGTTCGCCGTCCTGCTGACGTCGGTCCCGGTCATCGGGGACCGCGCGGCCCCGATGGCGTACGCGCTGCGCCAGGCCCGGGAGATCGCCGAGCGGCTCGCCGCGCCCACCGAGGTGGCCGGCGTACGGATGTCGGTGGAGGTCGCGGTCGGGGTGGTGGTGGCCGACGCGGGCACCGCCGACATGACGGAGCTGCTGCGCCGCGCCGACATCGCCATGTACCAGGCCAAGGAGGGCGGTGGCAGCGTCGCCGCTTACGACTCGACCCGGGACGCCGCCAGCACCGACCAGCTCGCCCTGCTGGCCGAGCTGCGGGAGGCGCTGGCGACCGACGACCAGCTGGTGCTGGCCCTGCAACCGGCGGTCGACCTGGCCACCGGTGCGCCGACCGGCGTGGAGGCGCTCATCCGCTGGCGGCACCCGCGCCGCGGCTGGCTGAGCCCGCACGACTTCATCCGCCCGGTGGAGAACAGCGAGCAGCTGGGCACGTTCACCCGGTACGTGCTGGACAAGGCGCTCGCCGTGGCGGCGCAGTGGGCCCGGGAGGGCCTCGACGTGCCGATCTCGGTGAACCTGTCGGCTCGCAGCCTGCTCGACCCCCGGCTGCCGGCGGAGATCGCGGACGCGCTGCGCCGCCACCAGGTGCCGGCGCACCGCCTGGTCCTGGAGATCACCGAGACGGTGGTGATGAGCGAGCTGGAGGTCATCGACGAGGTGCTCGCCACGCTGCGCACGATGGGCGTGCAGCTCGCGGTCGACGACTTCGGCACCGGCTTCTCGTCGCTGACCTTCCTCACCCGGATCGCGGTCGACGAGTTGAAGGTGGACCGGTCCTTCGTGATCCGGATGGCGGATTCGCCGGAGGCGGCGGCGATCGTGCGGACCACCGTCGGGCTGGCCCAGGAGTTGGGGCTGCGGGTGGTCGCCGAGGGCGTGGAGACTGCTGAGCAGCGCAGCGCGCTCGCCGCGCTGGGCTGCACCGCCGCGCAGGGCTACCACTTCTTCAAGCCGATGCCCGCCGACAAGATCGGCGCCGTCCTCGGCACCCTGCTGGACGAGGCCCGCCCCCACCTCTTCCCCCTCCGCACCGCCGACGACGCCTCCTAACCCCCACCCGGCCACCCAGATCGATCATGGAGGTGGCGGGCTGTAAGGAGATCAAACCGCCCGCCAACTCCATGATCAACGGGTGTGGTGGCGGGTCAGGCGCGGGGAAGGACCAGGGGGAGCACGGTGGGGAACCCTGCCCAGTCGGCGCTGGCGATGCTGGCGTGGTGGGCGGCCAGTTCCGCCACTCTTGCGCGGGCGGCGTCCGGGTCCGTGCCGACCGCGGGGGGCACGTGCTGGGCGTCGGTCATGATCAGCAGGTAGTTGTTGGTCGAGTACCAGGCGGTGTCGATGCCGCCGGTGACGTACGCCGTCGCGTCCCCGTCGAAGACCACGAACCAGGGGCGCAAGCTGGTGTCGGCGTACCGGCTGCGGGGATCACCGGCCTGTGCCCGGTGCACGGCCGGGAACGCCTGGGCCCGGGCCAGCGTGCCGGCGCCGGCGAGGGCGGCCAGGTGGCGGGCGTACTCCACGTCGGTCCAGAGCACGTCGGTCGGGTTGCTCTCCTCCACCGTGCCGGGGATCAGCTCGACGATCACCTTCCCGGCGAGCTGCGCCCGGGTCGGCCAGGCGTCCGCGCGGGCGGCGGCGTCCAGGGAGGGGTACGCCCCGCGCAGCTGGGCGGGGGTGAACACGCGGTCGCCCAGCCGGGCGGCGAGCACCGCGTCGAGTTGGGCCGGCCCCTGCCCGGTGCGGCTGCTGAAGCCGGTCTTCAGCTCCAACTTGAGGATCAGCGGTCCGGCGTCCGGGTGGGCGGCCAGCCACAGCCGGATGTTGTCCAGGCAGTGCTCCAGGTTCCGGTTCCGGTTTCCCGTGTAGAGCTGGGCGGCGCTGGTCGCGGCCACGCAGTTGTTGTCGTTGCCGAGCGGGTTGGAGTGGCTGACCCGCCACTGCCGGACGAAGATGTCCGGCCAGACGTCCAGCTCGATCAACCCCGGGCGGGCGTCGAGCGCCTGCGCGAGGTAGGTGTACGTCGACTTCTCGTACGCGTTGTGGGTGCCGACGGCGGTGGCCGCCGAGACGTGCGTGGCCGGGTCGACCGCCGCCTGCGCGGGGGCGGGGGTGAGCAGCGCCGCGGCGACCGTGCCGGCGGCGAGGGCGGACAGGAGCGGGAGTCTGCGCATCGGCGGTGTCTCCTCGGGTCGGGGATGCCTGCACAGATCCAAATAGATAAATGTGAACGGCGGAAGGCGTGCCGCTGACCGCGGAGCGGGCAGCGCCGGGGCTGGTTATGGTCGTCGGGTGAACCGACTCGCTGACGCCACCAGCCCGTACCTGCTCCAGCACAAGGACAACCCGGTCGACTGGTGGCCGTGGTGCGACGAGGCGTTCGCCGAGGCGAAGCGGCGGGACGTCCCGGTCGTCATCTCGGTCGGTTACGCGGCCTGCCACTGGTGCCACGTCATGGCGCACGAGTCGTTCGAGGACGAGCAGGTCGGCGCCCTGATGAACGAGAACTTCGTGTCCATCAAGGTGGACCGCGAGGAGCGCCCGGACGTCGACGCCGTCTACATGACGGCCACGCAGGCCATGACCGGGCAGGGCGGCTGGCCGATGACGGTCTTCGCCACCCCGGACGGCACCCCGTTCTTCTGCGGCACGTACTTCCCGCAACCCAACTTCATCCGGCTGCTCCAGTCGGTCACCACCGCCTGGCGGGACCAGCGGGACGCCGTACTCCGGCAGGGGGCCGCGGTGGTCGAGGCGATCGGCGGCGCCCAGGCCGTCGGGGGGCCGTCCACCCCACTCACCGCCGACCTGCTCGACGCCGCCGCCGACCAGCTCGCCAAGGAGTACGACGGGACGCACGGCGGTTTCGGCGGGGCGCCCAAGTTCCCGCCGCACATGAACCTGCTCTTCCTGCTGCGGCACCACCAGCGCACCGGCTCCGACCAGAGCCTGGAACTGGTCCGGCACACCTGCGAGGCGATGGCCCGCGGTGGCATCCACGACCAGCTCGCCGGGGGCTTCGCCCGCTACTCGGTGGACGCGCACTGGACCGTGCCGCACTTCGAGAAGATGCTCTACGACAACGCGCTGCTGCTGCGCGTCTACACGCACCTGTGGCGGCTGACCGGCGACCCGATGGCGCGGCGGGTCGCCCGGGACACGGCCCGTTTCCTCGCCGACGAGCTGCACCGGCCGGGCGAGGGCTTCGCGTCCGCGCTGGACGCCGACACCGAGGGCGTCGAGGGCCGCACGTACGTCTGGACGCCCGCCCAGTTGGCCGACGTCCTCGGGGAGGAGGACGGCCGCTGGGCCGCCGACCTGTTCGACGTCACCGAGTCCGGCAACTTTGAGCACGGCACGAGCGTGCTGCGGCTGGCCCGGGACGTCGACGACGCCGCGCCGGAGATCCGGCAGCGCTGGCAGGACGTCGTGAGCCGGCTGCTGGTCGCCCGCGACGCGCGCCCGCAACCGGCCCGCGACGACAAGGTGGTGGCCGCGTGGAACGGCCTCGCGATCACCGCCATAGCCGAGTTCCAGCAGGTCGCCGCCGGGTACGCGCAGGACGCCCCGGGCGACGACGCCAACCTGATGGAGGGCGTCACGATCGTCGCCGACGGGGCGATGCGGGACGCGGCCGAGCACCTGGCGCGCGTACACCTCGTGGACGGGCGGCTCCGGCGGACCTCGCGGGACGGCCGGGTCGGCGAGTCCGCCGGGGTTCTGGAGGACTACGGCTGCGTCGCCGAGGCGTTCTGCGCCATGCACCAGCTCACCGGGGAGGCGCGGTGGCTCGCCCTGGCCGGCCAGCTCCTCGACGTGGCGCTGGAGCGGTTCGGCGCTCCCGACGGCGGGTTCTACGACACCGCCGACGACGCGGAACGCCTCGTCACCCGGCCGGCCGACCCGACCGACAACGCCACCCCGTCCGGCCGCTCGGCGATCGTCGCGGCGCTGGTCGCGTACACGGCGCTGACCGGGGAGAGCCGGTACCGGGAGGCGGCGGAGGCGGCGCTCGCCACCGTGGCGCCGATCGTGGCCCGGCACGCCCGTTTCACCGGGTACGCGGCGACCGTCGGCGAGGCGCTGCTCTCCGGGCCGTACGAGGTGGCCGTGGTCACCGACGACCCGGCCGGCGAGCCACTGGTCCTGGCGGCGCACCGGCACGCCCCGCCCGGTGCGGTGATCGTGGCCGGCCGGCCGGACCAGCCCGGGGTGCCGCTGCTCGCCGACCGGCCGATGGTCGACGGGCGGCCCACCGCGTACGCCTGCCGGGGTTTCGTCTGCGAACGCCCGGTGACCCAGGTCGGCGACCTGGTGGCGCAGCTCACCGCCCGGTAGGTCCGGTGGCGGCCGGTGTGTCCGGCGGAGCGGAACCGGGCGGTGTCCCGGGCTACCCGCCGGGCGGCGGGTGGCCGGTAGGGCCGGGCGGCGGCGGGACGGAACGGCAGGCCGGATAGGCTGGCGCCGCTATGGATTCCCGTACCGGTCTGCCTGTTGTCGGCATGGTGGGCGGCGGCCAGCTGGCCCGGATGACCCACCAGGCCGCGATCGCCCTCGGCCAGTCCCTGCGCGTGCTCGCGCTCGCCCCCGACGACGGCGCCGCCCTGGTGGCCGCCGACGTGCAGTACGGCGACCACACCGACCTCGCGGCGCTGCGCACCTTCGCCAAGGGCTGCGACGTGGTCACGTTTGACCACGAGCACGTCCCCACCGAGCACATCGCGACCCTGGCGGGCGAGGGCGTGAAGCTCTTCCCGCCGGGCGAGGCGCTGGTGCACGCGCAGGACAAGCAGGTCATGCGGGAGCGGCTGGGCTCACTCGGCGCGCCGAACCCGGCCTGGCGGCCGGTGGCGGCCCCCGCCGACCTGGTCGCCTTCGGTGACGAGGTCGGCTGGCCGGTGGTGCTCAAGGCCGCCCGGGGCGGGTACGACGGCCGCGGCGTGTGGCTGGTGGACGACGAGGCGCAGGCGGCCGAGCTGGCCGCCACGCTGCTCGCGGGCGGGACGCGGCTGATCGTCGAGGAGCGGGTTACGCTGTGCCGGGAGCTGGCCGTGCAGGTGGCCCGGTCGCCGTTCGGGCAGGTCGCCGCGTACCCGGTGGTGGAGACCGTCCAGCGGGACGGGATCTGCGTCGAGGTGCTGGCCCCCGCGCCGGACCTGCCCGAGGAGCTGGCGGTCGGTGCGCAGCAGCTCGCCATCGACCTCGCCACGGCGCTCGGTGTGGTGGGCCTGCTGGCGGTGGAGCTGTTCGAGGTGGCCGACTCCTCCGCGCCCACCGGCAGCCGCATCGTCGTCAACGAGCTGGCGATGCGTCCCCACAACTCGGGGCACTGGACGATCGAGGGGGCCCGGACGTCGCAGTTCGAGCAGCACCTGCGGGCGGTCCTCGACTACCCGATGGGCGACACCTCGCTGACCGCGCCGGTCGTGGTGATGGCGAACGTGCTCGGCGGCGAGCCGGGCGGCATGTCGATCGACGAGCGGCTGCACCACCTCTTCGCGGCCGAGCCGGGCGCCAAGGTGCACCTGTACGGCAAGCAGGTACGCCCCGGCCGCAAGATCGGGCACGTGACGGTGCTCGGCGACGACCTGGACGACGTACGGACGCGGGCGGCGCGCGCCGCCCGCTGGCTGCGGGAGGGGCGCTCGTGAGCACGGTCGGTCTGATCATGGGCAGCGACTCGGACTGGCCGACGATGAAGGCCGCCGCCGAGGCGCTGGACGAGTTCGAGGTGCCGTACGAGGTCGGCGTCGTCTCCGCCCACCGCACGCCGGTCAAGATGATCGAGTACGCGCGTACCGCCGCGGACCGGGGCCTCAAGGTGATCATCGCCGGGGCGGGCGGTGCCGCCCACCTGCCGGGCATGGTCGCCTCGGTGACGCCGCTGCCGGTGATCGGCGTGCCGGTGCCGCTGAAGTACCTGGACGGGATGGATTCGCTGCTGTCCATCGTGCAGATGCCGGCCGGCGTGCCGGTGGCCACGGTGTCGATCGGCAACGCCCGTAACGCCGGCCTGCTCGCCGTCCGCATCCTCGCCGCCGCCGACCGCACGTTGCTCGACCGCATGTCGGCCTACCAGGCCGGCCTGGAGCAGCTCGTCGCCGACAAGGACGCCGCCCTCCGCGCCTCCCTCAGCTGACGGCCCGCCCGCTCCGGAAGGGTGGGTGCGGCGCCGGCACGCTCTGCTCGACCTCGACGAGGATCCAATGACCCTCGAATTCACCGCATGCCGCGGAGGGCGGTCTGGAGGCGTTCCTGGGCGCGGCGGCGCCGTTCGTTGCTGGCCCCCAGGATCAGCAGCAGGATCCCGACCGGGATCAGCGCCAGCCACGGGCCGAGGCTGAACAGCGCGTGGATGGCCGTGATCGCGGTGACCGTCGCACCCACGATCACCGGCGCCTGCTGCTGGCTCATCGAGCCGAAGATCAGTACGGCGACCGCGCCGAGCAGCAGGAGCACCTGCCGCAGCGTGCTCGTGTCGGTGGCCAGCACGATCGCCAGCGTGGGGACGAAGGCGGCCACCAGCGCCGGCCCGTACGCCACCCAGCTGCTGATCTCGGCGTGCTGGCGCAGCTCCAACACCCCGACGAGCAGGGCCAACGCGGCGAACGGCAGAGTGTACGCCTCGGGCAGCGCGACCTCGGCGACCCGCATGAGGATCCACCAGGCGGCGATCTCGCAGACCACGACCGCCCAGAACAGGATCCGGCGTTCCACCGGCCGACGGCCGGGTCGCGCCGCCGCCACCCCGAGGACCGCGCCCCAGGCGGCGAGCAGCGCGGCGATGTGCCGGGGTGAGTCGTACGCGAGAGCCAGGGCGATCAGTGCGGCGGCGTGGCCGCTCCACTCGACGGTGGCCGCCTCGCGCTGCGCCTCCGGGCGGCGCAGGCGGGGCAGCGTCGCCGCGAACACCTGGAGGGCCGCGCCGACGGCCAGGACGCCGAACGCGGACCACACCGCCGCGAGACCGGCGACCAGGCCGGCGGTGAGCACGAAGAGCTGCGCCATCAGCGAGGCGAACAGCCAGCCGAGGATGCGGGCCCGCTGCGTGGCGCCGAAGATCGCCGCCACCGTACCGACGCCCACGGCACCGCCCAGCGTGAACAGGGTCAGCTCCCGGGTGGCGAGGCTGCCGGCGAGCCCGGCACCGCCGGCGGCCAGCCCGATCACGAAGACGAGCACCCGGGCCAGGCGGAGCGAGCGGGCCCGCTCGACCAGCGCCGGCGGCGGCGTGAGGGCCAACCCCAGCATCGAGATCGTGAAGACCGCCAGCCCGGCGAGGGTGGTCGCCCGCCAGCCGATGCCCAGGGCCACGGGTGTGATGAGCAGGGTCACCGCGGCACCCGGCAGCACCACCGGCACCGCCCGGCTCCGGCGGCCGCCGCTGAAGCCGACCGCGGCCAGCGCGGCGGTCGCGGTCAGCAGCAGCGCGGTGAGCACGTGGGTCGGGTCCACCGCGGCGGGCGGCGGGGTGAGCAGCTCCGGCGGCGGCCCCTGCCAGATCCGGCTGAGGGTGCGTTGCGGCTCGACCAGCGCCACGTACAGCGCTGGTGCCAGCGACACCAGGGCCAGCACCGTCGGCAGCGCGGCCGCGGCGAGGGCGCCGGCGGCCGGGTTGACCCGCCAGCGCCGTGTGCCGGTCTCGGGGAAGCGCCGGAGAGCGCCGTCGAGGAGCACCGACCACCGGCGCACCGGCGCCGCCGAGCCGGCGGGCGGCTCGGTGGCGCCGCGGACCAGCTCGGCGAGCACCCCGAGGAGGGTCGCGGCGGCGGCGTACACCCCGACCGGGAGACCGGTCGGGGCGGCGGCGAGGGCACTGACCGTCGCGCCGCCGACCACCGCGACACTCACCCAGGGCAGGTACTGCGGCACCTGCCGGCGGACGGCGGCCACGGCGGCCAGACCGAGACTGGACGCGGCCAGCGCGGCGGTCAGCACCACCTGCGGCGAGCGACCGAACTCGGCGGCCAGGGCGGCCACGGCGCCGGGTAGCGCGAGCAGTGCGGCGCCCGTCGCGGCGCCGCCGATCTGGGCGAGGTGCGACGGCATCCCCTCGACGTCGATGTCGTCCACCTCGGGCGTCGCGAGGGTGCGGGCCAGCGCCGCCACCACGACGCCGATCAGCACGATGCTGCCGAGCGCCAGCGCGGTCGTCCACGGCCGGACCAGCCCGGCGCCGGCCGCGTGCAGCGCCACCACACCGGCCACGACGGCCCGGGAGACGGCGGCGCGCGGGTCGACGGAGGCCACGGCGGCCATGCCGTACACGGTGGCGACCGTCGCGCCGACCAGCACCGGCGACCACCACTCCAGCGCGAACGCGGCCGGAGCGCCGATGGTGGCCAGGACGACGGCGGCGCCGGAGACGTCGTACCGCCACGGCGGCGGCAGCAGGACCGCCGCGGCGACGGCCAGCAGCAGCAGTGCGACCGGTGCCTGCCAGGTGGAGCCACCGGTCGGGGCGGCCGGCCAACCCGTCAGGTCACCGGCCCAGATCGGCCCCGGGGTGGCGAGCACGCCCAGGCCACCGCGCAGGGCGGACCAGCCGGCCAGCAACCCGATGAGCACGCCGCCGACGGCGAGACCGAGGGTCGGCCCGCGCCGCCACTCCTCGGGCAGGGCGCGGGCGGCCATGGCGACGACCAGCACCAGCCCCGCCGCCACCGCCAGCTGCCCGCCGGGGGCGATGACAGCGGCGATCCGGAGCAGGGTGGCGATCAGCGCGGCGGTCACCGCCGCGGCAGCCAGGTCGGATCCGTCCAGGGTGAGGTCGGAGCGCCGGCCGGCGTCGATGGACGGCGCGAGGAACAGCAGGACGGCGGCGACCAGCAGCAGCGCACCGACCCACGCGTCGGCGGCGGTGGTGCCCGGTGCCCCGAAGCCGGCGGCGGCCACCGCCAGGGCGCCCAGACCGGTGCCCACCGCCAACGGGACCGGAAGGTGCCGCTGCGACACCTGCACGATGGCGGCGTACCCGAGCGTGACGCAGACGGCGAGGAAGCTGGCGGCCAGCACCGGCACGGTCACCTCGCGCACGCCGGCCGGCGTGAGGGTCGGGCCGGCCGGCGCGGTGGCGGCGACGAAGGCGGCCACGGCACCCGGTAGCGCGAACGCCGCGCCGCCCGCGGCCCACGCCGACACGGTGTCCGCCGGGGCCGGAGCGAGGCGGACCCGGGGTGCCGCGGCGACCAGCACCCCCGCCGCGAACAGCGTGAGCAGGACAGCGGCGGTCAGCGCGGGCCGGGCCAGGCCGGCCCCCGCACCGAACAGCCCCACCCCGGCGGCGGTGGCGGCGTGTGCCAGCGCGGCCCGCTCCGTCCGCGCCGACAGGCCAAGCACCCCGATGACGATCGCGGCGAGCACCATCGGCCACGGCGCCGCCGCCCACCCGAGCCCGAACGACGCCGGTACGGCGAGCGCGGTCAACGCCCCACCCACCACCGCGAACTCCCGGCGGATCTCGGACGGCAGGGCCACCACGGCGGCGACGGTCAACAGCAGGGCGCTCGCGGCGAGCTGCCCGGTGACCGGGCCGGCCGCGGCGGCCAACTCGGTCGCGTACCGGTCGAGGTCGGCCGCCCACGCCGGCTGCGCGGCCCGGACCGCGGCCACCCCGGCGCGCAGGGCGCCGCCGGCCACCACCACACCGCTGACCGTCAGCGCGATGGCGGAGGCGAACTGCGGCCCGCGCCGGGCCGCCTCCGGAACGGCACGGACGGCCACGCCGGTGATCGCGATGACGGCGGCGATCAGCAGCAGCGACTGACCGGGCAGCGCCACCGAGACGACCCGGCCCACCGCGCCGATCACGGCGAGGGTGACGATGCCGGCCCCGACGTCGGGCAGCGGAGGCCGGCCCAACCCGAGCGTGCCGGCGAGGCAGACGACCGCGGCGAACAGCAGCGCGACACCCGCGCCGGTCGCGGCCGGCACGGTGGTCGCGCGCAGCAGCGCGGTGACGGCGTACGCGAGGGCGACCGCCACCGCGACGGCGTGCAGCCCCCAGGCCACCTCCCGCAGCCACGGCACCGGGCGGGCGGCCGGGGCGTCGGCGCCCGCCACGGGGCCGCCGAGCACCTCCTCCGCCTCCTCGGGGGCGCCCTCGGGCCGCCCGGTGCCCTGGCGCTGCCGCGGCGCGACCGGGGTGCCGTCCGGCCGCCCGGTCGTGGCTTCCGGTGCGGCGGTCGCGGGCGCCTCGGGCACGTCCCGGCGGACCGGTCGCTCCACGGTGACCGGTGAGCGGGCCAGCCAGAGGTCGAGGACAGCGACCAGGGTGAGCAGCACCGCCCAGCCCCCGGGCCCGGTGACCCGGTCGTACGCGAGCAGCGGCAGCACGGGTTGGGCGGCCAGCACGGTGGCGAACCGGGGGGCGCGCAGCCCGGTCCAGCCGGCGTACGCGAACGACACCCCGGCGGTCACCGCGAAGATCACGCCGGCGAAGACCGCGCCGGAGGCACCGCCGTTGCCGATCCGGTCCACGGCCCACAGCGCGTACCCGGCGAGTGGCACCAGGAGCAGCCCCACGGCGGCGATGGTCTCGGCGGTGGAGGTCAGCCCACGCCGGGCCAGCACCGGCGGTGCGAGCAGCATCAACACCGTCGCGAGGAGCAGCACGCCCAGCCGGGCGAGCGCGTCCATCGAACTGGTGGCGACCGCGGCGAAGACCACCGCGGCGACCCCGAGCAGCAGCGCGCCGAGGCCGAGCGGGATGTTCTGCACCTCACGGCTGGACGCCTCCGGCGGGTGTTCCGGGTTGTCGGCGTCCAGCCAGGCGGCCGGCGGAGGTGGTGGCGGCGCGTCGTCCGACCCCGGGGGCGTGCCCTGGCGGGGCACCCGCGGCGGCGCGCCGGTGGCGGCGGTCGGCGGGCGTCGGCCGGGCCGGCGGCGCAGCACCCGGCGCGGGCGGGTGGCCTGCTTGGTCCGTTCCTCGCCGGCGTGGGCGAGGATGTCCCGCTGGAACAGCGCGGCCTGCATCTTGGCGGCGATCTGCCGCTGCTCGCGGGCGATCTCGGCGTCCCGCGCCTTCATCTCCGCGATGGACCGCTCGATCTCCGCCAGGTGTTCCAGCCACTGTGGCTGCTCCGCGCCGCAGTGCGGGCAGCGGACGGCCGGCTTGATCTCACGGCCGCACGAGGAGCACTGAAAGCTCGCCACGACACCCCTCCACCCGCACTGTGGACCTCCACTGTCGCAGCATGCCCAAAGCTGGCGTGGATTTCGACCGTTGTCGGCGGGTCCGGGGTGACGACCGTCGGCGTACCCGATGACGGCCGGCCGCGGCAGAGCCCGCGCGACCGGCCGTCAGGCGAGGTCAGGCAGGTGTCAGGGCCGGCCCATGCCGCGGTACTCCCAGCCGGCCTGCGTCCACAGTGTCGGGTCGAGGCAGTTGCGGCCGTCGACCACCTTGCGGCCGGCGACCAGCTCGCCGAGAGCCACCGGGTCGGCGTTGCGGAAGTCGGCCCACTCGGTCAGGACGCAGACCAGGTCGGCGCCGGTCACCGCCTCGCTGACGCCCGGCTCGTAGGTCAGCTCGGGCGCCACCGCGCGGGCGCGCTCCATGCCCTGCGGGTCGTAGACGTGCACGTCGGCGCCGGCCTTGCGGAGCAGCGACGCCACCGCGAGGGCGGGCGCGTCGCGGACGTCGTCGGTGTTGGGCTTGAAGGTCGCACCCAGCACCCCGATCCTCGTGCCGGACAGGTCGGGGCCGGCCGGGCCGGAGCGGCGGCCGAGCAGGTCCGCGGCGAGCTGCACGACGCGGGTGCGGCGGCGCAGGTTGATCAGGTCGACCTCGTGCAGGAAGCGCAGCGCCTCGCCGGCGCCCAGCTCCTGCGCCCGGGCCTGGAAGGCCCGGATGTCCTTGGGCAGGCAGGCGCCGCCGAAGCCGAGACCGGCCTGGAGGAACCGGTTGCCGATCCGGGGGTCGAAGCCGATCGCCCGGGCGAGGTGGGTCACGTCGCCGCCGGACGCCTCGCAGACCTCGGCCATCGCGTTGATGAACGAGATCTTGGTGGCGAGGAAGGCGTTCGCGGCGACCTTCACCAGCTCGGCGGTGGCGAAGTCGGTGACCACCAGGGGCACCTCGCGGTCCTCGGTCGCGGCCAGGTCGAAGACGCCCTTGTGGGCGGCGTAGAGCATGCCGTTGGCCCACTCGCTCTTGACGCCCACCACGATCCGGTTGGGTCGCAGCACGTCGTCGACGGCGAAGCCCTCCTGGAGGAACTCGGGGCTCCACGCCACCTCGACGCCGAGGTCAGCCGGTGTGTGCTTGCTCACGAGCTGCTCGACCCACTCGGCCGTGCCGACCGGCACGGTCGACTTGCCGACGATCAGCGCCTTGCGGGTGAGGTGCTGGGCCAGGCTGGTGACGGCGGCCTCGACGTACGACAGGTCGGCGCCCATGCCGTCGGCGCGCTGGGGGGTGCCCACGCAGATGAAGTGCACGTCGCCGAAGTCGGCGGTCTCGGCCATGTCGGTGCTGAACCGCAGCCGCCCGGCCGCGAGGTTGCGCTTGAGCAGCTCGTCGAGGCCCGGCTCGTGGATCGGCACCTCGCCCGCGTTGAGCATGGCGATCTTGTCGGCGTCGACGTCGAAGCCGAGCACGTCGTACCCCAGTTCGGCGTAACAGATGGCGTACGTCGCGCCGAGATAGCCGGTGCCGAGGAAGGTCACCCGGGGACGGGCGGCGCCCGAGGGCGGCGTCACCGCGCCGATGGGAGGCATCGGCTGGCTGTTCGGGTAGGGGATCGTCACGCCTGTCTTCTCCGCTCGCACTGGCGCCGCTCGTAGCGTCGCATCCTGCTGCGGCGCCTGCCAGGGCACCGGAGGTGGTAGTGGTATTCGTCCTGTCCTGTCATGGTCGCCGGCAGGTCGGAGGTGTGGAAGACCCCAGCCCTACGCGGCGGTAACATCGCCCGGACCGTGGTCGCTATCCTTCAGTCTGCGCTGTCCGCGGCCGTGTGACGCTACAGACTGCGCATGATAGCCGTGAAGGGGAGGGGCCGACATGGCCGCAGAGCAATCATTCGACGTCTACCGGCTTACCGACGAGTACCAGGCGGTCCGGGAGGCGGTCCGTGAGGTCTGTGCCGCCAAGGTGGCTCCGCACGCCGCCGAGGCCGACGAGACCGGCGAGTTCCCGAAGGCGTCGTACGACGCCCTGCGGGCGGCCGACTTCCACGCACCGCACATCCCGGTCGAGTACGGCGGCGCCGGGGCGGACGCCCTGGCCACCGCCATCGTGATCGAGGAGGTCGCCCGTGCCTGCGGCTCGTCCTCGCTCATCCCGGCGGTCAACAAGCTCGGCACCATGCCGCTGATCCTGGCCGGCTCCGAGGAGCTCAAGCGGAAGTACCTGACCCAGGTCGCGTCCGGCGACGCGATGTTCTCGTACTGCCTTTCCGAGCCGGAGGCCGGCAGCGACGCCGCCTCGATGACCACCCGGGCGGTCCGCGACGGCGACCACTGGGTGCTCAACGGCGTGAAGCGGTGGATCACCAACGCCGGGGTGTCCGAGTTCTACACGGTCTTCGCCGTCACCGACCCGTCCGCGCGGTCCCGGGGCATCTCGGCCTTCGTCGTCGAGAAGTCGGACTCCGGGGTCAGCTTCGGTGCGCCGGAGAAGAAGCTCGGCATCAAGGGGTCGCCGACCCGCGAGGTGTACCTGGACAACGTCCGCATCCCGGCCGACCGCATGATCGGCGCGGAGGGCACCGGCTTCGCCACCGCCATGAAGACCCTGGACCACACCCGGGTCACCATCGCCGCCCAGGCCGTCGGCATCGCCCAGGGCGCGCTCGACTACGCCCTGGGGTACGTCCAGGAGCGCAAGCAGTTCGGCAAGCCGGTCGCCGACTTCCAGGGCATCCAGTTCATGATCGCCGACATGGGCATGAAGCTGGAGGCGGCGCGGCAGCTGACGTACACGGCGGCCGGCAAGTCCGAGCGGGGCGACGCCGACCTGACGTACTTCGGCGCGGCGGCCAAGTGCTTCGCCTCCGACGCCGCCATGGAGATCACCACCGACGCCGTCCAGCTGCTGGGCGGGTACGGCTACACCCGGGACTACCCGGTCGAGCGGATGATGCGCGACGCGAAGATCACCCAGATCTACGAGGGCACCAACCAGGTGCAGCGCATCGTGATGGCCCGCCAGCTGCTCAAGGGCTGACGGTCGGGGGCGGGCCGGTCGTCCCGGCCCGCCCGCACGGTCAGCGCAGTTCGGTGGTCGTGTCGTCCGGCCGGCTCGCGCCGCGCGGCGGAGCCGACCACGGCGACTCGCCGCTCGCCCGGCGGGGCAGCGGCTCCGTCGGCGTCGGGTCGGGGTAGCCGAGCGTCATCGGGGCCGTGTCCCGCTCCGACGTCGTCGGCCAGTCGCTGAGGGTGAAGTTCGTCCGCTGCGGGCCGTCCACCGGGGTCAGCTCCGCCCCGGCCTCCGGCCGTGGCCACTGCCGCCAGCGCTGCCCGCTGAAGGCGGCCATCATCAGCATCAGGCCGAGGAGGAAGAGCGTCCCGTTCTCCACCGGCAGCCGCAGCGGGAGCGGGTCACCGAGGACCTTCCACCCGTCTGGGATCCGGTCGCGCACGGTGAACGGTGCGACGAACGTCCCCACGTACGGGGCGGCGAGCAGCAGCCCCGCGACCAGCGGGCCGACCGGCGAGACCCGCAGGGTGCCGAGCAGCCCGAGCAGGATGCCGCCCACGGCCAGCCAGACGGCCGGCTCGATGAGGTTGGCCGAGTTGAAACTACCGATCTCCACCCAGCGGGCGACGGTGCGGGCCGAACCGTCCTGCCCGAGGGTGACCAGGACCCAGGTGACGGGCGCCACCACCAACCCGGCGAGGAAGCTCCAGAGATGTCGCATCCGCGCACCGTACCGTTTCCGTCATGACCGAGCACCCCTCCACCACGCCGCCAGGGAAGCCGACCTCGTACTCCCGGGTGACCCTGAGCCGGATCATGACCGCCGTCGACGTGAACCTCTACGGCACGGTGCACGGCGGCGTGCTGATGAAGTTCGTCGACGACGTGGCGGGGGCCGCGGCGGCGCGGCACAGCGGCGGGACGGCGGTGACCGCGGCCATCGACGAGATCGTCTTCTCGGAAGCGGTGCGGGTGGGTGACCTCGTGCACGCGTACGCCCAGGTCAACTGGACCGGGCAGACCTCGATGGAGGTCGGCGTACGGGTCACCGCCGAGCGGTGGGACTCGGCCGAGGACCAGGCGGTCCGGGTCGCGACGGCGTACCTGGTGTTCGTCGGCGTCGACGTCGGCGGCACACCGCGGATGATCCCGCCAGTGCTGCCGGAGACCGTCGAGGACGAGCGGCGCTTCCGGGAGGCGGAGATCCGCCGCGCCCACCGGCTCGCCCGCCGCCGCGCCATCCAAGCCCACCGCGCCGGCTGAGGTGCAAGGAAGGGCCCCTTGTTAACGCCGCCGGTAGAGGAGGGGCCCCTTGTTAACACCTGTAGGCCGCGCGACCCACACAGGGTGGCACTCGGGCATGTGGGCCCGGCACGTGCGCCGGCCGGGGCCGGGTGCGGAGAATGGCGCTGCGAGGTAGGGCAAGATGGCGCCACGGCCCATGCACAGCGTCGTGCCGGGGCCCGAGGGAGGGTGGAGCAGTGGGTGACGTGCTGTGGACGCCGCCGGCGGACGTCCGTGAGCGGTCCCGGATCGGGAACTACCTGCGCTGGCTGCGCGAGCACCGGGGGCTCGACTTCGCCGACTACGACGCGCTGTGGCAGTGGTCGGTCACCGACCTGCCCGCCTTCTGGCAGTCGATCTGGGACCACTTCGAGGTGGTGGCACACACCCCGCCCAGCGCCACGCTCGCCGACCGGGGCATGCCCGGCGCGCGCTGGTTCCCCGACGCCACCCTCAACTACGCCGAGAACGTGCTGCGCATGCCCGGCCGCGCGGACGACGACCCGGTGGTGATCGCGCACGGGCAGACCCGGTCGCCCGCCACGCTCACCGCCGCCGGGCTGCGGGAGCAGGTCCGCCGGGTCGCCGCCGGGCTGCGCCGGCTCGGCGTCGGCACCGGCGACCGGGTGGCCGCGTACGCGCCGAACATCCCCGAGACGTACGTGCTGCTGCTGGCCACCGCCAGCCTCGGCGCCGTCTTCTCCTCGTGCGCGCCCGAGTTCGGCACCCGCAGCGTCACCGACCGCTGGCAGCAGATCGAGCCGAAGGTCCTGGTCGCCGTGGACGGCTACCGCTACGGCGACAAGCCGGTGGACCGGCGCGCCGAGGTGGCCGCCATCCGCGCCGCGCTGCCGTCACTGCGGCACACCGTCGGCATCGCGTACCTGAATCCGGCCGGCGCAGACGGCCATGATGCGGCCTCCGCGCCGCTCGACGGCGCTGCGGACCGGATGACGACCGCGCCCGAGGGCGCGCTCACCTGGGCGGACCTGGCCGCCGAGACCGACGAGCCGCTGACCTTCACGCCGGTGCCGTTCGACCACCCGCTCTACGTGCTCTACTCCTCCGGCACCACCGGCCTGCCCAAGCCGATCGTGCACGGCCACGGGGGCATCCTGCTGGAGCACCTGAAGATGCTCGCGCTGCACCACGACCTCGGCCCGGCCGACCGGTTCTTCTGGTTCACCACGACCGGCTGGATGATGTGGAACTTCCTGGTGTCCGGGCCGGCGGTGGGCGCGGCGATCGTGCTCTTCGACGGCAACCCCGGCCACCCCGACCTCGGGGCGCTGTGGCGACTCGCGGCGGACACCGGCACCACGTACCTCGGCACCTCGGCCCCGTTCCTGCTGGCCTGCCGCAAGGCCGGGCTGGCCCCGAAGGAGATCGCCGACCTGTCCGCGCTGCGCGGCCTCGGCTCGACCGGTGCGCCGCTGCCCGCCGAGGGCTTCACCTGGGTGTACGAGCACGTCGGCGACCACCTCCAGCTCCAGTCGCTCTCCGGCGGCACCGACGTCTGTACCGGCTTCGTCGGCGGCGTGCCGCTGCTGCCGGTGTACGCGGGCGAGATCGCCTGCCGGGCGCTCGGGGCGAAGGTGGAGGCCCGCTCGGGCGACGGCACCCCGGTCATCGGGGAGTTGGGTGAGCTGGTCATCACCGAGCCGATGCCGAGCATGCCGGTGGGTTTCTGGAACGACCCCGACGGCAGCCGCTACCGCGAGGCGTACTTCGACGTCTACCCCGGGGTCTGGCGGCACGGCGACTGGATCACGATCAACGAGCGCGGCGGCTGCGTGATCACCGGCCGCTCCGACGCCACCTTGAACCGGGGCGGCGTCCGCCTCGGCACCGCCGAGTTCTACTCGGTGGTGGAAGGGCTGGACGAGGTCGTCGACTCGGTCGTCGTCCACCTGGAGGACGACGAGGGTGGCGCCGGCGAACTGCTGCTCTTCGTGGTGCTCGCGGAGGGGCTCGACCTGGACGACGCGCTTCGCGCGAAGATCTGCCGCGAGCTGCGTACCGCCCTGTCGCCCCGGCACGTGCCCGACGAGATCCACCAGGTCCGGGCCGTCCCGCGCACCCTGTCGGCGAAGAAGCTGGAGGTCCCGGTCAAGAAGATCCTCACGGGTACCCCGGTCGACAGCGCCGCCGCGAAGGGCGCCCTGGCGAACCCGGAGTCCCTGACGGCGTTCGCCGCCCTGGCGACCCAACGCCGCGCCGAGCACGACCAGTCCACCCCGGCCTGACCAGGCTCAGGTCCGGCCGACGGTGCGGGTGACCTGCTCCGCCGCAGCGCGGGACTCGACGCGGGCGGGGTCGAGGTTGGCGCAGAGGACCGTGCTGGCGCCGGCCGCCAGCGGGGCGAGCAGCCAGTCGACCGGATCGGGGTACGCCCCCGTGTCGATCAGGACGCGGTCGTCGCGGGCGATGCCGAGTTCGTCCGCGCGTCGCCGCGCGCGCTCCACCGGCTCCTCCCCGCCGGCGGCGTACGGGGTGAAGTGGTCGCCGTGCACGCGTACCTCGGACACGAAGTCGGCGAAGCCTGGCGGGACCTGCCGCATCGGCAGGGCGAACGGGTCCAGGGCGAGGACGTAGCGGTCGCCGGCGGACCACGCGTCCGCCTCGGCCAGCCGGCCGGCGGCGACGAAGAGGACGTCCACGTCGCCCGGATCCCCGGCCACGCCCAGGCCGGCCGACCAGGTGCCGAGCAGGACGGCGGCGGTCTGCCAGTGCGGCGGCAGCAGCACCGCGGCCGTGTCGCCGGGCCCGAGGCCCAGCCCGTCGACGAGCAGGTTCGCCGTCTTGGCCACCCAGTTCGCGCAGGTCGCTCCGGAGAGCTCGGTCCGTTCACCGGTCGCGTCGTCGTACCAGGTCAGCAGCGGTCGGGTCGGGTCGGGCGCGGTCGCGGCGGCGAACACCCGGGCAATGTTGTCGGCCATCGGCGCGAACGATACGCCCCCGCCGGCCGTAGAAGATGGCGACGACCGAGAGACTGCCGGCGTGCGGCTACCCGACACTCTCCAGGTCGGCGTACCGTCGGGTCGCAGTCATTGCCCACCGGGGGGCCCGGCGTAGGCTTGCCCCCGGAGTGTTGTTCCCCACAGGCCCGCCAGTTTCAAGGAGTCGCCCCGTGACCGCCGGCCGACCGCCCCGCGTGCTCATCGACGCCACGAGTGTCCCCGCCGACCGCGGCGGCGTCGGTAGATACGTCGACGGCCTGCTCGGTGCGCTCGGCAAGGTGTGCGGGTCGGGCGTGGACCTGGCGGTGGTCAGTCTCCGCACCGATCTCGAGCGCTACACCCGCATGCTGCCCGGCGCGGAGATCATCCCGGCGCCGGCCGCCGTCGCGCACCGCCCCGCCCGGCTCGCCTGGGAGCAGACCGGCCTGCCGCTGCTCGCCCAGCAGGTCGGCGCGCAGGTGCTGCACTCGCCCTTCTACACCTGCCCGCTGCGTGCCGGTTGTCCGGTCACGGTGACCGTGCACGACGCGACGTTCTTCACCGAGCCGGAGCACTACGACAAGAGTCGCCGCACCTTCTTCCGCAGCGCGATCAAGACCTCGCTGCGCCGGGCCGACCGGGTGATCGTGCCGAGCAAGGCCACCCGGGACGAGCTGATCCGGCTGCTGGACGCCGACCCGACCCGCATCGACGTCGCGTACCACGGTGTGGACCACGCCGCGTTCCACGCGCCGGGCGAGGAGGAGAAGGCCCGGGTCCGGGCCCGGCTGGGGCTCGGCAGCCAGAGCTACATCGCCTTCCTCGGGGCGAAGGAGCCCCGCAAGAACGTCCCCAACCTGATCCGGGGTTGGGCCCGCGCCGTCGCCGACCGGGAGAACCCGCCCGCCCTGGTGATCGCCGGCGGTCAGGGCCACGACGACGACATCGACCGCGCGGTGGCCGAGGTTCCGTCGCACCTGCGGCTGCTCCGCCCCGGCTACCTGCGGTACGCCGACCTGCCGGGCTTCCTCGGCGGGGCGCTCGTCGCGGCCTACCCGTCGTACGGCGAGGGCTTCGGCCTGCCGATCCTGGAGGCGATGGCGTGCGCCGCGCCGGTGCTCACCACCCCCCGGCTCTCGCTGCCGGAGGTGGGTGGCGACGCGGTCGCGTACACCAGCGAGGCGCCGGACCAGATCGCGACCGACCTGGCCGCGCTGCTCGACGACGAGCCGCGCCGGCTGGCGCTCGCGAAGGCCGGCTTCGACCGGGCCAAGGAGTTCACCTGGGAGTCCAGCGCCGAGGTGCACATCGCGGCCTGGTCCCG
This sequence comes from Micromonospora sp. WMMD558, assembly GCF_049315255.1. Taxonomy (NCBI): domain Bacteria; kingdom Bacillati; phylum Actinomycetota; class Actinomycetes; order Micromonosporales; family Micromonosporaceae; genus Micromonospora; species Micromonospora sp. WMMD558. Next base: position 653,134 of record NZ_CP186061.1, on the reverse strand, counting down.
GGCGCGGGCGTGAGCGCGGGTTCCGTGGGGGTGACCGCCCGACCCCCGCTTGCGGCGTCGGGCATGATGTCCCGGTGATTTACGCCGTCATCCCGGCGGGAGGCAGCGGCACCAGGCTGTGGCCGCTGTCCCGCGCCGGGCACCCGAAGTTCCTCCACCCGCTCACCGGCACCGCCGCGTCGCTGCTCCAGGCGACCGTGGATCGGCTCGGTCCGTTGACCACGCCGGAGCGCACGCTCGTGGTGACGGGGGCGGCGCACGTCACCGCGGTGGCGCGTCAGCTGTCCGTGCTGCCGGAGGAGAACATCCTGGTCGAACCGTCGCCGCGGGACTCGTGCGCGGCGATCGCCCTGGCCGCCGCGGTGATCGCGCGGCGGGAGCCGACGGCGGTGATGGGGTCGTTCGCGGCCGACCACCTGATCGGCGACCCGGAGCGGTGGCGGGAGACCGTCCGCCAGGCGGTCCGCGGCGCCGAGCAGGGGCTGCTGATGACGGTGGGGATCACCCCCACCCGCGCGGAGACTGGCTACGGCTACCTGGAGACCGGGGAGCCGGCCGGTGACGGGCCGCTGCGGCCGGTGGCCGAGTTCAAGGAGAAGCCGGGCGCCGACGTGGCCGAGGCGTACCTGCGGTCCGGGCGGCACCTCTGGAACGCCAGCATGTTCGTCTGGCGGGTCGACGTCTTCCTCGCCGAGCTGGCCCGCCAGCAGCCGGCCCTGCACGCGGGCATCGCCGCGATCGCCGGGGCGTGGGGCACCGAGGACCAGGACGACGTGCTGGGCACGGTCTGGCCGACGCTGCCGAAGATCTCGGTGGACTACGCGGTGATGGAGGGCGCGGCGACGGCCGGCAAGGTGGCGACCGTGCCCGGCGACTTCGGGTGGAACGACGTCGGCGACTTCCACACGCTCGGCGAGGTGCTGCCGGCCGACCAGGACGGCAACGTCGTGCTCGGCGGAGACGCGAAGCCGGGTGTTCTCCTGCGGGACAGCGCGAACCTGGTGGTCGTTCCGTACTCCGGTCGCCTCGTCGCCACCGTCGGGGTGCGCGACCTGATCGTGGTCGACACCCCGGACGCGCTGCTGGTGTGCCCGCGCGACCGGGCCCAGGACGTCAAGAAGATCGTCGACGAGCTCAAGGAACGGGGCGAAGAGGGGCTCGTCTGAGTGCCGCCAGCGCGGGCGCGATCAACTGGGTGGTGCCGCCGGCCAGCGGCTCCGGCAGCCGGTCCGGCGGGAACCAGCCCAGGTCCTCGGACTCCTCGCTGACCCGGGCCTGCGCGCCGGGCGGCGCGAGGACGGCGAAGCGTACGTCGTGGTGGAACGAGCCGCCCTGACAGCCGACCGGGTGGACGTCCACGTCGATCGGCACCGGGTCGATCCGAAGACCGGCCAGTCCGGACTCCTCGGTCGCCTCGCGCAGGGCGGCGGCGGCCAGCGTACGGTCGCCGGGCTCGCAGTGCCCACCGAGCTGCACCCACCGTTGGAACTTGCCGTGCAGGCAGAGCAGCACCCGCTCGCCGGTGGCGTCCAGCACGAGCGCGCTCGCCGTGACGTGCCCGGCCCGGTGTTCGCGGCTCATCGCGACCGGCCCGGCGGCCAGCAGGTCGAGGGTGCGGTCCCGGGCGTCCGCGGCGGCGGCCGAGGTGGGTGTCCAGCCGCGCAGCACAGCGACGGCGTCGGCGTGCAGCTCCGTGTTAGGAAGGGACCCTTTTACTACGTCAGGCGTTAACAAGGGGCCCTTCCTTTCATCCGCGGGCACCTGGACACCTTACGTGCGGGGTCTTCGTACGCTGGCGCGGTGACGTTGCGACTCCTGGAGTTCGTGGTGGCCGGTAACGAGGCCAGCGACCTGCTCCCCGTGCACTCCACGGCCCTGCTGCGGGCGCACGGCGCCCGGCGCGGCTTCTGGACCGTCCTCGACGAGGGCCCGGTCGAGCACTGCCTGGCTCTGCTCCTCGAACTCGACGACGGCACCTGGACGGCGCACCACGTGGCCGCCGACGCCGGGCCGGAGAACGGCCGCACCGAGGACGGCGAGGCCCTCGCCCACCACGACGGCTGGGTGTACGTCTTCGGCTCGCACTTCGGTTCCAAGGCCGGTCCGCTGCGCCCGCGCCGGGCGTTCGTGGCCCGGTTCCGGGAGGACGACGCGGTGGGTGGCCGGCTGCCGGTGCAGGTGGTGCGCAACCGGTTCCGGGTCCACCGGGCGGTCAACGACGCCCTGCTCAAGGCGCCGTTCACCCCGCTCCCGTCGGGGGAGCGGGTCCGGTCCCGGTTCATCGGCGAGACCGTGGCCCGGGGCACCGCCCGGTCCAAGGGCTGGGTCGACCGGCTGGTCCCCGACGACCTGCCGCTGAACGTGGAGGCCGTCGCGTTCACCCCGGCCGGTACGGCGCTGCTCGGGCTGCGGTTCCCGGTCACCGCCGCCGGCGAGCCGATCCTCGTCGAGCTGGCCGGGGTGCCGGGCATGTTCGACGCCGCGCCGGTCTGGCCGGAGGCCCTCGGCGCGTACGTCCTCACCGGCGTGACGCCGCCCGGCGCGCTGACCGGGTTCCGGGCGGTCGCGCCCACCGCCGACGGCGGGTACGCGGCGGTGATCGGTTCGATCGACGCGCTCGGCAAGGGATCGGTGCTGCTGGAGGACCACCCGGCCGGCGGTGACGTCACCTCCCGGCACGTCCGCTTCCGCCTGCCGGGTGCGGGCCACCTGGTCACCGGCGAACTGGTCGCGGACCTGGCGCCGTTCCACCATGTGGAGGGGCTCGCGGAGCTGGACGGGAGCTGCTTCTACGTCACGGACGAGGACCACCGGGTCGCGCTCTGGGTAGGCTGACCGGGCGGTGGCCGCGAACCAGTCGGCGGCCGGGCGGTGGCCGCGAACACGTCGGCGGCCGGGCGGCACCTCTGCGGACGTGCGGCCCGCAGACCCTCGTGGTGCCACCCGGTCGCCGATCGGTTCCCGGCCCCCGGGTTGCCCGGCCACACCCCGCCGTGCGGCGTGTCGTGCCCGGGCAGTGGAAGCATGCCCAACCCGCCGGGGAGGCGTCGAGGATTTTCAGTTCAGGCTTAAAGGTGGTGATAACTGCCGCCCAGGTAGAGTGCGAAAAGCCGTCGGTGCCCCCTCCGCCGCCGGCACGGGAGTGCCCATGCTGAGGATCTACTTCACCGGAGAGGACATTCTCCGCACCCGGGTGGCGCTGGCACCGGACCCGCTCTGGGAACTGGTCCTGAGCCTGCATCTGCTTCAGGGCCGCAGCCGTGACCCGCTCATGTCGACCTGGCGGCGCAGCGTCACCCGACGGCTCAGCCAGGACACCGCCGCCGACCAGATGCGGCTGCTCTTCGCCCTCAACCCGCCGCGCGGCTACTTCCCCGACTTCCTGACCCCGTACGAGAGCGTGTCGGGCTTCGACGCCGGGCTCGACGCGGTTCGCAGCACTCCCGCGCCCATGCTCCGGCGGGACGTCGCCCTGCTCGCCGGCGCCAACCCTCTGCCGGCCTCGGCGTCCGCGCTGGCGCGGGGCGAGACCGAGGTGCTCGCGCAGCTGACCCGGTCCATGGAGCAGTACCGCGACCTGGCGATCAGCCCGTACTGGCCGCGGATCCAGGCCGCGGTGGAGGCCGACCGCAACCGGCGGGCCCGGGCCCTGCTCGACGGCGGCGTGGAGGGGTTGCTCGCCAGCCTGCGCCCCGCGATGCGGTGGGCGTCGGGCGTGCTGGAGGTCCGCGACTACCCGCACAGCCGGGAACTGCACCTCGAGGGCCGGGGGCTGCTGCTGGTGCCGTCGTTCTTCTGTGCGCGTACGCCGGTGGCGCTGCTCGACCCGGCGCTGCCCCCGGTGCTGGTCTATCCGGTCGACCGGCTGGGCGGGCTCGCACCGGCCGCCGGTGGGGACGGCGTGCCGGCCGCCGGGCGAGACGCCTTGGCGGCGCTGCTCGGGCGTACCCGGGCCGCGGTGCTCGAGGCGAGCACCGGCGGCTGCACCACCGGGGAGGTGGCCCGCCGCCTGGACATCTCGGCCGCCGCCGCGAGCCAGCACGCGACCGTGCTCCGCAACGCCGGCCTGCTGGTGAGCCAGCGCGACCGAAACACCGTCCTGCACACCATCACCCCGCTGGGCCGCGCGGTCCTGAACGCCTGACCGGCCCCACGGGTGCGGGCGCGGGTCAGAGCGCCAGGGCTGCTGTCGCGGGGGTGCCGGGTGGGGGTGGCAGGAGGGTCGATCGGAGGCCCTCGGCGGCCAGGGCGGCGCGGAGGCGGTGCACGTCCGCCCCGAACCGCACCAGACCGAAGGGATCGACCGGGGTCGCCGGGGAGCCGAGCACCAGCGTCGTGGCCCCGGCGGGCCAGTCGGGAACGGTGGCGACGAGCCGTCCGCGTACCTCCGGATCGGTGACGTGGGTGAAGACCGTGCCGGGCGCGACCGCGTGGGCCACCGCGGCGATCGCCCGGTCGACCGCGGCCGGGTCGGGCGGCGCGGTCGCGGTGCCGTCGGCGAGGCCCGCGGCGTCGGCCAGCCCCGCGGCCCGGGCCTCGGCGGTGCCGAGCGAGAACAGGTCGAGCGACGAGTCCCGGACCAGCGCCTTCGCGCCGGCTCCGTCGTCCGCACCCGGGGTGGCCAGGTAGCCGCGGACCACCGCCACCGGCACCTGGTCGCACTTGCCCTTGATCAGCTCGCCGGCGCCGGCCAGTTCGTCGACCACCGCCATCTCGGTGAGTTCGAGCTCGTTGCCGTACGGGTCGACCTCGCCCCGGTGGTCCCGGATGGCGTCCATCCCGGCCACACCGAGCGCCACGTCGGTGAGCCCGTTGCGCCAGGGCCGCCCCATCGTGTCGCTGATGATCACCGCCACGTCCAGGTCGTACCGCTCGCGGAGCGCGGCGCGCAGCACCCGGGCCGACGCGTCCGGGTCGACCGGCAGCAGCACCAGCCGGGTCTTGTCCACGTTGGAGGCGTCGATGCCGGCCGAGGCCATGACGAAGCCGTGGTGCGTCTGCACGATGCGCGTCGCGCCCCGGGTGGCGACCACCCGTGCGGTCTCCGCGGCCAGGACGTCGGCCCGGGCGGCGAGCCGCTCCGGACCGTCCGCCGGGACGTCGACGAGGCGCCCCTCCGCCTTCGAGACGATCTTGCTGGTCACCACCAGCACGTCCCCGTCGCGCAGCCAGGGCGCGGCGGTCGTGATCATGGCGGCCAGGTCGTCGCCCTCGGACACGTGGCCGATGCCGAGCACCGGCAGGATCTCCAGCCTCACGTCAACTCCACCGCGGCGCGGACCATGGCCGCCGTCGCCGCCTCGTCGGTCATCCGCAGCGGCACCGCGCGGACGGTCACTCCCGGCACCGTCGTCTCCGCGTCCTCCGGCGCGACCAGCCAGCCGTCGAGCAGGCCGCCGTCCGGGCGTCCGCCGTAGAGCCGGCCGACGCCGGCCGCGCTGCACTCGACGCCGAGGACGGCCAGGCAACGGTCGGCCATCCCGCGCACCGGGGCGGCGCCGATGATCGGCGACACGCCGACCACCGGGGCGGGACCGTCGGTGACCGCTTCCCGCAGCCCGGGCACGGCGAGGATCGGCGCGATGCTCACCACCGGGTTGCTGGGCGCGATCAGCACCACGTCGGCGCCGGCGATCGCCTCGCTCACCCCGGGGGCCGGCTTCGCGGTCTCCGCGCCGACGAAGACGAACCGGTGCGTGGGCAGGTCCGCCCGGTACCGGATCCACCACTCCTGGAAGTGGATGGCCCGCTGGCCGCCGTCCACGTCCACGACGACGTGGGTCTCCAGGCGGTCGTCGGTGGCCGGCAGCAGGCGCACGCCGGGCTCCCAGCGGCTGGCCAGCGCCGCGGTGACCTGGTGCAACGGGTACCCGCCGTCGATCATCGTGGTGCGGACCAGGTGCGTGGCGACGTCCTTGTCGCCGAGGCCGAACCAGGTGGGCTCCGCCCCGTACGCGGCCAGTTCCTCCTTCACCGTCCAGCTCTCGTCGACGCGGCCCCAGCCGCGCTCGGGATCGGCGCCTCCGCCCAGCGTGTACATGACGCTGTCCAGGTCGGGGCAGACCTTGAGCCCGTGCAGATAGAGGTCGTCGCCCACGTTCACCACGGCGGTCACCTCGGCGCCGACCTCCCGGGCGTACGCCCGGACGCCGAGCAGGAACCGGGCGCCGCCGATGCCGCCGGTCAGAACCACGATGCGCATGTCGACCATCCTCGCGTACGCGCCGCCTCCGGGGCCCCGCCCATCCGGGAGACTAGGCTCACGTCGGCATCTGTCCGCTTCCGCCCCGAAGGGGGACTTCTTGACCAGCCCCGCCGAGCCGGCGTCGACCGATCCGACGCCGGCCAGCCAGCTGACCCGGCCGCTGCGTGAACCGGCCGCGTTCGTGCTCCTCGGCGCGAACGCCGTCTTCCTGTTCGTCGGCCTGATCCGACTGCTGACGCCGACCGGGTACGGCACCTTCACCGGGCGCGCGGGCAGCGCGTTCTTCGCCTTCGCCGGGATCGAGGCGGTGGTCCTGCCCCTGCTGGCGGTGCTGCTCGCCACGCACCTGCGGCCGGTCCTGCCCAGGGCGAAACTGATCACCCAGGTGGCGGTCGGGGAGTACGCGGTCAGCACCGCCCTCGGCGGGCTGACCTTCCTGATCTGGTCGTTCGGTCGTCTCGCCGAGGGTGAGGTGACGGACGCCTTCCTCGGCGTGCTGGCCCGGCTGGCCGGGCTGGCCCTCCTGGTGACCGCCGGGTACGCCGTGTACCGGATCTGGCGCACGCTCTACTACGTGCCGAAGCCCAAGCCGCAGCCGGGCGTCTACGGCAAGCCGCAGTCCGGGTGGCCCGGCGGCCACCCCGGCCACCCCGGCGGGCACCCCGGCCAGCCCGGCCAGCCTGGCCAGCCCAACCACCCTGGCCAGCCCGGCCAGCCGGGCTGGCCCGGCACCGGCCAGTCCGGCGGCTGGACGGCCCCGACGCAGTACGGCGCCCCGTACGGCCAGCCGGCCCCGCCGTTCCCGGCCGCACCGCACCCGGCCCCGCCGGCGAACCCGGCGCCCCACCCGGCCCCGCCGGCCGGGCCCCCGTTCGGGCAGCCGCCCTCGGCCGATCCCACCCAGGCGATCCCCCGCCAGCCGGCCGAACCTCCGGCGCCGCCGCACGACGAGTCCCACCGCACGCAGCGCATCAACCCCGCCGACGAGTGACCGGCCCCGCAGTCGAGCGGTGATCAAGAGGTTTTCGTCCCGGTAGCACCCGCACCGCACCGAAAACCTCTTGATCAATGCGGTGGAGGCGCCGGGGGCGGGGACGCGTGGGGTTTGCCACCGCGCGGATCGGGTCGAGCGAGCCTCCGTGCCGACCGCCTACGCTGAGCGGATGGTTGATCGCACGGAGCCGAGGCCCACCGACGCGAGCGTGCGGCGGGCACTGCGCCGGGCCGCGTCCGGCCGGGCGCTCGACGCCGACGAGGCCACCGCGCTGCTCGGCGCGCGGGGCGACGCGCTGGACGAACTGCTGCGGGTCGCCGGGGCGATCCGCGACGCCGGGCTGCGCGAGGCGGGGCGGCCGGGCGTCGTCACGTACTCGAAGAAGGTCTTCATCCCGCTCACCCGGCTCTGCCGGGACCGGTGCCACTACTGCACCTTCGCCACCGTGCCGCACCGGCTCCCGGCGGCGTTCCTCGACCGCGAGGAGGTCCTGGCGATCGCCCGGCAGGGCGCGGAGCTGGGCTGCAAGGAGGCGCTGTTCACCCTCGGCGACCGGCCGGAGGAGCGCTGGCCGGCGGCCCGGCAGTGGCTGGACGAGCGCGGGTACGACTCCACGCTCGACTACCTGCGCTCCTGCGCGGTGGCCGTGCTGGAGGAGACCGGCCTGTTGCCGCACCTCAACCCCGGCGTGCTGACCTGGTCCGAGCTGCAACGGCTCAAGCCGGTCGCGCCGAGCATGGGGATGATGCTGGAGACGACGGCCACCCGCCTGTGGGCGGAGCCGGGCGGCCCGCACTACGGCTCGCCGGACAAGGAGCCCGCCGTCCGGCTGCGCGTGCTCGACGACGCCGGCCGGGTGAACGTGCCGTTCACCACCGGGCTCCTCATCGGCATCGGCGAGACGCCGGCCGAGCGGGTCGACGCGCTGTTCGCGATCCGCCGCGCGCACCGGGAGTACGGCCACCTCCAGGAGGTGATCGTGCAGAACTTCCGCGCGAAGCCGGACACGGCGATGCGCGGGATGCCGGACGCGGAGCTGCGCGATCTCGCCGCCACCGTCGCGGTGGCCCGGGTGCTGCTCGGCCCGAAGGCCCGCATCCAGGCCCCGCCGAACCTCATCGCCGGCGAGTACGACCTGCTGCTGCGCGCCGGCATCGACGACTGGGGTGGCGTGTCCCCGCTGACCCCGGACCATGTGAACCCGGAGCGTCCCTGGCCGCAGATCGACGAGCTGGCCCGGCACACCGAGAAGGCCGGTTTCACGCTGCGGGAGCGGTTGACCATCTACCCGGAGTACGTCCGGGCCGGCGATCCGTGGCTCGACCCGCGCCTGCTGCCGCACGTCGACGCCCTGGCCGACCCGGCCACCGGTCTCGCGGTGGAGGAGGCCCGGCCGGTGGGCCGGCCGTGGCAGGAGCCGGACGAGACGTACGGCGGGCGGACGGACCTGCACGCCACCATCGACACGACCGGCCGTACGGCGGACCGGCGCGGCGACTTCGACCACGTCTACGGCGACTGGTCGGCGGTGGCCGGCAAGGTGAGCGCCGGCGCGACGACCGGCTCCGGCGACCACGACCTGCGGGCCGGCCTGCGGCTCGCCGCCGCCGATCCGGCGGTGCTGCTGGAACCCCGGCACGCGGAGGCGGCCCTGGCGCTGTTCGCCGCCGACGGTCCGGCGTTGGCCGAGCTGTGCCGGATCGCCGACGACGTCCGCCGCGACACCGTCGGCGACGACGTGACGTACGTGGTCAACCGCAACATCAACTTCAGCAACGTCTGCTACGTGGGGTGCCGGTTCTGTGCCTTCGCCCAGCGTGAGCGCGACGCCGACGCGTACCGGCTCTCGGTGGACCAGGTCGCCGACCGGGCCGAGGAGGCGTGGTCGGCCGGCGCCAGCGAGGTCTGCCTCCAGGGCGGCATCGACCCGAAGCTGCCGGTGACCGTCTACGCCGACCTGGTGCGCGCGATCAAGGCGCGGGTGCCCGGCATGCACGTGCACGCGTTCTCCCCGATGGAGATCGTCACCGCCGCGGCGAAGGCGGGCGTGTCCGTCCGTGAGTGGCTGACCGGGCTGCGGGAGGCCGGGCTCGACACCATCCCCGGCACCGCGGCCGAGATTCTCGACGACGACGTGCGCTGGGTGCTCACCAAGGGCAAGCTGCCGGCCGCCGCCTGGGTCGAGGTGGTGGGCACGGCCCACGAGCTGGGCATCCGGTCCAGCTCCACGATGATGTACGGGCACGTCGACCACCCGGCCCAGTGGCTCGCGCACTTCCGGGTGCTGGCCGGGGTGCAGGACCGCACCGGCGGGTTCACCGAGTTCGTGGCGCTGCCGTTCGTGCACACCAACGCCCCGATCTACCTCGCCGGCATCGCCCGCCCGGGGCCGACGTGGCGGGAGAACCGGGTGGTGCACGCGATGTCCCGCCTGCTCCTGCACGGGCGCATCGACAACATCCAGTGCTCGTGGGTCAAGCTGGGGGACGAGGGCACGGCCGAGATGCTCCGCAGCGGCTGCAACGACCTGGGCGGCACCCTGATGGAGGAGACCATCTCCCGGATGGCCGGCTCCGGCAACGGTTCGGCGCGTACCGAGGAACAGTTGATCGCGATCGCGGCGGCTGCCGGGCGCCCGGCGCGCAAGCGGACCACCGCGTACGGTCACGTCTCCTCGTAGTTTCGAACCTTTCCCCGCCGCCGGCCGTACCAGAGCGTGCCGGCGGCGGTTACGGCGAGGACCGCCGCCGGCGACCCCCTCCGCGGGGCGGGCACCGCCGGCCGGGCCCCGCGTCCGTCACCGCGGGCGCACCGTCCCGCCGCCGGAAAGGTTGCCCATGCCCAGCGATCAGCTTGATCAGCCGAAGCGGCCCTGGCCGCGACTGACCCGCCGGCAGACGTTGACCGCGGCCGCGAGCGCCACGCTCGGCGCCGCCGCGCTCACCGTGCCGGGTCTGTCCGCGGCACAGAACGCGCCGGGTGCCGCGGCGAACGCGGACGACCCGATCGTCGTCCACCTGCGCGACGCCGCCACCGGCACCATGGACGTCTTCGTCGGCACGTCCCGCATCGAGGTACGCGACCGCGGCCTGGCGGACCGGCTGCGGCGCGCCGCACGGCGCTGAGCCGTACCCCGTGGCGCTGAGCCGCCGCACGGCCGTTCGGCACGTCCCGGCCGGGCGCGGGCTCCCGGCGCCCGGCCGTCCGTAACTCCCCTTCCCCGCACAGTGAGGTTTGGTCCGCCATGTCTTCGCACCGCGAGGCACCGGAGATCGCCAAGGATCCGGTCGCCGACAGCTCCGACCTGTACGCGTTCGTCAGCCCCGACCGGCCCGACTCGGTGACGGTCATCGCGAACTACGTTCCGCTGCAACTGCCGTCCGGCGGCCCGAACTTCTTCGAGTTCGGCGACGACGTGCGCTACGAGATCAACATCGACAACGACGGTGACGGTCAGGCCGACGTCACCTACCGGTTCGAATTCACCACCGAGATCACGAATCCGAACAGCTTCCTCTACAACACCGGGCCGATCGACTCCCTGGACAGTCCGAACTGGAACCGCCGGCAGTTCTACAGCCTGACCCGCGTCGCGGACGGCCGGGAGCACCGCCTGGCGCACAAGCTTCCGTGCCCGCCCTGCAACGTGGGCCCGCTCTCCACCCCGAAGTACGCCGACCTCGCGCGGCAGGCCACGTACACGCTCTCCACCGGGGAGCGGGTGTTCGCCGGGCAGCGGGCCGACGGGTTCTTCGTCGACCTGGGCGCCATCTTCGACCTGGGGACGCTGCGCCCGTTCCAGCAGCTCCACGTGGCCGGGAAGAAGATCTTCAAGGCCGAGGGGGAACCGGTCAACGCCACCGACCGGATGAACGTGCACAGCATCGCTCTCCAGATCCCCTTCACCAAGGTGCGCCGGCGCGCCAACCGGTACGGCGTCGGCGACCGCGCCTCGGTCATCGGGGTGTGGACGGCGGCGTCCCGCCGGCAGGTCCGGGTGCTCGGCGACCGGGGCGCGGCGGACATCCCCGCCGGCCCCTTCACGCAGGTCTCCCGCCTCGGCAATCCGTTGTTCAACGAGGTGATCGTGCCGATGGCGCAGAAGGACGTCTGGAACTCGCTGCCGCCCACCGAGGACAAGCGGTTCGCGAAGTTCGTGGAGCGGCCGGAGTTGGCCGCCCTGCTGCCGGCGCTCTACCCCGACGTCTTCCCGAACCTCGACCGGCTCAACAAGGCGAAGAAGGCCCGCGCCGACCTGGTGGCGATCCTGCTGACCGGTGTCCCGGAGGGCCTGATCGAGGGCTTCACCAACAACACCGGCGAGATCCAGGCCGACATGCTGCGGCTGAACACGGCGATCCCGCCGAACCGCACACCGGACCGCTTCGGTGTCCTGGGTGGAGACGTGGCCGGGTTCCCGAACGGCCGCCGGGTCACCGACGACGTGGTGAGCATCTCGCTGCGGGCCATCGCCGGCCTGACCGTGCCGCTGGTCGACCGGGCGTTCCAGCCGGACGCGGCGGCTGCCGCGGTGACGCCGGGGCTGAGCGCCGCCGACGTGACCGCTCCGTTCCTCGCCAACTTTCCCTACCTGGGTACGCCGTACGACGGCTTCAACAATCCGCCGGCCGACTCGGCCGCCTGACCGGACCGGGAGCGCTGATGCACACGCACGAGCACGCGTACGGGCCGTCGGAACGGGGGAGCGTCGTCCTCGACCTGGGCGGCGACACCGGGGCCCTGATCATCTACACCGGACAGGACGAGCGTGGCCGGGAGATCGAGGTCAGCCGGCCGGACACCCCCCGGACGCACTCGGCCGTGCGGGAGCGTCGGGTCCAGGACGGCACGTTCCACAGTGCCGTCTACCCGGATCTGCCGGCCGGTCGCTATACCGTCTGGTGGGACGAGCGTACGCCCGCCGGGACGGTCGACGTCCTGGGGGGAGCGATTGCCGAATTCGTCTGGCCGACCAGCGCTCGAGGGGTGGTGGGCTGACCCTCCGCCCCGTTCCGGCCGCTGCGCCCTGTCCACCATGTGGACAGGGCGCTTGCGGCGTTCACCGGCTCGACGGGCGGTCGGCGCGCAGTCGCGTTAACCTGACCCTCACCAAGATCAACGATCCCCGGGGCGGAGGCGGTCCACCGGACCGGCGGGGGCGCCACGGGAGAAAACTCCGGCAACTCGCCGGAGAGGGCGTTACTCGGTCGGGGTCTGAATCGATAGGGCAGGTTGCGAGGCCGGGTGGCCGGATGGCCGTCCGGAGGGTGTCGGGAGGGCGACTCCATTATCAAGTTTGGCTTGACGGCGCACGCATTACACGCGTGTAATTTGAATGGGGTTGTTCGCGCGGAACGCTACAAATCGGTACCGGACGGACAAGCACGCCTTTCGCGTGGGGGGTTGCAGCGGCGATGACGCCGGTGCGCGACAAGGAGGCAATTGATGGACGGCCAGCTTGAGGCGGCCGACCTGCTCGGAAACGCGCCGGAGTGGCAGGAGCGGGCGCTGTGCTCGCAGACCGACCCGGAGGCGTTCTTCCCCGAGAAGGGCGGCTCGACCCGTGAGGCGAAGCGGATCTGCTCGCGTTGCGAGGTCAAGACCGAGTGCCTCGAATACGCTCTCGGCCACGACGAGCGGTTCGGCATCTGGGGCGGCCTCTCCGAGCGTGAGCGCCGCAAGCTCAAGCGCCGGGCCGCCTGACGCAGCGACGGATCCGGGGTGGTGGGGGCCGCTCCGGATCCGGTCCGCGCGTCGACCGTCTCAGGCCAGCTCGTCCGGATCGACGCCGAGCAGGTTCGCCACCTGCTCGATGATGACGTCGTGGACGAGGTCCGCGAGGTCATCCCGGTCCATTGCGCGGAACTCCAGCGGCCGACGGTAGAGCACGATCCGCGGGGGCACCTCCTGCCGGCCCGGCCGGCCGGGCAGCAGGCGGGCGAGCGGCACCTCGCCGTCCTCCAGCACGTCGGAGTCGTAGACGTTCAGATCCGGGGGCACGTCCTCGACGGCGAACTCGACGCCCGCCAGCTCCTTGGCGAACCGCCGTTCGAGGGTCTCCACGGTGTCCAGCACCAGGTCGTCGAAGATCTCCGCCTTGGTGCGTGCCAGCGGCACGGTGGCCGGAACCAGGCGCCCGCGCAGGCCGCGTCCGTGCCGGTCGCGGCGGGTGCGCCGGCCGGAGCCGGGGCGGCGGTGTTCCGGGCTTCCCATGACGCACAGGGTAGCCCCCGACCTGGGCCGGCCTGCGGCAGCGCCGCCCATCTGGCGCGGCGGGAGCCGACCGGCCGAATTGTGATCACCAAGACGGGCGTGTCGTAACGCGAACCGGTGCGCCGGAGCCGGTAATGGAGATACCCTGCCGCCGTGAGGTCACCACGGCGCTGCTCCCGAAACGGCTGCCCCCGGCAAGCGGTCGCCACATTGACCTATGTCTACAACGAGTCGACCGCCGTGGTGGGCCCGCTGGCCGCCTTCGCCGAGCCGCACACGTACGACCTCTGCGAGCCGCACGCCCGTAGCCTGACCGCCCCGCGTGGCTGGGACGTGGTCCGGCACGAGGGCGAGTTCGAGCCGCCCCCGCCCACCACGGACGACCTGGTCGCCCTGGCCGAAGCGGTCCGCGAGGCCGCCCGCCCGGTCGCCCCCCGCCCCCCGGAGGACGACCACGGCCCGGCCCCGGCCGCACCCCCCACGGGCCGCCGCGGCCACCTCCGCGTGATCCCCCCAACCCACTGACCCACCCCACCCCAGACCCTCCGTGTCGATCATGGAGTTAGCGGGTGGATTGATCTCCAAATCGCCCGCCAACTCCATGATCGACGGGGGCGAGGCTTGCGGGTGACGTGCCGGGGGCTGAGGATATGGGGATGATGCCGCCGACCGCCGATGCGGCCACCGGGCGGATCCAACTGCGTGACCTGTCCAGGGAGCCCGAGCCCGCCCTGCTGCGGCAGGCGTACCACGAGATCCTCGCGCCCAGCTTCACGCCGGACCAGTTGGTGAGCTTCGATTCCATTGCCGAGTCCGACACGACGTACGTCGGTGTCGCGCTGCACGACGGGTCTCCCGTCGGCGCTATCGTGTCCGATCCTTTCGACCGAGTGCTGCTGCTGAGCTACCTGGCGGTTCGTCCAGGAATCCGCGGTGGCGGGGTCGGTGGTGCGCTGCTCAGCCACCTGCTGCCGGCTTGGCGGCGCCGCTCGGGATGCGATGTGGTGTTCGCCGAGGTCGAGGACCCCCGCGTGCACCCTGCCGGTGAGTTCGGCGACCCCGCAGCCCGGCTACGTTTCTACCAGCGGGCAGGGTTCGGCCTGCTGCCGATCCCCTTCGTCCAGCCGCGGGTGAGCAGCGACGCCGAACGGGAACGCGGCATGTTCCTCGCCGTGCACCCGAGTGGCGAGGCGGTACCGCAGGAACTGGTCAGGTCGTTCGTCGTCGACTACTACGAAGAAGCCGAGGGGCAGGGCGTACACGACGATCCTGAGTTCGCTGCCCTGCTGGCGGCCGTCGATCGGCAGCCGCCCGCGCTGACCCCGCTCACCCCCGACCGGTACGCGGACATACCCACCCTGGACGTGCCGGCCGAGTTGCTCCGTCGGGACTACCCGGCGACTGCCGCTGCGCTGGACCTGCTGGCCACCGACGACCGCGCCGGAGCGGTGCTCGACACCGCCTGGGCGCGCGTGCTGGTCCGGTTGGCCCGAGGGGAACGGCTGCCCCGGCCACGGGTCGCCGTACTGACCGAACTGCTCGACGCGCTGTCGCACGACGGACTGCTCTTCGTGTCGGCGGAACCCGCCGACGCGGCCGTGCTCCAGTGGTGGTTCGCCGGCGAGGA
Source organism: Micromonospora sp. WMMD558 (assembly GCF_049315255.1). Classification (NCBI taxonomy): domain Bacteria; kingdom Bacillati; phylum Actinomycetota; class Actinomycetes; order Micromonosporales; family Micromonosporaceae; genus Micromonospora; species Micromonospora sp. WMMD558. The sequence continues at coordinate 638,095 of NZ_CP186061.1, read as the reverse complement.
CGACCCGTGGGCCGGATGGTGGCGCAAGGACCCGCCGGAGTGGACCGACGAGATGCCGCTCCAGCAGTTGGTCGCGCAGGCCGTCCGGCGGTTGCCTCCGTTGCCCCGGGTCACGCTCATCCTTGCCGACGTACTCGGCGTTGCGCCCGCCGAGGCGGCGGCCGTCCTGGGTCAGGGCGAGGAGGAGTACCAGGAGCTGGTCGGAGCCGCTCGCGCCGAGGTGGTCGCACTCATCGACCAACGACTCGACGAGGAGGGGACCGGTGGACGCCTTCCTGCGCTGTGACAGCGTGGTGGCACTGACCGCTCGCCTGGCCGACGGCACCGTGGCCGCGGACCGGCGGGAACTGGTGGAGATGCACCTGCTGGCCTGCCCATCCTGCCTCCAGCACGTCCGCAAGGTACAGCTCATGCGGAGCAGCCTCACCGCGCTGCCGGGCCGGCACGCCCCGGAACACCTGGTCACCCTGATGCAGGGGACCGCTCCGGCGGGGTCCACAGCCGGGACGGGCGAGGGCGAGCTGGCGGAGGGCACTCCATCGTGAGGTACTACAAGTTCCTCGGCGCGGGCCAGGTCGCACCCTTCTCCGGCCAGGCGTGGTCGACCAGCTGGCTGGAGGTGCCGGAGGTGTCTCCGTGCGAGCGCGGGCTGCATGCGTGCCGGGTCGAGGACCTGCCCTACTGGTTGCACGACGAACTGTGGTTGATCGAATTCGATGGCCCGGTCACCGCCGTGGGCCACAAGGTGGTCGGCCGGCGCGGCCGGTTGTCGGCTCGGGTGTCCCGGTGGAACACCGTCACCTCGGCTGCGTTCGCCCGGGCATGCGTCGGGCGGACGGCGGCGCATGCCGCCGCCGAGTGTGGCGACCTCGACGACGGTTCCCTGACCGAGGTGGCCGAACGGCTGCTGGCGCCGGCGGCCGGAGATGGTGCCACCGTCGCGGGCCTCGACCCGTTCACTGGTGTGCGTGAGCTGGCTCTGCGCCGGCAGGAGGCGGCGGCGCGGTCCGCTCGGCGAACGGCCGCCCTGGTCTGCGGCTACCTGGCCGACGCTGTCGAGATGGCCACGGTCTACCCGGTGCCGGCGCTCAGCTATGTCGCGGCCCGGGCGGCTCAGGCCCGCCGCCCCGACCCGGCCGGTGACCGCCACGACGTTGAGCGGCGCTGGCAGGCTGGCTGGCTGGTCGACCGTCTGGGGTTGAATTCAGGCGACTGACTCATCGGCAAGTGCGTCGGCGAGCTGGTCGACGCGGTCTAGCTCGGCCCCGGCGTCCAGGTCGAGTCGGTCCACGAGGTCCCCCCAGTAGTCCGTGAAGGGGCCTCTGCGCTGGTGCAGCTCGTTCGGCAGGGGCCCACGCGGGAAGAGCGTGGCCGCCAGCGCTGCGGCGTCGGTGCCCGCATCGCCGCCCGAGCCGAGGACCTCGACGTCCGGCACCGTGCCGGCGGTCGCTTCGACCAGGGCCGCCAGGATGGCCCTACAGTGGACGTGCCCGGCCCACTCGGCCATCCGGTTGGCCGCTCGGGTGGTCATCTCGTCGTAGAACTGGCTGGTGTACTCGTCGGGAGCGCTGATGGCGGGATCGAGCGAGTTGTCCATGCGGTGGAACACGAACGCCCGCTTGACAGCTTGCCCGTACTGCTGCGCGGCGACGACCGGGTCGGTGTCGTGCAGCAGGTCGCCCAGCAGTCGGTGCACGTAGGCCAGCAACTCCGATTCGACCTCCCCCGCTTCGGCCAGCCGTCGGATCAGCGCGCTCGACCGTCGGCAGCGGGCTGCGGCCGAGCTGCGGTCACCTGCCCCGAGCGCGACCTCCGCCCACTCGAAGTAGAGCCAGGCGAGCATCCATTCGTCGTCGAGGTCGAGGAACTCTGGTTCCAGCTGACGGTAGGCGTCCTCGGCCTCGGCGAACCGGCGGTCGTACCAGTAGGTGTGGGCGGTGAACAGGCGCAGGTAGAGCCATGCCCGACGGTGGACCTCCGCAGCCTCCGACGAGCGTCCCGGAGCCCGCCAGCCGTGGCGGATGCCGCACAGCTCACCGACCGTACGCAGCGCGTGCCGCGCCTCGGTCCAGTGTGCGCCCGCCGGCTTGTCCGGCCCGGTCGGGTAGTTGCGGTGGAAGCGGCGCATCTCGTCGAGCAGGTCTCTGTCGTGTTGGGTCCGGACCGCCCGCTGCCAACTCTCCAGCAGTTGGTGACAGAACGAGAAGTCCACGTACAGACCCCACCACCAGAACGCCTCCAGGAACAGCACGACGATCTGCGCCCGGGTCAGGTCCCGATCGTCGGACAGTTGCGCCGAGTGGAACATCCATTCGGTCTCGTGCATCTGCCAGACGGCGTCCTCGTACTTGAACCAGGACCCGTACACGCTCGCCGTCTTCGCCTCGATCGTGGTTATCCGGCGGTAGTAGTAGGCGGCCGCCCGCCGGTGGATGTGCGTCCACCTGTCCGGCGTGAACCTCCGTACCGCCTCGGCCATCGCGGGTCGGATGAAGTCGTGCAGGCGGAACCGTCCGGCGACCGACAGCGGGTCGAGCAGACCGAGTCGCTCGACCTGCCGTACGGCGTTGCTCACCTGCTCCGGGTCGGCCCCCAACTCGTCGCCGTCGAGCAGGTCGAGCAACATCGGCACGTCGAAGCTGTTCAGGAGCGATGCCACCTCGGCCACCCGCCACACGTTCGGGTGCCGGTCCGGTCGGATAACCTCCCGGACCAGCCGGTCGAGCCGCGGATCGCCGCCGTCGGAAAGGTGGATCAGCATCTCCCACAGCCGGTCCGCGTTCAGTGCGTCGTCGATGTGGGCGTGGATGAACTGCACGACGAGCTTGAGCCCGTACGGATGGCCGCCGGTGAACTTCGTGACGACCTGCGCGAGGCGGACCCCGGCCCGGTCGCCGAAGTGGTAGGTCAGGTAGGCATGCGCCTCGGCCACGGTGAACCGCGGCAGTTCCTCGACGAGATCCGGGTCCAGCACCCGGCGGCCGTGCTCGGCGTACTCCCGCGGTACCAGGGACAGCACCACCGCGGTGTCCGGCAGGCGTCGGGCGAGCTTCACGAACCACTGGCCCACCGCGTCGTCGATGAGCGTCTCGAATCCGTCGAGGATCAGGATCGCCCGCCGACCGGCCAGAAAGGTGCGCCAATCGGCGAGGAATGCGTCGTCGATGCGTCGTTGGGCCCGGCTCAGCCGTTCGATCGCGCTCTCCGCCGGGGTCTTCACGTTCACGTCGAACTGGGCGTTGGAGAGGGTGCTCCAGGATTTCGCGACCAACGTGTTGTGCATCGTGACGGCGGTCGCGCGCGGGGCCCCCTCCTTGGCGACGACGAACCCGCTGAACTGCTCTACCACGTCCTGCACCAGGTCGCCGAGGAGCTGTGTCGACTTGTCCAGGAGCAGGGCCGCGACAGCGGGGGTGGTGGCGGAACCGTACTGGCCGCTGTACGCGTCGCTGAGCCCGTACAACTCCGGTGACTCATGCGGCCGCATCGGCATCAGCACCGCGTCCGGGAACTCCCGCCGGACGGCGTCGCGCAGCATGTTCAGGAACGAGGTCTTGCCCATGCCGTGCCCGCCGACCACCGCGAAGGTTCCCCGGCCGGTCTCACGGATGCCGGTCAGCACCGTGCGTAGTTGGTCGTCGCGGTCGATCAAGCCGTCGACCACGTGAATGACGGGTTCGGGGCCGGTCCTGCCGGATGCGCTCGCCACGCCGGCCGGCCCCGCCTCGGTGACGGCGACGACTCCGTGCGCCGGGGCGGCGGTTACCGCCGTCCCACGCGCCGATCCTGCACCTCGTTCCGACCTCGGGTCGTCCAGGTGCGGTGGTTCCGGCCGGGCGGGCGGCGTCGGCGCGACCGGCGGTGCCGGCGCGATCGGCGGTGCCGGCGCCGCCGGCCCGGCCGCCTGGATGTCCTCGATGACGCCGCCGGTCCCGGCGTGGAAGGTGCTGCCGCCCTCGCTGGGGAGGACCACCCTGCGGATCTTCCCGCCGAGCCGAGCGGTGAGACGGTGGCCCACTTGGCGGGAAAGTGCGCCGCCGGTGCCGGAGGCGAAGAATGCCACTGTTGCCACGAAGCTGCCGAAGCCGGCCAGCCAGCTGACCACCTCCACGCCGCGCAGACCCCAGAAGACCGCGACAACCGTGAGGACGAGCGCCGAAACGGCGGCGGCCAGGGCGCGCAGCTTCTGCGACGTCGTTGATGGCATCTTGCCATTGTGGACAGAATAGTCAAACGTCTCGATCAGATATCTGGATGCTTCGCGTCAATTGAACGGCCAACTGTTCGGCTGAACGTGCATGTTCTGTCAGTTATCCGATACTGCCTCCTCGACGGGCCCGGCGAGGTGGGAGCGGATGAGGAAGCGGACTCCCTCCGGGGCTTCGAGGGAGAAGCCGCCGCCTCGGCCGGGGACCACGTCGACCGTCAGCCTCGTGTGTCTCCACAGCTCCCACTGCGATCGGGACATCCAGAAGTCGACCGGCTCCGGCACGCCCTCGACGGTGAGCGACGCGAGCAGGACGTCCGACGATCCGGTCCGGAACTCGCCGGCGGGGTAGCACATCGGGGCACTGCCGTCGCAGCAGCCGCCGGACTGGTGGAACATCAGCGGTCCGTGCCGCCCCCGCAGCGACCGGATCAGCCCGGCCGCCGCGGGGGTCACCGTCACGACATCGGCCATCAGAAGAAACCCAGCTTCTTCGGGGAGTAGCTGACCAGCAGGTTCTTGGTCTGCTGGTAGTGATCCAGCATCATCTTGTGGTTCTCCCGGCCGATGCCGGACTGCTTGTACCCGCCGAACGCGGCGTGCGCCGGGTACGCGTGGTAGCAGTTCGTCCAGACCCGCCCGGCCTGGATGGCCCGCCCGGCCCGGTACGCGGTGTTGATGTCCCGCGTCCACACGCCGGCGCCCAGCCCGTACAGGGTGTCGTTGGCGATCTTCACGGCGTCGTCGAGGTCGGCGAACGAGGTCACCGAGACGACCGGTCCGAAGATCTCCTCCTGGAAGATCCGCATCGAGTTGTCCCCCTCGAAGATGGTCGGCTCGACGTAGTACCCGCCGGAAAGCTCGCCCCCGAGGTCGGCCCGGGCGCCGCCGGTGAGCACGCGAGCGCCCTCCTGGCGGCCGATGTCCAGGTAGGACAGGATCTTCTCCAACTGGTCGTTCGACGCCTGGGCGCCGATCATGGTGTCGGTGTCCAGCGGGTGCCCCTGCACGACGGCGCGGGTCCGTTCCACGGCCGCCGCCAGGAAGTCCGAGTAGTGCCCCTGCTGGATCAGCGCCCGGGACGGGCAGGTGCACACCTCGCCCTGGTTGAGGGCGAACATGGTGAAGCCTTCGAGGGCCTTGTCGAAGAAGTCGTCGCGGGAGGCGCTGACGTCGTCGAAGAAGATGTTCGGGCTCTTGCCGCCCAGTTCCAGGGTGACCGGCCTGATGTTCTCGCTGGCGTACTGCATGATCAGCCGCCCGGTGGTCGTCTCGCCGGTGAACGCCACCTTCGCCACTCTCGGCGAGGACGCGAGCGGCTTGCCCGCCTCGACGCCGAAGCCGTTGACGACGTTGACCACGCCGGGCGGCAGCAGGTCCGCCACCAGGGACAGCCAGTAGTGGATCGACGCGGGCGTCTGCTCGGCCGGCTTGAGCACCACCGCGTTACCGGCGGCGAGCGCCGGGGCGAGCTTCCAGGTGGCCATGAGCAGCGGGAAGTTCCACGGGATGATCTGGCCGACCACGCCGAGCGGCTCGTGGAAGTGGTACGCGACGGTGTCGTCGTCGAGTTCGCCGAGGGACCCCTCCTGGGCTCGGATCGCCCCGGCGAAGTACCGGAAGTGGTCGATGGCGAGCGGGATGTCGGCGGCCAGCGTCTCGCGTACCGGCTTGCCGTTCTCCCAGGTCTCGGCGATCGCCAGGGATTCCAGGTTGTCCTGCATGCGGTCGGCGATCCGGTTGAGGATCAGCGACCGCTCGGCGACCGGCGTGCGGCCCCACGCGTCGGCCGCGCCGTGCGCGGCGTCGAGGGCCTTCTCGACGTCCTCGGCGGTGCCCCGGGCCACCTCGGTGAAGGTCTGTCCGGTGACCGGGGTCGGGTTCTCGAAGTACTGCCCGCCGTGCGGCTTCACGTACTCGCCGCCGATGAAGTGGTCGTAGCGGGACTGCCAGTGGGTGGGCGCGTCGTAGCGCGTCATGGGGACCTCCGCCGTCTACAGGTGGTGGACGGCGGTGACGCTAGTTCCGGGTACGTTGCAGCGACGTTGCGCGGCCCACGTCGTACTCCTCGGCGAGCTGGCGGATGCGTGTGACCGCGAGGGGCCGGCGGGGCGCTCCCGGCGGTAGTGCCCGCGCCAGGGCCTCCCAGGCGGCCAGGTCGTCGGCGCCGGCGGGCGTCGCGGTCCAGACCGCGAGCAGCGCCGGGTCCGCGGTGGCCAGCACGGCCGCGCGCAGCTGGCCGTCGACCAGCCGGCGCAGCCGCGTCACTCCCGGCGCGTCGGAGCCGGGCAGCAGAATCCCGGGGTACGCGTCGAGCGCGCCCGCCGGGTCGCCGCGCTCCAGCAGGTCGGTGACGGTACGGAAGTCGGCGCGCACCCGCCCGCGCAACCGGTACGGGCGGGAGTCGAGCAGGTCGCGGCCGAGCACCCGGCGCAGGCGGGAGAGTTCGGCGCGCAGGGTGACGGGGTGCAGCCGGTCGTCGCCGTAGAGGTCGAGGCCGAGTTGCTCGCCGGTGCGCCCCTCAGGGTGGTCGACGAGCAGGACCAGCAGTTCGCTGTGTCGGCGGCCGAGCCGGATCCGGCTCCCGCCGACGCGCAGCTCCGCCTCGTCCCGGCCGAGTGCGGACACGTGGACCACGTCCGGCTCGACGGGCGCCGCGCCGGCCAGGAACGCCTCGGCGGCCCGGGCGGTGGCCCGGACCAGCGCCAGGCTCTGCGGGTTGGCCAGGTGGTCGCCGCCGGTGATGTCGACCGCGCCGAGCAGCCGGCCGGTCGCCGGGTCGTGGATCGGGGCGGCCGCGCAGGTCCACCGCTGTACGCGGCGGCTGAAGTGTTCGGTGGCGAAGATCTGCACGCTGTGGTCGACGGCGAGGGCGGTGCCGGGGGCGTTCGTGCCGGCGTGCGGCTCGTCCCAGCGGGCGCCGGGCACGAAGTTCATCCGCTCGGCGTGCCGCAACACCCCCGGGTGCCCCTCCACCCAGAGCAGCCGCCCGTACGCGTCGCAGACCGCCATCAGGTGCGCGCCGTCCTGCGCGATGCCGCCGAGCAGGTCGCGGAAGAGCGGCAGCACCCGGGACAGCGGGTGGGCGGCCCGGTAGCGCTTCAGCGCGTCGTCGGTCAGCTCGACCGGGGGCGTGGTCTCCGGGTCGAGCAGCGCCGACCGCTCCCAGGACCGGCGGACCACCTCGCGTACCCGGTGCGGTGCGGCCCCGGCGGTGAGGAACGCCTCGTGGGCGGCGCCGACCTGCGCGATCCGCTCCGCGGGATCCGCGCCGAACTCCAGAGCCAGCCACGGGTCAGCCATCGGCGACCTCCTCCGCCCCATCGTGACGCAGCTCACCCCCGATCGCCAAGGCGGATCGGGGGCCGGTTCATTCGCAGGTTTGTTTTCGATAGATGTCACAGCGCTGAACTGATCCGCGCTCCCACGCCGTACCCGCCCGCGACACGGCACCACCGGACGAGGAGGAACGACGTGAAGGTGCAGCGGAAGCACGTACTGGCGGCGGGCGTGGCGGTGGTAGCCGCGGCAGCGGTGGCGGTGGGAACCGGACTCGGGTTCGCGGACACCAACTCCACCCGGGCGTCGGTCTGCCAGGGGTCGGTGACCTTCTCGGCCGACGGTGGCGCGCCGGCCGCGACCAGCAACCGGTTTCCGGCCGGCACCCGGCTGCGGGTGACCAACCTGGACAACAACCGGTCGGCCGAGGTGACCGTGACCGGACCGTCGGGCAGCTGCGTCCTGCTCAACGCGGCGGCGATGGAGCTCGTGCGCGAGCCGGGCAAGAACGTGGTCCGGCGCAACGTCGTCGAGGTGGTCGGCGGCGGCGCGGCGCAGTCGGGGGCGGGTGCGACGCCTCCGGACGCCGGCACGATACGGCCCGGTGCGGCCTCGCCCGGGGCGTCCGGCCCGGCCCCGGTGTCGGCCTGCCAGGGGGCGCTCACCTTCTCCGGTGAGGCCGGTGCGCCGGCGGCGACCAGCAACCGGTTCCCGGTCGGGACGCGGCTGCGGGTGACGAACCTGGACAACGGCAAGGCGGTGACGGTGAGCGTCACCGGCCCGTCGGGCAGTTGCGCGCTGCTGAACCTGTCGGCCATGGACGCGATCCGCGAGCCCGGCAAGAACCTGGTCCGCCGCAACACCGTCGAGGTGCTCCGCTAGCCGGGCGTGCAAGGAAGGGCCCCTTGTTAAGAGGCGTCTGTTAACAAGGGGCCCTTCCTTGCACCCGCGGGTCTGGTCGGCGTCCCGTCTAGGCTGCTCAGCGTGGAGTCCGTAGCGTTCTATGTCGCCTCCCGGCCCGCCCACGGCGAGGGCGAGCTGACCGTCCACCACCCGTACGACGGCCGCGCCGTCAGGCGTACCACCCTCGCCACGCCGGACCAGGTCGAGGCCGCGATCGGGGCAGCCGCCGGGGTGGCCGCGGCGGCCGCGGCCCTGCCCGCGCACGTGCGCGCGGCGGCCCTGGACCACGTCTCCCGGCGGCTCGCCGAGCGGGCCGACGAGGTCGCGGCGCTGATCACCGCCGAGAACGGCAAGCCGGTCAAGTGGGCCTGCGCCGAGGTCGGCCGGGCGGTCTCCACGTTCCGCTGGGCGGCCGAGGAGGCGCGGCGCTTCTCCGGCGAGCTGCAACGACTCGACACCGATTCGGCCGGCACCGGGCGGATCGCGCTGGTCCGCCGGGTGCCGCGAGGCCCGGTCCTGGGCATCGCACCGTTCAACTTCCCGCTCAACCTGGTGGCACACAAGGTCGCCCCGGCCATCGCCGTCGGCGCCCCGATCATCGTCAAGCCGGCCCCGGCCACCCCGCTGTCGGCGCTGCTGCTCGGTGAACTCCTGGCCGAGACGGACCTGCCGGCGGGCATGTTCTCGGTGCTGCCGCTGCCCAACGAGCGCGCCGCCGACCTGGTGACCGACCCGCGGCTGCCGGTGGTGTCGTTCACCGGCTCCGGGCCGGTCGGCGCGGCCATCCGCCGGTCCGTGCCGGACAAGCACGTGACCCTGGAACTGGGCGGCAACGCGGCGACGGTGATCTGCGAGGACTGGAACTCCGACGACGACCTCAGCTTCGCCGCGCGGCGGATCGCGCTCTTCTCCAACTACCAGGCCGGGCAGTCGTGCATCGCGGTGCAACGGGTGTACGTGCACGAGTGGCTCTACGACGGCTTCCTACCCCGGCTGGTCGCCGCCGTGCAGGAGTTGCGCACCGGTGACCCGACCGACCCGGCGACCGACGTCGGGCCGCTGGTCTCCGAGGACGCGGCGCTCCGGGTCGAGGCGTGGGTGGACGAGGCCGTCGCGGCCGGCGCGACGATCGAGGTCGGCGGCCGGCGCGAGGGCGCCAGCTACCCGCCGACCGTCCTGTCCGGCGTGCCGAAGGACGCCAGGGTCAGCACCGAGGAGGTCTTCGGCCCGGTGCTGGTGGTCGCCCGGGTGGAGACCGACGACGCCGCGTTCGCGGCGGTCAACGACTCGGCGTACGGGTTGCAGGCGGGCGTCTTCACCCACCGTCTGGACACGGCCTTCCGCGCCGGCCGGGTCCTCGAGGTCGGTGGGGTGATCGTCGGGGACGTGCCGTCGTACCGGGCCGACCAGATGCCGTACGGGGGGATGAAGGGCAGCGGCGTCGGCCGCGAGGGCGTCCGCAGCGCGATGGACGACTACACCGAGCCGCGCGTCGTGGTCCTCACCCGCGTGGCGCTGTAAGGAAGGGCCCCCTGTTAACGCCTGGCGTACTGAAAGGGTCCCTTCCTAACACCTGCCGGGCTCACCAGGTGCCGTCGTCGCGGACGCGGGCCGGGCTGCGGCCGAGGACGAGGGCCGTCAGGGCGGTGTCCACGTCTTCGCCGAGGAACCACTCGCCCGCCTGGTCGAGTGCGAAGACCCGGCCGTGCTCGTCCACGGCGAAGACGCTCTCGCCGAACTCGGAGCCGAACGGGAACAGGCGCGCCCCGATCACCGCGCCGAGGTCGGCCAGGATGTCGGCCGAGTGGGCGCCGTGCAGCGGGTTGGTGGTGAACCGGCTGATCCACACCGTCTCGCCGGGGCCGCGGCGGCTGCTCACCACGGCGGGAAAGGCCGTGAGGGCCCGCCGGGCGGCGGGGAACGGCTCGTGGCGGTGCGTCCGGCCCGGCACCTCGCACGTCTCCCGGATCGCGCCGTTCGCGAGAGCCGGATTGAACTCGCTGTCCTCCCAGCCGCCCTCCATCAGCGCGTCGGCGACCTCGGTCGGGAACCGGCCCGGGTGGTGCGGCACCTGCGGGTCGGGCCGCCACTCGGCGGTGAAGGCCAGCTCCGACCAGGGCAGGACGTTGAAGTGCACCAGGAAGTTCAGGCACGAGTCGCAGCTGCGCTCGGCCCGCCCCGCGTAGCGGTCGCCCGGCTCGCGGACCCGGAACACCTCGAAACGGGCGCGCGCCAGCAGCGTCTCCGCGTCCGGCATGGCCATCGGCTCGATGCCCTCGGCGGCGCGGCGGTGGTCGTACTCGTGCAGGACGTCCGAGACGACCACCAGTTCCGCGTGCCGCTCCCCACCGCGGACCAGATGACCCGGGGGCAGCTCCTCCAGGTAGGCCCGGACGAGTGGGTGGTGGTTCAGCTCGACGTCACCCTTGGCGCCCTGCGCGCGGAACAGTTGCCCGTCGACGCTGAGGTGCGCGGCGGTGGCCGGCGTCGGTATCCGCCGGATCTCGCGGAGCAGCTGACCCGCCGGATCGACGGTGCGCGGCGCGGGCGGCCCATCCGGCCGGTTCCGCCGGTACATCCGCTCGACCTGTTCGACCGGCACGCGAGGCCACGTGGTCACCTCGCCGGTCTGCTTGTCGACCACCGTGGTCGGCAGGTCGCCCGGGACCGTGCGGACCTCGGCGGCCACAGTGGACCGGATCACGAACCCGAGGTCGAACTCGTCGACGATCGGATGGCACTCGTGGCCGAGACGCTGTGAGTCGCGGCGGGCCCACACGGCGGCGAGCTGCTCGGCCTGCTGGCGGTCGATCACGCCTCTGAAACTACCGGACCCCACGGTTTCGTGGCGCCCGGTATGGTTCGCCCTACCGACAGTGACCGGGGGAGGGTGACGTTGGGCGAGAACGCGGACCGGGACGCCAATCGCGCGCTGCGGGCGCGGTTCGACGAGGTGTACGGCCAGTACCAGCGGTTACGGTCCGGAGTGGACGACCTGCAGCGGAAGCTGGCCGAGCTGCGTGTCACCGAACGCTCGGACGACGGACGGGTGACCGTGGTGGTCGGCGCCCGCGGGGACCTGGTCTCGGTGGACCTGGATCCCGCGATCTACCGGGACCGGGACGCGAAGGGGCTGGCCCGGACGATCACCGAGACGGCGCAGCGCGCCGCGGCCGCGGCCGGGAAGGCCACCCGCGACCTCACCGCCGGCTACCTCCCGGAGGACACCGGGGCGGCCGGCTTCCTGCGTACCGGCGATCTGTCGGCCCTGCTCGGGCGGGCCGACGCCGCACTGCACCGGGACGCGTGATGGGCGATCAGCTCTGGCTCGACCCGCACCGGGCGCGGCGCGGCGGCGCGGACCTGGCGCACGCCGGCGCGGAGGTCACCCACCGGCGCCGGCAGGTCGGCGGCGAGATCGCGGCGGCGAGCGCGGGGCGGCCCTGGGGCCGCGACGACATCGGTGCCGCGTTCGAACGCGGCTACCGGGGGTTCGAGCAGACCGTGCTCCGGGTCTGGGAGGGCGTGGGCCGCCACCTGGAGGGTCTCGGCGCGGACGTGGTCCGGTCCGTCGACGCCACGGTACGGACCGACGCGGCGAACGCGGGCCGGATCGACCGCGTGGCCGACGGGCGCTGACCGGCGAGGAGGTCCCGATGACCCTGTTGCCGAGTCCGATTCCGCACCCGCTCGACTACTCGCCCTGGGAGCTGCCCGGCTGGATGTACGACGCCCTGGACTGGGTCGTGGGTGTGCAGTGGCCGGACGGCGACGAACGTGCCGTGTGGGACCTGGCCGACCAGTGGTACGCGGTCGCCGCCGTCCTCGCCGGCCCGCACGCCGACGCGGCCGCCGCCGCCGCGGAGGTACGCACCGGGTACGGCGGGGTGGGCGCGGTCGCCGCGGCCTTCGACGGCGCCTGGCGACGCGTGGCCGAGGGCGACGACGCCCCGCTGCCGCTGCTCCTGACGGTCAGCACCGACCTGGGTCGTCTCGTCGAGGAGTGCGGCTGCGACATCGAGGCGGCCAAGCTGGAGGTCTGGATCGAGCTGGGCATCCTCGTCGTGGAGCTGGTCGGCCTCGCGGTCGTCACCGTGCTGACCGCCGGCGCGGCCTCACCCGCGGCCGCCGCCGCGATCACCGCCACCCGCGTCATCGTCCAGCAGATCTTCAAACGACTCCTGGCGCAGCTCGCCCGCAAGACCCTCCGGCAGGGGCTGAAGGAGGCCGGCGAGCGCGCCGCCAAGGACGTCGGCAAGGGCGGCGTCCGCGGCTTCGCCCGGCGGGCCGCCGTCGGCGGTCTGGCCGAGGCGGGCGAGGAGACCGGCGTCACCCTCGCCACCCAGGCGTACCAGAACTCCACCGGCCGGCGGGACGGCCTCGACCTGGCCGAGCTGGGCACCTCCGCCGTCGGCGGGCTGGCCGGCGGCGCGGTGGCGCCGCTGGCCGGGCTGGGGCGGCACGCGACCGGACGGGGCGCCCGCGTCGGTGAACACGTGGCCCGCGAGATGACCGGCGAGGTGCTCGCCGAGCAGGCCGCGAGCCTCGCCACCGGCCAGGGGCCGACCTCCCTGGAGGAGGCCGCGCGGGCGGCCGTCTCGGGTGCCCGCGGCTCGGCCACCACCCAGGCGGACGCCGCGCTCCAGGCCCGCCTCGACGGCCGGCTCAGCGCCCTCGCCGGCACGAACCTGCCGCCGTCCGTGCTCGCCCCGCCCGTCGCCGCCGGCACGGACGCGCCGTCGACGGGCGGTGCCCTGCCCGGCACGGACGCGGGAGGGGCATCCGGATCGGGCGGCACGGACGCGGGTGGGGCATCCGGATCGGGCGGCACGGGTGCGGGTGGGGCATCCGGTGGGATCGCGCCTACGCCGAGCGTTCTGGCCGGCCCCGCCGTCCCGCCGGTGGCGGTCGGGTCTGCCGAGGCCGCCGGTGCCGCGACGACTGCCGGGCCGGCCGAGGCCGCAGCTCGTGTGCCGGCTGACGGGCCCGACACCGCGAGCCCCGCGGCAGCGTCGAACCCGGTGGTGTCCGCGGCTGCGGGACCGGTGGAGCCGCCGCAGGTGCGGGCCGAGCCGCCCGTCGCCGCCCCGTCCCGGCCGCTCGACGTGCCGTCCCTGCAGGTCGACGCGTCGCCGTCGCTGGCCGGGACGCCGACGCTCTCCTCGGTGGCCAACGGGCCGCTGCCCTCGGCCGGGCTGGCCGGTGCCGACGGTCCGCCGGTAGCCGCACCACCGGTCTCCGCGGGACGGTCACCGGTCACCGCCGGCCCGGTGGCGCAGTCCGCCGCCGCGCCCCTCGCCGGCTCGGTCGCCGCCGTCTCGGTTGGCCCGGTGCCCCAGACCGGCGCGGCGACGCCGTCGCTTGCCGGCCCGATGCCGCCGGTCGTCGGCTCGACGCCGCCGGTCGTCGGCTCGACGCCCGCCGTCACGGACGGCCCGGCGGCGCGGTCGGGTGCCGCGCCACCGCCGCTCGCCGGTCCGACGCCGCCCGTCACCACCGATCCGGTGGCCCGGTCCGGTGCTGTGGCGCCGCCGCTCACCGGCCTGAACACGCCGGCACCGGATGACGCGGTGACGCGGTCCGGGAGCGCGCCGCCGCTGGCCGGGCCGGACACCCGGCACGGCACCGGCTTCGCGCCACCTCTCCCGCCTACGCCACCACCGTCCCTCCGGCCGTCGGACGCCCCGTTGGTGGTCGGACCGGAAGCGCTCCGGCCCCGCACCCCCGAGTGGTACGCCGCGCGGTGGGCCGCCGACCACGAGGCCTTCGAACGGCGCCGCTACCGGGGACACTTCGAGCACCAGCGGAACAACCACGAGGAGAACCGCCGCCGGGACCGCGCCGACCACCTGCGCCAGGCGGCGGACCGCGCGTACGACGAGGCGCGCTGGCTGATCGGCGAGAGCCGGCGACTGGCCCGGGCCGGCTACCGGGCGGTGTCAGAGCGGATCTTCGCCGAGGGCCGCGAGCGTGAGAGTTGGTGCCACCGGCAGCGGGATGTCGCGGACGCGGTCCTGGCCGGGACGCGGGCGCCGGGCGTCGTCGCTGTCGTCGGCGACGACTTCGAGCGCATCAACGACGACGTGGGGGACCTGGCGCACGGCGCGGTCGGGACCAGTGACCGTTCGGCGCTGACCGGCGACGACCATCCGCCGCCGATCGACCGCACCCGGCGGTACCACCGTCGAGGTGGCCTGCGCCCGCCGCTGGCGCTGCACCAGCGCGACGTGGAGCGGCGGATGCCGAGACGGTCCGACGGCACCGTGACCCGTACGGCGGACCCGCGCGTCGGCGGGTGGTTCGGGCTGGTCAACGACGGCGGGCCGCAGGCCGACCCGACGCGCGGCATCAACTGCGTCGACTGCACCCTGTCCCTCTTCGACACCTGGGTGCACGGGCGTCCCCGGGTCTCGGCACCCCGCACCTTCGACGCGTACGCCCTCGGCGACGTCACCCGGCCCCTCAACGGTGAGGCGGACGGTCCGGGACGGATCGAGGACGTCACCGGCGGGCGCTTCCAGCGCCTCTGCGAGACGCCGACGGAGATGCCGCCGGCCGAGCGGGCGCGCGTTCTCGACACCGGGTACCGGAACCTGCGCGACCAGTTGCTCGTCGGCGGCCACGGCAGCTTCGCGTTCGTCATCAACCAGTGGGAGGGCGGCGGCTCCCACATCTGGGTGGCGTTGAACCAGAACGGGACCGTCCTCTACCTCGACCCGCAGTCCGGCGAGATCGCCGACGAGCCGATGGGCCACCACCGGGGTGCCCCACACCCGTACAACGCCGTCGACGCGGACGTCCTCATCCTCGCCGGTGACGGCGAACCGATGCCGCTGGCGGGGCTGCGGCGTGGCCTGTTCAGCCAACGACCGGACCTGCCGGCGTACCCACCGGCGACCGAGCATCAGGGGTACGGCGAGCCGTACCTCAACCGCGTCCATCTCCTCGCCACCCCCGGCTCAGCAGACCCTGAATCTGCCCGTCCCGGAGGAGAACAACCGGGACGAGGCCAGGGCGAGAGCGGGGGTCAAGGGCACTGGGAACCCGTGCGAGGGCTCCTCCCGTCGGATGACTCTGGGTATCGAATTTCGCCACGGGACTGCGAATTCCTCGGCATCACACCGGAGGCGGTAGCGATGTGGGCCGAGAGGATCGCGCCCCTCGGCTTGACGCCAGAGGAGTTCGATCGGCTCTCCAAGGACCTCTTCCGTGCGCTCGAGGCAGATGGTATCGAGGCGAATCAGGTCGATGTTCGCCTCAAAGGCTCCTCGTCCGCTTTCTTTTCCGGTCCTCATAAGCGGCTGCCGGCAAAGGAAGAGTTGGCCGAACGTCCGGAAGCCGCGGCGCGGCTGGACGCGTGGCGGGGAGACGGTGACCTACCCGTACGGCGGCCGTTCGACTCTATGCACAAGCTGGGCCTGGAGGATCCGAGCGACTATGACTTCCAGCTTTCGTCGGACCTGATGGTGGACCGAGCGCGGGAGTTGGGTGCCCAGCATTTTCCGGATGTGCCGGTCGTCAACAAGACATACGGCTTCGTGACGAAGAAGATCGCCCGGCTGTGCTTCCCTGCCCTGTTTACATGGGCCGGCGAGTACACGCGACTCCTTGGCCGGGACGTTGTGCCGGCGATCTTCACGGGTGCCGGGCCGCCGGACCGCTCACACCTAGGCGTATCGTCCCATTTCAGAGACTCCGACTGGCGAATCGAGGGCGGCCGTGATTAACAGTTGGGCCGTCAGGCTCGGCGAGAAACTTGACCAGTCGAGCCTCGATGAACTCAGGTCGAAGCTGGGCATGCGCGCGTCGGGCAGGCTGACGGACGACTGGGACGAGTTGTTCGGCGAAGGCACGAGGGCGATCGGCGACAAGTCGGTCCAAGTCGAACTGTGGCGGGACGTTGACACGTCAGAGTGGCGCCTCGATATCGAGATGCCCTCGGAACTGTCTGAGGCTCAGGCAGCAAGGGTTCTGGCTGAGGTCCAAGAGGCCGCAGCATCCATGGGCCTGACGATCGTGTCGAGCCTCAGACGGCCAAGCAGGCGTTGACCTGCAAGCGCGCCGGGCGGGGCCCGGGCGGGCGGCACGAGACGGGCGAACGGGTGGGGCGGGCGGCACGAGACGGGCGGATGCGTGCGGGTGCAGCTCCGAGTGGAGGGCGGTCCAGCAGGGTAATGCGGGGCACATCCGGGGCGCTCTATGACCGGGCGTTGTCCACCCCCGGTAGTAGCCTGACCGGCGGACCCCCGTCCCCCGGGGGAGGAACGGCGAGGTGATCATGTCGGTTCGGCGGCACGCGGCGCGGCTCGCCGCGGTCTGCGCGGTGGTGGGCGGCCTCGTCGCCCTCGGTGCGACCCCGGCGATCGCCGACCAGGACTCGGTCCGGGTGGGCGCCGCCGGGCGCTTCACGGCCGGTGGCTCGGCTGGGGGCGTCGCCGTGGAGGTGCGCAAGCGTACGGACGGCTGTGTCCTGCTGCGCACCGCGCTCGCCCTTCGTCTGGACGGGCTCCGGGCCGACCAGGTCCGGGTGGAGGTCAACGCGGGCGGACGCTGGTTCCCGGTGGCGCTGTCCGGGGGTGGGGGCGGTGTCAGCACCGCGGCCACCTCCCCGGCGAACCCGCGGCTGTGCAAGGGCAAGAGCATCACCGTGCGGTACCGGGTGGCGTTCGCCGCCGGCGCACCGGACGGCCGGTTGACCGTCGTCGGCGAGGCGACCAACGCGGTCGGCCAGGTGCTGGGCCGAGGGTCGGACGCCTCCCGCGTGGATGGTGGCCGGGTCTCCGCCTCGCCCACGCCGTCGCGGTCGCGGACCCCGTCACCGACCCCCAGCGCGGCCGTGACGGAGGCTGCCGCCGAGGACGGGGCGTCCGTCGAGGCCCTCGCCAATCCCGCGGGTGGGGCGGCCAGCCCGGTGGCGGCCGAGGAGTCCGGCGGGTCCCCGATCATGTTCTTCGGCCTGGCCATGGTCGCGGTCGGGATCGTGCTGATCGTCCTGCTGGTCCGCCGCTTCCGGGAGGACAAGGAGGAGCCGGGGAGCGGTGCCCCGACCTCCGGTGGCAGCACCTACCGCTCGGCGCAGGGCCCGCCGGTCCTGCCCGGCCAGCCCGGTCAGGTGTATGGGCAGCCGGCCACCGGCCGTCCGGCCACGCCCGGCCTGTACGGAGCCCCGCCCGCCCAGCGTTCCGCCGGCCTCTACGGCACCCCGCCGGACGCGACCCAGGCGATGCCGGGTGCGCCCACCCCTCGGGACCCCTACGGCACCCCGCCACCGTCGACTCCTCCCGTACCCGGGCAGCACGGCACGCCGGCTTCCGGAACGCCCGGAGGCGCCGGGGATGAGGACCGCACCCGGTTCATGCCCCGGATGCCCGACTGACTCCGGGCGGACGGCGCAGCGCGCCGCCCGCCCGGGTGGAACCGTGCAGGGCGCCGGTGATTCGGCCGGGCGCCTGCTGCCGGTCAGCAGTGACCGGACACGGTGGTGCTCTTGATGTCCTTGACCTCGATGCCCGGACCAAAACGGGTGTCGTACAGCTTCGCGATCGCGTGGTATTTCTTCTTCGGATCGACGTCAGAACACGGCTCGGAGGTCGAGAGATACGTGTAACCCGAGGCGTGGAAGCCCTTGTACCGGCTGGCGACGGAGGTGTTGCCGTGCCAGTCGTCGCGATAGATGGAGATGCGAATAGCGAAGTGTTCCTTCTTCCGGCAGTTCACGTCCGCCCGGGCGTACATCGAGCCCGGGTCTTTGCTGATCTTCACGCTGAGGCTGCAGTCGTGCGGCCGCGCTGCGGCGGGGGAGGCTGGTAGCAGCGCTCCCGCAGCGGCCAGGGACGTGGCGGCCACGGACATCGCGGCGAGCCGGAGAAGTCGCTTCCTTCGTGCCAAGGTTGCTCCCATTTCCATAGCGCCTGCATTGCGGTACGCCACGTCCCGACACCGATAAAGGTGCCCGGACCGGGGATTGGCGCGGATGCTGTTCGGCAGCATTCCTCAGGCGCTGGAACAGAGGCTATTGCGCGTTAAGGAATCCCTGCAACCCCGCATACACAAATCTAATTATTCTGGGAATTGCGGACGTGGCCCGTCAACGGGTGGCCGCACGAGTTCACCTCCCGGCTCCGCGCCTGAGCCCAAGCGCGGAGCCGCCCTCCGATACGCTCAGGCCGTTGACGACCTGCAGCCCGAGGAGCGGAACCGGTGTCTGATCTGTCCCAGATCGTGAAGGCCTACGACATTCGTGGGACGGTGCCGGACCAGTGGGACGAGCGCACGGCGGAGGCGCTGGGCGTGGCCTTCACCCAGGTCCTCAACGCCTCCGGTGAGCCCGGCGAGGCGGTGCTGGTCGCCCACGACATGCGCGCCACCGGCCCCGGCCTCGCCGCGGCCTTCGCCGCCGGCGTCCGCACCGAGGGTCGTACGGTCATCGAGCTGGGCCTGGCCTCCACCGACATGCTCTACTACGCCTCCGGATCGCTCGACCTGCCCGGGGCGATGTTCACCGCCAGCCACAACCCGGCGCAGTACAACGGCATCAAGATGTGCCGTTCCGGGGCCCGGCCGATCGGCCAGGACAGCGGCCTGGCCGAGATCCGCGACCGGGCGCAGGCTCTGCTGGACTCAGGCGAGGCGCGGCCCGCCGGCGACCCGACCGCGCCGGCGCAGCAGCGCAACCTGCTCGCCGACTACGCGGCGTACCTGCGCAAGCTGGTCGACCTCTCCCGGATCCGGCCGCTGAAGGTCGTGGTGGACGCGGGGAACGGCATGGGCGGGTACACCGTCCCGACCGTGCTCGGTGACGCCGCGCTGCCGGCCCTGCCACTGGAGATCGTGCCGCTCTACTTCGAGCTGGACGGCACGTTCCCCAACCACGAGGCGAACCCGCTCGACCCGAAGAACCTGGTCGACCTCCAGCGGGCCGTGCTCGAGCACGGCGCGGAGATCGGCCTGGCCTTCGACGGCGACGCGGACCGGTGCTTCGTGGTGGACGAGCGTGGGGAGCCGGTCTCGCCGTCCGCGATCACCGCGATGGTCGCCGCCCGTGAGCTGGCCAAGCACCCCGGCTCGACGGTGATCCACAACCTCATCACGTCCAGCGCGGTGCCCGAGATCATCCGGGAGAACGGCGGCCAGCCGGTCGTCTCCCGGGTGGGGCACTCGTTCATCAAGGCGGAGATGGCCCGGACCAACGCGGTCTTCGGTGGTGAGCACTCCGCCCACTACTACTTCCGGGACTTCTGGTTCGCCGACACCGGCATGCTCGCGGCGATGCACACCCTGGCCGCGTTGGGCGAGCAGTCGCTGCCACTGTCGGTGCTGGCCGGCGAGTACGAGCGGTACGTCGCCTCCGGCGAGATCAACTCCACCGTGGCCGACCAGGCGGCGAAGATCGGCGAGGTGCGCGACGCGTACCCCGACGCGGAGGCGGACGAGCTGGACGGCCTCACCCTGCGTTTCCCCGACGGCGCCTGGTTCAACCTGCGGGCCTCGAACACCGAGCCGCTGCTGCGGCTCAACGTCGAGGCGCCGACCCGGCAGCGGATGACCTCGCTCCGCGACGAGGTGCTCGACCGGGTTCGCCGATAAGATCGCGTGCGCCGGTCGGCACCGCCGTCCGGTGAAGCCGCACACGTGGAAGGAGCCGTGCCATGGCCCTGGATCCGCAGTTGCTCGAGATCCTCGCCTGCCCGGACACGCACCACGCCCCGCTGGACTACGACGCCCAGGCGCAGACGCTGACCTGCACGGAGTGCGGCCGGATCTTCGAGGTCCGCGACGACGTGCCGGTACTGCTGCTCGACGAGGCGCGCGGCGGCCCCGCGGAGCGGTCGTGATCGACGGTACGGCCGGAGTGAGCGGCCACCGCAACGCCGACGAGGCCCTGCTCGACGACCCGGACGCGCTCGCCGAGCGGGACCCGGGCGGAATGCTACGGCACATCGCCTCGGCGGGTGCGCAGGTCCGCGAGTCGGCGGCACTCGCCGCCGAGGCCAACCTCGCCGTGCTCGGTGACGAGGGGCGGCCACGCGCGGTCGTCATCGCCGGCATCGGCACCGCCGGGCGGACCGGTGACGTCCTCGCCACGGTCGCCGGCCCGCGCTGCCCGGTCCCGGTGATCCCGCACCGCAGCGCCGGCGTGCCCGGCTGGGTCGGCGCCGCCGACGTGGTCATCGCGGTCAGTGCCTCCGGCCGGAGCCCTGAGGCGCTCGGCGCGGCCGAGGCGGCTCACCGGCGCGGTGCCCGCCTGGTCGCGGTCGGCGCCCCGGACTCGCAGCTCCAGTCCGTGGCCGAGCGCGCCCGCGCGCCGTTCATCCCGGTGCCCCGCCGCGCGCCGGCCCGGGCCAGCCTCTGGGCGCTCACCGTGCCGGTTCTGCTCGCCGCCCGTACGCTCGGCCTCGTGAAGGTGAACGAGGCGGACCTGGCCGAGACCGCGGCCCGGCTCGACGCCGACGCCGACCGCTGCCGCCCGACGGCCGAGTCCTTCGTCAACCCGGCGAAGTCGCTCGCGCTCGGCCTGGCCGGCTCCGTTCCCATCGTCTGGGGCTCGTCACCGCTGGCGACCGTCGCGGCCCGCCGGTTCGGCGACACGCTGTCGGCGAACGCCCGCTACCCGGTCGTGTCCGGGGCGCTCGGCGAGGCCGGCCGGGGCCGCGTCGGCCTCCTCGACGGTGTCTTCGGCGGCCTGGTCGAGGGGGAGCGGGACATCTTCGCCGACCCGGACGAGGAACGACCCGCCGGCACGCGGCTGCGGCTGGTGCTGCTGCGGGACGGCGGGCTCAACCCCGAGGAGGACGCCGACGAGCCCCTCGCGGTCGAGGAGCGGCGGGCGGAGGCCGTCCAGACGCTCGCCGAACGGCGGGGCGTGCGCTGCGACGTGGTCACCGCCGAGGGCGGTTCCGCGTTGGAGCGGCTCGCCTCTCTGGTCGCGGTCCCGGACTTCGCCTCGATCTACCTTGCCCTGGCACACGGGCTGGACCCCATGGCCGTCCCGGCCATCACGGAGATGAAGGAGCTGGCGAACCAGTGAGCGAACGCAAGACGGCGCGGCGGAGCGAGGCGGCGGCGTGAGTGCCGACGGTGGTACGAAGGCGATCGTCGCCGCGCTGCTGGCCAACGTCGGCATCGCCATCACCAAGTTCATCGCGTTCCTGCTGACCGGCCTCTCGTCGATGCTGGCCGAGTCGATCCACTCGGTCGCCGACTCCGGCAACCAGGCGCTGCTGCTGCTCGGCGGCAAGCGGGCCAAGCGCGCCGCCACCCCGCAGCACCCGTTCGGGTACGGGCGGGAGCGCTACATCTACGCGTTCATCGTGTCCATCGTGCTGTTCACCGTCGGTGGCCTCTTCGCCCTCTACGAGGCGTACCACAAGTGGTCCCACCCCGAGACTCCGGACAAGTGGCAGTGGGTCCCGGTGGCCGTGCTGGTGGTGGCGATCGTGATGGAGTCGTTCTCCTTCCGCACCGCGATCGTGGAGTCGAACCGCGTTCGGGGCAACCAGTCCTGGGTGCGCTTCGTGCGGCGGGCCAAGGCCCCCGAGCTTCCGGTGGTGCTGCTGGAGGACCTCGGCGCGCTGCTCGGTCTGGTCTTCGCGCTCTTCGGCGTGAGCATGACGCTGATCACGGACAATTCGCGGTGGGACGCCGCCGGCACCGCCATGATCGGTGTGCTGTTGGTGGTCATCGCCATCATCCTGGCCATCGAGACCAAGAGCCTGCTGCTCGGTGAGGGTGCCGAGGCGCATGACGTGACGGCCATCGAGAAGGCGATCACGGCCGGCCCGGAGATCGAGCGGATCATCCACATGAAGACGCTCTACCTGGGCCCGGATGAGCTGATGGTGGCGGCGAAGATCGGCGTCCGCACCTGGCACAGCGCCGAGGAGCTGGCCGGTGGCATCAACGCGGTCGAGGCGCGGATCCGCACGGCCGTTCCCGCCGCCCGGGTCATCTACCTGGAGCCGGACATCTACCACGCCGGCGCGGACCGGGCCGACTCCGGCGCCGCCGGCCACACCGGGCCCGGAGAAACCGCCGGGCGGTCCGGGGGCTGACGGGTGGAGCTGCTGTACGGGCCGATCCGGAACTACGCCTGGGGGTCCCGGTCGGCGATCGCCACTCTGCAGGGGCGGCCGGTGCCGAGCGACGAGCCGGAGGCGGAGCTGTGGCTGGGCGCCCACCCGGGCGCTCCGGCCACGGTGGACCGGGACGGCGACCGCGTCAGCCTGGTCGACCTGTTGCTCGCCGAGCCGGGGCACTGGCTCGGCGAGCAGGTGGTCGACCGGTTCGGCACCCGGCTGCCGTTCCTGCTCAAGGTGCTCGCCGCCGACGCGCCGCTCAGCCTCCAGGCGCACCCGGACCCGGACCAGGCCCGCGCCGGGCACGCCGCTGACGCGGCGCGTCCCGAGGCGCAACGTAACTACGTGGATCCGCACCACAAGCCCGAGCTGCTGGTGGCGCTGTCGTCGATGGAGGCGCTCTGCGGCTTCCGTGATCCGGCGGTGTCGGCGGAGGTGCTCGCCGCGTTCGGCGTACCGTCACTGGAGCCGGTGCTGACCGCGTTGCGCGCCGGGCCGGCGGGCCTGTCCGACGCCGTGCGCCTGCTGCTGACCTGGCCCGCCGCCGAGCGGGACGCGCTGGTGTCCGCCGTGGCGTCGGCGCCGGGCGGCGGGCTCGACGCCGAGTTGGCGCGCGACCTGGCGGCGGCCTATCCGGGTGATCCCGGGGTGTTGGTGGCGCTGCTGCTCAATCGCGTGCGGATCGCGCCGGGAGAGGCGATCTGGATGCCGGCCGGCAACCTGCACGCCTACCTGCGTGGCACGGGCGTGGAGATCATGGCCGCGAGTGACAACGTGCTGCGCGGTGGCCTCACCCCGAAGCGTGTGGACGTGGACGAGCTGCTCCGGGTGCTGCGGTTCGAGGTGCTGCACGACCCGGTGGTGCGTGCCCGCGACGTCGCGCCCGGGGTGGTCTGCTGGCCGGTGCCGGTGGACGACTTCGCACTGCACCGGGTGCGGGTGGGCGCGGACCTGCCCGAGGTGACGCTGCCGCTGGCCGGGCCCCGGGTGGTGCTCTGCGGGGCCGGCGGGCTCATGGTCGATGACGGGACCGGCAAGGTGGCGCTCGCGCCGGGGCAGGCCGCCGTGGGCCCGGCTGCCGCGGGTGACCTGCACCTCTCGGGTGCGGGTGAGGCGTACGTCGCGAGCTGCGGCCTGCGCTGAGCGGGGCGGGTCCTGCCGAACGCGCAAGTCCGACTTTCCCGGAATGGCTTGACGCGGTATCAGCGCAGTGTGACTCTATGGGTACGCAGCGTTATCGCGACGACGGTCCCGAGAACGCGCGGGGAACCAAACCGGGGGGATGCACGGGGCGGCCGGCCCGTGGGCGGAAAGTCCGTCCACCACCGACCGCCCCGTGCGCTGTTCACCGACCGGGCGGTGGTCCGTCGGGATGCGCGCGTAAGGTGGATGGTCGCGCTGCACATCGTCCGACAGGAGCTTTCATGACCAGCACCCTCCCGGCGTCCGCCAGCGGAACGCCCCGGCCGAGCACCCTCGCCGAGGGCGACTACAAGGTGGCGGATCTGTCGCTTGCTGAGTTTGGGCGTAAGGAGATCCGGCTCGCGGAGCATGAGATGCCGGGTTTGATGGCGATCCGTGGTGAGTTCGCCGGGGCGCAGCCGTTGGCGGGTGCGCGGATCACGGGTTCTTTGCATATGACGATTCAGACCGCCGTGTTGATTGAGACGTTGGTGGCGTTGGGTGCGCAGGTGCGGTGGGCGTCGTGCAACATCTTCTCCACCCAGGACCATGCGGCGGCGGCGGTCGTGGTCGGTCCGGACGGTACGCCGGACAGCCCGGCGGGTGTGCCGGTGTATGCGTGGAAGGGTGAGAGCCTTCAGGAGTACTGGTGGTGCACGGAGCAGGTGTTGGCGTGGCCGGATGGTGGGGGTCCGAACATGATCCTCGATGACGGTGGGGACGCCACGTTGTTGGTGCACAAGGGTGTGGAGTTTGAGAGGGCGGGTGTGGTGCCGCCGGTGGAGTCGGCCGACAGTGAGGAGTACGCGGTCATCCTGGGTCTGCTGCACCGTTCGTTGGCCGAGGATGGTCAGCGGTGGACGCGGATCGCGGCGGGGATCAGGGGTGTGACGGAGGAGACCACCACGGGGGTGCACCGGTTGTATGAGATGCACCGGGCGGGCATGTTGTTGTTCCCGGCGATCAACGTCAACGATTCGGTGACGAAGAGCAAGTTCGACAACAAGTACGGGTGTCGGCATTCGCTGATCGACGGGATCAATCGGGCCACCGATGTGCTGATCGGTGGGAAGATGGCGGTGGTCCTGGGTTACGGGGATGTGGGTAAGGGGTGTGCGGAGTCGCTGCGGGGGCAGGGTGCCCGGGTGGTGGTGACCGAGGTGGACCCGATCTGCGCGTTGCAGGCGGCGATGGACGGCTATCAGGTGGCCACGTTGGATGACGTGGTCGAGGTCGCGGACATCTTCATCACCGCGACGGGTTGTTTCGATGTGATCACGAATGAGCACATGGCGCGGATGAAGCACCAGGCGATCGTGGGGAACATCGGGCACTTCGACAACGAGATCGACATGGCCGGGTTGGCGAAGCGGCCGGATGTGTCCCGGGAGAACATCAAGCCGCAGGTCGACCTGTGGCGGTTCGATGACGGGCACGCGGTCATCGTGTTGTCCGAGGGTCGCTTGTTGAACCTGGGTAACGCCACCGGGCATCCCAGCTTCGTGATGTCGAACAGTTTCGCCAACCAGACGATCGCGCAGATCGAGTTGTACGCGAAGACCGACCAGTACCCGGTCGGGGTGTACGTGCTGCCCAAGCACCTCGACGAGAAGGTCGCCCGGCTGCATTTGGCCGCCCTCGGCGCGAAACTGTCCACCCTGACCAAGGAACAGGCCGCCTACCTCGGAATCTCCCCCGAGGGCCCGTTCAAACCCGACCACTACCGCTACTGAGTCACGAACTGCCGGGCCGTCGCTGACCACCAGCGGCGGCCCGGCGGTCTCAGTCCGGCTCGCGGCGGCGCCGGGCAGGTCGGACCCACGTCCATCCGCACCACGCGAGCCAGGCGAGCGAGACCGCCGCGGCTCGGGCCGCCGAACACCGCCGGATTCGGCAGGGAGTGGGGTCGCCACCGGGATACGGCTGCTGTCGCCCGTCCGGCGACCGGTGTGACAGGTGTGGCGGCGGTGGTGGCGCGGACCGGCACACGCAGGGATCATGGTGACACGCGGGATCCGATCGGACGGCCCCGTGGGCCCGGCGGCGACGTCGCGGGCGCGGGTTGCTGGGCTACGGCGGCCGACGGCAGTACCGTGCCGGAGGACGCGGATCCCACCGAAGGAAATGGGGATGGAAAATTAATCCCATGAGAGCCCGGGTACTGGTGGTCGACGACGACCCCGCGCTCGCGGAGATGCTCGGCATCGTCCTGCGCAGCGAGGGGTTCCTGCCTTCGTTCGTGGCCGACGGGGAACGCGCCCTGGCCGCGTTCCGGGAGAACCGGCCGGACATCGTCCTGCTCGACCTCATGCTGCCCGGCATGAGCGGCATCGACGTGGCGCGGTCGATCCGGGCCGAGTCGGGCGTGCCGATCGTCATGCTCACCGCCAAGAGCGACACGGTTGACGTCGTGCTGGGGCTGGAGTCCGGGGCCGACGACTACGTGGTCAAGCCGTTCAAGCCGAAGGAGCTCGTGGCCCGGATGCGGGCCCGGCTGCGGCGCGGTGAGGACGTGGCCCCCGAACTGCTCACCATCGGCCCGCCCGGCAACCAGATCACCATCGACGTGCCCGCCCACACCGTCAGCCGCAACGGCGAGGAGGTGAAGCTGACGCCGCTGGAGTTCGACCTCCTGGTCGCGCTCGCCCGCAAGCCGCGGCAGGTCTTCACCCGGGAGGTGCTGCTGGAGCAGGTCTGGGGTTACCGGCACGCCGCCGACACCCGGCTCGTCAACGTGCACGTCCAGCGGCTGCGGGCCAAGATCGAGCCGGATCCCGAGCGGCCGGAAATCATCCTCACCGTGCGGGGCGTGGGCTACAAGGCGGGTACCGGATAACCTGGTCACACTGTGGCCAGCCCCCCGATCTCCGACCTCGCGACGGCAGCCTCCCAGCGGCGTGGCGCCGCCTGGGAGCTGTGGCGTGCGCTGAGCGGGCGGGGTGCGCGGCTGTTGGCGGGGCTGCACCAGACCTGGCGCCGCTCGCTGCAGGTGCGCGTGGTGACGATCACACTGCTGGCGTCCAGCCTGCTGGTCGGGGGCTTCGCGTACCTGATCGCTGACAAGATCACCAACATCCTGCTGGAGAACGCCAGGAACGACGTGGAGACCCGCCTGGACAGCGGCGCGGGGTACGCGGCAAAGCAGTTCGGCCTCTACAACCAGCCGCAGGAGGCGCAGTTCCAGGAGACCGTCGACGGGACGGTCAACTACCTGGCCGGCGGTGACCCGCAGCAGACCAACGGCGTGGTGGTCGCCCTCACCGCCGACAACTTCAGCGGTGTCATCCAGTCGCGCACGTCCCCGGCGGTCGGCAACCTCAACTCGGTCGTCAGCCCCGAGCTGCGCGCCACCGTCGCCGGGGGCAGCGTCGCCAGCCAGATCCGCACCGGCCGGCTCGGCGAGGAACGGACGAAGTACCTGGTCTACGGCTCGCCGGTGCCCACCCGGTTCGGTCAGGTCGAGCTGTACTACCTGGTTCCGCTGACCCGGCAGGACGCCGCCGCCACCGAGGCCCGGGCCACCGTGGTCGCCACCGGAGCCGCCCTGGTGCTGCTGCTCGGCCTGCTCGCCGCCCTGGTGACCCGCCTGGTCGTGACGCCGGTACGGGTGGCCGCCCGAACGGCCCAGCGCCTCTCCGCCGGCCTGCTCGACCAGCGGATGGTCGTCAACGGGGAGGACGACCTGGCGCTGCTCGCCGCCTCCTTCAACCAGATGGCGACGAACCTGCAACGGCAGATCCTCCGGCTGGAGGAGATGTCCCGCCTGCAACGACGCTTCACCTCGGACGTCTCGCACGAGTTGCGGACGCCGCTGACGACGGTCCGGATGGCCGCCGACCTGATCTTCGCCGAGCGGGACGAGTTCGACCCGGCGGTCGCCCGCAGCGCCGAGCTGCTCCAGGCCGAGCTGGACCGGTTCGAGGAGCTGCTGACCGACCTGCTGGAGATCAGCCGCTTCGACGCCGGCTTCGCCGCTCTCGACGCCGAGCCGACCGACCTGGTGCCGGTGGTGCACCGCGTCGCCGACCGGTTGTCCTGCCTCGCCGAACGGGTCGGGGTCACGATCGAGCTGGACGTGCCGAGCGGTCCGGTGATCGCCGAGATCGACCCGCGACGCGTCGAGCGGGTGCTGCGCAACCTGGTCGGCAACGCCGTGGAGCACGGCGAGGGCAAGCCGGTGCGGATCACCCTCGGCATGGACGACACGGCGGTGGCGCTCACCGTGCGCGACCACGGGGTCGGCCTCAAGCCGGGCGAGGAGAAGCTGGTCTTCAACCGGTTCTGGCGGGCCGACCCGTCCCGCGCCCGGCAGACCGGCGGCACCGGGCTCGGCCTGTCGATCAGCCTGGAGGACGCCCGGCTGCACGGCGGGTGGCTCGAGGCGTGGGGGGCGCCGGGCCAGGGTGCGCAGTTCCGCCTCACCCTGCCGGCTCGTGCCGGTGACCGCCTGACCACCTCGCCGCTCCGGCTCGTCCCCGCCGACGCGTCGCTGCCGTTCGGCGGCCCCCGCGACGGTGGCCTGCTGGCCATCGGCCCGGGCACCGCGGGCGCGTTGGCGGTCGGGCCGGCGCCGGCGGTGGAGCGCGCGGAGTCGCGGCCGTGAGCCGGCGACAGGTTCTGGGCGGCCTGCTCGCCGTGCTGCTGCTCGGTCCGGTCGGCTGCGGCATCCCGGCGAACACGGAGGTCCGCGTCGAAGGGCCGGGTCCGGCGGCGGAGGCGGGTGCCAGCAGCGGCGGCCGGGTCGAGCCGCCGACCCGGACCGCCAGCGACAGCCCGGAGGAGTTCGTCCTCAACTTCCTCTCCGCGGCGGCCGGTGAGCCGGACGGGTCGTACGACCGGGTCCGCCAGTTCGTCGACAGCGCCGACCGGGCCCGTCTCAAGGAGAAGCAGGGCAGCGCGGTCTCGCTGACCGTCGTCCGGCTGATCGCGCCCCCACGGATCGTCACCTCGCCCGACCAGAGCCGGGTCACGCTGCGGGTCCAGCAGGTCGGGCAGTTGCGGGCCGACGGCGTCCTGGAACCGCCGGAGGTGACCGCGACGTCGTACGAGTTCGGGCTGCGCCCGACCGTGCAGGACTCCGGCATCGAGACGGACTGGTACGTGGTCGACCCGCCGGCCGTGCTCCTGCTCAGCGTCGAGGCGCTGGAGCGCTACTACTCGCCCCGGCCGGTCTACTTCTGGAGTTCGGACCGCAGTCGCCTGGTGCCCGACGAGCGCTACCTGCCCCTGGCCGTGCCCAGGGACCGGCTGGTCAGCGAGGTGGTGCGGTGGCTCACCGGTGGCCCCTCGGACTGGCTGCGCAAGGGTGTCAGCCTCCTACCGGACCGCACCGAGTTGATCAACAACGCCACCCGGACGGACGGCCGCTGGGAGGTCAACCTGAACATGTCCGGTGCCGACCGCACCCAGCTCGATCAGTTGGGTACCCAGCTCGCGTGGTCGCTTCCGGAACTGGAAGGTCCGGTCGACCTGAAGATCAACAATCAGTCCCGGTTGACCATCGAGGACGTCGCGCAGCGTCGCCGGGCGTTCCCGGCCCACTCCGTTGACGACGCCCCGCAGCGGTTCTGCGTCTACGAGGGCGCGGTCCACTCCCTCGCGTACCCGGGCGAGCCGAGCGGCCCGGTGCCGGTGGCCGCGCCGGCGAACACCCGGGTGGTCGCGGCCGGGCTCAGCCGCCACGAACGGGGCATCCTCGCCGCGCTCGTGGTGACGAGCGAGAACAGCCGGCAGCACCTGTCGGTGGGGGTCGGCGCCGAGCCGGTGACCACCTTCACCCGCAGCCGGGGCACGGGCTTCGGCACGATGGGGCGGCCGGTCTGGCTGCGCTCGGCCGATCCGCCGTCCGGCCTGGTCGTCGCCGACAAGCGGCTGTTCCGCTTCGACGCCCAGGCCAGGCTGAGCCCGGTGCCGTTGGGTGTCGCGGGGGACGTGACGGCGGTGGCCGCCTCCCCGGACGGTCACCGGCTCGCGGTGATCGTGAACGGTGGCCTGTACGTGCTGGCACTGAACCACGACGGCGGCGTGCTCGACGCCGGGTCTCCCCGCCGGTTGTTCACCTCGCTCACCAACCTCTCGGCCGTCGACTGGTACGGCGAGAACAGCCTGGTGGTGGGTGGGTCGGCGGGCCAGCCGGCGATCTACGAGATCAGCGTGGACGGCGCCCGGGAGAGCGCGTTGCGGGACTCCACCGGGGCCGCCGTGACGCACCTGTCGGCGTACCCGGCCAACCCGGCGGCCCAGTTCAGCGGCAAGGTGATGTACGAGGCCAACAGTGTGGCCTACCGTGGCGTCCCCTTCGAGCGGATCCAGCGGGAGCAGGTGCAGGAAGCGGCCGGTGTCCGGGCCGGCAACCCGACCGCCCCCTTCTTCCTGTACTGATCGCCGTGCGGGACGTCGGCCGGCTCGTCGCGGACCTGGGCGACCTGGTGCTGCCGGTGGAGTGCGCCGGATGCCGGGAACGCCGTGCGGGGCTGCGGGGCGGCGTGTGCGCCGGCTGCGTCGCCGCGCTCGACGGCCTGCGCCCCCGCCCGGTGCGCCCGACGCCCGCACCGGCCGGTCTGCCGCCCTGCGTCGCGCTCGGCCCGTACGCCGGCCCGCTGCGGGAGGTGCTGCTGGCGTACAAGGACCACGGCCGCCACGGGCTGGCCCGGCCGCTCGGCGCGCTGCTCGCCGAGGTGGTGGCCGTCGCGGTCGGCGACGTACGCCCGGTGCTGCTGGTGCCGGTGCCGGACACCGCGGCGGCGGCCCGCGCACGCTACGGGGACCACCTGGGCCGGCTGGCCCGGCACTGTGCGGGCCGGCTGCGCCGGGCCGGCTGGCCGGTCGAGGTCCGCCGGGCGGTACGCGCGCTGCCCCGCCCCG
This sequence comes from Micromonospora sp. WMMD558, assembly GCF_049315255.1. Lineage (NCBI taxonomy): Bacteria > Bacillati > Actinomycetota > Actinomycetes > Micromonosporales > Micromonosporaceae > Micromonospora > Micromonospora sp. WMMD558. The sequence goes on along the minus strand of NZ_CP186061.1, from coordinate 607,585 downwards.
ACTCGGTGACGCTGGACAGCGCCGGCCGCGCCGCGGCGGCCGAGTCGGCCTTCCGGGTGCGGGACCGCCGGGCGCCGGTCCCGGCGGGCGCGGCGGTTGTCGTGCTGGACGACATCGTGACGACCGGCTCCACTCTCGCCGCGGTCAGCCGTGCGCTGAGCGCGACCGGTAGCTCACCGGCCGTCGCGGCCGTGCTCGCCGCGACGGAGAAGCGCGCTCCGGTGTAACCGTTCGTGTTTCCGTTTCACCCGTTGGTGTATGAGCTGTGAAAATTCCTGGGCGGTCTCGGCAACCAGGGGTGACTGCCGGGCGAACAGGAGTTAGCGTTCTGCTGTCGGGGGTAGGAGGCTTCCCATCCACTCCCGGTGGTGAGAGGAGGCGTAGCCGTACTGACCGGTCGACGCCGAGTGGGGCCGCCCCGAGGACGCGCGACCGGGTAACGCATCGAACGACCGTCCGATCGAGGGAGGTCACGTGGACATCGTGGTCAAGGGCCGAAATGTCGAAGTGCCGGACCATTACCGGGTGCACGTAGCGGAGAAACTCGCAAAAATCGAACGCTACGACCACAAGCTTATCCGTGTCGATGTCGAGTTGTTCCACGAGCGCAATCCGCGCCAGTCGGACCACTGCCAGCGGGTGGAGATCACCTGCGTGTCCCGGGGCCCGGTGATCCGGGCCGAGGCCTGCACGAACGACTTCTACAGCGCGCTGGACTCGGCCATCGCCAAGCTCGACACCCGGCTGCGCCGGGCAGCCGACCGCCGCCGGGTCCACCGGGGCCGGCACGCACCCATCTCCGTCGCGGCCGCCACCGCCGGCCTGCCGGTCACCGACCTCGTCGCCTCGTCGCTCAACGGCGACGGCGCCTCCGCCGGTACGGCCACCGCCGTCGCGGAACGGGTCGAGGAGGAGTACGACGACCAGCCCTGGCACATCGCGCGGGAGAAGGTGCACCCCGCCGAGCCGATGACCGTCGACGACGCCCTGTTCCAGATGGAACTGGTCGGGCACGACTTCTACCTGTTCCAGGACAAGGAGTCCGGTCGGCCCAGCGTCGTCTACCGGCGGCACGCCTACGACTACGGGATCATCTCCCTGGACATCTGAGCCGGCGCGTGCCGGGGGCCGGGTCGGGAGGACCGATCCGGCCCCGGCCGGCCGTCAGTCGGTCAGATCCTCGGGCAGGAGCCCGTAGACCGCGTCGTCGATCCGGGCGCCGTCGAGCCCCGGGACCGCGCCGCGGATCAGTCCCTCCCGGCGGAAGCCCACCCTCTCCAGCACCCGCTGCGACGCGGTGTTGTCGGTCAGGGTCGTGGCGGACAGCCGGGCCATCCCCACGGTGCCGAACGCCCATCCGGCGAGCAGCCGGACCGTCCGGGTGGCGTACCCGCGTCCGCGCCACGCCGGCAACAGCGCGTACCCGACGGTGCCCTCCCCGGCCGCGTCGTCGTACGACAGCCCGGTGCTGCCGGCCGGGTCCCCGGTGGCGGCGTCGAGGATCAGCATCCGGGCGATGCTGCCGGTGAGCCAGGCGCTGCCGGACAGCGCACAGCGCCGGTCGACCGCCGCGCGGGTCGGCGGCACCGGGGGCGCCTGGTTCGCCACCACCTCGGGGCGGGTGTGCAGGGCGTACATGAGGTCCGCGTCGTGCGGGCCGAGTGGGCGCAACGTCACCGTGCCGTCGGTGAGCCGGCCGTCGGGCAGGTCGGGCAGCAGCCGCGGCGTGGGGCCCGTCGGGTCGTCGGCGAGGCGTACCCACGCCAGCAGGTCGTGTCGCCCGCCGCCGCGGGTGGGGTTCGCGTCCCGGCGTACGCCCTCGTGCCGGAAGCCGGCCGCCAGCGCCACCCGCTGGCTGCCGACGTTCTCGCCGCTGGTGAGCAGTTCCAGCCGGGCGGTTCCGGTGGCGAACGCCCGGTCGGCGAGCGCGCGGGTCGCGGCGGTGGCGACCCCCCGGCCCCGCGCCCAGGGGGCGACCCAGTAGCCGATCTCCGCCTGGTTGCGGGTCGGGACGGGGTTGCTCAACCCGATTCCGCCGAGCAGCCGGTCGCTGGTCCGGTCCGCGATCGCGTACGCGGCGCCGCCGGTGGCCCAGGCCGCCGGCGCGCCCTCGGTGATCCACCAGCGGGCGTCCGCCTCGGTGTACGGCGAGGGCAGGCCGGAGATGAACCGTTGCGTCTGCGGGTCCGCGCAGGCGGCGGCGGTGTCGGCGGCGTCCTCGGGGCGGAACAGGCGCAGCCGCACCCCGTACGCCTCGATGGTCTCGGGGGTCATGCCAGGTCCTCGGCGAGCAGCGCGCCGACCCACGCGTCGGTGCGGGTGCCACGGTGGTTCAGCGCCGCGCGGGCCGTGCCCTCGACGGTGAAGCCGGCCTTCTCGGCGGCCCGCCGGGACGCGGTGTTGCCGACGTTGGCCCGCCACTCGATCCGCGCCAGGCCCAGCGTGGTGAAGCCCCAGGCGGCCAGCGCGGCCAGCGCGGCGGGCAGGTAGCCGCGGCCCCGGGCGTGCGGAGCGGTCATGAAGCCGACGCTGGCCTGGAGCGGGTCGGCGGCGGAGAGCCGCAGGTCGATCGCGCCGGCGAACCGGTCGTCGGCGCCGGCGATCGCGTAGCAGGCGCTCGTGCCGGCCGCCCATGCCTGCCGGGCGTACGCCAGGTAGTCCTCGGCGTCGGGACGGTCGTAGGGGTCGGGGACGGTGGTCCAGCGGATCGTGTCGGCGTCACGGCAGGTGACCACGATGGCGTCGACGTCCCGTGCCTCCATCGGGCGCAGCCGCACCTCGCCCTCGCCCGCCGTGGCGAACAGGACCGGCTGGGGCCGGCCGAAGACGGTGGCCCGGCGGGCGTCGAGCGTGCCCGGGCCGGCCGGCCCGACCTCGTCCGGTGCGGGCACCTCACCGGGCAGCAGGGAGCCGAACCACTCGTGGGTGCCGTACTCGGGGTCGGCGGCGCGGAGTCGGCCCTCGATCTGGAACCCGGTCCGGAGCGCGACGAGCCGGGAGGCGTGGTTGCCGACGAGCGCCCCCCAGAGCAGTCGGCGCAGCTTCAGCTCGTCGAACGACCACCGGGCGAGGGCCCGGGCGGCACGGACGGCGACCCCGCGCCCGCGCGCCCAGGGTGCGGTCCAGTAGCCGATCTCGCTGGCCTGGTGGGCGGTCCGGTCGATCGTGACGAGCCCGCAGGCGCCGAGCAACTCGCCGGTCGCCGGGTCGCAGACCGCGAACGGCGCTCCGGTGCCGCTCTCCCACTGCCGGGTGGAGAACTCGGTGACGAACCCGCGGGCGTGTTCCGGCAGGTACGGGCGGGGAACGGTCGTCCAGCGCTGGATGTCCGGGTCCTGGCAGGCCCGGTGCACGGCGCCGGCGTCGGCGGCGCGCCACGGTCGCAGCAGCAGGCCGGCCTCGGTGATCTCGACGGGCTCCACCCGTGCCATCGTGCCGGATCTTTCGCCCACGGCGTAACCGGATATCGCGCCACTCGCGACCCAACCGACCCTTATGTCGGTTTCGCCCGTTCGGACCACCGCCACCAGTGACCATCGCGCCGATGGAGCGCCTACGATGGTTCGAGACCGTCTAGGGGAGCGTTGATCCGTGTCGATTCTGGAAAGGGTCCTCCGCGCTGGCGAGGGCCGCATGCTGCGTCGGCTCAAGGCCATCGCGGCCGCCGTCAACTCGATCGAGGACGACTACGTCAACCTCACGGACGACGAGCTGCGGGGGATGACCGAGCAGTTCAAGGACCGGCTGGCCGACGGCGAGACCCTCGACGACCTGCTGCCCGAGGCGTTCGCGGTCTGCCGGGAGGCGGCCGCCCGCGTCCTCGGCCAGCGCCCGTACGACGTCCAGGTGATGGGTGGCGCCGCGCTGCACTTCGGCAACATCGCCGAGATGAAGACCGGTGAGGGCAAGACCCTGACCTCGGTCATGCCGGTCTACCTCAACGCGCTCTCCGGCAAGGGCGTGCACGTGATCACCGTCAACGACTACCTGGCCCAGCGCGACGCCGCCTGGATGGGCCGGGTACATGAGTTCCTCGGCCTCACCGTCGGCGTGGTGCTGCCCAACCGGCCCGCCGCCGAGCACCGGGCCGCGTACGAGTGCGACATCACGTACGGCACCAACAACGAGTTCGGTTTCGACTACCTGCGCGACAACATGGCCTGGTCGAAGGACGAGCTGGTCCAGCGTGGGCACAACTTCGCGGTCGTCGACGAGGTCGACTCGATCCTCATCGACGAGGCCCGCACCCCGCTGATCATCTCCGGTCCGGCCGAGCACTCCGCCCGGTGGTACGGCGAGTTCGCCGCCGTCGTCGCCCGGCTCCAGCCCGGCAAGGACGGCGAGGGCGACTACGAGGTCGACTACGCCAAGCGGACGATCGCGGTGACCGAGCGCGGCGTCGCCAAGGTCGAGGACCGGCTCGGCATCGACAACCTGTACGAGTCGGTCAACACCCCGCTCGTCGGCTACCTGAACAACGCGATCAAGGCCAAGGAGCTCTACAAGCGCGACAAGGACTACATCGTCTCCGAGGGCGAGGTCCTGATCGTCGACGAGTTCACCGGCCGCATCCTCCACGGGCGCCGCTACAACGAGGGCATGCACCAGGCGATCGAGGCCAAGGAGGGGGTGGAGATCAAGCAGGAGAACCAGACCCTCGCCACGATCACCCTCCAGAACTACTTCCGCCTGTACGAGAAGCTCTCCGGCATGACCGGCACCGCCCAGACCGAGGCGGGTGAGTTCAACAAGGTCTACAAGGTCGGCGTCGTGACCATCCCGACCCACCGGCCGATGGTCCGGGAGGACCGCCCCGACGTCATCTACAAGACCGAGAAGGCCAAGTTCAACGCGGTCGTGGAGGACATCGCCGAGCGGCACCACGCCGGCCAGCCGGTGCTGGTCGGCACGGTCTCGGTGGAGAATTCCGAGATCCTCTCCCAGCTCCTGCGCCGCCGCGGCATCCCGCACTCGGTGCTGAACGCCAAGTTCCACGCCCGCGAGGCGGAGATCGTCGCCCAGGCCGGCCGCAAGGGCGCGGTGACCGTCGCCACCAACATGGCCGGCCGTGGCACCGACATCCTCCTCGGCGGCAACGCCGAGTTCCTCGCCGCGAGCGAACTCCGCCAGCGCGGGCTCGACCCGATCGAGCACGAGGAGGAGTACGCCAAGGCGCTGGAGGAGGTCCTGCCCAAGTGGAAGCAGGCCTGCGAAGCCGAGGCGGAGGAGGTCGCCGGCGCCGGCGGTCTCTACGTGCTGGGCACCGAGCGGCACGAGTCGCGGCGCATCGACAACCAGCTGCGCGGCCGGTCGGGCCGGCAGGGCGACCCGGGTGAGTCCCGCTTCTACCTCTCCCTCCAGGACGAGCTGATGAAGCGGTTCCGCTCCGGGGCGGTCGAGGCCGTCATGGAGCGCTTCAACATCCCCGAGGACGTGCCCATCGAGTCGAAGATGGTCACCCGCCAGATCAAGAGCGCCCAGGCGCAGATCGAGGCCCAGAACGCCGAGATCCGCAAGAACGTCCTCAAGTACGACGAGGTGCTCAACAAGCAGCGCCAGGTGATCTACGCCGAGCGGCTGCGCGTGCTCAACGGCGAGGACCTGTCCGACCAGGTCCGCAACATGATCGACGACGTCGTCGAGGCGTACGTGCGGGGTGCCACGGCCGAGGGGTACGCGGAGGACTGGGACCTGGAGCAGCTCTGGTCCAACCTCAAGCAGCTCTACCCGGTGGGGATCACCATCGAGGAGCTGGAGGAGGAGGCCGGCGGCTCGCGGGCCAGCATCGACGTCGACTTCCTGCTCAGCCGCCTCAAGGAGGACGCGCACGCCGCCTACGACCGGCGCGAGGAGCAGCTCGGCGAGGACGGCACGCGTCAGCTGGAGCGCATGGTCCTGCTCCAGGTGATCGACCGGAAGTGGCGCGAGCACCTCTACGAGATGGACTACCTCCAGGAGGGCATCAGCCTCCGGGCGTACGCCCAGCGCGACCCGGTGGTGGAGTACCAGCGCGAGGGCTTCGACATGTTCGCCACCATGATGGACGGCATCAAGGAGGAGACGGTCGGCTTCCTCTACAACCTGGACGTGCAGGTCCAGGAGCCGGAGCCGGCCGCCGACGAGGTGCAGTTGCTGGAGAAGCCGGTCGAGATCCGGGCCAAGGGCCTGGGCCGCGCGCCGCAGCAGCAGGGTCTCCAGTACTCCGCGCCGACCCTGGACGGCGAGGCGGGCGCCGGTGCCGTGGCTCTGGAGACTCCCGACGAGGCCGCGCCGACGGCGGGCCGGCCCGCTCCGGCCGCTCCGGCGGCCCCCGGGCGGACGGCCCCGACGGCTCCCCAGCGGCCGGCGAGCGGGTTGCGCGGGCCGGTCGTCCCGGCCGGTGCCGCTCGCCGGGCGGCACCGGGGCAGGCGGAGGCCGGCAACGGTCCGTCCCGCAACGCACCGTGCCCGTGCGGCTCCGGCCGCAAGTACAAGCGCTGCCACGGCGCGCCCAACGGCGGCGCCTGACGGTGATTCCGGCGGGCCCGCCCGCCGGTCCGCTTCGATCCGGGCCGCGGTCCCTCCGGGGGCCGCGGCCCGATCCGTCTCCGGGCGCGCGGGCGTCGCTGTGGTTCGGTCGGCCCGGTGCGGGTCGCGCGGGCGGTCGCCGCGGTTCGCGCCGGCCCCCGGTCAGAGGACCTGGAGGGCGGTGCACAGCCAGGTGCCGCGGCGGTGTTCGAGGCGGAACGCCATCGCCCACACCCGGCCCGCCGGCCCGGCCAGCACCGCGGCCGCCTCGACCGCCCCGCCTCGTGGCTCGCACACCCGCAGCCGGCGCAGGTGCACCAACGGGCGGGTGGACCGGCGGCGCGCCGGACCGGAGCGACCGGTCGCCCGGCCCACCTCGGGCAGCAGGTCGGCTGCCCGGGCCGGGTCGAGCAACGGCCGGAGCTGGCCGGGTGGCCGGTAACCGTTGACGACCTCCAGGCAGGTGGCGACGAAGCGGTGGGCGGCCCGGGACGCCTCGGCAGTGGCGGTGACCAGGGCGCCGGGCGGCACCGGACGGCCCGGCCGTCCGGGCGCGGGGCCGGGCCGGCGACGCCGGTCCGGCGGGCGGGCCGTCCCGCGCCGGGCCGCCTCGAACAGGTCGAGCGCGAGTTGACCGTGGACCGGCCAGCCGGCCGGGTCGTCCTCGACACAGGGCGGGTCGAAGGACGGGGCCGGGCGGAGCCGGACGGGAGGTCGGACCGGACCGGGGCGGCGCGAGTCGGCCATCATGATCTCCCGTTGTTCTTACGTTTGCCTTCGTTTGCCTCCGACTGACGTCATTCTCGGGTATGAGAGAGCCCAGGGTCAATGCCTCGCCGCACTCGCCGGCTCACTCCGGGTCGCGGTCGGCGAGCGGGTTGCCGCGCACCCACTCGGCGGTCTCCGCGTACTTCCGCTCGATGTACTCCTCCAGCCGCGCGCGCTCGACGCGCCACTGGCCGCGCCCACCGATCTTGATCGCGGGCAGTTCGCCGCTGCGCACCATGTGGTAGACCTGCGAATCCGACACGTTCAACTCGGTGGCCACGTCGGACAGGAGCAGGAACCTGGGCTCCGCCACGGAGACTCCCTCGGTTGACGGCGTTTGGTTCAGTTTGCCACCACCGCCTGACCCCGCCCAGGGACGGATCCCCGAGCGCTCACGAACTCGCCGGAGGACACTGCGGTGGAGAACTTCCACGTTCGCGGGTGCGAGGTGTATGACGGTCACGGCGTACGGCATGATCGGCGCCCGGGCCGGCACCCGCCGGTGGAGGACCTGAGCAGGGGAGACGAGCGGTGACCGACGAGCTTGTCCGGGTGTACGTGCCGGCGACCGTCCCGATGCTGACCCTGCTGCGCGCCGACGGCCTGCCGGCGGCGTCCGCGCACGCGGTCACCCCGGCGCTGCGGGAGTGGTACGCGGAGGGCGACGAGGAGGAGTTGGAGTACGTCGCCTTCACCCGCGCCGCCCAGGACGCGTTGCAGCTGCTCCGAGCCGATCCGGCCGCGCCCCGCCGCCGCGTCGTCGTGTCGGCGGACGTGCCGGCCGCCCTGGTCGGGCGCGGTGGCGGTGACCTCGGGTCCAGCACGGTGGAGCTGACCCGGGCGGTACCGGTGTCGGCGGTGGCCGCGATCCACGTCGACGGGACGGACGCGGTCGAGGACGTCGCCGCGGCGGCCGAGGTGGTGACCGAGGCGCTCGCCGGCGACCCCGACGCCCAGTTCACGGTCGACGGTGCCGAGGACCACGAGCTGGAGTGGTACGACGCCTCCGAGCTGGACCAGCTCCTCGACGCCGGCTGACGGCCGGGTGCCGGCGTGACCTCAGTCGGCCGGCTCGGTCTCGTCCTCGTCGCGCGGCGCCGGCCCGAGCGTGCGGCCGAAGGCGACCATCGCGGTCAGCGCGCCCACGAAGAGCACCCAGATGGCGTTGTCCACGCGTGAGGTGCCCAGCGAGGTCTGCGCCACGGCGTCCGCCTCGCTCAGCGCGCTCGCCAGGTCGAGCAGCTTCCGGCCGCCGGTGCGGAGGATCACCTCGGCGACGAGCAGCAGCAGGCCGGGGCCGGCGCCGGCGAGCAGGTACGCCGGCCAGCGCAGGGCGGGCGCGGCCGGATCCCGCCGGGCGGTCCGGCGCCGGGCCCAGGTGAGGTAGCCGAAGGCGAGCAGCCCGGCCACCAGGCCGGCGAGCAGGGACTCGGTCCGGGAGACCCACGTGGCCGCGTTGAGCAGTGACTCCTGCGTCTCGCCCGCGCCGAAGAGGTCGAAGAGCGGGTCCCGGGCCCGGCTGAACGCCACCACGAAGATCAGCGTGCCGAGCGCGGCGGCCACGACCGCGCCGACCACCGGCGCGGTGCGGGCACCGGCGACGGCCCCGCCGATGATCGCGGCCGCGGCGGTCGTGCCGGCGATCACGTTGGTGGTGGCGTTGTCGGCGTACGTCAGGTTGACGGCGAACGCGGCGGCCAGCCCGACCAGCAGGCCGGTGGCGACCGCCGCCACGAAGCGGAGGGTGGCCCGCTCCCGGCCCCGCCGGGCGAGCAGGTCCACGCCGAACAGCGCGAAGGCGGCCCCGGCGACCAGCGCGGCCGAGATCACGCCGGGAAGTGCGAAGGCGGAGAGGCTGATCGCGGTGACGCCGGCGGCCGCCGAGTGGATCGCCTCGCGGGTCGACCAGAGCATCGCGGCCAGCCAGCCGAGGGCCAGCAGCGCCAGGGCGGGCGCTCCGGGAGCGGGCGGCGGACCGGGCGAGCCGTCGTCGGGGGCCGTCTCCGGCCGGTCCGGGGTCACGGGTGCCTCGTCGGTGACCGGGCTCGGCTGCTCCGACTCCGCGGCGGAGGAGCCGCCGGGCTGCTTGGTCATCGTCTTCCCTTCGACGGACACCCGGCCTCCAGCGGGGCCGGCGTTCACCGGTCACCCAGGGTACGCGCCCACGGCCGACGGCTCCGAGGGCGCGTCGACCAGCCTGCGGAGGCCGGGCGGTGGTGATGGGGCGGGGCGCCCGCCGTGGGAGAATCGGCCGAGGTCCCGCCGCCGTGACCGGCTCTGCCGTCCGGCGCCCGGCACCCGGTCGTCCGGCCGGTGCCCGCGGGTCCGATTTCGCCACCGCTGTCGAGATCGCACAGGAGCCTGTGATGGACGCCGTGTTCTCCGTACCCGAGCCGCGCAACGAGCCGGTACGCACCTACGAGCCGGGGAGCGCCGACCGGGAGCGGCTCCAGCGGCGGCTGACCGAGCTGGCCGCCGAGCGGATCGACCTGCCGATGACCATCGCCGGTGAGCAGCGCATGGCCAGCGGCAAATCGATCGACGTCGTGCAGCCGCACCGGCACGCGCACGTGCTCGGCGTCACCGCCCACGCCACCCACGACGACGCCCGCGCCGCCGTGAAGGCCGCGAAGGACGCGGCACCGATGTGGCGGGCCCTGCCGTTCGAGGAGCGGGCCGCGATCTTCCTGCGGGCCGCCGAGCTGCTGGCCGGCCCCTGGCGGGACACGCTGAACGCCGCCACGATGCTCGGCCAGTCGAAGACCGTGGTCCAGGCCGAGATCGACTCGGCCTGCGAGTTCATCGACTTCCTCCGGTTCAATGTGCACTTCGCCCGCAAGCTCCTCGCCGAGCAGCCGATGTCGTCCCCCGGCGTGTGGAACCGGTTCGACCACCGGCCCCTCGAAGGCTTCGTCTACGCGATCACCCCGTTCAACTTCACCGCGATCGCCGGCAACCTGCCCTCGGCGCCGGCCCTGCTGGGCAACACCGTGGTCTGGAAGCCGGGCCCCACGCAGCAGTTCGCGGCGCACTTCACCATGCGCCTGTTCGAGGCGGCCGGGCTGCCCCCGGGCGTGATCAACATGGTCACCGGGCGGGGTGAGGAGGTCTCCGACGTCGTGCTCGCCGACCCGGACCTGGCCGGCATCCACTTCACCGGCTCGACCAAGGTGTTCCAGCACCTGTGGCGGACCGTCGGGGAGAACATCGCCCGCTACCGGGGGTACCCGCGGCTGGTCGGTGAGACCGGCGGCAAGGACTTCGTGGTCGCCCACTCCAGCGCCGACGTGGACGCGCTGCACACCGCCCTGATCCGGGGTGCCTACGAGTACCAGGGCCAGAAGTGCTCGGCCGCCTCCCGCGCGTACGTTCCCCGGTCGATCTGGGAGGGTGGCCTGCGCGACCGGCTCGCCGCCACCGCGGAGGGCCTCGCCTACGGCGACGTGACCGACTTCCGCAACTTCGGCGGGGCCGTCATCGACAACAAGGCGTTCTCCCGGCACACCGCGGCGCTGGAGCTGATCTCGGACGACGACACCTGCCGGATCCTCGCCGGCGGCACCGCCGACGACTCCGTCGGGTACTTCGTCCGGCCCACCCTCTTCGAGTGCAGCGACCCGGCCCACGAGACGTTCACCACCGAGTACTTCGGTCCGATCCTCGGCGTGCACGTCTTCGACGACGGTCGCTTCGACGAGGTGGTCGCCCAGGCCGAGTCGATCGCGCCGTACGCCCTGACCGGGTCGATCTTCGCGACCGACCGCCAGGTGGTCGACGCGGTGGCGGAGAAGATGCGGTACGCGGCCGGCAACTTCTACATCAACGACAAGCCGACCGGCGCGGTGGTCGGGCAGCAGCCCTTCGGCGGCGCCCGGGCCAGCGGCACCAACGACAAGGCCGGCTCCTGGCACAACCTCATCCGGTGGATGTCGCCCCGGACCATCAAGGAGACCTTCGTCCCGCCGACCGACCACACCTACCCCCACATGGGATGAGTTGCAAGGAGGGGCCCCTTCTTAACGCCTCGTGTAGAGCAGGGGCCCCTTCTTAACACCCGAGACGGGTGGGACAGCGGATGCCACCGGTGGCGACCCTGCGCACTGTCGCCGGCCGACAGTGCACATAGGAAGTCCCAACGGGTGGCGAAACTGTGAAATCCTGGACGCCACGTCGGCAAAGTGGCAGCGTGAGGGGCATGGCGGATTCCGGAGTCAACCCCACGGCGGCGGCCCTGCTCGGGCTGCTCCATGAGGGCCCCATGACAGGTGGCCAGTTGATGGCCGCCGCCGAGCGCCGGCTGGCGCCGTACTGGTCGATGACCCGCAGCCAGGTCTACCGCGAACTGCCCGTCCTGGCCGAGAAGGGACTGGTCCGGCTGGGCAAGCCGGGGCCGCGGATGAGTCAGCCGTACGCGATCACGGCGTCCGGCAAGCGGACGTTCTCCAAGTGGCTGGCGGAGGACCCGGGCCGGGACACCATCCGCAACCCGATCGCCCTGCGGATCGCCTTCGGCAACCTGCATTCGGCCAGCCAGCTCAAGAGCCTCCAGGCCGCCGCGAACGAGTACCACACCGAAGCCCTGGCGCGGGTCCGGGAGCAGGTCAAGAGCGCGAAGAAGGAAGGCGACCCGTACGACGCCAGCGCGCTGGAGTTCGCCGTCGCCTACCACAAGGCCGCGCTCTCCTGGCTGAAGTCCGCCCCGGTCGGGTGACGCAGTACGCTTGTCTGTCGTGACCGCTGCCGACTACGCCGAACAGCTCAAGGACCTCGACGCCACCCTGCGCAACATCGAGTCGGTGCTCGACATCGACAAGCTGCGGGCGGACAAGGCTCGCCTGGAGGAGGAGGCCTCCGCCCCCGACCTGTGGGACGACCAGGCCAAGGCACAGGAGGTCACCTCCCAGTTGTCGTACGTCAACGGCGAGATCAGCAAGCTCTCCGGCCTCCGCTCCCGCCTCGACGACGCCCAGGTGCTGCTGGAGCTGGCCGAGGCCGAGTCCGACCCGGGTGTCCTCTCCGAGGTCGAGTCGGAGATCACCGGGCTGTCCAAGGCCATCGAGGAGATGGAGGTCCGCACCCTGCTCTCCGGCGAGTACGACTCCCGGGAGGCGCTGGTCGCCATCCGGGCCGGCGCCGGTGGCGTGGACGCGGCGGACTTCGCCGAGATGCTGCTCCGCATGTACCTGCGCTGGGCCGAGCGGCACGGCTACCCGACCGAGGTCTACGAGACCTCGTACGCCGAGGAGGCGGGCCTCAAGTCGGCCACCTTCACGGTCAAGGTGCCGTACGCGTACGGGACGCTCAGCGTGGAGTCGGGTACCCACCGGCTGGTCCGGATCAGCCCGTTCGACAACCAGGGCCGCCGGCAGACCAGCTTCGCCGGCGTCGAGGTGCTGCCGGTGGTGGAGCAGACCGACCACATCGACATCCCCGAGAACGAGATGCGGATCGACGTGTACCGGTCGTCCGGCCCGGGCGGGCAGAGCGTCAACACGACCGACTCGGCGGTCCGGATCACCCACATCCCGACCGGCATCGTGGTCACCTGCCAGAACGAGAAGTCCCAACTTCAGAACAAGGCGTCCGCGCTGCGCGTCCTCCAGGCCCGGCTGCTGGAGCGTAAGCGTCAGGAGGAGCAGGCCAAGCTCCAGGGCCTGAAGACGGACGCCGCCGGCTCCTGGGGTGACCAGATGCGCTCGTACGTCCTGCACCCGTATCAGATGGTGAAGGATCTCCGAACCGAGCAGGAGACCGGCAACCCGTCGTCGGTGTTCGACGGCGAACTGGACGCCTTCATCGAGGCGGGCATCCGCTGGCGCAAGCAGCAGCAGCTCGCCGGCGACAGCGCGTGACCGATCGTGGGCGCAGCGCGTCGTCGATGTCCACGATCCCCAGTTAATCGATGACTCGTCCCGCAACCGTGGGGCGTGGGACTTGGCTCTCCGGTTACACCGCGTAGACTCACCACCCGTGATTCAGCTTGAGCAAGTGACGAAGACGTACCCGAAGGCGTCCCGGCCTTCGCTCGACAACGTGTCCGTCTCGATCGAGAAGGGCGAGTTCGTCTTCTTCATCGGCCCATCCGGCTCCGGCAAGTCCACGATCATCAAGATGCTGCTCCACGAGGTCAGCCCCAACAAGGGTCGGGTCGTCGTGAACGGCAAGGACGTGACGTCGATGCGCTCCTGGAAGCGACCGCACTTCCGGCGCTCGATCGGCTGCGTCTTCCAGGACTTCCGTCTCCTGCCGAACCGCACCGCGTACGAGAACGTGGCGTTCGCCCTCGAGGTGATCGGCAAGACCAAGGCGGTCGCCCGCCGGGTCGTGCCCGAGGTGCTGGAGCTGGTCGGGCTCGGTGGCAAGGAGCACCGGTACCCGCATGAGCTCTCCGGTGGTGAGCAGCAGCGGGTGGCCGTCGCCCGGGCGTTCGTGAACCGTCCGCTGATCCTGCTGGCGGACGAGCCGACGGGGAACCTCGACCCCGACACCTCGATCGAGATCATGCGCCTGTTGGACCGGATCAACCGCACCGGCACGACCGTGGTCATGGTCACCCACGACTCCAACATCGTGAACCAGATGCGCCGCCGGGTCGTCGAGATCGAGAGCGGCCGGATCGTGCGTGACCAGGCCCGCGGCGTCTACGGGTGAGCCGGCGCTCCACCCCGCCTGACGACGAAGACATGCCGGAGACCCGGAGGAATCCCCGATGCGCGTGAAATACGTCCTGTCCGAGGTACTGGTCGGACTGTGGCGCAACGTGACCATGACCATCGCGATGATCATCACGATGGCGGTCTCGCTGACCATGCTCGGTGCCAGCGGTCTTATCTACACCAAGGTCGCCGACATGAAGGAGCTGTACTTCGAGAAGATCGAGGTCTCCATCTTCCTCGACAACGAGGTGACCGATCAGCAGAAGGCGGACATCCAGGCCAAGCTCGACGCCGACCCGCTGGTCCAGGAGGTCACCCTCGTCACCAAGGACGAGGCGTACAAGCGCTTCCAGGAGATGTTCCGCGATTCGCCCGACCTGCTGAGCGCCGTCAAGCCCGACGTGCTGCCCGAGTCGTACCGGCTCAAGCTGGTCGACCCGCAGCAGTACACGGCGGTCAGCGACCAGTACACCAACGTCGAGGGCGTCGACCAGGTCGTCGACCAGAGCCGCGTGCTGGACAAGATCTTCAACCTGTTCACCGCCGGCCAGAACATCGCCCTCTTCGCGGCGATCGCGATGGCCGTCGCCGCACTGCTCCTGGTCGCCAACACGATCCAGGTCGCCGCGTACAGCAAGCGGCGTGAGGTCGCGGTCATGAAGCTCGTCGGTGCCTCGAACTGGTTCATCCAGGCACCGTTCGTCCTGGAGGCCGTGGTCGCCGGTCTGATCGGTTCGGTGCTCGCCCTCGGCGCCCTCATCGGCCTGAAGATCTTCCTCTTCGACGGCGCGCTCAGCGCGCTCCAGGGCCTCTTCGCGCCGGTCAGCTGGGGCGAGGTCTTCCTGACCTTCCCGGCGATGGCTGCCGTCGGCGGCTTGATCAGCGCCGTCACCGCCTGGGTCACCCTCCGCTTCTACCTGCGGGTCTAGTCGCCGTACGGGTGCCGAACGCCGTTCGCGCGGACTTCGAGGTTCGTAAGCTCACTCCTCGTTCGCGCTGGCGAGGGCCCTTCCGTGCCGGAATAAACGGCGCGGAAGGGCTCTTGTTGTTCGGGTAGCATGATCTCCGCTCTCCGGACGGCCGGGAGCGACCAGGAAGGGAGGTGGCGCCGAATGCCACGGGAAAAGGGACGGAAGGTCGTCGCCTCCAACCGCAAGGCCCGGCACGACTACTCGATCCTCGACACGTACGAGGCGGGGATGGCGTTGACCGGCACCGAGGTCAAGTCGCTGCGGGCCGGGCGGGCGTCGCTGGTCGACGCGTTCGCTCAGGAGCGCAACGGCGAGCTGTACCTGCACGGGATGCACATCCCGGAGTACACGCAGGGGACGTGGACCAACCACGAGCCCCGGCGTACCCGCAAGCTGCTGCTCAAGCGGCTGGAGATCGACCGGCTGATCGGCAAGACCCGGGAGAGCGGGCTCACGCTGGTGCCGTTGCAGGTCTACTTCTCGGACGGCTGGGCCAAGGTCGAGATCGGCCTGGCCAAGGGCAAGAAGGCGTACGACAAGCGGCAGGACCTCGCCAAGCGGGACGCGGACCGGGAGATCGCCCGGGTCGCCGGCCGGCGCGGCAAGGGGATGGATGACTGATTTGTCTGCCTTGTCCGGGCCGGCGCGCCGTCCCGGGGGCTCGGGATGAAACCCGTTGCGGCAGGCGTTAGGCTTGACGGTGCCGCCGAAAGGGGCGGCCTGTCGAGGGGGTGACTGGTTTCGACTTCGTACGTTGCGGCAGGGGAAGCGAGCCGAGGAAGCCGACGTCGTCTCGTGAATCGGTCGTCGGAAACCAATAAGCGCCAAGAACAATCGCGCTGACTTCGCTCTCGCCGCCTGAGGCGAGTAGCGAGTCTGTCGGCCTGGGAGCGCCTTCGACCCAGTTAGCCGGCATCAGCTAGAAGGCTGGCCAATCGGACCCGGTCGCGGGGTCCGTGCGGCGAGATCAATCAGCGACTGGGCCCGTCACACCGACTCGCTCGCGTGATCGGAGGGGCCGAGTAGAGGCACAGCGAGCTGCGCTCGGAGAAGCCCTGACAAGGCGGCGAAGGACCCGGGTTCGATTCCCGGCACCTCCACCACCTGACCTGTGCGCCCCGGTCCACCGGACCGGGGCGCACAGTCGTCTCCGGGCCCTTCGCCGGGACGGATGTGACCGCCGGTGCCGGTGGGACGGATGGGGTGACTGTGGCGGGCGCCGGCCCTGGACAGGCCGGCCGGTGAGGTTCACCATCGGCGTACGCGGTCAGCAGCGCTGGGAGGTGCCCATGGTCACCGGTCCGATCCAGCAACCGTCCGTCGCCCCCACGTCGGCCCGGCCCACACCGGCCCGCCGACCCCGGGCCAACCTGCTTCCCGGCCCCCATGCGTTGAGTCGGGCGCTCGACACCGAGCCGTACTGGCGGGAGCGGCTCCTGCGCCGCCTCGGACCGGTGCGACAGGAGTTCGCCGAGCACGTCCGGCTCACCGAGGGCCCCGCCGGCAGGTACGCGGAACTGCTCCACCACGCACCCCGGCTGCAGCACGGCGTAACGCGCCTGGTGCGGGAGCACAGCGTCATCGTCGCCGCCCTCGACGCGCTGCGGCAGGCCGCCGAGCGTCCGGGCGTCGCCGCCGAGGAACTCCGCCGCGCCACCGAGCACCTGGTGTGGGCGCTCGCGCGGCACCGGCAGCGCGGCGCGGACCTGCTCTGGCAGGCGTACCAGACGGATCTCGGCGGCGAGGACTGATCTCCCGGCGGTGCGGGGGCACTCGCGCCGGGCGCACCCGCATCGTCGAGGCGAACAAGTGGTGACGGAACCGGCGCATGCGTTGTCGCGTCCAAGCGGGTATGCGTCGAATGGTCACCCTGCTGAGCCTGTCCCTGCTGGTCGCCGCGGGTTGCGCGCCGGCCGGCTCCGAGCCGGACGTCGCCCTGCCCTCGCGCGACACGTGGCCGGCGTTCGACGAGCGGGCCGCCCAGGTCGCCGAGGCGTGGCGGCCCGACCCGCGGTGGAAGAGCGGGTACGTGCCGCTCCAGGAACCCACCGTGCTGGTCGGGAAACCCGGCTTCAGCCCCGACACCGAAACCGCCTTCCGGGCGGGGTGGTACCGGGACCAGATTCCACTGCCGACCGCCCGGCGCGCCGACGGCACGATCCGGTTCCCGGACGGCACGCTCAGCGTGCCGCTGGTCGCCGCCGCCGAGGCGTACCGGCAGCTCGACCAGGGGGACCCGCCACCCTGCGACGGGCGCCCGAAGGATCCCGGCACGCCGCCCCCGGCGACACCGGGTGGGCCGGACGGCGCGGTGAGCAGCGCCCCGCAGACCGCGTGCGTCCCGCTGACCGTGACCGCGGTGGAGCTGGGCACCGTGCCGGTCCGCACCAGCCGTGGCGAGGCGCAGGTGCCGGCGTGGCTGTTCACCGTCGACGAGTTGACCGCCCGGGTGGCCCGGCTCGCGGTCGCCCCGGCCGCCGTCGGCGCGGTGCCGCAGCCGACCCTCCCGCCGGCGCCCGCCCCGGAGGGGGTGGTCGGCGCCCAGGACCTGCGCGCGGTGGACGGCGCCACGCTGACCGTGCGGCTGGGGCTCGGCGCCTGCGACACCGGTACGACCCCGCTGGTGCTCGAACGTGACGACGTGGTGGTGGTCGGCGGCGGTGTGATCCGGTCCACCGGCGTCTGCACCGACCAACTCGTGCTGGAGCCGGTGACTGTCCGGTTGGCCGCGCCGCTGGGGGAGCGGCCCGTGCTCGACGTGCTCACCGGCGCGCCGCTGCGAATCACCACCGGCTGACGCGGCTGCGGACCGCCCCGAGCCACCACCGCTCACCGGGTGCGCCCGGCTCCGGAACCCCGGGGCCGGAGCGGCTCAGAGCAGCCCGGGTACCTCGGTGCGGATCGGCACCGGCAGCACCGTGGGGCGGTCCGCCCGCAGGCCGGCGGCCAGCGCCTCGCCGAGCTGGTCCGGCGTCTCGACGGTCGCCGTCGCGCAGCCGTAGCCCCGGGCCAGGGCGGCGATGTCGAGGCCGGGCAGGTCGAGGCCGGGTACCCCGGGCGTCTGCTTGAAGTCGGCGAACGCCTTGAGGATCGCGTACTGCTGGTTGACCGGAACCACGACGACGAGCGGCAGGCGCAGCTGCGCGGCGGTCCACAGCGCCTGTATGGAGTAGTGGAACGACCCGTCACCGATCACCGCGACCACCGGCCGGCCCCGGCCGGTGTCCCGCTGCGCCAGGGTGACACCCACCGCCGCCGGGAGACCGTAACCGAGCCCGCCGCTGGCCATGGTGAAGTACGACGCCGGCCGGGTGATCGGCAGCCGGCGGCGCAGGGCGGACAGGTTCGACGGCGATTCCTGCACCAGGATCCCGTCGGCCGGCCAGTGCCCGGCCAACGCGGCGAACAGCGCGTCCGGACTGAGCGGCGTCCCGTCCTCGGGCGGAGCCGGCGCGGGCCGGGGCCGGGGCGGCGGGCGGTCACCCGGCGGGAGCAGGTCCAACAGATCGGCCAGGGTCAGGCCGGCGTCCCCCAGCAGGCTGTCGCCGACCGGGGCCCGGGCGGCCTCGTCCGGGTCGTCGGTGACGTGCAGCAGGCGAACCCCCTCGGGCAGGTGGTCGCCGGGGACGTGCGGGTAGTAGCGGAACACGGGTGCGCCCACGACGAGCACGGTGTCGTGGGTCCGCAGCTTCTCGGCCAGCGGCGCGATCGCGTACGGCAGGACGCCCTGGAAGTGCGGGTGGTCCTCGGGGAAGGTCGCCCGCTCCGGGGCGGGCGCCGTCCACACCGGGGCGCCGAGCCGCTCGGCGAGCGCGACGGCCGCCGGCCAGGCGCCGGCCCGGTCCACCCCGGCCCCGAACACGAGCGCCGGCGTGCGGCTGGCGGCCAGCACCGCGGCGAACTCGCCCAGCCGGTACGGGTCCGGCGCGATGCGGGTGGAAACCGTACGCGGCGGCCGGTACGGGTCGGCGGGCTGACCCCAGTCGTCCAGCGGCAGCGACAGGAACACCGGCCCGGCCGGAGGCTGCACGGCGGTGGCGTACGCCCGCATGAGCGCCGCCGGGACGTCCTGCGCCCGCACCGGCTCGTGGCTCCACTTCACGTACGGCTGGGGCAGCTCGGTGGCGCGGCGGTTCGTCAGCCGGGGCTCGATGAGCAGCATCTCCCGGGTCTGCTGGCCGGCGGTGACGATCAGCGGAGCCCGGTTGTGCCAGGCGGTCACCAGGTTGCCCATGGCGTTGCCGGTCCCCGGCGCGGTGTGCAGGTTGACGTGCGCCGGGCGGCCGGTGACCTGCGCGTACCCGTCGGCCATGCCGACCGCCGACGCCTCTTGCAGAGCGAGGACGTACTGGAAGTCGTCCGGGAAGGCGGCGAGGAACGGCTCCTCGGTCGAACCGGGATTGCCGAACACGGTCGTCATGCCGAGGTCGCGCAGCAGGTCGTAGGTGGTGTCGCGGACCGTGGCCATCGCACCTAACGTATCGGGGCGGGCCGGGTGGGAGGGGTTGTTTCGGTCAGCCGCTACGGCAGTGCGAACGGCAGTTTGATGCCGTCCAGCGCCCGGCCGCAGTCGCAGTCCCGCCCGGCCGGCAGCGCCCGCACCGCCTCCAGCAGCAACCCGCGCAGCCGGTCGGTGTTCTCGCCGAAGACGCGGAACACCTCCTCCTGCGTCACCGAGCCGCCGCCCGCCACCCCCGCGTCGTGGTCGGTGACCAGCGCGATCGACGAGTAGCAGAGGGCCAGTTCCCGGGCCAGCACCGCCTCGGGATGACCGGTCATGTTGACCACCGTCCCGCCGATCGACGCGAACCAGCGTGACTCGGCGCGGGTGGAGAAGCGCGGACCCTCCACCACCACCACCGTCCCGCCGTCCACCGCCGGCACGTCCCGTCGCTGCGCGGCGGCGAGCAGCGTACGGCGGCCGACCGGGCAGTACGGGTCGGCGAAGGAGACGTGCACGGCGCCCCGGTCGTAGTAGGTCTGCACCCGACCGCTGGTGCGGTCGATCAGCTGGTCCGGCACCACGAACGTGCCCGGACCCAGCTCGGGGAGCAGACCGCCGACCGCGCACGGGGCGAGCACCTGGCGGACGCCGAGCGAGCGCAGCGCCCACAGGTTCGCCCGGTAGGGGATCTTGTGCGGCGGGTGCCGGTGGTCCCGGCCGTGCCGGGGCAGGAACGCCACCCGCCGGCCGCCCAGGTCGGCGATGGTGACCGGGTCCGAGGGCGGCCCGAACGGGGTGTCGACCCGGTGCTCGGTGGCGTTGTCGAGCAGGGCGTAGAGGCCCGAGCCGCCGATCACCGCCAGTTCCGCAGTGGCACCCATCGGTCCTCCCTCACGTCTGTCGATCACCCGACGGTCAGACCTTAGCCACCGGCCCGGGTGCAGGCTATGGTGCCAGGCATGGTGTTAGGGCTTGTTGCGGAGGCGCTGACGGCGCGGCTGACACCGGTGCCCCCGACCGCACCGGCGCGGTCGGTCTGACGGGTGTCCGGCATGCAGGGAGAGGGGCAGGCGATCGGCGGGCGGGCGACGGAGTCGATGGCCGGGCGGCTGCTGGTCGCGACACCGACCCTGAAGGATCCGAACTTCGACCGTACGGTCGTGCTGTTGGTCGCCCACGAGCCCGGCGGCGCCCTGGGGGTCGTCCTCAACCGGGCCACCGAGGTGCCGGTGGCGGACGTGCTCGGCGACTGGGGCGAGCTGGCCGGGCACCCGGCGGTGCTCTTCGAGGGCGGCCCGGTGCAGCCGGACTCGGCGATCTGCCTCGCCCGGATGCGCCAGCCGATCAAGCGGGTCAAGGGTTTCCACCAGGTCTCCGGCGCGGTCGGCACCCTCGACCTGTCGGTCGACCCGGACCGGCTGCGGGAGAGCATCGGCGGGATCCGGGTCTTCGCGGGCTACTCCGGCTGGGGTTCCGGTCAGGTGGAGCAGGAGATCGAGGAGGGCTCCTGGTTCGTGCTGGACGCGCTGCCCGGCGACGCCTTCGTCGACCGTCCCGACGACCTGTGGCCGATGGTGCTGCGGCGGCAGGGCGGCATGATGGCGGCGGTGGCCCACTTTCCGCCGGACGTGGCGCTCAACTGACCCCCGCGCGGTCGGACCCCCGCGATGTGACCATGCCGGATGACGTGTGTATAGTTCTCCCGTGCCCGGGCGACCGGCACGACACCACGGGGCCGTGGCGCAGCTGGTAGCGCACCACACTGGCAGTGTGGGGGTCAGGGGTTCGAGTCCCCTCGGCTCCACCCGTGAGAACGCCCTGATGAGGGATCGAATCCCCCATCAGGGCGTTTGTTGGTTCTGGCCTCATCAGATGCTACGTGCCAGAGCCGTGCCAGATCAGGCGCCGATCTTGCCTCGCGCCTCCTCGATCAGGGCGTCCAGGGTGGCAGCGATGGCATGATCCCGGTCACGGGTTGCGTGTTGGTAGATCATGGCGGCGCGCGTGAGGGTACGCGCCTTTGAGGCAACACCCTGAACGTGAGCCCACCGGCGAGGCAACGTCCCTGAAAGGTTCTGCCGGCAGACCTCAATAGGCCCACGAGACGAGCGACATGCACAGACCATAGCGCCGTCTGTGCCTGGCCAATACTCCTTATCCGGCCGCTGCCGGCCCAAAATGTCGGGTCTCATGACCTGCGTGACAGCTCAGTCTCGGGACGTGGGTGACGCGTCTAGCCAGGTGGTGACGGCCGTTCGGGTGGGCGTCCTCGGGCGCGGGCTGCGTCGGCGGCGGCGATCCCGGCAAGGACTGCGGTGACGGCGATGGCGGCAGGGAGTGGTGACCCGACGAGCATTACCGGAGTCAGGGCCGCGAGCACGAGAATCCCGATCGGCCGGGTCCAGGACACCCGTGCAAAAACGGTGTACTCGAAGCCCGCGCGGCCGGCCAGAAACAGTGCGGGTCCGCCGAAAATGGCAACGCTCCAGGCCGGTGTCGTTGGCCCGAGCGGGTGCTCGATGACGAGTACTTGACCGACGGTGGTGACAACGACGCCGGCCACCATGACCAGGTGAACGTATACCTCCCAGCGGGCAACGCGGGTTGACGACTCGGCCTCGGAGAAGGCTGCGGGGAGAAGTTCGCCGGCGCGATAGATGTAGATCCGCCACAACAGTGTGGTGGCGGCGATCGACACCACGAACGCCGCCGTCTTGTCGAGCGTGAAGCCGCTGGCACTGAGCGCCAGCCCGCTGAGCAGGATCAGCTCGCCGAGGGCGATGATGAAGACCTGTCGGTAACGCTCGGCCATATGCTCGGCGGCAGGTGGCGGAGCCGACGCTGGCTTGCGGCCACCCCCCGGCCTGCGATAGGCGAGGGTGTGTCCGGCGTAGTCGGCAGCTACCGCAAGAGTCCACAGGACACCGCGGGTGATGCCGTGCGTGAACCCTCCCACGATCCACGGCAGAGCGGACACACCACACCACAACAAGCCTCGTAGGGCGGTTCGCTCAAGTTCGTGCCCGCGCATGATGACCATCACGAAGGTGATGCGACCGAGCTGGGTGGCGACATAGACGCCCGCGAAGATCAGGCCGTGTTTGCCGAACGCTTCCGGAACCGCGGCGGCTAGAGTGGCGCTGCCGAGCAGGCTCACCATGACCAGTAGCTGCACGGGTGCCCAGTGCTGGTCCAACCGGTCGGTGATCCAGGTTGTGCCGGTCCAGTTCAACCACACGGCCAGCAGCAAGACCATGGTCTGGGCCGCGCCGCTCCAGGTCAGATGATCGAGCAGCAGGTGCGAGAGTTGGGCGAGCGCCAAGACGAACGCCAGGTCGAAGAACAGTTCCAGAAACGTCGCCTGCTGCGGGGCCTCGGGCCGGCGCAGCGGCACAGCCGCCCGCCTCGTCGCCATCGACTCGCCCGTTCTGTCAGCTGACCCTGTAAAGGCAGTCGTACCACGCGGCCGCGCTGTTGGATGCGGATGTGCCGCCGTGGCCCATGGCCCGAGCGGCTCCGGTACGCGGACGGGCGACGGTAGAGGTCCGAGTCCATCCCAAAGCCATCGCGACGAACGCCCCCACCGCTAGGACCACGAAGCGATCGCCCGACTCATGCGCCTGCCGTCGGCGACGCCAGCCGCGCCACGGGCGGGAGCGGCGAGACATCCGGGGAGGCTTGGAATGCCGCGATGGCGAGCGCGGCGAAGCGCCGGGCGGCGGCGACCTGAGCCGTCGGACCACGCTGCTGATCGAGGACGCGGCTGGCGGGGTCGGTACGACCGCGATCCAACTCGCCGTCGCCCGCGGCGCGGCCGTCATCGGCACGGCCAGCGAGCGCAACCACGAGGCGGCGCCACTGCGCGCTGTGTCCGGCGGCGAAGGCATCCAGATCCACGTTGGCTCCCAGATGGGCGACGGCGGCGGGCGGTTGGCGATCCACCCCGTTCGCCGGACGCCGCCGAGCGTACCGGTCGGGGAGACCCACGAGACCGCCGTCGTCGCCGCCCGATTCGTCACCGGTGACGCGGTCCGGCTCGACCTGCCCGGTGGCCCGACTCGGCTCCCGCATGCTGGCCCGGCTGCTGGACACGCTGCTCCAGATCATGCTCTACGTCGTCGGGTGGACCGCCGCCGTCGCGGTCGTCGGGCTCGTCGGCGCCAGTGGCGCACTGGTCGTCGGCTCCGCCTGATGCGGGGCATCGCCATCACGGTCCTGCGACGATGGTGCTCGGCTACCCGGTCGCCATGGAGGCGCTCGCCGGCGGCCGGACCATCGGCAAGATGCTGCCAGGTTTGCGGGTCGTCCGGGACGACGGCGGGCCGATCCAGTGCCGCTCCGCCGCGGTCTGGCCGGACCTGCCACAGCCGGAGCCGCCGGGGGCGACCACGTCGCCGCTGCCGCGCTCCCCGGTGCCGCCTACCATACGGCCGGCCAGCCCGCCCCGGTGAGGACTGCGCGACGTCAGCGCGGTCCGTCTCGGGAGGGAAGACCCGCCGGCGCGTCCACGACCGGCGCCTCGGCGGCTCGGTGCCGGTTGCCGGGGCCGCCCGGAATCAGCACGCCGACGAGTACGGCGGCGAGGCTCGCGAGGCCGGCGACCAGGAACGCACGGGCGTATCCGGAGGCGGCGGGCAGCCCGCCCGAGACCGCGCTAGCGGCCGTGATGGTCGCGGCGACCTGGGCGCCCAGCGAGGAGCCAACGGAGCGGACCAGCGTGTTGACCCCGGTGGCCTGGCCGGTCCGGTCGGCCGGGACGGCCTCGATGACGAGGTTGGGCATGGCGGCTTGGGCCAGCCCGATCCCCGCGAAGACGATCAGGCTGTAGCCGAGCAGAGCGGCCCGGGAGTCGAAGTCGCGGGCCAGGGCGAACAGTCCGGCCGCGGTGACGAGCGCACCGAGGATCAGGGCACCCTTCGCGCCGTACCGTCTGCTCAACGCCCCGGCGAGCGGGCCGGTCAGCAGCATCACCAGGCTTCCCGGCAGCAGCAGCAGGCCCGCTCCGGTAGCGGTCACGCCGAGCCCGTACCCGGTGGCCGGTGGGGCCTGGGCGAGCTGGGGCAGCAGGACGAACGCCCCGAACATCCCGAGGGCGATGAAGACGGTTGCGACGTTGGTCAGCAGGACCGTGGGCCGGGCGAGTGTCGGGATGTGGACCAGGGGATCCGCGGTGCGCCGCTCGATCCGGACCCAGCTGGCGAGGGTGAGCGCGCCCACGGCCAGCAGGCCGACCGTACGGGCGTCGCCCCAGCCCCAGCGGTTCCCCTGGCCGATCGCGACGAGCGGCGCCGCCAGGCCGAGGCCGAGCACGGCAGCGCCCAGCACGTCGACCCGTCCGCCACCGGCCACGCGCGACCTCGGCAGGAGGAACCGGACGGCGACCGTCGACAGTGTCCCGGCGCCGGCACCGAGCCAGAAGATCCATCGGTACGGGGCGTGGTCGGTGAGCACTCCCCCGATGACCAGACCGAGGCCGGCGCCGAGGCCGGAGAGCGCGGCGAGCAGGCCGATCGATCCCGCGACCCGCCGGGGCGGCAACTCGTCGCGGAGGATGGCGAAGCCGAGCGGGAAGACGCCGCCACCGACACCCTGGATGATCCGTCCCGCCACCACTGATGGCAGGTCGGGGCCGGCCGCGGAGACGACCGCGCCGACGGTGAAGCAGAGCAGGGCGAGGGTCAGCAGCCGGCGCTTGCCGAACATGTCGCCGAGCCGCCCCATCAGCGGGGTGAAGATGGCCGCCGCGATGAGGTGTGCGCTCAGCGTCCAGGTCACGTCCACGGCGGAGGCGCCGAGCGTGCGGGCCATGGCGCCGAGCGACGGGACGACCGCGGTCTGCGCCGCGGCGAAGGCGAGCGTCGCGCCGGCGATCACGGCGATGGTACGCCCCGCCCCCGGGCCAGGCGCGATGTGCGTTGTCATCGAGAGGGGATCCCTTCCGCCGACCGGCCACGCCCCGCGAACCGCCCGCCGCACAGGCTCGTGGTTCGCGGGGCGTGGACTGGCGTCATCGCTGGATCGACTTGGTCTCCAGGAACTCCTCGAGACCGAGGCGGCCGAACTCGCGGCCGTTGCCGGACTGCTTGTAGCCACCGAACGGGGCGAGCGGATTCCACTGCGCGCCGTTGATGTCGACCTGTCCGGCGCGCAGCCGCCGGGCGACCGCGAGGGCGTGCTCGGGCTCGCCGAAGACGCCGCTGGTGAGGCCGTACACGGTGCTGTTGGCGATCTCGACGGCCTCGTCCTCGTCCGCGTACGGAATGATCGTCAGGACCGGGCCGAAGATCTCCTCCTGGGCGATGGCAGAGTTCGGGTCCACGTTCGCGAAGATCGTGGGGCGGACGTAGGCGCCCTTCTCCAGACCCTCCGGCTTACCGGGCCCACCGAAGACCAGCGTCGCGCCGTCGGCGATGCCGCGCTCGATGTAGCCGTTGACCTTCTCCCGGTGCGCCTCGGACGACATCGGGCCGATCCGGGTGGCCTCGTCCGTCGGGTCGCCCACGGTGTACGCCGCGGCGGTCGCGACCGCCAACGCCACGATCTCGTCCTGCCGCGAGGCGGGTACGAGCATCCGCGGCCACGCGCCGCAGACCTGGCCCCCATTGCTGAACGCCATCATCACTCCGGTCTCGACGGCCTTGGGCAGGTCGGCGTCGTCGAGGATGAGGTTGGCGCCCTTGCCGCCGAGTTCGAGCGCGAGCCGCTTGACCGTCTCGGCGGCGACGGCGGAGATCCGCCGGCCGGCGCGGGTGGAGCCGGTGAACGAGATCATGTCGATGTCCGGGTGCGCGGAGATCGCCTCGCCCACCACCGGGCCGGTGCCGTACACGACGTTGAAGACGCCGGCCGGCAGGCCCGCCTCGGCGGTGACCTCGGCGAGGATCCGCGCGGTCAGCGGGGCGACCTCGGACGGCTTGAACACCACGGTGTTCCCCGCGATCAGGGCGGGCGCCAGCTTCGACACGATCTGCTGCAGCGGGAAGTTCCACGGCGTGATCGCCCCGACGACGCCGATCGGCTCGCGGACGACGAGCGAGTTCCCGATCTCTTCGGTCCAGCCGAAGTCCGCGGCGAGCGCGGCGAAGGACTGCGCGACCGCGACCGGGAAGCCGATCTGGGCGGTCCGGGACAGGCTGAGCGGGGCGCCCATCTCGGCGGTGATCGCGGTGGCGATCTCCTCGCTGTGGGCCTGGATGCCCTCGCCGATGCGGCGTACCACGGCGGCGCGGTCGGCCGGCGGGGTCGCGGCCCAGCCGGGGAAGGCGGCGCGGGCGGCGGCGACCGCCCGGTCGACGTCGGCGGCGGTGCCGGTGGGCACCTCCGCGACGATCTCCCCGTTGGCCGGGTTGACGACGGTAATGGTTTCGGCGGATCCGGCGGGGACGACCTCGCCGTTGATCCAGTGGCCAGTTGCGGTGTGGGTTTGTTCGGTCATGGATCCGAGTGTTGGCGCGCCTGATCAGGGCAGCCAGGGACAGCCGATCCGCGGACACGGGTAGCCAGGGACTGTCGATCCCTGGTCACCCGTCGTCCCCGGTGTGACTGTTGCACCCGCCGGAAACACCGTCTACCAGGGAGTTGTTATGAAGAGCGTGACCGTGCCCAAGCTGACCGGGAAGCTGACCGTGGTGACCGGCGGCAGCGACGGTCTCGGCCTCGGACTCGCGAGGCGGCTGGCCCAGGCTGTCGCCGAGGTGGTGCTGCCGGTACGGAATCCGGACAAGGGCGCCGCCGCGGCCGCAGAAGTACGGGCGGCGGTGCCGGGCGCCAGCATCTCCACCCGGAACCTCGACCTCGCCGCACTCGGCTCGATCCGGGCGTTCTCCGACATGATGCGCGACGAGGGACGCCCGGTCCACATCCTGGTCAACAACGCCGGGGTGATGACCCCGCCGACCCGGCATGCCACCGCCGACGGCCTCGAACTGCAGTTCGGAACCAACCACATCGGCCACGTGGCGCTCACGGCCGGCCTGCTGCCGCTGCTGCGGGCCGGGCAGGCGCGGGTGACCACCATGTCGAGCAGCGCCGCCCGCTACGCGAAGCTCGACTGGGACGATCTCCAGAGCGAGCGGAGGTACTCGCCGGTCCGCGCGTACAACCGGTCGAAGCTGGCCACCCGGCACTTCGGTCTCGAACTGGACCGGCGCAGCCGGGCGGCCGGCTGGGGTGTCACCAGCAACGTCGCCCACCCGGGCACGACCATGACCAATCTGTACGCCGCCGGCCCGAACCTGGGCCGCTCCCGACCGTCGGCGCACGAGGCCATGATGCGGCGGCTGCTGCGGTGGGGTCTGTTCGTGCAGACCGTCGAGGCCGGCTTGCTGCCCGCCCTGTACGCGGCGACCAGCCCCGACGCGCAGGGGGGCCGGTTCTACGGGCCGGACGGGTTCGGCCAGTTCACCGGTGGCCCGACCGAGCTCGCCATCTACCGGTCGGCCAGCGACACCGCGGACGCGGCCCGGCTCTGGACCGTCTCGCAAGAGTTGGCCGGCGTCGAGTTCGGCGGGTGAGGGCGCGAGGTTGCCGTGCGGCCCCCTCGACCGGGGCGCCGCGAATCGAAAGGAGTCAGTATGGACCGCGCCCGTCTCGCCGAGTTCCTCCGGACCCGGCGCGAGGCGCTGCAGCCCGAGGACGTCGGGCTGCCCCGTGGGCAGCGGCGGCGGCGCACCGGCGGGCTGCGGCGCGAGGAGGTCGCCGCCCTCAGCGACATGTCGACCGACTACTACAGCCGGATCGAGCAGCAGCGCGGCCCGCATCCGTCCGAGCAGATGCTCGCGGCGATCGCCCGTGGCCTGCGGCTCTCCCTAGAGGAGCGGGACCACCTCTTTCAGCTCGGCGGCTATCCCACACCCCGGCGGGCGCCCCGCACCGACCACATCAACCCCGGCATGATGCGCATCTTCGATGGCCTCGGCGACGCTGCCGCGCAGGTGGTGAGTAGCCTCGGCGAGACGCTGATCCAGACTCGGCTGGCGAGCGCCCTGCTGGGCGACGAGACCGGATACACCGGCCTCGCGCGCAGCCTGCACTACCGGTGGTTCGCCGACCCGGTTTCCCGGCGCGTCTATCCCGTGGAGGAACACCCGAGGCAGAGTCGTCTCATCGCCGCCGACCTGCATCGCGCGTACACCCGGGACGGGCGGGACTCGCGGGCCGGACAGATCGTCGACGCGCTGCTGGCGCGCAGCCCGGAGTTCGCCGCGCTCTGGCGCGAGCACCCGGTGCCGGGGCCGTACTGCGGTCCGAAGAGCATTCAGCACCCGCAGCTCGGGTTCCTCGAACTGCACTGCCAGATCCTCGTCGACCCCGACCAGTCCCAGGCACTGCAGGTCTTCACCGCCACCCCGGGCAGCGAGAGCCACGAGAAGCTCCAGCTCCTGTCGGTCGTCGCCGGCCAGGGCCTCTGACCGGCGCCGGTCAGCTACGCAGGAAGGCGAGCAGCAGGAGACGATCAAGGGCTGGCTCTAGAGCCAGCCCTTGATCAACTACCAGCCGACGATACGGTTCGCGTACACCGGATACCCGTGGCTCGCACGACACCGGGAAGCTGTCGGGCGTGAGTTCGTGACCGCAGCCGTCACCCTTGCCGAGGCCCTCGCCGACCGACCCGCCGAAGCCAGGGCCGTCCTCGACATCGCCGCCCGCCACCACCCGGCTGACGAACTCCTCGCCACGGCTGCTGCGGGGATCCTCGATCAGGCGAGCTGACCGTCGCCCTACCGGTGAGGCTGTCGCAGCAAACCAGAGGCTCCCTACCCCCCAAACCGGCTCCTGTCAGATTCTGCGAACGCCCCACATTCGTGATCTTGTGAGATTCACCCGAAAAGGCTGATGGCCAAAAGCTTCGAAAGGCGAGCAAAGTCGACATCGACGGGATCGACTCACCGGGCCACCACACCGTCAAGAACGAGCTGCTCGTTGTTCCGCCTTCCCGGACTTGTTGGTAACAAGGCGTCGGACATGACGTTCGGACACGCCGGCCGCCAAGGCCAACTCCGCCAGGCTGGCCTGCGGGCGCTCGGCACGCAGCCGAGCCACGATATCCGCCGTCCGCTCCACGCGCCCTGTCGTCCGGATCGGCCGTGTGGTCGACCGCCGCCCACGTGCCGATACTGGCCTCGTCGCCGGACCCTCGGCGACCGCGGTCGGCTGTGCTTCCCCCACCGCCTCGGACAACGAGATGTCCGATGGGTGCGACCCCACCGGCAGGGGCGCGGTGCCGGAGACCGGCGACTCGCGCGGCGGGCGAGCGGTCTCGGACGTGCGGTGGTTATTGCGTGCCGTCGGTTGCGATCTGGTCAGCATCTTCACGACCAGCAGCAGCGCGACCGCCGGCCAGGCAGCGACAACTCGCGCTCCGGGGCTCGGTTCGGCGGCAGCGATGTTCGCCGCCACGCTGGCCGCCACCCCCCGCTGCGAACGCGATCCGGGCAGACCAGCGCACCTTCCGGCCGGCGCGTTTGTCCTCCATCATCGCCGCCGAGGCGACAACGAGCATCCCGTCGACCGACAGCGGCAGTACGTAGGCGACCTCGGGACGCTCGCCGAACCTCAACGCCACAGCGACCATATGGCTCCAGGACGACCAGGCAGCGATGCCGGCCACCGCCACCGTGCTCACGTCCCGGGCGATCCGGGTCGGCGTCATCGATCGACCCCCGAATCGAGCCGCTGCGCGATGGCCCGGACCTCGGCGGGGTCCAGCGCCGGACGTCCTCCGATGTCCAGCCGCGTCTGGACATCGGTCCACCGCCGCCACCGTCCGAGCGACGGCATGGTCATGAAGATCGAGAAGGAGTTGGAACGGGTTGATCTCTTCGGCATCGGCGAACCGCACCGGCGGTTCGGTCGGTCGGGCCGGGTGCTCCGGGCACCACCGGCCGCTCTTGAGCTGGGCAAACTCAGTGGTAGCGGGTCACCGGCGAGCGTAGCGGTGTGGGAGGGATTCGATCCCCATCAGGGCGTTTCTGTTTCTGGCCTGGCACCTGCTGCCCGAGCCGAACCCCTCCGCTTCAGCGGAAAAGTTCCGCTATTGTCGTCGGGTGGATCTCGACGGACTCGGCTTGCGACTGCGCAGCCAGCGTCAACGACGGAGACTCAGCCTCGACGCGCTGGCCACCATCAGCGGCGTCAGTAGGAGCACGATCTCCGACATCGAGCGCGGCGCGAAGTCGCCCACCGTACTGGTTCTTGCCCGGGTCGCCACCGCGCTCGGCGTCACTGTCTCCCGCCTGCTCGGCGAGGACCAGCCCGAGCGGGTGATCACCCTCCGCCACGATGACCAGCCGGTCATCACCGACGCCGATGGCTGGCAGCGGCGGATTCTCTCCCCCAATCTGCCCGGCGTCGAGTTCGAGTTCATCCGTACCACCGTCCCGGCTGGCGTGGTGGTCGGAACGTTCGCGGCCCACGCACCCGGCTCCCGTGAGTACGTCGCGGTCGAGGTGGGGCACCTCACTGTGACCCTCAACGGCGTCCCCCACACCCTCGACGCAGGCGATGCCCTCTACTACGCGGGCGACTGCACTCACGCCTTCGCCAATCCCGGAGACATCGAGTGCGTCTACTACACCGCCATGCACGTCACCATCGACCACCACCGTTCGGCGCTGGAGGGCACGTGAGCACCTTCGACATTCAACAGCTCAACCCGGCGATCCTGCCCGAAGCGACCGGCAACTACACGCACGGCACCGTGGTCACCGGCGCTCGACGCATGCTCTTCGTCAGCGGCCAGGTGCCTTGGGCGGAAGAGGGGAAGGTCCCGGAGGACTTCGAGAGCCAATGCCGGCTCACCTGGCGCAACGTGCTCGCGGTGCTGGCCGAAGCCGGCATGGTCGTGCGGAATCTGGCCAAGGTGACAATCTATCTTTCTGACCGGAAGTACCGCGAGGCGAACGGCCGGATCCGCGCCGAAATCCTCGGCGAGCACAAACCGGCACTGACCATCATCATCACTGACATCTACAGCGAGGACTGGCTGCTGGAGATCGAGGCGGTCGCCTTCGACGGTTGAGTCGAGCCCTTCGGGGACCGGGCGTCCGCTCACGTGAGCCGGCGGATGGCCAGCAGAGCGATGTCGTCGGCCGGGCGCTCGGCGTCGAGGGTCGCCATGATGGTCGTGGCGACGGTGTCGACGGGAGCCAGCGGTACGGCTTCCGTCAGGCGGGCGAGCCCGGTGTCGAACAGCTCACCGCGGCGCTCGATGAGCCCGTCGGTGTAGGCGACCAGGACCGCGCCGCGTGGGACGTCGACCGTCGTGGTGTGCCGCTGCGGGCGCCGGCGGCCGGTGCCGAGGGGAGGGTCGACGCGCGCGGGCAGGACGACGTTCGGCCGGTCCGGCGCGGCCATCACGGGCCGGGGGTGCCCGGCCAGGGACAGGTGCATCGTGGCGTTGTCCGGGGAGATCATCGCGTACAGCGCGGTGGTCAGGCTGCCGGCCTCGAAGTGGACCACCTTACGGTCGAGGAGGGTCAGCGCCTCCGCCGGGTCGTCGCAGATCAGGGCGTACGCGCGCAGCGCACTGCGGACCCGGCCCATGACCACCGCCGACTGCAGCCCGTGGCCCGACACGTCCCCGACGACCACCCCCAACCAGCCGGAGGGCAGGGTGAAGACGTCGTACCAGTCCCCACCGACGCCGGAGGCGTGGCCGGGGATGTACCGGCCCGCCATCTCCAACCCCGGCACCTCGGGCAGGTCGGTGGGGATGAGGCTGCGTTGCAGGGCCAGGGCCGCCGTCTGATCCAGGGTGTTCGCGCGGGCCCGGCTGGCGAGGCTGACCCGGTCGGCGACGAGTTCCAGCAGCCGGACGTCGTCGGGGGTGAACCGGCGGGGCGTGAGGGTGCCGACGTGCAGCACGCCGACCAGATCACCGTGTGCGGTGATCGGCACGCCGAGGAGGGACCGGACGCCGGTCTGCAACAGGACCGGGTTGACCACGTTCTCCGAGGTCACCTCCTGGAGGATCACCGGCTGCCTGGTGAGGGCGACCTGGCCGGCGAACCCCCGACCGATCGACACGCGGAAACCCTGGCGGACCTCCTCCTCCAGGCCTCTCGCCGCGGTGGCCACCAGCTGCTGGGCGCGTACGTCGAGCAGGAGGATGGCGGCGGTGTCGACCCGGAGCAGGTCGCGTACGCGGTCGAGCAGTTCGTCGAAGAGGTCGGCGACGTCGAGCCGGGACAGGGTTGCGTCGGTGACCGCCTCGATGCGGCGCAACCACTGCTCATCTCCGACCACGTCAACCGGGACCACCCCCGGATCCTAGTTGCGCAGGAGCAACTTCCGCTCCTGCCGGCCCTGGGGATATCGGCCGTGGCCAGGAACCCGGGCTCCGCCGTGCGTCGGGACGCGGCCTAGCCGAGCCGTACGTCGGTCGGGAAGCGTTCGTGCCCCAGTACGCCGAGCAGCCGCAGCTTCTCGTACCCCTCGGAACGAGGGGGAGCGGTGAGCACGAGCAGCGCCTGGGACTGGTCCTCGGTGAACAGGGCCTGGCAGTCGAGCTCGATCGGGCCGAGCTGGGGATGGATGAGGACCTTGTGGTCGGCGAACCGCGTCCCCACCTCGTGCCGGTCCCACAGCTCGGCGAACTCCGGGCTCGCCTTCTGCAACGCGCGGACCAGCTCGCCGGCCCGCGACCGTGGCCCCATCGAGCCGTAGGCGGCGCGCAGGTTCGCCACCTGGGCCCGGCTCTGCCGGTCGCGGTCGTCCTCGGGGTAGCGCAGCCGCTCCTCCGGCATGGTGAACCAGCGGTAGATCTCGCTGCGCGCCAGGCCCGTGTAGCCGGACCGGTCGCCGAAGAGCGCCTCGGCCATCCGGTTCTGCACAAGCGTCTCCCCGAGGTTGGACAGGACCAGCGCCGGGGTGTCGTCGAGGCGGTCCAGCACCCGCAGCAGCGCGGGAGCGACGTGCGTGGCCGCCGACGCGGATGCGGGAGCGTTTCTCCCGGCCACCTGGAACAGGTAGTCGCGCTCGCCGTCGGTCAGTCGCAGCGCCCGGGCGAGCGACGCGAGCATCTGCTCGCTCGGCTGCGGCCCACGCTCCTGTTCCAACCGGGTGTAGTAGTCGGTCGACATCGCGGCGAGCGCGGCGACCTCCTCCCGCCGGAGCCCTGCCGCCCGGCGGCGGGCGCCCACCGGCAGCCCGACGTCCTCCGGCCGCAACGCCTCCCGCCGACGACGCAGGAAGGACGCCAGTGCTGCTCGGTCCATGACTCCAGTATCCGCCGGTTCCCGGCGCGAACCAGGGACTGCGGATCCCCCGACAAGCGCTCTCTGCCCCTGCCCCGGCGGACCGGCGAGGCTCAACGCATGAACATTTCCGGAAACACCGTCTTCATCCCCGGCTCCACGAGCGGCATCGGTCTCGCCCTCGCCCTCGCGCTGAAGGCCCGGGGGAACACCGTGATCGTCGGGGGCCGGCGGGCCGACCTGCTGGAGCGGATCGTCGCGGAGCACCCCGGTCTCGACACCGTGCGGATCGACACGACGGACCCCGCGAGCATCGACTCCGCCGCCCGGGAGGTGCTGGCGCGGCACCCCGACCTGAACGTCCTGGTCACGATGGCCGGCATCATGCGCGTCGAGGACTGGCACGAGCCGGACGGGTTCCTCGCCTCCGCCGAGGAGGTGGTGACGACGAACGTGCTCGGCCCGATCCGCCTCATCGCCGCGTTCGTCGAGCACCTGCGGACGCGGCCGGACGCCACGATCATGACCGTCTCCTCGGGCCTCGCGTTCGCGCCGCTCAAGGCCACCCCCAGCTACAACGCCTCGAAGGCCGCGATCCACATGCTCAGCGAGTCGATCCGGCTGCAACTCGCGGACACGACCGTCAAGGTGGTGGAACTCGAGCCGCCGTCCGTGCGTACGTCGCTGCTGCCCGGTCAGGAGCACAGCGACTTCGCCATGCCGCTCGACGAGTTCGTGGCGGAGGTCGTCGAGCTGGTCGAGACGCAGCCCGACGCGACGGAGATCCAGGTCGAGCGCGTCAAGTTCCTGCGGTACGGCGAGGCGCGCGGCGACTACGACCAGGTCGTCGCGACGCTCAACGCCGCCGACCCGCACGGAAAGTAGGGGGAGCAACGCCTGCCGCCACCAGTACGGCGATCGCTGATCCGTCGAACTCTTCGGCGATCGCGCCCGTACCAGTGTGCGGGAGGTGGACGCCATGCCCGTACGCCGAGTCGTCGCCGCGGCGCTGGCCGCGGTGGCCGCCGTACCGGTCGTCGGCACGCCGGCCCACGCGCACGGCGCGCCGACCAGCCCGCTGAGCCGCGCCGCGGCCTGCGGCCCCGAAGGCGGGCAGGCGGACAGTCCGGCCTGCCAGGCGGCCATCGCCGCCGGCGCGGCGCTGCGGGAGTGGGACAACATCCGCGTCTTCGGGGTCGACGGGAAGGACCGGGAGCGCATCCCGGACGGCGAGCTGTGCAGCGGTGGACTGTCCGCGTACCGGGGACTGGACCTGGCCCGGGACGACTGGCCGGCGACGGAGCTGACCGCCGGTGCGCGGTTCACCTTCCGGTACCGGGCGACCATCCCGCACGAGGGCACCTTCCGGCTCTACCTGACCCGGTCGGACTACGACCCGTCGAAGCGGCTGCGCTGGGCGGACCTGGAGCGGGCGCCGTTCGTCCGGGTGACCGACCCGCCACTGCGGGACGGGGCGTACCAGTTCGCGGGGCGGTTGCCGCAGCGGACCGGGCGGCACCTGATCTACACGGTGTGGCAGAACTCCGACTCGCGGGACACCTACTACTCCTGCTCCGACGTGGTGTTCAAGGAGCCCGTCGGGCGAGCCGGCCTGGGTGGGCCCGGCCGGTCGCCGTCGCCGGCCGCCGAGGTTCCGGTGGCGGAGGGCGCCACGAAGGCGGGTCCGGTAGCCGCCGGAGGCGGAGGGCCCGCGGGTGCGCGTACCTCATCGGAGAGCGTGACCGACGGCGTGCCGGTGGCCTCGGTGACGGACCTGGACCGTGCCGGCTGGCCGGTGGTCGGCGGCGCCGGCGCGGCCCTGACGCTGCTGCTGGCCGTGGTGGTCGCGGCGCGCCTGCGCCGCGCGGGCGCCGTCCCGGTCGGCCGGCGGTGCGAGGTACGCAACCACCGGGCCGGCCGGCGACGGGAATGGTGAGCCGGCGCCCTAGGCGAGGTGGCCCTCGATCTCGGCCAGCTCCTCGGCGGTGAAGTCGAGGTTGGCCAGGGCGCCGATGTTCGCCTCCAACTGCGGGACGCTGCTCGCGCCGATGATGAGGCTGGTCATGCGCGGGTCCCGCAGGGCCCAGGCGAGGGCGAGCTGCGCGAGGGACTGGCCGCGCCGCTCGGCGATCGCGCCGAGCGCCCGGACCTGCACCAGGTGCTTCTCGCTCACGTCGCTCTCGTCCAGGAAGATGCTGGTGCGGACCCGGGAGTCCTCCGGGATGCCGCCCAGGTAGCGGTCGGTGAGCAGGCCCTGGGCGAGCGGGCTGTAGGCGATGCAGCCGGCACCGACCCGCTCCAGCGTGTCGAGCAGGCCGTCGGCCTCCGTCCACCGGTTGAGCATCGAGTACGACGGCTGGTTGATCAGAAGCGGCGTGCCGAGGTCGCGCAGGATCGCGGCGGCCCGCTCGGTCTGCTCCGAGTCGTAGTTGGAGACACCGACGTGGAGCGCCTTGCCGGAGCGCACGACGGCGTCGAGCGCGCCCATCGTCTCCTCCAGCGGGGTGTCCGGGTCGAACCGGTGCGAGTAGAAGATGTCCACGTAGTCGAGGCCGAGCCGGCGCAGCGACTGGTCCAGCGACGAGATCAGGTACTTGCGGGAGCCCCACTCGCCGTACGGGCCGGGCCACATCAGGTACCCCGCCTTGCTGGAGACGACCAGCTCGTCCCGGTACGGCTTCAGGTCGGTGGCGAGCATCCGGCCGAAGTTCTCCTCGGCCGCGCCGGGCGGCGGGCCGTAGTTGTTCGCCAGGTCGAAGTGGGTGACGCCGAGGTCGAAGGCGCGCCGGACGATGTCCCGCTGCCGCTCGTACGGCCGGTCCGGGCCGAAGTTGTGCCACAGGCCGAGCGAGATCGCGGGCAGCCGCAGCCCGCTGCGCCCGCTGCGCCGGTAGGTCATCGTGTCGTAGCGCTCATCGGCGGCGAGGTAGGTCACGATCATGAGCCTACTCGCGCCGCCGGCCGGCGGGACGGGGTGCGCCGGGCCCGACCTCCCCGACGTGGGGGAGTCGCCGCGTGGCGGGTCGGCGGCAGAATGAGCCGGTGAAACCCCCCGCGGTCCTCGCTCCGCTGCTGGCCGCCAGCACCTGGCGGCGTGGCGTGTTCCTGCTGCTCGGTGGGGTGCTGGCGCTGCCGTACGCGCTGCTGGCGGTGACCTTCGCGCAGTTGCTCACGCAGCAGGCGGTTCCCCGGGCGCTGGTGCTGGCGCTCCTGGCCGTGGCGGCCGGCATCGCCGCCGTGCCGGTGTTCCTCGACGGGCCGCGCGCCCTGGAGATCGCCGCGGCCCGCTCCCTGCTCGGCGTCGACCTGCCCGATCCCGCACCCGGCCACAGCACCGACCGGGAGACTCGGCTCCGGTCCGCGCTCTGGGTCGCGCTGCACCTGGCCAGCGGCGGCCTGGTGGTGGCGGCCCTGTTCAGTGCTGTGCCGATGGCGCTGGCGTTCATCGCACACCAGGCCGGTCTCGACACCGGACTGACCGCCGACGACCGGTTCGGACCGTTCGACGGGCGGGACACGGGTTGGCTCAGCGTCGCCGGCGTCGTCGTACTGGTCGCTCTCGGCTACGCCGTGGCCGGGCTCGGGGCCCTCGCCGCGTCGATGGCGCCGGTGCTGCTGGGGCCGGCCGAGTCGGAACGCGTCGCCGCGCTGGAGGCCCGCGCCGCCCGGCTGGCCGAGCGCAACCGGCTGGCCCGGGAGCTACACGACTCCGTGGGACACGCGCTGACCGTGACCACGCTCCAGGCGGGGGCCGCCCGGCAGGTGCTGGACCGGGACCCGGAGTTCGTCCGGCGGGCGCTCACCGCGATCGAGGAGGTGGGGCGGACCGCCATGGACGACCTGGACCACGTGCTGGGGCTGCTGCGGGAGACCGGCGGCGGTACGGCCGTGCCGGCGCCGCAGCGTACGCTCGCCGACCTGGACCGGCTCCTCGCGGAGACCCGCGCGGCCGGGCTGCCGGTCGAGGCGCGGCACAGCGGCGACCTGGTCGACCTGCCGGCGGTGGTCTCCCGGGAGGGGTACCGGATCGTCCAGGAGGGGCTGACCAACGCGGCGCGGTACGGGCGAGGGCCGGTGACCGTACGTGTCGACGCCGGGCCGGACGCCCTGGAGCTGGAGCTGGTCAACGCGCTGGGCCCGGTGCGCCGGTCCGGGCTCGGCCGGGGCGGCCGGGGGCTGGACGGAATGCGGGAGCGGGTGCTGCTGCTCGGTGGCCGGCTGACGGCCGGGCCGGACGCCGACCGGTGGCGGATCCGGGCCCGACTGCCGCTGGAGGGAACCCGGTGACGCCCATCGGCGTGCTGATCGTCGACGACGACGAGCTGGTCCGCGTCGGCCTGCGGGCCATCCTCGACGCCCAGCCCGACCTGCGGGTGGTTGGCGAGGCGGCGGACGGTTCGGCGGTGCCGTCGCTGGTCGCCCGGCTGCGCCCGCAGGTGGTGCTGATGGACGTACGGATGCCGGAGATCGACGGCATCCAGGCCACCCGGCGGCTGCTCGCCGACTCCGCCGACCCGCCCGGGGTGCTGGTGATCACCACGTTCGCCAACGACGAGTACGTCTACGACGCGCTGCGCGCCGGTGCGAGCGGGTTCCTGCTCAAGCGCGCCCGGCCGGCGGAGGTGGTGGAGGCGGTACGGGTGGTGGCCCGGGGCGAGTCCCTGCTCTTCCCGGCCGCGATCCGCCGGCTCGCCGGCGCGTACGGGAGCCGGGGCGCCGACCGGCTCGCGGCCGCCCGGCTGACCGAGCGGGAGGCCGAGGTGCTGCGGCTGATGGCCGCCGGACTGTCCAACCCGGAGATCGCCGACCGGCTGGTGGTCGGTGTGGAGACGGTGAAGACACACGTCGGGAACGTGCTGGCCAAGCTCGGCGTACGGGACCGTACGCAGGCGGTGATCGCCGCGTACGAGTCGGGGTTCGTCACCCCCGCCGGCTGATCGCTCCCCCGGGCGGGGGAGCGGGTTCCCCCTCGGCCGGGAGGGTTTCCGGGGCGCTCCGGACGAGGCTGAGGACATGACGACGACTGCCGCACGCCCCCACTCCCGGACGTCCCGCTGGCCCGACCGGCTCGCCCCGCTCGCTGCCGGGTGGCTAGGGCTCTGGGGCGTCCTGGCCCTGCTCGCCACGATCACCGGCGCCGGCTACCCGTTCGGCGCGAACGACCCGGCCGGCAGCGAGAACAACCTGCTGCGGCTGGTGCCCGCCGAGGCCGGGCCGCCGCTGTTCGCCGTGCTGCTGCTCACCGCCGCGGTGGCCGCGCTCACCATGACCGGCGCGGCCCGTCCGGCCGGCTTCCTGCGGGCGGTTCTGCTCGGCTACGGCTGGGCGGTCGCCTTCGTGCTGGCCGTCGTGGTGCCGGACGCCCGGGTGCTGGTCCTCCTCGGCTACGCGCCCATGCTGATCGTCGGCGCGCCGTTCGGCTGGCCGCCGGTGGACTACTCCGAGGTCTTCACCTGGGCGCTCTTCGCGCGGATCGCCGCGCTGGCGGGTGGCGTGCTGCTCGCCGGGGCGGTGCTCGCCTGGCAGCGGCGTACCGCCGGCGCCTGCGTGGCGTGCGGCCGCGGCGGCACCGACCGGGGCTGGGCCACGGCGGCGGCCGCGACCCGCTGGGGCCGCTGGACGGCCTGGACCGCCGCGGTCATCCCGTTCGGGTACGCGCTGACCCGGTTCGCCTGGGCGGCCGGCGTTCCGCTCGGCATCTCGCCGGACATGCTCGACGAGCTGAAGGAGACCGGCGCGGTCTGGGCCGGTGCCGGGCTGGGCGCGTTCGCGACCGCCGGCGCGATCCTCACCCTCGGGCTGGTGCAGCGCTGGGGGGAGCGGTTCCCGCGCTGGCTGCCGGGGCTTGCCGGCCGGCCGGTGCCGGTGAAGCTCGCCGTGGTCCCGGCGACCCTCGTCGCGCTCGCCGTCACCGCCGCCACTCTCGGCCTGCTGAGCACCCCGGACTTCTGGCGGCTCGGCGGGAGCTTCAGCATGGCGTCGGCGCCGATGCTGCTCTGGCCGCTGTGGGGCGTTGCGCTCGGCGCGGCCACGTACGCGTACCACCTGCGGCGGCGGGGGACGTGCCGAGCGTGCGGGCGCGGCTGACTGTGCCCGGACGGTCCGGTCCCGCCGTGGTGGGACCGGACCGCTGGGGTGCGGCGGCAGGGTCAGGGAAGGTCTCGGGCGTAGCAGACGGACAGCGGCTCGCCCTGGTAGACACCGAAGTTGGGGATGCGCCGGTAACCCTCGCGCTCGTAGAAGCGCATCGCGTCCGGCTGGGCGGTGCCGGTCTCCAGCAGCAGGGTGCGTACGCCCGCCGCGCGGGCCGCGTCCTCCAGGGCGCGCAGGATGGCCGTCGCGACGCCGGTGCCACGGGCGGACGGGTCGACGTACATCCGCTTGACCTCGGCCTCGCGGTCGCCGAGGAACCGTAGGCCGCCGCAGCCCAGCGCGGTGCCGTCGGCGTCCCGGGCGACCAGGAAGACGCTGACCGTCTCGCCGGTCGGCGGCTCGCCCGGCTCGTGATCGTCGTTGCCGTAGCGGGCGTCCAGCTCGGCGCGCTGGGCGGCGCGCAGCCGGGTGGCGTCGGCCGACTCCCACGGCTCCCGGTCCACCGAGACGGTGCGGATCATGCTGCCCTCGTTTCCGTAACAAGCGTTACCGTAACGCATGTTACGGTACGCGGGCGGTCGGCGGAAAGGGGCAGCGGTGGCGCGACGGCGGGACCTGACCGGGCAGCGGGAGCGGCTCTCGGCGGCGACCTGGTCGGTGCTGGCCGACCACGGCCTCGCCGGCCTCACCCTGCGGGCGGTCGCCGAGCGCGCCGGCTGCACGACCGGCATGGTGCTGCACACCTTCGCCGACAAGCGTGCCCTGCTCGTGCACGCCCGCGAACTGCTGCACCAGCGGACCGGCGAGCGCGCCGACGCCGCCGCGTCCGCCGGCGGTGACCCGTCCGACGCGCTGCGGGCGGTGCTCCTCCAGGCCGCCTCCACCACCGAGGAGAAGCGGGAGGAGGCTCGCGTCTGGATCGGCTTCCTGGCCGCCGCGCTGGCCGACCCGGCCCTCGCCGAGCTGCACCGGCGCTACAACCGCTCCTTCGTGGACCGGATCCGGCGGCTCGTCGCCGCCGCCCGCCCCGACTGGGACCCGGCGGCCTGCGCGGCGACCGCCACGACCCTGGTCGCGCTCGTCGAGGGGCTGAACACCCTCGCCGCCGTCGATCCGGACACCTACCGCGACGAGGCGCAACGCTCCGCCATCGACGCCGCGCTCGCGCCGGTCCGGCTGAACGCTCCGTGAACAGGGGGCTGAAGCTCGTCGGCGCGCCCGCCACGGTGGGAGTGCCGAGATAGCCTGGGTCGGGTGACTGCGCCTTCCCCGGTTACCCCGGTCCCGCCCGCCGACCTGCCCGGCACACTCGGTGAGCTGCGCGCGGCGGGCCACCGGTACCGCACCGTCAAGCAGGAACTCCGAGACAACCTCCTGGCCCGGATGCGCTCCGGCGCCGACCGGTTCCCCGGCATCGTCGGGTACGACGACACCGTGCTGCCCGAGGTCGAGCGGGCGCTGCTCGCCGGCCACGACATGGTGCTGCTCGGCGAGCGCGGCCAGGGCAAGACCCGGCTGATCCGGTCGCTGGTCGGGCTCCTCGACGAGTGGACCCCGGCGATCGCCGGTTCGGTGCTCAACGAGCACCCGCTGCACCCGATCACCCCGGCCTCCCGGGCACTCGTCGCCGAGGCCGGCGACGACCTCCCGGTGGGCTGGCTGCACCGTTCGATGCGGTACGGCGAGAAGCTCGCCACCCCGGACACCAGCGTGGGCGACCTGATCGGCGACGTGGACCCGATCCGGATCGCCCAGGGGCGTACGCTCGGCGACCCGGAGACCATCCACTTCGGACTCGTACCCCGGACCAACCGCGGCGTCTTCGCCGTCAACGAGCTGCCCGACCTGGCCGAGCGGATCCAGGTGGCGCTGCTCAACGTGCTGGAGGAGCGGGACATCCAGGTCCGCGGCTACCAGCTGCGGCTGCCGCTGGACCTGTTCCTCGTGGCCAGCGCCAACCCGGAGGACTACACCAACCGGGGCCGGATCATCACCCCGCTCAAGGACCGGTTCGGCGCCGAGATCCGTACCCACTACCCGCTCGACCTGGACCTGGAGCTGGACCTGATCCGCCAGGAGGCGGATCTGGTCGCCGAGGTGCCCGAGCACGTCCTGGAGGTGCTGGCCCGGTTCGCCCGCGCGGTCCGCGAGTCGCCCTCGGTGGACCCGCGCTCCGGGGTGTCCGCGCGGTTCGCCATCGCCGCCGCTGAGACGGTCGCCGCCGCGGCGCTGCGCCGTGCCGGCCTGCTCGCCGCCGGCACGCAACCCGCCGAGGCGTTAGGAAGGGACCCTTATACAACCGGAGGCGATAACAAGGGTCCCTTCCTTACACCGGTGGCGCGGGTGGGGGATGCGGTTTCGGTGACGAGCACGCTGCGGGGGAAGGTCGAGTTCGAGAGCGGTGAGGAGGGGCGCGAGATCGAGATCCTCGGGCACCTGCTGCGGACCGCCACCGCGGAGACGTTCCGGGCCCGGCTGGCCGGGCTGGACCTCTCCGGCTTCACCGCCCTCGTCGACGACGACCGGGTGATCGAGACCGGTGAACTGGTCAGCTCGGCGGAGCTGCTCCGGCAGGTCGGCACGGTCCCCGGCCTGGCCAAGGTGCTCGACCGGCTCGGTCTCGGCGACGCGCCCAGCCCCGAGCAGGCCGCCGCCGGCGTCGAGTTCGTGCTCGAGGGGCTGCACCTGACCCGCCGGCTCGGCAAGGACGTCACCGACTCCGGCCGGACCCGCTACGGCGGCCGGGACTGACCATGGCCGGCGACCGGTTCCGGTACGGGCAGTGGCGCGGCGGCCCCGACCCGCTCGCGCCCCCGTACGACGTGCGGGCGGCCGTCGACGACGTCGGCGCCGAGGTGCTCGCCGGCGGCAGCCTCCGGGAGGCGCTGCGTAACCTGCTGCGACGCGGTCCGCAGGGACGGGGCGGCCTCGACGACCTGGCCGCGCGGGCGCGCCGGCTGCGGCGGGAGGCGCTGCGCCGGGGCGACCTGGACGGCGCGGTGACCCGCGCGCGGGCGCTGCTCGACCAGGCGCTCGCCGCCGAGCGGGACGAGCTCCGTGGTCGCGACGAC
Organism: Micromonospora sp. WMMD558; assembly: GCF_049315255.1. Taxonomy (NCBI): domain Bacteria; kingdom Bacillati; phylum Actinomycetota; class Actinomycetes; order Micromonosporales; family Micromonosporaceae; genus Micromonospora; species Micromonospora sp. WMMD558. The sequence goes on along the minus strand of NZ_CP186061.1, from coordinate 564,880 downwards.
GAGGGCGCGCGGTTCGCCGAGGCGGTGCTGGACAACCTGCCCCGCTCGACGGCCCGGGCGGTGGAGGAGCTGGCCGGCTACGAGTGGGCCAGCGCGGAGGCCCGGGCGACGTACCAGCGCATCCTCGACGGGCTGCGCGACGACGTGCTCGGGCAACGCTTCGCCGGGCTGCGCGACGCCGTCCGGGCGTCCGCGGACCCGGCCGCGCAGCAGCGGCTGGCCGAGCTGATGCGCGACCTGAACGAGCTGCTGGCCCGGCACGCCCGGGCCGAGGACACCACCGACGCGTTCGCCGAGTTCATGCGCCGGCACGGCGAGTTCTTCCCCGAGCAGCCGCGCGACACCGACGAGCTGGTCGACGTCCTGGCCCGCCGGGCGGCGGCCGGGCAGCGGCTGATGAACTCGCTCTCCGACCGGCAGCGCGAGGAGCTGGCCGGGCTGATGCGCCAGTCGCTGGGCGACCGGCTGGCCGGCGAGCTGGCCTCGCTCGACGCGAACCTGCGGGCGCTCCGGCCCGACCTGCGCTGGGGTCGCGGGGAGCGGGTCCGGGGCGAGCAACCCCTCGGGTACGCGGACGCGGCCGGCGCGCTCGACGAGATCGGCGAGCTGGACGACCTGCTCGACGCCCTCGAGCAGGAGCACCCGGGCGCCACCCTGGACGACGTCGACGTCGACGCGGTGGCCCGGACGCTCGGGCGGGACGCCGCCGACGACGTACGCCGGCTGCGGGAGCTGGAGCGGGAGCTGCGCCGGCAGGGCTGGGTGAACCGGGACGCGGAGGGGTTGACCCTCAGCCCGAAGGCGCTGCGCCGGCTCGGTGGGACCGCGTTGCGGCGGGTCTTCGCCGACCTGACCGCCGGGCCGCGCGGTCAGCACGACCTGCGCTCGGCCGGCGCCGCCGGCGAGGTTAGCGGCGGGTCCCGGCCCTGGGAATACGGCGACGAGCAGCCGCTGGACGTCGTGCGTACCCTGACCCGGGCCGTCCGGCGTTCCGGCACCGGGGTGCCGGTGCAGCTCGCCGTCGAGGACTTCGAGGTGGTGGAGACCGAGCGGCGGGCGTCGGCGGCGGTGGTGCTCTGCGTCGACCTGTCGTACTCGATGATCTCGCAGGGCCGGTGGGGCCCGATGAAGCAGACGGCGCTGGCGCTGGCGCACCTGATGGCCACCCGCTTCCCGCAGGACGCGCTCCAGATCGTCGGCTTCGGCCGGGAGGCGCTGCCGCTGACCCAGCAGGAGCTGGCGGCGGTCGAACCGGACCTGCAGCAGGGCACCAACCTCCAGCACGCGCTGCGGCTGGCCGGCCGGCACCTGCGCCGGCACCCGGACGCGGAGCCGGTGGTCCTGGTGGTGACCGACGGGGAGCCGACCGCCCATCTCGACCCGGACGACGGGGAGGCGCTGTTCCACTGGCCGCCGCTGCCGGAGACGGTCGAGGCGACGATCCGGGAGGTGGACCGGCTGAGCCGGTACGGCGCGACGCTCAACCTGTTCCTGCTCGGGGACGACCCGGGCCTGCGCCGCTTCATGGCCGCCGTGGCCCGCCGCTCGAAGGGCCGCCTGTTCACCCCCGACCCGGAGGACCTGGGCGAGTACGTGGTGTCCGACTACCTCCGCGCCCGCCACGGCCGCCGCTGAGCGCGTCGATCATGGGATGGTGGTGGATCACAGCCGCCCATCCGGGTGAACCGGGCACCACAACTCCATGATCGGCGGGGCGGGGCGGGGTTGACTGACCGCATGGACAGCACCGCGCTACGGCGGGCTTACGAGGAGGTGCTCGCCGAGGTCGACGTCGGCGAGTTCGGGGGGCCGCCGGAGGGGCAGCTCAGCGCCGAGCAGATCGTGGCGCACCTCGCGGCCAACGACGAGCTGATGAGTGAGGCGACCGAGGCGGTGCTCGCCGGCACGCCGTACGCGTACTACGACCTGGCGGGGGTGCACCGGCCGGACCTCGACGCCCTGGCCGCTGGATGCGGCGGCCTGGCCGGCCTGGCGACCCTGCTGCGCGCCACCAGCCAGAAGCTGGTGGCCCTGGTCGACCGGCTCGGCCCGGCGGCCGACACCCCCGTCGAGACGCACCTGCGCGAGGGCTTCGACCTGATCGTGGACGAGCCCCTGCCCTGGGCCCGGGTGCTCGACCTGCACACCCGCGTCCACCTGCCGAAACACCTCGCCCAGCTGCGGATGCTGCGCACCGTGACCTGATGCTGGCGTGGGCGATCTACCGTCGTCGGCATGTCAAGCGTGCGGCGGGCGCTCGTGCGGCGGGTCGACCATGTGTGGGACCTAGGCTGGCTCAATCTGATCGGGCTCGCGGCCGTCGCCTTCTTTCTCCTGTGCGCGTCGTTCCCGTTGCGGGACGGGATCGACAACCTCCGAGCCGAGAAGTCGGGGATCGGCGGGACGCTGACGCTGACCCGGTGTGCCCTCGACGAGTGGGCCAAGGGCGACCCGTGGTGGTGCCACGGCACGTTCGTCTCCGCCGACGACGCGGTGCGGATCATCGACGTCCGCTACGGCTTCTCCTTCGGCGACGACCCGCTAGCCGCCGGTGAGCCGGTCACACTTGACGTCCGGGTCGCCGAGCCGGGCTCGGCGGAGGCCTGGCCGCCGGGAGACGAGTGGCAGCCCTCGCTGATCACCGGGGTCTTCGTCCTCGTCCTGGCCGGGATCGTCCTCGCGTGGTGGACCAACCCGGGTGAGGAGGGAGCCGTCTCCGCACCCGCCGGCCGTCGCCGCCCCAGGTCCGCTCGGCGGGTGCGCAGGTGGGGCGGCCGGCGCCGAAGGCGGTGAGGCGTACCCGGTCCTGACCCGGGCGGCGTCAGTGGCGTGCCGACCCGGTCGACTCCGGGCTTCCGCGGAAGGCGCGGCGGTACGTCGACGGGGAGACGCCGACGCGGTGGTGGAGGTGTTGGCGGAGGGACGCTGCCGTGGTGAAGCCGCTACGGCGGGCGACCTGGTCCACCGACAGGTCGGTCGTCTCCAGCAGCAGCCGGGCGTGGTCGGTGCGCTGCTGGAGCAGCCACTGCGCCGGGCTCAGCCCGGTCTCCGACCGGAACCGCCGGGTGAAGGTCCGGACGCTCATCCGCGCCTGGTCGGCCAGGTCGCGCAGGCTGACCGGCTCGTGCAGCCGCTGCCGGGCCCACTCCCGGGCCCCGGCGGTGCTCGCGTCGGCCACCCTCGGCACCGGGCGCTCGATGAACTGGGCCTGACCGCCGTCGCGCCAGGGCGGCACCACGCAGCGGCGGGCCGCCCGGTTGGCCACCTCGCTGCCGTGGTCGGTGCGGACGACGTGCAGGCACAGGTCGATCCCGGCGGCCACCCCGGCCGAGGTGAGGACCCGGTCGTCGGCGACGAAGAGGACGTCCGGGTCGAGATCCACGTCGGGGTACCGGGCCCGGAAGCGGTCCGCGTACGCCCAGTGGGTGGTGGCGCGGCGGCCGTCCAGCAGCCCGGCGGCGGCCAGGGCGAACGCGCCGGTGCAGATCGACATGATCCGAGCGCCCCGGTCGTACGCGGCGCGCAGCGCGTCGGCCACCCCGGCAGCGAGGAGCCGGTCCGGCGTGAGGGCGTCACCGTGCACGCCCGGGACGATCACCGTGTCGGCGGTCTCCAGCAGCTCCAGACCGTGGTCGGGGAGCACCTGGTAGCCGGCGGTGCTGCGGACCGGCCGCCCGCCCGGCGTGCAGACCTCGATCGTGTATAGCCGGACGCCGGCGGGGGTTCGGGCGGTGCCGAAGACCTGGGCCGGCGTGCCGAGGTCGAGGCCCACGACGTCGTCGAGAGCGAGGACGGCGATCCGGTGCGGGGCGGCGACCATGGCCCGATTATTGCGCATGATGGCTTTCCGGCCACTCGTCGGCGATCCACTCACCGCCGAGACTCGACACCGTGACCCGTACGACCACGGGCCCGGCCGCGCCGGGCCGCACGCGACCCGGCCGCCCGGGCCGTACCCGCCGCCTGCACCCCGCCTGGACGGTCGCCGCCGTCGCCTTCGTCGCGCTGGTCGGCGCCGCCGGGTTCCGCGCCACCCCGTCGGTGCTGCTGCACCCGCTGCACGCCGAGTTCCGCTGGCCACTGGCCACGATCTCGGCGGCTGTCTCGGTCAACCTGCTCCTCTACGGGCTCACCGCGCCGTTCGCCGCCGCGCTGATGGACCGGTTCGGTATCCGGCGGGTGGTGGCCGTGGCGCTGCTGCTGGTGGCCGCCGGCAGCGGGCTGACAGTGTTCATGACCGCGAGTTGGCAGCTCGTCCTCTGCTGGGGCGTACTGGTCGGGCTGGGCACCGGCTCGATGGCGCTGGCGTTCGTGGCGACCGTCACCGGCCGCTGGTTCGTCCACCGCCGTGGGCTGGTCACCGGTGTGCTCACCGCCGGTGGGGCCGCCGGTCAGCTGGTCTTCCTGCCCCTGATGGCGGTGCTGGTCGCCGAACACGGCTGGCGGGTGGCGGCACTCGTCGTGGCCGCGGCGGCGCTGGCGGTCGTACCCCTGGTGGTGTGGCTGCTGCGCGAGCACCCGGCGGACGTCGGGCTGCCCGCGTACGGCGCGGCCGAGGTCGTACCCCCGTCGCCGCCGGCCGGCGGGGCGGCGGCGCGCGCGGTCTCGGTGCTCGCCCAGGCGGCGCGGACCCGGCCGTTCTGGCTGCTCGCCGGCGGGTTCGCGATCTGCGGCGCGACCACCAACGGGCTGGTCGGCACGCACTTCGTGCCGGCGGCGCACGACCACGGCATGCCGCAGACCACGGCCGCCGGGCTGCTTGCCCTGGTCGGCCTCTTCGACATCGCCGGCACGATCGCCTCGGGCTGGCTGACCGACCGGGTCGACGGCCGGGTGCTGCTCGGCGTCTACTACGCGCTGCGCGGCGGCTCGCTGCTGGTGCTGCCGGGGCTCTTCGCCGCCACCGCCGAACCGAGCATGCTGGTGTTCGTCATCTTCTACGGGCTGGACTGGGTCGCCACGGTCCCGCCCACGGTGGCGCTGTGCCGGGAGTACTTCGGCGACTCCGGCGCGGTGGTCTTCGGCTGGGTGTTCGCCGCGCACCAGGTCGGTGCGGCGATCGCCGCCACCGGGGCGGGCCTGGTCCGCGACCAGCTCGGGAGCTACGCCCTGGCCTGGTACGTCGCCGGGGCGTTGTCGATCGGCGCGGCGGTGCTGTCACTGCTGCTGCGCCGCCGGCGGGTGGCGCCGCCGGTGCCGGCCGTCACGGCGGCGCCACGGGCCTGGAGCTACCGGGGCTAGGGCACCGCGCCCGGGATCACCCGAGCCGCCACTGCTGCTCGGGTGCGCTCGTGCAGGTCACCTGCTCGATGTCGGTGCCGGCGTCGGTGTCCGCGTCGTCGGCCTGGGCGCAGCGACCGCTGTGCAGCGCCGCGAGCAGCACCCGCCCGCCGCCGACGGGCACCAACCGCCACTGCTGGTTGGCCTGGCCGTGGCAGCCGTACTGCTGGAGCTTCGCGCCGTCGTCGCCGCTGGCGCCCTCCACGTCGAGGCACATCCCGGTCGCCGCGTTGGTCAGCGTCACCAGGTCCGCTCCGACCGGATTGGCGACCCACCGCTGCTCGGGGCCGCCGGTGCAGTCGGCGAGCTGGGCGACCGCCTTCTCGCCGCCGCCGTCGAGCCCGAGGCAACGGTTCGCGGCGACGCCACGGAACACCTTCGGCCCGGTGAGCGGGACCGGCGCGACACTCGGGGTGGCGCTGGGAGTGGGCGGCGGCGCGGCCGGTGTGGTCGGGGCGGGCTCGCTGGCCGGCGCGGTGGCCTCGGCCGTCGAGGGCGTGCCGGCCGCCGCCGGCACCACCGGCGCGTCGGCACCGCCGCCCAGGACACCGGTGGCGAAGAACGCCCCCAGCAGGACGCCGACCACGCCGACGACGACCGCGACCCGCAGCAGCGGATCGCGGGGCAGCCCGCGGCGGGGGGCGCGGCGGCCGTAGACCGTGCCGGATGGGTCGGGACGTTCAGCGGGGACCGACATACCGGCATCCTGACCCACCCGGCCGGTCCACTGCCAGCCGGCCCGGCTCAGTCGACGACCCGGACGTCCTTCCAGAACGCCACCCGGTCGCGGACCATCTCCGCCTCCGGCTTCGGGTCGGGGTAGTACCAGACCGCGTCCGGGCTGGTCCTTCCCCCGTGGTCGAGGGTGTAGTAGGAGGCGGTGCCCTTCCACGGGCACACGGTGTGGGTGTCGGACTCGCGGACCAGGTCGTCCCGCAGCGCCGAGCGCGGGAAGTAGTGGTTCCCCTCGACCAGCACGGTGTCGTCGCTCTCGGCGACGACGATGTCGTTCCACATGGCCTTCGGCATGTCCCCACGCTAGGCCGTGTCCGGTGCGGACGGCCACCGGAACCGTGCGGAAGCGCTCGATGCGAAGTGGCCACGGTGGACATCCCACCTGACCGGGCGTCGACAGCGTAAGGTGATCTCATGTACGCCGTGCGTGATCATGACCAGGCGGTGGCCCGGCTCCGGCGGTCGTACGCGGCGGTGCCGCCCGACCAGCCGGTCCGCCTCGCCAAACGCACCTCCAACCTGTTCCGCCCCCGCAACGCCCCCCGGGCACCCGGCCTGGACGTGAGCGGCCTCGGCGGGGTCCTGCGCGTCGACCCGGCGGCCCGCACCGCCGACGTGCAGGGCATGTGCGCGTACGAGGACCTCGTCGACGCCACCCTGCCGCACGGCCTGATGCCGCTGGTGGTGCCGCAGCTGCGCACCATCACGCTGGGCGGGGCGGTGACCGGCCTCGGCATCGAGTCGACCTCGTTCCGCAACGGCCTGCCGCACGAGTCGGTGATCGAGCTGGACGTGCTCACCGGGGCGGGCGAGATCGTCACCGCCCGCCCGGAGGGGGAGCACGCCGACCTGTTCACCGCGTTCCCCAACTCGCTGGGCAGCCTCGGGTACGCGACCCGGCTGCGCATCGAGCTGCAACCGGTCGGCCGGCGCGTGGCCCTGCGCAACGTCCGGTTCACGCGGCTGGAGGAGCTGACCGACGCGATCGGGGAGGTGAGCGCCACCCGGTCGTGGGCCGGCGAGACGGTGGACGCGATGGACGGGGTGATGTTCAGCCCCGGCGAGGCGTACCTGGTGCTCGCCACGTTCACCGACGAGGCCGGGCCGGTCAGCGACTACACGGGCCAGGACATCTACTACCGGTCGGTGCGCCGGCGGACCCGCGACGCGCTGACCGCGTACGACTACCTGTGGCGCTGGGACACCGACTGGTTCTGGTGCTCGGCGGCGTTCGGGGTGCAGCACCCCGTGGTACGGCGGGTCTGGCCGGCGCGCTGGCGGCGCAGCGACGTGTACCACCGGCTGGTCCGGCTGGAACACCGGCACCAGGTGGCCGCGCGCATCGACCGGTGGCGCGGCCAACCGGCGCGGGAGCGGGTCGTGCAGGACGTGGAGATCCCGTTGGACGGCACGGCCGACTTCCTGCGCTGGTTCGACAAGGCCGTGGGGATGACCCCGGTCTGGCTCTGCCCGTTGCGGCTGCGGGAGCCGTCCGGCCCGGGGTCGGCGCGGGCCTGGCCGCTGTATCCGCTTCGGCCGGGGCAGGACTACGTGAACATCGGTTTCTGGGGGAGCGTGCCGATCCTCCCGGGCGCCGCCGACGGCGACGTGAACCGGGCGATCGAACGCGAGGTGTCGGAGCTCGGCGGGCACAAGTCGCTGTACTCCGACGCGTACTACGACCGGGAGGTGTTCGACCGGCTCTACGGCGGCGACACCTGGCGTGCGGTCAAGGACCGCTACGACCCGGACCACCGGCTCACCGGACTGTACGAGAAGGCGGTAGCACGACAATGAGCCTCATCGATCGAGACCAGGGGGCGGCAAGCGCTCCCGCGACACCGCCGGCGGGGGGCCGGCGCCCGCGGCCGACCGTGGCCGACGTCGTCCGGGCGTTGACCACCGGGGCCCTGCCGGTCCGGGTCGCCGGGTACGACGGCAGCGCCCTCGGCCCGGCCGACGCCGGGATCACCCTCGCCATCCGTTCCGAGCGCGGCCTGTCGTACCTGTTGACGGCCCCCGGCGACCTGGGCATGGCCCGGGCCTACGTGAGCGGCGACCTCGGGCTGGAGGGGGTGCACCCGGGCGACCCGTACGAGGCGCTGCGGGTGCTGAAGGACGAGGTGCGGCTGCGCGTCCCACCCGTGGCCGAGGCGCTGTCCCTGGCGCGGGCGCTCGGCTGGGAGCGGCTGCTGCCGCCGCCGCCCCCGCCGCAGGAGGCGCTGCCCCGCTGGAAGCGGGTGGTGAACGGGCTGCGGCACTCCCGCACCCGGGACAGCAGCGCGATCTCGCACCACTACGACGTGTCGAACGCCTTCTACGAGAAGGTGCTCGGCGAGTCGATGACGTACACGTGCGCGGTGTTCCGCTCCCCGGACGACAGCCTGGAGACGGCGCAGGCCGCGAAGTACGACCTGGTCGCGCAGAAGCTCGCGCTCAAGGCGGGGATGCGGCTGCTCGACGTGGGCTGCGGCTGGGGCGGCATGGTCCGGCACGCGGCCCGGGAGTACGGCGTGCAGGCGCTGGGCGTGACCCTGTCGCGGGCGCAGGCGCAGTGGGCCCAGGCCGCGATCGAGCGGGAGGGGCTGACCGGTCTCGCCGAGGTGCGCCACCTCGACTACCGGGACGCCCCGCCTGAGCAGTTCGACGCGGTCTCCTCGATCGGGCTGACCGAGCACATCGGGGTGCGCAACTATCCCGCGTACTTCGGTTTCCTGCGGAACCGGCTGCGTCCGGGCGGACGGCTGCTGAACCACTGCATCACGCGCGCGGACAACCGGGCGCCGCACCGCTCGGGCGCGTTCATCGACCGGTACGTGTTCCCCGACGGCGAGCTGGCCGGGCCCGGCCGGATCATCTCGGAGATCCACGACGCCGGTCTCGAGGTGCACCACGAGGAGAACCTGCGGCAGCACTACGCCCTGACCCTCGCCGCGTGGTGTCGCAACCTCGTGGCGAACTGGGACTTCTGCGTGTCGGAGGTCGGCGCCGGCACGGCCCGGGTGTGGGGCCTCTACATGGCCGGTTCACGGATGGCGTTCGAGCGCAACGGGATCCAACTGCACCAGGTGCTCGCGACCCGCACCGGCCCGGCCGGCGAGACGACCTACCCCCTGCGCCCTGACTGGCTGCCCTGACCGCCGTTCGACACCGGCACGAAGGCCGCGCCGTGGGTCGGCGCGGCCTTCGTCGTAGCCATTGACAAAGAAGTTTTGTACGTACAAACTGATTTTGCCATGAGAGATGTCCTGTACCTGGAGCAGCTTGAGCAGGCCGAGGTCCTGCTCAAGCCGCAGCGCGTCGAGATCCTGCGGCAGCTGGCCGAGCCGCGCACCTGCACCGAGGTGGCCGCGCGGCTCGACCAGACGCCGCAGCGCGTCTACTACCACGTCAAGCAACTCGTGGCCGCCGGCCTGGTGACGCAGGTCAGCGAGCGCAAGGTGCGGGGTATCAGCGAGGGCATCTACCAGGCCGCCGCCCGGTCGTACTGGCTGTCGCCCCGGCTCGTCGGGCACATCGGCCTGCGCCGGGCCCGCGACGAGCTGAGCCTCGGCTACCTGCTCGACCTCATGGAGGAGGTCCAGGCCGACATCGCGGCGCTGGACCGCGCCGCCCCCGAGCTCCCCTCGGTCGGGGTCTCCGGCGAGATCCGCGTGCCCGCGGAGCAACGCCAGCAGTTCCTGCACGACCTGCAGGCGACCCTGCAGGACCTGTTCACGCGCTACGGCGGCGCCGAGGGTGACGCCTTCAAGCTCGCCGTGGCCGTCTATCCGAAGGGAACAGACCGTGAGTGAACCGATGAAGCTGACCGTCCTCCTCGCCGCTCCGGTCGAGGTCGTCCGCCGCGCCCTCACCGACCCGGCCGAGCTGCGTGTCTGGCTCACCGAGCACGCCCGTGTCGAGCTGCCGACGACGTACGAGTTCTGGGGTCGGCACACGCCCGAGGGCGACGCCCCGCACCAGCGGCTGCTGCACGTCGACGACGACACACTGCGCTTCGCCTGGCTGCTGGACGGGGTGGAGACCACCACCGAGATCTCGCTGCGTCCGGAGGGTCCGGCCGCCACCGTGCTGACCCTCGCGCAGAGCCACGTCACCTTCGCCGAGGCCATCAGCGGCGGCACCATCCGGGGGGTGCTCCAGACCTGGTGGAGCCTGGCGCTGGCCAATCTCGACGCGCACCTGGCCGGGCAGCCGCTGCTGCCGAAGGTCGACTTCACCTCCGCCGAGATGCGCGGCGAGCTGCTCATCGCCGCCCCGATGGCGAAGGTCTGGGAGTCGCTGACCGACTCGGAGCAGGCCAGCGCCTGGTTCGGGTACCCGATCGGCATCGAGCCCTGGGTCGGCGGCCGGTACGCGATGGGCGGCTTCGAGGCCGGCCACGCCGCCACGGTGGTCGACGTGGAGCCGGGGCGGCGGATGTCCGTCGACTGGGGTCCCATCGGCGTCACCACGTGGGAGCTGGCCGAGTCCGCGGGGAAGACGAAGCTGACCTTTGTGCAGAGTGGCTTCGACGAGCAGAACCCGCCGTACTCGGGCTGGGCCGGGTCGGTCTCGGGGCTCGCCGAGCTGCGCCGCTACCACGAGATGGCCGAGTGGCGGCCGATCTGGCTCTCCGCCGAGGTGCCGGGCATGGAGCCCGCGCCAGCGGCCGGCTGAGCATCCCCGGCAGGAAGAAAGGAGCCCGACCGCGCCGGTCGGGCTCCTTTCGTGGTAAATGTCCCCCAATAGCGGTACGTCCGGGAGATACCCGAAGGCCAAATCAGTAAGCTCTTCATCTCTTGCGCGGCGAATGTGTAACTATTTCGCTATAGGCGCCTGGTCAGGATGAGTGGCGTAGATCCTCACACTCTGCCCCTGACTGAACGGTGCCTCCGCCTGTGTCCTCAAACGAATGGATGACCTATCCGTCGATGAGTCTGGCCAGGCAAGACCTAGGTGAGGAGCAGCAGTGATGATGGGACGTACCCGACTGTGGGCAGTGGCGCTGGCGGCCGGCGCGGCGGTGGCGGCCACCGCTGCGGGCGGCGTGGCCATGGGCGGCGGCAAGGACGACGCCGGCGACCGCCGCGACTGGAGTGACTCCCGGGACCGGGATGACGCCAAGGGCGAGCGGTTCGACGTGCGGGCGAAGCTCGACGGCTACCAGGAGGACCCGCTCACGATCTCGACACCGGGCAACGGCCGGTTCGATGCGCACGTCGACGAGCGGAAGAAGGAGATCGAGTTCCGGCTCAGCTACGAGGACCTCGAGGGGAAGGTGAACGCGGCGCACATCCACTTCGGTGGGCGGCACCAGAGCGGGGGGATCATCGCCTTCCTCTGCGGCACCCCGTCGAAGGACGGGAAGGGCGGCGCGCCGAAGGGCACCAAGGAGTGCCCGGCGTCTCCCGCCAAGGTCGAGGGAACGATCAAGCCCGCCGACGTCATCGGCCCGCAGGAGCAGGGCATCAAGCCCGGCGAGTTCGACGAGCTGGTCGACGCGATCAAGGCCGGCGTCACGTACGTCAACGTGCACACCGACAAGTACCCGAACGGTGAGATCCGGGGCCAGATCAAGAAGGAAGACCGCAAGAAGGACGACCGCAAGAAGGACGACGAGAAGCCGGACTGGAGCAGCAAGGACGACGAGAAGCCGGACTGGGACTGGAGCAAGGACGACGAGAAGCCGGACTGGGACTGGAGCAGCAAGGACGACGAGAAGTCCGACTGGAGCGGCAAGGACGACGAGAAGTCGGACCGCGACGGTGAGCACGGCAAGGACGAGCACTCGGACGAGAAGGACTGGGGCTCGGAGCACCGCGAAGGCTGAGAGCTTCCCGTCGTGCCGGCTGATGCCGTGCGGCATCGCCGACCTGCGTGCGGACCGGACCCGAAGGGGCAGCCCCTGGTGGGATGCCCCTTCGGGGTGGGCCGGCACCCGCACGCACGACGCGGGGAAGATCGTGCGTGGGCCGAGGTGATTACGGCGGTTCCGGTGGGTACTGGCGGGCGATGTTCTTCATCTTCGGCCTGCGTACCAAGGTCAGCCAGTCCGGCGTGGTGCGGCAGGTGTGCCGCCACTGCGGCAACCACGCCGCCCAGGTGATCACCCGCCGGTCGACGAAGTTCACCCTGTTCTTCATCCCGCTCGTCCCGGTCCGCACGCGGTACGTGCAGCAGTGCACCTTCTGCGGTGCCCAGTACGAGATCTCCCGGTCCGACGCGCAGCGGCTCGCGGTCGGCTGAGCGCGTGGTGCGCTTCCTCTGCTGGCTGATCGGACGGGAACCGGTCGCACCCGCCCCGCCCCCCGCGCACACCGCCTCCCGCCCGCCCTGCACTGCCGGGCGGCGGCACGGTCGCCGGAAGCGCCGGCCGTTGGCCGGGACCGTCCTGCCCCGCTCGCCCTGGAACCGCTCCGCCGGCCGCTGACCCCGACCTCTAGTCTGAACCGTTCCGAGGAACGGGGGAACGTTGCGCAACCACCGGGCCGTCGTGCTGGTCGCCGTCCTGCTGTCCACCTTCTCGCTGCCGGTTTCGCTGACCGGGGCCTCGGTCGCGCTGCCCGACATCGGGCGGGACCTCGACGCCGGTCTCGCCTCCGTTCAGTGGGTGGTCAACGGCTACAACGCGACCTTCGCGAGCTTCATGCTCGCCACCGGCGCGCTCGCCGACCTCGTCGGCCGGCGGCGCGTCTTCGCCGGCGGGGTGGCGCTGTTCGCGGTGTCCGGCCTGCTCGCCGCGGTCGCCGGCGACATCCTGCTGCTGGACGTCGCCCGCGCGGTCGCGGGCGTCGGGGCCGCAGCGGCCGCCACCAGCGCCTCCGCGCTCCTCGCGGGCGCCTTCCAGGGGCCGGCCCGAGCCCGCGCGTTCAGCGTCTTCGGTACGACGATCGGCGCCGGCCTGGCCTTCGGCCCGTCGGTCGCCGGGCTGCTGATCGACACGCTGGGGTGGCGGGCGGTGTTCGCCGCGCCGGCCCTGGCGGGCGCGGCGGTGCTGCTGCTCACCCCGTGGCTGCCGGAGTCGCGCCAGCCGCACGCCGGCCGGATCGACTGGCCGGGCACCGGGTCGTTCACCGCCGCCCTGCTGTTGCTGATCTTCGGCTTCGTGCAGGGTCCCGAGTACGGCTGGGACGACGTGCGGATCGTCGGCGCCTTCGGGGTGGCGCTGGCGCTGCTCGTGGTGTTCGCCCGCGTGGAGCGGTCCCGTCCCGATCCGATGTTCGACCTGGCCCTGCTGGCGAACCCCCGGTTCGTCGGCATCTGCCTGGCGGCGGCCACCATCGTCGCCGTCATGGTGCCGCTGCTGGTCTACCTGCCGTCGTACTTCACGACCGTGGTCGGGCTGACGCCCGCCGCGGCGGGCGCGACGCTGATCCTGCTCACCGCGCCGACCCTGGTGCTTCCGCTGCTCGCCGGGGCGCTGATCCGGCGGGTGCCGGCTCCGGCGGTGATCGTCGCGTCGGTGGCGGTGGTCGCGGTGGGTGCGGCCTGGGCGACCGTGCTGGGCCCGACCAGCGACGCGGCCGTGCTGGCCGGTCCGCTGCTGACCATGGGCGCCGGGATCGGGCTGTCCATCGGCCTGCTGGACGCGCTGGCGATCGGCAGTGTCGGCCCGCACCGGGCGGCCACCGGGGCCGGCATGATCAACACCGCCCGGCTGGCCAGTGAGACGATCGCCATCGCGGTCGTCGGCGCGGTGCTCGCGAGCACCACGGCGGGCCGGCTCGCCGACCCCGGCTTCACCGGCGGCCTGCGGGCCGTGCTGTGGACGATGGCCGCCCTGGCGGCGCTCGCCGCGGTGGCCGTCGCGGCGCTGCTCCGCTCGGGCGCCCGGAGTCGCGAGCCGGTCGCGCAGCCGAGCCGTTAACAGGGGACCCTTCTTCTACCGGAGGCGTTAAAAAGGGGCCCTTCCTTCCCCTTGACCCTCACGTTGCGGGAGGCGGGAGCCTGGATCGCGGAAGGGAGGGAGACCATGGCGTACACGGTGGGGCAGGTGGCGAAGGCGGCCGGCGTGACGGTCCGGACGCTGCACCACTACGACGAGATCGGCCTGCTGTCGCCGAGCGGTCGCAGCAGCACCGGCTACCGGCGCTACGACGATGCGGACCTGGAGCGGTTGCAGCTCATCCGCTACTACCGGGAGCTCGGTTTCCCGCTGGAGGAGATCGCCGCGATCCTCGACGACCCGGCGAGCGACCCGGCCGAGCACCTGCGCCGGCAGCACGAGCTGCTGAGCGCGCGGATCGGCAAGCTGCAGGACATGGTCGCGGCGATCGAGATCGCGATGGAGGCACGGAAGATGAACATCCCGCTGACGCCGGAGGAGCGGTTCGAGGTCTTCGGCGACTTCGACCCGGACGCGCACGCCGAGGAGGCGGAACGCCGCTGGGGCGGCACCGAGGCGTACCGGGAGTCGGCCCGGCGCACCGCCGGCTACTCGAAGGAAGACTGGCTGCGCAACAAGGCCGAGAACGAGGACTGGGGGCGCCGGTTCGCCGAGGTGATGGCCGCCGGCGCGCCGGCGGACAGCCCGGCGGCGACGGACCTGGCCGAGGAGCACCGGCAGCTCATCAGCCGGTGGTTCTACGACTGCTCGTACGAGATCCACACCGGTCTGGCCGACATGTACGTCGGTGACCCACGGTTCACCGAGTACTTCGAGAAGATCCGCCCGGGGATGGCCGCGTACCTGGCGGAGGCCATCCACGCCAACGCGATCAGCCGGGCGTGACGCCGACCGTGGCCCCGGGGAAGCCCGGGGCCACGGTCCCGGTCAGTCGCCGATCGTCGCGTGCAGGATGCCGCGGCCGAACGTCGCTGCGAACAGCGTCTTCGACCCGGCGTGGAAGTGCACGTCCATGACGGGCACGGCGGGGAACGTCGCGCCGACCTTGAGCCAGGTACGGCCCAGGTTCGGGGTGAAGAAGACACCCATGTCGGTGCCGACGTACAGCCACTGGCGGTGCTTCGGGTGCCGGATCACGTCGTTCACCGGCGCCTGCGGCAGGTTGCCGGAGATGTCCCGCCAGGTCGCCCCGCCGTCGGTGGTCATCAGCACGTGCGGCTGGGTCTCGCTCTCCCAGCGGAAGCCGGAGTACGTGACCCAGGCCGTCCGCGCGTCCGCCGGGTCCACGGTCACCCGGGTGACCCACCGGTCGGGCAGGTCGGGGTCGGTCAGCCGGGTCCAGGTGCCACCGCCGTCCCGGGTGACCCACAGGTAGCCGTCGTCGGTGCCGACGTACACCAC
The DNA here is from genome assembly GCF_049315255.1 of Micromonospora sp. WMMD558. Lineage (NCBI taxonomy): Bacteria > Bacillati > Actinomycetota > Actinomycetes > Micromonosporales > Micromonosporaceae > Micromonospora > Micromonospora sp. WMMD558. The sequence goes on along the minus strand of NZ_CP186061.1, from coordinate 549,636 downwards.
GTCCTCGTCGGTCCGGGCGATGCCGATCGCGGTGATGGTCGCGTACGACGTGGCGTTGCGCGGCGTCGGCCCGCCGGTCAGGTCGGGGCTGACCGCCCGCCAGGTGCGTCCCCGGTCGTCGGAGCGGTTGAGCACGTTGGAGCCGAAGTAGACGGTGTCCGGCGTGCCGGGGGCGATCTCCAACGGCGACACCCAGTTGAACCGGGTGCCGGCGAACCGGGCCCGGATCGAGGTCATCGTGTCGCCGCCGTTGTCGGAGCGGGCGCAGCCGCCGTTCTGCGAGCAGGCGTACACGTTGTCGAGGTCGACCGGGTTGATCCGGTTCATCATCCCGTCGCCACCCCGGTACAGGTTCCAGTCGGTCCCGCCCCAGGACCGCAGCGAGCCGTTGTCCTGGGTGCCGCCGGAGGCCCGGCGCACGTCCTGCGCGCTCACGTCCATGGCGTAGAACTGCATGTACGGCTGGACGGACGCGGCGTTCCACGGGCCGACCACGTCGCCACCCTGGTCCGACCAGTAGAGGCCGCCGTCGTTGCCCACGTACACCCGGCCCGGCGTGTGCGGGTCCCATGCCATCGCGTGCTGGTCGACGTGGATGCCCCGGCCGGTCACCCAGGTCAGGCCGCCGTCGCGCGACTCCATCATCGGTACCCCGGCGGAGAAGACGTGGTTCGCGTCGGCGGGGTCGACCCAGAGCCGGCCGAACCACCAGGCGAACCCGCCGTCGGCGGCGTCGAGCGCCGGCTCGCCGGTCATCGGCTGGGTCCAGGTGGCGCCCGCGTCGTCGGAGACGAAGAAGCCGGTCAGGTTGCCGATCCGGTCGTTGGTGATCGCGTACGCGCGGTTCGGGTCGCCAGGTGCGAACGCGACGCCGATGCGGCCGGGGTCGCTGGTCGAGGCGGGCAGGGGTGCGCCGAGCCGGGTCCAGGTGGCGCCGCCGTCGGCGGAGCGGTACAGGCCGGATCCGGGGCCGCCGTACTCGCGCCCGTCGGGGTAGCGCAGCTTGTCCCACATGGCCGCGAGCAGGATGTCCGGGTCGGTCGGGTTGATCGCGACGTCGATCGCGCCGGTGGAGTCGTTGAGGCCGTCGAGCAGCTGCTTCCACGTCTCCCCGCCGTCGGTGGTGAGGTAGACGCCGCGGTCGCCGCCGGTGTCGAACAGCCGGCCCTGCGCGGCGACGACGATCCGGCGCGGGTCGGTGGGGTCGATGCGGATCCGCCCGATCGCGCCGGTGTCGGTCAGCCCGAGGCTCTCCCAGGTCGCGCCGCCGTCGGTGGAGCGGTAGACGCCGGTGCCGTAGTACGACCCGCCGCCGCCGTGGTCCGGCTCGCCGGTGCCCGCGTACAGGGTGCCGTCGGGCGCGATCGCGAGCGCGCCCATGGACTGCGGCAGGTCGTCGGCCCAGGCGCTGGTCAGCGTGGCGCCGCCGTCGACGCTCTTCCACACCCCGCCGGTGCCGGCGGCGACGTAGACCGTGCCGGGCGTGGTCGGGTGGACCACCACGTCGATGAGTCGCCCGCCGATGTTGGTCGGGCCGAGCAGGTTCCACGTGACGTCGGACAGGTTCGGCGCGCCGCGCCGCGTGGCGTTCTCCAGCGTCCGCGACTGGGCCAGCGCCTCCTGGTAGGCGGTGGCCGGGATCGAGCCGTCCGGGTTGGCCCGCTGCGCCCACATCCATTCGGCGGGCGCGGCCGGATTCTCCTCCTCCTGAAGGGCGACCGGGCGCGGTGGATCACCGGCCAGGTGCACCAGGGTCGTCGCGACCGTGAGCGCGGCCGCCACCACCCCCGCGCCGATCAACCGGAACCGTGTCCGCCTCGACAGCACCGACCGCATGGGTTCACCGGCCTTCCGCAGCATCGTCGCCGCTCGATGTGGCGGTCAGCGTACGCGGGTATCGACGTCTGTGGAAGGTGGCTTCGACTGTCGTAGGACTGTGAGACTGTCGCGTCAGGATCGCACACATCGGAGGTTCGACAGGTGTTCATCGTCGCCGGAAGCCTGTACGTCGACCCGGAGGACCGGGACGACTACCTCGCCGGTTGCGTCGAGGTGGTGGAAGCCGCCCGCAAGGCGCCCGGGTGCGTCGACTTCACCATCAGCGGGGACCTGGTCGAGCCGGGCCGGGTCAACGTCTACGAGCGGTGGGAGTCCGAGGAGGAGCTGCTGGCGTTCCGGGGCTCCGGCCCGACGGAGGAGCAGCAGGTGGCGATCCGCGGCGCGGAGGTCCACCGGTACCTGATCTCCGGCGTCGAGGCCCCCTGACGGGTCGCTCGCTGACCGCCTCCGGCGCGGGCGCGGTCAGGTAGTCGTGGACCGTCCGGGCCATCCGGGCGTACCACCTCGTCGCCGGTGGCGATCGGGCCGCCGGTCAGGAACGCGGGCGGGGTCACTTCGGCGGCGCCGCCGGCGGAGGCTCCGGCGGCAGGCTGGGCGCGAGCCGGCGCAGCGTGAAGAAGGCCGGCACCAGCGCCTCGTACAGCTCCGAGAAGAGCGGCAGCAGCGTCGCGTACGTGGCGGCGGCGGCCGGGTCGGGCCGGACGGCCTCGTCGATGTCGACCAGTTCGGCCGCGACGTCGATGGACGCGACCAGGCCCAACGCCTCCATGCCCAGCAGCGCGGCCCCGAAGCCGGACCCCCCGCGGCCCGCGGGGAAGCGCACCGGCATGCCGAGCACGTCGGCGAGCATCTGCCGCCACAGCGGACTGCGGGCGAAGCCGCCGCTGGCCCGGACCTCGTGGACCTCGTTGCCGGCCGCCCGGATCGCGCCGAGCACCAGCGCGAGCTGCTGGCAGACCCCCTCCAGGGCGGCCCGGACCAGGTGCCGGCGGCGGTGCCCGTGGGTCAGCCCCACGTACGCGCCGCGCGGCAACGCCGACCAGTTCGGGGCCCGCTCGCTCAGCAGGTACGGCAGCATGAGCAGCCCGCCGGAGCCGACCGGCGCCCGGGCGGCCTCGGCGAGCAGTTTCTCCTCGGCGTCGGGGCCCAGCTCGGGAGCGAGCGCTTCGCCGGCCCAGTCGAGCACGATGCCGCCGTTGTTGATGGCGCCGCCGACCGCCCAGCGCTGCTCGGTCAACGCGTAGCAGAACACCCCGCCCAGCGGGTCGACGCCGGGCCGTTCGACCATCACCCGCATCGCGCCGCTCGCGCCGATCGAGCAGGCCGCCATCCCCGGGGCGACCACGCCGAGCCCCAGGTTCGCCAGCGGCCCGTCCCCGGCGCCGACCACCACCGGCGTGTCCCGGGGCAGCCCGGTCGCCGCGGCCACCTCGGCGGTGACGCCCGGCAGGACGTGGGTGGTGGGGACCAGCTCGGGCAGCTGCATCGGCGTGATCCCGGCGATACCGAGGGCCTCGGAATCCCAGGCCAGCTGGTGGATGTCCAGCAGGCCGGTCGCCGAGGCCATCGAGTGGTCGGTGACCAGCGCGTCACAGAGCCGCAGCAGCAGCCAGTCCTTGATGCCCACCCAGTACGCCATCCGGCCGAAGAGTTCCGGCTCCATCTCGGCGTACCAGAGCAGCTTCGGCAGTGGCGCCATCGGGTGGATCGGGGTGCCGGTGCGCTGGTGCAGGGCCAGCCCGGACGGCACCGCCCGCAGCCGCTCGGCCTGTCGGGCGGACCGCGAGTCGGCCCAGGTGATCGAGGGCGTGATCGGGGCGCCGGTGGCGTCGAGCCCGATCAGGCTGTGCATCGCGCTGCAGAGGGAGAGGGCGGTGACCGGTCGGTCGAGTCCGGCCACCGCGCCCCGGACCGCCTCGATCACCGCCGCGTGGATGCGGTGCGGATCCTGCTCGGCGTATCCGGGGTGGGGCTCGTCGAGCGGGTACCCGGCGGAGTGGTGGGCGACCAGCCGGCCACGGGTGTCGTACGCGGCGGCCTTCGTGCTGGTGGTGCCGACGTCGACGCCGATCACGACGCCCAGGGCCCTGTCGGTCACCGGCCCCACCCCCTCGCCGTGCGCGGCCCCCGGCCGCCGCTGACGTTACCGAGCCGAAGGCGGGCGGGACGGCGAATCCGGTTGCGCGCGCGGTTCGGCGTGCGGTCGCGCCGCGTGTCGTGCGGGCCCGCCGCCGGACCTCGGGTCGCGCGACACGCCCGCACGGCATGAATCGACGCAGCGAAACCGCCCTATCGTCCGGGTTGCTCCACCGATCGGGCAATTTGCACCCGGCAACCCGTCCCCGAGCGGGCCCCACCACGGTTAACAGATGTGACACCCCGGTTGGTGGCCCAGGGCCTAGGAGTCGGCGTGGCAATGACTGATTCGACCGGTTCGACGTGGCGGTACCGGTGGGCATACCGGCAGAACGAACGGCGGCAGCGGGTCTTCCGCGACGCCGACGAGGCGTGGCGGCGGCGCGACGAGGAACTGCGCCGGCTGCGTACCCTCGCCGAGGAGTTCGAGGGCTCGACCGACGCGGGTTCCGGCCTCCCCCTGGAGCTCACCCCCGGCGAGGTGGTCTTCTGGGCCTGGCCCGCCGCCCAACTGGTCGAGGTCCGGCACACCGCGGTGCTGCCCGCGCCCGACCTCACCGTCACGCCGCGGCCGACGTCGCTGCGCAACCGCCGGCCCGACGGCATCCGGGTCGCCGACGCCGGCATGGCGGTGATCACCAACCGCCGGCTGGTACTGCTCGGCGGGCGCGGCCGGCGCGACTGGACGTACGGGAAGATGACCGGCCTGGCCCACGACGCGACCGCGCCGGTCACGCTGATCCAGGTGCTCGACCGGCGCCGCGCCTCCGGGCTGCTGCTCCCGGTCGACGTGGCGGCCGACTTCCGGTTCACGCTGACGCTGGCGTTCGCCGACGCGATCGAGCAGCGCGGCGCGGTCATCGCCCAGCTCGACGAGGCGATCGCCGAGCACGAGCAGCTCAAGCCGTTTCGGCCGGCCATCGCCACGCCCGCCCAGGCGCGGCTGAGCGGATTCGTGCCCGGCGGCCGGCGGACCGTGGCCATCGCCGCCGGCATCGCGCTGCTGGTGCCGGTGGCGCTGCTGGAGACCGACCCGTCGGATCCGGGCCGCTCCGAGGTCGCGGTCGCCGCCACGCCGGCACCCACCATGACCACCGCCGCGCCGGTCGAGGCCGCCGTGTCGCCGACGCCGCGCCGCGAGGACCCGTCGCCCGCGCGTTCGTCACCGCCCGCTCCCTCGTCACCGCCGTCGGACGACGAGCTGTGCGGGGCGCCGGCCAACCCGATGGGGTACGGCTTCTGCAGCGGCACCCGCATCCGCCGGCCCGCGGCCGAGGTGTGCGACTGGTTCGACTGCGTGCCCGAGTTCTGGGCCGGACGCGGGTACCTCGTGCAGTGCCGGGACGGGTCGGTCAGCCTCGCCGGCGGCAGCCCTCGGGCGTGCCGCGCGTACGGCGGCGTCCGCCGTACCTTCCGGCGCTGATCCGCCGGGAGGTGGCGTGCCCGCGACCGCTCCCATACACGGCGCTGCCGGCCGGCCACTGTCGCTGGTGGACCGGGCGGGGCGGGCGGCGATCCTCGGGTACCGGCGCTGGCCGTCGCACCGCTGGCCCGGGCAGTGCCGCTACACCCCGACGTGCAGCGCGTACGGGCTGGCCGCGGTCGAGCGGCACGGCCTCGCCGTGGGCGGGCGGATGGCGGCCGACCGGCTGCGGCGCTGCCGACCCGACGTCCCGTGCGGCACCCACGACCCGGTCCGCTGACCGGCCGGGGCGTGTCCGGGCGGGATGTGAAACGTTGTACTGTGCGTGACGGCGACCTCACCCCCTGCTGCGCCGCGACCGCCGTGGCGGGTCCGGTGGGCTGAGCGGGAGAACGACCGGCGGCGGCGGGCCCACGCCGGTGACGCCGAGGCGTGGCGTCGCCGCGCCGACGAGCTGACCCGGCTGCGGGTCGAGGCGACCTGCTTCCTCGGGTGCAGCCTGCCGCCGGACGCGCCCGTCGTGCACCTGGGCCGCGGCGAGGTCGTCTACCGCGTACTCCCGAAGGTGGAACTGGTCGAGGTCACGGCCCGCAACCTCGCCGGCCTGCCCGCACCCGGCCTGGCCGTCGACCCGGCCGGCACCGACGCGCCGGGCCGCCCCCTGCCGCCGGGCCTCCGGGTGGTCGACGCCGGCACCGCCGTGGTCACCGACCGCCGGGTGGTGTTCCTCGGGCGGCACCGCCAGCGGATCTGGTGGTACGCGGACCTGGCCGGCCCGGCGCACCACCCGCGCGCCCCGCTGACCCTGCTGCACACGAAGGACGGGACCCCGCTGGCGGGGCTGCTCGCGCCGCCGCCGGCCGCGCTGAACCTGCGCTTCTACCTCACTCTCGCCTTCGCCGACGGCCTCGGCAACCGCGACGCCGTCGCCGCCTGCCTCGACGACCTGGTCGCCGCCCACCTGCGCGCCCGACCGGTCGCGCCGCCGCTCGCCGCACCCGCCGAGGCACCGGTGACCGCCCGCCTGCACGACCGCCGGCTCGCCGCCGCCGCGGCGGCGCTGGCCGCGTCGGCGGTCGTCGCCGTCACGTTCGCCGTCGGCCGGACGCTCACCCCGACCGTCCCGGCCGGGACACCGAGCCCGGTCGTGGTCAGCGACGTGACCGGCCCGGTCGACGGCTCGCCGACGCCGACGTCGTCGCCCGGGCCGGTCGAGCGTCCGCCGACGCCGACCACGCTCACGCCTCAGCCGGGCCGGCGGTCGCCGTCGACGCGCTAGTCGGTGTCCAGGAACGTCCGCCGCGACACCGGCGGCGTTCCTGGCCGCCGCACCGGCGGGGGAGACCCGCCCTACTCCGGCTTGTGGCAGACCGCTTCGACGTTGTTGCCGTCCGGGTCGCGCACGAACGCGCCGAAGTAGGTCGCGTGGTACTCCGGCCAGAGCTTCGGGGCGTGCAGCACCTCGGCGCCGGCCGCCACGGCCGCGTCGTGGAACGCCTGCACCGCCGCGCGGTCCGCCGCGGTGAACGCGATGTGCGCCTCGACGCCCTGCGCCTCGCCGTCCAGCGGGCTGAGCCAGAAGTCGGGGGCGCTGCTGCCATACCCGACCGCTCCCGGGAACTCCATCATGCGGCGGGCCCCGAGCGGGGCCAGGACGGCGTCGTAGAAGGCGAGGCTGGCGGGCAGGTCACGCACCTGGATCCCGAGATGGTCGAGCATGACGGCTCCTCGTCGGCGATGGGACTTTGACGGGCGCACGCTACGACCGGGGTGTGACACGCTCCGACGTGGCGAGGCAGATCTGCAGGCCGGGGCCGGCGCGCCGGTCCTGCTTCGCGGTGTACATCGCGGCGTCCGCGCGCCGGATCAGCCGCTCGCCGTCCTCGGGCCGGTCGTTCCACGCCACGCCGATGCTCGCGCCCAGGCGCACCGGCCCACCGGCGACGATGAACGGCGGGCGGAAGACCCGCTCGATCCGCCGGCACAACTCCGTCGCGTCGTCCCGCTGCGCGTCCAGGCCGAGGATGACGAACTCGTCGCCGCCGAACCGGCTCACCGTGTCGCCGGGGCGGACGCAGCCGCGCAGCCGCCCGGCCATGTCCACCAGCACCTGGTCGCCCGTGGCGTGGCCGTACCGGTCGTTGACGGTCTTGAACCCGTCCAGGTCGCAGAAGAGCACCACCACCCGGCGACCCGCCGCCAGGGCGGCGTCCAGGCGTCGGAGGAACTCCGCCCGGTTCGGCAGGTTGGTGACCGGGTCGACGCTCGCCTGGTAGCGCAGGACGCGTACCCGCTCCGACCACACGTTCCAGATCCGCAGCATGACCAGCGGTGTCACGGCGGCGGTGTTGACCGCGAGCAGCGCCGTGTCGACGTCCCGGCCGAGCAGTTCGCTGGCGCTGCCCACGGCGGGCATGGCGCACAGCGCGAGCCCGAGGAAGATCAACCGCTCCTTGCTCAGCTCGTCGGTCGGCGCCGGCCCGGGCTGGAGCAGGCGGACGACCGACCGGGCGAGGGCCGTCAACCCGACCGCCGTGTAGCCCGCCAGGTACGCCATGTCCGTGTACGCCGGCCGGTCGCTCGACCCGGGGACGACGACCAGCGCGACGCTGACCACCCCGACGAGGGAGAACCCCATCGCCGTGAGCAGGAACCACAGCGCCGGGATGAACTCCCGGGCGGTCAGCAGCAGCCGGACCAGGCACCCGAAGATGCCGGTCAGCATGAAGACCATCACGCAGGTCGAGATCTGCGTCATGGCCGGGGCGTCGACGTCCCGCAGGTGCGGCAGGAGCAGGAAGTTCCACAGCACCCCACCGGCCACCATGGACACGATCGTGGCGTCGATCAGCCCGCCCACGTCGTCGCGCCCGCGCCGTACGACGATCGTGATCGCCCCGGCGAACATGAACACCTGCGCCAGCGCCGCGAAGATCCCCACGACCGTGCCGTCACCGCTCGGGAGGCGCATCGCGAAGACGTACCAGTACCAGGCCACGTTGCTGGCGTTGAAGCTGACCAGGGCGGCGAGCAGGAACCAGAAGGGCTTCCGGTGCCCGGCGGGCGTCCGGTTCAGCCCGATCATCACCGCGGGCACCGTCGCGAAGGACAGCAGCAGGAAGTCGACCATCTTCTGCACGTCGGACAGGTACGGGTACCCGACGATGCCGACGCCGCAGAAGATCAGGTAGCCGACGCTCAACCCCAGCCCGCCCGGCTCCTGGTGCAGGCCGCGGTACCGGCCCGCCCGGCGCGCCGCCCAGTTCACCTCGTCGAAGACGTTCACGATCGACACGGTAGGGAGCTGGGCCGCCGTGCGGTAGCTGTGGCGCACATGGTGGACGGTGGCGGTTCGGCCGGCCACTGCCCGGCGGCGCCGGTCCCGGATGCCGGTTCACGCGTGGCGAGGGGACACCGGTCTTAGTACCGTACGCGGGACGAGCGGGTCGTGCCGGACGGTCCCGGGCCCGTGTTTGGTGAGGACGAGGTGACCGGTTCCACCGATGACAGCCGCCCCGGCTGGGACGGGGCAGGGGTTCGTGCCGGCCAGTGCCCGGGCTGCGGCCGGTCCACGGCCGACGACGTGTGCCTGCACTGCGCCGCCGAGGACCACTTCCGCAGCGCCTCGCTGGTCCGGGGCTTCGTCGCCTTCCCCGGCCGCGACCCCGGCCAGCCGGCTTCCGGCCCGCCGGCAGCGTCCGGGCTCGGCGACCGGGTACGCCGACCGCCGGGCAGCGGCGTCGCCGGGCCCTCGTTCGTGCGGACACCGCCCCGGCCCGCGCCCACCCGGTCCGCCGCCGGCACCCGTACCCGCCGGCGGAACGAGGGCGGCGGTCGGGGGCCGCGGAAGATCCTCCTGAGCGTCGCCATCGCGCTCGGCGCGATCCTGCTCGCCGCGCTGGTCGGCATCGTGGGCGCCGTGATGACCGGTCCGGTGAGCGGCCCGGGCGCTGACGCCACCCCGACCGCTGACCGGCCGGGCTGAGCCTGTCGTACCCGCCTGGCAGCATCGCGCCATGGTTCTGACGTCCCTGGCCGAGGTCGAGCGCGCGATCCGGGCGGCGTGGTCGCCGGACACCTGCGACCCGGTGGATCTGCCGGACTGGTCGCCCGCCAACCCGGCGCGCGGGCAGTGCGGCGTGACCGCCCTGGTCCTGCGGGAACTGGTCGGCGGGGAGCTCCTGCTCGGGCCGGTCCTGCGGCGCGACGGGACGCGGCAGGGCGTGCACTACTGGAACCGCCTCGACGGCGGGATCGAGGTCGACCTCACCCGTGAGCAGTTCAGCGCCGACGAGATCGTGCAGGAGCCGGTGGTCGTCGATCCGCCACCGGGTGCCCCGGCGCGGTTGCGCGAGCAGTACCTGCTGCTGCGCGGTCGGGTGCACCACGCGCTCGGCATCGCCGTCCGGCTGACCGTCGGCCGTGGAGCTTGACAACCGACCCGGTCGTGCCCACGCTGTCCTATAGTCCTACTTGCGTAGGACAATAGGGGAGGGTCGCGGCGAGTGATCGAGTTCGTGTTGGACAGCCGGTCGAAGGTGAACACCTACGTGCAGCTCGTGCAGCAGGTCAAGCAGGCCCTGCGGGTGGGCCTGCTGAGCCCGGGCGACCAGTTGCCGAAGGTGCGCGACGTGGCGCAGTCCCTGGCCATCAACCCGAACACGGTCCTCAAGGCGTACCGCGAACTGGAGATCGAGGGCCTGGCGGAGGGGCGCCCCGGGGTGGGCACCTTCGTCACCCGCAGCCTCGCCGGTGCGTCCCTGCCCAACCAGGCCGAACTCCGCGCGGACCTGGTGGCCTGGCTGGACCGGGCGCAGGCCGCCGGGCTGACACCCGAGGACATCACCGCCCTGGTGGAGACGACGCTGCGGGCGTCGCTCCCACTCGAACCACCACAGCAGACCGCGTCGGCACGATGAGAGGACACGCCATGCAGGCAGCGGTGGAGACCGACCAACTCGGCAAACGGTACGGCCGACAATGGGCGCTGCGGGACTGCTCGCTGCACCTGCCGGCCGGCCGCATCGCCGCCCTGGTCGGGCCCAACGGAGCGGGCAAGAGCACCCTGCTCCACCTGGCGGTCGGGCTGTCCCGCCCGGACGCCGGCGCGGTGCGGATCTTCGGCGAGACCCCGTACCGGAACCCCGCGGCCCTCGCCGGGATCGGCTTCGTCGCCCAGGACACCCCGCTCTACCGGGACTTCACCGCCGCCGAACTGATCACGATGGGCGGCAAGCTGAACCGGCGGTGGGACGCCGCGCTCGCCCGCGCCCGCCTGGCCGACCTCGGCATCCCGCCGGACAAGCCGGTCGGCCGGCTCTCCGGCGGGCAGCGCGCCAAGGTCGCGCTCGCCCTGGCCCTGGCCAAGCGGCCCCGGCTGCTGCTGCTCGACGAACCGGTGGCCAGCCTCGACCCGCTCGCCCGGCGGGAGTTCCTCCAGACCCTGATGGGCAGCGTCGCCGACACCGGCACCAGCGTGCTGCTCTCCTCGCACCTGCTGGCCGACGTGGAGCGGGTCTGCGACTACGTGATCGTGCTGAACGCGGCCCAGGTGCGGCTCGCCGGCCCGGTCGACGACCTGGTCGTCGCGCACCGGCGGCTGGTCGGCCCCCGACACGACGGGTCCCCGGTCGCCGGTGTCGCGGAGATCGTCCGGGCCAGCCACACCGACCGGCAGTCCACCCTGCTGGTCCGCATCGACGGGCCGGTCACCGATCCGCGGTGGACGGAGCGCGACGTGACCCTGGAGGACGTCATCCTGGCGCACCTCGCCGACGGCGACACGAAGGCCAGCCACGAGGCGTGGGGGGTGCCGGCATGATCTGGCTGACCTGGCGGCAGCACCGCCGAGAGGCGTTCTTCGCCGTGGCCGCGCTCGCGGTCCTCGGGGCGTTCATGGCCGCCACCGGGCTGGCCATGCGCAACGCCTACGACGACTACGGGCTGCCCGACTGCGTGACCCGCTTCCGGGAGATCGGCGCCGGACCCGGCCTCGGCGAGACCTGCCACCGGGCCTTCAACCAGTTCTACGACCAGTACGACATCCTCAACCTGGTCGGCGTGCTGTTCCTGGCCCTACCGCTGATCGTCGGCCTGTTCTGGGGTGCCCCGCTGGTCGCCCGTGAGGTCGAGCAGGGTACGCACCGCCTCGTCTGGACCCAGGGCGTCAGCCGGCGGCACTGGGCGCTGGTCAAGTTCGGGCTCGTCGGCACCGCCGCGCTGATCGCGTCCGTGGCGTACGGCCTCGGCGTGGTCTGGTGGATGGTCCCGCTCAACCAGGGGTGGGAGCAGGGCCGGTTCGACGCCTTCTTCTTCGACATGCAGGGCGTGGCGCCGATCGGGTACACCCTCTTCGCCGTCGCGCTGGGCGTCTTCGCCGGCACCGTCTGGCCCCGCATGCTCCCCGCGATGGCCGCGACGCTGGTCGGCTTCGTCGGCGTACGCGTCGCCGTGGGCGTGCTGGCGCGGCCCCGCTACCTGCCCGCCGAGGAGCTCACCTTCCCCGTGCGGGGCGCCACCGGCGAACCGGGCCGGATCAACGGGGACTGGCTCCTCGCCAACGGTGTCCGCGATGCCTCCGGCAAGCTGGTCGCGCCCAACGCGCAGGTGTTCTGCCCGCCGGGCGCCACCGGCCCGGACGGCCGGGCCTGCGGCGCCGACCTCGGGCTCGGGCCGGGCGCGTACAACTGGCAGCTCTACCAGCCGGGCAGCCGCTACTGGCTGTTCCAGACCATCGAGACGGGCATCTTCGTCGCCCTCGCGGCGCTGCTGATCGTCCTCGCCGTCCGCCGGATCCGTCGCCTCGCCTAACGACGACGGGGGTGCGGGCCCCGATGCCCGCACCCCCGTCCCAGCCGCTGACTCTGGATGAATCGCGCCGTCAGCGGCTCATGGGGAGGGTTGGCGCGTCCAGTTCGGGGACCCGGCCGGCCTGCCCCTGGCGTCGTCCGAGAGCAGGTGGGACCAGTCGGAGCGACCGGCCCAGCCCGGACCACCGGCCGGAACCGGCTCGGGTGCCGGTTCCGGTGCCCGGCCAGGTTGGCCCAGGCCGAGACCGTCCACGCCCACCGGGCGGTCCTTGTCGGGCACGGCCGGGATGATCTCGTCCGGGGTCAGCGTCGCGGGTGCGTCGGCGGCCGGCTCCGGCCAGCGCCGCCAGCGGCGGATGCTCACGACGCCGACGAGGAGCAGCGAGCCCACCAGCAGTGACGTGCCGTTCCGTACCGGAGCCATCAGATCCACCTGGTAGCCGGCCAGGGTCAGCGTGTGGTCGAACACGGTCGTCACCAGGCCCGGGCTGACCAGCAGGACCAGGTAGCTCGCCGAGTAGATCAACCCGGCCAGCGCCGCGCCCAGCGGGGAGATCCGGAGCGTGGCGATGAGCCCGAGCAGGATCCCGGCGGCCGCCAGTACCAGCAGGGGGCGGAGGAGGTCGCCACCGTCCGGCACGCCGCCGTCGGCCGCCTCCGCGAACGCCCGGGCCGACCGGTCCTGGCCGGCGGCGAACAGGAGCCACGACAGCGGGCCCACGAGAATTGCGGCGATCACGGTTCTGAGGTGTCGCATCCGGGCAAGGTACCGATCTTCCCCAGCTGTGGGCAGGCTCGCTAAGCGAAACTTAAATCGCCGCGAGGCAACCATTCCGGTCCTTTCGCCAGCGGCCGGACGGTCCGCTTCCGAGTGATCGCTGACAGCCGACGCGCCGGGGGATGGTGGCGGCACGGTGGCCCCGACTGCTGTCATGTGCGGATGAGCGAGTCCGAGGTACGGCGCACCGTCGAGGCGGTGTGGCGGTTGGAGGCCGGGCGGGTGGTCGCCGGCATCGCCGCGATCGTCCGCGATGTCGGCCAGGCCGAGGAGTTGGCCCAGGACGCGCTGGTCGCCGCACTCGAATCGTGGCCGCGCGAGGGCGTACCCGCCAATCCCGGCGCGTGGTTGACGACCGTGGGGAAGCGGCGGGCGATCGACGCGGTGCGCCGCCGGCAGACCGGGGAGCGGGTGGTGGCCGCGCTCGGCCGGGACCTCGACGAGCAGGTCACCCCCGACTTCGACGCCGCGCTCGAGGACCGCATCGAGGACGACCTGCTCCGGCTGATCTTCGTGGCCTGCCATCCGGTGCTCTCGCCGATCGCGCGGGCCGCGCTCACCCTGCGGCTCGTCGGCGGCCTCACCACCGGCGAGATCGCCCGCGCCTTCCTCACCACCGAGTCCACCGTCGGCCAGCGGATCACCCGAGCCAAGGCCACCCTCGCCGCCGCTCGCGTTCCCTTCGAGGTCCCCGGACCGGCCGAGCGCGCCGAGCGGCTCGGCTCGGTGCTGGAGGTCGTCTACCTGATCTTCAACGAGGGGTACGCGGCCACCGCCGGCGACGACTGGATGCGCCCCACCCTCGTGCAGGAGGCCCTGCGCCTGGCCCGGCAACTCCAGGGGCTGATGCCCGACGAACCCGAGGTGCACGGCCTCGCCGCGCTGCTGGAGATCCAGGCGTCCCGCGTCCACGCCCGCACCGGCCCCGACGGCGAGCCCATCCTCCTCAACGACCAGGACCGCACCCGCTGGGACCAGTTGCTCATCCGCCGCGGGCTCGCCGCCCTCGACCGGGCCCGCTCGCCCGGCACCGGCACCGTCGGCGGCGCGCCCGACCAGCCCGGCCCGTACACGATCCAGGCCGAGGTCGCGGCGTGTCACGCGCGGGCGCGTACCCCCGGGGAGACGGACTGGGCGCGGATCGCGACCCTCTACGCGGAGCTGGCCCGGCTGGTGCCCTCGCCGGTCGTGGAGCTGAACCGGGCGGTCGCCGTCGCCCAGGCCGACGGGCCCGCCGCCGGCCTGGAGATCGCCCGGGCGCTGGCGGACGAGCCGGCGCTGGCGCAGTACCACCTGCTGCCGAGCGTGCTCGGCGACCTGCTCGCCAAGCTGGGACGGCGGGACGAGGCGCGGCGGGAGTTCGAGCGCGCGGCCTCGCTCGCCGGCAACGCCCGGGAGCGGGCGCTGCTGCTCGACCGGGCCGCCGCGTGCGGCTCGTAAAAAATCTTGGCAGCGGATGTCGGATCCGGCCCGACCCGATCGACGCGTCAGTGACAGCCCGAGATGGTGTCCGAGACCTGGAAGGAATCCTGAGATGCGCTACATGCTGATGCACAAGCTCGACGAGAACGAGCCCCTCGCCTTCGACCCGAGTCCCCAGTTCATCGAGCGGATGGGCGCCTTCATCGAGGAGGCGCAGAAGGCCGGCGTGTTCCTCGCCGGTGAGGGCCTGGAGAAGAGCAGCAAGGAGTCCGGCCGGATCACCGCCGACAAGGGCAAGGTGACCGTCACCGACGGGCCGTTCACCGAGACCAAGGAGCTGATCGCCGGGTTCGCGCTGCTGGAGGTACGCGACAAGAACGAGGCGATGGAGTGGGGGCGGCGGTTCGTCAACCTCTTCATCGAGGAGGGTGTCTACGTCGAGGTCGACGTCCGCCGGGTCTTCGAGTTCCCGGAGGGCTGATCGTGCAGGGGTGCGGACGGTCGCGTCCGCACCCCTGTCACGAGTCGGGCAGAAGATGCCCGAGTACGGCCGAGAGCCGCTCCAACATCCCGTCGACCTGACCGCGGTCATATCCCCTCAGAGCCAAGGGCAGTTTGCCGCGCTCGCGGTCCAATTCCGTCTTGGCCTGCTCGATACGCGATGCCTGGTCGGAGTTCAGCGCGTCCACGCATCGCCCGATCAGCTCGTCCACCCGGCGCTTGTCGTACCCACGCAATCCGCTTGTGAAGGTCGGTGTCTCGAACACCGGTCGGTCCAGGGGCGGTTCCACGCGCGTACCTCGATTCCTGAGGGGCCGTCGTGGGAAGCATGGCACGGCGGCACAAGGGCGCCGAAGAATCTTGAGGAGGGATGTCGGATCCCGCTCGGCCTGATCGACGCGTCAGTGAGGACCCACCGACGAGGAGCTCGAGATGACCAGTACGACGTTGACGTCGACCCGGGCCGGCGTACCGACCCCGGCCCTGCTCGCCGCCGGCATGGCGGCCGGGCCGTTCTTCCTGGCCGTGTCGTTCGCCCAGGTGTTCACCCGGGACGGCTTCGATTTCAGCCGGCAACCGCTCAGCCTGCTCGCTCTCGGCGACCACGGCTGGATCCAGATCGCCAACTTCGTCCTCGCCGGGCTGCTGACCCTCGCCGGTGCCGCCGGCCTGCGCCGGGCCCTGCGCGGCCGCCCGGGCGGCACGTGGGGCCCGGCGCTGGTGGCGGTGGCCGGCGTCGGCATGGTCGTGGCCGGGGTGTTGACCGCCGACCCGAGCATGGGCTGGCCGGCGGGCGCTCCCGAAGGCTCGCCCGACACGATGAGCTGGCACTCGGTCGGGCACGGCGTCGGGGCGATGCTGTCCTTCGGGTCGCTCACCATCGCCTGCCTGGTCCTGGGTCCCCGCCTCGGCCGTCGCTGGGCGGTCTTCTCGGTGCTGGTGGCGCTGGCCACCGTCGTCGTGATGGCCTGGCCCGACCAGGGCAGCATCAGCGTCCGGATGGCCGCCGGTTCGGCCCTCATCTTCGGCTGGCTCACGGCCGTGTCCGCCCGCCTCCGCGACCTGTCCTGAGAGGAATCTCCGAGATGCGCTACACCGACGGGCCGTTCACCGAGACGAAGGAACTGATAGCCGGCTTCGCCCTGCTGGAGGTGCGGTCGAAGGATGAGGCGGTGGAGTGGTCGAAGCGGTTCGCCGGCATCTTCACCGACTTCGGGCTGGACGTCGAGGTCGACGTCCGCCGGGCGTACGAGGGACCGAAGGCGGTCTGACAAGGGCGTACGCGGGGGAGCCGGATGTGATGGCCGGCTCCCCCTGCCCTACTGGGCCTCGGTACCCTCGCGCGCCCGGCGGAGCTGCCGCGCATCCGTGAACCGGCCTCCGGCGAAGCGGGCCAGGGCTGTCGCCACCTCGTCCGCCGGCTCACGGACCCGGTTGAGGCCGAGCAGGACCAGAGCCCTCCGCCCGTCCAGCGGGCTCGTGCCGTCCAGCGGACGATCGATGGTCGACCCGGCCGGTACCAGCAGCAACGTCGGGGATGCCGGCTTGTCGTGACCGGCGGCCGGCACCGGCACGTCGAGAATGATCGCGTCGATCTCGGCCCAGGACACCAGCCGGTTGACCCCGGAGACTCGCAGGGTCAGCCCCTCCGCGCCGATGTGGAACCGGAACGGCCTGAGCTCGCGGACGGCGATCGCGCCGCTGATCACCAGCCCGAGGCCGCCGAGGATCGCCGCGGTGCCGGACCCGGCGGCGGAGCCGCACACCAGCACGAGCACGCTGCATGCCGCGAACCAGCCGCCCATGACCAGCAGATCGCGGCTTCTGTGCAGCTCCACGCCCGTACCTCGATCCTCGTGAGGGGTCGCTGTGGAGAATCGCATGACGGTGCGAGCGTGTCTGTCGGATCCTGGCGGCGAACGACGTGTCACGTCGCATGGTGCGTCAAACAGCGGACGTGTCACCGACCGCGATGCGGAGCGGGCCGGCGGCGAGGACGGCCAGCACCTCCCCGGCGTCGAAGATCTCACCGGGGGCGGCCACGCCGGTCGTGAGCGTACGACCGGTGAGGAGCCGGACGACGCCTTCGACGACGATGGGTGCGGTGACGGCGTAGATGTCGCGGCCGGACGCGGCGATCCTCCGCTCCTGGCCACCCCGGCGCACGACCACCTCGACGGCGAACCGCTGGGCGGACCGTCCCGACTCGTCGGTGGCCACCGGTGCCGGTGTCGCCGGGTCCCGCAGGTCGCTGAGCGAGGCGGTGTTGAGGTAGGAGGTCAGGTCACCCACCGGTAGGTGACGGGCGATGGTGACGACCTCAGAGAACGGCAGGCCGACCATGCGCTGCTCCCCGAACGGCTCCGGGAACCGCCAGGTGCTCTCCGGCGCCGGCTCGGCGAGGGGCGCGAGCCGCCCGTCGTTCACGACCAGGCGACGGACGGTGTTGCGCCGGCCGGTCGCGCGAGTGCCCTCGGTCGGCCACCACCTGTCCAGCGCGATCGCGACCGTGATCTCGTCCACCGGCGCGGAATCGTGGGCCGAACCGCCCGTGGCGACCGTGGCGAGCAGGTCGGCGAGACCGCCGTAGAACGCCATCGCGGGCACCACACCGACCCCCGCCGAGCGGGCGGGATCGGCCAACTCGCGGTACACCGCCTGCACCGCCGCCTGCTCGGCCGTCACGTCCAGGTAGTGCGCACCCGCCGCCACCGCCGCGGTCGCCACCGGCAGGGCGGTGTCCAGGAAGGGCCCGGCGCAGTTGACGACCACATCGATGTCGTCGAGCGCCGGCGGTGGCGCACCGTCCGCCAGCGGCCACGATCGCCATTCGAGCCCACCGTGCGCACGGGCGAGCGCCTCCAGTGCCGGCGCGCTGCGACCTGAGAGCACCGGCGTCAGGCCGCGGCGGAGAAGTTCGTCGACCACGAAGCGGCCGGTGTGACCGTTGGCGCCGTAGACCAGCACCCGTCCCATCTCGTTCATGTCTCCATGGTCAACACTTGTGCCGGGTGCCACCAGCGTCCGATCTGACGGCTGCCGTACAGTTTCGGACATGCACCGGGTCGCGCTCGTCCTGCACGAGACCACGATGCTCTACGAGGCGGCCATCGCCGCCGAGATCTTCGGCGTGGACCGGTCCGAGCTCTCACCGGCCGGTGACTGGTACGACCTGGTCGTGTGCACCCCGGACGGGCGGCCGAACCGGTGGCTCCCGGACGCGCGGACCGCGCGCTTCGACGAACTGGTCCGCGCCGACAGCGTCGTCGTCCCCTCCACCGACGACCCCGACGCACCACCGGACCCGGGCCTGCTGGAGGCGTTGGCCCGGGCGCACCGGCGCGGTGTGCGGATCGCCTCGCTCTGCACCGGCGCCTTCGTGCTCGCCGCCGCCGGCCTGCTCGACGGTCGCAGCGCCACCACCCACTGGATGCACGCCGACGACCTCGCCCGGCAGCATCCCCTGGTCGACGTGCGCGCCGACGTCCTCTACACCGACGACGGGCAGGTGCTCACCTCCGCCGGCAAGACGGCGGCCCTGGACCTGTGCCTCCACCTGGTCCGCCGCGACTTCGGCACCGCGGCCGCCAACAACCTCGCCCGGCGGATGGTCGTACCCGCACACCGGGCCGGCGGCCAGGCGCAGTTCATCGCCCCACCGGCCGCGCCCGACAACCCGGACCGGCTCGGCGCCATGCTGGAATGGGCCCGCAGCCGTCTGGACCAGCCGCTCACCGTGCCGGACCTGGCCCGCGAGGCCGGGCTCAGCAGCCGCCACCTCGCCCGCCGGATGCGGGCCGAACTCCGGCTCAGCCCGCTCGCCTGGCTGCACCAGCAGCGGATCGCCCGGGCGCAGGAACTTCTCGAACGTAGCGACGCGTCGGTCGAGCAGATCGCGACCCGCTGTGGCCTGGGCACCGCGACCACCCTGCGTCGGCACTTCCACAAGCACGTGGGCGTGAGCCCCACCGCCTACCGGACCGCGTTCCACTCCCTGGCTGCCGAACAGCACAGGTAGGAGCGGCGCCGGCCGTACCTCTGCGGTACGGCCGGCGCTGCCGTGAGCCTTACGACTCCGCCGGCACCCGCTCGACCGGCGGGGCGGCGACCGGCCGGAACGCCGGTCGGGCCAGGGTGCTCGGCCACCAGGTGCGCGGGCCGAGGTCCAGGGCCAGCGCGGGGACGAGCAGGCTCCGGACGAGGAACGTGTCGAGCAGCACGCCGACGCTGATGATGACCGCAGTCTGCACGGACGGCACCAGCGGCAGCACGCTCAGCGCCCCGAACGTGGCGGCCAGCACCACGCCCGCGCTGGTGATCACCCCACCGGTGACGGTCAGTGCGTGCAGCACGCCCGGCCGGTGCCCGAGCCGCGCTGTCTCCTCGCGCGCCCGGGTGGCGAGGAAGATGGTGTAGTCCACGCCGAGGGCGACGAGGAACAGGAACGTCTGCAACGGGATCCCGACGAACAGCTTCGGGTAGCCCATCGCGTCCAGGATCAGCCCGGCCGCGCCCATCGCGGCCACATAGGACAGCACCACGCTGGCCAGCAACAGCAGCGGTGCGACCAGCGCGCGCAGCAGCAGCACCAGGATGACGAAGACGACCGCCAGGACCAGCGGCACCACGATCCGGTTGTCGCGGCCGACCGTCCGCTCCTCGTCGATCAGGTACGCGGTGTCCCCGCCGACGAGGGCCTGCGCACCGGGCACGGCGTGCACCGCGTCGCGCAGCCGATCGACGGTGGCCAGCGCCGCGTCGCTGTCCGGCGGGTGGGTCAGGACCGCGGCGACGCGTACCCACCGGCCGTCCGGGGAGGGTTCCGGCTCGCCGACCTCGGCCACCCCCGGCACGGTACGGGCGGCGGCCACCACCTGGTCGGCCGAGCGGGCGGCGGCCAGGACCTCGGCCGGTGCGACGGTTCCGCCCGGGTAGTGCGCCTCGATCATCCGCTGGCCGGTGATCGAGCCGACCTCCGTCGTGAAGGTCTCGTCGCCGGGCAGGCCGATGCTCAGGTTGCCGATGCCGAAGCTCAGGGCCACCAGCGCCGCGGCCGTACCCAGCCACACCGGGCGGGGCCGCCGGCCGACGAACCCGGCGATCCGCCGCCACACGCCGTGCTCGGCCGCCACGTCGAGCTTCACCGCGTCCGGCGAGTAGCGCGGGACGAACGGCCAGAACAGCCACCGCCCGAAGATGACCAGCACGGCCGGCAGCAGCGTGGTCATGGCGAGGAACGCCGCGGCGATGCCGACCGCGCCGACCGGCCCGAGGCCCCGGGTGGACGGCAGGTCCGCCGCGAGCAGGCAGAGCAGGCCGATCGCGACGGTCGCCGCGGAGGCGCCGATCGCACCGTACGACCGGCGCAGCGCGACGGCCATCGCCGCGTGCCGGTCGGCGTGCCGGCGCAGCTCCTCCCGGTAGCGGGCGATGAGCAGCAGGGCGTAGTCCACGCCGACCCCGAAGACGAGGACGGTCAGGATGCTCTGGCTCTGGAAGTCCACGGCCAGGCCGGCGTGCCTGGCCAGCAGGTACACCACCGCACTGGCGAGCTGGTTGGCCAGCGCGACCGTGACGAGCGGGATCAACCACAGGACCGGGCTGCGGTACGTGACGAGCAGCAGCAGCGCGACGGTGGCGGCGGTGGCCAGCAGCAGCGTGGCGTCCATGCCGGCGAACGCGTCGAAGACGTCGTCCTCGGCGGCGGCCGGACCGGTCAACGCTGTTCGCAGTCCGGCGGGTGCGTTCTCCAGTTGGGCCTTGATGTCCGCGACCGCGTCGGCCCGCTGGCCGGCGTCCCCGGCGACGGGGAAGGAGACCAGCAGCGCCTGCCCGTCCTCGCTGGGCACCGGCGGGGGCACCTGGCCGCTGTCGGCGTACCCCAGGAAGGCCGTGCGGTCGGCCTCGGCCTTGGCGCGGTCGGCGTCGGTGAGCCCGCCCGCGCGGACGTAGACCGCGACGGCCAGGGGCTGCTGCGAGTCGGGCAACGCCTCCTCCGCGCGCTGCAACGCCCGGCTGGCCTCGGCGGTGGCGGGCAGCGCGCCGAGGGTGTCGTTGTCCTGCACCTCGGTCAGCTTGACGGCGAGGGGCCCGGCCGCCGCGATGAGGACGAGCCAGAAGACGAGCATCGCGTACTTGCTGCGGCGGCCTGGTGCCAGGCCGGTTCTCTTGTTCCTGGTCATGCCCTCGATCCTTCGAGCGGACCGGGTCGAGGACAGGAGTGCCAGGCCCCGTTCGGAGGTGGTGGTAGCACCACCGAAATCCGTGGCACCGGGGGCGGAGAATGAGCGCCGTGGACAGCTCCGTACGCGCCGTGGTGTGGCAGTTGGTGCGGCCCGGCGCGGTCGCCGCCGGGCAGGGACTGGCCGTGGCGCTGCTGAGCCTCGTCACGAACACGGTGCTGTTCGTGCTGTCGGTGGTGTCGCTCGCCCTCATTCCCGTGTTCGGGATCGGGTTCGCGCTCTTCCCGGCGGTGACCGTGCTGGTGCGGCTGTCGGTGGGGCTGCAACGCCGGCTGAGCCGCTGGAGCCGGGCGCCGATCGCGTCGCCGTACCAGCCGGTCCCGGCCGGCGCGTCGCTCGGGACCTGGAAGCGGTTCCGCTGGGTGGTGTCGGATGCGGCAACGTGGCGGGACTTCGCCTGGCTGATCCCGGGCGCGATCACCGGCGGCGCGTGCCTGCTGGCGTTCGCGCTGCCGGTGTACGGCCTCGAAGGCGTCCTGCTCGTGCCGCTGCTGCTGTACCTCACCGTCGACTGGTACGGCTACGGCGTGTTCTGGCCGATGGACAACTTCCTGGAGGCGTGGCTGTCCATGCCGCAGGGCTGGCTGCTCCTCGGCGGCGGGCTGGCCGTCGCGCCCTGGCTGGTGTGGCTGCACTTCCGCTTCGCCGGCTTCTTCCTCGCGCCCACCCAGGCCCAGGAGTTGGCGCTGCGGGTACGGCACCTCGCCGCCACCCGCGCCGACACCATCGACAGCCAGGCCGCCGAGCTGCGCCGCATCGAACGCGACCTGCACGACGGAGCGCAGGCCCGGCTGGTCGCGCTGCGGATGAGCATCGGCCTGGCCGAGGAACTCCTCGCCGACGACCCGGCGAAGGCGGCGCGGCTGCTCAGCGAGGCCCAGGAGGCCAGCGGCCAGGCGCTGGTCGAGCTGCGTGACCTCGTACGCGGGATCTACCCGCCGGTGCTCGCCGAGCGCGGCCTGGACGGCGCGGTGCAGGCCTTCGCCCTCACCGTCACGCCGCCCGTGGACGTCGAGGTACACCTGCCCGGCAGCCCGCCGGCGGCGGTCGAGTCCGCGGCGTATTTCGCGGTGGCCGAGCTGCTGACGAATGTCAGCAAGCACAGTGGCGCTTCGCGGGCCTGGGTGTCTCTCCTACACCGGGAGGGTGTGCTGCGCTGCGAGGTCGGCGACGACGGGCGTGGTGGCGCTTCGCCGGATGCGGGGAGCGGCCTGGCGGGTGTGCGACGCCGGCTGGCAGCCTTCGATGGCACGATGACCGTCACGAGTCCGCCCGGCGGACCGACCGTCGTGACCATGGAGCTGCCGTGCGCGTTGTCATCGCGGAGGATCTCGCCCTCCTCCGGGACGGGCTGACCCGCATCCTCGACGCGTACGGCTTCCGGGTCGTGGAGGCGGTCGCGGACGGGCCGTCGGTGCTGCCGGCGCTCACCCGGCACCGGCCCGACGTCGCGGTCCTCGACGTACGCCTGCCGCCCACCTTCACCGACGAGGGCCTGCAAGCGGCGCTCGCAGCTCGTCGGGAGCTGCCCGGGCTGCCCATCCTCGTGCTGTCGCAGCACGTCGAGCAGCTGTACGCGCGGGAACTGCTCGCCGATCGCGGTGGGGGAGTCGGCTACCTGCTCAAGGATCGGGTGTCGAACGTCGGGCAGTTCATCGACGCTGTCCGCCGGGTCGCTGAGGGCGGCATGGTGATGGACCCGGACGTGGTGTCCCAGCTGCTGGCGCGTCATTCGGGCACCGATCGGTTGGGGGAGTTGACCGCCCGGGAGCGGGAGGTGCTGGGGCTGATGGCGGAGGGCCGGTCGAACGCGGCGATCGCGGGGCGGCTGTTCGTGACCGAGAAGGCGGTCAGCAAGCACATCAACAACATCTTCAGCAAGCTGGGGATGCCGCCGTCGGACGACGACAACCGCCGGGTGCTGGCGGTGCTCGCGTACCTGAACGGCTGATTCGCCGGCCAACAGGGTGTATAAGTATTACTCATGGAGGCCAGGTAACGCTTATATCGACGTTTGTGTGGCGCATGCTGACCGAAGCTGGCGTCGCGCTCATCCCACGCGGTGCCGACCGCGTCGAGCTGAGCTACGCCGACGCCCGCGCCACCTTGACTGTCGTCGCGTCTCCGACCCCGCTGAGTCCTCGTGACATCGCTGCTCTGATCAGCCGCCATCCAGAACCTTGTTTGATCATCGTTCCGGCGGCTACGCCCGCCGTTCAAGAGACGGTCGAGGCGGCGGGCTGGTCGTGGCTGGCCGAAAGCGGGCAGGCAGTCACGGGTGGCCTGCGCATCGACGGGGAACGAATCGCGCTGCAGCCTCAGGTAGAAGCGGCTGAGCGACCTGCCAAGCGCGGCCCGGTGCCGTGGGGAACCTTCACCCTGCTTCGTCGGATGGTCCAGCGCCCGTACGCCACCCAGCAGGAACTGGCCGTCCTCGTTGGCGTCTCCCAGCCGCGGGTGTCCCAGGCCTTGCGCACGCTCGCCGATCAAGACGTCGTGCAGCGCACGTCGAGCGGGTGGACGCTCCGGAACCTCGATGAGGCGATCCGGTGGTGGCTGGAGAACTACCCGGGAACGGGAGGCATCAGCACGTACTGGTATGGCTTGGCGCCAGCGGTCGAGCAGGCCCGGACGGTCGTCGAGATGGTGGCGGCAGCCGACCCGCATGGCGTCGCGGTCTCCGGAGATGTCGCGGCCGACATCGTCGCTCCCTGGCGTGCCCCGACCCGCGCCATCCTCTATGCCAGCACCGGCGTGAACCTGGCCGATGCGGGCTTCATCCCCGCCGGCGCGGAGGAGGCAACGCTCGAATTCACCGTGCCGAGAGACCCGGGTCTGTGGCAGCCGTCCGGTATGGCGGTACCCGCCATACCGGACGGTCTTCCCCTCGCCGACCCGATCCAGATCCTCTGGGACGTGCGGCGTTCGCCGGGCTCAGACAGCGAGGACGCGGCGCAGCGTGTGTGGGACCTGCTGCGCCGCGATCACCGTGATCGGGGGTACGCGGCATGACCAGGCCGATGCCAGCGAGTCCGGTCCCGGCCGAGCCGCGACCTGTCTCGCTCATCTCCACCAGCCGGGCCGCAGACGCCGGATTTCTGACGCTTGCCGACCTGGCGCAGATCACCACCACTCTTGACCTGGACTACCGGATCGTCGGTGGGCACATGGTCACCCTGCTCGTGGCGCTGCACGGGGTCTCCGCGCAGGTGCCACTGCGCGAGACCGCTGATGCGGACTTCGCCGCGTTGCCCACCGTCATCGCGGACCCTCGTCTGCCAGCCGCCCTCATCGAGCGCGGCTACCGGTCTCGAAAAACAGCCAACCGATTCACGCGTGACACCGACGATCACCGTTGGCCGTCTTCACCGCCGCCTGCCACCCTGACGGCTGATACCCGCCCGACCCGCTGTTCCTCCGGCGTCCGAAAAGGATTGCCCGGCGGCGGTAGGCTGCACAGCGGGTAGCGAAGGATGCCCGGCAGCGTGACGAGCGGGCGCCCAAGGGGCCCGAACGTCGATTGGGCCGAAACACGGGGGATTCCATGTTCGAGCGGCTGGGCAGATTCGTCGTGCGCAGGGCGTGGTGGGTGATCGCCGGCTGGTTGCTCGCGGCGCTCGCCATCATCTTCACCGCACCGTCGCTGGGCGACATCACCTCCGCCGACCAGGAGAGCTTCCTGCCCCGCTCCTACGAGTCGGTGCAGGCCACCGAACTCGGCCAGAAGGCATTCCCGCAGGCGGCCACGGCGACGGCGATCATCGTGGTCAAGCGCGCCGACGGGCAGCCGCTCACCCCGGCGGACCAGGCGAAGGTGGGCCAGCTCGCCCAGTCGCTCAAGGCCGAGAACATCCCGCACACGTCCGGCTACCTGACCGGCCCGCAGGCGGTCGCGCCGGACAGGTCCGTGCAGGTGATCAACGTCGGGCTCGACGCCCCCGCCCCGGACGACCCGGCCCTGCTCGACGCCGTACGCGACCTGCGGGCCGCCATCGGGCCGGAGCTTCAGGGCAGCGGGCTGACCGCGGGCGTGGCCGGCGACGTGGCGAGCTTCGTCGACAACGAGGAGACCTTCAACGACGCCTTCTCCGTGGTCGGCATCGCGACGATCATCCTGATCATCGGGCTGATCCTGATCATCTTCCGCAGCCCCATCGCCGCGCTGCTGCCCATCGTGGTGATCAGCGTGGTCATGAGCGTCACCACCGGGCTCGTCGCCGCCGCCGGCAAGGCCTTCGACCTGAACGTCAGCCAGGACCTGCAGACGATCCTGCTGATCGTGCTGTTCGGCATCGGCACCGACTACATCCTGTTCCTGCTCTTCCGCTACCGCGAGCGGCTGCGCGCCGGTGACGACAAGCGCACCGCGATGGTCGTCTCCGTCCAGCGGGTCGGCGAGGTCATCACGTCGGCCGCCGGAGTGGTCATCGTCGCGTTCCTCGTGCTGCTCCTCGCCTCGCTGGGCTTCTTCGGCTCCCTCGGCCCGGCGCTCGCGATCGGCGTCGGCGTCATGCTGGTCACCTCGCTCACGCTCATCCCGGCGGTCGTCTCGCTGCTCGGCCGGTACGTCTTCTGGCCGTCCAAGGCATGGCAGCGTCCCCCCAAGGCGACCATCTCGCACCGGCTCGGAACGGTCATCGGGCGCCGGCCGGCGCTCGTCGCGGCGGCCTCCGGTGCCCTGCTGGTCGCGCTCGCCGCGGGCGTGCTGGGCTACAAGGCCGACTACGACTTCAGCGCCGGCTTCCCGCAGGACACCGAGTCGGCGAGGGCCGCGCAGGACCTGCAGAGCGGGTTCGCCGCCGGTGCGCTCGCCCCCACCGAGGTCTACCTGACCACCGGCAACGGGACGCCGCTCACCGACCAACAGGTCACCGACTTCGCGGCGGCCGCGGCGAACGCCCCGGGTGTGGGTCAGGCACAGCCCCCGGAGCGCGGCAGCGACCCGAGCGTGGTCCGGATCAGCCTGCTGCTCAACGAGAACCCGGTCTCCAACGAGGCGATCACACTCGTCCGCGACGACCTGCGCGACGCCCTGCACGCCGCCGCCCCACCCGGCACCCGGGCGCTGGTCGGCGGGACCACCGCGATCTTCGCGGACATCAACTCGGCGAACAACCGCGACCTGTCGGTGATCCTGCCGGTGGCGGCCGGCCTGATCGCGCTCATCCTCGCGCTGCTGCTGCGCAGCCTGGTCGCGCCGATCTACCTCGTGATCGCGGTGCTGCTCAACTTCGCCGCCACCCTGGGCGCCACGGTCTACGTCTTCCAGGGACTACAGGACCAGCCCGGCGTGACCTTCCAACTGCCGATCATCCTGTACCTCTTCGTGGTGGCGATCGGGACCGACTACAACATCCTGATGATCGCCCGGCTGCGGGAGGAGGCGCGGGAGGGCAACGAGCCGCACCAGGCGGCGGCCATCGGCGTGGAGCATGCGGGGCCGACGGTGGCCGCAGCGGGACTGATTCTCGCCGGGACGTTCGCGGTGCTGATGTTGGCGCCGATCTCGTTCCTGCAGCAGATGGGCTTTGCTGTGGCAATCGGCATTGTGCTGTCGGCGTTCGTCATGTCGATGTTCTTCGTGCCGGCGTTGACGGCGCTGATCGGGCACAAGGCGTGGTGGCCGGGGCATGGGGACGAGCGGCCAGCGCCGCACACCCCGCCGGCGCCGGCGAGCGTGACGCAGGCATAGCGGCGGTGGACCGGTCATGCCTCAACCGGTAGTGACCGAGCTTGCGCCCCTTAGGCGGCGATGGCGCGGGCGGCGGCGTAGTGACATCCCCGGAGATGCAAAGTGAGACGCCCCGGGCGGGTCACCGTCCTAACGGATCACAGATCAGCGATAGGACGGGCGCCCTCGGAGGATCGAACTACATTCGGACGGAGTTGCTCGCGCCGCTCTTGCGCATCGCGAGGAACGGGGCGATGAACAGCCACAGGCCGCCCGTGATGAAGAACATGAAGATGTGGAAGCCCAGCCCGCGACGTCGCCGGCCGCCGATGTTCACGGCGTTCTGAACGATGATCGTCGGTTGTTGCGCTTGCTGCGGTTGCTGGCTCATGTCCCGCCTGTTCCAGGTAAGTGGGGTTGACGACGGATCAAGTTAGCCGGGCCAAACGCGTACTCGCCTCGCACAAGTAGCTGAAACTCGTGACCTTGGGGTTGAGTCGCGTGGGCTGGTCGAGCCTGTCGGCGTCACCTACTGGTCGCCCGGGTGTGCGGCTCGCTGGGTGGTAAACAGGGGTGCGGTAGTAAGCCCCCTGTTACCGCAGGTCATAGACCGCCGCGTCTCAAGGGTCGACTTCGGATGGCGGCGCTGGTCGTTCCAGGGCAGCGAGGTCGCCGATCACTGTCGCCACCGTCTCCCGGAGCCGTCGAAGCTCCGCTGCGGTGAGGCCGAGCTCGTAGCAGTGGTGGTGTCCGGCGCGTGACAGCGCCGACCAGGCGTATCCCGCCCGGGCGGCAACGTGCCGGCCAGCGTAGCGGTCCAGGATCAGGAACTGCGGCGTCCTGGCGCGCAGCGCGGCGACCTCAGGATGGCACCGTTGCCAGTAGTCGTCCATGGCTGCCTCGACTGCGAGCCGCAGCAGCCAGGCACAGGCGCGGGGCCATGCGCCGCGGGTGCCGCGTACGACGCTGGTCAGCAGCTTGTCGGCGGCGGCGAGGCAGTCTTGCGGCGAAGCGGTTGTCGTCATCGCAGTTCCTCGGCGAGTCGGCGGCTGTCGCGGACCAGCACCGCGAGGTCGAACATCCCAGGCCTGTGGACGCCCTGCTTGCACGCCTGGAACACGTCACCGGCCCATCCGCCGAACCTGTTGAGCCGGCCGAGCACCTTGCCGCCCTGGTGCATGTCGCCGAACAGTGCGAGCGCGGCGACCTGGTTGAGCGTCAGCGCCTTCTCGATGAGCTCCTCGACGTCGCCGTGCCGCTCACCCCGCGCGATGCGTTCCCGCCGGATCCGCTCATGGCAGGCGGCTTCGAGCGCCGACCGGCAGAAGCCGGAAACCAGCGGGTAGCGGGCATTGTCCGCCAGTTCCTCGGCCTTGAGGATCGCGGTGGCGTCGGCGAGGTACCGGTCGACCGGGTCGCTGTTCTTGCGGATCTCGACCTCCGACCCGTCGCGGCGGGTGACCGCCCAGATGGTGGCCTCGATGCGCAGCCGGCGTACCGCCTCGGGCAGCCGGTTGTCGTGCGTGAAGACCACGACCTGCCGGGTCTCCGCGAGGCTGGCGAGCACCTGTGCCAGGCCGTCGACCTTCGACGGGTCCATGCTCTGGACCGGGTCGTCGATGATGACGAACCGGAACGGGCTGTCGTCGGCGCACGCGCGGGGCAGGAACACCGACAGGCCGAGGGCCTGCAGTTCCCCCTGGCTCATCACGGCCATCGCCGAGGTGTCGGTGCCGTCGACCTTGGCCGGGAAGGAGATCTTCCGGCGGGTGTTGGTGCCGTCGAGCCGCATCCCGCTCAGCTCGACGTTGCTCTCCTGCCGGAGTTCCTCCCAGATCTGCTGCGAGCGCTGGGCGAACGGCTCGAACCGCTGGTCGCGAAGAGCGGACAGCGCGGTTTTCAGCCAGTCGCGGGCGGCACTGACCAGCTTGAGCTTCGCATCGTTCTCGACGCCGGCCCGCGCCTGGCTGAGCCAGCCCTGCAGCGCGACGGCGTGCTCGCGCCAGGCGTCGTGCCGCTGCCGCAGCCACGCGCTTGTCAGCTCCTGCAGCTCGGTGAAGGCGTCGAGCAGCGGCAGGTAGGTGGTGCGTAGGCGCGCCGCGAGCTGATCGGGAGGAAGCGAAGCGGCGTCGGCACACAGGTCGTCGACCCTGGCCCGGTACCGCTTCACCGCCTCCGGCTGGTCGAGCACGCCGGCCATCGCCTCCAGGTCGTGGACGCTGATCCGCCGGTCCAGGTCGAGCAGCCGTACGGCTCGGGCCTGCGCCTCCCGCAGCCGCCGGTGCGCTCCCTCGGCCGCCACGGTGTCGCGCTGCAGCCGATCCAGCGTCGATTCCGCGCGACCGCGCCAGGCGGCGTCGAGCGTCCCGGCGCCGCACACCGGGCAGCTGCCGTCGCCGTGGTCGTCGTGGAAGGCGACCGCCATCCGCAGCAACTGTGCTGCCTGGTCGGCGGTGCCGGCACGGGTGGTGGCGAGGCCGGCGACCTGCGCCGTGGCGGCCGCGAGTTCGTCCGCCACCTCGGTGGCGTACCCGGCGTCGGGGAGGGCGGCGGCGACCAGGCGCCGGGCGGCGACCGCCGCCGGATCGGTGGTGTCGCTGCCGGCGTCGGCGAGCAACTGGTCGAGAGCGTCGAGGTCGACGGTCCGCTTCGCCAGGAGCGCGGACGCAGCCCGGGCCCGCTGGTCGTCGACGAGGCTCAGCGCGTCCCGCAGGGCGGCGCGGGCCGTCTTGACCGTGCTGATCTGGTCGTTCAGCGTTCGGCGGACCCGCATCAGGCGGTCGTCGGCGTCGACGAGCGGGTCCATGCCGAGGATCGGTGCGAGCGCGTCGAAGAGACCGCTGGGCTTGGAGGTGATGAGCCGGCCCAGGTCGCTCGCGGTGAGGAACGGCCGGTACGCGTCCAAGGACTTGCGCCAGCCCAGCTCCGTCGTCCCGGTGTAGCGCTGCCCGTCGTCGGCCAGGACGCTGCCGATGCCCTGGCTGGCGTCGGTGTGGTCGTCGCGCCAGGTTCGGCGTACCCGGATGGGTTTGCTGGCCCCCTCGGCGCGGACCTGGACCTCGATCTCGCAGGGCGACCCGTGGTGGAGGTTGCGCCAGCCGTCCTTGAAGACGCTGTTGCGGTCGGCCCAGCGTGCGCTGTCGCCGGTGAGGGCGAGCTCGACGGCCTCGGCGAAGCTGGACTTGCCGGAGCCGTTGCGGCCGACGACGAGGGTGAGGCCGGCGTGCGGCTGCAGCCGGACGCTCTGCTGTGGACCGACGCCGCGGAAGCCGGCGACGGTAATGGATTCCAGGTAGAGCGGCTGCGGGCGGGGCCGCTGGGTCGGGTCCCGCTCGGGCAGGTCGACGGACTCGCCGGCGAGGACGCCGCCGAGCGCCTCGTCGCCCACGTAGGCCGCGAGCACAAGGTCGATCACCGCATCGGACACGTCGTCTTCGGCCAACCGGTCGAAAACCTGGTCGAGTAGAGACTGGTCCCAGCCCATCCGGGTCTCCCTTCCAGGCGTCACCGTAAGTAGTGTTCCGCTTATCAACAATCCTGGTTACGGGGGATTGCTGGGAAACACTGGAACTTGTAGCATGCTCGTCGTGGCGGAGTCCATAGAAGACATCGAAGGTCGGATAGACGACCTGCGGGCGGCGGTCCGACGAGCGGTGGTGGCGCGGGACGCGGCTCGTGTCAAGGCGTTGCGTGCCGAACTGCGGGACGCCGAGCGGGAGTGGGAGCGGGCCATCACCGACCTCGCCGACCGCACAGAGGCGGACAACCGGCCCGCACGTGTCGAGGCGCCCCTGGTGTCGATGCGCGACCAGGTCCACCACGCCCTCACCCTGCTCTCCGCCCCGGCCGCACCGAAGCTGATCGCCGAGGTGCACAACGCCTTCTTCGGCACCGCCAGTCCCGGCCTCGTCCCCGGCAAGCTGACCCACCTGCGCCGGGACGAGGAGCGCTCGTTCCGCACCGCCCCGCGCTCCCGGCCGTACCATCTCTGCTCCGCCCTGACCGCCGAGCACCTCGCGCCGGCCCGCGGCCTGCTCGCGGTCTCGACCTGGCCGCTGGAGCGGCGCATCATCGGGCCGCTGAGCCCTCGTGTCGACTTTCTGACAGCCACCATCAAGGTCGCGGAGCAGGCTGCTCGGATGCCGGAGCAGAACCTCACGGTGGCGCGCCTGCTCCGCCGGTTCGCCACCAGCATCCCCGGAGCCGTCGACGGCTACGAAGCCGTCGACCCGGCGATCGTCATCAAAGCCGCCCAGGCCGAGCTGGCCGTGCACGCCGACGCCGACCGGGCCGACCGCGCCGCGGCGGCCGATCGCGCCCGCCGGCTGGACGAGGCGGAGCAGCTCTACGGCAGCCGCCTGCGCGTCATCCGGGGGTCGGCATGACCGACCTCGCCCAGCGCCTGGCCACCATCCGCGGCGGCGTCGCCCCGGCCCGGCACAACGCCCGCACCATCGCGGTCCTCACCAGCAACCCGGGCTGCGCCCGCCGGGCCGTGCTGGACTGCGCCGGCGTCGACAAGCAGCGCCTCGCCGCGTACATCGACCACCCGGCCCGGTTCGGCCAGTCCCGGTTCGCCATCACCCGCGGCAACGCGTTCGAGGCGCAGGTCAAGGCCAACGGCTGCGCCGAACTGCTGCGGCTGCTGCGCGAGCTGCTCGACCTGGAGATCCAGGAGGTCGCCTACGACGACCTGGAGTCGGTCGCCGGCCACCCAGGCAACGACGTCCGGTACGCCCGCGCCCGCACCCTGCTCACCCGCGCCGCCGCCGAACCCGAGCGGGCCGGCACGCTCTTCGACCACCCGCTGCTGCGGCTCGACGTCGCCGGCCAGCAGGCCTACCTCGAACCGGACCTGATCGCGTTCCAGCACGCCGGCCGGTTCCACGTCGTCGAGATCAAGAGCTTCGCCGTCATCGACGGCCAGGCCGACCCCGGCAAGGTGGCCGCCGCCGCGATCCAGTCCGCCGTGTACGTGCTGGCCATGCGCAAGCTGCTCGAAGACGCCGGCCACGACCCGGAGATCGTCTCGCACGACGTCGTGCTGGTCTGCCCCCGCGACTTCTCCAACCAGCCGATGGCGGTCCTGGTCGACGTCCGCAAGCAACTCGCCGTGCTGCGCCGGCAACTGTCCCGGATGACCCGGATCGACGCGCTGCTCGCGGAGCTGCCGGCCACGCTGAGCTTCGACCTGGCGGCCGACGACACGGGCGTACCCACCCGCTCCCCGCAGTCGCTGATCGACGCCCTGCACGAGGTCGAGGCCCGGTACTCGCCCGAGTGCCTGGCCACCTGCGAGCTGGCGTACTTCTGCCGGCACGAAGCCCGCGGCTGCACCGCCGCCCTCGGCAAGACCGTGCGCGAGGAACTGGGCGGCATCGAGCGGGTGGAGACGGCGCTGGCCATCGCCCGCGACGAGCGGGCGCCCGCCGAGGACCAGCAGGAGGCCGCGGAGCTGTTGCGCGCCGCCGCCCGGCTGCGGGCCGAGCTGCTCAGCGGGGTGGCCGGATGAGTACGCTCACCAGCCTCGCCCGCGCCGAAGCCGTCGTCACGGAACGCGCGCAGCGGATCACCCTGGTCCGGCACCTGCACGTCGCCGACCGTCCGCTCGTGTTCATCCCGCTCACCATGGCCGGCGAGGCCAACGCACCGCTCGCCGCGCTGGTCGGCGACAACCCGGACGACCCGACGCTGCTGATCGTGCCGCAGCCCCGGAACCGCGACCAGCGCTTCGCCTTCGCCGCTTCGCTGGCCGCCGTGGTCCTGCCGTACGTCGAGAGCTTCCGCGGTGACGTGGAGGCGGTGTCGGCGAACCGGGGCAAGGAGATCCGGGTCCGGTACACGAACGCGCCCCAGCTGCTCGTACCGAACCGCGGCGGAGTCGCCTTCACTCGGCTCTTCGGCCGCTCCACCCGGTTCCGGCGCACCGACGGCGACTACCCGGTGCACCCGACGGTGCCGCTGCTCGGCCGCTGGCTCACCTGGTTCGCCGACCGGGCCGAACACCCGGGATCCTCGGCGGTGCTGGCGATGACCGAAGCGCTCGGCCTGCACTGGGCCACCGGCCAGAGCCCCCTCGAAGACGCCCAGCTCGCCGCCCTCATGGCGTGGATCGCCCCGCCGGACGGGATGACCGGCCCGGAGGCGGCCGCTCTCGCGGAGGATCCGGTCGCCTCGCCGCCGGCCGGCCCGGCCACCGACCCGAGCTTCGACAACGAGGTCCTCGCGCCGGCGATGGCCGCGTACGACCGGGCGGTCGCCGCCGACTCGCTGGTCGACCGGCGGCGCGCCGAACTCGAGGACATCCTGCGTGGGCAGCTCGACCCGACCTGGCGGCTGATGTGGCAGGCCGTCGCGCTGCTGCACGACCTGCCGGCCGGGTCGCGGGTTGCCGGCCGCTGGGCCGAGGACCGGGACGCCTACACCAACTACTGCTCGTACCTCGACGACGGCGGCCTGCCGCAGCCCCGCCGCGACGGAGCCGTGGCCGCCGCGCAGCGGCTGCACCGGCTGGAACGGGCACAAGCCTCGTACGACGTGCAGCGCGCCTACGACGACCCGATGGTGATGGCCGACTACCGGCTCACCGGCGAGGCGTTCGTCGGCGAGGTGACGGCCGCCGACCCGACCCGGGTGGACCACAGCGGGAAGCGCCGCGTCCTGCGCCCCTGGATCACGGTGACCACGGCCGACCCGGTGCTGGTCACCCCGGGCACAACGCTGTACTCACCCGACCGGCCCAGCAACCAGAAGGCCAAGGTCGTGTCGGTCGCCCGCGACGACGACGGAACCAGCGAGGTGGTGCTGGAGCTGACCGGCGGCATGGGGTCGTCGCTGACGCCGCCGCCGGGCAGCGTGCCGGAGGTGGGGGATCGGCTCTGCTACACCACGCTGACCGACTCCTTCTTCCCGGCCGGCGCCTTCCCGACGCGGGAGGAGACGCCGTGGACCCACGGCGGCCCGCCCGCGCCTTTCGATGATGGTGCTCCGACCGCCGAAGATGCCCGCGAAGAGTGGTCCTGACCCAACCTGATCCACCGCAGCACAACAAACAACCAGACGTTCAGATCCGTGGGGGAGCTGACATGAGCAAGTTGGGCACGATCCTCGACCAGATCGACTCGGGCACGGTGCTGCTGCCCGAGTTCCAGCGCGGCTACGTGTGGAACCGCGACCAGGTCCGCGGCCTGATGCGCTCGCTCTACCTCGGCTATCCGGTCGGCGCCCTGCTCGTTTGGGAGACCGAAGCCGACCATGGGTCGGTGCGGGGCAGCAGCAAGGCTGGTGGCGGGATCAAGCAGCTGCTCCTGGACGGTCAGCAGCGGATCACCTCCCTCTACGGGGTGGTGCGCGGCAAGCCTCCGGCGTTCTTCGAGGGCGACCCGGCGGCCTTCACCGGCCTGCGCTTCAACGTCGAAGAGGAGACCTTCGAGTTCTACGCGCCGGCCAAGATGAAGGACGACCCGACGTGGGTCGACGTCACCGAGCTTTTCGTCGACGGCATCGAGCCGCACATCGGCAAGCTCTCGGCCGACCCGGCCACCATGCCGCACTTCGCCACGTACATGGGTCGGCTCATCCGGCTGCGTAACATCCTCGAGCGCGAGTTCCACCAGGAGAAGATCACCGGCGCGGACAAGGGCGTCGAGGTCGTCGTCGACATCTTCAACCGCGTCAACTCCGGCGGCACCAAGCTCTCCAAGGGCGACCTGGCGCTGGCAAAGATCTGCGCCGACTGGCCCGAGGCGCGCTCGACCATGCGCAAGCACCTCAGCACGTGGTCGACGGCCGGATTCCAGTTCAACCTCGACTGGCTGCTGCGCAACGTCAATGCGGTAGCGACCGGCCGGGCCCAGTTCGAGTTCCTGGAGGGGGTCGGCTCGGCCGACTTCGCCCAGGCGCTGACCTCCAGCGAGCACTACATCAGCGGCTTCCTCGACGTGATCTCGGGGCGGCTCGGCCTGGACCACGACCGGGTGCTGATGGGTCGCTACGCCTTCCCGGTGGTCTCCCGCTTCCTGCACCTCAACGGCGGCTCGTTCGCCGACGCCACCCAGCGCGATCGGATGCTCTTCTGGTACATCCACGCCGCGCTGTGGGGACGCTTCGCCGGCTCCACCGAGACGATCCTGACTCAGGACTACGAAACCGTCGCCCGCACCGGCATCAACGGCCTGATCACCAGCCTCAGCCGCTGGCGCGGCGGCAACCTCGTCATCGACGGACAGGACTTCGAGGGATTCGGCCGCGGCTCGCGCTTCTACCCGCTGCTCTATCTGCTCACCCGCGTGCTCGGCGCCCGCGATTTCGGCTCCGGGCTCGAGCTCAGAGCCGAGATGCTCGGCTACCTCACCTCGCTGCAGGTGCACCACATCTTCCCGAAGGCGCTGCTCTACAAGCACGGCTACGGTCGCTCCGAGGTCAACGCCGTCGCGAACTTCTCCTTCCTGACCCAGCAGACCAACCTGGCGATCGGCAAGCGGGCGCCGGAGGACTACTTCGCCGAGACCCAGCAGAAGCACCCGGGCGCGCTCGAGTCGCAGTGGATCCCCACCGACCCGCAGCTCTGGCGTCTCGATCGCTACCGCGAGTTCCTGGCCGCCCGCCGGGAGCTGTTGGCCGAGGCCGCCAACGGATTCCTCGCCAGCCTGCGTGACGGAACCAAGCCGGCGGCCGAGCCGCTGCGACCGGTGGTCGTGGTGGCCGAGGAGGACGACGACGTCCGCGCCCGCCAGATCAAGGCGCTGGTCGACGAGCTGACCGCAGCCGGCTGTGCCGAACCCGCGCTGGACAGCGAAATCGCCGATCCTGCCACGGGACGTGTCCTGGGGGTGGCCGAGGCGTACTGGCCGGACGGCCTCCAGCCGGGTCTCGGCAACCCGGTGGTGTTGGAACTCGACGCCAACCCCGACCTGCCGCGCATGGAGGAACTCGGGTACGAGGTGTTCACCTCGGTGGACGCGCTCCTCGGCTACGTGGCCCGCCGCAACGAGCAGGCAGCCGGACCGTCGGAGGACGACGACCACGTCGGCCCGGACGAGTCGACCGTCGAGGACGCGGCGCTGGCGGCCGGCCCGCCGTCCGCGACCGTGCCGGCGCAGGCCGCGGTTGGCGGCACGGGCGCCGACTTCGACCGGGCGATGCGGCAGCTGTACGTGGCGGCGCGCGACGAGGCCGGCTACAACGCCACGCTCTTCCTCAGCATGCTCGCCGAGCACGGAAGCATCTCCACCGCGAAGAAGCTGCTCGCCAGCTCCGTGGTGTCCGACGGCTTCGTCGCGCTGTGGGAGCGGGGCCGGCTCGACCTGACGGTCGAGGCTCTGGTGACCAGGCCGGAGTTCGAGTGGCTGTTCGATCCCGCCGAGCTGGAGGTCGCGCGCACCCGCCTGCAGCAGTTCGAGTACGAGGCGCGGTGATGTCCATGGCCGTCAGCAACCTGCTGCTTCCGCGACAGCCGGCGGTATCGCCGTCGGCTCAGGCCGAGCAGGTCATCACCGAGGTGCTGGCCGACCTGCACTCCCGCGAGCACCGGGGCGTGGTGGTCGACTCGCCTCCCGGCGCCGGCAAGTCGACCCTGGTCGTCCGCGCCGCCATCGAGCTGGCCCGCGCCGGCGAGCCACTGATCGTCATCGCCCAGACCAACGAGCAGGTCGACGACCTGATCGACCGGCTTGCCCGGCAGGCGCCCGACCTGCACATCGGCCGCCTCTCGGCGAACGACTACAGCGCCACCGAGCGGATCAAGCGGTACGCCACCGTCCGGGTCGCCGCCAAGGTCGCCGACCTCGGCGGTCCGTCGATCACTATCGGTACGGCCGCAAAGTGGTCGATGGTGTCGGAGGGCTGCTGGCCCTGGGCGATCGTCGACGAGGCCTACCAGATGCGGTCGGACGCGCTGCTGCGGGTGGCCGGCCGGTTCGAGCGGGCGCTCTTCGTCGGCGACCCCGGCCAGCTCGACCCGTTCTCCACCGTCGAAACCGAACGCTGGGTCGGCCTCACCTGGGATCCGATGCAGTCCGCGGTCGCCGCGCTGCTGCGACACAACCCGGACCTGCCGGTGCACCGGCTGCCGGTGTCGTGGCGGCTGCCGCCGTCGGCGGTGCCGGTGGTCGCCGAGGCGTTCTACCCGTTCACCGGGTTCGAGGCCGGGACGACGCCTGGCGAGCGGTCGCTGTCGTTCAGCACCGCCGGGTTCGGGGGCGGTCTGGTCGACGCGGCGTTGGAGACGGCGGCGGCGAGCGGGTGGGCGCTCTATGAGTTGCCCGCCCGGCACACGGCGCGCACCGATGCCGAGGCTGCTGCGGCGTGTGCCGCCCTGGCGCGCCGGCTGCTGGAGCGTGGGGCCGTCGCAGTTTCGGAACGCGAGCCCGGTGGGGCGCCCGTCACGGCCGATCGGATCGCGATTGGCGCTGCGCATCGGGACCAGGTCGCCGCCATCCGTGCTCACCTCGGCGAGGCCGAGTCCGGCGTCACCGTCGACACCGCCAACCGGCTTCAAGGCCGGGAGTACGACGTGACGATCGTGTTGCACCCGCTTTCGGGCCGGCGGGACGCGACCGCGTTCCACCTGGAGTCGGGGCGGCTCTGCGTGCTCACGTCCCGACATCGGCAGGCGTGCGTCGTGGTGGCTCGGGCGGGGATCGCCGAGCTGCTCGACGCCCACCCGAGCACTGAGCCGGTGCACCTGAACGTGCCGGTCAAGTTCCCCGACGGTTGGGAGGCCAACCAGTCCGTCCTGGCTCATTTGCTGGCACATGGAGTAAGGAGCTGACGGTGGCGAGCCGTTGCAAAAGGTCGCGGGCGGGAAGACCCCCAATCGAGACGTGACCTAGCGAACGAAGACCATGAACATCGGAGCGCCCTCCCACGCTGGCTTGAGCCGTGCTACGCATTGCCACCCCCAGGAGTCGTAGGCGCGACGCGCACCGACGTTGTCGGGCCGGACGAGCAGAGTGGCGCGCTCCTCGGTCCGGCTGCGCATCAGATCGTCATGTAGGGCTCGGGCTATGCCTCGTCGCTGCCACGCGCTGCGTACCAACAACTCGCTGACGGCAAAGGTTCGTTGGTCAGTTTCCTCGGTGAAGCCGGCCGGCACAGGTTCCTGGATGCCATCCCACCACCGGGTGTCCGGCGCCAGCGGGAATCCGTAGATGTAACCCACCAACTGGTCGTCGACCGTCGCTGCCACCAGCGACCAGCCTGGGCGTGGCATGTGCGCGGCGAGCTGCTTCCCGTATCGCTCGGTGTTGTAGAGCGGCCCGTCGTTCGCATGGGCGTCCAGGTAGACGTCGATGAGCTGGTCAACCAACGTCTGGGCCTCCTCAGCCGTGTAGTGCCGCAGCCGCAGGTCTTTCTGCATCAGGCCGGTGTCCCGTCGTAAGCGTCGTTGAACTCCCGGACGTGGGGGAGCGAAGTGCCTGCACCCGCAAGATCGGATCGTACTTCGGCCAGCAGCGCGCTTATTCGTCCCGACCGCACCCGCCCCATTTCCGGCAGCGGTTCGCAGGTGTCACCGGCAACCTCGCCGTTCGCGGGTGGCTGTGCCCATTGCGCTCTGTCGAGCCTAACCCAAACCGTTGCCAGGGTTCGCGGTATACGCCCCACGTATATCGACCATCCTCGCGCCGCCATCTCGGTCGCCGCCGGTCCTGCCCGACGTGGTGCCTCGCCTTCGCCGGAAGTCGAGGCGGAGGGCTGGCTGCTCCTCGGGTTCGAGTACGCCGCCGGCCGCCACCCCGACCTGACCCCGGATCGCCCGATCTGCTTCCGGTGGTGCAACTGTTGAGCGGACTGAGCTGTCAGCTGACTCCGGCTCCGCCCATTCCGCTGCAGCGATTCGCCGACCGTTGGCGGGACCTCATCGCCGCCGAACTGGTCGACGGCGACACGCTCCTGCACACCGACATGATGCCGCGGAACTTCCTCCTCGCCGACCGGCTGCGACTTGTCCACTGGTCCAGCCCGGCGCACGGAGCGGCGTGGATCGACACCGCGTTCCTGCTGGTACGCCTCATCCGCGCCGGCCACGAACCGGCCGCCGCCGAGGCGTGCGCCCGGCAGGTCCCGGCGTGGGCGCACGCATCCGGCGAGGCGGTGAACGCCTTCGCCGACGGGCTGGGTGCGCCTCTGGGAACGCAAGCAGCAGACCGCGCCCGGTCCCCACCCGCGGACCGATGCTGGACGCAGTGTCCGCGTTGGCGGACCTACCGGAGCGCTATCAGCCGGCGATAGCAGATTGTGACAGCGAATCTCGCAGCCCGGGTTCAGCGGTTTGAAGGATCAGTGCCGTTAAGTAGATATCGCGGTGCTGCGGCTTGGGCGGCGAGGAGTGCTTGCGTCAACCGGTTGTGAACGTATGGGCGGAGGAGTCCTCGTGCCGCCCCCAGTGGGTAGAACTTGCACGCCAGCAGTTCGTCGTCCATTGGTCGGAGCGCGGCGAGCTGGCGGTTGTTCAGGACGCCGCCGTCGAAGATGAACATGAGGCTGTCGTCCCATGCGCCGTGGGGCGCCACCCAGTCCACCACGAGCATGGTCCGGATCCGGAGGTCGAGGCCGAGCTCTTCGCGAAGCTCTCGCTCAGCGGCCTCGTGCGGAGGCTCGTTCGCCTCGGCCATTCCGCCGGGCAGGTCCCAGTCGGGCTTGTATCGCGGGTTGACCAGCAAGATTTCACCCTGCTCGTTGCGGATCAGGACGTCCGCGCCGACCCGCTTGCGGGGCTGCTTCGCGTTGCCTTCAGCTAGATGGACCCGCCATGCTTCTGGATCGCGCTCGTAGAGCGGACGGTCATCGCGCATGCGCCTGACCTGCACTAATCACCGAGTGAAGTCCTCCCATGATGCCGATCCACGCATTCTCGCGGATGGCCTCGCCGATCCGCACCATCGTCGCCTGCGCTTCGGTGGAGCGCGAGGCGTGCGGCTTGAGCAGCATCTCCACGTGCCGGAGGTGTTCCACGACCACAGCCGAGCTTAGGCCGGTGGTGAGTTCCAGCACGCGGTGGGTGACGACACACGCTTCATCGAGCAGTCCCCGTCCCAGTAGCGCCGTCACGAGCATGAGCTGGGCGAGTAATCGGCTCCGCACCCTCTCACTGGCACGCGCAGTAAGCGCATCTTCCAAGCGTCTGTGCGCCTCGGCGAGATCACCCATGCGGAGGAAACAGCGTGCAGCTTCGATGGCGAAGGAGGTCTCGTCGAAAGGGCTCAGCCACTTGGAGACGACGACCGTTTCCTCGGACAGGGCGCGTTCGGCGTCTTCAAGCACGCTCATCGCCTCGGCCGGTTTCCCGGCGATGGCCAGGCTGCGGGCCTGTATGGCCAGTAGCCGTGCCTTGAGTAGACCGTGCGAAGGCGCCGTCCGCGCCGCCTCCAATCCGCTGATCGAGTACGTCAACGCGTCATTGGCATTGCCCTGATAACTGGCGAGGTGGCTGAGGCTTGCGAATACCTGCGCCTTGAGCTGCTGGTCGCCGCTATCGCGGGCCAGGTAGCTTGCGGCCATCAGATGTTCTCTGGCGGTCGGCGCGGCGCCAGCGTCGTGCGCCATCCAACCCGCCATCTCGTGCAGGGAAGCCGTGGCCGCGAGGAACGCCGGAGATGCGGCGGCTCGGGCTCCGTGCCTCGTCAGCGAACTTCCGTGCTCGGCGAGATAGCTGCTCACGGTCGCGTAGAGGTGCCCGCCGCCCACCCGCCGGTCCGCTGAACGAAGCGAGCGGAGCAGGCGCAGGTCCGGCTCACGCGGTGCGGCCGGGGAATCGCCGGCTGGGCTTCCCGCGGGTAAGGCGAACCACAGCAGTTGCTGGGGCATACCGAGCAGCGCTGCCCAGGCGGCGAGTCGATCAAGGTCGCGCAGGGGCAGGCCGTTCTCCAGCCGGCTGAGCTGCGCCTGCGTCTGCCCCATCCAACCTGCGACGACTTCTTGCGGCAGCGGACGCATTCCGTGGTGCGGATGATGCCGGTACGCCCTTATGACGCGTCCGATGTGGCGGTCAGCGAAGGCGGCCTGTAGCTCGGACGTATCCCAGAACCCGGTCGGCAGGGTGGGTGGCGTCAGCAGGCGTGCGCTCTGTCGCCGGTAGCAACTGCTGCACTGGTTCGTCCGGTTGTCCCGTGCCAAACCTGCGCCACAGGAACAGCGGCGTGATGCCCGGTTGGTCTGCACTCAACACCTCAGGCGTCATGTCCGTCAGCATGGGAATCGTTGAGGTTGTGGGAGCTATGAGCGATCCGTATACGCCTCATCGACCGTCGGTCATTCTGCCTCCTTCGAATCGCCGACACCATCCCTACACGGCCCGGGGCGGGTGCTGGGCTCCGATCGGTGCAGGCGCGCGCGACCGTACCGGTCGTCCCCGCCCGCCTCGGCGCCCTACCAGAGCGAGGGAGGGACATGGATTCGATCGACGAGGTGCTCGGAGAGCTGCCGCTGCCGCCGTACGTCACCGTCGAGAACGTCGGCTTCGCCGTCAAGGCGCTGACCGTGCACGCGCCCGAGCAGTGGCCGGACGGCCCGCGCTGCCGCAACGACCGCGCCCCGCATCCGTGTCGGCTGCACCGCTGGGGCCAGCGCGTCCTGGACCAGCGCGGCCTCACTGACCGGCAGGTCCAGGCGCTAATCGCCGAGCAGGAGGCACCGCAGCGATGATCTACGTGACCGGCGAGCGCCTGCAGGCGCACCACGTCCGCGCCGCCACCTTCGACATCCGCTGGCGCGGCCTCGACCCGAACCAGGTCTACGACTACCTCCACCGGATCGCCGACGAACTCGACCGCCTCCACCGGGAGTTGGCCACCGCGAACACCGAAGCCGAGCGCATCCGCCAGGCCCTACGCCAGTGGCAGTCCCGCCACACCGGCTGCCGCCACACCGCACCCGGTTCACCGAACAGTAGGTGGCCGCGATGACCGCACCCCGCTGGGTCATCCACCTGCCCACGACGCTGACCAGCCTCGACGAGACGACGAGACTGGCGGCAGCACTGCGCGAATCCCTCGGCCACGTCACCGCCATCGACTTCGGCGAGACCACCCTCAGCGAGGAGGACCGCCAGTTCCTGCGTACCCGAGTGTGGTGTGACGCCAGGCTCGACGGCGCCGGCCGCTGCCGACGTCGCAACGACCACGACGGCCCGTGCGGGAGCACGGGGGAGTAGCCTCCGGGCATGCCCGACCCCTTGATCGACGACCTGTTGGCCGCCTTCACGCCTCCCGCGCCGTACACGATGGAGGCCGCCGCCGACGCTCCCCGCGCGCCCGGCGTGCACGTGGTCCTCGACGGCGGCACGGTCATCTACGTCGGCCGGACCGGGAACCTGCGCAACCGCCTCCGGCAGCACCTGACCGGCAACCGCGGGTCGTCGGTGCTGCACGAGCAGGTCGGCCAGCTCCTCGACAAGCAGGGCCCGGTGGCGACAGCGCAGGACATCGCCGGCTGGCTGGGCAAGCGCGAGGTCCGCTGGCAGGAGACCGACAACCCGGAGGGTACGAAGGAGAGCCTGGTCCTGGCCTTCAAGCCTCGCTTCAACCGGCAGGTGCCGAAGCCGCGCCGCTAATGCTCGCGGCGGGCAGGGCCACCCGGAAAGAGCGAGCGTCGACTTCCGCTGGGCAGCACTGATCGTTAGATCGGTACCCGATCTGCGAGACGAGGAGGACACGGTGCCGGACTTTCCGAAGGCCATCGCCATGGTCGACCGTATGGAGCCGGTGCCCCGCCGGATCCGCGCCTTCCTCGCCGGGGAGCAGGTGCTGGACACCACGCGGGCGCGGTACGTGTGGGAATGGCCGTTCTACCCCCAGTACTACATCCCGGTCGCCGACGTGAATCGCAGCCTGCTGGTTGATGAGCAGTGCACGGAGGAGTCGCGGCGCGGCGCTGCGCGGCTGCACGGGCTGCGGGTGGGGGAGACGGTCCGTCGTTCGTGCGGGCGGTGGTACGGCGAGGACGCGCCGGCGGGGCTGGCGGACACGATCCGGTTCGACTGGGACGCCATGGACAGTTGGTTTGAGGAGGACGAGCAGGTCTTCGTGCACCCCCGCAACCCGTATGCCCGGGTCGATGCGCTGCGGTCCACCCGGCGCGTACGGGTGGAACTGGACGGGGTCGTCCTGGCCGAGTCGACGTCGCCCGTGCTCGTCTTCGAGACCGGTCTTCCGACGCGCTACTACCTCAACCGCACCGACGTGAACTTCGGCCACCTCGTGCCGTCCGCGACGACGACCGCCTGCCCGTACAAGGGCCGGACCAGCGACTACTGGTCGGTCCGTGTCGACGGCACCGACCACCCGGACCTGGCCTGGTCGTACGCCTTCCCCACCGCGGCGCTCCTGCCGATCGCCGGCCTGATCGCCTTCTACAACGAGAAGGTCGACCTGATCGTCGGCGGCGAGCGGCTCAACCGACCGAAGACGCACTTCTCCTGACCGGCGCCGCGCCGGTTCTGGGCTGCCGGACCGGTGCGGTGGTCCATGGCGGCGGCCGTACGGGCGTAGGGTCGGTGCCGTGGACGGGGAAGGGCGTCGATACCGGTACGTCGGCCCGGCCGACGTGCGGGCATCAGTCGCCGACGCTCCCGAGGGCTGGCCCATCCGGTCACCGGTCGACCTCGACAGCTACCTGGCGGCCGCAGATCCACGCGACCGTGACGAGCCGTTCACCTACGTCGTCGACACCGGCGGTACGTTGCGGCTCGCGCCGAGACGCAGCGAGCACGTCGCCTGCGCCGGCGGCGGAGAAGTCCTCGGCGCGGGGGAGATCGCCTTCGCTGGCGGGCGGGACGGCTGGGTCGTGACCGAGGTGACCAACCAGTCCACCGGCTACTGCCCCGATCCCACCTCATGGGTGGCGGTGGCGGGCGCCCTCGACCGGGCAGGTATCGACCGCCCGGAAGGCTTCACCGTGACGGTCATCTTCCGGCGCTGCCTCGACTGCGGCGAACGCAACCTCGTCCGCGACGACGACTACGTCTGCGCGCTCTGCGGTGCTGAGCTGCCGGAGGATGTGGAACCTCGGCTGACGGCCAAGCCGTCGACCAGTCAGCGTTTGCGCTGACACCCGAGCCTGAGGGCGAACCCCGACCAGTCTCGTGGCGATCGACCGCCGCAGCCACCGCCATCGGGCTGATCGCCGCCGGCCTCACCGTCACCGGCCCGGCGGCTGGTACATGACCGGGAGCTGGGCCGCGGCGTCGATCTCCTCCGGGGTGATCAGCGGGACGACCCGCGCGTCCACCCCGCCCGCCGCGCGGACGGCGATGCCCAGGGCGGCGGCGGTCACGGTGTCCGGCAGGTCGCCCACCACGTACAGGTCGTAATCGCCGAGCGCGAAGTACAGGCTCTCCACCCGGCCGCCGGTGTTCTCGATGAGAGCCCGGACGACCTCGGCGCGCGCGGTCCCGCCCTCCCTGCCCAGCCCCGCCATCCCCTGACTGGTGTAGGTCGCCTTGACCAGGAACTTCGCCACGCTGGCACCACCTTCCCCCACGCTCCCCGCAGCCCGGC
The DNA here is from genome assembly GCF_049315255.1 of Micromonospora sp. WMMD558. Lineage (NCBI taxonomy): Bacteria > Bacillati > Actinomycetota > Actinomycetes > Micromonosporales > Micromonosporaceae > Micromonospora > Micromonospora sp. WMMD558. The sequence continues at coordinate 505,320 of NZ_CP186061.1, read as the reverse complement.
CGCGCGCGCCGCGCGTACCCGCTTCCCGCCCGACTACGCCTGGTCAGCCTTCCTGGTCGAGGAAGGCGAGGGTGACCGCGGCGAAGAGCGGCGAGGAGAAGAGGTTGTAGTGGGTCAGCCCGGGCAGGATGGCCAGGGCGTGGCCGCCCTTGGGCCGGCCCTCGCCCGCCCAGCCGCCGTCGCGCAGTCCGCCGTCGAGCAGCTCGAAGACCTCGACGAAGTGGCTCGGGGGTTGCATGTCGGCGTCGGCGGCGACAACCAGCGTCGGCACCCGCAGGCCGCGGACCTGCTCGGTGAAGTCGAAGTCCTTCGCCATCGCCTTGCCGATCTTGTCCAGCAGCCGGGGGAAGTCCTCCGGACGCGGCGCCACCCGCTGGTAGAGCTCGTACATCGGGGTTTCCTTCATGAACTCGGCGGCCGCGCCGGTGACCTGGCCCTGCTGCGCGAGGATCTCCGGGTACGTGGCGTCGCGGCGGATGCCCGCCGACGCCGACACCAGGCGGCCCACCTTGTCGGGGTGGCGGATGGCGACCAGGAGCGCGACGCCGCCGCCGAGGGAGTAGCCGACGACGTCCGGCTTCTCCAGCCCGAGGTGGTCGATGAGGGCCGCGACGTCGTCGGCCATCAGCGCGATGTCGAGCGGCCGGTCGATGTCGGCGGTCCGGCCGTGCCCCTGCAGGTCGACCAGGATGACCTGGTGGCCGCCGGCCAGGGTGGGCAGGATCGGCCCGAACATCTCGCCGGAGCCGAGGCCGCCGTGCAGCAGGACCATCGGGCGGCCCTGCCCGTGCGTCTCGTAGTACAGGTTGATGCCGTTGACGTCGGCGTACCGGCCGGTGGTGGTGGGCTCGGCGGTCCACTGCGTGGTGGTCATGACGGTGCTCCCTCGCGTCGTGTGCTGAGCTGACGTCCTGGTGACCAGGCGAACGCCGGAGACTCATCGGTGCGGGAGACACGAATTTCGGGCCTGGGATTGTCGGGGGAGAGGGTTAGATTGGCCGGCGTGAGTGACGTGGCGACCGGCACCTCCATCGAGTCGCACCTGGAGCCGTACCGTTCGGAGTTGACCGGCTACTGCTACCGGATGCTGGGCTCGGCCTTCGAGGCCGAGGACGCCGTGCAGGACACCTTCGTGCGGGCGTGGCGCAACTTCGAGCGGTTCGAGGGCCGGTCGGCACTGCGGACCTGGCTGTACCGGATCGCGACCAACGTCTGCCTGACCATGCTCACCAGCGCGCAGCGCCGGGTCCGGCCGATGGACCTCGGGCCCGCCGGGTCGGGCGACGCCACGCACGCCGGTGAGCCGCGTCCCGACGAGATCTGGGTCGGCCCGGTGCCGGACAGCCGGGTGCTGCCGGAGGGCAGCGACCCGGCCGAGGTGATCGCCGGCCGCGAGTCCGTGCGGTTGGCGTTCGTCGCCGCGCTGCAGCACCTGCCGCCGCGGCAGCGGTCCGTGCTCATCCTGCGGGAGGTGCTGGCCTGGTCCGCCCAGGAGGTGGCCGATCTCCTCGGCACCACGGTGGCGAGCGTCAACAGCGCCCTGCAACGGGCGCGGGCCACCCTCGCCGCCGCCGACACCACCACCGACGTCTACCGGCCGCTCGACGAGGAGCAGAAGGCGCTGCTCGCGCGGTACGTGAAAGCGTTCGAAGCGTACGACCTGACCGCCCTCACGACGCTGCTGCACGAGGACGCCACGCTGTCGATGCCGCCGCTGCCGCTGTGGATGCGCGGCCACGGCGACATCCTCACCTGGATGGGCGGCACGGGCTGCGGGTGCCGCGGCTCCCGGCTGGTGCCGGTGGTGGCGAGCGGACTGCCGGCGTTCGGGCAGTACCGCCCCAGCCTCTGCGGCTCCGGGCACGACCCGTGGGCGTTGATCGTGCTGGAGATCTCAGGCGGGCGGATCGCGGGCGTCAACAACTTCCTCGACACCGCCCGCCTGTTCCCGCTGTTCGGGTTGCCGGGCCGGCTGGAATAGCGCGTCGGTCAGGCCGAGCAGGTCGGCGAGCTCCAGCAGGCCGGCGCCGGCGCCGCTGACCACCAGCCGCCAGCCGTGCCGCCGCGCGGTCACCCGCAACCGGGCCAGGGCCTCGATCGTGACCACGTCCGGGCGGGCCCGGCTCACGTCGCAGACCACCACGCCACCGTCGTTGCCGCGCAGCACCTCGGCCAGGTCATCGCAGCGGGCGGGGATGTCCGCGCGGGTCAGCGTCGCGCCGACGGCGAAGGAGATCGCGGGGGGCGTCACCCGGATAGGACCGCCGGGCGCTGGGAAACTCACCGCACCCGGACCGATGAATCCCGTACGACCCGGTGGTCTGACCGGCATGACGATCAAGCGGACACTCCGAATCGACGGCCGGGTCCTCCTGCCCGGCGACGAGGGCTACGACACACACCGCAAGCCCCTCAACCCGGCGCTCGACCCCCGCCCCGCCGTGGTGGTGCGGGCCGCCGGCACGGCCGACGTACGGCGGGCGGTGCTCGCCGCCCGTCACCACAAGCTGCCGTTCGCCGTCCAGGCCACCGGTCACGGGACCCACGTGGCGCACGACGGCGCGCTGCTGCTGCGTACCGGTGCGATGGCGGCGGTCCTCGTCGACCCGGACCGGCGGGTGGCCCGCGTGGGTCCCGGCGCCCGGTGGGGTGACGTCCTGGCGGCGGCCGCGCCGTTCGGGCTCGCGCCGCTGTCCGGCTCCTCACCCGACGTGGGCGTGGTCGGCTACACGCTGGGCGGCGGCCTGGGCTGGCTCGCCCGGGAGCACGGCCTGGCAGCCGACAGCGTGCTGCGCGCCCAGGTGGTCACCGCCGCCGGCACGGTGGAGACGGCCGGCCCCGACCGCAACCCCGACCTGTTCTGGGCGCTCCGCGGCGGCGGAGGCTCGTACGGCGTGGTCACCGCGCTCGAGTTCCTCCTGCACCCGGTCAGCCGGGTGTACGCCGGCGCGGTCACCTTCGGCCGGGACCGGGCCGCCGAGACGATCGCCCACTACCGGCACTGGATCGAGCGGGTGCCCGACGCGCTCAGCTCCGCGCTGCTGCTCACCCGTGACGGGTCGCTCGTCGTGAAGGCCATGTACACGGGCGACCCCGACCGTGGCTGTGCGCTGCTGGAACCGCTGTGGAAGGTCGCCGGGCCGGTCGTCGACGACGGCATGCGGGTCGTCGAGTACGCGCACGCGGCGATGGGCGGCACCTTCGCCCGTACCTTCGACCAGGTCCGTGTCCTCGACGACGACCTCGTGGCCGCGCTGGTGGCCGAGCCGGACACCACCGTCGAGATCCGCCACTGGGGTGGCCGCATCGCGCGCGACTCGGGTGCCGCCGCCCACCGCGACGCGCCCCTGTCGGTCGTGCTCGACACCGTCCCGTCGCCGCGCACCGAGGCGGCGCTGCGCCGTGCCGGCCTCGGCAGCAGCTTCCTCAACTTCCTGCCCGACCCGTCCCGGACGTCGGCGGCGTTCACCGCCGGGAACTGGACGGCGCTGCGGCGGATCAAGGCGACGTACGACCCGGACAACGTCTTCGGCGCGGGCCTCGCCGTCCCACCCGCGCGGATGACCGTCTCCGCCTGACCGGCGTGCTCGCATAGACCATGTTGACTGCGGCTGGTAGACCGGGAGGGGACGCGCGCGAAGGAGTTGCCTGTGAGTGGGGAGATGCCGGACCGAGCCCTGACGGCGGCCCTGGCCGACGCCGCGGCGATCCGCGGCACCATCGAACGCAAGGCGACCCACAACCAGAACGTCATCGGCCTGCACCTCACCGTCGTCGCGGCGGTCGCCGGGTTCATCCTCGCCGAGAAGGCCGACCTGCGCCTGCTCCTCATCCTGCCGCTCGTCAGCGCCGCGCTGGGCTTGAACGTCGTCTCGCAGTACCGGGACATCCGCATCGCGGGCGACTACATCGAGCAGGTGCTGCGCCCGGCCATCGCCCAGTACACCGGCAACGGAACCCTCTTCGGCTGGGAGGCGTTCTACTGGAAGCGGAAGCACGACGGGCACCTGGCGCAGGCGGCGGCCATGGGTCTGATCTTCCCGGGCGTCTCCACGCTCGCCCTGGCGATCACCCTCCCCGCGGTGCGGACCCTGGCCGATCGGCTGGCCTGGGTCGTCGGGGCGGGGATGCTGGTGCTCCTGCTCGCCTCCTGGACGAACCGGCTGTCGGAGATGGCCCGTGCCCGGCGCGTGCGGCTCCTGCGGCGGCGGATGCCACCGGCGGCCGACACGAGGGAGGCGGAGCCGGCGGCCGGTTGACGCGCGGCCCGCGACGCCGCCGGATCAGGAGCGTTCGACCGGCGGGTGACGACGAAGCGCGCCGCCGCCAGCGCCGCAGCAGTGCTGCCGTGGCCGTCCTCACAGCTCTGCTGCCCGCAAATCCAAAGGCGGAGTGTCGGTGGCGAGGGCTAATCTTCCTGCGAGCGTTCACCCCTCGCAGGTCGCGCCGGCCCGCCGGCAGGCGCCGCGCCGCCACCACCGCTCACCCGTTCGGTTGATCCGACTTCAGGAGATTTCGTGACACAGCAATCCGTCGCGGCACCGCAGCCTGTCCCGACATCGGACAAGCTCGACGCCGCGGTCCTCAAGGTGGCCGGTGTCGTCGTGCTCGGTGCGATCATGTCGATCCTCGACGTGACGGTGGTCAGCGTCGCGCTGCCGACGTTCCAGAACGAGTTCGACGCGTCGTACGCCCGCGTGGCGTGGACGATGACCGGCTACACCCTCGCGCTGGCCACGGTGATCCCGCTCAGCGGGTGGGCCGCCGACCGGTTCGGCACGAAACGCCTCTACATGATCGCGTTGGCGTTGTTCACGATCGGGTCGGGTCTGTGCGCCACCGCCGACACGATCGGCGAGTTGATCGGCTACCGGGTGCTGCAGGGCCTGGGCGGGGGCATGCTCATGCCGATCGGCATGACGATCATGACCCGGGCGGCCGGGCCGAACCGGATCGGCCGGCTGATGGCCGTCCTCGGCATCCCGATGCTGCTCGGCCCGATCGGCGGCCCGATCCTCGGCGGCTGGCTGATCGACGTGGCGAGCTGGCACTGGATCTTCCTGATCAACCTGCCGATCGGCGTCATCGCGCTCGTCTACGCGCAGCTGGCCCTGCCGAAGGACAACCCCGAGCCGTCCGAGTCGTTCGACTTCCTCGGCATGCTGATGCTCTCGCCGGGTCTCGCCCTGTTCCTCTACGGCGTCTCCACGCTGCCCGAGACCGGCACGTTCGCCGATTCCGAGGTGTGGGGGCCCATGCTGGTCGGGGCCGCGCTGGTGGTGGCGTTCGTCCTCTACTCGTTCAAGCCCCAGCACCCGCTGCTCGACCTGCGGCTGTTCCGCAACCGCCGGCTGACCATCGCGGCGGTGACCCTGTTCGTCTTCATCATCGCGTTCATGGGCGCCGGCCTGCTGTTCCCGAGCTACTTCCTGCAGATCCGCGGCGAGTCGACGCTGCACGCCGGCCTGCTGATGGCGCCGCAGGGCCTCGGTGCGATGGTCACCATGCCGATCGCCGGCATGCTGGCCGACAAGGTGCCGGTCGGGCGTACGGTGCCGTTCGCGCTGCTGCTGATCGTCGCCGGGTTCTTCACCTTCACCCAGGTCGACCCGAACACGTCGTACGTGCTGCTCTGCGGCTCGCTGTTCGTCATGGGCCTGGGCATGGGCGGCACGATGATGCCGATCATGACCTCCGCGCTGAAGACGCTCACCGGCCACGAGGTGGCGCGCGGCTCCACCCTGGTGAACATCCTCCAGCAGATCGGCGGCTCCGTCGGCGCCGCGGTGATGTCGGTGATCCTCACCAACGAGCTGAACGGCTCCCGGGTGGTCCCCGGCGTGACCGGCCCGAACGGCGAGCCGGTCACCGAGGCGGGGCTGGCGATCGCCGCCCAGCAGCGCCCCGAGCTGGCCCAGCAGGTCCCGGATCCGTCGCTCATCGAGCGGGGGCTCGACTACGCCGCCGACTCCTTCGGCACGACGTTCTGGGTGGCGTTCGCGCTGGTGCTGGCGACGTTCATCCCGGCCGCGTTGCTGCCGCGCCGGCGTGAGCGGTCGCACCTGCTCGACGACCAGCCCGGCGAGCCGGGCGAGCAGCCGAAGACGCCCGTCGTCGTCCACTGAGCCGACCGTCGAGGGCCGCCGGGCACGTCCCGGCGGCCCTCGCGCGGCCCGCTCGAACGTGGTCGCGGCCGAAGCAGGACCGGCGCGATCAGATGCCCGGGGGTGTGTACTCGACCTTCTCCCGGGTCGCCTCGTCGACCTCCTGCGGCGTCAGCACCGGCGTGACCCGGGTGTCCAGGCCGCCCGCCGCCCGGATGTCGATCGCCAGTCCGGCGGCGGTCTTGTGGTCCGGCAGGTCACACACCACGTACGTGTCGTCCGCGCCGAACCCGAAGTACATCGACTCCATCGTCCCGCCGACGTTCTCGACCATCGTGCGTACGACGTCGGCACGCTTGGTGCCGCCGTCCTTGCTCAGGCCCTTCATCCCGTCGACCGTGTAGGTCGACCTCAGCAGGAACTTCGCCATCTCGGCACCTCCCCAGACGCTGCGGCAGCCGGGCTCAGCCCGTACCCTGCCGTTGGACGCGCTCGCGGCCCTCGACCTTCGCGCGGCCCTGGTCCCGCTCGCTGCCGGAGCTTCCGGTCGCCGTGCGCAGGTGCCGGGCCTTCGGCGAATGCTCGACCGGAGAACCCTGGTGTCCGCGTGCCCCGCTGCCGGGATGACGGCGCCCGCGCGCCGACTCGCCGCCGGGATCATGCTTGTTCGGCTTGTGGCTACCCATGGGCCGCGCGTACCCGGTACGGCGGCCACTACGCCTCCCGTCGATGAGCCGATCGCGACGGGGATGGCCCGATATCCCGTTCCAGGGCGGCGGTGTGGCGCGGCGCGCGGGGTGTCAGGCCGCCTCGCGCAGCCGCTCGTCCAGCGCGTCGAGGTCGGGCACGAACCAGACGTGCCCGCCCTGGTTCGACTCGTGGACGAGGGCCCGCAACGCCGACGATTCCGCCAGGTACGCCGAGATGTCGCCGACGATCGCGAGCCGCAGCCGGTAGTTCACGAACTTCTGCATGATCTCGCCGGCGAACCGGGTGCCCAGCGAGAAGAAGCGCGCGTCGAGCCGGCTCGCCGGCACGGCCACCACCTGCGCGCCGAGGAACGCCGACCCGATGAGGTCGAGCGCGTCCTGCTCGGTGGCGATCACCGGCCCGGCCGGGTCGAGCACCAGCACCGGTACGCCGGCCCGCTGCTGGAAGTCGTCAGTCACGGCCGAGCACCCCGTCCAACACGGAGTCGACCAGGCGCAGCAGGTCCGCGGTGGCGGTCGGGTCGCCGAGGATCACGAGGGTCATCCGGTTCCGTTCGTCGTCGTACATGGTCTGGAGCCGCAGCGGGGGGCCCGGGTCGTGGCGGGTGGCCGCCCCCGCCTGGACGAGGGTGCCGAGCCGGTCGGCGGCGCCCCGGTCGACGCCGTCGATGCGGACGATGCTGGACACCTCCACCGGCCCGGCGGGCGGCACCGGGGCGGCCGGTGCGGCGGAACCGGTCAGCGCGGCCAGGTCGCGGGCGGCGATCCGGTACTGCTTGCCGATCCGCGCCGCCCGCAGTTGTCCGGACCGGATGTAGCCGCGCACCGTCCGCACGTGCAGGCCGAGCCGCTCCGCCACCTGCTCGACCGAGTACATTTCTTCCGTCATCGTTCCCTAAGCGTAGCCGATAGGGAAGGTTGGAGAATGATGAGGGTGGAGCTGTGGGGTGGACGGTCAGGCTGACCGCCGGTGTGCCGAGTCCGGGGTGACCGGCCCGAGCGGGGCGGCGCGGCGAAGCGCGGACGGCTACTGTGGCGGACCGTGACTCCGATGACACTGCGTCGCGCCGGCCGCGCCGGACTGGTGCTCCTCGCCCTCACCGCCTTCGTGCAGTTCCTCCTGCCGTGGTTCGCCGGCGACGACGGCGAGGTGGTCATCGGCCTCGACCTGACGTACGTGGAGGCCGAGTTGCCGGAGCCGGCCAACCCGTTGACGCAGTACTTCCTCGAGGTGGCGCCGCTGCCGGCGTACGTGGCACTGCTGCTCGCCGGCACCGTGGCGGCGCGGCGGCGCTGGGCCCGGATCGTGGCGGTGGTCGTGGTCGTGCTGGCGGCGGCGCTGGCCGTGGTGGCGGCAGTCGGCCTGCTGTCCGCCGTGGAGGACTACTGGGAGCCGTACGAGGCGGTTCGGTTCCAGATCTACGCGGTCGTGACCGGCGGGCTGGCCGTGCTGCTACTGGCGGGTGCCGGCGTGCTCGCGGCCGGGCTGCGGCGCGCGTACGACGGTCTCGTCGCCGGGTTGCTCGTCGCCTTCGCCGCGTTCCAGATGGTCGGGGTCGGGCTGCTCGCCGGGGAGGGAGTGGGTGCCTCGATGACGGCCGTGCCGTGGCTGGCCGGCGCCGCGTACCTCGCCGCCGCCGTCTGCGCGGTCCTGGCGGCGGTCGGCTCCGCGTCCGGGGACCGGACCGACGACGCCGCACCCGCGCCGCCACCGCCGCTGGTCCGGGCCTGACGCCGCGGCGGCGACCCGATCATCGCCCCTTCGGGGCCTCCGCGCCCTCCAGCAGCCGGCCCAGGCCGGTGACGCCGGGGCCGATCCGCTTGACCTGGCTGTCGAAGAGCAGGTGGATCGTGCCCTCGGCATCCATCGCGAGGCTGGCGTGGCCGTCGTACTCCTCGCCCAGCGGGTAGCACTCGCCGGCCGCGGCCAGGCTGTCGAACCATGTCTTCCGGCCGCGTCACAGCGCCTCCCTGAGGTCGAAATCGTTCCGCCACTGTTGCAGCGGAGGTCGTGTGCGCCGTGGTCGGGGGAAAGTCCGGCGCGCCGTGTCGGTGGCTTCGACTACCGTGCGGAGGTCATGGAGCCGCGGCGCGTCGAGGCCATCATCGGGCGGGAGCACCCCGCGGGCCTGCTGCGCGCGGAGCTCGACCGGGCCCTCGCCAGCCACGGCGGTCTCGTCCTGGTGACCGGGGAGCCGGGCATCGGCAAGACCACGCTGGTCACCGCGCTGGCCGAGGAGGCCCGCCAGCGCGGCGCGCTGGTGCTCGGCGCCGCCTGCTGGGATTCCGACAGCGCCCCCGGCCACTGGCCCTGGGTCCAGGTCGTCCGGGGCCTGCGCCGCTCGGCGGACGACTGGGCGGTCGCCCGGGCCGCCGCCGAGCCCGGCCTCGCCGCCCTGCTCGGCGAGACGCCGGCGGTGCGGGGCGACGGGGCGGATTCGTCGGCGGCGGGCGGGACCGGGACGGCCGCCTCCGGCGCGGACGGCGGGGACGAGGAGGCGTTCGCCCTCTACGACGCGGTGACGACCGCGCTGGTCGCCGTCTCGCAGCGCCGGCCGGTCGTGGTCGTCCTCGACGACCTGCACTGGGCCGACCCGGCCTCGATGCGGCTGCTGGCGTTCGCCGCCCAGCACACGTGGTTCGAGCGGCTGCTGCTCATCGGCACGTACCGCGACGCCGAGGTCGAGGCGGCCGACCACCCGCTGCGCCCGCTGCTGATGCCGCTGGTGACGAAGGCGACCACGGTCACGCTCGACGGCCTCAGCCGGGACGAGGTCGGGGCGCTCATGACGCGGACGGCCGGCCGGGAGCCGGACGCCGCCCTCCTCGACGAGGTGCACCGGCGCACCGGCGGCAACCCGTTCTTCGTCGAGCAGACCGCGCGGCTCTGGCGGGTCGATGGCGCGGTCGACCTGATCGCCCCGGGTGTCCGCGAGGCCGTGCGTCGCCGGCTCGCCCAGCTTCCCGACGTGGTGGTCGACGCGCTCACCGTCGCCGCCGTACTGGGGCGGCAGTTCCACCGGTCCGTCCTCGCCGCCTGCGCGGGCACCCCGGCGGCCCAGGTCGACCGCCTCCTCGACCGTGCCGTGACGGCCCGGCTCGTGGTCGCCCGCGGCGGCGGGCGGTTCGCGTTCGCCCACGACCTGGTGCGGGAGACGCTCTACGACGGGCTGGACGAGGCCGAGCGCCGGGACCGGCACGCGGCGGTCGTCCGGGCCGTCGACCGCGAGCCGGCGCTCACCGAGCGGCTCATCCCCGCCGACCTGGCCCGCCACGCCTGGCTCGGCGCCGGGCTGCTCGACCCGTCCCGGGTCGCCGACCTGCTCGTCGCCGCCGCGCGGGACGCCAGCGGGCGGATGGCCCTGGAGGAGTCGACCGTCCACTACCGCCGGGCCCTGGAGATCGTCGGGGACCCGCCCCGCCGGGTCCGGATCCTGACCGAGCTGGGGGAGCAGCTGTCGCACTCCGGCGGCCGGGAGGAGGCGCGACGGCTCCTCGCCGAGGCGGCGGAACTGGCCCTCGAGATCGACGACCCCGCGCTGCTCGCCCGCGCCGCGCTCACCGTTTACCGGCACGGCTGGACGCCCGTCGGGCAGGTGGTCGAGACGGACGCGCTGCTGCGTGAGGCGTACCGGCGGCTCATCGGCGAGCCCGACGACACCCTGCCGGCGGCCACGGTGGTGACCGACCTGATCACCGCCACCGAGACGCTCGCCCGCCGAGGCCGGGACGACGAGGCGCTCACCTTCAGCCTCTGGGCCCGACACCACACCACCTGGGGCCTCGGCAGCGCCGCCGACCGCGCCACGATCACCGCCGAGATCCGCGAGGTCGCCCGCCGCAGCGGCGACCGCGAGACCGAGATGTGGGCGACCAGCCTGCGCTGGGTGGCGCTGCTCGAGCTCGGGGATCCCCGCTACACACAGGAGCACGCCGCGTTCGTCGCGGCGGGCCGCGGGTCCGACGTCGACCGGCACCGGATGGCCGGTGCCATCGACGGCGGCATCATCGCCGCCTGCCGGGGCGACTTCGCCCGGGCCGACGCCCTCTTCGGCGAGCTGGTCGGGTTCGGCGAGTGGGACCAGTCCGAGCACGGCTACCTCGTGCACCACCTACGCTGGTCGCTGCTGCTGCTCCAGGGCCGGTACGACGAGATCGACACGCTGCTGCACGGGCTCGACCCGACCGACCACACCTACCTGGAACTGGTCCGCGGCATCACCGCCGCCGAACGCGGCGACGTGGCGACCGCCGTCCGCCTGGTCACCGAGATCGAGGCCGCCGGCGCCCCGTACCCCCGGCCCGTCTCGCCGCTGTGGCTGCGCCTGCGTGCCCAGGTCGCCGCCCGCACCGGCGACGCGCGGCGCTGCGCCGAGGCGCGGGAGGCGCTGGAACCGTACCGGGGGCAATGGCTCGCGGCCCTGTTCGGATGCGACGTCAGCGGGCCCGTCGACCACTGGCTCGCGCTCGTCGACCTGGCTCAGCAGCGGTGGGACGACGCGGTCGCCGGCTTCGGCGCCGCCCGCGAATCAGCCGACCGGATGGGCGCCCGGCCCTGGTCGCTGCTCGCCCGCGCCGGTCTGGTCGTCGCGCTGACCGGGCGTGACAAGCCCGGTGACGCGAGCGCCGCCGCCGAGCTGCGCGCCGAGACGGTACGCGAAGCCGCCGCGCTCGGCATGGCCCAGGTGCTCCAACGCCTCGGCGAGACACCGGCGTCCACACCCGGGTCCGGACCGTCGACCACCGAGCCGGCCGTCCCGGAGCCCGGCTCGTCGACAACACCGGCAGAACCGGGCTCGCCGAGGGCGGGCGCGCGGGGATGTTCCGCCATGGCGACGATGATCGGGCCGGACTGGATGGCGCCGCTGCCGTGGTCGCCCCCCGGCGCAACGCCGCCCGTGCCGCAGGACCGCCCGCCGACGGAGGTCCACGAGTTCCGGCGCGACGGTGACGTGTGGCGGCTGGTCTACGGCGGCGTGGTGGCGCATCTTCCGGACGCCAAGGGGCTTCAGGATCTGCACCTGCTGCTCAGCCGTCCCGGTGTGGACGTCGCCGCGGTCGAGTTGCTCGACCCGGCTGCCGGGCCCGACCTGGTAGCCGCGCACCGGCTCGGTGCAGACCCGGTCCTGGACGACGAGGCCAAGGCCCGCTACCGGCGCCACCTGGAGCGGCTCGACGACGAGATCGACCGGGCCGCCGCCCGTGGCGACGAGCGCAAGGTCGCCGCCCTCGACGCCGAGCGTGCCGCCCTGCTCGACGAGTTGCGGGCGGCGGCGGGCCTGGCGGGACGCACCCGGCGCCTGGGTGACCAGGCCGAACGCGCCCGCAAGGCGGTCACCGCCCGGATCCGCGACACGCTCCGTCGCCTCGATGACCGGCATCCGGCCCTCGCGGCGCACCTGCGCGAGACGGTCTCCACCGGCGGCTCCTGCCGCTACCTCCCGCCCGACCCCCCGCGCTGGCACCTGTAACACCCGTGAACCACGAGATCTTGGAAGGAAACGGCCCTCCCGAGGGCCGTTTCCTTCCAAGATCTCGGGAAGCACGCCGCCGGGCGGGCGCCGCCACGAAGGTGGCGGCGCCCGCACCGGTCCGCGGTCAGCGGCGGTTGTAGCGGTACATGGTCAGGGTGCCGAAGACGGCCACGAAACCGGCGCTCCACAGCAGCAGCCACATCGTGTTCGTTGCGTCCGGCGAGCCGGCCATCACCCCGCGGACCGCGGCCACCAGGTGCGTGATCGGGTTGACCTTGACGAACGCCTGGAGCCAGCCGGGCATCGTGGCCGGCTCGACGAAGACGTTGCTGAGGAAGGTCAGCGGGAACAGCACCATCATGCTGACCCCCATCACCGACTTCTCGCTGCGCAGGACCAGGCCGAAGAACGTCCAGACCCAGGAGAACGCGAACGAGAAGACCACCAGCAGGCCGATCCCGGCGACCACACCGAGCACGCCGCCGTCGGGGCGGAAGCCCAGGACGAGGCCGACGCCGAGGATCACCACGGCGGCGAGGACGTAGCGCAGCACGTCGCCGAAGATCATCCCGACCAGGGCGGCCGGCCGCCACACCGGGAGCGTACGGATGCGGTCGAAGACGCCCTTCTCGATGTCGTTGTTGAGACCGAGACCCGTGTACATGGTGATCATGACGACGCTGGTCACCATGATGCCGGGCAGGAAGAACTGCAGGTAGGCACGGGGGCTGTCGGCGAGGGCGCCGCCGAACAGGTACGTGAACATCAGCACCATGATGATCGGGAACGCGGTCACGTCGAACAGCTGCTCGGGGACGTGCTTGATCTTCAGCAGCGCCCGCCAGCCGAACGTCAGCGACGCCGACAGCGCGCCCGGCCTCGGCGGTCGCTCGCCGGGCGCGAGGACCGTGGCCAGCGCCTCGGTCGACGGGACGTAGACGGACGGGGCCCGCCCGGTCGTGGTGGTGGCGGTGTCGCTCATCGGGCTGCCTCCAGCTGCTCGTCCCGCTCGTCCGTCGGGGTCGCGGGGTGGTCGGTCAGGGCCAGGAAGACCTCGTCCAGGCTCGGCTGGCCGAGGGAGAAGTCGTCGACGACGATGCCGGCGCGGGCCAGGTCGGCCAGAGCGCGGGCGGCCTGCTCGCTCGCCGCCAGGTCGGAGCCCTCGCCGCCGACGCGGGCGGTGAGCGCGACCGGGTCCGGCTCCAGCTGCACCGGGACGCCGAGCGCCGCGTGCAGCACCTTCTCGGCCTCGGGCCGCTGCCCGGCGTCGCGCAGGCGCAGGTGGACGGTGCCGGAGCCGACGGACGACTTCAGCTCGCCCGGGGTGCCCTCCGCGATCACCCGGCCGTGGTCGACCACCGCGATGCGGCCGGCGAGCTGGTCGGCCTCGTCCAGGTACTGCGTGGTCAGCAGCACCGTGGTGCCGTGCGCCACGACCGCGCGGACGATCTCCCACACCTGGTTGCGGCTGCGCGGGTCCAGCCCGGTCGTCGGCTCGTCGAGGAAGAGCAGATCCGGCGTGTTGAGGATGCTGGCGGCGATGTCGAGGCGCCGGCGCATGCCACCGGAGTACTTCTTCACCTGCCGACCCGCGGCCTCGGTCAACCCGAACGCGGCCAGCAGGCTCTCCGCCCGATCGCGGGCGGCCGGCTTGCGCAGCCCGAGCAGGCGGCCCAGGAGCACCAGATTCTCCATGCCGGTCAGGTCCTCGTCGACCGAGGCGTACTGGCCGGTCAGGCTGACCCGGGAGCGGACCGCGTCGGCCTGGTCGACCACGTCGTGGCCGAAGACCCGGGCCCGACCACCGTCGGGACGCAGCAGGGTGGCCAGCACCCGGACGGCGGTGGTCTTGCCCGCCCCGTTCGGGCCGAGCAGGCCGTAGACGGTGCCCGCCGGGACCTGCAGGTCGAGGCCGTCGAGCGCCCGGGTCGACCCGAACGCCTTGCGGAGGCCCTCGGCCTCCACGGCCGGGCCGGTGGTGCGCGTACTCATGATCTCTACCTCTCTTCGGGGAACTTCAGGAGACGTACGGGCGGGCTGCCCGGGCGTCCCGCAGTGCCTGGCCCCACCAGGCGAGCTGGTCGAGCAGGACCGCGGCGTCCCGGCTCAGCCGGTCCTCGGCGAGCGGGGTGGGCCCGCCGCAGAGCAGGTCGACGCCGACGACGTCCCGGACGGTCATGGCGTGCAGCGCGGTGAAGACCGTGCGGAGCTGGTCGACCGCGTGCAGACCCAGGGAACCGCACCCGTACGACACGAAACCGACGGGCTTCGCCTGCCACTCGTCGTACGCGTAGTCGATCGCCTGTTTCAACGACGCCGGAAAGCTGTGGTTGTACTCGGGGGTGACCACGACGAACGCCTCCGCGCGGCCCACCTCACCGGCGAAGGAGCGCATCGCCGGCGTCGCCTCGGCGGGCCAGGTGGCCGGGAAGTCGTAGTCGGCGAGGTCGAGGACGGAGACGGTGAGCTGGGCGCGCCGCCGGGCCTGCGCGACGAACCAGCGCGCGACCTCCTCGCCGGCCCGCCCCTCCCGCGTGCTGCCGATGATCACGGTGAGCCGCAGCGGCGTCATGACTCCACCTCCTCTCACCGGGAGGGCGCCAGACGGTCCGCCAGATCCGATCTGGCGGACCGGACCGTCGGTGGCGGGTGGTCCACTGGACGCGTGAGCGACATGCGCATCATCCCCTGGCAGGCGGACGACCTCGACCTGCTGCGGCAGCTGAACGCCCCGGAGATCCGGCGGCACACCGGGGGGCCGGAGACCGACGAGCAGGTGGTGGCCCGCAACGCACGGTACGCCGGGTTCGGCGCCACCGGCGGCGGCTGCATGTACACGATCGCGCTGCCCGACGGGACGAAGGTCGGCAGCGTCGGGTACTGGGAACGCGAGTGGCGCGGCGAGCAGGTCTACGAGATGGGGTGGGCGGTGCTGTCCGCGTACCAGGGGCGGGGGCTGGCCTCGGCCGCGGTGCGCGCGGTGCTCGACGTGGCCCGCGCCCGGCGGACCCGGCGGCACGCGCACGCCTACCCGTCGGTGGACAACCCGGCCTCCAACGCCGTGTGCCGGCGGGCCGGGTTCGTGCTGCTCGGGGCGACGGACTTCGAGTACCCGCCGGGCCACACCATGCGCGTCAACGACTGGCGGGCCGACCTGGGCGACCAGCACCGGGTCCGCCCGGCCGGCGCGGGTCGCGCCGGTCGCCGGACGGCAGGTCAGGCCGGCACGTAGTCGAACGTGTCCGGGTTGGGGCCCTGCCGGCCCGCCTCCCCCGGTCGAGCCCGGTGATCCGCCCCATCGTCGCGTCGTCCAGCTCGAAGTCGAAGATCCGGACGTTCTCCTCGATCCGGGAGGGCGTGGTCGACTTCGGGAAGACGACGTCGCCGCGCTGCACGTGCCAGCGCAGCACGACCTGCGCCGGCGTACGCCCCACCTGCGCGGCGGTGTCGATCACGGTCGGGTCGTCGAGCACCTTCCCCTGCGCGATCGGCGACCACGCCTCGGTCACGATGCCGTGCCCGTGGTCGTACCCGCGCACCTCCTCGTTACCGAAGTACGGGTGCACCTCGACCTGGTTCACCGCCGGCACCGTGCCGGTCTCGGCGGCGAGCCGCTCCAGGTGCGCGACCTGGAAGTTCGACACTCCGATCGAGCGGGCCCGGCCGTCGCGCCGGAACTCCTCCAGCGTCCTCCACGTCGACACGTAGTCGCCGTCGTAAAGGGTGGGCAGCGGCCAGTGGATGAGGAAGAGATCGATGTAGTCCATCTTCAGGGCGGCGAGCGTGGAGTCGAAGGCCCGCCGCGCGACGTCCGGCCGGTGGAAGCCGTTGTTGAGCTTGCTCGTGACGAAGACCTCCCGGCGGTCCAGCCCCGACTCGCGGACCGCCTGGCCCACCTCGGCCTCGTTGCCGTACATCTCGGCGGTGTCGATGTGCCGGTAGCCGACGTCCAGGGCGGTGCGCACCGCCCGCACGGTGTCCTTCGGGGCGATCTGGAACACCCCGAAGCCGAGCTGCGGGATGGTGTTGCCGTCGTTCAAGCTGATGTTCGGGATCGGGTAGGCCATTCGTGCCGCATACCCGCCGAACGTGCCCGGCTCACCGGCACCGGCCGGGGAACCGGGCGACATCTCAGGTCAGGTCGGCCGGTATCCGGTGCCGGACGAGGTCCTCGTCGGGCCGGTAGCCGCTCGCGCTGTGGATCCATCCACCGGTCGTCACCCGTGGCCGAACCGTTACGCCGCCAGCTCGGCGAGCGTGCGCACCGACCGCCAGTTGCGGGTGGTCGCGACGACGCCGAGCTTCTTCTCCAGGTACGTGTTGGTGAACTTCGACCGGCCGTAGCCGCCGTCCGGGTAGTGCAGGAACACCTCCCGCCCGGTGACCGTGAACGCCACGGTCTCGCCGCCCGGCACGGTGAGCCCGGCCACCGCCGACGTCGCCGGCGTGGCGGCGAGGAAGGCCACCAGCAGCCGCGTCGGGTCGTCCTCCCGGTCGGCGTACGGGTTGCCGCCGGCCACCGCCGCCATCTCCCGGCCGCTGCGGACCAGCACCGGCACGGTGAGCTTCAGCTCGTCGGCGAGCGCCCGCTCGATGCCGCGGGCCAGGGCGTCGGCGTCGCGGACGGTGCTGCCGAAGACCACGTTGCCGCTCTGGAGGTAGGTCTGCACGTCCTGGTGACCGAGGTCGGCGACGAGGCGGCGCAGATCCGCCATCGCGAGGCGGACGCCGCCGACGTTGACCCCGCGCAGCAGGCCCACCCAACGGGTCATCGACACCGCCCCCTCCGCTCGCCACGCAGCCTAACGCCGGCATCCGACAGTCACCCGTGGCACGCTCCTCCGCAGTTGGAGCGACCGAACAGTGGCCCCGCCGCCGGACGTTCGGTGGCGACCATCGGCCATTCGGCAGCCTGCGTTCTGATCTTGTCGACTGCTAGAGTCCGCGCTGGTCGGATGCGCTCTGCGGGGGGAGGAACCGACGGTGGCGACGGCGTTCCGAGACGCACTGGCACAGATGCTCAAGGCCCGCTTCCCGATTCTCTACGTCGAGTCGTCCGAGGAGCAGCGGGTCATCGCCGAGGTCAGCGCCGTGGCGCGGGACGCCGCCCTGGTCCGTACGCCTCGCGCCGTCTGGACCTGGTCGCTGACCACCGGGCTCGTGCAGCCCGACGGCACCGCCCGAAAGGGCACCACCGAAGCCGAGGACGCCCTCGACGCCGCGCTCCGGGTCGACCAGCCGAGCGTCCTGATCTTCAAGGACCTGCACCCGGCCCATGGTGGTGGCGACCGGCCGGGCAGTCCCGCGGTGGTCCGCCGGCTGCGGGACCTGGTGGCGGCGTTCAAGTCCGGCCCGGTGCCGCGCACCCTCGTCCTGGTCTCGCCCGTGCTGCACATCCCGGCCGACCTGGAGAAGGACGTGACGATCGTCGACTTTCCGCTGCCCACCGAGGCGGAGATCCGGCAGGTACTGGACGGAATCATCGCCGCCAACTCCGCCAGCGGCCGGATCCGGATGGCGCTGGACGACCGCGGCCGGGAACGGTTCGCGAAGGCGGCGCTCGGGCTCACCCTGCACGAAGCGGAGAACGCCTTCGCCCGCGCCATGGTGAACGACGGGGTGCTCGACGCCCGCGACCTCGACGTGGTGCACGAGGAGAAGCGGCAGACCGTCCGCAAGTCGGGGCTGCTGGAGTTCGTCGACGCCGCGGTCGACCTCGGCGACGTCGGCGGGCTGGAGAACCTGAAGCGGTGGCTGGCCAAGCGGGACGGGTCCTGGCTGGCCGAGGCGGCGGCGTACGGGCTGCCCGCGCCCCGGGGCGTCCTGATCACCGGCGTGCCGGGCTGCGGCAAGTCGCTGACCGCGAAGGCGATCGCCGCGGCGTGGGGCCTGCCGCTGCTACGGCTGGACGTCGGCCGCGTCTTCGCCGGGCTCGTCGGATCCAGCGAGCAGAACATGCGCACCGCCATCCGGACGGCCGAGGCGACCGCACCCTGCGTGCTCTGGGTGGATGAGATCGAGAAGGGCTTCTCCGGTAGCGCCTCCGGCGACTCTGGCACCTCCGCCCGGGTCTTCGGTTCCTTCCTGACCTGGATGCAGGAGAAGACCCGCCCCGTCTTCGTCATCGCGACCGCCAACGACATCGAGGCGCTTCCTCCGGAACTGCTCCGCAAGGGACGCTTCGACGAGATCTTCTTCGTGGACCTGCCGACCCGCGTGGAGCGGGCGTCGATCTGGCGGGTCCACCTCGCCCGGCGGCTGCGCAACCCGGCCGTGGCCGGCGAACTCGCCCTCGACGACGCGCTGCTCGCCGAACTCGCCGGGTTCAGCGAGGGCTACTCCGGGGCCGAGATCGAACAGGCCGTCGTCGCCGGGCTCTTCGACGCGTTCTCCGAACGCCGCCCGCTGCGCCGCGACGACCTGGTCCGGGCCCTGGCCAGCATGGTCCCGCTCAGCGTCACCCAGGCCGAGCGGATCGACGCCGTACGCTCCTGGGCCGACACCCGCGCCGTCGCCGCCACCGCAGCGGAGGACTGGGATCTCGGCGGCCGTCCCGGCGCCACGGGTGCGGCAGCCCGTCCCGGCGCGCCGCCGCAGCGGCGGCAGGGCGGGCGGGCGGTCGAGTTCTAGGGTGTGCGTCAACGACGGGAAGAGGGACCGGATGAGCGTCTCACTGATACTGCTGCCACTGGCCATCGCCGCCGTGGCCGCGACACACGGTGCGACCGCCGGGCGGGACGCCGACGGTCGCGTCGTCTGTCAGGTGCGGACACGGATGCGGGACGAGACCCTGCTCGCGGCCGCGCTGCACGACACCGCGGCCGTGGTCACGACCGAGCCGGACGTGATCATCGCGGACTGGGCGGGCGTACGGGCGAGTTTCCAGCGCGGCGCGGACGGCATCTGGTCGGCGCACTTCACCGGCGAGGCCGACGAGCAGCGGGCCGTCGAGATCGTGCGGGCCGTCGACGCGGCCTACGGGCGGCAGGTACAGCGCGCGGTGCTGGCGCGGCTGCGCGACCAGGCCCCGGCAGCCGGCCTCCGCCTCGAGTCCGAGCAGGTCACGGAGGACGCGAGCGTCCGCCTCGTGTTCGCGGTCGAGGGCAGGACGTCGTGAGCGGGCAGCCGCGGATCGTCGTGACCGTCACCAGCGAGGGCGTGGTCAGCGCGGAGACCCGGGACGTGCTCGGCGACGGCTGCCTGGACTACGTCACCGTGCTGGAGGACCTGCTGGCGGCCCGGACGGTGCAGAGCGCCTACACCGCCGACCACACCCGCGCGACCGTGCTGGAGCACCAGGAGGAACATGATGTCGAGCGCGCCTGACCCGGGATGGCCGCATCCGCCCGCCGGGCCTCCGGCCGCGAGCCTGAGTTGGCGGGTCCTGCACAGTTGGTGGCTGCTGCTGCCCATCCTCGGCCTCAGCTGCCTCGGCGGCTTCGGATTCCTCTACGTGGGGCTCCGCGCCCGGCGCCCGGCGTGGTGGATCTCCGGCATCGTCTACACCCTGGTGGGGTGGGCGGCCTTCCTCGTCAGCGGCGAATTCGAGCAGGGCAGCACCGGCAACAACTGGGCCATCGGTACGGCGATCGCGGTCTGGGCGGCCACCATCCTGCACGGCGCGCTGATCAACTCCGCGTGGCTGCGCTGGCGTGCCGGCTACCGCCCCTGGTACGCGCAGTCGGCCGCCGCGGCGCCGTGGTCCGGTGGCGCCTACCCGCCGGGTCCGCTCGCCCCGCCGCCCGGCGGTCCCGGCCACCCGGTTGCCGCACCGGCCGGCCCGTACCCGCCGACGTATCCGCCCGCGGCACCGGCGTACGCCCCGGGCTCGCCGGCCTTTCCACCCACGGCGCCGGCGTTCCCGCCGCCGTCGCCCGAGCCGACGATGGCGACGCAGCCGCCCGGCGGCTACGTCAACCCCGGCCCGGTCGCCGCGCCGGTGCCGAGCCAGGCGGCGCGGCCCGGCGGGCCGGTCGACGTCAACACGGCTCGGATGGAGGAGTTCGCGGCGCTGCCGGGCTTCGACCCGCAGCGGGCCCGGCACGTGCTGGACGAACGGCACCGGCGGGGCGGATTCGGCAGCCTGGCCGAGTTCGCCGCCACCGCCAACCTGGCTCCCCACGAGTACGCGCGGCTGCGGGATGTCCTGGTCTGTGCCCCGCCCACCCCGCCCGGCCCCGGCCCGTCGCCGCACGGGCGCGTCCTGGATGTCTGACGGCGGGCCGGCACCCCGGCCGGCCACCGGTGTGGAGACGGTGGCGGTGGCCCGCTTCCTCGCCGCAACCCGGGCCGAGGGCCCCGGTGAGCGGACCGCCGTCTGGGTGCAGGGCTGCACCGTCCGTTGCCCCGGGTGCTTCAACCCGCACATGTGGAGCTACCGGGGCGGGCAGCGGATCGGCCCCGCCGACCTCGCCCGCCGGGTGCTGGACGCGGGGACCGAGGGACTGACGCTGCTGGGCGGCGAGCCGTTCGACCAGGCGGGCCCGCTGGCGACGGTCGCCGCCGCGGTACGGGCCGCCGGCCGCTCGGTGATGACCTTCACCGGCTACCCGTACGCCGGCCTGCGGCGCGCGGTCGACGCCGGGCGGGACGACGTGGCCGCCCTGCTCGACCAGACCGACCTGCTCGTGGCCGGGCCGTTCGAGCAGGACCGGCTCGACACCACCCGACCCTGGGTGGGCTCGACGAACCAGGAGTTCCTGCTGCTCAACGATCGCTTCCCGAGGTTGCTCGACGAGCTGGCGCAGACCCCCGACCGGGTCGAGGTCACCGTGGACGCCGCCGGGCGGATCGCGGTCAACGGCTGGGCCGACGTGGACGCCCTCGACGAGCTGCTGGCGTCGGTGGGCCGTCCGCAGCCACGCCCGCTGGTGGCGGACGGGACCGGCGCGCACGGCTAGCGTGCCGGGAAGACTGCCGCACACCTCGCCGGACTGTCCGCGGCCTTCGCCCGCGCCGGCGGCCCGTACACACCGCCCCTACCGGGCCGAGCCGGTGGGGCCGGAGGATTCGTCGCGGCCGGCCAGCTTCGAGCGGCGGTAGCCGTAGAAGGCGTAGATCAGGACGCCGATCAGGAACCACACCGCGAACCGCAGCCACGTCTCCGGGGCGAGGAAGGTGATCAGCCAGACCGAGAAGATCGCACCCAGCGCCGGCACCACCGGCATGCCCGGGAGGCGGAAGGTGCGCGGGGCGTCTGGCCGGCGGTAGCGCAGCACGATCACCGCGATGCAGACCACCACGAAGGCGAGCAGGATGCCGATGTTGGTCAGCTCGGCCGCCTCCCGGATCGGCAGGAAGCCGGCGATCAGCGCCGACCCGACGCCGACGATCCAGGTGACCCGGCTCGGCACGCGGCGCACCGGGTGCAGCTTGGCGAACCAGGCCGGCAGCAGGCCGTCCCGGCTCATCGAGAACCACACCCGGGTGACCCCGAGCATGAAGGTGAACATCACGGTCAGGATGCCGATGATCGCGCCGGCCGCGATGACGGACGCCAGGCCGGAGAGACCGACCGAGGCGAACGCCGAGGAGAAGCCGCTCTCCGAGTCGATCTGGGTGTAGTTCTGCATGCCGGTCAGCACCAGGGTCGCCAGCACGTAGAGCACCATCGACAGGGCCAGCGAGTAGATGATCGCCCTCGGCAGGTGGCGACGCGCGTCCCTCGACTCCTCGGCGGCGGTGCTCATCGCGTCGTACCCGAAGACGGCGAAGAAGACGGTGGCCGCACCCGTGATCGCCCCGCCGACACCGAACGGGAAGAACGGCGAGTAGTTCTCGGTCTTGACGTAGAAGAAGCCGACCACGATGACCAGCAGCACCACCGCGACCTTCAGCCCGACGACGAGCGTCTCGAACCGGGCGGCCGTCTTGATGCCCTGGTTGAGCAGGTACGCGATGAACAGGCAGAGGAGCACCGCGAACAGGTCGACCACGTGACCGTCGCCGGTGCCCGGCGCGCCGAGCATCCAGGCGGGCAGTTCCAGCCCCAGTTCGCCGACGAGGAAGGCGAAGTAACCGGAGATGCCGATCGCCACCACCGCCACGATGGCCGTGTACTCCAGCAGCAGGTCCCAGCCGATGAACCAGCCCACGGCCTCGCCGAGCACCGCGTACCCGTAGGTGTAGGCCGAGCCGGCCTTCGGGATCATGCCGGCGAACTCGGCGTACGACAGGGCCGCCGCGGCGCTCGCCAGGCCGGCGATCAGGAACGAGACCAGCACCGCCGGCCCGGCGGTCTCCCTCGCCACCGCACCGGCCAGGGCGAAGATGCCCGCGCCGATGATGCCCCCCACGCCGATGGAGGTGAGCTGCCAGAGCCCGAGCGACCGCGACAGCTGCTCCTCGCTGGTGTCGGCGATCTCCTCGACCGGCTTGCGGCGGAAGATGCCGCTGCCCGTGACGCGTCCCGCGGAGGTCATCGTCGTCCCCCTTCTCCGATCCCGGGTACGGACAGCGTGGTCCGGCCGCAGGGTCACCGCAACGCTACCGTCCGGAACGGTTCGGCTCAGGAGAAGTCGCGTCCCTGCTCCGGCGCCGGCCGGGTGAGCCGCCAGTACTGCCGTCGCCCGTCGTCGCGGACGACGACTCCGGAGCGGGCCAGCTCGCCCCGCAACTCCCGGGCCTCCCCGTCCCGGCTGGCGTCGAGCGCCCCCTGCCGGGCCCGCAGCAACGCGTCCGCCTCCGCCGGCAGGCCGGGCAGCCCCGGCACCCACCGCCGGTACGCGTCCCGGTGCGGGTCCGCGTCCCGCCACGGCCAGCCGTGGGACCGGAACGCCTCCGCGAGCCGCCCGGCCGGCAGGTCGGACCGTTCCCGCGCCAGCTCGCCCTCGTCCGGGCCGAGCAGTACCAGCGCCTTCCCGTCGACGAACACGGCGCGGGTGTCCCGCCGGGCCACCTCCCGGGCGGGGCCACCGGGCCGGCGTAGCCGGACCCGCTCCCGGCCGACGGCGACGGCGAGCCGCTCGGCGGTGGCGATGCCCGCCACCACCAACCCGGCGAGCGTCCCGAGCGCCACGCCGCCGGCCGTCGCGTACGCGTCGGGCAGTCGGGCGGCCAGTTCGAACAGCCCCTGGACCGGCACCCAGGCCTGCCCGGCGAGCCAGTCGGAGGCGGCGGCGAGCGCCGCGCCCGCCGCCGCCCCGACCAGCGGGAAGCCGCCCCAGAACAGCACCAGCTCCGCCCGGCCGCCGTCGACGACGGTGGGGCCGTCGAGACCGTGCACCGTCACGCCGCCTCGCGCCGCAGGGTCCGAACCAGGCCGGCCGCCAGGGGTACGACCATCCACACCAGCAGCGACACCGCCAGCCGGGCCCACTGACCGGCGGTCACGTCGGGAGTGAACAGCGGCTCCATCGTGCGGGCGGTGTCCAGCCAGCCCGCCGGTTCCCGCAGCGGCCGGATCAGCCCGCCGAGCACCGACCAGAGCGTCGGCAGCAGCAGGAAGGTCACGATCGCCAGCGGCGTGTTGAGCAGCAGCAGGCCGAAGCCGGCACCCATCAGCACGTTCGCGACCTGGAGGACGGCGGCGTGCAGGATCAGGGAACCCTCGATCCGCCAGGTTCCGGCGCCGCCGGTCGCCCCCGCGACGGCGGTGCCGACGGCGGCGGTGGCCAGGCTCGTCAGCAGCGAGGCGAGCGCCGCCAGCACCACGGCCGACAGCTTCGCGGCGATGACGCGTTCGCGGCGGGGCACCAGGGCGAACGTGGTCAGCGCGGTGCGCTGCGACCACTCGGCGGTGATGGACAGGATGCCGAGCACCGGCAGCAGCAGGCCCACCGGCAGCAGCGACGAGGTGAAGAACCCGACGAAGGTCTGCTCGGCGTCCGGAGCCCAGATCAGCTGCGCGGCGACCAGCGCGGCGGTGAGCAGTCCGATCGTGACGAGCAGCCAGAGCCCGGCCCGGGTGTCGGCGAGTTTGCGCAGCTCCACACCGGTGAGCCGGAGCAGGGACGGCCCGGGTACGTCCCGGTGGGCGCGCGGGCTGGTGGTCTCTTCGCCGGGTGCGGTGGCGGTGCTGGTCATCGGACGGCCTCCCGGGTCGTCTGGTCGGCGGTGAGGGTGAGGAAGAGCTGCTCCAGGCCGCCCCCGTCGGCGGGACGCAGCTCGGTGAGCGGTACGCCGCCGTCGGCGGCGGCCTGGCCGACCGCCTCGGCGGGGGCGGGCACCAGCAGCGCCCCGTCGGTGCCGGTGGTCGCCGCCAGGCCGGCCGCGTCCAGCGCGCGGCGCAGGGCGGCCGTGTCCCGGGCCCGGACCACCGTCCGGTCACCGGCCAGCAACTCGTCCTTGCCGCCCTGGGCCACGATCCGGCCGCCCCCGATCACGACCAGCCGGTCCGCGACGGCCTCCACCTCGCGCAGCAGGTGGGAGGAGAGCAGCACGGTGCCGCCCCGGTCGGCGAAGTCGCGCAGCAGGCCGCGCATCCAGAAGATCCCCTCCGGGTCCAAGCCGTTGGCCGGCTCGTCGAGGATCAGCACCCGGGGGTCGCCCAGCAGCGCGTGCGCGAGGCCGAGCCGCTGCCGCATCCCCAACGAGTACGCCCGCACCCGGCGCTTCGCGGCCGTGCCGTCCAGCCCGACCAGGTCGAGCTTCGCCACCACCTCGCGCCGGTCCACCCCCATCGTGGCGGCGGCGACGGCCAGGGCCTCCCGCCCGGTGCGGCCGGCGTGCTGCGCCGACGCGTCGAGCAGCACCCCGACCTCCCGGCCTGGGTTGGGCAGCTGCCGGTACGGCCGCCCGCTCACCGTGGCCGCGCCGGCGCTGGGCGGGGTGAGGCCGCAGATCATGCGCATGGTGGTGGACTTGCCGGCCCCGTTCGGCCCCAGGAACCCGGTCACGGTGCCGGGCTCGCAGCGGAACGACACGTCGTCGACGGCGGTGTGCCGCCCGTACCGTTTGGTGAGGTGTTCCACGGTGATCATGCGGTCCAGGCTGCCCGCGCCGACCGGTGGTCCGCAGCGGCCGGCGGTCGCCGCCGGGTCGACCAAGGTCGCCTCCGGACGTCGACTTCGGTAGCTGGTCGAGTGCTCCGACGGCTGCCTAGGCTGGTGGGGTGACCAGCGCCGTCGTACCGGATCATCCCTGGCTGCTGCCGGGCTCGCTGGCCACCGGGGAGCGGGCCGGCCGTGCCCCCCGCCGCACCACCCGGGACTGGGTGGTCGACGTCCTCGCGTTCCTGCTCTCCCTCGTCTGGGTGCTCTGGGCCACCGCGGACGCGACCCTGCCCGACCCGGAGTTCGCCGCGCCGCTGGAGCAGCGCTGGCTGATCCCGGTCGACGCGGTCATCGGTCTCGTCTGCTGCGGCCTGCTCTGGGTGCGCCGTCGCTGGCCGCTCGGGCTCGCCGTCGCCACGCTGCCGTTGACGGCGTTCTCGATGGCGGCGGCGATCCCGCTGCTGATCATCTATTTCACGGTGATCGTGCACCGCCGTACGGCCGTCGCGCTGGCGGTCACCGCCGGCGGACTGGTGACCAACTTCGTCTTCACCTACCTGCGTCCGGATTCCGACCTGTCCTACTGGGCGACCACCGCGTGGGGGGTGGCCATCTCGGCCATCGTGCTGGCGTGGGGGATGTTCGTCCGGGCGCGGCGGCAGTTGGTCGTCTCGCTGCGGGAGCGCGTCGAGCGGGCCGAGGCGGAGCAGCAGCTACGGGTGGCGCAGGCCCGGCAACTGGAGCGCACCCGCATCGCCCGGGAGATGCACGACGTGCTCGCGCACCGGATCTCCCTGCTCAGCCTGCACGCCGGGGCGTTGGAGTTCCGGCCGGACGCCCCGCCGGACGAGGTGGCGCGGGCCGCCGGGGTGATCCGCGCCAGCGCGCACGCGGCGCTCCAGGACCTGCGGGAGGTGATCGGTGTGCTGCGGGCCGAGGGGCCGGCCGCCGAGGGCCCGGAGCGGCCCCAGCCGACCCTGGCCGACCTGCCCGCGCTGATCGAGGAGTCCCGGACGGCGGGGGTACGGGTCGACACCGTCGACCGGGTGACCGCGCCGGACCGGGTGCCGGCGGCGGTCGGCCGCAGCGCGTACCGGATCGTGCAGGAGGGGCTGACCAACGCACGCAGGCACGCCGCCGGTGCCGCGGTCGCCGTCGAGCTGGCCGGCGCGCCGGGGGAGGGGCTGGCCGTGGAGGTCCGCAACCGCTGGCCGGTCGGCGGGGTCGACGCCCCGGACCTGCCCGGCACCGGCACCGGCCTGGTCGGCATCGCGGAGCGGGTCAGCCTGGCCGGCGGCCGGCTGGAGTACGGGCGGGACGACGCCGGGGACTTCCGGCTCGCCGCGTGGCTGCCGTGGCCGGCGTGACGCCTCCGCCGGAAGCGACGCCGACGGCGTCCCCGGAACGTCCGGTACGCGTCCTGATCGTCGACGACGACCCGCTGGTCCGGGCCGCCCTGACGATGATCATCAGTGGTGCGCCGGGGTTGACCGTGGTGGGCGAGGCCGCCGACGGCACCGAGGTCCCGGCGGCCGTCGCCGCGTACGCGCCGGACGTCGTGCTGATGGACATCCGGATGCCCCGGCTCGACGGGTTGGCCGCGACCGAGGCGCTGCGGGCCGCGCCCGCCCCGCCCGAGGTGCTGGTGCTGACCACGTTCGACGCAGACGAGCAGGTGCTGCGGGCGCTGCGGGCCGGGGCGGGTGGCTTCCTGCTCAAGGACACTCCGCCGGCCGAGATCGTGCGGGCCGTCCACCGGGTGGCGGCGGGTGAGGCGACGCTCTCTCCGACGGTGACCCGCCAGCTCATCGCGCACGTGACCGGCCTCGGCGGCGCGGACCCGCGCCGGGAGCGGGCGCGCCGGCAGCTCGCCACGCTCAGCGAACGGGAACGGGAGGTCGCCGTCGCCCTCGGCCGGGGCCGCAGCAACGCCGAGATCGCGGCGGAGCTGTTCATGAGCGTGGCGACGGTCAAGGCGTACGTGTCGCGGCTGCTGGTGAAGCTGGACCTCAACAACCGGGTGCAGGTGGCCCTCCTGGTCCACGACGCCGGCCTCGTCTAGGCTGCTGGCCGCGTACCGGGATTGAACCTTCCGGGGGTGGGCGACGTACTCCCGGCCGAGGATGTGGTGCGGCGCTCAGCCGCCCCGCTACCCAAGCTGCGGGAGGCCTACCGTGCGAGTTGGTGAGCAGTCGACGGATCCCATCGATCAGGTACTGGGCGAGGTGCCGGTCCCGGTGCCGCTGACCCCCGAGGACGTCCGGCTCGCGGTCCGGGCGGTGGTCGTGCACGCGGCGGAGGAGTGGCCGTCGGGGCCGCTGTGCCGCAACGACGGTGCGACCTATCCGTGCCGGTTGCACCGCTGGGGCCGGCGGGTGCTGTTGACACACGGTCTCAACGAGCGCCAGGTTGACGCGCTGGTGCGGCACGGCAACCCGTTCGTGCACGTGCCGTTCCCGTTCACCGTGAACGGGCCCGCGCCGGTGCGCACGTCGGTGCCGGCCCGTCCCGGGGCCGCCGTGCCGCCCCGGACACCGGCCGCTGTGCCGGCGCGTCCCGCGTACCCGGTGCGTGGCCAGGCGGCCGCCCGGGTGGTCGCGCCCGGCGCGCGGCCCGCGGTCCGACCTGCCGGCCATGGCCGCACGAGCCCGGCGGCCACGCCGCGCTGGCCCCGGGCGAGCTGAGCGGAGGTACGCCCGCGAGGCTCGGGGCGCACGACGCCGGCCCGGTCGGGGGGATTTCCCCACCCCTGACCGGGCCGGCGTCGTCGTGGTGCGGTCGTCAGCGGACCCCGCAGTCGGGGGCCGACCAGCTGGTGGTGTTGGCGGTGTCGTCCCGGTTGTTCTCGCGCCGGGAGTCCACGTGCACGTGGTCGCCGTGGTCCGGCGCGCCGGGGCCGAGGATGCCGCTGAAGCCGCGGTTGCGGGCGTCGCGGGCCACGTCGCACAGCGACCGGCTGCGGGACACCACGTCGGCGGCGTTGCCGTAGAGGTGCTGGCTGTCCCGCGCCCCGCCGACCTGGTCGTTGCACGCCCGGCTGCGGAAGCCGCTGGTGACGTAGAGCGGCTGGTCGCCGAGGCTGTGGCGCATCGCCTCCAGCTTCCACATCGTGCGCAGGGCGTTCCCCCGCGTCTCCGCCGGGGAGAGCGGGCCGCCGGTCCAGCCACCCCGGCCGCAGCCGTCGTCCATCTCGCTCCAGCTGAAGTGGCGGGGTGTGCAGTCGTCGTCCTGCAGCTCGTAGATCTTGCCGTAGGTCTGCGGCCCGGCCACACCGTCGACCCGCAGCCCGTACGCGGCCTGGAACCGCCGGACCGCCGCGGCGGTCTTCGGGCCGTACCGGCCGTCGAGTTCCACGATGTCACGGTTGCCGGCCCAGCCGGCGACGCGGAGCTGCAACTGGCGGACGTCGTCGCCGGATCTCCCCTGGTAGAGGTTGCGTGTCCAGGTGTAGCAGCCGTCCGCGTGGGCGACTGGGGCGGCGACCACGGTGGCGATCGCGGCTCCGGGCAGCGCCAGAGCGAGGGCGACCACGGCCCGTTTCAGGGTCTTCGTGCGCACAGAAGTCCTCCCGGTAGGAAGAGCGAATGGAGTAGGACATCGACCGGGACGTCCCGTGATTTCCACCCTGACACTGATCGGTCAGTTAGGAGGGGATAAACGAGAATCGTCCTCAGATTCTGCGCTTCCTGAGTCCTGGCTGAGAATGCGACGATTTGCGAATTGCTCATTCCGTCTTGACCCGCTCAACGGCATGGGAACGGGCACGGAAGGTCGCGTCCCGCCACACCCTGGGTGATGTCTCCGCCGTCAGGAGAGCCGGTAACGTCAGCGTCCGGGTGAGGGGAGGTGGGCCCGTGGCGCGCGGTGGGGTCTTCTGTGTCGAGGGTCAGTGGCACCGCGATCTCAACGAGCGTGGCTCGGTCCTGCCCACCCTGGAGCTGCTGGAGCGCCTCGGGAAGATCCGGTTTATCCACAAGGACGCGGCGACGAGGGACGAGCTGTTCTACTTCGTCGACCGCTGGCTGCTCAAGCAGTACGCCGACTACCGCGTCGGGTTCTTCGCGATGCACGGCGAGCCGAGCCGGCTCTGCCTCACCGACTGGGAATCGGTGGCCCTGGCCGACGTGGCCGACCTGATGGCCGGCCGTTGCGAGGGCCGGCGGCTCTACTTCGGCAGCTGTTCGGTGCTGCGCGCCTCCGACGCCGTGCTCCGCGACTTCCTGCACACCACGGGAGCGGCGCTGATCTGCGGTTTCACCCGGGAAGTCGACTGGGTCGAATCGGCCGCGTTCGAAACCGTGCTGCTCGACGTGCTCGCCAACGGGCAGCGGCACAACGCCGCCGAACTGCGAATGGGCTCGGCGCACTGGGCGCCGCTCGCGTCGTACCTCGGCTTCCGGGTGATCTACGCCAACGGCCGAGCGTGGCGACCGCCGGTCCGGCCCCGCGTCCCCGCCCAGCCCGCCGGCGCGTCCCGCGTCGCCGTCCCGCCCGAGGCGTGATCAACGCGAGGTGCGGACGGTCGCGGCGCCTCCTGCCGGCACACCCGACATCCTGGAACCGGAGTCGGTCCCGCAAGCCTGGTAGAA
Source organism: Micromonospora sp. WMMD558 (assembly GCF_049315255.1). Lineage (NCBI taxonomy): Bacteria > Bacillati > Actinomycetota > Actinomycetes > Micromonosporales > Micromonosporaceae > Micromonospora > Micromonospora sp. WMMD558. Next base: position 475,511 of record NZ_CP186061.1, on the reverse strand, counting down.
ACGAGCGGTGGCACGAAGCATCGCGACGAACACCCGGGTCGACCGCGCCGAGCTGATCGAGTTCCTCCGGCCCCGGCACAGGGTCCTCCTCATGACCACCCGCGCCGACGGGCGGCCCCAGTCGTCCCCGGTCTCCGCCGGTGTCGACGCCGAGGGACGCCTGGTCGTCTCGACCTACCCCGAGCGGGCCAAGGTCACCAACATCCGCCGTGACCCCCGGGTCTCCGCCTGCGTGCTCTCCGACGACTGGAACGGCCCGTGGGCGCAGGTCGACGGCACCGCCGAGGTGCTGGACCTGCCGGACGCGCTGGAGCCGCTGGTCGGGTACTACCGCAGCATCTCCGGCGAGCACCCGGACTGGGCCGAGTACCGGGCGGCGATGGTGCGCCAGGGCAAGTCGCTGATCCGGGTGAGGATCGACTCGTGGGGTCCGATCGCCACCGGCGGCTTCCCCGCCCGCCTCGCCGACTGATCAGTACGCGGCGGTGAAGCGGGAGTTCTCGTGGCGCGGGTTCTCGATCTCGTCCACGATCACCACCGCCATGTCCTGGTAGCTGAGCACCGAGCGGCCCTCGTGGTCGGTCACCGGGTGGTCGTCGCCGGTGCGGTACCGCCCGGTCCGCTCGCCCGGATGGAACTCCAGCGGCGGCGGGGAGACATAGGTCCAGCTCACGCCGTCGGCGGAGGAGCGGTAGAAGTCCAAGGCCTCGGCCTGGCCGATCGCCGCGTCGCGATACTCCTCGGGGAAGTCCGGCTCGTCGAGGATCCGGGTGCCCTTCCGGGTGAGCAGGGTGGCACCGCCGCCCAGGTGGATGATCCGAGGCGTGGCCGGCATCTCGCGCAGCGTGCCGACCAGCGTCCGGGCCGCGTTCAGCCAGAGACCGCGCTGGTCACCGCCGATCGCGACCACCAACGCGTCCGCCTCCGGCGCCAGTTCCCGTACGCTGCGCTCGCTGGTCGCGTCCCCGGTGACGACCTGGACGCCCGCCGGCAGGTACGACGTGGCCTCCGGCCGGCGTACCGCGGCGGTGACCCGGTGCCCCCGGTTGAACGCCTCGGTGGTGATCCGGGAACCCGCGGTCCCGCCCGCCCCGAACACGACGATGTTGCTCACGCCCCCAGGCTAGGGACGGCGCGGCCCCGCCGCCGGGGAACGCGTCAGTCGACCAGCGCCGAGTAGACCAGTTGGCGCAGCTGCGGCCGGATCGGCCAGGTGCTCGACGGGAGCAGCTGGGTGAAGAACAGCGCGGTGATCTCCTCGGCCGGGTCGACCCAGAAGGCCGTGCTCGCCACCCCGCCCCAGTAGTACTCGCCGACGCTGCTCGGCACCCGGGACGGGATCGGGTCGTCCACGACGGCGAACCCGAGCCCGAAGCCGACTCCTTCCAGCGTGGTCTCGGCGAAGCCGCCGGTGGACAGCGTCTCCAGGTCGCTGCCGCCAGGGAGGTGGTTGCGGGTCATGAACCGCACCGTGCGCGGTCCGAGCAGGCGTACGCCGTCCACCTCGCCGCCGCGCAGCAGCATCTGGGTGAAGCGGTGGTAGTCGGCGGCGCTGGAGAGCAGCCCGCCGCCGCCGGAGAGCAGGGTCGGCTTCTCGTACGCCAGGGCGCCGAGCTTGTCGTAGCGGAACGCGCGGCCGGTACGCGGATCCGGCGCGTACAGCGCGGCCAGCCGCGTCGCCGTGTCGCCCTCCACCCACCAGTGCGTGTCGGTCATGCCCAGCGGGCGGAAGATCCGGTCGGCGAGGAACGCGTCCAGGCTCTGCCCGGAGATCACCTCGACCAGCCGGCCGAGCACGTCGGTGGCGACCGAGTAGCCCCACGCGGTGCCGGGCTGGAAGAGCAGCGGCAGCTCGCCGAAGGCCGCGCAGGCGGTGGCGAGGTCGACGTCGGCCGGCGGGTACAGGTCGTACCCGGCGGCCCGGTAGAGACCGTCGACGACCGAGGTCTGCATGAACCCGTACGTCAGGCCGGCGGTGTGGGTGAGCAGGTGCCAGACCCGGATCGGCTCGACGGCGGGCACCGTGTACGGCTTGAGCGTCGACCCCTTCGAGTAGACCCGGATGTCGGCGAACTCCGGCAGCCAGCGGCTGATCGGGTCGGTCAGCTCGAACCGGCTCTCCTCCCAAAGCATCATCGCGGCGACGGAGGTGACCGGCTTGGTCATCGAGTAGATGCGCCAGAGCGTGTCCGCCTCCACCGGGAGCCGGGCCTCGGCGTCGCGCAGCCCGTACGTCGAGGAGTGCGCCACCTCGCCGCGGCGGGTGACCACCACCTGGAAGCCGGCGAGCCGCCCGTCGTCGACGTACCTGCCGAAGTGCTCGTCGAGCCGCGCGAGGCGGGTGGGGTCGAAGCCGATCTGGTCCGGGTCGATGCTGCGTGCCACGCTCACACCGGCGAACCTACCCGGCGGTACGCCGCAGCCGGAAGGGCGGCCGGCCACACCTGTCGGTGCCGGTCAGTAGCCTGGGCCGATGCCGGAGCTGACCGAGGGCACCACCTTCCGCGACGACGACTGGTACGGGGAGGAGATCACCGACCGGCACTTCGTCGGCTGCGAGTTCCACCGGGTGGACCTGACCGAGGCGGTCACCCGGGGCGCGGTCTTCACCGGCTGCACGTTCGGCAACGTCCACTTCAACGCCTCCCGGCACGTCGACTCGGCCTTCACCCGGTGTGTGTTCCGCCGCTGCAACTTCTTCGAGGCCGAGTTCACCGGCTGCAAGCTGGTCGGCAGCACCTTCGCCGAGTGCGACCTGCGACCGCTGACCGTCGACGGTGGGGACTGGTCGTTCGTCGCGCTCCCCGGCGCCGACCTGCGCGGCGTGCGGATCACCGGGGTACGCATGCGGGAGGCCGATCTGACCGGAGCCGACCTGACCGGCGCGACCGTGACCGGGGTGGACCTGTCCGGCGCGACGCTGAGCCGCACCCGCCTGGCCCGCGTCGACCTGCGCGGCAGCGACCTGACCGCGCTCGACCCGACGCAGGTCGAGCGGGCGGGAGCGGTCATCGACGCCGAGCAGGCGCTGGTGATCGCGCAGACGCTCGGCTTCCACCTCGGCTGAGCCATGATCCAGTGACGTTCGTGACTACCCCCTGAACGCGGGAGGTGGACGGAGCTGGGAACGCTACCAACGGGTAACGAAGTGGGCACACGGAACGGGCGCGGACTGGCGGGAAGTCCGATCTGATGCAAACGTGAAACCCCTCGGACGGCGTAACGTTTACGCCGCTTCGGGCGCTGCGTGCGCAACCGTGGGGAGTGGAGGGTCGGTGCCGGAGGAGGACGTGACGCCGCCGGGCACCCAGGGGCCTCGGCGCGGCAGGCATCCGGGCGCCCGGCACCGGTCGTCGAGCGGCGCGGATCGGGCCCGCTGCGCCCTTCGCCGACTGTCCCGGCCCGGGCGGCGCCGGCGCTGGGCGGTCGCGGTCGTCACCGCGCCCGCGTGCCTGGCCGCCCTGCTCGCGTACCTGAACTGGGGCTCCGGGCCGGCACCGGAGGAACCACCGGTGGCGGGCAGCGTGCCGGCCGGGGTCGGCCGGCCGAGCGGTCCCCCCGGCACGCAGCCGGCCGCCGGTCCGGCGTCGCCCGGCCTGCGCCCCCGGCAGCGGCCGCCGAGCCCGTCGCCGACGGCGACGCCTGCACCCCCGACGCCGACGCCCGCGCCGCCACCGGTGCTCACCCTGACCCGGAACGACGTGCCCGCGGAGGTGGACCTGACCGCCGTGGGCACCCGGGACTGGATCCACTGGGGACTGCGCGGCGACGACTCGACCGTGCGCAAGCGCGGCGGCTCCGGCGAGATCCGCGACGACGGCGGCAGCGGCCGCCGGGGTTCCTGGGACGGCAACCAGGAGACCTTCCGATGGCGGGGCGGCACTCCGGTGGAGTCGACCGACGGCACTCCGCACGGGGTCTACACCTGCGGCGTCGGCCGCGGCTTCACGCTCGCAGTGGCCGGGAGCGGCCAGCCGCGGACCGTCCACGTCTACGCCGGGACCTGGATGGCCCGGGGCCGGTTCGACGCCCGGCTCTCCACCGGCGGCCCGACCCGCACCCTGCGCATGGAGGACCCGCACACCAGCCGGTCCGCCGAGTTCGTCGTGCGCTTCCAGGCCCCGGAGGGTGCCCAGCTCGTGCTGACCTGGACCGCCGAGCACGCCTTCACCGACGACTGCGCCGGCGTCAACCTCCAGGCGGCGGCGTTGCGGTGATCGCGGGCCGGAGTAGCGTGGTGCCGCCGACCGTGCTGGACGGATCGGCCCGTCGCGCACCCAGGGGAGGGCCATGACCGCGTTCGCCGTCGCACACCTGCGTACCCCGAACTTCGACCACGAGGACATCCACCGTTACCTGGAGCTGATCCAGGCCACTCTGGACCCGTTCGGCGGGCGGTTCCGGGTGCACGGGCCGCAGATCGAGGTGATCGAGGGGGAGTGGCCGGGCACAATCGTCATCATCGAGTTCCCGGACCGGGAATCGGTCCGCGCCTGGTACGACTCCCCGGCGTACCGGGAGATCCTGCCGCTGCGGACCCGGCACGTCGAGGGGTCCGCGATCATCGTCGACGGGGTGCCGCCCGACTACGACGCGGCCCGCACCGCGGCGTACCTCCGCGCCCAGGCGGCGAGCTGAGTGGACAGTGGGCCCCCGGTGCGACGCCGACGTCGTACCGGGGGCCCTGACGAACGGGCCTCCGCCGGAGCCCCCCGCCCGCTCGTCCGTCCTCAGCAGGCGATGGGCTTCACCCACGAGCACTCGCGGTCCTCGGGCGCGGCCGGAGGTTCGGCCACGGCCGGTGGCGCGGTCCGCGCGGCGCTCGCGCCCTGCTCGGTGTACGACGCCAGCGCGACGGCGATCTGGTCCTCCAGCCCCTTCACCGAGGAGGCGAGGTAGTTGTTGAGCAGGATGGAGAAGGCCAGCAGCCGGCCGTCGGCGTCGGTGACGTAGCCGGACAGGCCGGAGACGCCGGTCAGGCTCCCGGTCTTGGCGTGCACGTTGCCCGCGGCCGGTGTGCCCCGCATCCGGCTGCGCAGCGTCCCGCCCACGAAGCGCTCCGCCTCACCGGCCACCGGCAGGGCCGCGTACCAGGCGGGGAACCAGGGCTCGGCGCGGACGGCGGCGAGCAGGTCGACGAACTCGGTCGCGGGGACCAGGTTGCGCCGGGAGAGTCCGGAGCCGTCCCGCTGGCGGAAGGTCGTCGGGTCCATGCCGGCGCCGGCCACGTACCCGTTGATCGCGGCGATCCCGGCCGGCCAGGTGCCGGACCCGGCGAGCACCCGGCCGATCTCCTTGGTGAGGACCTCGGCGTGCCCGTTGTTGGAGAGCTTGAGGAACGGGACCATCAACTCCGCCAGGGTCATCGAGTCGTGCCGGGCCACCTCGACCGCCGCGGCGGGCGTGGGCCGGCCGAGGACGGTACGGCCCAGCACCCGTACGCCGTGCCGGCGCAGCGCCGAACGGAAGACGTCGGCCGCGTACCCGGTCGGTTCCCAGACCGTGACCCAGTCGCTGGCCGGCGCGTCCCCGACGGCGATCTGGCCGGTGACCACGACGGTGTTGCCACCGTGGACGCGCTCGAAGGAGATCGACGTGTCACCGTCCGCGACGGTCGTCGCGCGGTTGTCGATCCGGAGGTATCCGGTGGCCGGCGTGGTGGTGACCACCGGCCGGCCGCCGGGCGTGACCGCCGGGGCGGCGTGCACGATGACGGTGCCCGCGTCGTAGTCGGTGTCCGGCGCCACGGTCAGCGCGGAGACCTGCGCCGCGTAGTAGTACGGCTCGTCGTCCCACGTCCAGTCCGGACCGAGCCGGGTGTCGTCGTAGCGGGTGTCGTCGGCGACCAGGTTCCCGGTCACCACCCGGATGCCGGACCCGGCCACCTTCGCGGCCAGCGCGTCGTAGTCCGCGGCGAGCATCGTCGGGTCACCCCCGCCACGCAGGTGGAGGTCGCCGGCGACGACGGTGCCGCGGCGCGGCCCGCCGGCGAGCACGCCGGTGTGGAAGCGGTGGTCCGGGCCCAGCAGTTCCAGCGCGGCGGCCGAGGTCAGCAGCTTGGTGTTGGACGCGGGGACGAGGCGGCGGTCGCCGTTGCGGTGGTAGACCGTCTCACCGCTGGCGGCGTCCTTGACCACGACGGAGGCCTGGGCGCCGGCGAGGCGGGAGTCGGCGAGGATCGCGTCGATCGTGGCGTCGAGCCGGGTCGCGGCGGGGGTCGGCGACTCGGCCGTCGCGGTGGGTGCGCCGGTGGTGGCCGCGGCGGCGACGACGGCCACCAGCGCGAGCGTCCGGGGGAAGAGACGACGATGCATGCGGTGATGCTGTCACGGAGATATCTGCCAGGAAAGAGCATAGAGCGAAGAAAATCTTCGTCGGCTAGCACGGATCGGACCGAAGGCTGGCCCGTTCGCCGGTTTTCACCCGATCGGGTACGCGCTGGCGGGCCGGTTGACGGACGGGCGGGTAGCGGGCACCGTAGGCCCTGAGGGGCCCGGTCGTGGGCCCCGAGCCGCGACGGGCGACGTCCCTGTCGCCCCGGCCCGCCGTCGGTGGCCGGTCGCGTATCCCAGGAATCACGAGGAGTTCCGCCATGCTCACCATGACCGACAACGCCGTGCTGGTGATCCGAGACCTCGCCAACCAGCAGGACGTCGCGGAGGACGGCGGCGTCCGGATCGCCGCCGACCCGGAGGCGGGCTCGCTCACCGTCGAGCTGGTCGAGCGGCCGGTCGACGGCGACCACGTGGTCGACAACCAGGGGGCACGCATCTTCCTCGACTCGGACGCGGCCGAACTGCTCGGGGACGCCTCCGTGGACGCCACCGTCGACGACGAGGGCATCGTGCAGTTCGGGTTCACCGAGAAGCAGTGAGCCAGAATCAACCGGCCCGTCGGGCGGTTCCGCCGCGGTTCGGCCGGGCGGGCCGACCGGGGATCGGCTGACCGGGCGGCATCCGTCCCGGCCGGGCGTCCCGCGCGGAGGCCCGCAGGGCCGTCAGCACGTGGGCGAGGTGATGGGACGTGCACCACGCCGCCCAGGTGCTGGTCGAGCCCGCTCCACCGGACCGCCGGGCACGGCGGACGATCTCGTGGTCGCCCCACGAGTACGCCCCACCCGCCGCCGGCCAGTACGGGGCCGCGACCAGGGTGCGGCACAGGTCCGCGAACCGGTCGTCGCCCCGGCCGCCCCGCCGCGACCAGCGGTAGATCCACCACGCTCCGTCGGCCGTGTAACGCATCGTGGGCAGCCGGTCGCCCGCCTGGTCGGTGTCACGCGCCGCCGGGTGGACGCCGTAGTCGCCGTAGCCGACACCCAGATTCGCCAGCTCCTGCCACAGCAGCCAGTCCCACCGGTCGAGCCGGACCGGCTCGTCGGTGGGCAGGCGGGACAGGGCGGGCGGCATCCCGCCGGCCGCCACGCTGATCGAGCGCCAGGCGTGCCGGCGGGCCCAGTCCAGCAGGCGGCGGACCCGGGGCTCCGCCACCCGCACGTCGGCCCGGCAGCACACGTCCGCCGCGTCGACCAGCAGGTCACACTGCTCCGGGTCCAGCCCGGTCCACCGCCAGACCCGTTCCACCGCCGCGGTGGCCGCGTCCGGCCCGGCCCGGTCCGTGCCGATGCGCAACCGGACCAGCGCCCGCCGGGCGTGGGCCCGGGCCGCGGCGCCGTGCGCGACGAGCCGCCGCTCGCTCTCGGCGAGCCCGATCACCGGCACCAGCGGTACGCCCCAGCGCGCCAGTTCCGTCTCAGGCGCGTCGGGCAGGGCGGAGACGTCGACCGCGGGGAGCAGCGCCGCCGGCAGTCGACCGAGGACGTCCACGGTGAAGGAGTCCAGGAGGGACACGTCGATGACCGGAGCGAGCAGCGGCGCCAGGCTCGGGTCGAGGTGGCTGAGTGCCTCCAGCTCACCGCGCCGGTTGGCAAGGATGGGGCGGTAGACCGGTTCCGCCTCCCGGCCCCCGTGGGCGGGCACCATACTTCAGCCTAGCCACGGCACTCGTGGCGGTCACCGCAAACCCCGATCCCCGGTCCGCTCCGCCGCAGGTCAGGGCCGCTCGCTGGCGGCTGCACTGTCCACGATCGGACACTTCCGGCCCCCGTTGGCGCGCCGAGACGCACACGAGCGCACGGCGCCGCCCGACTCCTGGTCGGAACGTCGCCGCGCTCTGGCCGTCTCCCACCACCGCAGCCGTACGGCGGTACGCCAGCGGGGACCTGGCTCGACCGGACCCGTGGGCCGGTCGTGGTGTCGATCCCCGTCCAGCCGGGATCCAAACCTTCACGACGTGGGGAATTCCACCATTTGCGAGTCCCGGCGTGGCGCACGGCCGGAGCGGGTAAGGGGTGCGACATGGAGCATTTCACGATCGCGACGGTCGCCGAGAAGAGCCCGGACTTCCGGCGGGTGCTGTGGACCGGGCAGCACAGCCAGCTGGTCATCATGACGATCCCGCCGGGCGGTGAGATCGGCGAGGAGGTCCACGAGGACGTCGATCAGATCCTCACCTTCGTCAGCGGGACGGGCGAGGCACGGGTGGCGGGGGAGAAGCGCGGGATCGCCCAGGGCGACCTGGTGGTGGTGCCGGCCGGCACGAAGCACAACTTCGTCAACACCGGCCCGAACCCGCTGGTGCTCTACACCGTGTACGGCCCGCCGGAGCACGCCGACCAGGTGGTGCACCGCACCAAGGAGGAGGCGGACGCGGCCGAGGCGGCCGGCGAGGACCAGCCCCCCACGTCCTGACCTGGCGGATCGCCGGTCTGACACCGGTGGATCGGGGTACCCGCAGCGGGTGGACCAGCCGGCGATCTCCGACTACGGGTTCCTCTCCGACTGCCGCTCCGGTGCGCTGGTCGGCCGGGACGGCTCGGTCGACTGGTGGTGCCCGGACCGGTTCGACGGTCCCGCGGTGTTCGGGCGGCTGCTCGACCCCGACGCCGGGCACTGGTGCCTGGCCCCGGTCGGTGCGGGCCGTCCCGGACACCGCGTGGAGCGCGCGTACCGGCCGGACACGCTGGTGCTGCGGACCGTGCACCACACCCCGGAGGGAAGCGTCGCGGTCACCGACGCGCTCGCCGCCGAGCTGGGCGCCCGGGGGCACCGGCTGGGCATGAACTCGCCGGCGGTGCTGCTGCGCACCGTCGAGGGCCTGTCCGGGCGCGTACGGATAGCGTCGGACTTCGCGCCGCGGCCCGACCACGGCCTGCTCACCCCGTTCCTGCACGACCAGCCGGACGGCGCGGTGCTCGCGGTGGCCGGGGCGACGGTGCTGGAGCTGCGCTCGGACGGCCCGCCGCTGCACGCTGGCCCGGACCGGGTCCGCACCGAGTTCGAGGTCGCCGCCGGTGACACCGTCGGCCTCACCGCCGGGTACGGGCGCACGTACGGCGAGCGGCCGGCCCGGCTCGACCCGGCGACCATGCTGGCCGAGACGGTGCAGGCGTGGGAGGCGTACCGCGAGACCCACCAGTACGAAGGGCGCTACCAGGACCTGGTACGGCACAGCGCGGTCGTCCTCACCGGCCTCACCTACACCCGCAGCGGGGCGGTCGCCGCCGCGCTCACCACGTCGCTGCCGGAACGGATCGGCGGCGACCGGAACTACGACTACCGGTTCGCCTGGCTGCGCGACTTCTCGATGACACTGCACGCCCTCTGGGTGGCCGCCTGCCCCACCGAGGCGTCCCGGCTCTTCCAGTGGGCGGCCCGCTCGATCGGCCGCCCCGGCCCGGAGCCGGTGCCGGTGCTCTTCGGTCTGGAGGGCGAGCGGGACATCTCCGAGCACGCCTCGACACACATGCGCGGGTACGCCGGCAGCCAGCCGGTGCGCTTCGGCAACGACGCCTGGCGGCAGCGGCAGCTCGACGTGCCCGGCGAGATGATCTCGGCGGTGTGGCGGCTGCACCACCTGCTCGCCGACCCGTTCGACGAGGAGCTGCGCGAGATGGTGATCGGCCTGACCGAGCAGGTGGCCGACACCTGGCACCTGCCGGACCGGGGCATGTGGGAGACCCGGGACACCGACCGGCACTACGTGTCGTCGAAGGTGCTCTGCTGGGTGGCGATGGACAAGGCGGTCGCGCTGGCACCCCGGCTCGGTGAGCGCGCGGACCCCCGCCGCTGGGCGGCGATCCGGGACGAGATCCGGAGCAGCGTGCTGCGTGCGGGGTGGAACGAGAGCGTCGGGGCGTACACCGGCTCCTTCGGGGCCAGCGAGATGGACGCCTCCGTGCTGTTCCTGCCGGTGGCGGGGTTCCTCCCGGCCACCGACCCGCGGATGCGCGCCACCATCGAGGTCGTCGAGCGCGATCTCACCACCCACGGCGGGCTGGTACGGCGCTGGGACGGCGATCCCGCCGGGTTCCTGCTCTGTTCGTTCTGGCTGGTGGAGTGCCTGGTGCTGGCGGGGGAGCGGGAGCGCGCCGCAGCGCTGTTCGAGCGGGTGGTGGGGCACGCCAACGACGTCGGCCTGCTCAGCGAGCAGATCGACCTGCACACCGGCGCTCAGCTCGGCAACACCCCGCAGGCCCTCTCGCACATCGGCCTGATCAACGCCGCGTGGCGCCTCACCTCGGAGTAAGGAAGGGCCCCCTGTTAACGCCTCCGGTAGTAAAAGGGTCCCTTCCTAACACATGTGCGGTCAGGCCGGCAGCACCGGCAACCCGCCGACGCCCACCGTCTCCGGGTACTTCAGGCCGGCGCCGGTGTTCAGCACCACGACCCGCTCGCCGGCCCGGATCCAGCCGCCCGCCCGCAGCTGCCGCGCCGCCGTCAGGCAGGCCGCTCCCTCCGGGCAGAGCAGCAACCCCTCCCGCGCGGCGAAGCCCCGCAGGTCGGCCAGGAGGTCCCCGTCCGCCACGGCGACGGCGGTGCCCGCGCTCTCCCGCAACGCGGCCAGGATCAGCTCGTCGCCGAGCGGCGCCGGCACGGTGATGCCGAACGCGACGGTGCGCGCGTCGGCCCACGGTTCGGCCCGCTCGGCGCCGGCGGCGAAGGCCCGGACGATCGGCGCGCAGCCGGTCGACTGCACGGCCACCAGGCGGGGCAGCCGGTCGGTGATCCAGCCCAGCTCGCGCAGCTCGTGCAGCGCCTTGTGGATGCCGATCAGGCCGACGCCGCCCCCGGTCGGGTAGATGATCACGTCGGGCACCTGCCACCCGAGCTGCTCGACGATCTCGTACCCCATGGTCTTCTTGCCCTCGAGCCGGTACGGCTCACGCAGCGTGCCCGCGTCGAAGACCGCGCCGTCGGCGGCGGCGACCAGTCGTGCGACGTGCCGGCCGGCGTCGCTGATCAGCCCGTCGACCAGCCGCAGGTCGGCTCCGGCGGCGACGCACTCGCGGCGGCAGATGGCGGGTGCGTCCCGGGGCATGACGATGGTCGCGCCCAGCCCCGCCCGGGTCGCGTACGTGGCCCAGGCCGCGCCCGCGTTGCCGTTGGTCGGCATGGCGATCCGCTCGACGCCCAGCTCGCGGGCGCGGCTCACCCCCACGGCCGCGCCGCGCGCCTTGAACGACCCGGTCGGGGCCAGACCCTCGTCCTTGACCAGCAGGTCCGGGACGCCGATCTCGGCGCCGTACGCCGGGGCGCGCCACAGCGGCGTCCAGCCCTCGCCCAGCGTGGTGACGTACCCGGGATCGGCCACCGGCAGCAGCTCCCGGTACCGCCACAGGTCGGCCGGCCGGAGCCCGAACCGCTCCGGCGTGACCACCTCGGCGACCGCCGCCAGGTCGTAGCGGGCCAGCAGCGGGGACCCGCACCCGCACAGGTTCTGCGGCTTGCCGGCGTCGTGCTCCCGGCCGCAGCGCGGACACTCCAGGTGGGTCAGGTACACGGCGCTCCTCGCATCGTCCGCGGTCGGTCAGCTCGTGTCGATGCTCAGCCAGTGGCGGCTGCGCCGGCCCGGCTCGTACGCCGAGTCGAGGCGCTTGGCCACCACACCCGGCAACCCCTGCTCACCGGCTGTCCGCAGGGCCTCGGCGCCGGTGCCGGGGAACCAGGGCGGAGTCTGCCAGTGGGGCCCGCCCAGCGCCAGCCCGTCGAGCAGTTCCCGGCGCTGCGCGTACGGCAGCCCGACGCTGGTCACGCCCTCCAACCAGAGCAGGTCGAAGAGCAGGAACTGGGCGTCGGCGGTGGCGCGCCCGCCACGGGCCGGGCGTACCCGACCCGCCTTGTCGATGCGGACCAGGACGCCGTCGAGCACGGCCTCCGTCGGCGCCAGCGCCTCGGCCATGTCCCGCAACCAGGGGTACGTCCCGGTGATCTCCTCGTCGGTCTCCGACAGCAGCCGCAGCCGGCCGCCGGAGACGTACGCGACCGCCCGCACGCCGTCCCAGCGCAGCTCGTACCCCCACTTGTCGGCGTCGCGGGGCAGCTTCCGCGCGGGCGTGGGGTGCATCGGGCGGACCAGTTCCGGCATGGCCTCCCAGCCGTCCGGCGGCGGGTCGGTGCGCCGGACCATCCAGTCCCGTCCGTCGCGGCCCCCGGCGGCGAAGAGCACGTACCGGCCGCTGGTCCGCTCCCCGTGGAGCGTCACGACGACCTCGTCGTCGCGCCACTTCTCGCAGCGGTAGGTGCCCTGGTCGTGGATCGTCATCCGGCCGCCGCCGTACTCGCCGGCGGGGATCTCGCCCGCGAAGTCGAGGTACTCCATCGGGTGGTCCTCGGTGTGCACGGCGAGGTGGTTGCGGCCGGTGTCCCGGGGCAGCCCGCGCGGCACCGCCCAGGAGGCGAGGACGCCGTCGTGCTCCAGCCGCAGGTCCCAGTGCAGGCTGCGGGCGTGGTGCTGCTGGATGACGAAGCGGGCGCCGTCCGGGCCACCCGCCTCCGGGGCCCGCTCCGGCACCGGTTCGGGGGTACGCGCAGCGTCCCGTTTGCGCCGGTACTCCGCCAGCCGGTCAGCCACATCCGCATTCTCCGGCACCGGGGCGGATTCCGCCCGGGGTCGGCCCGGTCGGGGGGTGTGGGTCCGGTTGGCCGGTGTGTCGGGGGCGATCACGGGTAGAACCGTCGGTATGGATCTCGACCAGCCCACCGTTCTGCTCTCCGGCGACGTGCGGATACCGCTGCTCGGCTTCGGCACCTGGCAGATCACCGGAACGGCGGCGTACGAGGCGGTGCTGGCCGCCCTCGACGCGGGTTACCGGCACGTCGACACCGCCACCATGTACGGCAACGAGGCGGAGATCGGTCGGGCGGTCGCCGAGAGCGGCCTGCGCCGGGAGGACGTCTTCATCACCACGAAGCTGCCGCCGGACCGGGTGGGCCGGGAACAGGAGACGATCGAGGCGAGCCTGCGCGCGCTCGGCACGGACCACGTCGACCTGTGGCTGGTGCACGCGCCGCCGTCGAACCCGGCGGACAGCATCCCGGTGTGGCGGGAGATGCTCGCCGCCCGGGACGAGGGCCTGGCCCGTACGGTCGGGGTCAGCAACTTCAGCACCGCGCAGATCGACGAGCTGATCCAGGCCACCGAGGAGACCCCGGCGGTCAACCAGATCCGGTGGAGCCCGTCGCTGTACGACCGGCAGCGTCACCGGGACCACCGGGACCGGGGCGTCGTGCTGGAGGGTTACAGCCCGTTCAAGACCAGCGACCTGTCGGACCCGGTGCTGGTCCGGATCGCGGCCGCGCACGACGTCTCACCGGCCCAGGTGGTGCTCCGCTGGCACGTCGACCACGAGATCGTGGCGATCCCGAAGAGCGTGACGCCGGAGCGAATCCGTTCCAACGCCGACATCTTCACCTTCTCCCTCACCGCCGAGGAGATGCGCGACATCGACGCGCTCGGCAGCGCCTGATCTCCCCCAGCGCCTCGGCTGGTCGACCGGGGCGCGCCTGGCATGGCGAAAACTTTCATCCCAAACAAGGGTGCCGAAGGGTATCGACATTGACGAACGTGACAGGGTAGCGTCACGGCCATTAATCGATCCTCGTAGTTCTCTGGAGGACGCCATGGCCCCTGCCCGTCCCGTCCGTCTGCGCCGCCGAGGTCTGCTCGGCGTGCCGGCGCTGGTGGCCGCCGCCGCGGTCGCCGTCGCCGCCCGGCCGGCACCCGCGGTCGCCGCGACCGCCGCGCCGAAGGAGTGCCTCGCCGACCTGCTCCAGGAGTCGTGATGGCCACCATCCCCTGGTTGGTGGACGTGCTGCGGGGCGCCGGCGTCCAGGTCGTGACCCACGGCGACTGGCTCAACCGCATGCGGCCGGGCAGCTTCAACCCGATCGGCGTGCTCTGGCACCACACGGCCGCGACCTCGAGCGCCACCAACCCGCACCCGGCGCTCAACATCTGCATCAACGGCCGGTCCGACCTGCCCGGCCCGCTCTGCCAGGCGCTGGTGGACTACCACGGCGTCTTCCACGTCATCTCCGCCGGCCGCTGCAACCACGCCGGCACCGCCCGCGCGAGCGGACCGATCCCCGCCGGGGACGGCAACACGATGCTGATCGGCTGGGAGATCGACTACAACGGGGTCAACCAGCAGATGACGGCGGCGCAGTACAACGCCTCGGTCGCCGCCACGGCCGCCGTGCTCAAGCAACTGGGCAAGGACGCCAGCTACGCCCGCGGGCACCGGGAGACCAGCACCACGGGCAAGATCGACCCGTCCTTCATCGACCTGAACGTGATGCGCTCCGACGTCGCCGCGAAGATGGCCGGTGGCGGCACGGCCTGGAGCGCGATCGTCGACAACTCCACCGCCGGTCGGTTCAGCGCGAGCGCCAACTGGGGCGTCTCCACGTACTCCGCCCAGCGGTACGGGGCCGACTACCGGTACGCCGACCCCGTCGCGGCCAGCGACGCGGCCTGGTACAAGTTCAACGTCCCGGCGACCGCGAGCTACCGGGTGGAGGCGTGGTGGCCGGCGGTCTCCGGCTACAACGCCAGCACGCCGTACATCATCGCGACGACGACCGGCAACCAGACCGTCTACGTCGACCAGCGGGTGAACGGCGGGCAGTGGCGCAACCTCGGCACCTTCGCCCTCCCGGCCGGCGACGCCAACCGGGTGGCGGTGAGCCGGTGGAGCGGTTCCGCCGGGTACGTCATCGCCGACGCCGTCCGGCTGACCCGCGTCTGACCAGCGTGGTCCCGGCGCGGCCGGGCTGTGACGTCGAGACGCGACCTCGCCGGGGTGCCGCGCCACAACGACGCGGCACCCCGACGCAGCCGTCAGGAGCGGGTGCAGGCGGCTCCGTTGAGGGTGAAGCTGGTCGGGGAGGAGTACGCCCCGCTCAGCGTCCCCTGGTAGCCGAAGCTGGCCGTGCCGCCCGGCGCGATCGAGCCGTTCCAGCTCACGTTCCGCGCGGTCACCGACGACCCGCTCTGGGTCACCGTGGCGTTCCAGGAGTTGGTCACCGTCTGCCCGGCGGGCAGCGTGTACGCCAGCGTCCAGCCGTTGATCGCGCTCGACCCAGTGTTGGTGATCTGCACGTCGGCGGTGAAGCCGCTGCCCCACGAGTTCGGCGTGTACTTCACCGCGCACCCGCTGCCGCCCGGCGGTGGCGTGGTCGGCGGGGGCGTGGTGGGCGGTGGGGTGCTCGGCGGTGGGGTGGTCGGGTTGCCGCCGCCGTTGACCGAGGCGGAGAAGTTGGTGACGGCCAGCCCGACACCGCCCTGCCACGGCTCGAACCCGGCCTGGATGCTGGTCAGGTACCAGGAGTTGGTGATCGCGCCCCGGTTGCGGACGTCGTTGATGAAGTCCAGCACGCTGAAGCTCAGGCTCGTGATGGCCGACGGGGCCACGTACGAGATGACGTTGTTGGAGCCGTTGCTGCCGCGCCAGACCTCCCAGGTGCGCCCGGCGAGGCTGGCGGTGCCGACCGGCGAGCCGATGGGCTGGATCGAGCCCTGCCGGTTGAGCCAGATCATGATCTCCATCTGGTTCACCCCGTCCCGCTTGGGTGAGGGGTCGAGCCAGATGTCGTACGAGGCGTTGTAGGTCGCTCCGCTGACGTAGCGGTACGTGATGCTGCTGTTGGCGCTGCTGATCTGGCTGACCTGGATGGGCAGGTTGGTGCCGGGGGAGCAGTTCGTGTAGTGGCAGCCGATGAAGATCGACGGGTACGCGGTCGGCGCGCCGTTGGTGGGGTTGCTGCCGTCCTGCCTGGTGATCTCGAAGCCGGTGTCGGTGACGTTGATGCACTGCTGGGCGCTGGTGCCCCAGCGGTTGTTCTGCACCACGTACCGGCCCTGGATGGTGGTCGAGCCGTACTGCTCGCAGATCTGGGTGTCGGCGGAGGCGGTGCCGCCGAGGGCCACGGCGACGATCGACCCGGCGGCGAGCAGGGCCGCGGCCGCGATGGCGCGGAGTGGACGTTTCATGGTGCTCCTCAGTCACCGGCGCCGCGTGGCGCCGGACGGTCGGTGGTGGAGGTTCGGGAGCGCTCCCACGCTAGTCGACACATTTACATCTCTGAAACCCTCGCGCAACAAGACGGCAGTAATGAGATGGAAAGTGAGGTTTGTCACGTGAGCGACGGGCGGCCCGCTGGTGGTCGTCCAGGAACCGGCGCGGCGCGGAAAGGGGTTGCCCCGAGGGGACCGATTGACTCTGGTGTGCGTCGATTGCGCCGAGTAGTGTCTTGCCTCCAACGCGTGCCGAACCCCCTCCGGAGGCGTACACCACCATGGGTGGCTCCCCCCTGCGCATCCTCGTCGTCGGCGCGGGCATCGCCGGCCTCGCCGTGGCCCGGGCGCTGCGGATGGCGGGCTTCCGGCCCGACGTCACCGAGAAGCTCCCCGCCGGCGAGCTCCCGGAGACCGGCCTCTACCTGCCCGGCAACGCCGCGCGGGCGCTGCGCCGGCTCGACCTCGACGGGCCGGTCCGCCCCCTCGGCCAGGTGATCCACCGGCAGTACTTCCTCGACGCCGCGGGCGCGCCGCTCTGCGAGGTCGACCTCGACGCGCTGTGGACCGGCGTCGGAGAGTGCCGGGCGCTGCTCCGGGCCGAACTGCACCGGGTGCTGCTCACCGGCGCCGGGGGTGCCGTGCGGCACGGCGCCGAGGTCCGCAGCATCGACCTGCTGCCGCGCGGCGTCGGCGTCACGTTCGTCGACGGCACCGCCACCGAGTACGACCTGGTGATCGGCGCGGACGGGCCACGCTCCTCGATCCGTACGCTCGCCTCCCTCGGTGGCCCGCCACGCCCCACCGGGCAGGTGGTCTACCGCAGCGTGGTGCGGGACGCGCCGCCCGTCCGCGAGTGGACCGCGCTGCTCGGGCAGCGGGCCGGGTTCCTGATCGTCCCCATCGGGGCCGGACGGCTGCACTGCTACGCGGACGAGACGGGCACCCAGCCGCCGGTCGACCCGGTGGCCCGGCTGCGGGAACTCTTCGGCGACTACGGCGGCCCGGTGCCCGAGGTGCTGGACTGCCTGGACCACGTGCACGTCGGCGCCACGGACGAGGTCGAGCTGGGCCGCTGGCACCGGGGGCGGGTGCTGCTCGTCGGTGACGCCGCGCACGCCACCGCGCCGACCCTCTCCCAGGGCGCGGCGATGGCCCTGGAAGACGCCGTCGTGCTCGCCGAGTCGCTCACGGCCGCCGGCAGCGTCGAGGCGGCCCTGACGGCGTACGAGAGTCGTCGTCGCCCGCGTACCCGATGGGTGCGGGACCGGACCCGGGACCGCAACCGGACCCGCGACGTGCCGCCGGCGCTGCGCGATCCGCTGCTGCGCGGGCGCGGCGGACGCATCTTCGGCGAGCACTACCGGCTGCTGTTGGGTCCGCTCTGACGGTGGCCGGGGCCGACGGCGGCGGGCGCGGGCGCGGTCCGGGGTGCCGGGTGGCGCAGGTTACCCGACCACCCCACGCGGCGCTGCCACCTGCCGGGGACTATCCTCCTTGCGGATGACGGCCCGCAGACAACAACGCGTGCCGAGCGGGACAACCCAGAACCGGAGGCCACTCGTGACCACCGTCGCACCCAAGCCGGTCGTGACCCGGCCCTGGCCGGTCCGAGCGCCGGTCAAGGGGTCGGCCATCGCGCGGCTGCTGCGGACCACGGACGCGAAGCAGATCGGGATCATGTACATGGTCACCGCGTTCGCGTTCTTCATGATCGGCGGCCTGATGGCCCTGATCATGCGGGCCGAGCTGGCCCGGCCCGGGCTGCAGTTCCTGTCGCCCGAGCAGTACAACCAGCTCTTCACCATGCACGGCACGATCATGCTGCTGTTCTTCGCGACGCCGATCGTGTTCGCCTTCGCGAACTACATCGTGCCGATCCAGATCGGCGCGCCGGACGTGTCCTTCCCCCGGCTGAACAGCTTCGCCTACTGGCTCTACCTGTTCGGTGGGTCGCTGGCCACGCTGGGCTTCATCACGCCGGGCGGCGCCGCCGACTTCGGCTGGTTCGCGTACACCCCGCTGAGCAGCGTCGAGCACTCGCCGGGCGTCGGCGCCAACATGTGGATCGTCGGCCTGGCCATCTCCGGTCTGGGCACCATCCTCGGCGCGGTCAACATGATCACCACGATCCTGACCCTGCGCGCGCCCGGCATGACGATGTTCCGGATGCCGATCTTCACCTGGAACATCCTGGTCACCAGCCTCCTGGCGATCCTGGTCTTCCCGCTGCTGGCCGCCGCGCTGTTCGCGCTCGCCGCCGACCGCCTGATGGGCGCCCACGTGTACGACCCCGCGACCGGCGGGCCGATGCTGTGGCAGCACCTGTTCTGGTTCTTCGGCCACCCCGAGGTGTACATCGTCGCGCTGCCGTTCTTCGGCATCGTCTCCGAGGTCATCCCGGTCTTCTCCCGCAAGCCGATCTTCGGCTACAAGGGTCTGGTCGCCGCGACCATCGCCATCGCCGCCCTGTCGATGAGCGTCTGGGCGCACCACATGTTCGCCACCGGCCAGGTGCTGCTGCCGTTCTTCAGCTTCCTGAGCTTCCTGATCGCCGTCCCCACCGGCATGAAGTTCTTCAACTGGATCGGCACCATGTGGCGGGGCCAGATCAGCTTCGAGTCGCCGATGCTGTTCTCGATCGGCTTCCTCGTCACGTTCCTCTTCGGCGGTCTCACCGGCGTGCTGCTGGCCAGCCCCCCGCTGGACTTCCACGTGTCCGACTCGTACTTCGTGGTGGCCCACTTCCACTACGTGCTCTTCGGCACGATCGTGTTCGCGGTGTTCGCCGGCATTTACTTCTGGTTCCCGAAGATGTTCGGCCGGATGCTCGACGAGCGCCTCGCCAAGATTCACTTCTGGCTGACCATGATCGGCTTCCACACCACGTTCCTGGTGCAGCACTGGCTGGGCAACGAGGGCATGCCCCGGCGGTACGCGGACTACCTGCCGACCGACGGCTTCACCACGCTGAACATGATCTCCACGATCGGCGCGTTCATCACCGGTATCTCGACGCTGCCGTTCATCTACAACTGCTGGAAGTCGTACAAGGCCGGCCCGGTGGTCGAGGTCGAGGACCCGTGGGGCCACGGCAACTCGCTGGAGTGGGCGACCACCTCGCCGCCTCCGCTGCGGAACTTCGACCGGATGCCGCGGATCCGCTCCGAGCGGCCGGCGTTCGACCACAAGTTCCCCGAGCTGGCCGCCGGTGGCCAGTCGCTGGCCGGCCCGCCGGAGGGCGGCGCCAAGCCGCTGACCAGCGAGTCCGACGGTGGTGCCAGCTACCAGGAGGACGTCGCGAGCGACATCGACCGCCGCTGACGGTCCACGTCCCGCACGACGGGCGCCGTTCCCCTCCGGGGAGCGGCGCCCGTCGCCGTTCGGCCGTGGTGACCGGCGCGCCGGCTACGGCAACCGGCACGGGTGACCCGGCCGGCGCGGGTGGCGGCGGTGCGTGCGAGCCAGGCTGGATCCACTCCATGCCGGCGGCATCGCGTGCTCTGGGACTGGACGACCCTGCGACGCCGGCGGCATGGAGTTGACCTTGCGGGCCGCCCCGGCCCGTTCAGCCCGGCCCGGCCAAGTCGGGCCAGCCCGGCCAGGTCTACCCGCGGCCCGGCCCGGCCTCGGCTCGGCCCCAGCGCCGGCCCGGCCTCGGCTCGGCCCCAGCGCCGGCCCGGCCTCGGCTCGGGCCGGCTGGGTCGGCGGGGCCGGGTGCGGTCGGGTCGAGGTCGGGATGCTCTAGGCGGCGGGTGCGAGTTCGGGCTCGGGCTCGGGCTCGGGGGCCAGCTCCACAGCCGGCACGGCCCGGCGGCGGCGCAGCTCGACCGGGAGCACAGCCAGGGCGACCAGCGCGCCGATCGCGCCGGTGACCGCGAAGCCCCAGGCGGGCGCGGACGCGTCGATGACCGCCCCGGCCAGCGGGGCACCGACCGCGATGCCGATCGTGATGGCCGAACCGTGCAGGCCCATCGCCTCGCCGCGGGCCTCGGCGGGTGCCAGCCGGCTGACCTCGTCGGAGGTGGCGGCGATGGTCGGCGCGCAGAGCAGGCCGGCCGGGATCAGCGCCAGGCAGAGCAGCCACCAGTGGGAGCCGCCCAGCCCCACCGGGATCGTGGCGACGCTGAGCGCCGCCATCAGCACGAGCGGGGACCAGGAGCGGGTGACCGCCCCGTACGCGAAGCCGCCGACCAGCGAGGCGGCCGCCCACATGGCGAGCACCACCCCGGTGTAGCCGACCTCGCCGCCGTCCCGCAGCACCGCGATCACGGCCACGTCGGTGCCGCCCAGCACGAGGGTGGCGGCGGTGCTCGCGGCGAGCACGGCGAGCATCCGCGGGGTGAGCCATTCGCGCCGGGCCACCTTCCGCTGCGGCCCGACCGGCTCACCGGCGCCGCGTACCGGAGGGTTGAGCAGCCAGAGCCCGGCGCCGGCGGCGACGATGCCGGCGCCGACCAGGTAGAGGGTCGTCCGGGCGGAGATGGCGGTGACGGCGACCGTGGCGAGCGCGGGGCCGACCATGAACGACAGCTCCACGGACATCGAGTCGAGCGCGTACGCGGGGCGGCGCCGGGCCGGCGGGACCATGGCCGCGATGGACTGCCGGATCACCGAGAAGATCGGCAGCGCCAGTGAGCCGGCGAGGAAGGCGGCCGGCAGGAGCAGCGCGTACGACAGCATCGGCGCCGTGGACCAGAAGACCGCCTCGGCGACGCCGGTCAGCACGAGCACCGGGCGCAGGCCCCGCCGGTCCACCAGACGGCCGAGCAGCGGGCCGCCGATGGCCGCGCCGACGGTGATCGCGGCACCGACCAGCCCGGCGGCGCCGTACCCCCGGCCGAGATCCTCGACGACGAAGAAGGTGAGTGTCACCCCGGTCGCGGTGAGCGGGACCCGGGCGAGGACCGCCACCAGCAGCAGCGACCGGAGACCGGGCAGGGCGAGTGCCTCCCGGTAAGCCTTGATGTTCACGACGGTCCGTACCTCCGCGGACATCCTCAGCCGGGAGTACGACAACCGCCAAAGATTTACCGGGTCATGCGGCCCTGATCACAGGCTTTCCCCGGGTGGTGATCCCCGCGCCCTCGAACGCGCGGAGCGCCACGTCGGTCGTGTCCGGGGCGACACCGGCGGTCAGGTCCAGCAGCACGGTGGTGTCGAACCCCTCCTCGAAGGCGTCCAGGGCGGTGGCGCGGACGCAGTGGTCGGTGGCGATGCCGACGATCTCCACCTGGTCGACGTCGTGCCGTCGCAGCCAGTCGGCGAGGCACTCGCCGCCGTCGGTGTGCCCCTCGAAGCCCGAGTACGCGGCCGCGTGCTCGCCCTTGTGGAAGATCGCCGCTATCCGGTCGGTGGCCAGGTCGGGGTGGAACTCCGAGCCGGGGGTGCCCACCACGCAGTGCCGGGGCCACGAGTCGACGAAGTCCGGCGGATCGCCGAAGTGGGGGCCCGGGTCGACGTGGTAGTCCTTCGTGGCGACCACGTGGTCCCAGCGGCCCGGATCGGCGGCGAGCAGCCGGCTGACGCCGGCCGCGACGGCGGCGCCGCCACCGACGGCCAGCGAGCCGCCCTCGCAGAAGTCGTTCTGCACGTCCACGATGATCAACGCCTTGCCCATGTGACGTCCCTCCAGAGACTCAGTCCGCCGGAACGACGGTGACCGGGATGGCCGGGTCACCCGCCGAAAGCTTCAACCCCTCCCAGGGAATCGAGATCAGGCACTGCCGCAGGTGTTCCCGGGACTCGTCCAGCGTCGGCTGGTCGACCGGCTCCCCGCCCACCACGTACGACCGCTGGAGCAGCCGGTCGTGCGGCCGCCGGTCCGGCACGCCCTGCGGCACGATCACCTCCTCGGTGGCGGTGCCCGTCGGCTTGTGCCGGCGCACCGCCACCTTGCGTCCCCCGATGGTGGCCTTCTGCTCGGAACGCTTGACCACCGGGCGGCCGTCGACCTCGACGAGCTTGTAGACGAGGCCGGCCGTGGGGGCGCCGGAGCCGGTGACCACGGCGGTGCCGGCCCCGTACATGTCCACCGGTTCCGCGGCGAGCGCGGCGATGGCGTACTCGTCGAGGTCGCCGGACACGATGATCTTCGTCTCGGTGGCGCCGAGCGAGTCGAGCAGCTCGCGGGACTGCTGCGCCATCACGGCCAGGTCGCCGGAGTCGATCCGGACGGCGCGCAGGTCCGGCCCGGCCACCGCGATGGCGTTGCGGATGCCCTGGCTGATGTCGTACGTGTCGACCAACAGCGTGGTGTCCTTGCCCAGCGTGGCCACCTGCGAGGCGAACGCCGCCCGCTCGTCGTCGTGCAGCAGGGTGAACGCGTGCGCGGCGGTGCCCGCGGTGGGGATCCCGTAGCGCTGCCCGGCCGCCAGGTTGGAGGTGAACCGGAACCCGGCCAGGTACGCCGCCCGCGCCGCCGCGACGGCCGCCTCCTCGTGCGCCCGGCGGGAGCCCATCTCGATGAGGGTGCGCCCGCGGGCCGCGGTGACCATCCGCGCGGCCGCTGCGGCGACGGCGCAGTCGTGGTTGAGCACCGACAGGACCAGCGTCTCCAGCACCACGCACTCGGCGAAGGTGCCCGAGACGGTGAGGATCGGCGAGCCGGGGAAGGACAGCTCACCCTCGGCGTACCCGTCGACGTCGCCGGTGAAGCGGTAGTTGGTGAGCCACCGCGCCGCGGCCTCGTCCACGACGCCGGTGCGCCGCAGGAAGTCGACCTCGTCGGCGTCGAAGCGGAAGTCGCGGATCATCTCGACCAGCCGGCCCGTCCCGGCGACCACGCCGTAGCGGCGGCCCATCGGCAACCGGCGGTTGAACACCTCGAACACGCAGTGGCGGTCGGCGGTGCCGTCGCGCAGGGCGGCGCTGACCATCGTCAGCTCGTAGTGGTCGGTCAGCAGCGCGGGGCGAAGGGTGGTCACCGCCTCAGCCTAGAGTTTGGTCCGGGTGCCCGCCGTCGTGGCCCGGGATCGCCCGCAGCGCCGCCCCCAGCTCCGCCCGCCCGGTCACCCCGAGCTTGCTGTAGATGCGCTGGAGGTGGTTCTCCACGGTGCGCGCGGAGAGGTAGAGCTGCTGGGCGATGACGCGGCTGGTGGCGCCGGTGGCCGCGAGCCGGGCCACCTGCCACTCCCGGTGGCTCAGGGTCGGTGTACCGGCGCGCAGCGCGGGGGTGTCGACCTGGCCGCACCGCCCGAGCAGGGCGGCCAGCCGCTCCCGGGCGGTGCTGGCCGCGGGCGACCGCCGCTGCCGCAGGAGGTGCAGCGCCGTGGCGGTGGCCTCGGCGGCCCAGACGGTCAGGTCCAGCTCGGCGAAGGCCTCGGCGACGCCGAGCAGGTCCTCCGCGGCGCCGTCGGCCGCCGCCCGGGCGTGCCGGGCCAGCAGCGGCGGCAGCACCCCGTCGACCTGCTCGGACAGCTCGGCCAGGCGCTGGGCGACGGTGCGTCGGCTCCCGTCGGAGCAGGTCGGCCCGAGCGGTGCGGTGGCCTGGTCCAGGCGGACCAGGTCGTGGAGCGCGTGGACCTCGTGTCCGGCGAAGCCGTCGGCGCGGAGCCGCTCGGCCAGCTCCGCGAGGTGCTTGACGGCGCCGGGCAGGTCGCCGCCGGCCGCCAGGACCGCCCCGCGGGCCTGCTCCAGCCACGGGTAGAGCACCGCCATTCCCCGCGCGTGGGTGCGGTCGGCCTCCGCCATCGCCTCCGCGGCCTGCTCCGCGTCGCCGCGCAGCGCCGCGGCCTGGGCCCGCTCGGCCTGTGCCAGACCGGCGTAGACCCGGCTGGTGGCCAGGACCGCGCACGCGCCGAGGCTGGTCCGCAGCGCGGTGTCGGTCTCGCCGCGCAGCCGGGCCGCGTACGCCTGGAGGATCGCCAGGTAGCCGGTGCCGAGCCGGAAGTCCCCGGCGCCGGCCAGGTCGGCGAACTCGTCGGCCACGATGGCGTCGATGCCGAGCAGGTCCCCGGCGAGCGCGAGCCGGGTGCCACGGGCCAGCTCCAGTGCGAGTTGCAGGTACGGCATGTCCGCCCGCCAGTGCCCGGCCGCCGCCTGGACCAGCTCGATGGCCACGGCGCTGCGGCGCAGCTGCCCCTGCGCGGTGTGCAGGTAGGCGATGGTGCACCGGGCCAGTTCCCGCGCGGCGACGCTGGCGGCGGGCCGGTCCAGCACGGTCTGCCCGAGCCGGAGCGCGGCGGCGGTGTCCATGAGTTGCAGTCGCATGATCGCCTCGAAGGCGAGGACGCGGGCCTGGGCGGCGGAGTCCTTCAGCTCGGCGCCGCGGGCGGCGAGTTCCTCCACGGTGGATTCCCGGCTGAGCCCCCAGTAGCTGACCATGCCGCGCACGGTGAGCCACCGGCTGCGCCGGTGGTCGTCGGCCAGGTCGGCCGCGACGGCGTCGAGCACCTCGATCGCCTCGTCCGGCCGGTCGGCGAACATGAGGATGGTGGCCAGCAGCTCCGCGGCGTCGAACCCTCCGCCGGTGTCGAGCGCCGCCCGGGCGAGCCGCGTCGCCAGCGGCACGTCGTAGCGGGTGAACGCCTGCACCGCGGCGCCGAGCAGCATCCGCTCGTCCTGCGCGGTGCCCGACTCCAGCCGCCAGACGGCGACCCGCAGCAGGTCGTCCCGGCGGCGGGTGCCGACCTCCTCGAGCAGTTGCGCGAGGCGGGCCTGCAGGCGGCGGGTGCGGCTGACCGGGCACTGCCGGCGCATCACCTCCCCGTACATCGGGTGGGCCAGGCGTACGTCGAGCCGCCGGTCGTCGCGGACCACGGTGATGAGGCCGCGTTCCTCGGCGGTCTCCACGTCGGCCGGTTCGACCGCCTGCCCGAGCAGCTGCAGGCCGAGCGGTTCGCCGAACGCGACCAGCTCGACCACCGCCCGGACGCCGGGAGTGAGCTGACCGATCCGGGTGTCGATCAGGTCGGTCAGGCTCGGCGCCAGCTCCAGCCGGCCGGTCCACGTCCACACCCCGTACGTGCTGGTCAGCTCCCCGGTGCCGGAGGCGGCGTGGACGAGTTCGCGGAGCAGCAGCGGGTTGCCGGCGGAGAGCCGCCAGAGCCGGTCGGCGGAGCCGGCGTCGACCGGCCCGTCCAGGATCGCGGCGAGGAGCCCGGCGGTGTCGGCCGGGTCCATCGGGCTCAGCTCGGCGCGGTCGACCAGGTCGTCGGTCCACAGTGCGCGGATCGGCAGCGGGATCTGCTCGCCCTCGCGCAGGGTGCCGATGACGGTGGCGTTCTCGGATCGGGCGATGAGGTGCACCAGCGCTGCGGACGGCGGGTCCAGCAGGTGCGCGTCGTCGACGGCGAGCACGATGCGGCGGCCGGCCGCCTGCTGTTGCAGCACGTCCACGGCCCAGCGCAGGACACCGGCCGGTGACAGGCCCTGCGGCTGGTCGGCGGGGAGGACCTGGACCAGCCCGCCGAACGGGAGCGCGGCGGTGGTGGCGCTCGCCGCGACGTACCAGACCGCGTACCGGTCGCGGGGCAGCCCGTCCACGCACTCGCGGAGCAGCCGGCTCTTGCCGATGCCGGCGCTGCCGCTGATGAACAGCCCTCGCCCGTCGAGGCCCGTCACCGCCGACAACAGACGGTCGAGCTCGTGTCTGCGACCGACGAATCTCCACCGACTCATCCGCGCAGCATATCGACGTGATTCCGTATGCAACTAGTCCGTCACGCACCGAAGTTGAGTAACCTCGTCGTTACCGCTGAGTAGACTGGGTGTTCCGACTCGGTCCCGGGTCGCCCGTACTCTTCCGGCATCCGGTCAACTACCGGACAGTTCCGCGTGGCCGGCACCGCCGGTCACCAGCACTGGGAGGCCGCCTGTGATGCCGGGTCCGCTCCCCGCGGTCGACATGTCGGGCGATCCGGCCGGCGCCGCCGACCTGCCCCGCGGCCGGCCGCTGCCCAGCCGGAACGCGCCCGCGCCCGGTGCGGACGAGCCGCTGGCGGTGGTGGCCGCCGGTCCCGCCGGCGCGGGTCGGGTCGAGGTGCTCGCCACGCTGCTCCGGCTGGACCCCGCCATGCTCGCGGTCCCCGCCGGCAGTTGGCTGGTCGTCCGCCACGCGCAGGTTCCGAGTCGGGCCGCGTACGTGCCCGGCTACCGCCAGCCGCACTCGTACGGCGCCGACCGGCTGGCCGCCGGGCCGGCGCTCGCCCGACCGCCGCGCCGGGTCGAGCTGTCCGTGTCGGAGCCGCTGCTGAGGCACTTCGCCCTGGTCGACACCCCGGACACCGGCAGCCTCGGTGTGCCCGGTAACCGGGTGCTGCTGGACGCGGCGGGCCGCGCCGGCGCGGTGCTCTTCGTCATCGCCGCCGACCAGGCGTTCACCGCCGCCGAGCTGCATCTGCTGGCCGACCTCGCCGCCGCGCGGGTCGAGGTCTTCTTCGCCGTGACGCCCGGTGCGGGTGGCTGGTGCCCGCCCGACGGCGGGTCGACGACGGAGGACACGGGGGCGTCCGTCGGCACGGCCGACGCCGGGTCCACCGGGCCGTCGGCGGTCACCCCGGTGGACCCGGCCGCCGTGACCGTGGCGGCGCACCGGGCGGCCCTGCTCGCCGCGGTCCCCGACCTCGCCCGTGCCCGGTGGTTCCCGGTCAGCCCGGGCGGCGCCGACGACCTGCGTCGGGGGCTGGTGGGCTGGGCCGCCGACGAGGGGCTGCGAAGGGCGAGCGCCACGCCGCCGGTGCTGCCCGGGGCGCACGGCCGGGTGCCGGTGCTGCCCGAGCCCGGCCCGTGGTCCGACGAGCTGGACCGGCGGGCCCGCTCGGTCGCGCGGCGCATCCGCCAGCACCTGGCCCTGGAACTCGCGAACGTCCACCTGCGGGTGGTGCAGGAGATCGTCTTCGGGGTCGGCTGCACCGGCCTCCCGCACCTGCTCGACCGCGAGATGGAGGCCCTCTCGCTGCTGGCCACCGCGCAGTGCGACCAGGCCGTCCGCAACCTGGTCGACGAGGCGGCCGGGCGGGTGTTCGGCGCTCCGCTGGCACCGGGCGTCCGCCGGCGGATCGCCAACGCGGTCCGGTGGGGCCTGGCCGACCACCGCTCCGGCGAGGAACTGGAGCGGGTTCTCCTGGTGACCAGCACCGGTGGGGTGGCCGGCCTGACCGGCGCCGGCGCGATCGACGCAATGACCGGCTATTCCGGAGCCGCACGGGAGGACATTCTCCCGCCGGTGGCGGTGGCCCTCTCCGGTGGCTGCTGGCAGCACTGGCGCAGCCCCGGCAACAACGACCCGAACGCGGCGCGGGCGTGGGCCCAACGCGCGCTGCGGGAGGTCGAGCTGGAGCTGACCCGCGAGGTGTCCCGACGCTTCGAGGTGATCCGCCTCTCGCTGGACGCGGTGCTCTCCGATGCGGTCGACCACGGCATCCTGCTCGCCTGACGGGGGTGCCGACGCGTCGCGTCCGCGTGGCTCCGCAGGCGGTCACGGCGCCGATCCGGGACCGGCCGGCGTTCCGGTTCCTCGGTTCGCCGGATCCGGTGGCACGATGGGGGGCATGGCGGCTCCGCAGGTTGCACCGGTCGAGACGCCGGACACCGACGAGGTGCCGGCGCCCGACCGGCCGTGGGTGACGATCGTGTGGGACGACCCGGTCAACCTGATGACGTACGTGACCTGGGTCTTCCAGAAGCTCTTCGGGTACAGCCGGGAGAAGGCCGAGCAGCTCATGCTGGACGTGCACCACAAGGGCAAGGCGGTCGTCTCCAGCGGCGCCCGCGAGCGCATGGAGCACGACGCGTCGCAGCTGCACGCGTACGGTCTCTGGGCGACGGTGGATCGGGCGTGAGCATGTTCCGGCGCCAGGGCGACCGCTACGTCGCCATCTTCGCCGTGGACGAGGTCCGGGTGTTGCGCAAGGTCGCCTCCGAGGTGGTCGGGCTGCTCACCGACGGGTTCGACCACTCCGACCCGGTGGTCGGGCGGCTGTTCCCGGAGGTCTACCCGGAGGACGCCGCGGGGACGGCCGAGTTCCGCCGGTACACCGAGGGCGACCTGAAGACCGCGAAGATCGACCAGGCCGGCGCGATCCTCGCGGCGCTGCCCGACGAGGCGGGCGGCGAGGTGCGTCTCGACGCCGAGGCGGCCGAGGCGTGGCTGCGGGCGCTCAACGACGCCCGCCTGGCGATGGGCGTCCGGTTGGAGATCAAGGACGGCACCGACCTCGGCGCCGAGCTGGACGATGCGGTGGCCGAGGACCCGACGTCCAGCCGGGTGTTCCAACTGTCGGTCTACGCCTACCTGGGCTACCTCCAGGAATCCCTGCTCAACGCCCTGATCGACTGATTCGTGACCGCCGCCACCTCGCCGGGCCGCGCGGGCAGGCGTTAGGCTGGTCGGCGTGCTGAGCATCGACCGGTCGATCGTCGACGCGATCGTCGCCCACGCGCGTCGGGACCACCCCGACGAGGCGTGCGGCGTGGTCGCCGGCCCCGCCGGCAGCGACACCCCGGCCCGGCACATCCCGATGGAGAACGCCGCCCGCTCCATGACCTTCTACGAGTTCGACTCGATGGAGCAGTTGCGCGTGTGGCGGGAGATGGACGACCGGGACGAGGAGCCCGTCGTCATCTACCACTCGCACACCGCGACCGAGGCGTACCCGTCGCGTACCGACATCTCCTTCGCCGGCGAGCCCAATGCGCACTATCTGCTCGTCTCCACCCGTGAGCCCGACACCGAGGAGATCCGCTCCTTCCGGATCGTCGACGGCGTGGTCACCGAGGAGCCGGTCCGCATCTTGGAGCCGGGGGTGGACCCGCACGCCGTGCAGTCCTACATGTTCGGGCAGAGCCCGGCGACGGTCGACTACGAGTGTTCCGGCCGCTGAATCCAGCGCCGTAACACCCTGTCTCGTCCCGTCACCATTTCGGCACACCCGACCAAGGAGCACGACATCATGGCCATCGAGGTTCGCATCCCCACCATCCTGCGCAGCTACACCGGCGGCGCGAAGGTCGTCGAGGGCGCCGGCGACACGCTGGGCGACCTGCTCGCCGACCTGGACTCCCGGCACGCCGGCCTGAAGGCCCGGCTGGTCACCGAGACCGGCGCGCTGCACCGCTTCGTCAACGTCTACGTCAACGACGAGGACGTCCGTTTCCTCGGCTCGCTGGACGCCAAGCTCAACGACGGTGACAGCGTGACGATCCTGCCGGCCGTGGCGGGCGGCGCCTTCGGCTTCGCCGCCGCCGCGGCGATCGCGCAGCACGGTGCCGCCGCCGCGGCGATCGCGCAGCACGGTGCGGCGGCGGGCGCGTCGGCCGCGGCCCGGCGCGCCTCGGTCGCCGCCCGCTGAGGGCGGTCGTCATGGCGCGGTACGACAGCCTTCTCGACGCCTGTGGCGGCACGCCCCTGGTCGGGCTGCCCCGGTTGTCGCCGACGGTGCCCGACGGGGCACCGCCGGTGCGGTTGTGGGCCAAGCTGGAGGACCGGAACCCGACCGGCAGCATCAAGGACCGGGCGTCCCTGTTCATGGTCCGGGCGGCCGAGGAGGCCGGCCGGCTGCGGCCGGGCGACACCATCCTCGAACCGACCAGCGGCAACACCGGGATCTCGCTGGCCATGGTGGCGAAGCTGCGCGGGTACCGGCTGGTCTGCGTGATGCCGGAGAACGTGTCCACCGAACGGGTCCAGCTGCTGCGCATGTACGGGGCGGAGATCATCTTTTCGCCGGCGGCGGGTGGCTCCAACCAGGCGGTCGCCACCGCCAAGCAGATCGCCGCGGAGCATCCCGACTGGGTGATGCTGTACCAGTACGGCAACGAGGCGAACGCCCGTGCGCACTACGAGACCACGGGTCCCGAGCTGCTGCACGACCTGCCCACGATCACCCACTTCGTGGCCGGTCTGGGCACCACCGGCACGCTGATGGGCACCGGGCGCTACCTGCGCGAGAAGGTCGAGGGCATCCAGGTCGTCGCGGCCGAGCCGCGCTACGGCGAGCTGGTCTACGGACTGCGCAACATCGACGAGGGCTACGTCCCGGAGCTGTACGACGCGACCGTGCTCACCCGGCGCTTCTCCGTCGGGACGCGGGACGCGGTGCTGCGGACGCGCCAGCTGGTGGAGGTGGAGGGCATCTTCGCCGGGTTCTCGACCGGCGCGATCCTGCACGCCGCCCTGGCGGTGGCGCACGAGGCGGTCCGCGAGGGGCGCCGCGCCGACGTGGCCTTCGTGGTGGCCGACGGCGGCTGGAAGTACCTGTCGACCGGGGCGTACGGGGGCACCCTCGGGGACGCGGAGGACGCCCTGGAGGGCCAGCTCTGGGCCTGACCGGACGAGCAGCGCGGACGGGGCGCCGGCCGGTGCCGGGGCCCCCGCCGGGCCCGCGTGTGCACAGGGCGTGGTCGTGCCGGTCGGTCGCGTCGGGGCGGGCACCGGGAGCGGGTGTCACGTTCGTGACATCTTCCTGCGGATGATTCATGCGTTCGCGTACGCGAGCGTAGGCTGCGCAGCGTGGCGTACGCGTCGGTAGAGATCATGCTCCGCGGAGAGACGGCCGGCGCGGCAGCTACCCAGCGTGACAGCGAGACAACTCGATGCGACTGACCGTCCTGGGCTGCGCGGGGAGTTTTCCCGGCCCCGAGGCCCCCTGCTCGGCGTACCTGGTCGAGGCCGAGGGTTTCAAGCTCCTGGTGGACTTCGGGTCCGGGTCGCTGTCCACGCTCCAGCGGTACGCGGGGCTGCACGCCCCCGACGCCATCCTCCTCACCCACCTGCACTGCGACCACATCCTCGACGCCGCGTCGTACGTGGTCGTGCGCCGGTACGCCCCCGACGGCCCCTACCCACCGCTGCCGGTGTACGCCCCGGCCGGCGCGCCGGACCGGCTCGCCGCCGCGTACGGGCAGGAGGACGCCACCGTCGAGGACGTCTACCAGTTCTACGCCCTCCAGCCGGGGACCTTCCCGATCGGCCCGCTGACCGTCACCGTCGACCGGGTGAACCACCCGATCGAGACGTACGGGGTGCGGGTGGAGCACGGCGGGCGGGTCCTCTGCTACTCGTCGGACACGGCGCCGTGCGACGCCCTGCTGCGGCTGGCCCAGGACGCCGACGTGTTCCTCTGCGAGGCGAGCTACCTCGACGGCGTGGACAACCCACCGGACCTGCACCTCACCGGCCGGGAGGCGGGCGAGGCGGCCACCAAGGCGGGCGTCGGCCGACTGCTGCTGACCCACCTGGTGGCGGCCTGGGGCAGCGAGGCGCACACCGTCGCGTCCGCCGCCGCCGCGTACGCCGGCCCGCTCGAGGTCGTCCGGCCCGGCGCCAGCTACGAGGTCTGACGCCCACCCGCGCGGCGGCTCTTGCCGAACTGTTCGCCGGGCGGTCAATGTCCCGTCGTCTGGCGCACCCGTGGCACCCGCACGGTGAGGGCATGCGCATCGCCATCGTCACCGAGTCGTTCCCGCCGGACGTGAACGGTGTCGCACACTCGGTGGTCCGGGCGGCGGAACACCTCGTCGCCCGCGGCCACGAGCCGGTGGTCGTCGCGCCGGCGCCGCCCGGGTCGCACCGGCACGACACCGACCGGTACCCGTACCCGGTGGTCCGGATCCCGAGCGTGCCCCTGCCGCGCTACCAGGGCTTCCGGCTGGGCGTACCCACGCCGGCCCGGTTGGCCGGCGCGCTGCTCTCGTACGCCCCCGACGTCGTCCACCTGGCCAGTCCGTTCGTCCTCGGGGCGCGGGCCGCGGCACTGGCCGTGCGGCACGGCCTCCCGACCGTCGCCGTCTACCAGACCGACGTCGCCTCGTACGCCCGCGCGTACCGGGTCGGCTGGGGCGAGGCGGCGGCCTGGCGCCGGCTGCGGGAGATCCACAACTCCGTCAACCGCACGCTCGCGCCCTCCACCCGGGCCGCCGCCGACCTCATCGCGAACGGTGTGCAGCGGATCTGGCTGTGGCGCCGCGGCGTCGACGCCGAGCGGTTCCAGCCGGCGAAGCGGTGCGCGGACCTGCGGCGCACTCTCGCGCCCCACGGCGAACTGCTGGTCGGGTACGTCGGCCGGCTCGCCCCGGAGAAGCGGGTCGACCTGCTCGCGGCCACCGCCGCCCTGCCCGGCGTACGGGTCGTGGTGGCCGGGGACGGCCCGGCGCGGCGGCAACTGGAGAAGGCCCTGCCCGACGTGACGTTCCTCGGGGTGCGGCACGGCGACGACCTCGCCCGCCTGTACGCGAGCCTCGACGTCTTCGTGCACACCGGACCGCACGAGACCTTCGGCCAGACGATCCAGGAGGCGCTGGCCAGCGGCGTACCCGTGGTGGCCCCGGCGGCCGGCGGGCCGGTCGACCTGGTGGAGACGGGGGTGACCGGGACGCTGGTGCCGCCCGACGACACCGACGCGCTGGCCGGCGCCGTCGCGGCGCTCGCCGCTGACGGGTCGCGCCGGCTGGCGTACGGGCAGGCGGCCCGCGCGGCGGTGAGCCGCCGGAGCTGGACGGCGGTCGGGGACGAGCTGATCGGCCACTACCAGGCGGTGCGGGCGGGCGCGTCGGCGCTCGACCTGCCGGCGGCGTCGTGACCGGGCGACGTGCCGCCCGGTGGCGCGGCCGGACGGTGCCGTCGTGAGCGGCCTGCGGATCGTCCGGCTGGCGAACTTCGTCACCGGCCGCTCCGGCGGGCTCCGGACGGCGCTGCGCCACCTCGGCACGGGCTACCTGGCGGCCGGACACGACCCGGTGCTGGTGGTGCCGGGACGGCGGGACGCCGACGAGCGGCACCCGTGGGGGCGGGTGATCACCCTCGCCGGCCCTGAGGTGCCCCGGACCGGCGGGTACCGCCTGCTGACCGACCGCCGGCGGGTCGCCCGCGTGCTGGCCGGGCTGGGCCCGGACCGGCTGGAGGTGTCCGACCGCTCGACCCTCCGCTGGACCGGCGCGTGGGCGCGGGCGCACGGGGTGCCGTCGCTGATGGTCTCCCACGAGTCCCTCACCGGGCTGCTCGGCGAGTGGCGGGTGCCGCACGCGCTGCGGCGCCGGGCCGCCGACCGGCTCAACCGGGAGACCGCGGGGTCGTACGACCGGATCGTCTGCACCACCCGGTGGGCGGCCGAGGAGTTCGACCGGATCGCCGCGCCGGTCGAGCTGGTGCCGCTCGGGGTGGACCTGGACACGTTCCGGCCGGACCGGGCGGACGCGGCGCTGCGCGAGCGGTACGCGGACGCGACCGAGGTGCTGCTGGTGCACTGCGCACGGATGTCGGTGGAGAAAAGGCCGGAGCTGGCGGTGGACGCGCTCGCGGAGCTGCGCCGCGCCGGCGTGCCCGCCGTCCTGGTGATGGTGGGGGACGGGCCGCTGCGCCCGGCGCTGGCCCGGCGCGCCGAGGGGCTGCCGGTGGAGTTCACCGGCTTCCTACCCGACCGGGGGATGGTCGCGGCTCTGCTCGCCAGCGCCGACGTGGTGCTGGCACCCGGTCCGGTGGAGACGTTCGGCCTGGCCGGGCTGGAGGCGCTGGCCTGCGGCACCCCGGTCGTGGTGAACGCCGCCAGCGCCCTGCCGGAGGTGGTCGGCTCCGCCGGGCTCGCCGCGTACGGCTCGGCGGCGTCGCTGGCCGAGGCGGTGAACCGGCTGCTCGCCCGGCCGGCGGCGGAGCGGCGGCGGGCGGCGCGTGCCCGGGCCGAGGAGTTCGGCTGGCCGGCGTCGGTGGCCGGTTTCCTGCGGGTGCACGGCGCGCCCGTACCTGCCGCCGCCTGACGGCGGGTCGGGACACCCCGGGGCGCTTCGATCACGGCACCACATAGGGTGCAGGGCATGGCGCGACCTGACGGGCGGCTGCCCGACCAACTCCGACCGGTGACCCTGACCCGAGGCTGGAGCACACACCCGGAGGGTTCCGTGCTCGTGGAGTTCGGTGCCACCCGGGTGCTGTGCACCGCGAGCGTCACCGAGGGGGTGCCGCGCTGGCGCAAGGGCTCCGGG
The DNA here is from genome assembly GCF_049315255.1 of Micromonospora sp. WMMD558. NCBI lineage: Bacteria > Bacillati > Actinomycetota > Actinomycetes > Micromonosporales > Micromonosporaceae > Micromonospora > Micromonospora sp. WMMD558. The sequence goes on along the minus strand of NZ_CP186061.1, from coordinate 441,242 downwards.
CTCGGCTGGGTCACCGCCGAGTACGCGATGCTGCCCCGCGCCACCAACACCCGGTCGGACCGGGAGAGCGTGAAGGGGAAGGTCGGTGGGCGGACGCACGAGATCTCCCGCCTGATCGGTCGCAGCCTGCGGGCGTCCATCGACCTCAAGGCGCTCGGCGAGAACTCCGTCGTGCTCGACTGCGACGTCCTCCAGGCCGACGGCGGCACCCGCACCGCCGCGATCACCGGCGCCTACGTGGCGCTGCACGACGCGGTCACCTGGCTCGGCGAGCGGAAGGCCCTCGCCGGCAAGCCGGAGAAGGTGATGCACCGGTCGGTGGCGGCGGTCAGTGTCGGCGTCATCGCCGGCGAGCCGCGGCTCGACCTCAACTACGACGAGGACGTGGCCGCCGAGGTCGACATGAACGTCGTCTGCACCGGCAGCGGCGAGTTCGTCGAGGTGCAGGGCACCGGTGAGGCGGGCGTGTTCGCCCGCGAGCAGCTGGACGCCCTGCTCGACCTGGCCGTCGCCGGCTGCGTGGAACTGGCCGAGGCCCAGCGGAAGGCACTCTCGTGAGCGCGAGGAGCGAGCTTGCGAGCCCCGCAGTCGCGAACAGAGGTGTTTCAGCATGAACAAGGTCCTGCTCGCCACCCGTAACCGCAAGAAGCTCACCGAGCTCCAGCGCATCCTCGACGGCGCGCTGGGCGCCCACCGGGTCGCCCTGCTCGGCCTCGACGACGTCGAGGAGTACCCGGAGCTGCCGGAGACCGGCCTCACCTTCGGCGAGAACGCGTTGATTAAGGCGCGGGAGGGCTGCCGCCGCACCGGCCTGCCGACGATCGCCGACGACTCGGGCCTGGCAGTGGACGCCCTCAACGGCATGCCGGGGGTCTTCAGCGCCCGCTGGGCCGGGCGGCACGGTGACGACCAGGCCAACCTCCAGCTGGTGCTGGACCAGATCGCCGACCTGCCGGACGAGCACCGGGCAGCCTCGTTCGTCTGCACGGTGGCCCTGGTGCTGCCCGGCGGCAAGGAGCACCTGGTCGACGGCCGGCAATCCGGCCGCCTGCTGCGGGCGCCCCGTGGCGACGGCGGCTTCGGCTACGACCCGATCTTCCTGGGCGACGGGCAGGACCGCACCAACGCCGAGCTGACGCCGGAGGAGAAGGACGCGATCAGCCACCGGGGCAAGGCGCTCCGCGAGCTGGCCAAGCTGGTCGCCAAGGTCCTCCCACCGGCCTGACGTCGCGGTCAGGCGAGGGCGCCGACCTCCCGCTCGATCGCGGCGCGCAGGTCGGGGCCGGCCACCACCGCGCGGGCCGCCTCCATCACCGGGGCGAGGAACACGTCCGGGCCCGGTTCGCCGGCGGCCCCGCCCAGCGCGGCGATCGCGGCCCGACCCGCCGGGGACGGCTCCAGCGGCGCCCGCAGCTGAAGTCCGCGCACCGCGGCGAGCAGTTCCACCGCGAGCAGGCTGGTCAGGTTGTCCAGGACCGTACGCAGCTTCTTCGTCGCCGCCCAGCCCATCGACACGTGGTCCTCCTGCATGCCACTGGTGGGCAGCGAGTCCACCGAGGCGGGCGCGGCGAGGCGGCGGTTCTCCGCGACGATCCCGGCGGCCGTGTACTGGGCGATCATCAGCCCGGAGTTCACCCCGGCGTCCGGGGAGAGGAACGCGGGCAGCTCCCGGGACCGGGTCACGTCGAGCAGCCGGTCCACCCGCCGCTCGGCGATCGCCCCGACCTCCGCCGCCGCGACCGCCAGGAAGTCCGCGGCGAAGCCCAGCGGCGCGCCGTGGAAGTTCCCGGTCGACTCGACCCGGCCGTCCGGCAGCACCACCGGGTTGTCCACGACCGAGACCAGTTCCCGGTCGGCCACCTGGCGGACGAAGTCGAGGGTGTCGCGGGCGGCGCCGGCGACCTGGGGAGCGCACCGCATCGAGTACGCGTCCTGCACGGCGTGCGCCAGGTCGTCGCGGTGCGAGTCCATCACCCCCGAGCTCTGGAGCAGCCGGTGGATGTTGGCCGCCGCGGCGGCCTGCCCCGGGTGCGGGCGGATGGCGTGCAGCTCCGGCAGGAAGGGCCGCTCCGAGCCGAGCATCGCCTCGATGGCCAGGGCGGCGGTGACGTCCGCCATGGTGAACAGGTGCGCGGCGTCGTGGATCGCCAGCAGCAGCATGCCCAGCATCCCGTCGGTGCCGTTGATCAGCGCCAGCCCCTCCTTGGCGGCCAGCTCGATCGGCGCCAGGCCGGCCCGGCGCAGGGCCTCGTCGGCGGGGACGCGCTCCCCCGACGGACCCAGCACCCACCCCTCCCCGAGCAGCACCAGGGCACAGTGGGCGAGGGGCGCCAGGTCACCGGAGGCGCCCAGCGAGCCGTGCTCCGGCACCCACGGCGTCACCTCGTGGTTGAGCAGGTCGACCAGCGCCTCGGCGACCAGCGGCCGGACGCCGGAACGGCCGAGCGCGAGGGAGCGTACGCGCAGCAGCATCATCGCCCGCACGACCTCGCGCGGCATCGGCGCGCCGACACCGGCGGCGTGCGAGCGGATCAGCGCGTGCTGGAGTTCGGCGCGGCGCTCGGGCGCGACGAAGGTGTTGGCGAGCGCCCCGAAGCCGGTGCTGACGCCGTAGACCGGCCGGCCGGCGGCCTCGATGCCGTCCACGATGGACCGGCTGGTGGCCATCGCGTCGATCGCCGCCGGGTCGAGGACGACCTTGGCGGTGCCGCGGGCCACGGCGAGCACGTCGGCGGGGGAGACCCCGGTGGGCTGGATGACTACGGTCATAGCGGTACTCCGTTGTGCAGGACCTGGCGGATCAGTGGGACTCCCGGCCGGTAGGCCAGGTGCAGATGGGACGGGGCGTCGAGGATCATCAGGTCGGCCCGCGCGCCGGGCCGCAACCGCCCGATGTCGTCGCGGCGCAGCGCCCGCGCGCCGCCGGCGGTCGCGGCCCAGACCGCCTCCGCCGGGGTCATCCGCATCTCGCGTACGGCGAGGGCGATGCAGAACGGCATCGACGACGTGTACGACGACCCGGGGTTGCAGTCCGTGGCGAGTGCGACGGTGACACCGGCGTCGAGCAGCCGACGGGCGTCCGGGTAGGGCGACCGGGTGGAGAACTCGGCCCCGGGCAGCAGGGTGGCCACGGTGGTCGTGTGCCCGCCCTCGGCGCACATGCAGTCGGACCGCGTCGACGCCAGCGCGTCGACGTCGGCGTCGGTGAGGTGGGTGCAGTGGTCGACGCTGGCAGCGCCCAGCTCGACGCCGAGCCGCACACCGGGCCCGGGACCGAGTTGGTTGGCGTGCACCCGCACACCGAGCCCGACCGCCTGCCCGCAGGCGAGGATCGCCCGGGCGTGGTCCACGTCGAAGGCGCCCCGCTCGCAGAAGACGTCGATCCAGCGGGCGTACGGTGCCGCGGCGGCGAGCATCGGCCCGCAGACCAGGCCCACGTAGTCGTCGGGGCGGTCGGCGTACTCGGCTGGGACGACGTGCGCCCCGAGGAACGTGGTCTCCCCGCTCACCTCGGCGGCGATCCGCAGGGAGCGGGCCTCGTCGGCGACGGTCAGGCCGTACCCGCTCTTGATCTCGATGGTGGTGGTGCCCTGCCGCAGCGCCTCGCCGCGCAGCCGGCGTACGGTGGCCCGCAGCTCGTCGTCGGAGGCGGCGCGGGTCGCGCCGACGGTGGTGCGGATGCCGCCCCCGGTGTACGGTTCGCCGGCCATCCGGGCGGCGAACTCGGCGGCCCGGTCGCCGGCGAAGACCAGGTGGGCGTGGCTGTCCACGAAGCCGGGCAGGACGGCCGCCCCCTCGGCGTCGATCCGCCGGTCGGCGGCCGGCGCGTCCCGGGCCGGCCCGATCCAGGCCACCAGGCCGTCCTCGACCAGCAGCGCGGCATTCCGGCGGAGGCCGAGCGCCCCGGCGCCGCCCTCGGAGTTGTTGGTGACCAGCTCCCCGATGTTGTCGACCAGCAGGCTGCTCACGAGGTCACCTCCGCGATGGCGGTGCGCAGTTCGGTGGGGACGTCCACGGTCAGGTGCCGGCCGTCGCGCACCACCACCCGGCCGTCCACCACGACCTGGGTGACGTCCGCGGCGCTCGCCGCGAAGAACGCCCCCACCGGCGGTACGCCGGCGGTGCGGGCGCTGTCCAGTCGCACGGTGACCAGGTCGGCCCGGTCCCCGATGGACAGCCGCCCGGCGTCGCCCCAGCCGAGCGCGGCGTGCCCGGCGACGGTGGCGGCGGTGACCAGGTCGGCGGCGGCGAAGTGACCCCGCTTGCGGGTGCGCAGCCGTTCGTCCAGCTCCACGGCGCGCGCCTCCTCGAAGAGGTCGACCACGGCGTGGCTGTCGCTGCCGAGGCTGAGTGGGCTGCCCGCGTCGGCCATCCGGTGTGCCGGCCCGATCCCGTCGGCGAGGTCCCGTTCGGTGGTGGGGCAGAGGCAGATCCCGGTCCCGCTGTCCCCGAGCAGCGTGACGTCGGCGCTGGTGGGATGCGTGGCGTGCACGGCGGTCGTGTGCCGGCCGAGGACCCCGCGGTCGGCGAGGAGGCGGGTCGGTGAGCAGCCGTGGACGGCCCGGCAGGCGTCGTTCTCGGCGGGCTGCTCGGAGAGGTGCACGTGCAGCGGCGCGCCCCGGCGGTCCGCCCAGCCGGCCACGGTGGCCAGCTGGTCGGCCGGCACCGCGCGGACCGAGTGGATCGCCGCGCCGACCCGCGCGTGCGTGTTGTCCGGCGTGAACGCGTCCACCCGCTGCGCCCAGCGCAGCGCGTCGCCGTCGCCGAACCGCCGCTGCGGGCCGACCAGCGGCTGCCCGTCCACCGTCGCGGTCAGGTACGCGGTGTCCAGGAGGGTGAGCCGGATGCCGGCGTGCGCGGCCGCCTCGACCAGCGCCGCACCCATCGCGTTCGGATCGTCGTAGGGCTCGCCGCCCGGCCCGTGGTGCAGGTAGTGGAACTCGCCGACGCAGGTGATCCCGGCCAGCGCCATCTCGGCGTAGACGGCCCGGGCCAGGGCCAGGTACGAGTCGGGGTCCAGCCGGGCCGCGACCGTGTACATGACGTCGCGCCAGGTCCAGAAGTCGCCGCGCCCGCCGTGCGTCCGCCCGCGCAGGGCCCGGTGGAAGGCGTGCGAGTGGGCGTTGGCCAGGCCGGGCAGGGTGAGCCCGGGCAGCCGTACCGCGTCGGTCAGGACCTCGACCCCGGCCGTCGGCCGGCCTCCGGCGGTCAGCGGGGTGACCCCGGTGATCCGCCCGCCGTCGGTCTCGATCAGCACGTCGGGCGTCGGCTCGGCGTGGTCCGGCAGCCAGGCGTACTCGGCGAGCCACCGGGTCATGTCAGCTCCTCCAGCACCCGCGCGAGGGCGGTCACGCCGGCGGCGCAGTCGTCGTCGGCGGCCGACTCGGCGGGGGAGTGCGAGATCCCGGTCGGGTTGCGCACGAAGAGCATCGCCGTCGGCAGGTGCCCGGCGAGCACACCCGCGTCGTGGCCCGCTCCGGTCGGCAGCACCGGCGCGTCGAGCAGCGTCGCGAGCCGGCCGGCCAGCCCGCCGTCGAACGCGACCAGCGGTGTCGCCGACTCCTCGGTCAGCGCCACCTCGGTGCCGTCGCGCCGGGCCCGCTCGGCGGCCTTGCCGTGGACGGCCTCCACCAGCCCGGCGAGGGTTTCCGGCTCCGCCGCACGGGCGTCCAGCCAGCCGGTCACCTTCGACGGGATCGCGTTGGTGGCGTTCGGCTCGACGGACACCCGGCCCACGGTGGCGTGGGCGCCGCGCAGCCGGGCCTCCTTGTTGGCGGCGAGGACCGTGAACGCGTACGTGAGCATGGGGTCGCGGCGGTCGCCCATCCGGGTCGTACCCGCGTGGTTGCCCTCGCCGGTGAAGTCGAAGCGCCAGCGGCCGTGCGGCCAGATCGCGCTGGCGACCGCGACCGGCGCGTCCTGGTCGACCAGCGCGCGGCCCTGCTCGACGTGCAGCTCGACGAACGCCGCGAACCGGCCGAGCAGCTCCGGCCGGGCGCCCGCCGGTCGGGCGCCCAACGCCTCGGCGAAGCTCACCCCGGCCGCGTCCCGCAGGCCGGCCGCGCGGTCGGCCGCCAGCGCCCCGGTGAGCAGCCGCGACCCCAGGCAGGGTACGCCGAACCGCGCCCCCTCCTCCTCGACGAACGCCGCCACGGCGACCGGCCGGGTGGGTGTGACGCCCGCCGCGCGCAGTTCGTCCACCGCGAGGAAGGCGCTGACGATGCCGAGCGGGCCGTCGTACGCCCCGCCGTGCGGCACCGAGTCGAAGTGGCTCCCGGTCAGCACCGCGTCCCCGGCCTCCGGGTCGCCCCACCAGGCGAACAGGTTGCCGTTGCCGTCCTCGGTCACCGGCATGCGGCGCCGCTCGGCCTGCCCGCGGAACCACTCCCGCAGGCGCAGTTCCGGCTCGGTGAGCGCGTACCGCAGGTACCCGCCGCTGCCGGCGTCCCGCCCGATCGGCGCGATCTCGTCCCACAGCTCGCGGAACCGGTTTGGAAGGGACCCTTTCACTACCGGATGCGTTAACAAGGGGCCCTTCCTTACGCCTCGGTCATCGGTACGCGTACGCCGGTGCGGGTGGCGACCTCGCGCGCGTCGTCGTAGCCGGCGTCGACGTGACGGATGACGCCCATCGCGGGGTCGTTGGTGAGCACCCGCTCGATCTTCTGCCCGGCGAGCGCGGTGCCGTCGGCGACGCAGACCTGCCCGGCGTGGATGGACCGGCCGATCCCGACGCCGCCGCCGTGGTGGATGGACACCCAGGACGCGCCGCTGGCGGTGTTGACCAGTGCGTTGAGCAGCGGCCAGTCGGCGATCGCGTCGGAGCCGTCGGCCATCGCCTCGGTCTCCCGGTACGGGCTGGCGACGCTGCCGCAGTCCAGGTGGTCCCGGCCGATCACCACCGGCGCGGACAGCTCACCGGAGGCGACCATCTCGTTGAACCGCACACCGGCCTTGTCCCGCTCGCCGTAGCCGAGCCAGCAGATCCGGGCCGGCAGGCCCTGGAAGGCGACCCGCTCGCCGGCCATCCGGATCCACCGCGCGAGGGACTCGTTCTTCGGGAACAGGTCGAGGATCGCCCGGTCGGTGGCGGCGATGTCGGCGGGGTCGCCGGAGAGCGCGGCCCACCGGAACGGGCCCTTGCCCTCGCAGAACAGCGGCCGGATGTACGCGGGCACGAAACCGGGGAAGTCGAACGCCCGCTCGTAGCCGCCGAGCTTCGCCTCGCCCCGGATCGAGTTGCCGTAGTCGAAGACCTCGGCGCCCGCGTCGAGGAAACCGACCATCGCCTCGACGTGCTTCGCCATCGACGCCCGGGCCCGGTCGGTGAACTCGGCGGGCTTGGCCGCCGCGTAGTCGCGGGCGTCGGCCAGCTCGACGCCCTCCGGCAGGTACGACAGCGGGTCGTGGGCGCTGGTCTGGTCGGTGACGATGTCGATCGCGACGCCGCGCCGGAGCAGTTCCGGGAAGACGGTGGCGGCGTTGCCGACCACGCCGACGCTCAGGGCCCGGCGGTCCCGCTTCGCGGCCAGCACCCGCTCCACGGCGTCGTCGAGGGAGTCCGCGATCTCGTCCAGGTAGCGGTCGTGCACGCGCCGCTCCAGCCGGGTGCGGTCCACGTCGACGATCAGGCAGACGCCGCCGTTCATGGTGACGGCGAGGGGCTGCGCCCCGCCCATCCCGCCGCAGCCGCCGGTCAGCGTCAGCGTCCCGGCCAGCGACCCGGCGAACCGCTTGGCCGCCACCGCGGCGAACGTCTCGTACGTGCCCTGGAGGATGCCCTGCGTGCCGATGTAGATCCAGGACCCGGCGGTCATCTGCCCGTACATGGTCAGGCCGAGCTGTTCGAGGCGGCGGAACTCCGGCCAGGTCGCCCAGTCGCCCACCAGGTTCGAGTTGGCCAGCAGCACCCGCGGCGCCCACTCGTGGGTGCGCATGACCCCGACCGGCCGGCCGGACTGCACCAGCATCGTCTCGTCGTCGCGCAGGTCGGTGAGTGTCCGCACCAGGGCGTGGTACGACGGCCAGTCCCGCGCGGCCTTCCCGGTGCCCCCGTAGACCACCAGGTCCTCGGGGCGCTCGGCCACCTCGGGGTCGAGGTTGTTCATCAGCATCCGCAGCGCGGCCTCCTGCGGCCAACCACGGGCGGTGCGCTCGGTGCCGCGCGCGGCGCGGACGGGCTGCGTCATGGGGAACCTCCTCCTAACCGAGGAACAACTGACGACGGGCGGCGGAGGCTTCGAAGGCCTCCAGCCGGCGTTGGGTTTCGGCGGGCGCGGCGTCGCAGATCGCCTGGAGCAGCACCATGGCCAGGGTCATCGGGGCGGTGTGCAGGTCGAACACGAGCTGGGCGCCGACGGCGGCGGGGAGAACCACGTCGGCGTGCTCGGCGGCCGGGCTGACCGGCGAGTCGGTGATGGCGACGACGCGCAGGCCGGCGTCCCGGGCGTCCCGCAGCGCCTCCAGCGTCTCCCGCGGGTAGCGGGGGAGCACGAAGGCGAGCAGGGCGCTCGCCCCGGCCTCGGCGGCCTGTTCCAGGCGGTCGGCGAGCAGGCTGCCGCCGTCGTCGAGTACCCGTACGTCCGGGTGCACCTTCGCCGCGAAGTACGCGAAGTACGCGGCGAGGGGTGCGGCGGCGCGCAGGCCGAGCACCGGCAGCGGGCGGCTCGCGGCGAGCAGCCGCCCGGTGTCGGCGATCCGGTCCCGGTCGGCGAGCTGGCCGGCGAGCCGGTCCAGGTTCCCGATCTCGGCGCGTACCGCCTGCTGGAGTTCGTTGCCCGCGTCGCCGCGTCCGCCGGCTGAGTCGACGGTCAGCTCGCGGAGGCGGCGGCGCAGGGCGGGGTAGCCGTCGTGGCCGAGCGCCATCGCGAACCGGGTGACCGACGGCTGGCTGACCCCGGCCAGTTCGGCCACCTCGGCGGCCGACAGGTACGCCACGGCCGGGCCGTGCTGCACGAGGCAGTGCGCGATCCGGCGTTGGGTGGGGGTGAGCCGGACCCCCTGGAACAGGTCGAGCACCCGGTCCTCGGGTGCTACGACAGCTCCGTCATTCATGTGCTGACTCTATGCATGAAAACTTTCACAAAGCAACCGGCGGTCCGGTCCGTGAGTGCGGGCCGGCCGGGGCGGGTCGCGCTGGACGCCGGTCGGTAGTATCCGCACGGCGGTTCGACGGAGGAGTGCGCGCATGCAGCCGGAAGGCCCGTACAGGTTCACCCACGCGCTGGGCGGGTCTCCGGTGGGAAAGGCCTGGGCGGCGATCGACGACCAAGGCCGCTTCGTCACCGTGGCGGTGCTGGACGCCGCCGCGGCCGCCGCGCCGGGTTGGCGGGAGGCCTTCGCCGGCATCGCGAACTCGCTGGCGCAGGCACCGGACCCGCTGCCCTACACGTACGCCGACTTCGCGGCCGACTCGCCCTGGGTCGCGTATCCGGCTGATGCGGGACCGGGTGCGGAGCGGCTCTTCCGGGCGCTCGGGGTGGAGTACACGCCGGTTCCGACGGTCGTACCGCCCACCTCCGCCCCGCCGGTGTCCGCCCCGCCGGTGTCGGCCCCGCCGGTGTCCGGCCCGCCGCAGCCGGTGTCCGGAGCGCCTGAACCGGTGTCCGGCATGCCGCAGACACCGTGGGCCGTGCAGGCGACCCCGATCCCCGGCCAGCCGGTATCCGCGTCCCCGCACCCGATCTCGGGCGCACCCGCCTCGCCGGCGGCCCCGGATGCGTCCACCCACGGCCACGTCCACCCGTCGGGCGCGTACGCCTCGCCGACTGCCGTGCCGCCCCGCGATCCGTTCGCCTCGCCGGTCCGCCGCATCACGCCCTCCGCGCCGCGCCGGCGCCGGACGGGGCTCTGGGTCGGGATCGCCGCGCTGGTCCTAGTGGTGCTCGCCGGGGCGGGTGGCATCTTCGTCTGGACGGGTTCAGACGGCAGCGACCAGCCGGAGAACGTGGGGGCCGGTGTCAACGCCGTGCCACCGCCAGTTCCGACGTCGCCACCGCAGTCGCCCGGCATCGAGCCGCCGCAGGCGGGCTCGTGGCCGAAGGACTGGCCGAAATTCACTCCGCAGGACAACGTTCGGACGCTCTCCGATCTGGACGGGCTGGGCTTCACGGTCAAGGTGCCGGCGGACTGGCAGTGCACGCCGGCCGGCCGCGCTGAAGGCTTCGTCAAGTACAACTGCGGCGTCTCCGAAAGCGGAAAGCCGCAGATCGGCGGCGAGTTGATCGTGCGGGACTGCCCGCTCCCGTGCAACGAGGAGCGGCAGGCCACCATGCGGCGGTCCGAGGACGCCTGGGGCCTGCAGTGGATGCGTGGTAGCCAGTTCTCCTCGTACGCCGAATCCAGCCGACTGGAGCTCGACGGTGAGCGCCGGTACGGCCTCGTCGTCGTCGCGTACTGGCGCGGTGGTGACAGCGGCCGAGTCGACCGTCAGCTCGTCCTCCGCATGACGTCGCCGATCGACGGTGCCGGCCGACTGCGGCGGGTCGGCAACCATCTCCGTGACACGCTCATCTTCTGACCGGGCCACCATCCCTTGCCGCGCGGAGACCGACATGCTCTCTGGTAACGCCCTGGCGCGTCGGTCCGCCGTCCTGCTCGGCGTCATCGCGGTCGTGATCGGCGCGGCCCTCCCGGCGGCGGCGGTGCCTGCCTACGACCGGAACGAGCCAGCCACCGCGGTCGCCAGTCCGTCGACGGTCTACCTCGAGTCGACATACACGGGCTACCTCCGCGACGCGAGGGCCGGCACCATGTTCAGCCGGGAGCCCGTGGTGGTCACACGCCGGTGCAGTGGTGTGGTGGTTAGTCCCGACGGGTACGCGGTGACCACCACCGTCTGCGTCCAGCCAAGCAGCGAGGTTCTGCTCGTCAACGCCCTGTATCGGCTGGGTCGCACCCTCGTGCAGGAAGAGAGGCTGGCCGCCGACGAACTGGACGCGTACGTCGCCCGGCTCAAGGACTCGTCGGCGTTCACCGGTCGGAGCCGCGGCACAGCACCGACCCGGACACTGGTCGGACAGTTGGACGTGGCCATCCCGGAAGCCAAGTCGGCTCCGGCCGTCACCGCCGCCGTCACGACGGCGCTGACACCTGTCGACGGCAACGTGGCTCTGGTGAAACTGCGGCGCGCCGGGCTTCCCGCCGTCGAGATCGCCACTGCCTCGGACCTGCTCCCCGGCGCGCCGGCGGTGATCCTCGGATACGGCCGCGACGAGACGGACGACGGTGCTGTCCGCTACGTGGTGCGGACGAGAGCGGTCGAGATTGTCGGGCGTAGCGGGACGAACCGCATCGGCGTCAACGGTCAGATCGGTCCTGACTCGCGCGGTGGCCCGGTCGTGGACGAGTCGGGACGCCTCGTCGCGGTCCTCGACACCGACACGTCCGCCCCCGGCGAACCGGTCCGCGACCTGATCACCGCGGCCACCATCGGCCGGCTTCTCGAGCAGGGCGGTGTGGAGGCCCGACTGGGCGGGGCGGACCGCGCCTTCCGCGGCGCCCTGGGTGACTACTTCGGGGGTCGGTACTCCCAGGCAGTCCGTGGGTTCGACGACGTCCTCGAACAGGATCCCGCCCGTTCCTCGGCACGGATTTACCGGAAGCGCGCCCAGGAACGGCTCCGGCTCGACGGCGACGTGCGGGAGAACGCGGCGGACTGGATGCTGTACCTCCTGTCCGCGGCCAGCGGAGCGTTGATCATCGGCGGGACGAATCTCGCGCAGCGCCTGGCGGTCCGCCCGGCCCAGCCGGCTTCGAAACCCGCCGGAGGCGAATCCGGCCGAGGTACGCACGACCGGCGCCCGCCGGAACGCACGACGCCCCTCGCGGCATCGCCGGCCCCGACGACCCGACCGGCCCCGCCGGCGGCGCCGCCGGCGGGGCCGGTCCGACGGCCGCCCGTCGACGACGACGCGACCGTGGTGCTCTCCCTGGACGCAACGGTCATCCTCCCCCTGGACCGGACGGTCATCCTGCCCCGGATCGAGAGCGCGTCGGAACCTCAGCCGGCACGGCGGCGGACGGCTCGCCCCGCGCCGGCCCCTCCGGACGGCCGACACCTGGATTGGCGAGGACACCATGACGGTCGATGACGTCCAGACGAGACACCGACCGGCACCCTCGCCGGCACGGCGTCCCGCCGTCGGCGGGAGCGAGCGGCCGCCGGACGCCGGCCGGGCGCAGAGCGCCTTCCGGGCCGACATCGAGGGCCTGCGCGCCATCGCCGTGTTGCTGGTCGTGCTGTGGCACGCCGACGTCCCGTTCATCTCCGGCGGGTTCGTCGGCGTGGACGTCTTCTTCGTCATCTCCGGATACCTGATCACCCGAGGAATGGCGGCGGAGGTGGCGTCCCGCGGGCGCCTGTCACTCAGCCGGTTCTACGCCCGGCGGGCGAAGCGGCTGCTCCCCAGCGCCGCGCTCGTCCTGCTCGCCGCTCTGCCTCTCACGTACGTCTTCCTGCCGGACATCCGGTGGCGGGACACAGCGTGGGACGTGGTGAGCAGCGCGCTCTACCTGATCAACTGGCGGCTCGCCGACCAAGCCGTCGACTACCTCGCCGCCGAGCAGGCCCCGAGCATCGTCCAGCACTACTGGTCGCTCGCGGTCGAGGAGCAGTTCTACCTGCTGTGGCCGTTGCTGCTGGCCGGCGTCGCCTGGTGGGCCCGGCGGAGGACCGGCACCCGACCGCGCTTCGGCGCTCTCGCGGTCGCAATGGTGGCCGTCGTGGGGCTCGCTTCCTTTGCGTGGTCGGTGTTGCTGGTCGAGACGGACCCCGGCCGCGCCTACTTCGTCACCACCGGGCGGATCTGGGAACTCGCGATCGGCGCGCTGCTGGCGCTGGTTCCTCTGCGACTCCCCGGCGCCGTGGCGTCCGCCCTGGGCTGGATCGGCATCGCCGCCATCGCCGGCTCCGCGGTGGTGCTGGACACCTCGACGCCCTTCCCCGGCGTGCTGGCGGTGCCCGCGACCATCGGGACCGCCCTGGTCATCGCAGCCGGTACGGCCGCTCGGCACGGGCCGGTGACCGTCCTGCGCCTGACGCCGCTGCAGTTCGTCGGCGGCATCTCGTACACCCTCTATCTGTGGCACTGGCCGCTGCTCGTGGTGCTGACCGCCAGCACAGAAGAGTCGGGTTTCACGGCACGGGCAGTCGCGGTGGCGCTGTCGGTCCTGCTCGCGTACCTGACCAGTCGGTTGGTTGAACGGCCGGTCTGGCACTCCCGCAAGCTGTCAGTGCGGCCCCGGGCCGCGCTCGCGGTGGGCCTGGCGTGCACACTGCTGGTGGTCTACGCCGGTGTGGTCTTCAACTTCGCGACCGCGCCGTCGCGGGCCGGGGCGGCAGCCGTGTGGGGCGCGCCCGGCGCAGCCGCTCTCGCGGCGGGCAACGGCACGACCGCCGGCGATCCCGTCGATCACGCTTCAGTCATCGTGCCTGACCCTTCCGTGGCTCGGGACGATCTGCCCTCGGTGTACGCCGACAACTGCCACGCCGACAAGCCGGACACCGAGATCCGCAAGTGCACCTATGGCGGCCCCGCCCCCACGAGCACCGTCGTGCTGATCGGTGACTCGCACGCCGCGCAGTGGGTGCCGGCCCTCCGCACCGTCGCGGAGCGGCGGAACTGGAAGCTCGTGACCTACACCAAGTCCCAGTGCCCCTTTCTTGACGCCCAGGTGGCAGACGGCAGGAACGTGAACCGGAGCTGTGCGACCTGGAACCAGGGGGTCCGGCGCGCGCTGGCCGACGACCGCCCGGATTTGATCTTCACGAGCAGTTTCAACTACTCGGTGCATCGGGACGGGGCAGTGCTGAAGGGGACGGAGAACCGGACGGCGCTGGTGGAGTCGATGCGCCAGACTTGGCAGGGGCTTACCGAGGTGGCGCCCGTGGTGGTCCTGCGGGACAGTCCGGCGCCGCGCATCGACATCGCCGACTGTGTTTCCGGCAATCGGAACCAGCTGACCCGCTGCGCGGTCGCCCGGGACGAAGCCCTGGCCGGCATCGGGCCGCTCCAGGTCGAAGCCGCGGAGGGTGCACCGGAGGTGCATCTGGTCGACCTCACCGACGCCATCTGTCCGGCATCTCGCTGCGCGGCGGTGATCGGCGGCGTGCTGGTCTACCGGGACGCCAACCACTTGACGGCGACCTACGTGCAGACGCTGGCGCCGCAGCTGGACGAACAGCTGGCGGCAGCCGTGGGGTGATCGCTTCACGACGCCGGGGGGCCGTCCTCAGATGTGTTGACATGGTCGACCCGAGCGGCTTTATTGATACGGCCCTGACACGTCCCGTCGCCGACTACCTGGGCGACGGTCTTTTCCGAGCAGAGGAAGTGAACGGCCATCACCGAGGTCTCTCCTGCCGTCCGGAGCGAACTTGCTCCCCTGCTGGCAGGCAAGTCGGTTGCCCTGGTGCACGAGTGGTTCGGTGCGACGGGTGGTTCAGAGAACGTCTTCCTGGCGCTGCGCGAGGTGCTGCCGGACTCGACAGGTTTCGTGCTGTGGCGCGACCGCGACGCCCGACGCGGCCTCGATCTGAGGGAGTCGTGGCTCGCGCGTACACCGCTGCGGCGGTCGAAGGCGCTGGCGTTACCGGTCATGCCCCTGGCGTGGCGCACGCTGACCCGCGAGCGGTTCGACGTCGTCCTCTCGTCGAGCCACGCGTTCGCACACACGGTGAAGATTCCCGCTTCGCCGGACACGCGTTATCTCAGCTACATCCACTCGCCGGCCCGCTACCTCTGGAGCCCCGACTTCGACGGCCGGGGGTCCGGAGGTCTGCTGTCCGCGCCCCGCGCCGTGCTCCGTGCGGCCGACGTCCGGTTCAGCCGGCACGTCAACAGCTACGCCGCGAACTCGCGGGAGGTGCAGTCCCGTATCCAGCGGTTCTGGAAACGTGACGCCCGGATCATTCACCCACCCGTCGACGTGGACTACTTCACGACGGTTCCGGAGCAGCAGCGTCGGCAGGACCGCGCATACCTGTTGGGTGTCGGTCGTTGGATCCCGTACAAGAAGTTCGACCTGATGATCGACATTGCGGACGCGGCGGGGCTGCCGCTGGTCATCGCGGGTTCCGGGCCGGAGGAGGAGTCGCTGCGTCGCCGGGCGGCGGCGGCCAGCGTTCCTGTCGTCTTCGAGGTCCAGCCGTCGCGGGAACGGCTTCGCGAGCTGTACTGGGGCGCGAAGTGCCTGCTCTTCCCCACCCACGAGGACTTCGGCATCATCCCCGTGGAGGCCATGGCGTGCGGCACGCCCGTGCTCGGGCTTCGCCGGGGCGGTGTGCTGGAGACGGTGGTCGACGGGGAAACCGGCTTCCTGGTGGATTCGAGCGACCCGCGGGAGTACGCCGGGGTGCTCCGGCACGTGGACCAGCTGAACCGTGAGCGGGTCCAGGCCCATGCCTCGGTGTTTTCCGCCTCGGTCTTCCGCGCGAAGGTGACGGCCTGGGTCTCCGATGAGACGTCCTGACGCCGTGCCGCCTGACGGTACGTGGGCACCCCGCTCACGTGCCGTCACCCCGGCGGCGGTCGTCGGGTGGCTCGCGATCATCGCTGCCCTCGGTGTCACCACGGTGCTTCCCCGCCCCACGGTCGCGGGGTTCCTCGGTCTAGTCGCGGTCGCGGTATGTCTTGCGGCTCTCTACCAAACCACACTGTCCGGAACGTTCACCCCGGTCGCCGTGACGTTCTGGGCCTTCGTCGCGGTGTGGGTTGGCTTCGCGCCGCTGCTTCAGATCCGGGATCGGCGTCTGCCGTGGCCCGATCTCCCCCTCGACCAGCACTACGTCAGTGCGCAGGTCATCCTGCTCTTCGCGGTCGTGGCATGGTGGGTGGGCAACACCCGTCGGGTCCCCGCCCCGCGTCCATCGACATCCCGGCGTACCCGCCTCACGATCGAGAAGGCCGTCGTCGTGACCGGGCTCGCGGTCGTCCTGGCCGTCGTCTGCCTGCCGATGACCGGCGGGCTGGCCGTCCGGTTCACCAGCCGCGACGATCTCCAGCGCGCGATCGCCGAAGAGGGTCTGAAGAGCCAGCAGGACCTGGCGCTGCTCGGCCTGCTCAGCACGTTCCCGGCCGCCGTCAGCGCCGTCGCCCTCGTGCTCTGCCTGGTCTGCTGGCGCAGTCAGAACTGGGCTGACCGGCGGGGGCGGTCGATGGTGCTGACCGCCACCGGCACCGCCGTCGTCCTCAACCTGATCTACAACAACCCTCTGTCCGCCAACCGCTTTGCGGCCTTCGGGGTCCTGCTCGCCGCCGGCCTTGCGATCGTGCGGTTCGACCGGCAGATCTGGCGGACGCTGTTCTCGATCGGGATGCTCCTTGGCCTCGCCGTCATCTACCCCCTGGCGAACCTGTTCCGAAACGAGCGGTCCCGCGGCAATCTCCGACTGGGCTTGGACGCCTACTACACCTGGGACTTCGACGGCTTCCAGCAGACGGTCAACGCCGTCCACCACGTGGGGGTGGGCGGCCACACGTGGGGCCACCATTTCATCTCGGCGCTGCTGTTCTGGGTGCCCCGGTCCGTCTGGGAGGGCAAAGCGATCCCGGCAGGCAACGCCGTGGCCGCCAGCCGGGGCTACGAGTTCCAGAACCTGGCCCTACCGTTCTGGGCCGAGACGTACCTGGAGTTCAGCTTCGTCGGCGTGGTGGTGCTGTTCTTCTTCTACGGGAAGCTCGCGCGGCGACTCGACATCGCATTGACCGGCCCGGCGGCCAGCCTGGGCACCGCCCTCACCGTGATGTTCGCCGCATTGCAGATCGGCCTCCTACGCGGGCCTCTCGGCGCGCAGATCCCGTTTGTTGGTGCTGCCTTCGTGGTGCTCGTCGTCGGGGTCGCGGCGTGGGCCGGCCCGCAGTGGGGCCTCACCCGCACGCCCACGCCTGTGGACGACCGCCCACCGGCCGACGACCCGACCGGCAGAGTAGTGGAGAAGCCCTGGATGAGTGACCCCTTGCCCAAAGTCGCTGTCCTGGCCGACTGGTGGTGGCCGAACGACGTTGGCGGTGCGGAGCGGTCGGCTCGCGAGGCGGCGTTGGAACTGGCCCGATCCGCCCAGGTGTCGGTCTTCGTTCCGGCCGCCGTGGAGACGTCCTACACCGACGGCCCCCTGTCCGTGCACGCCGTACGCCGGCCCTTCGCGCGCCGGGTTCACGCGGACACCCGGGTCCGCCGGGGTCTGGAGTTCATCAGCGCCTGGCTGGTCCCCTGGACCGCGTCCCGCCTGGCGCGCCGGATCCGGGCCTTTCACCCCGACGTCGTCGTCGCAACGAACGTCTCACGTACCGGACCGTGGCTGCTGCGCTCCGTGAAAGCGGACGGGCTGCGGTACGTCCGGGTCTTCCACGACCTGAGCGACACCTGCTGGCGCCGATCGCGGCTCAAGGGGGCGCGCAGCTGCGAAACCGTCTGCGGTGAGTGCCAGGTCAAGGCGCGGATCATGCGCAATGCCACCCCACGTGACGCGGTGAGCGTCTGCGTCTCCGGCTTCGTCCGAGACGAGCTGGTCGCTTCGGGCCTCGTCAACCCGGCGGAGAGCCTGGTCGGTTATCCGCTGATCGGCCCGGCCGAGCCGGTCCGGGTGCCGCGTCGGAACGGGGACGGACTGGTCATCGGATACATCGGCCGAGTCAGCCCGGTGAAGGGCATCGAGTCGGCGATCCGTACCGCGGCTGCCTACCAGCGCCGCACCGGCATCACCGTCACCGTGCTGGTCGCCGGCACCGGGCAGGCCGCCTATGTCAGGGCGCTGGTCGAGCTTGCCCGGGCCGAGGGCGTCGATATCCGCGTTCCGGGGCACCTGCCCGTTGACGAGTTCTGCCGGTTGGTCGACGTCGTGCTGATTCCGTCCCGGTGGATGGAGCCCTTCGGCCGGGTCGCCGTCGAGGTCGGGCGCGCCGGGAAGCCCATGCTGGTCTCACCACTGGGCGGCCTGCCCGAAGCCGCCGCCGTCTCCGGCGGAGACTACGCGTTCGCGGACTTCCAGGACCCCCAGGCGGCTGCCGTCGCGCTGGCTGGCCTGCTCGACGGGTCGGCACGCAAGACCCCGTCGGCGGCGTCTGCGACGACGGCAGGCACGCTCAAGGAAGGCGTTGTCGCCGCTGCCCGGCATGTGCTCTCAGGCGCCGTCGAGATGACCGCGGGACGGCAGCGGTGACTCACACGACGAACAAGTCTCGGTCCGGCGGACGGAACTGGGCGCGGCTCGCCCTGACGCTGGGACAGTTCGCCCTCATGGGCACGAGCCTGATCTTCAGTCTCTCGCTCGCCTACGCGGGTGATCTGTCCGCGGTCGGCGCCGTGGCGCCTGCCATGCTGGTCTTCCAGCTGACCTGCGGTGTCCTGCAGCGGGCGCTCGCCGAGGCGACGCTGCTGAGTTCGGCGAACGCCGAGCAGGCGGCGGAGCGGTTGGACTGTCAGCGGTCGGTGGCCGGCGCATTGGCCGGCGGCGTCGTCGGAGCCGTCGTGGCGGTGGGGTCGGCGCTCATGGTGCCCGGAGCGCCGATCGAACTCGCGGTCGCCTACGCGGCGGGAATCCCCTTCGCGATTGCGCTGGATATCGGCCGCTCCGCCGGCGTTGCCGCCGGGGCCGCGCGGTCCGTCTTCGGGGAGACGGCTATCTGGTTGGCGGCGCAACTCGCGCTGATGGTCGCCTTCGCCGCCGTGCGTTCACCGCTGGGCGTCTGCCTGTCCTGGGCGGTCGTGAACGTCGTCTTCTTCCTGGCCTCCGCTCGTCACCCCGACCGGCGCCCACTCGTGGCCGGCCTGGGCGCGTGGGTCCGGTCACGGCGGGGGGTGATGGGCCCCGCCTCGATCGACGCCTTCCTCGTCGGACTTACGCCGCTGCTCGCCGTGCAGGTCACCGCCTTCGTCGCAGGGGCGGCCACGCTCGGCGTCATCCGGATCGTCCAGCAGCTGTTCGCGCCGCTGGCGTTCGTGTCGATCACGTTCCGCCGGGTGCTTGTCTACCAGCGCAAGGCTGATGTCGGTACGACGCGACGGCAGGACTTCCGGGACGGCGTGGTGGCCCTGTCGCTGATGGCCGCCGGCGCGGCCGTCCTCGGGGTGGCGGTCGTCGTCGGCCGCGAACTCGTGCCGGCGCTGTCCTTCATTCCCGTGGGGTACGTGCTGGTCGCGGCCGGCCTGGAAAAGGCCGCACTCGGCTTCTCCTACGGCTGTTCGCTGAGCCGGTTCGTGCGCGGCGAGTTCACGCAGCTCCTGCGCGCCCGTTACGTCATGCTCGGCCTGACGGTGATCGTCGCACCGCTGCTGACCGCCGGGTTCGGTGCGCCCGGGTACCTGGTCGGCTCGGCCCTCGGAATGCTCGTCTACTCGGTCGTCGTCCTCGCCCTGCCCACCGGTCAGCGGCCGCCGGTGACGCTCGTGCGTGCGGGTGCCCAGGTTTCGTGATGCGACCTTCTCCTCTAGGTTGTCGTCCATGAGCGACAGTATCGGCCTGCTGCTGTGGCGCGCCGGCTTTGGTGCGACGGCCGTGGAGCTCGCCGCCGCCCGTCAGGCCGGCTACGACGCCGCGCTGTCGGCGGTGGTCGCTCCTCCGGGGCCGGACGTCGGCGCGACCAGGGCACCTGTCCCCGACCTGGGGCCGGATGCCTACGCGGGCAAGCGTGACTTGACCTATGAGGAGAAGGTCAGGCTGGAGAGCCTCCGGACGGCCCAGACTGAGCAGCTCACCCAGTGGTGGCTCGACCGGATGACGGTGGCCAGCCACCAGGCCGTGGAGAAGCTGGTGTTCTTCTGGCACGGGCACTGGGCCACGTCGGTGAAGAAGGTGCGCAGCCCGCAGCTGATGCTCAAGCAGCACCGGACCCTACGCACCGCTCCCGACTTCAGGACGATGGCGCGGCTGATGGTCGTCGACGCCGCGCTGAACCACTATCTGGACGGCCAGCTCAACATCAGAGACGCGCCCAACGAGAACCTTGCCCGCGAACTGTTCGAGCTGTTCACGTTGGGCATCGGCCATTACTCCGAAAAGGACGTCAAGGAGGCAGGACGGGCACTCACCGGATGGCGGTTCAGCCTGACGAAGGGCGCGTCGGTCTTCGACCCCGCCGCCCATGACGGAGGCAGCAAGACCATCCTCGGCCGGACGGGGGCGTTCACGGCGAGCAGCCTCGTCGAGCTGTTGCTGGAACAGCCGGCCTGCCCCCGGTTCATCGCCTCCCGCCTCTGGTTCCGCTACGGATCGTCCGCCACCCCCGTTCCTCAGCAACTGATGGAGAAGATGGCCCAGGCGTTCCCGGCACCTATGGCCATGCTCCGGGTGCTGTTCGAGGACGAGGCGTTCCGGGCGACCGCCGGTTCGATGGTGAAGCAGCCGGTCGAATGGCTCGTCGGGGCCATGCGTCAACTGGGGCTGCGGTTCGCCGGCCTCCCCGCCGAGACCCGCGCGGCCGTCGTCCGTGACCTGGAGAGCCTGGGTCAGCTGCCGTTCGCCCCACCCAACGTGGGCGGCTGGCCCGCCGGTGGTGCCTGGCTCACGTCGGCCGCGGCCCAGGTGCGGCTGCGGCTCGCCGGACGGCTCGTCGACCATGTTTCGGTCGGGACGCTGACGCCGGAGAGTGTGGCGTACCTCCTCTGCGTTGAACGTTGGACGAACCGGACGTACGCCGTGCTGCGCGGCGCGCAGGACCGGCGACAGTTGTTGATACTTGGGTTGGTGAGCCCGGAGTACCTGCTGACATGACCATGGACACATTGACACGACGTCGTTTCCTCCTCGCCTCGGGGGTCACCGCCGGAGCGGCTCTCGCCGCCGGCGCGGGCGGCCTCGGGTTCGCCGAGCTGCTACGGACCGCGGAGGCCGATCCGACCGCCGCGGCGCGGACGAAGAAGCTCGTCCTAGTGACGCTCTACGGCGGCAACGATGGGCTCAACACCGTCGTCCCGTACGCCGACCCCGCGTACCACGACGCCCGGCCACAGTTGGCGTACGACCCGGAGAAGGTTCTCCACCTGGACGACACGCTGGGTCTGAACCCACGCATGCGGGGCATGAAGCGGCTCTGGGACGAGAAGAGGCTGGCGGTCGTGCTCGGAGTGGGGTATCCGAAGCCGGACCGTAGCCACTTCCGCTCCATGGACATCTGGCAGACCGCCTCGCCGCAGGAGGCCGTGTCCACGGGCTGGATAGGTCGTTGGCTGGACGGAACGCAGGCCGTGCCGGAAGCCGCAGTCAGCTTCGAGCCGGTGCTGCCGCCGGTGCTCGCAGGACAGACTCGGGCTGGCTCCTGTGTCGGGGTCGCGGGGCTTGAGCTTCCCCCTGGGATCACACCCGCGGCGGTCTCGGCGCTGGGGCAACCTGAGCCGGGCGAACCCGAGCTTCAGGCCCGCGCAGCCGCGGCGTACCGGGACCTGCTGCGGGTCGAAGGGCTGGTACGTGGCGCGGAGCAGCAGCACAACGCCGCGCCGGGCGGAGCGGAGGAGGAGATTCTCGCGACGGGGCCGGGCAGCCGCAGCGTACTGGAAACTCAGTTGGGTCTGGTGGCCCGCTGCGTCGAGGCCGGCGTACCGACCCGGGTCTACTCGGTGAGCCTCGACGGGTTCGACACCCACGCGAAGGAACTGGCCGGCCACGAAAGCCTGCTGAGCCGCCTCGACCGGGCACTGTCGGCCTTCCTCGCGCGGATGGCACGGACCGAGTCGGGGCGCCAGGTGACCGTGGTCGTCTACAGCGAGTTCGGCCGGCGCGTCCGCGCCAACGCCTCGCAGGGGACCGACCACGGGACGGCCGGGCCGTTGTTCGTGCTGGGCCCGCAGGTGGCCGGCGGGTTCTACGGTGAGCAGCCGAGCCTGACCAACCTGGACGAAGGCGATCTCAAGGCGACGACGGATTTCCGTGACGTCTTTGGCGCCGTCCTGGCCTCGGTGCTTGAGGCCGACCCCGACCGGTACCTCGGCGTCGGGTACCGGTCGAAGCCGCTGCCGTTGTTCACCGCGGACTGAGTTGTCGGCCGCTCAGCGGCCGCCGCCGCGGAACACCTCCGCCACCGTCCGGAGCACCACCTTGACGTCCAGCCAGAGCGACCAGTTCTCGATGTAGTAGTTGTCGAACCGGGCGCGGTCGGAGATCGGCGTGTCGCCTCGCAGGCCACTGACCTGTGCGAGCCCGGTGAGTCCGACAGGGACGCGGTGACGCGACGCGTAGTTGGGGTACTCCGCCGAGAACTTCTCGACGAAGTACGGCCGCTCCGGCCGGGGTCCGACGACGCTCATGTCACCCCGCAGGATGTTCCACAGCTGCGGCAGTTCATCCAGTGACGTCCGGCGCATGAATCGCCCGATGGGACCGACCCGATTGTCGTGCGCGATCGACCAGTTCGTCTGCGACTCCTGCTCGTTCACCGGCCGCATCGACCGGAACTTGACCACCTTGAAGGGCTTGCCGTACCGGCCGATCCGCTCCTGGTAGAAGAAGATGCCTGGACCCCCGTCGATGAAGGTGGCGATGGCGCAGAGTAGCAACACCGGGCTCAACGCGAGCAGCGCCGTCGCGGCTACCAGTACGTCGGACGCCCGCTTGATGGCCCACCGCGGACCGGAGAGCGAGATGTCACCGATCTTGAGGATCGGAATGGCGCCGATGTGGTCGGGATATCCGCCCTGAGAGCGAGAGCCCCACAGGCGCGGCACCGCCCAGAGGTCGCAGCGTGAGCTGCGGGGCCGGAGCAGGGTCTCCATGAGAGTGGACTCGAGGCAATCCGGATCGGCGATGACCAGGACCTCGCACTCCAGCAGCCGGACGAGGTGTTCGAGGTCGTCGAGGGTGCCGCTCGGCGGTAGTGCCCCGCTGCCCTGGCGCGACGGGGCATCGACGCAACCGACGAACCGCAGGCCGTACTGCGGGTAACGACGCAGCAACCGCGCGAGCTCGACGCCGATGGGACCGCTGCCGATGATGATGGCGTTGTGCTCCACCCATCGACGCTTCCGCAGGAGGATGGTGAGCGCCCGGCTGACCGCACGGCCGAGGATCACGAGCCCGGCCGAGAGCGCGACACCGCGCATGAACCCGCCCACGTAGGCCACCGAGGCGTGACGCTCCGCCGCGATGATGGCCACCACCGCGGCGGAGGCGAGCAGCCGCCCGGAGAGGATCGGCAGCTCGTCGAGGATGCTCACGTGCCGGCGGGGCCGGTAGAGCCCGCCGGCCGCGAAGAAGGCCACCGTGAGGGCGGCGTTGGCAAGCGTCCCGCGCCAGTGGTCCTGGGACAGCAGCAGCGGGGCGACCAGCGCGGCGACGTCGATCGGAACCGTCATCATCCACGCTCGCAGCCACCGGGTGCTGGACGAGGCGCGGGACTTCGCGTACGGCAGGACGGCGGTGGTGTCGAGACCAGCCCGCGCCGAGTCGGTAGGTTCGGTCGGAACCGGAACGGACGGGAGCGCGGCCAGGAGGCCCGCGCCACCCGCGGCGTCATGCTGCGACGGCAACGTCTGCTGCATCATCCCTTCCAAGCGCGGCGAGGGCGCAGAAGGGCTCGTCGTCGGCTGGCTGGACATGGGCGGTCCTTTCCCCGTGGATGCCCTGGGTCACGAGACGACTCAAAGGGCGACCGCAGGATATGACCGGGCCGGACCCGTCGCCATAGCCGGCAAGACAGTTCACATTCCTACTTTGCGGTGGACAGGATCTCCGGCACCGCGTCGCGCCGGACCGCGTCGAACAGACGCTTCGCCTTCTCCGTGTCGACCAGGACGACGCTCTCGTTGCCGATCCGGCCGGTCCCCTTCGTGGGACAGGTGAAGAACCCGAGGTTGCCGCTGCGAAGGTGGCGGAGTTCCATCGCCAGGTCCAGCAGGGACATCGACTCGTCCACCGCCACGGCGTCCGCCGTTGCTCGCACGAACGAGTTCAGCTTGGCGGGGTTGGCGAGAACGCCGCCAGAGGCCGCCTTGTCCAGGATCGCCTTGATGACCTGCTGCTGGTGCTTGATGCGGGTGAAGTCGCCGTTGGCGAAGGCGTAGCGCTCGCGGGCGTAGTCCAGCGCGGCGGACCCATCCATGGTCTGCCGGCCCGCGACGAACTCCCGCCGCCCGCCGGGATTCAGCGAGTGCGTCGAGGTGAAACCCTTGTCGACGGTGATCTCGATACCGCCGAGAGCGTCGACGATCTCCTTGAAACCCGCGAAGTCGACCATCGTGACGTGGTCGACGCGGACGCCGGTGAACTCCTCGACCGTCTGGACCATCAGCGGAACGCCACCCCACGCGTACGATGCGTTGATCTTCGCGTTCCGGCCGCCCCGCCCCTCCGGCGACTTCGGCACGTTCACCCAGGTGTCCCGGGGGATCGAGATGAGCTGGGCGCTCGACCGGTCCGCGGGAAGGTGGGCCAGGATGATCGTGTCGGTCCGGGAACCGGAACTGTTGTCCGGGTCGCGGGAGTCGCTGCCCAGCATCATGATGTTCATGGCGCCCTTTGCCACGACCTGCGGCCGGGACTCCTCGGGCACGCCTCCGAAGGCGTCGACACGTTCGATGCCGGATTCGACTGAGCGGAGGTACAACCCACCCGCGATCATGCCGCCGCCGCCGACCAACGCCAGCACGAGGAAGGTGATCAGAGCGACCTTTTGCCACCGCGGACGCCGCCGGCGGGTGGTGTTGGTCGGCTCCGGTTCCCGATGGAGGTCGAAAAGCTGAGTCTCGGGCTCCGCGTACGACTGGCGCTCTCGCATGGCGTGATGCTACTGAGTCGGGCTCGCGACCGCGTACCCCCGTCCGGGCGCGGCGGGTGGCGTCATGAATGAAAACTTTCATCCCAACGGGCGGGCCACGGCTGGTAGAACGCTCCCGTGGATCGAATCAAGCTCCGGCGGGCCATCGCCCGCACCCGGCTCGCCCCCGTCGCCGCCTTCCCCAAGCGCCTCCGGGCGGTCGCCCGCTACGACGCGAAGGTGCTGAGCACCTCGGCACGCTGGCTGGTCCAGTCCCGCGAGCATCACAACTACACGTACGACCTGACCCCGCTGAGCCGCAACCACCTCGCCTGGTTCGTCAGCGTCGTCTGCGACATCCCGGTCAAGCAGGTCCGGGCGTACCTCGACGAGATCGAGGCCGACGACAACCTGCGGCAGCACCTCCAGCAGGCGATCGCCGGTGCCGAGCGCCGCGGCCTCGCCGACAAGCAGATCCGGTACGCCCGCCGCATCGGCTGGTACGCGATCGTGCGCGCCGCCAAGCCGAAGCACATCGTGGAGACCGGCGTCGACAAGGGCCTGGGCAGCGTCGTGCTCGCCGCCGCCCTGCTGCGCAACGCCGCCGAGGGGCACCCCGGCCGGGTCACCTCGCTGGACATCAACCCCGAGGCCGGCTACCTGGCCAAGGTGGAGCCCTGGTCCGAGGTGGTGGACCTGGTGATCGGCGACTCGCTCGCCTCGATCGCCGCCCTGGACCGGCCGGTCGACCTCTTCCTCCACGACAGCGACCACAGCACCGCCCATGAGCGGCGCGAGTTCACCGCCGTCGAGCCGAAGCTCGCCCCCGGTGCCCTCCTGCTCACCGACAACGTGACGATCACCAACGTCCTCGCCGAGCACGCCGAGCGCACCGGCCGGAAGTTCCTCGCCTACCGCGAGACGCCCGCCAACCACTGGTACCCGGGGGACGGTATCGGCGTGGCATGGTAGGGCGGTGCAACTGAGCGCGATCCACACGTACCCCGTCAAGGGGTGTCACCGGCTCGACCACGACGGCGCGCAGGTGCGGCCGTGGGGCCTGGCCGGCGACCGGCGTTGGATGGTCGTCGACGCCGCCGGCGTCGGCGTCACCCAGCGCGAGGTCGCCGGCCTGGTCGCGGTGCGGGCGGAGGCCCGCGACGGCGGACTGACCCTGCGTGCCCACGGTCATCGCGACCTCGACGTCCCGGAGCCGTCCGACGGTGAGCCGGTCGCGGTCCGCACCTTCCGCAGCCGGAAGCTGCCGGTGCCCGCGCTCCCGGCTGGGCCGGCGGCGGACGCGTGGTTCAGCGCCCTGCTCGACCGGCCGGTCCGCCTGGTCTGGCTGGCCCGGCCGACCCGCCACATCCCCGCCGAGGACCGGGAGCACGACACCGGCGACCAGGTCAGCTTCGCCGACGCCTACCCGCTGCTGCTGGCCAACGCGGCCTCGCTCGACGCGCTCAACGGGTGGCTCGCCGACGCCGGCGAGCCACCGGTGCCGATGACCCGCTTCCGCCCCAACCTCGTGGTCGAGGGCGTCACCGCCTGGGCCGAGGACGAATGGGTCGGGCGGCCGCTGCGCATCGGCGGCGTGCGCTTCCGCGCCGCCGGGCCGTGCGACCGCTGCGTGGTAACCACCACCGACCAGGAGACCGGCGTACGCGGCAAGGAGCCGCTGCGCACCTTGGGGCGGTACCGCAACGTGCGGCAGAAGCTCCTCTTCGGACTGAACCTGGTACCCGTGACGACCGGCCGCGTCGCCGTGGGCGACGAGGTGGTCGTGGACGGGTGACCGTTCCCGGTGGGCTCACGCCGGGGCCGTGACAGCCCCGGTCAGGTCCAGCCACATGAAGATCTCGTCGCGGTCGTCCCCGGGTGCCACCCGGAGCGCGCCGGGCAGCCGGCCGACCTCGCGGTACCCGAGCCGCCGGTAGAACCGATCCAGGCCCAACCCGTCACGGACGGTGACCTGCAGCGCCTGGAAGCCCAGCCGGCGGCCCACCCGCTCGGCCTCGCGCATCAGGTCGAGGCCACAACCGTGGCCCTGCGTGTCGGGGTGGACCATCACCCGGGTCAGCACCCGGTAGTGGGTCTTCAGGTGGAACCGGTTGTCGGTGAAGATCGCCATGGCTGCCAGCCGCTCGCCCGCGTACCCGACCAGCAGCCGATCCGGGCCGTCGGCGATTCCCGCGAGGGTCGGATCGGCGATGGTGCGGACGTCGGTGGCGGTGACCGGCGCGACGAAGCCGACCGCACCGCCGGCGTTGGTGACGTCGACCCAGAGCGCGACGATCTCCTCCCGCAGCTCGGGCGTCAGGTCAGGGTCGAGGACGAAGCGCAGAGTCACGCCGGCCATCCTGACCTGGGCGCCGGGACCCGTACCCGTGATGGTGACGCGTCTGACACCCGCCCTCGACGAGTGACAGCGCGCGACGTGGAGAAAGTAGGGCCGGCGGGACTCGAACCCGCACTGGTGCGGACCTAAACCGCATGCCTCCTGCCAGTTGGGCTACGGCCCCTTCACCGCGCACATCCTCATTCTCCACGACCTTCGCAGCGGGCGAGGAACCAGCCGTCCGGTCGAGCGAGGCTGCGACGTGGCCTCCGGATCGTAGACCACCGCTCGCGCACCCTCAGTCGAGGCCGAGGTCGCGGCGCAGCTTGGCGACGTGGCCGGTGGCCTTGACGTTGTAGAGCGCCCGCTCGATCTTCCCGTCGGCGTCGATGACGAACGTCGAGCGGATCACACCGGTGACCGTCCTGCCGTACATCTGCTTCTCGCCGTACGCCCCGTACGCGGTCAGCACCGCCTTGTCGGTGTCGGCGACGAGCGGGAAGGTGATGGCGTCGCGGTCGCGGAACTTCGCCAGCTTCTCCGGCTTGTCCGGCGAGATGCCGACGACCTCGTAGCCGGCGGCCTGGAGCGAGGCGAGCGAGTCACGGAAGTCGCAGGCCTGCTTGGTGCAGCCGGGGGTCATCGCGGCCGGGTAGGCGTACAGCACGACCTTGCGGCCGCGCAGGTCGGCCAGCGACAGCGTGTCACCGGTGTCGGTGGGGAGGCGGAACTCGGGGGCGGGGTCGCCGGGGGAGAGGCGGGCGGGCGCGGTCATGGCCCCGACCCTACCGCCGCGCCGGCTCGGCCTCCCGCTCGCGACGCGCGGCGGCCGGACAGCCGGCGAGCTTCGTGATCAACGCCATCCCTTGTTGCCAGATACTGGCAACAGCGATCGACGGCCAATAGGCTGACAGGCGCCGGCGCGGACGGGCCCGCCGACGCGTGGGAGGTCGCGTGGAAACCCTGGCGATGCACATCTCGAACGGGATCATCAACGGTCCCGTCGCCGCGGCCTTCGCGGCGGTCGCACTTGCCGCGATGGCGTTTTGCGTGCTGCGCGGCCGGCAGGACCTGGACGACCGGTTGGCGCCGATGGCCGGCCTGGTCGCCGCGTTCATCTTCGCCGTCCAGATGCTCAACTTCCCGATCTTCACCGCCGGGGTCAGCGGCCACCTGCTCGGCGGCGCGCTCGCCGCGCTGCTGGTCGGCCCCTGGGTGGGCGCGCTCTGCGTGGCGGTCGTCCTCGTCGTGCAGGCGCTGGTCTTCGGCGACGGTGGCGTCGCCATGCTCGGCCTCAACATCACCAACATGGCGGTCCTCGGCACCGCCGCCGCGTACCTGCTGATCGCCGCGCTGCTGCGGGTCCTGCCGCGGACGCCGACCGGGCTCGCCGTGACGGCGTTCGTGTCCGCGCTGGTCAGCGTCGTGGTGGCCGCGATGGGCTTCGTCGTGCAGTACCAGCTCGGCGGCACCGCCGACCTCGGCGGCAACCTCGCCGCCCTGGCCGGCACGATGGCCGTCTCGCACCTGCTGATCGGCATCGGCGAGGGCCTGATCACCGCGACGACGGTGGTGACCGTCGCGAAGGTCCGGCCCGATCTCGTGTACGCGCTGCGCGCCCTCAAGCCGGCCACGCCGGCGTCCGTCACCGTTGTCGGAGGTGTCCGGTGAAGAAGCGGTCCTGGGGTTTCGTCATCGGTGGGCTGCTGGCCGCCCTGCTGCTGGCCGGCGTGGTGAGCAACTTCGCCTCGTCGCACCCGGACGGGCTGGACTCGTCGCTGCGGGAGGGCTGCACCTTCGACGCCGACGACAACATCACCGGCGGCAGTTGCCCGGCGCAGCAGGAGAAGCAGCACGAGATCGGCGGTCCGCTGGCCGACTACGACATCGCGGGGATCGACAACGAGTTCCTCTCCACCGGCCTCTCCGGCGTGCTCGGCGTCCTGCTGACCTTCGCCGTGGCCGGCGGTGCGTTCTGGCTGGTCCGCCGCCGTGGCGCGCCGGCCGCCGACAGCGGAGCCGCCGGCAGCGGGGCCGAGGGCAGCGGGGCCGAGGGCGCGAAGCCGGCGCAGGCACCCGCCGGCCGGGCCGGCTGAGGGTACGACGTTGGGCGCCGGCCACACCCACCCGCTCTACCGGGCGTCCGGCTCGCCGGTGCACCGCCTCCCGCCCGAGGTGAAGATCGCGGCGATGGTGACCTTCACCCTCGCCGTGGTCGCCACGCCCCGGGAGGCGCTCTGGGCCTTCGGGGCGTACGCACTGCTGGTCGCCGCGGTCGCGGCGGCCGCGCGGGTCGGGCCCGGCTGGCTGCTGCGCCGGTCGCTGATCGAGCTGCCGTTCGTCCTGTTCGCCTTCGCCCTGCCGTTCCTCGGCGCGGGCGAGCGGGTCGAGGTCCTCGGCCTGCGGCTGTCGGAGGACGGCCTGTACGGGGCGTGGAACATCCTCGCCAAGGGCACCCTGGGGGTGCTCGCGTCGCTGCTGCTCGCCGCGACCACGACGACCCGGGACCTGATCGTCGGCCTGGACCGGCTGCGCTGCCCGCAGATCCTCACCCAGATCGCCACGTTCATGCTGCGGTACCTCGAGGTGCTGGTCGGCGAGGCCCGCCGGATGCGGGTGGCCCGGATGTCCCGGGGTGACGACCCGCGCTTCGTGTGGCAGCTGCGCGGCTTCGCCGCCGGTGTCGGCGCGCTGTTCCTGCGCGCGTACGAGCGGGGCGAGCGGGTGTACCTGGCGATGCTGTCGCGTGGCTACTCCGGGCGGATGCCGGTCGTGTGGCAGGGCGGGGGCGCGGCGACCGCTGGTCAGTGGGCGGTGGCGGCCACCGTGCCGGCGCTGGCGGCCGCCGTCGCCGCCACCGCGCTCGCCCTGACATGATCGGAGGCGTGCAGCCCACGACTCCGAGCCTCCACGTCCAGGGTGTGCGGTACGCGTACCCGGACGGGCACGTCGCGCTGCACGGGGTCGACCTGACGGTGCCGCGCGGCGACCGGGTGGCGCTGCTCGGCCCGAACGGCGCCGGCAAGACCACCCTGGTGCTGCACCTCAACGGCATCCTCACCGCCACCGAGGGCAGCGTGTCGGTGGGCGGGTTGACGGTCGGTCCGGACCGGGCGACGCTCGCGGAGGTGCGCCGCCGGGTCGGCATCGTCTTCCAGGACCCGGACGACCAGCTCTTCCTGCCGACCGTGGCGGAGGACGTGGCGTTCGGCCCGGCCAACCTGGGGCTGCGCGGCGCCGAGCTGGCCGCCCGGGTGGACGAGGCGCTCGCCGCGGTGGGGATGAGCGAGCACCGGGACCGCGCGCCGCACCACCTGTCGTTCGGGCAGCGCCGCCGGGTGGCGGTGGCCACCGTGCTCGCCATGCACCCGGAGATCCTGGTGCTCGACGAGCCCTCGTCCAACCTGGACCCGGCCGCCCGGCGCGAGCTGGCCGACATCCTGCGCGCCCTGCCGGTGACCCTGCTGATGGTCACCCACGACCTGCCGTACGCGCTGGAGCTGTGCGACCGCTCGGTGATCCTGGACGCCGGCCGGATCGTCGCCGACGCCCCCACGGTCGACATCCTGGCCGACGAGGAGCTGCTGTCCCGCCACCGCCTGGAACTTCCCTACGGTTTCACTCCCCGCCCCACCCCCCGCTGACCCCACCGGGTCGATCCCGCTCGGGGCGAGCACGGAGTCATGGCGCCCGGTTGGCGCTTCTCTCGTCCGTCTCGTCTGCCACCACAACTCCATGGTCCGCGGCGGAGGGCAGGGGCGGTGGGGTTGCGGGGCGGGCGGCCCGGGCGGCGGCGTGGAGGCGCAGGGCGCCGGCCGCCAGCGCGCCGGCCCCCGTGACCAGGGTGGCCGTGACCAGCAGCCGCGCGATGGTCGGCGGCCACGGGACCGGGGCGACCGAGCGGGCGAACACCGCCGCGTTCGCCACACCGGCGAACAGGGCCAGGCACGCCCCCGCGAGCGCGACCGCGAAGTCCGCCGCGGGGCGGCGGGCCAGCGCGTACGCCCCGGCGGCGATCGCGCCGAGCCCGGTGAGCAGCGGCCACACCTGACCGCCGAGCAGCCCCAGCAGCAGCGCGCCGGGCCCGTCCGCCCCGGCGTCGAGCTCCCGGCCGACGCTGTAGGTCACACCGGCGGCCCCACCGGCGACGAGGAGCCCGCCCAGCACCGCGAGGGCCCGCCCGCCCGGTGTCGAGCCGGCCGGGAGCAGCCCCAGCGCGCCCACCGCGAGCAGGCCGAGCGTCGCGGCCACCCACCAGGTGTACGGATCCGGCGGCGGCACCCAGTCGAGCGTGCCGCGGATCTCCAGGGGCTCCCCGTCGACGCGCAGCGGCACCACCCAGTCGCGGACCCGGTGCTCCCGGTCCGGGGCGGCGCGCACCTGCGGCGGCGGCGTGGACTCCCGCCACAGCGCCCGCTGGTCGTGCCAGCGCACCGTCGTCGAGCCGTCGACCCGCCGCCAGTCCGGCGGGGCGGCCGGGTCCGCCTCGGCGGGGATGCGGGTGTCCCCGGCGAGGGTGCGGTTCAGGTACGTGGCGGGGGAGCGCCGGTTCTCGTACACGCCGTCGGGGCCGACCCGCAGGTACGGCTCGCCGGAGTAACCGATCACCTCGACCGGCTGGTCCCCGGTGTTGGTCAGCTCCAAGCGCGCGCCGGCCTCCACGGCCCGGACGGTGAGCCCGGCCCGGGCGGGGGTGACGGTGCCGACCTCGGTGCGGTAGTCGGTGCCGTCCGGGGCGTCCGCCCCGTGCGCCGCGGCCGGGGCGGCGAGCGCGAGCGTCGCGGCGACGGTACCGGCGAGCACCAGGCCGGCGCGGGTGACGAGGGTACGGATCACCCGGCGGCCTCCACCGCCGCCCGGATGCCCTCGGGCGAGCGGTCGGCGACCGGCTGCCCGTTCACCAGGATGGTCGGGGTGCCCGTGATGCCGGCCTCGCTGGCCTCCTCGGTGACGTGCTCGGTCCACGCGTGGTACGTGTCGTCGCGGACGCAGGAGCCGAACGTGTCCCGGTCGAGCCCGACCTCCACCCCGATGTCGACCAGCTGGTCGTCGCTCAGCCCGGGGCCACCCTCCGGCGGCTGCCGCTCGAACAGCGCCTCGGTGAACTCGCGGAACTTCCCACCCGCCGCGGCGCAGCCGGAGGCGGCCGAGGCGCGGGTCGGGTACTCGGTGGTGGAGAAGCGGTTGAGGTAGGCGACCGGGTGGAAGACCACCCGGGCCTTGCCCTCGTCGGCGAGCTGGTCGATCGTCTCGCCGCTGACCTCCTCGAACTGCCTGCAGGCGGGACAGAGATAGTCCTCGTACAGGTCGATGGTGACCGGCCCGGAGCCGTACACGATGCCGGTGCCGGCGTCGTTGGCGCCCGGCGGCGCGGTGTACTCGTCGGCGCGCTGGCTGGAGTAGACACTCCACCCGATCAGGCCGGCGACGACCAGGACGGCGACGGCGGCCACGGACACCCACAGCGTCCGCTTGCGCCGGCGTTCCCGGGCCATCTGCTCCCGGACGACGCGGGCCGCGTCCCGGCGGGCCTTGCCACTACTCATCCTCGTCCTCCACCGCGGGTTCGCCCGTCAGCCAGCCGTCCACTGAGAACGGGGTGCGGGGCCAGATCAGCAGGAAGCCGGCCAGCGCCAGGAATCCCAGGTCCCGGAGGATCTCCGGGAGGTAGCTCGGGGCCTGCCCCTCGGCGAGCTGGCCGCCGCTGCCGAAGCAGCCGCAGTCGATGGCGAGGTCGCGCGACCAGGCCGAGACGATGCCGGCGACGAAGACCACCAGCAGCGCCACGGACACCCCGGCGGACAGCCGCGTGGCGAGCCCGAGCAGCAGGAGTACGCCGAGCGCCAGCTCGACGAAGGGCAGCGCGGCGCCGATCACCGTCGCCACGTCGTACGGGAAGATCTGGTACGCGTTGACCGCCCGGCCGGAGGCGGCCAGGTCACCGACCTTGGAGGCGCCGGCGAGGAGCCAGACCGCGGCCAGGCCGAGCCGGGCGGCGACGCCCACCCAGGGGCGTACGGCGGGCCAGCGGCCGGTGCGCGGTGTGATCACGGTCATTGGTCGTTCCTCGTCCGGCGGAAGTTCCCGTCCCGGGGCGGGTGACGTCGACACCGGCCCTACCCGGCCCGCGCTTCGTCGACCGCCTCGACCAGGTCGGCGCGCGCCCGGGCCACCCGGGACCGGATGGTGCCGACGGGTACCCCCTCCACGGCGGCGGCCTCGGCGTAGGACAGGCCGAGCAGTTGGGTGAGCACGAAGGCGCCCCGCCGCTCGGCGGGCAGCCGGCGGAGCAGGTCGGCGGCGCCGAGCTGGCCGGCGGGGTCGGGCTGCGGTCGGTCGGTCCACGCGTCGGCGGTGAGCCGGGCGTCGAGCCGGCGCCGCCGGACGACCGTGCGCAGGTGGTCGGCGCAGGCCCGGCGGGCGATGCCGAGCAGCCAGGTCCGCGCCGAGGAGCGCCCTTCGAAGCCGGGCAGCGCCCGAAATGCCCGCAGGTAGGTCTCCTGGGTGAGGTCGTCCGCGGTGTCCGGGTCGACGAGGGCCGCGACGAACCGCCACACCTCGGCCTGGGTGAGCCGGACGAACGCGGCCTGGGCGACCGGATCCCCGTCGCGGGCGGCGAGCGCCCACTCGGTGGCCCGCGCAGGCCCGCCGGTGGCGTCGGCCGGACCGGCGGCGGCGGTGTGGCGCTGGGCGGGGATCACGACAGTCCAGGTTACGCGGAGCGCCCCGCGCCGGGAGGGCCCTTCGGCCCTTCCATGGTCTGCGCCACGTCGGGAACTTTTCCGGTGCACCGCCCGACTACCCCCTCATGAACTGCGACGACGTACGCGTGGCGCTGTCGGCGCGGCTGGACGGGGAGGACCCGCAGGCGGCGCCGGCGGTGCTCGACGCACACACTGAGGGCTGCCGGGCGTGCCGGGCGTGGCTGGCCCGCGCCGAGCAGGTGACCCGGCTGGTCCGGGTCCAGCCGGTGGCCGTGCCGGACCTGACCGCCCCGGTTCTCGCGGCGGTCGCCGCCGACGCGGCGCGTACCGCCCCGGCGGCCGTGCGGCGGGCCCGCCGCCAGGTCCTGCGGGTGGCGGTCGCGGTCGCGGCGGTCGCGCAGTTGTCGATCGCGCTGCCGGTCCTGCTGGCCGGCCTCGGCGTGGCGCAGGACCCGCACACCAGCCGGGAGTTGGCGTCCTTCGACGTCGCCCTCGCCGTCGGGTTCGCGCTCGCGGCGTGGCGGCCCGAGCGGGCCCGTGCGTTCGTCCCGGTGGCGCTCGTGCTCGCGGTGTGCCTGGCCGGCACGAGCGCGGTCGACGTCGCCAACTCCACCACCGCCCTCGTGCACGAGGTGGGCCACCTCGCGGCGGTGGTGCAGGCGGGGCTGCTGTGGGCGCTGGGTCGGGTGAGTGGTGACACCGACCACCGCCCGTTCCTGCCGGCGGTCGCCGCGGGGCGCGGATGAGGGCCGCCGGTTTGCTGCCGCGGCGACCCGGGCTGGGCGCGGCGGGGTGGTCTGGGCGAGCATGACCGACATGACTGCCGCCCTCCGCCGCTGGTTCGGCCGGCTCAGCGCCACCGCCGGTCTCCTGTTCGTCCTCGTCGCCCTGCTGGTCGCCCCGGCCGGCCCCGCCAGTGCCCACGCGGTGCTGGTGAGCAGCAGCCCGATCGCGTCGGCCGTGGTGCCGAACGCGCCGGCCGAGGTCGTCCTCACGTTCAGCGAGTCCGTCCGCAAGGTGCCCGGCAAGATCCGCGTCCTCGCACCGGACGGCTCGCGCGCCGACCGCGGCGAGCCCGACTTCGACGGGGGCGTCGTCACGATCCCCGTCGATCCGGCCGGCGACCGGGGCACCTACCTGGTCAGCTACCGGGTGATCTCGGCCGACAGCCACCCGGTCTCCGGGGCGTTCACGTACTCGGTCGGCGCCCCCTCGCCGCCACCGGTCGACACCGGCGACGACAACCGGGCCGACCCGTTCGTGGGCGCCGCGGTCAAGGTCGCCAAGTACGTCGGCTACGCCGGCCTGCTGCTCCTGGTCGGCCCGGCGCTGGTCCTCGCCGCGCTCTGGCCGCGGCGGCTGTCCCGCCGGGGGCCCACCCGCCTCGCCTGGACCGGCCTGGGCCTGGTGGTGGTGTCCACCCTCGCGACGCTGTGGCTCCAGGTGCCCTACACCGCCGGGGGCGGCGTGTTCGACGTCACCGGGGAGGGGTTCAGCGGGGTGCTGGGCA
Source organism: Micromonospora sp. WMMD558 (assembly GCF_049315255.1). Classification (NCBI taxonomy): domain Bacteria; kingdom Bacillati; phylum Actinomycetota; class Actinomycetes; order Micromonosporales; family Micromonosporaceae; genus Micromonospora; species Micromonospora sp. WMMD558. The sequence continues at coordinate 406,007 of NZ_CP186061.1, read as the reverse complement.
GCATGTTCGGCGCGGCCCACCTGGTCCGGCTGGGCCTGCTGGCGGCCGCCGCGTTCCTGCTCCGGCCGCTGCTGGCCGGGCCGGTCGGCGGCACCGACGTGGTGATCCTGGGCATCCTCGGCGGTGCGGCGCTGCTGACCTGGCCGCTGGCCGGCCACCCGGCCGCGTCACCCGCCCCGGCGGTCTCCGTCGTGGTGGACGCCGTGCACCTCGGCAGCATGGCGGTGTGGCTGGGCGGGCTGGTCATGCTCGCGGTCTTCCTGCTGCGCCGGGCCGACGAGCGGGAGCTGGGGGCGATCCTGCCGATCTGGTCCCGCTGGGCCGCGCTGGCCGTGTCCGCGCTGCTGCTCGCCGGCGTCGTCCAGGCGCTGATCGAGGTCGCCACCCCGAGCGCCCTCGTCGGCACCACGTACGGCCGGCTCCTGCTCGGCAAGATCGGGCTGTTCGTGCTGGTGATCGTGGTGGCCGCGTACTCCCGGGCGCTGGTGCGCCGGCGGACCGCCGCCGGCCGGCCGGCGCTGGTGCGGCGGGCGATCTGGGCCGAGCTGGCGATCACCGCGGTGGTGCTCGGCGTCACCGCCACGCTGGTGCAGACCACCCCGGCCCGCACCGCCGCCGCCGACACCGCCGGCACTGCCAGCGGCTACTTCTCGACCACGCTGTCCAGCTCGCTGGGCTCGCTCCAGGTCGAGGTGGACCCGGCCGAGCGGGGCAACAACAGCGTCCACTTCTACGCGTACACCCCGGAGAACCGGCCCCAGCCGGTGGTGGAGTGGCGGGCCACCGCCGCCCTGCCGTCCGCGGGAATCGAGCCGATCGAGGTGCCGTTGCTGCCACTGACCGACAACCACGTGACCGGCGAGATCAACCTGCCGGCGTCGGGGGAGTGGCAGCTTCGCGTCACCGTCCGTACGTCCGACATCGACCAGGCCACGGTGACCGCCACCGTGCCCGTCCGGTAGAGAAAGGTGTCCATTCCATGATCCGTCTCCGGCGTACCGCAACCGGCGCCGCCACCCTCGCCCTCGGTGCCGTCGCCGCCGCCGTTCTCGGCTTCGCCGCGCCCGCGTCCGCGCACGTCACGGTCAACGCGGAGGAGGCGATTCAGGGCGGCTACGCCCGGCTCGCGTTCCGGGTGCCGAACGAGAGCGACACCGCGTCGACGACGAAGGTCGAGGTGGTGTTGCCGGAGAACGCGCCGGTCGGCTCGGTCTCGACGATGCCGGTCCCCGGCTGGACCGTGGCGGTGGAGAAGCGCAAGCTCGACCAGCCGGTGGAGGTGCACGGCAGCCAGCTCACCGAGGCGGTGTCGAAGCTGACCTGGACCGCCGCCCCGGACGCCGTGATCAAGCCGGGTACGTTCCAGGAGTTCCCGGTCTCGATGGGCCCGCTGCCCAAGATCGACCAGATGGTCTTCAAGTCGCTCCAGACGTACTCGGACGGCACCGTCGTGCGCTGGATCGAGGAGCCGACCGCCGGCGGTGAGGAGCCGGAGAGCCCGGCGCCGGTGCTGAAGCTGACCGCCGCCTCGCCGTCCGCCGCGCCGGCGGCCGACCCCGCCGGGGAGAGCGAGGTCGAGGCGGACGACGACGAGGCCGAGGGCACCGGGCTGGCCACCGGCCTCGGCGCCGCCGGCCTGGTCGCCGGTCTGGCCGGCCTGGCGCTCGGCGGGCTGGCGTTCGCCCGGACCCGGCGGGAGCCCGCGCCGAAGGCGTGACCGTACGCACCGCCGTGCCGGCCCGTCGGATCCCTCCGGCGGGCCGGCGCCTTTCCGGGACCGGTGCCGTGGATATCCCCTGATCGGACGGTCCGTCTCGGTAAGGTCGGCCGGGTGTCCGGCTACGGAGGGGGACGAGGCCAATGCGGATCGTGCGGGTGTTCACCGGGGTGCTGCTGCTGACCGTCGGGATTCCGGCGCTGCTCGCCGGCGCCGTGCTCGGGGCGGATCTGACCCTGGACCTGCGCGCCGAGCTACGCGCGGGCTGGACCGCCCCGGTGACCGCCGGCCTGCTGGCCGGTGGGGTGCTGTTCGTGGCGTCGGCCCTGCTCCTGCTGCTGCGGCCGGTACGCCCCCGCGAAGTGGTCTTCGTCGTCGAGCCGGACCAGGTGCCCGTGCTGGCCGGCCGGCTCGGAGTGACGTCCCTGAGCGGGCTCGGCGTCCAGCCGACGCGGGACGGTGACCGCGCGGTCGCGCCGGCCCGCCAACTGGCGTCCGTCGGTGCGCCCCTCGACCGGCCCCGGCCGGCGCTGGGCCCGGTGCCGACGTGCCGTACCGCCGCCGGTCCGGTGCCCGCCGGTCGCCCGGCGACGCTGGCCGACCTCGTGGAGCGGCCGGACGGCGGGCCGGAGGTGTCCGGTGCGGGGCCGTCGAGCGGCGACCGGCGCGGCCGGTCGGGCCGGGACGGCACCCGCTGTGTCGCGCCGCTGCGGCCGTCCGAGGTGGACCTGTCGCTCGCCTGGCCACCCGCCACCCGCACGGATGTCGCCCCGCCGGCGCCCACGTCGCGGACGGAGCCGGTCCGACCGGCCGGGCGGGCCGATCCCGTTCCGCCGGGTTCGCCGTCGCGGCCGGCGCGCGCCGCGCGGCCCGAACACCCGTCGCGGCCCGAATCCCGGTCACGGCCCGAACGCCCGTCGCGGGTCGAACCCGAGTCGCGGCAGGAGCCGTCCGCGGGGCCGCTGCGTCCGGCCGTCCCGGTCGATCCGACCTCCTGAGCGACGGCAGGTCGCCCGGGGCGGTGGACGCGGACGGCCCTCCGTGCTGCCGACACGGAGGGCCGTCCTCACCGGGGGATTCGGTGCTACCGCAGCGTCGTCTGTGGTAGTTGAGACCAGATTAGCGCCGGACGGGGCTTCTCGGGAAGTCTGTCCGTTTGGACGTGGGCTCCATGCCCTCCCGCACCGGCAGCCCCACCAGCAGCAGCAGGCTGATCAGCACGTACGCGTTGCGGACCAGGAACTCGCCCACCGAGTCGGTGGGCACCTGGGCGGTGCCCCAGTCCTGGAACGACACCACCCCGTAGACGATGACGACGGTCGTGCCGACGGCGGCCGTCAGCAGTCGGCGGCGCTCGCCCCCCGACGTGGCGAGGGCCGCGTCGACCAGCACCACCACCGCCGGGACGAACCAGTAGATGTGGTGGGTCCAGGTGATCGGGCTGACCAGCGCGCCGACCAGGCCGGTGAGGGTGAGGCCGGTGAGCGCGTCCCCGGCGCGGGCCGCCCGCGCCGCCCGCCACAGCCCGTACCCGGCCACCAGGACGACGAGGGCCAGCCAGATCAGGCGCTCCGGCTCCTGCGGCGCGGTGAGGCGGCTCAGCAGCCCGAACAGCGACTGGTTGCCGGTGTAGTCGGTGCGGCCGACCCGCTCGGTGGTCCACAGCTCGTGGGTCCAGAACCGCCAGGAGTCGCGGGGCGCGAACGCCGCCGCGAGCAGTGTCGCGACCGCCGCCGTCGCGCTGGCCACGGCCGCCGCCCACCACCGCCGGCAGACCAGCAGGTAGACGATGAAGATGCCGGGAAACAGCTTGAGCGCCGTCGCCAGCCCCACGGCCACGCCGGCCCAGCGCCTGTTCCGGGGTACGGCGAACAGCAGGTCCGCCAGGATCAGCACCACCAGCAGCATGTTGATCTGCCCGAAGGTGATCGTCTCCCGGGTGCTCTCGACGGCGAGGACCAGCAGCACCGCCACCGTGAGCGCGAACACCCGCGGCAGGTGGTGCCGGGCGATCACCGGCTCGACCAGCCAGCGGGTGGTCACCACCACCGCCAGACCGGTCAGCGCGGTGAAGATCGCCACGGTGGCGCCCAGCGGCAGCATCGCGAACGGGCGTAGCAGCAGCGCGCTGAACGGCGGGTACGTGAAGTAGAGGGCACCCTGGACCCGGTCCGGCTGGACGTAGTCGTAGAGCGGATTCCCCGCCGCCCACCAGTCCATCGCCCGCATGTAGATCTTCAGGTCGAAGAAGTCGTGCACCAGCCCGGGCAGGTAGAGCGCCGGCAGCACGGCGGCCAGCGCCAGCACGGCGACGATGCGACGGACCGTACGGCCACCGGGTTCGTCGTCGGTGACAGCGGGCGGTGCGACGGATTCGGCTGGCACGGGGAAACCCTAACGGTCGCCCCGCAGAGCGGTGCGCGGCGCGCGGGCCGCTGGGCTGCGCGTAGGCTGTGCCGGTGGCAGATCTTCTCGTCTGGATCGACTGTGAGATGACCGGCCTGGACCTCGGCAAGGACAAGCTGATCGAGGTCGCCGCGCTCGTCACCGACCCGGATCTCAACGTGCTCGGCGAGGGGGTCGACGTGGTGATCCACGCCGACGACGCGGCGCTGGACGCGATGCCCGAGATCGTCGCGACGATGCACGCCAAGTCGGGGCTGACCGACGAGGTACGGCGGTCGACGGTGACGCTGGCCGAGGCGGAGCAGTTGGTCCTCGACTACGTCACCAGCCACGTGAAGGATCCGCGCACCGCGCCGCTGTGCGGCAACTCCATCGCCACCGACCGGGGCTTCATCACCCGGGACATGCCCCGGCTCGACGCCCACCTGCACTACCGCATGATCGACGTCTCGTCGATCAAGGAACTGTGCCGGCGCTGGTACCCGCGGGTGTACTTCGGGCAGCCGCAGAAGGGCCTCGCGCACCGGGCGCTGGCCGACATCCGGGAGAGCATCCGGGAGTTGGAGTACTACCGGCGGACCATCTTCGTACCCCTGCCCGGGCCGGACGTGGAGAGCGCGAAGGCCGTCGCCGCGCAGCTCTGAGCGCCCGGTTCCGTCCCGGCGAACCCGCTGGACGGGGTGGGCCGGGGTGGGGCTATTATTGGTCCGCACCGCCCGGGTGACCGGCGCGGCGGCATGGTGGCTGTAGCTCAGTTGGCAGAGCACCGGGTTGTGGTCCCGGTTGTCGTGGGTTCAATTCCCATCAGTCACCCGGCATGACGAAGGCCCCCTCCGCGGAGGGGGCCTTCGTCATTGCTCAGGGGGTCGGGGTGACGTCCGGGTCGGCGCTCTCGGCCGCCGCCGGCTCGTACGGCACGGCGCTGCCCTTGACGTACTCCTCCCAGCTCATGTTCCAGTCGGTCCAGCCGTTGCCGTTCTGGAGCTTGCGCTCGGTGCCCTTGACCGTGATCGGGTCACCGATCCGGGTGTTGGCGAAGAGCCACGCGCCGTTGGCCATCGACACGTTCACGCAGCCGTGGGAGACGTTGACGCTGCCCTGCTGCCCCTCCGACCAGGGAGCGGCGTGGATGAACTCGCCGCCCCAGGTGAGGCGCTGCGCGTAGTCGATCTTCGTGCGGTAGCCGTCCTCGGGGCCGAGCTCCTCGTACGTGTCGAAGACCGTCTTCCGGAGCTTCTCGATGACGACCATCGTGCCGCTCGACGACGGCGTGGACTTCTTGCCGAGGCTCACCGGGATGGTCTTGACCACCTTGCCGTCCTTCGCGACGGTCATCCGCTTGGTCCTGTTGTCCACGGTCATGACCAGCGACGGGCCGATCTTGACGTCGACGGTCAGGTCGGACCGGCCGTACCAGCCGTCGCCGAGCGGCAGTCCGCCGGCCTGGACCCGGTACGACACGGTGCTGTTCGCCTTCCAAAACTCCTTCGGGCGGTACCGGACCTCGGTCGGGCTGACCCAGTGCCAGATGCCCTCCTGCGCCGGGGTGGCGGTGACGGTCATCCGGCGCTGCAGGTCGTCCCGGTGGTCCTCCGGGATGGCCCGGCCGAACTTCACGATCAGCGGCATCCCGACGCCCACCACCTGGCCGTCACCGAGGAAGCTGCTGATCCGGACCTGCTTCTCGGGCTTGGCCATGGTGGTGAAGGTGCTGGTCGCCGTGGCGGGCCGGCCGTCGTCCCCGGTCGCGGTGACGGTCGCCGTGTACGTCGCGCCGTACTCCAGGGCGCCGCTCGGCAGCCAGCTCCCGCCGTCGGCGGCGAGCGTCCCCTCGACGGCCGCGCCCGAGGGGTCCTTCAGTTCGACGGTGGTCTCCCGGGACTCCTTCGCGGTGAAGGTGATGCCGGTCGAGGCCGGTACGTCCTTCGCGTCGGCGGCCGGTTCGACGATGGTGACGGCGGCCTTCGGGGCGGGCGCGGCGTTCCCGTCGCCGTCGCGCCACCCGGACGATCCGTCGTCGCCACCGGAGGTGCACCCGGCGGTGAGCGTCAGCGCCGCGGCGAGAAGCCCGGCCGCGAGCGCACGGCGTCGCCCACCGCGCCGGGTCGGCTGGTCCTGGACAGCTCGCATGGTCGCCTCACAGTCGTCGTGCCGATTGCCCATCCTCTCTCAGAGGACGCACCAGACCTGATACCCGTTGCACCGGGTGAACCGAAACACACGGGCTGAGCTGTCCGAACGTGGACAGCTCCGGTGCTGGTCAGAACGGTGAGCCGGCACCGCCCTCGGGCACCGGCAGGGCGCTGCCCTTGACGAACTCCGACCAGCTCAGGCTCCACGCCGTCCAGCCGTTGCCGGCCGTCAGCCGCCGTTCGGTGCCGGTCACGGTGATCGGGTCGCCGATCTTCGTCTTGCCGAACAGCCAACGGGCGTGGGCCGTCGACACGTTCACGCAGCCGTGCGAGACGTTCTGGCGCCCCTGCACGTGCTCCGACCAGGGTGCCGCGTGGATGTACTCACCGCCCCAGGTGAGCCGCTGCGCGAAGTCGATCTCGGTGACGTAGCGGTTGTCCGGGTCCGGGTCGTCGCGGGTGTCGAAGACGGTGGACTCCTTCTTCTCCATCACCACCATCGTGCCGCTGGAGGACGGGGTCTTCTTCTTGCCGAGGCTCACCGGCAGGGTACGGACCACCTGGCCGTCCTCGTACACGGTCATCCGCTTGGTCGAGTTGTCGACCTTCATCTCGAAGGCGCGGCCGATCTTCGCGGTCGCGACCCGGTCGACGTTGCCGTACTTGCCGTTGCTCAGCGGGATGCCGGCCAACGCGATGCGGACGCTGAGCGTCGTGCCCGGCTTCCAGTACTCCGGTGCGCGGTAGTAGGCCTGGGTGCCGCCGTCGATCCAGTGCCACGCGCCGGGCTGCGGCGGGTCGGTCTGGACGAACATGCGCTTCTGCACCGCCGCCCGGTCCTTCTTCGGGATGCCGGGGCTGAACTCGACGACCACCGGCATCGCGACGCCGTACTCCTTGTCGTCGAACAGGTAGAGGCCGGAGCCGATCATCGACTTCGGCTTCGCCATCGTCGTGAACGTGCTGCGCCCCTCGCGGGTGCCGCCGTCGGCCGCGGTCGCGGTGACCGTCGCCGAGTAGCGGGTGCCGTACTTCAACGGGGCTGACGGCACCCACGACGAGCCGTCGGCGCGGAGCCGGCCCGCGACCGCCTTGCCGTCGGCCGCCGTCAGGGTGACGGCAGACACCTTCACGCCGTCCGGCAGGGTGGCGCCGATCTCGGCGCTGACCGGCCGGTCCGTCGACCCGTCGGCCGGCGCGACCGGCAACGGCGGGCCGTTCGCCGCCGCCGGCTCGGCCGGGGTGGCGCTCGCGGTCGGGCCGCTGCCCGCCACGAACTTTGCCTGCTCCGGATCGCCGCCGCACCCCGCCAGCGCCAGCGACGCCACCAGACCGAGGGCCCCCAGCGCCGCCCCGGCCCGCGTGAACATGCCCATCCCCACCTCTGTCCTCGCGTACCTGGCGGACATCGTGCCGCATCACCGCTAATCCGTACGTGCCCTCGCGCTCAGGCGAAGGCCGTTTGGCCGCTTTTACCCCATAAGCTCGACCGAAGGGGGGAGCCGGGGATCGGATTGGAACCCGGCTGAGAGGGCGTGCTAAGGTTCTCCCCGTTGCCAACGAGCGCCGCTAGCTCAACTGGCAGAGCAGCGGACTCTTAATCCGCGGGTTCGGGGTTCGAGTCCCTGGCGGCGCACCAACGATCAAGGCCCTGACCTGGTGGTATACACCGGGTCAGGGCCTTTTCGTATGCGGCGGTGGCGGGTGGTCGCTCGGTGGGTGCTCGGGAGCCGTTGGACCGGTTGGGCGCCAGTGGGATGTGGCGGAGCGTTCAGGGATGCCATCGGTGTCGGGTGGCCTGGGGTGGAGCCTGTTGGTGGTTGCCGGATCGGCTGCGGTGGTTCCCGGATGGGTTCGGTGCCGGGGATGGGCCGATCTTGTTAAGGTTGTGGTTTGTCGGTTTTGCGTCCTATGTCGTCGCTCTTCGGTGAACAGTGCTGGTAGAAGACGTCGTGCACGTCGATCCGGGCCAGTCGGTGAGGTGATCGCCGAACGCGAGCAGTTCACCGCTGGCCTCGGCGGGGTCCTTGCTGGTTATCGGCCTACCGCCCGGGTCGTGCCGGTCGACGTAGTGCTGGTTACGCGCAGCATGCCGCCGGGAGAAACCTGCTGACGGACCTGGTGACCGGGCCTTTGCGCGCGCCGGTCGGGGTACCACCACCGTCGACCTCCTGCACCCGCACTGGCCGCATCGGCAGGTGTGGATGGTGCTGGCAAGGGGGCCGCGCGTCACCGGCTAATCGACCTGCCCGATGCGGCTGCCGGTGGCGCCGATGGCTCGAACGTAGGCAGGGATTCGGAGTGGCTAGTCAAGCCGCATGTTCCGCTGCCGATCATGGCCAAACCGGATGGAACACGGCGAGGGGACCGAGGTCAAGACGGAGTTCGCCGAGCGCGGATACGCCGCCACGGAAGAATCCTGCGAAGCCTCGGGGGGCACCAGGATCATCGGGACCCACGGGTTCGCACTGACGGTTCGTCCCGGCCTGGATCAAGATGCCGCTTGAAGCCCTTGGTGCGCTTGCACCTAACTTCGCGAGCCGTGTCAGCCCGCCGCTCACCGCCACGGCTGCCCGAGGCCAGGCGTCCGGCGGCCCCGGGCATCGGATCCGTCTCGTGCCTCCCGCCTCCTGGGTGCCGGTGGTCACGTCCGGTCGCTGTGGCTGAGTTGTTCCAGCAGGCCAACGGCGCGCAGCTTCTGGTCCGCGCTGAGGTTGAGGATCATGGAAATAAGTCTCTTAGTGACGTCGCCGGCGGCGCTGTCCTGGGCTTCGGTCAGGCCCAGCCATTGCGCCAGCAGTGTGAAATCCAGGTCGTACAGCTGGGCCAGTTCCCAGATCACCGCGGGGTCAGGCTGGCGGATGACGCCGCGCTCGATCTGTGAGAGATAGGCATTGGGGCGCCCGGTGCGGCGTTCGACCTCCCGCAGACTCCACTGGCGGTACTGCCGGGCCCGTCGCAGCGTTTCACCGACCGATTCCGGTGCGCCGTCCGCTGGCGGTGACGCGTCTGAATTTGTCGGACCGCTCGGGGAGGATGGGATGCCGCGTGCCATGGACCCAGCCTAGGGCCTTCGACACGCCCGGCAGGCAAAGCAAGTTGCAAAGTCGCTTCGCACTGTTGCAGAGTAGCTTCGCACGGCGGAGGGAGATCGAGTGAACGTCGCTGAGACCGTGACCAACAACGTGGTGCTGCCCCATGCGCGCTACGCGAGGACCTGGGATTCCATCATCGTGGACCAGCAGGTCAAGGACCGGCTGCTGCGGTGGGCAGTGCTGAGTTTGCGCCTGCGTGGACAGTTGCCGTTCGAGGCCACCGCGCTGCACGGGCTGATGCTGCTGTACGGGCCGCCGGGCACGGGCAAGACCACCCTCGCGCGAGGTCTGGCGCAGCAGTTGGCTCCGGTGATGGTCACCGGCAGGGCGCGGCTTATCGAGCTGAACCCGCACGGGCTGATGAGCGCCGAGCACGGGCAGTCTCAGCAAAAGGTGACCGAGCTGCTGACCGGGCACGTTCCTGCTCTGGCCGACGACGGCCTGCCGACGGTGGTCCTGCTCGACGAGGTGGAGTCGATGGCCGTGGCGCGCAGTGAGGCGTCGTTGTCGGCGAACCCGGCCGATGTTCACCGGGCGACCGACGCGGTGCTCACTGCGCTGGACGACAACGCCGCCCGGTATCCGCATCTGCTGGTCGTGGCCACCTCCAACTTCACCGGCGCCTTGGACGCGGCGTTCCTGTCGCGGGCCGACGTCGCGGTCGAGGTTCCCCCGCCGGACGCCGAGGCCGCCCTGGCGATCCTGGCGGGCACGCTGCGCGACATGGCCCCGGCGTTCCCCGCCCTGGGTGAGGTGGCCGACGACCCGGCGCTGAAGGAAGTGGCGAGTCTCCTCGCCGGCACCGACGGCCGACAGATCCGCAAGTCAGTGACCGAGGCGATGGCTGGCCGGCTCGAAACCGTCCAGCGGCCCGACCGGCTGACCGTCGACGACCTGCGGCAGACCGCCGAACGGGTCGCCTCGGCCCGGCGCGCCACCGGAAAGGGAGCTCATGCAGCGTTCTAGGACTATCGCGGGTCCGCCGCAGCGGACCGCGACGGCAGCGTGGGAGAGTGTCGCGACGTTGATCAGCGACACCCTCACCGTCTCCGGTCGGATCTCCGCCGGCATGGTAACGGCGGCGCTGGCGCCGCTGCGCGGGATCGGCCCGGCACTCATCGCCGCCGGTCATCTCGAAACGGGTTCGGCCGTGCTGGTCACCGGGCCGTTGCACGTCAGCATCACGGTGCTCACCGGTGCCGCCGTCACCGCAGTGGAAGAAAACCTCAACCCGGTGCCGGGCGGCGCGAACGCCACCGCGGACTGGATGCTGTACCTGCCGAACCCGGCCGGCTTCGCCGCAGCGCTGGCCGCCGCCGTCAAGCAATCGGGCCACCTGTCGGTCGCGGCGCCACCCGACGACACCGACATCTCCGCGACCGCGAGCGGGCACCCGAACCTGGTCAACCTGGCCGCCCTGGACACCCTGGGACGTTCGTCGTGAGCACCTCGACCTCGACCAGTACCTGGACGATCGTTCACACCGCCACCCATCTGGCGGATGTCATCCTCGGCTCGATCGCGGACATTCTCGGTCACCTCGGCATCGACGCGACCCGGCTGTTCTCCACCTGGGCCCAGGACGAGAGCGCGATCAGCGCCTGGATCGCCGAACAATCTCTGGACACGGTGGTGCTCGAGTGCCACCGGCCCAGCGGCGTGGTCGACCCAATTCTGGAGTTCCCCGTCACTTACACCAGCACCGGCGTGGCCGACAAGACCTTCACCGCAGACCGCGCCAGCCTGGCCAGGTACCTTGCCAAGCTCGGCACCGTGCCCCGCGGCACCACCTACCGGCTTTTCGTGACGTTCCGCACCGCTCGCACCCCGCAGCCCGGCTGGTCACCCGGCAGCCGAGCCGGCACCGACGGCATGCGTTCGTCCAGTTTCGGGACGCTCGCCGGAGCACCGCACGGCAGCGCGGGCCTGCGCTATCTCACCAGCAAGTAGACCTCACGATCGGAGCCGACCACTGTAATGGGTTACATCGATGACGCCTTCGACGGGCTCAAAGAAAAACTGGAGATCGGTCCTGCCGAGCAGGACCTCGCCAAGTCGCGCCACCGGCTGATCCGCGATCACGTCAAGAGTGTTTGGACGACCACCGGTGACTTTCTCACCGGCAGCTACGACCGGCACACCAAGACCAAGAAGCTCAAAGACGTCGACATCTTCATCGTCATCGACCGCGACGGTCCGCAAGGCCACCTCGCCGACGGTACGGGCACCGCCGCCGTGAACGCGTTGTGTCAGGTTCTGCGGACCCGTTGGTCCAACGTCACCGGCGACGACTACGTCGCCCTGGTCGAGTACGCCGGCGAGGACGTCGCCTCTTACGAGATCGCACCGGTCTTCGCCCGTGCGGGTGGCGGCTACCTCATGCCGTCCGGCAGCGGCTGGATGGCCACCGATCCGAACATCCACGCCGAGATGGTGACCGCGAAGAACAAGGACTGCGGCGGCAAGTTCGTGCCGTTCGTCAAGATGGTCAAGGGCATCAACCGCGAGGCCGGCGACCCGATCGCCCCGGCCTTCCTCATCGAGGTGATGGCCCTGGAACTGGTACGACCGCCATTCGGCCGCTACCGCGACGAGATCCGCTGGTTCCTCGCCTCGGCTGCCGAGCAGATCACCGACGACTGGCCAGACCCGGCCGGCCTCGGCCCCGACGTCAACAGCGCCCTAAACCACGCCGACCGGCAGCAGCTGGCCGCCACCCTGCAAGGCTGGCAACACACCTGCGAGGAAGCCATCCTGCTGGAGAACGCAGGTAAGGACCGCTCCGCCGTCGAAACCTGGAAAACCCTCTTCGGTTGGCGCATGCCCCGGCCCTAGCAGCGCGCCGACGATCTTTAAGGACGAGAGCAGATGACCGCCGCGAACTCGAGTATCACCAACGCCCAGAACAGTGAGCGGGCACTGACTCTGCTGGCCGCCCAGCGACGGCTCTACTCCGACGCCAAGACTATCCAGGGGACCCGTCTTCTCATCACCGCGGTCGGCGCCGTCGGCGGCGTTGCCGCCGCGCTCGCTCTTCCTCCCTGGCGCACGTCGATCGGCATCATCACCGGCCTCGTTCTGCTGTCAGTCAGCGTCTTGGGCGGTGCCCGCGAGAAGCGCAAAATCAAAGAGGCGTCCTCGGTCCAGGAAGAACTCGACGTGATGCTGTTCGGCCTGAACTGGAACGAACTTTGTGTCGACCGGCCCACCACGACCATCATCGCCACCGCAGCGACCCGCCACAAAAGCGACCGCAGTGACCTTCGGGACTGGTATCCCGACACCGGTACCGTGCCGTACCCGATGAACGTCCTAATTTGCCAGAACAGCAACCTCGGCTGGGGATCAACCGCACATCGCGCATGGGCCGCCACTCTGACCGGGGCGATCGTCGTCCTACTCTGCGTATCCACAATCATCGCGGTCGTCGGCCGGATGGGCGTCGTGGAAGCGCTCATCGCGGTCCTCGTCCCTCAGCTGTCCCTGATCAAAGAACTCTACGAGATGACTCGGTCCAACCTTGATACCGCTACCAGCAAGTCCAGCGCCGAGGGGAAGGTCATGAGCCTGTGGCGGCGAGGGCTCACTAACCCCGCTGCCGTCACGATCGGTGACTGCCGCGCCGTGCAGGACAAGATTCTGCAGTTCCGGCAGAGCGGTGCCTCGATCCCGGACTGGTTCCACAACCGGGTACGCCCGCACCAGGAGGCCACAATGCGCGCCACGGCCGCGCACTTGGTCAGCGAAGCCCGAGCGCACGGCATTGCTTGACGGACACGGACACGGACACGGACACGGACACGGATACGACCGGCTACCGCAATTCGAGGTGTCCGGCCGAGAGGGGTCACTTCGGCTGGGCGCGCCCCGTGCCTTGCCGACGATTCGATGCGGCTCGCTATGCGGAGGTAGGCACGGTTCCGTCTTCGAGGTAGACGCCACCCCGCCCAATCGCGGCGACCGCCGCGGCAAACCGCCGAGCCAACCGGGGGATCAACACTTCGCCCAGGCGCTCCGGCTCGACGAACTCGAAGCCGTCGAGTTCGTCCGGGCACAGGCGCATCGCCGCGATCTGGTCCGCTGTCAGTACCCCGCCGTCGAACACGAACATGAGCCCTCCGTCCCACGGCGGGCTCACCGGCACCCAGTCGACGCACAGCAGCGCCCCTGCGGGTATCGACAGGCCCAGCTCCTCCCGGATCTCGCGCGTGCAGGCGTCCGCGGGGGACTCGTCCGGCTCCACCGTTCCGCCCGGGAACTTCCACACGTCCTTGTAGGCCGGGTGCACCAGCAGCACCCGGCCGGTCTGATCGCGGAGGAGTACACCGGCCGCCGCGCGGACCCGCGTCACGCTGGCGATGTAGGAGAGGTCCGGTTCGGTCTGCGTCTCGGCCACGCGACCGACCCTACGGGCTCGCCCTCGGCGCATAGCCCGTTCCTGAAGCAAGACGCGGCAACGATCCCTCTAGTGTCGTTACTGAAGGTAATCATCCGATTGGTGCGTGGCGTGTTATCGCCGAATCGGGACGGGCTTGTCGCGCGCCTCCGAAGGGTCAGCGCTGCAGTGCGGTGCCGATCGTGGAGATCAACTAATGGCGGCCCGATTTGACCGTGTCGCGCTTTCTGTCCTCAGCTCTTCGGCTGATTCACTGAACAGTGATCTCCAAAATCGGCCCCAAAACCACGGTTTGGGTATGCGGGTGCTCGCACGGGCCGCCGACGCCTCGCCCAACGGCTCACGCCGAACGCTGTCTCCGGTCACGGCGATCCCGGCTACCGATCTCCCAGCCGGAACATCGACCACTTTCTGTCACGACTGCGGGAAACAGGATGTTGGACTGTCGGGGCCGGAGGGATCATCGGAGAATGGGTGACCAGGGTGCCACGCGGCGATTGTCCCCGCGGCGGTGGCGGATCCTGTCGTACCTGGCGCAGCACGGCTCCGCGTCGACGCTGGACGTGGCGCTTGTCTGCGCGGTGTCGCGGTTGACGGGTCACCGGGATCTGGTGTGGCTGCACGAGACGGGACTGGTGCGCCGCGAGCGCTCGCCGGAGGACCGGACCCACACCTGGTGGTACGGGGTCACCCCCGAGGGGACAGAGGTGCTCCGGCGCGCCTTGACGGCGTCGGGGCGGCCGGTTCCGTTGCGGTTGGGTCAGCGGCCTCCCGGCGCGGCGGATGCTCTGCTGTTTCTGCCGTTGGTGGAGGTGTCACGACGCGACCCGGGGCGGTGCGAGCTGTTCCAGTGGCTGGCGACGATGGAGACCTCGGCGTGGTTGCGCCAGCACGACCTGGCGCAGTTGCGGGCCGACGGCTACGGCGTCTGGCTGCAGGACGGGCGTTGCCTGCGGTTCCTGGTACACGTCGACCGTGGCCCAATCGGCGACGTTGTCGCCGAGCACGAGCGGCCAGCGTCAGGGCTGGGTGGACTGTTGGCCGGCTATCGGCGTGCGGGCAGGCTGGTGCCGGTCGGGGCGGTTCTTCTGATCGCTCAGGACGCCGAGCGGGAGGAACGACTGCGGGCCGACCTGCTCCACGAGCCACTGCGGAACGCATTCGCCACGACCACGCAGCAGTTGTTGTATCGCCACTGGCCGGACGAGCAGGTATGGCAGGTCCCGGGCGAAACCGGCAGGCGTCGCCTCGTCGAGCTCGGATCCTGACCGCACCACCTCACGAGAGCCCGACCGTCGCCAACCTCCTGATCCTTAGCAGGCCAGCGGCGTGGTGCTGGAGTCAGCGGTGTCGTGCTGCGCTGCTACCCCTACGCTGGCGGCATGAGGGAACCCAGCGCGGACCGAACTGGTAGGTGCTGATGAACCGGCATGCGGCGGTACCTGCCGAGGCGATTTCCGACGCTATCCGGGCGGACGTGGAGACGCTCTGGCGCTACCACGACATGCGCCACGAGTTGCGCCCGTGCGACGTGGGGATCGGGTTGGGCAGTCATGACCTCGGCGTGGCTGTCATCGCGACGCGCTTGTTCCGCGAGGGCCTGTTCCCACGGATCGTGTTCACCGGCGCGAACGCCCCGACGACCGTCGAGCGGTTCCCGCGTGGAGAAGCAGTGCACTACCGCGAGTACGCCATCGAGCAGGGCGTACCTGTGGAAGCGATTCTCGTGGAGCCACGTGCCACGAACACCGCCCAGAATCTGGAGTACTCGCGTCAGCTCCTGACCGAACACCGGATCCCGGTGAAGTCGGTGCTGATCATGTCGCGGCCCTACCAGCAGCGTCGGGCCTACGCCACCTGCAGGCTGATGTGGCCCGAGGTCGATGTGGTGTGCGCCTCGAACCCACTCGAACTGGACGACTACGTGCGCAGCATCGGTGACGCGCGGCGGGTGGTGGACATGCTGGTAGGCGACACGCAGCGGATCGAGGTGTACGCGGAGCGCGGGTTCGCGATCCCGCAGGAGATTCCGGACGAGGTGCGGGCGGCGTTCGAGCGCCTGGTGGCGGCTGGCTACACGAGCCGGCTGATCTGAGCCCGGCTACCAGCGCGGCCCTCCCGACCGGACGCCCATCCGGTCGCTGAGTTCGACGGCCAGTCGTGGTGGTCGGGGGCGGGTGAGGATGTCCCGGACGAGGTCGCGGGAGAGCTGGTGGTAGCGCACCTGGTCGGGGCCGATGACTTCGGCGTCCAGGAGTGCGGTGAGCGCGTCGTCGATGCGGTTCCAGCGGGCGAGGGCTCGGGCGGTTTCGATGGCGTGGCGAACCTGCCGCTCGACGGGCACGGTGCTGGTGTCGAGTGAGGCGCCGATGGCGATGGCGCGTTGCACGTCGCCGAGTTCCATCGCCACGGTCGTCTTGTGGATCGACACGTTGGTCGGCCCGAACGCGGTCCACACGTGGTTGCCATCGGCGCCGAGCCGCTGCGCGGCGGCATCGGCCTCGGCGATGTGGGTGTCAGCGGAGGCGCGGTCGTCGTCTCGGGCGGCGGCCAGCGCGCAGACGAGGTGCAGGCTCCCGTAGACCGACAGCAGCTGCGGAGTCGGCTTGACGAGCCGTGGTTCCAGGAACTGCGCTGCCGTGGCGGCGAGGCCGCGGGCTTGGGTGTACTCGCCGATGGATGCCAGCGAGTGCGCGGCGGAGCGGCTGAGTGAGCCGATGACGACGTGATCGTGGCTGGCGTTGGCGGCGGCCAGACCTCGGCTGGCGGCGGTCCACGCGAGGTCACCTTCGCCGAGCTTGGTGAGGAACAACGCGGCGAGCTGGTGGGCGTAGGCGGTCATCGCGTGCGCGCGCTGGCCGTCGTGTCCGTCGTACGCCTCGGTGGCGGTGAGGCAGTCGTGGATGAGGTAGGGCAGTCGGCGGGCGAGGGTGCCGTACCGCGAGTGCTGGTAGGCGGTCCAGATCTCGGCGACGTCGTTCTCGATCTCGCGCAGGGCGGGGGCCTCGACGTCCCCCGTGCTGGCCAGCGTCGGCGCGAGGTGGCGGTAGTCGTGGAGCGCGGCCCGCAAGGCCGGGATGGTTTCGCGTCCGGAGTCGTCCGACCACTCGAACAGGCTCGGGGCGCCGATCAGGTCGCCGAGGGACACGTCGAGGGCCTTGGCGATGGCGCGTATGACCGACAGCCGGTCCAGGTCGGCCCGGTTCGTCTCGACCTTGCGTAGCCACTCCTGCGTCTTGCCGACCAGACCGGCCAGCACCTCCTGGGATAGCCCTCGTCGACGCCGGTAGAAGGCGACGCGCTGGCCGATCGTCATGTCGTCCGTCATCCCTCGCACACCATCACCCTGCCCGCTGAAGCCTGCCGGACCCGGTACGGATTTTCCCGGTCCTCCGGACGGACCGCCCCTACGTTCAGTTCACCTCGGATCACCGGCGCGTGTCGATGCCGGTGTCGGGATGACTGACAGGGAGCTGCAGATGGAGGGATCGATGAGCGGCGCACCACACCACGGCTGGGGCCGCTGGCTCGGCCCGTCCGGGAGCGACCTGTCTCGACGCTTTCCCCGCCTGCGTACCGCCATGAGGGCTGCGTGGGTGGGTGATCGGCGGTCTGCTCCCAGCCGCCGCGGTGCGGCGGCGGGCTCGCCCTTCCCCCGGCGAGCCCGCCGCTCATCGTCCCTGGTGGGGGTGGCGGCATGACGGTGTACGTCTCGCGTAACGCCATGGCCGGCCAGTCCCGGTGCCCAGAGCCGAGGCGGACGACCTCGCCGGGGCAGGTGTGGCCCGCTGATCCGCCGCTGCTGACCTTCGTGTGGCGTCGGCTGTTCGAGCAGCAAGCCCGCGAGGGCGGTCGCCGGTGACCGGGCCACAGCGCCGTTTCGCGGCGAACCGGCTCGCGCCGGCCGAGGTGGAACATCTGCCGATGCGTCCGTTGTGGCTGTGCCGCCGGTGCGGGCAGCCGTGGCCCTGCGGCGCGGCGAAGCTCGCGCTCCTGGCCGAGTACCGAGAAGTGCCGGTGAGCCTGTTCCTCTACCTGGCCAGCTGCCTGCACGACGCGATCGACGACCTGCACCGGCTCAACCCGAGCGTCACGGGCAGCGCCGCCGACATGTTCGACCGATTCCTCGGCTGGCCCGCCCGCCACACCCACGCCTACCGCGTCAGCACCACCACGGCCGCCAGCATCGAGGAGGCCTCCTCGTGAACGGCATCGGCCTCATCAACGCCACCGGCCAGCCGGCGGTCGCCGGCAGTTTCCACACCCTGGTCGTGCAGCCGACGAGCTTCTGCAACCTTGACTGCACCTACTGCTACCTGCCCGACCGACGATCCCTCCGCCTCATGAGCGGCGCGGTCGCGCAGGCCTGTGCCGAGTCGATCGCGCAGCAGCACAGCGGTCATCCGGTGAGTGTCGTGTGGCACGGGGGCGAGCCCACCGCCACACCCATCGGGGTGTTCCGGGATCTGCTGGCCCCGTTCGAGGAGCTGCGGCGCGCGGGGATGGTGCGTCACGAGATCCAGACCAACGCGACGCTGATCAACCGACAGTGGTGCGAGCTGTTCGCCGCTTACGGGTTCGAGGTCGGGGTCAGCATCGACGGACCGGGTGCGTTGAACCGGAACCGCCTCGACCGGGCCGGCAACCCGACCGATGCCCGAACCCTGCGCGGCATGCAGACCCTGGCCCATGCAGGGCTGAGTTACTCGGTGATCTGTGTGGTCACACCGGAAACCATCGATTACGCGGAATCCCTCGTCAACTTCTTCACCGGCCTGCCCGGCTGTGAGTCGGTGGGCTTCAACATCGAAGAGCAGGAGGGCGCCGACCGGGCGCCGGTGTCCGAGGATGCCGCGTACCGGTTCTGGCAGCGCCTCATCGCACGTCGCGTCGGCGGCAGCCCGCTGCGGATCCGCGACATGGACCGGCTGGCCGACTACCTTGCCGCCACCCGAGCCGGACACGTCGACCACGCCCCGTACGAGCCGATCCCGACCGTCTCGTGGGAAGGGCAGGTGGCCCTGCTGTCACCGGAGCTGCTCGGTATCACCGAGCCGCGATACGGCGACTTCATCGCCGGCAACGTCCTCCACCAGCCGATCACCGCCATGCTCGCCCGCGCCGGGGACCTGGACTACGTCGCCGAGTTCGTAACAGCCCTCAACGACTGCGCCGACCACTGCGCCTTCTACGACTTCTGCCGTGGCGCTCAGGCCGGCAACCGCTACTTCGAGCACGCGACGTTCACCGCCCGGGAAACGACCTACTGCCGAACCACCCGACAGGCCCTCGTCCGCGCCGCTGCAGAGCACTTCACCCCTCAAGGAGGAGCACCATGACCAACGCCCTCGCGACCCTCATCAACGCTGCACCCGAGCAACTCGCCCGCCTCGGCGTCGACCCGGAACGGTCGGTAGCGTCAATCGACGCGGCGAAGTTCGACAACCGCCCCACCTGGGACAACCGCGGAAAGTTCGATAGCCGACCCGGCTGGGACAACTGGAACAAGAAGAAGTAGCCCGCACCAGGGACGCGCGGGGTGGCGTGCCCACCCCGCGCCCACACAGGTTGAGGACACATGCGCACCACCACGATCGGCGACGTGAAGGTCCTGCTGCCGGACCTCGAACCGGACGACCTCGACACCACCATGGACCTCGCCGACCGCCTCACCGAGGCCCTCATCGAAGGCGCCGCGTGGCGCGGCTCGCACCTTGAGGACAACAGCATCCGCAGCAGCATGATCACCGGCGCGGACCTGAGCGAGAGCACCTGGGAAGCCGGCAGCCTCTACGGCTGCGAGATCACCCGCACCGACTTCTCCGGCGCGACCCTGACCGGCATCACCATCGAACGGTGCGCGATCACCGGCTCCCGGTTCACCGGCACCAGACTCACCGACGTGCGCCTGAAGGATGTCCTGTTCGACGGCTGCCGCTTCGACTACGCCACCCTTCAGCGTGTCACCGCTGCCGGCTCGGTCGCGTTCACCGACTGCACTCTTACCAACGGCGCGTGGTCGTCCTGCCGACTACCGCGCGTCGCGCTGCGGTCATGTGGCCTCGCCGGACTGGAATTGGACTCCTGCCACCTCGACGGCACCGACCTGCGGGGCAGCCGGCTCCACGGTCTCAAGACGCCGCTGGACAACCTGCGCGGCGTCACCCTCGGCGAGGACCAACTTCCTGACCTCACCCAGCTGGCCGTCGCCGCCCTCAGCCTCACCGTCCATAGAAAGTGAATCCGAGGAGGGATCGTGTTCGCTGAACCCACTGGCAGCCCGGACACGATCCTCGTCTGCATCCGGGGCAACTCCGGCTCCGGCAAGAGCAGCATCGCCCGCGAGCTACGACGCCGACACGGCCGGGGCTGCGCCCTGGTCGAGCAGGACTACCTGCGCCGCATCCTGCTGCGCGAACGGGACCTGCCCGGCGGCATCGCGCCTGCGCTGATCGCGCAGACCGTCCGGTTCGCGCTGGACCACGGCTACCACGTAGTGCTGGACGGCATCATGCACACCAGCCGATACCGCAGCGCGCTGACCGCCATGCGGGACGACCACCGCGGCCGGTCGCTGTTCTGCTACCTCGATGTGTCCCTGGCCGAGACCCTGCGCCGGCACCTCACCCGCCCGCAGGCCAGCGAGTTCACCGCCGAGAACATGAGCGGCTGGTACGCCGCCCAAGACGTCCTGGGCTGGCCCGACGAACTCGTCCTACCCGAGACCACCGGACTGAACGAGGCCGTCAAGGCCATCGCCGCTGCCGCTGGGCTACCCCAGACCGGACGCGACGACGACCTGCTACCGAACGTTCCGTCCCCGTAGAGCAGCTCAGTCAGCTCCCGGTCGCCGTTCCGGCGCACCGCTTCCCAGCGTTGGTCCTGAGGGGCCAGACAGTCCCCCCAGCACGGCGACTGCGACGACGTGCAGCTCGCTCTACCGCGCCCGCCTGAGCCAGCTCTCGATGACTGTAAGTCGTGCTCGGTCAGCCCGCGACGTGGGTCGACCCGATGCAGCAGCGCCGGACCGGGGTGATGAGTCGACACCCACTGTTGATCGGCGTGGGAGATCTCGTCGTCGACCCAGACAAAGGGGCGTCCCTGCGCCCACTCGACCAGCCAACGGGTCTTCCAGTGCAGGACGCCCACCTCGTCGGAGTCGGGCCAGTCCACGACGGGCAGAGGCGGCAGCCCGAGCAGGGGTGCGAGTACATCGTTTGCGTCGCTCATCCAGGTCGTCGCCCACACGAGATCGCACGGGAGGGCCTCCAGTCGGCGGCCGTGTTCTGGATTGACCTTGTGCAGCAGGGGATGGGCGTCGGCCGTTAGGGCCGGTGCCGGGGTGTGACCATGCGGCATGCCCGGCTGAGCCGCCGTGGGTGTTCCGAGCGGGATGAGGGTGCCGTCCACGTCGAGGAACAGCAAGGGACGCGGCGCAGGGTCGGACATGACCCAAGAGGCTAGCCCCCACCCCGCCACCGGCTACCTCCGCGCTTTCCAAAGGCCATTCGTCTCGCCGGTGCTCCCGGTGGCCGGCAGGCGTGCGCCGCTGACGGCGACCACGGCAGGGGCGGCGCCGGGATGCATCTCACCGGTGCCTTTCCGCTCCGGCGGCGCTGTGGTGACCCGACCACCCCATCAGCACCACATCCACACCTCAACCAAGGAGTTCTCGTGCTTCCGTCGACACCTCCAACAACTGCCGTAGGCATTGGCAGTAATGAGTTCCGGCTTGATCCCCGTTCGGGGGTCGGGCTTGGCGTCAGCGTTGACGTCAGTCTTCAGCCGGACCCCCGAACCGACCCCCTGTTTCCTCTCACACCGCAGGTCAGCCCGTCTGTCAGCGCTGGAGCCTTGTCCTGCGACAGACCCTGCCTGGTCTCGGGTCTCTCCCCCTGGGGCTGGCATTCCATACCGGGAAGGAGGTGGTAGCCGGTGGATGATCCGGTCCTTCGGGTCCAGTCCCAACTGACCGGCCGTGACCGTGTGCTGCTGAGCTGGTTGTACGACCACGGCGTGCTGACGTCGTTCCAGCTCGCGAACGCTCTGTTCCCGTCGTTGGACTTCTGTCAGCGGCGGCTGCGGACGCTGTACCGGTTGCGCCTCGTCGCTCGGTTCCGGCCGCAGCGGGCCGACGGCGGCTCGTACCCGTACCACTACGTCATCGACCAACTCGGTGCCGAGGTCGTCGCGGCCAGCCGGGACGAACGCCCACCCCGGCGCGACCATGCCCGGGTGGAGCGGCGGCGCTGGACCTCGACCCGCAGCCTCACCCACCGCCTCGGAGTGAACGGGTTCTTCACCGACCTGGCCGGGCGCGCCCGCACCCACCCGGGCACCGGCCTGCTGGAGTGGCTGCCGGAGGTGGTGTGCCAGCGCGCCGGTACCTTCACCAGCCGGAAGGATCCGGGGCTGGTGCGGGCGTATCAGCCGAGGGTTCGCCCGGACGGCTACGGCCGGTGGGTCGAGAACGATGTCGAGGTGCCGTTCTTCGTCGAGTACGACACCGGGGCCGAGCAGTTGTCGATCCTCGCCGGCAAGGTGGACGGCTATCAGGAGCTGTTCGGCACGATCGAGCGGGCGTGGCCGGTGCTGTTCTGGCTGCCCTCGGCCGCCCGCGAGCGCAACCTACGCCGCGTGCTGGCCGACGTGCCGCTGGCGGTGCCGGTCGCCACCGGGGCCCGCGACCACGCCGCGACGGCCGGCCTGGGCCCAGCAGAGGCGGTGTGGGCCATGGCCGGCCGGGAAGGGCAGCGGCTGCGGCTAGCGGATCTGGCCGGGTATGCCGTTGATGTCTCCAGCCGCGCGGGTGAGGCCGCGTGATCGGCGACGGCACGACGGCCGTGGGCAGTACCTCCACTGCGCAGCGGACATCAACGGCCGGCGTCTGTCACGGATCTGTCGTGAGCAGCGCGGTCGGCGCTGACAGATCCGTGAGAGCACCAGTCGTCCGCTCCCACAGCGGCGGACCACTTCTCGGTCCGGCGTCCGCGTTGGGCGGTCCGCGACCGGTGTCCGGTCCCCGTCCCGACTGTTGTCCGACGCCGGGTCGGTCCGTTGCTCGGTTCTGCCGCCTACCGCTGGCGGACGGACCGGAACGCCGGTCAGGGTTGAGGAGGTGATGGGCCACGACAGCACCGGTCCCTGACCCGGACGGCAGTCCGCGCGGCAGCCGCGTGGAGGGCGTCGTCCAGGTCGTCATCATGCTGGCCATCGGCGGCGCGGCCGGGGCGGCCAGCTTCACCCACGTCCACAACGTGGCCGCCGCGCACGACCAGCCCGGTTGGCTGGCCTGGGCCGACGCGATCGTCCTGGAACTGATGTCCATCGCCTCTGGACTGGAACTGCGCCGCCGCAAACGCGCCCACACCTCCACGGTCATCCCGGCCACAGTGCTGGCGTGCGCGGTCACCCTGTCCCTGGCGGCGCAGGTCGTCGAGGCCGAACCCTCGATCATCGGCTGGGTCGCCGCCGCCGTACCCGCGCTCGGATTCCTCGTCATGGTCAAGATCGCCCTCGGCCGCACCAGCACCACCACGCCCGCCCCTGCCGTGGCGGTGCTGGGATACCAGCCGGGTGAGTCAGGGCGGACCGTGGCGGACGGCGGACCAGGCGAGGCGACCCGGTCCGCCCTCACGACGGAGGAGCGGTCCAGCATCAACCGGACCGTCCGCGTAGCAGATGCGGGCCGTAGACGTGGCGGACGGGACCGGCAGCGGCGAGCGGACCGGGGACCGTCCGCGCAGCAGCCCGGCGACGTGGCCGAGCTGCTGCCGGCGGCGCGCAACATTCGGAACCGGCTCACCGCGGACGGGCAGGCACTGACCCGGGCGGCGCTCGCCGAAGCCCTCCGCGCAGCCGGTCACACCGTGTCCAACACACGAGTGTCCGAACTCCTGAAGACCCTCAAGGTCGAGTCGTCGGCACCACCCGAGCTGATCGTGAGCCCGGCCGTGCCGACCAACCCGACGCCACCGCTTCTGTCACCGGAGCGGCGCAACGGTGGCGGAGCAGCCACCCCTGCGCCGGTCGACCCCGACGGGGCTACCCCGCTCCTACCGCACACCCATCCATCTCATAACCAGGAGAACCCTGATCATGAACAGCCCAACGAATCACGCTGACCAGACCACCCGCACCACGACTGACAGCACCACCACCGCGCCCTGCGTCGGGGAGGTGTGGACGATCGAGCGCATCCGTGCCCTCGGCGTGACCACCACCCTGGCCACCACCGCATCGGTGCTCGGGATCAGCCGATCCCAGGCGTACCGGCTCGCGGCCACCGACCAGTTCCCCGTACCGCTGATCCGGGCCGGCAGCCGCATCATCGTCCCGGTTGCCAGCCTTCTTCAGCTCCTGCTGGTCGGGGACCCCGCTTCGACCGACGACCACCGACGACTTGATGCCGACGCGAAGGTGAGCGTGGATGCGATGACCCCGCCACCAGCGGATTCCACCCGGTACCGCTGGCGGCACCATACGAAGCATCCAGGAGACGATGAGTGAAGGGATCCACCTTCAAACGCTGCGGCTGCCGCGACAGCGTCACGGGCCGGCGACTGGGACGCTCCTGTCCCCAGCTTCGCCGGCCCGGCGGCGGCTGGTCCCGCACCCACGGCCACTGGCACTGGCAGATCGAAGTCCCCGCCCGCGCCGACGGCACCCGACGCCCACTACGCCACGGCCCCTACGCCACCCAGGCCGACGCCGACGCCGTCCTGGACCGCATCCGCGCGGTGCTCGCCGTCCCCGACCCCACCGACCCGCACACCACCGTCAAGACCGGAGACCTGATCGAAACCGCCGTCAAGACCGGCGCGCCCATGCCCACCCCGGACCAGATCCGGCGGGCGCTGCACCTGGACATCACCCCCACCGAGCTGCCGACCATGCAGGCGTACCTGACCGACTGGCTCGCCGGGCGCAAGAACATCAAGACCGGCACCCTGCGCTCCTACGAAGGGCACATCCGGCTGTACCTCATCCCGCACCTCGGCCACCTACGCATCGACCGGCTCCGCCCCGGCCACATCGACGCCATGTACGACGCCATCGCCGAACGCAACACCACCATCGCCACCCTGCGCGCCAGCCGTGACCCCGCCAAACGCGACCAGGTCAAGAACCAGCGGATCGTCGGCAACCGGACCCTGCACGTCATCCACGCCACCCTGCGCAAAGCCCTCAACGACGCGATGCGCCGCCACCGCTACATCGACACCAACCCCGCCCTCATGATCGAACTACCAACAGCCCGACCACCCAAGCCCACCATCTGGACCGACCAACGCATCCGCACCTGGCGCGACACCGGCAAAACCCCCAGCCCCGTCATGATCTGGACCCCCGAACACACCGGCAGATTCCTCGACCACGCCCACGACGCGAACGACCGGCTCTACGCCCTCTACCACCTCATCACCTTCACAGGGCTACGCCGAGGCGAAGCATGCGGCCTGCACTGGGACGACCTCGACCTCGACGCAGCCGCCCTTACCGTCCGCTGGCAACTCGTCCAGCACGGCTGGGCCACCGCTATCGATACACCGAAAACCACCGACAGTGAGGCCGCGGTCGCTCTCGACACCGAGACCGTCGCGGTGCTACGCGCCCACCGCATCAGCCATAACCGCGAACGCCTCGCCGCCGGTGCTGCCTGGACCACCACCGGGCTCGTGTTCACCACGCCCACCGGTGGTCGGCTCCACCCTGCCGACGTCACCGACCACTTCCACCACCTCGCCACGCAAGCCGGGCTACCACTGATCCGACTTCACGACCTCCGCCACGGCGCCGCCACCATGGGACTCGCCGCCGGCGTCCAGATGAAGATCATCTCTAACCGACTCCGCCACTCCAGCCCCCACTTCACCGCCAAGTACTACGGGGACGTCCTGCCCGAGCTGTCACACGCTGCTGCCGAAGCAACCGCATCTGTCGTCCCGCGTCGACGTGGTACAGCAAGGCTGGCGTAACTCGCAGGGTCAGCCAGCGGCGTCGCCAGCGGGTACTGCAACGAGCCTGTTCGTTGCGATCTGCGAGGTACTCCGGCATTGACCCCGCACGGCCGACCCTGCCGACCGTCGATTTCAGCCGCCTCGGGCGGCTACCGTGTGACCGGCCAGCCACACGGCGTCGATAGGGTCGGCGTCACTCGTGGCCCGCCAGACAACGAACACACCCCGGAGGTTCAGCCTTCATGGTTCCCAGCGACGCAGGCCATGCGATCGTCCGTTTGCGTAAGCACCTGACCGGCGCCACGCGGCTGGACTCGCTGTCGGAGTCGCTCTCCCTCTTCGTCTACGAGGCGCTCCAAGACGAGCTGGCCGACGTCGACCTGCGTCTGCTTTTGCACGGACATAGTCTCGATGAGTTTCCGCTCAACGGGCTTGAGGAAGAGAACCTCAAGCGTGCACGGCTGGACCAGCACCGCATCGCCCACGCCTTCGTGAGGTGGGCCGAAGAACATCTTCAGGCAAGAGCGCTCAAGCGCCGTACTCGTGGTACCTGGACGAGCGTCAATGGCCCTTTCCCCTATGTAGTCGACGGCGCAGGTCTCGAGGCCGAGAGCCTGGGCCTGGTGGCATCCCAGGACCTGTATTTCCCCCTCGAGACCACGGACGCAGACAAGGTGGCGCAGGCCGTCGTCAACTTCGAGCGGATGTGGTACGACGACGCGACCACCCGCACCGTCCAGGAGGAGTTCCTCGACGCGGCCCGAGCTCTCTTTGAGGACAGGGCCCCCGAGTCCGTTTACCTGCGTGTCCTGACCTCCTTATTCAAGGACTTCATCGAGGAATCCGGCGAGGAGACTGCCGGACGCGGCAAGACCGGCTTCTACGACTCAGTCGTGTGGAACAAGCTCTACAAGTTCCAGCGCGACGGTGTACTCGGTGCGATCGAGAAGCTTGAGCGCCACAACGGGTGCATAATCGCCGACAGCGTGGGCCTGGGGAAGACCTTCGAGGCCCTCGCGGTCATCAAGTACTACGAGTTGCGTAACGATCGCGTCCTCGTCCTGGCCCCCAAGCGGCTGCGAGAGAACTGGACTATCTATCGCAGCAACGACAACCGCAACCCGCTGGCAAAGGATCGCTTTAACTACGATGTCCTCAACCACACCGACCTCAGCCGTGCCAGCGGGCTGTCCGGGAACATAGACCTGGCGAACATCAACTGGGGAAACTACGACCTCGTCGTAATCGACGAGTCCCACAACTTCCGCAACAACCCGCAGGTCAAGGGCCGGACGACCCGGTATGAGCGCCTTATGAACGAGGTTTTCAAGACCGGTGCCAAGACCAAGGTCCTCATGCTCAGCGCCACGCCCGTGAACACCCGTTTGGCCGATCTAAAGAACCAGGTCCTGTTCGCTACCGAGGGCGACGACCAGGCTCTGGCCGCAGATGGGATTAAGAGCATCGAGGCGACCCTGGCCAAGGCGCAGAAGCACTTCAACGACTGGCAGCGGACGCCCGCGGCCACCCGCAGTACGAAGTCATTGGTCGGCACACTCGGCATGGACTACATCCGCCTGCTAGACCTGGTTACGATCGCCCGTTCGCGCAAGCATATTCAGAAGTATTACGGGACCAAGGACGTGGGGAAGTTCCCCGACCGCCTGGCCCCAATCAACCTCACTCCGCCCATCGACTCGGCCCGCACGATGATCCCGCTGGAGCAGATCAACCGGTCGATCCTTCGCCTGAACCTGGCAGCCTACAAGCCCACTTCCTACGTGAGCACCAAGTACGAGAGCAAGTACGCCGCCATGTACGACCAAAAGGTGCGCACGGGCGGTCAGCGTGTGTGGAAGCAGACCGACCGCGAGAACAACGTGGTCCATCTGCTGCGAGTAGGGCTACTCAAGCGCTTGGAGTCGTCGGTTAACTCCTTGGGCAAGACCCTCAACAAGATTCTCGCCACGATCGACAGCGCGATCGCCAGCATCGACGCCTACGAGGCGACCGGGACCGAGGGAACTTCCATCGACAGCCTCGCCGACCTGGAGAACATCGACCTGGACGACCCCCTGTTCGAGGACACCGTCGGCGGCAGTGTCAAGGTCTTCCTCGCCGACATCGATCGGATTAGGTGGAGGCAAGAACTCCAGCAGGACCGGGACACCATGGCAGCACTGCTAGCCGAGGTGAGGGTGGTCGACGCCACGCGCGACGCCAAGCTGGCCCAGCTCAAGCAGTTCCTGCGCAACAAAGCCGAGCACCCCACCAACGACGGAAACCGCAAGGCCCTGGTCTTCACCGCGTTCAGCGACACCGCTGACTACCTCTATAATCACGTGGCCCGCTGGGCCAACGACAATCTGGGCGTGCACGTCGCCCTGATCACCGGACAGACCACCCGGACTACGCTCCCGATGAAGCCCACCCGCATGATCGACGTGCTTACCGCCTTCTCCCCGCGCTCCAAGGGCGGTGATCTGGCTTCTCCGCAGATCGACATCGTGATTGCCACCGACACGATTTCGGAAGGCCAGAATCTTCAGGACTGCGACACGGTGATCAACTACGACATCCACTGGAACCCTGTGCGTATCGTCCAGCGTTTTGGACGCGTGGACCGCCTGGGTACCACCAACACTAGCGTCCAGCTTGTCAACTTCTGGCCGAACATGGACCTGGATGCCTACATCAACCTCGAGACGCGCGTGTCCAGCCGCATGACCCTCTTGGACGTCTCCGCGACCGGCGAGGAGAACATACTGGACGTCACGTCCGGTGGTATGAACGACCTCGACTACCGGCGCAGGCAGCTGCAGCAGATGCAGAACGCCGCTCCCACAATGGAAGACCTAGCTGGCGGCCTGAGCATCACCGACCTGACCCTCTCCGACTTCCGCATGGACGCCGCTGCACGCCCGCGCGAAGAGATTCGGGAGATCACCGGGTGGCCCCTGGCCCTGTTCGGCGTCACCCGCTTCGACAAGACCCTGGCCGACGACGGGCTCGCGCCCGGAGCGGTCTTCCTCCTGCGAGTGCGAGACGACGCATTCACCTTCGCCAAGTCCTACCCGCTGGCCCCGTACGCGCTCATCTACGTGACCGACGACGGCAGGCTTGCCCACGCGATCGAGGAACCTAAGTTAGCCCTCGACGTCCTGCGCCACCACTGCCTGGGCAGCACCCAACCTGATGCCGCTGTCCTCGCCGACTTTGACAAGGCAACCAGGTCGGGCAGATCCATGAAGCATTACCGCAACCTGCTGGACATGGCGGTCCGAGCGGCTTCAGGCAAAGCCGAGGAGAGTATGGTGGCCTCCCTGTTCTCTGCCGGCCCCTCTGAGCTGGGCACGGACGCTACCGCGCCTGGCCTGGAAGCCGTAGACCTGGTCGCCTGGGTGGTGCTCTTTCCATGACCGTGATCGACATACCCCACGAGCACAACGGTGTCAGCCTGCTTGGTCTGCCCGACGGGGCACGCCAGCAGCACCGCATCACCAAGAAGATGCTTGCTGCCCAGTTCGAGGAGCAGGCACCGGGGGATGCACGTCTGATCACCAAGGCGCTGGCCTCAGCGCAGCTGGTCGGGATCTTACGCCCCGAGACCATCCAGGTACCCAAGTACGAGGACGCGGAACGTGCCGTCGTCGACGTCCCGGTCCTGGAGGTCGTCCTGGCCGACAAGACATCATCGGCCGACCGCACCCGAGTGACCCAGCTCGTTCACCGCAGCATGGCCAAGCCCGTAGTGCTTTTCGTGCACATTTCTGACTACCCCACGATGCTCTCCCTGGCGCTCAGCCATGTGAGCCGCACGGACCCCACCCAGTCGACATCGGTGATCGACGCGCACGTCATGGTGCCAGTCGGGCAGATCGAACCAGGCGCCCTGCACCTGGACCGGCTCGACCGCACAGACATGTGGGCGCTGTACCGCGACCTCGTACGCACCACCGCCGCCGACGGGCGCCTCGCCAGCACAGTTCTGCAAGCAGCCGAGGCCATCGCACTGCGCCGGCGGCTGACCGACCTAACGACCGAACTGACCACCGTCGTGCGGGACGCCAAACAGGCGAAGAGCCAGCAACGACGCATCGACCTCAACACGAAAGCACGGACGTTGCGCGGGGAGATTGGGCGTGTCAGAGACACCCTTTACAGTGCCGACCACGATGACGCTCACGGTGCCACCTGACGAAACGGCTCCTGGCTCCGTTCCCCGCTGCAGAAGAAAGACATCCCTGTGACCCTGGACTTCGAACCAGTCAACGGCCTGACCGGACCCGGCGAGGCCAAGTCGAACATCGGCCTTCTGGCCCGTCTCTTCCCCGACGCCGTCGTCGATGGCACCGTCGACATCGATGTGCTCCGTGACCTGCTGGGGGACAATGCCGACGCCCCCAACACCGCCGAGGCCTTCGGCCTGCGCTGGCCCGGCATGGCCGAGGCCCGCCGCCTGTCCACCCTCCCCGCGACGGGCACCCTCCTGCCTGAGCCCGAGGAGTCCGTTGACTGGGACACCACATCCAACATCGTGATCGAGGGCGACAACCTTGAGGTTCTGCGCCTGCTGCGGCGCGGATACACCAAGAAGGTCGATGTGATCTACATCGACCCGCCCTACAACACCGGCAACGACTTTGTCTACGACGACAAGCGCACCACCTCCCAGGCCGAGCACGAGACGGCAGCCGGCCAGCGAGACGACGAAGGCGCACTCCAAACCGGCGAAGGCTCCGACCGTGCCCAGGACCGCAAGTCGGCCGCCTCCAAGCACACCGCCTGGCTGTCGATGATGTATCCGCGTCTGCTCGTGGCCCACCACCTGCTCAAGGAGACGGGCGTCATCATCGTGGCCATCGACGATGTGGAGCACGCACGTCTCAAGCTTCTGATGGACCGAGTCTTCGGTGCAGAAAACTTCATTGCCAATGTGACCTGGCAAGGCGCCGTCAAGAGTGATGCAAGGTTCATTGGCGGAGGTCACGACTACATGCTCGTTTATGCTCTGAACGTTCAGTCGCTCATCGCCGCTGACATGAAATGGAGATTTCCGAAGGAAGGCCTTGATGAGGTCCTTGAGCGAGGTGCCTCCTTTTGGGAAGAGTCAGGGCATGATGCCGAGAAGGCGACGCGGATGCTCAGCAAGTGGTGGTCTCAGAATAAGGGTCGGTTCGACCCAGGGCTTGCTGACAATGTCAAAGTGGACACTGATGGGACTTTGATCAAGGTCGACAACATTTCGTGGCCCGGTGGGGGCGGGCCGCGGTATGATGTCCTTCACCCTGTAACGGGCCAGCCCGTAGTGGTACCTGGGCGTGGATGGATCTATTCGGATCCTCGGAAAATGCAGCGCGAGATCGACGAGGGTAGGGTTCTTTTTGGGCCGGACCACACTAGCGGAATCCGCCGAAAGATTCCCCTTGCTCGCATGACGCACCAGGCTATCAAGCCGACCTTTTACAAAGACCGCCGGGCGGCAACCAGGAACCTTGCGAAACTCTTCGACGGTGTGGCGCCTTTTGAGTTTCCCAAGGATGCTGAGGTCATCGGACGTTGGATCAACGTTGTCACCGGCGAAAACCGTGATGCGCTTGTCCTCGACTTTTTCGCAGGTTCTGGGTCTACGGGCCACGCCGTCATGGACCTCAACGCAGCCGATGGGGGAAACCGCCGCTACATCTTGGTCCAGCTTGACGAGCCCGTCGACAAGGACGGCTACGACACGATCGCAGACATCACCCGTGAGCGGCTGCGCCGTGCGGGCAAGCAGATCGTCTCAAAGCTGACCCTCGGTGCTGCAAATATCGACACCGGCTTCCGGTCCTACCGCCTAGCCTCCAGCAATGTTAAGGCCTGGGACGGTACGCCTGACCAGCTCAACCTGCTCGAAGCCGTGGATAACCTCGTCCCCGGGCGCACCACGGATGACCTGCTGGTCGAGATGATGCTGCGCATGGGCGTGGACCTGACCACACCGCTGAAGACGCGCGAGCTCGCTGGCAGTTGGCTGTACAACCTGGCCGGTACGCTGTTTGCCTACTTCGGCACGGGTATGACGGTGGAGCGCGCGAACGAGGTTGCCAAGGCTCTGGTGGCCTGGCGTGACGAGGACCCGGGCGACGCCGACACCACGGTCGTGGTTCGTGACACGGGCTTCGTCGACTCTGCCGCCAAGCTCAACTTCGCCGCTGCTCTTGAGCAGGCTGGCTTTACCACGCTGCGGAGCATCTAAGTGAAATTCTCGTTCGACGCGGACCTCGAATACCAGCGTCAGGCGATCGACGCGGTCACGGGCCTGTTCAGGGGCCAGGAGGTCATGGCCTCCCAGTTCACCGTGCACGCCCATCCGGCCGCCCACGCCGGCTTCGAAGGGTTCTCCGATCGGGGCTACGGCAACATACTTCGCTTGGACCCGGAGACGATCCTGACCAACCTGCACGAGGTGCAGAACCGCGCCGGTCTTACTCCGGAGCCGTCGTTGGACACAATGAACTTCACCATCGAGATGGAGACTGGCACCGGCAAGACGTACGTTTACCTGCGCACCATCTACGAGCTCAACCAGCTCTACGGGTTCACCAAGTTCATGGTGGTGGTGCCATCGGTGGCTATCAAGGAGGGCGTCGAGACGTCCATCCGGATGCTGCGCGAGCACTTCGGAGCCCTGTACGGCAACCCTCCGGTGAACTTCTTCCAGTTTGACGGCAGCAACCTCTCTCGCGTGCGCTCGTTCGCCACCTCGCCGAGTATCGAGATCATGATCGCCACGGTCGCGGCGATCAATAAGAAGACCAACAAGATCTACCAGCCGGCCGAGGACCTCGACTTTGAGGTGCCCGCTGACTTGATCCGGGCCACGAAACCGATCATCGTCGTCGACGAGCCGCAGAGCGTGTACGGCGATACCGGTACCGGCAAGAAGAAGGGTGCAGGTCGCAGCGCGCTGGAGGACTTTAACGCCCTGGCCACCCTGCGCTACTCGGCCACCCACGCCAAGGGTGATAGGGCCAACCTCGTCTACCGCCTAGACGCCATCGCCGCCTACGAAAAGCAGCTGGTCAAGCAAATCGAGGTCGACTCCCTGGTCACATCCGCCAGCGGGACAACCCCGTACATCAAGCTGCTCGGAGTGACGCGAGGCAGGGGTGGAGCGATCACGGCACGCGTCGAGGCGGACGTCGAGCAGGGCAACGAGATCAAACGCAAGACTGTCACTGTGGACACCACGTCACGCAAAAATCTCGCGGACGTGACCGGCCGTGACCTGTATAAGAATCTCACCGTGGTCGCCATCAACGCGGCCGAGGGACATGAGAGCATTTCCTTCGACACCGTTGCGCAGCCGTTGAACGTTGGCGATAGCGTTGGCGCCGAGGTTAGCATCGCTGAGCGATCCCGCCAGATGATCGCCCAGACCATCCGGCAGCACCTGCTTAAGGAGCAGGAGTTCGCGAGCCACGGGCGCGACATCAAGGTGCTTAGCCTTTTCTTCGTTGACTCCGTGGCCAAGTACCGCGAGTACGGCCCCGACGGTGAGGCGCATCCCGGTGAGTACGCGCGGATCTTCGAGGAGGAGTACGCGCGCATCGCCTGTGAGCCGGAGTTCAACACCCTGCTGGGCGGCAGCGCTGCCGACAAGGTTGCGAAGGAGGCCCACCAGGGGTATTTCTCCGTGGACCGTCGCGTGGGAGGTGCCGAGGTGTTGGTGGACACCAAAGAGACCACCGACAAGGGACGCCAGCAGGCTGGTCTGGCCTACGAGCAGATCATGCGAGACAAGGTGGGGCTGACCACTCCGGGCACCCCCCTCCGGTTCATCTTCAGCCACTCCGCGCTGCAGGAAGGTTGGGACAACCCCAACGTCTTCCAAATCTGCGTCCTGAGAAACATGGGCACCGAGCGGTGGAGGCGCCAGTCCATTGGTCGTGGCCTGCGCCTGTGTGTAGACGGGTCCGGTAACCGTGTGCACGGCTTCGACATCAACCGCCTTACTGTGATCGCGAACGAGTCCTACGAGGAGTTCGCCGAACGTCTCCAGCGCGAGATGGCCGACGACCTGGACATTCAGTTCGGCGTCATCACCGTGGACGGCTTCGCGCGACTGTCCTTCAAGGCAGAGAACGGGAACGTCGTTTCGGTCGGCTCGGCCGCCGCGCACCTGCTGTACCAGGCCCTGTTGTCCGAGGGGTACGTCGACCTTAGGGGAAAGGTGCAGGACAGCCTGCGCCAGGCCGTGCAGACCGGCGACGCGAATCTCGCGAAGGTAGTCAGCGAATCCGTGGATTCCGAGGCCGCGACCAAGGCAGTGCTCGGACTCATTAAACGCCTGACCAAGCCGATCGACGTCAAAAAGGCCGGCAAACGCGTTTCAGTGCCCCTCGTCCAGGAACGCCTGGAGAGCCCCGAGTTCCAGGAACTGTGGGACCGTATCCAGCACCGCACGGAGTACCGAGTCGTGGTTGATGAAGCCGATCTGCGTGCCGCAATGGTCAGGGCGCTGCGCGGCATGCTTCCAGTGCCCAAGCGTCGGGGAGAGTGGGTCACGCATCGTGTGGAGCGTATTGACCAAGGTGGCATGACCGCGGAAGCCGCCGCAGCGCGCCGTACGGACGTCACCTACGCCGACAGCGAGGACCTGCCCGACATTCTGTCTGTTCTTGCAGACCGAACCCAGCTGACCCGTGCCACGCTCGCTCACGTCCTTACCGAGTCCGGCACGCTCGGGCAGTTCCGCGACAACCCGCAGGCCTACATCGATCAGGTAGCCCGCCAACTCAACATCACCAAGGCTGACTTCTTGGTCAAGGGACTGCGCTACGAACTGGTGGACTCCTCCCGTCCCGAAGCAGACCGCCGGTACGCGCTCAGCCTGCTTCGCGAGGCCGAGGTCGCCGGGTACACCGGCTCCGGAGGTAACATCGTCTCCGACGCGGAGGGCAATGCGATCTCGTTCGAGAGGAATTCCGTCTACCGGTACCTGGTCGTCGACTCGAACAGGGAGAAGGACTTCGCGCTTGCGCTGCTGCGGCGCTCCGAGGTCAAGGCCTTCGTGAAGCTGCCATCCTCATTCACGATCCCGACCCCCCTGGGACGCTACAACCCTGACTGGGCGCTGACCGTTGAACGCACCGATGGCAATCGCTACATCATCTTCGAGACCAAGGGCGTCAACGAGATCGCATTGCTCCGTCCCACAGAGCAGGGAAAGGTCGTTTGCGCCCGCATCCACTTCGACGCGGTCAAGCGCGGCATCGGGATCAATGACCTCGAGTACGAGGTCGTCAACGGCATTGACGCAGCGAACGCCGTCATGGAACGAGACACTCCTCCGTAACCCCGGTGGTCGCGGGCGGGATGCCAGGAGCGGGCCGCAGGTAGGCTCGTCTCACAATGCGACAAACGGTCCGCCCCCGAGCAAGGATTGCTGAGCGACCGAAGCAGCTGTCCAGCACCTTATTGCAGAGCCGACATGAATGGGGCCTCTAGATAAGCCCGCATAAGCGACTTGAATTCTGACCAAGTCGAAAAATTTGCTCAGTTGCCACCGACTCCCGTTGCCAGGCCCTAGCGGCACCGCTGTCCGGATGGGCAGCCGTTACGATGAAGACTCCGCTGGCGGCACGCTGGAACAGCACGACGGTGTTCGCCCACTCAAGGCTCCCGACACCGGCCTCGGCAAGCATCCGCGGCGTGGGTAAATTGATCCGCTCCATGCCGTTATCACCGTGCCAGGCAAGTGATCGCGTCCATGGTGAGGAATTGTCGACCACAAGGCCAATTTCTCCGATAGTTTGCTGGTTTCGGTTGTAGCGGCGGAAGTCAAATCCGAAGAATCGAGACGCATATCTGGGAAGCTCTAGCTGCGAGTGCGAGCTGCTAGAACTCATACTGCCGGCGTCCAGCCAAAGCGCACTGAAGTCGGCTGGGCGGACCTCCCCGTCAAGGACGGCATCGCTGAAGAGGCGCAGGTCATCGAGATGAGGTGCTCCGTCAGGGGCGGCTGCTTCAACTGGTTCCGGTACTTGAGGTGCACGCGTTCGCTCGTAAGCCCTAAGCGACGGCTCGTCTAGAAGTTCTGACGTCGCAAATAACTGTTCCCACGCGGTGTCAAGCTCTCCACTCACTGGCGCCTTGACGACCACACCCATTTCCGTGTTGACCGTGAGGGCACGGCGGCTGAGGTTCGCAGAGCCAACGAACGCTCTCCTCTTTTTCGGTGTGCAGACGATGTACGTTTTCGGATGCCACGACGTGGCGTCTGACCGTCGCTCCGATGTGTGCAATCCGAGAATTGCGACTCTTACTTCAAAGCCATGCCGTAACAGCAAGCGGAGGGCGTCGGGCTCGGTTCGCCCGTAGTCAAACGTTGTGATCAGTGTCTTCTCGGCTGCTCTCCAAGTAGGACCACCCGCAGCCGTTGCGATATCGCCAATCAAGGCTTTTACCCCTGCCGTTGTTACGTAGGCTACTGCGATGCGTAATGCCGTTACGTGGTTGTCGACGAGCTCGGTTATCGCCCGCAGCACCGCGTGTGGCCGGAGCGGGTCCTGGAAGATCACAGTCACTGGTGTGGTGTATCACAGCAAGCGAGGAAGTGATAGGGGTATCCGGGGCTCGCTGGCTTGGCGCGAGACATCATTTCGTCGCGCCTGGTCGCATGACAGTAAATTGGTCCAAACCCGACCGTCTGGCCCATTTTGCAACGGATGGCTCGTACGCGACCGCGCCGGGGGCCGGATGGGAGCAGACCGTCCGACCCGCCCATGCTCCCTGATCGGGCCGACGGGGTCATCGGAACCCAGATGGCTGACGACCAGCAGCGGGAAGCATGGTGCGCTTTCCACGCCGAGCGTGCCAACCTGCGTGTGGTGTCAATCCAGGCGAACCTTGTCGTTGCTGCGGCGTGGCCAAAAAACGCGCCACGGGCGGCGTCGAAGATCGGGCATGATATTCGCAGCGTCACGAGAATCGGGACGACAGTGCAGCCAAGCAGTTACTGGTCAGGACGAGCGCCGAATTTCCGGAGGAACCACCAACCCGCCTGTACCCAACCCTCGCAGCCCGACGAGCAGTGAGTGATGCGCCATGGCAGCTCCATCTACGGGCGGGTGTTGGTGCTCGACGGGTGCTCGGGTGCCATGGACGGACCCATGGTCGGGTGGACTGATTGGGGCGTTGACCCGACTGAGTCAAGCCACAACCGCGAACAGATGGATTCGCGCGACTTGGTTGGACCCAACGACTAGACAGAGACAATCTCTTAATCCGCGGGTTCGGGGTTCGAGTCCCTGGCGGCGCACCAACGAGCAAGGCCCTGACCTGGTAGTTCCCTGCCGGTCGGGGCCTTTTTCGCGTACGCCGGTGGTGGGTGGTCGCTCGGTGGGTGCTCGGGAGCCGTTGGACCTGTTCGGTGTCGGTTGGACGCGGTCGGCTCCTCGTGGAAGCCCGAGGCCAGGTCACCGGTTTGTCTCCCGTTTGATTCGGTCGATGAGCCGGTTGGTGTGCCGCCGGCTGGTGAGAGTGATGAGCCGGACCTGCACTCCATGTTCTTGAAGCAGGTGACGGATGCGGGGGCGCATGGTGCGCCGGTAGCCGAGGATGTAGCGGACGAAGTTCCAGGTGATCCGGTCGTAGACGCCGTCGGTGGGGTGTTGGCCGCCGTGGTAGCGCCACCGGCGTTCAGCGATGCCCCACAGGCATGTCCTGGCTGGCAGGTCGAGAAAGATCACGGTGTCGGCGGCGGCGAGCCGGATCGGCAGGGTGCCGGCGTAGTTGCCTTCGATGATCCACCGCTCGCCGGTGACGAGTTTCTCCTGCTGGACGGCGAACTCGTCCTTGGGTACGGGATTCCACTGCTCGTCGTAATAGAGCGCGTCGAGGTGGATGAGCGGCGCGTCGAGGATCTGCGCGAGTTGCCGGGCGACGGTGGACTTGCCGCTGCCACCGCAGCCGATGATGGCGATTCGGTCCACGGCTTTCAACGCTAGCGGCGAGACGCACCGAGCCTGGCGCGACACGGTGGCTGACTCGTTTGCGGTCAGGCGTGGCCGGAAGCGGCCGGTCGAGACCCGTGGGCGAGCTGGGCGGCTGTCTCGAAAGCCACCGTCCAGGGGAAGGCTTTCTGCCGCTCGTTGCCGCTGCCGGGCGGGTGCGGTTCCCACTGGTCTTCGGGGCCGAGCAGGACACGTACCCCCTCGTCGCGGAGGCTGGCGACGGCGTGCCGGGACGGTGTCCGGGCGGCGAGGGCGGCGTTGACGAACGGGACGATGACGGTCGGCACCTGTCTGCCGATCAGC
The DNA here is from genome assembly GCF_049315255.1 of Micromonospora sp. WMMD558. NCBI lineage: Bacteria > Bacillati > Actinomycetota > Actinomycetes > Micromonosporales > Micromonosporaceae > Micromonospora > Micromonospora sp. WMMD558. The sequence continues at coordinate 367,999 of NZ_CP186061.1, read as the reverse complement.
TCGGCGACCAAGGTCATGGCGTAGTTGTCGGCCAAGCCGAGAGCGATCTTGTTGACCGAGTTGTAGGTCGCAGGAGCGATGACCAATGCGTCGGTTGCGGGAAGCGACCGGCGGATGCCGGGCGACGACTGGTAGGTCGAACGGACCGGATGACCAGTGAGGCTCTCGAGCGGCTGCGGGTCGATGAAGCCCATCGCGCTCGGTGTGGCCGTGACCGCCGCTGTCCAGGATCGCCGCTGTGCAGCCTTGACGAGCTGGGTCACATCGGCGGCCGGACCGGCACCGCAGACGACGATCTGGAGGTGACCGCCGGTCACAACCGGATCCCGGCGTTGCGGGCGAAGCCGGCAGCGGCGGTGCGGACGGAACCGTTGGCGAGCATGGCGAGGTCGCCGGCGATGCGTTGGACCGCCGGGCGGCAGCGGATCTCCTCGGGTGCCACCTCGTACGCGGTGCGCAGTGCGTTGAGGCCGTGCTCGTAGCGGCCCCACTGCGTGTAGGCGCGTGCCACGTCGACATACAGAGACGCCCGGCGCTCGGCCAGCGTCACCTTGTCCAGCGGCACCGTGCGGGCGATCGCGATGGCCGTTCCGGCGTCGCCGAGGGTCAGTGCGATGTTGACCCGGTGCAGCAGGACGTTGGTGGCCCCGAAGCCGGTCCACCGGTCGTTGCCGTCGTAGCCGAGGCGGGTCGCGGCGCGGGTTGCCTCATCGAGCATCGCGTGCGCGGTGCCCCGGTCGTCTCGGCGGGCGGCGGCGATGGCCCCTCGGAGGACGAGGGCGCCGTGGACGGCCACCGCATCGGACGACGTGAGGCCGGTGTCCCGGTCGAGCGAGTCGGCGGCGTTGCCGGCGAGGGTCATCGCTTGGGCGTCGTGGCCGTTGCTCATGAGCGCGTGGGTCATGATCCGGGCGCTCGCGGCGATCGCCACCGGATCCTGGCTCATGGCAGCCGCCTGAGTGCTCCGTTCGGCCGCCACCAGGGCCATCCCGCGATCGTCCAGCTTCAGCAGGACGCTGCCGACGACGTGGTACAGGTCGGCGGCCAGCACCTCGACCTGCGAGCGCTGTTCGCCCGTTACGCCGGACCGCACCGCATCGAGGGACGGCAGTAGCGCCACCAGCCGATCGAGTACGTGCGCGTACCGGCATGCCTGATAGTCGGTTTTGGCACTGGCGACAGCTCGGGATAGCTGCGGTACGGACAGTGTCCCACCGTCGGGGTGCGCTGGCGTGACGAGGGCGTCGAGCAACGACGCCACGTTGGGCGCGGCGGCGACGCCAATCGCCGCTCCGCTTAGAAGCTGCCTGCGCCGCACGTCGCCATCCGAGCCTGAGTCACCGTCTCCGTTATCGTCAGTATCCGCATCCCGGCCGGTGTCCGGCCCACCCGCACCCACAAGTGCACCGTCGGTGCCGGCCACGCGCAACGCGTCGAAGCGTTCCCGTACCTCAGGTGTGGCGCGGGACAGCACGGTGTCCAGCGCGGCCTGCATGTCCGCGCGGGGGAGCACCTTGTCGCCCTGGCTGCTCCACTTGGCCACGGTCCGCCGCGCCGCGCCGAGGTGCTCGGCGAAGGCGATCACGCTCATCCGCAACGCATGGCGGAGCGCGTTCGCGTCCTGGCCGGTCCAGGTCGTCACCGTAGCCATCGCACGTCCTTCCGGAACGGACAGTCACCGGTGGAGCTGATGGTAACCGCACACGCGGTGACCGCAGGTGCACCGCCGGTGCACCGGCGAGACATTCCGTCGGTCCACCGCCCAAGCCAGCCTGGATGTGCCGACGCGTCGATCCCAGCGGTGCGGCGGTGGGCCAGCGGCAATCTCACGGCAGGGAGACCCAGATGGACGTGCCGATCGGCAATAGGTCGGAGCGCGACCTGACGCACCGGCTGGCACTTACGCCGGGCACTTCGTCGACCGCACGGGTGACTCTCCGTTCGCGTACCGTCAGCAGGGCTGCGTGGGCGGATGAGGTGCGGTGTGCTCCCAGCCGCTGGCCGACGCCGGTGGGCTTGCCGGGACGCCGGCAAGCCCACCGCGCACAGGGGTCAGCACCGGCCGGAGACCGGCCATGACTGTGTACATGTCGCGGTACGCCGTGACCGGCGAGCTGACGACAGAACGCGCAGCAGTTCCGGCGTCGGCGGAACCAGATTCGACCGACCTACCGCTGTTGACACACGTCTGGCGGGTCTTGTTCGAGCAACAGGCGCGGAAGCGCCGCGGCCGATGAATACGAACGGAACCGGTGCAGCCGCGTAGGAGCGGCCGTTACCGGCAGAGCACTTGCCGCTGCGTCCGCTCTGGCTGTGCCGCCGCTGCGGGCAGCCCTGGCCCTGCGGACGGGCACGGCTCGCCCTGCTGGCCGAATACCGCGACAACCGGGTCGGCCTCTTCGTCTACCTGGCCGGTCTTCTCCATGAGGCCATCGAGGACCTGCATCGGCTCAACCCGAGCACTACTGGCGACGTCACGGACCTGTTCGACCGCTTCCTCGGCTGGCCCGCCCGGCACCACGGCGGGGCCGGATCCACCACGCCGCGCTGACCGGGATCTCTCGCCCTCTCACCGCTCTCTCCTGCTGCCGCTGCCGCAGGGGCGGCGACGCACGCCCATGCCCAACCCCGTCACGGAGGTGTTCCATGCGTGACCTGCCATCGTCCGTCCACGACCGGCTGTTGTACGCCTGCGCGCACGCCACCGACTGCACCCCGCCCCGTCCCGAGCCGTTGGCGGCGGTGCCGTTGGAGGATCCGTACGCCCTACGCGCCGCTTTGAGCTTGGCAATGAGGAAGGAGCGGACGGTAGTGGTGACCGGAACCCTGGACCGCAGGCTGGTCCTCATCCAACAACCGCCAGGACAATGGACGGCCGCCGATCTTTCCGGGCAGCCACACCGCAGCCGGGAATGGCCCACGTGGACCGCCGACCACCTGAGGGTGGTCGACCCGGACAGTTGGCTGTCCGCCGCGCAGCTCACTCCAGAGGGCCAGCGACGGCTGCTACGGCCGAGGCTGCTGTTGACGTCGCTTTACCACCCGGAACACTTCCCACTTCCTCGGTTTCCGTTGGCGATCTCCGACCTGGCCCGAGCTGCCCGGTCGACCCTGCTCGGGCAGGTCGAACTGATGGATATGCAGCTCGGTTCCGGGCTGGAAGACATCGTCGATCGGGTCCGCGACGGGGTGGAGGTGCTGGGCGTGTCGGTGACTTTCGGCCAGCATGACCTCGCCGTCCGCCTCTTGGACGCGGTCACGGCCCTCGACCGGCCGCCCCTGGTGGTCGCCGGTGGCTCGCTGACCGTGCGTAACGAGCGGATCTTGCTGGACCGCTATCCGAACCTGCTCATCTGCAGGGGAGCGGGAGAGCCGACGATCGCCGACGTGCTGGCTCACTGGCATGGCGATCTGGACGTCGAGCAGATACGCGGCTTCGGTTTCCGGGGCACCAGGCGGTCGCGCACCGTGCTGCCGGTCAACCTTTCCCGCAGGACCGCGACCGTGGCGAACCGGTCGCAGACCGACATGTGGCCGGAACTGGATCTGCTTGACCGTACTTTTGCGCACCGTGGGGTCGCACAACTCGAGTCGTCGAGGGGCTGCACCAACTACTGCTCGTTCTGCCCCCGCGGGCACAAGGGGCAATGGGCGGGGGCGCGTCCCGACGCGTTGCCCTGGCTCCTGCGTCAGATGGGGGCGGTGTTCGACCGGCACCCGGATCTGAACAGGACGATCTACCTGGTCGACGAGGAGTTCATCGGACGCGGCGATGACGCTGTCACCCGCGCCCTGCAGGTCGCGGACACCCTCGCCCAGGCGGGCTTCACCTGGGAGACGAGCTGCCGGGTCGACCAGGTCGTCCGTCCCGACCGTGACCGAGCCTGGCACCTCGACCGCGGTCACCTCTGGCGGGGCCTGGTTGAGCGGAAGTTGCGGCGTTGCCTGTTCGGCGTGGAGTCGGGGGTGACCTCGATCCTGGACCGCTTCAACAAGGAGACCACCGGCGACCAGAACGCTCTGGCCATCCGCACCCTTACCGCATTGGGCGTTCCGCCGCGATTCACCTACATCACCTTCGACCAGTTGATGACCGCAGCCGAGCTACGTCAGACGTACGCCTTCCAGGGCCGCACCGACCTGTTGCTGCAACCACAACCCCAGCTGAGTGTCGCCGAGATCATCGATGGGATCCACGACGAGCGGTGGGTGGCCGCCCACACCTCAGGACGCCCCTTCTACACGGGCATCAGCTATCTGCTCGTGGGCATGGAATGCCTGATCGGTGCCGCCTACACCCGCCGTGCTGAAGCGGCCGGACTCACCGGACGCGCCGACCCGTCGATGGGAAGGGTCGAGGCCCGCTACGCGGACTGGCGCATCGGGGTCCTCGCCCGCCGCTCCCAGCTGTGGATCGACCGAAACTTCGCGCTGGACTACACCCTCAAGTCGTTGGAGAAGATCCTCACCGGCCGGCCGTACGCCATTGTCCGCGACCTGCGTCGGCTGCTGAAGGACGCCGCCTACCGATTGTTGGGCACGATGCTCGACGAACTCTTCCGCACCGATCCGAGCGCTAGGGACGACGGTGATCTCGACGCGCGATGCCAGGACGCGGCCGACGCTCTCCTGATCCAGCTGCGCAGCGATGAAGCTCGCCCTACGGCGCCTGCATGAGCCAGCTCTCGATGGCAGTGAAGTCGTGCTCGGTCAGCCCGCGACGTTGGTCAACCCGCTGTAGCAGGGCCGGGCCATGGTGATGAGTCAGTACCCACTGCTGATCGGTGTGGGAGATCTCGTCGTCGACCCAGACGAAGGGGCGTCCCTGCGCCCACTCGACAAGTCCACGGGTCTTCCAGTGCAGGACGCCCACCTCGTCGGAGTCGGGCCAGTCCACGACGGGCAGGGTCGGCAGCCCGAGCAGCGGCGCGAGCACATCGTTCGCGTCGCTCATCCAGGTCGTCGCCCACACAAGGTCACACGGCAGGGCCCCCAGTCGGCGGCCGTGTTCCGGATTGACCTTGTGCAGCAGGGGATGGGCGTCGGCCGGTAAGTCTGGTGCCTCGGTGTGGCCACCCGGCATGCCCGGCTGAGCCGCCGTGGGTGTTCCGAACGGGATGAGGGTGTCGTCCACGTCAAGGAATAGCAATGGACGCGGCGCAGGGTCGGACATGACCCAAGAGGCTAACCCTCACCCCGCCGCCAACTACCTCCGCGCCCTTCCCACGCTCATTCGTCTCGCCGCGTTCCCGGCGGCCGGCAGGCGGGCGCCGCTGACGGTGACCACGGCAGGAGCGGTGCCGGGATGACGCTCACCGGGACCTTCCGCTCCGGCGGCGCTGTCGTGCCCGGCCACGCCACCAGCATTACATCCCACACCTCAACCAAAGGAGTTCTCGTGCTTCCAACGACACCGTCACCTACTGCCGTAGGCATTGGCAGTGATGAGTTCCGGCTTGATCCCCGTTCGGGGGTCGGGCTCGACGTCAGCGTTGACGTCAGTCTTCAGCCGGACCCCCGAACGGACCCCCTCTTCCCTCTCACACAGCAGGTCAGCCCCTCTGTCAGCGCTGGAGACTTGTCCTGCGATAGACCCTGCCTGGTCTCGGGTCTCTCCCCCTCACCCCTCAAGGAGGAGCACCATGACCAACGCTCTCGCGGTCCTCGTCAACGCCGCACCCGAGCAACTCGCCCGCCTCGGCGTCAACCCGCAGCGGTCGGTAGCGTCGATCGACGCGGCGAAGTTCGACAACCGCCCCACCTGGGATAACAAGGGTAAGTTCGACAGCCGACCCGGCTGGGACAACTGGAACAAGAAGAAGTAGCAACCACCACGGGGACGAGCGGGTTGGCGTGCCCACCCCGCGCCCACACAGGTTGAGGACACATGCGTACCACCACGATCGGCGACGTGAAGGTCCTGTTGCCGGACCTCGAACCGGACGACCTCGACACCACCACGGACCTCGCCGGCGGCCTCACCGAGGCCCTCGTCGAGGGCGCAGCGTGGCACGGCTCGCGCCTTGAGGACGTCAGCATCCGTAGCAGCCTTATCACCGGCGTGGACCTGAGCGAGAGCACCTGGGAGGCGGGCAGCCTCTTCGGCTGCGAGTTCACCCGCACCGACTTCTCCGGCGCGACCCTGACCGGCATCACCATCGAACGGTGCGCCATCACCGGCTCCCGGTTCACTCGCACCAGACTCACCGACGTACGCCTCAAGGACGTCCTGTTCGACGGCTGCCGCTTCGACTACGCCACCTTCCACCGCGTCACCGCCGCCGGCTCGGTCGCGTTCACCGACTGCACTCTCACCAACGGCGCGTGGTCATCCTGCCGACTACCGCGCATCGCACTGCGGTCGTGTGACCTCGCTGGCCTGGAACTGGACTCCTGCCACCTCGACGGCACCGACCTGAGAGGCAGCCGGCTCCACGGTCTCAAGACGTCCCTCGACAACCTGCGCGGCGTCACCCTCGGCCAGGACCAACTGCCTGACCTCACCCAGCTGGCCGTCGCCGCCCTTCACCTCACCGTACGCAGGGAATGAGTCTGGAGAGGCATCGTGCTCGCTGGACGCAGAGTCGTATTCGTCCACCTCCGCACAGGCTGGTGTGGGCTCACAGCGTTGGCGGCGGGCACCGGTCGGGAAGCGTGACCTGCCCTGGCAGGTGCCGGAACGTGTCCATCGTGAACCACTCGTCCAGCGCGGGATCGTAGAGGTTCTGGATGCCGAAGTGCAGCACCTGCCGCCACCGGCTCGGGTCCCGCTGGTCGACGTAGACGTCACCGAGCGCGAGCGGGATCCGGGGAAACGCGCCCGGCTGGGTGGAGCCCGCGACGACACCGACCCGCCAGTGATGGACGTGCCGGTCGTGGTGCCCCTGCAGGATCTCCGGTCCGACGAATCGGGCGGTCTTCAGCAGGTCGTTGAACATGTGGCGGTTGAAGAATCCCACCCGGTGGCAGGGCTGCGGCGGCTCCAGCGGGATGTTCGGCCACTTGTAGGTGAGCGTGTAGAGCGTGTCGCGGTAGATCAGGTTGGTGAACCAGATCGGGTGCTGTGGGCCCCCGGCGATCATCTGACTGTCGCCGTTTCTCCCCTCCCAGGTGAAGGGGACGTCGATGCCGAGGTCGCGGACGATGTACCGCCCCGCGCCCTGGAAGTCCGCCGGGAGTCGCGGGGGACGTGGCTCTTCCGGCGCGGCGGACGTGGCGTCTTCAGCCGCAGCCGCAGCCGCAGCCGTGCCGGGATGGGCGAGGGCCATGGCTGGTGCGGTCGCGGCGATGGCGACCAAGCCGCCGACAGCCGCCGAAACGAGTGCCCGAAGTGCTCGATTCGGTGCCATGTCCCCTCCGCAAGCGTGGAACGGTTCGATGGCGCTGCCGCTCCGACAGCGCTGCTCCTGCGAGCGTAAAGTCGGCGAATCCGAGCCAGGTTGAATCGGAGAGAAAGTCGTCTTTCGGGTCGGATGGGACGGGCGGGCGTTCCCCGTCAAACTGCGGCGCCACTAGGGTCGTCGCATGGCCGCCCATCGTCTGGACCGGGACGAAGCCCGCCGGATCGCGATCCACGCCCAACTGCTCGACGCCCCGCGCCCGACCGACCTCGTCGGCGTCGTCGACCGCCTGACCGTCCTGCAGATCGACCCCACCGCGGCCATCGCTCCCAGCGCCGACCTCGTCCTGTGGAGCCGGCTCGGGTCGACCTACGACCCGGCCGACCTGACCAGGGCCATCGAGCGCGACCGCACCCTCGTCGAGACCGTCGCCTACGTCCGGGTGCCGCGCGACCTTCCCGCCGTGATCGCCGAGGTGCGGGACGGGGCACATCCGTCCACGGTGGCATGGCTAAAGAAGAACGAGCCGTTCCGGCGCGACATCGTCGCGCTGCTGGAGAAGAACGGCCCGCTGCTGTCCCGCGACATTCCCGACACCAGCGTCGAGCCCTGGCCGTCCTCGGGTTGGACCAACAACCGGAACGTCACGAAGATGCTCGAGTGCCTCGCCCTCCGCGGGCAGGTCGCGATCTCCGGTCGCAAGGGGCGGCAGCGCTACTGGGACCTTCCCCAGCGCGTGTTCCCCGCGGACCTGCCGACGTTGGACCGGGCGGCCGCCGCCCGGCACCGCGACGAACGCCGGCTCGCGGCGCTCGGCATCGCCCGGTCGGGCGGGCCGCAGATGCCGGGCGAGTCGCCGTACGTCGGCGACGCCGGTGAGGAGGCCGTCGTCGACGGTACGCCGGGGACGTGGCGGGTCCACCCGGCGTACCTGGACCTGCCGTTCACCGGGCGTACGGCGCTGCTGTCGCCGTTCGACCGGCTCGTGCACGACCGTGTCCGCGCGGAGCAGCTCTTCGACTTCGAGTACGTCCTCGAGATGTACAAGCCCAGGGAGAAGCGGCGGTGGGGCTACTTCGCGCTCCCGATCCTTCACGAGGACCGGCTCGTCGGGAAACTCGACGCGACCGCGGACCGCAGGGCCGGCACCCTCGTCGTCAACGCGATCCACCAGGACGTCCCCTTCACCGAGGCGGTGACCGCCGCCGTCCGCGCCGAGATCGCGGACCTTGCCGGGTGGCTCGGACTGGAGGCCACCGGCGGCTTCTGAGCGCCGACCGGGTCAGAAGAGGGTCAGGGGTTCGACCGGGATCGGCTCCGGCAGCGGTTCGAGTTCCGGTACACGGGCGCGTACCTCGTCGTGGAAGCGGCGCGCCAGCACGGGCGCGTCGGCGTTGTCCGGGGTGTGGACGAACACCGTCGGCGAGCGCCCCTCGCGCAGCAACCCGGCGACGACGTCCACCCAGTGCTGCCAGCCCTCGATCGTCCGCGCGACGTCGTCGCGGCCGAGGTACCGGACGATCGGCCGGTCGGTGAGCGCGACCGACCGGCGCGGCACGCGGGGTTTCTTCGTCCAGGCGTCCCGCTCCGCGTCGCTGGTCGGCGGGCTGTCGAAGAAGGCGGTGGTGTCGAACGGGATCCACTCGGCGGCGACGGGGGCGAGAGCCTCCTCGAGGAGCCGCGTGGCGTGTGCGTCGGCGAAGAACGCCGGGTGGCGGACCTCGACGGCGTACCGGTGGGACGCGGGGAGCCGGCGCAGGAAACGGGCGAGCACGGGGACGTCGGCGGGCGCGAAGGACCCCGGCAACTGGATCCAGAGGGCGTGGGCCCGCGGCCCGAGCGGCTCGATCGCGTCCAGGAAGATCCGGAGCGGCTCGTCGACGTCACCGAGACGGCGTTCGTGCGTGACGACCTTCGGCAGTTTGAGTACGAACCGGAAGTCGGGGTCGGTCTGCTGTGCCCACGACGCGACCGTGTCGCGGGCCGGTGTCGCGTAGAACGTGGTGTTGCCCTCGACCGCGGTGCACCAGGCGGCGTAGTGCCGCAGCCGTTCGTGGGACGGCAGCGGATGCGCCAGCAGACGCCCCTGCCACGACCTGTGCGTCCACATCGCGCATCCCACGTGAAGCCGCATGCCGTTCGACATGCGTAGCTCCTACGTCACCTCGCCCGTCGAACGCAAGTCGGGGTGGTGCCACAGGTTTCCCCAGAGCGGATACAACCGGACGGACCACCGGGCCCGTCTGAGGGTGGGACGTCACCGGTTGGAGGAGCGGCGAATGGCAGACGGCGACGACGAGTACGTCGAGTACGTCACGGCGCGGATACCCGCGCTGCGACGGCTCGGTTGTCTCCTCACCGGGGACGAACACCGGGCCGACGACCTGGTCCAGCAGACCATCACCACGCTGTACGTGAAGTGGGCGCGCGCCCGCGCCGCCGACGACCTCGACCGGTACGTGCGCGCGATGCTCGTGCGTGCCTTCATCGACGAGCGGCGGCGGGCGTGGTCCCGGGTACGGCTGTTCGCGGCGCCGCCCGAGCCGCCGCCGGTGCAGAACGCCGGCGCCGAGGACCGGGAGGTCCTCCGCTCCGCGCTGGCCCGCGTGCCGCGCCGGCAGCAGGCCGTGCTGGTGCTGCGGTTCATCTGCGACCTGCCGGTGAACGAGGTGGCGGAGATCCTGGACTGCTCGCCCGGAACGGTGAAGAGCCAGACCTCGCACGGTCTGGCCGCCCTGCGCCGCCTGCTCGGTGAGCGGGCGCCTGTCGCGGCGACGAGAGAGAGGTACGCGGGATGACCGAGCGCGACGACGACCTGGGGCTGCTGCGGTTGGACCGCGAGCCGACCAGCAGGACCACGGTGGACGTGCGGCGGGCGATGACCGACGGCCGGCGGCGGCGCCGGTTGCGGCGCGCCTTCACGTACGCCGGTGCGGGCGGGATGTGCCTCGCCGTGGTGGCCGGCGGCACGCTGGCGGTGCCCGCGCTGCGGACCGACCAGCCCGGCAGGTCGGCGAGCGGGCCCGCCGCGGGACCGCGTGCGTCGGCCGGCGCCGAGCCGACGGCGAGCCCGTCGAGCCGGCCCGGCACGGCTCCGTCGGTCGCCGCGGCGCCCCCGCCGCCGACCCGCTGCGCGATCTCGGCGCTCCCCGTGCCGGACGGGGTGACGATGGCCCTGGTGACCGGGGCCGACCCGACCGGGCGGATCCTGCTCGGCCGCTCGTACCCGCGGAACGGCGAGTACCAGGTCCTCGTGTGGACGGCGGGCAGGGCGACCAAGGTGCCCATGCGGGGGGCCGACCAGACGCTGCAGGACGTCACGACGGGCGGGCTCGCGGTGGGGGCGGCCCACCAGCGGCTGGCGCCCGGCGACGCGGGGTCCGGGCCGGTTCCGTACGCGTACTCGGACGGCAGGCTGACCCGGCTGCGTGGGGTGACCTTCGGCTCGCCCCGCGCCGTCAACGAGGCCGGGAAGATCGTCGGGGTGGGCGAGTCCCTCCGCCCGCTGGTGTGGGCGTCCCCGGCGAGCGAGGCGACCGAGCTGCCGCTGCCCGCAGGGGCGTCCGGCGGCGAGGCGCACGACGTCGACGAGGACGGCACGGTGGTCGGCACGGTCGTCACCGACGGTCGTCGGGCCGAGCGGCCGTACGTGTGGTTCCCCGACGGGTCGCACCGGGAACTGCCGCTGCCGAAGGTCGACGGGGCGACCGGCGCCCGGGCCTTCACGGTCCGCAACGGATGGGCGACCGGTGCGCTCACCGGTGGGGGCGCCGGCGCGGCGTCGGCGGTGCGGTGGAACGTCCGCACCGGTGAGGCGCGGCTGTTCCCCGCGTTCGCCACCCGGGCCAGCACGGCGAACGTGCACGGCTGGCAGGTCGGGACCGACCGACAGGGGCGGGGCCTGTTCCTCTCCGACGCGGGACCGGTGACGCTGCCCGACCTGGCGAAGCACGAGCCGGGCGCGCTGACCAACATCGCGGAGACGGTCAGCGACGACGGTCGCACGATCGGCGGCCAGGCCGACGACGCTTCCGGGACGATCCGGGCGGTGGTCTGGCGCTGCACCTGATCTCGGCCGGGGTGTCGTCAACCCGTGGTTGACGACACCCCGGCGTCAACCTATGGTTGACGCATGACCGAGCCCGTGCAGATGACCAGTCCCGTACGCCTCGACGACCTGATCGGGGCCATCAAGAAGGTCCACCCGGACGCACTTGAACAGCTCGCCAGTGCGGTCGCCGCGGCCGACCACCTCGGCGAGCTCGCCGACCACCTGATCGGGCACTTCGTCGACCAGGCCCGCCGCTCCGGCGCCTCCTGGACGGAGATCGGCCGGAGCATGGGAGTGAGCAAGCAGGCCGCGCAGAAGCGGTTCGTGCCGAAGTCGACCGATGCGCCGCTGGACCCGCAGCAGGGCTTCAACCGGTTCACCGTCCGGGCCCGCAACGTCGTCATGGCCTCGCAGAACGAGGCCCGGGGCACCGGACACACCGAGATCCGCCCCGAGCACATCGTGCTGGGGCTGCTGGCCGAGCCGGAGGCACTCGCGGCGCAGGCGATCGTCGCGCAGGGCGTACCCCTGGAGCGGGTGCGCGAGGCCGCGACGGCCGCACTCCCGCCGACGCCCGGCGGTGAGCTGTCCCCGCTGCTCCCGTTCGACGCGCAGAGCAAGAAGGTGCTGGAGCTGACGTTCCGCGAGGCGCTGCGGCTCGGGCACAACTACATCGGGACCGAGCACATCCTGCTCGCGGTGCTGGAGCAGGAGGACGGCAGTGGTGTGCTGTCCGGGCTCGGTGTCGACAAGGCCGCCGCCGAGGCCCACCTCACGGCCGCGCTCGCCGCGTTGACGAAGCAGGCGCCGACCGGCGAGTGAGGGATGCTCAGGCGGGGAAGCCGTACCGTGCGGCGTGCTCCGGGTCGGCCGGGTCGATCTGGCGCAGACCGGCGTCGGCGAGGCGCTTGTTGACCTCGTCGAGCCGCTCGCGCACCAGTCGGGCCTCCTCCTCGGTGACCCGGCCCCGGTGCGGCCTGCCCGCGTGCTCGATGGTGCCGTGGTCGACCTTTTCGGCGGCCCGGCGCGTCTTCGGCGGGCGGACCCGCTCGGCCGTCTTCAGCAGCTGCGCCATCGGCACGTCGGTGGCCATCGCGTCGAACTCGCTGGCGGTCAGCACCACCCGGCGCGGCTCGCCGCCGCCGTGCCGGTCGTGGATCTCGACGACCGCGACGTCCAGGGCGGCGTCGTCGATGCTCTCCACCTCGACCGGGGTGGCGTCCAACTGCACGGGCCCGGCCACCAGGTCAGGGTGGTCCAGGACGACGACGCGGACGACCTCGTCGTCGGGCTGGAGCACCGTGCCGCTGAAGTCGGAGACGTGGATCGTCTTCTTGCCCATGCGCGGAGCTTCTCCTGTCGTAGGCCGGTCGAAGGACCAGAAGACGTTACCCGACAGGTGTGCGAAAGCCCGCGCTGGCTCGCCGCGGTGGGGTCAGCGGGTGTTGAGGTTGCGGGTGGAGGTGCCGGCGGGCAGGCGGTTCAGCTCACCCCAGGTGAGCGTGGCCGCGCGGTTGCCCCGGTACGGCGGCTGGGCCGGGAACCGTTCCGCGACCCCGCTGTCCGGCCAGAGCAGCTCGGGGTCGTGTTGGTAACGGTCATTCGGCTGATTCGGCATGACCCTACCGTCCCAAAGAATGTTGTCCGTCTATGGAAATAGATATGACGGTCGATCGATACCCTCGGTTCCGGCGAGCGGCAACCGGATCTCGAATCGACATCCGTCCGTGATGTTCCGGACTTGTACCCGCCCGCCGTGGGCCTCAACCAATCCGCGCACGATCGCCAGCCCCAGACCGCCGGAACTGGCGGGTGCGCCGTCGCCCGGGCGCGGGGTGCGCGCCGGCTCGCCCCGGAAGGCGACGTCGAAGACCCGGGGCAGGTCCTCGTCCGGAATGCCGCCGCAGGTGTCCGCCACGGCGAGCCAGGCGCTGTCCGTGTCGCACCCGGCGTCCACCCGGACCGTGCCGTCCGACGGCGTGTAGCGGACCGCGTTGAGCAACAGGTTGCCCACCACCCGGGCCAGTTCCGGCTCGCTGGCCAGCACCGTGGGCCAGCCCGAGTCGGGGGCCTCCAGGCGGACCCGGCGGGCGGCGGCCAGCGGCGCGGTGCCGGCGAGCGCATCGGAGACCACGTCGCCCAGCGGCACCGCCGACAGCGTCAGCCGCAGCGCGCCGGCGTTGATGCGGGAGAGCTCGAACAGGTCGTCCACCAGGCGCGTCATCCGGTCGGTCTCCACCCGGATCCGGCGGTGATACTCGCCCACCGTCGCCGGGTCGTCGACCACCCGGTCCTCCAGCGCCTCGGCCATCGCCCGCAGCCCGGCGAGGGGGGTCCGCAGGTCGTGTGAGACCCAGGCGACGAGATCGCGCCGTCCCTGCTCGATCCGGCGTTCCCGCTGCCGGGCCTGATCGGCCCAGACCGCCGCGGCGGCCAGGCGTCGCCCGAACAGCCAGCCCACCACGAGGCTCACGACGGCCGCCGCGGCCACGGTTATCAGCACCACGTCCCGGTCGTGGGCGGAGAGGAACATCGCCTCGGCGACCACCGCGACGCCGGCCACCACCGCGGTCACCGTGACCGCCAGCAGGGCGACGATGTGGACGGTGACGGACCGGCCGCGCAGCAGGCGGAGGACGAGCGCGCCGACCGCGCCCACGCCGAGTGCCGCCAGGAGCGCGAACGCGAAGATCAGCGCGAGATCACGCATCGCCGGGCTCGTAGCGGTAGCCGACGCCCCACACGGTCACGATCCGCCGGGGGGTCGCCGGGTCGGCCTCGACCTTCTCGCGCAGTCGCCGGACGTGCACGGTGACCGTCGACTGGTCGCCGAAGCTCCAGCCCCACACCCGTTCCAGCAGCTCGGCCCGGCGGAACGCCCGCGTCGGATGCCGCATCAGGTGCACCAGCAGGTCGAACTCCCGTACGGTCAGGGTCAGCTCGGTGCCGTGCAGCCGGGCCACCCGGGGGCCGGTCTCGACCACCAGGGCGCCGTCGCGCAGCACGTCCGGCGGCGCGGTGACCGGCTCGCCGCCGGTCCGTCGCAGCACGGACCGCACCCGCAGCACCAACTCGCGGGGGGAGAAGGGCTTGCCCAGGTAGTCGTCGGCCCCCACTTGCAGGCCGAGGATCCGGTCGGCCTCGTCGCCGCGCGCGGTGAGCATGATGATGGGTACGCCGTCCGGCCGCGCGCGCAGCCGCCGGCAGACCTCCAGGCCGTCGACCCCCGGCAGCATCAGATCGAGCACCACGAGATGCGGTGGCTCGGTCGCCACGGCGGCGAGCGCCGAGACGCCGTCGCCCACGTGCGTCACGTCGTAGCCGGCGTGCTCCAGATAGCGGCAGACCACGTCGCTGACCGTCCGGTCGTCATCGACGACCAGCACCCGCTGCGTCACCGGACCTCCCTCGTGTCCGCACAGCCTAGCCATGCGCGGGCGGCGCGATCCTTGCGAGCCGCTTACGGGTCGGGCCCGCGGTCGCGGTGACGCACCGGCACCACCACGACGCCGACCACGCGGCCGGCGCCGACCACCACGCCGAGCACCCGGGCCACGCCGGTCAGACCGGCCACCGCGGGCACGGGCACGTCGCCCACGGCCGGCACTGAGCCCGATCGGGTCGGCCGCCCGGCCCGGCCGGCGGTCCCGGCCGGCGGTCCGTACGGCGCCCCCGCACCGGGCGGTCGGCGTACGGTGATCACCGGAGTGACCACCGGGGCCGGAGGGAGGAGCCGATGCGCGACCGGCTGCTCCACCTGCACCTGGCCACGTGGCTCGGCCAGTGGCCCGCCGGCCCCGGTCTGCACGTCGTCGGGTCCCACCGCCGGGCGCAGCCCGCCTGGGACGGCCGGCTCCGCCCGGCGGTCGCCGTCTCCGCCGCGGCGAGCACCGTGCTGTCCGTGGCGCCGGACCGGGTGACCGCCGTCCGCGACCTGGCCCGGGGCTCCGTGCGGCGGCTGCTGTCCGGCCTGCCGGCGGCGGTCGGCCATCCGGGGTGGGCCGTGCACGACGACGTGTTCCGGTGGAGCCTCGCCCCGGCGCCGTTGCCCGACGCCGGGGACTGGGTCTCGCCGGCCACACCGGGCCTGCCGCCCTGGCTGCGGCTGTTCGACCGGCCGGTGCTGGTGGTGCGGGACGAACGGGGACGGTACCTGTCGGGCGTGGGGATCAAGCGGCACGACGCGTACGGCCACGAGCTGGCGGTGGGGACCGTGCCGGCGGCGCGCGGGCGCGGCCTGGCGCGGCGGCTGGTCGCCCAGGCGGCCCGCCGGGTGCTCGACGAGGGGGCCGTGCCGACGTACCTGCACAACCGGCGCAACACCGCCTCCGCCCGGGTCGCCGAGGCGGCCGGCTTCGCCGACCGGGGCTGGCGGTCGTTCGGCGTCTACCCGAGCTGACCCGTCGGCAGGGCGCGGACCGGAGTTCCCGGGCCGGATCCCCGGTCCGCGCCCTTCCCCCCAGGCCCCGTGCGGCATCCGGCGGGCGGGCCGGAAACCGTGTGTATCGATCACGCTACGTATTCATCGGGCTGACGGCAAGGGTGGTGCGTGCGGGTCGGAGTGTCGAGAAACAGACTCTGACCTGGGCGGGAACGGTCCAGCGCTGATGTGGGGCGGTGATGCGTTGTGTGACGGACGCTGCCGACAGGTCCGCCGTGCGCGTGCTGCCGGTTGCGGTGGCGGTCGGTATGGTCGGTGGGCGGACGATGTCGGGCGGAGGTGAGGGCTTGGTGGAGCGTTCCCCGGGTGCCGAGTCCGGTGAGGCCCCCGGCCGGGTCACCCTGCGTCCCGCCGGGGAGCTCGACATCTCGACGGTGGGCACCCTCGAAGCCGCGCTCACCGACGCGCTGGCCCGCCCGGGCGTGCGCGAGATCGTGGTCGACCTGGCCGAGGTGCGCTTCCTCGACTCCAGCGGCGTACGCGTGCTCGTCCTGGCCGCCACCGCCGCCCGGAAGAGGGACGCCGTCCTGCGGGTGACCGATCCGCAGCCGGTGGTGGCCCGCGTCCTGCGGATCACCGCGGTGGGCCCGCTGCTCGGCCTGACCGACCCGGTTCCCGCCGACGGTCCCACCTGGCGTCGCCTGACCTGACCCGGCGGTCAGGGTTCGGTGTCGGCCGCGGCCCGCTCGGACCACTGCAGGAGCAGCAGCGTGGCGTCGTCACCGGTCCACCCGGCCTGATGGTCACGGACGGCGTGGCTGATCCGCCGCAGTGTCTCCGGTGCGGGCAGGCCGGAGCGGATGTGCCGTTCGGCGAGGTCGGCGAGGCGCGGCAGGCCGAACAGGACACCCGCCGCGTCGCGGGCCTCGGTCACCCCGTCGGTGTGCAGCAGCAGCCGGTCGCCGGGCTCCAGGCGGACGTGCGCCACGTCCGCACGGTCGTCCGGAAGGCCCAGCGGGAGGCGCCGCCCCTCGGCGAGGGTCCGCACGGCCCGCCCCCGGCGCAGCAGGACCGGCGGTGGATGGCCCGCGTTGACGTAGCGGAGCGCTCCGGTGTCGGTGTCGACCTCGGCGAGGACGGCGGTCACGAAGCGGGCGTCGGTCCACTGGCCGGCGATGGCGGCGTCGACCGCCCGGGCCAGCCCGGTCAGGTCGGCGCCGGCCCGCCGGGCCGAGCGCAGCGCGGACAGCGCCACCGAGGTGGTGAGCACCGCCGGCAGGCCGTGCCCCACGCCGTCGAGGAGCGCCAGTGACACCGTCGCACCGTTCAGGGCGTAGTCGAAGGCGTCGCCGCCGACCTCGTAACAGGGTTCCAGCAGAGCGCTGATCGTGGTGTTCGCGGTGGCGAAGGTGAGTGGCGGAAGGAGTTGCCACAGCAGTTCGGCGGAGACAGCCATCGGCTGGCTGCGGCGCGCGCGGTGCAGGCCGTCGCCGTACCCGATCTTGCTCGTCACCAGGTGGCCGACCAGGCCGGCGATCAGGCGGAGACCGTCGTGCAGGGCCTCGTCGGCCAGGTCGGCATCCGCCGGGGGAAACACCTCCAGCAGTCCCAGCCGGTCGGTGCCGTCCACGATCGGCAGCCAGAGCCGAGGCGGCGGGCCCTGCCCGGCATGCACCACCACCTGGGTGAAGGCCCGCCCGGCGAGGCTGGTGTCGATCGGCAGGGGCTCCGGCGTCGGGCGGCCGGGCTCGGGCAGCGGGCGCAGGTCGCACTGCTCCGCGTCGACGAGGTAGACGGTCGCCGAGGCCCGCAGCGGCCGGAGAACGGCGTTCACCGCGACCGGCAGGTCGTCGGGCGGCAGCCGGTGCGACCGGTGGGCGAGGTCGGCGAGCGCCCGGAGCCAGGATTCGGTCGCGGTCATCCGACCCGCATACCCGTAGCCGCCCGGTCCGATGCACGGCGCCGGCCGGGTGGACGCGCCCGCGCCCGTCCCCGGCCGGATCCCGGCGGCCGGAAACGGGCCGGCCCGCTCAGCTCAGCCGGCCAGGCCGAGGGCCTCGGCGGCGGCGCGCCCGTTGGCGTGGCTCGCCCCGTACGTGGTGACGAAGGCGCGGACGCCGGCCGGCCGCCACTGCGCGGGCCAGCCCATCTCGACCACCGCCACCGGATGCCGTGCGGCCAGCGCGGTGACCAGGTCGGCGGCGCCCGGCAACCGGTGCAGGTGTCGGCCGACCAGGACGATCGGCCGGTCGCCGGCGAGCCCGAGCAGGGTCGCCGGTTCGGTCTCGGCGGCCACCACGCGCAGTTCCTCCGCCCCGGCGAGGTGCGGGCCGAGGCCCCACGGCACCCGTCCCTCGGCGATCGTGGAGGTCGAGTGCAGTTGCACCACGAGGGGCTTCTCCAGCCCGGTCAGCACGCCCTCCACCCGTACGGCGCGCCGCGCGGCCGCGTACCCCAGGCCGGTGGGCGCGGCCTCGACGGTGCCGGCGGCCCGGGTCCAGGCGGCGAGGTCAGCGGCGCGGCCGGCCGCCTCCTCGACGCGTACCCGGTCCAGCCGGCCGTCGCCGAGCGCGGTGACGATCTCCGCCGCGACGTGCTCCACCAGGTCGGCGTCGACCTTGGCGCCGATGCAGAGCAGGTCCGCCCCGGCGGCGAGGGCCCGGACGGCGGCGGGGCCCACGCCGCCCGCAGCGACGGCGGCGCCCTTCATCTCCAGGGCGTCGGTGACGATCGCGCCGGTGAAGCCGTACTCGCCCCGGAGCAGGTCGACCAGGACCGCGCGGCTGAAGGTGGCTGGGCCCTCCCCGGTCAGCACCGGGACCCGGATGTGCGCGGTCATCACCGCCCGCACCCCGGCGGCGACGACCGCGGCGAACGGCGGCAGGTCCCGTTCGCGGAGCACGTCCACGGGCACGTCGACGGTGGGCAGTTCGTAGTGGGAGTCGGCGACGGTCGCGCCGTGGCCGGGGAAGTGCTTGGCGCAGGCGGCGACGCCGGCGGCCTGGAGGCCGGCCACCGCGGCGGCGGCGTGCGCCGCCACCTTGACCGGGTCGGCGCCGAACGACCGGGTGCCGATCACCGGGTTGTCGTCGGCGCTGTTCACGTCGACGGTCGGGGCGAGGTTGACGGTGATGCCGAGGGTGGCGAGTTCGGCGCCGATCGCCTCGTGGACGCGTCGGGTCAGCGCCACGTCGCCGATCGCGCCGAGCGCGGCGTTGCCGGGGTACGGGCTACCGGTGGCGTGGGCGAGCCGGGTGACGTCCCCGCCCTCCTCGTCGATCGCGATCAGCACGTCCGACCGGGCGGCGCGCAGCGTGGCGGTGCTCGCCGCCACCTGCGCCGGGTCGTGGACGTTGGTGCCGAACAGGGTGTGCCCGGCGAGCCCCTCGCCGACCAGGTCGACGGCCCAGTCCGGCGGAACCGGGCCCGGGTAGGCGGCGAGCAGCGTGCCCAGCGCGAGCCGGCGGAGTCCTGGATCCAGCCCCACTGATCTTCCCCTTTCGGTGCCCGGTGGCACGGACGTCGTACCGGAGGTGGTCCCCGGCGTGCCGGGTCGGGCGAACACTCCGGCCGCGGGTGGCCGTTACGCTACGGCTACCCGTTCGCAGGTCGGTTTACAGTTAGCAAACTTTACATATTTCGAGGACGTGGCATGAGTGCGACCCGGCTCCCCGGCACCCCCCGTCTGTTGCGGGCGCTCAACGACCGCGCGGCACTGGAACTGCTGCTGGAGCGCGGCCCGCTGACCCGGGCCCGACTGGGAGAGCTGACCGGGCTCTCCAAGGTCACCGCGTCCCAGCTGGTCGAGCGCCTGGAGGAGCGCGGGCTGGTCACCCGGGTCGGCGAGCAGGCCGGCGGGCGGGGCCCGAACGCCCAGCTCTACGCCGTCCGTCCCGGCAGCGCCCACGTGGTGGGCGTGGACGTCGGGGCGGACCGGGTGGTCGCCGCCTGCGCCGACATCACCGGGGCGGTGATCGGCCGGGTCGAGCAGTCGACGCGGGACACCGACGACCCGGTGGGCGTGGTGCACAACGCCGTCGTCCAGGTGGCGAGCAGCGCGCAGGCGCAGCTGTCGAGCGTACGGCGGATCGTGCTGGGCACCCCGGGCCTGGTCGACCCGGGCAGCGGCGACATCACCTTCGCGTTCAACCTGCCGCGCTGGCACGCCGGCCTGCTCGCCGCTCTCCGGGAGGACCTGCACACCCCGGTGGTCTTCGAGAACGACGTGAACCTGGCCGCGATGGCCGAGGCGCAGTCCGGCGCGGCGCAGGGCGTCCCCGACTTCGTGCTGGTCTGGGTCGGCGCCGGCGTGGGTCTGGCGATCATGCTGGGTGGCCGCCTGCACCACGGCACCAGCGGCGCCGCGGGTGAGATCGGCTACCTGCCGGTGCCCGGGGCGCCCATCCCGCGCGACGTCTCCCGCCGGGCGAAGCCGGCCTTCCAGCAGCTTGTCGGCGGCGACGCGGTCCGCGCGCTGGCCCACGAGCACGGGTACGCGGACGACACGGCGGCCGGTGCGGTGCGCGCGGCGATCGCCGACGGCGCGGCCGGCGGCCCGATGCTCGACGAGCTGGCCCGCCGGCTCGCCCTGGGCGTGGCGAGCACCTGTGTGGTGCTGGACCCGCCGCTGGTGGTGCTCGCCGGCGAGGTCGGGCAGGCCGGCGGGACGGCGTTGGCCGAGCGGGTGCAGCACGAGGTCGCCGCTATCACGCTGGTCCGCCCCATGGTGGTGCCGACCGGGCTGACCGAGGAGCCGATCCTGCGGGGCGCCCTGCACACCGCCCTGGAGGCCGTCCGGGACGAGGTGTTCGGCTCCACGGTCGGCTGACCGGGTGTCACCGCCGTCCGCCATGTGAAGGAATATTTCACCCCTGGTCGGCAGGCTGCAAGGTCTTGCCGCAGCCCGCCGGCCAGCGGACGTGCCTCAGATGAGGTCGCGGCGGCGGAACACCACGAAGGCCGCCGCGGCCAGCCCGCCGGCGAGCAGCAGCAGGACCGCGAGGCCCGACGGCCAGGTCAGCGTGTAGGTACCGTCGCAGAACCCGCCGAAGGAGTCCGTGCAGGCGTTCCGGTCCCAGAACTCGGCCCGCCCGGCCAGCCAGGCACCCAGATAGCTGGAGAGCATCAGCTGGTCCGGTCGGGACACCTCCAGGATCTCCAGCACCAGCCGGGCGCCCAGTTCCCAGACCACCGCGTACGCGGCGACCGCGCCCAGCGCCGCCGAGGTGTGCCGGCCCAGCGTGGCGACGGCGAAGCCGATCACGGTGGCCAGCAGCACGACGACCAGGCCGCGCCCCCAGACGGCGCCCAGGTCGGACCAGAAGTCCGCGTCCACCGGGCCGACGTAGCCGTCGACGAGGGCGATCATCCAGAACGTGGCGAGGTACGCGATCGTGGCCAGCAGGGACAGCAGCAGCGCCGCCGCCATCAGCGTGCCGAGCTTCGCGCCGAGCACGGTTGTCCGGCGGGGTCGCCACAGCAGCAGGTTCACCACCCCGCCCGAGTTCAGGTCGGCCCCGATGTAGGAGGCCCCGACCAGGAATCCGAAGAGCACGAGGAAGGCGATCAGGAAGTACAGCAGGGGGCGGGTGTCGTGGCTGAAGGTGAAGACCCCGACGAGCTTGTCGGCGGCCACCGGCAACCGCTCGCGCAGGCCGGGATCCACGATGCTGCAGTCGGAGGGGAAGTAGCCACTGTCGAAGTCCTCGGGCGGCAGCTCGCCCCGCTGCCGGGCCAGGCACCGCTCGTGGTGGAGTTCCATCTCGCGCCGCTCGCTGTCGGCCTTCTGCTGGGCGACCGCCAGCTCGCCCGGGGTCGGCCGGTGGGAGATGGCCACGTTCGTCAGGGCGGTGACGCCGAACGCCAGCACCAGCAGCACGAGCATCAGCTGGACGAAGCGCCGCGACCCGAGGCGCCCCAGCTCGGCACGGACCAGGTTCACGCGTCCACTCCCTTGCGGTCCAGGTCGATCACGTCGTCGCGGACGTCCGCGCCCGATTCCGTCGAGCCGTCCACCTGCCGGGGCACCCCGGGGTGCGCGACCGGCCCGGTCAGCTCGAGGAACACGCTCTCGAGATCCGGCCGCAGCGGTGTCAGTTCGCGGACCCAGGCGCCCTGCTCACCCAGGGTTCGGCTGATGGTGGCGGCGTCGTCCACCCCGTGCACCACCAGATGGTCGGGGTGCTCGGTGACCGTGAGGCCGGCGCCGCGCAGCAGCTCCGTCGCCCGGTCCGGCTCGTCCACCCGGACCAGCACCTCGTGCCGGTCGAAGCCGGCCAGCACCTCGTCCACGCGTCCCGCGGCGACCCGTCGGCCCCGCGAGATGATCGTCACGTGGTCGCAGATCAGCTGGATCTCGGCCAGGATGTGGCTGGAGACCAGCACGGTCACGCCCGAGTCGGCCAGCGTCCGCATCAGGTCCCGCATCTCCCGGATGCCGGCCGGGTCCAACCCGTTCGCCGGCTCGTCGAGGATCAGCAGCTCCGGGCTCTTGAGCAGGGCGGACGCCACCGCGAGGCGCTGCTTCATGCCCAGGGAGTAGCCCTTCACCCGCTCGTGGCCCCGATCGCGCAGACCCACCTGGTCCAGCACCTCGTCGATCCGGGACGTCGGGACGCCGCCGGCGCGGGCCAGCAGCCGGAGTGTCCGGTGAGCGGTGAAGTTGCCGAAGAACTGCGGGCTCTCCACGATCGCGCCCACCCGCCCGGCGACCCGGGGCAGGTGCTCCGGAGCCTGCTCGCCGAGCACCCGCATCCGGCCGTCGTCGGCCCGCACCAGCCCGAGCAGGGCGCGCAGCGTGGTCGTCTTGCCCGACCCGTTCGGCCCCAGGAACCCGTGCACCTGGCCGGCCTCCACGAGCAGGTCGAACCCGTCGACCGCCACCCGGCGCCCGCGCCGCACGCTGTGGAACGTCTTGCGCAGACCCTCGATCTCGATGACCGCGCTCATCCGCGCAGCTCCGTGCTCCGAACGGGCATCGGCCGTCCTCCGGTGGGGGTGATCAATGACACGGCGACTCAGCCTAGGCCCGGCACGCCGCCCGTGGGGGGCGCCGCGGCGGTGCGTGGTTGGATGGGCCTCGTGACTGGTGACCTGATCCCCGGCGCTTCCGGCGCCGCTGCCGCCCCCTCGCCCGTGGACGCGGATCTGGTGGTCAGCCTCGACGGCGTCGGCGTGCGCCGCTCCGGCACGGCCCTCCTGCACGACCTCGACTGGCGGGTCGAGTTGGACGAGCGGTGGGTGGTCCTCGGCCCCAACGGCGCCGGCAAGACCACCCTGCTCAATCTCGCCGCCGGACGGCTGCACCCCACCACCGGCACCGCCCACGTGCTCGGCGAGCGGATCGGCCGCACCGACGTGACCGAACTGCGGACCCGCATCGGGCTCTCCACCGCCGCCCTCGCCGAGCGGATCCCCGCCGACGAACGCGTCGCCGACGTGGTGGTCACCGCCGCGTGGTCGGTCGTCGGCCGGTGGCGGGAGAGCTATGACAGCGGCGACGAGGCCCGCGCACGGTCCCTGCTCTCGCAACTCGGGGTCGGCGCGCTGGCCGATCGCCCGTACGGCACCCTCTCCGAGGGTGAGCGGAAGCGGGTG
Source organism: Micromonospora sp. WMMD558 (assembly GCF_049315255.1). Lineage (NCBI taxonomy): Bacteria > Bacillati > Actinomycetota > Actinomycetes > Micromonosporales > Micromonosporaceae > Micromonospora > Micromonospora sp. WMMD558. The sequence goes on along the minus strand of NZ_CP186061.1, from coordinate 344,631 downwards.
CAGATCGCCCGCGCGCTGATGACCGACCCGGAGCTGCTGCTGCTCGACGAGCCCGCCGCCGGGCTGGACCTGGGTGGCCGCGAGGACCTGGTCGCCCGGCTCGCGGAGCTGGCGTACGACCCGGACGCCCCGGCGCTGGTGCTGGTCACCCACCACGTGGAGGAGGTCCCGCCCGGCTTCACGCACGCGCTCCTGCTGCGCGAGGGCGGCGTGGTGGCGCAGGGGCTGCTCGGCGACACGCTGACCGGGGACAACCTCTCCAAGACCTTCGGCCTGCCCCTGCTGGTCGAGCGGCACGGCGACCGGTACACCGCCCGCGCCGCCTGAGGCGTCAGGAAGGGCTCCGCGTACCGCCCGCCGTCCCGGTGCGGAAGGCCCGGCGGTACGCCGACGGCGACGTCCGCATCGCCCGGGCGAAGTGGTGCCGGTACGTGACCGGGGCGTCGAAGCCGACCGCGCCGGCGACCTCCTCGACCGGGACGTCGGTCGTCTCCAGCAGCGCCAGGCTGGCCCGGATCCGCTGGTCCACCAGCCACCGGATCGGGCTGGTCCCGGTGGCCCGCGCGAAGTGCCGCAGGTACGTGCGGGACGACATGTGCGCCTGCGCGGCCAGCCGCGCCACGGTGAGCGGTTCGGCGAGGTGCGCCAGGGCCCACGCCATGCTGCCGGCGATCCGGTGGTCGTCCGGGTCGGCCGCCACCGGCGCCTCGATGAACTGCGCCTGCCCGCCGTCGCGGTGCGGCGGGATCACCAGGCGGCGGGCGACCGCGTTGGCGACCGCCGCGCCGTGGTCGCGGCGGACCACGTGGACGCACAGGTCCAGACCGGCGGCGCTGCCCGCACTGGTGAGGATGTCGCCGTCGTCCAGGTAGAGCACGTCCGGGTCGACCGTGACGCGGGGATGCCGGCGGGCCAGCCGGTCGGCGTACCGCCAGTGGGTGGTGGCGCGCCGCCCATCGAGCAGGCCGGCGCCGGCGAGGGCGAACGCACCGGAGCAGATCGACATGATGCGGGCACCGGACCGGTGCGCCCGGCGCAGCGCGGCGACCAGCTCCGGCGACGGGTCGGCGGTCACGTCGGCCACCCCCGGCACGATCACGGTCGCGGCGGCGGCCAGCTCGTCCAGGCCGTACGGGGTGTGCAGGGTGGCGCCGCCGACCAGCGGCACCGGCCCCGGCCGCTCCGCGCACACCGTGAGCGCGTACCAGTCGACGTCGAACTCGGGCCGGGGCAGCCCGAACACCTCGGTGACGATGCCCGTCTCGAAGACCGACATCCCGGGGTACGCGAGGACGGCGACACTGCGGTCGCGGGGGGCTCGGAGCGGCATGGCGGGATGTTAGCGGAGAACGGCGTACGCGCCACTCGTCCGGCCGCCCCGGCCGGTCCGACGATCGACGGCATGACCCACGCCTTCGCCGTACCGGCCGCCACGCCGGCCGTCGCCGCAGCTCACTTCCTCGCCCGCCTCGCCGTCGAGACCGACGTCAGCGACGTGCACGCCGACCTGGAGGCGGGGGTGCCCGGCCTGGTCGTGGTCGACTCGCGCGGTGCCGCCGCCTGGGACCAGGGGCACCTGCTCGGTGCCGTCCACCTGCCGACCGCCGACATCGCGACGCGCGCCGCCGGGATCGTGCCGGCCGGATCGCGGGTCGTCACCTACTGCTGGGGTCCGGGCTGCAACGGCGCGACGCGGGCGGCGCTGGAGTTCGCCCGGCTCGGGTACGCGGTCAAGGAGATGCTCGGCGGCTACGAGTACTGGGTCCGCGAAGGGCTTCCCGTCGTCGCGCCGGGCGGGCTCACCCGCCGGCCGGTCGACGAGCTGACCGCGCCGCCCGCCGCGATCACCTGCGACTGCTGATCCCTGCCGGCGCTCCGCCTGGTGCCGGGTGCCGGGTCACCCGGCCGGCTCGTCGGTGAGCCGTTCGCCCCGGCGGCGCAGCATGTTGAGGCCGGGGATGCCGGCGACGGCCAGCTTGAGGTCGCGGGTGACGTCGAGCAGGTCGTGCAGGTCCGGCCCGACCCGGTCGAGGGTGGCGAGGATGGGCAGGATGTCGGCGGTGAGGTGCTGCCGCAGCTTGGGCAGCTCGTCGACGAGGCGGATGGCGGCGGCCACCTCCTCGTGGCTGAGCTGCTCCACGAAGTGGTTCGCCATCGGGGCGCCCCGGCGCAGCGCGGGCTCGTACGCGGTCAGCAACTCCGCCGCGGTGGCCGCCGCCTCCGCCGCGACGCCCACCGTCTCGGCCGCCCGGCCGGCGATCGAGTCGGCCGCGCCGACCACGGCGCCCGCCGTCCGGGCCACCTTCTCCGCCTCGCCGACCACCACCGTCGCGGCGGCGGCCACCTCGGCGGCGTTCTCGATGGCGGTGGTCGCGGCGGCGCTGATGACCGCCACCTCGGCCACCGCGGCCTCGGCGTCGGTGAGTACCCGGTCGGTGCGGTCCAGGGACGTCTCGATCCGGTCCACCACCCCGTCGATCCGCGTCAGCAGCGCCTCCACCCCGTCGAGCACCGCGAAGGCGCGGGCGGGGATCGCGGCGAACGAGGCCGCCGAGTCGAGGGCGGAGCGGGTGAGGCCGACGACCGACGCGGGCCGGGGGAGGGGAATCGCCATGGCACCCAGTGTGCGTCAGCGGCGCTCCCCGTGCTGTTCGACGGCGCGTTGCACGGCCCGGTAGATCTGCCCGAACCGGAGCGCGTCCGGGGTGCGCAGCAGCAGCATCTCGCGGCCGTGCGCCTGCACCCACAGCTCGTGCACGCGGTTCCCCCGCTCGTACGAGCGGTCCAGCCATCCGAGCGGGATCTCCAGGAAGGGCGTGAGCGCCAGCGCGAGCACGACGCACGCGACGAGGGTGATCAGCACCGGCAGCCAGCCCCGGTCCGGCACCGACCACGCGAGCGAGAGCGCGCACACCACGGCCACCAGCGGTGGCAGCGACAGCACCAGCACCAGGACGCCCCGGCCCAGGACCCGCCCCCGGACGGCGAGCGTCGTCCGTCCCTTGGCGTGCCAGACGTACGTCACGTCGGCGATCGCCACCGCCAGTCCACCGACCCGGATCGACTCGGACGTCACCTGCACCACGTCGTCCCGGTAATAGAGGGCCATCACTAAGCCTAACCACCCCGCGGCGAACCGCCGGTGTCCGCGAGGACGGGTCGGGGCCTCCTGTCGGGTCCGTCGGACTGCCGCCGTCGGTACCCCGCGACGTCCCGGTGGCGGCTCACCTCGTCTCACGCGGGCCGGTCCCATGGAAGGCCTGGTGATGGGCACCCGCAGCGGCGACCTGTTGCCGGCCGGCGCCTTTGGAACTGACCCATTCACGACATCAGCCGATATCTCGTCGCCCTGCCAGGTCTCCCGGTGGGGTCCGTCGTCCAGTCCGGCTTGTCAGGGGCGTTCGTCGTCCGGTTCGGGCCAGAGGAGTTCGGCGTCCGGTCCGGCTTGTCAGGGCGTTCGGCGTCCGGTCCGGCTTGTCAGCGGCGTCCGTCGTCCGGTCCGGCTTGTCAGCGGCGATCGGCGTCCGGTTCGGGCCAGAGGAGTTCGGCGTCCGGTCCGGGCACAGCGGGTTCGGCGTTCCGGCCCGCAAGTGGCAAGCGACGTTCGGCGCTGACGCCGGGCGGCGGGCATCCTGTCGCCGAGGGTGCCGGCGCGGGGTAATCCAGCAACGACATCAGGTCCAAAGGGGCCGGGAGGGCTACGTGTAGGGGCGCGTCGACGACGAACAGGTTCCGAGCGGCACCGGCAGGCGGGCCCGGGGGACCGAGCAGGAACGCAACGTCGAGGTGGTCCGGCGGTACTGGCGGACCTCGTCACGAGGGCCTGGCGGAGCTGCGCGCGGCGGCGGTCTCGTCCCCCGGGCTCACCGTGCTCGCCCCGGCGATCGTGGAGCTGCTCGCCGCCGAGGATCGCTACGGCCTGCTGCGGGGCCTGGGCATGCTGCCGGACGCGCCGATCCCGTTCTGACCCGCGCCGATCGCGTTCCGGCCCGCGCCGATCGCGTTCGGGCCGCGAACCGCGGGCGGGTGGCCGGCCTCGACGGCCCGCTGCACCGCCCGGTAGATCTGGCCGAACCGCAGGGCATCCCCGGTGGCCAGCAGCTGGACCGGTCGGCCGCGCCAGCGGGCCCAGATCTCCAGCCGCCGGCTGCCGCGGGCGTACGAGCGGTCCAGGTGCTCGAAGAGAAAGTCGGCGACCGGCCCGACGGCCAGCCCGACCAGCACCGAGGCGCCGACGATCCCGACCGTGACGGCGGCGGAGCGGTCCAGCCAGAGGGCGAGCGCGATGCCCAGCCCGGCGGCGACCAGGGGCCCGGCGAGGGCCGCGCCGATCGCGCCCCGGCCGGCGAGCACCCGCCACGAGCGGCTGCCGCGGTGGTGCCACACGGCGCTGATCTCGGCCAGCGCAAAGGTCCGACCGTCCACCCGCACGGCGGTGGAGGTGACCTGGACCGACCTGTCGTCGTAGTACGTGACCATCACGGAACTCCCGGTGGCGGCGCTGACACCAGACTACGTACCACAACGAGCCGGGCCGTAAGGTTGGCACGCGACTTCGACGAGGAAGTGAGGGTCAGCGTGGGCGAGTTCGTGCGGCTGGAGACCAAGGACGGCATCGGCACCATCCGGCTGGAGCGGCCGCCGATGAACGCCCTCAACACCCAGGTGCAGGAGGAGTTGCGCGCCGCGGCGACGGCGGCCACCGCCGACCCGGAGGTCCGCGCCGTCATCGTGTACGGCGGTGAGAAGGTCTTCGCGGCCGGCGCGGACATCAAGGAGATGGCCGACATGTCCTATGTGGACATGGCCGACCGCGCCGCCGACCTGTCCAGCGCGCTGGGTGCGATCGCACGGATCCCCAAGCCGGTGGTCGCGGCGATCACCGGGTACGCGCTCGGCGGCGGCTGCGAGCTGGCCCTCGCCTGCGACTGGCGGGTGGTCGCCGAGGACGCCAAGCTCGGCCAGCCGGAGATCAAGCTCGGCATCATCCCGGGCGCCGGCGGCACCCAGCGGCTCGCCCGCCTGGTCGGCCCGGCTCGCGCCAAGGACCTGATCATGTCGGGCCGGATGGTGGACGCGCAGGAGGCGCTGCGGATCGGGTTGGCCGACCGCGTCGTCCCGGCCGCCGAGGTGTACGACGCCGCGGTGGCGTTGGTGAAGCCGTACCTGACCGGGCCGGTGCAGGCGCTGCGCGCGGCGAAGCTCGCGGTCGACGGCGGCCTGGACATGGACCTGAACTCCGGCCTCGCCTGGGAGAGCCAGCTCTTCGCGGCGCTGTTCGCCACCGACGACCGGCGCGAGGGCATGGCGGCGTTCGTCGAGAAGCGGAAGCCGGACTTCACCGGCCGCTGACCCGAGCGGTGTTCACATTCGGGCTACCGCTGAGTAGCGTGTGACCCCGGTCATCCGGAACGAAGGGGAGCGGTGATGTCGGAGCGGATCGAAGGTCACGGCGGCGAGCTGGCGCTCGCGGCGCTGCGCGCGTACGGGGTGCGGGAGATGTTCACCCTCTCCGGCGGGCACGTCTTCCCGCTCTACGACGCCGCGCACAAGGGCGACTTCCCGATCTACGACGTGCGGCACGAGCAGTCGGCGGTCTTCGCGGCCGAGGCGGTCGCGAAGCTCCAGCGGCGACCGGGTCTCGCCGTGCTCACCGCCGGCCCCGGTGTCACCAACGGCATCTCCGGGTTGACCAGCGCGTTCTTCAACGCGTCGCCGGTGCTGGTGCTGGGCGGGCGGGCCCCGCAGTTCCGGTGGGGTTCGGGCAGCCTCCAGGAGATGGACCACCTGCCGCTGGTCGCCCCGGTGACCAAGCACGCCGAGACGGTGTTCAGCACCGACGACATCCCGCGGGCGGTGGGCGCGGCGCTGACCGCGGCGCTCACCCCGCACCGGGGTCCGGTCTTCCTGGACTTCCCGCTCGAGGCGGTCTTCTCGGTGGCCGACGCGGACCTGCCCGCGCCGGCGGGCATCGCCCCGATCGAGCCGGACCCGGACGAGGTGACGAAGGCGGCCACCCTGATCGCCGGCGCCAGCCGTCCCGTGATCATCGCCGGTTCCGACGTGTACGCCGGTGACGCCGTCACCGCCCTGCGCGAGGCGGCCGAGGCGCTCCAGGTTCCCGTCTTCACCAACGGCATGGGTCGCGGCGCGCTGCCGCCGGAGCACCCGCTCGCCTTCGCCAAGGCCCGGCGGGTCGCCGTCAAGGGCGCCGACGTGGTCGTGGTCGTCGGCACCCCGCTGGACTTCCGGCTCGGCTTCGGCGACTTCGGCGACGCGAAGGTGGTGCACGTCGTCGACGCGCCGAGCCAGCGCGCCGGGCACGTCCAGCCGGCCGCCGCGCCCGCCGGCGACCTGCGGCTGATCCTCTCCGCGTTCGCCGGGTACACCGGCGACCGGGCCGACCACGCCGACTGGATCGCCGGCCTGCGGACCGCCGAGGACGCCGCCAAGGCCCGTGACGCCGAGGAGATGGCCGCCGAGAGCGACCCGATCCGCCCCGGCCGGGTCTACGGCGAGCTGCGCAAGGTGCTCGCCCGCGATGCCATCACCATCGGCGACGGCGGGGACTTCGTCTCGTACGCCGGCCGCTACCTGGAGCCGGCGCAGCCCGGCACCTGGCTCGACCCGGGCCCGTACGGCTGCCTCGGCACCGGCATGGGCTACGCGATGGGCGCCCGGGTGACCCACCCCGACCGGCAGGTCTGTGTGCTGATGGGCGACGGCGCGGCCGGCTTCTCGCTGATGGACGTGGAGTCGCTGGTCCGGCAGAAGCTGCCGGTCGTGATCGTGGTGGGCAACAACGGCATCTGGGGCCTGGAGAAGCACCCGATGCGGGCCATGTACGGCTACGACGTCGCGGCCGACCTCCAGCCCGAGCTGCGCTACGACGCCGTGGTCGGTGCGCTCGGCGGCGCCGGCGAGACGGTGGCGAAGGCCGCCGACCTGGGGCCGGCGCTGAAGCGGGCGTTCGAGGCGGGCGTGCCGTACCTGGTGAACGTGCTGACCGACCCGACCGACGCGTACCCCCGCTCGTCGAACCTGGCCTGAGCCGGACCGGCCGCCGGCACGCGGTGCCGGCGGCCGGTCAGGCGTCGGGGCTCTTCTCCTCGCGCGGCGGGTCGCCCTCGCGGCGGCGCAGGTCGTCCTCGCGGCGGCGCAGGTCGTCCTCCCAGCGCCGGAACAGGTCCTGGTCCCGCGGGCGGGTGCGCTCGTCGATCGAGCGGAGGAACTCGGGGTCGTCGTCGGGGGCGACCGGCCGGGGCTTGCGCTCGGCGACGCCCTTGCCGACCGGCCATGCCTTCGCGGCGCCACCGGCACCGCGGTCACGGCCGGCGACGAACCAGGCGATCGACCCGACCAGCGGGAAGAACAGGATGATCAGCACCCAGGCGACCCGGGGCAGGGCGCGGATGTCGCCCTCCTCGGCCGAGAGGCAGCTGATCAGAGCGCAGACGGCGAGGACGATCTGCGCGAGGAAGACGAGGACGTACAGCCGGGCCATGACTCCATGATGACGCACCCGCGCCGGCTACCACACCCCGCGTATCAGCACCACGACACCGAGCGTGGCGTACCCGACGGTGGCCAGCGCGGCCAGCGGCACGGCCCGGCTGTAGGCGGCCCGTCGGGCGACCGTCACCCGCCACCAGCAGACGAGCAGCGCCGCCGACCAGCCGAGCACCGCCACCCCGCCGAGTGTCACGCCGGCCGCGCCGAGGGGCAGCGCCAGCCGCACGGTCAACACCATGACGACCGTCATCGCCAGCGCGGTGCGCCGCCAGGCGAGCCGGGTCCGTTCGGGTTGCAGGCCCGGGTCGGGCCGGCTGACCCCGGACGCCCGGTCAGCCATTCCCGCCGATGGCGCGGACCAGCACCGCGGCGACCAGGAGCAGCGCCCCTACGCCCACGGCGAGCGCCAGGACGGCCGGGAAGCGGGAGGCGGGCAGCTCCTCGCCGAGCCGGATCGCACGCTCGGTGCGGGCCCAGTGGTCGATGGCCCGGACCGCGACAGCCCCGCCGAGCAGCAGCAGGGCGATGGCGATCGCCTCACGCAGGTGGGCCAGCGGCAGCGGCGGCAGGAACTGTGCCGTGGCCAGGCCGCCGGCGACCAGCGCCAGGCCGGTCCGCAGCCAGGCGAGGAAGGTGCGCTCGTTGGCCAGCGAGAAGCGGTAGTCCGGCGTGGTGCCCACCGAACGTAGCTCCTGCGGGTCGAACCACCGCCTGATCGCGTGCCACACGTGCTGATTATCCGCTTCCATCCGGACGTAGCCTGGTCTGGTGACGGATCTTGATGTGAACACCCTCCGGAGGGCGTACGACCGCCACCTGCGCGCCTTCGTGCCCGACCCGCTGCCGGCCGGCGTGTCCATCGAGCGGGACGGCCCGCTGCTGCGGTTCCTCGGCCTCGACGACGGCGGCTTCCTCACGTACCACGACCTGGGCGGCCTGGCGGGCGCGGAGCTGGACGAGCTGATCGCCCGGCAGGTGGCGATCTTCCGGGATCGGGGCGAGCCGGTCGAGTGGAAGCTGCACGGCCACGACGAACCGGCCGACCTGGCGGACCGGCTGCGCGCCGCCGGATTCGTGCCGGAAGCGCCGGAGACCGTCGTGATCGGGCCGGTCGCGCCAATCGCCGCCGCCCTCCCGGTCGTTCCCGAGGGCGTCCGGCTGCGCGAGGTCACCTCGCGTGCGGACCTGGACCGGATCGTGGCGATGGAGGAGGCGGTGTGGGGCACCGACCGCAGCCACCTCGGGCCCGGCCTGGAGAAGGAGCTCGCCGCCGACCCGCAGTCGATCACCGTGGTGGTGGCCGAGGCCGGCGACGAGGTGGTCAGTGCCGGCTGGGTGCGGTACCCGCAGGGGACCGGGTTCGCGACCCTCTGGGGCGGCTCGACCCTGCCCGCCTGGCGTCGTCGGGGGATCTACCGGGCCCTGGTCACCTACCGGGCCCGGCTCGCCGCGCAGCGCGGCGCCACGCTGCTTGAGGTGGACGCCTCGGCGGACAGCCGGCCGATCCTGGAACGGCTCGGCCTCGTCGCGGTCACCACGACCACGCCGTACGTCTACACTCCGTGATCATGGAGCAGCGGTTGACGGCCGAGGAGCGGCTGACTCTCAAGACCGGAGCCTTCGGTGCGGTCTTCCTGGTGTCCAACGCCGACCCCGGCATGCTGGCGCTGTTCCGGGAGAGCTTCGCCGCCTCCGGTGCGATGGCCGACGCCAGCGGGGTCGTCAAGGAGGCGCTGACCACCGGCCCGCTGCCCAGGCTGCCGAGGGACTCGGCGCTGGAGATCGAGTCGGTGGTGCTCCCGGCGCTCACCCGTGCGGTGGCGATCCTGCGGAGCAAGGCTCCGTCGGAGGTCGGCACGTACCGCGAGGTGGTGCTCGCCGCGGCGGACCGGGTGGCCCAGGCGCACCGCGGCGTCAGCCCGGAGGAGACGGCGATGATCGAACGGATCCGCGCGGCGCTGGCGCAGGCGGCCTGAGCTGCGCGGTGAGCTGTGTCACCCCCGCCCTCCGGAGAGGGCAAGCTACTTGTGGGTAACATTGCGCCGTGGGCAACTGCACAGCGGCCCGCGGTTGACCGAGCGTTAAGTCACGCGGGAGGCTGCGCCCCAGACCGGGCGAGCGATCGCCACAACCACAGGAGGGTCGTCGAAGCGCGATGAACATCGTCGTACTCGTCAAGCAGGTGCCCGATTCGGGCGCGGACCGCAACCTGCGCACTGACGACAACACCGTCGACCGCGGTTCGGCGAACAACGTCATCAACGAGATGGACGAGTACGCCATCGAGGAGGCGTTGAAGATCAAGGAGGCGCACGGCGGCGAGGTCACCATCCTGACCATGGGTCCGGACCGGGCGACCGAGTCGATCCGCAAGGCGCTCTCCATGGGGCCGGACAAGGCCGTGCACGTCGTCGACGACGCCCTGCACGGGTCCTGCGCCGTCGCCACCTCCAAGGTGCTCGCCGCCGCGCTCGGTCAGCTCAACGCCGACCTGGTCCTCTGCGGCGCCGAGTCGACCGACGGCCGCGTCCAGGTCATGCCGCACATGATCGCCGAGCGGCTGGGCGTCGCCGCCCTGACCGGTGCGCGCAAGCTCACCGTGGACGGCTCGACCCTGACCGCCGAGCGGCAGACCGAGGAGGGTTACGAGGTGGTCACCGCCTCGACCCCGGCCGTGGTCTCCGTCTGGGACACCATCAACGAGCCGCGATACCCCTCCTTCAAGGGCATCATGGCCGCCAAGAAGAAGCCGGTGCAGACCCTGTCCCTGGGTGACCTCGGCGTCGCCCCGACCGAGGTGGGCTTCGACGGCGCGACCAGCACCGTGCTGGAGCACAGCAAGCGCCCGCCGCGCTCCGGCGGCGCGAAGGTCACCGACGAGGGCGACGGCGGCGCGAAGCTGGTCGAGTTCCTCGCCACCGAGAAGTTCGTGTGAGAGCAGGTACGGACATGTCTGAGGTTCTCGTCGTCGTCGAAGCCACTCGGGAATTCGGCGTCAAGAAGGTCACCCTGGAGATGCTCACCCTCGCCCGCGGCCTGGGCACGCCCAGCGCGGTCGTGCTCGGTGGCCCCGGCGCCGCCGAGGCGCTGAGCGCGAAGCTGGGTGAGTACGGCGCGGAGAAGATCTACGCGGCCGAGAGCGAGGAGATCGACGGCTACCTGGTCGCCCCGAAGGCGACCGTGCTGGCCGAGCTGGTCCAGCGGGTGCAGCCGGCCGCCGTGCTGCTCGCCTCGTCGCAGGAGGGCAAGGAGATCGCCGCCCGCCTCGCGGTCAAGCTCGACAACGGCATCCTGACCGACGTGGTGGCCCTGACGGCCGACGGCACCGCCACGCAGGTGGCCTTCGCCGGCTCCACCATCGTGAAGTCCAAGGTCACCCGTGGCCTGCCGCTGGTCACCGTCCGGCCGAACTCGCTTAACCCGGAGCCGGCCGCGGCCAGCCCGGCGGTCGAGCAGCTCACCGTGTCGGTCACCGACACCGACAAGCTGGCCAAGGTCGTCGACCGGGTCGCCGAGCAGAAGGGCTCCCGCCCGGAGCTGACCGAGGCGTCGGTGGTCGTCTCCGGCGGTCGCGGTGTCGGCAACGCCGACAACTTCAAGCTCGTCGAGGAGCTGGCCGACCTGCTCGGCGGTGCGGTCGGCGCGTCCCGCGCCGCCGTCGACTCGGGCTTCTACCCGCACCAGTTCCAGGTGGGCCAGACCGGTAAGACCGTCTCCCCGCAGCTGTACGTCGCGCTCGGCATCTCCGGCGCGATCCAGCACCGGGCCGGCATGCAGACCTCGAAGACCATCGTCGCCGTCAACAAGGACGCGGAGGCGCCGATCTTCGAGCTGGCCGACTTCGGCGTGGTGGGTGACCTGTTCAAGGTCGTACCGCAGGCCGCCGAGGAGATCCGTAAGCGCAAGTGAGCTGAGCTCGCACCACGACGAGGGCCGGGAGCCGGGCAGGTTCCCGGCCCTCGTCGTGCCGCCGTCCGCCCGGAACCGCACGACTGGCGGCTCCGACCTGGGAGGATGGACCTGTGGGCCCCCGCGCACCCCCCGGCCCGGACGTGGGAACGAGGAGTGCGAATGCCGGTGAAGGCGCCCGGAAGTGGCCACCACGCGCTGGCCGTGCACGAGGTCGTCCTGCTGCTGGAGACCGACACCCACCGCGGCCTGAGTGCCTCGGAGGCGGCCGGGCGCCGGGAACGCTTCGGCCCGAACGTGCTGCCGACCGCCGCCCGCGGCAGTGTGCTCCGCCGGCTGCTCCGGCAGTTCCAGAACCCCCTCGTGTACGTGCTGCTGGTCGCCGGCCTGGTCACCCTGCTGCTCCGCGAGTACGTCGACGCCGCCGTGATCCTCGGAGTGGTCGTCGTCAACGCCGTCATCGGCTTCCTTCAGGAGTCCAAGGCCGAGGCCGCGCTGGACGCGCTGCGCACGATGGTGCGGACCGAGGCCCGGGTGGTGCGGGACGGCCGGCCACGGCGGGTGCCCTCGGACGACGTGGTCCCCGGCGACCTGGTGCTGGTCGAGGCGGGGGACAAGGTGCCCGCCGATCTGCGCCTGGCCCGCGCCGACGAGGTGCGGGTGGACGAGTCGACGCTGACCGGCGAGTCCCAGCCCGTACGCAAGGACGAGGTCGTCGTCGCCGACGAGACGCCGGTGGCCGACCGGAGCAACGTGTTGTACTCCGGCACCCTGGTGACCGGCGGTTCGGCGGCCGGCCTCGCCGTGGCGACCGGGGCGGAGACGGAGCTGGGCCGGATCCACCGCCTGGTCGGGAGCGCCCAGGTCCTGGACACGCCGCTGACAACCAAGCTGGCCCGCTTCAGCCGGGTACTGACCGTCGTGATCCTGCTGCTCGCCGGGGTGACCTTCGCGGTCGGCGTCCTACGCGGGGAGCGGGCCGGCGAGACGTTCACCGCGGCCGTGGCGCTGGCCGTGGGGGCCATCCCCGAGGGCCTGCCGGCGGCGGTCACCATCACCCTGGCGATCGGGGTCGCGCGGATGGCTCGCCAGCAGGCGGTGATCCGCCGGCTGCCGGCGGTGGAGACGCTGGGCAGCACGACGGTCATCTGCACCGACAAGACCGGCACCCTGACCGAGAACCAGATGACGGTGCGGGCGGTCTGGACGCTCGCCGGCCGGCACAGCGTCAGCGGCAGCGGCTACGCGGCGGCGGGGGAGATCCGCGACCCCGACGGCGGCATCGCGCGTACCGGGCAGGACGGCGCGCTGCGCTGGTCGCTGCTCGCCGGGGTCGCCTGCAACGACGCCCGGCTGGACGAGCGGGACGACCGGTGCGTGGTGCTCGGCGACCCCACCGAGGTGGCGATGCTGGTGGCCGGGGCCAAGGTGGGCCTGCGGGCTGCGGAGGTGGCCGCCGAGTTGCCCCGGGTCGCCGCGATCCCGTTCACGTCCGAGCGGCAGTTCATGGCGACCCTGCACGACACCCGGGACGGCGAGCGGGTGGTGCTGGTCAAGGGTGCGGTCGAGCGGGTGGTGGAGTGGTGCGCCGAGGCGCTGGACGAGGAGGGGCGGACGGTGCCGCTCGACCGGCGCGCGGTGCTGGCGGCCGCCGGGGAACTCGCCGGTGAGGGCCTGCGGGTGCTGGCCACGGCGATGGCGCGGGTCGGCGGTGGTGCCGGCCTGGCGGAGGAGGACCTGCCCGGCAACCTGGCCTTCACCGGGCTGCACGCCATGCTGGACCCGCCGCGGGCCGCGGTCGCCGACGCGATCGCCGCCTGCCGGCGCGCCGGGATCGCGGTGAAGATGATCACCGGTGACCACCGGACCACGGCGAGCGCCATCGCCGTACGCCTCGGACTGCTGGACGCGGAGCCGGGGCCCGGCGCGGTGCTCTCCGGCACGGACCTCGCGGAGCTGCCGGACGCCGAGCGACCGGCGGCGGTGGACCGCGCCTCGGTGTTCGCCCGCGTCTCGCCCGAGCAGAAGCTCCGGCTCGTCGAGGCGTTGCAGGCGGACGGGCAGGTGGTCGCGATGACCGGGGACGGCGTCAACGACGCGCCGGCCCTGCGGCAGGCCAACATCGGGGTGGCGATGGGGCGGAGCGGCACGGAGGTGGCCAAGGAGGCCGCGGACATCGTGCTCACCGACGACGACTTCACCACGATCGAGGCGGCCGTCGAGGAGGGGCGCGGGGTCTTCGCCAACCTCACCAAGTTCATCACCTGGACGCTGCCCACGAACACCGGTGAGGGGCTGGTCGTCCTCGTCGCGATCGTGCTCGGTACGGCGCTGCCGATCCTGCCCAGCCAGATCCTCTGGATCAACATGACCACGGCGGTGCTGCTCGGCCTGACGCTCGCGTTCGAGCCGAAGGAGGCCGGGGTCATGGAGCGACCGCCCCGCGACCCGGCCCAGCCGCTGCTCACCGGCGCCCTGGTGGCCCGGGTCCTGCTCGTCGCCGCGCTGCTGGTGGCCGGTGCCTGGTGGCTCTTCGAGTGGGAGCTGGGCTCCGGGGCGGAGTTGCCGGAAGCGCGTACGGCGGCGGTGAACCTCTTCGTCACCGTGCAGGCGTTCTACCTGCTGAGCTGCCGGTCGCTCACCCGCTCACCGTGGCGGCTGGGGCTGTTCAGCAACCGCTGGCTCCTCGCGGGGGTGCTGCTGCAGGCTCTCGGCCAGGCCGCGCTGACCTACCTGCCGGTGATGAACACGCTGTTCCGGACGGCGCCGATCGGCGCCGACACGTGGCTGCGGATCGTGGCTGTCGCCGTGGCGGTCAGCGCCGTCGTGGCGGTGCACAAGCGGTTCGGCCGCCGGCTCGGGTGAGGCCGGCGGCGGTTGCGGCGGAAGGGGAGCTGATCGGCGGGCCGGGGAGCTGAGCCGGCCCGCCGATCAGCCCGTCAGGGTGCCCCTCAGCAGGCTGTTGCCGGAGTGGGCGGTGTTGTTGTCGTACGCCTCGGCGGAAACGTCGACAACCGAGTATGCCTCAAGGTCCACGTTCGGTGGCAACGGGAGCAGCTCGTCTTTCTGCGAACCGAGCACGCCGACCGAGAACATCTCCATGGTGTCCGGGTTGATCAGCCACACCTCGTAGTACCCCGACACGTCCGGGAGATTCGCCACGTGCAGGTGCAGTCGCCCGTTGTCGAACACCCGGGCCTCGCCGTTCGCGTCCGGCGGGGTCGAGCCGTACGCGGTGAGCGGCGCCGTGGCCAGCACCGGCGGTGCCGGCTGCGGGTCCGGGCCGGTCACACCGAGCACCGTGAGCGTGCCGACCACACCCATGGCGGCGGCGGCGACCGCGGTCACCGCGGTCGTCAGCCAGCGCGGCCGGCGGGCCCGCCGGTGCGCCGGCGGCGACGGCACCACCGCGGGCGGGTCGTCGGCGGTGCCGGTCGGCGCGGCCGGCGACACCGGGCGGCGCGCGCCCGCGATCGTGGGCAGCTCCTCGGCGGCCCGGACCTCGGCCACGATGCCCTGCCACACGTGCTCGGGCGGGTCGGGCAGGTCCCGCAGGCCCTGCGCGCCGGCGCCGAGGCCCGCGACGTGCTGGAGGGTCTCCATCTCGAGGCGGCAGTGTTCGCAGCTGTCGAGGTGGGTGCTCTCCCCGTTGTCCGCCTCGCTCTCACCGAGCGCCAGGAAGACCAGCCGGTCGTGGTCCAGGTGTTGCACCGTCCACCTCCCATCTGCGTTTCAAGCTCTGCATGCCGCGTCGGATGTGACTCTTCACCGTGCCGAGGGGCACCCCGGTCACCGCCGCTATCTGCTGGTGTGTCAGGTCGTCGAAGAACGCCAGCTCCAGCATGCGTCGCTGGTCGTCGGGGAGTCGAGCCAGCTCGTCCGCCACGACCAGCCGGTCGACCACGGTGTCCGGATCGGGACCGGCCGGGGCCGGGTCGGGCAGTTGACGGACCGTCTCGACCACCCGGCTCTCCCGGGCCGAGGCGCGCAGCCGGTCGACCACCTTGCGGCGGCCGATACCGAGCAGCCAGCCGATCAGCGACCCCTTGGCCGGATCGAACGTCTCGCGCCCCAACCAGGCGGCCACGAACGTCGCCTGCGTCACGTCCTCGGCGTCGCTGCGGTTGGCCAGCGTGCTGGTGGCCAGGTGGAGCACCGCCCGGCCGTACCGGTCGTACGCCTCCCGGAGCGCCGCCTCGTCGCCGGCGCGGAAGCGGGCGGCCAGGTCGTCCTCGGGCGGACCCGGGGGCTGCTGTGGTGCCGCCGTCACGGGTCGGCTCGCCTTCCTCGGGGCATGCCCGACTGTAACTCCCACAGCCTCCGCCCCACTTTCCTGGTCGTGTCGTTCCCACCCGCTCTTCGTCCTGGGGGCCGGCCGCGGATGCGGTCGCCCGGAGAAAAAGAAATCGTCTCCGGCCGCATCCAGCCGGCGCGGAACGGGCGTAACCCGTTTCGCAAGCCGAGCCTGACGAATCAGCTCCAATCACCAGGAGGCAGACATGCAGCTCTCGTACATCCGCCGGGCGGCCGCCGGCGGCGCGGTCGCCGCGCTGACGTTCGCCGGTGTCGCCGCCGTCACCGCGACCCCGGCGTACGCCGCGACGTCCAAGGTCTCCGTGGTGCACGGCATCCCGGACACCCCGGTCGACGTCTACGTCAACGGCGAGAAGACCCTCTCGAACTTCGCGCCCGGCGACGTGGCGGGCCCGCTGGACCTGGCGGAGGGGGCGTACGACATCGCGCTGACCAAGCCCGGCGAGCCGGTCGGCAGCGCGATCCTCACCGTCGACGACGCCCAGGTGCCGGGCGGGGCGAACATCAGCATCGCCGCCCACCTGGACGCGAACGGGCAGCCGAAGATCACGCCGTTCGTCAACGACACCGCGAAGGTCGGCGCCGGCAAGGCGCGGCTGATCGTCCGGCACACCGCCGCCGCCCCGGCGGTGGACGTGCGGGCCGGTGGCACTCCGGTCTTCGAGGACCTGACCAACCCGAACGAGGCCAAGGCCGACGTCGACGCCGGCACCGTCAGCGCGGACGTCGTGCTCGCCGGCACCTCGACCGTGGCGATCGGCCCGGCCGACCTGAACCTGCGCGAGGGCACCGCGACGATCGTCTACGCGATCGGCTCCGCCGAGGCGAACAACCTGGAGGTCGTGGCGCAGACGATCACCGGCCTGCACTCGGCCCCGGCCGGTGTGCCGAGCGGTGACGGCGGCCTGGCCGGCACCGGCGTGGGCACCTGGTGGTACGTGCTGGCCGGCGCGGGTGTGCTCCTGCTGGTCGGTGGCGGGGCGCGGGTCGCCACCGCCCGGACCGGCCGCCGGTGACGGTGCGGGATCGCGGGGCGCTGGCGGCGATGGCCGCCGGCGCCGCCGCGCTCACCGTCGCCGCGCTGGTCGCCTGCGCCACCCGGCCGGCGGAGGACGTCGGCGCGGACGAGGCGGCCGCCCTCGCCGGCGCCAGCCCCTCGGCGACGGCCACCGGCGGTGGGTCGTCGGTTCCGGTCACCGCCGGCGACCTGCCCGCCGGGCCGGAGGTCGTCCCGCCGGTCCGCCTGGAGATCCCGACGATCGGGGTGACCGCCAGGGTGAACGCGGTCGGGATCAACGAGCGGACCGGCGAGTTCGAGGTGCCGCCCAGCGTGGACCAGATCGGCTGGTACCGGTACGGCCCCGGGCTGGAGGCGACGGCCGGATCGGTGGTGATCGCCGGGCACGTCGACAGCTCCACCCAGGGCCGGGGCGCCTTCTTCCGGCTCCGGGAGCTGGACCGGGGTGACACGCTCACGGTCACCGACGGCGCCGGCGGGGAGCGCGCCTACCGGGTGGTCGCCCGGGAGGAGTACCGGAAGACGAAGATCCCGCTGGAGCGGTACTTCGCGCGGGACGGGGCTCCGCGCCTCACGCTGATCACCTGCGGCGGGCCGTTCGACGCCGAGACCCGCCGCTACCGCGACAACATCGTGGTCACGGCCGTCCCGGCGTGACCGCCGGGACGCGCCCGTCGGCCGCCCGACCTGCCGGCTGACCGGGCCGCGCCGAGCCGGGGCGGGGGAGGAGACGCACCCCCGCCCCGGCTCCGGCGTACCGGGCGAGCTCCGCCGTTCGCGGCCCGCGTACTCCGGCGTCCGGCGGGTGCCCGGTTGGTCGTTAGGCTGAACCCTGATGGCTTACCTGGATCACGCGGCGACGACTCCGATGCTCGACGAGGCACTGGAGGCGTACGTCGCCACCGCCCGCGAGGTCGGCAACCCGTCCGCCCTGCACGCGGCGGGCCGCCGTGCCCGCCGGCGGGTGGAGGAGTCGCGGGAGCGGGTGGCCGCCGCGCTGGGCGCCCGACCCTCCGAGGTGATCTTCACGGGCGGCGGCACGGAGAGCGACAACCTCGCCGTCAAGGGTGTCTTCTGGGCGCGCCGGGCCGCGGACGGCCGGCGGACCCGGGTGGTCTCCAGTGCCGTCGAGCACCACGCCGTGCTGGACGCGGTCGACTGGCTCGCCGCTCACGAGGGCGCCGAGGTGGGCTTCCTCCCGGTGGACGCGGCCGGCCGGGTCGACCCGGATCAGCTCCGCGCCGAGCTCACCGCGCACGGCGACCGGGTCGCCGTGGTGACGACGATGTGGGCGAACAACGAGGTCGGCACGATCCAGCCGGTCGCCGCGCTGGCGGCGGTCGCCGCCGCGCACGGCGTGCCGTTCCACACCGACGCGATCCAGGCGGTCGGCCAGGTGCCGGTCGACTTCGCCGCCAGCGGCGTCTCGGCGCTCACCGTCACCGGGCACAAGCTCGGCGGGCCGGCCGGCGTGGGTGCGCTGCTGCTCGCCCGCGACGTCGCCGCCACCCCGCTGCTGCACGGCGGCGGCCAGGAGCGCGACGTCCGGTCCGGCACGCTCGACACCGCCGGCATCGTCGCCTTCGCGGTCGCGGTGGAGACGGCGGTCAAGCGCCAGCAGGAGTACGCGGCCCGCGTCGCCGCCCTCCGCGACGACCTCGTCGAGCGGGTCCGGCAGGCGGTGCCGGAGGTCGTGTTCAACGGCGACCCGGTGGACCGGCTGCCTGGCAACGCGCACTTCTCCTTCCCCGGCTGCGAGGGCGACGCGCTGCTGCTCCTGCTCGACGCGCAGGGCATTGCCTGCTCCACCGGTTCGGCCTGCTCGGCCGGGGTGGCCCAGCCGAGCCACGTGCTGATCGCGATGGGCGCCGACGACGACCGCGCCCGTTCCTCCCTGCGCTTCACGCTGGGCCACACCAGCACGGAGTCGGAGATCGACGCCCTGATCAGGGCCCTCCCCGCGGCGGTGGACCGCGCCCGCCGCGCCGCCAGCTACCGCACCCCCCGCTGAGCCCCGCGCGACCGCCGGCCAGCAGCCGTGGTGCCCGAAGTGCCACCTTCTGCACCAATTGCGGCCACCACCACTTCGTGATCGCGGGCGCTGGGACGGGTGGGGTGGGTCGCAGCGGGGGTGCGGGGAGTTCGAGGGTGGGGTCTCGGGTCGTTACGCTCGGACGGGAGATGGGGAAGGGTGGTAGAGGTGCGGGTACTGGCGGCGATGTCGGGCGGCGTGGACTCCGCCGTGGCGGCGGCGCGGGCCGTCGAGGCGGGACACGACGTGACCGGCGTGCACCTGGCGCTCGCCCGTAACCCGCAGACGTACCGCACCGGCGCCCGCGGCTGCTGCACCCTGGAGGACTCGCGGGACGCCCGCCGGGCCGCCGACGTGATCGGCATCCCGTTCTACGTGTGGGACATGGCCGACCGGTTCCACGCCGACGTGGTGGACGACTTCGTCGCCGAGTACGCGGCCGGTCGTACCCCGAATCCCTGCCTGCGCTGCAACGAGAAGATCAAGTTCGCCGCGGTGCTGGACCGCGCCGTCGCCCTGGGATTCGACGCGGTGGTCACCGGCCACCACGCCCGGCTCGGCGCGGACGGCCTGCTGCGGCGCAGCGTCGACCTCGCCAAGGACCAGTCGTACGTCCTCGCCGTGCTGTCCCGCGAGCAACTGGACCGGTCGATGTTCCCGCTGGGGGACTCGACGAAGGCACAGGTCCGCGAGGAGGCGGCGCGCCGCGGGCTCGCCGTGGCCGACAAGCCGGACTCCCACGACATCTGCTTCATCGCCGACGGGGACACCCGCGGCTTCCTCGCCGAGCGGCTCGGCGAGACACCCGGTGACGTGGTCGACGCGACCACCGGCGCCGTCGTCGGCACCCACGCCGGGGCGTACGCGTACACCGTCGGCCAGCGGCGGGGCCTGCACCTGGACCGGCCGGCGCCGGACGGCCGCCCGCGCTACGTCCTGTCGATCACGCCGAAGACCAACACGGTGACCGTCGGCCCGGCCGAGGCCCTGGCGGTGTCGCACGTCCGCGCCGAGCGTCCGGTGTGGACGGGCGGGGTGCGTCCGGACGCGCCGGTCGAGTGCGAGGTGCAGCTGCGCGCACACGGCGACGTGGTGCCCGCCACGGTGACGGTGACCGCCGACGGCCTGCGCGCCGAGCTGCGTCGCCCGGTCCGGGGCGTCGCCGCCGGTCAGGCGATCGTGGCGTACCGGCCGGAGCCGGCCGGCGACGTCGTGCTCGGCTCCGCCACCATCGCCGCCTGAGCCGGCTTCCGCACCGCTGCCGGCGTACCGGTGAGCCCGGTCCCGCCGAGGCGGGATGGCGTACGTGCGGGCGCCGGGACCGGCGGTCCGGGTGGGGCGGCACCGCGTACCCGATAGTCTTCGGCCGTGACAGATCAGGGGTGGCCGTGGCCGGCCGGGGCGGCGACCGGCGTCGGATCGCTGCCGGGCACCGACATCGCCGAGGCCCAGCGGATCGTCCTCGGTGAGCTCCCCGCCCTGCCGCACCTGCCGGAGCTGCCCGCCCGCGGCCCCGGTGCGGACCTGATCGGCCGCACCGCCGGCCTGCTGGTGGAGCTTCCCGTCGAGCTGTACGCGGCCCGCTGGCGCATCGCGCCCCGCCCCGGGCGGGACCTGCGCCGCGCGCGGGACCTGATGGAGCGCGACCTGGACCAGCTCGCCGAGCAGGCCGAGACGTACGCCGGGCCGATCAAGATCCAGGTCGGCGGGCCGCTCACCCTGGCGGCGTCGCTGGAGCTGCCGATCGGCGGCCGGATGGTCCGCGACCCGGGAGCGGTCCGGGACCTGACCGGGTCGCTCGCCGAGGGGGTACGCGGCCACGTCGCCGCCGTGACCCGCCGCCTGCCCCGGGCCTCGGTGCTGCTGCAACTGGACGAGCCGTCGCTGCCCGCGGTGCTCGCCGGCCGGGTGCCGACCGAGAGCGGCTTCGGCACGTACCGGGCGGTGGAGCCGGGGGTGGCCGGCGCGCTGCTCGGCGACGTCGTCGAGGCGGTCGGGGTGCCGGTGGTCGTGCACTGCTGCGCGCCCGACGTGCCGCTGGAGCTGATCCGTACGGCCGGCGCGGTGGGCGTGGCGCTCGACCTCGGCCTGGTCACCGACCTGGACCCGCTGGGCGAGGCCGTCGACGCGGGCCTCGGGCTGCTGGCCGGCGCCGTGCCGACCGGGCCGCCGTCCGCCGGGCGCGCGCCGACGTCGGCGCAGGTCGCCGACCGGGTACGCCAGCTCTGGGACCGCCTCGGATTCCCGCGCCGCCGCCTTGCCGAGCAGGTGGTCGTCACCCCGGCCTGCGGGCTCGCCGACGCCACCCCGCGGTACGCCCGGGCGGTGCTCACCGCCTGCCGGGACGCCGGGCGGCGGCTCGCGGAGGAGTGAGGTTTCCTGTCGTACGGGCGGGGCAGGATGACGCCATGATTGGACAGCTTCGTTCCGTGGTGATCGACTGCCCCGACCCGCGGGCCCTCGCGGCGTTCTACTCCGAGCTGCTCGGCGTGCCGCTCGACTCCGACGACACGGAGGACGACTGGGTGGTGCTCTCCGGCGGCGGGCACCGGCTCGCCTTCCAGAAGGCCCCCAACCTGCGTCCGCCGACCTGGCCCGAGCCGGCCGTCCCGCAGCAGTTCCACCTGGACGTGGAGGTCGAGGACGTGGCGGCGGCGGAGAAGCAGGTGCTCGCGCTCGGTGCGCGCCGGCTGCCCGGCGGGGGGCAGGACTTCCGGGTCTACGCCGACCCGGCCGGCCACCCGTTCTGCCTGGTCTTCGACGTCTGAGCCGCCGGGCCCCGGCCGCTGGGCGGTCCTCCGCTCCGGGAGGTTCCGCCGTCCCACCACCTCGGTCTGCGGCGCCCGGGTCGGGCGGGTGGCCGCGGGGCTGGCGGAGGTCGTCAGTGGACGGCATGATCGCGGGAATGACCGACCCCTCCCTCCGGCGGGCCGCGGGCTCGCTGTTCGGCCTGGCCTACGGTGACGCGCTCGGCAAGCCGACCGAGTTCCTGACCGTCGCCGAGATCGTCCGACGGTACGGCCCGGCCGGCCCGCGCGAGCTGACCGGCGACCCGGCCCTGGTCACCGACGACACCCAGATGGCGCTGGCGGTCGGCTGGGCCCTCCACGACGCGCCGCAGCTCACCCCGGAGACGGTCGAGCCGCTGCTGCGGCGGCGCTTCGTGGCCTGGTCGGTGAGCCCGGACAACGACCGGGCTCCCGGGATGACCTGCCTGCGCGCCTGCGCGGAACTGGCCCGGGGGACCCGCTGGCAGCACGCGACCGTGATCGGGTCGAAGGGGTGCGGCGCGAACTTGCGGGTCACCCCGGTCGGCCTGCTCGACGTGGACCTCGACACGCTCGCCGGGCTGGCCCAGCTCCAGGCGGGGCTGACGCACGGCCACCCGACGGGTCTGGCGGCCAGCGAGCTGACCGCGTACGCGGTGCGGCTGCTGCGCGACGGCGCCGAGCCGGCCGCGGTGCCGGCGCTGCTCGCGGAGCGGGCCCGGGAGCAGCGGGGGACCTACCGGGAGGAGTGGCTCGGCGACCTGTGGCAGGTCGCTCGTGCCGCCGGCCCGGCGGCCTTCATCGCCACCGGCTGGGACGAGTGCCTCGCGATCCTCGGCCGCCTCCGGGCGGCGCTGGCCGGGCCGGACGACGGCGGTGACCCGTGCCGGCACACCGGCGCGGGCTGGATCGCCGAGGAGGCGCTCGCCACGGCCCTGTACTGCGCGATCCGGCACGCCGACGACCCGGTCGCCGCGCTGGCCCGCGGCGCCACCACCGCCGGCGACTCGGACTCGATCGCCGCGCTGGCCGGCGCCTTCGTCGGCGCGGCCCTCGGCACGCCGGCCTGGCCCGCCGACTGGGCCACCCGCATCGAGTACGCCGACCAGCTCTTCACCCTCAGCACCCTGCCCACCCGCCACCCCTGACGCCCCCCGCTGCGTTGATCAAGAGGTTTTCGGTCTCCGGAGGCGTCCCCGGGCCCCGGAACCTCTTGATCAACTCTCCGCGGCAGGTGGTCACCGGGGGAGGCGGCGGATCTGACGCCAGAGGGCCGGGTCGCAGGTGCCGGCGCGGTTGGCGAAGTCGGCGAGCGGGACGCGCACCGGCTCGGTGAGGTTGACGAAGCTGTCGTGCTCGGCGTCCGGGTCCCAGGTCCGGGTCGGGACGGGGACGTGGTCGTCCCGGTCGCTCTTGTCCCGGCTGGTGATCTTCAGGACGTCGGCGCCCCGCTCGTCGGCGCGCAGCACCAGGCAGGGGCGCACCTTCGAGCCGCTGCCGTCGGCGTACGGGACGTCGGCCCACCAGATCTCCCCGGGGCGGGGTGCCGGGGCGGACGTCCCCGCACCGGTACGCGGGCGGGGCGGGGCGGCGACGCGGCCGCGCCGGCGGGAGCCGGTCCGCGGGTCACCACGCCCGCCGGGCCGGGTGCCACCGCTCCCGCCACGGCCGCCGGTGCCCCCGCCACGGCCGCCACCGCGCCCGTCGCGGGTGCCGGCGCCCTCGGCACGGCTGCCACCGGGTTCCTCCGGGGGGGTGCCGCCCGGCCCGGCGGAGCGGCGTCCGGCGGCGCGGTGCCGCCACTCGTTCCACCCCCAGCCGGCGGCCACCGCCAGCACGATCGCCGCCGCCCAGAGCAGCCAGTCGGGCACGCGTACCCCCTTGGTCACGGGTGGGCGCGGCGGGGCCGCCGCGCGGCGCCGCGGCGGCCCGTCGGGGCCGGTGGGCGCGTCGTCCGGCGATCCTCGCACGTTCCGGGCGGGGTCGCCCGTCCCGGCGCGGCGGGTGGGCGGCGGAGTGTCCCACCCGCCGGATACCGTGCCGGGTAACGGAACAACAGGAGGTCACGGCGGTGTCCGAGGATGTCATCGGTCAGCAGGCCAGTCCGGCGCAGGAGGCGGCGGCCGGCGCCGAGCCGACCCCGGAGGCGCGGGATCGGCACGCGACGCTCGGCCGTGAGCTGACCGAGCACCAGTACCGCTACTACGTGCTCGACGCGCCGACGATCTCCGACGCGGAGTTCGACCGGCAGCTGCGGGAGCTGGAGGCGCTGGAGGCGGAGTTTCCGGCCCTGCGCACGCCGGATTCGCCGACCCAGCGGGTGGGCGGCACGTTCTCCACCGACTTCACCCCGGTGGCGCACGCCGAGCGGATGATGTCGCTCGACAACGCGTTCAGCGACGAGGAGTTGGCGGCGTGGGCCGAGCGGGTCGAACGCGACGCCGGCGGCCCGGTTCCGTACCTGTGCGAGCTGAAGGTGGACGGGCTCGCGATCAACCTGACCTACGAGGAGGGCCGGCTGGTGCGGGCGGCCACCCGGGGCGACGGCCGGACCGGCGAGGACGTCACGGCCAACGTGCGCAGCATCCGCGACGTGCCCGGTGAGCTGACGCCGTCGGCCGAGTTCCCGGCGGTGCCCGACCTGATCGAGATCCGGGGCGAGGTCTACTTCCCGGTCGCCGCGTTCGCGGACCTCAACGCCGGGCTGGTCGAGCAGGGCAAGGCGCCGTTCGCCAACCCGCGCAACGCGGCGGCCGGCAGCCTCCGGCAGAAGGACCCCCGGGTCACCGCATCCCGCCCGCTGCGCCTGGTCGTGCACGGCATCGGTGCCCGCCGTGGCTTCCAGCCGGCCTCCCAGTCCGAGTCGTACGCCGCGCTGAGGGCCTGGGGCCTGCCGACCAGCGACCGGTGGCGCGTCGTGCCCGACCTGGCCGGCGTTGCGGAGTTCATCGCCTACTACGCGGAGCACCGGCACGACGTCGAGCACGAGATCGACGGTGTGGTCGTCAAGGTCGACCCGGTCTCCATCCAGGGCCGGCTCGGCTCGACCAGCCGCGCGCCGCGCTGGGCGATCGCCTTCAAGTACCCGCCGGAGGAGGTCAACACCAAGCTGCTCGACATCGACGTGAACGTCGGGCGGACTGGCCGGGTCACCCCGTTCGCCGTCCTGGAGCCGGTCCGGGTGGCCGGGTCGACGGTCGCGCTGGCCACGCTGCACAACGCCCGCGAGGTCGAGCGCAAGGGGGTGCTGATCGGCGACACGGTGGTGATCCGTAAGGCCGGTGACGTCATCCCCGAGGTGCTCGGTCCGGTGGTCGAGTTGCGTCCCGCCGACGCCCGGCCGTTCGTCATGCCGACCACCTGCCCGGCCTGCGGCACCCCGCTCGCCCCGTCGAAGGAGGGCGACGTCGACATCCGTTGCCCGAACACGCGCAGCTGCCCGGCCCAGCTCCGCGAGCGGGTCTTCCACCTCGCCGGGCGGGGGGCCTTCGACATCGAGGTCCTCGGCTACAAGGGCGCCGCCGCGCTGCTCGACGCGCAGATCATCACGGACGAGGGCGACCTGTTCGGCCTCGACGCCGAGCAGCTCGCCCGGTCACCGTTCTTCGTCAACAAGGACGGCAGCCTCGGCAGCAACGCGGTGAAGCTGCTGGAGAACCTGGCGGTGGCCAAGGAACGCGACCTGTGGCGGGTGCTGGTGGCGCTCTCCATCCGGCACGTCGGCCCGACGGCGGCGCAGGCGCTCGCCCGGCACTTCCGGTCGGTCGAGGGGATCGACAAGGCCACCGAGGAGGAGCTGTCCTCGGTCGACGGCGTCGGCCCGACCATCGCCGCGAGCATCCGGGAGTGGTTCGCGGTCGACTGGCACCGCGAGGTGGTGCGGAAGTGGGCCGAGGCCGGCGTCCGGATGGCGGAGGAGGCGGTCGACGAGGGGCCGCGCCCCCTAGAGGGGGTGACCGTGGTGGTGACCGGCACGCTCTCCGGTTTCTCGCGGGACCAGGCGGCGGAGGCGATCCAGTCCCGGGGCGGCAAGGTCAGCGGGTCGGTGTCCAAGAAGACCGCGTTCGTGGTGGTCGGCGACAATCCGGGCTCCAAGGCCGACAAGGCGGTGAGCCTCAAGGTGCCGACGCTGGACGAGGAGGGCTTCCGCGTCCTGCTCGACGCCGGTCCGGACGCCGCCCAGAAGGTCGCCCGCATCGGCGAATAGCCGGGGATCTTGGGCGCGTATACCAACTTAATTACGACTACGACCGATTCGTGACTGTCGGACGGGGAAACTCGGCACCTGGGGCGTTTCATTGGGGCACGGCGTACGGACGGGTACGCCGTTCGTGACCGCCGGAGGTGTGATGGAGACCGCCGACCCGCGCAACTCCGTCCCACCAGGACGGGTGGCGCCGTTCTCCGCCTTCGTGGCCGCGGTCATCGCCGTGGCCGCGTTGGTCTCGGCCGCTCCTCTGCTCACGTTCACCGACCAGGTGTCCCGGCTTCCCGCCGCGTTCTGGACCATGGCCGTGCTGGCCGTCGCCTGCGACGCCCGTCCGTTCGTCGCGCCCGGGCGGCGCCAGTCGTCGGCGGTGTTCCCGTCGACGTGCTTCACCTTCGCGATCCTGCTCGGCTGGGGGCTGGGCCCGGCGGTCGCCGTGCAGGCCGTCGCCGTGGTCGTGTCGGGAGCCCGGTTGGGATACGCCCCCTGGCGGACCGCCTTCAACGCCGGGCAGTACGCGTGCGCGCTCGGTGCCGCGTACGCCGTCACCCGCCTCGGTCCCGGCGACCTGTTCGACGGCGGCCGGCTGCGGGGGACCGACGTGGCGGTCGTGGGCGGGGCGATGCTGGCCTGGTTCGCCGTCAACTACGGCCTGGTCAGCTCGGCGGTGCGGCTGCGCTTCGGTGAGCGCTGGACGCCCGGCCTGCGGCAGGGCCTGGGGTTCGAGCTGCTGTCCACCGGTTCGCTGCTGCTGCTCGCGCCGGTGCTGGTCACCGCCGCCCGCGCGAGCGCTGCGCTGATCCCGCTGGTGCTCGTGCCGCTGTTCGCCGTCTACCGGATGGCCCGGCTCAGCGTGGAGCAGCAGCAGCTCGCCTCCCTCGACCCGCTCACCGGGCTGCCCAACCGCAAGGCGCTGCTCGCCGAGGTCGGCGAGCAGTTGCACCTGCACGCGGAGCGGGCGGCGCGCGGCGAGCCGCCCGCCCGGCTGGCGCTGCTGCTGATCGACCTGGACCGGTTCAAGCACGTCAACGACGCGCTCGGGCACGCGGTGGGTGACCGGCTGCTGGTCGAGGTGAGCGCCCGCCTCACCGAGGTGGTCGGGCGGGACATGGTCGCCCGGCTCGGCGGGGACGAGTTCGCCATCGTGATGACGGGGCTGACCGACGCCGGCGAGGCGCGCGAGTTGGCCGACCGGGTGGTCGCGGCGCTGGCCGAGCCGGTGCCGCTGGACGGGCTGCCGCTGGACGTCGGCGGGTCGATCGGCATCGCGCTCTTCCCCGACCACGGGGAGGACTTCGCCACTCTCATGCGCCACGCCGACGTGGCGATGTACGACGCGAAGCACCGCAACGACACGGTCGCCGTGTACGCGGCCGAGTCCGACCACAACTCCGCCGAGCGGCTCGGGCTCCTGGCCGACCTGCGCCGGGTCCTGGAGACCGGGGCGTCGGCCGCCGATCCCTCGACCGCCCAGCCGGGGCCGGGCGAGCCGGCCCCGGACGCCGGCGCTCCGGGCCTCGACGGCCGGCCGGAAGCGGAATTCGCTGACCCCGACGTCGAAGCGGCCGGTGGCGAGACGGTGGGCGCCGACGGCCGGGACGGGGACGTGACCCAGCCGGTGCTCGCCCCCGGTGGGCCGGCGCTGGCGGTTCCGGCCACCGCGCGGGGTGGGGACGGCGCCGCGCTGCCGGCCCGCGACGGCGGCTCCCGTACCGGCCGCTGGCGGCTGCGTGGCCGGCGGCAGCGGGACGACGACCTGGCCCACACCGACGAGCTGATCCAGCGGATCGTCACCGCCGCCGACCCGATCCGCCGCCGGGAGGCGCGGGCGGCGGGAGCCGACGCACCAGCGGCCGGCGCCGCCGGACCGCCGGGCGTCGCCGCCGGGCACCTGGCCGGTCCCGCCGCACACCCGGGCGTTGCCGCCGGGCACCCGGCCGCTGCCGACCGGGCCGACCCCGCGCGGCACCACGACCGCGCCGGTGGCGCACGCAACGGATCGCG
The DNA here is from genome assembly GCF_049315255.1 of Micromonospora sp. WMMD558. NCBI lineage: Bacteria > Bacillati > Actinomycetota > Actinomycetes > Micromonosporales > Micromonosporaceae > Micromonospora > Micromonospora sp. WMMD558. Next base: position 316,867 of record NZ_CP186061.1, on the reverse strand, counting down.
GGGCCGGGGCGGCGGCCGTCCCGACGGGACCCCGCAGCGCCGGGGCCGTGGCACGGCCGACCGGCAGTCCGGCGAGCCGGCCGCCGACGCCGGTGAGATCACGATGTATTACCAGCCGCAGATCGCGATCGCCACCGGCGAGGTGGTGGGTGTCGAGGCGCTGCTGCGCTGGCGGCACCCGCGGCGGGGGATGGTCGACCCGGAGGAGCTGATCCGGGTGGCGGAGCAGAGCGCCGTGATGCGGCTGCTCACCTTCCGGGTGGTCGACGACGTGGTGGAGCAGCTCGCGAAGTGGTCGGCCGCCGGTCTCGGATTGCGGGCCTCGCTCAACGTCAGCGTGCGGGACCTGCACACCGGCGAGATCGCCGACCGGATCGCCGGCCGGCTGGCCCGGTACGGCGTACCGCCGCAGCGCCTCCAGCTGGAGATCACCGAGGGGGCGCTGATGGCGGACCCGCGCCGGGTGCTGGCCACCATCTCCCGGCTGCACCGCCTCGGGGTGGGGATCGCGCTGGACGATTTCGGCACCGGGTACTCGTCGTTGCAGCACCTGCGCCGGCTGCCGCTGTCCGAGGTGAAGGTGGACCGCTCCTTCGTGCTGGGCATGGCGGAGGACGCCGACGACGCGGCGATCGTCACGTCGATGATCGAGCTGGCCGGCGCGCTCGGGCTGCGGGTGGTCGCCGAGGGGGTCGAGGACGAGCGCACCTGGCGGCTGCTGCACGCGGCCGGGTGCGACGCCGCGCAGGGCTGGTTCTACGCCCGGCCGATGCCGGCCGAGGAACTCGTCGCCTGGCTGGCCCGGTACCGCCCGGTCCGTCCGGCCGCCGGTCCGGACACCGCGGTCCCGCGCCGGCACCCGCGGTGAGCGTGCGCGGGAAACCGGGGCGCGGCGGGACCGCTCGTGGTCGGGGCCCCCGACGAGCCGGGGGTGCGGGCAGTGGCGTCCGGCGGGCTCGGAGGGGGAGTCGGGGACGCGCCGCCGGGGCGGAACAATAGACTCGCTCCGGTCACCGCGCGTCACGCACCACCGCCGCGGTCGGCGCAGGAGGACCCAGCAGGACAGCCACGAAGGGGGCACCGATGGCCGCCATTTCCCGCGAGGAGGTCGCGCACCTGGCGCGACTGTCGCGGCTTGCCGTGACGGAGGAGGAGCTGGACACCTTCGCCGGCCAGCTCGACGTGATCCTCCAGGCGGTCGCCCAGGTCGGCGAGGTCGCCGCCGCGGACATTCCGCCGACCTCCCACTCCGTGCCGCTGACGAACGTGCTGCGGGAGGACGTGGTGACGCCGTGCCTGACCCCCGAGGAGGCGCTGTCGGGCGCGCCCGACGCCGAGGAGCAGCGGTTCCGCGTCCCGCGGATCCTGGACGAGGATGTGGCATCGTGACCGATCTGACGAGACTGACCGCCGCGGAGCTCGCCGGCCTGGTGGCCAAGGGCGAGGCTTCCGCCGTCGAGGTCACCCAGGCCCACCTGGACCGGATCGCCGCCGTCGACGACCGCGTGCACGCGTTCCTGCACGTCGACACCGCCGGTGCGCTGGACGCGGCCCGCGCGGTGGACGAGCGCCGCGCCGCCGGTGAGAAGCTGGGCCCCCTCGCGGGCGTGCCGGTCGCGGTCAAGGACGTGCTCACCACGAAGGGCGTGCCGACCACCGTCGGCTCGAAGATCCTGGAGGGCTGGCGCCCGCCGTACGACTCGACGATCGTGCAGCGGCTGCGTGCCGCGGGCACGGTGATGCTCGGCAAGACCAACATGGACGAGTTCGCGATGGGCTCCTCCACCGAGTACTCGGCGTACGGCGCGACCCACAACCCCTGGGACCTGAGCCGGATCCCGGGTGGCTCGGGCGGTGGCAGCGCCGCGGCCCTCGCCGCGTACGAGGCGCCGCTCGCGATCGGGTCGGACACGGGCGGCTCGATCCGCCAGCCCGGCGCCGTCACCGGCACCGTCGGTGCGAAGCCGACGTACGGCGGGACGTCCCGGTACGGCCTGGTGGCGTTCTCGTCCTCGCTGGACACGCCCGGCCCGTGCGCCCGTACTGTGCTGGACGCCGCGCTGCTGCACGAGGCGATCGCCGGCCACGACCCGCGCGACTCCACCTCCATCCCGGCCCCGGTGCCGGACGTGGTGGCCGCCGCGAAGCTCGGCGCGACCGGGGACCTGACCGGCGTCAAGCTGGGCGTGGTGAAGGAGTTCGCCGGCGAGGGCGCCGAGCCGGGCATCACGGCCGCGTTCCGCGACGCGGTCGACACGCTCACCAAGCTGGGCGCCGAGATCGTCGAGGTGTCCTGCCCGCACTTCAGGTACGCGCTGCCGGCGTACTACCTGATCGCCCCGAGCGAGTGCTCCTCCAACCTGGCCCGGTTCGACGGTGTCCGCTTCGGCCTGCGGGTCGGCGACGACGGCAACCGGTCGCTGGAGGAGGTCATGTCGCTGACCCGCGAGGCCGGCTTCGGCCCCGAGGTCAAGCGCCGCATCATGATCGGCACGTACGCCCTCTCGTCGGGCTACTACGACGCGTACTACGGGCAGGCGCAGAAGGTCCGCACGCTCATCACCCGGGACTTCACCGCCGCGTTCGAGCAGGTCGACGCGCTGATCTCGCCGACGACGCCGTTCGTGGCGTTCCCGATCGGGGCGCGCACCTCCGACCCGTACCAGATGTACCTGGCCGACCTGTTCACCATTCCGACGAACCTGTACGGCGGTCCGGGCATCTCGGTGCCGTGCGGCCTGTCCGAGGGGTTGCCGGTCGGGCTACAGGTCATGGCACCGACGATGGCCGACGACCGGATGTACCGGGTCGCGGCCGCGCTGGAGAGCGCCGTCGGCACGTTCACCCCACCGGCACTGTGAGGCAGGAGCACCGATGACGACGACACTGCCCGCGTACGACGAGGTCGTCGCGCGCTTCGAACCGGTGATCGGCCTGGAGACCCACGTCGAGCTGGGCACGAACACCAAGATGTTCTGCGGCTGCCCGACCGACTTCGGCGGCGCGCCGAACACCCGGGTCTGCCCGGTCTGCCTGGGCCTGCCGGGCTCGCTGCCGGTGGCCAACAAGGCGGCCATCGAGGCGACGATCCGGATCGGTCTGGCGCTGCACTGCTCGATCGCCGAGTGGTGCCGGTTCGCGCGGAAGAACTACTTCTACCCGGACATGCCGAAGAACTTCCAGATCAGCCAGTACGACGAGCCGCTCTGCGTCGACGGCTACCTGGACGTCGACGTGAACGGCGAGACCGTGCGCATCGGCATCGAGCGGGTGCACCTGGAGGAGGACACCGGCAAGACGCTGCACGTCGGCGGCGCGACCGGTCGCATCCACGGCGCCACCGAGTCGCTGGTGGACTACAACCGGGCCGGCATCCCCCTGGTCGAGATCGTCACCAAGCCGGTCACCGGCACCGGCGCGCTGGCGCCGGAGGTGGCCCGCGCGTACGTCACCGAGCTGCGTGACGTGATCCGCTCGCTCGGCGTCTCCGACGTGCGGATGGAGGAGGGTTCGCTGCGCTGCGACGTCAACACCTCCCTCAACCTGCCCGGGGAGGAGTGGGGCACCCGCACCGAGACGAAGAACGTCAACTCGCTGCGTTCGGTGGAGCGGGCGGTCCGCTCGGAGATGATCCGGCAGGCGTCGGTGCTCGACGCGGGCGGCCGGATCACCCAGGAGACCCGGCACTTCCACGAGGACACCGGTGACACCACGCCGGGCCGGTCCAAGGAGACGGCGACCGACTACCGGTACTTCCCCGAGCCGGACCTGGTGCCGCTCGCGCCGGACCCGGCGTGGGTGGCCGAGCTGAAGGCCGCGCTGCCCGAGCTGCCCCGGTTGCACCGGCGGCGCCTGCAGGAACAGTGGGGTCTGTCCGACCTGGACATGCAGTCGGTGCTCAACGCCGGTGCGGTCGAGCTGATCGAGGCGACGGTCGCCGCCGGCGCGACCCCGGCCGCCGCCCGCAAGTGGTGGCTCGGTGAGCTGTCCCGCCGCGCCAACGAGGCCGGCGTGGAGCTGGCCGACGTCGGGGCCACCCCGTCGCAGGTGGCCGAGCTGCAGAGCCTGGTCGACGCGGGCAAGCTCAACGACAAGCTGGCCCGGACCGTCCTGGAGGGCGTCGTGGCCGGCGAGGGTACGCCCACCGAGATCATGACCAACCGGAACCTGGAGGTCGTCTCGGACACCGGGGCGCTGACCGCCGCCGTGGACGAGGCGATCGCCGCCAACCCGGACATCGCCGACAAGGTCCGTGGCGGCAAGACGGCCGCGGCCGGCGCGCTGGTCGGCGCGGTGATGAAGACCACCCGGGGTCAGGCCGACGCCAAGACCGTCCGCGAACTGATCCTGACCCGCCTGGGCGCCCAGGGCTGACGTGCAAGGAAGGGCCCCTTCTTAACGCCTGGTGCATAGGAAGGGGCCCTTCCCAACCCCCCACACCCCTCGGAGGGCGTCAACGGCGACGCCCGGATGGAGTCACCGTGAACCAGCACGACCTCGACGTCCTCGACGAGATCCAGCGGCGGGTGCTCTGGCTCGCCACCCGCATCGTCGACGCCGCCAACCACGACCGGGACACCGGTGACGGGGTGAAGGTGGGCGGGCACCAGGCGTCGAGCGCCTCCCTGGTCACCGCGATGACCGCGCTGTGGTTCGCGCACCTCGACGCCGAGGACCGGGTCGCCGTGAAACCGCACGCGTCGCCGGTGTTCCACGCCATCCAGTACCTGCTCGGCAACCTGGACCGGTCGTACCTGACCCGGTTGCGGGCGCGGGGCGGCCTCCAGTCGTACCCGTCCCGGACCAAGGACCCCGACGAGGTGGACTTCTCGACCGGCTCGGTCGGGCTGGGCGCCGCCGCGCCGCTGTTCGCCGCGGCCACCCGCCGCTACGTCGACGCGCACTTCGGCGAGCGCGCGCGCTCCCGGTTCATCGCCCTGATCGGCGACGCCGAGCTGGACGAGGGCAACATCTGGGAGGCCGTCGCCGACCCCGCGACCACCGGCCTCGGGAACGTCATGTGGGTGGTCGACTTCAACCGGCAGTCGCTGGACCGGGTGGTTCCCGGCGTCCGCATCGACCAGTGGCGGGGGCAGTTCGAGGCGGCCGGCTGGCACGTGGTCGAGGTCAAGTACGGCCGCCGGCTCGCCGAGGCGTACGCCCGGCCCGGCGGCGAGGCGCTGCGCGACTGGATCGACGCGATGCCCAACGAGCAGTACCAGTCGCTGTTCGGGCTGGCCGGGCCGGCCCTGCGCAAGCAGTTCCTCGACGGTGCTCCGGCGGGCGTCGCCGACCTGATCGCGGACGTCTCCGACGACGAGCTGGGCCCGCTCGTCACCGACCTCGGCGGCCACGACCTGGCGGCCATGCTCGACGCGTACGCCCAGTGCGACGCGGTCACCGACCGGCCCAGCGTCGTCTTCGCGTACACCGTCAAGGGCTGGGGGCTGCCGATCGCCGGCAACCCGCGCAACCACTCGGCTCTGCTCACCACCGAGCAGGTCGCCGCGCTGCGCGCCGCGCAGGGCCTGACCTCCGAGACCGAGTGGGACCGCCTCGACCCGGCGTCCCCGGCCGGCATCCGGGCCGGCGAGCGCCGGGAGGCGCTGTCCCGCGCGCCGCGCACGCGGGCGCTGGGCGTCCCGGTCCCGGAGACCACCCGGGTACGCGCGAACAAGCCGATCTCCACCCAGGAGGTCTTCGGTCGGGTGCTGGTCGACCTGGCCCGCGACCCGCAGGTGGGGCGTTACCTGGTCACCACCGCGCCCGACGTGGCCACCTCGACCAACCTGGCCGGGTTCATCAACAAGACCGGGGTGTTCGCCCCGACCGAGCAGCGTTCCTGGAGCGAGGACCGGATGCTGCGCTGGACCGAGAGCCCGGCCGGGCAGCACATCGAGCTGGGCATCTCGGAGATGAACCTGTTCCTGCTGCTCGGGCAGCTCGGCCTGTCGTGGGACCTGTCCGGGCAGCCGCTGCTGCCGGTCGGCACCGTGTACGACCCGTTCGTGCTGCGCGGCCTCGACGCGTTCCTGTACGGCACCTACTCCGGGTCGCGGTTCGTCGTCGCGGGCACCCCGTCGGGCGTCACCCTCGCGCCCGAGGGCGGCGCGCACCAGTCGACGATCACCGCCAGCGTCGGCCTGGAGCTGCCCGGGGTCACCTTCGTCGAGCCCGCGTACGCGGCCACCCTGGACTGGCTGCTCTGCGACGCGTTCGGCCAGATCGCGCAGGGCGGGGCGCCCGCCGCCACCGCCGCACCGGCCGAGGACGGCGCGTACTACTTCCGGCTCAGCACCCGCCCGATCGACCAGGCGCCCTTCGAGGCGGCCCGCGCCCGCCTCGGCGAGGCGGTGCTGCGCCGGCAGGTGCTCGCCGGCGCGTACCGCCTGGTCGACGCCCACCAGGCGTACCCGCACCTGGCGGACGCCCCGGTCGTGCAGATCGCCGCGTCCGGTGCGGTGCTGCCGGAGGTGCTGGCCGCCGCCGCGGAACTGGCCGAGGAGGGCGTCGCCGCGCACGTCGTGGACGTCACCAGCCTGGACCGTCTCTACCGGGCCTGGCAGCGCACCCTGCGGCAGGGCGTGCGCACCGCCACGGTTCCCAGCGTCCCCGGTGCCCTGCGGACGGCCTTCGCCGACCGGGTGCCGGTGGTGACGGTGCACGACGCCGCCTCGCACGCGATGGCCTGGCTCGGCTCGGCGGTCGGCGCTCCGGCGGTGCCCCTCGGGGTGGACGAGTTCGGTCAGTCCGGCAGCGTCACCGAGTTGTACGAACTGCACGACCTCCTCCCCGGCAGCATCGTCAACGCCGCTCTCGCCGCCCTGTCCCTCCGCTGACGCGGGGACCGGCGGGCCGAGCCGAACGCGCACGCCGGCACCGGGGCCGACGGCGCGCACGGCCGGCACCCGCGCACGGCCGGCACCCGCGCACGCCGGCACGGGGGCGCCGACGGCGCGTACGCCCGCGCCCGGGTCAGCGGGTCGGGGTCGGGGTGACCGGTGCGGGGGCGCCGGCCTTCGGGTCCTCCACGATGTGCCGCTGGAGGTTCACCTGGGCCTGCCCGGTGCCGCCCACCGTGATGTCGTCGTACGCCTGGAGCAGCTTGTTCTCGTCGTCGAAGTACAGGACGCTCATCGACAGGGGCGTCGGCTGCTCGCCCTCCAGCCCGCGCAGGCCGGCGCCGCCGCTCGACCCCTGCACCATCAGCAGGGTGGGCGACTGACCGGGTGCCTGCGGCAGCTTGGACACGTCGCGCCGGTGGGTGTGGCCGGCGAGCACCAGGGGAGTGGTGCCGGCGAGCGGCCCGGCGGACGCGGGATCGTGCACCAGCCCGATGTTCACCGGCCGGGGCGAGCTGCGTACCGTCGCGGCGAGCTTGTCGCCGGTGTCGATGAGCTGGTCGGCGGTTTCCCGGGTCAGGCCGCTGCCCGCCGGCGAGGTGCTCTTGTCCGGGGTGAACCGGGGGTCGCCGATGCCGGCGATGGTCAGCCCGGCGACGGTGGTGGTGGTGTTGTCGAGCACGATCGCGTTGCGCTGGCGGGCCACCGCCGCCGCCGTACGGCCCGAGTCGTGGTTGCCCCGGATGAACACGTACGGCTTCTGGAGCAGCCCGATCGCGCCGACGTAGGACGCCTCCGGCTCGCTGCCCCAGTCGGTGATGTCGCCGGTGTCCACCACCACGTCGATGTTGAACTGCTCCACCACGGTGCGGATGAGCTGCCAGGCCGCGGGGTTGAGGTGCATGTCGGAGATGTGCAGGACCCGGGTGGTGTCCGGGTCCGGCTCGTACACGGGCAGCGCCGAGACGGTGGTGTAGAGCTGGCTGACGTTGCCGACGATGCGCTGGAGCTGCTCGGCGTACCGGGTGTAGTCGTTGGCGATCCGGCGGGCGTCACCGACGATGGCCGGCGCGTTGACCAGCAGCCCCTCGTAGCGCGGCTCCTCGATGGCCTGGGGGCGCAGGGTGGACGCCGCGGTGCCGAGGCTGGCCGCGGTCACCGCCAGCGCGAGCCCGCCCGCCCAGGCGGCCCGCCGGGTGTCGCGAAACACCAGCAGGGCCAGCACCAGGGTGACCAGCACGGTCGAGGCCGCCGTACGCAGGCCCAGCCGCATCACGCCCTCGCGGACGTCGTCGACCGCGGTGCGGCTCGCCTGGCTGAGGCTGGCCGGGTCGTCGAGGAGCGCCTCGGTGCGGCCCTGGTCGAGCGCACCCAGCTCCACGGTCAGGTGGGTCGGCCCGTCGTGGCTGTCGAGCAGCAGCGCGCCGAGCGGGGGGACGTCGACGGTGGTGCTGCCGGTGAGGGCCGGGGCCACCGTCAGGTCCGCCTGGAACGGCCCGATGTCGGTGCTGACCCGGCCGCCGGCCAGCGCACCGATCATGACCCCGGCCAGGGCGACCGCGAGGACCGCCAGCGTCACACCGGTCGCGCGGAGGGCCCGCCACCTGCGTCGGCCGTCGGTCGGCCCGGGGAGGGCGAACCGCCGTGTACGGCCGGCCTTCGGTGCCACGTCGCTCCGGCCCTCCTGCTGCTCGTTCTCCTGCCCATCCATGCTGAGATTCTGACCTGCCCGCCGACGGATCTTGGCAAACCTTGCGCGTGGCGTCCCCCGACGTCAGCTTCGTCCGGCTCCGCCCTGAGCGAACACCAGGCGCAGCAGCCGGTCGTCCTCCGGTGCCGGGTCGCCGCGCCCGTCGTGGTTCGACGTGCTCACCCACAGCGAGCCGTCCGGCGCCGCGGCGACCGCCCGCAGCCGGCCGAAGCGGTTGGTCAGCAGGTCACGCGGCTGGCCGAGCACCGTACCGGTCTCGGTCAGCTCGACCAGCCAGAGCCGCCGGCCCCGCAGGCAGGCCGTCGCCAGCAGCGACTCCGCCCGGGCGAGCCCGGAGCACGAGGCGTCGGAGGTGGGCCACTGGGTGATCGGGTTGACGTACCGGCGGTCGTCGGAGCGGCCCTCGACCTCCGGCCACCCGTAGTTGCGGCCCTTGACGATCTCGTTGATCTCGTCCCAGGTGTTCTGTCCGAATTCGACCGCGTACATCTTCTGGTTGGCGGCCCAGGTGAACCCCTGCACGTTCCGGTGTCCGAGCGACCAGACCGGGGAGTCGGGGAACGGGTTGCCGGGCGCGGGCTTCCCGTCGGTGGTGATCCGCAGGATCTTGCCGCCGAGGCGCTTGGCGTCCTGCGACTGCGTCCGGTCGCCGGCGTCGCCGGTGCTGGCGTAGAGCTGGCCGTCCGGCCCGAACGCGAGGCCACCGCCGTTGTGGATGCCCGCCTTCGGGATGCCGGTCAGGATCGGCTGGGGCCGCTCGCCCAGCCGGAGCCGCGCGATCCGGTTGTCGCGCTCGGCGGTGTAGTAGATGAAGATCGTCCGGTCCCGCTGGTAGCTCGGCGAGACGGCGATGCCCATCAGCCCGCCCTCGCCGCCGGCCGTCACCTCGGCGACCGTCTGCACCCGGGTGACCTTCAGGCCGTCGGGGCCGGACTCGGGGCCGACCTGGAGGATGCGGCCGGTGTCCCGTTCGGTGACCAGCGCTCCCCCGTCGGGCAGGAAGGCGATGCCCCACGGCACGCGCAGGCCCTTGGCGAGCACGGTGGCCACGACCTCCCGGCCGGCGCCGCCGGGGCTCGCCGTCGCCGACGGCGTGGGGAAGGTGGGCGGCTCACCGGCCCGGTCCGGCTCCGGCTCGCCGAAGGTGCAACCGGTGGTGACCAGCAGCGCCGCGCACGAGGCGGCGAGCGCCGCCCGGAGGCGGCGGGTGCGACGGTACGGGAGACGGGCGCTCACCCGGCCCAGCGTAGCCCGCTGCGGTGGCGATGCGGGCCCGCCGGGCATCGCCGGTCGGCGCGACGGAGGTCAGCGGGCGCGGACGGCGAGCAGCGCGATGTCGTCCTCACGGCGGTGCGCCGCGGTCACCAGCAGGTCGCACAGCCGGTCCAGGGGCAGGCTTTCCGTACCCCGGAGCCGGTCGGCCAGCTCGTCGAGGCCGGTGTCGATGGGCTGGTCCCGCCGCTCCACCAGGCCGTCGCTGAAGAGCAGCAGCGTGTCGCCGCCGGCGAGCGTCGCGTGGTGGGTGGTCCGCCGTACCGGTGCGGTCAGGCCGAGCAGGGGCTCCGGCGGCGCCGCCAGGGCCTCCACGGTGCCGTCCGCGCGTACCACGAGGGGCGCCGGGTGCCCGGCGTTGCACCAGGCGACCGACTGGCCGCCCCGGCCGTCCGACCGCAGGCGGACCAGGACGGCGGTGGCTACGGCGGGGATCCGCAACCCGCGGATCGTGTCGTCCAGGTGGCGCATCAGGTCGGCGACGGCGTCCGTCCGGCCGTACGCGTTGCCCCGGACCAGGTTGCGGAGCTGCCCCATGGTGGCGGCCGCCTCGATGTCGTGCCCGGCCACGTCCCCGATCGCGGCGACCAGGTCGCCGTCGGGTTGCCGGAAGACGTCGTACCAGTCGCCACCGACCTCGACCCGGTCCGCCGCCGGCTGGTACCGGGCGGCGAGCTCCAACCGGTCGTCGGTGGGCAGCGGCGGCAGCATGCTGTGTTGCAGGACGTGGGCGACGTGCCGCTGCTCCCCGTACATCGAGCTGTTGCCGATCGCCTGCCCCGCCCGGCGGCCGATCTCCACGGCGGTGAGCAGGTCGCCGTCGTCGAGATGCCGTCGGGCCGGGCCGTTGACGAGGGTGACCGTCCCGAGCACGCGGTCGCGGCCGGTGTCCGTGACCGGCACGGTGAGATGCGAGGCGAAGCCCAGCCGCTCGGCGATCTCGGGCATCTCGGAGCCGATCGTGCCGCTCCGCACGTCGGCGAGGGTGGCGGCGCCGCCGAGCACCGGTGTGCCGGTGCGCAGCACGGTCAGGGTGATCGACCCGGGCCCGAGTCGGGTGCGCATGAGCTGGGCGAAGCGGGCCACGTCCGCCGCGCGGGCCGGATCCCGGTGCGCCGCCACCACGTCGTGCAGCCCGCCGTCCGGGCCCACCACGCTGACCACGCACCAGTCGGCGAGCAGCGGGACCATGGTGGCGGTGAGCTGGCGCAGCGCGGTGCCGATGTCGAGCGTGCCGGCCAGCGTCTCGCTCAGTCCGGCCAGCAGCGCCAGCCGTGAGTGCGCCTCCTCGGCCCGCCGCCGGGCCTGCTCCGCGCCGTCGAGCGCGATCCGCAGCCGCAGCTCGGACGAGCAGGCCGCCGCCAGGTCGGCGAGCGTCCGCAGCTGGGCGGCGGTCCAGGCCCGGGGCTTGCTGTCGATCGCGCACAGCGACCCCAGGACCCGACCGTCCAGGTCGGTCAGGGGCATCCCGGCGTACGCGACCACACCGAGGTCGGGGATGGCCAGGTTGTCCCGCACGCGGGGGTAGAGCCGCGCGTCGGGCAGCACCATGGGCGTTTCCAGGTCGACCACGTGCTGGCAGAACGAGTGGCTGAGCGGGGTCTCGCGCCGGTCGGCCCACGGTTGGGGCAGCCCGGTCTCACCCGGGAAGAACTGTCGCTCGGCGTCGACCAGGGAGACCAGTGCGACGGGCACGTCGAGCAGGTCCGCCACCAGCCGGGCGAAGCGGTCGAAGGCGTCGTCGGGGGTGGCGGCCAAACGCGTCTCCGCGAGCGCCCGCAGCCGGGCGGGGTCGCCGAGCCCCGGGATCGGGACGGACCGCCCGGAGGGTCGGTCGGTGCCGTCGCTCATGGAACCACCTGTCTGGCCGCGTTGACGATCCGGAGACCGGCTGGCACTCCGGCTCCCGTTATACCCGCCCGAGGGGCGGATCGATGCCGGCCCGTCGGTCACCCTGGTCACCCGCGATCCGGCGCCCGTTCGGGTGTGGGAGAACGCCCCGAAGGGCGCCCGGCCGGCCGAGGGCCTATCGTCGGCGGGCGTGAAGCTGTGGATCCCTCACGAGGACGGCCCGTCCCTGCTCGGTGACCTGCCACCGGGCGTCACCGTGGAGGTGGCGTCGGACCCGACGCGCCTCCCGTCGACGGTGTCCGACGTCCGGTTCTGGGTGCCGCCCTTCCTCGCCGGGCCGGCGGCCACCGCCCTGCTGCGAGACCTGCCCGACCTCGAGGTCGTGCAGTTGCTCTCCGCCGGGGCGGACGCGTGGGTCGGCCGGATGCCGGCCGGGGTGACGCTCTGCGACGCCCGCGGGGTGCACGACCCGGCCACGGCCGAGTGGGTGGTCACGGCGATCCTCTCCCACCTGCGGGCCTTCCCGGCGCTCGCCCGCGCGCAGGCCCGCCGCGAGTGGGCGTACGCCCAGGTGACGCCGACCGACGAGTTGATCGGCAAGCGGGTGCTCATCGTCGGGGCCGGCTCGATCGGCGCCGCGGTCCGGCGGCGCCTCGAACCGTTCGAGGTGAGCCTCACCCTGGTCGCGCGGACGGCCCGGCCGGGCGTCCACGGCGTGGCCGAGCTGCCCCGGCTGCTTCCCGAAGCCGACGTGGTGGTGCTGCTGGTGCCGCTGACCGAGCAGACCCGCGGGCTGGTCGACGGGGCGTTCCTCGGGGCCATGCGGGACGGCGCGTTGCTGGTCAACGCCGCGCGTGGCCCGGTGGCCCGGACCGAGGCGCTGGTCGCCGAGCTGCGTACCGGCCGGATCTCGGCCGCGCTGGACGTGACCGACCCGGAGCCGCTGCCCTCCGACCATCCCCTGTGGACGATGCCGAACGTGCTGCTCACCCCGCACGTCGCCGGCTCGGTACGCGGCCTGCTGCCACGGGCGTACCGGCTGGTGGGGGATCAGGTCCGCCGGTTCGCCGCCGGGGCGCCGCTGATCAACGCCGTGGTCGACGGCTACTGAGCCGGCTCGTCGGGCCGGCTCTGGCCGGTGGCGGCGACCAGCCGGGGCAGGTCCTTCCCGCGGACCGCCGGGAGCGGCACCTCCCGGCCGTCGTCGAGGCGGGCGACCGCCCGGCCGCGCGGATCGCTGGCCAGCTCGACGACCTGGTCCCAGGTGATGCGGCGCTCCCCGGTGAGCGCCCGCAGGCGCAGACCCCGGGAGTCGGCGTCGGTGCCGGCCCGCCACGCCCACAGGCCCACGGCGAGGGGGACGAGCAGCACCGGCAGGAAGTACCACTCGGCGTTGGCCAGTGGCAGGGCGCCGATGAAGGCGATCACCGCGGCCGCCGCGATGGCCTGGTTGTGCCGGAACCGGACGGTGTCGGAGCTGCTCACCCCCCGATGATCCCACCCTGCCCAGCCGCCGGACGCGGCGGGCCGCACCGGTCGCCGGCCGGCCCGGGCGGTGACGCACGTCACGGTAAGGTGGGCGTCACCGCCCGGTCGCCGCCTCGTTGACGAGGGTTGGGCACCGGACTTTCGTTCGCGTCCCGCCCCGCCGCACCGCCCCCGTGCCCCCTCACGAAGGCGATCGCCGTGCCCCTCGCGTACCCGCTCCGCGCCCCGGCCCGCCGACCGGCCCTGCCGGAGGTCGTCGTTCTCGCAGTGGTCACCGTGCTCCTGCTCGCCGCCGCGGTCGGACCGCTGCCCGCCCTGGGCGTGGTGGCGCTCACCGCGGCCGCCGGGAGCGCGCTCGCCGGCACCCGGCTGTCGCGGCTGGCCGCCGGCCCACCCCGTCCGGCCGCCCGGGACGGCGACACCCGGGCCGCCGCGCGGCGCCGGGCGGCCCGGCCCCGGCGGGTCGCCGCCCTGCTGGACGCGGCCGTCGTCGCCGCCGGGCTCACCGCCGCCGTCCTGCCGCTGGCGGACGACGCGCAGCGCAGCAGCGCGGCCGTCACCGGGCTGGCCGTCGCGGCCGTGCTGTTCGGGGCCGGCCTGGCCGTGCTGGCCAACCCGCCGCACCCACCGGTCCGGGTCCGGCTGCGCCGCGCCGCCGACGCGGCCGGGCCGGGCGCCGGCCTGGCCCTCGCCGCCTGGTTGCTCCTGCCACGCGACAGCGTCGGCGCCCCGGCCCGTCTCGCCGCGGCGGTGGCGCTCGGCGTGCTGGCGGTGGCCGCGCTCACCGCGCTGACCGGGCCGCACCGCCACTCCGGTGCGGCCCGGTGCCGCGGTGGGGCGGCGCTCGCGCTGACCGGCCTGGTCGTGCTCGCCACGTTGACCGCCGGCCCCCTGCCCGACCGGGCCGGGCTGCTGGCCGTACCCCCGCTGGTGGGCGGGGTGCTGCTGACCGCGGGGGGTGCGCGGCGCGCGCTGCGCCCGGAGCTGGACCCGCCGCCGCGGCCGACCGCCGTCTGGCCGCGGGTGGTGGCACCGGCGGTCGCCGTGGTCGCGGCGACCGCCTGGTGGCTCGGTTCCGGGTTGGCGCCCGACCCGACGGCCGTGCTGCTCGCGCTTTGCGTGGTCCCGCCACTGGTGCTCCGGGAGCTGCTCCGGCCCCGGCGGCGTCCGCACGCCGGGCGGGTTCCCGCGCCGGTGGACGGCGCGGCCGGGTCCGTCGGGGCGGGCGGCTCGGTGCCGCCGCCGGCGGGCGGGGCGGCCGGGGCCGGCCTGACCGGGGACCGGAGTGCGCTGCTGCGGGCGCTCGCCGTGCTGCGGGACGCGCCGCCCCCGTCGGGCGCGCTGCTCGTGGTGGAGCTGCACGCGCCCAGCGCCGACGTGGCGGAGCAGCTCGCCGGTCCCGACCTGGCGGCCGAGGTGGCGCGCCGGACCCGGGCCGTCCTCGGCCCGGGCGACCTGGTGGCCGACGTGACCCACACGGGCTTCGCGGTGGCGACCGGCGTCGGGCCGTTGCTCGCGTACGCGCTGGGGACCCGGCTGGTCGCCGCGCTCACCCAGCCCTACCAGGTGCCCGGCGCGGTGCTGCGGCTTCAGGCCAGCATCGGGCTGGCCGAGACCGGCGGGACCGACCCGGAGGACGTGCTGCGCCAGGCGGACCTGGCTCGCCGGCGGGCCGTGCAGCTCGGCCGGGACCGGGTCGAGTGGTACGACGCCTACCTGGAGGAGCAGCTGGTCCGCCGCCTGGATCTGGAGCGGGAACTGCCCGGTGCGGTCGCCCGGGGGGAGCTGGACCTGGTCTTCCAGCCGGTGCTCGGGCTGGCAGACCGGGTGCCGGTGGGCGCGGAGGCGCTGCTGCGTTGGCGCAGCCCGGTGCTCGGCACGGTGCTTCCCGCCGAGCTGCTGCCGGTGGCGGAGGATCTCGACGTGGTGGGCGAGCTGGGCCTCTGGGTCCTCGACCGGGCCTGCCGGCAGCTGGCCGACTGGACCGGCACCGGGCGTGAGCTGTGGATGGCGATCAACGTGACCGTCCGTGAGTTGACCGCGCCGGACTTCGTGCCCCGGACGGCGGCGGTGCTCGACGCGTACGGCTTGCCGCCGGATCGGCTGGTGGTCGAGGTGGCCGAGCCGAGGGTGGCGGCGGAGCTGCCGACGGTGGTGGCCCGGCTGGCGGGGTTGCGGTCGTTGGGTGTCCGCACCGCGCTGGACGACTTCCGCGCCGAGCACGCCTCCCTCGCGCAGCTGCGCCGGCTCCCGATCGACCTGCTCAAGGTGGGCCCGGAGCTGGTGACCCGGGGGACGGACGCGTCGGGGCCGCTGATCGACGTGGTGGTGAGTGTCGGCGCCCGGCTCGGCCTGGAGATCGTCGTCGAGGAGTTGGAGTCGGAGGACCAGGTGGCGGGGGCGCAGCGCGCCGGGTGCCGGTACGGGCAGGGGTTCGCCCTCGCCCGGCCGGCCACCGCCGAGCGGGTCGAGGCGTACTTCGACGAGTTCCCCTACGCGTCCCGCTGACGACGCTGCGGCTGAATCGGTTCAGTCAAGCCGGGTGGCGACGCGGTGCTGCCGCGCGGGGTGAGGTGCGCGGTCTCGTCCTGGAACCCGCCGACCGGCGACCCGCCGACCACCGCCAGCAGTTGGCGGGCGGCGTGGGCGCCGTACGCGGGGATGTCCCGACCCAGCGCCGTCAGCGGCGGGTGCACGAGCCGGCAAAGCGGTGAGTCGTCCCACGCCACGATGGACAGGTCGCCCGGGACGGCGAGCCCCATCTCCTGCGCCACCGACAGCCCGGCGATCGCCATCACGTCGTTGTCGTAGATGACGGCGGTGGGCCGCGCGGGCGAGCTGAGCAGGCGGCGGGTGGCGCGGGCGCCCTCCTCGCCGGTGTAGTCGGACGAGACGGTGACCGCGTCGGGCAGGTCGAGCCGCCGGCGCACCTCGGTGAAGGCCTCGGTGCGGATGGACGTGTGCAGCAGCTCGGGCAGGCCGCCCACCCGGGCGATGCGGCGGTGGCCGAGGGCGACCAGGTACTCCATGGTCTCCACCAGGGCCGCCGCGTCGTCGGACCAGACGCTGGCCAGCCGCCCGGTGCCGCCGGGCCCGCCGATCACGACGGCGGGCAGGCCCAGCTCCTCCAGGACGGGGACGCGCCGGTCGTCGGTGCGCAGGTCGCACACGAGCACCCCGTCCACCCGCCGTTCGCCCCACCAGCGGCGGTAGACGGCGATCTCGGCGTCCTGGTCGGCGACCACCTGGAGGGTCAGCGCGTACGACCGGGCGGAGAGCTCCGCCTCGACGCCGCTGATCAGCTCCATGAAGAACGGCTCGATCCCGAGGGTGCGGGCGGGCCGGCACAACGCCAGGCCGATGGCGTCCGAGGTGGCGCCGGAGAGCGCCCGGGCGGCGCTGCTGCGGCTGAAGCCGATCTCCGCCGCGACGGCGAGGATGCGTTGCCGGGTCGTCTCCGAGACGCCGGGCTGGCCGTTGAGCGCGTAGGAGACCGCTCCCTTCGAGACCCCGGCCCGGCGCGCGACGTCGGCGATGGTCGGCCGCTTCACCGGCGCCCCCTTCGTGCTCCGCCGCTCCGCGTCGGCGGCCGCTGTTCACTTGCTCGGTTCAGCCTACGTCAGCCCGGCCGTTGACACGGTCGCAGGCCGCCCGTACGGTGTCGGCACTTATCCGGTTCAGTAGATGTCGTTCGATGCCGGGAGCGATACCAGTTGGGTGGAGGATGTGATGACGCGATCCCTGGCCCGGTGGGCGAGGAGAGCCGCCGTCGGTGCGGTCAGCCTCGTCCTGGTGGCGGCGTGCAGCGGCAACAGCGGTGGTGGTGGCTCGAAGCCCGGCGGGCCGGTCACCCTCAAAATCACTTCTGGGGCGACTTCGGTCTCGACGAGCTGAAGGCCACGTACGAGGACGCCAACCCGAACGTCACGATCAGCCTGGTGAGTACAACGCCCAGCACATCGTCCGGGGAATCATGGAAGGTGCGGTGAAGTCGTGACCCCGTTGCACGAGGGCTGGACCCTGCGGGCGCTGCCCGGACCGGAGGTGCCGGCCGCGGTCGCCGGCCGGGTGGTGCCGGCCACCGTCCCCGGCTGCGTCCACACCGACCTGCTCGCCGCCGGGCTCGTCCCGGACCCGTACCTCGACGACAACGAGACGCGGCTCGCCTGGATCGGGCGCACCGACTGGGTGTACGAGACGACGTTCGACCGGCCGTCGGGCGGGCACCAGCGCCTCGACCTGGTCTGCGCCGGCCTGGACACGGTCGCCACGGCGACCCTCAACGGCGCCGAGGTCGGCCGCACCGAGAACATGCACCGCGGGTACCGCTTCGACGTCACCGCCCTGCTGCGGGCCGGGAACAACGCCCTCGCCGTCCGCTTCGACTCGCCGTACCGGTACGCCGAGGCACACCGTGACCGGCTCGGCGACCGGCCCAACGCGTACCCCGAGCCGTTCCCCTTCATCCGGAAGATGGCCTGCAACTTCGGGTGGGACTGGGGGCCCACGGTGGTCACCGCCGGCATCTGGCGGGAGATCGGCCTGCACGGCTGGTCCACCGCCCGGCTGCGGACCGTCCGCCCGCTGGTCACCGTCGCCGGCGGCGAGGGCCGGGTCGAGCTGCACGTCGACGTGGAGCGCGCCGCCGACGTGCCGGTCACCGTCCGCGCCTCCGTCGCCGGTGCCGACGCCGAGGCGCGGATCGAGGCGGGGGAGCATCGGGCCGTCCTGACCCTCACCGTCCGCGACCCGCAGCTGTGGTGGCCCCGGGGGTACGGCGACCAGGCGCGCCACACCCTGGACGTGGCCCTCGCCGACGGTGACGGCGCCGTGCTCGACACCTGGCGGCGGCGCATCGGCTTCCGGTCGGTACGGGTCGACACCGCCCCCGACGCGCACGGCGCCCCGTTCACCCTGCACGTCAACGACACCCCGATCTTCGTCCGGGGCGTGAACTGGATCCCCGACGACGCCTTCCCCAGCCGGATCACCCGCCAGCGGCTGGCGCGGCGCTTCGACCAGGCCGCCGGCGCCAACATCAACCTGCTGCGGGTGTGGGGCGGCGGCCGGTACGAGTCGGAGGACTTCTACGAGCTGGCCGACGAGCGCGGCCTCCTGGTGCAGCAGGACTTCCTCTTCGCCTGCGCCGCGTACCCCGAAGAGGAGCCGATCGCCGCCGAGGTCGCCGCGGAGGCGGCCGAGCAGGTGGTCCGCCTCGCGCCGCACCCGTCGCTGGTGCTGTGGACCGGCAACAACGAGAACATCTGGGGCTGGCACGACTGGGACTGGCAGGAGCCGCTCGCCGGGCGCAGCTGGGGCCGCGGCTACTACCTGGACCTGCTGCCCCGGATCGTCGCCGAGCTGGACCCGACCCGCCCCTACTGGCCGGGCAGCCCCTGGTCCGGCAGCGAGGACATCCACCCCAACGATCCCGCCTACGGGACCACGCACATCTGGGACGTCTGGAACACCGCCGACTACCTGACGTACCGCGAGTACGTGCCCCGCTTCGTCGCCGAGTTCGGCTGGCAGGCGCCCCCGGCGTACGCGACGCTGCGCCGGGCGCTGACCGACGAGCCGCTCGCCCACGACTCACCCGGCATGGTCCACCACCAGAAGGCGACCGACGGCGACCGCAAGCTGCGCCGGGGTCTCGACGCCCACCTGCCGGCCCCGCGCGACTTCGACGACTGGCACTACTTCACCCAGCTCGTCCAGGCCCGCGCGATCCAGGTCGGGGTGGAGCACTTCCGCTCCCACCGGGACCACTGCACCGGCACCATCGTGTGGCAGCTGAACGACTGCTGGCCGGTCACCTCCTGGTCCGCGGTCGACGGCGACGGCCGGCGCAAACCGCTGTGGTACGCGCTGCGCCGGGCGTACGCCGACCGGCTGCTCACCGTCCAACCCCGCGACGGCGGGCTGGCGCTGGTCGCGGTGAACGAGACCGGTTCGCCGTGGCGGACCGGGGCGACGGTCACCCGGCTGACCCTGGCCGGTGAGCCGCGGGCGAAGACCGCGGTCGAGCTGGACGTGCCGCCGTACTCCTCGGTGGTGCGGGCGCTGCCGGCGGAGCTGGCGCGGCCGGAGGAGGCCCGCCGGGAGCTGCTGCTCGCCGAGGCGGGGGAGGAGGCCGAGCGGGCGCTCTGGTTCTACGCCGAGGATCGCGACGTCGCGTGGCCGGCGGCCGGGTACGACGCGACGGTCGAGCCGGCCGACGGCGGCCACCGGGTCCGGGTCTCCGCGCGGACGATCCTGCGTGACCTGACCCTGTTCCCGGACCGCCTCGATCCGTCGGCCGAAGTCGACGAGGCACTGGTGACGCTGCTGCCCGGCGAGTCCGTCACCTTCACCGTCCGCGCGGACACCCCACTGGACCCCGCCGCGCTCACCCGCCGCCCGACCCTCCGCTGCGTGAACGACTGAAAGGAAGGGCCCCTTCTTAACGTCTCCGGTAGTGGAGGGGCCCCTTCTTAACGCCTTCGGCACGGCGTTGCCCGGTGCGGTTTCGCCGGCGCCCGTGGTGGTACCTGGTGGGCATGACGAAACCGGTTGATCCCTCCCTGCCCGAGGAACTCGACGAGCACGCCGGGGGCGCAGACCCCGGTCCCGGAGCCCCCGACCGGATCCACGGCGAGACCGGCGAGCCGGACGAGCAGTTCCAGTCGCCGATGGGGGTCGCAGGAATGTCGCCGGGCGGCGGATCGTACGGCGGCACCTCGCCCGCCGACCAGAACCCCGCCGCCGATCCGGGTGGCGTCCCGCGCGGCAACCAGTGAAGCCACCGTGCCCGCTGCGATGTGAAGAAGGGCCCCTTCCACCGCCCTGGGCGTTAAGAAGGGGCCCCTTCCTTCTCACTCGGGGACGCGGCGGTAGGCGCCGTCGCTGGCCGAGGTGGCCATCGAGGCGTACGCGCGCAACGCCGCCGACACCGGGCGCTGCCGGTCGACCGGGGTGTACGGGCGGTCCCGCTTCTCCTGGGCGATCCGGCGGGCCTGGAGCACGTCGTCCGGCACGTTCAGCTCGATGGAGCGCCCCGGGATGTCGATGACGATCTCGTCGCCCTCCTCGACCAGCGCGATCAGGCCGCCGGAGGCCGCCTCCGGTGAGACGTGCCCGATGGACAGCCCGGAGGTGCCGCCGGAGAACCGACCGTCGGTGAGCAGCGCGCAGGCCCGGCCCAGCCCGCGGCCCTTGAGGAACGAGGTGGGGTAGAGCATCTCCTGCATGCCCGGGCCGCCCTTCGGCCCCTCGTACCGGATCACCACCACGTCACCGGCGACGACGTCCTTCGCCAGGATTGCCGACACCGCGTCGTCCTGGGACTCGTACACCTTCGCCGGGCCACGGAACGTCAGGCACTCCTCGGGCACGCCGGCGGTCTTCACCACGCAGCCGTCCGGCGCGAGGTTGCCGTGCAGGATGGCCAGCCCGCCGTCGGCGCTGTACGCGTGCGCACGGTCACGG
This sequence comes from Micromonospora sp. WMMD558, assembly GCF_049315255.1. Taxonomy (NCBI): domain Bacteria; kingdom Bacillati; phylum Actinomycetota; class Actinomycetes; order Micromonosporales; family Micromonosporaceae; genus Micromonospora; species Micromonospora sp. WMMD558. The sequence continues at coordinate 296,236 of NZ_CP186061.1, read as the reverse complement.
ATGCAGCCGCCCGTCGCGTCGGTGTCCAGCGACGACCAGCGGTTGGTGGTGGAGAACGGCTCGGTGGTGCGGACCCCGCCCGGGGCGGCGTGGAACAGCTCCACGGCCTCCGGGACCGCCGTTCTGCCGCGCACGTCCCAGTCGGCCAGCCAGCGGTCCAGTGAGGGGGAGTGCACGGCGTGCACCTCCCGGTTGAGCAGCCCGGCGCGGTCCAGCTCGCCCAGGATGGCCGGGATGCCGCCGGCCCGGTGCACGTCCTCCATGTGGTACTGCGGCGAGTTCGGTGCGACCTTGGCGAGGCAGGGCACCCGCCGGGAGATGGCGTCGATGTCGGCGACCGAGAAGTCCAGCTCGGCCTCCCGCGCGGCGGCGAGCAGGTGCAGGATCGTGTTCGTCGATCCGCCCATCGCCACGTCCAGGGCCACCGCGTTCTCGAACGCCGGGCGGCTGGCGACCGACCGGGGCAGCACGGAGGCGTCGTCGCCGTCGTACCACCGCTTGGCGATCTCCACCACGGTGCGCCCGGCCTCGACGAAGAGCGACCGGCGCGCGGCGTGGGTGGCGAGGGTCGAGCCGTTGCCCGGCAGCGCCAGGCCGATGGCCTCGGTGAGGCAGTTCATCGAGTTGGCCGTGAACATGCCGGAGCAGGAGCCGCAGGTCGGGCAGGCGGAGCGTTCGATGGCCCCGAGCTGGTCCTCGGTGACCGCCTCGTTGGAGGCGGCGATCATCGCGTCGATCAGGTCGATCTTGGAGTGGACCACGCCCTCGATCGCGACCGTCTTGCCGGCCTCCATCGGCCCGCCGGAGACGAAGACGGTCGGGATGTTCAGCCGGAGCGCGGCCAGCAGCATCCCCGGCGTGATCTTGTCGCAGTTGGAGATGCAGACCAGGGCGTCCGCGCAGTGGGCGTTGACCATGTACTCCACGGCATCGGCGATCAGCTCCCGGCTGGGCAGCGAGTAGAGCATCCCGCCGTGGCCCATCGCGATGCCGTCGTCGACCGCGATGGTGTTGAACTCGCGGCCGACCCCGCCGGCCTCGGCCACCGCGTCGGCGACGAGCCCGCCGAGGTCCTTGAGGTGGACGTGACCGGGGACGAACTGGGTGAAGCTGTTGGCGATGGCGACGATCGGCTTGCCGAAGTCGTCGTCGGTCATCCCGGTGGCCCGCCACAGGGCCCGGGCGCCGGCCATCGTCCGACCGTGCGTGGAGGTCTTCGACCGCAGCTCAGGCATGCATACCAGTCTGGCACCGCCGCCCGCGCGACCGCCGCCCGCGCAGGACGTGTCCCAACAGATGCACACCCGGTACCCCACCGCGCGGGGTGATCCGGCACAGTTGAGGGCGTGCTGTCACCCCCGGGCATGCTCACCGTCGCGGTGCTGAGCGCGCTCGTCGCCGCGTCGGGCGTCGCGCTGCTGACCGCCGGCGTGCGGCGGCGGGAGGTGGCGCACCGCTCGGCGTACGTGCTGCTCGCCGCGGCGGCCGGCGTCGGGCTGGTGGCGGTGCTGGTCGGGGCGGGCGTGGCGCTGGAGGCGGCGGGGCACGCCGGGCACGGGTCGGTCCGGCGCCCCGGCTGGGCCGAGGTGGTCGCGCTGGTCACCGCCGTCAGCGGCCTGCTCTTCGCGGCCGGGATCCTGCGGCTGCCCGGGGTGGCGCCCACGCCCGGGGTGGCCACCCGGCTGTCGCTGGACGGCCTGATCGTCGCCACCGCGCTCTGGTTCGTGGGGTGGGTGCTCTTCTCCGAGCCGACCCGGCTGCTCGGCGACGCCACCCCGATGGCCTGCGAGCCGATCCTGCTCGCCACCGTCAGCGCGGCGCTCACCGCTGGGTTGGCCATCATCGTGGTCTTCCGGGCCCCGCCCCGGCGGCACCGGCTCGCCACGCTCGTGACCGGCGCCGTCGGCGTGACCACCGGCGGGCTCGGCATCGCCACCGGGCTGTGCCAGGCGGGCCCGGTGGTGGCGCTGGTCGGCGCGGCGGTGCTGGCCGCCGGTCTGCTGACCGTCGCGCTGGTGGTCCGGCGGCTCGACCCGCCCTGCCGGTTCGAGGTCGACGTGAACCGGCGCGACGCCGAGTACGGCGTGCTGCCGATGGTCGCGATGGCCGCCTCGGCGATGTACCACCTGCTCCAGGACGGCCGGTTCGACGCGCTGGGCATCGTGGCCGGCAGCGTGGAGGGCTTCGCGCTGGTGGCCCGGCAGTACCTGACCCTGCACGACGTCCGCAGGTACGCGGGCCGGCTGGCCGAGCGGGAGGCCCACTTCCGTGAGCTCGCGCACACCGACCCGCTGACCGGCCTGGCCAACCGGCGGGGGCTGCTGCGGGCCCTGCACCGCTGCGCGCAGGCGGGCACCCCGTGCGTGCTGCTCACCCTCGACCTCGACGGCTTCAAGAACGTCAACGACATGCGGGGCCACGACGCCGGCGACGCGGTGCTCGCCGAGGTGGGCCGGCGGCTGCGCGGCAACCTGCGCCCCGGCGACGTGGCGGCCCGTCTCGGCGGCGACGAGTTCGCCGTGCTGATGCCGGGCCGGCCGGCCGACGCCGACCGGGTCGGTCAGCGGCTGCTCGGGGTGCTCGGCGCCGCGTACCAGCAGCCGGAGGGGGCGGTCTTCCTCTCGGTGAGCATCGGCACCGCCGGCTGGGCCGGCGAGCCGGACGTCGAGCTGCTGCTGCGCCACGCCGACCTCGCCCTGCGGTACGCCAAGCAGCGCGGCAAGAACCGGATCGAGCGGTACGACGCCGCGTACGACCGGCTGCTGCGCCGGCGGACCACCCTGGAGCACGAGCTGCGCGGCGCGATCGACCGCGGCGAGCTGCGGCTCGCGTTCCAGCCGGTCGCCTCGCTGCCGTCGGTGCGCCCGGTCGGCGCCGAGGCGCTGCTCCGGTGGCGCCATCCGGAGCTGGGCAACGTGCGGCCCGACGAGTTCATCCCCCTCGCCGAGGAGTGCGGGATGATCGCCAAGCTGGGTGCCTGGGTGCTGCACGAGGCCTGCCACCAGCTCTCCCGCTGGCTGGCCGACGGCCACGACGTGTGGGTGTCGGTGAACGTCTCGCCCCGGGAGCTGCACGCCCCGGAGTACGTCGTCCAGGTCGCCGAGGCGCTGCGCGCCCACCACGTCCCACCGCAGCGCCTGGTGCTGGAGGTCACCGAGCACGCGGTCGCGACCGACCTGGACGAGCTGATCCGCCGGCTGAGCGCGCTGCGGCGCACCGGCGTCCGGATCGCCCTGGACGACTTCGGCGCCGGGTACTCGTCGCTCGGCCAGCTGCGCCGCCTCCCGATCGACATTCTCAAGATCGATCACAGCCTCGTCGCCGAGCACGAGCCGGTCCGGCCGATCGGTACGGACGGGCCGGCCTTCGCACCGATGGTCGACATCGTGATGCGGCTCGGTCACCAGCTCGGCCTGGAGGTCATCGCCGAGGGCGTCACCACCCCGACGGAGCTGGCCGCGGTGGTGGCGGCCGGCTGCCGCTTCGGCCAGGGCGCCCTCTTCGGCTGGGGCGTGCCGGCCGAGCACCTGGAGGCGATGCTGGAGGCCGCCACGTCGCCCGGGGCCCGGCCGGTCCCGACCTCGGCGCCGCCCGCCCCGCCGGCCCGTCCCACGCCACCGCGACGCCTGCCGAGGCTCCCCGCGCCCCGCCAACCCGCCTCCGAGCAGGCCGAACAGGGCCCCGAAGTTCCCCGAACGGGGGATTCCACAAGATCCGTTAACCAACATGTGGGATCAGTTGACTCAGCGCGTGAGATGCGTCAGGCTTGACCGCATGTTGTCGTACTGGTCGCGTCGAGTACTTACCTGAGCGCACTCTCCCCACCGAGAGTGCGCTGGCCCCGTGCATCCTGCACGTGGGCTTTTTTGTTGCCGTCAGACCCCATCGGTGCGGGCCCCGCCCGCGTTCCACTGCCCGAGAGCCGCACCCACTCCAGCCGAAGGCCTGAACCGCCATGACGAGACCCACGCCCGAGACCCTCGCCAACTCCGCCCGGCGGGCCCGCGCGGCCGCCGAGCCGGCGCGCGACGCCGAGCCGGCCGCCCGCGCCGCGGCCACCCCGACCGTCCCGGGGGTACGCACCCCCGCTCCGGCCCAGGTCTCCGGTGCCGGTTCCCTCGTGCGGTCCCTCGAAGCCCTCGGCGTCGACGTCGTCTTCGGCATCCCCGGTGGCGCGATCCTGCCGGCGTACGACCCGCTCTACGACTCCACCGTCCGGCACATCCTGGTCCGGCACGAGCAGGGCGCCGGGCACGCCGCGACGGGGTACGCGCAGGCCACCGGCCGGGTCGGCGTCTGCATCGCCACCTCCGGGCCGGGCGCGACCAACCTCGTCACGCCGATCGCCGACGCGTACATGGACTCGGTGCCCATGGTGGCGATCACCGGCCAGGTCGCGCGGCCCTCGATCGGCACGGACGCCTTCCAGGAGGCGGACATCCAGGGCATCACCCTGCCCATCACCAAGCACAACTTCCTGGTCCAGAACGCCGACGAGATCCCCCGGGTGCTGGCCGAGGCGTTCCACCTCGCCTCGACCGGCCGACCCGGTCCGGTCCTGGTGGACATCCCCAAGGACGTCCTCCAGGCGCCGACGGCGTTCGCCTGGCCGCCGACGCTCGACCTGCCCGGCTACCGGCCGACGCTGCACCCGCACGGCAAGCAGATCCGGGAGGCGGCCCGGCTCATGGCCGTCGCCCGGCGGCCGGTGCTGTACGTGGGCGGCGGCGTGCTGAAGGCCGGCGCCACCGAGGGCCTGCGCAAGCTCGCCGAGCTGACCGGCATCCCGGTGGTCACCACGCTGATGGCCCTCGGCGCGTTCCCCGACTCGCACCGGCAGCACCTCGGCATGCCGGGCATGCACGGCACCGTGGCGGCGGTCTACGGCCTCCAGAAGGCGGACCTGATCGTCGCGCTCGGCGCACGGTTCGACGACCGGGTCACCGGCCGGCTGGACTCGTTCGCCCCGGACGCGACCGTCGTGCACGCCGACATCGACCCGGCGGAGATCGGCAAGAACCGCCACGCGGACGTGCCGATCGTCGGTGACGCCCGGCACGTGATCGACGAGCTGATCGCGGCCGTCACCACCGAGCAGGCGGGCGGGCACCGTCCCGACCTCGCCGACTGGTGGACCCAGCTCGACGACCTGCGCAAGCGCTACCCGCTGGGGTACGAGGAGCCGGCCGACGGCACCCTGTCCCCGCAGTACGTCATCAAGCGGCTCGGCGAGATCGCCGGCCCGGACGCCATCTACGTCGCCGGTGTCGGCCAGCACCAGATGTGGGCCTCTCAGTTCATCTCGTACGAGAAGCCGTACACGTGGTTGAACTCCGGTGGCCTCGGCACGATGGGGTACGCGGTGCCGGCGGCCATGGGCGCCAAGGTCGGCAAGCCGGACACGGTGGTCTGGGGGATCGACGGCGACGGCTGCTTCCAGATGACCAACCAGGAGCTGGCGACGTGTGCCCTGGAGGGCATCCCGGTCAAGATCGCCGTCATCAACAACGGCAACCTCGGCATGGTGCGCCAGTGGCAGACCCTGTTCTACGGGGAGCGCTACTCCAACACCGACCTCGGCACGCACAAGCACCGCATCCCCGACTTCGTGAAGCTGGCCGAGGCGCTCGGCTGCATCGGCCTGCGCTGCGAGACGGCCGAGGACGTCGACAAGACGATCGAGGCCGCGATGGCCATCAACGACGCCCCGGTGGTCATCGACTTCGTGGTCGGCAAGGACGCGATGGTGTGGCCGATGGTCGCCGCCGGCACCAGCAACGACGAGATCATGTTCGCCCGCGGCGTCCGCCCGGCCTTCGACGAGGATGACATCTGATGACGATGCACACGCTCTCCGTGCTCGTGGAGAACAAGCCCGGCGTCCTGGCCCGGGTGTCCGGGCTGTTCTCCCGGCGCGGCTTCAACATCGACAGCCTCGCCGTCGGCGAGACCGAGAACCCGGACGTCTCCCGCATCACCATCGTGGTGAACGCCGAGTCGTCCCCGCTGGAGCAGGTCACCAAGCAGCTCAACAAGCTGGTGAACGTGCTCAAGATCGTCGAGCTGGACCCGCAGGTGTCCGTCGCCCGCGAGCTGCTGCTGGTCAAGGTCCGCGCGGACCGCAACGCCCGGGGTCAGGTGCTGGAGACGGTCAACCTGTTCCGCGCCCGGGTGGTCGACGTCGCGCCGGACACGCTGACCATCGAGGCGACCGGCACCCCCGACAAGCTGGACGCGCTGCTGCGCGACCTCGAACCCTTCGGCATCAAGGAGATGGTCCAGTCCGGCACGGTGGCGATCGGGCGCGGCTCGCGCTCCATCACCGCCGGTCCGGCGCTCCGGGCCGCCTGATCCTCCGCACCGCTTCAGACCACGACGGGCCGCCCGGGCCGCCGTACGAAAGGGAATTCCATGAGCGTTGAGGTGTACTACGACGACGATGCCGACCTGGGCCTGATCCAGGGCCGCAAGGTCGCGGTGATCGGCTACGGCAGCCAGGGCCACGCCCACGCGCTGTCGCTCCGGGACTCCGGCGTCGACGTGGTGATCGGCCTGCAGGAGGGCTCGAAGAGCCGGGCGAAGGCCGAGGAGCAGGGCCTGCGGGTGGTCACGCCCGCGGAGGCGGCGGCCGAGGCCGACGTGATCATGATTCTCGCCCCGGACACCGCGCAGCGCCGCCTCTACGCCGAGTCGATCGCGCCGAACCTGAGCGCGGGCAAGGCGGTGTTCTTCGGCCACGGCTTCAACATCCGCTACGGCCTGATCACCCCGCCGGCCGACGTGGACGTGGCGATGGTGGCCCCCAAGGGCCCCGGTCACCTGGTCCGCCGCCAGTACGTCGACGGCAAGGGCGTGCCCTGCCTGGTCGCGATCGAGCAGGACGCCAGCGGCGGCGCGCTCGCGCTGGCCCTGTCGTACGCGAAGGGCATCGGCGGCACCCGGGCGGGCGCCATCCGGACCTCCTTCAAGGAGGAGACGGAGACCGACCTGTTCGGCGAGCAGGCGGTGCTCTGCGGTGGCGCGGCGGCGCTGGTGCAGACCGGCTTCGAGGTGCTCACCGAGGCCGGGTACGCGCCCGAGGTGGCGTACTTCGAGTGCCTGCACGAGCTGAAGCTCATCGTCGACCTCATGTACGAGGGCGGCATCGCGAAGATGCGCTACAGCATCTCCGACACCGCCGAGTACGGCGACCTCTCCCGCGGCCCGCGCGTCATCGACGCCCGGGTCAAGGAGGAGATGCGCAAGATCCTGGGCGAGATCCAGTCCGGCGAGTTCGCCCGGGAGTGGGTGGCCGAGGACGAGGCCGGCCGGCCGAACTTCAGCAAGTGGCAGGCCGAGGGCGCCGCGCACCCGATCGAGGAGACCGGCCGCAAGCTGCGCGGGATGATGAGCTGGGTCGACCGGCCGATCACCGAGACCGCCTGACCGGAAGGCGTTCCTCCGTACGGCACCCGGGCCCGCGCTCTCCCCGGCGCGGTGCCCGGGTGCTGTCGTGTCCGCGGCCCCGCCCCGAACGATCGTTAATCTGCACGTCATGTGCCGTTTGTGAGGGCACTCACCCCGGTGTCCGGGGCGCCGGGCGCGACCGGCCCCCTACGATCCCAGTAGGTGCGTAGCCGACACCTGACGGCCATGGCCCGGACCAGGGCGGGGCGCAACGCCGCTTCCCGCCGACCGGCCGACCGCTCTGACGACATCTACGAGGACCGATGAATCCTGTCGTACTGATCGCCGAAGAACTCGCTCCCGCCGCCATCGAGGTGCTCGCCCACGACTTCGACGTCCGTCACGTGGACGGCACCGACCGACCGGCCCTGCTCTCGGCGCTCTCCGAGGCCGACGCCGTCATCGTCCGCAGCGCGACCCAGATCGACGCCGAGGCGATCGCCGCCGCGCCGCGCCTGAAGGTCGTCGCTCGCGCCGGCGTCGGCCTGGACAACGTCGAGGTGCCGGCCGCCACCGCACGGGGCGTCATGGTCGTCAACGCCCCCACCTCCAACATCGTCTCCGCCGCCGAGCAGGCCGTCGCGCTGCTGCTCGCGGTCGCCCGTAACACCGCGAGCGCCAGCGCCGCGTTGAAGGCGGGGGAGTGGAAGCGGTCGAAGTACACCGGCGTGGAGATCCAGGGCAAGACCGTCGGCGTGGTCGGCCTCGGCCGCATCGGTGTGCTCTTCGCGCAGCGGATCGCCGCGTTCGGCACCCGGCTGATCGCGTACGACCCGTACATCCAGCCGGCCCGCGCCGCCCAGCTCGGCGTCCGCCTCGTCGGCCTCGAGGAGCTGCTGCGGGAGAGCGACTTCATCTCCATCCACCTGCCGAAGACGCCGGAGACCGTCGGCCTGATCGGCGAGAAGGAGCTGGCGATCGTCAAGCCCGGCGTGCGGATCGTCAACGCCGCCCGGGGCGGCCTGGTCGACGAGCAGGCTCTCGCGGACGCGATCGCCGAGGGCCGGGTCGCCGGTGCCGGCGTCGACGTGTACGCCAAGGAGCCCTGCACCTCCTCGCCGCTGTTCGCGTTCGACAACGTGGTCGCCACCCCGCACCTGGGCGCGTCGACCCACGAGGCGCAGGACAAGGCCGGCCTGGCCGTGGCCAAGAGCGTCAAGCTGGCCCTCCAGGGCGAGTTCGTGCCGGACGCGGTGAACGTCCAGGCCGGCGGCGTGGTCGCCGAGGACGTCCGGCCGCTGCTGCCGCTGGCCGAGAAGCTCGGCCGCGCCTTCACCGCGGTCGCCGGCGGGGTCGCCGCCAGCGTGACCGTCGAGGTCCGCGGCGAAATCGTCAGCCACGACGTCTCGGTGCTCAAGCTCGCCGCCACCAAGGGGCTGTTCAGCTCGGTCGTCGAGGAGCAGGTCACCTACGTCAACGCGCCGCACCTCGCGGCCGAGCGGGGCGTCGAGGTGTCCCTCACGACCCAGCCCGAGACCGCCGACCACCCGGTGCTGGTCACGATCCGCGGTGCCCTGCCCGACGGCCGTACGGTCAGCGTCTCCGGCACCGTCACCACCGCCGGCACCCGCGACGTCATCAAGCTGACCGAGGTGGACGGCTTCGACGTCGAGATCGGTGCGGAGGGGATCCTCGTCTTCCTCCGGTACGTCGACCGGCCCGGTGTCGTCGGCACCGTCGGCACCCTGCTCGGCGAGGCGGGCATCAACATCGCCGCCATGCAGGTGGCCCGGCGGGAGGCCGGCGGCGAGACGCTGATGACGCTCACCATCGACCAGGCGCTCGGCGCCGACCTGCTCACCTCGGCGGCCGACTCGATCGGCGCGACCGCGGCCAGCGCCGCGGACCTGCGCGACGAGTGACCTGAGCGCACGACGCGGAGGGGCCCGGCGTCCGCCGGGCCCCTCCGCCGTCCCCGTTCCCTTCGCCTGCGCCCGCGAGATCCGCGCACTTTCCCGGAAAGAGTGGCCATCCGGCCTCGGATGAGCGCACCTTCCCCGAAAGTGCGGCCTCCTCGCGGCGTCAGGTGGTGACGCGGGTGGGCGGTGGGTAGACCGAGCCGTCCTGGGCGTCGAAGAGCATCAGCCCGTGCTCGCCGGCCAGCCGCTCGATGTCCAGCAGCACCTGGTCCTCGCAGGTCGGGTGCAGGTTCAGTTCGACGTGGTCACCGGCCGCATGCAGCGGCGCCACCGCCCACGGCGTGTCCGCGCCGGCCGGACGGTCCGGGTACGTGCTGGTGATCGCCCGGTAGAAGGCGACGACACGGGGATCGGGTTGACGGTCCGTATGCTGGCCCTGCCGGCACCGTTGCACCGCCGCTCGTACGTCCTCGGGCGTCGCCCCGTCCGCCAGGGCCCACACGCTCAGATCGAAACTCACGGCGGACAGCGTGCCATCCGTCGTTCACCATGTCGAAATTGCCCCGCCGCAGGTCCGTCGCAATCTTGTCGGGAGGGTCCGCAGTGGAGACTCTTGCGTCGAGTTGCGTCGATTCGCTAGCGTACCGGTGCGGTCACCGGCCGAGCGCGTGACGTGGGCCCGTCTTCGGGTGGCGAGGTCGACGTCCGGGCCCGACCGGCCCGCACCCCTCGATTGCGCGAGCCACGCGCACTCGTCGCTGACCGGCCCTCACGGTCGTTGCCGAGACCGTGGGGGCCGATCGCGGATCGGCCGCCGAGGGGTCACTCACCCAGCACCCCGACGCGTCCACGCCGGCCGTGGAGTTCCGCGCCGCGCCGGTCACGTTCGCCGGCGAGGCCCGGCGCCCGGGAGCAGTTTGCTCAGCGGCGGTCGGCGAAGAGCGCGCGGTAGTCGGATCCGTCGCGGAACCAGGCCAGCCCGGCGGGGCCGGCGGCGTAGAGCGCGGTGGCGTAGGCGTCGGCGACGGCCAGGTCCGGCCCGATGACGGTGGCGGCGACCAGGTGGTCGGCCGGCTCGCCGGTGTGCGGGTCCACGACATGTCCCTGTCGCCCGGTCACGCCGGACGTGCCGACCGCACCGGCGGTCATCTCCAGCACCAGCGGGGCGCGCCGCCGGTCGGTGGGATGGTGCACCGCCACCCGCCAGGGGCCGCCGTGCGGCGCGTGACCGCGTACGACGAGGTCGGCGCCCGCGAGCACGACGTAGTCGTTAACGCCCGCGGCGCGCAACCGGGCCGCCGCCCGCTCCACCGCCCACCCGCCGAGCAGTCCGCCCGGGTCGAAGCCGCCGGGCACCGCCCACGCGTCGAACCAGCCGTCGGTGGCGGCCCGCATCGCGGCGCAACGGTCCACCAGGTCGGCCAGGGGTGGGTACGACTCCGGGCTGATCTCGCCCCGGCGCAGCCGGGACACGAGGCTCTCCGGGCGGGTGGGCCCGTAGGTCAGGTCGATCGCGCGCAGCTCCGCCACGGCGTCGCGCAGCGCCTCGCCGACGCCCCGGCGGCCGAGCCACTCCGGCGCGTTCAGCAGCAGCGTGTACTCGGCGGTGGCGGTGCGGACCGTGTGCTGGACGGCGATGCGGTCGTCGGCCGCCGCGCCGACCCCGTCGACGCGGTGGTGGAGGGCGCCGAGGCGCAGATCCGGACGCCGGTGGGGCTGGAAGACCGACGGGTCGACCCAGCGGGTCCGTGGCTGCTCGTCGATCCGCACAACTACCATGCCTCCTCGGCCCACGGCTCCGCCCCGTCGCGGCGCCGGTCGCGAGCCCCCGTGACCCGCTGGTCATCAGGCTAGGCAGCGCAGATGACCACCCCATGAATGTCACCTGGAAGCCTCCTGTGCATCCGGGTTTCCCAGATGATGGAAGATTCGTACCGGGAGTCGGGATGGCGGCGTACCGTCGGTTCAACGGTGGAGCGAAGGAGCGCAGCGTGGCACGGATCGCGGTGGTGGCCGGGGACGGCATCGGCCCTGAGGTGGTCGCGCAGGCCCGCAAGGTCGTCGACGCGGTGCTTCCCGGCGTGGCGGCCACCGAGTACGACCTCGGTGCCGCCCGTTACCACCGCACCGGCGAGGTGCTGCCCGACTCGGTGCTCGACGAGCTGGCCGGGCACGACGCCATCCTGCTGGGTGCCGTCGGCGACCCGACCGTCCCGCCCGGTGTGCTGGAACGCGGTCTGCTGCTCAAGCTGCGCTTCGCCTTCGACCAGTACGTGAACCTGCGCCCGTCGCGGCTCTGGCCCGGCACGGCCGGCCCGCTCGGCGGCGTCAAGCCCGGCGAGGTCGACCTGGTCGTGGTCCGCGAGGGCACTGAGGGCCTGTACGCGGGCGCCGGCGGCAGCCTGCACCGGGGCACCCCCGCGGAGATCGCCACCGAGGAGAGCCTCAACACCCGGCACGGAGTGGAGCGGGTGATCCGGGACGCGTTCGCCCGCGCCCGCCGGCGCGAGCGGCGCAAGGTGACCCTCGTGCACAAGACCAACGTGCTCACCCACGCGGGATCGCTGTGGGGGCGGACCTTCGAGACGGTCGCCGCCGAGCACCCCGACGTGGCGACGGAGTACCAGCACGTCGACGCCGCCGCGATGTTTTTGGTGACCCAGCCCCAGCGGTACGACGTGGTGGTCACCGACAACCTGTTCGGTGACATCCTCACCGACATCGCCGCCGCGGTCACCGGCGGCATCGGGCTCGCGGCCAGCGGCAGCATCAACCCCGAGGGCGCGTACCCGTCGATGTTCGAGCCGGTGCACGGCTCCGCGCCGGACATCGCCGGTCGCGGTGTGGCCGACCCGGTGGCGGCGGTGCTCTCCGCCGCCCTCCTGCTCGACCAGCTCGGCCACGCCGAGGAGGCGGCCCGGATCACCGCCGCCGTCGGCGCGGAGCTGGCCGCGCGGACGCCCGGCGTACCGGTACGCACCGACGAGGTCGGCGACCGGCTGGCCGCGTACGCGACCGCCTGAACCCGTCCGGTCGCCGCTCGGCGACCGCGATCCACGGGCCCCGACCCGGCGCCCGTGGCCACCGACCCGGCCCGACCCCGTCACCAGGGGCGGCGCCACGTCGGCCCGTCCGGCGGCGCCCACGCGGCCCGGCGGCGCTACCCGCTGAACGACCGTTCGGGGTAAGTTTCTCGCACCAGACTTCTCGGCATGCGGACCCGTGTGCCGTCCGTCCCCCAGGGAGGTCAGCGCGATGAGCGGTGGTGACAAGCTCGACTTCGAGATCCGTCCGAATCCCGCGCCGGTATCCGCCGCCGACCGGGCCGCACTGCTGGCCAACCCCGGCTTCGGGCGGGTCTTCACCGACCACATGGTCACCATCCGCTACGCCGACGGCAAGGGCTGGTACGACGCCCGGGTGGAGGCGCGGGCGCCGATCCCGATGGACCCGGCCGCCGCCGTCCTGCACTACGCGCAGGAGATCTTCGAGGGGATGAAGGCGTACCGGAGCGGCGACGGTGGGGTGACGATGTTCCGCCCGTACGCCAACGCGGCCCGGTTCGCCGCGTCCGCCCGGCGGATGGCGATGCCCACGCTGCCCGAGGAGACCTTCGTCGACTCGCTGCACCGGCTCATCGAGGTCGACCGCGAGTGGATCCCGGAGGGCGAGGACGGCAGCCTCTACCTGCGACCGTTCATGTTCGCCAGCGAGGTGTTCCTCGGTGTCCGCCCCGCCAACGAGTACCTGTACGCGGTCATCGCCTCCCCGGTCGGGGCGTACTTCTCGGGTGGGGTCCGGCCGGTGACGGTCTGGGTCTCGCCGGACTACACGCGGGCGGCACCGGGCGGCACCGGCGCGGCGAAGTGCGGCGGCAACTACGCCGCCTCGCTGGTCGCGCAGGCGGAGGCGATCGAGCACGGCTGTGACCAGGTCGTCTTCCTGGACGCGGTGGAGCGCCGGTTCGTCGACGAGCTGGGCGGCATGAACGTCTTCTTCGTCTACGACGACGGCACGCTGGTCACTCCGCCGCTGACCGGCACGATCCTGCCCGGCATCACCCGGGAGTCGGTGCTCGCCCTGGCCGCCGGCGCGGGGCACCGGGTGGAGGAGCGGCCGGTCACCTTCGCGGACTGGCAGGCCGACGCGGCCAGCGGCCGGCTGCGCGAGGTGTTCGCCTGCGGCACCGCCGCCGTGATCACCCCGATCGGCACGGTCCGCTTCCCGGACGGCGAGTTCCTCATCGGTGGCGGGGAGCCGGGCCGGGTGACGATGGCCCTGCGCCAGCAGCTGGTCGACATCCAGCGCGGCAACGCCCCCGACCCGCACGACTGGGTCCACCGCGTGTTCTGAAAGGAAGGGCCCCTTCTTAACGCCTGGCGTAGAGGAGGGGCCCCTTCTTAACGTCGGGCCTCGGCGGCTACTCCAGCAGGTGGTTGCGGAGGGTGTCGAGCTGCGCTTCGGTGACGCCCGCGTGCCGCAGGTACCCCTCGACCGAGCCGTACCCCTCGCGGAGCTCGGCGAGGAACAGCAGCATCGCCTCCTCGGGGCAGGTGAGCGGCGGCAGCCCCGGCCGCACTTGCTGCCCGGTCGACCTGAACCAGGCCATGAACTTCTCGCCGGCCTCGGTGCTCAGGGCGTAGTCCGCCGCGATGTCGGCGTCGGCGACGCCGAGCACGGCGAGCGTGAGGCCGCAGACGATGCCGGTGCGGTCCTTGCCGGCCACACAATGCACCAGCACCGGCGCGTTGACGTCGTCGGCGATCAGCCCGACGGCCTCGCCCAGCCCGGCGGTGCCGGTCTGCGCCAGGTCCGCGTACCGGTCGGCGAGGTAGCGGGCCAGGTCGGCTCCGGGCCGGTACGGGTTGTCGCTCCACTCGGCGTGCTCGGGGTGGATGTGCCGCCAGGTCAGGCCGTCCAGGTCGGGAATCCGGCCGTCGCGCTCCACCTCGTACGGGCGGCGCAGGTCGAGCACCGTCCGTACCCCGAGGGCGGCCAACGCCTCCCGGTCGGCGTCGTCGAGTCGGTGCGGTGAGTCGGACCGGAAGAGCCGGCCCCGGCGGACGGCGCGGCCGTCGTGGCCGACCGCCCCGCCGATGTCGCGGAAGTTGAAGAGGGTGGAGAAACGGGTGACCTCGATTGCGTCCACCCCGACACGGTAACGGCCGGCGGGGCGGAGCCCCACCGGCCGTCGAACAGGATCACCGTCACCTGGCGGTACCCGGCGGGATGGCCGAGTACGTGTCGCCGTAGTAACCACCGAGCTTGTCCCGGTATGCCGGGTCGGTGTCGGCGGTCTCGTCGAACTCGGGCGCGGCCTTGATCTGGTCCTTGCTCCGGTCGACGTAGACCTTCCGCTCGTCGTGGTCGACGTGGTTGACGGTGCCGGCAGGGATCATGACCTTCTTGCCGAAGATCCACGGGCCGGTGTCGACAACGAGGTAGCTGGAGTTGACCTCGTGGCTGGACCGGTCCACCTTGCCGATGCTGCCGTCACTCGCCTCGACCTTGTAGTCCACCAGGTCGGCGCCGATCAAACCGGCGTCGTCCCGGTAGCTCCAGGGGTCGAAGGTGCCGCCGGGCGTGCCGCCCGGGAAGGCGCCCTGACCGCCGGTCACGAGCGGGTCCGGCGTCCCGTGGGTCGTTCGAGGGTCGAGCCGCTCCATGGCGTTTCATCTCCTCTACTCGACTGATCGGGGGTTGGTGCCTGTCAGCCCCATGTCCTACCCGGTGTCGAGATCGGTACACCCCGGGCCGCGAACGAAAAGGGCCGGCCGGTGTGAACCGGCCGGCCCTTCGCGGCTGACTCAGGCGAGCGCGGCCTCGGCGTCGAGGGTGACCGCGGCGGCGTGCACGACCGCGGCGATGCGCAGGCCCTCGTGCACCTGCTCACGGCTGAAGCCGGCGGCGCGCAGGGTCTTCTCGTGCGACTCGAGGCAGACACCGCAGCCGGTGATCGCAGAGACGGCGAGGCACCACAGCTCGAAGTCGGCCTTCTCCACGCCCGGCCGCGCGATGATCTGCATCCGCAACCGCGCCGGGATCGACTGGTACTGCTCGTCGCCGATCAGGTGCTTGGCCCGGTAGTAGACGTTGTTCATCGCCATGATCGCGGCGGCGCCCTTGGCCGCCTCGACCGCATCCGGCCCCAGGTGAGCGGCGGCCTCCTCGGCGACCTCCTTCAGCACCACCGCGTTGCGCGCCGCGACGGCGCAGGCCAGGGCGGTGCCCCAGGCCTGTTCCGGCTTGAGCGTGGAGGTGCCGATGGTCGAGCCCAGGTTCAGCTTGATGTCCTTGGCGTACTCGGGAAGAGCCGCCTTCACCGCGTCCAGACCCATGGTCAGGCCCCGGCGCCGGCGAGGAGCGCGGTGGCGTCGAGGGTCTCGCCGCCCTTGTTCCAGTTGCACGGGCACAGTTCGTCCGTCTGGAGCGCGTCGAGCACCCGCAGCACCTCGGAGACGTTCCGGCCGACGGAGCCGGCGGTCACCATGGCGAACTGGATCTCGTTGTCGGGGTCGACGATGAAGGTCGCCCGCTGCGCTACGCCGTCCTCGCCGAGGACGCCGCACGCGGCGGTCAGCTCACGCTTGATGTCGCTCAGCATCGGGAAGGGCAGGTCCCGCAGGTCCGGGTGGTCCTTGCGCCACGCGTAGTGGACGAACTCGTTGTCGACCGACACACCGAGGACCTGGGCGTCCCGGTCGGCGAACTCGCCGTTGAGGCGGCCGAACTCGGCGATCTCGGTCGGGCAGATGAACGTGAAGTCCTTCGGCCAGAAGAATACGACGCGCCACTTGCCCTCGTAGGACTTGTGGTTGATCGTCTCGAACGCCTTGTCGGCGTCGAGCGACACGCAGGCGGTGAGTTCGTACTCGGGGAAGTGGTCACCGACAGTGAGCACGGGTCCTCCTTGACAGCGGCACGGGGCCGGCAACTGGATCGGTTCCAGATACTTCCCCCACCGGTGTTCACGCCTGGTGGCGGCCGGGTGACTTGTGAAGCTGATCACCAACGCCGGATTTCCGCCGGCTCGCCGACATCGACAGGGTATGACGACCCTCCGTCACCGTCCCGGAATGTGGATTGCGCTCCCAAAACCAGCACCGGGGTGGCACAGTAACGATCGTGACCAGCACCGTCCTGATTATTGGCACCTAGCGCGCCGGCCTCCCCTCCGCCGAGCGCGCAGACCTCCCGCATCCGCGGGGGGTCTTTTTGTTGCTTGAGAAAGGATCCCGATGACGTTCCAGGTCTACGACACGACCTTGCGCGACGGCGCCCAGCGCGAGGGGCTCAGCTACTCGGTGGTGGACAAGCTCGCGGTGGCCCGGCTGCTCGACGAGTTCGGGGTCGGCTTCATCGAGGGCGGATGGCCGGGCGCCGTGCCCAAGGACACGGAGTTCTTCCGCCGGGCGCGTACCGAACTCGACCTGAGGCACGCGGTGCTGGTCGCGTTCGGCGCCACCCGCCGCGCCGGGGTGGCCGTCGCCGAGGACCCGCAGGTACGCGGCCTGCTGGACGCGGAGACCCCGGCGATCGCCCTGGTCGCCAAGGCCGACCTGCGGCACGTGGAGCGGGCGCTGCGGACCACCGCCAAGGAGAACCTGGCGATGATCCACGACACGGTGGCGCACCTGGTGGCCGAGGGGCGGCGGGTGTTCGTCGACGGCGAGCACTTCTTCGACGGCTACCGGCACGACCCGGCGTACACGGCGGGGGTCGTCGAGGCCGCGCTCGCCGCGGGCGCCGAGCGTTTCGTCCTCTGCGACACCAACGGCGGCATGCTGCCCTCCCACGTCACGGCCGCCATCGCCGACCTCACCGACCGGATCGGCGTCGCCCCCGACCTGCTCGGCATCCACTGCCAGAACGACACCGCCTGCGCGGTGGCCAACACCATCGCCGCGGTGGAGGCGGGCGTACGGCACGTCCAGGGCACCGCCAACGGGTACGGCGAGCGCCCCGGCAACGCCGACATCTTCGCCGTCGTGGCGAACCTCCAGCTCAAGCTCGGGCTGCCGGTCCTACCGGCGGGCTGCCTCGAGCAGATGGTGCGGGTCTCCCACGCCATCGCCGAGATCGCCAACATCGCCCCCGACACCCACCAGGCGTACGTCGGGGCCGCCGCCTTCGCCCACAAGGCGGGGCTGCACGCGAGCGCGATCAAGGTGGATCCGCTGCTCTACAACCACGTGGACCCACAGGTGGTGGGCAACGACATGCGGATCCTCGTCACCGAGATGGCCGGCCGGGCCAGTGTCGAGCTCAAGAGCCGAGAGCTGGGCCTGGACCTGGCCGGCCATCCGGAGACCCTGACCCGGGTCACCAACCGGGTGAAGGAACTGGAGGCCGGCGGCTGGTCCTTCGAGGCCGCCGACGCCTCGTTCGAGCTGCTGGTCCGCTCCGAGCTGCCGGACGCGGCGCCCGCGCGGCCGTTCGCGCTGGAGTCGTACCGGGTGCTGGTCGAGCACCGCGAGGACGGCGCGGTCGTCTCCGAGGCGACGGTCAAGATCCGCGTACGCGGGGAGCGAGTGATCGCCACCGCGGAGGGGAACGGCCCGGTCAACGCGCTCGACGAGGCGCTGCGCGTCGGCCTGGCGAAGCACTACCCGGAACTGCGCGACTTCGAGCTCGCCGACTACAAGGTGCGGATCCTGGAGGGTAGCCACGGCACCGGCGCGGTGACCCGGGTGCTGGTGGAGACCTCCGACGGCGCCGGCCGTGACTGGACCACCGTCGGGGTGCACCCGAACGTGGTGGAGGCCAGCTGGCACGCCCTCGTCGACGCCCTCACGTACGGGCTGGACCGGGCGCGGGTGTGAGGCGTTAGGAAGGGACCCTTTTACAACACCAGGCGTTAACAAGGGGCCCTTCCTTACACCGAGGTCGGGAGGCGGAGGACGGCCAGCACCGCGCGGTGGTCGCTGCCGCGGACCGGGTGCACGGAGACGCCGCGGACGGCGATCCGCCGGTCCACCAGCACGTGGTCGATGGTGACCGGCGGGATGGGATCGCCGTCGTACGGCCCCCACGTCCCGGTGAGCCCGGCGCCGGCCGCCTCGGCCGCGTCCACGTACCCGGTGTCGAGCAGGGCGCGCAGCGGGCCGTGGTCGAGCGTCGCGTTGAAGTCGCCGGCGAGGATGCTCAGCGACCCGTCCGGGGTCGCCGGTGGCTGAGCTGCGAGATCCGTGCGCCAGTGGCCGACCTGGTCGAGCGCGTAGGGCGCGGCGGGATGCGCCGACTCCACCCGGACCGGCGGCGCGCCCGGCACGGCGACCGTCGCGTACGCCTGGTCGAAGCCCCAGCCGCCGCGGTTGTGCCGGACGCCGCCCGCGCTGACGGGGAAGCGCGCGTACAGCCCGGAGCCGAGCGTGCCCTCCGCCGGGTGCAGTTCCCGGTGCGGTAGCAGGGTGTCCAGGCCCAGCCGGTCCAGCTCCGCACCGATCTCCGGGGTGAACTCCTGCACGGCGAGCACGTCGACCGAGTGCCGGCGGACCAGGTCGACGAGCACCCGTGCGTCGGCGGTGCCGGCCAGCAGGTTCGCGGTCAGCAGCCGGAGGGCCGGCCCGCCGGCGTCCGGCGGGGCCGAGCCGATCGCCCGCGGCGCCACCACGGCGACCAGCGCCACCGTCGTCAGCGCCGCGACCATCGCGGGCCACCGGCGCCGCAGGGCGACCGTCAGCACCAGGGGGAGCAGGCTGCCCGCCGCGACGTACGGCGTGAACGCCAGCAACTGGACGAGCGGTCCCCGGTCCAGGCCGAGCAGGCGGACCACCGCCCACCCGACACCCGGCACGACGGCCGCCCAGCAGACCAGCGTGGCGGCGCGCCCGCCGCCGTCCCCGTCCGTTCCGCGCACGTCAGCAGACTAGGGTGTCACCGCCGGGGGCGCGGACCCGGACCGCGAACGCAGCGTTTTCATGAATGGGCGGGCGTTCGCTTTTCGCATTTATGGAATGGGTTTGCCAGGCGTGATCGACTATTGACGTCCAGCTTTTTGTGGTGTTAGTTTCCACCTGGTTGCGGCGTCACGTCTTTCAGTGGTTGCCGCAGGTCAGAGTCCATATGGTCGGTGTGAAGCCGCCATTCGCGGTGCGCTCGGTGATCAATGATTCCCGGCGAATGGTGCTCATTTTCCGCACCGGCGAAATCGTCAGGCAAACCGTCCCGTCATCCCGGGTCGGCCGGATCATCACGGTCACAAAAAGGGAGTCCTGTCATGACCTCGATCCTCAGACGCAAGGCCGCGACGGTCGCGTTCGTCGTCCTGGCCCTCACCCTCGCCGGCGGCGGGATGGCCGTCGCGAAGCCGGGCACGCAACCTCCCGCCGAGGCCGCGCAGTCGCTGCGCCAGCCGCGGGCGAACGCCCAGCCCCCGGTGACCGGGGTGGAGCGGGCGGCGGCCAGGGCCGCCCTCGCCAGGGGTGAGGCGGGCACGCTCGCGATCGGCACCCTGTACGGAGCGGTGGTCGAGCAGAACCCGGTGACCGGGGTGTGGCAGGTCACCCGCGCCTCCCACCCGGGCATCACGGTCACCCAGGTCGGCGTCGGCTGGTTCTCGGTGAACTTCCCGGTCAACGTCGCCACCGCCATCCACACCGCGACCATCGGCACGACGAGGAGTCTCTACGTCCCGCCGAGTGGGGAGATCGCTTCGGCGCCCCGGCGGGACCTGGCCAACTCGATCTTCGTGGCCACCCGCACCTCGGCCGGCGGCAACAAGAGCCTGCCGTTCCACCTGGTCGTCCACCCGGTGGTCTGAGTCCTCGACGGACCGGCTCCCGGCGTCGCTTGAAGCCGGGAGCCGGTCCTTGAAGCCGGGAGCCGGTTCCCTCTCCGGCCGGCTGGGCGGCTTGTCCCGCTCCGGCCATGGTTCGACCGGTAAGTGCCTGGTAGCGGCGGTAATTCCGACGTTTGTCCGACGGCCGGCACGGGAAGCAAGCACCGTGACGGACATCTCGGACACCCTGGCCAGCATGCCCAACGCGGTCGATCCCGACGCGACCAGCGCCGAGCTGCAGCAGACCCTCGCCGAGGTCAGACGCGTGATCGTCGGGCAGGACCGGCTTGTCGAGCGCCTGCTCACCGCCCTCCTGGCCGACGGTCACTGCCTCCTGGAGGGGGTGCCCGGCGTTGCGAAGACGCTCGCGGCGCAGACCCTCGCCACGGTCGTGGGGGGCGGTTTCTCCCGTATCCAGTTCACCCCCGACCTGGTCCCGTCGGACATCGTCGGCACGCGCATCTACCGGGCCTCGCGGGAGACCTTCGACATCGAGCTGGGCCCGATCATGGCGAACCTGGTGCTCGCCGACGAGATCAACCGGGCTCCGGCGAAGGTGCAGTCCGCGCTGCTGGAGGCGATGGCCGAGCGGCAGGTCTCGATCGGCGGGCGGAGCTGGGAGGTCCCCGAGCCGTTCCTGGTGCTGGCCACCCAGAACCCGATCGAGTCCGAGGGCGTCTACCAGCTGCCCGAGGCGCAGCGTGACCGGTTCCTGATGAAGATCGTCGTCGACTACCCGACCGACGACGAGGAACTCGCGATCCTCTACCGGATGAGCGTCGACCGGCCCACGCCCCGCCGGGTGCTGGACCCGCAGCGGCTGCTCGACCTCCAGGCCCGGGCGGCCCGCGTCTTCGTGCACCACGCCCTCGCCGAGTACGTGGTCCGGCTCGTCCTCGCCACCCGCGACCCCGGCCGGTTCGGGCTGCCCGAGATCGCGCCGCTGCTCGCGTACGGGGCGAGCCCCCGCGCCACGCTCGGCCTGGTCGCCGCGGCACGGGCGCAGGCGCTGCTGCACGGCCGGGAGTACGTGCTGCCCGAGGACATCCGCGATCTGGCGGTGGACGTGCTCGCCCACCGGCTGGTGCTCTCCTTCGACGCGGTCGCCGACGGGGTGTCCGCCGAGTCGGTGGTCCGGCGGCTGGTCGATGCCGTACCACCGCCCCGCGTCGCCACGGAGCACCCGGAACAGGCTGCGGACCTGGCGGCCGCCTGATGAGGTGGCGGGGCAGGACGGCGGCGACCCTGCCGCCGGACCCCGGCGTGGCCGACCTCGCCGGGGACGCGCGGCTGCGCCGGCTGGAGCTGACCGTGACCCGGCGGCTGGACGGACTGCTGCACGGGGAGCACCAGGGGCTGCTGCCGGGGCCGGGCAGCGAGCCCGCCGGCAGCCGGGAGTACCGCCCCGGGGAGGACGAGGTCCGGCGGATGGACTGGGCGGTGACCGCTCGCACGGCGGTGCCGCACGTACGCGAGGTCGACGCGGACCGGGAACTCACCACGTGGCTGCTGGTCGACGCCAGCCCCAGCATGGAGTACGGCACGGCGGAGCTGGACAAGCGGGAACTCGCCGTGGCCGCCGTCGCCGCGGTCGGCTTCCTCACCGCCGGGGTCGGCAACCGCCTCGGCGCGCAGGTGCTCACGCCGACCGGGCTGCGCCGCTTCCCGCCCGGCACCGGGCGTACCCACCTGTTCGGGCTGCTCCGGACGCTGCTGGCCGCGCCGCGTACCGGTGGCTACGACGAGGACACCGCCCCGCTCGCGCCGCCCGACCTGGTCGAGGCGCTGGACGCCGTGCACCGGGTGGCCACCCGGCGCGGGCTCGTGGTGGTCGTCTCGGACTTCCTCGACGGTCTGCCCGACGACCCGGCACAGGCGGCGCCCTGGGAGCGGACCCTGCGCCGGCTGGCCGTCCGCCACCAGGTGCTCGCCGTCGAGGTGACCGACCCGCGGGAGTGGGACCTGCCGGACGTCGGCCTGGTCACCCTGATGGACCCGGAGAGCGGCCGGCGGCGGGACGTCTGGACCGGGGATCCGGCCCTGCGGGAGCGGTACGCGGCCGCTGCGGCCGCCCAGCGCGACCAGGTACGCGAGGCGCTGCGGCGCAGCGGCGCGGCGCACCTGCCGCTGCGGACCGACCGGGACTGGGCGGCGGACGTCGTGCGCCACGTGCACCGGCAACGCCGGCTGGCCGCCGCACCCGCCACGACGATCCGGGGAGGTGCCGCGTGATCTGGCTGTCGCCGGTCCGCCTGTGGCTGCTGCTCGGCGTGCTCGCGCTGGTCGTCGGCTACATCCTGGTGCAGCGCCGCCGCAGCCGGTACGCCGTGCGCTTCACCAACCTGCGGCTGCTCGACCGGATCGCCCCGCAGCGTCCGGCGTGGCGCCGGCACGTCCCCGCCGGGCTCTTCCTCGCCATGCTCGCGCTGCTGGTGGTCGGCTTCGCCCGGCCCACCGCCGAGGTGCGGGTGCCCCGGGAGCGGGCGACCGTCATGGTGGCGGTGGACGTCTCCACCTCGATGCTCGCCGACGACGTGGAGCCGGACCGGCTCAGCGCCGCCCGGGAAGCGGCCCGGTCCTTCGTCGACGGCCTTCCCGACGAGTTCAACGTCGGTCTGGTGGCGTTCGCCGGCAGCGCCGCCATGCTGGTGCCGCCGAGCACCGACCGGGAGGCCCTGCACGAGGGGATCGGCCGGCTGGTCGAGGGCGCGACCGGCGTGCAGGGGACGGCGATCGGGGAGGCGATCAACACCTCGCTCGGGGCCGTGCGGAGCTTCGACGCCCAGGCGGCGAAGAACCCGCCGCCGGCCCGGATCGTCGTGCTGTCGGACGGTGCCAACACGGCCGGCATGGACCCGATGGAGGCCGCGGCCGACGCGGTGGCCATGAAGGTCCCGGTCTACACCATCGTGTTCGGCACCCCGAACGGCTTCGTCGACCGGTTCGGCCGGCCGATCCCCGTGCCGGTCGACGGGCAGACCCTGAGCGCCGTCGCCGACGAGACCGGCGGCCGGTTCCACGAGGCCGGCAGCGCCGAGGAGCTGAAGGCGGTCTACGAGGACATCGGCAGTTCGGTGGGCTACCGCACCGAGCGGCAGGACGTCTCGGCCCGGTTCATCGGCCTCGGACTGGTTTTCGCCATGGGCGCGGCGGCGGGCTCGATGCGCTGGTTCTCCCGCCTGCCCTGACCCGACCGGAGCCGGTCACGGTGCGGCCGATCGACACGTGAGGAGCGTACGCATGGCAGTGCAGACCGGGCTGGGCGAGCCGCGCGGCCCCTGGTTCGTCTCGCCGGAGCTGGACCCCGACGGGCGGTCCCGCTGGGACGTACCCGGATCGGACCGGGCCGGGGCGGGACGGCGCTGGCACGGGCGGCTGCTGGCCGGCCTGGCGGTGGTCGCCCTCTCCAGCGCCTCCGGCGCGGCGGCCGGTGGGCTGGTCGCGAGCCGGGAGGGCGCACCGGGCCCGGCGGCGGCCTCGGCCGCCCCGGTGCCGGCGGAACTGGTGACGGCGGCCGAGAAGACCGTCCCGGGGGTGGTGTCGGTGCTGGTGGGCGGTGCGGGCGGCGCCTCGGCGACCGGCTCCGGTTTCGCCGTGGACGACCAGCAGCACATCATCACCAACGACCACATCCTGGCGAAGGGCCGGAACGGCTCGGTGACCGTGGAGTTGCCGGACGGGCGGCGGTTCGCCGCGGAGGTGGTCGGCCGGGAGCCCCGCAGCGACCTCGCGGTGCTGCGGGTCCCGCCGTCGGCCGGCCTGTCCGCGCTGCCGCTGGCGAAACCGGGGTCGACCCGGGTGGGGGAGCCGGTCCTCGCCGTCGGCTCGCCGCTCGGCCTGGCCGGTACGGTCACGGCCGGCATCGTGAGCGCCCTGGACCGGCAGGTACGCCTCGGCGACAACCGGCACACCGCCGTCCAGACGGACGCGTCGATCAACCCGGGCAACTCCGGCGGTCCACTCGTGAACGCGCGCGGCGAGGTGGTCGGTGTGAACACCGCGATCGCCACGATCGACGGGAACGGGTCGATCGGCATCGGCTTCGCCATCCCGATCGAGCAGGTCCAGCAGACGGCCGACACCATCATCGGCAAGGGTGGCTGAGTTACGGTGAGTGACTGACCGATTACGCGTGGAATAGGGGATGTGTCGGATTTCAGCGCGCATCCATCAAGCCATGGAAATATCACGCTGAGTATGAATACTGACGGGGGTGGAGCGTCCTCTCATCGCGGTCCTCCTCCTGGTGGGCCTGATCATCGGAACCGGTGTGGGGTCGGCGTACGCCCGGGCGCGACGCGGGTGGACCGACTACCAGACCGTGAAAAAGTCGGTGCCCGGCGCCCGGCGCACCGCGTGGCTGCTCATCCGGGTGGTCACGACCAAGGTCGGCGTGATCGCCCTGCTGCTGGTCGGTGCCGTCGCGTACGCGGCGGTCGGCTCCGACGGCGAACCCGAGCGTGCCGACCCGAGCCCCTCCGCCACCACCGCTCCCCGCTGACCGGCGCGGGCCGCGCGTGCGGGGGACCGCGCGTACCGCGCCGGCCGCGGCGTTAGCCTCGGGGCATGGACGGAGGGCTGCGGGTGAACGACCGGTGGGTCGTGCCCGACGCCGAGCTGCGGGAGCGCTTCTCCCGGTCCTCCGGCCCGGGCGGCCAGGGCGTCAACACGACCGACTCGCGGGTCGAGCTCAGCTTCGACCTGGGCACCTCCCCGGGCATCCCGGACGCCCTCCGCGCGCGGGCCCTCGACCGTCTCGCCGGCCGGCTCGTCGACGGGGTGCTCACCGTGACCGCCAGCGAGCACCGGGCCCAGCTCGCCAACCGGGAGGCCGCCCGGGACCGGATGGCGGCGCTGCTGCGCGAGGCGATCGCGCCGCCGCCGAAGGCGCGGCGCCAGACGCGACCCTCCCGCGCGGCCAAGGAGCGCCGCCTGGCCGAGAAGAAGCGGCAGTCCCAGCGCAAGCGCGACCGTCGCGTCGACGGCGACTGACCAGGGCCTCACCGTTGCCCGGCCGCCCCGGCCGATCCGGGGGAGGGCGCCGGACGCCGCAGGTCGGCACCCCGGGTCACCTCCACGACGACCAGCAGCAGCCCGGCACCGACCAGCGCGCTCAACGTCACCAGCGGGGACAACCCGGCGGTCACCACCGCCAGCGCCGCCACGACGAGAGCGGTGACCACCCGGCGCGGCCGCAGGTCGCCGGCGACCCGCCACCAGAACGCCTCGTCCGCGACCAGGAACAGCAGGACTCCGCCGTACAACGCGACGTGCGCCACCGGGTACAGCGGGGGACTGGCCACGAAGAACGCCTGGGTGCCGAGCACCATCATGACCTTGCGCAGCCCGAGGGAGACGAGCACGATCCCGGCGATCATCGGCAGGTGCAGGTAGAGGTACGCGTCCCGGGCCAGGGCGCCCCGCGCTGCTCCGTGCCGCTCCGCCAGCGTCCGCTCGGCGAGCTCGGCGTCGCACCCGAAGTAGAGCCACCACAGGACGCCCAGCAACGCGGTGCCGAGCACGGCGGCCACGACGATGCGGTTGGAGACGGGGGAGTAGAAGACGGCGGCACCGATCGCGATCACCGCCTCGCCCAGGCCGATGATGATGATGAGGCTGAACCGGTCCGCCCAGTGCCGGGCGGACATGATCCGCCACCGGTGGGGGCGGATGATCAGCGGCCCCATGATGTCGATTCCGATCGCCGCCACCCACAGCGTCACACGGAGCGGCGAGAGCTGCCGGATGTCGCCGACCGGGTGCGGCGCGAGGGCCGCCACCACCAGCAGGGCCAACGCGAGCAGCGTCGGTGCCGCCATGCGACCGACGTTGCCCCGGCGAACCCGCTCGCCCCGACTGTGCGACGTCAACCACAGCGCCGCGAGGGCCAGCAGCCTGATCACCGCGTAGCAGGTCACGAACACGACCGGTCCCGACAGGCCGCCCGCGGCGTCCGCGAGGGCCTGCGGCACGGCAATGCTGATCACCGCCGTCACCGCGACCACCGTCACGATCGCGGCCCGCACCGCCGCCGTCTCCGCACGGACCGACGTGGCGAGCCAGACGTAGGTAGACCACGCCGACCAGAGCACCGCCAGCACCAGCAGGCCACGGAGCAGACCGGACCAGGTGGGATCATCCGACATCAGGGCGGACACCTGAAGGAACGCGAACACGAAGACCAGATCGAGGAAGAGCTCCTTCGGGGTGACACCGGTGCCCTCCTCGCTCGGCGTACCGATGTGGGCGTGCAGTTCCCGGTGCTTGTGCCGGAACACGGTGGCGTCGGAGATCGCCATGACGCCCACCGCGACGGTCAGCAGGACGAGCTGCGGCAGTACCGGCAGGCCGACCGCCACCGGCAGCAGCGCGAGGGTCAACACGATGCCGAGCAGGGGCGAGCGCCCGAACAGGCGCAGGGTCCGGACCTCGAAGGCGAAGAGGCCGACCAGGTAGAGCACGACGCCGCCGTAGAGCACCATCGGCCCGAGGGCGTCCGGCTCCGACGGGATGCGCAGCTGGGCCAGAGCGTGCTTGAGCGCCAGGGACACCAGGATCAACCCGGCCATCATCGGCAGGTGCAGATAGCTGTACGCGTCCCGGGCGAGTCTGGTCCGCCGGGCACCGGAAACCTGCCCCAGCGCCTGCTCAGCGGCGAAACGGGCGATGTCGAAGTAGGTCCACCAGAGCGTCCCGATCAGCACCACGCTGAGCAGCACACCGGCGATCACCGGCCAGGTCACCGGTTGGGCCACCGCAGCGCCCTGGCTCAACCCCACCGAGATGATGGTCTCGCCGAAACCGATCAGGATGATCAGGCTGTGCCGCTCCGCCCAGTACGGAATGGACCGTAGCCGCCACGCCCCGGTCCCGGCGGCGTACACCCCCGCGTACTCGATGACGATGGCGAGCACGACGAGACCGAACCGGGTCCAGTCCCGTAGCAGCCGGTCGTCGGTGAGCGCCGGGAGCAGGGCGGACGCGAGGACGAGCAGCATCCCGGCGATGGCTGGCGGCCACACCCGGCGGAACTGCCGGCGCAGCTCGGGCCGGTGGCGCAGCGCCAACGCGGCGACCAGCAACGGCCCGCCCCGGGCGACGACGTACCCCACCGCGAAGACCAGCGGTCCCGGCAGCCCGCCGGGCCGGTCGACGAACGCCTCCCGAACGGTCAGCGCCATCACGAACAGCGTCGCGGCCAGCCCGAAGGTCACCGCCGGCAGCACGCCCCGGTTGAGCCGGACCACGTTGCCCAGCCACGCGTAGTGGACCCAGCACCACCACAACAGCACCAGCAGCAACATGCCGCGGGGCACCCCGGCGACGTTGAACTGCTCGGCGGTCACCCCGGTGACGTTGAGGAACGCGTAGACGAAGACCAGGTCCAGGAAGAACTCCAGGCGGGTCACGCCCTCCGCCCGGCCCGCCAGATGGATGCGGCCGAAGTACGCGACGGTCCCGGCTTGCCTCACCCGACCACTGTGTCAAGCGCGGCGGCTCGCCCGGCCCGGTTCGGACTACTCGGGCAGGGCGTCGAGCAGGCGGGCGCGCAGCGCCGCGGCCCGCTCGGCGAAGCGGCGCTGCGCGGTCACGTACTCCGCCCGCCCCTCCGCGGTCTCCACCCGCACCGGTGGGTACCCGAGCGCGGCCAGATCGTACGGACTGGCCCGCATGTCGAGGGTGCGGATCTCCCCCGCCAGGTCGAAAGCGTCCGCCACGAGTTCGCTCGGCACCAGCGGCGACAGCTTGTACGCCCACTTGTAGAGATCCATGTTGGCGTGCAGGCAGCCGGGCTGCTCCAGTGCGTGCTGGCTCTCCCGGGTCGGGGTGAGCACGTTGAGCGGCCGGGCCGGGGCGGTGAAGAAGCGGTACGCGTCGAAGTGACTGCACCGTACGCCCCGCTCGTCGACGACCGCCGCGGTGCGCTCCGGGCTCAGCCGCAGCGGCCAGGCGTTGTGCCGCACCTCCGCCTGCGTCTGCCGGTAGACCATCGCCCACTCGTGCATGCCGAAGCAGCCGAACTGCGCGGACCGCCCGGCCGTGGCGCTGAGCAGCGCCCGGATCCAGGCGACCGACTCGGCGCGCCGGGCGCGTACCCCCTCGGTGTCGAGCGTCACCCCGGCGGCGCCGGCGCGGTAGTCCCGCCCGAGGTCGGCGGCGTCCGCGTCGCGCAGCACCACCCCGGCGCCCGGATGCCAGCGGCGCAGCTGGGCGGGGCGGTACGAGTAGTAGGTGAAGAGGAAGTCCTCCACCGGATGCTTCTCGCCGCGCCGCCGGCGGGCCAGGTGCGGCGTCAGCCAGGCGTCGACCCGCTCCTCGTGCGCCCGGCGCCGCGCCCGCCAGACCGCCGCGTCGAGCACAGCGGTCGGGGCGAGGGCGGCGGTCACGCACCCAGGGTACGACCGCCGCCCGCGCCGCCGGTCAGGGCACGTCCACCCGCACCCCGGCGGAGAAGACGCCGCTGCGCAGCTCCAACTGGGTCGGCGGCTCCCGGCCGTTCACCGTGAACACCAGCGGGAGCACCATGCGGCTGCCGGCCGCCATCGGCCGGGCGAACACGTCGCGCCCCAGGTTCGCCCGGCGCGTCGCCTGCTCGTCCGTGCTGACGAAGTTGCCGTCGGCGAGGTACGCGCGCTGGAGGCGGCCGTGCCAACTCTGCTGCTCAGGTGTGAGATTCCGGACGCCGACCGTGGCCGCGCACTGCCGCGCGCCCCGGCCCGGCTCGCAGGCGACGCGGTAGACGGTGAACTCGAACGCCGCCTCGCGCAGCGGCTCGCCGACCGCGCCGGACACCCCGGTACCGACCCAGGCGCCACTGGTGGGGCGGCTGTCGGTGTCGACCGCGGCGGCCTGCCGGGTCGCCGTCCAGGTCGCCGTGCCGAGGGTGCCGGCCAGCATCACCGCGGCCACCGGCACGATCAGCCACGTCGACGGCTTGCGCCGCAGCGGCGGGGCGCTGGGCGTCGCCGGCCGCGGGTAGACCGTGCCCCGCGCGTGGTCGACGAGGGCAGCGGCCTGCGGACGGCGCCGGCGCCGCCACGTCCAGAGACCGCCCAGGGCGACGACGGCGAGACCGCCGAGGCCGGCCACCAGCGTCGCGGGCTGCCGCCACACCGGCGGGTCGGCCTTCGTGACCGTCGTGGTCTGGGAAGCCACGCCCTGCCAGGTGGCGGTCGCGCAGTCGTACGGGCGGTAGCCGTCGGTGGCGAAGGCGCAGGCCGGCGCGGTCAACGGTCGGCCCGGGGCGGCGGTGATCGCGGTGCCCAGGGTCGTGGTGCTCCGGGCGGGCAGCCGCAGGTTCCAGGTCACCTCGGTCACGTCCTGCCCGCCGTTGCGGGTGGCCCGACCACCGCTGGTGATCGAGGTCGGCGACGTACCGGGGGGCAGTTCCTGGCGGACGGTGGTGGCGACCGGCCGGCTGCCGTCGTTGCGGACCTGGATGCGGTAGCGCGGCGCGGGCGTGCCCTCCGGCGCGACCCGCACCGTGACCGGCGGCTTCGGCGGTGGGAGAGCCGCCCGGGTCGGGATGGGCACGGCCGGCGGGGCCGACGGCCGGCCCGGTTCCACGCTCGCACCCGGCTGGTCGGTCGGCGCGGCGGCCGGTCGCGGCGCGGCCACCGGTGCGACGGCCAGCGGCGGCCGCGCCACCGGGTGCGCCGGCACCGGCCGCGCGGTGGCCCGGTGCGCGGTGGCCTCCGGCGTGCCGGCCTCCGGCGCGGTGGCCTGGCGCGTGGTGGCCTCCGGCGCGGCGGCCGGCTGGGTGACGGCCGGCTGGGTGGCGGCGGGCCGCGCTGTGCCGGCCGGGTCGGGTGCCGCCACCGGCAGTGCCGGTACGGCGGCGAGGATGCCGAGGCAGTGGACGACCACTGCGAGGGTCCTGTGGTGTCGTGTCGATGCAGGCATACGAACGAACCTCCGGAGCCGACGCTAAGGGCGGGCGCACGCCGTGCGGGTACGAAGTCGGGAAGTCCGCCCCGACGGCCCGCCGATCCCGTAGGGTGCCCGCCCGGCGCGGGCGGTGACCTGCCCGGCGGCCGTGGCCGCCGCCTTCGATGAACGCGTGGGCCCCGGCGCCGCTCCGGGCCGTGCCGGGGCTCGGCGCAGCCGTCCGTGCCGGGCGCGTGACCCGTCGGCCCCGCGGTCGCCTGTGCCGGGGCGCGTGGCCAGCGGTTCCCGCAGCGGTCGCCCGGACTAGATTGGCCTGGTGCGTATCGCTCGTTTCGCTCATGCCAACGGAATGTCGTTCGGGGTCGTCGAGGGGGAGCCGGAGGCGGGCCCGCAGGGCCTGACCGTCGCCGAGATCGACGGGCACCCGTTCGGGCGGGTCAACTTCACCGGCGGGCGGTGGGCCCTGTCCGACGTACGGCTGCTGTCGCCGATCCTGCCGAGCAAGGTGGTCTGCGTCGGCCGCAACTACGCCGAACACGCCGCCGAGCACGGCAGCGAGGTCCCCAGGGAGCCGCTGCTGTTCCTCAAGCCGTCCACCTCGGTGATCGGGCCGCGGGACGCGATCCGGCTGCCGATCTTCTCCAAGCAGGTCGAGCACGAGGCCGAGCTGGCGGTCGTGATCGGCGCCCCCGGCGCCCGCCGCGCCGACCGGGCCGCCGCCGAACGCGCCGTCTTCGGCTACACCTGCGCCAACGACGTGACCGCGCGGGACCTGCAGCGCGCGGACGGCCAGTGGACCCGGGCCAAGGGCTTCGACTCGTTCTGCCCCATCGGCCCCTGGATCACCACCGGGCTCGACGTCGCCGACCTGGAGATCCGGTGTGAGGTGGGTCGCAACCCGGACGAGATGGAGGTCCGCCAGCTCGGCCGCACCCGGGACATGGTGTTCGACGTGCCGGCCCTGGTGTCGTACGTCTCGCACGTGATGACGCTGCTCCCGGGCGACGTCATCCTGACCGGTACGCCGGCCGGGGTTAGCCCGCTCGCGGACGGGGATACGGTGACCGTGCGGATCGAGGGGATCGGTGAGCTGAGCAACCCGGTGGTACCCGTCACCTGATCCGCCCTGAGGCCCGTTTCCGCAGCTCACGGGCGGTTTGTGGGGCTCGATTTGGCCTGTCGGCAGCGGGAGGGTAAAGTTTGATCCCGGCGCCGCAAGGGGCCAATGGGGTATGGGGTAATTGGCAGCCCGACTGATTCTGGTTCAGTTAGTCTAGGTTCGAGTCCTGGTACCCCAGCGCAGTCGCGATTCGCGAGAATCGCGGTCGCTGGATTCTGGCGGAGGTCCGACCTCTGATAGAGTTCGGCTTCCTGCCCGCGAGGGTGGGAGCAGCAGGTTCTGGCCCCGTCGTCTAGCGGCCCAGGACGCCGCCCTCTCAAGGCGGTAGCGCCGGTTCGAATCCGGTCGGGGCTACAGAAGCGGTGACAGCCCGTCCCATGTGGGGCGGGCTTCGTCGTTCTCCGGCACCGATGCGCCTCCGGGTCGCCGCCCGCCCGTCGGTGGCGGGCCCGCCGGCCGGCGCTGGTGTCCGGAGCCGTCCCGGGCCGGCGCCCTCGGGCGTGCCGGCCGGAAGCGCGCGAACGCCCCCGCCGTCGGCCCGATCACCGGTGCCGCTAGACTACTTCCGCGCCGCCCGACCGGGGCGGTGAAGCAGGAAAACTCCTGGCCCCGTCGTCTAGCGGCCCAGGACGCCGCCCTCTCAAGGCGGTAGCGCCGGTTCGAATCCGGTCGGGGCTACAGATCGAAGGGCCCGCCTCGCACCCGCGAGGCGGGCCCTTCCCGCACGCACCCCCCCCGGGCCCCGCCCCCGCCCAGGTCGATCATGAAGTTGACGGGTGGTTTGATCTTCGATCCACCCGTCAACTTCATGATCGACCTGGGCGGGTAGCGGGTCAGAGGCCGGAGAGGCGTTGGCCGGCTCGGACCACGGCCATGGCGTGACGTTCGCCGGGGCGGCGCCCGAGGCGTTCGATCGGGCCGCTGATGCTGATGGCGGCGATCACGCGGCCGGTGCGGTCGCGGATCGGCGCCGAGACGCTCGCCACACCGGCCTCCCGTTCGGCGACGCTCTGCGCCCAGCCGCGGCGGCGGACCTCCGCGAGGGTGCGGCCGGTGAACTTCGAGCGGGGCAGCAGCGGCATGACCGCCTCCGGCGGCTCCCACGCGAGCAGGATCTGCGCCGCCGAGCCGGCGGTCATCGGCAGCACCGAGCCGACCGGCACGGTGTCGCGCAGGCCACTGGCCCGCTCGGCGGCGGCCACGCAGATGCGCTCGTCGGCGCGGCGCAGGTAGAGCTGGGCGCTCTCGCCGGTGGCGTCGCGCAGGGCGGCGAGCAGCGGCTCCGCCGCGGTCAGGAGTACGTCGGGCGCCGCGTTGGCCAGTTCGCCCAGGCGTGGCCCGGGGCGCCAGCGCCCCTGGGTGTCGCGTACCAGCATCCGGTGGATCTCCAGTGCCTGTGCCAACCGGTGCGCCGTTGCCCGGGGCAGCTTCGTGCGTTCAACGAGTTCGGCCAGGCTGGCGCCGTCGACGCAGGCGGCCAGGATGACCACCGCCTTGTCGAGAACGCCGACACCGCTCATACTGTGTCCCACAAGCCGAAACTTACCTCCCAGAATTTAGGATGTCCAGATGGTGGGAGTCACTCCTGAGCCGAGGACCCTGGCCGAGAAGGTCTGGGACGCGCACGTCGTACGGTCCGTCGCGGGCGAGCCCGACCTGCTCTTCATCGACCTGCACCTGCTGCACGAGGTGACGAGCCCGCAGGCGTTCGACGGGCTGCGCCTCGCCGGCCGCCCGGTCCGCCGCACCGACCTGACGATCGCGACCGAGGACCACAACACCCCGACCGGGTACGCCGACCCGTCGTTCCGGTCCCGCCGCGGCGACCTCCTCACCATCGCCGACCCGACCTCGCGTACGCAGATCGAGACGCTGCGCCGCAACTGCGACGAGTTCGGCGTGAAGCTGCACCCGCTCGGTGACGAGAACCAGGGCATCGTGCACGTCATCGGCCCACAGTTGGGCCTGACCCAGCCCGGCATGACCATCGTCTGCGGCGACTCGCACACCGCCACCCACGGCGCGTTCGGGGCCCTGGCGTTCGGCATCGGCACCAGCGAGGTCGAGCACGTGCTCGCCACCCAGACGCTGCCGCAGGCCCGCCCGCGGACGATGGCGGTGAACGTCGTCGGGGAACTCGCGCCGGGGGTCACCGCCAAGGACCTGGTGCTCGCGCTGATCGCGCAGGTGGGCACCGGCGGCGGACGCGGCCACATCGTGGAGTACCGGGGCGAGGCGATCCGGAACCTCTCGATGGAGGGCCGGATGACCATCGCCAACATGTCCATCGAATGGGGCGCCAAGGCCGGCATGATCGCGCCGGACGAGACGACCTTCGCGTACCTCAAGGGGCGGCCCAACGCCCCGACGGGCGCCGACTGGGACGCGGCGGTCGCCTACTGGCGGACCCTGCCCACCGACGACGGCGCGACCTTCGACGCGGAGGTCACCCTGGACGCCACCCGGATCACGCCGTTCGTGACGTGGGGCACCAACCCCGGCCAGGGCGCACCGCTGGACGCGTCCGTGCCCGATCCCGAGGAGTTCGTGACCGAGCCGGAGCAGGCCGCCGCCCGCCGCGCGCTGGCGTACATGGACCTCACGCCCGGCACCCCGCTGCGGGACCTCGCGGTCGACGTCGTCTTCGTCGGGTCCTGCACCAACGGGCGGCTGGAGGACCTGCGCGTCGCCGCCGACGTGCTGCGTGGGCGCCGGGTGGCCGAGGGAGTCCGCATGCTCGTCGTGCCCGGCTCGGCGGCCGTCCGGGAGGCGGCCGAGGCCGAGGGGCTCGACAAGATCTTCACCGACGCCGGCGCCGAGTGGCGGTTCGCGGGTTGCTCGATGTGCCTCGGCATGAACCCGGACACGCTCTCCCCGGGCCAGCGCGCCGCCTCGACCTCCAACCGGAACTTCGAGGGCCGCCAGGGCCGGGGCGGACGCACCCACCTGGTCTCCCCGCCGGTCGCCGCCGCCACCGCCGTGGTGGGCCGGCTGGCCGCTCCCGCCGACCTGTAGAAGAGGACACCGCTGATGGAGAGGTTCACCACCCACACCGGCACCGCCGTGCCGCTGCGCCGGTCCAACGTGGACACCGATCAGATCATCCCCGCCGTCTATCTCAAGCGGGTGACCCGGACGGGTTTCGCGGACGGCTTGTTCAGCGCGTGGCGGGAGGACCCGGAATTCGTCCTCAACGATCAAGCGTATTCGGATGCGTCGATTCTGGTCGCCGGTCCGGAGTTCGGTACCGGCTCCTCCCGGGAGCACGCCGTCTGGGCCCTTCGCGACTGGGGCTTCCGCGCTGTGATCTCCCCGCGCTTCGGTGACATCTTCCGGGGCAACGCCCTCAAGGAGGGTCTGCTCCCGGTCGAGTTGGAATTGAAAGCGGTCGAGGAGATCTGGGCCGCCGTCGAGGCCGATCCGACCACCCCGGTCACCGTCGACCTGACCGCCCGCCAGGTCCGCGTCGGGGAGGCCAGCTGGTCGTTCCCGCTGGACGACTTCAGCCGCTGGCGGCTGATGGAGGGCTTGGACGACATTGGACTCACCCTCCGGCACGAGGCCGACATCACCGCCTTCGAGGCGTCCCGGCCGTCGTTCCTGCCCACCGTCGCATAGCCCCGCGCCCCTTCGCCGCGCCGATTCCGCCCCCACCGGTCTCACCGGTGGGGGCGAATCCGTTGCGACACAAGGGCTTTTTTCCACCGAATGTTTGTGTCCCGGCAGCACAGGGCATACCGTGCGCGCAGAATGGCTCGCGTCGAGTCAGTTGCACAATCGGGAGGAAGTCGTGAACAAGGCCGAGCTCATCGAGGCGCTCGCCGTTCGCCTGGGGGACCGGAAGACGGCGACGGCCGCGCTCGACGCGGTCCTCGCTGAGGTCCAGGCGGCGGTCACCAAGGGCGAGAAGGTGGCGATCACCGGCTTCGGAGCGTTCGAGAAGCGCGTCCGAGGCGCCCGAACAGCCCGGAACCCGCGGACCGGCGAGACGGTGAAGGTCAAGAAGACCTCCGTCCCGACCTTCCGCGCGGGCGCCGGGTTCAAGGAGATGGTGGCCAGCGGCAAGGTGCCGAAGGCCACGGCGGCGGCGAAGAAGACCACCACCGCTGCCGCCGCGAAGACCACCGGTGCCAAGGCTGCCGGTGCCAAGGCGACCACTGCCGCGAAGAAGACGGCTGCCGCGAAGAAGGCCGCGCCCACGAAGACCGCGGCGGCGAAGACCGCGGCGGCGAAGAAGACCGCAGCGGCGAAGAAGACCACGGCGAAGGCGGCCCCGGCGAAGAAGGCCGCCGCGAAGAAGACCACGGCGGCCAAGAGCACTGCGGCCAAGAAGGCCCCGGCGAAGAAGGCCCCGGCCAAGAAGGCAGCGACGAGGCGCTGACCCAGGCGTACGGCGAAGGGGGCCCACCGCTCGCGGTGGGCCCCCTTGTTCCGCGCCCGCGCCCACCGGCGCGCGGATCCTGGGGACCACCCTCGACCCGGGCGACGTCCCTGCCCGTCACAGGCGGTCGGCGGCGACGAGACGGTCGCCCGAGAACGCGAGCAGCCAACCGCCGCCCTTCGGCGTGGTGAAGTCCTCCGCGCGGCCGCTGAGCCGCTCCAGGGCCCCCGGGACCACCTTTCCCTGGCTGCACACCGCGACCGGATCGCCGGCGGCGCCGAGCGCGGCGAGCCGGGCGGCCGTGGCCAGTACGCACTCGTCACGATCCTGACCGGCCCGCGGCTCGTCGAGGTCGCCGTCGACCTCGATCGGCAGGTCGAGCAGCGCCGCCGCCGGGTCGAGGGTCTGTACGCAGCGGCGCGCCGACGCCGCCAGCAGGCGTACCGGCCGGACCAGGGCCACCAGGGGCGCGAGCGCGTGCGCCTGCGCCCAGCCCTGCGCGTCCAGCGGCCGACCGCTGTCCGGTCCGGCCCAGGTGCCGCGCTTGCCGGCGTGGCCGTGGCGGACGAGCACCGTCGCCACGGTCACCGGTGGCAGGGCCGCGAACGCGGCGAGCACCTCCGCGTCGTGCGGGTAGCTGACCAGCCGGGCCGCCTCGTCGACGGGGAGCCACCGCACCTCGTCGACCTCGGTGCCGGGCTGAAAGCCGCCCTCGCCGACCGCCCGCATCGACCAGTAGTCGACGACCTTCGGCCGGCCCTCGCTGCGGTAGCCGATGCTCGGCAGGCGGACCTGCGGCACCGCCCGCACGTCGGTCTCCTCCGCGACCTCGCGGACGGCGGCGAACAGGGGGTGCTCGGCCGGCTCCAGCTTGCCCTTGGGCAGCGACCAGTCGCCGTACCGGGGACGGTGCACCAGGACGACCTCCACACCGGCCGGGCCGGGTCGCCAGACCACGCCCCCCGCGGCGCGGATGCCGGGTGGTGCGACCGGCGCACCCTCCGTCGTCGGCGGCCCGTTCACCGCAGCCACGCCGTCCGTCGCCGCCGGCTCGCCCGCCGCCACGCCCCCGGGAACTCCGCCCGGACGCGCCGCACCGTCGCGCGCTCCCGTTCCAGCATCCGGCCGGCGGTCACCGCCAGGTCGTGGTCGTCCGGTCGCGTGTCGGCGACGTCTCGCCACGTCTCGGCGGCGACCGCGGCGTCCTGGTGTTCGCCGAGCAGGTCCTGCACCCGGGCGAGCTTGCGCGCGAGCTTCGCGGCGTCGCCGCCGAGCACGGGCGCGACGGCGGTGACCGCGGAGCGGGCCTGCTTGCCGTCCTTGCGGACGGTGTGCCACTGCTCGTCCGGTCCGTCCTGGGCGAGCGCCGCGACGCTGCCCGGCCGGCCCGGCGCGCCGGCCAGCCGGCGCCAGGGACGGGCCACCAGGCGCGGCAGGAGGTCGCGGGCGGGCGCGGCGGCCCGGGGCGTCAGCCGCGGCGACGCGGCGGCCAGCACCAGGGCGTCGACCAGGGCCCGGTAGCGGTCGGAGCGGAGCGCCTCGTCGACGGCGGCCAGGGCCACTTCCTGCCGTTCGGCCAGGACGGCGTCGAGCCGGTCGACCACCGCCGGGTCGAGCGGGCTCAGCGGGTCGGCGGCGGCCGTACGCCGAAGCCGCTCCCGCAGCACCTCGCCGTCCCGGGCGGCGCCGAGCGCGTCAGCGAGCCACGTCAACTCGTCCCGCAGCCGGCGTGCCCACCCGGGCCGGACCAGCCGCCGGAAGGTCTTCAGGTCGCTGCGCAGCCGCCGGCAGGCGACCCGCATCTGGTGCACGGCGGTGTCGCCGTCGCCGACCGGCGCGCGCAGCCGGAGCAGCGGGTCGTGCGCGAGGAGCCGCCGCACCTCCCGGCGGAGCGCCTCGGTCATCACCTCGCCGGCGGTCGGGTCGGCCGGCAGGCCGGCGGGCGGGACCAGGTCGGGTTCGCCCTCCGCCGCCGCGCCGAGCGCGCGGACGTGCTTCGGGACGAACCCGCCGTCGCGGGCGCCGGCCTCCCGCAGCAGCGAGCCGATCCGGTCCAGCAGGTCCCGGTCGCCCGCCTTCCGTTCGACCTCCACCTCCCGGAAGGCGGCGGTGGTCGCGCCGTCGGCGTCGAGCACCGTGACGTCGTCGTCCACCACCTCGGCGAGCGTCGCGCCCGTGTCGTCGTGGACCTCGTACGCACGGCGAACGGTGCGCACCACGGCCGCCGGTGCCAGCGGGGCTCCCCGGTGCACGACGGTGACCAGCTCCACCAGGTCGGCCGGGGGAGCGTCGACCGCACCCGGCCGGGAGATCTCGTGCCGGACACCGGGGCTGTCGGTCGGCAGCTTCACCGTCCAGGGAAGCGGGTCGCCCTCGCGGTGGCGCAACGAGACCCCGGCCCGCGCCAGCCGCAGGTCCACGGTGTCGAAGTACGTGGCGACCAGGGTCACCGGCGGCAGCTCGCGTACGCCGCCGCCTCCGGGCGCCGCCGCGGTCAGCTCCGGCAACGCCCAGCCGTCGTCCACCTCGTACTTGCGCTCCTCCTCCATCAGGTCAGCCTAGGGCCTGTCCTGCCGATCATCAGTCGGCCTGCGCGGGATCGCCGCCTGGACCTCGCCTCGGCTCGACATGATCGGCAGGACAGGCCCTAGCCGAGACACGGCCGGATCAGCCGGCTGTGCCGCCGACGCGGCGCAGCAGCAGGTCCTGAAGGTGGACCAGTGGCGCCTCGTCGCCGGTACGCCGGGTCCAGGTGCCGTCCGCGGCCAGCTCGAACGCCTCCACGTCGGGGTTGAACGCCGCCGTCAGCACGTGGTCCAGCTCGGCGCGGGCCACCGGGTCGCTGACCTGCACCAGGGCCTCGACCCGGCGGTCCAGGTTGCGGTGCATCAGGTCGGCCGAGCCCATCCAGAACTCGGCGTCGCCGTTGTTGCCGAACCGGAAGATCCGCGAGTGCTCGAGGAAGCGGCCGAGGATGGAGCGGACCCGGATGTTGTCGGACAGGCCCGGCACGCCCGGCCGCAGCGTGCACATGCCACGGATCAGCAGGTCCACGTGGACACCGGCCCGGGAGGCGCGGTAGAGGGCGTCGGTGACCTCCTCGTCGACCAGCGAGTTCACCTTGAACTGGACCAGGCCGGGCATGCCGAGCCGGACGTGCGAGATCTCCCGTTCGATCCGCTCGATCAGCCCGCTGCGGATGCCCTGCGGCGCGACCAGCAGCCGCCGGAACGCGGTCTGCCGGCTGTAGCCGGTGAGCACGTTGAACAGATCGGTCAGGTCGGCGCCGATCTCCGGGTCGGCGGTGAGCATGCCGAAGTCCTCGTACAGGCGGGCCGTCTTCGGGTGGTAGTTGCCGGTGCCGATGTGGCAGTAGCGGCGGATCTGGTTGCCTTCCTGGCGCACCACCAGGGCGGTCTTGCAGTGCGTCTTGAGGCCCACCAGGCCGTAGACCACGTGGCAGCCGGCGCGCTCCAGCGTACGGGCCCAGCCGATGTTGGCGATCTCGTCGAACCGGGCCTTCAACTCGACCAGCACCACCACCTGCTTGCCGGCGGCGGCCGCGTCGACCAGCGCGTCGACGATCGGTGAGTCGCCGCTGGTGCGGTAGAGGGTCTGCTTGATGGCCAGCACGTTCGGGTCGGCGGCCGCCTGCTCGACGAAGCGCTGCACGCTCGTGGCGAACGAGTGGTACGGGTGGTGCACCAGCACGTCCCCGTCCCGCAGCGTGGCGAACACGCTCCGGGGAACCTCACCCTCGGCGAGCCGGGGATGCGTGGCGGGCACGAAGGGCGGGTCCTTGAGGTCCGGTCGGTCGGCGTCGCCGTACACCTGCCAGAGCGCCGACAGGTCGAGCAGCCCGCGCACCCGCAGGACGTCGTGGGAGTCCATGTCCAGCTCGCGGACGAGCAGCTCCAGCATGTGGTCGGAGATGGAGGCGGCGACCTCCAGCCGCACCGGCGGGCCGAAGCGGCGCCGCGCCAGTTCCCGCTCCAACGCCTGGAGCAGGTCCTCGTCGCGGTCCTCGTCGACCTCCACCTCGGCGTTGCGGGTGACCCGGAACAGGTGGCACTCGACCACCTGCATGCCGGAGAAGAGCTGGCCCAGGTGCACCGAGATCAGGTCCTCCACCGGCATGACGCGCAGGCCCGGCTGGTCCCGGTGGATCCGGACGAACCGGGGCACGTTGTTGGGCACCTTCACCCGGGCGAACAGCTCCGAGCCGCCGTCGGGGTCGCGGACCGACACCGCCAGGTTGAGCGACCGACCCGAGATGTACGGGAAGGGGTGCGCCGGGTCGACCGCGAGCGGGGTGAGCACCGGGAAGATCTGCTCCCGGAAGTAGGTGCGCAGCCGCTCCCGCTCGGCGTCGTCGAGGTCGCCCCAGCTGAGGATGCGGATGTCCTCGGCGGCGAGCTTCGGCAGCACGTCGTCGACGAAGCAGGCCGCGTGCCGGTGGACGAGGGCGGCCGTCCGCTCGGCGATCAGTTCGAGCTGGGTGCGCAGCGGCAGCCGGTCGCCGCCGCGGACCGGCAGGCCGGCGGAGAGCCGCCGCTTCAGGCCGGCGACCCGGACCATGTAGAACTCGTCGAGGTTGCTGGCGAAGATGGCCAGGAACTTGGCCCGCTCCAGCAGCGGCGTGCGCGGGTCCTCGGCCAGCGCGAGGACCCGGGCGTTGAAGTCCAGCCAGGAGAGCTCCCGGTTGAGGAAGCGGTCCTCCGGCAGGGGCTCGACCATCGGCGGCTCGTCGGCGGCGGCCGCCGGGGCGGCGGGTGGCGTGAAGCGGGCCGACGCCGGGTCCAGCACCTCCTCCAGACCGGCGGAGGCGGCGGCCGCGTCGGTGCCGGCGGTGTCGGGGCGGACGTCGGCGGTGTCGGTGGAGCGGTTGGTGCGGAAGCGGCCGTCGGCGCCCCGGGGGCGGGTGCCGTTGCGGGATCCGGCCGGCTCGGTGGCGGAGGGCTGGTCGGCGGGGTGCTCGCGAGGGGTGCTCACCCGCTCATCTTCACCCGAATCGGGTTAACGCAAAATGAACTTGCGCGGGGTTGCTCAGGCCATCGTCGGCAACGTCACGCGTACCACCGCGCCGGTGTCGTCCGTCTCGATCCGGACCCGCTGCCCGAGCCGGAGCAGCCGCAGCCCGGAGGCGTCGAACGCCCGCGCCGGGAACGCCAGCTCGGTGCCGTCGTCGAGGAGCAGCACGCCGCTGCGGGTCGCCGCGTCGTAGGTGGCCACCGTGCCCTGCATGACCGGAACGCTACACGGGCCGGCCGGCAGCCGCGGCGCCCGCGCCGCACAGCGCCGCGGTGCGGGGGCCCAGCCCGAGCCGCGCCGCGGTGGCCAGGTCCTCGACGGTGTCGACGTCGCGGCGCAGGCTCGGCCAGTCGCCCGCCAGTGCCAGCGCCCCACTGGCCGCGTGCGCCGCCGCCGATCCCACGCCGAAGCGCGGATCCAGGGCCACGCCCGGTGGGGCGGCCAGCAGCACCGTGCCGCTGCCCGGGGCGTCGGCGACGTACCGGCGTACCCCTGCGGGGCCGGCCTGCGCCGCTTTCAGCGCCGCCGCCAGTTCGGCCGGGCGCAGCGCGGGCAGGTCGGCGGTGAGGCCGGCCACCCAGCCACCCCGCGCGGCCGACGCGCCGTGCCGGAAGGCGGCGTTGAGCCCGCCGGCCGGCGAGTCCGGCAGCACCCGGGCGCCGGCGCCGCCGGCCACCGCCGCCACCCGCGGGTCGTCGGTGACCACCAGCACGTCGGCCACCGCCGCGCACGCCCGCACCGCGCGGACCGTGTCGGCCGCCAGGGCCAGCGCCAGCGCCTCGTGGGGTACGCCCCGCAGCGCGCCCCGCAACCGGCTCTTCGCGACGCCCAGGCGCTTCACCGGCACCACCACGGTCCAGGCCAGTTGGGAGGTCACCTCGTCATCCTGCCAGCCCGCCGCCGGTACCCTCACTGGCCGGACCCGGGGCGAGCAGGCATGATTTCACCTCGCGGGGTCACCGGCGGGTGGACCGGCGGGGTGGTACGGCGGCAGGAGGAGGCGCGGTGGCGCGGCGCAGGCTGGGGTTCTGGCAACGGTTCGCCGTGGTGCTGGTCAAACCCGTGATGACCGTCTGGACGCGGCGGGCCTGGCGTG
Source organism: Micromonospora sp. WMMD558 (assembly GCF_049315255.1). Lineage (NCBI taxonomy): Bacteria > Bacillati > Actinomycetota > Actinomycetes > Micromonosporales > Micromonosporaceae > Micromonospora > Micromonospora sp. WMMD558. The sequence goes on along the minus strand of NZ_CP186061.1, from coordinate 254,635 downwards.
GCATGGAACACCTCGGCCGCTCCGGCGGCATGATCATCGTGCCGAACCACATCTCGCACGCCGACCCCCTCGTCTCCGCTCACTTCATCTACGACTCCGGCCGCTGGCCGCAGTTCCTCGGCAAGGCCAGCGTCTTCCGCGTGCCGGTGATCGGCTGGATCCTGCACCGCTGCAAGCAAATCCCGGTCGAGCGCGGCACGGTCGACGCGGTGAAGTCGCTGGACGCCCTGGTCGCCGCCGTGCGCGAGGGAGGCGCCGTGGTGATCTACCCGGAGGGCACCACCACCCGGGAGCCGCACCTGTGGCCGATGAAGGGCAAGACCGGCGCGGCGCGGCTCGCCCTGGCCACCGGTGCGCCGGTCATCCCGCTGGCGATGTGGGGGCCGGAACGCATCTTCGACCCGCGGACCAACCGCCTCAGCCCCCGCCCGCGCATCCCGGTCAGCGTGGTGGCCGGGCCGCCGGTCGACCTCAGCCCGTGGACGGGCGCCACCCCGACGAAGGCGGTACTCGAGGAGATGACGGACGCCATCATGCTGCGGCTGCGGGACCTGCTCGCCGAGATCCGGGACGAGACCCCACCCCCGCTGTGGGAACGCCCCGCCCGCCGAGGCCACGCCGAGCGCCCCGAGGCCGCCGCGTGAGTTGCCCTGTGTCAAGCCATCGCCGGTTGATCTTGGCTGAGCAAGTGTTGGAGGGCTCGGTGCCGGTCGGGGTTGTAGGGGGTGTTGGTGGTCCAGCACTTCCAGATGATGTCGAGCCAGGCGCGGGCGAGGATGCGGACGGCGTGGGGGTGGTCGTGGCCGCGGGCGCGGGCTCGTTGGTAGAGGTTGGCTGCCCAGGGGTTGGCGTGGCGGCTGTCGCCAGCGAAGTCGCAGACGGCGTCGCGGAGTTGTTTGTCCACGGCCCAGCGGAAGGCGACGATGCGGACCTTGCCGGATTCGCGGGTCGACGGGGCGACGCCGGCGAGGCAGGCCAGGGATGCTGGGGTGGGGAATCGGCCGCGGGCGTCGCCGATTTCGGCGAGCAGCCGGGCGGCGCGGACGGTGCCGGAGCGGGGCAGGCTGGTGAAGATGTCCCGGTCGGGGTGCCGGTCGAGGGTGTCGGTGATCTGCTGGTTGAGGGTGTCGATCTGGGCCACGATCGCGGCCAGGGTGGCGAGGTAGGCGCGGGTGATACCGGCCAGGGTCTGTCCGTAGTCGCCGGTGGCGCCGCGAGGCGCGGCGGTGATGCGGGCGTGCAGCACGGCTGGGTCGGTGCGGCCGCTGTAGCTCACGCTCTTGAGCCAGCCGGCCAGGCGTGTGGGCGACAGCCGGTCCAGGGCGTCCTGGGTGGTGAACCGGGTCAGGAACTGCCGGCTGATCGGCGAGTCGATGTCGTTGAACAGCTCGACGGTGCCCGGCAGGGCCGTGGCCAGGTGAGCGCGCAGCTGGTTGGCGACCGCGATGCGGTGGGCGATGAGGTCTTTGCGGGCGCGGCACAGCTTGCGCAGCGCGGTGGTCGGTGGGCTGTCCAGCACGAGCGGGGTCAGCCGTCGCCGGTCGGTGCGTACCGTGTCGGCCAGGACGTAGGCGTCGAACCGGTCGTCCTTGTTCCCGGCCGAGCCGTACCGTCGGCGCAGTGCTTTGACCTGCGAGGGTGGGATCACGTATACGGTCGTGTCGGCGGCCAGCAGCGCATCGACGATCGGGCCGTCCGGGCGTTCGATGCCGACCGCGTCCACCCGATGCCGGTCGAGCAGGTCGATCAGCCGTCTCAGGCCGGTCTTGGTGTATGTCAGCGTCAGCCGCTCCAACGGCTCACCGTCGGCGTCGATGACGCAGACGGCGTAGTCGTCCTTGGCCCAGTCCACCCCGGCCGAGTTCCCTCGCGCCGACGCGGCACTGTCGGTCACACTCATGGTTGCCTCTCCGCTGCGCTACCAGTGGGGAAGCACCTGGCGGTTCCGGGACACCACTGCCGGTCGCTCATTGAGCGGCGCTCGACGGCGCATAGCCCTGTTGCCAGTCGGGGTGTCCCGGGCCGCCGGGCCTCGCAGAACTCACGCTGGACCTCAAAGATCGAGCGAGCTGGGCGATGGCCCGACGGTCACCGGTGCACTCGAACCAACATCAGCTCGAGTGAGACAAGGGTGCACCAATGAGCGAGCTTGTCGAACGAACCAGCGGGCACGTGGCGGTGCTGGGGGCCGGCTCGTGGGGGACGGCCTTCGCCAAGATCCTCGCCGACGCCGGCCGGGACGTCACCATCTGGGCCCGGCGGCCGCAGGTCGCCGACGTGATCCGCGCCGAACGGCGCAACCCGGAGTACCTCCCGGGTCTCGTGCTGCCCGACCGGGTCACGGCCACCGGCGACGCCCTGGAGGCGATCAAGGGTGCGGAACTGGTCGTGCTCGCGGTGCCGTCGCAGACGCTGCGCGGGAACCTCGCCGAGTGGGCGCCGCACCTGCACCCCGACGCCACGCTGGTGTCCCTGATGAAGGGCATCGAACTGGGCACCACCAAGCGGATGAGCGAGGTCATCGTGGAGACCGCCGGGGTGGCGGCGGACCGGGTGGTGGTGGTCTCCGGTCCCAACCTCGCCCCCGAGATCGCCGCCGAACAGCCGGCCGCCACCGTCGTCGCCTGCACCGACGTCGACCGGGCCACGCTGGTGCAGCGGGCCATCACCACGCCGTACTTCCGCCCGTACACCAACGACGACGTGATCGGCTGCGAGCTGGGCGGCGCGGTCAAGAACGTGATCGCCCTCGCGTACGGGATCGCCACCGCGATGGGCTTCGGCCACAACACCCGGGCCATGCTGGTGACCCGGGGGCTGGCCGAGACCGCCCGGCTGGGCGTCGCGCTCGGCGCCGACCCGCTCACCTTCGCCGGCCTGGCCGGGATGGGCGACCTGGTCGCCTCCTGCTCCTCCCCGTCGGCCCGTAACCGCACCTTCGGCGAGCACCTGGGCCGGGGGGCGACCCTGGAGGAGGCGCGGATCGCCACCCGGCAGACCGCCGAGGGGGTCAAGAGCGCCCTGGCGATCCGCGACCTGGCCCGGGCGCACGGGGTGGAGATGCCGATCACCGAGCAGGTCGAACTGGTCTGCCACGAGGGGGTCGACCCCCGGCGGGCGGTCGAGGCGCTGATGAGCCGCACGACCAAACCGGAGTGAGGGGCATGGCGGACGACCACGACGGCACCCGCTGCGTCCGCGCCGGGCTGCCCGAGCCCGCGCCGGGGGAGCCGTTCCTGCCCGGCCCGGTGTTCGCCGCGCCGTACCACCTGGACCCGTGGGCGGGGCCGGCGGCGGCACCCAACGGCTACGGCCGCCCGGACAACCCCACCCGACGGCTGCTGGAGGCGGCGATCGGCGAGCTGGAGGGCGGCGACTGCCGGGTCTTCGCCACCGGCCAGGCGGCGATCACCGGGCTGCTGCTGACCGTGCTGCGCCCGGGGGACACCGTGGTGCTCCCGTCCGACGGCTACTTTCCGGTGCGGGCGTTCGCCACGGACACCCTGACCGGCATCGGCGTACGGGTCGTCTTCGCCCCGACCGCCGGGCCGTACCCGGACCTCGCCGGCGTACGCCTGGTGCTCGTGGAGACCCCGGCCAACCCGGGCCTGGACGTCGTCGACGTGCCCGCGCTGGTGACCCGGGCGCACGCCGCCGGCGCCCTGGTCGCGGTGGACAACACCACCGCGACCCCGCTCGGGCAGCGGCCGCTGGACCTCGGCGCGGACCTGGTGGTGGCCTCCGGCACCAAGGCCCTGACCGGGCACTCCGACCTGCTGCTGGGGTACGTCGCCACCCGGTCGGCCGACCTGCTGGAGGCCGTGACGGGATGGCGGACGATCACCGGGGCGGTCCCCGGGCCGTTCGACGCCTGGCTGGCGCACCGCTCGCTGGCCACCCTCGACCTGCGCCTGGCGCGGCAGACCGCGAACGCCGGGGCCCTCGCCCGCCTGCTGGCGGCCCGCCCCGACGTGACCGGGCTGCGCTGGCCGGGCCTGCCGGACGATCCGGCGTACCCGGTGGCCTCGGTCCAGATGCGACGGATGCCGGGGGTGCTCTCGTTCGACCTGGGCGACGCCGACCGGGTCGCGCGGTTCCTGGAGGCGTCCCGGCTGGTCACGGCGGCCACCTCGTTCGGCGGCCTGCACACCACCGCCGACCGCCGGGCGCAGTGGGGCGACGACACCGCGCCCGGATTCGTCCGCCTCTCCTGCGGCGTGGAGGACACCGTCGACCTGGTCGCCGACGTGACCGCCGCGCTGGACACGGCGGGCCGGTGACCGGGGCGGGCGACCGGGGCGCCCCGGCGCCCGTTCCGACGTCACCCGCCGCCGGCGCCGCCGCACCGGACCTGGTGGCGCGGCTGCGCGCCGCCGGCTGCGTCTACGCCGAGGACGAGGCGGAGCTGCTGGTCGCCGCCGCGGCCACTCCCGACGCGCTGGCCGACCTGGTGGCGCGCCGGCTGGCCGGGCAGCCGCTGGAGCACCTCCTCGGCTGGGCCGACCTCGGCGGGATCCGGGTCGCCGTCGACCCCGGCGTCTTCGTGCCGCGTGCCCGCAGCCTGCTGCTGGTGTCCGCCGCGGTTGCGCTGACCGGCCCGGCGCCGGCCGTGGTGGAGCTGTGCTGCGGCTCCGGTGCGTTGAGCGTGCTGCTCGCCGGTCAGCTCGCGCCCCGCTTCCACGCCGCGGTGGACGTCGACCCGGCGGCGGTGGCGTGCGCCCGGCGCAACCTGGCCGGGTACGGCGTACCGGTGTACACCGGCGACCTGTTCGATCCGCTGCCGCCGCAGTGGCGTGGCCGGTTGGACCTCGTGGTCGCGAACGCCCCGTACGTGCCGACGGAGGCGGTGGGGCTGATGCCGCCCGAGGCCCGGCTGCACGAGGCGCGGGTGGCGCTCGACGGCGGCCCGGACGGCCTGGCGGTGCTGCGCCGCGTCGCGGCCGGCGCGGCGCGGTGGCTGGCGCCCGGCGGGCACCTGGTCGTGGAGGCCGGTGCGAACCAGGTGGCCACCCTGGAGGCGTTCCTGGCGGACCTCGGCCTGACGCCGACGGCAATCCGGAACGACGACCTCAACGGCACAGCCCTCACCGCCCAGCGCCCTCGGTAAGGAAGGGCCCCCTATTAACGCCTGCGGTAGAGGAAAGGCCCCTTCTTAACGTTCCACCCGCGGCGGCCCGCATGTCCTGGCGGGGTCGGGCGGGGAAGGGACGGGGCGGGGCGTGGCGGGGCGTCGGGACGGGAACTAGCCTCACGTCAGGTCACGAGGGCGGGAGGGCGGAGTTTCGTGGGCAGCGCAGGGGTGCCGGTGGTCGTCGGCCTGGACAACGGCGGCACCAGCAACAACGCCACGGTTCTCACCGTGGACGGGCGGTTCCTCGTCGACGGGCTGATGGAGACGCCGAGCCAGGTGCAGGCCGGCCCGGAGTCGGCGATCGAGGCCCTCGCCCGGGCATTCGACGGGGCGCTGGCCGCGACCGGCGTGCCCCGGGGGCTCGTCCGCGCGGTGGGCCTGGACACGCCGGGGCCGGCGAGCGCGACCGGGGTCATCTCCTCCCGTGGCTCGACGAACTTCTCCCAGCCCGCGTGGCGGGGCTACGACGTGCGGGGCGCGCTGGAACGGCGGTTGGGCCTGCCGGTGGCGTACCTCAACGACGGCAACGCCGCCGCCCTCTACGCGCACCACACGTACTTCGGCACCGACGCGATGCGCCGCTCGTCGGTGTCGGCCATCGTCGGCACCGGGCTGGGCGGTGGTGTGGTCGAGGGCGGCCGGGTGATCGCCGGGGCGGCCGGCATGGCGGGCGAGCTGGGGCACGTGCACCTGCCGATGGACGGGCTGCTCGGGCCCGGCCAGGCGCAGCCCACCTGCGCCTGCGGCTTCACCGGGGACGCGGAGAGCGTCGCTTCCCTGACCGGGATCGCGCGCAACCTGCTGCCGTACTGGCTGACCCGCTTTCCCGGGCATCCGCTGGCCGCCGAGCCGCCGCAGCGGGCCGCGAAGCTGGTTCGCGGGCTCGGCGAGCGGGGTGACCCGCTGGCCCGGGAGATCTTCATCCAGCAGGCCATGGCGATCGGCCGGCTCTTCACCCTCGCCGCCAACTTCACCGATCCCGACGCGTACTTCGTGGGGGGTGGGGTGGTGGAGGCGGCGCCGGAGTTCCGGGACTGGTTCCTGGCGACGGTGCGGGAGCACACCGTGCTGCGGGCGGAACAGGCCGCCGTGGCCACCTTCGCCCTGGTGCCGGACCGGGACATGGCCGGTGCGCGCGGAGTGGCCATCGCGGCGCTGGAGGCGCTGCGGGCCGAACCGGCCCCGCAGCCGCTGGTCGGCGGGTAGCCGGCACCCGGCCGAGGTCACCGCCCGGTCGGGGCCGGACGTCGCCGCCGGCCCCGGCCCGGCGACGCGTCCGGCCCCGGCCTGGCCTGGGGACGCGGCCGGGACCGGACGGCGACGCAGCTGTGGCCGGGGCCCGGCGGCGCGGGCGGTGGAGGGACCGTCACCGCCCGCGCCGGCGGGGGTCAGCGGTGGGGCGGTGCCCCGGCGAAGCTCGCCCAGGCGTGCGGCGGGAAGAGGAGCACCGGGCCGGCCGGGTCCTTGGAGTCGCGGACGCCCACCACGCGGGGCAGCGTCGCGATCTCGACGCACGCCCCCTCGTCGCCGCTGTGGCTGCTCTTGCGCCACCCGGCCCGGGCCAGCTCCGCGTTTGTCGTCGGGGTCATCGTCCTACCGTCCCTTCATGAGTTGCCGGAGCTGGTCGCGGCTGGCTGCCGGGCTCAGGGCCACACTCCGCAGATGTTCCATGATCTTGGTGCAGGTACGCAGGTCGCCCGGCCGGTCCAGGACCATCTGCCCGGCGACGGTCTCCACCGAGGCGATGATCGGGTCCTCCGGGTCGGCGAACTCGAGGATGTGCAGCGAGCCGCGGGTGCCCCGGTGGTAGCCGGCGGCCAGCGGGATGACCTGGATGGTGACGTTGGGCAGCTCGCCCATCTTCAGCAGGTGCTGGAGCTGGGCCTCCATGACCGTGCGGTCGCCCACCGGCCGTAGCAGCGCGCCCTCGTCGATGATCGCGTCGAAGATCGGCGGGGCGTCGGCGACGAGCCGCTGCTGCCGGTCGAGCCGGAGCTGCACCCGCTGCTCGACCTGCTCGTCCCCGAGGGTGTGCGGCCCGCCCCGCATGACCCCCCGGATGTAGTCGGCGGTCTGGAGCAGGCCGGGCACCACCGAGGGTTCGAAGTTGGCGATGCCGGTGGCCTCGGCCTCCAGGGCGATGAAGTCGATGGTGCGCCGGTCGAGCAGGTACGAGTAGGACACCCACCACCCGGGCTTGCGCGCGTCCTTGGCGAGCTGCACGGCCGCGGACACCTCGTCCGGCGCCACTCCGTAGAGCGTGAGCAGGGCGCGGACGGTGGCCGGGCTGACCAGCGTCTGCGCGTTCTCGTAGCGGGACAGGGTGCTGCGGGTGCTGTTGATCTCGTCCGCCGCGGCCTCCAGGGTGAGCCCGGCGGCCTCCCGGTGCGTACGCAGGGCGATGCCCAACCGGCGGGCGCGGGCGGTCTTCGGAGCCATGCATCGATCGTCGCACATCTCCGGGAACCTGTACATGAGAGAACGCGGGTGAGAGTTGCATTCATGGCCGTCGTGATGCCAATCTGTCATCAAGTCCTCACCGGCGGTTGTCGTGGCGACGGCGACGGTGAGTGACCGGAGGGGATGGGGCGCGCGGCGATCGGGTTTCTCCCCCGTACCCGATCGCCGCGTGCCACGCCCGGTGGCCGGCCAGCCGAAGGGACTCGACGTGCGTAACGCCCAGCAGCCCCGACCCGAGCGCGCCAACGGCTCGGCGCTGACCCGGTTCCTGGTGGTGCTCACCGACGTGCGTTCCGACGACGGCGACCGCGACGAGCGCAGCAGCCCGGAGCGGCGGCGTCAGGTGGTGAGCGCGAGCAGTCGCGAGGCCGCCGACCGGATCGCGGGGGCGTTCATGGCGCTGGGCATGGTGCGGGCGGGCCGGCAGCGGGTCAAGGTGATCGCCATCGGCCGGCGGCACGGCCGCGGATAGACGACGGCCCGGCGGGTTGCCGGAACCCGCCGGGCCGTCCCCACCGCGTCGCTCAGAGCATCCGGCGCTTCTTCAGGTACCCGACCAGGTCGTCGTAGACGCCGCCCTCGTTGGCGAACATCGCCACGTTGCGGGCGGTCGCCATCCACGGCCGCGTCGACGGCCGGACCTCCTTGAGCGCCCGGTCCAGGTCACGCTGCTCGATCATCCGCACCTCGCCGGTCCGCACCGAGTCGGCCATCGCGAACTCGGCGGCCGTCTCGCACAGGTGGGCGAGGTCGGCGCCGGAGAAGTCCTCCGTGGCGGCGACCACCTTGCGCAGATCGATGGCGGCGATCGGGCGCTCCCGCAGGTGGTACTCCAGGATGGACCGTCGGGCCTCGGCGTCCGGTGGCAGCACCAGCACCACCCGGTCCAGCCGCCCCGGACGGCGCAGCGCCGGGTCCACGTCCCAGGGAGTGTTGGTGGCCGCCAGCACGAAGACGCCCTCGTTGCTGCCCTCCATGCCGTCCAGCTCCGCCAGGAGTTGGTTGCCCAGCGTCCGCATCGAGCTGGAGCTGACCTGGGAGCGCTTGTGGCCGAGCGCGTCCACCTCGTCGAGGAAGAGCACACAGGGGGCGTTGCGGCGGGCCGCCTCGAACAGCTCGTGCAGGTTGCGCTCCGAGTTGCCCATCCACATGTCGAGCACGTCCACGATGGACAGCGAGATGAACCTGGCGCCCATCTCCCCGGCGACCGCCCGGGCGAGGAACGTCTTCCCGCAGCCGGGCGGCCCGTAGAGCATCAGGCCGCCGCGCAGGCTCTTGCCGTACATCTTCCGCAGCTGCGGATTGCGCAACGGGCCGAGGAAGGCCAGCTCCAGCCGCTCCTTGACCGCCGCCATGCCGCCGACGTCGGCCAGCCGGATCGCGGAGACCTCCACGTCGTAGATCCGGTCCGCGTCCCCGGCCACCGGCTCCGGCTCGTCGCCCGCCCGGGCGAAGCGCGGCGGCACCACGTCCGCCAGCTCCTGCTCGTAGGCGGCGAGCGGATCCGCCGTCGCGCCGGCCGCGTCTCCGGCCGGCTGCGGGACCGCCGGGGTCGGTGCCGGCGGCGGGGGTACGCGACCCGTCAGCGCCCGCTGCATGAGCGCCTGCGCCTCGTCGCTGCCCGGATCGCGGGCGAGCGCCTGGCCGATCTGCGCGATCGCCTCACCACTCCGGCCGGCGTCCAGCAGCAGCGCGGCGAGGTGCAGGCGGAGCGGCAGGTCGTCCGGTCGGCCGTCCAGGGCCGCCGAGAGCGAGTCGATGAGGGCGTCGGAGCTCATAGGACGAGCAGCGTAACGGGCGGGAGCAGGCCCCGGTGGACCTGACGGTCCGGTTACGCACCGTGTAGCACCGATCGACCGGTTGCTGACCACGCCGACCTCTGCCCGGGTATGGCCCGCCGACCCTCGCCACGCACAGTAAGGTCAACCGGGTGAGCGCGAGTCGGGTACGAAGAGGTGAGGGCCGATGACCACCCCAGGCAGGACCCGCGTGGCGATCGTCTTCGGCGGCCGCAGCCCGGAGCACGGCATCTCCTGCGTCAGCGCCGGCAGTGTGCTCGCGGCACTCGACCCCGACGAGTACGAGGTCGTGCCGGTCGGCATCACCCGTGCCGGCCAGTGGGTCCTGACCAGCGGCGACCCCGGGCACCTCGCGATCAGCGCCCGGCGGCTGCCGGAGATCACCGCGGAGTCCGGCACCGACATCGTGCTGCGCGCCGACCCGACCGGCAACGGACTGATGGTGCTCGACCCGACCGAGGGTCCCCGGGCGCTCGCCGACGTGGACGTGGTCTTCCCGGTGCTGCACGGCGCGTACGGCGAGGACGGCACCATCCAGGGGATGCTGGAGATGGCCGGCATCCCGTACGTCGGGGCGAACGTGTTCGCCTCCGCCGCGGCGATGGACAAGGAGTTCACCAAGAAGCTCTGCGCGGCCGAGGGCATCCCCGTCGGCCCGTACGTGGTGCTCCGCAACGGCATGACGCTGAGCGAGGAGGACAAGCGCCGCCTCGGCCTGCCGGTCTTCGTCAAGCCCTCCCGGGCCGGTTCGTCCTTCGGCATCACGAAGGTCAGCGACTGGGCGGAGCTGGACGACGCGGTCGCCGTAGCCCGCCAGATCGACCCGAAGGTGCTCGTCGAGGGGGCGATCGCCGGCCGGGAGATCGAGTGCGGGGTGCTGGAGGGCGAGGCCGGTGGCGCGCCCGAGGCGTCCGTGCTCGCCGAGGTCCGGGTGGTCGGCGACTACGACTTCTACGACTTCGAGGCGAAGTACATCGACGCCGACGTCGCCTGCGAGTACGACATCCCGGCCGGCCTGCCGGAGCGGGTGACCCGCCAGATCCAGGAGTACGCGGTCCGCGCGTTCACCGCGATCGACTGTGCCGGCCTGGCCCGGGTGGACTTCTTCGTCACCCCGGAGCTCGACGTCTACCTCAACGAGATCAACACGATGCCGGGCTTCACGCCGTCGTCGATGTTCCCGCGCATGTGGGCGGCCTCCGGGCTGGAGTACCCGAAGCTCGTCAACCGCCTCATCCGCACCGCCCTTCACCGGGGCGTCGGCCTGCACTGAGGCCGCCCACCACCCCGCGGTGGATCCGCGCCCTCCGGAAGGAGTGGCCTCCGCGAGGCGCGGGAGGCCACTCCTGACGGAGACGCGCTTCGCAGCGGGCGCGGCGGCGTGCGGTGCGTACGGGTCAGCCCCGGCAGCCCGAGGGCGCGGGGCCGGCCGACGGGACCGACGCGACGATCGTGTCGGAGATGGGGGAGACCCACTGCAACGGCTGCTCGTACGCCCGCGGCACCCGGACCACCACCGCGGTCTCGCGGTCCAGCGTGGTCAGCACGGTGGCGTCGCTCTCCTGCCGTCCGTGCCAGCAGACCTTGTTGACCAGCCAGACGTCGTCGGTGGCGCCCACGGTCGGCTCCGCGCCGCCGCAGGCGACGGTGAGCGCCGGGTCGCCGTACGCGGCGTTCTGCTCGGCGCCCGCGGTGACCGGACGCTGCGACAGCTCCCGGATGGTCGGTGGCAGCTGGGAGAGCAGGGCGCGGCAGACCGTGGCGGGCCGCTCGGCCAGGGGCGGGGCGGCCATCTCGACCGGGGCGGTGGACTGCGCCCGGGGAGCCGACGCCGACGGGGTCGGCCCCGCCGCCGGCTCGTCCGGCGTGAGCTGGGCGAACGCCAGCGCGCCCACCAGCACGGTCACCGGCAGCGCGACCGCCGTCGCGATCAGGGCGGCGCCGCGGGTGGGCCGGTCGCGGCCCGGTGCCGCGGCGGGCTCGCTCGTCTCGTCGCGGGTGTCGTCGGTCACGGAGGAGTCGGTCATCTTGTCCACTTACAGGCGCACCACCGAACACGTGAGGGTGCGGGTGATGCCGGGCACCATCTGCACCTTGCTGACGATGAGTTTGCCGAGCTCGTCGACGGTGTTCGCCTCGGTGAGCACGACCACGTCGTAGGGCCCGGTGACGGCGTCGACGCGTACCACGCCGGGGATGTCCGCGATCTCACCGGCCACGTCACGCGCCCGGCCGACCTCAGTCTGGATGAGGATGTACGCCTGAACCACGACTAGACCTCCGTCCGTCGCCGCTGCGTGAGCGGCCCGAAGGGAGAAAGTACCTTACGGACCAGGTCTGAATCCGATCGGTGGTCAAGGAGAAGCGGTGAGCGAGCACGGCACGAGCGTCGTGGGGGTGGGAGAGTTCGGTCTCATCGACCGGGTGACCGCCCGGTTGTCGTACGGATCGACCGTTCTGCTCGGTCCCGGGGACGACGCGGCGGTGGTGGCGGCACCCGACGCCCGCGTCGTCGCCTCGACCGACGTACTGGTGGAGGGGCGGCACTTCCGGCGGGACTGGTCCGGCGCGCGTGACATCGGCCACCGGGCGGCCGCGGCGAACCTGGCCGACGTGGCGGCCATGGGCGCGCGGCCGACCGCCCTGCTGGTCGCCCTCTGCATGCCGGCGGACCTGGCGACCGCCTGGGCCGAGGAACTGGCGGACGGGCTGGCCGCCGAGGCGGCCACGGTGGGCGCCAGCGTGGTGGGCGGGGACATGTCGTCGAGTCCGACACTGACCATCGCGGTGACCGCGCTCGGTGATCTCAATGGCCGGGCCCCGGTGACCCGGGCGGGGGCCCGGCCCGGGGACGTGGTGGCCCTCGCCGGCCGGACCGGGTACGCGGCGGCCGGGCTCACCGTGCTGTCCCGGGGCTTCCGGACCCCCCGGCTGCTGGTCGAGGCGTACCGGCGGCCCGAGGTGCCGTACGCGGCCGGTCCGCAGGCGGCCGAGGCCGGCGCGACCGCCATGATCGACGTGTCGGACGGGCTGCTGGCCGACGTCGGGCACATCGCCCGGGCGAGCGGGGTCGCCGTGGACGTGCGCCGGGACGCGTTCGAGGTGCCCCGGCAGATGCGCGATGCCGCCCAGGCGCTCGGCGTCGACCCGTACACCTGGCTGCTGGCCGGTGGCGAGGACCACGCCCTCGCGGCGACCTTCCCCCCGACGGCGCCGCTGCCCGAGGGGTGGCGGCCGGTCGGCACGGTCACGGCCGGCTCCGGCGTGACGGTGGACGGGCGGCAGTGGGAGGGCCCCGCCGGCTGGGACCACTTCCGGTAAGGGCCCAGGTCGGTCGTACCCTTTACGTGTGCAGAACCTGGAGATCCACGCCGCCCGCTTCGACGCGCCCGAGTCGCAGGCGCTGATCCGGGCGGCCCTCGCCGACCTCGGCCAGCGGTACGGCGGCAGCGGCGACGAGACCCCGGTGGACGCGGCCGAGTTCGAGCCGCCGGCCGGCACGTTCCTGGTCGCCCTGCTCGACGGCCGGCCGGTCGGCTGCGGCGGCTGGCGCAGCCACGGAGCGGAGGGGGACGTCGCCGAGCTGAAGCGCATGTACGTGGCCCCCGAGGCGCGGGGCCGGGGCGTGGCCCGGGCGGTGCTGGCGGCGGTGGAGCGGTCGGCGCGCGAGCAGGGCCGCAAGCGGATCGTCCTGGAGTGCGGCGACAAGCAGCCCGAGGCGATCGCCCTCTACTCCTCGGCCGGCTACGAGCGCATCCCCAACTTCGGCTTCTACAAGGACGCCCCAGGTTGCATCTCCTTCTCCCGCACACTGTGAAAGGAAGGGCCCCTTCTTGACGCCTGGTGCACTAAAAGGGTCCCTTCCTAACACCACTCACCAGTACCCGGACACGGCAAAGCCGGCGGGCCCCGAAGGGGTCCGCCGGCTTTCGCCGAGCTGTTACCGCGTCAGGCGCGGGTGACCTTGCCGGCCTTGATGCAGGAGGTGCAGACCTGCATCTTCTTGGTGTTGCCACCACCGGCCGGGGTCCGCACCGACTGGATGTTCGGGTTCCAGCGGCGGTTGGTCCGCCGGTGCGAGTGGGACACGTTGTGGCCGAAGCCCGGCCCCTTGCCACAGACGTCGCACACGCTAGCCACGGGATACTCCTGGGATTGAAACGTTCATGAGGTCGCCGCCAGGCGCTGCCCGGGCAACCTGGTCAGGTTACCCGATACCCCGGCCCGGCGACCAATCGCCCCCGGCGCGGCCGGACACGCCGGGCGCCACCCGCCGACCCCCGGCACGTGTCGGTGCGCGCCAGTAGGCTACTCGCCGTGCTGGACACCCTCGACGCCGCCGCGGTCCGCCGCTGGTGCGCGGGCGGGCTGGCCGCGCTGAAGCGGCACCAGGGCGAGATCGACGATCTCAACGTCTACCCGGTGCCCGACGGCGACACCGGCACCAACCTGGTGCTCACCCTCACCTCCGCGCAGCAGGCGCTGGCGATGGACCTGGAGACGCTCCCCGGCGACGCGCCGACCCCGCACGGGCACGCGCTGCGGCTGATGGCCCGGGGCGCCCTGCTCGGCGCCCGGGGCAACTCCGGGGTGATCCTGTCGCAGATCCTGCGCGGCTTCGCCGACGCGGTGGCCGCCGCTCCCGCCGTGCGGGGGCGCGAGCTGGCCGCCGCGCTGCGCCACGCGACCACCGCCGCGTACGCGGCCGTCGCCACCCCGGTGGAGGGGACGCTGCTCACGGTCGTGGCCGCCGCCGCCGGGGCGGCCGAGCGGGCCGACAGCGACGACCTGCGCGCCGTGGCCCGCGCCGCGGCGCACGAGGCGGGCCATGCGCTGAACCGCACTCCCGAGCAACTTCCCGCGCTGGCCCGGGCCGGCGTGGTCGACGCCGGTGGCCGAGGCCTCTGCCTGCTGCTCGACGCCCTGGTCGAGGTCGTCACCGGCGAGCGCCCGGAGCATCCGGCGGCGGCGCCGCCGCGCCCGGCGGGCCCGCCGGCCACCGCCGTCCGGGAGACCGGCTCCGAGGCGTACGCGTACGAGGTGCAGTACCTGCTCGACGCCGAGCCGGCGGCGGTGCGGCGGCTGCGGGAGGAGCTGGCCGGCCTGGGCGACTCGCTGGTGGTGGTGGGCGACGGCGTCGCCTCCGTCGGTACGTGGAACGTGCACGTGCACGTCAACGACGTCGGCGCGGCGATCGAGGCGGGGGTCGTCGCCGGCCGCCCGCACCGGATCACCGTGACCCGCTTCGCCGACCAGGTCGGGCCGGGTCCGGCCGGCCCACCGGACGAGGCGCCGACGGTCCCGGCCGGCCGGGCCGCCGTGGTGGTGGCCGCCGGGGCCGGCATCGCCGAGCTGTTCGCCGGCGAGGGGGCGACCGTGGTGCCCGGCAACCCGTCCACCGGCGAGCTGCTCGACGCGATCCGCGCGACCGGCGCCGCGTGGGTGGTGGTGCTGCCCAACGACCCGAACACGCAGGCGGTGGCGAGCAACGCGGCCAAGGAGGCGCACCGGCTCGGCGTCAAGGTCAGCGTGGTGCCGACCCGGTCGCCGGTGCAGGCCCTGGCCGCCCTCGCCGTCCGCGACCCCGGCCGGCGCTTCGAGGACGACGTGATCGCGATGGCCGAGGCCGCCGGTGCCTGCCGGTACGCGGAGGTCTGTCACGCCAGCCGGGAGGCGCTGACCGTCGCCGGCCCCTGCCGTCCGGGTGACGTGCTCGCCCTCGTCGACGGGGAGGTGCACCTGATCGGGTCGGACCTGCTGGACACCTGCACCGCCGTGGTCGACCGGATGCTCGGTGGCGGCGGCGAGCTGGTCACGCTGCTGTCCGGGGCGGACGCCCCGGCCGGCCTCACCGACGCCGTGCGCGACCACGTCACCCGGGCCTGGCCGTTCGTCGAGGTGCACGCGTACCCGGGTGGCCAGCCGTACTACCCGCTCCTGGTGGGGGTCGAATGACGTCCGAGCAGGCCACGGTCGACACCCCGCTCAAGAAGCTGGTCGGCGAGAAGACGGCGAAGGCCCTCGCCGGCCACCTCGACCTGCACACCGCGGGCGACCTGCTCTACCACGTCCCCCGGCGGTACGACGAGCGCGGCGAGCACACCGACATCCGCTCGCTCGACGTCGGCGAGCAGGTCACGGTGCTGGCCCAGGTGCAGCGCACCGCCGTGCGGCCGATGCGGCAGCGAAGGGGCAACCTGCTGGAGGTGACGGTCGGCGACGGCTCCGGGGGCACCCTCACCCTGACGTTCTTCGGCAACCAGGCCTGGCGCGAGCGGGACCTGCGCCCCGGCCGGTGGGGGCTGTTCGCCGGCAAGGTCACCGAGTTCCGGGGCAAGCGGCAGCTCAACGGCCCGGAGTACGTGCTGCTCGGCTCCGGCGGTGAGGGCGAGGCGGCGGCGAGCGAGGAGGTCGAGGAGTTCGCGGGCGCGCTGATCCCGGTCTACCCGGCCGCGGCCGCCGTGCCGACGTGGGTGATCGCCCGCTGCGTCCGGGTCGTGCTGGACACGGTCACCCCGCCGGACGATCCGCTGCCGGCCACCGTGCGGGCCACCCGCAACCTGGTGGGGCTCGACACCGCGCTGCGGGAGATCCACCGCCCGTCCAGCAAGGAGGCGCTCTACCGGGCCCGGCGCCGGCTCAAGTGGGACGAGGCGTTCGCCGTGCAGCTCACGCTGGTGCAGCGCAAGCACCGGTCCGCCGCCCGTCCGGCCCGGCCCCGCCCCGCGGCGCCGGGTGGCCTGCTCGACGCGTTCGACGCCCGCCTGCCGTACGAGCTGACCGGCGGCCAGCGCGACGTCGGCGCGGAGATCGCCGCGGACCTGGCCACCGCCCACCCGATGCACCGGCTGCTCCAGGGTGAGGTCGGCTCCGGCAAGACGGTGGTCGCGCTGCGCGCGATGCTCCAGGTGGTCGACGCGGGCGGGCAGGCCGCCCTGCTCGCCCCGACCGAGGTGCTCGCCGCCCAGCACCACCGGGGCATCCTCGACCTGCTCGGGCCGCTCGGCCGGGCCGGTGAGCTGGACGCGGCCGAGCACGCCACGCGGGTGGAGCTGGTCACCGGTTCGCTCGGCGCGGCGGCCCGCCGCCGCGCCCTCGGCGAGGTGCGCAGTGGGGCCGCCGGCATCGTCCTGGGCACGCACGCGCTGCTGTACGAGGGTGTCGACTTCGCCGACCTCGGCCTGGTGGTGGTCGACGAGCAGCACCGCTTCGGCGTCGAGCAGCGGGACGCGTTGCGGGCCAAGGCCGACCATCCGCCGCACGTGCTGGTGATGACGGCCACGCCGATCCCGCGCACGGTCGCCATGACCGTCTACGGCGACCTGGAGGTGTCCACACTCTCCCAGTTGCCCCGGGGTCGATCCCCGATCGCGTCGCACGTCGTACCGGCGGCGGAGAAGCCGGCCTTCCTGGACCGGGCCTGGCGCCGGCTACGCGAGGAGGTGGCGGCCGGCCACCAGGCGTACGTGGTGTGCCCGCGGATCGGCGACGGCGCGCAGGCCGAGGAGGAGGCGCCGCGCGAGGACGACACCGGGCGCCGACCACCCCTCGCCGTGACCGAGGTGGCGCCGCTGCTCGCCGAGGGGCCCCTGCACGGGCTGCGCATCGGCGTGCTGCACGGCCGGCTGCCCGCCGACGAGAAGGACGCGGTGATGCGTTCCTTCGCCGGCGGTGACCTCGACGTGCTCGTGGCCACCACGGTCGTCGAGGTCGGGGTGGACGTGCCCAACGCCACCGTGATGATCGTGCTGGACGCCGACCGGTTCGGCGTGTCCCAGCTGCACCAGCTGCGGGGCCGGGTCGGCCGGGGTGCCGCGCCGGGCCTCTGCCTGCTGGTCAGTGAGGCGACCGAGGGCAGTCCCGCCCGCGAGCGGCTGGACGCTGTGGCGTCCACGACGGACGGTTTCAAGCTCGCCGAGCTCGACCTGGAGCAGCGCCGGGAGGGCGATGTGCTCGGCGCGACCCAGTCCGGCCGCCGCTCGCACCTGCGGCTGCTGTCGTTGCTGCGCGACGCGGACCTGATCCGCGACGCCCGCGCCGAGGCGATCGCCCTGGTCGAGGAGGATCCCGACCTCACCCGTCATCCGGCGCTGGCCGCCTCGGTGGCCGCGCTGGTCGACGCCGACCGCGCGGAGTACCTGGAGAAGGGCTGACGGACGGCGGCTGGTCGGAGCGGCGCCGAATGACGGAGGGCGCGCCGACCCGGTGGTCGGCGCGCCCTCCCCGCTCGGGTGGATTCCGCTCAGGCGGTGAAGCGGAGCTTCCGGCGGCGCGCGAGCACGAACAGCACCGCGCCGCCCGCGAGCAGCACGGCCGCGCCGGCGATGATGCCGCCCGTGGCGGCGCCCGTCAGGGGCAGGGTCGGCTCGTCCTCGTCCCCGCCGCCGCCACCGGGAGCGCAGTCGGCCGGCTTCTCCCAGGCGATCGGCTCGGTGTCCTCCAGGCCCTCGGCGCTCGGCGTGACGGTCAGGCCCTCCTCGGCCGGGAACGACACGGTGCCGCTCTCGCCCGGCTTCACGGTCAGCGTCTTCGGCTCGCCCTTGTTCGGCGTGAAGGTCACCGTGACGGTCTCGCCGTCCTCAGGGTTGCTGATCTCGAAGATCAGCTCGTCGCAGGTGGACTGGTAGGCGCCGGCCGGCTCGCCAGGCTCGACACAGTTCTCGGCCGGAGCGGGCTTGCCCTCGAAGAGCGGCTCCTCGACGCCCTCCACGACCACCTTGATGCTGCCGGCGTTCTTGGCCGGCACCGTGACGGACGCGTTCTTGCCGGGCTCGACGGTGGCCGTCTCGGTGAAACCGTCCGTACCGGTGACGATGAATCCCGCCGGGGCGGTGGCGTCCTCGGCGTTCTCGAGCTTGACCACGACAACGCCCTCGCAGTCGGCGGTGACGCTGGCCGTCGGCTTGGGGGTCTTCGGCGCCGGCGGCTGGTCCTTGACGCAGGTGCCGCCGAGCTCGATCGCAGCCGAGACCGGTTTGTGCTCCTTGAAGCCGTTGTCCCAAGCCGCCTGGACGGACAGCGACGCCTTGGTGATCTTGCCGTCCAGTCGCTGAGTCGCGGTCAGCGGCTGGTCGGTGGCGTGCGGGTAGTTGTCGCCCTCGGTGACGGCGATCCCGGGGATGGTCACGTCGGTGGCCGTCTCCCCGACGAACGTCTTGGCCGAGACCTCGTCGAACTTGTACTTCTTCACGTTCCTGGGCGCATAGTTCTTGATCGTCCAGTCGACCACCCACTCGCCGGTGGCGGTGTCGCACTTGGCCTGGACCTTGACCTCGCTGTGGTGGGCGCTGGCGGGGGCGGCGAGGATCGCGACGCCGCTGAGGCCGAGCAGCGTTCCGGCGGCGACAGCCATGACGCGCCGGAACAAGGGCTGGAGACGGTTCACGTCTGCTCCTGATGAGGGGGGTGTGGACGTGTGGCTGGGCGGGCGGGAGACAGCAGCGGCCAGTGGTGGCCCGCCGGCTCATCGACGCTCGCCCGGCACGCGGTGCGCCCGTTGCGGGCGGACGCGATGGGTGACTGTACTGATCGGTCATGAATCGCGGGGGTCCGGATGAGAACGTCCATGCGATGTTGTAGATTTGTGATCATTGATGCACCAATGGTCATCGCTCGATGACCATCCGGTGTGGAAGCGGCTTCCGCTGCACGATCGCCCGAGGCTGCCGCCGTCCGTCCGGCGGGTGGGTGATCGGATTACCGGTGGGGTCGGCGTCGCCCAGGGGCGGGTGACGTAGCGTCATCCCCATGAGGAGCAGGCGGTGACCCGGATCGTGGCCGGCACCCTGGGCGGGCGGCGGATCGCCGCGCCGCCCGGCGCCGGCACCCGGCCGACGTCCGACCGCGTCCGCGAGGCGCTGTTCAGCGCGGTGCAGGCGGAGGTGGACCTCGACGGCGCCCGGTTCGCCGACCTGTACGCCGGGTCCGGGGCGGTCGGGTTGGAGGCGCTCTCCCGGGGGGCGGAGCACGTGCTGCTGGTCGAGTCCGACCCGCGCGCCGCCCGGGTGATCCGGGAGAACGTGGCCGCCTTGCGGGCCGGGTCGGCCGTGCGGCTGGTCACCGGCAAGGTCGGGACCGTGCTCGGCGCGGGCCCGGACGGCGACCCGTACGACGTGGTCTTCGCCGATCCGCCGTACTCGGTGCCCGACGAGGAGGTCTCCGCGATGCTCCGCGCACTCGTGGATCAGGGCTGGCTCGCCCCGGACGCGCTCGTGGTGGTGGAGCGGTCGAGCCGCACCGGGGCGGTCGACTGGGTGCAGGGCGTCACCGGCGAGCGCAGTCGCCGCTACGGCGAGACCACCCTTTGGTACGGTCGCCGATCATGAGACGTGCGGTGTGTCCCGGCTCGTTCGATCCGGTCACCAACGGTCACCTCGACATCATCGGCCGGGCGAGCCGGCTGTTCGACGAGGTGATCGTCGGCGTGCTGGTCAACCAGTCGAAGACCGGCCTGTTCACCGTCGAGGAGCGCATCGACATGCTCCGCGAGGTGACCAAGTCGTACGACAACGTGCGGGTGGAGTCCTTCCGGGGTCTGCTGGTGGACTTCTGCCGGGCGCAGCAGGCGAGCGTGCTGATCAAGGGCCTGCGGGCGGTCAGCGACTTCGACTACGAGTTGCAGATGGCCCAGATGAACATCGGTCTGGCCGGCGTCGAGACGCTCTTCATGCCGACCAACCCGCTCTACTCCTTCCTCTCCTCCAGCCTGGTCAAGGATGTGGCGAAGTGGGGTGGCGACATCTCCGCCCACGTCCCCGACGTCGTCCGGGAAGCCCTGGTGACCCGCCTGCATCCCCCGACCGCGCGCACCTGACCCGAACCCACCACCCCCGCGACCGCGCGGTTCCTGTCCCCTTTCGCCCGGGTTCGCGCCTCTGGTCGAGGCAGAATGTGCCCGTTCGGCGGAGTGGAGTCGCGGGCGGGGCGACGCGCCGGGGTGGGGTGGATGGTGTGGACGTGGTCGGCACACCTCATCATGTGTGGAGCGCCGAATCCGGGTTCAGCCCGCATCATTGAGGTCGGCCGACGAACGACAGGAGTGAGGTGCCGGTGGACCCGCTCGATCGCATCGACGAACTGATCGCCATGGTGGAGCAGGCCCGCTCCGTCCCGATGTCGCGCAACAACTGCATGGTCGACCGGGGCGAGATGATCGCCGCCCTCGACGAGCTGCGCGCTGAGCTCCCCGCCGACCTGCGCCGGGCCGCCGCGCTGCTCGAGGAGCGCGACAAGATCATGGAGGCCGGCAAGCGTGAGGCCGACCGGATCATCAGCGAGGGTGAGGCGGAACACGCCCGGCTCGTGTCGGTGAACGAGATCACGGTGTCCGCCGAGCACGAGGGTGCCCGGATCGTCGCGGAGGCCCGGGCCGAGGCTCAGCGGCTGCGCGAGGAGGTCGACGACTACGTCGACACCGCGCTCGCGAACTTCGAGCAGTTCCTCACCCGGGCACTCGCCTCGATCGAGCGTGGCCGGGACAAGATGCACGCCCTGCGGGAGATCGGCACGTTCGCCGGGGACGAGGCCGAACGCCCGCTACCCTTCTAGGGCCGGTGTCGAAGTCCTGGGCCGGGCCGAGGACGTCGACACGGGCACCAGGCCGACACCTCACCCCGGGCAGGACGCCGCCCCCGATTCGACGCTGCGGCGATCGCCCAGGTAACCTCGTTTGTCGGCCCTCACGGCCGGAGTCTGACTATGCCCAAACACACGCCTTCACCACTCGACCCCAGGTCGCCGCTGGTCCTCGACACGAGGGAGCTGCCGCGCCGGCCTGGTGCGTTGCGTACGGTCAAGCGGGTGGTACCGGCACCGGCGGACCTCGGCGTGGAGTTGATCGGCGTGCCGGAGGGCGCGGACCTCGACCTCGACCTGAGGTTGGAGTCGGTGTCCGAGGGGGTGCTCGTCTCCGGGACCGTCAGCGGTCCCATCAAGGGCGAGTGCAGCCGCTGCCTGCGCGAGATCGACGACACCGTGGCCGTCCCGATCCAGGAGCTGTACGCGTACGAGAACAGCACCACGGACATGACGGCCGACGAGGACGAGGTGGGCCGGATGCAGGGCGATCTGATCGACCTGGAGCCGGTACTGCGGGACGCGGTGGTGCTCACGCTGCCGACCAACCCGCTCTGCCGGGAGGACTGCCCGGGCCTGTGCCCCGACTGCGGGGTGGCCTGGGACGAGCTGCCGGCCGATCACAGCCACCAGCAGGTCGACCCGCGTTGGGCGGCCCTGTCGCAACTGACCCGTAAAGAGGAGTAAGAACCGTGGCCGTCCCCAAGCGCAAGATGTCGCGCAGCAACACCCGGGCCCGTCGGGCGCAGTGGAAGACCGCGGCCGTCGCGACCGTGGCCTGCCCGCAGTGCAAGTCCCCGAAGCTGCCGCACGCCGCCTGCTCCGTCTGCGGCACCTACAACGGCCGCCAGGTCCTCGAGGTCTGACCTGGACGCCGAGTGACGCCCCCGACCTCCGGTCGGGCGGCGCGCGCACCCTGGCGAACGCCCGGTGCCCCGGCTCCCTCCGACGCCGGCCGGCCCGCCCCGGCCGGCGTTCCGATGGAGCCGGGCACCGCGCGGATCGCCGTTGACCTCCTCGGCGGGGACGACGCTCCCGCCGTCGTGGTTGACGGCGCTCTGCGGGCCATGCGCGCCGATCCCGACCTGCATCTGCTGCTCGTCGGCCCGACCGAGGCGGCCGGCGAGCTGATCGCTGCCCTCGACCCGGAGCAGCGCGCCCGGGTCGCCGTCCGCCCGGTCGACGCCGCCGTCGGCATGGGCGACCATCCCGCCGCGGCCCGCGCCGACAGCACCGTACGCGCCGCCGTGCACGCCATCCGCGAGGGTTCAGCGGACGCGTTGGTCTCCGCCGGCTCGACCGGCGCCACCGTCACCGCCGTCGCGCTGGGGCTCGGCCGCTGGCCGGACGTCCGCCGCCCGGCTCTGATCGCCTCGCTTCCCGCCGTCGACGGCCCGGTGGTCCTGCTGGACGTCGGCGGTTCGCTGGAGCCCCGCCCGGCCACCCTCGCCCGCCACGCCGCCCTCGGCGCCGCCTACGCCGCCGTGGCGCACGGCGTCGGGGCTCCCCGCGTCGGCCTGCTCTCCGTGGGCACCGAGGCCGGAAAGGGCGACCGCGCCCGCCGCCTCGCCGATCCCGCGCTCGCCGCCACGGCGCTGCCGTCCGGCGGCCGCTACGTGGGCCTCGTCGAGGGGTACGACGTCTCGCTCGGCACGCGCGCGGATGTGGTGGTCACCGACGGGTTCACCGGTAACGTGCTGCTCAAGGCGATCGAGGGCGCGTACGCGATGGCCGGCGGCCCCCCGGCCGGCGGTGGCGCCCCCCGGGCGGCCGCCCTGCTCGGCGTCGCCGGCACGGTGGTGGTGTGCCACGGCGCCGCCCGGGGCGATGATCTCGCCTCCGGCATCGCGCTGGCCGCCCACCTGTGGCGGCGTCGCGCCGCCGACCAGGTCCGCGCGCTGCTGGACAGCACCGACGCGGGTGACCGCGCGGACCGCACCGACCGTACGACCGACACCGAGGTACGCACATCATGAGCAACGACAAGCGCCGACGGCCGCCCGTCGGCCACCTGGAGGCGGCGTTCGGCGTGGCGCTGGAGCCGGAGCTGCTGGAGCGTGCGCTGACCCACCGCTCGTACGCGTACGAGAACGGCGGCCTGCCCACCAACGAGCGCCTGGAGTTCCTGGGCGACTCCGTGCTCGGCGTGGTGATCACCACCGCGCTGTTCCACAACCACCCCGATTTGCCCGAGGGCCAGCTGGCCAAGCTGCGGGCCAGCGTGGTCAACATGCGTGCCCTCGCCGACGTGGCGCGCGGGCTGGGCCCGGACGGCCTCGGCCAGTACCTGCTGCTCGGCAAGGGGGAGGAGACGACCGGCGGCCGGGACAAGGCGAGCATCCTCGCCGACACCCTGGAGGCGCTGCTCGGCGCGATCTACCTCCAGTACGGCCTGGACACCGCGGCCATCGTCATCCACCGCCTCTTCGACCCGCTGATGGCCGAGTCGGCCGGGCGTGGCGCGGCGCTGGACTGGAAGACCAGCCTCCAGGAGTTGACCGCCGCGCAGGGCTTGGGTGTCCCGGAGTACCGCATCGAGGGCACCGGGCCGGACCACCTGAAGACCTTCACCGCCTGGGTGGTGGTCGCCGGCACCCGCTACGGGGGCGCCGAGGGGCGGAGCAAGAAGGAGGCGGAGCAGCGGGCCGCCGAGTCGGCCTGGCGGACGCTGTCCGCGCAGGCGGAGCGCGAGCAGGCCGGCGCCGGCGGGGACGGCGCGGAACCGGTCGGGGACGGCGGTCGCGGGGCGGTCGAGGCGGGCCTGGCCGGAGAGCCGGGTCGTGCCTGAGCTGCCCGAGGTCGAGACCGTCCGGCAGGGGCTGGCCCAGTGGGTCGTCGGGCGGCGGATCGCCGCCGTCGAGGTGCTCCACCCCCGGGCGGTACGCCGGCACACGGCCGGCGGCGCCCACTTCGCCGACGTGCTGGCCGGCCGGACGATCCTGGACGTGCGGCGACGGGGCAAGTACCTGTGGCTCCCGCTGGACAGCGGCGACGCGGTGATCGGGCACCTGGGCATGTCGGGTCAGCTGCTCCTGCAACCGGCCGACGCGCCCGACGAGACGCACCTGCGGGTCCGGTTCCGCTTCGCCGACAGCGGCCCCGAGCTGCGCTTCGTCGACCAGCGGACGTTCGGCGGGCTGTCGGTCAGCGAGGGTGGCGCGGAGCTGCCGGCGGAGATCGCCCACATCGGCCGCGACCCGATGGACGCCGAGTTCTCCGACGCGGCGTTCGTCGCCGCGCTGCGCCGCCGTCGCACCGAGGTCAAGCGTGCGCTGCTGGACCAGACGCTGCTCTCCGGCGTGGGCAACATCTACGCCGACGAGGCGCTGTGGCGGGCGAAGCTGCACGGTGCCCGGCCCACCGACGCCCTGACCGGCCCGGCCGCGCTGCGTCTGCTCGGGCATGTCCGTGACGTGCTCGCCGAGGCGATCAAGGAGGGCGGGACGAGCTTCGACGCCCTGTACGTCAACGTCAACGGCGAGAGCGGCTACTTCGACCGTTCGCTGAACGTCTACGGGCGGGAGGGGCTGCCGTGCCGGCGGTGCGGCGCGCCCATCCGCCGCGAGTCGTTCATGAACCGGTCGTCGTTCAGTTGCCCGCGCTGCCAGCCCCGCCCCCGGGGAGCCGTCCGGGTCTGACCCTGAGTGTCTCGGGGCCCGCCCCGGCGTGCCGAGCCGGCCCGTCCGGGATGGACCCGGGGAACCGCCGGCCGGGACGTCCCGGCGCCCCGCCGGTGCCGCTGCGTCGGTTCCGGGGCGGACCGGGGCCGTTCCCCGATGTCTCCACCCCGTCCCATCCCTAGCGTCGACACGGTTGACAGGGGTTTGAGTGACAGGGGGAATCCGGCATGGGGGCGAGACCGGTGACGGTGCGGTTGGCACGGTGGAGTGCCGAACATCCGTGGCGCGCGATCGCGCTGTGGGTGGTGTTCGTGGCGGTGTGCTTCGTCGGGGGAAATGCAGCGGGCCTCAACGAGGCCGAGGAGTCCGACCAGGCGGTCGGCGAGTCGGGCCGGGCGGTCGTCATCGTCTCCTCCGGGGACTTCGACGAGCCGGCGACCGAGAACGTCCTGATCACGGCGCGCGGCGGCACGCTGGACATGACGGCGGCCGAGGCGGCGGCCGACGACGCGGCGGGCCGGCTGCGGGCGGTGCAGGGGGTCGCCTCGATCGGTGAGCCCGTCCCGGCCCGCGACGGCTCGGCGCTGCTGCTGCCGATCACCATGTCCGGCGACCCGGAGACGGCGTCCGACCGGGTGCAGCCGCTGCGCGACGCCACCGCCGGCGTGCAGGAGGCGCATCCGGGGCTGCGGATCGAGCAGGTCGGGGGACCGTCGATCAACAAGGCGCTGGACGACACCCTCGGCGCGGACTTCAAGCGGGCGGAACTGCTCAGCCTGCCGGTCACGCTGGCCATCCTGATCGTCGCGTTCGGGGCGCTGATCGCCGCCGGCGTGCCGGTGCTGCTGGCCCTGTCCTCGGTGGCCGCCGCGCTGGGCCTCTCGACCCTGGCGTCCCACCTCGTGCCGGCCACCGACACGACGGCGAGCGTCATCCTGCTGATCGGCATGGCGGTTGGCGTGGACTACTCGCTGTTCTACGTGCGGCGGGAGCGTGAGGAACGCGCGAAGGGCAGTTCCGGGCTGGACGCCGTCGAGATCGCCGCGGAGACCTCCGGGCACGCGGTGGTGGTGTCCGGCTTCGCCGTGATCATCTCGATGGCCGGCCTGCTGCTGGTGAACGACGCCGTCTTCTCGTCGCTCGCGGTCGGCTCGATCCTGGTGGTCGCGGTCGCGGTGATCGGTTCGCTGACCGTGCTGCCGGCGCTGCTGGCCAAGCTGGGCCGCTGGGTGGACCGCCCCCGGGTGCCGCTGCTGTGGCGGCTGACCGCGCCGCGTACCGGACGGCACGGCGCGCCCGCGGCGCCGCGGTTCTGGCCGGCCGTGCTGAAGCCGGCGCTGCGGGCGCCGGTGGCGACGCTGGCCGTCTCCGTCGGGCTGCTGCTCGCCCTCGCCGCCCCCGCGCTCGGCATGAAGCTGCAGTTCCCCGGCATGGAGGACCTGCCCCGCAGCACGCCGGCGATGCAGGCGTACGACCGGCTCACCGCGGCCTTCCCGAGCAACGGCACCAGCCACACCGTCGCGGTCCGGGCGACGGCGGCCGAGGCCGACCGGGTGCGCGCGGCGCTGACCGACCTGGCCGGGCGCGCGTCCGCCGACCCGCTCTTCGCGCCGACCGAGGCGGACGGCCCGAAGATCCGGGTGTCGGCCGACGGGCGGGTGTCCGTGCTGCAGGTCGCGACCCCGTACGCCAACCGTGACGAGCGGTCGGCGCAGTCGCTGGAGAAGCTCCGTGCGGACCTGGCGCCGGCCGCCCTCGGCGGGCTCACCGGCGTCGAGTACGCGGTCGGCGGCGACGTCGCCGCCAGCGAGGACTACGAGCAGCACGTCTGGGAGAAGCTGCCGCTGGTCATCGGCTTCGTGCTGGCGCTCACCTTCCTCGTGATGGCCTGGACGTTCCGCTCGGTGGTGGTCGCGCTGAGCTCGATCCTGCTCAACCTGCTGTCCGCCGGTGCCGCGTACGGGTTGCTGGTGGTGGTCTTCCAGGGCACGTGGGCCGAGGACCTGCTCGGCTTCACCTCGATGGGCGCGATCGTCACCTGGCTGCCGCTGTTCCTCTTCGTGGTCCTCTTCGGGCTCTCGATGGACTACCACGTCTTCGTGGTCAGCCGGATCCGTGAGGGCATCCGGGCGGGCATGTCGAACCGGGAGGCGGTGGCGCACGGCATCACCTCCTCGGCGGGCGTGGTGAGCAGCGCGGCGATCGTGATGGTCGGGGTGTTCTCGATCTTCGCGACGCTCAGCACGATCGACTTCAAGCAGCTCGGCATCGGTCTGGCCGCGGCGATCCTGCTGGACGCCACGATCATCCGCGCGGTCGTGCTGCCGGCGTTGATGACCATGCTCGGCGACCGGAACTGGTGGGCCCCGCGCTTCATGCGGGCCCGGTCGGTTCCGGCTCCGATCGACCCGCCGGCGCCCGCGCCGGAGCTGGTCGGCGCACGCTGACCGATCGTCGGGGCCGGGCCGCCGCAGGCGGCCCGGCCCCGGGGCGTCAGCGGGCCGGGCAGGGCTCACGCCAGGCGTCGAGCGTCCGGTCCTTGCGGATGGAGGTGAACCCGTAGCCCACCGTCGTGACGCAGAAGTCCTCGGCCGAGCCGGTGTACTCGACGTGGAAGACCGGCTTGCCGGCCTCCACGAACGGCAGCAGCTTGCCGCACACCCCGAGCCGGACACACTCCTCGTTGACCGCGAAGTCGAAGTCCGGCGCCAGGGCCGCCACCTGCGGCACGGCGTTGACCAGGCCGGGGGACAGGTCGAGCGAGCGGGCCAGCTCGGCCAGCCGGCGGTTGAAGTGCAGCTGGTCGTCGAAGCCGAGCGGAAAGCCGGAGCGCTGCGCGTACGCGTCCGCGTCGACGATCGCGACCGCCCCGAAGCCCTTGCCCCGGCAGAGCCGGAACCGGTCGGCCAGCACCGGCCGCAGGATGTCCCACTGCCGGACGTCCAGCCAGCGGCTCCGGGCACGGCGTCCGGGCGCGCCCTGCACGCTCGCCGGGAACCGGGTCGCGTCCGGGTCGGTGGGCCGGACCGAGCCGACGTGCACCTGGCAGATCAGCCGCCGGTCGCGGGTGCGCAGCTCCGCGGTCTGCGCCGTGGTCGTGGCGACCGGGTCGAGCAGGAAGACATCCGCGGGCACGTCCGGGTCCAGCGCCCCGCTGAGCTGCCACTGCCACTGCCACCGGCGAGCCGCGTCCGACGGCCAGGTGGTCGCCGCGTCCGGCCGGGCCAGCTCCACGTGGCACGCGTACACCGGGGTCAGGAGCAGCAACGCGACCGTTGCCGGCAGCGCCCGGCGCAGGCCGCGCCCGACGGCGCGCGTCGGCGGCCGGATCCGCATCGGCAGCTCCGCAGGTCGCGGGCGGCCGGTCGCCGCCCGGGCGGGTGCACCACCGCGGCGCACCTCACCCGGTCAAACGAGGACAGCCCGACGACGACTCGCGATCCGGCGCGCGTCGACGCCCCGGCGGTCGCACCGGGACGTCGACCGTACGACTCAGCGCGGAGCGGCGAAGACCTGGGTCCAGTAGGGACCGTTGCTGCTCGCGATGCCGACGCCGATCTCGGTGAAGGCGCAGTTCAGGATGTTGGCCCGGTGGCCGGGGCTGTTCATCCAGGCGTCCATCACGGCGGCCGGCGTCTTCTGGTTCCAGGCGACGTTCTCGCCGTACGTGCGCCACTCGTAGCCGACCCGGTC
Organism: Micromonospora sp. WMMD558; assembly: GCF_049315255.1. Taxonomy (NCBI): domain Bacteria; kingdom Bacillati; phylum Actinomycetota; class Actinomycetes; order Micromonosporales; family Micromonosporaceae; genus Micromonospora; species Micromonospora sp. WMMD558. The sequence continues at coordinate 226,358 of NZ_CP186061.1, read as the reverse complement.
GATCCGGTCACCCGGGTCGCTGCCGTCGCTGCCGGTGTGCGACATGTTCTGGTGGTCGGCCTGGTCCTGGCTGTGCCGCTGGGCGGCCGTCATGAGCTTGTCGTCGATGCTCAACGCGCCGCAGCCCGCCTTCGCGCGCTCGGCGTTGGCCAGGTCCACGACCTCACGGGCCTGGGCGCTGACGCCGCTGCCGGTGGACGTCCCGCCGCTGCTCGGGGCCGTGCTGCGCTCGGGGCTCCGGCGCGACGGCGCGGTGGTCCGCGACGGCGCGGGCTTCGGCTTGCGGCTCGGCGTGACCGAGGGGGAGGGCTTCGCGGTGGTCGGCGACGCGCTCGGGCTGCCGGTGGGGGCCAGTGCGTCGGCGGGCGTCTCGGCGGTCTCGGGCAGGGCCGGGGCAGCCGCGACGGTGTCGTCCGCCACCGAGGTGCGGGTGGCGTCGTCTCCGCCGGAGAGCGCGACCACACCGGCGCCCAGGCTGACCACCAGCGTGGCCGCGGCGGCGGCGCCGCCGATCAGCAGTGGACGCCGCAGGCGACGGTGCCCGCCGTCGGCCGGGGACCCGTCGGCTGCGATCGCCGGCAGCGGGCCGGTCGCCTGTTCACCGGCGTACGCCCCGGACGGGGTGGCCGGCCGACCGCCGGTCGGCTCCTCGTGCTGCCAGCCACCGTCGGCCTCGGCGCCGTGCCAGCCGGCCGTGGCCCCGTGCGGCTGCCAGCCCGTGGTGGTCTCCTCGCGGTGCCAGCCCGCGGCCGGCTGCTCGCGGTGCCAGCCCGGGGTCGGGTTCTCGCCCTGCCAGCCCGCGGCGGGCTCCTCGCCCTGCCAGCCGCCCGACGGCTCGTCGCGCCGCCAGGTCGCGGTGGGCTCGCTCCGCCACGTCGCGGGGTCGTCCTGCCGCCAGCCACCCGTGGGCTCCTCGCGCTGCCAGGTCGGGGTGGGCTCCCAGCGCTGCGCGGGCTCGTCCCGGTACGTGGGGTCGGCCGGCTGCCAGGGCTGCGCGTCGTGGCGGGCCGGCTCGGGCTGCCAGTGGGCCGTCGGCTGCTCGCGCTGCCACTCGTCCGCCGGTCGGTCCGGGTCGTCGCCGAACAGGTAGGCCGAGCGTGGCTCGGGCCGCTCGGTCAGCCAGGCCGGTTCGTCGGGCGCCGGCTCGGGTCGCCGGGCGCCGTCCGGGTCGATCGGGTCGTTCCAGCCGTACACGCCGGTAGCCTCCACGGGTCGGTTGCGGGCCGGGGTGACGCTACGTGTTGGCCGCGACCTGCGGCAACGTGGCTAAGAAAGAGTTAAGGGGAACGGGGACGCCGGGGTAGGGACTTCCGGAGATCCGAGGCGTACAGTAAAGGTGTCCGGACAGAGAGTGTCCGCGCCGTGTGGCAGCCCCCCGACAAGTGGACAGGTCGACGTAGAGATGATCTACGGCCTGCGGGAACTTGACGAAGGAGGGGGTTTCGGCTCAATATATAGGTGTCGCCAGTCGCGCCCGCTCATGCCCAGAATCGCCTGGGTTGACAGCCGCGTACGAATGGGCGCGCGTTGGCCGGCCATTCCGGCAGCGCATATCAAGGAGTCAACATGGCGAAGGCCCTGTACGGCCACGTAGGTGCGGCGCCCGACCGGCGCCTGCTCGACGAGGTCACCCGACTGCGTGCCACGGTTCAGGCACTGGAGTTCGAGATCACGCGGCTGCGTGCCGAGAACGATCGTCTCGCGGCGGCTGCGGCCGAGGCGGACGACCTGCTCCGTATCGCCGAGCCCGCGCTGACCTGATCACCGGGTACGCAAGAACTGAATAGCACCACGCGAAAAGGCGCGCCGACACGAATGTGCCGGCGCGCAGCTCTGTGCGCACCATTTTCGTCCCGCCGGTCGAACCGGTGACCGCGGACGCCGTACCCCGACCGTTCCGGCCGGAACCGCACCTCGTACGGCGGAAAATCGTCGGTTGCGCATCCGGAACGTGAACCGGGCGCGGCCGGCCGGTGCGGCTCCAGGCGGGTCGAGTGCGGGATGGTCACCGGTGGCGGGTTAGTCTGCGGGTTCACCAGGTCCGCGCAGCCGGCGACGGTACGGCGGCCACCGGACGAGGATCGAGAAGGTGCATCTCAAGAGCCTGACGGTCAAGGGCTTCAAGTCCTTCGCCTCCGCGACGACGCTGAAGCTGGAACCGGGCATCACCTGTGTGGTGGGCCCGAACGGGTCCGGCAAGTCCAACGTCGTCGACGCCATCGCCTGGGTCCTCGGTGAGCAGGGCGCGAAGGCGCTGCGCGGCGGCAAGATGGAGGACGTCATCTTCGCCGGCACGGCCGGCCGGGCGCCGCTCGGCCGTGCCGAGGTGACCCTGACCATCGACAACACCGACGGCGCGCTCCCGATCGAGTACACCGAGGTGTCGATCACCCGCCGGATGTTCCGCTCCGGCGAGAGCGAGTACGAGATCAACGGCGACTCCTGCCGCCTGCTCGACATCCAGGAACTACTGAGCGACTCCGGCATCGGCCGGGAGATGCACATCATCGTCGGGCAGGGCCGCCTCGACGGCATGCTGCACGCCAAGCCGGAGGACCGGCGCGCGTTCATCGAGGAGGCCGCGGGCGTCCTCAAGCACCGCAAGCGCAAGGAGAAGGCGCTGCGGAAGCTCGACGCGATGCAGACCAACCTGAACCGGCTCACCGACCTCACCGCCGAGCTGCGCCGCCAGCTCAAGCCGCTCGGCCGCCAGGCCGAGGTGGCCCGCCGCGCCGCGGTGATCCAGGCCAACCTGCGGGACGCGCGCCTCCGGCTGCTCGCCGACGACCTCGCCACGCTGCGCGCGACCCTCGACAAGGAGATCGCCGACGAGACCGCGCTGCGCGAGCGGCGCGAGCAGGTCGAGGCCGAGCACACCGAGGTGCAGGCCCGCCTCGGTGAGCTGGAGGCCGCCCTCGCCGAGGACGCGCCGCTGCTCGCCGCCGCCCAGGACACCTGGTACAAGCTGTCCGCCCTCCAGGAGCGGTTCCGCTCGATCGAGCAGCTCGCCCGTGAGCGGCTGCGCCACCTCAGCGCCACGCCGGACGACGAGCGGCCCGGCCGCGACCCGGACCAGCTGGAGGCCGAGGCGGAGCGCGTCCGCGAGCAGGAGGAGGAGCTGCGCGCCGCGCTCACCGACGACCAGATCCGGCTGGCCGAGGCGGTGGAGCACCGCCAGGAGCTGGAACGCCAGTTGGCCGCCGCCGAGCGGGAGCTGGTCGCCGCGGCCAAGGCCATCGCCGACCGCCGGGAAGGGCTGGCCCGGTTGACCGGGCAGGTGAACTCCGCCCGGGCGCGGACCGCCACCGCCGGGGAGGAGATCGAACGACTCGCCGCCGCGCACACCGACGCGCTCGGGCGGGCCGAGCGGGCGCAGGCCGAGCTGGACGCCGTCGCCGAACAGTCCACCGAGGCGGACCGGGACAACGCCGACCTGGACGCCCGGCACGCGGAGGCGGTCGCCGTCCAGGAGAAGGCGCAGGCGACGCTCCGGTCGCTGAGCGACGCCGAGCGGGCCGCCGAGAAGGACGCCGCCACCTGGAAGGCGCGCGAGGAGGCGCTGGCCCTCGGCCTGCGCCGCAAGGACGGTGCCGGCGCGCTGCTGGCCCGCGCGGACGAGGTGCCGGGACTGCTTGGCAGCCTCTCCGGGCTGCTCACCGTCGCGCCCGGCCACGAGGCCGCGCTCGCCGCGGCCCTGGGCGGCCTCGCCGACGCGGTCGCGGTCAGCGGCGTCGACGAGGCCGTCGAGGCGATGCGGATGCTCAAGATCGCCGACGCCGGCCGGGCCGGCCTGCTGGTCGGCAGCGCCGCCGGGCCGGGCATGGCCGGTTCCGCCGACTCGCTGCGCCCCAAGCTGCCGGACGGGGCCCGGTGGGCGCCCGACCTGGTGGAGTGCGCGGCCGAGATCCGGCCGGCCGTGCACCGGGCCCTGCGCGACGTCGTCCTCGTCGACGACCTCGCCGCCGCCGCGGAGGTCGTCGTCGGCAACCCGGAGCTGCGGGCGGTCACGCCGGAGGGCGACGTGCTCGGGGCGTACGCGGCCGCCGGCGGGTCGGCCAAGGCGCCCAGCTTCATCGAGGTGCAGGCCGCCGTCGAGGAGGCCCGGACCAACCGCGCCGCCGCCGAGCGCACCGCCGCCGACCTGCGGGGGCAGCTGGTCGAGGCGCGCGCCGAGGTGGCGGCCGCCAAGGAGGCCGTGCAGCACGCCGCCGCCGCGAAGCGGGAGGCGGAGAGCCACCGCAACGCCGCCGCCCGCCGGCTCGCCGAGCTGGGCGCCGCCGCGCGGTCGGCCAAGGCCGAGACCGAGCGCCTCGGCGAGTCCCGGGCCCGGGCCGAGGCGGCCCGCGAACGGGACCTCGCCGCCCTCGCCGAGCTGGAGGAACGGCTACGGCTGGCCGAGGCCACGCCGATCGACGCCGAACCCTCGACCGAGGAGCGTGACCAGCTCGCCGCCATGGTGCCCCGGGCCCGGCAGAACGAGATGGAGGTGCGCCTCGCCGTGCGTACCGCCGAGGAGCGGGTCTCCTCGATCGCCGGCCGGGCCGACTCGCTGCGCCGGCAGGCGACGGCCGAGCGTGCCGCGCGGGAGCGCGCGGCGGCACGGCGGGCGGCGCGGACCCGCGGCGCCGCGATCGCCCGGGCCGTGGCCGGCGGCGCCCGCGAGGCGTTGACCCGGCTCACCACCTCGATCGCGCAGGCCGAGGAGCACCGCGACGCCGTGGCGCGCGAACGCGCCGCGCGGGAGGCCGAGCTGTCCGAGGTACGCGGGGCCGCCAAGCGCCTCGCCGCGGAGCTGGAGCGGCTCACCAGCCAGGTGCACCGGGACGAGGTCGCCCGTGCCGAGCAGCGGCTGCGCATCGAGCAGTTGGAGGCGAAGGCCGCCGAGGACTTCGGGCTGGACGTGGCGACGCTGGTCGCCGAGTACGGCCCGAACCAGCCGGTCCCGCCGACCGACGCCGACGTGGCGGCGGCCGAACGCGACGGCGTGCCGGTTCCCGAGCCGGTCCCGTACGAGCGGGCGGTGCAGGAGAAGCGGGCCGCCAAGGCGGAACGGGAGCTGGCCCTGCTCGGCAAGGTCAACCCGCTCGCGCTGGAGGAGTTCGCGGCCCTGGAGGAGCGGTACAAGTTCCTCTCCGAGCAGCTGGAGGACCTGAAGGCCACCCGGCGTGATCTGCTCACCGTGGTCAAGGACGTGGACGACCGGATCCTGGAGGTCTTCGCGAGCGCGTTCGCCGACACCGCCCGGGAGTTCGAGCAGGTCTTCGGCGTGCTGTTCCCCGGCGGCGAGGGGCGGCTCGTGCTCACCGACCCGGACGACCTGCTCACCACCGGCGTCGAGGTGGAGGCCCGGCCGCCGGGCAAGAAGATCAAGCGGTTGTCCCTGCTCTCCGGTGGCGAGCGGTCGCTGACGGCCGTGGCGATGCTGGTGGCGATCTTCCGCGCCCGGCCCAGCCCGTTCTACATCATGGACGAGGTGGAGGCGGCGCTCGACGACGTGAACCTGGGGCGGCTGATCACGCTGCTGGCGCAGCTGCGGGAGAAGAGCCAGCTGATCGTCATCACGCACCAGAAGCGGACGATGGAGGTCGCCGACGCCCTCTACGGCGTGACCATGCGCAACGGGGTCACCCAGGTGATCAGCCAACGGCTCAACCGGGCCGACGACGGGCAGGAGAACAACGAGTGAGTCGGGAACGCGCCACGGCGCTCCTGGTGGACTTCGACGGCGTGCTGCGCCGCTGGGACCCGGCGGTGGCCGTCGGCGTCGAGCGCGAGTACGGGCTCACCGAAGGTGTGCTCGGCGAGATCGCCATGTCGTGGGGTCTGCTCCAGCCGGTGCTGACCGGCAAGGTCAGCCACGCCGACTGGATGGCCAGCGTGGCCGACGCGCTGACCCCCTCGGTGGGCGCGGAGCGGGCGCGCGCGGCCGTCGACGACTGGCAGCGCTACCGGGGCGAGGTCGACCCGGACGTGCTGGCGTTCGTCCGGGAGGTCCGGGCGGCCGGCGTACGGGTCGGGCTCGGCACCAACGCCACCGACGTGCTCGACGCCGACCTCGCCGCCCTCGGGCTCACCGACGAGCTGGACGTGGTGGTCAACTCGTCGGTTGCCGGGGTGCACAAGCCGGCGAAGGAGTTCTTCCAGGTGGCCTGCGACGCCCTGGAGACCCCGCCGTCCCGGGTGCTGTTCGTCGACGACGAGGACCGGGCGGTCGCCGGTGCCCGGGTCGCCGGGCTGTCGGCGCACCGCTGGAGCGGCCCCGGCGACCTGCGCTACCTGCGCGCGGCCCTGGCCACGACCGGCTGATCCGCTCCGGCGGGGTCCCCACCGAGCACCTGGCGGAGCAGGTTGCGGGTCGCCCGGTCCATCCGGGGGTCGGCGAGCGCCGGGTCGTACAGCGTCCGGGTCCAGCCGAGGGAGCCGGACGCGAACACCCAGGCGCCCGAGGGCGCCCGGTACAGCCGGGTGTGCTGCCGCACGGTCTTCCCCTTACGGGTGAACGGAGAATCCGCGAGCTGGACCTCCTCGACCAGCTGCGGGCCGGCCGTGTCGGACATCCACTGGTCGGCCTCCCCCCAGACCACGCCGGGGATGCGGTCGCCGTCGCGTACGCCGGTGCCGGCCCAGAACCAGTGCCCGCTGGCGCCCACGACCAGCGGCGCGCGGCCGTCCACGACGCTGACGTACTGGCTGCCGATCAGCTGCTGCTCGGGGCTGGTGGTGGCCCGCCACTTGGGGGTCACCGGGACGACGCCCTTGCGTGGCGTGTCCACCTTGTCGCACCAGACCTGTCGCTCGTCACGGTCGCCGCCACCGAAGCGGATCCGCCAGTAGCAGTTGTTGGCGCCGAGGAAGACCAGGCTGGTGGCGCCGTTGCGGGCGGTGACGACCGCCGACCGCATCCGGGTCGACCAGTACTCGTCGTGCCCGGGGAAGATCACCGCCCGGTGGCGTCCCGGCTCGATCCGGCCGGTGTGCAGGTCCTCGCTGCTGGCGTACGCCAGGTCGAGTCCTTGCGCCTCGGCCCACTGGACGAAGCCGATGTCGTCGGCGACCAGGTTGGGCAGGCCGCTCCCGGCGTACGGCCGGTCGTGGCTGACCGCCCGGGACCGACCTGCCACCGCGCGTCTGCCCGCGTCGTCGAAGCCGTAGTAGAGACTCGCGCCGGTACGCCCGTCCATGGGCCACTGGTTGTACGCCTGGTAGGTGCTGGTCGGGATGACCACCAGGCCGGCGGCGGTGCGGGACGGATCACGCACCACGAACGGAACCCAGTGGTGGTGACCGCCGGCGGTGCTCAGCAGGGCGAGGTACAGCCCGCTCGTCCAGTCCGCCCCGATCCGCAGCCGCCATCCCGGTGACCAGGCACAGGAAACCGCTCCGGTCTCCGGTGACACCGTGGGGGCGGGCTGGGTCGTCCCGTCCAGCCAGGGCCCCTGGACGACCATCCGGGCCCCCGCACCGCCGTAGTGCCCGATGCGGAAGACCGTCGCGCGGTACCGCTGGGCCGGGGCCACGGAGACCCGGAGGACCAACTCCTCGCCCGGGGCGACGCTCGTCGCCGAGGCGTACCCGGCGATCTCGCCGGACCGGTCGGTGGCGAACCGGTGACCGGACAGGCTGAACCCGGCGGCGCCCGGCCGGGTGTTCTCGATGGCCACCGGGGACCGGCCGAGCGGCCGGGGCGACACGTCCGGACCGCTCCCGGCCGCGACCGGATCACCGGAGTAGTGCGGGTCGGCGAGACCCGACGACGCCCGGCGACCCCCCGGCCGCCATCCGATTCCCCACAGGGCGGCGGCGCCCGACGCGCCCACCGCACCGATCAGTCCCAGTGTCCTTCTCCGGGTAGGCGTCGCGCGTCCACCGTCGACCATCGTCAGCTCCCGCCGTGGCGGCCCCCGTGTCCCCGCCGCGCCCGCAGGCGTCGGTCGGTGTGAACGGGATCGGCCACGCCCCGTCCAGTCATATGACGGAGAGGATGATCAAGGGGTTGCTCCCGGTCGCGAAAGCGGCGACCCGGCGCACGTGATCGATCCGTTCGCCGGGCAGCGCCGACGGTCGGGGGAGGTGGCGCAGGTCAGTCGCCGGTGGCGCCGTCGACGCGTTCCCGGATCAGGTCGGCGTGGCCGTTGTGCCGGGCGTACTCCTCGATCATGTGGACGTAGACCCAGCGCAGGCTGACCTCGGGCGAGCTGCCGTCGCGGCGACGCAGCGTGAACGTCTCGTCGAGGTCGTGCCCGGCGGCTGCCGCGTCGGCGGCCTCGGTCTCGGCCCGGAACGCGGCGAGGTCGGCCTCCGGGTCGGCGGTGCCGACCGTGGTGAACTCGGCGTCCGGGTCGGCCGCCCAGTCGTACAGCTCGGGCAGGTCCTCCCCGGCGAAGCGCTGCCGGAACCACGCCCGCTCCACGACGGTCATGTGGCGGACCAGGCCGATCAGGGTCAGGGTGGACGGCTCGACGCTCGCCGTCCGGAGCTGCTCGGCGGTCAGCCCGGCGCACTTGTGCAGCAGCGTGTCGCGGTGGTAGTTGAGCCAGCCCTCCAGCATGGTGCGTTCGTCACCGAGGTAGGGCTCGTGCCGGCGGTCGATCTCGGGTGCTCTCCAGGTCATGCCGGCCATCCTCGCGTCCGGGTGCGACACGCGGCGACCCGATTACCGCCGCGCGCGGTCCCACGGCCCCGACGTTCCCGGTCACGGGCGGATCAGAAGTACGTCTCGTTGAAGCGGTGGAGCAGGCGGGCGAAGGTCTCCACGTCCTGCCCGGACCAGGTGCTCAGCGTCTCGCGGAATCGTTCCAGCCGGGCCGCCGAGGCCGTGTCGAAGCGCCGCTGCCCCTCCTCGGTGAGGCTGAGCTGGGAAGCGCGCCGGTCGGTCGGGTCCGGGTCGCGCCGGACCAGCCCGATGGTCTCCAGCCCGTTGATCTGCCGGCTGAGGGTGCCCTTGCCGATTCCGAGCCGCCCCGCCAGGTCGGTGAGCCGGATCGAGCCGGACCGGCGCAGCCACAGCAGCAGCCCGTACGCGTTCGGCTCCAGGTTGGGGTGCACCTCCCGGGCGATGTCCCAGGACACCCCGCGGCTGCGGCGCAGGAAGGCGGTCAGCTCGTGCTCGACCGCCCGTACGGTCTCCGGGGGGTGCTCGTCCACGGAGATAGAGCGTACGGCGGGCGGGGTCGTCGACGCGGGTGGGTCAGCGGGGGAGCCGGTCGATCGCCTCGGCCACCGCGTCGGCGGGCCCGTCCACCCGGATCCACCTCTCCGCCGTGCCGTCGCGCCAGCCGATGGTCAGCGAGACCCGGTCGTCGCGCGACCTCCGGCGCAGCACCCGCTTGATCGCCTCCCAGCCGGCCGAGGAGACGATCCCCAGGGCAACCGACAGGATCGCCGCGGTGACCGGTTCGCGCTCGCTGCTGATCTCGCAGTCGGCGAGTTCGTGCCAGGGGCGGGCGACCACGCCGGTCCCGCTCAACTCGCCCGCAAGGTCCAGAGCGGACGGCGCATAGACACCGCGGCCATTATTGAGCGATTCCGGGTAGATCGTAACGTCGGATTCGGTCGGGAGTCGGACACCCTGGGGGGCCTCGGCGTCGCTGATCGTGACGAGGGCGGTCATGTGCGGCATGCTAGGACATGAAAGCTCCCGTTCGTCGACGTCGGGGAGGGCCTGTCGGCATGCCGCTCACCCTGCGTGCGGTCGAGGTGACCGGGCCGGCCCGATGGCGCTGGCTCCTGACGGACGACACCGGCCGGACGCTCGCCGACCACCAGGTCGACGTCGATCCACACGGCACGGAGTTCGAGGCCTTCACCGACCTGGACGGGTACCTGCGTCGCAACCGGCTTCCGGACGACCGCCTGGGCAGCGAAGCCGCGATAGTCACCCGGGTCGGCAGGTGGATCGGGTCCGAGGTGCTCGGCGAGCACATCGGCCGGCGGCTCGCCGGGACGGTCCGGGTGCTGGTCCCGCCGGAGGGCGACTTCCTGCTCACCCGACCGCTCGAACTGGCCGAGGTGGACGGTCGTGCCCTGGCCCGCCGTGACGTGGCCCTGGTCTTCGAGCTGCCGGGAAGCGACACGTCAGCGGCGCCGGTACGCAAGCAGCCGGTCGGCGACCGCCTGCGGATCCTGGCGCTGTTCTCGATGCCCGCCCGATCCTCGGTGCTCGCCCTCCGCCGGGAGCGCTACGAACTGGTCCGCACGGTCCGGGAGATCGCCAGCCGCTCCCGCAAGGCGATCGAGCTGCGGGTGCTCCAGTACGGCGTGACCCGGGACCGGCTGGCGGAGACGGCCGAGGAGTATCCGGGTTGGGACGTCCTGCACGTCTCCGGTCACGGGGCGCGCGGCACGCTGCTGCTGGAGAATCCGGACGGCAGCCCGGACGAGGTCGGCACCGACGATCTCATCAAGCTGCTCCGCCCGGCCCGGGACCGGCTCAAGTTCGCCGTGCTCTCCGCCTGCAACTCGGGAGCGGACCTGGCCGCCAGCACCCTCCGTAACCTGCGCCTGGACGACGCGGCGGACCAGTTGGAGGAGTCGGGCGACGGCCCGACGGACGGCGGGGTGGCGATCGGTCGAGCGTCGGTCGGCCTCGCCCGCGGTCTGGTCACCGAACTCGGGGTCGCGGTGCTGGCCATGCGCTATCCGGTGGCCGACCCGTTCGCGGTCGAGCTGACCCGGGAGCTGTACCCTCGACTGCTCGGCTCGGGGCAGCCGGTCGACCGGGCGGCAGCCATCGCGATCCCCCGGGCCGCCGGACAGACCCCGTCCGTCGATCGGCCGCCGCTCTCCGTCGGCACCCCGGCGCTGTTCGGCGGCACGGCCGCCGGGATGCACCTCGCCCCGCCGCCCGGTTCGGTGGACCTCAACCCGTACGCGGAGCGGATGGTCGGATTCCGGGAGGAGCCCGAACGGTTCGTCGGTCGTACCCCGGCGTTGATCTCGGCGAGCGGTGCGCTCGCTCCGCGCAGTGGCCGGACCGGAGTGCTGTTCCACGGCATGGCTGGCGCCGGCAAGACCTCCTGCGCGCTGGAGTTGGCCTACCAGCACCAGGACCGGTTCGCCGCCCTGGCCTGGTGGGAGGCACCGAGCCAACCCGACGAGTTCGGCCAGGCACTGAGCAGCCTCGCGCACGCCTGGGAGGGGCAACTCGGCCACCACGGGCTCACCATGATGCAGGCGGTGGGGAGCGAGGCCGAGCTGCGCCGCTTCCTGCCCCGCCTGCGGGCGGTGCTCCGCGACAACGCGCTGTTGCTGGTGCTGGACAACATCGAGACGCTGCTGTCGGACGCCCGGACCTGGCGCGACCCGCTCTGGGAGCCCTTGATCGAGACGCTGCTCGGGCACGGGGGCCTCTCCCGGGTCGTCCTCACCAGCCGGGTGGTTCCGGCCGGGCTGGACGCCCGCTCGCTGCTGACCCTGCCGGTCCACGCGCTCTCGCTGGCCGAGTCGGTGCTGCTCGCCAAGGAACTGCCGAACCTCGGCCGGCTGCTGCACGACGAGCCCTCGGCGGTACGCTCCGCCGCCGACGTCGCCGCCGACCGGGAACTGGCTCGGCGGGTACTCGCCGTGGTTCAGGGGCACCCGAAGCTGCTCGAGCTCGCCGACGCGGAGGCGACCGACCCGGACGCTCTGGCCGCCCGCCTGGACGCCGCGTCGGCCGCCGGCCGGGACGCACCCACGGCCGCGTTCTTCCGCACCGGCACCAGCGCGCTCGACGGGGAGGAGTACCTCAACCTGCTCGGCGCCTGGACCACCGCGGCGGTCGCCGGTCTGCCGGCGCCCGCCCGCACCCTCGTCGAGCTGCTGGCGCTGCTGGAGGACGACGACCGTTGGTACCACGTGATCGAGCCGGTCTGGCAGGCGTTCTGGGACCAGTGGCACGGCGGGACCGCGCCGCCGTTCGACGACGCGCTGTCGGCCCTGACCGACGCGGCGCTCGTAGCGGCCGAGGTCACCGAGTCGAAAGAACCCGACGGGCCGGTCGAGTTCCGGCTCCACCCGGGCGTGGCCGAAGCGATCCGAGCCGGCGCCGGCCCGGAGCTGCGTACCACCGTGGACAACCTGCTGGCCGAGGTCTGGGCCAGTGTCTCCCTGGAGGCGCAGCGGCTCGAGAGCCGGGGCGAGCCCACCAGCCGTCTCGTGGTGCGTGCCGGGCTGGCCGCCGCCCCGTACCTGCTGCACCAGCAGCGCTGGTCGCAGGCGTCGGTCCTGGTCGAGGAAGCGGCCATGCGCGATGCCTCGCCGGCGACGACCCGGCAGGCGCTCGGCTACCTGCGGCAGATCCTGGATGGTGAGACCGATCCGGAGCGACGGCCGATCGACGAGGCCCTACACGCTCGCGTGCTGGCCCGGATCGACCCGGCCGCCGGCCAGGCCGGGCTACGGCGGGCGATCGACGCGGCCAGGGGGAGCGGCAGGCACGACCTTGCCTCCGGGATCGGCAGTCATCTGGCGAACCTCCTGCGGACCACCGGTGAGCTCTCCGCGGCGCTGGCAACAGCGACAGAAAGCGCAGATTCTGCCCGGATCGCCGGACTCGGCCCCTGGACCCGGGCGTCGGGCGAGGTGCAGCGATTGCAGATTCTCGTTCAGATGGGCCGCGACCGGGAGGTCCTCGAACAGGTCGACGCGCTGCTGGCTCGGCTCGACACGCTTCCCCACGACGTGGACCACACCGAGCAGGTGTATCCGTACAACGTCCGTGAGACCGCCCTGGACGTCGCCGCGCAGGCGGCCCGCGGCCTGTCGGAATGGACCCAGGCTCTCGACTACCAACAGCGGCTACTGGCCAGCAAGCGTGAGCGTGGAGCGCATGCCTACGAGCTCGCTCGGATGGAGTTCAACGACTACCGACCACTGCTCCAGCGCGGTGAGTTGGCGGAGGCCGAACGGGTGCTGCTCCGCTGCCAGACGGTTTTCGAGGCGGTCGGAGACGTCCACCTACTGGGACATGTGTTCGGTGCCCGTGCCGACCTCGAAGACGAGCGCGACCGCCCCGCCGAGGCCGTGACACTCGGACGCGCGGCGATGCGGTACACCTACCTGCTGCCTGAGCCGGGCAGCCTGGCGGTCAGCCACCACAACCTTGCGAACTACCTCCTTCGAGCCCAGCACCCGCCCATGGAGGCTGTGGCGCACCGGCTCGCCGCCGTGTTGCTCTACCTGCTCAGCGGCCGGTCGGCCCGATTCCAGGACGGTCTGCGGGCGCTCGCCCGCGACCTCCGTCGGTTCGGCGACGCGGCGCTCCCGGCGGACCTCGCGGAGCTGATCAGTCGAGTGGAGAGCGTGCCCGGTGCGCGGTTCGGTGCGGTCCTCGCCGACCTCGCTCCCGATCCGCAGCGCCGAGCCACCCTCGTTCGTGAGGTCGGTGAGGCGGTCCGCGCCCTACCCGCCGACGACTCTGCCACCGCCCACCTCGAGCGATGGGCACCACGCATTCCGGTGGTGGTCGCGGCGGCCCGTGGTGACCGGACGGCCGCCGACGCGTTGCAGCCCCTCCTCGACGACCTGGGCGGCAGCGTGGACTGGGCGGTGCTCGCCGCGACGATCCGGCGGATCATCGACGGCGAGCGCGACGAGGAACGCCTCCTCGACGGGCTGGACGAGATCGACAGCGCGATCGTCCGCGCCATCCTCGCCGCGGTGGCCGCCCCGCCCGCCGAGCCGGCGGCCTAGCGCCGGTCCGGTGCCTCCGGGGTGAGCCGGTGGTGCATCACCCGGCGCAGGTGGCCGTCGCTGGTGGTGCCCTCGATGGTCACCTGCGCCGTGCGGCCGTCGTGCTCAAGGGTGGCCACCGCGTTGCCGAAGTACGGGCCGGCCAGCTTCTTCCAGCGCACCGACGGGCGGCGCACCCCGGCGGTCCGGGCCAGGGCCCGGGTGGCCCCGGACGGACCCGGCGACCAGCCGAGCCGCATCAGCGGGCGCAACCCCGCCGGCACCTGGTTGTGGATGGGGGAGCAGGTGAGCTGGTGGACCGGGGTGACCACGTCCGGGTCGTCGAAGCGGGCCCGGGCCACGTACGAGTGGTGCACGTCCCCGCCGAGCACGCTGATCGAGGCCGGCGGCGCGTACGCGGGCCCGGCGCCCACCCGCGCACCGGGCTCGGCCGGCGTGCCGCTGCCGATCCGGGCGAACAGCGCGCCGAGCGCCTCGAACGACCGGCGGAACGCCGCCCAGTGCTCCAGGTCGAGGCCGCGGCGCAGCTTCTCGGCGAAGGCCGCGACCCAGCCTCGGCGGGAGTCGGCGAGCTTCTCGTTCCACGCCTCCACGTGGTGGATGCCCGGGGGGAGCAGCCAGGGCAGCGAGGCCCCCACCACCAGGTGGTCGTACGTGCCGTGGGCCTGGTCGACGAACCACGACCACTCGCCCGGCGGCAGCATCGCCCGCTGGCCCCGGTCCAGCACCCGGCTGCACCGGTTGTCGAGCATGACCAGCCGCGTCCGCCCCAGGTCCAGCGCGTAGCTCCACTGGTACTGCGCGGCCCGCCAGCGCTCGGTGTCGTGCGCGAGATCGGACTCCTGGTCGACCCGGTGACCGAACTCGCGCAGCACGCCGGTGGCGTCCTCGGCGGCGGTCACCTTCGCGTACACCGGGTCGGCGGCGATCTCGTCCGGGGACAGGTTGCCGAGGTGCTGGTAGACCCAGTACGACGCCAGCCCGCTGCCGATCCGCTCCGCCCACCACGGCTGGGCGCGGGCGTCGGCCCGCCAGGCGGCCGAGGTGTTCCAGTCGTCGATGATCTCGTGGTCGTCGAAGACCATCACGCTGGGCACGGTCGAGAGGAGCCAGCGGATCTCCGGGTCGCGCCACGACTCCAGGTAGAGCTTCGTGTACTCGTCGAAGCTCACCACCTGGTCGGCCGGCGCGCCCTTCGGCCGCCGGCGGCGCCGCTTGAGCAGCCGCTTCACCGTCGGCGAGGTCTCGTCCGCGTACACCTGGTCGCCGAGAAGCACCAGCAGGTCCGGCAGGGCCGCCGGGTCGAAGTCGGCCGCCAGCCGGCGGGCGTACGCGTCGAGCGCGTCCGGTGGCAGCCGCCGCGCGGTGGCGTGCTGCGTGGTCTCCCGGCAGGAGCCGAAGAGCAGGCGGACCGGCTGGTCGTGGTCGTCGGCGGGGCGGGTGCGGATCACGCTGGGCGGGAACTGGCCGCGCGGCTCCGGCCAGGCGACCTCGCCGTCGATCAGCACCTCGTAGGTGGTCGCGGCGGCCGGCGTGAGACCGGACACCACGACGAGCGCGTAGTGGTGGTCGTACGCCGAGAAGGTGGGTGCCGTGCCGGTGGCGCCGTCGGCCGTGCGGACGGTGACCACCGCGGGCCCGCTGGTCTCCACCCAGATCGTGGCCCGCGTGTCGACGACCCGCCGCAGCAGCGGACCGACGAGCAGATGTGCGGCGGGCATGGCGGACCTCCGAGGTGAGCGAGCTTCATCCTTTACTACCCGGCCGGCGGTCGCACCACTGCTGGCTGCCACCGAGCGTACCGCCGGATCCGAGCGCGCCGGAGGGTGCGGTGGTGAAGACGCCGTGGCCGTCGTCTGACAGGATTTCGGCATGACGGAATACGTCCTCATCGCACTCGCTCTGCTCGGCGTGCTGATCCTCGGTGCCCTCGGGCTGGTGGTGCCGAAGCTGCGCCGGCGCCCCGAGCCGCCGCTGCCGAGGGAGGTCGAGACCCGCGCCGAGGAGGATCTCGCCGGGCCGCCCGTCATGGCGCCGGAGGCGGAGGTGTCCACCGGCATCCTGGTCGAGCCGCCGGTGATCGAGGCGCCCCCGCTGGAGGTGCCCGAGCCGACCGCCGGCCGGCTGGTCCGGCTGCGGTCCCGGCTGTCCCGCTCGCAGAACGTCTTCGGCAAGGGGCTGCTCGGCCTGCTCAGCCGCGACCGCCTCGACGAGGACACCTGGGAGGAGATCGAGGACAGCCTGATCACCGCGGACGTCGGCATCGACGCCACCCGGGACATCGTCGACCGGCTGCGGGAGCGCACCCGGGTCCTCGGCACCCGGTCCGCCGGCGAGCTGCGGGCGTTGCTCGCCGCCGAGCTGGTGAACGCTCTGGACCCGGGCCTGGACCGGTCCCTGAACACCGCGCCGAAGGACGGGGTGCCCGCCGTGCTGCTGGTCGTCGGCGTCAACGGCGCCGGCAAGACCACCACCTGCGGCAAGATCGCCCGGGTCCTGGTGGCGGACGGTCGCAGCGTGATCCTCGGCGCGGCGGACACGTTCCGCGCCGCCGCCGCCGACCAACTGGAGACCTGGGCCGGGCGGGTGGGCGCCGAGACGGTCCGCGGCCCGGAGGGGGCCGACCCGGCCAGCGTGGCCTTCGACGCGGTCAAGCGCGGCATCGAGACCGGCGTGGACACCGTGCTGATCGACACCGCCGGCCGCCTGCAGAACAAGGTCGGCCTGATGGACGAGCTGGGCAAGGTCAAGCGGGTGGTGGAGAAGCACGGCCCGATCGACGAGACGTTGCTGATCCTCGACGCCACCACCGGGCAGAACGGGCTGGAGCAGGCGCGGGTCTTCACCGAGGCGGTCAACGTGACGGGTGTCGCGCTGACCAAGCTCGACGGCACCGCCAAGGGCGGCATCGTGATCGCCGTGCAGCGCAAGCTGGGCATCCCGGTGAAGCTGGTCGGGCTGGGCGAGGGCAAGGACGACCTGGCGCCGTTCGACGCCGTGCAGTTCGTCGACGCTTTGCTGGGCACCGAGGCCCCCGGACGGGACGCGTAATCTCGCAGTGACGACCGACGATCGCGCCTACGTCGGGTGGCGCGACCCCGACCACCCGGCGCCCCGCCTCGGGAGACCGTACGTGACTTCGCAGGAGATCCCGCTGCACGGCGGGAACGTCAGCACCGTGGTCCGGGTCGGGGACACGGTGCGGCGCAACGCCGGCCCGTGGACCCCCTCGGTGCACGCTCTGCTGCGGCACCTGGAGTACGTGGGCTTCACCGGTGCCCCCCGCGCGCTCGGCATGGACGAGCGCAACCGGGAGGTGCTGTCGTACCTGGAGGGGGAGTGCGGGGAGTACCCGCTGGCCCCGCACTGGGTCACCGACGAGGCGCTGGTGACGGTGGCGACGATGCTGCGCATGTTCCACGACGCGCAGTACGGCTTCGTGCCCCCGCAGGGGGCGGTGTGGCGCTCGTTCGGGCCCCCGCCGCCGGACACCGAGGTGATCTGCCACCACGACGCCGCCCCGCACAACGTCATCTGGCGTCCGGACGGCACCCTCGGGCTGATCGACTTCGACCTCGCCTCGCCCGGCGCGCGCATCTACGACGTGGCGTACGCGGCGTGGACCTGGGTGCCGATCTTCTCCGACCGCGACTCGATCACCCTCGGGTGGCGGCGCCCCGACCGGCCGCGCCGCCTGCGGCTCTTCGCCGACGCGTACGGGCTCATCCCGCGTGACCGGCACCGGCTGATCCGCACCATCCGGAAGCGGATCGTCGACCACGTGGAGGGGATCCGGCGGATGGCCGCCGCCGGGGAGCCGGCGTTCGTGCGGATCGTGCACAAGGGGCACCTGCGCCGGCCGATGCGGGACCTGCGGCTGCTCGACTACGAGCGGCAGGCCTTGGAGGCGGCCCTGCACTAGGAAACCGGGCATTCCGGGCGGTAGCCGGACCCGCTCCCGGGCCCGGCGCTCGTGTGCGCCGTTCCGGTCCGGGCGTGCGGTCACCCGGGTCCGGACCCGGGAGCACCTCCCCCCGGACCCGGGCCGGGGGTTGTGCGCGTTTCTTCACACGTCCGAAACAAGCCGTCACCGTCCGGAAATCGGCGGGTGACGCTGAAGGAAACAGGGAGCGGCAAGGCTTCCGCGCAACCGGTGGACGGGCGACGCTGCCCCGCACGCCGTGAAGGAGGGAACTTCACCTTTAGGAGGCCAGCGTGCCTGAAGCACCGACGATCGATGGCGCCAACACCACGTGGCTGCTGGTTTCGACGGCGCTCGTGCTGCTCATGACTCCCGGCCTGGCGCTGTTCTACGGCGGCCTCAACCGGGCCAAGGGCGTTTTGAACATGATGATGATGAGCTTCTCCGCGATCGGGCTCATCTCCGTTCTGTGGTGGTTTTACGGTTTCAGCATCGCCTTCGGTAGCGATGTCAACGGGTTCTGGGGCGACCCGACCGCGTACCTCGGCACCAAGACGTTCCTCGCCGAGACCGACCTCTGGGGCGCGACGGCGGAGAACCCGAGCGGCATCGGCGTGCCGCTGTACGTCTTCATGGCGTTCCAGATGGTCTTCGCGGTGATCACCGTGGCGCTCATCAGCGGCGCCATCTCCGACCGGGCCAAGTTCGGCGGCTGGCTGCTGTTCGCGTTCGGCTGGGCGACGCTGGTCTACTTCCCGGTGGCCCACTGGGTGTGGGGCGGCGGCATCATCGGCGGTGACATCCACGCGCTGGACTTCGCCGGCGGCACCGCCGTGCACATCAACGCCGGCGCCGCCGCGCTGGCCGTCGCGCTGGTCCTCGGCAAGCGGCTGGGCTGGCCGCGCGAGGGCATGAAGCCGCACAACATCCCGCTGGTCGCGCTCGGCGCCGGCCTGCTCTGGTTCGGCTGGTTCGGGTTCAACGCGGGCTCCGAGTTGACCGTCGACTCGGTGGCCGGCCTCGCCTTCATCAACACCCAGCTCGCCACCGCGGCCGCGGTGCTCGGCTGGATCGTGGTCGAGTGGATCAAGGACACGAAGCCGACCATGGTCGGTGCCTCCTCCGGCGCGATCGCCGGTCTGGTCGCGATCACCCCGGCCTGTGGCTTCATCGCCCCCTGGGCGGCGGTCCTGCTCGGCCTCGTGGCCGGCGCGGTCTGCGCCCTGGCGGTCAGCCTCAAGTACAAGCTCGGCTACGACGACTCGCTCGACGTGGTGGGTGTGCACTTCGTCGGTGGCTGGATCGGCTCGCTCTGGCTCGGCCTCTTCGCCACCAACTCGGTCAACGCCGCGATCACCGACGTGGTGGGCGCCTCCGACGGCCTCTTCTACGGCGGCGGGGTGACCCAGCTCGGCCGGCAGGCCCTGGCGGGCCTGATCGTCACCGCCTGGTCGTTCGCCGTGGCCTGGGTGCTCGCCTTCGCGATCGAGAAGACCATGGGCTTCCGGGTCGCCGCCGAGGCCGAGGTCCAGGGCGTGGACATCACCGAGCACGCGGAGAGCGGCTACGACCTGTCGCCCGCCGGTGGCGGCAGCGGAGGCGCGTTCGCGATGGCCGGCCTGTCCGGCGGGAAGCCGGCGGCGGAGACCGCCGGGCCCAGCACCGAGCCGGCCACCGAGCCGGTCAACGAGAAGGTCGCCGGTTAACGTTCCTGGGATGGAGGGGTTGGACATGAAGCTGGTGACCGCGGTCATCAAGCCGTACCAGCTGGACGCGGTGAAGGAGGCCCTGCACGCCCTGGGCGTGGCCGGCCTGACCGTCAGCGAGGTCCAGGGCTACGGCCGGCAGAAGGGGCACACCGAGGTCTACCGGGGTGCCGAGTACACGGTCGAGTTCCTGCCGAAGATCAAGGTCGAGGTGCTCACCGACGAGATCGACGTCGAGAAGATCGTCGACGCGATCGTGGCCGCCGCCCGGACCGGCAAGATCGGCGACGGCAAGGTGTGGGTCACCGCGGTCGAGGAGGTCGTCCGGGTCCGCACCGGCGAGCGCGGCCTCGACGCCCTGTAGGAGACACCGCTCGATGACCTCGTCGACCACCACCACCGCGTCGGGACACCCCGGCAACGGCGACGCGCGCGGTGTGGTCGACGAGGTCGTCGGCGTTCCCGCCGGGATCGGAGCCACCGCCCGGGCCGGCCGCGCCGACGCGTACGACGCCTGGCTGCGGGGACTGCTACCGGCCCGGGACGGCGTCGCCCTCGTCGCCGTCGGCGGGCTCGGGCGGCGGCAGTGCGCCCCGTACGGGGACCTCGACCTGCTGCTGCTCCACGCCGGGGTGCCCGGCGTGGACGACCTGGCCGCCGGCATCTGGTACCCGGTCTGGGACGCCGGGCTGCGGCTCGACCACTCGGTGCGGACGGTCGCCGAGGCGCTCTCGGTGGCCCAGGACGACGTCAAGGTGGCCCTCGGGCTGCTCGACGCCCGCTTCGTCGCGGGCGACGAGGCACTCGCCGCGCAGCTCACCCGCACCGCCACCGACCACTGGCGGCGCACTGCCGTCCGGCAGCTGCCCGGGCTGCGGGAGATCACCGCCGCCCGCTGGGAGACCCACGGGGAGCTCGCGTTCCTCCTGGAGGGCGACCTAAAGGAGGCCGCCGGCGGGCTGCGGGACGTGGGCATCCTCCGGGCGGTCGCGATCGCCGGCATCACCGACGCGCTGCGCCCCGCGGTCCGCGCCGCCCACCTGCGTCTGCTGGACACCCGCGACGCCCTTCACACGCAGGTCGGCCGCCGCGTCGACCGGCTCGTCGCCCAGGAACGCGACGGGGTCGCCGCCCTGCTGGGGCTGCGCCAGCCGCAGCCCGATGCGTCGGACGCCGCGCAGCGACCGCGAGTCGTCGGGCGAGCGGGCGAGGGCGGCGGGTCCGACGCCGAGCCGGGCGGGGAAGCCGTGATCGGCGACGGTGACGCCCTGTTGCGCCGGGTCGCCGGCGACGCCCGCACGGTCCGCCACGCCCTCGACGACGCCTTCCGGGCCGCCGACCGGCTGCACGCCGGTCGCCGCCGCGGCGCCGACGGCCGCCCGGTCCGCCGGCCGGTCGCCCGGGACGTGGTGGAGCACGACGGCGAGCTGGTGCTGGCGCGCGCCGCGATCGGGGCACGCCCGGACCCGAGCCTGTCGCTGCGGGTCGCCGCCGCCGCGGCCGCCACCCGGCTGCCGATCGCCCGGGCCACCTGTGAGTGGCTCGCCGCGTACTGCCCGCCGCTGCCGACCCCGTGGCCCGCCGAGGCGCGCGCCGCCCTGATCACGCTGCTCGGGGCCGGCCCCGGCCTGGTGACGGCGTGGGAGACCTGCGACCGGTACGGACTGGTCGACGGCTGGCTCCCGGAGTGGACCCGGTTGCGGAGCCGGCCGCAGCACAACCCCGTGCACCGGTTCACCCTCGACCGGCACCTGGTGCAGACCGCGTACGAGGCGAGCCGGCACACCCGCGAGGTCGACCGGCCGGACCTGCTGCTGCTCGGCGCGCTGCTGCACGACGTCGGCAAGGGCCTGTCGGGGGATCACAGTGTGGTCGGCGCGCCGGTCGCCGAGGCGGTCGCCGCCCGGATCGGCCTGCCCGAGCACGAGGTGGCGCTGATCGGCTCGCTGGTCCGGCTGCACCTGCTCCTGCCCGACGTGGCCACCCGGCGGGACCTCGCGGACCCGAAGACCATCGCCGGTGTCGCGGCGAAGGTCGGCGACACGACCACCCTCGACCTGCTGCACGCGCTGGTGCGGGCCGACGCGGTGGCCACCGGGCCGGCCGCCTGGTCGGACTGGAAGGGGCGGCTCATCGCCGAACTGGTCGCCCGGGTCCGCACCACGCTGGACACCGGCGTGCTGCCGGAGCCGCCCGCCCCGGACCCGGCGCTGGTGGCGGGCCCGCTGCCGGTCGTACACCTGACCGGGGACCGGGTGGCGGTGGCCGCGGCGGACCGGCGGGGCCTGCTCGCGACGGTGGCCGGCTGCCTGGCCCTGCACCGGCTCGACGTGATCTCCGCGGACGCCTCGACGGTCGATGGGCGCGCGCTGGTCGAGTTCCGGGTCCAGCCCCGCTACGGCCTCGCGCCGGACCCGATCGCGCTCGCCGCCGACCTGCGGCGGGCGGTCGCCGGGGACGTGTCGGTCACCCAGCGGCTGCGGGGGCGGGCGCTCGCCGCCCGGAGCGAGGGGGCCGCACCGCGGGTCGTGTGGCACCGCGAGGCGGCCACCGACGCGGTGGTGCTGGAGCTGCGGGCGGCCGACGCCGCCGGGCTGCTCTACCGGGTCACCGGCGCGCTGGACGAGACCGGCGCCCAGGTGCGGGCGGCCCGGATCTCCACCCTGGGCGCGGACGTCGTGGACGCCTTCTACCTGGTCGGCGGCTGGCCCGACGCCGCCACCCGAGCCGAGGTGGAAGCGGCCGTCCTGGCGGCGGTGTGAGCCGGAGGGCCGTCATGATCCGCGCAACGTCGGGGAAGCTGCCGCCTCCCGCCGTGTCGAGGCAGCATCTTCCGGGACGTTGCCCGGAGCTCGGCGTCGGCGCGGCGCGCGAGGGGCGCTAGGGGCGCGGTGGCGGCCGGGGCGGGGCGCGGGCGGAGCAGGGGGCCGGCGGGGCGGATACCCTAGCGGTGGCCGGACGGCTCGCCCGGCCAGGTTTGTGCCCGCCGGAACACTGACAAACGGGATGTTCGCGTGTTTGACACCTTGAGTGACCGCCTGTCCGGGATCTTCACCAAGCTCCGCGGCAAGGGTCGGCTCACCGACGCCGACATCGACGCCACCGCGCGCGAGATCCGCCTCGCGCTGCTGGAGGCCGACGTCGCGCTGCCGGTGGTCAAGGGCTTCATCGCGAACGTCAAGGAGCGGGCCCGCGGCGCGGAGGTCTCCCAGGCGCTCAACCCGGCCCAGCAGATCATCAAGATCGTCAACGAGGAGCTGATCACCGTCCTCGGCGGCGAGGGGCGGCGGCTCCAGTTCGCCAAGCAGCCGCCGACCGTGATCATGCTCGCCGGCCTCCAGGGCTCCGGTAAGACCACCCTCGCCGGCAAGCTCGCCCGCTGGCTCAAGGCCCAGGGTCACCAGCCGCTGCTGGTCGCCGCCGACCTGCAGCGCCCCAACGCCGTCGGGCAGCTCCAGGTGCTCGGTGGTCGCGCCGGCGTCGAGGTGTACGCCCCGGAGCCCGGCAACGGCGTCGGCGACCCGGTGCAGGTGGCGCGGGCCTCGATCGAGCACGCGAAGCGGGCCGCCCGCGACATCGTCGTCGTCGACACGGCCGGCCGGCTCGGTATCGACGCCGAGATGATGCAGCAGGCCGCCGACATCCGCGACGCGGTCGACCCGGACGAGGTCATCTTCGTCATCGACGCGATGGTCGGTCAGGACGCCGTGCGCACCGCCGAGGCGTTCCGCGACGGCGTGGGCATCACCGGTGTGGTCCTCTCCAAGCTCGACGGCGACGCCCGTGGTGGTGCCGCGCTGTCGGTCCGGGAGGTCACCGGGCAGCCGATCCTCTTCGCCTCCACCGGCGAGAAGCTGGAGGACTTCGACGTCTTCCACCCCGACCGGATGGCCAGCCGGATCCTCGGCATGGGCGACGTCCTCACTCTGATCGAGCAGGCCGAACAGGCCTTCGACACCGATCAGAAGGAGAAGATGACCGCCAAGCTGATGGGCGGCGAACAGTTCACCCTGGAGGACTTCCTCGACCAGCTCATCGCCGTCCGGCGGATGGGGCCGATCGCCAACGTGCTGGCGATGATGCCCGGCATGGGGCAGATGAAGGACCAGCTCGCCGAGCTGGACGACAAGCACTTCGACCGGGTGACCGCGATCATCCGGTCGATGACCCCGGCCGAGCGCACCAACCCGAAGATCATCAACGGCTCGCGGCGGGCCCGGATCGCCAACGGCTCCGGCGTCACCGTGATGGACGTCAACCAGCTGCTCAACCGCTTCGCCGACGCGCAGAAGATGATGAAGCAGATGGGCGGCATGATGGGCCTGCCGGGTGGTCGCCGGAAGGCGACCAAGTCGCCGAAGAACAAGCGCAAGGGCACGAAGGGCGGTGGCGGCCGGCCGCGTACCGGCGCGGGGATGCCGGGCGGCTTCCCGGGTGGCATGCCGCAGCTCCCCCCGGGCATGGGCCCGGACGACCTGGCCGGACAGGGCCTGCCGCCGGGCTTCAAGCTTCCGAAGATCGACTTCAACAAGCTCGGCAAGGGGGACAAGCGCCCCGGCTGAGCGTGTCGGTGACGGCGGGCGACGTGATCAGCGCTTAGGGTGACCGTCGCCCCTTGGAAGGAGGAGTCATGACCGCGGCCCCGATCCTGCCCGAGCGGCACGAGTGGACGGTCGACGACCTCGGTGACCTGCCGAAGGACCTTCCGTACGAACTGATCAACGGAAGGTTGATCGTGCCGTCGCCCACCGCCGTGCACCAGGAGCTGTGTGTTGAGCTGCTGCTCGCCCTCCGAACCAACTGCCCGCCGGACTACCTGGTCAGCATCGACCTGTCGATGCGGGTCGACCGGCGCAACGAGCCCCGGCCCGACGTCGTGGCCATCCGCCGGGAACACGCCAACCGGTCGCCCGTCCCGGTCGAGGACGCGCTGCTCGCCGTCGAGGTGGTCTTCCCGACCAGCACCTTCCGGGACATGTACGACAAGGCGAAGGTCTACGCCCACGCCGGCATCCGGTCGTACTGGGTGGTCGACCCGCTCCAGGAGCGCGTCACGCTGACCGAGTACGCGCTCGGCGCGACCCGGGAGTACGAGCAGGTCGCCCACACCGAGGATTTGTTCGTCACCGAGCGGCCGTGGAAGGTCTCGGTCGACCTGCCGGCCCTCACCGCCCGCCGCGACGCCCTGCTCGCCCCCGACGGGGAGTGATCGGGTAGGACTAGCGTATGGCTCTGCACGTACGCGGTGTGCTCCTCCCCGACGACGAGGTTCGGGATCTCTGGCTGGTCGGTGACCGGGTCACCTTCGACCCCGTGCCCGGGGCGGAGACGGTCGTCGACGGCGGCTACGTGCTGCCCGGCCTGACCGACGCGCACTGCCACATCGGCATCGCCCGCGGCGGCGCCCCGATCACCTCGCTCGACCACGCCCGCGAGCTGGCCCGCACCGACCGGGACGCCGGGGTGCTCGCCATCCGCGACGCCGGGTCCCCGTACCCGTACCCCGAGCTGGAGGACGAGCCGGACCTGCCGCGACTGGCGCGGGCGGGCCGGCACATCGCGCCGCCGAAGCGGTACCTGCGCGACATCGGCGTGGAGGTCGGCGCGGCGGAGGTGGCCGCGACGGTCGCCGAGCAGGCGCGGGCCGGGAACGGCTGGGTCAAGCTGGTCGGCGACTGGATCGACCGCGGGGTGGGTGACCTGGCGCCGGCCTGGGACGCGGACACCATGACCGCGGCGGTCGAGGCCGCGCACGCCGCCGGGGTACGCGCCGCGGTGCACACCTTCTCCGAGTCGGCCGTCGAGATCATGGTGCGCGCCGGGGTGGACTCGGTGGAGCACGGCACGGGCCTCAGCCTGGACCTGATCGACCTGATGGCCCGGCAGGGCACCGCGCTCGTGCCCACGATGATCAACATTCAGACCTTCGGCGGGATCGCCGACCAGGCCCGCGCGAAGTTCCCCGGGTACGCCGACCACATGCTCGCCCTGCGGGACCGCTTCCCCGAGGTGGTGCGCGCAGCGTACGAGGCGGGCGTGCCGATCTACGTGGGCACGGACGCCGGCGGCGGCATCGACCACGGCCTCGCCGCCGACGAGATGCTGCTGCTGCACGAACGGGCCGGCATGTCCGCGGTGGACGTCCTCGCCGCCGCCTCGTGGGGCGCCCGCGAGTGGCTCGGGTTCCCCGGTCTGGTCGAGGGGGGCCTGGCGGACCTGGTCGTCTACTCCGAGGACCCGCGCCGCGACCTGCGCGTCGTCCGTACCCCCGCCCGGATCGTCCTCCGCGGCCACGTGCTGCGCTGACCGCTCCCGTCAGGACGACGGTGCGACGGCGGCGCCGAACAGTCGGACGGCGAGGCGGGTGAGCGCCTCGGCGGTGTCGTCCACCGGCGCCTGGGGCAGCACGATGTGACTGATCACCAGCCGCACGACGGAATCGGCGGCGAAGGCCAGGGCCGCCGGGTCGGCGCCGGGCAGGTGCCGCTCGGCCCACTCGATCAGCGCCGCGGACGCCTCGGCCAGCACCAGGTCACTCCGGGTGGTGAGGTACGGCAGCAGCTCCTCGGAGCCGCCCCGCGAGCTGGTGAGGATCGCCTTGACCAGCGGGTTGTCCGCCGCCGAGGCGAGGGTGTGCCGGATGGCCGCGTACGTGGCGGCACGCAGGTCGTCGCCGTGCGCGGTCAGCGCCGCGCGGACCTCGGAGACGAACCGGTCCACCTCGCGCCGGGCCAGCGCCTCGGCGAGCCCCGCCTTGGTGCCGAACTCGTTGTAGACCGTCTGCCGGCTCACGCCCGCGGTGGCGGCGACGGCGCCCATCCGCACGCCGTCCCAGCCGGTCGCGATCGTCAGCGCCCGCGCCGCGTCGACGATGCCGTCGCGCAACCGGGCCTCCCGCACGTCAACCATGATGGTCGAAGTCTAGGGCTTTCCGCCGGGTCGGCGGCGACCCGCGAGGGGCGCGGGCCGCCCGATGGCGTCCACCGGCCCGACGGCGCATAGGATGTGCGGTCATGGCACGCGTGCTCACTCCCCGTGCGGAGGACTTCCCCCGCTGGTACCAGGACCTGATCGCCAAGGCGAAGCTGGCCGACAACGGCCCGGTCCGGGGCACCATGGTGATCCGACCGGCCGGCTACGCCATCTGGGAGCGGATGCAGGCCGAGATGGACGCCCGCATCAAGGTGGCCGGCGCGGAGAACGCGTACTTCCCGCTCTTCATCCCGGAGAGCTACCTCAAGCGGGAGGCCGAGCACGTCGAGGGCTTCTCGCCCGAGCTGGCGGTGGTCACCCACGGTGGCGGCAAGCAGCTCGCCGAGCCGGTCGTGGTGCGTCCCACCAGCGAGACGGTCATCGGCGAGTTCATGGCCAAGTGGATCGACTCGTACCGGGACCTGCCGCTGCTGCTCAACCAGTGGGCGAACGTGGTCCGCTGGGAGCTGCGCCCGCGGGTCTTCCTGCGGACCAGCGAGTTCCTCTGGCAGGAGGGCCACACGGCGCACGCGACCCGCGAGGACGCCCGGGCGTACGCCCGGCGGATCCTGCACGAGGCGTACGAGGACCTGATGGTCAACGTCCTCGCCATCCCGGTGCAGGTGGGCCTGAAGACCGCGCGGGAGCGGTTCGCCGGCGCCACCGCCACGTACACCCTCGAAGGCATGATGGGCGACGGCAAGGCGCTCCAGCTGGGCACCAGCCACGAGCTGGGCCAGAACTTCGCCAGGGCGTTCGACATCAGCTACTCGTCGGCCGGGGGCGGCCGGGAGCACGCCTGGACCACCTCGTGGGGCACGTCGACCCGGATGCTCGGTGGCCTGATCATGTGCCACGGCGACGACAACGGCCTGCGGGTGCCGCCGAAGCTCGCGCCGGTGCAGGCGTACGTCATGATCGTCAAGGACGGTGAGGGGGTCGGCGAGGCGGCGGCCAAGCTGCGCGACGCCCTCCGCGACGCCGGTGTCCGGGTCGCGCTCGACGACCGCACCGACACCCCGTTCGGCCGCCGGGCCGTCGACGCCGAGCTGCGCGGCTATCCGGTACGCGTCGAGGTCGGCCCCCGCGACCTGGCCGCCGGCAACGCGGTCCTGGTGCGGCGTACGGACGGCTCGAAGTCCCCGGTGCCGGTGGCGGACGTGGTCGGCGCGGTGCTCGCGGCCCTCGACGCCGACCAGAAGGTGCTCCACGACCAGGCGCTCGCCAACCGGGAGACCCGCACCCGCGAGGTGTCGACCCTCGCCGAGGCGATCGAGGCGGCCGCCACCGGGTGGGCCCGGGTGCCGTGGTCGGCGGTCGGCACGCAGGGCGAGGCCGAGGCGAACGCCCAGGGCGTCACCGTGCGCTGCCTGGTCCGCGCGGACGGCTCGGTGCCGGACTCGGAGGACGAGCCGGATCTGGTCGCCATCCTGGCCCGCGCCTACTGAGGTGTAAGGAAGGGCCCCCTCTTAACGCCTGCGGTAGAGGAAGGGTCCCCTGTTAACAGCGCTGGTGGGTGACGTGAGGTTCGCGCCGGGACGGTTGATCGTGCACCGCAACGTCCGCCGGGGCCGGATCGGCTGGGTCCGCCCCGCGCGGGTGGTCAGCGACGACGACCGCGGACTGCTGCTGTGGATCGCCCGGGGCTCGGCGGTGGCGAGTGAGGTCACCGAGGCCGGGCTCGGCATGCGGGCGATTCCGTTCGCGGAGTGGATCGTCTCGTCGTACCGGCTGGCGACCGCCCGGTGGCAGGGGCCGCCCCTGCTGAAGTTCCTGCCCACCGGGGCGGCGCACTCCGTCTGGTGGTTCCGGGACGCGCAGGGCCGCTTCGCCAATTGGTACGTCAACCTGGAGGAGCCCGGCGTGCGCTGGGACGACGGTGACCTGGCCGGGGTCGATGTGGTCGACCAGGACCTGGACGTGGTCGTCCATCCGGACCGCCGCTGGGAGTGGAAGGACGAGGACGAGTTCACCGAGCGGCTGGACTTCCCGGAGCACTACTGGGTGCCCGACCCGGACGCGGTGCGCGCCGAGGGCGAACGGGTGATCGCGCAGGCCGAGGCGGGGAAGTTTCCGTTCGACGGCACCTGGTGCGACTTCGTGCCCCCGGCGGACTGGGCGCCCCCGCCGGAGCTGCCGGCCGGCTGGGACCGCCCCCCGGTACGCTGAGGCGACCTGTGTTTCCCGTCACTTTCGGGTGGCGGTGGGTGACCCGGGCCGGTCCGGTGTGAGAGTTCCCGACCCGATCTGGCAGAATGGCTCGCTGGTATCCGGCGTGTGTCCGGCGCCCTCTACCCCGGGCACCGCGCCAGTCCACCGAGCAGTCTCCGGCCCAAACCCCACTGTGCCGGTCGGCGCTCACCCGTGCACCGCCCGTTCGGGCCGGTGAGATCGCAACAGGAGCGAAAGAACTGTGGCCGTAAAGATCCGGCTCCTGCGGATGGGCAAGATCCGCAACCCGCAGTACCGCATCGTCGTCGCCGACTCGCGCACCAAGCGCGACGGCCGGGCGATCGAGTTCGTCGGGATCTACCAGCCGAAGGAGGACCCTTCGGTGATCGAGGTCAAGTCGGACCGGGTGCAGTACTGGCTCTCCGTGGGCGCGCAGCCGAGCGAGGCGGTGCAGCGCCTGCTGGAGAAGACCGGTGACTGGCAGAAGTTCAAGGGCCTGCCGGCCCCCGAGCCGCTGAAGGTCGCCCCCGAGCGGGCCGACCGCAAGGCGGCGTACGAGGCCGAGGCGAAGGCCGCCGCCGGTGTGGCGGAGACGCCGGCCAAGCCGGCCAAGAAGGCCGCCAAGCCCGAGGCGGCTGCCGAGGAGGCGCCGAAGACCGAGGAGCAGGCCGGTGCGGACTCCGGCGAGCAGGCCTGACGTGGCCCTGCGTCCGGCGCTGGAGCACCTGGTCAAGGGCATCGTCGATCACCCCGACGACGTCCGGGTCCGGCTCGTCGACTCCCGCCGGGGCAAGCGGCTCGAGGTCCGCGTGCACCCGGAGGACCTCGGCACGGTGATCGGGCGGTCCGGCCGGACCGCCAAGGCGCTGCGCCAGGTGATCGGCTCCATCGGCGGCCGCGGCGTACGTGTCGACATCGTCGACTCGTACTGATGCTGCTCATCGTCGGCAGGATCGGCAAACCGCACGGGATCCGCGGTGAGGTCACCGTGGAGGTGCGGACCGACGAGCCCGAGGCACGGTTCGCGCCCGGGTCGGTGTTACGTACCGACCCGGGCGCGAATGCGCCCACCGAGCCCGGTGCCTACCGGGTGCCCGAGGAACTGACCGTCGAGGCCGCCCGCTGGCACCAGGGGCGGCTGCTGGTCGCGTTCGAGGGCGTGCTGGACCGTAACGTCGCCGAGGCGCTCCGCGGGACCCTGGTCGGGGTGGACAGCTCCGACGTCGCCCCTCCGGAGGACCCGGAGGAGTTCCACGACCACCAACTGGTCGGCCTGGCCGTGGTCACCCCGGCCGGTGAGCGGCTGGGCGAGGTCGCGCGGATCGACCACGCGCCCGCGTCCGACCTGCTGGTGTTGCGCCGCCCGGAGGGGCGGGACGCGCTGATCCCGTTCGTCAAGGCGATCGTCCCCGAGGTCGACCTCGCCGGCGGTCGCGTCGTCGTCGACCCGCCCGGCGGCCTGCTCGACCTCTGAGGAGGGGCCGCCGGTCCCGCCGCGTGGCCCGTCCGGCCCGGAAGCTGTTGGAGCATCCCGAATGCGCGTCGACATCGTGTCGATCTTCCCGGAGTACTTCGCTCCGCTGGACCTGTCGCTGATCGGCAAGGCCCGTGCCAACGGGGCGCTGCGGTTGGCCGTACACGATCTGCGGACCTGGACCCACGACGTGCACCGCACGGTCGACGACACGCCCTACGGCGGCGGGCCCGGCATGGTCATGCGCCCGGAGCCCTGGGGCGAGGCGCTGGACGCCCTCGCGCCGCCGGAGGTCCAGCCGCCCCGGCTGGTGGTGCCCGCGCCGACCGGCGCGCCGTTCACCCAGGCGATGGCCCACGAGTTGGCCGCCGAGCCGCACCTGCTCTTCGCCTGCGGCCGGTACGAGGGCATCGACCAGCGGGTGCTCGACCACGCCGCCACCCGGATGCCGGTGACCGAGGTCTCCCTCGGCGACTACGTGCTGTTCGGCGGCGAGGTCGCGGTGCTGGTGATCATGGAGGCGGTCACCCGGCTGCTGCCCGGCGTGCTCGGCAACGTGAGCTCGCTGGACGAGGAGTCGCACGCCCACGGGCTGCTGGAGGCCCCGATGTACACCAAGCCGGCGACCTGGCGGGGCCTGGACGTGCCGGAGGTGCTCCGCTCCGGCGACCACGGGCGGATCGCCCGCTGGCGGCGCGACGCGGCGTTGACCCGCACCGCCGACCGGCGCCCCGACATGCTGGCCGCCCTCGACCCGGTGACCCTCGACAAGCGGGACCTCGCCGCGTTGGACCGGGCCGGATTTCAGCCCCCGCCGGGGGATGTGGCAAAGTAGAGGGGTTGCCGCAGCCGGCCGCGCCGCGGGCGGCTGCGAGGATCCTCGACCGGGGTCGGCGCCACCGGCCACCACCCGGGGATCAGAATCACCCATTCGCGCACCGACTGACGGTGCGCCGTGAGCCTCACGAGGACGCAGCGATGAACATCCTGGACGCCCTTGACGCCCAGTCCAAGCGGGTCGACCTCCCCGACTTCCGCGCCGGTGACACCGTCAAGGTGCACGCGCGGGTCGTCGAGGGCAACCGGTCCCGGGTCCAGATCTTCCAGGGCGTCGTCATCCGCCGCCAGGGTGACGGCCTGCGGGAGACCTTCTCGGTCCGCAAGGTCAGCTTCGGCGTGGGCGTCGAGCGCACCTACCCGGTCAACAGCCCGGCCATCGACCGCATCGAGGTCGTGACCCGCGGCGACGTCCGGCGCGCCAAGCTCTACTACCTGCGCGAGCTGCGCGGTAAGAAGGCCAAGATCAAGGAGCTGCGCGAGAAGCAGCCCAGCAGCTGACGTCGCGCTGCGCCACGCCGCCCGAGCTGCCCGTATGTCGTACCGACCAGACGGCACTACCCTGGTCGTACGGGCGCAGCAGGGCGGCCCCCCACCCCGCGGTGGGGAGGACGTCCACTGCCGCCCGGGGAACCTCGACGAGGTTCCCGGGCGGTAGTGTCATTTCTGCGGACCGGAGAGTGGCGTGGTGCAGACGCTCAACGAGGACGGCGCGGTCGATCCGTGGCGTCGACGGACCCGCCGCACGCGCCGGCAGATGCCGCTCTGGCAGGAGCTGCCGCTGCTGCTGATCGTCGCCTTCTGCCTCGCGGTGCTGATCCGCACGTTCCTGCTCCAGGCCTTCTTCATCCCGTCCGGCTCGATGGAGGACACGCTCCTCGTCGGTGACCGGGTGCTGGTCAACAAGGTCGTCTACGACGTACGGGACCCGGTGCGCGGCGAGGTCGTCGTCTTCCGGGGCACCGACCGCTGGGCTCCGCAGGTCGACGGGCAGCCCGAGCCCGGCTTCGTGGGCAAGCTCGGCGCCACGGTCGGCGACCTGGTGGGGGTGAGCCGGCCCGGCGAGAAGGACTTCATCAAGCGCGTCATCGGCCTGCCCGGTGACCGGGTGAGCTGCTGTGACGCGCAGGGCCGGGTGCTGGTCAACGGCACGCCGCTGGACGAGCCGTACGTCGTCCGTGACTCGCCGCTGGACGTCCCGCCGAACCCGCGCGAGTGCCGCTCCCGCCGCTTCGAGGAGATCGTGGTCCCGCCCGGGCAGATCTTCGTCATGGGCGACCACCGGTTGGTGTCCCAGGACGCCCGATGCCAGGGGCCGGTGCCGATCGACAACGTGGTCGGCCGGGCCTTCGGCGTGGTGTGGCCGTCGTCGCGGTGGAGTTCGCTCTCCGTTCCCGGGACCTTCGCGAACGTCCCGGGTCCGCCCAGCGTGTCGACCGGCCGGGCGCCCGTACGACCCACCCCGGACGGCGGTGTGGTGCTGCTGCTCCCGCTCTCGGCGGCTCTGCTCCGTTCTCGCGCGTTCCGGACGGTGCCGTTCAGCCGGGCAACGTAGGCTCCTTGCGTGATTGACGAGCAGACCGACAAGCCCCGCAGCTCCTTCTGGAAGGAGCTGCCGATTCTCCTCGGCGTGGCGATCCTGGTCGCGGTGCTGGTGCGAGCCTTCGTGCTGCAGACCTTCTTCATCCCCTCGCCGTCGATGGAGAACACCCTGCAGATCGACGATCGGGTGCTGGTCAACAAGCTGGTGTACGACTTCCGGTCGCCGCACCGGGGCGAGGTGATCGTCTTCAAGGCGCCCACGGCGTGGAGCGGTAACCCGGACGGCGAGGACTTCATCAAGCGCGTCATCGGCGTCGGCGGGGACCGGGTGGTCTGCTGCGACGAGCAGGGTCGGATCACGATCAACGGCATCCCGCTGGACGAGCCGTACCTGTTCGCCTCGGACGGCGAGCGGGACAAGCCCGCCGACCAGGAGTTCGACGTCACCGTCCCGGAGGGGCGGCTCTGGGTCATGGGTGACCACCGGTCCGCGTCGGGGGACTCGTTGCAGCACTGGCAGCAGTCCGGGCAGGACATCAACGAGGCGACCATTCCCGAGGACGAGGTCGTGGGCCGTGCCTTCACGGTGTTCTGGCCGCTCGACCGGGCCGGCTGGCTGAGCGTGCCGGAGCAGTTCGACGTCATCCCCAGTTCCTGACCTGGCCGGCGACCGTGGGGGCGTGGGCGTTGTCGGCGGCGTCTGGCAGGCTGGGGCGGTGACCGTCTACACCCCTCGTCGCGCGGCCCGGGTGCTGCTCGTGGACGGGGCCGGGCGTCTCCTGCTGTTCCATGGCAGCGACCCGGCCCGGCCCGGGCACCGGTACTGGTTCACGCCCGGGGGAGGGCTCGACCCCGGGGAGAGCCCCGCGGCCGGCGCCGCCCGCGAGCTGGCCGAGGAGACGGGCCTGCGGCTCACGCCCGGCGAGTTGGGCGAGCCGGTCTGGTCGGAGACGGTCGAGTTCCCGTTCGACGGCGTCTGGTACCGGCAGGAGCAGGAGTTCTTCCTGGTCCGGGTGGCCGCCTGGGAGGTCGACACGGGAGGTTTCGACGCCGTCGAGCGGGCCAGCGTCGTCGGGCACCGCTGGTGGTTCCCGCGGGATCTGGCGGCCAGTGGTGAGCGCTACTACCCGCCGGACCTGCCGGCCGTGCTGACGCGGGCGCTGTCCACCGCGTCCGGTGCCGCTGGCGTCCCGGGCGGTGGGCCGTGCTGACGCCGCCGCGCACCGTCGTCCGCCGGGAGGGCGGCCTGTACGCGCTGGAGCGCGCTCTCCAGCGGCGCGGCTTCCGGCACGTCGCCGGCGCCGACGAGGCCGGCCGCGGTGCCTGCGCCGGCCCACTGGTGGCGGCCGCCGCGATCCTGCCCGAGGGGCGGCGCGGCGAGATCGAGGGCCTCGCCGACTCCAAGCTGCTCACCCCGGCCAGCCGGGAGCGGGTGTACGAGGAGGTGGTCGCCCGCGCCCTGGCGTACTCCGTGGTGGTGATCCCGGCGGCGGAGGTGGACGCCCGCGGGCTGCACGTGTGCAACCTCGCCGCGATGCGCCGGGCGCTCGCCTCGCTCGCCACCCCGCCGGAGTACGTGCTCACCGACGGCTTCGGCGTGGACGGCCTGGACGTGCCGGGCCTGGCGGTGTGGAAGGGCGACCGGGTGGCGGCCTGCGTGGCGGCGGCGAGCGTGCTGGCCAAGGTCACCCGGGACCGGATGATGGTCGAGCTGGACGGGACGTTTCCCGGTTACGGCTTCGCCGAGCACAAGGGTTACATCACCCCCGAGCACTCGGCGGCGCTGCGCGAGCGCGGCCCCTGCGCGGAGCACCGGTTCTCGTACGTGAATGTCGCGGCGGTGTCGGGCCGGCACGACGCCCCGCCCCGGGCACGTCGACCATTGGGCGCAAGGCCGGACGAGCCGATGGAGCGCTTGGGCGCGCCAGGGGGTACCGTCGGCGTGGCGTTGGGCGAGCGGCCTCGGCCCTCGGCGCCGGTGGGGGAAGATGTGGTCATGGAAGGCGGAGAGGGATGAGCGCGGAAGATCTCGAAAAGTACGAGACAGAGATGGAGCTGCAGCTCTACCGGGAGTACCGCGACATTGTCCGCCAGTTCTCCTACGTGGTGGAGACCGAACGCCGCTTCTACCTGGCGAACCAGGTCGACCTCCACGTGCGCAACTCGGACGGCGAGGTGTACTTCGAGGTCGAGATGCACGACGCCTGGGTGTGGGACATGTACCGCCCTGCCCGGTTCGTCAAGAATGTTCGGGTGATGACGTTCAAGGACGTCAACGTGGAGGAGTTGGAGAAGCCCGACATCTCCCTGCCCGCCGACTCCGGCTTCGGCGGCTGACCCTCCCCGGTCCCGGCGGCCCTCCCGCCGGCCGACACACCACGGCCCCCCACCGCCGTGCCCGTCATCCCGCCAGCACCACGACCTCGACCCGCTGGACGAGGTTGTTCGCGAAGCCGCCCCGGTTCCACGGCTGCTCCACCGGCTGGGTCCGGCCTGAGGCGTCCGTGGCGCGGGCGCTCAGCACGTACCGTCCCGGGGTCGCCGCCCACTCGTGGTGCCAGCGCCGCCAGGCGTACGGCCCGCCCGTGTGCTCGTCCAGCTTTGCGGGTTTCCAGGTGACACCCCCGTCGGTGGTCACCTCGACGGACATCACCGGGGCGTGACCCGACCAGGCCCGACCGTCCAGCGTGCACGGCCCCGGGCGGAGCACGCGGGTGCGGGACATGAAGTCCGGAAAGCCCGGAGGGCGGACCAGGGCGCGCGGCTCGATCCGGGTCACCGGCACCCCCGGATCGGCGGCGTCCTGCCGCAGCCGGTAGGCCACCGCGTTCTGGTAGCCGTCGAACGGGGTGGTCCGCACGTCGATCCGGCGCAGCCACTTCACGTGCGCCATCCCGTACCAGCCGGGCACGATCAGGCGGAGCGGCGCACCATGCTGCGGCAGCAGGGGGGCACCGTTCATCTCGTACGCCAGCAACACCTCCTCCCGCAGCGCCTCCGCGACCGGCAGAGCCCGCTGGTAGTCCTGCTCGACGCCGCGCTCCACCCCGTGGTCGGCGCCGGTGAAGACCACGTCGACCGTGTCGGCGGCGACCCCGGCGTCCCGCAGCAGCGGCGCGAGCGGTGTGCCCGTCCACTCCGCGTTGCCGACGGCCTCGACCAGCCAGGGCTGGCTCACCGGACGCGGGTGCAGCAGCGCACGCCCGTTGCCCGCGCACTCCAGCGTCACCCGGTGGGTGACCCGGGGCCGCTCCCGCAGCTCGGCCAGGCCCACCGCGAAGGGCCGGTCGACCGCGCCGTCGACGGTCAGGACGTGGGTGGCCGGGTCGACGTCCGGGATGTCGTAGTGGATCAGCAGGTAGTGCAGCCCGGCCGGGGTGACGTCGTAACGCAGCGCCTCGAGCGGGATGCCGTGGTTACGGGCGGCGAGCTGGAGCTCCTCGACGCTGATCGCCTCGTCCGGCCCGGCCAGCCGCGAGGGCCGGCTGACATCGTCCACAGTGGTCATCTGCTCTCCCCGGCCCGGACGGCGGCGGTACCGCCGTGACGCGGGACAAGCCTATGCCCTGTGCCGAAGTTCCGGTCGCGTCGTCGTCCGGGCCGCAGGCCGGCCAGCGACTCTGGCACAGGAAGCGGGGCCGGCCCCGGCCGACCGGGCGACCTCGGTGTTACGCGCGTCCAGCTCCACCAGCCGGGCGGTCACGTCCGACCCACGGGGATGTTCCGCCAGCACGGGGATGAGGTCCCGGCCCTGGCCGGCGCAGAGGCTGATCGCACGCAGCGGGCCGGGCGGGGCCTGGTCGAGCGCGTCCGCGACCCGGCGGCGCACCTCGGCGAGCCGGCGAGACAGGGGCGAGTCGGGATCTCCGTAGTCGTGATGCCACGCGTGCCAGTCCTCGGTCACCGGCCCAGCCTACGGTGGCTCGGTGATCCGGTGACGCATAGCAGATCGGCTCCCGGAACGGGGTTTGTCCACAGTGGGAGCACTGTCCACAGGTGACCCGGCGGCGGGGTGGCGACCCGGCAGGCCACTCGGGCACGGTTCCTCCCCATGGGAGCTATCTCGCGGCTCGTGGCCCTGCGTCAGGTCGGCACGCTTCGTGCGGGCCTGCTGCGCCTCGGGCTGCTCCGGGTCGTCCTGCTCGTGGTCGGCCTGCTCGGGGTCGGCCTGCTCGTGGTCGTACCGGCCGCCACGTCGACACCCGGCGCGGCGTTGGACCGCGCGCAACGGTGTCCCGTCGAGATCTTGGAGATTTTCGGCCCCGGTGAGGGCCCCAATCTTCCAAGATCTGCTCCCGATGCCTGCGAAACGGTGAGTTCGGCCGCGGCGGTGAGGCCGGTCGGCGTCGTAATCGGTGCTCAGGTCCGGCCCAGGGAGGCCGCCGCGGCGCCGGCGGTCGGGGCGTACCACTGGCCGCTGCCCGGGACGCCCCCGGTGGTGCGGCGCTTCGACCCGCCGCCGCAGCCGTGGCTGTCCGGCCACCGGGGCGTGGACCTGGCCGCCGCCCCCGGCACCCCCGTGCGGGCCGCCGGTGCCGGCACGGTCACCTTCGCCGGGATGGTCGCCGGCCGACCGGTCGTCACCGTGACGCACGCCGGCGGCCTGCGGACCACGTACGAGCCGGTGCGGCCGGCCGTCGAGGTCGGCGCTCCGGTGCCGGCCGGCGGACCGGTCGGTCACCTGCTGGCCGGGCACCCGGGTTGCCCAGCCGCGTCGTGCCTGCACTGGGGCCTGCGCCGGGGCGACGTGTACCTCGATCCGCTGGCCCTGGTCGGCCGCGGACCGGTCCGGCTCCTGCCGCTGGACCCCGGGCCGCCGTGATCGTCCGAACCTGCCGTGCCCGGACCTCACGTGCCGCGGATGACTGAGCTTTCACGTGCCGCCGGATGGCTGAGCTTTCACGTGCCGCCGGAGGGCTCAGCGCTGAGCGAGCAGCGGGGGAAGCGACACGGCGAGCCGCTCGTACTCCACCGCCGCGTTGTACACCTGCCCGCACACCCGCAGCCAGCCCCGCCCGTCCCAGGCGTTCACGGCCACCTCGACGGCCAGCCGGTCGGCGATCCGGGCGCGCAGGGCCCGCGCGGCGTCCAGGGTGGTGGCGACGCCCGGCGGCAGCGGGACGATCCGCATGGCGACCCCCGGCCCGCCGGGGTCCGGCAGGTCGGCGGGGCGCACCCCGAGCGCGTCCCCCAGCACCCGCTGCCCGTACGCGGCCAGCGCGGCGTTGTGCCCGCGAACCCGGTCGAGGCCCAGACTGCGCAGCGTGAACACGCCCACGGGCGCGGCCAGCCACGGGGTGTAGTCCATCGTCGCCTGCCACTCCACGCGGCTCGGAAAGCCGGACTCCTGCTCCCAGGAGACGACCAGCGGCTCGATGCGCTCCCGCCACGGCGGGGCCACCACCAGTACGGCTGTGCCGCGCGGCGCGTACGCCCACTTGTGCAGGTTGCCCACCCAGAAGTCCGCCCCGATGCCCTGCACGGTGGCGGGCAGCATTCCGGGCGCGTGGGCGGCGTCGACCAGGATCGGCACGCCCTGCTCGCGGGCGACCCCCGCGATGGCGGCGACCGGGAGCAGCCGTGCGGTCGGGGAGGTGAGCTGGTCCACCACGAGCAGCCGGGTCCGTCCGGGACGCAGTCCGCTGCGGACGATCTGGAGGATCTCCTCGTCGGTGGCCGCCA
The DNA here is from genome assembly GCF_049315255.1 of Micromonospora sp. WMMD558. NCBI lineage: Bacteria > Bacillati > Actinomycetota > Actinomycetes > Micromonosporales > Micromonosporaceae > Micromonospora > Micromonospora sp. WMMD558. The sequence goes on along the minus strand of NZ_CP186061.1, from coordinate 188,380 downwards.
GCGGCACCCGCAACGCCCGCGTGACCGCCCCGTTCCGGCGGCACTCGCGGGCGATCGACAGTGCGACCGCGCCGTACCCGTGGTCCGTGGTCAGCACCTCGTCGCCGGGTTGCAGTCCGAGCGACTGGAACACCACCGCCACGCCGGTCGTGGCGTTCGGCACCAGCGCGGTGCCGTCCGGGTCGGCGCCGAGGAAGGCAGCCAGGTGACGGCGGGTGTGGGTGATGCGGTCGACGAGCCCGGCGGTGAAGAACCGCAGGGGATTCGCCTCCATCTCGTCGCGCAGCCGCTGCTGGGCCCGCTGCACACCGATCGGCACGGCACCGAACGAGCCGTGGTTGAGATGGCTCACCGCCGGGTCCAGGGAGAAGAGCATGCGCGCTCCCGGGATCGGCTCGGGCGGCTGCACAACGCTCACCCGATGATCGTAACCGTCGGTGGATCTCCGGCTGCCGGTCTCCGCCCGCGGTGTTCGCCGGTTGGTTTGCCGGCCCGCTATCCGCTGGCGGTGTCGGCCGGTCCGCTCCCCGCGGGCGGTGCCCGCCGTCCGCTCTCCGCTGGTGGTCTCCGCCGGTCCGCTCTTCGCCGGCGGTGTCCGCGGCCCGCTCTCCGGCGGGCGCTCTCAGCAGTGCTGTGGTGGCCGGGTCGACGGGGTGGGCGGCGGCTTGTTCAGGCGCGGGGATGGGCCTGGCGGTAGGCGGCGCGTAGCCGCTCGACCGACACATGGGTGTAGATCTGCGTACTGGCCAGCGAGGAGTGACCGAGCAGTTCCTGCACCGCCCGCAGGTCCGCGCCGCCCTCGAGCAGGTGGGTGGCGGCGGAGTGCCGCAGCCCGTGCGGACTGATCCGGGGCAGCCCGGCGGCCTCCGCGTACCCGCTCACGATCCGGCGCGCGGTCGTCGCGTTAAGCCGGCCACCCCGGGCGCCGAGCAGCAGAGCGTTCCGCGAGTGCGGCCCCACCAGCCTCGGACGGCCGTGGCGCAGCCACCCGTCGAGTGCTCGCTGCGCCGGGACCCCGTACGGTACGGTGCGCTCCCGGCTGCCCTTGCCCAGCACGCGGATGACGCGCCGGCCGGAATCGACGTCCGCTACGTCCAACCCGCACACCTCGCTCACCCGGACTCCGGTGGCGTAGAGCAGTTCCAGCAGCAGCAGATCGCGCAGCCGGACCGGATCGGCCTCGGCGGCCGCGGGACCGGCGGCCTGGGAAGGGCCGGACGGGTGAGCCGTCGCAAGCCCCGCGCCGCCCGTCGGCTCCACCTCCACCGGGTGGGCGTTCGTCGGTCTTGCGTCCGTCGGTCCTGCGTCCGTCGCGGCGGCCTCGACGAGGGCGGCGGCCTGGTCGGCGCGGAGCACGGTGGGCAGCTCCCGGTGCGCCCGAGGGCTGGCCAGGGGTGCGGCCACGTCGATCGGCAGCAGCCCGTGGCGGTGCGCCCAGGTGCTGAAGGTCCGGGCGGCCGCCGCGCGCCGGGCGAGCGTCGACCGGGCGGCCCCCATCGTCCGCTGTCTCGCCAGCCAGCTGCGGACGACGGCGAGGTCGAGATCGGCCGGACTGCTGCCACCGCTTCGTACGGCGTGGTCGAGCAGCGAGACCAGGTCCGTGACGTACGCCCGGACGGTGTGGGCCGAGCGGTTGCGAACCTGCGCCAGGTGGCTGGCGAACTCGTCCACCGCCTCGCGCATCGCCGGCGGCAGCGCCGCGTGCAGGGCACGCGTCGCCCGGCCGTCCCGCCGGCTCACGTGCCAGCCCCGACGGGACCCACCGTGGCCGGGCCGGCCTCACCCCGGTTGACCGCGTCGGTCGCCGCCGCGGCCGGTCGGGCTCCGGGCTGCTTGTCGGCGCGCACCCGTTCAGCTTACGGTCGGTGCATCCGCCGCCGACGGTGCCGGCGGTCGCCGATGGACGCACGTCAAGTGACAGGTGTGTGTCCACCGGGGACTGCGGGCACGGCGTGCCCGCGGTCCGCCAGGGCTTCGGACGCGACGGACGGAGGCACCGGGGTGGGGCTGGATGTCGTTCTCTACCGGGCCCTGCCCGCGGGCCGACGTGTGTCGTACGTCCCGGTGCGTGTCGTGCCGGACAACGACGACACGCTGCTGGGACTGCTCGACCGGATTCGCGGCGCCGGCCGGACACCGCTGCTGGACGGGCTGGACCCGGTCGGCGACCGGGCCTTCGACGCGCGGTCGGTGCCGACCCTTCTCGAAGAGCTGCGGTGCCTGGCGGACGTGGCGGGATCCGAGGCCGAGGCGGCCCGTGTCCGCAGTGTCGTCGCGCTGGCCCGGCGCTGCCTGCGTGAGCCCGGCACCGAGATCCGCTTCGAGGGCGACTGACCGCGCCGACAGTAACGGACCGCCGGCACCGCCGGTCGTCTTCGGGACGTGCAACCACGCCGACGGTCACGGCCCGCCGCCAGTCACGGCCCGCCGGCAGTCACGGTCCGCCGGCACCGCCGCCGGCCTCCTGCGCGGACGCGGAACGCCGCGGCGGTGGCGCGACGACCACGTACCCGCCGTCCCGCCCGACGACCAGGCCCAGTTCCTCCAGCAGGGCCAGTTTGCGCAACGCCGTGCGCACCGCCACGCCCGACCTCGCGACCACCGCGTCGACACCGGTCACGCCCCGCCGGGGCATCGACTCCAGCACGGCCGTCGCGTCGTCGTCGAGCTGGTCCGTCGGCCGCTCGGGCCCCCGGGCCGGCGGTGCGAGGTCGCCGCCGATGCGGCCCACCTCCTCGAGCACGTGCGCCACGCCGGCGACCAACCGCGCGTACGGTTCCTCCCGCAGCAGCTCGTGCGCCCCGACCGACATGACGGAGGTCACCGGGCCCGGTACGACCATGGTCCGCCGGCCGAGCGCCAACGCCCGGCGCGCGGTCTGCCTGGCGCCGCTGCGCGCCGACGCCTCCACGAGGACACTGCCGCGCGTCGCGGCGGCGATGACCCGGTTACGGATCAGGAACCGGGGCCGCAGCGGCTCCGCCCCCGGGGGCCATTCGCTGATCAGCAGCCCGGTTTCAGCGATGCGGTCGAAGAGGGCGGTGTTGCCCACCGGGTATGGCCGGTCCAGGCCGCATGCCAGCACTGCGACGGTCAGCCCACCGGCGTTCAGGGTGCCCCGGTGTGCCGCGGCGTCGATGCCGAACGCCCCGCCGGATACCACCGTCCAGCCCCGCTCGGCCAGCCCGTACGCCAGCTCGGTGCCCACGTGGACGCCGTACCCGGTGGCGGCGCGCGCCCCCACCACCGCGACCGACCGGTCCAGCGCCTCACCCAGCGGCCAGGCGCCCCGGACCCAGAAGCAGAGCGGCGGTGCGGTCTCCCGGTCGACCTTGCGGGTCGCTCCCGCCAGCACGAGGTGGCGCAGGTCGCCGACCGGTGCCGGCCACTCCGTGTCGGCCGGCGTCACCAGGCGGGCGCCGAGCCGTTCCGCCCGACCGAGCGCCTCGTTGGCCACCGCCAGAGGGTCACCGGCCGCCAGGCGGGCCGTCACCGCCTCCCGCAGCGCCTGCTCCGGCGCGCCCCCGTCCAGCAGCAGGGCGAGCGCGGCGACCGCGCCCTGCTGCTCGACCAGGTGGAACACCGACCGGGTGCCCGGCTCGGTGAGCCAGGTCAGCGCCACCCGGGCGAGCTGGTCCGCCTCCCGGCCGGCAGCCGACGGGGGTACGCCGGGTGGTGCGGGGTGGATGGTCATGTCACCTCTCCTGTCCTCGTGTAACGGCCCGGTCCGGTCGCCGCCGGCACGGCCGGCTGGCGGAGCTGCTGACTGCAGGGCCCTCGGCGGGGACCGGCTGGGGGGCGACGCAGAGTCCGGGCGACCGCAACCGGCGGGTGGGATCTCACGGCGTGCACCGGTGCTCACAGCGCCTCCCCGGTGCGTAGCCCGATCGCCTCGCGGACGTCGTCGGCGTCCGGGCGGTCCCGGCCGTCCAGGTCGGCGACGGTCCAGGCGAGCCGGAGCACCCGGTCGAAACCCCGGGCCGAGAGCGAGCCGGCGTCGAGCCGGGCACGCAGCTCCCGCGTGTCCCGGGCCGGTAGGCACCACGGCGGGCGACGCAGCACCGGGCCGGGCAGTTCCGCGTTGATCCGACGGCCGAGGCCCGACCAGCGTGCGGCCGCAGCCGCCCGGGCCGCAGCCACCCGGGCGGCCACGGCCGCCGAGGACTCACCGGGGCCCGCGACCTCCGTCAGTTCGGCCGCGCGGATGGGTTGCACGGTGACCTGCACGTCGATCCGGTCGAGCAACGGGCCGGAGAGCCGGCCCAGGTAGCGCCGACGGGTCAGGGGCGAGCACTCGCAGGTGACGTCCCCGGAGGGTTTCGCGCAGGGGCACGGGTTGGCGGCCAGGACGAGCTGGACGTGGGCCGGGTACTCGGCGGAGCCCCGGGATCGCGCCAACCGGACCCGGCCGTGTTCGAGCGGCTGCCGCAGCGCGTCCAGCGCGCCCTTGGCGAACTCGGGAGCTTCGTCCAAGAAGAGAACGCCGCGGTGGGCCAGCGAGACCGCGCCCGGACGGGCGAGACCGGAGCCACCACCGACCAGAGCCGGGACGGTCGCGGTGTGGTGCGGAGCCTGGAAGGGAGGCCGACGGATCAGCTGCCCACCGGGTGGCATCAGGCCCGCGATCGAATGCAGTGCGGTCACCTCCATCGCCGCCTCGTCGTCCAACTCGGGGAGCACCGACGGGAGCCGTTCGGCGAGCATCGTCTTGCCCGCACCCGGCGGCCCCAGCAGTGCCAGGTGGTGCCCACCGGCGGCGGCCACCTCCAAAGCGCGACGCCCCAGGGCCTGACCGGCCACATCGGCCAGATCGGGTACGGACGGCGCCTCGGCCGGGCCGCCCTGCGGCGGCTCCAGCAACGGGCTCCCCTCGGTGACGAAGGTGACCAACCGGTGCAGCGTGTCGACGGCGCGGACCCGGACCCCGGGGATCACCGCCGCCTCGGCCGCGTTGTCGACCGGCACGATCACCCGGTCGTGGCCGGCGCGGGCCGCGGCGGCGACCATCGGCAGGACTCCGCGGACCGGGCGGACGGTGCCGTCCAGACCCAGCTCGCCGAGGACCACCACCCGCTCCAGGGGCAGCAGCGGCAACTCCCCGGCACTGCCGAGGACCGCCGCCGCGATGGCCAGGTCGAAGGAGGATCCGTACTTGGGCAGGGTCGCCGGGAGCAGGTTGATGGTGATCCGACGGTTCGGCCACGTACGGCCCGAGTTGACCACGGCGGCGCGTACGCGGTCCCGTGCCTCGTACAGGGCGGTGTCCGGCAGGCCGGTGATCGCCACCGTGGGCAGGCCGGGCGCGAGGTCCGCCTCGACCTGCACCACGTGCCCGGTGACACCGACCAGACCCACGCACAGCACCCGGGCGTAGCTCACCGGCGTACCCCCATCTCAGAACGCCCCCTTCACGTGCTCGACGCGGGGCGGGCCGCCGGAGAGGCGGACCGCGACCACGTCGAACCGCACCTCCTGGGCGGTCGTGCCGGTCTCGGCGAGCCAGCGGGCCGCGAGGCCGCGCAGCCGGCGTGCCTTGGCCGGGACGACGGCTTCGGCCGGCGTGCCGAAGTCGTCGGTACGCCGCGTCTTCACCTCGCAGAACGCCAGCACCGGCCCGTCCCAGGCGATGATGTCGATCTCGCCGCGGGGGCAGCGCCAGTTGCGGGCCACGGGCCGCAGGCCCGCCCCGATCAGATGCCGTACGGCACAGCGCTCCCCGTACGCGCCGACCGCCTGGTTCCGTCTGCTCATGCCCGGCACGGTGCCCGGGACCCGGTACCCGCCGCCGCCCCGGCCCGCCGATCTGTGGACAACGAGGTCCCCTGTGGACGGCCGGACGATCATGCCCTCGGCGTGCTATGGCGACGCCGGTCGCCGCAGGTCAGACGTCAGCGGGCGAAGGGCCGTCGACCGCGCCACGGTAAGCCCGGCACGACGACCTACGGGCGGACCGCGCGGCGGAGTTGGACCGGCTACCACTCGGCCACGACGGTGTAGCCGCACGCTTCGCCACCGTGCCCTGGTGAGGTGGTAGCCGGCGAAATGGCGCCCGAGCAGCCGGTCGCATACGGTGCCGACGTGGATGGACGACGGAGCTATTCCGAAGATCAGGAGTCGCGTTGGTACCCCGGTGACCGGGAGCGGGGGTACGGGGAGCCGACCTGGCGTGGCGCGGGCGAGAGCCGCTACCGCGAGGAGGACCTCCGCGTCCCCGAGCAGGGCGGCGCGGACGCCCGCTACGGGGACGGGACAGGGGCCGGCCGGGGACGCTTCCCCAACCCGGAGGACTCCGGGGCGTTCCGGATCGGCGAGGACGACTCGGGGCGTTTCGGTGCCGTGGGCGCGTACGGGGACAGGCCGGCGGAGACCGAGGGATACCGGTCAAGTCGGTCGCGGCGGGCCGACAGTGACCCGGAGGTCTCCGGTGAGCTGCCCACCGGCCGGCGGTCGCGGGAGGGGCGTGATCCTCTGACGTCCTCCAGCGCCGATGCGCTGGCCGGTGCCGGCCCGGTCGCCGACACCGCCCGGCCGGCGGGACTGAGCGGGTACCCGGTCGTCGAGCCCGGCCGCCCGGTCACGGAGCCCGGCCGCCCCGCGGCCGAGGCACCGCACCCGCTGGAGATGCCGACGGGGCCGATGCCGCCGGTCGGACCGCGGAACGACCTCGCGCCCGGTACGGTGATCGCCCCCGCGGCCGGCGACGGGGTCTACCGGACCCGCCGCCCGGCGCTGGCGGCCCTCTTCGCGGTGCTGGTACTGGTCTTCGAGGTGCCGGCGCTGCGGGTGCTGCTCACCGGGGTGACCAGCGACCCGGTCTCGGGGGCGAACGTGGTGGCCGGGACGTTCCTGGTCTGCGGCCTGCCGATCTTCGCGATGGGCCTGTACGGGCTGCGGACCGGTGGGCTCTCGCTGGCCGACGGGAGCCGGGGCTGGCTGCGCCCGCCGACCGCCTACCTGACCGTCGGCCTGGTGCTCTTCGTCGCGGCGGCGCTCGCGGTCGGCTGACCCTGGCTGTTAACACGGGACCCTTCCACAACGTCAGGCGTTAAGAAGGGGCCCTTCCTTACTCCCGGGGACGGGGTGGTGGGGAAGGGGCGTACACTGGTCGACTGGCGACCGCCTTGCGCGGTCGACCTCGCGCGCCCTCTCCACGGTTCGTCGTGGGGCGGCGGCCTCCCTGGTCCCGATCTTGGTCGGGCCCACCCTGGCCGGCGACCGGGCGCCAGGACGCCCGGCCGCCGGCCGGGCGTGACAACCAGGGACGCAAGGAGTACCCAACCATGGCCGTCGTGACCATGCGCCAGCTGCTGGAGAGCGGTGTCCACTTCGGGCACCAGACCCGGCGCTGGAACCCGAAGATGAAGCGCTTCATCTTCACCGAGCGCAACGGTATCTACATCATCGACCTGCGCCAGACCCTCGACTACATCGAGAAGGCGTACGACTTCGTGCGCGGGACGGTCGCCGAGGGCGGCTCGATCCTCTTCGTCGGCACCAAGAAGCAGGCCCAGGAGGCGATCGCCGAGCAGGCGACGCGGGTCGGCCAGCCGTACGTCAACCACCGCTGGCTCGGCGGCATGCTGACCAACTTCCAGACGGTGTACAAGCGGCTCCAGCGGATGAAGGAGCTGGAGGCCCTGGGTGACCTGAGCGGCACCGCCGCCGGTTACACCAAGAAGGAGACCCTGCAGCTCTCCCGCGAGAAGGAGAAGCTGTCCCGCACCCTCGGCGGTCTGCGGGACATGCAGAAGCTCCCGGCCGCGATCTGGGTGGTCGACACCAAGAAGGAGCACATCGCCGTCGACGAGGCCCGCAAGCTGGGCATTCCGGTCATCGCGGTGCTCGACACCAACTGCGACCCGGACGAGGTCGACTACCCGATCCCGGGCAACGACGACGCGATCCGGTCGGCCGAGCTGCTGACCAAGGTCGTGGCCGCCGCCGTCGCCGACGGCCTGATCGCCCGTTCCGGCCGTCGTCGGGGCACCGACGAGAAGCCGGAGGCGGGTGTCGCCTCGGACGAGCCGCTGGCCGAGTGGGAGCGCGAGCTGCTCGAGGAGCCGAAGAAGGCCGACGAGCAGCCGGCGGCCGCCGCCGCGGAGTGACCGTACGCCGCTGTCCCGTCGTCCGGTCCTTCCGGACGGCGGGGAGCGGCGGGCAGTCCGGGCAGAATCCGCCCGGATCCGGGTAAACCGCCACCTCAGACCATCCCACCCGCAGTCTCAACACCGAAGAGAGAGCCATGTCCAACTTCACCGCCGCGGACGTCAAGAAGCTCCGCGACCTGACCGGCGCCGGCATGATGGACAGCAAGAAGGCGCTGACCGAGGCCGAGGGCGACTTCGACAAGGCCGTCGAGATCCTGCGCGTCAAGGGCGCGAAGGACGTCGGCAAGCGGGCCGGCCGGACCGCCGCGAACGGCCTCGTCGCGCACTCCGGCAAGGCCCTGCTGGAGCTCAACTGCGAGACCGACTTCGTCGCCAAGAACGACAGCTTCATCGCGCTGGCCCAGCAGCTGGTCGAGCACGGCGAGCGCAGCGGCGTGAGCAACGCCGAGGAACTGCTGGCCTCTGAGATCGACGGGAAGACCGTCGCCGACCTGGTCCAGGAGCAGTCCGCCAAGATCGGCGAGAAGCTGGTGCTCAACCGGTTCGCCAAGCTGGACGGCACCGTTGCGGTCTACCTGCACCGCAAGGCGCAGGACCTGCCGCCGGCGGTCGGCGTGCTGGTGCAGTACGCCGGCAAGACCGACGAGGCGGGCGACGCCGACGCGCGCGGCGCGGCCATGCAGATCGCCGCCATGCGGCCGCAGTACCTCACGCGTGACGAGGTGCCGGCCGAGGTCGTCGAGTCCGAGCGGCGCATCGCCGAGCAGACCGCCCGTGAGGAGAACAAGCCCGAGGCGGCGCTGCCGAAGATCGTCGAGGGCCGGGTCAACTCCTTCTTCAAGGACTTCGTCCTGCTGGAGCAGGCGTCGGTCACGGACAACAAGAAGACGGTGCGGCAGGTGCTGGCCGAGGCCGGCATCGAGATCACCCGGTTCGTCCGGTTCGAGGTCGGCCAGGCCTGAGCCGCTCCGCGGGCGCGTGAAGACGCCCGCGGTAGGGAACGTGGACGAGGAGGTCGCCGGTGTACGTGTCAGGCACCGCGGCCTCCTCGTCACATAGGGTCTGTGGCGAGGTCCCGGCGCGGCCGGGCTGCGACCTCGACGCGGGCCCTAGGGTCGGTCACGGCAGTTTCGCGGTACGCGGCGCGGGGCGCCGCATGGGGAAGGGCGGGGCGGATGACGCAGGTTGTTAGTGACCGGAGCCTGGCGGCGGAGGATCCGACGGCGCCACCTCCCGGTCGGGCCCGCCGGGTGGTGCTGAAGCTCTCCGGTGAGGTGTTCGGCGGAGGGGCGATCGGTGTCGACCCGGACGTCGTCCAGGCCATCGCCCGGCAGATCGCCACGGTGGTCCGGCGCGGGGTGCAGGTCTCCGTCGTGGTCGGTGGTGGCAACTTCTTCCGCGGCGCGGAGTTGCAGAAGCGCGGCATGGACCGGGCGCGGGCCGACTACATGGGCATGCTCGGCACCGTGATGAACTGCCTCGCCCTCCAGGACTTCCTGGAGAAGGAGGGCATCGAGACGCGGGTGCAGAGCGCCATCACGATGGCCCAGGTCGCCGAGCCGTACATTCCGCTGCGCGCCATCCGGCACCTCGAGAAGGGCCGCGTGGTGATCTTCGGTGCCGGCGCCGGCATGCCGTACTTCTCCACCGACACCGTCGCCGCCCAGCGTGCCCTGGAGATCCGGGCCGACGTGGTGCTGATGAGCAAGAACGGCGTGGACGGCGTCTACACGGCCGACCCGCGCATCGACCCGACCGCCAGCAAGTTCGACTCGATCACCTTCTCCGAGGTGCTCCGCCGCAACCTGCGGGTGGCCGACGCCGCCGCCTTCAGCCTCTGCATGGAGAACGGCCTGCCGATGCTGGTCTTCGGCGCCCAGGGCGACGACACCATCATCCGGGCCGTGGGTGGCGACAAGATCGGCACCCTGATCACCACCTGAGCAGCCGACCTCAACGGTCCTCCGACACGACCAGCCACGACGAGCACAGAAGGAGGCGAGGAGACCGGTGATCGACGACACCCTCCTCGAGGCCGAGGAGAAGATGGAGCGTGCCATCGAGCACGCCAAGGAGGAGTTCGGCGCCATCCGTACCGGCCGCGCCAACGCCGCCATGTTCTCCAAGATCATTATCGACTACTACGGCAGCCCGACCCCGCTGCCGCAGATGGCGTCCATCGGCGTGCCCGAGCCGCGGATGGTCATCATCAAGCCGTACGACAACTCGCAGATCAACGCCATGGAGAAGGCGATCCGCGACTCCGACCTCGGCGTCAACCCGAACAACGAGGGCAACCAGCTGCGCATCCTGCTCCCGCAGATGACCGAGGAGCGCCGCCGCGAGATGATCAAGGTGGCCCGGCACAAGGGTGAGGAGGCCAAGGTCGCCGTCCGCAACATCCGCCGCAAGGCCAAGGAGGAGCTGGACCGGCTGGTCAAGGACGGCGAGGTCGGCGAGGACGAGGGACGTCGCGCCGAGAAGGAGCTGGACGACCTGACCCATCGCTTCGTCGCCACCGTCGACGAGCTGGTCAAGCACAAGGAAGCCGAGCTGCTGGAGGTCTGACCCCGGCCGCCCGACCGGCGACGTGGCACCGGCGCACGCCCTCGTGGGCGGCGGTACGCCGGTGCCACGACCGTTTGGGCACCGCGCGCTGCCCGTCCGGCGGCAGTGGAGCACCGTCGGCGTGGCCCCGCGGCAGTGGGGCGCCGTCCGCGTGGCTCGGCGGCAGTGGAGCGCCGTCCGCCCGTGCCGTCCGCCCGTGCCGTCCGCCCGCGCCATCTGCCCGCGCCGTCCGCCGGCAGCGGTCCCGAGTGGCCCGGCGACGGGTGCAGTAGGCTCGGCACGATTCCCGGGCCACCGCGCGGTGAACTGCGGGGATCGGCCGGCCGACGTGCCGGTCAACCGACGGGAAAGTCACTCGGGTAGGGGATGGTTGTGGTTGTGCGTCTGGTCGTCGGTCTCGCACCACGTCCGCGCGGTGCGTGATGTCCCACGTCGACCCCTACGGCAGCGCCGACCCTCGCGGCTGGGACCGGCCGGACCGGCCCAACCTGCCCTGGCCCGACCACGACGTCGAGCCCGGCCCCTGGGCGCGGCGGCCCGCTGTCGCTCCCGACCTCCACGCGGACCCGCGCACCCGGCCCTCGGCCGATCCCGCCGGGACGTACCCCGGGTACGACGACCGCGACCCTGCCCGGCCCTTCCACGGGCCTTCCGGCGCGGGTGACCCGGCGTACGGGGGCCGGCCCGGCCCGGTGAACGGCCGCAACGGGCGCCACGGCCCCGCCGGTGACGATCCGGAGTACCCGACCGCGCAGCTGCAACCCGTCCGAGACGAGGCGCCCCCGTTGTCGGAGTACCCCACCACGCAGCTCACGCCGGTCCGGGACGAGCCGGCCCCGGCCGGGTCGGAGCCGCCGGGTCGGCGCCAGCCGGGCCGGCGCCGGGCGGGCGGGTCCGGGGCCCCGGCGGCGTCGTCGGGCAAGGCCGGCCGCAACCTGCCCGCGGCCATCGGGGTGGGCGTCGCCCTCGGCGCGCTCATCCTCGTGCCACTGTTCCTCTACCCGCCGGCGTTCCTGCTGGTCGTCGCCGGCGCGGTGGCGATCGGCAGCTGGGAGATGGCCCGGGCGGCCGGGCGGGCCGACGCCCACCCGCCGCTGGTCCCGCTGATCGCCGGCGCCGTGCTCACCGTGGGGCTGGCCTGGTTCGCCGGCCCCGACGCGCTGACCCTCGGTCTGGCCGTCACCGTACTGGGCTCGGTCGTGTGGCGCCTCGGGGACGGGCCGGCCGGGTTCCGGCGGGACGTCACCGCCGCCACGCTCATCGCGGTCTACGTGCCGTTCCTCGGCGGTTTCGCGGCGCTGCTGGCCGCGGTGCCGGACGACGGCTCGCTGCGGGTGCTGGCGACCCTGGTCGCCGTGGTGCTCTCCGACACGGGCGGGTACGCGGCCGGCGCCAACTTCGGCAAGCACCCGATGGCCCCCACGATCAGCCCGAAGAAGTCCTGGGAGGGCCTGGCCGGGTCGGTCGGCGCGGCGGCGCTCGGCAGCGCGGTGCTGCTCTGGCTGCTCTTCGACGTCCGCCCCTGGTGGGGCGCCCTGTTCGGGGTGGCGGTCTCCGCCGCGGCCGTGCTCGGCGACCTGGCCGAGTCCATGGTCAAACGTGACCTCGGCGTGAAGGACATGAGCAACCTGTTGCCGGGGCACGGCGGCCTGATGGACCGGCTCGACTCGATCCTGTTCGCCGTCCCGACGGCGTACCTGCTGCTGGCGGTCCTCGTTCCGATGGCTGGTTGAGTCGTGAATCACCCTCCGCAGGTGCTTCCGTCCGTGCGGTCCGGCTCGATTCGGCACCTCCGGACGGGTGCGTCCCGCGCCGGGCGTGACAGACTGGACGCGACATGACGAGCCTGCCCCTGACCCCGGTCAACCTCGACGCCCCCGCACGCCGGGCGGCGATGCCCCCGCAGCACCTCGCCGACCTCGACCTCGCCGGCCGCCAGGCGCTGGTCGCCGAGCTGGGGGAGCCCCGGTTCCGGGCCCGGCAGGTCTCCACCCACTACTTCGGGCGCCTGGTGCGCGACCCCCGGCAGATGACTGACCTGCCGGCCGCGACCCGTGACAAGCTGGCCGAACGGCTGCTGCCCACGCTGCTGACACCGGTGCGGGAGCTGGCGTGCGACGACGGGGCGACCCGCAAGGCACTCTGGCGGCTGCACGACGGCTCGCTCGTCGAGAGCGTGCTCATGGGCTACCCGGACCGGGTCACGGTCTGCATCTCCAGCCAGGCCGGCTGCGGGATGGCGTGCCCGTTCTGCGCGACCGGCCAGGCCGGGTTGACCCGCAACCTCTCCACCGCCGAGATCGTGGACCAGGCGGTCTACCTGGCGGGCGTGGCCGCCTCCGGTGCGGTGGCCGGGTCCCCGCCGAGGCTGTCGCACGTCGTGTTCATGGGAATGGGCGAGCCGCTGGCCAACTACAACCGGGTCGTGGCCGCGATCCGGCGCCTGGTCGCACCGGCCCCCGAGGGGCTGGGGCTCTCCCAGCGGCACATCACCGTTTCCACGGTCGGGCTGGTGCCGGCCATCCGCCGACTGGCCAGCGAAGACCTCTCAGTGACCCTTGCTTTGTCGCTGCACGCCCCCGATGATGAGCTGCGCGACGAACTCGTGCCCGTGAACCAGCGCTGGAAGGTGTCCGAGGTGCTGGAGGCGGCCTGGGAGTACGCGGCCCGCACGGGACGTCGTGTGTCGATCGAATACGCGATGATCAAGGACGTGAACGACCAGCCGTGGAGAGCCGATCTGCTCGGGCGGCTGCTGGCCGGCAAGTTGGCCCACGTGAACCTGATCCCGCTCAACCCCACTCCGGGCAGCCGCTGGGATGCGAGCCCGAAGCCGGTGGAGCGGGAGTTCGTCCGGCGGTTGCGCGACGCCGGAGTGTCCACGACGGTGCGGGACACCCGAGGTCGCGAGATCGACGGGGCGTGTGGTCAGCTCGCCGCCGCGGAGGGCAGTGAGACCGTTGGGACCGGGGAGACACCGTGACCGGGCGTAGCGAACGAGACCAGGAGACATAGTGGCGAGTCAGGGTCAGCGTTTCCGGCGCAAGGCGCTGCGCCGGGGATACAAGGTCGACGAGGTGGACGCCTTCCTCGACCGCGTCGAGGCCACGCTGGCCGGGCAGCCGGTCGGCGCGCCCGTGTCCTCGCAGGAGGTCCACGACGTCGTCTTCCGGGTCCGGTTCAACGGCTACGACGAGTGGCAGGTCGACCTGCACCTCGACCGGGTCGAGCGGCAGCTCGCCGACCTGGAGGAGCGCGGCGGCCTGGGCGGCCGTGGCGGTGACTCCCGCCTGCCGGACCGGCTCGGCCCGCCGGAGCGGATGGGCCCGCCGATGCGCGACGAGCGCGGCATGTCCCCGGTGGCGCAGCCGATGCCCCCCCGCGTCATGCCGGCGCAGCCCGGCCCGCCCGACCGCTACGGCCGGTACGACGAGCCCACCGGTGCCTTCGCCGGCGGCTACGACGCGCCCCGCGGCGGCTACGAGCCGCCCCGTGGTGGCCCGGGCGCCCAGATGGGCCACGGCGCGCCGCCCCGCGGTCTGCCCCCGGGGCCGGGTGGTTACGGCCCGGACTCCGGACCGGGCGGCTACGGCCCGGACTCCGGTCCGGGTGGCTACGGCCCGGACGAGCGTTTCGACGGCTTCGAGGCCGGCCGGCACGGACGCACCGACATGACCGCCGAGATCCGCATGCCGGACCGGGGCCGCGGCATGGGCGGCCCGCCCGCGCAGCCGCAGCCGGGCTTCGGTGGTCCGCCGGCGGTTCCCGGCCCGCCCGCGATGGCCGGCCCACCGATGGCCGGCCCGCCCGGCAGTGACCTGTACCGGGTCGACCAGATCCGCCGCAGCTTCCAGGTGCGCCGCTTCGGCAGCGGGTACGACCCGGACCAGGTGGACCGGTTCTTCGAGAGCCTGCTCGGCGGGATGCAGGGGCGGAACGCGATGCCGGTGAACCCCCGCGACCTGGACACCCTGCGCTTCGGTCTGGTGCAGGGCGGATACTTCGAGGCGGAGGTCGACGCCGCCCTCAAGGACGTGCAGGACATCCTGCTCGGTCGCTGACCGCGTACGACGAAAAGGGCCCGCTCCCGGTCGGGAGCGGGCCCTTCGCGCGTGTCCCGCCGGCGCGGGCGCCGGGTCTACGACCGCAGCCCGTTGCGCCGCAGCACGGTGTCGCCGATGACGATGGCCAGCAGCAGGACGGCGAGGCCGATCAGCCAGATGTCCTCGACCCTGCCCTCGTGGTTGCCGCAGAGCATCGCCAGCAGCGCCAGCGCGACGACCACCGCGCCGATCCGCCCGGACTTGCGGTGCCCCGGCTTGTGCTGGTCCGGCGACGTTACCGGCTCGCTTCCTGCCACTGTCGGTCCTTCCCTCGCGATCGGATCTCCGGTTAGTCTGGCACGCCCCGTGCCGCGCCCGGCGCTGGGCCCGACCACCTGAGGACCAGGCCATGCCGGACGCCGAGGACCGCCACCTGAACCTTCCCCGTCTTCGGCGAGCTGCTGCCGTGGCGGGAGTCGCCGCTGCCCACCAGCAGCGTCCGCATCGTGGCTGCCACGGTCGACGACGTGCACGCCCTGGTGGCGGTCTTCGCTGAGCGTGACTACGGAGCCGAGCCGGCGAGCGGCGTACGGGCGATCTGCGCGTGCTGCAGCGAGGGCAGCGTCGCCGCCGACCCGAACCACGGGGAGCAGTGGGTGAGCCTCGCCGCGCCGCCGGACGAGATCCCCGGGCTGCTCGACGGCTGGCGTGCGGCCGCGCCCGACCGGCGCTCCTGGGCGCAGCCGACCGGCGCCTGAGCTGCCGCGAGGTGCCTCGTCGCAGTACTCCCGGCGTCGGCGGGCGGCGGTCGGAGCGGCTCCGGTAGCGTTTCCGCGTACACCTTTTCGTCGTTCTTAGGGGGACCTGCGGTGCGAGTGACCGGTACCGGGCACGCGAGCATGCGGATCGACACCCCCGCGGGCAGCATCCTGTGCGACCCGTGGGTCAACCCGGCGTACTTCGCCTCGTGGTTCCCGTTCCCCGACAACTCCCGACTCGACTGGGACACCCTGGGTGACGTCGACTACCTGTACGTCTCGCACCTGCACCGGGACCACTTCGACGCCGCCCACCTCAGGCGGTACGTGTCGAAGAAGGCCACCGTCCTGCTGCCCGCCTTCCCCACCTCGGAGATGGAGGACGAGCTGCGGGAGCTGGGCTTCACGAAGTTCCTGAAGGCGCCGAACGAGGAGGTCGTCGAGCTGGACGGCGGCCTCAAGGTGATGATCCAGGCGCTGACCAGCCCGACCGACGGCCCGATCGGCGACTCGTCGCTGTGGGTGGAGTACGACGGGGTCCGGCTGCTCAACCAGAACGACGCCCGCCCGACCGACCTCAGTCTCTTCGCCGAGCTGGGCCACGTGCACGCGCACATGCTCCAGTTCTCGGGGGCGATCTGGTACCCGATGGTCTACGAGCTGCCGCAGGCCGCCAAGACCGCGTTCGGCAAGCAGAAGCGGGACCGCCAGTTCGACCGCACCTGGCGGTACATCGACGACCTGAAGGCCGACCACGTCTTCCCGATCGCCGGCCCGCCGTGCTTCCTCGACGACGCGCTGTGGCAGTTCAACGACATCCACGGCGACGAGGGCAACATCTTCCCGGACCAGTCGGTCTTCCTCGCCGAGTACGCGAAGGTCGGCGGGACCAACGCCGTCGTCCTGCTGCCCGGCAGCGTCGCCGAGATCACCACCGGGACGTGCGAGACCACCCACCCGGTGCCGGTGGCGGAGTTCTTCGCGAACAAGGTCGCCCACCTGGAGGAGATGCGGGAGCGCAAGCGCCCGATCATCGAGGCGGAGAAGGCGTCCTGGCGGCACCCGGAGATCGACGTCCTCAAGGAGATGCAGCGCCGCATCGAGCCGCTGCTGGACGAGTCGATCTACATCGCCAAGGGGGTCGGCGGTCCGGTCCGCTTCGACCTGGTCGGCTACGACGGCGAGAGCGTCGAGTCGATCGTGGTGGACTTCCCGGGCAAGCAGGTGCGGCCGTACGCGGACGAGAAGGTGCGCTACCGGTTCCGCACCGAGCGGGCGCTGATCGAGCACCTGCTGCACATCGGCGAGGTGGACTGGGTCAACTCGCTCTTCCTGTCGTGCCGGTTCTCGGCGGCGCGCATCGGCCAGTACAACGAGTTCGTCTACTCGTTCTTCAAGTGCCTGTCCGAGGAGCGGCTGCAGTACTCCGAGGGCTGGTACGACGAGCACGAGCGGGCCGTCGACGCGGAGGACATCACCATCGGTGACTGGGTGGTGCAGCGCCGCTGCCCGCACCTGAAGGCCGACCTGAGCCGCTTCGGCGTCGTCGAGGGCGACCAGCTCACCTGCCAGCTGCACGGGTGGCGCTTCGACCTGTCCAGCGGCCGTTGCCTGACCAGCGTGGGCCACAAGATCCGCGCCCACCGCGTCGACGAGCAGTCGCCCGCCCCGGCCGGCGAATCCCTCAGCTGATCCACCTGGTCCGCCCCGGTGGGCGACCATGCAGGTGTGGTGCCTTGGAAGCGGTCCGGAACCGAAGGGACCCTGCGGCCTGGCGAGATGGCGCGGGACCGCTCCCGGGTGGAGTCGTTCAGCGACGGGGTCTTCGCGGTCGTCCTGACGGTGATGGCCGTGGAGCTGCTCCAGAACGGCCCGGCCCGGGCGAACGGGGGGCAGCTTTCCGAGGCGCTCTTCCAGGCCTGGCCGACCTACCTGGCGTACGTGATCACCTTCGTGGTCTCCGGCCAGATCTGGCTCGCCCACCACAACATGTGGCGGTACGTGGTGCGGGTCGACCACACGCTCCTGGTGTTCAACCTGCTTCTGCTGCTCTTCGTGGCCGCGATCCCGTTCACCGCCGACCTGCTCTCGGATCACCTGCGCGGCGAGGTGGCCGAGCAGCGGCTGACCGCCGCCCTCTACCTGGGCACCCTGCTCGGTGAGGCGCTCTTCTTCAACCTGAGCTGGTGGTGGGCCAGCAGCCGGCGGCTGCTCCACGAGGACCTGGATCCCAGGCTGGCCCGGACGCTCGCGCGGCGGATGCGGCTGCGTCCGCTGCTCTTCGTGTTCGCCTTCGCGGTCGTCTTCGTCGACCCGATCCTCAGCCTTCTCCTCTACCTCGTGATCGCCGGCTTCTTCCTCGTGAAGGACCCGGGTGACGACCCGCGGGCCGCCACCCAGCCGGAGAAGGGGTCAGCGGCCTAGATCCGCGAGGACGCGCCGGGCGGCGTTGTGGCCGGCGG
This sequence comes from Micromonospora sp. WMMD558, assembly GCF_049315255.1. Lineage (NCBI taxonomy): Bacteria > Bacillati > Actinomycetota > Actinomycetes > Micromonosporales > Micromonosporaceae > Micromonospora > Micromonospora sp. WMMD558. Next base: position 170,441 of record NZ_CP186061.1, on the reverse strand, counting down.
CGCCGATGACGCTGCCGGCCGGGTGGCAGCCGGCGCTGCCCGCGTACACGCCGTCGACCCCGGTCGCGTACGGCATCCGGTCGGTGAACGAGACGGTGTTGTCGACGTGGTGGATGTGCCCGCCGGTGATGCCGAAGTGCGCCTCGATGCCGGGCGGGGGCAGGGGCACCGCGTCGGCGATCAGGTCACCGGTGCCCGGGGCGTACCGCTCGCAGATCGCGACCAGCTTCTCCACGTACCCGGGGAGGGCCTCGTCCCAGCTGGTGCCGGCGAGCTCGTACGGCACCGACTGCACGAACAGCGCCGACGAGTGGTGCCCGGCCGCGTCGGACAGCGACGGGTCGACGGTGGTGTGCAGGTACCACTCGATCGTCGGCTCCTCCGGCAGGCGCCCGGCCTGGACGTCGGCCCACATCGCGCGCAGCGCCGCCATCGGCGCCTCGCCGCCCTTGCCGCACAGCGAGGCCGAGCCGGGGAGCAGGTGGATGGTCGACCCGAACGGGCTCGGCGCGTCGGCCGGCAGGCAGGAGAAGCGCGGCAGCCCGGTCAGCGCCAAGTTGAGCTTCAGCGTGGTGCCGGGGCGGCGGACCGCCGCCATCCGGTCGGTGAGCGGCGCCGGGAGCGCGCCGTCGGGCAGCAGGTCCATCAGCCGGTACGGGTCGCACGCCCCCAGCACCACCGACGCGTGGACCTCCCGCCCGTCGGCGAGCACCACGCCGGACGCGGCACCCCCGTCGAGGGTGATCGCGCTGACCGGCGTTCCGGCGAGGATCGTCGCGCCGGCCGCCCGGGCGGCCTCGGCGAAGGTCCGGGAGACGGTGCCCATGCCGCCCTCGGCGATCATCCACGTGCCGTCCGAGCCGGGCAGTCGGCACATGTTGTGCACCAGGAAGTTGTGCCCGGTGCCGGGGTCGTCGGGGCCGGCGTTGAGGCCGGACAGGCCGTCGGTCACCGCGTACATGCTGACCAGCAGCTCGGAGCGGAACTCGAAGCGGGCCAGGTGGTCGGCGACCGACCCGCGGACCAGGTCGACGAAGACCTGCCGCAGCGCCGGCCGCACGTACCGCTCGGCGGTCTCCTCGACCGGCAGCGGCTCGGCCAGCCAGGCCGGTGCCAGGTCGTCGCGCAGCGCGGCGAGTTCGGCCTGGAGGGCGTCGTCGGCGGCGACGTCGGCGGGGGAGAAGAACTCGGCGAGCTGTTTGCGCGTCGCGGCGGTGTCGCTGCCGAAGAGCAGGTACGGCGAGCCGGACCCGCCCGGCGTGGGCAGGAAGTAGTGCGGGTCGCGGCGCAGCACGGGGATGCGCACGTCGAGCGTGGCGAGCAGCTCCGGTGGCATCAGCCCGAGCAGGTACGACCCGGTGGAGTGCCGCAGCCCCGGGACCTTCGGGAACGGCGTCTCGGTGCGGGTCGCCCCACCGATGACGTCGGCCGCCTCCAGTACGAGCACGTCCAGCCCTGCTCGCGCCAGCAGGATCGCCGACACCAACCCGTTGTGCCCCGCTCCGACGATGACGACGTCGGCCCGCTGCGGAACCCCGTTCCCCTGCTCACCACCCATACCCGGCACCTTAACCGGCGCTCAGCCGCGCCGACACCCCGTCGATCATGAAGTTGGCGGGTGCCGGGGAGATCAACCCACCCGCTCACCTCATGATCAACGAAAGGAGGGAGGGGCGGGGGGCGCGGGTCGGGCGCCGAGCAGGCGTCATTTCGCGTTCACCGGATAGTCTTCCGTCGATGCCCCGCCGGCTCTAACGTCGACGGGGCATCGATTGTGAAGCCCGGGAGGTTCTCCGATGGACCGTCGTACCGTCCTGCGCGCCACCGTCGCCGGCGGCGCCGCCTTCGCCGGCAGTCTCTGGGCCGGTGCTGCCCTGGCCGCCCCCGCCCAGCCCGGCCCCGGCCCGTACGGGGACCTGCTCGCCCCCGACGCCAACGGCATCCAGCTCCCCGCCGGCTTCACCAGCCGGGTGATCGCCCGCTCCGGCCAGTTCGTCCCCGGCACCGCGTACCTGTGGCACTTCGCGCCCGACGGTGGGGCCTGCTTCCCGGCCGGCGACGGCTGGATCTACGTGTCCAACTCGGAGATCCCGCTGGTCGGGGGCGCGTCGGCGGTGCGGTTCCGGGCGGACGGCTCGATCGCCGCGGCGTACCGCATCCTCGGCGGGACGAACGTCAACTGCGCCGGCGGCGCCACCCCGTGGGGCACCTGGCTCTCCTGCGAGGAGGTGCCGCTCGGGCGGGTCTTCGAGACGTGGCCGGACGGCAGCCGGTCGGCCGAGGAGCGTACCCGGATGGGGCGGTTCACCCACGAGGCCGCCGCGTGCGACCCGGACCGGCGGGTGGTCTACCTGACCGAGGACGAGGGTGACGGCTGCTTCTACCGGTTCGTCCCGGACACGTGGGGCGACCTGCGCACCGGCCGGCTCCAGGTGCTGTGCGCGCCGGCGGACCAGACCGCCGGGCCGGTGACCTGGCGGGACATTCCGGACCGGGACGGCTTCCCGATCTTCACCCGCTGGCAGGTCGGCGCGGCCAAGCACTTCGACGGCGGCGAGGGCTGCTGGTACAACCGGGGCACCTGCTGGTTCACCACCAAGGGCGACAACCGGGTCTGGGCGTACGACGCGGTCAACCAGCGCCTCGACCTCGCGTACGACGACTCGCTGGTCCCCGCCGGCGCGGCGCCGCTGACCGGGGTGGACAACATCACCGGCACCCCGGGCGGGGACCTGTACGTGGCCGAGGACGGCGGCAACATGGAGATCTGCGTGATCACCCTGACCGGCGTGGTCGCCCCCTTCCTGCGCATCCTGAACCAGAGCGGTTCCGAGATCACCGGCCCGGCGTTCGCCCCGGACGGCACCCGCCTCTACTTCTCCTCCCAGCGCGGCACCAGCGGCGACCGGACGGGCAGCGGCGGGGTGACCTACGAGGTCCGCGGCCCCTTCCGCCACTGACTCCCGCCCGCGCGCCCGAGTCCTGGTTGATCATGAGGTTAGCGGGTTGGGGGAGCGCTTTCCGGCCCGCTAACTTCATGATCAACGCGGTCGCCGCGGTCGCTGCGGCGGATGCGCCAGCGGGAGAGGGCCAGGGTGGCCGAGTAGCCGGCCAGCACGATCACGTGGAACAGGTAGAGCCACAGCAGGACGGCCACGCCGGCGCCGACCGGGTCGAAGCCGCCGAACGGCGCACCCAGGTCGATCGGCAGCGACGCGAACAGCACGAAGCCGTGCAGGAAGCCGGACAGGTTCGCCGCCGTGAACGACCCGACGGCGAGGGTGGAGAGCCAGTCCGGCGACGCCTGACCGACCACCCGGAACACCCACATCAGCACCGGGGTCAGCACCAGCCAGGTCGCCAGGAACGACAGCACCACCCCCAGCGCGCCCACCCAGCCGCCCTCGCGGACCAGCCCGGTGGTGGTCGGCAGCGCGAGCAGGATCGACAACAGCAGAGCCGGGGCGGGCGCCAGCAGCGGGAGCAGCAGCAGCCGCCCCCGCCAGCCGACCAGCGACTCACCGTTGCGCAGCTGGGCGACCGAGACGAACGCCCGGCGCAGGCCCTCGCCGTACAGCGACGCCGGCAGCAGCGAGGCCAGCGCCAGCCACGGCGTGAGGTTCACCCCGGCCTCGACCAGCGCGGCCACCGCCCGGGGCGCGCCGATCTCGTCCGGCAGGGTCTCCACGGCGTACGACGTGAGCCGGCGCACCCGGTCGGCCCCCGCCACCAGCGCCGTCAGCCAGATGGCCAGCAGGGCCACGGGCACCACGGCGATCGCCCCGTAGAAGGTGATCGCGGCGGCGTGCAGCGACAGGTCCCGCCCGCGTACCGGCCGGAAGGCGGCAGCGACGATCCGCTTCGTCCGCTGCCATCCGCCGTCCATCGGGTTCCTGTTCCCCGCTGGCCACCCCGTCAGTCCTAGACTCGGCCGCCATGACCGTTGTCACCACGGACCGCCTCGTGATCCGGGAGTGGACCGATTCGCCGGCCGACCTGGCCAGGGTCTTCGACATCTACTCCCGGGACGAGGTGATGCGCTGGCTCGGCGGCGGGGCGGGGACCCTCACCGACCCGAACCAGGCCGCCGAGCGGGTACGGGCCTGGCGGGAGCGGTCCGCGTCGTTCGGGGGCCGGTACGGAATCTGGGCGATCGAGGTACGCGACAGCGGCCAGGTGGCCGGCAGCGTACTGGTCAAGCCCCTGCCGGGCGCCGACGGCACCACGCCCACCGACGACATCGAGGTCGGCTGGCACCTGCACCCGGACTCGTGGGGTCACGGCTACGCCACCGAAGCGGCCCGGGCGATGGTCGCCCGTGAGTTCGCCACCGGCACCCGGGAGATCTACGCGGTGGTGACGCCGGGCAACGACCGGTCGGTGGCGGTGTGCCGGCGCCTCGGCATGACCCACGTCGGCCGGCGCACCGACTGGTACGGCGGCACCGAGGTGGAGACCTTCGTCCTGGACGCCCCGCCCGCCTGATCCGGCCGCCACGTCAGCCCACCGGGCGGTCCGGTGCCCGGCCGGTACCGCATCGACGGACGCCGCGTGCGACGTGCCGGTTTCCGGGGCGGCGCGGTTAGGCTGAGCCGAGCAGGATGGTCCGCTGAGGGGGTGAGCCTGCGATGGCCCAGGCCGCGTTCGCGCCCGAGCCGGCGCCGGAGCCCACCGAGCCGTCGTTCGACGTGCTGCGGTGGCACGACGAGCCGTGGACGGCCCAGCTCGCCCTCGACCTCTTGCCGGAGACCAACGGCCCCAAGGTCGAGGTCCTGAGCGGAAGCGTGATCGTGACCCCACACGCCGGATACGACCATCAGGATGCCGAGTTGGACCTGGCCTACCTGCTGAAGCAGGCGGCCCGCCGTGCCAAGCTCTGGCTCTACATCGAGACGAATGTCATCTCTGGTGACGACCTCTTCATCCCCGACATCGTCGTGCTGAAGGTCCCCGGTGGCGGCCGGACGACGATGGACATCTCGCATGCCGTGCTACTCGGGGAGATCGTGTCTCCGCGGAATCGGCGGAAAGACATCATCGACCGGCCGCGCGAGTACGCCAGGGTGGGGGTTCCCTACTTCCTCCGTGTCGATCTGCGGAACCGGGTCCCGACGATCGCGCTGTACGAACTGTTCGAGGGCGAGTACCGGCCGGTGTCGGCGGCGGCCGCGGGCACGACATTCGTCATGCGGGAACCCTTCGAGTTCACCATCGACCCTGCGGACCTGTTGGGCGAGGAGGCGCCGCCGGAGGAGCCGGCCGGCGGCGAGGGCTGAGGCTCCCAGCGGGCGTCCAGGGTCCCTGGGGAAGAATGGCGTCGTGACTTCTCCCCGGGACCTCGTCCTGCTCGGTTCCACCGGCTCGATCGGGACGCAGGCCATCGACATCGTGCGGCGCAACCCGGACCGGTTCCGGGTGGTCGCCCTCGGCGCCGGCGGTGGCAACGTCGAGCTGCTCGCCGCCCAGGCCCTCGAGCTCGGTGTCGAGGCGGTCGGCGTGGCGAAGGCGTCCGCCGCGCAGGACCTCCAGCTCGCCTTCTACGCCGAGGCGAGCCGGCGCGGCTGGGCCAGCGGGGACTTCAAGCTGCCGAAGATCGTCGCCGGGCCGGACGCGATGACCGAGCTGGCGCAGTGGCCCTGCGACGTCGTCCTCAACGGGGTCGTCGGTTCGCTCGGGCTCGCGCCGACCCTCGCCGCGCTGCGCGCGGGCCGTACGCTCGCCCTGGCCAACAAGGAGTCCCTCGTCGCCGGCGGCCCCCTGGTGAAGGCCGCGGTGACGCGGCCGGGGCAGGTCGTCCCGGTGGACTCGGAGCACTCGGCGCTGGCCCAGTGCCTGCGCGGCGGCACCCGGGGCGAGGTGCGGCGGCTGGTCGTCACCGCCAGCGGCGGCCCGTTCCGGGGCCGGCGACGTGACGAGTTGACGCAGGTCACCCCCGAGCAGGCGCTCGCCCACCCGACCTGGAACATGGGGCCGGTCGTCACGATCAACTCCGCGACGATGGTCAACAAGGCGCTGGAGGTGATCGAGGCGCACGAACTGTTCGACGTGCCGTACGCCGACATCACCGTCATGGTCCACCCGCAGTCGGTGATCCACTCGATGGTGGAGTTCACCGACGGCTCGACGCTCGCCCAGGCCAGCCCGCCCGACATGCGGCTGCCGATCGCCCTCGGCCTCGGCTGGCCCGACCGGGTGCCGGACGCCGCCGCTCCGGTCGACTGGACAAAGAGCCACACCTGGGAGTTCCAGCCGCTGGACGACGAGGCGTTCCCGGCGGTCGCGCTCGCCAAGGCGGCCGGTGCGGCGGGCCGCTGCCGGCCGGCGATCTACAACGCGGCCAACGAGGAGTGCGTCGCCGCGTTCGTCGCCGGGCGGCTGCCGTTCCTCGGCATCGTCGACACCCTGGAGCGGGTGCTGGCGGACGCTCCGGACTTCGCCGAACCAGGTACCGTCGAGGACGTGCTCGCGGCGGAGTCGTGGGCCCGTCGGCACGCGCAGGCGATGATCGCGGGATCGGTGGAAGGAGCTTGATGGCCTACCTGCTCGGGGTGACGCTCTTCGCCCTCGCCATCCTGATCTCGGTGAGCCTGCACGAGGCGGGGCACCTGCTCACCGCCAAGGCCTTCGGGATGAAGGTGACCAAGTACTTCGTCGGCTTCGGCCCGACCCTCTGGTCGTTCCGGCGCGGCGAGACGGAGTACGGGATCAAGGGCATCCCGCTCGGCGGCTTCTGCAAGATCGTCGGGATGACGCCGCAGGACGACGACGTGGACCCGGTCGACGAGCCGCGGGCCATGTGGCGGTTCCCGGTGTGGAAGCGGACGATCGTGATGTCCGCGGGGTCGGTCACCCACTTCGCCCTCGCCCTGGTCGCCCTCTGGATCATCGCGGTCACGGCCGGTCTGCCCAACCCGAAGTTCCCGACCACCGAGGCGCAGGTTCGGCAGGAGCCGGCCGTCATCCAGCTCACCGACTGCGTCGTGCCGGAGAACGCCAACCGTGCCTGCACCGCCGCCGACCCGGCCAGCCCCGCCGCGCGGGCCCAGCTGCGCGACGGCGACCGGATCACCGCGGTCAACGGCACGCCGGTCGCCAGCTACGGTGACCTGCTCACCACCCTGCGTGGGCTCAAGCCGGGCGGGACGGCGCAGATCGCGTACGTCCGCGACGGCCAGCCCGGCACCGCGACGGCGACGCTCGCGCAGACCCAGCGCCCGCCGCTGGACGACCCGAAGGGCGCCGTCGGGCCGGTCGCCGCGCTCGGCGTCGGCCTCGTCCCCAGCACGCCCACCCGCATCGAGTACGGCCCGGTGGCCGCGTTCGGCGCGACCGCCGACTTCACCGGGACCATGGCGGTGAACACCTTCGAGGCGATGAAGCGGATCCCGCAGAAGGTTCCGGCGCTGTGGACCGCGATCACCGGCGGGGAGCGGGACGTGGACACCCCGATCAGCGTGGTCGGCGCCAGCCGGCTGGGCGGCGAGGCGGTGGAGAACAACGCGTGGCTGCTGTTCTTCATGCTCTTCGTCTCGCTGAACTTCTTCATCGGCGTGTTCAACCTGCTGCCGCTGCTCCCGCTGGACGGCGGTCACATCGCCATCGCCTGGTTCGAGCGGGCCCGCTCCTGGGTGTACGCGCGGCTGCGCCGCCCCGACCCGGGCCGGGTCGACTACCTCAAGCTCATGCCCTTCACGTACGCGGTGATCCTGATCGGTGGCGCGTTCACGCTGCTGACCATCACCGCGGACGTCGTCAACCCGATCACGCTCTTCTCAAGGTGAGTGCCTGAAGTGACCGCTGTCAGCCTCGGTATCCCCGCCGTACCGCCCCCGCCGCTCGCGCCGCGTCGGGCGAGCCGCCAGATCATGGTCGGCTCGGTGCCGGTCGGCGGCGGTGCGCCGGTGTCCGTGCAGTCGATGACCACCACCCTCACCGCCGACGTCAACGCGACGCTGCAGCAGATCGCCGAGCTGACCGCGTCCGGCTGCCAGATCGTCCGGGTGGCGGTGCCGAGCCAGGACGACGTGGAGGCGTTGCCGGCGATCGCGCGCAAGTCGCAGATCCCCGTCATCGCCGACATCCACTTCCAGCCGAGGTACGTCTTCGCCGCGATCGACGCGGGCTGCGCGGCCGTCCGGGTGAACCCGGGCAACATCCGGCAGTTCGACGACAAGGTCAAGGAGATCGCCAAGGCCGCGGGTGACGCCGGCGTCCCGATCCGGATCGGCGTCAACGCCGGTTCGCTGGACAAGCGGCTGCTGGCGAAGTACGGCAAGGCCACCGCGGAGGCGCTGGTCGAGTCGGCGTTGTGGGAGTGCTCGTTGTTCGAGGAGCACGGCTTCCGGGACATCAAGATCTCCGTGAAGCACAACGATCCGGTGGTGATGATCCGGGCGTACCGGCAGTTGGCCGAGAAGTGCGACTACCCGCTGCACCTCGGTGTCACCGAGGCCGGGCCGGCCTTCCAGGGCACCATCAAGTCCGCGGTGGCCTTCGGGGCGCTGCTCGCGGAGGGCATCGGCGACACCATCCGGGTGTCGCTGTCCGCCCCGCCGGTCGAGGAGATCAAGGTGGGTGCGGCGATCCTCGAGTCGCTCGGCCTGCGCGAGCGTGGCCTGGAGATCGTGTCCTGCCCGTCCTGCGGGCGCGCCCAGGTCGACGTCTACAAGCTCGCCGAGGAGGTCACCGCCGGCCTGGAGGGGCTGCCGGTGCCGCTGCGGGTGGCCGTCATGGGCTGCGTGGTGAACGGCCCCGGCGAGGCCCGCGAGGCCGACCTGGGGGTCGCCTCCGGCAACGGCAAGGGCCAGATCTTCGTCAAGGGCCAGGTCATCAAGACCGTCCCCGAGGGGCAGATCGTGGAGACGCTCATCGAGGAGGCGCTCCGGCTGGCCGAGGAGATGGGTGCCGAACTGCCCGAGGAGCTGCGCGGCCTGACCGGCGGCGCCACCGTGACGGTGCACTGAGCCAGCCGTACCCGTTCTACGGAGGGGGCGTCCCACGCGGGACGCCCCCTTCGCCGTACGCCGGTCACTCGGTTTCGGCGAGGATGGCGTGGAGCTTGCGGCGGGTCTCGTCGAGCACCTGGTCGGCCCGCTCCCGCTGGTCGTCGGTGCCGGTCCCCGGTTCGGCCCGCTGAGCCGGTCGCCCTACGCGGTCCCCGCCGATCTGGCAGGCTGGTAGCCGTGCTGACGGCGCCGGTACGGCAACTCGGGGAATCGGAGCGCCGCGCGGTCGAGCGCCTGCTCGACCTCGACCCGTACGCGGGTGCGCAGGTCGCCGAGCGGGTCGCCGCGCGGGGCCTTGCCTGGTGGCGCGCGGAGGGGCGGGTCCTCGGGTACGGCAACCGCCGCCAGCTGGAGTCGCTCTGCTGGCTGGGCGGCAACCTCACGCCGGTGCTCGCCTCGGAGCCGGCCGTCGCCGCGTTCGCCGACCTGCTCGCCGGTGAGGAGCGGCTCTGCTCCTCGATCGTCGGGCGGGCCGACGCGGTGCTCGGGCTGTGGGACCGTCTCTCCTCGACCTGGGGTCCGGCCCGGGACGTCCGCCCCAACCAGCCGCTGCTCGCCACCGACGAGGTGCCCGGCGTGCCGGTCGACCCGCACGTGCGCCGGGTACGCCGAGGTGAGGTGGACCGGCTCTTCCCGGCGGCGGTGGCGATGTACACCGAGGAGGTGGGTGTCTCGCCGTTGGCCGAGGACGGCGGACGTAGTTACCGTCGCCGGGTGGAGGACCTGGTCCGGGCCGGCCGGGCGTACGCGCGGTTCGTCGACGGCGCCGTCGTGTTCAAGGCCGAGCTGGCGGTGGTCACCCGGCGGACCGCGCAGGTCCAGGGGGTCTGGGTCGCCCCGGAGTGGCGGGGCCGGGGGATCGCCACGGCCGCCATGGCGGCCGTCGTCCGGGACGCGCTGCGTCGCGTCGCGCCGACCGTCAGCCTGTACGTCAACGATTTCAACGTGCCCGCCCGGCGGGTGTACGAGCGCTGCGGCTTCCGCCCGGTGGGCACCCTGGCCACCGTGCTGTTCTGACGCCCGCCACCCGGGGCGCCGGGCCGCATGGCCCGGATCACGTCGGCCGATGAGTTCCGGATCGGACGGCCGGGACTATGCTGGGCATGTTTTTGTACTGACCGGTCAGTTCAAGGAGTGCTTGGTGGGGGATGCGGTCATCGAGGCGCACCAACTCGGCCTGCGTACCCGGCGCGGTTGGGTGTTCCGGGACGTCGACCTGACCGCCGCCCGCGGCGACCTGCACGCCGTCGTCGGGCCCCCGGGCAGCGGACGGACATCGCTGCTGCTCGCCCTCGCCGGGCGCTTCCCCACCACGCACGGGCGGTTGCTGCGACACGGCACCTCCGCACTCGGCCACGTTCCCGACGTGCACGAGCCCGATCCCGCGCTGACCGTCGCCGAGCACGTCCGGGAGCGGCTGCTGCTCCTCGGGCCGGTCCCGCACCGGCGTCGCCAACTGGTGCCGGTGGCGGCCCTGCGGGCCCGGCGCGCGTACCGGCGGGACGCCTTCGCCACCGCGATCGCCGGCGCGGGGCTGACCGACGACGTGCCGTTCGACCCGGCCACCCGGGGCCGGGACCTGACGCCGCTGCAGCGTCAGGTGCTGGGGCTCGTCCTGGCCACGTTGAGCGGCCCGGCGCTGATCGTCGCCGACGACGTGGACGCCGGGTCGGACGCCGCCGAGCGCGCCTGGCTCTGGACGGCGCTCAGCCACCTGGCCGACCGGGGCTACGCCGTCATCGCCACCGCCCGCGCCGTCGAACCGGACAGCCCGGCGATCGTGCACCGCCTCGGTGACCCACCGCCGGTGCCCTCGCTCACCACCGCCCTCACCCGCGACACCCGCGCTCCGCTCCGGCCCGAGCCACCGACCACAGCCGCGCCGTCCGCCAGACCCGCGCCCACCGCCGAGTCCGCCGGGCCCGAGCCGCCCGCCGACGCCCAGCCACCGACCACAGCCGCGCCGTCCGCCGAACCCGCGCCCCGCGACGGCGACCCCTCCGTGACCGACGTCGAGACCGTCGAGGTGACCCCGTGAGCGTGTTCCGACTGGCCCGTTTCGAGCTGCGCCGGATGACGCGGGGCCGGCTGCCCCGGGCCGCGCTGGCCGTGCTCACCGTCATCCCGCTGCTCTACGGTGCCCTCTACCTGTACGCCTTCTGGGACCCGTACACCAAGCTCGACCGCATCCCGGTGGCACTGGTCAACGCCGACCGCCCGGCCACCGCGAGCGACGGAAGCGCCGTGCACGCCGGGCAGGACCTCACCGACGAACTGCTCGACCGGCGGGTGTTCGGCTGGCACGTCACCGACGCCGAGGACGCCGCCGCCGGACTGCGCGGCGGCCGGTACCACCTCGCGTTCACCATCCCGGCTGACTTCTCCGCCACCCTCGCCGCGGGCCCGGACCCCGCGCGGCCGGCCCGGCAGGGGCGGCTGAAGCTGGTCAGCGACGACTCCACCAACTACCTCTCCGGGCTGCTCGCCCGGTCGGCCTTCGCCGAGATCCGGGCGGCCGCCGGGGAGAGCACCGCCGCGGGCTACTTCGCGAAGATGCTGGTCGGCTTCACGGACCTCAAGTCGGAGACGGCCCGCGCTGCCGACGGCGCGGGGAAGGTCGCCGACGGCCTCGGCGGCGCCACGGACGGCGCCGGGACGCTGGCCGGCGGACTGGACCGGAGCGTGGGCGGTGCCGGCCGGCTCGCCGACGGCCTGGACGCGTCCACGGCCGGCGCGGGCCAGCTCTCCGGCGGCCTGGACCGGAGTGCCGACGGCGCCGGTGACCTGGCCGACGGGCTCGGGCAGTTGCGGACCGGCGCGGTGCAGCTCGCCGACGGGACGGCACGGGCGGCCTCCGCCACCCGCGCCGTCGCCGACCGGGTCGACCACGCGGCCGGCCGGGTCGAGCCGGTGCTGCGGGAGAACGCCGAGCTGATCGAGACGTCCGCGACCGCCGTGGCCGAGGGCGCCGAGGCCCTCGCTGCCGGGCTGGACGTGCTGCCCACCCGGGCCGAGGAGGCGGTGACCGCCGCCCGGGCGGTCCGCGACCGGCTCGACGCGCTGGTCGCGGCCCACCCCGAGCTGGCCGACGACCCGGCCGTGGTGGCCGCCCGCCGGGCCGCCGACCAGGCGGTCGCCGCGGCCGAGGCGGTGGTGGCCGGGCTGGAACGGACCGACCTCGCCGCCCTGCGGGAGCGGATGACGGCGGTGGCGGCGACCGCGCGCGAGATCGCGGCGGCCGCCCCGCACCTCGCCGACGACGTCGCCGCCGCCCGCGCGAAGGTGGACGAACTGGCCACCGGCCTGACCACCCTCGCCGAGGGCAGTGCCCGGCTGCGGGACGGCCTGGACACGGCCGCCACCGGCGCGGACGAGCTGCACGGCGGGCTGTTCCGCCTCGCCAGCGGCGCCCGGGAACTGGACGGCGGCCTCCAGCGGCTGGGCGCCGGCAGTGAACGGCTCGCCGACGGACTCGTCCGGCTGGAGGGCGGCGCCGGGGACCTCGCCGACGGGCTGACGCGGCTCGGCACGGGCGCCGGCGACCTCGCCGACGGGCTCACCGCCGGGGCCGGGAAGATCCCCGGGTACGACGACGCCGACGCCCGCGCCGACATCCTCGGGGATCCGGTGGCGCTGGACCGCACCGCGCACAACGCCGCCGGCTCGTACGGCGTGGGCTTCGCCCCGTACTTCCTCGGCCTGGCTCTCTGGGTCGGCGCGATGATCACGTACCTGCTGCTGCGCCCGCTCAACCGGCGGCACGTGATGTCCGGTGCGGCGGCCTGGCGGGTCGCGCTCGCGGGCTGGCTGCCCGCCGCGGCGATCGGCCTGGCCCAGGCCGGGGTGCTCTTCGCGGTGGTGACGCTGGCGCTCGGGCTGGACCCGGCGCGGCCCGCCGCGACCCTCGGGGTGCTGGCGCTGGCCTCGCTCGTCTTCACCGCGACCGTGCAGTGGCTCGGCGCGCAGCTCGGCCCGGCCGGGCGGTTGGCCGCCCTGGCGCTGCTCATGCTGCAGCTCACCTCGTCCGGCGGCACCTACCCGGTGGAGACATCGCCCGGCTTCTTCCAGGTGATCCACCCGTGGCTGCCGATGAGCTACCTGGTCACGGCGCTGCGCCACACCATCAACGGCGGGGCGGTCGGGCCGGTGGTGACCGGCGCCCTCGTGCTGGTCGCGTTCGGGGCGGGCGCGCTCGTGCTCACCGGCCTCGCCGCGCGGCGGGCGCGCCGGCTGACCCCGGCCACCCTCCACCCGGAGCTGGCCATGTGAGGATGCTGGGGGCGGCGCGGAGTGCACGGGGGAGAGCGAGTGGCGGACGGACGGAGCCGGCGGCGGGAGGATACCCGTCAGCGCCTCTTCGAGGCGGCCGTGGAACTCATCGCCGAGCAGGGCTACTCCGCCACCACCGTGGACGACATCGCCGCCCGCGCCGGCGTCGCCAAGGGCACCGTCTACTACAACTTCCAGTCCAAGACGGTCCTCTTCGAGGAGTTGCTGCGGCACGGCATCGGTCTGCTGACCGCCGAGTTCCGCGCCGCCGTGGCCGGGTTGCCGCCCCGCGAGGCGCTGGCCGCCCTGGTGCGCGCCGAACTGGAGTACATCCGCCGCTACCGGGCCTTCGCCCAGTTGCTGCTGTCGGAGATGTGGCGCACCAACCGGGAGTGGCAGCAGACCCTGCGGCTGCTGCGCGGCGAGGCGATCGAGGTGATCGCCGAGACCGTACGGGCCGGCGTGGCCAGCGGGGACCTGCCGGCGGACCTGGACGTGCGGACCGCCTCGTCGGCGCTGTTCGGCGTCGGCCTGGTGGTCGCCGTGGACTGGCTCGTCTTCCAGCCCGACCGCCCCCTCGAGGACGTGCAGGACGCCCTCCTCACCATCGTGCGACGGGTCGCCGAGGTGTAAGGAAGGGCCCCTTGTTAACGCCTGCGGTAGAGGAGGGGCCCCCTGTTAACGCGCTACCGCGCGTCACCAGGCGGCGACGCATCGACGGGTAAATGCGTTGATCGCCCGGGTCGACTCGGGCGACGCTGGTTCTACCGCCACCGTCTGCCGTAAGGGGTCTCGCCGTGCGTCTGCTCCGCGACATGTGGGCCACGTCGCCCCGCCGCATGGCGATCGTGACCGTCCTGGTCGTGCTCGGCGCCGGCGGCCAGGCGGCCGCCGCGGCCCTGGCCGGGCCGGTCCTGCTGCACCGGTCCACCGGATACTTCACCGTCCTCGCCGCCGCGCTGGTCGCCGCCGTCGTCAGCGACCTCGTCGTCAGCCTGCTGATGGCGGGCGTGACCGCGGACTGGTCCGCCGCCGTCCGGCGCCGGCTGTGCCGGGTCGCGTTCGGGCAGGACCTGCCCACTCTGGAGACGACGCCGGTTGGTGAGCTGCTCGACCGCATCGACGGCGACGTCTACCAGGTCGCCGCCGCCGTGCGGGCCCAGGGCGTACGCATCGCGCAGATGCTGGCGGTCGGTGTGCTCTCCACCGCCGTCGCGATCGGCGTGTGGTGGCCGGCCGGCGTCACCATGCTGGTGCTGGCCGGTGCGCTCGTCGTCGGCCTGCGCCGGCCCACCGCCCGGATCGTGCCGGCCCGGATGGCGGAGGAGGAGGCCTGGTCCGACCTGGCGGCGGTGATGGAGGAGGCCATCCACGGCCAGGACGACGTCCGCACCAGCCTCGCCCAGCCGTACGTGCTCCGGCTCTACGCCACGCGGGCGGCGGCCGTGCTCTCCCGCGGCCTGCGGGTCTGGCGGATGTCGGCGAAGGTGACGACCGTGGCGGCCGGGGTCACCCGTGCGGGGATCGCGGCGGTGGTGCTCGCCGGGGCGTGGGCACTGGCCACCGGCCGGATGGACGGCGCCCGACTCACCGCGGTGTGGCTGCTCGCCATCGCGTTCGGCGCCACCGTCGAGCACGTCAGCCGGATGGTGCCCGAGCTGCAGTACGCGCTCGGCGCCTGGGGCCGCGTGCAGCTGCTGGAGGACTCGCCGCAGGAGCCCACCGGCGGGCAGGCCCCGCTCGACGGTGACCTCTCGGTCCGGGGGCTCACCTTCCGCTACCCGGTGGCCGACGGTACCCGGGGGCCCGCCCTGCGCGACGTCCACCTGACCTTCACCCGCGGCCGCTCGTACGCGCTGGTCGGCCGCACCGGCTCCGGCAAGTCGACCCTGGCCAAGGTGCTCACCCGGGCCGTCGACGTGCCGGCGGGGACGGTCTTCCTCGGCGGCCGCGACCTGCGCGACCTCGACGTCGAGCAGCTCCGCCGGTGGATCGCCGTGGTGCCGCAGCGCACCGAGATCCTGGCCGGGACGCTCGCCGAGAACGTCGCGCTCTTCGATTCCGGCCTGCTCGACGACGCGGCCCGCGCGCTGCACGAGCTGGGTCTCGCCGCCTGGATCGCCGAGCTGCCCGACGGGCTGCACACCCGGCTCGGCGAGGGCGGGCACGTGCTCTCCGCCGGGCAGGAGCAATTGGTCGCGTTCGCCCGGATCCTGGTGCGGGACCCGCACGTGGTGATCCTGGACGAGGCCACCGCCCGGCTCGACCCGGTCACCGAGGCGCGCGTGCAACGCGCCACCGAGCGGCTGCTGCGCGACCGGATCGGCATCGTCATCGCCCACCGGCTCTCCTCGGTGCGGCACTGCGACGAGGTGGTCGTGCTGGCCGACGGCGCGGTGGTCGAGGCGGGACCGCTGCGGGAGTCGGAGCGCTTCGCCGAACTGCTCGCCACCAGCCACACCGCCGCGTACGCCCGGGGTGGCACGCGCAGCCGCGGCGGCGGGCTCGACCTGCTGGAGGGCCCGGAGCCGGACGCGCCGGGGGACCAAGCTCCGTCCGCCGAGCCCGCCGACCGCACACCACCGGCGGGGGCCGCGCCCGAGGACCGCACGCCACCGCCGACCGCGACGTTCGCGGGCACGCTGCGGGAGATCGTGCGGCTGGTCTTCAACGACCCGCGGTACGGGCTGGCGGCGCTGGCGCTGTTCATGGTGCTGGTGCTGATCGGCCTGGACGGCCCGCTGCTGCCGTGGCTCTGGGCGGACGTGGTCGACGGCGTCGGCGACCCGTGGCTGCCGGCGCTCGGCATCGCCGCCGGGCTGCTGGTGACGCTGCCCGTCCCCTGGTACACGAGCATCTGGTTCCCGGGCTGGTGGGTCCGGCAGATGCTGCGGATCAGCCTGCGCCTCGTGCACGGGCAGACCGGGCCCCGGCGGGTCAGCACGCACACCCCGGCCGAGGTGGTGGCCCAGGGCGGTGACACCGAACGGGTCGTGCAACTGGCCGACAACCTGCTGGACCAGGCGGCCGCACTCGTGCTGCTGGTGGCGATGACGGCGATCTCCGGCAGCGTCGTACCCGGGCTGTTCTTCGCCGGGACGATGCTGGTGTCCGGGCTGGCGGCGACGCTGTTCGGCCCTCGCCTGGAGCGCACCGCGCGGGAGACGGTGGCGGCGCGGGCGGCGTTCGCGACAGCGCTGGTCTCCTCGCTGTCCGCCGCCCGCACGGTGAAGCTGGCCGGCGCGACCCGGCCGGTGCTCACCCACCTCGCCGACCTGGACGTGACGCGCAGCGAGCGGCAGCGGCGGGAGATCTCCGTGCAGGTGTGGTCCCGGTCGACGCCGTCGCTGGTCAGCGGGCTGCTGCCGATCGGCGCCTGGGCGCTGTTCCTGACCGGCACGCTGTCGGCGGGG
Source organism: Micromonospora sp. WMMD558 (assembly GCF_049315255.1). Classification (NCBI taxonomy): domain Bacteria; kingdom Bacillati; phylum Actinomycetota; class Actinomycetes; order Micromonosporales; family Micromonosporaceae; genus Micromonospora; species Micromonospora sp. WMMD558. The sequence continues at coordinate 153,754 of NZ_CP186061.1, read as the reverse complement.
GCGACCCTGGTCGCCGTGGCCACGCTCGCCGCGGCGCGCTGGTTCGCGTGGACCACGGCGTCGCTGATCTCGCAGGTGCCGTCCGCGCGGGTGTGGACCCGCCGGACGATGGCGATGGCCGGCGTGGCCGCGTACTCGGCTTCCCTGCCCGACGTGGACCTGGCCACCGGGAAGGCACCGGCGCCGGCCGTGCCGCCGCGGCACCCGCTGCGCCGGCTGGAGCTGTCCGGCTTCGGCGTCCGGCACACCGACGGCACGACGGCCGTGCGGGACGTCGACCTGACCGTGGAGCGCGGCCAACTCGTGCTGGTGGTCGGGCCGGTCGGCTCGGGCAAGTCGTCACTGCTGCGGGCTCTGGCCGGGATCGCGCCGCACACGGGTCGTTTGACCTGGAACGGTGAGCCGGTCACCGAACCGGAGCTGTTCCTGCGTCCGCACCAGGTGGGTTACGTCGGCCAGCTGCCCCGGGTGCTGTCCGGGACGGTCGCCGACAACATCACCCTCGGCCATCCGGTCGACGCCGCCGCGGCCGTGTCGACCGCCCAGCTCGACCACGACCTCGCGGCGTCCGGGGCCGGGCTGGGGCTGATGATCGGACACAAGGGCACCCGGCTCTCCGGCGGGCAGCTCCAGCGCCTCGCGCTGGCCCGGGCACTCGCACCGCGTACCGAGCTGCTGGTGGCCGACGACGTGTCGTCCGCGCTGGACGTCACCACCGAGCTGGCGCTCTGGGAGGCGCTGCGCCGGCACGGCGTGACGGTGGTCGGCTCGACGTCGAAACGGGCGGCGCTGGTCCGCGCCGACCACGTCGTGGTGCTGGAGAACGGCCGGGTCGCCGCCCAGGGCCCCTGGCGCGACCTGGAACCAACCTGGTCCCACCTGGCCGGCTGACGCGCCCCCACCCCCCCGCCCCACCCCCCGCCCCACCCCCCGCCCGACGCTGCGTCGATCATGAAGTTAGCGGGGTCAAATCGGGCAGAACCACCCGCTAACCTCATGATCAACCCGGGTGGGGCGGGTGGGGGTGGGTCAGGTGGCGCGGAGGTACTGGGAGGGCCAGGTGGGGGTGGTGCCGAGCTTGGCGGCGGCGCGGTGCGGCCAGTACGGGTCGCGGAGCAGTTCCCGGCCGAGCAGCACCAGGTCGGCCTCTCCGGCCGCCACGATCTGCTCGGCCTGCTCCGGCTCGACGATGAGCCCCACCGCGCCGGTGGCCACGCCGGCCTCCCGCCGGATGCGGGCGGCCAGGGGCACCTGGTAGCCCGGGCCGACGGGCACCGTCGCGTCGGGGGACGCCCCGCCGGAGGAGCAGTCGACGAGGTCGACGCCGGCGGCGGCCAGTTCGCCGGCGAGGACGACGCTGTCGTCGACCGACCAGCCGCCGTCAACCCAGTCGGTGGCGGAGATCCGGGCCAGCACCGGCAGGTCCTCGCCGACGGCGGCGCGGACCGCCCGCGCCACGGCCAGGGTGAGGCGCATCCGGCCCGCGCGGTCGCCGCCCCACCCGTCGGTGCGGTGGTTCGTCAGCGGCGACAGGAACTCGTGCAACAGGTAGCCGTGCGCGGCGTGGATCTCGACCGCCTGGAAGCCGGCGTCGACGGCGCGACCGGCCGCCGCCGCGAACGCCTCGACCACTGCGGCGATGCCGGACTCGTCCAGCGCGGTCGGACGCCGGTAGTCGGGAACGAAGGGTTCGTTGCCCGGGCCGACGGGGGTCCAGCCACCCTCGGTGTCCGGAACGCCACCCCGTCGCGGCTCCCACGGCCGGTACGTGGAGGCCTTGAATCCGGCGTGCGCCAACTGCACCGCCGGCACCGCGCCCTGCGCGGCGACGAACGCGGTGACCGGCCGCCACGCGTCGACGTGCGCGCCGGACCAGAGGCCGGTGTCCTGGGGGCTGATCCGCCCGTCGGGCAGCACCGCGGTGGCCTCGGTCAGGACCAGGCCGGCGCCGCCGACGGCCCGGGTGCCGAGGTGCACGAGGTGCCAGCCGGTCGGCAGGCCGTCCGGGCCGGCGGTGTACTGGCACATCGGCGCGAGGGCCACCCGGTTGGGCAGCGTCACCGCGCGCAGGGCGAGGGGGGTGAACAGGGTGCTCATCTCGTCATCCTCTCGACTGCGCGACGGAGGACACCGGTGCGGTGCCCTCCGTCGCGGACGGGATGGTCAGGCCGGGACCGGCGCCAGGTCCTCGTCCCGGGCCGGGCGGGGTTCGCGCTCGACGGCGGCGCGCCGGCCGGCCGAGTCGTACGCGGTCCGGTCGAGGGTGCCCTCCCGGGCGGCGACGATCGTCGGCACGAGCGCCTGACCGGTCACGTTGGTGGCGGTCCGGATCATGTCGAGGATCGGGTCGATGGCCAGTAGCAGGCCCGCGCCGGCCAGCGGCAGGCCGAGCGTGCTCAGGGTCAGGGTCAGCATGACGATCGCACCGGTCAGGCCGGCGGTCGCCGCCGAGCCGACCACGGAGACGAATGCGATCAGCAGGTAGTCGGTGACGCCCAGGTCCACCCCGAAGACCTGTGCCACGAAGATCGCGGCCAGGGCCGGGTAGATCGCCGCGCAGCCGTCCATCTTCGTGGTGGCCCCGAAGGGCACCGCGAAGGAGGCGTACTCGCGGGGGACGCCGAGGCGCTCGACCGAGCGCTGGGTCACCGGCATGGTGCCCACCGAGGAGCGGGAGACGAACGCCAGCTCGATCGCCGGCCAGGCGCCGGCGAAGAAGCGCAGCGGGTTGAGCCGGCCGGCGCCGAGAAGCAGCAGCGGGTAGACGACGAACAGCACGATCGCGCAGCCCACGTACACGGCGGTGGTGAAGCGCGCGAGCGGGGCCAGCAGGTCCCAGCCGTACGAGGCGACGGCGTTGCCGATCAGGCCCAGGGCGCCGATCGGGGCGAGCCGGATCACCCACCACAGCGCCTTCTGGACGATCTCCAGCAGCGCGCGGTTGAGCGCGACGAACGGCTCGGCGGCCGGGCCGACGAGCAGTGCGGCGGCGCCGACGACGAGGGCGAGGAAGACGATCTGGAGCACGTTGCCCTCGACGAACGCGCCGACCGGGTTGGTCGGCACGATGCCGGTGAGGAAGTCGGTCCACGAGCCGGTCTTCTTCGGGGCGGTGGCGGCGGCGGTGTCCAGGGTGACGCCGCGGCCGGGGTCGGTGAGGACGCCGAGGCCGATGCCGACGCCCACCGCGACCAGCGCGGTCACGCCGAACCAGAGCAGGGTCTTCAGCGCCAGCCGGGCGGCGTTCGTCACGCCCCGCAGGCTGACCACGCTGACCACGATCGCGGTGAAGACCAGCGGCGGCACGGCCAGCTTGAGCAGCTGGACGAACAGGCCGCCGACGGTGTCGAGGGTGCTGGCGAGCCAGGTCAGGTCGTTGGCGCGGGCCAGGAAGCCGAGCGCCACGCCGAGAACGAGCCCGAGCAGGATCTGCATGGAAAAGGGAACTCTGCGCACGGAAGGTCCAAGTCTGGAGGGGGTCGGTCAGGGCGGCGTCAGGGGAGAAGCCGCGCCGGACAGACGCCGCTGGCCTGCAGTCGGAGGTCGACGTACAGGCGCACGGTGAGGTTCCAGACGTTGGTCATCGTTGGCCGACGCTACTCGCGGCGCACGCACGGCTGGAAGGACCGACTTGGGTGACGCTCCTTACAGCCCGGGTCTCCTCACCGCCGGGCCGCGCCGAGCGCGGCGGCGGTGGCCAGACCCCAGCCGGCGGCCACCGCCAGCAGCAGCCGCTCCAGCACCCCGACCAGGCCGCTCCGGCCGACCGTCAGCATCGCCAGGCCGATCGCCCCGGACAGCGGCAGCGCCAGGGCGACGCCCACGCCGGCGATCCGGCGCAGCGGCCGGTGCGCGGCGGGGGAGAGCAGCACCGCCAGCATCGCGAACACCACCGCCGCCGTCGCGGCGATGCTGGCCCCGCCGTGCACCAGGTCGGCCACCGTGGCCCGCTCGAACGGCGGCAACGGGCAGCCGGCGCTGCACGTGACCGCGCCGGAGAGCAGGGTGCAGAGACCACCGGCGGCGAGCAGCGCCGCCGCCGGCCGCAGCGCCGCCGGAAGCGCCGCCGCGAGCAGCAGCAACGCCGTGGCGAGGGCGAAGACCCCGATCCGGTACGCCGGGGCGTACGCGCTGCCGGCCACGCCGGCCTCGCTGACGTACCCGGTCAGACCGGGGCCGGGACCGGCGACCACGGCGACGGTCACCGCGGCGACCCCGGCGACGGTGCTGCCGGCCGCGACCGCCGCGGCAGCCGCCCGGCGAGTGCCCACGGCGGCGGACCCGGCCGGGGGCCGGCGGGCGGTCGCGGTGCCCCGGCGCCGGTCAGCCACGTCCGTGGGGCGTCGTCCAGCCGGCGAGGTCCGGACCCAGCGGCACGATCCCGGTGGGGTTGATCATCTTGTGGGTGGCGTAGTAGTGCCGCTTGATGTGGTCGAAGTCCACCGTCTCGCCGAAGCCCGGCGTCTGGAACAGGTCCCGGGCGTACGCCCACAGCACCGGCATCTCGGTCAGCTTCTGCCGGTTGCACTTGAAGTGCCCGTGGTACGCCACGTCGAAGCGCACCAGCGTGGTGAACAGGCGGACGTCGGCCTCGGTGATCGAGTCGCCCATCAGGTAGCGCCGGCCGGCCAGCCGCTCCGACAGCGCGTCCAGCCGGGCGAAGAGCGCCCGGAACGCCTCGTCGTACGCCGACTGGGAGGTGGCGAACCCGCACCGGTAGACGCCGTTGTTGACGTCCCGGTGGATCTCCGCCATCAGCGCGTCCATCTCCGGGCGCAGCTCCACCGGGTACAGGTCCGGCGCCCCCGGCTTGTGGAAACGTCGCCACTCGGTGGAGAAGTCGAGCGTGAGCTGCGGGTAGTCGTTGGTGACCACCCGACCGGTGAGCGTGTCGACCAGCGCCGGAACGGTGACCCGGCCGGTGTAGTCGGGGTCGCTCGCCAGGTACGCCTCGGAGAGGTAGCCGATCCCGAGCACCGGGTCGAACGCGTCCGGGTCGAGGGTGAACCGCCAACCCCGCTCGTCCCGGATCGGGTCCACGGTGCCGAGGGAGATCACGTCGTCCAGCCCGAGCAGGCTGCGGACGATCCGGGCCCGGTGCGCCCAGGGACAGGCGCGGCACCAGATCAGCCGGTAGCGGCCCGGCTCCACCGGCCAACGGTCCTGGTCGTCCGGCCCACCACCCGGCACCGAGGTGGAATGCGGGGTGACCCGACCGGTGAACCGGTTGGGCTGGCGTACGAACTCGCCACCGCGACTGGTCTCTGCGCTGAACTGGGCCCGGGCCATGCCGTCAACCTATCCCGTCCGCGCGCGGATATCCTGGCCCCCGGAACGCCGGCCGCGACCCGGCGGGCGCTCCGACCCCACCCTTCCCACCCCCAGAGGACTCGCGATGACCGTGGCATACCTGGTGGCCGGTGTCCGCACCCCGATCGGCCGGTACGCCGGCGCGCTCGCCGGCGTCCGCCCCGACGACCTGGCCGCACACGTGATCCGCGAGCTGGTCGCCCGCCACCCGTCGGTGGACTGGGCCCGCACCGACGACGTCGTCCTCGGATGCGCGAACCAGGCCGGCGAGGACAACCGCAACGTCGCGCGGATGGCGGCGCTGCTCGGCGGCCTGCCCGAGGAGGTGCCCGGCAGCACCGTCAACCGGCTCTGCGGCTCCGGCCTGGACGCCCTCGCGTCCGCCGCCCGCTCGATCGTCGCCGGCGAGGCCGACCTCGTGGTGGCGGGTGGCGTGGAGAGCATGAGCCGGGCGCCGTTCGTGCTGCCCAAGGCGGAGACCGCGTTCGCCCGCACCGCCGAGGTGTACGACACCACCATCGGCTGGCGGCTGGTCAACCCGCTGATGAAGCGGGGCTGGGGCATCGACTCGATGCCGGAGACGGCGGAGAACGTGGCCGCCGAGTACGGCGTCGACCGTGCCGCCCAGGACGGGTTCGCGTTCCGGTCCCAGCAGCGGGCCGCGAAGGCGCAGGCCGACGGCCGGTTCGCCGAGGAGATCGTGCCGGTCACCGCCCCCGCCGGCCGGCGGGAGACGAAGCTGGTCGAGGTCGACGAGCACCCTCGGGAGACGTCGCTGGAGAAGCTCGCGGCGCTGCCCACGCCGTTCCGCGAGGGCGGCACGGTGACCGCCGGCAACTCCTCGGGCGTCAACGACGGCGCGGTGGCGCTGCTGGTCGCGTCGGAGGCCGCGGTCGCCCGGTACGGGCTCACCCCGCTGGCCCGGGTGGCGGGCGCCGCCGCGGCCGGCGTACCCCCGCGGATCATGGGGGTGGGTCCGGTGCCGGCCACCCGTAAGCTGCTCGACCGGCGCGGCCTGGCGCTGGGCGACGTGGACGTGGTCGAGCTGAACGAGGCGTTCGCCGCGCAGGCGGTGGCCGTGCTGCGCGAGCTGGGCCTGCCCGAGGACGCCGAGCACGTCAACCCGAACGGCGGCGCGATCGCGCTCGGGCACCCGCTCGGCGCGAGTGGCGCCCGGCTGGCCCTGACCGCCGCGTTGGAGCTGCGTCGCCGCGGCGGCCGGCGCGCGCTCGCCACGATGTGCGTCGGCGTGGGCCAGGGCATCTCGCTGCTGCTGGAGGCCGCCGGCTGAGCCGGCCGTACCGCGTCCGCCGGGCGCCGGGGGACGCGGTACGGTGACCACCGGCCACTGTGGTCGGTCGGTTCCGCTGGGTGACGGCGGGGGCCGGCGGGCGACGTCGTCCGGCTTGGATCTCCCGTACCGGGTGGGGCGGGCCTAGAGTGGTGGGCACCACACGACCCGCGGGTCGGCCGGTGGGCCTCCGTGTGTCCGCACGCGCCCCGACACCGGTTCCCTCCCGCACCGCGGCGACGACTTGGGGTGCAGCACAGTGCAGATGCCGGACGGACTTCCCGCCGAGATCGACCTCTCCCGGCCCAGCGCGGCACGGGTGTACGACTACTTCCTGGGCGGTGCCCACAACTTCGAGATCGACCGGCAGCTCGCCGAGCAGATCGCCAGCATGACGCCGAACCTGGCGGGCACGATGCGCGCGGGCCGGGAGTTCCTCCGCCGCGCCGTACGCGTGCTGCTGGACGCCGGTATCGACCAGTTCCTCGACATCGGCTCCGGCATCCCGACCGTCGGCAACGTGCACGAGGTGGCCCAGTCCACGAACCCGAAGGCCCGGGTGGTGTACGTGGACATCGACCCGGTGGCCGTGGCGCACAGCCGGGAGCTGCTGGTCGGCAACGACCTGACCGGGGTGGTCCACGCCGACCTGCGGGAGCCGGAGCGCATCCTCGCCGAGTCCCGCGAGTCCGGCCTGCTCGACTTCAACCGGCCGCTCGGCATCCTGCTCGCCGGGGTGGTGCACTTCATCCCGGACGCCGACCGGCCGGGCGACATCCTGGCCACGCTGCGGGCCGCCGCCGCACCGGGCAGCCACCTCGTGATCTCCCACTCCACGTACGAGGACCAGCCGCAGGAGATGCTCGACGCCCAGCGGCTGTCGGCGCGGACCGACACCGAGATCACGCTGCGCTCCCGCGCCGAGATCACCGGCTTCTTCGGGGACTGGACGATCCTCGAGCCGGGCGTCGTCCACATGCCGCTGTGGCGGCCCGACTCGCCGTCCGACGTGGACGACAAGCCGGAGCAGTTCGGCGCGTTCGGCGGTGTGGCCCGGTACGACCGGCCCGCCGGCTGATCGAGGTGGCCGCCGTCCCGGAGCCGGGCGGGCACGACGTCAGCCGGGCCGGCGCCCGGGGGTACGCGGCCGAGTGGGCCCGTGCCGTGCGCCGGCTCGGCTTCGTGCCGATGAGCGCCGGTGAGACGGAGCGGCTGCTGCACCTGCACACCGTCCGGCTGGCGCGGGCTCTGCTCGCCGAGCCGTTCTCGACCCGCCCGGCCGCCGACGTCGGTCGGGCGCTGGTCGAGGCGCACCTGACCGAGCCGGGTGTGCTCGACTGGTCCGTGCGGGCCCTCGGCGATTGCTTCGTCGCCCAGGTGCTGCCCGACCGGGCGCCCACGGCCGGGACGGCCGACCGCGTCGCCGCGACGCAGGGCGCGCTGGCGGCCGGGTTCGCCCGCGCGCTGCGCGACCGCACCTTCGCCCAGCAGGAGCGGATCGCCCGCTCCGCCTGGCAGGCCCGGGACGAGGTGGAGCAGGCGCTGCGCGACAGTGAGGCCCGCTTCCGTGCGGTGTTCACCGGCGCGGCCATGGGCATCGGCATCGCCGGCGTCGACGGTCGGATCATCGACGTCAACCAGGCCTTCGCCGACATGCTCGGCTACTCCATCGACGAGCTGCGGCAGATCAACGTGGCGTCGCTGTTCCACCCCGACGACGCGGCCGGCATGTGGGAGCTGTACCAGGAGCTGATCGAGGGCAAACACGACTCCGCCCGGGTCGAGAAGCGCTACTACCGCAAGGACGGCAGCGTCGTCTGGACGGACCTGGCCGTCTCGCTGATCCGGTACGACGACGGCCGCCCCCGGTTCACGGTGGCGATGGTCGAGGACATCACCGAGCGGTACGAGCTCCAGCAGCGGCTCCGCTTCCAGGCGTTGCACGACCCGCTCACCGGCCTGCCCAACCGCACCCTCTTCTTCGAGACCCTCGCCCTGGTCCTCGACACCACCGACGCCGAGCGCCGCGTCGGCCTCTGCTTCCTCGACCTGGACGGCTTCAAGGCGGTCAACGACAGCCTCGGCCACGACCTCGGCGACCAGTTGCTGATGGCGATCGCCCGCCGGCTGGCCGACTGCGTCGCCGGTCGCGGCCATCTGGTCGCCCGGATGGGCGGCGACGAGTTCGTCATCCTGGTCGACGACGCGGAGGAGATCGACGACGTGGTGGCGGTGGCCGAGGCCGCCCTGGCCGCTGTCGCCGCCCCGGTCCGCATCGGTGACCACCAGCTCGCGGTCTCGGCGAGTGTCGGCATCGTCGAGTGCCCGGTCGGCGCGACCAGCGCTTCGGAGCTGATGAAGGCCGCCGACACCACGCTGTACTGGGCCAAGGCCGAGGGGCGGAGCCGGTGGGCGGTGTGGGATCCGGAGCGCAGCGCTCGGGACATCGCCCGTTCCGCGCTCGTCGCCGGGCTGCCGGCGGCCCTGGACCGGGGCGAGTTCGTGCTGCACTACCAGCCGATCGTGTCCCTGCTGGAGGGCTCGATGGTGGCCGTCGAGGCGCTCGTCCGCTGGCAGCATCCCGAGCTGGGCCTGGTCGGCCCGGACCGGTTCATCGGCCTGGCCGAGGAGACCGGCCTGATCGTCCAGCTCGGCGAGTGGGTGCTGCGGCGGGCGTGCCGGGACGCGGAGGCGTGGCGGAGCGCGTTCCCCGAGGCCCAGCTGGTGGTGAGTGTCAACCTCGCGGCCCGGCAGGCGGAGGACCCGGCCATCGTGGACACGGTCGCCGACGCGCTGGCGTGCAGCGGTCTCCCCGCCGGGCTGTTGCAGCTGGAGCTGACCGAGAGCGCCGTGATGGGGACCGCCGGGGAGCCGCTGCGGTCGCTGCACCGCCTGGCCGGGTTGGGCGTACGGCTGGCGATCGACGACTTCGGGACCGGGTACTCGAACCTGGCGTACCTGCGCCGGCTGCCGATCCACTGCCTGAAGCTCGCCGGTCCGTTCGTGGAGGGCATCCGTGGCGACGGTCCGGAGGCGGTGGCCGGCCACCGGGACGAGCGGATCGTGGACGCCCTGGTCCGGTTGGCGCACGCCCTGGAGCTGTGGGTGACGGCCGAGGCGGTGGAGACCGAGGTGCAGGCCGAACGGCTGCGGGCGCTGCGCTGCGACACCGGGCAGGGGCGCTGGTTCGGTCCGCCGGCGCCCGCGGCCGAGATCACCGCCCGGCTCCGCGGGGAGGGGACGTGACGGGCGTACGCCCGGGTGGGCGTGGTGGCCGGGTGGCCGGCGCCTCGGCGCGGGGCCTGGCGGGGCGCGGTGGCCGGGTGCCGGGCGCGGCGGCCCGCCCGGCGTGCGGGAGAGTGGCGGCGTGGGGCTGACGGACACGCAGGCGGTGGTCACGCTGGTCGCCGGGCTGGCGATCCTGGCCGGCCTGGCGGGGGTGGTGGTGCCGGGCCTTCCGGCGCTGCCGCTGTGCTGGGGCGGGGTGCTGGTCTGGGCCGTCTTCGGCGGTGCCGGGCCGGGGCGGTGGGTGGTGCTCGCCCTCGCCTCGGTCGTGACGGCCGGCGGGGCGGTGGTCAAGTACGCCTGGCCGGGGCGCAACCTCAAGCAGAGCGGCGTGCCCACGTCGTCGCTGCTGGCGGGCGGCCTGTTGGGGGTGGTGGGCTTCTTCGTGATCCCGGTGGTGGGGCTGCTGCTCGGTTTCGTCGCCGGGGTGTGGGGCGCCGAGCGGCTGCGGCTGGGCAGCAACGCGCTCGCGTGGCCGGCCACGGTGCAGGCGCTCAAGGCGGCCGGGCTCTCGATGCTGGTGGAGTTCCTCGCCGGGTTGACCGTGGCCGGTCTCTGGGTGGCCGGCCTGCTGTTCGCCTGAGCGGCGGGCCGCGGCCGGGAGGGCGGCGGCGCGGGGACCCGTCGGGCACGGCGCAGCGCCGTGCGTGAGAGAGAGATGGTGGGTGCCCCGCGCCGCCGCGGACCGGGCGTTGCCGAGCGCCCGGTGGTGGCCCGTTGTGATCGGGCCTGGTCACGTGGTCAAGCATGCGGTCGCGGCAGCCGGATCGGCAACGTAATTTGGCGGCGGGGCAGGGTGGCCGGCATCGGTTAATGGTCTGGTCCTGAACGATTTTTGGTCGATCTCCATTGACCTGCTTCAGGGCGTGGGCCCATCATCCGGTCAGAAGTGGCGTACGTCACAGCCTTCATTCCGGCGGTCCAAGGAGGCATCGATGAGCTCAACGATCCAGGACGGCGTGCCCCGACCAGCCCCGCTCACCGACGAGGAACGGCTCGCCCAACTGGGCTACCAGCAGGAACTGCGCCGGAAGCTGTCCGGCTTCTCCAACTTCGCGGTCTCGTTCTCGATCATCTCCATCCTGGCCGGCGCGATCACCTCGTACGGCATCGCCATGACGGCCGGCGGCCCGCTGGCGATCACGCTGGGCTGGCTCTTCGTCGGCGTCATGGTGATCTTCGTGGCGCTGGCCATGGCCGAGATCTGCTCGGTCTACCCGACGGCCGGAGCGCTGTACTGGTGGGCCGCCGCGCTGGCCAAACGGAACAAGGCCGCGTGGGCCTGGTTCGTCGGGTGGTTCAACTTCCTGGGCGAGGTGGCGGTGACCGCCGCGATCGACTTCGGGGCGGCGATCACCACGTCGGCGTTCCTGAGCCTCACGTTCGACATGGAGGTGACGGCCGAACGGACCTTCCTGATCTTCCTGGTCATCATCGTCGCCCACGGCCTGCTCAACACCTTCGGCGTCAACCTCGTCCGGGTCCTGTCGGACATCAGCGCCTGGTGGCACCTGGTCGGCGTGGCGGTCATCGTCGCCGTGCTCGCGATCGTGCCGGACCAGCACAAGCCGATCTCCGAGGTCTTCCTCGAGGTGCGCAACGAGACCGGCTTCACCTTCGCCGGCGCGGCCGGGTACGCGGTGCTCATCGGTCTGCTGATGGCCCAGTACACGTACACCGGCTACGACGCCAGCGCCCATGTGGCGGAGGAGACGCACGACGCGGCACGGTCCGCGCCCCGCGGCATCGTGATGTCGGTGGTGGTCTCGGTCATCGCCGGTTTCGTGCTCCTGTTCGCCATCACCTGGTCGATCCAGGACTACGAGGCGCAGCGGACCACCGACCTGGGTCTGCCCCCGGCGCAGATCTTCATCGACGCCGCCGGCGACGACCTCGGCACGTTCCTGCTCTTCATCTGCGTGGTCGCCCAGTTCTTCTGCGGCATGGCGTCGGTCACGGCGAACTCGCGGATGGCGTACGCGTTCAGCCGCGACGGCGCGCTGCCCGGTTCCCGGATCTGGAAGCGCGTCAACCGGCGCACCGGCACGCCGACGAACTCGATCTGGCTCTGTGTCGCCTGCTCGTCGCTGCTGGTCCTGCCGTCGCTCTGGAACACCACGGCGTATCTCGCGGCCACGTCCATCGCGGTGATCGGCCTGTACATCGCGTACGTGGCGCCGGTCTTCCTGCGCCGGCGCACGCCGGACTTCGCGGTCGGCCCGTGGAACCTGGGCCGGTGGAGCGCGGCGGTCGGGTGGATCGCGATCGTCTGGGTCGCGATCATCTGCGTGCTGTTCGTGCTTCCGACCAGCAGCCCCGTCACCGCCACCACCTTCAACTACACGATCGTCGCGGTCGGCGTCGTACTCGGCGGCGCCGGGCTGTGGTGGGTGCTCAGCGCGCGGCACTGGTTCACCGGTCCCCGCCACAACGTGCCGGACCCGGCGATCCCCAGGCCGGCGACCGGCGCGGAGCCCGTCACCGAGCCGACCGAGTAGGGCCTGTGCCGCCCGGGTGGCGGGTGCTCCGGGGCACCCGCCACCCTGGACACGTGGAGGGACGGTTGAGGGCGATCCGTGCCGGCGCCGCCGAGCCGGGCGTCGGTGCGGCGTGGGCGCGGGAGGCGAGGGCGGAGCCCGAGCCGGCGCTGCCGGTGTGGCGGCCGGTACGCGGCGGCAACGCCTTCGAGATCACGGTCGCCCGGCTGGTCCAGGCGATCAAGCTGGGCATGGTACGGGTCGGCGAGCGGCTGCCCGCCGAACGCGAACTGGCGGAGCGGCTCCAGGTCAGCCGGGTGACCCTGCGGGAGGCGATAGCGGCCCTGCGGGACGCCGGATACCTGGAGTCCCGCCGGGGGCGGACCGGCGGAACGTTCGTCCGCTCGACGCAGCCCGCACCCGAGGCCGGCGGCCGGCCGGACGCGGGCGAGCTGGCCCGCGAGATGGGCGACCGGCTGCACGACGCGCTGGACTTCCGGCGGGTGCTGGAGTCGGGTGCGGCGGCCCTGGCCGCCAACCGCAGCCTGGCGGCCACCGAGCGGCAGCACCTCGTCGGCGCCCTGGCCGCCTCCCGGGACCGCGATCCGGCCACCCGCCGGGTGTCGGACTCCCGGCTGCACCTGGTCATCGCCGCGGCCAGCGGCTCGCCGTCGTTGGCCGCGGCCGTCGCCGACGTGCAGTTGACCCTCGACCGGCTCCTCGCCGCGATCCCGGTGATCACCAGGAACCTCGACCACTCCGACGCCCAGCACGCCCGGATCGTCGACGCCATCCTGGCCGGTGACGCGGGCGGCGCCCGGGAGGTGATGGAGGAGCACTGCGACGGCACCGCCGAGCTGCTGCGCGCGCTGCTCACCTGAGACGGCCCGGCCATTGACGAATGCAAAGGTTCGGTAGTAGACCTTTCCTATGGAGGCTCGCAGATGAGGAAGGCTCCGCTCACTCTCGAACAGCTGCGGGTCGCCGTCGCCGACCGGGAGATCGACACCGTCGTGCTGGCCCTGGTCGACATGCAGGGGCGGCTGCAGGGCAAGCGGTTCCACGCGCCGTACTTCCTGGACCAGGTGGTCGCGCACGGCAGCGAGGGCTGCAACTACCTGCTCGCCGTCGACGTCGACATGAACACCGTCGACGGGTACGCCATGTCCAGCTGGGAACGGGGTTACGGCGACTTCGCGATGGTGCCCGACCTGGCGACCCTGCGCCGGGTGCCGTGGCAGCCGGGCACGGCGATGGCCCTGGCCGACCTGGAGTGGCTGGACGGCTCCGGCCCGGTCGTCGCCTCACCCCGACAGATCCTCCGCCGGCAGCTCGACCGGCTGGCCGCGTACGGGCTGACCGCGTACGCGGGCACGGAGCTGGAGTTCGTGCTGTACCGGGACTCGTACGAGGAGGCCTGGCGGCGCGGGTACCGGGACCTCACCCCGGCCAACCAGTACAACGTGGACTACTCGCTGCTCGGCACCGCCCGGGTGGAGCCGCTGCTGCGGCGCATCCGCACCCAGATGGCCGGGGCGGGGCTGACGCCGGAGAGCGCCAAGGGCGAGTGCAACCTCGGCCAGCACGAGATCGCCTTCCGGTACGACGAGGCGGTGACCTGCGCCGACAACCACGTCATCTACAAGAACGGCGCCAAGGAGATCGCCGCCCAGGAGGGCATGTCGATCACCTTCATGGCCAAGCCGAACGCGCGCGAGGGCAACTCCTGTCACATCCACTTCTCGCTGCGGGACACCGACGGACGGTCCGCGATGCTCGGCGACGGGCCGGCCCACCTGTCACCGACCGGGCAGCGGGTGCTCGCCGGGCTGCTGGCCACGATGCGGGAGTTCAGTCTCCTCTTCGCCCCGAACGTCAACTCCTACAAGCGCTACCAGCCGGGGTCGTTCGCCCCGACCGCGCTGCGCTGGGGCACCGACAACCGTACCTGCGCGCTGCGCCTGGTCGGCCACGGCGCGGGGATGCGGGTGGAGAACCGGGTGCCCGGCGCCGACGTCAACCCGTACCTGGCGATCGCCGCGCTGGTCGCGGGCGCGGTGCACGGCCTGGACCAGAAGCTGGAGTTGGGTCCGGAGTGCACCGGCAACGCGTACGACGACATCCGGGCCGAGCGGGTCCCCGGCACCCTCCGGGAGGCCCACGACCTGTGGCGCACCTCCAGCCTGGCGAGGGACGCCTTCGGCGACGAGGTCGTCGCCCACTACGCCAACCAGGCCCGGGTGGAACTGGCGGCGTACGACGCCGCCGTGACGGACTGGGAGCTGTTCCGTGGCTTCGAACGTCTGTAGCCACCCACGGCCCTCCGTGATCTCGCACTGTCGGCCCCCGGTTCGTGACGACGCGCGGCACCCGTCGGGGCGGGAACCGCAAGATCGACGAGGAGAGGAGGGGCGGGGCGCGTGACGGACGTGGTGAACCCGGCAACCGGGGAGCGGATCGCCACTGTTCCCGGGGCGACCCTGGACGAGGTCGACGCGGCGATCGGGCGGGCCGCGGCCGCGTACGAGGCGTGGCGGAACGTCGCGCCGGGGGAGCGGGCGCGGGTGCTGCGGCGGTTCGCGGCGCTCGTCGACGAGCACGTGGAGGAGTTGGCGCGGCTGGAGGTGCGCAACGCCGGGCACACGATCGGCAACGCGCGCTGGGAGGCGGGCAACGTCCGTGACGTGCTCGACTACTACGCGGGCGCGCCGGAGCGGTTGACCGGGCGCCAGATCCCGGTCCCCGGTGGGCTCGACGTGACCTTCCACGAGCCGCTGGGCGTGGTCGGGGTGATCGTGCCGTGGAACTTCCCCATGCCGATCGCCGCCTGGGGCTTCGCACCCGCCCTCGCCGCCGGTAACACCGTCGTGCTCAAGCCGGCCGAGCTGACCCCGCTCACCGCGCTGCGCCTCGCCGAGCTGGGCCGCGAGGCGGGCCTGCCGGAGGGCGTGTTCACCGTCCTGCCGGGCGCCGGCTCGGTGGTCGGGGAGCGGTTCGTCACCCATCCCGCCGTCCGCAAGATCTGCTTCACCGGCTCCACCGAGGTCGGCACCCGGATCATGGCCGGCTGCGCCGCCCAGGTGAAGCGGCTGACGCTCGAGTTGGGCGGGAAGTCCGCCAACCTGGTCTTCGCCGACGCCGACCTGGAGAAGGCGGCGGCGACGGCACCGTACGCCGTCTTCGACAACGCGGGCCAGGACTGCTGCGCCCGGTCGCGGATCCTGGTCCAGCGCCCGGTGTACGACCGGTTCCTGGAACTGCTCGAACCCGCCGTGCGGGCACTGCGGGTGGCGGACCCGGCCGCCGACACCGCCGAGATGGGCCCGCTCATCTCCGCCGGCCAGCGCGACCGGGTCGCCGGGTACGTCGACGGCGCGAAGGTGGCCTTCACCGGCTCCCGACCGGACGGCCCGGGCTTCTGGTACGCCCCGACGGTGCTGCTCGCCGACTCACCAACGGACCGGCACTGGCGGGAGGAGATCTTCGGCCCGGTGGTGTCGGTGCTGCCGTTCGACGACGAGGCCGAGGCGGTCCGGCTGGCCAACGACACCGAGTACGGCCTGTCGGGCTCGATCTGGACCCGGGACGTGGGCCGGGCGATCCGGGTGGCGCGGGCGGTGGAGTCGGGCAACCTCAGCGTCAACTCGCACTCCTCGGTGCGGTACTGGACCCCGTTCGGCGGGATGAAGCGCTCCGGCCTGGGCCGCGAGCTGGGCCCGGACGCGCTGCACTCCTTCACCGACGTCAAGAACGTGTTCATCGCGACGGGAGAGTGACGCCGTGCAGGGACGGTTGACGGACCGGGTGGCCGTGGTCACCGGAGCGGGCAGCGGGATCGGGCTGGCCACCGTGCGGCGGTTCGCCGCCGAGGGCGCCCGGGTCGTCTGCGTGGACATCGACCCCGAGGCGGGCAAGCGGGCCGCGGACGAGGTCGGCGGTGAGTTCGTCGCGGCCGACGTCGCCGACGAGACGGCCGTCCGGGAGCTCTTCGACGGTGTGGTCGCCCGGCACGGGCGGGTGGACGTGGCGTTCAACAACGCCGGCATCTCCCCACCGGACGACGACTCCATCCTGGAGACCGGCCTGGACGCCTGGGAGCGGGTGCTGCGGGTCAACACGACGAGCGTCTACCTGTGCTGCAGGTACGTGATCCCGCACATGCGGCGGCAGGGCAAGGGGTCGATCATCAACACCGCCTCGTTCGTCGCGCTGATGGGGGCGGCCACCTCGCAGATCGCGTACACGGCGAGCAAGGGCGGCGTGCTGGCGATGACCCGGGAGCTGGGCGTGCAGTTCGCCCGGGAGGGGATCCGGGTCAACGCGCTCTGCCCGGGGCCGATCGCCACCCCGCTGCTGCTGGAGCTCTTCGCCAAGGATCCGGAGCGCGCGGCGCGGAGGCTGGTGCACGTGCCGATGGGGCGGTTCGGGAAACCGGAGGAGATCGCCGCCGCGGTCGCCTTCCTGGCCAGCGACGACGCCTCGTTCATGACCGCGGCGCAGTTCGTCGTGGACGGCGGTATCACCGGCGCGTACGTGACGCCGCTGTGACCCGGCCGCTGATCGGCGTCACCGCGTACGTCGAGCCGGCGAGCTGGGCGACGTGGCGGGACGTGCCGGCGGTGCTGGTGCCGGAGGCGTACGTGCGGGCGGTGACCGCGGCCGGCGGCCGGGCGGTGCTGCTGCCCCCGGACGACCTCGACGCGGACGTGCTGGGCGTGCTGGACGGGCTGGTCCTGGCCGGCGGGCCGGACGTCGACCCCGCCCGGTACGGCCAGGTTCCCGCACCGCGCACCGATCCCCGGCCGGCGCGGGACGCCGGGGAGCTGACCCTGCTCACCGGTGCGCTCGCCGTCGACCTGCCGGTGCTGGGCGTCTGCCGGGGGATGCAGCTGCTGGTGGTCGCCGCCGGTGGCGCGCTGCACCAGCACCTACCCGACGTCGTGGGCCACGAGCGCCATCGCCCCGCGCCCGGGGTGTACGGGGCGCATCCCGTGCGGTTCGCGCCCGGCAGCCTGGCGGCGACCGTGATGGCCGGGGTCGACCGGGTGAACTCCTACCACCACCAGGGGGTCGCCGACCCGGGCGGCCTGATGGTGACCGGGTGGTCGGACGACGGCGTCGTGGAGGCGGTGGAGGACCGCCGCCGCTCCTTCCTGCTCGGGGTGCAGTGGCATCCGGAGGAGGAGCCCGACCCCCGGCCGATCACCGCGCTGGTGCGGGCGGCGGCGGGGTCCCGCGTGACGGCCGGCCCCGGTTAGTCCTGCACGCCGTCCCCGGGCGGCCGGCCCATCAGCGTCCGACGCGCCCGGTGCGTTACGTTGCTGGTCCGTCGGGGTACCAAGGCGGGCACGCCCGATGGGTCATCGGGCCGAGGCGGGCAACGGCCGGATCGGGAGGCTGCATGAGCTCGGCCCAGGAGGGCGGGAAGCGGGGACACTCCTCCGGGGGTCCCATGGACGGGACTCTGCCCCCGCTGCTCGAGGCGGCCTTCGCGGCGGGTGGCGAGATGGGTGAGCGGCTGCGCCGCTTCGACTGGTCCACCAGCCCGCTCGGCACACCCGACACCTGGCCGTCCGCGTTCAGCCATGCCATCAGCACCATGCTCGCGTCCCGGTCGCAGCTGGTCATCTTCTGGGGCGAGGAGAACCGCGCCTTCTACAACGACGCCTACCGGCCGACCATCGGCGCCAAGCACCCGGACGCGATCGGGCAGCCGGCCCGCGAGCACTGGGCGGAGACCTGGGACGTCCTGGGCCCCGTGCTGGCGGACGTCCGCACGACCGGGGAGCCGTACTACGGCCAGGACCACCCCTTCGTCATCGACCGGCACGGATTCCTGGAGACGGTGTACTTCGACGTCTCCTACGACCCGGTCCGCGACGCCGGCGGGCGCGTGGCCGGGGTCTTCTGCATCGTGTCCGAGACGACCGGTCGGGTGCTGGGCGAGCGGCGCCTGCGGGCCCTCGCCGAACTCGGCGGTGAGCTGACCGAGGTCACCAGCACGGCCGAGCTGGGCCGCAGCGCCGCGGGGGTGCTCGACCGGCACCGGGCGGACATCCCATTCGCCCTGATCCACCTCCGGGACGACGCCGGCCGACTCGAGCTGTCGGGGTGCAGCGGCGTCGACCCGGCGTCGGTGACCCCACCGTCCCCGGTCCTGCTCACCGAGCTCGCCGCCGCGAACCCCCGCGACGGCGTCCCGGTGGCGGACCTGCTCGACGGCGTCACCGCCGCCGACCGGGCGCTGGTGCTGCCGATCACCGCCACCAACGAGATCGTCGGCACACTGGTCGTCGGCATCTCGCCCCGACTCCAGTTCACCGACGAGTACCGCAACTTCTTCGACCTGCTGGCCGGGCAGATCTCGCGGGCGGTCGACAAGCAGCGGGCGTACGAGCAGGAACGCGCCCGCGCCGCCGAACTGGCCGCCCTGGACCGCGCGAAGACCAACTTCTTCGCCAACATCAGCCACGAGTTCCGTACGCCGCTGACGCTGGTGCTCGGCCCGTTGGAGGACCTGCTCGCCGACCGGGCGCTGCCGGAGGCGTACACCGACCGGCTGACGATGATGCACCGCAACGCGCTCCGGTTGCTCAAGCTCGTCAACACGGTCCTCGACTTCTCCCGGCTGGAGTCCGGCCGGATGGCCGCCCGCTACCAGCCGACCGACCTGGCCGGGTACACGTCCCGGTTGGCCAGCACCTTCCGCTCCGCCACCGAGCGGGCCGGCCTGCGGCTGATGGTGGACTGCCCGCCGCTGCCCGCGCCGGTGCACGTCGACCGGGACATGTGGGAGAAGATCGTCCTCAACCTCGTGTCCAACGCCGTCAAGTTCACCTTCGACGGCGAGATCCGGGTCCGGGTCCGGCCGGTCGGCGGCGCGGCCCAACTGGAGGTCGCCGACACCGGCGTGGGGATCGTGCCGGAGGAGCTGCCGCACGTCTTCGAACGGTTCCACCGGGTGCCCGGGGTCCGCTCCCGGACGCACGAGGGCACCGGAATCGGCCTGGCCCTGGTCCGGGAGCTGGTCGAGATGCACGGCGGGCGGGTCGAGGTGCGCAGCGCGGTGGACGAGGGGAGCACCTTCACCGTGACGGTGCCGTTCGGCTCGGCGCACCTGCCCGCCGAGCGGATCGCCGAGGCCGAGGACGCCTTCCCGAGTGAGCTGGCGCAGGCCGAGCTGCACGTGGCCGAGACCGCGCTCTGGGCCGGCGCGCCCGCCGAGGGAACCGGCGCCGCCGCTCCCGGGGCGCCTGCCGCCGGGGCGCGTGCCGGCGGGGCCGCCGCCGGGCGGATCCTGGTGGCCGACGACAACCCCGACCTGCGGGAACACGTCACCCGGCTGCTCGCCCCCTCGTGGGAGGTGGTCACGGCCGCCGACGGCGTGGAGGCGCTGCGGACGGCCGTCGAGAGCCCGTTCGACCTGGTGCTCACCGATGTGATGATGCCCCGCCTGGACGGCTTCGGGCTGGTCGCGGCACTCCGCGCGGACCCGCGTACCCGGCACGTGCCGATCGTGCTGCTGTCCGCCCGGGCCGGCTCCGCCGAGGCGGTGGCCGGCCTGTCCGTCGGCGCCGACGACTACCTGACCAAGCCCTTCTCCGGGCAGGAGCTGATCGCCCGCGTCCGGGCGAACGTCGACCTGGGCCAGCTGCGCGGCCAGATCATCCGCCGGCTCCGAGCGCTGGCCGACGCCGCGGTGGCGGTCAACACCGCCCGCTCCACCAGGGACGTGCTCCAGGTCGCCGCCCGGCACGCGCTCAGCCTCGCCGAGGCCGCCCGGGTCGTGGTCAGCACGCCCGACGCCCGGTACGAGGCCGACGCCGGCGGCGTGACCGCCCTCGACCCGTCGTTCGTCCTGCCGCTGACCGACACCGCCGGTGACCAGCTCGGCGACCTGCGGGTCTGGCGGTCGGACGGCGACGGCGGGGAGACCGACGAGGCGGCGCTCACCCAGCTCGCCCGCCTGGTCGGCGTCCGGTTGGAGAACGCCCAGCTCTACGAGGCCGAACACCGCATCGCCACCACCCTCCAGCACAGCCTGCTGCCCCACTCGCTGCCGCAGCTGCCGGGCGCCGTCGTCGCCAGCCGCTACCTGCCGGGCACCGCCGACGTCGAGGTCGGCGGCGACTGGTACGACGTGGTCCCGCTCGGCGACGACACGCTCGTGCTCGTCATCGGCGACGTCGTCGGCAAGGGCGTCCGGGCGGCCGCCGTCATGGGCCAGCTCCGCAACGCGCTGCGGGCGTACGTGCTGGAGGGGTTCGACCCCGGCGCCTCCCTGACCCGGCTGAACCGGCTGGTGGGCTCCGCCGAGAGCCGCTCCTTCGCGACCGTGGTGTGCCTGTCGTTCAGCCCCCGCACCGGCCGGCTCCGGTACGCCAGCGCCGGCCACCCGTCCCCCCTGCTGATCCGAGGAGACGACGTGGCGTTCCTGCACGACCGGGCCCTGGGGCCGCCGGTCGGAGCGATCCCGGACACGGCGTACCGGACCGTCGACGGTGAGCTGGCCCCGGGCAGCCGGCTGCTGCTGTACACCGACGGCCTCATCGAGGACCGGCACCACGGCATCGACGCGGCGCTGGCGCTGCTGCGGCGGGACGTGGCGACGCCCCGCGAGCACGTCGCCGACCTCGTCGACGCGGTCGTCGAGCGGGTCGCGGAGCGGCCCCGCCGCGACGACGTCGCGGTCCTCGCGCTGGAGGCCGCCGAACTCAACCGGTTCGCCCTGCGGCTCCCGGCCGACCCGACCCGGCTGAGCGTGCTCCGCAAGCGGCTGGAGGACTTCCTCGTCGCCCACTCCGTCGGTGAGACCGACCTGTTCGACCTGACGGTGGCCGTCTCCGAGGCCGCGGCCAACGCCATCGAGCACCCCGTCGAGCCGGCGGAGCGGACGATCGGCGTCGAGGTCACCATCGAGGACCGTACGGTCGTCGCCACGGTCCGCGACAGCGGCCGGTGGCGGGAGTCGAGCGGCTCGGGCTTCCGGGGTCGTGGGCTGTCGCTGATCCGGGCACTGGGGGAGCTGTCGGTCCGCCGTACCGACGAGGGGACGGAAGTGACGCTGCGCCGGCGGCTGCAGAGCTAGGGCCCCGCTTCAGCCCCGGCCACGTCGGGACACGGCGTGGGACCCGCGTCACGGTCCCTGGCCGGGGCGCCTCGTCAGGGGGAGCGGTACCAGGCCTGCCCGCCCAGGCCGGAGATCTCCAGCACCCGGGCGACCTGCCGGGACGGCAGCACGGTGAGCGCGTCCGGGAACTTCTGGGCGAGGCGGACCACCGCGTGGATCGCCGCCGAGTCGAAGAACGTGACGGCCCGCAGGTCGAGCGTCACCCGCCGGGCCGGCTCCCGCAGGGCGGTCTGGAGCATCGTGTCGGCCGTGGCCATGTCGACCTCGCCGGTCACGACCACGTGGAGGTGATCACCGTCGAGCTCCGCGCTCGCGGAGAAGACGGGCGGCGCGCCCCCTTGATCCACGCAGACACCATGGCACAGCCGACCAGGCGGGGCAACAACCGGCCGTGACCGGCGGTGGCGGGGGCCGCCCGACAGCGCGGCGATAGGCTTGCGGCATGACCGCCCGTGCGCCGCTGACCCCAGGCACGCTCTCTCCGTGGCGGCAGGTGCCCGCCCACATCCCCCGGCCCGAGTACGTGGGGAAGAAGCGTCCCCAGGAGTGGCGTGGCTCGCACGTGCAGACCCCGGAGACCATCGAGAAGATGCGGATCGCCGGGCGCCTCGCGGCGCACGCCACCCAGCTCGCGGGCGAGCACTGCAAGCCGGGCGTGACCACCGACGAAATCGACAAGGTGGTGCACGAGTTCCTCTGCGACCACGGCGCCTACCCGTCGACACTGGGCTACAAGGGCTTCCCGAAGTCCTGCTGCACCAGCCTCAACGAGGTGATCTGCCACGGCATCCCCGACTCCACCGTGCTGCAGGACGGTGACATCGTCAACGTCGACGTGACGGCGTACCTCAACGGGGTGCACGGCGACACGGACGCCACCTTCTGCGTCGGCGAGGTGAGCGAGGAGGCCCGGCTTCTGGTCGAGCGCACCCACGAGGCGATGATGCGGGGCATCCGCGCGGTCGCCCCGGGCCGCCAGATCAACGTGATCGGCCGGGTGATCGAGTCGTACGCGAAGCGCTTCGGCTACGGCGTCGTCCGTGACTTCACCGGCCACGGCATCGGGGAGTCCTTCCACAGCGGGCTCTACGTGCCGCACTACGACAGCCCCCGCCCCACCGACGTGATGGAGCCGGGCATGACGTTCACCATCGAGCCGATGATCACCCTCGGCACCTACCAGTACGACATGTGGGACGACGGCTGGACGGTCGTGACGAAGGACCGGAAGTGGACCGCCCAGTTCGAGCACACCATCGTGGTGACCGAGGACGGTCACGAGATCCTGACGTTGCCGTGACCGACACCCCTGCGGCGCTGCGCGAGGCGCACCACGCGGACGTGTCCGGCGGCTGGCTGCGGCCGGCGGTGTTCGGTGCGATGGACGGCCTGGTGACGAACATCGCCCTGATCGCGGGCGTGGGCGGCGGCGGCGTGTCGCCGCGGACCGTCGTGCTCACCGGCACCGCCGGCCTGGTGGCCGGCGCCATCTCCATGGGGCTGGGCGAGTACACGAGCGTCCGCTCCGCCAACGAGCAGGTGGCCGCCGAGGTCGCCAAGGAGCGCCGGGAGCTGGAACGGCACCCCGAGGCCGAGGCGCGGGAACTGGCCGACGCGTGGGTCGCCCGGGGTCTGCCCCGGGATCTCGCGGTGCAGGTCGCCGAGGCCGTACGCCGCAACCCGGAGGAGGCCCTGCGGGTGCACGTCCGGGAGGAGTTGGGCGTCGACCCGGACGACCAGCCCAGCCCGTGGGCGGCGGCGGTCTCGTCGTTCCTGTTCTTCTCGGCCGGTGCGTTGGTGCCGCTGCTGCCGTACCTGCTCGGGCTCACCAGTCTGTGGCTGGCGCTGGGCGTCGGTGGCCTCGGGCTCTTCCTGGCCGGGGCGGTCGTCGCAACGTTCACCAACCGGCCCTGGTGGTCCAGCGGCCTGCGTCAGCTGCTGCTCGGCGGGTTGGCCGCCGCCGCGACGTACGCCATCGGCACGCTGATCGGCGTCCAGGGCGGGCTGTAGGCCGGCGCGCGCCGGCCGGGCCGGCCGGCACCCCCGGTGTCAGCCGTCGCGCCGGCACATCGCGGTGTCAGCCGTCGAGAAGGTCGTCCACCGTGCCGTCCACGGGGCGACCGCGCGCGGCCAGCTCCTCGGCCTGCTTGGCGAGCACGGTGCCCACCTCGGTCATGTCGGCACCGGCGAGCCCGGTCCGGCGCACCGCGTCGCCAGGGTCACGGAAGTAGGTGCGGCTGAGCAGGCCGCTCACCGTCGACGCCGCGAGCCGCGCCTCGCCGAGCATGAGCAGAGCCTGGTCGGTCTCGTACCACTCGGCCAGCCGGAGGGCCCGCGCGTGTGCCGCGCTGCCCCGGTACCAGGCCTGCCGGGCCGCGGTACTGAACTCGGCCGGCCGGGCCCGGGCCAGGCACCCGAGGTGCTCGTCGCGCAGCCTGCGCAACCAGCCGGTCGGGTCGTGCAGGGCGCGCGTGGTCACGTACCGGTCGGCGGTGAGCGGCCAGAGCGGGCTGATCGCCCGAGCCCGGTCGAGGTAGTCGTCGGCGGCGGCGACGGTCAGGTCGACGAGCACGCCGTCCACCCGCCGGGTCGCCGCGGGCGGGCCGCCGGGACGGTACGTGACGACCAGCAGGCCGACCTCGCTGTCCCCGCCACCGTCGTCGTCGCCGTGGGCCAGGGGGCCGTGCACCGCCACCGCGAGGACGTCCGCCGGGAACCGCCGGCGCACCGCCTCCGCCACCCGCTCGGCGACGGTCCACCGTGGATCGTCCCGGTACGCCTCGCCGTCCTCGGAGTGCACGTCGCTCACCTCACGTCCCGCCGGACCTCGGCCACCGCCGGACGGGCACCACCCTAGGCCGTGTCCCGACCTGCCGGCGCGGGACGCGCCGACCGTCGTCGCTGGTGCCCGCCGCAGGCTCGGCCAGGGACGTCGGCACCGGCCCTACGCGCTCCCGTTCGCGCCGGCCGGTCCGCCCGGCCCGGTGGGCACGAGCCGGAAGATGCGGATCTCGCGGCCGCCGGCCCGCCGCACGTACGTGCGGTACGCCGGCCACTCGGTCACCAGGAGCTGCCAGAGCCGTTCCCGTTCGGCGCCCTCCGCGACGTCGGCGCGTACCGGGATTCGGCGGCCCTTGACGTCCACCTCGGCAATCGGGTCGGCGAGCAGGTTCAACGCCCAGCCGGGCTGATGGGTCTGCCCCCAGTTCGACCCGATCACCACGTACCCGTCGCCGTCCGGCACGTACAGCAGGGGGTTGCTGCGGGGTTTGCCCGAGCGGCGGCCGGTGGTGGTGATGACCAGCGAGGGGATGAGCCCCAGGGCGACGACGCGCCCCCGGGTGAGGCGTCCGACGACGCGGTCGGCGGGGACGAGCAGGCGGGCGGCGGCGCCGAACCAGCGGTGGTGACCGACGCGGCGGGTGAGGGTTCCCAGTACGGACACGGGAACAGTGTGCCGGTTCGGCGGCCGGGAGGGCACCCCCGGGACCGCCGGCCCCCGCTGCCCGGTGGGTGGCGGGGGCCGCCGTGAGGTGGCGCGGTCACCGCTCAGTCGAGACGGCGTTCGACCGGTAGCCGGGAGCGGGTGAACAGGCCCGCCCCGAGCATCGCCACCAGCGGCACCACCACCAGCACGGCGAGGGTGGTGCCGGGCACGACCAGGGGGTACGGCTCGCCGACCGGCCAACTGTCGGTGTACCGCCGGTTGGTGGCGATCAGGATCATGAGGGCGGATCCGAGGCCGGCGACGATGCCGAGGGCCGAACCGAGGACGGCGATCACCCCGGCCTGGCACAGGGAGAGAATCCGGCGTACCGCCGGTGCCGCGCCCACGGCGGCCAGCGTGGACAGGTCGGCGCGCCCCTCCGCGGCGGCGAGCCCGGTCGCCACCCCGGCGGCACCGAGGGTGATCACGCCCGAGGCCGCGGCGAGCAGCAGCAGGAGGGGACGGGTGTCGCTCGCGGGCGGACCCTCCTCGTAGCCGACCGACACCGTCCCGTGCGGTCGCAGCGCGGCGACGAACCGGTCCCGACGGTCCCGGTCGGCCGCGTGCTCCGTGGCGAACGCCCAGCCGACCGGCTGGGCGGTCACGCCGAGGCGGGTGGTCGCACCGGGAGAAAGCAGCAGCCGGTCCATCGCCAGTCGGTGGGTGCGTAGTGCGTAACCGGGCACGGTCGCGCGGGTGGAGACGGCGGCGTCGGCGCCGTCGCGCACGACGATCTCCAGCCGCCCGTCCACCAGGTAGCGCGGGTCGGTCACCACCGCGCCGCCGGCGCGCAGCACCGCCGCGGCCTCCGCGGCTTCGGCCGCCGTGGCGTCGGTGAGCAGCGGCAGCGTGCGGCCGTCGTCGACGGTGACGACGACGTGCGGGCCCCAGGGGTCCTCCGGTCCGCGCCGGCAGCGCTCGTCGGCCCGGGCCCGCCGCTGGTCCGCCTCGGTGAGACCGCCGCCCGCCGGCCACGGGCAGGCCCGGTCGGGCGGCAGCACCGGGGCGACCTGGCACGGGTCGGCCGCTGCCGCGCACCCGACCTCCACCAGCGGCGCCAGTTGCTGGCCATTGAGGTGGGTCCGGGCCGCGGCGGCGACCGCGCTCTCGGGCGGGCCGACCGCCCCGTCCGGGCCGGTGACCCGGGTGGCGGCCTGCTCCGGCGATTCGACTCTGGTGACCAGCAGGGTCCCGGCCGGCAGGGCCGGGCGCCAGGACTGGTTGCTGCGGGCCTCGTCGCTCGCCAGGTACACGCCGAGGGCGACGCTGCCGGCGACCGCCGCCATCACCGCCGAGATCGCCGGGGCGGCCGACGACCGGTTGCGGCTGGCGTCCCGCAGGGCGATCCGCGGTGCCAGCGGCAGGACGCGGCCGACGCGGGCGAGCAGCCCGACCAGCGTCGGCGTGGCCAGGACCAGCCCCAGCTCGCCGAGGACCAGACCGGCGAGGATCACGGTCGGGTGGGTCCACACGACCGCTCCGGTGGCGGCGAGCACCGCCCCGGCGGCGGTGAGCGTCACCCCCGCGATCAGCCACCGGCGCCGGTACGCCGGTGGCGTACGCCGGCCGGCGAGCCCGGCCACCACGTCCTGCCGGGCGGCCGTCCAGGCCGGCACCAGCGCGGCGAGCACCCCGGCCAGCACGGCGACCGCGGCGATGGCCAGCAGCAGCGCGGGTGGGGTGCGGTAACCGCCGAAGCGTTCCCCGAAGACGTACTCCTCCACCAGCGGTCGGGCGGCGACGGCCGCGGCGACGCCGAGGGCCAGGCCGCCGCCGGCCCCGACGGCTCCGAGCACGATCCCGTCCGCGAGGACGATGCGGCGCAGGTGTGCGTCGTCACCGCCGGCCACCGCGACCAGCGCCAGGTCCCGCCGCCGCCGCCGGACGCCGACCGCGAAGGCGGGCCCGACCAGGAGTACGACCTCGAGCAGGGCGAGCCCGCCGACCAGCACGATCCCGCTCGCGTCCGCCACGTCCACCGACGCCATCCAGGAGATCCCGCCCGGGGTGCGGCCGTCGTCCGTCGGTGGCCCGGGAACGCGGGCCTGTACCACGTACCCGTGCTCGTTCAGCCGGCCGATCAGGTCCTCGCCGACGGCGCCCGGCAGGTCCACCAGCCAGGTGGCCTCCTCGTCGACCTGCGGACCGGGCGGCAGTACGACCAGGGGGCTCAGCTGGTCGGGGAACTCGACCACGCCGACCACCGTCCAGGCGCGACGGCCGTCCGCGGAGGTGACCGTCCCGCCGAGGCGGGTGTCGAGCCGCCGGAGGGCGGCCGGGTTGGCCGCGATCTCGCCGGGGACGGCCGGCGCGCGGCCGGCGTGGACGCGGGCCAGGCCGCGCCCGAGCGGATCGGTGAGGTCGACGACCCGGCCGGAGACGCCGTCCTCGACGCGGTCCCCCACCCGGGCCTCGAAGAACGCCCACCGCAGGATGGGCAGGACGCGCGCACCGGGTGGGAGCAGGCCGGTGATCTGTTCCGCGGTGACCCGGCCGGGCGGGACGAAGTCGTCGCCACGCGGCGCCCACCCGTCACCCCAGGGTTCCTGGGTGACCGGGTCGCGAGCCACCGGAAGCAGCTCCGCGTCCGCGGTGCCGAGCTGGCGCGCGGCGCGTTCGGGCCGGGTCAGGCTGGACATGTCCCAGGTCGTCGCCGAGAACGCGAGGACCAGCACGGGCAGCGCGATCATCGCGAGCACCAGCGCGGTCCGGCCCCGGGCGCGGTGTGCCTCCCGCCGGGCGATCCGCAGGGCGACCCACCACGAGCCGGCCGCCGCGACGAGCCGCGCGCCGCGCCGACCCCGGCTCACCGGCCGCTGCCGGTCAGCAGCTGCTCGACGTCACCCAGCGGCGCCGTCGAGTCGACCATCACCCCGTCGCGGAGGAACACCACCCGGTCCGCCCAGGCGGCGTGTCGTGCCTCGTGGGTGACCAGCACCCCCGCCGCTCCCGCGTCGACCCGGCGGCGCAGCAGGTGCAGCACCGCCTCGCCGGTCTGCGAGTCCAGCGCGCCGGTGGGTTCGTCGGCCAGGACCAGCCGGCGCTCGCCGACGAGCGCCCGGGCGATGGCCACCCGCTGCTGCTGCCCGCCGGAGAGCTGGTCGGGGAAGCGGTCGCCCAGCTCCGTCAGGCCCACCTCCGCCAGCGCCTCCAGGGCGAGCCGGCGGGCCGCGCGCACGCCGGTGCCGTCGAGTTCGAGGGGGAGCGCGACGTTCTCGACGGCGGTCAGGCTGCCGAGCAGGTTGAGGTCCTGGAAGATGTAGCCGATGCGGCGCCGCCGCAACTGGGCGAGGCGCCGCCGGTCCAACCCGCCGAGCCGCTGCCCCTCGACGTGGATCTCCCCGGCGGTCGGGCTGTCCAGCCCACCGGCGAGGGCGAGCAGCGTGGACTTGCCCGACCCGGACGGCCCCATCACCGCGACGAGTTCCCCGGCGTGGACGGTGAGGCTCACCCCCCGCAGAGCGTGCACGGTGGCCGGGCCGCTGCCGTGGGTGCGGTGCACGTCACGGACGTCGAGCACGGGGACGCGCGCCTCGTCCCCCGCCGGGCTCACCGCCGGGCCCTCTCGTCGATCCGCTCCACCGCCTCGGCAGCGGCGGCGCCGCCGTTCCCGACCGCCGGCGCCGCCGGCCGGTGCCGCACCAGACTGCTCTCGCAGTGGTCCAGCCAGCGGACCTCGGCCTCGGCCTGGAAGACCATCGCGTCCAGCACCAGCCGCCAGGGCAGGTCCTCCGGCCGGTCGCTCGCGTACTTCAGGCGGGTCAGCTCCTGCAGGGTCCGCATGGTGGCGGCACGTTGGGTCTGCACCACCGACCGCACGTCGACGCCGGGCGTGGTGAGCGCGAGGGCGAGCTTGATGGCGAGCTCGTCGCGGGGCCGGTCGGCCCGGCTGATCGGGGTGGCGAACCAGAGCGCCAGGTCCGCCCGTCCCGCGTCGGTGATCTCGTACGGGCGCTGCCCGGCCTCGCTCTCCGGCAGCGACCGCACCAGCCCGTCCCGTTCCAACCGGGAGAGCGTGGTGTAGACCTGTCCGATGTTCAGCGGCCAGGTGGACCCGGTCGACTCCTCGAACGCCGAGCGCAGCTGGTAGCCGTACATCTGACCGCGTTCGAGCAGGGCGAGCAGCCCGTGACGGATGGACATGGTTCCGGAGTATGCATACCTGGTATGTCAGCGGCAACCGGAGCGCCGGCCGGGGCCACCACCTGTGGCGGACCTGTCAGGCGGGACGGCCCGGAAACGGCACGGTCAGCGGTGTGATCCCGGCGGTCCGGCGCCAGCGGGTGGCCCGTACGGCGCAGTCGACCAGCGCGGCGAGCGCGCGGTCCCGATCGGCGCCGGTGGTGGCGGCCACCGCCGCCCGCCAGAACGCCCCCGTCCGTTCCTCCACCTCGACGGCGAGCCGGAGCGCACTCGCCGCGTCGGTCACCGGGAACGGCAGGGCGTAGCCGGCCCGGTCTGGCGGGACGGTCCCGCCGCCGGTGCTGAGCTTGAGCACGAGGTCGTCGCGGCGCCGCCGGTGCGCCGCCTCCGCGTCCCGCGCCGCCTTCCGGGCGGCGCCGGTGAGGCGTACCCCGATCGGACCGTAGGCCCAGATGGCGGCGTACTCGGCGGTGAGCGCGGCACCGAGCGCGGCGGAGGGCCCGGCGGTGGGGGTCGGTGCGGTCACCGGAGTACCTCCAGATGCGTGGCGCGGGCGGCGGTGACGGACGCGAGCAGCGCGGCCCGTTCGGCCGGTGCCTCCGCACACGCGCGGGTCGCCGTCTGCCGGGCTGTCGTCTCGCGTTCGCGCAGCGCGGCGAGCGCGGTGTCGGGGTCGGCCGCCGGGGCGCCGGGCGGCGCGGTGGCGGTGGCCGACGGGAGGGCCACCCGGGCGACCCGGGCCAGCTCCGCCGCGTGGGCGGCGTGCGCCTCGGCGATCGGCGTCAGCCGCCCGGCCAGCGTGGGGTGCGCGGCGGCCGCCTCCCGGTACGCCGCGGCGAGTGCGAGCGCCTCGTCGACGAGCGGTGCGAGCGGGTCGGGCCCCGGGGCCGGTTCCGCGTCGCGGTCGAATGGATCACAGCCGGTGAGCGGTGCCACGGCAGCACCGAGCGCCAGGAGGGCGCCCGCCCGTATCACGTTTCGCCGAGAATGCCGGGTTGTCCCGTCGCGCTCTGTCGTTCTGCCCGTCGCCACCGGACAAGTCAACACCATCCTGACCGGCCCGGTGGCCATCGGCCTCGGTGCGCCGGCCGGGCCGGTACGCGGACGGCGCGTTACGCTCTGCGCAACCACCGGCGCGTCCGCCCCGGTGGCGCACCGTCGTGGCGACCGGACCGGGCACCGCGACCAGCAGAAGGGGCGCAGATGACGCAGCGTGGCCGTGCCACCCGGCCGACCGGGCCGACGGGGCGACCGCGGCACACGGCCGGCACGCGGGGCACCGACCGCGTGGCCCGCGGCGGCGACCTCGCCGCGCGGCGCGCACGCCTGCGCGAGGTCATCGAGCCGGTCGTCACCGACGCCGGGTACGACCTGGAGGACCTGTCGGTGTCCCGGGCCGGCCGGCGGCACGTGGTGCGGGTGATCGTGGACGCCGACGGTGGGATCAACCTGGACGCCGTCGCGGACGTCTCGCGGGCCGTCTCCGCCGCGCTGGACGCCGCCGAGGAGGCGGGCGGGGACATCGTGGCCGGGGAGTACCAGCTGGAGGTCAGCTCGCCCGGCGTGGACCGGCCGCTCACCCTTCCCCGGCACTGGCGGCGCAACACCGGCCGGCTCGTCAAGGTGACTGTGCGCGGCGGCGAGACCGCCGGCGACCGCCAGGTCACCGGGCGGGTGGTCGAGGCCGACGACGAGCGGGTGGTCCTGGAGACCGACGCCGGTCGCGCCGAATGGACGTACGCCGACCTGGGCCCCGGGCGGGTGCAGGTCGAGTTCACCCGCCTCGACGAGATCGACGAAGCGGACGAGTTCGACGGCACGGACCAGGCCGGCGGAGCCGGCGACACCGACGACTTCGACGACGACGATGTGGAGGACGAGGAGAGGTGAACATCGACCTCGCGGCGCTGCGCGCACTGGAGCGCGAGCGGGAGATCCCGTTCGACACGATCCTCGCGGCGATCGAGACCGCGCTGCTGACGGCGTACCGGCACACCGAGGGTGCGGAGCCGCACGCGCGGGTGGAGATCGACCGCAAGACCGGCGCGGCCCTGGTGTACGCGCAGGAGGTGGACTCCGAGGGCAGCGTGGTGCGGGAGTGGGACGACACCCCGCACGACTTCGGCCGGATCGCGGCCATGACGGCCAAGCAGGTGATCCTCCAGCGGCTGCGGGAGGCCACCGACGAGGCCCACTTCGGCGAGTACGTGGGCCGCGACGGCGACCTGGTCACCGGTGTCGTCCAGGCGCACGAGGCGCGCGCCGAGAAGGGCATCGTCACCGTCGACCTGGGCAAGCTGGAGGGCGTCCTGCCCCAGTCGGAGCAGGTGCCCGGCGAGCGGTACGCGCACGGCGAGCGGATCCGCTGCGTGGTGGTGCACGTGGCCAAGGGAATGCGCGGCCCGCAGATCACGTTGTCCCGGTCGCACCCGGCGCTGGTGAAGAAGCTCTTCGCCCTGGAGGTGCCGGAGATCGCCGACGGGACGGTCGAGATCAGCGCGATCGCCCGTGAGGCAGGTCACCGTACGAAGATCGCCGTCCGCTCCACCGCGCCCGGTGTGAACGCCAAGGGGGCGTGCATCGGGCCGATGGGGCAGCGGGTGCGGGCCGTCATGAGCGAACTGCACGGTGAGAAGATCGACATCATCGACTGGTCGGACGACCCGGCGACCTTCGTCGGCAACGCGTTGTCGCCGGCCAAGGCGCTGCGGGTGGACGTGGTGGACCTGGCCACCCGCACGGCCCGGGTGACCGTGCCGGACTTCCAGCTGTCGCTCGCCATCGGCCGGGAGGGGCAGAATGCCCGGCTTGCGGCCCGGTTGACCGGTTGGCGGATCGACATCCGGTCCGACGCCGAGCCGACCGGCCCGGCCGGGGGCGGGGGTGCCGATCACGTCCCGGAGCCGGGCGGCGCGATCTCCGGAAGCTAGGGGTAGACTTTCCCCGGTGGCACGACGCGCGCAGCCGGAGCGCACCTGTGTGGGTTGCCGGCGACGTGCGCCGGCCGGTGAACTGCTGCGGATCGTCGCGATCGGTGACGGGGCTGGACACAGCCTTCGGCCCGATCCGGCCCGCAGGTTGCCGGGTCGGGGGGCGCACTTGCACCCGGATCCGGCCTGCTTCGCGCAGGCGGTGCGGCGTCGCGCCTTCGGGCGGGCGCTGCGCGTCACCGGGGTCCTCGACCACGGTGAGCTCGCGGCGCACCTCGATGCGCCAACCACGACGTCCGGTCAACCCGACCGGGCGCGGGTCGCTAGCAAGGTAGGACGACCGACATGAGCACACGATGAAGTCGCAGAAATGACCAGGCTTCAAGTGCACGAGTGAGGTCGCTGCGGGTGCTGCCCGCACGACCTCGGAGTGAGGAGTGCAGTGGCAGGAAAGGCCCGCGTACACGAGCTTGCCAAGGAGCTCGGGGTCGAAAGCAAGACCGTTCTCGCCAAGCTCAAGGAGATGGGCGAGTTCGTGAAGTCCGCGTCCAGCACCGTCGAGGCGCCCGTCGCCCGACGGCTGCGTGGCGCATTCGTCAACAACGGCGGTGCCCCGGCGCCGGCCGCCCCGCAGGCGGCCGCTCCGACGGCTCCGGCGTCGACCCCGACCCCGTCGCCGGCCCCGGGCGCGCCCCGCGTCTCGGCCAAGCCGATGCCGCCCCGGCGGCCGGGTGCACCGACCCCCGGGCCGAAGCCCAAGGGGCCGGTTCCGGGCCCGCCGCAGCCGGCGGCGCCGGTTGCGAAGCCGGCGAGCGCCCACGACATCGAGGTGGCGGCCGCCGAGGCGCGTGCCGCCGCACTGAAGGCCGAGCAGGAGGCCGCGGTCAAGGCCGCGCAGGCTGCCCGGCAGCAGCAGCGGGAGAACGTCCGTCGGGAACCGCCGACGGAGGGTGGCCCGCGTCCCGGCCCGCGTCCGGGTCCGGGCGGCATGCCGCCCCGGCCGGGCACCCCGGCCGCCGGTCGTCCCGGTGGCCCCACCCCGGGCCCCGGTGGTCGGCCGGGCGGCCGTCCGCCGGCGCGTGGCGCCGGTAACAACCCGTTCGGCATCCAGGGCGGTCAGCAGCAGCGCCCGCCGGCCGCCGGTGCGGGCGGTCCCCGCCCGAGCCCGGCGTCGATGCCGCCGCGGCCCAGCCCGGCGTCCATGCCGCCGCGGCCCAGCCCGGCGTCGATGCCGAGCCAGCGTCCCGCGACCGGTCGCCCCGGCGGTCCCGGTGGCGGTCGTGGCGGCCCCGGTGGCGGCGCAGGTCGTCCCGGCGGCGGTGGCGGTGGCTTCCGCGGCGGTCCCGGTGGCGGCGGCGGTGGCGGTGGCTACCGCGGCGGTCCCGGTGGCGGTGGCGGTGGCTACCGTGGCGGTCCCGGTGGTGGTGGTGGCGGCGGTGCCGGCGGCGGTTTCCGCCCGGGTGCCCCGGCTGGTGGCGCCGGTCGTCCGGGTGGTGGCGGTCGCGGTCGCGGCGGTGGCGCCGCGGGTGCCTTCGGGCGTCCGGGTGGCAAGCCGACCCGTGGTCGCAAGTCCAAGAAGCAGCGCAGACAGGAGTTCGACAACCTGTCGGCCCCGACCATGAGCTCGGGTGCTCCCCGGGGTCAGGGTCAGGTCGTCCGGCTGTCCCGTGGCGCCTCGCTCTCGGACTTCGCCGACAAGATCAACGCCAACCCGGGTTCGCTGGTCCAGGAGATGTTCAACCTGGGCGAGATGGTCACGGCGACCCAGTCCTGCTCCGACGACACCCTGCTGCTGCTGGGTGAGCACCTCGGCTTCAACGTGCAGATCGTCAGCCCGGAGGACGAGGATCGCGAGCTGCTCGCGCAGTTCAACATCGACCTCGACGCCGAGGTGGCGGAGGACCGCCTGGTCAGCCGTGCGCCGGTGGTGACCGTCATGGGTCACGTCGACCACGGTAAGACCAAGCTGCTCGACGCGATCCGCAAGGCGAACGTGGTGGCCGGCGAGGCGGGTGGCATCACCCAGCACATCGGCGCGTACCAGGTCCACGTCCCGCACGAGGGCGAGGACCGGGCGGTGACCTTCATCGACACCCCGGGTCACGAGGCGTTCACCGCCATGCGTGCCCGTGGTGCCCAGGTCACGGACATCGTGGTGCTGGTGGTGGCGGCCGACGACGGCGTCATGCCGCAGACCATCGAGGCGTTGAACCACGCCAAGGCGGCGGACGTGCCGATCGTGGTCGCGGTCAACAAGGTCGACAAGCCGGAGGCCAACCCGGACAAGGTCCGCCAGCAGCTGACCGAGTACGGCCTGGTCGCCGAGGAGTACGGCGGCGACACCATGTTCGTCAACGTGGCCGCCAAGCCGGGCATCGGCATCGAGGATCTGCTCGAGGCCGTCCTGCTGACCGCCGACGCGTCGCTGGAGCTGACCGCTCCGATCGACGGGCCGGCGCAGGGTGTGGCGATCGAGGCGCACCTGGACAAGGGCCGCGGTGCGGTGGCGACGGTGCTGGTGCAGAAGGGCACCCTGCGGGCGGGCGACTCGATCGTCGCCGGCGGGGCGCACGGCCGGGTCCGTGCGATGCTCGACGAGAACGGCAACCAGGTCTCCGAGGCGGGTCCGTCCCGTCCGGTGCTGGTGCTGGGTCTGACCGCGGTGCCGGGGGCGGGCGACACGTTCCTGGCCGCCGAGGACGACCGCACCGTGCGGCAGATCGCCGAGCAGCGCCAGGCGCGGCGGCGGGCGGCGGCATTCGCCAACTCCCGTGGCCGGGCCACCCTCGAGACGCTCATGGAGCAGCTCAAGGAGGGCGAGAAGACCTCGCTCAACCTGGTGCTCAAGGGCGACGTCTCCGGTTCGGTGGAGGCCCTCGAGGACGCCCTGTTCGCCCTCGACATTCCCGAGGAGGTCCAGCTCAGGATCATCCACCGGGGCGTCGGTGCGATCACCGAGAGCGACGTCATGCTGGCGAGCGCCTCGTCCGAGGCGGTCACGATCATCGGCTTCAACGTGCGGGCTGCCAACAAGGTCCGTGAGATGGCCGACCGCGAGGGCGTGGAGATCCGGTACTACACCGTCATCTACCAGGCCATCGAGGAGATCGAGGCGGCGCTCAAGGGCCTGCTCAAGCCGGAGTACGAGGAGGTCGAGCTCGGCGCCGCGGAGGTCCGCGAGGTCTTCCGCTCGTCCAAGATCGGCAACATCTCCGGTTGTATCGTCCGGTCGGGCCTCATCCGGCGCAACGCCAAGGCCCGTCTCCTGCGCGACGGCACGGTGGTGGCGGACAACCTCACCATCAGCTCGCTCAAGCGGTTCAAGGACGACGCGACCGAGGTGCGCGAGGGCTTCGAGTGCGGTCTGACCCTGGCCGGTTACAACAACGTCCAGGTCGGCGACGTGATCGAGACCTTCGAGATGCGGGAGAAGGCACGCGCCTGATCCGCTGAGACACTGATCAAGGGGTTTACGCCGAAAGGCGTAAACCCCTTGATCATGTGTGGGTGTGTCCGGGTATCGTCCGAGGCGATGTTCACCGGAACCGCGGTTTTCGACCTGCTGCTGCCGGGCGACTCCCGGTCGCTCAAGGCCAAGAGGTCCTACGTACGGCCGATCGTGGCGGCGTTGCGCCGCTTCGAGGTGTCGGCCGCCGAGGTGGGAGCGCTCGACCTGCACGGTCGGGCGCTGATCGGGGTGGCCGTGGTGGCGGCCGAGCCGGCCCACGTGCGCGAGGTGCTGGATTCGTGCGAGCGCCTGGTGGCCGCCCGGCCGGAGGCCGAGCTGCTGTCCGTGCGCCGACGGCTGCACGGTGAGGACGACTGAGACCGTCCGTCACCGGGTGTCCGGTACCACCGGCGGCGGCGCACGGCCGCGGTGGTGGCGCGGGTAGTGTTCGAGGTGTTGGCCGGCCGGCCCGGGTGACGTTCCGCGTCCCCCGGCGGCGGCCGGGAGCGGGACGCCGTGGAGGTGGCGAGATGTCGGATCCGGCCAAGGTACGCCGGCACGCGGAGCGGGTGCGTGAACTGGTCGCGTCGGTGGTACGCAGCCAAATCAAGGACCCGCGGCTCGGCATGATCACCATCACCGACGCCCGGATCACCGCCGACCTGCGGGACGCCACGGTCTTCTACACGGTGCTCGGCGACGCGGCGGCCCAGTCGGGCACGGCGGCGGCGCTGGAGAGCGCCAAGGGCATGCTCCGCAGCACGGTGGGCAAGGCCCTCGGGCTCCGCCACTCGCCGACGCTGACCTTCGTCCTCGACGACGTGCAGGACCAGGTCAAGCACATCGACGACCTGCTCGCCCAGGCCCGCCACGCGGACGCCGAGGTGCAGCGCCTCGCCGCCAGGGCCGAGTACGCGGGCGAGGCCCAGCCGTACCGGCTGGAGGACGAGGCGGACGAGGACACCGAGGAGACCGAGGACGCTGACGAGCCGCGGAGCGGGGACCGGCGGTGACCGATCCGTCCGGCGGCGCGCTGACCGACGTGGTGCCCGACGGCGCCGTCGAGACGTCCACCGAGGCCGCCCCGGCGGCGGCCGGGCCGGTCGAGGCCGAGTGGGCGGCCGCCGTCGCCGCCGTACGCGCCGTGCCGGCGGACGGGCGGGTGCTGCTGATCTGCCACGTCAACCCCGACGGCGACGCGCTCGGCAGCATGCTCGGCTTCGGCCTCGCCCTGCGGCGGCTCGGCGTCGGGCGGTTGCAGGCCACCTTTCCCGGCCCGTTCGAGGTGCCCGAGACGCTCCGTGGGTTGCCGGGCGAGGAGCTGCTGGTGCCGGCGGCGGAGGCGTACCCGGATCCGGACCTGGTGGTCTGCTTCGACGCGGCGAGCGAATCCCGCCTGGGCGACCTCGTCGACCGGCTGGCCACCGCCGGCACCGCCCTGGTGCTCGACCACCACGCGTCCAACACCCGGTTCGGCGGGGTCAACCTGGTGGAGCCGGGCGCGGCGGCGACCTCGGTGGTCGTCGACGAGCTGCTGACCCGTCTCGGGGTGCCGCTCGACGCGGGGATCGCGGAGTGCCTGTACGTGGCGCTGACCACCGACACCGGCTCGTTCCGGTTCGAGGCCACCACCCCGGCGGTGCACCGACTCGCGGCCCGGCTGCTCGCCACCGGCATCCGGCCGGGCGACATCTCCCGCCGGATCTTCGACACCCGGCCGTTCGGCGCGGTCCGGCTCTTCGGCGAGGTGCTGGGCCGGGCGCGACTGGAGCCCGCGGCGGCGGGCGGCCGGGGTCTGGTCTGGACGTACGCGACCCTGGACGACCTGGCGCGGCACGGGCAGCGGCCGTACGTGCTGGAGGCGCTCATCGACTCCGTACGGTGCACCGCGGAGGCCGACGTGAGCTGCGTGGTGAAGCAGATCGCGCCCGGGGAGTGGGCGGTGTCGCTGCGTAGCAAGGGTGCGGTGGACGTCAGCCGGGTGGCGGTGGCGCTGGGTGGTGGCGGGCACCGCTTCGCGGCCGGCTTCACCGGGCGGGGCGACGCCGAGCAGGTGGTCGACGCCATCCGCGACCAACTGGACGCGGCGCTGATCGACGTCCGCCGCTGAATGTGGGTCGCCGGGGCCGCCGGCCCGACGCCGGTGCGGGGCTCGACCCGGAAAGATCAGGGTCGGCTCCGGGGAGTGTCCGTCTTTCCGCCGTCGGTGACGGTGGGCAGAATTGCGGGATGGAGCAGCCCCACGACCTCACCGTCGAGGCGCCCCGCGCCTGGGACCGTCCCGCCGTCGCCGTGCCGGTGCTCGTCTGCCTGTCGCTCGTCGGTGGCCGGTTCCCGTCCTTCTCGGTCGAGGCCAACCTCTGGACGCTCGGCACCGGTGGGGTGCTGATCTGGCTCGGCCTGAGCAACCGGGTGCCCCGGCGGCCCGCGCCGCACCGGCTGGATTCGGGTGCGGTGTGGTGGACGCTGCCGGTCGTGGTGTTCGTGGTGTTCGAGGGGGCGACCTTCGTGGCCGCCGCCGGCGACGACTTCCCCACCTTCTCCCGCCTGGCCGATCCGCTGCTGGAGGACCGACTGGTCCGCTCCGCGACCTGGCTGGCCTGGCTGTCGGCGTTCTGGGGGCTGGTGCGGCGATGATGCGGGCGCTGGCCATCGGCGGTTTCCTGGTCTCGTTGGCTCTCTTCGCCGTCGTCGAGTGGGCCGCCCGGCGCGAGGGGTCCCGGATCCCCACCCTCGGCGAGCTCTGCGCGTACGTGATGCGCTACGAGGTGGGGTCGGTGCCGGTCGGCCGGATCGGCGTCTTCGGCTTCTGGTGGTGGCTCGGCTGGCACTTCCTGGCCCGCTGAAGAGGCCGTCGGCGTACCGTCACCGTTGTCCAGATTCCGGGAACACCGCGCAGCATGTGGACCTGAACGATAGCTTGGGAATTGACCGGCGCCGTGCGACGGCGCTGGTCGTGGGCGGTGGTGCCGCACCCGGCGCCGCCTCCCTCCAGGGTCCGATCGACCCGGGCTCGCTGCCCCAGCAGCCGCTCCGGTGACCCCGGATGTGCTGAGGGCGCACAGACCGCCCGTGAGTTCCACCGTCGTGCCGGTGGCTCGCGCCCTGGAAGGGATCACCACTCATGCCGAACAAGCCCAAGCCCGAGACCACGGACGAGGCCCGCGAGCAGATGCGCCGCGCCCTGCAGACCTCGATGGACACCCGTCAGTGACGCCGGCGCGGATCGGTTGATGCCCGGCGGCGTCCCACGCCGGTGTGCCGGGCATCGACCAGCCGGGACGGGAGGACCGCCCGGTAAGTGACGTACGAGGTTGCAGCCCTTACCTCGCACGTGTCAGGATCGGCGGCGATGAGCCAGCCGGTCGCCACCGCCCCCGAGACAGCGTCGCCCCGACGGATCGCGGCGCTCGCCCTGCCCGCACTCGTCGTGCTGGCCGCCGAGCCCCTCTACGTCCTGGTCGACACCGCCGTCGTGGGGCACCTGGGCCGGGTTCCGCTCGCCGCGCTGGCCGTCGGCGGCACCGTCCTCACCCTCATCGCCTGGCTCGGCACGGTCGTCGCGTACGGCACCACCGGCCGGTCCGCCCGCCGGTTCGGTGCCGGTGACCGGGGCGCCGCCGTGGCGGAGGGCGTCCAGGCGTCCTGGCTCGCCCTCGGGGTGGGCGTCGCGGTCGCGGTCGGCATGCAGTTGGGCGGCGGAGCGCTCACGCGTACCCTCGCCGGGGCCGACGGCGACGTGGCCGACGCCGCGGCCCAGTGGCTGCGCGTCGCGGCGCTCGGCGCTCCAGGCCTGCTGCTCGCCGCCGCCGGCAACGGCTGGCTGCGCGGCATCCAGGACACCCGCCGTCCGCTGTGGTTCGTGCTCGGGCCGAACCTGCTCTCCGCGCTGCTCTGCCCGCTGCTGGTCTACCCGGCCGGGCTCGGCCTGGTCGGCTCGGCGGTGGCCAACGTGATCGCGCAGACGATCTCCGGTGCGCTCTTCGTCGGCGCGCTGGTCGCCGAACGGGTGTCCCTGAACCCGCGCCCACGGATGATCGCCCAGCAACTCGTGCTCAGCCGTGACCTGCTGATCCGCGGTCTCGCCTTCCAGGCGAGCTTCCTGTCCGCGACCGCGGTGGCCGCCCGCTTCGGCGCGGCCGCCGTCGGGGCCCACCAGATCGCCCTGCAACTGTGGTTCTTCACGGCGCTGGTGCTCGACGCGCTCGCCATCGCCGCCCAGGCGCTGGTCGGCGCGGCGCTGGGCGCCGGCGACGCCGCCGGGGCGCGCGGCCTGGCCCGCCGGATCGCTCTGCTCGGCGGGGTCTGCGGCGTGGCGTTCGCCGCGCTCATCGCCGCCGGCGCCGGCGTGGTCCCCGGGTGGTTCAGCTCCGATCCGCAGGTACGCGACCAGGCGATGGTGGCCTGGCCGTGGTTCGTGGCGATGCAGCCGCTCGCCGGCGTCGTCTTCGCCCTCGACGGGGTGCTGATCGGCGCCGGGGACGTCCGTTACCTGCGCAACCTGACGATCGTGGCGGCGCTCGGCGGCTTCCTGCCGGCGATCTGGCTGGCGTACGGGCTCGACCTCGGGCTCGGTGGCATCTGGGCCGGGCTCACCCTCTTCGTGGTGCTCCGGCTGGTCGCCCTGCTGCTCCGGCTGCGCTCCGGCGGCTGGGCGGTGGTCGGCGCGGTCCGGGCCTGACCGGGGCACACCCGCCGGCCCGCGCCGCGCATCCCGACCGGCTGTGCGTCACACCATCCCGAAGAGGGCGTTGGCGGCCAGCACCAGAGCCAGCGCCGCCGCGAAGCAGAGGAAGAACGCGGTCACCTTGACCGCGTTCGGGTAGCGCTCGTGTAGCCGGCGCCGGCCCTGCCACGCCCACCACCGCCGGCGGAGCGCGGCGGCGCCCGGCAGTGCGAGGGCGGCGCCGGCCAACCGGTCACCGACGGTGCGGCGCGGAGGCGGCGGGTTGAGCATCCACTCCGGCAAGGAGGAGGGCTGCTGCGGTGTGCGGAGCAGGCGCCGGTCGTCGGCGGTGGGACCGGTCCGGCTGTCGTTCGGAGTGCCCATCGAATCTCCCCGTGGTCCGGACGCCGGACTGCCGGCCGGCGTCACTACCGGACATCGTGGCAGGAAGAGGCGAACAACACATTCCCGTTTTCGGCCCGGCGTCCCGTCGCCGGGGCGCACCGGCCCATCTGGCAGGCTTGGCGGTCGTGAGCGCAGACGGACTGATCGTGGTCGACAAGCCCGGTGGCATGACGTCGCACGACGTGGTGGCGCGCGTACGGCGACTGGCCCGGACGCGACGCGTCGGGCACGGCGGCACCCTCGACCCGATGGCCACCGGCGTGCTGGTGATCGGCGTCGGTCGGGCCACCCGGCTGCTGACGTACGTGATCGGGGCCGGCAAGAGCTACACCGCCACGATCCGCCTCGGCCAGGCGACGGTCACCGACGACGCCGAGGGCGACGTGATCGCGACCACCCCGGCCGGGCGGGTGACCGACGACGCGGTCCGGGCCGCCCTCGCGGCGCTCACCGGTGAGATCGACCAGGTGCCCAGCGCGGTCAGCGCCATCAAGATCGACGGACAGCGGGCGTACAAGCGGGTACGAGAGGGGGAGAGCGTCGAGCTTCCGGCCCGCCGGGTCACCATCTCCCGGCTGGACGTCCTCGCGGTCCGCCGGGACCAGCCCGACGTGGTGGACGTGGACGTCGACGTCACCTGCTCGTCCGGCACGTACATCCGGGCGATCGCCCGGGACGTGGGGCTGGCGTTGGGGGTCGGCGGGCACCTGACCGCGCTGCGGCGTACCGCGGTCGGTGGTTTCACCCTGGCCGAGGCGGCCACCCTCGACGAGCTGGAGCAGCGCGCCCCCGACGTGGTCAACCTGCCGCTCGCCGCCGCGGCCGACCGGTTCTTCCCGCGTCGGGACGCCACCGCCGACGAGCAGCGGGTGCTGTCGCACGGCGGCCCGCTGCAGCCGGTCGGGATCGCCGGCCCGTACGCGGTCTTCGGCCCGGCCGGGGGGTTGATCGCTATCGTCAGCGAGCGGGACGGTCAGGCCCGCGCGGAGATCGTGCTGGCCCCGGCCTGACAGGCGACGGTCGGCCAGCGGCAGGGGAGGAGCGGTATGCAGCGGTGGCGGGGGTACGACGCGGCGCCCGGTGGCTGGGGGCGGTCGGTCGTCACGATCGGCGTCTTCGACGGCGTGCACAAGGGGCACCAGGCGACCATCGGTCACGCCGTGGCGCGGGCCCGGGAGCTGGGCATCAAGTCGGTGGTGGTCACCTTCGACCCGCACCCGGCGGAGGTGGTGCGGCCGGGCTCGCACCCGGCGGTGCTCACCGAGCCGGCCCGCAAGGCCGAGCTGATCGAGGCGCTCGGCGTGGACGTCCTCTGCGTGGTGCCGTTCACACCGGAGTTCTCCCGGCTGCCGGCCGAGGCGTTCGTTCACGACGTGCTGGTCGAGCACCTGCACGCCACCCGGGTCGTGGTGGGTGCCAACTTCCGGTTCGGGCACCGGGCCGCCGGTGACGTGGCGCTGCTGGAACGGCTCGGGCGGACCTTCGGCTTCGCCGTCGAGGGGGCGCCGCTGGTGTCGGAGGCGGGCACCGTCTTCTCCTCCACGTACATCCGCTCGTGCGTCGACGCCGGGGACGTGGTCACCGCCGCTGCCGCGCTGGGCCGGCCGCACCGGCTCGAAGGGGTGGTGGTGCGCGGCGACCAGCGTGGCCGTGAGCTCGGCTTCCCCACGGCCAACCTGCTCTGTCACCGGTACGCCGCGGTCCCCGCCGACGGCGTGTACGCCGCCCGCCTGGTGCGGCGGGGGCACCGGGAGCCGCTGATGGCCGCCGTGTCGGTCGGCACCAATCCGACCTTCTCCGGGCGGGAGCGGCGGGTCGAGGCGTACGTGCTCGACTTCGACGGCGACCTGTACGGCGAGCGGCTGGCCCTGGACTTCGTGGCGCACCTGCGGGGGCAGGTCCGGTACGACTCGGTCGAGCCGCTGGTGGCCCAGATCACCGAGGACGTCGAGCGGACCCGGCGGGCGCTGGCCTGAGGCCGCCCGCGCGGGCCCCGGGCGACGGGAGGTGCGGGCCGTCCACCGGCGGTGGGCTCCGGCGGCCGGTCGACGCCGCCGAGCCGCCCCGCGGCCCTTGACCGGCTCGCCCGACCGGTTGCTGGTAGGCTGACGGGGACGTCGGCTGACCGACGTGGGGCCTCGCGTGCCTGCACGACGCCGCGGGTGCGAGGACCGTCCGTCTCCGTTCGGCGCGACCCGACACGACGGACATCGCCGAACAACCCATCGAAACAGGGAGAACATGGCGCTCGACCAGGAAGCCAAGGCCCAGATCCGCGCGGAGTACGCGACCGTCGAGGGCGACACCGGTTCGCCCGAGGTGCAGGTCGCGGTCCTCACCAAGCGGATCGCGGACCTGACCGAGCACCTGAAGGTGCACAAGCACGACCACCACAGCCGCCGCGGGCTGCTGCTGCTGGTCGGCCGTCGCCGTCGGCTGCTCAACTACGTCCAGAAGAAGGACATCAACCGCTACCGGTCGCTCATCGAGCGGCTCGGTCTGCGCCGGTGACGTGACGGGGGAGTGGCCGACCAGGCCGCTCCCCCGCTTCGGTTCACCACCGGGAACACCGAACAACCAGGACCGCGCGACCACCCGACACCCAGGGAGCCGGTCAGCGTACCGGTCTCCGGTAGTGGCCCCCGGGCAAACGGCACGACGCCGACCGCCCGGGCGCTTCGATCGAAGACCGGCCGTCTGAACAGCTCTGCGTCGCGGGTCCGTTCACGCGAAGGAGCACAACCGCAGATGACCGAGAGCAGTAACCTCGGCACCGAGTCCCGCACCGCCGTGATCGACAACGGGGCCTTCGGCACCCGTGAGGTCACCTTCTCCACCGGTCGGCTGGCCCGTCAGGCCGCCGGCTCCGTCGTCGCCCAGCTGGGCGAGACGGTCGTCCTCTCCGCCACCACCGCCGGCAAGCAGCCGAAGGAGCAGTTCGACTTCTTCCCGCTGACCGTCGACGTCGAGGAGCGGATGTACGCCGCCGGGCGGATCCCCGGCTCGTTCTTCCGTCGTGAGGGGCGGCCCAGCGAGGACGCGATCCTCACCTGCCGCCTGATCGACCGGCCGCTGCGCCCGTCGTTCGTCAAGGGCCTGCGCAACGAGGTCCAGGTCGTCGAGACCGTCCTCGCGCTCGACCCGCAGCACCCGTACGACGTCGTGGCGATCAACGCCGCCTCGATGTCGACCAAGCTCTCCGGCCTGCCGTTCTCCGGGCCGATCGGCGCCACCCGGATGGCGCACGTCGACGGTCAGTGGGTCGCCTTCCCGACCCACGAGGAGCTGGCCCGGGCCACCTTCGACATGGTGGTCGCCGGCCGTGCCCTGCCGGACGGCGACGTCGCGATCATGATGGTCGAGGCGGAGGCCACCGAGCACACCGTGAAGCTGGTCGCCGACGGCGCCCCGGCCCCGACCGAGGAGGTCGTGGCGAGCGGTCTGGAGGCCGCCAAGCCGGCCATCCGCGAGCTGTGCCGCGCACAGAGCGAGCTGGCCGAGGTCGCCGCCAAGCCGGTCCTCGAGTACCCGGTGTTCCTCGACTACCAG
The DNA here is from genome assembly GCF_049315255.1 of Micromonospora sp. WMMD558. Taxonomy (NCBI): domain Bacteria; kingdom Bacillati; phylum Actinomycetota; class Actinomycetes; order Micromonosporales; family Micromonosporaceae; genus Micromonospora; species Micromonospora sp. WMMD558. The sequence goes on along the minus strand of NZ_CP186061.1, from coordinate 109,633 downwards.
GACGACGCGTACGAGGCGGTCGCGGAGTTCGCCCGCGCCGACGTCGCCGAGGCCCTCCAGATCGCCGGCAAGGCGGTGCGTGAGGAGGCCCTGGACGCGATCAAGGCCCGGATGCTGGACGAGCTCGCCCCGCGCTTCGAGGGTCGCGAGAAGGAGCTCTCCGCCGCCCTGCGGTCGCTGACCAAGTCCGAGGTCCGCAGCCGGGTGCTGCGCGAGCAGGTCCGCATCGACGGCCGTGGCCCGCGGGACATCCGCCCGCTGAACGCCGAGGTCGGCGTGCTGCCCCGGGTGCACGGCTCGGCGCTGTTCGAGCGTGGCGAGACCCAGATCCTGGGCGTCACCACGCTGAACATGCTGCGCATGGAGCAGGCGCTGGACACGCTCTCCCCGGAGAAGTCCAAGCGCTACATGCACAACTACAACTTCCCGCCGTACTCGACCGGTGAGACCGGCCGGGTCGGCTCGCCGAAGCGGCGGGAGATCGGCCACGGCGCGCTCGCCGAGCGGGCGCTGATCCCGGTGCTGCCGTCGCGCGAGGAGTTCCCGTACGCCATCCGGCAGGTCTCCGAGGCCCTCGGCTCGAACGGCTCCACGTCGATGGGCTCGGTCTGCGCGTCGACGCTCGGCCTGCTCAGCGCCGGTGTGCCGCTCAAGGCGCCGGTCGCCGGCATCGCCATGGGCCTCATCTCCGACGAGGTCGACGGCAAGACGCAGTACGTGACGCTGACCGACATCCTCGGCGCCGAGGACGCGTTCGGTGACATGGACTTCAAGGTCGCCGGCACCCGGGACTTCGTGACCGCGCTCCAGCTCGACACCAAGCTCGACGGCATCCCGTCGGACGTACTGGCCGCCGCGCTCCAGCAGGCGCACGAGGCCCGGCAGACGATCCTCGACGTGATGCAGCGGGCGATCGAGGCCCCGGCCCCGATGTCGGACTACGCGCCGCGGGTCACCACCGTCAAGATCCCGGTCGACAAGATCGGCATGGTGATCGGCCCCAAGGGTCAGACGATCAACGCCATCCAGGACGAGACCGGCGCCGAGATCTCCATCGAGGACGACGGCACGATCTACGTCGGCGCCACCAACGGCCCGTCGGCCCAGGCGGCGGTGGAGCGGATCAACGCCATCGCCAACCCGACGCTGCCGAAGCTCGGCGACCGGTTCCTCGGGACCGTGGTGAAGACGGCCGCGTTCGGCGCCTTCATCTCGCTGCTCCCGGGCCGCGACGGCCTGCTGCACATCTCGAAGGTGGGCGACGGCAAGCGGGTCGAGAAGGTCGAGGACTTCCTCAACGTCGGCGACAAGGTCGAGGTGGAGATCGCCGACATCGACCAGCGCGGCAAGATCTACCTGGACAAGGTCCGCCCGGAGGGCGCCGAGGCCCCGGCCGAGGCCGAGGCGGGCGCCGAGCGGCCGGCCGGCCGTGACCGGGGCGACCGGGGGCCGCGCGACCGCGGTGACCGCGACCGCGGCGGTGAGCGCGGCAGCCGTGGCCCGGACCGCGGTGACCGTGGCGAGGGCGGCGAGGGCGGCGGCGACTCGCGTCCGCGCCGTCGCACCCGGCACACCTGACCGGTAACCACCGCACCACCCACCCCTCGTCGAACCGGGAGCACCACGTGAGTCGGGCCGCCAGCGCGCCGTTTCCGCCGGATCGACGGGGGGTGGCGGCGTTCCGGGGCACGACCGGGGGCCGCGCCGGCGGCGCCCGTGCGGTGACCCGGACGCTCAGCGACGACCCGCTGGGCGGGACCGTCCGTCGGACGGTTCTGCCCAGCGGCCTGCGCGTGCTCACCGAGGCGATCCCCACGATGCGCAGCGTCTCGTTCGGCATCTGGGTGTCCGTGGGGTCGCGGGACGAGAACGGCCCGCAGGCCGGTGCCGCCCACTTCCTGGAGCACCTGCTGTTCAAGGGCACCCACAAGCGGAACGCCCTGGACATCTCCTCGGCGATCGAGGCGGTCGGCGGCGAGACCAACGCCTTCACGACGAAGGAGTACACCTGCTACTACGCGCGGGTGCTGGACGAGGACCTGCCGCTCGCCATCGACGTGATGTGCGACCTCGTCGCCGACTCGGTGCTCACCCCGGCCGACGTGGAGACCGAGCGGGGTGTGATCCTCGAGGAGATCGCCATGCACGACGACGAGCCCGGCGACGAGGTCCACGACCTCTTCACCCGGGCCGTCTACGGTGACCACCCGCTCGGCCGGCTGATCTCCGGCACCGAGGAGACGGTCACCCCGATGACCCGCCGGCAGATCCAGAGCTTCTACCGGCGGCACTACACCGCCCCCCGGATCGTCATCGCCGCCGCCGGCAACCTCGACCACGCCGCGGTGGTCAAGCTGGTCCGCCAGGCGTTGCGCGGCACTCCGCTGGACACCGACCCGGCGTCGCCGGCGCCGTTCCGGGCCGCCACCCCGGCGGTACGCACGAAGCCCGTCACGACCCTCGTGGAGCCGAAGGAGACCGAGCAGGCGCACGTCGTGCTCGGCTGCCCCGGCATCGACCGGCTGGACGACCGCCGCTTCGCCCTCGGCGTCCTCAACAACGTCCTCGGCGGCGGCATGTCGAGCCGGCTGTTCCAGGAGATCCGCGAGCAGCGCGGCCTCGCGTACTCGGTCTACTCGTACGCCAGCCAGTACGCCGACAGCGGCCTGTTCGCCGTCTACGCCGGCTGCGCTCCGGGCAAGGTGGACGAGGTGCTGGACCTGACCCGCACCGAGCTGGCGCGGGTGGCCGCCGACGGGCTGACCGAGGCCGAGGTGGCCCGTGGCAAGGGCATGAGCAAGGGCTCGTTCGTGCTGGGCCTGGAGGACACCGGCTCCCGGATGAGCCGCCTCGCCAAGGGCGAGCTGCTCTACGGCGACCTGATGCCCGTCGACGAGCTGCTCGCCCGGGTCGACGCGGTCACCGTCGACGACGTCAACGACCTCGCCGCCGAGCTGCTCGGGCGGCCGATGTCCCTGGCCGTGGTCGGCCCGTTCGGCGAGTCCGACTTCGCCGCGTGAGCGACCACCCCACCCCGGCGGTGCCCGCGTCCCGATTGGGATAGGTTGTGCCCCGTGACTGACGAGCAGGACAAGAGCGCGGACGAGCCGATCCGGGTCGGCGTGCTGGGCGCTCGGGGCCGGATGGGTCTCGAGGTGTGCCGAGCGGTGGACGCGGCGCCCGACATGGAGCTGGTGGCCATGATCGACCAGGGCGACTGGCTGTTCAACGCCTCCGACGCCGGGGCCGAGGTGGTCGTCGACTTCACCACCCCCGACGTCGTCATGGACAACCTGCACTGGTGCATCGACCAGGGCATCAGCGCCGTGGTCGGCACGACGGGCTTCACCGAGGCGCGGCTGGAGCGGGTACGCGGCTGGCTCGCCCGCAAGCCCGGCGTGGGCGTGGTGGTCGCCCCCAACTTCGGCGTCGGCGCGGTCCTGATGATGCAGTTCGCCGCCCGGGCGGCCCGGCACTTCGAGTCGGTGGAGATCATCGAGCAGCACCACCCGCGCAAGCTCGACGCCCCGAGCGGCACCGCCACGCACACCGCCCGTCTGATCGCCGAGGCCCGCGCCGCGGCGGGGCTGGGCTCCGTGCCGGACGCCACCAAGGACGAGGTGGCCGGCGCGCGTGGCGCCGACATCGACGGCGTACGCGTGCACGCGGTCCGCGCCACCGGCCTGGTCGCCCACCAGGAGGTGCTCTTCGGCACCACCGGCGAGACGCTGACCATCCGGCACGACTCGTACGACCGGGCGTCCTTCATGCCGGGCGTGCTGCTGGCCGTCCGCGAGGTGCGCAACCGACCGGGCCTCACGGTCGGCCTGGACGCCCTGCTCGACTGAAAGCGGTCGTCAGTCCACCCGGGCCGCTCTAGGCTGCCCGGGTGATCGACTCCCACGTCCACGACCGGCTCGGCCGCCGGGTCACCCTGCGCCCGGTGGACGACGACAACTGGCGTGCGGTGGCGGACGTCGCCCCGCGCGACGACCAGCGCCTCTGGGTGCCCGCTCTCGCCGCCCGCTACCTGCTGCTGACCGACCGGTCCGACGTGTGGACCTCACTCGCGGTGTACGCCGACGAGACCGTCGTCGGCCACGTGATGTGGGGTGTGGACGACGACGGGTCGCGGTGGATCGGCGGCATGCTGGTCGACGCGGCCGAACAGGACCACGGCGTCGGCCGTGCCGCGGTGGTGACCCTGGCGGAGTGGCTGGCCCGGGAGGGCGGCGGAAACCCGGTGCGGCTGTCGTACCACCCGGACAACACCGTCGCCGCCCGTCTCTACAGCAGCCTGGGTTTCGCCCCGACCGGTGCGACGGAGGACGACGAGATCGTCGTCGAACTGGTCGACCCCGCCTGACAACCCGCTGCGCCGGCCGGCCGCGCACGTCCGGCCGCGCACGGTCCGGCCGCGCGGGCCGGGCCGCGGTGGGCTCCGACCCCGGCGGGACCGGCCGCGTCGTCGGGACCGGCCGCGTCGTCGGGCCCGGCCGCGCGGTCGGGTTCGGCTGCCTGACGTCGGGTTCAGCCGACGTCCGAGGTGGCCTCCTCGGCCGCCGGGCGGGGAGCGGGGACCGGCGCGGAGGCGGCCGGTCCGGTCAGCTGGAAGTCCGCCGGCAGGCCGGTGACCGAGGCCGCGCCCGTCCGGTCGACCGCGACGGTGACCGGGCTGCCGCCGACGCGTAGGCCGGCGGCGGACACCGCGCCCAGGTCGGCGCCGGCCAGCGGGGCGAGGTGCACGCTTCCGGCCGGCACGTCGGGGTAGACGCCGGTGGCCGCCTGGAGCAGCAGCACGGCCGCCGCCGCCGACCAGGCCTGCGGGTGGCAGGCCGCCGGGTAGGGCACGGCACGCCCGAGCAGGTCGCGGTCGTCGCCGCCGTACAACTCGGGGAGCCGGTAGTCGAAGGCCTCGGCGGCCGCGAGCAGGCCGTCGGCGAGGCCGAGCGCGGCCTGCCGGAAGCCGGCCCGGGCCAGCCCGGCGAGCACGATCGCCGTGTCGTGGGTCCAGATCGAGCCACAGTGGTACGACAGCGGGCTGAACCCGGCGTCGTCGGTGGACATGGTCCGCAGCCCGAACCCGCCGGTCATCGCGTCGGTGGTGAGGAGCCGGGCCACCTGAGCCTCCTCGCCGGCGGTGAGCAGGCCGGTGCCGAGCAGGTGACCGATGTTGCTGGTCAGCGAGTCCACCGGGCGCTTGTCCCGGTCCAGCGCGAGGGCCGGCTGCGGCCCGTACGGGCCGTCCACCCAGAACGTGGCACGGAACCGCTCGGCGAGCCGGTCGGCGTACGCGCGCCAGCGGTCGGCGCCGGGACGGCCGAACGCGTCGAGCAGGGCCGCTCCCGCGACGGCCGCCTCGTACGCGTACCCCTGCACCTCGGCGAGCACGATCGGCGCGGTCGCGAGCCGGCCGTCGCGGAAGCGGACCGCGTCCCCGGAGTCCTTCCAGCCCTGGTTCGACAGGCCGTGCCCGGTGGTGTCGACGTACTCGATGAGGCCGTCGCCGTCGGCGTCGGCGTGGTCGGCGAGCCAGCCCAGCGCCGCCTCCAGGTGCGGCAGCAGGGGCGCGACCTGGTCGGCGGGCAGTCCCCAACGCCACGCGTCGTGCAGCAGGCACACCCAGAGCATGGTCGCGTCGACCGTGCCGTAGTACGCCGGCGGCAGCCGCAGCCCCCCGTCGGCCAGCGTGAACTCGAGTCGCCGCAGCTCGTGCAGGATCTTGCCGGGAGCCTCACCGGTGGCGGGGTCGAGGCGGGTGCCCTGGCGGCGGGCCAGCACCCGCAGCGTCCCGGCGGCGAGGTCGGTGCCGAGCGGCAGCATCATCCGCGCGGCCCAGAGGCTGTCGCGGCCGAAGAGGGTGAGAAACCAGGGCACCCCGGCGCCGAGGAAGACGTCCTGTGGCGCGTCCGGGTCGGCGAGGCGCAGCCCACGCAGGTCGGCGAGGGACCGGTCGAGCAGCCGGGTCAGCCGGCGGTCGTCGGCGTGGACGCGCGGCTCGGCCCAGGACGTCTCGACCGCCGGGGTGGCCACGACCGCGCGTGGGTCGGTGACGGTGAGCCGCCAGCGCAGGGTGACGGCGCCGCGGGACGGCAGCTCCACCGGCCAGCGCAGGGCCGGCGCGTCGGCCCGGTCGGCGCGCACCTCGGCGCCCTCGGCGGTGAGGTGGACCGTGACGCCCTCGCCGGACCAGGTGAGGCCGCCGGTGGCGCCGACCTCCGCCGCGACCGGCGTGGTGGCGCCGCCGGACTTGACCAGTTCGATCGGTGCCAGGTCGCACGCCAGGTCGACGTCGATCGTGGCCCGCACCGGCACCGACGCGCTGGAGACGAGCCGTACCTCCTCGGTCAGGCCGCCGGGGTGCAGGTGGCGGGTGCGCTCCACGCGTACCGTCGGGTCGGGACCCGGATCGCCCAGCCAGCGGGCGAGGCCGACGAACCGTGCGCCGTGCGGGCCCGCCGCCCCGCGCGCCAGCGCCTCCGGCTCGCGGCCGTCGACGCGCAGTTCGGCGCGGCTGAGCACGCGGGCGTCGGCGTGGAACACGCCCTGGACCCCGGTCGGGCGGATCTGCCCGGCCGCGTCCCCCAGCGCGCTGGTCGGGGCGAGCGCGACCCCCACCAGATCGTGCAGCAGGGGTTGCAGGTGGCGTTCGGTCACGATGCGGCTCCAGATCCTTCTCGGCGGGGCGCGGATGTCTTGACAGACCGTCCCCGGGCGGTGCAGAGTGCGAAACATTCCAGCAACTTGAACGATCCAATCCTGCCGTATCCAAATTGGATCGTTCAAGACCGCGAGAGGGATCAAGTGGCCGAAAAGGTGACCATCGCGACGGTGGCGCGGCACGCCCGGGTCAGCCGGCAGACGGTGTCCAACGTGCTCAACGCGCCGCACATCGTGCGCGAGGAGACCCGGCTCCGCGTGCAGGAGGCCATCGACGCGCTGGGCTACCGGGCCAACCAGGCCGCCCGCCAGATGCGGACCGGCCGGTCCCGGCTCATCGCGGCCCGCATCGAGCCCACCCGGGACGGAATCAACGGCTCGGTGCTCGACCGGTTCCTGCACGGCCTCACCGAGGCCGCCGAAGCGGCCGGATACCGCGTCATGCTCTACACCGCCACCGACACCGACCGCGAGATCGCGACGTACGACGACCTGCTCGGGGCGTACGACCTCGACGCCTTCGTGCTCACCGGCACCGATCACGGTGACCCGCGGACGGAGTGGCTGGCGCGGCGTGGGGTGCCGTTCGTGACCTTCGGCCGGCCGTGGGACGCGCCCGACGCGTACCCCTGGGTCGACGTCGACGGTGCGGCCGGCACGGCCGAGGCCACGACCCACCTGCTCGCGGCCGGCCACCGCCGGATCGGCTTCCTCGGCTGGCCGGCCGGCTCCGGCGTCGGCGACGACCGGCGCGCCGGCTGGCGGCGCACCCTCGCCGCCGCCGGCGTGGACCCGGCCGGGCTGGACCGCGAGACGGTGGACGGCATCGCCGAGGGCGAACGCCACGCGCGCGGCCTGCTCGCCGAGGCGGCGCCGACCGCGCTGCTGTGCGCCAGCGACTCGCTCGCCCTGGGGGCCCTCCAGGCCGTCCGCGCCGACGCCCCGGACGTGGCGGTGATCGGCTTCGACGACACCCCGGTCGCCGCCGCGGTGGGCCTCACCAGCGTCAGCCAACCCCTCGGCGAGGCGGCCGCCCGCTGCGTCGACCTGCTCACCGCCGTTCTCGACGGTCCTCACCGCACCACCGACCAGGTGCTGCTCCAGCCCTCGCTGGTGCGGCGCCACACCGCATGATCCCCCGTCCCCCACAGGAGAATCCGATGGCACCTCGCTCCCTCGCCCGGGCGGCGCTGGCCGGCCTCACCGCCGCCGCCCTTCTCGGTTCCGCCGCCTGCGGCAGCGGTTTCGACGACAGCTCCGGCGACGCCGCCCAGTCCAGCGGACCCGCCAACCTCCAGATCCTGATCGGCTCCTCCGGCGACGCCGAGACCGAGGCCGTCCAGGACGCCGCCGCCAAGTGGGCGTCGTCCTCCGGCAACCAGGCGACGGTCACCCCGGCCCAGGACCTCACCCAGCAACTCGGGCAGGCCCTCGCCGGCGGCACCCCGCCCGACGTGTTCTACGTCGACGCGGCGCGGTTCGCCGACTACGCCAGCGTCGGCGCCCTCGAACCGTACGGTGACAAGATCAGCAACACCGGGGACTTCTACGAGAGCCTGCGCACCACGTTCACCTACGACGGCAAGCTCTACTGCGCCCCGAAGGACTTCTCCACCCTGGCCCTCCAGATCAACACCGACCTGTGGGCGAAGGCCGGGCTGACCGACGCCGACGTCCCGACCACCTGGGACCAGCTCACCGCCACCTCCCGCAAGATCAAGGCCAAGGGGATGGTGCCGCTCGCGCTCGGTGACACCCGCGACCGCATCGGCGCGTTCCTGGTGCAGAACGGCGGCTGGCTGCTCAGCGAGGACGGCAAGCAGCCCACGGCCGACACCGCGGAGAACGTCGCCGCCCTGACGTACGTCAAGTCGCTGGTCACCGAGGGCCTGGCCCGCTTCCCCAAGCAACTTGACGCGGGCTGGTCCGGCGAGGCGTTCGGCAAGGGCGCGGCCGTGATGACCATCGAGGGCAACTGGATCAAGGGCGCCCTGAAGAACGACTTCCCGACCGTGAAGTACAAGGTCGTCGAGCTGCCCGCCGGCCCGAAGGGCAAGGGCACCCTCTCCTTCACCCAGTGCTGGGGGATCGCGGCGAAGTCGACGTACAAGGACCAGGCGATCAAGTTCGTCGAGGCGATGACCTCGGGTGAGCAGCAGATGGCCTTCGCCACGGCGTTCGGCGTGATGCCGTCCCGCCAGTCGGTCCGCGACCAGTACACCGGCGCCTTCCCGGCGGACAAGCCGTTCATCGACGGCGCCGCGTACGCGCAGGGCCCGGTGAACGCGCCGAAGATGGACAGCGTCCTGCAGGACCTGGAAGCGAGCCTGCAGGGCCTGGCGGGCGGCGACCCGAAGACCATCCTGGCGAACTTCGACAAGAACGCCACGGCGGCCCTGGGCGGCTGAGGTGCGAGGAAGGGCCCCTGGTTCGTCGACCGGGGCCCTTCCTTCCACCTCCGACCGGAGGAAGGAGAGGACATGGCGATCGACGCCGTGGCCGCCCCGGCCACCGCGACCGCCCGACCGCCGCGGCGCGGCGGCGGGGGCGTGCGGGGAAACGAGAACGTCGCCGGCTGGCTCTTCGTCGCGCCGATCATCGTCATCCTCGGGCTGTTCATGCTGCTGCCGATCCTGATGGCGTTCTGGGTGAGCCTCACCGACTGGAACGGGCAGGGAAGCCCGTTCACCTCGGAGGCGCCGGTCGTCGGCGCCGAGAACTACACCCGGCTCTTCACCGAGGACGGGCTGGACCGTCGCGACTTCATGACCAGCATCCGGAACAACATCTACTACGTGGCGCTCGTCGTGCCGGCGCAGACCGTACTGGCACTCGGCCTCGCGCTGATCGTCAACAACCGGCTGCTCCGGGGGAAGAGCTTCTTCCGCAGCGCCTTCTACTTCCCGTCGGTCACCAGCTCGGTCGCGATCAGCGTCGTCTTCCTCTTCCTCTTCGCCAACTCCGGAGCCGTCAACGGCCTGCTCCGGCTCTTCGGGATCGACGGGCCACAGTGGTTCGCCGACCCACGGGGTGTCCTGCACCTGCTGTTGGGTGCGGTCGGTGTGGACAGCCCGCCCGCCGCCCTGGCCGAGGGCGGTCCGTTCGGGCTGAGCTGGTGGGACTGGCTCTCCGGGCCGAGCGTCGCGATGATGTCGATCATCACGCTGGTCGTGTGGACCACCTCCGGCACCTTCATGCTGATGTTCCTGGCCGCGCTGCAGCAGGTCCCGGTCGTCCTGGACGAAGCGAGCACGATCGACGGCGCCTCGCGCTGGCAGCGGTTCCGGCACGTCACCCTGCCGCTGATCAAACCGACCACGTTCCTGGTGCTCACCCTCGGCCTGATCGGGTCCTGGCAGGTCTTCGACCAGGTGTACGTCATGAGTCAGGGCGACCCGGCCAAGACCACCCTCACGCCGGCGTACCTGTCGTACCGCACCGCCTTCCGGGACTTCGACTACGGCTCCGGCGCGGCGATCTCGTTCCTGCTGTTCCTGATCATCATCGTGCTCACCCTGCTCCAGCGCCGGATCATGGCTGACCGGGACTCCGCCGGACGCCGCTCGTGGCGCCGGACCGTACGCCGGGGAGGCCGGTCGTGACCACCCTGACCGACCGATCCGCGCCGGCGGCGCCCGCGCCCGTCAGCCGCCGTCGCGCCCGCGACGGCCGCGCGCTGGCCAGCCGCATCCTGGGGTACGCCGTCCTGATCTTCTTCGGGCTGGTGTTCCTCTACCCGTTCGTCATCCAGATCGGCAACTCGCTCAAGACCGAGCCGGACGCGGCGGCCAACCCGCTCTCGCCGATCCCCGACCCGCTGGTGCTGGACGGCTTCGAGCGGATCTTCGCCGGCACCAGCTTCCCGCTCTGGCTCGGCAACTCGCTGCTGGTGACCGTGCTGGTCACGCTCGGGCGGGTGTTCTTCGACTCCCTCGCCGGGTACGCCCTGGCCCGGCTCCGCTTCCACGGGCGGCGGTGGCTCTTCGCCGCGGTCGTCGCCGTGATGGCGGTACCCCCCGTCGTGCTGTTGATCCCGAAGTTCCTGGTGCTCAACCAGTTGGGCATCTACAACAGCTACCCGGGGCTGGTCGTGCCGCTGCTCGCCGACGCGGCCGGCATCTTCATCATGAAACAGTTCTTCGAGTCCGTCCCGGTCAGCGTGGAGGAGGCCGCCCGGATCGACGGGGCCGGCGTCTTCCGCACCTTCTGGTCGGTGGTCCTGCCGATGGCGAAGCCCGCGCTCATCACGCTGACCATCCTGTCCTTCCAGGGCTCGTGGAACGAGTTCCCGCACAGCCTGGTGTCGGTGCAGGACCCGGACCTGTTCACCCTGCCGCGCGGCCTGGCCGACCTGGTCAGCGGCTCGCTCGGCAAGGGCACGCAGTATCCGCTCAAGCTCGGCGCCGCGCTGCTCGCCACCATCCCGGTGGCGGTCATCTTCGTGATCTTCCAGCGCTACTTCGTCCGGGACGCCGCCGAGGGCGCGGAGAAGGGCTGACGCGGAATGGTTCCCGGGCCGCGGGATCGCGGGAACCACCCCGTTCGTCGGTCGCCTCACAGTCAGGGCAGCCGGTCGGGCAGCCCGAACAGCGGGAAGAGCCGGGGCTCCAGGAAGTGGGTGATCGCGGTGATCCCGGCCCCGTCGGTCGACACGAGCTGAACCGAGAACGGCCGGTGCCCGCCGGCCGGGTCGGGCCGGTACTGCCCGAAGCCGGACCCGCCGTTGGCCGCGATGGGCAGCAGCCGCGACCCCCGGCACTCGGCGCCCGGGCCGAGCATCCACCGCCCGATGTCCCGCGGCCCCCGTAGCCACAGCGCGTACGGCGGCATGCTGTGCACCGCGTCCGCCTGCAGCAGGGCGACCAGCGCGTCGACGTCGTACCGTTCGAACAGGTCGACGTAGCGGTCGAGGAGCTCGCGGTGGGCCGCGTCCAGCTCCGCGGCGGGCGCCGTGCCGGCGCGGCCGGCCATCGTGGCCCGGGCCCGTTGCAGGGCGCTGTTGACCGAGGCGACCGTGGCGTCGAGCAGGCCGGCCACCTCGTCGGCCCGCCAGCGCAGCACGTCGCGCAGGATCAGCACGGCGCGCTGCCGGGGCGGCAGGTGTTGCAGCGCGGCCACGAACGCCAGCCGCACCGACTCGCGCGCGACGGCGACCTCCGCCGGGTCGTCCGTCGCCGGCAGCACCGCCGCGTCGGGCGCCGGCTCGACCCAGCCCGGCTCGGGTGCGCCGAGCAGCGCGAGGACCGGCGGGGAGGGCTCACCGAGATCCACCGGGAGAGCCCGCCGCGCACGACCGCGCAGCAGATCCAGGCAGACGTTGGTGGCGATCCGGAAGAGCCAGGTGCGCACGGAGGCCCGGCCGGCGAAGTCGTCCCGCGCCCGCCACGCCCGCAGCAGCGTCTCCTGCACCGCGTCCTCGGCGTCGAAGATCGACCCGAGCATTCGGTAGCAGTAGCCGGTCAGCTCGGCGCGGTGGGCCGCGGAGACCGCCGGCCAGGGCTCGCCGGTAAACGGGTGGCCGCGATCCTCGCCGGCCGGGACCTGCGCGTGCGCCACCGTCATGGCGTCACCGTAGGCGGGGCCTCCGACAGTCCCGAACGACCCGCCGGCTACCCCTCCGCGCCGTTCGGCGGAGGCGGGACGGCTACGTGCAGGCGTACCTGCGGGACCAGCATGTCGTCCACGTCCAGCGCGCGGGCCGCCCCGTCCGGCTCCCAGCCGGTGCCGGTGAGGAACCCCCGGGTCGCCGCGTCGCCGTCGAACGCCCAGGCCACCGCCCGGCCGAACCCGTCCTCGCGCCAGTGGTCCACGCTCGCCGCGAGCAGCCGGCTGCCGTGCCCCCGCCGGCCCCACCGTGGCTCCACCAGCAGGTCGGTCACCGCGACGACGTCCGGCCCGAGCGCCTCGGCCGGCTCGCCGGGGGCCAGGGCCTCGGCGTCGGCCGGACCGGAGGCGGCGAACCCCACCAGATACGATTGCTCGGCCTGTTCGACGGCGACCAGCACCCGGTGCGAGCCGGAGGGCGGCTCCTGCACCGCCGCGCTCCACCGCCGGGCCAGCCACGCCTCGTCCAGGTTGTCGAGCACGTGCCGGGGCAGGATGCGGCGGTACGCGACCCGCCAGGTCGCGAGCTGGATGCGGGCGATCTCGCCGGCGTCTTCCGGACGCGCCGGGCGGACGTATCCGAGGGCCATGGCACGGAAGCCTACGCAGGGCGAGGGAGGCGACGGTGGCGCAGGGTGCCGGGCGGACGGTCGGGCAGGTCGTCGGCGTGGCCGGCCTCGCCGTCGCGGTGGCTCTCTTCCTGTCGGTGGCCGCCGTGCGGCACGGCTTCTTCGACCTCCAGGTGTACTACGGCGCGCTGCGCCACTGGGTGCACGACGGCGGGGAGATCTACGACCACCTGCGCCCGTTCACCCAGTACGGCTTCACGTACCCGCCCTTCGCCGCGCTGGTCATGCTGCCGATGGCGTACCTGCCCTGGACGGCGGCGATCGTGGTGAGCGTGGCCGCCAGCGTGGTGGTCACCGTGGTCCTGTTCCACTGGTTGATCGACCCGATCTCCCGGCGGGCCGGGTGGACCCGCTGGTTCGCTCTCGCGGTGGCGCTCTGTCTGGCCGCCGCGTACGAGCCGATGCGCGAGACGGTCAACTTCGGCCAGGTCAACATGCTGCTGCTGTTCCTGGTGGCGGTCGACCTGCTCCGGTTGCTGCCGGGCGGCAGCCGTTGGGCGGGGGTGGGCATCGGCCTCGCGACCGCGATCAAGCTGACCCCCGGCATCTTCATCGTGTACCTGCTGGTGACCGGCCGCTGGCGGGCGGCGGTGACCGCGATGGGCACCGCGGCCGCCGCCACCGTGTTCGCCGGCGCGCTGTTCCCGGACGCGTCCCGCGAGTTCTGGACCGAGGCGCTCTGGAACACCAACCGGGTGGGCGAGCTGGCGTTCGTCTCCAACCAGTCGCTGCGGGGGGTGGTGGCCCGGCTGGACCCGCAGGAGCCGAGCACCGTGGCCTGGCTGGCGCTGGTGGTGGCGACGCTGGCGCTGTGGGTGTGGCGATCCCGGAGGGCCGCCGCCGCCGGTGACGAGGCGACCGGGCTGGCGCTGACCGGCGCGGTGATGTGCCTGGTCAGCCCGGTCACCTGGGTGCACCACCTGGTCTGGCTGCTGCCGGCGCTGATCCTCCTGGTGGACAGCGGGATGGCCGCCCCCGCGGGCAGCCGCCGGCGCCGCGCGCTGCTGGTCGCCGCGGCCGTCGCGTACGCCTTCCTGATCAGCCGGATCGTCTGGGTGTGGGAGCGGGACTTCACCGGCATCGGCGGTTTCCTCGGCAGCAACACCTACGTCTGGATCAGCCTGGCGCTGCTCGCCTTCCTGCCGGTCCGGCCGCCGTCGGTGCGGGCACCGGCCGGTAGGGGCGCCGCGTCGCGCCCGGGTGACGTCGACGGGCGGGCGCACAGCGGTGTCGTACCGCTGAACTAGGGTGCCCGCGATGGTCGCACCGGAATCGCTCTCGCTCGCCCAGGCCCGGCGGATCGCGCTCGCCGCCCAGGGCTTCGCCGACCCGGCGCCCACCGGCGTGCCGACGCGGCGGCACCTGCGTCGCGTGCTCGACCGGGTCGGGCTGATCCAGATGGATTCGGTCAACGTGCTCCAGCGGGCGCACTACCTGCCGCTCTACAGCCGGCTCGGGCCCTACCCGACCGCGCTGCTCGACACGGCGGCCTACCGCCGTCCCCGCGACCTCTTCGAGTACTGGGGGCACGAGGCGTCGCTGGTGCCGGTCGATCTGCACGCTGCGCTGCGTTGGCGGATGGCCCGCGCGCGGGCCGAGGCCTGGGGTGGCATGCGCCGCATCGCCGAGGAGCAGCCCGGCCTGGTGGCGTGGGTCCGCGACGAGGTGGCCGCCCGCGGCCCGCTGACCGCCGCCGAGATCGAGCACGACGCCCCTCGGGAGACCGGCAACTGGGGGTGGAACTGGTCGGCGGTGAAACGGGCGCTGGAGTTCCTGTTCTGGGCCGGTGAGGTGACCGCGGCCGACCGCACCACCTCGTTCGCCCGCCGCTACGACCTCCCCGAGCGGGTCCTGCCGGCCGCCGTGCTGGCCGCGCCGACCCCGACCGACGCCGAGGCGTACCGGACGCTGGTCGCCGTGGCGGCCCGGTCGCTCGGGGTGGCCGCCGAACCGGAGCTGCGGGACTACTTCCGGCTGCCGCTGGCCGGGGCCCGGACGGCGATCGCCGAGCTGGCGGAGGCGGGGGAGCTGCTGCCGGTGACGGTGCAGGGCTGGCGGCAGCGGGCCTGGCTGCATGCGCAGGCACGGCTGCCCCGCTGGGTGCGCGGCAACACGCTGGTCAGCCCGTTCGACCCGCTGGTGTGGGAGCGAGGCCGCACCGAGCGGCTGTTCGACTTCAGCTACCGCATCGAGATCTACGTGCCGGCGCCGCAGCGGGTGCACGGCTACTACGTGCTGCCGTTCCTCCAGGGGGAACGGTTCACCGCCCGGGTCGACCTGAAGGCAGACCGCAGGGCGGGCGTGCTCCTGGTGCCCGCGGCCTGGCTCGAGCCCGGCGCCGACCCGGGCGAGACCGCGCTCGCGCTCGCCGCCGAGCTGCAGCGGCTCGCCGGCTGGCTGGGCCTGGACGCCGTGGCGCCCCCGGCGGCGGGCGACCTGGCGGGTCCGCTGGCCGCCGCGCTGACGAGCCCGGCCGGTGTACCGTGATCGGCGTGACGAGCGTTGAGGGGCCCCGGGGCGACGTCGCGCCGCACCCGGTCCCGCCGCACCCGGTGGCGACGTCTCCGGCCCCGCCGGACCCGGCCGTGCCGGGCACCCGGGTCGATCCCCACGGGGGGTGGCCCGCCGGGCAGGTCCCGCCCTACCCGGTGTCCGAGCCGGACCGGCTGACCCGCTTCGTGGTCCGGCTCTACGAGCGCTCGCCGCGCTGGGCGGTGCCACTGGCCGCGCTCGGCTGCGTCGCCGCCGGCATCGGCTACACGCTGATCAGCGACCCGACCCGGTCCGCGCCCGACGCGGCGCCGACCTGCCTGCTCAAGCTCACCACCGGGCTGGACTGCCCGGGCTGCGGCGGCACCCGCGCACTCTGGTACGTGCTGCACGGCGACCTGCCGGCCGCCGCCCGCCACCATTTCCTCTTCGTGTTCGCCCTGCCCTTCCTGGCGTACTTCTTCGTGGCGTGGGCGGGGAAGCAGGCGTTCGGCTGGCGGCTCCCCGAGCCGCGGATCGACACCCGGGTGATCGGCGTCTTCCTGGCCGCGTGGTTCGCCTTCTCGGTGCTGCGCAACCTGCCCTGGGCGCCGTTCACCTCCCTGTACGTCTGATCCGGTCCGGCTCCGGCGCGACGTGCCCGCCGGGGTGCCGCGCGGAGCGTGAGCCGGCCAACTGCCCGCGAGCCCAACTTTCCCGCAGGCCTGAGCGGCCACTACAGTCCCAGGAATGCCGGACATGGTGCAGCCCCAGGTCAAGCTCATCGCGTGGACCCACTTCGCGGCCCCGGACGACGTGCCGTGGTCGACCGACGCCGACGGCGGCCAGGCGCTCGCCGAGTTCGCCGGTCGGGCCTGCTACCAGAGCTGGAAGAAGCCGAACCCGGCCACCGCGACCAACGCCGGCTACCTGGCGCACATCCTCGAGGTGGGCCACCTGAGCGTGCTGGAGCACGGCTCGGTGAGTTTCTACTTCACCGGTGTGTCCCGGTCGTTCACGCACGAGCTGATCCGGCACCGGCACTTCTCGTACTCCCAGCTGTCCCAGCGGTACGTCCCGGAGCGGGACGCGGCGATGGTCGAGCCGACGGTGATCGCCGAGGACCCGGAGCTGCACAAGAAGTTCGTGGAGGCGGCCGAGGCGAGCGTCCGTGCGTACACCGAGCTGCTGGAGGGGCTGGAGCAGCGGTTCACCGACGAGCCCAACCCCACGCTGCGGCGCAAGCGGGCCCGGCAGGCGGCCCGGGCGGTGCTGCCCAACGCCACCGAGACCCGGATCGTGGTCACCGGCAACTACCGGGCGTGGCGGCACTTCGTCGCGATGCGCGCGACCGAGCACGCCGACGTGGAGATCCGGGAGCTGGCCGTGGAGTGCCTGCGCCAGCTCCAGGGGGTCGCGCCGAACGTGTTCAACGACTTCGTGATCTCGACGCTGCCCGACGGCACCGAGGTGGCGGCCAGCCCGCACGCCGAGGTGTCCTGAGCCCTTCCCCGGCAGCGGCTCGGCGGTCGTCCGCTAGGTTGGACCCATGACGCACGACCACCCTGACACCGTCGCCCCGGCCGCGTCCCGGCCGTTCGGGCGTGTGCTCACGGCCATGGTGACGCCGCTGCACGCCGACGGGTCGCTCGACCTCGACGGGGCGGCCCGGCTGGCCAACCACCTGGTGGACGAGCAGGGCAACGACGCGCTGGTGGTCAACGGCACCACCGGTGAGTCGCCGACCACCACCGACGCGGAGAAGGAGCGCCTGATCCGGGTCGTCGTGGAGGCCGTCGGCGACCGCGCGAAGGTGGTGGCCGGGGTCGGCACCAACGACACCCGGCACACCATCGAGTTGGCCGCCGCCGCCGAGAAGGCCGGCGCCCACGGCCTGCTGGTGGTGACCCCGTACTACAACAAGCCGCCGCAGGCGGGCCTGCTGCGGCACTTCACCGCCGTGGCGGACGCGAGCGGGCTGCCGGTGATGCTGTACGACATCCCGCACCGCGCCGGTGTGCCGATCGAGACCGAGACGCTGGTGCGACTCGCCGACCACGGGCGGATCGTCGCGGTGAAGGACGCCAAGGGCGACCTGACCGCCACCAGTTGGGTCACCAGCCGGACCGGTCTCGCCTTCTACAGCGGCGAGGACTCCCTCACCCTGCCCGCGCTGGCCGTGGGCGCGGTCGGCGTGGTCGGCACCTCGACCCACTTCACCGGCGTGCAGACCCAGCAGATGATCCAGGCGTACGACGCGGGCGACACCGCCACGGCGCTCGCCCTGCACCGGCGGCTGCTGCCGCTGTACACGGGCATCTTCCGCACCCAGGGCACGATCCTGGTCAAGGCGGGGCTCGCGGCCAAGGGGCTGCCGGCCGGTCCGGTGCGCCCACCGCTGGTCGACGCGACGGCCGAGCAACTCGCCCAGCTCCGCGCCGACTGCGCGGCGGCCGGGCTGGACCTTCCCTGATGATCGAACGAATCGACGGGCGCCGGGTGACGGCGCCGCAGAATGAGGTGAACGCGTGACCGAGGCGCACTTCGAGGCTGAATTTCCGCCGCCGCTGCCGGAGGGTGGACTGCGGATCATCCCGCTCGGCGGGCTCGGCGCCATCGGTCGGAACATGACCGTCTTCGAGTACGACGGCAAGCTGCTGATCGTCGACTGCGGGGTGCTCTTCCCCGACGTGGAGCAGCCCGGCGTCGACCTGATCCTGCCCGACTTCGGCCCGATCCTGGACCGGCTCGGCGACGTGCAGGCGATCGTGCTCACCCACGGTCACGAGGACCACATCGGGGCGGTGCCGTACCTGCTGGCCCACAAGCCGGACATCCCGCTGGTCGGCTCGCAGTTCACCCTCGCCCTGGTCGAGGCGAAGCTCGCGGAGCGGCGGATCCAGCCGTACACGCTGACCGTGCGGGAGGGCGGCCGGGAGCGGCTCGGCCCGTTCGAGTGCGAGTTCTTCGCGGTCAACCACTCGATCCCGGACGCGCTCGCGGTCGCCATCCGCACCCCGGCCGGTCTGGTGCTGCACACCGGCGACTTCAAGATGGACCAGCTCCCGCTGGACGGGCGGATCACCGACCTGGCCGGCTTCGCGCGGCTCGGCGCCGAGGGCGTGGACCTGCTGCTGTCCGACTCCACCAACGCCGAGATCCCCGGCTTCGTCACGCCGGAGCGGGAGATCGGGCCGGTGCTCGATTCCATCTTCCAGAAGGCCCGGGGCCGGATCATCGTGGCCTCGTTCGCCTCGCACGTGCACCGGGTGCAGCAGGTCTTCGACTCCGCCGTCGAGCACGGCCGCAAGGTCGCCCTGATCGGCCGTTCGATGGTCCGCAACATGGGCATCGCCCGGGACCTGGGCCTGCTGAACATCCCGCCGGGCCTGGTCGTCGGCATCGAAGAGGCCACCACCATGCCGCCCGAGCAGATCGTGCTGATGTCGACGGGCAGCCAGGGCGAGCCGATGAGTGCCCTCGGCCGGATGGCCAGCGGCGACCATCGGCACATCACGATCGCCCCCGGCGACACCGTGGTGCTCGCGTCCTCGCTGGTGCCCGGCAACGAGACCTCGGTCTACCGGGTGATCAACCGGCTGGCCCGGGCCGGTGCCGTGGTCGTGCACAAGGACGTGGCGAAGGTGCACGTCTCCGGTCACGCCCCGGCCGGCGAGCTGCTCTACCTGCTCAACGTGGTCCGGCCGAGCAACCTGATGCCGGTGCACGGCGAGTGGCGGCACCTGCGTGCCCACGCCCGGCTCGGCATCGAGTCCGGCGTCGCGCCGGACCGGGTGGTGCTCTGCGAGGACGGCGACGTGGTCGACCTGGTCGAGGGCCGCGCCAGCCTGGTCGGGCACGTCAAGAGCCGGTACGTCTACGTGGACGGCCTGGCCGTCGGCGACGTGAGCGAGTCGCTGCTGACCGAGCGCCGGATCCTGGGGGACGGCGGCTTCATCGCCGCGACGGTGGTGGTCGACTCGGTGACCGGGAAGGTCGTCGGCGGGCCCACCGTCTCCGCCAAGGGCTTCTCGGAGGACCCGGAGGCGTTCAACCCGGTGGTGCCGCTGGTCACCGAGGCCCTCAACCGGGCGGCCTCGGACGGCATCACCGATCCGCACCAGCTCCAGCAGATCGTCCGGCGCACCGTGGGGCGGTGGGTGAACGACGCGTACCGGCGCCGGCCCATGATCGTGCCGACCGTCGTCGAGGTCTGATTCTCCTACGCTCCGACGCCCGCCGGTCACTCCCGGCGGGCGTCGCCGTATTCGCAGCATCGTTTTCCGTCGATCCTTCAACCGTCCCGGCGCCGCTCCCGTACTCCGTCGTGGCGGGCGTGACCGCGCCGGCCGGGAGGAGCGTGACGGATGGACCGCAGACGATTGACAGCCATCGGCGTGATGGTGGCGACGGTGGGTGCGGCGGCGGCAGTGACACTGCCGTCCTTCGCGGGGGAGGAGCCCACCCCCCGCGGCGGTACGGCCGCCCCGGCGGCCGGTGACGTCGCGCCGGAGGTGGTCGACGCGATGCGGCGGGACCTGTCGCTCAGCCCGGGCCAGGTCACGGAGCGGCTCGCCACCGAGCGCTGGGCGACCGGGGTGGTCAGCGAACTGCGGAACGATCTCGGCGCCGACTACGGCGGCAGTTGGCTCGGCGCGGACGGTCGGACCCTCAACGTCGCGGTCGCCGACCGGGCGCAGGCCGAGCGGGTCCGCGCCGCCGGGGCGGTGCCGAAGGTGGTGGCCCGGGGCGTCGGGCAGCTCGACACGTTCAAGACCCGGCTGGACCGGGCCGGCGGATCGGCGTCCGACGCGGTGTCCGGCTGGTACGTCGACGTCGCCGACAACTCGCTGGTCGTGCTCGCCCGCCCCGGTTCGGAGGAGGCGGCCTGGCGGCTGGTCGACCGCACCCGCGTACCGCGGCAGGCGGTCCGGGTGGACGCGTCCGCCGAGGAGCCCCGGCTGCTGTTCGACGTCCGCGGCGGCGACCCCTTCACGATCGACGGCGCGGGCCGCTGCTCGGTGGGCTTCTCCGTGGTCGGCGGATTCGTGACCGCCGGCCACTGCGGCCGGGTGGGCTCCCGGACCGACGGGGCGAACGGCGTCGGTCAGGGCGTCTTCCGGGCCTCGTCGTTCCCCGGTGACGACTGGGCGGTCGTCGAGGTCAACAACGCGTGGACGCCGCAGCCGGTGGTCAACGACTTCAACGGCGGGACGGTTCCGGTGGCCGGTGCGCAGGAGGTGCCGGTCGGGGCGTCGATCTGCCGATCCGGCTCCACCACCGGCGCCCGCTGCGGCGTCGTCCAGGCCCGCAACGCCACCGTCCGCTACCCGGAGGGGACGGTGACCGGGCTGGTCCGGACGAACGTGTGCGCCGAGCCGGGCGACTCGGGCGGCTCCTGGATCTCCGGCGACCAGGCGCAGGGCGTCACCTCCGGCGGCTCCGGCGACTGCACCGTGGGCGGCACCACGTTCTTCCAACCGCTGCGCGAGATCCTCGACGTCAACGGGCTGACCCTGGTGACCACGGGCAACACCCGGTAGTGGTCGCCGACCCCGCCGGGTCCGGGACCACCGGGCCCGGCGGGGTCAGGGCAGGGCGGGGTCAGGGCAGGGCGGCCACCGCGTCGGCGTACGCCGAGCCGGTGCGTACCGCCGACTCCAGCAGCACGTCCAGTTGGACCGGGGCCACCCCGTGCGACAGGTCCGTGCTGACGTCCCCGGCCAGCACCAGCTCGTCCCCGGAGTCGTGCACGTACGCGGTCGGCAGCAGCCGGTCCTGGTTCCAGGAGTTGCAGAACGCGTACGCCTCGGCCCGCCGCGACGCCGGGAGCCGGCGGCTGGCCACGGTGCGGACGTGCAGGATCTCGCCACGTTCGCCGGCCCGCCGCACCTGGATGAGCGCCTCGCCCCAGCGCCCCACGACGGTGTCGGCGGCGTCCACGACGTACCTGTCGCCGCGCCGCTCCAGGGCGGCGGTGACGAGCGCCAGGCTGAGCGGGACCGGCGCGTCGTCCGGCGGGTCGTCGGCCGGGCCGTCGTCCGGCGGATCGTCGTCCCCGACCCAGTCGGGAGGCCACGGCACCGGAGCGACCAGCGCCTGCCCGGCCCGCGCCCGCTCGGCCAACCAGGACGCGATCCGACCGGACTGGTGACCGGTGCCGTTGCGGGCGTCGAAGCTGCCGGCCAGGCCGGTGGCCAGGTCCAGCAGGGCGGCGCCGAGCGCCTCGACGTCCAGGTCGGCGGCGGGCCGCGACCCGGACGCCGGCCGGTGCACCGTCCGCCCGCCCAGTCCCGCGTCCGTCGCGACGGCACACACCAGAGCGCCGGCCGCCGCGAACTCCATCGCGGACAGCTCGTCGTCGGCGTGGTCGAGCCTCGTCAGCTGCTCGGCGAGGATGTCCAGCCCGCGGCCGGGATGCCCGGCGAGGGCGCAGAGGCGCAGGTGGGCCGCGAGGTACGGGAAGGCGGCCCGCTCGCGCCGGTGCCGCCGGTACGCCTGGACGTGCGCCGCCGCGGCCCGCTCCGGCTCGCCGGCCCGCAGCCACGGCAGCATGCCGGCGGCGAGCGCCCGCTCGGGCGCCTCGGTGCAGTCCGACCGGCCGGCGCCGGCGAGCTCGTCCAGCGCCGCCCGCCAGTCGCCCCACCCGGCGAGCAGGTCCGCCCGTCGTACCCGGGCGCACTCCGCGCAGCCGTCCGTCGGGTCGGGGGCGGCGGCCACCCAGCGGTCGTACCAGGACCGGGCGGCCGGCTCGTCGCCGAGGTGGTCGGCGATCCGGCAGCGGAGTTCGGCGACCACCGGGGCGTCGGCGGCGGCGAGGTCGTCGAGGAGGGCACGGGCCTGGTCCAGCCCGACGCGGGGGCTGCCCAGCAGGGCCTCCACGGCGTACCGCTGGTAGCGCGACAGCAGCTCCCGGCCCCCGGCTGGCAGCAGGTCCGGTCGGCGATCGGCGGCGGCGAGGCAGCGGCGGACCGGCTCGACCAGCCGCCACCGCTGACCGTGCAGCAGGTACGACTCGATCAGGGCGAGCCGGGCGTCCAGCGCCGACCGGTCGTCACCGGTTGCGTCGGCGCGCGCCGCGATCCGTTCCAGCTCGGCGCCGCGTGTCTCGCCGTCGGGGGAGTCCCGGACGTCGGCCAGCTCTTCGGCGAGCGCGCGGTGGTCCCGTTCCGGCCGGCGGCGTCCGGGCAGCCAGCCCGGCCAGCCGAACTCCTCCAGCCCCCGGCCGCCGGGCTGCCCGGTCACGGCAGCATCCCGCCGGGCAGGCGGGCGACCTCGGCGGCGAGCTGGCAGCCGGCGGAGATGCCGCAGTGGAGGAGCCGGTCGAGCTGGTGCGGGGTCACGCCGTGCTCCAGGTCGGTGATGACCTCGCCGCAGACGCGGGCGCGCCCGTCGTCCTCGACGTGCACGAACGCCTTCGGCCAGAGCCGGTCGTGGTTCCACGCGTTGCAGAAGGCGTGCAGAGCCGGGACGTACTCGATGGCGAACGTCGGCGCCGACACCGTGCGTACCTGGAGCAGCTCCCCGGCGGTGCCCGGGCGGAGGAACCAGATCAGGCTGTCGGCCCACCGGCCGACCAGGTCGCCGGCCGGGTCGGTCTCGACCGCGTACCCGCGACCGGCGAGCACCGTGGCGATCAGCTCGCCGGTCAGCGGGCGCAGCGCACCCGGGTACCCGGCCTGGGGGCGGTCCGCACCGTCCGCGATCGGCGACGCCATGGGGCATCCCTTCTGAGGCGGATATCACGACCGGCGGCGGATTCGCGCGACGACGCGCGGACACGACCCGGAAAAGCGGCGATCTGCCGGGTACCGCCGTTAAGTTGATGCTATGGCGGGCCGTACCTCTCAGGCGAGCCGGCGGCGCGGCGCGTCGCCGCGTGGCACCACGAACAGTCGTGCCCGTCAGCCGGCGAAGAAGACTCGTACGCCGGCCCGGCGCCGCACCACGGCCACCCGTCCGGGCCCAGCCGTCTATCTCGGCCGTGCTCTCGGTGCGCTGTGGATGGGCCTGGCGCACGGCGTGGGCTGGGGGGTCCGCGCGGTGGGCCGGCAGGCCGCCTCGGCCCGTGACCTCGACCCGGAGCACCGGCGCGACGGGGCCGGGCTGCTGGTGCTCGGGCTCGCCCTGCTCAGCGCCGTCGGCATCTGGTTCTCCGGGGCGGGGCCGGTGGGCCAGCGGCTGGCCGACAGCGTCCGGCTCTTCCTGGGCGCCATCGCCATCGTGGTGCCGGTGCTGCTGATGATCGGCGCCTGGCGGTTGATGCGGCAGCCCGCCGATCCCGAGCACCGCGGTCGTGGCCTGGTCGGCTGGGGGTCCATGCTGGTCGCCACCGCCGCGATGCTGCACATCGGGCAGGACCCGGTGGACCCGGTCCAGCGGGACTTCGCCGGCGGCCTGGTCGGCGCGGGTGTCGGCAGCCTGCTGGAGCGGGCCGTGACCGCCTGGGTGGCGGTTCCGCTGCTCGTCCTGCTGCTGGTCTTCGGGCTGCTGGTGGTCACCGCCACGCCGATCAACAAGATCCCCGAGCGGCTGGGCCTGCTGGCCGGCGCGGTGGTCGGCACGCCGCCGGCCGAGGAGACGGACGAGGCGGCCGACAAGCCGGCCCGCCGCCGCCCGGCGAAGCGGATGCCGCCCCCGCTGGATCCGGAGGACTTCGACGGCGACCTGGAGGGCGCCGACCTCCAGGAGACCCTCGTGCTGCCCCGCAAGCCGCCGGCCAAGGTGCCCGCCAGCCGCAAGCCGGCCGAGCCGCCCGAGCACTCGCCGCTGCCCACGCGGGCCGAGCAGCTCGCCCTGACCGGGCTGGCCGGCGACTACACGCTGCCGCCGGCGAACCTGTTGGGCAGCGGCGCCGCCCCGAAGACCCGGAGCAAGGCCAACGACGAGGTGATCGCCGCGCTGACCGGCGTCTTCGACCAGTTCGACGTGGACGCCGCGGTCACCGGCTTCACCCGGGGCCCGACGGTCACCCGGTACGAGGTGGAGCTCGGCCCGGGTGTGAAGGTCGAGCGGATCACCCAGCTCTCCCGCAACATCGCGTACGCGGTGAAGTCGCCGGACGTCCGGATCCTCAGCCCGATCCCGGGCAAGAGCGCGGTCGGCGTGGAGATCCCGAACACCGACCCGGAGAACGTGGCGCTCGGCGACGTGCTGCGCTCCCGGACGGCCACCAGCGACCACCATCCGATGGTCGTCGCGCTCGGCAAGGACATCGAGGGCGGTTACGTGGTGGCCAACCTCGCGAAGATGCCGCACATCCTCATCGCGGGGGCCACCGGCGCCGGCAAGTCGAGTTGCCTGAATTCATTGCTTGTGTCCATTTTGACCCGCGCAACTCCTGACGAGGTTCGGCTGCTGCTCATCGACCCGAAACGGGTCGAGATGACCGGCTACGAGGGGATCCCGCACCTGGTCACGCCGATCGTGACCAACGCCAAGAAGGCCGCCGACTCGCTGGAGTGGGTGGTCCGCGAGATGGACATGCGGTACGACGACCTCGCCGCCAACGGGGTCCGGCACATCGACGACTTCAACCGTAAGGTCCGCAACGGCGAGATCAAGGCGCCGCCGGGCAGTGAGCGGGAGCTGCGGCCGTACCCGTACCTGCTGGTGATCGTCGACGAGTTGGCCGACCTGATGATGGTCGCCCCCCGCGACGTGGAGGACTCGATCGTCCGGATCACCCAGCTCGCCCGGGCCGCCGGCATCCACCTGGTGCTCGCCACCCAGCGGCCGTCGGTCGACGTCGTCACCGGCCTGATCAAGGCCAACGTCCCGTCCCGGCTGGCCTTCGCGACCTCCTCCCTCGCGGACTCCCGGGTCATCCTCGACCAGCCCGGCGCGGAGAAGCTGCTCGGCCGCGGTGACGGCCTCTTCCTGCCGATGGGCGCGTCGAAGCCGATCCGCATCCAGGGCGCGTGGGTGACCGAGCGCGAGATCACCGACGTGGTGAAGTTCTGCAAGGACCAGCGCGAGCCGGAGTTCCGGCCGGACGTGCTGACCGTCGCGCAGGAGAGCAAGAAGAAGATCGACGAGGACATCGGCGAGGACCTGGACCTGCTGGTCCAGGCGGTCGAGCTGGTGGTGACCTCCCAGTTCGGCTCGACGTCGATGCTCCAGCGCAAGCTGCGGGTGGGCTTCGCCAAGGCCGGCCGGCTGATGGACCTGATGGAGACGCGCGGCGTCGTGGGTCCCTCCGAGGGCTCCAAGGCCCGCGACGTGCTCGTCAAGCCGGACGAGCTGGAGGAGGTCCTGACCGGCCTGCGTGGCGGCGATGAGTGACGACGGCTCCGGGTCGCCTACCGGACGACGCCACGGGCCTGCCGGTACGGCGGGCCCGTGGCGTCGGGGGAGCGGAGTGGGTCAGGAGCTGTAGAGCGCCGCTCCGATCAGCATGCCGATGATCATGCCGGCCAGGCTGGCGCCGGCCGCGTACCAGCCGAGTGGCTTGTCGCCGAGGACCGCGCCCACGACGCCCAGGGCGATGCCCGCCAGGCCGAACAGCGGCGGCAGGAACAGGATCGCGATGACGGCGAAGACGAAACTCAGGATGGTGCAGACGCGGGCCGCGCCGCTGCGGGGGCGCGCGGTGCTGTGGATGTCGGCCATGGTGTCCTCCGTGGTGGGTGAGATGTCCTCGGTGCTGGCCGATCTCTACCCGCTGTGGTCATCCGCTACGCCTGGCGGCGTCAGTGGTAGATCTTCAACCCGACCACGCCGGCGACCACCAGCAGCAGGCAGATGATCCGGGGGAGGCTGGCCGACTCGTTCAGCGCGACCATGCCGACGACGGCGGTGCCGACCGCGCCGATGCCGACCCAGACCGCGTACCCGGTCCCGACGGGGATGTCGCGCAACGCGTACGCGAGGCCGGCCATGCTGAGCACGAGGGTGACGGCGAAGACCGCCGACGGGACGGGCCGGCTGAAGCCCGCGCTGCGGTCGAGGGCGATCGCCCACGCCGTCTCCAGGAGTCCGGAGATCACCAGAACGATCCAGGCCATCGGGTCACCTCTGTGCGGGCCGCCCGAACCGCCGGGGGCCGGGACGAGTCGATTCTGCGGGTCACGCGGGGCGTCTTGGTCTGACCGGGTACGCCCACCACTCGTCCGGGGCGGCCGGAGCCGCCGTCGACGACCGTAGCACCGGCGGTGGGCACGGGAGCCCGGGCCGAGCAGCGAGCCGCGAACCGCGTGCGGTGATCCCGACCACCACGAGTGGACCTCAACCTGAATTCAACTTGCAGTATGACCGGTATGCCACTGCTCTTCGCCGACCCCGAGGTCACCGCCGCGCTCGACGCACCGACGACCGTCGCGGCGATGCGGGACGCGCTCCGGGCCGCGCACGAGGGTCGGCTGGTCGCCCCGCCCCGGGCCGCCGCCACGCTCGACGGGGGGCGGATGGTGCTCACCGCCGGGCATCTCGTGGGCGAGTGGTACGGGTACCGCTCCTACGACACCTTCGGGCATCCGGAGAGCGAGCAGGTCGTGGTGCTGCACGACGGGCGGACCGGCGCCGTCCGGGCGGTCGCGGTCGGGGAGGAGCTGGGGTCCCGGCGTACCGGGGGACTCGGTGGGGTCGCCGTCGACGCGCTGGCCCGCCCCGACGCGGCGACCCTCGGCGTGGTCGGCTCCGGCCGGCAGGCGTGGACCCAGGTGTGGGCCGCCGCCGCCGTGCGGCCGCTGCGGGAGGTGACCGTGCACAGCCGCTCCGCCGCCCGGCGGGAGGCGTTCGCCGCCCGCGTCCGCGCCGAGTTGGGCGTTCCCGCCCGCGCGGTCGGATCGGCCGGGGCCGCCGTGGCCGGCCGCGACGTCGTGGTGCTCGCCACGACGAGTACCACGCCGGTGCTCGACGCCGCCGACCTCGCCCCGGGCGCGCACGTCAACGCCGTGGGTTTCAAGCAGGTCGACCGCCACGAGTTCGGCGCCGACCTGCTCGACCGGGCGGACGTGCTGGTCACCGACTCGCCCGCGCAGGCGACCGCGTACGCCCCGCCGATGCTCGCCGCGCTGCCCCCGTACGCCGGTCGGTTGCGTGATCTGGGCGCGGTGCTGGCGGGGGCGGTCCCCGGCCGGACCGCCGCGGACCAGGTGTCGGTCTTCTGCTCGACCGGGCTGGCCGGCACCGAGGTCTTCCTGCTCGACCGCCTGGTCCGCGTGGCGATCCCGGCCTGACCGGCCCCGCCGGCGGTCGCCCCGCCGCGCGATGCGGCATCTCGCGCCCTCCGGACGGTCGGATCCCGCGACCTGCCGCACGTCGCGCGCCGACGGACGGACGGGTGAGCTGGCCGATGCCGGCGGCCCGCCGTCACGGCGACCGCCCGCCGGCCCGGTACCCTCGGATGGTGTCTGCCACCTCCCCTTCACCCGCCGACGGCCGTCGCGTCGCCCTGCTGACCCTGGGCTGCGCCCGCAACGAGGTCGACTCGGAGGAGTTGGCTGCCCGCCTGCACGCCGACGGGTGGCAGGTCACGACCGACGGTGAGGGCGCCGACGTGGTCGTCGTGAACACCTGCGGGTTCGTCGAGAAGGCCAAGCAGGACTCGATCCAGACCCTCCTCGCCGCCGCCGACACCGGCGCCAAGGTGGTGGCGGCCGGGTGCATGGCCGAGCGGTACGGGCGGGAACTGGCCGACAGCCTGCCCGAGGCGCAGGCGGTGCTGAGCTTCGACGACTACCCCGACATCTCCGCGCGGCTGGGTTCGGTGCTCGCCGGTGACGCGGTCGACGCGCACACTCCGCGCGACCGCCGCGAGCTGCTGCCGCTCACCCCGGTCAAGCGCCGGGAGGCGGCGGTGTCGCTGCCCGGGCACGGCACCCGCGCCGCCGTCGAGACCGACGAGCACACCCCGGCGCACCTGCGGCCGGTGCTGCGGCGCCGGCTCGACACCGGCCCGGTCGCCTCCCTCAAGCTGGCCAGCGGTTGCGACCGGCGCTGCGCGTTCTGCGCCATCCCCGCCTTCCGCGGCGCGTTCGTCTCCCGTACGCCGGATGAGCTGCTCGCCGAGGCCGAGTGGCTGGCCAAGACCGGGGTGCGCGAGCTGGTGCTGGTCAGCGAGAACTCCACCTCGTACGGCAAGGACCTCGGCGACCCGCGGGCGCTGGAGAAGCTGCTGCCGCAGCTCGCCGCCATCGACGGCATCGTCCGGGTGCGGGCGAGCTACCTCCAGCCCGCCGAGACCCGGCCCGGCCTGGTCGAGGTGATCGCCACGACGCCGGGCGTCGCCGCGTACTTCGACCTGTCCTTCCAGCATTCGAGCGAGCCGGTCCTGCGCCGGATGCGCCGTTTCGGTTCCACCGACCGCTTCCTGGAGCTGCTGGGCAGCGCCCGCGCCCTGGCCCCGGAGGCCGGCGCCCGCAGCAACTTCATCGTCGGCTTCCCCGGGGAGACCCGGGCCGACGTGGCCGAGCTGGTCCGCTTCCTGAGCGAGGCGCGCCTGGACGCGATCGGCGTGTTCGACTACAGCGACGAGGACGGCACCGAGGCCGCCGGCCTCCCGGGCAAGGTGTCGGCCGCCACCGTCAAGCGGCGGTACGACAAGCTCAGCGCCCTGGCCGACGAGCTGTGCGCCCAGCGGGCCGAGGAGCGGCTCGGTTCGACGGTCGAGGTCCTGGTCGACTCGGTCGACGAGGGCGTGGTCGAGGGGCGTGCCGCGCACCAGGCGCCCGAGGTCGACGGCTCGACCACCCTGGTCGCGCCGCCCGGCGGCGGGGTGGATCTGGCCGCGTTGCGCCCCGGTGACCTGGTCCGCGCGACGGTCACCGCGACCGAGGGAGTCGACCTGGTCGCCGTACCGGATGAGATGATCTCGGCGGCGCCCGGCGCGGAACGGTGACGGCGGGCCCGGACGGAGCGAGGGAGCCACGTGGTGAGGTGCCAGGTCGGCCACGGCGGTCGGAGCGGGGTGCCGCGGTGACCGGGGCGGCGGAGCCGGCCTCGGCCCCGGTGGTCGCCCGGGTGTCCGTGCTGAACGCGGCCAACGGGCTGACGCTGCTGCGGCTGGTGCTGGTGCCGGTGTTCGCGGCGTCCGTGGTCGTCTCCGCGATGAGCCACCCGGGCTGGCGGATCGCCGCCTGCACGATCTTCGCGGTGGCCTCGGTCACCGACCTGGTGGACGGGTGGATCGCCCGCCGGTTCGGCATGGTCACGTCGGTCGGCAAGGTGGCCGACCCGATCGCGGACAAGGCGCTCACCGGCGCCGCCCTGCTGCTGCTCTCCTGGTACGACCGGCTGCCCTGGTGGGTGACGGTCGTGATCCTCGCGCGGGAGCTGGGCATCACGGCGCTGCGGTTCTGGGTGATCCGCCGCGGCGTGATCGCCGCCAGTCGGGGTGGCAAGATCAAGACCGCCCTCCAGATCCTGGCGATCGCCTGGTACCTGTTGCCGATGCCCGCCGCCCTGGCCGCGGTCGGCCCCTGGATCATGGGTGCCGCCGTGGCGGTGACGGTCGTCACCGGCTTCGACTACGTCGCCCAGGCCGTTCGCCTGCGCCGGCGCACCGGCTGAGCGGTCGCCGCCCGGCCCGACGAGTACCGCGGCCGGGCCGGGGGAAGGAAGGTCGGCATGGAGATCGAGACGGACGCCCACGGCGATCGGCCGGTCGGCAGCCCCGCAGCCGGCGCGGTGCACAGCCTCGCCGAGCGGCAGCAGACCCTCGCCACCGTCGAGTCGCTGACCGGCGGCCTGCTCGCCGGGGCGATCGTGGAGATCGCCGGTGTCAGCAGCGTCTACCGCGGCGGTCTCGTGGTCTACGCCACCGAGTTGAAGTCGGGGCTGGCCGGCGTACCGGAGGACCTGCTGGCCGAGCGCGGACCGGTCGACCCGGACGTCGCGGTGGCGCTCGCGGAGGGCGGGCGGCGGCGGTGCGGGGCCGACTGGGCCCTCGCCACGACCGGGGTGGCCGGGCCGGAACCGCAGGACGGCAAGCCCGTCGGGCTGGTGTACGTGGCCGTGGCGGGCCCGTCCGGCAGCGCGGTGCGCGAGCTGGACCTGGACGGTGGCCGCGACCACATCCGGTCGGCCGCCGTCGTGGAGGCGCTGCGGCTGCTGGCCGACCGGCTCCACGACGCCGACGGTGGCAGCCCGGTCGACTCCGCTTCCGCCGGGCGCGACCCGGCCGGTGCCGCCCCGCGGTGAGGGATCGTCCGATTCCGACGGGCGGGGCGGGATGTCGGCCGGGCGCGCAACGGGTACGGTTGCGGGAAGGCTTTGGTGGCCCGGGGCCGGAGGGTCCGGGCCGTCGGTGCGGGAGTGGTGTTCCCCAGGGGAGGTGCGATGGTCCTGCTACGCCGGGTGATCGGTGACGCGCTGCGGGCACGCCGGCAGGGGCAGCACCGCACCCTGCGCGAGGTCTCCTCCGCCGCCAACGTCAGCCTCGGCTACCTCTCCGAGATCGAGCGCGGCCAGAAGGAGCCGTCGAGCGAGCTGTTGGCCGCCATCTGCGACGCGCTGGGCGCGCGCCTGTCCGAGCTGCTGCGCGAGGTGAGCGACACGGTCGCCCTCGCCGAACAGATGCCGGGCGTGCTGGTTCCCGTCCAGGACGAGCCGGTCGAGCAGTCCACCCCGGTGCCGCCGCCGGCCGTGCGCAAGGCCGCCGGGCGCGGTGTCCGTCAGGTCTCCTCCGACGGCACGGTCTCCGTCCAGGTCCGGCAGGATTCGCCGCTCAAGGCCACCCTGCGCAGCACCCGGGTGCGCCCCGCCGACCGCGACGTGGTCTGCGCCGCCTGACCCACCGGCCGGCGTCCGCGCCCCGGGCCCACCTGCGGGCGACCCTGGCTCGACCCTGGTTTACCGGCTCTCGTCATGGCCGGTCACCCGTACGCCGCGTAGGGTTGATCGCGACGGTGGCGACCCCGCTCGTCACGTAGGGATGCCGCACTGGCATCCGCCTGGGACGATGGAGCCACTGCCGCACCGCGGACGGACGGCCACGGGCGGCGCGACGCTACTGAGGGGATACCGCGGAGATGGCGAACCCGTTCGTCAAGGGTTGGAAGTATCTGATGGCGCTCTTCGGCGCCAAGATCGACGAGCACGCCGATCCGAAGGTGCAGATCCAGCAGGCGATCGAGGAGGCCCAGCGCCAGCACCAGGCGCTCGTCCAGCAGGCCGCCGCGGTGATCGGCAACCAGCGGCAGCTGGAGATGAAGCTGTCCCGTCAGATGTCCGAGGTCGAGCGGTTGCAGGCGAACGCCCGCCAGGCCCTGGTGCTGACCGACCAGGCCCGCGCGAAGGGCGACGAGGCCGAGGCGTCGCGCTACGAGCAGTCCGCCCAGACGCTCGCCACCCAGCTGGTCTCGGCCGAGCAGGCCACCGAGGACCTGAAGACCCTGCACGACCAGGCGCTCGGTGCGGCGGCGCAGGCCCGCAAGGCCGTCGAGAACAACTCGATGATCCTCCAGCAGAAGCTCGCCGAGCGGGCGAAGCTCCTCAGCCAGCTGGAGCAGGCGAAGATGCAGGAGAGCGTCGCCGCCTCGCTGGAGTCGATGTCCGCGATCACCGCGCCCGGCACCACCCCCACCCTGGACGAGGTCCGCGACCGGATCGAGCGGCGGTACGCCACCGCGATGGGCCGCGCCGAGCTGGCCGGCAACTCGGTCGAGGGACGCATGCTGGAGATCCAGAAGGCGACGCTGGATTCGGCCGGTTCCGCCCGGCTGGAACAGATTCGCGCCAGCATGGCGGGGGAGAAGCTCGGCGGTGCCGCCGAGCGGCCGGCCGTGGCCCGGCCCGAGCAGGCCGCCCCGGCGGCACCGGCCGCCGACCCGGCGGCCGCCGCCCGGCTCGACGAGATCCGGGCCAGCATGAGCCGCGAACGCGGCAGCGGGGACACCACAGCCGCCGGCTGAGCGGGCGGGTCGAGGAGGCGACGTGGCAGACGAGCGTACGCGGTACTTCCGGCGGCTCGGCCGGTTGCGGCGGTCCGCCCGCCGGTGGAGCGTGCTGGCCGGTGGCCTAGGCGGCGCCGCCGCCGTGCTCACGCCGTACGCCGGTCTGGGCCTGCCGGACGCGGCGTGGGCCGCCGGCGCGGGCGGCGCCGTGGCGTTGGCGGCGTGGCGGTGGATCGACCTGCGGGCGCTGACCGCCCGGCCGGCCCCGCCCCCACTCGACCCGGCCGAGGCGGCGGCCCGCTCCCGGGCCCGGCTGGTCGCCGCCGTGGAGCGGCTCCCCGTCGGGCCGGGCGTGCTCGCCGAGGTCCGCCGGATGCGGTCGCGGGTGGCGCTGCGCGGCACCAGCGCCGCCGAGCCGTTCGCCCGGCTGGACCGGGCCGCACTCACCTTCGCCGGCATGACGACGCGCCTGACCGGGCTGGCGGAGCCGGCCGTTTCCGAGGCCGCCGCGGCCGACCGGTCGCTGCGGGACCTCGCCGCCCGGGTCGCCAGCGTCGAACGTGCGCTGCGGCTCGCGCCGCCCGACGCGCGGGCGCCGCTGGCCGAGGCCCACGCGGCGCTCAGCGCTCAGCTGGAGAGCGGCGTCGCGGCGTACGAGCGGCTGGTCGTGGCCGCCGCCGGCTACGTGGCGGAGAACGCGCGACCGGGCACCGAACACCCGGCGGCGGCCCGGCTGACCGAGGCGACCGACCTGCTGCACGGGGTCGCCTCGGCCCTCGCCGAGCTGCGCGGCGTCGGCAACCTGAGCACCACTACCCGCTGAGCGACCGAACCACTGATCAACACGAAACGGAGGAGGCTTGACAGCGGTCGCTGCCGAGGCAGTCCCCTATCAGGCATCTGGTCTCGCCCTCACCTGCGGTCTGATCATGACAGCCGCTTCGTGGCTCGTCGCTGAGAAATCCCTGATAGCTCTCACGTTGGCGTCGGCAGCGTCGGTCGCAACGATTTACTGGTTCAATCGGCCTCGACTTCTGGTCCCTGCCCGCTGCCGCCGTGATCGTGGGCGATGGGCGGATCGTGTCGCCAGACGCGGACGCTAGCAAGTGGCTGTCGGCAGCGGTGCTGGCTGTTCGGACTCAAGACCCCCGAGGGCCACGTGAACCTGGATCACAGTCGTGGCAGAGGCGAGACGGTGATTCGGCGTCTGGACAAGCTCGCCTTCATGGGTATGGTGATACTGGCGGCGGCCGGGGTGTGGTCTCTGACGGAGATCACGGATGAGAACGCCAGGGTGATAGTTGGCTTTTTTCCGTTCCTGGCAACTGGAATCGCGCTCTTCTACCTAGCTGGTCCGGCGGCGTACATTGCGGTGACCAAAACGCATGTCGTGGTGGCCAACCCGATGGTCAGATACGACGTGCCGCGGTCGCTCGTCGATGGAGTTCAGGGTCATTCGCGACTCAACATCGAGTTGCGGGTGCTGGGGCATTCCCCCATCGATATGAGCGCACTGATACCTGGAGTGGGTGGCGGTCATACGTTGAGTGTCGCCGAATACGAACGAAGGCTGAGGGCGATACTGAGGCTCATGGAGGAAACGCCGATGGTAACGACCGCCGGTTCCGTGGCGCGCAGTTGGCGGCCGGTGCACGTAGCACTGCTGGTCCTCTGTCTGGCGTGCATGATTGCATCAGTGGTCTACCTGGGCGGAGGCTCACCGTCCGCGGCGTAAGGAGCCGGGTATCGCCACCAGCGCCGATCTGAGTTCACGCGATAGCGGCGCAACCGGGTGCCGACGCACCGACCACGATGGCCCGTGCGGGACCACGGATTGAGGCCGCCAAGTCACTGGGGCGTCGTCACCGCCACGGGCGTGCTGAACGCGGACGTGCCCACGACGTTGAACGAGCGGATGCGGTAGTGGTACGTGACGCCGCGGACCAGGCCCGTGTTGGTGAAGCCCCGCCCGCTCACGGTGAAGGTGGCCACCTCCCGGGTGAACGCGGCATCCAGGGCCCGCTGCACGGTGAACCCGGCGCCCTGCCCCGCCGGGGTGCTGGCCGTCCAGCCCAGGATCACCGACGCCGTGTCCGGGGCCGGCGCCGTGGCGGTGACGCTGACCGAGGTCGGCACACCCGGCCGCGGCGGGGTGGTCACCTGCGCCACAGTGGACCACGGTGAGGCCGCGCCGAGGTACGTGGTGCGCACCCGGTAGTAGTAGATGGTGTCCGGTGCCACGGCGGTGTCCAGGTGGGTGTCGCCGACGCCGATCGCGGTGGTGCCCGGCCCGCTGGTGAACGTCGGGTTGGTGGCCCGCTGCACGTCGATGCCGGTGGCGAAGGACCGGTTGCGCCACCGCAGCGCCACCCGCAGCGGAGCCGCCGGCGGCACCGCCGCGGCGAGCCCGGCCGGCGCCGCGAGCTGGACCGACGCGGGCACGCTGTTCGACCAGGCCGAGCAGCTCACCGAGTTCTCCGCCCGGATCCGGTAGTGGTAGGTGACGCCGGGGGTGACCGTGGCGTCGGTGTACCGGGTGGCGGTGGCGGCCACCGTGATCCCGGTGAGCCCCTCGGTGAAGGTCGGATCGGTGGCCCGCTGGAGCAGGTGGCTCGCGGCCGCCGGCCGGCTGCCGTTGCCGGTCCAGGCGAGCGTGATCGCCGGTAACGCGGTGGCCGACCCCGGTGCCGGAGTCGCGGTCAGGCCGGTGGGCGCCTTCGGGGCGACCCGCAGCACGAGGGGCCGGCTCATGCCCTGGTCCCGGTGGCCGGCGAGCTGGCTGTGCCAGCGGTACTCCCAGCCCAGGTTCACCAACTGGTTGACAACCAGCGCCGGCCGGCCGTCCACCGGGCTCACCGGTGTGGAGCCGGTACGCGCGCCGGCGGGCCGGCCGGGGTCCAGCAGCCGTACGCTGTCGCCGATCTTGAACGGTAGGGATGGCGCGACCGGGCGCAGCGCGACGATGACGTCCTCCCGGGGGTTCACCCGGACCACCTGCTTCCAGCCCAGCTCGTTCTCGTCGGGCGGTCGCAGCGTGCCGTCCCACCCCGCCCGGTTGACCAGTTGCAGGTCGACACCGTCCAGCCGGACCGGCTGGGTCTGCCGGCTGGCCCCGCGGATCCGCCAGAGCTGCGTGCCGTCGCCTGGTGCGCCGACCGGCGCCGCCGGGTCGCTGACCTGCACCACCTCGGTGGCCGGATCGGCCGGGCCGAGCGGCAGCACGGCGGGCCCCAGCGGGCCGCCGTGCGGGTGCCCGACGCCGAGCCGCCCGGCGAGCCGGCCGTGACCGGGCTCGAAGACCTGCTGGACCGCCTTCACGGCGAGCGGCAGCAGCACCGGCGAGCCGCCACCGATCGGGGTGAAGCTCACCGTGGTGGCGTGGACGGGCACCACCGTCTCGCGGGCGGTGCGGGTGCCGAGCGCCGCGTCGTACGCGGGCTGCGGCACGATCGGCGGGCGCTGGCTGGCCGCGTACGCGCGAGGCAGCCGCTCGCGCAGCCGGGCCAGGTCGTACCGGGGTGCCGGCGTGCCGCTCACCCGGAACTGGAGCAGCGTCCGCGTGTTCGGGCCGTAACCGGGGCGGCTCGGCGGCGTCCCGCCCTCCGCACGGAGGTCCGGCGCGTCGGTGTGGTGGTCGTACCGGGGGTCGAAGCCGGGCAGCGGCGCCGGGGCGTCGTTGTAGAGGATCAGCGTGCCGCCCGGGGCGACCGTGGAGAAGTCGACCAGTACGTCGGCCTGCTCCCCGGGGGCGAGCAGCAGGGCGTGCCCGTCGACGTTGAGCACCGTGGGGTCGCGCCGGTCGTACCGGTAGGTCACCGGCTGGTTCGGGATGACCACCGGGGCCGGCAGCAGGCCACCCTCGTTGCCGATCTGTACCAGCTCCGGACCGGCGGCGCGGGGGTCCGGCACCCCGCCCTCACGCCCGTCCGCCGGCCAGCCGGCCGGGCGGTCCGGCGTCCGGACCGCCTCGACCATCGGCATCTCGCCGGCTCCCGGGTCGGCGAGCGCGCCGTCCGGATCCCACAACGGACCGGCGGCGCGGGCACGGTAGAGCTGGAGGTTCAGGCTGCGGTCCGGGCACGCGTTGAGGATGCGGAAGCGGTAGGCGCGCGGCTCGACCGCGAGCCATGGGTACGCCACGCCGTTGACCAGCACCGTGTCGCCGTACGCGGCCGGCACCGCCGACGGGTGCGGAACGCCCGGCGTCACCGGCGGCTCGTCCGGCGCGGTGACCGGGTCGTGGTGGGGGTTCGGCACCGGGCCGGGGCCGGTGGCCGGTGCCGCGCCGTTCGGCCACGACTCGCCGTCCGGGCCGGTCTCCTCGGCGGTACGCGACCACGGCCCGTAGTCCCAGCGCCCGGTCGGGTTTCCGCCGCCGCTGCGGTGCGGGTTCTGCCGGGGCTGGTAGACGTGCGGATGCCAGAGGCTGCCGCGGGCGCCCCACCGGTCCCGGTCCCAGGTCGGGTCCTCACCGGCCAGCTGGGTGTCGTCGGGCACGAAGGTCCTGTCCTCGAACACCAGCGGGATCTGGTCGGCGGGGAGCACCCCGTCGGCGACCAGCCGCTCCTCGGCCGGGTCGGTGAGCAGGTAGAGCGCGAGCTGCCCGGAGTAGACGGTCAGCCGGGCCAGGCCGACGGTGTTGTCCTGGAACGTGAGTAGCCGTCCGCTCTGGTCGTTCGGGTAGTAGAGCGTGGTGGCCCCGGCGCCGGGGTGGGGCATGTCGGGCACGTGGGTCAGCCCCACCCCGGTCGGGTAGGGGGTGATCTCCCCGGCCGGGGTGATCCACTGCCACGGGTTGCCCGCGCTGATCCAGCCGGTCTGCGCCCCCGCCAGGTGCAGCACGGCCCGGTTCTGCGGGTACGGCGCCGGCCCGTCGAGCGGCCCGGTGCCCGCTCCCTCGATCGTCGGGTCGACGGGGAGGAACAGCTCGCCGGCCCGCCCGGTGGGGAGCTGGTTGATGAACTTCACCCGTACCGGCCGGCCCCGCCGGGCTACGATCACCGGGCCGAGGTGGACGGGGCGCTCCGGCGGCGCGAGCGTGTTGTGCCCGGTCGGGTCGGTGCCGAGGTTGAGCTGCCGGTAGCCGCGCAGCCGGGTCGCCGGGAGGTCGCGGTGCAGTCGTTGCGCGTACTCGCGGAGCCCGATCTCGTAGTAGTCGCAACCGGGATAGGTGATGGTGTCGGGGGCCGCGATCGGCAGGCCGTCGACGGGCCCGCCGCCGGTCGGTGACGCCCCGGTGGCATCGGTGGTCCCGGTCGAGCCGGCGGCGCGCAGGGTGGGCAGCGGGTCGACGAACTTCCGGATCCCGGTGCCGGGCACCACCTGGCCGTCGGCGTCGAGGACCGGCAGCGGGCTGTGCGCGTGGTTGGGCACCGGCCCGAAGCAGCGGGGGAGCGCGGCCGGGTCGAGGCTCGCGGGTGCCGGCGTGGCGTCGTCCGCGCTCCGGGCCGCCGGGACCGTCGGGCCGGCGGCGGCGCGGCCGGGATTACCGGTGCCGTCGGGACGGTCGGCGGCCGGTCGGTCCGCCCACGGGATCCGGAGTCTGCGGAACAGGTCCATGGCTCTCCCGGCGTCGGGCGCGGGGCCGCTACCTCGGCGTGGCGGCGCGGCGCGCTGAGCTGACGGTGTGTGAGCACGCAACCGCAGCATGCGACCCGGGACGGTGGTTAGGAAGTACCCAATCGTCCCTATCTGGGTCGGCGCGCCGATTCCTGCCGCCGTCCCCGGAGTGTCCCGCCCGACACGCCGTCCCACGTGGTGGGCCCGGCCGCCGCCGGTGGCCGCGCGGCCGGTCCTGACCCGGCACGTCCGACGTCATCCGGCGGAGCGCATGGTCCGCGACGAGCTGTCGAGCTGCCCCACAGATGGGGCAGAGCCGCACGCGTCCGTGGTCGCACGACGCGCCGGAGGCCGAGCGTTGTCAGTGCCACGCTCGGAGACAGGGAGGATCGGCGGCGGTCGCATCGGTGGGGCAGATCGACAGCGTCGGTGCCACGGCCAGGGCCGGGAGGAGCGCCCGGCGGTCGCACGGATGGGGCAGCTCGACAGTGTCCAAGTCAGCTCTCGGCCTGAGCGAGGCGCCTGTCGGCGTCGGTCACCACCGCGTCGATGGAAGCGGCGGCGGCGCGCAGGTCGGCGGCGGTGAAGCGGAGAGGTTCGCCGGCCCGCCAGCGGACCGCGCGATCGGCCAGGTCCGCCCACTCCGGCAGCAGCGCGGTCAGGTACGCGCCCGCCTCCGCCTTCGACACGATGTCACCGTGCGTCAAGGTGTAGTGGAGCCGGGCGGGACCGAGCACAGCCCACGCCACGCCGTCCGCCTCGACCGGGTCGTCGTCAGCGATGTCGCGCAGGTGCTCACGGATGTCGCGGGCCAGCGGACGCCAGTACGTGCGCAGGTTGTCCCTGAGGTACGTCACCAGGGCGGCGGAGTCGGCGGGAATCGCGAGGTCGGCGACCGCTGGTCCCCGTACGGCCACGCCATGCCGGCACAGCACCAGCCACAGGACCGGGTTGAGGTCGCCGCACGGGCGGTCGGCGTGGAACTGCCCGTTCACCACGAAGGGCGTGACCCGGCGGTCGGCGGGGAACCCGGCGAGGGACCCTTCGTCCAGGTAGATCCCGTCGAGACAGGGCCGGTCCGGCAGGGCGGCGTGCAGCCGCGCCAGGTGCGCGAGGTCGCCGCCGGAGGCTGGGCGCGCGGTCACGATCAGGGTGTCGATGTCGCTGGCGCCGGCCTGCCAGGCGCCCAGGGCGGCCGAGCCGGTGACGTACAGCCCGGTGACGAAGCCCGGCAGCGCGGCGTCGATCGCGTCGAGGTACCGGCTGACCGCGCCGGACACCTCGACGGGCAGCCGGGCCGGCGCGGCGGCGGGTCGCGTGGGCATCGGCACCTCCGATCGGTGAGCCAGCCTACCCCGGGCCTCGGCGGGTCGGACGGGTTCGGCTTCGCGCAGGCGGAGGCGGACAAGTGGCGGACCGAGGGCACTGTTTGCAACGGACTCTATGGGCAGCCGCTGGGTGGCGAAGTCGCGCGGATGGGGCCACCTGCCCGGCTGCGCTCGCTTAGACGCAAGTAGAGACGTGGTCGCGCCAGTCGCCAATCTGCGGGCCGGCGGGCGCGACCACAGTTCGATGAGCCCTGCCTACGCCTGCCAGTCCGGGTCGTTGGGCCAGGCGATGTAGTTGTCTACATTGACGAGCTGGGTGTGCAGGTCAAACGTGATGAGGTCCGACCATCTATGCCGGTGGGCAAGCCTCACCTCCACAGTGGCGTGACATGGGCCGCCGAGCCCGTCGAGCAGTGGCGAGTCCGGCACGCGGCGCAACCCAAACTCGATGAACATCAAGACGGCAATCCTCCCAGCAACTGGAAACGCGGCCGGCAGTGGCCGGTTGCCATCCCGAGGCTGAACCTCCTGCCTGGTGCCACGCCACCACATGGTGACGGGCAACGGGTCGACCACCTCGAATACATCAGGGGATGGCTGCTCGGGAGAGGCGCCGATCCGTCGCGTTTGGTGTCCAGCAGGCCGCTCAAGCCGGAGGCGAAGATTCTGAACCACGATCGGTGCCGCGCCGTCGTTGTGGAAGACCAGGGGCAGGTTCAGGAGAACCTGGTCTGGTGCTACCGAGGCGGCGAAGGAGTGTGGAGCGCTCGCGCTCAGCCGTCCCCGGCGGACGTTCATCCACCAGAACGAGGCAATGGTAAAGGCGAGGGCGGACAAGGCGATGAGCATGCTGGGCGTGATCCAGGCGTTGGCGGCCGTGCCGAAGATGGGGGCAACTGCGGGGCTCAATGCGCCACCACCACCACCCTCGGACGCCCTGGGGTCCGATACTGAACAGGCACACGCCACTCCCAGTGGCCCTGCGTCCGCTCGTCTCCGTCAGCCTGCGCCCGGTCGCATGGGCACCGCCACGCGTCTACGTCATCAGTCTCCGCTGGCGGCCAGAACCGGAACAGCACGTACTCCGCGACAGGCTCCGTGCGCCCCGGTGGCCACTGCTCGATCGCGAACCGGTACGGCCTTCCTGCGTGCACCAGCAGATCCAGGCTGATCTGCGAGGACGAGTTGCCGCTGACCGCGAACGCTCGCACGCGGTAGTCCCGAGGCAGCGTCACCGTGCCCCACAGCGTCCGGGGCAGACCACTGCCCCGCGGGTTCGTCTCCAGCTTCGAGGTGATGTCGGGAACCGGCCCGGGCCCCAAGCGGTCGTGCTCGCGGTCACGCTCGATCGCCGCGACGGCGGCCGCCTCCCGGGCGGAGTCCTGCGCCGCCTTCGCTGACACCTCGGCGGCGTCGGCTGACCGCCGCGCCTCGTCACGGGAGCCGCGCGACACCACCCACGAAAGCACTGCCACGGCCACCCCGCCGAGGGCAGCGAGTACGGCGACGATATCGAGCCAGGTCACCTCATCCATGGTCGCGGACTGTACCTGGCAGGTGCGACCGCGCCACCTGCGCGGACTGGCTTTCGGTTGTGGTGTAACGGATCGGGTGCGCAGCTCGCCTGCTGTGAGGTCGTGTTGCCGCGGCCTCCGTGCAGGGCAGGCGGGGATCATTACCCAGCGTCCCTGGCAACCTCCAGATGCCCCGTCCACCTGCGCGCCGCGCGCTTCTACTCCGGCTCTACCCCGCCGGCACGCAGGATGCGGCGTACCTGCTCGCGCTGGTAGCCGGCCGTCTCGGCGATGTCTTTCTGCCGACGCCCAGCCCGCGCGGCGGCGATGATCGCGACAGCAAGTCGTTCCCGCGCCCTGGTAGCTCTCTCCCGGGCATCCGCGACGTGCTGCCTCGCCTCGTCCTTCGCGGTCTCAATGGCGGCCTGGGCCTCCCTGTACTCGCGTGCAGCGGCCTCAAGGTCGTCTTGCATGCGGGCATGCTGTCACGCCTGCACCGATGCCTCGCTATGCGAGGCGCCATGAGGCATCATTGCGGTCTACCGACGATGCCTCCAGACGCGTAGTGTCAGGAGGCGTAAGCGCCAAGTACGCGCCCCCGGCCAGCACTGCACACGCTCACCGGGGGCCTTGATCGACCCTGGGAGGTCGACCCATGCGCACCCTACCCATCGCGTTCCCGCACTGTGGGGCGCCAGCTGCGGTCCGCATCGAGATCTACAGCAGCGAATCACTCGATGCGTCCGCCTACGTCTGCCCGCAGCACACCACGCCCGCCATCGCCGTCATCGAAACGACCGGGCATACCGCCCATCCCGTTACACTCGCCTCCGACGTCAGCCGCCCCTGCGGGCACCTGCACGTCTACCCCACCGGCCGCCTCGCCGACCCCGTCGACATGTCGCACCCCCACTGGTGCGACCGCCGCGACTGCGGCCAGCGTGGCCGCCACAAGTCTGTGCGGCTGCCCGTCAGCAGCGGCCACCCTGAGCCGGTGATCGTGGACATCGCCCTTACCCAGGCACTCGGCGACGCGGTGCGGTCTGTGCTGACGGTGGCCGTCGCCAATGAAGGCGGGCAGGAGGTCGTGCTGTCCTTCGGGCAAGGCCGCGTCCTCTGTTACCAGGTGCGCCGCCTGCTCGACCTCGCCAGGACTGGCCGGCAGTCGTGCTGACCCGCCTCGCGCGGTCGTTTCCGGCTCCTAGACGAGTGATTCCCAACTCTGGGTTGAGCGGCGTGGCAGGTTGACCAGCGCAAGTAGAGAGGGCATCGATGGTCGTTTGTGAAGACAGACCTCGACACCCTCTTGACCGCACTGTACGTGCTTATCGACGACCACGTCATCCCGCCCGGCCGCAAAGGCCCGGGCCGGCCGAAGCGACTTTCCGAGGCCGAACTGGTCTGCCTGGCCGTGGCTCAGGTGCTGCTGGGCGCCCGCTCCGAGCACCACTGGCTGCGGATCTGCTACGGCCGTCTCGGGCATCTGTTTCCCTACCTGCCCAAACAGCCCGGCTACCACAAGCGGGTCAAGGCCGCCGCGCCGCTGATCTGCCGAACCACGATGTACCTGGCCGGGCTGTGCCCCACCATCGGCGACCAGCTGCGACTGCTGGACGCCACCCCGGTGCCGTGCGGCACCTCTCGGTCCACCGTGCAGCGCTCCGCGCTGGCCGAGATCGCCGGCTACGGCTACTGCGCGTCGCACTCGCGCTGGTACTGGGGCCTGAAGCTGTACCTGTTGACCACCGCCGAAGGGCTCCCGCTGGCGTGGTGCCTGGCCGACCCGAAGATCGGCGAACGCGAGATCGCCGAGGACCTGCTCGACTACGCACGCGAACTGGGCGCTCTGGCACCGGGCATGGTCGTGCTGGCCGACAAGGGCCTGGCTGGCAGGGCGATCGAACGCTACTGCGCCGAGCAGGTCGAGGTGCTACTGGCCAGGCCGGACCGCAAGGACGAACGGCGCCGTTTCGGCAACCTCGCCGGGGTCCGGCAGTGGATCGAGTCGGTCAACCAGACCCTGAAAGGCCAGCTCAACCTGGAAGGACACGGCGGTCGTACACCGGCCGGGGTGTACGCCCGCGTCGCCCAACGGCTCCTGGCCATGACCGCCGCGATCTGGCACAACTGGCGCATAAACGCCGACGTCAAACGCTCCCTGACCGCGTACGACCACTGATCCATTCGGAATCACTCGTCTAGGCGACCCTCGCATCATTGACCATTGAGCACCCCGGCTCACTGGCTGGGTGGTTGGCAGACCGGGCACCAGTAGGTGACACGCTCGCCCAGCTCCTCCTTGCGGATGGCCGTGCCGCAGCGGCGGCAGGGCTGGGCCCGCCGGCCGTACACGTAACTGGTCTGCCCCCGGTGCAGTGCCCCGGTGGTGCTCTGCGTCCACCGTCCCCGGTTCGCGGCGAGCAGCCTCTGCGCCAGGGTGACCGTGCCGGCGAGGTCGGGGACGGCGCCGACCGGCGTCCACGGCGACACCCCGCGCAGGAACAGCACCTCGCACTTGTAGAGGTTGCCGATGCCGGCGAGGTTGCGCTGGTCGAGCAGGGCCTCGCCGATGGTGGTGTCCGGGTGGGCGGCGAGTCGCCGAACCGCCTCCGCCGGGTCCCAGTCCGGGCCGAGCAGGTCGGGGCCGAGGTGACCGACGAGGTGGCCCTCCGCCGCGGTCGGGACCAGCGCCAGGTCGTGCAGGTGGTAGCCGACGGCCACCGCGTGCGGGCTGCGCAGCACCACCCGGATCAGGTGCGCCGGGCGCGCGGCCCAGCGCTCGCCCGGCGCGTACGCCCGCCAGGCGCCGTCCATCCGCAGGTGCGAGTGCAACGTCCACCGGGTGCCGGTGTCCGGCTCGGCCGGCGAACCGTCGGCGGCGGACGGGTGCCCGGGAGCCGACGCGCCCGGCGGGGATTCGAGGCGCAGCAGCAGGTGCTTGCCGCGGCTGGCCGACTCGCGCACCGTCCAGCCGGTGAGGTCGGTGCCGGCGAGCTGGGGGACCCGGAAGTCGCTGCCGGTCAGCCGGGCATCGGCGAGCGCCCGCTGGAGGACGCGGGCGGTGTTCCAGACGGTGTCGCCTTCGGGCACCTTCCCATCCTCCCTCCCGCGAGCGCGCGTCGTCAGGCGGCGCTCACGTGCAGCCGGTCGCCCGGCCCGACCGCCAGCAGGTCGGCGGCCCGGCCGCCGTTCACCGACACCGCGACCAGGCCGGCCGAGTCGACATGGACGACCAGTTCACCGGGTGGCGCGTCACCGAAGGTCCGGCCGTGCACCGCGGGCTGGTGCCCGACCTGGACGGCGGCGGGCAGCGGCTCCAGCAGCGCGGCCGGTGCGGCGAGCTGCACGTTGCCGAAGTGGTCCACGGTCAGTACCT
Organism: Micromonospora sp. WMMD558; assembly: GCF_049315255.1. NCBI lineage: Bacteria > Bacillati > Actinomycetota > Actinomycetes > Micromonosporales > Micromonosporaceae > Micromonospora > Micromonospora sp. WMMD558. The sequence goes on along the minus strand of NZ_CP186061.1, from coordinate 65,659 downwards.
CGGCGGTGAAACCGTCCGCCTCCGGGCGCACCAGCGGTGCCGGCAGCGCCACCAGGGTGCCCGGCTCGACCGCCGGGCCGGCGTCCGCCAGCGGCGCGCCGAGCGCCAGCCGGGCCGCCACCGGCGCGAACACGTCCCGGCCGTGGAACGTGGCCGACACCCGCGGCCCGAGCCACTCCGGGTTCGTCAGCTCCACCGCCACCCGGACGCCGCCGAGCGCCACCGCGGCGTCCAGCAGCAGCCCGTTGTCCGGCCCGACCAGCAGGGCGTCCCCGGCGGCCAGGGCGATCCCCCGCCGCGCCGTGCCCACACCCGGGTCGACGACCGCGACGTGGACGCCCGCCGGCAGGTGCGGCACGGTCTGCGCGAGCACCGCCGCGCCCCGCCGCACGTCGCCCGGCGGCACCAGGTGGGTCACGTCGATGACCCGGGCCGCCGGCGCCAGCCGGGCGATCACCCCGTGGCAGGCCGCCACGAAACCGTCGGCGAGGCCGTAGTCGGTGGTGAAGGAGATCCAGGGCGTCGGCGCCATGGGACGAAAGGCTAGTCCCGCTCGGTGAGCCGCAGTTCGAGAACCAGCTCGTCGTGCAGCGGGATGCCGTCCTCCCCGACCTCGGGGATGGTGGGCTTGAGGCGGCGGGCGCGGTCGACGGCATCCGCGTCGACGCGCACCAGGCGCAGCCCGCGCCGCTGGTAGAAGCGCAGCGCCCGCAGGTTGTCGTTGGTGGTGACGAGCCACAGCCGGGCTCGCCCCTCGGCCCGCGCGACCTCCGTCGCGGCGGCGACCAGGGCGGTGCCCACGCCGCCGCCCGGCATCGCGGCGACCACGCTCACCACCTCCAGCCCGTCGCCGTCGCCGTGGTGGGCGAGCGCTCCGACGACCGTGCCGGCGCCGTCCACCGCGACCAGGGTCGGCAGGGTACGCAGGTCGTAGCGGGTGTCGTGGGCGACGACGTACGGGCCGCCCCACTCGCGCTCGTGCAGTGCGTCCACCGCCGACCGGTCACCGGCCCCCGCCGGCCGGATGATGATCGCGTCCATGTCCCGCCTCCCGGGTCGACGCCGTGCCGCGGCGGATCGTACCCGCAGGTCGAGTGGCGTGCGGCGGCCCGGCTCGGCGGATGTCGGACAGTCCACTGGCCGACCGGCCCATGCCACCGGCGGCCGGGATTGGCAGACTGCCAGGGTGACCAACCGGACCCTGCCCGCCGTCGCGGTGCTCGCCATCGCCACCGCTCTGACCGCCGCCTGCGGCGACGACAACGACAAGGCCTCGGGAGGAGCCTGGGGGGACGGCTCGCGCCCGTCGGCCGCCGCCGCCGCCTCCGCGCCCTCCGGTGACGCGTCGGCGCCGGGCGACCCGGCGGCGCCGGGTGCGACCGGCACCACCGAGCGCCGGCCGTCGAGCGCGCCGAAGGCCGTGCTGCCGTCCCGCATGCGCGCCGCACCCGGGGCGCGGGAGGTCGTCGCCGCGTTCAAGGCGGCCGGGCTCAAGGTCACCGACGCGAAGGACCGGTCCGTCGACTGCGGACCGGACGGGCTCGGTCTGGGCTGCTCGGAGCTGATCGCCACCGACGGCGTGACGGTGTACGTGTTCCCCGACGAGGTCAGCGCCAAGGAGATCGCCGAGACCTGGAGCGGCCAGTCGTTCCAGCGGGGTGCCGTGGTGCTCAACTACCTGGAGGCGAAGACGCCGGCCGCCGACCGTCCGAAGTACGAGAAGGTGCTCACCGACCTGCGCTGACCGGTGCGACACCCTGATCCGTCAGCCGGGTGGCCGCAGGCCGTCGCCGGCATCCGGCGAGGCGTGGCCCGGCAGCCGTCAGCCGCGTAGCCGGAGCCCGCGGGGGGTGGCCCGGAAGCCGGCGGCGGTCAGCGCGTCGCGCAGCGGCGACGAGTGCACCGCCTCGCCGTCGGCCCGCTCCACCGAGATCGCCCCGAGCGCTCCGGAGTGGACCACGTCGGCGAGCGCCTTGCCGGCGGCGGCCAGCGTGTCGGCCTCGTCGGTGAAGGAGAGCAGCGTCCGGCCACCCCGCTCGACGTAGAGCACGAGGTCACCGGCGACCAGCACCACCAGGGCGCCGGCCTTGCGGCCGGCCCGGTGCCCGGTGGCCGGCGCCGCGCCGTCGCCCGAGTCGACCACCCGCTCCGGCCAGGGCAGTGCCGCGCCGTACGGGTTGGCCGGGTCGGTCGCGGCGAGGACCAGGGCCGGCCCGCCACGGCCCCGCCCCCCGTCGGCGGGGTCGGCGAGCGTGCGCAGCCGGTCGACCGCGCCGGGCACCGCGAACTGGGCGGCGCCGAGCCCTTCGACGAAGTAGCCGCGGCGGGCCGCCCCCCGCTCCTCCAGCGCGGACAGCACCGGGTAGACGGCGGCGAAGCCGCCACTGACCTGCTCGGCGACGACCGCGCCCCGGGTCACCACCCCGTGTCGTTCGAGCAGCACGTCGGCGAGGGCCGCCGCGCGGCGGGTCGGATCGGTGTCCCGTTCCGGGAGCCGCGACCACCGCCCGGCGACGGTGGGCGGGCCGCCGCGGGTGGGCAGCGCGACCCGCCCCGGACGCCGGTACCGGGTGCGTGGCGTGGCCGGGCGGGACCGGTGCGCCCCACCGCCACCGAGCACCGCCCGCAGCGGGGCGAGCGTGTCGTTGGTGAGGTGGCCGGCCCACACCAGGTCCCACACGGCGGCGGTCAGGGCGGCGTCGTCGGTGGAGCCGACGCGGTCGGACAGGGACCGGAAGAACAGCGCCTGCCCGTCGCCGAGGGCGTCGAGCACCGCGTCGTGCAGCGGGGTGCGGCTGAGCGACTCGTCCGGCGGGGGAAGCAGCAGCGGGGCGGTGTCCGCGTACGCGAGGGTGACCCAGCCGTCGCCGCCGGAGATCGCGCCGGAACCGGCCCACACCACCTCACCGCTGGCGCACAGCTCGTCGAGCTGGGCGGGGGAGTAGTCGGCGACCCGCGCCGGCAGCACCAGCCGTTCCAGTGCGGACGCGGGCACCGCCACGCCCTGCAACTGCTCGACGGCCGCGGCGACCGCCTCCACCCCGCGCGCCGAGGAGCCGACCTGCTGCCAGCGGGGCAGGAACGTGGCCAGCGCCCGCGGCGGCACCGGCTCGATCTCCCGGCGCAGCGCCGCGAGGGACCGACGGCGCAGTATCCGCAGCACCTCGGCGTCGCACCACTGGGAGCCGGCCGTGTCGGGCGCGAACTCCCCGGACACCACCCGGCCCGCCGCCGCGAGCCGGCGCAGCGCCTGCTCGACCACGAACACGCCGAGCCCGAACCGGGCCGCGCAGGTGGCGGCGGCGAACGGGCCGTGGGTGCGTGCGTACCGGGCGACGAGGTCGCCGAGCGGGTCGGCCACCGGCACCAGGTACGCCTCGGCCACGCCGACCGGCAGCGCCACACCGAGCGCGTCGCGCAGGCGGGCCGCGTCCTCCACGACGACCCAGCGTTCCTCCCCGGCGATGCGGACCGACAGCACCCGCCGCGCGGCCGCCAGCCCGGTCAGCCACTCCGCCGGCACCCCGCGCGTCGCCAGCTCCTCGGCGGTGAGGTCACCGACGACCCGCAGCAGCTCGACCACGTCCTCCGCGTCGCGCGGGCGGCGCTGCTCGGTCAGCCATCGCAGCTGGCGTCCGGTCTCGGCGAGCACCGCCGGGTCGAGCAGCTCCCGCAGGTCGACCCGGCCGAGCAGTTCCCCGAGCAGCGCCGAGTCCAGCGCGAGGGCGGCGGCGCGCCGCTCGGCGAGGGGGGCGTCGCCCTCGTAGAGGAAGGCTCCGACGTAGCCGAAGAGCAGGGACCGCGCGAACGGCGACGGCTGCGGGGTCTCCACCTCGACCAGGCGCACCTTCCGGGCGGCCAGCTCCCGCATCAGCGCGGCGAGGGACGGCTGGTCGAAGACATCCTGGAGGCATTCGCGTGCCGCCTCCAGGGTGACCGGGAAGTCCGCGTACTCCCGGGCGACGTCGAGCAGTTGCGCCGCGCGCTGCCGCTGCTGCCACAGCGGCTGACGGCGGCGCGGATCCCGGCGGGGCAGCAGCAGCGACCGGGCGGCGCACTCCCGGAACCGGGCGGCGAACAGCGCCGACGTGCCGACCGACTCCTCGACCAGCTGGGCGATCTCGTCGGGCTCGAAGACGACCACGTCGGCGCCGGGCGGCTCCTCCGCGGTGTCGGGCAGGCGGACGACGATGCCGTCGTCGGAGGGCATCACCTGGGCGTCCACCCCGTACCGCTCGGTGAGCCGGCGGCCGATCGCGAGCGCCCACGGCGCGTTGACGCGGGCGCCGAGCACGCTGTGGACGGCGAGCCGCCAATCGCCCAGCTCGTCACGGAACCGCTCCACCACCACCGTGCGGTCGTCCGGCAGCGCCCGGGTCGCCGCCTGCTGCTCGCGCAGGTACGCCATCAGGTTGCCGGCGGCCCAGTCGTCCAGCCCGCCGGCGCGCAGCGCGGCGGCGGCGTCGTCGTCGCCCTGGCGCAGCAGGGTGCGGACCCGGGCGCCGATGGCCCGGCCCAGCTCCACCGGGCGGCCCGGCTGGTCGCCCTTCCAGAAGGGCATTTTGGCCGCCTGGCCGGGCGCGGGAGAGACGAGCACCCGGTCGGGGGTGATGTCCTCGATGCGCCAGGACGACGAGCCGAGCAGGAAGACGTCGCCGACGCGGGACTCGTAGACCATCTCCTCGTCCAGCTCGCCGACCCGCGCGGCCCGCTCCGCCCCGGCCAGGAAGACCCCGAACAGGCCCCGGTCGGGAATCGTGCCGCCGCTGGTCACCGCCAGCCGCTGGGCGCCGGGCCGGCCGGTCAGCACGTCGGTCGCCCGATCCCAGACCAGGCGGGGACGCAGCTCGGCGAACGCGGTCGACGGGTACCGCCCGGAGAGCATGTCGAGCACGGCGTGCAGGGCCGAGTCGGGCAGCTCGGCGAAGGGCGCGGCCCGGCGCACCACCACGGCCAGGTCCCCGACCCGCCACGGGTCGAGGGACACCATCGCGACGACCTGTTGGGCCAGCACGTCGAGGGGGTTGCGCGGGTAGTGCAGCTCCTCGATCGCACCCTCGGTCATCCGCTCGGCCACCACGGCGCAGGAGAGCAGGTCCCCGCGGTGCTTGGGGAACACCACGCCCCGGGACACCGCCCCGACCTGGTGCCCGGCGCGGCCGACCCGTTGCAGGCCGGCGGCCACGCTCGGCGGGGCCTCGATCTGCACCACCAGGTCGACCGCGCCCATGTCGATGCCCAGCTCCAGGCTGGAGGTGGCCACGACCGCGGGAAGCTGCCCGGACTTGAGCGCCTCCTCGATGTGCTTGCGCTCCTCCCGGGAGACGCTGCCGTGGTGTGCCCGCGCGATGACCGGGGGCGCGCCGGCCACCGCGCCGGCCTGCGCCATCAGCTCGGCCGGCGGCCGGTTGGCCCGCACCGGGCCCACCGGCCCGCCCCAGGCGCCGTCGCCCGCCCCGGCGTCGGCTCCGCCCGCCGGGCCGGTGCCGGCGATCTCGTCGGCCGCCAGCTCGTTGAGCCGGGCGCAGAGCCGCTCGGCCGAGCGGCGCGAGTTGGTGAAGACGATGGTCGAGCGGTGGGCCCGGATCAGGGCGAACACCCGCTCCTCCACCGCCGGCCAGATCGACGCCCGGCGCGGCCCGAAGCCGCCGAGGTCGTCCTCGGGCGGCTCCTGCTCGTCGAGGCGCGTCATGTCCTCCACCGGGACCTGCACACCGACCTCGATCGTCTTGGCGGTGGGCGGGGCGACGACGTCGACCGGCCGGGCCCCGCCGAGGAAACGGGCGCAGGTGTCGACCGGCCGGACGGTTGCGGACAGGCCGATCCGCTGGGCCGGGGCGGGCAGCAGCTCGTCGAGGCGCTCCAACGACAGCGCGAGGTGGGCCCCTCGCTTGGTGCCGGCGACCGCGTGCACCTCGTCGACGATCACCGTCTCGACGCCCCGCAACGAGTCCCGCGCCGCTGACGTGAGCAGCAGGAACAGCGACTCCGGCGTGGTGATGAGGATGTCGGGCGGGGTGCGGGCGAAGGCGCGGCGCTCGTCGGCGGGAGTGTCCCCGGTGCGCATCCCGACGGTGATCTCGGGTGGGGTGAGGCCGAGTCGGGTGGCGGCCTGGCGGATGCCGGCGAGCGGGGTGCGCAGGTTGCGCTCGACGTCGACCGCGAGCGCTTTGAGCGGGCTGACGTAGAGCACCCGGCAGCGCCGCCGGGGATCGGCCGGGGCGGGCTCGCGGGCCAGCCGGTCCAGCGACCAGAGGAACGCGGCGAGTGTCTTGCCGGAGCCGGTGGGAGCCACGACCAGGGCGTTGCGCCCGGCGCCGGTGGACCGCCAGGCGCCCGTCTGCGCCCCGGTCGGCGCGGCGAACGCGGCCGTGAACCATTCCCGGGTGGCCGTGCCGAACGCGGCGAGCGCGTCGCCCGTCGCCGACCCGGCCGCGTCTCCCGTCACCTCCGCCACGCCTTCCATCCTGCCTCGGCGGTGTGACAACCCCGCCCGGCGGTCGAGCCTTCTGTCCGGCTCATCGGCAAAAGCGATGGATATGACGATGAATGCGTTAAGTCTTACTTAACTGCTTGCTTGTGACCCACAACATAAAGTAACTTCACTCGCGACGCGGGCGCGGGGTGGGAGGGGCCGGATGGCTGTCGAGGAGCGGAATGGCGAGCCCGGCACCGACGTGCTCATCCGCAAGGTCGACAGTCATCTCGCGGTCGTCCGCGCCGGCCTGACCGGCCCCGAGCTGGAGCTCGCCGAGCGGCTCGCGCACGCACTGCGCGAGCTGGTCGTGTCCACCGCCAGCGCCAGCGCCGCCGACCGGGGCGGGGTCCGCGCCGCCGTGCACTTCTTCGTCCTCCGCCGGGAGAGCAGGGGGCGGCTGCTGTCGGTGCGCTCGCTCGCCGCCGCCCAGCGGGTGGTCAACCGGGTCGTGGTCCAGCTCGGCCGCCCCGACCTGCTCGTCGAGGCCCGCCGCGACCGCCCGGCCCGCGAGCCCGCACCGGTCCCCGCCGACCTCGCCGCCGACCTCACCGCCGCCGAGGTCGCCGCCCGCTGACGAGCGCCGGCACCGAGATCCTGCGAATTCCCGCAAAACAACCCCGGCCACCCGTGATCTGGCGTCTGATCGCACCTGGGGCACGGTTCGTGGCGGTCGATGGCGGCGGCCGGCGGGCACGCTCCACGCCCCCGGGTCTGACGCCGCCCGACCCGGGCGGCCCGCGCGGTGCGGCCCGGCGTGCCGCCGCCACCTCGACGGGGAGTGCGGGTGCTCGTACTGCTGATCCTCCACCTCGTGGCGGCGCTCGCCGCGGCGCCGCTCGTCCGGTGGTGGGGGCCGCGCGCGTGCTACCTCCTCGCCCTCGCTCCGGCAGCCGCCTTCGGCTGGGCGCTGGCCCGTACGCCGGCGGTCGCCGACGGGGCAGCGGTCGTCGAGACGTACCCGTGGATCCGCCAGCTCGGGATCGAGGTGGCGCTGCGGGTGACCACTCTGTCCTGGCTGATGACCCTGCTCGTCGGCGGCGTCGGGGCGTTGGTGCTGGTCTACAGCGGCCGGTACTTCGCGCCGGGCGCACTCGGGCTGGCCCGCTTCGTGGCCGTCCTGGTGGCCTTCGCCGGCGCGATGCTCGGCCTGGTCCTCGCCGACGACCTGCTGCTGCTCTACGTCTGCTGGGAACTGACGACGATCTTCTCGTACCTGCTGATCGGGCACAGCACCGAGCGCCGCTCCAGCCGCTGGGCGGCAGCCCAGGCGCTGACCGTCACCACGCTCGGCGGCCTGGCCATGCTGGTGGGGTTCGTCATGCTCGGCACCCGCGCCGGGACCTACCGCTGGTCGGAGCTGGCCACCGCGGCGCTGCCGGGTGGGACGTACCTGGTGACGGCGGTGTCGCTGGTCCTGGTCGGGGCGCTGGCCAAGTCGGCCGTGCTGCCCTTCACGTCCTGGCTGCCGGTGGCGATGGCCGCGCCGACGCCGGTCAGCGCGTACCTGCACGCCGCCGCGATGGTGAAGGCGGGCGTCTACCTGATCGGGCTGCTCGCGCCGGTGCTGGCCACGGCCGGGCCGTGGCGCCCGGTGGTCACGCTCGCCGGCCTGGCCACCATGGTCGTCGGCGGCTGGGCGGCGCTGCGGCAGACCGACCTGAAGCTGCTGCTGGCGTACGGGACGGTGAGCCAGCTCGGCCTGCTCGTCGTGGTGGTCGGCGCGGGCACGCCGGACGCTGCGCTGGCCGGCACGGCGATGCTGCTCGCGCACGCCCTGTTCAAGGCGGCGCTCTTCCTCGTGGTGGGCATCGTCGACCACGGCGCCGGCACCCGGGACCTGCGTGAACTGTCCGGCCTCGGACGCCGGGAACCGATGCTGACCGCCGTCGCGGTGCTCGCCGCCGCGTCGATGGCCGGCCTGCCGCCGCTGGTCGGGTTCGTGGCCAAGGAGGCGGTCCTCGCCGCGTTCCTCGACCGCCCGGTGGTGCTCGCCGCGCTGGTCGCCGGCTCCGCGCTGACCGTCGCGTACAGCGCCCGGTTCGTGTGGGGCGCCTTCGGCGGCCGGCCCGGGGTCGCGCCCACCGACATCGGCCGGATCAGCGTGCCACTGCTCGCCCCGCCCGCCCTGCTCGCCGGGGCGGGGTTGGTCGCCGGTCCCGCCGCCGGCGTGCTCGACCACGTGCTGCGCCCGTACGCCGAGCTGTTCGGCCCGGTGGCCAAGGACCTGGCGCTGTGGCACGGCCTCAGCCCGGCACTGGGTCTCTCCGCGGTCGCCGTGGCCGGCGGCGCGGCGCTGTTCGCGTTGCGCGGTCCGCTCGCCCCGGTGCTGGCGCGGCTGCACGTGCCGGTCAGCGGCAATCAGGGGTACGAGTGGATCACCCGCCGGTTCGACCGGCTCGCGGTCGAGGTCACGGCCGTCACCCAGCGCGGGTCGCTGCCGCAGTACCTCGGCACCATCCTGGTCGCGCTCGTCCTCGTACCGGGCGGGGCGCTGCTGACGGCCCGCCCGTGGCAGGAACCGATCACCTGGTGGGACAACCCGCTGCAGGTGGTCGTGGTGACGGTGATCGCCGTCGCGGCGGTGCTCGCGGTGGGCGCGCGGCGGCGGCTCACCGCGATGCTGCTGGTGGGCGTGACCGGCTACGGCAGCGCACTGCTCTTCGTGCTGTACGGGGCACCGGACCTGGCGCTGACCCAGTTCCTCGTCGAGACCGCCACCATCGCGATCTTCGTGCTGGTGCTGCGCCGGCTGCCGCAACGGTTCTCGGCCCGGCCGCTGCGGCGGAGCCGCTGGGTACGCCGCGCGATCGGCCTGGCCGTCGGCGTGGTGGCGGCCGGTCTCGCCCTGGCCGCCGGAGGTGCCCGGACCGCCCCCACCATCTCCGACGCGTTCCCGGACCTGGCGGTGGCCGAGGGCTACGGGCGGAACGTGGTCAACGTGACCCTGGTGGACATCCGCGCCTGGGACACGATGGGCGAACTCGCGGTGCTGGTCGTGGCCGCGACCGGAGTGGCCAGCCTGGTCTTCCAGCGATCCCGCACCGGCCCCCGGCCCCGGCGCCCGGAGGCGGCGAGGCGCCCCGGACCGTCGGAACGGCCGGTGTGGCTGCGCGGTGGACCCACCCTCACCGAGCGGCGTCGCGTGATCGTGCTGGAGGTGGTCACCCGGCTGATCTTCCACACCGTGGTGCTCTTCTCGCTGTTCCTGCTCGTCTCCGGGCACAACGCGCCGGGCGGCGGCTTCGCCGGCGGTCTGGTGGCGGGCCTGGCCCTCGTGGTGCGCTATCTCGCGGGCGGGCGGTACGAGCTGGCCGAGGCCGCGCCGGTCGGTGCCGGCACGGTGCTCGGCGCCGGGCTCGCCGTCTCGGTCGGCACCGGCGTGGTCGCCCTGCTCACCGGCGCGCCGGTGCTGACCAGCACGAAGATCGACCTGTCGCTGCCACTGGTCGGCGATCTCCACGTGGTCACCTCGATCTTCTTCGACGTCGGCGTCTACCTCGTGGTGGTGGGGCTGGCGCTGGACATCCTGCGCAGTTTCGGTGCGGAGGTGGACCGGCACATCGAGGCGGCCGGACGCGCCGACGGCGGCCTGGCCGTGGACCGCACCGGGGAGGGGACGTGACATCGGCCGACGCGGGGTCCCCGCTGGCGCTCGTCCTCGCCGTCGGCGTGCTCGTCGCCTGCGGGGTGACGCTGCTGCTGGAACGCAGCCTGACCCGGATCCTGCTCGGGGTCATCCTGCTCGGCAACGGCGTCAACCTGCTCATCCTGCTCGGCGGCCGGCCCGGGGCCGCGCCCCTGGCCGGCACCGCACCCACCGGCGCGATGAGCGACGCGCTGCCGCAGGCCATGGTGCTGACCGCCATCGTCATCACCTTCGGCCTGACCGCGTTCCTGCTGGCCGTCAGCTACCGCAGCTGGTACCTCACCGGGGACGACGAGGTTCCCGACGACATCGAGGACCGGCAGATCGTGCGGCAGGCCGAGCGCAACGAGGCGGCCACCGCCGACCTGGGCGGCGAGGGCCCGGACTCGGACCCGGAGCAGGTGGACCCGGGGCCGGCACACCGCCGGCGGGCCGGCGACGCGGACGGTCACTGATGACCGGGTACGCCGGGAGGGTGCGGTGAGCCGCCTGGTGGCGCTGCCGGTGGTGGTGCCGCTGCTCGGCGCCGCGCTGGCCCTGCTGGTGGCCGGTTGGCCCCGTGCGCAGCGGGCGGTCAGCGTCACCTGCCTCGCCGCCACGCTGGCGGTGGCGCTGGTGCTGCTCGTGCACGCGTACCGGGAGGGGCCGTCGGTGGTGCAGGTCGGCGGGTGGCCGGCCCCGGTGGGGATCGTGCTGATCGCCGACCAGTTGGCCGCGCTGATGCTGGTGGTCTCCGCCGCGGTGACGCTGTGCGTGCTGCTCTACTCGATCGGGCAGGGCCAGGGGGAGGCCGGCGAGAAGGCGCCGGTCGCCATCTTCCACCCGACCTACCTGGTGCTGACGGCCGGCGTGACCAACGCGTTCCTCGCCGGAGACCTGTTCAACCTCTTCGTCGGCTTCGAGATCCTCCTCGCGGCGAGCTTCGTGCTGATCACGCTCGGCGGCACGGAGACGCGGATCCGCACCGGCTCCACGTACGTGGTGGTCAGCATCCTGTCGTCGTTGACCTTCCTGACCGCCCTCGGCCTCGTGTACGCGGCCACCGGCACGGTCAACATGGCCCAGCTCGCGTCGCGCCTGGACGCGCTGCCCGACGGCGTACGGCTGAGCCTCCAGCTGCTGTTGCTGCTGGCGTTCGGCGTCAAGGCGGCGGTCTTCCCGCTGTCGGCCTGGCTGCCGGACAGCTACCCGACCGCCCCGGCCCCGGTCACCGCCGTCTTCGCCGGCCTGCTCACCAAGGTCGGCGTGTACGCGATCATCCGGACCGAGACGCTGCTCTTCCCCGGCGGTCGGGTGGCAGTCCTGCTGATGCTGGTGGCCGGGGCGACGATGCTGGTCGGCATCCTCGGCGCGGTCGCCCAGTCCGACATGAAGCGGCTCTTCTCGTTCACGCTGGTCAGCCACATCGGCTTCATGATCTTCGGAGTGGCGCTGAGTACCGTCGCCGGGCTCTCCGGCGCGATCTTCTACGTGGTGCACCACATCACCATCCAGACCACCCTGTTCCTCGTCGCAGGGCTCGTCGAGGTGCGGGCCGGCAGCACCGACCTGCGCCGGATCGGTGGGCTGTCGCGGGTCGCGCCGCTGGTCGCGGTGCTCTTCTTCGTCTCCGCGATGAACCTGGCCGGCATTCCGCCGTTCTCCGGGTTCCTGGGCAAGCTCGGACTCTTCCAGGCGGGAGTGGCGACCGGCCGTGTCCTACCCGGCGCGCTGGTCGCCGCCGGGGCGGTGACCAGCCTGCTGACCCTCTACGTGGCGTCGCGGGTGTGGAACATCGCCTTCTGGCGGGCGCCGCGGCTGGCTACCGCCGAGCCGCCGGGGCGCCTGCCGGCGCTGATGCTCGGGGCGACCGTCGCCCTCGTCGCGCTCGGTCTGACGCTGACCGTGGGCGCCGGCCCGCTCTTCGCGGTCACCGTGGACGCCGCCACCGACCTGCTCGCGCGCACGCCGTACGTGCGGGCCGTGTTCCCGGAGGGCCCGCCGTGACCGCCCGGCACGGTACGCCGGACCCGCCGCGCGGTCGCGCGAAGCGGTGGCGGGACCAGTTGATCGCGTACGGCTGGCTGGTGCTGGTCTGGAACCTGCTGTGGGGCGACTTCTCCTGGGGTAACCTGCTCGGCGGGCTGCTGGTGTCCGGCGTGGTGCTGGTGTTCTTCCCCTTGCCGCCGGTCACGTTCGGCGGGCGCGTCCGCCCCGGCCCGCTGCTGGCGCTGGTGCTCCGGACGTTGGGCGACCTGGTGGCCGCCAGTCTCCGGGTGGGCGCGCTGGCGGTGCTGCCCGGCCACCGCCCGCACAGCGCCATCGTCACGGTACGGCTGCGCGTGCCGAGCGACCTGAACCTGGCCCTCACCGCGGAGGTGGTGTCGCTGGTGCCCGGCACCCTGGTCCTCGACGTGGACCGGGAGGCCGGTGTGCTCCACGTCCACGTGCTGGACACCCACGGTCGGCGGGAACTCGCCGAGAACAAGGAGCGCGTGCGCGTCGTCGAGCGGCGGATCGTGCGGGCCCTCGGCTCCGCCGCCGAGGTGCGCCGGCTGGACCGTCCCGTCGAGAGGGGTACCCGATGATCGTCGTCCTCGCCGTCGTCCTGACCGTCCTGTTCTCGGTCACCGCGCTGCTGGCGCTGGTCCGGCTCTACCGGGGACCGTCCCTGCTGGACCGGGTGGTGGCCGTGGACATGCTGCTGGCGACGATGGTCGGCGCGGTCGGCGCCGAGGCGGCGGTGAACCGGCACGCCACGACGCTGCCGGTGCTGGTGGTGCTGTCGCTGCTGGGCTTCGTCGGCTCGGTGTCGCTGGTCCGCTTCGCCGTCCGGGAGGATCGCTGATGGTGGGGGCCGTCGCCGACTGGCTCGCCGCCGTTCTGCTGGTGGCCGGCGCCCTGCTCAGCCTGGCCGCCGGGATCGGGGTGCTGCGCTTCCCCGACGTGCTGGACCGGATGCACGCCGCCACCAAGCCGCAGACGCTCGGGGTGCTGCTTCTCCTCACCGGGGTGGCGTTGCGCCTGCGGTCCCCGTCCGACCTGGGGATGATCGCGCTGGTCGGGCTCTTCCAGCTCGCCACCGCCCCGGTGGCGGCCCAGATGATCGGCCGGGCGGCCTACCGCACCCGCCGCCTGGACCGGGCCCGGGTCGAGAGCGACGACCAGGACGGACCGGCCCCGCACTGACGCCGTCGTCCGGCGCGTCGCAATTGCGGCTGGGTGGCGAATCCGACGGTTTGCGTCTTGCCGGCTGTACGGTCCCACTGCACCTGCGCAGTGATGGTCATCGATTGATGGCCGGACCGTGCGGTCGCGCCCACCGGCGTGACCGGTACCCCGACCGGGAGGAGCCATGAGACCCCGTACCCCGCGCTCCGGCTGGCTGGCCGCCCTGGCCGCAGCGGCGCTGACGGCCGTGACCGCGCCGTCGGCCGCCGCCGCGCCCACGGACCCCGACCCCGCGCCGGCGCAGGCCGCCGTCGCCGCCCCGGACATCCCGCTGGCCAACGTCAAGGCACACCTGGCCCAGTTCCAGTCCATCGCCAATGCCAACGGCGGCAACGGGGCGTACGGCCGGCCCGGCTACCTCGCCTCGGCGAACCACGTCAAGGCGCAGCTCGACGCCGTCGGTCTCGGGCGGGCCGGCGTCGACGCCAGCCGCCCGCTACCACGCCAATATCAACTTTGCCCGCTCAACTGAAGATCCGCGCGGATCGCTTCTACATCCGAACGTCCCTTGCCGACGATATCGACCGCTGTGACGATGTGCCCACCTGAACGGGGGAGGCACAAATGAAGAGACGTTGGTCGCTGCGGTCCCATCTGGCCGCCGCGCTGGTCGGTCTGGTGACGCTGAGCGGTCTGGTCGGCGTCCCACCGCGGCCCGCGCTGGCCGCCCTGCCGGCCGGCGGGATGACAGCCGAAGCTTTGAACGCCGAGTTCAACTCGTATGGCGATACCGGTGGCAAGTGGACGAGCGGTGACAGCACGGTCTCGATTCCGTTGCCCGACGGCCGCAACGCCTGGTTCTTCTCCGACACCCTCGTCGGCACCGTCAACGGCGACCACACGTTGCCGACGAACACGCCGATGGTGAACAACTCCGTGGTGCTGCAGGATGGCGCGGATCTCGTCCAGACCCTCCACGGGGGCACGAGCGCGGCGCCCACCTCGCTGGTCCGCCCGACCGACGGTAGTGCCGACAAGTACTGGGTCGGCGACGGGACCGTCGAGGGCGACGCGCTGCGGGTGGTGTACCAGCGGATGAAGAGCACGGGCACCGGCCCGCTCGACTTCGCCCTGCTCGACAGCGCCGTGGTCACATTCGATCTGCCGGCCCTGACCGTTCGCAGCATCGCCGACCGGGGCTACGGCAACCGGGTCGCCTGGGGCTCGGCGGTCCTGGAGGACGGCGCGTACACCTACATCTACGGCGCCGAGGACGTCGACCAGATGCGCTTCGCTCATCTCGCCCGGGTGCCGACCGGCGGGCTCTCCGGCACCTGGCAGTTCTGGACCGGCAGCGGCTGGTCCAATGCCGCGGGTGACTCCGCCCGGCTGCTGTCGGGGGTGGGCGCCGGATTCGCGGTGCAGAAGGTCGGCGGCAGCTACGTACTGGTGACCCAGGAGAGCAACGTCATCTTCTCCGCCGACTTCGTCGCGTACACCGCCAGCTCGCCGACGGGTCCGTTCACCGGTCCGCTTCCCCTGTTCACCGCGCCCGAGCCCGCCGACGTGGCGGGCAGCATCGTCTACGACTCCAAGCTGCACCCCGAGCTGGCCCGCTCCGGCAAGCTGCTGGTCTCATACAACGTCAACAGCCTGGTCCCCGACGCCGTGTACGCCGACGTGCGGAACTACCGGCCCCGCTTCGTCGAGGTGGACTGGCCCCGGCCGGTACCCGATCCCGACACGGTGCCCGCTGCGCCGACCGGGCTGGCGGTGCAGGCCGACAGCAGCGGCACGATCAGTCTGAGCTGGCAGGCTCCGGCCGGCACCGGCCTGACCTACGAGGTGCACCAGCGGGACGTGACGGCGGGGCAGACTCACTTCGTGCGGGTGTCCACGGGGATCACCCAGACGTCAACCGATCTCAACGTCTTCTACAAGACCGGCCACACCTACGAGTTCCGCGTCGGAGCGCGCAACGCCTCGGGCACCGGGCCGCTGTCCGCCGTCGCAACCACGACGGTCTCCATCGGGCCGCCCGCGACCCCGACCGGTCTCACCGCCACGGCCGACGATTCGGGCGCCATCACGCTGAACTGGAACGCCGTACCCCACGTGTGGCGGTACGAGGTGTACCGCCGGGACGTGACCACGGGGGAGACCGAGGCGACGCGGGACTACGACCACTCGCCCCAGGACACGACCTTCACCCTCAACGGGCTGGAGCACGACCACCAGTACGCATTCCAGGTCGTCGCCGTACACGGCGGGGGTGAGTCAGCTCGATCTTCCGAGGTCACCGCGACCGCCTTCTACCGCAAGCCCACGACGCCGACCAGTCTTACCGCCACCGCTCAGGGCAACGGGGACATCGAGCTGCGGTGGAACCACGTGAGCACGGTGGACTGGTTCTACGTCTACCAGCGTGACGTGACCGCCGGCGAGACCGAGTTCACCAAGCTGGAGTGGCCCGTCAACTCCTGCTGCACGATGACGGCTGGCGGCCTCGCCGACGGGCATACGTACGAGTACAAGGTGACGGCGATCGGCAAGGGCGGCGAATCCGATCCGTCGGTCGTGGCGTCGGCGACGGCGGAGCGCCCGCTGCCAGCGACCCCCACCGCCCTCACCGCCGCCGCGCAGGCGGATGGGAGCATCAAGCTGACGTGGCAGCAGTCCCAATCGGACGTCTGGTTCCTGGTGTACCAGCGGGACGTCACCGCCGGCGAGGCAGCTTTCACCAAGCTGGCATGGCCGGTAACCACGTGCTGCACCATGACCGCCGGCGACCTCGTCGACGGCCACACGTACGAGTACAAGGTCAGCGCCCTCAGCGACGCCGGAGAATCCCCGACATCCCCGGTGGCCAGCGCGACGGCAGACATCGCGCCTCCCGCGGCGCCGACCAACCTGGTGGCCACCGGCGGTAACGGCCAGGCGGTGCTGACCTGGGACGGCAGCGGCGACAACTGGCACCAGGTGTACATGCGGGACGTGACAGCCGGCGAGACCGTGTTCACGCCGCTGGCGCTGCCGGTCACCACGTGCTGCACGATGACGGCCGGGTACCTCGTCAACGGCCACCGATACGAGTTCAAGGTCACCGCCAGCGGCCCGGGCGGGGAGAGCGCGGCGAGCAACGTCGTCCAGGTCACCCCGACCGCGCCGCTGCCGCCGGCACCCACCGGGCTGACCGCGACCTCCCAGGTCGACGGAACCATCAAGTTGACGTGGACGGCTCCCGGGCCGGACCTGTGGTACCAGGTCTATCTCCGGGATGTCACCGCTGGCGAGAGCAACTTCACCAAGCTGCCCACCCCGGTCACCACCTGCTGCACGATGACGGCCGGCTACCTCAGCAACGGTCACTCGTACGAGTTCAAGGTCGCCGCGATCAGCTCCGGCGGCGAGGGCCCCACCAGCACCGTGGCCTCAGCGACAAGCAACCAGCCCCGTCCTAGCGCACCCACCAACCTGCGTGGCCAGCCGGCCGGCTCCGGCACCATCGAGTTGAACTGGGACGCCCCGGGGCCGGGTCTCATGTACTGGGTCTACCAGCGTGACGTCACCGCCGGGGAAACCGCCTTCACCAAGTCCACCTACCCCAATGACGGCACCACGGCGACCCGCGGCTTCCTCTCCGACGGGCACCTCTACGAGTTCAAGGTGACCGCGGAGAGCCAGGGCGGCGAAGGGCCGGCCTCCGCGACCATCCAGGTCAGCGCGGTCGGTGGGGTGCCGCAGGCACCGACCAACCTGAGTGCGGTCCCCGGCGACGGCAAGGTGACGCTGAACTGGACGGCCAGCCCGACCGCCGGCTCCTGGTACCAGGTCTACCTGCGCAATGCCAGCGCTGGCCAGTCCTGGCAGAAGGTGGCCGCTCCGGTCACCACCTGCTGCACGATGACCGCCGGCTACCTCGCCAACGGCGACACCTACCAATTCAAGATCACCGCGATCAACGGCGCTGGCGAGTCCACGGCCACGGCGGCGGTCAATGCGAAGCCCCTGCCGCCGGTCCCAGGCGCGCCGTCGGGCCTCACTGCCACCGCTGGCGACGGCAAGGTCGTACTGCGTTGGACGTCCAGTCCGACGTCCGGTGTCTTCTACGACGTCTACCTCCGAGACACCACGGCCGGGCAGCCCTGGCAGAAGGTGGCGTTGCCGGTGACCGAGTGCTGCACGATGACCGCCGGCTACCTCACCAACGGGCACCGCTACGAGTTCAAGGTGGCCGCCAGCAACATCGCCGGCCAGTCGCCGACGACCAACATCGCCGCGGCGACTCCACTACCGCCGTTCCCGCAAGCACCCTCCGGTTTGACCGCGAGCGCCGGCGACGGCAAGGTGACCTTGAACTGGACGGCGAGCCCGACCGCCAACGTCTACTACCTGGTCGAGTATCGGACCTACGGAGCCGCCAACTGGACGAGGGTCAAGTTGCCGGTCACCAACTGCTGTTCCTTCGTCGCTGGATACCTCGCCAACGGCACCACCTATGAGTTCCGCGTCCGCGCCACCAACCAGGCAGGCGACAGCTCGCCGAGCAACGTCGCCTCGGCCCGGCCGATGCCACCGTTTCCGCAGGCGCCTTCGGGACTCACGGCGACGGCCGGCGACGGCAAGGTCACGTTGAATTGGACGAAGAGTCCGACCGCGAACGTGTTCTACCTCGTGGAGTACAAGCCGAGCTCGTCAACCACATGGACGCGGGTGGATCTGCCTGTCACCTCGTGTTGCGCCTTCGTGGCTGGCTACCTCACGAACGGGATCACATACAACTTCCGGGTACGGGCGACGAACCTGTCGGGGGACAGCGCACCGAGTGGCACCGCGACCGCCAAGCCGATGCCCCCAATCCCCAACGCACCGCGGAACGTGACGGTGACTACCTGGCTGTCTTCAGACAAGATGGCCGGCTGGGCCGGCATCGACTGGGATGGCAGCACGAACACCAAGTCGGTTTTCTACCGAATCTGGTACCTCAACGAGAACCGAAATGGTGGCTGGTCGTCAGGCTATTGGGGTGGCGATACCTACAACAGTACGCCGTACTTCAATGGGGGCGAACGGTATGCGATCAAGGTCGAGGCGGTGAATGCCTCGGGCAGCACGATGAGTTCGACGGTCTCCTTCGTGGCCAAGCGATCGAAGCCCGCTTTGTACGATCACTTCACCGCCCCTACCAGCAGGAGCCAGGAGGAATGGTCCGCGGCCAAGAATAATCCCTCGGGTTACGGCGAGTACGACTTCATCTGGGAGGACAACGGCTGCAGCTTCGAGTACGACTTCATCATGGGGGACTACGACAACGCCTTCTTCCACCGGCCATGCCAGCGCCATGACTTCGGTTACCGCAATCATGGAAATTGGGGCAACAGAAACGTCATCGATCACACCATGTGGTATGACATGGCGAACCTTTGCTGGCCGCTATCCAGCAACGAGGAGGAGGACTGCCTGGAGAGTGCGCGCCTGTACTACTGGGGTGTCCAGGAGTTCGGTCAGTCACATTGGTAGCAATGCTCCACGAAACCCCCTAATCAGGGTCGTACCGGGACAGGGCGTTTCAGGTCATACGAGAGACGTCCTGTCCCGGGACCGGAGCAACTGGGGAGCGGGGTCGTACGGGCGTACCCACAGCGGACGTGCAGCCGATGCCGATAAAATGGATGGCATGATCGACTCTTCTGCCCAGGAGGGCAGCAGTAGCCAGCCGGGTCGCGCCCGGCATTCCCTGACCCCGACCCGTACGGGAGCCCTGAGCCACCCGTGCTGATCGTCGTCGGTCTTCTCCTCATCATCGTCCTCACCGCGGCCACGGGCTATTTCGTGGCGCAGGAGTTCGGTTACGTCGCCGTGGACCGCGGCAGGCTCAAGCAGCGTGCCGACAGCGGCGACAAGGCCGCCGCCCGGGCCCTCGAGGTGACCGGCCGGCTCTCCTTCATGCTCTCCGGCGCCCAGCTGGGCATCACCGTCACCGCGCTGCTGGTCGGTTACGTCGCCGAGCCGTACCTGGGCGCGGGCCTGGCCGACCTGCTCGGCGTGGCCGGGGTCTCGGAGGCGGTGAGCCTGCCGCTGTCCGTGGCGCTGGCCCTGCTCATCGCCACCGTCGTGCAGATGGTGCTCGGCGAGCTGGCCCCGAAGAACCTCGCCATCGCCCGTGCCGAGCCGCTCGCGCGGGCGCTCGCCGGCTCCACCCTCATGTACATGAAGATCGCCGGGCCGTTGATCAAGCTCTTCGACCGCTCCGCCGTGCGGCTGCTCCGCCGGGTCGGCATCGAGCCCATCGAGGAGCTGCCCAGCGGCGCAACCCCGGAGGACCTGGAACAGATCATCGCCGAGTCCCGCGAGGAGGGGCGCCTGACCGCCGAGATGTCCACCCTGCTCGACCGCGGGCTGGACTTCCGGCAGCTCACCGCGGGTGAGGCCATGGTGCCCCGGGTCGACGTGCACACCGTCCGCGCCCACGAGCCGGTCAGCCGGGTCGTGGAGCTGCTGGACACCGGCCGCTCCCGGTTCCCCGTCCGGGGCGCCGAGGGCGTCGACGACGTGGTCGGCGTCATCGGCATCGCCGACGTGCTCGGCGTACCGCTGGAGCGCCGCGCCACCACCCCGGTGAGCGCGGTGGCCGTACCCCCGCTGCTGGTGCCGGAGACCCTGCCGCTGCCGACGGTGCTGGACCGGCTCCGGTCCGGGCACCGGCAGCTCGCCTGCGTGGTCGACGAGTACGGCGGCTTCGCCGGCGTGATCACGCTGGAGGACATCGCCGAGGAACTGGTCGGCCCGATCCGCGACGAGGACGACCCGCCGGAGCGGACGCCGACCCGGCAGGACGACGGCTCGTGGGTGGTCCCCGCCCGCTGGCGCATCGACGAGGTCGCCGACAGCACCGGCATCTCGCTGCCCGAGGCCCCCGAGTACGACACCCTCTCCGGCCTGGTCATGCGCGAGTTGGGCCGGGTGCCCGAGGTCGGCGACCGGCTGGAGGTCACCCTGCCCATGGACGGCGACGAGACCGCCGTCGGCACGCGGGCCCTGGTCGAGGTGCTCGCCGTCGACCGGCACGTCGCCGACTCGGTCCGGCTCCGCCTGCTGGAGCCGGGCGGCCGCCAGGAGGTGACCGCGTGAGCCCCGGCGTCGCCCTCTTCACCTCGGTGGTCCTGCTCGCGCTGAACGGGTTCTTCGTGGCCGCCGAGTTCGCCCTGGTGGCGAGCAAGCGGTACCGCCTGGAGCAGGCCGCCGTCGGCGGCAGCCGCGCCGCGAGGGCCGCCCTCGACGGTGTACGGGAGCTGTCGCTCATGCTCGCCGGCGCGCAGCTGGGCATCACCCTGTGCACCCTGGGCCTCGGTGCGCTCGCCGAACCGGCGATCGAACACCTGCTCAGCCCGCTGCTGCACGCCGTGGGCCTGCCCGACGCGGCCAGCCACGCCATCGCGTTGATCTTCGCGCTCAGCCTGGTGACGTTCCTGCACCTGGTGGTCGGCGAGATGGCGCCGAAGTCATGGGCCATCACCGACGCCGAGCGGTCGGCGACGCTCCTGGCGCTGCCGTTCCGGGCCTTCGCCTGGGTCGCCCGGCCGGTGCTGTCGGCCCTGAACGCCGTGGCCAACGGCATCCTTCGGCTGGTCAAGGTCAACCCGCAGGATCAGCTCGCCCAGGTGCACGGCCCGGACGAGCTGCGCATCCTGCTCGAGCAGTCCCGTGAGCACGGCCTCCTCGGCGCCGAGCAGCACGAGCTGCTGACCAGCATGCTGGAGCTGCAGGGCACCACGGTGGCCCAGATCATGGAGCCGTTCGACCGGATGGTCACCGTCCGCCGCGGCGACGACGCCAACCGGATCGAGCAGGTCAGCCGGGACAGCGGCCGCTCGCGCCTGGCCGTGCTGGACGAGGCCGGGGACGTCTGCGGCCTGGTGCACGTCCGCGAGGCGGTACGCGCCACGGCGGCCCGCCCGGAGGCCACCGCCGGTGAGTTGATGACCGCCGCCTTCACCCTGCCCGCGTCCGCTTCGGTGACCGAGGCGGTGGCGGCGATGCGGGCACGGCAGTCGCAGCTGGCGCTCGTCCGCAACGGCGGCGGGCCGGCCCGCCCGATCGGCTTCGTCGCGCTGGAGGACCTGCTCGAGGAGGTCATCGGCGAGTTCGACGACGAGACCGACCCGGTGCCGCGCGGACGACGGTTGCGGTGAGACCCGGGGCCGGTTCCGCAGGTGCTGCTGGCCGACACTTGTGAAACCGGCCCGGAGGGGTAAGCGGGGTCGGCCGGCGTCCGCGCCGCCGGCCCCGCGGCCGCTTCCGGACCCGGCCGCGGGTGCCGGGTGTCCGCCCGGCACGTCGACGCCGGGATCGGGGGAGTGGCGTTGCGGCTGACGGGGGTGTCGCCGGAGTCGGGCTGGACGGGGCTGACCGTCCGGACCGCGCTGGCCAACCCGAGCACCCGACCCGGGCTGCCACTGCCGGGGCGGGTGCTCGTCAGCGCCGGCTCCACCGACGTGCCGGTGCTGCACGTCCGGCTCGGCCTGGTCGCCACCGCCGAGCCGGAGGACCCGGAGGGCCCCCGCCGCCTCGTGCAGTTCCACCAGGCGCAGGTGGCCGACGCCTTCGCGCTGCGCGCCGGGCGGGCCCGGAGCATCCCCTTCGCGTTCCCGATGCCGTGGGAGACCCCGGTGACGATCTTCGGCGGGGTGCCGATCCTCAGCATGCGGATGGGTCTGCGGACCGAGGTGGCGATCGAGCCGCAACTCGACCAGGGCGCGATGGTGCCGGTCTTCGTGCACCCGCTGCCCGCGCAGGCGCACATCCTGGGTGCCCTGGACACGCTCGGGTTCCGGATGCGCCAGGCCGGGCTGGTCGACAGCCGGCTCCCCGGCGTCGAGCAGGCCCTCCCGCTGCACCAGCGGCTGGGCTACTGGGTCGCACCGCTGTACGCCGGACCGATCACCGAACTGGAGGTGATCTTCGTGACGAACTCGGCCGGCCTGGAGGTGCTGCTCTGGTGCGACCGGAGGCTGGCCCTGGCCGGGATCACCCACCAGAGCATCAGCCGCTTCCGGATCTGGCACGCCGGCGCCGACCAGCGCGACTGGGTGTCGACCGTCGACGGGTGGCTGCGCCTGGCGATCAACCGGCATGCCGCCGCGGCGGCGCACGCCGACTGGTCCGCGAACATCACCGAATCCGCCCACGTCAGCCGCCCGCCCGACGAGCCCGTCCATCCCGGTTTCGGTCTTGGCGGCACGGCCGGCGGCGGCGGCATCGGCGGCGGGGGCGGCGACGGCACGTGACCGCCCGGGTGGGTCAGCCGCTGGCGGTGGCGAGCTTGACGCTGAAGCCCAGGAAGAGGGCGCCGACGCCGGTGGTCGCACCCGCGGCGAGGCGGCGCCGGCGACGGAACTGGACGGCCAGGAACGTGCCCGCGAAGATCAGCGCGGTGAGGTAGAGCGCGCTGGTGACCTGCGCGATCAACCCGAGCAGCAGGAACGACAACGCCGGCCACGCGTACGCCGGGTCGACGAACTGGATGAAGAACGAAACGAAGAACAGGATCGCCTTCGGGTTGAGCAGGCTGATCACGAGAGCCTTGCGGAACGGGCTGCGCATCGCCGCCGGGTCGGCCGCGTCGATGAGCCGTGGGGCGTGCGGGTCGTTGCGCGTACGCCAGCGCCGCCAGGCCCCGCGCAGCATCGTCAACCCCACGTAGCCCAGGTAGGCCGCGCCCGCGTACTTGATCACCAGGAAGAGCGGCGGGTACGCCTTCAGCAGCGACGCCACGCCGGCGGCGGAGAGGAACATCAGCACCCCGTCACCCACGAAGACACCGGTCGCCGCCCGGTAACCCGCCCCCACGCCCCGCCGCGCCGCGGTGGAGAGCACGAAGAGCGAGTTGGGGCCGGGCAGCAGAACGATCGCCACGGTGCCCAGCACGTACGTCCAGATGTCGGTGATCCCCAGCACGCCGGACATCATGACGCCGCGGGCACCGCCGGGCGAAGCCTTTCCCGCAGCCTGACCTGTGCGGTTGGCCACTGATCGACGGTCATCGCGTACTGCACCGTGTCCCGCCAGGAGCCGTCGGCACGCTGCTTGTGCATCCGCAGCACGGCCTCCCGCGTCGCGCCGAGACGCTCGATGGCCCGCTGCGAACGCTCGTTGCGGATGTCGGTGTGCCACACCACCCGGACGGCGCCCAGTCCCTCGAAGGCGCGGGTCAGCAGCAGCAGCTTCGCCTCGGTGTTGACGCCGGTGCGCCACCACGGTCGGCCGAGCCAGGTGTACCCGATGGCGACCGATCGCCGCTCCGGGTCGACCTCGTAGTAGGACGTGGTGCCGATCACCGCACCCGTGGCCGCGCAGCGCTGCACCCACGGCACCCGCTCGCCGTGCTGCCGTGCGGCGAGGTACGCCCGGACGACGGCCGCCATCTCACCGGCGTCGGCCGGTTGGTACCCGCCGAGATGCCGCCAGACCTCCGGGTCGGCGGTCGCGGCGAACAACTCCCCGGCGTGGATGAGGTCGAGGGGCTCCAGCACCACGTGCTGCCCCCGCATCGACACCGGCTCGTGCCAGGGCGAGCGGGCCGCCCGCAGGTACGCCGGCACGGGCGCGGTCACCCCGGCGTCCGGCTCGGGAACCCCGGCGGTCAGCCGCAGCGGCACCACCCCGGCCCAGTGCGGCAGGTCGAGGTCGGCCGGCTCGTCACGGACCCCGCCGGTGCGGGACCGGACCGACACCTCCCGCAGCGGCAGCGCCAGGACGGCGGTCTCGGCAAGCTCGCGCCGGTTCGGTGGACGGCTCTCGGTGCTGCGGCCCCGCCCCACCTTCTCGACCAGCGCGGTCAGCACGCGGGCCTTCTCGTCGGCGTCGGTGACCAGGTGGGCGGTGCCGTGCGCGACCACCGACCGGTAGTTGGCGCTGTGGTGGAACTGGGAGCGGCCGTAGACCAGCCCGTCGAGCAGCGTCACCGCCACACACACCGGGAGGCCCTCGCCCCGCGCCGCGAGCAGCGGCCGGCTGCCGGTCGAACCGTGCAGGTAGAGCGTGTCTCCGACGCGGACGTGGAGAGTCGGCAGCACCCGCGGCTCCCCGTCGACGGTGAACGCGAGCGCGCAGTCGTACGCCTCGTCGAGCACGGCGTGGGCGGCCTCCGGGTCGTAGCTCATCAGGTCCCGGGAGCGGGTCGCGGTGGTGCGGGGGGTGGCAGCGTACATGTGACATCCAGCCTTCGTGCTAGTACAATTCCTGGACTGTGTCAGCACGTTACCAGATCGCCGGGAAGACGTCGGCCGCGATTTCGGCCAGCGTCGAATCCGGCATCCGTTCCGGAGTCCTCGCCGCCGGGGCCGCCCTGCCCGCCGTCCGGGCGCTCGCCGCCGAGCTGGCGGTCAGCCCGGCCACCGTCGCGCGGGCCTACCAGGAGCTCCGCCAGCGGGGCCTGATCGTCACCGCCGGCCGGCACGGCACGCGCGTCCGGCCCCGCCCGCCGGTGGCCGGTGGCCGCTCGACCCTGCTGCCGCCGCCCGCGCCCGGGGTCCGCGACCTCGCGCTCGGCCAGCCCGACCCCCGAATGCTGCCGCCGCTCGGCCCGCACCTGGCCGCGCTCGCCACGCACCTGGGCCCACCCTCCGGGTACGCGAGCAGCGCGGTGCTGCCCGCGCTCGCCGACGCGGCCCGGGAGCGGCTCGCCGCGGACGGGGTGCCGGTCACCGAGATCACCGTCACCGGCGGTGCGCTGGACGGGATCGAGCGCCTGCTCGGTGCCCACCTGCGCCCCGGCGACGCGGTCGCGGTGGAGGACCCTGGCTGGGCCAACCTGCTCGACCTGGTCGCCGCGCTGGGGCTGCGGCCGATCGGCGTGCCGGTCGACGACGACGGGCCCACCGAGGCGGGCGTCGCCGCCGCACTGGCCCTCGGCGCCCGGGCGCTGGTCGTCACGAGCCGCGCGCAGAACCCGACCGGCGCCGCGCTCTCCGCCGAGCGGGCCGGGCGGCTGCGGGCGCTGCTCGCCGGCCGGTCCGACCTGTTGCTGATCGAGGACGACCACGCCGCCGAGCTGGCCCCCGTCCCGCTGCACCCGCTCGCCGGCGCGACCCCGAGCTGGGCGTTCGTCCGTTCGGTCAGCAAGCCGTACGGGCCGGACCTGCGGCTCGCGGTGCTGGCCGGCGACGAGGCGACGGTGGCCCGGGTCGCCGGGCGGATGCGCGCCGGCGCCGGCTGGGTGTCCACCATCCTGCAACGGCTGGTCCTCGACCTGTGGTCCGACGCGTCGGTGGCCGCGCTGGTGGCCCGCGCCGGCGACAGCTACGAGCGGCGCCGCGCCGGCCTGATCGCCGAGCTGGCGGCGCGCGGGGTGGCGGCCCGGGGGCGCACCGGGATCAACGTGTGGCTGCCGGTGGCCGACGAGACGAGCACCGTGACCGCCCTGCGGGACGCGGGCTGGGCGGTGGCCCCCGGTGCGCTCTACCGGATCGGTGCCGACCCCGCCGTCCGGCTGACCGTCAGCACGCTCGACGAGGCGGACCTCGCGC
Source organism: Micromonospora sp. WMMD558 (assembly GCF_049315255.1). NCBI lineage: Bacteria > Bacillati > Actinomycetota > Actinomycetes > Micromonosporales > Micromonosporaceae > Micromonospora > Micromonospora sp. WMMD558. The sequence goes on along the minus strand of NZ_CP186061.1, from coordinate 39,858 downwards.
CGCTCGCCGACGCGGTCGCCCGCGCCCTGCGCCCCGGCGCCCCGAGCGTCTACACCGCGTGATCGACCCGATGCCGCCGGCATGGAGTCGGAAGACCCCGCCCGACGCGCCTGGCGGGCACCCCGGCCGACGCGCCGGGCCGACGGGGCCGCGTGAGTGGGGCCACACGGGGTAGAACGGTCGTCATGGCCGAGACCGAGACCGCGCCCGGCGCCCAGCTGTTCATCCCGCCGAAGGCCGACACGCTCGACGCCCTGCGGGTCGCCGCCGCCGGCTGCCGGGGCTGCGAGCTCCACCAGGACGCCTCGCAGACCGTCTTCGGTCGCGGCGACGAGAGTGCCCGGGTCGTCCTCGTCGGCGAGCAGCCCGGTGACATGGAGGACCAGAAGGGGCTGCCGTTCGTCGGCCCGGCCGGGCGGCTGCTCCGACAGGCGGTCGACGACGCCGGGCTCGACCCGGGGCACATCTACCTGACGAACGCCGTCAAGCACTTCCGGTTCGAGCTACGGGGCAAGCGGCGCATCCACCAGACCCCGGACCGCGTGCACATCGTCGCCTGCCGCCCCTGGCTGGTCGCCGAGTTCGCCAAGCTGAGCCCGGACGTCGTGGTGGTCCTCGGGGCGACCGCCGCCAAGGCGCTGCTCGGTCCGGCGTTCCGGGTCACGAAGCAGCGCGGGGAGCTGCTGCCCTGGCCGGACGCCGCGCAGTACCCGGAGCACTTCAAACGGGTGCCGGTGGACAGCGCCGGCAGGGTGGCGGACGCCCCGCGGGCCAGCCTCCTGGCCACCATCCACCCGTCCGCGGTGCTTCGCGCGGACAACCGGGACGTCGCCTACGAGGGCCTGGTCGCCGACCTGACCGTCGCCGCCCGCGCCCTCGCCGCCTGATCCCCGGGCGGTGCCGGGGCCCGCTGGGCAGGACGGGTGAGCGGTGCCACACTTGCCGCCATGGAGCAGCATCTGTACGAGCGGGACCACGACGAGTTCCGCGACCTGTGCCGGGAGTTCCTGACCCGCGAGGCCGTGCCGCACCACGAGCGCTGGGAGGCGGCGGGGATCGTCGACCGGGAGGTGTGGCGCAAGGCCGGGTCGGCCGGGCTGCTCGGCATGGACGTCGACCCGGAGTACGGCGGTGGCGGTCAGCAGGACTTCCGGTTCAACGCGGTGCTGGTCGAGGAGATCGTCGCCGCGGGCTGTTCCGGGCTCGGGTTCGGCCTGCACAACGACGTCGTGGCGCCGTACCTCACCGAGCTGACCACCGACGACCAGCGCAAGCGGTGGCTGCCCGGCTTCTGCTCCGGCGACCTCGTCACCGCGATCGCGATGAGCGAGCCCGGCGCCGGTTCCGACCTGGCCGGCGTCCGTACCAGCGCGGTCCGCGACGGCGACAGCTGGGTCCTCAACGGACAGAAGACGTTCATCACGAACGGTGAGATGGCCGACCTGGTGCTGGTCGTCGCCCGGACCGCCGACCAGGGCGCGCACGGGGTGAGCCTGATCGCCGTGGAGACCGGCACGCCCGGCTTCAGCCGGGGGCGGCGGCTGGCCAAGGTCGGCCTCAAGGCCAACGACACGGCGGAGCTGTTCTTCGACGACTGCCGGGTGCCGGCGGAGAACCTGATCGGCACCGAGAACCACGGCTTCTACCACCTGATGGCGAACCTGCCCCGGGAGCGCCTCAGCATCGCGGTCGCCGCCGTGGCCGCCGCGGAGAAGCTGCTCGCCGTCACCCTGGACTACGCCCGCAGCCGGGAGGCGTTCGGCCGGCCGATCGGGAAGTTCCAGCACAACCGCTTCCTGCTGGCCGAGCTCGACACCGAGGTGACGATCGCGCGGACGTTCGTCAACCACTGCGTCACCGAGTTCAACGCCGGGCGCCTCTCGGTGACCGACGCGGCCAAGGCCAAGTGGTGGACCACCGAGCTGCAGAACAAGGTCGCCGACCGTTGCGTCCAGTTGCACGGCGGGTACGGCTTCATGCTGGAGTACCCGGTGGCGAAGGCCTGGCTGGACGGCCGGGTGCAGACCATCTACGGCGGCACCACCGAGATCATGAAGGAGATCATCGGTCGTGGCCTCGGCCTTTAGGGCGGGTGTCGAAGTCGCGGACCTGATGCCGTCGGCCGGGGCGGATGCGCAAGGATAGGCACGCCGTCTACCCCTTACGTCTCCGGGAGTCGCCGATGGCCACCGACCTGACCGCGCCGGCGCCGGTCCGGCCCGACGTCGCGCCGATCCAGCGGCGGACCCTGCGCCTGCTCTTCGGCACCCAGGTCATCGGCGGCATCGGCGTGACCATCGGCGTCGCGGTCGGGGCGCTGCTCGCCGCCCGGGTCGCCGGCACCGCGGTCGCCGGCCTGGCACAGAGCGCCGCCGTGGTGGGCGGTGCGCTGCTGGCCGTCCCGGTCACGCGGATCATGAACGGGCACGGCCGCCGGCCGGGGCTGGTCGTCGCCTACCTGGTCGGCGCGGTCGGCGCGGTGCTCGTCGTGGCCGCCACGGTCACCCGCTCCGTGCCGCTGCTCTTCCTCGGCATGCTGTTCTTCGGCGGGGGCACCGCCGCGAACCTCCAGGCCCGGTACACCGCCGTGGATCTGGCCGACCCGGCCCGCCGGGGTCGCCAGCTCTCGATCGTCGTCTGGGCCACCACGATCGGCGCCGTGGCCGCACCGAACTTCGCCGCGCTCGCCGACGAGGTCACCAGCGGGTGGGGGCTGCCGCCGCTGGCCGGTCCGTTCGCCTTCAGCGCCGCCGCGTTCGTGCTCGCCGCCGGCGTACTCCTCGCACTGCTGCGGCCCGACCCGCTGCTCACCGCGCGCCGGCTGGCGGCGGCCGACGCGCCGGTCGCTCCGCCGCCCGGCGCCGTCGAGGCCCCCGCCGCCTCGCCGCCCGCGGCCACGCTCGGGGCCCCCGCCGCCCTGCCGCCCGCGGCCACCGACGCGCCGGTCGCTCCGCCGGCCACGGCCACCGTCGGGGCCCCGGCCGCCCGGCGCGGCGCCGGGATGCGGGCGGCCTGGCAGGTGGTACGCGGGCTCCCGGCGGCCCGGCTCGGCATCGCCGCGGTGGCGGTCGGTCACGTGGTGATGGTGGCGGTGATGTCGATGACCCCGGTACGGCTCGACCAGTCGCACGGCGACGCCGACGTCCTCCGGGTGGTCGGCATCGTGCTGAGCCTGCACATCGCCGGCATGTACGCCCTGTCCCCGCTGGTGGGCTGGCTCACCGACCGGCTCGGGCGGCGGGCGGTCATCCTCGGCGGAGCGGCGGTGCTGCTCGCCGCGTGCGCGGTCGCCGGCGCCGCCGGTCACCACACGCCCCGGCTCTCGATCGGTCTCGTCCTGCTGGGGCTGGGCTGGTCCGGCACCATGGTGGCCGGCTCCACGCTGCTGTCGGAGTCGGTGCCGTTGGCCGTGCGCCCGAGCGTGCAGGGGTTCTCCGACCTGGTCATGGGGCTGTCCGGCGCCGGCGCCGCCGCGGTCAGCGGGTTTGTCATGCAGGCTGCCGGCTATCCGGTGCTCACCCTGCTGGCGGCGATCGCGGTGGTGCCCCTGGTGGCGCTAGCGTTGCGTCCGGTGTCCGCGGGGACACCCGACAAGGAGGACTGACACGTGCGGCTGACCGACTTCTGGGCGCGACTGGAGGAGGCGTTCGGCCCGGGGTACGCGGCCAGCATCGCCAGCGACCAGGTGCTGTCCCAACTCGGTGGGCGGACGATCGAGCAGGCCCTCGCCGCGGGTGAGGAGACGCACGTCGTGTGGCGGGCCGTCGTCGCCGCGTACCCCGACCGGGTGCCGGCCCGGCTACGCTGAGCAGCCTTTTCTCCGCGTCCGCGTGTCGCTTGCCCGGTCGTACACCTGTTCGGCTATTGTCCACAGCGGGGTGCTCGTCCACAGCTCGCGGCCTCGTCGCTGGTTTTCTGTCGGACCCAGCGCCTAGCGTGTCCGCGTGACGCGAAGCTCAGCAAAGACGCCGGCGAAGGCAGGGGTGGCAACGATGGCGGCAGCGCCAGACCGGGAGAAGGCACTCGACCTTGCTCTCGCTCAGATCGACAAGCAGTTCGGCAAGGGCTCGGTGATGCGGCTGGGCGAGCGCCCGGTCATCCAGACCGCGGTGGTCCCGACCGGCTCCATCGCGCTCGACGTGGCGCTCGGCGTGGGCGGCCTGCCCCGCGGCCGGGTCGTCGAGATCTACGGCCCGGAGTCCAGCGGTAAGTGCCTCACCGCTGATACGCACCTCTGGACGGACCGCGGACTCGAGACCGTCGAGGAACTCTTCGCGCGCTGTGGCCAGCCGGTGAGTTGCACGAGTCGGGTCACCGACATCCGCGACCTCGGTGTGCGGATGGTCAACGAGCGGGGTGAGCTCGAACCGGTAGCGGCACTGACCCACAACAACCGCAAGCGGGTGATCAAGCTCGGGCTGCGTTCCGGGCGCACCCTGACCGCGACAAAGAACCACCCGCTGCGGGTGATCACCGAGCGGGGATTCATCGCCTGGCGCACCGTCGGCAGCATCCGTCCTGGCGACTTCCTGGTGTCGGCCACCTTCGGTGCCTCGGAGGCGGCCCTCGGCGATGGCCTCTCCGAGGACGAGGCCGTGATCCTGGGCTATCTCGTCGCCGAGGGCTCACTCGGCTACGAGCACAGCGTCCGGTTCACCAATTGGGATCCCGAGGTGAGCGGTGAGTACTGCCGCCTCATGGAGCAGACGTTCGGTGTCGAGGTCCGCAACTACGACAACAAGGAGTTCGTCGTCTCGGGCGGGGAGTTCCGCAAGCGCCTTGCGGAGGAGTACGGCCTCGACTACGTGACGGCACACGGCAAGAGCGTCCCTTACCGGGTGCGCACCGCTGGCCACAAGATGCAGCGCGCGTTCTTGTCGGCGCTGTTCGAGGGCGACGGGTGGATCGACGAGAGTTCCACGATCGGGCTCGGCACCGCTTCCGAGCAACTGGCCCGCGAGGTTCAGTTGCTGCTCTACGGGCTCAACATCCCGAACACCGTCTCCGCCAAGTGGAACGAGAAGTACCAGCGCGACTACTGGACCGTCACGGTCAACCCGTCCGTTGCGCACCGGTTCCTCGCGGAGGTCGGGTTCCGCTCCGCGCGGCGCCGCGCGCAGGTTGAGCGCTGCTTCCAAGTCAGTAAGCGCGATGCCCAGTTCGAGAACGCCCCGCATCTCAAGGGACTCATCCAGGATCTTCGTGACGACTGTGGGGGTGATCGGGAGTTCGACCGAATCGCAGGCGACCTCTTCCGTACGGACTTCGGTCTGGCCTGCTCCCGCACCCGGCTGATGAAAATCGTCGAGTGGGGGGAACGGCGGCAGGCGCGCCTGTCGGCGTCAGGGAGAGCCATCGTGGCGCACCTTCGGCATCTCGCGACCTCCAGGTACACCTACGAGGAGGTGGTCGAGGTCGTCGACGCTGGCGCTCAGCCGACCTTCGACGTCATGTTGCCGGGAACCCACAGCTTCCTCGCCAATGGGGTGCTCTCACACAACACCACCGTCGCCCTCCACGCGGTGGCGAACGCCCAGCGGGCCGGCGGCATCGCGGCCTTCGTCGACGCCGAGCACGCGCTCGACCCGGAGTACGCGAAGGCCCTCGGCGTCGACACCGACGCCCTGCTGGTCTCCCAGCCGGACACCGGCGAGCAGGCGTTGGAGATCGCGGACATGCTGGTCCGCTCCGGCGCGCTCGACATCATCGTCATCGACTCGGTCGCCGCGCTGGTGCCGCGCGCCGAGATCGAGGGCGAGATGGGCGACAGCCACGTGGGTCTCCAGGCCCGGCTGATGAGCCAGGCGCTGCGCAAGATGACCGGTGTGCTCAACAACACCGGCACGACGGCGATCTTCATCAACCAGCTCCGCGAGAAGATCGGCGTCATGTTTGGAAGTCCCGAGACCACCACCGGTGGTCGGGCGCTCAAGTTCTACGCCTCGGTCCGGCTCGACGTGCGTCGCATCGAGAGCCTCAAGGACGGCACCGACGTGGTCGGCAACCGCACCCGGGTCAAGGTCGTGAAGAACAAGGTCGCCGCGCCGTTCAAGCAGGCCGAGTTCGACATCATGTACGGCAAGGGCATCTCCCGCGAGGGCTCGCTGATCGACGTCGGCGTCGAGCAGGCGATCATCCGCAAGTCCGGCGCGTGGTACACGTACGACGGGGACCAGCTCGGCCAGGGCAAGGAGAAGGCCCGCGAGTTCCTCCGGGAGAACCCGGACGTGGCCGCCGAGATCGAGAAGAAGATCCTGGAGAAGCTCGGCGTCGGGATCGGTGCGGGCGACGCCGCCGGTGGCCCGGAGCTGCCGCCGGTCGACTTCTGATCCTGACCCGTGGCATCACGACGCGCCCGTACGGGGCGAGGCTGGGACGCCGGCCCGCCCCGCACGGGGGACGCCACGACCCCCGCACCGCGCCGGGGTCGCCGTGGCCGGGCCACCGAGACCAATGCCGAGGTCACTCCGCCCCGTGACGAGGCCGAGGTGGCCCGGGAGATCTGCCTGCGTCAGCTCGCCGTACGCCCGCGCACCCGTGCCGAGCTCGCCGGCGCGCTGGCGAAGCGGGGCATCTCCGAGGAGGTCGCCTCGGCGGTCCTCGACCGGTACGACGAGGTCGGCATCATCGACGACGCCGCCTTCGCCCGTGCCTGGGTCTCCAGCCGCCACGCCGGCCGGGGTCTCGCCCGCCGGGCGCTCGCCACCGAGCTGCGCCAGCGTGGCGTCGACGGGGACGCCGCCAAGGCGGCGCTCGGCGAGTTGGACGACGAGACCGAGGCCGAGACCGCCCGCGCCCTGGCGGAGCGGAAGCTTCGCACCGCACGGGGTGAGCCGGACGCGGTGTTCCGCCGGTTGGTCGGCATGCTGGCCCGCAAGGGCTACTCGCCGGGGGTGGCGATCCGCGCGGTGAAGGACGCCCTCGCGGCGCAGAGCGCCGAGGCGGCCGAGTTCGCCGACCATATCGACGAGGACGCCCTCGCCGACGCCGAGGGTGATCTTGACCGGGAGAGCCGCACACTCGACTGACCGGCGTACGCCAGCGGCCCCGCCCGCAACCGACGGCTGGCGGCGCCGGCTGTCACCAACCCGCCTCGACCGGCCGGAACGGCCCGGCGGCGTGTCCGCGTTTGTCCGCCGCTGTCCTGCCTCTGATCAGCGGAGAGTCGCCTCGCAGATTCTCTCCGTTCGGGGGGTTTGATCATGAGTTCTTGACCAGACCGCCCCCGGAGACCTAGCCTCGCCATACAGGCTCACATTGCCCGACCAGCGCAGGCTAAGCGCACAACATAGATCGCGTAACAGAACAGCATCACTTTGGCCGACCCAGTCGGTCCTGCTGTCAGCTCCGGACGGGCCGGTCCGGAGCCGACGTGACAACTGCACGTGACCGCCGACGATGCCGCCCGGGCACCGCCGGCGGGGAGCGCTACCCATGGCCAGCCGCTCCGGTCGGGCGTCCAGAGCCGCAGGAGCGTGCCCACCGGCACGTGCCTGCGGCGCGACGTTCAGGGGAGGCGCGCCATGGCTAGGCGGCAGGTGTCACCAGGGAGACCGGCATGAGCACGCGGGCCGGCGGGCCCGGCGCACGGTCTTCCGCAGCTGCCGCCGTGCCGTCCCGAGCGTGGAAGGTCGTGGAGGAGAACGGCCCCTGGACGGGCCGAAGGGCTCCCGGATCCTCATCGGCGCCGGTCGCGGCACGGGCCGGCGGGGGTGTGGCATGAGCCCTTTCGACGTCGTCCTCCTCGTGGCCGTCCTGGTGCTGACGCTGGTCGTGCTCGGGGCGGTGCTGCTCGGCGTCCGCGTGGTGCGGCGGCTCGGGACGGCGCCGGCCCCGGAGGACCCGGCCTTCATCGCTGAGAAGGACCGCCAGGAGCAGTCCCTCGCCGCGCTCCGCTCGGCGGCGGACGAGGCGAACAGCACGATCGACGTGGCGAAGTCGGCCGCCGCGGCGGCACGGGCCGAGGCGGCGGCCGCCAAGGCGGAGGCGAAAGCCGCGCGGGCGGAAGCGCGCCGGGTGCTCGACGACGCTCGGGCCGAGGCGGACACCATCCTGGAGCGGGCCCACAAGCAGGCCGAGGCCGACGCCGAGCAGCTGCGAACCACCGCGCGGCGCAGCGGTGAGCGGGAGGTCGCGGTCCTCGCCGCGACGACCCGGGAGCAGGCCGCCGAGGTGGAGCGCCGGGCCGCCCGGATGGACGAGCGGGAGCGGATGCACACCGAGGAGGTGGAGCGGCTCGCCGAACGGGAGCGGCAGCTCAGCGCCGCCAGCGCCGCTCTCGCGGCCCGCGAGTCCGCCCTCGCCGAGCGGGAGGTGGAGCTGACGCTGGCGGAGGAGCACCGTCGCCGGGAGTTGGAGCGGGTAGCCGGGCTGACCGCGGACGCCGCCCGCGCGGAGCTGATCGAGGCGATCGAGGTGCAGGCCAAGCGGGAGGCCGCGCTGCTGGTCCGGGACATCGAGTCCGACGCGCGCAGCACCGCCGAGGACCGCGCCCGCCACATCGTCGTGGACGCCATCCAGCGGGTCGCCAGCGAACAGACCGCGGAGAGCGTGGTCAGCGTGCTGCACCTGCCCGGCGACGAGATGAAAGGCCGGATCATCGGCCGCGAGGGGCGCAACATCCGGGCCTTCGAATCGGTCACCGGCGTCAACCTGATCATCGACGACACCCCGGAGGCGGTGCTGCTCTCCTGCTTCGACCCGGTGCGTCGCGAGGTCGGCCGGCTCACGCTGGAGAAGCTGGTGCTGGACGGCCGGATCCACCCGCACCGCATCGAGGAGGTCTACGACCTGGCCCGGCACGAGGTGGAGCAGCTCTGCCAGCGGGCGGCCGAGGACGCCCTGGTCGAGGTCGGCATCACCGAGATCCACCCGGAGCTGGTCACCCTGCTCGGTCGGCTGCGCTACCGCACGTCGTACGGGCAGAACGTCCTCAAGCACCTCGTCGAGACCGCCCACATCGCCGGCACCATGGCGGCGGAGCTGCGGCTGGACGTGCCGACGATCAAGCGCTGCGCGTTCCTGCACGACATCGGCAAGGCGCTCACCCACGAGGTGGAGGGCAGTCACGCGATCATCGGCGCCGACGTCGCCCGCAAGTACGGCGAGAGCGAGGACGTCGTCCACGCCATCGAGGCGCACCACAACGAGGTGCCGCCGCAGACCATCGAGGCGGTGCTCACGCAGGCGTCCGACGCGTGCTCTGGCGGCCGCCCGGGTGCCCGGCGGGAGAGCCTCGAGGCGTACGTCAAGCGCCTGGAGCGGATCGAGGAGATCGCGGCCGGCAAGCTCGGCGTGGAGAAGGTCTTCGCCATGCAGGCCGGCCGGGAGATCCGGGTGATGGTGAAGCCGGAGGACGTCGACGACATCGGCGCCGCCGTGCTGGCCCGGGACGTGGCCAAGCAGATCGAGGAGGAGCTGACCTATCCCGGTCAGATCCGGGTCACCGTGGTCCGCGAGTCCCGCGTCACCGAGATCGCCCGCTGAGCCGGTTCACCCGCTCGTCGCTGCTACCGGCGGCCGGCTTATCGCGGCGGGGCGATCGCAGCGGCCATCGGCACGCGGTCCGGACGACGTCGGCGGGCTGCCCCCACCGGTAGGGGCAGCCCGGGCGGGCGTCCTCAGCCCTGCGGCTCGGTGACGGTGGACCCGCCCTCGGGTGCCGAGTCCGGAGCCAGGTCACGGCGGGTCTGTCTCGGCATCCGGAAGCCGCGGGCGCGGCTTCGCCGGTCGAGCCAGCCGGCGAGGGCGGTGAGCAGCGAGTTGATCACGATGTAGATGACAGCCGCCACCATCGCCGCCGCCACGATGTTGCCCTTGTTGGCCGCGAGGTCGTTGACGCCGCGCTGGAGCAGCTCCGGGTAGGCCACGATGTAGCCGAGGGCGGTGTCCTTGAGCAGCACCACGAGCTGGCTGACGATGATCGGGAGCATGGCCCGGGCGGCCTGCGGGATCAGGATGAGCTGCATGACCTGGCTCTTGCGCATGCCGATCGCGTACGCGGCCTCGGACTGACCGCCGGGCACGGACCGGATGCCGGCGCGGAACGCCTCGGCGAGCACCGACCCGTTGTAGAGGGTCAGCCCGATGACCACCGCCCAGAAGGCGCTCACCGGCCCCTGGATCAGGAACGGCACGCCGTAGAAGACGAAGAAGATCATCAGCAGCAGCGGGACGGCCCGGAAGAACTCCACGACCGCACCGGCGGGGACGCTGATCCACCAGTGGTCGGAGAGGCGGCCGACGGCGAAGATGATGCCGAAGGCGAGGGAGAGCACCATGCCGACCGCCGCCGCCTTCAGCGTGGCCCACAGGCCCGGCAGGATGAACTGGGTCCAGGTCGCCGGCTCGGTGAACGGCGTCCAGAGCGCGGCCTCCCACTGGCCGGCCTCGTCGAACTTCGAGTAGATCCACCAGAGCAGCACGGCCACGCCGATGCCGAAGACGACGCTGAGCACCCGGTTGCGGACGCGGGCGCGGGGCCCCGGGTGGTCGTAGAGGACGGAGCTGGTGCTCATCAGCGCTTCACCGCCAGACGGTTGGCCAGCCAGCCGAAGAAGTAGCCGGTGGGGATGAGGATCGCGGCGAAGGTCCCCGCGAAGACCAGGAAGATCGGGATGACCGCGTCGCCGTTGCTGTTGATGAGGTCCTTCATCACGTTGGAGGACTCCATCAGGCCGATGGTGCCGACGATCGTGGCGTTCTTGCACAGGGCGATGAGGATGCTGCCGAACGGCGCGATAACCGAGCGGGTCGCCTGGGGCAACACCACGATCCGCAGCGTCTGGGCGAAGGTCAGCCCGATCGCGCGGGCCGCCTCGGCCTGGCCCGTCGGTACGGTGTTGACGCCGGAGCGCACGGCCTCGCAGACGAACGCGGCGGTGTAGACGGAGAGACCGATTACGCCGAGCCAGTAATTGTTCAGGTTGAGGTCTTCGGCGAGGCTCAGGCCCAGCGTCGAGAAGAGACCGAAGTAGCAGAAGAACACGACGAGCGTGAGCGGGGTGTTGCGGAAGATGTTGACCCAGGCCGCCCCGAAGCCCCGCAGCACCGGCACGGGGGACACCCGCATCGCGGCCAGCAGCACGCCGATCACCAGGGCGAAGACCGCCGACGCGCCGGTCAGCTTCAAAATCCAGAGAAAGCCCGACAGGTACGCGTCGAAGTTCGTCGGATCAGCGAATACGTGCATGCTTCGGCTCCTGTGGCGTCGAGGCGGGGGTGACAGGCCGGGGCCGGCATCCACGTGGGATGCCGGCCCCGGAACCGGTCAGACGCTGCCGCAGTTGGTCAGCTTGGTGGTGTCCAGCTCGGGCGCGGCCTTGCCGCTCTTACCCAGGGTCTTGTCCCACGCGGCCTTGTAGCTGCCGTCGGCCGCCGCGGCCTTCAGGATCTCGTTGACCTTCTCGCAGCCGGTCTTGTCCTCCTTCTTGAGGCCAATGCCGTACGGCTCATCGGAGAAGGTCTTGCCGACCACCTTGAACTTGCCGGCGTACTGATCCTGGGCGGCGTAGCCGGCGAGGATGATGTCGTCGGTGGTCACCGCGTCGACCTGGCCGTTCTCCAGGCCCGGCAGGCACTTCGAGTACGAGTCGAACTGCTGCAGCTTGGCCTTCGGGTAGTCGGTCTGAATCCGCTTGGCCGGGGTGGAGCCGGACACCGAGCAGACGGTCTTGCCGTCGAGCTGCTCCGGGCCGGTGATGGTCGAGTCGGCCTTCACCAGCAGGTCCTGGCCGGCGATGAAGTACGGCCCGGCGAAGTTGACCTTCTTCTTCCGCTCATCGTTGATCGTGTACGTGGCCACGACCAGGTCCACCGTGCCCTGCTGGATGAACGGCTCGCGGTTGGCCGACACCGTGGTCTTCCACTCGATGTTGCCCTCTTCGACGCCCAGGCCCTTGGCGATGATCTTCGCGATCTCGACGTCGAAGCCCTCGTACTGGCTGCCGGTCTGCAGGCCCAGGCCGGGCTGGTCCGCCTTGACGCCGATCACGAGCTTCTTCTGGCCCTCGGCCTTGCCCACGATGCCACTGGCGCCCGAACCGCCGGAGCCCGTCTCGCTGTCGCCGCCGCAGGCGGTCATCGCGAACGAGAGGGCGGCGACCGCGGCGACCGCCGCCACGCGCTTGATACGCATACTCTTCTCCTTCTTGAACGGAGCCCACCGGGGGACGGCGTTGCTCCACATACGGACGCCTAGTGCGTGAGGATCTTGGAGAGGAAGTCCTTGGCCCGCTCGCTGCGGGGATTGGCGAAGAACTCCGTCGGCGGAGCGTCCTCGACCAGCTTGCCGTCGGCCATGAAGATGACCCGGTTGGCCGCGTGGCGGGCGAAGCCCATCTCGTGGGTGACGACGACCATCGTCATGCCGTCGCGCGCCAGGGACGTCATCACGTCCAGCACCTCGCCGACCATCTCCGGGTCGAGCGCGCTGGTCGGCTCGTCGAAGAGCATCGCCTTGGGCTGCATGGCCAGCGCGCGGGCGATCGCCGCCCGCTGCTGCTGGCCGCCGGAGAGCTGGGCCGGGAACTTGTCGGCCTGGTTGGCGATGCCGACCCGGTCCAGCAGGGCCAGGCCGCGCTCACGGGCGACCGACGGCTTCTCCTTGCGGACCTTCAGCGGCCCCAGGGTGACGTTCTCCAGGATGGTCTTGTGCGCGAAGAGGTTGAACGACTGGAAGACCATCCCGACCTCGCTGCGCAGCTTGGCCAGCGCCTTGCCCTCGGCAGGCAGCGCCTGCCCGTCGAAGGTGATGGTCCCGGAGTTGATCGGTTCCAGCCGGTTGATCGTCCGGCAGAGCGTGGACTTGCCCGAGCCGGACGGGCCGATCACCACGACCACCTCGCCGCGCCCGACCGACAGTGAGACGTCGTCCAGCACGTGCAGCGGCCCGAACCACTTGTTGACCGAGTCCAGCACGATGAGCGGTTCGCCCGTCGTCACGTCGTCCACCGTCCCTGTCGTCGCGCGGCCGAGGTCGGATGACCCCCGGTTGGGCCACTGTAGGCGGGGTGATGTGGCGGAATGCAACTCAGTTGGTCACGGAGCGGTAACACCGTTGGCGGGACGTGCCGGGAGTCCGTTTCTGACCGCTCGGCTGGCGGTCACCGGCCGCGACGGAGATCATGTGGGGATGACCGAACCGGTCCGGCTGACCCGGTACGCCCGCGGCGGCGGCTGCGCCTGCAAGATCCCGCCGGGCGAGCTGGAGGCGATGGTGGCGGGCCTCGGCCCGACCCCGGGCACGGCCGATCTGCTGGTCGGTCTCGACCACGGCGACGACGCCGCCGTGGTCCGGCTCGACGAGCGTACGGGCGTGGTCAGCACCGCCGACTTCTTCACCCCGGTCGTCGACGACGCGTACGACTGGGGGCGCATCGCCGCCACCAACGCCCTCTCCGACGTGTACGCGATGGGCGGCACCCCGCTCGTCGCGCTGAACCTGCTCTGCTGGCCACGGGAGGTGCTCCCGCTGGAGCTGGCCCGGGAGGTGCTGCGCGGTGGGCGGGACGTCGCCCGCGACGCCGGCTGCCACCTCGCGGGCGGCCACAGCGTCGACGACGAGGGCCCCAAGTACGGCCTCGCGGTGACCGGGACCGTCCGGCCGGACGATCTGATCACGCTGGACGCCGGTCGGGCCGGGCTGCCGCTGTCGTTGACCAAGCCGCTCGGCGTCGGTGTGCTCAACACCCGGCACAAGGCCACCGGGGAGAGCTTCCCGGAGGCGGTCGCGACGATGACCACGCTGAACCGGGACGCCGCGCGGGCGGCGGTGGCGGCCGGTGTCCGGTGCGGCACCGACGTCACCGGCTTCGGGCTGCTCGGCCACGCGTCGAAGCTCGCCCGGGCCAGCGGGCTGACGGTGGCGATCGACACCACCCGGGTGCCGTACCTGGCCGGTGCCCGGGAGGCGGTCCGGGACGGCCACGTCAGCGGGGGCAGCCGCCGCAACCTCGACTGGGTCACGCCGTGGACCGACTTCGGCGCGACCGGAGAGGCGGACCGTCTGCTGCTGGCCGACGCGCAGACCTCGGGCGGCCTGCTCGTCGCGGGCGAGCTGCCCGGTGCCACGGTGATCGGCGAACTGCTTCCCCGGAGCGAGCACCTTCTCGTCCTCCGCTGACCCCGTGTCGAGTGCCTGGCGCGGCACCATACCCGATAAACTGTCACCTTCCCGCTACTCGGAGCAATGGGGCCCGAGGAAATTTTGCCCGGAATGGTCACAGACCGGTAACTTGCCCCCGGCTGAGGTCAAATGCACCCCACCATCGTCAGTAAGGCCCGATCCGGAGGCCGGTGGGACGAGCACAGCGAGGAGGCGGCATGACCGAGCTGTGGAACTGGAGAATCGACCAGGTGCGGCCGGCGGAGGTCTGGCCGGCGCTGGCCGAGGCGCTCGGCCGGGTGGTGATGCCCCTGGCGGTGGCCGACCCGATGCGGCTGCCCCGGTACGCGGTGGTCTGCGACATCTGGCAGGCGCCGGGGGAGTTCGCCACGATCGTCGACTGCTACGGGGTGCCCGACACCCTGGCCGAGCTGCCCAGCGTCGCGGCCCTGGCCCGCCTGCTCAACCGCAACTGCGTGCTGCGCGACGACACACTCGACGAGACCCGGCACCTGCTCGTCGCCCCCGACGGCACGATCCGCCCGGTGCACTTCGACGTCCGCGAGACGGACGACGGCGAGGTCCTCAGCAACCAGCGGCTCTGCACCGAGGCCAACCCGGGCTGTCGCGGCTGGTCCCGCTGCCACCGCTCGCGCTGGGCCCCCGACTCGGTGCTCCCCGCGCTCGCCGCCGCCTGAGGCGCAAGCAAGCTCAGTTGGGTGTGGGGGTGCGTCGGTTCCGTACCTCCAACTGGTCCAGCAGGGTCGCGGTGGCCGTCGCGACCGCGGCTACCGCGGCGTCGAACGCCGCGGCGTTGTGGGCGGCCGGCGCGCGGAACCCGGAGATCTTCCGGACGTACTGCAACGCTGCGGCCTGGATGTCCGCGTCGGTCACCGCCGGGGTGAACGGCTCACGCAGGGTCTTGATGCTCCGGCACACGGCTCCTCCTCGATTCCGGCCCATCCGGGCTGTCCGGATACGCTGTCCACGTCATGACTACCGCAGCGGCGAGCAGCCCGCGCACCTACCAGGTGCGCACGTACGGCTGCCAGATGAACGTGCACGACTCCGAGCGCATTTCCGGCCTGCTGGAGCAGGCCGGTTACGTGCGCGCGGCCGACGCCGACGACACCCCCGACGTGGTCGTCTTCAACACCTGCGCCGTGCGGGAGAACGCCGACAACCGGCTCTACGGCAACCTCGGTCATCTGCGCCCCGTCAAGGACCGGCACCCCGGGATGCAGATCGCGGTCGGCGGCTGCCTCGCCCAGAAGGACCGCGGCGAGATCGTCCGCAAGGCGCCCTGGGTCGACGTCGTCTTCGGCACGCACAACATCGGGTCGCTGCCGGTGCTGCTGGAGCGGGCCCGGCACAACACCGCCGCCGAGGTGGAGATCCTCGAATCGCTCGACGTCTTCCCGAGCACCCTGCCCACCCGCCGCGAGTCGACGTACGCCGGCTGGGTGTCGATCTCGGTCGGCTGCAACAACACCTGCACGTTCTGCATCGTGCCCTCGCTGCGCGGCAAGGAGAAGGACCGCCGCCCCGGCGACATCCTCGCCGAGGTCCGCGCCCTGGTCGACGAGGGCGTGCTGGAGGTGACCCTGCTCGGGCAGAACGTCAACTCGTACGGCGTCGAGTTCGGCGACCGGTACGCGTTCGGCAAGCTGCTGCGCGCCTGCGGTGACATCGACGGGCTGGAGCGGGTCCGGTTCACCAGCCCGCACCCGAAGGACTTCACGGACGACGTGATCGCCGCGATGGCCGAGACGCCGAACGTGTGCCACTCGCTGCACATGCCGCTGCAGTCCGGCTCCGACGACGTGCTGCGGGCGATGCGCCGCTCGTACCGCTCGGAGAAGTACCTGGGCATCATCGAGAAGGTCCGGGCGGCGATGCCGGACGCGGCGATCACTACCGACATCATCGTCGGATTCCCCGGCGAGACCGAGGCCGACTTCGAGCGCACCCTCGACGTGGTGCGCGAGGCCCGGTTCGCCTCGGCGTTCACCTTCCAGTACTCGAAGCGTCCCGGCACCCCCGCCGCGACCATGGACGGGCAGCTGCCCAAGCAGGTCGTGCAGGAGCGGTACGAGCGGCTGATCGCCACGGTGGAGGAGATCACCTGGGCGGAGAACAGGAGGCTGGTCGGGGAGACCGTCGAGGTGCTGGTCGCGGTCGGCGAGGGGCGTAAGGACGAGCGCACCGGCCGGATGTCCGGGCGCGCCCGGGACGGCCGCCTGGTGCACTTCGACGTCGGGTCGCTCGCCGGGCGGATCCGCCCCGGCGACATCGTGCACACCGTCGTGACGTACGCCGCCCCGCACCACCTGAACGCCGACGGCGAGCCGCTCGCGCACCGGCGCACCCGGGCCGGGGACGCCGCCGAGGCGGGGCGTGCGCCGCGTACCCCCGGGGTTCTGCTCGGCCTGCCCACGATTGGCGCGCCGGCGCCGGCACCCGCCGCGACCGGCGGCTGCGCCGCCCACTGACCGAGCGGGCCGGCGCCGCGCCGCGGCGCGCGACCTGGCTGACCCCAAGAGCCAAAGCGGCGGAAGCCCCGGTCCCGTCACGGGACCGGGGCTTCCGGCTCGATCACGTCAGCCGGCCTGCTCGGCCAGTTGGAGGAACTGCCGCTTCGAGGCCAGCGCCTGCTCGGCCTCCCGGATCCGGCGGGCGTCACCGGCGGCCTGGGCCCGGCCCAGCCGCTCCTCTGCCTCCGCGACCTGCGCCCGCATCTGGGCCAGCAGCGGGTTGTCCTGCGGGCTGGTGCGCCGCCACGCCGAGTCCATCACCTCGCGGACCTTCTCGTCGACGGCACGCAGCCGCCGCTCCAGGCCCGCCGCCGCCTCCCGGGGCACCCGCCCGGCCTCGTGCCACTGCGCCTGGATCTCCCGCAGCTTGGCCTGGGCACCCTTCGGGTCGCCGTCGACGTCCAGCGCCTCGGCCTCGGCCAGCAGCGCCTGCTTGCGCTCCAGGTTGGCGCGCTGCTCGTTGTCCCGGGCGGAGAAGACCTCGCTGCGCCGGGAGAAGAACGCGTCCTGCGCGGCCCGGAACCTCTCCCAGAGCCGCTGCTCGGCCTCCTTCGAGGCGCGCGGTGCCGCCCGCCACTGGTTCATCAGGTCCTTGAGCTGGCCCGCGGTGGCCGCCCAGTCGGTGGAGTCCTGGAGCTTCTCGGCCTCGGCGACCAGTTCCTCCTTGACCGCCTGCGCCTGCTTGCGCTGCGCGTCGAGGGAGGCGAAGTGGGCGCCACGCCGGCGGGTGAAGCCGTCCCGGGCCGCCGCGAACCGCTTCCACAGCTCGCCGTCGGTCTTCTTGTCGACCCCGCGGATGGTCTTCCACTCGTCGAGGATCTCCTTGAGCCGATCCCCGGCGGTCTTCCAGCCGGTCGACTCGGCGGCCAGCTTCTCGGCCTCCTCGACCAGGGCCGTCTTGCGGGCGAGCGCCTCGGTGCGGGCGGCGTCCCGGGCCGCCCGGGCCTCGCCGGCCTTCTCCTCGGCGACGCCGGCGAGCCGGTCCAGCCGGGCGGCCAGCCCGTCGATGTCGCCGACGACGTGCGCCTCGGCCAGCGAGGTGCGCAGCCGGCGGATCGTGCTGAGCGAGTGAGCCGCGTCCGCGGCGCCCGAGTTGAGCCGAGCCTCGGTCAGATCCACCTCGGTCACCAGGTCGGCGAAGCGACGGGCGAAGTGGGCCAGCCCTTCCTCCGGTGCTCCTGCTTGCCAGGAACCGACCACCCGCTCGCCCTCGGCGGTCTTGACGTACACGGTGCCGTCCGCGTCCACCCGTCCGAAGGCAGTCCAGTCGCTCATGTGCCCATCCTCGTTCTCCCGGCGTCGCGGGTCAGTCCCGCGAGCACCGCCACGGCGCAGCCAAGTTTCTCCCCGGCATTGTCACAGGTGCGCCCCCGTTCCCGTCGAGCGCCTATCGCCGACCGTGACCATACGGTGTCCTACCGCCCGCGCGCTCCCGTCGGAGGGTGAGTGTCGGAATCATCCGTACGGTCCAGACCCGTCGATCGGCCCCGACGACGGTTGCGGGACGACCGGAGGTGGCCGCTCGGGGTGCGCAGAGCGGGATCGTCGCCCGGGGCGGGGGCCCGTCCGACTGATCGGCGGGCACCCGGTCGGGCCCGCCGTGGCCCCGCTACGGTGACCAGGTGCCTCTGGTCGCCGCCGCCGTCTGCCCGCACCCGCCCCTGCTCGTTCCCGAGGTGGCCGGGGCCGCCGCGCCCGAGCTGGACGACCTCCGTACGGCCTGCGACGCCGCCGTGGCCCGGCTCCTCGCCGCCGGGCCCGACGAGATCGTCCTCGTGGGCGGCGGGCCCGCGACGACGACGTTCGGCGCCTCCGACCGCGGGTCGCTGCGGGGCTACGGGGTGGACCGGAGCGTCCCGCTGGGGCGGACCGACGGTGCCGGCGCCGAGCGCCTCCCGCTGAGCCTGACCCTGGGGGCGTGGCTGGTCGGCCGGTCCGGCACCGCGTTGCCCCGGTCCGCCGAGGCGGTCGCGGTCGACGAGCCCGTGTCCGGCTGCGTGGACCTCGGTTCGGAGCTGCTCCGCCGGGGCGACCACCGCACCGCGCTGCTGGTCATGGGGGACGGTTCGGCCTGCCGGGGCGAGAAGTCCCCGGGCTACGACGACCCGCGCGCCGAGCCGTACGACGAGGGGGTCGCCCGGGCCCTGGCCGCCGCGGACGCCGACGCCCTGCTCGACCTCGACCCGGTGCTGTCGGCCGAGCTGAGGGTCGCCGGCCGCGCGCCCTGGCAGGTGCTGGCCGGCGCTGTCCGCGCGGCCGGCGGCGACTGGCGGGGCGAGGTGACCTACGACGCGGCGCCCTACGGCGTGGCCTACCTCGTCGCCTCCTGGGAGCCGGCGTGACCGGGCCGGTCGGGGCCGGTGGCAGCCGTCCGCCGGTCGGCGCGGTGGTCGCGGTGGTCGGGCCCACCGCGGCCGGCAAGTCGGCGCTGAGCATCGCTCTCGCCCACGCGCTCGACGGGGAGGTGGTCAACGCCGACTCGATGCAGCTCTACCGGGGCATGGACATCGGCACCGCCAAGCTCACCGTCGCCGAACGGGAGGGGGTGCCGCACCACCTGCTGGACATCTGGGACGTGACGGAGCCGGCGAGTGTCGCGGAGTACCAGCGGCTGGCGCGGGCGGCCGTCGACGACATCCTCGCCCGGGGACGGGTGCCGTTGCTGGTCGGTGGCTCCGGCCTGTACGTGCGGGCGGTGCTGGAGCAGTTCGAGTTCCCGGGCACCGACCCGGCGGTCCGGGAGCGGCTGGAGGCGGAGCTGGCGCAGGTCGGGCCGGCTCCGCTGTACGCGCGGCTGCGCGAGGCCGACGCGGAGGCGGCGGCGAGCATCCTGCCCGGCAACGGACGGCGGATCGTCCGCGCGCTGGAGGTGATCGAGCTGACCGGCGCGCCGTTCACCGCGTCGCTGCCCGAGCCCACGCCGTACTACCCGTCGGTGCAGGTCGGCGTCGACCTGGACACCGCGCCGCTCGACGAGCGGATCGCGCTGCGGGTCGACCGGATGTGGGCCGACGGCCTGGTCGCCGAGACCCGCGAGCTGGTCGGTCGCGGCCTGCCCGAGGGGCGTACGGCCAGCCGGGCGCTCGGCTACCAGCAGGTCCTGCGGTTCCTGGCCGGCGAGCTGACCGAGACCGAGGCGTACGAGGAGACGATCCGGGCCACCCGGCGGTTCGTCCGCCGGCAGCGGTCGTGGTTCCGGCGTGACCCGCGGGTCCGGTGGCTCGACTCGGCGTCGCCCGGGCTGGTGGCGGATGCCCTGCGGGTGGTCGCCGGCGCTGCGCGATGATGGGGATGTGGAGTTCACCAAGGGGCACGGCACCGGCAACGACTTCGTGATCCTGCCCGACCCGGACGGCGCGCTGGATCTCACGCCCGGCCTGGTGGCCGGGCTCTGCGACCGGCGGCGTGGCATTGGCGGTGACGGCGTGCTGCGCGTGGTCCGGGCGGCGAAGCACCCCGAGGGTGCCGCGTTGGCCGACGAGGCCGAGTGGTTCATGGACTACTGGAACTCCGACGGCTCGTTCGCCGAGATGTGCGGCAACGGCGCCCGGGTGTTCGTCCGCTACCTGTTGGAGACCGGGCTGGCCGCACCCGACGGCGCGGTGCTGCCGGTGGCCACCCGGGCCGGTCTCGTGCGGGCGCGCGTCGAGGGGGCGGGGGTGGCGGTCGAGATGGGCCGTCCCCGGCTGTACGACACGTCGACCGCCGCCCTCGGCGGGCTGACGCTGCCGGGCACGGCCGTCGACGTCGGCAACCCGCACCTGGTCTGCGCGCTGCCGGCCGGCCTGGACCTGACCGCGCTCGACCTCACCCAGGCGCCGCAGGTCGACCCGGCGGTCTTCCCGGCCGGGGTGAACGTCGAGTTCACCGCGCCGGGCGACCCGGTCGACGGCACGGACGGCCACGTCCTCATGCGGGTGTACGAACGTGGCAGCGCCGAGACCCTCTCGTGCGGCACCGGCGCCTGCGCCGTGGCCGCGGTCGCCCTGCGCGACGCGGGCCGCAACACCGGCGTGGTGGCGGTCGACGTCCCGGGCGGCCGCCTGGCGGTCACGATCACCGACGAGACCTGCTGGCTCGCGGGCCCGGCGGTCCTGGTCGCGACGGGCGAGGTGACCCCTGCGGCCCTGACCTGATCCCACCGGTCCCGACCCTCGTCCCCGCGATCGTGCACTTTGTGCCTCGATGGCCCGGAAGGCGCAGATCGGGGGCCGGGGTTTCGGGTTACGGGGTGGCGCTGGCGTTGGCGGCGATCTCCGGGAGGTCGGCCGGGCCCGGGTCGGCTGCCGGGGGTGGGGTTGCCGACGGGTTCTGGGCGGCGGCGCGGACCGCCGCCGCGACCGCGGGAGCGACCCGGCTGTCGAAGACGCTGGGCACGATGACCGTCGGGTTGATCTTGTCCTCACCGACGACGTCGGCGATCGCCCGGGCGGCGGCGATCGCCATCTCCTCGGTGAACTCCTCCGCGTGCGCGTCCAACATGCCCCGGAAGACGCCGGGGAAGGCCAGCACGTTGTTGATCTGGTTCGGCTGGTCCGAGCGGCCGGTGGCGACCACGGCGGCGTGCTTGCGGGCCTCCCGCGGGTCCACCTCCGGGTCCGGGTTGGCGAGCGCGAACACGATCGCGTCCTTCGCCATGGCGGCGATGTCATCGCCGGTCAGCAGGTTCGGCGCGCTCACACCGATGAACACGTCCGCCCCGCGGATCGCCCCCGGCAGGTCACCGGAGTAGTTCTCCTTGTTGGTGTGGTCGGCCAGCCACTCCCAGGCCGGGTTGAGGTTCGGCATCCCGCGGTGCAGGGCGCCCTGCCGGTCGTACGCGATGATGTCGCCCACGCCCTGCCGCAGCAGCAGCTTCATGATCGCGGTGCCGGCCGCGCCGGCGCCGGAGACCACGACCCGGACGTCCGCGAGCTGCTTGCCCACGACGCGCAGCGCGTTGGTCAGCGCCGCCAGGACGCAGATCGCGGTGCCGTGCTGGTCGTCGTGGAAGACCGGGATGTCCAGCGCCTCCCGCAGCCGCGCCTCGATCTCGAAGCAGCGCGGCGCCGCGATGTCCTCCAGGTTGATGCCGCCGTACGCGGGCGCGATCGCCTTCACGATCGACACGATCTCGTCGGTGTCCTGCGTGTCGAGCACCACCGGCCAGGCGTCCACCCCGCCGAAGCGCTTGAACAGCGCCGCCTTGCCCTCCATCACGGGCAGCGACGCGGCCGGCCCCAGGTTGCCCAGGCCGAGCACGGCGGAGCCGTCGCTGACCACGGCGACCGTGTTGCGCTTGATCGTGAGCCGCCGGGCGTCCGCCGGGTTCTCCGCGATCGCCTGGCAGACCCGGGCCACGCCGGGGGTGTACGCGCGGGACAGCTCGTCGCGGGTGCGCAGCGCGACCTTCGAGCTGACCTCGATCTTGCCGCCGAGGTGCAGCAGGAACGTCCGGTCGGAGACCTTGCGGACGTCGACGTCGTCCATCGCGGTGAGCGCGTCGACCACCTGGTCGGCGTGGCTGGCGTCGGCGGTGTCGCAGGTCAGGTCGACGATCACGTGGGTGGGGTCGGAGTCGACCACGTCGAGCGCGGTGACGATCGCCCCGGCCTCCCCGACGGACGTGGTCAGTCGTCCGATGGACGAGGCGTCCGCCGGGACCGCGATCCGGATCGTGATCGAGAATCCGGCACTCGGCAGTCGGGTGATGGCCACGCAGATCCCTCCGTCGACGCTGTACGGCTGCCCGCATTTCTACTCTCCGGGGCAGGTCGGCCGGCACGCGGCCCCGCTACCGGCGGGTACGGCCTCGGGCATATAGCGGGTGCGTCCGGCGTTGGCACATGTCAGGATTGCTTCCTACGTGACCAAACGGACAGGAGTAGTGAGTTTGCGAGACCAGGAGACCTTCGAGCCGTTCGAGGATGACGAGCTCGACGCCACCACCGGCGAGTTCGAGCTGTCGGAGCGGCAGGCGCTGCGGCGGGTCCCCGGCCTCTCCACCGAGCTCACCGACGTCACC
Source organism: Micromonospora sp. WMMD558 (assembly GCF_049315255.1). Lineage (NCBI taxonomy): Bacteria > Bacillati > Actinomycetota > Actinomycetes > Micromonosporales > Micromonosporaceae > Micromonospora > Micromonospora sp. WMMD558. The sequence continues at coordinate 17,216 of NZ_CP186061.1, read as the reverse complement.
GAGGTCGAGTACCGCCAGCTGCGGCTGGAGCGGGTCGTCCTGGTGGGGGTCTGGACGGAGGGCACGCAGGACGACGCGGAGAACTCGCTGACCGAGCTGGCGGCGCTGGCCGAGACGGCCGGCTCGCAGGTGCTCGAGGGGCTGATCCAGCGGCGCAACCGCCCCGACCCGGCCACCTACGTCGGCCGGGGCAAGGTCGACGACCTGGGCGCGGTCGTGCTGTCGACCGGCGCCGACACGGTGATCTGCGACGGTGAGCTCTCCCCGTCCCAGCTGCGCAACCTGGAGCAGCGCACCAAGGTCAAGGTGGTCGACCGGACGGCGCTGATCCTGGACATCTTCGCCCAGCACGCGAAGAGCAAGGAAGGTAAGGCGCAGGTCGAGCTGGCCCAGTTGGAGTACCTGCTCCCGCGGCTGCGCGGTTGGGGTGAGACGCTGTCCCGCCAGAGCGGTGGTAGCGCTCGTGCCGGCGGTGCCGGCGGCGTGGGTCTGCGCGGTCCCGGTGAGACGAAGCTGGAGACCGATCGGCGCCGGATTCGTACCCGGATCTCCCGGTTGCGCCGGGAGATCAAGGGCATGAAGACGGTACGCCAGACCAAGCGCGCCCGTCGGGCCCGCAACGCCGTGCCGGCCGTGGCCATCGCCGGCTACACCAACGCCGGCAAGTCCAGCCTGCTCAACCGGCTGACCGGGGCCGGCGTGCTGGTGGAGAACGCGCTCTTCGCCACGCTGGACCCGACCACCCGCAAGGCCACCACGTCCGACGGGCGCGTCTACACCCTGTCCGACACGGTCGGTTTCGTCCGGCACCTGCCGCACCAGATCGTCGAGGCGTTCCGCTCGACGCTGGAGGAGGTCGCCGAGTCCGACCTGGTCGTGCACGTGGTGGACGGCACCCACCCGGACCCGGAGGAGCAGGTCCGCGCGGTCCGCGAGGTGCTCGCCGAGGTGGGCGCCGACCGGCTGCCCGAGCTGCTCGTGGTCAACAAGGCGGACGCGGCCGACGAGGAGACCCTGCTGCGGCTCAAGCGGCTGTGGCCGGAGGCGATCTTCGTTTCCGCGCACACCGGTCGCGGTGTCGAGGATCTGCGTACCGCGGTCGAGGGCCGGCTGCCCCGCCCGGCCGTCGAGGTCCGCGCGGTTCTGCCGTACGACCGGGGGGACCTGGTGGCCCGTGTACACCGGCAGGGCGAGGTGCTGAGCACCGCGCACCTGCCCGAGGGCACCCTGCTGCACGTCCGGGTCGGCGAGGCGCTCGCCGCCGAGCTGGCTCCCTTCGAGGCGGCGGAGCCCGTCGGCCCGCGCTCCTAGGGTCCGGCCTGCCGATCTTGTCGAGCCGAGGCGAGGTCCGGACGCCGCCGGGCGTCGGCCGGACCTGCCGCCGGCCGACGGATGATCGGCTGGACGGGCCCTGGCCCGTCCAGCCGCACGGAGTCGTGTCGTCGGCGTGCGACACTGTGAGGATGCGCCGCGTTCTCACCTCGGTCACGGGTGCCCTCAGCCTGTTGGGGGCGACCGTGGCAGTCACCGGTGCCGTCCTGGCCGCCGCCCCGGCACCGGCCGAGGCGGCGGGCCAGAAGCGCTGCACCGTGACCGACCAACGGCTCGTCGAGCTCTCCGGTCTGGTCGCCGTCAAGACCGGCTACGTCGTGATCAACGATGGCACCGAGGTGGACAGCCGCAAGCGGATCTTCTTCCTGGACACCAAGTGCAAGATCGCCAAGGATCCGGTCCGCTACTCGGGCGGCGGCCCGGCGGACCCGGAGGACCTGGCGCTCTCGCCGGACGGCCGGACGCTCTGGGTCGCCGACACCGGCGACAACGTGACCAGCCGGCAGCGCCGCGAGCGCGTGGCGGTGTGGACCCTGCCCGTCGGCGGCGGCAAGCCGGCGACGCTGCACCGCCTGGCGTACCCGGACGGCAAGCCGCGTGACGCCGAGGCGCTGGTCATCGGCGACGACGGCAACCCGCTGATCATCACCAAGGTCACCTCCGGTAAGGCCGAGATATTCACCCCGGACGGGGAGCTGCGCAGCGGCGACACCGCGCCGGTGCCGATGAAGAAGGTCGGCGACGTCGAGCTGCCCAAGACGGAGACTGACAACCGGCTCGGGGTGCTCGGCCGGACGGCGATCACCGGCGCGGCCCGCTCCCCGGACGGCTCCCGGGTGGTGCTGCGCACGTACGCGGACGCCTTCGAGTACGACGTCGCCGGCGGTGACGTGGTCAAGGCGCTCACCACCACCGAGCCCCGGGTGACACCGCTCGCCGACCCGTTCGGCGAGGCCATCTCGTACAGCCCCGACGGCAAGTCCTTCCTCACCGTCTCCGAGGGCGGGCAGCTGGAGGAGGGCGAGACCGTCGACATCCTCGCGTACAAGCCGTCGACCCAGGGCGCCAAGCCGGTCGCGGCCGCGGCCGAGCCGAAGAAGGCGGCCGAGGCGTCGTGGTTCGACAGCCTGTCGTTGCAGGACATCATGTACCTGGTCGGCGCGGTGGGCCTGATCGGTGTGGCGATGGTCGGCGCCGGAGTGTTCGGCATCCTGCGCGCCCGTCGCAACCCCGTCGCGGGCCCGGACGACGACGAGCGCACCGACGACGGCGGCCCGGCCGAGGGTTTCCCGGCCGCGGACGACCGGTCGCGGGGCGGGGTCTACGGCGGCGCCGCCGGCGGGAGTGTGTACGGCGCGGCCGGCGGGGCGGGGCGCGGCCGGGAGGCGGGTCGACCGGGTGTCGCCCCGGCCGGCAGCGGCGTGTACGGCGGGGGTCGCCCCCCAGGTGGCGCCGACGGTGCCGTCTACGGCGGTCGCCCGTCCGGCGGAGGCGTCTACGGCGGCGGTGGCAACCCACCCGGGGCCGGCGGTGGTCGCCCGCCCGCCAGCCCGCCCCCCAGCGGTGGCCGTCCGGCCGGCGGTGGCCGAGGTGGGGTCTACGGCGGCGGCCCGGGTGGTGCCGTCTACGGCGGCGGTCCGGCGGAACCTCCCCGGCGCGGTGGCGGCGGGCCCGACCCGCGCGCCGGACGGCGTCGCGAGGACGGCCCCGACGAGAGCTGGGGCGGCCCGTATGGGCAGGTGCCCGGCGGCGGGCACGGCTACCACGGCGACCGCTACTAGGCCACAGCTACCACCGCGACGGCGTCCTCCGCCGCCGGTCCGGCGTCCCCCGCCGGTCGCCCGACGGCCCGGACCGTCGGGCTCCCCGTGAGGGACCGACGTCAGATGCGGCGCAGGACGGCGACGACCCGGCCCATGATCGTGGCGTCGTCGCCCGGGATCGGGTCGAAGGCCGGGTTCTGCGGCATCAGCCAGACGTGCCCGTCGCGGCGCCGGTAGGTCTTCACGGTCGCCTCGCCGTCGAGCATGGCCGCGACGATGTCACCGGAGTCGGCGGTGGGCTGCTGCCGGACCACCACCCAGTCGCCGTCGCAGATGGCGGCGTCGAGCATCGAGTCGCCCTTGACCTGGAGCATGAAGACCTCGCCCTCACCCACCAGCTCGCGGGGGAGCGGGAAGATGTCCTCGACGGCCTGCTCGGCGAGGATCGGGCCACCGGCGGCGATCCGGCCGAGCATCGGCACGTACGCCGGCGTCGGGCGCTGCGAGCGGGCCAGCTCGTCGTCGATCACGTCGCTGGGGGCCCGGACGTCGACCGCGCGCGGCCGGTTGGGGTCGCGGCGCAGGAAGCCCTTCTTCTCCAGCTCCTTGAGCTGGTAGGCGACGCTGGACGGCGACACCAGGCCGACCGCCTCGCCGATCTCCCGCACGCTCGGCGGGTAGCCGTGCCGCTCGACCCAGGTGCGGATGAACTCCAGGATCCGCCGCTGGCGGGCGGTCAGGTCGACCGTCGCGGGGTCGGGGAAGGCGCTCACCACCGGGGTGACCGGGCGTACGGCGGGCGCGCCGGTGCGGCTCCGCGCGGCGCCCCGGCGACGCGTGGCCGCCGCACCCGCGTCGGTGATCTGCTGCGGGCTCTTCGGCCGGCTGGCCCGGTCCTCGGTCACGTCCGTCCTCCCTGGTCGGCGCTGTGGTGCCTCGTCGGCTCGTGGTGCGTGCGGTGGTGCGGTGACGATGGCGGAGAACCGCCGTGCGTCCGTCGTTCATGACCGTATAGGTGAGATCAGTCATTTTCAAACATCTGTACGACGTTGCTCGGCGTGTCGGGGTGAAAATCCGCGCGGGTCGTACTCGTGTTCTGATAAATGGTACGTCGCGTCGAACGGCTGTTCTAATTCGGCGGATCGTCGGCGTCGGTCCACCGGGCGGCCGATAACCGGAGCGCCCCCCGTGCGGTTGGGTTTCCGGGCGACGGGGAAGAGGGGAGCGGTCCCGGACGTGGGTGACGCGCCGGACACGCCGGCAACTTGACCTCAGATCGTCGGCGGCATACGGTCGACCCCTAGATGTAGTAGTCACAAGGGCGTAAGTCGCCTACAGGTTGGGTTCGACTACCGAACGCACTTCCCAGCGCCAGCACGGCGAAGACCGGAGGACGGCTCCGCCGTGGCGACGCGTGTCCGGAGGTCGAGCGGTGCGGCCCGTGGTCGACGAAGGAGGTCGGGCGATGCGGTGTCCGTACTGCCGGCACCCCGACTCCCGGGTGGTCGACTCGCGGGAGGCCGACGACGGCCAGTTGATCCGCCGGCGGCGATCCTGCCCGGAGTGCGGCAAACGGTTCACCACGGTCGAGGAGGCCGTCCTCGCGGTGGTCAAGCGCAGCGGGGTGACCGAGCCGTTCAGTCGTACGAAGATCATCGGCGGGGTGCGCAAGGCGTGCCAGGGCCGCCCGGTCGACGACGACTCGCTCGCGCTGCTGGCGCAGCGGGTCGAGGAGACCGTCCGGGCCAAGGGGGCCGCCGAGATCCCCAGCCACGAGGTGGGGCTGGCCATCCTGGGCCCGCTGCGGGACCTGGACGAGATCGCCTACCTCCGGTTCGCCAGCGTCTACCGGTCCTTCGACTCGCTCGCCGACTTCGAACGCGAGATCGAGACGTTGCGGGCCGCGGCCCGCGCCCGGGAGAGCGGCGGGGCCGACGCGGTCGAGGCCGCCGGCCGCACCAGCTGATTCTTCACAGTTTTCGAGAGATTGGGACGCGCGGTGGGTGACCGCGCAGACGAGGGGGGCGACGGCGTGACAACGAGCCGTTCACGAAGCAAGGCGGGCACCGGACTGAAGGTCGAGCGGGTCTGGACGACGGAGGGGGTCCACCCGTACGACGAGGTCACCTGGGAGCGCCGGGACGTCGTGATGACGAACTGGCGGGACGGCTCGATCAACTTCGAGCAGCGCGGCGTGGAGTTCCCGGAGGCGTGGAGCGTCAACGCGGCCAACATCGTGACCACCAAGTACTTCCGGGGCGCGGTGGGCACTCCGGAGCGGGAGTGGTCGCTCAAGCAGCTGATCGACCGGGTCGTCACCACCTACCGCACCGCCGGTGAGGAGTACGGCTACTTCGCCAGCCCCGCCGACGCCGAGGTCTTCGCCCACGAGCTGACCTGGATGCTGCTGCACCAGGTGTTCAGCTTCAACTCGCCGGTGTGGTTCAACGTGGGCACGCCCTCGCCGCAGCAGGTCAGCGCGTGCCTACCGTACGACTCGCTGGTCAGCACCCCGAGCGGTCTGGTACCGATCGGCAAGTTGGTCGAGGACAACGCCGTCGGGACCAAGGTGTACGACGGGAACGGGTTGACCCGGATCGTGGCTGTGAAGGCCAACGGAGTACGTGAGGTCCTCCGGCTGCACACCAAGGCGGGCTACCTGCTCGACGTCACGCCGGACCACGTGGTCTGGAAGAGCACGGGCGACGGCACGGGTCAGTGGGTCGAGGCCGGCACCCTGAAGCCCGGTGACAAGCTCGAGTGGCACCGCACGTACGCCTACGGCGAAAGCGAGCTCGACCTGCGGGAGATCCGTGAGGCCGCGCTCGCCGGATGGCTTCAGTCCGACGGGTTCGTCGGCCAGTACGACCAGGGCAGCAACCGGTCGTTGACGATCGAGGCGATGACCGTCAACGACGACGAGTTGGAGTGGGTGACGGGCACCCTCGACGAGGTCTTCCCCGGCGCGCACCGCAAGGAGCGCACGGTGACGACGCAGAGCGAGGAGCTGGACTGCCGGCGTACCCGCCTCTACGGCGAGCATCTGCGTCCGTTCGTGGAGAAGTGGGACCTGCTGACCCGCGGCGTCGAGATGGAGGTGCCGGAGCGCCTCTTCACCGCACCGCTGCCGGTCGTTGCGGCGTACCTGCGCAGCATCTTCCAGGCCGAGGGTTACGTCTCGGCGCGTGAGCAGTCCACGCTCGTCGCGGTGGACATGATCTCGGAGAAGCTGATCCGCGGCGTGCAGAGCCTCCTGCTGCGGTTCGGGATCTTCTCCCGCGTCGCCTACAAGGCGGACCCGCGCCCGGACCGTAAGGGTTGCTGGTCGGTCCGGATCCAGAACGACGGCGACCGGGACCTCTTCGCCACCCACATCGGGTTCGTCGGCGCCGAGAAGATGGCCAAGCTCGACCAGAGCTTCGCAAAGCCGGGCCGTCCCGCCAACGACGTGAAGCGGCTGGAGATCGACCGCGTCGAGTCCCTTGGGACGATGGAGGTCTACGACATCCAGACGGAGAGCGGCGAATTCCTGGCCGGTAACCTCCGGGTCCACAACTGCTTCATCCTCGCCGTCGACGACTCGATGGACTCCATCCTGGACTGGTACAAGGAGGAGGGGCTGATCTTCAAGGGCGGCTCCGGCTCCGGCGTCAACCTGTCCCGGATCCGCTCGTCGAGGGAGCTGCTCTCCTCCGGCGGCACCGCCTCCGGCCCGGTCAGCTTCATGCGCGGCGCCGACGCCTCCGCCGGCACCATCAAGTCCGGTGGTGCCACCCGGCGCGCGGCCAAGATGGTCATCCTCGACGTGGACCACCCGGACATCGAGGAGTTCGTGGTCACCAAGGCGCGCGAGGAGGACAAGATCCGCGCGCTGCGCGACGCCGGCTTCGACATGGACCTGGGCGGCGCCGACATCGTCAGCGTGCAGTACCAGAACGCCAACAACTCGGTCCGGGTGTCCGACGAGTTCATGGCGGCGGTCGAGAACGGCGGCACCTTCGACCTGCGCGGCCGCCTCGACGGCGCGGTGATCGACACCATCGACGCCCGGAACCTGTTCCGCACGATCTCCCAGGCCGCGTGGGAGTGCGCCGACCCGGGCCTCCAGTACGACGACACCATCAACGACTGGCACACCTGCCCGGAGACCGGGCGGATCACCGCGTCGAACCCGTGCTCGGAGTACCTGCACCTGGACAACTCCTCGTGCAACCTGGCCTCGCTCAACCTGATGAAGTTCCTCCGCGCCGACGGCGGCTTCGAGGTGGAGAAGTTCGTCAAGTCGGTCGAGCTGGTCATCACCGCGATGGACATCTCGATCTGCTTCGCCGACTTCCCGACCGAGAAGATCGGCGAGACCACCCGCGCGTACCGGCAGCTCGGCATCGGGTACGCGAACCTCGGCGCGCTGCTCATGGCCTCCGGTCTGCCGTACGACTCGGACCAGGGCCGCTCGGTCGCCGCGGCGATCACCTCGCTGATGACCGGCACCGCGTACCGCCGCTCCGCCGAGCTGGCCGGTGTCGTCGGCGCGTACGACGGCTACGCCCGCAACGCGGAGCCGCACAAGCGGGTCATGCGCAAGCACGCCGCCGCCAACGACGAGATCAAGCCGGCCGGCACCGTGGCCACCGCCATCCAGCGCGAGGCCACCCGGCAGTGGACCCTCGGCAACAAGGTCGGCGACAAGAACGGCTGGCGGAACTCGCAGGCCAGCGTGCTGGCGCCCACCGGCACCATCGGCCTGATGATGGACTGCGACACCACCGGCGTCGAGCCGGACCTGGCGCTGGTCAAGTTCAAGAAGCTGGTCGGCGGCGGCTCGATGCAGATCGTCAACCAGACCGTCCCGCGCGCCCTGCGCAGCCTCGGCTACCCCGAGGAGCAGGTCGAGGCGATCGTCGAGCACATCGCCGACCACGGCCACGTGGTGGACGCCCCCGGCCTCAAGCCGGAGCACTACCCGGTCTTCGACTGCGCGATGGGCGAGCGGTCCATCGCCCCGATGGGCCACGTGCGGATGATGGCGGCCGTCCAGCCGTTCATCTCCGGCGCCATCTCCAAGACGGTCAACATGCCGGAGCAGGCCACCGTCGAGGACGTCGAGAAGATCTACTTCGAGGGCTGGAAGCTCGGCCTCAAGGCCCTGGCCATCTACCGGGACAACTGCAAGGTCGGCCAGCCGCTGTCGGCGGCGAAGAAGAAGGCGGCCGCGCCGGAGACCCCCGCGACCGTGCAGCCGGTCGTCGAGAAGGTCGTCGAGTACCGGCCGGTGCGCAAGCGGCTGCCGAAGAAGCGCCCGTCCGAGACGATCTCCTTCTCGGTCGGCGGCGCCGAGGGCTACCTCACCGCGTCGTCGTACCCGGACGACGGCCTCGGCGAGGTCTTCCTCAAGATGTCGAAGCAGGGCTCGACCCTGGCCGGCGTGATGGACGCCTTCTCGGTGGCCATCTCCATCGGTCTCCAGTACGGCGTCCCGCTGGAGACGTACGTCAGCAAGTTCACCAACATGCGCTTCGAGCCGGCCGGCATGACCGACGACCCGGACGTGCGCATGGCGGCCTCGGTGATGGACTACATCTTCCGTCGCCTGGCGCTGGACTTCCTGCCGTACGAGCGCCGCGCGGAGCTGGGCATCTTCACCGCGAAGGAGCGGGCCGCCCAGCTCGCGGCCGAGGCGGAGGCGGAGGCGAGCGGTGCGGACCTCACCGCGATGGCCGCCTCCGCCCCGGTCGAGATCAGGCCGGAGGAGCCGAAGACCGGCCCGGTCGCCCAGCCGGCGCAGGAGGTCGCGGACTTCGCCGCCGCCAAGCCGGCGCCGTCGGTGGGTTCCAGCACCGAACTGCTGGAGGCCGTGATCGGCAAGGCCGCCGACGCGCCGCTCTGCTTCACCTGCGGTACGAAGATGCGCCCGGCCGGTAGCTGCTACGTCTGCGAGGGCTGCGGCAGCACCAGCGGCTGCAGCTGACAAAGCAACGAGCCCCGGGCGTTGACGCGCCCGGGGCTCGTGAGCCGGGAGAAGTTCCGACCAATCTGTTGCAGGAACGGATCGCCGCTTTTCCCAAGTCGCACCCGAAGACGACGGTCAAGGAGACCAAGAGCAAGTGACCTAGGAGGCCGCCAGCGCCTTGCGTCCGGCTGCCCCTCGAAGTCATGCGAGTGGATCTCGGTGTAGTAGTTGAGGCTCTGTCCCGGCAGGTACGGGCAGGGCCTCAACTCATTTCGTTGACGGTGGTTGTCAGCGGTCGTCGTCGCCGTCGGTAGGGCGTGGCGGACGGTTGTGTCGCGCCCACTCGTCGACCTCGTCCGCGTCCCAGATCGTCGTCCCGATCAGGCGGGCGACGGGCTCGGGGAAGCCGGGACGGCGGGTGATCTGCAGCACCCGTTGCCTCGACACGCCGAACAGGGCGGCCAGTTCCCCAGGCCCGTACAAGCGCGGTCGCGTCATGCTCTATCGGTTCAAGCGGGCCATGAACGCGGACCACGACCGACGGTCGAAGCAAAGCGCCGGGCCAGAAGGGTCCTTGCTGTCGCGGACCAGGATGCTGCGATCCGTTGCTGCGACCTCGACGCAGGCGCCGCCGTTGTTGTCGCTGTAGCTCGACTTGCGCCAGACCGTGCGATCGGGGGTGTCCATGGTCAGCTCTCTCAGATCTGCTGCCGCTCTATGTCGTCCACCATCCGGAGGATGAGCTTGCGCGACTCTACCGGCCCGAGAGCGGCGGCCCGGAGTCGGTCCCATAGCCGAGTGTAGGCGCGCACCGCGTCGGGTCGGTCAAGGTAATCGGCGTCGGTGAAGGTCTCCACGTAGATCACGTCGGACGCGGCGTCGTCGCCGAACCTCAGGATGATGAAGTTGAATGTTCGAGCAACACGTTGAGGTCGGTCAGCTTGATCCCTGACTGGCCCAGTTCGAGCCGACTGACCTTGCTGGCGGCGGCATCGATGACGGCGGCAGCGTCGTCCTGAGTCTTGCCAGCCTCTTCGCGTGCGCGCTTCAGCGCCAGTCCGAGGCGTCGCCGCTGGATCGTCGGGTTGACCATCGGCCGATTATGGCCCGCTCCGCACTGTGATCCCACGACACGCCGGAGCAAGGTTCCCAAAATAGGAGTCCAAAAACTAGTCTGTGTGGACTTCCAAAACAGGAGTCCAAGTGGCGGTGACGAATGAGGCGTTCGGTCTCGTACGACGGCTATCTGCTGGCGGTCGCGCTGACCCTGGCCCGACGGCACCGTCCGGTCTGGTCCTGGTCCCTGTGGCGGCGGGTCTGCCGGTGCGGTGCTGAGTTGCCCTGCCACGCCCGGCACCGCATCCCGATCCGTCGTGGCCACTGGCCAGGGGAGGAGCAGACGTGACCGAGCATCAGGTCAGCCAGATTCTGACGGTCCATCTGCCGGGTGCCGATGGGCTGTGTGACGGGTGCCGGCGGTGGTGGGCGCGGCTGTCGCCGTACCCCTGCTATCAGGCGGAATGGGCGTGCCGCTGGCATGCCCGCGCCACCACCTGGCGCTTCCTGGGAGGCCGCTGGTGACCACCCACGGGCCTGTCCTTCCGGTGTGGACCTGCGGCGGCTGCAACGGGCCGTGGCCCTGCGCGACCCGGCGCAAGGAACTGCGAGCGGAGTTCGACGGCGCGCCGGTCTCGCTGGCTCTGTACATGGGGTCCTACCTGGTGTCCGCAGCCGAGGACCTGACCTGGGTGCCAGCGGGACTGCTGCATCGGCGGTTCCTCGGCTGGATCCGGTGAGCCTGATCCGGCCCGGTGACGAGCGGTTCCACTACAGCGACGGCTCGCACAAGTGGATACCGCCGGACCCGGACTATGACCAGGAGGTCTGGGACGAGATGGTCCGGCAGCACAAGCAGCAGCACCTCGACGAGATTTCCCGACGACGGAAGCCGTAGCCGCGCCACCGCGGGGCGGCCGGCTGGGCGCCGCATGATCGGATACGCCCCAGCGGCACAACACCCGGCGTGTCGTGCCGCTGAGCCGTATCCGATCACCACGGACGCCGGGGCAGCTGCCGTTCCGGCGTCGGCACGGCAGCCGTTGGCGGTCGCGTCAGCCGGCGTGCTTCTGCTGACAGGGCACGCAGAAGCGGGCGTGCGGCAGCACCTCCAGGCGCTCGCGTGGAATCGGCGCGGCGCACCGCTCGCAGGTGCCGTACCGGCCCTCGGCGATGCGGCGCAGCGCGTCGCTGATCTGGTTGAGGCTCTGCCGGGTGGCGGCGATCAGCGCGTCCTGCGTGTGGGCCTCGCCCGGGTCGCCGGTGTCCGCGGTGAGTTGGGTCAACCTGGCGCTCTGCACCTCGAAGTCGTGGGTCAGTGCCGTACGCAGTTCGTCGAGCCAGTTCCGCTCGTCGGGTTGGACCTGGGTGGTCATGACTCCTCCAAAAAAGAAAGGGCCGAAGCGGATGTCGCTTCGCCCTGGGTGGCCGGTGCTGGGGTGCTACCGGTCCACGGCGGGCCACGCCCGGTGGGGCTCGGCAGCAGCGAGGCGGCCGAGCCGGTGGGGGACGGCGCAGCGGTACGCACCGCCCCGATCGCGGTGCGCGCCGCCTGTCGGCCGTTGGGGGTCGAGGCCGGCGTCGGCCGGCAGGCAGCGGTGGACACCGCCGTCACCACGACGGCGGCGCCTGGCTGCCGGCCCGACGGACGCATCCGGACACCATAGGCCGGGGCGACGGGGAAGCCAATGGCCTTTCGCCGATCAGCTTGGCGACGCGCTCGTGGGTCAGTCGGCGAGGCGTTCGTGGCAGAGGAGGACGACCCCGTTGCCGAAGGTGCGCGTACCCGCCAGCCGCAGCTGACGCCGTACGCCGTCGTCGGGAAAGAGCGGCCGGCCGGCGCCGACGATCACCGGGTGGACGTAGAGCCGGTACTCGTCGATCAGGTTGTGCCGGGCGAAGGTGGCGGCGATGTCCGCCCCGCCGAGGGCCATGTCGCCGCCGGGCTGCTCCTTGAGCCGGCGTACCTCGGCGGGGTCGACCTGCCGCACGATCTCCGTGCCCCAGTCGGCCTTCTCCAGCGTCCGCGAGTAGACGATCTTCGGCATGTCCCGCCAGATGCCGGCGAACTCCCGCACCGGTTCCGGGCTCGCCGGGTCGCGGTCGGCGGTCGGCCAGAAGGCGGCCATCAGGTCGTAGTTGCGCCGGCCGTTGAGGAAGGCGCTCATCTCGCGTAACTCGGCGTTGAAGTGCCGGTGCAACTCGTCGTCGACCAGGTGCCAACTCAGGTCACCGTCCGGCCCCTCGAAGAACCCGTCCAGCGACACGCTCATCTGCACGACGATCTTCCGCATGGCCCCCAGCATGCTCGACCCCACCGACATTCGCCGGCCGCCGCGCCCGGGGGCGCGGGCGATGTCCCGGGCGGTACGGTCTGCGGGCCGTCATCGGCGACGGCTGACGGGAGGTCCGGCGTGTCCATCGCCCTGTTCACCCTCGGCGGCACCATCGCGATGGCCGGTGTGGGTCGGGACGGGCCGGGGGTGGTCACCCGGCTGACCGGTGCGGACCTCACCGCGGCCGTACCCGGGCTGGCCGACCTCAGCCCGCCCATGGACGTCCGGGACGCCCTCGCGGTACCCAGCGCGCACCTCACGTACCGGCACCTGCTGGAGGTGGTCGACGCGGCGTCGCGGGCGGTGGCCGCGGGCGCGACCGGCGTGGTCGTCACCCAGGGCACGGACACGCTGGAGGAGTCGGCGTTCCTGGCCGACCTGGTGTGGCCGCACGCCGCCCCACTGGTCTTCACGGGTGCGATGCGCAACCCCACCCTGGCGGGGGCGGACGGGCCGGCGAACCTGCTCGCCGCCGCGCGGGTGGCGGCCGCGCCCGCCGCCCGCGACCTCGGCGTGTTGGTCACCCTCAACGACGAGGTCCACGCCGCGCGCTGGGTCCGCAAGACGCACAGCACCAGCACCGCCACCTTCGCCTCCCCGAACGTCGGTCCCGTCGGGCACGTGATCGAGGGGGAGGTGCGGGTGCTGGCCCGGACCGAGCGGCGGGAGCCGCTGCCGCCGGTCGATCCCGCCCGGCTGAACGACACCCGGGTCGCGCTGTACACCGTGACCCTCGACGACGACGGCGGGCTGCTCGACAGCCTCGCCGACACCCACCACGGGCTGGTGGTCGCCGGCTTCGGCGTCGGACACGTGCCGGGTGTGCTGGCTCCGGTGCTCGGTGCGCTGGCCGAACGGATCCCGGTGGTGCTCACCTCGCGCTCCGGCGCCGGGTCGGTGCTGCGGCACACGTACGGCGCGGTCGGCTCGGAGACCGACCTGCGACGGCGCGGGCTGTTGAACGGCGGGTTGCTCGACCCGTACAAGGCGAAGGTGCTGCTCCGGCTGCTGCTCGCAGCCGGTGCCGACACCGCGGCGATCGTCGCCGCCCTCGCCCGCCACCGCTGAGCGGCCTCTCTACACTGCCCCGGTGACCGGAGAGCGACGACCACTGGCGAACCGGCCGCTGACCGAGCCGCACCCGTCCCGGCTCGCATCCGACCACCCCGACAAGGAGCGCATCCTCGCCGCCCACGCGGCGGCCCTGCGCGACGGGGAGGCGGGCTACCTCGACCCGGCCACCGGCCTCTTCGTCCTGACGGCCGGCTTCCTGGCGCGCCGCGGCACCTGCTGTGGCCGCGGCTGCCGCCACTGCCCGTACGTCGACGACTGACCGTACGCCCACGCTCGCCGATCCTGCGCTTCCGCCCGTTATGCCCGCTTACTCCGGGTATGTGCGGACAGGAACCGCAAGATCGCGGAGGTGAGGGGCGCGAGAATGGGGCGGAGTCAGCTTGCGGCTACGAAGACGCGGCTGGCGACCTCGCGCGGCAGGCGGACCCGGTCGCCGGAGCGGTCGATCGACACGCCGTCCCGCTCCTGGGCCACGGTCACCGTCGCGCCCGGGTCGACGCCGGCGGCGTGCAGCTGCCGCAGCACGTCCGCGTTGGTCTGCACGCTCTCGCAGATCCGCCGGACCACGACCGGGCCGGACAGGCCGGGGAACGCCAGGTTGCGCTCACCCTCCGCCGGCGCGGACTCGGCCGGCTCCGGCGAGCCCAGCTCCTCCAGGCCGGGGATCGGGTTGCCGTACGGGGAACGGGTCGGGCGGTTGAGCAGGTCGTACACCCGCTTCTCCACCGCGTCGCTCATCACGTGCTCCCACCGGCAGGCCTCCTCGTGGGCCTCCTCGTAGGGCATCCCGATCACGTTGACCAGCAGCAGCTCGGCCAGCCGGTGCTTGCGCATCACGGAGACCGCCGCGCTGCGGCCCGCCGGGGTGAGCGCCAGGTGCCGGTCGCCCTCGACGGTGAGCAGACCGTCGCGCTCCATCCGGGCGACGGTCTGGCTGACGGTGGGGCCGCTCTGCCGCAGCCGCTCGGCGATGCGGGCGCGCAGCGGCGGCACCCCCTCCTCCTCGAGTTCGAGGATGGTGCGCAGGTACATCTCGGTCGTGTCGACCAGATCAGTTTTTGTCACCGGTTACCGCCCCTCTCGCTCTCGGAGGTAACTCGGCACTCGGTCGTGTCGACCAAATCATGCTTCACGTCAGGCCCTCCGGTGATCGATGCTACCTTGCGTAACCCCCGAACGGCCGCCGCCGAACCGCCTGCGGGTGCCGGGATGGTGTTGACTGGACGCCATGTCCGGTACCGAGGATCTGCTGGTCGAGGCCGACCGGCTCGCCGCCGAGCTCGACAGCGCCGACCCGCCCACCCTGCTCGACGTCCGCTGGCGTCTGACCGGCCCGCCCGGTCGCGACGACTACACAACCGGCCACCTGCCCGGCGCGGTCTTCGTCGACCTGGACACCGACCTGTGCGGCCCGCCGGGGGCCGCCGGGCGCCACCCGCTGCCCGACCCCGCCGCGCTCCAGGCCGCACTGCGGGCCGCCGGCGTCCGCGCCGGGCACCCCGTCGTCGTGTACGACGGCGGCGACGGCATGTCCGCCGCCCGTGCCTGGTGGACGCTGCGCTGGGCGGGGCACACCGACGTACGCCTGCTGCACGGCGGCTGGCCCGCCTGGGTGGCCGCGGGTCTGCCCACCTCCACCGAGGCGCCCACCCCGCCGACCGGCGACGTCGAGGTGCGCCCCGGCGCCCTGCCGGTGCTCGACGCGGCCGAGGCCGCCCGGCTCGCCGCGGCCGACGACGGTGTCCTGGTGGACGTGCGGGCGACGGCGCGCTACCGGGGCGAGACCGAGCCGATCGACCCGGTCGCCGGGCACGTGCCGGGCGCGGTGAACCTGCCCGCGCCGGACTACGTCGCCGAGGGACGGTTCCCGGCGGCCGACGTGCTGCGGCAGCGGTTCGCCGCCGCCGGGGTGGTCGACGGCCGGCCGGTCGGCGCGTACTGCGGGTCGGGCGTCACCGCCGCGCAGGCCGTGCTCGCCCTGCACCTGGCCGGCCGGCCGGACGCGGCGCTGTACGTCGGGTCGTGGAGCAACTGGGTCGCCGACCCGGCGCGGCCGGTGGCGACGGGGGAGCAGCCGGCGGGGTCCGCCCCGTCGGCGTGAGCCGCGGGGTGACGCCGGAGCCGTACGTGGCCCGGACCGACACCAGCCAGGCGACCAGCGCGTGCGCCGGCCACCGCCGGTCCTCGTGCGACGATGAGCGCATGTCGGACGACACAGTGGTGGTGTGGGACGAGTCGATGCTCGCCTACGACATGGGTGACCATCCCCTCGACCCGGTCCGGGTGGAGCTGACCGTCGCGCTGGCCCGGGAGTTGGGCGTGCTGGAGCGGCCGGGCGTGCGCCTGGTCAAGCCGGAGCCGGCCGACGACGACGTGCTCACCCGGGTGCACGATCCCCGCTACGTGGAGGCCGTCCGCGGCGCCCCGCGTGACCCGCTCTTCGCCGGGTTCGGGCTGGGCACCTCGGACAACCCGGTCTTCGACGGCATGCACGAGGCCAGCGCGCTGATCGCGGGCGCGTCGGTGACCGCAGCCGAGGCGGTGTGGCGCGGCGAGGCACGCCGGGCGGTCAACGTGGCCGGCGGGCTGCACCACGCGATGCCCGCGCGGGCGGCCGGCTTCTGCGTCTACAACGACCCGGCGGTGGCGATCGCCCGCCTGCTCGACCTGGGCGCGCGCCGGGTCGCGTACGTCGATGTGGACGTCCACCACGGCGACGGGGTGCAGAAGACCTTCTGGGACGACCCGCGCGTGCTCACCGTGAGCCTGCACGAGACCCCGCTGGCGCTCTTCCCGGGCACCGGGTTCCCCGACGAGACCGGCGGCCCGGAGGCGCAGGGCACCGCCGTCAACATGCCACTGCCGCCGGGCGTCGACGACGCGGGCTGGCAGCGGGCCTTCCACGCGATCGTGCCGTCGGTGCTGCGCGCGTTCCAGCCGGAGATCCTGGTCACCCAGTGTGGCGCCGACGCGCACCGGCTCGACCCGCTCGCCGACCTGCACCTGTCCGTCGACGGGCAGCGCGCCACGTACATCGCCCTGCGGGCGCTGGCCGACGAGCTCTGCGACGGCCGGTGGGTCGCCACCGGCGGCGGCGGGTACGCGCTGGTCGAGGCCGTGCCCCGGGCGTGGACACACCTGCTCGCGGTGGCCACCGGTGACCCGCTCGACCCGGCCACGCTGACGCCGCCCGCGTGGCGGGAGCTTGCCGCCGCCCGCTGTCCAGGTCGCGAGGTCCCACTGCGGATGACCGACGACGCCGACCCGTCGTACGAGCCGTGGCAGCCCTCCGGCGAGCCGAACTCGGTGGACCGCGCCATCGCCGCCACCCGTCGGACCGTGTTCCCGCTGCTGGGGCTCGACCCGCACGACCCGCGCGACTGACGCCCGGTGGAGGGCCGCCTGCCGTGACCACAGTGGACCACCCGGTGGACGTGCTGCTCAGCGACGGCACGACCGTCCAGTTGCGGCCGATCCAGCCGTCGGACGCACCGGGCATCGTCGCCATGCACTCGCGTTTCTCCGAGCGCACCCGCTACCTGCGCTACTTCTCGCCGTACCCCCGGATCCCGGAGCGCGACCTCCGGCGCTTCGTCAACGTCGACCACCGGGACCGGGAGGCGTTCGTCGTCCTCGCCGGCGACCAGATCGTGGCGGTGGGCCGGTACGAGCGGCTCGGGCCGGAGTCCCCGGAGGCCGAGGTGG